>NZ_CP118631.1:0-4800000 GCF_028993635.1 Mucilaginibacter sp. SJ
ACCCGTCATTGCGCGGAACCATCAGGTCAGAACCCCCAAAAAAATATAATAACGTATAAACTATGTTTTAAGGGTGTTGTGCGGGGGGGGGGGCGCGTTAAGGATAGCAGCGAAAAGCCCACAGCGCGGGTTGGGTTTGCGGGCGGGAAAGGCGAGGACTTGTAGCGGATAGCCTTAACGCAGGCAACGCCCATATCACAAAATGGATTTTAAAAATATACTTAATAATCAACAACTTACGATAATGTCATTATAAGGTACGAAGACAACCGACCGAAGGGAGCTCATTAATACCTATAAAAAACAAATTATAATTATTAATAATCCCAACTTTACAAGCGGCTATGTAAGTGCCCCTGCAGAGTTCGCGATTGCTTCGTCGTTCCTCCTCGCAATGACGATTTTCCAAAAGCTATAGCAAAAAAATAAGGGATAAACATTTAAGCTTATCCCTTACCATATAATAAAGATTGCTTATATCGTTAATCGGCCATCATTTTAATAAACGAAGCTAATTTTTCTTTCATTTCTCTTCTGTCGACAATGAAATCAAGGAAACCGTGCTCCTGCACAAACTCGGCAGTCTGGAAACCTTTAGGAAGATCTTTTTTAATGGTTTCTTTAATTACCCTTGGCCCTGCAAAGCCTATCAGCGCGCCCGGTTCGGCAATGTTGATATCGCCTAACATAGCGTATGATGCTGTTACGCCACCGGTGGTTGGATCGGTAAGTAAAGATATATAAGGGATTTTTGCCTGTGAAAGCAACGCAAGCTTAGCCGATGTTTTAGCCATTTGCATCAGTGAAAATGCCGCTTCCATCATGCGCGCACCACCCGATTTTGAAATCATCAGGAACGGAACTTTATGTTGGATACAGTAATCAATAGAGCGGGCTATCTTTTCACCAACTACTGATCCCATTGACCCCCCAATAAAGTTAAAGTCCATACAGGCGATAACCAGGTCCTGACCGTCAATTTTACCGGCACCTGCCCTTATTGCATCTTTTAAACCTGTTTTGTGCTGAGTTTCCTTAAGCCGGTCGGTATATTTTTTGGTGTCTTCAAAGTGAAGCGGATCACCGGATGTAAGCTCAGGAAAAAGTTCTGTAAACTCGTTATTATCAAATAGTACCGAAAAATATTCTTTTGAACCTATGCGCAGGTGGAAGCCACAGTAATGGCACACATATTGATTTTCTACCTGTTCTGAATAGTGTAAAGGTTTCTTACAATTAGGGCATTTATTCCAGATGCCATCGGGGGCTTCCTTCTTTTCCTCAGTAGTCGTAATTATCCCTTTCAACTCTCGTTTAAACCATGCCATATCTGTGTCTAACTCTTTCAATTGGGTACAAAGAAACAAAAAATATTAAACATGTGGTGCCGGTATATAAAAAGTTATAGGGGGCAAATTGTTTGCTTGAAAGTTTAATTACTTATTTAATGCTATTTTTGTAATAAAAGGATCGGATTGTTAATTAATTATATCATATTTTTAAATTAACCCTATTTTTACTACCGTTTTAATATACTTTTAAGATTGCTTATCCGAATTCAATAAATTTTATAACTTCGAGCCCCAAATAAACGCTAATGGATTTAAAAAATTATAGAGGTGTTCTGCACGGCGATCAGGTGCAGGAACTATTTGAAGCAGCAAAAAAGCACCAGTTTGCTTTACCGGCAGTAAACGTTATTGGTACTAATACTATCAATGCAGTTATGGAAACAGCTAAAGCTGTTAACTCTCCGGTTATTATTCAGCTGTCAAATGGCGGTGCACAGTTTTACGCCGGCAAATCATTGGATAATTCAAAACTTCAGGCCTGTATTTTAGGTGGTGTATCTGCTGCAAAGCATGTTCACCTGTTGGCTGAGCATTACGGCGTTGCGGTTATCCTGCATACAGACCATGCTGCCAAGAAATTGTTACCGTGGATTGATGGCCTCCTGGATCATGGCGAGAAATTTTTTGCCGAAACAGGCAAGCCTCTATTTTCATCGCACATGCTCGACCTTTCAGAAGAGCCTATTGAAGAGAATATCGAAATTTCGGCTAAATATCTCGAGCGTATGGCCAAAATGGGCATGACCCTTGAAATTGAGTTGGGTGTAACCGGCGGTGAAGAAGATGGTGTCGACAATTCTGATGTTGACAGCTCTCGTTTATATACCCAGCCAGAAGAGGTTTCTTATTCATATGAGCACCTTTTAAAAGTAAGCCCCCGTTTTACTGTAGCTGCTGCTTTTGGTAACGTTCATGGTGTGTACAAACCGGGTAATGTTAAGTTACAGCCGGTTATCCTGCATAACTCACAAGAGTATGTTAAACAAAAATTTGGTTTAACTGCCGAAAAACCGATCAACTTTGTATTTCACGGTGGTTCTGGTTCAAGCCAGGAAGAGATCCGCGAAGCTATTTCATACGGTGCTATCAAAATGAACATTGATACCGACATGCAGTGGGCTTATTGGGAAGGCATTAAAGATTACTACAAATCAAAAGAAGGATACTTGCAAAGCCAGATCGGTAGCCCGGATGGTGAGGATTCTCCAAACAAAAAATATTATGACCCACGCGTTTGGTTACGCAAAGGCGAAGAAAACTTTGTAAAAAGGCTTTCTGTTGCTTTTGAAGATCTTAACTGTATCGACGTTTACAGTAAATTATAATATTCATCAGAAATTAACAAAGCGCTTGTACATTTGTTGTACAGGCGCTTTGTTGTTTACAGGCAGCGGGCGATTCCATTAAAAAAGCTAAAGTCTGCTATATGGTTAAAATTCATAACAAAAGAAAGAATTTATTTGAGCGTTTTGCCAACTGGGCTACTATAGCTACGGGTAGCTCGGGCGCATTTATTACGGCTTTTGGTATCATCATTGTTTGGGGGATAACCGGACCATTATTCCATTATTCAGATACCTGGCAGCTGGTTATCAATACAGGTACTACCGTGGTTACTTTTCTGATGGTTTTTTTAATACAGAAATCACAAAATAAAGACTCGAAGGCTATACATTTGAAACTGAATGAGCTGCTTGCCTCGCACCAGGGGGCAAGCAACCGGATGGTTGATATTGAGGATATTACCGAAAAAGAGCTCGATCAGTTGCATAAATTTTATGTGGAACTGGCCGGACTTGCCGAGGAGGAAGACGATATCACCTGTACACACTCTATTGATGCCGCAAGGGAAAACCACACCACAAAACTCAATCATTTCAAAACAAAACCGCATTACATCAATGCACGCAAAAACCATAGTAAAAAAAGTAACGGAGCAAGCTGATCTTGATATCGTACATGCCATAAGGCACGAAGTGTTTGTTGTTGAACAAAATTGCCCGCCCGAGCTGGAATATGAACATGAGGATGTATCCCATCATTTTTTAGCTACTGCGGATGGGGAGCCGGCCGGTGCCTGCCGCTGGCGTAAAACCGAAAATGGTTATAAGCTTGAACGGTTTGCCGTACTGAAAATGTTCAGGGGATATGGTATAGGAGGTGAGCTGGTGAAAGCTGTGTTGGCCGATTTGCCGGCCGATGCGGATTATGTTTATCTTAATTCGCAAACCCACGCGGTGCCTTTTTATGAAAAACTGGGTTTTGAAGCATTAGGGCTGGAGTTTGAAGAAGCCGGGATCAAACATTATAAAATGGTTAAGAAGTAGTTGTTGTGAATGATGCTACTTCTTATTCTTTTTCTTTTTGGATGATTCTGCCAGCGGATTAAATTCAAGGCACAGGTTAATCCAGTAATTGAGCTGGGCGGTGGTTTGCAGGTTGAAATCTTCAACATAAACATAGCCTTTCATTACCCTTTCGCCGCTTACCATTTGATTGCAGTTCCCCTTCTCAAGCTCAACAGATGCTTGTTGTTCACCAATGCGGCACAAGATGCTATTATCGCGCACGCAAACACATAACTTATCATCTACCATAAAACAAACTCCCTGGAACATTTTCTTTTCTTCCACTGCCGGAAGGTCCATTAATGCTTCGCGAATACGATCAGCCATTTGTTCGTTATATGCCATAAGGGTTTATATTTTTTTACGCAGAGGCGCTGAGACAGGCAACGAAAATCCGGTGCCTTAGCACCTTGGTGAAATAAAATTACAATTAATTCTTATCAACAAATTTGTAATTAGCCTCGTTATACCTGTCGCCGGTATTCGGATATTTAGCTAAAAGGGCTTCGATATCCTGTAAATCAGCGGTGGTAAGTTTCACATCAACCGAACCTGCGTTATCCAGCAGGTATTTTCTTCTCTTTGTTCCGGGAATAGGAATAATGTTATCGCCTTGCGCCAGCACCCAGGCAAGCGCCAACTGGGCAGGTGTGCAATTTTCTTGAGCCGCAAGTTGTGCAAACTCGTGCGCCAGGCCCATATTATTTTCAGCATTGGCACTTTGATACCGGGGCAGGCTTTTCCTGAAATCGTTATCGGCCAGTTTGGTTACATCCAACGCGTTTGTTACCAAACCACGCACCAGCGGACTGAATGGTACAAATGAAATCCCAAGCTCTTTGCAAACAGGCAAGATCTCAGCCTCAACGTCGCGTGTTAGTAATGAATATTCACTTTGCAAGGCACTGATTGGATGCACCGCATGCGCACGACGGACAGAGTTTGCCGAAGCTTCAGACAGGCCCAGGTATTTTACCTTACCTTCTTTTACCAGGTCGGCCATGGCGCCAACCATGTCCTCAACGGGCACATTTGGGTCAATGCGGTGGGCGTAATACAAGTCAATCACATCCGTTTTTAAGCGTTTTAAACTTTGTTCAACCGCGGTTTTAAGATAAGCCGGCGAACCGTCAAACTCGGTCAACCTGCCATCCGTGCCTGCCCTGAAACCAAATTTGGTAGCAATAAAGATCTTATCACGATTGGGTACCAATACCTTTGATACCAGTTCTTCATTGCGGCCATTGGCATAAACATCGGCCGTATCCCAAAAGTTGATGCCTATTTCTATTGATTTTTCAAGCGTTGCTATCGATTCATCGTCATCCGGCTGACCGTAAGCATGGTTCATGCCCATACATCCCAGTCCAATGGCCGAAAGTTCAACTCCGGTGTTTCCTAATTTTCTGTATTTCATAATGTGGTAGTATTGTTGTATTATCAAAGTACGTGAAATAACAAAAGCACATCAACCTTAATTTATAAGTATTATGTAAGGTTATACATTGCAGATTAAGGTTTTCTGGTTAATTTGAAAAAAAATCAAGTAGTTGTCCAATTTAACCAAACCCGATCGTCTTTTGGTTTTTAACCATTAAATTCAAAAAAACATGAACGAGTTCTTATTGATTTTCAGAAGAGATGCGGAAGCCACAGCAGCAACGCGGTCGCCCGAGCAAATGCAGACGATGATGAATTACTGGCGCGAATGGATTGGCGGGATTGCCGCGCAAAACAAACTTGTTGCCGTAGGCAACAGGTTGGATACCGCCGGCAGCGTAGTAAAACCCGACAATGTGGTAACAGACGGCCCTTATGTTGAGGTTAAGGAGGCTATAGGCGGTTACAGCATTATCAAAGCAACATCGCTGGAAGAAGCCACGGAGTTATCAAAAGGCTGCCCCATTCTATCAGTAGGGGGCAGTGTTGAGGTTCGCCCTATCATTCCAATGGAAATTTAAAATGATTGGCAGCAGCCTCCTATACACGGGAGGCTGCTTGTTTTATTATGCAGCAAGATCAGCTTTTACCACATTTGTTCCGCTCCGAATATCAAAAGATAATCGCGGTATTATGCCATTATTTCGGCTTTGAATATATAGAGGCCGTCGAAGATATCGCCAGTGATACTTTCCTCACAGCTGCCGAAACATGGGGAATCAAAGGGTTACCGGATAACCCTAAAGCATGGCTGTATACAGTGGCCCGCAATAAGGCAACCGATTATGTAAGGCGTGGCTCCAGGTTTAAGCAAAAAATAGCCGAAGGGCTTTCGATAGAGGATAATTACGAGGCAGAGATCGATCTTTCTGACCAGAATATTAGTGATAGTCAGCTGCAAATGATGTTTGCTATTTGTCACCCCGTATTGCCTGCCGAGGCGCAGATTGGCCTGGCGTTACGCATCCTTTGCGGTTTTGGGATTGATGAAATTGCGGAGGCTTTTTTATCAAATAAAGAAACCATTAATAAACGCCTGTTCAGGGCTAAGGAAAAGCTGCGGGAACAAAAGGTAAAGATCGTTTTTCCCGCACCGGCTGATACTGTTAACCGGCTGGGCATCGTACTAAAAACTTTGTACCTGCTGTTTAATGAAGGCTATTACTCCAGTTGTCAGAGTGCTATATTACGGAAAGATTTGTGTTTAGAAGCCATGCGACTTAACTATCTTCTTATAGAAAATAAGCAAACAAACCTGCCCGAGGTAAATGCCTTATTATCACTGATGTGTTTTCATGCGTCGAGGTTTGATGCCCGGGTAGATGAACATGGCGAAATGATCCGTTATGATGATCAGGACAGAATGCTTTGGAATGATGAACTGATAGTAAAAGGACGATACTACCTAAACCTTGCGTCTAAAGGAAACGACGCCGGTAAATACCATATTGAAGCTGCTATAGCCTATTGGCATACCGTTAAAACCGATACTGCCGAAAAGTGGGAAAATATATTAATGCTCTACAATAGGTTACTTATAGCCGCTTATTCTCCTGCGGCTGCATTGAATCGGGCTTATGCCTTGGCAAAGGTGAAAGGGAAGGAGAAAGCCATTATTGAGGCCGAAAAGTTAAAACTGGATACCAATCACTTATACCATGTACTGCTTGGTTACTTGTATACAGGGGTAGATCGTGAAAAGGCAGTATCGCATTTGCAAACTGCCCTGAAACTGGCTAAGACCGCTACAGATAAAAGCAGAATTATGAAGGATTTAAAGGCTTTATTATGAGATAAATTGCCGTGTTTAAAAAAGCCTCATTGCAAGGCACGAAACAATTCCAACTGCTGATAGGATGGTTTCATGCCTTGCAATGAGGCTTTTATATCTATTTCTATAAAACCGTTTTCTGACAGTGTCTTAATCAGCCATCTTAAAATCAGCCACCAACTTTTCATCGGCTGAGTTGCTTCCCAGTACTAATTTGTAGCTGCCGGGATAAAGCTTCCATTTGTGTGTGGCGAGATCCCATTTTTGTAAATCCTGAACCGGGATTTTTAATGTAACCGAACCTTCTTTATCCTGCTCCAGGCTAATGCGTTTAAAGCTTTTTAACTCTTTAACCGGCATTCTGTCGATGTTAGGGTATTTGATATAGGCCTGTACTACTTCATCGCCATTAAATTTACCGGTGTTTTTAACTTTTACTGTTACTGCAAGGGTATCGGCTTTTTTATAGGTGGTTTTTAATTTACTGCCCAGGGTGTAGGTAAACGACGTATAGCTTAAACCAAACCCAAAAGGATATTGCACCGGACCGGTATAATAGCGGTAAGTGCGGTTTTTCATGTTGTAATCGCTGTAATCGGGCAAATCGCTCATACCTTTATAAAAAGTAAGCGGCAGGTGGCCCGAAGGCGAAACATCGCCAAAAATAATATCAGCTAATGCATTGCCGCCCTGTTCGCCGGGGTACCAGGCAAATATAATGGCATCGGCATAAGGCTCGATAGCGGATACATCAACATCGCTGCCTGCGGTTATTACTGCTACAAGGGGCTTGTTTTTTACGCTTTTGCGCAGTTCTTTAATAAAAGCAATTTCGCTGGCAGGCAGGCTCAGGTTTTTTTTATCGCCGCCGCTTTCAGACAGGAAAGCATCGCCTGCTTCGCCCTCTAAAACAGGAGAGAGGCCGATCACTGCAATGGTTGCATCGGCATTGCCGGCTGCCCAGGTACCCCCAAAGTGGGTGGTGTCTTTATAATCACATCCCAGGTCATATTCAACGCGGGTAGCCTTATCAACCGCTCCGGTAATGCCCTCAACAAAATTGATCACTTTGCTGCTGGTTCCATGATAATTAGCTATCATGGCATCGAGCGAGGCCGCGTTTGGCCCAACCACCATAATGCTGGAGTAGCTGCTTTTTTTGAATGGCAAAACATTGTTGTTATTCTTTAACAATACCATACTTTGCTGGGCCACTTTACGGGCCAAAGCCAAATGCTGCTGATTGTGAACACTGTCGGCACCATAACCATGATAAGGATTAGCGGTCGGGGCGTCATAAAAGCCCAGTTTAAATTCGGTGCGTAAGATAGCGCTCAGGGCCTGGTCAACATCTTTTTCGGTAAGTAAACCCTGTTTAATAGCTTTGATACCGTCGTTTTGTAAAATGGACGAGCAATCCAGGTCGACGCCGGCCTTGATGGCAGCGGCAGCTACTTCAACCGCAGTTGGCAAGGTTTTGTGGGTAAGGTATACATCGTCCAGGGCACCACAATCAGTTACTACATGGCCGCTAAAGCCCCATTCTTTTCGCAGGATGTCGGTAAGCAGCATTTTATTGATAGAGTTTGGTACACCGTTAACGCGATTGTAAGCGCTCATTACCGATTCAACGTGGTTTTTAACGAGTTCGTGAAAAGCATACAGGTAGGTTTCGCGAAGGTCTTTTTCATCAACCTTAGCGTCAAATTTATCGCGGGTGGCTTCGGGCCCACTATGTACGGCAAAATGTTTGGCCGTGGCAGATGTTTTCAAGTATTTAGGATCATCGCCCTGCAAACCTTTAACAAAGGCAGAGCCCATGCGGCCGGTCAGGAAAGGGTCTTCACCATAAGTTTCCTGGCCGCGGCCCCAGCGTGGATCGCGGAAGATGTTGATATTAGGTGTCCAAAAGGTGAGCCCCATATATTGCAGATGCCTGTCTTGTGCAATGGCCAGGTTATATTTTGCACGGGCTTCAGTTGATATGGCCGTTGATACCTGCTTTAACAGATCTTCATTAAATGTAGCCGACATACCGATAGCCTGCGGAAATATGGTTGCTTCACCGGCACGGGCTACACCATGTAAGGCCTCGTTCCACCAGTTATAGGCCGGGATGCCTAAACGAGGCACGGCCTGGCTGCGGTAGCCTAATAAGGAGATTTTTTCTTCGATGGTTAATTTTGATAAAAGATCTTTCACACGTGAATCAATCGATTGCGAAGTATCTTTATAAAAAGGGACCTGCGCATTTGCGATAGAAAATTTTAGTAATGCCGCAAGCATTACCAAACAACATAGGAGTTTGTGTTTTATGGTGGAAGCCATTTTTAGATGAATTATTTTTTGAGTTTAAAGTTAATATTTATTCCGTAAGTATGGGTTGGCGGAAGACTTGCTCCCTCAATTCCGGCATACTTTATATCCGGCGAAAAGCCCGATTCAGGGTCGATATTGTCAGATCGCTTCATGATCGTCCATAGGTTTCGGCCTACTAATGAAAAGGTTATTCCTTCAAATGGAGTATGTTTAAGAAACCCCTTTGAAAAAGTATACCCAAAGGTAACCTGCCGTAATTTAATAAACCTGCCGTCTAAAACATTCAATGCAGAAACGCTTTGGGCAAGTGCCTGGTAATAGGTTTGTGCCGGTACAACAACTGTGTTTTTATCACCATTGGCGTTTACACCATCACCAACAACACCGGTTTCGCGCCCCGGTAAAGTAAGCTTATTAAAGCCGCGGTAAATACTGTTATAATTTGTGGCCGAAAGTATTTTGTTGCCAAACCGGTAATCGACCAAAAATGAAAGGCTGAATTTTTTGTAGGTGAAATTGTTATTAACTCCGCCGTAAATGTTAGGCACCGCACTGCCCATAGGTACCCGCGGACCGGCCTGCGGCAAGCCATTGCCGTCAAAAATGATCTGCCCTTTACTGTTTCTGAGGTAATCGTTGGCCATGATCTGTGGGCCTGGTAGTCCTTTAACCAATGCCGTGGCGGCATTGAGCGGCCGGTAAGTACCAAAACTTATATTGGCCGATTCAGGTGTGCCGTCTGTTTGCAGGATCTTGTTTTGTACATAAGTAAAGTTAAACGATGGTGACCAGTTGAAATTAACAGTTTTAATAGGTGTAGCGTTTATCGAAATCTCAATGCCATTGTTTTGGGTGGAGCCCGTAGGGATAAACCTTCGGGCAAAACCTGTTGCCAGGTCAAGATCTCCCTTAATGATCTCGTTCCTTGTTTTTCGATGGAAATAAGCCACATCAAGCCCCAGTCTGCCGTTCAAAAATTTCAGGTCTGTACCCACTTCCATTTCTGTGAGTGTATATGGCTTTAAAAAAAGGTTAGGTAAACTATCACTGAAACCTCCCGCAGGTATGCCATTTACAGGATTAGTAAGGGTGTAATATTGAGATGTAATGTAAACATCGGTGGGCTCGCCGCTGGTCTGCGCATATGACAAACGGAGCTTTCCAAAATCAAGCTCCGGGATATGTATAAGGTCCGAAAAAAGGATACTTGCCGATACCGATGGCGTAAAAATACTCCGGTTATCAACAGGCAGGGTTGAGTAGGTATCGTAACGGCCAGTGGTGGTTAATGTTAAAAAATCTTTTAACGAAAGATCGACTGAATAATAGGTTGAGTGCGTTTCAGAACTTTTATAATCATAGCTGCTGCTTTTGGTTGCCAGGTTACTATAACTGTAAAAATTAGGTATGATAAACGGCCCCCCGAAAAGACGAGTATATTCATAGCTGTTTTTACGAAGGTTTACCCCTGCGGATAAGTCAAAACTAAGCAGCTTTTTTATAATATCATGTTTAGCACCAATCAAAACGTCGGCATTAAACTCTGAACGTTCTGTAGAGGACTGTTCATCCATCGATCCTGCGTCGCCGGGCGAGTAAGCAGTACCGGTAGGGGTAATGGTTAGCCGTTTATCGTATAACACGTCATCGCCTAAACGGGCTTGTGCATACAGCCAGCTTTGGATATTGTAGCGGGCAGTAATGGCAGATATCAACCGATTGCGGCTTATATTATTAACAAATTTGTTTACAGCAAAATATGGATTGGTAACAAATGTATCGCCTGTCCACCTCAGTTCGTTTCCGTTCGAGTCAAATCCCGGTGCCAGAGCTGCCTGGTTTTCGTTTGCAGCAAGGTATTGAATATTATTAGGATTAAGAGGCCCATCGCTCAAATTGGGCTTCAGGTTTGATGATTCGTCTATATAGTTTGCAATAACATTTACATTGAATTTATCAGTAATTCCCTGTGTAGCAGTTAGGTTTACCGTTTTACGATTAAGGCCGCTGTTACGGATGATTGAACCATTCCTCAGGTCGGAGACCGACAGACGAAAAGCCCCCGTTTCATTACCGCCGTTAAAAGCAACTGTATTGGTATAGGTATAACCACGACGGTAAAACTTATCAATATTATCTGTAACTGCCGAGTAAGGGTAATATTTACCGTCAAATTGGATAGTTGGTTTTCCATCCAGCTTTTCACCCCATCCAAAATTGCCCGATGTTATGGCATTATTTACAGATGCCGGCCTGATGCCGTACAAACCCTGTCCGTAAACTGTTTGATAATCAAAAGTATTAATCGCTTTATCTGTTTGATAGTTGGTGTTAAACTCTACGCCAAATCCCGAATTCTTTTTCGCTGTTTTAGTAGTGATCAGGATTACGCCATTAGCGGCCCTCGCCCCGTACAGTGCCGATGCAGCCTGGCCCTTGAGTACAGTCATGCTTTCAACATCATCGGGGTTGATATTGCTTATGCCGTCGCCAAAATCGGCGCCGCCCCATTCGTTGGCTGCCCCACGCTGGGTGTTGTCAATAGGGACGCCATTAATGATAAAAAGCGGGGCGCTTGCTCCAAAACTGGTCACTCCCCTAAGTAGGATCCGAGCTGATGACGCTGGCCCGCCGTTAACTCCATTGATACTTAAACCGGCTACACGGCCTTCTAATGAGTAAGCTACATTTGATTCTTTGGCTTTATCGAGCACTTCGCCGCCTATAGTCGTTACCGAATAGCCAACTTTTTTCTCATCTTTTTTTATGCCGAGTGCTGTTACCACAACTTCGTTTAAGATATTGCTTGCAGTGAGCGTAATTTTAAGAAGAGTTGTGCCCGATAATTTTACATCCCTTGTAACATAGCCAACGAAACTGATAATTAATGTTGATTGGTCGGGGGCCTCAAACGAAAAGGCACCATTCAGGTCCGTTGAGGCTCCCATGGTTGAACCTCTTACCCTAACTGTAGCGCCGGCAAGCGGTGCGCCATTTTCATCAACAACAATGCCCGTTACTTTAACTACGTTAACTATTACATCAATAGGGGCAATCACTATCAGGTGATTGGCAAGCTCGGTATAAGCGAAACCCGAATTGGCCAAAATTTTATCTAAAACACTTTTAACATCTTCATTATCAACATTTATGTCAACTTTGTTTAAAGTAGGGATTTTTCTTTCGCTGTAAACAAAATGATAAATGCTTTGACGTTCGATGGCTGAGATTACCTTTTTAAAATCGGCCGATTTTAAATTGATAGTGACACGGGTTTGTGAATATACAGTTAATATAGCCAGTAAATTGAAGAATAATATTAACGTAAACCGTATTTTCATTTATACTGATAACCTAAACCTGTCGCCAACATCCATTGGGGATGCCTAAATTTACATAAATTTTATAATTAGCACAGGTAGTAGTGTAAAATGACCGGATTGGCAGGTGACAATTACAAATATTGTAAAGCACAGCGATCAATTAAGGCGACAAATGTACTGTTAATCACTGAAGAATTATCAGTTAATAAATATAAATGGCGGAATTTTTGATTTTATAATGAAAATTTTCGGTAATGCGTAACGCATCAAGTGCCTGGGTAATGGTTTCTTTTTCATAAGTGCCGGTAAAACGGTACTTCTTCATTTCATCGTTTTTAAATTTAATCTCAACACCATACCAGCGTTCCATGCGCGCGGCGAGATCGGCGAAGTTTTCATCCCTGAAAATGAGTTTATTTTCTGTCCACGAAGTTTCTAAAATGGCACTGTTATCCTGATGAAGACGCGTAAAGCTGGTTAAGACATATTGTGTACCTGCACTGCTGTCGGTAGCTGGTGAAAGCTTGGCCTGGTTTTTACGTACAGTAGTAAACGCGCCTTTTTTAACGATCAGTTTTTCGCTTGGTTTTAAAATGATCCTGTCGGATGGTCGGTCGTCAAGTGTAACTTCAATGGCGCCCCTGATCAGGGTTGTTTCACTTGATGGGTCATTGGGGTATGATTTAACGTTAAAAGCGGTACCCAACACCCTGATGTTCATTTTTTCGGTATGGATAATGAATGGATGTTCATGATCTTTATGTACATCAAAAAAGGCTTCGCCGCTTAAATAAACTTCGCGGGTTTTGCCTGTGAAGTTTGTTGGGTATCTTAACGAACTTTGTGAATTAAGGGTAATACGTGTACCGTCAGTTAATACAATGGTTGATTTATCGCGTGCAGAAGTGTTTTTATTTTGCCAGGCGCCGGAAGTTGTGCTTGCAATTCCGTGGCCCAAGGTAACCGTTTTTGAATAAAAAAGGTACGAGCAACCTGCTATTAAAACAACGGCAGCCGCAGCACGCCAAAGATAATGTATTGTACCCTTTTTAACGGGGATAATGGCCGCCGTTGCAGGTTCAATAACTTCCTGCGCCTTAATTTTTGATTTTATTTTTTGAAAGGCGAGGGCATTGTCGGCATATTGGGTATCGCTATGTTTCCAATATGCGGAAAGGGCTTCGTATTGTTCACGAAGGGAAGCATCATTAGCTAAGCAACGCTGAAATTCATTATTTTCATCAGAGCTGATTTCATTCGACAGTTTTTTGCCCGCCAGCTCTATAAATTTATCATTGCCCATCGTATAATTGCATCCTTATTTATGATAGGACAACTTATTTAGGTTAATTACCTACAAGGTTAAAAAAAATAATTGAAAATTACAATTGTGGTTCCTAAAATGTTGATTGTATTGGTTTTAAGAAAGCTTCGTGGTGTTTGTTGTATTGTGTTAAAATGACACTAAGCTTCTTGATTGCTCTGAAAAGCTGGGTTTGTACTGTACGGGGCGAAATATTAAGAATTTCGGCCACTTCTTTATACCTCATACCATCCTCCTTTATCAGCCTGAAAACAATTCGGCATTGTTGCGGTAACCCAGCTATGGCCTGGTCCATCCTAAAAATAAGCTCTTTGTTTTCAATTTCCTTTTGAGGGTTATAGGTATTTACAAATTCAACCGAATTGGTTTCTTCAATTTGTACAAGGTGAATAGTTGAGTATTTTTTGATGTGGTTTAGCGATTGGTTTTTTACCGCTACAAATAAATAGGTTTCAGGGTTTTGAATTTCAGTAAGGTTTTTACGGTTAAGCCAGCATTTTACAAACACATCCGAAACTATTTCTTCGGCAATTTCCCGTTGATGTACATACAGTACACAAAATTTAATGAGCGAGTTGTTAAGGATATGGAAAAACAATTCAAAGGCGTTCTCATCGTCATTGTTGCAAATGAGTTTCCATAATTTTAGCGTATCAACTTTTCTGTCTCTCAAACCGAAGAATTTTTAATTAATCAACTAAATTTAAACTTAATAATGGTGTAACAATAATAACATATTAAAATCGAAAAATGAAATTAATTGATGTAAGTTGCAATGTTTTTTAAAAAATTTTAAAAAGTGTGTAAGCAATACACCATATAAAATTGTCAGTAATTAATAAAATAATAGCTTGATGAAACGATTATTTACAGTATTTTTTTTTGTTTTCGGCTGCTTTGAAGTATTTGGACAACAGCACAATATGTCAAAACAGTATGTCCCCGCCGGCGACCCTGCAGTTGAGAAAAAAATTGCAAACTGGCAGGACCTTAAGTTCGGTTTGTTTATGCATTGGGGTACTTACAGCCAGTGGGGTGTAGTTGAAAGCTGGAGCATTTGTCCCGAAGATGAAGGCTGGACGCAACGCCGCGGTCAGTATGCTGCTACTTATAACGGATATAAAGCGGCGTATGAAAATTTACAAACTACTTTTAACCCAACCAAATTCAATCCGGAGAAATGGGTGCAGGCAGCTAAGGACGCCGGTATGAAATATGTGATCTTCACTACCAAGCACCATGACGGTTTTTGCATGTTTGATACCAAAGAAACTGATTATAAGATCACGAGCAGCAAAACTCCTTTTTCAACCAATCCAAGAAGCAATGTAACTAAGGAGATCTTCAACGCTTTCCGCAAAGATAACTTTATGGTGGGTGCTTATTTTTCAAAGCCCGACTGGCATACTGAAAACTATTGGTGGCCATACTTTCCGCCTAAAGACCGCAATGTAAACTATGATCCTCAAAAATATCCTGAACGCTGGCAGAAATTCAAAGATTTTACCTACAACCAGATCAGCGAACTGATGAGCGATTATGGTAAGGTTGATATTTTATGGCTTGACGGAGGATGGGTACGCCCGAAAAGTAGTATTGATACTACTGTAGAATGGCAGCGCGGAATAAAGTTTGATCAGGATATTGATATGCCGAAGATAGCCGCTATGGGGAGGCAAAAACAGCCCGGACTTATCGTGGTTGACCGTACCGTAGCCGGCAAATATGAAAATTACACCACTCCTGAGCAGGAAGTACCCGAAGTGCCGCTTGACCATCCCTGGGAGAGCTGCATAACCATGGGTAATTCATGGAGCTATGTTCCCGGCGACCATTATAAATCGGTACAGCAGATAGTTCAGTTATTGGTGAAAATCGTATCGCGCGGCGGCAACCTCCTTATGAATATAGGCCCAGGTCCTGATGGCGATTGGGACCCGGTAGCTTATGAACGCCTGCAGGGTATCAGCAATTGGATGAAGATCAATGGTGAGGGTATTTACGCCAGCCAGTCGGTTGCTCCGTATTCAACAGGTAATATATATTATACAAAAGCCAAAAACAGCAATACTATTTATGCCTTTGCTTTGAGCGACCAAGAAAAGGTTGTTTTACAGGCTACGGTATCTGTAAAATTAAAAGACATTAAAAAGGTAAAGAAAGTCACCTTGCTTGGCAGCACTCAAAGCCTTAAGTGGAAACAGGTAGCTGATGGTATTGATATCAGTATCCCGGCAAAATTACAACAAGCCAGCGGGCTAAATGAAGCGGCCGGTTTTAAAATAGTTTATTAAGAAATTATAGAAAAGCAATATAAAACGTCATTACGAGGAACGAAGCAATAAGCCCCCGCTAAATCTCCCCCGGAAGGGGAGACTTAAGGAGTTTCTTAAGCCCTCTCCAAAGGAGAGGGTTGGGTGAGGCTTATTGCTTCGTTCCTCGTAATGATGTGGGTTTTGAATATTTTACCAGACAAAATACCACATAATATAGCCAGGTTTTTACAGCTAAAATGATTTGGCAGTTCTTAATTTTGATCATCCATCCAACCCAAATAAATGACAACAACCCGTTCGGCAGGCAGATCTGCATTGTTTAAATTTTCATTAGTGTTATCCGTCCTTGCTTCTGGCGTTTATCAAAACGCGGAGGCACAAACCAGCTATGAGCTCAACAGCGGCTGGAGATGCACCTCAAGCAATAGTGTTAAAGATAATGGCACTACCATATCCCAAGCCAATTATGATCTGGCTGCATGGAACCCTGCGGTAGTGCCGGGAACGGTACTGACAACCCAGGTGGCCAATAAACAGGTACCTGATCCATTTTATGGGATGAATAATGAAAACATCCCTGACATTTATAAGGTAGGGCGTGATTATTACACCTACTGGTTTGCCAAAGATTTTAAAGAAGCCGCTCCAGCGGGCAATAATCAAACTTACCTTAATTTTCGAGGTGTAAACTATAGCTGCGATATTTTCCTGAACGGACATAAACTTAACAGCAAGCTGCACAAAGGCATGTTCTTGCGCCAGAGTTACAACATTACCAAATTGCTGAACAAAAACGGTAATAACCGCTTAGCTGTTATCGTTTACCCGCCAGATGTGGTAGGCAATCCCAACGGCGGCCAGGGTGGTGATGGCACTATTGCGCGTGGTGTAGGCATTCAGTATACGGCAGGCTGGGACTGGATCCAGCCTATCCGCGACCGTAATACCGGCATTTGGGATAAGGTAACCATTGAGCGTACGGGTGCTGTGGTTATTAAAGATCCGCATGTGGTTACCCTTGTTCCGGGTGTTCGCCAGCCGGAAGGTACACAACAACCAGCAGTTGTGCAGGTTTCGGCCGAGGTTGAAAACGCTACAGGTGCTGCAGTGAGCGGTACTTTACAATATAATTTAGATGGCAAGCTGGTATCACAACGGGTTACGCTTAAAGCCAATTCAAAACAGGAAGTTAAACTGGCCGACTACAGCCTTAAAAACCCTAAGCTTTGGTGGCCTAATGGCTACGGTCTGCAAAATTTGTATAAGCTTAATCTGCAGTTTGTAGCTGGTGGTAAAGTATCCGACCAAAAAAGTATCGAAGTTGGTGTACGCCAGATCACTACCGAATGGAACAATAAAACTGAAAGCCGGCAGGTTAATGTGAACGGTCAAAAAGTATTTATTAAAGGAGGCAACTGGATCATATCTGATCAGATGTTACGTTTCAGCGATGCCCGTTACGATGCCGAAGTTCGTTTTCACCGCGATATGAACCTGAACCTGATTAGGGTTTGGGGTGGCGCGCTAATTGAACGCCCTGAGTTTTATGAAGCTTGCGATAAATACGGAATGCTGGTTTTTCAGGATATGTGGGGATCGGGCGATTGCAACGGTCGCTGGACTGATCCTATGAAGGCAGATGATCAATGGACACGCCGCAAATACCCGGACGATCATGACTTGTATTTAAAATCAGTTGCCGACCAGGTTAAGTTGGTGCGCAACTTCCCGTCGCTGGCTATCTGGTGTGGTGGTAATGAGATCACTCCGCCCGAAGATATTTTTGCAGCCCTGCGTGATACCATTATGCCTAAGCTGGATAACACCCGCTGGTTTATCCCGTATTCAAACTCCGAAGAAATGTCGCGTAATGTACAGGGCGGCAACGGGGATGGCCCTTATGGCATCCAAAGCCTTACAACTTTCTGGGACCATCAAACCTATCCGTTCAACTCCGAAGTAGGTTCGGTTGGGGTGAGCGATTATGAATCATTAAAACGCTTTATCCCTGCCGAAAATATGGTTGTGCCTGAGTTTGATGCATCTACCGGCAAAACCAAAACAGACCCGGTTTGGGAGTATCATAAATATATCGGCTATGACGGATTTATTGATAAATATGGCAAGGCTAAAAACGTTGAAGACTTCGCAACAAAAGCGCAGTTGGTAAATTACGATCAGTACCGTGCCCTTATGGAAGGCTTTAGCTCACATATGTGGGATTGGTATACCGGCACCATCATCTGGAAAACCCAAAACCCGTGGACAGCCATGCGCGGCCAGATGTATGATTATTACCTTGATCCTAATGCTTGTCTTTACGGCTTGCATAATGGCAGCGAACCTTTACACATCATGTATAACCAAACGGATGGTATGGTGATGGTAGCCAACAATACTTTTAAAACGCATAGCAATATGCTGCTGGTAGCCAAAACCTATGATATGGATGGCAAAGAGAAAGTGTTAACAAAGGTTTTTGCCGATGTAACACCAACTACTACCAAACGCTATTTATCACTTAAACACGAGATTGAAAAAGAAGCAAAAGACAAAGGTGTTTTCCTTTGCCTGCAACTGCTTAAATCGGATAAAGAGGTGATCAGCGAAAATATTTACTGGTTGCCCGATGCTAATGGCGATTTTTCCGGCTTACAAAAAATGCCGAAAGGTACTTTAGGAGCTACAGCCAGGTATTTGAAAAATGACAAAGTAGAAGTGACGCTGACTAACGAAGGTAACGGTGCACTGGCATTTTTCAACCGCCTGTCTTTAGTTAATGCTGATACGAAACAACGTATCCTTCCGGCCTTTTACAGTGATAATTATGTAACGGTATTACCGGGTCAAACTAAAAAAGTTGTTATCGACCATAATCCTGGCGCCGATAAAAACCTTGCAGTAACTATTGGCGGCTGGAACGTAACAGAACGTACTATATCTATCGACAAATAACAAAAAGAAGACAATGAAGACTATTTCAAAATATTTGTCGGCAGCGGCATTAGCCCTTATTTGTACCGGTGCTGTTAGTGCACAGGAAACAGCTGCAAAATTTCCGTTGATCCCTTATCCTGCACAATTAATTGCCGGAGAGGGCTCATTTACAATCACCTCTAAAACAGGCATAGTTACTTCTAACGCTTTTAACACCGAAGCTTACGCCTTGAAAGACTTGTTGCGTAAAGGTTTAGGCATGCCCGTAGAAGTTAGCAAGCTAAAGAAAGCTCATGCTATTAACCTTGTTTATGATGCAAGTATAACTACTCCCGAAGCATACCGTATGAGCGTTACCAGGGAACAGGTGGTTATCCGCGCAAAAGATCCTGCCGGTGTATTTCACGCGGTGGAAACCATTCGCCAATTATTACCTGCGGGCGTTGAAGCAGGAGTGGTGCAAAAGCAACTGACGCTGCCGGTTGTAGCTATAGAGGATGCACCTGTTTACGAATGGCGCGGGATGCATCTGGATGTATCGAGGCACTTTTTCTCTGTTAGCTACCTGAAAAAGTTTATCGACCGGATGGCTTTGTATAAAATGAATAAGCTGCACCTGCACTTAACCGATGATCAGGGCTGGCGCATTGAAATAAAAAAATATCCGCTGCTTACCGAAGCCGGTGCATGGCGCACGTTCAATAACCAGGATTCGGCCTGTATGAAAAAGGCTAAGGATAATCCTGATTTTGTGATTGATAAAGAGCACATCGTTCAAAAAAATGGCAAAACCATGTACGGTGGTTTTTATACGCAGGAGGAAATGAAAGGCGTTGTTGCTTATGCTGCTGCACGTCACATCGATATTGTTCCTGAAATTGATATGCCGGGGCACATGATGGCTGCGATCAACTCATATCCGTTTTTAACCTGCGATGGCGAAAATAAATGGGGCGAGCTGTTCACCAAACCAATCTGCCCGTGTAACGAAAGCACCTTTGAGTTTGCCGAGAATGTGTTTACCGAGATCATGCAGATCTTCCCGTCAAAATATATCCACATTGGCGGCGATGAGGTTGATCGCACCAATTGGGGCAAATCAGATGCTTGTAAAGCCCTGATGGCTAAAGAAGGTATTAAAGACCTGGCCGGCTTGCACAGTTATTTTATTAACCGTATGGAGAAATTCTTCAATTCCAAAGGTCGTAAGTTGATTGGTTGGGATGAGGTGATTGAAGGTGGTATTAGCCCTACAGCTATTATCATGTACTGGCGTACCTGGGTACCTGATGCACCGGTTAAAGCTGTTAAGAATGGCAATACCGTAATCATGACACCTGGCGAACCTCTTTATTTTGATAATCAGCCCGATCAGTATTCTGTTAGCAAAGTGTATCATTTTAACCCGGTGCCTAAAGTGTTGAATGCCGAAGAAGCAAAATCAATCATTGGTGCGCAGGCTAATCTCTGGTCAGAAATGATTCCTTCAGAAAAACGTGCAGATTATATGTATATGCCACGTTTAACCGCATTGTCTGAAATGCTGTGGACGCATAAGGAAAGTGAATACGATTCATACCTGCAGCGTTTAACTCAACAATATAAAAGAATGGACGCGATGAAGATCAATTATCGTTTGCCCGATCTGCCAAATTTGCTTAACCAGTATGTTTTCACAGATGAAGGCAAGCTAAGCATAGCATCTCCATTACCAAGCTTGACTATCCGCTATACTACCGATGGTACTTTGCCTGATACAAAATCACCGATATTGCCATCGCCATTAACTATCTCTAAATCGGAGTTAGTGAGAGTTGCCGCGTTTACGCCAACAGGTACCCGTGGTGATGTTTATAATCTGAACTACACACAACAGCAAATGCTTGGTCCGGTAAAAATTGCTCCACCTAAACCCGGGCTTACAGCTACTTATTATAAGGCTTTCTTTAAAAAGACTGCGTTAATGCAAAATGCAAAGGTTGACAGCACGTTTAGTACTGATAAAATAGAAGTACCTGCTACGGTTAAAGCTCCGTCATTTGGTATCACTTACAAAGGTTACATAGATGTGCCAACTGATGGTATTTACAGTTTTTATTTAACCTGCGATGATGGCGGCGTGCTGTACATCGGCGATAAAACTGTTGTTGATAACGATGGTAATCACTCGGCACAGGAACGGAGCGGACAAGTCGCGTTAAAAATGGGTGCGCATCCCTTTAAGCTTGATTTTATTGAAGGTGGTGGCGGCTTTAAGTTGCTGCTAAAATATAGTGTTAATGGCTCGGCCCCGCAGGATGTGCCATCATCATGGTTTAAAAACTAATTATTAATTATGAAGAAGTTTACAGGCATTGCCTTATTGTTATTGACCGCCGGTTTAAACGGTTTTAGTCAAACGGCTCTCAAACCTTACGGCGTATTGCCTACGAAGGGGCAGCTCAATTGGCAGGAAACCGGGATGTATTGCATTATCCATTACGGGGTTGATACTTATACCGACAAAGAATGGGGTTTTGGCGATGAAGATCCAAAGATCTTTAATCCATCACAATTCAGTGCGCTGCAAATAGTAGCTGCCGCAAAGGCCGGCGGTTTTAAAGGCGTAGTAGTGGTTGCTAAACACCATGATGGTTTTTGCCTTTGGCCAACCAAAACCACCGAACATAATATCAGCAAAAGTCCCTATAAAAAAGGCAAGGGTGATATACTGAAAGAGTATCGCGAAGCTTGCAATAAACTGGGTATGAAACTGGGTGTATACTGCTCGCCCTGGGACAGGAACAATCCTAACTACGGTACCGCCGAATATGTGAAGATCTATCGTGAGCAACTGAAAGAACTGTACACCAATTATGGCCCGCTGTTTATTTCATGGCACGATGGTGCAAACGGTGGTGATGGTTATTACGGTGGCAAGCGCGAAGTAAGGAAAATTGACCGCTCAACTTATTATGGCTGGGATACTACCTGGGCTATTACCCGCAAGTTGCAACCAAACGCTGTTTTATTTGGCGATGTTGGCCCTGATGTACGCTGGGTAGGCAACGAGGAAGGCCACGCCGGTGAAACTTGCTGGGCTACTTACACGCCTCATGCGCCGGATGAAGGCAAAATTCCGGCTAATGGCTATGTAAAAGATTACGAAGGCACCGAAGGTACCCGCAATGGTAAATATTGGATGCCTGCTGAATGCGATGTGTCGCTACGTCCCGGATGGTTTTACCACAAAGCACAGGACGAAGGTGTAAAATCGCCTTATACCTTGCTCGATCTGTATTATAAAAGCGTAGGTCGCGGTGCGGCGCTTGATTTAGGTTTATCGCCCGATCCGCGTGGTATTATTAACGAGATCGATGTTAAATCATTAACCGAGTTTGGTACCCTGCTTAAACAAACTTTCGCAGTTAATTTGGCAAAAGGCGCAACACTAACGGCAAGTAATGTGCGTGGTGGCAACAAAGCCAAATTCGGTCCGCAGTTTTTGTTAGATGACAACCGTTACAGCTATTGGACAACTGACGATAAAGTGACTACTCCTGAATTAACTATCGATCTGCATTCACCTAAAACATTTAACGTGATCCGCCTGCGCGAAAATATCAAGCTTGGACAGCGTATTGAGGCCGTTGCTGTAGACGCTTATTTAAATGGCAAATGGGAGCAAATAGGCGAGGCTACCAGCATTGGCGGTAACAGGCTGATCCGTTTACCCCAAAACATCACCGCAAGTAAACTGAGACTGAGGGTTACTGCTTCGCCGGTGGCAATTGCCTTGAGCGATTTCGGGATTTATAAAGAGCCGGTGCATTTAACTGCACCAAAAGTGTCACGCAATAAAAAAGGTGAAGTAAGCATTATGACAGAAGCTCCTGTAAGCGCTATCCGCTATACGCTTGACGGGCACGAGCCAACGCTAAATTCGCCGGTTTACAGTAAACCGTTTACGCTTAATGAAGGCGGAGTAGTCAAAGCCCGTAGCTTTGAAGGTAAGGAGCACCAAAGCGAAAGTACTTACGCGGAATTCGGCCTTGCTAAAACCGATTGGAAAGTATTGGATGCTACAGCAGCTAATGACCAATGGAACAAGGCCGAAAACGCTTTTGATGAAAACACAGGCAGCCTTTACAGCACGCTCAAAAAAGAAGATGCGGAATTCCCGCAGCAGATCAGCATTGATTTGGGTAAAGAGCAAAAGATAAAAGCATTTGGCTATCTGCCAAGGCAGGATAAACAAGCCGGGGGCATTGTTGATAGCTATGTGTTTTATGTCAGCAACGACGGCAAAACCTGGGAAAAGGTGGCATCGGGCGAGTTCTCAAATATCAAATCGAACCCAATTGAGCAGCCTGTGCCACTGAAGCAGGCATTTAGCGCACGTTATTTTAAATTTGAAGCCACGCATGTAATTGCAGGCAATGGTATTACCATAGCCGAATTAAGCGTTTATTAATAATCTATTAAGTATTGAGGTTTATTTTGTCAGCGATATAAACCTCGATACTATCATTTAAATAAAGAATGAAAAAACAACTCGTTTTGGCCGGTTTACTGGCCCTGGTTAATTTAAGTTCCCAGGCACAAAGGCAGCAACCGCAGCCTATGAAAAAGGTAGCCGGTTTAACGCAATATGTAGATCCGTACATCGGTACCGGTTTCCATGGTCACGTTTTCGTGGGCGCAAGCGTTCCTTTTGGTGCGGTGCAGTTAGGCCCAACCAATATATCTGAAGGCTGGGACTGGTGTTCGGGCTATCACATTTCTGATTCTACCATCATCGGTTTTCAGCATACACACCTGAGCGGTACGGGTATCGGCGATCTGGGCGATATTTCTTTTATGCCAACAACCGGGCCAATCAACGTATACAAGGGCAGTAACAAAGATTTAAAAAGTGGTTATGTGTCGTTGTTCAGTCACAAGGATGAGGTTGTAAAACCCGGATATTATAAAGTAAAGCTTAAAAAATATGATATCGGCGTTGAGCTTACTGCCAGTACCCGTGTTGGTATGCATAAGTACACTTTCCCGGCGTCAAAAGATGCTAACATCCTGATTGATCTGCAGGAAGGCATAGGCTGGGACAGGCCAATGGAAACCTATATTAAACAGGTTGACAAGAATACCATTTGCGGCTACCGCTTTTCCAAAGGCTGGGCAGATGATCAGCGTATTTACTTTACTGCCGTGTTTTCAAAGCCCATTAAAACTTTCGCGGTTTATGACAGTACGGCCAGCGTTAAAGGTACCGAGCTAAAGGGGGAAAAGGTTAAAGGTGTAATCAGTTTCGCCACCACCAAAGGAGAAGTAGTTTATGCCAAAGTAGGCATCTCGCCGGTAAGTGCCGAAAATGCCATGCTCAACATTAAAACCGAAATGCCGGGCTGGGATTTCAACAAAGTGGTTGCCGAAGCAGATGCTGCCTGGAACAAGCAGTTGCAAAAGATCAGGATCAAGGCGGATTCATTATCACAAATGAAAAAGTTTTATACCGCTTTTTATCACACCATGATAGCGCCATCTATTTTTAACGATGTAAATGGCGAATACTGGGGAACCGACAAAAAAGTCCACAAAAATGAAGGTTTCAATAATGTAACCACGTTTTCGTTATGGGATACTTACCGTTCCAACAACCCGCTGTCGACCATTATCCACCCCGAGCATGTGAACGATATGATCAACTCTATGCTGGCCATCTACCAGCAACAGGGCAGCTTGCCGGTTTGGCATTTAATGGCTAACGAAACCAATTGTATGGTGGGCTACAGCGCAGTACCTGTTGTTGCCGATGCTTTGTTGAAAGGCTATAACGGCTTTGATGCCAATTTAGCTTACGAGGCCATGAAAACCACCGCTATGGGCGATGACCGTGGTATCAAATACGTGAAAAAATATGGCTATATCCCGGCAGATAGCAGCCGCGAATCGGTTTCGATGGGCCTTGAATATGCTATTGACGACTGGAGCCTGGCGCAGGTAGCTAAAAAATTAGGCAAAACTGAAGATTATGCTTACTTCAGCAAACGTGGTGCCTACTATAAAAACTATTACGATGCCAAAGCAGGTTTTATGCGCGGCCGTTTATCGCAGGATGCATGGCGTACGCCTTATAGCCCGTTCATTTCTATCCATGAAACCGGCGATTTTACTGAAGGCAACGGCTGGCAATATACCTTCCTTGTTCCGCAGGATGTGGAAGGTTTGATTGATATGCTGGGCGGCGTTGATAAATTCAATACCAAGCTCGATTCATTGTTTATTGCACAGGGCGATATGGGCAAATTTAAATCGCCGGATGTATCTGGTTTGATCGGTCAGTATGCACACGGTAACGAGCCAAGCCACCCGATGAGCTATTACTACGCTTACTCAGGTAAGCCATGGAAAACAGCCGAAAAAGTAAGGTTTATTCTTGATGATTTTTATACCGATAAACCTGATGGTATTATTGGCAACGAGGATGTAGGGCAAATGTCGGCCTGGTACGTGTTATCTGCTGTTGGTTTTTACCCGGTTAACCCTGCCAATGGCCTTTATGTATTTGGTAGCCCGGTAGTAAATGAGGCTACATTGCAATTACAAGGGAATAAGAAATTCCATGTAGTGGTTAAAAATAACGGCCCTAAAAACAAATACATCCAGGCTATGACGCTAAACGGCGGCGACTACACCAAAACTTATATCAAACATACCGATGTGATGGCTGGCGGCGAACTGGTAATTACCATGGGTGATAAGCCGGGCACAGTTTGGGGTGCTGGTGAAGCTGATAAAGCGGTTTCGGTGTTGAAGTAGATTCTCTTTCTATGTGATTGCAGTAAGGGTTTAAATCCCGGGCCTCTGAAGGTGAAATGACAAAGGAGGGCCTGTCAGTCTGAGCCTGTCGAAGACTCGTGCGCAGAGGCCTGCCCGCCATACTTCGACGAGCTCAGTATGACACCCGTTTTGCTTTGTCGTTCCTCCTCGTATGACATGATTTTATTGAATTAAAAAAGGATTCCCGCCGGGCATCCTTTTTTAATTTTTGCCCTGGTCGGTTTTATTACCACACCAACAGGCCGCTTACCTTTCCAATCAAACAGCGTTTATCAAATTATGCGATAGCATGATAACATGGACAGCAGGAGGGGGTTAACAGGGTTAACACAATTTGAATATATTTTAATTATATAACTGATAATCAGTTGGTTGTTATAGGGGGGGGGTACGCGAAAGGTTTGCGATATATTTAGCTTGTGGCCGGCGTTAGCATGCTTGAACTTGCAGAAAATATCTCCATAAGATAAATCCCTAATTAAAACTTAATCCCCCCTCGGCATGTTATCACAACATGAACCGTCTCCTCAAAAAGCTCGAAAAAATTGGCCGCGATCCTAAGATCACTGCAAAGGCAGTTGGCCTGCGTTATGTATCCGACTCATCGCCGGGATATACCCGCAAAAAATCGGGCAAAGGCTGGAGCTATTATGATGCAGATGGCAATTTGGTAAAAAACAAAGAGCTAATAGCAAGGTTTAATAAACTGGTGATTCCTCCGGCATACACCAATGTTTGGATCTCGCCTTATGATAACAGTCACCTGCAATTTACGGGTACCGATGCCGCCGGGCGCAAGCAATATCGTTATCACACTTACTGGAACCAGATCCGGAATCAATCCAAGTATTACCGGATGCAAACTTTTGCCGCGCATTTACCGGCAATTCGGGAGCAGGTAGATAAAGATTTGGCAAGGCACAACCTCGGTCATGAAAAGGTGGTGGCACTGGTGGTAAGGTTAATGGAATTGACAAGTATCAGGGTAGGGAATGAATCGTATAAAAAGCTGTATGGTTCATTTGGATTAACAACTTTACAAAACCGGCATGTTAAGGTTGAAGGTTCAAACCTGAGGTTTGAATTTAAGGGCAAAAAAGGCGTGTTTCATAAAGTATCGCTGCAAAGTCGTAAGCTGGCACGTTTGGTAAAGCAATGTCGGGATATCCCCGGAAAAGAGCTTTTTCAATATTATAATGAGTATGGCACAAAGTGCAGCGTTGGATCAGGCGATATCAATAGTTACCTGCACGAAATAACCGGTGAGGATTTTACGGCCAAAGACTTCCGTACCTGGGCGGGCAGTGTGAGTGCGCTATACGCCTTTAAAGAAGCCGGGGAGTTTAATAGTATAACCGAATGCAAAAAGAAGATTGTGAGCGTGTTGGATGAAGTGGCTATAAACCTTGGGAACACGCGTACTGTTTGTAAAAAGTACTACGTGCACCCATCGGTTATTAAGAGCTATGAGGAAGGAACCATCTTTAAGTATATCAGCCAGCTTGATGAACGCGAAGATGTAAAAGCTGCCGAACTTAATATTGCCGAGAAAGCGTTACTCAACCTGCTGGAAACGGAAAAACTGGCCGAGGCCAGTTGAAGGTTGATAATGTTGAAGGCTGATTAAGAGAATGGTTACTTCTTTAACTGATCCTGTAGAAATAACTACTCACCAAATCGAACCTAATCAACCAATTACTTTATTTTTTACGGGTGCCAATTACTACCACGCCGTCTTTTGCCTTGTCGCCGTATTTTTTGGTTGCATCGTCGCCTTTAAGTATTGAAATGCTTTCCACTTTATCGGAGTCCAGTTTTTTCAGCGCATCCATCGTGCTGTTTTTACCATCTATAACCACCAGCGGCTCTTTATCTCCATCGGTAGCGATGCTCAGACCATTCATTTTAAATGTTTTGAGGTTTGATTTTTTTCCATAGCCCGTTACAACAACCTCACGCACATCATCTGCTGTGGCATCGCCTTTTGTTATTGTAAACGCCTGGGTTACCGGCTTAGCTTTTACACCATTAATCGTTACTGCGCCGCTGCTACTGCCGCTTGCCGAACTGCTGCCTTTTACTACAATTACGTTTTTAGGGTTTTTAACATTGATACTCCTGGCAACACCAGCAACAACTGCTACATTATTATCACCGTCATCCCGTATCACGTCGCCGCTTAGGTTGGTACTAACTACTTTTCTAATAACAATGTCCCTGGGCACTTCTTTTTCGAGTTCTTCCTTATTGGAAGCGTCTTTAGTAATTATATAAGCAACTTTAACAGGTTTATCCTCTTCAATTTTTGCCAGTTTCCGGGCGTTTTCACCAGTTAGTATATACATGTTCTCGATTTTTGCCGGATCGAGGTTTTTGCCGGCAGATACCACGCCATTTACCACAAATACCAATGAATCTTTTTTAATTGATGCTAAAGATATCTTTATCTTTTTATTGGTATCCGGTTTGGTTGCCATTGGCGTAATAGCTATCAACGGCGTTAGCAAGGGCTGAGGTGCAGCCGCAGGCCCGGGTGTAACTGTTGGTTTTGCAGCCGGAGTTTTGTGGACAGTCCTGGCTGCTTTTACCGGTTTTGCGGATGGACCTTCATCTGCATTAATGTTAATGATCCTGGCCAAAGGCTGTACAGCGTTGGTAAGGGTGATCCTCACAGGTTTGGCAAAATCAGCTTTTGAAATGCTGAATACCAGTAACAGGGCCATAACGGCCGGCACTACGAAAGCGTAGCGGGTGAGGTTAAGTTTCGACGATCTTTTCGCGTTCATCATGATTATCCGTTTTTTTATAGTTGAAATATTGAAATGATTTACGATGCCGGGTTGGTTGTTGTTAAAGCTTACATTAACCAAACTGTATTGGTACGTTTTACTGTCGATCCCGTTTTTAAGGATCTTACGGTCGGTAATAAACTCGATATTTTCCCTTACTGCTCTTTTAATGAGCCAGATGCCGGGGTTGAACCAGTAAAAAATACTGCTGAGCTCGGCTAACAAAATATCGGCAGTATGCCACTGGTTTACATGTACCTGCTCATGCAGTAGGATTGATTTCAGATCGGCGGGTTCATGTTTGGCGGGGTTTACATAAATGCTTCGCCAAAATGAAAATGGCGCCGCGTCTTTATCCATTACCCTTACCAAATGTTCGCCTATGTATTGAGGTTTGGAGTTTTTATACAATCGTAACAAGGATAAAAGTTGTAATACCAGGCGGATGAGCAACAAACCGGCACCCGTCCAAAATACAACGCTCAGCCAGTACCAATAATCAAATGTTTGAACCGGCTGGTTTACCAGTTGGGCAGATGACTGCCAGTTAATGGCTATTTGCTCCATAGGTTTGGCCAGTTCTTCGTGCCGCTGCACAAAGGCCAAAAAATTGATTTGCGGGTAAATGCTGGCAAACAGGATGGCCGCAAGCAAATAGATCCGGTTAAGTGTATAAAAGGTGAGGGGCCTTAGCACCAGGTAATAGCCCGCGCAAAATAATAACAGGGCTATGTTTACTTTTAATAAAAAAACAAATGTTGCCGGCATGATCGTAAGGTTTATTGTTTTTCAATGAGTTTAATGATCTCTTTCAGGTCGGTAGCGCTGATCTTTTTTTCGTTGGCGAAAAACGTTACCAGGTCTTTATAAGAGTTTTGAAAGTAATCGCTCACAAAACCGTTCATAAAGCGTTTTTTATATTCCTCTTCCTGGATCACAGGCAGGTAACGAAAGGAGTTGCCCATTTTTTCGCTTTTCAAAAATCCTTTGCGTTCCAGGTTTTTTATGGTTGAAGCGAGGGTGGTGTAGGGTGGCTTAGGTTCAGTCAGTTGATCTAAAAAATCCTTGATAAATCCCGGGCCCGATTGCCACACCGCCTGCATAGCTTCTTCCTCTTGTTGCGATAGTTTTTCCATTGTGTTTACGATTGTTTCGTAAATCTACGAACTATTCGTAGTAATGCAAATTTATTTTAACTTTTTAACAGAATTTAACGTTTGGGAGGAGAGGTTAGTGATTGGAGATCAGTGGTTATGGGGATTGTCTGAATCAGAATTTACAGGATTTAAGAATTAACTGAATGCTACTTCCATGAAAATTTCTAATTCTGAAGATTTTATAATTCTGAAAATTCTGATTCTGACAGAATCTTAACCTTAACTTATCAATCACTAAAACAACCCTGTTAATTTCATAAAAACCACAACAAAAGTTGATCTTAACTTAATATAAACGCAAACAAAAAACTATATTTAGGCCTGAGTTGATTGTAAAACATAAAAACGCGCTTATTGAAAACTATTACCCGCAGAGACTTTTTAAGTAAAGGTGCTATGCTGGCTGGCGGAGCCTATCCCGCTATGCTTGCCCTTGGCTTATTGAAACCGTCGCCCGCACATGCCTTTAACCTGGAAGGCAGCGGCAAAGGAAAGCATATTGTTATTTTAGGTGGCGGTTTGGCCGGTATGACCTGCGCCTATGAGCTTGGCAAGCTTGGCTATCAATGTACCATTTTGGAGGCGCGGCAACGTACAGGCGGTCGCTGTTTCAGTATCCGCAACGGAAGTACCAATACCGAAACTGATAAACCAACGGCTACAGCCCGCTTTGATGCCGGCCAATATTTTAATGCCGGCCCGTCGCGCATTCCGCATAATCATGAGCTTACGCTGCATTACTGTAAAGAGCTGGGGGTACCCATCCAGGTTTATAACAATGTAAACGAGGGCGCTTATTATTTTGCCGAAGGCAAAGGGCCTCTATCCAACAAAAAGATAAAGGTTAGGGAGGTGCATAATGATATCCGTGGTTATATGACGGAAATGCTTGCTAAAAGCATTGACCACGGCAGTCTCGACAGTAGTTTTACCAAAGAGGATGGCGAAAAGATCATCGAATACCTGCAGGCCGAAGGCGGGTTGGATATTGATAAATTGTACAAAGCATCGGCCCGACGGGGTTATACCGAAACACCAGGAGCCGGCGACAAGCCCGGCAAAATTGCCGATCCGCATAAACTGGTAGATCTGTTGCATTCAGGCTTAATGGGCCCCGATTTTTATAACGTGGCTGAATATACTTATGAGCTGCAGATGACCATGTTCCAGGCCGTGGGCGGTATGGATCAGATAGCTAAAGCATTGGAGAAGAAAGTAGCCTCGTCAATAAAAATGGGAGCGGAGGTTACTACTGTTAATAACGTAGCCGATGGCGTTAAGATAACTTATAAAGACGCCGCGGGAGAGCATGTATTAAATGGCGACTTGTGTATCTGTACCATTCCGTTACCCGTGCTAAGCAATATTGGCAATAATTTTAGCGGCGATGTTAGCCGGGCTATTGACTATATCAGCTATAACCAAACCGGAAAGATAGGCCTGCAGTTTAAACGCAGGTTTTGGGAAGAGGATGAGCATATCTACGGTGGTATAACGCACACTAACAATGATTTAACGCAAATATTTTACCCGAGTTATGATTATTTAGGAAAAAAGGGTATCTTGATTGGATATTACAACTTTAACGAAAAAGCGCAAAAGATCGGCGCTTTAGGCTACGCCGAAAGGGAGAAGTTCGCACTGGAAAAAGGCAGGCTGATCCACCCGCAATATGACAAGGAGTTTGAAAACTCGTTTTCGGTAAGCTGGCATAAAACCAAATATAATTTAGGCGGATGGGCGGTGTATACTACCGAAACCCGTAAAACACAATACCCGGTACTGTTAAAACCCGATAAGCAGGTATATTTTGCAGGCGAGCATTTGACATACCTGAATGCCTGGATGGCCGGGGCCTTTGAATCGGCCAGGAGCACGGTTGCCGCCGTACACGCAAGAGTTACAGGTCAGCGTACCCAATATCCGGTTCAAAAATAAAACGACGTTAAAAAACATTAAATACCACCACCATGTCAAGTACAATTAACCGCAGAAACTGGATCAAGTCCAGCGCATTTATGGCCGGGGGACTGGCCTTTTTTTCAGGAACAATTGGTAAGCTGGCAGCCATGCCGGCCCGTGTATTTAAGCCCTTAACCCGCGGCCTAACCGACCAGGAAGCTATTACCAATGCAGGCTTTGAATTAAAAGCAAGGCTCCTGGCCAACGAGAATCCGTTTGGCCCATCGGCTACAGTAAAAAAAGCCATTCAGGATGCCATTGATAAAAGTTATCAGTACCCTTTTATGCAGCTGTCTCAGATTTATGGGAAAATTGCTGCGTATGAAGGTGTAAACTCAAATAATATACTGATGGATGCGGGGTCAACTCCGCTTTTACTTGCTGCTGCCATGCATTTTACTAAGGGGGGTAAAAGCGTAATCACCGGCGATCCTTCATATGATGACCTGCCAGGCAGGGCACAGGCGCTTGAGGGAAAGTGGGTAAAAGTGCCCCTGACCTCCGATTATAAACTTGACCTGGACGCTATGGAAGCGAAGGTTGATGACAATACCGGTTTGGTTTATATATGCAATCCCAATAACCCTACCGCTACTGTGGTTGATACCGAAAAGTTAAAGGCCTTTTGCGAGCGGGTATCAAAAAAAACAACCGTTTTTGTCGATGAGGCTTATATAGATTACCTGCCTGATCCGAAAGCTGTAAGTATGATCAGTTCTGTTAAAGCGGGTAATAATGTGATAGTTGCACGTACCTTTTCAAAACTTTATGGCTTTGCCGGCTTAAGGCTCGGGTATATTATATCACAGCCGGATACCATCAAAACATTTGAAAAATACACTACCCAGGCCTGGAGTATTAGCGCAACTACACTCGCCGCCGCCATAGCTGGTTATCGCGAAGACGCATTTCTGAAAGAAACCCTGGAAAAAACAAATGCTTCTAAGGAGTACCTGTACTCGGTGCTTAAAAAAGAAGGATATGAATATATTCCTTCATCGGCGAACTTTGTCATGTTTCCGCTTAAAATGGATGGCAAAAAATTTGTCGGCGAAATGATGAAGCGCGGCGTAGGTATCCGTAACTGGCAGTTTAACGGCAAAGACTGGTGCCGCGTAAGCATTGGCCGCATGGACGAAATGGAAGCCTTCGCCGATGCGTTTAAACAACTGTCGTAGTTTAGTGATTAGTGGTTGGAGGTTAGAGGTTAGAAACGCAATTATGCTAAACTCCGATCCTTGCTCTTCGGCCACTACATTTCACTAATCTCCAATCACCAACCTCTAATCTCTCAAACAAAGTGCACAAACTAACATTAACACTACTACTAAGCTCTTCATTGTATTTTGCCCAGGCGCAAACTGTAAACCCTCGTCCGCTTACTATGGATGAGTATAAAAAGGCGCAATCATTCACCATCGCTAATTTGGATAATGACACCTACGTTAAATTTGAAAATATCTATGTGCTTGACCGGTACGAAAGCCGTAAACCTTATTTTATAACCGGGGCCGACGGGTTGAAAAAACGTATCGACCTGTATAAACTGGTTGCCAAAGATGGCATGCAGGAAATAGGCCTCATGGTGTTTTATACCAACGAAAAAGGCAAGCTTTACAAAGCCCTCGTGCCCGACTTTACCGCCGATGCCAAGGTTTGGGAGCAGTATTTCCAGGATATTGATAATATCAACAAAGTGGAGCAAAACTTTATCCTGAAGTTGTCGTACGTGCTGTCGAAGGAAGTCAGCTTTCAACAATATAAGGTACTTAACGCCGGCAAGGACCTGAAGGAAGAAGCCGCTACCTATGGCAATGACATCTGTTTCCCGGGTGAAGAACTGGTTACCATGGCCAATGGCGATAAAAAGATGCTTAAAGCCGTGAAAAGTGGCGATGAGGTAATAACAGTTGATCCGTTGACTAAAAAAAGTACCGCTGTAAAGGTAAAAGAGCTTACCATACATGAGGCCAAAAATTATGCTTTAACTCAACTGGTACTGGTGTCGGCCCAAACAAAAAACACAGCCGAAGGCAGGCAGGTAAAACTGAATAGCAAAGTGTTACAGGCTACGCCTAATCACCCTATGTTAACCAAACAGGGTAACATTAAAATAGGAGAGGTAGCAACCGGCCAGGAAGTACTTTGCCTGAACGAGCGAACTGGCAAATATGAAACTTTCACCGTACTGCAAAAAACAGAACACGCGGGCGGGGTACAAAGAGTATATAACATTGTAGCCGATGGCGGCAGTACCCTGCTCATGAATGGTGTAATGGTAATGCAGAAGTAATTCAGTGTTCCCTGTCCCTGCTTTAATCAAACTTAGTGTCCCCTCGGGGTCTCTTGTGGAGTTTAAGTTTACCTATAAAATCAATAGTCAAATTGGGTAATCTTGATAAGTTGAACCCCTCTGCGGTTCGGGTAGGGGTGTGATGTTATTTCTACAAACCTGTTTCCCCTCTGGGGGATTTTACAATTTAATAAATATGTATTAATTGCCCAAGGACAGGTGCAACAAAGGTGCAAAAGGTTTGTAGCTCGTAAAGTTATAGAATGCCCTTTGCCCCAGAGGGGCAAAACATGACGACTTGCTGTTTAAACGACAAGCAATTTTGTGAGCAAACTTAAACTCGTGGAGAAACCTTGAGTTATTCGTAAAATACTTAGTTTCTTAACAATGTCGGCAGCGATGCGTAGTCCGGCCAGGATAACTATCGGGAAACATGCTTCTGTAATAATGAAGTTACCGTGAATAATTCAATCATTTGCTTAAAAATGTTGCAACATTAAAACCAATGGTTTAATTTAGATGACTTAAATATGACAATTATGCCTGTTAACAAAAAATTATTAGTTACACTCGGTCTGCTATCCATAGTAGTGTTTGGCGCCATGACCACAAGTAAACCGCAGGACGAAGGTTTTAAAAATCTTAAAGTACTGCCTAAAAACATTTCGGGCGAGAACCTGCACAAGGTTATGGAAGATTGGGAGCATTCATTAGGCGTACATTGCAACTTTTGCCACGCCCGTAATGAAGAAACTAAAAAGATGGATTGGGCAAGCGATGCCAAGCCTGAAAAAGCAATGGCGCGCGATATGTATAAAATGATGAACAAAATTAACCAGAAGTATTTTCATGCCAAAAAAGATTCTTTAGGCATGATTATGCAAAGCGGTGTTAACTGTAATACCTGTCACCGTGGTACAGCTCATCCTGAGGTTATGGTACCCGACGGAAAAGGTCCGGGTGGTCAGCCTGGCCCGCCGCCTGCTGGCCCTGCTCCGGGCAGCCCTGCGCCAACCAAGCCATAATTAATAAGCGTATTGTTATAAATTAAATGCCTTTGGTAATCCCAGGGGCATTTTTATTTTATAGTGGTTATTATCAGGTAAAGTTTACCTGCAAGTAAAAATTAGGTTAAGAATTATGTATTAAACAGTTGAATATGTATCCTTTTTGGTAGATAGCTTCAAGCTGTGTTCATGAAAAATTCATGCTTGGTAACTATCTTTATACACAATAATAATTCGTTGGTTTTATTTAAAGAATTGCTGGTTGGTTTATGATCAAATTTGCAATGTTGATTTATGAAACCGGGGGACTAATTGTTGTGACCTTTAATATTATCATAATTAATAAATGACTGCTGAGTTTCGGATTAAGCCACAGGAGGCTGTTACTACTACATCAACAAGTTCTGGCGAATTATTAACCTGCCGGAATTGCAAAAGCCGGTTGAGCCGTATCAAACGGAGCAGCCTTGCCAAATTTTTATTGTTGGGTTTACCCTTTAAAAAATATATCTGTTATAAGTGCTCCCGTAAAACCTACAGGTGGGCTCCTAAATAATACTTCAATACTTTTATAAGCATTGGGCATATAGTATCTTTTTGAGTAAATCAATTACATTTGTTTTATGCAGAAAATACTGGTTGCCAACCGCGGTGAAATAGCTTTACGAATTATGCGCTCGGCGCGTGAAATGGGTATTAAAACCGTTGCGGTGTATTCACATGCAGATCGGGATGCGTTACATGTAATCTATGCCGATGAAGCGGTAAATATCGGCGAAGCTCCATCCAGTCAATCCTATCTTGTTGGTGAAAAGATCATAGCTGCATGTAAGCAAACCGGGGCCGACGGTATCCACCCGGGATATGGGTTTTTGAGCGAAAATGCCGGGTTTGCCAGGCTGGTTAAGGATTCGGGACTTATTCTTATCGGCCCCTCGCCTGAGGCTATGGAGGTAATGGGTAACAAGTTATCGGCCAAAGCTGCCGCACTCAAATATCATATCCCCATGGTACCTGGTACGGAGGAAGCTATTACTGATGTTAATGAAGCTAAAAAGCGGGCTATTGAAGTAGGCTTTCCGATATTGATCAAAGCAGCTGCGGGCGGGGGCGGTAAAGGAATGCGGATTGTTGAAAACGCAGATGACTTTGAAGAGCAAATGCAGTTAGCTGTATCTGAAGCTACGTCAGCTTTTGGCGATGGCTCTGTTTTCATTGAGCGCTATGTATCATCCCCCAAACACATCGAGATCCAGGTACTTGGCGATACGCATGGTAATATCGTGCACCTGTTTGAGCGGGATTGTTCGGTACAGCGCCGCCATCAAAAAGTAGTTGAGGAGGCACCATCGGCAATATTAACACCCGGGATCAGGGAAAAGATGGGGCGTTGTGCGGTTGATGTAGCCCGGTCTGTAAATTATACAGGTGCGGGTACGGTTGAGTTTATCATGGATGAAGGGTTGAATTTTTATTTCCTTGAAATGAATACCCGCTTACAGGTTGAACACCCTGTAACTGAAATGATAACCGGCATTGACCTGGTGAAGGAGCAAATCAAAATAGCAAGGGGTGAGGCTATCAGTTTTAAACAGGACGATCTGAAGATTCATGGTCATGCCATCGAACTGCGTGTTTATGCCGAAGATCCGGCCAATAATTTCCTGCCAGATATTGGTACACTGCAAACTTATATAACGCCCAAAGGGCCCGGCGTACGGGTTGACGATGGTTTTGAGCACGGCATGGAGATTCCCATTTATTACGACCCGATGATAGCCAAGCTGATAACCTTTGCGGATACCCGTGCCGAAGCTATTGACCGCATGATAAGGGCTATAGATGAATATCAAATCACCGGTATTACTACCACCCTCGGTTTCGGCCGTTTTGTAATGCAGCATGAAGCTTTTACCTCTGGCAATTTTGATACTCACTTTGTGAGAAAATATTTTACCCCCGAAGTGTTACAGGAAAGCCATGAGGATGAAGCGATAATAGCAGCAATGGTAATGGAGCAGCTTCTGAGCAAAAAGAAAGTCTCAATCACTGCGGCGGTGGAGACAGTGGAAGCCAGCAACTGGATCAAGAACAGGAAGCAGATTTAATGATTGTTGATCGCGGCCAGTTCATCTATCAAAGCTGCCTGAGCAGGGTTGATCTTTATTTTCGCAGTTGCCATGTCAAACCATTCAGCGCGGTCAATTTCATTAAAAGTTTGCTTTTTTCCTGAACGCGGCGGCCATTCTATTTCAAATGTATTGCTTTTGATATTTTCCGGGTTGATGTCACCCTCTACGGCCCAAGCTGATACCATTTTGCCTCCTTTTTGTTTAACAGGGCTTAACGCTATAAAATTCCCGGTTATTTCATGCCCGGTTTCTTCCTGGAATTCACGCTTTGCCGCCATAAGGGGATCTTCATCGGGAAGATATTCACCTTTGGGTACCGACCACGAGCCTTCATCTTTATTTTTAAAGAACGGCCCGCCCGGATGTACAAGAAACACCTGCAAACCAGGAGCTGCTTTGCGGTATAATAAGATCCCTGCGCTTTGCTTTGGCATGTTTAAGATTTAAAGGCAAGTTAATGAAAGCCTTAATTATAATTATTATTTTTGATACAAACGCACCAAACCGATATACAATTATTATGGCAGACAACAGATGGAACAAATTTAAAGTAACTGCTGATGTTGATACGGACGTACGCAGTATGTATGAAGCCTGGGCTACTCCCGAAGGCCTGGAAACCTGGTTTTTGCGTAAAGCTGATTTTTTTGCCATAGCAGGCCGTCAGCGCGAACCGCAGGAATTTATAAAAAAAGAGGATACTTATACCTGGCATTGGCATGGGTTTGATGATACCATTTCTGAAAACGGGCAGGTGCTGGAAGCCAACGGGGCCGATTTTATAAAATTTACTTTTACAGGCGGTAGTATAGTGAGTGTATCTATCACTTGTAAACTGGGCGTTGTTATTGTTGAACTGGCACAGGAAAACATCCCCGAAGAAGCAGACCCCGAAAAAAACCTTTATGTGCAATGCCAACTTGGCTGGACATTTTATCTGGCCAATCTGAAATCGATATTGGAGGGTGGCAAAGATCTACGCAATAAGCGTAAAGACCTGTTTTCAAGTTTCAAATAATTTCATTTACTGCTGACAAACCATACTGTAAAATATTTTAGCTTTGATGCCAATCAAAATAGCCCTTTCAACGGGCCGGGAAGAATATGTTTACAGGAATTATAGAAACTTTAGGTAAGATCACCGATCTGCAGCAGGAAAAAGGCAACCTTAATATTACTGTCGAATCGGCTATATCACATGAACTCAAGATTGATCAATCGGTAGCGCATAATGGCGTATGCCTTACTGTTGTTGCTTTGGCCGATGGTTTGCACGTAGTAACCGCTATCGAAGAAACTTTAAGCAAAACCAATCTTTCCCAACTCAAAGTTGGCGATCCGGTAAACCTGGAGCGCTGCATGCAAATGAACGCCCGGCTTGATGGCCACATTGTGCAGGGCCATGTTGACCAGGTGGCTGTTTGTACCGCGTTTAAAGAACTTGACGGCAGTTGGGAATACACTTTTGAATATGATGCGGCAAGCGGCAACGTAACCGTAGAGAAAGGTTCTATCTGCGTAAATGGCATCAGTCTTACTGTGGTTAATTCGCATGCCAATAGTTTTTCTGTAGCTATTATCCCCTATACATTTGAACATACCAACCTGCACAATGTGCAAGTTGGCAGCCAGGTTAACCTTGAGTTTGACATTATTGGCAAATACGTTGCCCGTTTAATGCAGCGTTAAATCCCTAACGATTTAATACGCTCTTTAGAGTAAGCGATATAAGTTTTTTGTGACTCCTTTGGCTTGCTTGCCAGATACTTTTTATAGTACTTAATAGCTGTTGCCTTATTCTTCAGGTCGGTATCATACAGGGTTGCAAGAGCATAATAGGTAATAGGGTCCGGTTTATAAAGCAAGCTTTTCTGGTAAGCTTGAACTGCATTTTTAAGCTGGTGCAGCCGGTCGTACGAATCACCTTTTTCACTGTAATAGGAACTCACACCTGTAGATATAGCCTCTTCAATGGCCTTATCCAGGTAGATGATAGCTTTTGAATTATTGTGCAGGGCTTTGTAGCTCATGGCTGTATAATAATATGAAGCCTCGGTGCCGGTATTGCTGTCTTCCAATGTTTTAAAAGTTTTAATACAATCCTGGTAGTTGGCGGTCATGTAATAAGAAGTGCCCAGCATGGATACTATGCTCCCTGCTTGTTCACCTGCGTCCAATAGTTTTTTTGCGATGGTAATAGTTGCCGGATACTTTTTTAAGGCATATGATGCCTGGGCCTTGCCTTTCAGCAGCAGCAGGTTGGCTGTGTCGGCAACGAGAGCTTTGTCAATCAGGCTTTCGGCATTATCATATAATTTAAGGTTGATATAAAAAGTTGACAAGTCGTACGCAACATCGGGATTGAGCGGGTTAATGTGATTTGCTTTTTGCAGGTACACAATGCTTTCAGGTATGTCGCCGACATTCTGCGACAGGTCCGCCAGTTGTTTATATACATCGAAGTTAGTTGTATCCTTCAGCAGAATCTTTTTTACATACATCAGCGCCTTTTTATTGTTACCCCGTCTTTTGATGATTTCACTCATATTATACAGGTTAGCGAGGCTGGTAGTATCCGTATCGTAAATCCGCTGATAATAATTTTCAGCATCGGGCAGGCGGGAGGCCATTTTTGAAGTGTAGGCCAGCTTAGTCAATACTTTAAGATCGGTAACAGGCTCGGGATATATTTTTTTGAGGTAATCTGCCGCGTCGGCAAAACGCTGATTTTGATAATAATCAAGCAGGAGCGAATCGTTAGCGATTTGCTGAGCGAGTAATTGCAATACTGATAAGGTAAGGAGCAGGGTTATAAATAGGTTTTTCATAACTAAATATTTAGTTAAACTAAGTTATTAGTTATAGGTGTTAATTCCAAATCTGAAACAATTTTTTATTGGTGTGGTTAAAATGTAAAGTGATACTTAAAACCACACATTATGGATAAGTTAAAGAAATTTGGACTGATGGAAAAAATTGTCCATGAACTGGAAGACTTGAAAAACAGCCAGCAAGCTATTATTGCTAAGTTAACTAAAATAGAAGTTGATAATATCGAACTTGGTGATAAACGCCTTGAAAAAGATCTGCCCGATATGCACCAGCGCGTATCCGAAAACCTGGATACTATTGCAGCCATCCTTGAGGATTTTGCTAATCAAACTGAAAACTTTAGCAATAGCAATAATATCGCAGCCCTGAAAGAGCAGGAAGCTTTAGGAAAATAAGTTAAAAAGAAAATCCCCGGGAAACCGGGGATTTTCTTTTTAATTTTCAAAATTCAAGTCAACGATTTCTCTTCTCCTTTGAAACAGATTTTCAACCTCTTCGTGTTTAACAAAATCGCCCAGCGCAATTTCTTCGTCGGCAAAATCTAATTGCTCATCATAATCTATTTCCTCTATTTCATCTTTCATTATACCAATTTAATGAATAGAAATAAATTTACCATTACTGGTACTGAATATAAATAGGAGCGGGCTTTAAGCTCAATATCTCTTTAGGTGTAAGCATCTTGTGAGGTGCGTTCTTTAAATCATTTTTATAAAAAAGTTTAAAGCCGGTGAACTGAACGGGTTCTTCAGAAATAAAATATTTGTAGGTGCCTTTTTTTAGTTCGGGGCCGCCCCAGCCGTCCATGTCCATCACTACCTGTACTTCGGGCCTTAGTTTAATGTCTTTATAGTTAGTCACCATACGTTTGGTAAAGCGGTGTACTACAAATATTTTTGGCGGCAGGTCATTCTTTTTTACAAGTTTGGCAAGATAGCCTGTTACGTAATTGATATCATCGGCATCAAAAGTACCTATGCGTTTGCCGGGCACGCTGCCTTCTTTCATAGAAAATTCAGGGTCGATACCTAAATGGACGTTTGGCATCTTCATGTATTTTTCCAATAAAGGCAGCTCTGTTTGTACCGTACTGAAGCCAACCTGGATATCTAAAAATACAAGCGCGTTGACACTTTTTGCCCAACTGATCACTGTGTCTATCTGGCTGAATGGCATGCGCAGGTTATGCAAACCGTTACGACCGGCATCGGCTTGGGCTGTTACGCAGATGTAATGTAAGGCCGGTACCACGTTAGTAGCTGTATCAGCCTTTTTCCAGTTTTTAACCTCTTCCTTTAATTTATTGAGCATGGTTTTGCGTGGGTATTGGCCCAGTACGCCCATGTTTTTTGAATAGAGGTTGCCGTAAAAAGCTACAATGCGGTTAAACGGTAAAATAGCACCGGGCAGGGGATACTCTTTCGTTTTCACAGGCCAGCGTCCGCTTTTGTCGCCGTTGGCCAGTTTTTTCATCAGCGAATCGTACTTTAAAGTATCCAGCAATGATGTTTTTGCGGTGGTATCCCGGAAATGTTTGCGGGTCGTAGAACAGGCCGTATTAGCAACGGCAATAAAAATAAACAGGGCTAAAGCAGAAATTGTCCTTTTCAAATTTTAAGATTTTTGACTTAATGAGCAATATCTGTGCCTATTCTATACTCTTACCCTTCATGGCTGTGCTTATAGCCTGGTCCATTAAGCGTTCTGCAAAGGGACGGGTAAACTCGTTAAGCTCATCAATTGTTTTTAGTATCAGGTCTTTATTGCCGCTGGTGAGGGCCTCTTTCAGTTTCTGAACAAGTTTGGTTGTATCAGCAATTTCAGTAACGGAAACGTAGTCGGCATTTTTTTGCAGGAAGCGTTCAACGGTATATACCATTTGCTCTCCTTCGGTACGTGCTTCAATAAGCATCCGCTGGCTTACATCGTCTTTAGCGTGGGTAATGCTGTCCATCAGCATTTGCTCCACCTGCTCGTCGGTAATGCCGTAGGTTGGTTTTACTTCAACTTCCTGCTTTACCCCGGAGCGAAGTTCTATAGCCTGTATGGTAAGGATGCCATCGGCATTCAACAAAAAGTTAATATCAACCTTAGGGAAACCGGCTGGCATAGAAGGGATGCCTTTTAAATCAAACTCGGCCAGTTTACGGTTTTCTTTGATCAGGTCGCGCTCTCCCTGGTAAACGGCAATTTTCATATTTACCTGTCCGTCTATCGACGTGGTGTATTGCCTGCCTCCTTTGGTCGGCACCTTGGAGTTGCGCGGGATGATCACATCCATCAGGCCGCCCATGGTTTCAATACCCAGGGATAGGGGAGTAACATCAAGCAATAAAATATCCTTGCGATTGCCGGCTAAAATATCGGCCTGTATAGCCGCGCCTAAGGCAACTACTTCATCCGGATTCACATCATCATGCACCGGGCGACCGAAAAATTCGGCAACCATGCGTTTAACCAATGCTGTGCGGGTTGAGCCGCCAACCATAACTACTTCATCAATCTGGTCGATGGTTAGTTTGGCATCATTAAGGGCATTCTGACAACTGGTGATAGTTTGCTGTACTTTAGGCAGTATTAGCTGCTCAAAAGTGGTGCGGTCAAGTGTACACCAGATATCGCCTATTTTATCATTAACCAGGCTTTGGTGGGCAAAGGCTTTTTTAGCTTCTTCGGCCTTTAAGCGTAGTTGCTGGGCCAGTTCAGTATTGGCAAGCACTTCGGCTTTATTAAGCTGGTTTTTTTCAATCCAGTAATCAACTATAATGCGGTCAAAATCATCGCCACCTAAAAAGGTATCGCCATTGGTAGATAATACCTCAAAAATACCGTTTTGAATTTGCAGTATGGATACATCAAATGTACCGCCGCCAAGGTCATAAACCGCTATGGTTTTTGTTTCTTCGGGGTTGAGGCCTATCCCATAAGCCAAACTTGCGGCAGTAGGTTCGTTAACTATCCGTAACACATCAAGCCCTGCAAGTTTACCGGCATCACGGGTGGCCTGGCGTTGCGAATCATTAAAGTATGCAGGAACAGTGATCACAGCGCGGTTAACCGGGGTTTTAAGGGCATGTTCGGCCCGGGCCTTAAGTTCTTTCAATATCTGGGCCGATAGCTCGATAGGGGTATAGAATTTATCACCTACTTTGATCTTTACCAGGCTCTCAGTATCATCGTCAATAACTTTATAGCTAAAAAAGTCTTTGTAGTTTTCAATATCGTGGTAACTGCGGCCCAGCAAACGTTTAACCGAAAAGATGGTGTTTTGCGGATCGGTTATCAGAAACTCTTTTGCCTCATTACCTACCAGCACATCGCCTGCGTCGCCAAAATGAACTACAGAGGGTACCAATACACCTTTACCTGCATCATTAATTACCTGCGGGTTTTTATCAGGGTTGATGAATGCTACCAGCGAGTTAGTGGTACCCAGATCGATGCCTACAATGATCTCTTCTTTTTGTAATGAGCCTGTTGCCAGGTTGATAGAAACTTTAGCCATTATATTAAGTTAACAAAGGGCAAATGTACTTAGTTTTGGCTGAGGATATGTCTTCTCAATCTCTAATTTGTTAAGTTTTGTGCGTTTTGTAACATCATTATGGGTTAAACCTTTATTTCATTAGGCTGACAAACAAATAAGCTTAACACCGCTTTATCCCAGTAATACCCTAAATAAATTATTATGAAAAATCGTGAATTAGGAGCATCAGGCATATCAACAGCGCCCTTGGTTTTTGGCGGGAATGTGTTTGGATGGACTGTTAAAGGTAAGGATACAACTCTTTTACTGGATGCATTTGTAGATGCCGGTTTTAACACTATCGATACCGCTGATGTTTACTCGCGCTGGGTTGAGGGCAATAAAGGCGGCGAGTCGGAAGCCGAAATTGGTAACTGGCTTAAGCAAAGCGGCAAACGCGATAAAGTAGCTATAGCCACTAAAGTAGGTGCCGAAATGGATTCGGGCAGTAAAGGCCTTAAAAAGGATTACATTATTAAATCGGCCGAGGCTTCATTAAAGCGCTTGCAAACTGATTATATAGACTTGTATCAAACCCATTACGACGACCCCTCAACCCCGGTTGAAGAAACCCTGCGCGCTTATGATCAACTGGTGCAGGATGGTAAGGTGAGGGCTATAGGAACTTCCAATATGTCTGTGGAGCGTTTGCATGAGTCGCTCAAAACGAGTGTTGAAAAAGGCCTGATAACTTATCAAACGCTTCAACCCGAATATAACCTGTTCGACAGGGAAAAATATGAAACCACTTACGAGCCTTTTTAAAGAGCAGAGCCTTGGGGTGATCAGTTATTTTTCGTTGGCCAGCGGCTTTTTAAGCGGCAAATACCGTTCGGAAGCCGACCTGAAGGGCAGCAGCCGCGCCGGGATGGTAAAAAAATATCTTAACCAAAGGGGCTACAGAATATTAAAAGCACTGGATGACCTTGCCGGGCAGTATAAAACCAGCCAGTCGACAATCGCACTGGCCTGGTTAATTGCAAGGCCTGGTATTACAGCACCCATTGTTAGTGCCACCAGTTTGGAGCAACTTACTGATCTTTTTGAATCAGCCACTTTGAAATTAAGTAATGAAGCTATTGAGGTGCTGAATATCGCCAGCGCTTATTAAATATTAATTTATATTTAACTATATATAACCATGGGCTTTTCAAATGAAGGGTGCGCTGTTGGTTTTAACTGTCGGGTTAACATTTTAAAGACTGATTTTGAATTACTTAATAATTATATTGTTTTTTTAATTTAATTATTAAACAATAATATCCTGTTTTTTATCTTTTTAAACACTAAAGTTTTAAATATTTCCTAAAAAATAGTTTATTTACTAAACCGAACTCCCTGTTTTTGAGTATAAAGAGTTCCCTCTAATTAATTTTTTATTTTAAATGGAAAAGCTTAAGCGGATTATTGGCTATGGGATGCCTGATTTGTCGCTGGAGAACAAGCTGTTTAATGCGCTCTCATTATTCATTTGTGCCAGCAGCATTTTTTCGCTGATCTGCAATTTGTTTTTAGGTTTAAGTTATAAACTCGAACTTGTTGAGCTTTTTGTGATCCTGATGTCGGGCTGGGCTTTTTACAGGAGCAGGTTTGTCAGGTATAAAGAGGATGTAGCCGTTATTTACATTTGCTTTGGGTTGGCCGCAATTATTCCGGGTTGGTTTTACAATGGTGGTATCACCGGATCAACAACGCTTTCGGGTGTCTTTTTTATTGTGCTCATAACCCTGCTTGTAAAAAAGCGATACCATTATATTTTTATTGGAGCGCTAATAGCTATATTTTTAGGGTGCTACTTTATTGAAAAACATTTTCCTGGTTTAGTACAGCCTTATGATAGCACGGCGTCAAAGGAATCTGACCTCATCACATCGGCTGTAGTAAACATATTGACTGTTGGGCTGCTGGTAGGTTTTATTAAAAAAAGCCACGAAACCGATAAGCGCGACCTGATTCGTAAAAGTGAAGAGTTACAAGCTTCACAAATCGAACTTTCGGCCTCACGTGATCAGGCTGAGGCGGCTACGTTTGCCAAATCGAATTTCCTGGCCAATATGAGTCATGAAATTCGTACGCCACTTAACGGTATCATCGGTACCGCCCAACTGCTATCCCGTACCAATTTACAGCCCGAGCAGCAGGAACTGCTTCAAACTTTACAATCGAGCAGTAATTTACTGATCAACATCATCAGTGATATTCTCGATATTTCAAAGATCGAAGCCGATAAACTAATCCTTCACCCGGTTTCAACGCATTTGCGTAGCTGCATAAAAACAGTTATTGAAATTACCGAACCGGCCATTACTTCCCTTCACAAACCCCTAAGCTTAACATATGATGTTGACGCTAATGTGGCAAACTATGTAATAGCAGATGAGGGCAGGCTTCAGCAAATCCTGGTTAATTTGATCGGCAATGCCATTAAGTTTACCGACGAAGGTTCGGTAAGTTTACGCGTCACAGCATCTGAGATCAGGAACAACGTCCAGGACATAACCTTTAGCATCAAAGATGACGGGATTGGCATAAGTGAAGAGGCATTAGCACAGTTATTTAAGCCATTTACGCAGGTAAATACTACCGCTTTGCGCAAATACGGCGGTACGGGGCTGGGCTTATCCATTTGCAAAAAACTTGTGGAGATGATGCATGGCAGGATCTGGGTAGAAAGTAAGGAAGCCCAGGGTTCATTATTTAGCTTTACCTTGCCTTTACATGTTACCTATAGCATTATCGAACCGGAGATGCAACCGGATGTAAAGGAAGCCTTTCAATACCGGCCTTTACGCATTTTATTAGCCGAGGATAATAAAATGAACCAGTTAATAGCCAGTAAGATTTTTAAAAAGGTTGGTTATAATATTGATATTGCCGAAAATGGACTGGCCGCGGTTAATATGGTTGAGCAGTGTAACTACGATCTGATATTTATGGATATTCAAATGCCCGAAATGGATGGTTTACAGGCCACCCGCCATATATTAACTAAGCACGGTAAGGGGGCTCCGCCTATTATCGCCATGACAGCCAATGTGCTTAGCGAAAATGAACGTGAATGCAGCCAGGCCGGTATGAAAGATTTTGTAAGTAAACCTTTTACTTTTGAGCGCCTGGAAGATATCATCCAAAAATGGACGTGATTTATCACAAACTTGTCAATCGTTGATTAGTACCATATAAAATAAAAATAGTACCATTAAGGGAGAGGGTATTGTGTGTAGTTTTGTGACATGTTACAAAGCATTCCAACAATTGATATTTGCACACTTGCCGATGATATAAAGCAGGATGAGGTCCTGATCAGCAGGTTTGCGCCTTACCTGGATGCCCACAAAAACCTTTTCTTCCCGCACCGTCACTCGTTTTATCACCTGGTATTGTTTACCGATGGCGGTGGTTCGCATACCATAGATTTTGAAAGCTTTGAGGTAAAACCAGGTCAGATTTACTTTATGACCCCCGGTCAGGTGCATTCATGGGATTTTGAAGGTTTTACCGATGGTTATATCATTAATTTTTCAAGCTCCTTTATCCAGTCGTTTTTATTACGGTCGGGGTATTTTGACAACTTTTACTTTTTGAACGGTAACCCGAAGGATGAGGTGATTGATTTACCTGCAGATCAGTTACAGGTGATAATTTCCCTTTTTGAAAAAATATTAGCCGAAGTTGAAAAACCGGCCGCCTTAGGCAGCGACATGGTTAAACTGCTTATGCTGCAGATTTTTATCCTCATCAACCGTTGCGGGGGAAAGAGCGACAACTTCGGGAAACAGGGCTATAATCAAACCCTGATCCGAAATTTTCAAAAACTGATCGAGCAGCATTATATCCATGTAAAACTCCCTAAAGATTATGCAGAACTGCTTTATATCACCCCCAATCATTTAAACGCGGTATGCAAAGATGTGCTTGGCCTGTCGGCAGGAGAGGTGATCCGTAACCGTACTTTGCTTGAAGCAAAAAGGTTATTAACCAATCCGAGGCTTAATATCAGCGAGATTGCTTTTAACCTTAATTTTAGCGATAATTCCTATTTTACTAAGTTCTTTAAAAAAATTGAAGGCATTACCCCCGAAGAGTTCAGAAAAAAAACCTTAAATAATAAATCATAACAATATGGAAACCCCTAAATATAAATTATCCGCCTGGTCTGCCTTTGTAAACGCTAAATGTCCGCGTTGCAGGCGCGGCGATCTGTTTGCTACCGGTATGTATGAATTTAAAGGACAGGAGATGCATAAAACATGTTCACACTGCGGCCTGGTGTATGAGCGTGAACCCGGTTATTTTTACGTCGCCATGTTTGCCAGTTATGCGCTTAACGTTGCTGAGATGGTTACACTGGCAGTTGCTATCAGCGTTTTAACAGGCAGCAGTAACCCCTGGTTGTATGTAACTATTATTTTAGGGGTAGCGGTAGTTTTAGCGCCATTTAATTTCAGGTATTCAAGAGTGATGCTTTTGCACTGGCTTACACCGGGCTTACATTATCATCCGGAGATGAGCGAGGATAAAACGGAATAATTTAATTGATTGAAATACATACAGATGCCCTTGATTAAAAAATTAAGGGCATTTTCATTTAAACCAAAATCCGCAGCTACAGTCATAATAATAACAAGCTTAATTTATATAAATTAAATAAGTGCTTGAAATTAAGCTGTTTATAATTACTTAAAATCTATTATCATGAAAGCGAAACTTAAATCACTGAAAGCCGATCTATATAATGTATTTGTAGTTGGAAATGCCGATGACAGACAATTGGCAAAAGCATATTTTTTGTTGGCTATCCCTTTATTCGCGATATTTTTTGGCCTGGGCTCATTTCCCAAATTCTGATCATAAAAAAACAGTCGGAGCATTCTGCGGCGACTGTTTACAACTGTTTCTAACTAATTAACTAACTATTAAACTAAATTATTTTTCGATTGGGTTAAGGCCCAGGTAATTTGCAGCCATAAATAAATTGTTATTGATTTTGTGCCAGGCCTGGTGGCTGCCGCTTGTATACCGGTTTAAAACATCATGGTAATAAGAATCCGAGAATGTCAACCGGGTGTTTATTTCTGAATTATACAATGAATCTTTGCCTAAGTAGATGCCGCTGCGTTGCGCAGGTTTGTCGAGTTTTTTTTCGGGCGTTGAGGCAAACATATTGGCACAAGCTACTAAAATGAGAGACGCCGCGACCAAAACAAGAAAATGGTAGAATAATTTCATAAGCAAGGTATAAGTTTTTAAAAGATGCCTCCGGATGTTCAGAAACACATTATGCTCCAAAAGTAACCAACGCTTTATAAAAAATAATCAGGGATTTCACCGTTTTGCGTACGTAGTTTTACGCAATTTTTAATAGATCTGAGTGAATAGTTAAATGTAGGGAGAAAATTTGATATAACATTGATATTTCTGCAAAAAAAATTAAAACCTTTTATCGGGGAGTAATCAAAGGCTTTCTCTTATAAATAAACATCAATGTGATAGCCGGCAGGGGTAAAAACATTACTTTTGCCGGCGATATGAATGATTCGCTTAAAAATAAATACGACAGCATAATTTTTGATCTTGATGGTACCCTTTGGGATAGTACCGCCAATGTGGCTCTTGCATGGCAGGCAGCTTTAAGCAAGGTAGATTATATTCAGGAAGAAATGACGCAGGAACGTGTGCGTTCCATCACCGGAATGACCTACGATGCCATTTTTGATAAATTATTCCCGGAACTAAATATTGAGCAACGTAAAGAAGTACAATCGCTCTGTGCTGTAAGTGAGCTGGAAATATTACATACCAAAGGAGGGGAGCTGTACCCCGGGTTAGAAGAAACGCTTAAATATCTTGCCGCAAACTATAAGCTTTATATTGTAAGCAATTGCCAAAACGGTTATATCGAACTGTTTTTGGATCTGAACCAATTGCATGGCCATTTTCTTGGGCATCAGTGTTTTGGCACAAAAGGAAACCCTAAGGCCGATAATATCAAAGATGTGGTTAACGACCACCAATTGAAAGCTCCGGTTTATGTAGGTGATACCATGGGCGATTACAATGCCGCCAAACAAGCCGGTGTACCTTTTATTTTTGCAAATTATGGTTTTGGCGTTGTGCCTGATGGCATGATAGCAACTATCAGTAATTTTGCCGGGCTTAAAGAGCTGCTTTAAAATTATTGTGTTTTAATCATATTAGGGTTGAATAGTTGTTAGCTCATTACCCGGAAAGGTAATGCAGTAAATTATTATATATAATTAACCGACTTTCACAATCGGCTTGCCGGCTTGGCTTTGTGTGTTCTGCTTTAAGCTTTCGTATAATGATAATCTTATTGTAAAACAATTTTCAGCTTTTGCCATTGTACTTTCAGCTTTACGGCTAAAAAGTTAATTTAGTAAAATGAAGTTTATCAAATATCTGCCGGTAGCTATATTACTTGTTTTTTTTGTATCCTGTAAACCCCAAACCAAATCAATGCAGGTGCCTGTAGTTGGTTTTGTTGATGCTTTTGAAGATGCCACCATATCACAGGCCCGCAAAGGTTTTACTGATGCTTTGAACAAAAATGGTTTCAGCGAAGAAAAGAAAACCGTTCAGATTGAATACAGCAATGCCCAGGGTGATATCCCAACGCTTACGCAAATCGTCAACCACTTTGTTACTGATAGTGTAAACCTGCTGGCAACTTGTACAACATTATCAACAGTAACAGCGCTTCAGAAAACAAAATATATTCCGGTTTTTGCCATGGTATCCCCAACTGCCGAACGGATGAAGGTAGTTGATGCCAGCGGGAAAGCACCCGCCAACCTTTTTGGTGCGGTAGAAGAGTTAAACTATATTGATACATCGTTTAGCATTATTCCCAAACTGCTTAAGCCTAAAGGCGCAAAACTGGTTATCGGGATGATCTATAATCAGTCGGAGCCGCAATCGGCCGATGCTTTAAACCGTATTAAATCATTGGCCGCAGGGCTAAACGTTGATATTGTAGCGCTTCCGTTAAATACCTCTGCCGATGCGCAGTTGGTTACGCAGTCGCTGCTAAGTAAAAACATCGACGCCTTTTTTGCTAACCCGGACAATACCGTTTTTGCATCTTTTGAAACCATCCTGAAAAATTGTAATCAAAAAAACATCCCGATTTTTACAAGCGAAGCAGGTTTGGTACAACGTGGAGCCGTAGCTGCTTTTGGGGCTGATATTTATCAATGGGGGTACCAGGCCGGCGAGCAGGCAGCCCAATTTCTTAAAACTCATAAAACCGATGGCCTGCAACCCGAAATGGTAAAGGTCAGAAAGAGGGTATATAACCCGGCTGCTGCTAAAAAATACAATATTACCATTCCGCCAAATTTTGAGCCTGTAAAATAAATGGATTTTTACCTTACCGCTTTACTGCAGGGCCTGTGCTTTTCGGCCATAGCGCTGGGGATTTATATATCCATGAAAATCTTCAATATTCCGGATATCACAACCGATGGCAGTTATACACTGGGTGGTGTGGTTACGGCAGTATTGCTGACCAATCATCAGCCTGCCTATGTTATTTTACCTGCTGTGATTTTGGCAGGCGCAGCAGCGGGGGCGCTTACCGGTATTATTCATACCAAATTAAAGATCAATGCACTGCTGGCCGGCATCCTGGTCATGACGGCGCTTTACTCGGTTAACCTTACTATTTTAGGCCGCTCAAATTTACCGCTTATCAATTTGCCTTCGTTATTTACCATAGTAAATGTTGTGAGCGACCCCAATCAAAATACATTCTGGATCCTTGCCATTTTTGTTATCGTGATCACTTTTTTGATCGGCTACCTGCTCAAAACCGATTTTGGCATAGCCATGCGGGCTACAGGTAACAGTGAATCCATGATCCGTTCATTAGGCGTAAATACCGACAGGATGAAGATTACCGGGCTGGCACTGGCCAACGCGCTCACGGCTTTGAGCGGTTACCTGGTAGCCCAGTTCCAGGGTTTTGCAGATATCAGCATGGGTATTGGGATTGTGATAGTAGGGTTAGGATCGGTGATCATTGCCGAAACATTAATTAACTGGTTTAAGCTTACCTCGGTATGGTTAAGTCTGGTATTGGTATTAGCAGGGGCAGTGATATTTCAGGTGGTTTTGGCGTTTACACTCTCAGTTGGTGTCGACCCTAAATTACTTAAAATAGTTACTGCCGGTTTTGTGCTGGTAATTGTAAGCCTGCCGCGTTTATCCTTATTAAGATCATCATGATAACGATAACCGACGTACATAAAACATTTAATAAAGGTAAAGCCAACCAGGTAAAGGCGGTTAATGGCATTACACTGGAGATCAAAGACGGTGAGTTTTTGGTGATAGTTGGTTCGAATGGCTCAGGCAAGACCACGATGCTTAATTTAATTGCCGGTAGCGTATCGCCCGATAACGGCACTATAAGTATCGACGGTAACGATGTAACCAACATGCCTGATTACAAACGCAGCCGGTGGATTGCAAGGGTATTTCAAAACCCCTTGAGTGGTACAGCTCCTGATTTGAGCATTTTGGATAATTTCCGGCTGGCATCGATCCGCACAAAAAGAAAAGGTTTATCCGTTGGGATAAATGACACTTTTAAAAAACAGGTTCAGGAAAAAGTAGCCGGCCTTGGCATGGGTTTGCAGGATAAGATAGACCAACCGATGGGTACTTTATCGGGCGGGCAGCGGCAGGCGCTTACCCTGCTGATGAGTGTAATGGACAGTTGCAAGGTTTTACTGCTCGATGAACCCACGGCAGCCCTCGACCCACGTTCGGCCGATGTAGTAATGCGGACGGCTGATACACTGATCCGCGATTTTAATTTAACGGCGGTATTCATTACGCATAATTTGAAGGATGCTTTTAATTATGGCACACGAATAATACAAATGGGCGAAGGGTTGATTATTAATGACTTATCGGGTACGGCCAAAGCTTCTTTAAAACAAAACGACTTGTTCGACTGGTTTGCATAAAAATTGGCAAAGTAATTGTATAGCTACCTGTACTATGAAAAACAGTAATTTTGAACCCATATCCGACGCTTACCAGTTAGTAAGCGGCGCGAAAATAAAAGGCAAAAAGCACGACGAAATATTTGAACTTGGCGCATATGATGCCCTTAAACGCGGCTATGTACTTTACCCGCTTGAACATGGCGTTAAGTTTGATGATTTCAGCGTAATGATCTCCGAAAAAGAATTAAAAAACAACTTCATGATTGAGGCGGTTAAACAAAACGCGATAGCAGCTTAATTTCAAGCTGCTATTTTTTTACATTGCCTTTTACAAGTCATATAAAGGCATAAAACTCATGCACAGGGTATTGAGCCGTGCATGAACACTTCCTCTCTTGCTTTTCTCGTTCAATAATTGTAAGTTTGTATTCATAAAGTACAAACCGATGCTGTTTAATAAATCAATCTGCTCAACAATAATGTGGCCCATGGCGTCACAGCAGAAGGGTTTTGTGTCGATAATTCTCTTCTCTACCCCGGTGTAGTGCTTTCGAAGCATCCAAACCGATCCTGCATTTACCACATTAGTATAACATTAAGCCTTACATAAACGTAAGCTTAACTGAATTTGAAATTTTATATGGACAATTATTATTCAATAGAAGAAAAGTACCTCCAGGCTGTTGATGAACTATCGTTCGGAGAGACACCTAAAGGCCTAAACATATTAAACCAGATCATCGCTGATGAGCCATTTTTTGCAAGGGCACATTACCAGTTGGGGATGATCTACTATTACAAGATCCAGGATTACCAAACCGCAGGTTATCATTTTAAAACTTGTATGGAGCTGGAACCATCGTTTCCGGATAATTACACCCATTATCTTGATCTGGTCGTATTCCTGGGAATGGATAAGCTGGTTTCAACAATTTCGGCCCGGGCCTTAACCACACCGGGAGTGAACAAGGCCCGCACCTTAGAGTTGCTTGGTTTGTTTTATGAAAAGCAAAAGGACTGGAATAAATCCTTAGGTTATTACCAGGAAGCCTTCATGGAAGTAACTGAAAAAGACGAGCGTAAAGACATTGAAGATAGTTTTAAACGCGTACGCTCAAAAATGAAGCAAAAACAGGCTTATCTCTATTTCATTACCGAATAAACTTGAATAGCTGTTTAATTAGATATTTAACGAATAGGCCCCTGACGAAGCATAGCCGTCAATTTAAGCGAAAGCAATAAAAAAGAGTTTGTTTTTTTGAGATTGAGGGCAGAACGTAGTTTGCCCGTAAAGGCAAACTTTATGTATTTTTGCTCTCATAGTTTTATTTCTATTTTTTTGAAAGGCAGATCGGTAAAGGGTTCTGCCTTTCTCTTTGTTTACACCTAAAGATAGCATTTAATATATTGATTATCAAATAATTATTACAATTTCCTCTGTTTTGAGCCGTCCTTTTTTCTGCTCTTTAAGCAGTTTGTAAAACGGAAGCTGTTCGAGCATATCCAGCCACTTACTGCTTAATCCCCACAATTGCAGCCTTAGCTCCTGCATACCTGATGCTATAAAACTGTGTACCTTGAGGATACTTACCTCGCCGATCTTACCGATTGACATTGTTATCTTCCAGCTTAACATAGCCCATAATAGTTTGCTGTAAAGTGCACAGGTGATACGGTGGGTATTTCCTTTAGGCATCTGATGGATCTTCAACGATGATTTCCAGCCTTTGAACACCAACTCGATCTGCCAGCGGAGATGATAGAGTTTCCGGATCAGTTCGGCACTGTAAGTGCTATCCAGGTTGGTTACAATGAAATTAAAGCCTGCTCTGAGCTTGAAAAGCGCTGTTGTCTGATGGCCTTTCTTTTTGTTGTATTTATCGGTATGGCTTATCCGGTTGTTTTTTATTTCATCACTTACCGGTTCAATAATCATCCGGACAGGTAGCTTGTCTTTTCCAATATAAACTAAACCGTCAAATGCTTTTCCTGATTTTTGTAAAGCGGTCAGGTCCAGCTCCTGGTATACTTCATTACGCAGAATGTGTATCGATGTTTTGGGGCTTAACTTATTGACAAAGAATGCCTTCTTTTCGATAATGTTGCTCATATAAGCAATATGGCTATAACCCAGGTCTCTCATGTATAATACACCCGGTCGAATCATCTGCTGATCGAGGTGGCTTTCTTTCTGGTCATTGCAATTGCCCGGTGTTAGCCTGATATCACAACTTCCACTTTTGATCCCAAACTCAAACTGCAGGGCCGCGCCAGCTTTTATCCCGCAGCCTTTTGTCCCCGGATAAACATCCGCCATTGCCTCCGGTAAGGCAAAACGTGTGGAATCTTTGATGTTGATCTCAAGCCCTTGTATCTCTCTACAAGGCAATTCTATCGCTAAAAGTCGCTCCAGAGCCCCTTTGATAAACTCCGTCAGCCCTTCATTATACTTTTGATGCAGGGCCTGTTTTGATATATTAAGTGAATGCCTTAACATCAGCTGCATACTCATGCCATTAAATGATTGATTGCTGTCAAATAGCAGCGTATCCAGAAGATCTGATCCGCTTATCTTCCTTAAACGTTTGATCACTCCCGTGTTTTTAGCAAGGGTATCAAGAAATCCATGGTCAAATAATTCCGCTTTTAAGCGTCTAAATAACCCTGTCAGGTTTGGTTGGCCGATTCTTGCTCTTAAAAATTTTTATACTACTCCTTAAATTGACGGCTATGCCTGACGAAGGGGCTTATTCGTTAGTAAAAAAAACTAATTAATAACGTATGTTTAAAGATAAGCTATTAATGTAAGTTGCTGTTATACAGTTGAAGTGCAATTTTTGTGAAATGGCTCTACAAAGTGAAGTACCGCCCTTAAGTTATCCACTCTATTTCAAAATACCGTAGTACGGCCTTATAATTATCCTGAGCTGTAAGACAGGTATCTAACAGATATTCTTTTACGTGATTCCACTCCTGCAATCCTCTGTAATAAAAGAGCTTCAGGTCTTCATCTATAATAAATGGTACAATATTATTGGCAAGGCATTCTTTAAACATGATCAATCGACCGACACGGCCGTTGCCGTCCTGAAAAGGATGAATAATTTCAAACTGATAATGGAAGTTAATAATATCTTGAAGGTTTTTCTTTTGGATACTGTGGTAATCAGCGAGTATTTCTCTCATTTTTGCTGGAACTTCCTTTGGATGACATGTTTCATTACCTCCCACTTCGTTTGGGAGCTTTTTGTATTCACCAACATTAAACCAATCTTTTCTGCTGTCGGAAGTGCCCGATTTTAGCAAAAAATGTAATTCCTTTATAAATGTTTCTGTTAGTTTGGACATTGCTTTATCGATGATCAGATCGATACAACGAAAGTGATTGCTCGTCTCAATAATGTCATCTACATTGACACTTTCTTTAGTAGCTCCAATAGTATTGGTCTCAAAAATATACCTGGTTTGGTCATGAGTTAGTTTGCTTCCTTCAATACGATTGGAATTATAGGTTAGGTCAATCTGCGTACGGTGATATATACCACCTTTAAGTTTCATGTCCTTTTGCTCTTTCAAATTATTTAGCAAAACATTGTCACTAAATCTTTTCCTGGTTTCTTTTTCCGGTAGCATTGCATCTGCGGGAATATTCCAGGTTTTACCGGTTAGGAAGGCTCCTTTAATTTTCCCTGTAGCACAGTAATTCCGTATGGTCCTTTCCGGGGTCTTCCATTTTTTTGCAAATTCGCTTACCGAAATGTAATTCATAATCTAATGACTTTGCCGTTATCGGCAAATATATAACAAATAGAGCTCGATTTTTGTATTTATTTGCCGATAACGGCAATGGTTACGGAGGGTTTTCAGTTTATCAATTTGTCAGCTTCCTTGTCAAATACGCGGCGGTGACTGGTAAACTATTTAACCGGCAAATGCACCTCTGCCATCATACACCTTGCGCTGCCGCCACCGTTGGTTTCTATGGTATTTATATCAGCATAAACCAGCTTTCCATACTGTTGTAAAGCGGAACGTTGCGCTTCAGTCAAAGCGCTGAAAGCGTTTTGCGACATCACGATCAAAGCATCACCGGCTTTGTTCTTCACCTCCAGCATATTGCCTGCAAACTGGTTCATCTGCTCAAAAGTGATCTCAATAATTTCTTTGTGCGATGATTTTAACGATTCGATAACCGTTATTCTTTCATGCGGGTTAGGAATACTGTTTAGGCAGATCACCGCGAACCGGCTGCCGATGCACATCAATACATTGGTATGATAAATAGCCTTGCCTTTTTCATCTATAGCTTCAAAACTAATGGGCTGATACCCCGATTGCTCACAGAAATAATTAAGCACATCTTTATCTGTCCGGGGAGACAGGCATGCGTAGGCTATCTTATTCTCCCTGTCAAGTACCATACTGCCGGTACCTTCTAAAAAGCAGTGGTCACGCTCAAAACGGCTCAGGTCAATTACATGGGCTACTTTAAATTTATCCTCCAGGTTAGTTATGATATCTTCCCTGCGCTCAAGCCGGCGGTTTTCGGCCTGCATAGGGTAAAGGAAAACGCCGCCATCGTTATGAAAAGATACCCAGTTGTTAGGAAATATTGAATCGGGCGTATAGGGCTGTGGGGTGTCATCTACAACGCTAACATCTACACCATTATGGCGCAAAATGTTAACCATACTATTAAACTCACTCAAGGCTCTTTCCTGTACGCCATTTTTTTCGGCATCAGGGTTTTGGAAGGCATTGCTTGCAGCGGTTTCTTCGTTAAACCCGAAATTAACCGGGCAGATCATTAATATATGTGATGTTGATTGACTCATGATTCTTGTCATTATTTCATTGGGTCATTGAGTCATTTTTTTAATAAATCATGCAAAGCAATGACTTAATGACCAGATGACTCAATGACAAATTAAATTACAGTATCCCTGAATACCGGCATGCTCATGCAATGGAAACCACCACGGGCACGGGAAAGTTCGGCTGAAGGCATTAATATTAGCGTATCAGTTAAACTTTGCGGATCAAGTTCATTATTCTCAAATTTTTGAAGCAGCTCGGCTACCCTGATCACATTAAAATCGCTTTCTTTAAAAGCCTCTACAGTTTTATCATTCCGATCATATCCAACAACAACGCCTTCTTTTAAGGCCAGCAGGTTGCAGGAGTCTGTCCACTGTTCACGGGCATCAAAGGGGAAGGTGTTGTTGCCCGAGTAAATAAACTTGGTTTTTACACCGCTTTTGAGGTCGTTCTCGCTGATGTCAGAAAGCAGGTCCTCAATACAACCAAATAGCCTTGGTTTTTCATCTTTTTCAAACTGTACAATTTCCGCCCGTTCTTTTTGTTTTTTATCGGCAAACCATGATATCGGCTCGCGTTCTTCAATGGGGGCTTCGGCCACCGCAAGCGAGCGGAGTAGTACCCAGGTATCGCGCTTTACCTGCGTAAAAACAGTATCGATATGCATATAATCACGCTTGTTTGGAATTTTTACGATGGTTACCTTCTTCACTACATCGTGCTCAAACAGGAGCCTGATCGCTTCATTAGCACCGCTGACAGATGTCCGCTCGCTGCAGCCAATCACTAAATGATCAGGACTTACCATCATCACATCGCCGCCTTCTAAAGTTGTGCGGCCTTCAGCATCTTCGCCCGGGCGTAAAAAATGCTGCGCGGTTTCAGGAATCTCCAAAATATTATCGCGGTAAGCTTCAAACAGCGGATGATTGAAAAATATGTAACGCATCAGCAAAGTTTCGCGGAAACGGGCTTTCTTTGCCGGCTTGTTGAGCAGCATATGATTATTAACCGCTATACCCAAATCCCTCGAAAAAATAAGATTGGGGATAGGGGCAAAGATCATTTCTTCGGTTGTTAACGAACCCGAAATAAAGATCTTGGCCAGCTCAACCGGGTCAGTATCGGTAAGCTGCCGTTGTAAACGGTAATTGCAGCTTTCAACCGCGCATACAGCAGCTACCAGTTTTTTACGGATATCCGGCTGCTGTAAAATATCGGCCAGCAGGGTTTGGATCTCGATAACCTTATCTGATGAATGGAAGCCTGCATTATCGGGTTTAAAAAACGAACGGCGCGTTGCTTCATCATCAATTTGATGCAGCTTGCCTTTTATTTTATCCGGGTCAAGAAAATAGAGCAACAGCTTTACGTAGTAATCGTATTCATTCCTGCGTACCGTATCCAGGTGAATTATATCTTCAAAAAGCCAGTCCTGCGCCTTTGAAGGCACAACTTTGCCCAAACCGCTATCCGGACTATGAATAAGCAAAGTGCGGAGTGTACCAATTTCGGAGGTTACATCTATTTTAAAATCGGAGTTGGTTATTGTCATAAAACACTATAATCGTAACACAAATCTATCAGAAATTAAATTACAAAACGGGCTTACCCGGCAAAATTAGGCCGGGTAATATTTGCCTGTTCTTTTAATTCAATATAAAACGTTTTATGTGTTGATTATATGTTGCTGCTTTCTAATCGGCAATCTCCCGGTAAGTGTTCCTTTCCATGCTTACGTTTAGCCTTTGCAACATAGCCTTCATATCAAAGCCCTGTTGCTGATATAGCTGCTGCACTGCTTCTTTAGCCTTTTGCAAAACATCCTCATTTTGCCAAATGGCAGTTGTAATGCAAATGAGGTTGCCTTGCTCATCATAACGTTCAAAAGCCCTGTCTTCAGTAAAGCCCTCAAGTTTTTTAATAAAATCCCTGTTGACTTTCATACGTTCTTTAAATTCCTGTTCAGCTGTTGCGGGAACAATAAATTGATCTATAAATATCTGTTTCATGATTATCCTTGTTTTTCTTCAAAAATCGGGATAATGGAAGCTCAATACTTGTAAAAAATCATTGATTTACCAGGCTTGCGGTATTTTAAAGAAATCGGTGGGGTTTAACCCTGTAAACAGTTTAAATTCCTTATTGAAATGCGGCTGATCAAAGTACCCGGCTTCTAAAGCTACCTGGCTGAGCGAACCGTTTTTAGGTTTACTATCAACTATCGACCTGATCTTAATGATATTGGAAAACTGCTTTGGCGAAGTACCAACCACTCGCCTGAAGCGTTTTTCAAATGCATCCTGGCTTATATAATGTGTATCGGCAAGGTCCTTAATTTTGATCATGCCTTTTGATAAGCGGACCTTTTGCAGGGCAGATATGATCAACTGGTCCTGTTTGTGGCTTTCAATATGTTTAAGCAGAAATTGTTCGGTGATGATTACCCGTTGCTGATTATTGGCAGCTTCTGCCAGTTGTTCTTCAATTAACACTAATTCACACCGGTCAATAAAGTTATCAAGCGGCAGAGTTGTTTCAAACAATTCATGAAGCGGATTTTTAAAAAACGCTGTCGCTCCGGCTGCTTTAAATAAAACCAGCATATTGCCTGTGCCTGATGCGTAATTAATTAGCCTGGGCGATTTTTTTAAGCCGGTGATCAAAGAAGAGGGAAGTTTACCGCTATGTGCCTCGGTAATATCGCTAATCTTGCCACCGTACCTGAACGCCATTACCAGCGATGTATCGGGCAAAATACGATTGACCAGATCATTTGCAGTCTCGATAAAAACGTATTGCCGTATAAAAGGCTTTAGTATTTCGCCGGGCGTAAAGCGTTCAATATGCATTTAACTAAGATACAGAATTTGTTGATCAGAAAATTCCCGCCCGGCACGGTTCAGGATTGTATCAATACGGATCAACGTCGGGCTGTACAATACTGCCCGTGCTAAGTTTGGTTGTATAATACTGAGTGATCACATCCCTTAAAACAGTTTTTGCTTTTATGATAGAGATCCCATCCTTCTCAAATTTGAGCATAATGCTTTTAATGTAATAATTGCGGATCCTGCTGATGAGCGGTTGCTCCGGGCCAATCACCCGCTCTCCAAAATGCTCCCGGAGCCGCGCGCCGAGGTACTCTGCCTGGTTATGGAGTACATCAGGATTTTTATGTTTGATATCGAGGTTAATGATGCGGTAGAAGGGAGGGTATTTAAAGCCCTTCCGCTCTTCCATCTCGGTAAAATATAGATCGGCGTAGTTGTTATCGATCACCTGCTTTAACACCCGGTGATAAATATCATAGGTTTGCACAACTACTTTGCCCTGCTTGCCCCGCCGGCCGGCCCTGCCGCTTACCTGTGCAAGTAGCTGATAACCACGCTCGTTTGCCCTATAGTCAGGGAATTTCAGCAAGCTATCGGCGTTAATAATACCAATCAGTGTCACATCTGAAAAATCAAGCCCTTTGGCCACCATCTGGGTACCAACCAGGATATCTATTCTTTTTTCTTCCAGATCGTTAAGGATAGTTTGCAGGGAGTTCCGTGAACGTGTAGTATCCAGGTCCATTCGGGCAATCCGGGCTTCGGGCAGTAAAACGCTCAGTTCATCTTCAATTTTTTCGGTACCGAAGCCTTTATATTCCAGGTGGGTAGATCCGCAGGCGGGGCAAATGGATGGCGTATCTTCCTTGTAACCGCAGTAGTGGCAATGCAGCTTGCCGCTGCTTTTATGATAAGTAAGGCTTACATCGCAGTTGATACATTTAGGAGTATAAGCACATACTTTGCACATCAGGATGGGGGCATATCCACGGCGGTTTTGGAATAAAATTACCTGCTCTTTATTTTCAAGTGCCTGTTTGATGCCCTCCATCAGCACACTGGTAAAGTGCGACTGGATAGTTTTTTGTTTGGTTTCATGAGCTATGCTCACCACCTGCACATCGGGCAGCTCAACGCCGCCAAAGCGTTCGGTGAGCTCTGCAAAACCGTATTTGTGAGTGCGGGCGTTATAGTAGCTTTCAAAGGATGGCGTGGCCGAACCCAAAAGCACTTTACCCTGGTGCATGTTAGCCAAAAAAATCGAGGTGTCGCGTGCGTTGTAGCGCGGCGCCGGATCAAATTGCTTATATGATGTTTCGTGTTCTTCATCAACGATGATCAATCCCAGATCGGCAAAAGGTAAAAACACGGACGACCGCGCGCCGAGCACAATCTTATACTCTCCGCTTAAAACTTTCTGCCAAACCTCCACCCGCTCATTGTCATTAAAACGCGAATGATAAACACCGATATCCGCACCAAAATACATCCGTAGCCTTTCAATAATATGTGTTGTTAGGGCTATTTCAGGCAAAAGGTAAAGTACCTGTCTGCCGCTGCGTACAATCTCTTCTATCAGCCTTACATATAATTGTGTTTTGCCTGATGAGGTTACGCCATGCAACAGCGTTACATCTTTTTCTTTAAACTGCCCGCGGATACTTTGAAGTACCTCTTTTTGCTGTTCGCTCAATTCAAAGTTGTTGCCTTCTTCTCCCTCTTCAAAATGCAGGCGGCTAACGCTCCTGTCTTCCGAAAAGAAGATCTCTTTTTCAATGAGCGATTTAATGCTTGACTCACCTGCACCGCTCTCTTCAATAAGTTCGTTTTTGGTGATGTTTTTTTGATGACGGGAAAGCTTGATGTAAGCTAATAGGGCATCGGCCTGTTTAGGCGCGCGCTTTTCCAATATCGGGAATAGCTCCCGCAGATTATCCTGGTTGTTATAAACCGGGTTAAGCGTAATAAAAGTGCGTTTGCGGGGCTTATAACGTTCGTTCACCTCTTCGGATATGTTGATGATGTTTTTTTCAAACATCAGCTTCAATATCGGCATTACAGTTTTCTGCCCCAAAAGCTTGGTAATATCACTTATAGTAAGCTCCGGCTGAATTTCGAGAGCTTCAACAATTAAAAATTCCTTATCATGAAGCGTGGCTTTATCTATCTCATATTCCCGGTTAAGCATAATGCGGGTTTCGCTGGCCAGTTTCAGTGCCGATGGCAGCGCGGCGTTCATAACTTCGCCTATGTTGCACATATAGTAATCTGCCAGCCATTGCCAAAATTCAAGCTGTTTAAGGGTTACAACCGGCCGGTCATCCAAGATCTCGATGATATATTTGGCCTCGTACTTTTCGGGGGCCAGTTTGCCTATCTCTTTAACAATAGCTGTATAAAGCTTGCTTTTACCGAACTGCACCACTACTCTTTTGCCAATAGCAATAGCATCATTTTGCTCATAAGGAACCCGGTAGGTGTAGTTTTTTGAAATAGCCAATGGCAAAATCACTTCGGCAAAAAGTGTTTCACGATCGGTATGTTCAATTTCGGCAAACTCTAACATTGTTTATTATTTGTTGCGGATAGCAGCTAATGCCAGCATCAGCCAGCCCAAAATGAACAACGAACCACCAATGGGTGTAATTGGCCCCATGGCTATAAGCCAGTTCCAGCCAAGCAGATCGCGGCATGATAACAGGTACAGCGAGCCTGAAAAGAATATAATGCCGAAAGTGAACAGGTAGTAAGCTGCTGATATTAAGCCACCACTCTTTTCCCGCGCAAAAACTGCTAAAAAAAGCAAAGCAAATACATGATAGAAGTTGTATTGTACAGCAGTATGCCAAACCTCAAGCTGGGCCGGAGCAAGCAATGCTTTTAAACCGTGGGCTCCAAAAGCGCCGGTTATAACGGCCAGCATACCAAAAAACGAAGCGGTAATAATTATTTGTTTGTTCATGCGATATAAAAAGCTAAGTTAACCAATTGAAAGTATTACTTTAACGCCGTGGGGTAAAATTCTATATTTGCTGTACGCCCCCTGCTATGAAACGACTGATAGTAACCACTATATTTTTGATTATAGCTACCGTGCTGGTAACGGTGTTATATTTTAAAAATTTAAGTCCGCCGGGAGTGCGTACCGGACAGGTTATGCGTGCCATTCCTGATAATGCGGTGGCAGTATTTGAGTTCGGTAATGAAAAGGGATTTTATGATATTTTTGCCGGCAACCAGCTACTGAGCACATTTGTTGGCCCTGGCAAATTACATGAACTTGATACCTTACGCAAGTTGCTCATTGCTTCTCCGCAGCTTGATCAGTTTTTTACAGGTCAAAACATTTTCGTTTCCCTTCATCCAACAAATAATGATGATATAGACTTGCTGGTAACCACTTCGGCATCAAAAGCTTTTTCGGCAAATATGTTTAATCATTTAACAGGCAGTGCCAAAAGCGCTTTACAAATAGCACCTATGCAAATAGCGACAAGCCAGGGTTATAATATATATGTCAAGCCACTCAACAAACATTTTTACCTCATTAAAACCGGCGACAATATATTTTCGGGCAGTTTTTCAAAGGATTTGGTTGATCATAGCGCCATCTATCAGCAGGATAAAGGCCATAATGGCTTTGTACCGTTGCCTGAGCAGCAAAACGCCAATTCACTTGCCAATCTTTATATTAATTACAACCAGCTTAACCCGTTTTTTGATCAGCTGTTCCTTAATAAAACTACCGATATTTTTAAGAGCTTTAGAATGCTGCCGGCCTATGCGGCATTAAACTTAAATTATAAAAGCGATGCTTTGATGTTTAACGGGTTCACCACCAAGCGAAATAATGCAACCAGTTATTTAAATATTTTTTCGGCCCAGCAACCTGTCGAGAATCATTTAAAAGATATTTTCCCGGCTACAACTGCCTACAGCACAAGCTTCGCCGTTTCAGATCCTAAAAAGTTTGAGGCCGACCTTTCACAATGGCATGATAAAGCGGGAGTGGGCGGGGAAAAGAATGAACTTTTGAACAAGGTAAAATCAGAAGCAGGGCTGTTTGTAAAACCTGAGTTTGAAAAGCTGCTCGGTAACGAGTTCGCGATAGTTACCACGCGGTACTTTGAAAAATTTGCCATCATTTCTGTTAAAGATGGCTCAAAGCTTTTTCCGGTGATGATGAACATCAGTAATATGGTTACTGATAAAGTTGGCCAGTTTAATTATGAAAAACTGCCTTTCTTTTTATTGGGCGATGCATTCAGCGTTTTTCGGAAACCTTACTTTATGATCATTGATAATTATCTCATACTTGCCACATCGGTATCCGAGTTAGAAAGTTATAACGACACCTACTTCAATCGCAAATTCATAGGCAAAGCCGATCAGTATACCCAGTTTGATAACTTGCTGGCCGAAAGGAGCAATGTGGCCTTCTTCATTAACTTTAAAAACATGCAGCCTGTATTAAAGCGCGATTTAAAAAAGCCTTTTTACGATGCTTTTGAAAACAGCGACCCTGGTTGGAAAAATTATTATGGTGCAGCCTTCCAGCTCACCGCATCCGACAAAAACTTTTATACCAATTTTTGTATGCGCCTGAATGTTCCGGATACAAGTACAGTAAAAAAATAAATTTATTTACGTTTACACAACAATACCCGCCCAATTTCGTAGAACATTACAAATAGCAATTTGTAAAAATTTTACAGACAATCAGCTTTGAGTTCTTTTCTTTAAAAAAATTCGGGGCAAGATATGTGGGCCAATTATGAATAAGATCTTCTTTACTATTCTCTTCTTTATCTTTTATTCTTTATCCGTATCGGCTCAACAGTTTTCGCAGTATAATACCGGCACCCTTTATGATTCATTTGAAAATCCTTCACAAAGAGCCTTTATCCCTGATTCGAGCCGGGAAATAGCATTCAATTTTTTCATCCCTAATTTCGATGCTAATTTTTATATAACCGGCGATATACAACGGCCGCTAAAAAGCCGCGCATTTGCAAAGCCTTCGTATTATAATACCTCATCGCTTCGCATCGGCCAAAATGCTTTAAATCATTTCAATGCCAATGCCAATGCCTATGCAGTAATGGTTAAACTTTTCACCAGCTTAAATGGTAATGTTGAAATGGGCTTTTCGGCTCAAACTAAGGTAGAAAGTAAAGGCCTGGTCTCCGATGAATCTATAGCTTTTCTTGATGGCCCATCAAATTTTTCGCAAGACCATTATGATAATATATTCAATAACCATTATAGGGTGCAGATGTATGACCAGTTAAGTTATATCTACCGGGAGCAGGTTAGTAAACAACTCTCCTTAGGCTTTAAGCTGGGCTACCTGTCTGGTATTCAATATAACAAAATAGATGTGGAGGAGTCGAGCCTGCAAATTAACCGCGACCCGGCGAATCCTGACAATGACAATGCCGACGTTTATATGAGGGGACGGTATTACAGGAGCTATGTGCCCGGCAGACTAAACGGGCGCGACTTTTTACCAACGTTTCGCAACCCAGGTGCGGCGATATCAATGGGTGCAACTTACCGAACAGAGGATGGGATCCTGATACAAGGTAACATAAAAGACCTTGGCTTTATTCACTGGAATAAGCGCTCAACCATTACTGATTTTAATAACACAACAAACATAACAGATATTACATCCCAGCATCGTGATGAAAATATATATAATGCCGTATATGACTTGTTCAGGAGCAACGGAGCAGTTACCTCATTTAATACAAAAACCAATGCCAAAGCCGAATTGAGTGTATCCAAAAGCTACTGGCTTGATGATGAAAAAAAAATCAGGTACTTCCCAACAGTTGTAGCCCAAAAAGAAATGTTCTTTTCCGGTTTTACCGGTGCAATGGTTAACTCGGTACAAAAAAACAATCTGATAGCTACCTTAACGGCCACTTATGACGACTATAAATTATTTAATCTCGGCGCTCAAATCATGGTAAAATCGCCCAATGTAGAGTTTTTTATAGGTTCCGAACGCTTACTAAATACAGGTCGCCTTACCTTGGCCGCTTTAAATAATACCAATCAAATAAATCACGTAGGCAATTATAGTGGGGCAGATATCTTCCTGGGTTTTTCACTGAAATTTGGACGGGTAATTGAACATCCCATGAACTCCAGCTATATCCCAATGGGCGAAAAAGGATTTTTGGGCCGTTTATTTGGCCGTATTTTTAAAACCAATAATTAAAGCGCTTTTTTTCCGGCTATAAAATCCTTAAGGTAGTAAGGCTCATAATAAGCTACATCTTCAAATGCGCCATCAGCAAATTTTTGAGCTGCTTTTTGGGTAAGATATGTTGCCGAGTTTACAAAATCATCCAAAAACAAAGCATTTGGGCTTTCACTTAAAACAGCTTTGCATTTTTCGGCACCATCACCAAAAAACAAGATCTGATGATCTTTCAAATAGTTGGCAAAGCTGTTTCCCTCTATGATATCGGCAGCTGTTTCACGCACCCTGTTGCCGGCTGCATCAAATAGTGCTGTGTAAACCTCCATTCGGCGGGCATCTATCATCGGGCATAACAGCGTATTGCCATAGGCAGCAAATCCCGCGCTGTTAATAACACCATAAGCCATAGCTTCAAGTGTTTCAATTGCTATCAGAGGCTTATCAAGGGCGAAGCACAATCCTTTGGCGGTAGATACGCCTATCCGTAAACCGGTGTATGACCCCGGACCGCTGCTCACAGCAATAGCATCAAGCTCGTTATAACTTACTCCCTGGTTATTCAGTAATTCATCGATATATAAAGTAATAACTTCAGCATGGATATTACGGGCGTTTATTTGCTTAAAGTCCAAAACCTTGCCATCGCGGGCAAGTGCTACCGAGCAGGATGTTGTTGCTGTTTCTATTTGAAGTATAAGGCTCATATTATAAATTTATGGTACCGGATCATGCCCATGACCACCCCAGGGATTACAACTGGCAATGCGCTTTATGGTTAACCAGCCACCTTTAAAAGCACCATGCTTCCTGATGGCTTCAATACCGTATTGCGAGCAGGTAGGTGTATACCGGCAGGATGCAGCCGAAAGCGGCGATATAAAATATTGGTAAAATTTGATCAGGATGATGAAAATTCCCCCAACTATTGCTTTTAAAAACCTGGCGATTGTATCCATAAGCCCATTCATGTTAATTAGCTGTGACGGGTATTGCAGCAGTTAACTCACCTGAAAGCTGGGCAAGCATCCTCAGCATTTTTTTTTCGATGAAAAGGTATGGTTCAATTTCTTTGCCTACATAGCCTACCGAAACAATTATCTTTTTATCCGCTTGCTGCAGAATATCATAAAGATGCTGCTGTTTGTGCAGCCTGTACGCTTCGCGCATCAGTCGTTTTACCAAATTACGGTCAATGGCATGCTTATAACGCTTTTTAGGAACGGAAAAAAGAATTTGTGCAGGATAGGGCTGTGGCTCGGGATTGACAAGCCAGGATACCCGGAAGGGATAACATAAAAAAGAAGAACCGTTATGAAAAAGCTTGTCAATAAGCCTTTTGTTACATAACCGTTCTTCTTTTTTAAAAGTATACATAGTTGCCATTTTTGAACCGAAGGATAAAGCAGATAAGCGGTTCCAAACCCTTATAAATAGGGTAGGGCAACCTCAATTATGCTTTGTGCCTGCCTTCGTCAGAAACAGTTAACCTTTTTCTGCCTTTAGCTCTTCTGGCTGCTAATACTCTCCTACCGTTAGCAGTTGACATGCGTTCACGGAAACCGTGTTTATTTCTTCTTTTTCTTTGAGAAGGCTGAAACGTTCTTTTCATGGCTATATTTTATTCTATTCGTCTTTTTAAAACAAGAGCGCAAATGTAGTTATTTTATTTAATAATTCAAACACTATTTTTCTTATTTATAATAACATGTGTACTGCCGCCCGGCAGCCGCAAATCAGCAGCCCTTTTTTCGGAAAACTAATTGTACGCGCAATAATTAAATTCGAAATCCTGTTCGTTATCTGAACGAAATAACAGCGGCAAGCTATCATTCCAAATCAAATTAAATAAAAAGTTAAATTTAACATTAATTATTTGTTACAGATTCAGATTTTGCAACAAGGTGACCCGCGAACTATGGCATTTACTAAAAAACGCTAAATAAACAGTTCTGAATAATTAACAAAGTGTAAATTCAATAGCTTATCCTAACAAATGAAATTAATCCTCTCCGTAATATTCATATTTCTATCGTCTGTTACTATAGCGCAGGAGCTGCCTGCAACCCATTATAAAATTTACAGCACATCGGCGCAAAAGATCATCACGGCCGACGATATTGTTAATGACATGGGCAATGCCGATGTGCTTTTCTTTGGTGAGGAGCATAATGATTCAACGGCGCACTACCTGGAGTTTAGCTTGTTAAAAAAGCTTTCGGAAAAATATCCGCAAAAAACAGCGCTTTCCATGGAGATGTTTCAAACTGACTGTCAGCTGGTGCTGAATGAATATCTCGCGGGGCTTATTCGCGAAAAAAACCTCGTAACAGATGCGCACACCTGGCCAAACTATAAGGATTACAAACCGCTTATTGAACTTGCCAAATCCAACCACCTGCCGGTGATAGCAGCCAATGCCCCAACCCGCTATACCAACATGGTTACACGCGACGGACTTGATGCTTTAAAGCAGCTTGATGCCCAGGCTAAAAGCTATCTTGCGCCACTGCCAATTGATACCGCTACCGGAGCTTATTATGATAAATTTGCTAAAATAATGGGAGGTCATGCCTCAATGCCGGGCATGCAGATCTACCAATCGCAAAGCCTTTGGGATGCTACGATGGGCTGGTCGATAGCGAAATTTCTGAAAAGCCACTCCGGTTTTAAAGTATTACAGCTCAACGGCGGTTTTCACAGTGAGGAGAAACTGGGCGCGGTAGCCCAACTTAAAAAATACGCACCCAAATTACGTGTGCTTAACATAGCAACCTACATGGATGATAGCTTTGACAAGCCCGACTGGAGCAAATTAGCCGGCATGGCCGACTATATCATTTTAACTGATCCTAAGCTGCCCAAAACTTTTTGATAGTTCATGGTTGATAGTTCATAGATCATGGTCGATAGTTCATAGTTGATGGACCATAGTTCATGGTTTTTGTGCTATATGGCTATGTATGAACCATTAACTATTTCCTAACTATCAATCATGGTTACCAAATTTTATGGTTCGCGGTTTTTCTTATAGCTATGAACTATGAACCATCGACTATGAACCATCAACTATGAACCATCAACCATCAACTATGAACTAAATTCCATTAAGCTTTCTTAGCCAGTAAATCGCGGATTTCGGTAAGTAAAACTTCTTCTTTAGTTGGTTCAGGCGGGGCGGCCGGGGCTGCTTCTTCTTTTTTCTTCAACGAGTTGATAGCCTTAACAATTAAAAAGATACAAAAAGCAACTATAAGAAAGTCGATCACGTTGTTGATGAACAAGCCATAATTGATGGCTGTTTCCGGTGTTTTATCAACGGCCGGCTTAAGTACATACTTTAAATCTTTAAAATCAATACCCCCGGTTGCCATGCCAATAGGCGGCATAATAATATCTGCAACCAGCGAGGTAACAATTTTACCAAAAGCGGCGCCAATGATAACACCTACAGCAAGGTCAACCACGTTGCCCCGCATTGCAAATTCTTTGAACTCTTTTACTATTGCCATAAATTAAAGTTTGGTTACTTAAAGTTAATAATATTACTTAAACTATCTATTTATGTAGATTTTTTGTTCGCCCTAAAACAATTAGCATGCCTGAAACATTTAACAACTTTAAAGCAGATACCTCAAGTAATTTTTAGTTAATATTAATTTGATGTATTTTTGGCTACATCTTAATTATGCTTAAACAGAACCTTCAACAAAAACTTTTACAAAAACTTTCGCCCCAGCAAATACAATTTATAAAATTGCTGCAGGTGCCTACTGTTTCGCTTGATACCCGGATAAAAGAAGAACTGGAAGAAAACCCCGCACTTGAAGATCTGAGCCTAACCAACCTAAACGAACCCGAAGAACAATATCCCGACCGTGACCCCGACGAAGATAATTATAACAATGACGAGGAAAAGGGCGAGATGGATGAATTTAATATTGACGACTACCTGCAGGAAGATAACGTAAATGATTACGGATCACGCTATGATCAAAATGGTGATGACGAGGATGAGCGTAAAGAGATCCCTATTGCTGTGCAAAGCTCATTTTTTGAAAGTTTGCAAGCCCAGTTAGACCTGCTTCCCCTGAGTGATAAAGATTTCATGATCGGCAAGCAGATCATAGGCAGCCTTGACGATGACGGCTATCTGCGCCGCCCCATCATGTCGCTAACCGACGACCTTGCATTTTCACAAAATGTATTGGCTGAAGATGACGAAGTAGAAGAGATGCTCAGGGTGATCCAGGGCTTTGACCCTCCCGGTGTGGGCGCGCGCAGCTTACAGGAATGCCTGCTGATCCAGCTTCGCAAAAAAGATGCAAGCGACCCGATCGTAAAAAAAGCCATACAGGTTGTTGAACATTATTTGGATGAGTTTACCCGTAAACATTACGATAAGCTTGAAAAATCATTGAATATGAACTCGGCTGAGTTGCGTGCGGTGGTTAATGAGATCTTAAAACTCAATCCCAAACCCGGCGACTCAAACGAGATCAACACTAAGCAAATGCAGGTGATCCCTGATTTTCATATCACTAACAATGATGGCGTACTCATCCTTACCCTCAATTCAAAAAACGCGCCCGAACTTAGGGTAAGCCGCTCATACCAGGAAATGTTTCAGCATTATGACAAGGCTTCCCAAAAGGATAAAAAACTGAAGGAAGCAGTGCAATTTGTAAAGCAAAAGCTTGATTCGGCCAAGTGGTTTATTGATGCTATTAAACAGCGCCAGCAAACGCTGCTTAAAACCATGAATGCCATTATGCAGTACCAGTACGAGTTTTTCCTTACAGGTGATGATAAAAACCTGAAGCCAATGATCCTGAAAGACATTGCCGACCGTATTGGCATGGATATTTCAACGGTATCCCGTGTAGCCAACTCCAAGTATGTACAAACAGAGTTTGGTACCTTCCTGCTGAAATCTTTCTTCTCTGAAGCCATCCAAACCGAGAGCGGTGAGGAAGTATCCAATAAAGAGGTTAAAAAGATTTTGGAAGAGCATATCGGCAAAGAGGATAAACGTCACCCGCTTGCTGATGAAAAATTGACCGAGATTCTTAAAGACGCCGGCTACAACATAGCCCGTCGTACCGTAGCCAAATACCGCGAACAAATGAACATCCCGGTGGCAAGGTTGAGGAAGGAGTTGTAATTAAATTGTGGGCTGTCACCCTGAGCTTGTCGAAGGGTTGCGCGCAGAGGCCCTGCCCACCATGCTTCGACGGGCTCAGCATGACACCCATCTTTTTTATAGGTACGAACCATTTTTATAAAAAGTAAAACGCCCTAAGAACAGAGTCCTTAAGGCGTTTTTAATATCAGCAATTTCAAAGCTTACACATTCACAGCGCAAAGCTCGCGAACTTTAGCTACTACAAAATCAACTTCTTCTTTTGTATTATACTTTGAGAACGAGAAACGTACCGATGGCCTTGAAGAGCTGGCCCCGATAGCAGTTAATACATGCGAACCAATATCGCTGCCCGAACTGCAAGCACTACCACCCGAAGCAGAAATACCGGCAATATCAAGGTTAAACAGCAGCATATCGCTCATTTCCATCTCGGGGAAAGCCACGTTCAATACTGTATATAAACTTTTTTCGGGGTCGGTTTCGCCGTTAAAGCTTACACCGGGTACGTTTGCAACCAGTTGCTCCATCATGTATGATTTTAAACCCTGAATATGGTTTTTGTGCTGTTCCATTTCGCCGTAAGCAAGTTCAAGCGCTTTGGCCAAACCAACTATACCATAAATATTTTCGGTACCGCCGCGCATGTTGCGTTCCTGGGCGCCACCGTAAATAAATGGTTTTATTTTGATTTTATGATTTATATGCAGGAAACCTACTCCCTTAGGGCCATGCAATTTATGACCGGCACATACCACAAAGTGAGCTTTAAGCTTGCTCAGGTCATGCTGGTAATGGCCCATGGTTTGCACAGTATCGCAATGATAAATGGCATTGTATGCTTCGCACAGGTCACCAATACGTTCCATGTCCGACAGGGTGCCTATTTCGTTATTGGCATGCATTAATGAAACAAAACTGCGTTCATTTTCTTTCAATAATGTTTCCAGGTGATGATAATCGATAACACCCCTGCTGTCTATGTTTACCAGGCTCAATTTAATAATGCCCGATTTTTCCATTGCTTCCAGCGTGTGGAGCACTGCGTGATGCTCGGTGGGGCTGGTGATGGCGTGGGTAATTTTGTGATCAATGATACCGCACCTGATAGCCGTATTATCGGCCTCTGTACCGCTTGATGTAAAAAAGATTTCGGCGGGAGAGGTGTGCAGCAAACCGGCAATTGTTTTCCGCGAACGCTCAATTAAAGTACGGGCTTCCCTGCCGTGGGCATGTATTGACGACGGATTACCAAACTGGCTTTCCATCACCTTATACATCTCCTTCATCACATCCGGATCAAGCGGCGTAGTGGCGGCATTATCAAAATAAACGCGCATTTTTTTTAAATTTATAAATTAATGGATCAGTAAATCAAAACACATGCCCGGTAATTATATATAAGCAAGCAACCAACGGTATTTACCGCCGGTTGCCTGCTATTTTTAATACCAGTAAAATTAACCTTTCAGTTGTAAGATCTCCTTAATATCGATGATGATCTTATTGGCCAAACCGTTTGCCACGGTTTCAGAATTACCTTCAGAGTAGATCCTGATAATGGGCTCGGTGTTTGACCTCCGCAAATGTACCCATTCTTTATCAAATTCTATTTTCAGGCCATCAATTGTTGAGTGGGGTTGCTTGATGTATTTTTCTTCAACTTTCGCCAAAAGGGCGTCTATATCCATTTCGGGCGTTAAAGTGATCTTGTTTTTTGAAATAAAATAACCCGGATATGACGCGCGCAAACTCGAAACCGACTTACCATATTTGGCCAGATGTGTTAAAAACAACGCGATACCAACTAAAGCGTCACGACCGTAATGTAACTCAGGGTAGATAACCCCGCCATTACCTTCGCCGCCAATAACAGCGTTGACTTCTTTCATTTTGTTAACCACGTTAACCTCTCCAACCGCAGCCGCATGATATTCGCCGCCCGCTTTTTCAGTTACGTCGCGCAGCGCACGGGTTGATGATAGGTTAGATACCGTGTTGCCCACATTGTTTTTCAAAACATAGTCGGCTACGGCAACCAGCGTATATTCTTCGCCAAACATGTTCCCATCTTCGCAAACAAAGCAAAGGCGGTCTACATCCGGATCAACAGCAATACCCAAATCGGCGCGTTTACCCACAACCTCTTTTGATAAAGCTATCAGGTTTTCAGGAAGCGGCTCAGGATTATGCGGGAAATTGCCATCTGGCTCACAATATAATTCGTGAACGGTTTCAACCCCTAAAGCTTTCAACAAGGCCGGTACAAAAATGCCGCCTGTTGAGTTTACGCAATCTATTACTACTTTAAAGTTGGCTTTCTTTATCGCCTCAACATCAACCAGCGGCAAGGCCAGTACAAGGTCGATGTGTTTTTGAAGCCAGGTGTCATCATGAGTAACTTTACCCAGATCGTTTACATCAGCATAATTAAAGTCGCTGTATTCGGCAATTGTTAGTACTTCTTTGCCATCGGAATCACTGATGAACTCGCCATCGGCATTGAGCAGTTTAAGCGCGTTCCATTGTTTGGGGTTGTGGCTTGCGGTAAGGATTATACCACCCGCTGCCTGCTCACCGGTAACGGCAACCTCAACAGTTGGCGTAGTTGATAAACCAAGATCAATAACATCAATCCCCAAACCCTGTAGCGTGCCAATTACAAGATTGTTCACCATAGCACCCGATAAACGGGCATCGCGGCCTACTACAATCTTTTTAATCCCTGATTTTTTTACAGCCCATGATCCGTAGGCCGAAGTAAATTTTACAATATCAAGCGGTGTTAAACCATCGCCAACAGCACCGCCTATGGTGCCGCGTATTCCTGAAATAGATTTTATTAATGTCAAAATGCGAAGTTTTTGGTGTGGTAAAAGTAAAAAATATAAGCTACAAATGATATTGTTTTAAGGATTTACGCAAACGCTTGCATATAAGGTTACGGTTAATTTATTGTTTTTTAATACGGTGCAGGGTGGTTTCAATTGTCATCCCTACGCATTATTTTATGCTTAACGGGATAATGCTGCTGCTAAGTATTAAAATTTAAAGGATTTTTTAAGCTATTTGATAACTTTGGAAATTACAGCAAACAAACACCTATAGTAAAAAACAATGCCCAACTATCTTTTAAACCTCGACCGGCATTTATTTTATTTCATTAATCATGACCTGTCCAATTCATTTTTCGACTGGATCATGCCCTTGTTGCGTAACCCCAAATTCTGGATCCCCCTGTATATTTTCATTATCATTTTTTGTTTATGGCGATATAAAAAAACAGGCGCTGTCATTATAGTGCTGCTGGCGGCATCGGCAGGCGTTGCTGATTTCACCAGCGGGGTTATTATCAAGCACAATATTCAGCGGCTTCGCCCTTGCCGTGATCCGGTTGTATCTGCAACCGATATCAGCCGTGTGCCCTGTGGTAGCGGGTATAGTTTCCCATCAACCCACGCCACCGATCATTTTGCCATGGCGATATTCCTTGGCTTTGTGTTTTTCAGAAAATGGAGGTGGATATGGCTTTGGGCGATACTTTGGGCAGGCAGCATTTGCTTTGCACAGGTATATGTGGGGGTGCATTTCCCGGTAGATGTATTGTGCGGTGCTTTATATGGGGCCTTTGTTGGATGGCTGTTTTCATTATTGTTTAAAAAATTACAACCTGCCTTTTAATGGGATATTGGAAAATTCTGCTGCTTTTTTTTGCTGCCTTTTTTGGCGGTACTTCTGTATTTTTATTTAAAGGCGATAACCACAAAACGCTGAAGCTGGTGCTGTCGTTCAGCGGGGCTTACCTGTTTGGTATTACCGTTTTGCACCTGATTCCCGATGCTTACCACGGTAATGATAACTACGTTGGCGTATTCATATTGGTCGGCTTCCTGTTCCAGATTGTGCTTGAACAATTTTCGGACGGGATTGAGCACGGCCACATGCACAAACATCCGCATGATATGGCAGTTTTCCCAATTGGCATCATGGCAAGTCTCTGCCTGCACGCTTTTTTGGAGGGAATGCCGCTTGCTCAGGGCAACCAGGACCAATTAGTTTACGGCATTGCCTTACATCATATCCCGGCGGCATTCGCACTGGCTACAGTGTTGCTCACTAACAAACAAGGTAAAAACAAAACCATACTTTTTGTGGCGGTATTCGCGGTAATGGCCCCGGCAGGATATTTTTTCAGCGATGCGTTAAGCAGCGGAAACATCGGTAACCTGCAACATTATTTTAACAGGATCATGGGCGTTGTTATCGGCATCTTCCTGCATATCTCCACCACTATCCTCTTTGAATCGAGTGCTGATCACCGTTTCAATATGCGTAAAATGATGGCGGTATTGGCGGGTGTGACCATTGCGCTGCTGGGGTTTTTGAAAGAGTTGTAGGTTATTTATCCTATTACTTTATGTAAAATTAATTTCTGGATAAATTTTCTATTTTTCCAGTTCCAGGCCCCAGTCTTTCCCTTTATCAACCGCAGGTACTCCCTTATCCATCCAAACCGGCGTTGGCGCGCCTTTTAAAAAGTGATCGAAGAATTGCTGCTCACGTATAGTAATGTCTTTGCGGTTTTGGCGTAGCACCAGGTTATGAGCCTCGCCATTGTATTGCAGTAACCAAACAGGTTTACCTAAACGGCGTAGAGCTGTAAACATTTCAATTCCCTGGTACCAGGGCACAGCGCCGTCGGCATCGTTACTCATGATCATTACCGGTGTTTTTACTTTAGGTAACTGAAACAAGGGCGAGTTTTCGATATACAGCTCGGGCTTTTCCCAAAGTGTGGCGCCAATTCGGCTTTGTGATTTTTCGTATTGGAATTGCCTGTTCAGTCCCGATTCCCAGCGGATCCCCCCATAGGCCGAAGTCATGTTAGCTACCGGCGCGCCTGCCCAGGCTGCCGCGTACATATTTGTTTGGGTAATGAGGTAAGCCACCTGGTAACCGCCCCAGCTTTGGCCCTGTAAGCCAATATGTGCAGCATCAACCCATGTGTTTTTCTTTAAAGCATCAACACCCGAATTTACAAACTCGACCGCAGATGCCCCGGGATGACCGGTTTGATAGCTGATATCAGGCGCGAACACAAGATAACCGTTGCTTACAAAAAATGAGATGGGCAGGCGGGAAGGGGTAGGAGCAGGTGCAATGTAATTATAAAGCCCGTCAGAAAGTTTCTCATAAAAATAAACTATCATCGGGTACTTTTTGGCCGGGTCAAAATCTTCGGGTTTATACAGGATCCCTTGCGACTGATAGCCTTTAGGTGTCGTCCACCTCACAAGCTCGGCAGTGCCCCAGTTATAATCATTTTGTTGTAGGTTGATGCTGCTCAGCTTGATCTCTTTCTTCAAATCAGATGAAAAGTACAAATCAGGCGACTGTTTATAGCTTGCTTTGGTGTAGATGTAAGCTTCGGCATTTTTAGCTTTCAGCAGGTTATCATAACTCATGGAGGCGATGACCATTTTTTCGGGTTGATTGTTCGCTTCAGGAAGTTTTTGAAAATATCCCCATTGCCTGGTTTCTTCGTTTTGGGTTAACAGCCACATAGGCTCTTTCAGGGGGATGAATTTTTGCTCCGGGTCTGTTTGATCATACCTGATGATCAGTTTGTTTTTGCGCCCGATGCCTTTGGTGAAGTTAAACGCGTCGCCCGTTGCCGGGTCAAAACGCCATATGTCGTACCGGTCATAAATAAATACAGCCTTGTCTCCTGCTAACCAGCCTGCCACACCGTAAGCTGAAGGATACCCTGGCACGTCGTTCAGTTCGTCGCCCATTCTGGTGCCGGTCGCTTTGCTCAGGTTTATTTTTTGCCCGGTTGCAATGGTATAACAGTACCAGGCCTGATCTTTGAGATCAAACCACAGCACATAATTGCCCTGCGGCGAGATATAATAACGGCCCAAAGAGGCATTAATAAACCTGTGATTGCCGCTCCGGGTATCAATTAAAATGGCTTGTTGTTTGGTGCCGCCTTCCCACTGGGCCGACACGCGGGCTCCGGTATCTGTAAGTCCTAATACATAGCGGGCATCTTTATTTTCGGCAGTTAATATTTCTGGGATGGCCTTGCTACCTAATTGAATAATTTTGGCGTTCGTTTCTTCAGGTTTTATGACAGCAAGATAGCTACGCTTTAGCTCGGTTTGCAGGTTTTTGAGCTGCTGGGGCTGCAGGTAATCATCTTTGTAGTTCCAGATATCCAGCTTGGCTACCTCAAAATCAACAAGGGTGGTATCGGCAGGCTTGGGGATAGGCGCAGTGCCAAAGAAAAGGCTATTGCCGCTTTTGCTAAAGCTTACTTTGCCGTCGCCACTTACCGCCCAGTTATCGGGTATGCCTGCAGATCCGGCAGCGGCAATAACTTCCGCGCTATCTTTTGCCGTATTGTAGTAATAAAGCTTAAAGGGTTTTACCAGTGTTTTTTCCGGATTTTTCTCGGCAGTAAAAGCTATCTGGCGCCCGGCATCATCAATACTGATATTATGGTAATTCCCTCTGCCGGTGCTTAACCGTTTGACCGCGTTTTTTTCCAAATCAAATAGATACAGACCAGATACAGTCTCTTTTTGTTTAGCCGGCGCTGTTACAGCAAACGCAATCCATTTTCCATTTTTACTGACCTGGTATTCTGTAACATATTTAAAAGAGCGTTCGGCGGCGGTTTTTAACTTTTTAATAGTTAAATCTGCACCTTCATGTGTAGGCGGGGCTACAGTTGCAGCTATCGCTTTTTTTGTGGTATCGCCTGATGCTGGTTTTTTAAGCGTATCGGCTGTTGCCAGGTAGGCAATAACAGCTGCATCTTCGGCTATTTTAAATGAACGGATAGCCGGGACTTTCCTTACGGATAATGATCCTAAAGTAATTATACCTAATGTATCTTTAGGGAAATCGGCCTGCTTTTTCTTCTTTATTTTGGCCTGCCTGGTATCCTTATAAAAAGGCCGGATAAGGCATACAGCAAATTTTGAATCGCTGCTTATCTTAATTGTGTCAGCTCTCGGAATTTTTACCAAAGTAGCGTTCCTGGCGTCTTTTATAATCAGTTCAGCATCGCCCTGCTGCGGCTTTATGACGTAACCTATCCATTTACCATCATTGCTGATGCGTTGCCCTGCTATACTTTGCCATCCGTCAAACACAGTATGGTCTAAAGGTTTTTTAGCTGTTTTTTGAGCAGATACATGAAACCCAATAGCTAATAACAGGCAGGCTGATAGTAAAAGTTTACGCATACAGGAAAGATGTCAAACCTAAATATGCTGAAAACTTATGGTTAAAAGAAATTAGTTACTGTAAAGTTACAATTGATGTGAAAGGTGAAAGGTGAAAGGTGAAAGGTGAAAGGTGAAAGGTGAAAGGAATTATGTTAAATAACCAAAAACAACCTTTGGCCTTTTAGCTTTCGCCTTTCACCTCAAAAATTAGCACATCGCCTTGTTCAAGGCGCGGATCGCCTCATCGAAATCTTCGCGGGCTATCAAAAACTGGATGTTCACCATTCTTAATGCAAAGCCGCAGCTTTTGATGTTGATCCCTTTTTGGGCCAATGCTGTTGCGGATTTTGCCAGTAAACCCGGCTGATCCATGTTGGAACCTATCAGGCAAACCATCGCCATTTTTTCCACAGCAACTTTTTCGTAATTATCTTCCAGTTCTCCAATCAGTTTTTTATTGTAGTCCTTCTCCCATATCACGATAGAAATGCTGTTGGCGCTGGTGGCCTTAAAGCTATAGCTAACGCCAAACTTGTAAAACAGCTGCATGATATGAAAATCGGTACCTACGTTACCAACCATTGAGGGGTCATAAATATCGATCATGATCACCTTATCGGTGCCGGTGATTACCTCGACACGCTTTTTATCACAAATATATTCGCGGGTTATTAACGTACCGGGATGTTCCGGCTGAAAGGTATTCTTGATTCGCAGGTCGATATCATTTATTTCAAGCGGTTTTGACGCTTTAGGGTGGATAGCCTCCATGCCCACGTCGGCCAGCTGATCGGCAACATCATAGTTGGTGTTACCTACCGGGAAACAGTTTTCAACGCCAACCAACTGAGGGTCGGCAGTGCAAAGGTGGTATTCTTTGTGAATAATGGCTTCCTGCGGCTGTACAGCAACGGCAATTTTACTGAAAGTAACTTCCGAATAGCCGCGGTCGAACTCGCGCATAATACCTTCGGTACCTTTGGCATAGCCGGTAACAATGGTAATGGTTTTTGAAAAATCAATATGGGCAAGGTCTTTCTTAATGCGTTGATCAATGGTTAATGCACGGTGGTCGTGAAAACCGCTCAGGTCGACCAAAGTAGCATTGATACCCATATTTTGCAGGATATTGGTAAAGTTAAATGCCGAATGGCTTTCACCTATAGATGCCAGGATCTCTCTCGCGGCCTGTAAAATACCTTCTTTACCTACATACCCTGATGCCAGAATATTAGCCAGGTTCTCCAGATAGGTTTGAGCATCGTTGATCCTTGTTTCAATGTACTTATCGGCTTCGGCTATGTTCAAACCAAGGCTTTCATAGGTTTTATTGATCTGCTTTAGGCGCGTAATCAATTGTTTTAACGGCGTATGGAAGTCCTTATAATTGGCAAGCTTGTGATATACGCCCGGCGCGCCTGTCTTTTTGTTTTCGAGCAGGAGGTTGGTTACCCCTGAAAATGCCGATACTACAAATATGCGGTTGTAAAGTTGTTCCCCGCTGCGTTCAAACAGGATAATGTTTTTGATCACATCACCCAAAGCGGTCATGGATGTACCGCCAATTTTTTCTACTGTTAACATTTTATATTGAAAGATCAGCAGTCAAATACCATAACCATACCAATTGTTGTAGCTATTTATTAATTGGTTGAATGTAAATAGCTTGTATCTGAACTGCTTTTTTAAAAATAACTCATTTTGATATACGCTATCAAAACGATTGAAATATAATGATTAAAAGCTTTGAGCCTTCGGCCTTAGGCTTTTCGCTTAATTAACTATCCTTTTTATACAAATCACCTGCTTTTTCGGCCGAAAGGCGGATGCCCTTGATCATGGCCGAGCTGAAACCGTGGTGCTCCATTTCATTTAAGCCGGCAATGGTACAGCCGCTTGGTGAGGTTACCTTATCAATTTCCTGCTCGGGGTGCGATGCCAGTTGTAGTAACAAGTCGGCCGCTCCCTTGGCTGTTTGGGCTGCCATCTTTAAGGCGTCATGCGCATGAAAGCCAATCTCTGTTCCGCCTTGTGAAGCAGCGCGGATCGACCTTAAAAAGAAAGCGATACCACAGGCACAAAGAGCCGTGGCCGAGGTCATCAATTCTTCATTGATCTGGATAGTTACACCAACCGTATCAAACAATGATTTGGTCATGTTGATATTTTTATTGGTGCCGTTATCTGTAGCGATACAGGTCATGGAGTGGCCTATCGCAATCGCGGTGTTCGGCATTGCCCTGATCACCTGTACATTGAGGTCAAGGTGCTGGCGGATATCGGCACAGCTAACGCCGGAGATAACAGATATCAATAATTGCTTATCCGGCTTTAACGAAGGTTTGATCTCGTCTAACAGTTTATTAAGTTGTTGCGGCAGTACGGCCAGTACAATAATGTCAGCTTTGCGCACGGCACGGAGGTTATTGTCTGATACATGGTACCCCTGTTCTGAATATTGAGACAATGCGGCTACATTGCGGCGTGTTAATGATATTTGCTGGGGTTTGCAAATACCCGATTTAACCAAACCTTTGGCTAATGACAGGCCTATGTTACCGGAGCCTAATATTGAAATATGCTGTTGTGCGTTCATGCGTTTTTAGTTAAACGTGTTCCAAATGGTTTGTTATCTTTCAATTGACCAAGATCATCTGACTTGCCAATAATTACTGCCTTTACACCACAGGCAATTGCGGTAAAAGCGTTATCAAGTTTAGGTAGCATACCACTGTGTATTATCCTTTCCACTTTTAGTTCCTCGTAGTGCTGCGGGTTAATTTCCCTGATCAGCGATTCTTCGTCATTAATATCTTTTAACACACCTTTTTTCTCAAAACAGTATATGAGGGTGGTTTCATATAATCCCGATAACGATACAGCCAGTGCTGAAGCAATGGTATCGGCGTTGGTATTTAACAGCTGACCTTCACCATCGTGCGTTATAGCACAGAAAACGGGGGTAAAGCCTGCTTCCATCAACCGGCTGATATTTCCGGGGTTGATAGAGTCTTTAACAATATCGCCTACAAAACCATAGTCAATAGTTTTTACCGGCCGTTTAACCGCTTTAATAAAGTTGCCATCGGCACCGGTCAGGCCTATGGCGTTGTTGCCAAAGCGCTGCAACTGGGCTACTATATTTTTGTTGATAAGGCCCCCATAAACCATGGTAACCACCCTCAGCGTTTCAATATCGGTGATGCGTCTTCCATCAACCATTTTTGATTCAATACCTAAATCCTCGGCCATTTGTGTGGCCACTTTTCCACCTCCGTGTACCAGGATCTTTAAGCCTTCAAGCGCTTCAAAGTCCTTTAAAAAATGATACAGGTTTTCAGAGTTATCAATAACGTTTCCACCTATTTTGATTATATAAAGGCCCTTATTTGATGGTAATTTACCTGTTTTGATATGATCTGTATCAATTTTATTCATTCCAGCTGTTAATATAACTCTTTTAGTGCCAAATTTCCACTTTTTTAAACGGAAAACTGTTAAAATTACGAAAATATGGGATGTTTTTTCAAAAATTGATTTAAAAATGAATAATCGGACTTCCAGTTTAAGTTTACAATTTGATTATGAAAGAATTAGTAATATTGGAAAACTTTAAGGCACTATCCTTGCTTATATCTATCTATGGAGCAAAAAAAGAATACCAGGCCACGGGTGGCAATTATAGGGGGAGGATTTGGCGGGATCCATTTAGCTAAAAAACTAAAAGATGCGCCCGTTGATGTACTGATGATTGATAAGCATAATTATCACACGTTTCAGCCCTTGTTGTACCAGGTGGCAGGAGGCTCCATAGCTGCCGATTCAATTGGCTTTCCATTGCGACGGATCTTTACCAGGCAAAAGAATTTTCGCTTCGCGCTTGCTGAAGTGCAAAAGATCAATGCTGAAAGCAATACGCTTGATACTGATATCGGTACCATTTATTACGATTACCTTGCTATAGCTACCGGCTCCAATACCAACTTTTTCGGTAACAAAGAGATAGAGCATTTTGCTATGCCGATGAAGAATATCCCGGAGGCCTTAAATTTAAGAAGCCTGATCCTCCAAAATCTGGAGATGTCGCTCGTATCTAAAGACCCGGAAGAAAAAGCGGCGCTAATGACCTTTGTGGTTGTAGGAGGGGGGCCAACCGGTGTGGAGCTATCTGGTGCACTTGCCGAAATGCGCGAGCTGATATTAATGAAGGATTATCATGGTTTGCGCAAACACAGCATGAGTGTTTACCTTGTTGAGGGTAAAGCGGAGCTGCTGGCCGCGTTTTCGCCGGGGGCGAGGGCCAAGGCCAAAAAGTTTTTGCAGGATATGGACGTAACCATTTATAACAGCGCACACGTGGAAAGCTATAATGGCTATGAACTCAAGATAGATAACGGCACATCGCTGTTAACCCGTAATGTACTTTGGGCGGCAGGAGTAAAGGGAGAATTTCCTGAAGGTATTTCTGCCGGTAATATAGCCCGGGGTAACCGTATCCTGGTTGATGAATTTAATAAGGTGAAAGGTTACGAAAATATTTATGCCATAGGTGATGTTGCCGCCATGATCACCGATGAGTATCCTAACGGGCATCCGGGAGTTGCACCCGTAGCTATCCAGCAGGGACAAAATCTGGGTGAGAACGTTTATCGGATGTTCGACCGTAAACCGTTGGTACCCTTTAAATACAGGGATAAAGGTTCGCTTGCAACCATAGGCCGAAATAAAGCGGTGGCCGACTTGGGGAAAATTCATTTCCAGGGATTTTTTGCCTGGCTGGTATGGGGATTTGTACACATCATGTCGCTGGCAGGCTTTACCAATAAGGGTATCATATTTTTTAGCTGGGCCATCAACTATTTCACCAAAAACAGCGACAACCGACTCATCGTACGCTATTTTGATACCGAAACCCGAATGACGGATCCCGAATCGAGATAAAAACAAACGATAGGCGATTTAATTTTTAAATTTAACAGTAATCACATTCGCTTATAATCAAATTGTTAGCTATAAGCTTTGTGCATTCAGCTTTAAGCTTTAAGTATTTATGGATCTGTTTGTTGTAATTGCTTTGCTGGTTATTGTCAGCGCGATATTCTCGTACCTTAACGCCCGCTTTATTAAGCTGCCGGGCACTATTGGCATTGTACTGCTGGCAACTATTACTTCTATCACCATACTTATTGTAGATAAGATTGATTCGTCGATAGCGGATTACCTGGGCACACTCGCCAAAAATATCAACTTTTCAAAAGCGGTATTGAATGTGCTGCTTGGTTTCCTGCTTTTTTCAAGCTCCTTTAATTTAGATGGCCGGAAGCTTAAGAGGGAAATGCGACCTGTATTTGTGCTGAGCACATTGGGTGTTATTATTTCGACCGCGGTGTTTGGATGCCTGTTATTTTATGTAGCCCCGTTCTTTCATATCCATATGCCGCTGATCTATTGCCTGTTGTTTGGCGCTTTGATTTCACCTACCGATCCGGTGGCAGTTGCAGCCATTATCCGTAATTCAAAGTTACCTGCCAATCTTGAAACTATTATTTCGGGCGAATCCCTTTTTAATGATGGGATAGGGCTGATCTTGTTTGTGATCATCCTGGAGGTGGCGCGGGTGGGAGAAGAGAAAATTGAACTGGCTAAGGTTGTAGTGCTTATTGTTAAGGAAATTATGGGCGGAATATTGGCCGGGGCGGTTTTAGGATATATAGCCCACAGACTAATGCATTCCGTTAAAGATTTCCAGACTATCGTGTTAATTTCGCTGGCGTTGGTGATGGGGCTATCAGTACTTGCTGTTTTACTTGATTTCTCACTTCCACTATCAGTTGTTATAGCTGGATTATTTGCTGGCGGTCAATCTATCAACCAGGATAACAAAGAAAAATCGCATGAGGCATTGGAGAAATTCTGGAAGCTGGTTGATGAAATCCTGAACACTATTTTATTTGTAATGATAGGCCTGCAATTGGTTAACCTGCCTTTTGTAAATAATTACTGGATTACCGGAAGTATTTCTATTGTAACTGTTTTAATTGCCCGCTGGTTGAGCATCATGCTACCACTTACTTTTTTAAGACGTACGCTAAAGATAAACTATAGTAATATCAACGTAATGACATGGGCAGGCTTGCGCGGTGGGATTTCCATTGCTTTGGCGTTGTCGTTGCCTAATACGCCTTACAGGCACTTGATCCTATCGGGAAGTTATTTTATTGTGATATTTTCGGTAATAGTACAGGGGCTAACGCTGAATGTAATGATCAACCGGGCGTCAAAAAAGATTGTAGAATAAAATATTCTGCCGCAGGTTTAGCGCAGAGTAACCTGTGGTAACTGATCTTTGAAGTTTTCAACTTCAGTGGTTAAGTTGGAAACTTAACCGATACATCCCACGGGTTACGCTGCGCTAAACCCGCGGTAGTTAATAGGATATTATTTAAGACGCGACATGTATTTGCCAATCTCCGCTTCAGTAGTGTCCGTACTTTTGCCTAATGCATTGATGATGTTTTCCCGTTCCGTTTCGCTACGGTTTTGACTAAGTTTTTGTTTGCCTTGTAGGTCGTCAACTATGATTTCGAAGGCTACTATACCTTTCATCATCCGTTGTTTGTATTCGTCAGGTAGATTATTCCACTGAGTTAGATATTCAGCCTCATAATTACTGATCATTTGCACTAACAGATCAGCAGTTTGTTCGCCTTCAGGCAGGATTGTTGCTTTGCCGTAAGCGTGTACCGCGATATAATTCCAGGTAGGTACGTTGGTTTCCTTTTCGTAATGTTTGGGTGAGATATAAGCGTGAGGCTCAGTAAAGATCACCAATATTTCCTTTCCAATAATTTCAGCAGCCTGCGGGTTGGCCTTGGCGAAATGAGACGACAAAACAATTTTATCATCGCGTTTGCTTACCAGGAAGGGAAGATGCGTAGCAAACGGAACGTTATCAGTAGCTGTTACAATTGTTGCAAAGCTATAGCGCTGCATAAAGCTGATTGTTTCTTGCTCATTCGTTAACTGGAAATGTTTTGGCGTATACATCGAGAGGAAAGATTTAAGACGGGAAGAAGCAAGAACCAAGACAGATTTGTTTTGACTCTTGCTTTTTATATCAATAACAATTGCTTACAAACTTTCCAGCATCTGTTTCAGTACAGCTTGAGCGGCCCAAACACGGTTGCCGGCTTCGTGTACCACAATTGAGTTTGGCCCGTCTAATATTTCGTCAGAGAGCTCCAGGTTACGGCGTACCGGTAAGCAATGCATTACTTTGGCATTGTTGGTTTGCTCCAGCTTTTTGTTAGTAAGCATCCACTCTTCGTGTTTGCCTAATATATTGCCATAAGGCTCATACGCCGACCAGTTTTTTACGTAGATGAAATCCGCGCCGGCTAAAGCCTCATCCTGATCATAAGAGATATTTGCACCCTGGGTAAAATCGGTACAAAGCTCATATCCTTTAGGTTGCACGATAGTAAAGTCGACATCCGCCTTGCACATCCACTCCGAGAATGAGTTTGGAACAGCTTGCGGCAATGGTTTGATATGCGGCGCCCAGGTTAAAACCACTTTAGGACGCGCTGTTGTTTTCAGCTCTTCAATAGTGATCAAGTCGGCCAAACTTTGCAGCGGGTGGCGGGTAGCTGATTCCAAACTAACAACTGGCACTTTGCAAAATTCAACAAACTTATTGAAAATCATTTCGCTGTAATCTTCCTCACGGTTCCTTAAGCCAGGGAACGAACGAACGCCAATAATATCAGCGTATTGGCCCATAACGCCTGCGGCTTCACGGATATGCTCAACAGTAGTGCCATCCATGATGACGCCGTCGCGCAGTTCAAGTGCCCAGCCTTCTTTATCGATATTGAGCACCATTACATTCATGCCCAAATTGATAGCAGCTTTTTGTGTACTCATACGGGTACGTAAACTTGGATTTAAAAACACTAATGCAAGTGTTTTATTTTTACCAAGCTTTTGGTGGGCAAATGGATCCTGCTTAAGCGCCAATGCCTCTTTTACAAGCGCGTTAACATCAGCAACATCATTAACAGAAGAGAATAGTTTCATGAACTTACAATTTTTGGGTGAGTTGTTCTGCTATTTATTTTTTTAAGTCTCCCCCTTCAGGGGGAGACTTAGAGAGGGCTTATTGATTCAATACATTTACAAAAGCTTCCAGGAACCTATCGGCATGAGCCTTAGTCAAATTTAAAGCAGGTAATAGCCTGATCACGTTTGGTTTAGCTTCGCCGGTAAATATATGGTGCTTGTTTAGCAACTCTTTACGCGCATGGGCCAATTCCTCAGGCAATTCGATCCCGATCATTAAACCACGACCACGAACTTCTTTAACCTGCTCCAGTTTGTTAAGCTCCTTTATTAAGTAACCGCCAACTTCAGCAGTATTTTGCAACAGGTTATCCTGTTCTATAGTTTCAAGTACAGCTAAACCTGCTGCGCAAGCCAGGTGGTTACCACCAAAAGTGGTACCCAACATGCCATAAGCCGGCTGTATTTTTGGCGAAATAATGATACCACCAACAGGGAAACCATTACCCATGCCTTTAGCCATGCTATAGATGTCGGCATCCACACCGGCAAAATCATGTGAGAAGAATTTTCCGGTACGGCCGTAACCGCATTGTACAGAATCGGCAATGAAAACGGCGTTATATTGGTCGCACAACGAACGGATCTTTTGCAGGAAGCCTTCAGGTGCAACCTGGATACCACCAACACCTTGAATACCTTCGATAATTACCGAAGAGATTTCGTTGTTTTTGAATGCTTCTTCCAGTGCTGTTTCATCAGCCCATGGCAAAAAGATCACATTGTCAGTCTCATTGATCGGGGCAACGATCTTAGGGTTGTCTGTAACAGCAACCGCCAACGATGTTCGGCCGTGAAATGATTTGCTGAATGCGATCACTTTCTTCTTCCCGTTATAAAAAGAAGCCAGTTTTAAAGCATTCTCATTGGCCTCAGCACCGGAGTTACACAGGAATAATTGGTAATCTTCTTTACCCGAAACCTTACCTAATTTTTGCGCTAACTCTTTTTGAATAGGAATCTCGATAGAGTTAGAGTAAAAGCCAAGCTTGTGTAATTGATCTTCTAATCTTTTAACATAATGCGGATGGGTATGACCGATAGAAATAACGGCATGACCACCATACATATCAAGGTATTCAGTATCGTGGTTATCGTACACTAAACTTCCTTGTCCTCTTACTATGTTGATCGGATTAATAGGATATACGTCGAACAGATTCATATTATTGAAGCCTCAAAGGCAATTAAAATTAATATTAAACAATTACTCCCCCTTTAGGGGGCAGGGGGGCTAAAACGCTATTCCCTTAAGTCGTAAGCCTGCGCGCTCGTCCAGCCCGAACAATAAGTTCATGTTCTGTACTGCCTGACCGGAAGCGCCCTTAAGTAAGTTGTCCATTATGCTGATAATGAATATTTTGTTGTCGTGTTTTTTTACCTGGATAAAGCATTTATTAGTATTCACAATTTGCTTTAAATCAATGTTGCGATTGGTTACATGCGTAAACGGATGACCATCGTAGTAGCTTTGGTAAAGTGCTAATGCTTCTTCCTCGCTCAAATCGCTCTCAGTATAAATTGAAGCAATAATGCCACGGGTAAAATCACCGCGATAAGGTACAAAATTGATAGCCTTATCAAAGCCGGCTTGCAACTGCCTTAATGACTGACCGATCTCATTTAAATGCTGGTGACTAAATGCTTTGTAAACAGAGAGGTTATCATTACGCCATGTAAAATGCGAGGTAGGCGATAAGCTTTGGCCGGCACCTGTAGAGCCGGTTGTAGCTGTAACGTGAACTTCGTTATTCAGAAAACCTTTTGAAGCCAGCGGAAGTAAACCCAATTGCAAACAGGTAGCAAAGCAACCGGGGTTGGCAATATTAGAGGCTGTTTTAATAGCCTCACGGTTCAACTCCGGCAAGCCATACACAAAACTTTTGCCGTTTAAAGTTGAGTTTTGGTTCAGTCTGAAATCCTGGCTTAAGTCAATGATCTTAACCGAATCGGGGATAACGTTTGCTTCCAGGAACTTTTTGGCGTCACCGTGGCCAACGCAAAGGAAAAGTACATCAATATCTGTAGATAATTCGGCCACAAATTTCAGATCGGTATCACCAAACAGGTCGGTATGTACCTGGTAAACATAGTTACCCGCGTTGCTGTTGCTGTGAACAAAAGCTATCTCCACATTAGGGTGATTGATCAGGATCCGGAGCATTTCGCCACCGGTGTACCCTGCTCCGCCAACTATACCTGCACGTATCGCCCCCCGGCCCCCTGAAGGGGGAGCAAGAGTAGCGTCATTATTATCTTTAAATTCAGTCATAATTTTAACAATTATTCCCCTTTAGGGGGTTAGGGGGCTAAATTTATCCGATCATTATTTGTAGATGGATATGAATATAAAATAAACTCGAGGTCGCTTCGGTCGTTATTGCTGATGAAATGCTTTTGACCCGGATGGATCTCGATACCCTGTTCGGGTTTTAATACGATAACCTCACCGTCTATCGAAAATGTAGCCCGCCCTTTTAAAATAAAAAATACCTGTGTGGCCTTTTCGTGGTAATGCAATTGCTCGGCAGTCTCTGGTGGCATTAACTCCTGTTTAACAGATAACGCTTCTGTATCAATGAAAGTCCAGCCATGGCAATCATCGCCCCAGTTATAGTGCTTTAAGCAGTCACCTTTTGAAAATACGCCCCCTCCGCCCCCTAAAGGGGGAACCGGAACGTTGGATTCATTGATTGGATTAGCCATTCTTTCTTTATTGAGCATTTGCTCCCCCTTCAGGGGGCTGGGGGGCGGCATTTACTTTATGATAGATCATTACCTGGTTACCAAATATTTTAGAGAACCCTTTAACGTCTTCGCCGCTCCAGGCGTTGTTCATTTCGCCGTAGCTGCCAAACTTGTTCGACATCAGATCGTATGGTGATTCAATGCCTACTGCCTGGAAGCGATATGGATGTAACTGAACAAATACTTTACCTGTAACGTTTTTCTGAGTATCGGTTAAAAAAGCCTCGATATTGCGCATGATCGGGTCATGAAACTGACCTTCATGCAGCCAGTTGCCATAGAAAGATGATAACTGATCTTTCCATGAAAGCTGCCATTTGGTTAGCACATGTTTCTCTAAAGTATGGTGAGCTTTGATGATCACCATAGGAGCGGCGGCCTCAAAACCTACACGGCCTTTAATACCGATAATAGTATCACCAACGTGAATATCCCTGCCAATGCCATAAGGCTGAGCAATAGCCTGTAAGGCCTGGATAGCTTTTGTTGGATGATCGTATTTTTCATCACCGATGGCTACCAACTCGCCTTTTTCAAAAGTAAGTACAAGGTCTTTTACTTCAGATGCAGTTACCTGTGTAGGCCATGCTTCTTCTGGCAGGCCAAGGTTTGAAGTCAAAGTTTCTTTACCACCTACCGATGTACCCCAGATCCCTTTGTTGATAGAGTATTTGGCTTTCTCGAAGTTCATATCAACACCATGTTTTTTCAGGTATTCGATCTCTTCTTCGCGGCTTAGTTTCAGGTCGCGGATAGGGGTGATGATCTTTACTTCAGGTACAAGGATGTTAAAGATCATGTCGAAACGCACCTGGTCGTTACCTGCGCCTGTACTGCCATGGGCAACAAATTCAGCACCAATTTCTTTAGCGTAGTTAGCAATAGCTGTAGCCTGGCTTACGCGCTCGGCACTTACAGATAGAGGATAGGTGTTGTTTTTTAATACGTTGCCGTAAATTAAAAAGCGTACGCAGGTGTTGTAAAAGTTTTCAGTTTCATCAACCACATGGTGTGAAGTAACGCCCATTTTATAAGCGCGTTCTTCAACGCCTTTTAACTCTTCCTCGCTAAAACCGCCGGTATTTACAATAACCGAGTGAACCTCATAATCAAGGTCCTGTGTTAAATAAATACAGCAAAAAGAGGTATCTAAACCTCCGCTATAAGCTAATACTACTTTTTTCTTCATGTTTTTGGTGAGCTTAAAGCTAAAGGCACAAGGCTTAAAGCTTTACTTATCAATTATGGTGATCTGTTTTATTAATTTACAGGTGTTAACCTTTGACCTAAATCCTAAACATCATGTTTTATACGTTTCTTTATGGCGTTCTCAATACGCTCAAGCAAAGTCGCTTTATGCGTAATGCGCTGCATTTTTTCTTCGTACTCTTTCTGTTTTTCTGCAGGATCAAAGAGCATGGCTGTGCACATGCAGTTTTTGCGGTTTTTGCTGGTTAAAATGTCAAAGTTTACGCAGCTTTTGCAGCCGGCCCAAAAATTTTCGTCCTGGGTTAGTTCTGAATAGGTAACCGGCTCGTAACCAAGCTCCGAGTTGATCTTCATTACCGCCAGACCTGTTGTTAACCCAAATATTTTGGCATTAGGGTATTTGGTACGCGATAACTGGAAAATGCGGTGTTTAATGGCCTTCGCCAACCCCGCTTTGCGGAACTGCGGATTAACAATAAGGCCCGAGTTGGCAACAAAGTCGCCGTGGCTCCAGGTTTCAATATAGCAGAAACCGGCCCAGGTGCCGTCTTTATGGAGAGCGATGACAGCTTTGCCCTCAAGCATTTTATTAGCAACATATTCGGGCGAGCGTGTAGCTATACCAGTTCCGCGCGCCTTGGCCGATTCGGCCATCTCATCGCAAATCATAGTGGCATAATCTACATGCTGTGCAGTAGCAACCTGAATATCAAAATCTTGTATTGTCATTTAAATAGATAATTACCGTGAAATTAATTGGCTTTATCAGCCTTAAATAATTAGATGGTTTTTTTAAAAAGACGTTTAAAAAACTCTTTTTGTGTGGACAGGAGAAAAATTAATTCAAACCCGCGGCATGTAGGTCCTTCGTCGGAGAGGGCAGTTTAAAAAAACAGTTGAACCCAAGGCAGCAGCAACCGGAGCAAAACTTGCTCTTGTAGCGGGCTTATTTAAGCTTGGTATATTCATTTTTTTTATTGAATTACTGTGTTTTTAATTTCGCTGCAAAATAGGCTATAAAATTTTATTTATACAAGAAAAAAATGCGATTATTTGCGGGTTGGTGAGTGGTTGATTAAGTTTATTGAGTGAGTAGTTTGATTTTGTCCGCAAAGCGTTGTTTCACAAATAGAACCATTCATCCAATCAACCTCATAAACCACTCACTTTTTCAACATAATATCCGTGATAATCATATCAGCATGAACACGCGAGTTTTCGATGAACCAAAGGTGGGTATCCAGGCCGCCGCAAACCACGCCTGCAAGGTATAAACCAGGCATGTTTGTTTCCATGGTTTCGGGGTTGTATTGGGGGATGAATTTATCTTCAGAAAGTATAATACCAAGCTTTTTCAGGAACTCAAAGTTCGGTTTATAGCCTGTCATCGCCATTACAAAATCATTGGGGATGGTGATTAAGCCTTCCGGAGTTTGAATATCCACTTCGTTTTCACGAATGGCCTCAAGATTAGCGTTAAAATAAGCTTTAATGCTCCCTTCTTTAATTCGGTTAATAATATCGGGTCGTACCCAGTATTTAACGCGGTTGCTCACTTCGCTGCCGCGGATCACCAGTGTTACCTCGGCACCTTTACGGTAGGTTTCCAGGGCCACATCAATAGCCGAATTGCTTGAGCCAACTACCACCACTTTTTGCAGGGTATAATAATGAGGGTCCTGGTAGTAGTGTTTTACTTTGGGCAGATTTTCGCCGGGGATATTGAGGTTAACTGCAATATCATAAAACCCGGTTGAAAGGATCACTTTTTTAGCCTGGTAGGTTGCTTTTTTTGTGGTTATGGTGTAAAAGCCATCTTCGGGTTTTACTTCAGTAACTTCTTCAAAAAGATGAATGGGCAGGTTATTTGAAAGTGCTACGCGGCGATAATATTCCAGGGCATCATTACGGGTTGGTTTGTTGTGTACGGTAACAAAAGGAACGCCACCAATTTCAAGCTTCTCGGATGTAGAAAAAAAAGTCATGGTAGCGGGATAGTTGTACAATGAATTTACAAGTGTGCCTTTTTCGACAATTACGAAACTTAAACCGGCTTTTTGAGCAGCAAGTCCGCAAGTTAAACCTATCGGGCCACCGCCAATAATGAATATATCGAGCATTTATATACAGTTAAGAAATTAAAGAAATCCTGAACCGGTGCAGGTTCGGGGCATGTTTGCCGGTGCGGCAAAAATAAGAAAATAAAAAAGGGTAAGCTACTTTTATCGCGCCGCTCAACTCTCTACCCTTGCTGCGTTCCCACCCTGGGGGAGTTCAAGAGGAGCTGGCCGTAAAAGACTTACCCCGGCGCAAATATAGAAAAAGGTAGCGTTTATGGTTAAGAAAATGTTAAAAAAGGCTTATCTGTTGATTTATAGATGGATAATTTTTAATTTGCCTTGCTATAGCTAGGTTATCGTACTTCGTTAACACGTTTTCATCTCCCCGAAATTCAAATTCCCGATAAGTTTTAGCATGTTGGTCAATATCCAGCAACAGATTTTTCAAAATCGTAAGCCGGTTAACAACAAATTTCACCTTCATTTCCCGCTTTTGAAAATGGGGCCAAAGCAGGTTAAATTGTTCGGGAGTGATAGCCCTTGCTACCGTGATATGGGGTATCGTGCTGCTGTCGCCAACAATACCCTTTAGTAATTTGAGCCAGTATTTATTTTGTTCGGTGAGTTTAAGCCGGGCAAAAATGGTTTTGTTATAATCGTTGCTCTCATTGAAGCAATCAAACCCATCTATCTCAAAAACCACAGGAGGCAACAAACTAAGTTTCCGGCTCAGGAACGAAAAGCCCTGAACGTCCACATCCAGTGGTTTGCGCGGATAATTGTTGATAGTGATGTGCGACCGGGCATGCATGCTGGGATAATTACCGATAACACGTTTTGCTTCGCTTTTTAATTTCCGGATCATAACATCTACATGATCAGGTATCGGGAGGATAAAATGATAAAATGCGTAGTCCATGATTGTTAAATTTTAAATGAATAAATTGATCTGATCAGGGTCGCCGGCTTTAAGCAGTTCCAGTTCATCGCGGGTATAACCCGGAGCGGTCATGTTTTTAAATTCAAAAACCTTAAACTTATTCCATTTGGCAAAGGCATCAAGTGTATCACGTTTTAATATGGTAAGTTCTTTAACCCAAAAAGGTTCCACCAATTTTTTATGCTTAAAATGAGGCCAAAGTATATCGAAATCTTTTTCGGCAATATCACGCACAACCGTTATATGTGGGATAATATTCTTTTTAATGCGCAGCTTCTTTTTTAAAGTGTTAAACCATTCGTCGGTAGCGGGTGTTGCACGGATGTTAGCATAAATGGTCATGCAGCTATGCAGATGGGTGAAATGATAAAAACCATCCATATGCAGCAATATCGGTGGCATGGTATTCAGGGCCTGTCCCATCAATTCCAGGTTTTTATCCGCCATAAAGGGCTTTTGCCTTTCCAGGTGCTGAACAGAAATATGAGCAGGCGAATCCATACTTTTATAACTACCGATAAGCCTTGCCGATGCTTTTTTGTAGCGCGCAATCTCATGCTTTACATTTTCGGGGGGCGATAATAACATCAGGTAATCCTCATACATACTCATTTGCTTCACAATTTCTATATGTCAAATATGCTAATAAAATTAGCAAAATACAAAAAATATTAGCATTTTTGGTATGTGGAAGTTAAACGTCATATTGTACACATTGATCTTGATTCGTTCTTCGTTTCGGTAGAGCGGAAGTTTCATCCTGAACTGATCGGTAAGCCTGTGATCATAGGGGGCTCGGCCGAAAGGGGAGTTGTGGCTTCCTGCAGTTATGAGGCGAGGGCTTTTGGTGTGCATTCCGCTATGCCTACCCGGCAAGCTTTAAAGCTTTGTCCGCATGCCATTCTTATTCGCGGTTCGCACGGGCGCTATGGCGAAGCCTCACGCGAGGTTACGCAGATCATTCACGATACGGTGCCCCTCTATCAAAAAACATCGGTTGATGAGTTTTACATTGATTACACCGGTATGGACCGCTTTTTTGATTGTTACTATGAAGCCACTAAGCTTAGGCAGAAAGTAATTAAAGAAACGGGCCTGCCCATATCCTTCGGTATGGCATCGGGCAAAACGATAGCCAAAATGGCCACTAACCAGGCCAAACCCAACGGACAAATGTTTGTAAAGCATGGTGATGAGCTAAAGTTCCTGGCACCGCTTAACATTGGTAAGATACCCGGCCTGGGCGAAAGTACCCGCAATAAGTTATATCAATACGGCATCGAAAAAATAGGTGATCTGCAACGCACCAATATTCGTTTCCTGGAAACTGTTTTTGGTAAATATGGTCATTCCCTTTGGGAAAAAGCCAATGGTATCGATCATAGCGAAATCGTTTCCCATTCCGACAGGAAATCCATTAGCACCGAACATACTTTTCATACCAATGTATCTGATCATCGCACACTTGAAACTACCTTAGTGTCGATGACCGAAGAGCTATCGTCCAAATTACGACGGGAAAACAAGCTTTCATCGTGCCTGGCTATTAAGTTGCGATACGGTAATTTTGAAACCCATACCCAACAACAAAAGATAGCACTTACGGCGGCAGAACATATCCTGATCCCCGGTGTAAAGAACCTGTTTAAAATGGCCTGGGACCAGCATCGGCCCATCAGGTTGATAGGTGTGCGGTTGAGTGATCTTTGTACGGGCAGTTACCAGATCAACCTGTTTGAGGATAATGAAGAGCGCATCAAACTTTACCAGGCCATGGATCAGATCAATTTCAAGTTCGGCGATAAAACCATCTGCCGGGCGGCAGGAATGGAGATTGGTACAAGGAATTTTAATCCGTTTATGCGCGGCTGACCGTTGATTGTTTTGTGACGAGTTAATTGTTTAAAAAAGGCGCAGGATTGTGCGATTCCCTCCCCTGGGAGGGTGTAGGGCAATGTCATTAAGTTAAGAGATTGACAAGCTGCACCAGAGGTGCAAAAGGTTTGTAGAAACCATTTTGAATAGATTTTTGGTGTGCCAGCGGTACACAACTCCGGTGTTCCGTACCTCTGGCACGGTTGTTATCGGTATAATATTTTGCTACAAACCTGTTCCCCCTCTGGGGGATTTTCCTTAACTTAATGACATTGGGGTGTAGGGAGGGGTTTCATTTACAGGTATAGCCGTTTTTGCAAAGGTGCATAAACCCCTCCCTGCCACTACACATTCCAGCCACACCCCTCCCAAGGGAGGGAATTAAAAATCTTCCGAACGCCGCTCGGCTCCAGCCGGGTGGCAACTATCAAACGGCCTCTGGCCGCCGTGGGGAATGTTCTTGTTTTCAACCAATGGTCAAAGGTTTTTTACCATTGGTCAAAGTAATTTTATGGGGCGATGGGTTGTGACTTCTTTTGATAAAAAAAGAAATCATGGAAACCACACAACGTCAAACTTACCTCGATTGGCTGAGGATCTTATCCATATTGGGGGTGTTATTTTTTCATTCGGCAATGCCCTTTGTTGCCGAAGATGGCTGGCACATCAAAAACCACGAAACCAGCAACCTGATGATGGAATCAAACCATTTTTTGCACCTTTTTCGCATGCCGCTGCTCTTTTTTATTTCAGGTACCGTGAGTTACTACATGATGCAGCGGCGCTCTACACTCAGTTTCATCGGCTTGCGTTTCCGCCGGCTTTTTATTCCGCTTTTGGTGGGCATGTTCATCATTGTGCCACCGCAGATCTACATGGAACGATTGGCCAATGGCTACAAAGGCTCATTCCTGGATTTTTATCCCAGTACATTTAACTTTCAGCCATATCCCAAAGGCAATTTCAGCTGGCACCACCTTTGGTTTATTGCCTATCTGTTTCTTTATGATCTCATCTTCGCGCCTTTATTCGCCTGGATGATCTCGTCCAAAAGCAGCGCCTTTAAACAAAAACTGGCGGTCTTGGCCGAAGGGAAATTGGTATATTTACTAATGCTGCCCGGCATCCTGTGGTTTACCTTCACCAGTTGGGACCTGCCCGAAACCAACGACCTGATCCATGATGGCAGTTACTTTGTTTACTGGCTATTATTTTTGCTGGCAGGTTTTATCTGTATCCTGCAGCCTAAACTAATGGACAGCCTTGAGCGCAACCGTCGTTTTGCCCTAACCATAGGCTTTTTAAGCCTGATGACATGGGAAGTCATGCGCTGGAACGGTATCGAACCATTGCATCCTCACTGGCCTTTTCAAAATATCGCTTTTTCGTATGCCTTTACCGCTTTACGGCCAACCATTGCCTGGGGATGGGTGCTTGCCCTGGTAGGATATGGCAAGCATTATTTTAACCGGACCCATCATGTGCTCAATTATTTAAACCAGGCGGTATATCCGTTTTATATATTGCACCAAACCGTTATTGTTTTATTGGCTTATTATATTGTGCAAACGCAAAATGAAAGCATCCTTTCAAAATACATTTATACCGTGGGCATTACCTTTTTTGTAACGGTGCTTATCTATCATTTACTAATACGTCCGTACGCGTTAACCCGGTTTTTATTTGGTATGAAACCCAGGGATACACGTAAATCAATTATTGAACTACCTGCAGAAGAAATAAAGCCTGTTGAAGCGCTTTCTGCATGAAATTTTTAATTTAACGGTATGAAATTTTTCAGGAAGTACATTTTTCCGGCATTGTATGGCTTATTGGTATATTTTACCGTAAGGCTGTTGCATGATACTGACATTGGTCAGCATTTTTGGGAAAGGGATTTTTATGTTAATGCCATTGAAATGGCCTGTTCAATATTGGTGGGCTATTTGGCAATCTATATTTTTGAACGGCTTTTTAAGTACTATGACAGGCACCGGACGGTACAGCTATCCTACGGGGCTGTAGTGCGGGAACTGGCCATATTGGTGGGAGCAAATTTGATATTAGTGAACGTCGTATTTGTTCCGATGGTCATGGCTCTGCACGTAAGCCAGGGCATAGATGAGCTGATACCCTGGGCAGATGTGGCTGATATTAACATGATCCCCACTTTGTACGCTATTGTTTATTATGGAATTGCACGTAGCAGTACCTGGCTAAAGGCTTATGTAAATAATAAGATGCAACTGGAAAAGCTCACCAATGACCAACTGGAAACTGAATTGAAGTTTCTAAAAGCTCAATATCATCCGCATTTTTTATTTAATGCCCTGAATACTATTTATTTCCAGATGGATGAAGATGTGCCCGGTGCCAAAAAGAGTACCGAATTACTATCGAGCCTGTTGCGTTATCAGCTTTATGACCAACACCAGCAAGTGCCCGTTAAGCAGGAGCTGGAGTATCTTGAAAATTATATCCGCCTGCAGCAGATCAGGGCGAGCAGCAAAATGCGGCTCAGTGTTAATTTTGAAGGATGTTTGACGGATCAGCTCATCTATCCCCTGCTTTTGCTGCCACTGGTTGAAAACGCCTTTAAATATATAGGTGGTGAATATAAAATAGCCATTGAAGGCTGCATTATTGACAATAGATTTGTTTTTAAAGTTTATAACGATGTGCCGCCGAATATGAAAGCGCCCGATAATTACAGCGGTATTGGTTTGGAAAACTTAAGCCGCAGGCTGCAATTGCTTTATCCGGATAAACATAAACTAACCGCTGGCCGCGAAGAAGATCATTATACGGCAGTACTTGAATTGAATATATAAAAGATGGCATTAATTAGCTGCATTATTACCGACGATGAACCCTTTGCCCGTAAGGGCCTGGAAGGCTATGTTAAAAAAGCGGGTTTTTTTGACCTGAAAGCACAATGTGAAGATGCAATGGAACTGGGGGCGTTGCTGGCCCGGCAACAGGTAGACCTGCTATTCCTGGATATCCAGATGCCGCATTTAACCGGGGTTGAATTTATTCGTTCGTTGCCCAATCCGCCAAAAGTGATCTTTACTACCGCGTTTAAAGAATACGCTACAGATGGTTTTGACCTGGATGTGCTCGACTATCTCCTTAAACCTATCCCGTTTGAGCGCTTTATGAAGGCAGCTTTTAAAGCCAAGGATTACTTTGATTTAAGAAATAACTCGGAAGTTTCTGATTATCTGTTTGTTAAAAGCAATGGTAAGCTCGAAAAGATAATTTTTGACGAAGTGTTGTTCATTAAAGGCATGGAAAACTATGTAGAGATTTATACCCCTGCACGTAAGATCATAACCCACAGTACCCTGCGGGCCTTTGCTGAAAAATTGCCTGCGCGTAAATTCATGCAAACCCATAAGTCATACATTGTTGCCAACAATAAAATTACATCGATAGAAGGGAATATGCTGCACATTGGCACGTTTGAGGTACCTATTAGCAGGCAGCTTAAAGATCAGGTGATGCATACGTTGATTAATCAGTCCAGGTAGCAATAATAGGATCAAAAATTTTTACACGAATTATTTTTCTCGCTTGCCACAATTAATCGAATTGCACAAATTTTTCAATAGCGTAGATTTGAAATTCGTGTAATTCGATTAATACGTAAAAATTAGTGTGAAAATTTCATATTTCTTCGCTTTTTCTTAGCATAGATTTTTAAAAGTGATTTCCCTGTGGATAATTAAAACTATTTTGTAATATGCATTATTCTTCTGTTGTATTACTTACAAAACCTCATGGGCGGCAAAAAACTGTTCAACGCTTTATCCATTTTTTTAACGGCCGGCCTATGTTTAGCCGGCAATATTTCATATGCTCAAACCGGTGTCGACAGTGTAAAACTGGCCATCGAACCATCTTATAATAATGTAAGCGGTACCCACCAATTTTTTTTAGGCGATAATTACCGTAAGCTTTGGGCGGCACCCGTCACCTTGCCGGTATTTCACCTTACCGCCGAAAAGGGTGGACTTAAAATATTGCAAAGGGGTGGGGGCAAACAAACCAAATCATTACGCCTTCAGGATCCTACCGGCCAGCAATGGGTACTGCGCACCATTCAAAAGTATCCTGAAAAAGGCCTGCCTGTTGATCTGCGGCCAACGGTAGCCAAAGATATCCTGCAAGACCAGGTTTCGGCCGCGCATCCCTTTTCGGCACTTACCGTACCGCCGCTGGCCGAAGCGCTTGGCGTTCCGCATTCCAACCCTAAAATTGTTTATGTTCCTGATGATCCTGCTTTTGGTGAGTATCAAAAGGATTTTGCTAACCAGGTGTTTTTGTTTGAAGAGCGGGAGCCGCTCGATGCCGAAAAAACGGATAATACCGAAAAGGTACAGCGCAAGCTACGGGATGACAATGATAACCGGGTTGACCAGAAGACTGTACTTCGCGCTCGTCTGTTAGATATGCTTTTGGGTGATTGGGACAGGCACGAAGACCAATGGCGCTGGGAAAAAATAGATGGTAAGCACGAAACCGTTTACGAGCCTGTTCCGCGTGACCGTGACCAGGTGTACTATAAAACTTCGGGCGTATTGCCCTGGATAGTAGCACATCAATGGCTCAAATCAAAATTTCAGGGTTACAGTGACGAGATCAGGGATATCAATGGATGGAATTTCAATGCTCGCTATTTCGACCGCTATTTCCTGAACCAATTGAGCGAAGACGATTGGAAAGAACAGATAGCCTATGTGCAAAGCAAACTGACCGATGACCTGATCAAAAAAGCGGTGCATTTAATGCCCGATACTATCTACAAACTTTCGGGGCCTGAGATCATCAGCAAAATGATAGTGAGGCGTAACATCCTGCAAAAACAGGCACTTGAATATTATAAATTCATCTCCATATATGTAGATGTACCAGCGAGTGATAAAACGGACAAATTTACTGTGGCTCATGAAACTAATGGTGACATTACGCTTACTATAAATAAGATAAAGAAAGACGGCAGCGTTGATAAGGTTACCTACCAGCGTACTTTTAAACCAGATGTTACCAAAGAGATAAGAATGTATGGCTTTGATGGCGACGATTTATTTAAGGTGACGGGCTCAACGCCATCGCCCATAACTGTGCGGATGATAGGTGGGGAGGGGATGGATACCTTTGCGGTTGACAGCAGTTTAAATAACAGGGGCAGAATGTATATATACGACCGTTCGGATGAGAAAAATGTACTGCCTTCGTCATCGCTGGCTAAAAACCGTACATCAACAGACACGGCGGTAAATAGCTATGATAAAACTGCCTTTAAGTTCGACAGGTTTGAGCCAATTATCCTGGCCAATTACAGCAATGATATCGGTATTTTACTGATTGGAGGCTTCTCATACGAGCGGCATGGGTTTCGTAAGGAACCGTATGCTTTCCGCGAAGAATTTTTGACCAATTATTCACTGGGGCGTAAATCATTTTTGTTTACCTATACCGCCGACTGGAAAAAAGCAATCGGTGAAAACGACCTGAAGATCAACCTGCTTTCGCGAGGGCCAAGCAACCTGAGCAATTTTTTCGGAATTGGGAATAACACCGTTTTTGAAAATAAGGACGACAGGAAGATCTCGTACTATCGTAACCGCTATGACTATGTTACCGGCGACGTTTCCCTGCACCGCAGTTTTGGAGACCTACATGTAAGCGCCGGCATTGCGGGCCAATTTTACAACAGCAAAGCATCAAACAATACCGAACGATTTTTGAATGGATATAATGCCGCGTTTCCGGATGAGAAGGTATTTGGGACTAAGGTCTACGGCGGCTTAACAGCTAATGCAACGGTTGACACGCGGAATAAACTGATCATCCCAACACAAGGCATTTTGTGGACAACCACCGCAAGCGGCTTTAGCGGCGGCGGTTCTGGAAGTTATAACACCTACGGGCAGGTATTGTCTGAGTTTAGTTTCTATTTAAATCCCGACAAGGACTCGGTATTGGTAATAGCTAACCGAACAGGATTAGGTACTACGGTAGGTAACGCAGCCTATTTTCAGCAGATGAAACTTGGCGGGGCACAAAATTTCCGGGGTTTTCATACCAACAGGTTTACCGGTCGTACCATAGCCTATAACAATCTTGAACTTCGACTGAAAGTGCTTGATTTTACTTCATACCTGCTCCCCGGCTCATTCGGCCTGATCGGCTTTAATGATGTAGGCAGGGTGTGGGTGCCGGGAGAATCATCGGATAGGTGGCATGATGGCTATGGCGGTGGTTTGTATATCATCCCTGCTCAGCTGGTATTGATTGAGGCTGTAATGGGCTTTTCAAAAGAAGGATCGTTGCCTTATATATCTATTGGGTTTAGGTTTTAGATGAAGAAACGCCCGTTCAAGCGTCCACGCTTGAATGATTTTTTTGCAGGAGCGTCCACGCTCGTGGTTAAATGTTAAGCGTGGACGCTCAACATATGGCATGGGTTCAAGCAGAGGACGCTTGAACCTGCTAAGATTGGACATGTTAAAAGCGTTCAGCTTTAGCTAAATTAACCGCATTTTTTGGTGGCTCTGTTCTGTCAGTACCTTTCGTTTAATTTAAAGTTTGAGCAAAAAATCCAGAAAAACAGCCAAAAATCACCAAAAAACAGGGGGAATAAAGTGCTTTTTTGAAACGCATGTTTTTTATTCTTAAAAGTTTTATCCATTGATTATCAGATATTAGTGGTGTTTCGCGAGATATATTAAATCATTGATTTTCAGTTTGTTTCATTTTTAAGGTGTTTCGTGTTTTTACACTCAAAAAATGGAACAGTTAAAAAACGTCGTCTGCATTATTTCATTTTTTTATGGAGAATGGCGATTTTGGGACAGGCTCTTTTTTACAATTCTCCCATAAAAATAATTACACTATCAGTCCCATAGATTACCTGCTTTTATATATTTGCATATGAATCACCTCATAGCACCATCTATCTTAGCGGCCGATTTTGCCAACCTGCAACGCGATATTGAAATGATCAATAACAGCGAAGCCGACTGGATCCACGTTGATATTATGGATGGCATGTTTGTTCCAAATATCTCTTTTGGCTTTCCCGTTGTAAGTGCTGTAAAAAAACACGCCACCAAGCCGCTTGACGTACACCTGATGATAGTTGACCCCGATCGTTACCTTAAGGCGTTTAAAGATGCCGGAGCCGATAGTATTACTGTGCACCAGGAAGCTTGTCCGCATTTGCACCGCACCGTTCAGGCTATTAAGCAATTAGGCTGTAAAGCGGCTGTCGCCATTAACCCGGCTACCCCTGTATTTATGCTGGAGGATATTGTCGCCGACCTGGATATGGTTTTGATCATGTCGGTTAATCCGGGTTTCGGGGCTCAGCACTTTATTGATAATACTTATAAAAAGATCAAAGAACTCAGGACACTAAGTGCCGAAAAAAATCCTGACCTGCTTATTGAGATTGACGGTGGGGTAGATGCCAATAATGTAGCAAAACTGATAGAAGCCGGTGCAAATGTATTCGTTGCGGGCACTTCAGTGTTCTCTTCGGCCAACCAGGTGGCCGCAATTTCAAAACTCAAACATCCCTAAAAGTTATTATAATGATAATAATTAAACCAGCCTTGTAGGGTTAGTTTAATTATTTGCAATCAAAGGCCCGTTTGTTGATTAATTGTATATTTTTTCAAAAAATGTAAATAATGTCTATATATTTTGTCAAATTAATTAACTTCGGCCCAACAAAATACAAACTTCCTAATAGTGTATTTAGAACCTACAATTCGTTAATATTATGAAACATAATTTTGGTGCCGGACCTGGCATTCTACCACACGAAGTTTTAAAGCAAGCTTCAGAAGCAGTTATTGATTTTAATGGTACTGGACTCTCTTTGCTTGAAATTTCGCACCGATCAAAAGAGTTTGAGGCCGTTTTAGACGAAGCTGTTAGCCTGGTAAAAGAATTATTCAACGTTCCTGAAGGTTATTCGGTATTGTTTCTGCAAGGTGGCGCCAGCACCCAATTTGCTTTAGCTCCTTACAACCTGTTACCAGAAGGCGGCAAAGCTGCTTATGTGGAAACCGGTGTTTGGGCTAACAAAGCTTTAAAAGAAGCCAAATATTTTGGCGAAGTACAAATTGTAGCTTCATCAAAAGAGGCCAACTTTACTTACATCCCTAAGGATTTTCAAATCCCGGCTGATGCTGCTTATATTCACATTACTTCTAACAATACCATTTACGGTACACAGTTGCAGGAGTTCTTTAAATCGCCAATTCCGGTGGTTTGCGATATGTCGTCAGATATTTTCAGCCGCGTGGTTAACGTTGCCGATTTTGGTTTGATCTATGCCGGTGCTCAGAAAAACATGGGCCCTGCAGGTGTTACTTTGGTTATCGTAAAGGATGATTTGCTGGGTAAAACCGGTCGCAAAATCCCTGCAATGTTTAACTACCAAACTCAAATTGAAGGTGGTTCAATGTACAACACTCCTCCGGTATTTGCTATCTACGTATCAATGCTTACCCTTAAGTGGTTAAAAGCAAAAGGCGGTGTGCCGGCAGTTGAACAGGAAAACATTACTAAAGCACGTGTACTTTACGAAGAAATTGACCGCAACCCTTTGTTCAAAGCAGTGGCCGCTGTTGAAGACCGCTCAAAAATGAACGTTTGCTTCGTAATGGAAAACCCTGAACTGGAAAAACCATTCCTGAAACTTGCTGAAGAACGCGGTATAGTAGGCATTAAAGGCCACAGGAGTGTAGGAGGTTTCCGTGCCTCAATTTACAACGCATTGCCAATAAGCAGCATCTATGTGCTGATTGACGTAATGCAGGAATTTGCTGAAAAGAATAAATAATTTATTTCATTAGGTCATTGAGTCATTATGTCATTTTTATGGCAATGACTCAATGACCTGATGACTCAATGACCAAATAAGATGATCAAAATATTAGCTAATGACGGTATCGACCCGATAGGTAAGAAAATGCTGGAAGATGCCGGCTTTTTCGTTGATACCAACAATATCCCACAGGACGAGCTTCCTGAAAAATTAAAAAACTATGATGCTATTACTGTACGTAGTGCAACAAAAGTACGTAAGGCATTAATCGATGCTACCCCTAACCTGAAATTGATCGGTCGCGGTGGTGTAGGTGTTGATAATATTGATGTTGATTATGCCAAAGAAAAAGGCATTGGTGTTTACAACACGCCAGCATCTTCTTCATTATCAGTTGCTGAATTGGTATTCGCCAGCTTATTTGGAGCTGTACGCTTTTTGCCTGATAGCAACCGTAAAATGCCTGTTGATGGTGGTACCAAATTTAACGACCTGAAAAAAGCTTATGCTAAAGGCGTTGAGCTTCGCGGTAAAACTTTAGGTATCGTAGGTTTTGGTCGTATCGGCAGGGAAGTAGCTAAAATAGCTATCGGTGTTGGTATGGATGTTTTGGCTTATGACCTTTTTGATTTCAACCCTGAGCTGGATCTTGTTTTAGGCGGTGGCACTACTGTTAAAGTATCTGTAAAAAAATCGACGCTTGAGGAAATCATCACTACTGCTGATTTTATTACTTTACACACTCCATTTATCGACAAAGCTCTTTTTGGTGCTGAGGAATTGGCTAAAACTAAAAAAGGTGTTGGCCTGGTAAACATCTCACGCGGTGGTTTAATTGATGAACTCGCTTTGGTTGACGCTTTAAACAGCGGCCAGGTTTCATTTGCAGCACTTGACGTTTTTGACAATGAACCAACCCCACGTGCCGAGATCTTGACCCATCCAAAAATTTCCCTGACCCCACACATTGGTGCTGCTACCAATGAGGCCCAGGAAAGGATTGGTGTTGAGCTTGCGAGCTTAATTATCGGGCATTTCAAAAAAGCATAACACGAATTTGCTATAATTAGAGCGAATACAAACTATAAAACAAACGGCACGAATTGATGAAATTCGTGCCGTTTGTTTTATATATCTTATGTAATTGCGGGCGTAGCACGGCAATCGCATGCTATACAGGGCCGCTATGCTTCCGTACGATTGCTTCGATCACTGCCGCGGGTTTCGCGCGGCGTAACCCGTGGTTTAAAATAGTTTGAGTTTTCAACTCAAGTGGAAAGGGGCTAAAGTTGAAAACTTTAGCCATAGGCAGCCACGGGTTACGCTGCGCTAAACCCGCGGCAGATATTACTTATAATTTGTGTAATTCGCTTTAATTCGGGAGTGTTCGTGTTATATAATATACGACACACCTTTCTCCGGTAAAGTCACTCCATAACCTTCTTTCTCAAGATCATTGGCTAACAGTTGCATACTTTCACCTTCGCCATGCACCAGGAATATGTGTTTGAGCTTTGCTTTATCAATGGCTTTTACGGTATTCATCAGGTCGTCATGGTCGCCGTGGGCACTTAGTACGTCGGTTTGTTTAATGGTGGCATAAACGGCCAGTTCACGGTCTTTAATGTGGACAATGGAATCTCCCCGCAATAAACGATGACCTAATGTACCTTTCGCACAATAGCCTATGAAAAGAATGGTGGCGTAATAGTTTTGGATATTGTAAAAAAGATGGTCCTGGATGCGGCCGCCTTCAAGCATTCCTGCGGATGAGATAATGACACAAGGCTCCCAGTAATTGGAAATTTGCCGGCTGTCCTTCAGCGTTTCTACATAGGTAAGGTTATCAAACTCAAATTCATCACCGCGTTTTTGGTAAAACTCCTGGGCTTCCTGGTTTACGTGGTTATGGTATTTCCTGAATACTTCGGTAGCCTGTGTAGCCATCGGACTATCAACAAAAACTTTAACCGGCGGCAGTAAGCCGGTACTGAAGACCTTGTTCAACGTATAAACCAGTGATTGTGTACGCCCGATGCTGAATGCCGGAATGATCAAACGGCCCTGCTCTTTAATACAGGCTTTTTCAATAACCTCTATCAGGGTTTGCTCAACCGTTTTATCCTTACTGTGGTAGCGGCCACCATAGGTTGCTTCCGAAACCAGGAAATCAACAGGAGGGAGCGGCTGCGGATCATTCAATACCGGATAATTTTTCCTGCCGATATCGCCGGTAAAGGCTATTGATTTTTCTTCGCCTTTATCATTTACTTTAAATACGGCTGCCGCCGCACCTAACAGGTGGCCTACCGGTACAAAAGTCAATTCGATATCGCCGGTAATTCTAAACGGTTTGTTAAATCCTATGGTAACAAAGCGTTCCACTGTATCCATAACATGTTTTTGCATGTATAATGGTTGGGCATGGGTATTAAATTTGCCCCTGCCGCGTTTGTGATGGCCGCCTTTGCTTGCTGCTTTGCGCATGAAGATATTTACAGAATCGAGCAAAAGTAATTCTGTTAAATCTGCCGTAGGAGGGGTGCAAAGGATCTGCCCTTCAAAACCTAAACGGATCAAGGTAGGCAGGTTGCCTGAGTGATCGATATGGGCATGGGTAAGTACTACCACGTCAATGTCTTCGGGCCGAAAAGGAAAGTTTTCGTTAGATATGATACTGCGGTCTTTTTCATAATCAAGCCCGCAATCCACTAAGATTTTATATTGTCCAACCTCGAGCAAATGCATGCTCCCGGTTACTTGTCGGGCCGCGCCGTGTATAGTTAGTTTCATTGTTTTAAGTCTATAGTCCATAGATAATGGGCCATAGTGCTCTTATTCCTTTATGATTTCGTTAAATATCGATTATTTATTTTAAAATATAGCTATCGACTATTGTCTGTTAGCTGTTTTGAGTCTCAAACTGAAGCTGACTCAGGTAGCGATAAAGGCCCTGTTCATTATTAATAAGTTCGAGGTGGCTGCCGCTTTCAACAATATTGCCTTTTTCTATCACTACTATTTTGTCTGCCTCGCGAATAGTTGAAAGGCGGTGGGCGATGATGATAGAAGTGCGGTCTTTCATTAATTCTTCGAGGGCTTCCTGTACCAGGCGTTCCGATTCTGAATCTAATGAAGATGTGGCTTCATCCAGGATCAGGATGGCAGGGTTTTTAAGCAGGGCCCTTGCAATAGCAATGCGCTGGCGCTGCCCGCCAGATAGTTTAACACCACGCTCGCCCACAATCGTTTCATAACCTTCGGGGAAGGACGATATGAACTGATGCGCGTTAGCTCGTTTAGCAGCCTGTATAATATCTTCTTTTGAAGCATTTAAACGCCCATACGCAATATTTTCCATAATGGTGCCGCCAAATAGCAAAACATCCTGCGGAACGATGGCCACCTGGTTACGGATATCGGTAAGAGAATAGTTATCGGCAGGCTTGCCATCAAATAAAATGCTGCCGCTTTGCGGATGATAAAATTGCAGGATCAGCGAGGCCATAGTTGATTTGCCCGAACCGCTTGGCCCAACAATAGCTACCCGCTGCCCGGCATCGGCATTAAATGAAATTCCTTTTAATACGGTGATCTCCTGGCGGGAAGGGTAGGCAAATACAACATTATCAAAAGCGAGATCACCTTTGATCGGTTGTTTGACATTATTATCGCTCTCGACTATGGAAATCTCTTCGCCCTGCTCGGCAAGGATCTCCAATACACGCTCGCTTGCACCCACTGCTTTTTGCAGGTTGGCGTACAGATCAGGGAAACTGCCCATGGCGGCGCCCGCGAAAATCGAATACATGATGAATTTTGTTAACCCGCCGAAAAGCAATTCGTGATTATGAACTAAAACGGAACCGTACCATATAACCGCCACAAAAGTACCGAATAGGAAAAATACGATAAATGAAGCAAATATTCCCCTGAACTTAGCTCCCTTAACAGCAATATTAACTACCTGTCTTAATATTTTGTCATATCGGGAAGCTTCATATGATTCATTTACAAATGCTTTTACATTGGCGATACCTTGTAAAGTTTCTTCAACAATAACATTTGATTCGCCAAGTTTATCCTGGGCCTGTCTTGATAGTTTGCGTATAAATCTGCCGAATACAACTGCAAAGGCGACTAAAAACGGAAGTATAGCTAATACAGCAAGGGTTAGTTTAGGCGAAACGATAGCAAGAAAAACAACACTGCCAATCATGATCACCCCTTGTCGAACAATTTCGGCAATTGTGGTAGTTAGCGTATCCTGTATTTGAGAAAGGTCCGCTGAAATTCGGCTGTTCAATTCACCAACTCTGCGATTAGCGAAAAAGTTCATTGGAAGGGTAACAAGTTTGAAATAGGTATCGCGACGGATATCAGCCAATGATTTTTCAGAAACTTGCACAAACCATAAGATCCTGAAAAACGAAATGATAGCCTGTATGAACAATAAAATCATACCTGCAAGACCAATAGCGCCTATACTATGCGGCAAAAAAGGATAATCAAATTTATCTTGAGATGCGTTAATAAGAGAACCAAGAATAGTTGGGAATGCTAATCCAACCAGGCTTGATACAAAGAGGAATATCATTCCTGCTATAAATTTCCAACGATAGGGTTTAAGGTAAGTGAGCAGTTTAGCTACGTTACGCAGGCTGCTCCGGTTTATTTTTGCTTTAGGTAATTCTGCTTCGGCCTTGCTGCCACTGTTCAGTCGTCCTCTTGCCATGTATGCGTTTGAATGTTATAAACCGCGAATTTACGCTTTAACACGGTTCTTTTTAACAAGCAGAAACAAAATTGACGCAATCATGAAAAGTATCACTAATACAAATATGTTTTGCCGGGTTTTGAAGTGCTCTTCTGAATTGTTTAACTGTTGTTTAAGATGCGCATTTTGTTGCCTTAACCTGTTAATTACCTGTATATAACCGGCAGCTGTAGTTTCTGCCTCCTTGCTGTGGCTTTGGATCTGCCTTTGCTGAAAATCACGGTATTCAAGCAGTATCTTGAGCTCTTTAAAAATTGCATCATCTGTTTTAGCGATATCCATCAGGATGCCGGCCGAACGTCGGACATCACCTTTGGTTTGAAAGCCGAAAATGCCGGTATGCTGGCCCAGGCTTTGGTCATATTGCCCGAATTTTTGTTTACGGGCCGCCAGCATATTATTTATTTTTTTACGCTGAAGCTGGTAAGCTACCGAATCGGAGTTAACAGAGCTTTGGGCCGATGCCCAACCGGTTGTTATCAAGCAAAATAAAAAAATCAGTACAGTTTTTTTCATTTATATAAATTACCTTATTGAAATTCAATGATCACCTTATCATTCAGGTTCAGGCCCAGAAGGCCACTTGCATTGCCTTTATTTATGGCAATTTCCAAATGGTCGCTGATACCAAACAAACAAAGTTTTTCGCCAACGGGTACTTCATTATAATGCCAGCTTAAATGGTTTATGGTTTCGTTGCGCTTAAAATTGAGCACAAAACGCCTGCCTTGCTGCACACTGTTAAAAAACTCCTTGGTTATATTGGTTATCACATTCTGAAATGAATCGATATAAATTACAACACCTTTGATCATGTTTTTTTCAATAACAGGCTGCAAATTCATTTTGTTTTCAATATCGCTCACCGGCAGGCCTATTTCATCCAGTTTGCCGCCTTTGGCTAAATGACAGGCCGTTTTAACAAAGATATCGGCCAGGGGGAAGTGGAGGAATTTAAGGTCCTGCATAATGTTGATCTCAACTATCTCTTCAGGCTCCTGGTCAAACATCAGCGAAAAAATACCGTTATCAGCCCCCACAAAGTAGTGCTTTTTGTAGCGGATAGCGAGGTATTTGGTATGGTCATTATAAACGGTGTCAATACCTATAAGGTGTACGGTATCTTCCGGAAAATAATGAAAGCTGTTTTTAAGTATAAAGGCGGCCTGCTGTACATTAAAGGCCGCAACACTGTTGGTAATATCAACAATATTTACTGTAGGCAACAATTTGTAGATACTGCCTTTTAACGCAGCCTGGTAAATATCTTTGTCGCCTAAATCAGTAGTTAATGTTATAATTGCCATTAATTTTATAAATATTTATTGCTAATCTTGTAGTAGCATTTGAAGCTACAAATATTCAATTTTTAATTCATAAAAATCCGTAACTAAAAAATCAAATTAGTATTGAACGAACTTAAGCTATCAATTGAAAACGTAAACCCTGCGGTACTGTGGGGGCCTAATAATGATCATTTTGAGATCATTAAGAAACAATACCCCAAGCTTAAAATAGTTGCCCGCGGCAGTGAAGTGAAGGTTTTGGGCGATGATAACGAACTGAATATTTTCCAGGAAAAATTTTCCCATCTGATAAATCATGTTGAGAAATTTGAAAATCTCAACATAACTGATCTCGAGCGGATCCTTGGTTCGAAGGTTAATAATGCAGCTACATCTGAACCTGTTACTGCCGATAAGTTTGCGAGTGGCGAAGTGATTGTGTTTGGGCCTAACGGCGTAATGGTAAGGGCACGTACCACCAATCAGCGCCGCATGGTTGATAGTATTAACAAAAGCGATATCCTTTTTGCAATCGGGCCTGCGGGTACCGGTAAAACGTATACCGCGGTGGCATTGGCCGTAAGGGCACTTAAAAACAAAGAGATTAAACGCATTATACTAACCCGCCCGGCGGTTGAAGCAGGGGAGAACCTTGGTTTTTTACCCGGCGACCTTAAAGAAAAGATCGACCCATACCTGAGGCCTTTATATGATGCGCTTGATGATATGATCCCGGCCGAAAAACTGAAGGTTTACCTGGAGAACCGTACCATTGAGATTGCACCGCTGGCCTTTATGCGTGGCCGTACCCTTGATAACTGTTTTGTTATTTTGGACGAAGCCCAGAATGCCACCGATATGCAGCTTAAGATGTTCCTGACACGTATGGGGCCATCAGCTAAATTTATTGTAACCGGCGACGTAACACAGATTGATTTGCCGAAAAAACAACAATCAGGCCTGCATACCGCACTAAGGATATTGACCGATATCAAAGGTATTGAAATAGTATACCTGAGCGGCGAAGACGTAGTAAGGCACAAATTAGTACGTAAGATATTAGAAGCTTACGGAGATATACAGTAATTTAAGTTTAGTTCATAGTTCATAGTTGATGGTTCATGGTAATAATGCAAATCGGCTATGAACTATGAACTATCAACCATGAACTAAAAAATGAACTCAATAAAAGAAACACATTTCAGCTTTCCGGGGCAAACGGCTTTTTACAAGGGGAAAGTACGCGATGTTTATACGATAGATAATAAATACCTGGCCATGGTTGTTACCGACCGGATTTCGGCCTTTGATGTTGTACTGCCCGAAGCCATTCCTTTTAAAGGACAGGTGCTTAACCAAATTGCGGCCCGGTTTTTAGAAGCGACGGCCGATATTGTTCCCAATTGGGTTATTTCGGTTCCGGACCCAAGCGTTACTATTGGCCGCATTTGCGAGCCGTTTAAGGTGGAGATGGTGATCCGCGGTTATCTTGCCGGTCATGCCGCTCGGGAGTATAGCACAGGCAAGCGCCACGTATGTGGTGTATTGTTGCCCGAAGGTTTAAAAGAAAATGATATCCTGCCCCAACCTATTATTACGCCAACCACCAAAGCATCAGTAGGGCATGACGAGGATATTTCACGCGAGGAGATCCTGTCGAGGGGTATCGTATCCGAAGAAGATTATGTAAAACTTGAAGCTTATACTCAGGCGCTATTTAAACGTGGTACCGAAATAGCAGCCAAACAAGGCTTAATACTGGTAGATACTAAGTATGAGTTCGGTAAGGTTGACGGTCAGATTTATCTGATCGATGAGATCCATACACCCGATTCATCAAGGTATTTTTATAAAGAAGGCTACGAGGGGCGCCAGCAAAAAGGCGAGCCTCAAAAACAGCTTTCAAAAGAGTTTGTACGCAAATGGCTTATCGAAAACGGTTTCCAGGGCAAAGATGGACAGGTAGTACCTGTTATGACCGAAGAGATTGTTAATTCGATATCTGAGCGTTATATAGAGCTTTATGAACAGATCACAGGCGAGGCATTTGTTAAGCCTGCCGAAGGGAATGTATTAGCCCGCGTTGAAACAGCAATTAATAACGCGTTGAGCGTTATGTAATTTTAAAATATCCATAAAATATTTATCTTAGCTTATTAAATTTAATAAGAATGAAATTTACTGTAGATAAACATGAGAAATATATATTATTGAAACTTAATGAATCAAAATTAAATTCAATAGTAACGCCTCAGTTAAAATCAGAACTGATTTTGATCAATACAGAGGGGCAGCGCAACATCATTCTCGACTTGTCGCAGGTGAAATATGCCGATTCATCAGGCTTAAGCAGTTTGTTGGTTGGTCACCGCTTGTGTAAAAATGCTACGGGTTCATTTATTTTGGCGGGTTTAAATGACGCAGTTGCGCGTTTAATAACCATATCACAATTGGATAATGTATTAACCATTGTCCCAACCGCCGAAGAGGGCGTCGATCTTATTTTTATGGAAGAGATTGAAAAGGAATTAAAAAAGGAAGCAAGATAAACCATTTGATTGTTTACCTATTATGAAATTTGAGGTAACAATACTTGGCAGCAGCTCCGCAACCCCCATCTTTAACAGAAATCCTACTTCACAGGTGCTCAATATCAATGAGCGCCTGTATTTAATAGACTGCGGCGAAGGCACTCAGCAACAAATGCTCCGTTTTGATATCAAAGCCAGTCGCATTGATCATATTTTTATAAGTCATCTTCACGGCGATCATTATTTAGGCCTGGTTGGTTTATTATCATCCATGCACCTTAACGGTCGTAAAAAGGCGCTTAAACTGGTATGCCCCGTGCAGTTGAAAGAAATAATTGATCTGCAATTAAGATATTCAGATACCGAACTGCAATTCCCTGTTGAATATATATTTACCAATGCCCAACAAAGTGAAGTGGTGATCAATAATAGTGATGTTGTAGTTGAAACGATACCACTTGATCACCGCATTGCCTGTACCGGCTTTTTGTTTAAGGAAAAGAAAAGACTTCGTAAACTTATTAAGGAGAAAATAGAAAGTCTCGACATCCCGGTTGCTTATTATTCGGTATTGAAAAAAGGGGGGGATTATACTGATGAAAAAGGCAAAGTTTACAAAAATGAAGAGCTAACTATCGATTCGGCCGAGCCTAAAACCTATGCCTACTGCTCCGATACGATGTATAATGAAAACTATTTCGGCCAAATCGCCAACGCCACATTGCTTTATCACGAGGCTACTTTTTTAAATGATATGCTCGACCGGGCAGTTATAACCCATCACACCACCGCGTTGCAAGCCGGAGAGATAGCACTGAAAACCAACGCCAAAAAACTGCTCATAGGCCATTTTTCGGCCCGTTATAAAACCCTGAATGAGTTACTGGATGAGGCTAAAATAAATTTCCCCTCAACTGAACTTGCAATTGAGGGGAAAACCTTTTTTATAGAATAAAGCTAAAAGCTTAAGGCAGAAAGCCAAAAGCAGGCTTTTAGCTTTCCTTAATCCTTCTTACCACCAAAAACAGAGAAGCTCACATAACGTTTTGGATGTGCCTTCAGATCAATAAACAGGTTATTGAGGTTGTTTGATGCATCTGTAAGGTTTTTGTACATTTTATCGTCGTTAAGCAAAAGGCCCAAAGAACCCTGACCGGAGTTGATTTTGGCAATAGTTGCCTGCAAATCGGCCATAGCTTTATTTGCATTATCAAGTGTTTGTTTCAGGTTAGCAGCAGCAACGTCATTACTTACTTTTTCAAAGTTAGCTGTCATTCCGTTTAGGTGTGCTGTGCTTGTCTTTAAGCTGCCTGATACTTCCTCGGCATTGGTAAGTATGGCGTCGATATGTCCGGTTTGCGAACCTACCAGGTGGTCTATTTTTTTGGTAGTGCCTTCAAGCGTTTGCAATGAATTGGCAATGCTCATGAAACTGCGGTCGATGTTTTTCTGAAAGTTAGGATTCAGGATCTTGTTAACAGCGCTCAGTGACGAATCGAGTTTAGACATCAGCATCTCTGCCTTTTTTTGTATGGGCTGCAGGCTTTCCGCAAGGCTGCCCTGGATATCAGCTTTAAGCGTATCCTGGTCTTCGGCGGGCACATTGCTGTTGCCTAACTCAAATACAATAGCTTTGCTGCCCAGCAGATCGGTACTTTCAAGCTTGGCAAGGGTATTTTTAGGCACAACCACATCCGGTTCAATTTTAAATTCAACCACGGTACGCCCGTCTGGCTGAAGCTTCATTTTAGAGATGCGGCCTATCTGGTAACCGTTTACCAATACAGGTTTTGAAACGGTTAAACCTTCAACGCTGTTATAAATAGCGTAGTATTTATTTGATCCTGAAAAAACATCATTACCGCGTAAATAACTGTAACCTAATATGAGTATGGTAATTGCTATTGCCGTAAGTGCACCAATTTTGGTTTCGTTAGAGATTTTCATTAAGTAGAGTTTATGCGTTAATTGTGTTTAAGGCTATAAACCTGCAACCAGGCTTATATGTTTTATGATGTACGTTTTATTTGCCAGGAAGGTAACAGTTTGGCTTTTATAATTATTGCGAAATCTGTTCCATTTCTTTTTTATAGGTTGTTAATGCACGGATAATTGAAGCTACAATCTCATTTTGTCCTTCTTCCGAGTTAAGGTACTTTTCATCGTCGGGGTTATTGATATAGCCGGTTTCAACCAATACTGATGGCATTGCGCTGTGACAGAGTACGTAAATGCCCTGCTCCCTGATCCCTTCACTGCGCCTTCCATCGGTATCAACAAATTCACCGTTAATTAAAGTAGCCAGCTTGATACTTTGCTGCCTGAACTTTCTCTTATACTCGTTTGTTAAAATAATGGTCATGGGGTCGTTCGGATCCAGTGCGCCGCCGTCGAGTTCGGTCTCTTCTCCAACCTGGTTTTTTTGAATAGCGTTTTCCTCTTCGCGGGTACGGTGTAAACCATAAACTAAAATCAGCACGCCTTTGCCCGACCTGTCCGGTACCCTAACGGTACGGTACACCGCTTTATGACGTTTGGTACCAACCTTTTCGCGAACTGTTCTGTCGGATAGCGAATTGCAATGCAGGGAAATGAAGAGTTGTCCTTTGTTTTCATTGGCTATTTCAGCCCTGCGTTCAAACGAAACATCATCTTCGGTAGTACGGGTCATTACAGCTTTTACACCGTTTAATTCTTTTTCTATAGCGGCTTGCAATTTAAAACCAATAGCCAGCGTTACATTCCTTTCTGACGAATAAGAACCCGATGCACCGTGCGAATAATGACCTGTAGAAGCTGATGGTTTGCCGCCATGGCCGGGGTCGATAATAATGGTTTTAATCTTAAAACCGGTATTGTTGACCACAGTGTCTGTTTGACGAGGAAGACTATTGGTAAAAATAGAACCGTATGATTTAAAAGGAAAAAATGAAAGGAGAACCAGCAACACCCACAAACTATAAATCAATCTTTTCAATGCCTTATTTTTCATTATTTTTGAACGCTGTTAACTATATCTGCAAAAATACTATTCATAATCAATTTTGAAATTCATAACCTTTTTTTTTCTGCTTGCAATTATATTAATAGTAAACGGACTTGCTGCTAATGCCGGCACTGTTTTAAATAACGGCCATGGCAGGAGGCCTTTAACTGATACTATTATCAAACTTGATTCGCTTCGTGATAAGAAACTTCTTAAAGGTAAACAATCCGGCTCAATAACACCGTTAAGAAACGGTAAGCCGGTAAATTCTTTACCTGCAAATGATACCACTAAAAAGAATAAAGGCGGTCTGCAATCAGAAGTAAAGGCAACTGCCGAGGACTCGACCCACTCAGACCGGGAGCACCAGGTTACCTATTTTTACGGTAAGGCCCGTGTAACCTATGAAGATTTTGAGCTTGATGCAGATTATATCAGGGTTGATGATAAAAACCACCTCATATTTGCAAGGGGGAGCATTGACCCGCGTACGCACCAATATACCCGCAGGCCTATCATGAAGCAAAAAACGGATAAGCCCGTAGCATCTGATTCGCTGATTTTTAATTATCAAACAAAAAAGGTAAAGATTTATAATCCTGCATCCGAGCAGGAAGGCAACTTTATTTCGGGCGGGCAGGCAAAAAAACTCAATGATGATGAGGTTGCATACCGTAACGTTATTTTCAGTACCTGCGATTTGCCTTACCCAGATACACACTTTGGTATAGTGATTACACGTGGCATCGGCGAAAAGAAACGTATTATATCCGGGCCCGCCTACCTGGAGATTGAAGGGGTCCCCTTACCGCTTGCCATTCCTTTCGGTTTTTTCCCTAAGCCGGATACCAGGACATCAGGTGTTATTTTGCCAACTTTTGGTGAGGACAACACCCTGGGTTTCTATTTAAAAGGGCTTGGATATTATATTGGTATAAGTGATTATGTTGATTTGACTACCACCGGGTCTATCTACTCAAAAGGCTCGTATGAACTAAGCAGCACGGCACGATATCTTAAACGTTATAAATATACAGGAAACGTTACGCTAAGCTTTGGCTCTCATAACTATGGCCTTGAGGGCGACCCGGCCACTAAAGACGCGCATATTTATTGGTCGCACGTGCAGGATGCCAATGCTAACCCAGGTTCAACTTTCAGTGCTTCGGTTGACGCCGGTACTTCCGGTTTTTTTAGGAACACGCCCTCGGCGAGTAACTATAATGTTAACTCCATTGCTCAAAGTAGTTTACGCTCAAGTATCGCTTATGGTAAAACCTGGGCAGGTACACCGTTTAACTTAAGTGTAGGCATTTCACATAGCCAGGATATAGCCCGTAAAACGGTGAATATCGAGTTGCCCACCATCGCCTTCGGTATGTCGTCAATAAATCCATTCGACTCTAAAAACAGGGTTGGCGAACAAAAATGGTATCAAAAAATTACTGTTAGCTATAATTTAGTAGGTACCAACAAGCTTAACGATATACCCGAGTCTCAGTTATTTAAAAGCGAAACTTTATCAAAACGGTTACAAAATGGTTTTCAGCATACCATCCCGGTTAGTTTGGGCTTAAACGTATTAAAGTACTTTCAGTTTAATAACAGTGTTAACTATACCGAACGCTGGTATTTTCAAAGCATTAATGAAAGATTTGAAAGGGGAAGCATCGCCGGTTCAAATCAGTTAATTATCGATACAATACCTGGTTTTAAGCGTGCCGGCGAGTATAGCATCAGTACAGGTATATCAACCAAATTGTACGGTACCATAAACTTTAAACATGGTAACCTGAAAGCAATCAGGCACGTGGCAACACCCTCAATAAGTTTTAGCTATCGTCCCGACTTCAGCGACCCAAGCTTTGGCTATTACAAAACAGCTGTAAGTACAGCCACGGTGCCTTATCCGTATACCTATCAAAAATATTCTATTTTCCAGAATGGAGTTTACGGTGGGCCCTCGGCGGGTAAGCAGGCGGGCTTAAACTTTTCGGTAGATAATACGATAGAGGCGAAAGTAAAAGCGAAAAGTACGGATACATCTGGCACCGACCGAAAGATCACGATTTTACAAGGTTTGTCGTTCTCCACCTTTTATAATTTCGCGGCCGACTCAATGAAACTTTCGGATATCTCATTTTCGGGGCATACCGCTATTTTTAATCAAAAATTAAGTATAAGTTTTTCGGGAGTGTTTAGCCCGTATGTAACTAAGGTAAGCGATTCAATCTCCAATAATCAGATTGTAAGAACAAGCCGTTACATAAACAGGTATGCCTGGCAGGACGGCAAATTCCCAACTTTAACAGGTTTAAACATTTCCATGGGCGGGAGTTTGAATTCAACGAAGGCAACTCCGGGGAATGCCGCCTTGAATACTATTGCAACCATGAATCCCACCCAGGCTCAGAGATTGGCCCTGGTAAACAGCGACCCGAATGCATATGTTGACTTTAACGTGCCATGGAATATCTCGCTCAACTACAGTTTTAGCTATCAAAACTACTTAAACAACAAAACAACCAGTAATACGCTCCAGATTTCGGGCGATGTGAACCTTACGCAAAAGTGGAAGATCCAATACTCTACCACGTATGATATTAAGGCGGCTAAATTTGCAAGCGCTACCTCGTTTTCAATATACCGCGATCTGCATTGCTGGGATCTGGCTTTTCAATGGATCCCTTTCGGTGTATACAAAATGTATAACGTAACTTTAAAGGTGAAGGCTTCTATTTTGCAGGATTTGAAACTAAGCAAGAAAAGCGATTACAATCCACAATCATCTTTTTATTAATATAATAATGCTGGCAGAAATAATTACCATCGGCGACGAAATACTTATCGGACAAATTGTTGATACCAATTCGGCCTGGATGGCTACCGAACTTAACAAGATAGGGATAAGGGTAAAACAGATCTCATCAATAAGTGACGATAAAGAACATATCCTGAAGGCATTAGCCGAAGCAGCAAGCCGGGTCAGTATCATTTTTATTACCGGTGGACTTGGCCCTACAAAAGATGATATCACCAAAAAAACATTAGCCGAATACTTTGGTGTTGAACTGATTGAAAATAAGGAAGCCTTTGCCAATGTAGAACGCATTTTTGCCAAATATAACCGCCCGTTGCTGGAGATCAACAAACAGCAGGCGCTTGTTCCTGCCAATTGCGAAGTTGTGCTTAATGAAAACGGCACTGCTCCGGGTATGTGGTTTAATCACAATGGAGTTATTTACATGTCGATGCCGGGTGTGCCATTTGAGATGATGTATATGATGGAAGGGCAGGTATTGCCTAAAATTAAGGCTACATTGAAGCTTCCCGTGATCATTCATAAAACGCTGCTAACCGTTGGCGAGGGTGAATCATTTTTGGCCGAACGGATTGCGGATATCGAAAATGATTTGCCATCGCATATTAAACTGGCCTACCTGCCCAAGTTAGGCCAGGTGCGTTTACGGTTAAGTGCTTTTGGCGAAGATGAAGCTGCTTTACAAAAAGAAGTTGATGCATTTGCCACCCGTTTTATTGAGCGCATAGGTGCGCCGTTTGTTATTGATCAGGACATCCCGCTTGAAAAAGCTATCCTTAATTTGATGGAAAGCAGGGGCCTTACTTTATCAGTAGCCGAAAGCTGTACCGGTGGTTATCTTTCGCACTTGTTTACCCAACATCCGGGGTCATCGCAGGTGTTTTTAGGTGGAGCTGTATCCTACTCATATGAGTTAAAGGAGAGTATTTTGGGCGTAAAAAACGAAACTTTGTGGCAGCATGGGGCCGTTAGCGAAGAAACCGTGAAAGAAATGGTGGAGGGTGCACTGTTAAATTTCAAGTCGGATTTGGCTGTCGCTATTACAGGCGTAGCCGGACCGGGGGGCGGTACGGAAGATAAACCCGTTGGTACTGTGTGGATTGCAGTTGCCGGAAAGCAGAAAACATACCTAAAGAAATACACATTTGGCAGCAAGCGCCGCCAAAACATTGAACGGAGTGCCGTAATGGCCCTGTCAATGTTGAATACTTTACTTATTGAAATTAAAAAGTAAAGATTTAAATACATAATTTTGGGGTCAAACTATATTCTACGTATGGCCAAATACCAGCTGTTATTGCCAAAAATGGGGGAGAGTGTTGCTGAAGCAACCGTTATCAAATGGATAAAAAAGCCGGGTGATAAGGTGAATGCTGACGATGCTGTAATGGAAATCGCTACCGATAAAGTTGACTCGGATGTGCCTTCGCCTGTAGCCGGTAAGTTAGTTGAACAACTGTATCAGGAAAACGATGTGGTACAGGTTGGCGCAGTTATAGCGATCATTGAAACTGAAGAAGCCGAAACTGCCCCGGTAGTTGCCCAGCCTGAAGAGGTTGCGCCACAACCTCCCGAAGAACCGAAAATAGTAGACTCAACTTATCACGAAACTGTTTCGTCTAAAGAAGTTGAAAAAACTCCTGAACCGGAACTGAGCGAAATTCAGCCGGAAAATTTATCCGGCATTCCTGGTATTGATCAGCTTGAGCAAAAAAGTTCGCCTGCTGCTCCGGTATTTAAATCGGAAGGGCGTTTTTATTCGCCCCTTGTAAGAAATATTGCCACACAGGAAGGTATCAGTATCGGGGAGTTGGACAGCATCCCCGGGACGGGGTCGGATGGCCGTTTAACCAAAGACGACCTGCTGAACTATCTGCAGGCAAAAACTTCATCAGTTCCAAATACACATTCGTCAGCTCATGTTGAGTCGTTTATTACTCAAACTGCCGAACAACCTGTAAAAGCAGTCGACTCTGCTAAGGAAGCACGACCGACGCCGCAACCGGTAGTTGCTGCGACTCCGGATCCTGCAAAAACCGAAACGCCAAAAGTCGCCCCTGCTGAGCAGCAGCCTGCTCCGGCTGTTTCTGTAACCGGCAGTGATGAGATCATAGAGATGGACAGGATGCGCCGTTTGATTGCCGATCACATGGTGATGAGCAAACAAACATCGCCGCATGTTACCTCATTTGTTGAAGCCGATGTCACCAACCTGGTATTATGGCGCGAAAAAGTAAAGAACAGCTTTGAAAAACGCGAAGGTGAAAAAATAACCTTTACGCCTATATTTATTGAGGCAGTAGCGAAAGCCATCAAGGATTTCCCGATGATCAATGTATCTGTTAACGGTACCCAGATTATTAAAAAAGCTGCAATCAACATCAGTATGGCTACGGCTTTGCCAAGCGGTAACCTGATAGTGCCGGTAATTAAAAAGGCGGACGAGCTTAATCTTGTTGGTTTAACAAAGGCCGTTAATGACCTCGCGAACCGTGCGCGCAACGGTAAGTTATTGCCCGATGATGTAAAAGAAGGTACATTTACGATTACCAATGTAGGCTCGTTTGGTAACGTAATGGGTACACCAATAATCAACCAACCACAGGTTGCTATTTTAGCTGTTGGTGCTATTAAGAAAAAGCCGGCTGTTATTGAAACAAAAGAGGGCGATATGATCGCTATACGCCACATGATGTTCCTGTCATTATCATATGATCACCGCGTTGTAGATGGAGCTTTGGGCGGCTCGTTTGTAAGGCGTGTTGCCGATTATTTGGAGAAGTGGGACAGTAACAGGGAAGTATAGATTCCTAATACATAAAACATAACACGCCGGACAAACTGTCCGGCGTGTCGTGTTTTTAGACTATGCGTTTCATTATCGGCAAAATTGAATTTTAAATTTGTACTAATGAAGCACATAAATAACTACAAGGGTTCAAAACCCCGTAAATGATGCTTGTTGGGTAAATTGTGTGAAAATTCGTATTAACTTTGCCTTTGAAAATGGCTTACAAGTATACTGATAATTACCGCGAACAGGGTGCCCGTAAAAGGTTGGTGGATGTTTTGAGAAAGAAGGGAATTGGCGACGAACACGTTTTAGAAGCTATTGGCAAGGTAAAACGTCATTGCTTTTTTGATGAAACTTTCTGGAACCAGGCTTACAGGGATATTGCGTTCCCGATAGGCGAAGGGCAAACCATATCGCAACCTTATACTGTGGCCTATCAAACCGAATTACTGCATATCCGTAGAGGGGATAAAGTACTTGAAATAGGCACAGGCTCCGGGTATCAAACCTGTATCCTGCTTGAATTAGGAGCTACCGTTTATACTATTGAACGCCAGGAAAAGCTCTATCACCGCACCAAATACGTACTGCCAAATGAAATGGGTTACAATGCCCGTTTTTTTCTGGGAGATGGCTCTGTTGGGATATCCGAACACGCACCTTATGATAAGATCATTGTTACCGCCGGGGCACCTACCGTACCCGACGTGCTGTTAAAGCAATTAAAAATAGGCGGTATCCTGGTTATCCCGGTTGGTGATGAGGAAACCCAAAAAATGGTTACAATACTAAAAGTAGGAGACAATGATTACGAAAAGATTGTGCTTGATACCTTTAGGTTTGTGCCTTTGGTAGGGGATAAGGCTTGGTAACGTATTTGGGATTTCGAATTTTCGATTTCGGATTGCGAAACGTTAGGATTTTATTTAAATAAATCCGAAATCGAAATTCCCAATTCCGAAATCAATTTACCTTTTCATCACCCTGTCCAGTTCTATCTTAGTATCGCGTTCTTTTAATGTTTCGCGTTTATCAAATGTCTTTTTACCCTGTGCAAGACCGATCTCCAATTTTGCAAATCCCCGTTCGCTAATGAATAATGCCAACGGAACTATGGTTAATCCACGTTCTTCGCCACGGGTTTGAAGTTTTTTGAGCTCTTTTTTATTCAGCAGCAGGATCCGGTCGCGCTTGGCTTCATGGTTATAGAACGAGCCGAATGAATATTCAGAGATATGCAGGTTGCGTACATATAACTGGTTGTTAATGAATGTACAAAAAGCGTCGTTAATGTTTGCCTTACCCTGCCTTATCGACTTGATCTCGGTACCGAGCAACTGTATGCCTGCTACATACTTATCAAGGATATGATACTCAAAGTAGGCCTTTTTATTTTTTATATAGATGTTATCCTGGCTCATAATTATTCAGCCGCAAACTTACAAAATTAGTTTGACTGTGGCTTTACCACCAATACCGGCACATTAACCTTATGCCTCACAGAGTTTACAGTGGTGCCAAATATAAGGTCTTTCAAAGCCTTGTGTCCGTGCGAGCCCATGACGATGAAATCAATTTTTTCGTCCTTTACAATTTCGGCAATGGCGCTGGCCGGGTTGCCGTAGCCAATTTGTCCCTGGGCATTGTAGCCAAGGTTTTTTAAAGCGCAAACGTATTTGTCAAGATTGTTAAAATCAATTTGGGTTTCATTATCCAGCACCTGGCCACCGTAGTAACGCGCACCGGCAGTTTCAACAACGTGGATCAATGTATAATCGGCCTTTTTACCTCCCTGCATAATAGCATGGCGCAGGCAATCGGTATCGTTTTTTGAAAAATCTATGGTTATAGCGATATGGCTATAAGTTATTGCATCGAGCTCGGTAATGGCATTGGCTATACCATGTGGTACGATAGCAGGTCTGTCATGATGTTTAAATAATAATGGCCGTATAAAAACGTAGATCAGTAACAGCGCTATCCCGATAACAATCGGAACCACTACAGCATAGATCCATATTGATGACGGATTTCCGCTTATCCAATCGCCAATTTGTTCATATACCAGTTTGGCATTTAACGCAACAATTAATAGTGCGCTTGCCCACGCTAATGCCCTTGTTTGATAATTGACTGCAAATTTGCCCATCCTTTTCCTGTCGGATGTAAAATGGATGAGGGGGATCACTGCAAAACCCAGCTGCATGCTTAATACAACCTGGCTTAAAATAAGGAGCTTTCCTAAACCCTCCTCGCCATAATAAAGAATGGTAAATACAGCCGGCACAATAGCCAGTACCCGGGTGAGTAGGCGGCGTAACCAGGGCTCTATGCGCAGGTTGATGTGCCCTTCCATAATGATTTGCCCGGCAAGTGTACCTGTAATGGTTGAACTTTGGCCGGAAGCAATGAGCGCTATGGCAAATAGTGTAGGTGCTATAGCCCCGAAAATATGCTCCAGTAGTTTAAATGCATCCTGGATCTCTGCTACTTCAAAATAGCCGTTCCTGAAAAAGGCGCTTGCTGCTAATATCAAAATAGCTGCATTCACAAAAAAAGCAAGATTAAGGGCTATAACAGTATCAAAAAGATTAAACTTAATGGCGGCTTTGAAGCCTTCTTCGGTACGGGTTATTTGGCGGGTTTGCACAAGGGATGAATGCAGGTATAAGTTATGCGGCATTACCGTAGCACCAATAATGCCTATAGCTATATAAAGCATTTGCTGGCTTATTTTATCCCCTTTAAACAGGTTGCCGGGAATGAAACCCTTCGCTACTTCTATTACATCGGGCTTAACAATAAACATTTCGACCAAAAATGAGAGTCCTACTATAAAGATCATTGAAATAATAAAGCCTTCGAGTTTGCGCATACCCTTATTCATGAGGTAGAGCATCAGTACAGTATCGGTAATGGTAAGCGATACACCCCAGATTAACGGAAGATGAAACAGCAGTTTTAAACCAATGGCCATACCAATAATTTCGGCCAGGTCGCATGCTATAATGGCTATTTGTGCCAGTATATACAAGCAAAAGTTTACAAAACGCGGATAGGCATTTTTTGACGCCTGTGCAAGGTCGAGCCCGCGCACTATCCCCAACCGGGCTGCCAGTGATTGCAGCAGGAGGGCAATCATGTTGGATACAAACAGCACCCAGATCAACTTATATCCAAAAGCACTGCCGCCGGCAATATCTGTTGCCCAGTTTCCCGGATCCATATAGCCTACGCTCACCAGGTAAGCCGGGCCCAGGAAAGCCATCAGCTTACGCCAGCCGTTTTTGTTTTCGGTGGTTACAGATCCATGTACGTTGCCTAAAGATTCGTTGTGTGTATTGTTCATAGGGCTATAAGCAAGTTATTGGCTACTTCGCGGCTGATATGCACTTCTTTATTGCCGGTTTGTACCACTACCGAATGGTCATATTCAATAATATCAGTGATCATTATTTTGCAGCCGATAGTGAGCTGTTTTTTATCGAGGTATTGTAAAAAGGATGAACTATGGTCGCGGACGCCTGAAATTATACCGCTTTGGTTAATCGTTACTGCTGAAACCGGTTTTAACTCGTGCGTGTTAAAGCGGCCGTTACAGTCAGGTATAGGATCGCCGTGCGGGTCATGTTTGGGGTAGCCCATAAACTTGTCAAGGCGGTCAATTAACTCTTCAGACGAGATATGTTCCATCTCTTCGGCAAGGTCATGAACCTGGTCCCATTTAAAATTGAGTTTCTCTACCAGAAAGTACTCCCACAGCCGGTGTTTGCGGATAATGCCTATCGCTATTTTCTCGCCGGAAGGGGTGAGGCTTACTCCCTGGTAAGGGGTGTAATTGATGAGCGCTTTATCTGCAAGTTTTTTAAGCATGTCGGTAACCGAAGATGCTTTGGTATTTAGCGAGGATGCGATTTGATTTGTACTCGCATTTCCATCATTTACAGAGAGATGATAGATGGATTTTAAGTAGTTTTCCTCGGCTAAAGTGTTCATTTAAACAAATCTAATAAAAAATTTAGACTAATCTAAAAAAATAAACGTTAGGAAATATGTTTTCGTTGAAGTACTTTAACGAAAAATTAAATTTTGCGAAGCAAGGAAAATACTATATTTGCATACAACTATGGCCGCCGAATTAGATAAAATAGACCTACAAATACTCAAGATTTTACAGGAAAACGGGAGGATAACCAACCTTCAGCTGTCTAACGAGATAGGGCTTTCGCCAGCACCTACTCTTGAACGTGTGCGTAAACTTGAGAACGCCGAATACATTAAAAGCTATCATGCGCTGGTAGATGAAGAGAAGTTAGGATTAGGAATCAAAACCTTTATCCAGATCTCGCTTGATTTTCATCAAAAAAATACCATTCAAACTTTTTTGGATGAGATCAAGAACATTAAAGAGGTAACCGAGTGCCATCACGTAACCGGTCAGTGTGATTTTCTGTTAAAGGTATACGTACGGGACATTAAATCATATGAGCAACTCATCATGGAAAAGATTAGCCGCATTACTGTGGTAAAAACATTCCAAACGATGATGATCATGTCTACCAGTAAAAAAGAGCCTATTGTGCCACTGGAGTATTAGACGTAAGAGGCAAGACTATAAGAATCAAGAGTCAAGAAGAAGGATTAAATATCTTTTATTTCTTGACTCTTTTTATTTTCAGACTTTTTAAATCTTGTTTCTTGACTCTTGGCGTCTTGTCTCTCGCTCAATGTATTTGCCAGTCAATCTCTTTTTTCCCCTCTTTCTTCAATATCTCATTAGTTTTTGAAAATGGTTTGCTGCCAAAAAAACCCCGGTCGGCTGAGAAAGGCGAGGGGTGCGGAGAGCGAATAATAAAATGTTTCTTCTCATCAATCAAAACAGCTTTTGATTGGGCAAAGGCTCCCCATAGTATAAACACGATGCCTTCTTTTTTATCGGAAATGGTTTTGATTACCTCATCAGTAAATTCTTCCCAACCTCTTTTTTGATGCGAGCCTGCATTGCCCGCCCTAACGGTTAGTGTAGCGTTCAGTAACAACACTCCTTGTTTAGCCCATTCTTCGAGGTTGCCATGTGCGGGGATTTTAAATCCGGGAATATCGTTTTGCAGCTCTTTGTAAATGTTTATCAATGATCGGGGAATAGCAATGCCCTTTTGTACTGAAAAGGAAAGACCATGGGCCTGGTGAGCACCATGATAAGGGTCCTGTCCTAATATAACTACTTTGACATCATCAAAAGGTGTAGTATTGAAAGCGTTGAAGATTTCGCCGTTTTTAGGATAAACAACTTGCCCTGATTGCTGCTCTTCTTTTAAAAATTGTTTAAGTTTTATCATGTAAGGTTTGTCAAATTCCTGCTGTAAAACCTCAAGCCATGATGGTGGTAATGCAATCGCCATAAATATTTATATAGAAGTTGATTAAGCGTACAAATAAACAGATATTTGCGCTAATATTAGTATCACAAAATTATGTCAAATATTGTTCGGTTAGTTATTGCTTGTGTAGTGATGGGTGCGGCGGTTGCGCTATGTGCATTCGGTTTTTGGGGATGGGGGATTTTTGTTCTGTTAATGGGCGGTATTATACTGCTTAGCTTCTTCTTTAACGAGAATATGATCATCGCCCAGTATTTTTTGCGTAAGGAAAATTCTGAAAAGTCAGAAGTATGGTTGTTGAAAATTACCGATTACGAAAAACAGCTGCACAAAAACCAGCACGGTTACTACAACTTGCTGATCGGTTTAATCGAATCACGCAAGGCGCCAATGAAATCAGAGAAATACTTTAAGAAAGCTCTGTCGCTGGGTATGAAAATGTCGCACAATATAGCTTTGGCGAAATTGAGCCTGGCCGGTATTTCAATGGCGAAGCGCAACAAGCGCGAGGCGCAAATGTATTTGTCAGAAGCTTCAAAAGATGATAAGAACAAATTGCTTACCGAACAGATTAAGATGATGAAAGGCCAATTAGCCCAAATGGATAAGCAAGTAGTAAGAGGGGGATATCGTCAGTTCTAAAAAAAGAACAAATAGAAAAAAGGAATAAAAAATAAAAGGGACGCGAAAACCGCGTCCCTTTTATTTTTCTTCAATGGCGCTGAAATAATCAGGCGTTGCTGAATGGTTTTGATAAGGCTGAACGTAGCTGTCTGTGTATGATGAATATTCAGATTCTTCAGACGGGTTGGCCACTTCAACAAGCTTCAATAAACTCCTGATGAACGACAGGTTGAAATTGCTCCTGTTAAGTTTGATCAGGTATTCGTTTTCGGTGATCTCTAATATTGAGTTGGTCATGATATTTGTAATATATGTTTATTACAATAGTAGCTAACTCTTTTTAAATGAAAGTATTATTTTTTTTAAGCTTTTGTTAAGAAATTATAACCGCTGAATGGAGGGATTACGCTGATTGCGTTGATTTTCTTGATTGAAAGATTTTACGATTGATTATAAACTAAAATGGCCTGCACGAAGCAGGCCATTATTAAATATCAGGGTAATCCTAAAATCCTACAAATCAAGGTTCAATTATTCAAACCAAGCCATTACCTCTTCTTTGGTTGGCATGGTAATATCGAGTTTTAGTTTTTTACGCATCCCGCCAAGATCATTAAATACCTTGTTGGGGTTAGCTGCTTTTAATTCTTCAACGGTATTAAAGCCCATTTTATTCAATACCGGTACCCATTCGGCTCGTACGCCAATATTTATAAAATCATCGGCGGTAGCTACTTTAGCTTTTTTCTCCGGGCGCATTTGCGGGAAGAACAATACTTCCTGGATGGTGCTTTGATTGGTCATCAGCATTACCAGCCTGTCGATACCGATACCTAAACCAGATGTTGGCGGCATACCATATTCAAGCGCGCGTAAAAAATCGTCATCCATGGCCATAGCTTCGTCATCACCGCGACCGGCCAGGATCAGCTGCTCTTCCAAACGCTCACGCTGGTCGATAGGGTCATTCAGCTCCGAGTAAGCATTTGCTATCTCTTTACCATTTACGAATAACTCAAAACGCTCAACCAAACCTTCTTTAGTACGGTGCTTTTTGGCAAGCGGGGTCATTTCGATAGGGTAGTCGGTAATATAAGTAGGCTGGATCAGGTGATGCTCAACTTTAGCGCTGAAAATCTCGTCGATCAGTTTGCCTTTGCCCATGCTTGGGTTTACTTCTATTTTTAGTTCTTCGCAAACCTCGCGTAAGCCTGCTTCGTCCATTGCAGATACGTCAATACCGGTGTATTTCAGGATCGAGTCATACATCGATAATTTTTCGTACGGACCTGCAAAGTTAATTTCATTGCTGCCAACCTGTACAACCGGGATTCCGTGAACTGCTTTGGCAACAGTTTCCAGACATTCCTCAACCATGGCCATCATCCATATATAGTCTTTATAGGCTACATAAATTTCCATGGCGGTAAACTCCGGGTTGTGGGTGCGGTCCATGCCCTCATTGCGGAACATTTTGCCAAACTCATAAACACCGTCAAAGCCGGCAACGATAAGCCTTTTTAAGTAAAGCTCGTTGGCGATACGTAAAAACAAGGGCATATCAAGCGTGTTATGGTGTGTAGCAAACGGACGGGCCGCTGCACCACCATGCACAGGCTGCAGGATTGGAGTTTCCACTTCCATCCATCCCTGGGTGTTAAAGTAACTGCGCATAGCGCTGATCACTTTTGAGCGGTTGATGAAAATCTGTTTATAATCGGGGTTAACCGTTAAATCCACATAACGCTGACGATAACGCAGTTCAGGGTCGGTAAAACCATCATGGATAGTTCCGTCTTCTTCGCGTTTAACAACCGGTAGCGGTTTCAGAGATTTTGAAAGCACCACCAGCTCACGTACGTGAACCGAGATCTCGCCTGTTTGAGTAAGGAACACATAGCCTTTTACGCCAATGTAGTCGCCAATGTCCAGCAGTTTTTTAAATACGGTGTTATATAATGTTTTGTCCTCACCAGGGCAAACATCATCGCGTTTTATATAGATCTGCACACGGCCGGTTGAATCCTGCAGTTCGGCAAATGAAGCACTGCCCATGATACGGCGGGTCATGATCCTGCCCGCAATTACAACATCCTGGTAGGCCTCGGGTTTATCCTTAAAATTATCGGCTATATCCTGTGCCCAGGCGTTAACATTAAAAGCTTCGGCAGGGTATGGGTTAATACCCAGTGCACGTAGCTCCTGTAAAGATTTGCGGCGAATGATCTCCTGTTCGGATAATGCAATACTCATGTGATGAACGGTATTTTAATAAAGGTGCAAAAGTAAGGTTTTTTAAGTTATCACGCTATCACACCAATCAAAAATGTGATTGGTAAGCGCAGTCGGGTGGGTTTATTCTTCAATCCTACAAAACCACCACTTGTATCAAATATTTTACCCCTTTAAAATAATCGGTCTCAAAAACATATTACTTTAGCAAAACCATTATAACATTCCGTAAACCATGAAAAAAGTCTCTGCCCTCATTTTATTGATATCGGCGTTCTCTGTTAAAGTGTTTGCACAAACCGATGCCAATTTGTACGACCCCAATACCAAACCCCAACTGGTTGCCAAACAATTCTCCTTTACGGAAGGACCCGCTGTCGACAAAAAAGGCAATGTGTTTTTTACGGATCAGCCAAACAACAAGATCTGGAAGTATGATACCGATGGCAAGCTTTCTGTTTTCCTGGATAGCGCGGGCCGCTCAAACGGGATGTATTTTGATAAGAAAGGCAACCTCATTAGCTGTGCCGATGCCAATGATCAGCTTTGGTCTATCAGCCCCAAAGGAAAGGTTACCGTTTTGCTGAAGGATTACCAGGGACATAAGTTTAACGGCCCTAATGATGTTTGGGTACGCCCGGACGGGGGCATCTATATAACCGATCCTTATTATCAACGTGACTACTGGACCCGTAAACAGCCCGACCTTGATGGCCAAAAATTATATTTCCTGGCCAAAGGCAAGGCATCGGCTGTTATGGTCGATGATAAGTTTGTACGCCCCAATGGCATAATCGGTACACCGGATGGTAAGACTTTGTATGTAGCCGATATCGGCGATAACAAAACCTATCGTTACGATATCAATAAAGATGGTACATTATCTAACCGTACCCTGTTTATAGCTATGGGCTGCGATGGCATGACGATTGACGAACATGGCAATATTTATATGTGCGGCAAAGGCGTTACCATCGTTAACCCCAAAGGCGAAAAGATTGGCCACATAGATATCGATGAACCGTGGACTGCCAACATCTGTTTTGGCGGAAAAAACAAAGATGTATTATTTATAACCGCATCAAAGGCAGTTTACACCTTTAAAATGAATGTAAAAGGAGTGGATTGATCCGCTCACTATACTATCAGTATACCCATGACAAAATAAAGTAAGGGTCATGCTGAGCTTGTCGAAGCATGGTGGGCGGGGCCTCTGCGCGCGAGTCTTCGACAAGCTCAGACTGACAGGCCTCTTTTGTTATTTCACCTTTGGAGTTCACAGGATTTAAATATTTAGCAAGACAAACATTAGGTGTTCAATTTTTTAAAGTGTGAACACTTGTTGTTTTTGTCTAAATTTTAACAGCTGATAATCAATGTGTTATAAGTATCAAGAAATGTCCAATAGCGGAATTTGAACATCTTAGTGTTGATAATCAATGTGTTATAATATTAAGCCTCCGAAAGTTGAACACCCCTTTTTCAAAAATTGAACACCAAAAAACACCAACAAAAAAGCCGGGTATCCCGGCTTTTGATTTTATAAATTATCTAAGTTTTATGTTCCCGAAGCTCCGGTATCTACTTTAACTTCAAGCGCTGTCCTAACCGCAGTTGGCAAGTTTGAGAGCAGGGTATAACCTGTTGCTGTTTCAATATCTTTGATAGTTGTTATGTACTTGGTCCAGTCGGAGTTGATGGTGTTAACATTAGGGGTATTTACCGCGATAACCCTGGTTGAAGCGGTAACCCTTGCAACGTCGCCGTCACCTTTGGGGATGATCAGGGCTACTTTCCAAACGTTACTTGGTACATTTACGTGGCCATTATTGATCGTATTGGCAGTCCCGTTTGAACCTGTTCCACCTGTACCGTAACTCCCCATAATGATATAAACTTCGTTGCCGGCTGCCACTTGTTCGCGCAGGTAATTTTCAAGATTGGCCCAGGTTTGCTGGTTATTTTGCGGGGCCTGCGGTATCATATTGGTCATCAGGAAGGTTGAGGAATTAGCGTTGGCTGAACTGGTGCGATCGGCCGAGGGACAGTTATGCCCCCTGTCGAACCCGCTGCCCGAATAGCTGTTGCTTTCTACCTGGTACCAACCAGCAGGAATCCCGCTCCAACCTGCAAAATTATCCAAACGACCAGTCGCATTAGTGGTATTGGTCGCGTCAAGGTGCCAGCTTACCCAGTTTGGCTCGCCTTTGGTAGCGTTGTATGATTCTACATAATACTTCTGGTCTATCAGGTAGTTATCCATTGAGGCCAGTGTTGAAAGTGCATTTGAGGGGTTACCGAAAAGCAGGTTGCTGTTATCGCCGCTTGCAGGTGGCGCATCAGCCCCGGCGGTAACGTTCCTTGGTGTTGCAGAATTTGATGTGCCGGTAGTATCGCTGCCGCCGGTATCAGGTATGCCAACGGTGATGCCCGGATCCCCGGTACCCTTAAAGGTAATATCATCAATATTGATGCGGGTTGTGCCTGCTTTTTTGATCTCAAACCTAACTTTACCTGTGACGCTCACTTTAAATGAGTCGGTTACCAGTGTGGTATTGGTTTCAGTAATATCGGTACCTACCTGCGTGTAATTCGCCCCGCCGTCGGTCGACATTAGCAACTGCCAGGTCGATGTGGCATCGCTGCCATATTTACCGTGTTTAATGTATAACGTAGTAAGACCTTTGATATCAAAATTCATGGCGATATCCCCGGTACGGAGCCTTACAGATTTACTGCCATCCTTAAGGTCGGCAGCGAGGTTACCTATCAGCGCATCGCTAAAATTCCAGCTTCCGGTGCTTAGGGTTACATCGGCTGCCGCGTAGGCGGTTTTACTTCCCTGTTCAAAACCTTCGGTAATGGAATAAGGAACCGGCGCAGGAGGGTTTACTGTGGTATCGCCGGTTTTTGGCGGAGTAGGCGAGTTTTTAAGGTCTTTGGAACATCCGGCAAAGGTTAAAGCTAAGCCCAGGCCGATAAGTAGGTTGTTAATTTTCATAGTGTGTTTTTTATGATAGATAAATACAATGCACAGCAAATGCGTTTACGCTGTGCAAATTTTAAAACCGGAAAGATTTAGGGAGAATTAAAAGAAACAGGAATACGCATTCACACGCTTCTGTTGGATATTATTGTGCCTTTACAAGGCCGGTGCAGTGCTTGCACACTAATAATTAAAACTTAAATATTACCGTCACCGGCTTTGGCAGTTGCCATAAGCACCATATCACCGTTCAAAATTGAACTTTATGTATTTAATTTAGGTTAAATCAATGTTAGTAAATAGGTTTTGAATAGTAACTTTTCAGTTGCAAAGCAGTGGTATAAACAACACCTGCCGGGTTGGTGCTTGATTGTAAAGGATTGATTTTTAAAATAAAAATCCCTTATGCCGGTTAAGGTATAAGGGATTTATCCGCCTGTTGTTATGTTAACTTATTGTTTTGGCTTGCCATCAGCGTCAAGTTCAACAATCGGGTAGCCCAGTTTTTGCAGGCCCGGATAGATCCTTGCCTTATCCCCAACAACCAGGATGATCATGTTATCAGGATTGAGGTATTTTGAAGCAAGCCCATTGATCTCGGCAGGAGTTATGGTTGATAAGATCTTGTTTTGCTCATCAACAAAAGTAGGTTTAAGGCCGTACTCCTGGATGCGTGATAAAAACGCCGCCTTTTGCGCGTTGGTTTCATAACGGCGGGCATCACTCTGGCCGATAGAAGTTTGGGTGAACTTCAATTCTTCGGGTGTAATCCCTGTTTTTTGATAATTGGTGATCTCCTTCATAAACTCAACCACCGAGCTATCGGTAGCCGTAGCCAATACGCCGGCCGCGGCGGTGAAGTCGCCACCATATCTACCCGAACTGAAAGATGAACGGGCACCATATGTCCAGCCTTTTTTCTCACGCAGGTTAAGATTGATGTGACTGTTGAATGCGCCGCCTAAAATGTAGTTGGCAATGTTCAACTTATAATAATCGCCAGTTGGATCATAGTTTAGTTTATCCAAATACCCGATACGGATCTCAGATTGTGCCGCGCCCGGGATATCAACCAGGTATAAAGTGGTTTTATCAAATGTTTTACCCTCAGCAGGAGCCGGGATGGTCACCTTTTTATCCTTCCAGGTATTGAGGAAAGCGAGCGCGCTTTTTGCAGATGCCTCGCTAACATCGCCTACCACAACAATTTTGGTTAACGATGGTGAAAAGTTTTTATCGTAATAGTCCTGAACATCCTGCAACGTTATACCCGCAACAGTTTCTTCATTACCGCCTGCAGCGTAAGTGCGTACGTTATCGGTACCATAAAGGATTTTGCTGTAAACTGTGCTGGCTACGCCTGCAGGTTGGGTTTTAGCTTGTTTAAAGCCTTCCAAAGTTTGCTTCTTGATTCTGTCGAGCGCATCCTGGGTGAATTTAGGGTGATATAACCTTTCTTCGAGCAGGGACATTGTCTTGCCCAGGTTTTTGGTAAGCGACGATACCTCAGCATCAATCTGATCTAAACTGGCATAAAAAGTGATACTGCTGCCCAGTTTATCCAGTTCGGAGTTGAAATCTTCGGCAGTGTATTTCTGCGTTTCTTCATTCATCATGCGGCCAACAATACCTGCCAGGCCTGCTTTTGATGGGTTGTTGATGGCAAACAAACCACCGCCTTTAATAGAGATCGACATAGATACCGATGGGATCTCGTTATTTTGAGTACCGATGATATTGATGCCATTTGGTGTATTGGCCGACCATATAGCCGGAACTTTAATGGCCGGGTTAGGGCCAACGCCCGGTTTTGCGGCACGATCAAAACTATCTTTAGGCTTGTGATAGGTTAAACCATTATAGCCATAATCCGGTGCTTTGTAACCTGTGGTATCAACAGTAAAATTATCGGGTGCTACAGGCTGCAGGTTACCGCCCTTAGGCAATACGCTTAATATTACAGCTGGTTTCCCTTTAATGTACTGGTTATAAACGCGCATCACATCCTCTTTGGTAACCGCGCGGATAGCAGCAAGTTCGCGGCCAATTTGGTTAGGGTTACCGGTAAAGGTTTGCGCCTGCGCCAGTTCAGATACCTTACCGCTTACGCTCGATAAGCTGTTGATATAATCGGCTTCGGCAGTGGCTTTAAAGCGGGCCAGGTCATCGTCACTTACACCTTTTTTCTCAAACTCGGCTAATGACTCATCGACCAGTTTTTTGGCATCAGCCAGCGTTTGACCAGGGAAAGGTATAACCCGCATGCTGATCTCACCGGCCAGTTCGGTATTGGATGAACTCATGGTGGCCTGTGCCGCTTTACGGGTTTTTACAAAGTTTTTGTAAAATATAGAATTGCGGCCCTGTCCGATGATAGCCGACAAAGCATCAAGAGGCGACATGTCCTTATCATAGATCTTAACGCCCGGATAGCTTACAGACAACAAGGGGAACTTGGCGTAATTATCTGTGTAGGATACATACCTGTCGGCTTTTAACACAGGTGCAGGTAAAGACATATTCTTTACCACTGGCCCTCTTGGGATCCCGCCGAAATATTTGCTCACCCAGGCTAAGGTTTGTTTTGGGTTAAGATCGCCGCCAATGGTTAGCGTGGCATTATTAGGGCCGTACCATCTCAGGAAAAAGTTTTTAAGATCGTTTACTCCTACTTTATTCAGCTCCTCGATATAGCCAATGGTAAGCCATGAATAAGGGTGGCCGTATGGATAAAGTGTTTTTGATGCATACTGGCTAACTAAACCGTACGGGCGGTTATCGTAGTTTTGCCCGCGTTCGTTTTTTACGGTTGCGCGCTGCACCTCAAATTTTTGCTGGGTGACAGCATCGAGCAGGAAGCCCATCCTGTCCGACTCCAGCCAGAGCATTTTTTCCAGCTGATTAGCCGGTACGGTTTCATAATAGTTGGTACGGTCGCGGTTAGTTGATCCGTTTAGGGTGCCGCCGGCTTCGGTAATGATCTTAAAATGGTCGCCATTGGCTACATGATCTGATCCCTGGAACATCATGTGCTCAAAGAAGTGAGCGAAACCCGATTTACCGATCTCCTCACGCGCCGAACCTACGTGATAGGTGATATCCACGTGAACCAGCGGATCGGAGTGATCTTCGGCCAAAATAACCGTAAGGCCATTGGGTAATACATATTTTTCATAGGGGATCACCAGCTCGGTTCCCTTACGGGTAACCTTTTCAATAAGCTTTGGTTGCGCGGCGGTTTGGGCAACCGCGTTAAACGCCAGTACAGCAATTGATGGAGTGATCAATGCGTGCTTTAAAAGTTTGATCATTTGTGTTAATTGTTTAAGTATTAGTCAGTCAACCGGTGTTTCGTTTGGTAAACACCGGAACCACTATATTAAGCAATTTATACTACTGGTTAATATTGTTGCGATGTAATTTGATTGGTGTAACGAATTTGTGACGGGTGGGTGGCGTGCATTTTTCAATTCCCTCCCTGAAAGTTTAAGTTAACCCGCAAAATAATGGTCAAATAGCTGTTGCCAATTTAGTAATCAGCTTAGTTGAACCCCTCTGGGGTTCGGATAAGGGTAGGATGCTATTCTATTCTACAAACCTTTTCCCCCTCTGGGGGACTTTTACAATTTAATAGACTGGTATTACTTTAGACGCGCTTAAAAACAGGTGCACCAGAGGTGCAAAAGGTTTGTAGCGTGAAAAATAGAAATATCCTTTGCCTCAGAGGGGCAAAACAACACACCTTGCTGATTATACAACAAACAATTTTGTGGGAATAGAGGCGGGGCACAAGAAAAGAGCGACGGCAGGGACGGCTGCTGCATGTTTAGCAAAGATGCTGAAACAAGCCCTGCACCTCAATGTCATTAATTTAAAAAAAAGACAAGTTGCACCAGAGGTGCAAAAGGTTTGTAGCATGGAAAATAGAAATATCCTTTGCCCCAGAGGGGCAAAACAACACACCTTGCTGATTATGCGACAAATAATTTTGTAGGCATAGAAGCTGGCGCGCAAGAAAAGAGCGACGGCAGGGGTGTGTTTCTGCTGCGTACTTACCAAAATGGTGAAACCTCTCCCCACACCCTTCTCGAGAGAGGAATCGCACATTCCCAGGCTTTTAAAAGCTTCAGAAACCAACATAACAAAAAATGGGTACCCAAACAAGTACCCATTTCATTAAAATTATTGTATGGCCTATCTCCAGCCGCCGCCCACAGCCTGGTATAAATTAACCGAGCTTAAGAAAATATCCCGCTTAATACCGGCCAGCTCAAGTTCGGCATCAAGTACGCTGCGTTGCGCGGTGATGATCTCCAAATAATTGGCCCGGCCAACAAGGTATAAATCGTTAGCTACAGACAATGCATTGTTTAGCGATTGCAGCTCCTGTTGCTTAAATTCAAAAGCACGGTTAAAATTCTCTATTCCGCTCAAATTATTCTTCACTTCCTGAAAACCGGAAAGGATACTTTTTTGATAATTGTACACCGCTATTTTCTGCTCAGCTATAGTTCGCTCGTATTCGGCTTTGATGGCCTTGCGGTTAAAGATAGGAGCGGTGATGCCTCCTAAAATACCATAAGTAAATGAAGCCGGATCAAATAACAAGTTTGTCCTGAAACTGTTATAGCCAACATATGGAGTTAAAGTTAAAGTTGGGAGAAAGTTTGCCCTTGCCGCTTTAATGTCCGCGTTCATCGCGGTAAGCTCCAGTTCGGCAGAGCGGATATCCGGCCTGTTTAACAGCATTTGCGACGGAACACCAGTACCAAGTACCACTGGCAGTTTAATTTTCATGATAGAAGTATCCCGTGTTACCGTTCCGGTATAACTCCCTGTTAAAAAGCGAAGCTGATTTTCGGTTTCGGTAATCTGCTGGCGGGTGGTAAACTCCAAACCTTTGGTACGGGCCAATTGCGCCTCAAATTGCTGCACAGCCAATTCCGTAGCGCGGCCGCCCAGTTTTTGGATTTTAACAATCTCTAAGGCATGTTCCTGAAGCCTGATGTTTTTTTTGATGATCCCTAATTCGGTGTCATATGCCAGCAATTGGTAATAAAGCCCTGCAATTTGGGCAGTGAGGGCTGTTGTTACCAGGCGATATCCGCTTTGACTGGCCAGGAAACGGGCAAAGGCGGCCTTTTTATGGTTGTTTAGCTTGCCCCACAGGTCAACCTCCCATGAGCTTTGAAAGCCCAGGAAATAGTTGGGGACAGGATTGGGGATATGCTGATCGCTGTTAATGTTGTTTGAAAAATTAGTGTCGTAATTACCTACGCCGTTTTGGGTATAATCACCATATTTTTCAACCCCGGCGTTGGCGGCCAGGTCTATGGTAGGTAAAAGCTTTGAGGCGTTGAACCGCAGATTGGCCCGCGCGGCCTCAACCCGTTGCAGGGCGCTTAACAGATCGGGGTTTGCTTTAAGGGCTGTGTCAATGAGGTTAACGAGCCTCTGATCGGCAAAAAACTGGCCTATTGGTAAGGCTGCAATTGTTGCAGTATCAGTACTGTTATTGAATGACGACGGCAGATTAGCGGCCACTTCCTGCCCCGTGACCGGTTTATAGCTTTTGCAGCCGGCCATGATCACCATCAAAAGTGCCGTATGGAGTATATAGAAAATTGCTTTTTTTAGCATTGCAGATCTTGATTAATTATTAACGATATCGAGCTCATGGTGAGCTACTTCTGTGGCTGGTTTTTGCTTTTTATTGCGTTCGGCCAAACCTGCAAAAATCACGTATAAGCCCGGAATGAGGATCAAGCCGAAAATAGTTCCCATCAGCATCCCTCCGGCAGCGGCTGTACCAATAGAACGGTTACCCATGGCGCCCGCACCGCTGGCAACACAAAGCGGGATCAAACCGGCTATGAACGCCAGTGATGTCATGAGGATAGGGCGTAAACGGGATACCGCACCTTCAATAGCGGCTTTTAGTACGCTTAATCCTTCTTTTTGCCGCTGGATAGCGAACTCAACTATCAGGATGGCGTTTTTACCTAACAAGCCGATAAGCATTACCAGTGCCACCTGGGCATAAATGTTGTTTTCGAGCCCCGTGATTTTTAGGAAGAAGAACGCGCCGAAAATACCTGTAGGCAATGAAAGGATAACCGGAAGCGGCAATAGGAAACTTTCATACTGGGCAGCCAGTAACAGGTAAACAAAGATCAAACAGATCACAAAAATATAAATAGCCTGGTTACCAGACAGGATCTGCTCGCGCGTCATGCCCGACCATTCAAAGGCATAACCTTTCGGCAATTTTTCGGCAGCAATACGTTCTATAGCTTTAATGGCATCGCCGCTGCTGAAGCCTTTATCGGCGTCACCTGTAACCATGGCCGATGTATACATATTGTAACGGGTAAGCTGTTCTGGTCCAAATACTTTCTCCATTTTAATGAAGGTAGAGAACGGTACCATTTCGCCTTTATCGTTCTTAACCTGCAGGTTTAAAACATCCTCGGGGCGCGAACGGTACTCGGGCGAGGCCTGAACCATCACCTTATACATCTGCCCGAATCTGATGAAATTGGAAGCATAGAAACTCCCCATCAATGTTTGCAGGGTCGACATGGCTTTATCAATCGTAATGCCCTTCTGGGCGGCCGTTTGCTGGTCAACAGAGATCAGGTACTGTGGAAAGTTAGGGTCAAAGCTGGTAAATGCCTCGGCAATCTCCGGCGAAGCGTTAAGCGCATTTACAAAGTTTTTGGTTACATCGGCAGCTTTCTGCAAATCGCCCTGGCCGCTTTTATCAAGTACCCTTATCTCGAAACCGCTGGCGTTACCAAAGCCCGGTACGGTAGGCGGGGGGAAGAACTGGATAGAAGCATCGCCGATATTCTTGGTTTTTGCGGTTAAATCAGCAATGATATCATCTAATGATTCGCTGCGCTCATCCCATGGTTTAAGGTTGATCATGGCCATACCGTATGAAGCGCCGGCAATCTCATTCACTAAACTATAGCCCGAAAGGGTTGAAACCGATTCGATAGATTTCATCGATTTGGTTTTGGCTTCAATCTCTTTCAATACCTGTTCGGTACGCTCAACTGTAGCACCTGCCGGGGTGGTTACGTTCACGTAAAGCATACCCTGGTCTTCGGTTGGGATAAAGCCCGTTGGCAAAATAGCGCTGGTTCCCCAGGTAAGGATGAAGAAACCTGCCAGTAATATCAAAGTAAGACCTTTGCGTGGTGACAGGTAGGTCATGAAGGTAGCATACCTGCCCTGTAACCTGTTGTATTTATCATTAAAGCCACCAAAAAAGCGCTGCATCAGGTTTTTCTTTTTAGGCGCATGGTTGTGCTTTAACATGATAGCACAAAGGGCAGGAGTAAGTGTTAAGGCGTTAATGCCCGATATTACAATAGAGATAGCCAGCGTAAGTGAAAACTGCCGGTAAAACACCCCAACAGGCCCCGACATAAAAGCCACCGGAACAAACACCGCCGACATTACCAATGTAATGGCCACAATAGCACCGCTGATCTCGCGCATGGCGCTGATGGTGGCATCCATGGCGTTCATGTGGTTTTCGGTCATTTTTACGTGCACGGCTTCAACTACTACTATCGCGTTATCTACCACAATACCTATGGCCAATACCAATGCAAAGAGCGTGAGCAGGTTGATAGAGAACCCCAGCATCTGCATAAAAAACAGTGAACCGATGAGAGCTACTGGTACAGCCAAAGCCGGGATCAGTGTAGACCGGAAATCCTGCAGGAAAATGAATACTACAATGAAAACCAATACGAAAGCCTCAACCAGCGTACGTAATACTTCATGTATAGATGCATCCAAAAAACGGGATACATCATAGTTTACGTTAAAGGTCATCCCGGCAGGGAATGAGCTTTCTTTAAGCTCGGCCATGCGGGTTTTAATGTTATTGATCACCTCGCGTGCATTTGAGCCGGGACGTTGTTTTATCATGATTGATGCCGAAGGCTTGCCATCAGTATTGGAAACCATACTGTAGGTCAGGGAACCGAATTCAACATCAGCAATTTCTTTCAATCTTAATACCGAGCCGTCTTCCTCGGCGCGGATCACAATGTTTTCGTATTGTTTAGGCTCAAAGAATTTGCCCGGGTAGCGCAAGACATATTGCAGCATCTGCGGGGTTTTATCTGAGCTTTGGCCGGTTTTGCCCGGCGCGGCCTCCACGTTCTGGGCACGGATGGCATCTATCACCTCATCTGTTGATACCTTGTAGGCCATCATCCTGTCGGGCTTAAGCCATACCCGCATGGAGTATTCTTTGGCGCCCATGATCTCGGCACGGCCTACACCATCAATTCGTTTAAGCTCCTGTAAAACGTTGATATCGGTAAAGTTATAAATGAATTTTTCGTCCATGCTGGTGTCCTGGCTCATGATGTTCAGGTACATCAGCATACTGTTTACTTCTTTTTCTGTAGTAACACCGGCTTTGATCACTTCTTCCGGCATTTCGTCAATAATGGTGGCTACGCGGTTTTGAACGTTAACCGCGGCCTGGTCGGGATCAACCCCAACGTTAAAGTAGATCTGGATCACCGTTAAGCCATCGTTACTGCAAACTGTCGACATGTAGGTCATCCCCGGCACGCCGTTAATGGCACGCTCCAACGGAGTTGCTACAGCCTTGGCACATACCTCGGCATTGGCACCGGTATAGTTGGCCGTTACAGTTACCGATGGCGGCACAATATCCGGGAACTGGGTAACGGGAAGCGTTATCAGCGCCAGCACACCCAGCATGGTAATTATCAATGAAATAACAAGCGACAGCACTGGCCGCTTTATGAAAGTTTCGAACATAGTTTGTTAGGGTAAGTGTACAATAAACCCGTGCCGCGCGTTTTACGCGGCCGGAAAAAGGAAACATCAGCAATAATTATTTCATTGCCAGCAATGAGTCTTTTGCCATTTTCCTTGGTTTAATGATCATGCCATCACGCACGTTCTGTGCTCCCTGATACAAGATCCTGTCGCCTGCTTTTAGGCCGTCTTTCACAATATAATAGGTAGAAAAACGGGTTTGCGGCGAAAAAGCCTGCATGTGCAGTTTATTATCCTTATCAACTATGTATACGTAACTTTTATCCTGGATATCAAATACCGACTGCTGTGGCACCATGACTACGTTATTGGCTTTGGTAGATATGAAAAGCTTACCGGTAGCACCATGCCTCAATAACCTGTTCGGATTGGGGAACTTTGCCCTGAAGTTAATAGAGCCTGTTTTTTGCTCAATTTCGGCCTCTACCGTTTCTATTTCGCCCTGGTAGGGGAAGTCCAGGCCGTCTGCCAATACCAGCTTAACCTTATCACTTGTTTGGCCGGGAGCTGATTCCTTTTTGCGGATGTATTGCAGGTATTCATTTTCCGGGAAGCTGAAATAAGCGTACATGGAGCTGATATCCGACAGGCTGGTAAGCAAGGTGCCTTCATCAATCAAACTGCCCGATTTAAGCGGGATCCTGTCTATGATGCCATCAAACGGCGCATGAATGTAAGTATAAGCCAGTTGGTCTTCGGCGCTTTGCACCATAGAGCGTGCTTCTTCAATGGTCGCGCGGTCTGCACTCATCTTTGATTCAGCAACTTCCAGTTCAGACTTGGATATTACTTTCTTGTCAACCAGTAGTTTAACCCTTGCTACCTCAAGTTCGGTTGCTTTGGCAGCGGCCACGGCATTACTTAACGCGGCTTTAGCTTTTGACAGGTTTACTTTAAATTCCTGGTCGTTAAGCTTAAATAAAAGCTGGCCTTTTTTAACCTGCTTTCCTTCGTCGATGTATATTTTTTCGAGGAAGCCGCGAACGCGCGACCGGATCTCGATGTTTTTTTGTGCCTGGATATCGGCAACGTATGATTTTTGAAGAACGGTATCCTGCGTATTTAACGTAAGTACAGGTAACTGAAGCGTATCGGAAGCGACAGCTTCGTTATTGGTTTTGGCTTTGGTTGAGCAACCCGTGACAAATATGCCGGCGGCCATGGCCAGCAGGGGTATATAAATGATGATCCTTTTCATTTTTTTTCCGGATAGATTATAGGCATAGCAGTGCTAATCACGTACTGTTAGCCAATGTTAAAATTTGATTTGTAAAAACATGGATTTGCCGCAAAGGGCATCGGAAACGGGAGGTGGATCAGAACGGGCTGAGCCTGAAAAGGAAATTGTAATATGCAGGCAAAAAGCCTTTGATGGATTTATTCTGGTTTTGTCGCTTTTCGGCTATCGATATCACATCTGCAAGTAAGGCCTGCTGACCAGGCAATAATGCTGACGAATAATTTACCCGGCTGGGTAAAAAGCGTATGATGGTACGGTTATGGTGTGCTTCGTTAGTATCCGAATCGGGTGAATCATCCTGAACTTCCTGCTGTTGAATTTGACCGATGATCCTTTGATGGGTACGGGAAATTAAATCGGCAGCCGGGCCCGATTTTTTGTAGTGGGTTAAAATTGATTCGGCGTTAGCAGGGGCTACAGCTATTGCAAGCTGGAAAAAAAATAATGCGAAGAATATTTTTTTTATCGTCGGCGCCATGATTGCGAAAATACTAAAATATTTGGAGCTATCGAAATAGGTTTGTATTTTTTTTGATATAAAATGACTTTATTTTTATTTTTTGTCGCTGTTTTTTAGGATTTTATCTTTTTATAACTCAATTTTTACTTCGGTAGTTTTATTTAATGATTTCATAACAGCAAAAACGATTATTTGTTCATGTTTTCTTAATACTGGTTAATAATATAGCTTGCAAGCTTAACTCAACGAATAATTGTATTTTAGCTACATGCTGCATCACGTTATTATTCAATGTGCCTGCCTGTTAGTAGTTATCCTTTTTGTGGTAATGCTTGGGCAAAAAATCAAAATAGCTTATCCCATACTATTGGTTTTAGTCGGTTTACCTCTTGGTTTCGTTCCTTTTCTGAAAGGTATCGAAATACAGCCCGATCTGATCTTTGTTATTTTTCTGCCGCCTTTGTTGTATGAATCGGCGTGGAACACTTCCTGGAAGGATTTCTGGAAATGGCGCAGGGTGATCTCCAGCTTTGCATTCTTGATCGTTATTTTAACTTCATGTTTAATCGCGGTTGTGTCAAACAGCCTGATAGCAGGTTTTACCCTGCCCCTGGGTTTTTTGCTCGGAGGGATCATTTCACCCCCCGACGCGGTGTCGGCAAGTACTATCCTGAAAAATATAAAAGTGCCCAAGCGGTTTATTGCCATTGTTGAGGGTGAAAGCCTGTTGAACGATGCATCAAGTTTAGTGATATTCAGGTTTGCGCTTGCCGCGGTTGTTACCGGCAAATTCGCGTTAGGACAGGCCACGCTAAGTTTTGTACTGGTGATTGTAATGGGTATCGTTATAGGATTGGCAGTAGGTTTGGTTTTTTATACCATACACCGCTGGCTGCCAACTACAGCTAATATTGATATTATCCTTACGTTTATTACACCGTATGCCATGTATATGGCGGCCGAAGAGTTTCACTTTTCGGGAGTGTTGGCTGTAGTAAGCGGCGGTTTGTTCCTGTCGTCACAACGGCACGTGATATTAAGTTACCGCAGCCGGTTACAGGGAGTTAATGTTTGGGAAACAGTAGCTTTTGTTTTAAACGGGTTTGTGTTTATCCTGATAGGGTTAGAGTTTCCGGTAATTATCAAGGCGCTTGGGCCCGAAGGCCTGAAACCGGCGATAAATTATAGCCTCATTATAACCGGTGTGCTGATAGTGGCCCGTTTAGCCAGTACTTTTGGGGCCTCTGTATTTACCGTATTCATTAGCCGTTACATCACTACAGCCGATCCGAGCCCGGGCTGGAAGGGTCCATTATTGTTAGGCTGGGCAGGTATGCGGGGTGTGGTTTCACTTGCCGCAGCCTTGAGTATCCCTGAACTTTTACCGTCAGGCGTCGCCTTCCCTCAACGCAACCTCATCTTGTTTATCACCTTTGTAGTGATCATGTTTACCCTGGTGGTTCAGGGCCTTACGTTGCCCTTATTGGTGAAGTTTGTAAATATGCCCGATCGTGATTATATAGGTTCGCACGAGCAGCAAAAGCAATTAGTCAGGAAGAAGTTATCTAAGCTGGCATTACAAATACTTGAAGATAAATATGCCGACAGATTAGACGGTAACGATATGATCAAAGCATTTAGGTTAAGACTGAGTGCTGACATGGAACTGCTGAAAGACTGGGAAAAAGATGGCAGTGAACAACGCGCCGATAATTTTTATCATGACTATCGCATGATTTTAAACGATGTGATGGATCAGCAGCGGGCCTTGTTACTTACACTGAATAAAAAAGAAAACATCAGCGATGATATTGTAAAGCAGCAATTGGATCTGCTTGATTTGGAAGAAGAGAAATTAAGGCAGCATTTTGAGGTGGTATAGATTATTATTTCTTTCATGCATAATGGCTACTTTTGCCGCTCTATATACATCAAACTATAATGAACTGGGATCAACTGTTATCGGCAAAACGCTGGGGTTACGAGGATAAATATATTGCAAACCATATCGATGCACGATCGGAGTTTCAGCGGGATTACGACCGGATCATTTTTTCATCACCCTTCAGGAGGTTACAAAACAAAACCCAGGTATTCCCTTTACCCGGAAGCATTTTTGTACATAACCGGCTTACTCATAGTTTGGAGGTAGCCAGTGTGGGCCGCTCGTTAGGGCGGATGCATTTTAACAGGATGCTTAAAGAAGATCCTGATGTAGAAAAGAAATATCCGCTGATCAGTGAGATCGGTAATATGGTGGCTGCCGCCTGCTTAGCCCATGATTTGGGTAATCCCGCCTTTGGCCATTCGGGCGAATCAGCCATTTCACATTATTTTGCCGAAGGAGCGGGTAAGGATTATAAGGATGCTGTTACAGCTCAGCAATGGGAAGATCTCACTCATTTTGAGGGTAACGCCAATGCTTTGAGATTATTGACGCATCCGTTTGCAGGTAAAGGCCGGGGGAGTTTGGCATTAACTTATTCTACCATCGCTTCTATTGCAAAATACCCGTGTTCATCTCTCGCCGGGCATAAAAAGGGTATCATCTACCGAAAGAAATATGGTTTCTTCGCTTCCGAGCAACATGACTTTGAAAAGATAGCCAATGATTTGGGTTTGATCAGGGTAGAGGGAGATGAACTTATTTACAAAAGGCATCCATTAGTATATCTTGTTGAGGCAGCTGACGATATTTGCTACAATGTCGTTGATCTGGAAGATGCCCATCGCCTTAAAATACTCTCTTATGAGGAGGTGAAGACATTGTTGATGCCGTTGTGTACTATTCCCAGGATGGAAGAGCGACTGGAAGAGTTTGATGATACTGATGCTAAAGTTGGCTATTTGAGGGCAATAGCAATAAATACCTTGGTAAATCAATGTTCAAACCTGTTTTATGGCAAACAGGAAGAGATCATGAATGGTGATTTTAATTCGGCACTGATGGATGCGATTGAAGAACCGCTCCGGTCTGCCATGAAAGCGATCGAAAAGGTTTCTGTAAAAAAGATCTACAACTATAGTTCGGTAGTACAAAAGGAAGTTGCCGGTTATAAGGTAATGGGTGGTTTATTGGAAGAGTTTGTCCCTGCTTATTTAAAGAATAATTCAAAATACCACGAGAAACTGATCGAACTGATCCCTAAACAGTTTTTAACCAAAGCCAATGACGATTATTCAAAGATCCAGACCGTTCTTGACTTTGTTTCGGGCATGACCGATCTGTATGCTGTTGAATTGTTTAGAAAAATCAAAGGGATTTCGTTCCCGTCGATGAGCTGATATACACGAATGGCTTTGCGAGGTGTAATAATTCGTGCAAATAATAGTTATTATTGCTTACTATGCCGAAAGAGATCCGACCTGTACAAATGCATACCATGGAGCAATTGCTTGCTCCGCTTGGTGTTACCAGTCAGCATAAAGGTCTGCATGTGATGTCGTTTAACCCCGAAGATGTTGAGGTCCCCATTCTGCACCCCTTCCGGTCAGATCATTTCTTTTTAACGCTGGTCCATGAAGGCGAGCTTTCAATCAATGCTAATCTTTTGGAGTATAAGGTAAAAAAGAACAATATGCTGATGATAGCGCCTAATACGGTCCGTCAGTTTCAGAATGTTTCGCCGGATTGCAGGCTCACTTCTGTAATATTTACCTCGGCGTATTTATCTGCTACCAGTATCCACACTAAAAATGTAGAAGCATTTGATTTTTTATCGTCGCAGGTGAACCCCTTGTTGGTTATCGATCAGGAATCAAAGGATACACTTACATCAATCCTGAATATTCTTGAAAGTAAAATAGAGGGCCGTAATGATCTGGCATTCCAGGATGAAGTTTTGTTAAACATTTTTACGGGTTTTATTTATGAGATAGGTGCTTTATATCAAAAACAACAAGCATTTGGGGAGGTAAAGGGTACACGAAAGGAAGAACTGACTTTTCGTTTTCTAAAAATCCTTCCGCAGCATTTTAAGGAGGAAAGAAGCGTACAGGCTTATGCTGCCATGCTGAATATCACCCCTAAATATCTTTCGCAAACTGTAAAGGAAATAACCGGCAAAACCGCCGGCGAGTTTATTGATGAGATTGTGATCATGGAAGCTAAAGTAGCGCTTAACGATCCGGCATTAACGATAGCTCAAATTGCTACCTATCTCAATTTTGCCGATCAGTTCTTTTTCAGCAAATTCTTCAAAAAACAATGCGGTACCAGTCCCAGTAAGTACCGTCAAACGCCTTAACGGGCATGTGCCTCCCTTCGAGATTCTTCCCAGCCTGCTCTCCTTGCTCCGCATTCGGTAATATACTATCTGTTGTAATTTTAATCGCAAATTAAAAGTATTGTTGCAACACTGTAATTATTATTACCATTCTATTACAATGTTTTTAGTAAAAACGACTTTTTGACATATTGCGCCATCCTTTAAACATTCTGCAAAAACGATAATTGAGCCACTTTTGCCCTGTCATCAGTTGTTGATGCAGCCGGGTGTAATAGTGTGCCCGGTTAAACGCCAGGTTTGTTTATGCCGATAAGGGACACAGGTGCCGAACAATTAATTAAGGACACCGCTAAACACATTTTTTTTGCCGAGGGCCGACTCCATGCCAATACCCAGGATATTGCCGACGCGGCCGGTGTAAGCCGCACCTTATTAAATTACTATTTCCGCACTAAGGATGTTTTAATTGAACAGGTGTTTAAGGAAGCTATGCTTGCTCTAACAACCCGTCTTGATGCCGTTATGGCATCCGACATGCCATTTAAAAGCAAGGTTGAAAGCTTTATAGAATTGTTTTTAACCGAAGCAAACGATTATCCCTACCAGGAAACCTTCCTGATCACCGAGATTAATACAAACATCTGTAAGTACACAAACGAGGCTTGGCCGCATCATATCAATAAGTTCATGGAGCAGATCAGCGCCGAAATGGAAGCGGGTAATATTGAACGGATGAACCCCATGCATTTTGTGCTGAACCTGTTTTCGCTGATGTCATACCCGCTTATCATGGGGCCTATATATAAGAAGGCCTTCAACCTGAGCAATGAAAGTTATACCTGTCTCATTAACGAACGAAAGAAGATGATCTGTAAAATGATTTTCAAGTAAAAAATTTATCCGGTGATTAACGCAATCGTCAAACAAAATAATTTAACATATATCACAATGTCTTCAATATCAATTCACTCCAATAACTACAAGTTAATATTTATGAAAAATACAGTTCAACTGTTAACCGGCTTTGGGGCCGCCTTAATTCTATTGTCGTCATGCGGCGGCAGCCAAAACCAGGGTGGTGCTATGGCTGCGGGAGCTCCCCAGCCACCGCAAAGCTACCCGGTTTTTAAAATCAGTTTACATGACGCCACGCTGAACAGCGAATACCCTGCCACGCTCCAGGGGCAGCAAAATATAGAGATCCGTCCTAAAGTTGATGGTTATGTAGATAAGATCTACATTGACGAGGGCAGCGTTGTAAAAAAGGGCCAGCTGCTTTTTAAGCTCAGCGCGCCGCAATACGCCCAGGACGTAAACACCGCGACGGCAGCCATAGCCAGTGCCGAAGCTGATGTAAGCGCTGCCCAACTGCAGGTTAACAAAACCAGGCCGTTGGTTGAAAAAGATATCATCAGCCATTATGAGCTTGAATCGGCCGAGTACACATTAAAAGCCCGCAAGGCCACCCTCGCCCAGGCAAAAGCCAGTTTGGCAAACGCCAAAACTAATTTAGGTTATACGGTAATAACCAGCCCGGTTGATGGCGTGGTAGGGGCCATTCCTTATAAATTAGGTAGCCTCATCACCGGTTCAACCGCGCAGCCATTAACAACAGTATCTAATATCGGTAAGGTGTATGCCTACTTCGCGCTGAATGAAAAGCAGCTGCTTGATTTTTCGAGAACGGTAAAAGGAAAAACCATGAATGAAAAGCTGGCCAACACGCCGCCTGTTTCACTGGTATTGCCGGATGGCAGCACCTATGCCGAAAAAGGTAAAGTGGAAACCATCAGCGGTTTAATTAATACCGAAACCGGATCGGCAAGTTACCGGGCAGCATTCCCTAACCCTGTTGGCCTGATCCGCAGCGGCGGAAGTGCTACTATACAGATCCCCCAGACTGTAAAAGATGCCGTGCTGATCCCTCAAAAGGCCGCTTATGAGCTGCAGGGAAAGCATTTTGTTTACGTGGTTGACGGCAAAGGAGCGGTTAAAAATACCGAAGTGAGCGTTATGGACCTCACCACAGGCCAATATTATGTAGTTACCGAGGGCCTTAAGGCAGGTGATACCATTATTACCGATGGCGCAGGCAGTTTAAAAGACGGTATGGTTATCAAACCGGAAGTACAGGAAAACGCCGTGGTATATAAAGATCTAAAATAATTTTCACAACACCGGCCGGATTCCTTTTTACCCGGCATCAACATAAACAATATGTTACGTACATTCATTGAACGACCAGTACTATCTACCGTAATATCGGTAATTATAGTCATACTGGGTGTCCTGGGCCTTACAACCTTGCCCATATCAGAATACCCCGATATAGCACCGCCTACAGTGCAGGTATCCGCGTCATACCAGGGCGCTAATGCCGAAGTGGTAATGAAAAGTGTTATCGTACCGCTCGAAGAGCAAATTAACGGCGTGGAGAACATGACTTACATGACCTCTACTGCAAGTAATGACGGCAGTGCTGTTATCACTGTTTATTTTAAACAAGGTACCGACCCCGACCTGGCGGCGGTAAACGTGCAGAACAGGGTGTCAAAAGCCACCAGTTTATTACCGGCCGAAGTTACAAAGGCGGGTGTTACCACCAGTAAACGGCAAAGCAGTATGGTGATGGTATTTTCCCTGTCGAGCGATAATAAAAGCTACGACGAGAAATTTTTGCAAAACTATGCCAACATTAACGTGCTGCCGCAGATCAAGCGTATCAGCGGTGTAGGTGACGCGTCATCATTTGGCATACAGGATTATTCCATGCGTATTTGGTTAAAGCCTGATGTAATGGCCACCTACGGCCTTGTACCGGATGATGTGAACAGCGCCCTGGCCGAGCAGAACATTGAAGCAGCGCCGGGTAAAGTAGGAGAGAACGATAACCAGTCGTTCCAGTATGTATTGAAATATAAAGGCAGGCTTACCAGTGTGCCCGAGTTTGAAAACATTGTGATCCGCTCATCAACTAAGGGGCAGCTGTTGCGCCTGAAAGATATAGCGAGGGTTGAGCTTGGCGCGCAAAGTTATGCCAATGCTACTACCATGAATGGTAAACCTGCAGTAGCTATAGCCATTTATCAAACCGCTGGTTCAAACGCGCATGAGTTAATTAAAAACTGCGAGCAGACCATTGAGGCTGCGTCGAAAACGTTCCCCGCGGGCATTAGCTATACTTCCCTTTTTAGTGTTAATGACTTTTTAGATGCCTCGATAGAAAAAGTTGTGCACACCCTGATTGAAGCATTTGTACTGGTGTTTATCGTAGTGTTCGTATTCCTTCAGGATTTCCGTTCTACGCTGATCCCGGCTATTGCGGTGCCTGTGGCTATTGTGGGTACTTTTTTCTTTCTACAACTGTTTGGTTTTACCATTAACCTGCTCACCCTGTTTGCTATGGTGCTGGCTATTGGCATAGTGGTGGATGATGCCATTGTGGTGGTTGAGGCCGTGCACGCCAAGCTCGATCATGGGGCTAAATCGGCAAAAGCGGCTACAATCAGCGCCATGAATGATATCAGCGGGGCTATAGTATCTATCACATTGGTAATGGCTGCCGTGTTTATCCCGGTAACGTTCATTACCGGTTCAACCGGGGTGTTTTATAAACAGTTTGGTTTAACGCTTGCTGTCGCGATTTTTATATCAGCAGTAAACGCTTTAACATTAAGCCCTGCATTGTGCGCGCTGTTATTGAAACCGCATCCCGAAGGCGAGCATCATAAAACTGGCCTGTTACAAAGATTTTATACCGCTTTTAATACCAGTTTTGATACAATTACCCGCAAGTACAAAAAATCTGTAAGCTTTCTTGCGGCCAAAAAATGGCTCTCGATTGCCGGCATTGCGGTTTTTGGGCTGATATTCTGGTTCCTGTTAAAAACAACGCCATCGGGCTTTGTGCCTAATGAAGATCAGGGTTTTATTATTGGTGATATCTCATTGCCGCCTGCCGCGTCATTGGAGCGTACTACCGAGGTTATCGACAAAGTATCAGGTATAGTAAGGTCCCTGCCCGAAGTGGAATCGACTATCAGGGTTGCCGGCCAGGGTATACTGAGCGGCGCGGGCGGTTCATATGGCTTAATCATGGTTAAGCTGAAACCCTGGGACAAACGCACGGCCAAAGGGTCTGATGTGAACACCGTTATCGGTAAGCTATTTGGCATGACAGCCGGAATTAAAGGTGCTACCGTCCTGTTCTTTGCCCCGCCAACTTTACAAGGGTTTGGTAACAGCAGCGGTTTCGAGTTCCAGGTGCAGGACAAAACCGGCGGTGACATTGTGAAATTTGCTGAAATAAACGGCAAGTTCCTGGGCGCATTAAACCAGCGTCCCGAAATTCAATATGCGTCTACGTTTTTCAATACCAACTTTCCACAGTTTTTGGTTGATGTTAACGTGGCTAAATGTAAGGATGCCGGTATTACTGTAAACTCGGTATTAAGCGCTTTACAGGGATATTTTGGCGGTGTTTATGCCTCCAACTTTAATGAGTTTGGTAAGCAATACCGGGTAATGATCCAGGCAGATGCCGCTTACAGGGGTACCACCGGCAGCCTGAACAACATGTATGTGCGCAATGCCAATAATACCATGGCACCCATATCTGAGTTTGTTACGCTGAAAAAGGTTTACGGCCCCGAATCAGTTAACCGTTTTAACCTGTTTACTTCTATTTCGGTAAACGGCGCTCCGAAACCGGGCTTCAGCACGGGCGATGCCATTAAAGCCATACAGGAAGTGGGTGCAAAGACATTGCCTGCCGGCTATGGGTTCGAGTTTTCGGGCCTTACCCGCGAGGAGATTGCCAGCGGCAGCCAAACTATTTTTATTTTCCTGCTGTGTTTAGTGTTTGTATACTTCTTATTAAGTGCGCAGTACGAGAGCTATATCCTGCCATTTGCTGTATTACTGTCACTGCCTATAGGTTTGGCCGGCGCGTTCATTTTCGCCAGGATCTTCGGCATCCAAAACAATATTTATTTGCAGATCACCCTCATTATGCTCATCGGTCTGTTAGCCAAAAACGCTATCCTGATAGTTGAGTTTGCAGTAGCCCGCAGGCGAAACGGCGAAAGCATTGTGCAGGCCGCTATTGATGGCTCGGTTGCCCGTTTAAGGCCTATTTTGATGACATCTTTCGCATTTATACTGGGCTTAGTCCCGCTAATGATTGCATCAGGAGCAGGTGCCGAAGGTAACCGCTCAATAGGTACAGGCGCTGTAGGCGGGATGTTGATCGGTACCATATTCGGTGTGTTTGTGATCCCGGTACTGTTCATCATCTTTCAGTCGCTCCAGGAACGCGTAAGCGGTAAACCTGCCGGGAAAGAAATAGAGATTGAGACCGAAACGGTAGCCTGAACGCAAAATTTTAAGAACAATAAATAAGCAAAAAAATGATCCATTCATATAAACGGCAAATATTGGCCACGCTGGCAGCAACGGCGGTATTTGCCTCATGTGTTACAAAAAAATACCAGCAACCGGTAGTAAATACCGATAAGCTGTATCGCGATACCACTATCAGCGATACCACATCAATGGCCAGCATGCCGGTAAGCCAGCTATTTTCTGATACCGTTCTGGTAAACCTGATCCAGGAAGGGCTGCGTGAAAACCTCGATTTAAAAACTGCCGTGCAGCGCATTAACGAGGCGCAGGCAACATTTAACCAAAGCAAGGCGGCATATCTGCCAAGCCTGGAAGGAAGCGGAACCGTTACGAGGGCAAAAACATCAGCAGCAAGCTTAAATTTTCCGCCTGAGTTTGCCAGCTCCTTCAACCTGAAAACAACCACTTACCAGGCAGCGTTAAGTACCAGTTGGGAAGCTGATATCTGGGGTAAATTAAGCAGTTCGAAAAGAGCGGCGCTGGCATCATTGCTGCAAAGTGACGCTGCTAAAAGAGCGGTTCAAACCCAGCTCATAGCCGATATAGCAAACGCTTATTATAACCTGCTGGCGCTTGATGAGCAATTGGCTATCACTCAGCAAACCCTTACCATACGGGTAAAAGATGTAGAGACCGTAAAAGCCCTGAAGGAAGGTGCTGTGGTAAACGGAGCGGCTGTGGTACAAAGCGAAGCTAACCGTTATGCCGCCGAGGTTACCATACCCGATCTTAAACAAAGCATCCGCGAAGCCGAGAATGCATTAAGTATTTTACTGGCAAGAGCCCCGGGTACTATCAAACGTACAACGCTAAGCGAACAGAAACCTGTAGCCGACCTGAAAACGGGCATCCCATCCCAGCTCTTAAAAAACCGCCCGGATGTGCAGGAAGCTGAGTTTGCATTCAGGAGTGCGTTTGAGAATACCAACCTGGCACGTACTTATTTTTATCCGCAGCTTACCATTACCGGGCAGGCCGGTTTATCAACCCTGCAGCTCAAGAACTTTTTTGATCATTCCATATTTTACAACTTTGTTGGCGGCATTACCCAGCCCATTTTTAACAAAGGTCAAAACCGGGCGCGTTTAAGAACGGCGCAAGCCCAGCAACAGGAGGCTTATTATGCTTACCAAAAATCATTACTCACGGCGGGGCAGGAGGTAACCAACGCGTTGTTCTCCTATCAAAACGCCATTGAAAAACAAGGTTCAAGGGTTAAACAGTTGCAGGCGCTCGAAAAATCGGTTGATTATACCAAGGAGTTGCTGCGTTACAGTTCGGCTACAAATTATACCGATGTTTTAACTTCAGAACAAAACTTGCTTGCTGCCCAGTTAAGCGGCGTTAACGATCATTTGCAGGAATTGCAAGCTATAGTTAACCTTTATCGCGCTTTGGGCGGCGGCTGGAAATAGATGACATTAGCACCATGGCAATCAAGAAGCCCGGTTTGCAATTGAGCTGCCGGGCTTTTTTATAGCCGGTGGTGATTTTGACATATTTTGAAGTTGTTTAAACATTTATTATCTATGCCAACTAATTGATTTTTGTAAAACCTGTTATCATACAATCATCTAAACCAAATTGATAATTTAATTACGGTTAATTATTTATTAATGAATAAATTAAAGTAAATTTTGCTTGTGATTGAGAGGTTAAAACATGGGAAGTAAAGAACGGATATTGCGGCAAAAGGATGATACCCGCCGAAAGATACTGGACGCTGCGTTGGATATGATTAAGTGTGAGGGATGTGATGCGTTAAGTATGCGGAAACTTGCTGAGCATATCGAGTACACGGCTCCCGCTATTTACGAATATTTTGAAAGCAAGGAAGCTTTGTATACCGAGCTTGCCCGCAAGGGGCACCTTAAACTGGCAGCTATGGTGAAGCTGGCAAAAGAGGCACATACAGACGGCATTGAACAGATGGAGGCTATGTGGTTGGCTTACTGGAACTTTGCAATTGCCTATAAGGAGCTTTACCAGCTGATGTTTGCTGTTGGTACAGGTTGCAGCCCGGTAGAAAACCGGATAGCGGAAGCGTTGGTTTTTCCGGAGATGGTTTCTGAAGTGATCCGCACGCTATATGAGCCTCGCGAAGTAAGTGATGAAGAGGTTCAAAAAAGATATTACACTTATTGGTCGGTAATTCATGGGTTGATAGCCATCAACATGATCCAGCTTACGCGGGATGAAAAAATGAACCAGGAGATCCTGATTGGTGCTATCAGGGGGATCACCGCGTTGATAACTACCTAAAGCTATGATTGATAAGGAGCGGGTTTTAAATGGGAGTGAAGCGCTTTTTCTTGAGGCGGGGATAAAAAGCATTACTATGGATGATATTGCCCGGCATTTGGGAATCTCCAAAAAAACAATTTACCAGCATTTCAGGGACAAAAACGAGCTTGTTACAGCCCTTGTAAAAAAGCGGCTGGCCGATGATGAGGCAATGCTTTGCTCAATTATTAGTGACACCGGTAATATGATGGATGAGATGGTTGAACTCACCAAATGTACAGGCGAGATCTTTTCGAGGGTAAATCCTGCTGTCTTGTTCGATCTGCAAAAGTATCATCATGAAGGCTGGATGTTATACCTGAAATTTAAAACAGGCTTCATGGTAAATATTATCGGGAAGCTTTTAAAAAAGGGTATCGATCAGGGGTATGTCCGTCCCGAAATTGATGCCCGAATAATTGCCATTATGCGGGTTAACCAGATTGAGCTTGGTTTTAACGCCTCCGTATACCCCCATGCCGAATTTAATTTATGGGATGTTCAGCTGCAGCTTTTAAACCATTTTAACTATGGTGTGTGTACGTTAAAGGGTATCGCCGTTTTAAATAATCCCGACTGACGGGTTAGCGTTGAGGCCTTATGGTCCGGATACCATTTTCGCCTGCAATAATTGCCCTGCCGGCCATTTGGTAAAATAAAGAGTGTTCAACAACACCCGGTATCATTTTAACCAGGGCATTTAATTTAGCCGGTTCGGGCAGTTCAGTAAATTGTACATCCATCAGCATATTGCCATTATCTGATATCAAAGCGCCATCTTTTTGTGTGCTCATACGCTGGGTAAGTGTAGCTTGAGGAAACAGGGCTGCCAGGTTTGCCAGTACAATTTGTAAGGCTTGCGGTAATATCTCTATAACCAGCGGATATGTAGCGTTAAGTTGGGCTGAGAATTTTCCCTCATCGCCCAGCAAAATAAATTCCTGCGCCATTGAGGCAAGTACCTTTTCGGTAGTATGGATGCCGCCGCCGCTTTTCAGGGCGTTTAGTTCGCTGTCAAACTGGTCGCAGCCATCAAAATAGATATCGAGTTTATTAAGCAACGCAGGCGACTGAATGTGTAACTCATGCTTGCTTAACAACTGGGTTGTTTTGAATGATGATGAGGTAAATATTAAGGAAGCCGCAAGCTTACGATCCCGGGCTAACATATTAACCAAATGAGCTATGGTGCTCCCGGCTCCCAAACCAATAATTTGATTGGGGGTAATCAAGGTTAAAGCGGCTTTAGCTGCTTCCAGTTTATAATCCGTCATGGCGCTAAGATACAGCACCCGCCGCTAATAACCTTTGTTAATTTACTCTTTTAGTCGTCTATGCCCTCCCACAAGTGACTATGTACTGTTGATATGATATGCTTTTTCATGTTATTGTTTATTTGATGATTTTAACCGTCTTTAATAATGAAGACGAATCAAAACCGGGAACATTTTAAAACAGCATAACTTTTTTTAATATGTTAGGATGGTATTATCGCATATCAAAATACAGGCTTGTCAATTTCTGTGTCTTTTATTTTCCAGGCAGTTTTTAATTGTTGTTTTATTTTATTTAAAGCAGTGGCATTACTTGTATTTTGATAGGCCAGCTGAAGCCCGGTTAACGCCCAGCCATTGTTGGGATTAATTACAAGGTCTTTATTTAATACAGCTATGGCTTCATTGTACCTGCCTGCTTTTAACAAAGTATTGGCAAGGTAGTGTCTTGCGGGCAGTGGCCAGTCGCGGGGTTCATTATAGATCAGGTGATCTTCGGCGGCAACGGCTTTTTGTAATATATTAATGGCTGTGCTGTATTTTTTTTCGGCGGCGGCAATACTGCCCTGTAATATAAGGCTGGCAACGCTTGCAGATTCATAAGCGCTGCTAAAATTATCTAATGGTGTTTTTAATGATTGGTCCTGCATTTTGGTTTCCAGTATTTTTAGCTCACGCCTGGCATTGGTGGCATTGCCTTTGCTGCACCATGCCAAACCTTTCGAAAAATGCAGCAACGCCGACGCGTAAACCAATGTGTCAACAGGTTTAGTATCTAAAATATCCGCCCATTTACCAAACCGCACCGCCGTTAATACCGGCTGCATATAAACATATTGGAAAAAATTACCATCGGCCCCTTTTGCAGCTAAGTAATAAGGTGGCAGCGCTGCCCTGGCCTCATTAGCGGCAGCAAAGGCTGTTTGATAATTGCCGGCCATTTGTGCACAGTTTACTTTTAAATGGATGTTGTGGATCTTATATAAAACATCTCCGTTTGCTACAGGGCTGTACTGTTCCAGGTAAGTATTAAAACCTGCAACAGCCGCCGTATTATTCATAATACCCTGTTCGTAATTGCCTGTACGGATATAAATATGCGAAGGCATATGTGTTATATGCGATACCTGCGGCATCAGGGTATCCAACAAACGGGCACTTTTTAATGCCATTTGTGGTGTTGCGGAAGCCTCCATGGTGTGGATATAAAAATGATTGGCCCCTGGATGTTTGGGACAAATGACCAATGCCTGTTCTAACAACGATCGGATTTGCGGCGTCCATGGTTTGGGCGTAAAATCATGCGCATACAGGTCCCAGGGATGGAGCAACAGTAAAGCATCAGCATATAGGGTTAATACCTCGGCGTTTTTAGGATACTTTGAATATACTGCCTGCATGGCATCGGCATAATTGGTTCTTAACTGCTTTACTGTAAGGCTGCTGTCTTTACTGTAGCGCTGCTGCATAGCTGTAATAAGCTCCTTTTCGAGCGAGGTGCTATTGGTGCTCAGCCTTTTGCTTTTTTCTGATGCTTCATAGGCATCAGCCGGAGGGGCATACCCATTAGGATAGTTAATAGTTGGCCCTAAAGCCAGTGATTTGCCATACCAGGCCATTGCGCAGCCGGGATCAAAACGGGTTGCTTTGATAAAAGATGCTATTGCTTCGATAGAATGAAAAGCATAATACATGCTTATGCCCTGGTTAAAATAAAATTGCGCACTATCGGATGATGTGGTGATTTTCCATTGATAGTTACCCCAGCCCTTTAATGCCGGGATCTCCGGGATGCTATCTGCACTCTTATACCCAAAACCACATACCACGGCCCGTTTAACGGTGCTTTTATACGGTAAAGCCGTTGACGTTACGGTGCTTTTTTGATAACGGTAATAAAAGGACTGCGCTGTGAAAGAAACAACGATCAATCCAAAAAAGCTTTTGATTAAAAGGAGGTTATTTTTCATTGTGATACATTAAACAGGTTATTTAAAAGCTAAAAGCAGAATGCATAAAGCCTAAGCTTAATATCCTGATTATTAACCTTATTAAATTACTTTATGTGAAATTAATTATTAGGTTCTATATAGGTGCAATTTAGAGTTTGCAAGGTGAAAGGTTTTCAATCAAGGACGTATTACAAATAATCCTTTTCTTCAAAAACTTCCTCCCGGTTTTGTTCAATAGGAAAGGTTATCATTAACGTAACACCCTGGCCGTTTTCAATTACAAATTTCCCTTTTAACTGCTTGCCAAGCGCTTTCATCATTTCCATCCCAAGGGAATTAGCCTCACCAAAGTCAAAGTCGGGAGGGAGGCCGCGCCCGGTGTCAGATACCTTTAAAATTGCGTTTTCATCATCTGATGTTGACAGGCTCACCATGATCTCCCCGCCCTTATGATCAAAAGCATATTTTATAGCATTCGTGATCGCTTCGTTTAATATTAAACCGATAGGTACTGCAAGGGCCGGATCAAGGTTAAGAGGATTTAACACCTGTTTTATTTTGATCTGCCTGTAACCTGTATCGAACGAATCGCTCAGGTAATCGATCAGTTCACCAATATAAGCGGGCATAGATACAAGGGCGGTGGTTGTACTGCTGTATAGTTTCTGATGTAAAAGCGCTATAGCGTTTACCCGGTGCTGGCTGCCGCGAATTGCTTCAAGTGCGATATCATTTTGTAAATAAGCCGATTGCGTGTTCAAAATGCTCATTACAATTTGCAGGTTGTTTTTTACCCGGTGATGTACTTCTTTTAACAACCATTCCTTTTGCAGCAGCAGATCTTCCAGCAGAATGTTTTTAGAGGTGATCACCTCGTTGCTTTTTTGCTTATGCACGTTTTGCCTGAATAATAAAGCCGCTATAACCAGCAATAAAAATATGGCGCCGATTGTAAGGTTTTTAACCAGGTTGGCCTGCTGTAAATTGGCCTGCTCAAGCTTGCTCTTTTGGTTTAAAAGTGTAATTTGTGCTTCCTTTTGCCGGGTTTCAAATTCAATTTGCAGTTGCTCAATCTGTTTGCTTTTGGTGGTACTAAATATCGAGTCTTTGATGGCACTGGCTGATATAAGATGATGAATTGCCGACTGATACTGCCGCCGGCTGGTATCCAGGCCAAACCAAAGGGTTTCATTGGTGCCAAGGTCATTGGCATTGCCAATCTTCCTCAACAGGTCCTGGTTCATTTTGAGGTATTTTAACGCTTCGGCAAACCTGGCGGTTGCGGTGTAAAATTTAATGATCAGTTCATAATAGCTGCTCCGGGCATATAAATTGAGGTTAGGATTGTTGGTTTGCTGTATCAGCTTGTCGCAGTAAAGTTTAGCTTCACTATACTGTTTTAACGCCAGATAAATTTTAAGATAGGTTTGACTTACCTCATCGCCTCCTTCATATAGCTTTCCGGAGGGATGCACAAATTTTTGGGTCACCTGTGTTAAAAAAGCTTTGGCTTTTTGCGGCTGACGCATCCGGAGGTAAACATCAACTATATTGCCTGCCAGCAAGTATATGGTTGCATTATCTTTCTCTGATTTGGCAATTTCCAAAGCGCGTGAAAAATAATTGATGGCCTTTTGATTATCGCCAAGCTTTACAAAATCATAGCCCAGGTTATTATTGATCTGGCATATTAACCTTACATTATCCGCATGGCTTGCGGTGGCAATTTTCAGGGCCTTTAGTTCATAGCTGATCGCTGTTTTATAATCGCCCTGGGTATAATACAGCCTTCCTAATAACGCGTAAAGCCCCTGGGTTTCTGTGTAATGAGCCTGATCATAATAGGCTAATGCCTTTTTAGTTTCGGCAAAAGCAAGGGTATAATCATTCATCATCTGGTGCAGATCGGCTAATAACCGGTAACACCGGGCAAGTTCAACCAGTTGGTTTGTACGCTCAAAAGCGCTGACGGCCAGGTTCAGATAATGAATCCGGGAAACCATGGTTTGCTGCAAAAAATCCTGGCTGTAATATTCAGATAGTTCAAAATAGGCTTTACCAAGCAGCGTCCGGTTATGTGCCTGCTTAATTTGCTGTGTGGTTTGCTCAAGCAATGCGCGGCCGTTTTTGGATTGGCCGTTCGATTTGTAAAATGCCGAACGGATCAATGCAATACGAAAGTTGGTTTCGGCCTGTGGAGAGCGGTGATTAAGCTGTTCGGCCTGGTTAATAAAGTGAGAAGCACTATCCAATTGTGCCGGAGAAGGATGGCGCAGATGAGTGAAAAACTCCGCCAGTTGCAGTACAACGTTGATCCGGTTGGCGGCAGAGCCCGGGAAGCTTTTTTGCGAAAGCAAAGAATCAACATGGCGCCTGGTAATTTCCTGCGCGTTTGCTGAAATGGCCAAAAGAAAGCACAGGATAATCAGTTTGCATTTTCGTATCGTATCAGCTCGTTTCATCGTTGGTTGGGAGCCTGTATGCATCAATCTTTTTTTAAATTTAGGTATATTCAAGTACATCTGCTAATTTTAAAGCTGTACTTGTGTGATGTAATTTATTAGTAATCAGCTATTTTTGAGCTTTGTTAAAACGAATGACGGGGATATCGAAAAAGAAATTGCATTAAAAAACATTAGTACGGCTACATCAGCATTAACAGGGTCTTTTAATATATTTTATCCGGTATAAATATATCCGTATTTGACAGATCGTCATTGATCAGGATGCTGCAGCTCAGTACATTTCTTTTGATTGTTGAGTGATGTCCGGTAATTTGTACCAAACAGGTGCCGCAGCTCCCCATTCCGCAGCACAGCCCAAAGCCCGGAATTGCCAGGTTATCACATATGAGCGACATTAAACTGTGATATTGCCCGGGGAACGTATGGATACGTTCGCTGTTGTCCAGGTAATGTAATGTAAACAGGATAGTGTTTTTTTCAGGCATCGTCTGCTTCTTTAAACTTTAACCGGTGCGATAGGTAAATTAATGAAAAAATCCCCGGTTACCCGTAATACCCGGAATGATGCACGGTTTTAAGCCAGTGGTAAACTGAAGTGAAAAACAGATCCTGTACCGCTTTCGCTTTCTGCCCAGATCTGTCCCTCGTGCCGGCGAACGATCTCGGCACTCAAATAAAGGCCAATACCGAAACCTGAAATATGACGGGTTTGGTTGCTTTCAACCCGGTAATAACGGTCAAAGATCCTCGGGAGGTCCTGGGCATTGACCCCCATTCCCTCATCTTTTATGCTAACCCGGGCAAAGCCATTGACGGAAGCGCATTTCACTTCGATCTTCCTGCGTTTAGGCGAGTATTTAACGGCGTTGCTAATTAGGTTGGAAATTACCGAGCCGATCTTTTCCCTGTCGGCATTAACCTGCACATGATTACTGATATCGATATGAATAATATGAGTGGAAACAGTGAGCCCGTATTCCTCAACAACTTCCCTGATCAGCAGGTCCAGATCAAATAATTCTTTATTAATAGCGATTTTACCTGATTCCAGGCGCGATATATTCAGGAACCCGTTGATCATGCTGCTCATCCTCTTCGCCTGGATATCCGCTTTTTCCATAGCGCCCGCGAGAAAATTATCAGGATTATTTTTTAACTTGAGGTTGGCCACCTGGATCAGCGCCATCAGCGAGGTTAACGGGGTTTTAAGTTCATGGCTCACCATGCCTATAAAATCATTTTTCCGCAGCTCGTCTTGCTTCTGCTCCGAAATATCCCTGGCGATCTTGGAAACCCCGGTGATTTTTCCCTGTTTATCACGTATAGGCGAAATGGTTAGGGATACATCCAGGATACGACCGCCGTTCGCCAGTCTTTTTGTCTCAAAATGTTCCATGCGCTCCCCGTTTTTCAAGCGGGTTATGATCTGCGGTTCCTCATCCTGCCGATCTTCCGGAACCAGCTTAAGAATAGACTGTCCTATCATTTCGGAGGCCGGGTAACCAAAGATCCTCTCTGCCGATTTGTTCCAGCTGGTGATCGTCCCCTCCAGCGATTTACCTATTATCGCATCGTCTGATGATTCTACGATGGCGGCCAGTTTGGCACTGCGTTCCTCTGCCTTTTTCTGATCGGATATGTCAAGCGCGATCACCAGTCCGGCATAAACCATTCCCCGTTCATCAGTTAATGGTACAAAATCTACCTGCAGATCATGACCGCCGCTGCTTTTAAGTTCGGTCCGTATCTGCTCACCGTTTAACATCCGCTCATAGTACCCCCTGGTTATGGCATACCGCTCCGGAGAGTTAAGTTCGGCCATGTGTAAACCTGCATAACTATCCTCGTGGTAACCTAATTTTTGCATCAGGTCACCTTCCATCGTTATCAGGTTATGCTCTCTGTCAATAACAAGGATCAATGAGCGGGGAATATTGACGGCGATAGAACGGAATAACTGCCCCTTCTTTTGTATTTCGTCCCTGCTTCTTTGTAGTTCCTCATTACTTGCCAGCATTTCTTCGTTTGATGCCGCAAGTTCTTCGTTAATCGCGGTAAGTTCCTCATTAAGAGCTTGCGTTTCCTCTTCACTTTCTGCAAGGGATTTAGTGCGTGAAGCTACCAATTCCTCCAGCGATACGTTCATCCGTGAAAGTGCCTGCTGTGCCTCCAAAAGCTCCCCATTGATAGAGAGGAGTTCTTCGTTTGCTGTGCTGATCTCTTCATTAGCCGCGGTAAGCTCCTCGTTAAAAGCCGCGGTCTCCTGTTCTTTCACCTCCAGTTCCCGTTGCAGGCGTTCTTTTACCTTTACATCCCGAATTGCACTAATATATGACAGAGAGGCGATCACAACGGCGAGTATGAGCATTACGATTATGGCTGCAGGAGCAACAAAGGTATAACGTTCCAAAACCGCCCTGCGTTCGTCCAATAGTTTGCTTTCGGTATCTTCTGCATGGTCAACGGCAAGGCGCAATGCATCCATGGCAGATCTTCCTTCTTCCAGATCGGCTGTGGAAACAACCTGTTGATGTTGTTTTTTTGAAACAAGTTGTTCCAGGATGGCCATTCGCCGGGTTAGTATCGCTTGAATGCTTGCCAGGTTGGCTTGCTGCGGGGCGTTATCGGCGGTTAAGGCACTTACCTCACTAATCAGGCGCTGTGTTTTGAGATAGGCACCCTTATAAGGGCCTAAGAAGGCGGTCTTGCCGGTAAGCAGAAAGCCACGCTGCCCTGTTTCTGCATCTTTCATCGATGAAATAGCTTGTTCAAGCTTCTGGATCACCAGCGTGCTGTGGCCAACAGCTTTATTGCTGTTTAGCAAATTATTAATCGTATTATAGGAAAAGAATCCGACGATCAGCAGGATCAATATCGAAAACCCGTAGCCGAGCTGTAAATTGCGGGTAAAGTTCAGTCGCATAGAGATACCGGGTATCAATGATTTTAAGGGATATGCAATAATTTATGTTTTTACGAAAGAAACCAAAGAGATGGTTTGACGTTACCGGTAATAAATGCCGAAGGTAACATAGATGTTACAATTATTGTTGGGTCTGCTATTTTATACAACGGTTTAATTTTAACTCAGGAGCTTAATTTTTTTAATTGGTAACTTACTAATTAACAATAACGTTTAACAACTTTATTGATTTTACTGACTATATATGAGAAAAGGGGCGTTTGGAATTGCCTTTGCTTATTTGTTGATTAGCCTGCTGTGGATCATGTTCAGTGACCGGCTGTTGTTTTATTTCGAAGGAATACTTAGCCCCCACCAATACCTGTGGCTGAGTTTAGGAAAGGGGTGCCTGTTTGTGATGGTTACAGCAATTGCTCTTTACGTTTTGATCAGGTCAGAAGAACGAAGGTTGAAACAGAGCGAAAAGCAATACCGGAGCATGTATGAATCCAATCCAAACCCAATGTGGATTTACGAGCCGGGGACACTCCGTTTCATTTCGGTAAACGATGCCGCAATTGCGGTTTATGGCTACAGTGCGGAGGAGTTCAGGCAACGGACAATATTGGATATCAGGCCTTTGGAAGACCGGGAGAATGTGATTGCTTCGTCCGATCGGGTAGACAGTAAGCTCAATGATAGCGGTACCTGGCGTCACATTAAAAAGGACGGGCAACTGATTTATGTAAATATTACCTCGCATAAAATCTGGTTCAATAAAAAGCCCCATATCATGGTTATGGCTCGTGACATGACCGAACGGGTAGCATTTGAGCAAGCCCTTGAAAAAGTAAACCAGGAGCTTTTAGAAGAAAAACACAAGCTTAGTGAAACCCAGTTGTTGTCGCGGGTGGCCGGATGGGAATTCTACCCCCGTGAAAACAAGCTGATATGGTCAGACGAAGTTTATCGCATCGCAGGTTTAAAGCGGGATGGACGCGAAGCTTTCGATATTTATGTACATCACATTTTTCCGGAAGACCGGCCGCTGATGATCAACGCTTTGCATGAGCTCATCAGTACCGGTAAACAACTCGATGTAACGCACCGCATCACTGCCCTGGATGGCACAACCCGTTATATCCGGCAGCTTGCCCGCGTTGAAAGCACCGGGGAGCAGGAACTTAAGATAGCAGGTTCGCTACAGGATATTACTGAGCTCAAACAATTGGAAATGGAGCGTAATCGGTATCAGTATAGCTTTGAGCATACGCTGAACAGTATTACCGATTGCTTTTTTGAGCTCGACCGCCAAATGAAGATAACCCGGATAAACGACATCTTTCGGGAGATGGTTAAAACAGACAGAAGCCAGATTATTGGTGCAAGTATTTTTGAGTTTTTTCCTAAAGCCGAAAATAAGTTTTATCATGTTTACCATAAAGCGCTTGAAGAAAGGGTTATTGTAAGGCACGAAGATTACTCGGTTATCCTGCAGCGCTGGCTCAGGATGGCTGCTTATCCTACCGATGAAGGTGTTGCCGTATACTTCGCCGACATTACCGAAGACAGGCTTAAAGACGAACGGTTAAAAGAAGCAGTTGAACGTTACGAACTGGTGGCCCAGGCGACGAGGGATGTTGTTTATGACCTTAATATTGTTGAAAACAAACTGATATACAATACAAGCCTTACACATTTGGTGCAAATATCGCTCGACGAAATCAGTTATGAACTGGAATGGTGGCGGTCGCTGATCCATCCGGATGATATGGAAGAAGTAGTGAGCAGCCAGGAAAGGATCAGCCGTGCCGGTTTAACCAATTGGGAATGCGAATACCGGCTTAATTGCGGTAAAGGTGAATATAAATACGTGATGGACCAGGGGTATTTTATATATAACGAACAGAAGCAACCGATACGACTGATAGGAGCGGTAAGAGATATTGATGCCCTTAAACGCAGCACCCAGGAAAATAAGCGGTTGGCAGGGATCATCAAACAGGTAAATAATATGGTGCTTATTACAGATGACCTGCGCAGGGTGCAATGGGTAAATAATGCCTTTGTAGAGCTGACCGGTTACGCCATGGAAGAGGTGGTAAATAAGATGCCGGGTGATTTTTTGACAGATCCCGATGACCCGGTGATCCAAACGTTATTAAGGAAACAGCAGGCCAGGGAAGCTTTTGGTATTGATACGATCATTTATACCAAAAACAGGATCCCGGTTTGGGTATCAGCCCAGTTAACCCCGGCATATGATGAAGATAACGCTTTTCAGGGCTACATCATCGTTTGTCAGGATATAACTTACCGTAAAGAAAAAGAAGAAGAGGTTAACCGGCAGAACCGTTTACTCCGTGAGGTTGCGTGGATAAGCTCGCATGAGATCAGGCGGCCTGTGGCAACTATGCTCGGATTGGTAAACTTGCTGGATATGACCGAAGATGAGAACGAGCGAAGAGAGATCTTTTCAAAACTCCGGGAATGCGCCCGGGAAATGGACAGCATGGTACATGAGATCCACCGTCGTATTGAAGCGGAAAAAGTCATGCAAATTGCGCGCGACCTTTAAACCGCTAATTTAATGGTTAGCATAATTACTTAGTAAAAACTTAACATTTCGGCATTTATCGCTTTAGCGAAAACCTGCCTGAATAAAATTAACGGCAGGTCTTTTTTTAGTATTAGCCCAATATACCGTAGCCGGAATTGTTCCGGCTACTCGCTTTTCAGGCTCTTTACCGGGCTGGTTAACGCTGCTTTTATGGTCTGTAGGCTAACCGTAAGCAGTGTGATGACAAGCGCGGTAAAACCAGTAATGATGAATATCCATACCGATATACCCGCCCGGTAATCAAAATGCTGAAGCCAGTTGTGCATCAGGTAAAATGCTATAGGTGTAGCCAACAGTAATGAAAGCATGACCAGGCTAATGAAATCTGCAGATAATAACCGACAAAGGTTGAAAACTGTTGCCCCCAACACCTTGCGAACGCCGATTTCTTTCACACGTTGTTCGGCCATAAAGGAAGCCATGCCAAACAATCCCAGGCAACTGATAAAGATTGCCAGCCCGGCAAAGAATGCGGCCAGCCTGCCGATGCGCTGCTCGTTACCAAATTTTTGAGCGTAGGCCCCGTCAATAAAAGTATATTGGAAGGGCTGTTCAGGGTTAAAACGTTTAAATACCCTCTGGATATTTGCTATAGCAGTACCGGCGCTCACCTTTGGGTTAATGCGCAGCAGCACGGTGCCCCCGGCATCTTTATTAAAAAAGTAAACGCATGGCTTCACCTGGCCGTATGGTGAATCGACAATAATATCTTTGATTACGCCGATGATTTTGAAAGTGACGCCATAAAAAGTAACACTATTTCTTAAAGGGTCCTTCATACCCATAAATTTCACAGCGGATTCGTTGATGACTACCGCTGTTGAATCAGTCAGAAAATCTTTAGAAAACTCCCGTCCTTCCCTGAACTGCCATCCGGCGGTTTTTCCGTAGCCGGCCGAAACGCCATTCTGCTGAAAATCGATACTCAGGTTTGGGTCCTTATCTTTCCATTCAATGGCGCTGGTGCTGCCCGCGGTTTGTGTGGGGTTTACATCTCCTTCTGCTGCCGAAACCACCGTGCCGGTTTTGTACAGTTCATCTTTTACAGCTTCAAAACTTTTATGGATTTGGTCTGTACCCGGGTTAACTGATAATAGCCCGTCGCGGGTATAACCCACAGGCCTGTCTTTTGCAAATTGTATTTGCCTGAAAACAACAATGGTGCCTATAATTAGCGTAACAGATACTGTAAATTGCAGCACTACCAGTGCTTTGCGGGGGAGGGCAGCCATTTTTCCAACCCTGAAAGCTCCCTTCAGTACCTTTACGGGTTGGAAAGACGACAAATAAAAAGCAGGGTAACTACCTGCCACTATGCTGGTAAACAAGGTAAAGCCTGCTCCCATAAGCCAGAAAAAAGGGTTGCCCCATGGGATAGTTATTTGTTTGCCGGCTACTTCATTAAAAAAAGGCAAACTCAATTGCACAAAAAGCAGCGCGAATACAAAGGCAAAGGATACACATAATACTGATTCACTGAAGAACTGATAGATCAGCTGGCCCCGGGCCGAGCCGATAGCCTTACGGATACCCACCTCCCGGGCGCGCTTTTCAGACCGGGCAGTACTCAGGTTCATGAAATTGATACAGGCCAGCAGCAACACAAATACGCCAATGATACCAAACATCCATACATACTGGATACGGCCGCCTGTATTTTTACCATCCTTAAATTCATCATAAAGATGCCACTTGCTCATGGGCTGCAGGAACAGCGCAGGTTTCTTTTTAGCGAGAACAGCGTTCACATTACGCAGCTTGGCATCTTTTATTTTTGATGAGATGACCGAAAGGTCGGCGCCTTCGGCAGTTTGAACATATAGCGTACAAAAGTTTGGCCGCCATGGTTCACGCATCGATCGGATATCATTGGCAGTAAACCCCATATCCCAGGGCGCGATAAAATTGAGGCCTGCAAATGTGGCATTTGAGGGCATGTCTTCAAACACGCCCCCAACTTTTGCATTGTAGCGGTTATCAATCTTTAAAGTTTTGTTGATCGGATCACTGTCGCCAAAATAGGCTTTAGCCGTTGAGGCGGAGATCAGGATAGATGAAGGATCGGTAAGCGCGTTGCGGTTGCCCTTCAGCATTTGCAATGTAAACATTTCGGGGCCGTTAGGTTCCATAAACACACCCGTACGGTTGAGCTTTTTGGCGTCAAGCGCCAGCATGTGGTCGCCGTAACCGGCGCTGTTCACCACTTGCTTAAAAAAACTCCCGTAGTTTTTGCGCAGTTCCGCGGCCAGGGGCAGCGGAGCCGATTGCCATGTTTGTACTTCCCCGTTATTAGTTACATTTTGGATGACCTGGGCAATAGTGTCACGGTTTTTATGATTGCTATCAAAGGATAGCTCATCCCATATCCATAGGCCGATCAGCATGGCTACTGACATACCAACAGATAGTCCGGCGATATTGATAACAGAGTGTACCTTGTTTTTGATAAGGTTACGCCATCCAATTATTAGATAATTTCTGATCATAAAATTGATTGTTTAATTGGCAGCCACCGATGCGCAGACAGGCCTGCTTCAAGAATATGTATCAAATGTGTGCCAAATGATTAATTTGTTGTAAATCAATTTATTGTGGTGCGATAGCGTCTTGGGGATTGTTCGGATTCGGACGGTTGTGTTCGGTTTTATTTGGGGGCGTTTTGTGAGTGTGCCTTTTTTAACTGAATGTTTTTCATCTGGCCGCAAAAAATGCTTTGCCGTTGAGTATCAACCCACAATATCATTGTCTTTATAGCAGATCATACGTTTGCCGCCGTTATGGCGCCATTATTTCACTTTCCCCTGATTAACTATTCTTTACAAGTCTAACCTTAATGGTTATCAAATATTGTTTGGCCAACAATGAAGTTGCTTGTCTTCATAAAACAGGTAAGGGAAAGTTGCAACCCTGAAAATGCAGCGTCATCAAATATGTTTTATTTATACTTCCTTTAAAAAAACTGTCTTACGATTGTTTAACAGGTTCATTTATCGCTGTTATCCTCAAATGCAGCTTTTTTCAGGATTGATAGGAACGTTTTTAACCAATAGTATACGCTCCTGGTAAATAAGGGCAGGTAAACGCCTGCCAATACATTAAGAATTTTAAAATATGAGAAACAAATTATTAGGATTAATCGGCTGCTGTATAATTACTGCGGTTGGGTGTAAAAAGACCATTTCGCCCGAAAGTATTTCCGGACAAACCAATGAAACCGGGAATGCCAAACTTAAAACTAATGCTACATTCAGTTACATCCATCCGGGTATGCTGCATACCTCTGCAGACCTGATCCGGATGCAAACACAGGTAAACGCCAATGCCTCCCCCTGGGTAGACAGTTACAATCTGCTCACTGCCAATTCGTATGCGCAGCTTAATTATGTCATGGCCGGTCCGAATGATACGCTCACGCGAACCAGTACCGGAGGCAATTATGTACACATTATGCGTGACGCTGCCGCAGCCTATCAGGATGCTTTGCAATGGTACATTTCGGGCAATAATGCATATGCCGACAAAGCTGTGAGCATTCTTAATGCCTGGGCAACCACATGTAAAGCAATAGGAGGGGATTCAAACTATGCGCTGGCTTCCGGTCTTTATGGATACCAGCTTGCAAATGCCGCCGAAATCCTTCGTTCGTACAGTGGCTGGGCGGCTACCGACTTTAACAACTTTAAAGCATTTATGTTAAATGTTTTCTATCCGGCCGCCAATGGTTTCCTTACCAATCACAACGGTACCTGCGATACGCATTATTGGGCAAACTGGGACCTGTGCAATATGGCTACTATTTTATCAATCGGCATTTTATGCGATGATCAGGCCAAGTTTAACCAGGCTATAACTTATTTTAAGAGCGGTATTGGCAATGGGAATATCGACAGGGCTGTGTTCTATGTTCACCCCGGTAACCTTGGGCAAAACCAGGAAGCGGGCCGCGACCAGGGACACGCAACGCTGGACATTTCGCTGGTAGGTGCATTTTGCCAGATGGCCTTTAACCAGGGCCAGGATCTGTTCGCGTACGAGGGCAACAAGGTACTTGCATTAGCCGAATATACCGCGAAGTATAATCTGAATATGACGGTGCCTTATAACACTTACAACAATTGCGACAATGTTAACCAAACTGTTATTTCAGCTGCTTCCCGCGGTACCATCCGCCCTTGCTGGGAACTGATTTACAACCATTACCAGAACGTGATGGGCGTAACTGCAACTTTTAGCAGCCAATTTGCCACCCAGGTAAGGCCGGAAGGGGGCGGAGGTAACTACGGATCTACCAGCGGCGGGTTTGACCAACTGGGTTTTGGTACACTTACCGCTACCGTTGGTACACAACCTATTGCCAATGGTACCTACCATGTGGTTAACAGGGCTACAGGTAAATACCTCGATAACCTTGGTGCAACTACAGACGGAGCTACTGTTGGACAATGGGCTTCGAGCACCAGCAATAATCAAAAATGGACACTTACTTATAGCGGCGGTTACTATAAGCTGATATGCGTATCGAGCGGAAAAGCGCTGGATAGCTATAACCATACTGCTGATGCTTCGACCGTTGCACAGTGGACCAGCGGGGGCAGTACCAATCAGCAATGGACAATTGTTCCGATAGGTTCATATTTTAAAATTGTGAACAGGACGAATGGTAAATGCCTGGATACCGGCGGAGGCACAGCAAACGGCAGCCCTATGGAGTTTTACGGTAACAATAGCAGCCTGAATCAGCAATGGAGCATTGTGCCCTGATGAACGTTATACTTAAGTTAGATTTAGATCAATTATGCCGGCGGCTATCCTTTTATAGGATAGCCGCCGGCATAATAACAATCTTTGAAAGTAAAGGCGATCCCTGTTCGCCGGTCATCGGGCAGTAAAGCCGAAGCCTTTCCGCTGCTTATTTTCCTGCGCGTCTATCGAATGATTGGTTTTCATATTATTAAGCGTATGTTTAAGTGTTGATCGCGTGTTTATAATACTTTGTTCAAATAATTGATTTTCTGTAAATAATTAAACCAATTGATCTGTCTGACCGTATAAAGGTTGAATATTATTAAGAATATTATTTGATGGCATTTTTACCTGTGAATATGAGAGGGCGTCATGCTTACTTTTTACTATCGATTTTTTTAATATTGCTGGGGAATAACATTTTTGCCGCTGTTCCCATCATTACCTATACTTCATCCAATGTTTATACAGTTGGCACAGCCATTACTACCCTGACCCCCTCGGTTACTAACGGCGTTAGCGCGATAGGCTATAGCGCGACTACAACAGCGCTTACCGGCGCTACCTTAAATAACCCGCGCGGTGTAGCTATTGATGCAGCCGGCAATATTTATGTAACCAATACGGGTAACAACACCATCAGCAGATATAATTCAAGCGGTACTTACCTGGGTACCTTTGGTACGGGTGCTACCATGTCTCTCCCTAAAGACCTGGTTTTTGATTCATCGGGTAACGCTTATGTACTGAACCTTGGCGCTACTCCAGGTACAGGCAGCGTATATAAATATAATTCAAGCGGTGTATACCAGTCTACCATACTTAGCAGCTTAAACTATGCTTTGGGAATTACCATTGATCAATCAGATAACATTTATATCGCTGATCAGGGTGCTGTTACGGTGCAAAAATACAATACCAGTGGTACACTCTTACTTTCATTGCCCACTACTAATTTAAACACTCCACTTGGAGTAGCTGTGGATGCATCGGGTAACATTTACGTGTTAAATAACGGCACCGGGAACGTAACAAAATACAATTCGGCCGGAACCTTTCAATCTACTTTTCTTAGCGGGTATACATCAGCACAAACCATAACCATTGATGGTGCCGGAAATTTTTATGTAGGCGACAATGCAGCTACCAATATAGTTAAGGTTTACAATCAAAGCGGTACCTTACTTACCAGTAAAGCCCTTACGGACCCTGAAGGGATAGCTGTTGACAGTAAAGGCGTCCTGTATACCTCGGCTTATTATGCTAACCAGATGAATAAATCCACCCCAACCGGCGGCTTTTTCCTGAGCGGATCCTTACCTGCGGGCTTAACCTTTAACAGTTCAACAGGCAGCATCAGCGGCACCCCGACAGCAGCGATGGCAACCACCTCCTATACCGTTACCGCCTATAATGCCAGCGGTGCAGGTACCAGCAATACATTTACTATTACGGTTAACCCTACCACCCCTACGGGTACCGGCGGCTCAACATGTGCTTCGGGAACAGCAACACTTTCAGCTTCAGGAAGCTCACCGTCGGGCGGGGTATATAACTGGTATGCTGCCCTTACAGGCGGTTCATCTTTAGGAACGGGCTCAACCTTTACTACGCCAACTCTAACGGCAACTACAACCTATTATGTCAGCTATACTCAAAACGGGGCAACAAGCACGCCACGCATCGCCGTAACTGCAACTGTAAATGCCGGTCCGGCTATTGCTACTGCCCCTACAAGTCCAACCGGCAGTTTATATCTTTCCTATCCGTTTACCGGTAATGCCAACGATGTTTCTGGCAATTCAAATAATGGAACACTTCAAAACGCCCCCACGCTTGTTGCAGATCGTTATTCGGCAGCAAACAGCGCCTATAGCTTTAATGGTTCAACTCAGTATGTTTCTACCGCTACTGCTGTAGCGTTCCCCGGCCCCCAAAACTTTTCCATTAGCGTATGGTTCAAAACCAGTTCGGCAGGAGGCAGGCTGGTAGGTTTTGGCTCATCGCAAACCGGGCTGAGTATTAACAGTGACCGACATATTTATATGAGTAACAGCGGACAACTTTATTTTGGCCTTTTCCCGGGAATACTTAAAACCATAAATACTACGACAACTTACGCGGATGGTAACTGGCATCATGTGGTGGCTACCGAATCAACAACCAACGGAGCCAACCTGTATGTTGATGGGGTATTGCAGGCTACAGATGCCACCATGACCGCCTCGCAATCTTATGGCGGTTACTGGCGTATCGGTTATGATAATCTATTAGGTTGGACAAATGCCCCCACCAGTTATTTGTTTAATGGATCATTGGACGATATTGCCGTGTATAATACCGAATTGACGGCATCCCAGGTTTACACGTTGTACGGAGGCGGCAGCACGCCGGTATGTGCCGGCAGTACCATGGCGTTACAAGTTAATACGGTAAGCGGCGCCACTTATTCGTGGTCGGGCCCAAATAGCTTTACATCAACTTTGCAAAATCCTACCATTGCCAATGCTACTACTGCAAACTCCGGGGTATATACGGTTACGGTAACATCGTCGAGCGGCTGTACATCACAATTAAGTGTAACAGCTGTAGTAAATGCCCTTCCGTCTGCCACATTTACCGCAACTTCAGCGGTTAGTGTTAATTCCAATGCAACAATAACCTATACTGGTACTGATCCTTCAACATCAACTTATTCATGGGATTTTGATGGCGGCACGCCCTCAACCGGAACAGGGCAGGGACCGTTCTCTGTACAGTGGACAACAGCCGGAACAAAAACAATAACACTCACCATCACCAATGCAAATGGGTGTTCTGCTGTTTCAACACAAACAGTTTCTGTTTCTAACTACTATGGAAATTATGCTTTCGGAGACGCCATTACGCTAAATACTACTTCACTTGGCATTACCTCAAATCTTACTAATTTTCCGGCATTACTTAGTATACAGGATAATAACCTGATTATTTCAAATACCTGTACTGATAAAGTGCAAAACCCTAATGGGCCAAATTATGATTTTGCATTTGTAAGCGGCGGTAGCGAGCTATATTACCAGGTAGAGAGTTATGACCAAACTACCGGCACTTTACTGGTTTGGGTGCAAATACCTACTTTAACTTACGCTGCTAATAACAACATAATGTTTTATTATGGCTCAAAATCCCCCACAGTAACACACAATACGGCGTTTTTTGCAAATACCTGGGCAAGTAATTACCTGGCTGTGTTCCATTTTAATGAATCGAGCTACACGGGTTCGGTTGCCGATGGTACCGCGGGAGGGCATACAGGTACTACCAGCGGAATGACCTCGGCAGATCTTGTTACCGGTAAAATCGGCACGGCTTACAGTTTTAACGGATCAAGTAAAAAAATTACTGCCAATGCCGTGTCTGTTACAGGCCCCTTCACCTTATCTGCCTGGGTTAAATTAGGGGCGACTGGACTGGACCAAAAAGTAATGACAAACCAGGCCGCCGGTGGGGGCACCAGTGGCGGCTATAAACTTGGTGTTTATACTACTAATATCCCCGAATCAGAATCGGGTATTGCCACAACCAGGTTTAGTACACCTAATCCAACCGCTTTTGCCAGTGGCGCATGGCATTATATACAAAGTGTTTACACAGGTACAACCCTTAGCACGTATGTTGATGGAACACAATATAAAATATTAACTACTTCCAATAATCCTTCGGTCAATACAAGCTTTTATATTGGGGTCGGAGAAGCGGGAACCAGCTTTTATTTTAACGGGGTAATTGATGAGCCGCGTGTTTCAAACGTTGCAAAAACGGCCGATTGGCTAAAAGCTGAATATGTAAATCAAAATAACCCGGTAACGTTTACTACTGTTGGTACTACCACTACCAATACCACTAATGCGGCAGCAATACCAGGTGCATTAACTTATACCTATAAAGGCGTTACAGGAACTTATACCGATGCCAGCAACTGGGATAACACCACTGCCGGTATTACTAATCAGGCCCCGGCATTCGACGGTACAGCTACCTTAATTATCCCTACAGGGAAAAGTATTACAATTAATTCTGATGCATCGGTATACGGGCTTACTTTAAGCGGTACGGCTTCAATAAGCCTGAGCGCAAATTTGAGCGTTGGGTGTAATATTTATAACCAGGGCACCGGAAAAATAGATTGGAATAATTTAAATACATCGAAGATAACCTGGAATGGGACCAGTGCCGCCCAAAGCTACAATGGTGCAGCTTCTACAGGGTATACGCATGTGGGCACTATGGAAGTGAATAATTCGGCGGGTGGAACTATAACGGTTAATAGTGACACACTTGATATTTACAGCGAACTCAAAATTACCAAGGGGAACCTGGCGGTTGCCTCCGGGGCTATTATGGTACTCAAAAGCAGTGTATCTCAAACGGCCTCTGTCGATCCTATCCCGACAGGGTACAGCATTACAGGAACAGTATATGCAGAACGTTATTTCAAGGCCGGGACTATTGCTACCAATACCCGTAATTACCGGCTCTTGTCTTCCCCGGTAAATACCACTACAGGTGCCTATAACCTCAGTTATCTGAACACCAATTCAGGTAATTTCTCCGGGGTTTTTGTTGCCGGCCCAACCGGGACGGCAGGTGGATTTACGGTCACCAACGCTGCCTCTACGGTTTATTTATACAAAGAGAACCTGCCCGCAAGCAGCACTACTTTTAATTCGGGAAATTTTAAGGGCTTAACAGATATTTCGGGTAACACCATCTCTTATTATACAGGTACGGGTACTACCACTGCAACAACAACGCTTCCGGTAGGTAATGGCTACATGTTATATTATGCCGGAAATAATGTTAACAATGTTACTTCCACAACAGCACTGAATAAACAATACCGCTTTGGCGGAAGCTATATTGATCCGGATGCTTCAACTATGGTAGCTGTAGGTACGCTTAACCAGGGCAGCATCCCGGTAAAACTATGGTGGAACAGCAGCAGCACCACTTTAAGCAAAGCACAAACCGGTTATAATCTGGTAGGCAACCCATATGCCTCTTCTATTGATTGGGACACTTTTTCGCAAAGCAGTTCAACAAACGGCATTTATGGCCCCGGTGTATCTGCTACCATATATGTTTTCAATTATACCAATAAAAATTATGGCACTTATACCGCTTTGATCCCGGGGGGCATTGGTACCAATAATGCAACACGTTACATTGCAAGCGGACAGGGCTTTTTTGTGCAGGCTACTACAACCTCTGCTTCATTGACTTTTAATGAAGTAGCCAAAACAACAGTGCAACCCAGCTCCCTGGGGAGTACCCTTTATATGTTAATGAGCAAAAAAAGCCAGGCATTAGCCAAGCCCCAGTTAATGCGGGTGAAGCTCTCGGCTGATTCGGTTAATACCGATGAGATCATGGTATTATTTGATCCCGGATCCAAAAATGAATATGAGCCTTTTTATGATTCAGACCGGTTAAACGGCATCGGAAATGTTTCGACACTGGCCAGCTACGGATACAGGAGCCAAAATATGCTCGCCATTAACAGGATGAATGTCATAGATTCCACTACCAGGGTAAAGTTATTTGTGAATGTTAATAATTCGGCAACCACAGATACGATTTCCGGTTCGGGATTTGAATCACTTGATTCGAGATATGACATATACCTGCTTGATCATTATAAAAAAGATTCTTTGCTTTTCAGCCAGTATAAACGTTACCCGTTCAATATCGACAAAACAGACACAACCAGCTACGGCGCAAACAGGTTTGAAATCGTATTTCATAAAAAAAGCTCGTTAAGCTACCGGTTGCTGAGTTTTGAGGCAAGCCCGGTTAAAGACGGTATTCAGTTAACCTGGAAAACGGAGCATGAAGGAAACCTGTCGGGCTTTACACTGCAAAGGCAGGACGGCTCAAAGGAATTTGTTCCTTTAACGTCAATGTTAAGCAATGGCAGCGGGTCTTATACTTATATAGACAGGTTCCCGTCAGCAGGAACCAATTACTATCGCTTGCAGCAAAATGATCCTTTTAACACCATCAGCTATAGTAAAACGATATCCGTTAACTTCAACGCTCCAGGTATCATTAATGAGATAATGACACTTTATCCTAATCCGGTTAATAGTGAGTTTTATATTAAGATCAATAGGAACGCACCAGACAGGGTGATACTTAAGGTAACCGGCATAACCGGTCAGGTAATGTTTTACCGGGAAACGGATGGCAATAATATACAACAGAACGTAGGCAGTCTGCTGCCCGGAAACTACATTGTTGAGATTTCGGACAAGGTAACCAAAAGGCTGATTGGGATTAAAAAATTTAATAAGAAATGAAATTTTACCTCTGCAAAACAATCTATCGGGTTAGTAGGATATTATTGACCTTTTACCTGGTTATAAGCCCCTTTTTACTATTTGCTGATGATCCGGGCGCGCCGTGTGATGACAGCGACCCGCTGGATAATAATTGTCCGCTGGATAGCTGGATTATTTATATATTCATATTAGTTCTTATTCTCACAGCTGTCCGCCTGTACAAAAAGCAGCATGCCTTCGGTCGTTAACGCACGGGGATACTGAGCAGGCCATAAAATGTCGGGGAATAAAGACATTATATAAACATTTAGACAACATATCAAATGTTCGGCTTGGCAACGATTCGCAAACTTCGTTTATATACGCTGTGTATTATTATGCATGGCGTCCTGGTTTGCCTTGGAGATATAATTATCAGTACTTCTGCATGCCGTGCCCAAACCAGTAGCATAAATGTGCAGCTTAAAAATCTTGATAAAGCAAAACATGATACTGATAAAGTAAAGATTTATTACTCTATTTCAAGGTTGTATTGGAACAGGAATGCCGACAGTGCGCTGCTGATGGCACAAAAATCCCTTGATCTTGCAAAAAAAATCCATTATGAAAAAGGTATTGCACTGGGGTACCTGGCGGAAGGGGTTGCTCTCGGATATAAAGGTAACTGGCCCGGAGCCCTTAACAGCCATCTGCAGTGCCTGCGCATAAGTGAAAAGCTGGGCATGGAAGGATTATCAGGAAATGAATATAATAATATTGCCGGCCTGTATACCTCAATGGAAGATTATTCAAAAGCGCTTTATTACAGTCAGAAGGCTTATAAGATAGCTATGAAGCAAAACGACCCCGCGCATGAAGGAACGTTTAGCCCGTTGGTGAACATTGGCGAGATATTTAAGAAAAAAGGATTGCCAGACTCGGCAATTGCTTATAACTTAAAGGCTTTGGTTATAGCAAAAAAGGTAAAGGACCCGGTTTTTACTGCCGCCGCAATGTACAATATTGCCGAAAATTATATTACGAAGAAAGAATACCGGCTTGCCGAGGGCTATTTAAATAAAGCGCTTGATATTGCGCAAAAAGCAGGCGACGACGAAGATGTAGCTTACTGCCATACCGGGCTGGCGCTTACATCTTATTATACAGGTAAATACAATTCAAGTATGCTGTATGCACAAAAAGGGCTTGACGAAAGCAGGAGATCAGGCATTGTTGAACTTATTCAAACCGCCTATAACGTATTATACTTAACTCATCAAAAAATGGGTAATTACGAGCAGGCCCTATATTACCGGAACCTTGAAGTTGCTTTAAATGATAGCTTGAAAACCGATCAAAGACTGAAAACTATCAGGAACATGCAATCTGCTTATGAGCTGGAAAAAAAGGAACGGCAAATTGACCTGTTAAATAAAAATAAAATTATAGGTCAGAAAGAGCTGGAAAAAGTGAGTCTGAAGCGAGATATTTTAACTGCGGGCACCATACTTTTATTATTGCTCGCATTTATTCTGCTCAGAAATTATATGCAAAAAAGGAAGCTCAGCGAGCAGCTGGCTCTGCAAAATAAGAACATATCTGAGCAAAATCTTCACCTCGAAGAACTTGTGCACGTAAAGGACCGCCTGTTTTCAATTATCGGACACGATTTAAGGGGACCGATCCATACCATCAGTCATATGATGGATATAGTAAAGGAAAAAAGCCTGTCGGAAGAAGAAAGCGATTATTGGATTGAAAAAATAGATGAGACCCTGATAATAACCTCCAGCTTAGTGGAAAACCTGCTATACTGGGCAAAAAGTCAGTTGGACGGAATCCAGCCCAATCCTGCCGGTTTTGATGTGCGAAAGTTAATTGATCAAAATGTTATGCTGCTGAAACAGCGGGCCGCTGAAAAGAAAGTGGTAGTAACAAGTGAGGAGATAGCTGAGCCCGTGATGGTATTTGGAGACGAAACCATGATTGATATTGTGATCAGGAACTTATTGGAGAATGCTGTAAAGTTTTCAAAAGCGGGTGATCATGTTACCGTAACCGCGGAAAAAAGTGAGACCTTTGCGATACTGAAGATCCGGGACAACGGGAAAGGTATCCCTGAAGAAGCTCAATCAAAAATATTTAACAAATATACCTCATATACCACTTTTGGCACAGCCAGTGAAAAGGGAAGCGGACTTGGGCTGTTATTATGTAAAGAGCTTGTAGAAAGAAACAATGGCACCATATGGTTTGAAAGTAAGGCCGGGATCGGAAGCACGTTCTATTTTACTGTGCCAATAGAAAACGAAGAGTTGGTTGCTGTTTAAAGGGGGCTTTAAACAGGTCGGAAGATGGGATGTCTCTTTATTTTTCAATAATCTTAAGATATCAGGGCATGATGTTTGTGTGAAAAGAGCTATGTTAAAACGTAGCTTTTAGAACTATAAATGATTGCCTCTTATCAGAAGAAAGTCCTGGTTGTTGATGATGATAAGGACATTCGTGAATTAATGCACCTGATCCTGGAAATGGAGGGATATGCGGTGACCGAACTGGATAATGGTCATGGCGTCCTTGAAGCTATACAGGCCTTACGACCGGATGTTGTGTTGCTGGATGTTATGCTGGGCGATATGGATGGCCGCGATATTTGTAAACATTTGAAGAATGACCCGGGTATGCAGGATATACCTATAATTATTGTTTCGGCAAGTCACGGGTTGCATACGATGCACGAGAAACAATGCGGCGCCAATGATTACCTGGCCAAGCCTTTTGATGTGAATGAGCTCGTTAATCATGTGCGCCATTTTGCCGCCTGACGGGAGTCAGGCCGTAAATCTCCGGCAGGGCCATGACCCTGCAGTTGCCATGGCGGCTTAAATATTTTTTTTTTTATAGCTGCCAGCAGGTTAATTAAGGTTGAAATTTCGGGAAGATTTTCGAGGTTACGAACGGTGCCGATCAGTTGCTCCTGCATCTCTGCGGAAACAATATTGTTGCTCAGCCGCCGAAATTTTTCAATCGTATCATCCCATGTAAACGGACGGGTAAAAAAGCCATGGTAATCTTCCTGTTCCCTGGTTAAGGTTTGGCCGTTTTTCAGGCCGATCTCCACCTTGGTTTTCATTTTATTAGGATAAGCAACGGTATAAGGATCAAGGATACCGGCAACTATCAGCGGTTGATGCAGCGGGAAACCCGTACTTACTTTCACTTTCTTTAGCAATCGCTGTACATCGTTATTTTTAATTCTTTCCGGCTCATATTGTTCGGGATAAACTTCGCCATCGAGCAGGAGCACTGCGGCAGCATAAAATAAACTGTGATCAGCCTGTTCCTTCGTTTCCACAATTTGCCGGTTGCCGTAAGCACCGGATCCTATAATGTGATATGCAGTTAAAAAGGTGGTCAGCTCAACGTTTTCAATCTCTTCCGGATTAACCTGCTGTTGTTTGCGCAGCTCGTCAAGGGCTTCCAGTGTGGCCTGTGCATGTACTTCTACATTATATTTCTTCAATACGCAGCGTGGTAGCAGTTCAAAGGTCTCACTATCCCAATCATAATCCAGCTTCATGCCAAACACATCATCAAAGCCCTTGGGGCCTTCAAAAATGGCCACCGGGCCGGTCATCCCTTCCCGGGCCAGGAAACAGATGTTAACGCAGTTCAGCGCATCCAGGGAAGATGCAAACCCCTTCCACTCATAGGTATATGATGCCCGGCTGCTTACCATCGGGCTTATTGAAGTGCCGGTAATGCCCAGTGCATGAGCTGTTTGTTCTTCAGTTAGGTTTAACAGGCGGGCAATTCCGGCTGTCATCGAGTAGCCTAAAAGCAAGGTATGGTCGATACCTTCTTTCATGACCGGGATTTCCAGTACGAGGCGGCATTCTATCTGGTAAGCCACGGCCATGGCAGCAAGGAAATCCTTACCTGATATCGGCCCAAACTGCGCTACTGCCAGCAGCGGGCCTATATTATCACTGGGATGGCAGGTAGCTTCTTTGCCCATAAAATTATCCATAAAATCCGGGTAACGGATAAGCGCTGTATACAATTGTGCCGCCCGGTCATAGGGTAAGTTTTCAATAAGCGGCACTTTGCATTTGCCGCCTTCGCCCATAACCTGCAATTGCCTCAATAATTTTTGGATGGCAGGTTTGTTACCAGCGTGGATCAGCGAGCCCAAAGCGTCAAGCAGATGGCGTTTCAGTTGTTCGACGGAGGCTTCACCGATGTCGTCATAGCGGGCATTAAGCGCGAAACGGGCGATCTTGAAATTCTGCAGCTCTTTTTCCATGATCTGCCTGTTAATTGCTGCGGCCGCGAAACAATGAGATAACCCAGATGATGACCGCGATAACGACGATTACCGCGAAAATGCCCACGGCAGCACCGGCTTTAAAAATACCGACAACGGCATCACAACTGCTCAATAACAGGCAAAGGCTTAAGAATAGTGGTGTAATTAACTTTTTCATAGACTGATAGTTTTATAATTAAAACTTAAAACAGCAAGCGATGTTTTAATTATCATTTAAAAGATATTTTTTCAGCGATTTTTTTAATTGTTAACCGATTTAAACCTATGAACGCATCACCCTGGTTTTGGAATACCAAAGCCGCCCTGCACTTGCCTGACCTTATTCCGGTATATAAAACCACAGCAGGCAGCTATGATTTTAAAATATATGACCTTGGCGACAGCTGCTGGCTGGTGGCCGGATGGCCAACTGACAATCAGATCGCTTTCCGGCTGGCTTATTCACCAAACGACCGGTTACAGATCGTACTAAAAGAAAGGAAAAACGATGTGCGGTTGAAGATTGGCTCGCAGTTGGGCGACTATGAAGTTATTTTGACGTTACCCACAGAAGACCGGCCCGTACTTCATCATACCACCAGGCTAACGCTGGCCTCCACCTTATTGTTCCCTTACTGGCCGCGCGACATTGTGCCGCTTGGTTCCGGGGGAGGTGAAAGCAGGGCCGAAGGAGAAATACATACCAGGCAGGTGGGTACACGTTCGGGACAGCTCTATTTTAGCATGAACCGGCCAAAAGCTGGTTCAGTATTATACCTGCAAAACTTAACCGCGTTGGCCGGTTACAACCAGCAAACCGAAACCTCCGCGGCGGACAGTGTAGGCGGCGAATGGCCTGAAATTGGCTTTGCCCTGCCGCCAACTATTAAAAATAAACCGCTGGCAGCAGGTAAAAGCTATACTTTGAGTGATGCCTTTATTGTTTTTTCGGAAGAAGTGCCTGCTGATGAGGCGGCTATGGTTCGGCAATATCTCAACCTGCTGGCTGAAGTTTACCTGGCTTTACCCAAACCGGCAACCAATTATACCCATTGGCCCGACATACTTGGCAAAGGGCTAAAGGACCTGATAGACAGCCCGGGCTGCTGGGTACAACTTGATGGTCATCATTATTTTAACGCCTATGTATCAGACTATGTCACTCCTCCCGAAATCATGGTGCAACTGGCGGTACTGCTTCCTTTACTTGATTATGTGGAATGGAGCGGCGCGGAACTGGAAGTAATGAAAAAAGTTAAAGCCGGCTTGCCATCATTTTATAGTGAAAAATACGGCACCATAATGCGCTGGCACCCAAAAGCAGCCGATACGCTGGAAGGTGAGGAGGAGCAAAAACAACCACTGGTTATGGATTCCTGGTACCTGCACCATCCTTTGTTAAACCTGTCTCGCCTTGCGCTGAAGGGCGATAAGGTTGCCAGGAAGCTGTTTTTGGATTCTTTGGAATTTTCGATACGGGTGGCGCATCATTTTAAGTACAAATGGCCGGTTTTTTATAAAGTAGATACCCTTGAAATAGTGAAAGCCGAAACGCAGCCAGGCAAAGGAGGTGAAAAGGATGTGCCGGGTTTATTTGCCCATGTCATGCTGCAGGCCTGGGAGCTTACGGGCGAAAAACGGTATTTAACCGAAGCGGAAAAAGCTGCTATGCATTTGCGCGGACAGGGTTTCGACCTGTTTTACCAGGCCAACAATACAGCCTTTTCAGCTGGTGCAATGCTGCGCTTATATAAAATCACCAAAAAAGAAATTTACCGCGAGCTTAGTTATCTGTGCCTGGCCGGTGTATTTAACAACGTGAAGCTTTGGGACTGTGATTATGGCTATGGGAAAAACTTTCCGACATTTTTTGCATTGTTCCCGCTTAATGATGCTCCTTATACGGCAGTATACGAAGAGCAGGAAGTGTTCTGCGCGCTGCATGACTACCTCCGCCACGCCCAAGATATTGAGATTTTACCATCAGTACGCCTCCTGATAACCGAATATGTCCGTTACCTTGTAGACCGTGCCGCTTATTATTACCCAACAATGCTTCCAAAAGAAATGCTCCAGGAAAAGCCCAAGATAGGCGAGGTTGATCCGAACCTGTGGATCGCGCTTGAGGATTTACACGATGGCTGGGAAAAATCAGGGCAGGTAGGCCAGGAAGTATATGGGGCAGGCAACGCTTTCGGGATCCTGCCGCGCCACTATATCCGAATACCCGATCAGCCTTTCATGATCTTCACTGATTACCCTGTTTACCGCTTTGCCGCCAGGAAGCAAGATTATCTTCATGTCCGCATGGCGGGCGATAATCGCATCGACTGCCGCCTGATGGTGGTTAAGAGCGGTCATGGTAAATTACCAGGGGTAGAAGTGCGTGTTAATCAGAAGCCTATCGACGGAAAAAAAATTAAAGGCGGCCACTTTGAATATTTAATACCCGGCAATGCCGAAATCACTATTAGCTGGAAATAACATGAAAAAGAAAATCAATTACTTTGAGCGGTTCTCTAACTGGGCCACCGCAGCAACGGGCAGTTCGGCCGCTTTTATTATAGCTGCGTCCACCATAGTGCTATGGGCTGTTACCGGGCCGGTATTTCACTACTCGGAAACCTGGCAGCTTATTATCAATACCGGCACAACCATCGTTACTTTTTTAATGGTTTTCCTTATCCAGAAGGCGCAGAACAAGGATTCTAAAGCTGTCCATTTAAAACTGAATGAATTGCTGGCCTCTCATGAAGGTACCAGTAACAGGATGGTTAATATTGAGGACCTGAGTGAAGAGGAGCTGGATCACCTGTACAAATTTTACATCCGTTTGTCCGAACTGGCACAAAAAGAAAGTGACCTTACCAAAACACATTCTATTGATGCCGCGCGGGTAAATCAACAAAATAAATCAAAACGTTATACCAGGAATAATAAGAATTCAGGGTAACCTAATGCCTGGAACCGGCTCATCAATTATTGAGATTATGATAAGCAAAATAAGATTTTTGATCATCATCGGGTTTGTTGCAGCGGGCATTTGGCTGGTGGTAAGGCATCGTTCGGCCCAAAACGTCAAACCCGGAGTTGTCTGCAGCGGGCTTTTAAAAAATTGAGTTATGGAAAAGTTATTGATCACCGTTTTTGGAGAGGGGAAGGACCTGAATGCGCTGCAAATGAGCAGCCGCGGCGTTGTTATCTTTTTTATCGCGCTTATACTGATCCGCATTTCGGGGCGCCGGTCTTTTGGGTTGCGTACCCCGTTGGATAATATCGTCAGTATTTCGCTTGGGGCTGTTATGAGCAGGGCGGTGGTTGGCGCCTCGGCTTTTGTGCCGGTTATTGTTTGCTGCTTTGTGATCGTTCTGCTACACCGGCTGCTGGGCTGGCTTATTGCACGTAACAGTCCTTTAGTTAGTTGGGTAGAAGGGGAGAAGATCCCGCTTTTTCGTGGCGGCCGGTTTGATGAAGACCGGATGAAACGGGCACTGGTTTGCCGTGAAGATGTGATGCAGGGTGTACGCAAATCTGCACTTACTGAAGATTTAGAAAAGATAGACAAGGTGTATATGGAACGGAATGGCGATATCAGCGCCATTAAAAAATGATATGTATGGATTGGCATATAGGATGTTCAGGGTTTTACTATCGTCACTGGAAAAATACTTTTTACCCGGAAGGGTTGGCGCAAAAACGCTGGTTTGAGTTTTACGCCGGGCAATTCCGTACCCTGGAATTAAATGTGACCTTTTACCGTTTTCCGCAATTATCCATGCTGCGTACCTGGTATGAAAAAGCGCCGGCTGAGTTTCGCTTCGCGGTGAAAGCCCCCAAGGCTATTACCCATTTTAAGCAGTTTCACGGAACCGTGGATATGATCACGAGTTTTTATGATACCATTCGCGATGGTTTACAGGAAAAGTTAGGGCCTGTATTGTTCCAGTTCCCGCCGCGTTTTCATTATGATGAAGAACGTTTGGCACGCGTGTTGGCGCAATTGGATCCCAACTTTAGTAATGTATTGGAATTCAGGCATCCGGGCTGGTGGCAGGAAGATGTTTATTCACGGCTTAGGGAGCGTGGTGTTTCTTTTTGCGGTATGAGCCATCCCGAACTGCCGGATGAGCCTGTTGTAACCGGCCCTGTGGTGTATTATCGTTTTCACGGTGTTCCGGATTTATACCGCTCATCTTATAGTGATGCTCAATTACGGAAATTTGCCGATGAGATTAATTCAAAACCGGAAGTCCGGGAAGCATGGTGTTATTTTAACAATGACGCGGCAGTGGCAGCTATTCCCAACGCAAAGTCCCTGCTGCAATTTTCGGTTAAGCACTAAAATAAAAGGTTAATAAATAGGGCGGCGAAAGCCGCCCTAACAATCGGTTTGTTTTATTCTGTTTCCGCTGCTGCGGCTTCATTTACATAGTTTTCAGCTACCTGGGTTAACAGTGCATCGGCATTTTTCTCCTCGGCCAGGGTTTCCTCAAGCAGGCTTTGCGCTTCGCTATAGCCTAATGTACCGGCCAGCGTGCGCAAGGTGCCGTATGACGCGATTTCATAATGCTCCACTTTCTGTGCCGCTGAAATGATCGCTACGTCGCGTACTTCGGTACCTTTGTCGGTATCTGACAGCAATTCTGTCGCTTCATTCAGCAAACCTTCCATGGCCAGGCATTTTTTAGCCGAAGCTTTCTCACCAATAGATTCGAATACGCTTTCCAGTCGCGTTACATGGTTTTTGGTTTCTTCCAGGTGGGTGGTGATGGTTTGCTTCAGATCTTCTGAGGTAGCTCCCTTGATCAATTTGGGCAGAGCGGTGGCCAAATGCTTCTCGGCCCAATAAAGGTCCTTGATCTCGTCGATGAATAGTTCTTTCAGCACGCTCTCGGCTTCCGGACTGCGACTGGCCGCTGCTGCGGTCTTTTTGTTGTTTTTTGTTGCCATAGTAGATATATGTTGATGATAATTAAATTGAGTTAGCCCCCTGATCAGCATCTCCGCGGTAGCCTGGATGGTTTGCTGAATAATTTCTTCGCATGATCCCTGAAATACTTTTCGAAAACTGAGGTGCCTGTCATGGATCAGCGCATAAACAAACATAGTTCCAACCGGTTTTTCCGGGGTTTCGCTGCCACCGGGTGTAGTGAGCCCGGTAACGGTTACCTGTATGTCGGATGGGATAAGATGTGCCAGGCGGTATGCCATTTCCCTCGTCACCTCCATCGACTCTGGTGTAAACTGATCAATCAATCCCTTCGGTACTCCTAACAGGGATACTTTGAGATCGGCATTATAGCAGGCGATCCCGCCCTTGAGCACCTGGCCGGATTCGTCGGTAAGTGCAAACTCCGAACAAAGCCAGCCGGCCGTAGCGCTTTCGGCAAAAGCAATGGTCATCCCCTGTTGAGCTATCAGTTTACTACATTCTTTAATCTTATTTTCTGCCATGATTACTTGATCCAGGCCTGTCGATTACAGACTCTATAAAAACCTCCGGAAATACGGTTTTGTTTTGTTGTAATTTATTATTTTAATAATAAATTAAGGTTTGGAGGATGGCACTGATAGAGAAATGTGCACCGCAAACAAACTCATCGGCTGCACCATAATAGATGGTTAAACGGTCGCCATTGGCAATATGGCCATTAGTGAAAACAACGTAACCGAAAAAGCCGCTAAGTTCATAAGCCTCGGTTGGCACCATGATCGGGTCACCACTTCGGGCGATAACTTTTGACGGATTGTTAATATCCATTAAGAAAGCCCCAAGGCAATAACGGTGCTCGGCATTGGCACCATGATATATCTCCAGCCAGCCACGTTCCGTACGGATAGGTGCCGCGCCGGCGCCAACGCGGCCGCTGTCCCACATTCCGGGCCGGGTTTTTATCAGGCATTGATGATTGCCCCATTGCCGGCTGTCTGATGACTCTGCCAGCCAGATATAGTTGCCGCCAATTTCTTTGCTGCTTGGCCGGTGCAAGCAGTAGTATTTTCCTTCGATCTTTTTTTCAAAAATTGCACAATCCTTATTATGTGGCGGCAGGATCATTCCGCCGCTTTCAAAATGCCGCCAATTGGTGGTTGTTAGCAGGCCCACGCCTACGCCGCTGTCTGATACGGCGGTATAGGTGAGGTAATAAGTGTCATTTATCTGCGTAACCCGGCAATCCTCTATACCAAAACGTTCCAGGTATCCCTTTCCGAATAAGGGTGGATAACCTTCCTGCTCAGTAAAACGGATCCCGTCGTCACTGGCCAGTAAACGCAAATGTGAAACTGTGGTGAGATAATCCAGGCCCTTGTAGTTAATGACCCGGGCGTCGGTGGCGATCAGGTCGGGGTCGTTAAGCGGCACTTTAATGATTTCGGTATTGCCCGTGGCATCCAGGGCAGGAAAAAATAAAACTCCTTCCTCCTGCATAACACCTTCGGCTACCCTTACAATAAGCCAGGTTTTACCGCCGTAGCTAAAAACGCCGGGATTAAGCAGGCTGATAATTTGTAAACCCTCGCGGCTGGGAGCAAGATCTTTTGGCAGCAGCAAAGGGTTTTCGGGAAAGCGTTGTGCCAGGTCTTTCATATCTCTTCCCCGCTAACCCAGGCTTTGGCCTCTTCCAATTGATCGGGTGAAAAACCGCGCGACTTGCCCGGTATCATAAACCGGAAGAGGTCCGTAAACCATTCCACACCTTTCTGGTCGGTTACTACCGCAATGCGGTGCCAGTTGGTAAAGTTCGTTAGCCCAAGTTTGAGGTCGTCCCACCAGGCCGCCAGCGTGAAATTCTGCACGCCTGTTCCCAATACCAATAAATAGTTGATTTCACCCTGGCGGTTTTTGAGTTCCTCTATCTTGGGTATCAGTACGGTCTCCATATCGTTACGGGTTACTTCGCCGCTGGCATAAATCCCTGCCACATGCTGCGGAAGGTTATTAATTATTTGTAGCATAACTTGTTGTTTTTTGCAAGATGTGATAACCAATGCCGGCGAAAACCGCGAACACAATATGTGCGGGTACCAGTTGCAGATAATATTTTTTAAAGTTGAGGAATGGAGGCAACGGGTGCATTTTAAAGGTCGTTTTCCAAACAGCTACAGCTAACAGCCCGCTTAGCCCACCCAGCCAAAGATTTGTTTTGAGGTCGGGTTTTAATTTACCACGGTGCCATAGTTCTACATAAACGAGCGTAAACAGCAGGCCTACGCTATAATGCCCCAACCAGCCCAAAGCCTGGCTTTGTTGTTTATCTAATTTAGGGATCAGGCGACCGGTTAGCTGCCCAAGGCGCTCTGGTTCGCTGAAGTTTTCACCGTCGGCCAGCGATACAAGATAGCTGAACAGCGTCATGAAGGTAGTGCCGGTGACTCCCGAAATAAAGATTTCTTTAGTTTTCATCATCGCTTATCCTGGTAAGCCCCCTGGTTGCGGGCCCGGTTAATACATTGCCATCAATATCGTAGCGCGCGCCATGGCAAGGGCAGTCCCAACTCTTTTCTTCGCTGTTCCAACTAACAACGCAGGCGGCGTGAGTACATACGGGATTCAGGGCATGTATGGTGCCGTCGTCATCGCGGTAAGCGGCGATTTTGTTTCCATCTACTTCCACCACTTTGCCGGTACCAGGTTTTAACCTGTTCAGCGAGTCGGTGCTTTTAATATTCAAACGGTCAGCTACAAAGTGGTAGGCTACATCGGCGTTTTCTTTTACAAATTCGCTAAACCCGTCTATCGGTTTTATTCTACCCGGATTAAACAGTTTTGCATATTTGCTGCCTTTGCCACTTACCAGGTCGGCAAGGATTTGGGCGGCAACGCTTCCGAGCATCATGCCGTTGCCATTATAACCGGTTGCGCAATAAATACCATTAGCAGCCAAAGGCATCCGGCCGATATAAGGAAGGCCATCTACGGGTACATAATACTGGCTTGACCACCGGTATTTCACCGATGACACCTGATAATATTTACGTGCATATTGTTCAAGATCGCCAAAAGCTTTCTGCGGCTTCTCGTGCCCTGTTTTATGATCCAGCCCGCCAATCAATAATAATTCCTGCCCGTCTATTACATGTGTCCGCACATAATGGTAAGGTTCCTGGCAGTCATAAATAAGCCCGTCAGGATATTTTCCGCTATGGAGTTTAACGGCCAATACGTAACTGCGGTAAGGTGCGCACTCGAAATTGAGTACATTTACATTCGGCGGCATGTGAGTGGCATAGATCATATTTTTTGCCCGGATCTTATTTTCACCGGCCTGCACGATATGTATTTCATCTTCAGTGACTATTTTTCCAACAAGCGTATTTTCTAATAACATGCCGCCGGCTTCCAAATAAGCCTTTTGTAATCCTTTTAAATATTTTATGGGGTGAAATTGTGCCTGGCCATCGAAAGCCAAAGCTTTTTGAAAAGGAACAGGTGTCGGTACTTCGTCTGTATATTTTACAGGAACACCAACTTTGGTTGCGCCCTGGTATATGTCATCCAGTATTTTGACTTCATCTTCATTTTCGGCATACAGGTAACCGGTTTTTGGTTCATAATCGCATTTGATGCCATAGATATCGATATTGGTTTTAATCAGTTCGAACCCCTCATTGATCGCATCTGCAAAACCCTGGGCGCCCGCCTCGCCAAAGGCGCTTTCAGCTTCACTGTAAGTAGTATCGGCAAAAGTATTGATATGCGCGCTGGTGCCGCCGGTTGTGCCAAAACCGGTATTATGCGCTTCTGTAATAATGGTAACCTTGCCTGCTTTTTGTAATAACAGCGCTGCCGTCATACCGGTAATTCCGGCGCCAACAATGAGGCAATCATATATTTTATCTTCAGGCTTAACCCTGGCTGCCGAACTGCTGAGAGACTGCCAGGGGCTATTCCTGGTACCATCTCGTTTGAAATTGATTAATGTCATTGCATAGATTTTGTATCATTAAATACAGTGCAAATGCGTAATGGTTTCTTTTGAGGAATATTTTTAATTATTTAATTAAATTATGAGAGGGCGTAGCCGATATAATCAACTTTTCGCGGGGACGTGCTGTTAAGGGTTATCCAAACGATTGGGAACGAATGATTTGAACAGGTTTGTATGGCTTATCACATTTATGCCAACTATTTATGCAGATGTTTGTTAAGCCAATCATGCAACAAGAAACTACTAAAACACGGTACAGTGATACCGAATTAAATGAATTCAGAACATTGATCAAAGAAAAGATTGGCGTGGCACGCGAAGAGCTGCAGGAACTGGTGGGTACGCTCAGCGCTTCAAATACTAACGGGGACGATGCCGCAATTGCGGGCAAGACGCTTGAAGATGGTTCGGCAACTTTTGAAAAGGAACAGATCAATCAGTTGGCTGCCCGCCAGAAAAAATTTATCGAGCAGCTTGAAGCCGCGCTGATGCGTATTGAAAACAGGACTTATGGCATTTGCCGTTCTACCGGTAAACTGATACCAAGGGAACGCCTGCTTGCTGTTCCGCACACTACCCAAAGCATGGAAGCCAAACTGAAACAGGCATGAGTTCGGCATTTGTAAAAGAGGGGGAGGCCGGGCATCTTAAAGATGTTGCACCGAATATAGGCGCACTGCTTTTTTTTCTGCGTGTGGAAAATAACGGTACTATTATCCGTGATGAGAAAATCTACTTTAGTCAAAAATATGGTCGTGACGTTTATGAAATGAGTGACGGCCTGGCCTATGCCCTTGACGATGACAATCATTGGTATATCATACTTGATCTATGAAAGGAACTTTTTTTGGAGGTACCAGCGGCTTACAGATCGACAGGCCCAGGCGGGATTTTCCCCCTGAATACAGCCATTTGTCGCGGTTGGGTTACTATGCTTTGCGTGAAAACAGCATCGAGATCAACAGCTCTTTTTATAAAACCCCGCAAGCAAAAACCGTAGCCCGGTGGGCAACGGAAGTAACCGAGGGGTTTCGTTTCACTTTCAAGCTGTGGCAGGGGATCACACACCAAAAAAGCTTGTTTTTCAATGAGGAAGATGTTACCCGTTTTATGCAGGCTATCCATTTGCCGGAAACTGAGCGGGGTTGCCTGCTTGTTCAGTTTCCGCCCGGCCTGCAGGCGGGCGCTCTTCCTCAACTAACGGAATTGCTGGAGGCTCTTAAACCTTATAACTGGCCTATGGCCATCGAATTTCGTCACCCGTCCTGGTACAGGGATGAAGTTTTTGAACTTTTAAACTGGTACCAGGCAGCAATGGTACTGCAGGATATGCCCAAATCGGCCACGCCTATGGAAATCACCGCCGATGAATTAGTTTACCTGCGCTTTCATGGCCCATCAGGCAATTATAAAGGAAGTTACAGTGAAAGTTTTCTTTCTGAATATGCATCTTATATCAATGAATTGCAGCAGGAAGGCAAAACAGTTTACGTTTACTTCAACAATACCGCCGGGGCAGCACTGGAAAATCTTCAGTTATTGAAACGGCTTCTCGTTTAAGCAAAAATCCTGGTAGCTTAAACCTGCCCAAACGCTTTATCGAAATCGCTAATCTGTATATATTTATTAGTGTTATAAATACAATTAATTTTTTAATTTCTATTTTTCGATATAAATTATTTCTTATCTTGTCGCCGTTATAGCCTAAAATAATTACTTCCTGGCAAGATTACTGCTTAGGATGTTATAAACGTAAACAACAATCTGAATCGATTAATTTTACCTCATTCAATTAAATGTATTTTATACGCTTATAATTCTGTGAATGCGCGATGCCGGATACGGAAGATTTTTGGATGAGCTTAGCTGGGAATTCACAACTGAAGGCCGTCGCGGGTAAGGCAAGAAGTTGTTACAAATTCTAACTTAAAGCAGCGTATAGGTTACTAACAACAATAAATAAAGCGCGGGATGGCGGGTTGGCCGCTACTGCTTTTGAACTAATATATCATCAGGATGAAAAAAAGATTACTTATTGCATTATCATTTTATTGCGGCGTTGCTTACGCGCAAACTAAAGATTACCCCATTAAGCCGGTATCATTTACCAATGTAAAGCTTAATGATCAGTTTTGGACCTCGCGTATTGAAACCAATCGTACGGTCACCATCCCGGCATCATTTGCCCGGTGCGAGAATACCGGTAGGGTTAAAAATTTTGAAATGGCGGCCGCCCGCAGTGGTAAGTTTTGTACTAAGTTTCCTTTTGATGATACGGATATTTATAAAACCATTGAAGGCGCATCTTACTCTATGGCTGTTCATCCGGATGCAAAGCTGGATGCCTATGTCGATTCATTGATTACGATAGTAGGGAAAGCGCAGGAGCCGGACGGATATCTTTATACTGCCCGTACTATTGACCCATTGCATCCGCACGCATGGTCGGGCCCGGAGCGTTGGGTAAAAGAGAACGAACTGAGCCACGAGCTGTATAACTCCGGCCATATGTTTGAAGCTGCGGCCGCACATTACCTGGCTACCAACAAGCGCAATTTTTTAGATATCGCCCTTAAGAATGCCGATCTGCTGGTTAAAACTTTCGGGCCGGGTAAAAGACATGTAGCGCCCGGCCATGAGATTGTGGAGATGGGCCTGGTACGCCTGTACCGCATCACCGGTAAAAAAGAATATCTCGACCTTGCTAAATTTTTTATTGACGAAAGGGGACACCGCGCCTATGATAAAACCAGTACCGACGAATGGAAGAACGGTATGTACTGGCAGGATAATGAACCTGTTATAGCCCAGGAAGATGCCGAAGGCCACGCCGTAAGGGCAATGTACCTGTACTCGGGCATGGCCGATGTTGCCGCTTTAACCGGCGATAAGGAATACATTACCGCCATTGATAAGATCTGGAACAACATGGTTGGCAAAAAGATCTACGTGCAGGGTGGCATCGGAGCAGTACCGGGCGGTGAACGTTTTGGAGCCGATTATGAGCTGCCAAATACTACCGCTTATAATGAAACCTGTGCAGCAATAGGCGATGTGTTCTGGAACCAGAGGATGTTTCTGCTGCACGGCGAGTCGAAATATATTGATGTGATGGAAAAGGTTTTATACAACGGGTTAATTTCGGGTGTTGGGCTGGATGGCAAGACATTCTTCTACACCAATGCCATGCAGGTAACCAATGGGGTTACACATCATGAGCTTGAGCCCGAGCGTTCTGGCTGGTTTGAATGCTCATGCTGCCCAACCAATATGGCGCGTTTTCTGCCCTCACTGTCAGGCTATATGTATGCCCAAAAGAATAATAGTGTATTTGTAAACCTGTTTATTGCCGGTGCAGCCAATATGGAGGTAGGTAATAAAAAAATAAGCATTGTTCAAAGCAATAATTACCCATGGAATGGTGCCCTGTCGTTTGCCGTAACACCGGAGGCGCCAACTAATTTTGCTATGCACATCCGGATCCCGGGCTGGGCAAGGGCAGAGGCGATCCCGTTTGATTTGTATACTTTCCAGAATAAATCGGCCGCAAAAATCAGCCTGAAACTAAACGGCAAAGCGGTTGCTTATAAAGTTGAAAACGGCTACGCTGTAATTAACAGGCAATGGAAAAAAGGGGATAACATCCAATTAAACCTGCCGATGGAAGTTAAAAAGGTTATTGCCAATAAAGCATTGGTTGATGATAAAGGTAAAACAGCCCTGCAACGCGGCCCGATCATATACTGCGCCGAGTGGAAAGATAACGGCGGAACGGTGAGCCATTTAGCAATCCCTGCAAATGCGACTTTTAAACCTGTAGCCGAACCCAACCTGTTAAATGGCGTAACTGTTTTAAAAGGAGAGATCCTAAGTAAAACAAAAGGTGAAGCTGCTAAAAAGGTAGAGCTTACGGCCATTCCTTATTATTCATGGGCAAACCGTGGTAAAGGCGAAATGACCGTTTGGTTTCCGGAAGTAAATGCCGCTGCCAAATAAATATATGAAGCCTCAGCAACGCTCCCGCAATAATTAAGATGGTTTAGGGGTACTCAAATTCAGCATTCCCGTACTTATTTTATTATTTGCCGAAGCATTGCTGAGGCTTTTCCACTGCAGGCATAATGCCAGCCTGTTCATCAAATATCCCCGATGACCCTAACTATTGGATGATCGATAAATATGCATCCGAGGAGTATTTCGTATACACTACCAGTCCAACTGAGTTACCAGCGCAGAATCGGCAACTGATCGCAGTAGATCTCCGAAACAGATACTCCATTATTCAGGCCTCCTGGCCTAATCTGAAAACATTTATATATTTTTTGAAATTTGTCGGATATTAAGCTTAAAATTAAATAATTAAAATTTACAAGTCTTAACTACCTATCCCTTAAGATTTGCCGGTATATCTTTTTCCGAAAATTTGAAATGTTTAATAAGCAATTATGAAAAATATTAAAGTGTTCATCCTTGCAATCATAATGGTCTGTTTTTTTACCGGGGCTTCGGTTAATGCTCAAAGCAGCAAATTAATCACCACCGATGTTTGCGTATATGGCGGAACTTCCGCAGGGGTAATTGCTGCTTATACGGCAAAAAAGATGGGGAAAACGGTGATATTGATAGAGCCGGGAAAGCATTTAGGTGGCATGAGTTCAGGAGGCCTTGGCTATACAGATATTGGGAACAAATATGTGGTGACGGGTTTAGCACGGGATTTTTATCGCCGTATAGGTACGCATTATGGAAAATTTGAACAATGGATATTTGAGCCAAAGGTAGCAGAGGGCATTTTTAATGATTACGTAAAACGGGCAGGTTTTCCTGTTTTATTCGGGAGCAGGCTTATAAAAGTGAAAAAGGAAGGAAATCAGCTAAAGGAAATTACAGTAGAGAACAGCTATAAACCCTCGGCTGCTACCAATAAAACTATTCGAGCTAAGGTATTTATTGATTGTACTTATGAAGGGGACCTGATGGCCCGCTCAGGTGTTTCTTATACTGTAGGAAGAGAAGCTAACAGCCAGTATGATGAAACTATAAACGGAGTGGAGTTGCTGGATAAACACCAGTTTCCGGATAGCATTGACCCCTATAAAGTACCGGGCGATGCGAAAAGCGGTTTATTGTGGGGTATAAGTAAGGAAGTATTACAAACAAATGGAGCGGGAGATAAAAAAGTGCAGGCATACAATTTTCGTATCACGTTAACCAATGTGCCCGAAAACCGGATCTCAATTTCAAAACCCGAAAATTATGATCCTAAAAAGTATGAGTTACTGATCCGTTTAAAAGAGAAACAGCCTTGGAAATCAATTTTCGACGTCTTTATTATAAGTAAAATGCCTAATGGCAAAACGGATATCAATAATAACGGAGGTTTCTCTACGGATATGATCGGGATGGACTGGGAATATCCGGAGGCTGATTATAATACAAGGGCCCAAATATGGAAGGAGCATGAAGATTATACCAAAGGCTTCTTTTATTTTATCGGCAATGACACCCGCATACCCGGAAATATCAGGGACGAAATGAAACAATGGGGGTATCCCAAAGATGAATATACGGATAATGGGAACTGGACACCACAGCTTTATATCAGGGAAGCCCGACGAATGATTGGTGAACTGGTTATGACCCAGCATCATTGTCAGGGAAAAGAACAGGTAGAAGATGGAGTAGGAATGGCCGCATATGGTATGGATTCGCATAATTGCGAAAGGTTGGTAGTTAATGGCATAGTGAAAAATGAGGGGGATGTTCAGGTACATGGTTTTGCGCCATACGCTGTTTCATACAGGGCAATAGTCCCAAAGCAAAAGGAAGCCGCTAATTTATTTGTCCCGGTTTGCTTATCTGCAAGTCATATAGCTTACGGATCAATCAGGATGGAGCCGGTATTTATGGTATTAGGCCAATCTTCGGCTGTGGCGGCATGCCAGGCTATTGATAAAAAAATAGCAATACAGCAGGTTAATGTAAAAGAAGTACAAAGCTTGCTCAGGGCAGACCCTCTTGCAGACGGAAGTATGCCCGAAGTACTGGTTGACAATGAGGACAGTCACGTAACAGGCGATTGGAAAACTGAAAAATCAGGCGGCTATGGGCCAACCTATCTCACTGATAATTCAAAAGCAGAAACTGCAAAATCGGTAAGGTTTATTCCGGAAAAATTAAAAAAAGGTGCTTACCATGTTTATACCTATTTTCCTAAGGTTATGAATCCGGCAACAAAAACTTACATTACTATTTACGATGGTGATAAGGCCACAGAAAAGATAATCAACCAGTCTGATTTGCAGGTAGAAGGTCAAACTTCAGGTGAGTGGCTTCCACTGGGGCTATATAACTTTTCAGGAGAAAATAAGGCATATGTAGAAATTTCCAATAAAAACGCGGATGGCGTAATTGTGGCTGACGCAGTGCTTTTTGTACCTGTCAGGTAGTTTTATCATTCAGGCGCGACGCTTATATTATTAAAATGGCCTTGTTAAACATAAATTTATAGCGGTGAAGCCTTAAGTATCTGATAAAAAGCAACATACCAGTGCTGCTCTATACCCCAATATTTTAATTTTAATAACATATTTTATATTTTCATTGCTTGTGATGGCTTTGACAAATTTAAACTATGTTTAAATCGCCGTTGTAAACCAATTAAACAAGCATAATGCAAACAAAGCAAAGAGCTAATTACGGGGTGAAATCCCTCGTACAGCAAATTGTCGGATCTATCAGTAAGAATATTGACAAAGGCGTTTACCGGAAAAATGAAAAGCTGCTGTCAATAAATACATACAGCAAACAACACGGTGTAGCAAGGGACACCATTGAAAAGGCTTACACGATACTTAAGAGCAATGGCTATATCCGTTCGGTTTCCGGAAAGGGTTATTTTGTAGTAGGTAAGCCCGATGTGAGGATCAAGGTACTTTTGTTGTTTAATAAGTTAAGCTCTTATAAGAAAACCGTTTACGATACCATCGTACGCACTTTAGGCGATAAAGCCAGGGTTGATCTTTATATTCATCATTATAATCCCGCTTTGCTCGAGGAAAGTATAGATGCTAATTTGGGCAATTACCATTATTATGTGGTAATGCCGCATTTTTTTGATTATAGTAACGAGCAGGAATATTTAACTATTTTAAAGAAGATCCCGGTTGATCAGTTGATATTGCTGGATAAAGATTTGCCCAAATTAACCAGGCAGTCAGCTGTATTCCAGGATTTTCGCAACGATATCTACGGCGCATTAAATGTGGTCACCGATCTGATTGCCAAATACAAAAAATTAATTATCATATATCCCGCAGACCGCCACCATCCGCCCGAAATTAAGGATGGGATAATGCAGTTCTGTGAAGAGAAAAACAAAAAGTTTGAAGTAATAGACGCTTTTAAAACAGACGATCTCAAAAAAAGCACCCTTTATATTGCATTGACCGAAAATGACCTTGCCGATTTGATTAAAGGTGCCAGGGCAAGTGGGTATGAATTAGGAAAAGATATAGGGATCATATCTTTTAATGAAACCGTGTTTAAAGAATTATTGGATATTACCGTTATTACCAGTGATTTTGAAGAAATGGGCAGAAAAACAGCTGAGTTAATGTTGCAAAACAAAGCCGCGGTTATTAAAAATGCTTTTAAAATAATTATCAGGAAGTCGCTATAACGAAGCCCTGAGTGTAAGGTAAAAGGGCACCTCATAACGCCCGGTAGATCCATTTTTAATAATGTCCGCGGTCATTTTTCCCATTTCCTCAAAATCCGTTGATATCGTAGTTAAGCCATTCAGGATGATTTTTTTTAGCGGGGTTTCATTGTATGAAATCACGCCGACATCTTTACCTATTTTTAATTCCGTAGCCAGGATCCTTTCAATCAAAACCACAAGGTCGTTTTCCATCAGGTTGATGAATACATCTCCCTCATTAATAGGTTCTCCCTGTACATCATGAACTACTTTGTAAGTAAACGCATATTGAATGCAGAAGCTGAAAAAACCTTTCAATATTTCGCCCGGAAAATAAGTGTATTCAGGAAATATGATCTTTAGAGTATGATAATTTCTTAGTTGCGGCAGAGCTTCTTCCAGGGCCTGGAAAATGTCTTTTTCAAAATTCTCGTACACCGCGGCAAAATCACCTTTTATTCCCGGTACTAATTTATCAAGTATGATTAGTTTGTCCTTTGGCAGCATATTGATTATATCGTGAACGTTTTCGCCGCCGTGCATAAAGTGCGGAAGGATCACATAATGGGTGTAATCGTTACTGTTGTTTTGAAGCAGTTTTTTAAAAAATTCGAAGTCGTTATTGTATATATAGAAGTCGATAGCTGCTTCGTGTCCAAGACCATCAACTATAGCGTCATAAACCAGCTTTTTATGGGTGCTTAGCTTATTAAATATCAAAAACACTTTAAATTGCTGGCCTGCCTCGGTGTTTTTGATGTAATAACCTTTACCGGGTACCGAGCCAAGCAGACCGATTGATTTCAGGTGTTTATAAGCTTTTTCAGCAGTATCCCGTGATATTTCAAAATTGCAGTTTAACTCGTTAATGGATGGCAGCGTTTCGTTGATAATTAATTTCCCTTCACGTACACTTTTGATGATCGAGTTAGCTAACTGGATGTATTTAGGGGTGGATGAATAATAATCAATATAGATGTATTCTAAAAAACGTGAAGATTTCATAGTCATTATTAAAACAGGTTTCGCCCACCGGCAAAACTTAAAGGTAATTAAATTAGACTTGATCTTTTTCAGGAGCAGGCAAAGGAAGCCTAATAAGTTACCAAAGCAAATAAAGTGATGAATTTGTTACAATAAGATGGCCTTTAATCAGGATGGTGCAGGACGCTGTTGGTATAAACATGCTCTAACTTTATCTATTATAAACCTCGGCCCATATAAACCGGCTGGTAACCAGATAAATTATCCCATAATGATCAAGCTGCCATACAAGATCTTGCTGTGTTCTGTTTGCGTTTCGTTGCGGCTCATTTTACCCGGGCAGCTTTTTGCCCAGGTTGTGAAAACCAGTTTTAAGTTTGATTTTGGTAACGGAAAAGCTGCAGCCGGTTATCAGAAAGTAAGTCCCGATGATGTATTTAACGACATTAAAGGTTATGGCTTTGATTTCGGTTCTAAAGTAAGATCTGTAACGCGCGATGGCGGAAAGAAACTTACCGGCGGGTATGTGACCAGTGATCAACCTTTTTACTTCTCGGTAAATGTACCCGAGGGTAATTATAAGGTTACTTTAACGGTTGGCGATATCAAAGGCAGCGGTGATATTACGGTACGCGCCGAATCGCGGAGGTTGATGCTGGAAAAAGTAAAGACCAATAACGCAGTTAAAAAGCTAAGCTTCGTTGTAAATATTCGTAAGCCGGAAATCAGTACAGGTGGCAAAGTGGCGCTTAAGCCACGGGAGTTAGGCAAATATGATTGGGACGATAAGCTTAGCCTTGAATTTAACGGTACAAAACCCTGTGTTGATGCGCTGGAGATAGAAAAGGCAGACGATCAGGTAACTGTTTATCTGGCCGGAAATTCAACCGTAGTTGATCAGGATGATGAGCCATGGTGTTCCTGGGGCCAAATGATCACCCGGTTTTTCAAACCCGGTGTAGCCATTGCCGATCATGCAGAATCAGGGCTTAGTTTGGGTAGTTTTTTAAATGGTCATCGTTTGGATAAAATGCTGAGTGTAATTAAGCCGGGCGATTATCTGTTTATTGAATTCGGCCATAACGATCAAAAGGAAAAGGGGCCGGAGGATGGTGCTTATAAATCATATAACGAACGTTTTAAGCTATTTATCAATAAAACGCGCGAGAAAAAAGCCATTCCGGTAATCGTAACCTCTACCAGCCGCCGGGCTTTTAATGATAGTAGTAAAATAGTAAATACCCTTGGCGATTATCCCGATGCAGCCAGAAAAGTTGCTGCAGAACTGCATGTGCCTTTGATTGATCTTAATGCTATGTCCGCTAAATTTTATGAAGCATTGGGCAACGAAGGATCTAAAAAGGCATTTGTTTGGTATCCTGCAAACTCGTTTCCAAACCAACCAAATGATCTGGCCGACAACACACACTTTAACAGTTATGGTGCTTATGAACTTGCGAAATGCATTATAGAGGGTATCAGAAGCAATCATTTGAGCATTGAGCGGTATATTATTGACACGCCGCCTTTCGATCCATCACATCCTGATCCGGTAGAAAAGTTCAGTTTGCCGGCGAGTCCTAAAAACAGCACTATAAAACCTGATGGAAATTAATTGACGGTATGAACGCCGGAACATATAAATTTTAATAAAATGATAATGAGCAAAAAACTGGCTGTATTAACGCTTGTTGTTTTACAAGCTGGGATAGTCACCCTAAAAGCCCAGGAAGTAATAGAAACAGGAGGCGCCAAACCTATGCCCGCTCAATGGATCGATAGTGAAACAGGTCATAAAGTAATCCGCTTAGTCAATCGTGAAAATGACAATGGCAGTTTTTATTTCAACAATACTCCTTTTGTTCCCCAAATAAAAAATGAGGGGGATCTGATGGTATTTTATGGTAAAACGGATAAGGGAGAGCAACTATTTACCGTTAATTTAAAAACGCAGAAAATAGAACAGCTAACAAACAGGGCGAAAGTATCCGGAGAGATGGTTTGTGCCAAAACGCGTGAAGCCTTTTATCAAAGTGCCGACAGCATATTCGCTGTAAATGTTAACACTCATAAAACAAGATTTATCTACGCCTTTGCCCCCGATTTTAAAGGCAGGGTCGGTACTGTAAATGCCGACGGAACGTATATGGCCTGTGTTAAAGCTACCGGTGAGCGGGAACGTGAAATACTTGCGAAATATCCCGAAAAGCATGATTTTTTTAACCGGATCTATGACGCGCATATCCAGCATACCTTATACGTGCTTGATGTTAACCATAAAACATTGAAACAAATACACCGGGAAAACGAGTGGACAAACCACTTGCTTTTTTCGCCTACAGATCCTGACAACCTTTCCTATTGTCATGAAGGCCCCTGGGAAAAGGTAGACCGGATCTGGAACATCAATATAAAAACCGGCGAAAACAAGCTGTTGCACAAACGTACCATGGTAAATGAAATAGCCGGTCATGAGTTTTTTTCACCCTTGGGCAATACCGAGTGGTTTGATTTGCAGAAACCCAAAGGGCAAACATTTTTTCTGGCAGGCATTAACATGAAAACAGGAAAAGAAGATCATGTTTATCAAATGGACAGGAACGAATGGTCGATCCACTTTAATGTAACTAAAGACGAGCAAACATTTGCCGGCGATGGAGGTAATTCCGGGCAGGTAGCCAAAGCACCCAATGGCATGTGGATCTATTTATTTAAGCCCAATGGCGATCATTTTAAATCAGAAAAATTGGTAAACATGAAACATCATAATTACCACCTGGAGCCTAATGTGCATTTTTCGCCCGATGAAAAATGGATTATTTTCAGGGCCAACTTTGAAGGTCACGAAGGCGTTTACGCGGTAGAAATTGCCAAGCATCAATAATTTTAAACAGATGTCATTCATTAAAAATAATTTAAAAATAGCTATAGCATTCGTACTGCTAACGGGCGCCAAAACAGTATCTGCACAAGTTGGCTGGCCTGCAACTACCAAACAAACTAAGCCCTGGGCCCGTTGGTGGTGGGAAGGTAGTGCGGTAAATAAAAAAGATCTTACCTGGAACATGGAAAGCTACCATAAAGCCGGTTTGGGCGGATTAGAGATTACGCCTATTTACGGGGTAAAAGGGCACGAAAATGAGTTTATACAATACCTGTCGCCGCAATGGGTGGATATGTTAAAGTATACGCTAACGGAGGCAAAGCGGCTGAATATGGGCATTGACCTGGCCAATGCCACAGGTTGGCCTTTTGGCGGCCCCTGGGTTACTAATGAAGACGCCAGTAAAGAATTGTTCTGGAAAAATTACAATCTTAAAGGCGGCGAAAAGCTGAGCGAACCTGTGGTGTTTGTGCAGCAGCCCTTAGTGAGGGCCGATGGACAGGCTCCAAAGATCACCGATTTGGTTGAACCCGTCAGCAGCAATAAAAACCTGCAGTTGATGGCCCTTGACCAGGTACGGTTTGAGAAACGGATCCCTTTAACGGTTTTAATGGCCTATGATGGCAAGGGACAGGCATTGAACCTTACCAATAAAGTTGATGCGGCCGGCAAACTTAACTGGACAGCACCCGCGGGCGAATGGAAGTTGTATGCACTTTTTCAGGGTTGGCATGGTAAAATGGTTGAGCGTGCTGCTCCCGGAGGTGAAGGTTATGTTATCGATCATTTTTCCAAACCGGCGCTTGATCATTATCTTGCCCGGTTTGATCAGGCATTTAAAGGCCAGGATTTAAGCGGCATCAGGGCGTATTTCAATGATTCATACGAAGTGGATGATGCTCGCGGGCAATCGAACTTTACCCCGCTGTTTTTTGACGAATTTATTAAGCGCCGTGGTTATGATTTGCGCAATCATTTGCCGGCTTTATTTGGTAATGATAGTAAGGAAAATAACAGCCGCATCCTGTGCGACTATCGCCAAACTATATCCGACTTGTTGCTTGATGATTTTACCAAACCATGGCATGACTGGGCTAAAACTAAGGGGACATTAATCCGCAATCAATCACACGGTTCACCATCAAATATACTGGACCTATATGCTGCTATTGATATTCCCGAAACAGAGGGCGATGACGTGCTGCGGTTTAAATTTGCCACATCGGCAGCTCACGTAATGGGGAAGCCTCTTGCGTCGTCCGAGTCGGCAACATGGCTTAATGATCATTTTTTGTCGTCGCTGGGAGATGTTAAACAGGCTATCGATAAATATTTTGTAGGAGGCGTAAACCATATTTTTTATCATGGCATTAGTTACTCACCACAAAATGCCCAATGGCCGGGATGGTTATTTTACGCCGCGGTGCATTTTAATCAAACCAATCCGTTTTGGAATGATTTTTCGACCTTAAATCAATATATCACCAATTGCCAGTCGTTTTTGCAGCAAGGAAGGCCCGATAATGATGTATTGGTTTATTATCCGTTATTTGACAGTTTTTCTGAACCTGGCGATAAAGGTTTGCTTAAGCATTATGATGCCATGAAGCCCGATTTTAAAGGTACAGGCTTTGAATCATCTACCGAAGAAATGCTTAAAAAGGGCTACACGTTTGATTTTATATCGGATAAGCAAATAATGGATGTGCAAGCATCCGGCAGCCATTTGCTTACCGGCGGCCTTAATTATAAAACTATCCTTTTGCCCGATAATAAATATATCCCGCTCGAAACCTTTAATAAAATGGTGGATCTGGCAAAGGCCGGGGCAACAATAATAGTGTATAAAAATCTTCCATCGGGTGTTCCGGGATACGCCGGGTTACAGGAACGTGAAAAAGCATTTAAAAACCTGCTTGCCGGGCTAAATTTTACTGCTGAAAATACTGGGGTTAAAATTGCCAAAGTTGGCAGAGGCCGTTTTTTAATGGCAGATGATATTGCTCCGTTGCTGGATGCGGCAGGAATAAACAGGGAACAAATGACCGATAAAGGGCTACAATTTGTACGCCGTACTTATAAAAATGGTAACAGCTATTTTATAACAAATAGCGGCGGCAATCAGGTTGATGGCTGGGTTGATCTATCTGTTAATGCAGCATCAGTGGTGGTATTTGATCCCATGACAAAAAATTATGGATTGGCCAAAAGCCGCAGGCAGGCCGACGGTAAAACAAGCGTTTACCTGCAATTATCGCCTGGGCAAAGCTGTATTTTACAAACCCTGCCTGTAAAAACTCAAATAGCAGCCTATGCCTATTATCAGGCTGCAGGTAACAAGGTGCCTGTTAATGGTACATGGACACTCAACTTTACCGAAGGCGGCCCAACGTTGCCACAACCAATAAAAATCGCAGAGCTCAAATCATGGACAGATTTAGGTGGTGATGACCTTAAAGCTTTTTCCGGAACAGGCAGTTACACTATCACCTTTAAAAAGCCGGTACAAAATGCCGCTGCCTGGAAGCTTGACTTGGGAAAAGTTAACGAAAGTGCAGAGGTTTATCTAAACGGTAAAAAGCTGGCTACACTGATCGGACCACAGTATGTGGTTACTATTCCTTCAGCACAGTTAAGGACGGTTAATCAGTTGCAAATAAGGGTAGCTAACCTCATGGTTAACCGGATTATTGATATGGATAAGAAGCATATCCCTTACCGTATATTTTATAACACCAATTTTCAGTCACATAGCCCGGGTTCTAAGGGGCCTGACGGGCTTTTTACCGCTATAAACTGGGAACCGAAGCCTTCCGGGCTAATTGGGCCAGTAACACTTGAGCCGGTTAAGCCATTGTTTATTAAATAATTATTTAAGGGTTTTATTTCAAAAAGGTGGTCGTATCGGCCACCTTTTTTGTGTTTTAATACATTGGAGCAGGATGCTACAGGATGGTGTTATTGAAATTAACTTATAAGTTCGTTTATACAATTATAACCAAAGCTGTACCAAACAGTAAACCCCTTAACTTGATTTTATGAAAAGAATTTTTATTCATTCTTGTAAAATGCTATTGCTATTACTGCTCTTTAATGTGGCAGGGGCAAACAGTGCATTGGCACAAAAGCTTAGCATTACGGGTACTATTACAGATAGTAAGCACCAACCGGTTTCGGCTGCTTCCGTGCAAATAAAAGGCACAAAATCAGGTACTACGTCCGATCTCGACGGAAAGTACGCCATCAAGGCCTCGGCAGGACAGGTGTTAATATTTAAATCAATCGGTTTTGATGCTAAAGAAGTTACCGTAGGTACAAACAACACTATCAACGTTAGTTTAACCGAAGCCGAATCGCAATTAAACGAAGTGGTAGTTATCGGTTACGGCGCTCAAAAACGGGCAAACGTTACCGGCTCTCAGGCAACCTTCAAGGCCGATAATTTAAACGAGCGGGCCATAACACGTGTTGATCAGGCGCTTGTTGGGCAAATGGCAGGTGTTACTGTTAAACAAACAACAGGTGTGCCGGGCAAAGCATTTAGCGTTAACGTGCGCGGCAGTGGCTCTATCAGTGCCGGCAACGAGCCATTGTATGTAATAGATGGCTTTCCTTTGTCCGTCTCAGCTATAGGCAGCGGTGGTAGTTTTAGCACTGGAAACCCGCTTGATAATATCAACCCTAATGATATCGAAGATATCCAGGTTTTAAAGGATGCGGCGGCGGCGGCTATATATGGCTCAAGGGCGTCAAATGGTGTTGTATTGATCACCACTAAAAAAGGAAAATCGGGCAAGGCTAAAATTACCTATAGCGCTTACTATGGTTACAATGCTGCCGCTAAATATTTACCCATGCTCAACGGCGACCAATGGATTGACAGGGCTACCGAAATGATCAACGCGGCCTATGTGCTCAAATTTGGTGCACAAGGTGCTACCGCAAGTGATGATAATGCAAAACGCCAGGCGCTGAATGGCGGTGCTTTCAGCGCAGCCTATATGCTCGACCCAAGATGGGCTATGCCGGGCCACCCGGGATTACAATATGTAGACTGGCAGAAAGCCATTGAGCAAAAGGGGGCTATGCAAAACCAGGCTTTAAGTGCAAGCGGCGGCAATGAGTTTGTAAATTATTTTATATCAGGAAACTATGCTAATCAGGATGGTTTTGTGAAAGGCTTGGGTTATAAAGCTTATTCGGCCAGGGCTAATGTGGAAGCGCGCGTTGCGAAGAATCTGAAATTGGGTTTAAACATAGCGCCTACCTATTCTATTTCGCAGGATCCCGGTGTTGAAGGAAAAGACAATATCTTCCATCAGGCTATAAGTTATAGTCCTATTCAGGAGGATACGGTAGGTTTATATCCCAATGCATTTAAAAACGGACAATATACCTGGGGCAATTCGGCAAACAGCCCTATAGCCAAATTGGAGAATAAAGTAGGACAAACAAAAAAATACCGCACACTGGGAAGCATATATGCCGAATATGAAATTATAAAAGGCTTAACATTAAGAAGCTCACTGAACCTTGATAATGTTGACAATGCTTCTAACAGCTATACACCGTATACCATCGCGGGTAATCTTGCCGCCAGAACATTTGATGCTGCTAAAAATCCTAATTTAACAGCGAATACTTCAGGATCATACAGCACCTTTAAAAGACAAACCTTCGTTAATGAAAACACGCTGACTTACAATACTACTATTCACGCAAATCACAGTTTGAGTATATTGTTAGGCCAGTCTTACAATACCGATCGTTTGGATCAGTCTTCATTATCATCAGTTGGCGGTTACACCAGCAGCGTTATCCAAACTTTAAATGCTGCCGCGGCGGTAACAGGCAGTACCTCCAGCACCAAAAGTGTGTTGGTATCATACTTTAGCCGCGCGCAATATGCATATAAGAACAAGTACCTGTTATCCGCAAGCTTGCGTGAAGACGGGTCGTCAAGGTTTGGCGGCAATACCAAATACGGTATTTTCCCCTCGGCATCCGTGGGCTGGCGCATCATCCAGGAAGATTTCATGAAAAAACTGCCCGTGATAAGCGATTTGAAGTTGCGCTTTAGCTATGGTGTAAATGGCAATAACAGCATTGCCGATTACGGAAGTATTTCGCAAATAGGTTCATACGGATACGTTTTAGGTTCGCCACAGGCATTAGCTATTGGTCAAGCCCCAAGCAATCTGCCAAACCCCGATATCAAGTGGGAAAAATCACAAACTTTTGATGTCGGCCTCGACTTCGGGTTTTTCAGCAACCGTTTAACTGGTTCATTTGATTACTATAATAAATTAAATACCGACTTATTGCTGAATGTACCTATCCTGCAATCTACCGGTTTTAGCAGCCAGCTGCGCAATGCCGGTTCGGTGCGCAACGTTGGCCAGGAGCTGGAGTTAACCAGCCGCAATTTGGTGGGCAAGGTTCAATGGAGCACATCAATCAATATCAGTCATTACAAAAATAAAATCGTAAGCCTTTACGGTAACCAGCAGCAAATTATTATTCCAAACTCCTTTGATGTTTCAGACGCTATTTTGCGCGTAGGCCAGCCAATAAACAGTATCTATGTAGTAAGGCAAATCGGTTTCCTTACACAGGCAGATATTGATAACCATGTGGCAACCTACGGCACCGGTGAAACCGTTGGTGACCCGAAATACCAGGACCTGAACGGCGATGGTGTGATAACTGAAGCAGATAAGCAGATTGTTGGTCATCCCAACCCCAATTACACCTGGGGTATTTCCAATACTGTACGCTGGAAAGGCTTCGACCTTACTGTTTTAGTGCAGGGCCAGAATGGCGGGTCAGTTTATTCCCTGCTTGGCAGAGCTATAACCCGTACAGGCCAGGGTTTTACTGATAATGCTCCGGCATTTTATGAAAACCGGTGGAGGTCGCCCGAAAACCAGGGCGCCGGCCGCGTTAGTAAAGCTTACTCTACATTCGGCTTCGTTGCTAATACCGATTGGTTGTACTCTTCAGATTATGTGAGGGTTAGAAATATCACCCTGGGTTACGATCTTAAAAATGTATTTAAAACCAGGGTTTTAGGAGCAGCACGCCTGTATATTACGGCCGAAAATTTTTTCGGGCATGATAAATATTATGGAGGTTTCAATCCCGAGGCACAAAATACAGCTATAAGCTCTGACAGTAATTACCCCGAAGCGGGAGATTACGGAGGCTTACCGCTGGCTAAATCATTGATCTTCGGGCTAAATGTTACTTTTTAATTATTTTCAACCTATTAAAATGAAAAAGATATTTTTTCTATCAACCATATCAGCTGTTATTTTAATGGCTTCCTGTAATAAGGATTTAAACCAGGTGCCAATATCCAGCTCAACAACAGCAACTTTTTACAGGTCGCCAAGTGATTTTTTGCAGGCTACAAACGCCATTTATGCCGATCTGCACAATTACCCGGTACGCTTAGCCAATATGTCTGAAATACGTTCGGATAATATTTATGGTGTTTCGGTTACCGTACGTGATTGGGACCCGGTAAATGATTTCTCGCCATCATTAGCAGCCAATGCTTATGTTACTGAAGCCTGGGGTACCGATTTTAACGGTATTTTCAGAGCTAATACCCTGCTTGACCAGGTTGCTAAAAATGGCAGCTATATAGGTTCGGCATCATTAGCTACAAGGCTACAGGCCGAAGCTAAGTTTCTGCGGGCATTTTATTACTTCGACCTGGTTAGGTATTACGGGAAACTTCCTGTTATTGATCACCCTGTTACTGCGCCTGAGGCAAATTCAATAGGCCGCAGTTCGGTAGCCGATGTTTACAAGCTGATCATAGCCGATCTGCAATCGGCCATAGCTAACTTACCCACAACGTATACCGGGGTAGATGTAGGCCGTGCTACCAAGTATGCGGCAGAAGCCGTGCTGGCACAGGTGTATATGGCTAAATCGGCGCCCAATTATGGCATTGAAGGGCCGGGAACCGGATCAAACGAATGGAATCTGGCTTTGCCATTATTGCAGGATATTATCAGCAGCGGCAAGTTTGCTTTTGAACCTACTTACAGCAATATATTTTCATATGCCAACCAAAGTCCTGCCGTTAACAAAGAAGCTATCTTTGATGTGATGTATACCAGTGGTATCAGCGGTACAAGTGATCTTTACGGAGCCTCATACCCGTGGACGCTTGCACCAAGCGCTTATTTTTTATCTATTAAGGATACCAAATCAAACGGAAGCCTGGAGATTATCCCGGTATCAAATGACCTGGCAAACAGCTATGACGCTGTTGATGTGCGGAAGGCATTTACGATATATACCGCCGGTTACACCAACGCGGGTAGTACAGAAAACCGTCCGTTCTTTAAAAAATGGCTGGATATAACAAAAATTCCAACGGCCAGCCGCTTTGACTGGGGCATTAACTTCATCGCCATCAGGTATACCGATGTTTTAATGCTTAAGGCCGAGTGTATCTTGAATGGCGCAACCGGCGGATCGCAGGCTGATGTTGACGCTATTGTTAACCAGGTACGTGCAAGGGCTGGGTTGCCGTCGCTAACAGGTGTAACGCTGGCGCAACTGTTTGATGAACGCCGCCGGGAATTTGCCGATGAAGGTTCACGCTGGTTCGATCTGCAAAGAAGCGGCAACCTGTTAACTATTATGAATAGCTGGATAGCCAAGGAGGATGCCCAGAAAGCCATCAAACCGGTTATAGCTAATTACGTTATTTACCCGGTACCGCAAACACAACTTGATGCTGCACCGGGCTTATATTCGCAAAATCCCGGATATTGATTTCGGGGAAATGATGAACAAACTATTTTGATCGTCATAAGAATGGTTTATTCTTCGGGTTTTCGGAGAGTAAACCATTTAGAGAATACCACGGTCATGTTAATCATGTAACGATAAATAGTCTTTAGTCGGAAGTCTTAAGTTCCAAGTCAAAAAAAATGAACTTAACTTTTCACTTAAGACTTAGTACTATTAACTTAACGCTGCCTATGAAATTATTACGTTATTCTGTTTTCCTGATAGTTATTGCTGCAAATGCCGTAAACGGGCAAACTAAGCTTCACTGGGCAAAAAAAGTTGGGGCCAGGCACGTTCCGCAAAAAACAATAGTTTGGTATGTAAATGATAATGGCGCGGCCAATGATGGTAGTACCTTAAACACGGTCGCCATACAAAAAACTATTGATCGATGTTCGGTTAAGGGCGGAGGGATAGTTTCATTTAAACCCGGTAAATATTTAACAGGTTCCATTTTTTTGAAGAATAATGTTTGCCTGAATATTGATGATGGAGTAGAGCTGTTGGGTAGCCAGGATCTAAAAGATTACCCGGAGATTGATACCCGCGTTGCTGGTATCGAAATGAAGTGGCCTGCCGCTTTGATCAATATAGCCGGGCAAACCAAGGTGGCAATTACCGGGAAAGGATTGGTAAACGCACAGGGTAAGCCATTTTGGGATCTCTACCGGAAAATGCGGGCCGAATATGATCCTAAAGGTTTACGCTGGATAGTTGACTATGATGCCCAACGTCCCCGCACGTTGCTGGTTTCCAATTCGGCAGATGTTACCATCAAAAATATTACGCTGCAACAGGCTGGGTTCTGGACTGTGCAGCTGCTTTACTCAGATCATGTTACTGTTGATGGTATTACTATCCGCAACAATGTTGACGGCCATGGGCCCTCGACCGATGGCATAGATATAGATTCATCAAGCTGGATCCTGGTGCAAAACTGCGATATTGATTGTAATGACGATGATTTTTGTCTTAAAGCCGGTAGGGATTGGGACGGCTTGCGGGTAAACAAACCAACCGAATATGTGGTGATCCGCAAATGTGTATCAAGGGCGGGTGCAGGATTGCTTACCTGCGGCAGCGAAACTTCGGGCGGGATCAGGCATGTGCTTGCTACTGACCTGACAGGTAACGGAACCAGTAATGGGTTAAACATTAAATCTGCCATTACGCGCGGCGGCACGGTTGAGGATATACACTTTACCAACATAACCATGAATGGCGTGGGCACGGCCTTTCAAATCACCATGAACTGGAATCCAAGTTACAGCTATTCTAAATTACCCGATGGTTACAATGAAGCAACCCTGCCCGATCATTGGAAAAAGATCCTGCATAGAGTGGAACCAGCCGAAAAAGGGATCCCGCATTTTAAGGATGTATATATTTCAAATATTAAAGTTACGGGTGCTAAAAAGGCCATTAATGCCATCGGACTTAAAGGATCGGCCATGCAAAATTTTCATTTTGATGGGGTTAATATTGCGTCGGGCACCGCGGGAGATGTGCAGTTTGCAAAAGGATGGGAGTGGAAAAATTCACAGATCACTACTCAGGATAACACAAAACTTAATTTAAATGATGCCGGGGTTGGTCAATAATAAATACAAGCTTTTAAAACGAGTCCTTATTTGCGTGGGCGCAGCTTTGGGAATGCTTTTTTGTGCCTGGTCAGTTCCCCGGATACAAAAGAGTAGCAATGTTATTTCACTGGCAGGCCAATGGCAATTTCAAATAGATCCGGCTGATAAGGGGATTGAAGGGAGATGGTTCCTGAGATCCTTTACGGACACCATTCACTTGCCGGGTTCTATGACCCAAAACTTAAAAGGGGATGATATAACACTTAAAACAAAATGGACAGGCAGCATCTACGATAGTTCGTGGTTTTATAACCCACGTTTGGCAAAGTACCGGGTGCCTGGCAACCTCAAAATACCTTTCTGGCTTACGCCGTCCAAGCATTATACAGGGGCCGCATGGTATAAAAAGGAAGTAATTATTCCTGCGGATTGGAAAAATAAACATCTGGTGCTTTTCCTCGAACGGGCTCATACCGAAACCAGGTTATGGGTTGATGGTACTGAAATTGGCATGCAAAACAGCCTGGTGGCACCGCATCAATATGATCTTGGAGATCAGTTATCACCCGGAAAACATGAAATTACATTATGTATTGATAATCGTATTAAATCCATCAATGTAGGTCCCGATTCTCATAGTATAACAGATCATACGCAGGGCAACTGGAACGGGGTAATAGGTAAAATAGAGTTGAAGGCCGGAAGCCGGACCTGGCTGGATGACATTCAGATTTACCCTGATCTGAAACAAAAAACAGCCCATATCAAAGTACGGATAAAAACTGAAAAGGGAACTGCAAATGGTAACATCTCACTTTCGGCCAAAGCAATTAATACTCCGGTATCGCAACTTATACCAGCTGTAAATAAACCTGTTAATGTCAAAGATAGTGTGGCTGAATTGACCATCGATTTGCCAATGGGCGCTAAAATGGAAACATGGGATGAGTTTAATCCGGTTTTATACCGACTTACAGCAACGCTGCATACTGCGGATGGATCAACAGATATTAGGCAGGTGGATTTTGGCATGCACGAGTTTAAAGCCGATGGAAAAACATTTACCATAAACGGTAAAACTGTTTTTCTGCGCGGTACGGTTAATAACTGTGAGTTCCCGCTTACAGGTTACCCACCCACTACTGAAGCGGAATGGGACAGGATCTTTAAAATTTGCAGGGAGCATGGGCTTAATCACATGCGTTTCCACTCCTGGTGCCCGCCGGAGGCTGCATTTGCAGCAGCCGATAAAGCCGGCTTCTATTTACATGTTGAAGGGCCTTCGTGGGCAAATCACGGCAGCGGTTTAGGTCTGGGGCGGCCTATCGACCAATATATTTATGACGAAACAAACCGTATGGTTAAATGGTACGGTAATCATCCGTCATTTTGTATGATGGCCTATGGCAATGAACCCAGCGGCAAACAGGTAGAATACCTTACCAAATTTGTTGATTATTGGAAGGCTAAAGACCCGCGCAGGCTGTATACCGGAGCAGCGGTAGGGGGTAGCTGGCCGGTAATCCTCAATAACGAATATATGGCCCGTGCGGGTGCGCGTGGTTTGGCCTGGAACCAGCGGCCCGAGAGTAACTCTGATTACAGCAAACAGATAGCCCAGTTTAATGTGCCCTTTGTAGCCCATGAAATGGGGCAGTATTGCGCCTTCCCCGATTTTAAAGAAATCAAAAAGTATACGGGAATCTATAAAGCCAAAAACTTTGAACTTTTTCAGGAAGACCTTAAAGATCATGGCATGGCCGATGAGGCCGAAAAGTTCCTGACGGCTTCGGGTAAATTACAGGCTTTATGCTACAAACATGAAATTGAAAAAGCCATGCGTACACCCGGATATTCAGGCTTTCAGTTGCTTTCGTTAAATGACTATCCGGGGCAGGGTACTGCCCTGGTTGGTGTACTCAATGCCTTTTGGGATAGTAAGGACTATATAACAGCAAAGCAGTTTGCACGGTTTTGCAATGCAACAGTGCCGCTTATCCGTACCGAAAAGTTTGTTTATCAAAACAACGAAACGTTAAAGGCGCAGGTTGAGCTATTTAACTATAGTAAGCCTATCACAACTGCGCTGAACTGGAAACTAACCGATGCGCAACATAAGGTGATCAGCGAGGGTGTGCTGGAGAAAAAAAGCTATATAATGGGCAACTGCCAGCAGGCAGGGATGATCAATTTGCCTTTATCAAAAATAAAATCGCCGGTAAAACTGACCCTTGAAGTATCCGTACCCAACACTCAATATGTAAACGATTGGGACTTTTGGGTGTATCCGGCAACATTACCTGCTGTAAAAACCGATGTGTATTATACTACTTCGCTGGATGATAAGGCCAGAGAGGTACTTAACCGGGGCGGCAAGGTATTTCTGAATGCCGCGGGCAACGTTATCAAAGGCAAGGAAATTATACAATCGTTCACGCCGGTTTTCTGGAACACTTCGTGGTTTAAAATGCGCCCTCCGCATACGCTTGGTTTTGTGTGCGATCCTAAGCATCCTGCGTTTAATGATTTCCCGACATCATCCTATAGTGAAATACAATGGTGGGATATCCTCTCGAATGCGCAGGTCATGCACCTGGAAGATTTTCCGGCGACATTCCGTCCGGTTATTCAGCCTATTGATACCTGGTTCATGAACCGCCGTTTAGCCTTATTATTTGAAGCAAAGGTAAGTAAGGGGAGTCTGATGGTGAGCAGTGCCGATCTTTTGCCAACAACCGGCGAAGACAGGCCGGCGGCAAAGCAATTATATTACAGCATTTTAAAATATATGTCGTCACCGCAGTTTAAACCTGCTGACAGCATTTCGATGGAAACTGTTGATGATCTTTTCAAAACTGCTTCAAAAGAGGTGTTTGTGTCCTATACTAACGGCGCACCGGACGAACTGAAGCCTAAAAACACAAAAAAATAATATGAAAGTATTGAAACCGGTTTTAGCTTTATTAATAATAGCCTTTGTGGGCCTGGCTTTTATCAATCAGCAAAAGCCAACCATTTATTTGATTGGCGATTCCACTACGCATAATAACGATAAGGAAACCTGGGGCTGGGGGAGCATTATCCCATACTATTTCGATCTGTCGAAGATCAATATTGAAAACCATGCCATGGCCGGTCGCAGTACACGCACTTTTATCAAAGAAGGCCGGTGGAACAAGGTTGATTCGCTTTTAAAGCCGGGCGATTATGTGATGATGGTATTCGGCCATAATGAAGGCAGTAAACCCGATACTACCAAAGCCGGGTATCGTGGGGTATTAAAAGGCACCGGTAACGAAACGGTAGAGCTTACCTGGCCTAACGGTACTAAAGAAACTGTACATACCTATGGCTGGTATCTTCACAAATTTATCAGGGATACCAAAGCTAAAGGTGCAACGCCTATAGTACTGTCTATGATCCCTCGTAATGAGTTTCGTGATGGCAAAGTTATTCGCGCTGATAATGATTATGGCAAATGGGCACAGGAAGTGGCACAGCAGGAAGGCGTCATCTTCATTGATATGAACCGTATCACAGCCGATAAATATGATCAATGGGGCGCTGATTCCGTTAAGAAATTCTTCCCCGGAGATCATACACACACTAACAAAATGGGAGCTACTGTAAATGCTGAATCAGTAGTTGCTGGCATCAGGGCCAATCCTGCAAATCCTCTGAATAAATATCTTAAAAACTAAATTTTAGGCTGTGATGAAAAATATGATCCGTACAAATGCCGGCTTAAGCTTATTGCTCTTCTTGGCTCTGCTGTTATCTTCTTTTATGCTGATGAAACCCTCGGATAAGCCAACCTTTTACCTGATAGGCGATTCAACTGTAAAAAATGGTAAGGGCAAGGGCGATGGTGGTTTATGGGGATGGGGAAATTACATTGCCCCTTATTTTGATACAACAAAAATAGCCGTCGAAAATGATGCGCTTGGTGGCACCAGCAGTCGCACTTTCCAAACCATAGGCTTGTGGGATAAGGTGTTGGCTAAAGTCAAACCTGGTGATTTTGTGATCATGCAGTTTGGCCACAATGATAGCGGCGCGCTTGACGATACAGCCCGGGCCCGGGGAACCATCAAAGGTATTGGCGACGAACAGCAGGAAATATACAACCCGATACGGAAAGTAAAAGAGGTGGTACATACCTACGGCTGGTATATGCGCAAGTTTATTGCTGATATTAAAGCGAAGGGGGCAACTCCGATCATCTGCTCGCCGATACCCCGTAATATATGGAAAGATGGTAAGTCTGCTGGACGTAACAATGAAAACAGCTATGGGCAGTGGGCGCGTGAGCTGGGCGAACAAACCGGGGCTTTTTTCATCGACCTAAACAAACTAATTGCCGATGATTATGACCAGGAGGGCGAAGCAAAAGTTAAATCAACTTACTTCGGTACTGATGCCACACATACGCTTGAGCCGGGTGCGCAGCTAAATGCCAAATTGGTTATTCAGGGTATCCGATCGTTCAATCAGCTGGCGCTCAATAAATATTTAAAGTAACAGGTTCTGTAAATGATTGTGTCCGGATGATGAAAAGAAGAGATTTTATTGAACAGTTAAGCGTGGCTTCGGCAATGGCGTTATTGCCGGGTTTGGCTTTTGGTAATTCAAATGATCATGTTTCGGCATTCGCTAAAAAACTGAAGCCTGTTGGCCGCGCGCTGGAAATGGAGGGTTATTACGTTTGGTGCAATAGTCCTATTGAGGGCCCCGATGGCAGGATCCACGTGTTTTTTTCGAGATGGATCGCCTCCAAAAAAATGGGTGGATGGATCAACGGATCTGAAATATGCCATGCTGTGGCAGATACGCCAGAAGGTGAGTTTAAGTTTTTAGAAACAATCCTCGCCCCGCGCGGTCCCGGTTATTGGGATGCTACTACCTGTCATAATCCGTCAATAAAACAGGTCGATGGTAAATATTGCCTGTTTTTTATGGGTAATTCAAATGGCAAAACCAATACAAAACGGATAGGTTTGGCCATAGCCGATTCACTTGATGGACCCTGGACGCGCCCGGATGAACCATTGCTTTTGCCCGGCCCGGAAGGGGCATGGGACGATCATTGTACTACCAACCCGGCATTTGTTAAACATCCCAACGGGCAATACTGGCTGTTTTATAAATCATGGAACACCAAAGAATATGAAACATCAACCGACCCGCTGGTAAAGGGGAACCGTAAATATGGTTTGGCTATTGCCGATAAGCTGGAAGGCCCTTATATCAAGTATGATGGCAACCCGGTTATAGATTTTTCAGGACGAGGCAATAATGCCCAGTTGGAGGATGCTTTTGTTTGGCTTGACAGAGGTCGCTTTAAAATGCTTGCCCGGGACATGGGGGTATTTAATCACCAGTATGGTTTATACATGGAATCAAAAACCGGTAAAAAATGGAGCGAACCGGAGATTGGCTATTTTAATGCTGAATATTATCATATTAATCAGCCGCCACCACCGAAATACCTTAACAAGTACGGCCGGTTTGAAAGGCCCCAGCTTTTATTTAAAAATGGTAAACCAACTTACATGTTTACTACCTCGCAGGGTGGTAAATACATGACAGCATCGCCATTTATATTTAAAATAGAATCATAGTACTCTCAATATGAAAAAAATACTGCCCGTATATTTTGCATTATTTGCTGTTGTTTGGCCGGTTTTATTGAGGGCGCAAAATAAAATAGACCGTAAGGCTTTGGTGCAAAGGCACAATGTAATAAATAATAGTACCGACACGCTATCGTCTCTGTCCGTTGGCAACGGTCGTTTTGCTTTTACGGTAGACGCTACAGGCCTGCAAACCTTTCCTGAACATTATGATAAAGGCATTCCTTTAGGCACACAATCTGAATGGGGCTGGCACAGCTTTAAAGATACTGCAGGCTACAAGTTTGACGAAACATTAAAAACCTATATGCTCAATGGCCGCAACGTAAGCTACTCGGTACAATGGAACCAGCCCGGCCGTAACAGGAATGCTGCTAACTGGTTTAGGGAAAATGTACATCGCCTGCAATTGGGCAATCTTGGCTTTGTGTTATTGCATAAGGACGGAAGCGAGGCGCAGATAACCGAGATCCAAAATATCCGGCAGGAACTTGATTTATGGACGGGCGCTATTAGCAGCTCTTTTACATTTGATGGTGAGGCCGTAAAAGTTCAAACCTACGCGCACCAGGATCAGGACCTGGTAGTGGTGAAAGTCCAATCGCCATTGTTAGCGCAGGGCAGGCTTAAAGTAAGGCTGCGTTTTCCTTTCCCCACCAATCAGTTTGCCGATTATGGCGACAATTGGAAAAATCCGCAAAAGCATTATTCGGCAATTGTTAGTTCCGGGGTTAGGCAGGCAACTATTATTCACCGCCTGGATACCAGCCAATATTTTGTACGCCTCGCCTGGGATGGAGCAGCCTCGGTTAAAAATACCGCTGTTCACCAGTTTGTGTTATCACCACAGGGCAAAACCGGTGAATTAACATTTACCTGTTTGTTTACCTCCAAGAAAACCACAACGCTTTTACCCAGTTTTGCCCAAACGCAAACAAACAGCATACAGCAATGGAAGGCATTTTGGCAAAGCGGCGGTGCGGTTGATTTTAGTGGTAGTACCGATCCCCGGGCAAAAGAACTGGAACGCAGGGTAATACTGTCTCAATATCTTACCAAAATACAATGTTCCGGTCATCAGCCCCCACAGGAAACGGGCTTAACTTACAACAGCTGGTATGGTAAACCGCACCTCGAGATGCATTGGTGGCATGGGATTCATTTTGCATTATGGGGAAGGGAGCAACTGCTCGAAAACAGTTTGGGTTGGTACCAGCACGTAAAAGCTAATGCCAGGACTATCGCCAAAAGACAAGGATATGATGGCATCCGCTGGCAAAAAATGACCGACCCTGATGGCAATGAAAGCCCATCATCGGTAGGGGCATTCCTGATCTGGCAGCAGCCGCACTTTATTTATTTTGCTGAGCTGGACTATCGCGCCCATCCGAATAAGGAAACCCTCAATAAGTATAAAGACCTTGTACTGGCCGATGCCGATTTTATGGCTTCATTCGCAACTTATGATAAGGAGCATGACCGGTATAATTTAGGCAAAGGCATTATCCTGGCACAGGAACGTTATAAGCCCGAAGAAACATATAATCCAACCTATGAGCTGCAATACTGGCGCTGGGCTATAAATACTGCCCAGCTATGGCGCAAACGGATGGGCTTGCAGCCGGATAAAAAGTATGCACAAATCCTGGATAAATTAGCTCGACTGCCTCAAAAGGATGGCGTTTACCTTGCTACCGAAAGCTCGCCCGATGCCTATACAAACCCGAAATTAAAAACAGATCATCCGGCGGTTTTAGCAGCCTATGGGATGCTGCCCTATAATGATAAACTGGATACCACGGTAATGAAGAAAACCTTTAACCTGGTTTGGGATGTATGGGATTGGAAGGATACCTGGGGCTGGGACTTCCCGATGACCGCCATGACTGCCGCCCGCTTAAATATGCCCGAAAAGGCCATCGATGCTTTATTTATGCCCATAAAAACCAATACTTATTTAGCAAATGGTCACAATTACCAGGACGGACGGCTGCGCATGTACCTGCCGGGTAACGGCGGTTTGCTGGCCGCAGTAGCCATGATGTGTGCGGGTTGGGACGGCTCAACCACTGTAAATCCAGGTTTTCCTAAAAATGGGAAATGGAAAGTAAGGTGGGAAGGCCTAAAAAAAATGCCATAATGGGGATATATGTTTTATGAACCTGATCTAATAAAAAGCTACAATATGAATAAAGTATTTATCAAGATAAAAACGGTATTGTGTATCGGTGCCATTACAATAGCAAGCAGTGTGAATGCCCAGCAACCAGTAAAAAGTAAGGTGTTGGCAGATATGGCCCTGGCTAACAATTATTTTATGCAGAAATGGCCCGATCCGGGAGCTTCTGTTACCGTAAAAGGTACTACCCGCACCAGTAATTTATGGACAAGGGCTGTTTATTACGAAGGGTTGATGGCGATGTATAAAATTGATCCTCAAAAAAAGTATTATGATTATGCGGTTGACTGGGGCGAAAAACATCAATGGAGTCCCCGTGGCGCTGTTGATACCCGCAATGCCGACAATCAATGCTGCGGGCAAACCTATATCGATCTTTACCTGATAGATAAAAAGCCCGAACGGATTGAAAAAATAAAGCAAAGCATCGACCTGATGGTAAACAGTGAAAAAAAGGATGACTGGAACTGGATAGACGCGCTGCAAATGGCCATGCCGGTATATGCCAGGCTGGGTGAAATATATAATGACAATAAGTATTATGAAAAGATGTTCGAGATCTACAATTACTCAAAAACCGTTCACGGTGGTAAAGGATTGTATAACACGGCCGATCATCTTTGGTGGCGCGATAAAGATTTTGTACCACCTTACAAAGAACCTAACGGAGCAGATTGCTACTGGTCGCGCGGGAATGGTTGGGTAGTGGCTGCCATGCTGCGGGTGTTGGAAGTTATGCCAAAAAATGCCCCCCATCGCGACGAGTATTTATCGGTATACAAAGAAATGATTGAGGCTTTGGTGCCGCTGCAGCGCGCGGATGGTTACTGGAACGTGAGCTTAAAAGATTCGACCAATTTTGGCGGGAAGGAATTGTCCGGTACAGCCTTGTTTACTTACGGTATGGCCTGGGGCGTAAATCATGGTATCCTGAAAAAGAAAACCTATTTGCCAATTATTATCAAAGCATGGAACGCCATGGCAAAAGAGTGCTTACATCCCGATGGTATGCTCGGTTTTGTGCAAGGGACAGGCAAGGAACCCAAAGATGGCCAGCCTGTTGGCTATAACAATGTACCCGATTTTGAAGATTATGGTTTGGGCTGTTTCCTGCTGGCGGGCAGCGAAGTTTATAAACTGAGTAAATAATGAGGAAGATCTCCCTGTTTTTAGCTTTTATCCTATTAGTTGTAGTAGGCGCTTTTGCCCAAACGGGTATCGGCAGTAATAAGTCCGGCTATCAAAAGCAAGGCAATACCTTATATTTTAATAATGCCAATGGTGATGTTAAAATTGAATTTTGCTCAGCATCCATGTTCCGCGTAAGGGCCAGCTGGAGCCGTAAATTTGCACCTGATGAGCATTTAATGCAGGAGAATTATAATTGGCCTGCTGTTGATTATAAAATAACTGATGCTAAATCGGCATACGTAATCCAAACATCGGCCTTGATTATCACGGTACTTAAATCACCATTTATTATTAATGTAGCTGATAGCAAAGGCGTGACGTTATCGTCGGAGTATGTGCCTGATAGTAAACAGAATGGAGGTTTACATCACATAGGCGATACCGTGATGTGTACTAAAGATTTGTTGCCTGATGAGCATTTTTTTGGCTTTGGCGAGCGTATGGATTTTACCGACCAGCGTAACAAATTGGTAAAGCTGAACGTGGGCCGGGGAAAAAACAAAAATAACTTGCTTGGCGCCTATAACATTAACGAAGCTAACTATTGCCCGGTGCCATTTTTTATGAGCACTAAGGGATACGGCATCTACTTGCACAATTCATCGGCTACGGAATGGGATATGGGTAGCAAAACGGATGATGAGTACAGCTTTAAGGCAAATGATGGCGAATTGGATTACTACTTTATCTACGGTCCAACATTCCCGGCTATTTTGAATAGTTATTTAACCATTACAGGTAAATCTCCTTTGTTGCCAAGATTTGCTTTCGGTTTACACATAGGCACTTATAGCGGCGGTACCTGGGGGCATGAGGAACTTACTTCGGACAGGTATGTGATAGAACTGGCTCGTAAAATGCGCGAGATGGGCATCCCGGTTGATATTCTTTTTCTTGATTCTACCTGGCGCTTGTTTGGTAAAAATGGGGGCAAGGGCGCTACAACCTTTGAATGGCGCGAAACATTTAGAAATCCCAAAGCCATGTTTGATAGCCTGTATGCCATGAACTTTAAAATGGTGGGCCTGCATATTCGCCCGAGGTTTGATAATGCCAAAAATCTGAACCTGCTCGATCAGGCACAGGCCAAAGGTTTTACCTATCCTGAAAACGGAAAACCGGGCGAGTTTGTGAATTTTTTTGATCAGCAGGCTGCAAACTGGTGGTGGGATAATGGGGTGATGAGAGTAGCCTCAATTGGTGCCAAATTCCTGAAAACGGATGAAGGCAGTGCATTTGGTTCGTTAGCCAACGAAAGCGAAAAGGTTGGGCCTACTGGTAGAGAAGTGGCACAACTCCATAATGTATTTCCAATCGCTTACGCTAAGGCACCGTATTTAAAATTTCAGGAGTATAACGACATTCGGGGTCTGAATCAAACCCGGGAAGGCTATTCCGGCATCCAGCGTTACCCGTTCATTTTTGCAGGTGATTGGCCAAGCGAATGGCAGTACTTTGCTCCGGTTATCAAAGCCGGATTAAATATTGGCCTATCGGGCGTTGGGTATTGGGCGCATTGTATGGGCGGTTTTGAACATGCTGCCGATCCGGAGTTATACATGCGTTGGGTACAGTTTGGGATGTTCAGCCCGGTAGCCATGGTTTTTGGCATGGATCACCCGGGTTATAAAGAACCCTGGAACTATGGGGCCGAAGCTTTAGCTAACTTTAAAAAGTACGACGAACTCCGTTACAGGCTGATCCCCTACATTTATAGCAACGCGTACACACAATATCAAACCGGTATGCCACTCATGCGCGCTTTGGTGCTGGAATACCAGGACGACGCCAATACCTACAATATAGCCGATCAATACCTGTTTGGTGATAACATGATGGTTTGCCCGGTTACTGTAAAAGGCGCACAAACGCGTACCATTTATTTACCCAAGGGAACCTGGTTTGATTACTGGACGGGCGCAAAATACCCCGGAAAACAGTATATCCATATCTTAACCCCTCCTGATCATCTGCCCATTTTTGTAAAAGCAGGCAGCATCATCCCAATGCAACCGGCCATGAAATACATGGATGAAAAGCCGGTAGATGTAATTACGCTGGACGTGTTTTTGGGCCAGGCATCTGAGTTTAAGTTGTATGACGATGATGGCATCAGTTTAAAATATCAACAGGGCGACAAGGCAATCACCCAAATTGCTGTAGCCAATACTGCCGGTGGCTGGCAACTACAAATTAAAAAGCCTGCAGGTAACTTTACTCCGGCGCAGCATACTTATTTGACAAAAATACATTGGGCTTATAGTAATGATCCATCCTCAATAACAGAAAATAACGAAATATTGAAAGCGGCTGATCGTGTTGACGCATTAGACAAAACGGCTGGCTGGTATTATGATAAAACCAATCATTTGCTTTGGATAAAAACATCCCATAACAACAGGGATGATATTACCCTTAATTTTCAATAGATTGCAATAATCGTCTCCTATGAAAAAGTTCCTTCAAATCATCTTTTTTTTTTCAATAGCAAACAATCCAATATTTGCCCAGGATAAGCAACCGGCTAAGCGGCCAAACATCATTATTATTTTGGCCGATGATATGGGCTACTCGGATATCGGCTGTTTCGGCTCTGAAACCCAAACGCCCAATCTTGATGCGATGGCCAAAGGCGGTTTGCGCATGACCCAGTTTTACAATGCATCGCGCTGTTGCCCAACCCGCGCATCGTTACTCACCGGGCTTTATCAGCACCAGGCCGGGGTAGGTGATATGGTAAACCACCGGGATGTGCCGGCTTATCAGGGCTACCTGAACCAAAACTGCGTAACCATAGCCGAGGCACTTAAAGAAGGCGGCTATAACACATTAATGGCGGGCAAATGGCATGTGGGTACAGACCCCTCGCGCTGGCCGGTTAAACGCGGGTTTGATCATTATTTTGGTTTGATAGATGGGGCAAGCAGTTATTTTACTCCAACAATGCCTTACCGCCCTAATCAAAAACTTACCATTGCTTTAGATGATAAGGAATATACGCCGGGGCCAAACTGGTATTCAACCAATGCTTATGCCGATTATGCCCTTAAGTTTATTGAAGGTAATAAAGGCACGGGCAAGCCATTTTTCCTGTACATGGCTTTTACCAGTCCGCACTGGCCAATTCAGGCGCTGCCTGAGGATATTGCCAAATATAAAAGCAAATACCTGAAAGGCTGGGATAAGCTCAGGCAGGAACGGCTGGAACGTCAAAAACAATTGGGGATCATCGCTAAGGATGAAAAACTTTCGCCAAGGGATAAGAGCGTACCGGAATGGGATAACCTTACTCCGGAAGAAAAAGAGCAGTTTGATACCAAAATGGCCGTATATGCTGCCATGGTCGACCGGATGGATCAGAACATAGGGCGCATCAGAAAAAAACTTAAAGAGATGGGAGAAGATAAAAATACGGTGATCATGTTTCTGTCGGATAACGGCGCCAGTAATGAAACTATCGCGGGTCCGGGTTTTACCCCCGAGGTACTGGCCGCAAACGGTAAGCCTGCGAGTGATCCAACATGTTTTACCTCCTACGGGCCATTGGGTGCTAATGTGAGCAATACGCCCTTTCGCTTGTTTAAGCACTGGGAATACGAGGGTGGCACAGCTACCCCTTTTATCGCTTATTACCCCGATGTGATTAAGCCCGGCTCAATTGTTAATAAACCAGCCCACATTATCGATCTGATGGCAACCTGCCTTGATCTGGCCGGTGCAGCGTATCCTAAAGTTTATCATGGTAATAACATTACGCCAACTGAAGGTATAAGCATGGTGCCGGTATTTAAAGGACAGAAGTGGCAGGGGCATAACGGGCTGTTTTTTGAACATGAGGGTAATCGTGCTGTAAGACAGGGCGACTGGAAACTGGTATCTCAACGCCCCGAAAATAAATGGGAGCTTTACAATATCAGCACCGACCGCTCCGAATTAAACAACCTTAGCGCCAAATATCCGCAAAAAGTAGCCGAACTTGAAGCAATGTACAAGGTATGGGCCACCAGGGCAGGAGTGGTGGAGTTTGATAAATTGGCAAAAGCGAAAGGCGAATAATTAAATAGTATTAATCATTTGCTTATGTGGCAACAACACGATAGCAGCTATAAATTAGCTTTAAGTTTTGCATTCCGCTTCTGCTTTTACCAATGCCAATGTGTCAGGTCAGTGCCACATCGTACCGTTAAGGCCCAATACGAGGGCCATCCACAAGCCGATGAAATAACCCACAAAGCTTAGCACAAGGAACAGTCGTCCCAGCCATCCATCAAGACGGCGAAGCGGTTCTGTTAAATCGTAGCAGGCGCCAATCAAGGCACCCAAAAAAGGGGTTAACAGCAGGGGTTTTACCCGCCAGTATTCATTCCAGGCCGGGTTGCCCTTACCGGCACTGATCACAAAAAAACTGATCATCAGTAAACCGATACCAGCGCCTGTTAACATACGCTTTCCCAACGCGTCGGTAAAAAAAGGTCTTGTTGTAAATTCTCTTGTCTCTGTCATAACCTATAATATTATTTAAAAGTACTTTGTTATTCAAAGTTAAATTATAAATTTTATTTATGCAAGCCTTATTTTTTAAAATAATCTATTGTGAATTAAACCTGTTTACCAAAGTTGAAGCGCCAGGTGTGGGACTGCGATTGTCTTAGATAACATAGGTGACCGGGTTAATTAAAAAGCTGCAGGGCAGATGTGCCATATGAAAAATCTATAGTTGGTTTAAACCAAGCGACGGATAACCTCAGGATTATCGATATTACATTGAACCGGTAGGGTTGGACAGATGGCAGACTTACGAATTACCTGATGATTCTGCCTGGGGAAGCGAAAAATAAAAAGTTGATCCCTTATCCAATTCACTTTCCGCCCATATCTCACCGCCATGTCGTTTAATAATTTCGGCACTGAGATAAAGGCCGATACCGAAACCGGAAATATGGCGCGTATGATTGGTTTCAACACGATAATAGCGGTCGAAAATGTAGCTGAGATCTTCGGGCTTTATGCCCATGCCTTCATCTTTTACACGCACTGTTACCATCATATTGCCATTGAGTTTACAACTGATATCGATCAGGCGGCCTTTGGGCGAGTATTTTACGGCATTACTGATAAGGTTGGAAATGACGGAAATGATCTTATCCCGGTCGGCGTTAACCGTGAGCTTGCTACATTCTTTAAGGCTGAAGATATGGCTTGTAACGGTCAGCCGGGTTTCCTCCAATATTTCCTGCAGTAATTGCCCCAGATCGAACGGCTGTTTCTCAATTAATAATTTACCGGCTTCGAGGCGCGAAATATTAAGGAAACTGTTGATCATAGAGGCCATCCGCCTGGCTTGCTGATTTGCTTTCTCCATCGCGTCGGAAAGAAATTGATCCTCACTCTGCGCCAATTTCTTTTGCGTAACCTGTATAATGGCGGCTAACGAAGTCAGCGGTGTTTTCAGTTCATGGCTCACCATGCCGATAAAGTCATTTTTGCGTTGTTCTTCCTGCTTTTTATCGGTGATATCGCGCGCGATCTTGGATAAGCCGATTATTTTCCCCTGCTTATCCATAACAGGAGAGATGGTCAGCGAAACATCCAGTAATCGCCCATCTTTGGTTTGTCTCCTGGTTTCAAAATGATCGACCCGTTCGCCTGTAATTAACCTGGAAAGGATGTGCGGTTCCTCGTTTTGCCGGTCTTCGGGAATGATCTTATAAATTGTTTGCCCTATCATTTCCTCCGCTGTGTAGCCAAACATTCGTTCGGCCGCGGCATTCCAACTGGTGACCACACTTTCCAGCGTTTTGCTTACAATGGCGTCATCCGACGTTTCAACGATCGCGGCAAGCTTTGCACTTTTTTCTTCGGCCTGTTTGATCTCGGTAATGTCCAGGGTTATGATAAGCCCGGACTCTACAATGTTGTCGTCATTTTTAAGCGGCACAAAATGGATAAGATAAAATTCTCCCGTTTCGGCCTTTCGCTCTATAGAAAACTTTTCGCCGGATAAAACCCTTTCATATAAATGCCTGGAAGCTTCGTAGCGTTCGGGCGAAATCTCTGACGGATGCTTGCCTTCATAGTCGCGCCGGTCATAACCCATCTTTTCCATAATATCGCCTTCAATGGCCATATACCGGTGGTTCCGGTCAACGACAAGGATCAGCGAACCTGGAATGTTCAGTGCAATCGAGCGGAAAAGTTTTTCACTCCGCCGGAGATTTTCCTGGGTTTTCAGCAGTTCTTCGTTGGTAGTGGCCAACTCTTCATTAGCAGCAGCCAGCTCTTCGTTGGCCGCGGCATACTCCTCATTGGTAGCGGCCAGCTCTTCGTTGATGGCTGCCAGTTCCTCGTCCAGCGCCTCTTTGGTGTTTTCTAATATCCATATGGCTATGTGAGTAACCTTGCCCTTATTGTTTTTTACGGGCTTATAAACAAAGGTAACGGGTACAATCTCTTTCTTCCCATTAAGCATTTGTATCATCGTTCCTTTATCATCCTGGTGCTGCCTGCCTTCTACTGCCATTTTCAGTGCCGACTCATCACCGGGTTTTGCAAGGGTAAAGATTTCCCGGTAAGATTTCCCCGCCAGGTCTTCAGCCTGTTTATTGATCAGCTTTAACAAATGAATATTAGCTGTTTCAATGGTCATACTTTCCGCATGAAGTATACAAATGCCCACAGGTGCGTGGAGCATGATCGAATATAAATCTTCCTCGCCGGCTATCTGCATATAAGTAATAAGTAATTTCTTATGGATAAATATAAGTTAAATACAAATTAAGGAGATTAAAAAATATTTAATTTACATGTTATAAAAATTGGCAGGCTATTGGTATTGGGTTTCTTAACGCGAGGCAGCTTTACTGACAGTGCCTTATTTTTTAGGCACCTGGCCGCTCGGTGGCACATTGCCTTTCGATGTGGTATCTCCGCTCAAGGAATCCTGAAGGTGTTGTTTCCTTGTACTGTTTATAGTGCTTGTGTCGGAGATGGATGGTCCGCCGCCCCTGTTTACACTGCTGCTATCGGTAGAGCCGCCTATTTTTCTATTTCGATCGGCAGGATTACAGCCGGTGGTGACGTAGAGCAACAGGGCGACTGCAATAATTAGAATTGTTGTTTTCATGATGATGCTATTATAACATTTTAAAAAAGAAGGTGATTGTCTTTTACTGCTAAACAGTCCTGTCTGCCCGGAAGATGATAACTGATGTTGTGCTTGTATTTACTTTTGACCGATACTACCTTATCCGTTTACTACTTCGCCGCCGTTCACATGGATTACCTGGCCTGTAATAAAAGAAGAGTCGTCTGAAGCCAGGAAAACATAGGCGGGCCCAAGCTCAGAAGGCTGTCCGGCACGTTTCATAGCCGTTTCACTGCCAAACTTTTTGATCTTTTCTTCGTCGAAGGTGGATACAATAAGCGGTGTCCAGACAGGTCCGGGCGCTACGGCGTTAACTCGGATCCCTTTTTCTGTCAGGTTGGTAGCCAGCGACCGCGTGAAGGTGGTGATAGCGCCTTTAGTTGATGAGTAATCAATAAGCGAGGGGGAAGAACGGTAGGCCGTTACCGAGGTGGTATTGATAATGCAATCGCCTGCATGCATATGATCTAATGCAGCTTCTGCAAAATAAAAATAGGCAAATATATTGGTGCGGAAGGTAACATCCAGTTGCCCGGGGTCAATCGCCCTAACGTCTTTTTGCGGAAACTGCATACCTGCATTATTCACCAGGATATTCAGCTTGCCAAATTCTTTTATAGTTTGTTGTACCGCGTGTTTGCAAAAGGCGGGGTCTTTTACGTCTCCTTTAATGAGCAGGCATTGCTGACCTGTTAATTCAACCAGGTCCTTTGTGATTTCGGCATCTTCATCCTCATCCAGGTAAACAATGGCCACATTGGCACCTTCCTGCGCAAAATGTACACTTACCGCGCGGCCAATCCCACTGTCGCCTCCGGTAATCAGGGCTATTTTTCCCTGCAATTTGCCGGCAGCTTTATAGTTGTCTTTAATGTATTCCGGAGCCGGATGCATCTTTGCTTCAATGCCTGGCTGCCTGTCCTGTTTTTGCGGTGTTTGTTCTTTGGTTATCATAGATTCTTAAAAAAAGTGTTGTTGTTAAGTTGACTAAATTAGGCCGGGGCGCCGACTCTTATTGGAAGTCGTTTAATTAAATAATGATTTTTTTTCTTAAATGTTTATAATATTAAAAAAATTGGAAAATTTTGTGTAAGCACGGGAGTGCATGAAAATGTCTAAAGGAGTTTACTCCCGGTTTAAAGAACCCGGGAAAAATTTTCAGTGAACAGATAATTTGTGAGATCTACAGAAATAATTCAGCCGACTAACGATGACCGCAGATGCCAGGGCAACTGTTTAGTACAAGCCGTCATCAGCAGGATGACGGCTTGTAGCATTATTTTTTTAAGTATTTCAGACCCTGTTATTATTATCAGGATAACTACTCCATTGCGCCACGCCTTCGGGTTCAGAGTCCTTCACTTCGGTGCTTTTTTCCTGGCTCATTTGCTTATTCAGCTTTTCGGCCTGTTTAAGTTCCCTCGCCTTATCATCTTCCAGTTGGGTGAGGCCCTGTGTTTCCCTGACGTGCTTTACCGGGTCAGCTATGTAAATGAATTCTTTTTCCAAATCGGGCATTTCGCCCTCGTTCCACGGTCCGTGAACGTCGGCACCATTAGACATATTGAAATACTGCTGTGTAAAGCGTGGATCGGCTGCCAATACCCCTGGTGGAAAGTTCGGCTGGATATCGTTTAAAGCCGCTTCGAACATCTTGTAATGCGCCACTTCACGGGTCATCAGGAAGGACAATGTTTCGTGAATGTAAGGATCATTGGTAAACTTCATCAGGTGTTCATAAACCAGCTTGGCGCGTGACTCTGAGGCAAGGTTACTGCGAAGATCGACGGTCAGGTCGCCATTTGAATGAATATAACTTGCACACCATGGTATGCCCTGGCTGTTGCGGGGCGTAACACCGCCGCCTGTAATAACGCCAAACTGTGGATTGGCGAATACTGCCTGGTGAATTATATCTTCTTTGGCAGCTTTACCATTCAAAACCTGCATGATCTCGGAACTGTCGGCAGCATTCTTAAGTTCGCCATTAACGCCTTTGAGGAGCATTTGAATAGTGGCGCCCACAATTTCAAGGTGACTGAATTCCTCCGTGGCGATATCCATCAGCATATCATATTTGTCAGGGTATGGCACCTTGGCACCAAAGGCTTGGGTGAAGTATTGCATGGCTGCGGCCAGTTCGCCATTCTCTCCGCCAAACTGTTCCAGTAATAAATTGGCAAACTGTGGGTCGGGGCGCGATACGCGCGCGTTAAATTGTAGTTCTTTTACATGGTGAAACATAACATTTGATTTTGGTAGATAGTGTTATGATACAACCATGGGTAGCGTTTTATGTTTTATAATTTAATTAATTTATTTAATAGGAAAATAAAAGTGATCTATTTTACCAATTATTAATATGACTACTGTTTCAATAAACTACAAAATTTGAGCATCGATTGCGGAGTAATGCTCCAGTTAGGGGCTTTAATATCACCCCAGGCTTTGGGGTTGTCGTATAAATTAAAGTAGCAAACGCCAAAAATATGAGGGTTCGCATTTATTGTTTCAGCGGCATCGGCAAGCCATTTGTCCTGAAAGCTTTCTGATCCCTTTACACCGAATTCGGTTATGAACAAAGGCTTATCAAGAAACCTCATCCGAAAATATTTTCGGTTAAATATGGTGCTGAAGGCTTCCTGCTTATCCTGATCGGTAATGTTTTTATCCGGCAAACCGTAAATGGCTATACTGATATAATCTACTACATCGCTTCCGGGCCAAAAATCCGCCGAGCCCCGGTCGCCGGCAGGTCCCCAAACCTTTCTGACATTTTTGCCCGGCCCTCCGTCAAACTGCATAAAATATCTGAAGGCATTGATGTAGTTAACCGCATCCTGACTTTGCCACTTGTACCGGTGGATCGGGATCTCCATTTCATGCATCCATCTGAGATAAACGATATTCTGTGTGGCAGAAATTATATTAAATAGTTTTTTGATCTGCTTGTTATAACGGCCGTTTAAAATACTTTCCATGACAGCAGTATCCGGTATTCCGCTGGTGTCACGCCATGGTTCCATGGTTACAATAACATCATGGTGACGGCTAATGACCTCCGAGAATTTTTTCTCAAAATCGCCTCTTTCAACTTCGCCCCAATCTGTAAAAAGATGTTCTACACTAATTCTTGGTTGATTGAGCAGTTTTTTATTTGGATCAAATACCCCAATCTTGAGCGAGGTCCTTACCGGCTTTTTAGCGGCACTATCCGCGTAGTTGTCGGCACTGTATACGGTATTCCGGTATTTTGTAAAGTAGTCTTTTTGTTCGTTTAGGCAACTGTATTTAAAAGGTGTTTTTCCGGTATTATTATCTATGATCAATACAGGTTTGTCTATAAACCTTAAGCGATGGAGCTTATGTTTTAACATATCAGAAACCGTACTATCTTTTGGATAAAAGTTAGTGCTATCTTCGGATTTGCTTCCAAGTGTTATACTTACATAATCAACGGTCTTATTTCCGGGCCAATATTCGGTATCGCCGGGATAACCAGACGGCCCCCAGATGATTTGTGCCTTTGGGGCAATCATTTTAATTTTTTTTGAAAAATAATTAAATGAAGTAATATAGTCTTTGGGCGATTTATATTGCCAGGGAAATACACTGGCCGGTACTTCCATGTCAGGATTCCAGCGGATAAAAACCTGATGGCGACTTTTTGCCGCCAAAACAGCCAGTTCATGGATCTGCTTATCAAAACCGCCGTTAAGCACTTCAGTTAAAACGTTGTTTTTATAATCTACACCTTTAAGCCAGGTTTCTACGGTGATTAATACATCATTGTTAGCCAAAGCTGTTTCCACATTGCCCCGGCTTGATCTGATAGCTGTATTTTTAAACACTGTAGTATAACAAATAATGGGTTTGGCCGGCAAGGTATCACTTAAATTCCTGCGGTTAAATATGCCAACCACCTGTTCGTTGCTGCGATAGTAGTCATTTGTAAAATAATCACTGCGAAAGAGTTTAATGCCCCAAAAGGATATAACGAAGATTATACCTAAACTGATCGCTAAATAAATCTTTACGGACTTTTTTTTCATTGACGATTAATTTTGAGGAGGGGTATTTAATGTTGCGTAGTCAACAGTTACATTATCGCCATCGGTTGCAACAAGGTACAGCCTGTATCTGTCATCATTTTTAGGGATCGTAACGTATACATCCGGACTGCTTCCCACCTTTTTCATGCCGGTAGCATTACCCCAATTGTCTGTTTTGACAAGATACCATTCAAATTTCAACCCGGTTTTTAAATACGCGGCGATGTTCCAGTGACCGTAGGAAAATACCAGGGCGTTATAGCGCAGGGATGCCCCCGGAGTAGTTGTTAATGCAGGTTTTAGTATTTTAATATCGGGCAAATTATTGACAGGTGTATTGCCATTCCAGTTCCTGCTTATTTTATAAAGGTAACGTTTATTCCTGCCCCATACGTCTTTTAAACCGTTAAACGTGACAGCAGTGCCGCTTTGTTGATCCTGCCAGTTAGCGTAAAAAATTCCGCCGGAATGCTGTACACCTTCGAGTGCACCGGGATCAGTGCAACTGAAAAAATAAGGCGTTTTAAAATCACGGCTAACATATTTCAATGACCGTTTATTATCAACAATTACTCCGAAAGCATCAATTGCCGGTATTTGCCCCTTTAATATTTGCATAGCAGGGTTAAGTGTGGGAGAGGATAAAAGGTCGATGGTTAATGGCCTTGTTGGGTCCTCATGTTTAATTTCATTTATCAAACGTTTTAACAAATTGATATAATGCTGTTGGGCCTGGTACAACTGTGGCCCATGATAAAATTGGGATAGCTGTTGGTAAGTACTATTGCCTAAGTTCCAGGCACTGATGTTAGGGTTTGATTTATTTTTATTTATGGTGTTAAGGATGATATTGAATTGCTCGTGCAGGTAGGTGGTATCATTAATGAAGCTTGATGGGGCAGGCACCCAGAAACTATAATTAATTTTTAAGCCCTTTTGTGCCGCTGCTTCAAAAATTGAGTGATCGTAAATATTGGGCCCATATATTTTTATGGTATTTATTCCCGCTTTTCTAATGTCTTCAAAATCATTAACTATCATTTTTTTGGTGAGTGGAGCTATGTTCTTGTACCAGTAATTTCCCTTAGAGTAGATTACGCCTTTTACTGAAGAAAAAAATGAAGGGTTTACTGATAAACGTTTTTGACCGGTGACTGGATCTTGTTCAATAATATTTTTCGAAGTATCGGATAATGCTTTCGAAACGCTATTGTAAAGTCGCGATTGCCTGATCAGTTGGGATAACCCGGTAGTATCTGATGAAGAGATGAACTCGGCAAAAGACTTTTTGCTGACTTCATTCTTTGCATCGAAACTACGCGTAACATTAAAGCTTGCATCTTCATCCGATTCCTGAGACGCATATATGCAGATGCCAACCACTAATATGCTAAGTATCAGGCTAACTTTCCTTACACCGGAATATATCTTTCTTCTTAACAGCCAAAAAAATATTTTAACATGATGCACTTTTGAAACGACCGTAAATAACGTTGCATGTTTATCCAGGTAAGCCTGAAATTTAAGTTCTGAACTCGCGATAAGCATAAATATCATGAACAAACAATTCAGGCCAACGATGCCGGACATGAAAAGCGTATAGGGATTCCAGTCGTTGTAAAGGCCGTAAATAATAGCTGCGATGGATACAGCCAACACCACAATATTGGGTAAGTTGTTTTTTAAGTTTTTTTCATCTTTGATATCCTTGGGGGTAGCTATGTACGGAACATTCTTCCTGATAATAGTATAGATAAAACCTAATATAAAAACCCACCATGTACCTATGAGCAGCAATCCCCCAACTACGTGAAATCCCCGTTCATTATCCTCCATTACCCATTGCTGAACAAAATGCCTGATCAGAACAACTGACGTTATAAAAGGAACACTGATAACTAAAAACTCAGAAAAGTCCATCCTTAACGGGAAAGCATCGGTGAACAGGGATATGACCGGAATTGAAAAATTAATAAGAAATACAAAACCAGATAAGTAAAACAGAGGTAAAAGACCGTAATGAAGTTTCTGCCGCCAGTTGAATTTTCTGAAAAGTTTAACATAGGAGGTCACCAGAAGCTCAAAAACCCCCCGCGACCATTTCAATTGTTGCTTATAATAAGCTGACAAAGTAGCCGGAACCAGGCCTCGGGTCAACACAGCGGGTACATAAACGGATTTCCAATTGCGCGCATGGAGCTGCATTGCGGTATGCATATCTTCAGCCAGCCCGGCGGCGTGTCCGCCAATAGATTCCAACGCTGTTCGTCTGAAAGTACAATTGGCGCCTATAGCCTGGACAGTTCCATAACTGTTCATGCACATCATCATCGGGCCGTAAAACTGATAGGTTTGTTGTGCCGCGCCTTTAGCTATCCATCCAATGTCGTGATTGTAATAGGCCTGCACAATTTGCACATAACCAATTTCCGGGTTATCAAAATGAGCTATTATCGGATCCAGAAATTCGGGTACGGGTATATGGTCAGGATCAAGAATTACACATAGTTCGCCTGATGACTGGGCTAACGCGTTATTAATATTGCCGGCTTTGGCGTTGATCTTTTTAGTTCTTGTTATGTGATGAACACCCAGTTCTTTACAAACTGATTTCAGGTAAGGATCATCGGCCTCGTCACATAAAAAGGTTTCGTGAGGATAACGTATAGCCTGAATTGCAGTAAGTGTTTCAACAATCATTTCATATGGTTCACCGGCGCAAAACGTGGTAAATATGTCTACCGTATATTGTTTCGTTATGGGTAAAGCAGGCGGAACGCTTATTGACCAATAATGATACCACTCATATATTACCTTAAAAAAGGTATAAACAAAGGTTGATATTAATAGCCAATATAGTGGCCGATAACCAATAACTGATTTTCTGAGCAGGCTATGTATTAAAAAAAACATACAAAGCAAACCAATGATGATCATCAGCCTTAAATAGAATAATTGCCGTTTGGAAGGTGGTTTTATAGTATTGTTCATGGATTCTTTAATACATAAAAGGGAGTGTTTGAGGTAGCAAACGAGCCCTTTTGATCATATACATAAACCAATAAGCGATAAGGGCCTTCTGTGGCGGGTACTTTAAACTTCAAGTCCGGTCCGCTATGCCCGATTATTAAATTTTTAATCTCCTTTGGTTTCTTTTGGTTAAAAGCGCCATTGGGTTTGAACCAATCCTCCGCAAATATTTTCCATTGAAATGTTAAGCCGGTGGTATCAGGATCTTCAAGATACACTTTGCTGTTTATTGTTATGCCAGGCTTAAATAAGATATTGTCCCTGGCACCTTTTCCATCTACCAGCATATATTTCAATGCAGGGGCCTTCTTAGGCGCTTTTTGGCCTGTCCAGATATAATGCATCACCTGAACGGCCCCGGTTTCAGCGCCATTCTCGTCAAACAGACTGAACCAGGTTGGCGTTAGTTCCTGTTTTTGACCCCAGTAAAATACCATCGACCCCAGAAACCTGGAATTATTAACCGGCATATACTTTTCATAGGTTGAAAGATATTGCTCCGCCTTTTTTGTGCTGGTATTTTCAATATAAGCCCCCCAGGCATTTTGATTGTCCGCGACCCAGGGCCCTTCAATTCCCCATTCTGTTATTAAGAATGGGCCATCCCAAAACCATTTGAAATTCTGTAAGTCTTCATTTAATGTTTGGATCGAACCAAAAACATTGAACGAAATGAAGTCGATTTTTGTCCGTAGCTTAATATTGACAATGTTTTTCTTTTGAAAGGACATAATGGTTGTGGTAACCGGATGCTGCGGATCGTCCCGGTGGATCATATCAACCACATCATTAAATATCGTATAAAACTGATGGTATTTTGGTTTGTAAGGGAACGCAAGCTCATTGCCCACGCACCAACTCAAAAGCGCGGGGTGATGCTTAAACCTATTTACAATACCGGCAATCCTTCCCACATGGGCACTGGCCTCCTGGGTTTTATAAAAGTTATCTATACTTTCGCTTGGAGGCATTGGCAAACCTGCTATTACAGCTAAATGATGTGCCTGAGCCGAATCTAAAATACTTCCTAAGTTTAAGGTATCCCAAACCCTTATCGTATTGCCTCCGGCTTCGTTCAATCGTTTTAAGTTTGTAAAACCGGAAGCCCCTTTTACGAAAAACGGCTCACCATTACGATACAGTGAATATTTGCCATTCTTGTTTTTGATGTAAACTCCATTTTTATTGACATTATGAGGTTGTGATCGATTACAAGATAAAGAGAAAAGGCAAAGTATCAGGCAGCTAATAATTAATCGTAAAAGAGGACATCTCATAAATAGTAGTTCGGTTCATTTAAAAAAGCAAACGATATTTTTATAGTCATATATAAAACTCTTCGTCTTTGAATAAAAGAAATTCCAAAGCAGGTTTCGGTTCATGTTGCGAATATTCAAAAAATCATGTAAATATTGACTGTATACGGAAAGTATAATTAATAGTTTATATGTAGATCAGGAATTAAGAGCAGGAGTGGAGCAGAGAGCAGATACACTTTACCGTTGGTTTGTTTGGAGTCCATTTGCAGGATAAATTACCTGAATTTATCGAACGGATAAGGCGACAAGAAAATGATGTTTGTACCCTCCATACCTAAAATCATGTTAGGCTTTCTTAAAACCGTGCTCTACCGCCCAGGCATTATTTAAATAACATATAGTACAGGCAAAGCATCGCTGAAACTTGTTTCAAACAGCCCCTCAGATGTTTCAACGCCACGGTTATCTGGTTTTCAACTGTTCGTTTGGATATTCCTAAGCGGGCGGCAATTTCCTGGTTACTCAGGTTTTCCATGCGGCTCATGTAAAATATTTCCTGGCAGCGCTTGGGCAACTTCTCCAGGTAATAACTCAGTTCCTGTAACAACTCCTGGTTTTTGATCCGGAAGTCACCCTGGTTGTAGTCGGGGAAAATGCCTGCTTCCAGATTATCCAACTCCAGAATTACGGGGCGCTTCGCTGCACGCACGCGATTATAAACCTGGTAGCGGATGGCCGAGAGCAAAAAATTGGGGACAGATTCTATTTCCAGTCGACGCCGGCGATCCCAAATATTCAGGAAAACATCATGTACCGCTTCTTCACTATTTTCACGGTCTTTCAGGTACCGGAGGGCAGTCTTATATAATCTTACCCAATACCGGTCAAAAAGTAGGGCGAACGCGTGCTCATCGTCATTACGTACGGCAAGCCACAGCTCCTGATCACTAATATGAGAATTGTACATACAATTGGTTGGATAAAATTAGGAAAAGCCGATCAAACTTATTCAACATTTAAGCCCGGGCGGGAAAAAAAGTTAAAAATGTATGTGTGTGCCGGCATAAAATTTACACTAACACCATATAAACCTGCAATTGCAACCTGATGATAACTAAAAACGAGTTCCTTGCGCTGTATGAAAAATATATGAGCGGCCAATGTACCGATGCTGAAAAACAGCTATTGGATACATACCGCGATGAAATGCAGTTAGCCGACGAGGTTTGGGATAATGAAGAGGTTAGTGAAGCCGATGTACATGCGCGGATTTGGAAAAAATTAAGTGAAAGCAGGCAAAAGGCTATTATCATAAAACCTCTTAAACAAACGAGCTACAAATGGCTATGGGTGGCTGCTTCATTAGTTGCTATAGCTGTATTGGCTGGCTTGCTGTTTATACCTGTTAAAAAGGATAATACCACAGGTACAATGGCTAAGAATACTAAAACAACCATATTACCCGGAAGCAACAAGGCGTATCTTACGTTGGCTAATGGCAACAAGATAGTACTTGATGACGCCAAAAATGGCCAGCTGGCGGCTGGGGCGGGCGTAAAAGTAAGTAAAGCAGCCAACGGCGTAGTGGTTTATAAATTTGACAAAAAAAACGGGGAACAAGCACATGAGGGCGTCCCACAGATCAATACCATTACCACACCCCGTGGTGGCCAATACCAGGTTATATTGGAAGATGGCACCAAAGTACAGCTCAATGCAGCTTCATCAATCAAATTCCCGGAGTATTTTACCGGGGCCAACCGTGAAATTGAATTGAATGGCGAAGCTTATTTTGAGGTAGCGAAAGATAAAGCCCATCCATTTATAGTTAAAGCCAACAGTACGCGTGTGCAGGTTTTGGGCACTCATTTTAATATTAACGCATATAGCGATAATCCCGATATCACCACAACCCTGCTGGAGGGCTCAGTTAAAATGAGTAAAGGAGCGGTTGCTGTAATGCTTTTGCCGGGACAACAGGGAGCCGTAAACCAAAACAGCTCGTCAATAAAAGTGAGCCGGGCCGATGTTGAAGCTAATATGGCCTGGACAAAGGGCTTCTTTGTATTTCATGATCAAAGTATAGTAACTATCATGAAGCAGGTAAGCCGGTGGTATGATGTGGATATTGAGTATCAGGATATCCAGGTTCAGGAAAATGAATTTGGCGGTACTATCTCCAAATACAAGGATATTAAAGAATTGCTTGATAATATCAAGCTTACCGGCAGTATCCACTACAAAATTGAAGGAAGGAGGGTTATCATTATGAAGTAACCTCATACTTACATAATGCTATCCTTAATGAAATAACCAGGAGCGTTCGCACCGCCCCTGGCTCAATGCTACGGATAGCAATCAGGTCAGTTAACGATCATTTTTCTCACAACCAATTATTTAACCTAACATTCAAATGTACAAAAATTCTACTGCATTAAAGCGCGGGCAGATACCCCGTGCCATATCAAAATTATTTCTGATCATGAAATTGTCGTTCTTTTTGTGTCTGGTTTCGATACTTCAGGTAAGTGCCTCAACCACGTTTGCGCAAAGGATAAGTCTTAGTAAAAATAACGCTTCGCTTGTTGAAACGCTTAAAGACATCCACAGGCAAAGCGGATATAGTGTACTCTACAATTCCAAAATGCTAAAAAAGGCACTTCCTGTAAACGTTGACCTTAAAGATGCTGCTTTAGACGAAGCGCTGAAGCAATGTTTCCGTGATCAGCCCTTTAGTTATGTAATTAACAATACTACCATTGTAGTTACACCCAAACCGGCCGAAAGCAAGGCGATACAGGTTATTACAGTTACAGGTTCAGTGAAAGATCAGAAAGGCGTGCCTTTACCGGGTGTAACCATAAAGGTAAAAGGAACCAATACCGGGGCACAAACCAATTTAGACGGTAATTATACCATCACGGTGAATGACAACAGTGCCGTATTGGTTTTCTCGTTTATAGGTTTTGTTAACCAGGAGGTAACCGTTGGTAATCAAACCAAAATTGATATTGTGCTTAAAGAACAAACTTCGGCACTTAACGAAATTGTGGTGGTTGGTTACGGTACACAAAAGAAAGTGAACCTTACAGGAGCTGTATCGTCAGTATCCGGCGAAACATTGAATAAACGCCCTGTTGTTAATCCCGCTTCTATGTTGCAGGGCCTGGCCCCGGGTGTACAGATCAATACAGGCTCCGGCGAACCGGGAAATGAGAGCGTATCTATCCGCATCCGTGGTAACAGTACATTCAGCGGCGCCGGTTCAGACCCATTGGTATTAATAGATGGCGTTCCCGGTAACTTTAGCGATCTTAACCCAACTGATATCGACAATGTGTCGGTGTTGAAAGACGCTGCATCTGCATCAATATACGGTTCAAGGGCTGCCAACGGCGTGGTGCTTGTAACAACGAAGCAAGGTAAGGCCGGACAAATGTCTGTTACTTACGATGGTAACTTAGGATACAATAGCCCGACCAAGATGTTTAAACTGGTTACCAATTCTGCCCAGTATATGGAGATGTTTAACCAGGCACGTATCAACAGCGGCACAACTGATCCTAACTCACTTTATCCGCAGGATCAGATTGATTTGTACCGCAACAGTACTGACAGGCTGCATTATCCCAATACCGATTGGCTAAGCCTGATATTCAGAACGGCTTTAACACAAAATCATAACCTGACATTTAGCGGTGGCAGTGAAAAAACTACGTATAACGTGTCATTGGGATATGTTAACCAGGACGGTATCGAAAGAGGCTTTGATTATAAGCGATATAGCGCAAGGATCAATCTAACCTCAAAGATTAACGATCATATAAAATTTGGCACTAATGTATTATTAAAGTCAGGTACCAGGGGTGCCGTGGCCGGTAATCCTTCATCACCCAGCCAATGGGATGGTTCTTCGATGGATCTCTTCCTTTCGGCTATGTCACAAGCACCTACTTATGGCCCTTACCTAACTGATGGCAGCGGGCGGTACACTTACAAAGCTTATGATTTTGAGTATAACAATAAAAACCCAATAGCTGTATTGGATCAAAATTTCAGAAGGATTACTAATGATTATGCGGTAAACGCCCAGGGCTGGTTTGAGGTGCAGTTTAATAAAGACATTTCCTGGTATACCAAAGGCGCGGTGAACTTTAATATGGATAAATACAAGGATTTTAAAGCCACCCTTGATGAGTACAATTTCAAAACCAATCAACTGGCAACATCCCTTGACCTTGGTAAAGGCTTAACCGACCAGGATCAACAAACTGTATATACCAATTTATTCAGCTACTTAAATTATGCACATGATTTCCACGGGCATAACCTTAAGGCGCAATTTGGCTACAGCATTGAGCAAAGTAAATACCAGTATTTACAAGGATATCGTAAAAATTTCCCGGTGCTGGACCTGCAGGAACTAAACGCGGGCGGTTCTGATATACAAAATGCATATGGTACATCAAATCAGTGGGCACTGATGTCTTATTTCGGTCGTTTAAATTACGATTATAAAGGCCGTTATTTGTTAGAGGGCAACATCCGTGATGACGGAAGTTCGAGATTTAATGGCGCCAATAAATGGGGAGTGTTTCCTTCGTTTTCGGCAGGCTGGCGTGTTACCGAAGAGCCGTTTGTAAAAGCCATGAATTTAACCTGGCTGGATAATTTTAAATTAAGAGGTTCATGGGGGCAATTAGGCAACCAAAATGTAGGTAATTATCCCTATCAGGCGCTGTTAAACCTTACAGGAAACTATTCGTTTGATAACTCAACCCTAACAACAGGCGTAGCGCAACAGGCCTTAAACAACCCGGTTATAAAATGGGAAACAACCACCATGACCGATATTGGTTTGGATGTTACTATTTTCAAAAACTTTAATTTAACTGCCGATTGGTATAATAAAACAACGTCTGATATTTTAAGACAGGCACAGGTTACGGCGGTTGTTGGCCTAAGTTCTCCTACTATTAATGATGGCGTGGTGAATAATAGGGGTATTGAGCTTGGCCTGTCATACAATAATGTAATACGTGACGGTGCTTTAAAAGGCCTGGCCTTTAACATAGGGGCGAATGTTGATCATAACCGTAACAGACTGGTGAAATTTGGCCAAACCGAAATAAACGATTATAAGATCAACCAAAACGGGCTGCCGTGGAACTCGTTCTATATGTTGGACGTTATCGGCATCTTCCAGTCGGCAGCAGAGGTAGCTAATTCTCCCAAACAGTTTTCTGATTCTACCTTACCGGGCGACTTAAAATATAGAGATGTAAACGGCGATGGTAAAATTGATCAAAACGACCGTACAATTATCGGTGGTGTTTATCCGAAATTAAACTACTCATTTAACTTATCGGCCAGCTTTAAAGGTTTTGACTTATCAGCCATGATGCAAGGCGTTTACGGTGTTAAATCTTATGTATCAGGTTGGGGCACTATACCATTTGTGCAAGGCTCGTCGCCAACCACCGATTGGTTGAATGCCTGGACTCCTGAGCACCCTTCAACCTCTATGCCGCGCATTTATTTCGGGCAAAGCGCACCTGATAAGATCGGTCGCCGGTCTACCTTTTTCCTTCAGGATGCATCTTATTTAAGGCTTAAAAACCTGGTACTGGGTTATACCATTCCGGCGCAGCTCACCAAGAAGATAGGTATTAACCGCCTAAGGGTTTATTTTGCCGGCGATAACCTGTTAACTATAACCAAGTTTAAAGGCCTTGATCCTGAACGTTATGGCAGCGGAGACCAGGTGCAGTACCCGCAAAATAAAATCTACTCTTTTGGTTTGAACGTATCCTTTTAATTAGCCCACATGAAAAATCGAATTATAATAACCATCATATTAATTACATCGCTGTTTTTAGGCGCATGTAAAAAGGCTCTTGATTTAAACCCCAACGATCAGATAGCCACTTCAACTTTCTATAAATCGAAAGCGGACTTTGACGCGGCTGTGGCAGCGGTTTATGCATCCCTTCAACAAGAAGAATTTTCTTATGGCATGGCCTTTAGGGATGGATTTACCGACAACGGCTATAACCAGTTTAATTCGGGTGCCGCTAAAGACTTTGTACAGGGCAATTTTAACCCTACAACCGGCGGTTACGAAACTGATATTTATAATCACAGTTATGCCGGTATTGCCAGGGTAAACCTGTTTTTGAAAAATTTAGGCAATTATAAAGGGGCAGATATATCTGACAGTCAGCGTAAAGTATACGAAGGTGAAGTAAGGTTTATCCGTGCTTTTCTCTACTTTCAGTTATACAGCATTTACGGCGACGTTCCGTTGGTGACACAGCCGCTTGATCTGAGCAACCAGAAACAACCTAAGGTACCTGCTGCACAAGTGCTCGCTCAGATCACTGCCGACCTTGATTATGGCATTGCCAACTTAAGCACCAATGCCTATTACGCCAACGGTGGTCATGTTGCGGCATCATCTGCCAAAGCATTAAAAGCAAGGGTTTTATTATTTGCCGCATTTGGCAGCACCGGCACGCCTGATGCCGCCATGCTAACCCAGGTGCGGAACCTTTGTTTGGATTTAATGGGCCAGTATAAACTAAGCACCAATTTTGAGGATATTTTCAGGGATGCTACCCAGAAAAACAATACCGAGATCATGTTTTCCGTTAACTTCCTGGCTCCAAACAATACAGCCCCGTGGGATATGTATTATGGTGATTGGGATGCCTGTGCACCGTTGCAAAATATGGTTGATGCTTTTGAATGCACAGATGGGCAGCCTTATGGTACTTCGCCGTTAACTGATACAAAAAATCAGTTCAAAAACCGCGACCCAAGGTTGGCCAAAACCGTATATGCCGATTCAGTATATTTTGGTCCGGGCAAGGTTCACCATCCTTCAAATCTGAGGCCTACAGGCTATGGAATTATCAAATTCCTTGAACCTAATAACATACCTTATGGCTTTTCAACTCTTAGTCAGCAGGATGCGGTTATTTTACGTTTAGGCGAGGTGATGCTGATGTATGCCGAAGCTCAAAATGAAATTGCCGGCCCTGATGCAACAGTTTATAAAGCTATGGCCGATTTGCGCGCAAGGGTAAATATGCCGGCTTTCCCGGCCGGGTATACCAAAGATCAGATGCGTGAACGGATCAGGCACGAACGCCGTGTGGAGCTCGCTTTCGAAGGTTTGCGCCACTACGATCTGTTAAGATGGCATATTGCCGGCCCGGTACTTAACGCGGTAAAAACCAGCCTTATCAATTATCATTTTGAGGATAAGTTTTACCATTGGCCGCTGCCTCAAACAGAAATCGACAAGAGCGGAGGTGTACTTATACAAAATCCGGATTACAAATAGTAACCGGAACTTGAAAGCCAGAGGCGGCCTGTCAATGAAGCGCATGCCAAAATCTGGACAACAGTCTTAATTATTCATGTGATGAGCCCGGTATTTTATCGGGCTCATTCTTTTAGGTCGAGTCTGATCTATTCAAAAGCCTTTGACCCTATAATGCCGTACTTTATATAAAAGCTAAAAGCAGAATGCACAAAGCCTAAAGTTTAACGTGTTGATTATTAAATTAGTTATGCAGCTCAATGATGTTCAAACCTGCCGGTGACTTTGTCTATCCTGATCTTATAGACGATCAGGTCGATCTTGTCGCCAATATCATACTCATTTGCGGTTATACCATGGGAGGGATGGTCTGTAGCATGTTCCACCAGTGGCATAACCCGGTGGATTAGTGCCTGCATTGTCTGCTCTTGTTCCGCTATGTCTGTAATTTCTTCAAATGTACCCCAGGCTATGACACTTTTCCAGCTGAAGATGTTTTTTATATCATCAACTTCAAAACAAACTTTAGGGTTTTTTCGCATCATTTCAATTTTCTTTCCCGGACCGGAATGCGCATAGATTACGCCATTCTTGTATACATAGTTAACGGGTACTATATACGTGGTGCCCTGGGCATAACACCCTAAACGGCCGGTTACCTGCCGGCTAAGCAACGCTTCAATTTCCGGTTGTTCCAATTTTCCTAACATAACGGCGAATATTAATTGACCAAAGCTAAGCTCATCACTATTTAAACAAAATGCTGCTGGTCAGTTAAGGGCATGATCGCCGTCACATTTGTGTCAGTGGCCCTCGGGGTATTGGTGTTATGATACATACTGTGCATCCCGATCTGCCGGCTGTTGTACCTCAGCGCAATCACAGGTAAACATCCCTGTGATTGTTTTTATGTTGCTTTATTAATCAATTGAACCGGTTTCGGGTGTACGATCAATTGTATAAGTGACGGCCGTCACTATTTTAACCTGCCGAACATCGCAACTTTACCTCATAAAAATAATGTTATGAAAGTAGTTGAGGTAAGCTATGCCGCCAGTAAACGAACGATCATTTCCCTGTTATACAATTTAAAGTTTGGAAGGCGTGAATAATAAGAGCAGCATAACTGGGATCGAAAATTTTTACGCGGTCGGAATTAATTATAAAAAATCGGATGCCCGGCTTAGAGGCCGTTTTGCAGTTTCAAACGAACAATATGAAGCCATATTGAAAGAGGCGGGCAATTATGGCGTTAGCTCATTATTTATCTTGTCGACATGTAACCGTACCGAAATCTACGGAGTAACCAATACGCCAGATAAACTGGTTAACCTGTTATGCAGTGTTACCAATGGCGAAATAAAAGAATTTAAGGGTCACTGCTATAAAAAGGAAGGCATCGGCGCGGTTGAACATATGTTTAATGTTGCAGCTGGTTTAGATTCACAGATACTTGGAGACTATGAAATTATCGGGCAGTTTAAACAGGCTGTAAGGTTTGCGAAAGACCGCGGTTTTATCAACACCTTTTTAGAAAAGCTATATAACACTGTTTTGCAAGCCTCAAAGCAGATCAAAAATCAAACGGGCCTCAGTAAAGGAACTACTTCCGTATCGTTTGCAGCTCTGCAATCCATTAAGCAATATCATGCTAATGCCACAAATATTTTGATTGTAGGGGCAGGTAAAATGGGGCAGCGTGCATGTAAAAACATTAAAGATTACCTGGGGCAAAAGGTTCGTATTACTTTGGTTAACAGGACTGTTGATAAGGCAGAGCGGCTTGCCGAAGAAATGGACGTTAGTTATGGCCATATAGCAGATTTGCCAATACTCATTTCCCTTGCAGATGTTATCATTGTTGCCACCGCTTCCGCTACACCAGTAATTTCTAAAGCTGATCTTGAACATTGCAATGAAAAACTGATCATAGATTTGGCGATACCCAACAATGTTGAACCCGCGGCATCAGAACTACCGCACATTAAACTGGTTAATATTGACGAACTCTCGCTTGTTAACAGTGAAACTATTCAGAAAAGGCAAAGTCAGGTTATTGCCGCGCGAGAGATCAACAACCATTTCATCAACAGGTTTGTTGAATGGTGCGAACTGCGAAAAAGCTGCATAGTGGTGAATGCCATTAAAAAACAGTTAACCTCCATTTGTTTAAGCCAATCCAAATCCGCCGGCTGTGTTGCGGGCTTTGTATCCTCCCGGGATGAACAAAGAATACAGCAAATATTAAACGGAACAGCAGGAAAAATGAAATGCGCTAACAAAGCCGGCTGCCATTACCTGGAGGCTTTAAATGAATTTATCTCGGGCCTGGGTTTATCAGCCAACATACTAAATCCTGAAAGAACGTTAATATAAATAACAACGGGCGGCCAACGTAGATGATTGTGTTATCGGATAAGCGGAAGCAATATCAATTTTGCCTGGATATAAACGGGTATGAAAGAGATTATTAATTAGCGAATAAGAAACAGCGGGTTTCCGGCGTTCAAAATATCGTAGTACCTTTATTACTAAACAGATTTTGCAGTATTGCCGGATACAATACGATTTTTGTTAGTCATTGATTATCTCTTACCTAACTTCGCTATGGAAACCGCAAATCAACACCGCAGGGATTTTATTAAGGCAGCCGCCATCACCTCATTAACCGGGCTGACATTGTTATCAGCTTGTAATGACAGCGACGATGACGAGGATCAAAAAGTATCGCCGCCCGAGGATCTTATGCAGGAACACGGTTTACTGAACCGGGTGCTGCTCATCTATGACCATTGCAAAGGCTTGCTAATAGATAAGCAGGGTTTCCCGATGGAAGCCTTGTTAGACTCGGCTGGCATTATCCGCACCTTTGTTGAGGATTACCATGAAAAGCAGGAAGAAAACTACCTGTTCCCGCGTTTTCGAAAGGCCAACCAGTTAACGGACCTCGTACAAACTTTGCTGGCGCAGCATAAGGCCGGGCGTACTATTACGGATGAGCTCATGCAATTAACTAAGTCTCAAAAACTGTCCGATACGGAAAAACATCAGCTTATTACCTTGTTGAATAATTTCAACAAGATGTACCGCCCGCATGAAGCGCGGGAGGATACCGTTTTATTCCCAGCCTTCCGCAATATCGTATCCCACCATGAATATGATGCGCTGGGGGAGGAATTTGAAAATAACGAACATACGCTGTTTGGCAAAAACGGGTTTGAAGGCATGGTTGAGAAGGTGGCCGGTATCGAAAAGTCTTTAGGCATTTATGAGCTGGCCCGGTTCACGCCGGGCGCCTAACTACAAATTGCCAGCTATTTTTTGTTACCTATCGATAACAGGCTGGCATTAATGGCGACCACTACCGTGCTCACTGTCATGAGTACCGCGCCAATTGCCGGGCTCACCATAATGCCCTGGTTATACAGAACGCCTGCTGCCAGTGGCAGGGTTATCACATTGTAACCTGTTGCCCAGGCCAGGTTCTGTGTCATTTTACGGTAGGTGGCTTTACCAAACAAGATCAGGTTAACGATGTCTTTAGGATTGCTGTTTACCAGCACAATGCCGGCGGTTTCGGCAGCAATGTCACTGCCCGAGCCAACAGCAATGCCAACGTCGGCCTGGGCAAGTGCAGGAGCGTCGTTTACACCATCACCTGTCATGGCTACAAACTCGCCCTGTTGTTGCAATTCTTTGATCTTTTCCAGTTTTTCATGCGGCAGTACTTCAGCAAAAAAGCCATCCATCTTCAGTTGCGTGCTAACACTTTCGGCAACCTGCTTATTATCGCCGGTCAGGAGTATCGACTTGATACCGTTTTCGCGGAGGGTTGCTATCGCTCCATTTGATTCCTCCCTGATAGCATCGGCAAGGGCAACAAATCCGGCAAGTTTTTCATCGATCAATACAAATACCACTGTTTCGTTACTGGCCACCTTGAAATTTGCCGAAAGGCTGATGCTATTTTCTTTCAGATAACCGGGACTGACCACTTTGATGTGCTTTTGCTCTGCAACCGCTTCAACGCCTTTACCTGTGATCGCTTTAAATTGTGTTACTTCGGGAGGGGTTAGTTTTCTTTTTTTAACTTCACTTAAAATGCCTGTGGCTATCGGATGTTCTGAATTGCTTTCCAATGCTCCAGCCAGCCTAAGTAATTCATCTTCGCTTTTCAGTACTCCTTCGGTAAGCACCATCCTGGATACCTCAAATTTTCCTTTTGTTAAGGTGCCGGTTTTATCAAAAACAATAGAAGTGATCTTTCGTGCATTTTCAAAAGCAGTCCTGTCTTTGATCAGCAGGCCATGTTGCGCCGATAAGGATGTTGATTTAGCTACCACGAGGGGAACAGCCAGGCCAAGCGCATGCGGGCAACAGATCACAATAACGGTCACCATCCGCTCCATGGCAAAAGCCAGGTCGTGCCCCAGGCTAATCCATACCACGAACGTAGTTATACCGGCTAAGAGCGCAATGATAGTTAGCCAACGGGCCGCTTTATCTGCCAACAACTGCGTGTTTGATTTAGCGTTTTGCGCATCCCGGACAAGATCGATGACTTTGAACAAATAAGAATCTTTACCACTATGTGTAACAAGAACTTTTAATGAACCGTTACCGTTCACCGATCCGGCAATCACTTGCTGTCCTTTTGTTTTTTGCACCGGGGCGGATTCCCCTGTCAGCATGGACTCATTCAGATAGCTTTCGCCATCTTCCACCACACCGTCGGCGGGCGTCTTTTCGCCCGGTTTAATTAAGATAAGGTCATTTTCTTTCAGACTTTCCGTTTTTACGTCCTCTGTAATGTCTCCTTTAAATACGTGCGCGGCTGAAGGCATAAGCTGGACCAGCAATTCGAGCTCGCGCGAGGCGCCGGCTATCGATTTCATTTCGATCCAGTGTCCCAACAGCATAATGAGAATAAGCGTGTCCAGTTCCCAGAAGAAATCCATGCCCTTAAGCCCGAATACGGTAGCCGCACTGTACAGGTAAGCAACAGATATGGCAAAACCGATCAGGGTCATCATACCGGGGTTTTTCGCCTTTAGTTCCGAAAGCCACCCGGTCAGGAAAGGCCGGCCTCCGTAAAGAAAAACTGCCGTCGACAGCGCAAAAAGTACGTACCGGTTGCCCGGGAAACCAATTTGCAGGTGCAGCCAATGCTGGATCATGGGCGATAGCGCCAATATGGGTAGGGTGAATGCCAGTACTACATAAAAACGCTTACGGAAATCAGCGATCATGGCCCCGTGATCATGCCCGGCGTGCCCCATGTCTCCATGTCCCATACCATTTCCTTCCTGGTGTTGTCCGTGCTGATGTCCTTTCATTTCGGGCATTTCGTGCCGGTGTTCATGATGCTGATGTTCCATAATCGTTTGTATTAATTAGCTTTACTTACTGATAACTGTTAATAGGTTAATGTTAATCCGGCGCCTAAGCCCATATCACTGTCATAGTGGCTGGAGAAAGAAAAATTCTTATTAACAATATAGCGCAATCCGGTACTATATTCTTTATCGGTATTGCCTGTAATGGAAAAACGGAGCCTGCTGGTCAATGCGATATCCTCCCGGCCAAGTTGAAACCTGAGTTTGCCATTGCCATCAATACGGGCATCGGCCACAAACAGTAATGGCAAAGTGTAGGCCAAACCTGCAACTACCGTATGCCGGTTGTTTTTATTGCTGAGCTGACCGAACAGGTTTTTTTCCTGTTCATTTGTTTTTTTATAATGATAATCAAATCCTGCATAAGCATACAGCCATTGCATACGGCCAAAGTACCTTCCAAACATGGTTTCACTCTCATATCCCTTGGTATTGTTTATTCCAAGGTGCCACATTGTAGAAAATTTCCAGCGGGTATTTGCTAAAGCCGCGTTGCCATCGCTGCCGTTTGTTTCCAGCCCCAGTTTGGCCGATGCATAGTATTTACGATCGTCGGCAGCTACTTTCTTAAATCCAGCTGCCGGGTCGGGTACTTCGGGGTTAGGCGGCGAGTTTTCGTAACTGATGATCCGTCCCATGCCGCTCATCATATGGTATAAAATATGGCAGTGAAAAAACCAGTCGCCGCTTTCGCTGGCACGGAATTCGATGGTATCCCTTTCCATCGGCATAATGTCCAAAGTGTTCTTCAGCGGCGAGTATTCTCCCTGTCCGTTTAACACCCTGAAATAATGCCCGTGAAGGTGCATAGGGTGACGCATCATGGTATTGTTATAGAGAATGATACGAACATTTTCTCCCTGCTTAATAAGGATCTTGTCAGACTCCGAAACGGTTTTGTTGTTGATCGTCCAGACATAGCGGTTCATGTTGCCGGTTAATTCAAAATTGAACACTTTGGTTGTTCCGGTTGGAAGCGTTGTCGGTTGAAGGGCTTTCAGCATACCATAGTTCAGGGTAACCGGTGGCTTGCCTTTGTCAAGTTCAGGATACATCACGGTGTTCATGTCCATTACCTGGGTAGTCATCTTCATTCCTTCCATTTCCTTCATGTTACCCTGCAGATCCATCATATCATTCATCATTTTCATGCCCTCAAAGTATTTCAGCTTGGGCAGCTTTTTAGCAGCATGTTTGATACCGCTGCCCAGCCAAAGCGATGTATATTTGGTGCGATCTTCGGGTGTCACCAGGAACTCATAACTGCCATCGGCAGGGATAGTAACTATCAGGTCATACGTTTCTGCAACGCCTACGATCATCCGGTCCACCTCAACAGGCTGAACATCTTCGCCGTCATTGGCAACAACTTTTAGTTTGCCGCCCGCCCAGCCAAGCCAGAAATAGGTAGAAGAACTTCCGTTAATTACCCGCAGTTTCACCTTGTCGCCGGCTTTAAATTCGGGAGCCTGATTTTCGGCCTTGCCATTGCTGAAAAAACGGTCGTAGTAAACATCGCTTACATCCATAGCCGTCATGCGTTTCCATTCATTGAGCAGCTTTGTTTTGAAATGTCCGGTTTGTATCGCCTGCAAATAATTCTGGGTACTGCCTTTACGGATGGCGTACCAGTCTGTGGCATTATGGAGGCGGCGCTGTACCTGTTCCGGGTTTTCATCGGTCCAGTCGCTTAGCAGCAGGGTATATTCCTTTAAAGGGGATGGCTGTTTTTTATGAATGATAAATGCCCCGTACAGCCCGCTTTGTTCCTGCGTCATGGTATGGGAGTGGTACCAGTAGGTTCCGTGCTGCACCAGCGGAAATTTGAACAGGTGCGTTTCACCAGCCTTGATGGGCGTGGTAGTTAGATAGGAAACACCGTCATACCGGTTGGGCAGGATCAGCCCGTGCCAGTGGATAGAAGTTTCCATCATCATTTCATTGTGCACATAGATCTCAGCAGTATCGCCTTCGGTAAATTCCAGTTCGGGTGCAGGGATACTGCCATTTATAGCCATAGCCGGCCGCTGTTTGCCGGTATAGTTAACGGTGGTATCATTGATATATAAGTGGTAAATCTCCCGGTTACCTGTTTTGGTGAAAAACGGAAGATGCTTGCTCTGACCGACAGACTCCATTTTCATCCCCGAATGTTGGGCAATGGAACTGACAACAGGCAGCAAAAAAAGGAACAATAAAATAAACTTCTTCATAGTATTAAAATATAAGGCCGGAGTATATGCCCCGGCCCTTTAATTACTTAGCTGCAGGTAAAGTTTCTTTTACAGCGCCACAGGTTAACATTTGATTGCCGTAGTAGGGATTTTGAATGGCGGCAGTTTCACTTAGCCAATATGATTTTTTCATCGGACAATAGTCGCGGTAAACAGGAGCATTGTTCAGTTTAATTGCCTGTACCGTGGCGAACATGTTTTCTGAGAGGTTGGCAAAATGTTCACGCTGATGCATGATATCATCGCTTTCCGAAATATGACGGGCATCGAACTGCAACTTATCCGCATATTTTGTCCAGGTAGTTTTATCAGCTGCTGAAAGCTTGTCGACCGGAAATGAACTGATTGCCGCCAGCAGCATTTTGGCTTTGGCATTGGTTGCGGACGCGTCGCCGCTGATCAGGGCGTTTTTAACGCCATAATAAGCCGAAAGTACGTCCGCTTTGGATGAAGTGTTTTGTGCTTTAACCTGGTTAAAAGCAAACAGCATGATGATGGCGAAAACGAAAATTTGAATCTTTTTCATGATATAGAAATGGTTAAATAGAGATTATCATTCCCCGCCGTAGCAGGAAACTATGGATTAAAGAAGTTTTAGAGTTGCAGGGCAGCCATAAAAAGCTACCAAGCTTCGGGTTGAAGCAAAAGGAAAATCAAATACGGAATGTGCAGTTGCGTAAAAAAACAGGTAGGGTAGTGACAAGCGGCGGTGACTGTCCAACCGGATGACTAATTTTCAGCGGCAGGTAATTGTAAGGCACTAACCCGAAAAGCGGTATAACCAGCAATGCGGGGCTTGTTCCCAAGCCAATCTGACTGTAAGTAAGTGAGCTGCTCTTTTCCGATTTCAGTTGCTGGTGTTTATCTGTGCAGCATTTTTTTGCAGCCTTGCCCTGGTAGTTCATACCGCAGGTGTTGCATTTTTTGCCCTGCTCATCATGCCACAACGCAACCTTGATCAGCCTGCCCATGCAGTACTGATAATGCAATGTTGCACCCGAAGAAACCCCGAGGTACAGCACAGCTAAAAAAGTTACGAACAGTTTCTTGATCACGGTACAAATATCAGCAAATTAGTAAAGTGTTGTTTATAGAATTTCCTTTTCTTTTTATGTTTTTTTGGGATCGAGTGTGTTTCAAACATAGGATAAACCATCCTTGCAATAAATGATAACCATTACTTTTTTCCATGCTGATGATCAATGATTTGCTTTTTTAAATGCTTTTACTTTGGCTAAAAAACAATCATGAAAAAACTAATCACAACTATTTTGTCTATTACAGCTGCGCTATTATGGAATAGTGCGCCTGCATTTGCGCAAACAGAACCTAAGAGTGTTCCTGCCAGCGAAATTCATATTAATAAAAAAGGTGAAATCCATGACCACGGCGGTACGCTGCTCGGGTATATCAGCAAAGATGATATCGTAAAAGACGCCCAGGGCAACAAGGTTTATTTTATTGACCGAGACGGTAACGTAATCGATGCTAAGGGCAACAAACTTGGCAAAGCCAGGAAAGATGGGTTTTATTTTAATAATGAGGGTGAAACCGTGCTTAAAGTTAAGGATAAAGACGCCGAAGAATGCGAAATCCTTGATCCTGCAGGACATAACCTTGGCACGACCCACAAAAATTATAAGCTGCATGCGTGCGCAGCGCATTGTTTCTGGCTGAAAAAGAAAAATACGCCACACCCGCTGCATTAATTAAAGGGAGTATCAAAACATACTCCCTTTTCTATTTGCTAATTTAAAGCTGCTGATCATCGCTTTCATCCTGGCGGTGGCGTCCCGCCATCATCTGCTTAACATGTTGCGGTTGCAGCTGTCTTTAGAGCGGACAAAATAAGGTGATATAATTCCGTTACAATAACTTCATCTTTTGGTTGGGTTTTATTTAATTGAATAATTTTTTGTCATGCTATTCCTGTAGCTATGAATTTCCCGATCTAATCAGGACAGAAAGCTTTTGATTGGTGTACCAGCGGATATCCGGTGTCCGGCCAAATCTCCCCTCGTTTTGATATTTCCAAAGGTAAATGACGGCGATGCCGGAAGCGGTGTGCAGTTTATATCCTGAAGGACTTAATTAGCAGAAAGTGAACAAGCAATATGGAAAACAAAGAGAGGGAAAGACCGATTGCCAGGACAAAAATATAAGGTGCAGGTTGTAGCGCCTAACTAAAAATGTAATTCTTACATTTTATGACTGATTTTAAATGGTTGGAGCATGGCCTTTTAACATTTTATCAGGATTTTACCGGGTGTGTTTATTGATATTTTGTAAAAAAACTTAAAATTTTTGTTACTTTTTTTGTCATTTTTTCAATAGGGATCGATTGCTGCTATTTGAAATAATAAAAATTTATTATTTTTTTGATATTACTTGGTAAAACGTTTTTCTTAATTATATTTGTTAAAACCAATTGTGAAAAATACTTTATTACTTAATCGTTTAAGCTACCTGAACTGCTTGTTTTGAGATTTATGTAATCATTAAATTAACCAATATCACTGACATGAAAAACATGATTTACCTGTACCACATCTTTCAGAAGCCCATCATCTGACAGGGTTGATCCTTCGAAAAAATCTCTTGTTGAGATTTTAGGTATCAAAAATTTTATTAATTAACCTAATCACCAAAAGTGAAAAGAACGCTTGGGTATGGTCATTTTTGATGGCAAACCTGGGGGTGTATAACTATGCGCCGCTATCAAAAATATTCCTGCCGGTTATTTTTGATTTCTGTTCTTTTCGCTTGTAAATCAACGCTATGGAAAAAGAATTACATTCTACCTAATCTAAAGGTGCATGTCATCTGCATAACTCGTTTGCAGGCATAAAAGCACATGGCCCGTTAAATCAAAAATTATTTTACAATCTAAAAGATCCATTCATTATGCGATACTTATGGCTGTGCTTTGTGGTTTTAGCAGCAATAACCACAAATGCACTTACAGGCTTAGCTAAGGGGAATGAGGGTAAAAAAAGCAAAGTAAAACGTTCTGTTTTTTATAAAACCTATATCCGTAAGGATACAACGGCAAAAGATTCGTTATTAAAAGATAGCATAAATATTATTATAAAGCATACCCTTTATAATAAGCTGGCAGATAGTGTTACCAAAAAGCCTTATGATCTGTCCAAATTCCCGGCTGTTTCCCTGCAGCAATTGTTAAAAGGGCAATTTGCGGGGCTGTACGTGCAGGAACCTTCGGGCGAACCCGGTACCGTTCAAAATATGTTTATGAGAGGGGCGCCCATGCCGCTTCTTTCTCCGAGAGATGTTTACCAATCACAGCCACTGGTTGTACTGGATGGTATTCCACTGGTAACTGAACATCCGTTTGCATATGATATACAACTGTATAATTATAACAGGATGGGAACAGCCACCAACCCATTTGCTGGTATCGACATGAATAATATAGCCTCGGTTGAGGTGTTAAAGGATCTGTCTGCCACGGCGGTTTATGGGCCTCGTGCTGTTAATGGTGTTATCGTTTTAACCTCAAAAACCCCTATTGCCGCCAAAAGCATCACTTTTGATTCGTATATAGGTTTGGCACAACGGCCGCATGTAACCACTATAAACGGCAAATATGAAAATGCTTTCAGGCAGCGCTTTTATGATCTTTATACAACCAATGGCAGATACTCTGATGATGAGAACTATCCCATCTACCTGAGCGATTCATTAAACAATGTTTATAGCGGGAAATCTGATTGGAGCGATCTTTACTATCGAAATGCGGCAGTTTATGGTATTAACTTCGGTATTTCCGGGGGGACAGATCGTGCTAACTTCCGTTTCTCATTAGGTGATCTGAAGAATAATGGTATTGCTGATGGAACAGTGCTAAACCGATATAGCGCCATGTTCAATATCAATATGAAACCTATCAAATGGCTCCTTTTTTCGGCAATGGTAAATGCCAACCGGATTGAGCGGCAACGAAACAGATATCTCCGCGACAGGTTTGCCCAGATCAACTATTTTCCAGATCTCAGTGCTCCATTGCCGCCTAATAAAGATTTTTATGCCGATTACCTGGCGCAATACAAAAAAGGTTTTGATAATAACAAAACAAATATCGTTGACGGCTATGCCAAAATAGGCATCGATCTGGGAAAATTTAAATTCGTAACCACTTTTAATGTAGATTATAATGAAGGGTACCGCGACGTGTTTTATGCGCGCACGCTTTTACAGGGCAACAGTTACGCTTCCAATTACTTTGGCTTTAGCCAGAGAATAATGGCAGATAACAGGGCAACCTATGATCTGACAGTAAATAAAGTGAACGATTTCCATTTTGAACTGGGGCAATCAACGCAATGGGACATTTATAAGTATAGTAACGCCTATGCGTACAAAGGGGTGAATGACTATATTAAGATAAACCTCCTGGATTCAAACCCGAAAAACCCGGACGGGTCTGATAACCCTAACTATCTCAATTCAACAGCCTTCCCCCGCGAATTGACCTATCGTTTTTTAGATAAGATCAAGCACAACCTGGTTTCGTTTTATGCAAAAACGGATTATTCATTCAAAGAAAAATACTTCCTGTCTGCAACGGTACGTGCTGACGGATCATCAAATGCACAGCCTACCAGCCGGTGGTTCTATTCGCCGGTATTATCTGCAGCCTGGAACATTAAGAAGGAGGTATTAGATAATAGCGCTTTCATAAACGATCTTATTTTACGCGCAAGTGCAGGTAGGTTAGGCCGTCTTAATGCCTTTGACAACTATGCGCAGGGGCCTCAGTATACAGCATCGGTAGGGTATACCGGTAACTTAACCGTGCCTGGCTATAACGCTTTTGGTGTGCTTACCAGGCCTTACTCTACCGGTTGGATCGGTTATGGCATACCATGGTCGTATTCCAATCAGCTTAATATAGGCACAGATGCCGGTTTCCTTAATAACCGTTTGCACCTTTCGGTTGATTGGTACCTGAAACAGGAAAAGAATTTGCTGATAGGTATTCCCGCTTTTGCCGAATATGGGTATAAGCAGTCGATTGAGAGCGGTATGGCTGTAAATAATACCGGTATAGATGTATCTGTATCTGCCAATATCATCCGGAACACAAAATTTGGATGGACATCTTCTTTGAATCTAAATCATAATGTCAATAAGCTCAAAGCATTGCCAAGGGGCTTAAATCAGATCATTATTGATAACAGGCTTTTAAAGGTAGGGAGCCCGGTTGATCAGTATTGGTTACTGGTAAATGATGGTATTTATAAAGCGGAAAGCGAAATACCCGTTGTAAATGGGCAGCCACTTAAATACAATGGGATCGCCTTGCACGCAGGCGATCCCAGATGGCGTGATATCAATGGCGATAATGTGATTGACAATAATGACAAGGTATTAAAGGGGCATACATTACCAAAAATTTCGGGCGGATATGATAATAATTTCAGATATGGCAATTGGAATTTAAATATCAATCTCTACTTCAACCTGGGGCGCGACCTTATACACCAGGAAATGGCCAACCGGTTTGATTTTATTAACCGGGAAGGTAACAGTGATGTAAACTCTGTTAAAGAGATCACATTTTGGGAAAAGCGCGGAGACTACGGCAAATACCCGTTGTATAACCCATGGAGTACTGTTATCCCATATCGTGTTGATCAGGACCTTTTTCTTGAAAATGCTTCATTCCTGAAATTAAGGACAGTTTCCATTGGATATGACCTTACCAAAGCTATGCGCTTAAAAAAAATCAAGTTAACCAGGTTCTATGTATATGCCACGGCAAATAATGTGTTCACCATAACCCCTTATACCGGTCAGGACCCTGAGTTGGTGAATTACGATGGCTACGATACAGGTTATGGCCTGCCTATACCACGAACATATACCCTGGGTGTAAAAATGGAATTATGATATGAAAAACGATCACAAAAATCATGTTGTAAAAATGAAAAAGACATTATGTATCGTCCTGATCCTGTTTACTGCGGCAATGACAAGCTGTAATAAAACCCTGGATATTGATTCAACAAGGGTTGTGGGCGAAAAAAACATGTGGAATAAGCTCGAAGATGCACGTGCAGGCTTATTAGGAGTGTATGCACTTACCCGTGCAGCCTTATCTGACAACGATGGTCACTGGCTTTATGGCGATGTACGTACAGGCGAATTTATTAGCCCGAACCGGCAGGACCTGAAAGCAATTGCAAGCAATCAGCTCAACGCCTCATACCCAACTGTTGACGCCTTGAGCGACTGGACGAGATTTTACGCCATAGTTAATGCTGCGAATATCTTCCTTGAACGTATTGGCGATGTAAAAGCCGCCGATAAGCGCTATACAGAAAACTATTTGATAGTTGATGTTGCCCAGGTACGTTTTTTAAGGGCCTTTACCTATTTCTATATGGTAAGGATTTGGGGAGATGTACCATTCATTACCGCATCCCACGATGGCAAGTTTGAAAATCAGCCCCGCGAAAGCGGCAGTAAAATATTAGTCTGGGCGCAGCAGGAAATGCTTAAGGCCGCAGCCGATCTGCCATTTGTATACAGTAACAACGACGTGCAGCAGCCCGGCAATTATTATAATGAGGATGCAACCCGCTGGGGAGGTGCTTTAGCCACAAAGAACTCAGCCTATGCGGTCCTGGCTCATTTGGCCGCCTGGCAGGGTAACTATACCGATGTAGCTACCTATACCAAGTTTGTTGAAGATAATTATGGTAAAAGCGGCATCAATTTTCAAAGCACAGAAGATCTGACCAAATCAAATGGGTTCTTTTTCAATAAAAACACCAGCCAGATGTTTGGTTTTAACTCTGACTGGGGCCATATTGACGGATCGGTAACAGGCCATCTGGAAGAGTTAACCCTGGCCGAACCTGTGGTGAATAAAAAAGTGCCGGATATCTACATGCCTAAGGATACTATCCTGAAAATATTTGACATGCCCAAGGATGAGCGCTTTAGTATAGATACGCTTGGTCAGCCCCGTTCCGAAAGATATTTCACCAATATCAATGGCAAGTACCCGATTTTTAGCAAAATAAAAGTGATACTGGGGGGCGTTTCTGATCCTAACTTCCGATACTTCACCAGTGCTTTGATCTTTACAAGGATAGAGGATATCGTGTTACTCCGGGCCGAGGCGCTGGCCGTTTTAGGGGATGTAAACGGGGCGATAGCCGAAGTAACTTCCATCATGGCCCGGCGGGGGATGTCGGAGATCACAATCGACAGCAACCAGGATATTATCGAACTGATATTCAAGGAGCGCCATCGCGAATTGATGGGCGAAGGGCACCGCTGGTATGACCTGGTACGATACAACAAGATCAAGCAAAACAACCCGGCATTCATCAAACTCATCAATTCGCAGGGGATCTATTGGCCGGTATCACGCAAGCTCATCGCTCAAAATAACCTGTTAACCCAAAACCCATTTTGGAAATAAACTGACCATATATGAAAAAGTTAAAAAAATATATGAGTGCCTTAACGCCGGTGTTGGTTGCTGCCCTGTTGCAAACCGCCTGCAAAAAGGATGGCGGCTATCATGACGCTACAGGCACCAACTCAAAATTTGCGGGTAATACCTATGAATATTTGAAAAGCAAGCCCGGTGTATATGATTCGTTACTGGCGGTAATAAACCGGATGGGCCTGCAGCAAACGCTCATGGACAGCAATGTTACCCTTTTTGCCGTTACCAACCCAAGCTTTCAGCTGGCAATTAATAACCTGAATACATTAAGAAGACAAGGCGACAAAGATCCGCTGTTTTTGGCAAAAATTGATGGTGTACAGCTGGACACCATGGTTTCATACTACATTATCAGGGGGAAACGCACAACCGATTCCCTGCTGCTGCAGGATGGGCTTGATCTTTCCAGTGTACGTTTCGGATATCCTATGCATGGCAAGGTTTCTAAAATATCAGCCTCTGGGCTTGCCGGAGGGGGCCCCGACGTCATTGAATTTAGCAATACCAAGCGCAGCAAGTTTATCAGAAACTGGTCAACCACTACAACCGGTTCTAATAATATTAGCACCAAAAATGGCATTGTTCATGTGCTGAGCCCCGATCATATTTTCGGTTTTGATGAATTTGTATCCCGATTAACCTTTGTTCCGCCACCGCCAAACCTGATGACCCTCATTGGCGGCAAGCTTACAGTTTTGAGAGATAATAATGGCGGTCCGGATAATGGCGAAGGCTCTAAAAAAGTAATTGACGGCGATGACCATACCAAGTTCCTGGCTGATCTTCAGGGACGGTTATGGATGCAGTTTGAACTAAATGAACCTGCCGTATCAGGGGTTTACACGCTCACATCTGCCAATGACGCCCCTGAGCGTGATCCCAGGGCATGGACTTATGAAGGTTCAAATGACGGCAAAACCTGGACTGAGTTAGATCGTCGGAGCAACTTCTTCTTTGAAGAACGATACCAGACTAAAGTTTTCAGGTGCTCCAACACTACCGCTTATAAATTTTACAGGGTAGATATTTCCGAGTTGCGTGACGGAGGCCTTTTTCAACTGGCCGAATGGACCATCAATAAAGTGAAATAAGCTATGGAATATCAAAACATAGATGCGATAAAAAAACGAAAAGAGATGCAAACATTCATAAAAATGGGATCTATGGCTCTGCTGTTTGTTGCAGCTGCGCTTAGTAGCTGTAAAAAGATGTATGGAATTCCGGATGAAAAAGATTATCTGAGTTCGAATGTAAACTACAGCAATAAAGTTTTTGAACCGATTTTAGGCCGAACCACTTTGATGGGCGGGTTTAATGGAGACAACTCAACCCAGCCGTTAAAGTTTGAGATCATCAACGCGCGTTTTGGTGACGGTAAACCCCTAACAGATCTTTTTCAAAAAAGACCAACCTACGTATGGACAGCGCCCTATAACGGGCTTGAAAAGAGCCTGGCCGAGATAGAGGCAAAACGCAAGCTGGAAGATCACCCCTTATTTGAAGTGCGCTCATCGGGCGAGTTCATTATGTGGGCTTCTTCTAATAATGACCTGATCAAGCCCAGACCGTCTGATAGTACCAATTTCCCTCAGGATACGCGCTATTTTGACATAAAAATAACCAACACGGGTGGCAGTACTATAATTCGCGACCTGCAGGTACGCCCATTCCGCGAGCGCCCTTATGAGCCTTCTGATGATTTTAACATTTACTCCGGCCTGCCTGCGCCTCATCCCAAAACGCCTTATAATCCGGCCAGCCGAAACTACATCAGGCCATTTTTAAATGGGGTGATAGGCGAAGTTACCGACATTCCGCTGCAGAGTAATGACGATAAAAAGGATGTGGTGGTTTATATCCGCCCGTTTACCGGCGGTACGGGAAATTCGTTAAGGTTCAAGTTCCTGAACAAAGACTCAGTAGAGATGAATCCGGCCTTATTGAATGAAACTACCTGGGATAAAATAGTACACGGATTTAACATGCAAAAAACTGCAACCTATGTACAATACGATGTTGCATATCCTATTCCTTTAGTGGAAATCCCAACTGTTTATGCACCCGGAGGAACCAGGGACCATGCCGAATTTAAATATTCGCGAATTGGTTTTGGCGGTGGTAGGGTAGTGGCAAGCTTCGGGATAGATTTCGCCATATACAAAAAAGGCGACTGGGAGATAGTGTTCCATTTTTTGAAGGATAATCCAAAGTTTGAAGACGAATAACCGAATTAAAACTTATCACCATGAGAAAACACATACTATTTTATATAGTGCTTGCTGTTTGCACGATCTTACTCTGTGCAGATGTTCATGCACAAGCACAAAATATAACGGTTACCGGTACGGTGGTTGAAAAAGCTACCAATAAAATTTTACCCGGTGTAAATATATATATGGGCAGTAAAGGCCTGACGCAAACCGATTATAAGGGAAAGTTTACCGTTAATATACCGGCTAACAGCACACTTACTTTTACGTTTGTAGGCTTTGTTACCGAGAAAGTAAAACTTGAACCCGGGCAGAAGAATATAGCAGTAGCGCTAACTGAGGACAAGAAAGGACTTAATGAGGTAATCATTGTAGCCTACCAGAACAGGAATAAAGAAACAACACCGGGTGCTTCGGTCACGATAACTCAAAAGGATATCCAGGACGTACCTACGTCAAACGTTGAAAGCCTGCTGCAAGGTAAAGTAGCCGGGTTAAATATTCAAAACAATACCGGCGCTCCCGGTTTCAGGGGCTCGGTTCAGGTGCGTGGTTTATCAACCCTGAGTGTATCGGGCAGTGGTAGTGAATCGTTCCTGCAACCTACATCTCCCCTGTATATCATTGACGGGGTGCCATTGGACGCAGATAAGGCGGCTGAATTCGGTTTTCAAACCCAGGGGCCGGGCGTGAGTCCTTTATCATTGATACCGGTAGAGGATATCCAGAGTATACAGGTCATGAAGGATGCACAGGCAACCTCCATGTATGGATCAAGAGGTGCTTATGGTGTAATCATCATAACCACCAAGCGTGGAAACTCTAAAGTACCCCGCGTAAGGTACACCGGCAACTTCTTCGTTAACGCCACTCCACAGCTCCGCGCTACGCTGGGTGGTAATTCCGAACGCCGGGCAAAAATTCAGCAAATATTATCCAATGCAACAATTATTGATGAGCTAAGGAAATTGGGGCAAACTGGTTTCCTGGCTGATAGTTTGAACGCATATTGGAACAACTCAACAAACTGGCAGTCCATTTTTTATGGTACAACGCATAACCAAAGCCATAACGTAGCCTTAGACGGAGGCAACGACCGCTTTAATTACAAAGTGAACATGGGGCTTTATTCGGAAAAAGGCGTAATCAAAAATACAGGTTTCGACAGGTATAACCTGAATATGAACATGGAGTTTAAACCGAATGATAAATTCAGGTTCTTTGGCTCATTGTTCGGTTCGTTGGGAAGCCAGGCTAAGGGTAATGGTGTGGGCTTACTGCAACAAGGAGTGGCCTCGAACGGTCAGGCATCTACACTGCTGCCGCCTCCTTCATTTTATCTTTCACCAGATGGCGTAACATCAGCTTTACAAACGCAGAATAGTAACAGTACAAGAAATATCCGTACCAATATTGATGGTCGTTATGAGTTTATCCCGGGGCTGGCGCTATCCTCAAGCATCAGTTATGATTATACCTCAGATGCCGAATCAACCTTCACTCCCGCAGCTGCAAATGCCCAGTTTGCGCAGGTATATGATTATGAGGGCCGTAATTTCACGTTATACAACCGTAACGCGCTTACTTATGCCAAAACATTCAGCGCCGATCATACCATATTCATTAATACTTTTAATGAAATATATAAACAAGGCGGCCAAAGCGGTATCATCAGGCAAAACCGTATACCTAATGATCAATTGCAGGGGCCTGTAGGGTCCGACCCGTATAACTCAAGAGGCGGAGGTGTATTGTCAAACTTTAAAAATGCCACCATCGCCTCATTTGCAGGCTCCTTTAACTACGATTATAAAAAGAAGTATGTATTGGAGTTATCTTACCGCTTAGATGGTACATCCTCAAATGGCTTAGAGAATCCGTATTCCAAAAATCCTGCAGCCGGTTTCAGGTGGAATTATTACAAGGAAAATTGGTTTAAAAATTGGGATTGGCTCACTTCAGGAGGTTTAAGGTTAACCTGGGGACAAAATATCGTACCAACTGGCAGTTTGCAAAGTATTTACGGCTTATATAACCTGAATGGCAATTTCAATAACAATCCAACCATCGGTATTAATTATGAATTTATACCTAATCCAACATTAAAACCAACTACTACTACGCAGTATAATCTTGGGTTTGATATGACGATTTTGCAGGGTAAAGTCGACCTGAGTTTTGATACTTATTACAAAAAGGTTGATAACTTGTTGTTTGACAGGTTTTTACCTAATAGTACAGGTTTTCAGAAAAAGTCAAGTAATGATGTATCCATTGCCGATTATGGGTATGAGCTGATGGTAACGTTGAGGCCTTTAACCGCCAAGGATTTTAACTGGACGGTGTCATTTAACGGTGCTATTAATCGCGATTACCTATTGAGGTTACCTGCCGAATACAACGGACAATACATCAAATTTGATTATAATAACTATCAGCACATTGTTTTCAGGGTGGGTAAAAATACATTGTCAAACTACCTGCTGGTTAACCAGGGCGTTTATTCAACGGATGCCGATGTACCGGTGGATCCTGTAACCGGTAAAAAATATCAAACCAGTGGCCTCGCTTTCAAAGGAGGCGACCCGAGGTTTAAAGATGTTAACGGCGACTATATCCTTGATGACCGGGATTATGAAATAACCGGTAACTCACAGCCCTTAATAACGGGTGGGGTATCGACAAATATCAACTATAAAAATTTTGGATTAAATGTTTATGCCACTTATACCGCCAAGAGAACAATTTTAAATAACGCACTGTCCGATCGCTTATCCATCATGCGTGATCCTTATGCCCTGCTGGCAGCCGTTCCGCTGGATGACCTGGATATATGGCGCAACCCGGGCGACCAATCCAAATATCCTAATCCCTATTCATTTTCAAGGTTCAACCAGATCAGGCCTCTCCGTTCGGACCAAAGTTTATGGCAGGAAGAAGGGTCATACCTGAAGATCAATACGGTTACGCTTTCCTACATGTTTGACAGAAAGTTTGTACGACGGTTTGGGTTCAATAACGTAAGGGTTTATTTCTCAACCAATAACCTGATCACGTTTTCGGGATATAATGGTCCCAACCCCGAAAACGTAACCTCTCTGGGCCGGGATATATCAAGCGGGTACCCGGTACCGCGCACTTATAATTTAGGTTTAAACATTGAACTCAATACAAGTAAATAAAACTCAAGATCATGAAAAAAAGTGTTATATACATTTTAGCAGCGGCAGCAAGCTTGTGTTTACCAGCCTGTAAAAAGTTTCTGAACGTACAACCCATTGATAAACTAACAGGGAATAACTTTTACCAATCGAAAGATGACGTGGTGGCCAATATTTATGATATGTCAAGAACATTTTTTGGCAAGATCAATGAAACGCATTTTATTGGTGCTACGGGCGAATACCGTTCGGGAGAGGTTTTATCTGAACCTCAGGCAGATAATGGGCCGGCACGGGCATATGTCGAGGTGTTAGGCCGGAATGACCTGCTTGGGCTTATCAACGGCAATCCGCCCTGGAATTTTTACAACTTTTACCGCATTACCGACTGGACAGGTTATTACCAGGTAATACAAAGTGCCAACATCCTCATCTCGAAATTGGAAGCAGGCGTACCCGGCGTATCAGACAGCGAAAAAAAGCAGTTTGAGGGCGAAGCGGCTTTTATACGCGGGCTTGCATACTTCTTTATGGTAAGGCTTTATGGCGACGTACCTTATTATACCGATGCTTACCATTCAACAGCTTTACCGCGCGAAAACATGGTATCTGTTTTAAACAAAAGCATCGCTGACCTTAAAAAATATAAGGACGGTTTGCCTTGGACTTATTCTGATCCTGCTTTAAAAGGGGTACGTGCAAGCAGGGGCAGCGTTATCGCGCTTATCATGAACATGAACATGTGGAATGCCGGTTTCGACAAACCCAATGCAACCAAGTACTACCAGGAAACTGCCGACCTTGGGCAGGAATTGATTAAAAGCAATGCCTACAGGATGCTACCCATCAATGAATGGGCTACGGTTATCAAAGGCCGGTCGGACGAGAGTTTGTTTGAGTTTTATCGCAGTATAAACTATGGCGATCAGAACACCAATGTTGCCCCTATTGGCGATATGTTTCTGCATTATCCATATAAAAGGCCGGAATATACGCACCGTATAAGCTTCGCCTATTTCAGGGCCGAGTATATGCAAAAACTATATTCAGGCGCGTCTGACAAGCGCGCTACAATCTGGTTTAACTCAGACATCTACGCCGATAACGGAAAGTTCATGATGCTGAAATTTGCTCAAAACTCATTTGCAACCGGCGAGGAGGATGCCAATCCCGACAACACCTTTATGATATTCAGGTATGCAGGTGAAATACTACTCTGTGCAGAAGCACTGGCCGAACTGGGTCAGGATGATCAGGCTATTGCCCTGCTGAATAAGGTAAGGGACCGGGCCGAAGCATCACGCTATACCGGAGGTGGGGGGCAGGACCTTAAGGATTTTATTTTCCTGGAAAGATCGCGGGAACTGATGGGCGAGGGGCACCATTACTTTGACCTTGTGCGTACCCGCAGAATTATGAACAGCGAGTGGTCATATAACGTATTGACGCTGGATAAATTTAACCGGGGTGCCTGGACATGGCCGATCAACAGTAACGCGTTGGCTAATAACCCCTTCATGACATTAAACATGTATTGGGTTAACGGAGGTAATTAACCTTTTCCTAAAAAGTAATGATAAGAAATATGAAAAATATAATTATTGTTTTTGCCGGGTTTTTACTGGTGCTCGCCGGCTGTAAACGCGACGAGTATTATAAAGACGGAGGTAAAGCCCAGGCCGATTATCCTGCCGATATGCTTCAATATTTGCAAGACAAAGCGGTGCCTTTTGATACCATCGCCCAGATCGTAAAACTGGCAGGCATGGAAGAGACATTCCGCAAAAGTGATTTTACCTTTTTTGCGCCCGATGATGATGTGATCAAAAGAACCATAGGTAACAACAAAATCAGGGGCTCTTTAAATAAATTTTTGTTTGATGCAGGTCGTGATACAGTGAAAAAGTTATCGGATATCGATTCTGCTATATGGAGAAAGTACCTGCAAAGGTATATGTTCAAGGGCATTAACCGGCTTAAAGATTACCCACAGATAGATATCAACCTGCAAAATCAGTATCCGGGTGCACTTTACTACGCTTACAGCGGAGACGTGGTGAACATTGGTGTAATATATGGCGACGCCAATAACATCAAATATATTGGCCCGCGTACACTGGTAATTAGCTATATCTACGACATTAATAATGCACAAAACGCAGTTTTTCGTAATAATGTTTCCTCATCGGATATTAAACCTAAGAACGGCATAGTGCATACCCTGCAGTATAACGAGGCCTACTTTGGGTTTAACCGGGATGACTTTTACCAGGAAATATATTTCGCAGGCCTTCATCCATCCAATTAAAACATTGTAAACGATATTCTTTCAATAGTAACGAATTGAAATATGAGAAGAATTAACCATATCATCATGTTTATCCTGCTTTTACTCATAATAGAAGCATGTAAGAAGGATAAAACAATTTATTCCGATCCATATGGGGATGGAAAGCCACCATTGGGTGTTATCCTAAGTCGCGACGCGGTACCTGTACCGGCAATCGGGGCGGTAGGTACCGAGGTAACGTTCAAAGCTACCGGACTGATTCCTTATAAGGATAAAATAAAGTTCATGTTCAACGGCGAACCGGGTCAGGTTACCGAAGTAACGGAATCAACCATTAAAGTGAAAGTTCCACCTTTTGGCAGCACAGGTATTACCTCAATCGCTATTGACGATCAGTTGGTGCTTGGGCCGGTATTTAAGGTATCCGGATTAATTAATATCGATCCATCCTTTAGGGCCACAGCCGGAGCAAATAATTTTGTAAACCAGGTGTATCCCCTTGCCGATGGCCGGAACCTGGTACTGGGCTGGTTTACCAATTATGATAATAAAGGGATCATTACCCCGCTCAACCGCATTGTAAGAACATCGGCTGATGGTGAGTTTGACCGCACTTTCCGCACGGGTAAAGCAGCAAACGGATCATTATCAAGGGTTATTGAGCTTGGTGGAAAATACATCATCGCAGGGGGCTTTAGCGGTTACAATCAGCGAACAGAAAACATCAGCAATATTACCAGTTTAAATGTTGATGGCAGTATTGATACTATTGGCGTAAAAACCTACAGGCGTCCGTCTCAAACAGATACGACCAAATATTTTCCGAAGTTTAACGGCGGCACTAATGAGTATATAAGTAAAATATATAAGCATCAGAACAAAATACTTGCAACCGGAAATTTCAGATATTATGTACGCAGGGTTTATACTGAGCATAATCATGATTTTAGTCGCGATACGGTGATTCTTGATAGTACGGAGATAAGGCAAATCGCTCGTTTTAACCCGGATGGGACACTCGACAAAACATATCGTTTTAACATAGCAACCAATAAAGGCCAGCCTTCGGCAAATGGTCCTGTTGACTCCTATATGCATACCGACGCCGATCAATTGGAGAAACTGGTGCTGTTTGGAAGTTTTACCACATTTGACCAAAAAACAGCCGGCCGACTGGTTCGTTTAAGCTCCGATGGCACAATTGACGCTTCATTTAAAACAGGTACAGGTACCGACAACAGTATCTCATCCCTAACATACAACCCTGTAACCAAAAAATACCTGATAACAGGGATCTTCAGAACATACGATGGCAAACCGGCCATCAGCATGGCGCTGCTTAACCTGGATGGTAGTCTTGATCAAACTTTTGTGGCTAAAACATTTGAGGGAGGGTATCCTGGTTTTGCCCGCCAGCTTAATGATGGACTGGTAGTAGTAAGCGGCAGCTTTAAAAAGTATAATAACGTTACCCGCAATGGTTTTATGGTATTAAATACCAAAGGTGAACTTGCCGGAAGCTATAATACAACCGGACCATTTTCAGGTACATTGTCTGATATCATTGAAACCAAATCTACTGATGGAAAGCGGGCGTTATTGCTGATTGGCGGTTTTGACCGTTTTGATAATACTCAGGTAAGTAATATCATACGCGTTACCATCGAATAAATTTTAATTGAACTTATAATCTATAAAGAAATGCAGAACAGGAAAAAATACAAACAGATCATTTTTTCAATTATTTGTGCATTGGCTATCGCGACAATATCATGTAATAAAGATTTTGTGCGCACGCTGCCCGATAAGAACTATACAGATACGGCCAAAGCAACATCCGGCGAACGTAAGGTTTTGTACCTGATTGTTGACGGGGCACGGGGCTCATCGGTAAATAGCGCCAATGTGCCTAATATTAAAGCATTATTGCCCGGTTCAATTTACAGTTGGGTTGCCTTAAGTGATCCGGATTCAACCCGCGATGTAAGCAACTGGGCCAATATGCTAACCGGCGTAAAAAAAGAAAAGCACAAGATCTTGTCGGATGATTTTGCCGGCAACAACCTGGCAACTTATCCTGTGTTTTTTGAAAGGATAAAAGAAGAAAGGCCGAATGCCAAAATCGTTTCTTTTTCTTCCTCGGCTATTTTTAAAAATAAGTTAACACAGGGTGCTGCCGTAAGCGAGTTGTATAGTACTGATGAGCAAATTAAAACGGCTGTAGTTAATGACCTGAATACCGACACGGCACAATTGATAGTTGGCCATTTTAATGATATCAAAGAGGCTGGCGCCAGGTATGGGTTCGATAATTCGAAGCCGCAGTATAAAGCTTCTATTGAAAAATTTGACGGATATGTAGGTGAGATTGTTAATGCCCTGAAAAAAAGAAAAAATTATGCCAATGAAGATTGGCTGATAGTGATTGCGTCGAGCGGTGGTGGTAAATTCAATATCCCGGTTAACGAGAATGATAACACAGTCTTCAGTAACGCCGCCGCCAACACCTTTACCATTTATTACAATCCAAAATATAAACAAAGGGTAATAGGTAAACCATTTACAGGCAACAGGTATTTGGGGCGCACAGTACGTTTGAGGGATACTGGTATCAGAGCAGAAATTGATACAGCTGATATCTTTAACATCGATGATACTACGAAGTTCACCATCGAGCTAAAAGTTAAGAAGAATGAGGATAAATTCTTTTGGCCAAGTATTCTCGGAAAAAGAGCGCAATGGTCGGCAGGTCATCCGGGTGTTGGCTGGGTGATTTATCTGGAAGATGCTTACTGGTATTTTGAATACCGGGGGACTAAGGATGGCGATTATCACCAGTGCCGCGGCGGCGACCTGCAAAAAGGCAGATGGCAAAATCTTTCGGTTAAGTGCGAGATACGTGCAGGCAAGCGATATATCAGAACCTACACCGACGGAGTTTTTAACAATGAGTTGGAAATAACAGCATCCGGTAGTTTGGCCAACAACAGCCCGCTAAAACTGGGTTATTTAAACGGTAACGGGCATGGTACACCTGATGTGTATGTAACCGACATCAGATTTTTCAAGGTCGACGTACCCGATGCCGTGATTGGAAATTACGCCTGCGAAACATCCATTAGCGAAGGTCATCCTTACTATACTTTTCTGGCGGCCTACTGGCCGGGTACAGATGGCCAGGGCGACAAGATCAGGGATGTTGGCCCGCAGGCCCGCGACTTTCAATTAAAAGGCAGCTATCAATGGGAAGATTTTAATGATCTGATCTGCCCACCCCCCGCGGGGGCGCTGGCCATGTTTGTTCCGCAAACGGCAGATATCCCCGCACAGATAATAAACTGGTTCAGAATACCTAACAGGCAGGCCTGGGGCCTTGACGGCCGCGTGTGGCTTGATCAGTAAATTTAACCATGATACTAAATTATTTGATGATGAAAAAATACAGATATGTTTTGTTTATCGGATTAATTGTTCTGATAGCGGGAGCCTGCAGGCAAAATGATCTTGATGAACTGAAACCAATTCAGAATACAGACAGGGACATCTCCGGCGCGGGAGCCAATACTGGTGATGCAACAGCAGGTAACGAAATAGTTAAAGTTCCATTTAAAATATCCTTATCAGGACCGGCAACTAAAGCATTCCAGGTAGGTATAACGCTTAATAATGATACCGTAACTAAACTAATAGCAAATGGCAGCCTTAAAAATACGGTAATATTGCCCGCCGGTGCAATTGATTACGACGGCGTGATCAATGTAGCATTCGGAGCAGATACCGCGACTTCGGTTGCCAGTGTCAGATTATCGGCCATTGAGGCTAATTATGGTAAAAACGTAGCTTTTGCATTTAAGCTTACCGATCCCGGCAAGGGCAACCAGGTCAAAGGATCGCAATCAAATATCCTGGTGGTGCTTGATACCAAAAAGCTTATTAAAGAAAGTGATATTCATTATGTGTCGCTTTTAAATGGCGGAGGTATTATGGATGTTGATTATCAAAAAAACTATACAACGTCACCGGCAGGCATTACCATTCCATTAACCATAAACCTGGCGGGTGTACCGGCCGGTGCATTTAATGTTCATGTGAAATTAAATATGGACACGATTGCCGATTTGGTAAGTAAAAAAGTGCTGCCAGATAACACCATCGCGCTTAATCCCGATCAGTTTTCTATTGATACCCTGGTCCGGGTAAACTCCAATGCAAGTACCGCAGTGATACGCTTATCAATAGGATGGCCTGTTTTTGATGCCAATATAGTTGCCAATAAACGTTTTGGTTTTGTGGTGAGTTTGGCCAATCCGTCAAAACACATCCTGCATCCCACAAACAGCAAACTGATAGTTTTGGTGCAGCCGGAGGTTAATCTTGATAATAACTCTTACATCACCGGCAATGGAACAGGTTTAAAAGCAGAATACTTTTCGAATAACCAACTACTTGATTTTGATGGCAGAAAGCCCGATCTGGTACAAATAGAACCCACTATTGATTGGCCTAATGACGGGGTTTGGCAAGCTGCTATACCTGGCATAAGTCATGATAATTTTTCGACCAGGTGGACTGGCGAGTTCCTTGCACCCGTTCGGGGTGAATACGTGTTCTGGCAGAACGAATGGGACGACGGATCAAGATTATATATAGACGGCAAGGCCATTATTAATGATTTCACTACCGAGTGGGATAAGGATAGCCGTACCGCCAAAATATTCCTGGAGCGCGGTAAACGTTATAAAATAGAAGCCGATCATCGTGAAAACGTGGGTGGCCAGCGTGCCCGTTTAACTTTTGAGGTGCCATCTGCAGGTATCAATGGAAGAAGGATAATACCGCAAAGCCAATTATTTCCCGCCCCTTAAGCCTGTTTGCTAATTGATCAATAAAAATTAAGGACATGAAAAAAATATTGCATATTATATCGGTATTTTCAACAGTAGCCCTGTTGCTTGCCGGGTGTAAAAAAGACAAACCAGCGCCCCAGCCCGAACCGGATGAGCCCAAACCCATCGCCGGTTTCACGGTAGCCCGAACAGATAGCGTTGATTTTTTAAGCTATCAGTTCACCAGTACGTCCATCAATTATAAAGATATTCTGTGGCAATTTGGCGACGATAGCACATCGGCAGAAAAAGCACCGAAGCACAGGTATGCCTTTGATGGCTTATATCACGTAACATTAACGGCCAGAAATTCACAGGGGTACTCAGCTGCCCGGGAAATAATATTGAACGTTGCCGACCCTAATTTTGACCGCACCAAGGTTGGTGAAAGTTACTTTGCTACCATAGGCGGTACATTGACTGTATCACGCGATAATGGCGGCGGCCCAAATGCAAACGAGGGGTCACTAAAAGTAGTTGACGGCGATCCGAATACCAAATTTTTCCAATCGGGGTTCTCCGGCGACCTGGTGATGAAATATGAGCTTAAAACACCTGCCGTTGCAGGAGCATATACTATGACATCGGCAAATGACTCACCTGATCGTGACCCAAAAGGATGGATCCTCCAGGGTTCTGAGGACGGTATACGCTGGATAAACCTGCACAGCAAGAACAACGAAGTTTTTGCCAACCGCTTTCAGCGCATCCTATATCACTTTAATAACAATGTAGCTTATAAATTTTATAGGATAAGCATTAAGACCAATAATGGCAGTCGTGACTTCCAGATGGCTGAGTGGACGGTTAATAAAAAGCAGCCATAAAATTGGTTGTTTGTAAGAATGATCCATGGAATGTTCGATCTGATGTTACGTAAGTTCATTCGCCCGGTCAACAGTTTTTAAGGAATAAGGCCCGGGAGTGTAGTATCCGGGCTTATTCCTGAGGGGATTTCGGTCATGTAAAGTCCGCGAATGTTCAGTCTCTCCATGTCCTAACCGATTCGGCAAAACCCAAGGCTATTCTTCTTCATCTCCGGTGTTCTTTAATTTCATAAGCAGGCTGTAAGCGCCTTTAGTCACCACGGGTACACCTTTCAGGTTTTCATCCGCTAACTGTACGTAGCCTTCCTCGTTCAGGCCGGTCTTAACCTCCTGCATTTCATAAATATTTTTGCTTTTTACACGAAATACATAATATTTATTCTCAAAATTAACCACCGCTTCCTCCGGTAGCGTTAAGCCCTCGCCAGATTCTACCTCAATTTCGGCATTCATGAAAGTGCCGGGGATCAGGCTCTGGTCGTATTTTTCAAGGTGACAATGCACCACAGTCTTGCGGTCGCCGCCCAAGTCTTTACCGATGAGTACGATTTTTGCCTCGTATTGCTGATCCGGTTTGCTGTTCATCCAGGCAGTGACACGTTGACCGGCATGCAACTGGTTGACATCCTTTTCAAATACGTCTAAAGCCAGGTGGATATCGGATGGGTTCACGATCTCAAACAGCACATCGGTGGGGTTTACATATTTGCCGATATTGACATTCACCTTGCTGACAAAACCATTGATGGGCGAATAGATATTGGCGCTGCGTGTGATATTTCCGTCGCTCAACCGTTCCGGGTTCAACCCGATCAGGCGTAGTTTCTGAGATAATGCACTGACCAGCACTTTCTGACTTTGGTAATCGGCCTGCGCCTGCTCAAATACTTTGTCGCTGCTGGCCTTGCTTTGGTTGAGGTCGCGCTGGCGGTTGTATTCTTTTTCGGCAGCGATGAGCCGGGCTTGGGCAGTCAGGTAATCCTGCTGCAATTGGATGAACTGCTGATCTTCCATCACTGCGATGGTTTCTCCTTTGGCCACATGCATACCCGGCAGAAGCTTGGTGGATTTGAGATAGCCACCCATCGGGAAGCTGATGCTCACCAGGTTCTGCGGCGGTACATCGATCACACCGGTCACGCGTAGAGTGCCTGCCATTAAACGCATTTGCGCCCGGCCGGTATCCAGTCCCGCGTTTTTGGCCTGGACTTCGGTTAAGGTAACCGAATTAGCATTCAAAGCGGGCTTCTTTTTAGTACTATCAGTATTGGTTTGCCCGGGCTTACCCCCGCAGGCAGAGAGCAGCAGGAAACAGGTTAAGGCATATATCGGGGTTTTGATGGATTTGTTCATGATTATTTGTTTTTCAGAGCATTGATATAGATGATGGTTTGATTCAGGCTGTTTACCGCCTCGATATAATCATTACGAAGTGTCATAGCCTGGTTAATGAGCAGCGTATATTCCAGGTAATTGATCTGCCCGGCAATAAATTGCTGGTGAGCGGTATTCAGGATGGTTTTGGCATTAGGCAGGTTAATATGCTCGTCATAGTCGGCCAGCCTGCGGTATTTGTCCAACTCGGCTGCTGCCTGCCGGTAACGGCTTTGGAACTCCTGCACTCCGGCCTGGTAATCAACCTGGGCTTTTTGCTCCTGAATACGCGCCGCGCTGACACGGTTACGCTGCGCACCACCGAAGATGGGTACGGCAATACCCACCTGCACCGATGAAAAACGGTCGCTGCCGGTATAAAAACGGCTGTTGCCGTTCACATCCTGCGTACCCCGAAAGCTTTGGTTGTAATAACCAAAGTTTAGGTCAGGTAGCAACTTTGCTTTTTCCACTTGCGTTTGCGCTTTGGATACTTGCTGTTGCTGGTTCAGATATTGTAACTGCGGATGTGCGGATAGGGAGGTATCGGCAGTAACCGGTAATGGCAAGCGAAAGTTATCTGAAGTTGGTTCTAAATCAGCAACCGTATTTAAAAGTATTCTGAACTTCACTAATGCTTCGGAAAGGTCAGCGTTCACCATTTCGGTCTGCCTCAGGATCTGGCCGCGCTGGCTTTCGGCAGTGGTCTTTTCCAGGATATTGCTTTCGCCTTTTTCAAACCGTAGTTTAGCATTTTTCAGGAACAGTGTGTAAATACTGTCGGCGGTGATGAGCAACTGCTGCTTCTGCTTAAGGTAAAGCACCTGGTAAAATGTCGCTGCTACTGCTCGCCTCAATTCATTTTCCCGCAAAGCTACGTTCAATTGTCCGGCTTTATATTCCTCATTGAGCAATGACTTTTGCCGGGTGTACAGGCCTGGAAAACTGACCGACTGAACAACCGACAAACGGTTATCATAATAAGCGCTGTTAATATTGCCGTATTCGCCGTTCAGTTGCGTTTTGGGGAGAGTGACCGCTGTACCTATGTTTTGTTTCAGGTAAGCGGCGTTCAACCGTTCGCTTTTAAGGCCCAGGTTGTTTTTCATAGCGGTATCCAGTGCGGCTTTGAGCGTTACCGGGGTTTGCGCCTGGCTATTGCCGGCGAACAGGCACACCGCGCTGATTAGCAGGATGAACGGTATTTTTATAGATAACTTACGTAAGGCCCGTTTCTCGACGAGCATATAGAGGATGGGGAGCACGAAAAGTGTCAGGAAAGTTGCCGTAACGAGGCCGCCGATTACAACGGTAGCCAGGGGCCTTTGCACTTCGGCCCCCGAACCGTTGCTCAGCGCCATTGGCAGAAAACCGAGCGAAGCAACGCTTGCCGTCATTAAAACCGGGCGCAATCTGAGCGTTGTGCCTTCAAATACGATCTTTTTAATATCCGTCATTCCCGAAGCTTTTAAACGATTGAACTCGGAAATTAACACAAGGCCATTGAGTACAGCCACGCCGAACAGCGCGATAAAGCCTACGCCCGCGCTGATGCTGAAGGGCATTCCCCGCAATACTAAGGCAAGCACACCCCCAATGGCGGATAATGGTACGGCCGAAAAAATAAGCAGGCCTTGTTTGACCGAACCGAAAGCCAGGTACAGCATGAGCAGGATAAGCAGTAAGGATACCGGTACTGCAATGCTAAGCCTCGCTTTGGCTGCATTCAGGTTTTCAAATGCACCGCCATAAGTAACCTGGTAACCTGGCGGCAACTTCAGTTGGGCGCCTGCCTTTTGCTGTAATTCCTCCACCATGCTTTGCACATCGCGCCCGGCCACGTTAAAGCCAACAATAATACGTCGCTGAGCGTCTTCACGCTGGATCTGATTGGGGCCTTGCTCAATCTTTACCGCCGCTACCTGCTGCAAAGGAATTTGATTGCCGGAAGGTGCCGGTATGAGCAAGTTCTGTACATCGCTCAATTGTTTACGCTGGTCGCCTGCTAAACGCACTACCAGGTCAAAGCGTTTCTGCCCGTCATAAACTATACCGGCAACACCGCCTGCAAATGCGGTGTTCACCACCTGGTTTACATCTGCAATGTTGAGCCCGTATTGAGCAATAGCCGCACGATTGTAGCGCACGACAATTTGCGGCATACCGGTCACAGATTCTACATAGATCCCCCTCGAACCTTTTACGGATTGGGCGATGCTGCCCAGTTTGCGGGCAAATAGCGCCAGTGTATCCAGGTTCTCACCAAATATTTTACAAACTACATCCTGGCGTGCACCGGTCATTAACTCATTAAAGCGCATCTGCACCGGGTATTGGAAACCAAAGGTTACACCGGGAATGGCTTCCAGTTCTTTAGACATTTTTTCCGTCAGGTCATCAAAGCTTTCGGCAGACTGCCATTCGTTTTTATCTTTTAAAATGACCATCATGTCGCTGGCATCGATGGGCATTGGATCTGTCGGTATCTCGCTGCTGCCTGTTTTACCAACAACCTCCTGCACTTCGGGGAATTTCTTTAATAAAATTTTGGATGCCTGTGATACCGCATTGACAGATGTTTGCAGGCTGCTGCCGGTCAATACCCGTGTTTCCACTGCATAATCCCCTTCTTCCAGTTTGGGGATAAACTCACCGCCCAGCCTGGTGAGGGTAAATACGGAGATCACGAACAATACCGCTGCAACCGCAATAATCGTTTTTGGCATACAGACGGCACGCTCCAGCGCCCGGTGATAATGCCGTTGAAAGAAAGCGATCATCTGGTCGGACCAGTTGAACTCATTGTCTGATTTCCGGCTCAAAAACAGGCTGCTCATTACCGGCACATAGGTTAGCGAAAGCACAAATGCCCCGATCAGTGCAAAGGCCACCGTTTGCGCCATCGGTTTGAACATCTTGCCCTCGATACCCTGAAGCGTGAATATAGGAATATAAACGATCAGAATAATGAGTTCGCCAAATACTGCCGCGTTACGCATCCTGGTAGAAACAGTCACTACTTCTTCATCCATCTCCGAAGGACTGATCTGTTTTCTTTTTTTGACGTGTACCTCGTGCATAATAGCCTCAACAATAATTACGGTCCCGTCCACGATCAGCCCGAAATCGAGCGCCCCCAGGCTCATCAGGTTACCCGATACGCCGAATAGGTTCATCAGGATGACCGCGATCAGCATAGCGAGGGGAATTACCGAGGCAACCAGTAAGCCGGCGCGCAGGTTGCCCAGGAAAATGATCAGGACGATGAGCACAATGACCATACCTTCGATCAGGTTATGCTCCACCGTTTTAATGGCGTTGTTCACCATTTTGGTCCGGTCCAAAAATGGGTCGATCATCACACCTTCCGGCAGCGACTTACGGATCACATTTACCCTTTCTTTCACGCCCGCGATCACTTTATTACTGTTCGCGCCTTTCAGCATCATAACCACCGCGCCGGCCACCTGCTGGCGGCCGTTCCAGGTCATTGCGCCGTAACGGGCTGCATGATCCAGTTTTACTTCTGCCACATCACGAATGAGCAGCGGTGTGCCGTCGGCCAGGTTTTTGACAACGATCCGGCCGATGTCATCCAGTGTAGCTACGAGGCCCTCGCTTCGGATGAAGAGTATAGCAGGGCCGCGCTCAATATAAGCGCCGCCTGTATTGCTGTTGTTCTTTTGAACGGCATTGTATACGTCAGTGAGGGTGACATTATAAGACTTTAGGCGGTTAGGGTTCACGGCGATCTCGTACTGCTTCAGGTAGCCGCCGAAGCTGGCCACATCGGCCACGCCTTCTACACCTAACAATTGCGGGCGCACGATCCAGTCCTGAATTGTACGCAATTGCATCGCATCGTATTTATTTTCGTATCCGGCTTTGGCCCGTACCGAGTATTGGTAAATTTCGCCGAGGCCGGTAGTCACCGGGGCCATTTCGGGTTTGCCGAATGTGGCAGGTATCTCGTTGGCGATAGTTTGCAGGCGTTCGCTGATCTGCTGGCGTGCCCAGTAAATATCGGCTTTGTCTTTAAACACGATAGTTACTTGAGACAAGCCAAAGCGGGAAAAGCTGCGGATTTCTTTAATATCAGGGATATTACGGCAGCTTTGTTCTATAGGAAAAGATATGAGGCGTTCCACATCGGGAGCTCCCAGTGACGGGGAACGTGTGATGATCTGCACCTGGTTATCAGTAATATCCGGTACGGCGTCTATAGGCAGCTTGCGGACTTCGGCGACACCCAATACGATTAGCCCCAATATAAATAGAGCAACGATAAGTTTATTTCTTACGGAAAACTCAATAATTCTGTTAAGCATGAAATGAATTTCTACTGTTGATAAAAGACAATAAGCAACCAGGCTGCTTATGACAAGCAGCTATCAACAGTATGCGGGAGGGCCGCGAAGTACAGGAAGTTCAAAAAAGACCAGCGGAGGGTCGGGTCCTTCGGGTATCACCCATTTAACAGCAGGTAATTGAATTATCCTTGTCCCGGGGGCAACAGCTGATACCGGTAATATCGTTACCGCGGCATGCTGAAAATCAAAATGCAGATCAAACTGGTGGAAGAAAATGTGTTCAATTTTTACATGTTCCAGCGGGTCATGCGGATGATGCCTCGCATGTGTAGCAAGTGTGTCATCCTCATCTGCATGGTGATGCGGCGTAATGCCATGATATAGCAGCAGGGTGAAACCCAGGAACAATAATATTTTGCTAAACCATTTCACCATATGCAAATATAGCAATATCTATTGTTCGCGGAGCCCGTTAAATTAACGGCAACCCATTGATTTCAATTTTTTAGACTAAAAACTATCGGTACAATATGTTCATTAAAAAAGTCAAATAAATATTAAGAAATCATGGCCAACACTTCACGCCACTCGTTAAGCTCGGGCAAGCCAGGTTTGCGTTTGCCAAATAGCTGCACAATCATTTCGCCTTCGGCATCAAAAAGTTCGAGGGAGTTGATGTCGCCATCGTTTGATGGTTTAACCACCTGCCATACGGAGGCCACGGCATCCATACGCAAGTGCAGGTTAAATTCGGGATCAAGCACATTAAACCAAACATCCATCTCCACTAACCGGGTAACCATACCGGTGTGGATCTGGATGCAGCCCTGGTTGCCTACAAATACCATTACGGGTGCTTGTTTTACCGAACAGTTTTGCATTACGGTTTTAAAATCATCCGTGGTAATCTGCTTTGTAAAGCCTGCAGGGGCAAGCCTTAAGGCCTGGGTGCGGTTAAGGTTAAAACGCTTCAGTAAGCCAAAAAACTCGTGGGTATCCTGTAAAGCTGCCCAGGCTTGTTGAAATGCAGCAACATCAATTTCATCGTCGGGCAATGAAGGTTTAGCAGGGGCAGGGTCTGGCAATAGAGCAACCACTTGCTGATCTGCTTTGCGGAAACGAGCGACCAGTTCCCGATATTTTTCGGGATTGCTTTTATCTGTAAGATATATTTTGTGTATTGCCACACCGTTGCCATCAAAAAACTGCAGACTTTTAAGGTTGTTGTCGTCTACAGCAAAGCCTGATTTCCAATGGCTCATGAATAAGCGAAGATCGATATCCGGGCCTAAAACCAAACCGGCGTGAGGGCCGAATGAAATCTTTTCGTAAACACCTTTGCGCTCATGAACGCAATATTCGTTTCGGGTGAGGGCCATTACATAACCTAAAGTGGTGATCTCTTTTAGCAGGTCCTCAAATTTATTTTCAAGAATGATCACGTTTTCGCCAAGACCGGTCATCAGTAACTCAGCTTCACTAACTTTTAGGGCGGCAGCTATATCCCGGATCCTTTTTCTGGGATTTTCGGCTTTGAAAGCAAGATATTGTTCTTTTAATGATATGGTTTCCATATTTAGCTGTATAAGGTTCTAATTATAGCTTGTGCCTGGTGTACGATCACCTTAGGCATAATGAGTTGTTTAAGTGTGTTTGGATTGGTAAAAACATCGGCCTCGGTTTCAAAAACATCATAAATGCTTTTGGTATTCAATATCTCGGCAGGAGAGCCGTGGTACCATTTGCGCCCATTTTTCAGCATCATGATATTATCGGCATATTGAGCGGCCAGATTAATATCGTGCAAAATGGCTACTACCATAAAACCTTTTTTTGCCAGCATGGCTGCCAGTGATAGCGTTTGCTGCTGATACAGGATATCCATGCCGGATACCGGTTCATCCAATAATAATAACGCTTCCGGCGTATCCCAGATTTGGGCCAGCACCCGCGCCAGGTGAACGCGCTGCTGCTCGCCGCCTGATAACGACAGGAATGAGCGTTCGGCCATGCGCGTTGTGCCGGTGATGGCCATTACCTCGTTAATAATATCCCAATCGTGTACTGCCGGTTTACTGCCATAGTGCGGGTAGCGGCCCATCTGCACTATCTCCATCGCCAAAAAATCAAGATTAATGATATTTTGCTGATTGAGAATAGCACGTTTCAATGCCAGCTCTTTTGCTGAATAATGATTTAAAGCTTTCCCCGACAGCGAGATAGACCCGGTTGATGGTTCTTTTTCGGCGCTGAGCAAACGCATCAGCGATGATTTCCCTGCTCCATTGGCACCCAGGATCACCGTGATCTCGCCGGGGTGCACCATAAATGATACATCTTTTAACAGGGTATGTTTCCCGGTTGTATAAGTTACGTTTTCAACTGTGAGCATATTACCGGGTAATTTTCTTTTTGTCTTTTATTAAAATATATAAGAAAACGGGCGTACCTAATAAAGCGGTTATCACACCGATAGGCAACTCGACAGGGGCAACCACTTTGCGGGCTATCATATCGGCCAAAGTGAGGATCAGTGCGCCCATCAAAGCAGATGCCGGCAGTACGCGGCGGTTATCTACACCAAAAATCAGCCTTACCATATGTGGTACCAGCAAACCAACAAAGCTGATAATGCCTGATACAGCTACCGATGCTCCAACCGCCATAGTAGCCAATACAACCACCCAACGCTTTACACGGCCAACCGGTAAACCCAATTGCTGCGCCTGTGTTTCGCCAAGGGCAAAGGCATTAAGGGTTTTAGCCATGGCAGGCAGAAGTATTAATGGAATAAACACTAAAGGTATAAGGCATAAAACAATTTGCCATGTAGCGCCGCCAAGGCTTCCTAACAGCCAAAACGTAATGTTACGCAACTGCTGATCATTGGCCATATAAGTAACTAAACCGGTTAAAGCCCCTGCGAGCGCGTTAACAGCTATGCCGGCCAGCAGCATGGTGGCTACGTTGGGCCGACCATCATTGCGCGAGATCTGGTAAACAACAAATGTGGCAATCCCAGCCCCCGCGAATGAGCCAAAGGCAAGTAAATAGTAACCCAGCAAATTGCCCAGGCCGGCCAATAAAGCCGTTTCGGCAGCAATAATGAGTACCGCGAACAACGATGCCCCGGACGAGATCCCGATCAAGCCCGGTTCGGCCAATGGATTGCGGAAGATGCCCTGTATGGCCGCGCCCGAAATTCCTAACGCCGCACCAACAAGCAGACCCATAATAACGCGCGGCATCCGTACTATCGTAAGCACTGTATCAAATTGCTCATCAATAGTTGTGTTTTTAAATAACCCTGCCTTTTTTGCGAGTATGAGCAGCACATCCTGAACAGGAATTTTCATAGCCCCCATACTTAACGACAGAGCCGCTGTAAAAAAAACGCCTGCGCTTAATAATGTATAGATCAGTCCGTTTTTCATTACAGGTTTTTGTTCAGCGTTATGATGGCCTGGTCAAGCCTTACGCTGAAGTTGATCAAAAGCTCGCCATCCATCTGCACGATTTTTTTGTTTTTACCCGCATTGGTTTGGGCTACGCCCGGCATTTTTAATACCGCTTCAGTTCCGCCCAAACTGCTCAGGCCAAAATCAAACATCAGGATCACATCTGGATTGGCTTCTATTAACGACTCGGTAGTGTAAGGCTTAAAGTTGTCGAAACCCTGTGCCGCATTTTTGCCGCCGGCTAAGGATATGATAGCATCGATATTGGTGTGTTGCCCGGCAACCAGCATAACACCGGTACCGCGGGCATAAATGAATAACACTTTTGGTGTTTTATCACTTTTTTTAACACCGGCTAATGCTTTATCTACTTTGGCCTGTGTTTGTTTAGCCAATGCTTCACCTTTAGCCGCAACCTGGAGCGCGTTAGCTACCGCTTTAATAAAAGCTACCGAGCCACTTACAGAATAATCCTGTTTAATATTCACGAGGTTAATACCGGCTGAGTGTAGCTGATAGGCTATCTCTTTTGACACACTGCCTTCAGGCGCAAGTATTAGATCGGGCTTGAAAGAAATCAACCCTTCGGCAGATACTGTACGGTTCCTGCTTACTTTAGGTAAGGCGGCAACGTAGGCCGGGTAAATACTGGTTACATCAACAGCTACGATACTTTTCCCAAAGCCTAAAGCGTCGACAGTTTCGGTTAAAGCCCCGCTTAGGGTAATGATTCGCTTAGGGGCGGCTGCGCTGGCTCTTATGCTGAAACCTATCAGTAGGAGAAGGGCGATCCCTTTTATGTATTTGATAATTAAATTCATAGTAAATTGGCAGGGCGTTTTTAAAGAGCGCTGTAACGGAAGGTATAATTAGCCGAAGCTCCGTCCGATCCGTCTTTATAGTAGCTATCAATAATTAGTTTATAAAATTTCCCCGCGGCTGTGTGGATAAAGATCACCTTGCCTGGGATAGGGCTGATCTGGTGGGTATCCATGTTATAAGTATACCAGCCGTTGCCGCTTCCCCACGGAATGGCTTGCTTGCCTTTTTTATAGCCCGATGCCGGCGCTTTATCGATCTTATCAAATGATGAGTCCGAAACAATCTGACCTTCGGCTGCACCCTGTACAATAATGCCGGTGTGGTGAAACGAGATATCCCAGCCGGTTTTCACGGTATCAGCCTCGTTTACTTCAGTTCCTTTTTCGAAATTAAAGTAGGCCATTTTATCAGCCGCGTTAAGATTCCGGATTGTTTTTATGGCGGCGGTTTGCGAAAAGGCATATCCAATAGGCATTAAGAAGCCGGTTAACAGGAGCCTGTAACTTATTTTTTTAAGGTTGATCATGATCTGAAATTGATTAAATGTGGCATTGATTACGCAAAGCAAACATTTAATTAGACTAATTCAAAATAATAAACCGATTTTTATGGACCTGGTATTTTAAGGAAAAGTTAAGCGTTGGCTTTTTGATTTCTAAATGGATTTTTTGTAAATATTTGATTTTTAAGTGTTTGTATAGGTGTCGTCTCTTTGTTGATCTCCCTGATTCTTACTGTGCTTTATTCATATCTCCAAAAAGGTTAAAACTTTATCCTTAAACAGTAAAAGAAAATCCCGATTGCGTAAATGATTTCTCATTTCTATAAACGACTTTTGCTTTGTTTATTTAGACTTATTAAAAATAAGAAAATGCAATTTATATTCAATGTTTAAATTTTACCTGATGCTTTATCTATGCTGTTTTTGTTTAACATCCGCTGCCGAACCTCTTTATAAAATAAGCGGACAGGTGAAGAGCGAACAAGAGGAGCCGGTTAATGCAGCTACTATCCTTATCAAAGAAAATTTAAGTGGCACCCAAACCGATACAATTGGCCGTTTTATAATTGAAAAGTTAAAACCAGGCGAATACACCCTGATCATTTCGGCTGTGGGGTATGAAAAGCGCTTTCAGCAGGTTGTTATCAGTAAAGCTTCTGTTAATAATTTAAGTATCCGGCTAAAGGTATCGGCACAAAGCCTTAAAGAGGTAAACGTATTGGGCAAACAAGAGAGCCACGATAACCTGATCGATTTTACCCGTACGCCGATGCCTTCAACAGTGATCAGCCGAAAGCAGATTGAGATGATGGGGAGCCGCCGGTTAGATGAGGTATTGAAGGAGCAAACCGGTTTGGCTATTGTAAATGATATAGGTTCGGGTGCGAGGGCGGTTGGTCTTCAGCTTCAGGGTTTTGATAGCGGCTATACCATGATCATGATAGATGGTCAGCCGATGACCGGCCGTAACTCCGGGAATTTTGACCTGTCGCGGATTACGGTGGCTAATATCGAACGGATTGAGATCATTAAAGGCGCGTCATCATGCCTGTTTGGCAGCGAGGCATTGGCCGGGGTAGTCAATATAGTTACCCGCCAAAATATATCGCAAAGCCAGGGCCTGGCCAGTTTGCGCTACGGTAGCTTTAATACTTTGGATGCAACACTGGAAGGTGAAACACCTTTTGCAGGCGGCAGGGGCTCAGGTTATATATCCGGTAACTATTACCGTACCGATGGCTTTAACGCCAATCCTTACCTGAGCGAAGGTAAAACGGCACCACCTTATGATAGTTATACTATACAAGGCAGGGGCAGGTACACTTTAAGTAAAATGAACGCGATTAATATAACCGGCAGGTATGCGGCGCGTAATTCGGTTAATCAAACTGCTTACAGTACAGAGCCAAGCCGCGATGTTTTGGTTGAAAAGGACCTGAATGCATCGGCTATTTTAAATACAAATTTTAATAGCGGACTGCGTTTAAAAACGCAATATTACCTTACCCGTTACGCTACCGATCAAAACATTACCAACCGGGCCAACAGCCAGGTTATACCTACCAACAACTTTGTGCAATACCTGCATCGCGGCGAATTACAGGCTTCTCAAACCTATTGGAGTACTGTGGTGCTTACAGGTGGTACGGGTATTCAGTACGAAACGATGAATAACAAGCTTTACAGCGGTGCCAAAAGTCAATCAACAGCCTTTGCTTATGGGCAGGCCGACTGGAAACTGAGCGATGAGCTGGGCCTAACCGGTGGTGTGCGGGGCGAACACCATAGCCGTTACGGTGGCAGCTTCAATCCAAGTTTTGGTGTAAAATATCAGCCTGCGAAAGCACTTACCTTAAAGGCGGCTATAGCAACCGGCTTTAAAACGCCGGATTTCAGACAGCTATACCTCAATTTTACCAATTTGGCAGGCGGTGGCTACACCGTTTTAGGAACCGATGTTTTTTCAGCTGAACTTCAGAAACTGCAGGATGCGGGGCAAATAGCAACCGTATTTGCTAATGCAGCCAAAGTGAGCACGCTTAAACCCGAACGCTCTGTGGCCTATAGCGCCGGTTTTACATTACAGCTAAGTGCCAATATAAAGGCGGATGTAAACGGCTTTTATAACGATGTACGCAACTTTATCAATACCGATCAGGTGGCTTCAAAAAAAGGCGGGCAGCAGGTATTCTCTTATTTTAATATCGATCGGGCTTTCCTGACGGGTGCTGATGTTGGTTTGAGCTGTAGAGTAACCCGCGGATTTAATGTGTCGGCAGGTTATCAACTGCTGTATGCAAAAGATAGGGGAGTTATTGATTCGATCAAAGCAGGCAGGGGCAATTATGCCCGGGTATATGATACCAACACAGGCCAAACCCGCCGCTCAAAAACATCCGACTATTTCGGGTTGAATAATCGTTCGCGTCACATGGCCAACGTGAAGTTTACTTATGAGTACGAACCCAAAAGCATCACCGGAACTTTCAGGGTTAACTACCGGGGCAGGTATGGTTTCCAGGAGGCAAACCTGCCCAACGGATTTCTTGATCCAAATGATACCTATGTATCCAGCTTTTTCCTGTTCAATGCATCGCTACAAAAAAAACTGATGAACAATCACTTTTCGGTACAGCTAACCGCCGATAACATCTTTAACTACCGCGACCAACTGATGCCGTCACAAAGCGGGCGTACCATTATGCTTGGCCTTAACTATCGCTTTTTTAAACAGCAATAAACTATGATGAAACTAATATCAACCTATAAAAACCATTATCAAATGCTGCTCATCGCCCTGGCTGTGGTTACCGCTCTTAGTTCATGCACTAAGGAGCAGGTAAAACCACAGCTTCAGGATGGCAGCAGTACAGTAGTTACCGATTTGCCCGGCGATGTTGGCAGCACCATTAATACGGGCTTTAAAACTTTCTATTTCAGCTTTTCTACCAATAGTAAAGTTGATAGTACAGCCAGGCAAAGCACCTTATGGGATCTCTCTTTTGGACGTGAATACAATTCATATATAGGGATTAACAACGGTACCAACGCGGGAAGCTACGGATTTGGTGGGGCTGGAAAAGGGGCTTTAATTGTTGTTAACCAGGCTTACGATCTTGTTAAGGAAGCACCATCTGATGCCGATTTCACAGGCAAAGGCGTAACCTCGGTTGGCTGGGATCCCGGAAATGGATTGGGATGGTATTTCTACGATCTTAAAACACACATAGCTGTCCCCATAAAAGGCCGAACCTTTGTATTGCGCACTGCCGAAGGTAAATACGCCAAGCTTGAACTGGTGAGCATGTACAAAGGAGCACCCGCTGTAGTAACCGATTTAAACTGGCCTTCGCCTTATTTCACTTTCCGCTATTATGTTCAACAGGATGGCAGCAGGAATCTATCAACCAAAAATTAAAAACAATTAATCATGAAAATCATAAATATATTTCAAAAGCGTACATCTACAAGTATTTTAATGCTTGCTATGTTGGCATTGACCTTTATTGCATGCAAAAAAAATGATGCAGTAACTCCTGATCCCACACCTGGTACCCCAACAAGGGATGCCGACAAAGTGCCTTACTACAAATTGCAGCGGGTTGAAAACCTGGCAGCACAAACCGACGATCAAAACCCTACAACGCCTAAAACAGAAATCCTTTTTAGCCTTGATTACAAAAAAGAACAGCCTGCAGGCTACGCTAAAACTTCATTTTGGGATATCTCATTAAGTGGGCTTTATAACAGCTTTTTGGGTGGCAACAACAATACAGATGCAACCAACAGCGGTTACCAGGGCCCGGGCAAAGGCGGGATTACCATTGTTCAACAGGCTTTTGAGGATGTAACCGCTATCCCGGCAACTGCCGACTTTAAAACAGGTAAAGGCCTGATTGGTACAGATGATAAGGGAAGCTTCGGTACAGGCACCGGGTGGTATCTGTATGATTTTGGCGGAACTGTGGTTGGCGATGGCAGCACTACCAAGGTACATGTGGCTTATGCGCTGGGTAATTCGCTTAAGCTGGCCGACGGTAGTACGCTGGCTGCACGAACCATCATTGTTAAAACTGCTTCGGGCGATTATGCAAAGATCAAAATGATCAGCTGCTACAAGGATGTTTTTACCCCCGACCAGATGTTTACCGATACCCCGCACATGTACTTCACTTTTGAATATGTAATTGTACCTGCCGGAAGTACAAAATTTGAGATCAAATAGACCCTATACCTACACTATGAAAATCAAATACTTATACCTATTGCCTGCTGGCTTAATTACCCTGCTTTCTGCCTGTAAAAAAACGATCTACCCCGATGCGCTGCCCCAAAACAAGATCCTGGAATATAAAGTGGTGAACGTTCAGGATACGGTAATCTATGGTTCGGTTGATAATATAGAAAATACCATAACCGTGTACATTCCTTACTATTATGGCTTAACAGTTATTGAACCTAAAATCACTTTAGATGCCAATGCTACCCTTACTGCTACAGCGCAACCGGTGAGTATTGATAACAACAGTCAAACCTACACGGTAAAAGGAGGGGACGGCACAACACGTACTTACAAGCTGAACATTATACAGCAAAATACAGCCAGCCTTACCTTAAATTGGTTTGACAGTGATCCAAGGGCTATTCCCAATGGCCAAATTACTTTGATCAGCGGTAATTTTTTGAGCACAAGTACCGCGTCGCTAAAATTGACGCTTTTAAATCAGATTACTAATAAAACTGTATTGGGCGATTTGAGCACTGCCCAGATCGTTACCAATGCCGACAGTTATGGCGATACCTATATACTGGGTATCAAAGTGCCGCTGGATATTGACAGTGGCCGTTATAATGTCCAGGTAGATTATCTTGGCCATTCGGTGAAAATGGATAAACCACTCCGGGTTTACTACAATCGCCCTCAAATTGCAACCACATTTAATACGCAAACCGTGGCAGCCGGTGATTCCATTAGTTTTATTAACCAGGCCGATGTATTTATTGATCTGAAATCGGTAAAAGCTACGATAAACGGACAGGCTTATGATTTTCCTGTTCAAACCAGCACCCGTACAAAGATTGTGATCAAAGTTCCTGAAGGGTTGCCTGTTGGCAGTTGGGGCAGTACGCCTTTTAATTTCCAGTTTGGCAACTGGCAGCCGGTAGTAACCAATGTGCCGCTGGTGGTTAAATCCAAAACCGGTGGTTAAAACATTAAACGCTGCGCGTACAGAGCCGGATAATAATCAACTCAATGTTTAACAATAAAACCGAAGCCTATGTAAACATCAAAGCCCCGAAAACACAAAAACCGGCAGGTTAATTCTCGCAAACCACCTGCCGGTCAAGATCAATGCGCTTTATAAGACTTGTAAAACATTATCCTGGACGATAATGAAGGCCTTACAGCGTTCAACATGCGAATTAAATAAAAATTTAATTTAAAAACACAATTACCATGATTTCAATAATCAAAAACCTGTCAAAAACAGCTGCAGCTGTGATCACTGTATCAGTAATATTTTCATCTTGCCAAAAAAACAATAGCGATAGTGTAAAACCTTTGGCCGCTGCAAACCAAAGCGCAACAGTAACCGGCGTTACTACAACATTATTAACCGGTAACTACGGAAGCCCAACACCTGCACCGGGCACTTATGGCACAAAATATCTGAATATAGCCAATGGTGCGCAGGATTCAACCGGCGCTATTACCTACCACCTGACTTTTACCTCAACAAATAACCTGGCAATGGCGGCAAAATCAGGCTATACACTGAAATATTTAAACACTACCAAAACACTTAATACTGTTAACAACAGCGATTATACCGCTGCAACCACAGTGTCGGGCACACTGGGGTTAAATACCGCTACCGATTCCCTTAACAACCCGGTTGGTGCAAACGGATGGTTAAATTACAACATAACTACCCATGCGGTAAACTACACGCATAATGTAGTATTGTTCCTTAGCACCGGAACCACCATTTATGCTTTCCAGTGCTACGCTGCTGATGGTCAGGGTTCAGCTACGCTGAACAGGGGCCGTTACTGGTTCCGCAGAGGTACTTTGATCAATTAAGTTAAAGTACTGTTGTAAATAGCATTAAAGAGAGCGCCCGGTCATTTGATCCGGGCCGGGTGCCTCTCTTTAATGATTATCACTATTACACACTAATAAAATGATTAAAATCAAACAAATACTTTATTTATCTCTTGTGGTTTCGCTTTTCCTGTTGCTGGCTTCCTGTAAAAAGGAGTATGTAAAAACAGGGTACAATAATGTAGAAGAATTTACCATTGCAGATTCTGCCGGAAATAAGCTCAAAGCCTCCATTGTGGGCGATAGCATAAGGGTTTACTGGCCTCCGTTTCAAACTGTTCCTGTTAATGTTGCGCCCCAGATTTCGGTTTCTACCGGCGCCGGTATCAGTCCTGCATCGGGCACAAGTGTTGCCTTTAAAAGAGGGACTTCCTATATTGTTACCGCACAGGATGGCAGTAAAAAAACTTATTTTCTGTTGCCGATGATCAATCAGCCCGCGCCGGTTTTTGAAGTTGCTGCAGGTTATGAATTTACCATACCTTATTTTTCAATACAGGGGCAATATTTTATTCCGGATACCAATCAAACTAAATTATACCTGATCAATAGCAGCAACAAAAATATCCCTGTTAGCTTAAGAAATGCTTCACGGTTCAACTCTCTTGGCATTGTTGTTAATCTGCCTGCAGATGGAAGTATAGATACTGGCTTTTATAAAATAAAATTAATAAGCGGGCAAAATATTATTACCAAAGGCCCTTATCATTTTGGCCGCCCTCAATTTTTATCAAGCCTTGTTACCTGCACATTTAACGAAGCCGGGAAATCATTGAAAGCCGGAAATGAAATAAGTTTCAATTATACGCTTTCTAATTTAGCCAAAAAATACTTTACGGGTAAGTTCGTAAATGCACAGCTTTTGGTAAGGCCTCCAAACGGGGCAGATGATGGCTCTGAAGACCTTTTTTATGAAGTACCGCTTACCCAGCTAACGCAAAACGTAATTCATTTTAAACTGCCGGATGACGTTTCGAATGGAAAGATCTCCCTGATCATATTGCCGTTTGAATTGGAAAACGGAGAAATGCCGGCTGCATATGTATGGGATGCCGCTACAGAACCTGCTACCTCTATTATAAATTAAAGAAATCATAAAATGCGGATATTAAAAGCTCTCGAAATTATAGTACTTGCTGCCGGTTTGTCGGCATGCACGAAAAGTGCTGTTATTGCTCCTGAGTTTCCTGTTTCGCCAACCACAGGTACCCGCACCCAGTTTACACTTGATTCTATTTATCTGTATGCCAAACAAATTTACCTGTGGAGTGATGTATTGCCTGCATATGCAGTTTTTAACCCAAGGAGATACGCTGTAGATCCTTTGCATCTTAATGCGTTTAACACCGAACTTTTTGACATATCGCAATTAAAAGTTAACCCGCAAACCGGCTTTAAATATGAGAAGCCGATAACCCCGGGTTCGCCAAAATATTCGTTCCTTACGGAGCTTGACAGTAACGGTTCGCTGGCTGCCGTCGGGGCTCCGGTATTGGATGCTGTGTTAAAGGATACGGTACTGCGCAAAAACGTTGCCTATGTTGCCTTAGGCTCGTTTCCCGGATTAAATACCTGTAAGGATAAGCTTGATGCCGCGTTCGCTAAGCTTAAGGCCGCTAACCCTGTGCAGCTGGTAGTTGACCTGAGGTACAACGGCGGCGGTTTTGTTGAAACAGCCGAATACGTTGCCAACTTGATAGCTCCGTCATCATTAAACGGAAAGGTGATGTTTTCTGAACAATATAATGCCTTGCTACAGGCATCAGGCGCTACTATACTTAAAAATCAAACCTACTATGACGCCAACGGCAATACGGTAATTTACAAAGGCCGTACGGCTACCCTGGCCGATGTTGACTATACCGAAGCCGGAAATACGCATCATTTCAAAAAGCAAAGCGGTATGGAAACGGTAAAGGAGATTTATTTCATCACCTCTGTGGCTACAGCTTCAGCAAGTGAGTTGCTCATCAGCGCCCTGAAGCCTTATTTTAATGTGAAGCTTGTGGGCAGTACCACCTATGGAAAGCCCGTTGGTTTTTTCCCGGTTAAGATAGATGTGTACAATGTTTATTTATCAGGCTTCCTGATCCGCAATGCCCGGGGCTGGTCTGATTATTTTCAGGGGATCCCCGCAGATATTGAGATAACACCGGAGGACAGCCCTGCGCTGGGAGACCCTAATGAAGCTTGTTTGAGCGCTGTATTGGAGTTGATCAATGGCGCATCGTTAAGCACAGTACAACAACAGGCAAATAATAAAACAGTACAAATAACTTCCATAGTTAAATCAAGTCCGGCTGGTACCATAATAAAACCTGACGGAATGATAGAGAACAGATTAAAACTAAAGAATAATTAATAAACAGAGAGCGGAATCTCTCCATCAAAAACAATAGATATGCTAAGCACTACAATTAAAGAAGCCACCAAAGAAGCCCATCAGCAATTAGAGAAAAAAGTAGTACAGAAATTAAAGGCGATCCGCAGTAACCAGGATTATGCCGATTTACTGAGATATTTTTATGCCTACTTCAGTCACCTGGAGAAAGTAATTGCGCCTTTTATTACCATTGATATTTTACCGGATTATGCACAACGCAGAAATTCATCATTCCTTAAAAGCGATATAGAAGCATTGGGTGGAGATATTAATAACCTGCCGGAAACCAGCGTTCCCGAAATCAATAACGTTATCCAGGCGCTTGGCGCTTTGTACGTAATGGAAGGCTCCATCATGGGCGGAAGCATTATTGTGCAGATGCTGGCCAAAGGAGGCATTACCGAAGGCGTTTCTTTTTTTTCAGGTTACGGACCCGCAACCGGCCAAATGTGGGGCACTTTTATTTCGGTGTTGAATGCAATTGCTGCTAACGATGAAGAAGAAGCAATTGCTGTGCATACCGCGAATGATACATTTAATCACTTTGCTGCCGTGTTTGCCGAAACAGAACAGCCGATTAACGGATAACTGGTACTGTGCTGCATATTGGATATTAAACCCGATTTAAGTTTACCTGTATTGAAATTGTAATGAAGATAAAGTCGAAGATTGAAGGTTTTGATGAATGGTTGTTTATTGAGGAACTGCCCGACGCTTATTCGCCCGGTTCACAGCTTTCAGAAAAACATATCTCGATAAAACGCGAACCTGTAAAAAAACTATTTTATTATCAGCTAAGCTCGGGTGGGTTGTTTTTGCTTCATTCCAATATGCAGTTTAATGAACAAGTACACATCTTATCGCAAGTAGAAGGCGAAACCATTACCTCGCAATTTATATTTTATGAATCGGGTAGCACGCCTCCAAAATTGTTAAAGAAAAGCATTCATGGCAATAACCGACACAATATTCGCTACATACCATCATCAAAAGGCAAATATGAAGTTGTGCCCGATATGGAGTATAGTTATTTTTTAATGGTGCTTTCCAAAGAGTATTATTTTCATTTGATCGACAGGCACGCCCTTATCCATTCAGCATTTGTATCGGCCATTATGGAGGGTAAATACACCTCGCTTGCCGCACAGGACCTGGCCGTAACTCCCGAAATGAAAAGGGTGATCACCGATATCTGCGAATGCAAAAAAACAGGCGAACTTAAAAAGTTCTACACCGAATCGAAAGTGCTTGAGTTACTGATGCTGCAGCTTGAGCAAATGCAGAAGAAAGGGGAGGACGAAAACAGTTTGCAGATAAAAACCGATGACCTTGAAAAGCTATACCATGCAAAAGAATTACTGGATAAAGTTTATGTTAACCCGCCAACCATAAAAAAACTATCAAGGCTCATCAGCCTGAACGAGTTTAAACTGAAGCAGGGTTTTAAAGCTTATTATGGCACCACAATTTATGGATACATCACAAGATTAAGGATGGAAACCGCCAAAAAAATGATCATTGATGATCACAAGAGTATCGGCGAGGTAGCCCATGCTATCGGTTTTAAACACCAGGCGCACTTAACAAGTGCCTTCAAAAAATATTACGGCATTTTGCCCAGCGAGGTAAAATTAATGGCATAATATTCCTGTAATAGCCACAACTTGATCTGACAGTTATCGGTACTTGTGCTAAATTGCTTTTACTAAATTGGATGACCAGGCCGGTAAATCAATTCAGAAAAAAATCCCGGTCGGGTTCATTGCCAGGAATGTAGTATTTGCCGAAAAAAAGAACTACTTGGTCGATATTTTTTCCTTATAGGTGACTTTTTCATGCTATTTGCCTAAAAAAAACATGAAAACCATCATTTGTAATTTCCCGGCATGGCTAAAAGTATTTCTTTATTTTGTTTTGCTTACCGCCGCCAGGTTCGTCGCAGACGCTGTTCCCGCATTAAATGATCTGTCCTTTTATCTGTCAGTCTCATTGCTATTAAGCTGGCTGTTTCTATGGGCAGAAGGGAGAACACTAAAGACGCTAAATTTTATTCCGGTGTGTAGCAGCAATTGGGTTCAGTTACTATGCGGAACCGTGGGCGGCATTTTAATGTTAATCGTCACGGCTATTATAACGGTTTACCTCACCGGCGACCAATGGCATTTCAACTCGTCGCCTGACATCATGTTCCTGCTGATGTGCTTTCTGGCAAACCTGTGGTCGGTGTTTGTGCAGGAATTTGCTTTTCGCGGATATCCTTTCCAGACGCTGAACAGCCACTATGGAGCCTGGAAAGCACAGCTCATCATTGCGATACCTTTTGGTTTGATGCATGTAAACAGTACAATGGACATGCAAACTATTTTGATGGCTATGTTGACGACAGGGCTGGGATCGGTTTTGTTTGGGATGGCTTATCTATATACCCGCAATTTAGCTTTGCCAATAGGTTTGCACGTAGGATGGAACTATGCCCAGGCGTTGATCCCCCGAACAGCAGGCCCTGCAGGGAGGACGATTATCACGGTGGATGGTGATCCTAAACATTATAGTTCGCTATACATAATCGGCCCATATTTGGGTGTTGTCTTATGTACAATGGCAGTTTTGTGGTTACTTAAACAAAGAATGAGGATAAGCACGGCACCCTTAACTTCATCTCCTCAATCCATTTAATACCATGAAGGTTATCTTGCAAACTTTACTGTTCTACGTTTTGACAGTATTCGTATTTATCTTATCCGATCTTTGGGCTAAAGGTTTGGGAGAGAAATATGCCTCGCATATCGCAATGGCAACCGCCGCGCTTTTTACCTTTTTATTGGTGATCATATTTTGCAGGTTGCGGGCCATACCGCTAACCGAAGCAGGTACTGTTCCTGACAACGGAAGCCCGGGCCGTATAATTACCGGATTTCTCGCCGGGCTGCTGATGTCATGCCTGCAACCGGGCGTACTGATGATTATGGGTTATATGAAGCTTCAATTTAACGCCTTTGATCTGCATGTTATCGGTCTGCATATGCTGCTTTTTACGTTGATCTCCTGCCGCGAAGAACTCGTGTTCAGGTCTTATGCTTTACGTAGTCTTGCTGACCGCTTCGGAGCACGTTCAGCACAATTGTTCATTGCCGCTTTGTTTGTTTTTGAGCACATTTGGGGAGGAATGAACTGGTGGATGGCGTTGATCGGTTCAGGAACCGGGGCCTTGCTATTTGGCTATGCGGCTCTTAAAAGTAAAGGAATTGGACTTCCGCTTGGCCTGCATACAGCGTGGAATATGGGACAGTGGTGCTGGGGAGGCAAAGGTGATGCTGGCATCTTTACCCAAAGGATCACGGCGGGCAGGGAAGCGTTATCTGAAGTTATAGGCTTGTCCGTTTTTGTCGGTGCCGCGCTATTTGCCGGTTTGGCCATCACTTATTATTACAAACGATCGGTTCAATCACGATAGCATAATTGATCTTTTGTTGCCCCACAACCCTGCTCGTTGACTAAAAACACCGCTCTGTGATTTATGTTGTATAATTGACAAAGATAAGCCAACTTTAAATAACAATGTTTCAAAGCTTTGCTCTATACACCTCCCGGCCCGGGTACCGCAAAATGGTGCACCTTTTGTTCTGGCTTGTACTGCTTATAGTTCGGCTATACCTCACGCTGATTACCTTCAACGTTTACAGCGGTTTGTCTTTTAGTATTGTTTTCCTGCTGAACCTAAACAGCACTTTGCTTATCGCGGCTGTATTTTATCTGATGACGGGTCCGCTATGGAAGCTATTGCAGCGGAGGCAATATTTTCACTTTACTTTCTGTTTTTTTGGTTTGTTATGCGGATACACATTGATCGAGGCGGTAGCGGAGCAGGCTTTGCTCAGGACCTGTTCCGGCTGCTTGCTCAGTTTGCAGAAAGGTCAGCCGCAATATTTCGCCCTGGTACAATCCGGTCTCATTAACATTGTGCTGAAGCGCCTGCTTAGCCTGGGCACCCCATTTGGCCTTTTGCTGACGCTGAGTATTCCGTTATGCCTGAAGCTGGCGGTTAACGCCTGGCGATCGCAACTAAAAGCTTTACAGCTTGCAAAAGACAACCTGGAACTGGAATTTAACTTTCTGAAAGCGCAGCTCAATCCCCACTTCTTATTCAATTCGATGAATAACATTTACGGCTTGATACTGCAAGGTAACCAGGAACGGTCTGCCGGATTGGTCGCTCGCTTGTCTGAGATGCTGCGCTATATGCTTTATGAATCCAATGAAGCATTTATGCCTTTGCAAAGCGAGATCAAGCTGATACAAAATTACATAGAGCTGGAAAAAGTGCGCCTGAATGATACCGGGGTCATAGTAAACATCGCTGTGGATTCCATGACATATGAAATACCGCCGCTTTTACTCATGCCGCTGGTTGAAAACGCGTTCAAGTTTTCTCCTGATGAACCGGGAGCCCGTATTCATTTCTTTCTGGATGTCACTGACGGCCGTTTGCGTTTTACATCTGACAATGTAGTAGACCATCGGGAACGGATGCAGCAAAACGGAGGTATAGGGCTGGGCAACCTTAAAAAGCGTTTAGAAATGTATTACCCCGGCAAGTATTGGTACGAAGATAATTTTGCTGACGGTGTTTATAACACCATCTTATCTATTGAGCTGACATGAAAAAACTGAGTTGCCTCATCGTTGAAGATGAACCCATTGCAAGAAGTATATTGGAAACGTATATCGAACGCCTGCCGGAAATTGCTTTGATAAAAAGCTGCCGCAATGCGAATGAGGCTTACGAGGCGCTTTATGAACATGCTGTCGATCTGATTTTCCTGGACATCAAAATGCCCGTAATTACCGGAATAGAGTTTTTTCGTTCATTACCTAATCCGCCGCTGGTTATTTTTACCACTGCTTATTCCAGTTATGCTGTTGAGGGTTTTGAACTAAATTCTGTGGACTATCTGATGAAGCCGATCACTTTTGAACGGTTTAACCAGGCCGTGCGGCGGGCGCAGGAGCGGTTGGTCTCGCATCAACCAGAATTGGATCCGCCCCCGTATATCTTTCTCAGGCAGGATACCCGCCTGGTAAAAGTGAATTTTGATGAGATCAGTTATGTGCAGGCGGAACGTGACTTTTGCTCTGTTTATCTGTGTAACGGTAAACGGCTACTTGCAGGTATGCATCTGAAAATCCTGGAAGAAAGATTGCCGGCTAAACGATTTATGCGGGTACATCGTTCCTATATCATTAATCTGGACAAGATCACCAGTATTAAAGGTAATGTAATAGAATTCGGAACTACGGAAGTTCCGATAGGGAACAGTTATAGGGAGCTGGTATTTAAAGTATTGCGGTTATCATAAAGCATTTTGGTTATATAAACTTATTCTATAACTAATTGATCATCTGATAGGGGATAAAATTACAGGATATTTGGAAAGAAAGGTGACCGTTATAATCGTCAAATTGAAGCCGGCCTTCTTCATTAATAGGGCTTTTATAAATTCAATATCTGAACATTCGTGTTAATGATTATCAGTAATAATTTCCATCTTTGTTCAAATGGAAAAGAAAGAGGCCGGACTATGCTTTAGTACCGGTTAACTCTCCGCCATTTTTGTTACTCACTTTAAACGGGCGCGGTAATATTTCGAAAACCACTCCGAAGAAGAAAGCGCGGATATTAGGATTCAATGTTATGCCTTCAACCGTCATTCAAAACATGGATTATGATCTGGAAACACAGGTTTTAAAAATCTCCTATGTTTCCGGGCAAACTTATCTGTATAAGAACGTTCCGGAAAAGGTTTATAAGGAACTGAAGTCCTCACGGGTGAAAGGCCGCTATCTGCACTTTTTCGTAAAGAATAAATATGAGTTTGAGCAAATATCAACGGGCTAAATCACCAAACGAAAGGTGAGGTTTACCCTCGCCTTCATTAATTTGTTAGACTTGGCAATCCGGTGTTCCCAATACTCCTGCAATCCTGATTTCATCAGCAGGAATGAACCATGCCCGAGCCTGACGGAGTAATGTTCTTTGTGATTAACTTTATTGCGGATGTCAAAACTGCGCACCTGCCCAAGGCTTACCGAAACAATAATTGGCTGACTGCCCATAATGCTTTCTTTGTCACTATGCCAGGTTACGGAATCATTTCCATTACGATAGTAGTTCAGTAATACGCTGTTGAAGGTAATACCCGCTAAAGGTTCTACCATGCCCCGGATAGTTTGCAGTTCCGGTGTCCAGGGGAGTGTTCCTGCGATCCGGTCTGTGTCTCCATACCAGCAGGTGAGCCTTGGTGTCAGGTATTCCTTATCCCAAAGTTTTTGCGTTGTTTGTTTCCAGGGTGTTTCCCTGATCAGTTTTTCTAACAGCCAGTCACCCATTGCCGGATCAATCAAGCCGGGCTGGTATTCCAGCAAATCCTTAGGCAATCTTTTACTTTGCCCGGTTTCGGCAAATAATGTCAATTGTTCCATCACTAAATCCTTTCCACATAAGTTGTTATAAAATGGGCCAATTGTTCCTGCTCTTCTGGTTGCAGTACATCGCCGTCGTATATCCAGTAGCCCTTCGCGTCAAATAAAATACGGCCCATGTAAACGGGCGGCTGATCATAAGCCGTATAGATCTCATAGCATTGTACAGCGTGCTTTTGCGCTGTATCCGGTACAATTTTCACCACTTCCCGTGAACCATCGCGGTATTTAAGCCAGGCTTTAGCCTCGCTTTTTAAATACGTTTTGACCAACAATTCCTGCATTTGAAATTTTTTCTCAAAGATATATAAAATACTAATATTTTTAGCATTAAATTTGTACTCCCTATTTGGTACAAACACGATGGAAACGGTACACGACCGAAAAGCACTGATTGACAGTCTGCAAAAGAATATTTTGCAATGGGAGGGCTATAGGCCGCCGCCTGCAGGTACGCAGGGATTGGTAGGCCTGGGGGCAGTGGAAACGGCTTTCCCCAACGGCGTTTTTCCTTTAGGTACAGTGCATGAACTGGTTTGCAGTACCACCGAACAGGCTACTGCTTCCAGCGGATTGATTAGCGGCCTGCTCTCGGTGTTTATGCAAAATGGCGGGGCCTGTTTATGGATCAGCCTCACCGGAAACATCTTCCCACCGGCGTTAAGCGGCTTTGGTATAGAACCCAGACGTTTGATCTTTATCCGGGTGGCCAAAGATCAGGAAGCCTTATGGGTGATGGAAGAAGCGCTGAAATGCGCAGGGCTTGCCGCGGTTGTGGCAGAAGCGCGGGAGCTGGATTTTAAACAATCGCGCAGGCTTCAGCTGGCTGTTGAGCAAAGTCACGTTACCGGGTTTGTGCTGCGTAATGCCGTTAAAAAGATCGGTTCAACGGCTTGCGCTGCCCGGTGGCAGGTGAAACCTTTGCCGAGCGAGCCGGTAGACGATTTGCCCGGTCTTGGTTTTCCGCGCTGGGAGGTAGAACTATTACGTGTCCGTAACGGGCATCCGGGTACCTGGATCATCGAATGGGCAGAAGGTAAATTCAAACAGGTGGAAAAAGAGCAAACAGCTAAACCATTTAAACGGAAAGCGGGGTGAGTTATGCAGCACAGGTATATGGCTATTTGGTTTCGTCACCTGGTGACAGACTGGCTGACACTCCAACAGCCGGAATTAAAAGATCAGCCCGTTGTGCTGGTTGTGCCCGAACATAACCGTATGATTGTCAGGGCAGCTAACCCCGAAGCCGAAGCACAAGGTGTTCGTGCAGGGATGCCTGCAGCAGATGCCAAAGCGATTACCACCAATTTACAGGTTATTGATTTTCCGTTGGGCCAGGAAAGTAAGCTGCTCCGGCATTTGGGTTTATGGTGCATCCGCTATACGCCGGTTGTGGCTATTGACCTGCCCGATGGTTTGACCCTTGATATTTCCGGCTGTGCACATCTATGGGGTGGTGAAAAAGGATATTTAAAAACCATTGTACTTAAATTAAGGGGTATGGGCTACGATGCACGGGCCGCTATTGCCGATACTGTTGGCGCAGCCTGGGCTATTGCCCGGTATGGTAAGATCAGGCCCATTATTGAAAGCGGCGGGCAGGCGGAAGCCATTGCCGGTCTTTCTCCGGCCGCTCTCCGGTTGGAACCGGAAATACTGGACAAACTGTATAAACTCGGCTTCCGGTATGTTAAAAATTTTATGATCATGCCGCGTACTGTGCTGCGCAGGCGTTTTGGTGAAGGCTTTTTGTTAAGGCTTGCCCAGGCTTTGGGTACTACTGATGAATACCTGACCCCGATTATCCCGCCCGTACCTTATGTTGAGCGGCTACCCTGCCTGGAGCCGGTACGAACGGATAAAGCCATAGAAATTGGCATTGAAAAACTATTGCAAGGCCTATGTAGCCGCTTGCAAGCTGAAGGAAAAGGTGTGCGTAAGGCCGTGCTGAAATGTTTCCGGATTGACGGCAAAATGGTACAAGCGGGGATAACGACCACGCGCGGCTCACATAGTGTTTCCCATTTATTCAAGCTCTTTGGTTTACAGATCAGCAAGATTGAACCTGCTTTGGGTATTGAGCTGTTTCTGCTGGAAGCACAAAAAGTGGAAGATATCGACCCCTTGCAGGAAAAGCTATGGATGGGAGATCCGGGCCTGCAGGATACCGCACTGGCCGAGCTGCTTGACCGGATTGCCGGAAAGATCGGCCCCGAAAGGATTATGCGTTACCTGCCTGCCGAGCATTACTGGCCCGAACGTTCCATCCGGCCCGCTCTTTCACTCAAAGATATCTCGCTGGCCGGCTGGCGGGCTGACAAGCCAAGGCCAATACGCTTGCTCAGCAAACCGGAAGCCATTGAAGTTATGGCTTTATTGCCGGATTATCCACCAAAAATATTTATCTATAAGGGTAAGCGCCATGTTGTGGATAAAGCAGACGGACCGGAACGTATTGAACGGGAATGGTGGCTGGACAAAGGTGAGCACCGCGACTATTATATGGTGGAGGATGAGCATGGGGGCCGTTATTGGCTGTTCCGTTCGGGGCATTATGATAGCGGAGGTGCCCAATGGTATTTACACGGATTTTTTGCCTGATGATGAAATACGCGGAATTATATTGTACCTCCAATTTCAGCTTCCTGCGCGGTGGATCTCACCCGGAGGAACTGGTTGAGCAGGCAGTGGTTCATGGTTATACGGCCATAGCGGTTACCGACCGGAATAGCCTGGCCGGTATTGTCCGGGCGCATATTGCCGCAAAAAAACTACCTGTACAATTTATTCCCGCTTGTCGCCTGGACTTACTGGATGGGCCGGGACTGCTGGCTTATCCTACTGATCTTGCTGCTTATGGCCGGCTTTCGGCCTTGCTCACCAGGGGTAATCTGCGCGCCGAAAAAGGTGAATGCCATTTATATAAAGCAGATGTGTATGAACACCGGGAAGGCATCCTGTTTATCATCATTCCGCCCGATGAGCTCAACGCGCGGTTTGATTTTACCGGTGAGTTTAAAACAGCAGTAGCAGAATATAAACAAGCTTTCGGAAATGCCTTATACATGGCTGCCCTACGTTCTTACAGTGGCGATGATGCCAAACGGCTACACCGGCTGGCCGGCATGGGCGTACCTTTGGTTGCTGCCGGTGATGTGCATTATCATGAACCGAACAGGAGGGAACTACAGGATGTATTGACCTGCATCAGGGAGAAATGCACTATCCACAACGCAGGGTACCGGTTACATCAGAATGCGGAACGCTACCTGAAACCTATTGAAGAAATACACCGGATCTTCAGGCAATATCCGGAAGCCATTGAAAATGCACTTGCTATTGCCGAAGCCTGTACTTTTTCGCTGGACGAATTAAAATACATTGAGCCGGAAGAAAAGATCTTTGACGGATTAACACCACAGGAAAGGTTGAAAAAATACACATGGGAAGGTGCACATGAACGCTATGGTGAGCATATACCGCCTAAGATAGTTAAGCAGATTGATTTTGAGCTGGCCTTTATCGAAAAGCGCAGGCTGGCGCCCTATTTCCTTCGTGTATATAAATACACCCGGAAAGCAGAAGAACTCGAAATCTTGCACCAGGGCAGGGGTTCTGCAGCCAATTCAACGGTATGTTATTGTTTGCGCATTACGGCGGTCGACCCGATGAAGTCACGTTTGCTTTTTTCCCGTTTTATGTCTGATGCACGCGAGGAATGGCCTGACATTGATGTGGATTTCGAGCATGAACGCCGCGAGGAAATCATCCAGTATATTTATGAGGATTATGGCCGGGAACACGCGGCTATTGTGGCTACCGTTACGCAGGAGCGGCATAAAGGAGCAATTCGGGATGTGGGCAAAGCGATGGGCTTATCTGAAGATACAATTAAACGTATTGGTGGCACGATATGGGATTTCAGTGAAGAAGGTTTTGATGAAAAACGTTTGCAGGAACAGGGGCTTAACCCGGGCGATCCATTGATATACAAAGTACTGAAGCTGACGACACTGCTGATGGGTTTCCCGCGGCAGTTGGGACAGCATACCGGCGGCTTTGTTATTACCGATAACAAACTATCCGACCTGTGCCCTGTGCTCAATGCCCGCATGGAGAACCGAACCCAATTGGAATGGAACAAAGATGACCTGGAAGCATTGGGCATTTTGAAGGTGGATGTTTTAGGATTGGGTATGCTGACTATGATCCGCAAAGCATTTGACCTGATAAAACAACATTATGGCCGAAAGCTTACCTTAGTCAATATCCCGCAGGACGACCCCAAAGTTTATGAAATGATCGGTCATGCGGATACACTTGGGGTATTCCAGATTGAGAGCCGGGCGCAAATGTCTATGCTGCCAAGACTGAGGCCCCAATGTTTTTATGACCTCGTGATCGAGGTGGCTATCGTGCGGCCCGGTCCAATACAAGGTGATATGGTGCATCCTTATCTGCGCAGGCGTAATGGCGAAGAACAGGTAGTGTATCCATCAACGGAACTGGAAGATATTTTAGGCCGGACTTTAGGTGTTCCGCTTTTTCAGGAACAAGCGATGGAGATCGCTATTGTTGCCGCAGGCTTTACACCGGCCGAGGCTGATGAACTGCGCCGGAGCATGGCGACTTTTAAGGCAAATGGCAAGTTATACCTGTACGAAAAGAAACTGGTGGAGGGTATGGTAGCGCGTGGTTATGAGGAAGATTTTTCGAGGCGGGTATTTAAGCAATTACAAGGTTTTGAGGGTTATGGTTTCCCCGAGAGCCATGCCGCTTCTTTTGCGCTGCTGGTTTATATATCTTCCTGGCTGAAGTATTATTATCCGGATGCTTTTGCCGCCGCTTTGCTTAATAGCCAGCCGATGGGCTTTTATCAGCCCGCTGAGATCGTGGACGATGCGCGCGGGCATGGCGTTTTTGTTCGTGGCGTGGATATTAACTACTCGGCCTGGGATCATTCGCTGGAAGAACAGGCCGGAAAATATAAGATATTACGCTTAGGTTTCCGGTTGGTGAAAGGGCTAAAAGAAGAAGAAATGAATATCCTGGTTGAGAATGCTCCTTATCAACATATTATCGATTTGTCAAATGTCGGTATTTCGCAGGCAGCTTTGGAGAAACTGGCTGATGCGGATGCATTCCGCTCTATCGGCCTCGACCGCAGGCAGGCGCTTTGGGAAGTTGCCGCTTTAGGCGACCGCCCCGTGGCATTGCTGGAAAGTTTGCCTTCGGCCAGTGCAGGTGAGCAAATTGAATTACCGCTAATGACCGCGGGTGAGCACGTGGTACAGGATTTCGCTTCCACCGGCTTATCCATTAAAGCGCATCCGGTAAGTTTTGTACGGGAAGATTTGAACCGGCTGCAGGTTATACCGCTCAACCGGATCCGATCGTTAAAGAATGGCGAAAAAATTCGTGTTGCCGGGATGATCACCGTGCGGCAACGGCCGGGGACGGCCAAAGGCGTGGTATTCGTAACCATCAAAGATGAAACCGGCTTTGCCAATCTTGTGGTTTGGGGTAAGTTTTTTGATAAGTATCGCAAAGAGATCGTTCAGTCGCAACTGCTCCTGGTAGATGGGCATTTACAGGTTGAGGGCGAAGTGATCCATGTGGTGGTACGCCGCTGTTATAATCTCAATTCTTTATTGGGTAAACTGACGGCTGTACCTGATGAACAGCCTTCTTTACTGAGCCTGTCAAGGGGAGATGAAACCTCGATGCCTTCACCTGATCCACGAAATATCCCCAATAAGAGCGCCTTTCATAAGGGCAGGAATTTTCATTGATGAAAAGCGTATCATTAATAGGCTTTTCATAGACTCAAAAGGCAGTTATAATTGTCTTACTATGCCTGTAAAAGGGATATGGTAAGGTTTATCCGATCAAAGGAATTGCAATACCAATTGCTCCCATTCTTCTTCCAATGAAAGGTTGGGGCGTACTTGCCGTGCTTTGCTATACCAGTAATCAGCATTTCCAATATCACCTTCTTTACGGTGCAAATAGGCATGGACCCACGCCGATGCCTGATCTGTCAGATGATCAACCTGTGCATGTGCCTGATGCCAGTCGCCTTTACCATCAAACCAAAGGCTTTTTAACTGCGCAGAGAGCCCGTTAACAGGTTGTTCTAAATTTAATGATGCTTTAAATTCTGTTAAAGTTGTCATTGGTATTAGTTTTTTACAATAAACGTAATTGGTACATAGAACTTTTATCAATACGGTTTACAATTTCTGATGTAAAAGTATAAACAATGTATTACGGTGTTGTGCAATACCGCAATTTTTTGTTTTCGCAGAAAAAAGAAAAACAGTGCAACTAAAATCTTAATGCCGGCGTCTTATGGTTATTAAAGCCTGATTATATGTTAAAAAACTACTTAAAGATTACCTGGCGCAACCTCTTACGTCAAAAAACATTCTCCCTGATCAATATCCTCGGATTGACCATCGGCATGGCCAGCGCAGCGCTGATTTTGTTATGGATCCAGAATGAGGTTAGCTATGATCAGTTCCATGAAAAACGGGATCGGCTTTACTCTGTTTATAACCGCTCGAAATTTGACGGTAAATTATGGAGCTGGGAAACCACGCCTAAAATCATGGGTAAGGTGATGAAAGCGGAACTGCCCCAACTGGAAAAAGTAGCCAGGGTAACTGATGCCAGTTTTTTGTTTAGCATTGGCGACAAACGTTTGACTGCAACAGGCGATTTTACTGATCCGGATTTCCTTTCCATGTTCAGTTTTCCACTAATTAATGGAGACCCCAAAACCGCTTTGAACGACCTTCATAGCATAGTTATCACTGAAAAGTTTTCAAAGAAACTTTTCGGAGAGGAAAATGCGCTTGGCAAAACAGTTAAAATAGATAGTAACGCTTATTTTAAAGTTACGGGTGTGATGAAAGACCTCCCGAATAATACCCGGTTTGATTTTGAATACCTTATTCCCTGGTCATATCTAAAAAAGATAGGGCAGGATGATGAATACTGGGGCAATAACTCCATTCAAACGTTTGTTCTTTTAAAACCCGGCGTAACGGAAGCTCATGCTGATGCTGCTGTGCTGAACTTTACCAGAAACCATTCCGATACCAAGGATATTCAGCAGTTTTTGCACCCCGCAACCAAATGGCACCTGTATTCGCAGTTTAAAGATGGGGTGATAGTTGGTGGGAGAATTGAACGGGTCAGGGTATTTTCACTGATCGCTGTACTGATCCTCGTCATCGCTTGTATAAATTTCATGAATTTAAGTACGGCCAGGAGCGAGACGCGTGCAAGGGAGGTAGGCATCCGTAAAACTGTAGGCGCATTAAGGGGTTCATTAATCTGGCAGTTTTTAGGTGAATCTGTTTTGATCGCACTTATTGCCGGTATTTTTGCTATCGTCATTGTACAGATCAGTATGTCGGGTTTCAATCAGCTTACCCAAAAGCAATTATATGTGCCTTATAGTAGTCCCTATTTTTGGTTGACCGCAATTGGATTTATACTGGTCACCGGTATAATTTCAGGAAGTTATCCTGCATTGTACCTGTCGTCATTCAAGCCTGTAGCTGTACTAAAAGGTACTTTTAAGGCGGCAAATGCTTTAGTTACACCGCGTAAATTGCTGGTGGTCATTCAGTTTACTTTTGCGGTGGTATTGATCATTTGTACCATCATTATCCGTCAGCAATTACAATATGCCCAGGACAGAGATACCGGATATAAGAAAGATAACCTTGTTTACACGTTTATGTCCGGCGAGATCGCGAAGCACTATCAATCCATCAGAAACGAATTGCTCTCCAGTGGTGCCGCGACTTCGGTGTCCAAAACTAATTCGCCTATAACGCAACGATATAGCGATAGCTGGGGCTTTAACTGGCCGGGCTCACAGCCTAAGAACAAGGTTGATTTTATTATTTACACTTCGGACGGAAGCCTTATTAAAACCATGGGCCTTAAGCTTGTTGCAGGCAGGGATATCGATCCGGTGAATTATCCGACGGATTCAACGGCTATGCTGGTGAATGAGGCTTCGGTGAAGATCATGAACCTGAAAGATCCGGTTGGCAAATTAGTTACCCAGGGCGAGGGTAAAGACATCAAAACCTGGCATATTGTTGGAGTTATCAAAGACTTTATTATCAGTTCGCCTTATGAACCTGTGCAACATATGCTGATTGAAGGCCCCAGTTCCTGGTTCAATATCATTCACTACAAGCTTAATAACGCTAATTCGACAAAAGAAAACCTGCGCCGAGCCGAAGCTGTATTTAAGAAATACAACCCGGATTACCCGTTTGAATATAGTTTTGTTGACCAGGAATACGCTAAGAAGTTTGGTGATGAGCAGCGTATCGGGACTTTGGCCAGCCTGTTTGCCGGATTGACAATCGTTATATCCTGTCTCGGACTTTTTGGCCTGGCGGCTTACATGGCGCAAAACCGTATCAAAGAAATCGGTATCAGAAAAGTGCTTGGCGCATCGGTTGCCAGCGTGACCACACTGCTTTCCAGGGATTTTCTGAAGCTGGTCGTAATCTCATTTTGCATCGCTGCGCCAATAGCGTGGTATTTAATGTTCCAATGGTTGAAAGGATACAGTTACCGGATTTCCATTAATATCTGGGTATTTGTAATCGCCGCCGCGCTGACATTGCTGATCTCTGTTTTGACAGTAAGCTACCAGGCGATCAAGGCTGCATTAACAAATCCGGTGAAAAGTTTGAAAGGGGAATAACACCTTCATTACGGGTGTTGCATTCTCATTACCATAAAAGACAATAGTAACTGCCCGGTGAAGGACCTGTTTTAAATTTACTGCCCCCAAAAAGTTAGACACTATTTGGGGGCATTTTTTATGAATAAAACAGAAGTGATCGCTTCTGTTAAACTCAAAACATTAGTTGAGTTCTGAACTCCATAAACAAATCACAATAAATAACGAGATCTACACGGCCAAGCCAGTATGATGGGTAAGTACAAGTTCGGTTTACAGGCTGGATTAACCAAGCCTGGCTAATGACCAATTTTAAGGCAGGCATATATATACTGGCACGTCACTCAGACGATTGGCAGAATTATTAAATTTTTATTTCAAATAAGTGTAACAAATTCATTCGGGTGGTAGTCATATGGTTATAGTACTATGTATTGCATGGTATTATAAGGTTTATAACCTGGTTAAGATTGGCTCAAAAAGATTAATGGTCAAACAGTTCACCTATCACATCAGCATGAAACTAAAGCTCTTACTCCTCATTTTATTTTCAATCATTATGGCCCCGGCCTTCGGACAGGCGGGGCAGGCGTTATTCGCGGTAAACGGCACTGCAACGGATTCGTTATCGAAACAACCGCTTTCCTATGTAACCGTAAACCTGCGCAACGAAGCAAAGCAGTTGGTCCGCACCACGGTGACTAAAACCGACGGCACGTTCCGGTTTGAAAAGCTGCCATCAGGACAATACCTTCTCTCGATGATCAGTGTTGGTTTTAAGACGAAAACACTTCCTGTCGATTTTACCGATAATAATAAACCCTCTATAAATCTGGGGAGCATTGCCCTGGGCACACAAACTACACAGCTTAAAACGGTGGCTATTACGGCCGACAGGCCTATCATTAAGCAGGAGGTTGATAAACTCATCTACGACTTAAAGGCTGACCCTGACAGCAAAAGCAGCAATGTACTGGAGATGATGCGTAAAGTGCCTTTGTTAACGGTAGACGGTGACGATAACATCCTTTTGAAGGGAAATAGCGGCTACCGGATATTTGTTAACGGTAAACCATCAAGTATGATGGAGCGCGATCCGAAGAATATCCTCAAAAGTATGCCTGCGTCAACCATTCAAAGCATCGAGGTAATTACCAACCCTTCGTCGAAGTATGATGCCGAGGGAATGGCGGGTATCATTAATATTGTGACCAATAAAAAAATAAGTAACGGGTATAATGGCACGCTAAATCTTAGCCATGTATTCCCCGTAGGCGGTCCGAGATTAGGCGGATCGTTTTCGTCTAAACAGGGCAAGCTGGAACTATCAGACTATTTTGGCGGGAATATCTCCAATTCGCCCGAAGTGCTTAGTTCCATTTCGAGGCTTACTACCGGGAGCAACCCTACGAGCCTTAACCAGAATAACACGGCAAAATGGGATGGCAAAAATGGCTATGCGGAAGTTGGCATCAGTTACGAAATTGATAGTCTTAACCTTATTTCGGGGCAATTCAATATTAATGGAAATAACCAGGACGGCGTCAACACGCAAAGTTCTGTTTTGAACGAAGCCGGCAACATGGTTGAAGGGTACGACCTGTACAATAACAATACGGCAGGCGGCAGGGGCCTGAATGTCGGTTTAAATTACCAGCTGGGTTTTAAAAGCAATAAGCAAAGGCTGCTCACCTTTTCGTACCAGTACTATACATTCAACAACAGGCAAGATGCGGCGCTGACGGCATCAAACCGCGTAAACTATACGACGCCCGATTACCTGCAACACAATGAAGGTGAATCTTCCGAACAGACTGTTCAGGTAGATTACGTTCAGCCTGTAAAGAAGTTGAATATTGAAATGGGGGTGAAAGCAATTATTCGTGATAACAAAAGTGACTTTCAATACCTCGGATTTAATGCGACAACCGGTAATTTCGAGGCCGACCCATCGCGAAGCAATAAATTTGATAATAACCAAAATGTACTGGGTGCATACAACAGCTATACCTATACTCTGCAAAACTGGAGCTTTAAGGCAGGCGCCAGGGTAGAGGAGACGCTGATTGATGCTGACTTTATTTCAACCTCATCGCAGCTAAATAAAAATTTCTTTAATATAGTGCCTTCGGTAAGTATTAATAAGCGGTTTAAAAACTCCAGTACGCTGAACTTCGGGTTTTCGCAAAGGATACAGCGCCCGGGCATATACCAGCTAAACCCCTTTGTAGACCGCTCGAACCCAAACTTCGAATCGTCGGGAAACCCCAACCTCAGGCCCGCGGTTTCCAATAGTATTCAATTGGGTTACAGCAGAACGAAAAAGGCATCCTTAAACCTGATGCTTGGCTATAATTATTTTAACGACCTGATCATGCCCGTTGTAATTTTCGACCCGGCCACGAATATTACCCGCAGCACTTTTGATAACACCGGCAAAGCCCGCCTGTTCACCTTTAACGCCAATATCAATTACCCCATCACCAAAAAATGGAGCACATCGTTTAACGGTAGGATTGCGCATGGCCGTGTGCAGGGCATAGTGAATGGCCAGTTGGTGAAAAATCAGGGCTTTATGTATGGCGCATCACTAAACAGCGGTTATAATTTAGAGAAGGGCTGGCGGGTTAGCACCAACGTGTTTCTGAATGGGCCTAATCTTTCTATCCAGGGTACATCCAACCCTTACGCCAGTGTATCCTTTACAGTTAATAAAGATGTAGTGAAGGATAAACTTTCGTTCTCGACCACGGTGAATAACCCTTTCAGCAAATACAGGGATAATATCAGGAGTTCATTTGGCCCCGATTTTACCCAAACAAATATTAACCGCGCCTATTTCCGGGGCTTTACCGTCAGCCTTAACTACCGTTTCGGCAAGCTGAAAGAAGCGGTTAAGAAAAACAAGCGGGGTATCAGTAATGACGATGTTCAGGGAGCGCCTTCGGGAAACTAAGAGCATTTAACGAACAACAAACAGGCGGAGAGGACCGCCTGTTTGTTATTAACCTTTTTCGATATTCCAGGTTCGGTTTTAGTTATCTAATAACCTGCGCAGATCGCCCGTGCTGATCTCCTGTACCGGCTGGAATGTATTCCCGGCCGCATAATGTAACAAGCTGTATCGGAGCTGCCTTGCCGCTGCCCGTTCCGTTAATTGACTATGAAGATCCATTGTGCAAAGAATTAAGCTCCCGGAACCAACCTTGAATTCAACCAGCGTTGCCAGGTTACGGTTCCTGAAAAAGTTATCGATCACCCGGACTATAGGCGTTGCAGGAGCTCCCAATTTATCGAGTAGGAGCGACCGGGAACGGGTCACCAGGTCCCACCATTGCCAATCCGTATAAAAGTCAGTAGGGAAATCAGCCAGCGCGTTACTTTTCTTGTCGATGAGCAGGCCCATACTGCCTGGTTGATCGGGGAAGTGGACCGGGCTCCAGAAAACAGGAGCGAAACGGCCGTCGATACCTTTAACGTTGGCAGTATCCGGATTAAGCAACACTTTTCGCCCCGCTTGCAGATAACTAAGGGCACTGTCGATGGATGTAGTAAAGATCACGTTACTAAAAGATTCCGGCTTTTTATCTGGGTAAACCCAAATTTTCCAGTGATTAGTATAACCGGTATTGGCTATGCTTACAGTGATCAGTAATTCACAAGCCCGGTCGATTTTGCTGAGATCTATTGAGAAACTTCCCGCAGAAGCGTTGCCAATAGCGATAAGCTGCCGGCCAAGCGAACCATGAAAATTAAACTGTTTATCCGTTGAAGCCGCTGACCAAAGCACTTCTCCGTTGATTTTACCATCACTGTAATTAGCGATTTCGGCAGTGGCATTAAAATGCTCATTATTGCTGTAAGCCGCTTTTTCAAAACGGATCAATGGCACCACTGGGCCACAGAATTTGCTAAAATCAGCCGGCGAAATCAGTCCTTTACTATCCCAGAAAGCATTTAAAATCCCAACGAGTGCTGTTCCCTGCCCCGGAAAATCATGAAGGTCAAGCAATTGAAACCCGCCAACACCCTGGGTTTTCAACGCGCGTTCAATTTCTTCTTTGTAAAGCTGAACGGCCAGTGTTCCGCTGGCTTTAAGGTAATCGGGAGCCAATCCAAGTATCCCTTTTTCGCGGAGGTTGTTCCGTACTGCCTCAAAGTTAGCTGGCCGCAAAACCCCGGTATATTTTTTTATTTCTTCAAGATCCGGATAAACGGAATACTGGCCCACCTCGTGAATAATAAGGGGAACTGTTGTCCCTTCCAGCGCTTTACTGTAATCTGTCTTAAAATCGGGCGGGTTGGTGTTAAAAATACCCTGTCCCCGTACCCATCCTTTTTCCGTGTACTGGGTAATAAAATAATCATCGGCAGGCTCCGGATTTTTGCCATGCCCTTTTTGAAAACTGAAGGTGGTTGTGGTGTATAAATGCCGGTTGTCTTCCTGCTTTAACTTACGCACCAGCTTCTCCAGCCATCCAAAATCGCCCTCCAGCTCATTACCCATGCTCCAAAAACAAAATGAAGGGTGGTTGCCATAATTCCGGATGATATTTTCGGCTTCCTGTTCCAGGTAAGTTAATGTTTTGGGGTCTTTTCCCACGGTTAGCGCCCATAGTGGCAGCTCAACATGCAGGTAAAAACCCAGCGAGTCGGCTACCTGAAATGCTGCTTCGGGCGGGCACCATGAATGAAAGCGAAGATGGTTCAGCCCGTAAGCTTTAGCGGTCTTAAACACTTTCAGCCAGCCGGCTGCATTCATTGGTGGATGGCCTTCCAGCGGAAAAATATTGCATTCAAGCGTACCGCGCAGAAAAAGCGGACGACCATTGATACGAAGCTCGTTCCCGGTCGCGTTAATATCCCTGAAGCCAAAACTTTGAGTCCTGGCATCCAAAACTCGTCCCTTGCTGTCAATTACTTCCGTGCGAAGGCTGTATAGGCGCGGATGAAATTCGTCCCATGATTGCACCTCCGGAACCTGGAGGTTAATTTCCTGCTGATCATGCTGAATAACGGTTGGGCTGGTTTGTTTAACGACCTTTTTTCCGGAAAGGAGGGAAGCCCGCAGATAAGTATCGCCACGATGGGAACCGCCCAGGCTGATAGCTGCCTTTACGCTGTGATTGGCCAGCGAGGAGTATACCTGTACCTGGTTAATAACTTGTTTGCCTATGTCGATCAGCTGCATCTTTCCGATAACGCCGTTCCAAATGATCTGTGTACCGTCGGTGTAGGCATGGGCAAAGTCATTTACACTGATATCATGCTGCTTGCGATTATCTACGCGAATGGTGATCACATGTTTACCTGCTGCCAGAGGGCCTAATTTGAAAACTTGTGGTGCAATCAGGCTTTCCTGTGTGCCGGCTGGTTTGCCATCTATCCAGCAATCGGTTTTCCAGATCACCCGTTCAAGCGACAGCAGGACGTTGGCCATCCGGCTGGTTAGATTTATGCTGCGCTGGTACCAAACGGCACCGGTGTACCTGTGTTTTCTGGACAGATGCAGCATGATGTCCTTGCTCAGCACAGTTGTATCCACCTTTACAGGCGCCCCGATACCGGCGTCATCTAAGGTGCCAGGCAGCCATATGCTGTTAGTAAATTGCTGTTGCTGCCAGTTCTGATCCAAACCTTTGCCCAGCGAATCGAGCCTGTACAGCCATTTGCCGGCAACCGGGATTGGTTTAACCTGCGCCGAAATGGTGGAACTTGCTACCAGCGCCGCGAGCAAGAAAAATGTTTTTTTTAAAGAATACTGCATCATTGATAGTGAGCGGTTAAAGTAGTAACAGAACGGGGCTCAAGTGTTATTGTCCCGACGGGAGTTGTTGATTTTTTAAGATTTTTGAGAGCTGTTGTGGTGTACATATCAAATGTATTTCCGGCCAATTGTGAACCACCCGGATCAACCGTGTATTGTTTGCTTTCGGTACTCATATTTATCAGCACAATAACCAATTGTTTTGAAGCGAGATCTTTGTATGCGGAAACCATTTGTGTTCCTGTTGCCAGTACAGGATCGGTAATATCGCTTAATGCTGCATTTATGCGGATCATCCCCGGCCTGATAAACCGCGAATAATTTCCCAAACACCACAATTGTTTTGAATCACTAACCAGGCCATTGGTTTTCATGCTGTTCAGGTCATATCCACCAGATGGGTCGTTAATGTATACAAGCCCGTCACTATAATTATAAGTATCAACGGCAAGCCACCACTGCCATGAAGTTACATTGGCCACCGTAAGGTCATGATGAATAACTTTGGCCACATACAAGCCGTAATCAATACCGGTATTTTTCGGGTACCCATTCAATAGACCACAAATATCGCCTAATATACCAAACTCTGACTGCCAAAGATGAAGACTTGGGTCAACAGCCTTTTGCTTATCTGCCGCGTGTTGCCGGTAACTGATCAAATCGGCGCCCGGACAGGTAGTAAAATAACTGTGTGCTGATAGTAAGTGCTCCATCGAAGGGACATCGCCTATATAATTAGCGGAGCTTTTGTTAAAGAATTGGTTGAGCTGATCGCCGCGGCCATCACTGTTGTTAGCATCCAGCGAATTCCATTGATTGGCTTCACCAACACATATCGTAGTTGCTAAGCCGGCAGCTTTCATCTTCGGGCCCAACAGGCGTATAAAGTCTGCAATTTCAGCATTGGTAGCACCAGTGCCTTCCTGCGATGGATTTTCTCCCCAATTCCACTGGGGTTCATTAAAGGGGCTGAGATAATTAAAAGGGGTACTGCTTGATTCAAAATGCTTTAAAACGCTAACCAGAAAATCTGCAAAAGCATTTTTCTTGCTTTCTGTCAGGTTCAGATGACTGTTAGCTAAACCATAAGCTTTATTATTTTGCGTGAACTGTACCGGTGGCGAAACAGAAAATGCCAGGAAGTTTTTTACACCGCGTGCTTTCGCTGCCGACAGGAACCATTGCTGGCCTGCTTGTTTGTTCCAGTTATAATTATTATTTGCATCCAGAAAGCATTCTTCCCGGCGAAACTCATCCGGTATTCCGCTATCCGCACCTTGTTCATAGCTCCCGGCGCCGATGTTGAAGCGCCAAAGCGTAAGGCCAATACCTTTGGGATTGCCCTGCTGGTCGGCTTCCATGCTGAACAGGTAATCAGCAATCTGATTTTTTTTGGTAACATCATTCCACTTTCCGATGAATTTGGTTGTCCAGCAATCAGAGGCACCAAAGCTTTGCATCGTTTGCTGCTCATTTCCCAGATTGATAGTGATGCGGGCCGGGCCGGTATTGCATGTATTAACGCCATTAACGATGCAACCGTCGTTTCCTTTTTTAATTCCTGTTTTTTTAGCGCAGCTGAATGAGTTTGATACCCCCAGCATTACCATGAACAGCAGTGCTGATCGCAAATTTATTTTCATAATAGTTATTTAAAGCCGCCGGCATGCCGGCGGCTATCTGCTAATATCCCGGATTTTGTGTGATCTTTCCGTTTGAGGCAATAATTTCCTTTGATGGGATAGGCCATAAATTATGTGTTCCTGCAATAAAATTAGCACCCTTATTTTGAGGCTCGTTCAGGTTCTTAGTTTCATATGGGTCTTTGCTTTGTTGCGTATTGTATTTAACAAAGCTTCCGTTCGGTCCCAAAATACTATTGATCACCGGTTGTCCGCTTTGATCTTTCCATCGCCTGATGTCATACAAACGATCTCCTTCCAGGGCCATTTCGAGCCTGCGCTCCAACCGCACAGCGTTGATGAGGTTCCAGCCGGTAAGTGTCATATCGGTAGTGAGGCCAACGCGGTTCCTAACCGTGCGCATCGACTGTAAAGCCTGGGCCGACTGCTGCTGCATAGCGGCAGCTTCAGCATTCATCAGGTAAACGTCTGCCAGCCTCAGGTAAATATGATCTTTTGAAAAGCGGCCGTTCGGTGTTCTTTCACCGCGAGGTACATACACTTTTCGGTTGTACCTGGCAGATTTACATTGTGCCGGATTGGCATTGAATGAAGTATTGGCCGGATCGCCTGCAACCGGGAAGCCCTGGCGCATGATCGTCCAGTTTAACCTTACACTGTCTGCCTGCGATTTAAAGGCATTTTCAAGATCGCTGGTTGGTGTAAAATATCCCCATCCGCCTTCGGTCCCCGGCATGGAGGTGGTAGGGAAAATGTTGCCCAGGTTTGGGTATTGGGTAGAATACTGGTACTGTATTTCAAAAATAGACTCAGGTCCGTTATGATTAGTTGTTTGCCATATATTACCAAAAAACGTTTCCAGGTTGTATTCACCAGAGCTGATGATCTGGCTGGTGAGGTTTTGTGCTCCTGCCCAATCTTCGGTATACAGGTCGATCTTGGCCAGCAGTGCCTGCGCAGCTCCCTTTGATACGCGGAACTTATCTGTGGCGCTATACTGTGATTTATTCGGTAAAATGCCAATAGCACTATTAAGATCTTGTTTAATGAAATTGTACACATCGGCGGCGCTGGTCCTGCTGTAGGTATTTTCCTGAGGGCCCAGTGTCTTAGTGATCAGCGGAATCCCGCCCCAATTTCTTACCAGCTCAAAATATTGGAAAGCCCGCAGAAACTTGATCTCGGCGATAAGCTTCTGTTTGGTAGCGTCGTCAATCTGCGATTTCTGAATGCCTTCAATGGTAGCATTGAAAATATAAATGCTTTTGTAGATTTCGATCCAGTGCGCCTCAATACGATCATTTTCGGCATTTAACGTGTAGTGCGCAGCCTGTACTGCCGTGCCTTGCCCTCCGTTGATACCGATCCATTCATTATCGGAGGCGGCCTCGCCGCCTACTTGCTTCCACCATTGCGTCTGCCACCAGTCGTCAAAGTCAATGTATTTGTAGCAAGCAATCGTTGCGCCACTGGCTTCATCAACTGTATTATAAAAAGTATTGGCCTGTATAGCGTTACCATAAGGTTCCTGATCCAGGAAAGTCTTTTTGCAAGCGCTCATGCCGGCAATAACCAGTACGAGCAATATATATTTCAAGTGTTTCATTGTTGTTTACTGCTAAGTCTTAAAAATTCGCGTTAAATCCGATATTGAAGAATTTGGGGATCGGGTTCTGTCCGTTGTCAATGCCATACCTCAGTACACCCGCAAATGGGACTTCAGGGTTTAATCCGTCATATTTGGTAATGGTGAAGAGGTTTTGAGCAGATACGTAAATCCGTACCTTAGCCCGGCCGCCCAAGGCCTTTTCAGGCACAGTGTAACCGAGTTGCAATAATTTATTGCGTACATAGGTGCCTTCTTTAATAAAGAAACTGGAGTTTTTAGAGAAATTGCCGTTTGGATCACTCAAACTCAGCACAGGATAACTGTTCGTGCTGCCCGGACCGGTCCAAAATTTATTTTCTTTACCGCTGATGAAGTTATACCCGTAGATGGGGTTCATCCTTACCAGGTAATCATCAGCTACCTTATTGCCAAAGGACCCATAAAATTCCATACGGAAATCAAAGCCATGGTAAGAAGCCTGAAGGTTTAAGCCCGATGATAATTTAGGATATGGATTTCCGATCGACGTCCGGTCGTTCAAATCGATGGTATTATCGCCGTTAACGTTCGCGTACATAAAATCGCCGGGCCTCGCATTAGGCTGCAATACAGTGCCGTTCGGGCTTTTATAGTTCTGTACGTCCTGGGCTGTTTGGAAAACACCGAGTACCTTATAACCGTAATAGCCGCCTAAAATATCACCTGCAGCGGTTTTGGTCCTCCGGGTAGACTGAAATACGTCATTGGATATTTCGTCATATAGGATCTGTCCCTTCAGGTCGACCGCTTTGGAAAGGAAATGCTGTACCGTGAGGCTGATACCGAAAGAAACACCACCGATTTTGTCTTTATAATTGATGGCTGCTTCCCAACCGCTGGTACGCATGGTACCTACGTTAGTATAAACTGTTGGGATATATCCCTGCGGATAGCCCAGCGAGGGTTGTACCGGGAGGTAAAGCAACATGTCTTTAGGTGAGCGCCAGTATTTATCTGCGGTTATGGATAATTTATTATTGAAGAAGTCCGCATCAAAGCCGATGGTCACGTCCTGTGTTGTTTCCCACTTGATATTTGGGTCGGGTACATTGGATGGAACATAGCCATAAACCCGGCTGTTTGCGCCATTGATATAGTCTGATAAGCCCAGAGTACTTTCATAAGCGCCCGGCGAGCCTGGTAAATTGCCCCCTACACGGCCAAATGATCCGCGCAACTTTAGGTAGTTCAGCCATTTGATGTTCTTCATAAATGATTCGTTTGAAATCACATAAGCGCCTGAAACGGTTGGAAAATAACCCCAGCGGTTGGCGGGCGATAACATCGATGAACCATCTGCCCGGAAAGAGCCCGCAATGAAATAAGTTTCATTAAAATCATAAGATACGCGGGCAAAGTAAGAGCTCATTTTACCGAAGGGGCCCGCGCCGGGTTGATGAGAGCCGGATCCGTCGGCAAGCGTTGCACCGGCAGAAATGTAGTGATAAGGCTCCGCATCATAAGGAACATCCTGGCGGTACACGTAAGTGTTATTATACGTATAGTTATCGGCAGACTGGCCTATCAAAACATTGTAATGATGCTTGTTGATACTTCCGATATAATTGATGGTATTATCCAGTTGCCAGCGGTAGTTGATCATCGAGTTTTGGGATGCGCCTGATATATCACTGCGGTCTTGTGGATCGATGTAGTATTTAGGCTGGTAATTAGTCTGGTTTATTGAGTTATAAAAGCCGGAAATACTGCTTCTTAACGTCAGGCCTTTAATTGGTTTGATTTCAAGATAGGAGGAACCCTGTGTGCCGAATAATCGTGATTGGTTAAAATCACGGGCCATGGCAGCCAGGGGATTATTGATATTATTAAAATTGGAACGCGTAAACTGGCTGTAAACCGGGTTATAGGCAGTGAAGCTCCAGCTGGGATTGGTTGCTGCATACGCATTAACAGCCGTTTGCGTCTCCGCGGCAGACCTGGTTGCCGCTACGTTGGGTGCAATGGACATGATGTTGAACAGGCTTGTGCCGCCACCGTCGCCATATCGCTCCATGCGCGGTGCAAGGCTAACACCAAATTTGAATACTTTTGAAATTTCGTAATCGATGTTGAACCTGGTGGTGATTTTTTGATAGTCGGCAGTACCGCGCTGTGCTGCAAAATTGCTGGTTTGATCAAAATACCCGGCGCTTCCATAAAAGGTGAGCCCGTTTTTTGATCCGGATGCGCTGACATTATAGTTGTGGGTGTAAGCTTTTTTGGTTGCCTCATTCCACCAATCAGTATTAACTCCTGTCACCGCGCCATTGGCCGGAAGGGTTTGGTTGTTATTGGCATAGATCTGGCGGTAATGGCTTACAAACTCGTCTGTCTGTGCAAGTTTCGGGTTCACCCAATAGTTCATGCCCGAAGTTCCGTTAAAATTGATCTGCGTTTTCTCTTTCCCTCTTTTTGTGGTAACCAGCAAAACACCGGCTCCGCCACGGGAACCATAAATAGCAGTAGCTGCCGCATCTTTCAGCACGTCGATCTTGTCAATATCTGACGGGTTAATGTCATTAAGGCCGCCGAATGAGGTGATCACGCCGTCAACAACAATGAGCGGATCGCTGGACCCTGTGATTGTGGAGAAGCCCCTGATCAGTAGCTTCGGTTGCGCGCCGGGATTGCCGCCCCCCTGAAATACCTGCAATCCTGGTACTTTACCTTGAATAGCATCTGCAACATTACTGGTGGTGGTTGGGGCAATGTCTTTAGTCCCGACAGAGGACACCGCTGTAGTTACGCTTTTGCGGGTAATGGTTTGGTATCCAATTACCACGGCCTCATTAAGCTGATTGTCGGCAGGGTTAAGTGTTACCTCATAAGTTTCCCTGTCATCCACCGGAACCTCTTTGGCCTGGAAACCAAGGTAAGAAAATACCAGTATGTCACCTTTGCTTGCTCTGATCTGGAACTGACCGGCCGCGTCGGTTACAGAACCGGTTTTTGTGCCCTTAAGCAAAATGCTTACGCCAATAAGCGTTTGATGCGTGTTATCTGTTACACGTCCTTTTACGGCTTTGGTTTGGGCGAAAACCAGGCTGTAAAGTGGTAACAATAACACTAATGTTAGTGTAAATTTTGTTCTCATAATTGGGTTATTTAGGGTTATTAAGGATGACAAATCTAATGGCAATCGGATCGTTGAGTATAGACGATATGATGTAATACATGGACAATATTCTGATTGGTGTTGTATTTATCCGTTTTGCCGCCTATTGGGTAATGAAAACCTATGCCTTTTTTTCGCCATTTGGAGCCATATGGTGTTATTTTATTCTTTTAGTTAAAAAACGGAAGGCGGGCATTCATGAGGTTGGTTATTCTATATGGATAATTTTACTATTTAATTATAGGGTATACCAGGGCCTTTTGAATGTGACATTGATTAAAATGAATGCGTAGTGGCGCATTAAATTATAGGAAGGAGAAAATTGAAGGGAATGAAACAAATGTTAAATGATTTCAGTTCGTCCTGTTTGATAAAAAGCACAAAAGTTTGCCATAAATAGCCGAATCAGGGGTACTCATCAGGCTTGTTTCTTATAAAAGCCTGACCTTATTTTCGCAATGAACGTAAAGTGTTTTAGCGTTCCGGCGATAGTTATATAGTCCATGTTTTTAATTTTTTCATCTATATAGAATGCCCTGTTATTAAATATTTTTGTGAATATCAATGTTGAGCGACTAACAATTACCGATTGAAATCAATGAACATCAAACTCTATGTATATCGTAAATAAAAGATGGGATAGGGGAGTATTTTAAAAAATAATAATTTAATGGATTTATGAAATTCAGCCGTTCAGAAATTTTACTTTTAATGTCAGTATCCGACATTGATAACGGCTGTGGCAAAACAGTATCTATTCGCCTTTTAACACAGCATGTCTGCATTCGCAAACATGTGTAACCCGCGATAGGATTTAACTAAATCAAATGAATACATATTCAGCAAGTTACAAAAAAGATGGGTTTGAAGGTCAGCGAGCGATCGTGATACCCAAAACTATATTACAGCGGTTTTGTGAAGGAAATGCGGCTATACAAGGAGCATTTATAACGGATATTGGATACTATCCCAAGGCAAAATTCCATCGCAGGGAGCGATATACAGGTGCGGGGCAAAATATCCTGATTTATTGCATTGACGGAAAAGGGATGGTTAAGATAGGCACTCATACTTATGAGATCAAGCCCGGCGACTTTTTTGTTATTCCTCATGGTGTTAAGCACTTTTATGAAACAAATGAAAGCAGTCCCTGGACAATTTACTGGTGTCACTTTAAAGGTCCGCAAGCGGACGCTATAACGGAGCAAATTTATGTCAGGGATCAGAGTTTCCGCTACAGCATCGAATTTGATGGTGATCGGATCGCTCTTTTTGATAAGCTTTACGTATTTTTAGAACAGGGTTACAGTACAGAAAATCTCACGTATGTCAATTTACTGCTGCTGCAATATTTAAGTTCTTTTTTGTTTAGGGACAAATATTATAAAACGAATTTAAACACACACTCCCAGCCGCAGGACAGATCTATTTTATTCATGCAGAAGAATCTGGATAAGACTCTAAGTTTAGCTGAGCTCGCGGCCTCGGTAAACCTATCGGTGAGTCATTATTCTGCGTTATTTAAGAAAACCACAGGATTTTCGCCTATAGATTATTTTAATCATCTTAAAATACAAAAGGCTTGTCAGTACCTGCAGTTCACGGAATTGAGGATCCGTGAAATAGCTTTTCGCATCGGCATCGACGACCCTCTTTATTTTTCAAGATTGTTTAACAGAACTATGGGATACGGCCCCAAAGAATACCGTAAAAGCCGGTCTCCTTCCATTAAATAAGTGCGTTTCCCCGCTTTGGGCTGTATGTTTAAAAAATTATGCTTTCTTAACAAACTCTGATTTTAATGCCATAGCGCCAAACCCATCGATCTTACAATCAATGTTATGATCGCTGTCAACCAAACGGATGTTTTTAACCTTGGTCCCGGCTTTTATACTTTGAGAGGAACCACGTACCGGCAGGTTCTTTATTGTAACAACAGTATCCCCGTTCTGGAGAATATTTCCATTGCTATCCTTCACCACAAACAGATCTGAACTTATAGGATTATCTTGCGGATTCCATTCGTGTCCGCATTCCGGACATATGAGCAGGTTATCCATTTCATAAGCATAGGGAGATTTACATATTGGGCAGGGGGCAAGTTCAGTCATCTTTTGTAGTATTGATTTTCATCGGCAAAGATAAAATTTTAAAAGATTTGCATCCGGCCATGTTGTATACATTTTTTCCAGGCAAAACAATTGAAATAAGGAACCGGAAGACAGACCTGCCATACAGTAATCTGTCGAAGTAGTTTCGCCGAAACTCTGATATGTGAGATGCTATTTGCCAGTTTTAATATTGACTTAACAGGGTTTCTTAAGATTTATTATTTAGAATTAGATTAAATAAATACTTTCGTGCAAAATTTAATCTAATGAAATCACATGGACCATTACACTTTATTACTACCTGTTTTTTATTATTATCCTGTTTTGCATCAGCTCAAAACGTGAAAATACAAGGTAGCGTCCGCGACTCCGTGTCTGGAGTAGCTTATCCCACAATCAAGTTGAAAACCGCGCAGATAAGTGGTGATGCCAAAGGGTTCTTCACGGCTTTTGTACCGGCAGGACAGCAACTATCATTGGAAATTTCTGCCGTCGGCTATCAGCCCATATTGGTATCGCTTCCGGCTTTAACGAGTGACACAGCCATTAACTGGCATTTACGGCAAGCCAGCCAGGCGCTTGGTGAGGTTGTAATTTCGGCTACAAGAAGACCGGAAAGCCCCAGGAATATTGTATCAACAGTAAGCATCGTTTCAAAAAAGAAACTCGACAATGAGATTGCTGTTAACCCGGACCTGACCAGCATCCTGGCAAACCAGGTACCCGGCTTTGCCCCGACAGCACAATCGGGCAGTAATGTTGGTCAAAACTTAAGGGGGCGTCCCATGCTGGTTATGATTGATGGTGTGAGCCAGTCGTCCCCACTCAGGAATGCCGAGGTGGACCTGAGGTCTATTGACCCCTCTGTATTGCAGCAAATTGAAGTCGTAAAAGGGGCAACAGCCATTTACGGTAATGGTGCCGCCGGCGGCCTGGTTAACTATGTAACATTGGTGCCTGATACTTCGGCAAAGTTTGCCGGTAAAACCGACGTTTATTTAAACGGCTCGCTGGTGAAGGTACGTAATTCGGTAGGCGGTCGTATCAGTCAGATGTTTTATGGCAAAGCAGGGAAATTTGATTATGTAGCAAGCGGCATGGCAGAGGAAACCGGAGAATACAAAGATGCCAAAGGCGATGTGGTTGGGCCCAACTACAGCCTTGGTGAAACAAACACCTATAATGCCTTTGCTAAACTGGGTTATCAGCCAACGCGTAACCAGCGTTTACAATTGGTATATAACTATTATAGCAGCTTACAGAACAGCAACTTTACGCTGGTGAACGGCAACCTGGCTACAGGTCAGAAAGCTACCGGTGTACTTGGTAAACCGGCGGGCATTCCTACCGGAGCGGCTTACAATCACAACCTGCATTTATCTTACAAGGTTGACGATCTTTTCGCACATACGAGCCTGAACGCGGATGCTTATTATGAAAAACGCCAGGATGTGTTTTATGTGTCCTTAGGTCGTTTTGATGGCGGCGACGGTCAGTCATTAGCACATAATGACAAAAAAGGCATACGATTATTCCTCCAAACTCCAATGGTCAGCCGTCCGTCGCTGAACGCCAACCTGTCTTATGGTATAGATTTGCTGAAAGACAAAACCTCACAGCCTCTGGTAGACGGCCGTGTTTGGGTACCTGCCATGGACATGATCAACCTGGCACCATTTGCGCAAGCCGACTTGATGATCATTCGGGATCTGGTGTTCAAAACAGGGTTCCGGTATGAGCGTGTTGATATTGATGTCGACAACTATCGTACATTACGCATTACCAATGCAAGCGGTGCTACGGTAACTCCATCATTTGATGTAACGGGCGGCGTGTTGAAATATAATACCGCTTTGTTTAATGCCGGTTTAAAGTATAATCGTTTTGAGCTGTTCAGCCCTTATATAAGTTTTTCCCAGGGTTTTTCTGTAATGGACATCGGTTTGGCTTTACGCGATGCAAAGGTAAACAGTATTAATAAGATCAATACCGATGCTGTTAAAGTGAATAATTATGAGGCGGGCTTTGAAAGCCATTATCAAAACCTGGTATTTTCAGCTTCAGCCTATCAAAGCACCTCTAAGTTGGGAATTGAGGTGTTATATGATCCGGCCACCGGCTTATTTAATACCGCGCGGAGCCCTGAAAAAATTTACGGTTTTGAATTAGCTGCCAGCTACATATTTAGCCGCCGGTTAACCGTAGGCGGTAGTTACAGTTATACAGAAGGAAAAAGGGACGTTAATCAAAACGGGAAATACGATGACCCGCAAGATGCCTACCTGAACGGCAGGCGCATTTCTGCTCCTAAGATTACCGGTAATGTTACTTATTCACCAATCCAGGTGGTGGACATAACCCTGAATTATACAGGAATTGGCAACCGCAACCGTTTCGTAAAAAATGCCACCGGTATCTATAATGGCAATGAAGGGGCTGTAAAAGCCTATAACCTGTTTAACCTGGCGGCCGGGTATAAAGTGAACAAGAATACCCGATTGAGCCTGGGCATTGAAAATCTGTTTAATGAAGACTATTTTCCTGCACGTGCGCAATGGTTCATGCAACCGGGATTCTATTCAAAAGGCAGAGGCACGGCGTTTAACTTTGGTATATCAGTAAGATATTAAAGACAGGCCGATCAGCACATCCATGATACAGGCGGTGGGCGCCTATATATCATGGATGTGCCGTCCTTAACCGGATAACCGCGTTAAATTTCCCCGGTTGACCAATTGATCATTTCGTTTTAGTACGCCGTTTATAAGTGCAAGGGGAATATCGGCCGAATTAGCAACACCTGTCTCTAAATACTGAAATCAGAAAATTTATCAGGGATAATTTGTAACCCAATCATCATATTGTCAAGACCCGGCCCTCATCTGACTTTCAATTTTAAATATTACAAGTACACTAACTCCCGGTTCGTTTTTAATCTCAAAAGTGCCTCCCAACTGCTTACTAAGTGCCTTAAGCATTTCCATTCCCAATGACGAAGCTTCGGATAATTTGAAATTTGCTGGTAGCCCTTTACCGTTATCAGTAATACGCAAAGTAATAGTTTTCAAGGCCGATAGTTTCGCGTGGATAAGAATTTCCCCTCCGTCGTTCCCAAACGCATATTTAATACTATTGGTAATGGTTTCATTCAATATAAGGCCCATAGGCACGGCCTGGGATATATCCAGATTCACCTGATCTAAATCTTCTTTAAATCTAATTTTACGATGACCGCAATCATAGCAGGTATAAAGATATCTAACTAAATCGGTTATGTAGTCGGCCATCGCAATAGTAGCCACGTTGCTTTTACTGTATAGTTTTTGGTGAATAATAGAAATGGCCTGTACCCGGTTTTGGCTATCTCTTATTGCGTCCCTGGCATCGGTATTTTGCAGATATGCGGATTGCGTATACAGTAAACTCATTACAATTTGCAGGTTATTCTTAACCCGGTGATGAACTTCCCGCAGCAGCCATTCTTTTTCGGTTAGCAAGTCCTGTTGGCGGCTTAACAGGCTATCTTTATCCTGAAGTAGTTTTTCTTTCTCATTTAGTAAAGAGAAAAGAGAGTTGTTTTGAGTGTTGATCTCTTCCTGCTTTATCTTCAGTTTAAAGTTGCTGCTTTGTTTGCTTCGGTAAGCGAAGTATAATACTCCGGTTAGTATAAAGCCTATCAACACACCGGTAAGAGTGATGTTTCGTTGCTGGTTAATTTTTTCGAGGTTGTTTTTTTGTATGGTTGACTGGTTATTTAATTCCTGGATCTTCTTATCCTTTTGTACGGATAAATATTTGGTTTCAAGCTCGCCTATTTGTTTGCTTGTTGTAACATTAGTAAGGGAATCTTTAATGATTTTAATTCGCTGAAAGCCTTTTAATGCCGCCAAAAAATCGCCTTTGGCCGAATCAACCTTGAATCTATGCTGATAGATGGTCATTTTTGAAAGTACCGACATTTTATCGGTAGGCAGGGCTTCCAGCATCTTCAGTTCATTGGCCAGCTTTGCCCACTGCCTGGTAAGCAGGTAATGCTTGGGAAGGGGATCATACGTGGCAATGAAATTATCCATAGCATAATAATTTCTTTTTGTTTCCCTGGGGATGTCTTTATAAACTTGTTGGAATACTTTTTTAAACCTCGGGATCATTTTTTCGGCGGCATTGCCATTATTCATGTGATTGTATAGTTTCAGCTCGGCCGAGAGAAACATACTTTCCTGAACGACAGTTTTTTTAGGATACCTTTGGGATGTTTTTTTTAGATACGCGAAAGCTGTGGCGTATTTTTTAAGATTAATATAACAAGTAAGTATTTCGTGAACGCCCAGGTTGTACATTTCCTGGTTATTCAGTTCAGTTGCAATATCAACACATTTTTGGTGATAAATTAAGGCCTGTTCAAACTGACGTTTATTGTAGTAGGCTACTCCAAGTGTAAAGTAATAATATTGTCCCCAGTTAAGATCATGTTTAGCGGCGGCTTCATAGGCATTTACACAGTTAATACGGGCGAGTAATTCTTTCGGCATATCGCCCTTACGGTAATAGTTATCCGCCAGCCTATAATAGGCTAATGCAATTTGCGGGCTTTTTAAAAGCTGATATTGCTTAATGACAGATATAAATCCCTGTTCGGCCTTATCAAATTGATTAGCATTTTGGTATGTAAATGCAATCCGGAACTGCTCATCGGCAGCCTGAAGCTTGAAGCCGTTTTTCAAATAAATTTCATAGGCCTTATTATGGATCTTTAATTTACTGTCAACTTTGAACTTATCTGGTACAGGCATGCGGTCGGCATAATAATGCCAAACGTTTGCTTCTTTTAATGGTTCGTGGTGTACCTGGTAATAGTTAGCTACCGAAGTGAAAACCTCAGTTGCGGCGTTCCAATTGTTTTGTTCTATGTCAAGTTCTCCTTTCGCAAAAAGCGTACGATACAGATGGCCTGTGGCATGGATAGTTTTACTGAGTGTTTCGGCTTGTGTTATGTAATATGAAGAACTGTCCAGGTCTTTAAATAGCTCTCCTGGTTTATTTAAATAATACTGACCTAATTGAAGTTGCGCATTGATACGGTTGGTATCATTTCCGGTGTTTTGTAGCTTTTGAAATAGTTCCGCTACTTTTTGAGCATCGGCGATAAAGGTACAGCTTATCAAAAAAATGCAAATGGCAAGCTTTTTCATCGTCGTGATATGTGGTTTAACTAAATTGCTTTTCGTTATGATTCAAAAGAGGCTGAAAACTGAAGCGGCTCTGCTAATGATGATTGCCATTTTCAGAATCTCTTCTCTTAAAATCAAATACTGATAACGAAAGATTGTGCCACCTAAGTAGTTGCTTGACAGACAGATATTTGGTTTAACTTCAAGGCATGAAATGGGCGATATATCGGACGAACGTTTGGCTATCATCCGATATATAGTTGCATGGGGGCCAGGGGGAACGCAATTTTTTAAATTATAGCGGCATTGAGGCCTTGAGTTATTTAATACCCAGCCTTTTCATTTTTGAATGAAGAGTGGTAGGAGGTAATCCCATTACAGCGGCAGCACCGTTGGCGCCTCTTATTCGGCCATTGCAGTTTTTTAGCACGGTGATGATATAATCCCGTTCATTCTCATCAATCGTTTTCATTCTTGTGCCGGTTTGCATTTCGGCATTTGTTTTATTAGCGGGGTATTTGGGCAGTGAAACCTCCTCTATAATTAAGGTTTTTGACAACAGTATTGTTCTTTCAATAAAATGTTCCAGTTCCCTCACATTTCCCGGCCAGGTATAATCAAGCATTTGCATCATGGCCTCAGGAGATATCCCGTTAATAGGTTTTTTATACTTTTTTGAATAGTATGAGATGAAATGATTGGTGAGTGCTGGTATGTCGTCAATTCTTTCCCGTAAAGAAGGGATAATGATCGGGAATACAAAGAGCCGATAATATAGGTCCAGTCTGAACCGCCCTTCTTCCATCTCTTTTTCAAGGTCGCGGTTTGTGGCGGCTATGATCCTGACATCTATTTTTATTGGTCCTTTGCCGCCAAGCCGTTCAATTTCCTGTTCCTGTAATACGCGAAGTAGCTTAACCTGGAGGTCTATAGGCAGTTCGCCAATCTCGTCGAGGAAGATGGTACCTCCATCAGCCATTTCAAATTTGCCGGTTCTTTTTTCCAACGCGCCTGTAAAGGCACCTTTTTCATGCCCGAAAAGTTCGCTTTCGATGAGGTTAGCGGGCAAAGAAGCACAATTGACAACCACCAGCGGCTTGCCCGACCTTCCTGATAGCGTATGGATGCTTTTAGCTACTCTTTCCTTGCCCGTGCCGCTTTCACCAAGGATAAGTACAGATGTATCCAGCGGTGAAATTGTGTTGATATGATCAAGTACAGTTAGCATAGGGCGGCTTTGCCCTACAATGCCGTCAAAATGATATGGACGTTCTTTAGGCAACACCGGTTGGGCGGGAATAACCGGAGCCCGGTTATTTGCAGTAGTGTGTTGCCGGTCACTTTCAATTACATAATTTAAGGCGTTAAGCAACCGGCTTAACAACGCGATATGTTGCTGGCCATAGGTATTGCCCTTTCGGCTGTAAAACTCATACTGTATCAATGTTGAGTTGTCTTGCCCGACCGGAAAAAACAACGCTGATTCGAAATCATATGTATCGGCAATTATTTTGCTCAGCGGGTTTTGATTACAAAGGTGATCAAGCTCTTCATCGCTAAAATACTTTGCCCTATTTATCGCAGATAATGAGGTGTAAATGTTCTTCAACGTAGCATGGTTGGTACCCGTTATATTCATTAATTCCTGTTCTCCCTGTACCTGGTATTCATCAAAACCTATCCTTAAAAAACCAATGCTGGTCAGGGTTTCGTTATTTGCATTCTTGAGTATAAAATTCAGGTAATCAAATGGTATATATGCCTGCATTTTGTCGGCAACACGTAATAACTTTTGCACCTTGTCGGCATCATAATTACGGATATCCTTTAACTTTTGGTTCAGCTCCATTTCTTGCTGCCTACTGCTTTCGAGGCTGTTTTGATGCCGGTAAAAAGCAACATCAAGTGTGGTAAGCAAATCGTCCTCGCGAAACGGTTTAACTATAAAGCCAAATGGCATTGTCGATTTAGCTTCTTCCAGTAAGGTACCCTGAAAGTTTGCGGTGAGATACACAAAAGCCATATTCCTTTCGGTAAGCTTCCTGGCAAGGTCAATGCCGTTTTGTACTCCTTTAAGATGAATATCAAGCAAAACCAGATCGGGTTTTTGTTCGTCGATAGAAGTTAAGGCCTCATTAACAGATTCTGATATGCCGGTAACTTTATATCCTGCCGATGTTAAAATCAGTTTTAAATGATGGCCAACAAGAGATTCGTCTTCTACTATCAGTATTTTTTTTATGGACATATTATACAAAAATAAGGCTATTTCAAACGCCCGGTTTGCCGGAGGAATTTACTGGGGCATGAAATTTAGTTAAAATAGTTTTTTGGTTATGAAATATCCAATCCAATATATGTGCCGCAGGCGAAATAACCTTATACAATTTCCGCCTATTTTAATAATCTGCCAAATGTATTCTAAAAAACCAGGGTATTTTGAGGGCTTAGGTGAATTTTACAATTGCGGGCCACATGCAAGTGCAGGGGATTCATGATATAAACCGACGAAATAAAATTCAAAAAAAAAGGAAATCGTCGAAATATCGTCGGATGACATGAAGAAAAGTTCCTTTTTTCATTATTAGAGCAGTGGCATAAAATTCGAAGCAGTTGTGATGAAAATCTATATAAACAAATTTGAAATGATCACTGAAAGAATAGTATCCAACACGGAAACTGAAGGGCAGAAACTGAATTTACATTTGGGATTACCTCAGAGTATACTTATTGATTCTGGCGTGAATACAGGTAAAGACCGCCTTGCACGGAAGCCTCTTTTCAACAATCAATATCCCGGCATTATCGGCAATTGCGCCGAAATGCAAAAAGTGTATCGGCTGATGGCTATGGTTGCGCCAAGTAATTCGACAGTTTTACTGCTTGGGGAAACAGGTACCGGAAAGGAAGTTATAGCCAGGGGAATACATCAGTCATCGGGCAGGAAAAACAAGCCGATGGTAACCATAAATTGCGCGGCACTTCCGGCTAACCTTATCGAAAGCGAACTTTTCGGGCACGAAAGAGGATCATTTACAGGGGCGGCAGACCGAAGGATTGGCAAGTTTGAGCTGGCCCATCAGGGTACCATTTTCCTCGACGAGATTGGCGAACTTCCGCCGGAGTTGCAGGTAAAGTTATTACGTGTTATCCAGGAGCGGGAGTTTGAAAGAGTAGGGGGGAAAACAACTATGAAGGTTGATGTTAGGATCATTGCGGCTACAAACCGCGACCTGGAGGCTGAAGTTGATGCAAACCGCTTTAGGGCCGACCTGTATTATCGCCTCAACGTTTTCCCAATAAGTTTACCCTCCTTGCGTGACAGGCAGGAGGATATTGCCGAACTGGCAAATTTCTTCCTGGTTCGTTATTCCAAATTAACCGGCAAAAAAATTAATTTCATATCCAATAAGGTACTGCAGCAGCTTAAAAGTTATTCATGGCCTGGAAATGTGAGGCAGTTAGAACATTTAATTGAACGAAGTATCCTGCTATCAGACGATAGTGTATTAAGGCAGATCTGCTTGCCGAATACTACAGTGAAAAACCTCAACGATCAGGAGATTTTCAGGAATAAAACGCTTATAGATGTTGAACGGAGCCATATTATAGCTGTATTGAAAAAATGCAGTGGTAAAATTGCCGGTGAAGGGGGCGCTGCCGAATGGCTGGATGTACCACCAACTACGCTGCATGCCAAAATGAAAAAGCTTCATATCGTTAAGCAGGATTATTTTCAGCAAAAAGCATAAACATAAGTTTGGGGATTGCCTGCTTCGATCATGAAAAATATCTACTTTTAATGCTAAACTTCTGTTTCGGCTAAACGCCGCGATTATAGTATATTTTCATGATTCGTTCACTGATACGATATTGTTTCATTCCGTTATCATTTTGCTGTATATCACTATCAGCTTATGCCCAGGATTTTAAAACTTTAACAACTGAACTCAACAAAACCAAACAGGATACCAACCGGGCTGTGGCGCTTATAAAATTAGGGAGATATTTTAAAGACAAGCCTGTTTGGGATCCTAAAAACCTTGATACAGCCCGTTCTTATTTCAATGCGGCAATAACATTAAGCCAGGCAATCGGATCGGCCGATTTTTTGCACCACGCGTTATTTGAAAAAGCACTCACTTTTATTATACAGGAAGATTTTAAAAATGCTGATTCGCTATTTAATCAAATAACCGGCTATTACCATAAAACCGGTGACTATTTAAAGGAAGCTGAATACTGGACACTGTATGGAAACAACCTGTCATTTAATGATAAGCGTCTGCTTTCCACCCGTTCAAAATGTTATGAAAAGGCGTATGCGCTTTATAAAAAAGGAACGGACCGCCTTAAGATAGCTGATGCGCTTGGCAAAATTGCGGATGCCGACCTTAACGAGGGGCGGTTTGATAAGGCGGAAAAAGAGCTGTTAAGCGTAATACAGGAGTATAAGGCTATAAAATTTATAAGGATCTATTACGGTTATTACCTTTTGGCCGAAGTATACTCACGTAAAGATCAGCTTCAAAAAGAATTGCTTACCCGTATTGAATGCATAAACAGTTGCGATGCCGACGTGCATAGAAGCGACTATGATGCCTCTTTTTTTAATATTGCGGTAGCACTATCGTACAGGAAGAACAACAAGGACAGTGTAGCATTACCATATTTTATAAAAGGAGCCGAATTAGCGCTTAAAATAAGAAATCAGAATTACTATTACAGTGCTATTGACGGGGCTATCGGTTGTTGTATAACATTAAAAAAATATCACACTGCCCTTGCTTATTTAAATAATACGCCGAAAAAATTTCCGGGCCCAACCCTCAAAGAACAAAGCAAGTATATAGCAAGAAAAATGCAGCTGTACAATTTCCTTAAACGGAATGTGGAGGCAGAAAAACAGGTGCCGGCATTTAGAAAGGTGTTTGAGAAGTTATATGGTACCCTTAACGATGATCCGCTGTTTTATGCGGTAGACAAGTTTGTTGAAAATTATGACCCGCTTCCTCAACATTTTATCCAAACAAAACAATGGGCAAAATTATCAGATGAGTTAAAGTATCTCCAAACGCTTCCCTCAAAAAGATTATTAACCCCTTCCCGGATAATTATTTCCGGATATAAGTATAAAGTTGATTCGGCAGGCGGGAATTTTGATACCGCGTTAAAGGAATTTCAATATATGAGGCGCATGCAGGATTCGCTCACCAATGCCGCCACGGTTAAACAAATTAACGAATTAGAGGCCAATTATAATTCGATTAAAAAAGACAAAACCATTCACGCGCTTAATAATAATGCCCAGATACAAAAAGATAAGCTGGAAAAAGCTAACCGGCAAAGAAATATTACGCTTGCCGCAGTACTTATTTCTGTAGTATTTGCAGTTATAATATATATTGCCTATCGCGCCAAACAACGCAGCAATGTACGTTTGCAAGCCAAGCAGCAAGAGATTGACAGGCAAAATCATAAATTATCGGCCTTGCTTTCAGAAAAGGAAAAACTGCTTACCGATAAGGATGGTTTATTGAAAAGGCAAGAGGACCTGATCACTGAAAAAGAATGGCTGCTCCGGGAGGTACATCACCGGGTTAAGAACAACCTGCAAATAGTGATGAGCTTGTTGTATACACAATCGGCTTATCTGCAAAATACCGATGCAATTGAGGCTATACAGGACAGTCGGAACAGGGTACAGGCCATTTCTATTATACATCAAAAGCTCTATAATAAAAGTAATGTTGCCACTATTATAATGGCCGATTATATTAATGACCTGGCACGGTACCTTAATACCTGCTATGATTGTAACCGACGAAGAATTAAATTCAGGGAGGAACTGGATGTCGTAAACCTGGATATATCACAGGCCGTGCCAATGGGACTCATATTGAACGAAGCCATTACCAACAGTATTAAATATGCATTTGATCAGGAGGGCGGGGAGATTTTTATTAAAGCGCGGTTGTCATCTAAAGATACAGTTACACTAAGCGTTACAGACAATGGCAAGGGTCTGCCTCCCGATTTCAAACTGTCTGAGACATCCTCCCTGGGCATGGAAATGATGAAAGCCCTTAGTAAACAGTTGGGGGGCAGTTTTGATATAAAAAGCGAACGCGGGGTAATTATGACTATACAGTTCAAAATCGAAAATTCCTCTGCTGTAATACCTGGCAGTGAGGATTCGCTATTGTGAAATTTTGTTTTGCAGCAATTACCGTTTCTTTCAAATGTTCAATTAATTTCCATATCTTACTTCCGGGCGACGTACCCTGGACCCCCTCCTGGTTGCCCTCTGGACCAGTTTAAGCCCCTTTTTTCAGCATAATTTTGCCTTACAAACTCAATAACGGGTTTGGGTATAATTATTCTATTATGAAAAAAATAAGTTTAACCTTGTTGGCGTTTTGTGCTGCTTTAGGTGTCAATGCCCAGGCAAAAAAGGACCCCAAGTGTGCAAATGTGAATGTTACACAGTATGAACCTGAAGTTATTTTTAAAAGGATCATTACCACGCCGCAAATTAAAAGCCAGGAAGTTAAAATGGTCATCGTGCGGTTTGCACCCGGTGAAATATCCGGGGCCCACAGGCACCCGATCCCTACTATCGCTTATGTATTACAAGGAAGCATCTCTTCAACATTTAACGGTAAAACTCATATTTATAAACAGGGTGAGGCGTTTTGGGAAGACCCTAATGGTTTGCACGCTGAAAGCAAGAACATGAGCAAAACCGAAGAGGCTAAATTGCTGGTTTATTTCATCGGCCCTAAAGAATTACCGTTTATAACCGCTGCAAAATAAACATTGATTAAACGCCATCGATCAATAACTCTGAATCTCAATAAATAAAAAATATAAAACGGCCGGTAACGGCCATAAAAACATAAATTATGAAAATAGTAGTAATAGGAGGCAGCGGGCTGATAGGCTCGCAGGTTGTAAATAAACTTACAGAACAGGGGCATGAAGTTATAGCGGCTTCGCCGGCAACCGGTGTAAATACAATAACCGGCGAGGGTGTTGCTGAAGTTTTAAACAGAGCAGATGTTGTAGTAGATGTTGCAAATTCCCCTTCGTTTGAAGATGCCGCGGTAATGGAATTTTTCAAAACATCGGGCAAAAACCTTCTTGCTGCCGAAATTGCAGCAGGAGTTAAGCATCACCTGGCATTATCAGTTGTCGGGACAGATCGCTTACAGGATAGCGGATATTTCCGCGCTAAACAGGCGCAGGAGGATTTGATCAAAGCATCTGGTGTTCCCTATTCAATTATACACTCCACCCAGTTTTTTGAATTTTTGAGCGGGATAGCTAACGCGGCAACAGAGGGAGATACCGTCCGCCTGTCGCCTGCTCATATTCAACCTATCGCATCTGCAGATGTGGCCACAGCGGTTGCTAAAGTTGCTTTGATGGAGCCCCTTAATAAAATTGTTGAAATAGCCGGCCCGGATAAGTTCAACCTGTCAGATCTTGTGCAGATGTATTTGACTAAAAATGGCGATCCCCGTAAAGTTGTTGCCGATGTACATGCAAGTTATTATGGGGTAGAATTGAATGATAGCATGCTGGTACCAGGCAGCGATGCTAAGATCTTCAATACCAATTTCGAAAATTGGTATCTGAACCAGCCTAAAAAGGCATAGTTCATCTTTTTCTGTTTTATGGTTTGGATGCCCGTCATTATCAAAGTGACGGGCGTTTTTTATGGCAAAATATCCACTTTATATAGTGTAAGATAACTCAGAGCACCAAATATGGAGTGGTTTAACAGTGTTTATTGTTGTAATGTATTGGTAGTTAGGTTTTTATAAAATGGCATGTGTGTTGCAAAAAACAAAGGCCTGCCTTGGCAAATATTTGAATGGGTTTTTCAAAGCGGGTGGCAGATCAATTTAATTACAAAAATAACATGCTTCCTTACCATAACCTGATTGTCATCGATAAACGAAACCAACTCCCTGTTTACAGGCAAATTACCAATCGCCTGATCAGCCTTATAAAGGAGGGTTTAATTCCGCCAGGAACATTTTTTCCCGGTACCCGGCAAATGGCCGAATTTATCACCGTTAACCGTAAAACAATTATCAACGCTTACGAAGAGCTGATGACGGAAGATTGGATAGAACCGGTGGATAGGAAGGGCTATAGGGTAACACCCAAACTACCTGTAATTAAACCAAGGTCGTTTCAACCTCGCAACTCTTTTTCGCCTCTGGATAATATTTGCTCAATAAACCTTGCCTTGCAAGGTGTATTGCAACCAGAGCACCGGGCAACCAAAAGTTCGGATATTGTTGTTAACGATGGTTTTCCGGATCCGGAGCTTGCTCCGTTTTATGAGATCAGTAAAGTTTACCGGGATAAGGCCACCAGTTCGAGAATTAAACAGTTGATGTGTTTGAGGGACCAGGGTGGCCTTCCGCTGCTCAAAGAAGCAACCGCTTTATTTTTAAACGAAACCAGGGGGGTAAATATCAGGAAGGACGACCTGGTAATTACGCGCGGCGCGCAAATGGCTATTTACATAGCGGCTACAGTATTACTTACCAAAGGCGATCATGTAGTGGTAACCGAACCTAACTATCTTTATGCCGACCAGATCATTGAAAACGCTGGTGCCCGCATCTCAAAAATAGGAGTTGATGAGGAGGGGCCGGACCTGGGGCAACTGGAGCAGATCCTTAAAAAGTCGCCGGTAAAAATGCTTTATATAGTTCCTCATCTGCATCATCCTACCACCATAACAATGTCGGCCAGGAGAAGGCAGCATTTGCTTCAATTAATTGAACAGTATGGATTTTATGTAATTGAAGATGATTACGGCTACGATTTCCATTACACCAATAATCCTATCCTTCCGTTGGCCAGCGCCCCTCATGGCGGTAAAATAATTTATATAGGATCGTTTACAAAGTTGCTTGCCCCGTCAATAAGGGTAGGTTACATGATAGCTGCGCCCGAAATCGTAAAAAAAGCAATCGATCTAAAACGTTTGATTGATTTGAGAGGGGATACCTTTATTGAATTTATGCTGGCGCAGATGATCATCAACGGCGATCTGATTCGGCATATTAACCGGTCGAACAAGCTATACGCGCGGCGTTGTGATTTTATTTGCGATCTGCTTACCAAAAAATTATCGCATGCTGTTGATTTTACCCGGCCGCTTGGCGGGATGGCTATTTGGCTTAGGTTTAAGCAGGAATATCCTGTAAATAAAATAATTAACGATGCCGCCCATGCCGGGCTTCGTATGATCGGTATGTCGTTCAGGCTTCCTGGTAACCTGAACGATAACGGGATCCGGTTTGGGTTTGCCTCGCTCTCTGAAGAGGAGGTTTCAAAAGCTGTGGATATCCTGACTAAGTTAACTTCTTGATTTTGAATTGCAATTACGGATAAAGTATCCGGTGTTACTGTTAAAATCAGATGCATACCGCTATGAGCGGCGCACCTGATTTTAAGCTGGCTTGAATGATAGTTCCATTTTTATAAATTGAAAAACCCCATTGGCCGTTTGCGTAAAATTTACATAGACCGGTAATGCCCCGGCCTATGTAAAAAAACAATCAACCAAACTGACCAACCTGATAGCTGCCTGCAATTTGGGGGAAAGAAAGGTTGAACCTGTTCCAGGTGTTAATAGTTGTAACTGCAAGTGTGAGATCAATCAGTTCTTCTTCGGTAAAATGAGGTTTTACACGTTCGTAAACGCTGTCGGGCACGTCGCATTTAGTTACGGCCTCGGCCCAGCCCAGGGCTGCACGTTCACGGTCGGTAAAATAAGGTGTCTCACGCCATGCGCTGATACCGTAAAGCCTTTGCTCGGTTTCGCCATGTGCACGGGCATCTTTGGAGTGCATATCCAGGCAGTATGCACAACCGTTCATTTGAGATACCCTAAAGAATACCAATTCTTGCAGAGGTATTTCTATTGTTGAGTGTTTTAAATAAGCTCCCGTCTGAAACAGGGATTTCAGGGCGTTTTGCCCTTTGCCAAATAGATTAACTCTTTGTTCCATTGATAATTAAATTAAATTGTTATTTATTCGTAAAGGTGTAAGCTTTCGGGTTTTTGGAGGTCGTTGATCCAGTTCCGGATATACAGTAAAAGGCCTTGCTGATCTGGTTTTGTATTTGATTCGCCACAGCAGCCAAATACAATAAGGCCGAGAGCGATGCAGTGGGCGATATCAAGATGTTTTAATAAACCAATGCTGAAGCCGGCTATGAAGTTTTGCCTGGCATCCGCGCCGATCTCAATATGATGCTCAACTTTTTTTCGGCTAAGGACAAATTGCTGGTTGCGGGAGAATAGTATTGCATTATCGGCCGAGTAGATCAACAGGCGGCTAACATCCATAGTCCTGAAAATGGAAAAGTATTTTTTGTTGAGGTCGGATGGAGTTTGACCATCTACCGGCGTATCGGGATTTACGCCGTTCAATACCATCCACAACTTCATTGCCTCAGTTGCATCAAGTGCGAAGGTTACCTGACCATGGTGCGAAAATTCGCTTATGAGATCGATCGCTTCGTCTACCTGGAACGAAAGTTTATTTCCGGGATCACCGAGGTAAAAGATAAATTCAAGGTCTTTTTTATCCAGCGGCCTGATCACATCGGCCAACAAACCATTCCAAAGGTTGGATGCACCGGTAATAGCCGCCCAATCGTCAAATGCTATCGTTCGGCAATTGCTAAACAGTGAGCGAAGTTCCGCGATAACGGTTTCATTCTTAAAAAACGTCCATAAGTATTGTTCAACCTGCGCAGGTGGTAATGTTACCGATAACTTTAAAAGCGCGGTGAAATCATGACTTGCATTTAAGGTTATGCTACGCACACCCAAAAGTTTCAGAATTTCGGGAAGCGGTGCTTCGGTAACTCCCAGTTTATTTATCCTTAAACCGGATGAAAATTGATTTAAGTTTTCGTCTATAAGTGTGAGGTAAATATTTTCCGAAAGCAAACCGCTTTCCACAATCTGTAAAAGATTGGTTAAAACAGGTGCCGTATTTTTAATTTCCATGTTCAATGTTTCCATCTTCAAATTGTTTTTAGGTGCATTAATTTGTGTTTCCGTGCTAAAAAGGGTATATCCTTTCATCATCATCACCACTATTGGTAGCGTAATTCTGAATTTAGAGCCTTTTCATTTGTGTAAATGCGTGCACTTAGCAGATGTTTATTTGCTGCCTGCTTTCAGGTACCGTGCTTAGGCGCGATTTTGATATGATTACATACTGGCATATTTTGACGTTCCCAACCAGTTGCAACCGGGAAGCCGGGGGCAAAATTGTTAACTGTTCACACACTAATTGGCTTATAATAAAGCCCCAACCGATCCTTTCGGTTCCAGGTAAGGGCGTGTTAACGTTTTTGAGGAGGGTATAATCGGTTGCTTTATTCATCCTGCAATGGCTGTTCAACCATCCGTAAAGAGTCATCCATATATTCGCCTCCTTCACTAAAACTTTCTTCATTTGGATCATAATCTTCTGATGGCATTTCTCCGGATTGATCGCTTTTTTTGTGAGGATCGCTATGCGATCCGAATAACCAGTTTTCCATATTCATTTTTTTGTTTAACCTGTTGCGCGCCTGATTTATCGCCCGGTCCAGACCTATATTGCTGTGCAAAATCGTTGGCGAGGCGGCTTTTTAGCTTTTACAAGCGTTATGCCATTGAGTAATTGATTGATTTTTAGCTGGTTGTTGTTTTGGTGGAATTTTAATTACACCTTATTTCGCCGAACAAGCCGTTGATACACCAAATACAGAGCCTTTTCAGGTGACAACGTAGACTGGCAGAAACAAATTGGAGGCGCGAGGCCTTTTTTGAATACAGGAGGTGGGGGTTAAACTTAATGCATTTTTAATGTTCAATAAAAAGCTATCCGGATTGAAAGGTATATCCTGAAACAGAAACAACCACATAAACAGAGCAATGCTTTTTATGTGGTTGTTAAATCGGTTGAGCTAATAGGGGGTAATAGCCCATGCCAATAAAAATTAGAAATACCGTGGAAGGCTAACGCAGTTTTAAAATTTTTAATTACGGACCACTGCCGATTCTTTAACAACCTGCCACCTGCCTGATAGATATTCCCAGATCAAAGTAAAATATTTTCGGTTCAATTTGCCGTCAAATACAAGTTCGCGTGTAATTACAACCATGCCCATATTCCCATCACATACGGCGTAGTGATAGTCGGTTTTGGTAGAAAGTGGTTCGGTATTTAAATCTTTGTTTTGCTGTATAAAAGACATGAGCTGCTCTTTGTTCATAGTATCAACAACTCCGTCTTCATCAACTTTTACTATCAGTAAATTATCGGCATAAGCTTTATCAACGTATTGCACGTCAAAATGGGTTGCATGATAAATTAGTTCCCGGGTTAATTCAATTAATTGTTCGCTGTTCATCTTTTAATTTTTGAGGATTAATTATTGTGTGTATTCGACCTTTAGGTAAAACTGAATGTGTTAAGCTATGGTTATCGGGGATGAGCGGAGACAATACTTATGCCAGGTTCTAAATTGTTGATTTATAGGTATTTGTATATTAAATAAAAATATTGTACACCTTATTTCGACAATATTTGAATGCATTGACGAAATGGAGTGTCACGATCAGATGATTTTATACTGACTTGTATAGGGATTCTGAACTGCAGCGAAACTATTATCAGACTTGAGTGATATACGTGCCTTTAGAAATTGAGCTTCGCCAACTTACGGGGTTTGAAAAAATGATTCAAAGGGCCGGATCCCTCGCCGGTTTTTACATTCTGTCCTTCTTTGATGGCTATATTAACGTAGTTCCCGGCCAAAGCAATAGCTTCGGTTAGAGATTGCCCTCGTGCTATGTGAGATGCGATAGCCGAAGCCAGTGTACAACCCGTTCCGTGTGTATTTAAGGAATTTATAAAAGGATAGGCAAAAGTTTTTCTTACACCTTGCCGATCAGCATATACGTTGTAGAGTTCAGCCCCATCTAAGTGCCCGCCTTTTACAAGAACGCCCTGGCTACCTAAATCTAACAACGCTTCTGCCGCGTTTATCATATCATCAACATTACCAGCATATTTGCCTATTAGTTGAGCTGTTTCATTCAGGTTTGGCGTGAGCAGGGTTACCATTGGAAAAAGCAGCTCCTTCATGGCAAACAATGCTTCGTTATTTGCCAGTTGTTTTCCGCTGCTTGAGCTGATAACTGGGTCGAGGATGATGGGTAGCGGTTCGTATTTTTTTAAAGCATCGGTCACCGCCTGCACAGTTTCCGCATTTGGCAGCATCCCGATTTTTACAGCCAAAGGCCGGATATCGCTCATTACCGCGCTGATTTGATTTTGCACCATTGCCGGCCGTACGACGTGAATATCAGTTACCCCCAGGGTATTTTGCGCGGTAATGGCAGTAATGGCTGAGGTGCCGTAACAACCCAGGGCGGCAAAGGTCTTCAGATCGGCCTGAATGCCCGCACCGCCGCCGCTATCGGAGCCGGCGATGGTTAATACCGAACAATATTGATAATACTGCATCATTTCGTTTTAAAAATTAAAGGCGTTAATGCCCCCTTTTAAACTAAAGGCCGCTATTCCCGAAAAAGACCTGATTTGCTGAGCCGCTATTTTACTGCGTTGCCCGGTTTGGCAAATAAATACCAGCTTTTTACCGCTTGGAAAAATATTAGCGTGTTCTTCCAGCTCATAAAGCGGGATATTTATTCCTCCTATATTTTCATCGTCAAATTCATAGGTTTCACGCACATCAACCAGGTAAATTTCGTCGGGTGTTTCCGCGTGCCATTTTTTGAAGGTGTCGGCATCGATTTCATTTACAACCCTATCATTTTCAACCGACAGAGATGTGTTAACCGGGGGGGAAGGTGTTGCGGCAGAAATTTTGAAAATACTGATGCTGTTGTCAAGCGCATTCAGGGTGAACAGTTTGCCAGATAATAGTTCCCCAATACCGCAAATCAACTTAATGGCTTCGTTGGCCATATAAGTACCTATTATACCGGGTAATACGCCGATAACACCAATTTCGGCACAGTTGGGCGCTTCATTTTCTGGCGGCGCTTCGGAAAACAGGTCACGATAGCCGGGGCCGCCCCGATGATTAAACACCGATACCTGTCCCTCAAATTTAAATATTGAGCCAAATACCAGCGGTTTGCCAAGGGCGGCGCAAGTATCATTCACCAGGTAGCGGGTTGTAAAGTTATCGGAGCCATCTATCACCACATCAAAACCGATTATCAGTTGTTGGGCGTTGGCAAGGGTAATCCTTTCGGTATATGTTATCAGGTCTACAAAAGGATTAAGCTGATTTAGTTTTTGTTTGGCTGTCAAAGCCTTTGGCCGGCCAATATCAGCGGCAGCATATAATATTTGCCGGTGCAGGTTGCTGATATCAACCACGTCATCATCTACAATACCAATGGTGCCCACTCCGGCTGCAACCAGGTATTGCAAAACCGGGCAACCTAAGCCGCCGGCCCCTATCATTAACACCCGGGCGGCTTTTAGTTTTTCTTGTCCGTGCAGGCCCAGCTCGGGCAATATCATTTGCCGGTTGTATCTTTTCAGTTCTTCGCGTTCCAGCATATCCTTAGGTTAAACAGCTATCCCAATCTTTCCAAACCGCTTCATAGCCCTGTTTAGCAATTATCTCTGCGATTTCCGCAGGACTGCGCTCGTCGGAAATTTCGAACTGCTCCAGCGACTCAGGCTCTACCGTGTACCCGCCCGGATTGGTTTTTGAACCGGCGCTTATAGAGGTAATACCCAACTTGATGATATTATTGCGGAAGTTGGCAGATTCGCGGGTGGATATCGAGAGTTCAACCTCCTCGTTAAACAAACGATAAGCGCAGATCAGTTGTACCAGTTCGCGGTCATTCATCTCCACCTTTGGCTCAAGGCCGCCGCTAAAAGGTCTCAACCTCGGGAACGAAAGGCTGTATTTAGTTTGCCAGTATTTTTTTTCGAGGTAGTTAAGGTGCATCGCGGTGAAAAAACAATCGGTGCGCCAGTCTTCCAAACCAATTAAAACGCCCAGTCCCATTTTATGGATCCCGGCCTGGCCCAACCTGTCAGGCGTTTCCACCCTGTATTTAAAGTTTGATTTTTTGCCTTTGGGGTGGTGTTTTTTGTAATCCTCTTTATGATAAGTTTCCTGGTATACCAGCACGGTGTTAAGGCCATAAGGCGTTAGCTGCTGATAGTCTTCCAGGTCCATCGGTTGCACCTCCATCGAGATATGGGCAAAATGAGGCCTGATCAATTCGAGCGCTTTTTTAAAATAATCAACATGCACATTCACGTTGTCCTCGCCCGTTACCAGTAATACATGCTCGTAGCCCATCTCTTTAATAACGGCCACTTCCTGCATAATTTCCATTGGCGAAAGCGTTTTGCGTTTTACCTTGTTGTCGTAACTAAAGCCGCAATAAGTACAGATATTACTGCATTCGTTGGATAGATAAAGCGGCGCGTACATCTGCAGCACCTTACCAAAACGTTTCAGGGTCAGGCGCTGGCTGATCTGCGCCATTTGCTCCAGGTAGGGGGCTGCAGCAGGTGATACCAGGGCCTTAAAATCTTCCAATGTTCGTTTATCAGCGGCCAGGGCGCGTTCAACATCCGCGCTGGTTTTGGCGTAGATACTGGCCTTGGTATCATCCCAGTTATAGGTTTCAAAAATATCGTTAAAACTACTCATCTAAAAAAGAAGTTAGTGGACTACTTGCCATAGCATGTGATACCGGTTGTGCCAGTTTTGCTTCAAAAGCCATCCGGCCGGCTTCAACGGCCAGTTTAAATGCTTCGGCCATTTGTACAGGATTACTTGATACCGCGATGGCGGTGTTTACCAGTACCGCGTCGGCGCCTATCTCAAGCGCTTTGGCTGCATCAGACGGAGCACCTATACCCGCATCAACAATAACGGGTACACGGCTTTGGCTGATGATGATCTCTAAAAAATCGATGGTTTTAAGTCCTTTATTACTACCAATGGGCGAGCCTAAAGGCATCACGGCCGCGGTACCGGCTTCTTCAAGCCTTTTGCATAATACGGGGTCGGCATGGATATAGGGCAATACTGTAAAACCCAGTTTCGCCAGTTCTTCGGTAGCTTTTAGGGTTTCTATAGGGTCTGGCATCAGGTATTTGGGGTCTGGATGGATCTCCAACTTTATCCAGTTGGTTTCCAGCGCCTCGCGGGCAAGCTGGGCGGCAAACACAGCCTCCTTAGCGTTCCGTACACCTGAGGTATTAGGCAGCAGGTTAATATGCGGATATTTTAAACGCAGCAACAGATCGTCGTTGTCGTTGTTTTTTACATCAACACGCTTCAGGGCTACGGTTACCAGTTCAGAGCCTGAGGCCAGCAAAGCCTCCTCCATCATGACAGGCGAGTTAAATTTGCCGGTGCCTGTAAATAAGCGCGACTGAAAAGTTTTATCAGCGATGGTTAACATAGTGTTGATTTTAAGCTTCGTTAAACGAAGGTTGATTTAAATGATGGTATAATTCCGAAACCACTTGCCTGGCGTTGGTAGCGTGGGTGATTGCGCCGGACAGCGCAGCACCGTATACGCCGCTTTGTATGATCAGCGGTATATCGGCCGGCACAATGCCGCCGATAGCGATTACCGGGATACTCATATTTGCAAGACGCATCTGATCCATGATATCCCGATAACCGTCCAGCCCCAGAATAGGGCTCAGCTTTTGTTTGGTAGTTGTAAAACGGTAAGGGCCAAGGCCGATATAGTCGGCGCCCTCGGCAACGCGCTGTTTTACATGCGCAAATGTATTGGCCGTACCACCGATGATCATATCAGGGCCAACAATCTGACGGGCCTGTTGTATGGGCATATCCTGTAAACCCAGGTGCAGCCCATGGGCACCCGCCTTTTTTGCAATTTCAGGATGGTCGTTCACTATTAATCTGGCGCCGTATCCGTCACAAAGTTTAACGGCCTCGATGGCATAATGCAGAATGATATCTTCCGGTTGATCTTTAACCCTTAGCTGTACCCATTTACAACCGGCATCCAAAGCGGCTTTGATAGCGCCGGCATGTGTACCGTTTTGCGGCTGTTGAGAGATATAATGCAGTTTATCAATCATGGATTTAATTGTTCGGTTTGTTTTTTAATGCTTATAAAATTGGAAACAGCCTGCTTGGGATCTTGCCAGATAGCACCTAAAACCGCCGCTCCGTCAAAATTCATCTTTTTTAGTAGGGTTAAATTAGATACATCCACGCCGCCAAGCGCTATTATTTTTGGTCCGGACTTATTACTGTCTAAACAAAAACCGGCAGGCAGCATGCTTTGATAACCCGGTTTGGATATGCTATTGAACACCGGGCTTAAAAACGTGTACTCAAAATGTTTTAGTGAAGATGTGTCGCTAACATCATGTATCGAAGTACTCAACCGGTAGCCCTCTTTAAGCTGAATGTTTAACTTCAGTTGGTCGCTTTTGATACGATCCTTTTCGGGATAATGTAAATAGTGCATCTCAAAAACTTTAGCCAGCCCATGATGCTGATGACAAACTACCGCATGATGATAGGCCTGGTCAATCCGAGTAATCAGATTGGTACATTGATCGAGATCCCAACCTGGTTTGCGCAGGTGGAAACGCTGTAAACCGGCCCCGAACAAGCGGTTGATTATTTGTGCTTCATCCGGCACAGTATCCGGGGCCGATATCACGATCAATTCCATTACAGGTATATTTCGCTGCCTTTTTCGGCAAACTCCTTCGATTTTTGTTCCATGCCCCTGGTTAGCGCGTCGACTTCGTTAACACCGTTCTCTTTGGCAAAGTCGCGCACATCCTGGGTTATTTTCATCGAGCAGAAGTTCGGTCCGCACATCGAGCAAAAGTGCGCGATCTTGGCTCCTTCGGCAGGCAGGGTTTCATCATGAAATTCTTTAGCCGTATCCGGATCTAACGACAGGTTAAACTGATCTTCCCACCTGAACTCGAACCGTGCTTTGCTCAGCGCATTATCCCTGTACTGCGCACCGGGATGACCTTTGGCGAGGTCGGCCGCGTGGGCGGCTATCTTATAGGTGATCACGCCATCTTTAACATCTTTTTTGTTGGGCAAACCCAGGTGTTCTTTAGGGGTTACATAGCACAGCATAGCCGTGCCGAACCAACCGATCATGGCAGCGCCAATGGCCGAAGTAATGTGATCATAACCCGGAGCGATATCGGTAGTTAATGGCCCTAATGTGTAAAAAGGCGCTTCAGAACAATGCTTTAATTGTTTCTCCATGTTCTCTTTGATGAGGTGCATGGGTACGTGGCCGGGGCCTTCAATAATGGTTTGCACATCGTGCTTCCAGGCTATTTTGGTCAGCTCGCCCAGGGTTTCCAGCTCGCCAAACTGCGCGGCATCGTTGGCATCGGCAATGCAGCCGGGGCGCAAGCCATCGCCTAACGAGAAGGCGACATCATATGCTTTCATGATCTCGCAGATCTCTTCAAAGTGCGTATATAAGAAATTCTCTTTATGATGGGCCAGGCACCATTTGGCCATGATTGAACCACCGCGCGATACGATACCGGTAATACGTTTGGCCGTTAAAGGCACATAGCGCAATAACACGCCCGCATGGATAGTGAAATAATCAACACCCTGCTCTGCCTGTTCTATCAGCGTATCCCTGAACAGTTCCCAGGTAAGGTCTTCGGCTTTGCCGTTCACTTTTTCGAGCGCCTGGTAAATAGGCACGGTACCTATGGGTACAGGTGTGTTGCGGATGATCCATTCGCGGGTTTCGTGAATGTTTTTACCTGTCGACAGGTCCATAATGGTATCGGCGCCCCAGCGGCACGCCCAAACCGCTTTTTCTACTTCTTCTTCAATACTCGAGGTAACTGCTGAGTTGCCAATATTGGCATTGATCTTAACCAAAAAATTACGGCCAATGATCATCGGTTCACTTTCGGGGTGATTGATATTTGATGGGATAACGGCCCGACCGGCGGCTACCTCTTGTCGTACAAATTCGGGCGTAATGTAACCTTTAGGCGTATTGGCGCCAAAGCTATGGCCCTGGTGCTGTTGGCTCATTACATCATATTGCCCGTTCAACTGTTCTTTCAGCAGATCGATGCGTTGGTTTTCGCGTATGGCGATGTACTCCATTTCGGGTGTAACGATGCCCTTTTTGGCGTAATGCAGTTGCGATACATTCATGCCTGCTTTGGCGCGGAAAGGTTTGCTGTGATAGCCAAACCTTAAATGATCAAGCTCTTTACTGTTTAAACGTTCGCGGCCATATGCTGATGATATGCTATCCAGCAACTCAACATCACCACGCGAAGTGATCCATTTTTCGCGCAGGCGGGGTAAACCTTTTTTAACATCGATGGCTATGTTGGGATCGGTATAAGGGCCGCTGGTATCGTAAACAGTTACCGGGGCGTTGGGCTCGGTTTCGCCAAAACGGCCATGTAGTTTGGTGTCACTCAGGCTTATTTCGCGCATGGCCACGTCAATGTCGTGCAATTGTCCTTTAACGTAAATCTTACGCGACGCCGGAAACGGTGTTTGCGTGATGGCTTGTGCTGTAGGTGTTTTTTCTGTTTTCATAAAAGGCTATTGGGTGTTTATCCTCCCTGGGTGGCTTTAATAATGATGACCTTATCGCCCTGATTGAGCTTGTGGTTTTCCCATTGGGTTTTGGGAACAATGGCTTCGTTGATGGCAATGGCCAGCCCCCGGTCAGGGTGCTGCAAGACATCAGCGAGCAAAGCCTGCACGTTGCAGTTATCAGGCACAATAAAATTTTGTTGATTAACGGTTACTTCCATTACGTTGCATTAAAATTTCAACTGTAGGAATGTCCCCGTATTAGGAAAGAAAAAACAACACCAATAGTGTTATCGTCACTTTTCCCTTCGCCAGCATTACCTGGATCAGGTTCAAAGGGTATTATCTCAGTCCGTCAGGACACCCCTAAAGTTGCAGTAAAGCTAAAGGAATAAAATTGATTAATCCAAATCAATTTTATGTTAAGACTGTCTGCTTACTACTGATGGTAGTTTGTTTTAACGTGTAAGTGTATTGAAGATCAAGTGATTGAATTGTGTTAATACTGGCGAAAATAATTTGAAAGCACCAGGCAAATTATCGTCAGCTTAACCCAAGATCCATAAAATAATAAACTACTCTCAACCTGATGTCAAATAATTGTTAATCGGCAAAATCGGGCCGGTCAATAAAAATAAGTGTCTTATCTTAGCTGCAACTGAAGTATGAACACATTAGTTGATTTAATACAAACCTATGGGCTCTGGCTGGTATTTTTGATCACTCTTTTACAGAGTGTTGGATTGCCGCTGCCTGCATTTGCAGTATTGATTGTTACTACCGCTGTAACACCTGCAACCGAAGCTAATATCATCATACTCATTTTAACCGGATCACTGGGTACCTTAGCAGGCGACCTCATATTATATTTTGCCGGGAAGAGATACGGAACGGGGATCCTTGGGAAATTATGTAAAATTTCTATGTCACCGGATACCTGTGTTCGCAGCACCGGCGATATTTTTGAACGCTACGGCGCCCCTGCGTTAACCATTGTGAAATTTATTCCGGGGCTATCAACACTGGCACCTGTTGTTGCCGGAGTTTATGCAATGCGGGTGACATTATTTGTGTTTTTTTCATCTATCGCAGCACTTATCTATCTCGGCGCGGCAGTGACCCTTGGTGCAGTTTTTCGGCACCAGGTTAGTGGTTTGATCGCCGCATTAAGTCATTATGGCACAATGGGTAGTTTATTTGTCGTCATGCTGTTCGGTTTATACCTTTTGTTCAAATGGCTTCGGCGGTATCACCTCATCAGGCAGTTTGAAACGGATAGGTTAACTGTGAATGATTTGATAGAACTGATTGACGGAGAATCGAACCCTGTGATACTTGATGCGCGTCCGATAGATCAGCGCACAAGAAATGGATTTATACCGGGCTCAGTCCCCATAGACGAAAACAGTTTTAATGATATTGCCGACCGATATGCCGGGCATAAGGAGATTGTTATTTATTGTTCGTGCCCGAATGAAATAACCGCTGCAAGATATGCAGAGAAATTGCGTAAAGTTGGCCTGAAGCGCATCCGGCCCTTAGTGGGAGGGATTGATGCGTGGGCCGAATCAGGCCAGCAGGTTACATTTCTTTAAAGCCACTGAGTGGTACACATCTTTAATGACCTTATTATTAATTAAAAAACGATGTCATTTCGAACAAACCGTAGGGGGATTTGTGTGTCGGCAGGTGAGGAGAAATCTTCTACGCCTTGCTTTTCGTCGCGTAAATTTTGCATATAGTATAAGATTTCTCACTCTTACCCCGCTATTTTCCCACCCTTCAAGAGTTCGAAATGACATTTTATTGTACATACAGACCTCTTTTACCCATTCCCTACACGCTGCATCTCATCTGCAGCACCGTTGTCGCGCTTGGCCGTTTTGAAGGTTTTGCCGAAACGATAGGTGAACGCAAGCACCACTACGCGGCTATCGCGCTTAATTTTAAAATATTCGGTAGCGTTGGGGAACTGCGTTAAGCCTTCCATGGCATTGGTATAGAATATATCGCGCATGCTCAACTTCAGGGTGGCCTTCTTTTTAAGTACCGACATGCCCAGCCCTGCCGATAGTTGCCCGGTAGGGTATAGCCGTTCCTGCACATCGTTGCGGGCGCGGGTGGTGTAAAAGCCCGATAGCTCGCCCGTAAAACGTTTGCCCATCGTGAACTGGTTGCTGGCGTTGAGGTTAAGCTGGTTAATATCTGATGTGTAATGATTGCCGTTAAAACCGCTCAGTTTTTTGTAATTGTACAGTGCCTGTGCTGTAAGTGTCCACCAGTTGGTGGGAGAGGCCGTGATAGTTTCGGATACGCCGATGATATACGTGCGCCCCACGTTGCCCTGTGTATACAGCAAAATGCCCGCAAGGGTAGGGTCGCTTAAAAAGATCTGCGAAAAATAGTTGTTGATATTACTGTAAGATAGGGTGGTGGTGAGCAGGTTTTTGTATTGATGGCTCAGCTCCAGGTTCCAGCTGTATTGGGGTAAAATATAAGGGTTGCCCGTTTGATAAGTGTACTTGTTAATGATAAAATAAAATGGGTTAAGCGTTTGGTAAACCGGGCGGTCAATGCGGCGGCTTACCGTTAAAGTAAAGCTATTGGCAGTATCGGCCTGGTAACTGAAATAGCCGCTGGGAAAGAAGCTGCCATAGTTGCGTGAAAAGGCCGAATCTTTTTGCAGCACATTACCCAGTTGATGGGCATGATAATCGGTATGCTCATAACGCAAACCTAACTGGTAGGAAATGGCCTTATGCTTGCGCTCCCATTGCGTGTAAACCGCGTGAATGTTCTCGCTGTAAAGGAAATGGTTGCTGCGGGTCAGGTCGTCTGTCCATTGGCCCGCATTGAGGTTTTGATAACCGGCAGAGTTATCGGTACTGCTGTGTGCCGATTTCCAGCCCGCCTGAAATTGGCCATCGCTGTCGGTTTTAAGCGTATAGTCGGCTTTGCCAGTGAATATGTTGATGCCGGTGGGGATGTTGGCGCGTGTAGACTCGTTATAACCGCCGGTGGTTTGCAGGCGGTTGTTGAAATTTTGGTCGCTGGTAATGTTGTAGTGCAGCCAGTCGGCATCAGCGCTGATGTCCTGGGTTTTGCTGATGGCATGGCGGAGGCTCAGGCTCACCTGGCCATTTTTAAACCGGCTGTTGTTGGCGTTATCGGTAGCAATGACCGAATCTGCCGCGCCACTGGAGTTGAGCCAGCGCGCCGAAGCCGTATTGTTACCCTCGCGGTGGATCATGGTTCCGCCAAGCACAATGCCAACCGTTGTTTTAGGCGAAGCTTCATAGTCCAGCCCCGCTTTGGCCGTATTGTTGAGCAGTGTGCCGGTGAAGTGCGAGGGCTGATCCAGCGTCGCGGTGGTGGCCCCGTCGGCGCCGGTGTATTTACGCAGCGCGTACAGGTTGGTAAGATACTTCTGCCGGCTGATATTGTAATTAAAGAAAGTGCTGACCCGCCCGGCGCGGTAATTGAGCGTGAGCGTGTTATTGGTTTTGAAGTAAACACCCTGCGCCGCCGTGGCCGTAACCGACCCGTTGAAACCCTTTTGCCGGTTCTTTTTGGTTTTTATGTTGATGATCCCCGCATTGCCGCTGGCATCATACCTGGCCGTAGGGTTGGCAATCAGCTCAATTTGTGCTACCTGGGTGGAGCTCATGCTGCTGAGCAGGTTGTTGAGATCGGCGCCAGAGAGGTAAGTAGGTTTGCCATCTATCATCACCAGCACCCCGGGCTTGCCTTGTAAAGAAATGCCGCCATTACGGTCGACTATTACCCCCGGCGACTTCTCCAATACCTCCAGTACCGTAGCCCCCACATTGGTTACCGAGGCTTCCACGTTTACGATCACCTTTCCCTGCTTCACCTCTACCGGCGGCGTTTTGGCAGTGATGTTCACCTCTTTTAGTACAGTACTCAGGGCTTGTATGCGGATGGTATCCTGCTTTATATTCTCCGCAATGGTATAGCTGCGGGTGGTTAGGGGCTGATATCCCGTATAAGTTACCGAGAAGCTGAATGCTCCCTGCGTAATGTTCTGAAACCTGGCCTGGCCGCGGGCGTTAGTTACGATCACGCTGACCTGCTTATTAGCCTGGATCAGTTTAATGGTGGCGCCATCGGCGGGCTGGGCATTTTCTTTAACAACTATCAGCGTAAACTGCTGCGCAAAGCCGCCCAGGGGTAACAGGGCCAGTAGAAAGAGTAAAAGTGTACGGGTCATTCAGTCAATTCAAATAATCCCGTAAGATAATCAGGCTGAGGTAGATGTTTGCAATTTAAGGTGCGAAAATATGGGTGAAAATCACTTTTTTACTTTGAAAGTCACGTGTATACCGCATCGCATCCCAACCCTGCATACCCGCGCCAGTTTGGGAAGCTATCAGCGTTAACGCCTTACGCGGTTTAAATTAAAAGCAACCAGGTATTCGTACACCGGCTCGGGGGCGAAACGATCCGACGATATCACTGTTTGTGCCTTCATCACCTGGTTCAATTGCGTTTTTACCAGGGCAAAAGTCGCTTTTAACAGTTCGGGCAGTACGCTTGTCGCTACTGTAGGATAGTAGTACTGTTTCTCAAAAGCTTTTTTCTCAGCGGCGGTAGCCATTTGTACCTCCCAATGCTCGTCGGGTTTAAAACCATTCTCCAAAGCGGTGTTACCCAGGTCATAAATATATTCGCTGGCTTTGTAGTGTGCTGTTTGTTCATCGGTCATTCTGATATTTATTGTATGAGTATTTATGTTATTTATTGTTGCAATGGTTAATTAAGCCTTAGTTGGCTTTAACGACTTTGACAGCGGTAGGCCCTTTTTGCCCCTGTTCTATTTCAAAGGTAACTTTGTCATTTTCTTTGATGGCAAAAGAAGCCGCGTTGACATGAACAAAAATGCTTTCCTGGGTTTGCAGATCTTTGATGAAACCGAACCCTTTAGATTCATTAAAGAATGTTACTGTGCCTTTTCTTACAATTTCTACTTCAACTTCCTCCTGTTTGGGGGTACCAATGCGGATGTCCTGCGCCAATACCTTTTTCCGGTTACCGGGGTCCTGGGGCACGGAGGTAATGTTGCCGTTTGCGTCAACATAGGCCAGCATATCTTCAAACCCCTGTCCTTTAACAGCGTTGGCTTTGCGATCTTCGGCTTTTTCTTTTTTGTCCTGTTGTTTTTTGAGCTTTTTCTTTTCGCGCTCTTTCTTGTTAAATGTTTCGGTGGATCTACCCATGTTTTTGATTAAGTGTAACAAAAAAGCATCCCCCCGGGATGGGAGGATGCTTTTAAAATGATGATATAGTGTATTAAGCTATTTTTACATTTACTGCATTCGGACCTTTACGGCCTTCTTCAACGTCATAACTAACGGCGCTGTTCTCACGAACATTGTCAATCAGGCCTGTTGAATGAACGAAGATTTCGCTGCCACCATTATTAGGTGTGATAAATCCGAAACCTTTGGCTTCATTAAAAAATTTTACTGTTCCTTGTTGCATTATATTGTTATTAATAAGTGTGCAATATAACTATAATTATTGGTGTATTTTACTTTTTGTAAAATTATTTAACATTTATTTAATTGATTACTGCGAAAAAGGGCCCGGAGCGCTGTTTAAAGGGTGTTTTCGGGGTATCTTCGATTTTTAAAAAACCTTGTTGTGCATTTTGATAAATGGTGTGCATAGCCGGCATGCTGGTCGTTTTGCTCTGCATCTTGTGTTGTGATCTCTGCAACCCAGAAAATTGGTTTAAATAAAACTTTATTTACCTGAACACGGGCCACAAGCGTGGACGCTTGCGGCAGCGGGGGCTGCATACTCGCGCCAGCTTGGGGATGCCACGTTCTTTGTCGGTGCCACATACCCGCGCCAGTTGGAGATTGTACATTTAGTTTTCAGTAGATTCAGCTTCCATAACTTAATTTACCTACATTAGCTATCAGAGCCATTCATCGCTGACATGAATAAAGAAACCGAACTTATCATTTCAAATAACCAGGCAACTGCTATCGAGCATATCAGGATTCGGCTGGCAAATTCTATTGATGTGTTTCGGGTGATCAACTGGCTAAATAATTTTAAAAAAGCTGAATGGGATAAAGCACTAGAGGTATTAAAAGCCTTAAAGTATTATTCCAATAATCATGTAATAGTCGAATATAACCGGAACCTTGAAAGGTTGCTGGCTGAAACCGATCCTACCCAAAAGATTTACGTGCATGGATTTGGAAAGCTCGGCAAAAGCGGGAGTACGATGTTGTATTTCTTTCGCCAGACACCGGTTTTTAAAGCGAATGAAAATCGTTTCCAGATCTTGGAGCATGTTGTAAAGTTAAAAAGACAGCATATTAAGGACGGAGACATCTTGGTCTTGCTGGATGATATTATCGGTTCGGGGCGTTCCTTATCCACGTTCTACAGGGTGAATATCAAACATCAATTTATTAAAGAAGGGTTTTCCCTGAGAATATATGCTTTATGTGTGGCTTATATGATAGAGAGCATTGCTTTGCTGGAAAAAAATATTGACGGTATCCAGATCATAGGAACAGGCTATAATAAGGCCTTCATTACGCCCGGTTCTGTTTTCGGTTACAGACCGAGAATGTTACCGATACGGGAATTTTGTTATGAGTACGGAAAACCCTTGTTTATACTGCACGATTATGATAAAAAAGCTGATGTGCCGCATCCTTTGGGATATGACAACTCGCAATCCCTGATTATTTTTGCGCATGCAGTTCCAAATAATACCTTACCGATCATTTGGTCATCTAAAGGCAAATGGTTCCCGCTATACCCGAGGTCGGGGCAAGGAAAAATATCAGAGATCAAAGATTTTCAGCAGGACAATTACTATTGGCTTAATCTGGCCTATCAATTGAATATTCTAAATAAGGAACAAACAGGCAATTCCTTATATACCAATAAAGTCAATTTTGGCCTGATCGCGGTAATTCGGTTAAAGAAACAAAATAGCGGACATCAACGGATCTTCCAGGTTTTGGGGATCAGCGCAAACGAGCTAGATGAGATCATTGCCTCGGGCAGAGAAAGGGGTATTTTTAACAAGGCTGATGAACTGACATCCCGGGGATTATCATATTATGATCAAATAGCCAAGAACATTAAAATAGAGAACACCAGGATAAAAAGGAAAAAACATACCTTTACACAATCTAAAATGTATATACCTAAACATTTTAATGGAATGACATAACTGGTTAGCGTACTCGCAAGAGTTAACTTGCTTCTTGAGCAAGGCTAATAATAAAGCTACTTTACATTAATCCTTGTACAACATGGCAGCCGCACGGTCAACCCGCTGTTGCACAAGGATCACTAATTCGTGATCCTGTATTCAGGAAAGAGTAACCAGTTATGTCATTTGATTTAGAAGAGTTCATTTACAGGTCCCAGGAGCTGGGGCGGGGGGCAGACTTCATAAAAGAAACAACGCATTATGCCCGTAACCTGATCGGACAGGGACTTCCGGTGATCTTTTCACCTCACCACCTGGCCGCGTATCTTGACCTTGATTATGACCAGCTAAGATACCTTATTGAACATCGGAATGAGTTGTATAAGTTTTACGAGATCAAAAAGAAGAGCGGTGGTACGCGGGCCATTGTGGTTCCCCACGCGAACTTAAGATTCGTTCAGCAGTTTATTCATTCCGAGATTCTGGCAAAGGTCCCGGTCAGTCGTGCCGCATTCGGATTTGTAAAAGAACGCTCCATTCTGCATAATGCGCAGGTACATACCGGGAAATCGGCACTATTAAACATTGATCTTTTTAAGTTTTTTGATGCAGTTACCGAAAAAAGAGTTTCAGGTATCTTCAGATCACTGGGTTACGCGAAGAACCTCGCCTGGGACCTTGCCCGGCTTGTCACGGTGGTTTTGCCTCAATCCTATTATCTTCACTTCAAGCCGGGTGAACTTGAACAATACCGGGGCATTGTTCAAGAGCATACGGCAGTGTTACCACAGGGGGCAGCCACAAGCCCAGTCATTTCAAATATCATTTTAAGAAAATTAGACCTGAGACTTGCGAAGTTCGCGGAAAAGAACCAGTTGAGTTATTCAAGGTATGCCGACGACATCACCTTTTCGGGGGAGGTTGGTCGGTTGCCGTCAATAAGACTGCTTACCAAAGTGATCAGGGAAGAGGGATTTTTGATCAATTACAATAAAGGCGGTCTTCATAAAAAAGGACGGAAACAATTGGTTACCAGCCTGACAGTCAGCGACGGTGTTCACGTGCACCGAAAATTTAAGAAAGAAATTGCAAAACATATCTATTGCTGCCTGACCTTTGGTGTGGATGAGCATTTAAAGTTCTTAAAAATGGAGAACAAGGGCCTTTATAAAGAATGGTTACTAGGTAAGATCTATTTTGTAAGGTCTGTCGAAGTTGCGGCAGCACAAAAATTAATGACTGAGTTTTTGAAAATAGACTGGCCCAGCTAATCATAACTGGCGCGAGTATGCAGCGCAGGATGTTGTGGGCAGAGTACTCGTGACTTCTCAAATAATTTTAATTAAATGAAATTTAATGGGATATAGATTTACCTAAATTCCATGTTTGGAAATTACTTAATTTGTAGCTAGCCTTAAACGACACCTGATTGAAATAGCAAATAAGTAATAATGGACATTAATAATAGGAGTAAACGCCAAATGCAACCCATTTTTTCAAGAAACGAAGATATAGAAAAAATCGCTTTTTTAAATTGGCGAATCAGTTCGGATGACGCTATACTCAATATGACGAATATGGCCGAGGGATTTCTTAATTCCGCTATCAGGCTTGCCAAACTTAATCTTATTTATAACGACCATAAAAGTGCCGATATACTGATATTTCCGATACTCACCAATGCCAATCATGGTATCGAGCTTTACCTGAAAGCCATGACCTGGATGCTTAACCTTATCCTAAACAACGGTACTAAAATCGAAGGTAGCCACAATATCCGGCAGATTTACCAAACAGTCAAGGCAAAAATCAAAGCCTATAAAGGAAAAATAAGCCCGAAAGATTTTGCGGAGGCCACCGCTGAGTTGGAGAATTATATTGGTGAACTGTTCGCAAAAATCGAAGCTACCGACCAAAAGGATAGAATGGACTTTTCTCGTTACCCTTTCGATACCAAATACGATAATCATTTTTACGTCGATCTGATTGGCAATGTAGAAATCGACTTAGAGAATTTTGTAAAACGTTTTGAAATCATCTCGCAGTCATTGGAAAACTTGTGCGATTTTATTTATTACCAAGAACTTAGAGATGATACAATGCTGAGTACTGATATTAGTAACGGTGTTTAATACCTCTGATCGGTGCAGGTATGCAGCGCTGGATGTTACGGGCTGGTTACTCACCATTTTTTTAGCTATATAATTCACAAATACTCCAAGCATATCAAGCAACTCTATACATCACAATCGCATCAACCTAAGAATCAACTCCAAACCTCACTTCCCCCCAATCCCATTAACAATCAACTCAATTTGATTCAGCTGTTCCTTACTCAACTGTTTCAGGTTTTCCTGACTTAATATGGTATTGTTTATTTGCAGGTAGTTATTTTGCTCGTTGATAACGGTGTTGGGCCGGCGTTTATTTATAGCGCCAACCGTTTCAAAATAAAGCCGGGCGGCCTTTACATCGCCGTTGCAGGCAAGTTTACAAACCTTGGCCAGTATTTTAGGGACCATATATTTAAACTGCTCCATTTCGGCAAGGTATTGCGGATATGTTTTATAGCCTGTAAGGTGTTTGGCAACAGTTTGCCGGCTCAGTCCGCACTCCCGCGCTATTACAAATTTAGGGGGCATGGAGCCATTTTGGGCAATCAGCTTTTCGATGGCCCGGCCAATCAATAAATGGTTTTGTTCCCAGATCTGCTCATTGGTGCATGGCAGCATGATCTCCGCTATTTTATCTATAAACTTGTCCCGGTCTTCATCCGTTAAGCGGTGCAGCATTTCGGTACTAAATTCGGCAATGTAATTGCGTTCAGCATCGTTCAAATCTTCAATATCTGCTAAGGTGATCCTCTGCAGGCCCAATACACGGTCGAGCTTCTCTCTTGAAGGCGTTAAATTTGATAAGGTATTTTCAGGTTCCATCAGGTTTGGCAATCTTTTAAATAAAGATCGGAAATTTATTATAAAAATGCTAATGTTTTTAGTAAAAAATGCAGTGTTAACCCTGTGGTTTTGTGTATGACTTTGATTGTCAGTGTATTAGCGGTAAGGTCACTTCCTGGTTGAAAAATAGTGTAACCCCGATTGATTTTATTTAATTGATTATCAGTTGTTTGTAAGATGATTTTTGAAATTGTGTTAACCCTGTTAACCCCCCTCTGATGCAATGGATATACAAGGTAAACTCTCCCCTATGCCATCGCGGGGCAAATTAACGATTGGTTCAGGCCGGCTGAAGAGGGCATACCCATTCGCCCGAAACCTTAAATTAAATACAAAAAGCCGGGAGGCCGGCTTTTTGTATTTGATAAGATATTGAAATTTAAACTTCAGCGCGATGACCTATTTGCGCTTCGACAGCCTGATGACGTTGACAGAGTAAGGCTGAAAGGTGTGTTTGAATGACCGGCCAAGCCCGGTTATGGTCGACGTAACCGGGACGATTTTCGTCGGCTCGTCAATTGTATTGGTATCTTCCGGTTTATCGCCCTTTAGTACTACCAGGGTGCCATTTGCAGCCACATCTCCGCCTTTTAGGCTGATGTCGATTTCCCGGGCCATATCGTCGGTATTTACCACCTTCAGATACACGTTTTTAGCATCCTGGGTACAAACAAAAAATAACGCCGGACGCTCGGCCTTAGGGCGCCGCGCGTTTGCCGGCCAATGGCTTATGCCGGCGGTGTCTTTAACTGCCGGTTTGCGTAAGGGGGCATTTTCGGCTGTTATTGGCACCACCTTGGTACCAAGGTAGCTGCCGAACATCTTTTGTACATAATAAGATGGTGAGCCATAACTTTTAAGGGCTGTATAACCAATCAGATCAGAGTCCCATTGCCATGCTTTAGGCTGGCCATTGCCCGCCTGGTTTACGTTCACAAATAATGGTGCATAGCATGACCGCTCTACCAGGTCGCTGTTGCGTTCCATTCCGGTCATCCAGGCAGCATCTCCGAGGGCTGCATTCAGGTTAGTGGTAGGCGCGCCTTCGCGGGTGGCCCATTCGCCTACAAATATTTTAGGGCTGGTTGCACGGTCATAGCTATCGTACTTCGCCGCGTCTTCTTCCATCTGCCAGGCCGATTGGTAATAATGCTCGTCAACCATTTCGGGTTTAACACTGGTTACCTTGTCGGGCTTATAACTTTCAATGGTTGAGATACAGCGTAACTGGGGATATTTAGCTTTTATAGCAGCCTGAAATTGTTTAAAGCGCCCATCGTAGCTATGCGACCTGTCGAACCAGTCCTCATTGCCTATCTCTATATCTGTGAGTTTAAAAGGGGCGGGATGACCGTCGGCAGCCCGTTTTGCACCCCAGTAAGTTTTGGTATCGCCGATACAATATTCAATTTCATCCAGCGCGTCTTTAACATATGGCTCCAATAAAGGCCCCGCATCTATGTGGTCACCACGTAACGAGTAACCGGCAAAAACTGCTAAAAGCGGTTCCATTTTTAAATCTTCACACCATTCTAAAAATTCCAATAGGCCCATGCCGTCGCTTGCACGGTAGCCCCAACTGCCTGTATGGCCGGGGCGCTGTTCTAGCGGGCCTAAGGTCGTTTTCCATGGGAAGGCATCTCCCAGGTATGGCCCCTCTAAAAAGTTGCCTCCCGGAAAGCGAAGAAAAGTAGGTTTCATATCGGCCATCATCTGCATTAAATCAATGCGATTGCCATTCGGCCTGTTTTTATACGTGGGGGGAAATAAGGAAACGAGGTTGAAATAGTAAGTGCCTGTCCGGTTAGATGAAATAACAAAACGCGCGTCGGCAGTAGGTTTGATATTTGCAGCAGTTGTGATGGTTAACTCATGCTTTTTCCAGTACGTGCTTTTTTCGAGGTTGATTGTGCCCCTTGCGTAAATTGTTTTGCCATCGGTGCTTTCCAAACTAATGTTGATAATACCGGGACCATCTTCTGTAACTGCTGTTGCAGGCGGCGTAGCATCAGGCCTGTTACCCCGCGGAAAATTGACAGTGCCGGTTTTGATATAAAAGGAGCAGCGATAAGTAGTTGACGGTGTAACCGGAATACCCCAAAAGCCATTGTTGGCAATACCCGCGCGGTTACCGTTTGCCTGGCTAACCGTCAGCTTAAGGCAGGTTGTAAGTGCCGCGTTAATAGCATTGCGCCCCTGATCAAAAGGGACGTTAGCCGGATCGGCACCAATCAGTTGTATCGATGCCTTGCTATCGCCATCCTGAACAACGCTCCAACCATCGGGCTGAGTTGGGTTATCCTTAAAAACCCGGTTACGGATCAGTTCAGCATATAAACCTCCGTCATATGAATGATTGATCTCCTCGGTCATGAGCCCGTAAAGCTTCGGGCTTACGTTCACACCTTTGGTAAGATCCAGGTTGAGGCGGGTTTGCGCTTGTAAACCACCGAATGCACTTAAGCATAACGTGGTTAAGAATAGTAGCTTTTTTGTCATTGTTGGTATTCCTTAATTATTTTGAAATAATGATCGGGCTGATGCATAGTTGTTTTATTGTGCATTGCTGATGTGGAAAAAATCAAAATCAACATAACCGCCCGATTGCCTGGTTGCATAGTTAAACAGGCCAAAGCGATATCCCATAAAATGGGGGAGCGTATAAACCATTTGCAGCGGTGTGCCAATAGGTTCCCATTTGCGCCCGTCGAGGCTATAAAAAAAGTAGGCTTTATCTGCCCGGTTATTAAAATCGCAGCTTGCTTTAAGGTAAATGGTTGTTTGCTTTAAAGGTATGCTGGCCGCTTCAATCGCTGACCCGGATTGCGCGTTGATCATAACTACTTGTTTGGAGCCATGATCTGATTTTACACCAACGAAGCCATACTTTCGTTGCAGTAAAACCAAACCTGCAAAGTCTCCATCCTTCATGTTGGAAACATCAATTAAAGTTATTCCTGAACATTGGGGGCCAATAGTGCGCTGCGTTAAGGTGTTACGTGCCGATAGTACTGTGCTGTCCAGTCGCCCGGTGGTCAATCTCAGGTAGCCGGGCCGCTTTTTTAACGACCATAACTGATCATCAGGATTGTGGTTCCATTGCCATACCAAAGGCAGTATGGGTTCCCCGTTTTTACGGCTAAATTCATCCGGGGATACAACACCCGGGATCAGGCTTTTATTTGCAGGTAAATTGAGCGTATCTGGTGCTTTGTGATCAACACCCAATACAGGCCATCCATCTGTCCAGGTAACCGGTACCAGGTACGGCACCCGGCCAACGGCGCCAAAATCACGAAATAAATAGGCATACCAATCGCCTTTCGGGGTATTGATAAGCCCGCCCTGGGCCACGCCTTTATCCTGGAGCCCTACCTGGCCTTCATAAGGACCGGTCAACTTGTCGGCCCGGTGGATTAAAACGGTACGCATACCCCCTTTAGGCCAGCTGATATTGAAAAGGTAATATTTCCCCTTAATTTTGAATAGCTGTGAGCCTTCGGCAGGCAAACCAATATTTGGACCGGCAGCAGCGCTTGCATTCTCGATCAGGATTTGCGGTTTTTTATCAGGATTGACGCCAGACAGGTCATCATTCAGTTCGGCCAGCATGATCTTGCCGCTCCCGTAAATCATATAAACTTTGCCGTCATCGTCAAAAAAAAGTGAGTGGTCATGTAATGCCGGTTTAAAGGACATTTCTTTCCATGGGCCTTTTTCAATATTTTTTGTGCTGTAGATATAGGTTTTGTTGGTAGTGCCCGAAAATGTGGAAACGTAAAAAGTACCGTTATGATAACGCAAGCTGCTTGCCCATGAGCCCCTGCCATATGCGTTTGCTCCGTTTGCCAGGTTAAGGGCATCCCCACCATCAAGCGTATTATACGCGTAACTCACGATATGCCAGTTCACCAAATCTTTTGATTTCATGATTGGCAGCCCGGGATTAAGATGCATTGTGGTGCTGCTTGCATAATAAGTATCGCCAACCCTGATTATCGATACATCCGGAACGTCTGCATATATGATAGGATTTTGTGCTGTCTGCGCGTTTAATGGCATAATTGCCAGTCGCCATAACAGGCAGGTAAATGCCAGTTTAAGAAATGCGATTTTTTTTGTTTTCATTCATTTTAGGTTAAAAGTTGACCACTGCCCAATATGCCTTTTTACGCTGAAGTTTTTCATCAAACAGGAGAGGATAGGCCTTGATAGCTGTGCGACTTGTGCCCTGACTTGCAGCTGCGCCTCCGGCAATACCGCCACCGCGGAAATCAAGCCAGCTGTGCCGGTCTGATACGTTCCAAAAAGTAACCCCGGTTATTACCTTTTTGTATTTCCTGAAGATTTCAAAAATGGCCTTATACCTTTCGGTTTGCTGAGCGGCCATAGTTTCCGTATAAACGGAATCCGTTAGCGTTTGATCGCCTGCTTTACGCGGCGGGCTGGTACGTACCGTAACATCCAGCTCCGTAACCTGCAGCTTTAATCCAAGTGCTGCGTACCTATCCATAGCTTCAGTTATTTGTTGCAAACTGGGGTCAGTTAATTTCCAGTGGCCCTGCAGGCCTACTCCGGTTACCGGTACACCGGCATCTTTAAGGTTCCTGAGCAATTTACAAATCTTATCCCTTTTGGATGGTACTTCACTATTGTAATCGTTGTAAAAAAGTTGGGCCTCTGGATCGGCTTCATGGGCGTATTCAAAGGCTTTGGCAATAAAATCCTCGCCGCAGATCTGGTACCATAATGAGTTACGCAGGTAGTTATCGGGCTTATCATCAATGGCTTCGTTAACTACGTCCCACGCGTATATTTTACCCTTAAAATGATTGACTACCGTGGTAATATGATCTTTAAGCCGCTTCAGTAACACATCCTTACTTACCTGTTTGCCCGTGCTGTCTTTAAACATCCACGCAGGTGCCTGGGCATGCCAAAGCAAATTATGGCCCCTGATTTTCATGTGGTGCTCTTGCGCGAATGCTACAATGGCGTCGGCGTTTTTCCAGTTATATTTATTTTCGCGCGGATGAATGGGACCCATTTTCATATCGTTTTCCGGCGTAACACTGTTAAACTCCTTTGCAATCAGTTCTGCTTCAGGTCCGCTAAGTGCAGCCGCGTTTACTGCAACACCAATAGGAAAATACTTTCGGTAATAATCTTTCAATCCCTTATCAGCCTTATGTGATGAGACAGTAGCCCGGCCATAATCTGTGTTATGGTGTAGGGCCTGTCGGTTCGTAAAGGATACCAGAGCGGCAAATCCAGTTAGTAACAGCGGGAATTTTAATGTTGTAATCGTTTTAAATTTCATGTTGGATCAGTTGCAGGTGTAATTTTAATTTATTTGAAACTTATCCAGTCGATATTAACGCCGGTGCCACTTTTTAATACTATGACGAGGTTGGCTGTTTTAGATGGGAGAGAAGCGAGGCGGGTTTGTATAACTTGCCAATCGTTCCCTTCGGCAATGTTTGCCGAAGCCAATATACGTCCGTTGGGATCGCCAAGCCGCACTTCTATAGTTGCTTTGCTTGCTGCATTTGCCAGGATCTGCAATTCTTTAAACTTTTTGTCTTCGAAGTCAACACGATTGTAACGGCTCCAACTACCTGCATTGTTGAACGTAGTTTTCCAGCCGTCAAATCTTTTTGCGGTATCAAGAAAGGAGATTTTAACGGTACTGTCCTTATCGCTGTACCTGTCTATCTGTATTTTTTCTGAGGCTTTGGTGATCCCCACGCCACGCAGGGTTGGGATAACTTTTTTGATCGTTCCGTCGGCGTTAAAAAATAGGCTGTCGCACCTTATCGACCTGTTTTTGTCGAAATTCGGCGATAGGTCGTCGTTGTGATAAAACAGGTACCATTGATTTTTAAACTGGATAATAGACTGGTGATTGGTCCAGCAGCCGGAAGCCGACTCATCCATAATCACGCCTGCAAATTTAAAAGGCCCCATCGGGTTGTCGCCGGTAGCATACTCCAATCGCTCAATCTTATTGGCCACATGCGGATAGGTGAGGTAATAAATGCCATTGCGTTCAAACAGGTAAGGGCCTTCCTTCAGCCCTTTATCAGGCAGCTCAGTTAAAATTTGGGGTTCTGAAGCAAGTTCCAGCATGTTTTCTTTAAGTTTTGCAGCATACAGGTTACCCTGTGCCCAATACAAGTAGGCTTGTCCGTCTTTATCAATAAATACATTAGGATCTATGCCATGCACCCCTTTTATAGGTTCTGGCTGAGGGGTAAACGGTCCATAAGGTTTATCGGCTACGGCAACACCAATGGTAAAGCCGCGACCGTTTTCGCTGCCTTTCATGGTAGTCGGAAAATACATATAATAATTGCCATTGCGGAAAATGCAGTCGGGAGCCCACATGCTGTACGAAGCAGGGTCGGCCCAGGGCACTGTTGTTTGACTGATGATCATGCCATGATCAGTCCAGTCGGTGAGGTTTGCTGATGAAAAAACGTGGTAATCTTCCATGCAAAACCAACCAGGGCGACCATGGCCAGGCGTTGCCTTAATATCATGCGATGGATAAACGTACACCCTGTCGCCAAAAACGCGGGCTGAGGGATCGGCCGTAAACTGGTCCCTGATTAATGGATTTTGCGCTATGGATTGCCCGGCGAAGCCCAGTACTGATCCGAATAGCAATAGCCAGAACTTAATATTTTTCATGAACGGAATGTCTTTGATCTGATTTTTTTGATCATTAATTATTTAAACAGGATGGGGGCAAATTTGTAAAGATCATTTCGCCAAACAGGCCAGGTATGACCTCCCGGATACTCGTAATAAGTATGTTTTATCTTCATCTCATCCAGCTTGCCCAGCATAACCTGGCAGTTTTTATACGCGATATCCTCCTTGCCGCCCATCGCAATCCAGAATGCTTTTAGGTTGCTGTTGATTTTGGAAGCATTTTTCTTCATAAAGTCATACTGTGTATCAGCGATGCTGTTTTGTGCAGGTAGAATCCACCCCGAGCTGAATACGCCGAGGTAACTGAATGTATCAGTATTGTAGATACCTGTATATAGGGTATTTAGTCCACCCATGGAAAGCCCGGCCAGGGCACGGCCCTGCGCGGTACGGTTAACCCGGTAATTCTTTTCTATAAAGGGAATAATGCATTGTTTTATTTCATTTGCAAAGGTTTTGAGGCCGGCTTCACCAAAACCTCCGCCGAAATTGGCATCGGGCATTACCACTAACATGGGTTTCGCTTGCCCGGCCGCAATCAGGTTATCCATGATCATATCGGTTTTGCCCTGGGTTGCCCAGCCGGTTTCGTCCTCGCCGCCGCCATGTAATATATATAGTGCAGGGTATTTAACCTGGCTTGCATCATAACCGGGCGGGGTATAAATGAACAGCCTTCGCCATGATTTGGTGACGGTTGAAAAATAGGTTTTGATGCGGATATCGCCATGCGGAACGTTTTTTAGCGCATAATAATCGCCGCCGTCAAATGGTATTTCTATGCCGCTGGCCATGCGCCCCATGCCGTAAAAGGTTTGACTGGAGGGATCGGTTGTAGCAACGCCATCTATAATCAACGAATAATAATGGAAGCCTTCGCCAATTGAATCTGTTGTAGCTGTCCAATAACCGGCCGTGTCTTTTACCATGTCATATTTCTTGCCCAGGTCAACCTGAACTTTTTGAGCATCCGGCGCCTTGACACGGAAAAGCACCCGGTGGTCGGGTTGGATAAAAGGATATTTTGAGCCTCTGATATTGGTAGTTGCAGGGCCGCCCGAGATCATCATGTTATATTTATTGATATCAACAGGTTTGAACAGGAACTGCGAAAACAGGTAAAGATCATTTTTCCAAACTTTAAAGTCGTGGATTCCCGGCTCGACATTGAAGATATGCGGTACATTTTTTTGCTCGAGGTAGTCATGTGTACGTTTACTGAACGACATTAACCCGTCGTGATCGCCGCAGGAGATCCAAAGCAGCTTAAGTTTGCTTTTGGCTGCATCTGGATCAGGTAACAGCTCTTCAGGTTTTTTGGTGTTGGGTGCCGACGAAAAGCCTCCAACCCAGGCAAATTTATCCAGGTTGCCCAGCCCAAAATTAAGTGACTGACCACCGCCCATTGATAATCCAGCCAGTGCCCGGTGTTCGCGGTCGGTATAAACTGGATATTTTTTTTGAATATAGGGGATCAGGTCATCCAGCAGGTCATGCTCGAAAGTTGCAAACGCGGCAACTTTATCCGGAGCCATGATATTGCCGGTGGCACGGTCGTCTTTCATGGCGCGGCCGTTGGGCAACACAACGATCATTGGTTCCAGTTTTTTATCGGCATACAAGTTATCCAATATCACCTGGGGCGTGCCCTGGTTAAGCCATTCAAACTCATCGCCGCCAATGCCATGCAGCAGGTATAAAACTGGATATGTTTTTTTAGCGGTATACCCGGGTGGCAGGTAAACTACCGCGCGCCGTTTGGAATCAACTGTTTTTGAGTTGTAGGTAACGGTGTCTAATTTTCCGTGTGCTATACCAGCGCGGTAAGTGTCGAAACCGGCCGGTGAATGTTTAAGAGCTGGCTGTGAAAGGGCCAGCAAGGCAGGCAAAATGCCGATGACGGTGAGGTAGGCTATCTTCTTCATAATTTTTGTCAGTTAACCCGGCGAACTGATTGTCCTTGGGATTAAAAGAGGCTAAAGCGGGTTAAATTGTATTAGTTTTTGCTCGTTTGAGGAATACCCGAAAGTAGGGCAAGCACTTTGCCGCGGTTAACACAAATCATGATAATGATAGCACGAATGTTTAAGGCCTGAAAAATGAACCATCAATCCGGTTTGCGTAAATGAACAGGAAGCCGGAAAATACTGTCGTTATTTCTTTTCTGAATCGTTAATTGTATTGATAGCCAGTTTGTTTTGGATGTCTGGGATGCTTGCGGCAGCGGTTGGTTGCGGCTGATTGTAACAATCATATAGCATTTTTTGGAACGAAGCCATGCAGATACATTCGTGGTATCAAAATATTGGATTGTGGTAGCAAACCATTTTCTGTACGGATACTTTCGTACGGTCCGTAATCGGTATTCCGATCATAAACTTCTTTAATAAATCTTATAAACCATGCAATTGAAAATTTACTTACCGAAGCCGGTCATGATGGTGATGGCATTAATTTTTTGCCTGTCATCCCTCCGGGGCACGGCTCAAAAACTAAAACTAAACAAGTTGGGTTATTTCGAAACGCCCGGCGTCAACGTCCTCGTATTCAGTAACCAGTATAATGGGATCTTTCAAGACGAGAAAACAGCTGGTGTCGAGCTGATACATCACGGCGTGCGTACAATTACAGGCGGCGCGGTACGGCTGCAGAACACACCCGAGCAATGGGACTTGGTGCCCACACTGGTTAACCGTAAGGTTGATAGCGTCAACCATCAAATTGATGTAACTATGCGTTATGCTGACTATGATTTTGATTCCAGGATCACCGTTACGCCGAAAGGCAATGGCGTTGAATTGAATTTATACCTCGATAAGCCGGTACCGGAAAAGTTAGCAGGCAGGGCAGGTTTTAACCTGGAGATTATACCATCTGCTTACTTTGAGAAAACATTTTTGATTGATGGAAAACCGGGCGAGTTTCCGTTGTACCCGGCAGGTTTAACAAAAATGCTTCCTTCAAGTCAAAAAATCCCGCAGTTTGCCGGCCACAGCACATTTGACGATCGTGGCCGCAATGAATTTATCGAGCCCGCACCATTGGCTACCGGTAAAACATTGGTGATGGCGCCCGAAGATCCTGAGCGCACCATTAAAATTCAATCGTTTGATGCCGACCTTAAGTTGTTTGACGGCCGAAGCCTTGCGCAAAACGGATGGTTTATCGTGCGCAGTTTATTGCCGGCAGGAAAAACGGGCAAAGTATTAACCTGGTATATTGAGCCAAATGCCGTACCTGGTTGGAAGCGTGCGCCCGTAATTGAGTTTTCGCAGGTAGGTTACCGCCCGGAGCAGCAAAAGACCGCAGTAATAGAACTGGATAAAAATGACACGCCATTACAAACCGCTACACTTTTTGAGGTAACACCCGATGGGAAATATGTTGAGAGGCTTAAATCAGCTGCACAGCGCTGGGGGCAATTTACCCGTTATAATTATTTGAAATTTGATTTCAGCAGTGTGAAAAATGCCGGGTTATATGTGATAGCCTACGGCGGTCAAAAAACTAATGCCTTCCCCATCAATGAAAATGTTTATGAAAATATAGGGCATCCTACAATGGATGTTTGGTTCCCGGTTCAAATGGATCACATGATGGTTAATGAGGCCTACCGTGTATGGCACGGCGCGCCTTTTCTTGATGATGCCTTGCAGGCTCCTCCAAACCATCAGCACTTTGATACTTACCAGATGGGCCCAACTACTGATACCAAATATAAGCCGCTTGAACGAATCCCCGGGCTTAATGTTGGCGGTTGGTTTGATGCCGGCGACTTTGATGTTGAAACGCCATCGCACTGCAGCGTTGTGCTGAATTTTGTTGAAGCCTGGGAGAATTTTAAGATCGATCGTGACGAAACCTATGTGGATTACCCAACCCGGTACGTAGATATACACCGCCCTGACGGTAAGCCTGATCTTTTACAGCAAATTGAACATGGTACGCTTAACCTGGTGGCGCAGGTCGTGAACATTGGCCACCCGGCGCGCGGAATCATAGTGCCGAATTTGCACCAGTATCATCACCTCGGAGATGCCGTTAACGAAACAGATAACCTGCCTTATAACGCCTCGCTCAAGCCCTACCAAACCGACGGTAAATCAAGTGGTACCATGGATGACAGATGGGCGTTCACTACAAGGAATATAGCACTGGATTACCAGGCTACCGCCGCCCTTGCCGCTGCCAGCAGGGCGTTAAAAGGGTACAATGATACGCTCTCTGCTAAAAGTTTGCAAAGTGCCTTGAAACTCTGGCACGAAGATGACAGCCTCAAAATGCACATGGACTCGGCTGCCCGGGCACGTAACAGGTTCCTTGCCGGTAATGAAATGCTTGCCGCTCTTCAATTGTATATCACAACCAAAGATCAGCAGTATGCAGATCATTTCAAAAAGCTGATTATGCCGATGCTTGATCGCTTTCCCGGCTTTGTTATGATAAGCGCGCTGCACGCTTACCCTTATATGGATAAAGATTACCAGGATAAAATAGCAGCCTATATGCAAAAGTACAAAGCTTCATGCGATGAGTACGATAAACAGAACCCCTACGGTGTGCCGGTTACTCCAGGCGGCTGGGGCGGTAGCGGGCAGGTTATTAACTACGCCATTACCAACTATTACGCCAATAAGTATTTCCCTAATATAATCGGTCCGGAATATGTTTACAAAGGCTTGAATTATATCTTCGGGTGCCATCCTTACTCCAACCTTTCGTTTGTATCGGCGGTAGGTGTACGTTCAAAAAAAGTAACCTACGGTAATAACCGGGCCGACTTCAGGTTTATTGCCGGCGGCGTTGTGCCCGGTATCCTGCTGCTTAAACCCGATTTTCCGGAGAATAAGGAAGACTGGCCGTTTTTCTGGGGGGAGAATGAAGTAACAATAGCAGGCTGTGCGCAGTACATCGTTTTGTCAGGAGCGGCTAATCAGTTAGGTCAGCATAATTAACAAGTTAAGTTCAAATTTAACAACCACTTTCCCGATTTCGAATAAAGGGGGGCGGGGAAGTGGATTTAGGTTGAACCGTTTATACAAAGAAGCCCTGCCGGCAAAATGCCGGCAGGGCTTCTTTGTATATGGCCAAGTGAATGTAATTGGTATTTACTCTTTAAATAGTAAAGGTGCAAGTTCGTAAAGGCTGCGGCGCCAGGTCAGGAACTCATGTGCGGTGTTTTCAGAAATGTAAGATACCGCGTCATATCCCGCCTCTTTTAAGGCAACCACGGCATTTTTAACGCCGTCGGGCCGTTCCTTGCTGCCGCAGCTTATGAATATCAGTTTAGGTTTGGTTTTGTTTTTAAGCTCATCCAGCGAATAAGTTCCGCCGCTAAGCAGGGCATAATAGGCAAAAAGCTCGGGCTTGTTTAGTGTTATCATATGCGTTTCCATACCGCCCATTGACAATCCCCCCATCGCACGGTGAGCCCTGTCTGCACGTGTGCGGAAGCTTGCATCAACGTAGGGGATAAGCTCGTCAGTTAAAACTGTTTGAAAGTGATCAATCTTAAAACTTTTAAATGCGCCGGGGCCGGGCTTCACGTCGTTGGTCATGCCGTAAGTCATTACAATAATGAATGGCTGTATTTTACCGGCTGCAATTAAGTTATCCATAATCAGATTGGCATGGCCCTGGTTGCTCCACGCGGTTTCATCTTCGCCCCAGCCATGTTGCAGGTATAGTACCGGGTATTTTTTTGATTTATCCTTTTCGTACCCTGGTGGCGTGTAAACAAAAGCCCTGCGCTGGGTATTGGTGCTTTTTGAAGGAAAAAGGATCTGCTGCACATTGCCATGCGGAACATCCTTAAGCGCATAAAAATCCTGGTCGTGTGCGGGTATCTCAATGCCGCTTTCCCAACGTGTGGATCCATAAAAATTTAATGTGCCCGGATCGTTAAATACCCCGCCATCGATGGTTAAGTGGTAGTAATGAAATCCTTCATCCATCGGGCCTTCTGTAGTGCCGGTCCAGAACCCGTCAGTTCCTTTTGTGAGCTTAGTGCCCCCGCGCCCGCCAAGACCAAGGCTAACTTTTATACTGTCGGACTGTGGGGCCTTAATACGAAAGCGCGCGTAGCCTTGCGAGTTTACCTGAGGGTACTCTTGTCCCGGCTGGTTAAAAGTTGATGGTTTGAAATCTTCGGCAATTGAAGCTGTTTGTGCCATGCAGAGACTGGAGGCACATGTAACGGCCAACAAGGCAAGTAAACATTTTGGTTTCATAATAGAATATTGAGGTTTATAAATTGTGGATATAGTAAAGTGCCGGGCTGTTTTGATCCGGTAAAATACACGGAATACGATAAATGATTAAATTGTGATTAATTGTTATTGTTACACATATTAAGTAGTTGGTTTGTTTTGACTTTAACCGGAGCCAGTTTTCATTATTTATGAAAAGTTGATCCGGGATGAAATATTTAAAAATAATTTATAATGGCTATCCTGTTGTTTTGAGAGGCTTTTTCTTATTATAAAAGTATTTTTATATTAAAAACAAGGCACGCAGTTTTTAGCATAATTTTACAACATTTGTCGATACCATGTGGAGCGATATCATTGCCGCAAATTTGTCGATATGTACTTTTGTACAATAATTACCGGTTCAATTGAACAAGTGTGTTATTTCTTTGAACAAATGTTTGCCTGTTTCATCATCATAAAATGTAGATTTGGATAATGATGTTAGTTCGAAGACATCAATCACACCAATTTTAAAACCATAGTCTATCAACAATTTTTTTCTGCGGATTACCCGCTCCGGAAAAAAGTAACCTGTTTGTTATGATGCATTCTGTACCCGATTTGTGTATTCGCAAAAAGATCAATACAGTGCTGGCAGGCGCTGTGCGCGTTATACTCACCTTAGTCGTTTTGGCCAACCTCAGTTTCCTGGCAAATGCTCAAAAGCCTAACCTGAAATTTACCGCATTAACCACCAGGCAGGGGTTAATGGGCAACGCCGTAAACGCCATCGTAAAAGATAATAACGGGATGATGTGGGTAGGCACCTCCGAAAGCCTGAACAGATATGACGGAAGGAAGTTTAAAGTTTATACGTTGGGTGCCAAAAGGCAGGTAGAGCCGGGTTCCTACGAAATAAGCAGTATCAGCATGGACCGTGCCGGTACGCTATGGGTAGGCACTATCGGTTTTGGTTTGTATTATTACGATAAGGCGGCGGATGATTTCAAAAGCTTTAGTTCGCCCTTAAAAGGGCAGCGTTTAAGCCAGGGGGTTATTACCGCCGTTTGTGCAAACGATAAAAATGAGATCTGGGTGGGAACGGTAAACGGCCTTGATGTGATCAGCCCCGATCGTAAATATATCAGCCATTTTGAAACCGGGACAGGCAAACCAGGGCAGATACCTGTTAAAAGCATGGGCTGTATTTTTGAGGATAGTTACAGCAGGATATGGATTTGTACCAATTTAGGTTTGTATTTATATGATGATACGCATAAAGGTTTTAAAGCCTTCCGTCATCAAAAAAACGATACCCGTAGTTTACCCTCGGATGTTGTAATGACAGTTTCGGAGGATAAAGCGGGCAATTTGTGGGTAGGTACAGCTAATGGCTTAAGCCGCCTGGATAAGGATGGTGAACACTTTGTTAATTACTGTTATAATGATAAGGATGAGACGTCGCTATGTGGTGACATTGTTTACAGCATTGCCGCTGATGATAAAGACCACATCTGGGTTGGTACCGAAGGCGGTTTGAATGTTATGGATATCCACACCGGGAAATCCATCCGTTACCGCCATGACCCGCGCGATCCGTACAGCCTTAACAGTAAATCCATCCGCAGCATTTATATCGATCCTAAAGGCATTTATTGGGTGGGTACCTATATGGGCGGCATCAATAAATACGACAAAAACCTCACATTGTTTAATTATGTGCAACCCACTGAGTTAGACCCTTACGGTTTACGCGCGCCAATCGTATCATCTTTCGCGCAAAAAAATGACAATGAGCTATACGTGGGGACAGACGGCGGCGGCCTTAGCATTTTCAACAACAAAACCAACCGTTTCACTCATATCGCTATTCAGCCTAAGGAAAAAATAAATTCGGCAGGCCTGCCTGTTCTGGCTATGTTATTGGATCATAAAAAACAACTTTGGATAGGAACATTCGGCCACGGGCTTTTTAAACTCAATACTGCAAACAATGGCTATACACAATTCACCAGCGGTACCGGGAAGTTAAATATCAGTCAAAATAACATTTTCTGCTTCAAGGAAGACCGCTTTGGTAATGTATGGATAGGTACAAACGGTGCAGGTATCGATATTTTTGACGCGAAGGCTGATAGCTTCCGCCGGTTTAAACCTGCCTTAGTGTCTGTAAAAGGCTATAAAATGCCATCAAATGGTTATATCAGGGCTTTTGAAGAGGATAACGATGGTAATATGTGGATCGGGTCGTATGGTACGGGCATCGCTATTTATAACCCGGCTACCAAAGTGTTCGATACACTTAATCCAATCAATACAGGTCTGCCTATAGCAGAGGTGTTGTCTCTAAAACGCGATACTAACGGCAATATGTGGGTAGGTACCAACGGCGATGGCCTTTTCTTTTATAATCATCGGCTTAAAAAAATAACCCCGTTTAAATACAATAACCAGTTGCTGAACGGTGTAATTTGTAAAATTTTGCAGGATAAAACCAATAATATTTGGTTCAGTACAAACCAGGGTATCGGAAGAATTGATCCTGCTGATCAGAAACTTTATGTTTATTGTAATGATAACGGACTTCAAAACAATGTTTTTTTAAACGGATCGGGTATTATTGCCGCAGATGGCACGCTTTACTTTGGCGGGGTAGACGGGTTCAATTATTTTAAGGGATCAGATGTAAGGATTAATAAAAATCTGCCCCCGGTTGTATTAACTACCCTGAGTATAGATAATAAACGTATTTCGCCTAATCGTGATAATCCCTTGCCTGTTAATATCAGTGAGGCAAAAGAGATCACCATAAAGTATAAACAAGACATCTCCATAAACTTTGTGGCGCTTAATTATACCCTTCCACAGCAAAATCGATATTCGTATATTTTAGAGGGATTTAGCAATACCTGGAAAAATGCAGGAACATCAACAACGGCCAGTTATACCAACCTTGATCCCGGAGAATACACGTTCAGGGTACGGGCATCCAATAATGATGGAAAATGGAATGATAGCGGTACATCCTTGAAAATTATAGTGAAGCCGCCTTTTTGGATGACCATATATGCTTATGTGCTTTATGTTTTGCTGGCCTTTGGCGTGTTGTTGCTCATCCGCAGGCAGGGTGTTAAAAAGCTTAAAAAGAAATTGCACGATGAGCAGGAACGTAAAGCAGCCGAAGCCCGTCATGAACTGGATGAGATGAAAATTAAGTTTTTAACCAACCTGAGCCATGAATTCCGGACACCGATATCTTTGATAATGGCGCCTGTTGATAAGCTTTTGGAGCAGCCTAACAGCGGGCCTGTTACCGAACAATTAGGTGTTATTAAAAGAAACTCGCGCAGGTTGCTTAACCTGGTTAACCAACTGCTTGATTTTAGGAAACTTGAAGAGAATGAACTTAAGCTGAATTTGGTTGAGGGGGAGTTCATTTCTTTTGTTCGCGAAGTAGCAGATTCGTTTTATGACCTGGCCAATAGAAAAAAAATTGTTACAGTATTTAAAACTGCCGGTGAAAGGTTATTTGTAAAATTTGATCATGATAAGGTTGAGCGAATATTATTTAACCTGCTATCCAACGCGTTTAAATTTACGATGCCTGGCGGGCAAATTACAGTTGAAGTTACCGCCCCTGTTATCTCAGAAGATGGCAATTCATACCGCTTGGGTATTTCGGTTGCGGATACAGGTACCGGTATAGCAGCCGATCAGGTTAGGCATGTTTTTGACAGGTTTTATCAGGCAGATGCCCAGCCTGCCGTACTTAACCAGGGAAGCGGGATAGGCTTATCGATAACACGCGAACTTGTGCAGTTGCATGGCGGCGAGATTGGTGTGAAAAGTGAATTAGGCAAAGGCTCAATTTTCTCCTTATCAATTTCATTGCCTGTAATTAATCTATCGGAGACAGCAATGCATGAGCAAAATACTCCCGAGGCTGCCCCAATCGTTATCGACGATGACAGGGATAATAAACCGAGGACGGCGATTGCCACAGGTATTAACCGGCTCCATGTTCTGGTCATTGAAGATAATGATGAAATGAGGCAATACTTGTCCGAAAGCCTGGCTGCAACTTACAAAGTTTCGGAGGCGGCCAATGGCCGTGAAGGGTGGCATAAAGCACTTGCCGTACATCCCGACCTGATAGTTAGTGATATCAGCATGCCATATATGGATGGGATCCAGCTAAGTTGTAAACTTAGGGCTGATAAAAGGACCAGCCATATCCCCATCATATTATTAACGGCGATGACCAGCCAAAAAGAGCAACTTGCAGGGCTGGAATTGGGCGTGAACGATTACCTGACCAAGCCTTTCAACTTCGATATCCTGAATATCAAAATTAAAAACCTGCTTCAACTAAATAAGTCGCTTAAAGAAACCTATCAGAAGAAGATAAAAGTTATCCCGGCAGATATGGATATTGAATCCTCGTCAGAACGGTTCATTAAAGATGTGGTGATGTATATTGAAAAAAACATCAACAACCCTAAATTTTCCGTCGAGGAGATCAGCCATCATTTTAGTATGAGCAGGGGATCATTCTATAGCAAGATCACCGAACTAACCGGCGAGCCACCTGTGGAATTTATCCGCTCCATAAAACTGGACAAAGCAGCTATACTGCTCGAAAAAACCGATTTGACCATTGCGGAAATAGCATACTCTATCGGTTTTTCGACGCCGCATTATTTTACCAAATCATTCAAGGCAAAATATAATGTTCTACCATCCGAATATCGGGTGAAAAAAGTAGACGTCAAAAGTGTGGCCTAAGAAGTTTTCATTTTACCGGTTAGAAAAATATCGATATTACTCGCCGGCATTCCCTGTTGTTTGAACTTGTATAGGATAGGTGGCGGCCGGTGCTTTGTAACCCAACAGATTGAGCATTTGTAATCCATATCGTGTGCCTAAAACTCGATAACCCTCAGCGGTGAAGTGCAGCTTATCTGATGCGGCCGGGCAGCCGCTTGAATTGATCACATATGCGTTGGGGATAACTTCAGGAAGCTTATCAATTATGTTGTTCATAGCAGCGCACTTGCCGCCCTGGTCTTCATTAACAAGCTGACCAGCCAGCAAAGGAACTTTTTTGGCCTTCAGGTGAAGATCTTTTAATAGCATATCATAGATGCTTTTTACTTTCAGTGTCCAAAGTGTATCATTTGGGTTAGATTCGCCTTGATGCAGCAAGATGCCTTTAATCACGCCGGATTTTTGTGCCAGTTTAGCCATCTCCACTAAATGGCCGTAGGGATTGCCTCCATATTCGTTGATGATGTTCACCATCCAGGAGGGGGCGGTGGCTGCATAGTCCTTATAACTGTCTTTTTGGAACAATTCAATTTTACAACCAGCTACCGATACGTTCACAATACCAACTGTTACATCAGGAGGCAGAGTGGCTATTAGAGTACGGCCAAAGTAGTCGGCAGGGGTGAGGCCGGTATTGCAGCGTGCTAATGGTGGTACGGCGGTGTACCAGTTGCCATTTGCCCGTTTAAGGTTAGGGCAGTCCACGGTTTCCAGTACTTGTAAACGCGGATCAACTATGGTATCCTGTGGCTGTATGCGGGCGTTACCTTCCATATTTGATTGGCCGAAGCACAAAAAAATATAGAACTTTTTGTTTTGGGCTGATGCATTACCAACAAATAATACGCTGATTGTCAACAGGGCAAGAGAAAAGATCCTTAGATTCATTTGATGTTCTTTTAGGTTTCGCGGCAGTCAAAATTGGCGGCCAGCTTGCTGATAAAAATAGGCCAACCTATAATCATACTATTACAACAATTGTTGAAAGTGCTATAACAGTTGTTTAGGACATTGTTGCAACTGCCGGCAAAGAATAACAGTAAGTTGGAAATAGAGGTGCGATTGTGCGTTTAGTAAACCAATGTGTTAACCTTTTCAACATGCGTGTCATTTAAAGTTTACAACCCTTAATACATTTGATTGTTCGAGATGTATTAATCGTGAATTACATAGCCTTAACAAAGTTTACCGGTATAATCAATAATTATTTGTAGCATTTGCCTTAACGCGCAAATACTTTATCAGCATACTTACAAGATATAATACCTCACCTTTATTACTTTTCTTTTTTTAAAATTGGTTGTAAGGACAGCGCGAGGCTGTCCTTATTTGTTTCCTGTAAGCAGGTATGCTAAAAATATTTATTATTTCTATCGCTATAAATCAATAAGATTTATTGTTTTAACTATACCTAAATATCGCATTTTGGGTGAGTTTCGCAATCGATTGTTGCTGGTGGTATTTTTACCTGCAAATTAACAAGCCGGTGCCAGTTTCTGGTAAAGAAAAGCACTCGTCTTTAACTCGTTTTGGTTTTTATTTTGTATTTAAATATTGAAAATCAATAATTTACAGTTTTTTGCAACCTCGAAAACCAACGTTGGGACATGCTATATATTATGGCGGAAAACTGTTTTAATATTGAAAGGGAACCCTGTTATAGGGAACTTGCTTAAACAAATGTTGTAAGATTAAGATAAATACTGCGCTACCTGCCCAACCGCGAAAGATAATTTTACCCCTGTTATTACAACCTGCTTTTTGCAGGATGTAACAATAAGTACTGTTGCCATTACAACGTACAGATTACCAATTATAAACATGTTGACCAATAATGGAGCGTTCGTGGCATTTGTTGTTTGCTGCCCGGTTCGGCGTGGGATACCGTTTGGAATCGAAAACTAATAACACCGACATATCAATTATCAATCAATTAACTAACAAGAAAAATTATGGAAAGACAAAAAAGAGATTTTCAGGTCCTGGATAAGTACGGAACAGCTAACAGATAGGTTTCGTCGTTCATTTAAATCTGGTAGTTACCATAAGGTGACACCAGGATAATTTTAGGCATATGCAGCTTAAACGATGCAGGTAAATGTTGTGCTGAGCGCAAATCAGGCCAACGTTTTCCCAATCGAATCGAAAATTTAAAACCTTAATAACATGAAGTATTCTTTACAAAAAATTTATAATAACAAGTGGCGTTACGCTACGCTCATCTTAACCGGATGCGCGCTCGCAATGCCATCGGTGTCAATTGCGCATAACCGTGGTTCGGCAGGTTCATTGAACGGTATTACCATTAATGAAAATGGCGCTTTGAAAATAAAGCCTGCATTCAACGTTTCGGGCAAAGTTACTGATGATGATAACCAACCTTTGCCCGGCGTAGCGGTTTCCATAAAAGGCACAACCCAAGGCGTAACTACTGATGCCAGTGGTAACTTCAAAATAGCGGTGCCCGGAAATTCAGCCGTGCTCGTTTTCAAGTTAATTGGTTTTGCACAGCAAGAGATCACAGTTACCAGCGCTGCCGAGCTAAAGGTGCAAATGAAAAAAGATACCAAGAACCTGGAGGAGGTTGTTGTGGTTGGTTACGGATCGCAAAAGCGCGCTAAGGTAACAGGAGCTGTTTCCTCAGTTAGCGGTAAAACCCTTGCTTCCGTATCGGTAGGTGGTATTGAAGCTCTGCAGGGCCGTATCTCTGGTCTTACCGTTACCAACAACGGCGGTCCGGGGACAGGGGCTATTATATCGTTGCGCGGCATCAGTTCTGTAAATTTCGGATCTGATCCTTTATATATTGTTGATGGTTACCCGGGCAGCCTCACAGGCGTTGATATTAAAGACATTCAAAGTATCGACGTGTTGAAGGATGCCAGCGCCGCTGCGATCTATGGTTCGCGCGGTACCAACGGTGTTATCATTATCACCACTAAAAAAGGTAACAATAATAGCCGTACGGAGGTTACTATCGACTCATATTACGGCATACAAAATGTTATCAAGAAATATGACCTGCTTAACACCCAGCAATACCTGCAATACGAGCGCGCCCTTAACGGGTCTGCCGGGATAGCTTTACCGCCGCGCCTGCAGCCAGATAACTTTAACAAGCCGATTTACGCAGGTAGTTCTCAAACCTTTGCCCAAACCAATACTAACTGGCAGGATGCTTATTTCAGAAGCAACGCGCCGATACAGCAGCATAATGTAGCATTGAGCGGCGGCAATGCGGTATCCCGATTTTACACCTCGGCCAATTACTTCGATCAGCAGGGTATTGCCCAGGGACTAAGTGCCTACCACAAGGCTTTCCGTGCTAATTCCGATCATACCATTAGTAAGTTCCTGTCATTTGGCGAAACATTCAACGTTATTGAAAACCATCAGCGCTATGGCGTTGACGCGGGTAACCGTACCGCTATTACCAATGTGGTGAGGATGCAGCCGTATCTGCCTATTTACAATCCCAACAACGCAGGAGGATTTATGGGGCCACAAAATAGCTTCGACGGATCGGATCCTACCAATCCAATTGAAGCTGCCAAACTGATCGATAATACCAACCACGGCTTCACTATCCATGGTAACGCTTATGCAACGCTTAAGTTTACCCCATGGCTTAACTTTAAATCAATTTATGGTATTGACTATAACACCAACCAAAACAATACTTATACGCCTATTTACGATGACGGTGGTACTTCCAAATCCACAACAGCGGTTATTAACTACGGTAGGAGCACCAGCACAACTCAACTGTATTCTCAACAGCTTACCTTCGATAAAACATTCGGCAACAAGCACCATGTTAATGCCGTTTTAGTTTACGAGGCCCAGAGCTCGCGCGGCGATAACCAGGTATCTTCGGGTAATCAAAATACCAACACGGTTAGAACACTAAATGGCGCGACTAATCTTTACACTAATTATACTTATGGTACAAACCTCCTCGTTTCGGAGGTAGCCCGTGTAGGGTACGACTTTGAGGGTAAATATTTGATATCTGGTTCTATCCGACGTGATGGTTTATCTGTATTTGCACCGGGACACAAACATGAAAGCTTTCCCGCGGCATCATTAGGCTGGAAGGTAGACCAGGAAAATTTCATGAAGGGAATCAAATCAATATCTTCATTAAAGCTTAGGGCTGGTTATGGTGTAACAGGTATTAATGGTACCGTATTGGGCAACTATCCTTATCTACAGCCTATATCGTCTAATATCGCTACATATCCGTTCAACGGTTCATTGGCCGATCTTGGAAATGCATCATTTTACAGCGGTTTAAGTAACCTCGATCTGTCATGGGAGACAACCAAGCAAACAAATATCGGTTTGGATCTGGGTTTATTCCAGGAAGCGTTTACCCTATCTGCCGAGGTTTATAACAGGCAAACCGATAACCTCTTATTGACAGTACCTACACCGCCCAGCTATGGCTTTGGCGGGGCCGGTACATTAGCAAACGTAGGTTCGATGCGCAACCGCGGCTTTGAAGTTACTTTAGGCTATCATAAAACAAACGGTGAGTTTAAATACGATATTAATGGAACCTTTGCCTTGAACCGAAACAAGGTTTTGACACTTAATACTGCAAACGCTTCAATTACCGCCGGTGGCGATGCCGATTATGGCGGTGGTAACCCTATAACCAATACAGTGGTCGGGCAGCCGGTACAATCATTTTATGGCCTTATAGTTGATGGAATATTTCAAAACGCGGCCGAGGTTTCTAATTCGCCCACGCAAACAGGGGCGGCTCCGGGCGATATCAAATTCAGGGACGTAAATCATGATGGTGTTATCAATGATGCCGATCGTACCTTTATAGGTAGCTATCTGCCCAAATTCACCTATTCATTAAACTACAGCGCATCCTATAAAAATTTCGACGTGGTGGTGTTTTTCCAGGGCGTTTACGGCAATAAAATATTTAATGCCGAAAGGATTATCCTGGAAGGTATGCCAAGGCTTTTCAACGCGGGTACTAATGTTTTAAACGCATGGACACCTACAAATACCGCTACAAATGTTCCGCGTGCCTTCTCCGGCGACCCGAACGGAAACAAAAGGCCTTCAACAAGATGGATTGAAAGTGGTTCATACCTCCGCGTTAAAAACATGCAGCTTGGCTATAATTTCCCCACTTCATGGTTAAGGGCAAAAACAGATAACGCGCTTAGCAGGCTCAGAATTTATGTGGCATCAACCAACCTCTTGACATTTACAAAATACAAAGGCCTTGATCCCGAAATAGGCTCACGTAATGGTACCCTCACCAATGGTATTGATTATGGCCAGTATCCGCAGCCAAGAGTAGTTCAGTTGGGTTTGCAGGCAACCTTTTAATGATTAATTTAAAAAGATACAGCGATGAAAAATAAAAAAATATTCGTGTGGTCGGCCCTTACAGCTATTATAGTAACGGCTACGGTTAATTCCTGTAAAAAGGGATCCCTCAACACCAGCGACCCTAATAACGTAACAACCAATCAGTATTATAAAACCAGCGACCAGCTAACCAAAGGCGTGAACGCTATTTATGTTGCTATTCATTCGTTAGGACTGGTATCAAGGGAATGGTTCTTTATCCACGATCTCAGAAGCGATGAGGTCGCAAGCGGCGGCGGACAGCTCGAAGCTCCCAGGGGCCAGATGCTTAATGGCAATGCCGATCCTGCCAATTCAGTATTAAACTCGGTATGGAATGCCTGGTATACAGCAATATTCAGAGCGAATGTGGTTATTCAAAACGGACCAGCTGTAACCGATAATGGACCATTGCGCGACAGACTGGTTGGAGAAGCTAAATTTCTGCGTGCATGGGCTTACTTTGACCTGGTTTCGCAATGGGGAGGAGTGCCGCTTCTTACGACCCCTGTTAAAACTGCCAGCGATTTTCAACCCCGCGCGTCTGAATCTGAAGTTTATTCATTAATCATAAAGGACCTTCAGGACGCGGCAGCCGTTTTGCCTGAAAAATCAGGTACCGACAAGGGAAGGGCGACTGCCGCTGCAGCAAATGCCATGCTGGGCCGTGTACTAATGCAAAACGGCGACTATGCAGGTGCAAAGGCTGCGCTTTTAAAAATTCCTACAACCGGAGTAAACGGCTATACACTTACCAGCAGATATCTTGATAACTTTGAAGAAGAGACCGAATTCAACAGCGAATCCATCTTCGAGATCGTTTTTGTTGACAAAGGTGACGGTGGATTTAACTGGGGCGGTGATAGCCCTACTGAAGCGCAGTCTACCGTACGCAACCAGGAATACAACCCGATAGCCTGGAGAAACCTTATTCCTTCAAATAAATTAATTAATGAGTTTGAAAATACGGCTACAGGTGCTGCCAAATCGGATCCAAGGTTCCACTACACCTGTTATCAATCAGGCGATACTTATAATAAAGGCGCATCGGTGCTAACTGACGGCGACCAGAACGGTAACTCGTCGGTGATGAACGGCATAACCAAAAAGATCAGTTTCCGTAAGTTTATGATCATTTATAAAGAAGGTTTGCCGGCAGCAGGTTTCCACCCGGGAGGTAATAATCAACGCATTATTCGTTATGCCGAGGTTGTATTGATGCTGGCCGAATGTGAAAATGAGCTGGGTAATACTGCCGCCGCAGTTAATTATCTTAATATGATACGGGCCCGTGCAGATGTTGCGATGCCGCCTTATCCAACGGCACAATATCCGGTTGGTTCAAAAGCTGATGTTGTAAAAGCAATTATGCACGAAAAAATGGTGGAAATGGGTTGCGAAGAAATAAGAAATATAGACATTCTTCGCTGGAGGAAAAAGCAATACTTTACAACCGATCCATTCCCTTATTTCAAGAAAGGCCGGGATGAACTATTGCCAATTCCTCAGGCCGAGCTGGATAATAACCCTAAGGTAAACGGACATCAAAACCCTGGCTATTAATACTTAACTTGCTTATATATAGCAGTTGAAAAGTATAGAGTTTCAGACTTGTTAAAAGAGATAGGCTGTGCATAACAGCCTATCTTTTCCATATAAACCAATTTATAAATGAAGAAATTTTACCCGGCTTTATTGCTCGTTAGTGTTGTTCTTTTTTCATGTGCTAAAAAGAAAACAACGCTGTTCGAATTAATACCGTCTTCACATTCGGGCGTTACTTTCAATAATTTGATTACCGAAAACGATTCAATCAACCCGATTGATAATGCAAATGTTTATAACGGCGGCGGAGTTGGCATAGGCGATTTCAATAACGATGGCTTGCAGGATATTTACTTTTCGGGTAACATGGTATCAAATAAGCTGTACTTAAATCGCGGCGACTTTAAATTTGATGATATTACAGATAAAGCCGGAGTTAATGGTTTAGGAAAATGGGGCAGAGGGGTTGCCGTTATCGATATAAATAATGATGGCCTTCAGGATATTTATGTGTGCAATTCGCTGCTGCAGGATAGCGTTAAAAGGCAAAATTTGCTTTACATAAACCAGGGGGCAGATAAAGAGGGGGTGCCGCACTTTAAGGAAGAAGGCAAAGAATATGGCCTTAATATACACGCATATTCTACCATGGCAACCTTTTTTGATTTCAATAATGATGGCAAACTGGATATGTATCTTACAGTTAACAGGCCGGGGGACGGCTATTACGCAAACCAGTTTCGCCCGATAATTGCGGACGGCAGCGGTAAGAGTACGGGGAGGTTATATGAAAGCAAATGGGATGCCCAGCTTAAACACCCGGTGTTTAGCGATGTATCCAAAAAAGCCGGTGTATCCATTGAAGGCTATGGGCACGCGGCAACCATTGTGGATATAAACAAAGACGGCTGGAAGGATATTTATGTTACCAATGATTTTATATCGCCCAATATCCTCTACATCAATAACGGTGATGGTACATTCACCAATAGATCTAAAGAATACTTTAAGCATACTTCGATGAACTCGATGGGGCAGGACATTGAAGATTTGAATAACGATGGTTTGGCCGATGTATTTGAACTGGACATGTCACCACCGGATAATTACCGGAAAAAAATGATGTCGATGCCGGAAAGCTACCAGTCGTACGAGTTATTTAATCATTATGCATACCAATATCAATATGCACGTAACACCTTGCAGATAAACCAGGGGCCGGGATTAGGCCAGAATGATTCTATCAAGACCCCCGTATTCAGTGAAACCGGGTTCTTGAGCGGAGTTACAGAGACCGACTGGAGCTGGACTCCTTTGATAACAGATTTCAACAATGATGGTTACCGCGATATCATTGTAACCAATGGATTTCCGAAGGATGTTACTGATCACGACTTTATCGTTTACCGAAATAATCCTTATTCCACAGCCTCAAAAAAAACTGTTATTGATCAGATTCCCACGGTCAAGATCCATAATTATGCTTTTCAAAATAATGGCGACCTAAACTTTGGTGATGTTTCCAGCCAATGGGGATTGGATTTACCGACCTTTTCAAACGGTGCCGCTTATGCTGATCTGGACAATGACGGGGCAATGGATATGGTGATCAATAACATCAATGACGAAGCGCTTATCTATAAGAATAATAGCCGGGTACTTACTTCCAAACCATCAAATTATCTGCAGGTAAAATTGAATGGCAACAACTTTAACAGGGATGGCATTGGTGCCTGGGTAGATATCTATTATGCAGGCAAGCAACACCAGGTATACGAGAACAATCCTTATCGTGGATATTTATCTTCTATCCAAAACGTCGCACACTTTGGCCTCGGCAAAGTCAATAAGCTCGATTCTGTAGTGGTGAGATGGCCGAATAATTATAAGCAGGTATTAAAAAATGTAAGCGCTAACCAAACGCTGAAAGTAAATATCAATGATGCGCGTCAGCCTTATAGTTGGGTTATACCCCAAAAAAACAGGGGGGCACTGTTTACTGAAGTTACAGGCACGGCAGGTATTAGTTACAGGCACAAGGAGGATGATTTTCCGGATTTTATCATTCAGAAATTATTGCCTCACAAATTTTCGGCGTATGCTCCGGCGCTTGCAGCCGAAGATGTTGATGGCAACGGGCTTGATGATATTGCTATTGGTGGTAACAAGAAATTTCCCGCCCAGGTTTTCCTGCAGCAGGCTAATGGTAAATTTAATCAGCGAAATTTAATTGATGGAAAACCGGATAGCGCAAATTATAAGGATGAAAGTTTATTGTTCTTTGATGCCGATGGCGATGGGAAGCCAGATCTGTATATGGCCAACGGGGGATATGAAAGCGCGCCGGGTTCAAAAAATTATGCAGACCGCATCTACCTCAACGATGGCCGCGGGCATTTCAGCGAACAAAAAGGTGCCTTGCCCGGCAATTTTACAAGTAAGCTATGTGTCAGAGCGTTCGATTATAATAAGGATGGCAAGCTCGATTTGCTGGTGACCGGTCGGGTTGATCCCTGGCATTATCCCAACCCGGTATCCAGTTTTATTTTACGAAACGACAGTAAACCCGGGAAGCTGCAATTTACAGATGTAACGGCATCAGTTGCCCCTTGCTTAAAAAATCTGGGGCTAACCTGTGATGCCCTGGTTACAGATTATGATAATGACGGTTGGCCGGATCTTGTTATAGCGGGTGAATGGATGCCCATTACCTTTATTAAAAACGTTGGAGGCAAATTCGTTAACTCCACAGCAGCGTCTGGTATTGCTGATAAGATCGGCTGGTGGAATTCTATCGTGGCCGGCGATTTCAGGCATTGTGGTAAGATAGACTATATTGTTGGCAACCTGGGAAAGAATAGTTTTTTCAAAGCCAGCGATAAAGAGCCCGTATATATCACGGCAGGCGATTTTGATAAACGTAAAACCACTGATGCCTTTCCATCCCTATTTCTCCCCGACACTGACGGGGTGAAACGTGAATTTCCATCTTTTGTTCGCGACGATGCTATTAAGCAAATGGTCAGTCTCCGGAAAAAGTTTGTTAATTACAGATCCTTTGGCCACGCAACGTTGCAGGATTTGTTATCGCCCGAACAACTGAAAAAGGCCTTGCGGTTAAAAGCCAATACGCTTACTTCATGCTATCTCGAAAATTTAGGAAACGGGAAATTTAAAATGTACCCTCTGCCAAATTACGCGCAGGTTTCTGCCATTAACGGAATGGTAGTGGATGATTTTGATGGTGATGGCAATTTAGACGTAGCCATTAACGGGAATGATCACGGCACAAATGTTTCAGTAGGCCGGTACGATGCCTTAAACGGATTGCTTTTAAAAGGCGATGGTAAAGGGAGATTTAAGCCATTAACGATTTTGCAAAGCGGGATCTGCTTTCCCGGCGATGGGAAAGCCCTTGTAAAACTTAAGGGGAAAGATAGCCGTTACTACCTCGCGGCCAGCGAGCATAACGGCAATTTGAAGTTGTTAAAGCTCAACGCACCGGGAAAAACCATAAAGATCGGGCGGCAGGATGCCTATGCGGAAGTATCTGCAAAAGATGGTTCGGTTACCCGGCAGGAGTTTTATTATGGCTCGTCTTTTTTATCACAATCGGCAAGGTTTCTGAAAATAAGCCCGGACGTGCAGAAAGTTAAGATTGTATCTAACGATGGCCGGTGTAGGGAAATTAAGCTTTAATAATCCGTTTGTGGTATTCAAAATATAACACCTTCAATATTGATCAGGGTCTTAAGAAAGAATAATGTGTAGCTAATTTTACAGAACGAAATGCCGAAGAATGTAATTGTCAATTTTGCTTTGAGTTTGGCCCGCGGAAAAACGTCATTAAATATTTATGCAAAATTTTTGCTTTTGATACTTGCCATGTCATTTATTACGTCATGCCGCGAATCATCCGAGGGTAAAATGATCCGGATCATTGCCGGTCTGAACCAAAAGGATTACAACAGCCGCAATCCGTTTTGTCCCGAAGCGAAGGTGGCGCAATGCGATAGTTTACTGAAGCTACCGGGCAGGGAAAATGATTTTTATCTTTTAAATACCAAGGCTAAGCTTTTATTGGAAACCGGTGACGAAACACAGGCTATTGCCATCTACGAAAAGATGGTGAGGGGGACCGATAGCTCAAAACGTGATTTATTTGAACCGGATATGGCACTGGCCTACATGAGGTTAGGCGAGCGAACTAATTGTATGTTGAACCACAACCGGATGTCATGTACCTACCCAATAAGGGATAACGCGATTCATGTAAATCAAACCGGTTCGCGACATGCTATTGCAGTTTATGAAAGCATTTTGAAGAAGCATCCGGCCGACCTGGAATCACGCTGGATGCTCAATATCGCTTACATGACACTGAGGCATTACCCCGATAGTGTGCCCAAGCCGTTTTTAATTCCATATCTCAATAAAACATCCGCGACAAAAATAAAGCCGTTTACCGATATGGCTGCCGATGTTGGTATTAAACTAAAAAGCAGGGCGGGTGGCGTTATAGCGGATGATTTCAATAACGACGGTTACCTTGACATAGTAACCTCAGGAACGGAGCTTGATGATCACATGCATTATTTTCAAAATAACCAGGACGGAACATTTATTGACAAGTCTGAAACAAGCGGGTTGCGGAAGTTTACCGGTGGGCTGAATATTCAGCAAACTGATTACAACAACGATGGGAAGATGGACATTTTTGTACTGCGGGGTGCATGGAAAAAAAACGGTTTTGGCAACCAGCCAGCCTCCCTGCTGCGCAACAATGGCGATGGCACATTCTCCGATGTGACGATACCTTCCGGGCTACTTTTTTATCACCCTACCCAGGCGGCAGTCTGGGCTGATTTTAATAATGATGGATGGCTCGATGTATTTGTAGGAGCGGAGGGTTTTAACAACGGCGACAGCATCAATATCCACCGGAGTATGCTTTATATAAATAACCGGGACAATACCTTTACTGAGGTTGGCCATCAATCACATTGCGATGTAATGTCATACGTAAAAGGAGTTACATCGGCAGATTTTAACCATGACGGATGGCCGGATATTTTTATTTCAACAATGGACGGGCGCAAATATCTGTTAAAAAATAAAGGTAACAGCGGAAATACCCCCGACTTTGAAGACGTTACAAAACAATCGGGGATCCTGGCAAATAGCAACAGTACTTTTACTACCTGGTTTTTTGATTACAACAATGATGGCTGGCCGGATATCCTGATTGCAGATTACAAATTTGAGGCCCCGCTGGGATATTATTCGGCTGCTGAAGCGCTCGAAAAGCCCATACCCAATGCGGGAAACATTTACCTGTATAAAAATAACCATAACGGCACTTTTACCGATGTTTCCAAACAAACGGGTCTTGATAAAGTAGTGTTCAGCATGGGCGCAAATTTTGGTGATATTGATAATGACGGCTTTCCCGACTTATATTTTGGCACAGGCAACCCCGATTTTGGCTCCCTTATACCCAATAAGATGTTCAGGAACGTGGAGGGGCAGCGGTTTGAGGACATTACAGGCGTCTCCGGGACGGGGAACCTGCAAAAAGGCCACGGTGTCGCGTTTGCAGATTTCAGGAACCGTGGTTTACAGGACATTTTTATCGAAATGGGCGGGGCTTACGCCGGCGATGCCTATGCCAGCGCCTTGTACGTAAACCCTGGTCAGAACGATAATAACTGGATAAGTATAAAGGCAGAAGGGGTGAAATGTAATAAGCTTGCCATTGGCAGTCGGTTAAAAATAACATTTGTTGACAATGGTATTAAAAGAAGCGTTTACCACGACCTAAACTCGGGCGGTAGTTTTGGTTCATCGCCCATACAGGCGGAAATAGGGGTCGGGAATGCCGGGCTTATCGAAGAGCTTGAAATAATGTGGGCTGGCAGCCATACCGTTCAACGGTTTCGTAATTTGCAGGTAAACCAGTTTTACCATATTACAGAAGGAAAAGGGAAAGTGGCCCTGATTCAAATGAAAAAACTTAGTATCAATAATATGGCGATAAAAATGTGAGATCTCGCTTAAGTCGAGATAGCTATCGGTTAATTCACGGGCACTTACACCAAATAAACTCTGGATGATATGTGGGCGCATAAAAAAGGCAATCAACGTAAAAGGCTGCCTGATCATGAGCGTTTCCGGTTGGATTGTTTGTCCATAGAGGTTGAGATATCCGGTATCCGATCCAGAACGCTTTCCCACTGCCGATTGAAACACCGTTGTAGGGCAGCCATTGGCATAAAGCGGCAAAATAAAATCAGCACTTAGAGGCTGTTTAAAAACGGTAATTTAAAAATGCTATAAGATATCATTATAGGTTTTCCGGCTTAATTAGTGGCTGCATTTGGATGAAATAATGTTAAAATCTATAGATTCTGACCGTTAAACTCCCTTATAACATTTCTGGTAAATCAAATTTAAACAGCCTCTGAAGGTTTTGCTTTCAATGATCAGTATACCAGTGACATATTCGTCAAGGTCGGGAGGCGGAAACAACGTAATTATATTCACCGATTTCTAAATTACTTCTTTCAATTAATAAAATAAAATTATCTTTGTAGCTAAGATAATCAAAGTTATAAAGATATTGTGAAAAGCGAAGCTATTACCCGGATAAGAAAACTAAGCCAGTTGTATGCTTATACATCCATTCAAATGCATGAAAATATTGCGCGAAAAGCCGGGCTATCAGGTACCGATCAGAAATACCTGGGCTTTTTCCTGGTGAAAGGGGCCATGACTGCCGGGGAGCTTATGGAAGTAACCGGCCTTACCAGCGGCGCTGTTACAGGTTTGATTGACCGGTTTGAGAAAAAAGATCTGGTCAAAAGAGAATTTGCGAAAACGGACAGACGAAAAGTACTGGTAGTGCCGGATACTGAAAAGATAATGCAGCTCCTGGCTCCGCTTTACAAGGATTACCGCAGCCATTCGGAGCAATTGATCGGTTCCTTCACTGAAGAGGAACTAAAAATCATCGAAAAATTTTTGGAAGGATCGATAGGGATTATGAGTGAAACAGTCGATCAATTTAAAGACAAGTGAAGCATGATGAAAAACAGAAGTTTATACATTGTTGATTTAAAAAAGGCCGATAAAACGTTTAATAGGTTAATCGGGGGCAAGGGGGCAAATCTGGCAGAATTATACAAGATTCAGGCACTTAATGTGCCTGGCGGTTTTTGTATAACCACTGAAGCTTTTAAAGACACTGTTGGGAACGACCAGGAGTTTAATTCACTGCTGGAGCAGTTAGCATTGCTAACCGAAAACCAAAGGAACGAGATCCATGAAATAAGCAAAAAGATCAAAACGCTGATAGAATCGATAGCTCTTTCTCAGGAACTGAAAAGCCAGATCGTTGCGCATATAGATCAATATGGTAGCGATTACGCTTATGCGGTTCGTTCAAGTGCGACAGCGGAGGACTTAGCTACCGCATCTTTCGCCGGACAACAGGATACCTACCTAAACGTTATCGGCGAAGCCGCTATTTTAAAACACATCAGCAAATGTTGGGCATCTCTTTTTACGGAACGTGCCATAATCTATCGGCTTCAGAATGGCTTTGATCACCGCAAGGTTTACCTGGCTGTTATTGTACAGCAAATGGTAGCTGCAAAGGTAGCCGGCGTGCTATTTACAGCCCATCCGGTTAATGGTAACAGGACAGTGAGCTCGATAGATGCAAGCTTTGGTTTGGGGGAAGCGCTTGTTTCTGGTTTGGTTAACGCCGATAATTACCAGGTCCGTGCTTCAAGAATTATTGAAAAGAAGATTTCGGAGAAAAGGATCGCTATTGAGATCATTAAAAATGGCGGTACTGAGCAAAAAGAGATAGGGCCGGAGCAACAACGCATGCAAGCATTAACTGACGGACAAATTTTACAACTCGAACAAACCGGCAGGATGATCGAGGCACATTTCGGCCATCCCCAGGATATTGAATGGTGTTTAAGTGACGATAAATTCTATGTTGTACAAAGCCGGCCGATCACCACATTATATCCTGTGCCAGCGGCAGACGACCAGGAGAACCGGGTTTATGTATCTGTAGGGCATCAACAAATGATGACTGATGCATTTAAACCACTCGGCATATCCGTTTGGATGTTAACCGGAAACCGTGCGATATTCAAAATGGCTGGCGGAAGGTTATTTGTTGATATCTCGAAGGGCCTCGCTTCGCCGGCGGGCAGGGAAAATCTGTTGAATGTGTTAGGGCATTCAGATCCGTTGATAAAAGATGCCCTGATGACTGTAATCGATCGAAACTTTGTAAAAGAGGACCCTGGCGCCAACATCCCCGGACAGGTTAAGGGCCATCACGGAATGTCGGCGGCGGATATACTTGCGGAAGCGGGAGCCGATGCCGGGATTGTGACCGATCTCATCAGCGGCAGTGAAAGGTCGGTATCAGCATTGAAAGATAACATCCGGGCAAAAACAGGCCCCGATGTATTTGATTACATCCTGGACGATATGCAGCAACGGAGGCAGCTGTCTTTAGAAAAGAAAAATCTGAACGTGATCATGGCAGCCATCCATGCTTCGGCCTGGATCAATGAAAAGATGGAAGAGTGGCTTGGTGAAATCAACGCAGCTGATATTCTTTCGCTTTCTGTGCCAAATAACATTACTTCAGAAATGGGCCTTGAACTTTTGAACCTGGCAGATGTGATCCGTCCTTATTCGGAGGTCATCGCATATCTGCAGGAAGCCAAACAGGATAACTTGCTAAATGGGTTATGTCAGTTGGATGGTGGATGGCAGGTGCGAAACGCCCTCGTCGCTTATCTTAACAAATATGGCATGCGTTGTGCCGGTGAGATCGATATTACCCGCACACGATGGAGTGAAAATCCGGTTGCGCTGGTTCCGATGATCCTGAGTAATATCAAAAACCTCGAACCGGGGGAGGGCATCCGAAGGTTTGAACACGGGCGGCAGGCAGCCTTAGAAAAAGAACAAGGCTTAATGTCGCGACTAAAACAATTGCCCGCCGGAGAAGAAAAAGCCCGGGAAACTAAGCAGATGATTGACCTGTTGCGGAATTTTATCGGCTATCGCGAATATCCGAAATACGATATTGTGAGCAGATACTTTATCTATAAGCAGGCTTTGCTTCAGGAAGCCGAACGCCTTGTAAAAGCCGGTGTGCTTCATGATGAAAAAGATAGTTATTATCTTTATTTTGAAGAGCTGCAGGAGGCGGCGCGTACCGGAAAAGTAGATTACCAGCTTATTGACCAGCGAAAAGCGGAATATCAATTTTATGAAAAGCTGACGCCGCCGCGAGTTATTACTTCTGAAGGTGAGGTAATAACAGGTCATTACAGACGTGAAAATATCCCTGCAGGAGCCCTGGCGGGTCTCGCTGTTTCTTCCGGCATAGTTGAAGGGCGCGCACGCGTGGTGCTAAACGTGGAGGGTGCTGATCTGGAAGATGGCGATATCCTGGTTACAACCTTTACCGACCCAAGTTGGACCCCTTTATTCTTAGCCATCAAGGGTGTGGTTACGGAAGTTGGCGGACTAATGACACACGGCGCTGTAATAGCCCGTGAGTACGGTTTGCCGGCGGTTGTTGGCGTGGAAAACGCGACCAAGCTGATTAAAGACGGTCAACGCATTCGTGTGCATGGAACCGCAGGGTATGTGGAGATTATGAGCGAAGCAGACGCGTAGTGGAAATAATGTTGTCGCGAATTACCCCCGGGATTGTCGCTTTTGCACACTGCGAAACACCGGCGTGTATCCCATCTTTGTATCGTTGATGAAGTTTATGATCAATAGGGATCGGGTTACGAAAAACAACAAAGTAAACCGGCAACCGTACAAAATTTTTAAACAAGCAAATAACGATGAGTACAATACAGATCACAAGCTCAAAGCTTTGGAACGCCATTAAGCTTTCTCTTAATGGCGAGCAGCAGGACTATACGCAAGGCAGTATTCCGAAGGCCATCTTTTTACTGGCTATCCCAATGATCCTGGAATTAAGCCTTGAAAGCGTTTTTGCGGTGGTAGATATGTTCTTTGTAGGTAAACTTGGGCAAAACGCTATAGCCACGGTAGGTTTAACTGAGTCGGTGATCACCATTGTCTATTCCATCGCTATTGGTTTAAGCACCGCGGCAACGGCAATCGTAGCGCGAAGGATTGGTGAAAAGAAACCGGAAGCCGCGGCACATGCAGGAGCCCAGGCGCTGGTAATCTGTCTGATCACAACTATAATAGTAAGTATGGCTGGTGTTTTATATGCACCTGAGATCTTAAAGTTAATGGGTGCAAGCGAAGAAGTGGTGAGGGACGGAGCTATTTTTACCCGGATCATGCTGGGCAGCAGTCTTGTTATTATCCTGTTGTTTCTGATCAATGGGATTTTTCGGGGTGCGGGTGATGCAGCTATGGCGATGAAAAGTCTTTGGATTGCAAGCATCATCAACATTATTCTCTGCCCGGTTTTCATCCACTTTTTTGGGTTGAAGGGCGCTGCCATGGCTACCGTGATTGGAAGGAGCTGCGGGGTGACCTTCCAGGTATACCATCTGTTTAAAGGAAGCGGTATTCTCAAGTTTCGCGGTGCTGACTTTAATTGGGATCCGGCTATTGTAAAGACTATCATCGCTGTTGCCTGGCCGGCGACTTTTCAATTTATCATTGCAAGCGGCAGCTGGATCATACTTACGCGGCTGGTTGCTGAAACCGGCGGTACAGCAGCTTCTGCCGGCTACCAGATCGCTTTCCGGAATTTTGTTTTCTTTATTTTACCATGCTGGGGGTTAAGTAATGCTGCGGCAACCCTGGTAGGGCAAAACTTAGGTGCAGGCCATGTTGACCGGGCAGCTCAAAGCGTGCTGCTTACGGCGCGATATAATGCTGTATTGATGAGTTTCGTCATGCTGCTGTTCCTGTTCTTTGCCCGTCCCATCGTCAGCATATTTACAACCGAACCCGTTATTTTGAACTTTGGCAGTACGGCACTCCGGATTATCGGTTCCGGATTTATTTTTTATGCTATAGCCATGGTCATGAGCCAGGCCTTAAACGGGGCAGGCGACACCAAAACGCCTACATGGATCAATTTTGGGTGCTTTTGGCTTTTCCAGGTTCCTTTAGCTTACTTACTCGCCAAAGGCTTAGGGTTGCATTCGGCAGGCGCCATCGCAGCGGTGCCTGCAGCCGAGGCACTTTTAGCCCTGGTTTCCTGGTATTACTTTAAAAAAGGGAACTGGAAAAAGGTGAAAGTGTAAGGCCATCCATATTGAATTACTAAAAGACAATTAAACCACATAAAAAATGAAAAAGAAAATCCTATTCATTGCATGCCTGTTATTCGGGCTGATGTTTATCAATGCAGGTCTGAACAAGTTTTTAAATTACATGCCTGTACCTAAAGACATGCCGCCAAATGCCATGGCCATGTTTGGCGCCATTATGCAGATCAAATGGCTGATGCCACTTATCGGCATTGCCGAAATTATCGGGGGGATCCTGGTGATTATTCCCCGTTTCAGGGCTTTAGGCGCGGTGATCATTTTTCCCGTTATGGTCGGCATATTGTTAACCGTTATTTCTTTATCTTCGGGATTACCGATGGTGCTTGTGCTTTGGGCGGTGCTTATCTGGATACTATTTGAAAACAGGGAGAAATATTTTCCCATGATCCGGTAGGAGGATAGCATAGTCCGGCTATTCCGCAACTAATAGTCCGGCTATTCCGCAACTAAATAATAACCGCCCGGTGAATTGGAAATTACAAATGATTATAGCAAGTCGTGTTACGTAGTTGAGAGACTTTATTAAAAATCATATGAAACTTTTTGAAAAAGAAACGGGCAAAACAAAGTGCGTCGGGGTAATAGGCGCTTCTGCAACCGGGGCATCAGCAATCGCTGTGTTGGCATTGGGATCTATGGCTATTGGTGCGATTGCTATAGGCGCTTTGATGATTAGCCGAATCATGGTTAAAAAAGCTATGATCAGAAACCTCCATGTTGGTAATCTCAGCGTAGATAACCTTGTAATTAAAAACCGGGAAGATTAGCACGTCCTTGGGATCCGGTTACGTTGAATTGAGGTGGAGTAAAGTGTTATCGGAGTCGTTTCTGAGTCTGCCGTGCTCCTGTGATAAACTTCACTCGGCAGTCGATGCCCAACAACTTAGCTCGCACATATTGGCCGGCGCGCATCAGGACCTTACCGGTCTTAACATCCTTCTTTTTGCTGTGTTTTTGAAATAAAATTCGGAACAGCCATCTCAAATTGCGGGAATATGGCAGCAAGGGAGCCCTTGCTATCATTTTCCTGGGGGGATTATATTTCAAATATAGATCTAAATGAGTTGCGGATGTGATTCTCTGACCAAATCGCGCTGAATCCAACCCATACACCTTTGGTGGCCGTGGCCGGGAAGACAGATATAACGCATTCATAAAATAAATGTTGTTTTTTAACGTTACATTCATCATTTAGTGCATGAAAAGAGCGTGTTTGGGAATTGTGTTGGCTGCACTGTTATTATTGACGGTCGGCGGTTGCGGCGTAGTTAAATCTCTGGGTAAAAATCCGGATGGCGAAGAACTTACCCGGTTAGATTCTTTACCAAATTATAAAAATGGAGCTTTTATAAATTTGGCTGAACTTTCCGATTCTACGGTCAAACGTAAATTTCTTTTTTTGAGCAGACGTCCTGAAACCATCAGGCCTTCTCATGCACTTCCGTGGATTAAAACCGATCTGAATTCATTAGCTGCTCCTGCACCTACGATCGTTTGGTTTGGACATTCATCTTTACTAATAAAAAGCGGGCAGTTTAATATGCTCATTGATCCGGTTTTTAGCAATCATGCCGGACCGGTGCCCGGATTGATTACCGCATTCCCGGGTACAAAGCATTATCACGCCGATGATATGCCTCAAATAGATGCGCTGATCATTTCTCATGATCACTACGATCATCTGGATTATCGGACTTTGAAAAAGTTAAAAAATCGTATTAAAATGGCCATTGTGCCGATGGGAGTAGGCTCTGATCTGGTATACTGGGGATTTGACCCTAAAAAGATTATCGAACTTAATTGGAACCAATCGATTACGTTATCCAGTGGTATTCGGATTACCGCCACCCCGGCCCAACATCGCAGCAATCGTACGTATAAGAACGAGAATAAAACATTGTGGGCCTCTTACGTTTTTCAGATTGGCATTTATAGGCTGTTTTACAGTGGCGATAGCGGGTACGGTCCGCATTTTAAACAAATAGGCCAGCAATTCGGGCCATTTGATCTGGCGTTTTTGGAATGCGGGCAGTATAGCCCCAACTGGCCATGGACGCACCTGTGGTTAGGGCAACCCGCACAGGCTGCTGCTGACCTGCAAGCCCGTTTGCTGCAGCCTATTCACTGGGCCAAGTTTATTGAAGCTAACCAGCCCTGGAATGAGCCGATAAAAAGGCTTGTGCCTGCAGCAAAGGAGTTGGGTGTCGAACTAAACGTTCCGCGTATTGGGGAGCCTTACACTTTAGGCAGCCCCCTCAAACAGGCTGCGTGGTGGAATTTTGAATAACTGCTTTTGTAATATTGAACAGTTAATAAAAAGGACCATATCGGATGGCAGGATGATCATTTGAACAACCGGCAATCAGTATACAGGGCCAGCCTACCTAATCAATTTTTCAGGTGCCTCCAGATGATATCATGAATGTCGGTCGCTATCAGGCCCTGTTTTTCCAATGGGTTATCGGTAATGATCACCGGCTGATATTCTGACGGTACATCCACCCGGCCGTGAGAGCCTTTAATCAGGGCGGCATCCAGTGGAATAACATCCATTACGTACCTGAACCCCGCTTTTTTGCGCAGCAACTTGTAGCCGGCGCGGAGCTTTGAGCTCATAAACATCTCAACAGGATCATAACCCGGTTTTTTATGGATGTCAACTACGCGCGCGTAATCCGGGGCAAGCGCATCATCCAGCCAAAAATAATAAGTGAACCAGCTTCTCTCATCAGCGATCAGGACGAGGTCTCCGGCCCGGGGATGGTCGATGTGATATGCGGCCTGCTCTTCCCGGGTAAGCACCCGTTCAACACCAGGCACGGCTTCAAGCAGCGCTTTGACTTTTGCCGTTACGCTCGCGTCGTTGATGTAGACATGTGCCAGTTGGTGATCAGCTACCGCAAAGGCTTTGGAAGCACCCGGGTCAAGTATCTCCAGTCCACGTTCAATCCTGATGCCTAACAAGCCGTTTTGCCTCAATACCCGGTTTAAATGAACCGGGCGGTCTACCGGGGAGATACCATATTCGGAAAGAATAATGATCTCGGCATCTTTTTTCCTGTAAAACGAAACCAGATCTTCGATAATTTTATCAATATCATTCAGGTCTTTGGCAATAATTGGTAAATCCGGGCCGAATTTTTGCAGGCAATAGTCCAGATGAGGCAGGTATATCAGCGTTAGCGTCGGGTCATGCAGCGCATCTGTTTCCATTGCAGCGTCAGCTATCCAACGGCTTGATTTGATATTGGCGCCGGGCCCCCAAAACTGAAAAAGCGGAAACTGCCCCAACTTCGCCTGAAGGTGGTCACGCAGGTCGGCAGGCTCCGAGTAACAATCCGGTATTTTTCGTCCGTCGGCAAGGTAGTTTGGCCTGGGCGTCACGGAGTAATCCGCAGAGGAGTACATATTGTACCACCAAAACATTATCGAGCTCGTGAAAGATGGATCTTCGCTCTTGGCCTTTTCCCATATTTTCTGTCCCTCAACGAGTTTGTTTGATTGCTTCCAGAATTTTACTTCACAATCCGCGCGGTCATACCACCCATTACCTACAATGCCATTGTCAACAGGAAATTTGCCGGTGACGTAGGCGGACTGCATAGCGGTGGTAACAGCAGGCAATACAGGCGTTATATGCGTCAGATGCCTGTCTTTGATATAAGATTTAAGAAATGGCGTATGCTCGCCGATCAGAGACGTAGATAAACCTACTACATCGATAACTACCGTTTTATTCATAATTGTCTTCTTTCTTATGATATCTGCGCTTTAACCCAATCTAATTCCCGGATGATCGATTGTGTTAGGGGGGCCTTCAGCTCATCCGGTAATACACTCCAGGTATATGTTTCCACTTCCAGGTGTTGTGTAAAAGCAATGTTCCTGAATTTGTTGAGCACCCTGACAATATCGTTTTGTGTTGATTGTACCACACCCATATCTTCCACAAAAACAGGCACATGGAAATGAGCACGCCATTCATTGACTACCGGGTTCCGGCTATCTGACAGGGCCTCCGGTAAATCGGGATAGCGGATCAATTCTCCATTTGCGGTTTTCGCGATCACCTGGTGCAAATACGTTGGCTCGTTGAATCTGGCAAGCGCGTCGGTCACTTCGTCCCTCATTGCCAAATCCACCGGAAGATGGGCCTTTAAGGCAGCACTGATTTGTATCTTGCCTACCTGGATACCTTTCGCGGCCAGTTCATCAATAACGCTCTCATGTTCCTCATAGCCGATGGCAAAATGGCAAACGTCATAGCATAGGTTAATGTGTTGTTTTACAGCTGCTTCTGCATTAGCCGAAGACAGGCCAAACTGTTCTCCCAGCACTAAAACAGCACGCGGCAACAGGTCGTTTTCAAACCAATCTATAAACTCCCGGCCTGATTCCAGGAAGCCATCCGGCTCGGGCTCGATATCCAGGTGCATCAGGACCCCGGCCGAGCGGTGTATTTTAAAAAGTGCAGCCGCCACTGTTAAAATATTCTCCGTGGCGATCGCCCTTGCGTTGTTCCTGGCCTCACCGGCCGCATGCCATGGTTTATAGCTTAAGGGCGAGGTTGAAATCCCTCCCTGCAAACCTTCAGGAAGTAATTCGCCCAATATATGAAACAGGCGCAAGGTATAATCCACGCGGTCAACTGTTGTCCAATCCGGCGTATGCACTTCGTCCTTAACTACGGTGTTATGGAAACCGCCATAGGGGAAACCGTTCATCGTGAAAACATAAGCATCATGATCAAACAGCCATTGTTTGAACTCCGCTAAGTTATCTTCCTCTGCCAGCAAACCGAGGCTGGCCATATTAGAAAGACGCAGGCCAATACCCATTCGTTCCTTCCCCGCAAGGGCCGCCCTGATTGCCGGGAAATGGTTTTTCAGGGCTCCGAAAGTTTCCGGCCAGTTCTCCGCGGGATGGATATTGGTACAATAGGTCAGGTGCGCTGCATTTATTTTCATGAGGGCAGATGTTTGTATTGTTTAAATTTGCGTTTGCTGAAGTTCGAGTTGCCGGTTGTATAGTTCAATACTCGCTTGTTTCAAAAGCTCGGTATCAATTTCATGCACCTCGGCACCTTCGCCAATAGCATTGAGTAACGTAATAGTGAGCTCCCCGCCTAAATGCTCGCGAAACTCCTCCAGGCCCTGCAATAATGGGCTGTCATCTCCGTTGATCTTTAAGAGCCCATGGCTGATTTCAAAACCTAAGTTTTGGATCAGGCTTACCACGCGCTCACTGTCCGCAACGGTTAAACGGCCGCAAAGGCAGGAATAAACCGTATCCAGGGCTATCCCCATGGCTACTGCTTCACCATGTCGAACGTCGAAACCGCTAAGATATTCCAGTTTGTGCGCGCTCCAATGCCCGAAATCCAAAGGGCGTGATGAGCCGCTTTCAAAGGGGTCGGCGCCGGCAATGTGCTGCATGTGCAGCTGCGCGCAGCGCCAAATCAGGTAATTCATTGCTGTCGCGTCGCGGCTCACGAGGGCGGGTGCGTTCTGTTCTATCCAGTTGAAAAAAACAGGGTCTTTGATCAGGGCAACTTTGATAGCTTCGGATATTCCGGAACGCCAGTCTCGGTCGGTCAGGGTGGTCAAAAACTGGTCATCATTAAAAACAGCGGCAGGTGGTGCGAATGTGCCCAGGAAATTCTTTTTCCCAAAATAATTGATGCTGTTCTTCACTCCGATTCCTGAATCGTTCTGAGACAGCACAGTTGTTGGTATGCGGATAAGCTTTACTCCCCGGTGGGCTACTGCAGCAGCATAACCTGCCATATCCAATACGGCCCCGCCACCAATTACGGCGATGTATGAATGCCGGTCTATACCGTAATTATTTACCGCTTCGAGGATCATATCAAAATAGCGTTCATCATTCTTTACGTACTCGCCGCCGGGTATCAGCAAGATCTCGGGCACCAGATGAACAGCAGTATGCGCCCGAAAATAAGAACTGATATCAGAGCATAAATGCTCGTGGGCGTCGGCAACCCCCTGATCGACCACAAACAGGATCTTCCTTAACGCGCCTGAAGTAGTAGCGTTTGTCAGAAAACCGTTCAGAAGGGGATTATCCTTTGCGAATAAGGCCGAGGTAAAAAAGACGTTATAACTATATTTTACGCTGAAGTTCTGTTGCAAATGTTCCATCGGGGGAAGATCTATTGTTATTGAAATTAATTAGGTGACTGCAAAGGTTTTCGACAGCCACAACGAGAGCGGTAAAAGGCAGGCGATCATCAGGGCGAATGTAAGTGAGCTGAATGTGGCGGACCAGGAAGCGTCCATCAATATCAGGGAGATCACCCCGGCCTTTACGGCATTACCAATATTTTTGCCGATTGGCTCTCTTATAGCTATGAGCAACGGTTTGAATATCATCCAGGTAAAGGGTAAGATGAAAAGCAGTGACCATAGCAGCCGGTTATTAACGTACGAAAAGTAGCTGATAAAGGCGATGACTGCAGCGTACAAAAATGCCGCTATATATAAGTTGTTCTTTTTGCCGCCATGAACTTCGCCACGACTGGTCAGGGTGATCGAGAATATGTAAACCACAGGCACCAATGCTAACATTGACCAATGGTTGAGCGCATCCGGTATGATGCTGACTCCGAGCAACAGGTTTAATCCCCGGCACATCCCCATATTAAGCGGCCCGAAAAAGGGATGATGTTTGCCAAACTTGTCGTAGAGCAGCGCGCAGAGCGCGATAGCTGCCGCGAGCATACCCGATGCCGCCGAAACAAGAAACGCCAATAGGATACCTGCGCTTAACAACAACGTGCCGAGCACTGAAGCTTCCGGTAAACTAACCCTGCCTGAGGGGATGGCCCTTTCAGGCCGTTCAATCTTATCAGTCTCCACATCGAAAATATCGTTAAAAACAATACCGCCGCCGTAGAGACAAGCTGTGGAAAGGCAAAGGAGGAGGGCCGTTGGCCAGGCTCTTTCCGTTAAAGTACCTGCGGCACTGGCAATAGCGATCCCCGCCAGAATATCAGCGACCGAAGTAATAATATTGGCGGGCCGCATGAGCTGAAGATAAATGTACAGTTTCCTGAAGATCACGATTAGCTAATGATGATAGATGATTTATCGATTCTTGGTTGTTGGCCGCCTCGCAATATACTGTTACCTTCAAATTTTACGCTTTGATCAACGTTCCTCACCGTGGCGAAATCAGTTTCATCGAGCTGTCCGCTTTGGGCAAAAGCGGTAATTGCGTTACCGTAGGTGATCAATTGGATATCTTTGTCACTGATACCGCGTATTTTCATTAGTGCAGCGGTTTTCGGCACAGCCAGGGGATCACTGATGCCCCAATCAGCAGCTGAATTGACCATGATCCGCTCCGGGCCATATTGCCTGGCGATTTCAACCATGCGCTCATTACCCATTTTGGTGAAGGGATAAATCGTGAATGCAGCCCAAAAACCCCGGTCAAGGACCTCTTTAACGGTCTCCTCGTTGTTATGATCAATGATGACCTTATAAGGATCGATGCCATGTTCTATCGCGATGTCCATACTACGGCGTGTGCCGTTTTTCTTGTCGCGGTGCGGCGTGTGGACCTGTACCGGCAGGCCGGCTTCCCTGGCCAGTTCCAGTTGCAAGCGGTAATATTTTTCTTCAGCCGCGGTTTGATCGTCGAAACCTATTTCACCGATACCCACAACACCCTCTTTATAAGCAAACAGCGGAAGTATTTCCATCACCTGTTCTGCAAGGCTTTCATTGTTTGCCTCGCGGGAGTTAAGCCCTATGGTGCAATAATGTTTAATACCAAACTGCGATGAGCGAAATCTTTCCCAGCCAACCAGGCTGCTGTAATAATCACGAAAGCTGTCAATGCCCGTCCGGGGCTGTCCCAGCCAGAAAGCCGGTTCTATCAGCCCAACTACGCCCGCATCAGCCATAGCCTGGTAGTCATCTGTTGTACGGGATGTCATATGCACATGTGGGTCAAAAAAACGCATACCTTTTACGGCCGTTATATCAAATGACTCTGGTTTTTCGCCAGGTATTTGTTCTCTGTTTTCAAAATTGCTGCAACACATATCCCAAAATTAATTTTTTGTATCGTTAATAAATTCGTTCCAACTCGTTTTTCCGCCGGTCATCACCTTTAAAGAACCAACTTTCAACAACTCTTTTGCGGGCTGAAAGCTGCTTTCGGCAATAGCTAATGCCACTGCTTCCCTTTCAAGTTCGCTTAAACCCGGTAATCCTTCCCGGATGTCCTGCAGTATCGTGTCATCCATAAAGCGACTTACTAATCGCCAAAGCATAGGATCTGTACTTCGGCCGGCTGACCAGCGCTCTCGCGCGTAATCGATCAATGTATGTGCAAGGCTGGTATTGGCACGTTCATCCAATCCTGTGATCAGTTCCAGCTTTTTTTCGGTGAAAAGTGCCTTTAGCACCATTTGGTTCCAGGCCGGCTCGGGCAGGTTTTCCGCAGGGTAGGGGTTGTGATACATGATTGCTTCGAGCACAACGCCCAGATTACTGCGGTTACCTTCCGTACAGCGTTGCACCCATATCGGGGCGTAAGCAAGCAGAGGCAAAGCCGAATATAAAGCCACTAACTCGTTCATTTCAGCAGCTAAGAATAAGTTCTCGATGTTCCGCTGATAACGATCTTTATCGGTGGTGTCAAGTGTTAACAACAGCCATACCCTGGCAAGCCTGTCAACCGACCATCCTGCTATCGAAAAATCTTTACGGATAGCAGATAAACCAGCTTCGTTTTCAGGACCGGCATTGACCGGCGCTTTTCCCGTCTTACGCGGCAAGGCGGCGAAGGCAGTGTTAAATACTGCGGCAGATGCAGCGTGATTCCCCTGGGCCAGCAGCCAGTCTTTGGCATCCGGGCTTACATGTCTTGCAATGAGATCTGTAAGCAGAGGCTTAAATTTTTCTATATCATAAGTGAACATATCTTCAAATCATCAGGGTTGACCGATCCATGTTGCTCAGGCCGCGATATAATTGATCAGCAATGCGCCGGCAATGATCAGCAAGCCAAAGAACTCCCTCGTTTTTTCTATATAAGGCTTGTCTGCCTGCATCGTTTCTACCAAACTTGGCCTGTTATATTTTGTTATCCAGTCGCGGACGCCATCTTTAGAAAAATAAATGGTGCCTGCGTGAACAAGGTATATCGCGATCAAGCATAGGTACAGCCTCGGATAAACCAGGTGAAAAACTACCAGCCCGCAACATACAGCCGCACTAAGGTAGATCGGTACCCAAAGCCATGGATCGACATCGTTCAGGTTAAGGTAAGCGAAGACCAGGAAAGAGAGACAGAAAATGATATTTATAATAGCAATCATATTGAACAGATCGGAGCCAGGCAAATTAATAAATGTAATGTAATCTAAGGCTCATATATCAATATAAATTTTCTTACGCTTGACAACTTGAAGATGGGCAATGTTTTTGGATTTGTAGCCGGGCGAAAATGCTCACATATAAGAGGTGATGAGTTTTGCAGAGCCGAGGGGTACCGATAGAAAGTCGTTTTTGTATAAAATTAAGTCTGGTTTAGGTAATTCTGCGTCGTTGGCTTTAATTAATTTAGCGTGGCGTATGCCTTATTATTAAACCGTCCTCAAAAACGTTAATTTTATTATTATACAAAAGGTTTAAACCATCGCTATTTGGCTGAATTGTTACTGTACGAAAACCCTAATTATGTTTAACAAAAAAACAACAATCAAGGCGGCTTGCTTGCTGCTAACACTATTGAGCCATTCTTTTGTGGTAAAGAGCCAGCAAATGAGCGACGCAGAAAGAAAATCAATGGAAAAAGGCAAGGTGTACCCCGCATTAAAGGGTGCAGGGCAGGGTGTATCGGGCCCAGGTTCTAATCTTCCGCCCGAAAAGATGCAATGGTGGGAGGATCAGAAATTTGGGATGTTTATACATTGGGGCCTATACGCTATTCCGGCCACGGGTGAATGGACCATGTTTAATCAAAAGATACCGGCAGAGGAATATGCCAGGTTAGCTGATCAGTTTAATCCAAGGCATTTTAGCGCTGCAGAATGGGCTAAAGTAGCCAAAGAGGCGGGTATGAAGTATATGGTAATGGTTAGCCGCCATCATGATGGCTTTGCTCTTTGGAACAGCCCTTCAAGTTACCGGCATTTTGATAGTTGGGAAACTGCCGCTCATCGTGATTTTGTAAAAGAGTATACCGATGCCTGCCGTAAAGCTGGCCTCTATGTAGGCATTTATTATTCTCCTCTGGATTGGCGTTTTCCTGGTTATTTCGACCCCAAGGGGCTTCCTGACAATGCTGCCTTGCTCAAGAAACAAACATATGGGCAGGTAGAAGAGCTAATGAAAAATTACGGCAAAATAGATATTTTGTGGTACGATGGCGGCTGGCTGGCGCATAAAGGTACCGATGCCGACGCTGCCTGGTTTTGGGAACCATTAAAACTTAATGCTATGGTACGTAGCTACAACCCGGATGTGGTCATTAATCCAAGATCAGGAATGGTGGGAGATTTCCAGACCGACGAAGATGGCGCGGATGTTAAAGGACCTATTATTCCCTTCCCATGGGAAAAATGCTTGAACCTTAATGAAACCAGTTGGGGATACAATAAGGCTCAGCGATTGATGCCACTGAAAAAGATTATAAATATGCTTGTTAATACCGTTGACCGCGGTGGAAATATGTTATTAAATGTTGGGCCGGATTCGGACGGTGTTATTCCCCCTGCTCATGTGGATCGCCTGAAAGAAGTTGGGCAGTGGTTAACAAAAAATGGCGAGAGCATATATCAAACGCGTCCGGGACCTTTTCAACCTGTTGATGATTTTTACGGAGCCACAAGTAGGGGGGATAAAATATATATCCACGTGCTGAAAATGCCGGCGGGGGATACTGTCATTAAATTACCGCCTGTTAAACAAACTATTACAAATTGCAGGGTACTGCATAGTAAAAAAGTTAAATTTCATCAGGATTCAACAGGTATCAGTCTTGACTTAGCCACAGTAAAGCCGGATTCATTGGTAACCACTTTGGAGTTAAAAATAAAAGGTAACTAACTGTTTCAAATATCCTAAAGTTAGGCTAAAAGGGAGTTTGTAAAATAAACTGTGTGAATCCAGGCGGGCCCCGGCCACCTGTGTTTATTTAATGAAAATACAATATGCCCATCTATAACATTCGGCCGCTGTATCCTGCGTGCAGGCAGGTGACAAGGGGATGTATTTGAATAACGACTGGCGATAAGCGTGCTAACTATGGGTTCCCAAATCCGTAGTTAGATTTTTTAACCAATTGTTTAAGATCTTTGATCCAGATCTTTCGGCCGTCGGTTTCCAGTATGCCTTCCTCTTTAAATTCTTTTAATAGGCGGATCACATTTTCCTGCGCGATCCCTGCCATGCCGGCCAAGTCCATTCTTGAGATATTGAGAATAACATCTTTTTCACCTGATCCGTCCACTTTAAATTTTTCTCTCAAAATGATCAGTGAAATAGCGAGGCGTTCAGATGCTGTTCTCTGAGAGATCACGGAAATACTATTGGCCAATACACTAAATTCATGGCTCAACGATTTCAATAAGCGCCGCATAAAAAGTGGTGATTTATCCAGAATGGTTAAAAAGTCCTCTTTAGGGATAAAACTGATCAGGCAGTCTTCCAATGCAGCTGCAGAATCAGGGCAGCGCTCTTCCGCCAAAATAGCGTGATACCCAATTAATTCGCCTTTATTAGCTACATATATGATCTGCTCCCGGCCATTCCGGTCAACTTTATATTTTTTTATTTTTCCCTGGTGGATAAAATAGATACCGGAAGGTACAACGCCTTCTTTGAAGATGATTTCTCCTTTTTGATATTTCTGCGCGCCTTGCCGGGAGATTAAAAAGTCATAATCTTCTTCGGAAAGTGTATTAAGAACAGATTGTGTTGTGAATTCCCACTTATCAATTGGAAAAATTCCGGATAAACTCATATTACAAATATATAAATTTAATGAAGCCCATGTTATTGACTGGTATGCCCTGTATGACCGGAGAAACCCGTAGGGCGTATATTAAGCGCGGGCTTGCCGTCTAAAACTGATAAATATCAGTTTGTTTGCTGATGTCATACCATATCAGGCCTTTATTATAAGCATAGCTTTGTATTAATGGTAAGAACATCAAAATCATGGGCGATGCTCCATGCAAAATGCCCGCGCTGCCGCAGGGGCAATATGTTCGAAGGAGCAACATACCGTTTGGGTTCCAACAAGATCAACCTGAATTGCCCGCATTGTCAGATGATCTTCGAGATCGAGCCCGGCTATTTTTATGCGGCGATGTATATCAGCTACGCTATGAATGTAGCGGAGGGAGGAATCTTGTGGATCGCCACTTTCCTGATAACCCAAAATAACGATTCGCCATGGTTATATCTCACTACCATTCTCGGTGGTTTGTTCTTGCTTGCGCCGTTGAATTTCAGGTATTCCCGCGTAATATTGCTTTACTGGTTATCTCCCAAGGTTCATTATCATCCCGAACTTGATGTTGAAATGCCGGTGGACGGGAATAAATTTAAATGGTTTCAATAATGAACGAAATGATGAATTTGTTCAGGCCCAAGCTGATTGACACCCTTAAAGGTTACACTCTTGCACAATTTTATAAAGATGTTGTTGCCGGAGTAATTGTAGGTGTTGTTGCTTTGCCCCTGGCCATAGCTTTTGCCATTGCTTCGGGTGTATCCCCCGAAAAAGGAATTTTTACGGCTATCATTGCGGGGGTAATTATATCTGCTTTGGGAGGCAGCAAGGTGCAGATAGGAGGGCCCACAGGCGCATTTATCGTTGTTGTTTATGGGATCGTTCAGCAGTTCGGTGTCAGCGGATTGGTTATTGCCACATTTATTGCCGGGATCATTTTGATTATTATGGGGGTAGCTAAATTGGGTAATACTATCAAATACATTCCCTATCCGCTGGTCATTGGTTTTACCACCGGGATCGCGGTCATCATTTTTTCTTCAGAAGTTAAAGACTTTTTGGGGTTGAAAATGGGAAATGTCCCTGCTGATTTTATCAGTAAATGGATCGGCTATAGCCGGCACCTGTCTTCGCTGAATCTATATGCCTTGTTTATCGGGGTTTTTACCTTACTGGTTGTTTTGCTGTGGCCCAGGGTAACCCGGAAAGTTCCCGGTTCGCTGATCGCAATTGCCATAAGCACACTGGTTGTCCGGTACTTCCATCTTCCGGTAGAAACTATTGGCAGCCGTTTTGGAGTGATCACTGCTGCTTTACCGCGCCCGGTCATGCCAGATGTAAGCCTGGAAACTATCCGGCAACTGATCAGGCCTGCTTTTACCATCGCTTTGCTGTGCAGTATTGAGTCTTTACTATCAGCGGTTGTGGCAGATGGCATGACCGGCGGAAATCACCGGTCTAATACAGAGCTCATTGCACAGGGACTGGCCAATATCTGTTCATCTGTGTTAGGGGGCATTCCAGCCACAGGGGCAATAGCAAGAACGGCTACCAATATAAAAAATGGCGGAAGTACACCCGTAGCGGGGATCATACATGCCATTACCTTACTTCTTATTATGCTTTTTATAGGCCAATGGGCAGCGTTGATCCCCATGGCAACACTTGCAGGTATATTGGTGGTAGTAGCCTGGAATATGAGCGAACTGGGGAATTTTATAGACGTATTTAAAGGCTCAAAAAGTGATGCTTCCGTTTTGTTGATCACCTTCTGCCTCACCATATTGGTAGACCTGACCGTAGCTATTGAAATTGGGATAATTGTTGCCGCTTTCCTTTTTATGCGCAAAATGATGCAGTCCAGTTCGGTACAGCAAACTATTTTGGCTCCGGATCAATTATCTGATGATGAATTTAATCAATCAGTTATCCCCAAAGGGGTCGACGTTTTTGAGATCAATGGCCCTTTGTTCTTTGGTGCGGCCTATAAATTTAAAGACACGATGAAAGTGCTGGAAAAACCCGCCCGGGTATTGATTATCCGGATGGGGAATGTACCCGTAATTGATGCAACCGGTATCAGGGTATTAAGGGATGTCCATCAGGAAATAAAAAAGAAAGGAACTAAACTTATCCTGTCGGAGGCAAACAGCGAACAGGTAACAGGAGCGTTAAAAAAGACGCGTTTATTATTTCAAATTGGGAAAGGCAATGTCCGGGACACATTTGAAAAAGCATTAAAACGGGCAGATGAAGTTTTATCGGACACCGATCCCTCAAAAAAATCCTATGCAGGTTAATAAAGGCTTTGATCTGTTATAATCCTGTTCTTAAATAGGGTAACGCAAGGTCACCGCTCTGCTTATAGCCAGCACCAACCCCTGATCAAGAGGACGATCTTTATCCGGGTCTTTTTCGATCCATAGTTTATTTAAACTCAGAATAAAGGTGTAACTTTTAGCATCTAAAAGAATCTCAAGGGTATGGTTCTTTTTACTCGGGGCAGCAATGATATAATAAATAAAATCTTGCTGCTGATAAGTAACACGTAAAGGGAATCCGATCATATATTAAAAAGAATGATTTATCTGGCTGTTCCTGATAAAATAACCAGGTCAACTTTGACCTGGTTATTTTCCCAAAACAGTTCTTAACTAATTTATTTATTGTTTTTCTTTTCTGTTATTTCTTTACGGATATCTGTTGCCATAACTTTTAATTGCTGCATAGCATTTCTAACCCTGGTTCCTGCAGCTTTGTTGCCTTTTTCGTAAAAGCTGAACATGTCTTTCTCTATGGCATCTATCAAATCTTTTGCCGCTTTAAATTTTTCCATTGTGTTTTGTGTTAAATGAATGATGTGTTTGATTTTATTTTTTTATCGTTCAATTATTATTTTGATAAATATTTGCCGCGTTTATTAATCTGAAGTTCAATATGCCTATCGCAAGGTTGAACCAGCTCCTTTACTGCTTGATCCACATTTTGAGCACCCGGCTATAGGAATTGTTCATTAATTGATAACTAACCGGAATCTGTTTTTCGGGTGCATGAAAGGTAACCAGTCTGGTACCGGCCGGTTTTTTGTTCAGCATTTCATAAATGAACAAAGTATAGTAATTATACAGATCAAACGAGGTATTGACGCTATAATCGATCCGGATGCCTGGTTCTATATTTTCATAAAAGGGATTAAAAAAATAAAAATGATCAAACAGGTCATAATCCAGGTTAGTGAGGTTACCATGCATAAACTGCACATTGGGTACACCGATCTGCGCTTTGGCTGATTCTGCATAATTGAACAGCTCTTCCCGTTGCTCAATGCCGTAAAAGGTAGCCTCCGGATGATAAACGCCCGACGCGATACAAAATTTACCAACACCGCTGCCAATATCCAGGATTCTGGCCCCTGGGGCTGCGAGGAAATTGCTGGCTTCGAGCGAAATGTCCAGGCCAGTCCAGTGCATTTGTGATAGTTCCCGGATATGTATCGGATACAAAGTATCGAAAGCCGCGTCTTTGCGGAAATAAGAAATGCTTATGGTATCACTATACATAAAAAAAAGGAAACTGTTTGTTATACAAGTGTTTATGTTAAATTGTAATTAATCTTTGACCCACAACTGAAGTAAGGAATCATAAGCGAGATCTTTCATGCTGTAATCTATCGGAATAACTTCTCCGAAACTCTGGTAGGTCACTACCCTGGTACCTGACGGTTTATCATTCAGCATCGATTTTAAATACCGTGAATAATAAGCGTAGAGGCCGTAGGAAGTCTCTATATGATCATCAATAGCATTCTCCTGGTCTAAATTTTCAAAAAAAGAATTATAGAAATAGAAATGGTCAAATTGATGAAAGTTAATCTGTGTGATATTGGCATGTATGAAACTGACATTATTAATATCCAGGTATCTTTGTGTGGTTTGGGCGTAATGCACCAGTTCATGTCGCTGTTCTACCCCGAAATAAAAAGAATCAGGATAAAAATGCGCTGCAGTTAAACAGAATTTCCCTATGCCGCTACCGACATCCAGGACTTTGGCACCTTTTACTGCTAAATATTCGGCGGCCTTTCTGGCGATGGCAACAGGCGTCCATTGTTTTTGTGATAACGACTGCAAATGCTCCGGGTAGAGCCAGTCAAATTCCGCATCATTGCGAAAAAAACAATCATTGGGATTTTTTTTCTTAAAAAGTGTCGTCGCACGCCGCTGCTGTTCTTCGGACCGGGTGGGAAATGCTGAAAATGGATATTGTGTTGGCACATGCAAATATATCCACCATTGCAGGCCGCCTTACCTGCAAGAAATCAATGGTAAAGATGATATTTATCAGTTTTAAATAGCAGCGTTTGGATTATGCGATCGCGGGCTGACAGACAATGATACATTGATTACGGGGATGAATATCCTAATGGTTTGTGCTCGCACCTGTTGGAATAAGAGCAAATCATAAATTGTAACTAAAGCAAACTTTACATTCTATTTTCTGCTGCTGCGACAAGGCTTTGTGAATGGTGAGTTATTTTCCCCGAGTTAAGAAATCACGACTGAATGAACTGGCTATATGGAGGCAAGCCATCCCAAAAGCGAACAGCCATATGTTCGGTTGCGTTACAGTAAATATATAAAAATGTAGTTAATTATTTGTATGTCAATATATTGCAAATTTGGAACAGGGATTGAGCAATTTGAAGTAATTGAATACCTATATATTCCATATCAACGCCTATGACCTGGCCTTTTTAGGAGCTATTTTCATCGGGATGGCATTTGCTTTGCTTTTATGGTTCACTAAAAGGATAAACAACGCCGCTAACCGGTTTTTCGCCCTGGCTTTGATCGTTGTTGTTTTGTACATAGCCCGCATATTAGCTATTGACATTCAACTGACAACTTATATCCCTTATTGGAGCCGGTTACCGCTGCAATTTTCGCTTGGGTTTGGCCCCCTGATTTTCTTTTATGTACTTAAAATAACCCGGCCGCAGTATAAATTCAGATTTAGAGATTTACTGCATTTTATTCCGTTATTGCTCGAACTGGGCACTCAGCTATTGGAAATTAACGATAGTATTAAAACAGGCAAAGCCGCTTATGATACACTGACCTTTTACCGGCTAAATCCCGCATTTCAACCGCTTGTGTTTATTTCCGTCATTATTTATCTCTATGCCTCCCAAAAGCAGATAGCAAACTTTTACCGGAGTATTAAATTTAATGGGGGCGACCGGTACCGGTACGAAATGAGATGGCTGCATTGTTCGCTGATTGGTTTTGGTATCTTGTGGCTATGCTGGATGTTCATTGCGGCCACAAACCACTTTTATTACCATAATCAATTAGGAAAGCAGGTTTATTATCCCCTGTATCTCTTTCTAGCGATATTGACCATCCGGATGGCGGCTGTCGTTTTTTTAAGGCCGGAGGTTGGCTTACACTTGGTTGCTCCGCGGGTTTTTAAAGCTGCGTTACCCCGAGAGTCAAAGCAAAAGGGTAGCTGGCTGAAGAACGTTATGAAAGCCAACCTGTATTACCAGGATCCGGAACTTAATTTACGTTCGCTGGCCGAAAAACTTGACCTGCATCCCAATGAATTATCCCGGATCATTAATACGGTGCTCAAAAAAAGCTTTAATGATTTCATTAATGAGTATCGCGTTGCCGATGTGGCCCGGAAAATGCAAGATCCGGCTTATGATCATTTGACCCTGCTCGGCATAGCTTTCGAATCAGGATTTAATTCGAAAACCACCTTTAACCGCACTTTTAAACAAATGACCGGTAAAAATCCGGCCGAATACAAACTTGAACTGAAAAAAGAGCGACCATATTATAACTTGGAACGCCAGCCCCATTTTACAGCTGTAATTTTAAACTACGAAACAGCTCCCTGCCGGACCGTTAAGAAGCCAAATCGATACGTTATGTTTAAAAATTACTTCAAAATTGCCTTGCGTAACCTGATACGCAATAAAAGTTATGCTACCATTAATATCACCGGTTTGGCAATAGGGATTGCAGCCTGCCTGCTCATATTCCTGATTGTTCAATACGAAACAAGTTTCGACAGTTTTCATCCCAATAAAGACCGGATCTATCGTATTGTGACAGTGAGTTAATCACGTCTTTTCCCCTTATTTAATGAAAGGTTATATTATCCTGTTTGATTGCTTCAATATGATTAAGTAAAGCTTTTTCTTTTACGGGGGCGCCTTCCTCTTCTATGGCGGATACATGGACAATTTCCAGGTGAAAGTGTAACTGTTTTTGTAAGCCGGTTAAGTAATTGATTGCATTGATATCGGCCAGTTCGAAAGCCGTGGCTAACGTTACTTTTTTAAGCCGGGCTAAATCCGCTTTTGGCGGGATGATCAATACGGGGCAGGACGAATGATCTATCACCTGCATTGTATCTCTGCCGAAGATCAAGTGGCCTAAAGAGCTATCTGTACTGCTGCCGATTACAACAAGGTCAACGTTATTCTCCTGAATAACCGCCGCTGTATTTCTGCCAAGTGAACCTTCACCAATTGATAATCAATTTTAGGTTCAATGCCTTCTGTAGTTAGGTCTGCAATAATATGCTTTAGTTGAATAGCCAATTGGCCCAGCTGTGCCGCGCTTTCGTCTTTACGAAAAACGAACTCTTCTACCACCCAGGGCCCACCGGCATATGTAGGAAGTATAGGGTGGTCATAATAAGTGTTGTAAAGCAATATATCTGCATTTAAATTCCTCAGAGCTTTCGCGGCGGTTTTTGCGGCGTGGTTTGCATTTATTGAAAAGTCAGTGAGCATTAGAATCGTCTTCATGGTGTAATTCTTTAGACTGTAAAGCTATCCGTTCATTATTCTCCAATAAATGATTAAGATCATTTATTGGCTTGATTACTATTATCTAAACAGTGCTATTAGTTGATCACTTTTGATAAAAGTCATGAACCAGACACACATCCACCTGCTGATCACCCACCTGCCTATCGTTGGCACGGCTTTGGGTGCATTTGTCCTGATCCATGGGATATGGAAAAACCGTAAGATTAGTAGCTTTCATACCTACCTGGCCAAATTTGTTGCGGTTTTTCAGGGTGTATTCCTTATACTCTTTTATTGATTACCCCGGCGTTTACATACTGTTTTACTTTGTGCCAGCTTTAACCATCCTTGATTTGTTAGAAGAAATCGTACGTACTTATTATTCCGAAATGGGAAACCGATATAAAAGGCTTATATTGGGTAATAAATAAAAGTGCGCTCCCAAAAGTGTAAAACTGCTCCCATGGTAAAAGAAATTCCGTTAACCGTGAAACGGGCCATAGAACTAATTGGCCTGTTTGTTTTAGGAACCATCATCATAGCTGGAAATACGATCATTATGCCTTTGTTGATGGCGTTCTTCTTCAGCCTGGTACTTTTACCCGTGTTTCGTTTTTTCAGGAAGCTAAAAGTACCGGAGGTTATTGCGGTTTTTTTGCCAATATTGTTATTAACCGTCATTGTGGCGCTGATCATCTGGTTGTTCTCCAGTCAGATAGGTGCTTTGGTAGATGATTTTCCGCAGATTCAACGTACCGTGGCCAAACACCTGGATGACCTAAGTATCTGGATTAGCAATTCATTTGGATATTCCCCGGCAGAGCAAGTGAAATTCATTAATGTGCAAAGCAAAAAGTTATTCAGTTCTTTAGGCGGAGTTTTAAACGGCGCGGCTGGATCTTTGTCTGGCATGGTTATATTTATTGGATTATTGCCGATCTATATATACCTGATCATTCTATACAGGAATCTTTTTTTAAGATTTCTGCTGATGTGGTTTAAAAAAGAGGAGTATCTGAATGTGGAGGAAGCTGTAAGGCAAACTGAAAAAATGGTTAAAAGCTATCTTGTAGGACTGCTGATACAGATTACCTATATCATTGTTCTTTTAGGTGGCATATTATGGTCTTTCAATATTCAGAATGCACTGCTCATTGGTATTATCTTCGCTTTTCTGAACCTGATCCCGTACCTGGGCGCCCTGATCGGCAATATTCTGGGGGTGCTGTTAACGCTGGCTTCGTCAGATAGTGTTGCAGATGTGCTGATTGTATTGGGAGCTATCACAGTGGTACAATTTCTGGATAATAATATCTTAATGCCTCGTATCGTAGGGTCGCAGGTGAAAATTAATCCGCTTGTTTCCATTGTTGGCATTATCGTTGGCGGGAGCATGGCGGGGCTTTCGGGCATGTTCCTGGCGATGCCGGTGTTATCTATGCTAAAAATAGTGTTTGACCGTAGCGAAAATTATAAGCAATGGGGTGTGTTACTGGGTGATGAGCGGCCTGTAAAGAGCCAGATGCAGGTTTAACTCCTCCGGTTGTGTATTTTCTGGAAAGCTTTGTAGCCCTGAAAAACAACTAATGGCAACAGGCTGGCTGTTGTAGCGGTTAGCCACAACTTAGAATAATACTAAACCCAGGCAGCGTGTAGCAAAAACAATTAACGTTAGTCCACTACAGGTCAAAATGGCAATCCATATATCAAGGAGCGGACCTTGGCAAAATTATTTGCCATCCTTTTTTTTAAAGGTGAGTAAAGGAACCTTTCCATAAAAGGAATATTCTGTGGCATTGGAAGGGAAAAATAGCTTTTCGAGCATAGACCTGGACTGATGGGTGAATAAGACCAAAAGGGACGGTTTGCTGATCTTAACAGCATGATCTATATCTTCCAGTAAATTATTGTTGACGTCTCTTTGCAGGTTTAGAAGGCTAATTTTATAACTATTTTTTTTCTGTAAGGTGGCTTCAGCCAACTCTTTGTCAAAAGCGAATTCATTAGGATAGGAGATATGTACCATCTCGACACTGGCACCAATTGGCCCGGCAAAATCGACAACCTCTTTTAATTCGTTTTCATAATCGGTCATATCCGAGGCATACAGGACGTGTTTCAATTCTTTTAAGTGATATCCGCTTGGTATGCATATTACAGGTACAGTCGAACAACTGATCAATTTTGCGGTATGCGTACCGAATATTTTTGCAATAGTGCCCGCGCCACGGGTACTGATGCAGATATAAGAACAACTGTTCCTGCTGGCATAATCCGTGATGCCAGCAACTACATCGATATTGGATACTAAAACTAATTCGTAGTTAATTTCGCGTTCATCGATATCACGATAGATGCCTGCAATAAATGATGATAATTCGTCTGTAGTTTTTTTTCTGAATTCATTTGTATACGCCGCAAAAGCGTGGTCTGTCCATTTGAAGGGTTTTAAAAGATGGTATACATGAAGGATGGTTAATTCCGCCTTACGCCGGCTGGCCAGTTTAATCGCAAAACGGATAGCCGCTTTGGAATTAACGGATTGATCTGTTGTAACTAATATCTTTTCCATAATTATTCGAGGTTTAACGGTTGTGATGTTGTTTTATTCGGCACGTATGTACATCTTGTTTAAGAACTTAAAATAACTTTCAGCGCTTTCTCCTCGGCTGCGTTGCCAAATGTATCGTATGCTTCCACCACCTGGTCTAATCTGAAACGATGTGTGATTAGTTTGGCGGGCGCTATTTTCCTGGATTGTATCGTTTTTAACAACATTGGGGAAGTCACTGTGTCTACGAGCCTGGTCGTGATAGTAATGTTTTTCGACCATAGGTCTTCCAGGTGTAAGCACACACTTTTTCCATGAACGCCAATATTGGCGATACGGCCGCCGGGGGCGATAATCGCCTCACATAGCTCGAATGTCTCGGGAATACCGACAGCTTCTACTGCCACATCAACACCGGTTTGGTTGGTGAGTTTCATTACCGCTTCAATTGTATTTTCATTGCGGCTATTAATAGTCTGTGTTGCGCCGAATTTCCTGGCTACATCGAGCCGGTTAACATCCTGATCGATCATGATAATTTCCGCAGGTGTATAAAATTGCGCGGTAAGTAAAGTGGCAATCCCGATTGGACCGGCACCTATTATGGCTATGGTATCTCCGGGTTGTACCTTGCCGTTCAATACGCCGCATTCAAAGCCTGTAGGTAGTATATCACTTAACATCACCAATGCTTCTTCGTCAGAACCGCTGGGTACCAGAAAAAGGCTGTTATCGGCGTGGGGGATACGAACATATTCTGCCTGCGTACCATCAATCAGGTGTCCTAATAACCAACCACCATCTGTACAGTGAGAATACATGCCCTTTTTACAGTAGGTACATTTACCGCAAGACGTGATACAGGATATAATCACGTGGTCACCCGGCTTAAAATTACTGACAGTGGTTCCCACTTCTTCGATCACACCCACGCCTTCATGCCCGATGATCCTGCCATCGGCAACTTCAGGAACATCTCCTTTCATAATGTGCAGATCTGTACCGCAAATCGCTGTTTTCAGGATTTTTACAATGGCATCGCTTGTTGACAGCAGTACCGGTTTTGGCTTTTCTTCCCAGGATTTTTGGCCCGGGCCATGATAAACTAATGCTTTCATATCTTCTGCTTTAACGGGTTTTATGTTAAGCACAAAATTGCTGTTGTTTTATTTTTTTTATGATGTTGATCGTCAGATAAATAAATGATATATATCACTATTAAAGATGACGGATAATTGACGGGTCCTTTGCATATTAAATATGTGAGCGGTATACCTGTAGTGGTATCGCACATCAAGGCCTTGAGCGATACTTCAGTGCCCGTACAGGTGAGCATTCCGGTGACTGTTTTTCCGTATTGATTTATACATGGTTGAACCGTACCGGATGTTTACAATCAATTGAATAAATGACCGTCGTCACTAATTTAAGCTGCCGGGCATTGCAATTTTACATTATAAAATTCATCTTATGAAAACAGTTGAAATAAGCGATGTCACCCTTAAAAATACAGTTATTGGGTTGTTTGTTTTGTGCATCTTTTTGTTGCCTGTGAAAGCCAGGTCAGAACACTATACATCCGGAAAAGCCAATGGTTATAATACAGTTGATACTTCGGTCACAGCTCAGATCGTCGGGCAATTAAATGATAATGCATTGAATAATGGCCTGTACTTTCCTGTTTCAACTAAGCGGTTTTATGAAAAACGAGATTTTGCTCCAGTATGGACAGTGGAACAAAAAGACCAAAATAAAACATGGGCTGCCATGCTGCTGATTGATTGTGTGTTGCAATTTGGTTTAAGGCACGAAGATTACCATCCTAAAGAGTTGCAGTACGCTACATTGCATACCATACTCGAACAAGCCGGTAAAGTAAGCAATAAGCAAAAGGCCCGGTTTGAGATATTCCTCACCGACGCTATGCTGGCTTTTATGAATAACCTGCATTTCGGCAAACTTAACCCGTATTATCCGGCAGAGAAAATTGATAGGGCAGCCATTAACGGTTTTAACAGCGAAGAATTATTAACTAATGCGCTCAAACAACCGGCCTTTATGGATGCAGTGGTAAAAGTGCAACCCGTAAACAAAGACTACGCAATATTTCAACATCAGTTACATTTGATTAAAGGGCTTTATGAAGGGGATTGTTATGAAACGCCGGAGGCCGATGTGAGGAAAATCGCCGTAAACATGGAGCGGCTACGTTGGGCTGATATGAACCATAGTACTTATATCCAGATCAATATCCCTACTTACACATTGAAATTTGTACTGCCGGATACTACATATATTTTCAAGATAGTTGTAGGCGCTCCTGCTACACCGACACCTTTGATGGTAAGCACACTTACAGATTTTGCTACCGGAACAGGCACTGTAAATCCCAAAACTAACCAGAGAGACAAACTGATTCCGTATAATCTGTTTTTTAAACAAAAAACAGGCAATCAAAAAAATGGTAGTTATATCTATTTCATGCCCGGCAATAAGGCAGGTATAGAGTTGTTAGGTTTATCTGATAAGAATTTATTCACAAAGCAAAAAAGAGCGATGAGTAACGGGGCGATAAGAATTGAGCGGGGAGAAGAACTTGCCAAGTTATTATTGACTACAGCCGGAAATAAAACAGATATACAATCCATGCACCGAGCCCTGATGGATCGGGAAATTAAAATTTTTCAACTTAAAAAGCCTGTACCAATCAGAATCACTTATATCACTACTGCCATTGTGGATGGCCAGATCGTAAAATATGAAGATATATATAACCTTGACAGCAAGGTCGAAAATCAGCTTTATGGCCTTAAACCCATCAGTAAAACAAAGTGAGTGGTTTTAATTATGAATTTGAAAAATTATGTTCTGTCAACTTGTAAGCCTATCGAAACCTATGGAATCGCTAATAAACCTGATTACCTTATCAATTTAACATGTAATAAAATTAAGGAATTTGAGGCCAATTGCTACTCGCAAACCGATACCGCCCGCTGGAACGATCTTGTTTTGAAAAATGGAATACCATCAGCATTGGGTCACTGAAAAGATATAAGGCTGATACAGCTATTACCGAAAAGATTAGCAGCAGGGATAAAGACCGCAAATATGAGCTCAATGGTACAACCGCCGCGCTTATTACAACTACGTAGCCGATACCGTAAAACAGGTTTTGCTGCTCAAAAATAGAAACAGCAATTACAAAGCAGATCAGTTTACGCTGCACTATACCAAACCTGAAAACGGCACTATTATCCTTACTGGCGTTGATCATAACAAGGATTCTGTTTACGTACAGCTGGACAACATCAACAAAAAGTACCTGCTGCACGAAACTGCACAGGGCAGGAGTAAGGCACTTAAATTTTAAGCAATAAACCTTTAAAAGATATTAATCATGGCAACAACAGTAATAAACCCGGACACCGAACAGGCAGGCAATGTTGTACCCGAAAGCAAAACCCGGCATGCTGCCCCGTAGCTGATCCCGGCGCACAAAAGGAATGGACTGCCACACAGCGTGTGGCTTTCCGTGTCGCTTTCATCTTTTTCATTATCATGTGCATCCCCACCACTGCTGAGTGGTGGAATAACCTGGTAACCATTAACTGGTTCCATTTGCATTACCGCGATTTGTATGATATAGCGCGGTTTTCGCCAAGTATTTACAAATTTCAAACCCCTGCTTATAACCTGTTAGGCTATATTGATTGGGTTGAAGCGCTTGTTATTGATTATGGGCGTGGTCGGTGGTAAGTGGGTATTTTATTACGATGCTGATACCGTTAACAAAGTGCTCTATTTACAGGATAAACTCCCCGAATGTACCAAACGCAAAGGCAGGCGTGGTAACCGCGGCGGCGATAAAGCCGGCGAAAATAAATTGGACAAAATCATTTATCCCTGCCGAAGCAAAGGCTAATATCCGCAATGAGGTAACAGCCATTGATAGGGCCGTACAATCAACCCGCCGTGAGCGTGGAGTGCCCGAAGAGTTGAAAGATAAACGTAAACGCGCGCGCGCGGTGCTCAATTATGCGGCCGACGCAGATGGATCGCACATTGTGTTGACCGGTAAGGACGACAAGAAAAATGATGCGTATATTGTGCTTGACCGCGTAAACCGCCAATACGCGCTTACTGACAGTAAATTAGTAGCGGGCAAATACTAAAACAAATACCTATGAAACCGGAAAAACGTGATTATGATGCAGTGATAGTAGGCTCGGGGCCAAACGGCCTTGCAGCGGGCATATTATTGCAGCAACACGGGCTTTCGGTTTTAGTACTGGAAGGCAAGGATAAAATAGGCGGCGGTTTACGCACCGAAGAGCTTACCCTGCCCGGTTTTAAGCATGACGTTTGCTCAGCCATTCATCCGCTGGCCGCGGGATCACCGTTTTTTGAAACGCTGCCCCTGCATGAGCATGGTCTGGAATATATTTCCCCTGAAATTGCCGCGGCGCATCCCTTTGATAATGGGACTGCCGCAGTACTCAAAAAATCAATCATCGAAACCGCCGACTTGCTTGCCGAGGATAGGGATACCTACATTAAATTGTTAGCACATTTAGTTAAGACCTGGCCCGGCTTAGCACCGGATGTATTGGGGCCGCTTACTTTTCCGAAACATCCGGTTGACCTCGCAGTTTTTGGATTGGATGCGCTTACCTCATCAACCTATTTAGCCAAAAGGTTTAAAACTGAAGAAGCCAAAGGGCTTTTGGCAGGCATGGCTGCGCATAGCATACAACCTTTAACCAACCTTGCTACATCGGCCATTGCTTTGGTGCTTATGGCTAACGGGCATTTGAAAGGCTGGCCGGTACCTAAGGGTGGGTCTGTGAAGATAGCGGATGCACTGGCATTGTATTTTATTTCGATAGGGGGAAAGATAGAAACCAATACCTACATCACCGCTTTTGATCAACTTCCATCGGCCAACGCTGTTTTGTTTGATATTACGCCTAAACAATTGCTGCAAATTGCAGGGCATAAGTTTTCATCGCTATATAAGTGGCAACTGGAACGGTACCATTATGGGATGGGTGTTTTTAAGGTAGATTGGGCACTCGATGACGCTGTGCCATTTAAGGCTGAAGGCGCGAGGAAAGCCGGAACAGTGCATATCGGCGGTACGTTAAAGGAAATTGCCGCCGGTGAGCAACAAATCTGGGAGGGGCATCATCCCGAAAAGCCATTTGTTCTGTTGGCTCAACAAAGTCTTTTTGACAACAGCCGAGCCCCCGAAGGCAAGCACACAGCCTGGGCTTATTGCCATGTACCTAACGGATCAAATAAAGACATGGCCGAGATCATCGAGAAACAGGTGGAGCGTTTTGCCCCCGGTTTTCGGGAGCGCATTATTGGCAGGCATACTTTTAATACCCGACAGTTGGAAAACTATAACCCCAATTATATTGGCGGAGATATTAATGGCGGGGTTATAGATATCGGTCAGCTTTTTACCAGGCCTGTTTTAAGACGTTCGCCTTACCGCACATCAGCAAAGGGTATTTATATCTGTTCGTCATCCACACCTCCGGGCGGCGGGGTACACGGCATGTGCGGCTATTATTCGGCCAAACGAGCATTAAAAGATGTTTTTAACATCAGCATAAAATCATAACATATTATCACACTATAAAACTAAAACTATGTCAACCACCACTACTAAACTAACCCTGCACGAAGACTGGGCAGTAGTTATTTTAGGTTCTTTGATCATTATCCTGTCGCTGGCAGGCCTGCTCTTACCTGTACCAACCTTCGGCTGGAAAACTGGTGCGGATTTAACCGGTACCGTTCTTGATTCGGCCAATCTTACAAAAGTGCTTATTCAGTTTGTATTTGTTATCATTATTGGTGGCATAGGAGCATTAATTACAGGGAAGTCAATTAAAAATTATGCTTTAGGTTTCCCGCTGGTATACCTCGTTACTATTTTGGCTTTAGTACTGGCAGGCAGCAGCCAAGCTAAATCGCTTAACCTCGAAGCGGTGATCTTCAGCCTTGTTTTAGGCTTGCTGATCAGTAACTTTATTAAACTGCCGGAGTGGTTAAAATCATCCCTATCAACCGAATTGTTTGTGAAAATAGGCCTGGTGCTTTTAGGTACCAGCGTTATTTTTGGCGACATTTTAAAAGCTGGTTCTTTAGGCCTGATCCAGGCCCTGGTGGTAGTTACCTCGGTTTGGTATTTTGCTTACTGGGTATGCAAAAAGCTTAAGGTTGATGACGAGATAGCCATGATGATTTCGAGTGCAGTATCCATCTGCGGGGTATCTGCAGCCATAGCTACCGCCGGCGCCATCAAAGGTGATTCAAAAAAGCTTTCTTATGTGATATCGATGGTATTGATCACGGCGATTCCCATGATGATCTTTATGCCTATCATTGCCCATAAATTTCACTTTTCGCAGGAAGTTACAGGCGCATGGTTGGGCGGCAGTATTGATACTACCGGTGCGGTAGTTGCGTCGGGGTCGTTAGTAGGAGAGGTTGCGCTGAAGATCAGCACCATCGTTAAATTTTCGCAAAACGTACTGTTGGGTTTAGCTGCATTTGCCATATCCATTTACTGGACGTATACCAAACACCCATCGGCACAGGATAAAGACACCAAACCAACGTTAAAAGTGATCTGGGAGCGTTTTCCGAAGTTTGTATTGGGCTTTATCGGTGCTTCGCTGTTGTTTTCGTTCGTCCTGTCGCCGGCGGCAGCCGCCACGGTTAAGGATAGTTTGAAAAATTTGCAAGGACTTTGGTTTGCACTGGCTTTTACCAGTATCGGCCTTGAAACCAACTTTGCCGATTTGTTTAACAGGAACAGCAAGAAGCCGTTATATGCCTTCCTGATAGCACAAACCTTTAATATTTTCATTACGTTGGTTATAGCAATCATACTATTCTAACAGGTTTATATGCTCAAAAAGTTAAAAGTAAGGCGGAGCCATGTCCTCATTTTTTTTGGGATCATCATTATTGGGGTGATGATTTGGCTTTGGGCTGCTTTTCATCCGATCAAAAAAACTGGCCCCAAAGCTTTGCTACGGGAAAATAGCCACAAAAGAAGAAATAGCCCCCCTTTGATATTGATATACGGCCCGATGGTAAAGGCCTGCCAACGGGAAACGGTACCGCCGAAGCAGGTGAAGTGATCTGAATAAACAAATGTGCATCCTGCCATGTTGCCGATGGCAAGGAGATAAAAAGGGGGCAAGTTGCCGGGGCCTCCGTTAGTAACAGGGAAGGGCAAATCTAAAACTATAGGTAACTATTGGCCTTACGCAACTACCTTATTTTATTAGTAGCAGTTTTTAATACATGAAAACTGCCACTATTCTGCCGTAAAATTAGATTAATCTATGCAGATGTGAATATATCAAAAATCACATATATCTGATTATTAGGTTTTTACGTTATAGTTACATCTCGAGTTTATGAGGCATGGCGATTCGAACCTAAAGCCTACAAAATCTACCAAGTTTAAAATGTAACACAATATAAATCAACAACTTAATTTATTAAAAAGTGCATAAAAAAACCGAACTTTTTAGGTTCGGTTTTTTTCTAGTGGAGCCGGAGGGATCTCAATCGAACCCCTTATTCCGGTTTTAACCCTTTTAGGTGAAATGAAATTGACATGAACTTGTTAACCCCGTTGATTTTATTTTCACAGAAAGCTATCTCGGTAACTTATGGTTCGAGCCCAGTTATGGGAGCTTTAAAATCAATGAATTAGCCTGGCTCGGACGAGTTGGGCTTTTTTATTTGCACAAAATTTGCACAAAAACGGGCTGTGAGGTTTTTAATTAAGTTTTGTCGCGAATTGTTACATGTGGTCGCCCCGAAAAATGCGCCTGTTTTAATCTGTATAGCAAATCATTTTGACTATGGTTATATTTGAAATACAACGCGATGACAAGCAATTTTCAACTTCTTGCTTGATACTGTCGTACTGTTCACTGTTAGGTAAAATAAGGCTAACTGATCCTTTAGGTTTTTACGTGCTGCACTAACAGGCCTTTCGGCACACGTATCGCTATCGTCTGCCGATAATAGACGATTGCCCCGAAAAACAAAGCGCACATAATATATTGAAGGAGATTTGTCGATACCCATGTTCAATAATTTATCCATAAGCTCGTCTTGCGTAGCGCAGTTCTCCTGATTTTGATGTTTATATTTTACGTCAAATAAAATTACACGATTGAAGAAATGGAGAGCCCTTACGCTGTTTTCATGGATAATGTATCCGCCGAGCAGGTCAATTATTAAAGTCGCTTGAAAGCGAACACCAGCTGTAACGTTTCCGAACAGTATTTATTAATTAAATTTATATAACTTTCTTATTATTAAATATTTAATTTGTTGGCACGAAATTTAAACACTTTGATGATATTGCGTTCGTGGTTTTAATATTGTTAATTCGAATTATTAAAATGAACATTGAAGATCGTTTTCTTGAATTGATAGTTAAGGAATTAACAGGGGAAGCTACTGTTGAAGAATTGCAGGAGTTAAACGATTTGCTTATAAAAAATCCTAATGCTATTATATTATTAAAGTACTTATTCGACGAATGGGTGGTAGACGAAAAAATATCCAGGGAAGATAGTCGTCGTCTTTTTGCTAAAATAATGACTTCTATTAAAAATGCAGCGCCCCGGCAAAACGCGCAGTATTATGTTGTACCTAAACACAATTGGCAGCCACCTCCAAATAAACTAATCACCTATTTAAGTAATTTGATACCTATGTTGAAAATATATTTTAAACTCGCTTACCGAAATATTATTAAAGATAAGACCTATTCGGCAATTAATATTGCTGGTTTGGCTATAGGCCTGGCATCGAGCATCCTGATTATGCTTTGGGTGCAAAATGAATTAAGTTATGACAGGTTTCATAAAAATGCAGAACAAATATATCGTATAACCTGTGATTTGAGTGGTTCTAAAGCAGCGGTAAACTCGGCTGGCATGCCTGCCGGATTAAAGGCCGAGATATCGGTTATTAAAAATACAACCCGCTTAAGCGCTATACCCACTACTATTCTGTTTGAAGCTGAAAATAAAAAGTTCGAAGAAAAACGAGTGTTTTATGCGGACCCCAGTTTCATGGATATTTTTTCTTTTCCACTTGTGCAGGGTGACCGTGCAACGGCATTATCACAGGTGGATGGTGTTGTGATTACACAGGAAATGGCAACAAAATACTTTGGAAATGAAAATCCAATCGGTAAAATCTTACGAAAAGATAACAATGAAAACGTGGTTGTAACGGGGGTCTTTGCTAATATTCCTGCTAATTCCCAATTGCAGTTTGATTTCATTCTGCCGATGGTCTCTCTGGCAAGAAACAATAGTGACTTGAAAGATAATACCTGGGACAATTTTAATTTTTACACGTACTTACAATTAGACAAAGGTTTTGTTGCTTCTGCTAATAATTTGTCAGGGCTCGAAAGGCAGATAAACCAGATTTTTCATAACCATGTTCCTGAAATGAAAGTCACGTTTCAATTACAGCCCCTTACAAGTATTCATTTAGGACCTGAAAAGCTGGTAGATTTACCAGGGCATGGTAATGCGCAGTATGTCAACATATTTTTTATTATCGCAATTTTAATTGTTGTTGTTGCTTGTATTAATTTTATGAATTTGGCCACAGCCCGATCAGCGCGCCGAGCCAAGGAAATTGGCTTGCGGAAGGTTGTGGGGGCGCTGCGTATGCAACTGATTTTCCAGTTTTTAAGCGAGTCGATACTTATAACTTTTCTGTCCTTATTTCTTGCTCTCGGGATTGTTTGGTTATTTCTTCCCGAATTCAATAGTTTATCGGATAAGCAGTTGCTTATTCCTGTAGGTGACGTCCGGTTTTGGTTAAGTCTTTTGGGAATTGCTTTGTTAACGGGGATAATTTCCGGAAGTTATCCTGCTTTATTCCTTTCTGGTTTTAACCCGGTCAAAGTGCTTAAAGGAAATGTAAAAGCGATGGGAGGTAATTTGTTATTCCGTAATACTCTTGTGGTAACGCAATTTATGGTTTCTATAGTACTGTTGGTAGGGACAGTGATCATATATAATCAGCTTAAATTTATCAAGGACCGTAACCCTGGTTTTGAAAAGGCTAATCTATTATATTTACCCATGAAAGGCGAGATATGGAGTAAACAGGAGGCCTTTAAAAATGAATTGAGGCAAAATCCACTTACCAGTGATTTTGCAATTACATCCGACTTGCCTACTAATTTGCTCGATGGAACTATTAACGTTAATTGGGATGGCAAAGATCCGCGTTCACAAGTAGTTATACCTGGTATGGACGTAAGTGAAAATTTTATCCATGTATTTAGGATGAAACTATTGGCCGGACGAAGTTTTTCAGGCGCTTTTATCGCGGATTCAAACAATTATGTTGTTAACGAGAAAATGTTGAGCGTTATGAATTTAAACGTAAATACGGCTATCGGTAAAATGCTGACCTTTCATGGTGTCAAAGGTAATATCATCGGAGTTGTAAAAGACTTTAATTTTAAACCCGTTCAACAAGCCATTGAGCCTTTGGTCTTGCGCTTTAATAAGCGTGGCGGTTTTATAGTGGTGAAAACAACATCGGGCAATACAAGTGCAACTACACAGGCTTTAGAAAGAATCAGCCACGAACTCAATCCGGCCTACCCGTTCAAGTTCGATTTTCTTGATCAGGATCTCGCTAATCTTTACAAAGGCGAACGCCAAATGGGTAACATATTTAATCTTTTCGCCATACTTGGTATTTTTATTTCGTGTCTTGGATTATATGGATTATCTGCATTTATGGCCGAACGGCGTACCCGAGAGATAGGTGTTCGTAAAGTTTTGGGGGCATCTGTACCGAATCTCATATACTTATTATCAGTCGACATGACCAAACTCATATTAATTGCCATATGCATAGCCGTACCGGTATCGTGGTATACTGCTACTCGTTGGTTAAATGGCTTTGCCTATCATATCCAGTTAAGTTGGCTCACATTCATTGGTGCATCCCTTGCAGCCTTATGTATCTCTTGGTTTACGGTGAGTTTTGAATCCATAAAAGCGGCGGTTGTTAATCCAATAAAAAGTTTAAGAGCAGAATAAGATTTTCCTTTTGATTTTTTGATTTAGCGTGACGCTGTTAAAAGGTTATATTTTTTGAATAGGCTGTATCGTCATTACGATCAGCCTATTTTTCTTTTTAACGATAACTGTTTTGCCGGCAAGTTAAATACAAACCCGGTTATTGGGTATTGGTGATGTGATGGGATCGAGAAAAGGCCCCTATCGGTTTTATTATCGTGTATGTCATTTAGGTTGAGTATCAAAGTATTTAATAATATTTCGTAGTGTACTCAGGAGTACGATAATGAAAGCTGGCACCACCTGCCCAAGATAAAAAGATAGCTGGCGTGGTCAGATATCTTAAATAGAGCACACAGGTGATGTATTAGTTATGCGGACTATTTTAACCAAATGGGTGATTATGTTAAGTGCTGAGGAAATTGCCCGCTTTAATAGTAAAATTTATGGAGATGGCGGTTTAAAAAGGTATTTGTAGCAGGGCCGACGCATTAGAAATTTTTGTTAGCTATAAGTGTTAGGAGAAACTTGTGATTCCACCCAGCCATTTTTCTTTTGGCCTTTATGCTGGCTTTGCTGGTTTTGTCAGCCTTTAGAACATTTAAAGCTATCTTTCTGACTACAGCAAGATTTTGTGCAGCCTGGCTATTTCGTGTGGTATTATAATCTTCGGCAAAACCAGCATCCGGTTACCAGTGCAACTGGTTTTCTATTCCCCAATGTGTGCGGATGGCCTGGTTAAAATAGGCAGCGTCTGCCTGAAGGCTGGAGATGTAATAACGATTTTGTGTAGTACGGCTGTCCCCAACTATGCGTTCGGAGGTGATTTTGATAATACTATTTATCCCTTTCCAGTTTTCCTTTTCGTCAATCCAGTTAAGTTCATGGACCTTGCAGGTTCTGATCTCAGACCGCCTGTGCCCTTTATCCAGATGCTGGCTGTAACTGTCTTCCCTGAAGTAAAACTGGTTGGTTACCTGGTCATAAAGCGTTTCATGGTTTTGCTTCAGGGCCAGGATATAATCCCCCTGACTTTCGATAATCTTTTCAGCGATTGCTTTTTGGGTGCCCATCGCATCGATGCTGACTACTGCCCCCTTAATGTTCAATAAAGATAGTAACGCCGGGATGGCAGTAATCTCATTACTCTTGTCGGCCACCTTTTGTTGCCCAAGTACCAACTGATTACGGCCTGACCAGGCACTTACCAAATGTAATGCCCCAATCCCTGATGCTTGCAGGCGCTATTGCAGACGCTCTTTCCATCGATAGCAATCAGTTCCCTTTCGCCAGATGTACCTGTTGTTTGAAGGCTCTGGCCAAGTTCCGCCGTCCAGGCGCGGAAACAGCGTTCAAAAACATCCGCATCGATCATCATAAAAACGCGATTGATCGTATCATGACTCGGTATGCCATTTTCAAGAGGAAGCAACTGTTTTAAAAAGTCTTCTTTTTCCTTGCCAAACTCCTCCATTTCGTACCAGCTTTCCGCACCGCATACAACCGCCAATACCGATAGGATTATTATTTCCAGTAAATTATGTTTCTTATTATTGCCCGTGCGCGGATCGGGTATCCATCTGAAATGATCATGAGTGAGCTTGTCATATTCTTTTTACAAAGAAAAAACTCTAAAAGCCTTTAACCACCTCCGAACATTTAAACTTATTCCCTCTTTACCAACATTTTGTTGGTAATACTCTCTTTTTTACCGTTTCTTATACGTCGGCCCTGGTATTTGTAGCCGTTCGTGTATCAGAATTACTGTTTAGTGTATTGGTTTTTTATTGATGGGATTTTTCTCTCTAATTAGAGTGTAAATCAACCTGAACAAAATGAACAGACCAAAATACCTATGAAATCCAAAGAGGAAACACACAGTAATAGCCAAGGGTGGCATGTTTTGTACACCTATGCAAATTTTGAAAAAAAGGTACACGATGCACTGCAAATCCAAAAAATTGAAACCTATCTCCCTTTGTTGAAAGTCGAAAAAAAATGGAGCGACCGGATGAAAATATCTGAAAAACCATTATTTCCGAACTATATATTTATTAGGCCGAATGCGGGGAAATTTAATTATTCGTCATTGTCTGTAAAAGGAGCGGTTAAGTTTATAAAAATCGGGAATAAGCCCTGTATTGTTCAAGACAGCGAAATTATACTCATTCAAAAACTGCTATCTATTACTACAGACATCAGCCATGAAAGCACCTATAAAAAAGGCGATCAAGTGAAAGTGTTGGATGGACCATTTGAGGGATTTTATGGTACAGTTAGAGAATTATCTGGAACAAGCAAGCTTTACATACATATTGAACTGCTTAACCAGACTATTTCTGTCAAAATTTTAAATGCAAATCTTCAAAGGATAGCCAGTTGATAAAAAGATAACATTCGATATCAACGGTTGTCGGATAGCACATTTCTGCAATGTGCTATCTTATTAAGGAGTCTTATCATACATGTTGGATTCTTTATCACTCGGGCCCAGTTTTGATCTATAATATTTTGTGATTATAGAGTAGCCAATCATTTCGAAAACTCGTTGGTGAACGTGAAATAATCTGTTAAAATGCATATGAATCAGACTTGAGATTAACCCCTCATTTGTAACTTTTAATGCTTCCAATAGTTTACTTTTAAAACTATTGGAAGCATGAAATAGATTTAAATAAGGGCGGATCATTGGAAGCTCAGGCGCATTTTCTATGACCATTCTGATTTTTTTTATATTGGTATGATAATATTTTTGCAATATGTTTTTTTCATCTTGAGTAAGATTTTTTTCATCCTGAAACGCCCGACTGTTTTTTAATGATAAAGTTTGTTTTTTTTCAGTAGTCAAAGAAAATAAGTCATAAATTTCATCGATCATTTTTATACTCAGTAACATTAAGGGTATTTCATGCTCAATTCCCTTATTCATCAATACCTGGATGCAAAAATCGCTGCTTATTTCGAAATATTTCTCTATAACTAAGTAATCCGGAACATTATACCTTTCCAATTCACGCTCGTATGTATCGATGGCGATCCTTGGAATAAATCCTTGTTGTTGATATGACGCCAGGCATGTGTTTAATTCTTCTAATAAAGTACTGAGAAAATGCAGGTTTGTTAAACGAAATCTAATCCTGATATGTTCATCCGGGTCTTTGTACCTGACAAAAAACCAAGTGTCAATTTTTGCATTATCACTCCACTTCTTCAAAAGCGGGTATAGCAGATCAGATAAAAGCGTATCGCTGAAGAAAACTGAACAATATATTTTTATATAACACCATTCTGAGCCGGGGGGGAAAGATCGGGTTATGCTCCTTATCTCTGCCTGTTTTTCAGTAGCTTGCTGTTGCTCATTATTTTTTATTATTGTTATAAACTGGTGATTGTAGACCGATCCATCTTTATCTTTAACATAGTCTGCATCCGGTTCGTGAAATTCACGAAGAGTGATTTCTTTTTTCCTTATCATACCATTAAAAAGTAAACTAAAAGAATACTCATCATCCCGGTTTAAAAACATTGTCTGGTCACTTTCAACCCATAATAGTTTTTTGGGAATGCCCCAAAATGTACATTTTGTGTTAAATAATGCTATTTGTTGCTCTATTGCTGTGATTTTACGAAATGGTTTAAGGTTTTCTTCTTTTAATACCCATTGAGCCGATTGCAGAACAATAGATTTGTATTGTATCCTTGGATAGAAGGTTGTGCCCTTGAAATACGTTTTAAAAACAACATTTAAATTTGCCTTGGTAAATTGAGTTTGAAGTGATGACAGCAGCCTATAAATTGGCAGGCTGTTATTTTTGAAATTATGAGCATTATCAATCTTGGGAAATACCTGTTTCCCGCCTTTTTTTGAATAAAGAAATATTGCATTGTTTTTATATTGAACCTCTAATTCGCTGATTTTTAGTTGATACCTTGAAGGTAAATTAGATGCTGATAAATAAGGTATTTCAAAATCGCGTAAACTTGGGTTTCTTAATACATTACCGGCTTGTGTTTCGGGTAGGTGAGTTACTGATGCAATTTGTAGAAACTTGTTTTTTTCTTTTTCGAACTGAGCTATTTCTTTTAGTATATTTAAGATATCGTTATTTTCATTACCGAATCGCCCCAAAAGGGTAGTACCGCTATAGCCTCCGGCAGATTCGATCGCAACATTTGCAGTAGCGTCATTAATTAGTTTGAACATTACAGGAAAAGTATCGGGCAGGGGGGCGAGCTTTATTTTTTCCGCAAGCTCATTCAGGTCATCGGGAGATACATGGATGGTTAAAGAGGTAGAGCTCTCGTTTGAATCAAATTTGGAATTAAAGAATTGTTTGATCAGTTCCTTAATCGGAGTTTCACGCTCACGGGATATAGCAGAAGAAGCAAGAGGGTTGAGCTCATTTAAAATTTCGTCATTAAAGTTTATTATCGCGTTTGAAGCAGGGTCGGTTATTCCAAGGTCAGGGTCAAATAAATGAGCTAATAATATAGGCTTAGTGCCAAATTTGTGTTTTATCTGTTCCTTTATGTTCTCAAGCCATGGATCGGTGCTAACTGTCAGTACCTGGCAGGCATGGATAGCATCGAGTACCTGATTTTTTATTTTTTCGTCTAAAGAATTCTTTAATGAAGGTTTGTAGCTGTTAATCTGAAACGGATTACCTTGGATTTCTCTGTTTAGTATTTTCTCAAATTCTCTCTTTTTTTTCTTTAAAAAACTGCTTAGTAAGCCCTTCGATTTAGTAAATGGAAAATCTTGTTTAAAGGCTTTGAGTTTGGAAATAAGCTCATTTAATTCTTCTATAGGATTAGAAATATTAAGCTCGGCAAGCACCGTAATAATCTGCGATAAAAAATCATGTTCACCAAGCCTCGGCTGTAAAACGCTTACTAATAGTTGAGCATCTATCAAATCGACAACGAGTTCCGTTACATCCACGATGTCGTAATCACTATAGTTACAGGTAAGCATTATGATTTGCTCGTACGACACAAAATTATCCTGACATAAATTATAGATAAAGTCTAATTCTTTAGTAGCTCCTACGGAATTGATATGGTGCTTTTTTGTTTCGTTTTTAATTTCGTAATAATAATAACGATACTCGTTTCCCACTTTATAAACGGACGAGTTTAATTGATAACTTAGGCTGGTTCTGAATTTAAGCTCAAACTCCTCAATTATGCGGCATAAAAACAAGGTATCTGGATGTATGTGAAATGCAGTGTTATGGCTATCTATCTCAACGTTGCTGACTTTATCCCAACTTAAAGTGCTACATGAGGCAAAAGCTCCAAACGGCGTTGCACGATGGCACATCCTGTTAAAATACTTAAGAAGCGTGATTTGGATTTTTAATAATTTTTTATCATCCGAAATCTCACCATTTTTTAACATCTCGCACGTTTTTGAGAAATCGGCAGACGCGGCAGCAATTGCGTCCATTAAGTAGGTGTTTTCGAAAAGTTCAGAAAGATTATTTTCTCCTGTTTCATATTTATTTATTGGGAAAGCGGGAGTCCTCAGCACTAAATTTGGAAAGAATTCGAAGTTCATATACAATTGATGAAGAATGATTTCATTAATTATGCTATTTGTTTTCTATCAGGTTTTTTCTGAATACTTCGAAAAGTTTCTTCCTGTAACTGTCGCTGATGGGAATACTTCGCTCAAGCCCGTTTAGAAAAACCTGGTTGCCGTCAATTAATTTTACCTTGGCAATCGAGATTATAAATGATTTATGCGTCCTTATAAATGAGTCAGTAGGCAGATTTTCTTCCAATGACTTTAAGTTTAACAGTGATATAACTCTTTGTTGCGTTGTAAATACCGAGAGATAGTTTTTCAGCCCTTCAATATATATAATGTCGGCAAGGTCAATTTTAAGCAGTTTGTTTTTTGAATCTGTTTTTAAAACAATAAATTTATTTTGGACAATGCTTGTTATGTCGTTTTCTGCAGACTTTACTCGTTGTACTGATTGCAGCAGGCGTTCGAAAGAAATGGGTTTTAACAAGTAATCCAGTACCTCGTTTTCGAATCCCTCTAACGCGTATTCTTTGTAAGCGGAAGTTAAAATTATAGGAATCTTTTTTTTAATGATTTTAATAAATTTCAACCCTGAAATTTCAGGCATTTCAATATCTAAAAAGATCAGATCGACCGAGTTGTGTTCAATGAAGCTAATTGCGTTTATGGGGTTATTAAAAGTTCCTATTATTTTTAGATGCTCAATCTTTTGAATGTAAATCGTCAGAAGGTCAATAGCATGCTGCTCATCATCAATTATTATACAATTCATCGTGGTTCAGGGGGATTCTTAAAATGACTGAATAAAAATTTGTATTATCTATAATTTTCAAAGAATGCTTATTTGAATAGGCAAGGCCAAGACGTTGCTCAATATTCTTCATTCCGATGCCGAAGCCCGGACGCAATAAATTGTTGCTTTTTTTCTTATTATGCAGTGTAAAAAACAGTTGCTCGTCTTTTATACTAAGATCAATTACTGTCGCATGTTGTTTATCTAATAAATCGCCGTGTTTAAATGCATTTTCAACCAGTGTAATCAATATAAAGGGTATGATTTTTTTATCAGCAGATAGTTCGTCTTCAGGTATGCTCAGTTGGATGGACATTTTTTTATCAAATCTTAATTGGTGAATTTTGATAAGATTGGTAATATGTTCTATTTCATCTTTTAACCATACTTTCCCATCGCTGTCTGGATTTGCAAGAATATTTCTCAATATGTTTGAGAGCAACATTATACTTTCAGAAGCTTTCTCTGAATATTTAATGACCTCTGTATAAATCAAACTCAGCGTGTTAAATAAAAAGTGGGGATTAATTTGTAATCTTAGATAGTTCAGTTCCGATTTGATTTTTTCTTTCTCCATTTCTGCCGTTTTCTGAATTTCAAGATATCTGGATTTTTCAGCTGACAACAAGTTCCTTTCCATCTTCAATTTGTCTTTAATCAACCAGTATGTATAACTAATGGAGATAATATATAAAAAGCGAAATATCCTTAGTATTGTGAACTCTCTAATGGAGGCAGTGAACATACTGGTAGGCAGGGAAATATCGCGAATCAAAATCATCAAAGCGTAATTGGTATTAAGATAAATAATGCACAAACACACAACGATAATAATCCTTTTCAGATACTTAAACTTATCAACCCCAACTATCAGTATGAGCTGATAGTTTCCGTAAAAGAAAATGGCGTTTAATAAAAAGTAAAAACATGAGCTTACAAGAAAGACTCTTTTGGGATAAATCAAGAACACCGCGGCATTCTCATAAATGAAGTATAATGCCCATGCGAAAATATGAGCAGCCATCTCTTTAAGCAACTCACGTTGTTTTTTTTTCATTTATAGATTTGGGATAAGTTGGTGTTTTTAGGTCATTCGTGTATTCGAGTGGCTAAGTTGTGTATTTTTTTTAAAAGTAATATAATAAGTTATGATATTACAGGCCGTCTACAATATTATTTACACTATGGAAACAATGTCAAATCTTCGGATGGCCAAACTAAAAATTAAAAAAATCGTTCAATTTGCCGGAAAGCGCGTAAAACCAGGTAAAAATTTACCAACTGAAACTACATTTCCACCCACTATTACCGGAGAAATGTAGTTTGGCTTTTAATTTACGATACCCATTCAGGGAACTTTTAATTCCTGAATGGGTATTTGTTTTTTGTTACAACAGTATTTGCTGCTGCAATTATTTGCTTTTAATTTACAGAACACTGTAGCATGATTTAAACATTTTTGGGTTAATGGGCTGCCAGGCATTAAGCTTGGGCAAAAGTTGATAGAGAAGGCTCCGTTCCTGAATTCGTATCTTTCTTGCGAAAAAAAAGGTTTTTTTGTTTTACTCGTTTTAATGAGTATTATTGTATTGTGATATTAACTAATTCTATATGCATTCTTTAAGAATGTGTTGTTGATATTTACCCAAGTCTACCATGAATATCTAAATTTAAAAACGGTTGTTGTGACAACCATTAGCGAAGCTTTTTAGCTTATTGGGACGTTCTGCGTTTATTTCTACACATTTAATTATATTAAGTTTTCTTGACTAATCTACCAGCACAGGGTTCTGATATGAACATTTGTGACCGGGAATAAATAGCCAATCCAGATAAACCTGTTGCTATATGTTCCGCTGATCAGGGGCGGGAACGTTGCATGATCATTTATTTATTTCCAGGTTCTTAATTTAAGAAAACAGGCTTCGCCTAAAGATTTTTTATCGCGTCTAATTTTTTTCAGCGTTTACCTCAACTTACAACCAATTGCATGAGCCAACATCTCGAATTAAGCACACCTGTTTACAGGTCAAAAGGATTTGAAAAACCTCTTAAAATTATCTTCGAAGTTTTTTTTTATTACTGTTTATTATGTTGGATGCTGGCATACAACCAGTTTAATAATAAGGAGTTGGTCGCCTTCGTTCCTTTGGTTGTAATCCTGTCATTCTGTGTTATCAAAACCGGTATTTTAAAAAGAATGAACAAGGCGTCTTTGTCAGGGCTTGCGGCTGTAACTTATATAGTAATATTTGATAAAATTGATAACACGAATATTGCGAAATATATTCACGTGACCTTGTTGGACCGAATTTCCCTCCCAACGGTACTTTTATCAACTATAATCCTGATTTACCTTTTAAAGGTCTTGTTTGCAAAATCATATATTTTGTACATCGATAATTTATGGCGAAAAATGGGTTTTGCTTTTCTTTTTTTATTGACCACAACTATACTGTTGTATTGCATGCTGTGCAGACTATACCAGATAAATACCCAACTGGATTTGCAATTATTAAATAAGCTGATTAAGTACAGCATGTTAGTGTTGTTGTGCCAGGAGTGTACTATGGGTCATGCGCTTGTAAAGCGCATGACCTGGGGCCTGCTGATTAGTATTTCGTCAATTTTAGTGTTAAACATTACGTTCTGATAATTTAATCATCTAATGACCCGTAATAATAGTGCATTTGTTCAAAAAGTGATAGATTACAGCTTAGTAGCTGTTTTTTGCTTTTTTCCATTGAGTTTTAATCTATCCATCGGCTCTTTTCATGATGTATCACACCCATTATTGGCAACAAATTTTTCAGTTTCCGATTTGTTGATAGGCCTGGTACTCATAGTATGGATAGTGAAAGTCATTGCTTATAGACAATGGCGCAATGTTAAATATCCACCAAAAGAAATTCTTCTTTTTATCTTGTTCGGCTTATTGTCGGTCATGAATGCTGTATCACTAAGCCAATGGGTGAAAGAGTTTGTTCAACTGGCTGAATATTTTGTTCTTTTTTACCTGCTCGTTATAAATAACTTTCTCTCTGTTAATATCCGGACAGTCAAATATGGCATCTTCATATTAACTACAGTATTGGTTATAATAGCCTTTGTTCAGGATATAATCTTAAAAAGCGACTACTACCTGGTAAGAGGACTTTTTATCAATGAAAATGTTTTAGGCACGTATCTGTGCATGGTATCGCCTTTAGTTTATATAGAAATACTGGAAACAAAGAAACTTGCTGTTAAGGTTTGGACGGTAGCAATGCTTGTTTTAACATCCATAGTATTATTATCTGGAAGTGCCATTTGTGCAGTATTAATTTCCTTACTGGTGATGAGCATTCTGCATAGCAGGAAAACTGCGCTTTATTATGTAATTGTAGTGATTGTATTCGGCGTTAGTTACAGGTGGATCATGCCAGAAAAGAACATCAACAGAGTAAGGGATTTTAGTAGTATTTATGAGCAAGGACAAATAAGCGAAAACTACTACACCAGGCTTGCTATGATAGCAGCGAGTAATAAAACAGAAATATTTACCCGTGAATTTGGCGATAAGTATCTGAAGCTTTCTACAAACTTTGATTTTGCAGAGCGAAAGTTAAATGTGCAAAAAGGAGATCTCTATCAGGAATTCAATAATAAAAAGGCCATTAAAAACAGGTATCTTGAAATGCAAGCGTCATTGATATTGCTAACCGAATTTACCCCTCTGGGGGTTGGATTAGGTAATTTTCAGGATAAAATTGGTATGTATTATAAAGGGTTTCCGAAAGTAAATACGGCTGAACCCGAGCAACATAATCAATTTCTTCTCATAGCCTCTACAAGCGGGTTGTTAGGGCTAACAAGTTTTTTGTGGATACTGATGTCCTGTTTCCGGATTAATTTGAAAAGGTACATAGCCAACAAGCAGGAACTGTTTTATCTGGGGTTATTGGGATGCCTTATTGCCATATTTTGGGAAGGCTGTTTTTCATCGCTGTTGTCAACTGCGTTGTTTGTACCGTTTATTTTCGTTATCTGCTCCTCATTAACAACTTTTAACCATGCTAAAATTACAACTTGATAATAGGCCCCGCAGGGTCAGTCTTGCGGTAATAGTTTTCACAGCAGTAATCTTTATTATCGGAACATCTTTGAAAAGTGGGGGTGTGAAGAGCTTGATATGGATAGAGGCAGAATCGGCGGAGAAGGTTGTGGAGCCTTTACGTATTATCGATATGGAGGGGGCCTCTGAAAAAAAAGGTATAATCGCAATCGGCAATCATTTCAGAAAGGAGGGTTATGCAAAATATAAATTTGCAGTTGAGCAGGATGGGGATTATACTGTTTGGGGAAGATGTTTCTGGGATAATGTATGTACCAATTCTTTCCAAATAGGCATAGATAATTTAGGATTGGAAGGTATAGGAGAGGATCCTTTAACAAATCAATGGCATTGGGTAATGGGCCCCAAATTTAAAATAAAAAGAGGGGAGCATACCCTTTATCTTTGGAATAGGGAAGCGAGTTCACAGATAGATAAAATGTTGATCACGGCAGACCCCACCTACGTTCCTGAAGGGACAGGAATTGTTTCATCCATATCCGAAGATTTTGAGACAGGTCTGATTCCGGAAAATTTTAGTTTCTTAAATAAATCTGACTGGAAAATTGTTGATGGAAGCGCCAAAAGTAAAAATCTCTTTCATGCTACAAATTCTACAGGAGGTTATTTAGGCAACCAAGTGCTGATTCATCAGGATTATGGGGCCAGTTATCTATTTAGTTTAGCTTTCAAGGCCAATAAATTCCCCCGAAAAACGGTGTCTGTCAGTTTTAATTATCAAAATGAACTCAATTTCTGTGAGGTTAGGATCGATGGCCGTGCTATCAAATTAATAGAAACCCGTAATGGCCATCAAAAAATTCTGCAACAAAAGAGTTTTAATGAAAATCTTATAAATGACGAATTCCGAGATTTGTCTGTATGCAGCGACCATAACACTTACAATATAAAGTATAATGGAAATGATATTTTCAGGTTCGCAGTAAATCCGCTCACAACGGGAGATATTGTAGGATTCGGCTCTTCAGCAGGCGTATATTTTGATAATATATCTTTAAATGGGGAGCAAAAAATCAGCTATAATGAGAACTTCCACGAACCTGATTTTAGCGCCTCCACAGAGAAACCGGAAACATCGGCTGGGTATTTACAAAATTTGAAACGTGGACGTAGGAACTGGTGGATCATAGATGGACAATGGAACCAAACCACCTTGGATGGCTATGAAGAAATTGGAGCAAAAAGCAGTTCCGGTAAGCCTGCTTTGATTGTGTTTGGAACTGATTTCTGGAAAAATTATGAGATACAAGTAGCAACTCGATTTAACAGCGAAAATGGAGCCGGCATCATATTTAATTTTCACGACAGAAACAATTACAGTTTGTTCAGGTGGATAAAAGGACCTTCGGGCTGGAAATATCTAATAGATAGAATCCAATCTGGAAAGGAGACACCGATAGCAGCTACCATAGCTATAAATCCCAAAAAAGGGCTGTCTTACTGGTATAAAGTCAATCTAAGAATTAAAGACGACTCTATTAAGGTACTTATAGGCGACAAGATTGTTCTTCAGAAAAAAAGTAAAATGCTTGAAGGAGATGGTAAAGTTGGCTTTTGGAGCATGGGCGAAGCCGGAGCTTATTTCGACGATATTTTGGTTTCATCAATTAAAAACTTAAGTCCGGTGCCCGAATCGCCCATGCATGTATATAATCTTTTTACAGCACAGCTGGACATATCAACATCCTATAGTTACTGGTTACCTGCAAAAGATAGCATTATCATTAAACAGCCAACGGGCATTTTTATTTGTTTAAATAAACCAATGTTTGAACCGGCATTTATTTATAATACAGGTAGCTTTAAAACTGACTTCAAAATTTCATTAGCAAGCGATGGCGTACCCAGGGACATTGATGCAAATTTGAATTTTAAAGTTAATACCAAAGAAGGTAATGCAGATTATAATTTTATAATCGCCAATGATAAGATTACCGTAACAAAAAATGCCCAGGTAATATTCATCAAGAATTATAATTCGTCAGCAAGAACAGATATTCATATTTCTCATATCAAAAACGTTTGGGAAATAGTTGAACTGGACAAAAAAGTTGCCTCTTTTACCGATAAGACACAATGGGATACCACCAAAATTGGTGTGGGATATTCAGGCGTAGGGCAAGCAAAAGTTATTTTACAGCATATAGAAATTGAAAACCTTTAAGATGAAATTTAGTAATGACTGTTTTTCTAAAAAAACATTTTTGCGAAGCTTTTTATTAATTGTAATTGGAATTGTTTTTAACAGATGTTCATATGACACGAACAAAAATGCAGGAGAGGCCAATCAAGTAGTCATCGAAGTTGGACAGTATAGAGTAACTTTTCAAGAATTCGAAGAACAACTGGAACTTTTAAAAGCCAAGGGAACGCCCACCCGGGGGAGCCTGCAACAGTTAATTGACAACTATGTGAGTGCCGGTCTTTTAGTGCAATTGGCAAGAAAAAATAATATAGATCAAAGTGCGGATTACAAAAAGCAACTTATTTACATAAAAACTGAGTTGGTTTCAAAATTTGCAAAAATAAAGCGGATCGAGTCATTTAAGAATGTTGCTTACGATCAAAGTAAATTTACGGCCCTTTTTGATTCAACAAATGTGATCGATTACATTTGGGTACCGCTGCCACGTAAAGATGTTTCCAAGGAAATTCTCGACAGGTTAAACTCAGGATCGAGTGTTCAGGAATTAGTGAACAGCAACAAATTTGATGAATGGAATAAGCTTAATCTGCGGTTCTACATTAATTTACCTACAGGGTCGGCTCCATTTACGGCAGATCTGCTTGAGCGTATCAATAATATGAAGATTGGAACATTTAAGGTATTTGAAACGCAGTCCGGTTATCACTTGATCAAAGTCATCAGCCGTTCTCCTAACGGTCAACTACAAAAATCAACCAATACATTACTACTAAATTTAAAAATTGCACAAGCCATCGAGAACGGCGATACAACACTGAATCCATATGTGTTAAATAAAGATTTGAAAGTTAATGATTCACTACTTGCCAATATCCCTTTTCAAATAGAACCACTTGCCAAAGAAACAAGCAACGGAAAAATAGATGACAATCCCGAGATAGCTGAATTTTTGGGAAAAATAATTTATAAAAAACAGATAATGGCGCAACTAAAAGTATTGCCGCTTAACATTCAATCTGTTTTCAAAAACAAGTCGACTCGCGCTTTAAAAATTGTAAATTTAATTTTGGCCAATAACGCAGATCTGTATAATAACAAAATTTTAGAATTAAATAATTACAGGTCATGGTTAACCAATTTTCTGCACACTGAATTAGACAATGATCGAAGTAAAGACACTGTTAAAGCGTTAGTTAAAATTATAGAAGCCAATCTCGGATACAATGGCGGTAATTTTGTTGATTACCGGGATCAAATGTTGAAAACTCCCCGGTCAATGTACGCTCACAATGATGAATCCGAACTGCAAATTATCAGTTTTGACCAAAGAAATAAATACTCTTGGGTTTATGATGACAATCAGCCGGGAAAAGAGGCCGTCAAGCTTAATTTTTCGGCCATTGATAAATTAGATCTTCCCGATGTTTTAGATTCTTTTGACCGGGATTTAATAGCATATTCCCGGAATTGGAGATTAACAGCAGCTCAATTAAAACTGGAACTGAACAAACTTACTCCAGAAAGCCGATTGGCTATCTCAGCACATGGGGATTTGAAGAAACTGATCTATTACCTCATGGAGAGGGATGTAAAATCGGTACAAAAACAGCCGATTACCATTAATAAAAAGCTGATAGAAAAGATTGATGTTGTAGGGAGCTCAATTGATTCATTGCATGACTTTGAAAAGTATGGAATATTGGGGGCGCTGGGGAATACAAAAATAAACGAAGCAACGACGATTCGCCTTGTAGCTAATATGCCTAAAAATGAGCGTAATAAATTTAGAAGTAATTTTTCTTTTAGAAAAGAAGCATTCAAGCAATTATTGATAGATGAATTTTGGAAAGATCAGGTTGATATGGGCAAACTGATTAAAGATCCTGATTTTAACAGGAGCCTGCAAAAGAGAGAAAATTGGTTATTGGCAAACATGTATTATCAATCCGTTCTGCTTGTTAATGTCCCTGAAACAGATGATGACTTTTTAAATATGCAGCTAAAAAAAGTAAGCAGAGTAATAAGTGAAAAGAGACTGAAGAATACTCTTGATACGGAAGCCCGAAAAACTCCAATAAAAATAAATAGGAAATTGCTTGAAAAGCTGGGGATTTCTGCTGGAAAGTCTATATACAATTTAATGGAGATTAAAGGCTAAGCGATGAGGTATATTTTAATAACGGGTATTTGTTTTTTTACTGTTAATACACATGCCCAGTTTCATGCGGTTTACATTCCGGAAGCGAAGTTACAAGGGATGAAGATGGATGGTGACTTAAGGGATTGGAGCTGGATGCAACCGGGTGACTATATAACCACGAAGTCAATGAATGAGTTCTCGTCAAATTTGAAAGTGGACGAGAAAAATTTCGGCTGTAAACTGGCTGTTGGCTGGAGCGATATAACCAACAAGTTGTACATCATGGCGTTAGTTTATGACAATATAAGAAGCTCCAAAGTTATTACAACAACAGATGCCGGCTGGTTGAATGATAATTTCGGAATTTCTGTTTATCCAATAGGTTATGACGACGATAAAAGCTTTATTCAATACTATTTTTTAGTGCCTTTTGTTGACAAAAGAAGGGAAGTAGTTGTGGATAGGGGAGCGGATTGGCTTAAATCACAACTTAGCTGGGGATGGAAAATGTTAGGCGATCCGAGGAAGCCTGGTTATACGGTATATGAAATCTCTATGCCTATATGGGATAATTGTAGTCTTAAAGGAATTAAATTAAGTAAAAAGCACAAGCTTTCGGCAAATGAGATCATCAGCTTGGCATTGGAGTTTAATGATTTGGATAACGACAAAACCACAGTAAAGCATTGGGATACCTCTCATGATGGTGCTTGTTTTTCCGATCCCAAGTATGTGTCAGAATTTGTTTTGGACCCACCTGTTAGTTTAAAGAATTCGTGGGACAACATTGACAAAATTTTAAAGGCTTCACTTTGGTAATTCCATTTACTTTTATCCTGTAATAATCGAGTCTGGATTTAGTTGGCCTGATTTTCCCTGTGCTTAACTTGACCAAACTACCTGAAGCTTTTAAATCTGGGATGCCGAAATTATGAATATCTGTAAATCATTTGGAGAATATTAAAGTATCGCAAGAAGCAGGATTTTGTTGCTGATAAGTGATTGAAGTTATTATCAAACTGAAATTAAAACTATGAGGTATATTTTAATAATAATAATAATAATTTCTTTGAGCCTGAATACGTTCGCTCAGTTTCATGCAGTTTATATTCCTGAAGAAAAGCTGTCGAAAATGAAAATGGATGGCAATATGAACGATTGGAACTGGATGCAGCCCGCTGATTTTATTACTACTAAATCGTTTAATGAGTTTTCGTTTAATGCTAAGGTGGACCCCAAAAACTGGGATTGCAAATTGGCATTTGGTTGGAGTGACGTTACCAACCGACTTTATATCGTCGCATTAGTTTACGACAATGTACGAATTGCAAATGTTATCACTACAAAAGATGCACATTGGCTGAATGATAATTTTGAAATTATGGTTTTTCCTACGGGCAATACGATTGAACGGAGCTTCGTTCAATACTATTTCTTAGTGCCTTTTATTGATAAAAACGAGGAGATGAATGTAGGAATTGGGGGCAAGTGGCTTAAATCACAACTTGAATGGGGATGGAAAATATTGGGCGACCGAAGCCGTCCCGGTTACACGATATATGAAATCTCGATGCCTATTTGGGATGATTGGAATGCCAGAGGAATAAAGTTCAGTAAAAAACACACGCTTTCAGCAAATGAAACAATTTATTTATCAATTGCTGCTAACGATTTGGACAATGATAAAACTAAAGTAATGCATTGGGATACGTCTCCTGGGAGGAATTGTTTTTCAGACCCCAAGGATCTTTCTGAATTAACCTTAGACCCGCCGGTTAGCGTTAATAGATCATGGAATAATATAGCTAAGGTCCTCATGCCATATTGATGGCAATTCCGTTTGAATCTGCTTAAATATTATTACAGCCTTTGTAGGGCTAACCCACTCTGTTGAATTTAGTGAGTTGGTGCGAAAATAATGTTAATCGCTATCATTTGAATCTTTTGCCAATGGTGCACGTTCTGATTAACGGGTTATTATTAATTAATAATTATTCTGGAGTACAGTACTCAATTGAGTACTTTATAGATTCGCTGGGTAATATCAAATCTGCTGATCATATATTTACTGTACTCGTATCAAAAAATTATACTGGAAGTTTAAGTCCGGCAGAGAATCTCATCATCCGCAGAGTCGGATTCGACTCTGCAGACAGAGCAAAACGAATTTGGTTTGAAAATTTTTCTTTGCCAAAACTTTTTATTGAAAGCGGTTTTGATCTTTATCATTCCCTCGGTTATACATTACCTATTTTTTCGAGGATACCATCAATTGTAACAGTTCATGATTTGATAGCACTGGATTTTCCTGCTTTTTGTAAAAATGAAACGGCGATATACTATAATGCTTTTATACCAAGGTCGTTGAGTATCGCAAAAAAAATAATAGCAGTTTCTAATACGGTCAAAACAGATATTTTATCTAAGTTTCCGGATGTACCGGAGCATAAAGTCGAAGTTGTATATCATGGCTTGCACAAGAGATTTTCCGATATTGATGATTGGGATCCCCTGATAACGCTGAGGGCTAAATATAATCTACCGGATGATTTTTTCCTGTTTGTTGGCAATATTGAGCCAAAGAAAAACCTATCAAATTTAATCAAAGCTTTTTTGTACTTAAAAACCACACATAAGATAGGTCAAAAATTGCTAATAGTGGGGGCCAAAGGCTGGAAGTACACTGAGGTGATGGATTTTTGGGAGCATAACTTAATGAAAAACGAGATTGTATTTTTAGGATATGTGCAGGAATCAGATCTGCCCGGTATATATAGTCTTGCACAATTATTTATATTTCCCTCTTTTTACGAAGGCTTCGGGTTACCTGTTATAGAAGCCATGGCTTGTGGTTGCCCTGTTATCATATCAGACAGGGGCGCATTGCCTGAGATATCAGGTGGTTTATGCGAACAGGTGAATCCTGATTGCGTTACAGAAATAGCACATGCAATTCTTAAAATAATAAGATGGGAAGTAAACCGAAGAACGGAAAGGGTTGCACTGGGGAAAGGATGGAGCAAAGGTTTTACATGGGAAGCTGCAGGTGCCAAGGCCTTACGTATTTACACTTCTGTATATAATTCATTGTTGCACACCAATAGAGGTATTTGAAATAGAAGCAGTTGCCCTGCAATAATAAAGGAGAAGGTCACTCGTGACTTCTTGAATTTTAAATTAAACTGCACGAGTTTATGATTGTCGCTTATATTTTGGCAAAGTATCCAAACCTTACAGAAACCTTTATTCAAAATGAGATTACCGCCTTGCGGCAGCGCGGTTTAATAATACAGATTTTAGCAATTGATAAGGAAGATGTTCCTTCAGTGGAAGCTGCCGATACTTTGGGCACTATAATTTACTATGGCAAAAATTTTGCGTTTGATAAGTTTTTAGCCCATTTACATTGTATTGCTTTTTATGGATATAAATATTTTAGAACCCTTATCGCTTCACTGTTTATAAATGATAAATCGTTTTGTGATCCTCTGCATAATTTAAAAGCATTTTCAATAAGTGTATATTTCCTTTACCGCTTAAGAAGGTCTCCGGTAAGGCTCGTACACGCACATTTCATTAATATGCCCGCAACAATAGCCTCATTGTTGTCACGGTTATCTGGCTTGCCGTATAGTTGCAGTGCACATGCCCATGATATATATACGGGGAATGTCAGTGACATTAATCGTAAGATTGCCGGATCAGTGTTTACGGTAACGTGCACAGCAGCAAATAAGGATTATCTTTTAAAACTTTGCGCGGATAATTATCACGATAAAATAATTCATATATATCATGGTATAGACACCAGCGTTTGGCCTTCTCGGATTTATAATCCTAACATAATAAAGCCTGTTAAAATTCTTTCTATTGGCAGGTTGGTCGAAAAAAAAGGCTTTAACTATCTATTAGAGGTTGTTTCAATTTTGAAAGAAAATGGATTGGATGTCCGCTGCACGATCGTGGGTGATGGCCCATTAAAAAAAAAATTAAAAAACCAAGCTAAGGAACTATTTATTGAAGATGTGGTAACCTTTCATGGTGCACAACCTCATGAACATATTAAAGATTTGTATGCTGGCTGCGATTTTTTTGTTTTGCCATGTCATATAAGCAAAGATGGTGATCGTGACGGTTTGCCCAATGTCCTGTTGGAAGCTATAGCCCTGGGAATACCTGTGATTTCCAGCAACATTTCCGCTATTCCGGAATTAGTTAAACATAGATTTACAGGAATGCTAAATGCTGCCGGCGATTCTAAGTCGATCGCTGACAATATTATGGAGCTAACGAGCAATCCCGAACTGCGAAGGTCTCTGTCAGTTAATGGGCGGAGTATGATTGAAGAGAGTTTTGCTATGAATAATTGTACATCCCGTCTGAAAGAACTTTTAGATAAAGCAGCAAGCGGTGGAAAAGAAAATTAAGATATTATTTGGGATGGAATCAACAGGTGGCGGATCTCTAAAACACCTGATCTATTTAATTACGCATCTTGATAGGGAAATCTTTGATATGACCCTTATGTATTCTTTAAGAACAGGAAGTGAAAATGAAGAGATCGATAAATTGAAATTACTCGGTATAAACATTATTCGAATGCAAATGCCAAAAGATATTTCTTTTTCGAAAGATATGATCTGTCTTTTTAAGGTCACAAGTTTTTTGATGCGAAATAAATTTGATATTGTTCATGCCCATAGCTCAAAAGCTGGTTTCTATTTCAGGATAGCATCATTACTTAATAAAGTTCCAACTGTTATTTATACACCGCACTGTTTTTATTATCAAAGCAAGTCTGGTATGAAAAGGACTTTTTTTGAACTCCTTGAACGCGGGTTAGGCCTTATATCAGATAAGATCGTGGTATCAGAAAATGAGCGGCTGCAGGGCGTAAGATCCAGAATAGCTCCAGCAGATAAATTTGTTAATATTAACAATGCCATTGATTTTAATGATTATGTAGAATACGAACGAGAGACCTGCTTGAAACATCTGGGTTTGCACGATAGCGCCGTTGTAATCGGTTCAGTAGGGAGGTTGGTGAAGCAAAAAGATATGCTCACCTTAATATGGGCTGCCGGGCAACTCATAAAAGAAGTCCCTGATCTTTATTTTATCATTGCCGGGATGGGTGAAGAAGAAGACCTGTTGCAGGCGGAGATAGCAAAACTGGGACTTTTGAATCGCGTGCTGTTAGTGGGCTGGGAATATAATATTGACAAAATATTTTCTGCGATAGATATTTTCGTAAGTACATCGTTGTGGGAAGGGTTACCCTACGTTATTTTGGAGGCGATGTTTTATAAAAAGCCAATCGTGGCAACAGATATTGGCTATCAGCACGTTCTCGTGGATAATGAAAGTTGTTACCTTGTGCCCGTTCAGGATGTATTGACACTTTGTGAAAAATTAAAATTGTTAGTGAATGATCGGGAACTTCGCCATGAGTTCGGAAAAAAGAACAGGATTAATTTCGACCTTAATTTTTCGTTTAAAAAATTTGTGAAACAGCATGAGCAGCTCTATCTGAAGCTATTTAACAAGAACTGAATTATTAATATGTTATTGCTATTAATTAGTAGGAGCATATTTTTCGCTGATTTTTGTGATAGAATGAATATAACTATAAAATGAAGATTTTAGTGACCGGAGGTGCCGGATTTATCGGCAGCAATCTCATTTCGATTTTACAAAAAAACGGTTATCATGCCATTTGCTTTGATAACTTTGATGAGTTTAAAGAGCAGAAGCAGTTAAATATTTCCCCCTTTTTAGATAGTGAAAATTTTACATTGATAGAAGGTGATATCTGTAACATGGATCATCTTAAATCCATCCCCGATATTGATGTGATTGTTCATCTCGCAGCTAAAACAAACGTTCGTTCCAGCATAAACAATGCACGTCGCTTTTACGAGGTGAACGTTTCTGGTACAAAAAATTTACTCGAATTTGCGAGGCTGCGCCGTGTTAAGCAGTTTGTCTTTGCATCATCCAGCAGTGTCTATGGAATTAATCCGGCAATCCCATGGACCGAAGATGCATTCCCATTGCCGGTCAGTCCGTATGCAATTTCAAAACTACGCTGCGAGGAAATAGGGCGTTTTTACAGCGACCAGTATGGAATCAGATTTTTAGCCTTGCGCTTTTTTAACGTTTTTGGGCCAGCACAAAGACCAGATCTGGTCATTCATAAATTTTTCAAGTATATCTTAGAAGGGCGGCCGCTTGAAGTTTTAGGTGACGGGAGAAGCAGCCGTGATTATACATTTGTAGGAGACATCGTGGACGGAATTCTTTCAGCTATCGGGTATGATCAATCAGATTTTGAAGTAATCAATTTAGGGGCACAACGTTCAGTCAATTTAATGGATTTGATCATAGCCATTGAAGAGATTTGCCAAAGCCCTGCAACTATAAATCATTGTCCCGAGCAACCAGGGGATCTGCTAATTACTTACGCTTCCATTGGCAAGGCAAAAAAAATTCTTAATTATGTGCCGCAGAACATATTCAAAGAAGGCCTCACGGCGTTTTATAGCTGGTTTATATCAGTTAAGGAAAACAGGTTTACCCTGCCTGATCCGGCTATCCTGGATATTCACAGTAATATTTTAAGGGATGATATCAGTTAACATCCGGAATATGAAAACAATTTTGGTAGTTAATAACTCATCCCAAATTAGTGGAGCTGAGTTTAGTCTTTTAGAACTACTGGACACGCTGAAAAATCATTATAAAATTATTATCGCCATACCTGAAAAAGGTGATTTCGGACAAAAACTAAGCTCGCTTAACTATCAGGTTGAATATTTTAGGATGCTCCGGTTCTCGCGCAAAAGCAATGGTTCAAATAAATTGCGCTATGCTGTTACCCTCCTGGCTACGTCTTTTAAGATTCTTTGTTACGCAAAGAAAAACAATATTGATCTCCTATACTTGAACTCAAACCAGTCTGCGGTTTATTCGATATTTATCAGGGTGCTAACCCCCATAAAAACCATATGGCATGTCAGAGATTCCCTGAAAAATAAAATGATTACCAAGGTTTTAAGTTTAGGCGTAAGTCAAGTAATATGTGTTTCAAAATACATTTATGCTCAAATTCCGGTAAAAAAAGAGAAAAAAACCTTGATCTACAATGGGATAGATACAGACTTATGGAAGCCTTTTCGCAAAACAAACGGGCTTTTGCCGGCTACAATTGAAGACGAAAAAACGATACTGATAGGTAATATAGGACAATTGATTCCATGGAAGAACCATATGGAACTGATCAAAGTCGTTAAATTGATATCTTCAAAAAGTGAAAATGTTCATTTTTTATTTTTGGGAGATGATTTGTTTAACCAGTACCCAGAATACGTAAACCAACTCAAATTGGCTGTTGGGGATACAAACTTAACCGGCTACATTTCTTTTTTAGGCAATCGGCAAAATATTTTGAGCTATATAAATCAAATTGATATCCTGGTACATTGTGCAACAGAAGAGCCATTTGGAAGAGTTGTTATGGAGGCTATGGCGCTACAGAAACCCGTTGTTGCTTATAAATCTGGGGGGGTCGCAGAGCTTATTGTCGAAAATAAAACAGGGTTTCTTGTAGAACCTTATAATTATTCGGATTTTGCAGATAAGCTGGAGCTACTTTTAAAGAATAAGCCACTAAGAGACAAATTTGGATTTGAAGGTAGAAAAAGAATACAAGCCAACTTTTCGGCCGAAATTTATACCGGAAAGATTCAGACACTTATAAAAAAGCAAATTGCATAGGAGAACATACACTTTTAGTTGGCATTCCGTCTGAACCGAAAATTGCGTGATGTAAAAAGAAAACTCCTTAAGATTTTTGAAAGTTATTTTGTATTTATTTATCGGTAAAGATCAATGGTGAGTATTTATGCTATTAGTAATGAATTTGAATTGTCTGATGCTGGTCGTTCATCTTATCTTAATTCATTTCCTTTTGATATCCAAAAGAAAATTTTAGGGTTTAGCAAATGGCAGGATGCCCAGGCATCTTTTTTAGGAAAAGTTCTGTTAAAAAAAGGATTGGAAGATTTTAAGATAGATTCTAATTTGTCAAATTTAAAATATACATCTTATGGGAGGCCTTACATAGAAGATGCTTTAGATTTTAATATATCTCATTCGGGAAATTGGGTTGTTTGCGCATTTTCTACAATTGGACGTATTGGAGTTGATGTAGAGAAAATTAGTCCTATTCCGGTTTGTGAATTTAAAAGTCATTTTCTTGAAGAGGAATGGAATCTTATCCTCCGTTCTGAAAATACGTATCACACCTTTTATGCTTACTGGACAGCAAAGGAAGCTATAATCAAGGCCGAAGGGAAAGGGCTTAGTATCCCACTTTATACCATTTGGATTAAGGGGGGGCTATCAGTGCTGGGACAAACCCCTTGGTATTATAAATCTGTTTCATTAGCTGACAATTATCAAATGCACATTGCATCTGATAAGCCGTTAATAGATATAGACCTGATTAAATTATCATTGGACGACATTGTCAATGTTAAATTGTAGCAGCCGTTAAAATTGAATCTTTTTGAAGAAAAGACGGAATGCTATGGGGCAAACCGCAACTATAAAGAGTACTTTCCTTCAAAGCAATTTGTTACTGAATACGAATGCTATTTTATCTCCGCGTAAGCCAGCTTCATAGCATCCTTTAATGTTAACAGTAAACCGGAATAAATTACGGGTTTATCGAACTTGCATACTAAGTCAATAAAATCTGAATATTTTATAAAAAATCTTAATGATATTATTTTAATTTGATTTTTATAAGTATTATTGTAACGGTAAGCCAGTGTATTCTGGTTTAATAACGATCTACCCGAATTTATTTTGAATTAGTCTTTTTCTCCTTCAATGTGAAGGGGTGTCAGCAAAGCTTTGCGGCAATTGATCATTAAGCAAATTTTTTTCTTCTTATTCTCGTAGAGAAAATCTTAAAAACTTAGGGTTAGCAATTGATTTGGTTAAAGCCAGAATATTTAAAATGTTACTACTTAATAATTGGATTAAGGCAGGAGTTATCTGTTTCCTTTAGCATCATCGGGCCTTAACTGGATCCCGTTTATCTGAAAAGTCAGGCGTTTGATCAACCGCATCCCAATTTTTACCATTTGAAATGAATCTTGTAAACGTTTTAACCGAGAGGAGTGAACTGAAACTCCGTGGCGTGTTTTTTATTTCGAATAATAACCAGGAGGATTTTCTGTCTTATCATTCTTTATATCATTCAGCATTAAAGGTATTATCTTGTTTGCAAGATAAAGGGATGCCGCCAAATAGTGAATTGGTATTTCAAATTGAAGACAATAAAAGTTTCCTGATTATCTTCTGGGCATGTTTACTAGGGGGGATTATACCGGTTCCATTGGCAACCTCTAAAAATGAAGATCATAACAGGAAGTTTTCTCAGGTTTGGTCGTTACTATCAACCCCGAGTCTGATAATTTCTCCGGATGCCCTGAACCAATTGGAATACTATCTTCAAAGTAAGGGACAAAATGATCTGCTGCAGCAAATAAGAAGTAATCTTCTGTTTGTAGATGATGTTTTTTCATCAAATAAAGATGGTAATATCTGTCAACCTGGTGATAATGACATCGCGTTCATACAATTCTCATCGGGGTCTACCGGCAGCCCCAAAGGTGTTATGCTTACACATGCTAATCTTATTGCTAATGTAAACGGGATTGCAAATGCTGCATCCTATTCCGAGAATGACAGCATGTTAAGTTGGATGCCTCTTACCCATGATATGGGAATGATTGGTTTTCACATTAATCCTTTGTTCTGCGGACTTAATCACTACATTATACCCACAAGCGCTTTTGTGAGAAACCCAAAGTTATGGCTTGATAAAGTGTCTGAGCTCAAGATAACGATTACATCTTCCCCTAATTTTGGATATAGGTACTTATTGAAACATTTGGATAAATATCCTTCAGATTGGGACCTGTCTTGTGTGCGAATAATTTATAATGGGGCAGAACCAATTTCTGAAAGACTTTGTCATGAATTCAATGAAAGGTTAGCCGAGTTTGGTTTGACAGACGTGGCAATGTGTCCGGTTTATGGTTTGGCAGAAGCATCAGTAGCTGTTACCATGTCCTCAATTGACAATAAGATAAAATCGATATCCCTTAACAGACAGAAATTAAATAGCGGGGAGCAAATTGAAGTGACAGATTTTTTATCAACAAGCGGCACATTCGTAAATGTCGGAAAGCCTGTTGATGGTTGTTCAATCCAAATTGCTGATGAAAGAAATCAAATCCTCGCTGAAAATATAGTTGGCCGGATTAAAATTAAAGGTACCAACGTCACTGGCGGCTATTACAATAACAAAAATGCATATGATGAGATCACTGACGAACGTGGCTGGCTTGATACCGGAGATCTTGGTTTTGTAAACGGAGGAGACTTATATATTACCGGTCGGGCTAAAGATATAATATTCATCAACGGACAAAACTATTATGCGCATGATATTGAAAAAGAGGCGGAAACTGTTCAAGGTATAGAGTTGAATAAAATTGCTATTTGCAGTTCGTTTGCTCCCGAATCTCAATCGGAGGAAGTAATAGCTTTTTTACTACATCGTGGAGCGCTTAAGAATTTAGTATCCATCGCCCGGGCTTTGAAAATGGTTATCAATGAAAAATTTGGTATTGGACTTAGTGCAATAGTTCCGGTGAAAAATATACCCAGGACTACGAGTGGTAAACTTCAGCGTTTCAAATTGCGGCAATTATATGACGATGGTGCGTTTCGGGATATAGAACAGGAGTTTACGGCGTTGTTGAACTCATTTGATGATGATACAGTGGTGCCCCCGGCCAACGATCTGGAAGAAAAGATTTTGAATTTATGGGAAGATATTCTGCAAAGCAAAAATATCGGGGTTGAAAAGAATTTTATTCAGGTTGGCGGAAATTCACTGAAAGGGGCAGAGCTTATTATGAAACTCCATCACTCTTTCCAGGTAGACCTGCCAATAGAAAAGTTATATGAATTTCAGACTGTCAGAAAACTTGCGTCCGAGATTGCCAATCTGCAACATAAAGCTTATCATTTTATACCTAAAGCGCCTTTGTATGATTTATATCCGGTATCCGCGTCACAAAGACGAATTTATTATGCCTGGAAAATAGCCCCTAATTCAATCGCATATAACATGCCGATTGCAGTTAAACTGCGAGGTGGTATAGATCTGGAAAAGTTGCAAGAATCGCTCGCAAAATTAGTTGCACGTCACGATGCTTTGCGAATGACTTTTTCCGTGGATGAAGAGCCCCGGTTTAGAGTGAAGGATGATGAAGAGGTTAGCCTGGGCTTGATCAAATGTGAAAAAGGCGATTGGGATGAGAAATTAAAGCAATTAATTTTGCCATTTGACCTTGCTAAAGGGCCTTTGTTTAAATTCGTTTTGCTTTATGATAATAGAGGTTATAACGGAGACTCGTTATTGCTGCTGGATTTCCATCATATTATCTCAGATGGGCAGTCTGCATATCTTTTTATTGACGAATTACTGAAAGTTTACGGCGGCACAAGATTACCGGATGCGGATACTTCGTTCAGGGATTTTGTGATTTGGGAACGTGCATCAAAAGAAACGAGAGAAAGCACCAGGCTATATTGGGCCGATCATCTTTCGGGTGAAATACCTGCTTTGGAAATATCACGTGATTTTCCCCGTTCTGCCATTCCAAGTATGATGGGTAAAAGGCAAATGTTCACGCTGGATAAGCTTTCTTGTGCGAAGCTAAAAGAGATTTCAGCAAATAATCAGGTTACTAGTCACACGTTATTTTTTACCTTATATCTGATCTTGCTGGCCAAATATTCCGGCCAGGAAGATTTTATTGTTGGCATCCCGGCTCATGGCCGAATACACCCATCTTTACAAAAAGTGCATGGGATGTTTGCGAACAATCTTCCAATCAGAAGTTTAGTAAAGGGCGGCCGAACCTTTTCTGACTTGCTAACTGATAGTGCCCGATTAATAAATAAAGCCCTTGACCGGCAAGATATGGCATTTGACGATCTCGTAAATTTTATCAAGGCGCTGCCGCGTCCCGGAAGATCACCTCTTTTCGATACCATGTTCCTTTATCAGAATTTGGCAATAGATGTTCCGGAAGCTACCGGTACCGCATTTTCGCGGTATTTATTTGACCCTGGTTTTTCGAAATTTGATATCTCTTTGGAAATATCAGAAGAAAATGATCAAATAAATTATGCTTTTGAATATTGCACCCAATTGTTCAAAGACGAGACTATTTGGCGATTTTTACAGGGATTAAAAACTATTATCAACCAGGTTATAGCAAACCCCGAAATCTTAATTAAAGATATATTAATTCTTGACACAAAGGAGTTTGAGAATTTTAATATCGATTACAATAAAACAAGCCGGAAAACGGAGGCATTCGCTACCGTTCAGGAAATATTTGAAAAAAGGGTTAAAAGCTACCCCGAAGATATCGCGATTGAATATGATGGGAAGGAAATTTCCTATCAGGCGTTAAATATTAAAGCAAATCAGGTTGCTTGCGCTTTAAGTAATAAAGCAATTGGTAATGGAGATATTGTTGGGGTGCATCTTAAAAGATCCACCGAATTAGTGGCAACCATATTAGGTATTCTTAAAGCAGGTGCTGCTTATTTGCCGCTTGAGTTGGAAATGCCTGCGGAAAGGATAAAGTTTGTTGTGAGAGATAGCGGTTGTAAATTTCTAATCAGTGATTCTTCTCCTGAACTGGGAGACGTGGTGTTTCCGGAAGTTTTGACTCTTGAATACCTATTTGGTAGTTTTCAGAATAAATATTTACAAATTAAAAATGGCGAGACAGATTTAGCCTACGTCATCTATACCTCTGGTACTACCGGGCAGCCCAAAGGGGTGATGATTGAGCATGGAAGCCTTTCCAATTATATTGTATGGGCTGGCAACCGGTATATAGAAAACGAGCCTTGTTCCTTTGCTTTCTATTCATCCATATCTTTTGACCTTACGGTTACGTCCATTTTTGTCCCGTTGATCACAGGTAACAAAATGATAATTTATAGTGAGAATGATACCCTGCTATCTATTGAAAATGTGATCCGGGAAAATAAAGCTGATATCATTAAGCTAACCCCTTCACATCTTCGTATTTTAAAAGGGAATCATTTGATGTCGCCAAAATCGAAGGTTAAAAAATTGATCCTTGGCGGAGAAGTTCTGGACACAAACCTTGCCAAAGGCGTTTATGAAGAAATGGGCAGGAAAGTTCAAATCTTTAATGAGTATGGCCCTACTGAGGCCACTGTTGGTTGCATGATCTATCAATTCGACCCTGAAGATACAAATTCGACCGTACCCATCGGCAGACCAATCGACAATACACAAATTTACTTGTTGGATAGTTACCTTAAACCGGTACCCGTCAACGTACCCGGTGAAATATATATCGCAGGGCGGGCATTGGCAAGGGGGTACTTGTTTCTTGAAAAATTGACAAGCGAAAAGTTTATTGAAAACCCTTACATAAAAGGGGACCGGATGTATAAAACTGGGGATATAGGCAGAAGAATGACAAATGGTAGCCTGGAATTTATGGGGCGTAATGATAAGCAGGTTAAAATTAACGGTAATCGTGTCGAAATATCTGAAATTGAAAATCAGTTGCTTGCGTCAGGACAAATTAAGGAGGTTGTTATTTGGGTGGATGACAAGGATCGCGATCATATGTATACCTGTTATACACCTATTGTATCTGGTAGTCAACTGCAGGAAACGTTTTTTATGAATTACCTCGCAGAACGATTGCCATATTATATGATCCCAAGGGAATTTATTCAGGTGGACTTTATGCCGCTTACTGTAAATGGTAAAATAGACATAGCAAAACTACAAGGCTTTAAGCGGACAAATTCAAACGCCGAAAAAGTTTTAGCTAAAAACGAAACCGAACGAATTTTTGCAAAGATATGGGGTGAGGTACTGAATGTTGAGAAGGTTGGTGTAACAGATAATTTTTTTGAAGCAGGGGGGGACTCCATCAAAGCGGTGCAAATTTCATCAAGACTATTTGATGAAGGGGTTTCGGTAAAAGTAAAAGACATTTTAACTTATCATACTATTGCATATATAAGTCAACGGGCTGAACATGTAAATGGTCGGCGTATATACAAACAAGAGCCAGAGGAGGGAGAGTTTTCGCCAACTCCTATCCAAGCCTGGTTTTTTAGTCATCGGCTTAAAAATCCCCACTTTTTCAATCAATCAATTTTATTTTCAATTAATTGCCCTTTGAATCTTGTTGTCCTTGAACAAGCTTTTAATGCATTGATTGAACATCATGACGCATTTCGCATAAATTATAATCCGGAAACAAATTCATTTTTTTATAATAACAAATTTTTAAAAGAAACACAGGTCATCAGGAAGCTTGACATCAGTGATGATTGTACTTTGAGTGATATCTGTAATGATGTCAGGAACTCGTTTAATATATTGAATAGTCTTTTAGTTAGGATGGTTATAATACGGCACCCTGACGGGAGGGAATACCTGTTTATAACTGCGCATCATCTTGTTATGGATGGTTTATCCTGGCGGATTTTCCTGGAAGATTTTTTCAAAGCATATTCATTAGCAACCGAGGGCACTCCGGTAAGCCTTCCTCAGAAAACAGCGTCCTTTAAAGAGTGGAGTTTAACACTCAATCAACTTGCAGAGTCAGAAGAAATGCAAAGTGAAAGATTATATTGGGAAAAAATGGCAGATCCCTCGTTTACACTGCCCACGGATTTTGTTTCAGAAAATTCATTGATGAGACATTTAAGGAAAGAGGTTATAAGTTTGGATAAAAAAACAACGGCTTTTTTATTAAAAGGTGCGCACAAATCATATAATACAGATGTACCGATACTATTAAACGCAGCCCTTATTCAAACTCTTCACCAATGGACAGGATTAGGCGTATTTATTATTGAACAGGAAAATTACGGGAGATATATGGTAGGTTTGGATGCTTCCAGAACCATAGGCTGGTTCACATCTATGTATCCTGTTAAATTAACCTACAGTGGTGAAGTAAATACTCTTCTTAAGTCAGTCAAAGAGATTATGAAGGGGGTGCCTAATATGGGTATCGGTTACGGGATTAACACTTTTCTGCCTTTTAAAACAACTCAGGCGTCGAAAATATCGGAAATCCGGTTAAATTATCTTGGGCAGTTTGGATCAGAACTCAATAACAGATTGGTATCATTGATCCACGATGCTAATGGAACTGAAACTGATCCTGAAAATGTATTCACCGCAAAGCTGGAATTAAACGCTATTGTAATAGACGGTGTGTTTCAAATGGAAATTGCATATGATTCTACTTTATTTAAAGGATCTACAATAAGCAGACTTGGCGAAAGCTTTCTGAGTAATCTCACCGGTATCCTGACATACCTTAAAAATGAGGATGATCTGTATTTCACACCCTCGGATTTTTCTGCCGCAGACCTGAACGAGGAAGACATTAAGATCCTTTTCGGTGAAAACTAAAAGGTTTAATGACTGACACGTTATAATTACCCTTCTTGCGCATAGCCGTATCTATAATCGACACTTCTTTAATTCATAAAATCTTATGCTGACTAATATTTTGAACAAGGTTGGGAATACCCCTCTCGTGTATTTGAAGAATGATGAAATACCAAATGTTAAAATATTTGCCAAGTTAGAATATTATAATCCTACTGGTAGTGTAAAAGACAGAGCTGCCTGCTATATCATCAACAGAGCATTAAACGAGGGTATTTTCAATCAAGATACTGTAGTAATCGAGTCTTCGTCAGGGAATTTTGGAGTTGCATTATCAGCATATACTAAAATGCATAACCTAAAGTTTATTTGTGTTATCGACAATAATACATTGCCGGTTAATGAGATGCTGATAAAACTCCAGGGGGCCGAAATAATAAAAATTACCGAACCGGACGAATATGGAGGATATTTACTCAATAGGATAAGAAAAATCAAAGAGCTTCTTGTGGAAATGCCAAATCTGTATTGGGTCAATCAATATGCCAATACTTTGAATGCTGAAGCATATTATGGCTCTCTCGGGAGAGAAATTTGCCAGGAGGCGCCCGGGCAACGCGTGGAATATGTATTTATGGGAGTAAGCTCAGGTGGCACAATAACGGGAGTTTCCAAAAGGGTAAAAAAGGAACATCCTAATGCCAAGATAATCGCCGTTGATATTTATGGATCTGTCATATTCGGAGATACTCCTAGAAAGCGGTATATACCGGGAATAGGTTCAAGTATACAGCCGGAGATACTTGAGCAGGCAATCATTGACGAGGTTGTGCTGGTTAGCGAATACGAAACTATACTATGTTGTAAGGAATTATTGGAAAAGCATAATCTTTATGCGGGGGGCTCCTCCGGGTCGGTATACGCAGCAATAAAAAAATACTTCAAGAACAGGGAAATGGATGCGCCTGTAAACGTCATGTGCGTGTTTGCCGACCGGGGTGAGCGGTATATCGAAACAATTTACAATCAGAAATGGAGCGAAATGATAATGAATAGTTCGCTTCAGGAAAATTTGCTGTAATCAGGTATTTCTAAATCAAAAAATCAATAGCTCAATAATCTATGATCTATATCAACGATAAGGATATTAAGGAAGTAAACCCCGATTGGGAAGAAAATATCAAAATAATTGAGGCGTCGGTAAGGTGCCTGGCCATCAATGATTATGTTCAGCCCGTTAAGCCTTATCTCAGATACCGGGATCTAAAGAACCGGATAATTGCTATGCCGGCATTTTTAGGAGGCGACATCAATATGGCCGGTATAAAATGGATAGCGAGCTTTCCGGATAATCACAAGGCCGGATTGCCCAGGGCCCATTGTGTTGTGATCTTAAATAATTCAGATACAGGCGAACCCGTTGGAATTATAAACAGCGCGACTATATCAACCATAAGAACCGCGTCTGTAAGCGGTTATGTTCTAAAAAAGTATTTGGAAAAAAAAGGCAAAGCCGATCTAAAGGTAGGTATCGTTGGCTTTGGTCCAATTGGGCAATATCATTTAAAGATGTGTTCAGCGATTCTTGGCGAGCGTTGTTCGAAAATAATGTTGAATGACCTGAAAGGCATAAATTCCGAAATTATCGATAATGAAGTAAAGGACCTTGTTGAGGTGGTCGACAGTTGGGAAAAGGTTTATGATGAATCGGACGTATTCATTACTTGCACAGTTTCAAAAGATAGGTACATTGACCGAAAGCCCAAAAACGGATCGCTTCATATTAACGTTTCGCTTCGCGATTATAAAACCAGCGTTTACCCATGGTTTAAAGACGCAATTATCGTTGATGATTGGGAAGAGATATGCAGGGAAAATACGGATATAGAAAATTTTCATTTTGAAAATGGTCTGAATCGAGATGACGTTGGTACTCTAAAGGATTTACTGAAAGTAGATTGGATAAATTCATTTGAAGAAAGTCAGGCTGTTATGTTTAACCCAATGGGTATGGCAATATTTGATATTGCTATCGCGCAATATCATATGAAGCATTTGGAACTTGAGAATAAAGTACGCGTTTTAGCATAGATCCGGCAGTTGATAAAATGATAAGATGTGCGGCGTTTCCATGGTAAATGTTCGCTTTTTTCAATGTATTTTAAACATTTGCGATGAAAAAAATTACCGGTAAATCAAAATACGGAATACTTTTAATTACGTTTTTATTAATGACTTTGTCGTATGGTAAAGTCGAAGCTCAACTGTTTCAAACTACTTTTAAGGTAAACGGGCGGGTGATAAAAATTAATGAGCTAAATAAAAAAATAGAAGGTATTATAGACAGTGCCAGTATCCCCGGTTTGTCATTTGCAGTTATCGATCACAATGAAGTTGTTTTTTATCATACATACGGTTTTAAGCAAATCGAAAAATTGCCACGCGGAACGATCAGGCATAAGGGTAAAGTAAATAAAAGGTCACTTTTTGAAGCATGTTCATTGTCAAAAAGCTTTTTTGTTTTCGCTGTTCAACAACTTGTAGACCAGGGCGTTTTGAACCTGGATACTCCATTATATCGATACCTTACCTATCCAAGACTTGAGCATGATGAAAGGTATAAAAAAATTACTGGCAGAATGATACTTTCTCATTCTTCGGGTATTGAAAACTGGCAGCATTATAATGCTCCGGACAAGCTTGAAATAGTTAGTGAGCCCGGAAAGGAATTTGTCTATTCAGGAGAGGGCTATGTTTACCTTTCAAAAGTGATAGAGAAACTCTTGGGTACAAGCACTGAAAATTATATGAAAGAGCTGGTTTACAAGCCGCTTAAACTTAAGCGAACGTTTACCGTTTTCTCAAAAGACGGACTTAGCCCGGATAACTACACAGTTGGCCACAATAATTTTATGGAGCCATCATCCAAAGAGAAGAATCAATCTCCTAATATTGCCGGACTTATAAATACAACTGCCAATGATTACGCGAAGCTGCTGATCGGTTTTTTTAAAAATAATAATTACCTGTCGCAGAAACGGATTTCTGAGATGACCGGTGCTGATACAAACAAGCACTATCCTATGATGGATAAAAATGATTATTGGGGCCCGGGTTTCGGCGTAAATCATGAAGAGAGGGATACTGTACTGTTTCAGGCCGGAAACAATGATGTATTTAAGGGATTTGGCTTTTATTCCTATACCCGAAAATCGGGTTATGTAATGTTCGCGAATGGTGAACCCGGAGATAGGATTATCAAGATTCTTGACAGCCTTACTACTGCCCAGCATCATATTTTCGATTTTAACAGCCAGTACCCTAACTCAACGCTTAAAATATTGAATGTTTATAATAAACAAGGTTATCTTCCTGCTTTGGACTATTTTAATGTGTTATTGTCAGAAAAGGGAAATTTGATTTCAAAAAAGGATTTCAGTGAATGGGCTAATCTTTTTCTTGAAAAGGAACCAAAATTTTCTGCTGCTATAGCGATGGAATATGAAAACCGCTATCCCTCTTGCCAGGATGCTTTTATATTACACGGAAATGCTATGGTGAAAATAAAGCGCATTGAAGATGGAATCAGGGACTATAAAAAAGCAATAGAGTTAGACAATACTTCACGTGTACAACTTGAAAATTTAATAGCCCAATGCTATGATCTGCTTAAAAAAGAACAATAAAAAAGGGCATTAATTTATTTCCCTACAACAGTTCCGTTACTTTGATATAGCAGTTATTCAAATAAAAGCTTTATCAATAAAAAAACGAGCTTTCACAAACAGCCCATTGCTGATATACCGATTTATAAGCTATAAAATAGTAAGGAGAATCATGTAATGCTTACTGTTACCATAAATTCCAAAAGATGAAGGGGCTCCCCTGGAGATTCATCTTACGTGCTGATGTTTTTTCAGATCCCTGTGTTATATAACTCAATATTGGTTTTTTAAGAACGACTTAATAACAAAATGAATTTCAAACAGAGAAGAGAGGCACTCATTAGAACCTCGATTAATTTAGAGGATGAAAAATTTCATCAGCATCTAATCCGTGCATATGGCGCTGATACCGGATTTCTGAGAAAAGATATAAAAATCCGTGAGGTTATAACTCCTGTAGCCATTTTAAATGCGATTGGGAAGGAAACGGATGTGACAAGAGCTTATGGCGTGGATATGGAACAATTGCGATCACTTGGTAAGGTTGCGGTTTTGTTACCAAGCAATGGAATAAATCTTTGTTTGGCCAAATCGGTAGGTGCTTCTTTTTTAGCCGGCAATGAAACTATTATAAAGTTGCCGCGCAAACTGCATTCATCAGGTAAATACTACCGTGAATTGGTGTTGAATAATTTACCTAACGTTTCATTTGCTCCGGATAATATCTCCTCCAAGGATTTTTTGAAGGACTGTATTTCTGATCCAGATATTAAAGCTGTTGTTATTTACGGGGATGATCGTTGGATATGGGAATATAAAAATCTGGTTCGAAGATCCGATATAAAATTAATATTTGAAGGCCCGGGTAAAGATCCCCTTATTGTAATGGAAGATGCAAACGTCGATTTAGCACTCGAGGCTGCAGTTAAGGGAGGCTTATTAAACGGAGGGCAATCCTGTTCTGCTATTGAAAGGTTTTTCATTCATGAAAGTATAGTAGAAGAGTTTTGTACGAAACTTACTGAAAAGGTGGTCAAACTCAAGATTGGGAAACCGGAATCTGAAGAAACCGAGATAGGCCCTGTTTTATCTTTTGCTGTATTAGAGCGTCTTGAACAACAGGTAAAAGAAGCTCAGGCAGATGGCGCAAAAATACTTACCGGAGGCAAAACAGAAAAAATAGACTCTATTGGTGGTTCTGTATTTCTCCCTACCGTACTTATTGGATGCCATCCCAAAATGAGAATAATCAGAGAGGAAAACTTTGGTCCGGTATTCCCGGTGATGTCATTTTCTTCCGAGGAGGATTTGTTGGCTAAAGTAGATAATTGTGATTATGGACTAAATGCAAGCGCATACGGGACCATCTCGACCGATTTAAGGCAGTATCTGGTCAACACACACAGAAACGTTTATTATAATTCAACGGTTACCGGCGTAGGAAACCAGGATTCGCAGGTAATAGACGGCGGATATAAGAATTCGGGATTTATCTGGAAATGGCATAAAGACAAATTTTTGCAAATAGAAGGCAAAAGGATGCTATTGAAAGAACTTTCGCAATAAGCACTGTGCTTGATTAACATTTCTTTATGTTGAGTATCAATTCATTTATCTAACTTTCTTACAATAATGGAAATAACTAATCAGAATCGATTTGATAACAATGTTAATTACACATTGTTTCCTTATGTTGCTCAAAATATTTTAAAACCAATGCACATAAAAAGAGCAGAGGGGATATTCTTTTATGATGTTGACGACAAACAGTATATCGACTTTTCTTCGCAATATATGAATGTCAATATAGGCCATGGTCATTCTGCTGTTATGGACGCGGTTGTGGAGCAGATGAAATCTTTTAGTTATATGAACCCTGGTTTTGCTACAAATGTGCGCGGAGAGCTTGGATTGGAGTTGTCAAAACTCCTCCCTGGAAATTTAACTAAAACCTTTTTCACTTTAGGTGGGTCAGACGCTATCGACAGCGCCGTTCAAATAGCAAGAAGTTATACTGGAAGGTCAAAAATTGTCACGATGGCCCGCTCTTATCACGGAGGCACGTACAGTACTTTATCAATGAGTGGTGATCCGAGGCGTTTGTTACTTGGAAATCATAACATGGCGGATGTTGTAAGGGCCGATAATCCTTATTTTTACAGATGCCCCTGGGGGAGTGGGAGCATTGAAGAGTGTGGGATAAATTGCGCTGAGAATCTGGAAAAAATTATCATCGGAGAGGGTGCCGAAACTATTGCCGCAATAATTTTGGAAGGAGAATCAGGCACTTCCGGATGTATTAAATATCCACCTGATTTCTGGAGATTAGTAAGGCAGGTTTGTGATAAATACGGAATACTGTTAATTGATGATGAGGTAATGAGTGGTTTTGGAAGAACCGGGAAAATGTTTGCGGTAGAACATCACAATGTTATGCCTGATATGATGTGTATGGCAAAAGGGCTAACTTCCGGTTATATGCCTTTGGGAGCAGTAGCAGTTAGTAAGGTAATTTCTGATTACTTTGATAGCAAGCCTCTTCCATGTGGCCTTACCTATTCAGCCCATCCGGTAAGTTGTGCTGCTGCTTTAGCTGTATTAAATATTTATAAGGAGGAGAGGTTGGTGGAGAATGCTTCAGAAATGGGCGCTTATATTTTTGAGAAATTACAGAAACTCAGCAATGAACATATATCGATAGGAGATTTTAGGCTTACAGGATTGCTCGGATGTATTGAGTTAGTGAAAGACAGAGATACCAAGGAGCCAATTACTTCGCCAATCGGGGGAACCCACAATATGGAAGTAATGGATAAAATAGATGCAATTTTTAAAGAGCAGGGCCTTTTTACCCTTATTCGCTGGAACATTATTTTTATTGCCCCCCCGCTTTGTATAACTAAGGAACAGATTGATATTGCATTTAAGATATTATCAAAAGGGTTGTGCATAGCAGATAAATATTATAAACAATCGTATTCCGCGATTGAAAGTTGACTATTGACTACGTGTTTTATAATTATTCCATAATTTGAAATACATCACTGCTTCTCTACTTAACCTAAGCTTAAAACGGAGGCCTAACGCATCCGCATCCAAATAAGGCAGCAAGCTTTTTTAATAAGATAAGTTTAAGGGGCAAATGAAAATATCTTTTATTGGGTTTAATCAACAATGGTAAAGTTGCTTAACACGGTAAAAGACAGCTGCCATACATGGGCAGCCTGCACGTTAGATGCATCGGCATATCGGCTTTTGGACAGCAACCTGCATCAAAGAAACAAACTACACTATCTCTATAACATCACTTTTCAAAGGGGCGGTAAATGCCGACTAATTGATACTATTTAAAAAAATTCCATTTACGTATGATCGCTAATATAGAAAAGTCAAATATTGAAGAAATATTTGATCTTAATACCGCTCAAAAGGGAATGCTATTTCATTATCTAAAAGATGAAGGAAATCAATTCAATGTACAGATCGTTCTGAGAATTGAAGGGATTATGGATATTGATTTGCTGGAACAGTCTATTCGAAGTATTCAAGCTAACAATGAAGTGCTCAGGTCTGTATTTAATTGGGAAATTCCAGGCAAACCGTTTCAAATCATTCTTAAGGAAATTCCAGTTGAACTTACCGTTGAACATTTCTTTGACAAGCTAACCGGGGAATTGCCTTCTCTTTGTAACAGGTATTTGGATCAGGACAGGCAAAGAAGATTTGACTTGAATGGATTGCCGATTAGATTTGGAATAATTAAATGCGAACATAACTCATATTTAATGCACATTACCCACCATCATATTTTGTATGACGGATGGAGTACAGGGATAATATTGAAGGAAATATTTTCTGCCTATGACATGTTATTGCAAAAAAGCGCGCCCGCTCTTATTGCAAAACCATCTTTTAAGGAAATTCAAAAAGCAATTCGGGTAAAAACAGCCAATAGCCCGGGAAACCAATTTTGGGCTGATTACATGGAGGGATATGAACTTGCTAACTTAAGTTCAATGCTGTCTGGTAAACAAGAAAAGGAAAAACTCAAAACTATATCGATAATTGACAGGGAGTTAGATATAGAATCTTTCTCAGCCGGGAATAAAGTTACCAAAGCATCTATTATTTATGCAGCATACGGCATGTTGATACAAAAGTATCTGTACACATCCGATATTGTTTTTGGCACTGCGGTTTCATACAGGGAGGGGGATATGCGGAACGCTGAAAATGTAGTGGGAAATTTTATCAATATTATTCCACTTAGGCTTCGGGGAAACGGAAACTTGTCATTGCTCGAAACCATAATGGGTGTGCAGGCAGACCTGATTGATAGGAATGCTTATAATCATACTTCTTATTTTGATATCCGGCAAATGATGGGACTTCAGCCATCAGAATCGCTGTTTGACTCTGTATTAGTTATAGAAAACTATCCCCTTGATAAAAGCATAAAAAGGAATGATCGCGATTATCAGGTAAGTTTACATTCATTGTATGAAAATACAGGTATGCCCCTGCTTGTCACTGTATTTTTAGATGAGGGATTAAGGATTGATTATACCTATAATATAGATCGCATTCCCGATGAGTTAGTTTCTGTTCTATCAAGTCAGCTACCTCTAATTATCAGGTCTATTTTGAATAGCCCGTTGGAATTAGCCGGGGCTGTAAGTATTTTGACCGAAAAGGAGCGTAATGAGATATTATACGAATTTAATAACACGGAAGTAAGCTATCCGAAAAATAAAACAATTGTTGAATTGTTTGAAAAGCAGGTTGAGAAGACACCCGGAAAATGCGCGATATTTAGTGTAAGTGAATCGATAACATATAATGAGCTAAATAAGCGCATTAATCGGCTGGCCCATTTTTTAAAATATAACGGTGTAAAAAAGGGGGGTATAGTTGGAATATTGATGGACCGCTCAATAGATTTTGTTATCAATGTTTTTGCTGTAGTCAAAGCTGGGGCTTTATACCTGCCAATAGATGCTGGTTATCCGGATGAAAGGATAAACTATATGCTCGAAAATAGTGAAGCAAATGTTTTGCTTACGAAAGAAGAAATACTAAAAGGTAAAAATGTAAAAGAAGGATCCGTCATTTTTTGCTATGATAAGCTGTTACAGGAGCTTAATGCTTTAGCAGATTCAAATCCACCAGCGCAGGAAGTAGAAGACATTTATGTACTTTATACCTCTGGTTCTACAGGGCTTCCTAAAGGAGTGGTCGGAACCGAAAAGGGTTTGATTAATCGCTTGTACTGGGGATGGGATAAGTATCCCATAAATGATGATGATGTGTTTTGCCTGAAAACTAATATTGGTTTCGGGGATCATGTGGTCGAAATGTTTTCTCCTTTATTATCGGGTACTCCGGTGAGGGTATTCGGTGAAGAGGAGATACTGAACATAACTGTAATGTATTCTCTGCTTATCAGAGAGAAAATAACGAGAATAACGCTTGTTCCAACTTATCTGAAAGCATTGATTGATCAAATGCGGGAAGAGGAACCACGTACTCATGCTCTAAAATATGTGTTCTGTAGCGGAGAGGCCCTGCCGTTTCAGCAGGCGAAGGATTTTTACAGGGTGTTCCACGGCGTACAGCTGGTAAATATATATGGATCAACAGAAGTAAGCGCGGATGCAACTTCTTATGATGTGGAAAGGGGGTATGTGGATGACGGTTCGTTAGATTTAAGAGATAATGAAATTATTGATGAACCGCGGAATCTGTATTCCAAAAAAATCCCTATCGGAAAACCTATATCAAATACAACGGCCTATATCCTTGATGAGAATTATAATCCTGTACCTATCGGAGTATGCGGGGAGTTGTATGTAGGAGGTTCGGGGGTTGCGCGGGGATATCTGAACAATGCTGATCTGAGTTCAGAAAAGTTTGTGTCGGATCCTTATCGTAAAGGTGATCGAATGTACCGTACTGGAGACCTTGGGCGGTGGAGATCAGATGGAACGATCGAGTTTCTGGGCCGTCGGGACGATCAGGTGAAAATCCGGGGGCACCGTATAGAGCCGGGAGAGATCGCTGTACACGTCAACGGGTATGCTGGTATAGGGGATGCAGTGGTGCAGGTTCGGGAGCGTGGTGGAGAGAAATACCTGGTGTGCTACTATGTTTCATCGGATGTAATTAGGGAGGATGATCTTCAGGAGTATTTGTCTTTTCGGTTGCCGGAGTATATGATACCCGGTCGTTATATTCGCCTGGAGAGTATCCCACTGACATCGAGCGGAAAGGTTGACCGGAAGAAGCTCCCGGAGCCGGAGATTATAAATTATGATAATTATATAGCGCCTGCGAATGCTGTTGAGGAGAAGCTGGCTGAGATCTGGTCAGAGGTATTGCAGATAGATAAGGGCGTTATCAGTACAGATTCGGGTTTTTTCCGTCTGGGTGGTCATTCGTTGAAAGCGATGGCGCTTGCGAATAAGATCTCCAGGCAGCTGCATGTAGAAGTTCCTTTAAAGGAGATTTTTTTACGCCAGGATATCCGTGGTCTTTGTGCTTTTATACAAGGGTCATCGAATTCAGGCTATTCGGGGATATCGAAAGCAGATGCTGCTGAATCCTATCCTTTGTCGTCCTCCCAGAAGCGGATGTATTTCCTTTATGAGTTTGATAAGTTATCGGTGGCGTATAATATGCCTGTTGTTTTGGAGCTTGAAGGGGAACTGGACCATAGGCGTATAAGCGGGGCCTTTGGCGGTTTGATCTCTCGTCATGAGAGCCTGCGTACGACATTTGAAAGTGTTAACGGGCAAGTTGCGCAGCGGATTCATGGCGAATCCGGGTTTAACCTGGAATGGTATGAAAGCGAAGGCGTGGATGCGGGTCCTGTAATCCGGAGGTTTATCCGCCCTTTTGAACTGGAGCGAGGGCCGCTGTTCCGTGCCGGAGTGGTCAGGAGAGGGCAGAGTTCACATTTGTTATTGGTAGATATGCACCATATCATCACAGACGGTGTATCTCAGGGAATCCTGATCCGGGACTTTATGTCGCTGTACAATAATGAGGTATTACCGGAGCTTCGTTTGGAATATAAAGATTATTCGGTATGGCAGCAGGGCCCGGCACAACAGGAACGATTGCTGGGTCAGCGGGATTTCTGGAAAGGTGAATTTTCGGAGGGTGTGAGTTTGCTGAACCTTCCCTGCGACCATCCTCGTCCCGCGGTTAAAAGTTATCAGGGGAGCAACCGTTCCTTTATGCTGGATGCTGAAGATACATCAGGACTGAGGCAACTGGGTGAGGGTAGCGGGGCGACGTTGTTCATGACCGTGCTGTCGGTATTCAATGTATTTTTAAGCAAGTTGAGTAACGAGGAAGATATTACGGTGGGCACGGCAACTGCAGGGCGTTACCATGCCGAGCTTGAGGGTATTATAGGCCTGTTTGTTAATACACTGGCCCTGCGTAACCAGGCTTCCGGTTCCCTCAGCTTCCGGGAGTTTCTATCGGTTGTCAAGGAACGTACGCTGTCGTGCTTTGATAATCAACTGTATCCCTACGAGGAGCTGATCAATGAGCTGGAGTTGCCGCGTGATACGAGCCGCAGCCCGTTGTTCGATGTGATGTTCTCTTATCAGAACTTTGGTCATAAAGATCTGGAGATCCCGGGGCTGAAACTTAAACCGGGGGCCAACGAGCATAATATATCGAAGTTTGATCTTACGCTAACAGCTACTGAAACAGAGGGTAAGCTTCATTTGAACTTTGAATACAGCACATCGCTGTTTGAGGCTGAGACGATAGATCGGTTCATGTCCTATTTCGGGTTGCTGGTAAAGGCGGTTATAGCCGATGCGGACAGGAGTTTATCGGAACTGGACATGCTTCCTGCAACGGAGCGGTACCAGTTATTGTACGGGTTTAATGATACGGCTACTGATTACCCCAAAGAAAGGACGATCACAGACCTGTTTGAGGAGCAAGTGGAGAAAACCCCTGATCATGTCGCGGTAGTTAACGAGGGGAAAACAGTTACATACAGGCAACTGCTTGAACGGGTTAATCAGATAACGGATTTTTTAGGTTCACGTTCAACAGGCGGTGATATTATAGCTGTTTTTGCTGACAGGACAATAGATACGATAGCAAGCATGATTGCCATATTGAAAAATGGTTCAGCTTATTTGCCGGTAGATATAAAACTTCCTGCAGAGAGGGTGAGGTACATGCTAAATGATGCTGAAGTAAAAATCATTTTAACCAATGTTGCGATTCCTGAAGAAATACGCAGGGAGTACATTGTTCATGACATTTCCTTGATTGAGACAGAACCCGGAACATATGTGGAAAAGCCGGTCCGTTTCACAACCTCTGAAGATGTTGCTTATGTTATGTATACATCAGGAACTACAGGTTTACCCAAAGGTGTAATGATCAGTAACCGGAACATATCTGGACTGGTTATTAATTCAGACTATGTGGAGTTGAATGAAACAACAAGGATCCTGTTAACTGGTATGTTGTCTTTTGATGCCACGACATTTGAAATATGGGGAAGTTTGTTAAATGGAGGAGCGGTTTATTTATTTCCGGAGGACACGTTGCTAGATACGGAACAGCTGGGCAGTATAATGGAATCCTGTGAGATAAATACGATGTTTCTGACCACAGCCCTTTACAACTTTCATGTTCAGGAGAAAGTATCCATATTCAAGGGGTTGAAATATCTTCTGGTAGGTGGTGAGGTATTAAGCCCTTATCATATAAATAGAGTACATGACCTGTACCCTTCTGTTCATCTCATCAATTGTTATGGTCCTACAGAAAACACTACATTTTCCGTTTGCCACAGCATTGTTGAAAGATATGAGCAGCATATCCCTATCGGAAAACCTATATCAAATACAACGGCCTATATCCTTGATGAGAATTATAATCCTGTACCTATCGGAGTATGCGGGGAGTTGTATGTAGGAGGTTCGGGGGTTGCGCGGGGATATCTGAACAATGCTGATCTGAGTTCAGAAAAGTTTGTGTCGGATCCTTATCGTAAAGGTGATCGAATGTACCGTACTGGAGACCTTGGGCGGTGGAGATCAGATGGAACGATCGAGTTTCTGGGCCGTCGGGACGATCAGGTGAAAATCCGGGGGCACCGTATAGAGCCGGGAGAGATCGCTGTACACGTCAACGGGTATGCTGGTATAGGGGATGCAGTGGTGCAGGTTCGGGAGCGTGGTGGAGAGAAATACCTGGTGTGCTACTATGTTTCATCGGATGTAATTAGGGAGGATGATCTTCAGGAGTATTTGTCTTTTCGGTTGCCGGAGTATATGATACCCGGTCGTTATATTCGCCTGGAGAGTATCCCACTGACATCGAGCGGAAAGGTTGACCGGAAGAAGCTCCCGGAGCCGGAGATTATAAATTATGATAATTATATAGCGCCTGCGAATGCTATTGAGGAGAAGCTGGCTGAGATCTGGTCAGAGGTATTGCAGATAGATAAGGGCGTTATCAGTACAGATTCGGGTTTTTTCCGTCTGGGTGGTCATTCGTTGAAAGCGATGGCGCTTGCGAATAAGATCTCCAGGCAGCTGCATGTAGAAGTTCCTTTAAAGGAGATTTTTTTACGCCAGGATATCCGTGGTCTTTGTGCTTTTATACAAGGGTCATCGAATTCAGGCTATTCGGGGATATCGAAAGCAGATGCTGCTGAATCCTATCCTTTGTCGTCCTCCCAGAAGCGGATGTATTTCCTTTATGAGTTTGATAAGTTATCGGTGGCGTATAATATGCCTGTTGTTTTGGAGCTTGAAGGGGAACTGGACCATAGGCGTATAAGCGGGGCCTTTGGCGGTTTGATCTCTCGTCATGAGAGCCTGCGTACGACATTTGAAAGTGTTAACGGGCAAGTTGCGCAGCGGATTCATGGCGAATCCGGGTTTAACCTGGAATGGTATGAAAGCGAAGGCGTGGATGCGGGTCCTGTGATCCGGAGGTTTATCCGCCCTTTTGAACTGGAGCGAGGGCCGCTGTTCCGTGCCGGAGTGGTCAGGAGAGGGCAGAGTTCACATTTGTTATTGGTAGATATGCACCATATCATCACAGACGGTGTATCTCAGGGAATCCTGATCCGGGACTTTATGTCGCTGTACAATAATGAGGTATTACCGGAGCTTCGTTTGGAATATAAAGATTATTCGGTATGGCAGCAGGGCCCGGCACAACAGGAACGATTGCTGGGTCAGCGGGATTTCTGGAAAGGTGAATTTTCGGAGGGTGTGAGTTTGCTGAACCTTCCCTGCGACCATCCTCGTCCCGCGGTTAAAAGTTATCAGGGGAGCAACCGTTCCTTTATGCTGGATGCTGAAGATACATCAGGACTGAGGCAACTGGGTGAGGGTAGCGGGGCGACGTTGTTCATGACCGTGCTGTCGGTATTCAATGTATTTTTAAGCAAGTTGAGTAACGAGGAAGATATTACGGTGGGCACGGCAACTGCAGGGCGTTACCATGCCGAGCTTGAGGGTATTATAGGCCTGTTTGTTAATACACTGGCCCTGCGTAACCAGGCCACCGGTTCCCTCAGCTTCCGGGAGTTTCTATCAGTTGTCAAGGAACGTACGCTGTCGTGCTTTGATAATCAACTGTATCCCTACGAGGAGCTGATCAATGAGCTGGAGTTGCCGCGTGATACGAGCCGCAGCCCGTTGTTCGATGTGATGTTCTCTTATCAGAACTTTGGTCATAAAGATCTGGAGATCCCGGGGCTGAAACTTAAACCGGGGGCCAACGAGCATAATATATCGAAGTTTGATCTTACGCTAACAGCTACTGAAACAGAGGGTAAGCTTCATTTGAACTTTGAATACAGCACATCGCTGTTTGAGGCTGAGACGATAGATCGGTTCATGTCCTATTTCGGGTTGCTGGTAAAGGCGGTTATAGCCGATGCGGACAGGAGTTTATCGGAACTGGACATGCTTCCTGCAACGGAGCGGTACCAGTTATTGTACGGGTTTAATGATACGGCTACTGATTACCCCAAAGAAAGGACGATCACAGACCTGTTTGAGGAGCAAGTGGAGAAAACCCCTGATCATGTAGCGGTAGTTTTTAAAGAGGAACAGCTAACGTATAAAGCTTTAAACGAAAAGTCGAATCAGCTTGCCCGTTATTTACTTTCGGCCGGCATAGTTCCGGAAAATGTGGTGGGATTATTACTGAACCGTTCATTGGAAATGGCGATTGGCATAATAGGCATATTAAAGGCCGGAGCCGTCTATATGCCGATAGAACCTAGTTTGCCGGAACAACGGATCAAATATATGTTGGATCAAAGCGGAACACGCCTGCTGCTTACGCATGATCAATATTTAGGGCAGAATTATACTGATTGCCGGGTCATGGACATTAATTCAGCAGCCGGTTACGGTGGTAATAAAGAAAATTTGTATGTTAAAACGGGACCTGAGGATTTAGCATACTGCATATTTACATCAGGATCAACCGGTTTGCCCAAGGGGGTAATGGTAGGCAACCAGAGTGTTGTGAATTTGGTAACGGGCCTGGAGAAAAAAGTATATAAATATTATAACGATAAACCCTTACATGTTGCTTTACTCGCTTCTTGTATATTTGACGTATCTCTGCAACCAATATTTGGATCATTATTACTTGGCCATTGCCTGTATATATGTGATGAGCAAGATCGTAAAGATGGCAACCGTTTGATAGACTTCTACAACAATAATGATATCGACCTGTCAGACGGAACGCCAACACACCTGCGTTTAGTGGTGGAATCATTGGATAAGAAGATAAACCTGAAAAGCCTGAGCAGCTGGATACTGGCAGGGGAAATATTGCCAAAAGAGCTGGTACGGGAGTTCTATGACCGGATCGGGGACCGGGAAATAAAATTATTCGACTTTTACGGGCCGACTGAGACCTGTGTGTATTCAACCTGTTTTGAGATTATCCGTGATGAACTGGACGCTTATCCGACAATACCTATAGGAAGCCCGCTTCCAAATGAACGGATTTATATTACGGATAAATATGGCAGTCTAACCCCTACGGGTGTGGCTGGAGAGCTTTGCATAGCGGGAGATGGGCTTGCAAAATGCTATGTGGGGAATGCCGGCTTAACCTCTGAAAAATTTCGGGAAGATTGGATAAGTAACGGAGAGCGGGTTTACCGTACCGGTGACTTGGCCAGGTGGCTGCCTGATGGGAATATAGAATATCTTGGTCGTACAGACAGCCAGGTAAAGATTCGTGGGTACCGGATAGAATTAGGAGAAATAGAAAGCTGGCTTACAGGATACGAAGGGATCAAAAATGCAGTGGTTTTAGTTAAAGAAAAAGATGAGAATAAGTATCTGGCAGCCTACTTTATATCTGAAAAAGACATAAAGCCGGAAATGCTCCGAAATTATCTGGCAGAACATTTACCGGAATATATGCTGCCTGCACATTATGTTCGCATAGACAGCATGCCACTAACTTCCAGTGGGAAGATTGACAGAAACGCGTTCCCGGAAATAGGGTTAGGTACAAGCGATAATTATATAGCGCCTGCGAATGCTATTGAGGAGAAGCTGGCTGAGATCTGGTCAGAGGTATTGCAGATAGATAAGGGCGTTATCAGTACAGATTCGGGTTTTTTCCGTCTGGGTGGTCATTCGTTGAAAGCGATGGCGCTTGCGAATAAGATCTCCAGGCAGCTGCATGTAGAAGTTCCTTTAAAGGAGATTTTTTTACGCCAGGATATCCGTGGTCTTTGTGCTTTTATACAAGGGTCATCGAATTCAGGCTATTCGGGGATATCGAAAGCAGATGCTGCTGAATCCTATCCTTTGTCGTCCTCCCAGAAGCGGATGTATTTCCTTTATGAGTTTGATAAGTTATCGGTGGCGTATAATATGCCTGTTGTTTTGGAGCTTGAAGGGGAACTGGACCATAGGCGTATAAGCGGGGCCTTTGGCGGTTTGATCTCTCGTCATGAGAGCCTGCGTACGACATTTGAAAGTGTTAACGGGCAAGTTGCGCAGCGGATTCATGGCGAATCCGGGTTTAACCTGGAATGGTATGAAAGCGAAGGCGTGGATGCGGGTCCTGTAATCCGGAGGTTTATCCGCCCTTTTGAACTGGAGCGAGGGCCGCTGTTCCGTGCCGGAGTGGTCAGGAGAGGGCAGAGTTCACATTTGTTATTGGTAGATATGCACCATATCATCACAGACGGTGTATCTCAGGGAATCCTGATCCGGGACTTTATGTCGCTGTACAATAATGAGGTATTACCGGAGCTTCGTTTGGAATATAAAGATTATTCGGTATGGCAGCAGGGCCCGGCACAACAGGAACGATTGCTGGGTCAGCGGGATTTCTGGAAAGGTGAATTTTCGGAGGGTGTGAGTTTGCTGAACCTTCCCTGCGACCATCCTCGTCCCGCGGTTAAAAGTTATCAGGGGAGCAACCGTTCCTTTATGCTGGATGCTGAAGATACATCAGGACTGAGGCAACTGGGTGAGGGTAGCGGGGCGACGTTGTTCATGACCGTGCTGTCGGTATTCAATGTATTTTTAAGCAAGTTGAGTAACGAGGAAGATATTACGGTGGGCACGGCAACTGCAGGGCGTTACCATGCCGAGCTTGAGGGTATTATAGGCCTGTTTGTTAATACACTGGCCCTGCGTAACCAGGCTTCCGGTTCCCTCAGCTTCCGGGAGTTTCTATCGGTTGTCAAGGAACGTACGCTGTCGTGCTTTGATAATCAACTGTACACCTACGAGGAGCTGATCAATGAGCTGGAGTTGCCGCGTGATACGAGCCGCAGCCCGTTGTTCGATGTGATGTTCTCTTATCAGAACTTTGGTCATAAAGATCTGGAGATCCCGGGGCTGAAACTTAAACCGGGGGCCAACGAGCATAATATATCGAAGTTTGATCTTACCCTGACAGCCACTGAAACAGAAGATAAGCTTCATCTGAACTTTGAATACAGCACATCGCTGTTTGAGGCTGAGACGATAGATCGGTTCATGTCCTATTTCGGGTTGCTGGTAAAGGCGGTTATAGCCGATGCGGACAGGAGTTTATCGGAACTGGACATGCTTCCTGAAGGGGAGCGGTACCAGTTATTGTACGGGTTTAATGATACGGCTACTGATTACCCCAAAGAAAGGACGATCACAGACCTGTTTGAGGAGCAAGTGGAGAAAACCCCTGATCATGTAGCGGTAGTTTTTAAAGAGGAACAGCTAACGTATAAAGCTTTAAACGAAAAGTCGAATCAGCTTGCCCGTTATTTACTTTCGGCCGGCATAGTTCCGGAAAATGTGGTGGGATTATTACTGAACCGTTCATTGGAAATGGCGATTGGCATAATAGGCATATTAAAGGCCGGAGCCGTCTATATGCCGATAGAACCTAGTTTGCCGGAACAACGGATCAAATATATGTTGGATCAAAGCGGAACACGCCTGCTGCTTACGCATGATCAATATTTAGGGCAGAATTATACTGATTGCCGGGTCATGGACATTAATTCAGCAGCCGGTTACGGTGGTAATAAAGAAAATTTGTATGTTAAAACGGGACCTGAGGATTTAGCATACTGCATATTTACATCAGGATCAACCGGTTTGCCCAAGGGGGTAATGGTAGGCAACCAGAGTGTTGTGAATTTGGTAACGGGCCTGGAGAAAAAAGTATATAAATATTATAACGATAAACCCTTACATGTTGCTTTACTCGCTTCTTACGCATTTGACGCATCCTTGCAACAAATATTTGGATCATTATTACTTGGCCATTGCCTGTATATATGTGATGAGCAAGATCGTAAAGATGGCAACCGTTTGATAGACTTCTACAACAATAATGATATCGACCTGTCAGACGGAACGCCAACACACCTGCGTTTAGTGGTGGAATCATTGGATAAGAAGATAAACCTGAAAAGCCTGAGCAGCTGGATACTGGCAGGGGAAATATTGCCAAAAGAGCTGGTACGGGAGTTCTATGACCGGATCGGGGACCGGGAAATAAAATTATTCAATTTTTACGGGCCGACTGAGACCTGTGTGGATTCAACCTGTTTTGAGATTATCCGTGATGAACTGGACGCTTATCCGACAATACCTATAGGAAGCCCGCTTCCAAATGAACGGATTTATATTACGGATAAATATGGCAGTCTAACCCCTACGGGTGTGGCTGGAGAGCTTTGCATAGCGGGAGATGGGCTTGCAAAATGCTATGTGGGGAATGCCGGCTTAACCTCTGAAAAATTTCGGGAAGATTGGATAAGTAACGGAGAGCGGGTTTACCGTACCGGTGACTTGGCCAGGTGGCTGCCTGATGGGAATATAGAATATCTTGGTCGTACGGACAACCAGGTAAAGATTCGTGGGTACCGGATAGAATTAGGAGAAATAGAAAGCTGGCTTACAGGATACGAAGGGATCAAAAATGCAGTGGTTTTAGTTAAAGAAAAAGATGAGAATAAGTATCTGGCAGCCTACTTTATATCTGAAAAAGACATAAAGCCAGAAATGCTCCGAAATTATCTGGCAGAACATTTACCGGAATATATGCTGCCTGCACATTATGTTCGCATAGACAGCATGCCACTAACTTCCAGTGGGAAGATTGACAGAAACGCGTTCCCGGAAATAGGGTTAGGTACAAGCGATAATTATATAGCCCCGGTTACCCGCGAGGAGCAATTACTTTGCGAGGTATGGTCAAGGGTTCTGGGAGTTAAACGAATAGGCATAACCGACAATTTCTTCTCGCTCGGAGGCGATTCGATCAAGTCAATCCAGGTATGTTCTAGAATGCGTATAGCTGGTTATAAAGTAACTGTTCAGGAAATATTTTATAATCAGACCATAGATAAGCTGGCAGTGCAGCTGAAAGGTATTGAGAAGGTATCGGATCAGACATCGGTAAATGGAGAGGTTGGGTTGACTGGTATTCAGCAAAAGTTTTTTGAAGGAGAACGGCTTCGGAAAAATCATTATAACCAGTCTGTTATGTTGAACTTCCAGGATAGGCTTACACTGGATGAGGTGCGGGAGATATTTGGCGTAATACAAGATCATCATGATGCATTAAGGATGGTTTATCGTGGAGGGGAGAAGCAGGTGGTACAGTATAATCGCGGCCCTGGTCAGCCTGTATTTGTTAATTATTTCGATTTGCAGGACAACATATCTCCACGGGAGAAACTGTATTCGATAAGTAATGAGCTGCAATCAGGTATTGATTTGGAGCAAGGCCCATTATTAAAACTCGGTTTATTTGATCTGATTGATGGAAGCCGTTTGTTGATTGTAATCCATCACCTTGTAACGGATGGTATATCCTGGCGAATTTTATTTGAAGATATAAAAACGTTATATCAGCAGCTGAAGCGTGGAGAGATACTGAAATTGCCCCCTAAAACTGATTCTTTCAAATTATGGTCACAGAAACTGAGGTCTGATTATATCGGAGGGAAGCGCTACACATCCGCTGTCGCATATTGGACTTCGATATTAACCCAGGAGGGGGTAGATATTACTTCAGGCAACACAGTAACAGAAAATACAATCGGAGAGGGTGCGAACTCAGGTTTTCGTCTGGAAAAAAGCCTCACGGAAAAACTGCTGGGAGAAGTACACAGCACGTTTAACACTCAAATAAATGATATTTTATTAGCCGGATTTTTGATGAGTGTTAATAAACATTATGGAACCGGAGCTTTACAGATGGATTTAGAGGGGCATGGTCGAGAAGATATCATACCCGGAATGGATATGAGCCGGACCATCGGGTGGTTTACAAGTGTTTACCCGGTGGTATTGAAGCAAACGGAAGATGGCCTGCCTGGTTTGATCAAATCAGTAAAGGAAACACTTCGGGGGGTTCCTAACAAGGGCATAGATTACCTGATAGCAAAGTACCTTTCTGGAGATATTCGTTCTGATGCCAGTTCCCGGATCATATTCAATTATCTGGGGCAGGTTGACAGCGATACAGGTGAGGAAGTGTTTTCGATTGCCACCGAATCTACAGGGCTTAACGCCTCACCGGAAGAACAAAGAGAATATGCCTGGGATGTATCTGCGATAGTTACCAATGACGAGTTACATATGCAAATAAGCTATAGCATTTCGCAGTATGACCAGTTAATGATGGATGAACTAATGGTCTCTTACAAAGCAAGTCTGGAAGAATTGATTGCCTATTGCCTAAGTCATGGCAAACGTGAGTTAACCCCGTCAGACCTTACTTATAAAGGTTTAACAATATCACAATTGGAAAAACTACAAGATAAATTGACAAAATATGAATTCTAACTCAAGTCCAAGCAACATCATTAAAGACATCTATCCATTATCACCGATGCAGGAAGGTATGCTGTTTCATTTTTTATTGGGAGCGAATGACTATTTCGAGCAGATTAGTTATCTTTTGATCGGAGATCTTAATATAAACCTCATAGAAAAGTGTTTTCAGACATTGGTTGATCGTTATGACACTTTTCGAACTATATTCCTCCATGAGGGATATGAACAACCGCTACAAGTGGTGCTCAAGGAAAGAAAAGGGGCGTTTACTTACATGGACATCCGTGATGAAGCAGAAAAAAAGGGAAGGGAGATAACGATTGAGAAGTACCGTTTATTGGACAGGGAACAGCGGTTTAAGCTTACTGAAGAAGTACCGTTACGGGTGGGCGTTTACAGGACTGGAAACGAAGAATATGAATTTATATGGAGCTTTCATCATATCTTGATGGATGGTTGGTGTATAAGTATCATAACCGGCGAATTAACCAGAATTTATCAAGCATGTGTAGAAGGCAAAGAGGTCATTTTACCGCCGGTTCAGCCTTATTCAAATTATATCAGCTGGCTTGAACAGCGGGATAAAGGGGCATCCCTGAGTTATTGGCGTGAATACCTTTCAGGCTATGAGAATTTGGCTACCATACCTAAAAACCGGAAGCAGTTGGAGCAGGATGATTTCGTATTAGGTTCAGAACATCTTGTTTTGGATGACCAAATTACGCAATCGTTAAAACAGATAGGTAGAGCATGTGGCGTAACCCTTAATACGATTCTGCAAACTGCCTGGGGAATCCTGTTATCCAGATACAATAACACTAATGATGTTGTGTTTGGTTCGGTCGTATCTGGCAGGCCATCCGAATTGACTGGGATAGAAAATATGGTAGGGCTGTTTATTAATACAGTACCAGTTCGGATAAGTTATGAGGAAAGGGATAGTGTAAAAGACGTCCTGATTCGATGCCAGGAGAGAGCTGTAGAAATGGAACAACATCATTATAATCCATTATCGGAAGTGCAGTCTACCAGCAGCCTTGGAGCAGCGTTGCTGGACCATATAATGATATATTATAATTATCCGATCGCCAAAGAAACCGGGGGAAAAAAACTTTACGAGATTACCGCATTCCAGGTTTTCCAGCCAACAACCTATGATCTGTCCATAGTAATAACTCCGGGAGATCAGACTTTAATACAAATTGATTACAATTTACATAAGTACGAAAAACAACTGATCGCAAGGCTCATTGACCACCTGTTAATAGTTATTAAACAGATAGCTCGTGATATTGATCAGTCAATAGCTAAGCTAAATATCTTAACAGAAGAAGAACAGGACGAGTTGGCATATAATTTCAACGGCTCGAAGCTGACTTATCCGCGCGATAAAACGATAGTTGATCTATTTGAAGAGCAAGTGCTCAATCACCCTGATAAAGTTGCCGTAGTTTTTAAAAATGAATCGCTTTCTTTCAATGAATTAAATAATAAGTCAAATCAGCTGGCTCATTATCTTAAATCTTTGGGTATCGTACCAGGTAGTGTTGTAGGTTTGTTAATGGACCGTTCTTTAGACATGATAATTGGTATAATGGGTGTGTTAAAAGCAGGTGCCGGTTACATGCCGGTCGACCCTGCGTTGCCAGAACAGCGGGTAGGTTATATGCTTGATAAAAGCAGGTGTAGTTTACTCCTTACACATCACTCATATTTAGAGCGGTATTCCGCCTATCTACCCGTTAAAGACATTAAATCCGTAGATATCTACCGAAACGATACAAAGAATATCAGGGTCAGTTTTGAATCTAACGATTTGGCTTACTGTATATTCACATCAGGCTCGAGCGGTTTGCCTAAAGGTGTGATGATGGGGCACAGGAGTGTTGTTAACCTCGTCAGAGGCTTGGAGGACAAAGTGTATCGTCATTACAAAGACAGCTGTTTACGTGTAGCTTTATTGGCATCATATGCTTTTGATGCTTCAATCCAACAGATCTTTGGAGCCGTTTTATTGGGGCATAGTTTGTATATCTGTGATGAAGAGGATCGCAAAGATGGTTTTTGTTTAATCGATTTTTATAATAGAAACGCCATCGACATATCAGATGGTACTCCAACTCATTTACGCTTGTTGTTACCGGCCTTAAATAATAGGGATGATTTAAAAAGCCTCCGGATTTGGATATTGGCGGGAGAAATGTTACCCAAAGAATTTGCAAAAGAGTTTTGCGAAAAGACAGAATGTAAAATAAAATTGTTCAATTTTTATGGCCCTACAGAAACATGTGTAGATTCAACAAGTTTCGAAATTATATTTGACAAGCTGGATGATTATGCAACGATACCGATAGGAAAACCACTTCCGAACGAACGGATTTACATTGCAGATCAATTTGGTAATCAGCAGCCTGTTGGTATTACCGGGGAATTATGCATAGCCGGTGATGGGCTCGCGCAGTGCTATGTCGGTGATTCGGCATTAACATTTGAGAAATTTGTTGAAGGCTGGATATCTGGTGAAGAGCGTGTTTACCGAACAGGTGATCTTGCTCGCTGGCTGGCTGACGGAAATATTGAATTTTTGGGCCGAATGGATAACCAGGTAAAAATCAGGAGCTATCGCATAGAGCTTGGAGAGATTGAAGGACAACTTGTTAGTCATCCGGAAATACAAGAGGCCGTTGTGCTGGCGCGTGAACAGGGAAGCGAGATATACCTGGTAGGATATTATGTGGCCGGTGAAAAGGTTTCTTCAACAACTCTACGAGCTTATCTGGCAGAGCGTTTACCAGAATACATGTTGCCGACATATTTTGTTCGCATGAGCAGTATGCCGCTTACTACAAACGGTAAAACGGATCATAAAAAATTACCTGAACCGGAATTTGAAACAGCAGGCGATGATTACGCAGCTCCCGGTAATGGAACGGAAAGGATTTTAGTGAAAATATGGAGTGAAGTATTGAAACTCGACTCCGGGGCTATCAGTGTAAACGCAAACTTTTTTGAATTAGGCGGGCATTCTATCAGGGCCATACAGTTGATTAATAAGATACAGGGTGCTTTTTCCGTAAAAATTGACTTAAGAAAAGTGCTCGAGAAAAATACTATATCAAACCTGGCTTTACTGATCAAGCAGGCCAAACCTAACGTTGATAATCTGATTCCTAAAATAGAACGACGGGAATATTATTTAACATCACCCGCACAAGAAAGGATGTACTATGGGTACCTTTTGAACACAAATAGCACCGGACGTAATATTAGCTCAGCAATAGAGGTAGGGCAAAACATACAACTAAAAGAATTGGAGAGTGCTTTTCAGGCCTTGGTAGAAAGGCATTCCAGTTTAAGAACATATTTCGAATTGACAAATGATGGTGTTGTTCAGAAAATACTGCCAAACGTTAAGTTTGAATTAGATTCACTAAACATTGGTCACAATGAAACGCTTAATAGCTGCTTTGAAAGTTTTATAAAGCCTTTTGATTTGTCTAAAGCGCCGCTTATCAGAGGCACAGTAGTAGCTGGCTTACACAAAAAATACTTGTTTATTGATATTCACCATATTGTGTGTGACGGAGTTTCTGTGAACATTTTGACGCGTGATTTAAGAGATATTTATTTCGGAAAAAGTTTACCTGAATTGCAATTAGAATATGTAGACTTTGCAGCGTGGGTTAGAAACGGGATAGTAAATGAAGAAAAACATCGAAATTACTGGTCGGAAAGGCTAACTGGTAATTTGAAAAACTTAAACCTGCCAGTTTTACGGGATAGGGAAGCAGTTCAAAACAGCACGGTATCAGAAGTAATGTTTTGGATTGAAAACGATGTTTATAAAAGTATAAAATCAATTTCAACAGACGCCGATGTTACCTATTTCATGTTTTTTCTTTCTGTTCTTTATGTTACATTAAATAAAATCACTGGAGATCACGATATTATAATAGGGACTGATAGCATAGGGAGAAACTCTAAACAGCTGGAAGAAATCGTAGGTACTTTTGTTAATGTCCTACCCCTTAGAATGGACATAAGTGGGAATGACAGTTATTCAATTTTTTTGCAAGAGGTAAAGGACTGTGTTTTAAATGCATTTGAGCACCAGGAATATCCGTATGACCGAATAATCGCAATGGTTGACTCGGATAGGAAACAACTCATTGATATTCATTTTTCTTTCGCCAATGTGTTCGACAGTAATCAGGAATTGAACGACCTGCAGTTTAATACAATTGATATTGCGGATGGTTTGGTAGCCGAATATGAGCCGACTAATCTTATCGAGAGCAGAAAAGCCGAATATGATATTGAAATTGTGGCTTGCGAAAAAGAAGGAAAGTTCCAATTATTATTCTTGTATAACAACTCATTATACGATGCCGACACTATCCGGATATTCACAGATACCTATAAATGTATACTGAAAACTGTTATAGGTAACGGGAAAATTGAAATTGATCAAATTGATATTGAACCGGCAATGACTTTATAATACGACATAATTGTATTCTGTAATAACAAACCTTAACATATAACCTAATGGAGAAAATAACAATCCCGGGCGTAGCAAATGCTATTGAATTGGGTAGTCTGGTGACGATTCAAATGCCTTCAAATGAACTCCCGTTAACAATACATGCAGCACCAGGTGTAAATTGTATGGAATGGGCAGCAGAGTATAACGATGAACTTAATCAATTACTCATAAGTTTCGGCGCTTTACTTTTGAGGGGATTTAAAATAGAAGGAGCCCCGGTATTTAATCAGTTGTTCTCTCTTATTTGCGGTGCTCCAATGGAATATAAAAACAGGACGTCGCCAAGGGAACAGGTTCACGATAATATTTACACCTCAACTTCTCATCCAAATGATCAATACATTCAGATGCATACTGAAAATTCCTATTCACAAGTATATAACAGGATCATAGCGTTTTATTGCCTTGTTCCTGCTGCTCAGGGGGGGGAAACGCCAATAGCAGATGAAAGAAAGCTATTAAAGAGGCTGCAGCCGGAAACTGTTCGGAAATTTCGTGAAAGGAAAATAAAGTATTTGAGAAATAGTATTCCAGGAATCGGATTAGATTGGAAAACAATTTATCAAACAGATGATAAAGAGGTTGTAAGTAAACACCTTAATGCTGTTGGGGCGGAATATATTTGGGCAGATGATGATCATTTAAGAGTAAAATGGATTCTGCCAGCGTTCCAGAAACATCCACTGACAGGAGAAGAGATGTGGTTTAACCATATGTACTTTGGTCTTAAATCTCATTATGACCCGATACTACTTGAATATTTCCAGGAAGATGATCTTCCTTTTGCTACTTATTATGGAGATGGAAGTGAAATTGAGGCTTCCGTAGTTCAAGAGTTTAAAGATTTTTATAATGAAAACTCAATTGTTTTTAAGTGGGAAACGAATGATTTTTTACTGTTAGATAATATGATGTTTTCCCACGGAAGGAAACCTTTCAAAGGAAACAGGACAATTTTGACGGCGATGGCACAGCCATTTACCATTTCAGCGTAGTGGTAAATTTTAAATAGTTTCGTTCTGCTACTTGAGTATATAATTTCTCCATCTATGTAAGCTGCAAATGCTTATAGGATACTTTTCTGTTCCCCAACTGATAAAAATGGGCCTCCTATATTCAAATTAAGGATTTTCCTTTTTATCTGGTATCACTCCATTTTCATTAATCACTCCCTTTATAATTTATGTGCGGTATTTGCGGATTTATAAAATATAGCGAAAGGATTTCAGCCGAAGATAAAAATACACTGCGCAAGATGAGTGAAATGCTTATTCATCGCGGTCCTGACGCACAAGATAATTTGTTTTTTGACAATGTAGCTTTTGGTTTTACAAGGCTTAGCATCATCGGCCTTGAAAATGGGATGCAACCGATATATAACGAGGATGAAAGTCTGGTGCTAATTTGTAACGGAGAAATATTTAACTACATAGAATTAAAAAAACATCTCAAATCTCGGGGACATTCATTCAGAACTGAGTCAGACGTTGAAGTAATCCTGCATTTATATGAAGAAAAGGGGACGGGATTTTTAAATGATTTGAACGGACAGTTTGCTTTTGCTCTTTTCGACAAGAAAAAGAAGATACTGTTTTGTGCAAGAGATCAGATGGGTATTCTGCCGTTCTTTTATACTTTAATTAACAATACTTTCGTATTCGGATCGGAAATAAAGGCAATATTGAAGCATCATTCCGTACAGGCAAGTGTAGATGTGACTGGGCTGGATCAAATTTTCACATTCCCAGGATTGATTAGTCCCCGCACTATGTTCCAGAACATCCACTCTCTGCAAAATGGTCATTTTCTGCTTGTTAATAATGATGGTCAAATTACCGATACCGAATATTGGGACCTGCCGCTGGTTCAGGACGAAGCATTTATAGATAAAAAAAGCGAAGCAAGGTATCTTGAGGAACTTGAATATCATTTCGAAAATGCGGTAAAGTTACGTTTAAGGTCGGATGTCCCTACTGGCCTGTATTTAAGTGGTGGTTTGGATTCAGCTTTGATAGCTATGAAAGTAGATCAGCTTTCTGATCAGAGTAAGAAAGAAGGATTTTCTATTGCATTTCCTGATTCACAGATATCTGAATCAGTTTATCAAAAAATAATTGCAAAAAGTTGTCACGCAGAACTTTATCAAAAAACTTTCCATTATAGTGACATCAGCGAGCGGCTAAAGCAAGTTATATACCACTGCGAATGTCCTATAAAGGAGACCTATAATACGGCTTCGTTACATCTTTCAAATGCAGTAAGAAATAACGGACTGAAGGTTATTTTATCCGGTGAGGGGGCAGATGAATTTTTTGCTGGCTACGTAGGGTACAGATTCGATAAGATGAGGGCGATGAGTTCGATCAAAAATCCCGTATCTCAGGAAGAATTTGATCTGAGGTGCAAAATATGGGGCGACGGTGATTTTTTTTACGAGAACAGCTTCCTCGAATCACAACAATTAAGAAAAAGCATATATTCTGATAGAATTACTTCTGATTTCACCAAGATAGATTGTCTCAATTATCAAATTATTAATCCTTTAAAAATCAGCGGAAGGGATATTGTAGCTAAAAGATCATATATCGATTATAAGTTGAGGCTTGTTGATCATTTAATCTCCGATCATGGAGATAGAATGGCGATGGCGAATTCCGTTGAAGTTAGATACCCTTTTCTTGACAAAAATCTGGTGGTGTTTTCTACCAGGGTACCTTCGGATCTGAAACTCAATGAATTTACTGAAAAGTACATTCTCCGGAGAATGGCGGAAAAAACTGTACCGAAAGAAATATTAGCCAGGGAAAAATTTGGCTTTGTCGCTCCGGGTAGTCCTTATTTATTGCAGAATAATATTGAATACATTAATGATATCTTATCCTATGATACAATTAGGAGGCAGGGCTATTTTAATGCAGACTATGTTGAAAAACTCAAAAAGCAATATAGTGAACCGGGCTTTTCAATTAACGTCCCTTTTGAGACAGATCTGTTAATCATCGTGATCACGTTTGGAATATTCCTGGAAGAGTTTATTGAAAAACGATAATATTCAATATCCATTATTAAAACATTTTTTTATGTATACACAAAAAGGGCTGAAAAAGATTCTTGATAGCTATAACGATAATATTGCGATTGAGGAAAATGGCCAGGTGATGACCTATGCTGAGTTACTTGAAAAATCTGAGAAAGTTTCGGCATTTTTAGTTAATAGCGGGTTCGGAGAAAAAGCAAGGGTTGGTATTTGTGCCGATAATGTTATGGATATGGTGATATGTATCCTTGGCACATTGCGGGCCCGGTGCATTTTCATCCCAGTTGATGCATCTCTGCCCGATAAGCGTTTTTCATTGATCATTAAAAAATCAGCGCCGGATGTAATTATCTCGTCCGGAGGTGCAAATATCGACCAAAAAATTGCCTCGATACAATTAATAAGACTTGTCAGCATTTTAAAATCTCCGGTTGAAAAATATCAGGACCGATATATAGATTACCAGGAAAATGATGATTTGTATATATATTTTACCTCGGGATCTACAGGCGAACCTAAAGGGATTGTAGGGAAAAATAGTAGTTTATGGCATTTTATTGAGTGGGAGATAAACACCTTTATGATTGAACCTGGAAAAAGATTCAGTCAGTTAATATCACCCTATTTTGACGCATTTTTAAGAGATATTTTTGTGCCGCTGATGAGCGGGGGCACCATTTGTGTTCCTCCCCGTGAAGAAGGTCTTTTCGTGCCGGAAAAGTTGATCTGGTGGATAGATAAGGAGGAAATAAACTTTATACATTGTGTACCCAGTGTATTTCGAATATTTAACAACAAAAATATATCACCCGAAAATTATCGTGCCTTGAACTACATATTGCTTTCAGGTGAAAGAATTGTCCCTTCTGAATTAACCAATTGGTATAACACATTTAATGCTCGTATTCAGTTAGTTAATCTTTACGGAGCTACAGAGGCAACGATGATCAGTTCCTATTACAACATCGAACCGCAAGATACTTTAAAGGCAAAAATACCCATAGGCAAACCTATCTCTGATGTTGAATTGGTTATACTGGATAAAAACCAAAGACCTTGTAAACAACTTATTGCCGGCGAACTTTTTATTGTTTCCAACTATTTATCAAACGGGTATCTTGATGATACTTTACTTATGGAAGAAAAGTTCATTAAGCTTTACGGAAAGAATGGAGAACAGTTGGCGTTTAAAACAGGAGATAGTGCGAGGATTCTGGCAGATGGTAATATTGATTTATTAGGCAGGGAAGATCGGTTAATAAAACTTAGAGGGATAAGAATTGAACTTGACGAAATAGAACGGATTTTGCGAAAATGTCAGTTGGTTGAAAATGCTGTAGTGATATATGATAAAAATTCGGATTGTTTAAGTGCTTTTGTAAAGTTTGTTATGGACTGTGTGCCGCCTGATGAATTTATCGGGCAAGTTGAAAAATATTTGGCTGATTACTTGCCTGCATACATGATCCCTTCCAAAATCAATGTCATCGATTCAATCCCGCTTCTTAATACAGGCAAGATCGATTACAACTTATTATTGAAGAGAAATGAAAACGTTTCAAATCTGGTAGCGCCTGCTAATGAAACAGAAAAAAAAGTTTTTGCTCTTTGGAAGGAGATATTAAACGCGGGCAAGATCTCAACAGATAAGAATTTTCAAGCAGCAGGCGGGAATTCCTTAAATATGATGAGACTCATGTCGAGGATATTTTTTGAATTTAATGTTAGAATAAGCCTCGCAGAACTTTTTACAAACCTCACCATTCAAAAGCAGGCGCTGTTAATCCAACTAAAACTTGGAGAGATAATTGAATCCGGCATAGAACAAAATACGGCTTCGGAAGAAAACATTTCTTTAAAGGAGGATATAGAGAAAGCACAGCATCGACCATACTATACATTACCCCCTTCACAGAAACGGTTGTATTTCTTAAATAAACTTGATAGCGAATCATTAGCTTATAATCTTCCCCTGGCGGTAGAGCTTGAAGGAGCCTTGGATAAAAATAAGGTAGAGGAAATATTCAGAAAGTTAATTTGCCGTCAAGAGAGCTTACGGACTTCATTTCTGCAAATTGATGAACAGCCCGTTCAGATCATACAGCAGGAGGTCCAGTTTTCTATGGAATATTATGAATACGTTGGGCCAGACGATATATTGAAAAAATTTGTTCGTTCGTTTGATCTTCAACAGGCACCGCTCATGAGGGCAGGTCTGGTTAAATTATCTGACCGATCTCATTTATTGATGATAGATGTTCATCATATTATTAGCGATGGCATGTCACAGGGGATTTTGATCAAAGATTTCCTGGCTTTGTATAACGATGAAAAGCTACCAGTGATGCACTTACAATATAAAGATTATTCTGAGTGGCAATTGGGAAAGGAGCAGCAACACCGGATGTCTGCTCATCGCGAATTTTGGGAAAAAGAATTCTCTGAAGGAACAAATGTGTTGGATTTACCCATGGATTATCCGAGGCCGACAGAGAAGAGTTATCAGGGAAACAATAAACCATTCAAACTTGACAGGGAAGAAACGGCCGCACTAAGGCTTTTGTGTGATGAATCCGGAGCCACACTATTTATGACCATATTGGCGATATTAAATGTGCTATTAAGCAGGTTAAGTACTCAAAAAGATATAACCATAGGTACACCGGTGGCAGGAAGATACAATGCAAACCTGGAAAGGATAATGGGTGTCTTTGTTAATATTTTGGCTATCCGCAATGAGGTGAAAGAAGACCTGGGTTTCGAAGATTTTTTATTAAATGTAAAAGAAAAGACATTGTCATGTTTTGAAAATCAATTGTATCCTTATGAAGAGTTGGTCAGTGTACTTCAACTTCCCCGGGACACCAGCCGCAATCCATTATTTGATGTAATGTTCACGTTACAAAATTTTGAGCAAAATGAACTTTCGATACCTGGCCTGAAACTTAAACCTCATTATTATGATCATAGTATCTCAAAATTTGACCTTTCATTAATTGCGATGGAATACGAAGGGGAGTTGCATCTGAATTTTGAATATTGCACTGCTTTGTTTAATTCCAAAACCATAGATAGCTTCATATCCTATTTCAAGCGGATTGTTGCTGCGGTTATAAAAGATGCTACTATAAAACTTTCCCAGGTGGATATTTTATCTTCAGATGAGCGGGATGAGTTATTGTATGGTTTGAATGATACTGAATCGGCTTATCCGTCATCTATGACGATAATGGAATTATTTGAAGATCAGGTGGAAAGAACACCTGGCAATATAGCAGTAAGGATCGGCCGGGATGTTCTTACCTATAAAGAACTGAAGGAGAAATCCGACAGGATTGCTTATTACCTTCAAAATTCAAAAGGGGTTAAAACGGGAGATCTGGTTGGATTACTTCTGGATCGGGAATCGGAATTATTGCCGAGTATATTTGGCATACTTAAGTCAGGAGCAGTTTATGTGCCGCTATCACCCGCTTATCCTTCGGCACGAATCAAGTCAATCATATCAGATTCAGGTTTAAAGGTTTTAATTAGCCGTGGCGAATATTTTGACAGATTATCAATTGAAATGGAAGCAGGGTTTTTAAACCTGGATTCTGAGTTGTCCATTATAAATGAAGAGGAATCGCCCAAGCTGAAAAATGGGGCAACTGGAAGTGACGTGGGCTATATAATTTATACCTCAGGTTCAACGGGTACCCCGAAAGGAGTGATGATCGAGCACCATTCGATTGTGAACCGTTTGCTTTGGATGCAAAAAGAGTACGAATTAACAGAGGATGATGTATTGTTACAAAAGACACCTTTGGTATTTGATGTATCGATATGGGAGTTGTTTTGGTGGTCATTTACAGGTGCAAGCGTTTGCCTGCTGGGTCCTGAAGAAGAGAAAGATGCAGAGAAGATCATATCATGCATAGAGGAAAACGGAGTTACGAGAGTGCATTTTGTACCGTCGATGTTAGGAGCGTTTATGGAAATGGAAGAACGGGAGAAAGTCCGGCGTTTGGGAACACTACAAACTGTTTTTGCAAGCGGGGAGGCGCTAAGCCCGGATCATGTAAACCGGTTCGGTAAAACAATGCATGGTATTTACGGTACGCGGCTGGTAAATTTATATGGGCCTACAGAAGCGACGGTGGACGTATCCTATCATGAGGTAGATTTCAGTCAAGCAAATGAAATCATACCGATAGGTAAACCGATAGATAATTTACGTCTTTACATAGTTGACGAACATATGCAACTGAAGCCGAAGGGCGTTGCAGGGGAATTGTGTATAGGTGGGGTTGGCCTTGCGCGGGGTTACTTAAATAATGCGGAACTTACGAATGCCAAATTTGTTAATGTTATTCATGCCAGCGCGGAGCGGGTGTATAAAACAGGCGACCTCGCCCGCTATCTTCCGGATGGAAGTATAGCGTTTTTAGGGCGGCTTGACGATCAGATCAAGATCAGGGGATATCGTATCGAACCCGGTGAGATCGAAACCCAAATTAGAACTCACAATGAAATTGAAACCGCTATTGTTCAATTGAAAGACATAAACGGAGAGCAATGCCTGGTTGCATACTATATATCAGCTACAGTATTAAAAAATTCTGATTTGAGGCATTATCTTTCTGCAAAGCTTCCGTACTATATGATACCGGCATATTTTGTACATATCAAATCCCTGCCACTCACAACAAATGGTAAGCTGGATCGCAAGGAGCTGCCTCCCGTAGTAAATAATTGGCAGGAAAGTGATCAAAAACCTTCAAATATAACTGAAGAACTGTTGGTAAATATTTGGTCTGAAGTATTGCAGATGGATAAAGAAACAATTGGTGTTGACAGGAACTTTTTTGAATTAGGAGGACATTCCCTAAAAGTTATACAAATTGTTGACCATATCAGGAAAGAATTTTCGGTCGCGCTAAAAATAGTTGACTTGTTTAGTAACCCAACCATTTTGCAGCAAGCCAAACTTATTGAAATGGAACAATGGCTCACAGAAGACAAAATAAACATTGTCAAAACAGAAAAAAACACGATCACTATTTGACTACTACCTACCCGTTCGTTCGATTCTGAGGCAGAACGGCTAAAAATCGATATAAATATTATGAAAGAGTTATTGTTAAAGCTAAAAGAAAGGGGTATTGCTATCGAAATTATTGATGATGAATTACGGCTCAGTAATATCCCGGATCGATTTAAAGAAACTGATTTGATACTGGAGCTGAAAAATCATAAAACGGAAATTATTCAATATATCAAAGCCAGAAAGCAGGAAAATGTAGGGATAGAAAGAATTTCCATGGCACCTCTGGCAGATTATTACCCTGCAAGCCCGCAACAGCGGAGGCTTTTCTTTTTGCATCAAATGTCGCCGCTATCTTTGTTTTATAACATGTCACAGGCTTATTTGATTAAAGGAAACCTTGAATTGACAAAATTAAAAAAGGCTTTTGAATTATTAATTGAAAGACATGAAATCCTGAGAACAAGTTTCAGTATTTCGGATAGAAAAGTTGTTCAAAAAATCTCTGCCGATACCTCATTTGATATAGAATATATTCAAGCTGGTAATGAAGAAGTAAATCACATCATATCAAAATTTATACGCCCGTTTGATTTAGCCCAAAAGTCGTTATTCAGGGTTGGATTAATTGAAATCCGAATAGATGAGCACATCTTAATTTTAGATATGCATCACCTGATTTCTGATGGCATATCCCAGCAAATCTTAATTAGGGAGTTTGTTAAATTATACAGTAATCATGCCCTTCCGGAATTAATTCTTCACTATAAAGATTATTCGGTTTGGATTGATATCCTTAATGAAAATAAAGCACATCTTTTAAAGAACTTTTGGAAAAACCAATTCGATAGTCTTCCGGATCCTTGCCATTTGCCTTTGGATTTTCCCAGAACTGAAGCAAAAAATTATGATGGCGGGATGTTAAATTTTTCTATAGATATTAATGTCACAAAGCAGCTGCATGCTTTGGCTTATCGTGCAAACACGTCCCTTTTTTCAGTGTTAATTTCTGCATTTGGCGTTTTACTTTCCAAATTAACAGGCCTGAAAGACATTGTGATAGGCACGCCGGTGACAGGGCGGACACATCCTGATCTGAACAGCACTTTGGGGCCATTTGTTAATACAATACCGGTAAGGATATATCCTGGATCTCAATTAACTTTTCATTCTTATTTGGAGCAGGTAAGTTCGGGAGTGGTGGCATGTCTTGACCACCAGGATTATCCGCTTGACCAGTTGATTGATGATTTAAATCTGGACAGGTCCCTGGCACATAATCCTTTATTCGATATTGTGTTTGTTTTGCAAAATATTGAAGACGTCGGTGCTGAATTTGAAAATTTGGAAGTACATAGCTACCCGTTAAATAATGGATCGTCCAAGTTCGATCTTTCGCTGTCAGCTACAGAGTATGCCAACCAAATTAATTTTAGTTTCGAGTATTCAAAGCAATTGTACAGAGCGTCTACCATTGAGCGCTTTAGCTTGTACCTGAAAAAAATACTTTCCGATATAGTACAAAATGAACACATCCTTTTGGCAGAGGTTGATATCCTTACTGATAACGAAAAGGACTTTCTGCTGAATGTTAATAATAATATTTGTAGTTATCCGAAAGATAAAACTATAGTTGATTTATTTGAAGCTCAGGTAAAAAGGTCGCCTGAAGCGGTGGCTCTGGTATTTGAAGATATTCAATTAACGTATAGCGAATTGAATCGTCGTTCGAACCAACTGGCAGGAATTCTGCAGGCAAAGGGTTGTACCGCCAATACAATAGTAGGACTTTTGACCGGGCGGAGCCACCAAACTATTATCGGAATACTGGGGATTTTAAAAGCTGGTGGCGCTTATTTACCTATTGATATAGAATATCCTGTAGAAAGAATACGGTTCCATCTGTCGGACAGTGGAGTTAGGCTTCTGGTTACAGATAGCAGTCAGGAAGAAGTCATTAGTGGATATCCATACGAATGCCTCTTTACTGATCAAATAGTCCCGGAAGCCGAAGACTACTCAAATCTGCAACTTGAAATCAGTCCCAATGATCTGTGTTATATTATCTATACATCAGGTACAACAGGTAAGCCTAAAGGCGTGATGATTAATCACAAAAATGTTGTCAGATTACTGTTTAACGAGCATTTTCAATTTGATTTTAGTTCGGAAGATGTTTGGACAATGTTTCATAGTCATACTTTTGATTTCAGCGTATGGGAAATGTATGGCGCATTGTTATACGGCGGTAAACTGGTTGTTATAAAAAAAGAAGTGGCATTGGATCCGGCAAAATATTTGGAAATTCTCAATGCACTGAAGGTAACTGTTTTGAACCAAACCCCAACCGCTTTTGGAAATTTAATCCAGGAAGATACCGGGTATAATCAGTCACTATCATCATTACGCTACGTGATATTTGGCGGGGAGGCTCTTAAGCCATTTATGTTGAGAAAATGGCATCAAAACCACTCAAATGTTAAATTAATTAACATGTTTGGAATAACAGAAACAACGGTTCATGTTACTTATAAGGAGATCGGTGAATATGAAATTGAAAGAAATTTGTCAAATGTAGGCAAACCGATGCCTACTGTTTCAATGTACTTATTTACCGAAAACATGCAGTTAGCCCCTACGGGGGTTGTATCGGAACTTTATGTTGGAGGTGATGGGGTAGCAAGCGGTTATTTACATAATGAGGAGCTTTCAGCTCAGCGTTTTTTGAATAATCCTTATCGCCCCGGTGAACGCTTGTATCGTACCGGCGATCTCGGAAGGTTGCTCGACAACGGAGAAGTGGAGTATTTGGGTCGGGCTGACCGGCAGCTGCAACTCAGAGGATTTAGAATTGAGCCTGGAGAAATAGAGTTTCATCTCAGTAATTACCCGCATATTGATAATGCGTTGGTGGTTTTAAAAAGGAGGGGGGACGGAACATCGTATTTATGTGCCTATTGTATAACTAAGCACTCTATTTCAGCAGGTGATTTAAAGGAACATTTACAAGAAAAGATTCCTTTATATATGATACCATCCTACTTTATACCCATCAGTCATTTACCACAGACACAAAATGGGAAGGTAGACATAGCCCAACTACCTGAACCCCGAGCTTTTACAGAGCCTGTCTATGTTGCCCCGGAAACATCGGTGGAAAAGAGGTTGGCTAATATTTGGACTGACGAATTATCTGTGGGCAGGGTAGGAAAGACGGATAATTTTTTTGCTATTGGCGGAGATTCAATAATGGCTATCGGGATTGCCCATAAAATCAATGCTGAATTTAACTGCAATATAAGTATAGCTGATTTGTACAGGAATCAAACTATTGCGGCGCTGGCAACATTGGTTCAGGCGGGGCCGAATCAGGACGTTGATGAAAATTATAATATTGCTATCAAGGAGTTATCCGCATTTCAGGAAAACTATAAAAAGTTGGAAGGCTGGGACGAGTCATATGAGGATGTGTTTCCAATGAATGGTGTTGAAAAGGGCATGGTGTTCTATTCATTGAAACAACCCTCTGAAAAGCAAAGCATACACGAAGTGTTTTATCACGAACAGAATACTTACCGGATAGCAAACCGTTCCTTTGATTTTAATACTTTCAAAAAAGCTGTAAAAAAACTAACTGAGAAACACGCTGAACTCAGAAAAATCTATGACCTGAAAAACTTTGCGCACATCATAAAAAAAGAAGTCGAGCCGGAAGTTTATTTTATAGATGTCTCCGATTTAGAACCGGATGCACAAGAAGTTTTTGTGCTTGAAAAAATCAGAAACGAAAAACTAAAAGCAACCGCTCTTGATCATGCTGTGCTATGGCGAATGAATGTGTTGAAAATTGCTGAAAGTTCTTATCTCATCGTATTTGACATGCACCATTCTTTATTCGATGGCTGGAGTCTGCAATCTTTTATGACCGAGTTAAGCAATACTTATAAGGCTTTGTTAACCGACCCGCTTTTCGAGGTTGAAATGTTGAGGTGCAGCTACAAAGATCAAATTGTTAATGAGCTGGCGGAAATAAAAAAAACCGAAAATGTTTCGTTTTGGCGTGATGAAATGGCTGGAGCAAACCGGCTTAACTTTAGTCAAAGGCAAAAAGAAAACACGTTCACGAACAGTAGGTTCGCACTTGGAGAGGAACTGAGGTATGATCTTGAGCGTGTTGCAAAAAAATACAATACAAGTTTAAAGCACCTTTGTTTTAGTGCTTATATATATACAATGAAAGTATATACATCTGAAACTGACATCGTAGTGGGTATCACAACAAATAACAGGCCTGTGGTTCCTGACGGTGATAAGCTACTTGGTTGTTATTTAAATTCAGTGCCATTTAGGATTACTGTTACACAAAATCAGACTGTAGGTGATTATATTAAGTTAATTGAAAGCAAGTTACAAACCCTCAAAAAATATGAAAGGGTGCCATTTCAGGAAATTGTTCAGATAGCCGGATTACGGTCCCAAATGGGAAATCCATTTTTTGATACCTTTTTTAATTATACCAATTTCAGGGTACTGAAAGAAATGGAAATTTTAGATGATGCCGAGGAGTTTAACGCTCCTTATCAGGATAAATTAGATGAAATGTCTTTTATGAACCTGAACACTTTTTGTGAATTCCATGTTCTACCCGAACCATTTTCACTATATATTACATATGCTTCAGCCTATTTTAGTGAACCGCTTATCGAAAAATTATCCGAAATATTTCGTAATACGCTTCGTCACTTTGTAGAAAATGAACAGCTGCTTTTAAGCCAGGTGGATATTTTATCTTCAGATGAGCGGGATGAGTTATTGTATGGTTTGAATGATACTGAATCGGCTTATCCGTCATCTATGACGATAATGGAATTATTTGAAGATCAGGTGGAAAGAACACCTGGCAATATAGCAGTAAGGATCGGCCGGGATGTTCTTACCTATAAAGAACTGAAGGAGAAATCCGACAGGATTGCTTATTACCTTCAAAATTCAAAAGGGGTTAAAACGGGAGATCTGGTTGGATTACTTCTGGATCGGGAATCGGAATTATTGCCGAGTATATTTGGCATACTTAAGTCAGGAGCAGTTTATGTGCCGCTATCACCCGCTTATCCTTCGGCACGAATCAAGTCAATCATATCAGATTCAGGTTTAAAGGTTTTAATTAGCCGTGGCGAATATTTTGACAGATTATCAATTGAAATGGAAGCAGGGTTTTTAAACCTGGATTCTGAGTTGTCCATTATAAATGAAGAGGAATCGCCCAAGCTGAAAAATGGGGCAACTGGAAGTGACGTGGGCTATATAATTTATACCTCAGGTTCAACGGGTACCCCGAAAGGAGTGATGATCGAGCACCATTCGATTGTGAACCGTTTGCTTTGGATGCAAAAAGAGTACGAATTAACAGAGGATGATGTATTGTTACAAAAGACACCTTTGGTATTTGATGTATCGATATGGGAGTTGTTTTGGTGGTCATTTACAGGTGCAAGCGTTTGCCTGCTGGGTCCTGAAGAAGAGAAAGATGCAGAGAAGATCATATCATGCATAGAGGAAAACGGAGTTACGAGAGTGCATTTTGTACCGTCGATGTTAGGAGCGTTTATGGAAATGGAAGAACGGGAGAAAGTCCGGCGTTTGGGAACACTACAAACTGTTTTTGCAAGCGGGGAGGCGCTAAGCCCGGATCATGTAAACCGGTTCGGTAAAATAATGCATGGTATTTACGGTACGCGGCTGGTAAATTTATATGGGCCTACAGAAGCGACGGTGGACGTATCCTATCATGAGGTAGATTTCAGTCAAGCAAATGAAATCATACCGATAGGTAAACCGATAGATAATTTACGTCTTTACATAGTTGACGAACATATGCAACTGAAGCCGAAGGGCGTTGCAGGGGAATTGTGTATAGGTGGGGTTGGCCTTGCGCGGGGTTACTTAAATAATGCGGAACTTACGAATGCCAAATTTGTTAATGTTATTCATGCCGGCGCGGAGCGGGTGTATAAAACAGGCGACCTCGCCCGCTATCTTCCGGATGGAAGTATAGCGTTTTTAGGGCGGCTTGACGATCAGATCAAGATCAGGGGATATCGTATCGAACCCGGTGAGATCGAAACCCAAATTATGTTATATGATAATGTTAAACAGGTTTTAGTAACGAGTTTTGGTAGTGCTGACGTCAAGAAAATAGTTGCTTTTTTAGTTTCCAAAGAAAATACCGCTCTAAACACATTTGAACTTAAGAAATTTTTAAAGGCGCAACTGCCTGATTATATGATTCCTACGCTAATTCGAAAAGTTGACAAATTTCCATTAACCAATAACGGAAAGGTTAATATAAAATCAATGCTGTTATCAATTGATAAATTCTCGTCAGAAAAAACAGATTTTATACAGCCAACAACAGAGATCGAAGTTGATATGGCAAATATGTGGAGCGAACTTTTGATGGTTAATAAAATAAGCGTTAATGATAATTTTTTTGACATAGGTGGACATTCCATAATCCTGATGAGGTTAAATGCAATGGTAAATGACAAATACAATGTTCAGCTCCCTTTTAATCTATATTTCAATAATACACTTGAGCAGATCGCTCAGGAGGTAAAAGAAACGCTCAATAAAAGGGAAGTGGCCGAGCATTTATAACCTATGGTGAAGCGGTATAGTAGCGTCAGGAACCGCGGGCCGAAACTATCCAAATTACCGGTTAAACGTTTAAAAACTTTAAAATATGTTTTGTCAGTTTATACCTTTTCAAGAAGGGGATTTATATAGCGTTTATCATGAACCAGAAATAATGGATCACGATGACATCGGAATTGTATTATGTTATCCGTACGGTCAGGAATATATAAGGTGTCACAGGTTGTATGTTAACCTGGCTAACAAGTTGGCCCGGCGTGGTTTCCACGTTTTGCGGTTTGATTATTATGGTACAGGCGATTCGTCTGGTGACTTTACTTTAGTTACAGTACCGGAAAGCTTGAACAATATCAAAATTGTGATCGACCAGTTTAAAGAATCTTGCGGCGTTAGCCGTATTGTTTTATTTGGGGTAAGGTTTGGAGCTTCACTCGCAATTATGTATTCTAAGATTTATAGCATTGACGCCCTGGTTTTGTGGAATCCGGTATTAGATGGTAGCGCATATTTAAAAGAAATTGATCATAGCTATAAAAGATGGCTGAATGGTTCCTTTACGAAAGAAAAAAACAAAAGCGGTTCGTTCATGGAGAATTTTGGATTTCAATTTTCAGATATCCTGGTGAAAGAAATTAGCGGGGTGTGTATTGAAAAAGGTAAACTAAGTGAAAATATACCATCGCTGATTTTTGATGTGGAAGATTGGCAACCAGATGACAATAAAGGATTATTATATGAGAAGTCGGTAAATACGGAATACTGGATAAAACGGGAAGATGTGCTTGATAAAGCAATAGTACCGGTACACGAAACCGAAAAAACAATTGAATGGCTGGATAAATTAGTTTTTTAATGATACACGAGGAAATTGTAAATTTTGGCAAAGGTGGAGCCATGTGCGGCATATTTACCCCGGCACCCCAAAAGGTTTCTAATAACAGTCTTTGTATTATTTTCCTTAATGCTGGATTAATTCATAAGATCGGCCCCAACAGGATATATAAAAAGCTCTCTGAAAGTTATGCTAAAAACGGCTTTCCTTCATTCCGGCTGGACTTCGCCGGGCTCGGAGACAGCGGATCTTCAAATGACAAGATAAGTAACGGTTATGAGCAGATTAACGAATTAAAAATCGCCATGAACTGGTTGCGTGAGAATAAAGGTATAGATAGGTTTTTGCTATCGGGAATATGTTCCGGCGCTAAAATAGCCTGGGACGTGTCGCTGGAAGACCCGAGAGTTATTGGACTATGTTTGATAGACGGGGTATATGCTGATGACCAGGTTTTGAAAGCGGTTGAGGGTAAAGCCAATCAGCGCTTAAGAATCCGGTATTACAAAAAAAATATATTTAACCAGGGGCGCTGGTTAAAACTGTTATCGGGGAGAAGTAAATTTCTTAGTTTTAAGAATATAGTGTATGCCGGAAAGCTCATTTTATTATCCACAAAAAAGAAGATAAAACAGTTACGCCGGAAAACAGCAAGAAAAGAAGGCAACTCCACTGTAATTAGCCGGGAGAACACCCTTTTACCCTGGAAAACTTTGTTTGAAAGGGGCGTGAAAATCCAGATGATTTTTTGTGAGGGAGGTATAGCTGTAGATATTTATAACTTAACCCTTGCCACACCCTTAATTGATTATCAAAAGCGTAGGGCAATACAAACTATTGTTGTAAACGATGTAGACCATACCTTCACACCTATATGGTCCCAAAATCATCTCGCTGATTTAACTACGTCTTGGTTGAAGTCGGCTTTTGAGGAGCAATACATTAATAAAACCCATGGAGACCTGGATTTAATGGAAACGCAGCGTTAAAGATATTATCCGATATTGAATACGGCGCTTAACGTAGCGATGCCTAATTATCTGCCATTTTTCCATAACAGGATAGCTATTATCCAAACGATGCATATTCATTGTTGCACCGAAACTGTTTTTCAGGAATTGTTTGAAACGTATACTATTTAATGTAAAGGTGTGTACCCTTTTTTAATTGCAGTTTTAAACTGAATTACCAGATATAGTCAGAAGTGAGTTAAAAAAAGCAGTCGCTGTATCCGCTTTCCCGTTACACGGCAAATTGTTAATCAGCTGTGACGATGTTGTCAAAGCCAGGATTGCTAAGCCGGGGCCATCCCGCATTCGATTTACTAAACCTTAGGTTATAATCCTTAAATACTACTACCGATGAGAAAAATCACATTCAGGATATGCTTGATCATAATAATTGTTTTACACTGTGAATATTCATTTTCTAATCCTGATAAAAGAGCGTTTCCGGTAAATTGGAACAAAGATTTTGACAAAGAAATTACGGAAAGTTTTGGGGCCGGAAAAATTCCCGGCATGTCGATAGTGATAGTTTACGGAGATAAAATGCTCTTCAAAAGTTACGGATATGCCAACATTGAAAAAAAAATCCCCGTAAACCCTAACACCCTGTTCCAGATTGGATCATGCAGTAAAGCTTTTACTGCGTTGGCCGTAATGAAACTTGCGAAAGATGGTCTGATAAGCCTGGACGATAATGTATCTAAATACATTCCTTGGTTTAAAGTGTACTACAAAAATAACAAGGTAGAAATCACAATCAGGCAACTCCTGCATCAAAGCAGTGGTATCCCCTGGAATACGATCGCAAAAATCCCTGAATCGAATGTTCAGAACGCTCTCGACAAAACTGTCAAAACAATCGTAGGAATTCAACTACACAGGTTGCCAGGACAACAATTTGAGTACGCTACAATTAATTATGACATTCTGGCTCTGGCTGTTGAAAAAATCACCAGGCAGTCATTTGAAAATTATTTGCAGCAGCAAATTCTCGCACCTATGCAACTTGACCACACATCTCTCGGAGTTCCAAAGGGTGGAGATACGATGTCGGAAGGTTATAAAATCGGTTTCCTTAAACCAAGAAGGTACGATGCCCCGGTGTATCGGGGAAATAATCCGGCAGGTTATGTGATAACAAATGCACTGGATATGGCAAAATGGCTTAGGTTCCAAATGGGGAGTGATCATATTTCACTGGCAGATGTCATTGAACAAACCCATCAGCGTGATGAGACAGTGCCCCCACTCCAGAATTATTCTTATGCTTCCGGCTGGTATAAATCATTAAATGGAGATAATTTATTATTTCACAGCGGGCATAACCCCAATTTTACTGCATTTGTAGGCTTTGATCCGTCACGAAAGTATGGCGTCGCTGTGCTGGCAAACTCAAACAGCGCTTACACTGAAATTATAGGGAATAATATTTTAAATATGCTTGCATCTAAAGCTGTAAGCAAAGAGCAAAATGGGAACGATAATAACGACGGGATGTTTTCAATAGCTACTTTGATTCTTGGTGCTTACATCCTGGTTGTTCTTGCTTTTATGGCATATGTCATAGCAGGCATAATTAAAGGAGGCAGGATTAGTGAGCAAATGAATTTAGATAAGGTGAAAGAGCCCATATTAATAATTGTTTTGCTTATTCCCTTTTTATATGGCGTTTACAAGCTTCCGAATGCGATAGCAGGGTTTAATTGGAGTGCTACCAGAGTATGGATGCCCCAAAGCTTTTTTGTAATGATCGTACTGTTACTGGCGGCAATATTAGTTAGCTACATTGCCTATTTCCTAACTTTATATTTTCCGGATCAAAACAAGTACCGAGGTGCGTTTCCTAAACTGCTGTTGATAAGCGCGATATCCGGAATTGCCAATATGGTTCTGATCTTGCTTATAACATCTGCATTAAAAACAGATATCGAGGTAAAGTTTATTCTTTTTTATTTTGGACTTGTTCTGTCAATATACCTGGCCGGACGAAGGTTTGTTCAGGTTAAACTCATAAAAATAACAAGAGATCTGATTTACGATCTAAGAATTAAACTGATTGACCGGATTTTCAACACCTCTTATCAAAAATTTGAGAAAATTGACAGCGGAAGGATTTATACAGCTTTCAATGATGACGTGGGCACTATAGGCGAATCGACAAATATGTTCATCATGTTGGTAACCAACCTGTTTACGGCAATTGCGGCAATGTTGTATTTAGCTTCTATTGCTTTTTGGGCAACTGTGCTTATAATATTGCTCATAATTGTGATGTCGTCAATTTATTATTTTGTTGGCCGCAGTACCCATCGTTATTTTGAGGAAGCCAGAGATAGCCGTACCGTTTTTATGCGCCTGCTGAATGGCATGATTGATGGCTACAAAGAGATAAGTATGCATTTGACCAAAAAGATTTTATATAAAAACGATGTGTCTGAAAGTGCAAACGAATACAGGTTAAAGATGTCTACCGCATCAATTCTTTATGTAAATGCTTCATTGGTTGGGGAAATTGTTCTTGTTTCAATACTTGGAACGGTGGCATTCGGTTTCCCGATCTTATTTCCAGGTATTCCGATCTATGCAATTTCAATGTTTATTGTTGTGTTGTTATACTTGATAGGCCCTGTCAATGCAATTTTGCAATCCGTGCCGGTAGCAATGCGACTTAATATAGCTTGGAAAAGGGTGCAACAATTTATTAAAGAAATTCCGGCAAATTATGAGATGGATTATAAGATGGTTCACTCCAGGGGTAAACTTGTTTACAGCCTCAGAACAGAAAATCTTAGATTCACGTATGAAGACGAACATCAATTTGATGTTGGACCTGTTAATCTGGAAGTGAATAGCGGCGAAATCCTTTTTATAATAGGAGGAAACGGAAGCGGCAAGACAACGCTTGCTAAATTGCTGACAGGTTTGTATGAACCTACCGAGGGAAAAATATATGTAAATGGTAAAGAAGAGCCTTTTTCACAGCTCGGGGAGCATTTCTCGATTGTTTTTAACCCGCTTTATCTTTTTGAAAAGCTTTATGATATTGAAATAAACGAAAAAAAGGATGAAATAAAAAGATATCTGAATTTATTGGATATGCAGGATAAAGTTCAGATTCTGGAAGATGGGACATTTAGTACAACTAGTTTATCGGGGGGCCAGAGAAAAAGGCTGGCCTTACTTTTATGCTATCTTGAAGATTCACCGATTTATTTATTTGACGAATGGGCCGCCGACCAGGATCCAGAATATCGTAGATTTTTCTACAAGACGCTACTCCCTGAGATGAGAAAAATGGGCAAAATGGTAATTGCCATCACTCATGATGACCATTATTTCGATGTAGCAGACAAGGTTGTAAAAATGAACCGTGGAAAATTGGAGGAATATTCAGCCAATCAGCATACCGGGCTTGGATACTAATCTGGAATAACTGATATACCGGTTAACAGCTTGCCGATAAATTATATAACTTTTAATTTGCTTTTTTATGGTATATAAAAAGCCTAAAACAATAGGTATTGTTGGTGGAATGGGCCCCCAGGCGGGCATTGCCCTTTATGAAAACATAGTGAACAATACACGGGCAACTACAGATCAGCAGCATCTTTCTGTTGTTTTAATGGCTTTTCCCGGTGATATCGACGACAGAACTTTGTTTCTGGAAGGAAAAGCGCTTGCTAATCCCGCTTACGAAATTGTAAAAATTATTGAAAAATTATCGGCCTCAGGTGCTGAGGTGATCGGCGTGGCCTGCAACACCTCTCATTCGCCTGCTATTTTTGATATTATAACATCAGAGGTTAATAAGCTTAAAAGCAAGGCGATTTTGTTAAATATGCCTTATGAAGTGTGTAATTATATTTCTGCACATCACCCTGGGATTTCGAAGGTCGGATTGATGACAACAAATGGCTTGTACAAATCCGGTTTATACAAAATCTTGTTACAACAACGCGGATATGAGGTGGTAATCCCTGATTTTACGTTTCAGGATCGGATTATTCACAGAATGATTTATGATCCCGATATAGGTATTAAGGCAAATAAAAACACCATAACTCAAAAAGTAAAGTCATTTTGTGATGAAGCCTTATCCTTTTTTAAGGAAAATAACGCAGATGCAGTTATACTTGGGTGTACAGAATTATCTCTGGTACTCAAGATGAATGAGGTACATGGAATGCAGATTATTGATTCGACTAAATGTTTAGCCAAAGCTTTAATTAGAGAGGCGATGGCAATTGATACAGGCAATATCAGGCAGCAAGGATTGTCTGACGTAAATATGCCTAATGGTATGGCAATGCTGTAAAAGAACATTTACAAATTCAGCAGTCAAAGTAATCTTTGGTTTTTATTCAAGTAAACTTAAATCTCGTGTCAACTATAAAATTATTTTGTTTTCCGTATGCAGGAGGATCTGCAACAATATACAGCAAATGGGCTTCCTTTCTCAGTATGAACAAAGGTATTGAATTAATCCCGGTGGAACTGTCGGGTAGGGGAAAACGCATAGAAGAGCCTCTGTATAAAAATCTGCAGGATGCCGTCGAAGATTTGCTTATGAAAATTGAACCCGAAATTACTGATACACCCTATGCTTTTTTTGGACATAGTTTGGGCGGATTATTAGCCTATGAGCTGGCCCTGAAAATAAAACACCTCGGCGTCAGACAGCCGCTTCACATATTTTTTTCAGGCAGAGCTGCCCCGGATGTTAAAAGCGAAACAAAGAAAAAGTATCATTTGATGGATGAGGAAGAATTTAAGAATGAGGTTATAGCCCTGGGCGGAACATCAAAGGAGTTTTTTAATCATCCGGAATTATTGGCGCTTTTCATGCCAATGCTTAGGAATGATTTTAAGTTAGCAGAAACTGATTTTCATGAACGGGAAACAGATCCTTTTGATTATGACATTACGATCCTTTCGGGGAAGGATGATCATAAAGTTTCTGCGGTACAGATCGACGCATGGAAGGGGCACACAAATACCCATTGCGATATTCATTATTTCGAGGGAGGACATTTCTTTCTTCATGACCAAGTTGCCGGGATTACAAAATTGATACTTGACACAATGAAAAGAACAAGTTTAAAGGATATAAACCTTTATAGCAGACAATAAAACCATCTAAAATAATTATAGCAGATTAAAAGGATACATGATGCCCCCTTCGTAGATATACAGGAGAAAGGAACATATAATTAGTTCTTAAAATAACAACAGGCTTGTTTTGACTTTGTCAATTCATAAGAAAACATTCCTAAAAACACTTTAAATAATCAGTTAATAGTAAATAACCATTATAATGAACTACAAAAGGAGAGACTTAATCTCATTAACACAAATTCGTGACGAAGAACTTTCCCAGATTATTGAACTCGGGGTGGCTTATGCAAAGGGGGAGGTAAATGAAAAATTACCTTTGCAGGGTCTGGTCATTGGGATATATTTTCTTAAAACTTCAACCCGAACCAGAACTTCATTTTCTTCTGCAGCCTTACGTTTGGGAGCCCAGATAATATCGTATGGCCCGAATGATTTGCAGCAAAATACCGGAGAAACGGTACAGGATACCGCAAGAATTCTTTCATTAATGTTAGACGGTTTAGTGGCAAGAACTGCGGGCAGCCGGGAAGATATGGAAACATTGGCCTCGCAAGACAATATGGCGGTCATAAACGCAATGACAGAGGACGAACATCCTACTCAAGCTTTGGCCGATCTTACTACGATGATACAGCATTTTGGCCGCATTTCGGGGTTGCGCGTGTTATATCTGGGCGAAGGGAACAATACCGCCGCCGCTCTCGCTTTGTCACTATCCCGCTTTTCGGGTACACAGCTTTATTTCTGTACGCCTCCGGGGTATGGTTTGCCTCAGGAAACTATGTTATTGGCGCAGCAATACGCAAAACAACACGGCTCTATTGTCATTGAACAGCATAGCATGGTAGATTTACCGCCTGAGTTTGATATTGTTTACACTACCCGATGGGAAACGACGGGTACAATTAAAAAAGACCCGGACTGGAAGGAGATTTTCAGGCCATTTAAGGTTTCAAAGGTGTTAATGGATAAATATCCGGATGCTGTATTTATGCATGATCTCCCTGCACATAGAGAGGAAGAAGTTGAAACATCTGTTATTGATGGACCTCAAAGCATCGTTTTTAAACAGGCAGAAAATAAATTCCACGGTGCCTGTGCAGTATTGCATTGGTGTTTAAAGCCGACCGGTAATTTTTAGATTATGCCGGCAGGTATTTACAAACTCACCACCTACATTGCTCAAATGATTAAAATATTAAACAATAAACCTATTCTTAAAGCTTCTTTCGCGGTAGGTTTAATTACCTTATCAACAAGGCTTTTGGGATATATTGAAAAGGTAATTTTAGCTTTTTATTTTGGCACTGGTTACCAGGTTGATGTTTATACCATAATTATTTCCATTGTAACTGCAGTATTCATTTTTATAAGGGAAGTAATAGAGCCCGGCTTTTTGAATGTATTCCTAAAGAGGTTAAATGATAAAGATGGTAAAAGTGCCTGGGCCCTCTTTAATAAGATTGCGCGGCTTATAATTTTTTCAACCATTTTCATTTCAATAATAGCCTTTGTTTTTCCGCATATAGTTATTGATCTGTTTGCTCCCGGATTTAAAGGTGAAAAAAGGGAAATGACTGTTAAGATAATTCAATCGGCATTTCCCGCAACTGTCTTTTTATCTTTATCTGCCCTGACCAATATTACATTAAACGGGCTGAAAAGATTTGGATTACCTGCTTTGGGTGACTTTGCCTTCAAGGCTGTTATTTTGTTGTGCCTTCTGATTTTATTTAAATATACAGGAATATACTCAATCATCTACGGCTTGATCTTAGGGGCATTCATCAAGATACTTATCCACTCCGCCGGTCTATACAGGAATTATTCATTAAAAAAGATAAACCTGGATTCTGGCTACGCCCTGGATACCTGGAATCTTACATGGCCGCTTCTTATAGGCGTTACCTTTTCGCAAATCAGCGGTTTAGTGGATAATATTTTTGCATCCTATATGCAGGAAGGTGCGCTATCTGCTTTAAGTTATTCAAAAAAGATTATTGACCTGCCTGTATTATTATTTCCATACATTTTAAGCACGGTTGTGTTTCCTTATTTCTCGGAGTTAGCTATCGCAAAGGAAAAGGGGAAATTATCTGTATTATTTTTAAAATCAATTTATTGTATTGTGATTGTGTTTTTGCCACTCTCAGTTTTTTTCTACATGTTTTCTTATGAAATCATAGAAATAATTTTTAAAAGAGGGGCTTTTAACGAATTTTCAACGATGCTGACTGCTAAACCATTCGCTGTTTATTCATTAGGCATGACTTTTTTTGCGCTGGAAACGGTCTTAGTCATCTTTTATTATTCTAATTCAAACACTAAAACCCCAATTTTTATTGGAGTTTTGTGTGTAATTGAAAATATTATACTAACGTATTTCTTAATAGATAAATTAGGTTATCTGGGTATCGCATTAGCTCTTGTAATTTCAAAAGTGACAAAAATAGTGATTCTCTCGCTGCTTGTAAGAAAGAGTTTAATTGCCGATTATCATGACGTAATGGTTTTTATATTCAAAGTTATTTTTTCGACTGTAGTATTTGGAGTAGTTATCTCTTTATCGAAACATTTTCTTGAGGCACCTGCATTTACATTAAGTAAGAAGATCACCTCGGTGGCAGTAGCGTTTTTAATTGGTACAATATCGTATATGCTACTTTTATTTCTATTGAGACTAAAAATTGCAAAGTCTCCTAAATCTTAATACCCGGAATGTACTTGACGGCTACCTGAAGACAACCAAACGAGTGAAAGCTATTTTAGATAGTTTTGGGGATGATCGTGGAATGGGCCTACCGGGCTGCGGTTTAAAAATATGGGCATCCCTAACGGCCGGGCTTTTCACCGTATCTTCTGCGAAGTATGCCGCTGCAATCCCTGAGGCACTGAAATGAAAACGCCACAACGCTCCGGTTATGTAATCCGATAAAGGACTTGCCAGGTAAATTACTGCTGTTGCCACCTCTTCTGATCAAAAATATGGAAGACTATTTTGAAAAATCACCATGCTTTATTTTTGTTGAATTATAACATCTTTTTATCTTTTATGAGATTGTATTCACTGCCCGTTAACAAATCAAGAGAGATATGATCAAGCGTGGGTGGATAGAACCACCGGGGCGTTTGAATGGACATCGACTCGCGGGTGCCATAATGGCCGCCCGGCAAAAGGAGCATCATCAGAATTGATTGTTGAACCAAGCAGCGGTAAATTAGCCCTTAAGCTCGTTTTACTGACCGATAATTACTCAGATTCGCTTTCGGAGAGGAGCGGAAAAGTCTCACAGCAATGTGGGGCTTTTGGGTGTCGGAAATTTTAGAACGGTTTGGGGATTAATGCATCCCGACGGTGTCGGGAGGGTTGCTGGTTCAAGCCCATTCTCAGGAGTATAAAAACCTCACCGTAATGTGTGCTTTTATTATGTTATGAAATTTCGAATAATGATCGTTAAAAGGACTTCGCCCATCCATGAATCTTAATATTTACTGATTAGTTCAGCATTTATTGCCTGTTCTGTTTCGCCGAAATTTGCAGTTAACGGTTCGAAATTATTCCGCCTGCTGGGCGGAATAATTTTTCCTTGCTTGTGGCTCAAAATTAAAAGCACAATGGTTGCTACAGAACAAAACAAGGTTGCTTGAAAATGTAAAAGATTCGATATCGCTGTCGCGGGATATTGAATACCTGAAAAACTATATCCTGTTGCAAAAGTTGCGCAGCGCTACATCGCCTTCCATCACTATAGAGACAGATATTGAGGAATACCAAGGGCCATTGAACATTACACCAATGTTGCTGATCCCTTTTGTGGAAAACGCATTTAAGCATGGTATCAGTTTGCAAAACCCATCACATATCGAGGCCGCGCTGCAAATTGAGGGCGACACCCTTTATTTTGATCTACATAACAGTGTTCACAGCCGACAGGATAACGACCCGGAAAAGGAGCGGGGTAGCATGGGGCTTGAAAACGTAAAACAAAGGCTAAATTTGCAATATCCCAACCGGCACGAACTGATGATCCGAGAAAATGCCCGGGAGTTTTTTGTTCACCTCACCATGCAATTGGCCGTTAATCATTAATTTAAAAGTATGATAGCCATCGCCATTGATGATGAACCCATAGCCCTCGATGTTGTAAGGGCGCATGCCACTATGGTGCCCTTTATTGAGTTAAGAGACGTGTTCACCAACGCCTTTGAAGCACTAAGCTATCTGCAGAAAAATAAAGTCGACCTTATTTTTCTGGATATAAAATGCCCGACATCAGCCGCCTCGACAAAGATCATTCTCCTGCTTACCTGATCCTGGAAAAGCACTTGCAGTCATTGACTGACATAAAATATATTTATAATCAGGCTGATATCCTGCAAAAACGCGAATTTATAGACCTGGGGTTCGATAGCAACTTATACTATGAAAATGGGGTCTATCGAACCCCTTCCATGTTAGAAATATTTTCACATAATCACTTGAAAATGAGAGAGAAAGAATTGTTAATTTATGAAAAAAAAGGGATTTTCCTGAGAAAATCCCTTCGGGTGGAGCCGGAGGGATTTGTGTTTCTCTCTCATTGCTCTGATATTCAATATTTTATGCGGGTTTAAATTCTTACTCACCGAATTACTCACCACTTTTATTTACAGATTAATTGCAAATCTTATTAGATAAAAATACATAATATAATTTTATCAATCAAATTTTATATCTATCTCACTAAAAGGCAATCGGCCATATAAGGTGTTACTACCCAATCCAGTGAAGTTAAACTTTTGGTCTTTATAAAAATTGGGGTCTATGTAAAACAACCATCTAACCGATATTGCTGGCGATAGTAGGATATATAATCAAACAGTGTGGTTGTGTTATTTGTAGTAGTGTTGCGTAGGAGTCGGCAGCCCTCCCGCATGCAACATTAAATCAGGAAAGCCATGAATAGATCAGCCAATATCCTGTTATCAGCTACCGCCGGGACAACAATGATGACCTTGTTTAGCTACCTCGTGTCACTGGCAGCAGATAAAAATTTTAGTGAACCGGAACACCTGGGCACCCTAATCCATCGGTTGGCGCCAGGCACTTCTAAAAAGCAGGGCCAGGCGATTGACTGGGGTGCACATTACGCGGTCGGGCTGCTATTCGTTCTGGCTTATCAAGAACTTTGGCGTACAGGAAAGATCAAAAAAAGCATTCGGAACGGTCTTGTTTTAGGTGCATTGAGCGGCGCCTTGGCGGTCTTGGTCTGGAAGGCAACATTAAAAATGCACCCTGCCCCCCCTGGATAGATTTTACCAATTATTATATCCAGTTGGTACCGGCGCATATCGTTTTTGCGGTTTGCGCAACCTTAACTTCACGCTTGCTCGACGAGCGCGTTTAGCGTGGCCAGGTTTTGCACCGCATCGCCCATGGTGTTGTTAAAATAGGCATAGACCGTTTTACCTTCTTCCCGCCATTCACGAATGTAGGTACTATACTCCTGCAAAACCTCGGCGGAATAGCTGCCACTATATTTTCCACCAGGACCGTGAAAGCGAAGATATACCGTATTGCCGGCTGCATAATAGAATGGTGTGGCTGAGGATGGAATGTCCTGTATGACAATGGTCAGCAGGTTTTCTTCAGCAAATTGTTGGATATGTTCCGTATACCATGATGGATGACGGAATTCCAGTGCTGGCTGCCAGATCTGATCAGGATCGGCTTCACGGATTCGGCCAATTAATTCTTGCAGCTGAGGTAGTAAATTTATTCTGACTCCTGGTGGAAACTGAATCAGGAAACATCCTTTACAATTTCCCGCGGCGTTGATCGCCTGTATAAAACGGTCTAGATCTGCTGGGTTGTACAACAATTCTTTTTCATGAGTGATACCTTGCCAGAGTTTGAAAGTGAACCGGAAATTATCGGGCACGGATTCCGCCCACTTTGCGATGATTTTACTTTGTGGTATCTTATAAAAAGACGAATTGATCTCGATACTGTTAAAAAGAGAGCCATAATAAGCAATCCTGCTTTTGTCCTTGAATTGAACCGGATAATACGTTTTATTTGGAACAGGCAATACCAGCCCGCTGGTACCAGCGAAATAATTATCCATTGACCACTTCACCACCATTCACGTGAATAACCTGTCCGGTGATATATGAAGCATCGTCAGAAGCAAGAAATACATAAGCAGGAGCAAGCTCTGAAGGCTGACCAGCCCTCTTCATTGCCGTTTCTGAACCAAATTTTTTGATCTTTTCCTCATCAAACGTAGCAACAATAAGCGGTGTCCAGACCGGGCCGGGCGCCACGGCATTAACCCGGATCTTTTTCTCCACAATATTGGTGGCTAATGAACGGGTGAAGGAAGTAATAGCTCCTTTAGTGGAGGAATAATCGACGAGGCTCGGTGAAGAGCGATAAGCGGTCACCGAAGTGGTATTGATGATGCTGTCGCCGGCTTTCATATACTCCAAAGCCTCGTTGGCAAAATGGAAATAAGCAAAAATATTGGTACTGAAGGTATCTTCCAATTGTTTTTCATCAATCGCCTTGGGATCTTTTTGCAGAATCTGCATCCCGGCGTTATTGACCAGGACGTTCAGCCCGCCCAGCTTTTTAACCGTTTGCTGCACCGCCTTTTTGCAAAAGCCGCTCTTTTTAACATCACCTTTAATCAGCAGGCATTGCCGGCCTTCGGCTTCCACCAATGCCTTTGTTTTTTCTGCATCTATATCCTCACCAAGGTAAACGATAGCGATATCTGCACCCTCGCGAGCAAAATGAACGCAGACAGCGCGACCAATACCACTGTCGCCACCGGTGATCAGTGCGATTTTGCCCTTCAATTTTCCAGAGCCCTGGTAACTGGGCTTGATATATTCCGGTGCCGGATCCATTTTGGCTTCAATGCCGGGCTGCCTGTTTTGTTTTTTCGGTGTCTTGCTCATATCGCTTTGTGATATAACCTTTCGGCCAACATATAGTTTTACTGATAATTGAAACAGTGCCGGGGCTTTACTGTTGAAAGAACATGAAAGACATCGCCCGACGCTTCCCTGAAAACCCACTATTGCTACCTAAGGATCTGAAGCCAAGCGGAGCAGGTCTGCAAGTCATCAGTTTACTTAATCCGGGTGTATTCCGTTTTGACGGTAAAATCTGGTTGTTGGTGCGGGTGGCTGAAGGCGTATCGCAAAAGGAAGGCGTGCTCTTTTTCCCTGCATTGAATGCAACGGGCAATATGGAGATCATCGAGGTGCCATTAAATGATCCTGACCTCATTGCTACCGATGCACGGGTGATCAACTACAAAGGGCTTGATTATCTAACCACGATATCACACCTTCGTCTGTTAGCCAGTGTCGACGGAGTACATTTTTCGGAACAGGATGGGTATTTATCGCTATTCGGCCAAGGTTACCTGGAGCGTTTCGGTATAGAGGATTGTCGGGTGAGCCAAATAGAGGACACTTATTACCTCACCTACACTGCCGTATCTGACAGCGGTGTTGGCGTGGGCTTAAAAACCACCAAAGACTGGCAGCATTTTGAATCCGGGGGGATGATCCTGCCGCCGCATAATAAAGATTGTGCGATGTTTGAAGAAAAGATCGGCGGAAAATATTATTGTCTGCACCGGCCTAGCAGCAAGGAAATAGGTGGTAATTATATCTGGCTAGCAGAGTCTTCTGATGGCAGGCAATGGGGTAACCAGGTGCTTTTTTGATGGATATTAACGATCCGTCCAAAGTGATCTCGCGAACAATCGAACCGATCATGGTGCCGACGGAAACCTATGAATTAAGTGGCTTTTTTGGATATGTGGTATTTACAAATGGCCACGTGCTGGATGGTGATAGCCTGACCATTTATTATGGCGCGGCGGATGAATTTGTCTGCGGAGCGCATTTTTCCATCGATGAAATTTTAAGTAAACTGAGCTAAAGAAAGTTTCCTATAGCTAAATAACAGATCTGTGTAGAAGGGTTATTAAAAAAACAGCCCGCTTAAGCGGGCTGTTGGATCGGCTCATAAAAAGCCCCTGCGGGCTTTTACAAAATTAAAAACAAAAAGTGATTCTCCAATTTAGTGGTGAACTGAAAACAAATGAAACATTTGTGATAATTGTCAGTTGTTTTAACAACACTTCTATACTTACTCACTGGTGACCGGCAGTGTGTAAGCGTTTGCGGGCCGCCTGGCCGTTCAATCACCCGGCCATAATAGCGCAAAAAATGAAGTTGCAGCTGACCTCTGAACTATTGGACTTTTTGACCGGTCAAGGTTACCGGCATTGTTTTTCACGGACAACATTAAGTGGTTCCGACAACGATATGGTTACGATCACATTGACCCCGGCATTTTCCCGCCCCAAAACCCGTCACCTTCCAAAAGCATATGATACGCATTTTTGTCTCAATCAAGAACCCCGGCAAATGGCAACTGGATTGACAGGGATATTGGTGTTGGTTGACATAAAAGAGGAAGTATTAGTGGCTTATTTCAAGTGTCTGATATCACCGAACGCCGGAAATACTCCAGTAATGAGGTCAAAACGCCATTTAATGTACATTCAAAAATAAATATAAAGCCCGGCTCACTATGTAAACCGGACTCTATAATTACACTGCTGGAGTGTCTTTTCTCAGGATACCCAATACAAAGGCAATCACGGCGATCACCAATAAAACATGTATCAGGCTGCCTGCTGCGTAAGCAAAAGTTCCGATAGCCCATCCTATGATCAGGATAACCGCTATGATATACAAAATTGATCTCATGGTTGTATGTTTTTATAGATAATTAGTTCTTACCTGGTTCGGTACTGGCGTCGTAATTGGTGTGACTTTCGGCGATCTCCGTTAATTTCGCGTCGGCCGCTTTTTCTTCGTCCAGTGTCAGTACAAGCAGTTCGGCAACTTCATAGTAACCCAATGTTTTGGCTAAGGAGATCATGCCGCCGTAGGAGGCGATCTCGTAATGCTCGGCCTTTTGCCCGGCAAAGATCAGGCCCACATCGCGTTGTGCGGTGCCTTCCTCAGTCGCGCTGATAATATCATCACCCTCATCGACGATCCCAGCCATAGCTTCACATTTACGACTTTCAGGTTCCAGACCCAGGATACCAAAGACTTGTTCCAGCCGGGACACGTGGCCTTCCGTTTCTGTCAGGTGCTCCTCAAAAGCATTCTTTAGTTCATTTGAAGTAGCTGCCTCCGCCAAATCAGGCAAAGTATCCACCAGTTCACGTTCGGCCCACAGCAGGTCTTTAAGTTCATTGATAAAGAATTCCGACAATTTAGAATTACCTGCATTCGCGTCCTGACTTTCGTCCCAGGCGTCCTCCTGCTCCAAACTTTCCGGCTCAGGAACATAGGCTCTCGGGGCTTGATATTCACCGGCCGCTGCTTCGTAGGATGGTTGTTCTGTAAACTGTTCCTGGTGAGCTGGTTCTCCGGATGTTAGATGACTTCCATTGTTTTCCTGTGTTTCTTCTGCAGATTTTGCCTGGTCGCGCAAAGACTTAATCAGGTCATGACCTTCCCTGATTCCTTGTTGGTGTATTTCTATGAGCTGGGTCAACTCTGGCGTTAATTCACTCTTGGGTGCAAGCGCGTCAAGGTAGGCAGCTTTGGCTGCATCTTCACCCCGTTCGCATTCGTTGAGGATGGCGAGCAGGTCATGGCCGGTAAATGTAGCTTTAATATCGATCCAGGCACGGTGAAGATCACCTGAGGTACTGGTGCCCTCAGCGGCTTCCCCTCCGTACTGCCTGGCAATATCTGTGAGTTCCACAACATATTGCCGGCTTTCATCAGCTAGTTTATTAAAGACTGTGATCAGTCCGTTATCAGCGTTTTCGAGATCGATGCCTGCTTTTTGAAAACCGGCTACGCGGTCATTATTGATCTTGATCAGATCATTGATTACATCAAGTGATTTTTCTGAAATTTCCATAGGTGTTTTTATTTCTAATTAGTTTTTATTTTTTTTATCCTGCGCTGCTATCGTCTTCTACTTTGTCCGAAGGAAATGTACTGATGGAACCATTATCCAGCTTGATCACTACCTTATCCCCGATAAGTTCGACCACCTCGCCCGGTCCATCGGGCGTTTTGACGCGTTGCCCTTTTGGCAAAAAAATACTATCCATTGGCTTATTGATTTTTGAACATGGCCTGAAAGGTATATGATTGCTTCATTTTTTCCATCGCGGTTCGGATTATACCCGGGCGGCTTCGTAGGTGCTCCATTGCGCAACACCTTTTGGCTCCGCGTTTTTCACTTCGGCGCTTTTAACAGCACTCATCTCTTTATCAAGTTTCTCCGCTGCTTTCAGTTCCGTGGTATAATCATCTGGCAATTTGGTTTGACCATCGGTTTCCTGCACATAATCCAAGGGATTTTCGATGTAAATAAATTTTTTACCCATCCCTTTTATTTCGCCTTCATTCCAGGGTCCGCGAACGGTGCCTTCAGAAAAATTATAAGCTTGTTGCAGATATCTCGGATCAGCAGCCAGCACAGCAGGTGGGAAATTAGGTTGTATACTGTCCAGAGCCGCCTCAAACATTTTATAGTGCGTTACTTCGCGGGTCATCAGGAAAGACAATGTTTGGTGGATATATGGATCGTCGGTAAATTTCATCAAGTGTTCGTAAACCAGTTTGGCTCTTGACTCCGATGCGAGGTTGCTGCGCAGGTCGACGGTTAGGTCACCATTGGAGTGGATATAGGACGCACACCATGGAATACCCTGGCTGTTGCGCGGGGTTACACCACCACCGGTAATCATAACAAACTGCGGGTTGGCTGTCAGCGCCTCGTGGATAATGTTTTCTTTAGCTGCTTTTCCGTTCATCACCTGCATGATCTCAGACTGGTCTGCGGCGTCCTTTAACTCTCCATTGACTCCTTTTAATAACATCTGTATAGTTGCACCAACGATCTCCAGGTGACTGAATTCCTCCGTGGCGATATCCATCAGCATATCGTATTTATCGGGGTGTGGCACTTTGGCACCGAATGCCTGGGTAAAGTATTGCATGGCCGCGGCCAGCTCACCATTTTCGCCGCCGAATTGCTCCAACAATAAGTTGGCAAAACGCGGATCAGGACGGGATACCCTGGCATTGAATTGTAAAGACTTGACGTGGTGAAACATAATAGTAGATTTTAATGGTGAACTATTACGCTTACAATTTTAGATCCAAAACTATAGTTTTAATTAAATATTTTTTTAAATATGAAAATTAAAACAATTGATATTTAATTCGGTTTAAGTACATACATTTTTATTGTTGCGCTATTCGCGGCGTGCACGGATTAATAAAGCATTATTAAACGATCAATTTTACTATGAATGCAGTATCTCCCTGGCTCTTATCCATTAACGCCCAATTGAACAATTCTGATCTGGAGGCCGTCTATGATCAGGAAGTGTTGGGTTATACCTTTAAAGTTTATTTGATTGGTGATTCCTGCTGGCTCGTTGTAGCATGGCCAAAGGGTAGCCGTATCGCTTTCCGCCTGGCTTATTCGCCCAATGATAAACTGCAGCTTAAGAAAGTCTCTGGAAAAGATAAAAAAATCACTTTCCATATTTCGTCCTTAATAGGCGACTATCAATCTGACCTGGAATTACCCGTCGGGGATCATCCAGTGTTCCGGCTGACAACTACACTTAAAACTTCTGCCCCGCTGTTATTTCCTTATTGGCCCCGTGATATTGCCCCGCTGGGAGCAGCCGGCAGCGACTTTTTAGCCAAAGGCGAGATTAGGATCAGCCAGGTTGGTAACCGGTCAGGCCTGCTTTATTTTAACTTAAGCCAGCCTAAAGCAGGCTCGGTATTGTATCTGCAAAACCTGACGGCGCTGGCAGATTATAACCAACAAACAGAAACCTCGGCCGGAGATACAGTAGGCGGCGAATGGCCGGAAATTGGCTTTGCGCTGCCGCCAACGTTAAAGAATAAAGCGCTTGAAGCAGATAAAAATTACACCCTAAGCGATGCTTATATCGCTTTGTCAGATGAGGTACCAGCCAACGAACCAGCTATGGTGAAGCAGTATTTAAATCTGCTGGCAGCTATTTATTTACAACTGTCCAAACCGGCAACTGCTTATAAACATTGGCCGGATATCTTGCAAAAAGGATTGACAGACCTGACCGAAAGTCCCGGCTGTTGGAACCAGGTAGATGGAAATCATTATTTGAATGCCTATGTCTGCGATTATGCGACACCGCCAGAGATCATGGTACAATTAGCGGTGCTATTGCCTTTGCTCGATTATGTGGAGTGGAACGATTCGCAATTAGCCATCATGAAAAAGATCAAGGATGGCCTGCCCGCGTTTTATGATCAGAAACTCGGAACCATTATGCGCTGGCATCCGAAAATGGCAGATACTATGGATGGTGAGGAAGAACATAAAAAGCCCCTGGTTATGGATTCCTGGTACCTGAACCACCCCCTGCTTAACCTGTCAAGGCTGGCGCTTAAGGGTGATCAGGTGGCAAAAAAGCTATTCCTGGATTCCCTGGACTATGCCATTAAAGTGGCCCGTCATTTTAATTATACGTGGCCGGTGTTTTATAAAATGGATACGCTGGAAGTGATCAAGGCCGAAACCCAGCCTGGCAAAGGTGGTGAAAAAGACGTACCCGGGCTATATGCACACGTCATGCTGCAGGCCTGGGAGTTGACCGGCGAAAAACGTTACCTGGCAGAAGCGGAAAAAGCCGCATTAAAACTAAGAGGTCTGGGATTTGAATTATTTTACCAGGCCAATAATACCGCGTTCTCAGCAGGTGCTTTATTGCGGCTTTATAAAGTAACCCAAAAAGAGGTTTATAAAGAATTAAGTTATTTGTGTCTGGCGAACCTGTTTAAAAATGTTCAACTGTGGGACTGTAACTATGGATACGGGCGAAATTTCCCGTCGTTCTTCGCGCTTTTTCCGCTGAACGATGCACCTTATACGGCAGTTTACGAAGAGCAGGAAGTTTTCTGCGCTTTTCATGATTACCTGAAACACGCCGAAGGGCAGGATATCCTGCCGGCTGCACGGCTATTATTAGCCGAATACATCCGGTTTGTAGTTGAGCGGGCAGTGTATTATTATCCGCCGATGCTGCCGAAGGACATGTTGTCAGAAGAAGTAAAGACTGGTGAAGTAGATCCAAGCCTGTGGATAGCCTTGGAGGATATGCATGACGGCTGGGAAAAATCAGGTGAGGTTGGCCAGGAAGTTTACGGGGCAGGCAATGCTTTTGGCATTCTGCCGCGCCACTATATGCAGGTAGAAGGCCAATCATTTATGATCTATACGGATTATCCAACCTATGGCTTTTCACCTAAAAAACATCGACCTGCAAATTTTAAACTCGCTGGTGACGGCAGGTTGAGCAGCCGTGTGATGCTGGTTAAAACAGACAAAGATAAAATGCCGGAATTCTCTGTTACGCTTAAGGGTAGCAAAGAAACGATCAAAGGAAAGAAAACCAGGGAGGGACACCTGGAATTTACCGTTGCCGGTGACAGCGAAATTCATATCAACTGGAAATGAGACTATGAAAAAGAAAATAAATTTATTTGAGCGATTTTCCAACTGGGCAACCACAGCCACCGGTAGTTCCGCAGCTTTTATTATCGCAGCGGCGACCGTCATTGTATGGGCCATCAGCGGGCCTTTGTTCCATTATTCTGAGACCTGGCAGTTGGTCATCAATACAGGTACTACCATTATTACCTTTTTGATGGTTTTCCTGATCCAGAAATCACAAAATAAAGATTCTAAAGCTGTTCACCTTAAATTGAATGAACTGCTGGCCTCGCATGAAGGAACCAGTAACCGCATTGTCGATATCGAAAACCTGACTGAAAAAGAGCTGGATGAACTCCATCGGTTCTATGCGAAATTATCGGCGCTGGCAGAAAAAGAACATGATATCACCAGCACGCATTCCATAGATGCAGCCGAAGAAAATCAACGGAGAAAATCTACCAGTCGAAATCCTAAATCACAATAACATAAAATAATCACATTCAGTAATTACCGGAACAGCTATTGCACTATATCAAGCGATTGATAAAAACAGTTAAAAACAATCACTAATCATTAAAATCTACCATTATGACTACAAAAACAAACAAGAACACAACCGCTTCAGTAGCGGTCCGTTCACCCAAAGCCGAAAGTGCTTTAAAAGAATTATTTATCGATGAGGTTAAAGACATTTATTGGGCCGAAAAGCATTTGGCCTCCGCGTTGCCAAAGCTGATCAAGGGCGCTACTTCAGCAGATCTGAAACAAACGATCACGACACACCTGGAAGAAACTAAAAACCAGATCACTCGTTTGGAAAGCGTATTCGCTTCTATCGGAGAAAAGGCCGTGGCCAAGAAATGCCTGGCTATGGAAGGTTTATTGAAGGAAGCAACTGAGCTGTTAGCGGATACCGATAAAGGAACCGAAGTACGGGATGTAGCGATCATTTCCGCCGCTCAAAAAGTGGAACATTACGAGATCGCTTCCTATGGCACATTACGCACCCTTGCAGGTACATTAGGTTACGGCGAAGCGCAAGGTCTGTTGGATGAAACTCTGGCAGAAGAAAAGAATGCAGATTCCTTGTTAACACAGGTAGCCGAAAACTACGTAAATGAAGCTGCTGCGGCAGAAGTAGAATAAGTAGGCTCTTATAAAATGATTTCATTATAAAGGGGCGCTATAGGCTCCCCTTTACTTAAATTTTAGATAACTCAATAATGCTGTGCGATATATGGACCTATTGTAAAAAGGAATAATATACAATTTATTGGCAAAGTGGCAGTGAAAAGGAAAAGGTAGAACCTACACCTCTTTCACTCGTGGCCCAGATTTTACCATCATGCCGCTGGATGATCTCGGAGCTCAAATAGAGCCCAACTCCAAAACCGGCGATATTTTTAGTTTGCTCATTAGTTGCGCGATAATAACGATCGAAAATGCGAGACAGGTCATATGGGCTAATCCCTGTTCCTTCATCTTCCACACTAAGTATCGCCTGCCCATTCTCCGCGGTGCAGGTAACGGTGATATGTGTTCCCTTCGCCGAATATTTAACTGCATTTGATAACAGGTTAGAAATTACTGAACCGATTTTCTGACGATCGGCCAAAACGTTCACCGCTAAATGGCAGTTGAGGATAAGCATATGATCGGCAGCTGTCAGGCGGATCTCTTCTGCTTCTTCGGCGGCCAGCTCGCTCAGATCAAAGGGCTCTGGCATAATCTCCAGTTTACCAGACTCCAGGCGGGAAACATTCAGAAAACCGTTGATCAGGCTACTCATTCTTTTAATCTGTTGAGTCGCTTTGGCTAACGCATGAGGTAAAAATGGGTCAGCGTTATCCTTAACCTTGTGTTGAAGTATTTGCATCAGTGCCGATAGCGAAGTAAGAGGTGTTTTGAGCTCATGACTTGCCATGCCGATAAAATCGCTTTTGCGCTGTTCATCGCGCTTTTGCTCGGAGATATCACGAGCTATCTTGGAGACGCCAATAACCCGACCCTCTTTATCCCGGATCGGAGAAATAGTCAAAGATACAGGAATTAGTCTACCGTCTGCTGTTTGACGGATGGTTTCATAATGATCGATCTTTTCGCCTTTACGCAGGCGGCTGAGAATCTCAGGTTCCTCATGCTTAAGGTCTTCTGGAATCAGCCTTAAGATGGGCTGCCCTATAATGTCCGATTCCTTATAGCCAAAAATTCGTTCGGCACCACGATTCCAACTGGTGATGATACCGTCTAAGTTCTTACCGATGATGGCATCGTCGGAAGATTCCACGATAGCCGCCAGCTTGGCGCTGTGTTCATCGGCGTTTTGCAGCTGCTCGACCATTTGCCGAGACCGGAATTCACTTTGAGCCAGTTCTTCATTAGTTGCAATCAATTCTTCGTTAGCAGAAGCCATTTCTTCGTTTACAACGGTCAGCTCTTCATTTAAGGATTGCAATTCCTGTTCAAACGTTTTTCGTTCTGTAACATCCCGGGTAGTGCCCGCGACAGCTTCTACCTCACCATTTTTATCGAGTACCGGCGTTAAAATATAATCATAAACCCGGCGGCCTAAAACAGCGTGCGGGAAGGATACCTCTCCGCGGACTGGTTTTTTCATGGCGCGGACCTGGTCTATCTCCCGTTCATGCATTTGAGCGTGCCATTCTTCATAGCCATTCTCGCGTAAACCTTTGCCAACGGCTGTATCCCACGTCTTGCCCCACATGGTGAGTAGGGCCTGGTTTACGTACGTAAAGCGATAATCCAGACTGAAGACATAGATCAGGTCGGGTGTACTGCTATTAATAGTTTCATATAATCGCTTTTGCTGTTCGGCCTGCTCCTTACTTTCCCGCAACGGTGTAATATCGGTGGCCGCGCCGAACCATTCAATAATTTCATTCTTTTCGTTTAGAATAGGTACAGCTCGTGAAAGCGCCCAGCCAGGGGTGCCATCCGAACGGATGACGCGATGTTCAAGCCGGAACATCTGCTTGTTGGCAACGGCTTCAGCGATAGCCGTTTTAACGGCCTCCTGATCTTCCTGTAAAATATATTTCCGTAGCCAGTCTGTGTTTGGCTCCAAATTGTCAGATAAAAAACCGCGGCCGTCCAGTTGTTGCATTACAGTCCAGTCAGCGTTCATCGCGTAGACAATGTCAGCAGTAGCCATGATCAGCGCGCGAAAACGCCCTTCACGTTCGGCTATAACCTGAGTTGTTGAATCGGCTTGATGTGTTGATGTCGTCATGAATTGATAAGAACTAGCCTCTGTTAGTCGGGAGCAAAAACACGACAGCACGCGTGGCTATACTTACTATGGCCTCGGTTACGATCAAAGTAGCGTGATTATCTTTTTTGAATGGATTTTTCATGCTCATACAACAAGTCTCGCGGTGTATTGTTCGACATTGATTTTAAGTCCGTTATGTGGAGGATTTATCGCGTTGAATCACTCGTTACCAGATTAAGCCCAACCAATACTTTGCTTTTATCGGAAAGGTCGCCAACCAATATACGCATGGGGGCCGGCAGTTTTTTAATCAGGGTGGGTACGGCTATGATCTGTTCGCCTTCGGCCAGGTGAGGATGTTCCAGCAGGTCGATGATCTCGACGGTGAATTGGTCTCTTAACTCGGCCTCGCAATACTTTCTGAGGTTTTCGATGGCCTTGTTGGATTTTTGAGTTTTTCCTGCGATGTACAGGCACAGTTTGTATTTTTTAGCTTCCATAACAATTTCAAGGTTATTTAAGCCTTTGTATAACAAGCTTGTAAAGCAGTATATGTTTTAATAAGGCGTAAATATTCCTGTTCATCATCAACTATAACTATTTGAGCCTTTATACAAAGGCTCAAATGACAGACCTGTTTTTATCCTGCAATAGTATGGAACAAAAAGCGTTTTAAACTGTAGTATCTTAAGCTAACATCAAGTACCTGCTGTTTTTTGGCCGGTCAGCGCACCTTAATCCCTTATCGCGCTGCCTATCCAGGTGAAGTCCAGGCCACAGTGAAAAATCTCTCTCTGTTTACTAAAATCATTAATCATACCAGGATGTGCCCGGTTATGGATCGTTCTATTGCTTTTAATCTATTTTTATGCTGATCATCCTCTCATTTTTTGTTGCCCACTGGTTCCTGTCCCTGTTCTTTCAAACATTTTTCCAGCACCGGTATGCTTCGCACCGCATGTTCACAACCAATAGGTTTTGGGAACGGGTGTTTTATTTACTGGCCTACCTGTTTGAAGGCGCTTCTTTTTTAAATCCCCGTGCTTATGCTTTAATGCACCGGGCACATCATGCTTACAGCGATACCGAACAGGACCCACATTCGCCGCATTTCTTCGTGGATGTTTATCAAATGATGAAGGCGACCATTATCACTTTTGGTGATTATGTGAAACGCATTAAAGACCCCGAGGCGCAATTTCCCGGACACTACCCGGAATGGCCGCTGATCGACCGGATGGGCTCGTCATTGTTGTCACGGCTTTTATTTGGCGCGGCCTATACCATGTTCTATATCTTCTTTGCGCCCTATTGGTGGCTGTTCCTGTTACTGCCCATCCACTTTATGATGGGGCCGATCCATGGCGCTATCGTCAACTGGTGCGGGCACAAGTACGGTTATACCAATTTCGATAATAAAGATAAGTCTAAGAACACCACACCGTTTGATTTCCTGATGCTTGGCGAACTGTTCCAGAATAATCACCATAAGCATCCTAATAGCGCCAACTTTGGCACACGCTGGTTCGAGATCGATCCTGTTTACCCGGTGATGAAAATTATGCACTGGTTGCGCATCATCAAGCTGAGAAAAGTTTATTGACCCAATATTAACAATTTAAAATAACAATCATGAGTAAAGATAAAGGCAGTAAAAATGTAAAAAAGGCACCGGCCACAGAAGGTAAAAAGGCAACTTCAGATTACCAGGCAGGTAAGAAAAGCGTATCAAAAGACGATGTGTCTATTAACAAAAAGAAATAATCATGAGTGATCAAACCATTGAATTCCAGGCAAAGATCTATGTCTATGACCTGAAGAACTGTGCACGTGAATTTGGCTTCAAAGCCGGTGAGGATTGGGAAGTTGGCATGGCAACCAGCGAAGAAAAGACGTCTATCGAGAACCGGTATTTCCCGACGCTGTCTGCAAGTGTACTGCCGGAGATGCTGATCGAAATGTTCCACTCGGTTAAGGCCAAATTAACCCAACAGATAGTCGGATTGGAAAAGAATTTGGATACGGCTGCGATTCGCCGCAACCACTTACAGTACCTGATAGCCTATAACCCCAAGAGGCTGCGACGCTAAGCAAAAATGAAGATGAGAACTAATAGTATATTTCAAGCGGCCTTGTTTCTGCTATGCTTTATTCCTGCTACGTTGCTGGCACAGGACGCATCAAACATGATCCCCAAACAAGGCACGGTGAAAGATACGTCGCGGCAAACCGACCTGATCGATATCGCAAAGAACCTGTTTAATATCAATCCTAAGGAACCGAGGGTACAGCGGGAAAAGAAGATATATTTTACTTTCCTGCCTATTCCGGGCTCGGTACCTGGTGGTGCGGGAAGAGCATTGATCACCAGTACCACGGCCGGCACTTACCTGGGGCCGCAAAGTACGACGAATCTATCCAGCGCTAGTTTTGCACCTTACTGGAATCTGAAGAGTCGTTTTGGTCTTCCTTTACGTTCCAGCATTTGGTTGAAGGATAACACCTGGAATATCCAGGGTGATATTCGTTTCTTAGTTTATCCCCAATATACCTGGGGCCTGGGCAGCAAAAATGCGCCTAACGATAAGACCCTAGTTGATGATAATTATATTCGTTTTTACCAAAGTGCGCTCAAGCAGATCACACCTTACTTTTTTGCGGGGGGCGGTTATAATATCGACTACCGGAGCAGTATAAAAAGTGATGACCCGGCAGTCGACCTAAAGCAGTTTACCGGCTATGCTTATGGCACTGGTGGCAGCTCTGTTTCTTCGGGTATTAACCTGAACCTGTTGTATGATACCCGTAACAATTCTATTAACCCGTTGCCAGGTTCTTATGTTAACGTTGTCTACCGTATTAATCCGAAGTTCATGGGGAGCAATGATAACTGGAATTCCTTGTACGTCGATGTCAGAAAATACCTGCCGCTGAATCCGGCTAATAAGAATCAGCAAAACATGCTGGCCTTCTGGTCATACTTCTGGACGGTGTTCAATAGTAACGCGCCATATCTGGATCTGCCCAGCATTGGCTGGGATCCTTATAATCGTTCGGGTGAGGGTATGGATCAGAACCGTTACCGCGGGAAATCCTTATTTTACGTGGAAAGTGAATACCGGCGGGATATTACCGACAATGGCTTACTGGGTTTCGTGCTTTTTGCCAATGTCAATACTGTCAGTGGTTCAGGTACTTTATTTAAATCCTGGCACCCGGCCGCTGGCTCCGGGCTGCGGATAAAATTCAATAAAGGATCCAATACCAATATCGGCATCGATTATGGTTTCAGCAAAGGGTATAATGCTGTGGTGTTGAATATCGGCGAAGCATTTTAATCAACGGCTTGTTTACCAAAGTTGGGAGGGGAGTCCTTCGGGGTTCAAATGATCAATCTAAATATTTGATTCCTGACGACTTGTGTTTTAGTTAGCGAAAAATGACTACCAAATCCTTATTTATCTTCACAATAATCCTTTTACCCAATAATTATAGCTGAAGAAAAAATAAGAGAAACGGCTTCCCCTAATCCGGATATATAGTTGTAAATTTGATCTCCTACTTTACTCATCTCTAAGAATTTAATAAATTCTAATACCGCTCTTTAAGTTCATGCCATGCTGAAAGTCGATCCCCATCACATCATTGCCATTGGCGCCTCCGCGGGCGGTATGGAAGAGATCAATTCCTTTTTTGATCACACCCCTTTAGATGGGGTATCCTATGTAATTATTCAACACTTATCAGCCGATTTTAAAAGCAGGATGCTCGACTTGTTGACCCGACACAGCAAGCTTATTGTTGAGGAAGCCGAAGATGGCATGAAAGTGCAATGTAACCAGGTATACCTCATCCCCAGCAATAAATACATGACCATACGCGGGGGAAACCTGTATTTAACCGAAAAAGAAAAAATCCAGGGCCCGCATTTAACCATCAACACCTTTTTTGAATCCCTTGCTGAAAGCTATGAAAAAAAAGCCATTGGCATCGTGCTGTCTGGTTTAGGATCCGACGGCACGGAAGGTATAAAAGCCATAAAAAGAGCAGGCGGAATGGTGATGGCCCGCGACCCTAAAACTTCGGAGTTTAGCAGTATGCCCACCCATGCTATCGCTACGGGATTGGTTGATTTTGTATTGGAACCCGCCTTAATGCCCGGGGCGATTGAAGATTATGTAAAACAAGAAGGAAATTCAGTAACAGATAATCGGGATGATGAGAAAGATCTTTTGGCCATTATCGACCTGATCAAAGAAAGATCGCCGCTTGATTTTTCGGACTATAAACAAGCAACCATATTACGACGAACAAAAAAAAGAGCTTCGATCCATAATTTTAATACGCTGGGAAAATACCTGAGCTACTTAAAAGAAGCTCCCCTGGAGGTAGACGCCCTGGCCAAAGAGTTCCTCATCAGCGTTACTTCCTTTTTCCGGGATACAGAAGCTTTTGATTTTATACAAAATAAGGTATTACCCGATATACTGGAAAAACTAACCCCGGACGAAGAACTGAAAATGTGGGTTGCCGGCTGCGCTACAGGCGAGGAGGTTTATTCATTGGCTATATCGATAGCGGAACAGTTAACGGGTCGATTATCGGACACCGTAGTAAAGCTATTCGCTACGGATATTGACAGCGACGCGTTGATTCATGCGGGCAAAGGGGTTTATAGTAAAATCATTTCCAAAAACATGTCCCAGGAACGGCTCGAAAAGTATTTTTTTAAAGAGGGTGAGAACTACCGGGCAAAGTCGGTTATCCGTAAAATGGTGATCTTTGCCAAGCATGACCTGGTAAAAAATCCGCCTTACTGCAATATGCACCTGATCAGCTGCCGTAACCTGCTCATCTATATGGCGCCTGTTTTGCAAAAGAAAATATTTACCATGATGCTTTTCGGGCTTAAAAAAGATGGTTATTTATTTTTAGGATCGAGCGAAAACCCCATGCCCATTATCAAAAACCTGGAAGTGGTCAATAAAAAATGGAAGATCTATAAAAACCTCGAAACCAAACGGGCTATAAGCTTTGAAGCATTCTCCATGCCCGATGTGCCGGATACCAAACACACGCCGCCTCACTTTTCATCCGGCGCAGCTAAAAACACCAATCATAATAATTTGTCCGAAGAAATTCATGAAAGCCTGGCCAACAAGCTGGATTACCTGGCTGTTTGTATTGATGAACATAACCAGGTGGTGCGCTCATACGGAGATACTACAAAATACCTGCTCCATAAACATTTCAGTTCTGACCTGACCGAACTTTTACCAAAACCTCTTGCCGTAGCTTTCAACACCCTGAGCACAGAGGTTTTAAAAACAAACGAAAGTGTTGTGCTTAACGGCATAAAAATTAAACGGGGTCAGCATATGGTTAGCGTTAGCTTGTCCATCAGTCCATTAATATTAAAAGGCAGGGAAAAATTTTTATGGGTAACTTTTAGTGAGGATAAATCTGCCCTGCCGATACAAAAAAACGCCGTATATGATGAAAAGATCTACCTGGATCAATACATCGTTAACCTGGAAGAGGAACGGAAGGAATTAAAGGACAAACTTTATGCCTCTAATGAAAAGCTGGATGCTTCTAATGAGAACATGCAATCTTTTAATGAGGAGCTGATCTCGGCCAATGAGGAAATGCAAAGCACTAACGAAGAAATGCAATCCGTAAATGAGGAACTGCATACCATTAATTCAGATTACCAGCTAAAAAATAAAGAACTGCTGGAAATTAATGACGATTTGAATAATTATTTCAGGAGTAATATCAACGGACAACTATTTATTGATAATGAGCTACGTTTAATGAAATTTTCGCCTGGAACGGTAAAACAGATCAACCTGCTGGAAACGGATATCGGCAGGCCGCTCAGCAATATTTCTACCAATATCAAATTCGAAACCATTATAGACGATATTAAAAAGGTATTGGCAGAAGGGTGCGTCATTACTAAAGAAATTGAAACCAATAACGGTAAATGGTACCAGATCATGACCATGCCTTATGTGCAGCAGGCAGACCATATTAACAATGGCGCCATCATTACATTTAATGATATCACAGAGTTAAAAAGGATCCAGCAGGAACTGGATATCAGCAATAAAACACTGGGCATGGCTATCGACTCTGCCCAAATGGGAATCTGGTCAATAGACGTAGAAACCCGGGAGTTTATTCCATCACCGCGCCTTAAAGAGTTGTTTGGTTTTCATGCCGATGAGCCAATGAGCTATGAATCAACCATTGGCCAGATTGATAGTACCTATCAGCCAGGTGTAACAGGTGCTATTGAAGCGGCCATTACCCGTGGGGAAGTATGTGATGTAGAATTTCCGCTGAAGGGGTTTCACGATGGAAAACTGCGTTGGGTGAGGGCTAATGGAAACCTTACGCACGACCAGGATGGCAAACCGGGATATTTTACAGGAGTAATGCATGATGTTACCGTGCACAAGCAGGATGACATCCGAAAAAGTGATTTTATTGCCATGGCGAGCCATGAGCTCAAAACACCGTTAACAACGCTACGGGCCTATGTACAGATGTTAGCTGCCAAAGCTGATAAAGCCGGGGACGCTTTTGCCGTTGGTGCACTGGAGAAGGCTAATATACAGGTGAAGAAAATGTCGGCTCTGATCAATGGCTTTTTGAGCGCATCGAGCTTTGAAGCAGGTAAAATTTACCTGAATGAGCAGCCTTTTGAGTTGAATACCTTACTGAAGGAAATTGTGGAGGACATGATATTGATCACCCAAAGCCACTATATTATTGTAACTTCCGATTGTAATATAATTGTTTGTGCCGACAGGGACAAGATAGGTCAGGTGATAACCAACTTTTTAAGCAATGCGATCAAGTATTCGGCAAAAGGAAAAAGCATCACAGTTTCCTGCCGGGAAACGAAGGACGTAGTTGAGGTGAGCATAACAGACGAAGGCTTGGGCATAGCGCCACAGGACCAGGAAAAACTGTTCGATCGTTATTACCGCGTTGAAAACGAACAAACACAAAACATTTCGGGTTTCGGGCTGGGCCTTTACCTATCGGCCGAGATCATCCAAAGACATAAGGGTAAAGTATGGGTGGAAAGCGAAATGAATAAAGGATCAACATTTTACTTTAATTTACCTTTATAGCCGTGGATTAATGAATACAATAGGTCATATTCATCATGTAAGCAACCAAAAGGGCGTAGCTGGGTAAAATGTCAAGGCCGAGGCAAACCTACAAAAAACAAAATAGCCTCGCTCGCTGTAGCCTTGACATTTTATCCCTGCTTAGGCCATCTTCGCGTTTGTGGTGAATGTGGATTGTTTTCTTTCATTGGCAAACAAACGTTATATCTTGGGAAGAAAAAAAGCCAAGAGGCCGTTACAAATGAGATATATTTAATATGTCCAGTTATCGCTTAATTCTACCGCCTTGATCTTGCCCATTATTTTGCTTTAATTGTTGTTTTTGTTCCTCCTTTTGATCTTCAAGAAGTTTCTGAGATTGTTTTAGATCTATGCTTTTTATCAATTTGTTGACCCAATCCGGCAATTGTTCAGCTCGTTCTTTGAAATGACCTTGTTCTAGGGTTAAGTAAGAACTTAATTTGATATCCTGCTCATTTGTCGGGAAGCCTTTAACGATATGTACAGAATCAAAAGCAAAATAATAACGCTCTAAATTTTTAAGTCCCGATTCATAGTTTGCTTTAATATTGTCGAGACTAACTTCATGTCCGCCATTCAAAACCCGGAGTTTTACCCGGTCAATAGATGCTTCCACGTTATCGAGACCGAAAAATATTAACCGGGTTGCATAGCCCTGGTCCTTAAATTCCTTTACCGAGTTCATCACATCAGCCGACCTGAAATTGGTTTCAAATGCGCAGTCGATACGTTCCTTTTTTGCCTTATTTTTCCAGTCCGAAAAAATGTGTCCGTTTACAGCCTCAAAAAGATTCCCGCTGTCTGTAGTTGGAAATTGCTGCCTTAGCAGTGCTATTTCTTTATCGCCATCAAATATAGGCGTGCCAGGTGCAAGCATACTAGCCGACAACGTGCTCTTACCGGCACCATTGGGTCCGGCAAAAACATACAATTGCGGTTGTTTCATTAGAAATTTCTTTTGATCGTTTGGGTATGGCCTGTATCTGCATCCACCTTCACCAGCTCTCTGTGGTCAGCATATTGGTGAATAAAAAGATCTTTTGATGTACAGTATTTGTCGTCTTGATAGATGTTGTATAAACCTTGCTGTAAATTGGCGGTTTCTACCTGTTCAATTTCATGATGCAGCCATTTTCCCTGCTCCTTTAAGGAACGTTCAAAAATCGGTTTAAATGTTAACTGCTCCATAAGCCGGTGTAATTCACAATTTTTATCTACTGAGGGTGCTATCTTTGACCATTGCTTTAAAGGAATTAAAACGCCCATGGGCTCCTGTTCAGAATTGACAAAGATGCTGAGTGTGTCATGTTCGGCGAACTCATTCAAATTTAAGGATTTCTTCATGATGTTACAAGTTTTAATGTTGACTATTCATTATGCTTAGCCCTGCTTTTACGCACTTTTGCTTTGTTTTTTGGAGGTTTATTTTCTTTGATTGGGGCATTTCCGGACGCACTTACGACCGTTTCGCCAAATTGCCTGGCCATCCTAAGTTCATGAGCTTCAAATGCAAAACCAATGGTCGTTCCTGTTAAAACAGCAACTAACAAGATCAGCATAAAATAGATAATCAGTATCCACTTTGATTTAGCCTCAAAATGATGATGATGCTCAACAGGTATAACCTTAGGAATGGCTTGTATTCTATTGTCCAATTGATCTAATCGTGCCTGCCATCTTTCTTTAGCGTAGTTCTCGTTGAGCAGCGCCAACTGACTACCTACGTGTTTGAGCTCGTCTTTATAATCAGGAATATAAACCTGAGGATATAAAGAGGATTTTGTTTCCATTGCCAATTGTCTTTCCTGAAGTTCTCTATTGTCCTTGATCAATTGATTAATGACCTCTTCCTGTGTATTTAATTTTTCTAATGCTTCGTCTTTCATGTTGTCTGGGATTAGATTTAATATTCGAGCTACCTGCTGATACGATAATCTTGGTCATGACCAGGACCCTTGCCTTTTTTTCGTTTTTTCCTTCGGTAAGCGTCTTCATCTGTTGAAACCTGTACGGAGAACTGTGGTTCCAACAATATTGATAGAATCGAGTTATTATCCCGATGAAACGTCGGTCCTTTCGACATTGCCTCGCCTTGATGGTAACTGCGTACGGCTCCCCGTAATTGTCCGACAAATTGCCGCTGCCTTAATTTCTGTTCTTGTTGTTGGATCGCTCGTTGTTCAATACTATGGCTTAGCTTACCATAGCTCAAACTCCGATCGATCTCTGATCCTTTGAATTTATAATCGTCCTTACCGAAGCTGACACCTTGTATTTCCCGACTACCGCTTTTGTATTTATATAGCATGCCGATACCTTGTTTTTGTAATTGCTGCTGCAATTCATCCATATTATTAACTTTTTGACTTGCTATTTTAATGGCATCATAAAGCTCATATTTCACTTTATCTATCCCTTTGAGTTGCTGGCGGTTCACTTGTTCTTTGCCTTTTGACAAGTACATATCATGCTTTAGGGTCAGCGCTTTGGCTACTTTAATGTTTAATTTCCACTGAAATTTGTCGGATATGGTTTGACCTTGGTTATTTACCCGATTATAAACGATATGCAGATGCGGATGATCCCGATCTTTGTGCCTTACCATTAACACTTGTGTATCCAGGATCTTCATTTTATACAAGTACTCATTGGCAATATTGATCATCAGATCGTTATTAAGCTTACCTGCATCATTGGGGCTCCAGCTCAAAGCAATATGGCCGACAGCGTTTCCAAGGTCAGGATTTAGCTTTCGCTGCATATTAAAGTCCGCAATAGTATGATTAACCTGATCGGCCCTCACGCCATCTGCATACAAGATCTCTGCATCTTTCTTTTGTACATTGTACCTTACACAACCTGCAAAACTTTTACCCGGTTTAGGAATTTTCCCCATCATGATTAAAATATTTTATCGCTATATCAATTTCACTTAAGAGGTTTGCACATTTCAAAGCAATGCTAACAATACCATTAGCATGAGCTAACTTGGTTAACTGGTTGAGATTATTAGCTAAGCCTGACAACATTCGGAGCAATTGCATTTCTTCTGGTTTCAGGCGGGTCGTTACCTTTGCGTTCTTAGCGGCTGCCCGGAGCCAGCTACTCGAACGCATACCTGCTTCCCGGGCTTTTGCTTTAATCAGGAACTCTTCCGTTGGTGTTAGACGGATTTTCATTTCTTTTTCACGCCTGACTTTTAATCGGGGCCGACCGCCTTTATGTCTCAGCCGGTCCGATTTGATAGTTGTATTTCGCTGTTCTTTAATAATCGTGTTCATTGATTCCTTCCTTAGTGACACATATAATAAACTACATTCTTTAACTCTTATCCCTTTTGCGACCAACGGGAGTAAAAGGCAAGTTTGCCCCCTTGCCGAAGGCTTGGGGGAGTTTTTGCGGGAGCAAAAACACAAACTTGCTCCTTACAAGCGAATAAAAAACCGCTACCCCTGAAAGCGGGGATAGGCGGTATATCTGCATATCTCAAACTGCTTTAGATCCGTTGGCTTTTAAGCCATCCGGCCAATAAATCAAGCTGCCTTTTGCAGGGTGAAAAGACGGCTGATAACGGATGTAACCATACTCGTCCAATTCCCTGATGCACTTGTGATAAGTAGCAATGGATGCTGTTTTAGAAAACGCCATTACCGACTTTCGGGTGATGGCAAAAGGACTAACAAAGCCATCCTGCTGCCAAAAAATAAATAATGAAGTGAACAAGCTTACATGGGTGGCCTGTACCCGCTTGTCCGTTCCCATGCGCTTAATAATGTCGCTGTAACCATTTAATTCTTTTGAGATAATCATTGCCCGTTCTCCTCCAAAATCTTGTTAATGTCCTCTAACTTGTAAAACATGATGCTGCCCATTTTAGTGAAGCGTAGTGTACCGTTTATGCGTAGATTCTGTAAAGTGCCGGGTGATATATTTAGCATCTTCCTTACCTCGCTGCTCTTTAGCCATTTTTTAGGCTGGCTCTGTCCCGGCTGTACAATCTGCTTTATCTCTTTTAATAAATCTTCCAACCGCCTTAAATCCTCTCTTGTGACCAATTCCACATTCATCTGTCATCCTCCTTTAATCTTTAATAGTTTGTTGCATGGCATTGAGTACCTCACTTTTTTTGAAGTACACCCGTTTATGCAGGCGCAAATAGGGTAAGCCTTTTTTCATCCAGTCGGTAAGCGTTACCAATGACACGCCGAGTTCGGCGGCAAGTTCCTGCTTGGATAAAAGTTTTTCTGAATCCTGCGGCTGGCTGCCGCCTGTTTTAAAGTGTTCCTGTAGTTCTGCCCTGACTGCCTCACGTATGCATTGGCTTAGGGCGTTTGTGCTGAATATTTCCATAGCCTTTGATTTTTGTTCAAAGGAATAATGAAAATGAACTTTTTCGTTACCATGCAGATTCGCATGGTTAAATTGGGGTGGTTTGAGTTAAATTGCAATTCTGTGCAATTATCTCATTATCAATAAAATGACAGATGGTGTTAAACAAAGGGGCTAAGCGAAAAGCAAGCTATATCAGCTTCGCTTTTTCGCTTCAACTATTTGGAAAAGCTGTGATTTGGTGGGAACAGCGGCTGACCTGCCGCTGGGTTCATCAGGGTTGCCGGGGAAATATCGCCGTATGGTTTCAAATTTAATTTCCCTGTTGCCATGCCGGAAATTCTTACAGATCATCTTTGTCCAGACAGTTTGTGTTTGTGAAAATACAAGTTCCTTACCATTCAATTCTAATTCCTGCATTTTCTTTGCGAGGTCAACCACGGTCAAAAGATAGCCCTCCTGAATATTAATAAAGTCTTCGGTTTCTAATTTCCTTGCAGCTTTAAGTTCTTCTTTTAGCTCGGCATTTTGTTCTTTCAAGCTTCGGATTTCACCTTCTTTATCTGCAATGATTTCATCCTTGGTTCGGCCTGTGTTCCATTGGTCAATAGTTTTAAGATAGGCTAAGAAACTTTTTAAATGCTGTTTATTTTTAAACTCCATTGCGTGCCTGGAAGTGTAGCGGTTTTTTACTTTCAGTTCGGCGGTGGCATCGTCAATTATTTCCCAAACGTGTGTGAAAAATTCTTTTTCTTCGGCATCGGGATAATTCTTCAGAAAATCGTCAAGATGGTATTGATAAAAAGCAGGAAACTCTGCTTCCTGCTTATCATATAGCCTGTATAAAAAATGATTGTCTTCGTTATCTTTCGGCCAAAACAAGGGACGGCCTATGTCGTTGCTATCTTTGGAAAAATCGGCCCAATGACGATGTTTAAAATATTGTGCTCTCATAAACTTGTTTTTTAGGTAGATAACAAATTTACGTAATGACTTTGTTTAAAATGAGTCTTAAAAACCGTCTGGTTTAAAGCCAATTGCTTTTCGTGGCGGTTGGTTGTCTTTTTTATCGATTAGCTCGTCAAGATAACGGAATACTATTTCCATATTCTTATCCTGATTATCAAGCTTGGATTTTATCTTTTCAATAGCTAACCAAACTTCCGTTTGCTCGGCATAGACCTCCCTTAGCCTGACAAAAACATCTATAATCCGAATACTTACCTTTACCGCGCTTTCACTTTTAAGCACATTAGATAACATTAAAATACCATGTTCCGTAAAAACAAATGGCAAGTATTTGGAATGTTCCCCTTTCTTTAAGGTCGCATTTTGCGACCTTAGAAGTTCATTTTCTTCTTTTGTCAACTCAAACATATAGTGGTTTGGGAATCTGTTCAGATTTCTATTGACTTGTTGCTTAAGCTTTTTTGTTTCTGTACCATACAATTCTGCCAAATCTTTATCAAGCATTACTTTCTGCCCTCTGATATAAAATATCTTAGTCATGATTACTTCATCGGGTATTATTTGATTTTCCATTATTTTCTTGTATTTTAAAAAAGGAGAAATCTCTAAGGTCACATTTTGTGACCTTAGAGATCATAAGATTAAATTGCGGCGTATTTCTGTCTAATGGCGGCCATGTCCTGGCTAACTTTTAAATCCAATATTTTTGCGTAGTGCTGTGTAGTTTTAATATTGGTATGACCTAGCATTTTGCTTACGCTCTCTATAGGTACACCGTTGGATAGTGTAACGGTAGTGGCAAAAGTATGTCGGGCAATATGAAAAGTCAAAGGTTTATCTATGCCACAAATCCCTGCTATTTCTTTTAAATAAGCATTCATTTTTTGATTGGTACTTACTGGAAGGGCTTTACCTAAATTACTGCAAACTGGATGATCTGCGTATTTATCAAGTAGAGTTAAGGCAGATGGTAATAATGGAATACGGCTTGGGGTGTCTGTTTTTTTACGTTTTGTGAATATCCACATTTCTCCATCCAGACCTTTGACAATTTCGTTGCGTTTAAGCTTGTTTACATCAGCATAAGCTAAACCCGTAAAACAGCAAAATAAAAAAATATCTCTTACCTGGTTTAATCGCTCTGTTGAAAATACTTTGTCGGCTATAGCTTGCAAATCATCTCCATTCAGAAAAAACCTGTCAACCTGCTTAATCCTTATTTTGTAATTGATAAATGGGTCTTTGTCTAACCACCCGCTTGATAAGCAAATACCAACGATTTTTTTGAAATTCTTTATGTATTTAAAAGCAGAGTTATTAGCGCAATTGCGTTCTGAACGGAGATAAAACTCGTAATTGGCAATAAAATCATGGTCGATTTTTTTAATATCTATATCCGACACTTTGTATTGCCACTGCAAATATTCTTGTGTGTGTTTTAGTGAGGTTTGATAGCGAATTGAAGTACCTGAGGCATACTCTTTACCAACTAAAGTGGCAATTTTCTTGTTGTGGTCTTTAAATACGTCTATAAGCATTCTTGTTTTTTCGCTTTTACCCAATAGCCTATCTCTAAGAGTTTCAGCGGTAATACTGCTTTTTGCTTCGGTCAGTTGACTGTGCGCCTCGTACACTTGTTTTTTCAAAGTGTCTAAGTAGGCATTAAAAGATTTAGTGTCCTCCTTAGTCCCTTTTAATCTTCCCGCAATGCTGTTCCACAGACTTGGCTCACATTCCCGCCCTGTGGTAGTTTCGGAACGTTTACCGTTTACGGTAATACGTAGATAAATCGGCACCAGGCCGGCTTGATAGTTTTTTGGCTTTTTTAAATAAAAAAGCAAGCTGAAATTAGTTTTCATAATGTTTTAAGCATTAAAAAGTGAAACAAAATTAAGCTTGCAATCACATCTGTACAAGATGTTCAAAATTTGAATATCTTGATTATCAAATAGATATGCGGTTTTGGTGAGTAAAGAATCTCTAAAACATACTCACCGAATTACGCTCCATTTTATCGCGAATTGATGAATAATATAGTCATTTGACTAAAAAACAAAAGCCTGCAATCATTTGATTTGCAGGCTTTTAGTCTGTTTTAATACTGAATTCAGTGGAGCCGGAGGGATTCGAACCCTCGTCCAAACATGGTATAAGGTAAGCTTTCTACATGCTTAGCTTCTGTTTAATTGTAGGGAAGGGGAAGGTCAGCCGCTTACCTGTACCGTCTTCCTTAGGTGCTTTATCTTACCCGCTTATCACACCCTAAGCAGGCCAGTTTCATCTTTCGATGCCCCGATTGCCGATCCGGTGAAACGGAAAATCGGCGGGACAAAAGCTATGCTAATTCTAAATTAGGCAGCTAAGGCGTAGTTATTTTCGCCATTTGTAAGTTTGAGCGTTCAGATTAAAGCGCTAATTCACCCAACGCGCTGCATGCTTACCTACTTATCTCCATCCTGTCAATTCCGGTCGACCCCATTTATTGGAGCTTAAATCTGAAAGGATAAAACAAAAAGCCATCAAAGATATAAAATTTTAGCTAACTGGGCAAATTCAAACGCTTTCTGCCTTTTGCTTTAAGCTTTCAGCTACCACGCGGCCCGGATAAACTTTCAATGCTTCATCCAAACAAATCATCGCTTTTTTAAGGTCGTTATTATTTAAGACGTATGCCATACGCACTTCATTTAATCCCGCGCCCGGTGTGCTGTAAAAGCCGGTGGCAGGGGCCATCATCACCGTTTCATTGCTGAGGCTGAAGCATTCAAGCATCCATTGGCAAAACTTGTCGGCATCGTCAATAGGTAATTTGGCAACCACATAAAAAGCCCCGCCCGGATTAGGGCAATAAACGCCATCCATTTTGTTCAATGCATTAACAAGTGTGTTGCGCCTGCTGGTATATTCTTTATTTACGGCTTCAAAATAGCTATCCGGAGTATCAACTGCAGCTTCGCCGGCAATTTGTTCAACCATGCCTGCGCTTAAACGGGCCTGGGCAAATTTTAAAGCTGTGGTACGCAACTCTTTATTTTTAGTGATCAGACAGCCTAACCGGGCGCCGCACGCGCTGTAGCGTTTGCTTACCGTATCCAATATTACAACGTTTTCTTCAAGCCCATCCATGTGCACCGGTGATATAAATGAACGGCCATCATAGCAAAACTCGCGGTAAGCTTCATCCGAAAAAAGGTAAAGGTCATGCTTTAAAACCAGTTGTTTCAATGCTTCCATCTCTTCTTTTGAGTATAAATACCCGGTAGGATTGTTAGGATTGCATATGATGATGGCCCTGGTTTTATCTGTAATCAGTTTTTCAAATTCGCTGATAGGAGGGAGCGCGAAACCATTATCAATGTATGACAATATAGGCTTAACCACAATATCGCCCTGGCTTGCAAATCCATTATAATTGGCATAAAAAGGTTCAGGGATAATCACTTCATCGCCCGAATCAAGGCAGGCCATCATGGCAATTGTAATCGCTTCCGAACCTCCTGTGGTAACAATAATATCTTCGGGAGTAATATTATAATCCAACTTGTTATAATATTCAGTAAGCTTTTTGCGATAGCTTAATGTGCCCTCACTTGGGGTATAGGCCCAAACCTTAAAATCAATATTTTTAATGGCATTCAGCATGCCATCGGGTGTTGCAATATCGGGTTGGCCGATGTTGAGATGATACACCTTTTTCCCATCCTGCTTTGCTTTATCAGCAAAAGGTGTCAATTTACGTATCGGTGATGCGGGCATCCGCTGCCCTTTTTTAGATATTTTTGGCATCCTGCAAAATTACTAAAAATGAAAATATTGTTTTGTAAAACCTTTGTAAATGAAAAAAGACCCGGTTTCGGGTCTTTTAAATATTATTTTTAAATATCCCGGTTGATATACGGGATATATCAAGCATGCAATCAGTTATTTGCTTGCCGCGGGTTTAGCTACAACTTCACCAACAATGTTCAAATATTTTTCGGGCGTTACTGCGTTTGATTTAACAACAATAGTTTTGTTAAACGGAGCAGCAGCAGCAGCATTGTAAGTTATCTTGATTGTTCCCTTATCACCGCTTTTTACAGGGGTTTTAGTATAATCGGCAATGGTACAACCGCAGGTCGGTCTTACTTCTGTTAAAATAAGCGGTTCTTTACCAATATTGGTAAATTCAAACACAGTAGTAACCGGAGTGCCTTGGGGTATTTTACCGAAGTCATGCTTTTCTTCGTTAAACTTAAATTCAGCCTTTCCGCTATCTTGTGCTGATGCGGTGAAGGCAAAGCCTAATATTACCGCGCAAATCATTAATATCTTTTTCATACGTTATATTTGATTATTACAAATATAAAAGGTTTAATGTAATTACAAAACTATTACTCAAACTCCGGGTTTTATCTGTTAGTTTGCTTAATACAGAATAGAATTTTATACTTTTACCGTCTAAACAAAATTTTATATGCCTGAAACTACAACACGCGCTACCAGTAAATTTAATACTGCCGAGCTCAGTTTTGATGATTTCAAGAAGATAGTTATTGATGATTACCGCATTGGTTATGAGAGCCGTCAGGCCAGTTTAATAGGCCGCAGGGAAGTACTAACGGGCAAGGCAAAGTTCGGTATTTTTGGCGACGGTAAAGAGCTTGCACAACTGGCAATGGCCAAGGCTTTCCGCGCCGGCGACTGGCGCGCGGGCTACTACCGCGATCAAACTTTTATGTTTGCTACAGGCATGAGCAATATGAAAGAGTTTTTTGCCCAGTTATATGCTAACCCAGATATTGAAAAAGATCCTGCATCAGGCGGCAGGCAAATGAACTGTCATTACGCTACACGCTTTGTAAATACTGATGGCAGCTGGGTTAACCAGGCTGAAACAATGAACAGTTCGTCGGATATATCAACCACTGCCGGACAAATTCCCCGCTTATTAGGGTTAGCTTACGCATCAAAGCTATATCGCCAAAATAAAGAACTGGATTATCTGAAACAATTTTCGATTAACGGTAATGAGGTAGCTTTTGGCAGTGTTGGCAATGGTGCTACCTCCGAAGGTTCGTTTTTTGAGACTTTCAATGCAGGGGGGGTACTACAGGTGCCTATGGCCATCTCTATTTGGGATGATGCTTATGCTATTTCGGTACCAGCAAACCTGCAAACTACCAAAGAAGATATTTCTGAAATATTAAAAGGCTTTCAACGCGAAAATGGAAGCAACGGTTACGAGATCTTTAAAGTTCGCGGTTGGGATTATATTGCTCTTTGTGAAACTTACGAGCGTGCCATTAATATTTGCCGTGAGGAACATGTGCCTGTGCTGATTCACGTTACCGAAATGACCCAACCACAGGGCCACTCAACTTCGGGCTCACACGAGCGTTATAAAAGCAGGGAGCGCCTTATTTGGGAAGATGAGCACGATTGTTTGTTAAAAATGCGCGAATGGATGATCACATCGGCTATCTCGACCGAAATTGAACTGGAAGAGCTTGAAGCTGAAGCGAAAAGGTATGTACGCGAATGTCAGCGTGAGGCGGCTAATGAATTGGCTGTCGTAATAAAAAGCGAAATAGAAGAAGCTGCAGCATTGATCGATGCCTTTGCCGAAACAATGCCGGATAAAAAAGAAGCAATATCAGCATTATCAGCTGGTTTGCGCTCCAGTATTGATGCCGGGCGCCGCGAAATCTTTTCAGCTATCCGCAAAACATTACGTTTAACCACTACCAAAAATAATATTGAACGCCAGCTTTTAACAGAATGGTTAAAAGTTGAGAAAGTAAAAAATACGGAACGTTACAACTCAAAGCTGTTTACCGGAACTCCTGAATCCCCTCTGTATGTGCCTGTTGTGCCCGCTATTTATAGTGATGATGCAAAGTTAATAGATGGAAGGGAAGTATTGAATGCCGCTTTCGATGCTAATTTTGCACGTGATAAAAGCATTGTTGCATTTGGTGAAGATTTGGGTGCGATAGGCGATGTTAACCAGGGTTTTGCCGGTTTACAGGCAAAATATGGGGAAATCCGCATTACAGATACGGGCATTCGCGAAACAAGTATCATAGGGCAGGGTATGGGTCTTGCTATGCGCGGCCTAAGGCCAATTGCAGAGATCCAATACCTTGACTATCTGATCTATGCCATAACCATCATCAGTGATGATATAGCCAGTTTAAGTTACCGTACCATGGGCGGGCAAAAAGCTCCGCTGATTATTCGTACCCGTGGCCATCGTTTAGAAGGAATCTGGCATTCAGGTTCGCCAATGAGTGTTATTTTAGGGTCAATGCGCGGCTTTCATATTTGTGTACCCCGTAACATGACTCAGGCAGCAGGTATGTACAATACGCTATTAAGGGGTGATGAACCTGCGCTGGTAATAGAATGCCTGAACGGTTATCGCCTGAAAGAAAAGTTACCTGCCAATGTCGGCGAATTTACTGTACCGCTTGGTAAGGCCGAGGTTTTGCGCGAAGGCAACGATATTACCGTTGTATCTTATGGTTCAACGCTGCGCATCGTACAGGAGGCATCGGAAGAGCTTGCAGCAATGGGTATCAATATCGAAATTATCGATCCGCAAACTTTATACCCTTTTGATACAGAGGGTGTTTGTGGTGTTTCGTTAAAGAAAACCAGCAAGTTGCTTGTTGTTGATGAGGATTTACCGGGTGCTGGCTCAGCTTATATTCTGCAAAAGATAATGGAAGGCCAAAATGGCTATTATGCGCTTGATGCCCAGCCAAAAACGCTTACCGCAAAAGAACACAGGCCGCCTTATGGTTCGGACGGAGACTACTTCAGCAAGCCTTCTGTTGATGATGTTGTTGAAATTGTTTACGCTATGATGAACGAGGCTAATCCATCAAAATATCCTGCTATTTATTAATAACATAATTACAGGTTGTTGAAATCAGTGATTCATAATCCTGATTTCAACAACCCTTTTTATCTGAAATGGACAATACTTTTTTAACCGTTGCCGAGAATATCAAAACCCGCCGTACCGTAAAACCAGCCATGATGAATGGTCATAAGGCACCAAACGGTCATATAGCCGCCCTGCTGGAACTTGCTGATTGGGCACCAACCCATGGTTTCACCGAGCCCTGGCGCTTTATTGTTTATGAAAACCCGGAGCAGTTTTGTGCCGAACATGCCGAAGTTTATAAACAGAGTGTATCTGCCGAAGAATTTAATGAGGCTGCATACAACAACCTGAAAACCCTTGGCAACAAAGTTTCGCATGTGATCATTTCGGTAATGCAGCGCGGCGATTTGCCTAAAATACCGCCGTTCGAGGAAGTTGCAGCTGTATCGAGCGCTATTCAGAATATCCTTTTAGGAGCCACCGCCTTAAATATAGCCTCATTCTGGAGCACAGGCGGTGCTATCCTGAAACCTGCTTTTAAAGAATTTTTGAATTTGCGGGATGAGGATAATGTAATGGGGGTATTATATCTTGGTTATGCCGACCAGTATCCCGAAGGTAAACGCACTATTCCTCTTGAAAATAAAATTAAATGGGTTAAATAAATTTAATCTATAACCTTTCCTTTTTTCGCTCGTATAACAGTTTAAAATATTGCTTATTTTTAAATTTATTTTCATTTTAGTAAAAAAATATCATTTTTCTGATTTGGATTTTAAGTTTTAAAGTATATTTTTGTATTAATCTGTTAATAGCAGGTTAACCTTTTATCCAAACCCTGTTACTATACCCTAATTAATTAAAATTAAATTAAACTCAGGCAAGCGTATGAGGAAACATTTTTTGTGGGTCACTATGTCGATCTTTTTTCTTTCAGCAACAATTTTAAGCTGGAAATCGGATGGTGCAAACAGATCAGTGAGCGTAAGGAAAGAAAATGCAGCGTTTACAACAAAGGAACTATTCGAGCAATATGTTAATAATTTATACGAGGCGGCGCATCTTAAGGAGGCCGGTTTAGCTTTTAACGTGTTTGAAAAAGCTGTAACAGGCTATACCAATCTGAAGCTTTCGCACCAGGTACCTCAAAGCAGTGAGGTGCTTACCGTGGTTGATTTCTCCAAATCAAGCCGTGAAAAGCGTATGTGGATTATAAATTTGTTAAACAAACAGTTGGTGCTCAATACATGGGTTGCACATGGATCAGGCAGCGGGCAGGAAATGGCAAATCATTTTTCGGATGCTAACGATTCACATGAAAGCAGTCTGGGATTTTATGTAACTGATAAGGTTTATAATGGTAAACATGGGCGTTCACTATACCTTGACGGTATGGATGAAGGCTTTAACGGTAATGCCCGTATGCGCAGCATTGTTGTACATGGCGCTAACTATGTTGGGCCGGCTGCTATCAATGAGCAGGGATATATCGGCAGAAGCTTTGGTTGCCCTGCGGTATCGCCGAAAGTGGTTAATAAAGTTATCAATACCATTGCCGGCAAAACCGTTTTATTTATTAATGGAAACGATGAGTCGTACTATTCAAAATACCTGGATGAAACGGGGCCGCTTAACTTAATGGCAAGCGCTGATACTTCGTTCAATTTTACAAAGTTTTAAATCCAACCCAACTATAAACCAAATCATGAAGCCCGGCTTACCCAAAAGTTTGCCGGGCTCTTTTTTATTTGGCTAAAAAGCTTTGCAGGTGTGCATAAAGCACTATATCTAAACCATAAACATCTGGGCGGTATTGAATGGTGCCATTGTCATCTGCCCAGCAGGTTACATAGGTGATGTAAATAGGCGTTTTCTTTGGCAAGCCTATATTGGTAGGATTCGGTTTATCTTCAACCATATCTTTCGAAATGGTGTCGAGGTCTGCACCTTCTCCAAACAGGTTTTGCGCCAGGCCAAGCGGATCACCCAATCGTACACAGCCGTGACTTACTGCACGCATAGCATGCCTGAATGCTTCTTTATTAGGGGTATCATGCAGGTAAACGCTGCTACGGTTTTTAAACAGGAACTTTATTTTACCCAGCGAGTTGTCTTCTCCGGGGCGTTGTTTGAACTCGTATTCCAGATTGTCGGGCGTAACCTGCGACCAGTCGATAGTTTCCGGGTCTTCAATCCTTTTACCGTCCTTAAAAACATCTATATTTTTGTTGGAGAGGTAGTAACGGTCGTCGGCTGCCTCAACAATGATCTCTTTTGTGGCAATACTGCGGGGAATATTCCAAATAGGATTTACCTCAACGCTATGGATCAGGCTGTTCAGTATCGGCGTTTCCCGGGGAAAAGGTTTATCGGCCCTCGCTGTATCATCAAAATGTTCAAGCGTGTTCTGGTTTTTCATGTTTCGTCCCTGGCCTACACAAACTTTCATATTTAAAACCGATTTGCCATCTTCGATAACGTCGAGCCTGAAATCGGGGATATTTACAATCACGTATTTGGGTTCGAACGGTTTATTTCGCCAACGCAGCCGCTCCAGGCTAACCAATAAATAGCGTTTGCTCTCCTCGTGGGAAAGGCCTTCGATAGTTGTACTATCCCTGTATGCTTTTTGCAACGCTAAATATTGAGGGCTTTTAGGTTGGATACTGTCAAGGAATGTTTTAAAGTCCGCCCGGTTTAAGGTGGCAATCATCGTCGTGCTATCAGGCCGGCGGGTGGCCATAAAATACCTCGAGTAGATCTTTTTAGGATTGATCACCCCGTATTGCAGCGCATTGGAGTATTTTGTCAAAGCGCCCGCTGTTAACACCTCAAGTTTGGCAACAGTTTCATAGGCTTCATCAATTGTTTTTATAGCCTTTTTGTCTTTGAGTTTGGCTACAAGCGCTTTGATCTCTGCCGATGGATACACAGTTGGATCAAGACCATGTTCATTGATCTTATCAAGATATTCTGTTAAAGCTTCGAGATCACCATTATTTAAGTGGTTTATAACTAAAAGGGGCTGGTATTCGTTCTTTTTGAAAAATGATTCGATAACCAGCGAATTAGCTGTCTTGGACCGGTATTTTGTGAATACTCTTTTAAAAACAGGGATGTATCCTTCAGTATCGGCCTTTTTAAAAATTTCATTTTGTGTGATCCTGAACATATCTTCAGCAATCATTTCATGCTTTTTCTTACAGCTTTGTAATACAGCAGGCAAAACCAAACACGTGGAAAGTATAATCGGGATAAAGTGTTTCCTAAAGGGAATAGGTATCATATAGACGAAAGATAGTTAAATATTGCTTATGAATAGCAATAGCCATACCATAAACGGCCGTGCTTTTTATTTATTTTTGAACAAAGCCTATTATCTCCTTTAAGCCGAATAGCCTGTTTAATTAAAATGAAAAAACTACTCCCGCTTGCTCTCATCATATCATTGCCATTCATGGCATTAGCACAACGTTTTAAACCAGTAAATAAAGAAGCATCGCCTGAGGTAAATAAATTGCTTAGCTTCCTTTATAGTATAAAAGGTAAACATATTTTATCGGGGCAGCAAAATTATAACAGTGACCGTGACGTTTTTTCAGACAGTGCTAAAGCCATTACAGGACAATATCCCGCCGTGTGGGGCTCTGATTTCATGCTTTGGGGAGATAAGGACCTGGGGCAGGACCTCGTTAACGAAGCTAAACAGAAATGGCAGGACGGCTATCTCGTAACATTGATGTGGCACCAGGGCAGGCCAATTGATAACCCTCCCTATGATTGGAAGCAAAGCATCCAGGGGAAATTGACCGATGGGCAATGGAAGGAGTTAATTACTCCCAATACCGAATTGAATAAAAAATGGTTGGCGCAGATTGACGTTGTAGCCGGTTACCTGAAACAGTTAAGGAATGCCCATGTGCCTGTTTTGTGGCGCCCATACCATGAAATGAACGGCGTATGGTTTTGGTGGGGAAACAAAAAAGGTAATGACGGTATTATCAAACTTTGGAAAATGATGTATGACCGGTACACAAATTATCATCATTTAAACAATCTGATTTGGGTATGGGGCCCTAATGGTTTGCGCGACCTGCCATTAGATGAAGCATATGACTATAAGGACTTTTATCCGGGTGCCGGTTATGTAGATATTTTAGGTGCTGATATCTATCATTTCGATTATGAACAACGGGATTATAACGATTTGCTTAAGGTTGCTAATGGCAAGATCATTGCGCTGACAGAAACCGGCGAACTGCCAAAACCCGAAATTCTGGCAGCCCAGCCCGAATGGGCCTGGTTTATGGTGTGGACAAGCTGGCTTTGGACTGATAATACACACGAGCGTGTAAGAACCATCTATGGTTTGCCTCAAACCTTGAATCACGAACAAGTGAAAACACTGTTAAATAAAAACTAATGTCTACTCAAAAATTACCTGAAGTTTGGCTTCGCGGTGCGCTGGACGAGATGCCCGCCCTGCTTCAACCTGTGGCGCATGCCCTTTTACAGGCAAGGGAAGAGCTTAATGAATTGATGATCGATTTTCCGGAAAAACTGTTATGGGAAAATCTTGCTGGCATGGCTTCACCTGGTTTTCATTTGCAACACCTTACTGGGGTACTTAACCGGCTTTTTACTTACGCAAAAGGAGAGGGGCTTAGCGAAACTCAACTAAGTTATCTTGCAGCCGAAGGTAAACCTGGTGAGTATAAAATTACCGTTATTGATTTGATAAAAGCGTTTAATTCCCAGGTTGATGATGCTATCAATCAACTCAAAGCTACCGATGAAGCTATATTAACCGATTGGCGGGGAGTAGGCCGGGGGCAATTACCATCAACAGTTATCGGCTTGTATACGCATTCGGCCGAGCATACCATGCGTCATCTCGGGCAGCTTTTGGTTACTGTAAAGGTGCTTAAGCAACAACAGCGGTCGCGTCTTTGAGATTTTGTGAACGATAGGTTACCCGGGCATTAGGATGTTCATTTTCAGGATCGTATAAGAAAGTATCGATACCCAATTCGCTTGCTGCTTTTATTTCAGATTCTGGATCATCCCCAATAACGAGTACATCTTCGGGTTTGTAATCATATTTCTCCAAGATCAACGCGAAAATATCTTTCTTGGTGAGGGGCGAAAGCTCAGGGTCTACAATGTGGATGGCTTCAAAATCTGCTTCAATGTTCAGCATTTTAACTTTGCTCCATTGCAGTTTGGTAAAGCCCGTGGTAACCAAAAACTTGGTGATCTTTACTTCGCGGATCTGTTTGTAATCGTCAAAAGGCTGCATTGGCCGGTTGTATTCGATGTTATTCAATAGTTCGAGCCCTTTATTTTTAACCAGTTCGCTAAACTGATATTTGTCTGCCACCTTTTGATAGGGAATCCTCTTCAAATCCTCCTTTGCTTTATTGATATGCTCGATACTCTCACCGGCAATATGCTGATCAAGAAAGCTGAATAGTTCATTAAACAAATGATCGGCAATGGAACTTACCGGGTATATGGTATTATCAAGATCTAATATGATGGCTTTTTTCATGGTAGCAAATTAAGGTAAAACAGGCACTCGTTTATTGATATGGATAGATCGCTTCATAATGAAGTAACCGCAGGCCACAAGCATACAAACACCGCCCAGTAACCACCAAAGCATTTCAAACCCTCCGTAGGCGATCACCTGGCTACCCAAAAATGGAGCGATGATCTGTGCACCGGCCCATGACATGCTGTATAACGCAGCATACTCACCACGGTTACGCACATTTGAACGGCTTATCCAAAACGTGTTCATAAATGGCATGGAAAGCATTTCACCCAATGTTATCATGCATACAATTAATATGGCTACTAAAGGCACATGCGGCATCAGGTTAAGCAAAACAAAACCAGCCCCGGTAACCAGGATACCCGAGATAATATAGGTTAGCGCATGGCGTTTGCCTTCAAGCCAGTTAATCAATATCATTTCAATCAAAACGATAAGTATTCCGTTTAGCGCAAGCAGGAAACCGATAAAACGCTCGTTAAAATGCCATTGTATTTTATAAAATACGGGTTGCATAATAAAGAACTGGAAAAAACAAGTTGCGAACAGGGTTGCCAATAAGATAAACAGCAGGTAAACCCCATCTTTATAAGCCGATGAAACCACTTCATCAAAGCCGGCCACTGCTTCTTTGATTGTTTTTGCCACTTTTGAACGGGGCATCAAAGTGAGCAATAGTATACTTGCCGAGATATTTGTACAACCATCTACCCAAAAAAGTAAATGATAATTTATAGATGCCAATAATCCCCCTAAACCGCCGCCAAAGGCCCATCCTAAGTTTGTAGCTAACCGGTTAAGCGAGTAGGAGCGCGTTTTGTTTTCTTCGGTACTGTAATGGGCTATAGCTGTTGAGTTTGCGGGTCTGAACGACTCATTGCAGATGCTCAATAGGAATGTAAAAATAGCCATACTGATGAAACTTGTTTGATAGCCCAGTACCAGGAACAGTAAGCCGCCGGTAAGCAATGCCCCAACCTGCAAATCATAAAAGCCTATTTTATTGATCAGCTTACCACCGATGAAGCCGCCGGAAACAGCACCCACGCCAAAAATAGCCATAATATATCCCGACTGTTCAATGGTAAAATGCAGCTGCCTGATGGTATAAATGGTCATGAATGGTACAACCATGGTACCGCTGCGGTTAATAAGCATTACAATGCTCAGGTACCAGCTGTTTTTTGAAAGCCCGCTGTAAGCTTGCTTGTATAATTGGATAAGAGAGGTAGCCATAGCTTTGCAAAGGTAGGTTATTGGGCTGAAAGCTTAAAGCAGAAAGCCTAAAGCAAAAATTATAATAAATAAAAGGCCGAAAGTTCAAAGCTTCTCATTAGAACGCTTTAAGCTTTCGGCCTTTTGCTTTGAGCTAAAATATACCATTAACTCAAACGTGCGTTTCTATTCCTGAGCCAATGATCAGCCAATACGAGGGCAGCCATGGCTTCAACAATAGGTACAGCGCGCGGAACCACACAAGGATCGTGACGGCCTTTGCCCGATATTTCAGCAGCATTGCCCTGGCTGTCGATGGTTGCCTGGTTTTTCATGATGGTGGCTACGGGTTTAAAGGCTACCTTAAATTCGATAGGCATACCATTGCTGATGCCTCCCTGGATCCCGCCCGAAAAATTGGTAATGGTTTGTATATCACCCAGGTGCGATTTTACAAAGATATCGTTATGCTCAGACCCACGCATTTCGCTGCCTTCAAAGCCCGAGCCAAACTCAAAGCCATGAACAGCGTTGATGCTTAACATTGCTTTGCCTAAATCGGCATGCAGTTTATCAAACACAGGTTCGCCAAGGCCAACGGGGCAGTTTTTTATATAGCAGCTGATCTTGCCGCCAACGGTATCGCCATCCTTACGTACGCTGTCAATAAATTCGATCATCTCTTCCGCAGTGGCAGGGTCGGCACAACGTACAATATTTTTTTCGCGTTCTGCAATAAACTCAATCGGATCGCTGATAAATACGTTAGGCGCATTGATTTTACCTACACTGCTTACATGGGCAACAATTTCTATACCCTGTGTTTTAAGCAGCAGTTTAGCTAAAGCGCCGGCAGCAACGCGGGCTGCGGTTTCGCGGGCAGATGAGCGGCCGCCGCCGCGATGGTCACGGATGCCATATTTAGTTTGATAGGTATAATCGGCATGCGACGGACGATATACATCCACGTTATGGCTGTAATCTTTTGAACGCTGATCTTCATTGGGGATCAGCATAGCTATAGGTGTACCAGTGGTTTTACCTTCAAACGTGCCCGAAAGGATCTTTACAGTGTCGCTCTCTTTGCGTTGGGTGGTGATCTTTGACTGGCCGGGTTTGCGTTTATCCAGTTCGCCCTGGATATAATCAAGATCAACCTGTAAACCGGCCGGGCATCCGTCAATAATTACACCGATGGCCTCGCCATGTGATTCGCCAAAAGTAGTTATCCTGAATAATTGCCCGAATGAATTGCCTGCCATAGTTTTAGATATGAGATGTTAGATATGAGATATGAGGACATCCTATCTGAATATCTTTAATTGGTTTATAAATGTTATTGTAGAATCCAGACTTACGAAGTATTTAAAACTTCGTAAGTCCGGATTCTTTTTTATAACCGTCATTGCGAGGTACGAAGCAATCGCGAACTTTGCAGGGCGCACCTGCTAACTGGGGATTGCTTCCTTCCTCGCAATGACGTAGTTTTGTGTTTATGCTTTGGGATTTCGGCCTTCAGCTTTAAGCCTCAACTTCTTCCACTTCAAACCCCTGCTTTTCCAGGTCATTCCAGAAAGCGGGATATGATTTATCAACCACCGGACCGTTCTCAAATTCCATTTGTGGAAGAACGAGGGCCAGCGGCGCGAAGGCCATTGCCATTCGGTGGTCATGATAAGTATTGATGAAGATACCATCAGGGGTAAATTTCCCGCTGCAATCAAGCGTGTAAACTTCATCTTTTTCAATCAGCTTAACACCCATTTTGCCAAGCTCTGTTTGCAGGGCCAGGATGCGGTCGGTTTCTTTGATCTTTAAAGTTTCCAGGCCGGTAAAAGATGCTTCATGATTAAGTGCCGCGCAAACAACAATTAGTGTTTGTGCCAGATCGGGGCATTCTTTCAGGTCAAACTCACGGCGGGAGATAGGTTTGTTCTCTTTTTTAAGATGAACGCCACCATCCCTGAACTGCGAAGTAATACCAAAGTTAGCCATGATTTCGGTGATTACACTATCGCCCTGCAAACTGTAAGGGGTAAGGCCTGTTAAAAACAATTCAGCCTCATCTGCAAGCGCAGCAATAGCATACCAGTATGAGGCGGCACTCCAGTCCGGTTCAACGTACAGTGATGTTGTTGTAAATTCCTGGTTTGTAATTGCGATAACATTACCTTCCCACATGTGCTTGATACCAGAAGTTTCCAGCATGGCCAGGGTCATTTCAACATAAGGGCGCGAGGTTAATTCGCCTTCAATATGCAATTCCAAACCCAAAGGTAATGCAGGAGCGATGAGTAACAATGCGGTAATGTATTGGCTACTGATGTTACCCTTTATACTAATCTTATCGGTTTGCTGCCTGAAGCCTCCTTTTAATTTGATGGGAGGATAGCCATCATTCTCTTCATAATCAATATTGGCACCCAGCACGCGCAATGCATCAACCAGTATACCTATTGGCCGTTCCTTCATGCGTTTACTGCCGGTTAAGATCACTTCATCTTCCTGTATAGCATAGTAAGCTGTCAAAAAGCGCATTGCTGTGCCCGCCGGACCGATGTCTACGATTTCGGATTTGCAATTTTCGATTTCGGAATTATCAGGAGAAGCGTTTCCTGCCAGAACCTCCTGGCTCTTGGCTCTTGACTGTTGGTTCTCCCTTAAAATACCTGCCAGTAAAACAGCGTCAGCAGCGTCAGATACGTTTTCAACCCTCACTTTACCTTTGCTTAACGCTTCGATGATCAGGGCGCGGTTACACTCACTTTTTGAACCGGTGAGGTTAACCGTGCCGTTAATGAACTTATTATTTCTTTTCAGAATGATGTTATGCATCATTAAAAATATTAGGCGTGTGTAAGTTTTTCTGCTGCCTGGCCCTGAGCGGCGTCGGCGTTCATTACTTCTGTTTGCCTGCGGATAGATTCGTTGTGAACTAATTCAAGCAATTTTTCAGTAAACTCGGCGCTTAATTTTAATGCTTTACCGTAAGTTGTACGTTTTTGAAGGATTTCATCCCAGCGGCCAACTTGTAAAATGGTAATGTTGTTATCTTTTTTGTACTGGCCGATTTTTTCTGCAATCTGCATACGCTCAGCAATTTTCTGGATTAACAGGTCGTCGATCTTGTCGATCTGGTTACGTAGTTCAGCCAGTTTATCGTTTACTTCAGAATTTCTAACTTCCGCTTTACGCAAAGTTAAGTGGTCGATGATATCGGCAAGAGCTGCAGGAGTAACCTGTTGTTTAGCATCTGTCCAGGCTACGCTTGGATCGATATGTGATTCGATCATTAAGCCTTGCATATCAAGGTCTAAAGCTTTTTGTGAAACATAACCGATCAGATCGCGATTACCTGAAATATGGCTCGGGTCATTAATAAGAGGTAATTCAGGAGCCAGGGTTTTTAAGGCGATAGCAACATCCCACATCGGTTCATTACGGAAAGCAGATTTTTCGTAAGATGAGAAACCGCGGTGGATCGCAGCTAATTTAGTAATACCTGCATTATTGATACGCTCTAAAGCGCCGACCCATAATGAAAGATCAGGATTTACCGGGTTTTTAACCATTACAGGCACATCAACACCTTTTAAAGCATCGGCGATTTCCTGAACTGTGAATGGATTGGCAGTTGAACGTGCACCTACCCAAAGGATATCAACACCGGCTTTTAAAGCTTCTTCAACGTGTTTTGCTGTAGCAACCTCAACAGCTGTTGGCAAGCCTGTTTCTTCTTTAGCGCGTTTTAACCATTCCAAACCAATGCTGCCAATACCTTCAAACTCACCCGGGCGTGTACGTGGTTTCCAGATACCTGCACGCAAAGCTGAGATTTTACCTGTTTGGGCTAATAAATGAGCTGTGGCTACTAATTGTTCCTCTGTTTCAGCGCTGCAAGGGCCTGAAATAACCAAGGGCTCCTTACCTGTTTTAATCCAGGTGTTAAGCGGCTGTATGTTTAAATTTAGTTTCATCGTTTTTTTGTTTGTCCGGCGATAGCCGGGAATGTTAGTTAATAATTTAAATTATGTTAGTTTTTTGGGTTTCTGCTTGTTAATGGTCTTTATTTATACATTACGCCTGATATTGATATACTTGCGGATGCTCCGTTCGGCCCGGCGAGGTTTTGGGCTCACCGCATGCTCATCATCGTGCCTTTCGTACTCGCCAAGGATATTGAAGTTATGGGTGTACTTAAGGATTTGCCTTATGGAAGCGTCATATTGTTTTTGCTCTTCCCATTCTATATCTACATAAAAATTGTACTCGTTGCGCTTGCCCAAAATCGGCATCGACTGAATTTTGCTCATATTTACACCTTCTTCGGCAAAAATATTAAGCACTTTAGCCAACGCACCAACTTTGTTACTCACCTGGAAGCATAAAGAAGCTTTGTTAGCCGGTTTCTTCTCGATATTATCATGATGGGTAAGGATCAGAAAACGGGTAAAGTTTCTTTTGTTCGATTCGATGCGGCGTTCCAAAACATCCAGACCGTAAAGCTTGGCGGCTAAGGAGTTTGCAATAGCAACCGTATCTGTTAGCTGTTCATCCCTGATGCGTTTAGCACAGGCTGCAGTATCACTGCTCTCCACAATTTTAAGGTGCGGATATTCGTCAAAAAAATCAACACACTGGCGTAAGGCAATGGGGTGGGAGGTTACATATTTGATATCCTCGAATTTTACCCCGGGTAAAGCCATCAGGTGCAGTTGAATGGGCAGGTAAATTTCACCAACTACGGGAAAGCCATAATCAAGCAGCAAGGTATAGTTTGGCAGGATGCTGCCGGCGATGCTGTTTTCGATAGCCATTACCACATAATCGGCCTCACGGTTTTTTAAACTCTCAAATGTTTGTTTGAAAGAGTTGCATTCAATGGTCTCGGTGTTTTCGCCGAAGTATTTCAATGCAGCTTCTTCGTGAAAAGAGGCCCGGATACCCTGAATTGCGACTTTTGGTTGTTCTATTTTCATAAACCTGCTTAAAGCAAAAAGTCCCGGCTGGTAGGCCGGGACTTTTTAGTTTCTTTATATGTTTGTTTTGTACATATTAGTCCCGGCTCTCACTGGTAAAGTAAAAGTAGTAGCCAAAGAAGTATGCACCTGTTAATTTCATTTGTCGTTTTTTTATTACGACGTAAATGTACGGTAAAAAAAGAGTTTGTCAATAGAAAATTTTATTTTTTGTTAAAAAAGAATAGTCAACAAAATTAAATTTGGCGAAAGTCGGTTTTTTGATTCGCCAAACGTTGTTTTTCCGATGTAAGTTATCTTAACACCCGATTTTTCAGGATGGTTTCATTAAAGGTACGGGTTTGCTCGTCAGAATACCCGGATTTTTGTAACTGTTTTGCTCGAGCTTGGATATTAACTGCAGTATTGTTTTAGGTATGCTTGAAGGCAGCATCCAAATATACTGTGGCTAAGCGGCTGTTTCGTGTTTTTTATGCGTCTCTTCCATCGCTTTATATTCGCGTTGCAATATGCGCGCGGTCTGGGTACTGCCATCATGGCTCCATCCCGGAGGATTTAAGAGATAGCCGATCTTTGATTTAAGATCGGGAGCATTTTTTACATCATGCAATAAAGCCTTCCATTCATGGAATAGAACATTCACAGGCCCCATATCTTCAGGCTGTTTGGTTAAGCCATATTTAACCGGCTCTGGTAAATCTTCATCGCGGAAAGTACCAAATATTCTGTCCCAGATAATCAATACCATGCCCATGTTTTTATCCAGGTAAGGAATGTTTGATGCATGGTGTACACGGTGATGGGCAGGTGTCACAAAGATCCATCCGTACCATTTTGGCAAGGGAATTTTGTACTGCGTATGCACGAGGTTGCCGTATAGCTGTGTAATTAAATAAGCATACAAGATATCTAAAGCAGTAAAGCCCATTACCGCCAATGGTAAATAAAAGAACACCCTGTAAAGGGGTTCAAAAACTGTAGATCTAAAACCTGTTGTAAAATTAAAATGCTCGGACGAGTGATGGGTAACATGCATCGCCCAAAACATTCGGCAGTAGTGCCCGGTGTAATGCAAAACCCAATATAAAAAATCCTGCACTACGACAAGGGTAAACCAATACAGAAATATATTATGAATCTGGAATAACCTAAAATGCAGGTATGTATAATCTAAAATAAAAAAAGTAAAAAACTTAACGCAAAGGTTGATTACAACAGCCAGGGCAGTAAGGTAGATATTGGTCAGCGTATCGCGGGTTTCATAGTACTTGCGATCTTCCCAATAGCTCAGAGCCATTTCAACAAGCGTTAAAATAACCAATAAGCCCATTAAAACAAGGGCCGCCTGATTTCGCGGATCTAAATGCTGAAGCATGTTACAAGTTAATGTAATATCTTAAACTTTCACAAAGTTCGTGGGCAGTGCACACATTATCAATACTAAACTCACCTATATGTGTTAATAAGGTGCAATTAATCTCATCACCAACGTTCTTTTTGTCCTTTTTCATATTCAACAGCAGTTCGTCGAAACTGTCTTCATTGATGGTATGCCTGGGATAAAGATCGGTCAATACCTTTACAATTTCATGAAGTTCTTCTGAAGGCAACCCTGTTTTTTTGTGGGCGAGGTATGATTCGCAAATCATGCCGATAGCTACGGCTTCACCGTGCGAAAGGCTATCTTCATCATGCAGTAAAGAATAAGTTTCGACAGCGTGGCCGATAGTATGCCCAAAGTTAAGCGCTTTACGGATGCCTTTCTCGTGCGGGTCTTGTATGGTAATTTCGTTTTTGATCTGTACCGAACGATGTACCAATTCAACCGATGGGTTTTTCAGGTCGCTGTTTTTTAGTTTGTTCCAGTAAGCGGCATCAACAATTAAACCATGTTTGAGCATTTCGGCCAAACCTGAAAGGATCTGGCGCGGCGGGAGGCTTTGTAAAAATTCATGTGCTATAAACACAGCTTTAGGCATAGTGAATGTACCGATGATGTTTTTAATCCCATCAACATCGATACCTGTTTTGCCTCCAACCGAGGCGTCAACCTGCGAAAGCAGGGTAGTAGGCACCTGTACAAAATCTATCCCTCTTTTGTAAGTAGAAGCGGCAAAGCCCCCCATATCTGTAATAACGCCACCACCTAAATTGATCATAAGGCTCTTGCGGTCAGCACCAAAGTCAATCAGCATTTTCCAAACACCTACGCAAAAATCAATGTTTTTGCTTTCCTCGCCTGATGAAACCTCGATCAGGTCGTAATTATTAAAGTCTGTAAGTTTGCTGGTAAGTAACGGCAGGCAATGTGCGCCCGTGTTTTCGTCGGTTAAAATAAAAAATTTTGAATAGTTGCCTTTTTTGATAAAATCAACCAACTCATCAAGGCTATTATCGAAATAAACCGAGTAATTATCGCTTAAAATAGTGTTCATTATTATATTACTATAATTTTATTTCCATCGAACTCAACCGTGTCACCTCTTTTTACTTTGAGTCGTTTTCGGTAATCAACCGCGCCGTTATACTTCACGAGGCCTTCAGTTACAACTATTTGCGCCTCGCCGCCGGTTTGCACTAAGTTCACAGCCTTGAGTAGCTGGATCATTGGGATAAAGTCCCCTTCTAACTTAAATTCGATCATGGGATGGCAAAAATAAACTATTCATGCAATTATGAGTTATCATTTTATAATTTTGCAGATGACCTCTAACGAAACTAACAATAATCAAGGACGAACTACGCCCTCGTTCGAAAATACAGAAATAGCTTTTCGCCATTCATCCAATGCCGATCTTAACCGGGCGTACTGGCTGTTCAGGATGATTAATGTCAACTTTTTAGTGAGGATTGGCCCGCCGATTACCAATTTTGCCATGAAGATTGGTTTGCCGATAAAGAGTATTATCAAAGCTACCATATTTAAACATTTTTGCGGCGGTGAAACTATTGCCGAATGTGATAATACCATCAAAAATCTTTATAGCGGTAGGGTAGGTACTATCCTGGATTATTCGGTAGAGGGAGAGGAAGAAGAAACCGTATTTGATAATACCCGCGATGAGATTATCCGTACTATTGACCGCGCTGCCAAAGACAAAGCTATTCCGCTTACTGTATTTAAAATAACAGGCGTAGGCCGTTTTGGCCTGCTTGAGAAGCTTGATGCGCGCCTTAAACTAAACGATACTGAAGAAGAGGAGTGGAGAAGGGTACAAGCCCGGGTGTTGGCGATATGTGATAAGGCATATAAAAACAATGTACCGGTAATGATAGATGCAGAGGAAAGCTGGATCCAGGATACCATCGATCTTTTGGCACTTACAATGATGACTCAGTTTAACAAGCAAAAACCGATAGTATATAATACCTATCAAATGTACAGGCATGATAAACTGGCCTCGATGTTAAACGATCATGCTATTGCTCAAAGCGAAGGCTTTATCTTGGGAGCGAAAATAGTACGCGGTGCGTATATGGAGAAAGAGCGCAAACGTGCCGAAGAAAGAGGTTATCCTTCTCCGATTCAGCCCGATAAAAAATCTGCTGATCTTGATTATGATTCAGCACTTGATTATTGTACCAGTCATATCAATGAAATAGCTTTTATAGCAGGCACACATAATGAAGAAAGCTGCCGTTTGCTGGCCGAATTGCTGGATAATAAAAGTATCGATCATAAACATCCGCATGTTTATTTTTCGCAATTGCTTGGCATGAGCGATAACTTAAGCTTTAACCTCGCCCATGCCGATTATAATGTAGCTAAATACGTGCCTTATGGACCGGTAAAGGCTGTATTACCATATTTATTTCGCCGTGCACAGGAAAATACGGCAATAGCCGGGCAAATGAGCCGCGAGTTAAGCTTAATTACAAAAGAAAGAAAGCGCCGAAGCGCTTAACTTATAAAACTACCATACAAGAGAGCATTTATTAAATTAGTTGCTCTCTTTTTGCAAAGGACTGTATAGTATCCGGAGCCGTCATAAGAAAGGTCTGGATGCCCAACTTTTTTGCGGCCTCCAGGTGCTGCGGGCTATCGTCAATAAATAAGGTTTCTTCGGGCTTTAACTTATTTTCCTTAAGTACCTGCTCAAAAATTGCAGGCTCTGGCTTGCGTTTGCCCGTAAGGTGCGAGTAATATGTTTTTTCGAACAGGTGATCGTTCCCCTCAAAACCGAAATCGGTTTTAAGATAGTTCATGATATAATCATAATGGATAGCGTTAATATTGCTAAGCAAAAAAGTACGGTATTTGTCTTTTAGCTTTAACAGTAATTCGTGATTCCCTTCGGCAATTCCGACCAATATACTGTTCCATGCAGCATCAATCTGAAGATCGGTAAGGGAAGAGTCGTTGGTTTTTTCTCTTACGTAATCCCTGAATTGTGCTGCGGTAACTTCGCCACGATCAAATTTATCAAAAATTTCATCCTGGGTTTTGTGGCCAAAAAACGCTTCGGGGTTACTTATACCTAATTGATTCCATGATTGTTGAACACGGAGAAAGTCGATACTGAAAATAACGTTACCATAATCGAAGATGATATTTTTAATATTTTCCATAAAAAGAGTTTGAGATATGGCCGCAAATATGTAAAATTGCACCCGCAAACAAAAACAAAATAACTGCGCCTATAGCTCAGTCGGTTAGAGTAGAAGACTCATAATCTTTTGGTCCCTGGTTCGAGCCCAGGTGGGCGCACTTAGTAAAAAAGCCGTTTCTGCATCAGAAATGGCTTTTTTTGTTTCTAAACGCCGAGTTCGGTCCCTCAGCAGCATCGTCACTGTGAAGTTTTCGTGACGAGATTTACAGGTTTTTTTGTTGAACTTGACACGTAATCTTCACAAATACGTCACGAAGATTTCGGGTCATAAATGTAAATTTTATGGCAACTGTAGCTGCAGTCGTTTATGAACACCACAAAAAAAATGATGGAACTTTTAACGTAAAAATTAGGGTCTATCACAAGTCGCAAAAGAAGTATATTGATACTACTCATTTTGTCTCAAGGAGACAATTGGATGCGGAATTCAATATCAAAGACAAGTATCTTTTACGGGTGCTTGAAGAAACTCTCGAAGAATATCGCGAAGAGATCACTCGACTTAAAAGTAAGATCGATTTTCTTACCTGTGAAGGCTTACGTGACTATTTACAAAATTTGAACAGCGATATTGATTTCATAAAATTCGCACAGGAGCACATCGATCGATTGATCGAAGAAAAACGAGAGCCTTACTCCAAATGCTTTCGAGTAGTGAGGAATAGTCTGATCGATTATTTCAAACGTACTTCCGCTTCAATCACAGAAATCACGTCGACAATGCTCCATAGCTATGAGCGCTTTCTAAAAAGTGAAAGAACGCATAAACGGATCAATCAACTGGGTAAAGAAGTTACAACTACGGAGAAAGGATTGACGGAGAGTGGTCTTCACAATCACATGAGAGATCTAAGAACCTTGTTCAATGCAGCAAGGAATCTATACAATGATGATGATCTCGGCATTTACAAGATAAAGCATTATCCGTTCAAAAAATACAAAATCGGATCTGCCCCACTTACAGAAAGTAGAGATAACACAATTGAAGAGGTGAAGACCATCATGGAATGTGTGGCGGAGTCCGGTAGCCGTGCGGAGTTAGCGAAAGACCTTTACATGCTTTCATTTTTCATGTGTGGGATGAATGCGGTCGACCTATATAATTCTGAAACCAAGTGGATCAAAAATGGCAGACTTGAATATAATCGTGCAAAAACGAAAGGCAGGAGAAAAGACAGGGCTTTTATCAGTATCAAAATAATTGATGAAGCGATTCCATTATTAAATAAATATATAGGTAAGTTAACGACCAGATATTGCAATTACGAAGGCTTGGACACTGCCCTATCTGATGGCATGAAGAAGCTTAGGGAACTGACAGGTATTCCTGATATTACACTTTATTGGGCTCGGCATACATTTGCTACTCTTGCCAGAAATGAGTGCCGGATGAGTAAAGATGACGTTGGTCAGGCATTAAACCATATTGATAATGGCCATCGTACTACCGATATATATATCGCAAAAGACTGGCGTATAGTGGATGAGGTTCAGGAGAATGTAGTCGATTTGCTGCGCTCAATCAGTAAAGATGTCGAGATCCTTCAAATTGATCCAATTGTTCAACGCGGTGCTATGCGAGCTATCTATGCTTAAGTGTTCTCTAATGGAATCGTTGAATTCTAAAGACCGAATAGATCTATTAATATTTGTATTAGTAGCTTAATCCCTCAAACACTCGGCTAAGTTTGGTATCTTGCTTTTCCTAACCATCGCAAACAATAATGAGAATAACATCGATAAAAGGACTAACACAGGAACAGGAAAGGATATATGATGGATTGTTGCAAATAGGTGAGCTGCTTGCCGCCTTTTACATTGACGCGGTTCTCATTGCCCGCGAACAATGTTTCTTACAAACAAAGGTCAATTTAATTGCTCATTGTGCGCGTGAAATAGACGGAGGTTTACGGGAGATTTTTGTACCTGATAGGGAAAAATTAACCGTGGAAGCCACTCTGCCAGGAAAAAACAAAGGACATTATGCGTCGATACTTGTTGCATTAGGAAACAACAATACGGCAATTGCCGACGAATGGCTTGATGTTGCAAAACGGTTTCACGGTTTGGCTCATCGCCATCAACCGTGGTTGAAACCCAAGAATGTTTCCGAAGTCTTTGAACTATGGGCGCGTTATGAAAAAATCCTATTCATCTTAACGGGCTCATTTTATGCGATTAAGGACAGGATCGACCAGCTTACGAATTTGGCTGTTCCGACGCCAGAGATCATAGAAGTGCTCAAAAACCTGAATCAGGGCCGCCAAAATGAATTTCAATTTTTTAAAAACCTTAACAAACCTGATTGGCTAAAACCACTGTTTGAGGCCGGTGCATTTGATCTTGCTAAACAAGAACCTGTGTATGACCACTTAGGCAGACAAGTCCTAATTGATTGGCTTCCTTTACGCTATTTGGCGAACATTGCTGAGGCTGCTACCATTAGGAAGGAAAAAATAATAGTCGACATCATCGACGGTTTAAAAAAACAAGTTATAGCAAGAGAATTTTTTGTTGACGACTACTCTGTTTATATGATATACAAAACATTAGGTGGTCTGCGGAATTACATATTTAATCAAAGTGATGTAGAATTTCTCAATGCCTATTATGATTATGCTCCCCGTGGCCAATTTCCATTGCACGAATCTTACTTATTGGAAACTTTAGTGAAGAAATATGTGACCGGCGGACAGAAAGATGGCCTTATGACGTTGCTCACTTATTGCTTCGGATTTCGAAAAAAAGAAGAAAAAGTGGATTTCTTTAAAGAAATTGGGATATATACCCACAACAGCATTTTTCCCAATTTTTCATCTATAACTCACCACTATACAATAGACGACTTTTTGTCCAGGATCATTGAGATTACCGGCACCGATTTGCTCTTTGCTCTTAGTGACACCGTTGAAGAACTCGCCGAAGTTAGATCGTATGAATTAAATAGTATTCCCTCTGTTGAGGTCAGTCAGCAAACTGAAATGTACATGCATGACTGGATACTAAACCTCGTAGAATTTATACGTAACGGGGCAGAGTCATTGTCAAAAGAGGAACTTATATCTTTTGTAAAGCATTTGCTTAGTAAAGAAACGGATATACTTCAGCGTATTGCTATCCACCTGATTCGGTTTTCTTACGAGGATACCAGTGATCTGTTTTGGGATTGGATTGGCGCGAACCGCTTGAAAGGATACTTTAACATTCATGAATTATACTTACTAATTCAAATTATATCTGGAAAGCTCAATATCGAAGAATTTAAAAAGCTGGTCGATTGGATCGAGCAAATGCTTTATGAGTCAGAACATTACAAACAGGAAGAGTTGGTGAGGTTTAAAGCACATCGCATTCGGTGCTACTTTTCAGCTTTTCAACCGGAGGAACAACCACAGGCAGATTTATTAAAAGAAAGATCAGCGCATTATCTGCAGATAGATAGCTGGCCACTGGAGCATCCTGAATATGATACTTATTCGACTTCAAGCATGGGTTATGATATTCCTATCCAGGCTGTCGAACTTGAAGCCATGTCCGTGAATGAACAAGTTGCATATATAAAAGCATTACCAAAAAAGGATGACTTTGATACTACACCACAGGGATTAGGTCTTTTGCTCAATAACGCGATTATAGGAGCGCCGGGAAAATATGAATCTGCTTTGCCAGAGTTATTGACATTGGGCGATTTGTATTTACAACAAGTTATCAGCTCTTTTGGCTGGGTAGTTAAGAATGGTACATTATCGGATTGGAAAACGCTGATAACAAAAATAGATGAAAGGTTGCTTAGGGGTGAAAATCCCCAGGCGGGCTTGAATGACTATGAGCAAACACTTACTGCTTTGGCAGAATTACTTGTCCAACTATACGAACACGGCGATAAATTCGACTATTCACTGGATGACCTTGATTATTTGATAGGTCTTTGTGAAAGGTTGCTGTTGATAGATTTTCCTAATCAACTATCTGAAAGTTCTTATCGCGACCATCTTTCTGATCGGCTCAACAGCCTTTGGGGTAAGGCTTTTGACGCGCTGGTTGGCTTTAATAGATTCTGGTCAAATCACGCCGAAAACAAAGGCGGAGTCAAACTTAACAAAACTATTTCCGCTTATATAGAAAAATATATTAGCAGCCCCGAAACCACACCACCGTCCTTTTTTATCAATATAGGATGGCACTTCCCATATTTGTTGGCAATTGGCCCAGAATGGTGCGCAAAGCATGCAGGGCAGTTGTTCCCTATTGAACATGGGTATCAATTTGGGCTGGTGATTGATAACGTTTTATCCCCATATCAGGAAGTTCACAAAAACGTATTGCTGTATTTCGGTGATAATAATTTAAATGCCTATCTGGTAAATCGGAAATACTCTGACGAAGCCAGCTTCAATAGAGTTTGCCGTTATGCCTTAACAGAGTTAAACTATATTGATAATCAGTCTATTGATAGGCAAGGGTCATTGATAAATCTAATAGTAGAAAAGGGCGATCCGGAGCAATACAAAGCGCTGATTACTGTGGCTTTACAAAATAAACATGCAAACGAGATGGCGATGATGACGTTATGGTCAAATCTCCAGGATCGTATATTAAAAGCGGAAAAAGAATACGAAGTTGTAATAGCCAATGTTGGTAGTCTTGCTTTAATAAGTGGTGTTTCCACACAAACGCTTGATTTATTGGATAAAGCGATCCCATATTTAAAAAATGGGTCGGTACCTTACCAACTTACAGCGCTATTATCGCGAAGATTTGAAATCTCGCCAGTTCGGATTGCGGAAACTATATTAGCCATTTGGGATCAGACGAAATTACGGGTTATGGTTACCGAGGAATTATCCGATTTCATAGAGAAGCTGTATGCACAAGGTTTCAAAGCATCAGCAGATGAATTATGTATTTACGTGGGTGGGCTGGGGAACTATGAACTGAAGCCTATATTTGATAAATACCAGGTAAAGAATTTACCGTCATTAAACGGAGATGGCTTATAATTAAATATGGGAGATGTTTTGAGGATACCAATTTCCGTTGCCTCCCCGAATTGTTGGAAATTAGAAAACGACGTTAACTGTTTTCTAAAAATAAAACTGTTTGTACCTTAGTGAAACAAAGCCTTAGTGCTATCATACTTAACCTTATTATTTATTAATTGGAAATCTCAGAAGAAAAACTTAAGGCACTAAGAACTTATACATGTTCAGTTATGAACCATGTATATTGGGTTAAGCAAGCCTTTGATGTAGTTCCATCAAAGGAGCATTATGCATCCTGTATTAATTATGTCGATTTACAAGAATATAGAGATGAGTTCTGCGATGAACTTGTCAATACTATTCCTGAATGGATATATAGTAACAAGAAAGCTGCCGAGATAATCGACCAAATGATCACCGAAGAAGGTCGAAGTCCTCGAAATGCCGAGTCTGCACTACGAACTGCTACCTTTCATAAATTCAGAAATGGAGAGACAGACGAAATGTTACTTCAAGGGCAGTTTGGAGAACTGGTTCTATTCAATCTACTTCAAGTATTTTTTGACGCAATACCTTTGCTACGCAAAATGTCTTTGACAACGTCAGAGAAAATGGAACGTTATGGCGCTGATGCAATTCATTATAACTATACTAATTCCAAGCACTTACTGTATTTAGGTGAGGCTAAAGCGTATATTAGTTCGTATCAGTTTAATACAGCCTTTGAAAAAGCCTTAAACAGCATTTTGGATAGCTATAAGAATCATAGAACCGAGCTCAAACTTTACATCTATGATGACTTCCTGGATGACGAACTTATACCGATAGCCCAAGCTTACAAAAATGGCACTTTGAGACCTGTTGAATTACAGTTTGTGTCTGTGATACTTTATAATGAAACCAATAGAATTCTTGGCGCATCAGAAGCCGACAAGAAGCAAAGTATTATAAATATTATTACCGACAGAGCAAAGAAAATCGACAAAACCCTATTTAACGATATCGATGAAGCTCTTCTGCCACGTTTTAATTACATTTTCTTCCCTCTTTGGGAAATGACTGAACTGCTTAAATATTTTCAAAAACTTATCGGACGCTAATGAATGTTGAAGAAACAAAAGAGGTATTGAACCAACTCTTAGATATCGACTTACGCAGTAACGCAGCAAAGTTCAAGTTTATTCCTTCATTCGAATACTCGCTAACAAAAGATTTTATTGCTGAATGCATCCAGGTAGTTGATACGTTATCCTATACGATGACAGAAGAAGCGGATCGCCATCTTGTAACAATCTCTGCCCTATTATGGACTTATGCTAAAGACAAATGGTTAGGGTTAGAGGATTACCTGATATTATTCCTTACCCGGCGAGGGTTTGCACCTACTGCCACAATGCTTGATGAAACATATATTCAATCCCAAGAAAAATTTAAAAGTCAAAGAAGCTTATTTAATCAGTTTGCTGTAACATTAAACCAAGTAAAATTCCAAATAAGGGTTGCCGAGAGATCATTTTTGATTACAAGTTTTCAAAAAGAGGTTTGGGACGCTGTGAATAACAATCGTATGGTTGGGGTTTCTGCACCAACTTCTGCGGGCAAGTCCTATATTATTTTGATAAAAATGATGGAACTGTTGCTGGAAAGAATAGGGCCCGTAATTTACATTGTACCAACTTTAAGCTTAGTTGCGCAAGTAGCTACCGATATTAAACGGCAACTCAGTTCTTTCAACATAGACTGCCAAGTCGAAACCTCGTATAATCATCAACAGCATGCACCTAATTTGGTTTACGTTCTAACACAGGAAAAAGCGCTTGCTGCATTTAGTACAACGGAACGATCGTTTGAAAGTCTTCGATTACTTGTTGTGGACGAAATACAAAATGTAGAGAGGGTTGCTGAAAGTCGAGACCAGCGGGCAAAAATATTGTTTGATCTAATGATTGATATGAAGAATACCTTGGAGATAGACAAGATAATTCTTTCAGGCCCACGAGTTACAAATATTGACGTATTGGGTAAAGACATTTTTGGAATAGATGGTTATAAAGCATCGACCAGAAATTCTCCGGTTGTAAACCTAACCTACTCGCTAAAAAAAATAAACTCTCATGAGTTTAGGTTCAAACAGTATTGTGATTTGAACGCGGAAGCAAAAAGTTTAAAAATAGAAAATCAGCAAACGCTACAGGGATATGGTCAAACGATGTATACCGCTAAATATTTAGGGTATTTTGGAGCATTTATGTCTTGTTTCTCTCAGGACGAGAGTAATATTATTTTTTCCCCAACAGCAGGCGCGTCTCGTAAGATGGCAGAGGAGTTGCGTGTTGCTTCAGACAACCGCAATGACGATTATTTAGTTCAACTTTCGAAATATCTGGCAGAAACCGTACACGAGGATTTTAGCTTAAGTGATACCGTGCTTAGCGGTATAGCATATCATAATGGCAAGCTTCCACATCATGTTCGCAATGCCATAGAGGATGGAATAAAAAAAAGATATATCAGAAACATAGTATGCACGACAACCTTGTTGCAAGGTGTAAATCTCCCGGTCCAAAACATTGTTATCCGTAATCCAAATCTTTTCGAAAGATCACAGAACGGTGAGCGTCCACAACTTACCAGTTACGAAGCAGCCAACTTACGGGGTAGAGCAGGAAGGCTATTAAAAGATTTTATAGGTCGAACATATGTTTTGGACGAAGATAGCTTCACTGACATAACTGACCGTCAAACTTCAATGTTCGAGAATACTGAAAAGAATATAACGACGGGATATAAAGATGTATTTCAAAATTATCAGCAAAACATTGTAGGCGATCTAAACCAAAATACAGGTCAAACATCAGCCAACGTACAATATGCCTATTTGTTAACCTATGTCAGGCAGACTGTTCTTAGGCACGGTGAAAATGCCTCAAACAGAATGCGAGAGGTAGGAATTAGCCTCCCCGACAATGTGCTCTCAAGCGTAATCGCCGAGATGAACGATTTAGAGGTTAGCAAAGAAATTTGTCTTGCAAACAGATATTGGGATCCGCTTGACCTTAACAAATTGTCACAAGTTTCAACAGAATGGGATTTACCAACAAGCGCTTCAGATAGTTCAATAGCGGTGAAGCTCAAAAATATCTTATTAAATTTAAAAGAGAACTTCCCTGTCTACTATAACCGGCTCTTTGGTATTCAAGAGAATGAAAATTTCGATCCGTTAATGACAGCGTGCCGCAATGCGGAAAGTTGGTTGAAAGGACACTCTTTAAAAAGAATCCTTAGCGGAAATTATTTTGACAACAACGACAAAATCGAGCGTACGATTGTATTGCTGCAGAATAAGATATCGTTCGATCTACCTATGCTCTTGAAGCCTCTTTATGATATCAGAGTACCAAATCATATGTTTTTACGCTTTTTAGAAACTGGAGCCTATCAACCTATGATCAGGAGATTGATAGAGATGAATATCCCCCGCGAAACAGCTATTTCACTGGCACAAAATTACGATTTAGGAGATTCTGATAACATTTCCAGTATTAAACGTAATCTTGATGAAATTTACAATGGCTTACCTTATTTTGATAGACTACAATTGCAATTGCTGTAATTCTTGCTGATAAAATGTGAAGTTGACTAAAACAGAGCTGTCTGTGGCTGTGAGCCGTAAAAGCCGCCATCATATTTGGGGACCTTTCCACCCCAGTCATAAAAAGCATCCTTTAGTTTGCCTTCGGGATGCGGTTTTCCACCCCGTATAGAAAATACCGGATAAAAATCGAGTTTTTCCTCCGGTATACTATAATTAAAGATCTCTGCCATTTCTCCTTCCGAAAGATCTTCTCTTATCCAGGCCTGCTCCATTTCAGGAGTAAGGAATAACGGCATTCTGTGTTTATTATCACCGTCATTGTGTATCCAGGTCATCACATCATTAGAAGATCGCGTGATCATCGTGAACGTCGGGAATTTAAAAAGCTCCCCCGTTTCCTGATCAACCTCCTGGCTAACCTGGTATAAAGCCGGTACATAGAAACCATCCCTGCCTTTTTCACTTACATGATAAGGTATCTTATTTTTAAAGCCGGCTACTTTCTGATGTTCAAATATGCCCGTTGTCGGGATCAGGCAACGGTTGTTCCTCATTTTGTACCAATACGATCTTTTATCTGCAAGAATGCGTTCGGACTGCGCATTTACCATATTTCGTCTTCGTATTTGGCGCTGCTTGGGATCATTTTCATAAACAGGTATGACTCCCCAGCTCATGTTGACCAGGTGCAGCCCTTGTTTTTGTACGACTATCGGATAATTCGGCAATATTTCGCAGGTCACATGGACCATTTCATCAGGATGACGGGCAACATCGGGTGATACTTGAATCCCCTGAAAATCCCGGGTTACCACTTGTATTTCTGAATGAAAACTAATATCTCTACACATACTGATTAGGTTATGATCTTACTGAACAATGCTGTGTGGCTATGCCCCCCCGAGCTGATCTCAGCCTTTACGCGCCCATACTCCACATAGATCCGAACATTATATTCTTCATCTTTCGGCATACGAATATACTTAATGTACGAATGAACATTCTTGCCATAGGCCTTTTCCAGCCTTTTTTCATTTCGCTTGTCTATCGTTCCGTTAAAGAACACAGAGTATCCCGCGACTGTTTTCACAAGATCGATCACTTTTTGACGGTCATTTTCATCGTTAAGGTTTTGGTACTTGCCTTCTTTGGGAGCCAGTTCCTGAGCATGTCCCAAAGCCTCAAATTCGCGCTCATAAGCGGACAAAAGAAAACCTTTCTGTGCCTCGACACCAGGCCATACAAATCGTTGAATAACAATGTAGGGTTTACTGGCTTCGATAAGCTTCGGTATCGAATGCTCGTTTACCCGGAGAAAAGGATTGTAGAACAATTGGTTCATCGTATCATCATTAACTAAATCTCGGGTCAAGCCTGATCGGCAACATTGCCATCTTCTCTACGGTAATCGATGGTACGCCAAAACTTTCCGTGATCTTACCGAGTATCAAATATAAACCACCTTTTTGAAATGGGTATTTTGCTAACGAGGCCGGAAAGTGCACGGTATCAAAAAAATCACCATCAATATCAAGAAAGCTACCAAAAGCCATCGCGTCACCTTTTTTGGTACGTGTCGGCTTGGCGGTTACATACAGCCCGACCATTTTAACCACCTGCCCGACATGTTCGATCAATTGTTTCGCTTTTAAGTGTCCCCGGAAGTTCGTTTTTAACATTGTGAACGGTGAAAGGGATAATGAAAAATGAAGAAACTCCATTTCGTCAAAAAAATCCTCTTCGCCGTAACAATCGAATTCCGGTAAGGTAATGGCAACGGTTTCCGGCCTTAGTAAGGGACGAGAGCCGGGCAGTAACTTTTTAACCTTGCTGCGTTTTTCAAATACCATGTTGGCGAGCCACATCAAGGTCTTTTTATTTTGGCCCGTAAAACGCAAAGCACCACTCCGCACTAATAACAGCGTTTGTTCCAGGGATATGCCTGTCCGTTCAATGAGGTCTTCCATTGTAAGATAGTTACCATCTTTTGAACGAACATTAAGGATGTTTTGCATCACGGTGGTTTCCAATCCCTGTATCAATCCCAGGCCCAGGTAAATATCATTGCCCCGAATCATCGCGTCAACGCGGCTGTTATTTACACAAGGCAGGTGGACGTTCGCACCTGCCTTTCGTGCTTCAGCAACGTAAACCCATTTTTGATAGAATCCGCCATCATTGTTAATGACCGCAACCATGAACTCTTTGGGATAATAGGTTTTAAGGTATAAGCTCTGATAGCTTTCGACGGCATAGCTTGCAGAGTGCGCCTTAGAAAAAGAATACCCCGCAAAACTGGATATCTGTCGCCATAATTCCGCTGTCGTTTCGTCGGGTCTGCCCAATTCTTTGCTTTGGCGGAAGAATTTTTCCTGTATCTCTGAAAGATGGTGCGCGCCACGGTTCTTACCGGACATCAATCTACGAAGCACATCTGCATCGGCAAGGTCAAGCCCTGCATAGTGATGAGCGACTTTCAGGACGTCTTCCTGGTAAACCATCACACCATAGGTCTCTTTCAACTGTTCCTCCAATACGGGGTGCAGATATACTACTTTTTCAGGTTGATGATACCGTTTGATATATTCATCCATCATGCCGCTGCTGCCTACGCCCGGACGAATAATGCTCGATGATGCTACCAGCGTCAGGTAATTATTGCACCCCAGCTTCCTGTTCACGCTGATCATCGAGGGACTTTCGATGTAAAAGTTACCTATCGTATTTCCGGCTTTTAACTGCTCGTTCACCTTTGGGTCATTCTTGATCTTCGCGACCTGGTGCACATCGATCGTTTTGCCGCAATTCTCCCGAATAATATCTACAGCATCACGTATATGACCTATACCACGCTGACTGAGAATATCAACTTTCTCAAATCCTATCGTTGATGCCGTATACATATCGAATTGCGTTGTTAACAAGCCTTTCGGCGGCAGGTCGAGCGCAGAATAATATGCTATCGGTAATTCGCTGATCAATACACCTCCGGCATGTATACTGCGATTGTGAGGGAAATCACTGATCCGGTCATACACCTGTAGTATCTTTAGCGCGATATGATTATCAGCCCGGATCTCCTTTGGAGATGCGATCATCTGATCAATATCTCTTTTCGGTAAGCCATAGATTTTCCCCAGCTCCCGAATGATACTTCGATCCTGGAATGTGGTCATCATACCGAGCAGTGCCGTATGTTTTGGATCATAGCGTTTGAACATATAGTCAAATATCTCGTCGCGTTCCCGCCAACTGAAATCGAGATCGAAATCCGGCGGCGCATTCCGTTTCGGGTTAAGGAACCTTTCAAAATACAGGTCAAGTTCTATAGGACATACGTCCGTAATGCGCATGCAATAAGCCACAATACTATTAGCTCCGCTGCCACGGCCAACGTGGTAATAACCGCGCCACATGGCATATCTGACCACATCGTGGGTGATCAAAAAATAGGAAGAAAACCCAAGCCTGTCAATCACTTCCAATTCATGTTTTACCCGTCTTAGGGCCTCCTTATTGCCTGTGCCGTACCGATCAGCCCAACCTTCCAATGCATATTTTTCGAGTAGTAGTTTGTCTGTATACTGGCTGTTCGTGAAGGTTCTTTTATTCTTGCAGGTCGTAAAATCAAAATCAAAGCTGCAATTCGATATGAGGTGATCCGTATTATAAATGATCTTCGGATAAGCGCTATAAAAGGAGATCAATTCCTGTAGCGGCCTCAATACTTCATCGGAAGCCGCTTGTTGCTCGGCCTTCAAATGGTCAATTAAAGCATTATGCTTGATCGCAACTAATTGGCGATGAAGATCAAAGTCATTCCGCTCTTTAACAGTTACCGGGGACCAGATCACGAGCCGTTCTATAAAAGCGCGGGGTTTACCATACAGCTTGTTGATCTGTCCGGGGCGCAGCCCGAGGTATTCGTTATCACGCAAGCCTTCATGTGTTGAGCGGAGCGGATAGATCACATAAACATGATCCCATTCGGGAGCGGCAGAAGGAAACGGCTTCTTTTGCTGGTTATATTCGGTCAGGTATTCATTGATCTCGCGAAAACCTTCATTGTTACGCGCGATGGCGACGAACAATAACGTATCCGCATTCCTGAATTCAGCACCGGCGAGGCCAGTGAAGTGCTTTTGCTGGCATTCATGGATAAAATCCAGCACTGCACTGGTATTATTGATATCAGTTAATACCGCAGCCTGATAGCCATTCAGGATCAACTCATTGACCAGTTCCTGAACAGGGATGGTTCCGTATTGCAGACTATAGTTACTATGAACATTGAGCAGCATCTTCCATTACCTCCTTTGCATATCGTGTCCATGACTAATATTTATAGGTAATGCAGCGGCCTTTATGATCGCGTTCGCTCCATACTTGTTTTTTAGCTTATCTATACTCTGATAAAGGGCAATGTTATTGCCTGTATCAGCGAACAGATCGATCTGATAGTTGGATGTGATCAGCTGACTGAATTTCACGCCGATCAAACGGATGAGTACCCGGCGTTCATATAACTTCTGGAACAGTTCCCACGCTGCCCCCGTAAGATCTTCATCGAATGATGACCCCTTTATTTTGCGTTGTTGTGTGTGTGTTTCAAAATCGGAATAGCGGATCTTGACCGTTACACAGGTAGCCATTTTATCATTTTGCCTCAACTCGAATGCAAGCTCTGTGACCATCTGCATGATGTGCCCACGCAGTAGTTCCATACTGGTGGTATCCTGACTAAATGTGGATTCTCGGCTGATAGATTTAGATTCAGAATACGGCACGACCGGTGTTTCGTCGATCGCGTTCGCCCGTTGCCATAACACCAGACCATTTTTACCAAAGGTCGCCTCCAATAATGGCGGATTTAGCTTATAGACATCTTCGATCAATTTCACACCCATAAGAGCCAGTTTGGTTCCCGTTTCCTGGCCAACACCAGGTATTTTTTTGACCGGCAAAGGAGAAAAGAATTGCCGCTCTGTACCAAATTCTACCTGTTTGCGTCCCAGAGGCTTTGTCACCGTCGTCGCCACCTTACTGACCAATTTATTTACGGATAGCCCGAAGGAGATCGGCAACCAGGTTTCCTTTGTAATGCGATCACAAAGTTCCATTGTGTATTTGTAGGTACCGAAATAGCGATCAAATCCGGTAAGATCAAGGTAATGTTCATCGATAGAAGCTTTTTCGACTATGGGTACAGCATCCTTGATAATGGCGGTAACTTCTTGTGATTTTTGGCTGTAGCTGTCATAATCGCCACGACGAACGACCAGATGCGGGCAGAGTCGTTTGGCAATTTTCATCGCCATACCACTGCGAACCCCGAACTGACGGGCTTCGTAGCTACAGGACGCCACAACAGCCCTGTCACCTTCTCCGCCGACAGCAACAGGCTTGCCCTTTAGCTTACTGTCCTTCAGCACCTCAACAGACACAAAGAATGTGTCGAGATCAAAATGAACGATGCTGCGGGTTTCCATTTAGTACAGTTTGCTGATGAGATCCAATTTGGAACTACAAACTTAAATAAGAGTTTTTGAAATACTAATATTTTTAGTAATTGAAATTAAAAAGAAGATGTTACTAATTGGTACACAGCGAGAAAAAGAAACAACCAAATGTATGTATCTTGCAAGATGGAATTTAAGATAGGTCAGAAATATGAGGTAGATTGTGCCGTGCTGGAATGGAAAGAAGATGGGATTATATATTATGTACCTGTGTTTGATCACTTACATGCAGACCCTCAATTTGGGTTTGAGTATGAGCATTACCATATCGACGGGAGGTTTGAAATGCACCCGCGGGTTCGTCATTGGTTCAACATTAAATATGGTTACACGTTGACGGTAATCGTCAAACACGATATGGGGAGTTATAATTTTAAGGGGATCATTCAGCAGTCGCTGAAATGTGAGTGGGAAAGAACGGGGCTTCTTTTTATCAAGCAACCGAAAGAAAAGCAAAGGGAAAATCTTAAGAGCTACGAGACCTGGTACGAAAGTTTTGTTGGACGTTCTTGTAAAGGACGACGTTGTCCGCATTACGGAACTGAAATGTTGGAGAACAATGGGCAACTTGTTTGCCCAATGCACCACCTCACTGCGGACTTACTAACAGAAAAGGTAATGCCATTTCAATCAATAAGCCTATCGGCACTTGATTAAAATCATCGGCCAATCGCATGTTACCCATTGAGGCGCTTGGTCTCGATCCACCCGAATACCTGCTTGGCGATACAATTCGAAATTTCGATCATACCAATAGTCGCCTCGATTTTTGATTCGTAGTAAACTTGATTATCCACTTTTCCTATGAAGGTAGTTAAACTGCTTTCTTTGCCCTTAGTCAAGGTCGTTGCGTTGGCAATATGTTTATCGCTGAAATGAATGAACCCGGAAGTTGCCTCATAAACATCTGCAATCCATGGGTAATCGATAGTAGCTTTTTCTTTTAGATAACTATCTGTCATGAATTTGCCGTCGGTATCACGGATCTTTCTAATGGGATTGCCCTTCCAAACTTCTGTTGCAAAGCCATGAGGGTCCATTCCCGCTTAGTCCAAAGTTTGTGTTGGCCAGGCAGTGCATTAATTATGAGGGGATAAAATCGGTCAGGCAACATTGCACTCAACCGCAGAGAACTCGTAAATATCTTGCGTCGCGTCGAACAAATTGCGATAATTAAAACCCGCCCTGTATAATAATTTTCGGGCAGCGGTATTCTGACGGTGGATAACTGCGGCGACCTTGAGCACACTCTGACTGCGGAGTGATTCTAAAAAATGAGGTAGCAGCGATGACATTAGCCTTTTTTGTGAATATTCTGATTTAAGATAGAACTCGATAAAATAAGGGTATTGTTGAAGATCATAATGCTCTTTGGCGAGATCAGGCGACACCACGTCTATGATACCTATGATCTGGTTATCACTTTTTTTTCGGATAAAATGAATATAGTTCCTTCCACAATAAAGATTAAGAAGGGCATTTTTTAATAGATTGTCAGCATCCCGAACCGACCGAAGTCTTTTAGACGGCAGATATTTTAACATTTGCTTGTCCGAGAGCAACTCGAATACATCGTCTGCCATAACAGACCATCGGGAAAGATCATCGGGGCTAAATGACTGAATAATGTGAGCATCGTGTTCCAGGTAGATTGGTGTTAGCATAAAAGCGAATATATAATGTAATACGGTTCAGCTGCAATGACGGACGGCACAAATTCATACAACCAACAGGAACAACTTGTTTATTAGGAAATAAAAAAGCCACCGCTGATTGGCGGGGGCTCCCAAAACAGTATTTTAATACTGTTATTATTATTTTGCAGCGTTCTTTTTTTCTGTCACATCTTTGCGAAGATCTGTCGCAATTACCTTGATCTCCTGCAACGCATTCCTCAAACGAGTGCCGGCTGCTTTATTATTTTTCTCGTAAAAAGCTTGCGCTTCTTTTTCTGCGGTTTCTACAAGCGCTTTTAATTCTGTGATCTTTTCCATGGTTTTTAAAAATTAAGCGTCGAATATAACAAATTTGACTTAACACCAAACGAAACGCGTAGCTACCCAATGATATTTTTGACCAGATGGCCTAACAAAAAATGCAGTTTATCAAATTTATACTTCTCATGATCTTTCTCCTCCAGCCCGACGAATTTGGTGGTATAATCCTCTTTATTTTTTAATGCGCCCTGTAATTGCTGAACAGAACCATGCATCCCTCCCCATACAACGATCGGTGTACGTGTCAGAACATAACTGTGGTCCAGGTACATTTCTATAGCTACCGCACGACGGTTCACATTCTCTTCGGCCTCACCGGAGGTTCCGGAGGTCTTGAAATTTTCAAACTCTTTCATATCGGGTAAGACATACTTCCTCATATTAGGGGGATGAGCTATGTTATCTAACCGACTGAAATTGTAACAACCTTCCGTGTCATTATCAAAAATGAATATCATGTTGCGATTTGTACCGATCTTGATCAACCCCATAAAGAATTTGAGCATACTGCTAACATTATCGAATGGATAATTTTCACGCATGTCGATGAAGTCAAAAAAATCGGCAATCTCGGGTCGAAGTATATGTAATGCTTTTTTGAGCACCACGCCATCGCTTGGACCTTCCGTAACGATGAGGTAGGTTTCGTACTTATCCAGACCTACGTTTTTCTCTTTGGTGCGCCATTCAACGGGCAACTCTCTGTTTAACGGATTCTCAGCAAGTGCCGATAAAATAATGTATGGGTGGATCTGCTCAAAAACGAGGTCTGATGCGCCTGGAAATTCCTTCAGATATGACCTTATCGGCCCGAACTGCGGCAAGGTCAATATCCGTCGTGTAAAAAATTCGCCATAGTCGGCATCTGCTTCGTGGGGTACCCAATCAATTTTGGGGATCTCAACGGCGCTAAGCATTCCAAGAAACTTTTTAGGACTAAAACCCTTGAGGTCCTGGCGTTCATATACAAAACTTTGGATATGCTCGTGAAGCAGGGCTGGAAGTTTATTATATCCATAACCGAGTAATTTCAGGCGCTCCCTTACTTTATCCAGCGGTTTGCTATAACCAGGGCCGGTTTTACTGACCACTTGCTCGTCGTCATTATCAAAATAATAGCACACATTTGCTTTATCACCTGGCTGAAATAAAGCAAAATGGTCTTCTTTTATAATGTTTTTGCGCCAATCTATTTCCAGTTTACCGACGCTTAATGATAGATATTCGTATTCCATAGTTTAAAAATTGGAACGCAAAGGTAAGCTTAAAAGACGGTGGCAAAGGCAGCCTGTAACTAAAAAGCCCCGAAGACTTGCTCCCGGGGCTTTTAACCTAAACCTTATCACAATGCGACTGAGAAGTCGCGGTACGTGCAATATATAAATTTAAAATGATCTGTGCCTGATGTCGCTTTTTGAGCGCATATACTCGGCGAACATCCTTTCATTATAGCGACGGATGGCATTCCTTTTCATGCGAACGTTCAGCCGCCAAAGGAACAAAGCCCAAAAAGCAAAACCGATACCGTAAAGCAAAAAAGGGGTCTTTGCACCGAGTCCGCCCCAAAAGCAGAAGGTTGAAATAAAACAGGTCGCGATCAGGTGAATAAATGTTCTCATAAGCTGTATCAATGACTCTAATATACTAACTATCTTAGTATTTATCAAGTAAAAGTTTCACTTTTTAGCCCCTTACCGATGGTTTTCGCATGAAGCTGATCGAGGAATGTGATAAAGCCGGCAGGCTTAAAAGTGCGGATGCCGTAACGCTGCCCCATGGCCTGCTGAAAGCTGAATAGCGAAAGAACATCTGCCCGGATCGAACCGGACCGGTCGTTTAACAACACCTCATACCTTTCATCATTGAAAAAAATGCTTACATTTTTTTTCTTCAGCCAGGAAGCGGCTTTGATGTCCGCGACTGCGCCAAGTTCATTATTAGGAAAAACAAGCGTGAATTTTCGCCTGCGGTAATTCTCCCGTAACCAATCGAACTGTTCTTTTCGGGGACGGTTCCCAACGGCAACGAAAGACAGGTCATACCAACCGGGGAAGCGATGCTCATGGATGGTCATCAATGCGATGATCTCCATCACGGAAGATGCGATGATCACTTCTTTAGTGGCGGAGCTGCCAGCTATCCACAGCCCGTTACCGGAAGGCACGATATGACGGTCAAAAGCGTAAAATTCCTTCTCACTGCCATAATCGAATATCGTTTCCCGGAAACCAAAAAACGCCTGGAGTTCCGCAGGAACCCCAAGCGCATTGAGTATAGCTACCATCAGCGTGCGTAAAGTCCCCTTGTACGGAATACCGATTCCTGTTTGGGAGCATTCTGCCGGTTCTCCTCCATATCTTTTACCGCATTATGGTATCCGGGGCTTAATTTGGCCGCTTCAGCTTCGTCCCGTTTGGTGCCGAAAAGGGCGTTCAAGCCTTTATATAACAGATAGCTTAATCCACCATCTATGAGAACAGAAGCGATAAGCGCAAGCCGGTTCGAGCGGATGCCATGCGGATCTTTCATGGAGTAACTGAAAATGGTCTTGTCAGCCAGCTGGACCTCTTTACCTTTACGGTAATCCTCTTTTTGAGCTGTGGTGAGGAACTCCCCGTTGACCATATCGGGCGCAAGGATATTATCGGTATCACCGATCAGGAACTCCCGGGTGTCGGCATCGTACTCGAACAGCAGTTTCTTGATGCCGCCCTTGTTATCACTGATCTCTTTTTGAATACTGGCTATATCCCCTTTACGCAACTGATCCGCTTCGCTGTCACTCAAGAAATCAGGCGTAGCAGGTTTTTTGTAAATGGGATGGATCAACAGATCCATTTTTCCGGCGGCGTTTCGTTGAAGCGAAACCTTCGCATCCAATGCTTTGATCTTGATATTTTCAGCTTCAAGATTAGATAATTGTAGCAGGCTGGTACGTCGCCCAGAGAGCAAGGCTTTGAGGTCATCCACATTAAGCAGTAGCTGCCCGCCCGCCGCCAGGCCTAAAGTTTCGAGGTCAGCTACCGGGAGTTCGTTTTCTTTAACGTTGAACAAATGCATTATCTTCCGATCTTATGGTTTATTTCCTGCTCCACGGCGGCAACTTCCATCAGTTGTTCAGCAGGGTTGTTCTTTGCATCAAGCAAACCTTTGTAAAGCGCATCCGTAGGTTTTACAGATTTTCGGGTGCCATCAGCGAACTCGACCTTTAAGTTTTTATTCTTGTAGGTTTCCAGTACGCTAACTGTTGAGTTATTGTAAGCGATCTGTTCCCCTTTCTCAAAGGCCTGTGCAGGCGCTGCCTCACGTTTGACATCGAGTTTACGTTCGATATCCAGCACGAAATCGAATATCTTTTGTGCATCTGCTGATGCACGGAACAATTCAAAGGGCTCGTCCTTCAGTATCTTTACCCAACTGTTCACGTATGCAGCATGCTGACCGAAGTTATGGCCGATCTTTAGTTCGCTCCCCAGCATCAGGGATGCGATCTCCGCGCGTAATTCTTCACGCGCATATTTTTCTGAACCGAAACGACCTTCCATCGGACGGTCAAGGCGGCTGGAATGGCCGGTCCAATGTCCGAGTTCATGTAATGCGACCGCATAGTACTTGGTCTCATTGTCGAACTGCGCTTTGCCGGGCAACTGGATGATATCTCGGGATTTGCTGTAATAGGCTTCGTTGCCACCATGGTTGATCACCGCCTTACTTGCTTCCAGCAATTTTTCCGCGCGCTCCAATGGTGCCCATTTTTGTTCTACCTCGGCGCTTTTAAGATACTCCGGCAATGGCGGGATACCTTTGATCTGCTCGGCGTTAAACACCCAGGCGTTGGTGATCATCGGTTTATCCAGGTTCGTCACACGGGTCATGGTCTTGCCATCCTCATCGGTGATCTTATTGCCATCGACATCCCTTATCGCTTCGATATTACTGGTCTTGACAAAATTGATCAGCGTTGCTTTTGCGCCTTTTTCGACGGTGTAACCGGCAAAGTCCGCTTGTTTTAAGGTCATCCAGCGCGGGTCCTGATATCCTTGCATGGATAACCACAAGGAGTTCATACCCCGGTAATTTTTATTGGTGGTCGGGTTTACCGGAATGGTGAAGGCCGGTGCATCCGTTTCCGACCACGGTTTTTGAAAAGGCGAAGTGCCTGCTTTTAATTCAGCGATGAGCTTGTTCGCGATCTGCTCATGCAGTGGTTTGAAATTTTTACTCATGATAATGATGATTTAATTCGATCAGAAATTTGAGGGGATCAATGGGCTGCCCCTTAAAGCGTACGCCGAAATGAAGGTGTTCCCCGGTCACTCGACCGGAACGGCCGGTGATACCAATAGGGCTTCCGGCGGTAACAGGTGTATTGCTAAGGATAAACACCTGGCTTAGATGGCCATATTCCGTTTTTACGAGGCCATGGCTGATACTGATGTTCAGGCCAAGGCCATGTTGATAGCCAGCCTGAATGACCGTACCGTCCAGAACAGCAAAAACAGTATCTGAACGAGCCCTGAGATCCAAGCCTTCATGTGTTCGAAGTTGGCCGGTGATCGGGTCAAGGCGGTTCCCGAATGGCGAATTGATGTGCAGCTGCCTTAACGGAAAACAGCATGCTGTGAGGATAGCTAACCATTTCATCGGGTATAGGCAGTAGCTATTTTTTGTTCGATCGCAGGCCTTGAGCGCGATAATGCACTTTCCCATACTCCAGGGTTGACCGCAGCTAATTCGAGGGCGTCGAATGTGGCTTTATTGGTTCCGCGATCCAGCAATGTGCCGATCTTATAGAGCGTTTTGAAGTCATTCAGCGGCATGGCCTTACCATCGTTGACCAGCGTTTGCATGATCTGTTGCCGGTCCTTTAATTTCAACAAGTTATCGGGGTGGTATACCGCTTCCTTGCCGTCCATAAGTGAAACATAGATCTCATTTGTGTCCGGCCTGTCATAAGTGACGACCGCTACTTTACCCTGCGCATTCGCCGGATCGACGGTCAGTGCCGGGTGCACCAGCACGAGTGATCCGTGCAATGCTTCCTGATTCATAAATTAGATTTTGTTATTGTTGCTTTGCCGGCGCGACCGGCTGCTGTGGTGGCCTATGGGCCGATACAAGAAGTTGTATCTCGTTGGAAATGCGCTCGAAATTCTTTCGAAGGATCTCCTCTTGCTTATTACCGAAGTCATAGAATGACGGTAGTTCCCGGTAAGCAGATTCCTCTTTCGCGATCGCTTTCAGATCGAGTGCGATACGGCAATTAACAGCGGACGTTTCAAACTGACCCGTGTATTTTTCCTGGGCTTCCGCTGCGATAACGCCAACCATCTCACCTGAGTTCAAAGAGGCTATCTTTCCTGCCGGGATCAGCACTTCCAGCTTTTCATTCAGTGATGATGAGGTCTTGTTACGGTCGATGGATAATCCTTCGCCGATCTGCTTTGATTTACCGAAAAGGCGTTCCAGCCATTCCAGTGTTTCTTTATTGCGTACACTTCCCGACAGGATATTGCCAACTACCGAGGTGATCGTTGCCGCCGTATCCTTCCCGTATTGCTGATTGAACTGCGGCAATTCCTGAAGCCCCATCAGCACAGCCACTTTATTGCTCCGCGCGGTGGCGATCAGGTTCTCCACCTTATGAACGAATAGCGTCGGTACCTCATCGACGATGAGTGCTGAAGGCAGATTCCCCTTAGTATTGATCAGCTTGGTCAGTCGGTTTATAACGATAGAATAGCAGGCGGAATTGATATTCTGTGTATTCGGGTCATTGGCGAGGACAAGGATCGCAGGATCATCCTTTGCCGATATTTTCAGATCGAAGTCATTTCCCGAGAAGACCCAAAAAGTTTCTTTAGTGGCCAGGCGGCTGATAAAGACCTTCAACGTACCTATCTGTCCCTCCAACTGATCAAATGCCTTGGCATTGTAAGCTGTCATAAATGGCGATAAAAGCGACCGCAATTCCGGCTCCGAAACCAGCGTATTAAAGATCTCTTCATAGCTGCGGTTCAACAGTGCCAGAACATGCGGCAAACTGGAAAACCTGCCACCATCGTGCCTGCTCATGAAGTAGATACAAGATGCGAGAAAGTTGATCGCTGACTGGGTAAAAAACTGATCGCTCCCGCCACTTTTATCACCTTTTTTTAATGCCTCTACCAATGCCTCTGCTGTTTCCGAGGCATCCGCCAGCGTATTGATATATTCGGATCGCCAGGGATTTATCCTGCGACTTTTCGCCACCTCATTAAGGTTCAATACATGGAATTTAAAGTTTTGCAGTTTTCCCTGTTGCCGGGCGAGCAGGTAATGATAATAGGCGATCTTGCCGAGATCAGGGAACTTGAAATCGTACAAGCAAACAGCGAAGCCTTTACCGATCAGCTGGCGGATGAATGGATTGACTACAGAAAAACTCTTGCCAGATCCGGGGGTACCGATCACTATGGTACCCCTGAAAACATTACATATGTTGATCCATCCCTGCCTGACCCGCTTTTTGTAATAGAACAGCATCGGTATATTCACGGAGTATTCGGTATCGACCTTTTTTTCCGGCTGCTGAAAGCTTTCTGCCTCGGTATTCCATTTATCCTTGCCGAGGCCGGAACGGATGATCTTCGATACGTTATCCATCGAAAGGCTGGTCAGTAAAGCGCCTGTAAAAGAGCTGACCAGATAGATCAGGTCCCACCAGGTGGTGTAAGGCAGGATCAGTGGGGATGCTCTTCCGAAAATGAGCATGCTTCCAAAGAAAAGCAGGACACCCGAAGCAAGCGGCAATAAAATATCCCGCCTCGGGTTGATCTCCAGATCCTTCTTTGCCAATGTGCCGATGCTGACCAGGCAGATCAGTGTAAATGAAAAAAGCTTGCTGTTGAGCAAGCTTTTGTAAATGATCAGTCGGGGTAGCTTATGCAATGGATCGGAAAATATCCCCCATTGCGGCAGGTCACGATAAATGAAAACGGCGGCTTCGATCATGACCGATATATATATTGCGGCCCGTAGAAAGTTATGCAGCTTTTGCTGCTCCCTTGTTTCTTCCATAAATGTTTGTGTAAAGTGAACCCCGGTCGCTATTGACCGACCAGGACCGTTTCATTCCTGCAGGTAAATGGCCATGGTGCTTCGGACCTCTGCCATAAGTGCTTTATCATTCGCCCGGAGGCCTTCCAATAAAGGGCGGCAAACCTCAAAAAAGCTGGAGAGTTCGAACCTGAGCGCGCCGTTCCTGGTCAATTTCCGGTAGTAGGCAGGAAAATTGGCTGCCATGACCGAGCGCAGGTAAACGTAAGCGGTTGTTTCGGTCATAGCTCAATTATTCGACAGGTACGATATCTGCCTGAAGCAGTTTTTTGTAGCTTACCGGTATCGTGATCACACGGCCTGATACAGGTTGCTCGCTCAACTCAATATTCAGGACCTTGTTATCGGGGAAGGTCATTTTTCGAAATACGAGGATATTCCGGTAGCGGGTAGCGAATGACGGGGTACTCATTAAGCGGTAAAGAGGTTTAATTTCTATGGATTGGACATTGGAGGCCTTGGTCACTTTTTTATCATCGATACTGAACCTGATACCGGCGATGTCGTATTTTATACGCGTTCTATTCCTGAAGCCAAGGTCAATGAACATATAATCGCCAAGGGTGTACAACCTGTTGACCTGTGCTGTCATGCCAAGATCGCTTACCTTTTTGACAGGATGTTTTTCGGAGCTGGTGATCAGTCCGAGGCAGATCTTTCGCAATTGATCTTGCGTCAACCCGGGACTCGTAATATCCAGCGGCCGGCAGTTTTCAGGTCCTATCTCGATCATGGCAGGGCTTTCGTCCGTCCCGGCAACAATGCGGTATTGCGCGATAAAATCCTCTCCGGTGATCGTGACGACCGCATCTTTGAATGAACTGACCGTATCACGGAATTTTAACCGTAGGATATTTGGCACCGGCAGGTCACCAATAATGTCTTTTGATGAAATATCAACGTATTTGACAGGCTGCGGGGAGATAAAATGCGCCGTCGAATGCAATGGCAGCGCAATTTGCGGTAATGTATTTTGTCCATAAACGGTGTGCGCCAGCAACATGGCCAGCATCATAATGATCTTTCGCATATTAATAGGATTTTTGAGCGTTCTGCAACGCCTCGTTATCAATTAGATAGATAAATGAATTATACTTCAGTTTAGCCTTGTTCTTTCTGATCAGTTCAGCGATGGCCGATGAGGTCGATTGGAAAAGCTTGCCCGCAGTACTCATGACGAACTGGTTATTACCGGTTCCGCCATCAATTGTGACTCCCTGGACAGAACTGCTGCCGAGTTCTTTGGTGAACTCTCGGAACGAGGAAGATGGTATAAAAAGGCCGGGCAGGCCGTCCGTATCGTAAACTTCTAATTTTACCGGTAGTATCTTGCCGGATGAAAGGATCGATGTTATGCTAAGCGTTACACGCTGCTCCGAGAACCCGGATATTTGCGCATAGAGCAAGGTTCCCTTTTTTACTGTTTCTCCACCTGCCCGGATGTCCTCCAGGAGTTTGAGCCTGAGCCTGGAACCCGCGTACCCGGTCATATTCTCATCGATCACAGCGCTGATGAAAGAATCCTCAGCTTTAGGCATTACCGTATTGAAATCAGCATTAGCGGTTGAGTACCGTGTTACCGGTAACCTGACGACCGCAGCAGCAATGGCCGCTTTTTTCGCTTCAGCCTCCTGTTTTCTTTTTTGCTCCTTGTAATCAGGATCATTCTGTTTGCCGATACTATCCACATAAGCCATTTGTTTCCGGAAAAGCGCCATTGGATCTTCAGGCTTATCACCCGTTTGCAGCACATGGCTGTTGTCCGTTAAAGGAGGCCGGAATGGTTGTTGATCGATGGCCAACTGTTTGGCTGGTTGGGAAAACGAGGCTGCTGCCGCTTTGGCAATAGAGTCAAGTGTCCTTTGCTGGCGTTCCCTGTTGGAATAAGTATCGATATAGGCGGGGTTACTTGAATTCTCACGCGGAATGGCGGTTACAGCTGTTTGGCCATAGGCTTCTTTGTAGGTGTTCCTGTAGGCATCCAGCTTATCCTGAAGCTGGCCCTTTTTTACACCCGAAGCGACCTCGCCGACAGATGGGTTTAGCCCGGCATGAGCTGCTGCCTCCGGCTTCTCCTCACTTTTGCCTGATCGCCATATATAGAAGAACAAGCATAAAAACGGCAGGATCAGCACCGGCAGCACGTACTTGGGCTGTTTCAGATCGATTTTCATGATTTTTAGATTTTATGGGTTAAGTTTTTTGAGGCTGTCCAATGCCCCGTTGAGCGCTGTAGAGTCGCCGGATGATAATTTCTGCTTGACACTCAGGCTGTCTACCAGCCGCTTATAGCGGATGGTGGTTTGCAATTTCCCGGTCAGGTCCATGATCTGACCGAAGCCATTATCCAGAGGCGAAACCGGCACTGTGGCAGGCGCTTTTTTCTCCGCCGGTGCGCGAAAAACGGTAATTGACAACACAAATGAGCCCAGTAGCAGGAAGCACATCAGGCCAAAGGTTAATTTGGGGCGTCGGTTCAATAATGCGGTACTTTTATCGCTGAGTTTTTGAAAGGCAGAGCTGAACTCTTTTCGCAGTTCGCTGAATAGCGTATCCTTCGGGTCCCGGTTAGAATGAATTCTTTTCAACATCGGATAGATCTTTATTTTCCAGGGTCTTCCATCCGGTGATGAGTACACCGTGCGGGTTATTGTCGCTCCTTGGAATATCCTTCAAATAACCGTCTGTGATCAATGACCTGATCACGGTCGAACTTCGACGGTCGATCTTCAGTTTGCCATAGTACCGGAAATACTGCTTATCCATGTCGACCGCTATGGAGTCGGTCTGTAAGGTCAGTACGGAACTGGATGACAGTATAGAATTGAAAAAACCGTTCTCTTTAAGATCATTATACTGTTGCATACCTGATTGATCCACGAGATACATGGCTTTTTTCATTTGGTGTTCCATATAGTTATCATCCGGTGTAAGCGAAAAGAACAGACTATGGAAAAGATCGACATGTGCCTTGTACTCGGCCGGCCTGTTGGTCTGCGCATCGGTCTGTCTCGCCAGTATCGGTACACCATGGTCGAGGATGTAAATGTTCTTTTGAGCGTTCGCCACCATTTGATAAGCACTGAACGCATTGATACAAACGATCACGACCGCTGTCAGCAGACTACCCGCAGAAATGAAAGTAGCCAGCTTTATTTTCGACTCAATATTTTTTATGATCATAATAGTAAAATAAAAGGCAGCCCGGATGGAGCTGCCTTCAGTAATTGCTGGTAAGCCGGTCAAAGCATACTGCCTGCCGCTTTTTTTGCTGCCGTGGTGACCATGCCCGCACTTCTGCCGAAGGTCGAGGTCGCTGAGCTTATACCCGAGGTAGATATGATCCAGGTAGAAATGCTCGGTACGGTGAACATACAGATAGCCCCGATCAGGAATACAATGATCACCGTACCGAATGACAGCACACCGTTCCCCGCGAATACGGTCATTTTGGCCAGATCGGCCGACATACCGTTCTCGCCGACGAGTTCCTTGTATTTGCTGATCTCAGAGTTTAGTGCGAATTCCTGCATCAGGCTGCACAGGTACATGATCAGGTAAGCGATCCCCGAATAAAGATTAACGGATATGAACCTGGCCACCCAGGTGCTGAAGCTATCCCGGAACGCCGGGAGGATACTTGCAGCGACCGCGAACGGTCCAAGTATGATCAGGATGCTGGAATAGATGATCTGGATCATGAAGATGATATAGGTCGCTATCCGCAATATCCAGATCCCCATCAGTTCCAATAATTGCGTAAAGAGTAGCTGCATGCCGATCTGTAGCCGGGCTTTCAGTTCCAACAATGGGGAAACTACCGTGCTGATACCTTCCTTCACCGTGCTGGTCACGGAATCCCAGGCCTGTCCATACCAGGTATCACTTTCCTTTTCGGCGACCTGGGTCTGCGCCTGAAAAGTATACAGGCTGTTTGCCACTGATAACATGAGGTCTGCCCGGTTTAGCCGTAGTTTGTTGACAAGGTTCTGCTCACTTTTGAACATCACCTCCGTTTCATTGGCCACGAGGTCGGTCGGAAAAGCTATGACCTTCACGAATATCCCCCACCATAAGATCACCATGGCTAAACCGAATGGCCGCAAGAGCGGCATGATCTCCAGTTTTTTATCACCTACCATCATTTCGTATGACCTGATGGCGAAAAAAATGATCATAAAGATGGCGGCCAGTGCTTTCGCATCGGCTATGAACATGCCGAAATGTGACCATATCGAATCCTTCAGGCCTTTCAGAAAATACATCATCCCGGATTCGTAAACACCATCTCCCTGAAGGAATTCAAGGGTCTTGGTATTATCCATACCGGGCGACTGCGCGAATGCCGCCTGGCTAACTATAACCAGGCAGAGCAATAAAAGGATGTATCGTTTCATTTGACTTTTAATAAGATCTCTTGTGCGATCTCTCTATCGCGTTGCGGCGGCCAACCACTGAAATTTACCCCGCCGCTAACACTGAGCTGGCGCTGCGCGGTCATTCTGATCGTATTGCCGGAGGCTGCGACCCGTGCCGACCACAAAGCACTCAGTTTACGGTATTCCATCAACATCCGGTGGTATGCCATGATCCTGGAACCCCGGTCCATATCTGCGGATCGGGCAGCAGTTAACCGTTCATGCAAGGAATTGACCTCAGCCGCGTACCAATCGAACACGCCTTCTTTCAACAACTGACCTGCAACAGCGGGCGAAAGCCCGGCCATAAGTGCATTGCTGTTATTTTCGGTCACCGGCCGCAATTCCCGTGCATAATAAAGATTCCATAAGGGATCAGCAGCCGACAACAGGCCAGATTGGTTAATGATCTCGGATTCTGCGGTTTTACGAACGGTGTCCGATTGTAATTTGTACCTGTCGTCGATGCTGCTCATCGCGGCAACGCTGGCCAACCGAATGGTTTGTGGCCCATCAGGCTTAAGCGGTCTCCTGTCCGTTTTGTTGTAATTCGGATGGAATAAACCCCAGGTCAGCCAGTAATACGGGTTGAGGCTAAGGAAGCCGGCCTTTGGGGTGAACTTATTTTTATCCCATTGCTGGTAGACCATTCGTTGCTGCTGATACCGTACACTTTGGTCATCGGCGTAGGTCTGTGCACCTGACATTTTACTGAACAGTAAAAAGAAAGGCATTAATATGAATGTCGTTTTCAATCTTTAAGGTATTTAGCGTTTTGAATGATCCGGTCGATCAGCGCCCGGTCCTGGCTGATGTATTCGGCAAATGGATTCAGCGAAGCGACAATGCCCCGTTGTTTTGCCCAAAACACCGCTTTCCATGCCCCATAAGCCAACCCATCAATGATCTGCAAATGTTCGGTGATCCTGCGTAACAACGCGTCACGGGCATTGTAATCGGCCAGCATATTATTGCCCTCCTTAAGTGCGAAACCGGATACATCGTTCAAAAGGGCCATAGCTCTTTGCCGCATCTCGGAAGTCATCTGACCGGCAAAAACGAGTAGGTATGGTTCGTCTTTGGAAAGAGAGATCAACTGGTTGCTGTACGAAAGTATATCCGATACGATCACACTTATGTTGCGGACCGCGATACCATTTTTCAGGGCCGAGTTCACATTCGACAAACCGTTATAGATAATGGTTTGCGCGGTCACGACCACACCTGCGTTCAGGTTAACATCTTCGATATTGTCATTGATCTTATTCAGGTAGCGTTGATGGGTCGTTTCCGCGCCGCTCCTGACAGCTGTATTCTGAACGACCGCCGCAAAATGCTGAGGGTCGAAAACGACCATTTGGGCATAACATAGATCATAGACCCATAGCAGGGCAATTAAGAGAACGGTTCGTTTCATGGCTTCAGGTATTTGGCATTCGTTAAAATGTCATTGATCAGATCTTTATCAATGTCCACGTAATCCTGGAACGGGTTCAGCGAACGGAGCGCTGACACCGCTGATGCGTTCTGCATCATGCTAAGCATATTGCCGGAGAGGTCCTGCACATTACTGAGTTCCAAAAGCGCATAGTCAAACAGGATCTTTCTGTCCGAGGATCTCATTTGGTTGATATCCCCATAGCTGATCACCAACCCGGCCAGGTACCGTGATATGCTTTCGGCTTTAGCGGAGAAATCGATGGCAGCCTGGTAGCCGATCACTACCAAAGCCGGATCTCGGCTGGCGAGCGAAATGATCTGTGATTGATTACTGATGATACGCTGTACCATAGGTCCTGCGGAATACCCTGCCTGTGCTGCCTGAAGTGCAGACCCGAGTACGTTATACCTTTGTTGAAGTTTACGATAAACGGCCTTCAGTTTTTCCAACAGGGTCAGGTTAGCCTGTTCGTTGGCTGTCGCTACCGCCTGCCTGTTTCGTGCCGTGACCTGCCGGTTATATTCCGTTTCGGATTGGGCGACGAGTTGATGAAGTGCCGGGATATTCAGCATCTTCATTTGCGCCTTAGCGGTCATCTTACCAATGACCAGTAAGGCAAGGATCAGGTAGCACTTCATGGTTTAAGATATTTAGCATTAGTGAGTACCTCGTTGGCAATACGAACATCCTGGTTCTGCCATTCGGCCCATGGGTTCAGGGACCGGAGTATCCCATTCATTTTTGCCCAATAAATGCTTCGGTTCATCCCATAAGCCAGGCCACCAAGGATATGCATCTCCGATGCGATATGGTTGAGCAATTTTCCGCGCTCCCCCGAATCCATCAGGTTCTGGGTACCTCCCTGAAGTATGAAAGTGCTGACATCCGCCGCAAGCGCCGTCGCCCGTGTCTGAAAATCCCTGGCACCCCGTTCGGCGAATAATAACAATACCGGGTTGCTTCTGGCCATCGTGACCGCGGCTTGTACATCCTTTACGATATCGATACCGCAATCCGCGATCTCTTTGATCGTGCTGAGGTTATTGATGACCGATGCGACCTGACTTAGCCCCTGATAGATCCTGTTTTGCAGATTATTGACCAGAACAAGCTGCCCGCTCACTGCGAGCTGACCTTTTTGGATCAGGTCGAGCCGGTTATTAGTCGTGTTGAGTTGTCCGTTGATCAGCGCTCCGTCGGCAACGATAGCGCCGGAAACGGCCGGGTCGACGGTAAGCGTTTGTGCGCCCGCCATTTGAAGAATGAGCAGCAAGAGAAAGGTGATAATAGCTTTCATTGAACTTTGGTTTGATTAACTCTGGTGACGAAAGCGGGCAATGAAAGGCCGCTTTGCTGATGATCGGAAACAAAGGCGTTCAGGCCTTGCTCATAAGAATTGAATTTGCTGACATAGTGCTCGACAGCTGATTTTTCGGGCTTTTCCGTCGTATAGGTCAGGTATTGATGCAGGGAAACTTCTACACCATAAACCTCTCCCGTCGAACCACGCCTGATATAGACCTCTTTGAACCGGCCCCGGCCTTCCTTATTGTCCAGTTGGTTAATGGTAAAGATCTTGCGGCGTTCTGTCTCATTGATGGATAGCAGCGCGGCGATCTCCAGGTAATTATCCTTGAATTTGGTTTGGTCAAGCAAACAGATCGTATCCGAATTATTAACGATACTGTCTTTCACAACCGCGTTGCCGATGATATCACCCAATTCCTGTGTGACCACGACGGCCTCGCCCCAGAATTTCCGAACGGTTTTGTACAAATAAAGGAGATACCCGGCCATTAAAGGACTGGCGATAGCTTTCCAGGCTTCTTCCACAACGAGCGCTTTGCGCCGGTCGGAACGATACCGCATCTTTTGGATGAAAACATCCATGATGATCAGGGTAACGATCGGGAACAGGACCTTGTGCTCTTTGATGGAATCGATCTCGAACACGATGAAGCGTTCCGTGAACAGCGAACTGTCGGCTTTCTTGTTCAGTATAGTTTCAAATTCACCACCGCGATAGAACTTTTTCAGCACATAGCGGAATTCATCAATATCAAAACTGATCTTTTCTGAGGAAATGATCGATGGTATACGCCCGACCGCAAATTCATAGAAGGAATTGAAATCCAATTCACCGCCACTCATGAACGCATCGCTGTAATATGCAGCGATCACATTGGCGACCACATCCCGTTCGACCTGGCTGAATGTGCCTTCTGCACCTTTCCATGCTACACCGATCAGGGTACAAAGGAAATCCTTCTTTTCGATATTGTATTCTTCCTCCGTGATCTGGAAAGGGTTCATCGTGATGGGTTTGGTATCCGAATACGTGATGTATTTGCCCTGGTAGTAGGCGCATAATCCCGAATAGGAATGACCGGTGTCCACAATGACCATATCCATGTTGTAGAGCATGTATTGCTCGATCAGGGCATTCATAAAAAAGCTTTTACCTGAACCGCTGGGTCCAAGGACGAACTTGTTTCGGTTGTTGATGCGGCCGGTCCTCATCGGAAGATCTGCGAGATCGATACCCACCGGGATGCCCTGCCTGTCGGTGAACCTGATCAGAAAGTCAGACGGATCATTTACCGGTAGTGATTCTTTAAAAAAGAAACACAATGCGGCATCGCCAGTGGTCAGGAACCAATCGTATGGTTTCAGCTCAACACTATTGCCCGGAAGTGCCGCCCGGAAAAGTTCCAATTGGTTATAAGCATTCTTACTTGGGATGATACCAAGCTGAAAAAGGGAACTTTCGATGTAATTCGTTGCCTTATTTAACTGATCCGGCCCGGAAACCACCAGCATATTGAAATGGCAATTGACCAATAGCTGATTTTCCCTTGCTACATCATTTAACAGGGCATCGATATCCTCCACACATAGTTGGTTGGCCGGGTCTGGTATCCCTGCGTGCCTTTTCTTCTTTTGTTCAAGCTTGCGGAGCGTTCCTACCTGGTTAGGTATCTCGATCAACTGATGATAGACGACCGAGGACGCACCGGGCACTTTGAACAGGAATGATAAAAGATCAACCGGAAATCCCCTGATCGCCTCCGTTTCATTCAATTCGATGTAAGGCCGGATATCAGGTGGCAGATCGATGGAGTCGATGTTGATCAGACTGACCGAGCGAACCCGCCGTTCACCCAACCGGATTTCATCATTCCCCGGGGCGATATTGTTGAGGACGATAGGCTTTCCGCTGAAGTCCATACTCAGGAATTCAAGGACCACCTTATTGAGTTCGGCTTCGTTCAATGGCCTGGCACCCGGAATGATATCGATGACCTTACCTATGGTCGATACGAACTCTGTAAGCACCCTGGGATCATACACAAAAAAAGCCCCCTTGCGGACCGGTTTGGTGATGGTCAGGTAAGTTCGCACGCTCAGGCTTTCACGGCCTGAAAAATGTTCGTTGTAGTGTTCTTGCAGGTACTCGGTAGCATGGCCGGGATCAAATGGTTTCCTGCTGATGATATCATGCTTTTGGAGAAGGTAATTATCACCCAATATCTTTACGATATTATTCAGCAGGCTATGGAATTCATCATATCCGGTAGCGTATGCGCAGAAACGGATGACCGGGTTGACCATACCGATGATGACGGAATATTCACCGCCCATACCGATCAGGATGTCAAATCCACCATGATGATCAATTCCGGCATATGGGATCTTAAATAAGTTTTTTGCGGGCATAATGATCGATGATTTGGATGGCGGCGTTTCGCTGTTTGCTGTATAGCCCGTCCTTCTGTTTTCCGGCTATGTACAGCAGGCCGCCAACGATAATTGAGATGAGGACGACAGCGCCTAACCACATATTGATCAGGGTCATGGTCAGTGCGCCAAAAACGAGTCCGGCAAGGAGCGCGCCGATACCCCAATAGATGAATTTCCCTTTAAAACCTTTGAAAATAAGGGGCTTTTGCAGCCCCTTATAAACAGGATACTTTCTGGCCATCTTATAGGCCGAAGAAAGCTTTGACAACCAATGCGGAAACCACCAGGAAAACGCATGAGCCGCCCCAGCCCATAAGTTCCTTGTTGATGTCCTGATCACCTGAGTTCCATTTGGAATACACGCGGATCGCGCCGACGATACCAACGATACCACCGATCACCAATGTGATATTGGTCACCGGAGCAACATAGGTCTTCAAGGTCGAGGTTGCTGTGTTAAGACCATTCACACCGCTTTGTGCGAAAGCAGGAACGGCCATGGCAAGCAGGATCACTGCAGCCAGGAGTTTTTTTGTTTTGTTAAACATTAAAAATGGGGAGAAAAAGATAGCGGAGACCTTTTGGTGCTATTCTTTGAAAGAAGAAAATAGCGGGCGTTCAGATCACGAATACGCCCTTGATCCGGCGGGACCGGTATCAATATCAAATGCCGAATAGTGCGCTGAGGAAAGCGCCGGCAAGTACCATGAAGATAGCGGCGTAGAACCACGCTGCGATCGCAGCATCGATCCTTCGTTCGCCCATCTGCCAGTTATTATAGATCTTCACTGCGCCGATCAGGCCAAGCAGTGTCGCCAGGACCAATGATAGGTCGAAGGCGGAAAAAAATGAAGCCCGCAGATCCTGGCTTGCCTGTTGCATTTCTGCGATACCAGGTTGTGCCAAAGATACCAGCGGGCCATACAATGCGATCATGCATGCCAGCAGCCGTTTCATATTAAAAACTGACCGCTTTCACATATTCGATCGCCTCATCGCGTGCCAGATTGAACATTTGTTTGAGGTTGACGCCCCCGGAGGAAAACAGTACATTTTCGCCACGGGGTTCTTCAGAAGTGCCGACCGCCACCGGTGCGACCGCCTCTGCAAGGGTCAGTTCATCCTGCTCGTCATCCTTTTCGGCGGATGATCGTTGTCGCAGGATATCCCATCCTGCGACGAGCAAATAGTAAACGATATAAATACCGCTTATCCATCCTAAAAACTTTAACCATGTCATAGTTCCGTATTTTGAATAAATTGTTTGATGATCGCCTTTAGTTCAGGCTGGCTGTCAAATAGGTATCTGACAGCGAAGGCGACGAATTTGGTCACATCGACATTGGTCGCCATCTTGAATTTTGCCATCGTATCGGCGGTCTTGGCATCGAACCGGACATGTACCATACTTTTATGATCAGCATTGTCGTATGCCCTGATCGCTTTCAGTATATCCGGTTCCGGCTTTTTCCCGTTCTCTTTTTTGCGTTCCTGGACCGGCGCTGCCACAGCCTTCGGATCTTTCTTCTTTTCCAGCTCATCCCGAAGCTGGTCAGCGAGGGACCTTATTTGTTCCATAAGCTTTTGTCGAATATTTGTTCAAATACAGGCGCGAGTACGGGCAAGAGGGACAACGGTGTTTGGTATGTCGTGATCCGCTGAAAATCTACCCTGTCAGGGATCGCGGCGGTCAATGTCCCGAATTTTTGAAGTTGCAGGTTCACTTCTTCCATAATTTCGAACTTCGCGTTCGCCTTGATCCTGTTAGGGATAAAGAACACCCTGGCTTTGGGATTCACCTTTTTGAGGACCACAGAGAACAGGATGGTCGATTCAAACGTGAACTCGTCATAAGAGAACGGGCAGATCACCAGGTCAGCCGAAGTAAATACCGGGATAAGTCCATCATCATCGAGTTTCCCGGGCAGGTCGATCAGGATCGCCGCATTCGCATTTTGCGAAAGCGCGTTGCTCAGTAATGAGTAATCTTCGAGGTTCGCCTGAAGGACCTCGTAGGGTTCTGTGTTTTCCAATAATTTTGCTTTTTGATATTTCTGCGAGATCGACTGCTGATAATCCATATCCAGGATGATCGCTTCCTTTTGCTTGGCAAGCGTCAGGTAGTTAGCGGCGCAGACGGTCAATGTGCTTTTTCCAACACCTCCTTTCTGATTTCCGATTAAAATGTTCATAGTGTAGTGGTTTATTTATCGTGTATTGGTTCTTGCTTTTTTCTTTTTTCGCCGGTTACGGCCAAGAACAGCCTCATCATCCACATCATTTGCGATCCAAACACCTGGTGTGGTGATAGCCGGCTGATGAGTACCCGCTCCGGTTGAATGTTCAGCTCTAAGCTCGCCATGATCTGTTCGGAGTTCCCGCAATGAAAGCACCTCGCTTCCCTTGAAGACCTGCATGGTCTCATGATCGATAATGGTGTATCCGTAAGGGGCACGCCCTGGTGCGGCATGGAATATCAGGTCAAGCCGGTGTTGCTCACTTAAGTATCCGGAAAGATCCGGGCGGCCTTGATGCCTCAGTAATATTTGCCTGATCGCATTCGCGCGCTCCCGGTCCGGTCGGTGTTCGGCGATCCGTTTTCCAAGTTTATCAAGGTTCATGTCACGACCTTCAAATCCTGCCTTTTCCAGTAAAAGGTAGAATTGCGCGACCGTGCTGAAGCGGTATTGCATACCATATTTATAACCAAGTGTCGCCTGAAGCGCATCGATAGCCCGTAGTTTTTCATAGGCGCTATTGATCTTTTTGCCCTCCCTGTCAACCCGGGTGCTGACCAGATGAATGTGATTGTTATCGGTATCCTTATGAAAAACGATGAGGTACGGTTGAGCACCAAAACCCATTTGCTCCAGCCAGGATTGTCCGGTCCGCATCAATTCCTGCTTGTTATAGGTCGCACCTTTCGCAGAAATCACCGCATGGAATTGCGGTTTGGAAACCCTTTTATTCTGTGCAGAAAGCAACTTCAAATAATTGATGTAGTCCTGTGGGCGCAGACCGGTAAGTCCCTGTAGTGGCCCGAAATTAGCGATCTTCAGCAATTCGCCTTTGTTACGTTCCACCTTATTGGTATTATAACGCACCCCGGGAAAGCCATTCACTGGTTTAAGGATCTTTACGATCATAGACGGAAATTGAAAGGGAATAGCCTGCCGGACGGTTAGCATCACTAATGCCTTAAAAAACCTTATCGGCAGCGCTGTATAGCTGTGTAACCGTAGAACAGACTAACGCAGTAACCATGGACCAAATAACCGGGTAACGAAATAACTTGATATCAGTATAGCGATATACCAACTGAACCTTGTATCCAAGGAGCTGTATAACCTGCTAACTTTATAACAGTGTAGCTCGGTAACCCTATACCATTATATCGACCTAACGACATAACATTCGAACCGGGTAGCTTTATAACTGTGTAATCATATAACGATATATCCATGTAACGATATAACCAACTGTCTCGTCCTAAAAAGTCTTTACAGTTAGGAGCTGTTAATACGATATGTTCTTTACAATAAATGATGTAGTCCTGATTAGGGTTTACAGTCCAAATGTAGAAAGTCCTAAAAGGCCTTAACCAGCTATTAGCCATAATCCTTGTCAGGCTTTACAAACCAGACTTTGATGATCCAAAGTAAACAATTCACATTATTCATCACAATAGATTTTATTATGTTTTTCTTTCCAATAGTTCTTCCATTGCCTGGTCAGTTCTCCTTCACCGGAGTGAGCTGCTTCAGGCGTAAGCATATTAATACTCAGGTGTGGCCTTCGGGTATTATATGCATCAATGATACCTGATAAGCGTAGAGCAGTTTCTTTCTTGGTACCCGGCGGGGCTTTATTAAGCCATTCGGTCTTCAAAGTGCCATTTACCCGCTCTGCTATTGCATTTTCCAACGGATCTCCATTCTCAGTCATACTAATGCTGATATGGTTAGACCTAAGTTTAGCAATGTATTTATCACAGCAGTATTGGACGCCACGGTCCGAATGATGAATAAGATTGTCTGCTTTATTATCAGATAAGCCTGAAAGAGCCATTTCTAAAGCATATACAGCACTATCAGCATCCAGCTTGTGGGATAGATTCCATCCAACTATTTTGCGGGAATAAGCGTCTGTGATCAGCGATAAGTATAAATACCCCTCACTGGTTGCAATGTAAGTGATATCGCTTACCCATAGCTGTTGCGGACGAGTCAACAAGATATCGCGTATCAGATTAGGATACCTGCGATACCTGTGTCTTGAATCGGTTGTTACTACCTTGGTTTTTCGATGGCGAACCAGAAGATGGTTTTCCCTTAATAAATCAAAAAAAGCGTCCCGGCCGATCTGTATGTTTTCTCTTTTCATCGGCATACTGATCATATTAAGCAACTTACGCCCGCCAATGCCAGGTAAACTGCTGCGTTCATTGAGCACCATTTCAAGCACGATCTGCGATTGCGCGCGGCATTTATATTCGTATTTCTGTAACTGGTAATAGGCCTGTCTGGTAAAGCCAAACAATCCACAGAGCTTATCAATACTTAGCTCCGGACATTGTTCCTTTATTTCCTTGACTGTTTGGCTCCAGACTTTTTTCTGATGGAGATGTTGAGGTCACGTTCTGCAACATCGATCATCTTGTTTGTAGCCAGGTTTGTCAGGCGCTCTCTTTCGAGGGCCTCTTCCAGTTCTTGAATACGGCGTGCCATGCCTTCCGGCGTATACGGCAGATCCGATTTCGGTTTTTGAGGAGGGGTATCCATTACAGGTGTTCTGAATTCTCCGCCAAATTTACGAACCCATTGTTGAATTGAGGAATGTGTTGCGATACCAAATTTGTCCGCAATTGCCTGTTGAGTGAGATCGGATGTTAAATAAAGTTCGACTATTTCACGCTTGAAATCGTCCGAATAACGCTTTACAATTTTCATGGTTTTGTTGATTTAAATCACTCCTAACTGTAAACCCATTTCAGGACAAGACAAACGATATATCCATGTAACCGCATAGCCAGATATCATGGTAACCATATAACTCGATAACCGTGTAGCCAGGCGTGAAGGATCGTTCATTTACCCATAGCGCGGATGATCTTCCGAAGGCTTATATCCAGGCGCTGTTGAATACCCAGGTAATTTTCGAACAAGCCATTAAAATCAATGATCAATTGCGGATGTAATCTGCCTTTCAGATTCAGGGTATTCCCATGGCGGGCAAGCTGATTGATATTATTTCCTACACGGTTCATTTCCGCGCCGATCCGGTCAAGCTGCATTAGGGCGTCTTTGGTATTCAATATCAATTTGTCCGCATCGCGGAATAGTCTCGCCTTGATGATATCTGTCCTGCTCAGTTTCAGGGTAGACTCCATTTCAAGCAATAAAGCCAATTCAGTATCGGTCAGCCTAAGTGTGATCACGTGGCTGCTTTTTCCGTCGGTCATCGGAGGTCTTCCGCTCTTTCTATTAGCACCCTCCATAAAAAACGAGTTGCGAAGTTTTCAGATCCCCCGAACGGGGCAAGATACTTTTTGTAATACAAAAAGACATCTTGCCCTGCCAAAAACAAATACCGGAACGGGATTTGTTTTTCTTAGATCCGGGAAGTATTCATTGGGTATACGTTTCGGGAAAAAGAAATTCCGAAACGGAATTTCATCTTTGGAACGACGGCCTGGTTTCAGGGGTGGTTCCTTCAACAACTTTCATGGAAGCCTTTAGTTTATCATTGTAGTCATTGAATCCCTCGTAGGTTGAGGAACGATCTGTTGCATAAGGTAGTTCTCTGATGAACTCTTTTGTTGCCCCTAAGCCAGGATTGTCCCTGTCGAAGAAAATATCTATAAAAGTGAAAGCCTTTGCCGACTGGATGGCCACCGGCAGCAAGGCCAATGAATTCAGGATAATAATGCTGCTATCGGAGGCAGGATTTTCCACCCGCCAGCTCAAGAAATTGATGAACCCTTCAAAAATAGTTACCTTTTTGCCGTGCCCCTGGACACAGGTTATTCCCTTGGGGCCAAGGCATCCCTTGAAGTACTTGTTGCGGACCTCCCATCCTTTATTCTCATTCTGCCAGCCGGCAGCAAAAAATTGTTTCCTTGCACCTCGCTGATCCTCAACAAAATAATAAACCTCACTGAGCAGGCCTCGGGCTACCTCAAAAACTCCCCGGCCACACAGGTACTCTGTGATCGCTGGATTGCTGCCAAGTTCTTTAACTTCGTTAATGATATAGTGAGGAACCTTGATCGCTTTTCGTGGCCTTTGCCCTTTTCGGACCTCCGAAATGGCCAGAGCACAAACCTCCTGTATCTTAATGACCACACTATTAAAATCGAGTTCCTTCCAGTAGGCCAATCCAAAGTCGATGATATTGCCGCCTTTTCGTGTACCATGGTCGAACCAAACCCCAAGATCATCATTTACGCTAAAGGATGGCGTTGAATCATCATCCCGTAACATACTCCTGTACATGGTTTCCCTTCCATATTTTTTTGCTGGCCGATAACCGAGCCGTTGGAGCAGATCAACGATCGAGGACCGTTCCTTCAGCTCCTTTGCTGTTAATAGATTTGACATAAATTAGTGGATTAATAGTGAAAAATTCAGTTCTCAGAAGCTTCCAGAATAGCTGTTAGGATATTCCTGAAAGCGATAAGCTCGATGTTCATCCGATCGATCCGCCAGGTAGCGGAATGGTCCCCGTCCTTGGTTACCCCTAATTCCCGCTGTTGTACCCATTCGTCCACCTGCTGTCGTCCAAATATTCGATAGGCTTCTGATTTTTTGAGATACGGCTTGATCTGGCCGCTTCTGATCAAAGTGAGGGTCGCGGAGAACTTGGCTGATAAGGAAATGATCTGGTCAAGCTGATGTAGCGATAGTTCCATGAACCGGCAGCGGGTAACGAACCCGGTAATTCAGTTCTGCCGGTTGATCTCGGGATTACTCACGTCGCATCCTACGATGCGGGCTTTCGCCTGCCTTTGCGCTTTCAGATATTGATATACTTTCAATCTCACCTTCGCAAAATTTCCTGTGGCTAACAGGACAATGCTTCATCCCTATACGTCAAAGAGCGCCGGTCCGGAGGACCGTATTACCTTTCTGCCACTGGCAGATAAGTTTGCCGGTTACTTCTGGCAGCTATGCGCTGGAGTTGTTTCCGGCTAATGCGTTTGTTGATGACGTTCAGCAGTCCTTCTGCGATCCAGCGGTCGATGATCGACCTGCCATGCATCCGGTAAGCTTCAGCTTTGGTACACTGATCGGGTTCCGCTGGCAGCATTGAGGTGGCCATTTCGACCGCCCTACAGGCGCTGTCAGCAATGAATGAAGCAATGTCCCGTGTTGTCATCGGGACAAAGGTGTCGGGTTCACAGATGGTCTTTTCGGTAGTTCTTCGGTACTACCGAAAGATTTTTTTGCAAAAAAAAAGCGGGCATTTGCCCGCTTTAGAAGATGAAAAGTGAATGGTTAACGTAAAAGGTCCTGTTCAGCACGCATATTGATCGCCTGGACCATTTGGTCAAGAAACCTGGTTATGGAGATCCTTTTCCGGCTTTCGATCTCGCCGAACTTTTTCTGAACATTGCCCATGTTCACAGCCAGGGAAGACTCCAGCCATCGTACGATCTGGCCGAGGCTGGCATTGCCATTGTTGACCTGCCCGGTAAGCCATACCCCGTAGGCGACCTCGATCAGGTTCACGATATCTCCGGTCCATTTTACCGGATTGTCGCTGTCCTCCAAATAAAATGTCCCCGAAGGCCCTTGTCGCTCGATCAGTTCGATCTGATTTAATATGTAAAACTGGATACGTTCATATGCAATAAATTTGGCGAAAAGGTATGTCATTGCCGTGGATGTATCCGGCGCGAGTTCAGGCAGGTCCGGCATAGGGATGGCTGCCTGGCCACCTCCCGGAACAAAATAAAGATGATCGAGTTCGGTGAAACCGTTCTTGTAATATTGGTAATAGAACGCGTTCATGCGAAGAAAGGCGGCCAGTGATTCCAATTGCCCTTCAAAATAATCGACCTGGGTCTCCGTCCGGCCGATAGGCCTGTTGATCACCAACGTGTATCTGAGCCCTTCCTCGATCCGGTGCGCATCAATATAGGGCTTGATATGCTTAAAGGCCGATATCTTCTGTTTAATATCAAGAAAATCCTCATTACTGATTAATTCTTTAAATTCCGCACCGAAAGGTTCGATGATGCCGATTGCGGCGTTAAACCTCTCCAATGGTGCTAAATCGTCAGGTAACGCCATCAACCGCTCTCTGAGGGTCGGTGGCAACGTCTCAATTTTCATGTTCATAGGATAGTATTTGATGTTTAAAGGCAATAGCATTCCAGCCCGGTATGAACCAGATATTGGAAATGAGGAATTTGCAGCTAACCGCAGAGTTCCCGGAACTGGCGACAGGCGTCGAACCCGGCTTCGATCTGTGGGAGAATACCGAAAATCCTTGATGGAATGGTAGAAATGTAAAAGCTGCCGGCAACAAGGGTTACCATTTCTGCGGGTGAAAGCGAACCTTCTTGAAGGTCAAGGACGGCGAGCAGGAAAGTTACCGCAAGGTAAAGGGTATTGATAAGTTCCAATTGAAAGGTGGCAGTATTGGTCCGCTTGCCAAAAGTGATGGCCTTTAGGGATAGCTTACTGAATGAAGCATTCTGCATTGAGCTAAGTCGCTCTGCATTTAATCGGCCTCCACCGCGTGACAGCATTTCATTCGCTTTAGCGAAACTCATTTCAAAGTTTTTCGCGTCAGCAGCAAGAGTGTTTAAAAAGGTATTATGATCATTGATCTTACGGGAAATAAATATACCTTGTAGGATCATCATTAGGCCTGTACTGACCGCGACCGCTTTAGATAGATAAGTTGCACCAGCTAAAAAGAAAAGGCAAAGTAACAGGTCGGGAAGAATAATTGAAGTAATCCCAAGCGATGACTGGGATATTCGTTGAATATCGCGCAATGTGTTTTTGATCCCTGTATCAGAAAGACGTCCGGCTCCCTTCCAAAAGAAAAAAATGTGATCGATCAATTTCCGGTTAAGCCTGTCGCTGGTCGTATTGGTCAGGTTCACCAGCAATTGCTGGCGAAGGTAATTGAGTAAACCACGGGATAAACTGAGGGAAACAAGGAGCAAAACCCAACAAAGAATGACTGGCCGACTTGCCTGGCCACCCGTATGTGAGGTTTCCTGAAGCAACCAGGCCAGGGCAATACCAAAGAAGATACTACTTGCAGACATCACCGGGACGATGAGCAACAAGCCACGTGACCGTTCAAATCCATTGAATATCACCCGTGCTTTCGCCAAAAAGCTTTGACCGGTATGGTGATACGCCAGGATCGGAAAATACAAGGCCGATCTGCTTTGCCAGCAAGCATCCAGTTCATTTTTGCTCATCAGGATCAGCCCGTTGGCAGGATCACCAATGACATAAAAATATGCTTTGCCGACCTTTTTCCTGCCGAAACAGACCATGAAATGGGTCGCACCAGTTGCTGATACGGTATGGATGATACATGGGGTATCAACTTCATTCAGATGATCAATATCCATTTCAATGGCTTTCGCGTTAAGATGGAGATCGGCCAGGGCTGCTTTTAATTCAAACAAAGAAAGTCCATCGGGGCCTATAGGGATCGCATCCGGTTCTTGAACCGATGGCTCCAAACCTGCATAACGCAGGATCATTGTCAGGCATGCATGGCCACAATCATTATCAGAAATTTGTCTTTTATAAATTTTGTTCAATTGTCGGATCGACGGCATAGATATTAATTTAAGTGAACGATAGGATCAGATGTGATCGGGGAAAACTACAACGGAGAAAAAGGATAAGGTCAAAGTCCAAAGGAAAAGGGCGGGTACATAGCTGCTGAGCACCATTTGCAATGACCGGTCAAATACACCGCCGATCAGGCGGTAAATGCCCCAGGCAAGCATAAACCAATAGGCTATCTCAAAAAGATTCAGGGTTTGCAATGGATAATACCAGCTTGCACCAACGTTGCCAATGATGGAAAGTGCGGAAAGCGGATGGAACCTGTGCCAGTCCGCCAATGTACCCGGATGGAACAGCTGTGTAAAAGCCAGGGATTTGATCAGCGCTGCCAACACGAAAATAAATTCTGCCCTCATCACCACCAACATCGTGTCCGTAAAAGTGCAACCGGCACCTTTCAAATACAACGCGGTATAGATCGTGATGGAAACCAATAAGATCTTGATCGAAAGGTAGGCTGCCTCTGAAAGGTAGATCCATCGTTGCAGGTCATGATAAGCGGTAAATTCAGTTACGGGATCTCCGGTCAGATATTCACCGCTACCATTTAAAAACTCAAGCGTCAGGATATTTTTGTCAGTTAACCATATCATGCAGAATGATAATAGTAAAAGTGCGCTGAATGTAACCAGAATGGTCTTTTTAGTCGTTTTCATTACCTAATATTTTTAGGTAAAATTCGGCGCGTAAAAGGCCATCAACAATAACCAGTACTTGTAAATTATAATCCTGAGTTGTAGAAAATCTACATAATTATGCCATTAAAAATTTATGCGATCCTATCAACAAAAATGAATTTGGTTGTGCTTACGCTTAGATATAGGGTGATCAAATAACCTTCAAAAGGCTGTTGTGGCCCAAAAGAATTAAAAGCAAAAAGAAGATGGCGCGTGAAAAGCTGGGAACCAGTATTGAAATAGCGAAGAATGGTACAGGCGGAAAATGAGGAATAATAATAAAGATAAACCGGGCCGAGGCCCGGCTTAATTGTTACCAAAGACCAAGGCAGGAAGGTCCCGTGGCAGCGGCTATGGCGCCAACTAAAGCACCCGCGCCGCCGAATAGACCGCCGAGAGAAGCACTTACAGCCACATTATATGCGCAATTACTTCCAGATTGGGCTCCGCCTTTTAATTCCTTGGCCTGTTCATCAGATAACTCTTTCATGATATAAAATTTAGTTCCTTCCATCCATTTGGAATTGGTTTAAAGGTCAGGGAGCTTAGTGACACCAGGTAGAACGTAAGGTTGTAATTTATTACTTTTGCTTATAGGAATAATACTTTAACCTATGGATACAATCGGAGAAAAAATAAGAATTCAGCGGGTTGTAAAAAAATACAGCCAGGAGTATATGGCATTCGCGCTTGAAATTTCACAGGCGGCCTATTCAAAGATCGAAAGAGGTGAAACCAAGTTAAAACTGGATAGAATATACGAGATCGCGGAGGTATTGGAAATATCCCCCTTTAAATTGATGCCCCCTTCCAAATACGATGGTGCAATAAATTTCCAGGGTATCTACGCGCAGTATTTTAAGATAAAGCGATTCATTATCACAAAAGTATTGCGTAGAAAATATTTGGTCGCTGTTGATGATGTTGATCAAAGTGACATATCAAATAATTAAAAAGAATAATTTACAATCCTCAGTTTTAGACATTTAAGCCAATTCTCATCAATTTCATTTCTGGTATTGTCGGATGAAATTGATGAGAGATGGATTTTTTGTCTTATGAAAAACGATTGGCTTATTTATTGGAACTGGTCACTAAAGGTCGGCTACGTTCTCTTGATGACGTTGCCGGAAGATTCGACTGCAGCACTCGTACCGTCAAGCGGATGATCAATCATCTTCGTGATCAAGGGCATCAGATTCAATACGATCGTCTTGAAAAAAAATATTTTTTAAAAAAAGATGAGTGACATTTTCTGTCACTTATGCGGATATATTTTTGTTACAACCTATGAGAGTTGCAATTATATATACCGCACAATTTTTATTGATCTTACTTTGGCTGTATACTGCCTCAAGTAAGCTGTTTCAGTATGAATTATTCCGTCAGTCTTTAGACCGACAGCATTTTTCTTCCTTATTAACCCATTTACTTTATTGGGCCTTACCTGCAGCTGAATTAGGATGCGCGGCATGCATTTTATCTACGCGGACTTTACGATTGGGTTTTTGGATATCCGAAACGTTGTTGACCATATTTACGGTATATATTATCCTGGTATTATTAAATTTTTTTGAAAATGTTCCTTGTTCTTGCGGCGGGGTGATTGAAATGCTTACCTGGAAAGGTCATCTTTTTTTTAACCTATTCTTTATAGTCGTAAATACCCTTGGTTTAATTTCATTAGCTGGGAAAGGAGGTCAGTTTTCAGACAGATAAACATCAGAATTGTTCACCGTGATTGTCAGGAACGATCCGGAAACACAGGATGTGCCGAAAACCCGCAAAAAGAGTAGGCATATTTATTTAATCACATAGTATTTATTATTTCAAACTCAAAAACACGATTCCATATGAAAAAGGTAATTATCCCTGCAGCAGCAGTTGCTTTAGCATTATCGTTTAGCGCATTCACTTCCGCTAAAAAAGTAACCAGCAATTTTTTTGAATACACGTCTTCCTCGTTAGCCGAAAGTGCTATAAAAAACCGAGCAAATTATCAGGCGGCCTCATCTGATGCTGCCTGCACAGCCAGCCAAAATGTCTGTGGCGTGGTTTTATCGACTGCAAAAGACATTGGCACGTTACCGGATGCGACCGAGTTTGCATCGCAAACTGCTGATCTTTGGGCCTCACAACAGGGGCATTCAGCAACCAATGGTGATATAGAAATGAAACCATAAACTGTGCAAGCATCTGATTCGTATCAAGGGGAAATCCCCCTTGCTACGGATTTTGTTCGAGTCCGCTGATATTAACAGCATTTTGATCGATAGCAAAAACGTACCTATCCGCATTTGGTGGTAATTGGTAAACCACATTATTAATATTCCTGGTTAACGTAATTTTATTGGTTTCACTTAAATTTAATCTTCTAAGGTCTATCCATCTGAGGGACCTAAACGGCAGTTCCTTTCGTCGCTCTGCAATAATAGCGTTTACAAGCGCTGATACATTGTTATAGGTCAATGGAATAAACGTTCCTTTCTTCCATCGATTTTGCAACAGCATGTTGAGGTCTGCGGCACCATCACTCAAATTACCGTTTCTTGCGTAGCATTCCGCCCTCGTCAGGTACAATTCGTTAGTGGCGATGCCTGTGAATAGGGCTGCTGTATTCAAACCAGTATAATTGCCCTTAAATGATTTGGAACCGTTTGCATTCGTTCTAAATAATATAGCTTTCCTTAAATCATTTGCCTGGTAGCTGCCATATAACACTGTGTCTACCTTGGCCCTTGAAGATAACAAAGCTGACGGGGCACTGGTCCTGGCATCATACAAAACCTCGTCATTAAATTGCTTAAAAGGAATTGTAGCGGTTGATGAGATGGCATTATAATCCATTAAAGTTCCATACGATTTAAGTGCGGAATCAGCGTAGATGCCTGCATCTTTAAAATCTGACATGGATAAATAGATTCTTGCCAGTAAACCCCAAGCGGCCGGCCGGCTTGGAAGATATTTTTGGGTAATTTTTATAGGTAATAATGGTAATGCTTGTTTCAGATCGCCAATTATTGAAGTATAAGCATCTTCAACTGATCCTCTTTTGGGTTTGACGTTAACATTAGAGGTGTTTCTGATAGCTATGCCAAGATCAGAGCCAGCTGTAGCTGAATTATACGGCTTTGAATAAAGTTGACTTAAGGAAAAATGATACGAGGCACGGATAAATAAGGCAGCCCCTTTAACATTATTTAATTGAGAATCAGTGGCAGGGGTGATTTTTGGTAAGGCATCCAATATAACGTTCATATATTCAACAGCATTGTATGCGGCTGTATAATCCCCAATGTTTAAGCTATATTTTGTCCATAGATAGTAATTGTTCTGGGGATTTGTAAGCGAGTTATAATCTGCAGTAGTCAAATAATAATCATCTGAGGCTACCTCAGAAGCAGAAGGATAACGGGCATTTACAAAATTGTAATTGTAAATGATCCCATACAGATCATCAATCGTTGATGGGGTTGAAATGCTTTGGTCAGGTTTACTGTCAAGATATTTTTTGCAACCGCTTAACGAACTAACAAGTATGCAAAGTGACATAGAAAGGTAAACCCGGGTAAAGGTTAGTATGTAAGTCTTTTTCATTTTAAAAATTTGCTTTAAAACCTAAGGATATATTCATTGGATTTTTAAGACCATATAGGAAGTCTGGGTCTAACTTTGACTTATTAGCTTTCCAAACCATCCAATTTAACTGGTTGGCATAAGCATATATCTCCAGCCGTTTTAAGCTGGCTATATTTATAAACTTTAGGGTATAACTTAAATAAATATCATTGACCTTTATATTGTCAGCTTTTTCAGCATTTATCGAAGCAAACTGGTAAAAATTATCGCGCTGCCAATCAGAAGGATAAACAAAGGACGGGACATTGGTATGAGCTTCATCACCGCTTTTTTGCCAGCGGGAGTCATAATCAGGATAGCCCATGCCGGTGTTATAAAGGACATCTGAGTTAGTGGTTGGCTTAAGGAACCAGTATTTAAGTCTATACGTCAAATTGACTACTAATGACAAATCATGCCAGCTGAATGAGTTCCTGAAATTGCCGTAGAATAAAGGCACGGCACTTCCGATGATATCTTGCTTATCAATTGAATTGGAAAGTATCGCATTATAATCTTCACTGACATTTCCGTTCACGTAACCTCGCGGATTACCATTCTGGGGATTAAGCCCGGCCCATTTGAAGGTTACAATCTGGTACGGATTATATCCGACGATCGGAAATATATATGTTCCGGAACTTACCAGGCCCTCCGCAGAAGGCGGATTAAGTAACTTGGTGGTTTTATAATTTGAATAGTTAAATAGAAAACTTGAAGTCCATTTTAGACTACCTTGCAGGTTATCTGAATTGAGTATTAATTCAAGGCCTTTTCCAAAAATACTTGCAGAATTTAAATTAGCAGAATTAAATCCTACCGTCGGGTCCAATAATACGCTATTAACCAAGTCTTTTGAGTTTTTAGTATAATAATCAATGGACCCTGAAATACGTTTGTCTACGAAGGCAAAATCAAGCCCTGCGTTAAACGTTTTAACCTGTTCCCAACGAAGATTGGGATTTTCCGGTGAGCTGATATTGACATAAGGCAGACCTATTGGGTTCCTTGACGCGGCTGCATAGGTGATCCTTGTCAACCCGGATTGACTTGGCGAAATGTTTCCACTGGACCCGTAAGAAAAACGGGCACTCAGGTCAGAAAGCCAATCAGAACGGAAGAATTTTTCATTTGATATACGCCATAGGAAACCGGTTGACCATAACGGCACCCATTTATTATTCGTTGATACCCCAAAGATATTCGACGCATCCCTACGCGCACTGGCGGTCAATGTATAGCGATTATCGTAACTGTACGAAGCATTGGCGTACGCTGAAACAAAGCGGGTCCTAATCAAGGTAAATCTGGTGCCGTCGGTAATCGCCGAACTCCCATAAATGTTATCATAAGTCGGGTGCAAGGTTGCATAATCAACTTTCTGAGAGGTCAGAGTGTTGGGGTTATAGCCATAAGTAGTGGCGTACTGAACAGAAGAAGTATTTTCTCTTATTTCTCCACCGGCAATTGCATGAAACTCATGCTTTGAATTCCAGGTTTTATCAAAATCGAGTTGTGCACGGCCCGCCTGTTGAAGAATATTTCCGTTTTGGGTCGAGAGAATGTTGCCTTTAGGTACATAGTAAGTTAACTGGTTATTCGTAACTGAAGTAAAAGTGTTGATATAATCCCTCACGCCATAAGTATTCATGTTCTGATCATTATTCACCCACGAGGAAGTCTTATCATACTGGTATTTAGCGTCCACTTTTAACCAAGGTAGAATTCTGTAAGTACTTGAAAGATTAACAAGGACATCGGTCTGTCCTGAAGTATTGTTATTTTCATGAAGGTTTTGCAGGGGGCGATACTTCCAATCCAATAATTTCCCGTTGCCCGCAGTATCAGTAAATGCTCTGCTGTAATAGAGGTCGATTGCTGCCGGACTGCCGTCAGGATTAATTAAGCGCGCATATGGAGCTATGGCATTCGTACCGGTGCTGTAACTGCCGAATCCTCCCGGACTATTTTGACGAGCAGTATTTTTGGTTAGAATAATATCCGATTGAATCAGCAGATCCTTCGTGATTTCGATGGATTGATTGGAGCGGATAGTTATTCTGTTGTTATCATTTCCAACCAGTGAGGCAAGATTTTTATCATATCCTGCGGAAAAAATATACCTGTAACTCCTGGCTGAACCAGAAATATTGGCATAATATTGTTGCTTAACCTCACCGCGGTACAAATATTTTTCCATATCGGATCTCACATCCTGTCCGCGAAGAACATTAATGGCACTTTCAGCCTGGGCATTGGTAATCTCCCCGTTCTTGGCCCGGTTTAAGATATCCGCTACGGGGGGTATTGGGCTAAAGTAAGGGCTGTTAATATTGCTATCATAAAAACCCTGTGTAAACAATTGCTTTTGTAGTTCGATAATATTATTTACCGATGCTGTTCGCGCTGAATAAAGATTGATCTTTGGAGATAGTGTAATGTTGGAACTCAAGGTTAATGATAAGGGTTGATTTGCTTTTGCCTTTTTTGTATCGATAACGATAACACCATTTCCAGCTTTAGCGCCCCAGATAGAAGTTGCTGCCGCATCTTTTAAGACCGTTATACTTTCGATATCATTTGGGTTGATATTGTTTATATCCCCTGCATATGGAAAGTTGTCAAGGATAATTAAAGGACTCTGGTTTGCGTAATTATGAGAGCTTAAACCTCTTATCTGGATCGTTTGGGCATTGGCATCGTGGTTGTCAAAGAGTACTCCACTTGAAACACCATCGAGCCTGCTAATAATATCCGGTGAAACCCTTTGATCCAGCAGCTTTTTATCTATCTTGAAATAAGATCCCGTTGCCCGCTCTTTTGGAATCTCCTGATAGCCACTACTGACTACAACCTCCTTAAGATTAGTCGTGATTGGTTCCATTACGATATGAACCGGTTGTTTTGTGTCATCTGAAATGGGCTTCATTGCGGTTTTAAAGCCGACATGAGTTAATACAAGCGTGTCTTTAGCGTTCTTTGAAAAAATCCAAAAATGCCCTGAAGAATCTGTAGAAGACGTAGCACCAAAGTTTTTTAAAGTGATCGAAACCCCGGGAAGTGGTTTTCCTTCAAAATTCACATCTCCATATAACCTGAACCCATTCTGCCCAATTACCGATTTTGATGAAATGATCAATAACAATAATATCGTTATACGTGTAAATACCTTTTTCATAGTTTGACACGTTTATCGTTATTATCAACTGCAATTAGTTTTTCTCCGGCTAAAGCCCGCTCAATATTTTCGGGTGTTACTTCAGGTTTCCCTGTTAATGCCAGTATTTGTCCGTTTTGGGATATCCATACGACATAAGGGATGCCTCTAAATTTGAATTTATTAGTAATCGCAGTATCGCCGATAGCAATGGGAAGGCTAAATTTCTTCCGCGTCCATGAACGATGAATGTCTAACATTCTCATGACCTTCCTCTCATCATCAAGGAACTTTTCTGAATCCACGAGCAGTATATTTATTCTATTTTTATAAACCTGTTGCAGGGAATCCATTTCAGGCATACTTTGAATGCAACCGCCGCAGGTGGTAGCCCAAAAGTCCAGGATCAGTATCTTTCCTTTGAAGTCAGAGATTTTCGCGGATTTGTTTTTTGAATTGACAATATTATTTATGGAAACATCTGGCATGTATTGTCCTGGAAATAAGCTGGTTTGTGTGTCCGGTGTTTGGGAATAAGCAGGAAATTTTAGGCATAGAAATGCCATTGAGCATATTATGAGCTTCATTTTACAAGTTTTTAGTTATTGATTATTGAATTTATTGGAACGATGGAGCGAACTCATTCCGGAGGTGAGATAACCAATAACCAGATATTGACAATGTTCTTAAACACCGCCAAGCCCTTTCTGGACAACTGGTGTAGCCCCGTTCGCCTGGTGTACTGTATAAGCCGCAGCCACCAGGTCTATTAACTGATCAAAGAACAGGGCAACTTCTTCATCTGAAACTTCAGCTTTAATCGTGCAGTCCTTCAATGCCCAGCATTGAAATAATTTCCAGAACATGAACTTTGTGGAATCAGGTGTATATCCTTTAAAAAAGGATTCGATCACCTTTTGAAGAGGGGAACTCTGATGTAGAATGTTGTGTTGTTTTGCTGCTTCCATACTCAAAGGTTTAATGTGGTAAGTCGCAGCAAAAACGCCATAGGCGTGGACTCAACTTACCGACTTAGAGGCCCTGAGAAGCCCACCCACGATAAGAGAGCCCACACCTATGGCGTGGGCATATCACTCATCGTCTCGTGGGATAAAAATTTCTCAGGTTTCTAAATCGAGACTAAAAAGCGAATGCTTTATTCTATCGAATAATAAAGTATCGCAAAACAAATATAAACAATTATTTGAATTGTGGACTTAAAAGTCCACAATTTTTAACGGTTTTTATGCGATTTTCAGACTTTTAGTTAAACATTGAAGAAAGACTACTCAGAATTACAGCAAAAGTTTGGAAATCACCTTAAAACTATAAGGGAAAAACAAAACATTTCACTTAGGGAACTTGCAGCCAAATGTGATTTAGACCATAGTAAGATTGGCAAGATTGAAAATGGCCAAACAAACTTACAACTTTCTACAATTTTTGAATTAGCGAAGGGTTTAGGCATAAATCCCAAAGAGCTTATTGATTTTTAAAAGAGAGTGATTTATTCTTTTATAGGATACTCGCCGGTTTCCTTTAGTTTTTTATAATCATAGGCATTTGCCACATCCAGTTCAGCCAGTTTTTCATAAAGCTCATTCGCCTTTTTCTTGTATAGTTCAAAGCTATTTTTCCTCCCAACTCCAGCCTTCCCGTTGTACTTCCATCGCTCGTCCCCTAAAAAGCGATAAGCAAGGTCTTTATAGATCTGCGCCCGGAGTACCTTTAATTTAATATCCTTCATACCCAGGCTATCTGCCCGGTTCGCATATCGTTCTGCCGTGCGCAAACCCTGTAAAGCTTTTGGCTCATCTTGCTTGGGGAAAGCCTGGATGTTATTGAATTTATCCAGCAACAGTGCCCGCTCAAACAAGGCGATCGTATCATTATGGTCAGCACTTAGGGCTTTATCGAGCCGGTCAATATCCCGTCGATATTTTTCAAGGCTTGGCCTAAAGGTTTCATTGTTGAGCAACAATTGACCATATAAGATATTGGATCTTACCTGCGCTACGGCAGTTTCGCAGATGTTGAAAATGATGATGAGAGCTGAAAAAAAAAATGATCTTACGCATATCAAGGTTGTTTTTCTCAAAATTAGAGGATGCCGCTTAACGTACATAGCTAAAAATTATAACTGAAGGTTATAGAAATCTCTCGATTTTGGTCATAACAACTTGAAATACCAGGCGACGAAAACCACCAACCACAACAAGACTAAAGCGAATCCAAAAGCCCGGTTACGCTTTGTCCGTGAAAGTGCAGTTGCGTCAGGTGTACAGTTAGTGGTCTGATCCTTCATATTGGGAATTTAGGTTAATATTGTTAAGGAGCCTTTACCGTGCAGTTAAATTTCTTGCCCGATTCAAGCAAAAGTAATAAAAAGTGTTGTGTTTTAGCACAACACTTTTTAACCTAAAAACCGTGTTTTTTGATCTTGATCTAATTTCACAATGTCAGAAAACGCGCATCATCAAGAATATTTCCTTCGTTTCGGGCGTCATCTGAAAGCATTACGAACATCCAAAAATTTGTCTCACCGAAAGTTAGCTGCCAAATGCAATGTGGAGTTCGCTGACATCGTACGTTATGAAAAAGGAGAAATCAATCTGACAATGAAAACACTGATCGAACTTTCGATCGGCCTGGATATCCCACTTAAGGAGTTAATGGACTTTTAACTACCGGTGCCGGTTTGACAATGGCCAGCGGCGCATAAAAACCCCCATCGCAAAAAGCATCATGGTCAGCAAGGGCGAACAGAACTACCGAGCGCCAATGATTGATGCCGAATCTTTCCTGAAGGCTCTTGCCGCTCTTCCTGAGGTCAAGTTTGACGGCTTCCTTTCCACCGCTTTTATAATTTTCATCCAGATATCGGGCTATAGAACTCAGCTGTATATTCAGGGCTTTCCGCAGCCGTTTGTTCAGATTCACCCGTTTCATTTGGAAGTTCATCTGCGTCACCAGGCTGCTTGACAGACCGGCTACAGGACGAACCTCTAATTTAATGCTCAGTCCTTTACCGTGCAACCGCACTTTGGCGAACAGAAATTGTTGATCGTCAGGTATGTCGTCATAATACACGTTAACGAACCTTTCGTGCGGTTTTGAACCATCCAGAGATCGTTTTTTATTGTTGCATTTGTGACAATAAGGGATCAGGTTACGGCTATAGATCGACAGTGGTTGATAATCTTCCTTAGGAAGATAATGATCAAGTTCGTCCGCCTCGCCGATGCCGCAGCACGGACAGGTATCCGCGCCCATTAAAAGTTTATCACGCAGTTTTTTCAGGCGTCCTTTGATCTGTACCTCATCGTAGGCGTTTTTCATCGCCTCAAGCAGTCCTGCGGATAAATATTTACCCTGAAGTGCCGGTGAGGTGATCCCTTTGGCTGCATCATAAGCCCGGTATATTTTATCGATCGCTTCCTTTTCCGCGGCTGTGATCGGATATTTCATTACACCACTTTTTTTCGTCAATGCTTTATCGATGTTTTTCATCGAGCCGTTACGGGGAGGTAGGTCAAGTTTCCACATATCAGCCGCGTTTAAAAATTTTCGACAACAGGTAAGCGCGGGCCTGAGTGCTCAGTCCGTGTTCAAAATAGCCTTCGATCCGCTCAAGCAATGCTTCCGGCGCAGGCCTTTCAAAAAAGTCATCAACCGTTTCTTTATAGAGGGCATCCAGCGTATTATGAAAGTCGGTGGCTTCAGAGGTCAAACCAAAAGCCATTTCGGTCAATGTACCGATATTTTCCCCGAAGGTTTCCAAAGGAGGCTGTTCGATCTTCATTTCGGAGCCGACCCTCCGAACACGATAAACGTGTTCGCTGAGTGTTTCCTGAAGAACAACGGGCGAATGTGTCGCCACGATCATGAAAGCGTTCAATTCACCAAGCACAAAGCGCACGGCGGTCATCAGCGCTGCGAGCATGGGAGGATGAAGGTGTGTTTCAGGTTCGTCGAACAGCAACAATGACCGGATCGCCGTGTAGGCAATGATACTGGTCAGAGAGTGTATCACGAACTTATGTCCTGTGCTTAATCCCAGGAAAAATTCCAGATTATCCTTTTCGTCTGTGTTAAGAAGATCTTGCCCGAGAATAAGGTGCATGGAGACCTCAGCAGACAATATCTTCATGGCTTTATCGAAGATCGTATCCCGGCGAAACTCCTTGATGATCGCAAGGTTACCGATAAATTCCTCACCCAGTTGATTGATGGTCTTAAGCTTGGTATTTTCGATCTTGTCCCGGCGTATTTCTGCCGGATCAAGTTTGCCTGTTTCTTCATCAAAATGCATGAATGGTATCATTTCTTCCAGTTCGGAAACAATATCCCTAACGCCGATAAATACGTACCTGGCGATCCCTTTTCTCATTTCCTCAACGATGATCCTTTTATCCTTAACATATACACCGGGTGTGTTAAAGGCATCAAATGCGCTGTATGAAAGCACCAATATGCGTGGGAACCCAAGTCCGGGCGGATCCATTATGCCAACCTGTTGAAGCGTTTCGTCAAGTCGGTCGGTTGCAGAAGAGAAAGCCACCCTTGAGATCCGGGACAGCAACGTACTTTTCCCGGACCCGTTCCTGCCGATAATGGCGATTATACGGTTTGGCAGCGAAAGATCATTCCAGCCATATTTGTTTTTTGAGTCAAATCTGAACGTGACAGGTTCTTCAAATTGAGGGAACTTAAATTTGAAACTTTGGTCCAGATCGAGCAAGCCATGATAGTCCCTTTCGAGCAATAGCGGGCCTAAGGTGAACAACTGATCGTCCGCCTTGAAATTTCGCATCATAGCAGCTTTAAAGCCTGGTTCTTCTAAAAAGTCCTCCTTAAATTCCGGGTAAACTACCGCATCCCGGAGGGCTGTTAATATCTCTTCTTTATACAAGGGTAACTGGGAGATCCGGGAGTAATAGTCAAGAGATGTGCCCATTGAACAGTAGTCATCATCGAGGGCGCCGATCGGACCAGTGCCCAGTAAGAACATTTTATTTTCAGGTTGCCCCATCTTTAATATCCTGACATGTCCGATCATAAGTGGTTCCCCTTTAGTTACCAGGGACGAGGCATGGAGGTAATAACTTACATAAAAACCCTGGTCGTTCCAGTTATCCTGTTCAAGGTAGAACTGGGCATCTTTATCGGAGTTATAAAACTTTTTCCGCCTCCAGGGGACAATAGTGATAAACGGTATCTCAGTTTTAGGCATCAACGAATTTAAGAAATGCAGTGTGATCCCCAAATTCAATTCAAATAAATGCGCCGCATTTTCGCCACCCAACGGAACACCCGCGAAAATGCGGCGACCGGCCCCGGCTCCGTCCGGGGCGCGCCACGCTCAAAAGCTGTAATTGGAACCCGTCATTTGGTTATAGGTTTCCCCAAGGCGTTCATGGGTCATGCCTTTCAGGTTAGCCTGTGTGATGAATGATCTGATCACCGTCTCACGGGTGCGCCAGTTGAAGGCATAAATAAGGGTCTTCTTATTATAGGTCACGGAAAGGGAAATAGGCATCCGCTGGTCGTGGGCATTTTGCAGGATGGGGATCATGCAGCAGGCTTGATGGTATTCTTGTTCGGTAGTTTCGGGATGGCTGAGGCGTTGCGCATATTTCTGCATCTGGCAGCGGCGCAGGTCTACGATGGGTTTGTGTTTTTTTTTCGGGATGCGTTTTGACTTTCTGCTAAGGTCAAAACCGAGCATATCTTCGGTATATTCGGGGTATCGCTGCCTGATCTCCTCCAAAGCGAAAAGCTTGTTGGCCGCATAGACCCGCCGCACGAAATTCCGCCTTGCCCCTTCAGCGGCGATCCTGACCTTGCGCTGTACCACCGCTTCTGTAACCGTTACTTTTTGCTCTTGGGCGGTATTAAGGTATAGCAAACGGAGAGCGGTCAGCATATCAGGGCGTTTGTCCTCCTGTTGTTCCTTGTCCAGTAACTTGCTGATCTCGGTCGCCGTCAATTCATCCGAATCTGCCAGTAATGTAGTTAAATTGTCCTCTGTAGCTGCGGGAACAGCTTCGGCGGCCTGTGGTTCTGAAGATCTGCCACCAAGCAGATACCTGCTTCGGAACGAACGCAGGGTATTCAGGAACTGCGTACCCGAACCTGCGTTCTCCTTGTCCAGTTCATCCGCTTCCTGTTGTTCGGCATAGATCAGTTTATCCCAATCCTCATACTGGTGGTAGCACAGGCGGGTATCAAAGTGATGATACTCTATTTCCTCACGGTTCATCGGACGGGTAAGAAAAGGGAATGCGGTATGCAATCCCATTGGCCTTCGGTTACGGTCACACCATACTTCCGAGTGCATGAAAATGTAGATGCGTGGCGGGTACTTGGTTTGCGGTTTATAGTAATATGCCGCAAAGCCTTCGGACTTTCGTGGCAGCGCATTCATGCGCTCATATTCGACCTTTTCCCGGGCGTTCATCACGTAACCCTCTTTGATCTTGACCATAGCTTTTGAATTTAGGGTTGTTGTTGGGGTAAGGCGATCAGTTTCTGATAGAGGTCTTCCCAATAGGCATACAGGTGTAACTGCTGTGCCGATGGGTTGGCGACCCGATAATGGCGGTAATCATCCGCCTGCATGATGGCGAGTTGGAGGTTGGTGACCACGACCTTTTCGCCGTTCAGATCTGTAATTTCCATTTCTTCAATATTAAGCGGCTATCTTCATCGGTTGCGCCCTGTATTCTTTCAGGTTCAGGAACAGCGCATCATTATAAATGATACCCTCACGGAGCATTTGCCAAAGCAGGGACGAACCGAAATTTACCAAGGTCGAATTAATGAACAGATCCTGCTTGGCCAATGCCTCGGCAAGCGAACAGCTTGGTGTTTCATCGGTAGTTTCGGCAGCGATCAACAGGTCAGCATACTTCTCGGTCACAAAAGGTAGTTTGCCAACGGGCAGGAACTGTTTCGAGGCAGGTTGTTTGATCTCACCCACGGTCGATAATACCACCTGTCCTGTGTCCTTACTATTCCCGAAATCCATCCAATACAATGGTTTGTCCCGATGGCCTCCGCTGTTCTTATGGTAGATATTAAGTATCTCGGCGATGCAGAAACGAGCCTTTACGGTATCGACACAGGAGATCGTAATGGCGGCCATGCCTTGTGAAATAGAACAAAAGTCTTTATCGTACCGAGCGGTTTCAGCTTTCCAGTTCAGTCCGAAAAAGCGGTTTACCCGATTGATGAGAGCGACCGATTTATATTGCCCCAATTCGGAGGTGGTAAATAACTGTCTTGCCAAGTTCGGCCTTTGCACGGTATCGTCGTCATAAAGGGTCACGGACAGGCCGGGATGGTTCAACCCGTTCAATGCCTGGCTAATTCTTGCCAATGCGGTCAGCATTTGGCTGCCTGTACCACCCGCCCCGATAAGGTTGACCGAGATCGGGTTGTAAGGGGCTAATAGTTCTTTTTGAACGATATGTACAGCGGTAACTGGTTTCGCTGAATTAAGGTCATTGCGCTTTTTCATCGGATCAGGTTCTTTAGTGTAAGGTGGTTTTGTTTGTTAAGTACATCGGTCGGGAATGCCTTACCCGTGCCGACCTGCTGTTGCCAAAGGGTCTTCAGGTCGATGAATGCGCCCTGATGGTTGCCGATGGTGTGGCTGAAATAACTGTTAAAGAAATATTCCTGCCATAGGTTGATAAAGTCCTCCAAGCGGGTAAAGCGGTCGATGCTGATCTGTACCGTACCCATGCACACGTTACCGCTTTCATAGATATTGAAAAACGGGGCATGGTATAGGGCGGTATTCGCATTGGGCTTGCCTTTTCCTTTCAGGGCGTAGATGTGAAGGCTTTCCCTGCTTGCTTTCCAAACCAATGCAGGGAGTTTGGCCTTACCTGCGGGGATGCCCAAACCCTCTACGAAATAAAGTTCTCTTTCCATCGGTGGCGTGTACCATACGACGAAGCCGTCATTTTGGGGGTCGAGGAACAGGACATTCGGCGAGATCAGCCCCTTTGGTTTCAGGAAGTTACCTTTCAGTTCTTCGGTCGCCTGAAATAATTTGCTTAGCGAGGTCAGTTCGGTCAGGCTTAAAGGGTGTGCATTAATGGGTTGCCCACGTTTACCAATATCATAACTTTCCACATACACCTGTGGGTTGCGGTCGGCTTCGTGGCCATATTGGTCTTTGATATTCAACTGGCTCTCATAGATCAGCAGGGCTTTAACGGGGACATACTGGTTATTGAATTGCTCGGTAATATTTGTCATGGTGTTGTTGTTAATGGTCATAATTTTCAAGGAACTCAGCAAGCTTTCCTAAGAGTGGAAAAAGGCGGCTTTCAAAGCCGAAACGTTCGGTATCGTTAGTAACAGCCTTATCGAATATTTTCACATCGATGGGTTCATCCGTGATGCCCATTTCCTGAAAACTGCAATTGATCATTTCCATTACGTTATCGACCAATGTGTCATTCCCGCTCCAATAAAAACTGATATATTCTTCGACCCTGATGCGTTCCTCCACTTCGGGGTAATAGAGGTCAGGCCGTATATTATCGCAAAAACAGCGTTCGGGGTACGCTCGGTAAAGCTGTACGAACTCGATCGCGAGTATGGCAAGGTCGTTGTCCCGCTGTTCGGAATTGGCATAGTTCAGGACGGTATCGGCAAAGGTTTCGACCTTTACTTTGTCGTTCATCGATCTTTGCAGGTGCATCCCCGAGGTCTGCAAGCGGTAGATCTCATCCAGTTGTTCCTGCCGACAGCCTTTGGCTTCTTCATCCTCATCCGCTTAATCATTGATCATATCCTCTATGTAGCGGTATTGCTGTCCGATAAAACTTTCGTATTCGGTGTACATGGGTATCTGCACCACTTGGAACAGGTAAGCGAATATCCCTGTTACCACCTCGGCAACTGCCTGATGACCGGGTTCGTTGACCCATTTCCATAACGGTTTTACGGGTATATAGTACAAAGTTCTGCCCGTATCAAAATTGCTGATCGTCGCCAGTACCGCTTCGTGGGTGTCATCGTTAAGGATGATAAGATCCAGTTTTTTATCGATGGCCTTGATACGTTCTGCCGTCACTTTCCAAGCGTGGTAGATATTCTGCGGAAAAGCCGACCCGCTTACATCGGGCAATAGCAGGTCATAATGTTCGCAGAGGTGGGTAAGCGAGCGGAAGAACTGTTCTTCCGCTTTTTCGCCGTTCCCGCTAAATAACCAAAAGGGTTCAAAGGCATGGTTCAGAAAACCATTTGTACCATTTCGGGTGGTGCGCTTCTTAAAGAGTTGCGCCTTATTTCTCCTGCATCGGGCAACCTGTTGAGTTTCCCTGCGAAAGTTCCGAACTGTGCGTATATCCTCCATAACTGGCTGTGTTTATCGATCTTGACCGTTTTTTTTACCTTGTTTTTCATATTCATCCTTTTGTGCCCATCGTGGTTTCAAAATGATATTGCATTTCGTCGTCCTTAAATTCAGGGCCACGTATCTTGGCGGTGGTCAGTATCGGGTAGATACTGGCGTAAAAGTTCTTTACATCTTCCTTGGTCAGTTGCTGACCGGGGTCGGCAAGGCGAATTTCCTGACCGTTCTGTTTATGCAGGAAGATCCTGCTGATCGTTGTAACTTCCATCTTTTGTTCCCTTTCCTTTAAATATCTTTCATCAGTTCATCATACTGCGCTTTGCGTTTGCGCAGTTCCGCACCCTTGCGTTCGATCTCCTCGGCATGTTCAGGGTATTCCTCGGCAGTTGGTAACAAGGCGAGGGCATCCTCGTACTTGCATTGCTTATTGAGTTCGGATATTTGGGCGATGGCCTCGGCATAGCGTTTCTTCTTTTCAGCTATGGCCTTTTGCTCATTCTCCTGTGCGGAGAACAGGTTCTCGGTATCGGGGGTATCATCATCGTCGTCGTCGTCCGCAGGTGTGGCGGCGGCGGTGGTCTTTGCCTTGCCTTTGTTCTTTTTATCCTGTTCTGCCTTGGAAAGTTCAGCGGCCTTTTTCAGGCTTTGCTGATAAGCCTCCATATTGGCGAACAGGCTTGCGGTCTGTTGTACAGGGACGGTTATCGCCCCGAAAAAGCCCTCATCCAGTTCGGTCGCCTTGCCTTTGAGGATCATAGGCGGGATCACTGTACCTGCGGCATCGGTGGTTGCGTTCGGCAGGTAGACCGAAACGGTCAGGAGGCCATCGGTATTCTTTATCATATTGAGGTTAAGTGCGCCCTGAAATGCAAGGGCGCTGATCTGTTCAAAAAAGTTCGTTGTCATGGTATTGGGTTTTCTTGTTCTTTAAAATTTTCGTTCCTTTTCCTTTGCGGTAATTGGCTGTGTACCCGTTGCTTTCAATGACCGACCGAAGCATGATCTCGGCATGCCTGATGGCGAAAGCATCTCTTGCACTGACGAAAAGCAGGTCGGTATCCTGAAAAAAGCGCAGGGTGTTAGCCAGTACTTTGAGGGCTTTACGTTCGGTTTTGTGGGCTAAGTAGCTCATGGGCTTAGTATTCTAAGTTGATGCATTGCTCTTTGGTGGCTATTAACAGGCGTTCGATCATCGGGGTAAATTCACCCTTTTGGATGAACCTGCACCAAGTGAAACTTTCAAAGGCATAGTCATCCTTGATGGTCAGCCACTCGTCACCGCCATCGATCTGATTGATAAAACAGAGGTTCATGAAGTGAAAACCCTGACCGAGGCACCAGTTGCCTTGCTGAAAGATATTTTCCAGTTCGGCAAGCGTGGCGATCCTGACAAGCTGTTGCTTATCGAACGGCGGGTCGTTGGCTTCCGCTATCCAAGGGTTAGCAAGGCCGAGGGCTTCCCAAACGGGTATCAGGTTTTTGGCATCAAAGTCGTTTTGCATGGGTTTCGTATTGTTTATGGGATAATTCGTTGATATGATAATTTGAAAAGCACCGCCACCGAAGCGGCGGTGCAAGGCTTGTTTAGAATGGCAGGTCGTCATCGTCCTCGCCACCTGCGGCAACGGCGGCAGGTTTAGCTTTCTCTTTGGTTTTGGCTTTTGCGTTTTTTTCGGTTTCGGCAGGTTTGGCGTTATTGCCACCGAATAGTTTGACATTATCGACCGAGCAGGTCAGGTTGGCGTGCAGTTCGCCATCATTTCCTTTCCATGCTTCGGCTTCCATCCATCCGTTGATCTCTACGATCGTGCCTTTGGTCAGGTATTCGGCAAGACCTGAATTGATCCAGTAAGCACAGCGGATAAAGGATACTTTTTCTTGTTTTTCGCCCGCTTTGTTCTTAAAGCGTTTGTTGACCGCTACGGTAAATGAGGTCACGGTTCTGTCGCCTTTAACGGTTCTAACTTCGGCGTCTGCGGTAATTCTTCCTGTGAATAACATAACATTTAAAATTTTTAGTGAATAATTATTTGTTTGTCTTTCCTTTTGTCCTGATTTGCTTTTGTGATGATCTTTTAAAAGAAAAAGGGAAAAAAGAAAGCCATAGGAAGTGCCGCTTCATAGCCAAAAGGAAACGGAATAATTGGAGGGGACCCTTTGGGGAGGCAGCCGTTTATGCCGTAGTCTTTTGGCGTACTCCAATGACAGAATACGGCAAGACCTTAGCTGCCCTTTTTACCCGTTTCGACTAAAAGATCGTTCGGAGAACTTCATTTGACCGGCCGAAGGCCAGCCAAAAAGATATCTTAGATAATTCCATGTGGAGATATTCTTATCCCAGAGATATACGGTTTTGATCTTCCGGCCTTGAATTAGACCTTAAGCTTTAAAACCATCGGTTGTGCCGCTTGTTAAAGCAATAAATCAAATATTAAAACCTATGTCAGATAATAAGAATAAGAAAGATGCCCGCGACCGCAATAAGGTGAGCGGCAGTGAAAATTACGAGATCCAGTATTTCAAAGATAAAATGGGTGTAAGCAGCCAGGCCGTCACCGGTGCCATCCGCGCGACCGGTTCCAATGACCGTAAAGTATTGGAGAAATACCTCAAGGACAAACAGAAATAAATAATGGTGATCCATTTTCAAAGCCCCGTAAGGGGCTTTGTCGTCTCAACCAATGAAGATCGCTACCTACAACATCAATGGCATCAACGGCCGTCTCGATATCCTGCTGCGCTGGCTTGCGGAAGCCGACCCGGATATCGTTTGTTTACAGGAGCTTAAAACCGAGCAGCATAAATTTCCCGAGCGGCAGCTGAAGGCAGCCGGTTACCACGCCGTTTGGGTAGGCCAGAAAAGCTGGAACGGCGTCGCCATTCTGTCCAAAACCGAGATCAGGGAACTCATCCGCGACCTGCCGGGCGAAGATGAAGAATTTACCCACAGCCGCTATATCGAGGCATTCATTAACGGTATCGTCATCGGCTGCATATACCTGCCCAATGGCAATCCCTGGCCAGGCCCGAAATTTGACTATAAGCTGCGTTGGTTCGAGCGCCTGACGGAGCATGCGCAAAACCTTGTTCACCGGGAGCTACCTGTGATGCTCATCGGTGATTATAACGTCATGCCAACCGATCTGGACACCTATAAACCTGAAAAGTACCTGAAAAATGCCTTGTTCCGGCCTGAAACCAAAGTTGCCTTTAAGATGCTTGTGGACCAAGGCTGGAAAGATGCCATCCGCCACCTTTATCCCGACGAACGTATCTACACTTTCTGGGATTACCTGCGTGATGCCTACGGGCGCAACGCCGGACTGCGGCTCGACCATTTCCTGCTCAATCCCAAAATCGCCGGAAGGCTGAAAACTGCGCAGGTCGACAAACACGTACGCGGTTGGGAAGGCAGCAGTGACCACGCGCCCGTCTGGATCGAACTTGCTGACCACGACCTGCCAAAGAACGACCAGGCTAAACAAACCGGCAGGGCCATGAACTCACAGTTAACAAAAGCCACGAAAGCTCAAACCCAACCCCAAGCCGGGACCAGCGACGTGCGGGCGATCTTAAAAGAAGCGCCCAAAGCCGAACTGCCGCGGAACATCAAACCCATGAAAGCGACCCTCGTCGACACCCCCTTTGATGATCCCGGCTGGGTTTACGAGATCAAATGGGACGGCTACCGCGCCATCGCCAGCATTGCGCAAGGCAGCGCAACCCTCATCTCGCGTAACAATCTGCCCTTCGGCCAATTCGGCCCGATCAACCAACTTATGGAAAGCTGGTCTATGAACGCCGTACTGGACGGAGAGATCGTCGCTTTGGACGAACAGGGCAATGCCGACTTTGGCGCACTGCAAAACTGGCGAAACACCAAAAGCGCCCGGCTGGTCTATTATGTTTTCGACATCTTATGGTACGAAGGCCACGACCTTACCAAACAGCCTTTGCACCAACGCAAAGACATCCTGAACGCCGTTTTACCAACAGACAGCGAACTGGTCAAAGCCAGCCCTTCTTTCGCCGTAAACGGTATCGAGTTTTTTGAGACCGCTAAAAAAATGAAACTTGAAGGTATCATCGCCAAACGCGCTGAGAGCGTTTACACTTCCGATGCCCGTTCGCGCGACTGGCTCAAGATCAAGGCGAAACGCCGCCAGGAAGTCGTTATCGCCGGCTTTACCAAAAATGAAGGTACCGGCAAATACTTCAGCGCACTGGCCATCGGTGTTTATGACCCGAAAGGTGTGTTGCGTTATATCGGCAAAGTCGGCACCGGATTTAACGATGCCCAGCAGAAAGAAATGATGGCACAATTCAAACCGCTCATCGCCGCCGAAAGCCCTTTTGATGTGGAACCCGACGTGGACGAACCATCGCAGTTCCGGCCGCGCAGACTGGGCGCAAAGGCCACATGGCTCAAACCCGAGCTGGTTTGTGAGATCGAATTTGCCGAGATCACCGGCGACGGCAAGGTCAGGCAGGCCTCTTTCAAAGGCATGCGTAGTGACAAGAACCCGAAAGAAGTGATCATGGAAACCGAAGCCGACACGACAAGCGTAGTCGAGGCGCAAAACCTCAAGGCGGACATCCAGGAGATACAAGCCGATGGAACCGTAAAGGCTAACGCCCGACCGTTCAAGCCGGCAAAGGCCATCAAGGCCAAACCAACCAGCAATCCGCTGCTTTCGTCAAAAAATGATACCGAAGAAAAGAAAGTCAACGGGCATTTATTAAAATTCACGCACCTGAACAAGCTTTACTGGCCAGAGGATGGTATCACCAAACGGGACATGTTCAACTATTATCATCAGGTCGCACCTTTCATGCTGCCTTATCTGAAAGACCGGCCCATGTCGCTCAATCGTTTCCCCGGCGGTATCCATGGCGAAAGCTTTTACCAAAAGAACGTTCGTGACAAAGCGCCTGAATGGGCAAAGACCATGGCCCATACCAATAGCGAAGGCATCGATAAAGACTACCTGCTGGGGGACGACGAAGCCACCTTACTTTGGATGGCCAGCCTGGGCTGCATTGAGATCAACCCCTGGTTCAGCCGTGCACAATCGCCGGATAATCCCGATTACTGCGTCATCGACCTTGACCCCGATAAACAACATTTCGACCAGGTGATCCAGGCCGCGCAGGAAGTCAAAAAAGTACTGGATGCCATCGATGTGCCCAGCTATCCGAAAACCTCCGGTTCAACCGGCATACATATTTATATCCCACTCGGGGCCAAGTACACGTATGACCAAAGCCAGTTGTTCGCCAACATCATTGTGAAATTGGTCCACCAGCAAATACCGAAATTTACCACGCTTGAACGCATGATCTCCAACCGCAAAGGAAAGATGTACCTGGATTTTTTACAGAACCGGCCCGGCGCCACCATTGCAGGCGTGTATTCCCTCCGCCCCAAACCCGGTGCCACCGTGTCCATGCCTGTGCACTGGGACGAAGTAAGACCCGGCCTCACCATGAAAGATTTTACTATACACAATGCCCTGGACCGTCTCAAAGAAACCGGCGACCTGTTCAACGGTGTATTGAGCGAAGGCATCGATCTGGCCAAAACAGTACAGAAAGCGCAAAGTGTATTTTAAAGATCACCATCCGTTAAAACAATTGATCGATCTGTGAAATGTAGGTTAACAATGCACAACTTCGACTACAATGATTTATCCATATAGTCTTCTAAATAAGTGATATAGAAACTGTCTAAAGTGAAGAGTTAGCATATTTTAACTCTCAAAAACTTCGGGCCAATCAGAGGGGATTAACTTATCATTTGCGATTTTCGGCCATTTGTATTTGGTTGCTTTTTTATACGCCTCGTGGTAGCTAAGATAGGCATGCTCTAAAATGATAACTTGGAGTCCTTTCTGCTCCTGAACTTGTTTGAATATAAAATTAAAATGCTTTTCAAGAGCAGCACTGTCATCATCATTATTAATATCGACCTCCTTAATGTCTTTTTCGTCGTCAGAATCTTTATTAGAATAATAGGGCCTGCTGACTTGATCTAAAATCAAGAGCCCTGGAACAGAAGATTTTTTCTCAGATAAGAAACGTTGGAATGCAAAAGCAAAAGACAAATGAAGGCTCAAATAATTCTCGTCCGATCCAATGTTCGCAAATGGTGTCTTGCGTTCAGTTTCAGCATCAGTAATCACAAGCTTGGGCTGTTTGGAGAAAAAGTTGACCTCGCAGTTTTCTATTGGTATCCCTCGCGGCAATTCTTTAAGGTTCGCGGTCGCATACTTAGAGATCTTCCTCTCAGCCAGTGCAATTCTTTCCTCTTTATGGCTTTTGCCATATTTGCTATTTATCTGCTCAATTTCCCGGTTATAATCATTTAGTTTTTTTTGATCGAAGGCTTCAACTGCCGTATGGTTATCCAAAAAGTAAGATATTCTGCCTATAATTCGGCTAATATTTTGATTTAAAACCAGTTGATTTTGAGCAACTTCCGATTCTTTTATAAGATTTCGGATTTCGTTGTCAGATTTATTTATGTTGATTTGTAAGCCGTCAATTTTTTCGTCGATTTCCTTAACGAACCCGTTCATAGCCGGCTTGTGGTTTTTAACTACCTTTCTTTCACGTCTTAGTTCGACAATGGAGTTTTCGATCATTTTTGAAATTTCATTCGGCTCCTTAAAATCTGAGCTACATACAGGGCATTTTTCCTCGGTATGCTGAAAAAATTTACTTAAATCAAGTTTTGATAGTTGCTTTTCAACGACTTTATCATAATCGTCCGTTGTAGAATTCATTTGGATTGCTGCAGTTTTTTTGCGCCTGAGAATGTTAAGTTCCGCCAGTTGATTGGATTTAATAATCTGCAGAGATTTTAAAACGTCATCATTTTCAAAGTTAACTGCGCTGTATTCCCATTTGGTTAATCTTTCAAGGATATCAATTAAGGTATCTTTATTTGCAGACACAACAGAATCATCCATTTGGAATAAACCTACCTGAGATGCTTCCGCCAGCAAGGATCTGCACTTCTCTAAAACATCGATTTGGTGTTGTTCAAATAATATTTGCTTTCTTTCCTCGCTTTCAATACCCTTTTTCAGCCCCCGCAACCTTCGCATAGCTTCAAGTTCCTTTAAATCTATGGCACCCAGAAAATATGGCAGTGAATCAATGATACGTTTAGAAGCATTTTGATCGTCTAAACCATACATTAAAGTGGTATCACTATCAATGACCTTTTTATCCAGGTAAATGAATGGTGTGATTTGTCTTATTGAAATCTTATTAACGCTTAATACATTATCACTTTCATTAACTACTGTGAACCCAAATAAATTTTCTAACAGTGCTTTAATCTCTTCAATATTACCTCTACCATTTAAATCATTAGCGGAAATTGGAACATCAACATCTGCACCATATTCGAAGTACATATTTCCTGATGCTTTTCCAGATTTCGATATTTCTCTACCTATAACAAACTCCGTAGTTCCGTCAGACCATTTCGTTGCAATATGTGTAACACGCGCCGATACAAATGCCGGAATGTTGTTTGTAGAGGACCCAAGGCAGTAGTCAATTGCAGTTATGACCGCTGATTTTCCAGTATTGGACGCACCTGTTATGATGGTCACGTCATTTACGTTGAACTCTATTGTCCTATGCAAGTTATTCTTACTATAAAAAATTAAGTGGCTAATATTCCATCTGTTCATATTTCCAATCCTAAGTGGTTAAATATGGTTTTAGTTGATTTAATTTGGCCGATCCAACTACCGAGCCTTTTTGCATTCTTAAAATGTCGTGCAATCGATGAAGAACCATAAATGTTTCCGATATTATCAGAGTGTGCAACCAGGTTACTGTAACTGTCAAAGCCGATTATCTTTTTGGCTATACCGTAAGCCATGGCGGGCTGTATGTATTCGATCGAATCATTGATCCGAGTATTCAATCCTATAAGGATTTGCGGATTCTGTTTAATCCATGAATAAAATCCGGTTTTAATATTGGTTCCATCAAAAGTAGACTCTAAATCGCCTGATAGAATGATTGGTATTGGTAACACCAATAACGAAAATGGCAACCCACTTCCGGCCTCCTCAGTATATCCTTCCAAATAGCCAAGCAGCACCAATGATAAAAAAGCGGGGTTCGTTGCTGCAAATACGTCAATGCTTTTATTCATCAGTTAGATCAGTTATCAAAGTTAAAAAATCACAGTGCCAACCAACTTTCCTATTTGATGACAGCATTTGGTAACTTCCTCTAATTAGGTCCGGGTTGTCATAAGTTTTTGAAATTTTTCCGACCTGTTGATGAGCAGTATTGTGTGTCCAATCCAAAAGTAGACGACCTTCTTCTTTAATCTGATCATCAGAAAAATTACTTTTATTATCGACGATCTCTCCAAATTTATATGACCATTCTTGAATTAAAGACTCATCGTATTTTTCCAACTTTTTAGCAGCTGTTAAATTATCCTCGATCCATTTCTCACGTTGTATCCTGGCTCGGATTGCCGTTTGATATGACCTAATGATTTGAGTTTTTGATGCATCAATTATCTCAAGTTGCATTTTTTGGATGGGATGTGGACTTGTAATTGCTGGAATTTCCAAATCCGGGAGGTCGTCAGTAAAGCCATCTGTAAATAATTCAGCGGTTTTTCTACTAATGAACTCTTGAAGTTCCGACATGTATATACATTCGTGACGTTCACCCGTAAGCGACTGAACTGCTTGTCTATCCCACCATTCTAAAATTCTCTCTGCTAACGGGAGTTGAATATTGTGATCAGTTGTTGGCCTTATTCTTTCTACTACTATAGCACTGGCTTCGGAAACAGTAAAAGAATCGGTTTGCATTCGAATATTTTTCAACAAGGCTTTTAAGGTCGGTTTTGAAAGTTTCAACAATGCTTCGCAACCTTTGGACTTTTTCGAATATGGTAGAGCAATTTCTTTTTCGCCGTTGGATAAGCGGATAATATTTTCGGCCTCCACCTTTTTCCGTTCAACAACAACCCGCTTGGCTTCCATCATTAGGGCATTTTCAAGTTTGTCGCGAGGTGCTTTTTCGTCAAGTAAAACTGTTAAATCACTGTTTGGGTCTAAAGACGAAACGGTTGACAGTGTAAAAATCCCGTCGTTCGCATCATTGGATATCAAAAAATCGCACCAAACTTTAAGAGTTTTCCATAATTCATCACTTTTTATAGAAATGGTAGTATTTTCTTGAATAGAGTGCTTTAATTGATGTAATTCACGTTTAACCCCATCATTTAAATACACATCGTCAAGAGTTTCAATACTAACAAAGGCTCCGGGATTTTTGGAATCAAATAATGTGACAAGCGCATAAATAGCTTGATAGTAATAACCCAGAGCGGGGCCGACAGCCTGATGTCCAGCATTTGTCATATCATTAATTGCGATTAAATGTGGTTTAGATGAATAAGAATTACAAATTATCAATATTAAACTAAATTAAAAAAATATACTTATTATCTGGTAAAAATACTCCTGCCCCAGATGTAGCCAACTTTAAATGACAATATAAGACTACCCGTTTCGCCTAAAAGATCGGCTATCAATCACCCATTAAAACCAAGCAAGAATTTATTCCCAAAAGGTCAATTATATTGCTAAGGATGTTAGCGTTGATTATATTTATGGTTTCAAATATTTCATGGATATCAGACGTACAATTGAGGATGTCATCGACATTGAGAATGGTTTAGAGGTCAGTGCAAGCGAATTTTTCCGAAAACCATTTGACGTTTTGATCCAGGCCCGGGAAGAACAAGAATTAGCGAATAGCGGAAAACGTGAAAAATGGCTGGTATGCGCGACCTGTGGAGAGAATATTCGTATCCTCGGCGGTAAAAGGGAGGATCAGCCCATGCGTGCGGGAAAGAATTTTCATTTTGCACATCTGCATAACAGTAAGGACTGCCCGATCAAAACGGATTCTAAATACAGTAAAGATGATATTAACAGGATGCGGTACCGTGGTATCGCGGAGGGTAAACCGCATATCGAATTAAAGGAAAAGCTTTATCAGGGGCTAAATCTTAATGCCATCCATAAAGGTCAGGTGAGCCATTTGCAGTTAGAACGGGTCATTCGCAGCCTTGATGAGTTCGAGTGGCGCAAACCGGATATCAATTTGATGTTCAACGGCCGAAGACTCGCGGTAGAATTACAACTATCTACCACCTGGTTGGATGTGATCGTTGGCCGCCAGGCCTTTTACCGTCAAGAGGGTATTTTTATCTTATGGGTCTTCAATGAGTTCGACTATAAGGACAACTCCAGGAAACTGGCGTTTTCGGATATTATTTACACCAATAATTACAATGCCTTTATTTTCGATGAGGAGGCCAGGGCGGCGACCGTATTAAGGAAGGACCTGGTACTTAAGTGTTATTTCCAGCACCACTATGCCGTTGAGGATACCGTTTATAGCAGATGGGAGCATGAACTTGTATCGCTTGACCAGTTGACGTTGGATACGAATACGATGAAGCTTTATTACCGGGATATAGCCAATGAAAAATTTAAGGCCTCCGAATCCGTTAGGAAATTCAAGGCCAAAAAGCAACAGGAGATCGATGAACGGCGGCGTGAACGCAACAGACTTCGCAGGGTGCGATCAGGATACCAGGATGACCATAAGGAGATCAGGGGTAACATGACCCTTGTCGACAAGGAGATCGAAAAACTTAACAGGGAGATCGGCGACCGCCAAAGATCGCTCAATAAGGCCCAAAGCGAGCTTTTCAATATAGAAGTAACTGTACAGGGGATCGCAGAAAAACTCGATGGCTATTGGGTGGCACTACCAAAGCCAGCAGAACAACTAAAAAGGGAACGGAAAGCTGAGCAAAAGCAATTGAACGATGCGATCAAATCACTGGAAGAACGGCAAAAAAAACATATTGCAAAGGACACCTACTACCGCAAAGGCCGGGTGAAAAGAGTGGACGGGAAAGAATACCATGTACTTGACCGTACGGATAGCTGGGATTATATCATCAGTAACCCGGATAAAATATTGGCGTATCCTAATGACCAGGCCAATAATTTGTTCGCCTCCCCGGTTTTACAACCGTTGAACAGCCATAAGATCATGCAAATGCGACACGATCAAAAGGTGGAATTTGTGATCGATCTTTCCAATGAGTTTGCCGAGAATACATTGACGCTGGAAAGCATCCAGAAGGAAATAAAACAGAGATCAGAGGAAAAAGCGAATTTTGAAAAGCTCCTTCCAGAACAATTCAGGAAAGTGCTATTGGAAGAATATAATAAAAGTGTTACTGGCTTAGAGGTAGAATTGACAGGTCTACAAAACCAGCTTGAAACAAAACGGACCGAAAAAGAGCAAATGGAAAAAAGAGCGGATGAGATCTTTTACGAGATCATTGAACTCGATTATCTTGACGATTGGGAAGAGGAGGACAGGTATCACTAAATCTGAGTCGTACCAAGCAAATTCAATATGGCTAAGCATCATTACCTACCAAAATTTTATCTGAAGGCCTTTACCAATGACGACGGAAAGTTTTTTATCTGGTCAGTTAAAGACAGCAAGTTCAAAGGGAACGGAAAGTTCTTTTCCCCATCCAGTCATTTCTTTCTACCGGATGATAACATTGTCCGAACCGACGGCATGCCGGATGACTACCTTGAAACAATTTATAGCGGAAACGAAAGCCGTTATGCGCGAATATTAGAAAAGATCCGTGCGGTCGATCAAGGATTTGGTTTAGACAACCAAGATGTTCTGTGGCTGAACTATTTCGCGGGCGAAACGTTTTGGCGGGTGCCGGCTCAGCGGCCTGTCATCAGTAAGACTACCGGCATGAACCGATTGAACGAACTTGGAGTCGCCGTCATAGACAGAAAAACACATCAGCAGGTCGACCCGGCACAATTTGCAAAATGGGTGGAATCTGATCGGGGCTATTTCCAGCGGCTGCGGAACGTTTTACCAGCAACGAATTATTGGAACCTGTTGGATTGTAACTGGCCCTGTACAGTTAAAACGTTTACCGACCCATTCCCCGCGATCTGCAGTGATAACCCTGTGATCTTGCGTCATCCTGACAAGGCGGACCCCTTCCTGGACGATCTGATCTTCCCATTAGGCCCCAACAAGGTGTTTTTCAGGATCAAGGATATGAGGGACGTGTTTTCTCCAAACATTAAGTTTTACATCGATATGCTTATGGTACTTCAGGCTAAAGAGTACGTTTGTTGCATCGACAAAGATCATATTCAAAGGTTGATCGCTTTTTATGAGCAAAACTTTGAATCCATTGAGGGGGTAATAGATTTTGTTTTTACCCATTTGACGACCTCTTCATAACTGAAACATTGGATGTGCAATCCATATTTGATGTTCATTTACGCCTATTTAAACACCACTTTTATTCAGGAGATACAGGATTTTCTCAACACACGACAGTTAGAGAAACCGAGCTTACTTAATGCTAAAAAAGCGGGCGGCATTATTATAAAAAATATCGTCCTTCTGTTTTGGATCATTACCGGGGACTATTTAGCACTTGCTTTCAATTTCAATGCATAACCTTTAAAAAACAATTGGATTCCATGTAGGACAAAGCTGAGCGGTTATTTGATATGGAAAGCGAATAGTTTGAATATCAAAGGAGCGACCGGGGCACACACTTTATTTTCGGGAAGAACAATCCGCAACACTTATGAAATATACAGGCGCGTCGTTATGGAACTACCAGAACATGAATTTTCGCGAAAGATCTTGGGTGCCCAAAGAGCCGAGGGCGGTCATCGTACTCATTCATGGCATCGGTGAACATACCGGCAGATACGCCGGAACGGCCGCCTTTTTCAACGGGCATGGTTTAGCGGTGACCGGCTTTGACCTATACGGACATGGTGAAAGTCCGGGTAAACGAGGCGGGACACTGGGTATGGAAAATACCCTGGCACAATTGCAGAGTTTTGTCCACATGACCACTATCGAATTTAAACTTCCGGTGGTCATTTATGGCCACAGCATGGGTGGCGGTTTGCTCGCGGCCTTATTATTAAGGCGAAGGCCACCTGCCATGGCGGCGATCCTCAGCGCACCAGGGCTGCGGATCACCAACACCCCGCCAGTCAAAAAAGCCCTACTGCGTGTATTGGACAAGGTTATACCCAATATGCAGATCAGCCAGGGCTTTGATGCCAGCAAGTTGACAAAAGATACCGTAGAACTTGAACGTTATACCCGGGATAAACTCAATCATGGATTCGCAACGGTCAGGCTTGCCCATGAAATGATCAGCAGCGGGGAATGGTGCATCGAACATGCCGATCAGCTCCATATTCCCTTATTGATCATGCACGGTACAGCAGATGCCTTTACAGACATCGAAGGGTCCAGACAATTCAATGGCAAAGCGCCCCGGGCACTTGCCTATATGCTGGAATGGCCGGGTGCTTACCACGAATTACATAACGAACCGGAACGGGAGGAAATACTCGGTGCAGCGGTAAACTGGCTGGAAGCCATATGGCCTGACTGATCCCGTCTCAGACCGCTTTGTTGATCCTGTTCATCCTGCCGGTCAGGTCACTGACCATATTTAAGAATGCCATCAGATCGAATGGTTTGCGGAGAAAACCGTCACAACGGTGCTGGTAAGTACTGCAGCCCGAGCAGGCATCTATACTGGCAAGAATGACCGGGGTGCCCGAAAGCTGCGCGTGTGATTTGATGTTTTTGCAAAGTACCCCACCATGAATATCCGGTAAGCGGGTATCGATGATGAACAGGTCCGGCTGCCAGAACTCCGCTGTTGCGATCACGGCGTTGCCGATACCGTAGGCCGCCACCTGGTAATGTTCATCGTTAAGAATATCATAGAGCAATTCACGCAATACCGGATCACGTTCAGCGACCATTATACGTAAAGGCATATGGCGGTATACATTCATCGGAGGGGCTTATCAGATAGTGTGCGAGGTCCAATTAAGCGCGGGGTGATCAAGCATCAGGGATAGCAGCGGCATCCTTCGGAGAAGATACAGCGAATAGCCCGGCGGCCTGCCGGATGCCCGGAAACATTTTTCGGTCATTTTACTTCAGCAACATTACAGGGCGGTCTGCATGCAGTGCAAAATCCTGTGTAACACTTTTGTGGAGCACCTGCTGAAAAAAGCCATGCTTACCCGGCAAGGCAAATATCATATCATGATCTTCCTCATCGGCGTAATTCAATATCTCCCGGCTTATTTCGTGTTTGATACATTCCCGGAAGTGAAACTTGATGCGGTGCCCCTGCAAATGTCCGTAGACCGTACGTATCTGTTCTTCATATTGTGAGGCAGCATCAGGAGAACCCGCGTGAAAAACATGGATATGGGCATCCTTCCATATCCGCGAGCGGAACAGGTCCTTAAAAGAAGACAATCGTTCGATATTATCAAACGAGGTCGGTATCATCAGTTTCTCCGGTTTTCGGTACCGTGCTTTGACCGGCACGAGCAATACCGGGACCGTACTCAGTTTGGCCAGAGCGATCACTACGCCGCTCACTACATCCTCCGGCTCCCTGTTCTCTGGGTCGTTGCCGATCATCAGCAGATCAGGCCTTTCATTCGTTATCGTATCGCCAAGCGCATTTTCCATACTGCCATCGACCACCAGGGTACGTACCTTCACGGGCCGGGAAACCGAGCTTTTCAAAAGTTCAGCAAGCTGCTCGGCCCTTTCCTCGGCACTTTGCTGTACCGCCTGGATCTCGTTCGGGGTCATCAGCAACATATCAGCGGAAGGTAAAACGCGGGCAACACTGCCGATGTGAAAGGTTTTTAGCAAGATGATCTCTTCGACCAGAAAATCACCGTTCATACCGGCTGCAAAGGCGATGAGGTTATCGGAAATGGTCGAATGGTCGACCGGGATCAGGATCTTACGCATATCTATAAAGTTTATTGGACCTCTGCAAAATTATCCAAGCGACAGGGAAGCCACCTTTTAAAATCAACGGGAACCCTGCAAAAAACAAATCAGGTCATAACCAATTTTTAAGGAGAACACCCAGGACAAGGCCCGCGGCACCGGAATAAAAATGAAGTTCATGGTTGAATACCTGCTGGTCCTTGAACTGGAGCCTGATGAGCATGACGATGAAGATCAGGCCCGCGAAAATATTATTGACCGGTCCGACAACAGGAACATAAAAAGCGACGACATCCGGCTGAATGACCATATAGCAGAAAAGGCAACCCATGATACTGCCCGAGGCACCGGCACTTGAAAATCCAAAATCACGGTAATGCCTGATCGTTATGAGAATGATACCGACGAAATGGGAAACAAGGTAAATGCCGGAGAAGATCAGGTGGCCAATCGCACTTTTTTCAGAAAGGAAACCTTCCAGACCGACGCAACCGGCGTAAAGCATCAGGAGATTAACAAGCAGGTGGACCCAGTTCACATGTACCAGGTCAGAGCTTAGCAGGCGGTAATATTGGCCGTCATTGACCACGCTATAGGGATGAAAGAACAGCTTCATAAAGAATTTCCGGTCCAAAAGTCCAGCCAGGCTGCACCCCAGGATCGCCAAAAACAGTACCACGCTGACAGCGGAATTTTCCAGGTGTAGGCATTTGATAAGGCTCATCCATTATTGTCTTAAGTTTAGGGGCCGGCCTGTGAAACAGACCGAGCGACAAATGAATGAAAACAATGGCCGGAGGACCTTTTAAAATCAAATAAATAGGTATTCAAATCAACGAATACCGCCATTCTTAATCGATACCATGAACATCAGGGGTCATTTACTATCCTGATCGCCGAACAAGATCCGGTTATTTTGCCAGCCTTCACTGTTCAGTTCGTCATTGATAAAGTCGCAAACCTGGTATAAAAATGTGCGTACACCCTGAGTAATATTCCTGCTTCGGTAAAGGCCAAGAAATTTCGGTTCCTTGTCGCTCAGGCGGTATTCAAAGAAAATGACCGCCTTGATATACTCATGGTCAAGTAAGATCCCGTTGCGTTCTAACCTGCCGTCAAGATTTGCACTGCCTTCAAAATTTGGCTGTTTATAGATCGGGTCGCCCTCGCGACCAAATGCGGTATGCCATTGAACACCACTGATCAGGGAGTACATCTGACGATCAAAAGTGACCGGGACACCTCCCTCGGTTAAATAGGTCGGGATAACCAGTTGTTTAAGGTCTATCAGGAGCACGGTGTCACCCATGCTGTACTGATCTTTTTTAATATTCTGACCGATCTTTCGATCAGGGTCTCTATGGCATATCGGGTGGAAGAATGATCATAATCCTTATTTCGTTTGTAAAGCGGGCTAATGATATATACCCCCTGAGATACCCGGTTGCCATTTGCCCGCTGTTTATCCATTTTGATCTGTTCATCCAGCGCGTCCTGCATTACCTGCTTATAGTTCAGGTTGCCATCTGCGAAGGACATTGATTTCAGTTCGGCATATACGATCTGATCGGCCTCCTGATGGCCCTGATCCGCATTTACGGTAACTTTAAAGTCCGGGGTTTTAATTTTTGATTCCGGTACGCGTTCGATATTCCTGACCTTCTTTTTCAACCATATCCAGGTAAGCGCCTCACTGTATTCGTCGTAAGCACTTTTAAGTTCAGGATCAAAATCGACACCGTGCCTCATGATATGTTTTAAAATGAGTTTCTTTTTCTCGCGAACAAAATCGTCGACCGGGGCCGTTCTGTCCAGCAAGGCAAGGTTTCCCTGTTCAAAGGATTGCAGCAAAGGATTATAGCTTAACTGAACAAGTACCTGTTTCAGCTTTAAAAATTCTTCTTCAAGGGAGGCATCATATCTAACCATGGCGAAAGTTAAACATTCGCCTATAAAAATATATCACTGATCGTCAGTATGTATTTTAAAGAACCGGGCAAGGTCCGAGATTTCAGTTGGATAGATACGAACACCTGTTTAAATTAGCCGCCGATGAAACTGACCGAGCAACTGAAGAATGAAATGACCAGGCTTTACAACACCGGTGTGAACCTGATCAACGCTATGCAGGTGGAACAATTCCCGGCGGAAATGGAAGCCCATTTTACCAATGTGCTCAAGAAGGATTTTGGTCATTTCCGGCAGAACCTACCGAAATTCAGCGATACTTACCAGGCCTGGTACTCGGAGGCACAGATCGTGATCGCAAAATACCTGCCGGGCAGGTTAAATGATTTCACCAGCCTGTACGAGATCAAGGGCCGAAAAGAGATCCGTAAGGACAATTATGTGATCGAGGACTACCTGAGATCCACGGTTGTCACCGGAGGTTTTGATAAGAAGGTCGTTGCTGGTCCTGCCGACGCGATACCGCTGATGCAGCAACAACTCAGCATCCTTAACGCGATCTATATCCGTTTTGAAAGCCAGCTTGCCGAAAGCGAATTGCTGATGCTTGGCGAATTATCTGATCAGATGCTGATCAGGGCGTCGGAATTGCTGAAGATCCAGTTCGGCCGGTCCGCGGGTGTGATCTGTACCGTGGTGCTGGAACAACATTTGGAGGAGGTCAGAAAGAACCACCAGTTGAAGGCGACCAAGAAGATCATGACGGTGAACGATCACAATGAATCGTTCTATAAGGCGGGATTATATGATGTGGCAACTTACAGGCAATTACAATACCTTGGTGATATCCGCGACCTTTGTCTCAAAAATAAAAAGAGCGCCCCGACGGAAGAGCAGATCGCCGATATGATCAACGGCACACAAAAAGTACTGAAGACCATATTCTGACAGGGCATTTACGACACGGTACTTAAAAAGAACAATCCTGAGCAGGGCGAATGCCCTGCACGTCCCTTTCAAGCGTCCTGACACCGCCGGAGATGTTCACGATCCAGAGGCTGTCGAAATCATCGCCTTTCCATTTTACCTTTTTACTATCCACGCCCAGTGCCGCGATGATCCCCGGAATATTGTCGTGTTCCCATACCACGATGACCGTACCTGTTCTTTTAAGCAATTCGTCCGCCAGTTTTTTCGTTTGTTCCACCTCGAATTTCGTATTTACGGTCAGGTTGTATTTAACGGCAAGCGGCCATACGGTCTGCATCATCCTGCCGCTTTTAGTGGCCTTTCCAACCGACGGTGCAGGGACGTAAGCGATGCCCGGCACCCCGAATTTTCGGACGATGACAGCGGGGAGTTTGAATGCCCTGTTCAGTCCCATGCAGGAGAGGTTATCACCCTGGGGCGGCTTTTCGGCATGCCGCAGAATGATGATACGTAACGGTTTTTGCTGCGCAGCAGCCATCCGGCATACCAGTGAAAGCGCAAATACTACTAATAGGGTTCGGAGGATCAGGAATTTATTCATAACGATAGATAATAGTATTAATACAAGTTAAGGAACCTGGTGTCATTTACGGCGGTACATCAAAAAAAGAGCCGGCATCGCTGCCGGCCCCCAACCATCACCCTTATATTCAAACCACTTTTTCGATCCATTGGAGGATAAAATCAGCATCTTCCTTCCAGCTTGGCTGGCCGAGGACGAAGTGGTTCCGCCCCGGAAATTCCTTGTATTCGGTGATCGAACCGTTCTGTTGATACCGTTTGAAATTACGTGCGTTCAAATGGGCCGGAATGATGTGATCATTAGAACCGGAGGTGATCAGCAAAGGCACATGTGCTTTTTTAAAATCCACCTTGGCCGCGCTGGTCAGGCCACCACGGGTAACGGTCTTGGATTCGGGCAGGACGTTCCTTTCATAAGCTTTGCGCTGGGTTTCGAGTGGCATACCGTTCACGAAAGCGTATTGAAAATCCTTAAATGACATCAGGTAAGTTTTATCAAGACTGGTGAACAGCCCAAGTGATTTCCATGCGGACCGCAGGAAGGAGAACTCATAGGGGAAAATACCCTGCGGGGGCACCGGGTGGATAGCGACGCCGGCGGCTGCGAACCCGTTATTAACGAGGATCTGCGTAACCAGGCCACCCAGTGAATGGCCGATAATGATCGGCTTCTCATCGAACTTTTGCGCCTCCATGGCATAATGGTGAATGAGTTCGGTAAGTGTCAGCCGGGCAAGCGCCTTGTCGCTGCCCTGACGGGCGCGCAGTTCGGCCGCTGTCCCGTTCTTATGCGGCCATGCCGGGGCACTGGAATGGTACCCTTGTAAGCTGAAATATTCCTGCCATTGCCGCCAACCCTCATGGCTGACGAATGCCCCTGTAATAAACAATACGTTACGTTTCTTCTTTACTTCCATTTGCATATGATCTACAGGACAAAGGTATCCGGCAAGCCGGCTATGTTCCTTTTACATTCAAACAGAAGCCTTTGTAAATCAAACCCTGCCATCCGCGTCATTCAAAACGCCCCGGTTCACCCATAATTGAAAATCAAAGCGTTTCATTTGATAATGAAAGTCCGCCCCCTGTGCCCTGGAATAATTTTGTGATGTGCCCATAAAACGGGTTTAACCACATGAAAAGGACAGGAACATTTATAATGATAGCAGGCGCAGCGATCGTGATCGCCGCCTTGTTCATTTTTCCCGCGGAAGACCCGGTCAACGCGGTAGACAGTGAATTCCCCAAAGTACCTATTACCGGAACAGGATATTTCCCCTGGAAGGTATTTGCCGGTATGATTCTGATGGCGATAGGGTCGGTTTTCCGGTTCGCGGATGCGATAGACCAAAAGGCAACTACCCATTGACCGGCCGGAAACCTTAAAACATCTCCTATAAGACAACTGGTTATCAATACATCCTATACGGTAAGGGAGGACGGGGCGCTTGGCCGGTATTTTAACGATATCGAAAAGCTCGGGGTGTTAAACCCATCGGAAGAGGCGGAACTCTGTGGCCTGGTGGTAGCGGGGGATAAAGAAGCGATGCGCAAACTGGTTCTGAGTAACCTCCGCTTCGTTATTTCGGTCGCCAAAAAATACCAGACCAAAGGCATCAGCCTGAGCGACCTGATCAGCGAGGGTAATATCGGGTTGATCACGGCCGCCTGCCGCTTCGACCATACCCGTGGATTCCGATTCATTTCCTATGCGGTCTGGTGGATACGCCAGGCGATCAGCACGGCTGTCGAGGAACATACCCGCTTATTCCACCTGCCGATGAACCAGGTGAATATGCTTAATCAGTATCTGAAAGCGGTCGCCAGGAAGGAACAGGAATTACACAGGCCACCCTCTACGCAGGAGATCGCGACCGAGATCGGCGTGGACGATCATCTCTTATCGGAACTGCTTCAGCATACGCAGATCAGCGCCTCGCTCGACCATCCGATCAATGAAGAAGGCAGTGCCTGTTTGTATGATAAGATCCCGCACAGGGACCCGCAGCCGGATGACTCCTTGCTGCGTGAATCGGTGGCTACGGAGATCAGCTTAGCCATGCGGATACTGGATAAAAGAGAACGGGAGATCCTGTTGCTGTTCTTCGGGCTTGCCGGCAGTCCCTGCTGCCGTTTGGAAGACATCGCCGAGCGCCTAAAGCTGTCGGTAGAGCATACCCGCCGGGTAAAGGAAACAGCACTCGGTAAACTGCGGCATTCCCCATTCGCACATCAGCTAAGATCATGTATATCATAAACTGAACACGATGAAAAATATATTTTTTGACAGAGACCAGAGCTGGCTCGGATTTAACGGCCGGATACTTGATGAAGCAGCAGACCCGGAGGTCCCCTTGCTGGAACGATTCCGCTTCCTGTCCATATACAGTTCGAACCTTGACGAATTTTACCGGGTACGCTACCCGATCATCCGGGCCTTACACGCGCTGAAGGAAAAAGACCGGCTGAACCATAATGAAAAGGCCGAGTCAACGGCCGACCTGCATGCGGTACGTCAGCTGATCGACATGCAGCAGAACCGCTTCGGGGAGATCCTGCGTCAGGAACTGCTACCGGCCTTGCAGGACCAGGGCATTCAATTCCTGCATTGCAAGCCGCTTTCTGAAGATATCCAAGTGGAAGCCGGGGATATCTTCTTCAATAAGGTCTTAGGCTACCTGCAACCGGTCGCGTTGAAAGGTTCAGGGGAACGTTTCTTCCCGGAGAACAACCGGTCATATTTCCTGGTAGTGCTGGACAACGGCAACCGCCAGCGGCAGGTAGTGGTCAATATTCCAACGGCCCAGCTCGGTCGTTTTTATGAGCTCAAAGGGACTGGCGGTCCGGTGATCCTGTTCCTCGACGATATCATCAGGCATCACCTGCCATACCTGTTCCCGGGAGAGCGGATAGCAGGATGTTACGCGGTGAAGGTGACTCGGGACGCGACCTTGCTACCCGAAGATGACCTTAGCAGTGACCTTGCAGAACTTGTGGAAAAGCAATTATCCAAACGTGATTTCGGTCTGGTTACGCGGTTCATCCACGCACCGGACATGCCTGCGCAACTTTTAAAACGGTCATTAAAATATTTGGAAATAGATGCCGAAAGCGCGGTGACGGGGGGACATTACCATAACCTGACCGACCTGTTCCACCTTCCTTTAAAAGGCAAAGGGATGGTATTTAATGAATGGCCGGCACACCGGCAGGCGGGTCCGCTGATGCCTGAAAGTATCTTCGAGCAGCTTCATGGCAAGGACCTGTTCGTTCATACGCCTTACCAATCGTATGATCCCGTTCTCCGCTTCTTTAATGAGGCCGCGAACCATCCCGAGGTTACCGATATCTGTACGACCGTGTACCGTATCGCCTCCGATTCAAGGATCGGATCGGCACTGATCAGCGCGGCCAGGAACGGAAAACGCGTTCGGGTACTGGTCGAACTCAAAGCGCGGTTCGACGAGCATAATAATCTCCGCTGGGCCAAGCAGATGCAGGAAGCGGGTGTAGAGATCATTTATAGCGGAAAGAAACAAAAGGTTCATGCCAAGGTCACGCTGGTCAAAAGGACAGGAAATTCGCATGCAGGCTATTACGGACTGATCTCGACCGGAAATTTCCACGAAGGGACGGCTAAAAGATATACCGATATCGTATTGATGACCGCCAATGCTGAGCTGCTATGCGAAGTAAAAAAGCTATTCGGTATACTGGCCAGGAAGAAGAAACCATCCTCGGCAAAAAAGGCATTCAATGAACTGATCGTCGCTCCATTCAACCTGCGGTCACGCTTCCTCGAACTCATCAACCGGGAGATCGATAATGCACGGATCGGCAGGAAAGCATCGGTGTTCATCAAGGTCAATAACCTGGAGGAGCGTACACTGATCACGAAATTATACGAGGCTTCACAGGCGGGTGTGGACATACACCTGATGGTCCGTAGCGTGTGCTGCCTTATCCCCGGTATAAAAGGCATGAGCGAAAGGATCACGATCACCAGGATCGTAGACCGGTTCCTTGAGCACAGCCGGATATTCCGTTTCCATAATAACGGTGAGGAAGAAATATTTATCGGCTCTGCCGATTGGATGAACAGGAACGTTTATCACCGGATCGAGGTCTGCGCACCTGTGAAAGACCCTGCGGTGCGTGACCATATCAACCAATGTATCCGCTACTGGAAAGACGATAACCTTAAGGCGGTCTGGCTGAACAGCGGCCTTGAAAATATCAAAAAGGCATCAGGCGGTGCGCCATTACAGGCGCAGGAAGCCATTTACACCTTACTTATGCCATCAGAAAGGAGCATCACACCCATTATTACAAGGACACATGATATACGAGAAGCAATTAAAGAAGACCAGGCGGTACATTGAGACCTATTTCCAGGAGAATAAGAGGCCTGAACTGACCTATCACAACCTGGAGCACACTATCTACGTGGTCAAGGCAGCGGAAAAGATCGCGGCCTACAACCATTTGTCAGAGGATGATATTTTTATTTTATTAACGGCTGCCTGGTTCCATGATATCGGTTATGTACATGGCAAGGAAGAGCATGAGGAAACCGGGATCAAGATAGCGCGTACCTACCTTGAAGAACAGGGAATGGAGGAATCGCAGCTCAGCAAGATCCTTTCCCTGATCAGGATCACCCAGCGGAAAGAAATACCTTCGGACCTGCTGGAGCAGATCATTCTCGACGCGGACACCTTTCACCTGGGCAAAAAGTCCTTCCTGAAAAAAAGCGAATTGTTGCGTAAAGAAACCGAACTGGACTGCAAAAAACTGATCCCGAGGAATGACTGGTACAAAGAGACCATCGGGTTCATGGAACACCATCAATTTTATACGATCTACAGCAATACGCTGCTGGCCGATCAGAAATCAGAGAACCTTTACCACCTGAAGGCCCTTACGGTACAGTATGACCACAATGCATCGCTGACCCCGGCAAACATGCTGACGAAAAGCACCGAGCGGGCGGAAAAATCGATCGATACCGCGTTTCGGATCGCTTCGCAGAATAACCAGCGCCTGAGCAGCCTTGCCGATAACAAGGCACACATACTGATCACGGTCAATTCTATCATCCTGTCTGCGATCATCAGCCTTGTGCTGCGTAAACTCGCTGACAATAGTTATCTCGTTATCCCGACCTTCATTCTGCTGGCCATCAGTCTTTCAACCATGGTGCTGGCGATCATCACCACGCGGCCTACGGTCAGTAAGGGAACCTTTAGCCGCGGAGAGATCGAACAAAAGAAGATCAACCTGCTCTTTTTCGGTAATTATTTCAAAATGCTGCCCGAAGAGTATACGAGCGGCATGTGGATGATGCTGGACGATAAAGTATATATATATAATTCCATCATGCTGGACATCTACTACCAGGGAACGGTTATCGGCCGTAAATACCATTACCTGCGGCTTGCCTACAATATTTTCATGTGGGGACTGGTGATCGCAGTGCTGGCATTTTTCATCGCCGCGATGGTGCATAACGGCGGTGCGGGAGTTATCGAAGAGCCTGCCTGAATCGGGCTTTGATTTTAAAAGAGGATGCGGGGATATTCAAAGTTCAGGCATACCGCTATCCGATAAGTTTGTACTGTATCAATTAAAAATATAAAAACTATGGAAACGAAAGAAATCATCCAAAACGAAGCAACAGCGGAAATGATCCCGGTTACACAGCAACCGGACGGTCCCGGCCTGAGAATGGGTAAAAAGGGCGAACTGACCATGATCGGCAACCTGTTACCCGGCGGCGCGGAAAAATTCCGTGAACGTGTTGCCCAGTTCCAGGCAGAAGCCAATTATTATGAGTCAAGGGTTGGCACCGTACAGGATTTTCGCGGGCTGATCTTCGATAACGATACACGTTTTATCCTCACGGTAGTGTATGACGGTGACTTTAAGCCATACCTTGACGATATCGCTACCCACGCCGGCCCATGGCTTGATGCTTTAGGTACCGATGTCCTGGAAGGTTATCCGGGCATGGATTCGCCGCATGTAGGCGAATGGGTGGTCAGCCTGCTGATCCCTGCCGAGTTCTTCTGGGCGGCCAATTCACACCTCAGCGGCCGTGATGTTAAAAAAATTGAAAAGGTGGCTAAGGCCGTTGATGCACTTTTTGATGCAGCACAATAAATAAATTAAACCGATATGAGCGTACCATTGGATTTTGAAAATATACAGGGAACCGTACTCCGTAACAGGCCGATGCCGTACTACGGTTCCTATCTGTTATTTCGTATAGATAACGCTCCGGAGGCAAAATCGGTCATCGCCAGCCTGTTGCCGCTGATCACTTCCGCAAAGGACTGGGAGAACCCTGCCGAACATGCCTGGATCAACGTGGTGTTTACGTATGAGGGGTTGAGGCTGCTTGGTCTGCCGCAGGAGATACTTGATGAGTTTCCGATCGAGTTCCGTCAAGGCATGGCAGCACGCAAGCACCTGCTTGGGGATGTCGGTGAAAGCGACCCGGCCCACTGGAATATGCCGCATGGCAATAACGGGTTCCATTTCGGCCTGCTGATCATGGCCGGTTCTGATGAGGTAAAGGAAGAAAAGCTGGCTATCGGGCGAAAAGCGATCGCCGGGCTGAAAAGCATTACCATGATCAACCGCCTTGATATCGGTATCCCGCCGACCATGAGGGAGCATTTCGGATATGCCGACGGATTGAGCAGGCCATTTATTGAGGGAGAAGGTGGTTCGCCGAAGCCGGGACAGGGCGAACCCGTCAAAGCCGGGGAATTCGTCCTTGGCTACGAGAACGAACTTGGCCACATCGCGGAAGGCCCGGGACCCGAGGCCTTCTGGAAGAATGGTACCTACCTTGCGATCAGGAAACTGAAACAGCACGTTCACCGTTTCCGGGAGTTCCTTAAAGAGCAATCCACGACGCACGAAGGCCAGGAATTCGCGGCAGCGAAAATGATGGGCAGATGGCGGAGCGGTTGCCCAATGGCCTTGTCACCTGAAAAGGATAACCCGGAGCTGGCTACGGACGGTCAGCGCAATAACGCGTTCCAGTATTTCGATGACGATAAGGAAGGCGTTAAAACCCCGATGGGCAGCCATATCAGGAGGGTCAACCCAAGGGACGGCCTTAAGGACACGGCCACTAATGCAAGGCTTCACCTGCTGCTTCGCAGAGGTGCGGCTTACGGACCAATATTACCGGAAGAGGCTACTTCGGACGATAATATTGAACGCGGTATCGTCCTGGCCCTGGTCAATGCTAACCCGGGAAGGCAATTTGAATTCGTGCAGACCCAATGGGTCAATGACGGGGATTTTATCTCACAGGGTACGCGTACCGACCCGATCGTGGGCAGACGCGATGTATCGGACGATTTCACCTATCCATCGAAACCTATCCGCAAAAAGATCAACGGACTGAAGGATTTCGCTGTGACCCGTGGTGGTGAACATGTTTTCCTGCCCGGCATCAATGGCTTACACTGGATGAAAGATAACCTTTGACCCCGGAGATCATCTTTGATAGGAAGGAAGTGCATGCACTTCCTTTTTTTGTTTGGCGGCACCAGCAACTATTTAACTTGTACGATCATAGCCGAGAACATTCCTACCTGTCACTGCGTGATTTTAAAAGTCTATCATTTGATTTTAAAAGACATTCACGCAGCAGATCAAAGAAGTTTGTGTCAGTGAACGGCCCGTCCGGGGCCAAGTATCAGAACAACCTCTAAAATGAAAAGACTTACGATCATTACGACCATGCTGCTTTACGCAGGCCTATCCAGGGCGCAGGACACGCTGAGTACGCGCGTACTGACGCTGAAAGAGGTAATGGAGCTTTCGGAAAAGAACAGCACCCAGCTTAAAGTGGTGGAAAAGAACACCGAACTCGCCAAACAAAAGGTAGAGATCGCCAAACTTTACCAATTGCCTGACCTGGGCGCGCAGCTCAGCCACGGGTACCTGAGTAATACGGATATCTGGACCCCATCTTTCGATAAGCATCAGAAAGGTAAGAACCCGCACCAGTTCGCGCAGTTCACTATCCAGGCATCACAGGTGCTTTTTGCCGGTGGCAAAATCAGTAATGAGATCAAAAAGACCGATATAGAGGCACAGGTCGCATTCCTGGTACAGGAAAAGAATACACAGGACATCAAGTTCCTTGCGGCCGCCCAATATCTCGATATCTACCGGATGATCAATCTCCGCCAGGTCTACGCCAGCAACGCGAAGCTTGCCGAAGAACGATTGAAGAACATCCAGGTCATGCGTAAACAGGGTATGGTGACCGAAAACGATGTGCTGCGGAGCAAACTGATCCTTTCAGACCTGAACCTTTCGGTTAGAAAGACCGAAAATAATATCGCCATTCTGAACCGCCAGCTGAATATGCTGACCGGGAGGCCCGATAATGCATCCCTGCTGCCCGATAGTGCCATGCTAAAGAACTTTCCTTCCGCAGGTTCACTGGAAGGCTGGCTTGATACAGCGTTGAACCGCAACCATGAACTAAAGATCTTGGCGAACGAGAATCGGGTGGCTGAAGCCAATGTAAAGATCGCTGGTGCTGACCGTTACCCTGCGCTGGCCGCTTTCGCGGGCAGCAACCTGCAACGTCCGTTCACCTATACTATTCCATCGGTAGATGTCTATTACAATGTGTGGCAGGCAGGCCTGACCCTGAAATACAATATATCTTCCATTTACCAGGCCCCGAGAAAGATACGCGCGGCAAAACTGGCCGCTGAACAAAGTATCCAGAAAGAAACCTTGCAAAAACAGCAGGTAAACGTCGAGGTAAGTTCCAGATTCATTAAGTACCGGGAAGCGGACGATGAACGTCAGACCCTGGAAAGCGACCTGAAAGCGGCTGAAGAGACCTACCGGATCGTTGAAAAGAAATACTTCAACCAACTGGCCCTGCTGACCGATCTCGTGGATGCGACAAGCACCAAGATCGAGGCGGAGATCAAGGTTTCCACCGCAAGGATCAATATGGTCTATACATACCTTCAATTACAAAAATCAGTCGGCACTTTATAACTATCCATATGAGCGAGAACAATACAGCACCGGCAGGTGCACCGAACAAAAAAAGATCTATTTACGCCATCAATATTATCCTGATCGCCTTGCTGATCTCCGCGGTTATCTGGGGTATCTTAACTTATACGGGGCTGGATAGCAGCGCCTATACCAATGACGCGCAGGTAGAAGAATACATCAACCCGGTAAATTCAAGGATACCCGGTTATATCCGGGAGGTCCGTTTCCAGGAACACCAGCCGGTAAAAAAGGGCGATACGCTGGTGCTGATCGATGACCGCGAATATAAGATCGCTGTCGAACAGGCCGAAGCGGCCTATCTATCGGCTCAGGCCGCCCGTAATGTTACCACATCGGGTGTAACTACCGTGGGCAGCAATATCGAGGTATCGGCGGCTAATCTCAAAGCCGTGGAAGCCAGGTTATGGAATGCCAAACAGCAATACCAGCGTTATACCGCGCTGCTCAGGGAAGGCGCAGCAACCCAGCAACAATTCGACCAGGTAAAGGCCGATTATGATGCGCTTGTGGCACAAACCGCGGCTTCCAGGCAACAGCGCCAGACCGCAGGCCTTTCTGCCAGGGAGGCGGGCACGAGGGTCAACGTGAATGATGCCGAGATCAAGCGCGCCCACGCCGCCCTCGAACTGGCAAAACTTAACCTGTCCTATACGGTGATCCGTGCGCCTTATAACGGGCTTACCGGCCGCCGGTCTATACAGGAAGGACAACTGGTGCAGCCGGGACAGAACCTGCTGTCCTTCGTCAGAAATGATAATAAATGGATCGTGGCCAATTATAAAGAACGCCAGCTTTCCCGTTTGAAGATCGGGCAACTGGTCAGTTTAAAGATCGATGCGCTGGAAGACGCACAGCTGACCGGCCGGATCACGGCCATTTCAGGAGCCACAGGCTCCCGCTACTCCGCCGTGCCTGTGGACAATTCGACAGGGAATTTTGTGAAGGTCCAGCAACGGATACCTGTGAAGATCGAATTGGTGGCCGGGAACGAGGAACAGCGAAAGCTGATCGATGAGTTGCGGGCCGGTATGAATGTGGAAGTACGCTTAGCAAAAGACCAGAACTAATGGAACTGTATGACCTGTTTTACAAGTGGGTGCCCGTATGGGTGAGGTTGCCGGTATTGTTCATACTCTTTTTCGTGATCCTGACGGCGAACGGGATATTCCTTGGGAACAGCGGGGATATATCGAACGATCTCGGGGTTTATTCAGAGGCGTATACCCAATCCTTTAACGCGATCTATATCGGCATGGGCCTGGGGCTTTTGTTCGACCTCCGGCTTAAAATGCGGTTCACCAGTAAAAAACTGCTGCTGTTCGGCCTTTTCTCCCTGCTGGTACTGAATATCGTTTGCGCGACCACCGGTAATACCAGCGTATTTATCATCGCCTGCCTGCTGATCGGGTTCACCAAGATGATGGCGCTTACCGAGGTCTATGTGATCTGGTTGCTGGTCTGGAGCAAGCAACTGGACACCAGCCGCATGTACCCGTTCGTGTATTTTACCGCCCTGGCCGGGTTACACTTCATGACCTGGCTGACCTCGGTACTTGCCTTTGAATATAACTGGCGTTATGCCTATATCTGTGTCCTGATCATGGTGGCGGTCTGTATCATACTGGCGGTGGTCTTCGTTGAGGAACATCCCCTGAAAAAAAAGATCCCCTTTTACCAGGTAGACACCATCGGGCTGATCCTGCTGGCCACGGCCATGATGTTGCTGAATTACGCCTTTGTGAACGGCCGCGTAGAGGACTGGTTCAGTTCGCGGGCAATCATCGCATCTTTTTGGGGCGGCATCGCCAGTTTTATTCTGTTCCTGATCAGGCAGCTGAATATCAAACGCCCGATATTCAACCTTGCTTTGCTCAGGCGAAGGAACCTGCGTTTCGGCCTTTTCCTTTTTGTACTGCTCGGCTTTTTTTCGGTGAGTACCTTTCAATCCTCCTTCTCCGCCGGTACCCTGCATTATGAATCCATGCGCAACATGGAACTAAACCTTTATATGGTCCCCGGTATCCTTGCCGGCTGTGTGTTGTGCTGGTTCTGGTATTATTTCGGGCTGGATGCTGATATCCTGATCATTTCCGGTTTTTTAAGCTTCGTGGTCTATCACTGGATCATGTACCTCGGTTTCTCCAACCAGTTCGCCTTGGAGAATTTTTGGCTGCCAGCCCTGATCAAGGGCTTCGGCACAGCGCTGATCTATATCGCCGTAGGCTTATATACGAATAAGAAATTACCGCTGACACTGGTTATGACCGGTGCCGGGGCAATGATCATCGTCCGCTCCTTTATCGGTAGCGGTATATGCGGGGCCATGTATGGTTTTTGGTATTACCAGGAACGGATCAGGCATTTTGAACAACTGGCCCTTCAGACGGACCAGTCATCCATCCCGGGTGGCCCGGCCGGCGTAAGCAATTACTTTGTCAGCCTCCAGCAACAGGCATCACTGACCGCATCTAAAGAACTGACCGGGTATATCATCCTGGGCGGGCTGGTACTTGTAGGGCTGCTGACCGTCAAATACCTCTACCAGAAACAGAAAGGCACCTTGTTCACCTAAATAGCAACGACCTATGAACGACAAAGACATCGAACTTAAGCTTTCAAAGGTCATCATCCTGCTGCACGAATGCGGATATGACCGGGATTTTATGATGTGCCCTGAAGATCAGCGGATCGCCGGAAGCAGTGGCGGCGAACGATTCAAGGCCTCTGAGATCGACCTGTCCCTTGTCAGTGCTTATTATCATGACCAGAGCGGTCTGTCGACGGCGATCTTTACCGTTGATGCACCGAATGGTGAAAAGGGGATCTTGCTGGCCCGGCACAACGGCGGGAAAGACCGCTTATATGTGCAGACCCTGGCAAGCCACCTGATGATCCCACCGGGAAAACACTACCCAAAAACATAAGTATATGAATAAACATAAAATGATCGGACAAGGCGGAACGGCCATTCTCCTGGTGGCCGGTATCCTGTGTGGCTTTAACGCCGCAGGCCAGGGCATACAAAAAAAATATGACCGCGTAAGCGGGATAACCGATAGTACTACGGTGAGCGTGCATGCCAGCTACAATGATGTCAGCGGGGTACACCGGTGGTTCTTCGGCGAGAACTACCGCCGCGAATGGGCGGTTCCGGTCAAGCTTCCTGTATTGCATATCGGGAAGATCAATGGCGGGCTGACCCCGGTGCGCCAGGGAGGCGGCATGCAATCCAAATCCCTGCGGCTGAAAGCTGCCAACGGCGAAGAGTGGGTGATCCGAAGTGTGGAAAAGGTGCCGGATAAGCTTTTGCCGCCGGGACTGATGAATACCTTCGTGATCGATTGGGTCGGTGACGAATTCAGCGCACAACATCCGTTCTCCGCGCTGGTCGTGCCGCCATTAGCCGATGCGGCAGGTGTTCCCCATGCCAACCCCGTGATCGGTGTTGTGGCGGATGACCCGGATCTGGGTGAATACCGGAAGACCTTTGCGGGACTTGTCTGCCTCCTCGAAGAACGGGAACCGACCGGCCATTCCGATGCTACTTTTAAAATGGAGGAAAAACTCGTTAAAAGTTATAATAACCGCCTGGACGGTGAAGGCTTTTTACGGGCAAGGATGCTGGACATGCTGATGGGCGACTGGGATCGTCATGAGGACCAATGGCGGTTCAGCGATTCTACGGTCAACGGCACGACGCTTTGGACAGGTGTACCCCGTGACCGGGACCAGGTGTTCCATCTTGCCGAGGGGTTGTTCCCGTCCATCGCTTCGCTTTCCTGGCTTGATCCTACGCTGGAGCATTTTGAAGGACATATCACTCGGGTAAAATGGTCACTCTTTAAAACACGTTTCATCAAGGCTTTTCCTGATCAGCAGATCAGCTATGAGCGCTGGATGCAACTGGCCAATGATTTCGTCAAAGCTGAAAATGATGAGGTACTGGAAACCGCGCTCCGCCGCTTACCGAGGGAAACCTATGTGATGCGGCATGACGTACTTTTCGCTAAACTCAGGGCCCGCAGGGATGACATACCGCGGGCTATGAGTGAATACTATAAATTCATTAACCGGATCGCCGATCTCCGCCTGACGGCACATGCAGAACATGTGCTGGTCAGCGATGCTGCGGATAAAGGGTTGGATATTACCGTCCTGAAATCAGATAAAAAAGGTGATCCAGGTGATACCTTGTGGAAGGTCCATTATTACCCGGACATCACTAAAGAACTCCGGCTTTATACCTCAGGCGGGGCCGATCAGGTCAGTATCAATACCCCCAATTCACCGATCAAACTGAGGTTGGTTGACAGCACGGGAGAAAACACCATCCATGTAGCCGCGTCCGGCAAGCGCATAAAGGTCTACGGGCTGGAGAAAGGGACGTTGATCACAGGGGATCAGGGGCGTGTAAGTGCCAGGTTCTCGGCCGATACGCTGAACAACCGGTTCCAGCCAACGAACCTGTATAATATCTGGATGCCTTTGGCCACTGCGGCCGCCAATGCTGACGACGGTTTCCTGCTTGGGCTTGGATTCAAATATACCGGGGTTGATGGCTTCAGGAAGTTGCCTTATTCTACCAGCCAGTCCCTGATGCTTACGCATGCCTTTGCCAGCGACGCGTTCCGTATACAATATACCGGGGAATGGATCGACGCGATCGGAAAAGCCGACCTTGTTTTAAAAGCGGATCTTCAGGGGCCTGCCAACCGGATCAATTTCTTCGGGCTTGGTAATGAGACCGCTCTTGATAAATCCGGGAACTATCATCGTTTTTACCGCGCCCGTTATGACCTTTATAATTTCAGCCCTTCGCTGAGATGGCATACCGGCGCAGGCTCAGATCTCAGCGCAGGTCCGGCGATACAGCATTACCGCTATAATTCCGAGGATAACACCGACAGGTTCATAGGCAGCGCGCAGGCCAGGCAGTTCGCCTATGACAGCCTTACCCTCGGGAATACCAAAACACATGTCGGATTGGCCTTGAATTTTACTTCCAACAGGCGGGACAATAATATCCTGCCGAAAAGCGGTTATTTCTTTACTGTGGACGTGGCGAGCTTCAAGGGGATCAATGACGCGGCGAACAGCTATGCCCAGATCCGCCCGGAGTTCACGTATTACCAAAAGCTGAATTCGCGCGGGACGATCGTTTTATCGGACCGCATCGGCGGCGGTGTAACGCTCGGAAAACCGGAATTCTACCAGTCGCTCTACCTTGGCGGTCAGGGAAACCTCCTGGGTTACCTGAAGTATCGTTTCGCCGGTCAGCAGATGGTGTTCAATAACCTGCAGGCACGGATGAAGCTGTTCGATGTAGCCAGCTATATATTACCGGGGCAATTCGGTATAACCGGTTTTTACGACGCGGGCAGGATTTGGGTAAAAGGAGAAGATTCGGATAAATGGCACCAGGGAGCCGGTGGCGGATTATATTTCTCCCCGGCAGGGCTTACGGTATTACAGGTATTGGCCGGACACTCGGAAGAAGGCTGGTACCCTTATATCTCGTTGAATTTCCGGTTATGACGGTTCATGAGGCCGCGAGCTGTTCGTTAGCTTGTTGCTGAACATCCGTACTTCTGAAAGATGCCGGCGAACAGCCGGTATTTTTTTGGAAGAAGGTCGAGAAATTATTCGGGTCGTCAAAGCCTACGCGGTGGGCGACATCCTTGACCATCAGCCCGGAAAGTGCCAATAAGGATTTAGCTTCAAGAACGATGCGGTTATTGATGCTTTCCTTGGCATTCACGGCACTATATTTTTTCAACAAGTAGTTCAGGTGATTGGGGTGTACACAGAGCTGGTCGGCATACCATTGCACATTACGGATCTCCGCGAAATGCATTTCGACCAGTTCGTTGAACTTCTCGATCACCGGGTGCCGTACCACTTCGTCACAGGTCAGCCCTGCTTTTTGAAAGGCGCGTTCACAGGCGATCAGCAGTTCCAGCACCTTTAGCGGCAACAACTCATTTTGGGCGATATCATCGCAATTGAATTCCTCGATGATCCTCTCAAATAATTGCTGCACGAACGGCCCGGCCTGTTCATCGAGGTGGAGGCATGGGGTCTGAAGGCCTTTGAACAATTTCCTGCCAAATATCTGGTCGGCAGGGAAATTCCGCTGGTCAAAAAAATCTGCGTTGAAATTAATGATGTAACCCGTGGTATCCGTTGACCAGGTACGGCTGGAATGCACCATTCTTTTAGGAATAAAATACAGGGCGTGCCTGCACAGGTCATAAGAACGTGCGCCGATGATCTTTTCACCTTTTCCGGATGTGATCAGTACCATCATGTAATTGGAACTTCTGACCGGCGGCAGACTGCCCGGCTCGGGCGCAAAGGCCAGTATATCCTCCAGCTTGCAGGCGGTAAACTCACCCTTCTCCTTTAACCGCCGGTCCATATCGATGATGCCGTCAGCGCGATAGTTGTGAAAGACCGTTCTGTACCGGTTCAGAATGGCAGGTTTGTCAAATTGCTTTGCGATCGCCCCGCCATTGGCCGGGTCATTTTTAAAGATAGTTTTCATAAATCGGATAGGTGTAAGACGCAAACACCTATTCAATTGTAATGCCATGATTTAAAAAACTAAAAATCAGATACTTATACTATTTTAATCAATGAGAGATTTTCTATATATCGGCAATTACCGAAAAGATTTTTCTATATTTAAAGAATTTGAAGATCCTACATAATAATTGCCATGAACGAATCGACCGTCAGTAATGCCCAGAAGTCCAACCTTGAAAATCTTCTCCATTTAAATATCCTGCTTTCGAAGGTGAGGGACAAGAAAGATCTGCTGGATATTATCAACGGGCAACTGAAAAAGTTTTTCGACTTCAATTACAGTTCCGCGATGAGTATCGCGACGGACCGGCAGACCTTCAATGTCTTTTTACTGGACCCGGCTTCACTGGCATTCAACCATCCGAGTTACCGGTTGATCACCAGCGCGGAGCTACCTGTAAAAGACGGGCTGTTCGATATGGTGCTGGAAAAAGGCTGTCCTGAGATCATAGACGTCGAAAAGGAATACCTGAAAGGCCCTGATAACCACCCGAGGTATATCCCGATGCACTATGAAAGCGGGATCAAGGAACTGCTCGCCGCGCCGTTGTACAATGAGCAGGGTTCATTCGGAATGATCGTTTTTTATGGGGATAAAAAGAAACAATTCAGGAACATTGACAAGGAGCTGATCAGCGGGATCGTCGGACTGGTCGCCATCGCCGCCTGGAACGTGCTCGCCAATGAGGAGATCGCGACCAGGGACAGGGAACGGGATATCCTGCTTTCGTTAAGCTCGAAAATGGCAAGGATCAGGGATAAGGAAGAGCTGCTTGGTCTGATCAATTCCGAAATGAAAGAGCTGTTCTATTTCACCCATTGCAGTATCTCAAAGGTCAGCGAGGACCGGCAAACATTTACGGTTTTCCTGACAGACCCGGGTTCGCCATCGAGGGGACACCAGTCCTTTCATAAAATGATCGCTACACAATTCCCGGTAAACGATGGCATATTTGAACATTTTCTCCGGACAGACATACCCATTATTAATAGTGTCGAAGAGGTTATCAGCAGGGAAACATACCCGCTTTACAGCCAGATCCATTATCAAAGCGGTTTAAGGGAGGCAGTTTCCATACCATTGCAGGATGAAAACGACACCTGGGGTGTCCTGCATTTCTATTCCGACAAATTGAAGACCTTTTCGCCGTCCCAGTTCCACACCTTTACCATTGTAGCCAACCAGGTTACCGTCGCCGTTCTGAATATCATGGCCAATGAAGATATCCGAAAACGGGAAGCCGAAAAGAACAACATGCTGATGGTCGCGGAGAAGGTCGGAAAGATCCGTGACAAGAACGACCTGGCAGGGTTCCTTGCCGACGACCTGCGTTCTGTGCTGTATTACGCTACGGCTTCGGTGATCGCTTTCACCGAAGATCTCAGTGGCTTTCAATTCTACATCACCGATCCGCTGGCCCGGACCACCGTTTACAGGAGCCGCCAGACCAGGGCGGTAAAACCCATGCTGCCTGTAGAGGGTATATACTTTGAGCGGCTGAGCCGGACAAGGGAGCCTATCGTGATCGATCTGGCAAAAGCCGGATCGTCGGAAATCGTTCCTGAGCACATCCTTGCCTTCCAGGAAAGCGGCCAGCAGGAAGCTATTATTGTACCGCTATACGGGGAAAGGTACGTTTGGGGGGCATTATTTTTAACGTCTGAGGTCGCAGGGACCTTTACCCCGGAGTATGCGCGCACCATATCCGGCATCGCCAACCAGGTCAGTGTGGCTATTTCCAATATAAACGCAAATGCGGACATCAGTTTACGCAAACAGGAAAAAGAGAACCTGTTGACCGTTAGCCATGAACTCGGAACGGTGCGCCAATTCAATGAGCTGTTACAACTATTGAATACCCGCTTGAAACACCTGTTCTACTTTACAAATTGCCTGGTATCCGTATCACAGGATGAGGGCCGCACATTCACCTGTTACAGTATCGATGCAAAGGATAACGAAATGGCACTGCTGCCTGATCTGAGAACACAGATCGTGCCTGCATCTGACGATTTCTTTAGTAAACTGATCCATGACCAGTCACCGCAGATGGTAGATTCCGGTGCCCATATCAAGCAAATGGGGCTGCTTTGTGGCCTGGAAAAGGGCAATATCGAACGCATTTCGATCATGCTTTATAACGAGAAGGGCTTTTTTGGCGTGCTAAGTTTCTTTTCCGATGTTAAGAACTGCTTCAACGATACCAATATTGACATGATCACCGGGGTCGGCAGCCAGGTCGCTATTGCGCTTTCCAACATCATTGCGAATGAGGAGATCAAACAAAGTGAACGTGAAAAATCGATGTTATTGTCATTCAGCTACGAACTTGCGGAGGCCCATGAGATGGCCGACCTCAAACGGGTGCTCAGCCACTATTTAAAGGAAGTATTTCAGATCAGGGAATTTACCTTATCGGTGCTGAGCGATGATAAGCGCTCGCATTCCTATTTTATGTACGATGTCTCTCCGCAATACGAGCAAAGCGATGCATTCCAGTCCATCAAGGATAAGACCTTTGCCGTGGAGGGTGCGCTTGCCGGGGTTATCCTCGCATCAGACCAACCGGTCACTTTCGATATTGAGAAAACGCTCGCGGAAGGTAAAGTGAGCTATGTAACCGGTAGGAACTGGCTGGAAATGGGCGCTAAGGAAGTACTTGGTGTGCCATTAAGAGCGGGGAATGAGAACATCGGCATCCTTTGGACACAGCCGCACCTTTTGGCTGTCCGTATGATCATGGGCCTTGGGGCACAGATCGCTATCGCCTTATCGAATGCCCTGGCGATGGAAAAGAACAGGAAACAACTGGCCGAGATCCAGAAATACAAACAACAACTGGAAGAAGAGAATCTCTATTTACAGGAGGAGATCGTTGGCAGCCAGGGAAACGATATTATCGGTAGCGGAGACGAAATGAAAAAGGTCTATCACCTGTTATCCCAGGTAGCGCCTACCGGAAGTACCGTTCTTATCCTTGGAGAAACAGGAACGGGTAAAGAGTTGATCGCCCGTGCCATCCATAACGGCTCCCCGAGAAAGGAAAAACTAATGGTCAAGGTGAACTGTGCGGCCCTTCCTGCCAATCTGATCGAAAGTGAATTGTTCGGTCACGAAAAGGGAAGCTTTACCGGCGCGATCGAAAGAAGGATCGGTAAGTTCGAACTGGCTAACCGCAGTACGCTGTTCCTGGACGAAGTGGGCGAACTTCCCCTGGACCTTCAGGCTAAGTTATTGCGTGTGCTTCAGGAAAAAGAGATCGAGCGTCTTGGCGGTAAGGAAACCTTAAAGGTCGATGTAAGGATCATTGCCGCCACCAACAGGAACCTGCAAAAAGAGGTTGAGGCCGGTCGTTTCCGAAGTGACCTGTTCTACCGCTTGAACGTGGTGCCGATCAGCCTTCCTGCCCTGCGCGAACGCAAGGAGGACATCCCGGTGCTGGTTACCCATTTTATCGGCAGGTACGCCAAGAATGCCGGTAAAAAGATCTCCAATATCAGCCACAAGGTACTGGACGACCTGATGGCCTACAACTGGCCCGGCAATGTACGTGAGCTGGAACACCTCATTGAAAGAAGCGTGCTGCTCACCAATGGGACCACGATCCGTGAGATGCACCTGCCCGTAAAGGAACGGGCAGAAAAAAGCGGGCAGCATGTCAATGACTACCGGATCAGGACCATCGCCGAGAATGAACGGGACCACATCCTGAATGTATTGCAACGTTGCGGCGGTAAGGTCTCAGGGCCCGGCGGGGCTGCCGAACTGCTTGGTGTCCCTCATTCTACGCTCACCTCCAAGATGGCCAAACTCGGCATTAAGAAGGCGCATATCATCCACGGCAACGATCAGTGAAACAGACCATTGGAGCATTCCTCAAAAGGTATGGCCCAATGAAGCACATGGTTGGAAATTCAAAGGGTACTATTTGTTTTTCAAAGTTTTTTCAGGTGCGCTTGACCGTATTTTGATCTAAAGATCAATACGACATTTAGCACCATTCGCATGAAAAAAGCAGACTGGGCGGTCCTGCTGCCAACGCAGGCCGACCTTGCCATCGGCATATCAGAAAAAGAAGAAGAGCAGACCTTATTATCCCTGTATGGCAGAAGCAGGCGGTCAGTGATCGGCAGCCATATCAGGATCGGTAAAAAAGCCGGTGAAGCATTTTGGGACCTTTACCAGGAGTTCCAGGATAAGAAAAGGAAAATACTGACCGCCAACAAATCGCCTCTTGCCGGGGAGCCTGCCGCCATAGAAAACCCGGTAAAGAACAGCAAACCTAAAAAGGAGAAAAAGATTCAGTCGGCCATGGCCGCGCTCTATGCCCGTTTTTCGAAAAAATTCGGTAAACTGATCGGCAGGTCTGGGGCCAGCAAGTTGTTGCTGGTGGAGCTGCAACTGGACAGCAGCCTGGCCGTATATGCCTATCACAAGGAAAGGGCCGGATCATGATCAGACCTTTCTTAGGTTGGATAGCCTGTTCAATATTGATCGCCTACACACCCCCGGCTTCAGCGCAGGTCAGGGACAGCAGCAGGCGGGTAAATATCGCTGACACCATCAGGAAAGATCTTTTTACGGCACCGGATACGGTTTCCCGGCTAAGAAGCAAAGCCTGGACCTTACTTCCACCTGCGATTTTTGTTGCATACGGTGCATCATCCTTCTATATCCATCCGTTACGTCGTTTCGACAATTTTATCAACGACAATGCGCAGGAACATAACTTCGTCCCCAAGCCCGTCACAGAGAATTACCTGCAATATGCACCGGTCATTATCACCTATGGCGTGAACCTGGTTGGGGTCCACGGAAAGAACACCTTTGTTGACCGCACGCTGATCTACGTGCTTGCCCAGGGGATGCTGAATCTGAGTGTATTCGGATTGAAGAATGCCACACACCGGTTAAGGCCGAACGGGGCTAATAACTATTCTTTCCCATCCGGTCATACCGCGAATGCCTTCGCTGGCGCGGAATTCATGGCCCAGGAACTTGGCGACCAATCCTGGTTGTACAGCTTCGCCGGGTATGCCTTCGCTACGACCACCGGTATCTTCAGGATATACCATACCGATCATTGGTTCAGTGATGTCGTGGCCGGCGCGGGTTTCGGTATCCTTGCCACCAAAGGCGCTTATTTGCTCTACCCGGTGATCAGGAACAGTTTGAGTAAAAAACACCGGAAGTCGTCACCGGTAGCTGGCGAAAAGCCGGAACAGGAACGCTCAGGTTTTATGCTGATGCCATCGTATTCGAACGGTGTCGCGGGAATTCAGTTCGCCATGGTGTTTTAAGAAGTCCCGAATTATCGGAGATCCTCGGAATATCGCAATAGATATATCTAATAAAAAATTGTAAAACATTGAATTACAAGGCAATAGTATTGGCATTGTGCATGCTGTATGTTTTTCAGATAAAAACATACAGTTATGAACTCGACAACAATTCCTGTAGGTACATTCCAATCACCCCCGCAAAAGACGGGAGAAGATCATTCGGCCGACACCTCAGCGGCAAAGGTTTACAAAGAGATGTGGAGGTCGGTGGCCGGAACTTATTTCAGCGTATACCTCAATTTACTGGAGATCCTGTATATCGTTTACCGATGAGTATATCCAGGAATGAGCCCGCCGGGAACGGAGATATAGCTCTGTCCGGCTTTCACCATATTACCTCTATAGCAGGTTCCGCCCAGGCCACAGCGGGATTTTACAGGGAGATCATCCGTTTACAGCTGGTCAAACGATCGGTCAATCCTGAAGATCCCTATTGCTATCATCTGTATTTCGGCGACGGGCAGGCCGCTCCCGGTACGCTATTGAGTTTCATGAACTGGCCGGGGGCCGTAAGTGGCAGACGCGGACACGGCGAAGCGGTTTCGGTGAGCCTTAACCTGAACGGAACGGCTTTCCGGCAACTTTTGGAAGCTATCATCATGAGGGAGATCGGGATAACCCGGCATAATGATCGTCAGCTGACCCTGTCCGATCCTGACGGCATGGAACTTCATATCCACTGTACGGATAACGAATGGCTTCTGCCGCAGAAGCACAAATGCGCCGCGGTGAGGATCGGGGGTGTTTCGCTTCGTGTACCTGAACCGGGGATCAGCGTTGATTTTTTTAAGGACCAGTTAGGCATGGTCCAAACAGGAAGTTCCGGTGAAAAGGCTGTCTTAGGTTTCAGAAATGGCCAGGACAGCTGGCTAAGGGTGACCGGTGGCCAGGAAGACCCTGCGTTAACGGCCTGCGGAAGTATCCATCACATCGCTTTTACGGTCCAGGACCGGGCAACCCTTACGGCTTTTTATGACTCACTGAAAACAGCAGGTTTCAATCCCTCGGCGATCATTGACCGCAGGTATTACGAATCCCTGTACGTACGGGAGCCGGGAGGCGTATTGGTCGAACTGGCTACCGCAGGCCCGGGTTTTCATACCGACGAGCTTTTGTCCGAACTGGGAACGAAACTAATGCTGCCAGAACATCTTGAATCGTGGCGGAACGAGATCGTTGCAAAACTTCCCCACATCAGTTAAATGGATCACCAAAGATGAGAAAATGGATCGGACCGATATGTTTAACCCTGTTATTGTTCATCAGACAGGCCGTGACCGCCCAGGAAAGGGCGGTCACGGTGAAGGTCTTGCTGGATAGTGCATACCGGCTGGTAAACAAACCTGGAGAGCAAAAAAATGACCTTTCCAAAGCCAGGGCTTACGCCATACAAGCCTTTAACCGGAGCCTGGATGAAAAGGATCTTCGGTCAGAAGGCCGGGCCGCGACGCTTTTATCACAGGTGTTCCGCGAGGGTGGCGACAGGAATGAGGGCCATAAATGGTCAGAAAAAGCTTATAAACTTCTTGAACGGACCAGGTTTCATGAAGCCTTCGCCGATGCGGCTGTGGAGGCATCTTCCTATTATACACTTGAAGGTGAAGACCTGAAAAAAAAGGTCGGACTGTACAAGGTCGTTGTCGAGCGTTATCGCCAGGCCGGTACCAAGCTTAAACAGGCGGATGCACTCAAGTATCTCGGGGACCTAACCACGCTTACCGGTGATTTCGTTGCAAGCTACAAATTCCTTACCTCCGCACTGAACATTTACCAGGCTCTCGGGCATAAGGAAATACGTGACCTGTATGACCTCCTGGGTTATAACTGCATGTCCTTATCCATGAGCCACGATGCGCTGAAATATGGCTTGGAGGCTGTCAAGATGATCGAAGCACAGGGGGACACCAGCATCAGTACCAGCACGAGTTATAACCGGTTGGGGATCACTTACCAGGTCTTAAAGGACTATTCCCATGCCGGTATATTCTTTGAAAAAGCGCTCAGGATAGCGGAGCGTTACCATGACACCAGCAGTGTGCTGGTCATCGCTGCGAATTTAAGTGAATCATACCGGGCAAGGTCGATGTACCGCAAACAATTATCGATCCTGCAGCAAACGGAACGAAATTACCAAATAAAGGACCCTTACTACCGGATGCTGTTCTGGTCTAAATCCATGGATGTGTATGCCCGGATGAAGGACATGGACAATGCCGCTGTTTACGCGAAAAGACTGGCTGATTTTTTATCAGGAATAGACAGGCATGATGTTAAATATGCTAACCTCACCATCAAACTTGCCCAATATTATCTTTTAGAGAATCAGTTCCTGAAGGCCAGGGGGATGCTTAAAGACGTTTCCGAGATCTGCGAAAAGCAGGGGAATATATCACAGCTGGCGGCGGTCAGCCTTTGCCTGTTCAGGGCGGACTCGGCACAAGGTGACCTTAAGGGAGCTATAGCGCATTTCAAAAAATATAAATTCTGGCAGGACTCGCTATTGAATCAGAAAAGCAAGCATGACCTTGGGCAAATGAATGCGCTTTACGAATCCGAAAAAAAGGACCGTGAGTTGCAGACCAACTCCAGGGATATCGCCTTGCTGAGGGAAAAGGATAAACTGAGTGAGAGTCAAATTAAGAATGAAATATTGCTCCGCAACATTACGGTGATCGGCACCTGCCTGGCCATTCTGATCGCCTTCATTATTTACAGGCGCTACCGCTCTAAGCAACGAACGAACGAACGGCTGGAAAGGCAGCAGGAAGAGATCAATGACCAGAACAGCTCGCTGAAAACCCTGCTTCTCGAACGCGAATGGCTGTTGAAAGAGATCCATCACCGGGTAAAAAATAACCTTCAGATCGTGATCAGCCTGCTGAATACCCAGTCCGCTTTTCTGAATGATGAACAGGCCCTGTTCGCGATCAGGAACAGCCAGCACCGCATGCATGCCATGTCCCTGATCCATCAAAAACTGTATCAGTCGGAAAGCCTTTCAGGGATCGATCTGGCCGTTTATATCCGTGAACTGGTGGCCTATCTGAGGGACAGTTATGAAACGGAAAGTAAGATCAGCTACCAGGTAGATGCTCAGAGCCTCATGCTGGATGTATCACAGGCCGTACCGATCGGCCTGATCCTGAATGAGGCGATCACCAATTCGATCAAATACGCATTCCCGGACGATGGCAGAGGCACGATCAGTATCAGTTTAAAACAGCCTGGCCCAGCTGAGGCGCTTTTGTCGATCGCCGACTCTGGTGTCGGCATCCCGGATGATTTCGACCCGGATGAAAGTCCATCGTTAGGAATGAACCTCATCCGTGGATTGAGCCGGCAGCTTGGTGGCAAACTAAAGATCAGTAACTCACCGGGGCTGACGATCATACTTGAATTCCCCATCGATAATCCGATCAATACACAAGTACCGAAGACATGAATAACATAAAGCATAAACCCGCATCGATCCTGATCGTAGAAGATGAATATATCGTGGCGAACGATCTTAAAATGATGCTGATGAAGGCAGGCCGCAGGGTTTGCGGCATCGCCCAGTCCTATGATGAGGCCATGATGCTGATCGGGGAAAAAAAACCGGAATGGGTACTCCTGGATATTTTCCTTAAAGGCGAAAAGAACGGGATAGACATTGCCAAAGAATTAGGAAAGACGGATATCGGCTTCCTGTATATATCCGCCAACTCCGATCAGGCCGTATTGGAGCAGGTCAAGGAAACGGACCCTTACGGTTTCCTGGTCAAGCCCTTCCGGGAAAAGGACCTGTTGACCATGCTATCCATCGCCGAACATAAGCATAAGCAGAACCTGGCCATCGCGGCCCAGCAGGAATCCGCGATCAGGGTCAAACTTGAAAAAATGGTCGCGCGTGCAGGGAATGAGGGTTGGGTCGATATTTTCAGGGCGATCCAGCCGATGATCCCATTCGATGTACTGACGGTCTATCCTCAGAGAAAACGTGATGGTCAGATCAGGGAGTTCACCCTGATCAGGAACAGTGGTGATGAATACGTGTTGTATGATGCCGGAGAACTGATGGCGAAGATCGGCGCGCAGACGAGCGACCTTAAGAAACTAAGCTTTGCGGTACCCATTCAGCAAAAGATCACTGCTTACAATGGCCACGAGTTCAGGCGGCTCAGGCTGGATAACCCTTACATCAAACTGCTTAGTGATCATACCGGCACCTTTTCGGCGCTACAGGTACCGGCAGGCGATCTTTTCGGACAACCATACCTGTTGACCTTTCATTCATCGAAACCCGAAGCCTATCCCCAAAAGGTGACCGAACTGGCCGGGAGGCTGGCAGTATCCCTCAAAGCTTGCCTGCGCACCCTTTTTAGCGTGGACCGTGAAGAGTACCTGCCGCAGGTCAAGGCACCGGGGCAGGTAGCCAACCACCTCACCGGTTCCGGGGCAGATTTCGAGGGCATCATCGGGCAATCGCCTTTACTGATGACCGTACTGGATAAGATCAGGATAGTCGCGCCTACGGACTCGACGGTATTGATCCAGGGCGAGAGCGGCACGGGCAAGGAAAGGATCGCTTCCTGTATCCATAAACTATCTTACAGAAGAGCGCAACCCTACATCACGCTGAACTGTGCTGCTTTGCCATCCAGCCTGATCGAATCGGAGCTTTTCGGCCATGAAAAAGGAGCATTTACAGGGGCGATCGATAAGCGTATCGGCAAATTCGAGCAGGCGGACAAAGGCACGATATTCCTTGATGAGGTCGGCGAGCTTTCACTGGAGGTACAGGTAAAATTACTGCGTGTTCTACAGGAAAGAGAGATCGAAAGGCTGGGCGGGTCGAACACGATCAAGGTCAACGTCCGCGTGATAACAGCTACGAACCGGAACCTCGAAAAAGAGGTTGCCGAAGGCAGGTTCCGCCTGGACCTGTATTACCGGCTTAACGTTTTTCCGATGGTCCTTCCGCCGCTTCGGGAACGCCGGGAGGACATCCCTTTGCTGACCGCACATTTTATCAAAAAGTTCAATGTTCTGATGAACAGGTCGGTCAAAGGTGTTTCCGCGATAGCGGCCGATCAGATGGCGCGTTACCAGTGGCCGGGGAATATCAGGGAACTCGAACACCTGATGGAAAGAAATGTCCTGCTATGCGCGGACGAGGTGATCCAGCAGATCGACCTGCCGGTAACGAAAGAGCAAAAGAATTCGGTTATCACGGTGGACGGGTTACTGACCATGGAAGAAATGGAACGTAATTATATCATCAATGTACTGAACCGCTGTAATGGTAAGATCTCGGGGCCGGGCGGTGCAGCGGAAGTACTGGGAATGCCATCATCCACATTAACGTCCAGGATGGGTAAACTTGGGATCAAAAAGTCAGATGTTTATTATTCAGGAGATCAATAAAGCTACTAACACCGGAAGAAATGCGCGAGCGATCAAATAAAAAAAAGCATGTGGAAGGTATCACCCGTTGCGGAACAGCCTTCGAAAGGCATCTTCATGAAGGGATCGTTGATCTTGACAAAGGTTATGAGGACGATCCCCTGATCACCATTTACAAGCTGGAAGACATTTTGCCGCAACTGAACAATTACCTTCCGCCTGTCCGGCAATCGGGACAATGGATCAGCCTGGTGACTAAGGGGGCCGGGGAAAAATCGATAGCTGACCATTATTTCGAGATCAGGGACCATACGCTTTTCCTGGCCGGCAAACGTGCCTCCCAGTCCAGCAGGTATTACTTCCCACATGTGCAAGGGTACACCGTCATCTTTGATATTGAAAAATTAAGTTCCTTGCTGCATAAAGGGGGTATCATCCGCGAGCGTAAGGTACTGACCGCATTACTGAGGCCTTACCTGTACCTGACCACGAATCAATCCCAAAGATTGGCCGAGATCATGAATGCCATCTATGAGGAAAAGATCCATGCGAAAGGTGCGGTCACCGAGCTGATGGCCCTGAAGATAGCCGAATTACTGATCCAGTGTGATCGTTTATTTGAGCGTGAACGGCTAATACGTCATGATAACCAGCATTTTCCGGTCCTGCAAAAATTCCTTTCCCTGGTCGATGAAAATGTACACCGTCAGCATAGGTCCACCTTTTATCACCGAACCTTAGATCTGCAGGCCAGTCAATTGAATATGATCCTCAGGTCGCACGGTATGGGCAATTCCGGGGAGATCATCAGGAATAAACTGATCACGGATATGAAGCTGCTGCTGCACACGACCAGGTTATCGGTAGGTGCCATCGCCAACGCGCTTGGTTTTAATTCGGCAAGAAGCTGCTCCCAGTACTTTACAAGGAATACCGGGATCTCCCCATCCACTTTTCGGGGCAATCAGGACGCGGTGATCAGAACCCTGGGAGATCAGGTTAGGCCGAAGCGCTTCTGAAGGCGACCGGTGAGATACCGGCATACTTCTGAAAGAATGTTGAAAAGTTATTGGGGTCCTCAAAACCAAGCTGGTAGGCGATCTCCTTAATGATCAGGCCGGACTGGGCAAGCAATTGTTTGGATCGTTGTACCACGCGGTTATTGATGCTTTCCTTGGCATTTAAACGGGTATGTTTTTTAACGAGGTAATTCAAATGATTGGGATGGATACCCAGTGTGTCCGCATAATACCTGACACTTCTTTCCCTTGTATAATTCCGTTCAAGGAGGTTGTTGAACTGTTCGATGACCGGGTGAGTTTCCAATGTTTCCTCCTCATCCGCTGTTTCGCTGTTCATGCTCTCACAAAGGATCAGCAGTTCGAGGATCTTGATGGCGATCATATCATTTCTTTCCGGGTGATTACAGGTCAGTTCATCGGCGATCGCGCCAACGATCTGTTGTACACGGAAACTATCTAAGGCAGAGAGCAGGAAAGTGGCCACACTACATTTTTTGAGCGATCTCCTGTGGTTCAAACAGGTCCTGGCCACCGATGAATCAGCGAACAACTGGTCATTGAAATGGATCAGCAGCCCGTCCAAGCCATTGATCGCGTCACGCACCGGTGTTCCGGGCGGAATGATACAAACGCGCCGGCCATGGTCTTTTTGCTTCCGGGAACTGCCTTTTTGCCGCTGTTCCGCTTCGACCATTATCGTAAAACCATTAACTGAGCCTTGGAATGCACGCATCTGAGCAATCTGGGATGTGCTGCAGAAAGTGACGCCTTCCTGGACTTGCCACGGTCTTCCGGTCATGCCACCGGTAAATAAATCCCGGGTTATAGTTCGTTTTGATAAAGGGAATTGCCCCGCGGCAATTGGATCGTTCGGGTAGGTTTGATATTGGATCATGGCGATGTTTTTACACCTCCATATCCAACTACCGTACCGTTCGTTATATAGTTGATTTACAGGTATTTATTAAAATATCAACTATTTTAGTTTGCCGATATATCGGCAAGTGCCGAAAATATTTTTTTATATTTCGAAATATCGGCCGAACAGGGCCCTTTTATTACCAAAAAAGGCGGCTTGGGAAGGCCGCCTTAGCATGTTGATCTTTGGGGTATTTCTTTATTTTTCGTCCAGGCCCAGTTTGTAGGCCCGGCGCTGTACAAGCAGTTCCATATACTTTTCATAATCCTGCCCTTTGACCTGGTACAGTTTCCAGATCTTTTCATGCGTGTTGATCATAAATTGTTCAGCTTCCATTCCCTTTACGACCATATCCGCAACTTCTTCGGGTTGCAGCGCATCTTCCTGCATGGCGGCAACGCCTGCTGCCATTGGCGTATTTACAGGGCCAGGGCAAAGCACGCTGACGGTAACACCTTTATCCTTATAGGCAGAGCCGAGCCATTCGGCCAAACCTATGGCGGCATGTTTGGTCGTACTGTACATCGCGGAATGGAACTCGACCAATAACCCGGCTGCCGAAGCGACATTCAGGAGGTAGCCGCTTCCACGTTCCACCATTTGCGGTAGTGCATATTTCGCTGCATAAACATGGGACATCAGGTTGATCTGCCATGGCAGGTCCCATTCGGCTTCCGTGGAAAACACATCGCCGAACTTCGCGATACCGGCATTGGAAACGAATACATCAACACGTCCGAATGCAGCGGTCGCTTTTTCGACAAGTGCCTTGATATCTTCTTCTTTGGCAACATTGGCCGGTATGCCCTTTGCACCGATGAGCGCTGCTTTTTCAGCAAGTGCTGTTTCATTGATATCCGAGATCACGACAATAGCGCCTTCATGAATGAACCTGACCGCGAGCGCCAGGCCAATGCCGCTTGCGCCACCGGTAATGATGGCGACTTTTCCTTTTAATTCCATAGTCTTCGTTTTTTAATTGTTCTTCTTTTTGGTTTCAGGATGTATGATCATTCGCAGTGCCTGATCTTTTGAAAAATACGCACCGGTCCAGTTGAAAAGCGTGGTGATCATGTTCCGGGTATTGATAAGGGAAACAAGGTGAACGAACAGCCACATGAACCAGGCGATGAACCCCCTGAAATGGGTCTTGTTACCCGGCAGGTCTACGACCGCCTTATGCCTGCCGATAATGGCCATACTACCTTTATCCCAATATTTAAAAGGGCGGCGTTTTGAACCCGACTCCTGGTTCTTCAGGTTTGCGGCGAGGTTACTGCCTTGCTGAATGGCCGGTTGGGCGAGCTGCGGGTGGCCATTCGGAAAAAGGGTTTCGTGTTGTTGCAGGGCGCAATCACCGATGGCGTAGATATTTTCCAGCCCTTTTACCTGGTTATATTCATCGACCATCAGCCTGTTCCCACGACCGTATGCCGTTTCAGGCATGCCGCTGAAACGCGGGCAGGTAACACCAGCGGCCCATACCAGTGTTTTGGCAACGATCGTTTCCCCATTTGAAAATGTGACCGTTTCACCATCATAATCCTTGACCTGGACCTGCAACTTTACCTTGATGCCCATGTCGGTCAGGTTCTTTAGCGTATCCTGCTGTGATCGCTGACTCATGGGTTTCAATACCGCGTCCGTTCCGTCAACGAGGTAGATACCGGCCTCGCTATCCAGAGCGGCCATTTCCGGGTAATCCTTGGGGAAGACCGAGTGCCTGATATCGGCAAGCATTCCTGAAACCTCGACGCCTGTCGGACCACCTCCGGCCACAACGATATTCAGGAACTTCCGGCGTTGCGAGATCTCTGTGATCTTGGATGCCTCTTCCATTTGTAGTAGCAGATGGTTCTTGAGCTCAAGGGCATCATTGACCGTTTTCATCGGCATGGCATGCGCCCTGACATTTTCCATCCCGAAATAATTGGTGGATGCGCCCACCGCGAAGATTAAGACATCATAGGGAAGCATCCCGTCTTCAAGGAGCAACAGGTTCTTTTGGGTATCCACGCCTGTCACTTCCCCCATATGGAACCGGCTGTTACGCATTTTGCGCATCAGTTTCCGAAAGGGATAACTGATATTGGCCACCTCAAGAAAACCCGTCGCCAGCTGATAAAGCAATGGCGGAAAAAAATTATAGTTATTGCGGTCAACGAGCGTGACCCTGAACTCCCCGGAACCGGCGAGGCCCTTCATCACGCTGATACCACCGAAACCGCCGCCAACAATGACAATTCGTTTCATTAAACTTCTGTTAATTTAGATTACCAAACCCATTCAGGGAACGGGGCATTATCTGTTATGAACCGGTATTAGTGGGCAAATGGACATGCTCCACGGCCGACGCTGCTACGCTGCGCAGCAGAAACCTCGTAAACACCGCGCCGTATTTGCAGTATCGGGTCATCTGTCGGATCGATACCATCGGTAAGCTGCGACGGATCATGGTTCATCACCTTATCGGTCAGGTCATCTTCCTTCAGGGTATCGGTTAGTGTCAACCTCCCAATGACCACGCGTTTACGGTCTTCCGGCCATAGCGCGGTGGCATCATTAAGGGGATCACCATCCTCTGCGAGTTCAAGTACCAGGTCAAATTCGGCCGTTCCACGGCTGAGTCGTGAAGCCAGTTCGGTGAACAGGACATCGCCTGCCATGGCGCTCAGAACCTCCACGGGCTGCCCTTTGATGCCGGCAACCGGTACCCAATGTAAACGGCCCGGGGTCACTTCATCCGCAGCATCACGGAACAGGAAAGCATGAACGGAGTTAAATTCGGTATGTGCGAAACTTACCGGGGCGAGGCTTTCGGCCCGCATCTTGAATACTTTCGCACTGTTCAGGTTACTGGCAAGGAAGGCCTGCAATCCTGCCTTGTTCACCGGCCCTCCGGGTTCCGTTGGCAGTCCGGCTTCCAAAAGTGCCAGGAATTGCTCCACGGTATTGGCGATAAACAGTTTCTGGCTAAGCATCACCAGGTTGCTGACCATCCCTTTGGGCATATAGAACCGCACGGCCATACCTACGGTCGCACTAAAATTGGCATAGGGATCACCTCCACCTTTAGAGAACCTTACGGAAACGGGTATCTCTTCCCCCTGGAGGAAGAGTGCTCTCGTATAATCCCTGGCGGCTACATTACCCTTGAAATATCCTTTAAAAAAGCGCCCGTCCGCGTGCAGCGAACGGTAGCCGGGAAAATACCCTAAGATCTTGCCGATCTTTTCAACGATCTCGATCGAATGTTGGTACTGGCTGTTCTGTGACATATTGCTGTTTTTTTTGTTTAAATAAGTGTGTTCAGTTTTACAAACTTATCGCTGCATTCACCGCCTACTCTTTGAAAATCAATTGAAACCCTTTGAAAAACAACGGTGTCATAACCAGCTGTTATCTTCACGGACCGGCTCACTTCCACAGATCCCGGCATACAGGATAATGCTGACGCAGGCGGCTGATACCAGCCTTGTTGAAATTAAAATGATCAGGTACATAGCTTTATGGTTTTGTTTGTATAAAGGTCAGGAATACGGTTGCGGATGAACTTTCAAAAACCAACAGAAACCTTTAGAAATCAAGGCTTTTACTGCTGGTTTATGGTCAGGCGTATGGCCTTAAGTCCGACCACACCTTGCATCGCCTCTAATTCCAGGTATTCCAGCTGATCCGCTATCCCTCCTTCGGCCTGCAGGAAACGGATATGGACCAGGAACTCATCAAGATCTTTTTGTGAAAAATAGACCAGCGCGATCTTACCGGGACAGGTCAACCGCTCACTGCTGCCTTTGATGACCGCCTTATCAATCCTTTTTTTCAGGATATGGTACCGGATATTGTACGCGCCCTCTACATCGAAGCGCCGCTCATCGCGCCGGAAACGGATATCGATATTATAAGGGTGAACAAAAATAAGTTGGGTGATCTCGATCGGGTATTCCAGCGCCGGCCGGAGTTCATCCACTTCCAATGCTATGCTGACCAGGTTCAGTAATTGGAGCAAGCGGAGGTTTTGGATATACATCTGGTCAAATGGCCTTTCAGGAGCGATGGACTGACCGATATAAATATCATACTCCACACCGTCTGTACGGAACTTTTCAAAGAAAGCCGGGAAATGTTCCAGTGCATCGTTCTTTAGCTGGTCCACCTTTTTGTTCACCGCAGCGATCACCGTGGTCATGGAACGCTCCAGCTTACGTTGGCTTGCGCCATATTTGCCGCTTCCCGGTAATTTTAATTCGCTCAGGAGTTCCGCGATAACCTCGTATTGACCAGGACAAGCCCCCCGTAAACCTTCAAAGAACCGGACCATTTCCGTTTCGAGGAAATAGGCAAGTTCTCCGCTGTGCAGGGTATCCGCATCAGCGTTCACCCTTTGCGTCCATTCCCTGCAAAGGAAACTCTTTTCCTTCAGCAGGCTAAAACCGGTCGCCCTGAAACAGGTATCCAGGATAACTGTCATTGCTTCCAGTTGGCGGTGGCAATCCTCCGACAAGGCCGTATTCCTGTTGACAGTAGAATTTCTGATATCTATGGCCGCGTATAGCGGGTACACCTGGTCGAAGCTGATCTCTTCCGGCTCCGCGTGAGGATCATCGGTCCTGATAAAATTCAGGGCCGCTTCATTGAAGCGCCATTGAACCGCTTCCTGAAGGGAGGTGAACTGGTCCCGGATCACGCGGTCAAGCGAATCATTAAAACGATCAACGCTGCGTTTGTAAAGCAGGCCGAGTACCGGTAAGAAGTTTTCAATCCTGAACAGGTTGACCTTTTGCAGGGGATTGTCCCGGTCTGCCAGGATCTCCAATGCGCCTACAAATTCCCCCATATAGAGGACAGGTAAAAGCGCGTAAGCGCAGACACCCTGGCTCTGCAAACTTCTCAGGTATGCGTACGTCGAAGTGCGCTCAGCAATATCCCGAAGATAGATCAGGTCTTTCCGGTGCCTGAACACCTGTTCAAGGAAGCCGAACAATTCAGCCTGTTGCTGACCGTCCACCAATGGACCGGGATGAACGGCGGTAGCTTTCCGGGGATCATCAAATATATAACTGCCATTCAAACGGAGCATCGGGTAAAAGCCATATTGGAAATGCCGGTCTCCGCTTAACAGGTCAAGAACTTCTCTGACCTCGGCGATGGCCTGGATATTGTCCTGCTCGTTATTGCTGACCACAGCCTGCTGGGTAATGGACTTCAACAAATGTTCAACAGAATGGTCGCTGATCTTCCAGGTGAAAAATCCCCGGAGCCTGATCTGATCTATGGGGATCGCCGCTTTAAGCAAGTGGACCAGCGATCCCTGGTCCACAGAGCGATCGTCCGCGTCCGTAAGGAGGCGAACCATTTCCTCAACGGCGGTGGCGGTTACCGCCTCGGCGAACCTGCCTTCGGAGGCCACCGCAAAATATAGTGTACGTCCTTGGTCTGTAAGAACACGGATGTAGGTATTGGTCGATATAGGGCTTGGCGTGGTAAGATAACTTTGCCAGAGGGTATGGTAAATGATACTTTCCATGAATTCATGGCCGGAAGCAAACAGCAGGGCAATCTCCTGTTCTATCTTTAGGGTCACCTGCCTGTCCGCCGCATATTTAAATGTTGACCAGTTAAAGTAATGTTCCTGGGTAGCACATGGCGAAAGCAGGACACGTCCCATATCTGTCAGGGCATCATCACCTGTGAAAAGGGTCTGATCGGCGAGTTCAAGTACTGTAGGAACGGCCGCGTCCTTCGGTAACTTATCAAATGCGCGGATCGACTCCTGGTACAATTTGCGGGCAAGTCCCTTTGCATTTTTACATTGCGTATTCAGGTAGTCGACCAGCCTGGTGACCGAGAATTCGCCATGCCCGATGCATGTGGCCCCACCAACGTGCAGTTCGCTTTTGCTTTGATCATTTTCAGGTAAGGTATTCATCAGAAATCGAATTTTACGTAAAACCTGATACCGCTTTTGGCGATACCCGGGTGATCGAGGTAAGTGAACCGCCTCACGTAGTCCACCCTGAGTAATTTGAAGATATTGGCTACCCCGACACTGCCTTCCACGTACGGGTCGCGGTCCAGTGCATAGGTTACCGGAGCACCCGTGCTTGTCCTCGGAAATTGCAACAGGCCTATGTTGTTCGAGGGATCATTTTCCGCGCGGACGCCGCCCCAAAGTCCTTTCACATTGATGACCTCACGCCATTTAAGTTCTTTCAGCAAGGGTACGCGGTTAAAGATCAAACCGTTAAAATGGTGGTCTACGCTGATCGCGGCGTAATGATCGCTCACGAACTCCAGGAAGTTCATCAGGTTATAGGACTGGAACTGGAAAGCATAGCTTTGATTCGCACGATGGATATCCAGCAAGGGGAACGGTGCGGTTCCGAACAGTTGACTACCTTCAGTTACCACATCGGTATAGCCCAAACGGCCGAGGTAGAAACGTTTGTTCAGGTTAAGGGTGATATTCTGGTAATTATGATCGCCGCCGAAAAGGTCTTTGATACCCTGGTTATACCGTAGCGTGATGATCGGGTATTTATCGATGATGGGGGTCCGGTAAAGCTTACCCTGGTAAAATTTCTCATTCGGGGCATATCGCAGTTCAGCGGATACCTCCGAGGTCCTTACATCGTTCACCGGATTATTCGCGCCGTCAATAAAGCGCAGCTCGCCCGCCGGGTTCTGATCCCATTTTTTAAAGCCCAACCGGAAAGAAAGGTGGTTCTCATATTCCTGTACATAATCCAGCCTGAAGATGTCGTTATACAGCCAGAGGTTATTCTCACCGCGCTTAAAGGATAAAAGAAAGTTATCCTCCTGTACGAATTGCAATTCCTGCCCGGGTATTTTGGTATCGTGCTGAAAGCTGGCCCTGACATAGTGCTGCGGGAATTTATAGATAGATTTATCGTTGATGGAATAAGTGGCACTCAGGAAATACTTCATCCTTTCGTCCTTGAAGCCATACGCGGCATATGTTTCAAAATAATAGCGTTTACTGAGGTCGGTGGTCGTCCGACCGCCGAGCCTGAGGCGGAAGCCCTCGACAGGATTGAAGCTATAGAAGGTATTCACAGGGCCGACCTCGAACCAGTTGAATTTTTTGTACCCCGCCAGTAATAATGTGGCAATGTCCATCGTCCGTTTGAAGGAAGGAATGGTTTGCAGGCTATCGATATTCTTGTAAATATCAGCCTCGGCCTGTTTGAGGGTATCCAGGCGGTTCTTAACCCAGAAATCATCACTTTTTTCATCCGCGCCCTGTTCAACGACCACATCCTTGCCGTCGAAGAACGAGATGGGTTTGGGCGGAGCGATGCGAAAGTCATTGATCACGACATTCCGTTCACCGAATATGCCGCCGCCTTTCTGCTTATTGATACCAAAGTCGATCTTCAGGTCGCTGTTACTCAGGTAATATTTACCATCTGCCGAACGGTCGAACTTCAGGATGGTCTCCATCCGCCTGATGAAGTTCAGGTTAATGTTTTTATTAGCGCTTAGCACGGCATGCTCGACCGCATAATGCCCGTCAAGGGTGATGTAGATCCGCCCTTCAAAGAGCATATCGGTCGTATTCCTCGGGGTAAAGCTCAGTTCGATCAGCTGCGGTGTCTGATTCCTGATGGTATCTGTGATAAAGAACTTATAAGCACCCGGCGCGTTATCAGATATCGGGCTGAGCAACTGGTTGCTCAATAAACTGATATTGTTGTCATAGATATCGATATCCTGGTACATCCGGTTGAAGTAGCTTTGCAATCCCTGGTTGTCCACGAAATTCTCATCATACTTGACCTGCTTGGTCGCCCGCACGACCTGCTTTTTCCGCTCAGGCTGTTTACTGATAAAGTTATCGGAAAGCTTTTCCTCCATATACAGGGGAAGCAGATTCTTGCCGCCAATAGCGGTAGAATCCTGTTCCCGGAACAGGAACTGGTAATTCTTGAAGATCTTTTTGTGCATGAACTTTTCAGAAAGATTACTGAGCGAAAAGATCATCTTCTCATAGGAAGTGTATTGCTGGTAAGGGTAACTCTCCGGCCTGTTCTCCGGCTTATGGGCGATCACCTTGCGGATCAGTTCAACTGCCGGATTATTCTTGTTCGTATACTTTTTCTTTTTACCTGAATGAACGGTCACTACCTGTAACTGTTGAGAGGAAGCGCGGAGGACAAAGTTCAGGGCCTGTTCCCGGCCCGGCAGAAAGTTCTTTAGTTGTTCACCATAACCAACGGAACTAACCCGCACCTGGGTATAGCTTCCGCTTAGTACCAGCCTGAATCTTCCGTCGACGGAGGAACTCGTTCCCTGGCTGGAGCCGACCACGGCAATACTCGCATTTGGTATTGGTTGTTTATCAGCAGCATCAGTGATCACACCCGTAATGACAGTGTTTTGAGCATCTGCGCGTGCATTTGCGAAGATCAGTGCGATCATGAACAGGAAAGAACTAATTAGTTTTTGCATGGCAGATATGAATGTAAATTTGAAGCCGGATAAACCCCGGTCGTTCGATACCAAAGGTCAGCCAAAAGGCTCTCGGCTAACTTTTACTTTCAAATAAAAGCCTGTTGAAATCAAGGAGAACATAAGTTCTGAAAACGATTGACCAGAGGCTATCCCACTGTCGGTACAGATTGATTTTCAAAGCGGTTTATTTGAAACCCAAAGGCCATGCGAACCGCAGCAGCATAGCTTTGACGGTATCAAGCTGAAATCAAATCTTCCTTATGAACGATCTTATAGCTGCACGATCACAAATGGCCTTATCATTGGGCTTCCATATTGTTTTTTCCTGTATCGGAATGGTTATGCCGTTCTTCATGGCGACCGCCCACTACAAATTTCTCCGTACCGGGGAGGTACGCTACCGTAATGTAGCTAAAGCCTGGAGCAAGGGCGTCGCTATTTTCTTTGCTACCGGGGCGGTTTCAGGAACTGCGTTATCGTTTGAGCTTGGTTTGTTATGGCCGGGATTCATGAAGTATGCGGGGCCGATCATCGGGATGCCATTTTCACTGGAAGGTACCGCGTTCTTTATAGAAGCGATCGCATTGGGATTTTTCCTTTATGGCTGGAAAAGGCTGAATGCCTGGTTCCATTGGTTCACCGGCATCGTTGTGGGCCTGACAGGTATATTGTCAGGCGTGCTCGTCGTATCCGCGAACAGCTGGATGAACTCGCCCGCGGGCTTCACCTATCATAACGGCATTTTTGGTGAGATCGATCCGCTGGCTGCGATGTTCAATCCCGGCTGGTTCTCACAAGCCCTGCACATGGCGATAGCGGCATTCGCGGCAACAGGATTTGCTGTTGCCGGTATCCATGCCCTGATGCTGCTGAAGAACAAGAATACCGAATTTCATTTGACAGCCTTCAGGATATCGATCGTCTTTGCCATCGTCGCAGCTTTGATCCAGCCTTTCAGCGGCGATATTTCCGCGAAATTCGTTGCTAAGAACCAACCCGCCAAGTTGGCGGCAATGGAAGCTCACTTCAAAACGGAATCAAATGCCTCACTGATCATCGGCGGGATACCGGACGAAAAGAAAGAAGCAGTGAACTATGCCCTGAAGGTGCCCGGTATGCTCAGCCTGATGGTCTATGGAAATACCAAAGGCACCGTTACCGGTCTTGATAAGATCGCACCTGCAAATAAACCGCCTGTTCCGATTGTCCATTACGCATTCCAGATCATGGTCGGTTTGGGGATGTTCATGGCAGGCCTTGCCGTTCTGTACCTGATAGCGATCTGGAAAAAACGAAGCTGGCTATCCCGAAAGTGGTTCAGGTGGCTGTTCGTACTGGCCACCCCGGCGGGTTTCATCGCCGTAGAGGCCGGCTGGACGGTTACAGAGGTTGGCCGTCAGCCATGGATCATTCAGGGGATCATGCGCACAAAGGACGCGGTAACCCCGATGCCGGGAATAAGCTATTCCTTTTACCTGTTCACACTGGTCTATTTTACGCTGAGCATCGCCGTGATCTTCCTTTTGTTGCGACAGATCAGAATGGTCCCGGAATTATATGATCAAAACCAATAAGCTATGTTAACAGTCATCATTATATTTTTATGGTCATCACTACTGGTCTACCTGCTGATGGGAGGTGCTGATTTCGGCGCAGGTATCCTTGAATTGTTCGCACGAGGGCGGCATCGTAAAGGTATCCAACAAGCGGCCTACCGTGCCATAGGGCCGATCTGGGAAGCGAACCATATGTGGCTGATCATTGCCGTTGTGATCCTTTTTGTTGGTTTTCCATCGGTATATTATACCGTTTCCATACACCTGCACATACCCTTGGTCATCATGTTATTCGGTATCATTGCCAGGGGTACTGCATTTACTTTCAGAAACTATGATGCCGTTCATGACCAGATGCAAAGGGTCTATGACCGCATCTTTATTTACTCCAGTTTTATAACTCCGCTGTTCCTCGGGATCATTATTGGCAGTGCCGTTGGTGGCACGATCGATCCCGGGTCATCAGATTTCCGGTCTGCCTATCTTGATGGCTGGCTGAATTGGTTCTCAGTCTGTGTTGGGTTTGCTACCGTATGCCTTTGCGGCCTTCTTGCCGCCATCTACCTTATCGGGGTGGTAAGCGAAAACAATGAGCGGCGGTACCTGGTCCGCAGGATCAGGTTGTTTTCCATCAGTCTACTGGGATGGGGTATCGCCGCGCTGATGATCGCCGCGCACCGCCAATTACCCTTAGCCGGATTTCTGTGGGCTGGCACCTTACAGCAGGTCATGACCTGCGGCAGTATGGTCAGCCTTGTGATGTTATGGATAGCCCTTAACCGAGGAAAGATCATACAAATGCGATTGGCCGCAGGTGGATTCCTGTTTTTCATCTTAGTGGCCGCGACACATAGCCATTATCCCGGTATATTATTGCTCAAAGACGGCTCCACTTTATCGCTCTTGGAAGAACACGCGCCGGAAAGGACCATAACCGTCCTTGCTACGGCATTGCTTGGCGGCAGTGTATTGATCCTTCCTGCGCTTGTATACCTGCTGTACCGGTTCGGTTCAAAAGAATAACAAGGAATTACGGTGATTTAGTTATCTTCATTCCTTTAACTCAACTAAACTCCATCGCATCATGAACTACCCATTACTGCTAAGTTGTATCAGTACTTTCATAGCGGTCTGTGCGTTTATCCTCGGTTTTTTGAACTATTGGATGAGCAGAAAACTTCCTAATGAAAATAAAATATTTGAAGAAAAGATCAAGGCATACCAAGTGCTGATCAAAGTATTGAACGAAACAGCAGCGACATTTATTGAATGTTCCAATGAATTTGAGGACATCCGGTCAGAGGGCGGAAATATAAAGTCGGCCAAAGAAGAGTTAAACGGTCAACTGGACGAAAGCTATTATAAGCTGGAGGATACGATCTACGAACAATCTTTAGTGGTGCCAGATAGTATTTTGGAAAAGATCTATGATTATTTCGACCTGTTAGACCATGAGGAATTTCTGGAGGAAATGGCTACGGGCGGAAAGGTCGAGGAATTTGAGGAAAAAACAAACGATTATTTTGATGCCATTGTCAATGAAATGCGTAGGGACCTTTCCTTTGACAAACTTAATGTGGGCTTAAAAAAGCGAATTGGCGGTAAATAATTATTTCAATACATTCACCTCATGAACCGTAATCATCAAAAATGAGTGAGATCGACCTTGACCAATACCTTGGAAGTAATGACCCGCATTTTAATGTTAATGCACAGGGATGGTATTTTGAATTTACAGGACATAAGAAGCCACATTGTCAAATAAGTTTTGAAACCTTTGTTGCTGCGGTACACGAGGCGTATCATTTTGTACTTCAGAATAGGGATAAACCATTTGCCTGCCTTAACCTGCTGAAATCATTTCCCGAAAAATATCGACTATTAGAGGATGACCATGTGGTCATTATTGACCGTCTGTTAGGTGCGTTGAGTCACCATCCGGAATTTGCGGATTTAAGGATACCATTTATGCAAATTGTTGATTACAGGCATATTTTAAAGCCATATGATCAGGATGAAGATATTATTAACCACCGCTGGGAATTTGATTTTGATATTTTAAAACAAGAGGTCAATAAGCTGACATCCACGAATGAAAAAATGGCGTATATCGTGAATACGCTAACGGATTTTCGCCAAAAAATGCCGGCAATGGACGAAATAACCACAGCCTACTATTTAGACACACAATTTATTGAGAAGTGTGTAAGTGAAGGTAAAAGAATCCAGATGCTCGATCAGTTAAGATCCGGGCAAGCCTATGCAGCATCAATAATTAATGAAGGAAAAACCCTTGAGGATAAAAAGCTGGTCATGGAAGAAATACTCAGGTATATGTCCGGCTTTAATCATGCCGGTCGAAAGATCATGAAGGAAGATGATTACCAATTGTTATTGAGTTACACTGTGGCCTATCTTGAAACTGAAAATGTTCCGGTCATAACAAAAAGGCTTCCACAGCTTGAGATCCCCATCGAATATATCCGCTACTCTTATTATCTGATCCATAAATCACTTTACGGCACAAGAAAAATAAAAATGTCGATGATCGATTTCCTTCATGCCGTTTTTAGCCAGTTCGACAATACTGAGAAAACCACTACCAAGATAAAATTTTCTACAGAGCCCAAAACATACAAAGCAGATACAGGTCACCAGTAATCCGGTAATATTGGTTTTAGGGAATTACCTGTTAGTTACCATCATATTACCATGGTGATTTGCTGGTATGAAAAAATTAAAAAAAACAAACTTTGAAACGATCAGGAAGTGGGCAAGTATTGTGATTGCCCTAATTGAAATTTTGTTGAAGATCATGAGTCTTTAGGCCATAAGTTAAATTCCGAACTGAGTAAATCGAAAATACCTGTTGAAGAGTAAAAAGTATTGGATGTTAAAGAAGTCAGCATAATACACTATACTGTTCCAAATCATCCTTTAACTTTAATAAGATCAGAATTGTCGTCCTTAAAAAATAAAGGTAGTCCATCTCTTGTTTTGCACTATCTCTATTGTTCGAGCCGTGAAGATATTTGTTCCTCAGATCTTTGCCATTAGTGAATTCTTTCTTGTTAAGGTAGTAATTGATATAGCTGACTTCTTCCTTAGTAAATAAACTGTCTGAGGTTAGGAGGAAACCATTGGAGATCATTCGGTCGATCTCTTGCTGAATAACCGGTACAACATGCCCATAATTTATGCTTCCATTTTCCCAAATTTTACCGGAAACCCAAATTAGGATAGGATCGGTCATTATCAACTCACCCATGTCATTAACTTTTAAAAAACCGTCTGAGATAAGATGATCCAAGTGATCGATCTGATAGCTTTCAAAATCGGACTTTTTTAATCTATCTTTTCTAAAGGATTGAAATAGATTTGACCGTTGTTTTGAACCTTTTTTTCTTTCCGCTAATATGCTGTTCTTATCGAAGAATAGGTGACCGATCATTCTGATAACTTGGTGGTCAGAGGTCACATATTTTTGCTTTATAAGGCTTTTAAGGTCGCTGTAATTTATCGGGTTGGAATCTACCTGAAGCAGATCATGATCGATGTTGCCTTCAGATGCCAAATTTTTATATTGCTTCAGCAAGTATTCCATTTCTGGTGCGAACAACCTGATCTTTTCAAAGGCGTTCAAATCGGCCGAAGGTGCGTGAAAGGTCAAATTTTCCACTTTACATTTCTCTTTGAAAAAAGTTATTACAAACCCCTGCAAAATATTTTCAATAGAAAGTTTACGCTCTTTTAAATAGTGGATGAATATCCCCAGTTGCGCAAGCGAGATCATGTCTTTACGGGCAAAAATCATTCCCGTATGGTACTCGCTTTTGGATTGCATAAATACCTTTTCAAGGGTATCCATTTGAGAATCTTTATTAACCAGTTCGATCAGTTCCTCATCGTTTGTATAAAAAAACAGATCTGAAAAGACTGAGAATAGCTCAAATTGTGTTTGTAAGCAGTTAAAATACTTTCGACTGTAAGTATAAGTTGTGCCTTCTTCCTCATCATGTGTGACAACAACCGGCTCCTCCTGGTTATCGACCAGGCTTGCACTGATCTTTACACTTATGCTATTTTCATCATTAAGGAATAGCTCCTTAATGTCGTCAGCTTTGTTATGGGCTTTTAATATTGTTTTTGGGGGAAGCTTCAAGTACTTGGCGTGCTTTGCCAATTCAATATAATTTAGATTTGAATCGGCAGAATCCAGGTAAGCATCAATGATGTCAACTTTGTCAGCATCCGTTAGACTTTTGGGGAAATTATAATTATTGGGTTCATGATCATGCTTTTGCTCATAATGAGAAAGTAATAATTCTGCACTCTCCTCGTAATCCATTAAAAATGTCCTGATCTCATGATTATAATGGTCTACGATCTGTTTTAATGGTAGGATATATCGAATATGGTTTGGAAAAATACCCAAAAGTTGAACGAAAATATCGCGATCAATTTTTTTGTATAACTCAAAATATCTGAAGAGTACCCAAAAATTCTCTCTATTGTCGTATTCAAGATTCGCAATTTCTTCCTTAAAACGATCAGGAGCCAATTGAAAAAAATAGACCCGTAACTGAGCGATCGCTGTTTTTACTATCGATGAATATTTGCTTTTTTGTTCAGCGGACCAACTGTGGAGAAATAGCCCGCTTTCAAAATACTCCTGAATATGATGAAACTCTAAAAGGCTATTCAGATCCAATATCTTAAGATCAAGGTCGCTTTCCAACAGTCTTTCTGCTTTCTGGAGCATTGTATGTCCCATTAGATCTTGCTTAGAAAAAAAGACAACTCGGTTCAATCCCTTCATAAAATATTGTGATGTTTAGTAAATGATAAAATTAAATAAATGGAGTCATTTTTATCATATAGCAATTAGTGCGATCTTTATTAAAAAAGGAATTTACCAAATGGATAGTTGTTATAGCTGCGGTGTGCGATTCGACGGTACTAATAATAGCCTTGAGCATATCATTAACAATAGTATTGGGGGAAGGTGGAAAACAAGAGGCCTTTTATGTATTGCTTGTAACAATCTTTTTGGCAGTGGCATCGATCAAGTCTTAAATGACCAGCTTGAAAATTTTACAGACCTTTTGGGGATCAGCAGGCAGAGGGAACGAAAGAATATAGCCGTCGCCATGAAAAGTTCTGAAGGCGATTTTAAGATAGTAGGTAAAGGGCTTAGACCTCATTCCAAGCTGACTACGATATTACCCGATGGTAGAAAAATTACAGAATTTGTGGAGGATTCCCAATTTAAGGAGTTCATAGAGGAAAAGAAAGCACAGCTAAAAAAGAAATACTCAATATCTTCAGAAAGATACTATGAGGAAAAGCCTGCTGGTGAGTATTATAAAATTCAGAATTCGCTATCTAATGAAGAGTTTGATATTGGGTTCGGAGGGGAAGACTTCTTTAGATCGGTAATTAAAATTGCGGTCAATTTCTACATAAAATTGGGATATGAAATCGAGTGGGTTCAACGGGCTATTAGCGTAATAAGAAAAGAAGCTCCAAATGAAATGGCATATTTCTTTTACGTCAGGCCGGAACGGTACGAAATTCATAATCTTGGAGAAAATGAGGTTTCTCATATCATACACTTGAGAGGAGATAAAAGTAAACGTGTATTATATGCGTACGTGGAATTATTCAATATGCAAAACGTTTTGATCCGGCTAAACTCAGACTATCAGGGCCCAGACATCAATAAGACCTATGCAATTGACCTTAAAACTGGGGAGGAAATGCAAAAGGATGTAAACATAATATTAGGTAGACATCATTTCGAAATTCTTCACCTAATTGGACGCGATAATATGAAGGAGAAGGAGGCGCGCTATCGAAGAGTTGAAAAATTGATTGAAAAAATGCAGTTAAGGGAGTGATCTTTCTAAGATTGATTTGTGATTTTGAAATCGTTTAAGGCATTTGAAAAATTACAATTCTTCACAAATACTTCACAGACCATTCTTGACCAAATCGAAAAATAGTCTTAAATTAGCCTCTGTAAGTCAGAAACTTACTTTTTGCCCCACTGTAAAGTGGTTACCCCGAAAGACTCATAATCTTTTGGTCCCTGGTTCGAGCCCAGGTGGGCGCACTGAAAATGAAGCAGTTACATGAATAATGTGGCTGCTTTTTTGTTTTGGTACGAAATAGGTACGAAAATAATCCACGTGAATACCAATTCTCTATATTAGCGAGTGTTCTTTTTTTTGATACTTAGGGGCTTTTTGTTAGATTGACTTACACAAATTTCATTTAAACTTATTTAAATCCGCATTGAGCGATCATTCTCAAAGCCGTTCTCAAAATAATAACCTGCATTAAATGGTATATGATCCTCTATCCACCACTCGCCGTTTTCATACGATAAATCTAATTCGACGAATTGATGAACGGTCAACTCAAAATCTTTGGGGAAAAGTGCTTTATATTCTGCTCTATTAGATTTTGCAAAATTCAGTAATAGATCCACGAATTCAACACTAAATAAACTTCTAATAGACAAATCTTTTAACCCGTTAATGCCACTTTGTTCAGCCAATCTAATGAATGAATTAACATCTTTCGCAAATTCAACGATTAACTCTATTTTATGGTCCTCAAATAACAATCTTTTTAATTCATCAGATGTCCGTGATAAAACGTTTTGTTCATACCCAACAAAACAATAGGCTTCTGGCCGCTGATGATAACTATCAAACCGTGCGCGAACTTGAGAGATGCTGAGAAGATTAATTTCAAATGTGAAGTGATACTGTGCCGCGAAATCTAACGGATTATTATTCCAATCGCGTTGTCGAGTATTTAAACTTAGCATTTCAAAAGCTTCTATATACTTTCCATTGGATAGTAACGACATGTATTTCGTTACAACCGCAAGCATTTCATTTGTATTTAATAAAATATCATCAGGAATTACACTGGTTTTATTAGAATCTTGAGCGTTTTCGTCTGCTGAGATTAAGGTATCAGGAGAATTTTGCTGTAAGACGACGCCGAACTTACCGGTTAACCTATCGAAAACCTTTAATTCAGGAAAAGTAGAAAACAAAACAGGTTCATAAGCTTCCAAATATAGCTGTAACATTAATTGGCATCTTTCTATCGGCTCTAATGCACTCCATGAATTTAACTGTCCCGGTCTCCGTAATTGTAAAAGTTTATAACACGCTCTAAAAAAAATATCATCTTTTAGTGTCACAAATTCTACATCGTCTTTTGTTGAATCTAAAAATTTATTGTATCAATATTTCGGCGAAATATTGATAGGCGCAAACAACTTGGCTATTACATATTGAGTTGTTGTATTCGGAACTAATTCATACCATATTACATTGTCGCGATTTTGTACTGCCTTACGCCTCGGCTCACTCAAATGTTTCAAAAATTCAGTTTTAATCGCATTGTAAAACTTCCTATAGATAAGGTTGGGTATGTCCATAATTGGATAGATATAAGTTCAAATAAATATAGAATTTTCCAATTTTATTATTGGAAATTCCAAAAGACTTTAAAACGTTCTTATCATATCAATTTTGCATCGTAATCAATCTGGTTGAGGATCGGGATTGAGTATCTGATTCTCGTTTACATACGATAAAAAATTTGATTTATGAAGATAAAGTTTTTCAAAGTTATTTCTCACTCGAGTGAGTGGTTTTCGGCTCGTGCCGAATTCAGGTCTTGTATCAAAAAGTCCATATTCGAGTTCATTCACAAAATCTTGAATTGCACGTATGTACCCTATCGCTTGCTCACGTCCATGTGTGGCTATAAATTGATCAATTGTCGTTTCATCCAAAGGTCGATTATTCTCGCCTTGAATGCGCCAGTTTTGACTAAAATCGTCTGCGTGGTCCAAAATAACACCTCTCAACAGAAACTTATACATAATAATACAAAAGTTGTCAAGCATTAAAAACAGAAAATCCGAGGAATGGAAGAAAATAAAAAGAAGCCGGAATACTGGGAGTTACCGCCGATTGAGCCGTCCACTCCGATAACAAGTTACCAGGTATTCTCACTGCTAAACGACCTGGAGCAGTGCATTGGCGGCGCGCCCGAGCAACTCGAAAAGATCAACAATTTAGACAGGCGTTGCACCAGTTGGAGTTGGCTTGCCGAAGAAGCAGAAAATGAAGCGGAAGAGGACAGTGGTTAATTTAAGAACCAATACATGGTGAGGACTAAAAACAAAAAACGCCGTAAATCATTTATTTACAGCGCTTTTGATCCTAATTGAATAATACTTGGCGGAGAGTTAGGGAACAATAATCTGTCCAACGTCCGCTGTAAATCAATGCTTTGTATTTCTATTCAATTTGAGGTCACCTAATAGATCACCCTTAAATAATCAAATCGCTTGTGCTTGATAAACAAAGATAAATATTTTAAATATAAAACTACAAACCTTACACAAAGGAATTCAAAGACGCGTTAGTCGCTAATGCGCATCTGGAAGCATGTCGGTTCGACTCTGGTTTAGAGTATTATTTTAGGCAAGTTGTCAAAATTATTGACACTTTCTTTTATTGAGAATGCAAAGTCTTGGAAAATCTTCTGGTTAACGATACAGAAAATTTTGTTAAAACTTAAATAATGATGTTTAGGTATTCATGCAAATGTCAAGTGTTAAAAATTGATTTGAAAAGGGCAAACTTATCTATCCAATAATTTTATTGGTACATTGCGCAATGGCTTACAACAAAAATATGGAAGTTGACCATTTATCTTTTGGCGCGACCAACCATATCAAGGCGGCCTTTTTTTATAGAGTTCTGGGTGCAGGTGATTTCATTAACGGTTTGTCAGGTAACGGATTAAGTAAAAAATATGATTTTCAAGAAATCAAGATTGCGAAAGCTGCATTGTAATATTATATCACCGAGCCGTTTGAATTGACGCGGAATTATGCGAAGGAATGGCAAGCTGAATTGTTTGTAAACCGGTAGCTGATTTCAACGTTAAAATTTTGATCATCTAAGATATTTTGTGCATCAATTTTTGTGGTAACCTTATTATCAGTGAACAGATCCGCTGACATTACATACTTTTTTTGTATCGGGAAATTAGTACCAACCGTAACGAATTCTGATTGTCAAATAAATATGGGCCTTGTTGTTCACTAACATTCGCTATGGGTGGCCCTGAATCACAGCTAGAAAGGGGAAAACCCCATTACTCGAAAACGCAATCAATGCAGTCATTTTATTTGTTGCAATGTGATTATGCAATAGCGTATTACAACGGGTGATTCCTGCCTGTAATGCAATTTATAAAGACTATTCCGCCAAAATATCCAATCGACCGCAGTCGCAGAAAATATTGACTGATCTTGAACGTAACAGAAATTAAGCCGGTAGCCCTCGATTATTCAACTTCTACACGGAATTGTCTGGGTATTGGTCCTTTAGTCTTATATGGTTTAATATAAGGGGCCGTATAGCGGAAATAGACGTTGGTTTTTTGTTGGATATTAAAAAAAAGAGAAATATTTTAATATTAAAAATGAATAAATTTATATATTTATAAAAAATAGAAGGAATATTAGTGATTCTTTCGTTTTTTTATGTAATCTAAGCTCTATTATAAATTATGTGGTATTTTTTCAGCCGATTTCTGGAAGTTCGTAGCAATTGTCCGGAAATAGTGTTCCTCATGACCCGAATTCTTAATGTATCCATAACAGCGACAACTTTGACTGAGGAACTTGAAGAACACCCCGATTACCCAAGTTTATTAAGTGTCAGTGACGTTTTGGCTAATTACGGAATAAACAATATCAGCCTCAGTTTCAAGCCGGAAAAGCTGACCAGTGTACCTGTTCCGTTTATTACCCAGATCAAAGGCATAAAGGATAATCTTGATTTTTTTACTATTGTTAAGGCGATAGATTCAGAAGAGATTTGCTTCTTTGATCCCGAAGACCATAAATGGGTTATAAAGCGAACCCCGGAATTTTTATCCAGGTGTTCCAATATAGTCCTACTGACAGAAGTAGGCTATGGCGCAGGTGATAAGGATTTTAAAGTTAAGGAAAAAGAGGAAAAACGGCGATCTATAGTCAATTCTGTAACTGGGCTTGCACTTCCAATTTTTGCTTTGCTGATTGCCTTAAACTGGATCGTTGTCGGTGGTACGGAGGCAATACCTTCATTTTTATACATTCTGCTGACTATGTGCGGCACGGCGGCGGGCATGTTACTGATTTGGTATGAGCATGATCAGCATAATCCATTGTTGCGTCAAATATGTAGTACGGGTAGCAAAGTTAACTGTGGGGCTGTACTTCAATCCTCCGGTGCTAAAATTTACGGTATTCCCTGGAGCAGAATTGGCTTCAGCTATTTTGCCGGTTTAGTGATGACTATGCTTTTTGAGGGAGGAATGAATCAAAATACCTTGGCGATCATTAGCTGGATAAATATATTAGCCTTGCCTTACATATTTTATTCTATTTATTACCAGGGGTATGTTATCAAGCAATGGTGTGTTTTGTGCCTTATTGTACAGGTGACATTGTTTCTTCAGTTCATTGTGTCCGCAAGCGCAGGCTGGTTGAGTTTATCTTTATTGGGTGTATTAAAAACGGAAACAGTGCTGCATCTGTTGATGTTTTTTTCCATCCCCTTTGTTACGCTCTCGATCTTTTTGCCGGCCTTAAATGCAAAAAAGGAAAAGAAAAACCTGAGCATTGAGTTACAGCGGTTAAAGCAGAACCCTATCGTATTTGAAGCAATGTTATCCAAGCAACGCTCGATTAATATAGACCCTTCGGGCTTAGGTATCACTCTTGGTAACCGAAATGCTTCCCGTAAATTGATTAAAGTTTGCAGCCCATATTGTAATCCTTGTGCTAAAGCGCATATACCAATGGAGGCATTGCTTAATAATAATGACGATCTGCAAATTCAAATTATCTTCACTGCTTCTCTAAACGAAAGTGATATCAAGCGAAAACCGGTAAGCCATTTACTGGCAATTGCCAATGGATTTAACGATGATACCATAAAAGGTGCCCTAGACGACTGGTATTTGGCCGAAAAAAAAGACTATGCGGCTTTTGCCCTCAAATATCCGATGAACGGTGAGCTCGCTAAACAGGAAGAAAAAATTCGCGCGATGTGGGAATGGTGTGAGGAATCTGAGATTGAATATACGCCAACTTTCTTTCTTTCCGGAAATTCAGTTAATGGTATTCCAAGTACAACCTATTACGAACTGCCGTTACTTTATAGTGTGGCTGATTTAAAATATTTTCTTTCTGTTTAACTCGAGTAAAAACAAAAGAGGATGACCGTAACATCTCCGGGTCTTAAAAAAGGCGATGAAAACAAATCTAAAATTTATCAAAATGAAAAAGCTAAAATTAATGGCAATCAATTTGGGCGCGGATGAGGTGCTTTCAAGGGTGCAATTAAAAAATGTATTGGGTGGTACAGTTACAACATCAACTGGTCAGGGAGTGCCTGCGTGTGTTGGGAAAGCATGTGATCCGGTAACGGGCAGTTTTTGTGATTCACTCTGTTTTTGTAACATCGATAGCCAGGGCAGGGACATCTGTGCTAAAAGATAGTTATGACCACGGTAGCCAGGCCAGCTACTGTGGTTTAATTTAATTCTTCGATTTCTTATCCAAAATAGCTAAGAATGAAAAAACAGGTTTTAATTTTTTTTGCTCTGATAATCATTTCATTTCACGTAGTTGGAAAGGCAGGATATACCCTTAATGTGAACGTTAAAGGCAGCCATGGGGGGGGATTGGAACTAAGGAAGTTTTATCAAGAATTATTGGATGAAAAGAACTCTTCAACGGAGAAGCTTGAAAATTCTAAATGTAAATTTGAAGGCACGATCGGTAATCCAATCAGGGTATTTTTAATTTTTACCGGGACAGACGGTACCCGGCTTTATTCTCCCGTTTTCTATATTGATTTAGGAAAACAGGAAGTCATATTGGATAGCGCGACATTTGAGCATGGCGTTCCTGTTTTTAAAGGATCGCGGACTAACGATCTTAATCTACATTATCTTGAGGCTTTTCGGGCATCTGAGGTGAAATTGAGGTGGCTAACTGACAGCCTTGACCGCCTCAGTATAAATCTCTCGAGTAATAATGACCCAGGGCTCAAAAAAAAACTTGGAGAATTAAAACAATCGATAAATGATAAACGTGATGATTTTACCGACTCTTTGGTTAATGTCTATAAGAATGAATATTTATCTGTATGGATAATTGACAGTTGTTTAAGGGAACGGTTTTCTCCCAAATTGGAACGTACATTTAATCGTTTATCTCCTGAAATTAAACAAAGTAGGCTTGGGCTAGCTGTCAAAAAATCTTTTCTTGATGTGCAAGCCGTCTTACCCGGAGGCCATTTGCCTGAACTTTCACTTATAGATACAACTGGTAGGAAATATAAAGAGACATTTAAGCGGGAAGGTAAATATTTGTTTGTAGAACTTTGGTTCAGCCATTGTGCTCCATGCTTAGCCCGACTGCCGGCATTGAAAGATATCTATAAGAGAAGGGATGAATTTAATCTTGAATTTGTTGGGATATCAGTGAGGGAAACAAGTACACAAGACTGGAAAGGTGCAATAGACCGATATAAAATCCCCTGGTCCCAGCGTTTTGACTACAGCAGGCTGTTTTTAGATACTTACAAGATACATTTTTTTCCTTCAAATCTGATTGTTGACCCAACAGGTAAAATTGTCGCACGCGACTTGGAACCTGCAGAAGTTATGCGATTTCTTGAACATTCCAAGTATCCGTGATATCATGTATATAAAGAATTCTCATAACGTATAGATATGTTACAGAAGGCGGTCAGCAATAGCTTTACAAACAAATCGAGCGCTTGATCTTGGAAGGAACGGAGATATTTAGCGAGATTCTTTTTATAATGTGTTGAAAACCGGAATTGGGGCGATGATCCGATCTCCGTGGTCGTAAGATAGTGATCTGTATTCATCGAAGTGATCAGGTTTATAGCTGTGGCCACTTGTCTTGTATAGTAAGACCTCATCGCTCCAGTTATAAATTAACGTTGATTTTCCATCTTCATCTACATAGATATCGCTATCAGCCAGCAGTGGTTCTAACCATTTTAAATGTTGATCGGTTGTAGTACGATGAAAACCGTATTTAAAGATATGACTTGCTTTTACAAAAATAGACGGTTCAAATGTATTGCGCTCTTTTGTCATTCCTGCTTGAGTTCTAAAATAGGAAGATGCCGGTTTGTAGGCTGTTTTTCCGCCTCTGATGAGCCCCCTTATTCCTTCGCTCAGATGATCATCAAAAAACAAATCGTCGTCGTCCCAAAATGTAACAATATCAGTGTCAACTGGCAAATGTTTAATCGCATCATTGTAAATAGCTCCAAGACTTATATATGGTTGGTGAGTATTCATGTCCATGCTATTGTTTACTAAGGTAACAAGGCTTGGATCAATGCATTCACTCAAACGCTGTTGAACTTCTGAATTTTGATAAATTAATAAGTGCTTGTCTTGATAATTTTGTTCAAGGAATAATGATAGACTTCTTTCCGAACAATAATGCCTTCCGCATGTCGCCATGATAGCTGTAATTTTCATAGTGACAAGTTAATCAAAAATAATAAAGATATAATTACAGGAAGGAAGAAACAAACTAAAATTTTATTGATAAACAGCCAAAATCTGTGAATGAGATGATGTTTTTGACTTTATTAAATAAAACCGCTTGAAAATCTAATGCAAATGTTTTTTGTGAATTTTAACCCTAAACTAACTATTACCTGTAAATGATCTACCTTTCTGCGCAGCCAGACGAATATTATTTTTTGTGGCAATTAAAATTACAGCTTTTTAATTTTGTACGTTTGGGAATACCGGAGGACAGCATTCATATTTTAATAGGATTCGATCAGGAACGAGGGCTTTCGCAGGAATTTCAGAAGTTTAAGCTTGAATATCCCTCTGTCAATATCTATGATTATCCGGATACAAGAATCTGTAAAGAATACATACCTTCAATCAGGCCACATATAATTGCGAAACATTTTACGTTGTTCCCACAATTGCAATATGAAACATTATTTTATCATGACTCCGATGTTCTGTTTAGCAACCTGCCTGATTTTCTCGCGCTAAATGAAGACGAAACTTGGTATTGTTCGGATACGCGGGGATATTTAAGCGCTCAATACATCAAAAGCACAGTCGATGACGAAGTGTTTAAAGAGGCGTGTTTAGCGGTAGGCATTTCGCCATCTATGGTTGAATCTGACGATGAAAATGCAGGTGGCGCGCAATATCTGCTAAAAAATGTGTCTGCCTTATTTTGGCAAAAAATCGAACGGGACAGCACGAGTATTTTCTCAATATTTGAGGCAGATAATGACCGTGATGGATTTTGCGCCAGGCTTCAACCTAACGTCAGGATTCAGTCATGGTGTGCAGATATGTGGGCAATCTGGTGGAATGCTCTCTTTTTTAAAATTCCTTTCAAAATAAGCAAGGAGCTGGATTTTGCTTGGGCCGGGAGCCCAATTGATGAATGGGTTAGCAAAAGGATTCTTCATTACACGGGCTCGGCTGAAAAAGAAGATAAATCTGTGTTTAGAAAAAGCAACTATACGAGATATCCGCCGTTCCACGACGATTTAAGTGCCATTAGCGAACTTAATTGCAGTTTTCCGCTAAAGCAGCTTATAGAAGATTACAATAGCCTGCAGCAAAAAAAGAGAATTGATTTAAGCGATTTTACGTATTTGTTTGTTTGTAGGATTCGATCCGAGTATCATCTTGAAAACCTTTACACGATCGTAAAGCATCTCACGATAAACTATACTACGAACATTATAATCATCGAGGCCGACGGATTTCCTCTTATTTCTCCGCATAGACTGCCGAAAGAAGTCAATTATTTCTTCTTTGAAGATGACAACCCCCAATTCCATATTACACGTTTTAATAATTTAGGTGCGCTAAAGGCTAAAACCAAGTTTATCGGCCTTTGCGATGATGCATGTGTTATTGTACCGGAAAAACAGATAACGCAAGGGGTCTCAATGCTGCGTAATGGGGCTTCCATCATCTCACCGTATGATGGCAATCTTTTAAACATAGATATTTTATTAAAATCTCTATATGTCCATATTCAAGATACAAAGTTGTTAGAAGAGAACGTAAACAAACTAAAAACATTATCAAAAAGATCCTACGCGGGTATGCTAATGGTCAACCGGGAAGTTTTTCTATCTGCAGGGGGCGATAACCAACGCATTATTTCTCCAGGAGTTCAGATAATGGAGCGTATTAAGCGAATGCAGATACTTGGCTTTCAGATAAAGCGTGTGTCGGGTAATCTTTATTGGCTACCTCCGAAAGTGAAAAGTAAGGAAATGGCCGATACTGGCTATGAAGAATCAATGACAGAATATCTAATGATATGCACTTTGACAGAGAAAGAATTAATGAAACATATCGAAACATGGCGACCATAATTTATGTGTTATATGCAGGAAGATCAATTTAAAAGAAAGCTGGAAATGCTTGAAAGAGAGTTTGCAGATTGTTATGGCTTATATAATGGTAAAACTGGTTTGGCAATATCTTGGTTTTTAATGGGAAGCCTTACCGATAATCAATATTATTCAGATAAAGGACAATTTTTGCTGGATGAATTGGGCGATAATATTTTAAAGGTAAAAGGAACGAGTTTCCATGAAGGCCTTGCAGGAGTCGGCTGGGGTATCGAATGGTTGGTCCAAAATAATTTCATTTCAGCAAACACTGATGACATACTCAGTGATTTAGATGATGAATTGTATAAAACAGTTGTCTACGAAAAATCACCCAACATATCCTTATACGACGGCACCATAGGCAAGGCAATGTATTTCTACAAAAGATGGTTTGCAAAAAATCCTGATACGCCGAGAAGCCGGATAATATGCAATGAGGAATGTCTTATATTACTTACCGATGAAATAAGTGAGGCTTTAGATAAAAGTTATAATGATGATCACCTTAAATTGGAAGAATCAAGAGGTGATTATTTGATTTCAATTTGCCAGGCGCTCATATTTTTATGTAAATTGAGAGATTGTAAAATAAATCTGGAAGTCGCTGCCAAATCAATTTGTCAGGGTATTGCCGTTCTGGAGGCTGAATTTGAAAACTATGAATCGGCTGACATTCCTAATCCAGAATACATTATTTACCTGATTTATGCATACTTGAACGTTGGTTTGAAGCTTAAGGATCGTGCTATTGAACGACGCGCAAAAAAATTACTGTTGTGTCATCAGTCGCGTGATAAGCCGTACTTATTGAAACCACATCACGTTTATGTAGAGAACAAACTGCTGCACAGTGTAAGCAAGGGATATGATGGTAATTACCAACAAATGATAGGGCACGGGAACTTTAAGATGCTTTGCGAAATTACCATGTCGTCGAAGTTTCAAATGAAATCATGGGACGAGGCCTGGATCTTGTAGAAATTTGCTTAAGACTTGATACTCTGCGAATCAAAACACTGGAAATGCAACAAGCTTCTTCAATTGACATTGCTTAGTCAATTCCGCGTTAAAATGTTTATAAGCGTCGTTGTTTCTTGTTAATTGGTTTAAAAAAAAGATTCGTCAGTAAACTGATAGTCAGAGGAATTCAAGGAAAAAAACAAAACTGATTGTTTGGCTTTAATTTTATTAAAACGTTCTTTTAAATAAGTGAATTAAGTATTTTACGCCTTTAATTATATTATCTTCAGTTTATTCAAATGCCTTTCCCTTATTATAAACAATTAAATGCAATGGATTGTGGGCCGACGTGCTTGCGTATGGTGGCCAAATATTACGGCAGACATTATAATGCAGACACCTTGCGGCAAAAAACCGGTTTTGCCAAACAAGGGGTCTCATTATTGGGCATAAGCGAAACGGCAGAAAAATTGGGCTTCAGGACAAGAGGGGTTAAAATCGGCTACAGTCAGCTTGAAGCAGTGACAACTCCTGCGATTCTACATTGGGATCAGAACCACTTTGTAGTACTGGTTGACATTTCTTCAAAAAAAGTAAAAATAGCCGATCCTGGAAACGGGATGCTCAATTTTACCAAAGATGAGTTTTTAAACCATTGGATTTCGTCAAATAGTCAGGACGAATTGCAAACCGGAATAGCGCTTTTAATGGAGCCTACACCCACTTTTTTTGAAAGCGACGGAGAGAAAGAAAGTAAAATTACTTGGCATTTGTTGTTTCGATACCTCGCGCAAAGTAAGTCACAGATTTTACAGGTCTTAATTGCTTTTGTTATCACTTCGTTGTTGCAGCTTATTTTTCCATTTTTAACACAAAGTATAGTTGACACAGGTATCAATACCCAAAACCTCCAATATGTCGTAATCGTACTTGTCGCACAGATGATGCTAACTTTCAGCCAGACTGTGGTTGCATTTATTAGGAGTACATTATTATTACGAATCTCTAATATTCTTAATCTCCAAATACTTTCCGATTTCTGGATAAAACTGACGAAGCTTCCGGTAGCGTATTTCGATGTCCATCATACTGGTGATACCATGCAGCGTATAAGCGACCACAATACCATTAAAGATTTTCTTACTGGAACGGTGCTAAGCACGCTTTTTTCCTTTTTTAATTTTGTGGTATATGCCATCGTTTTGGTAATGTATAACTTAGGGTTGTTTATTGTCTTTATAATTGGTAGTCTCATTTATTTTGCGTGGGTTTTATTATTTATGCGTATGCGCCGCAAAATTAACTACCAAACCTTTCACCTCTCCGCGAAGGAAAACAATGCGACTTTGCAGCTGATACAGGGAATGCAGGAAATCAGATTAAATAATGCAGAAAGGCAAAAACGATGGGATTGGGAAAATACACAAGCCTCTATTTTTAAATTAAACTTCAAATCGTTAAATTACAGTCAATTGCAATCTATTGGCGCTACATTGATTAATCAATTGCAGAACATCGCGATCAGCTTCCTTGTATCAAAATTAGTTATTGAAGGTCGTCTCACATTAGGCGCAATGCTGGCCATACAGTATATAATTGGCCAATTGAGCGGCCCGATTAGCCAATGGGTGGTCCTTATTCAAAATATGCAAGATGCTAAGATCAGCATGGAACGTTTAAATGAAATACATCAGTTGTCCGACGAGGAAAACTCTGATAAGTTTTATATTTCACAGCTATCGACAAGTAAGAGTATTTCGATTAGTGATTTGTCATATGCTTACCCCGGAGCCGGAAATGAGCCTGTACTTGAAGATATAAGTTTATTTATTCCTGAAGGCAAAGTTACCGCCATCGTCGGGGTAAGCGGAAGTGGAAAAACAACGCTTTTAAAAATTCTGCTAAAAGTATATGAACAATATAGCGGCGTGATACGTATCGGGGCGAACGAGCCAAAACAAGATTTGGATACCGATAAAAATACTGATGGTTTAAGGTTTGATAATATTCGTCATTCGTATTGGAGAAGTATCTGCGGTGCCGTAATGCAGGACGGGTATATCTTTAACGATACGATTGCCAGAAATATAGCTGTAGGACAGGAAGAAATTGAATATGAACGATTGATACAAAGCTGCAGGACTTCCAATATTTATTCATTTATAGAATCCCTTCCGAATGGATTTTATACACTGTTGGGTTCAGAAGGGGTGGGGTTAAGTCAGGGACAAAAACAAAGATTGCTAATTGCAAGGGCAGTCTACAAAGATCCCGAATATTTATTCTTCGACGAAGCTACCAATTCACTGGACGCCAATAATGAGCGCGAAATCGTGGGCAATCTCTCAAGGGTCTTTAAAGAAAAGACAGTAGTTGTAGTAGCACACAGGTTAAGCACTGTTAAAAGTGCCGATAAAATTGTCGTTTTGGATAAAGGTAAGATTGTTGAAGAAGGGACCCATGAACAACTCACTTTGGCTAAAGGCAAGTATTATCAACTTGTTAAAAATCAATTGGAAATGGGGAATTAATTATCAATCAAAGCAGGAAGAAAAAGTTTATGTCAAGCAAACAAAACGAAGAATGCGAATCAATAAATCGCGACCTTTTAAAAATAACTTCAACTAATCATCTCCAGAGCAGGTCAGAGCTGGCCCAGGAGATTATTGACCGGAGACCTTCCTTCTTTGAAAAGTGGGCGTTGATGCTTTTTTCCGCAATATTATTATGTCTTTTTGGAGGCACTTGGTTTATCAAATATCCGGATATTATTGAAGCAAATGCAACCCTTTCGGCTTATAATGCGCCTAAAGAAATTATTTCAGTGCAAACGGGAAGGCTTATCAAATTGTTCGTTCAAAATGGCCAGCAAGTGAAAAAGGATGATATGATAGGTTGGATAGAAAGCGCAGCAAAACCAGATGAGGTTTTAAGGCTTTCAGCTCAACTTGATAGTGGCTTGCGTTTATTAATGGTTGGAAAGTCAGAAAAAGTGTCTGTTTTGTTCAAAGAGCAATTTCAAAACCTCGGAGCTATACAGGTTTCTTATCAAACTTATATAATGGAACTCCAACAGTTTAACGATTATTTGGTAAACGGATTTTATGAAAATCAAAAGAAGTTGATTTTAAATGATGTCTCTTCGATAAGGAACACGGACCGGGAATTAAAAGAGCAAAAGCAGTTACTTAGGAAAGATAATGAGGTGGCAAGTCAGACTTATGAAATGAATCAAAAATTATTTGACCAGCATGTGATTACAAAGGAGGAATATCGTCAACAACAGAGTAAACTTTTTAATAAACAATTGGGAATGCCCCAGATAAATTCCAGTATTATTTCAAATCAGAATCAGGGGCAACATAAATTAAGAGAACTGGAACAAATTGATCATGATATGGCACAACAAAAAGTTCTCCTTCAGCAAGCACTTCAGACATTGAAAAGTAATGTTGACGAATGGAAAAAGCGTTATATTTTATCCGCTCCTATGGATGGGACATTGTTTTTTGCTTTGGAATTGCAACAGAACCAATTTGTAGAGCAAAATAAATTGCTTGGCTATGTTAAACCTGCTGACAGTAAATTTTACGCACAATTAGTTTTGCCCCAAAGAAACCTCGGAAAGGTCGATACAGGAATGCAGGTGCAACTGCGTTTCGATGCCTATCCCTATCAGGAGGTAGGTTTTATCAAAGGAAAAATAAACTATATTTCAAATATCGCCACTGATAGCGGCTATATTGCCAAGGTACAATTGAAAACAGATCTCAAAACTAATCTCGGCGAAAAAATTCGATATAAAACAGGTCTAAAAGCTACCGCTCTGGTCATTACTAAAGATATGCCATTGATCAAGCGGTTGTATTTCACTGTTGTAAAAGCTACCAGTCAAGGGAAATAGAGACAAATGGGGGAGTTTAACTTGATCTTTATATATATATGCAACTGTTTTAAATGAAACGGCGATGTGTACATCAAACAAAATCAAATTCGGATAGATTACGGTAAAATGCCTGGGGCATCTCCACGTTATTGGGAAGGAACACCTCATAGCCCGATTTCTGTATATCATATTCAATAATTCCAAAATATCATCATCATCAGTTAGCAGGGCCATTTACGCAGGCAGTACTGGGCGAATTTATCCGTGCGTTTGCTGGGCCGGGATCGGCACATCTTAGTAGATCATTGTCGGATCGCTGCCCGGGTGTAACAGGCATTACTTGATTTTTTAGATTAAATGCACACTCTTGAGAATGTATTAAATAATATAAGTTACATTCATTTAATCGAAACTTCATGTAGATAAGTCATTCGCTTTGCAAAACATAAAGGCCAATACCTGTTATAATGGCTTCTATAAAGCGCACATTTTCCAACAAATGGCTATATGAAAGATGGATCTTTAACATAATTTTAAAAATTATTGAATTGACAAGTGCGTGAAACATAGTTCACGGGATGAAACTCGTTTTTTAATGGCAGAATATGACCTGTGACGAAATTATGTATCATTCCCTTTTAACTGAATTTTAGATATTGATAGCAGGTCTTCTTTGAATCGGTTCGAACCAATTAAGTCAAGGAGTAATGAAGAAGAGTCTATTCATCATTTAATCATCAGAACATGAATTTGAACAATTTGGAGGACCTCAGGAAAGAGGTGGGGATGCTGGGCTTCAGCAAGCAAAGCCTGAATCAACTGGAGCCGCAGATGCGGACAGGAACGGGTTATTTGGATATCCGGGAGCAGCTGCCGGGAGATACGGGAATACCTGTGGAATTGACCTTACATCTCCGCAAGTCGAATGAATCAAAGTATTCTAACCTCAATAAGTTTGAGGCAGTGGCGAGCTAGATCCCGCCTGCGCCGTCCGGACAGCAATATATGGTCCTGACGGAGAATAAGGATAAGCCTGAAGTGCCGCTGGTGAAGAATTTTGATGCGGGTTATGATGCGGTGGAGTTTTTCAAGAAACAGAAAGGCAATGTGGAGTTGGCGGTCGGTGAAAGCCCGCAGGGGAAACAGTTGCTAGCGAGCCGGGAGCGTGGTTCGGAAAAGGAGAATTATGTGAACAATGATTTCCGCCAGGCTTTTTATGGTTCGGCGACGAGCCAGACTTTTTATGTGAATAAGGGTGTGGGGAGCAGGCGGTTAATATGGTGTATGGGCGTACGGTACACAGGGATAATATGCTCAACCCGGCAAGCGGAGAGATGTACCAGGCTTGGATCAAACTGGACAATGATCAGCCAAAGGATAATTACGGGAATTACAAGCTGAAACAGATGAATGACCCTTCTTTTGGTTTTGACCTGAAGCAGACCATGGACCTGTTTAATATCAAAGACCTGGCTGACCCGGCGAAAAAGGAACAGATTGTTGCTGCGATGTATAATTGTGACCGTGCACAGGTGACGGTGGAGCGGGAAGGATAATAAGGAGCAACAGGTGATGATGGCGGACAATCCGAGGTATGAAAATGGATTTCTTTACGGAGCAGGGCAGCAGGCTGAAAACGGAGCTTTTCATGAAAGCCCCTGCGCTGAATCTTAACCTGGGCAAGGCGAAGGACAAAAGCCAGGACCAGGGCGTGGGTGTGTAATTGTTTATTGTTTTACTGATAAAATCTATAAAGATGAATGCATTTCAGCAAATCGAACAATTGGTTGTTGCCGCGAAAGATGATGCAGAGAAGTTTTACGGAAGAGGTAATCAGTCTGCGGGTGTACGGTTGCGCAAGGCTTACCAGCAGATGAAATCACTAGCTCATGAAGGACGTAAGGAGGTGACGAAGTAGAAGGGCAAGGCTGCTGAGGTATAAATAAAAATGCCCCGCCAGTAGCGGGGCATTTTTATTTACTCTTGATTTTGATCAATTTCTTCTTCTTGGACTTGCGGTTCTCTTTCTTTTTGTAATCCGATGATTTTTGACAAGATTAGCAGGTTTCTCCATAACGTTGTTACGATTATTACTAATCCAATTATATTCCAAAAAGTTATATACCTAGTAGCCGCTTCATTCAGAAATATTTTAAGTGAGAATCCTACCACCGCGATAAACGTCAATGATTTGATACCGTTTTTTAGCAAATCAGTTGTTTTGTAATAAAGTTTTGTTGAAAAAAACAGATCAAAAACGGTGACATCGTCATTGTTGTTACGATCCGGAACTTTTGCACTGGTCTTAAAAGTGACAAGCACTGTTAATAAAGTAAGAACAAAACCTGCTAAGGTCAATGCAATTGTCGAAAGATCGGTCGTTGTAGACAGTGCATTACCCGACTCTGGTAAATTGACCAGTTTGATATGATAGCAATAATAAAATAACCCACAAGCGATACTTGCGAACAAATAATCGAATAATAAAGGCCTTTTGAAATAAATCTCTATCATCTCTTAAATGTTTGTATAAAACTATTGAATTCTGGTTTAATTAATTCATAGTATTTTGTCGTTGTCGTGTGCGCACTTCTATCGATCTTTACAACAATTTCTCGTTTGCCTTTAATCAGATTAAAAGTCTCGTCCTGGCCTTCTTTGTTCACAAATTTAAACTCAAACTCATCAAATTGGTCGATATGAAAATCATCTTCCTGAAATTTTCTCAATAATGCCTTGAACATGTTATTTGCTTCTTTATTAAGATGTTCAGACTTTACTTTTACCCCTGGGGTTTGAAACGAAGCTTCAATTCTAATGAAGTTTGGTTTTAACCTATTGTGGAGATTTGCGAATTCCACAATGTAACCCTTAATTTCATTATCCATTTGAGCAATATTTGCCGGCCGTAATTTGATCTCGAAATTCAAAACGTTTTTAAGGTTTTCCAAAGTTTTATCGATCGGAATATCCATGTAGGTAGTTGTTTGACAACCCTTCGCATTCCTGATCTCTTGGGCAAGGTTCCTCAGGTAAAATTCTATGTCGGAAATTCTTGGCCCATTATTGTTAAATTCAACGCATAGAACAGGTGGATTAACTGAATAATCAGCAAAAAAGTGCGTAACCTCAGCTATGGAGCCTTCTGCCTTACTGAAGGGTATCAGTTCAAATGAATCCTTAGGTTTTAGCATCAGGTTTTTATCCCTTACAAGCGCTATCGAACACTTGATTCTTTTTTCACGCAAAAGCAGAACTGGATTATACATAAACATCTCCCGACGTTCCGCTTTGGGTTGATTTTTATTTCGATCTATAAAGTAAGCTTTCCCAGCAACGTGTTCTCTATTGAGAAAAGTCATCAATTCTACAAGAATATCTACAGAGTTTTTATGACGGGTATCACTATAGGGTATAAAGGTGACCTTATGAAGGTAAAACTTGATTTCTTGTAAATTTTCCGGCTCGATAACTTCGGTCATGACGTGGTTTTAGGATTTTTTCACAATTTCCACTTATTTATTCATAATTACAAATATTAACGATTGCCTCAAATCTCGAACTGGGTGTTAGTTGTTTCTATAAGCAATATGAACGATTTAGTTTGTCTTCGCGTAAGTTTGTTTGACGGAAATAGTTGATTTCGAAAAACTTAACGAAAAGATCAATCGCCTGGAAGGAGGTTTACTGCATTGGCGCTTCAGCGGGAAAGGGATCTTCCCGATTGATCAATTGGACTAAGTCAGCCGGTCCAGCCGCTCCATTCCATGCCTCCATTTCGCCGCATCCCGACGGTTGAAACACCGGCTTGCGCCGATGTTTTATTCAGGGATACGACAGCTGTTAATGTAGGCTTCACTATCATTGATCAATAACCGTGTCCACAGCACTTTATGATCTGATAATTGCCAGGTCTTCCAGCTGTTATAGTATTTCTTCAATTTAACCTCATCGTTTGCAATGGTTGCGCCCTCACGCGTGTTTACAAGCTCATTTTTGTAGACTTGATAGTCATCATCATCAAAACAATTTTTATAGATCTCGAAGACGCCAGCATTAGCGTTTTTGGCATCAGTGGCTTCCGAGTCAATAAAATCAAGCTGGCCTTGTTTGGTTTTAAAGGCGATTTGATCGTAATAGTGATCCCGTCCAAGATTGGTAGATGCACGGAGATTTTTCGGAACAGTGAAACCTGAGTCAAGTAATGCTTCCATGGTCTCATGGTTTTGGGCGACGATGTTGAAATCGCCTAAAAGAATCATGCTTTTATCTTTCAGAAAAGCTTCATCTGCTCTTTTACTCAGATAGTTGGCGATAGTTTTGATTTCTTCAATACGCTGTTGTAATTCCGGTCCTGGTCGATCCTCTCCATAGTAAATATGTACGGTACATAGATCGAATTTAAACCAGCCGCATTGGAATGATACAACATATGGTGTTCTGCGGAATTGTTTTCCGGCTACTACCTTATCACCCTCTACTTGCAGTTCTGTTTTCGAGATCAATAAGTTTGATGGCAGAACGATCTCGCCCGCGATGTTTTTAAACCAGATCTTGCGCTTATCATAAATAAAGGTGAGACGTTCGCCATTACCGCCACCCTTTGCGTCAGAAACATCGGTCGCGATATAGCTATAGTTATTACCCATAATGCTAAGCACGGTTTCTAATGGTTCCAGTTCGTTGACTTCCTGTACGGCGATCAGGTCGAATGCGGACAGGATCTCTGCGATGTAAAAATAGCTCTCCGGTAAACGCGGTTGCGGGTTGAAGCCGCCGTCTTTTCCAAAATCACGGATGTTCCAGGTAGCCAGGAGGAGGTGTTTTTCCAGGTTTTTGTCTGGGATTTCCTCATCTAACTGTGTTTTGAGCGCCAATAATTTGTCGATGATGTGATTTCTTCTTTCTGCGGGAATGAAGTTGGTTTTGAGTTTAGGATAGTAGGCCATGTCAGGATGGATTAAAAGGTTTAAGAAAGATTTGTGATTGATAATTAATTTGCTGTTTTACAGTTGATTAACCAGCTGCTAAAGTAGTTAAATGACTGTGGATTATTGGTGCACAATCTTCATTTTTTATGCGCTTTTGTGGATAAACGCAGGTGAGCCGGTCCAGCCGCTCCGCTTCGTTCCTGCACTCCGCCGCTTCCCGGCGGTTTGACACCAGCTTGCGCCGGTGTTTTTTTAGGATAATAAGTACTACAGAATTTGAATTACGTTTTATATTTTTGTGAAAAAAATTAAAGGCGTCCGAAGACCTCGCTTATAGCTTGCGTGGACAGGTGTCCGGTCCGCAAGGACCTGCTGGGTTCGATTCCCGGCCGGGAGATGTTGATACAACGTTTGCCGGCCGGGGCACCACAATATAAACCTTATGACCTCACAAGAAATCGACCAGTACTTTGATTATCATAATGCCAATATGAAAATCCTCAAAATTGGCTTTGATCAAATCCGCGATCAGATTAAATCTTTATACCATAGCAAAGACAAGGCAGGAAACTATGTTTTCAAGCTTCATGATGCGGATCGCTCCAAAATTGCGGCAAGGGAAACGGAGACCGCGCTGTTCAGGATCTTGTCCGGAATACAGGTTTCGTGGGCAGAAGAGAGCATAAAAAGGATATTTTATGAAAAAGACTTATTTACTGATGCGCAAAGGACGTATTTGATTCGGCAGGGTGAATTGGGGCAGAAGTGGTATAAAACGCTGGATGTTGTTTTTTGTATCGCTTATGGTCTTGTCCCTGCAGGTGATGAAACTTGCAAATCGGTAAATATAAGATTGCAAAGGCGACAGTTGGGCAGTACTTTGGTTAATCAGTATTTGCATTTGCGGGAGATCATAACACGCCATTTAATGCCCAATTTTGCTATCCGGAATAAGGTCCAGCATGGCGAGTGGCTATATGGTTTTAAACCGAGCTTTTCGGAAGTATTTAGCCAGGATATAACTGATCAGCTTCAGCGCGAAAATATCGTTACAACCACTTCGCGATTTACATTAGTCAATGCGTTCTATCAAATGATCGTTGACATGGGCAGATTTAAGAGCGGGGCATTTGCTTTGGATCCGAATATTACACCGTTCGAATATTTTTATCCGCACTATATTCGTAAGATAGATTTTGAGGTCAAAAAAATAAATACCCCGGAACTGGATGCCTATATTGATGAAATGATCGACCGAGAGATCCGTGGACAGCAACACCGTGCTGCACGTGCCGGGCAGTGATCAGTTTGAAAGTCTTTCAAACGTAAACCCATTGATATTTCTTTTGGCTTCATCGAAGCTGATGCCTAATCCAAGGATCACTTTGCGCTCCAAATTTAGTTTTTGCGCATATTGCTTCTCTTTGATCTGATCGCGGGCTTCCGCGCTTAGATCCTTGTTATCGCCAAATTTAAATTCCACAATGTAAATAACGTCGGTAAACCTGATAACGGCATCGATCCTGCCGATATTGGTTTCTTCTTCTGATAATACATGGGATCCCAGTAAAGTGAGGATCAAATGTACATTGGAGTGAAAATAACCTTCTTTGGCTTTGCTAATGCTGTACGAAACCGATGCCAATACGCTTTTCATTGTTCTGATAAAGGATGGAATATCACGCATCATCAATGCATAGCGAAGTTCGTAATAGGGAATCATGCCGTCTTCCAGGTCATGCAGTTAGCTGACGTAATCGATCATTGCCACCAGGTCATCTTTGATCTCTTTTAACAACGTGATGGCCATATCTGTGTCCTCTCCTTCATTATTGGCATCAAGCAGTAGTTGGTTGGTGTTCAAAAAATCTTTAAAGCTTTTTAGGAATGCAAATAACTTATCCGGCGTAGCGAATTTCTCAGGTACAAGCTTATCGGCAATCAGGTTTTCTTCCACATTACCGTGGATACTAATGACTAAATCCATGATTTTGGTGCCGTGCTTTAATTTGTACACGCCGTAGGTACGCTGTTGGTGCGTGGACCTGTAAAACCAGTCGATGTGTTCATATCGGATGGAAAAGAAGTCCTTAATGTATTTTTCGATTCGGTCAAGGTTGTACATGCTGATATTGATTTGCGGCCAAATATAATTACTTATTGTTTCCCGGTACTGTGCTAATCCTGACGCTTTCCAGGTCATGTGGTTAAAGCCCTTCCTCGACTTTTTATTAAACAAATTTCTCAAAAGCCTGCCACACAGCAAGCCCGTGCCCTACGGGTTTTGCTCAAAAAATCTTCCTCCCATTTCTTCATCGGCTGCCGCTACCGCGGAGGGTGTTTGGGAGCGTATTTTTTGAGCAAAGGGCTTGCCTTAATGGCCGGCTTCTTAAGGTGAGGTGCTTAATAAAAAGCGAGAGCGAGTGCGCGAGCGGACTTAAAAATTAAGCATGATGAAAAGCAGGACGGACAATTTAAAGGGGCGGGGCCCGTCGTCTTAATGTACAGAAAAACTCATAGAAAAAACCTCGGGATGCTTTTACTTCATGACTTTTCCAGTCTTTCCAAAATCTCTTCCAATCTGTGATGGTAAACGCTTTCGAGTGATATGCCAGCAGTGTATAAGATTTCCCTAATTCCTCTAAAGCAAGTTCTGCAATACCCAGTCCAATCTATTTTTTTCCTCCGTATTTAAAGACTGCGTTTTGGGCAGCTTGAAACAGTTCCCAGCAATTGTCGATGGTTGCGTTGTAAAGGCTAAGAATTTCTGCTTTAGTTAGATTCATGATTTTAAATTTGAAAGCATATCCAACATTAATTTTTCATCGCTTTTATCAGAAATTTTAAATCCTTTTTGATTAGTGTAGAAACTATCGATATGATTTAGAATTATCTTCTTGATTTTTTCTGAATCGGGATCGTCAAACGATTTTGACTGCAAATGATCTCTAAATTCCTCCCACTTACCGAAAATTTGTTCGAGAAAAGGTTCGAATACTACCAACCCACCTGTGCTGTAAGGCTGGTAATAAGGCCTTAATATATGTCGAACATATTGTTCAAAAGCTGCGTCGTTTGTTAAAAGAAATGTTTTTAATGCGGATGAAGCTTTTTTGTTGATCAAGACACGATCATCTGGAGCTATTTCAAATTTGTTCAGATAATAAAACGACATCATTCCGGTATATGAAACTGCGTTATCGTTGTTTTTCAGAAATTCTTCGAACAATGAAGACAGTTTCTCTTGCCAATGAGTTTTTGTTAATATGGCCGGTTCTCCGTCGTAAAGATGTGTGGCCAAATATCGGCCAGCTAATTCGGCCCGATCGATCAAGCTGATATCTTGGTTATCCATCAACGCATGAAGAAATTGTTCATATAGGGCCTCGTCATCTTTAAAATATTTATTTTTATTGTATTTATCGAACGTTACCAATAGTTTCTTAGTTAGTTCCAGCCATACCTCATGATTGTGCTTAATATTTAGGTATGCTATGATCATTTTTTTTAGAGTATCGCTGTCTTTAAATTCTGTAACACGGGTGGTTATATGGATTAACTCTTGGCCTTTACCTTCGTTATTCCACTCGTCAAATTTCGCGGTGATATCCGAATGGCTTTTTTCCAGCACATCATTAAAAGCTTTTAGGGAAATCAAATTAAAGAGCTGATAAGAAAAGTACAGATAGAAATTGTGGATCTCTTTGAATTTACGTCGATTTTTATAGCCCATATCGGTGACCAGGTAATCGACAGCCGCCTTCAGCTTTTTGAGCTCATCAGCCCCTAATGCAGCTGCATTCTCTTTTGCGAATTGCTCCCAGTTGTCTTTGTTCAAAATAAACTCGTCACTTTTATCCACGTCGAAATCTAAAAGGAACCGATTCCGAATACGATTATACACTTCGATGTTACGGTTTCGGAGTAACTCAAGGACCATCAGGTCATGAATATCAATTTCATCTTGTAATGTTCCAAAAGCTAGTTTAAATGAGTTACAGAATCGTTTCAGATCACGCGAATTTTCAGTTAACTTTTCCAATATGTTATCATGATCAGCTGCAGGAAAAAACGGTATACTTAAATCACCAAAATCAGTTGTGATTTTTGATACTGCGTCGGTTATAGCAGTTTTGTGCCTGGTTTCAAGATCATCTGTCAAAAGATATTCTTTAATCAAAGGTATAAAGATGCTCTTTTTAAATGCTGGCAAAGTAATGGTTAATTGGAACACCTTTTTCAGGTATTCCTCTTCGTTCGCAAAGTCCTTGGTGCCCTTTAGAACATTGATCACGTATTGCTGATCAATACTGGCAACAAAAAACATATTTGAAAAATTGGCAGTGTTTCGCATGATACGCAGGACTTCCATAACTTCTTTGCCGGTAAGGCGATCCATATCGTCGATGAAAATGACGATACGCTTAGAGAGTCCACTTATTGCCTTATTGATGAGCTCGTATTGTTTTTGGATACTATCGTCTCCTCCCCATTCGTTGATCAAAGTATCGAAGAAACGAAAATAGACCTCTTTGCCAGTCTGTAATATGCGCTTTGAATAATCCTTTAGCTTCGAATGAATGGACTGATTGTAAGGTTTCAATTCCTTTGATAAGGTTTTAAAAAACTCTTCTATAATTGCGTCCGATTTACTAACTCGCCATGGATTAAAATCGAAAACAAGAGTGTTATCCTTATCATTGTCCAGTTCCTCTTTTAAACGGAGAAGAAAATCTGTTTTTCCAGATCCCCACTCACCCACAACGGCAATAGCAAATGAGCTGTTAGTGGATGTATTCATGATATGTTTCGCGACGGACGTTGCATAGGTTGCTCTGGAGTAGGCATCAGTATAGGCGGAAAGCGATGAATGATCATCGATGAGAGATAATTGCGTTGGTGCAACAATTAGCGCTTTGAAATAGGACTTATAGGTAATGATTAATAGAAGAGTTCCGATAACAAAACAGTTTGCGTAAGCGATCCCTGATAACAATTTGATTTGAAATAAATAGAAATTATTCGTTTCATCATAGCGCACTATCAGAAAATATAACAACAAAACCATAGCGACGAAAGCTACAGAATTCAATGTAGTATACAGTCCTTTCCAACATTGCTTTATGAAAAAAACGACGGCAAAAACTAAATAAAGGATAAAGATCCAATCGGTGATCAGGTTGTCCATAGTGCAGTACTTTAAAAAGGGACGAGTTATCACGATATCCCAAAGTTCGATGAATGCTTTGGAAAATAGGATAAACAAAAGGGATAAGGCCAGCAACCAGTAACCACTTGAAAAACTAAAATCTTTAAAATAGCCGTCCCAGTTAAATTCCTTGGTTCGTTTCTGTATTTTTTGTGGTGTAGAAGACATTGGGTTCAGGATGATAATATAAGGTTGAAATTATGAAGAAATTTTTAGAGCTAACTAATTTTGTTCCTTTAAGATATTTTGCCTGCCATTGACATTTTATGCAACAAAAAACTTTGTGTTGGGTAAACCTTAGTTTGGGTTTTTAATAATTGGTTAGTTGATTAGGCTAGTTGGGTGCTGGCAAGAGCAGTTAAGTGATAGGAAAGGCAGACGCGAGATCTACCTTTTTATTTTCGGTTGTTTATGATTTTTATTGGGCTTCATCCTCGGATGATTCATTTTTCCTGAGCATTTTTAAATACCGGTTATCGAACAGATCTGAAGAAAGCCAGGATCCAAGTACACTGTAGGGGTAATGCGTTTTGTCTATATTCATGCCGATGACCAGTTTGCCTTTGGCATCTTTCATATTTTCATTATACAGGATATCGCCCATGACGCCATTCCGTTCGTCCTTTAGCCGATCGTGGTAACCGTATCCGGCGATCGTAAACTTTCTGTTCTCCTCAAAAGTTTGAAGAAAGATCCAGTTATGAGGAAATTCTGCTGATCCTTTACGCATTTTATTTTTCATGTCGTTGACCAGTTCTTCGAAGGTCTCCTGTCCGTCTAAAGGGACGTTTAAAAGTACGTATGAGGTTTCCAGCCAGGTTTGTTTTTGTCTCTCTTCTAACCGGTTAAGCATGTCCCGCCACCATTTGGTTTTTTGTAATTCCGGTTTGGCCACCTTTTCGCCCTTGGCGTTGCCGATGATGTAATGATCGAGTTCTTTTGCCTTGAGGTCCATTTTGAAGAAGCCGATATTTTCTTCATCAGGTCCAAAGTTGAATCCGTTATCTAAATACCAGGCCAGCAGGTCGAGCTCGTCTCCCACGTATTCTATACTGGCTTCCAATTCTCGTCTTCTTTGCAGGTAGTGGATTTTTTCAGAGGCCAGGGTCAGGATATCGAAAACGATCTGTAGATCTGTAAGACTGACCGATGTGGCCAGCTCTTCGATTGCTTTGGTGGTCACCCCCGCTTTGATCAGTTGCTTTAAGTTGCTTCCAGCCATTCCCAGATGCGAGAGTGTTACTCCAAGTGGTATAAAATAGGTAAGCGGTTCAGCATTAAAACGATTGTTTGGCCCTTTTTTGACTTTCAGTGATAGTTCTTTCGGATTTTCCTGTAAAAACTCAATGAACCGAAGGGCCTGTTCAGAAGGATCTTCGATCAGTTCTTTGAAGGTTTTGGATAAACGGTCTGGTGCACCTCGCTTGGCAGGTGGACTGACCTGGCCGGCTTTTGCTTCTACCACCAGCGCAAATTTATCGATGATCACCAATAGGTCATTTTCATATTCTCTGTTGTCTTTACCTTTCCATTTGCTGCCTTTGTAGATCGATGCCATAGGAAAAGCTTCCTTAAATAAATTTACGATCTCGGCTTCAAGGTAGTCCGCGCGGACTTCATTGTATTTCACCCTTAGTTTCTCGTCTTTTGCGCAAAATCCTTCCAGTAATCCAAGGCTCAAATGGGTCATTACCCCCCACAAGGAACTAAAAATTGCGTTATCCTCGATCCAAATGAAAGGTTTTTCATGAACTGGGTTCCCCAGTATAAAATGTTCGATATCATGATCCGCGAGGGCACCGAAATTCAAGGTGATCTTTCCGAATATTTCTTTTAGATTTTCTGCTGTGATCTGGTTATCTCCATAACCTTCCAGTGTCTCAAAATCGAATGTGAAAAGGTTTTCCAGGAAATAGTCCGAGTGCATCAAAAACATAGCACCCAATTGTTTTTTGTCTTTTCTAAACATCTCCCACAGCTTCCGGCGATTTTCGGGTGATATTTTTTCCACAGGGAATGCAGCCTCATAAGCGTCAATCATCCGGTTATAATCTTTCTGACATAAAAATTCAACGGTCTTCAGGCGGTGCTCGTTGATTCTTTCTTGTACCTCGTCCGTCATCTTATAAATAATTTGCAGAAAGATAACGGCGTCAAATTCATGGATGGCCTTAAAATCTTTGCTGATGCGGCTTGCAAGATCAAGCGTAACTGCCCGCATTTTGTGTTCATATGACCAGTTCCGTACAGCTGTGGTCTGCATCATCATTTCCGTTCTTAATAGATGAACAGGCAATTCCTCCGGGGTTTTGATCGTCTCGGGCAAATTGAAATGTTTCAGCTTATTCAATTCGCCTACCGTTTTCAGGTCATCTTTGAAACGTCGCACTTCCTCTGAAAATGGCTCAGGCTTGTAGGACCTTGGCAGGGTTAAGGAAAATGCCTGCAGCAGCTCCTGGTAGTAGGGCGGAAATTCGAGGCTCCCGGTTACGGCTTCTTCATCGTAACCAGCCAGTGAGGTTATAAAATAATAGAAAGAAAATGCAAGCAATTTTGGCTGGTCGTATTTTTCAAACCAATTTTTTAACTTTTGGTATTCTGCCGGAAAAGCTTCGTTTGCATCTTTTCCGATCTTGCGGAGTGCGGCTAAGCGTTCTTCGAAACTCAGATCAGTTGGGCCCTCAAACTCAGCTTGAAAGTATTTTAGTTTGATTGGGGCGGGTGCGACACTATTCTTGTCCATGACTTTCCTGATCTGGTCGATAGAAAGTTCTTTTTTCTTTTTAACAGGCTTTTTCTTTTTTCTGTTCCGGCTGTTTGGCATGGTGCTAAGATTTAGATAATGCTAATATACCACATAAACAATAAACTGGAACGGTAGCGGTGTGTCGGTATTAACGTAGATACTCGGTATTCGACAGATATATTGAATGAAATCCTGAGCAAGAAACAAGTAAACTGTTAAACTGAATTGCTCAAGCTTTTGATTGTTAGGGGGATTTGTATATTTGTTTTAAACTAAGATTAAACCTAATCACAATGCCAGATTATCCACACAAATTATTACAAAACCCCCAGGGTTCCGTCAGGCATTTCGATGGCGGGCGCGGCTTCGAGGACAAGGAAGATGATGATGACAAGGAAGAGGTCGTAAAAGATTACGCCAGGCAAAAAGATAACCTAAGGCTGGCCTATGCGAACTGGAACCAGAATCTCGAGGCCAAATATGCAAATCGCAGGCTCAAACCAAGCTACTCGATCGATTATATCAGGATCGATTTCCTGGTGACGTTTGCCAATACGATCGAATACAGCACCAAGGATATTTTTGAAAAAAAATATGGGCTACATCCTATCCGGTTTTATAATTTCAATAAATCGGTCCTTTTTGAAATTGCTGACAGGGCCAAATTTGATACACTGCAAGGTTTATTGGAGCAATTTATTAATAGCAATGATGATCAGTCCCCCGAGGGTAAAACATATAATATTGTTACGCTTATTCAGGATTTCAGACTCCTCACGGCGAGGCAGTTGTTTAGTGAATCTTTACAAAATCAGACAGGTTCACTGGCTTTACAGCTTACGCATCAGGAAGAGTCGGTTTTTCGGGATCAGAAATTGGTTTTACAAAGGCAGTTGCTTGATCATATTCAAAACACAATTGCGGGCGTTCCGGTTTCTTATCGCCTGGAAGATCGGGTATTGTTGGTTAATGGTATTGCTGACGATGTATTGTTGGATATCCTGGGTAATTTTGACATTGTTGCTTCGGCACAGGCTGTTCGTGTTCCCCGAACCATTCCCGGTGTTAATCCGGCCTTGAACCGGGCTTATGATTTTAACATTACTGGAGTACACGACCGCCTGCCCCGCATCGTGGTTATTGATACTGGCATCAGTCAGCAGAGTCCATTGCGACCTGCTTTAGGTAACCCTGCTTATTCATTTGACCAGCTTTACCCGCCTTACCGTCCTGTTCATTACCACGGAACTGCGGTTGCGGCGATAACGGCGGTGGGAGAGCAGCTTTTTGATTCGACTAAACGAACGTTGATCGCCCAGTGCCGGTTGAGTTCCTATCGGTTATTTGAAAATGATGAAGGATCGATAGATCTGATCGCATTCGAGGACAATATCAGAGATGCTGCTGCCAATGGTGTTAGGCTATTCAATTTGTCGATCAATTTAAGAGCAAAGAGATATAACGGCAATTACTGCTTTTTTGCATATTTATTGGACAAGCTGAGTTATGAATTGGATATCTTATTTTTTATCTCGGCGGGCAATCTGAATGCGGATGACTTATTTACTATTTATGATCGGATGCAAACGCCCGGTTATGCCCCCCTGTTGGATTATCCTGCACATTTTTTCTCACCTGAGGAGATGTCCGATGAACACAGCTGCGAGGCAACCAATCTGAAAGAACCGGCGGAATCACTCAACAATATGACTGTCGGGGCGCTGGCTGATAATTTGAATCCCGGGACTTTGGTGGATATGTCATTGGATAAGATCACGCCTGCATATTATACCAGTAAGTACCATGTGAGCCCTTACTATAAAGTCAATGGTGGCAGGTTGAAAAGCAAGCATATCAATTATCGTTTATTTAAACCTGATATCGTTTTTCCAGGTGGTGATTATGGAGCTGATAGTGCGGGTATGCAGGTATTAGGCACCGGGGTGGGTACCGATCTGTACAGACAGGAATGCGGTACAAGCTTCGCAACGCCGTTTGCCACTAATCTTGCCGCACAGATAGCACATAAATATCCGACCATTAATGCGCAGTCTATTAAGGCATTGATGATCAATTCTTCGACGCCTACTGCACTATCCGGATTTTTACAGGACCACTTGAACCGCTTGAAGGAGAAGTTTTCCATGCTGGAGTTTGGGAAAGCTCTAGCTGCTTTGTCTCGTTCTGAAAAATTGAAGATCAATAAGTGGTTTCATCAGGAGGATCTGCTCAGCCGACTCATGGGGCATGGTAAGCCGGATCCTGTAAAAGCGCTGAGTTCAGATCGGAAATCTATTACGGTTATTATTGAAGACCGTATCGCGGTAGACACCCATAAAGCGATCCCTATTCATCTGCCAAAATATCTGAATGCTTTTGGTAAACAAAGTACGCTGATCGAAGTGGAAGCTACGCTCTGTTATAAATTTCACCCAGACTTTTATGAACAAATGGGTTATAACCCTTTGCATATCAGTTTTAACTTTATCAAAACTTTTACTGATCCGGTCAAAACGGCCAAAGTCGCGGCATACCGGCAGGATGCAGATGGCTTGAATTTTTATACTCCCTTATATCGGGGGATTACGGAAGCGGCTGATAAGAACACGGCCCGGAAAGAGGCATTGGGTGTTAAGCGTGTCCTGGAGACCTGGTCGGACGATTTTTATCCAAATATTAGGCAGTTCTCGAATACGCAGAAACTTAAGTTGAAGATCAATATCAATGACCTGGCAAAAACGGATAATGAGATCTCGCTGATCGTGAGATGTACCGGAAAATCTGAGGCGTCCTACGAGGTGAAGAATTACCTGAGCGGTCAACATCCCTTTTCTATGGTATTGACTTTCTCTGAATTAACAAAAAAGGATTTTTCCGGAGTTGATTTTTATGAACAGTTTACGGAGATCAATGTAACAGCGGATATCGTTGCCGCACTGGAAGCGGAGGCAGACGATTTGGAAGCTGATGTTTAATTCTTGAAGTTATTGAGCCGGTACAACCGGCTCCTTTTTGATAAGTGCAATTTTTTCACTGGCAATCAGGTTGCTCCAGATTTTTGTGTCCAATTGTTGGAGCTGGTTATTGATGAAGGATTTTTTCATTGCATTGCTCAATGTTTTTTGAATGCTGTAGAAAGATAATCCATGGCATTTTGGTAATAATTTTTTCACCTGCGCGTGATCGTAATCGAATTTGCTGTTCCGCAGTGTTTTATGTACGAGTTCTTCGACCTGCTCTTTACTCGGCTTGTCTAGTTTAACAATCAGGTCAAAACGGCGCAGCAATGCCTCGTCCAGCATACTTACCTGGTTTGTGGCAGCGATGACCATTGTATCCTGCGGCAAATAGTCAAATAGTTGCAAGATGGTATTGACCACCCGTTTCATCTCGCCATGATCCTGGCTGTAATCCCTGATCTTACCTAAGCTATCGAATTCGTCAAAAAATATGATACAATCTTCTTTGGCGGCTTTCTTGAATATCTTACTAATATTTTTACTGGTCTCTCCCAGTTTGGAAGATACAATTGCGCCCAGATTGACCACATAGATCATTTTGTTCAATTCGCCGGCCAGTATGTAGGCTGCCAGGGTTTTTCCGCAGCCGGAAGGACCATGAAAAAGGATCTTATTGGAAATAGGTAGTTCCAGTTGACGGATCACGCCTGCAAATTGATGCTCCTTGATAAAAAAGGAAAGTTCTTCTTTAACTTCGTCTGTACAGATGATCTGCTCAAAAGAATAATCGGATGTAACCTTATCCAGGATAAATTCCCTGATCTCCCGCTCATCCTCCCGGTCGTAATAGTTGTTGGATTCAACTTTTACCAAGCCGGAGAATTTCTGCTCTTTTAAAGACTCTTTTAAGATGGATTGAAGCTGTAACGCAAAGTTGAGTTTTTTCGTTTTTTTCGAATGCTCGATCAGTTCGCTTAAGGTTTTAAGCAAATTGTCCTGGTCATTCTCCAGACCGTATTTAGCAATCTCTTTTACGAAATCAAATTGTGTCGACATGCTTTTCTTTACGCTAATATTAGCTAATTATTTTATTTTTTACGAATTCAATTTTCTGAATGTTATCAACAAAACAAATGCCTGATTATTAAATCGCGAAGATATCAATACTGGAGGCATAAATTGCGAAAAAAACGTGGAGAAAATTCCTATACAAAAATACTAAAATAATTAGCAAATAAAAAGAGTGTGATTTGGGAGTGATCATCCGAGTGCATTATTGAGAAATAACGCCATGAATGGGCTAATTATGAAAACCTAACACACGCTTGAGATTAAATAGATCTATTTTAAACCATTCTTTGTCTCGGGAAATCAATTGTTTTATTTTGTCCTCGGGTACAGCGACTGCCCGCCAAAGGTGATAACGAATGATCGTCGCCATCAGCTGGTTAACGCCGATCATATCATGCTCGTTGATGCTGAGGTCAAATTTGATGGTTTTGCTCAGATGCTGGTAAAGGTCGCGCTGGTCTCCTATGATCTCGAACAATTTTGCGATAAAATCTTCTCCAAATGTCGTAAAGAATACGCTTTCCAAATGATTATCAAGGGCGTTCCTAAGTTTTCGATTCATCTCGCCTTTGTATACATTTTTAAGGGAGGCCGTTGGAAATGCATCAAGTCCCTGGATGATCGCACATAAATTCTTAAAACGATCTTCTATGGAGCTTGTCCGGCTGTTTAATTCATTAAAGAATAATTTTGATATTAATCGCTGCTTGATGCTGAACGCGTGCCAGTTTTGATAAAGGTCCGGCAGTACATTTAATAGATCTTCCATTCGGAATAATGGCGGTATGCCTGCATGACGGGGCACCCTGATATTCCTGACGGTTTCAGTTTGAAAGTAAAAGTAAGGTAAGGCCTCGTTTGAATCAGGTAGTTCGTCAATGGGATGATCAAAAAGGATGAGTCCAGTAATATCCTGCCGCATGCTGAAGATCAATTGGAAAAACCATCCAATTTCCCGAGCCTGACGATTGATGTTTATCAAATCTGTAGCTTTTTCGCTTTGGATGGTAATAAAAGGTTCATAAGTGACGGAAAACTTAATCTTTTTAGAAGGTTTGTGCGACAAACCGTATGGATTATGCAGGGTGATTTTCAGTTGATCTTCTGATAATAGGTCTACCTTCTCAAAATAATGTTTGATTGTTAATTTCTTGACATTTTTAGGGTTTATATCGACGTCGACGTAAATACCGATCTCCGATAATTGTTCGTAGATCACGTTGGCCTGCCTGAAATTAGCGAGTGCAATATCATTGCGCTCATAAGAAACGATCAAGGATGTTGCGGTTAGTTCTTGGCGCGAAAAATTACTCCAATAATAATTGTTGGAAGTTTGAATCGCGTCTGAGGCTTTAAATTTCCAGATACCCCGATCGGTGGAAATAATTCCGGTGAAATCGAAGGGTTCCCGGTGACCCCGCGTTTGAAAATGATCTCCGGTGATGATGTTAAAAGCAAAGTCGTTGTCTTTGAAGGTCAGTGTGCAGGGAATCTCTTTTCCCTCTTCGTGGATGGTACCGGTATAACTTTTTGAGAAATCAAAAACTGGTTTCATGGTGCAGCGTTAATTTTTTTTTTGCCTTATGGTTTGATCATTAAGGTTTTACATGTCTATCGTGGCTAACGAACTGGCAGCTTAGCCGATGCGCTGCATTTTGCGCGCTCTCGCGCACTCTATTCCGCTTATTCGCTAAGCGCTACTTTCGCAACAGCCTATATTTTGGGCTTCGGCTCGCCGTCCGAAAATCCCTGCCACGCTGTCGCCGGGCAGAAATTTTCCGCGCAGTGCCCAAAACACAGGCAGTTGCTTTAGGGAGCGACCCGGATTTGATAAGTATTTCATTGAATAAATCGAGGTATCTCCATTTTCTTTAGCGTATTTAGTAGAGTAACTCAAAACCATTGCTAAGAACAATGGGTTCGAATTTTTGATTATCACTTGATCAGCGTTTATATTTCCAGAGGATCGATTTGGGTAGGGGGTATTTGTAGCTCTTCATTTCAAAACGTTTGGGGGAGTACCAACGTTCGAGGTCTTCAGGGTAAATCTCGTCGATGAGGTTTTTGATCTCGAACGTGCTCCGTAATTTTTTACCTTCAAAATAAACCATCCCGCCTTGGTTTTTATCGTAAAACTCCGTGCTGTCTCCATACGCGGCACCAAACGCGGCCACAGTAAAGGCTTTCTCGCGCCGGTGCCAGAAAAGGAGCTTTTTGTTATTCATGAAGTAAAGCAATTTCTCATGTTCCTTCATTTTGAAACGATCTTCATGTAGACGGACATTTTCATAGGGCAGTACCCAAATGACACCGACATTGGCATCAAAGTAGGTTTCCGTGTCTATAATGATCTTCCTTACGTCTGTCGGATCCACCAGTATTTCTATCGCGATATTATGCCTTTTACCATGAATAAAAACATCGGGGCGGCAACCTATCACACCAGTGTATTCCAGGTCCACCTGCCGTCCTGTCCCGGCATAACGCTTGGACAACGTATCATAAATAGACATTTTGTATAGTACCTTTTCCCCTGATTCATGCTGAGCGTAGCTGCACACGCTCTCCGGAGTATGCGCGAAATGCGCGATCCTCACCATCCCGTTTTTCAAGTACATGGCCGCTCCGCAAGCTGTACATTGAAATTGCCGGCCCTCCAGCTTCGCATATTCCCAGGCAAATACCTTTTGGTTGGTACCTTTTAAAAAAGCAGATTGCATATTGATACCTAATATATAATATTTCATTCAAGTTATAGATATTTGGATACCTATATTTCCTTAACACGCACCGTCATGGCTATACAATTTACTGCAGATCACTATTTAATGCTGCAATCCAGTTATTTAAAACATTTTCCAGAGCAGTTCCCTTTGGAATTGATCAGTGATTACAGCAGTATTTTACGTTATCAAAAATATTTAAAGAATTCAAAGCCGGAAAGGCGGTTGTTGTGCATTTTATTGAATACCGTCTTAGAAAAGATCGAGCGGGGGCAACGCTTCCAGAAAATATTGATCCTGAAGCTTATTTTGCATCACCTAAAATATGGCGAAACGGATCAGGAAATCAAGATCAAGGTTTTTAAGATCTATCAGGAGCTTATTTTAAATGAACCAGATGACGTTTGCTGGAAGTTAAGCAATATGCTTAAAAACCGGGAGTTGTTGCCGTATCAAATCGATTGGTTGCTGGATAATATAGCGTTATCTGAGCATATTTTAAATAGAGTGTTACGTTACCCGGTAAAAAATAAATCGATCTCCCGGTGGGCGGAAACAGCTATTCATAACGAAGAATTGTGGAATAGGCGTTCGGAGATCATTGGTTGTATCTTAAATTATCGGCCTAAATTCCGACATAAGAATCACCAAAACCTGGTATGGGGGATCTATTATTCTAAATTAACGCACGAAGAAAAGAAAGTATTGCTGGATAAACATTTCTATGCAGATAATCTAAGCGAACTGTTGAAGATATGTGATCGTCAAAATTACACCGACCTTATCAAAAAATGGTTCCAGGAAATCTCGCTACACATGGAAAGCACAACGGACGATGATAACTGAACAAATTTTTGATAAGTTTTTGACATGGTTGCAGCCTTTGAAGAGCGAGCATGGGAAAGGTGTTTCCCATAAGAGTTCGGTGGAACGGTGCCTGGTGAATCATTGGGCGCGGACGCGTTTATTTGAGACGGGTTCGTTTGGTGGGTCGTCTAAAGATCATCATCGACAACCCAGTGAATATAAGCGGATAATAATGACCAAGGCCAACACGAAAATGTTGGTGGTCGTTGAAGAATTAACTGCTTGTGGTCTGTTCATCTGGAGCATGGCGCAAGAAACGAGAATAAATCTGAAATCATAATGCGTGCACAGTAATCAGTCAGTGGCTTCGAAGGCGTTCGTGTAATAGCTGAAGGTCAGTGGTTGTACCGGTAAATATTTCAGCCTAGTGTTTGGCGGATAAGCCTGTTTGCTGTAGTTCGAATTAGCGTTGTTTGTCGGTAGAAATCAGGTCGGAAGCGGGCAGGCCCGAAGCCAGCCGCAGGATGTCGATCTGGTCATTGATCTGTTCTTTTTTATGCTCGACCGTGTGATTGGCCGTCAGGCTGGTCCTGATATTTAACGAGAGAATTTGATCGAGCCAGGTTTCAGCTAAGATCTTAAATAAATCAAAAGCTTCTATGGACGTGATTTTGTGTTGCCAAAGCAGCAATTTAAAAAACAAGGTCTACCCAGTACTCACCTTACCATACAAATGTATGCCATTGGTAAATAAGTGGAATATGAATGTCTATATGATGCAGTTGCCAAGGCAGTGATATGAAAATATTTTTTTTCAGTGATATTGAAAGCCTGCATCGTTGACCATAAGGATGGGCGGGAAGAAAGTAAGGGTTTAGTTGATAATGACTGCTTATCAAACATTTCGAAAGAATAAAGGATTGAATTTTAAATCTGATTTGTTTCTTGAATCTTCAAATACTAGATAAATGATGATTGTTGAAAAATCAAGCTCGAACTGAACTTTTTTCGTCCATTATTTAATCCAAGAACAACATGTTATTCCAAAAATACGCGATGCTAATTAACTTAAATCTTTGATTTTTAATATTATTAAGTACAATAAAATAATTTAACATCAATACGCTTATTTTTGAATAAATCACCTTCCTATGAGCATTAATTACTTTAAACCTCGTGACCGTTTCGATTTTTCAAAGGATACTTTGGATATCGGTAATCCATTACAATGGGACAGGTCACATTTCTTAAAACACTTTTTTAAAAGAGTGTTTACCATTCCCGAAGATCGCATAGATGAATTTTTTCAGCACCACCTGATCTATTATTTATCTCGACATACCGACGATGCGGAGGAGATCTTCTTTAAATATTTTTGGTCGCTCATCGAAAGGCAATTAAAAGTGTTACTAAGCAAGGATGTTTACGACAAAAACCATTTGAGGAACGAGCAGGAAATAGCGCGGTTGCAAAAGTTTACAGGAATGTTGATCTCGCTTGACCGTTGGAATGTACACAAATCAAATGATGCGGTAATAGCGCAGCAGGAGTCAGAGATATTAGCACTTAAACAAGAGGTAACTAAATTGAAAGCCGATCTCAGAAAAGCTACAGCGTTTGAAACCGAAGGTTATATCAATATTCCGGAAGGCTACCGAAATGCCGTTTTGCACCTGCATTTGCAAATGCAGGAACTCAAAACTCCTGAAGGGAAAGAATTGATGTTTTCTCAGACGCAGAGTGTTTGGATGAAAATGATCTGCAAATATTTCCGTGAAGGAGACAAGGAGATCAATTACGAAACCATACGCCGTTATTTTCCAGGTGACAAGCGCGATCCGGGAGATAAACACGCCGATATTCCTGCAAAAGCAAAGCTATTTACGATCAATACTACGAAAAAGAAGAGTTAGCTTTTTCTTTTGCCGGTAAAGTAATTAGCTATTCGCCAATATAGCAGCAATCTGTTAACCAGCTTCTTATAAGCTTCTGTAGCTTTCTCCAAACATCTCCATTTTAACCATGCAGTTCTGCATGGTCAAGAAATCTATTCTGTATAACACACATTTGTTTCAAAACAAATGCTATGCAGATAATCGATCACGAAGCTCTTAGCCTGTGCATACGCCAGGCGGTTAGGGCAGAACTACAGGAACATTTTAAAACAGATGGCAGCCAACTGCCTAACTCGGAAAAACTTTTATCCAAGCAGGAATTTGCCGCCGAACTCGGCGTGTCTCTCGTTACGCTTACTGAATGGATGAAAAAAGGCTTACCCTATTTGCGCCTGCATAAAAGGGTGTACTTCAGAAAAAGTGAAGTACTTAATGCCATGCAACAAACCATTAACGATTAAAACTAGGAGGAACAGATGAATGTGGAACTGATCACTAAAGGGGATTTACTGGAATTTAAAAGCGATTTGTTAAATGAGATCAAAAGGATCATACAGCCGGGGCAAGGCAGTACAAAAAAATGGTTAAAGAGTGTGGAGGTAAGAAAGCTGTTGGGGATATCGCCCGGTACGCTTCAAAATCTTCGGATCAACGGCACGCTGCGTTTCACTAAAGTAGGTAGCATCATGTACTACAAGTTGGAAGATATCAACAAGATCCTGGAAGGAGAAGGTAAATGAAGCTGCAAAAGGAAATTGTCAAAGAGCTGGCAGCCTATACCAGCTTGCTTAAACAGATGGAAAAGGATAACCGCTTGCTGCCAACCCATCTTAGCCTGTTTACCGGTTTGTTTGTTTGCTGGCAGCGAAACGGTTTTATCAGCCCATTTAGTGTGACCCGGAAAACGCTCATGGCGTTTTCCAAGGTCGCATCTATTGCCACTTATCATAAGTGCATCAGGGAATTGGATGAGTATGGTTACATCCGGTATCAGCCGTCCTATCATCCGAAGGAGGGCAGTTTGGTTTACTGGCCGGAAGCATGAGCTGTGGCCTAAAAGGATGCTGTCTAAATTACTGCAAAACTTCGTTTTGCACCATTGAAATTGCATACGGCGAACGGAATGCAGAACAAATACAGATAGTGGGATATAAGGCGGAGAAATCTACGACCCGAAGGGAGCGAGTTAATGTTTTTGCTTCACAAAAACCCGGATACACCCCGCCGGGGTGATCCGGTAACTCGCTCCCGTTGGTCGGTTTAGGAAGAGGTGTTAAGAAAGTATTTTATGATAGGATCATCTGAAAAAGAGAAAATACAGAAAAAGCGGTTACCCGGCAGGCCGAAGAAAACAGTGAGTAAGAGCGATTTCCTGATGGTTCGGCTAACGCCGACGGAACGTGTCCTGATCGATGGGCGCGCTAAAAAGGCCGGGTTGAAAACCAGCGAATGGTTCCGCAGGGCTGCCAAAAGCGCTAAGGTTTTCCCGCGATTTACTGTCGAGGAAGCCGGTTGGTTCAGGATGCTGGCGGGGCTTGCCAATAACCTTAACCAACTGACACACCTTGCCCATGTGGCGGGGCTTTTTTCCTTGGCTCTGAAATGCCAGGCTTTGCTTAAACAGATCGAGGAATTATTAAATAAAATCAGCAGCCATGATAGGTAAACCAATAACCGGGCGAAGCTTTGGCGGTTGTGTTCGTTACGTTGTGAATAAACAGGACGCGAAGATTATTGCTGCCGAAGGTGTGCGGATGCAGAACGCAGGAACGATCACCAATGATTTTAATCTGCAACGAAAGATGAGGCCGGAATTAGGGAAAGCCGTGGGACACCTGGTTTTAAGCTGGAGTAGGGAAGATTTGTCTAAGTTGAGTGATAGCATTATGGTTGAGCGGGCAAAAGAATACATGGATAAAGTGGGTATCCGTAATACCCAGTTCGTGGTAGTTCGTCACCACGACAGGGAGAATCCGCATTTACATGTGATCTATAACAGGGTAGATAACGACGGTAATACAATTACCGATAAAAACAACTTTGCGAAAAATGTGAAAGCCTGCAAAGAGATCACGCTGAAGTATGGATATCATTTGGGGGAAGGCAAAGAGCAGGTGAATAGACAAGCCTTAAAAGGGAACGAGAAAATCAGGTATGAGCTTTTTGATGCCATTAAAGCAGCGCTTAAACAATCAGGTGACTGGAAACAACTGGAAGCGAATCTAAAAAAGCTGGGTATTGGTATCGCTTATAAATTTCGTAACGGCAGTAATGAGGTGCAGGGGATCTCCTTTGAAAAGGGCGATATCAAAATGAAAGGCTCTGCCATTGACAGGAGTTTCAGTTATGCCGGGATTAATACGCAGCTTAACCGGAATCTACAGACGCAGCAGGAACATGTAGTAAGAAAAGTAGATTCACCTTCATTAGCCGATCAGTTACGGGATGCGATCAGGCAGCGGGGCCAGTCTAATCACTTACACGTTCAAACTGGCGGTAAAGGCATAATGGAAACGTTGCTGGAACCACAGTTTGTTGCTGGTCCGCCCGACCCGATGGGAGATGCGGATATAGCTAAAAGGAAAAGAAAGAAACATGAAGCGGAGCATTCCCAGTCACAAGGGATAAGCAGGTAGCATGATTATAAAAAGATTATCAAATTATTAAAACCAAGTATTATGCAACAGGAAGAACTGGAAGAAAAAGTAACAATGTTGGAAGAACTGATACAGGGGTTCATTCAAAGGATAACCATCGTAGAAACCGAAATGCCGGAATTTTTAAAAGCCTTTTTACAGCAATACAAAGGAAAATTAGATGGGATAGCAGTCAGGATTGAAACGGCCAATAAACGTTATGATGAAAAGAAAATCGAGCAACAGATCAATGAATTGAAAGATGTAGTATCACGTGTGCCTAAAATTATCGGTGTCAGAAATAGCCATCATTTCGGGGCTTGGTCAAAAAGCCTGGTTATCGGGGTGGTGGTAGCTTTTATTGTTACAGCCGGATCATTTGGAACTGCTTTATATTTAAATCATCAAAATGACCGGCTAAACGAGGAAGCTTATAATTTCTGGCTGGTTAGGGCTATGTATCCAGAAACAGCGGAAACCATTATTACGGGATTGAAGAATGATCCGAATGCTTTTATTGCCAAAGCGGAAAAGGCGATGGAGAAACAACAGGCAATTGCTGCCGCTAAAGCTATTGCCGATCAGGCAGACAAGGCTCAGAAACAGGCAAGGGACAACCTTAAGAAAGTAAGGTCTGCAAAGTGATTACACTTTGAAATGTTTTGTTTTTGATGGAAGGAAACGGCCATGCGGCTGCGGCAGGCGGCTTCATTACACCCTACGCTTCGCTGCGGATTTCATTGCGCCGTCAGCCTTGCCACCGCGCGTGCAGGAGTGTATTCGTTCCTCATACACACCTGCCTTCCCAGCCCACGGTTATCGGTTAGTCACAGCACCGCAGTCACAAAATTAGCTACGCAGGAAAACAGTCAAGGGTATATAAACCACGGCTATCGCCGTGGCCCTTGACAGTTTTCCTGCTAACAGCTCCGGTTGTTTAAGCGGTGATATGACTGGGTGTGCGCAGATCAAAAGTCGAGAACAATCCGGTTCGCCGCTTCTTTCTTTGCCTTATCCACGACGCGGGTATATCGCTGGGTAGTTTTAAGGTGTCTGTGACCTAATAGCTTTGATATGGTATAGATATCTGTGCCATGATCAAGTTGTAAGGTGGCGTAGGTATGCCGGAGACAGCTAAATGTCAGGTGTTTATTTATGCCCGCATCCTTTGGCCAGGCTTTAAGCATATCCCGGGTGTAATTATAGTTGGCTTTTGGAAAGACAGTCGCTTCAGGATCGCCACGTTCTCCCATTAAGTCAAATGCCTGGTTAGAAATATAAACGTGTTGAGGTTTGTAAGTTTTGCGCTGACGGAATTGGAGATAGTAGTTATCCCGCTCCCCGCGAACCTGATTCCATTTGAGGTATTTGATATCGCAAAACCGAAGCCCGGTTAAAATTGCCAGTAATACCACCCTTTTATACAGATCATCATTTACAGCAGTGTCAAGCAATTTCCGTATTTCATCCATCGTTAAATATTCCACCTCTGCTTCAATTTCTCTTAGTCCGGGTGACAAGGCATGCAGGTCATCGCTGATCAGTTTTTCACGCCAGGCTTGTTTTAAGGCCGTACGGAACTTGTTATAATAACTTAGCGCACTGTTATGCCCAATACCTCGCCTTGATTCGCGCAGTTTAGGCTCATTTAACAAAAATTGTTTGAATTGTTCGCAAAGAGAGAGGTCAAGTTTAGCAAAACTAATATCTGCATCCTCTGCAAAAAGCTGGAAATACCTGACACTGCTATCCCAATTGTGCCAATTTAAACCGCGTTGCTGATCTGCAAGTTTCCTGAAGTAGGTAATAAAACTTTCATGTTTCCTGAAACTTGGGGACATTCCATGTTTCTGAGCCTGCAATTCGAGTTGGCGGCTGGCGCAGATTGTAGTTGCCAGCTCCATCGTAGTCCGGTTATGATTTCTTTCGGCGGGACTTGCCGGATTATCATATACGAAGAGTTTAAGGTTTTCGTAGCCGGTCTGCTTATTTGTTTTGGGGTTTACGATTGGTGGATAGTAGTCCAAAAACAGGCGGTGACGCCCCTTTGTAAGAGCGTGTTTTCTGATTGTTACTTTCATGGCGTTCAAAATTGGTTACGCATGAAGTAACAGGTTGATCTGCTAAAAGCTTAAAACTAAATTAGATTAATGAAAGTAAAAGGATTATTTGCTGTTTATAAGCCTTTGTTTTTTAAAATCTCAACTTTTTCTCTTTCACTAGCTAAAAGTTGTTCGTAAAGTTTTTTATTTTCCTCAAATAATTCAATTACCTTATCAATTGGGTGGAAAGTAGGTTGGTAATTTATTGCATTTAATGTAGACGTGTCTGTACTTGTAAAGGTGTTTGAAATTATGTTCAAGACACTATCCTCACTAAAGTTCTTAATTGCTTCAACAGGAACTTTTAATATCTCAGCTACCTGCTTTAAGATATCATCTTCAATGACTTCTTTTTGTTCCAATAGAGATACCCTTTTTTGACTCCATTCTTCACCAAGAGCAATAGCCAAAGCCTCTTGTTTAAGCCCCAGCATTTCACGGAAGCGTTTAACATTGCGGCCTTGGTGGATATTCTTTGGTGTTTCGGTGCTGTTCATAAGTAAGTATGTAGGGTTCGTTCAAAATTAAACAAAATAATAAAAAGCCCTGCATTATCTAATATAGAAATAATATCGGGTTAAATATGCCTTTTAATGGTATTGCATAGAAAGCCTCAGAATAGTTTAGTATTTTTTTGCTGTTGAAATTTGTACTGCCGGTTAATGAAGAGCGGTATCAAATTCAAGGCTTATGTATTGTGGTGTTTATGCTCCCTGGGATCATGCCCCAAAGTTCCTTCGTTTTTCAGAAGTGATGGATCCGATGATACCTGTAAAATATTTTTTTGATGCCGATGACGTAGAGGGACACCAGGAAACCTTGAAAACCTGGCGTCACCATGTTGTTAATGATGGATTCTATAGTGATAAACGCTTTGGTCCCGGAGTTTTGTTCCATGATTATGAGCTTAATATCCGGCTTATAGAAGGACTTCACCTGCTTTTTTTAGAGCATCAGGAGTTTTCCTATGAGAAAAAGAAAGTTGATGTGGAGCAGCTTAGCGCAGAGAAAGAGGAATGGCTTTGGTTTCCTGTTGAGCTTTCGGAAAAAGAATTATTAAATCCGTACGTTATACTTGAAGCTGCATTTGATGAGGTAAAGCCGCAAGAGTTTCGCGATCACCTTGTCGAATGGCTCGCTGCTGCATTGTCCACCCATGCCATCGATGAATCCATGTCGCCGGGAGAGATTATTACGGTATACGAACATCTCAAAAAAATGTACTCCGCAGCATGGTTGATTTTTCAGCGGGATACAGAGCATGCATTTTTCAAGTTTAAAGCTACTAAGGTTAAACCTCAACAGGAAGATAATAACAATGTGACCGAAGCAGATACAAGCACGGCACACCCGGTAATAGAACAATCTCCGGCATCAAAGCTTGCGCTGAAAGAAGTTGTAAAGGCAATCTTGAATATTGAGCCCGCCGTAAGGGCAATCATTCAAATCGGCACATTGGAAAATCCGTTCGGTTATATACTATACATCATGATCGATGAACCGCGACATGAACTGGACTACCTTGTCAATGAGTTGATCGAGAACAGCCTTAAACCATTAATCGATATTTCTACGATTGTTGCAAGTGTATCAAGTATCAAAAATGGAAATACTTCAGAAAGAAAATTTTTGACCTGGGTACTTACTAACGGTGTAATTATTTACGAGACGGATGGGCTTGGTTTAGATAACCTGAATGCCGGGAATAATAGATTAATCTTAAATACCCTACAACATGAATCTCGGCTCAAATTTGCAAGACTGTATTATACTGAAATAAGCTATCACTTTAGAAAAAAAGAATTTAGGGATGCACTTCAGGCCGTGCATAGGTCTATTGAGGCAACATTAATGGAATATCTTGATGTTAAAGTTGGGTTTGAGACAACTATACCCAATCTTAACAGGTTGATCACGGTGACTTTGATTATCGATTCAAAGGTATCAGACTGGTTCCTTGAACTAAAATCTGCGCGTCCGGAGTTACATGATCTTTTGCAAAGCGTGTATCCCGAGACGATTAGAAACAGCTTAAACATTTCAGAACAAGAGATAATGGATCTGATGGGTAAAGCAGCAGATTTAATGATGCTCATCCATAGCCTTTTAAACGAATAACCCACCTTAAAAAGTTTTAACAATGAAGAGTAATCCCATTAAGCTTACTGAATACCAAAATAAAGAATTGCAGGTAATAGCTGATGCATTAAACACTCAATACCAAATTGAAAAAATCATTTGCTTTGCCGCATTAAGTTCGTATAGTTCTAAAGAAACTGTTTTTAGTTCAGCACAAAATAATTTAACAAATAATTATTACTTATTGGTATTGACTACAGAAATCACACGCATTGAACATGTGATGCAAGATTATATCAATAAGCAGTTTTCAGGTGTATTTGTGATTGCACATGGGCTTGAAACGGTAATTAATCTGGTATATAACTACGATACCTTTTTTCTGAATGCCTGTTTGAACGGAGTTCTCATTTATACATCCGATGGTTTTACTATGATCCCTGACTATGACGAAGCAAAAGCTGAAGAAGCAGTATTGAAAGACAAAGAAGCATTTGAAAGAATTTACAAACTTGCTTGTGGCTTTTTGGAGAGCGCATTTATTTGTCTGGAAAACAACTTTGATAATAACGTTATTTTCTTGCTTCACCAGGCAGTAGAACAGGGAAGTCGGGCATTGATCAGGTTATTTACAGGTTACCGTTCTGACATCCATAACATCAGTCGGTTACTTGATTTCTGCAACTGCTTTTCACCGGAGCCATCAGTGTTATTTCGAAGGCATTTTTCAGAGGAAAAACATCTTTTTCGCGTATTAGCCACAAGTTATTCGGATGCTCGCTATAAAGATAACTATCATGTCATCGATCATGAAGCTGACCTGCTGTGTAAACAGGTTAAAGCTTTTCTTGATCTTGTTGCCGAACTGGCAAAAAAAGAAACCGTACAGGGCACCGCTAGGACCACAGTTGAAGTTCCGGCAGAGGTCGTGGATTATTCCCCGGCCCTGCCAGCTTCGCTGTGATTGTCATTTTGGCGGTCGGTGAAAGACTTTTTCTTAATGAACGGAAAAATAAAAAATGATTCAATCGGCCTGCTGTTCCAGCAGGCCTTGAATAAAAAGCTCGAATCCGATCTAAGTAAGCACCACAAAAACAATTTGCGCTATGCCTTTAACCATTTCATGGAATTTCTCGGAGTGGAAGGACGTGAAATGTCAATCCGCGAATTGACCACCTCCAGGATTGAAGAGTTCTTACAGCTTTTCGGCTCTTCTGCAACGTATTACATGAACAGGCGGCGGGAGCTGAACATCCTTTTTAACCTTGCTTCGAGAATGATCGATGAGGAATTGCCGGCCGCAAAAAGAACTGAATCCAGGCGGGTTAAAGCAACACTCCACCTGGCTTACGAAAAAGAACAGTTAGAGCCTGTATTTACTTTCCTGAAAGCTAACCACACAAATCTTTACCGGTGCTGCCTGATGACTTACGGTTGCTTATTACGTCCGCATGAAGAGATCAGGTTGTTAACCAAGAAACACTTCAGGAAAGACAATACGGAGATTCATCTCGATGGCTCAGAAAACAAAGGCGGCAAGATCCGTGTGGTTTACGTACCGGATTACGTCAGGGATGAACTGGAACCTGTATTACAAGAGTTAAAAAGGGAGGACAATATCTTTAGCGGTGTTAGCGAACCTTTTAATCAGACCTATTTTGGCAAGCAATGGAACCGCGAAAAAAAGAAAATGTTAAGCCACGGCCTGATCTATCCCAAACAAACCCTTTATTCTTTCCGGCATACTGCTGCAATTGACGTGTTTCGCCGAACAAAGGATGTTTATATGGTGCAAAAGATCATGGGACATTCCTCAGTGGTCATCACATTAAAATACCTGCGCAGCCTTGGTGAGTTCGATACCGAAGAATTGAAAGCAGCAGCTCCGGTATTATGATCACATTTACACGTGAAGAGTTGTACCGGCTTGTTTGGGAAACACCCATGACACTGATCGCGAAGAAATATATCATATCTGATGTAGGCTTTCGTAAGTTATGTATCCGCATGGACGTTCCTGTTCCCAAGCGGGGACAATGGGCTAAGATCCAGGCAGGGCATAAACTGAAACAGCCCGTGCTGCCCGTAACCGGCAAAGTTTATAAACCGGCTGTACTTGATGAAAGACCAGCCGGAGCACCTGTGAAAAAGGTTTGTCAGCTAAAAATTCATACAAGGAAAATAGCATCTGAAAAGCTGCCTTTCAGAGTCCCTGATCGTCTCGTCAGGCCTGAGCCGGTTACGCTCGCTGCCAGGGAGAGCCTGAAAAGACTGACTGATCCGAATTTTCCGGGCATGGTAATCACGGCAAAGCGGGAACTGGATATCAAAGTCTCACCTGCTAACGTAGGGCGTGCGCTCCGGTTTATGGATACGCTTATCAAATGCGTGAAGGTACGTGGCTATTTATTTGAACTGCATGACGATGGGAGTTATGTCGTGATACGCGACATCAAATTAAAAGTAACATTTCGGGAGCGGACAACCAAGGTGAGGATTTATAATAAATCTTATCGTAATTATGAATGGCACCCGAATGGGCAAGTCGTTTTCCGAATTGAAACGAGGCTAAAATCGGAATGGCAGGATCTTAAAGCTGTTTTGCTGGAAGAACAATTACCCAAAATACTGGCAAAGTTGGAACTGGCCGCAAAAGAGGAAGAACTTTACCTGGAGAAAGCCCGGATCTGGCAGGCAAACTGGGAAAGGGAAAGAAAAGAAAAAGCTGAATTTGAAGCCCGAAAGAAAAAGGAAAAAGAAGCTTATAAAGAATTGATGAGGGATGCCGAACGCTGGAAGCGATCTCAGCTGATCCGGGAGTATATATTGGCTATGCCGGATCCCGATCCGCAATGGTTTGCCTGGTCGAATGCTAAAGCAGATTGGCTGGATCCTTATAATCCGGCCAATGATGAATTGCTGAAAGATGCGGATAAGAATGATTTATGAAGCTTGAGTGTGCCATCGTTAAATAAATACTAAATACATTTACAATTATGCAATTACAGATAGCTTCTGATCTTCACCTGGAGTTCCCGGAAAACCGGAATTATATGGCTGTAAACCCTTTGGAGGCCAATGGGGATATTCTTTTATTGGCGGGCGATATAATGCCACTAAAAGATATTGACCGTCATGGTGATTTCTTTAGTTTACTTGCCGACAATTATGAGCATACTTATTGGGTTCCCGGCAACCATGAATTTTACCATTTCGACATCGCCAACAGGTCAGGTGCTTTTCGGGAATCGATACGATCCAATGTGACGCTGCTTAATAATTCTACTATTGAATTGAACCGGGCCAAGATCCATTTTACGACACTATGGTCGAAAATATCGAAATATAAAGCCCGTTATATTGAACGCGGAATGATGGATTTCAGGGTGATCAGAGATGAGGGCAGGTTGTTCTCGGTCGAAAAATACAACCAAATGCATTCAGATTCCCTGGCATTTCTCGAAACTGCATTGAAGGCTGGAGCGGATAACCGGAATGAGGGTGTCAGGAACATCTTTGTGTCGCATCATGTGCCTACATTTCAGCATTATCCCAAACAATACTTAGATAGCGTTTTGAATGAGGCTTTTGCAACTGATTTAGATGCGTTTATTGAGGACAGTGGTGCCTATTACTGGATATACGGCCATCATCACGATGCTACCCCTGAATTTAATATCGGGAAAACTAAGCTGCTGACTAATCAACTCGGATATGTACACCAGGATGAGCATAGCAATTTTGATCGCGGCAAGACAATAACAATTGGTGCATAGATAGCATAAAGGATGCACTGGCATGGAATCCATGCCAGTGTTCCTGAAATAGTTGAGATAGTCACAATTTAACCTGACAGTTACGATAATTTAAAACACGTAACAGAGATTAGCATTATGACGACCCAATCAAAGATCATCAAAAACAAGATGGGCATATTGGAGCTTGCCCAGCATTTAGGTAACGTATCACAGGCCTGCAAAGTGATGGGCTATTCCCGAGACAGTTTCTACAGATTCAAGGAACTTTACGAACAAGGAGGCGAACTGGCCTTACAAGAGATTAGCAGACGGAAACCGATTTTAAAGAACCGTGTAGAAGAGCATGTAGAAAAAGCCGTTGTTGAAATGGCAATAGACCAGCCGGCTTTAGGTCAGTTACGGGTATCCAATGAACTAAAAAAGCAAGGCATATTAATATCTCCGGGAGGCGTAAGGAGCATTTGGCTTCGCCACGACCTGCAAACCTTTAAGCTACGTTTAAAGGCATTGGAAGCCAAGTCGGCACAGGAAGGATTGGTCTTAACCGAAGCACAGGTAGTCGCTTTAGAGAAGGCCAAAGAAGAAAAGAAAGCGCATGGTGAGATAGAAACGCACCATCCTGGTTATCTGGGTGCGCAGGACACTTACTATGTCGGCAACATTAAAGGCGTAGGCCATATTTACCAGCAAACCTTTATTGATACTTATGCTAAAGTTGCCTTTACCAGGCTATATGACCGAAAGAATGCATTGGTGGCAGCAGAGATGCTTAATGACAAAGTGGTGCCGTTTTATGAGCAGCATGATCTGCGTTTACTTAGGATACTTACTGACAGAGGCACGGAATATTGCGGGTCAGGAGAGCAGCATGAGTTCCAGTTATACCTAGCCATCGAGGATATAGACCATACCAAAACAAAGGCTAAAAGTCCACAAACCAATGGAATCTGCGAGCGCTTTCACCGCACTATCCAGGATGAGTTCTATGCTATCGCTTTCCGAAAAAAGATCTATCGCACTATAGCTGATCTACAGGCTGATCTGGATAGATGGATGTACAATTACAATAACGAAAGAACCCACAGTGGGAAATACTGCTTCGGTAAAACGCCAATGCAGACACTGATTGACAGCATTCCATTAGCGCAGGAAAAACTATTGGAGAGACTCGCCGAAGACCAGCTTCTTCAGAGCCTTCACAAAAAGGGCTCAGAAGAAGCTGAGTCGGTGCATTCCGAAGAGAAAAAGCTATATTCACAAATCAAATCTGACAACTTATAAAACACCCAACTGTCAGATCAAATTGTGGCTATTACAGCTAAAATAGAATGCCTGTTTTTTAAAAGCTATCGGTATCCGGCATATAGCCGATTCTTTTTCTGTCCATTGGCTGCGATTTTTTTTCGATCAGTTCATCGAGATAGCCGAATAGCAAGTCAATATTTTTATCCTGCCTGATCAGTTTGCTTTTGATCTGTTCAATTTCCAACCTGAGTTCGGTGTTATCGAGGTACATGTTTCGTATCCGGTTGAATATCCGCATAACCTGAATATTGACCTGGATGGCCTGTTTGCTATTTAATACGCTTGATAGCATCAGTACGCCATGCTCAGTGAAGACATAAGGTAGTTTTCGCCTTCCCCCGCGTTTTGATGTCGCAATTTGCGACATCAAACTTTCAAACTCCGATTCATTTAGCCTGAACATAAAATCATCAGGAAACCTGTCCATGTTCCTGGTTACCTGTTCGTTCAAACGCCGTGTTTCTACACCGTAAAGTTCCGCCAGGTCGCTGTCAAGCATGACTTTCTGATCCCTGATATAATAGATTTTGGTCATGATGATATCGTCTGATATTGAAGTTGTATTGCTCATTTATTTCTTATTTGAAAATTTAACCACAGCGCCAATTATGGCTCTGTGGTCGTTCCAATAGGTAGTTTAATAAAGCTTTCTTAGTTTAGACATGTCCTGTGCAACTTTCATGTCAAGGATTTTAGCATAATGCTGTGTTGTTTTGATATTGGTATGGCCAAGCATTTTTGATACGCTTTCTATTGAAACGCCGTTTGCAAGTGTTACCGTAGTTGCGAAAGTATGACGAGCTATGTGATAGGTTAATTCTTTATTGATACAGCAAGCGTCCGCTATTTCTTTCAGATAGCTATTCATTTTCTGGTTGCTCAATACGGGAAGTAATAAGCCATCATTAACGCATTGAGGATGCTCCTCATACTTAGCCATTAATTCCATCGCCTGTTGCAATAAAGGAATGCGGGAAGAAGTATCCGTTTTCTGACGGCTTGTATAAACCCATTTTTGTCCGTCAATGCCTGTTACGATTTCAGTCCGCTTTAATTTCTTGACATCGGCATAAGCTAAGCCGGTGTAGCAGCTGAATAGGAAAATATCCCTTACCTGAGATACCCGGTCGCTAACCAGTTTCTTATTCGCCATCACCTCCAGCTCTTCGGCATTTAGAAAATCCCGTTTAACTTCCTTTACTTTTGGTTTGTATTTAACAAACGGATCTTTATCAAGCCAACCATTTGCAATACAGATCAGAATGATCTTCTTAAAGTTTTTTAAGTATTTAACTGTCGAATTATTGCTGCAGCTTCTTTCAGAGCGCAGATAAAAATCATAAGCCATAATAAACTCATGATCGATTGCCCGGATATCAATATCGGAGGAGTTAAACTTCCATTGCAGGAAAGCCTGTGTATGTTTCAAACTTGTTTCGTAGCGGTCAAGAGTTCCCTTAGCATATTCTTTGCCGATAAGCGCGGCAACCTGCCTGTTGTGTTCCTGAAATATCGGCACCAACATTTTTCCAGGTGAAGGCTTGCCGCCGAGAAGTCTGTCTTTCAAATTAGGCGCGGAGATCAGTACCTTTCGCTCTATCATGTCCCGGTGAACATCATACACCTGGTGTTCTAAAGTTTTCAGGTAGGCATTGATACTTTTTACATCTTCATTGCTACCAGTTAACTTTTGTCCATTTGTGTTCCATTTGTCGGGATTGACATAGCGTTTAGAGGAGACTTCGATGCGTACGCCATCAACAGTGATACGCAGGTAAACAGGGGCGAGGCCTTCGGAATTTGTTTTTGATCTCTTTACGTAAAAGAGCAGGTTAAAAGATTTGTTCATCGCTGAAGCTTTTAAGTGAATAAAATTAGTTACATATCCTGCTGAAATCAAGATGTTTAAATATTGAACATGCTCAATAACAGCGACTTATAAGCGTTCCGGTGACCGATAGGATTACCTTGAGAAAGGTCACCCACGGGGCACCAGAACAAAGCGATTGATTGGTTTATTTTGGTGAGGGCTAAAAACAGAAAGCGCCGTAAATAATTCATTTACAGCGCTTTTGATCCTAATTGAATAATACTTGGCGGAGAGTTAGGGATTCGAACCCCAGGAACCTTTCACAGTTCAACAGTTTTCAAGACTGCCGCAATCGACCACTCTGCCAACTCTCCGGGCGCAAAAGTACAAATCTGAACCGAATTGCCAAATCTGAATTGCTACTTTAAGCGCAGGTTAAGTAAATGTTATAATGCAGTATCTGTTTATCAGCTTATTACAATTGTAATTTTTTTTTGTAATTAATCATCTTGGGTTCAGAAATTCACCCCGATGCTCATATAATCAGGTTTAGTAATTCTCCAGATCATGCTCAAATGCCCTCATACCATCAAATAGCATTGCAAATCCATCGGCCATTTGACGAAACAAGCGCTCATCAATGCTGTATTTAATTGAGCCGCGGAAGCCGTGAGTCTTTATAATACCCATCCGTTTTAATTCGGCAACATGCTTGGTTATTGTTTCCTGGTTAAACGGGATGCTATATAAACTTTCTTTGGGTACTAAATTGCCCTCAGCCATAATGAGACGGACAATAGCAACCCTGACGGGCAATGCAAGGGCTTTCGCAAAATTAGCCAGTTCGTTATCGGTATTTGAAAATTTTAAGTTGAAATAAGGCATCACTTATTCATTCGGTTTTTAAATACATTAATATGACAGCGTTAAGCGCTGTTAACGCAGGTAATAAAAATTAAGAAAATATTGTAAAGGTATGGGCAGGAGGGGAGCAGATAGCTCAGATTTTCCAGGAACGAATAATGGAAAAAATATTAGCGGCATAAAAAACCTTGTGGGCCGTAAATCTGTTTTCAGCGTCATATTGTGATGTGAGCCGAAATGGGCATAACTCACAGGTACGGACTAACCTGAACTGATTATTTAATGCAGCTAAGTTTTTGCCGAAAATGACCCGCGGGCGGGATAAAAAAAGAACTGGTACCGATTTGCTGTTATTTGCATCCGAAATAACCGGACCGTTTTGTTTTACCGTTCCGTTGTTAAGTGTTAAATACTTTCCTGTTTTAGTATGACCGGCAATTTTGGGACATCGTGTAACATATAAGCACGAAAAAAAGAAGTAACCTATTGCTATAATTAAACACAGTATTCTTTTACCTAATGTTGCTACCCTCATGAACCAGGTTTTCAGAATTCAAATTTACATGTGTAGTGTTAATGATGTGTTGTTAAATGATTAAAATAACATTAAGTAAATTGACGTTTAATTTGTAACTTGTATATAAATGTAGACCAAGACCCTTGTTAGTCTTTTAAATAAATTGCGTGTTTACAATGAGCAGATATATTAAAATGTTATTCGCTTGTTTGTTGCTGTTAAGTACAACCAACTTGTGTGCCCAAAGTGCCAGAAGGATTTGTTTTGCTTTTTATGATGGTACATTTAATGCCGACGCAGACACTTTGGTTATTGTTGACCCGACGCCTGACCTATCTGCGAAAAATATAAAAAACTTTTACGATAACGTTGATGCTGGTTATTATAAGCCTTTAGTTAGCGCATTGTTGAGTTATAAACAAGATCATCAGCTTAATGACTGGCTGTATTACCAACTCGTGCGTAAAACTGCACAGCATATAAGCCCTAAAGAAAAAAATTACAGTAGGTATACTTTGTATAAATGGTTCCTGATGGTTAAATCGGGTTATGATGCACGATTGGCATTGGCCGGAAAAAAAATAATTTTTTATGTTTACAATAATGAGGATGTATCAGATATTCCTTCTTATACGGTTAATGATAAAAAGTACATGTGTCTTAACATTCACGACTACCCGGGCACCGATCTCACAATACAGCCTGCTATTCCTGTTGATATCAATGTGCCCGGCGCAATAAACTCATTTTCATATAAGGTTATGAGCATGCCTGATTTTACGCCTGCGGACTATGTTGAAAAGGACTTGCAGTTTACCTATCAGCATAAGGCATACTATTTCAGGATTAAGCTTAACCCCCTGATCGATTCCATTTTCAGAAATTATCCGGTTGTAGATTTTGAATCTTACTTCAATATTCCCTTAAGTAAAGAAACTTATGGGTCGCTGATCCCTTTACTTAAAAAAAATGTGAGCGGCATGAACATAAAAAAAGGAGTTGATTACCTGATGCATTTTACGCGATACGCCTTTTTATATGAAAATGATGATATGAATTTTGGCCGGGAGAAGCGGTTAAGCCCGGAAGAAACCCTGTTTGCCCAATACAGCGACTGCGATGATCGTGCCGCGTTATTTTTTTACCTGGTTAAAGAGATCTACAATTTGCCGATGATAGCTGTGTTATATCCAACTCATATAACTATGGCAGTGCAGTTTGATAAACCGGTGGGGAAACCCTTGCTTTATAAAGGAAAAGCTTATTCTTTTTGTGAGCCCACCCCACAGCTACATGATCTGAGGATAGGACAAATATCTGCTTCGCTTAAACAGGTACCTTATAAGGTTGTGTATGAATATAACCCATAAATTGAGCGGGCAGATCAGGCCTGCTGTTCCGCCTTGTTAATAGCACTGAGCATATTTTCAAACTCGGCTGTATACCTGTTCCAGGTTGGCCAGTTTACATTATACAATGATTTTTTACCATCAATTGCAACAGTGATAAGCCTGGCATCCATTAATTCTTTTAAATGATGAGATACTGTTGGCTGCGCTAAAGGGAGTATTTCAACTATTTCGCCGCAGGTAAAATGCTTGTGCTGTGCCAAAATACGCATAATAGCGATTCTTGCCGGGTGCGACAGCGCCTTTGCTACCATTGATATGTCCTGATCTGTTGCGGCAAATTCAGTCTTTTTATGATTAGCCATGTTTAAATATAAGTTACAAATATATAATTCATATTTAAACATGAGCAACTCCTGGCCGGAGCCTTCATCCAATCTTCATGTGTCGAATAAAATCGAATTCTGTTAGTTTGATTTAATATTTAAGATATTCGATTTGATAATTTTCACTTAACATAAATTTAATTTAACGGGGATACTTTTGCCCCGTCATTAAAAATTTATGAACAGAATCAAAACTCTCCTCCTGTTAACCTTATCTGTATTTCTCATTAACACTGGCGCTTTAGCCCAGGGTAACGGGAAAATCGTCGGTAAAATTATTGATCAAAAAACAAGCGAAACACTGATTGGCGCTACCGTTGGTATTGAAGGTTCTCAAAGAGGGGCCGCTACTAATGTAGACGGAAGTTATGTATTAGCCGATGTAAAACCCGGAAGGTATACGCTAATCATTAAATATATCGGCTATCAAAGTAAATCGATATCAGATGTGGAGGTAAAGGCGGGGGCTGCTACTTCTCTTGACGTTTCTTTGAGTACAGCTACTTCAACTGCACTTAAAGAGGTGGTTGTAAAAGCTACTTACCGCCAGGCCTCGGTTGCCGCATTATATGCGGTTCAAAAAAATAGCGCGTCTATATCTGATGGTATCTCATCAGAGCTGATCAAAAGATCGCCTGATCGCAGTACAAGCGATGTTTTGAAAAGAGTAAGCGGTACTACTATACAAGACAATAAATTTGTTGTGGTGAGAGGTCTGAGCGATCGGTATAATACAGCCTCCTTAGATGGATCTCCGCTGCCAAGTACCGAACCTAACCGTAAAGCTTTTTCATTTGATATTGTACCGGCAAACCTTATTGAAAACATTATCATTAGCAAAACGGCTACACCTGATATCCAGGGTGATTTTGCAGGTGGTAACGTGCAAATTATCACTAAAGATATCCCCGACCAAAACTTTGTAAGCTTTGGTATAGGTTACGGTTACAACACCCAAAGCACATTTAAAGATTTTCAAAGCGGTTTCCGTGCTACCAGCGATTACTTTGGTTTTGACGACGGAACCCGTAAGCTGGTGAGCAATTTTCCCACAACTAATCAAATTGTTAACAAACAGTTAAGTACTACGCAAACAATTCAATCAATCAGGAGCCTAAATAACGATTTTAATATTTATAAAAGCACCGCTTTACCAAGTCAAAACTACCAGCTTACTGTAGGTAATGTAAAAGAGCTTGGCGCCAATAAAAACAGGCTGGGTACTACTGTGGCTTTAACTTACCGCAACTCGCAAACTATAGTGCCCGATTTGATACAACAGTTTGATAATTACAATTATCATAATGAGCAGTATAAATTTTCGACCAATGTTGGTGCACTCGCAAACTTTGCATACAGTTTTGGCAAGAACAAGATCACTTTAAAAAATCTTTACAATCGTGTTTTCGATGATCAGTTTACTTACCGCACAGGGTCAAACTCCAGTAACGGAAGTTATGATAGCCGTTTTTATGCTAATGACCTGCTCGAAAAATCGCTGTTTAAAACTACGCTTGAAGGCGAACATGCACTTGGTTCCAAAAGTTCAAAGTTGAAATGGAACCTGGGTTACAGCAATATTATCAACGATCAGCCCGATCAGCGTAAAACCAATTACAGGCAAAGTGCTGCAGGAGAGCCATTTTACGCCCAGGTTACCAACCTGAGTAAAGAAAACGCCCGCGTTTTCTCTCATTTAAGCGAAAATATCTATTCGGGTAAAATTGATTTTAACCTGCCCGTTAACTTATTTAAACAAAGTACACTTAAGCTTGGTGTTAATTCGCAATATCGCGACAGGAAATTTGACGCAAGATTCATTGGCCTTGTTATCAATACCAACAACTCCGATTACGATATCAATACCATATTGCAAAGGCCAATCCAAACTATTTTTGGGCCAAACCTTGTTAATACCGGTCTTTATTCTCTTGATGAAATTTCAAACCCGACCGACAGGTATAATGCACATAGCTTAACCAACGCCGGCTATGCCATGCTGGATAGTAAGTTCAGCGAAAAAATCAGGATAGTGTACGGTTTAAGGGTTGAGAAATTTAATTTGAAACTGCGTACAGAAGAGGTTGCTGTACATCAGCCCCGCGCCGAATTAGATAACACCGACTTTTTACCGTCAGTAAACTTCACCTATAGCTTAACACAAAAAGCAAATTTCAGAGCTTCATATTACCGGACAGTTGCCCGCCCCGAATTTAGGGAACTTGCACCTTTTGCTTATTACGATTACGAGTTGTTGGCAACCTTACAGGGTGAGCCTGACTTGAAACGTACACTGATTGATAATGCCGATTTGAGGTATGAATTTTACCCGTCGGCCGGGCAGATCTTATCATTCTCAGTTTTCTATAAAAAATTCCAGAATGCTATAGAGCCTAAGATAGAAGATCAGAATTCTTCAACCACCATCAGTTACTTCAACTCAAAATCGGCGTACGTATATGGCTTTGAAATGGAAGCTCGCAAAACACTTGATTTTATCAATGGCGGTTCTTTCTTTAAAACAACTACAGCATACGCTAACCTTTCCATCAACAAATCAAAAGTAACAAACCCCGATGATGGTGTAGTAAGGCTTGAAAAAGACCGCCCGCTGGTAGGGCAGTCACCATATGTGATAAACGCCGGACTGCAGCATACCGAGCTTGACAACAAATTATCGGTGAATGTATTATTCAACAGGCTTGGTAAAAGGATTTTTTATGCCGGCGGCGAAAGGTTTTCAAGCGTATATGAGCAACCGAGAAATGTGCTTGACTTCCAGATTGGTTACAAAGTATTGAAAAGTAAAGGTGAGATCAAGCTAAGCGCTACAGATGTGCTTAATCAGAAATATAATTTCATATATGAGCTTGATGGCAAACCTTATATCCCGTCAGGCTCGGGTTACATATTCAGGAGTTACTTCCCGGGTTCAAGCTATGCACTTTCATTCAACTATACCTTTTAACAACTAATACAACAAACTTAAAACAACTGATTCAAATCGAAAAAAAAGCAAAATTATGAAAAAACAAGGATTATTATTAGCGTTTATCGTGGCCCTTTTTACCGCTGCATGTAGCAAGAAGGAAGCTGTTATTGACACTAATCCGCCAAAAGATACCACCGCAGTAAGTAACGTTGTTACCGTAACTGGTGATATTGCCACTAATACTACCTGGAAAGCTGATAAAATTTATTTATTAAAAGGCTTTGTTTATGTTACCAATGGAGCAACTCTTACTATTGAGCCCGGAACACTGATTAAAGGCGAAAAATCAAGCAAGGCTACCTTAACGGTAACCCGCGGCGCTAAAATCATGGCGGTTGGTACAGCCGACAAGCCTATTGTATTTACATCTCAGTTTGATGCAGGGGCACGTGCAAACGGCGACTGGGGCGGTATCATCCTTTTAGGTAAAGCTCCGGTTAATCAGGGTGATAATGTTGGTATCGAAGGCGGCCTGGATGCTAAGGGAGATGCAGCGAAATACATCCAATATGGTGGCACAGATGCCAATGATAACTCCGGTACCTTGAAGTATGTACGTATTGAGTATGCCGGTATTCCTTTTTCACCTGATAATGAAATTAACGGCTTAACATTTGGCGGTGTAGGTAAAGGTACTACTATTGACTATGTTGAAGTTTACCGTTCGGGTGACGATGCTTTTGAATGGTTTGGCGGCACAGTACAGTGTAAACACCTCATCGCCATGGGTAGTTTAGATGACGATTTTGATACCGACTTTGGCTTTGCAGGTAAAATACAGTTTGGCTTAAGCCAGCGCTTTAAAACCATTGCTGATATTTCTGGTTCAAATAGTTTTGAAAGCGATAATGATGGTTCTGGCTCAGATAAAACACCGCAAACTTCGGTTGTTTTTTCAAACATGACATTGTTAGGCCCAATCACAAAAGATGGCGAAACTAACGTTAATGCTAACTACCAGCATGCAGCTCAAATTCGTCGTAATTCAGCTATAAGCTGCTTTAACTCAATCTTCTCAGGTTATGTTGAAGGTATCTATATTGACGACTCAAAGGTTACCACCGCTAACTCTACTACAACAAACTTTACAGCCGGTCGCCTGGTATTTAAAAACAACATCATTTTAGGCAGCAATTCAAAAGGTAACGAAATTAAATCGTTTACCGCTGCTAATAAATTGTTGATTGAGGCTAAACTTAGGGCTGATAACGTATTTGACGCTACTAAATATGCCGATTTAGTTATTAACTCACCGTTCAAATTCTCATCTGATTTTGCTAATGCAGGTACTCCCGACTTTACTGTAAAGACCGGTTCAATTGCTGCCACAGGTGCTTTATTTACCGATGCAAAATTAACCGATGCTTTCTTTGAGAAAGTTGACTACAAGGGTGCTTTCGGTTCAACCGACTGGACTGCAGGCTGGGCTAACTTTGACCCTCAAACAATGCCTTATACAACACCAGGCGCTGTTAAAAAATAATTGAACATCGCGCCATAAAAAGGTCTTCCGGTAAGCTGGGAGACCTTTTTATATTCATCAATACCTATGCTTTCTATCTTATATCTATGCTATCATTAAAATCAAAATTTACTGAAACCGATAGTGAGCTTGCCCGCTTTGCCCGCATTCTCGCGCTTCCGGTAAGGGTTTACATAGTCAGAATGATTATTGAAAACGGCAATTCCATTAGTAAAAAAGAGATTTGTAATGTGCCCCTGGAAATGGAAAATATCCTGAAGCATGTGGCTGAACTAAAGCTCACAGGTATTATAAAGGTAAGCGGAACGAAAGCCAATCCAGTTTACAGCATAGATATTCCTTTGTTTAACCGGATGGTATCCCGTTTTTTTTCACTGTTTGATAATTTAAACAGCACTGAGCAATTGCCTGCCCCGCCTTTTTCAGATTCCAAAAACGGGAGTGATACTAATAAAATGGCGAAGGAAACTCCAGACAATCTGAGCTTCGGGGCGTTTATAAAAAAACATCGTTTAGCATTAAAAATCTCGCAGGAAAAGTTAAGCAGGAAAACAAATATCGACCGTGCTGAACTGAGCCGGATAGAATGCGGAAAGAAAAACCCGGGTCCGGAAAAGCTCATATTATTATCAAAAGCTCTTTATATTGATCTGGACAGCCTTACCAAAGAATACTATAGCTCCAGGATAGTGAACATGGTTGAAGAAAGCGGTTTTAGTGACGTAATAGTAAAAAATGTATTAGCCAGGCTGAATTATTTTTTGCCTGTAATTTAAGCCCCTTCTGATACGTGTGTTAACGTAAAATTAATATAGTTTATTGTAGCACAGTTGGTTATATATACGTAATAGATTAGTATAAATAACCTTTAATATGAAATCAAAACTTATCCTGCCAGTATTATTATTTAGCAGCACTGTATTTTTCAGTTCGTGCAGTAAACAAAAGAGCGAAAAAGATGAAGTAAAATTAGACGATAAAAATTTAACCACCTGCTCCACAGGTTCCGACTGCAGTTTCCTGTTTACCGAACAGGCCGATTTTGAGGGATATACCAATCTTAAACCAGGTACGTACCGTGTATTTTGGAGTATTCAGCAAGGAAACGGAATAACTAATACTTTATACATCAAGGCCCCTATGCAGGGTAAAAGCTTTGCACTTACAAAAGCAGATATCCTTGCAGGTAAAATACAGGTTAACAGTTCATGTCCATCTTGTTACATGATCCCGTTTAAGCCGGTAGATGGTTACGTTAAGGGTATTAATGCTACTCCCGATAAACAGGCCGATCAAACAAAATGGCTCATAGAGGCAAAGATATTCATGCAGGCAAATGATTATCCTCAACTAAAAGACACAATTTTTATTAAACAATATTTTCATCCAAATTTTGTAAATAATTAGTCTTTAACGGATTTTTAAATCGCTGTTTAAAAAATCATGATAAGGGGGCATTATTCTCCATCTTTTAAAACAAAAGGTAAGGAGTGATGCCCTTACTTATACCGTGTAATTTAAAATCCGGTTCTGAAAACTCAAAAACCTGCATCTATTCAATAATGTGGTAACCGGAGAGTTTTTTGTTAGCCTGCATTATAACCAGTAAAAGAGACTATTACCCCCGGGGGGACAGCAAGATCTGCGTCATTGTGTTCAATATTCTGATAATGCATTTCTTGTTAAATGTATTTTTGGAATAAACAAAACAGAGCGCGTGAATGTTACTATAGGTTAATTTATATTTTACTTGAAAACCTTTGCGATAAGTTTTTCGTAAAATGTAACTATTAATAAATAGATAACTATGCGCTTGCGGGCTGTCTTGAAAACACGAAGGAAACTTTTTTTACTGTTTTTGATAAATCTTTTCTTTTGTGCAAGTAACGCCTTTGCTTCCTATACCTTTAATTGGGATGGCAGTACCTCGACTGATTGGAATACAACTTCCAACTGGACGGTGACAGGTTCCGGATCAGGAAGCGCTACCTATCCTGGAAGTGGTGGAAGAACAGACGATATCGTTCAATTTGGAGTAACCGGGTCAACATACAGCAATCAACCTGTTCTTGCTACGAGTGTAACGGTTGGGTCCATTACATTTGGAAGTATCCAATACGTTTCTACTTATGTACTCAGCGGTACCACATTAACAGGAACTGTTTTAACCGTTAACGGCGCCACACTTACTGTAGCGGGAGATATTACCCAAAACTATAATTCAAGCACTTCAGGTATAAGCATTTTTAACGATATCAGGGGGACTGGAACTGTAACCTGCGCCAATTTACAATTTGGCAGCACTGCTTCTGTAACAACCACATCCTATTCGTTTTTAATCCTGGAGGTATCTGCTTTTACCGTAAGCAGTAACGTTAATATTAATTTAAACGTTAGGCAAATAAATGGCAGCGGTATCAGGCTTGAAGGAGGAACGATGACCATAAATGGGCAGCTCAATTTTACCAACCGGGGTGTGACCTCCAGAAATTCGGGCTACTTTACGGTCAATGCCCGGACATCGTATAAAGTAACGAACACGAATACGAATCCCACATTAGTATTGACTAACACGAGTGCTATTGGTACATTGGTCACCCCGTATTCTTCAGCAAACTTTTATGGCGACCATAACCCGGGCGGTAAGGCCACAGTCCGGTACACCGGCTTAAATCCTTTAGTCTACACCACAGCTACACTTGGGTTCGGTCCTGGTGGTGGCGTAGTTAACACTAATGCTTCAACTGATCCTACTTACGATAACCTGGTGATCCAGGGGACGGGGACAGCGGTTATAGGTGGATCTGCAAGTACAGGACAGACGAGTTATCTTAACGTCGATTCTACGCTTACTACAAACTCAAACGTCTCCTTTTCAAACCCTACAAATACCGCCACTACTATAGGCGCAGCCGGATCAACAGCGGCCACATGGACAAATAATTCAGCTGCAACGGTTACCGGTGGTACAGGATCAATTGATATAAACGGAACACTCAGCAATGCAGGTACCATGAACATGGGTACGGGTGCTTTAAATATCGCACGTAATTACACCAATACAGGCACATTTACGCCGAATGCTTCAGCGCTGATATCGTTTGACGGTACAACCCAAACGCTTACAGACGCAACCGCTACGGGCACAAATTTTTACAATGTTACCTTCACCACAGGCGGAACAAAGACAATGGTCTCAGGAAGTACATTTACCGTTGCGCCAACTTATACATTAAATGTTAACTCATCATCGACCGTTGCAGTAGGTAATGCCACGTCGACCACAACGGCACTTACCATATTATCCACCGCTGCTGGCGATGCAAGTATCGGCAGTCTTTCAGCAGGCAGCATTACGGGCAGCATCAATGTTCAACGTTATGTGAAAGGTACATTGCGTCGCTATATGCTGATGTCATCGCCGGTACTAAATACAACATCAACGTTTTTAACAACAGGTTCGCTCAGTACCTATAATCTTTTGCCGCTTATCGCTACAACATACATTACCGGTCCAGGTGGAACAGCGAATGGATTTGATGATGCTACGGCTACCGGCAACAGCCCTTCGGTATTTGTTTATGATGAAAATGCCCCGGTTACTTCAGATGTAAACCAGGTATTGAATAATGAATACAAGCCTTTTAGTTCAACAAGCCAGGGTTTGCCACCTGCAAACGGGTTTTTATATTATTTCAGAGGGAGCAGGGGTGTAGCAAACCCCTTTGTAAGGCCTTTTCCGGCAACGGATAATGCTACGCTAAACTTTTTTGGAACTGTTATTAAAGGTACAGGGGCCACCAACGCAACATTAACGGCCAATATCGTGAATTTTCCATCTACACCGCCAACTTATTATACCGCTACGGCGGTAAGTGCCCCGGCTACCTTGTCTTATCACACGTCAACACCGGTAGTAAAGCAGGGTTTAAATCTCATTGGAAATCCGTACGCGTCGGTAATAGATCTGCACACCCTTTACACGGTAAATACTACCAACAAATTTTATTACATGCTGGTAAAAGATGCCAGTACCGGAACCAATAGTTCGTCAACCAAGTTCGCGTTGTATGATGCCAGTACCGGATCTGTTGGCACAGGAGCAAGCCGCTACGCTTTATCGGGGCAGGGCTTTTTTACGGTAGCAACCTCTGCATCGGCTATTAAGTTTGATGAAACAATGAAGGTGGCATACTCAAATTATAGCGGAGCGCTTCCAACAACCCCGGTGTTTAACGTGGTTGGTGACCCTGAAAAAAACATTACGGCTTCATTTGCAACCAGCCAGGCTACTAATAATGTTGAAAGTACTATTCCCCGCCTTACTATGAACCTGGTGAAAGATACAGTTGTTCACAACTCTACCGATATTAATTTCGACGGCAGCGCTCATTCTAAATTTGTTCCCGGCGAAGATGCACCGTACTATCAGCCATCGGGGCAGGGCGATTTATTTTATTCATTAAGTAGTGATTCGGTAGGTTGTTTTGCCAATTACACAGGTAACCTCGAAAAATTAAAACGTGTAAACCTCATCGTTACTTTCTCTAATTATGGTACGTATAAACTTACATCACCTGTAAAAAAGAACATTGACGAACGATATTCCATCTATCTGAAAGATAAATACACCAATGATTCACTCGATGTTGTACATAACGCCGAGTATGCATTTAAGGTAGAGCCAAACCCGGCAAGCTACGCTCATGACAGATTTTATCTTGCCATCGGTATAGTTCCGGGACATGATTATCGCTTGCTGAGCTTTAACGGTAAAAAAGTAAATGAAGCAATATCCCTTAACTGGGAAACAGATAACGAAAGCAATTTTACCAAGTTCGCAGTTCAGAAAAGCGCTGATGGGGGCAAAACGTTTTTGACTATAGATAGTCTGCAGTCAGCAGCTACCGGTAAGTATAGCTACACCGACCAAACTCCCGGTAGCGGACAGATAATCTACCGTCTTGGCCAAACCCTGGTAACCGGGGAAAATAAACTCTCCGATAACCTCTATTTTGAGATCCGGCCGGGTGCCGGAGTAAATAAATTTCTGGTATATCCAACCGTAGTTTCAGCCAGCACAGTCAATATAAAAATGGAACAAACATCAACCAGGCCTGTTAGGATCAATATAGTTAGCCCTTCGGGGGCTATTGTCAGAAAACTATCGGCAACAGGCACAAATACTATACAGGAAAATGTTAATAGTTTGAGCCGGGGGCTTTACATAGTAGTTGCAGTTAACGAAGGCACGGGAGATAGGATTGGGAGTGGAATGTTTTTTAAACAATAACAATATGTTTGAATTAGCTATGATTAAATCAAAATTGAAATACGTACTGGCAATCATAGCCATCAATTTACTGGCTGTATCCGGAAGCTTTGCCGATCCGGGAGATGGTCTTTGCGATGGCAATGATGGCGGGCCCGATGGCTGCCCGCTGGATACCTGGGTATGGATATTGATTTTAATAGCCGTGCTGTTTACTGTACGGCACCTGGGCCGGAAGAATAACGTAAAAACAGTACAGGAACAATCCATTTAACCCGGATAACCACTCATTTAAATAAGCAATAATGTTAGGTCACATCTCTTTTTAACTGACCGGCAATCACATAATAACAATCCCGGAAGGCATTTTCGTAAAATTATTGCATAGTGTTATGGTACCAAACCTCACGACACTTGTATTATAGTATGAAGTAGTACAGCTGCTTATGCAAGCCTATTGCTTAATATTTATAAACCATAACAATAAGATCCTCTATAACCTTAAATGGGGACGGGATGTGCTGCGTATAAGCCGTTAACAACCAGACTGTTTTAATATTGCATTATTTAAATGCTTTAATCTGATATAATCATTTTAGCACGAGTGGTTATATCAGATTAAAGTAAAACATATGATATGAATAAATTTATACGGGGTGTTTTTTTTGCTTTTTTTTGCTCTTCGGCAATTGTAAATGCGCAAACAAGTAAAGCGATATTGATAACTACAAATAATATAAGCTTGGTGCTTACCATTGGGGCAAATAACAGGGTCTACCAGTCATACCTGGGTAAGCGTCTGTTAAATAATGAAGAAACCAGGCTGATCCCTAACGGCAAACGTGAAGTATATATTACCGGGGGAATGGAAGATTTGTTGCAGCCTGCCATTCGCTTAATACATAGCGATCATAATCCTTCGCTCGAGTTAAAATATGTTAGCCATGCCACAAAAAGCCTCGGCGATGATGTCAGTGAAACAACCGTTCAGTTGCAGGATCCCAAATATCCTGTACAGGTGATATTACATTACCAGGCTTTTAACAGGGAGGATATTATAAAAGTATGGACAGAAATTAAAAACGATGAAAAAGGAACAATAACCCTTCAAGATTATGCCTCCTGTATGCTTCACCTTGAAGCTAAGGGCTATTGGCTTACCCAATTTCATGGCGACTGGGCTTCTGAAATGAAAATGCAGGAAAGCAAACTTACCAGTGGCGTAAAAGAGATAGACAGCAAATTAGGTACGAGGGCAGATATGTACCAAACTCCGGTATTTTTCCTGGCATTGAATAAGTCGGCCGACGAAACAACGGGCGAACTGATAGCCGGAACACTGGCGTGGACAGGTAACTTTAAGTTTCATTTTGAAATTGATGAGCGCAACGCCTTAAGGATCATACCGGGTATTAACTCGTATGCGTCGGCATATGAGTTAAAGAAGGGAGAAACTTTTACTACTCCGGCCTTCATTTTTACTTATTCGGTTAACGGGAAAGGTCAGGCCAGTCGTAATTTGCATAAATGGGCCCGTAATTACGGGGTTCTTGATGGTAATAAGCCGCGCCTTACTTTACTCAATAACTGGGAGGCTACACATGTTAATTTCGATGAAAAGGAATTGGTTAATTTATTTGACGATGCCAAAAAACTGGGTACTGATCTGTTTTTGTTGGATGACGGATGGTTCGGAAATAAATATCCCCGTAATAGTGATAAAGCCGGTTTGGGCGACTGGCAGGAAGATAAATCAAAATTACCCAACGGTATTGCTTACCTGGTAAAGCAAGCTGAAGCTAAGGGCCTGAAATTTGGAATCTGGCTTGAGCCAGAAATGGTGAACCCTAAAAGCGAACTATATGAGCAACATCCCGATTGGATACTGAAATTACCCAACCGCGACGAAAATTATCAGCGCAATCAATTGGTGCTCGATCTTACCAACCCTAAAGTGGCCGATTATGTGTACCACCTGGTAGATAATATGCTAACTAAAAACCCCGATCTGGCTTATATTAAGTGGGATTGTAACCGTAATATGACCAATGCATGGTCGCCGTATTTAAAGGACAAGCAATCTGCTTTGTATGTTGATTATACTTTAAGCCTGTATAAGATCCTGGACCGGTTACGTCAAAAATACCCTCATCTGCCAATTATGTTATGTGCCGGCGGTGGCGGACGTACCGATTATGGAGCCTTAAAATATTTTACCGAGTTTTGGCCCAGCGACGATACCGATCCCATAGAACGTGTGTATATACAATGGGGATACAGTAATTTTTTCCCTTCATTAACTATATCAAGCCATATCACTTCATGGGGCAAACAATCTATGAAATTTAAAACAGATGTTGCCATGATGGGTAAGTTGGGGTATGATATTAAGGTTAATAAAATGACGGATGATGAGCTGCAGTTTAGCCAACAGGCAGTTAAAAACTATAACCGCCTGAGCAGTATCATTTGGTTCGGTGACCTGTACCGTATCATCTCGCCATACGAGGAGAACCGTATGGTGGCGGTGTATGTAAATGATGAAAAATCAAAAGCGGTGTTATTTAATTATAACCTGCACACGCGTTATAAAGAAGTGTTTAACAGGGTGCGTTTACAAGGATTGGACAGCCGCAAATTATACAGGGTAGAAGAGATCAACCTGATGCCGGGCGTCAAATCAAATCTTGTAGAAAGCGGCGGTACGTTTAGCGGGGATTATCTGATGACCATGGGGCTTAATTTAACTCCTGGAAAATTAATGCCCTTAAGCAGTATGATCATAGAAATAAACGCTTCAAATTAGAAATATTTCGCAACACTAAGCCATTGCCTGACCAGTAAAGAGGGTACGTACACGTTAATTTGCCTTCATAATAACAATAACTCAAACGTTTGCGTATTTTGTAGCAAATTATCATTTTACTATTAAATTTTATCTCTACTTTAGTTTTGCCAATTATATCCCTGTAACGCATAATGATAACTTTTATAACACGATTGTTTGATTTTGATATTGACAAGGGTGTTAAGATAAATAATATTGCCGTCAGGTTTAAGCCCGGTTTGCTTGTTATTGGTTCGGGGACTGAAAAATAGTGAATAAGTTTGGTAGAAAGTGTATTCGATACACAAAGGTTGGCCGGTAATGTTATTTGTTGTTGTTTAATTTTTAGTAAACTTAAAGGTTGGTGCTTATGCCTGGAGCAATTTCAATGGTAGCATTTCAAAATGGGAATAAGGGCTTTTAATCATATTTTTAATATGTTTTATATGTCGGGGGGGGGGGTGACGGGTATATGCCAGGATTTAACATACAATAACATTATTCATTACAACATACAAGCCGACACAAAATTACATGAGAACGACTAAAGGTTATATTATACTATTGTTACTTAATTTACTGGCAGCCCCAATGGTAATAGCACAAGGGAAGACTGTTACGTTGGATTATTTTTTTAATAATGAATACCGTAAAAATTCGGCAGGTACTTTGGAACGGTATCATTATACCTGGGAAGACCAAAGGAGCAGCGGCTATTCTATATGGGGTGATGTTTTTAAAAAGAATGGCGCCATCCTTAAGGACCTTGAAAGTGAACCAAATGCGCAAAATTTGATTGGAACAGATATTTATATTATTGCCGACCCTGATACAAAAAAGGAAACGGCTAACCCCAACTTTATTGAACCCAGGCACATTAAAGCTATCACCGATTGGGTTAAGCGCGGAGGGGTACTGGTACTAATGGCAAATGATAGTGCAAATGCCGAATTGCCCCACCTCAACAAACTCGCCGAACGGTTTGGGATCCATTTCAATGATGACTTGTACAAACATGTGATTGGTACCCAGTTTGAAATGGGAGCGATAACGGTTCCTGTAAATGACCCATTATTTAAAACAGCAAAAAAAATCTATCTGAAAGATATCTCCACGCTTAAATTATCGTCTCCGGCAGTGTCGCTGTTAACTGATAGTGACCGGGTAATTATTGCTACGGCGAAATATGGAGCCGGAACGGTGATTGCGGTCGGCGATCCATGGTTATATAATGAGTATACCAACGGTCGGCTCCCTGCGGCCATGGATTTTGATAATGATAAAGCAGCCGATGATTTAAGTAAATGGCTGTTATCCAGGATCAAAGTTAAACAATAGGGCATGCAGTTTCAATGCTTATTGTTCAAGAAAACCAGTTAAATACCGATGATAATTAAAGTCAATTAGTTTAAAGTAATGCTTTCAGAAGTCGAATTAATCGCGTTAATTAAAGCAGGGGATATAAATGCCTTCGATGAGTTTTATAAACGGAATTGGAGGGCTTTATATCAGACGGCCTACCGGTCAACCGGTTCATCGGATGATGCGAAGGATCTTGTACAAACTGTGTTTATTAATTTATGGAATTGCCGCTATAGTTTGCAGCCGGATAGATACAATGCCTCTTATCTTTTCAGGAGTTTAAAAAACAACATTATCAATTTTTACAAAAAAGATTCGGTCCGGAAAAAAAGTATGGATAACCTGTTGTACGTGGAATATGGCGACCAATATACTCACGAAGACAGTTTAATAGCAAAGGAGCTTTCTGTTGTAATTGAAGGAGAGATCCGGGAACTGCCAAAAAAAATGCAGGAAGTTTTTATTTTATCGAGGCAGCAAAACTTATCTGTTAATGAAATTTCAGAAGCCCTTAACATCGCCCCCCGCACTGTTAAAAACCAGCTATCAAACGCATTGAAAATATTACGGACAAAGCTGGGGATATTTTGAAAAACAATTAAGATACCCCAAATTACATTACCGCTTTACTGCTCATAATGAGTGTCAATATTTTATTATAAAAATTGAAAATTAATCTGGTACCAAAACCAGTTGGCTTTGTATATACTATATCAAAGCCAAAAAACTGCCTTAGCGGTTGAGATAAACTTAAAATACTAATCATAATGATAAAATGGCGCAAGCCCGGCCGTGGCCTTTATCCCGGAGATGACCATCTTCAGGATGAAAAAGCTATGCAGGCTATAGAAAAGGAAATGCTTTATCAGATCCATAAAGAAATTTATGGCAAATGGCATTTTATAAAAATATCAGCAGCTAAATATGCCATCGCCGCTTCACTGGTATTAATGTGCAGCGCGGTGCTTTTTTATTTCAAATTGTCTGTTAAAGATAAAGCTGCCATGATTGCTGTTACAGCAAAAAAAGGCAATCTCAAGACAATAACCCTTCCCGACGGATCAACTGTATGGCTAAACTCAGGCTCAACAATTAAGTTTCCTGAGCGCTTTGGAAAAACCAGGGAGATACAATTGGTTAATGGTGAAGCTTACTTTGATGTAAAGCATGACAGATCTTCGCCTTTTATAGTTCATTACGGCCGTTTACATGCACAGGTATTGGGCACGGCATTTAACGTTAAATTTTATAAGAACATCAGCGACGTAAGGCTGACAGTTACCAGGGGGCGGGTTGCGGTTGGTAATAATGCCGAGAATTTTGGTGTGCTTACACCAGATAAAGAGATTATTTATGACCAGGAAAAGGCTACCCATCACATCAGGACCATTGATGCTGAAAAGGTAGCGGCCTGGAAATCAAGTGAAGTTAATTTATATAATGTTTCATTTGATGAGTTGGTGATGAGGCTGGAAAACACCTATGGTATTCATATAAACTATAACCATAAAAATATTGATCATTTAACCACAACTATTCACTTTTCAAATAACAATACACTACCATATGTGCTGGAAATCATTAAAACCATCCATCATTTAAATTATGTTTTGAAAGGAAAGGAGGTTTACCTGGCAAAAAACTAATACAGTTAAACCCAGAAAGCCAATACCCCCGAAGCCAGGCTGCAGGGGTATTGATAGAGAGTGCAGATATAAATTATTGGCAGGTTCCAAGCTAATCCAATAATTCATATAGTTTTTAAGAACAAAAACCTCGTAAAGATGAAAAAAAAATCGACTAAATTTTTTAATTTTTTCATGAAGGTATCAATTATTGCTGTGGTTAGTTCCATGGTATTTTGCCAGATATTGCTTGCTAAACATGCAAAGAGCCAGATTTCAGATTTCCCCGTAAAAATTGCGTTTGGTAACGAATCATTGCAAAACTCAATTGATAAACTCGAAAAACAAACCAATATTAAGTTTTCTTACAACCCCGATGAATTAAAAGGCTATAAAATAAACCCGCGTAAATTCAATGACGAGCCATTGGGTAAAGTCCTTAATTACTTATTCGCTAAAACCCGTTTGTCATATAAAGAGATAAATACCGGAATTGTAATTTATGATAAATCAGCTTCTGTTAAATCCAGTACACCAACCAATAAAACCAATGAGCAAAATATTGAAGCTGCAGATATTACAGTTACTGGTAAAGTAACCGATTTAAATGGCGGATTGCCCGGTGTTTCTGTAAGTATAGAAGGCGGAGGAAGAGGAGTGATCACCGACCCCAAAGGCGATTATACTATTAAAGTGCCCGCCGATGCCACGCTGATATTTTCTTCAGTTGGTTATAAAACGCAAAAAGTGGCGGTAAATAATCAAACAACTATCAACGTAACTATGATAAGCGACCTGAAATCTTTAACTGATGTTATTGTGGTTGGTTATGGCGTCCAGAAAAAGTCAGATGTAACAGGTTCTATAGTTTCAGTTAGTGAACAGTCGCTGCGTGATGTGCCGGCCGCTAACATTGGTCAGGCTTTACAGGGGCAGGCCGCCGGCGTGGATATTCAGAAAAGCGGAGGTAATAGCCATCCGGGTGCATCGCCGTCTATTTTAATCCGCGGAAGCCGGTCAATAAATGCTTCCAACTCCCCCCTTATTGTAGTTGACGGGATCCCGTTTAATGGTAGCCTTAATGATATTAATCCCGATGATATTATCTCGTTAGAGATTTTAAAAGACGCTTCATCTACAGCTATTTATGGTTCGAGAGGTGCAAATGGTGTTTTACTTGTTTCTACGCGCAGGGGTAAAAAGGGCGGTGCAGCTGCTATTACCTATAGCGGATATGCCGGCTTTAACAAGCCGCTGGGCCAGTATTATATTATGAACGGAGCCCAGTTTGAAGATTTAAAAAAATGGGGCCTGATCAACGGTAACCCTGGCAAATATACAGGCATTGATGATCCGGCATTTTTAACCGATGGCTCTTTTGCCCCACAGGAGGTGGCTTCTATAAAAAGTGGGCGCAGTACCGACTGGCAGAAACTTATTTATAAAAACGGCTTTGTAACCGATCATCAAATAGGTGTTGCAGGAGGGAACGATCTTACCCAGTATGCCATATCAGGCGGATACTACAACGAAACGGGGATCTATTTCGGCCAGTCGTTTGTACGTTATTCTATTAAACTGAGTGTAGATCAGCAATTGGGTAAATATGTAAAGGTTGGTTTAAGCAGCTTAAATACCTTAAGCTATACCAACGGTGAAAACGCGAACCCACTTGGGCAGGCCTTAAGGGCAAGTCCGCTTTCAACACCTTACGATGATGCTACCGGCAAACTGGTAGGTTTTACCGCCGGGAGCGCTAACCAGGTATGGAATCCGCTTGCAAATTTTGTTCCGGGTGCTGCTATTGAAACTCGCAAAAGATTTGGAACTTTTACAACAGCTTACCTCGAAGCCAGCCTTGCACCTGGTTTAAAATACAGGTTTAATGGCGGTGCTGAAATAAGGCCTGATATTTACGGCAACTACTACGCCAGCGCTACCACAAATAACCTCGGCGGTGCATCAACAGCAAATAACCAAAGTACTTACAGCTATAATTATACGCTTGAAAATATATTGACTTACGATAAAGTATTTGCGCAAAAACACCATATTAATTTTACGGGCCTTTACAGTTTACAGGAGAGCCAGTCACAATCAAACTCCTTTAGCTATAATAATATCCTGTCAGATGGGGTCCAGTATTTTAACCCGCAGTACGGGGCTAATCTAAACGGCTCCGGATCATATTCTAAGTGGGATATTATCTCGTATATGGCCAGGGTAAATTATGGTTATGCCAATAAATACCTGCTTACCTTAACCATGCGTTCAGACGGATCGTCACGCCTGGCGCCTGGCAATAAATATCATGTATTCCCTTCAGCAGCAATTGCATGGAATGTTACGAAAGAGCCTTTTTTAATGAACTCAAACGTACTTTCAAACCTCAAATTAAGGGCAAGCTATGGTACCGTTGGTAATACTTCTATTAATCCTTACCAAACATTGGGTGCTTTATCATCTGTTACCTATAATTTTGGCTCTACAAACCTTACCGGGGCTTATCCAACAAATGTTCCTAATCCAAACCTCACATGGGAGTATACTTCTACATTAAATGCGGGTGTTGATTTCGGGCTTTTCCAGGGGCGGGTTACGGGCACGGTTGAAGCCTACCATCAGTATACCAGGTCATTACTGCTACCATTATCATTACCGCCAACCTCGGGCATACCAAACAGCATTTTAACTAATGTGGGTCAAACGCAAAATAAAGGTATCGAAGTAAGTATAAGCACTATCAATTTACCGGGCAACGGCAGGAACACAGTTAGCTGGAGCACCAATTTTAACATCGCATTTAACAGGGGCAAAGTAACCAAATTAGCAAGCGGGGTTACCCAGGATATTACAAACGGTTTGTTTGTGGGCCAGCCTATTAATGCCATATTTGATTATAAAAAAATCGGTATCTGGCAAAATACGGCTGCAGATACCGCCCAGGCTAAAAGCTTAGGTCTTACAACCACCGGTACAGGTTCTGTAATTGGCACTATCAGGGTAGAGGATGTAAATAAAGATGGAAAGATAAGCGCTGCCGACAGGGTTGTGCTTGGGTCAGATCAGCCAACTTATACAGGCGGTTTTACTAACCGCATTGGTTATAGAGGATTTGATTTTACGGTAGTGGCCGCTTACAGGGTGGGGGGATTAATTACTTCCAAAATGTTCCAGAGCGGAAGCTTTATTAATACCTTCCAGGGTAATTACAATAACCTGAACGAGGATTACTGGACACCAAGCAATCATCAGAATTACTATCCTAAACCAAATTCTGCTTCAACCAATACGCCTTACTCATCAACGCTGAGCTATTTTGACGGTACCTTTCTTAAAATCAGGAGCCTTACTTTGGGCTATAACATGCCCGAATCGATAACAAAGCGTATTAATGCACGGTCGCTAAGAGTATATGCTACGGCCCAAAATCCGTTTATTCTTTTTTCTCCGTATCGTAATACTTATCATGGTTTGGATCCGGAAACAGCCGGAGCTTTAAACGTAGATACGCCTCCTACAAAGTCATTTACATTCGGTATTAACATGACACTTTAAATTTAAATAAGATGAAAAGGATATCTATATATTTATACACCTGTTTGTTTTTAGGTCTGATAACAACGGCTTGTAAAAAAACACTGATAGAAGACCCGAAATCAACACTTACACCCGCTTTTTTTACAACAAGCCAGGGCTTTCAGGCTGGTCTCACCGCGGCTTATGCAGGATTTAGAACTATTTGGGGCCCCGATACCTATTTTGAAATGACCGTTCCGGGTACCGATGAATTTATTGCAGGTAACGACGGCAACAACGGCATGGTAAAATATAACAGTAACTTTAATACCGCCGATGGCACTGTAGCCACGATCTGGAAAAATTGTTACACCTATATCAATACTTGTAATGGTTTAATCGGTAGTGTCCCGGCTGGTATTGACGCTACATCGGCAACAAGCATGGTCGGTGAAGCCAAGTTTTTGCGGGCGAATTACTACTTTATATTAGTTCAGTTTTGGGGCGATGTCACTTTAAACAAAACATTCCAGTCGGTGCCCACAACGTCGGCCACGAGGGCTAAAATGGCCGATGTATATGATTTCATAGTTCAGGATCTGAAAGATGCCATAGCAGTTCTTCCGGCAACCCCTTTAACCAATGGCGTGCAAACCGGCAGGGCAACAAAAGCGGCAGCCATGCACATGCTCGCAAAAGTATATTTAACAAGAGCGGGTTCATCGGCCAAACAGGCAGATGATTATAAAAATGCTTACAATACAGCAATAGACCTGATAACCAATGTTGCACCCGCAGGCGGCATGAAATTGCAGCAGGATTTTGGAAAGGTATTTGCTGAAGGCAATGAAGCCAACAGTGAAATATTGTGGACTGTACAGCACACAACTACATTGGCTTATAACGGTTCGGCTACACAAAATAACAGTGGCCCCGATAACCTGCTATGCCATTTATTTGTGCCTAAGTATGAAGTGCAGCCTGGTATGCAGCGCAGTACCCTTTATGGGCGCCCTTACATTCGTGTGGTGCCCACACATTGGCTAACCGATACCGTATTTAGCGAAAGGGTTAATGATCAGCGTTATAATAAAACTTTTCAAACAGCCTGGTTATGTAATAATGCAGCATCAATACCTACATGGTCTAATCCTCTGCCGGTCGGGGCGCCCGCCGGCGCTCAACCCGGGGCTGCTAAATTTACAGTTGGCGACACCGCTATCTGGATGCCGGGTAAGGATATGACGTCGGCGCAAATTGCAGGTTATCGTTACCAGGTTATTCCACCTGCTAAGTATAGCATTGCTTTGTCGCCTGCTATGATCAAATATTTTGATACCAAACGGCCCGATCAAAACTCACCCTCAAGCAGGCCCATAATTATTTATCGCTTAGCCGAAACCTATTTAATTGCTGCCGAAGCATTGGTTATGGATGGTCGTGCGGGCGATGCAGTGCCTTATGTTAATGCAATCCGCGAAAGGGCCGCTTACCCTTCAGGCAACGCTGCGGCAATGGATATTACTGCTGATAAGCTTACGCTGGATTTCATATTAGACGAACGTTCGAGAGAACTGTGCGGCGAGCTTGTACGCTGGCTTGACCTTGCAAGGACAGGTAAGCTGCTGGAAAGGGTAAAACTGCATAATACCGATGGTAAAAGCAATATAAAGCCATTTCATGTACTGCGCCCAATCCCGCAGACACAAATTGATGCAACAATTACCGGTACTCCATATCCACAAAATCCTGGCTGGTAAAACAGAGTTAAATTCAAGGTATATACTGTAAAGTGATTAAAAATGCTATGAAAAAACACAACGCTTTGATTCGTGTTCTTTTAATTTTTCTTTTGCCCTTTTGCTTCTTTAAAGCTCAGGCAAGCAGTAATACATCGCCGGAAACATCCCCATATAATGTAAAGTTATATGGGGCAAAAGGCGATGGAAAATCTGTTGATACTCAAAATATCAACAAAGCAATTGAAGCTGCCGCCGCGGCAGGCGGTGGAACGGTTTATTTTCCGGCAGGGAATTATTTAAGCGGTTCTATTCATCTTAAAAGTGGCATCAGCCTGTATATCGATCAGGGGGCTACTATAATTGCCGCGCCTATTGAAGCTGCCTCAGGCTATGATGAACCCGAAGCCAAAATAGACAATAACTACCAGGATTTTGGGCACAGGCACTGGCATAACAGCTTGATTTGGGGTGAAAATCTGCATGATATTTCCATATTAGGCCCCGGTACTATTTGGGGTAAAGACCTGGCGCGGAGCAACAAAGGAGAAGACGATAAACGCCCGAACAAAGCCATTAGTCTTTATTTATGCAGGAATGTGATTATCAGGGACATTTCCATATTGCATGGCGGCTGGTTCGGAATCCTGGCCACAGGGATAGACAATTTTACTATTGATAATGTAAAAATGGATACCAACCGCGATGGGATGGATATTGACTGCTGCCGCAACGTACGCATTTCAAATTGCAGCATAAACTCGCCTTATGATGATGGTATTTGCCTTAAGAGCACCTACGGGCTTGGATTTGCCAGGGCTACCGAAAATGTTACCATTACCAACTGCCAGGTAAGCGGTTATGATGAGGGCTCATTTTTAGCCGGTACTTTTACCCGCAATGAAAAAAAATACTCTGACGGTAACCCTACAGGCCGCATAAAAATGGGAACAGAATCAAACGGAGGGTTTAAGAATGTTACCATATCTAATTGCGTATTTGATTACTGCCGCGGCCTGGCCCTTGAAACTGTTGATGGATCACTTTTAGAAGATGTTACCATTACCAACATAACCATGAGGGATATTGTAAACGCGCCAATTTTTGTAAGGCTTGGTGCACGCATGCGCGGGCCGGAAAATGCCACTGTAGGCTCGCTCAGAAGGGTAATCATCAGCAATGTGGTATGTTATAATGCCGACTATAAACATGGGGCAATTATAAGCGGGATCCCGGGGCATGACATTGAAGATTTGCGATTGAGTAATATCAGGATCTATTATAAAGGCGGAGGAACAAAAGAGCAAGCTGCACGTGAAGTACCTTCGCTTGAAAAAGAATACCCTGAACCATATCGTTTTGGAACAATGCCTTCTTATGGCTTTTTTATCCGCAACGTTAAAGATTTAAAAGTGAACGATGTGGAGGTTAGTTATATCACTGATGATTTTCGCCCGCCATTTATCCTTGATCATGTAACCGGCGCCGATTTTCAGCATGTTAAAGCACAAAAAGCAGTAGGCTCATCAACATTTGTTTTAAACGAGGTGAAGGATTTTAACATCTACAATAGCCGCCCGGTCGCAGATACTAAACTGGCTAACGCGAGTAAAAAAGAATTATAATTAAACAGCATGAAAAGTATACTATTTAAATGGGTGATAATTCTTACGATCCTGCCGTTGAGCATAATGCTTTATGCCTTGAAACCGGGATCAGAAGTTGTGCCCGATGCCGATAACGCCGGTTTAAAATTACCTGCAGGTTTCGGTGCCCTGAAAGTTGCCGAAACGGGTGCAAAGGCCCGGCATTTAGTAGTTACGCCACAGGGCGATATTTACGTAAAGCTTGCTAAACCCAATAAAGAAGGCAAGAGTATTTTAGTGTTACATGAAGCACCTAATGGTAAAGCCGAGCTTAAATCGGGCTTCGGGACCTATGGAGGCACAGAAGTTTATTTAAAGAACGGGTACCTTTATGCTTCGTCAAATACCGAAGTTTTCAGGTATAAGGTAAATGGCAACAATGAAGTGATTAACACCGATCAGCCGGAAAAAATCATTACCGGGTTAAAGGCTGGCCGGCAGCATGAAACCAAATCGTTTGCTTTGGATAATGATGGCTATATCTATGTAAATATAGGTGCATGGTTTAACTCATGCCAGGAAAAGGATCGCGGCCTGCATTCGCCCGGTATACCGGGATGCCCGATACTGGATTCGATGGGTGGGGTGTGGCAGTTTAAAACTGATAAATTAAACCAAACTTATAGCGATGGTGTAAGGTATGCTACCGGCTTACGGAATATGGTAGGTATGGACTGGAACCAACAGGACAACCAGCTCTTTGTAATGCAACATGGGAGGGATAACCTGAATAGTTCATGGCCTGAGTTGTATACCACCAAGCAGTCGGCCGAGTTACCCGCCGAATGTTTGTATGCCCTTAAAAAAGGCGATAATGCAGGCTGGCCATATATGTATTATGACCAGATTCAGCATAAAAAGATACAAGCCCCTGAATATGGCGGCGACGGAAAAAAAGAGGCTGATGCTAAGTTTCTTGATCCCGTCGTCGCCTATCCCGGCCATATGGCTCCCAACGGTTTGTTGTTTTATAACGGAAACCAATTCCCGGAAAAATATAAAAACGGGGCTTTCATAGCTTTTCATGGCTCATGGAACCGGGCTCCCGAGCCGCAGGCCGGATACTTTGTAGTTTTTCAGCCATTTAAAAATGGTAAGCCTGATGGTGATTGGGAAGTGTTTGCTGACGGTTTTTCAGGATCTCCGGAAAAAACAGCGGCCGGGCGTGCCGACCATCGTCCCTGCGGTCTGGCACAGGGTGCGGATGGTTCATTATATGTTACAGATGATTCAAAAGGTACCATATACCGTATTATCTATCTTAAAAAGTAGTAAACAAATGACTAAATATTTATTGACCCTTCTTTTTGCTTTTAGCTGCTTCCAGCTCATGGCGCAAGTGAAAACCAAGGCAAACACAAATGCAAAGCCTGTTGTGAATCTTGCCGTTTCTATGGCAAATGGCAAAGCTATCTATATAAATCATTGCTTAACCTGCCACCAGGCCGATGGAGGAGGTGTACCTAATATGAACCCTCCATTAATCAAAACATCCTATATAACAGGCAGTCATGAGCAATTAATTAAAGTGCTGCTTAACGGGTTTTCGGAGAACGTTGATATTGACGGCGAATCATATTCAAACGTGATGCCTGCACACGATTTTTTAAAAGACCGGGAAATTGCAGACGTGTTAACCTATGTACGGAAAAGCTTCGGTAACAAGAGTAGTGCAATTACCGAGGCACAGGTAAAGGCGGTCCGAGATAAAAACAAAAAGAAGACGGCTATTAAAAACACATAATAATCAAATTAAAAACAGCTAAAATGAAATCATTTTTATACTTGTTACTTATTGCTTATGCTTCGGCAGCGTTTGGGCAGGACGTTAATACTGAAAATATTGTACGCCGGGTTGCTGATAATATTATTAAGGAAACTTCTTTCCAGTTTGTCAATTCCAAAACAAACGAAAAGTATAATTCTACAAAGGGGTTAGCTCCATCGACAGATATTAAGGTCGATAGTAAATACAATAAATGGGCTTACGTAAATGGTGTTTTAGCCATAGGCATGGTGCAAACGGCTGATGTGCTTGGCGACAAAAAATATTCAGATTATTCCCAGCGTAATTTTACATTTATTTTTGATAACCTCAGTTATTTTGAAACGCTTTATAAAGCAAAAGCCGGCAAGGTTGAATATGGTTCTGTATTCAATATAACCAATCTCGATGCCTGTGGTGCAATGTCGGCTGGTTTGTTTGATGTGGACGCACTTGCTCACCGGAAAGATTATCAGGCTTATTTAGAAAGGTCTGCCACCTATATTTTGACAAAACAAATGCGCCTTCCTGACGGTACGCTTGCTCGTCCGCAGCCCCGCTTTGGTACGCTTTGGGCCGATGATATGTTCATGAGTATCCCTTTTTTGGCACGTATGGGCAAACTTACCGGCGATAGTAAGTATTTTGATGATGCTATTAAACAAGTTGAGAATTTCAACAAGTACCTTTATGATCCGGCCACAGGCTTGTTTTTTCATAATTATTATGCTGATGATCAAACCAATGGTGTAGGCCATTGGGGCCGCAGCAATGGCTGGATAGCCATGGCACAGGTTGAGCTGTTAAACAATTTACCTGCAAACCATCCTAAACGTGCTGAACTGATCAAGTTGCTGTTGAGGCAAATTGTAGGTTACGCCCGTTACCAGGACCAAACCGGTTTATGGCACCAGTTACTGGATAAACCCGATTCATATCTCGAAACATCAGTTACTGCTATGTACACTTATGCAGTAGCAAGGGCTGTAAACCAGGGCTGGATCAATGATAAATATATAGCCATAGCCCGCGAAGGGTGGAAAGGTTTAACCTCAAAAATAACTGCCGATGGCCAGCTACAAGATGTTTGCATTGGTACTAATATGGATACAGCCATTAAATTTTATTACACGCGCCCAACCGAACTGAACGATACGCATGGCTTAGGTGCCTTATTATTGGCCGGAACAGAAATGCTTAAGGCCGAAAGGAAGAAATAACCATGTACAGGCTAACAAGGTTATTGTTGTGCATTGGTGTTACACTTCTGGCATCTGATTGCAGTTTGTTTGCCGCGGATGTAGATATCACAGCCTATGGAGCTACGGGTAATGGCACAACATTAAATACAGCGGCTATTCAAAATGCCATTGACGTGTGCTATAAAAGTGGCGGCGGCAAGGTTGTTGTTCCATCAGGCGTATTTTTAACCGGTACAGTTGCATTGAATGACAATATTACCCTGCACCTGAATAAAGGAGCTGTTTTATTAGGAAGCACCGATATTAACGATTACCGGAACCTTGATCCCTTTGTTGAGGGGTTGGGCATTAGCGTAGGCTGGGCGCTGGTTGTTGCGGTTGATAAAAAGAATATCAGCATTGAAGGCAAGGGGGTTATTGACGGACAAGGGGTAAAACTGAAAGCGCAGCAAATCTTAACTGATACCCGGGCCGAATCACAACGCTGGGGCAGGCGTCCGTTTTTATTACGCGTTGTACGCTGCCAAAATGTTTTTGTACAGGGCGTTACTTTAAATTACTCGGCCGCCTGGACCTCGCATTATTTTCAATGTAAGCAGGTAAATATTCAAAATGTAAAAATTGAAAGCCGGGGCGTTGCTCATAACGATGGGATGGATATAGATGGCTGCCAGGATGTTACTATTAAAAATTGCGATGTGGTAAGCGGCGACGATGCCTTATGTTTTAAAACAACATCAAGTAAAATGGCTTGCAGGGATATTGTGATTTCAGGTCTGAGATTAAAAAGTGGGCAGGGGGCCATTAAGATCGGTACCGAATCTATGGCGCCATTTGAGAATATCAGGATCTCAAAATGTTACATCTATGATACGGCTAACGGCGGGATCAAGCTGCTTTCTGTAGATGGGGCGAATATCAGGAATATCGAAATTGATGATATTACTATGGTTGAAGTAAAAACACCTATCCTGATCCGTTTGGGGGCAAGGTTAAGTGTATTCCGCAAAGATCAGGATACGCAACAACCAATTGGTACGCTTGAAAACGTAACCATTAAAAATGTAAAGGCAAAAGCGGCAGATATCGCGCAACTCATGCCGCCATCAGGCATTTTGATAACGGGAATTCCCGGGCATGACATTAAAGGGCTAACATTAAAAAACATTGAGATAAATCTGGCGGGAGGTGGAAGCGAAGAAAATGCCCGGCAGATTGTACCTGAAGCTATTGACAAATACCCCGAAGTAAAAACATTTGGCCCGCTTGTGCCTGCCTATGGTGTATGGGCCAGGCACATAGAAGGGTTAAAACTCGATAATATAAAATTTACATTGGGTAATAATGATCTCAGGCCCGCTTTAATCTGTGAGGACGGAAAAAACATTGAACTTAATTCCTGCATAATTCCTGAAACTACAGGTGCAAAGGCTGTAATAAGGTTAGAGAATGTTGCAGGTGCTCGCATAAATAATACTGCCGTTGCCGGATCTGCGGGTGCATTTGTGCGTGTTGAAGGCACTGCGAGTAATAATGTTCATCTCCTGAAAAATAAAACACCTGGGATACAAAAAAAGGTTGACCTGTCTGCTGATGTGAAAGCGGGTACAGCCATTTTAGATTAGCATTAATGGGAAATTGAATCCAACATATGAAGATAGATAAACATAAAATATTTTTAAGCTGCCTGGTCTTTTTGTTCCCTTGCGTGATTTACGCTCAGGAGGTTGCTTTACCGGCACAAACAGACCGCTGGGTTATCCAATCTGATGGAAGTATAAAATGGACTATTAATGGCCGCTTACCCCATACCGATCATATTGAAATGTCGGGCGAGAAAGCATCCGTGTGGGTGCAGTATGGATTAGATAGTACCGGCAGCGCCTCTGTTTCAAGAACTGTTGTTTTCCCCACATTCAGGATGCTGCCTGATGGCACCCGCACTCACATCGATTATACATTTCAGGACAACGAACTGCCGCGTTTTTTTGTTAATAACCGTAAGCTAAAGACAGATCTGGCCAACGGGAAGAAATCAGGCGATCTTTCGTACAATATCAAAAGTATCAGTCATAAAGGGATCATGAGGATAGCCGCCATGGCCGGTAATCCTGCGCTGGTGAAAATAGACCGGAGTATCTTTCCATCTGTAGATAAACCAATGGTTATTGAAAAGTTTGTGTTTACCAATATAACGGACAAGCCGGTTACCGTTAGCATGGAGTATTTGCGGCGTGAAGTTAGGACAGATAGTGCTAAAAGTAAAGTAAGGCCCCATTCGGTGATCAGCGGCTCTGTTGATCCTGGCAGCAGGGTGATACAGCCCGGAGCAAATGCCGCCTTTTCAGTTTATTACCTGGCTACGGATTTTCCTGCCCAAGCGATTAAAATTGACGCTGATGCTGAAGAAAGAGCCCGGGAAAACCGTATAAATACCATTTTATTACCCTTGCAGTTAAAAACCCCTGACACCTTATTGAATACCGCATTCGCTTTCGCCAAGATCAGGGGAACGGAGAGCATTTACAAAACCAAAGTTGGATACCTGCATGGCCCTGGCGGGCTTGCATATTATGCGGCCATTTGGGCTAATGACCAGGCCGAATATATTAGTCCTTTCTTCGCTTTTTCGGGAGATAGCATCGGTAACCTGTCGGCCATGAACTGTTACCGGTTATTTGCAAAATATATGAACCCGGAATACAAACCAATTCCCAGTTCAATTGTGGCCGAGGGCGATGCGGTATGGAAAGGGGCGGGCGATCGTGGCGATCAGGCTATGATAGCCTATGGCGCATCAAGGTATGCATTAGCTTATGGTAAACCCGACTCTGCAAAAAAACTATGGCCGCTCATAACCTGGTGTCTGGAATATAGTCGCCGGAAACTGAATGAACAGGGTGTAGTTACATCCGATCATGATGAACTGGAAGGGCGCTTTCCATCTGGCAAGGCCAACCTTTCGACCAACAGTCTTTATTATGATGCTTTGATCTCCGCCGTATATCTTGGCAAACAATTGCATCAGTCCAAAACACAAACAGATGAATATTTAAAGCAGGCTGCGGCTCTTAAAATTAATATCGAAAAATACTTCGGGGCAACTATCGGGGGCTTTGAAACTTACAGATACTACGAAACCAATGATGTACTGCGTGCCTGGATTTGCCTGCCGCTTACTATGGGTATTTTAAACCGCAGCGAAGGAACCATCAAAGCCCTGTTTTCGCCCAGCTTGTGGACGGCCGATGGCTTAGCCACACAGGCCGGCAAAGAAACCTTTTGGGACCGCTCTACCTTGTACGCCCTTCGGGGTGTATTACAGGCAGGTAAAACCGAAAAGGCCGTGGAATATCTTCGGTATTATTCACGCAGGAGGTTGTTAGGGGAGCACGTGCCTTACCCGGTAGAAGCCTATCCCGAGGGTAATCAAAGGCATTTATCAGCCGAAAGCGGCCTTTATTGCCGGATCTTTACCGAAGGCTTATTCGGCATCAGGCCAACAGGTTTCAGCAATTTTGATTGTACACCCCGTTTACCAAACGGATGGAATGAGATGACCTTGAATAATATTCATGCATTTGGTCATGTTTTCAATCTTCAGGTCTCAAGGCAAAACAAAGAAAAGCTACTTATTACTGTCACAGAGGGTAGCAAAGTAATTAAATACAGGATAAAAGATGGTGCAACGCAATCAGTTGTGCTGTAAGTTCTATCTTGATGTATAAACAATGACTATGAAAAAAATATTGAAATGCACATTGCCCGTTTTAATGGCATTTATGGTACAAGGCGCTTTTGCACAAACACACCAATTAGAAAAACTTTGGGAAACTGATACCGTTGTTCGGATCCCCGAATCGGTTTTACCGGATTTTAAAAAGAAGATATTATATGTATCAGAAATTGAAGGGAACCCCAGCGCTGTTGATGGCAAAGGTGGGATTGCTAAGATTGGACTGGATGGAAAGATCATTAACCTCGACTTTACCACCGGTATAAATTCACCTAAAGGCCTTGGGCGGGTTGGCAATCAATTGTATGCGGCTGATCTGTCGGAGGTTGTTGTTATAGATATCAAAACCGGCAAAGTAATTAGTAAGATCCCTGTTGACAGTGCAAAAATGCTAAATGACATTACTGTGGATGACAAAGGAATAGTTTATGTATCAGATAGTAAAACCAAAAAGATCCACCGGATTGAAAAGGGTAAGGTAACTACTTTTTTAACGAATGTAAATGGTGTAAACGGCCTTAAGGCTATCAATAATGATCTTTATATTCTTGGTGGACAGAAGTTCATGAAAGCAGATAGTAAAGGCAATTTAATCCAAATAACTACACTCAGTTGCGGAGGAGATGGTCTTGAACCTGTAGGCAATGGCGATTTTTTGATCACCTGCTGGTCGGGCCATATATTTTACGTAACTGCCGATGGTAAAATAGAAACCCTGCTTGATTCGGAGCCACAAAAGATGAATACTGCCGATTTAGGTTACGATACCGTTAATCATATTTTGTATGTGCCAACGTTTTTCGGAAAAAAGGTAGTGGCTTACAAACTAATCACCCGTTAATATGCAGTTGAAAAATTTAAGGCTGTATTTAATAATGATAGGTGTTTTAAGTACTAACCTTTTATTCGCGCAGCAAAGTACCCGTTTAAATACGGGATGGGAATTTATACAACGCGATTTAGGCGGCATTTGGGAGGCTATTCGTCCCGAAGATAAGGGCATTCCGCACGATGTTCCGCACTGGCAGCAAGTAACACTTCCGCATTGTTTTAATGCACGTGACGCGGTTGACCCCGATGTGAACTATTACCAGGGCCCCGGATGGTACCGCACGCAGTTAAGCATTAATAACCCTTATAAAGGAGGGCGTACGTTATTGCACTTTGAAGGCGCCGGACAAAAGACTGAGGTTTATGTATATAACATTAAAGTAGGTTCGCATCTGGGAGGGTATGATGAATGGACAGTTGATATAACAAAAGCTATTGATGACTTTAAGCAAACTGATATCTGCCAAACCCAATTTAAAGGCAACGTTCCCGTTGAGATAAGGTGTGATAATTCGCGTGATTTGGAAAGTATTCCTTCCCGCTTATCGGACTTTACCGTTTATGGCGGGCTTTATCGGTACGTCAACTTGGTATACGTACCGGCTGTTTCGTTGGATAAGGTTTTTGTCAAAGCAGAGGTTGATAAAGATGGCCAGCAAGGCAGGTTAAATGTAGGTGTCCGAGCGTACGATCCTAAAAATATTAATTCGACCGAAGGTGATATCAGGATCATTGATCCGCAGGGTAAGGTTATTCAGCAATCAAAATATAACCTATCATCTACAGCAGGGCAATCGTCTATCGGCTCATTTACGGTGAAAAAGCTGCAATTATGGTCGCCAGATCATCCGGTGTTATATACCGTTGAGGTTACTGCGCGTGCCAATGGTAGTACTTTCACCCAAAGAGAAAAAATAGGGTTCCGGAATTTTGAATTTGTGGATCATGGGCCATTTATGCTGAATGGTAAGCGCTTGTTATTAAGGGGCACCCATCGGCATGAAGATCAGGCTGGTGTTGGCGCCGCCATGACAGAGGGCATGATCAGGCAGGAAATGCAGCTGATGAAAGATATGGGCGTAAATTTTATTCGCCTGGGGCATTACCAGCAATCGCGTATTGTACTTAATCTGTGCGATAGCCTGGGAATTTTAGTCTGGGAAGAAGAGCCCTGGTGCCGCGGTGGTTTAGGGGGCGAGGTTTACAAGAACCAGGCCCGGCAAATGCTCACCAACATGATTGAGCAGCATTATAATCATCCGGCTATAATTTTATGGGGGCTTGGGAACGAGAACGATTGGGAGGGAGATTTTCCAGAGTTTGATAAAGCAAAGATCAGGGCCTTTATGAGCGAGCAAAATGATCTTGTCCACAGGCTCGACCCGTCCCGTAAAACCACTATTCGTCGCTGTGATTTTTGCAAGGATATTGTTGATGTGTATTCGCCCTCTATATGGGCTGGCTGGTACCGCGGTACTTATAACGAATATAAGCAAACCACCCTTGATGAATTTAATAAAGTAAATCACTTTTTTCATGCAGAGTGGGGAGGAGATAGCCATGCTTTGCGCCATTCTGAAGATCCGGACAAGGCATTTGTAAATATTAAAACAGGGGGAGGGGCCGATGAACGTGCAGGCGATGCGTCACTCTCGGGCGGAGATTCAAGGGTTTCAAAAGATGGCGACTGGAGCGAAAGCTATATCTGCAACTTGTTCGACTGGCATTTAAAAGAGCAGGAAACAATGCCCTGGCTCACCGGTTCGGCCTTTTGGGTATTCAAAGATTTTGCTACACCATTACGGCCTGATAATCCGATACCGTATATGAACCAAAAGGGAGTTCTGGAACGGGATATGACCAAAAAGGAATCTTATTACGTTTTCCAGTCGTATTGGACAGCCAAACCAATGGCACATATTTACGGGCACACCTGGCCTGTGCGATGGGGAAACGACGGAGAGCAAAAAGTGGTTAAAGTATATTCGAACTGTGAAACCGCCGAGCTTTTTTTGAATGGCAAAAGCTATGGTATAAAAAAGAGAAACAGCCAGGATTTTCCGGCAGCGGGCCTGCGCTGGGTAGTGACCTTCAAAAAAGGAAGCAATAATATCCGCGTAGTAGCTAAAAAAGGAAAAGTTATAGTAACCGACGAAATTACCCAGGCTTATCAAACCGACAAATGGGATAAACCCGCTAAACTGATAGTTGAGAAAACCGCCGATGAAAACGGTTTTGCCACCGTACAGGTTAAAGTTTTGGATAAAAATGGGATCCAATGCCTCGATGCTGTTAACTGGATCAGTTTTTCCTTAAGCGGAGACGGCATCTTACAGGATGATCTGGGCACATCAAGCGGGGCAAGAAAAGTGCAGGCTTATAACGGTCGCGTTATTATAAAAGTGCAAACCCAAAACGGCAAAAGTGTTGTTGGTGTACAATCGCCGGGATTACAAACCGTATTTATAAATCTCTGAGTTATGCATCAGCTTAAAAGGTATTTAGTTTTTGCAGGTTTAATAAGCGCTAAACTTGCTACTGCTCAAACACAAAGCAATAGTGCTGCTTTAAAACTCTGGTATACCAAACCGGCTGTTGCCTGGGAAGAAGCGCTGCCTCTCGGTAACGCGACTACAGGAGCTATGGTATTTGGCGGCGTTAATCATGAACGTTTTCAACTGAATGATCATAATCTTTGGTCGGGCTACCCCGAAGCGGGAAACAATCCTCAGGGGCCTGCGCATCTGCCCGAAGTACGTAAAGCTGTGTTTGATGGTGACTATGATAAGGCTGCCGCCATTTGGAAAAAGTACTTACAGGGGCCATATACCGCGCGGTATTTACCCTTGGGCGATCTGTTACTCGATTTTAACCCGGCCGACAGCACCTCCACTGATTATCATCGCGATCTTGATTTAAATAACGCGGTATCCACAGTAAGGTACAAGATTAACGGGGTTAATTTTTCGCGTGAAACATTTATAAGCTACCCTGACAAGGTAATGCTCGTGCGGATCACTGCCGATAAAAAGGGTGCTGTAAGCTTTACCGCTAACCTGCAAAGTAAATTACGCTTTAGTGTTGCGGCCGCCGGTGCTAATAAATTGATTTTGAATGGAAAGGCACCTACCTACGTGGCAAACCGCGATTATGAGCCCCGGCAAGTGATTTATGACGAGCCTAAATGCGAGGGTATGAATTTTCGCATCAACCTTAAAATAAAAAACCATGGCGGTAAAGTACGTGCCGTTAATAATGCGCTGCAGGTTAGTGGTGCAAATGAGGTTATCCTATATCTGACTGAGGCCACCAGTTTTAATGGCTTTAACAAGTCGCCTGGATTACAGGGTAAAAACCCTGCTATTGAGGCCGACAGGAACCTCTTGGCTGCAGAGCAAAAAACATATGACCAGCTTAAGCGAAGGCATATTGCCGATTATCGGCATTTATTTAAACGCGTGGATTTTAATTTGGGCGCTGATGCCGAAATGATAAAGCTGCCTACAGACGAACGGCTTAAGAACTTTGATATAGCAAAACCTGATAAACAGCTGCAAACCCTGTATTATCAGTTTGGGCGCTATCTGCTTATTGCCAGCTCAAGGCCGGGAAGTGCTCCTGCCAATTTACAAGGGATCTGGAACGACCAGGTAATACCACCATGGGGTAGCAATTATACCACCAATATTAATACCGAAATGAACTATTGGCTGGCCGAGAATACCAATCTCTCAGAATGTCACCAGCCTTTGTTTGATTTTTTAAAAGAGCTTGCAGTAAATGGGAAAGTTACCGCCAAAGTGAACTATGATATCAATGAAGGATGGGTTGAGCATCATAATACCGATATCTGGGCCAAAACATCAACCGTTGGTCATTTTGACCAGGACCCAAAAAGCTCGGTAAGGTGGTCGGCCTGGCCAATGGGCGGGGCATGGATGAGCCTTCATTTGTATGATCATTACCTTTTTACCGGCGATAAAATTTTTTTAAGTAAAACCGCTTATCCCATTATGAAAGATGCCGCGCAATTTATGCTGCGCTGGCTGGTTACCGATCCTAATACGGGCTATCTTGTAACAAACCCATCCACATCGCCCGAGAATACCGTAAAGATCAATGGTAAAGAATACCTGGTAAGTATGGCCTCTACCATGGATATGTCAATCATCCGCGAATTGTTTCAGGATTGTATCAGCAGTGCAGACATTATGGGTGTTGATAAAGTGTTTGCCGCAGAGATAAAGGAGGCGTATAATAAACTTTATCCGTTTCACATTGGCAAGCATGGTCAATTGCAGGAATGGTTTAAAGATTGGGATGATACGGCGGATACACACAGGCATATTTCACATCTGTTCAGCCTGTTTCCCGGGCGGCAAATCTCTGTATTTAATACACCAGAATTGGCCGCAGCCGCAAAGCAGTCTATGATTTACCGGGGCGATGTAAGTACAGGCTGGTCAATGGCCTGGAAGGTGAACTGGTGGGCGCGGATGCACGATGGCAACCACGCTTATAAAATATTGGCGGTCGCATTTAATTACATGGATCCTTTACAAACGAAAGGCCAAATGAGCGGCGGTGGCACTTATCCTAACTTGTTTGACGCGCATCCGCCTTTTCAGATAGACGGAAATTTTGGAGGAACAGCCGGCATAACCGAAATGCTGCTGCAAAGCCAGGATGGTGAAATAGAATTATTACCGGCTTTGCCCGATGCCTGGCCCGATGGCAGTATCAAAGGAATCAAAGCACGTGGAAATTTTGAGGTAACTATCGACTGGAAAAAAGGAAAATTAAGCAAAGCGATCATCAAATCAAACACAGGGGGGAATTGCAGGTTACGTACACCTATCCCTGTGAAAATTGTGGAGGTAAGCAGCAAGATCACTGTTGGTGCCAATAATAATGTCTTAAACGCTCCTCCCGCAATACCTGCTTATCAAAAAGCGGACAACGCTAAACTTCCTGACATCACATTTAATAAAGGCCATTTAATTGAGTTTACTACTCAAAAAGGTAAAACGTACACTGTTATTCCCCGGTAATATCATGAAAAAATTAAGGTACTATTTGCTGTTTTGTTTGTTTTTAAGTTTTACTGTATCGCTTCATGCGCAATCAATAAGCTGGACGGAGGTAGAGCCCGGGATCTGGAAAGGCGTTATCGGCAAGCCCGAAGAGTTTGATCTGTTGAAAGCCTCTGGTGCACAGCCTTATCATGCGGGTTTACAGCAAATGCCCGCAGCCGGCTTTCCTCTCGTACGGGAAGAGATTACCGGGCGGTTACAGGATGGCAAAACCTATCTCAGGTTCCCTCTCGAAAAAAAAGAACAATTGTTCGGGTTCGGTTTAAATTTTCAAACCGTATTTCAACGGGGAAAGGTACTTACTCTTCATGTTGATAATTATGCCGGTAAAGATAATGGACGTACACATGCACCGACGCCATTTTACGTGTCATCAAAGGGCTATGGCGTGTTTATTAATTCGGCAAGATATATCAACGTATATGCCGGTACGGCGGTAAGCCGGGACAGTAAGGTGCCTCCCGAAGTAAAAGATCGAAATCTTGATAAAACATGGAGTTCACACCCATATTCGGACGGGGTGGAAATGCTGGTGCCTGCCGCGGGTACCGAGATCTACGTATTTGCCGGGCCTACTATGCTGGATGCGGTTAGGCGTTATAATTTATTAAATGGCGGCGGCTGTCTGCCACCACGCTGGGGATTAGGTTTTACCCAGCGCATGCAGCGCTTAACTGATGCAAAGGGCGTTGAAGATGAAGCAAAGGCTTTTGAAGATAAAGGATACCCGCTTGATTTTATAGGACTTGAACCCGGCTGGCAAAGCAAATCGTACCCCTGTACTTTTGAATGGGATCCGAGTCGGTTTCCCGATCCGAAAACTTTTGTGCGGGAGATGCTGAAAAAGAACATCAGGCTTAATTTATGGACTAACCCTTACGTATCGCCCGAAGCGCCGGTTTATAAAAGTATTTTACCTTACAGTGGGTCGCATACGGTTTGGAACGGTGTAGTGCCGGACCTGAGCATGCCTGAAGCCAGAAATATCTTTTTCGGCGAACTGGAAAAAGGCAAGATTGATATCGGCATCAGCGGGTATAAAATGGATGAGGTTGACGGAGGCGACAATTACTTATGGCCTGACGTAGCTGTTTTTCCGTCGGGCCATGCTGCGGAGCAAATGCGCCAAACCTATGGGTTGATGATGCAGCGTTATACCAGCGAAATTTTTCATCAGCGCAACCAGCGTACATTTGGCCTTGTACGCGCATCGAATGGGGGCGGATCATCATTTCCGTACGTAATTTATAACGATTATTATGATCACCGCGACTTCATCACCGCGCTGGTGAACAGCGGCTTTGCCGGTGTGCTATGGACGCCTGAAGTACGATCATCCAAAACAGGCGAGGAATGGCTGCGCAGGTTTCAGTCAAATGTATTTTCGCCTATGACCATGATCAATGCCTGGGCAAGCGGCACTAAACCATGGTCGTTTCCCGAAGTAGCCGAGCAAGTAAAAACCATGGCTAATCTGCGGATGCAAATGATGCCATATTGGTACAGCGAATTCGCAAAATATCATTTTGAAGGGATTCCGCCTTTCAGGGCTATGTATATGGAAGAAGGTTTTGGAAACCCTGAAGCCAAAACCGAAAAAAAACAGCTAAACCTGGAAGAAAACCCTTATGAAGAAGCGATAACTAAAGAAGTGAAAGACCAGTATATGGCCGGCGAATATTTATTGGTAGCCCCGGTATTTACAGGTGAAACCAGCAGGAAAGTGATATTACCCAAAGGTAAATGGTATGATTTTTATACCGGGAAGTATGCAGGCAATGGCGAAGTGATCAGTGTTACGCCAGGTCTGGATAAAATCCCTGTCTATGTAAAGGATGGCGGGGTCATCCCCATGATGCCTGTAATGTTGCACACGCCAAAAGCAGGGCAGAAGATAGATGTCGAGATCAGGTATTACGGCGAAAAGCCCGGTGTTTATTCCTTATATGACGATGACGGTGAAACTTTTGATTACGAAAAAGGAAATTACACGTTCCGCAAAATTACGGTTGTTAAAAAGAATGGGAAATTAGTTGGTTCTATCACATCTGCCGTAACAGGCAAACCCGATAATATCGGAAAGGTAACCTTCAAAGCCATGACGGGGCAATAAATTGTTAATGCCCCGCTTTTTAATGTTGAAGTTTTAAACTCAATGGGTTAGGATAATTATCACTTTGGTCTTCAGCCACATTATCCAGACATTTAAAATCTTTTTCAATAAGCAGGTACATTTGGTCGGTATTGTTTTCATAACCAACCCGGTCGGTGCCTGTCCATTCAAGGGCCATCGCAGCCGGCATATACATAATTATGGTATTATCGCTGAACCCGGCAGATAAAAATTCAGTTGCAGAGCGTTGCAATGCATATTTAAATACTTGTGAACCAAAATTGGTGCATTCTTCCAGATAGCCGTCCCTGTCAAAGTTTTGCACGTCTGTTTTGGTGAGGCGATAGCGCAGTGAGTTTCCTTTTATTCTGATCTTCATTTCTTCAATTTTTTACGTTAACAACATCTCCTATAATAATAATAGCGGGGTAGGTAAGCTGATTATCTGCTGCGATAGCTTCAAGGCCGCTTACTTTTCCTTTTGCAGATTTTTGTTGAGGCAATGAAGCATGTTGTATAATAGCTGCCGGTGTATCGCCTTTACCCGCTTTTATATAGGCTGATGCTATTTCTGCCAGCTTTTTCATCCCCATATATATAACAACTGTCGCGTTACTGTGCATGGCGCAGGTTAAATCGGCAGATAAGCTGCCATCTTTTTTGGTGCCGGTAACCATCCAAACGCTTTCGCTTACCTGTCGGTGGGTTAGGGGGATGTCTTCCAAGCCGGACGCCTGCATGCTGGTTACACCAGGTATATAATGTGTGGTGATACCATGTTGGCGGGCATAAATGATTTCTTCAAACCCGCGGCCAAATATAAACGGATCGCCGCCCTTTAACCTTACCACGTTACCTTTAGTAAATGCGTAATGTTTTATCAGCTCATGAATTGTTTCCTGCGGTGTATAATCGCCGTAAGGTTGCTTGCCAACGTACACTTTTTCACAATCATCCCGGCTTATTGCCAGTAACTCTTTGTTAGCCAGATTGTCATATAGTATCACATTTGCCTGTTGTAATACCTTAAATCCCTTGATAGTCATCAATTCTGGGTCTCCAGGACCTGCTCCAAGTACAAAAAGCTCTGGATTTTGTATTTGTTTTTGCATTTTGTTAAATTAGTGATTAAAAAATAGACTTTTAAGCCTTTAAATTTCATTGATTTTGTAAAAATAACAAAATTACATGAAGAAATATGTTTAAATAATGATATAAATTATGTTAATAGCACTATTTTATAAATTTAAATGCCAATAATCATGATTTGTTTAATAAAAAATTGAAATTAAATTTTTATTTGATGTTTTTTTAGTTATAATTGTAATATAAATGAAATCAAGGTCGCAGTTGATTCATTTTTAGTTTGAAAATTGCTTTAACATTTAAAAAATTTCGATATGTCAAAACCAACCATCATTGTTGTTGGCAACGGTATGGTAGGTTATAAGTTTTGCGAAAAACTTTTAGCCAGATCAACTCAGTTCCAGATAATTGTTTTTGGCGAAGAGCCGCGTCACGCTTATGACAGGGTGCATCTTAGCGAGTATTTTAACGGTAAGACTGCCGACGACCTATCGCTCTCCACTTTATCGTGGTATTCAGATAATGGTATCGCGTTGCATTTAGATGATCCCATTCAGGAAATCAATCGCACCGAAAAAACAATCCACTCTTTAAAGGGTGTTACACTTAAATATGATTACCTGGTTTTAGCAACCGGCTCATCGGCTTTTGTGCCAGATATTCCGGGTATTGAAAAAGAAGGTGTGTTTGTATATCGCACCATTGAAGACCTGGAGCTGATCAAGGCTTGCGCTGTTAATGCAAAGTCGGGCGCTGTAATGGGCGGTGGTTTGCTGGGACTGGAAGCTGCCAAGGCTTTAATAGATCTTGGCATTTCTGAAACTCATGTTATTGAATTCGCGCCGCGCCTGATGCCGCGTCAGATAGACTCTGCAGGGAGTAGTATGCTGCAAATGAAATTAAGCCAGCTGGGTTTGCATATCCATCTTAATAAAAGCACCGCGGCTATTACCGGCGATAAAAAAATTCAGGCGTTAAAATTTAATGACGATAGCCAGCTTGCGGTAGATATGCTGGTTATTTCTGCCGGTATCCGCCCGCGCGATGAGTTAGCTAAATTGGCCGGTTTGCACGTAGGTACCCGTGGCGGTATTGTAGTGAACGAAAAAATGCAAACCAGTGATGAATGCATTTATGCTATTGGTGAATGTGCTTTATATGAAGGGATGATCTATGGCCTGGTTGCGCCCGGCTATGAGATGGCGGATATTGTAGCTGCTCATTTAACTGAGGCTGATAAGAGTTTTTATGGCTATGATATGAGCACCAAGTTGAAGTTGATTGGTGTTGATGTGGCCAGCTTTGGTGATGCCTTTATTACTGAGCCTGATTGTCGCACCATCTTGTTTGAGGATACGCATAAAGGGATTTACAAGCGCATTAATATTACAAACGATGGCAAGAATCTTTTGGGCGGTATTTTAATCGGCGATGCGGATGCTTATAATATGCTGCTGCAAACCGTTAATAATAAAATAGTGCTGCCGCCAGATCCGGAAGATTTGATCTTGGGATCAAGAGGGGGTGAAGCCAATGCAGGGGCAGGCGTAATGAGCTTGCCCGATGATGCGCTGATCTGTTCATGTGAAGCGGTTACCAAAGGTGCTATCTGTTCGGCAGTAAATGAAGGCGGCGTTACCGGTATTGATGGTATGAAAAAATGCACCAAGGCAGGTACAGGCTGCGGCGGTTGCGTGCCATTGGTAAAAGATTTGATTGCCGGCACCATGAAGGCAAACGGTCAGTATATTAAAAATGTTATTTGCGAGCATTTTGATTACTCGCGCCAGGAATTGTTTGACCTTGTTAAAATAAACGGGCTGAAAAACTATGACCTGGTGCTTGACCATTACGGCAAGGGCGATGGCTGTGAGGTTTGCAAGCCGGTTGTTGCCAGTATTTTATCCAGCTTATGGAATGATGTTATTGTAAAACAGGAAGTAATACAGGATAGTAATGATCGATTTTTAGCCAATATCCAAAAAGGAGGCACTTATTCTGTCGTACCCCGTATCCCGGGCGGCGAAATTACGCCTGATAAGCTGATTGTAATTGGTCAGGTTGCCAAAAGATACGGATTGTATACTAAAATAACAGGAGGGCAGCGTATTGATATGTTTGGCGCGCACCTGAGCGATCTGCCTTTGATTTGGGAAGAGCTTATTGATGCCGGCTTTGAAAGTGGGCATGCTTACGGTAAAGCGCTCCGTACTGTAAAAAGCTGCGTGGGCAGTACCTGGTGCCGGTTTGGCCTACATGATAGCGTTACTTTTGCCATTGAGGTAGAGGATAGATATAAAGGCATTCGCGCCCCGCATAAAATTAAAGGCGGAGTGAGTGGTTGTGTGCGGGAATGCGCCGAAGCTCAATCAAAAGATTTTGGAATTATAGCCACAGAAAAAGGTTGGAATTTGTATGTGTGTGGCAATGGTGGCTCAAAACCGCAGCATGCTCAGTTGCTGGCAACAGATATTGACAAGGAAACTGTAATTAAATATCTCGACAGGTTCCTGATGTTTTATATAAAAACAGCCGATCAGTTAACCCGGACAGCAACCTGGCTTAATAAGCTCGACGGTGGCATGAGCTATCTTAAAAATGTAATAGTAAATGACAGTCTTGGATTGGGTGAGCAGTTGGAAGAGGAAATGCAGGCATTGGTAAACACTTATCATTGCGAGTGGAAAGAAGCAATAAATAACCCTTCAATGCGCAAGCGCTTCGCTCATTTTATAAATGCGCCCGATGAAAAAGATCCTCATGCTCAATTTGAGCCAATGCGTGAACAGGTTCGCGCTAAGGAATGGTAGGTTTTATTAGGAAATCCCAAGTTTTTAGTTCAAAGTTAGATTGATCATTATTAAAAAGAAAACACAATGGAAGCAACAATAGCAACCCAATGGATCATGGCCTGTTATGTTGATGATGTGCCTGAAAATGGCGGATCATGTATTAAGCACGGTGATGAACAGATAGCAATATTTAATTTTACACGTCGCAATGAGTGGTATGCTACGCAAAATCTTTGTCCGCATAAGCAGCAAATGGCTATATCGCGTGGAATGATCGGCAGTGCGGGCGAAAGCTGCGAGCCAAAAGTAGCTTGCCCTTTTCATAAAAAAACATTTTCACTGCTTACCGGTGAGTGTTTGGGAGAAGAGGAATTGGTTATAAAAACTTACCCGGTAAAAATAGCCGACGGAAAAGTTTTTGTAGGAATTGATTAAATGCTGGTGTATTTGGGCGGAAAATAGAACGAAATTTACATTAAGCGCCGTTGCCGAATAGGGCAATGGCGCTTTTTCATATGTTTTTGTTTGAAATCGCAGTGTATTTTATACACCAATGTGGTATCTAATAAAGGCATGTGGACTTTTTACGTCTTTTTTTATGTGATTTTTGTTTTTTTAGAGTTTAAAACAAATTTTAATGGCTTTTTATTAGATTATTTGATTTTTTGTGGCGACTTTTTTCTTTATAAGGGATTTTAATTTGGTTTTTGCAATGTTTTATTGGCTTTTCATCTATTAATAAATTGTTAAAAATGCATTTCTGCTGTTTTTGATCGTTTGTAATTTGAGTTTTTATCAAAAAATATAGTTTTTAATGATTTTAATCATAAAAATTCATTTTAAAAATCAATTATTTGTACGCAATCATTAAATAAGTTATATTTATCATAATTAAACAGATAAATTAATCAAAAAAGATTGCGCCTATGGTAAAAATCAAAAATGCATAAAAAAGCCCTGCCGGGAGGTCGCATTCCCAGACAGGGTTAAATAGTTTTTAATCGCTTTAACAAATAAAAAACCAATTCAAATGTACAAAAATGTATCTAATCAATACACTATTGGAAAAATTCTATTAATTATATCATGTTTCGTTTCTTATAATGCTTCTGCGCAGCTATCTTTAACAGGGCAGATCAAAACAAGGGGCGAATTACGTGATGGTTATGGAACTTTAGAACCGGTAGGTAACAAAAATGCAGCCTTCGTGTCACAACGAACGCGGCTCACCTTCAATTACAAAAGCAGTAAGCTTATTTTCCAAACATCGGTACAGGATGTAAGGCTGTGGGGCCAGGATGCCTCAACTATTACGATCAACGATGGCAGCCGGTTAAGCCTTCACGAAGCTTGGGCGGAATTGATCCTCTCCAACAAAAAAGACACTTCCTTTAAAAAATCGCCTGTCGATTATTTCGCTATAAAAGCTGGCCGACAGGAAATTAGCTATGACGATGAACGCTTGCTTGGCGCTACCGACTGGATTCAGCAAGCCCGCAGGCACGACGCCATCGTATTAAAACTTCTTCAATCAGGCTGGCAGGTTGATCTCGGCGCTGCCTTTAATCAAAGCTCTGATGCTATTAACTATAATGGCACCTATTATACACCGGCCAATGTACCCGCTACAGTAAAGGATAGCAAAGGTAATTTGGCTAATACCCCTGCCGGGCTTATCCCGCTGGTAAATGCTTCGGGGGTTAGTGCCAAAAACGGCAATCTTTCATTTTTAAATCCTCCCGGTACTAACGGGCAAAACCAAAACTATAAAGCACTTGAATATCTCTACTTTGCTAAAAAATTTAATAAAACTAAAGTAACCGGCCTTTTCCTGGCCGATCAGTTTGCCAAATACAAACTCGATTCGGTAAAAAATGTATCAGGCGAAGACGTTGGTTATATATACGGTCGGCGGTTTAATCAACCTGGAGTTAATACCCGTTACACAACCGGCTTGCTTATCAATCCCGTTTTCGGCAGTAAGGATGAATGGGCTGCTACAGGCGGCTTTTACTATCAGGGCGGACATGACCGTGATGGTGCTGAGTTAAGCGCTTATACTTATACCGCATCTTTATCATACAAAAGCGGTAACATGGCTTATACAGCCGGATGGGATTACCTGTCAGGAAACGATGCGCTTTCCACCTCAAAAACCAATCACAGGTTTGATCCATTGTATGGTACACCGCATAAATTCTGGGGTTATATGGACTATTTTTATGCCGGCAGTGGATCCCCAACCGGCGGCTTGAGCAATCCGTATGTTAAAATCAAATATCTTTCAGACAATAAGCGCTTTAGCGTTGATTTGGCTAATCATTACTTCCTGTTGGCTAAAGATCAGAAAGGAACAAACGGACAGCCCATTGACAAATACCTGGGTACCGAATTTGACCTCACCAACAGCTATAAGCTCAACAAATTTACAGCTGTTGATCTGGGTTTATCTTACATGGCAGCAACCCACAGCATGGAATATGCTAAAGGTTTAACGCCGGATAGCAGCAAACTGCACCCGTTTTGGGCGTACCTGCAGCTTAATATCAAACCTGAATTTTTAAACAAGTAACGTAGGCTGAAAGCTTAAGGCTAAAAGCCGAAAGCAAGAAATGTTAAAAAATCAAAGTACAAACAAACAGCTTTTAGCCTTAGGCTTTGAGCTTTAAGCTTAAAAAAATGGAAAAACAACTTACCAAACTCAACATATTTTCATTAAAAGGTGTACAAATGCGCACCTTTCACATCACATGGCTCATGTTTTTTGTATGCTTTTTTGGCTGGTTCGGCCTGGCGCCATTAATGCCAACCATCCGCGCCGAATTACATCTGAGCAAAGGACAAGTAGGTAACACCATCATTGCATCTGTTGCTGCAACCATTATAGCCCGCCTTATTATAGGCAAGCTTTGTGATACCTGGGGGCCTCGCAAAACGGCGGTTAGGTTATTAATTATCGGATCGCTGCCGGTATTCCTGGTAGGCCTGGCTCATGATTACACCTCTTTTTTATTGTTTCGCCTGGCTATTGGTGTAATAGGTTCATCGTTTGTAATTACCCAGTTCCATACTTCTATGATGTTTGCACCTAATATAAAAGGTACAGCAAACGCGGTAACCGGTGGCTGGGGTAACCTTGGCGGCGGTATAACCAATATGGTAATGCCTTTAATATTTGCTGCCATAGTAGGGGCCGGCTTTACCAAAGCCGAAGCCTGGAGGTATGCCATGATAGTTCCGGGTGTAATGATGCTGATAATAGCATTTGTATACTGGAAATTTACCAAAGACACTCCTAACGGTAACTATGATGAAGTAGGTTATGCCAAAACCAATCCATCAAAAACCGACTGGTCGATATTGGCTGACTGGCGTGTTTGGGCACTTACACTGGCCTACGCCATGTGCTTTGGTATGGAGATCACTTTTGATAACGTAGCCTCCCTGCATTTTGTGGATACATTCCATCTCTCACAAAGCTCGGCAGGTTTCTGGGCAGGTATATTCGGCTTCATGAACATTTTTGCCCGTGCATTAGGCGGCATTGTATCTGACAAAGTTGGCGGTAAATTCGGAATGCGGGGCAAGGGCTTATTGCTTGCCGGCGTACTGTTGCTGGAAGGTATTGGTCTTGTTCTGTTTGCACATTCGGGCAGCCTTACAATGGCTATTATCTCCATGCTATCATTTGCGCTGTTCCTTAAAATGTCAAACGGCGCTACTTATGGTATAGTTCCGTTTATCAATAGCAAAAATGTGGGGATGGTAAGCGGTATTGTTGGGGCCGGTGGTAACCTTGGAGGAATGCTGTTTGGGTTTCTTTTCAAGTCCGAACATATCACTTATATACAGGCATTTACTTACATCGGTATAACTGTTATGGTGATTTCCGTGATTGTGCTGATCACCCGTTTTCAAAAACAGGCTGAGGCTCAAACAGCAGATGAACCCGCTTTGGCTTTATAAGCTTAAAGCCCGGGCAAAAAACTTTAAGCAGAAAGCCATTAACGCTTTCTGCTTAAAATACATATAAATAGTAATAAATAAAAGAGCTTTTGGCTTTCAGCCTTAAGCTTTTAGCTTAAAAGAAATGTCTAACAAACGCCCTCAAAATACATTTAAAAGTACTTGCTGCTACTGCGGGGTAGGCTGCGGCGTGGTAATTAATAAAGAAAAAAATGGCAGTATAACGCTTGAGGGCGATAAGGACTATCCTGTAAATAATGGCATGTTGTGCAGTAAAGGGCTTAACCTGCACTACACAGCTAATGATAAAACCGACAGGCTGCTATACCCTCAAATGCGCTATAATAAAAGCATGCCCCTGCAAAGGGTAAGCTGGGACGATGCATTGGAGCGCACAGCAGCCATTTTTAAAACGTTCATTGATAAATACGGGCCGGATTCGGTTGCATTTTATGCCTCAGGCCAGTGCCTTACAGAGGAATATTACGTTGTCAATAAGCTAATTAAAGGTTTTATCGGCAGTAATAATATAGATACCAATTCACGTTTGTGTATGAGCAGCGCGGTTGCCGCTTATAAAATTGCTTTAGGCGAGGATGCTGTACCTGTTTGTTATGACGATATTGAACTGGCCGATTGCTTTTATGTTACCGGAGCTAACCCAGCCTGGTGCCATCCTATTTTATGGCGAAGGGTTGAAGCGCATAAAGCCGCAAATCCCGATGTGAAAATCATTGTTGTTGACCCCCGGGTTACGGATACCTGCAGCAATGCCGATCTGCACCTGCAGTTAAACCCGGGTACCGATATCACCCTTAACCACGCTATTGGCAGGGTATTGATAGAGAATGGGGATATCGATATTGATTTTGTAAACAATCATGCTGATGGTTTTGAGCAGTACAGCAAATTGGTATTTGAACGTACCCTTGCTGAATCGGCTGCTATTTGTGGTGTAAGTGAAAACGACATACGGCTTGCTGCCAGTTATATAGGCGATGCAAAAGGTTTCATAACGATGTGGACAATGGGGCTAAATCAAAGCGCTGTTGGGGTAAATAAAAATTTAAGCCTCCTGAATCTTAACTTGATAACAGGCCATATTGGTAAGCCGGGATCTGGCCCATTATCGCTAACCGGGCAACCAAATGCTATGGGCGGGCGTGAAGTGGGAGGGCTTGCTAATCTTTTACCGGCGCATCGTGTTTTAACTAACCCGGCAGACAGGGCGGAGGTACAGAAGTTTTGGGGAGGTACAGAGATAGCCGCAAAACCAGGTCTTACCGCAACGGAGATGTTTGAGGCATTAAATGATGGCCGCCTTAAAGCCATCTGGATCATGTGTACCAACCCATTAACCAGCTTGCCAAACGTACGCCTTGCCGAAGAGGCTTTGAAAAAAGCAAAGTTTGTAGTGGTTCAGGAGATTAGTAATAAGCCCGAAACACTGGCTTATGCCGATGTGATCCTCCCCGCAGCAGCCTGGGCCGAAAAGGAGGGTACTATGACCAATTCTGAAAGGCGGATCAGTTATTTGAGTAAAGTACTTGACCCACCGGGCGAGGCTATGCCGGATAGCGAGATCATTTGCCGTTTTGCTCAAAAAATGGGGTACAAAGGCTTCGACTTCAAAAATGCCGCAGAAATTTATGCCGAGCATGCTAAACTAACAGGCAAAACCAATATTGATATCAGCGGGCTTACGCACGAAACCATCATACAACAACGATCAATACAATGGCCTTATAAAAAACGTAATGCGATACCAGGGACACCCCGCTTGTTTACTGACAAGCAATTTTATACCGAAACACGTAACGCTAAAATAAGCGCGGTACCGGATGGGCATACCAGCGAGGTTCCTGACGGCGACTATCCTTTCATTCTAACTACCGGCCGCATCCGCGATCAATGGCATACCATGAGCAAAACCGGTAAGGTAAATAAGCTTAACCAGCATATTAAGGAATCATTTATCGAGATCAATCCTGTTGATGCTGAAGCATTAGAGATCAGGGAAGGCGATGTTACTATTATTACATCCCGAAGGGGTGAAGTGAGGGTAAAAGCCCGGATTACCGAACAAATAAAGCAGGGCGTTGTTTTTGTGCCAATGCATTGGGGCAAGATCCTGAACAATGATCTGCACCGCATTAACAATGTTACTAATGACGCACTTGATCCGATATCAAAGGAGCCGGATTTTAAGTATTGCGCGGTAAAGATCCAAAAATATAAAAAGCCATTTCAAAGAATTGTGGTTGTTGGCGCCGGTGCCGGTGCACACGGTTTTGTACGATCATACAGGGAACTTAATAAAGATGATGAGATCATCATTTTCAGTAAAGAAGATCATCCTTTTTACAATCGTGTTATGCTGCCCGATTATATTAGCGGTGAACAACGCTGGGAGCAGTTGGTTAAAATGACCGATGAAGAAGAACCCGAACTTAAAATAAGGTTATTACGCGGCGTAAGCGTCGAGAAAATAGATCGTGTTAACAAATATGTGCTGGATAGCCGGGGAGTCAAAACTTATTACGATGTGTTGCTGTTGGCCACAGGTAGTCGTGCGGCAATTCCTAAAAACGTACCATCGCTGCCGGGGATCTTCAGTATGCGCAGCCGTAACGATGCTGATAATTTCAAAAAGCATGTGCCTAAAAACGGGCATGTGGTTATAGTGGGTGGCGGCTTATTAGGCTTAGAAATGGCCGCCTCTCTGCGTGAAATAGGAATTACCATCACCATCATTCAGCGTACGTCAAGGTTTTTAAACCGCCAATTGGATGAGTTGGGCAGCAGGCTTTTGCACGAAGAAATGGTTGACCAGGGTTGCGACATCTTTTATGACGATGAAGTGCAGCTGTTTTACGGCCGCAGCAAGCTTACCGGTATCGGCTTAAAAAGCGGGCGAAAAATTGACTGTGATGCCATGATCCTGGCCATCGGTACTACGCCAAATCTTGAAATAGCCAAGGATTGCGGTCTTGAAATTAAGCGCGGCGTAATTGTGAACGAACGGTTGCTTACCAGTGACCCCAATATATACGCCATTGGCGAAATAGCTGAGTTTAACGGCACCCTATACGGTATAACTGCCGCTGCCGAACAACAGGCAGCAGTTGTTGCAGGTTATATGAACGGCGACATTGCCAGTTATTATAAGGGAAGCCTGTTTATGAATATCATTAAAATTCATGGTTTTGATCTGTGCAGCATCGGTTTATCTGATTGCCCGAATGAAAAAGACTATGAAGAAATTGTATTTATTGACAAGGCCAAGCGCTATTATAAAAAATGCATTATTCACCAGGACAGGCTGGTGGGCACCATTTTAATTGGTGATAAAGGAGAGTTCCAGGAATTCAGGGAACTGATAGCAAACAAAACCGAGCTGAGCGATAAGCGCCTTAAATTACTTCGCAGTGGTAAAACGGCCGAACCTGTTTTGGGCAAGCTGGTTTGTAGTTGTAACAATGTTGGTGCCGATAATATCCGTAATAAAGTGGCCGGCGGCTGTACCCAACTGGCCGATGTTTGCAGCCAAACCGGAGCCGGCACAGGCTGCGGGTCATGCCGGCCTGAAGTGAAACGGCTGCTTGAAGAAGTACTTCAGCAGCAATTAGTAAAAGCTTGAAACAATGGAGAATAAGCAACTGATCAAGATTAATTTGCCGGGAGGCGTAGCCTCTGCAGGTGATTTTTACGAGATGCTCATCATCGCGCAAAATGCGGGTGCTAAACAGGTTCGTTTCGGGAACCGGCAGCAGCTTTATTTCGAAATTGAAGAAGCACAGCTGGAGGATCTGGAATTTGATATGCTTAGTGCCGGTATTGACCATGAAGTTAACCAGGATACTTATCCCAATATCACCAGTTCGTATATCGCCGATGGTATTTTTAACCAGGAGAACTGGCTCAAAGAAGGTGTTTATAAAGATATTTTCGATCTTTTTGACTATCAGCCCGAACTGAAAATAAACCTGGTTGACAGCAATCAAACTTTTGCGTCATTTTTTACCGGTAACCTTAATTTTATTTCTTCGCCGGTAAGTAATTACTGGTATTTGTATATCAGGTTTCCTAAAACTAATATCCTGTATTGCTGGCCTGTATTGGTTTATTCGGATGATATTCCCGCCATTGGCAAAGCAATACAACAAGTAATATTTGCTAACAAAACACTGTTTTACGACCAGGTTGAAATTAATCCCGATAAGCTCTATCAATTAGTTACTGCAGGCCACCAGTTTGTGACCCAGGAAATTGAACAGCCACTTATTATTCCTGAATTTCAACTACCCTATTATGAGGGCTTTAACAAGCAGGGCAACAAATACTGGTTGGGCATTTACAGGCGCCATGAGCTTTTTGACATTGAGTTTTTGAAAGATATTTGTAACCTGTGTATGCAAACCAGGGTTGGACAGTTATATTTTAGCCCATGGAAATCTCTGCTTATAAAAAATATCGAGGCCAGGCACCGTCCATTATGGGGCAACCTGCTTAACAAATACCGGGTAAACATCAGGCATGCTTCAAATGAGCTTAACTGGCAGGTTGAAGATCTTTGCAATCCCTGCCTCGAGCTTAAACAGCAACTGGTAAGCGAGTTTGAAGAGGCTGATTTAAGAACTTATGGCCTGAGTTTTGCCATAAAGCGTTCGCCTAAATCGGGGATCTATGGTTCTGTTATGATCCGCGCGCGGATGCCCGATGAATTTGAAATTGTGCATACCCGTGATTTTAACCACAATACCCGCGAATTTGTGATATACAAACAAGGTGTAGCAAAAGCAGATCTAAGCAGGCATCTGACAGCGCTTTGTGATATGTTTTACGAGCAGCAAATCAATAATTTATCGCCGTTGCCCGTAAGTAAAACAAGTACTGAAATTAAATCACCCAATCAAAAAACTGTTCATCAGTGCAAAAGCTGTTTCACTATTTATGATGAGTTGTATGGGGATATCTTTAATAATATAGAACCCGGAATGCCTTTTGAAAATTTAAGCGACTATGAGTGCCCAACCTGCGGCGCCGAAAAGGAAAACTTTGCAGAACTGATATATCAAGCCGATTAATCGTTTTTAAATAAAAAAATTTGATAAAAATCGGCCTGTTTGCTTAGTGTAAACAGGCCGATTTTTTTAATAATATGCCTTCGATAATTTATTTTGCCGGAGTAATGATAATGTTTCTGTAATCGATAGGCCCATGATCCCCCTGAATCAGCAGCGGCCCTGGTTCGCCTTCTTTACTGTCGATAGCCCCGCCGGTAATGCCCGGAATCTCCTGCTGGCATATCACCATGGTGCCATTGGCTACGATGGTAACTAAACGCCCAACCAGTGTAATGTCATATGATTGCCATTCCCCGGCATTTTTCGCCATCATTTTATTAGGCGGCAGGAAACCGTAAATAGCACTAAACTGGTTATTGATAGGTTCAGGCTCACCGGTTTTAGTGTCGATAACCTGTACCTCATAGCGCCCTCTCAGGTAAACGCCGCTGTTGCTGCCTTTTTGATAGCGAAATTCGATGTGTAATTTAAAATCGCTGAATTTTTGATCGGTGATAAGGTTTGCGCCGGAGTGCTTGCTCCTTAATATGCCCGATTCTACTACCCATTGGTTTTTGCCGTCCGTATGCCAGCCTTTGGTGTCTTTACCGTTGAACAGTTTAACAGGTTTGCCCCAAACCGGTGCCTTTGCCCTTGTCATTAACGGTGCCCGCACACCGGTGAAATGGTAGGTAGCACCATCTGTATATACCATTGTCCCGGTTAATTCTTCCCCCTTAACTTCAAATTCAAAATCCATGTTTCGGCTTCCTTCTTCCCATTGTGGCGGGATAGAAAAACTGTATTTGCCGTCATGCGGCTTCACCTCCGATATCGGGCGCGCGCTTCCAAAAGCATAAGTAAAACGGCCAATCAGGGTATGTGTTCCTGATTTTTGAACTTCCAGCCAGGATGGAAGGCTTTTGCCACCTTTGTCGATAGTAATATCCCATCGGCCGATAACTGCAGGATCCTTTATTTGTTGAGCTTTGGCTCCCGAAATTATTAAAAGCAGCAATCCCGCGATAAGCGGTATGCGGATGAATCTGCTATTTGAGTTCTTTTTAATAGTAGGTTGGTTTCTCATAATTTTTAAATCTACAAACTATCATCCAATATTTTATTAGACGATTAGTTTTTTGTAACAACCATGCAGCGATCATTTTCTTAAAGTTTAGTTAACATTAGTAATGTAGGTTTGTAGCATCAAATGATAGAAATTGCCGATACTATTTTACTTTCCCGAATCAAGGAAGACGATCATTCGGCGTTTGATCTGCTGTTTGAGGGTTACTGGGAGCGCGCATACCGGGCAGCCAGGGCCAGGCTCGATGATCAAGCACAGGCGCAGGACCTTGTGCAGGAAATTTTTATTAAGCTCTGGCAGCGCAGGCATTCCCTAAGCATTCAAACAAGTTTCGAGCAATATTTATTGAGCGCAGTACGTCTGAGCGTGATCAGTTATTTCAGATCGCAAAAGGTTACGCATGTGCGCCTGGAGGATGCGCTGCAGCGTGTAGAATTACTTGAAAATTCCATACATGACCATACCGGATATCTTGAGTTGGAGCAAACGCTTGAACAGGCGGTTAAGCATATGCCCGAAATGCTTCAAAAGGTTTACGAACTGCGCAGCGAAAACCACTCAGTAAAAGCAATTGCCAGCGAATTAGGACTGGCCGAGCAAACGGTAAAAAATTACATTTCTGAAGTACTGCGTCGGCTGCGTATCGTTATCTCCGAAAAACACCCCGAACAAAGCGCCGCTTATTTAGCACTAATACTATTTGTGCTTTACAATTAATTAACAAAATGTTGATGTAAATTATAAGTACCTCCTGGGCTTTTTGACGACTTACTGTTGAAAACCCATTATGGAGCTACGTAAATTTATAAAACAACTCGGCCGGTACCAGAAAGGCACAACTAACGAAACCGAAAAAACGATCATTGAAGCCTGGTATGATTCATACGATGCCGGGAATGAAAAGCAAGCGTTGCCGCCAGAGGAGCTGGAGCGCGTAAGAAATGCTATGCACACAAAGATCAGCGGTTCCATCAATACGCCTGTACGGTTGATGTGGTTTAACTATCGAATTGCTGCAAGTATTTTATTGTTATGCTGCTCGGCTACGTTGATTTATTTTCTGAGAAAGCCAGCAACTGTAGTTCCGGAAACTTATACCACTTTAAGTACACATAACGGTGAAATCAGGAAACTGACGCTGCCCGACAGTTCTGTTGTTTGGCTAAATGCCCAAAGCCGGGTACGGATTCCTTCTAATTTTGGTAAAACTATACGCCAGGTTTACCTGGATGAGGGCGAAGCATATTTTGAAGTAAAGCATAATATCCATAAGCCATTCAGAGTTATCACGGCGCCACTGCAGGTACAGGTTTTGGGTACGTCGTTTAATATCAACGCATATCATAGCCTCCCTCATGTAAAAGTTACTGTTGTTACGGGTAAGGTTGGGGTAAGTAAAGGAACAAAACTGCTGTCATTCCTCACGCCGGGAGAGGAACTTAGTTATACGACGGATGGTGGCTCCTTTGAGCAGAAAAAAGTGGATGCCGATCAAAGCCAGAGCTGGAAGGATGGCGACACCTATTTAAACCGCGTAAAGTTTGACGAACTGTCACTGGTTTTTAAGAACCTGTATGGCCTTACTTTAAAAGCGGGCAGCAAACGGGTGCATGATTATTTATTCACCTTACGTATTAAGCGCAATACACCGGCCACAGAAACGCTGAAACTGATCAGCGCCATACATAATGCACATTTCAGAAAGGAGGGTACCAACGTAATTATTTATTAACCCTTTAAAAAGAAACCGGTCCTGTTTCAGCAGGAGCCGGCTTTAATTTCAGCAGGTGAAGGTTTGCCGACCCCAGCCTGCAATGCTCAGCATCTATTTGACTATTACAAAGCAATCAAAAATATGAATTTCCATACACAGTTATGCAGACAGTTTATGCGTATCTCTTTTTTACTAATTTCCATATCAATAACCATCGGCCTGGTATCAGGAAAGGCCACTGAGTTAGCAGCCCAGGGGGTAAACACCCGGCTTGATATCACCATCGGAAACGAAGACCTTTCTTCAGTTATAAAAAAGCTGGAACAAAAGGCCAACGTCGCTTTTGCCTACGATGAGGTGTTTTTAAAACTTACCGATAAACATACTAATGCAGCAAACTATAAGAACGAAAGTCTGAAAAATATCCTTACGGCCTTGTTTAAAGGGCAGGAGATAGGTTTTAAGGAGCAAGCCGGCAATATCATAGTTTACAGACAGCTTACCGGGCGGATAAGCGGAAGAATAACTGATGAAAGCGGACAGCCTTTGCCTGGAGCTTCGGTAAGCATTGTTGGTACCTCATTTGGAATGATGACAGATGCAGACGGCAGGTACAATATTAGTATACCCGAAGGTACTTACACCGTGGCTGCTTCATTTGTGGGTTACACCCGTGTTGAATCTGCTAATGTTATAATTAACGGTAATCAAACCACCACGTTGAATATTAGCCTTGTGGCTGGCAGCCAGTTAAAAGAAGTAACCGTAAGTTACGGTAAACAGCGTGTAAGGGAAGTTACAGGTTCGCTTACCCAGGTAGATGCAGCCCCACTTCAGGATATGCCCGTAATGCAGTTTGCCCAGCAATTACAGGGCAAGGCCGCCGGCGTTCAGATTGCACAAAGCAGCGGACAGCCAGGCCGTGGTGTGGAGTTCAGGATCAGGGGAGCAGCTTCGTTTTATGCCAGTAATCAGCCTTTAGTGGTTATAGATGGGATCCCCGTTACAGGTAGCATCAATAACATGAACCCAGCCGAGATCGAGAGCTTCAGTATATTGAAAGATGCTTCGGCCACGGCACTTTACGGTTCACGAGCAGCAAATGGTGTAATCCTGATCACTACCAAACATGCTAAACCCGGCGATGCGCAGATTGAATTTAATGCCAATTACGGCGTGCAGAAAATACCGGGCGAGCGTGTTCCAAAAATGATGGATGCCCGTGGCTTTGCCCAGTACATGAATGAAAAATTTGCCGATAGCCGTCAGTACGAACCTGGCTATACAACAGCTACCCCAGCCGATTATTTGAACCCGGAGCAATATGGCGAAGGTACTAACTGGTATAAACTGCTTACCCGTACTGCTCCGATTCAAAGTTATGACATCACCATCCGCAGCGCGCGCGAAAAATCAAGTTCGACAGTTATGGCTGGTTACCAGGAGCAGCAGGGCGTACTGATCAATACCGGCACCAAATTGTTTTCATTGCGTATAAATCAGGACCTTTCATTAAGCAACAATAAATTAAAAATAGGCTTTAATCTTGCGCCAAGCTATCGCCTTGATCATAACAACCGTTTAGGTACTGATGGGGTTGGCGGTTTGTTTGAAAGGATTTTTGAAGCCAGTCCGTTAAAGTCGCCTTATAATGCAGATGGCAGTTACAACCGTGATACTTATTCACCGAGTATGGTGGCTTATATTAACCCGCTGGCCCAGTTCAACCTTACTAACGATGATTATAAAACTACACGCATCCTGGCCAATGGCTATTTAAACTACGAGTTTTTAACCGGCCTTAGCATCAAAACTAATATTGCTGTAGATAAAGGCGGTGAAACGCGGCAGTATTTTCAGTCGGGTGTGGTTACTTCAACGGTAGGCCAGGCCACCGGAACCAGCAGTTCGGTAGATAATGGATCATATACAGCGGAGGCGAACCTCGTTTACCGTAAATCTTTTGGAAATCATAATATCGAAGCGCTGGCAGGATATTCTGCTCAAAAATATAGCGGTACTAATAATACCTTAACCGGTTTAGGTTATCCAAGTGATGATATTCCCTATTTAAATGCGGCGACCAGTTTATCTGCAGGTGGGAGTTCATATAATGCCTATTCGTTGTTGTCAAGTATCGCACGTATTAACTACAACTACAAAGGCAGGTACTTGTTACAAGGCGCAATTCGTCGTGACGGTTCATCCCGCTTTGGCTCAAACCAGAGTTACGGTAATTTCCCATCAATATCTGCTGGTTGGGTAGTAAGCGATGAAAAGTTCATGGATCGTTTCAGCTTTCTTAACCTGATGAAGATCCGTGCAAGCTATGGCGTAACCGGTAATAATTTCTTCCCTGGTTATTATGATGCACAGGCAACCATCGGAAAATATTATTATGAATTTGGTGGCGCATCTGTGGCCGGGCAAACTATTAATCGATTGGCTAATGATGACCTTCGCTGGGAACGCAATAAACAGTTCGATATCGGTTTAGACCTGTCGCTGTTTAACAATCGTTTGAATTTTACTTACGATTATTACCACAAAATATCCGACGGGCTTATTATGCAGCGCCCTATACCTAAGGCATCAGGCTTCACCAGCATCCTGGATAACGTTGGTGCCATTGAGTTATGGGGACACGAGTTCACGGTTAATTCAACCAACCTTAACGGGAAATTGAAATGGACAACTAATTTAAATATCTCGTTCGACCGCAACCTGATCAAAAACCTGGTTTCTCCGGGCTATATCCGCCGTAACAATACCGTATCGTCCGATTATTACCGCCAGCAGGAGGGACATCACCTGGGCGAGTTTTACGGCTTTGTGTTTTTAGGCTTATATAAAGATGCCAATGATTTGGCTAATTCGGCCAAATATGGCAGCGCCTCGGATGTTGGCACTATCAAGGTTAAGGATATCAATGGCGATGGTGTTATTGATGATGTAAATGACCGCACCTTTATCGGCGATCCTACGCCAACTTTTACCGGCGGCCTCACCAATAACTTTGTTTATAAGAACTGGGACCTGAACATACACATGGCCTTTTCAGTTGGGGGCAAAATATTAAATGCCGCTAAATGGGCCTATCAAACCAACCTGGATGGTTCACGTGTGATGCTTGCCGCTGCTGCCGACCGCTGGAGATCGCCGGAAAACCCGGGATCGGGGGTTTATCCACGCACAAAAACCGGCACTACGGCCATGGGAAGGCAAGTTAACTCACAATGGGTTGAGAATGGTTCTTACCTCACCGCAAAAAATATCTCTCTGGGTTACCGCTTTAACCTCGGTGATAAATTTTTGATGCGCAGCCTGAGGGTATATACATCGGTACAACAGGCTTTTGTATTTACCAAATATTCGGGAATGAACCCCGAGATCAACTTCGCCGGGCTTGATCCTACACTGGGTATCGGTGTCGATGAAAATGCTTACCCTATCCCACGCACCTTTTCATTTGGTGTGTCGGCAACTTTTAAATAATCTCCCAAAGACCATTGTATGAAAAAGACATATATTATCCTTGCTTTAACAGCACTTACCGCTGCTTCATGTAAAAAAGACTTTATTGACCTTACACCCAGGGATTCCTATACCGATGCTACATTTTATAAAACTGTCGATCAGTTTAAGCAGGCCGACATTGCGGCTTACGCACCCCTGCGTGATGTTTTGGTAAACGATTACTTTACATCTGAAATGCGCTCGGATAATACCATTTACCAGGCTTATCCCAGCAACCGTGGTACCGCGTATTTATATCGCGAAAGTATTTCAAACTTCACAAATACATCTACCAATGATTATGTGAACGCTGTTTGGCAGCATTGCTACACAGGTATCTCCCGCACCAATATTGTTATTGAGCGATTGAAGGCAACAGATTTTGATGCGGCCGTTAAAGCGCCTATTGACGGCCAGGCCAAGTTTTTAAGGGCTTTCTATTACTTTAAACTGGTTAGGTTATTTGGCGGTGTGCCTTTATTTTTAAAGGAAGTGACCAAGGCCGAAGATGCCTTTTTACCGCGCTCTGCAGCAGATGCTGTATACAATCAGATTATTGCTGATGCAAAGGATGCCATAAGTGAACTAAGCGCCCCGGCGAAGTTTCCGCAAACAGGCGAAGCTACTAAAGGATCAGCCACAATGCTGCTGGCCGAGGTTTATGCTACTCAAAAGAAATGGGCAGATGCCGAAACGTTGCTAAACACGCTCTCGGGTATGGGTTACGGCCTGAACGCTAATTATGCCGATGCATTTACACCAGGCAATAAAAATAGCAAAGAGTCGATATTTGATATTCAGTTTTTGGAAGGGACTGTTTTGGGAACTACGCCTAACCCGCTGCCTTTCCATTTTTTACCACGGAGTACCAATACTTCAATCGTCACCGGTATAAATATCAACAACAGCTCAACCGGCGGCTGGAATACACCTACACAGGATCTGATCAATGCCTATGAGCCCAATGACAAGCGCCTTGATGCTTCTATCGGGATTGTGGAAGGTGCCTACAATGCCAGCGACCTGTTTGTTTATTCGGCCAATAAAAGTGTAATTGGTTATACGCCGGCGGCTGGTAAAATGGGCGTACCTTACATCAAAAAGTACGAGCACCCGCCACTCATTGCGGTTACCGGCTCAAGTGATAACTTCCCTGTTTACCGTTATTCAGATGCATTGCTGCTTTTAGCCGAAGCACAGAACGAGCAGGGTAAATCGCCATTAACTGCACTGAACACAGTAAGGTCAAGGGCTGGGCTACCCGCAACAACCACTGCCGACCAGGCATCTTTGCGCGCTATCATAGCACATGAACGCCGGGTCGAGCTGGCCTTCGAAAACCACCGCTGGAACGATCTTGTACGCACCGGCAAAGCTGTTGACGTGATGAACGCTTTTGGAGCTGTACTAAAAACTCAGGTAAACTACCTTACACCTGATACATATAATGTAACAGCCAACAAATTGTTATATCCCATCCCACAGCCCGAAATTGATTTAAACCCTGGTCAGATGACTCAAAACCCGGGTTATTGATCCATCAATGTTTACTGTCCCTGCTTTCGGATTGCTGAAGGCGGGGAATAGTTTCACCATTAAACTAATACCACATGTTACCGAAATACAGAAATGCATTCGCAGCCGGGCTTTGCCTTGGCTCATTATTGTTGAATAACAGCGCGCAATCAGAACCATTGCTTCCAACAGATACCGTGTTAAACACTCCGGGACCCGAAGCAACGGTTAAACCCGGCGATTTTTCAATCGCTGTAATTCCCGATTCGCAATACTACCTGGCCCAGGCACAGCTTGGCGGAACTTTTGAGATGTTCAAAGCGCAGATTGACTGGATCCAGAAGAACCAGACCAAAGAAAACATAGCCTATGTAGCACACATGGGGGATATTACCGAACATGGTGATAACCCGGTAACAGCCAGAAGTGAGTGGTACCTTGCCAAAACCGCGCTTTATGGCCTGGAAAATCCCGTTAGTATTCCTTATGGTTTGGCTGTTGGTAATCATGACCAGTTCCCGTCACAACACCCGGTTACTGGCACTACTAATGGATATAATCAATATTTTGGTGTAAAACACTTTGAGGGACGTTCATATTATGGCGGTCATTACGGTAATAATAACGATAGCCATTATGACTTGTTTACAGCAGGCGGCATTGATTTTATCGTGTTGTTCCTCGAATTTGATGCTTTTAACGAAGATCAGGCAGGCATGTATGGCTGGGCTAACCAAATTTTAAGCAAATACGCCTCCCGCAAGGCAATCGTAGTAAGTCATTCAATTTTACATTTTAACCCGGTAGCCGGTTCAAACACCCCGCAGGCTCCTTTTAACGCGCAGGGCAAGGCTATTTATGAAAGCCTTAAAAACAATCCCAATTTGTTTATGATGCTTTGCGGGCACGTTGGCGATAATGGCGAGGGGTATCGTACGGAAGTTTTTAACGGCCACACAATTAAGGCTTTCCTTAACGATTATCAAAGCAGGCCAAACGGTGGTAATGGGTTGATGCGTTTGTATAAGTTTTCGGTTAAGCGCAACGAGTTGTCAGTCAAAACATTTTCTCCTTATGCCAAAACAAGCGAAACGGACGCCGATAGCCAATTTACGGTTCTTTTATTTGATACACCTGTAAAACAATAGCTATGAAGATTTTTCTTAAAGCGCCGGCAACAATTGCCCCGTAGTTTCAAGGATACTTTTTACACTCCATAACGATTGGCAAGGATTACGAAACCAACCATCCTGAAAAGGCGGTTGGTTTCATGTTTGTGCGATTATGGATTATTCTTTATCCATTTTTTCAAGCAGTGCCAGGATTCTGTCGAGCTTGTCTACTTCAATGGCGTTTAAGCGCAGTTGTAATTCTTCAATTTCTTTTTTTGCTTCCACATTGGTTCGGAAATCTTCATTGGCCTGGGCGCGGTCACGCTCATTTTGGCGGTTCTGTGCCATCATGATAATCGGCGCCGCATATGCCGCCTGGGTTGAAAACAACAAGTTTAATAAAATGTAGGGGTAGGGATCCCAATGGCCAATAAAGGCCACTACGTTTAGCGCCATCCACAATGCAACAATTAAGGTTTGAATGATGATGAACCGCCATGAACCCATGCCAGCCGCTACAGAGTCGGCCAATCGCTGCCCAAAGTTCATGGAATCGATATGTCTTTGATACCAGTTTTTTTTATTGTTTGACATTTTTTAAGAATTAAGCTTTAGGTAATAAATATATAAATTTAATTGCCATGGCTGCTTTTATTGGGCTGAACTCCTTAAGCTATGAGCAAGAAAAGTCATTTTGATTCGCATACTGCGTTAATCAAATATTTCTACCCATAATCTTCAAATCTCTGTAACTTTAAGATACATGTCATTATGTTAGATAGCTTTGAACATACCTCAGCACCTCAGTATTGGCTCACTCGTTTTGTGATTCTTCGCCTGCTGGGTGCGGTTTACGCGGTGGCGTTCCTTGTGGCTATAACCCAGGTGCTGCCATTAATCGGCTCAAATGGCTTATTACCGGTTGATCATTATTTGCATCAGGTAAGTATAGCACTGGGTTCAAAAGGAGCAGGGTTTATGCGGCTGCCTTCAGTGTTTTGGTTTTGGCATTCAGATCAGGCATTACTGCTTGTTTCATGGACAGGTTTAATTTTATCCCTGATTGTTGTGGCCGGTTATGCCAACGCGCTTTCAATGGGGATATTGTGGGTATTGTATCTATCGTTGGTACATGTTGGGCAGGACTGGTATAGTTATGGCTGGGAAATCCAATTGACAGAAACCGGCTTTCTGGCTATATTTTTATGCCCTTTGCTGGATATGCGGCCTTTCCCAAAACGTCCGCCGCCTTTGCTTATCATTATTCTGTTTCGCTGGCTCATCTTCCGGATCATGTTTGGGGCGGGAATGATTAAATACCGTGGCGATGAGGTGTGGCGCAACGGTACGGCACTGTATTATTATTTTGAAACCCAGCCAATACCGGGACCGTTTAGCCGCTGGTTTCACTTTCTGCCACATTCGTTATTGCGGCTTGGTGTTTGGTTCAATTGGCTGGCCGAACTATTGGCACCCTGGTTTGTTTTTGGCCCGCGGATATTAAGGCACATCGCAGGTACCGTTATCATTCTGTTCCAATTTGCAATCATCCTGAGCGGGAACCTCTCTTTTTTGAATTGGCTTACCATTGTGCCTGCGCTGGCTTGCCTGGATGATGGTTTGTGGGCTACACTCTTGCCGGGCGTACTTGTACGCAAAGCTGCGAAAGCTGCACAGGAAGCAGAGGTTTCACAACCCATGCAATACACGGTGCTGGCGGTGGCTTGTATTGTAGGGATGCTCAGCATCCAGCCTGTATTCAATCTCTTATCGTCCAAACAAATTATGAATACTTCGTTCGACCCGTTAGAACTCGTGAACACTTACGGCGCGTTTGGCAGCGTTGGAAAGGAACGTTACAACGTGGTTTTTGAAGGAACAAGTGATATCAATCCCGACAGCGCAAACTGGAAAGCTTATCCTTACAAAGGGTTGCCTGTAGCGCCTGGTGGGCCGCTCCGCCAGGTGGCGCCGTACCAATTAAGACTGGACTGGGAGATGTGGTTTGCCGCAATGTCCACAGCCGATCAGTATCCCTGGACATATCACCTGGCCTGGAAACTATTACACAATGATCCGGGGGTAGTTGGTTTATTTGCCGGAAATCCGTTCCCGGGAAAACCACCGCGTTATATTCGTGCTGTTATTTATCGTTACCGTTTTGCCCGTCCCGTGCCCGGTGCTGACCCCTACTGGAAACGGGAAAAGTTAGGATTATGGTTGCCCGTGCTTTCCGTGCAAAACCCGCAATTTGTTGCTTATCTGAAAGGTCAGGGCTGGCTATAAGCTACGGTTAATCTGGCTCCATTTCAATTGAAATCAACGTCCTGCATCAATAACTGTTTTTAAATTTTATTTTCGCAAAAATATTTTCTTTATGAAAGAACAATTGTCTGATCTACTTACTGCCCTAAAAGGTGGCACGGTTACATTTAATGACGTCATCGAATTTATTAATAATTATTACGAGCATCAGCCAACTGCATTTAAAAATGGCAATGTTTATAACGAAGCCGCGCAGAACCAGGGTAGCGCCAGGGTTTTCGCTTTTGCACAATTCAATAATCTAAGTGAACCCGATACGCTTTATTTATTTGCGGAGCACTACAGGGCCGTACTGGCAAATCCAGATGGTACAGATCATCAAAATATCCGTCAGTTTATGCTTATGGCTGGCCGGGAATCACGTTTGAAGGGGATGCCCTGGTGTTAAAGTCAGGACAGGCCTGAAATTCGCGATATATCATTTAAGTATTACTTTATGATTGGAATATAATATTGCATTGTTCAACAATTTGGATTCATCCGATATAGGTGACGAAATATCAAATTCGTTGTACCAGCGTATATCGGGTCTTGGAGGGAAACCATACCGGGACAGGAGTTACGAGTATTATTTCAGCGAAAAGGTGATAACTAACGATGCTAAAGGTATTGGCGCATTTATATTTAGCCAGCGTTGAGGTAGAGCGCCTGTCCGATGTGCATAGCCGAATAACAAAACCATAATTCTGGTAGCCGAAAAAATCTTATAGTTATGATAATGATTATCACTAATTCCATTGCCGATTATAGGAACGGAGTCGCCGCTAATATGCTTTAGATTTTTAACTTTGATCCACTATGAAATGGATCACGCGTGCCCGTCCTAAAATTGACCGTATTGCCTGCCCCTGGCTTATTAAACGCTTCATTGATCCTGAAGGTGAAATCATCTATGTTCCGTACGAGGAAGTGCTGGCGAAGGCAGCTGAGCTGGATGCTATCCCTTTTGATATTCCCAATGTAGAATATACCCACTACGAAGATCAATGCACCTTTGATTATTTCCTTAAAAAACACCAGTTAAAAGATGCAGCTTTAAACCGGCTGGCCTCGATAATCAGGGGCGCGGATACCGACCGTCACGATTTTGCGCCACAATCAGCCGGGCTGGAAGCGGTATTTTCGGGGTTAAGACATGATATTGCCGATGATCAGCAACTCCTGGCATTAGGCATGGTAATTTATGATGGACTATACAACTGGGCCAAATACCTCCATAAACAAAAACATACAGATGGGCCTGTTGAGCAAAGACTTATACAAGTTTATCATCAATATCTTAAAACTAAAGGAGATAAAAAAGCGCCATCCTGGACAAAGGAACTTAAAGAGATGATCCAGGATCAGATCGATACCAATATGAGCCTGAGCCTGCAACAGGCATCTGAAGAACTGGAGATCAACCCGGCTTATTTATCCAGGGAGTTTTCCAAATATTTTGAAAATATGAGTTTTGGCGACTATATCCGGAAAATGCGGATTGAAAAAGCCATTAACCTGATGGGGACCACCGCCCACAACTTCACCGAGATCGCTTACCTAACCGGCTTTTCTGATCAGGGCCATTTTTCCAGGATTTTTAAGCAGCATACGGGCCAAAGCCCTTCGGAGTATAAAAAAAGCCTGGCTAAAAAGTAAAATCTATCCAAATGGTAAATTTTATTCAAGCTTTTCCTGTAGATTGTTTATAGCGTTGCATCATAAATTTATATATAGTGTATTCAAAAAACTATTCGAAATTTTATCAGGCTAAAATCTCAAAAATTATACTGTTGATGCTGGCCATGGGGGTGTTTTGTCAGCAGCTTCATGCACAGCAAACCGGCGGCGTTTACCTTGATTCCCTGCTCAGCACGGCGGCCCGTAATTATCCGCTGATTAAAGCCAAACGTTTGCAGACCAAGGGATTGCAATATGCCGTTAAATTACAGCAAAACGGCATCATTCCTTCTATGAATGCATCTTACCAGGTAGATTACGCTACTTACAACAATATTACGGGTATGATCTATCCGCAATACATTACACCTATCAGCGGCCCGCCAAGCAAATCCAATGATTATAAAGGCACGTCGGGAAGTGCTGCGGCGCTGAACCTGCAATGGGAGCCTTTTACCTTTGGGCAGCGCGGAGCAGCCGTTGAATTGGCCAGGGGAAGACTCAAAAACGGGCAAGCCGACGAAACGCTTACTATTTTTCAGCATAAGATATTGGTGATCAATGCCTGGCTCAATTACCTGCTTACGGCCGACCTGGTTAAAGTTTATCAAAGCAATATCAGCAGGGATGCTTATCACCTGAAACAATCACAGGCTGTTGTATCAAGCGGGTTAAGGCCTGGCACGGATTCATCTACCTTTCACGCCGAACTGGCTAAAGCGCAGATCCAACTTATTGCTTTTGAACGGCGAAGGGATTCATGCCTGATCGTTTTAAAAGAACTTACCGGGGGGAATTTACCTGGTGCCCCTGTTGCGGATTCTGCGATGTTTAGGAGTCTGCCTGTTGTTGCGCTCAATGCGGATGATGCTGAACATCCGGAGGTTAGCTTACAAAAAACCAATGTACTTACCAATGAATTAACCCTGAAAACCTACAAAAGAAGCCTTTTGCCTAAACTAACTATCTGGAGCGTGGGTTATGGCCGCGGATCAGGCGTAGCCGCCGATGGTTCGGTCAACAACAGTGATGGATGGCGTTTTGAGCGGTATAATTATGGTATCGGCGCACAGCTTTCTTTTCCTATCCTGGAAGCATTTCGACAGAAACCATTATTCAAACAGCAACAGTTGAATATTGAGGCCAGCCGGGAGCAGCTTAAACAAACTGAACTGCATTTGAACACCGAACGGGAAATAGCAGATTCCGCTTTAACAAAAGCTATACAATCTGCCCGGCTGGCCCCGGAAGCATTGAAAGCTGCGCGGTACGCCTACCAGGCCATACAATCCCGCTATCAGTCGGGGCTCATCGGTTATTATGATGTGATCCAGTCCCTGCAATTGCTTTACCAATCGGAAGCTTCGGTTAAGATCGCTTATTGGGAAGCCTGGAAATCTTTATTAACTAAAGCCGCTTACCAGGGCAATATAGATGTCTTTTTAAATCAATACGGAAAATGAATATCATCCAGCTTTTATATGGTTCATTAAGAAAACCGGTAGCGATCATTGTCGCCGTTATCGCCATTGTTTTCTTTTCCGTAATTTCTATTCGCAATATGCCCGTGGATATTTTTCCAAAACTGGGCACCCCAACCATCTATGTGGCACAAACCTATGGCGGCCTGTCTGCGGAGCAATTGGAAGGTTATATTACATCTTATTATGAGTACCACTTTCTGTATGTTACCGGCATCAAATCGGTTGAAAGTAAGACAATACAAGGCGTAACCCTGCTGAAGCTGAACTTTCATGAGGGTACGGATATGGGCCAGGCCACCGGTGAAGTTGTGGCGATGGTGAACCGGGCGAGGGCATTTATGCCACCGGGTACTATATCTCCCTTTGTTACCCGTTTTGACGGCGGCAGTGTACCGGTAGGGCAACTGGTATTCAGCTCAACGCGCTCCCTGTCTGAAGTGCAGGACCTGGCCTTGTTTAAGGTGAGGCCCATGTTCTCAACCCTGCCGGGTGTTTCTGCTCCGCCGCCCTTCGGGGGGAACCAGAGAACCGTGCTCATTAAAGCCGATCCTGATAAATTACGCAGTTACAATGTTACACCCCAGGACCTGGTAACCGCCATTGCCAAAGGGAATGTCATTACCCCCTCGGGCAACATTCGTGTGGGCGACCAAACGCTGATCACGCCGCAAAATACGGTTGTGGAAAATATCCAGGACCTGGCTAATATTCCTATCAAAACAGGGAGCGGCCCGGCTGTTTTTGTACATGATGTGGCCGCGGTAGATAATGGGGCTGATATTACATCAGGTTATGCACTCATTAACGGCAAACGCTCCGTGTATATTCCTGTAACCAAAAGGGCCGATGCTTCTACCTGGGATGTGGTTCAACGGGTTAAAGCGGCATTGCCGGATATGCAGGCTGCCATACCGCCGGACATCAAAGTAAGCTATGAGTTTGACCAGTCGGGCTATGTCATCAATTCGATAAAGAGTTTAACTACAGAAGGGATATTAGGCGCCGTACTCACTGGCCTCATGGTACTGTTATTTCTGCGCGATTGGAGGGGATCGCTCATTGTGGTACTTACTATTCCGCTGGCTTTGTTATCAGCGGTTATTTGTTTGAAATTATTCGGTCAATCCATCAATATCATGACTTTAGGCGGCCTGGCGCTGGCCGTTGGTATTTTAGTAGATGAAGCCACCGTTACTATAGAAAATATCCATCATCACCAGGAAAAAGGCGAGCCCAAAGGTCGGGCGATACTGGAAGCTTCTAAAGAGATAGCGTTACCCAAGCTGTTAATATTGCTATGTATCCTTGCGATATTTTTTCCGGCATTTTTTATGTCCGGTATTCCCAAAGCAATGTTTTTGCCTTTATCCTTAGCGGTAGGTTTGGCCATGATCGCGTCATTCCTGCTTTCACAATCCTTTGTCCCGGTCATGGCCAACTGGCTTTTTAAGGATCATTTGAGCGAAAACGCGAAAGAGGGTGAAAAGATGAGTAAATTTAAAGACCGGCATGGCAAATGGCTGAAAAAAGCCGCCACCGCATCTACATTGATTGTTACGGTATACCTGTTGGTATCTGTGGTTGCCGCGGTTTTATTGTTCAATGTTTTAGGAAAAGAATTATTTCCTAAAGTTGATGCAGGCCAATTCCAGGTTAGGATTCGTTTAGCCGATGGCACCCGTCTTGAGCGTACTGAAACTAAAACCAAAGCATTGCTGGCTCTGATAGATAGTTTATCGGGCGGGCAAAAAATAGCCATTACTTCTGCCTTTATCGGCAACCAGGGTTCGTCATACCCTGTTAATGCCATCCACTTATGGACAAGCGGCCCCCAGGAAGCAGTTCTTAAAGTCAATTTCGTGGAGAATGCAGGCATAAATCTCGAAGATTTTAAGGAAACTTTGAGAAAAGAAGTGGCCCTGAAAATACCCGGTATGCAAATTTCCTTTGAGCCGTCGGACCTGGTAGACCAGGTAATGAGCCAGGGCACCAATACTCCTGTACAAATCAGGATATTATTGGGTAAGAACCTGTTGCAGGACAGGGAATTTGGGCAGCGGATCCTGGATCAATTACACAAATTGCCTTACCTGCGTGACATTACCTATGGCGCACCTCAAAGTTATCCCGCCATGAAACTGGAGTTTGACCGGGTTCGGTTAGGACAATTAGGTTTAACTGTGGATGATGTCGGCAAATCACTGATCGCGGCCACGTCTTCCAGCAGGTTTACCCAGCCCAATTACTGGCTGGATAAAGCTAATGCCACTGCTTACCAGGTGCAAGTGCAGGTGCCCGAGTTTATCATGAACGACCCTGGTAAGGTAGATAATATCCTGTTGGGCTCAAATGGCGGCAAACAGGTGTTTATGCGGGATGTGGCAAGTTGGAAGATGGGTAGGATAGAAGGGGAGTATGACCGTTTAAACCAAAAGCGTTTTATCACACTTACGGCCAACCTGCACGGCAAATCGTTAGGCGTGGCCATCCACGACATTGATAAGATTATTGCAGGTTTAGGGAAGTTGCCCGATGGTATGAAGATCCAGCAGCAGGGCCAGGCAGAAGTGTTTCAGCAAACATTTGATGAACTGCAAACAGGTGTGCTGTTGGCCATTGTTGTGATATTCCTGTTGCTGGCCGTTAATTTCCAATCATTCAGAGTCTCATTGATCGTGATCGGTATTATACCAGGCGTATTGACCGGGTGTTTTTTTCTGCTGTGGCTAACGGGCAAAACCTTAAACATTCAATCTTACATGGGTTGTATTATGGCCATTGGCGTGGCGGTGGCCAATGCTATCCTGTTTATCATACAGGCAGAAAACTATCGTAAACTAAGAACCGAAAATTCATTTTTGATCGGGATCAGGGATAGGACAAGGCCAATCCTGATGACCGGCCTTGCAATGATTGCCGGGATGGTCCCGATGGCATCGGGAATAGGTGAGGGCGGTGATCAGACCGCGCCTTTAGGCATAGCGGTAATAGGCGGGTTATTATTCGGGTTGCTCTTGAGCCTGTTGATTTTACCGCTGATCTATCATGCCGTAGCCGGCGACCGTCCGGTTAAGCTAATTTCACTGGATCCCGACGATAAGGAAAGCAAATACTTTATCATTACCGAACCAAACGCATGAAAGCATTACATACATATTTAGGATTAAGCCTGCTGGTTCTTGGAGCTTGCGGCAGCAATGAAAATAAGACGCCGGGAGCTACGGTAGCGCAGGCAAAACAACCTGTAGAAATCGTTGAGCTTAAAGCTGATAAAGTGAGCAATAAACTCACCCTCACCGGGGAAATTATACCAAACGACCGGGCCAATATCTATGCCCGTACAGCCGGTTATGTAAAAGATGTAAAAGTTGACATTGGCAGCAAAGTAAGTAAGGGCCAGGTGCTTTGTATCCTGGATGCGCCGGAGCTAAAAGCCGGCGAGGCGCAGAGCCGCAGTAATAGTCAGGGAGCTTATTCTAAATTCCAGTCCAGCAAAAGCATTTATTCACGGTTGTTAAAAGCATCTAAAACACCCGGCGCCATATCAGATAATGAACTGGATATTGCCCGCAATCAAATGAAAACAGACAGCTCCGCTTATGAAGCTTCTAAAGCTGCCAACCAGGCTAACCATGCATTAGAAGATTACCTGGTTATCCGGTCGCCATTTAACGGAGTAGTTACCGCGCGTAATATTTTTAAAGGCGATTATGTGGATAATACAGGTAAGATCCTGCTTTTTACAGTAGAGGATAATTCGTTGTTGAGGATCCAGGTACCGGTACCGGAGGCTTACAATGCTACTAAAATAGAAGATAACCAGGCCTCGTTTACCGTTTCCGCTTTGCCGGGAGTTGTCTTTAAAGCCAATCTCGCACGGAAATCGGAGGCGATCAGCTCAGACACCCGGAGCGAAACATGGGAATTTAGTTTCCCCAATCAAAAAAAACAGCTTAAGCCCGGTATGTTTGCCCAGATCACCTTAAACGTTGATCGCCCTGATCCTGGCTTTACGGTACCTTACAAGACTGTTGTAACCACACAGGAACGCAAGTTTGTGGTGAAACTGGTAGATGGCAAAGCGAAATGGGTAGATGTGAAAACGGGGTTTACAGGCAAAGAAAAAGTAGAAATTACAGGTGACCTGAAAGATGGTGACAAACTGGTTAAACAGGCCAATGAGGAAATGAAAGAAGGCTTAATCATTCCTGTTAAGCAATAGTTTATCAATACTCCTAACGAAGGATTCGAGCGTAATCCGTCCCTTTTATGTCCAACCTGATTATATCAATTGACGGAGCAGAAAGCCTGTAAACCGCCCGGTGTTCAACATGATAATTTCGCCTTTATTACCGATAAAGGACAAGAAAGTCAAAGATTAAACAGCACCTTAAGTAGTATAATCCTTCCCGGAAGCGTATATGAACTGGCTGTGAGCGTATTGGCTGATAAATAAAGCGCGTTGTAAGTTTTAACATTTAAAAAGTTGTTTGCACTTAGCTGCAGGTCGGTTTTCCATTTGTTGATCCGGTATTTTACCGAGACATCTGCAAAAAAGTATTTCAGATCAGCGTTGCCCTCCTGGCGGGTAAAATAATGTTCGCCTGTAAGATTGAGTTGTATAGCTTCGATGGGGTCATAATTTACCGACGCCTTTTGCACCAACTGGTTCACCCGAAAGGCAGAAACCTCCACGGAGGAACGGCTGGCTGTTTGCATTAAAGTGGCGTTGTAGTTGAAATTTACAGCATTACTCACTTTGGTAGCTGCGCTCACCCTAAAGGTTTTGGATATGGTGTTGAACGGCAGCAGCGCGTTATTCTGTATCTGCACCGAACGGCTGTTTTGCCAGGTTACGGCCCCGCTGAACGTGGTACGAAGCGCAAATGAGTATTTGCTGACGCTGCCGTTTAGTGCCCAGGAATCGGTGCTGTTGGAATAGGGCAGCACTATGCTCTGCTGTAAATTATTGGTAATGATGCTCGACGCGATGTTATTGGCCCCGGTATGGCTGTAAAGTGCGCCTACGCTCCAGAAAAAAAGGGTCAGCGCTTTGCGGTAGCTAAAACCTCCGCCCGCCTGTTGAATCTGCTGCCAGGTGAGGCCTGTATTATTGGCATTAAGTGTGCGGTAATTGGTCAGGATGTATCCGGGGTACACATTCTCAATGCCGCTGATCTGATTACTATAGGTGTAAAACAGGTTCAAATAATTTTCTGCGCTTACCTGGTATTTAGCCCTGAATTGGGGATTAAAATATAGGCGTGTCAGGCTTTTATTCAGTGCAAATGAACTTTCGGAATAAGTGATCTGCCGGAGTGTTGCCGGCAGGCTCAGGGTAGCTTTCAATACCGTTCCGGGCAGATCGTAGCTTGCTTCGGCATAGAGCTTTTTTTGAGTCCAGTCCACATGGTTGCGGGCACTGTCAGATTTTAAGTTAACGCTGTTGTTGTTTTGTACAACGTTCAGTGCAGAAGCAAGCGTTTGCGATTGCAGGCTAAAGCCCACCCGATAGCTTTGCGTGAATAGATTTGACGGTATCTTGAACGCAAAATAATTGTTGGTGTACCAACTGGGTATATTTACATTTTGTACCAGTTGCGCATAAGGCACATTGTTGTTAAATATAGATGCATTATACCCCGGGCCGATCACGAGGTTCTCTGGCCCGGCGGAGTGGCTGATGTAAGAATAAGCCTGGATAATTTGATTAGACTTTAAAGCTCTGATCAAATTGAATTCATTCGAAAAGGTTAGTGTATTGTCCTTTAACACCTGGTTGACTATGGAACTATCGGTTTTCAAACCCGAATAACCGGCGATATTTTTTTGATCTATCAGCAAGGCATCGTTCAGGTAATATTGAGCCCGGTTGATATTCAGCACAAACTGAGTATGAAAAATATCAGGAACTGAACGGTTATGTTGCGTTACGTGAAATCTTACCGTATCTCCGGGCAAAAATACGCTGGTCTGCTGGCTGTAATCCTGTTTTTGCGTATCGTGAACATAATAAGCGTTTACCCTGAGCTGCATATTGTTTTTTAGGTTGACGAGGTTGTTTACACTGACGACACCCGACTGGTCAAATAAATACCGGTTTTGCTCCAGTTGTGGGGTGTTTGCCGCCCCCAATGAAAGCACCGCCACGGGCAGGCCATTCTCTGCCTGCTGGTTATGTGATAACAGGTCCTGTTGCACATCATAGCCGGTGTTGTTGCCTGCCAGATAATTGATCGCCTTATAGTTGTCCTTAAACATCATGGCGTTTAAATTCACGTCGTAATTCCGCGGCAATCCGGCCCCGAGGCTTTCCTGGCCTATCAAATGTAGCTTTGCCCCATTTTTAAACGTCAGGTTCAGGGCTACATCTTCGCTCATCACTTTGTTTTGCAATACCTTTACGGGCTGGTTATTCTGAATTACCTGTACATTGTTCACAACTCCCTGAGGGATGGTGTTGGTAGCAATGCCGTATTTATCGTCGAGCAGGTTATCGCCGCCGATATACAAAGCGGAGATCGGCTTGTTGTTGTAGCTGATAGTGCCGTTGGCAGCAACAGTTATGCCCGGCAGTTTTCTGATCACATCGCCTATCGTCCGGTCCTGCGGATTAGCGAATTCAGATACTTTGTAACTCAGTGTATCCCCATTGATACGTAATACAGGGCGGCTGCTTTTAATAACTACTTCCTGCAACTGAGTAGTTCCTACAGCAAGTTTAAAATCAACCGGGGTATCAAGGTTTACGATGTTTTTGACCGAGATTTTGTAACCGATGCAGCTTACCTCTATTTTCAGGCTGTCTGCAGCGATACCAGCCGGAAGCAGCAAGGCAAAGCCGCCCTTGCTATCAGTTATAGTGTAGGCTATAATGGCATTACCTGTACTTTTCTTCAGGCTAACAGTTGCATAGGGTATTGCCTTGCCGGTGGTATCTTTTACAGCTCCCTTTACCGTTTGGGTATAACCGGCTGTAGCGGATAAAGTGCATAAGAGCACCAAGGCCAAAACCCTTATCAAACATTTCATTTTTTTTCCGGTAATTCTATTGGGTTAACATTTTGTGCAGGGCCGCCGGCGATAGCTTTAATAACATGGTCACCTTGTGTATTGGCGCCATCAACCGCTGCCATGCCTTGCGAAAGAGCATTGGGGTTCTTCTGCATACCAGCTTTCAGTTTGTCAAAGTCCTTTTGCGTGGCTTTGATCGCCCTGACCGGTGGCGCTATGATATTTGGGTTATCATCCAGACCCCGCAATATCGGGGGAACATCTTTTTCAGCTACACCAGGGCCGGCTATAGGTTTTACTTCTGCAAAAACCACCTTTTCTATACCGTCAAACTGAAATATCACCTCTTTTTTTGTATCATGCGCATCTATGATAACGCCAGGCAGGCCGTTTAACTTCCAGGGCCCGGTACGCACGGTCAGATCAGGGCAAAACCATACGATATAATCCCGGCCCTTAAAATGGCCGGTGGCTTTCTGGCAGTGCAAGCCGCCGAAAGTTGCTGTGTCTCCGCTGATCTTCCAGTCGATGGCCGGCATTGGGCCTTCTATAAGGTATTCGCTGGCAAGAATATAATCCTTGGTTAACAATTTCTGCTCATTTGGGTACAGGAAATATTGGGTATGCATACTTGCGCCACTCCTGTCGATCATCACACGCCCATCCGGACCGGCGGCCGTCGCTGCGACATAGGCTTTTCTAAACTGCTCATCGGATACCATCCCGTCATAGCTCTTATAAACACTGGCGGTTTTGCCGACCAATAAAGCCATGTTTTCCGTATAGGGGTGAGCCGGGTCTGCGGGATTGGTAACATGGGTGAACCTGTAATGGACCAGCACCCGTGCCGTATCCGGATGTTGAGCCTTAGCGGTTAAAGCCAGCAGGACGAGCACTGCGCTTGAAAAGATAAATCGTTTCATGATTTTAATGTTTTTTCGGGCAATGGTAGGCAGCCATTCCCGGCTGCTCAAATTTTTGTGATGAACGCTCCGGATTATTTATCCGGCAAAACGGCCGGGCGGCATCATCACAAAAACTGGCCGTTCATCACATTCTTTGCCGGTGACTTGTTATAAGGATTACATTTGTTTTATATGATTGCGATTAAGAAAAAAGACTGGATAGAGATAGTGCTTCACATAGCCTTCTGGATAGCTGTTTTCTATACATTGGTATTGCTAACTGTGCCTCATATCAAAATGCGGCTTGATCATAACGGTACTATTATGGAAAAGGACATCAGGCATGTCTTGTCGCCCGGTGTTTTTTTTACGCTTGGCCTGCTCATGGTATTGTTCTATGGCAATGCAGTTTGGCTATTAAAAAAAGCGCTTCATTATAAAAACATATTGATAAGAGTGATACTGCCGCTTGTTTGGCTTGCTATCATCCTGCAGGCAAATAACTATCTTCAAAACCAGCTACCCTCACACATTGAGAGAGATGACCCTGTTGTAAACATTGTGCAGCAGTTGCCAAACAAAAAACAGCTCACCATCCGTGGGTTCGTGTCTGATTCGGTAACCAGTATACCGGGGCATCTTGGCCACATACAAAAAGACAGGAATGTCCGCTCTATTGTATTACCCGATGGTGGTTTCTCAAATATGATATTGTTTATATTCATTATTGTTTTCGGCCTTTCTATAGCTTATTTCTTTTTAAAAGAATGGGCCGGGACCGAAAAATTCCGTGCAGAGCTGGAGGCGGTTCAGCTGGAGACAGAGCTTAAATTCCTTAAGGCGCAGGTGAATCCGCATTTCCTGTTCAATACGCTCAATAACCTGTTTTCGATGGCCTTAAAAGAAGGGAAAGGCAACCTTGCCGACAGGATCGCTAAATTATCGAACATGATGCGATATATGTTGTATGAAAGTAATGATAATGTACCGCTTGTCAAAGAGATTGAATGCCTTCAAGATTACCTTACGCTTCAGGGAATGCGTTATGCCCCGAGCGAGATCAATGTTAGTTTTCAGTATCCGGATCCTGCCTCCATCGCTGGGGTACAGGTTGCGCCGATGCTGTTCATTCCTTTCCTGGAAAATGCCTTTAAGCATGGCGTGGCGGTTGGTGAACAGTCTTATATAATTATGAAGATTGGCATCATCACACAAAAGCTGGTTTTTAACTGCGAAAATACCAATTATAGCTCGGTTAAAAAGCTGGGAGAAAAAAGTGGGGGCATTGGCCTGGAAAATGTGAAACGCCGGTTGGAACTGATCTATCCCGGCAGGTATGAGCTGCGGGCCGGGCCGCAAAACGAAAGTTATTTGGTAAACCTTCAAATTGACCTTTCATGATAAGTTGCGTTGCTATTGATGACGAGCCGATGGCCCTGGACGTAATTGAGCTTTATTGCGCGGATTGTGACCTCGTAGAGCTGAAGGCGACTTTCCGCGACCCGTTAAAGGCTATGGCCTACCTGAAGCGGGAAAAGGTCGACCTGATCTTTCTGGATATCAACATGCCGGAAATGAGTGGGATGCAGTTGGCACAAACATTGTCACCGGCCCCGATGATCATCTTTACCACCGCCTATAGCCATTATGCCGTTGAAAGTTACAACCTTAATGCGGTCGATTACCTGCTAAAACCGATCGTTTTTGAGCGTTTCCAAATAGCTATCAATAAAGCCGCAAAAGCTGCTTCGCTGCAAAATAGCGATAACAATGATGATACTACTGTTTACCTGAAAAGCGGTTCGCAAACCTATCCGGTGAAGCGCAATGAGATTCTTTACCTGGAAAAAGACGGTAATTACATGACCGTTCACCTGAAAAACAAAAACATCCTGATCCGGGAAAATATGAGCAGCGTATTCGAGCTGGTGCCCGCCACGGATTTTATCCGGGTACATAAGTCCTATGTAATAGCGATAAAGCATGTTACGATGATTGAGGCACAACAGCTGACAGTTGGTGGCGAAAAAATTCCAATTGGGAACAGCTACCGGGATCTTTTGCGCGCCCGATTAAGAATACCATAATGATGACTTGTTTGGATAAACCACACCATATTGACCCCTTTTCGCCAATTTTGATTTGACCACTTGTACTACTGATACTCAATCTATTATTAGGAGTTTGCAAAACGGCGAAGAAGGGTCAAAGGGATTGGTATTCTACCGAAGTAACATATTTTGCAGTTTTTGTTAAATTTACGTTACATTCGTTATTTAAACCAATTATGTCCTCCACACGGATGCTTATTGACCTGGAGTTAATCGCGTTGTTAAAAAACGATGACAGGGACGCTTTTGCCGAAATTTATAAACGGTACTGGACAGTAATGTACATGCATGCGCTAAAAATGATCAGAGATGAAGATGATGCCAGAGATATTGTTCAGGAGGTGTTTACTGCATTATGGATCAAAAGACAATCAATAAGCCCTGATACCAATTTAGCCGGTTTTCTTTTCATCTCAACAAAAAATAAGGTATTAGACCTGATAGCCCGAAATCGGGTAAAATTTGAATACCTCGATTCGCTGGCTGCGTTTGCCGGAGCCCACAACAATCAAACATTGGGACGTATAGAGGAAAAGGAAATCATGGCGGCTCTGGATAGAGAAATAGTATTACTGCCCCCCAAAATGAAGCAGGTATTTGAAATGCGGATCTATCAGCATTGTACTTATAAAGAAATAGCTGATGAGTTGAACTTATCCGACAAAACCGTGAAAAAACAGATCAGTAACGCAATTAAGATAATTCGGCCCAGGCTCCAGCATCTTTCAGCAATCGTATTGATTTTATCGGGTCTATAAAATTTCTTCATTTTTTTTCATTTCTTCTACTACTTCGCTCCAGGCTGGCCGTTTCATTAGATAACAGCTCCAATAGCCATGACCAGGGAACAAGCACAGGAATTATTAAACAAATATCAACTCGGCAACTGCACACCAGAAGAACAACAACTTCTTGATCATTGGTATTTAACCGAAGCAGCTAAGCAACCTGTAGCGGATGAGCCTTCCGATCCGCTGGCAGATGAGAAACTAATATGGGACAGGATTGCTAAAGAAATTCCTGAAGCAACGCAAATGAGGCGCTTTAAAAAATGGTATTCAATTGCCGCGGCGGCAGCTATCCTTATTTTTATCTCGTTTGGAGCCTGGTTTTTTACAAAATCGCATCAAACTGCTAAGCAGCTGGCCCAACAATCTCCTATTCAAAATGATGTTTTACCGGGCGGCAACAAAGCTGTTCTTACGCTTGCTAATGGCAGGCAAATTATATTAACCGGCGCCCGTAACGGTGCCCTTGCTGTGCAGGGCACTGTGGCGATAAACAAAACAGCCGATGGCCGGATTGTTTACAATTCGTCGAAGAGTTCGGCATCAGACAACGCCGAAAAGCCTGTTTATAACACAATGACCACTCCCCGTGGCGGTCAGTACTGGGTTGTTTTGCCTGATGGTAGCAAAGCGCTGCTAAATGCAGCTTCTTCATTAACCTATCCAACAAACTTCAGTGGTACAGAGCGTAAGGTAGAGCTTACAGGCGAGGCTTATTTTGAGGTGGCGCATAATCCTGACAAACCATTCAGGGTTTACAGCAAGTCGCAGGTAGTAGAGGTGTTGGGCACACACTTTAATATTAATACTTATGATGATGAACCTGACATTAGAACAACCCTGCTTGAAGGGAAGGTAAAAGTAACGTCAGTTGTCAAAAATCAGGTCAGAGTTTTAAAACCAGGTCAGCAGGCTGTTCTAAATACTTATTCATTTAATGTAAATGATGTTGATGTGGAGGATGCAACAGCCTGGAAAAACGGCACTTTTACATTTGAAAACAATGATATACAACAGATCATGCGCATGGTTTCAAGGTGGTATGATGTGGATGTAGTATATAAAGGCACCCTGCCTGCCGATAAATTTACCGGTTTTGTATCCAGGTTCAGCAACGTTTCTGAGGTGTTACGCATGCTGCAGCTTACCCATAAAGTAAAGTTTAAAATCGACGGAAAACAAATAACAGTATCAGAATAAACTTACCCGGTCAAACTAACCAGAATAATTACCTAAAAACCAAAAAAGTATGAGCAGAACATTACAAACTTAACCCTCACAGTTGGGTGCTCAAAAAAAACGTGAAAGTGTACCACCACTTTCACGTCAAGAGTTTGAGTTAACCCATTAATCTGTCCGCCGGTTTGGCGCATAGAAAAAATACTGGTCAATAAATCTTGTTTTAACCCAAACTATTCAAAAGTATGAAAATATCTGCTTTTAACATAGGTATGCCCAAACTACGCATACCCCAAAAGTTATTATTGGTTGTGAAAATAACTACACTTGTCCTTTTAGTTGCGATAATGCAGGTCAGCGCTTCGTCATATGCGCAAAGGATAAATCTTTCTGAAAATAATGTGTCATTAAAAAAGCTTTTTAAAGAGATTAGAAAGCAAAGCGGATACAATTTTATTTTTACCGAAGGTATGATTAAGGATACCAGACCTGTTGACATACATGTTAACAATGCCTCCATCGGCGACGTTCTTGATAAGGTATTTCATGATCAGCCTCTTTCATATACGATAAGTAATAATACCATAGTAATTAAAGAAAAGGAAGAGCCCTTTATTCCGATAACCATTACTGGTACTGTTAAAGACGAAAAAGGGCAGCCTTTGCCCGGTGTTACTGTAACTGTAGACGGATCAGTTAACGCTACCTCTACCGATAATAATGGTAAATACAATATTAAGGCTGATGGTAAGCAAACACTGGTATTCTCTTTTATTGGTTATAAAACGGTAAAACGAATTATCAATAATGAACAGCTGATTGATATCTCGTTAGAGCCTCTCTCAAAAGATTTGACAGAGGTGGTTGTAGTAGGATACGGTACTCAAAAAAGGGAAAATATTACGGCTGCCATTTCAACCCTCAAAGGGCAGGATATTGCACAAAAACCGGTGGCCAGCTTAAGCAACAGTTTAACAGGCCGGGTTGCCGGTGTTATTATTACCCAGGGTAATGGCGAGCCCGGACAGGATGCTGCAAGTATTCATATAAGAGGCATCGGTACTACGGGTAACAATGCGCCATTAATTGTGGTTGATGGCGTTTACCGCAGCTTTGAATCGCTTGATCCGAATAGTATCGAGTCGTTTACTGTTTTGAAAGATGCCGCGGCTGTTGCTCCCTATGGTTTGGCCGGAGCTAATGGAGTAATACTTATTACAACTAAAAAAGGCAAATCGGGAAAGCCGACATTGTCCTATAACAGTTATCTGGGCTTCCAAAATCCCACCCGGATTACCTCCATGGTAAACTCTTACCAATACGCGCTAATGCAAAACGAGGCTGCACAGAATGAAAACAGTGCTAACATACCTTATTCACAGGCCGATTTAGCAGGTTATTTAAAAACGGTGAACAAAGAGAACGGTGCCGACATTGATAAATATCCGAGCAGTAATGGTTTAAAAGATCTTATTTTAAAAAACAGGATTCTAACATCACACAACATTCAACTTTCGGGCGGTACCGATAAAGTGCATTATTATGCAGGTTTCGGTTATATTTATCAGCAGGGACAATGGTCGTCAACAGCCATGAACAGGTACAATCTAATAGCTAAAATGGATGCCCAGGCTACTAATACTACCAACGTTTCGCTAAGTATCAACAGCTATGTAAAAGACTTAAATTATCCGGGGACTTCGGCAGGGAACATCATGTACCAGGCATTCCGTAATCCGCCAACCTTTGCCGTTAAATATTCAAACGGGTTATATGGTGGTTATCAGAACCGGAGCTTGCTTGGAGAAGTTTATGATACCGGTTATGACAGAGAAGAGTCGACCCAGTCATATACCACTTTAACTATTGATCAGAAATTACCTTTAAAAGGCTTAAGTATTAAAGGATCAGTAAGCTACGATCCCTATTCCGATTATGAAAAAAACTGGCAAAAGCCGGCTACTTATTACTCGGTAAATACAGGCACAACACCATATACATTCTCTAAGGCGCAGGACGGACAATCAAACCCCTTGTTAACTATTTATAATAATTTTAGTTCCTCTTTAACCTACCAGGGGTATCTTAATTATCACAATAAGTTTGGGAAAAATGATGTAGCCTTTCAGGGCGTAGCAGAATACAGGACTGTTAATAGTCGCACACAACGAGACGAGAGGGATAACTATAACCTGGACATTGATGAACTTGATGCGGGTAGCGCAATCAGCACAGATGCTAAAAACAGCGGATCGTCAAGTGAGCAAAAACAGGTAGGGTACGTTTACCACGCAACTTATAATTATGATGGAAAATATGTTGCAGAAGCCATCGGCCGCTATGACGGGCATTATTATTTTGCCCCTGGGCACCGCTATGGCTTTTTCCCAACTTTTGGCCTGTCATGGAACCTTTCCGAAGAAAATTTTATCAAGAACCGCTACAACTGGGTTGATTTCCTGAAACTGCGCGCGTCCTACGGCCAGTCGGGTAACCTGGCAGGAGGCCCCTTTCAATATTTAAGTGCTTATCAGTTAGGCCAGGGGGCTGTTTTTACTTCATCAGGCACACCAAAGGCAACGCAGGGAGTTTATGAAAGCGGACAGCCTAATCCTAACATTACCTGGGAGCGGCAAAAGCAGCTGGATATCGGTATTGAAGGAGCGCTATGGCAGGGTAAGCTAACTTTTGATATTGATTATTTTCATCAGAAGCGAAATAATATGCTGGTAACAAGGCAGATAACCGCCCCTTCAGAGTACGGTATCAGCTTATCACAGGAAAATTACGGCATTATGAGCAATCAGGGGATCGATTTAACCCTGGGCTCGTCGCAAACGCTTTCAAACGGGATGCGTATCGGCGTTAAAGCTATATTGAGTTATGCGAAAAATAAACTGCTGCGTGTTGACGAATTGGCAACATCTTATAATAACTTAAATACCCGCCAGACAGGCAGGGCATTAGGTACGCCATTTGGTTATGTTGCGCTCGGTTATTTTACCGCTGATGATTTTAATGCCAACGGAACGCTGAAAGCTGGTATCCCGACACAGCCCTGGGGCGTAGTACATCCCGGAGACATCAGGTATGCCGATTTAAATAACGATGGTAAGATAACCACAGATAACAGCGACCAAAAGGTCATCGGTAACCCCTCAACACCCGAAGTGCAGTTTAGCCTGGCGCCGAATTTTTCATGGAAAGGATTTGATATCGACCTGTTGTTTCAGGGAGCTACCAAAAGCAGTATCCAAATAGGTGGCACCATAGCTTATCCTTTTGATATCGCTTCTTCGGCAACAACACTACAGTTTAACGATCACTGGACACCGGCTAATACCAACGCGCTTTATCCCCGTTTAACCAGTGCCCCTGTGCCTAATAATCAACAGTATTCATCGTGGTTTATGCGCAATGATACCTATGTGAGGCTTAAAAGCGCGGAGATAGGGTATACTATTCCTGTGAAAATACTACAAAAAATTAAGATCCAGTCTGTAAGGTTTTATGTAGCAGGACAGAATTTGTGGACCTGGACACCTTATATGAAGGAAGTGATGGACCCTGAAGCCCAATCAACCAACGGACAGTATTATTTCCAGCAACAGGTGATATCGTTTGGAACCAACATAACCTTTTAATTAACCACTAATCGTAAAGAAATGAATCATATAAAGAAATTTTATGGCTTAGCTTTAATAGCTTTGCTCCTGAGCGCTTTGGCGGGATGTAAAAAGGATCTGCTTAGCGTTACGCCAAAAAATCAGTTGTCGGACGCGACGGTTTTTGGTACCGAAAGTAACGCCGATATATTTTTAAATAATGTTTATACCGATCTGCCGCATCTGAACAATGAAACTGAATTGCTCGATCAGTTCAGCGATAATTCATATGTAGGCGCAGAGTGGTTTGATGCCCGGCAAATGATTTATACAGGTGCAATAGCACCTAATAATATGCCCGTAGGCCCATGGGGTATGTGGCGATGGGCAAGGGGGACAAACTCCAATAATGATGGTGCCGGCAATTATGAATTTATAAGAGCCTGCAACCTGTTTATTCAAAAAGTCACCGCGTCAAATTTTTCAGCTGATTTTAAAAGGCAGAAATTGGCCGAGGCACGTTTTTTAAGAGCATTCTTTTATCAGTACTTATATATAGCCTACGGAGGGGTACCTATTATTACCGATGTGCTTAATAACACCACTCAGGGCAACGAAATTTACCGGCCCCGTAATACATCTGCCGAAACCGTTAAATTTATTACCGATGAATTAACCGCCGCAGCGGCAGACCTGCCGCTTACCACCAGCGAGTATGGCAGGGCCACAAAGGGAGCCGCGCTTACATTGAAGGCATGGGTACAACTTTATGATGCCAGCCCTTTGCACAATTCGGGTACCGCCGATGCCGTTGGTGATGCCGGCAAATGGGCACAGGCTGCAGCCACTTATAAGCAGGTGATAGATTTAGGCGTTTACAGTTTACTTAACGATTTTGGCGCGGTTTGGCTACCCGCCAGCAATAATAGCCCTGAATCAATTTTCGCTATGCAGATGACCGGGGCACAAAATGGAGGCGGAAGGCGCGAAGGCCTTTACGGGCCCGTGGTTGTGCACGGCGCAGTTGAAACCTGGGGTAACTTTGAGCCTACCCAGGAATTGGTTGACGAGTTTTCGATGGATAATGGTAAAGCCATAAATGAACCTGGTTCGGGCTATAACCCCCAAAATCCATATGTGAAACGCGAAAAACGCTTTTATCAAAGTATCGTTTATGATGGCGCACCCTGGCAGGGCGATACCATTTATACCAGGGCAGGTATCGGCAGTCCGAACGAGATAGACCTCAACTCAACCCGCGGAGATATCAGCAATACCGGCTATTATGCCCGTAAAACACTTGATGAAAGTATAAAAGGTAACGATAACCTGAACTGCAGCTGCGGGTTAGAAAACTATATGTTTTTCCGTTATGCTGAAGTGCTGCTTGGCTATGCTGAAGCACAAAATGAGGCTGTAGGTCCAGATGCATCAGTATTGGATGCTGTTAACAAAGTACGTACCCGTGGTGGCAACCTCCCAACAGTACAGGCCACATATGGCAATGTAAGCCAACAGCAAATGAGGCAGATCATCCATCGCGAGCGCAGGGTTGAATTTGCTTTTGAAGATAAACGCTGGTGGGATGTCTTGCGCTGGAAAATAGCATCAAAAGTTTTAAACGGGCCTACACATGGTATGCTGATTACTAAGAAAAATGGCGTCTGGAACTATGATCCTACCGCAGTTGTGGTTACAAAACAGTGGAACGATAAGATGTACTTTATGCCGGTACCACAGGTTGCTATTGATAAAAATCCCAAAATGAAAGCTCAGAATGGAGGCCCGGATAACTGGGTCAACGGGCAAAATCCGGGTTATTAAACAATGATTTGTCGAAAATTTTAAAAATCTTAAGACGTAGATTATGAAAAGATTAATCAAATACCATATTTACTTTGGGCTGGTTTTAATAATATTTGTTTCCGCCTGTAAAAAAGAAAAAGCATTGTCCACAACGGTTTACATGCCTGCCGGTAAGGCAATAGTCAGTCAAACATTTGATATAACCGATACGATTCCGTATTCGGCAAGTTTGGTAGGGGCTGATTACCCAACACTAACAACATCTGCCGCTAATAATATCAATGTGACCTTTAAGGCCGATCTTTCATTGATAGCTGCTTTTAATGCAGCTAACCATACTAATTACAGCGCTTTGCCGGCCGACAATTTTAGCTTTGACGCTACAGCAACTATTGCCAAGGGCCAGTCCGCAACCGGCCCCTTAAAGCTTATCATTAAAAATGGTGATAAGTTGGGTGCTTTTTCAAGTTTTCTTTTACCTATCCGTATCGATCAGGCAAATGGCGGCAGTATAAGTAATGTACAAAAGGTAACTTACTTTGTGGTTACCCGCTCGCCATCACTGGCAAACCTGGTACCATTTGACAGATCAAAATGGAGTATTGCCGGCTTCTCAACCCAGGAACCCGCTGAAGGCAGTGGAAATGGGCTTGGTATAGATGCGATTGACGGCGATTTGGGTTCTTACTGGCAATCCAAATGGTCGGGTGGCGAGCCAGGACCACCGCATTATATCTCCGTAGATATGGGGGAGATGAAAAATGTACACGCCATTTCTATGGTCGACAGGGATTTCAGCGGCGATTGGGCCGTTAATGGTCATGGCCAGCCCAAGGCAATGACCGTGTCTGTAAGTACTGATGGTACCAACTGGACAGATAACGGAACTTTCCAGGTACCCATTGTTGAGCCACAGGCTGAGATCCGTTTTTTCCTGCCGCAATTTCTTCAGGCACGATATTTCAGGATAACAGTTACCGATGTTTGGGGGAGTAACAGCACCAACATAGCCGAAATATATGCCTTGTAATAATTAATGCTGTCAAATGTACTTGTCCGTTATCACAAACGGACAAGTACTGCCTGTTGCACAGTTAACATCCAGATAGTTGTACTGGCTGGATTACAAAAAAATAAATATGATCACTAATAACATGAAAAAGCTGGCATACGCCAGACTATGGATAGCTATTGTTCTGTGTTTTACCTTGAGCACAAGGCTGGTAGCCCAGACAGCCGAAACAATAATTAATATTAACGGAAATGATAAAGGCCGCGTCTTTGACGGTATAGGCGGAGTTAGCGGCGGAGGCGGAACATCACGTCTGTTAATAGACTATCCCTTACAGCAGCAAAATCAGATCCTCGATTTTCTATTCAAACCTAATTTTGGAGCATCCTTACATATTTTAAAAGTTGAGATAGGCGGCGATGTAAATACAACTAATGGTGCCGAGGCCAGCCATATGCGTACGCCCGGTGACCAGAATTATAACAGGGGATATGAATGGTGGTTGATGAAACAGGCAAAACTGCGTAACCCTCAAATAAAACTGTATGCCCTTGAATGGGGGGCACCGGGTTGGTTTAAAGGAGGGTTTTGGTCTGATGATAACATAAGCTATATTATTAATTGGCTTAAACATGCCAAAATTGATCACGGACTTACCATCGACTATTTAGGTGGATGGAATGAACGTGGCTATAATAAAGAATGGTACCGGAAGCTAAAAGCGGCGCTGGATAAAAACGGATTGCAAACAATGATAGTGGCCGACGACGGTGGCGGCTGGAGCGTTGCAAAGGATTTGGCAACTGATTCTGCATTCAGTTCTGCAGTATCCATTGTCGGTCAGCATTATCCCTGTAGTGATAATGGAAAAGGTACAGGGTGTGCCAGTAGCACCGAAGCCCAAAACCTGAATAAACCACTCTGGGCCAGCGAACACGGGACAAATAATTATAATGAAGGCGCTACCGCCATTACCAGGAGCTACAACCGGGGATATATAGAAGGTAAAATGACCGCTTATATTAACTGGGCTGTTATTGCTGCATGGTATTCGACCTTACCTCATGCCGGTGAAGGATTGATGCTGGCCGACGAGCCCTGGAGCGGCCGTTTTACAATTGGTAAAAGCATCTGGGCTGTAGCCCATACAGCACAGTTTGCTAAGCCCGGATGGCAGTATATTGATAACGCCTGCGGCTATTTAAAAGACAACGGTACCTATGTAACGCTGAAAAACGGGGCTGATTACAGCATTATCGCCGAAACGATGGATGCTAATTACAGTCAGACCATTACCTTTAAACCTGTTGGTGGCCTGTTTAACGGAACAATACATGTATGGCATACCCACTTTAATTCAACAGATGAAAAGGACTATTTCGTTAAACAACAGGACATAAACCCGTTGAACGGGGTATTTACGATAACGCTTGAACCCGGTAACATTTATACATTTACTACTACTACAGGGCAGCATAAGGGCGTCGTTATGCAACGGCCGGAGGCCGTGTTTAAGCTCCCTTATGCTGATAATTTTAATGAGTATGCCAATGACGCTATACCCAAATACTTTTCAACACTTAACGGTGCCTTTGAAATAGCTGATGCTGGCGGTGGTCGAAAAGGGAAATGTTTGCAGCAACAGGCTATACAAGCACCAATCCCCTGGCTTAATAAACCTATGGAACCCTTTACTGTTATGGGGGACCCGAAGTGGGAAAATTACAAAGTATCTATTGATGTATTGATAGGAAAATCCGGTTCGGTCGAATTATTAGGTCGTATCAATCAACAACCGATGAATTGGCAGTATATTAGTGCACGGGGCTATCACCTCAAAGTTCAGAGCTCTGGCACGTGGGTGTTTTATTATCAAAAATCTGATCCCAAGGATTCGGCAGTTAATATGCCACCGGTTAATAAAATACTGGCATCCGGCTCCCTGAACTTCAGGGGTAATAAATGGCACAACCTGGCATTAAGCTTCAGGGATAATCATATTGAAGTGTTTGTTGATAAAAAACGACTGGCATCGCTAAATGACAATCAATCAAGCGGGGGCCAGATCGGCCTTTATGTAAGCTCATGGCGCAAGGCGCAGTTTGATAACTTATTAATTAAACCATAAACATTCCATGCAATTTATACAGTTGCAAAATCAGCTTTCAAAGCTCATTGATAAAGCAGGAAATATCATTTGTCGACATATAATAAACACAAGCTTATTTAACCTCATTTGTATGGATTTTAAACAATTAGTTACTCAAATAAGAAGGCCTTTTAGCTTAATTGCTATGGCCTTTGTTTTAATCCCCCCGGCGGTTAATGCACAAACAGCCCCGCTTCCCATAGGCCCTGTACCCAATGCCCGGCAAATTGAATGGTACCATCGCGAAATAATAGCTTTTTTTCATTTTGGCATGAATACGTTTGCCAATGTTAATGAAGGCGATGGTACCGCAAATCCTCAGCTATTTAATCCTACGGCATTAAACTGTAACCAATGGACAAGCGTGCTTAAAGGAGCCGGGATTACAACAGCTATTTTTGTTGCCAAGCATGCCGATGGCTTTTGCAACTGGCCAACCGCGCATACCAATTATTCAGTAAAAAACAGCCCGTGGAAAGATGGTAAAGGAGATGTTGTAAGAGAATTTACCGATGCCTGTAAAGCTGCGGAGATAAAAGCGGCAATCTATCTGGGGCCACATGACAGGCACGATTCAAGATACGGAACACCTGATTACAGCGATTATTATGCGAATCAGTTATCGGAGCTTTTAAGAAACTACGGCCCCATCTGGGAAATATGGTGGGATGGAGCAGGTGCCGATCAAATTACGTCAGTTTTTTATGATCGCTGGGCTGATACCGTGCGCAAATTGCAGCCCAATTGCGTGGTTTTTGGCACCAAAAATTCATATCGCTATGCGGACTGCCGCTGGATAGGCAATGAATCGGGATTATCGGGTGATCCGTGTTGGTCAACTATCAACCCGGTTTCTATTCGGGATGAAGCAGCGTATATTACGCAGTTAAACCATGGGGAAGTTGACGGCACGGCGTATATACCAGCCGAAGCAGATGTCTCTATTCGTCCAAGCTGGTTTTACCACAAGGAGGAAGATGCTCACGTTAAAAGCGTTGCCGCTTTGTGGGATCTTTATTTCAATTCCGTTGGTCATAACAGTGTGCTGTTATTAAATTTTCCACCTGATAAGCGGGGGCTGATCCCTGCAATTGATTCGGTAAGGGCGGATAGCTTGCACCGTTTAATCAATGGCACATTTAAAAACAACCTTGCAGCAGGCGCTACTATCAAATCGTTACATCCGCGCGGCGGTAACTATAAAGCAGCCAGTATGGGCGATAATAGCGAAAGTACTTATTATGCAACGACTGATAATGCATTTACGGATACCATAACTTTTAACCTTGGTAAAAAGAAAACATTTGACGTATTGATGTTACAGGAGGTTATTGAACTGGGGCAGCGTACAACAGGTTGGTCTGTAGATTACTCATCTGACGGAAAAAACTGGACACCTATTCCGGAAGCAACCGAAAAACAAGCCATAGGCTATAAATGGCTTGTCAAATTTAAGCCGGTAACAGCGTCAAAAGTACGATTGAGGATAACATCCGGAAAAGCCTGTGTGGCAATTCATGCTTTTGGAATTTATAAGGAGCAAATGGCGACACCTGACTAAAAGCTGATCAGCGATAATGGTGAAAAATCGACGAATTAAAAAAAGCACAGTAATATGAAGTATTACTGTGCTTTCGTTTTGTGACCCCGGAGAGATTCGAACTCTCGACCCAATGATTAAGAGTCATTTGCTCTACCAGCTGAGCTACGGAGTCATATGTGCCAGCTTTTGCCGGGTTGCAAATATGCAAATTATTTTCTTTTTCAGCAGGCGGAATTACTCATAGTTATTAATTATTTTAATCTGCTTATTGTAAAATTAAAGGTTGGAGTAATAACCCCCTTTCATCTTCCTGGTGTTCATTTTATCCACGGCTCGGCCAAAAAAAGTTAATTATAGCAACTTCATAACAAAATGTTAATTTTTTTGTTGGAATTTTAACAAAAGCTGCTTAAATTGTAAAACTTAATACCTGTCTCTTATGAAAAAAAGAAAATTACTCAAAATTAACAAACTGCAGTATGAAAGCGTTGTTAAAGATTTTATCTCCCAAAATGGTTTAAATGTCCAATATTCTTATACCAAAGATCATTTTTACCTTTATAGCGACGAATCGACAATCAATCAGCTCGAAAAACAGGCTATTGGCGCAAACTTATAAATAAGTGAAAAATAGAAAAGTCCGGTAGTGTGATACTATCGGACCTTTTCAATATTTACTTTTTATTAAACAGCAGCGTACAAATCTTCCTGCTGTTTTTGTACAACAGGGCTATTGATGTATTCGTCATAAGTCATCAACTTGTCTATGTAGCCGCCCGGTGTTAATTCAATAATACGATTAGCTACTGTTTCAACCAATTCATGATCCCGTGAGGTGAACAGGATTGTGCCGCGGAAATCTTTCATGCCATTATTAAGCGCTGTGATCGATTCCAGGTCGAGGTGGTTGGTTGGTTCATCAAACATTAGCAGGTTGGCTTGCTGCAGCATCATACGGCTAAACATGCAGCGCATTTTTTCGCCACCAGATAGGACACTGCATTTTTTCATAACTTCCTCACCTGAGAACAGCATCCGGCCTAAAAATCCGCGGATAAACTGATCGTCTTTTTCGCCCGGTGAATATTCACGCAGCCAATCAATCAGGTTGTCGTTTTTGCCGTCGAAGTATTCACTGCTGTCGTTAGGGATATCAGCCGCGTTAATGGTTACACCCCATTTAAAGGTGCCTGTAAAATCTTTATCACGGCCTGTTAAAATATTATAGAAGGCAGTAGTTGCCAAACTGTTTTGCGACAGGATAGAAATTTTATCGCCTTTGTTTACAGTGAAGGTGATATTGTTAAACAGCACTTCGCCATTAAGGGTTTTGCCCAGGTTTTCAACAGTCAGGATCTGATCGCCGGCTTCACGGCCCAGGTTGTTGAATATAATACCCGGATATTTACGGTTTGATGGCTGAATTTCATCCAGGTTGATTTTATCCAATGCTTTTTTACGGCTGGTTGCCTGTTTTGATTTAGACGCGTTAGCACTAAACCTGCGGATAAACTCCTGGAGCTCTTTAACTTTATCTTCGGCTTTCTTGTTTTGTTCGGCACGTTGTTTAAGGGCCAACTGGCTCGATTCATACCAAAAGGTGTAGTTACCGGTATAAATGGTCATTTTACCAAAATCAATATCTACTACGTGGGTACATACAGTATCCAGGAAGTGCCTGTCGTGCGATACTACCAGTACGATAGCTTCATATGACGCAAGGAAATCTTCCAGCCAGCTAATGGTGTGGATGTCCAAATCGTTGGTAGGCTCATCCAGCAGCAGGATATCTGGTTTGCCAAAAAGTGCCTGGGCTAATAAAACACGTACTTTTTGGGTGTTATCAAGGTCTTTAACCAGTTGATAGTGAAATTCTTCTTTAATGCCAAGGTTGCTTAGCAGGGTAGCGGCATTGCTTTCGGCATTCCAGCCGTCCATTTCGGCAAAAAGGTTTTCCAGTTCACCGGCACGTTCGCCGTCGGCATCGCTAAAATCTTCTTTAAGATAAATGGCATCTTTCTCCTTCATTACGGAGTACATTTCCTTATGGCCCATCATCACTGTTTCGATAACTGTGAATTCGTCAAAAGCATAATGGTTTTGGCTCAAAACAGCCATACGTTCGCCGGGAGTAAAGCTCACCGAGCCGCTGGTTGGGTCAATATCGCCCGAAAGAATTTTCAGGAATGTGGACTTACCCGCGCCATTGGCGCCAATAATACCATAACAGTTGCCCTGTGTAAATTTCAGGTTTACGTCTTCAAACAAAGTACGCTTACCGTAACGTAAAGAAAGATTGGATACCGTGATCATGCTGCACCTCTAATTTGGCGCAAAAGTACGGTAAAATCTTCATTTTAACGATATATGGTGCTGATATTATGGATGGGGATTTTTTGAGCAGCAATTTTTCCCCACAAACTAAATTTCATGGGTATACAATTACACAGAAATGATAATGGAATGTAAACTAAAAGTATATTTAATACGTTTAATCGCTATATCTAACCAGTTATAATATAATGGTACAGCCTTTGACTAACATACAGTATAACAATTTATTTAAATTATTTAACAATGGTCATGGGAGCATTAATTATAGGTTTAATTATCATCAATGTGGTAATAGCCATCAACAATACACAAAAACGCAAAGTATATTAAAAATATATTAATATATAAACTTTAAAGCAACGCTTTAAGCTTAGTTTAAAATATTAAATAAGCTTTGTGTTTCATGGTCGGCCAATTTTTGAAGCGGACCTGATGCCAGCATTTTCATCATCATGCTAAGCTCTGCGCCAATGGTGAATAAAATATCAGTATGGTCGTTATTGAAAGATAACGACCATTTTAGTTCCAGGTTAAACGGTGGTTTCTCGGCAGGTATGATCCTTATCAGCTGACCGGGCACACGCTCCTCAATTTTCAAAGCAAGTTTGGCCATATTCTGGATACTGAAACGGGCTTCATCCCGGGTGGATGTCCATTCCTGGATATTATCGGGCATCAGTTGCCGGTGATTGTTGAAATCGGCCAGGAAGTCGTAAACCTCTGTTAGAGGCTTGTTAATGCTTATCGTACTGGTGAATGTATTCATGGATAGATTTGATATTAGATTTGAGATTTGAAACAAATTACGCTAACGAACAATCTAAAAATCAGTGCAATCATCGAAATCAAAAAAATCAACGGTCTTAACTTGCAGCCATTTCGCCCCAGGTTGATGGGTTTTCGCGCCACTGCCTGAGCAGGTTTACATCTTTTTCGTTAATGAACTGATGTTCTTCCGCGTATTTAATGAGCGCGTTGTAATTTGACAGGGTTACGTATGGGCAGTTGGCCTGTTTAAAGTTTTCGTCGGCAATATCAAAGCCATAAGTAAATATCGCCGCCAGGCCCGCAACGTCATAACCTGCGGCACGCAGTGCTTCAACGGCCTGCAAGCTGCTTTTACCGGTGGAGAGCAAATCTTCAATAACTACAACCCGCTTGCCTGATGTAGTAGCGGCATCGCCCTCAATCATGCTGCCTGTACCATGCTCTTTAGGTTTTGAACGTACATAGATAAATGGAAGGCCTAATTCCTGGGCTACTAATGCACCTTGCGGTATACCTGCAGTTGCCACACCTGCAATGCAGCCAACCGACCCGAATTTATCCTGTATGGCTGCCACTAATTGCTGCCTGATGTAAGTGCGGATAGTTGGATGAGAAAGTGTAACGCGGTTATCGCAGTAAATTGGAGATTTCCAGCCCGATGCCCATGTAAAAGGATTATTGGGTTGTAATTTAATTGCTTTAATTTGCAGCAGGAATTCGGCTACTTGTTGTTCGATCTCATTATTAGTAAACATGGCTCAAAAATACAGAATTTATATTAACGAAAAGGTTATCCTGCTCACAGAATCTGAACCAAAGCATGCAGATAATTTTGAAAGGCTTGATGCAGAGACCTTTGACCTTAAAATTATATATACCTGGATCCTCGCTAATCCTAACAAACTGTTCTATATAAAAACAGCCAACGCTAAGGTGTATCTTAAAGCTGTTAAAAAGAATATTACACTTATTGAAGCGGCAGGGGGCCTGGTTATGAACACTAAGGGGCAATATTTATTCATTTATCGTAATGATAAATGGGACCTGCCCAAAGGCAAAATAGAAAAAGACGAAAAGGTAAAAGAAGCGGCGGTGCGCGAAGTAGAGGAGGAGTGCGGTATAAAAGTAAGCGAACTGGGAGAAAAAATTTGTAAAACATACCATGTATATGTTAACCGCGGCGAGGTAGTGCTTAAGAAAACGCATTGGTTTGCCATGACAAGTAGGGGTAAAGAAAAGCTAAAACCTCAAAAAGAAGAGGGTATTACCGATGTGCGCTGGTTTGAGCACCATCATATTGAACCGATAATTGAAAATACATTTCCATCCATAATGGATGTGTTGCACAAAGAAAAGCTGGTTACAAATAAGGTAATGCCTCTTTCGGAATAAACTGGCTCACATCGCCTTTATAGCGGATGATTTCGCGCACAATGGTTGAACTGATGGATGAATAGCCTGGCTTGCTTACAATAAATATGCTTTCGATGTCGGGTGCCAGCGAATGGTTCATCTGGGCAATCGCTTTTTCATACTCAAAGTCTGATACGGTACGGATCCCCCTGATCATGTAAGCGGCGCCTATGCTTTTGCAAAAATCGACAGTAAGGCCTTCATAGGCTATCACGTGGATCCGTTCATCATGCTCAAAAACCGCCCTGATCATTTGTTCGCGCTGCTCAACACTCAACAGCCCCTTTTTGCTGCTGTTTACGCCGATGCCTATGTAAAGCCTGTCAAAAAGCTCGACAGATCGTTTCACAATATCAACATGAGCTTTAGTAAGCGGATCAAATGAACCTGGAAAAAGGGCTATCTTCATGGAGTAAAATTAGCGATTAGTTGATTGGATTGCTTAAGTAAAAGGCTATTTTTTTGCCTTTTATCAGCATTATTTAATGGGCGACAGTAAATCTGACAAGATAAGCCATTTACCTGACCAACAAAACCTACATTAAACCAGCGAAGCCAACTGAGCATACTGTAAAAGCATAATTGTTTTGCCATCTTTTATTTCGCCGGTTTTTACCATTTGAAGGGCTTCGCTGAATGGCAGCTCTAAAACTTCAATATTTTCATTTTCGTAGGCGAGCCCCCCGCCGTCGCTAACTTTCATTTCTTTGGCATATTCAGCAACAAAAAAGTAAAGGATTTCGGTAACAGAGCCCGGCGACATATAAGCTTCAAAAACCTTTTTAACATCCGTTATTTTATAACCAGTCTCTTCCTCAGTTTCCTTACGGATGCAATCTTCCGGATTATCCTTATCAAGCAAGCCTGCACAACATTCAATTAGCATTCCATCGGGGTTGCCGTTGATATAGGTTGGCAGCCTGAATTGCCTGGTTAATATTACAGATGACTGTGTTTTATTATAAAGCAAAATGGTTGCGCCGTTGCCACGGTCGTAAGCTTCACGGCTTTGCACAGCGGTATTACCATCTTTTTCCGTAACCTCGTAAGTCACTTTTTTAAGGACGTACCAGTTATCTGATAAAATATCGGTATTAAGAATTTTGATCTTATTCATTTTATTTGATCGTTTATGATTAATATTGATTATTTTTGAACGAAAATAAGGTTAATAAAATGAACTTTCCAAAAAGAAAACAAAAAATAATTGAGCAGCTTAGTCAAAGCGGAGAGGTTGATATAAAGCAATTGGCTGCAGAACTGAATATTTCAGAAATTACAGCACGGCGCGACCTGAACCAATTAGCAGCCGATGGATTGCTTTACCGTACTCATGGAGGAGCAACAAAAGTTAATCCCCACGAAAAGCCACATAGCTTTGTGAATAAAAGCGCTCAAAACGCAGCTGTTAAAGATGCCATTTGCCGCAGGGCCGCATCGCAGATCACTGACGGGGATGTTATTTTTATGGATTGCGGGAGTACTGTTTTTAGGTTATGCCAGTTCATTAAAAACAAGAAGATAAAGGTAATAACAAATTCATTACCTGTAGTATATGAGTTGCAGGATTGTGCCGTGAGTGTTAACATAATAGGAGGGGAGCTGGATAAGGAGCGACAGGCTGTACATGGAACTACAGCTATTGAGCATATTCAAAAGTACAGGGCAACCAAAGCTTTTTTGGGCGTTGACGGTATCTCGGAAGCAGGATTGTTTGCCAATAGTGAACATGAAGCATCCATTACAACAGCTTTCGCCGCAAACAGTGCGTTTGCCTATATTCTGTGTGATGCCAGCAAAATAAGCAAGGAAACCTACCTTAATTTTGCAGGCTTAGATATCATCAACGCGATCATTACCGATGCAGATCCTGAGCGGTTAAAGGGCTTTAAAGAAAGCGGGATAGTTATTTTAGAGACGGATATCTAAACCGGTCTGAAAAACGAAAATGACGAATGCCCGTATTTTCTTTGTTCAACAAAAGCGGGATGATTACTCAAATTTTGCAGGGACTGGTGTTCAACAATCAACAGGCCATCAGGTTTAAGCAGGTTCTTTTCAAAAATAACTTTTGGCAAATCGGGAATCCTGTTCAGGTCATATGGCGGGTCGGCAAATATCAGGTCGTATTGTTCCGTTTCAATATTCAGGTATTTGAATACATCTTCGCGGTAAGTTTTTATTTGTGTAAGGTTATGCTGCCGCGAGGTTTCTTTAAGATAATTAACGCAATGAATACTTCTGTCGACAGATATAACTTCCGAAGCTCCGCGTGAAGCAAATTCAAGCGAGATGTTGCCGGTGCCACTAAACAGGTCAAGTACTTTAATGCCTTCAAATTCTATTTGGTTAAGCAGGATATTAAATAAAGCTTCTTTTGCCAAATCGGTTGTAGGACGAACAGGAAGATTTTTTGGCGGATTAAGCCTTAAGCCTTTTAAACTGCCTCCGATAATGCGCATAATGAAAGAGCCGCTATTGATAACACCCTGTGAGGTACAACCTCCGCGGGTAATTGTAATACCTGTAAATTATTGACTTCGGCCGCTTTGAAAAATTCGGCCAGGCGGCTTAGTCCTTTACTGTCGGCATCAATGTTACCGCTTACATATAAGCTGGTATATTTAGCTTCGAGGTTAAGTTCATTGGCAACCAGCACAGTAAAGTAAACCATTTCATCATCGCCGTTAAAATCAAATGAGTTATAGAAACGCAGTTTGCCGGATGCAAAATGAGCTATCTCCACCTTTTCTTTTTCAATATTGAGGTAAAGGCAATCGGTGCCGGGATTGTTTTGGGCAATGGCGGTTAACCAGCCTTTTGATGTAAAAACGGTATTACGGATGCCAAATTCTTCTGCGGTACTCACAATAGCTTCGCTGGTATTGTATACGATGATATTTTCCTTATCTAATACCTGGGCTATAACTTTGCTGTCGGCTTTCACATCCAGGAAACGGGCCAGGTTTGGCAGGCGCTCACCGCTAAACAATTCTGCAGGCACCAGTGTAAAGCTATGAGCAGGTAAACCGATAATCATTTGCCCGTATTTGGCCGACAGCAGGTCAAGCAATTCCTGCGGATCGCTTAGCTCATCAAATGGGTAATTTTCGGCCCAGGCTATTAGCTTGCCATTATTACTTATGGCGTACGAAAACGATTTGTCTTCAACCTGTATTAATAAAGTATAGTCCTCAGTTTTATCTAAACTGAAGTTATCATCGTGGTAAGTATAATTGTGTTCGTTCATACCGGTTTTAACAAAAGTAATATTTTTTGGCAGATACAGTAATTACCGCGGTACAAATTGGTATGCTGTTATAAAATACGGGTTAATATCATCAGGACGATAAATATCAAAATCGGCAACCCTACAGGCTTAGGATAATAATCGTTATCCGGAAAATATCTCCTGAAAAAAAACTGGCTTAGAATCAAAGCACCAATCAGCCCAAAACCTATGTTAAGGCCTGCTACCGAAAGCATTGCTGTAACCTGCGCTGGTGTTGGCTGGCCGCCTTTGGCCGTTACATTCATAGCATCAACAACCTGTTGCAGATTGACGCCCGAATGCATGATAACAAAGTAGGAGAGATAGGAAAAAAATAATACAAAGGCCAGCACCGCCGGAACTGCCTTTCTGTAACCTGCATTGTATAAATTGATAACCAGCAGCACCCCGCCAAATATCAGGTTAAAAAACGAAAACCAAAATATCGCCCTTTTGGAGTAAATATCTACATAATCGTCTTCGCTGTATTTTTCGTCCTCTTTGTTTTCGTCAAATTCCATGGCTCAAATGTAAAACTAATCTTACTGAATTAAATTACTTATCATCATTTTTGCAGGGTGTCAAGTCCCGATCATATCCGCCAGTCATTTCCGCATGAGCCAACAGGCCAGCAAACAGAGCTTTTTAGCAAACTGCATGCTTTTTTAAAAAGTACCGAAGGCGACGAATGCTTTATTCTGAAAGGCTATGCCGGCACCGGGAAAACAACTATAGTAGGCGCACTGGTAAAGGCACTGAGGCATTATAACTATAAAGCCGTGCTGCTGGCCCCAACCGGACGTGCCGCTAAAGTCATTACCAATTACTCCGGTCGCAAAGCTTTTACAATTCATAAGCGCATCTACCGTAAAAAATCGGCTTTAACAATCGATGATGGTTTTGCCCTTGCCGATAACCTGGCCAATGATACCCTTTTTATTGTTGATGAAGCCTCCATGATTTCGGATGAAGCAATGGGCAGCAATCACGTTTCTTTATTATTTGACTTACTTAGATACGTTTATAACGATAAAAACTGCAAGCTGATATTGGTAGGTGATACGGCACAGCTGCCTCCAGTTGGTGCTGACGATAGCCCTGCGCTTGACGTGCAGCTTATGGGCGATAAATTTGGCCTGTCGATATTCAGCTATGAGCTTACAGAAGTTTTGCGCCAGCAAAAGAATTCGGGTATTTTATTTAATGCCACCAATATCCGCGATCTGATCCGCGAGGAGATCATCGAGATTCCTAAAATTGTAACCAAGGGGTTTAAAGATGTTTTCAGGATGACCGGCGAACGATTGCCCGAAGGTTTGGAATATGCCTATCGCAAATACGGCTATGACCGTACGCTCATCATTTGCCGCTCAAACAAAAATGCCAATTTGTACAACGGGCAAATTCGAAACCGCATTTTATACCGGGAGGAGGAACTTACCGGCGGCGACCAGATCATGATAGTAAAGAACAATTACTTTTGGCTGCAGGATAAAGATGAAAATAGTACCGCGTTTATTGCCAACGGCGATATTGCCCGTATAGTAAAAGTACGCCGCACCGAAGAGATGTATGGTTTTCGTTTTGCCGATGTGCAGCTGGAATTTATTGACTATGCCGAAGATCCAACCCTCGATTGTAAGGTTTTGCTTGATACGCTCTATGCCGATTCGCCCGCGTTAAGCCAGGATGTTCAGAAACGGTTTTACCAGGAAGTAATGAAGGATTATGAACATTTACCTAATAAAAGGGCCATGCACAATGAGCTGAAGCTTAATCCTTATTACAATGCCTTGCAAATAAAATTTGCCTATGCAATTACCTGCCATAAAGCACAGGGTGGCCAATGGGATGCAGTTTTTGTTGATCAGGGGTATGTAACCGATGAGATGATCAATATGGATTTTTTGCGATGGTTTTATACCGCGCTCACCCGAGCTACCACCGAATTATTTTTGGTTAATTTCGATAACAGGTTTTATAAATTAAAGGAAGAATAACCTTCAAAGATAAATTTACTTTTATCAATATAATCTATTGATAATTAGATTTTTAATTACTAATATTAGCAATTAAAAATCTAATTATCATGAACCTAAACTTAAAACTCGAAAGAAAAATCAAAACCAAACAATCAACCATTGGCGAACTATCAATAAATGGTGTATTTGAATGTTTTATCCTGGAGGATGTTGACAGAGGGCTGAATAGCAAAATGACACTTGCTCAAATTGCATCAATAAAAATTAAAACGCAAACAGCCATTCCTACAGGAACTTATAATGTAGTCAAATTTTTCAGCCCCAAACACAACGAAAACCTGCCATTATTAGAGAATGTACCCGGTTTTGCAGGGATTGAAATTCATGTCGGCAATTTTGCAAAAGATACCGACGGCTGCCTTCTCCCTGGTGAAGATAAAGGCGCTGATGCTGTTCTGCATAGTACAATGGCTACAGCTAAACTCAACACAAAGATTTTTGAGGCCCTTAAGGCAGGAGGTACTGTGACCATTGAGGTTGTTTAATATAGCAAATTATAAATGCTTGAAGGTGAAATGACGCGTCTACGCCGTCATGCTGAGTGATTAAAATCCATGGACTATGAAGGTTAGATGACAAAGAGGGACTGTCAGTCTGAGCCTGTCGAAGACTCGTGTGCAGAGCCCAGCCCGCCATACTTCGACGGGCTCGTTATGACACCCATTTTTTAAGTGGTCATTTGAGAAGATTACCTTGGATAAACAAAGATTTATTTAATATCCTAAAACGAATTAACCACCGGCAAGGTGATCCTGAACGTTGAACCCTGTCCCTCGGTGCTGGTAACGCTGATAGTGCCTTTATGCTTTTCAATGATCTGGCGTACAATACTCAATCCAAGCCCGGTCGACTTTTCGCCGCGTAAACCGGCTCGGCCGGCTTTTGAAAATTGGTTAAAGATCTCCGGCAGCATACCGGCAGGGATGCCCATGCCGTAATCCTGAACTTCAATAACTACGGTATCATTTTGCTTAAGCAGGCGTACGTCTACATTATCCCGGTCTTTTGAAAATTTCACCGCATTGCTGATCAGGTTATCAATAACCCGGTGAAATTTTTCGTTATTTATGAGCGCATGGACAACACTTACCGAGCTACTGAACAGTACATTAACTTTATTGCCCAGCTGTAATTTCCATTCGCCCACTATGTTGTTAAGCCATTGGTTAAGCTCGATATCTTGAGTTTCAATAACCGCTATGTTCTCGTTTCGGGCTGCCTCCAGTAAATCATCAATAATACTCCGCGCTTTTACGCAGGATGCCTTCATCATATTGATGTTGTCTTGTGTCTCCTCATCTACCTCATCAAGTTCCATCATCATGGCAATTGATTCAACAGCAGCTATCGGGTTACGCAGGTCATGGGCAACCATACCCAACACCTGGTTTTTAAACTCGCTTGCTTTTTCAATTTCCGAGTTTTTTTCGCGGATCTCAATCACCTGAAAATAATAGTTGGCCTTGTAGGAAAAAAAGTACCTTGAGATAAAATAAAAGCCGGAAAGTAAGATAGCTGAGATCAACTGGTTATACAACATATCCGTAGCCGGCGTTTCACTGTAAAATAGCAGGGAAGTAAAAAAAAGCTCGATGGCAATAAGCAGCAATACGGTTTCATAGTATTCAAAAACAATTATCACGCTGATTAAGCTTAATGCAACAAGATATAAGGTGAGGGCATTACTCGGATTGGATGTGGCTATGAAGCTGGAATACATGCCGCAAACAATAATATAAAGCGCAAACAAAAATATAAGCAATGACATGCCTGTTGTAGCTTTTTTAAGGCTTTTGAAACTAACGATAAAAAGGTTACTGGCTATCAGGAAAACGGGAGTTATAATAATGAAAACCCAGTTGCTGAAATTAAACTCGGGAAAGTTTTGAGCTTTGGTTAAGCTAATGGGGAATATAAGATAAAGGATCCTGATAATTACATTAAGCAATAAAAATACTATACTGGCACCCCTTATGGCCACCAGGTTTTGGTAAGTATAATGCAAACGGTATTGCGACCGGTATTTTACCGGGAGACTGTTAAAAAAGAAATGGGTGTTCAATTAAATTTTATGGATTAAACAAAATTATAAAAATATTTTCAAATAATGTAACAGAAATGTGACAAGGTATAATTAACCCTTTTACTAAATATTCGGTCAATGAAAATATAAGCCTATTTTGATGAACCTTGATTGTTTTTTAAAAAAGGGACAAGTATAATTTACACATCATAAAACCAAAATCACATGTTAATGAAATCTCTTAAATCTATCGCAATTCTCATTACTGTATTAACAACTTTTTCCTGCAGAACTGTTGAAAGGGCTAATCAGAAAGAAATTAAACCGTTTGTTGGCTTCTGGAAGGATACAACCAATCCGGGATCTCAAGTCGTATTCAGGTCGGACGGCAGCTTTTATAACATTGCAAAAGAAAATAATGTGCAGATCATTACACACAGCGGTACTTTTAAAGTCTTGTCCGACAGTATTTATGTATTAACGATTACAGACGCGAGGCCCAACGCGACATATGATCTCAAAGGAAGGCAGTATGCCAATTATTACACGTTAAGCAGCGATAGAAAAACGATGAAGACAAGTGGCGTGGTTGACGGAAGAAATGGCGGAAAAGGGCTTGCCTGGACCTGCAATTTAGTTAGAGTTGATAAATTGGAGAATTAAACCCGCCGCCAGCTGGCTGACTAAACCTCATCACATTATAGCCCTCCATTTATAGACAACAAGAATTGCAAACTCGCAATTGTTTTATCCGTTACACAGTATTTCACTAACAGACAAGCCCACGCCTGTCTGTTAGTGAGGTGTTTGTTAAGCTCATCTGATCTATTTAGCGTCCTTAAACATCGCCATTTGACGCATACTTTTGTTATTGTTTTAACGTATTAAACGACAAATTGCCTCGTACTATTGTTAATAGTAATGCCTAAATTGCTAATAATTATGGCAAAGTGTCATTGTGGTTTAATTTTAAATGACAATTTTTCACTATGGATACTATGGCCGATAAATTGATCAACAATGAGTACTATGAATTTTAACAACTTTACCATAAAAGCTCAGGAAGCCGTGCAGAAGGCTTCTGAAATTGCTGTTGGTAACCAACAGCAGGCAATTGAGACCGCACATCTGCTTAAAGGCTTGTTGCTGGTTGATGAAAACGTAATTACCTACTTACTAAAAAAACTAAATGTTAACCTGAACAGGTTAAACGATACGTTAGATGCGCAGATTGCATCGTTCCCCAAGGTAAGCGGCAGCAACGTATACCTTTCGTCCGAAGCAAATTCTGCTTTGCAAAAAGCGTCGGGATATTTAAAGGAATTTAAAGACGAATTTGTATCTGTTGAGCATGTGCTGTTAGGCATTTTAGCCGCCGGTGGTGCGGTAAGCAGCATCCTGAAAGATTCGGGTGTTAATGAAAAAGACCTAAAAAAAGCCATTGTTGAACTCCGCGGCGATAGCAAAGTAACTGATCAAAACGCCGAAGCTACCTATAACGCCCTTAACAAATATGCCCGCAATTTGAACGAATATGCAGGTTCGGGCAAGCTGGATCCGGTTATCGGCCGCGACGATGAAATTCGCCGGGTTATCCAGATTCTGTCACGCCGTACCAAAAACAACCCGATTTTGGTTGGCGAGCCCGGCGTTGGTAAAACTGCCATTGCCGAAGGAATAGCTTTCAGGATCATCAAAGGTGATGTACCTGAGAGCCTGAAAACCAAAGTGGTATACTCGTTGGATATGGGTGCACTCATTGCAGGCGCCAAATATAAGGGAGAGTTTGAAGAACGGTTAAAAGCAGTTGTAAAAGAGGTTACCCAAAGCGACGGGGAGATCATCCTTTTTATTGATGAGATCCATACGCTGGTAGGTGCAGGCGGGGGAGAAGGCGCTATGGATGCGGCAAATATCCTGAAACCGGCCCTGGCCCGTGGCGAGCTTCGTTCAATTGGTGCTACTACCCTTAATGAATATCAGAAGTACCTTGAAAAAGATAAAGCTTTGGAACGCCGTTTCCAGAAAGTAATGGTAGAAGAACCTGATGCTGCTGATGCCATATCTATTTTACGTGGACTGAAAGAACGCTATGAAACCCACCACAAAGTGAGGATCAAAGACGAAGCGATCATCGCCTCTGTAGAAATGTCACAACGCTATATTTCCGACAGGTTTTTACCGGATAAAGCTATCGACCTGATGGACGAGGCTGCATCAAAACTTCGCCTGGAAATGGATTCGGTACCGGAAGTGGTTGATGAACTGGAACGCCGCATTATGCAGCTTGAAATTGAGCGGGAAGCCATCAAACGTGAAAAAGACGACCGCAAGGTTGCCGAACTAAGTGAGGAAATAGCCAATCTGTCACAACAGCGTGATTCATTACGTGCCAAATGGAAAGGCGAAAAAGACCTTGTTGACGGCATTAATACTAAGGTTGAGCTGATTGAAAACTATAAACTGGAAGCCGAACAGGCCGAACGAGCGGGCGATTATGGTAAGGTAGCCGAATTACGCTACGGTACTATAGTTGAAGCCCAGGCCGAAGTTGAAAAGCTGAAAGCTGCTCTGCTTGAAAACCAAAGCGACAGCCGCATGCTGAAGGAGGAGGTTACCGCCGATGATATTGCCGGTGTAGTAAGCCGCTGGACAGGCATCCCGGTAAGCAAGATGATCCAGAGCGAGCGCGAGAAATTGCTCAACCTTGAAGATGAATTGCACAAACGTGTGGCAGGACAAGAAGAAGCTATTGAAGCAATAAGTGACGCTATCCGCCGCAGCCGTGCAGGTTTGCAGGATAAGCGCAGGCCAATAGGGTCGTTCATATTTTTAGGTACAACCGGTGTAGGTAAAACCGAGCTGGCTAAGGCCCTGGCCGAATACCTGTTTAATGATGAAGGCGCGCTTGTGAGGATAGATATGAGTGAGTACCAGGAACGCCACGCTGTTTCAAGGCTGATAGGAGCGCCTCCGGGCTATGTCGGGTATGATGAAGGCGGACAGTTAACTGAGGCCGTTCGTCGCAAGCCTTACAGCGTGGTACTGTTGGATGAAATTGAAAAAGCTCATCCTGATGTATTTAACATCCTGTTACAGGTATTGGATGACGGCCGATTGACCGATAATAAAGGCCGTGTGGTGAATTTTAAGAATACTATCATCATCATGACCTCCAACATTGGTTCAAACATCATCCAGGAAAACTTCCAGAACCTGGAGGACGAAAACCGCGATGAACTGGTGGCAAAAACCAAAAACGAGTTGTTTAACCTGCTAAGGGTTACCATTCGTCCGGAGTTTTTGAACAGGATAGATGAGATCATCATGTTTACCCCGCTTAACCGCGATGAAATTCATGATATAGTTAAGCTACAGTTTAAACAGGTACAGCAAACCCTTGCCGAAATGGGTGTAACTATTGAGGCATCCGACGAGGCTTTGGATTGGCTGGCGCAATTAGGTTATGATCCGCAATTTGGTGCACGTCCGTTAAAACGTGTTATCCAGAAAAAGATCCTGAACGAGTTGAGTAAACAGATCCTGGCGGGTACAGTTGATAAAGACAGCGTTATTAAAATAGATATGTTTGATAACCAGTTCGTGTTCCTGAACTCGGCCAAAGAAGCTACGGAACCGGCTAAATGAGCTGTAAGACTTATGAAAGCTAAAAGCAAAACGCATAAGGCTTAAAGCTAAGTATTGGTATAATAGAAAAAGGCGGGATAATTTGAAGTGCCCCCGAAAAGTTAGACGAATTTAATTATTATTAATATGATGAGCTCGATATTTTATCGGGCTCATCCCTTTTAGATTCAGTTTGATTCTGTCGTTGTTGTAGTAGGTGATATACTCCTCTATCTCTTGTTTAAGTTCATCGATGTTATTGTATTTTTTCAGATAAAACAGTTCTGACTTAATGATGCCAAAGAAGTTTTCTATAATAGCGTTATCAAGGCAATTCCCCTTTCTTGACATGCTTTGTTTAATTCCATGCTGCTTAAGTCTAAACTGATATTTTTTCATTTGATATTGCCACCCCTGATCTGAATGCAGGATAAGTTGAGAGCCGGCGCCCACTTTCTTAAAAGCTTCATCCAGCATATTTGATACTTGTTTGAAGTCAGGTGACTCAGATAAGCTATAACTGATGATCTCTCCATTAAACAATTTAATAACGGGCGACAAGTAAAGCTTTTTGTCCTTAACTTTGAATTCAGTAATGTCGGTAGCCCACTTGAGGCAAGGGCGATCTGATGTAAAATTCCTTTGCAAAAGATTAGGCACTATAGTACCTGTCTCACCTTTGTATGAGCGGTACTTCTTACATCGGATCAGTGACTTAAGTCCAACTGAGGCCATGATCTTCAAAACAGTTTTATGATTAACGACTACTCCCTGGTTCCTCATTTGTATGGTTATCCTACGATATCCGTATCTCCCTTTATGCTGGTGATAGATCTTTTTGATCTGCTCGCGAGCATCATCATGCTTATTTAATACCGACTTGGTCTTAAGATGATAATAGTAACTACTTCTGGCCATCTTCAAGATATCCAATAATATATCTAATGGATATTTGTGCCTTAACTCCTCAATGGCTAACGCTTTTTCTTTTGCGTTTCTTTTGCTTGAGCTAAGGCTTCGAGCTTTTTTAGCAACTCATTCTCGGCTTTTAGATACAGGTTTTCTTTCTCAAGTTCTTCCAGCCTGGTAAGCGGTGGTGTTTTCTTAGATAGGTTATCTTTCTTCATTAGCTTCGGTCGTCCTCGTTGTTCCCTTAGGCCATGTACTCCCAACAGTTCGTACTTCTTTACCCAAGACAGTACAATACTCTCGGTAGCGATACCATACACGGAACAGCAATCTCTCAAAGATAAGCCTCCTGACTGATAACTTTCAACTACTTTTAGCTTAAACTCAGCAGGTTGGTATAACCTTGCTTTAGGCAGCAATCCCTCTTCTCCGTAGGTTTGGTACCGGTCTACCCATCTTGTCAATAAGGATCTCGACAAACCCCATCTCAAAGCTACTGCTGTAAGTGAACATCCACTTAAATGTTCTTTAACTACTTTGTCTTTAAAAATCGAATCGTACCTCTTATTCATAAAAATGTCCCCAAAATAGTGTCTAACTTTTTGGGGGCAGTGTAAGATGATTAGCCTTTTTTGTTATAAAGAGTGGCTTACCGCCTGGTCGGCCAGCTCATCAATCCAGCTCGAAAGGTAGGGCTCCGTACCATCAATCCTGATCCATTCACCGTCCCCATCTTTGGCAATCACTAAATGTAACGTGCCATCTATTGATGTAAACTCATAAGCGTTTATGTGTCCCGGGTGGATTACCTGTTGCGCTGTGCCTTCAATCATGCTATCGGTGCCCGTAAGTATGGCATCAAATTGTTGTTTCATGGTGTTATAGTTTATTAACCTAACATAGTTTGGGCAATTTCTGTTTGCGCCGGTGTTAAGCCGGCGGCCATGTTATTTGTTTTTAGACTGATAAAATTGTGTTTAAATTTAAGGCAGTTAAAACTTTTAATACACGAGTTACGTTTTGTTAACAATTATAAACCATGAATAGAAGGCTCAGTACAAAATATTTCCAGGTATCGCAAAGGGTATGGGGAACTAAACTATTATTTGTTAACGTTTACATGATCGCTAACCGTCCCGGTGCTGCCAAAGGCTGGGTTTTGGTGGATACGGGGTTAAAAGGTTCGGCCAAAAAAATCATTGCTATGGCCGAGGAACTTTTTGGCCCGGGAACCAGACCTGCGGCTATTGTGCTTACACACGGGCATGCCGACCACGCAGGAGGCCTGGCGGAGCTTTTGGAAACCTGGAATGTACCAGTTTATGCCCATGCACTTGAATTGCCTTACCTAACAGGCCTGTCATCATACCCGCCGGCCGATCCATCACTAACCGATGGGCTGATGAGCCTTTTGTCGGTATTTTTCCCTACATCCCCCATAAACCTCGGTACTAAAGTAAAAACCATCGATATGGAGGAAGGGATCCCCGAACTGCCCGAATGGAAGATCATTCACACCCCGGGACATACGCCGGGGCATATTTCACTGTTTTTGCCAATAAATTCGACCCTAATAGCCGGGGATGCGTTTTCAACTACAAAGGCCGAATCAGCTTTATATTCTTTTAGCTCACTTAAAAAGTTAACCGGACCGCCGAGGTATTTCACTACCGACTGGGAAGCCGCCGCTCAATCGGTACGCCGGCTTGCCGCGCTTGAACCACGCACGGTGGCAGCGGGCCATGGCCCTATAATGCGCGGCCGTGAGCTGCATGATCAACTACATGAACTGGCCGATAACTTTGAGCAGGTTGCAATACCTGCAAAAGGCCGTTATGTAGGGCACCCGGCTGTTGCCGATGAAATGGGCGTAACATATATCCCACCTTATGTAAGCAGCGGCATTTTAAAAGCAACTGTTGGCATCGCAGCTGCACTCGCTACATTTTTTATTATAAAAGGATTGCAAGAATAGAAGCAGAATCCCATCGGTTTGTGCTTACTTTTACCGCATGGAAAATTTAAAACCGGATCCTAAAATTCTCATCGATATTGTACAGACCAAAATGCCTTACGGTAAATATAAAGGCACTATTATAGCTGATATCCCGGTATCATACCTGGAATGGATGGCGGGTAAGGGTTTTAGTAAAGATAAAATGGGCATGTTGCTTTCAACCACATTTGAGATCAAAACAAATGGGCTGGGCGAGATCTTGTATATGGTGAAGAAACAAGTTCAAGCCCCCCGGCCCCCTAAAGGGGGAGGATTCTGATCAAGTTTCTCACACGTCTCCATTAAAAAAAAGAAGCATTACTCGTAACGTTTCTTTTTTATGCCGATAACTCCCCCTTTAGGGGGTCGGGAGGCTACAACCGGTTAAACCAACCCTTCTTCCAAAATACAAACACCTGTATTATGGCTATCAAAAACATAAATACGATAGCGTAAATGTATCCATGATGCCAATACAGCTCGGGCATGTTATCCGGTAAAAGGTGGCCTTTATCGTCCTGGCGGGAAAAATTCATCCCATATATACCGGCTATAAAAGTAAGCGGTATAAAGATCACGGAAATGATAGTGAGCACTTTCATGATCTCGTTCATGCGGTTACTTACCATGGATAAGTATAGATCAATAATACTTGATGTTACTTCCTTATAGTTTTCAATAAGGTCCATGGCCTGGATGCAATGGTCGTAAGCGTCGCGTAAAAACAATTTAACTTCAGACGTTATTAACGGACTTTCAGACCTGATCATGTCATTGATCTTATCCCGCTCGGGCCAGCTGGCACGGCGTACAACAATGAGCGTACGTTTTAGCTGCTGAGCATTAAACATGATGGTTTTATCGGCGCTGAGGTAAAGCTTATCTTCAAGGGCATCCAAATGATCGCCAATCTCGGCAAGCAGCACAAAGTAGGTATCAATTATAGTGTCAGTAAGTGCATAACACATATAACCGGGCCCGGCGGTACGGATGGCGCCCTTCCCGGCTTTTAATCGGGCTTTTACAGCATCAAAACGTTCGGTATGATCTTCTTCAAAGCTAATGATGATATTATCTTTTATAATAGCCGAAAACTGGCAGTTAATGATCTCGTTATCCTTATTGAATTGAACGATGCGGCTGGTACAAAAGGCATAATCCTCGTATTCATCAAATTTGGGGCGCTGGTGGGTATTGGCAATATCTTCCAATACCAGCGAATTGATATTGCAATGCTCCCCAATTTGCTCAATCAGCGAAGCATCGCCCAAACCATTAATCTTGATCCAATGCGTATGATTATCACATTTATTTAGCTGTTTTAAGGCTGTTTTTATATCCTTGCCCTCGCAGGTTACTAACTCATCCTTATTGTATGAGTAAACTGATATAATGGGTTTCAGTGCATCCTCGGCTACCCTGATAGTACCCGGTCTGTCACCTACATTTCCTGCGTGTTTGTGTTTTTTAAGACGCAGGCGTTTAAAGTTGCCATTCATCTACAAATAGTTTATGGTTTGCGGGCCCTGGTTAAACAGCAGATCAATGATACTCAGGTTTTTCATAAAGCCCCTGCGGTCTTCAAATACCTGGAAATAGGGTTTCTGCTGCATTTCGCTTTCTTTTTTAGGATGGATAGAAAACCGAAAATCGTGCAGGTTAGGATATTCGGGCTGGTATTCATCCGTGTAATTTAATTCTGTTTTTATTTTGGTGAGTTTAAGCAGCAGGTTCAAAAGCTCCTGATTATAATCAAACAAGTAGGTGATTTGTTTTTCATAAAAAGGCGCAAAATCATCTTCATAAAACTCAAAATAAGCCGAACGGCGATAGCAGGCCTGCAGGCTTTGCCAGTGCAGGCGCTGCCACATAAAATCATAACTTATTTTTACGTCTTTAACTTTAGTGTGATTTTTTGAACCTTTAATTACCGGCACCACCAACGCCAGCACACCATCGGGCGAGTAGATATTAGCCCGGTTGCGATAAGTTTGTTTGGGGAAATGTTCTTCTCTTTCTATCAGTATATCAGGTTTGTACGTATTTAACTGTACAAAATAATCTACCGGCGGAAGATAAAACATGGGTAACACAGCGCCTTTTTCAATCATATATTTTATGTTTGTGCTCAAAATTGGCTAAAATAATGATAAAAAAGGGTTTTACTAAGTTAGGGATATTAATTTTATACCTTATATCGCTGCTTCCCTTTTGGTTTTTATACATTTTATCCGATATCGCTTTCATTATTATTTACTACATTATTCACTATCGCCGTGATGTAGTGCAGCAAAATCTGCGCAATGCCTTTCCCGAAAAAACAGACCGGGAGCGCTATGATATTGAACGAAAATACTATCGCTACCTGGCCGATCTGATTGTGGAGACTATTAAAATGATCACCGTATCAGAAAAACAGATCCAGAAAAGGGTAGTGGCTACCAACTCCGACCTGGTGTTTGAATACTTTGCTAAAGGTAAGAGTATTATTGCAGTTGCCGGCCATTATTGCAACTGGGAAATGGCGGCCCTCAATTTTAACTTTGTTACCGATAAAAGGTTCATGATCATTTACAAAAACCTGTCTAACAAAACGTTTGATAATTTTTTCATTAAGATCCGTTCAAGGTTTGGTGGACAGCCGGTTGCCATGAAGCAAACATTGCGTAAAATGATTGAATACCGTAAGGAACTTACCGTTAGTGTGCTTGTTGGCGATCAAACCCCTGTGATGCATGAGGTAAACTATTTTACCAATTTTTTAAATCAGCCAACCGCAGTATTTTTGGGTATTGAAAAGATTGCCAAAACAATTGACGCCGCTGTTGTTTTTTACGACATGAAACGGATAAAACGTGGATATTATGAATATACCCTAATCCCGCTTACCGAAACACCAAAAGAAACTGCCGAACACGAAATAACAGATATGCACGTGAAATACCTTGAGGGGATGATCAGGAGAGAACCGCAATACTGGTTATGGTCGCACCGGAGATGGAAGTTTAAGCCGGAGGATTTACATAGATGACCCATACCCCTAAAGTTGCTGTAGTTATTTTAAACTGGAACGGCATAAAGTACCTTAAACAATTTCTTCCTTCGGTATTATCCTCAACGTGGCCCAACTTGGAGATCGTAATGGGTGATAACGCCTCTTCTGATGATTCGGTGGAATTTATGCTTGAGCATTATCCATCGGTAAAGATCATCCAAAATGATAAAAACTACGGTTTTACAGGAGGTTACAACCGGGTGCTGGCCCAGGTTGATGCTGATTATTATATCCTGCTTAATTCGGATGTGGAGGTAATCCCCGGCTGGATTGAACCCGTTATCGAATTAATGGAAAGCGATAGCTTAATTGCTGCTGCTGCTCCAAAGATCCGGTCGTATGCTCAAAAAGATTCTTTTGAGCATGCCGGTGCTGCCGGTGGCTTTATTGATAAGCACGGCTATCCTTTTTGCCGCGGCAGGATCTTTTACGAGCTGGAAGAGGATAACTGCCAATATGAGCAATCGGGTGAAGTGTTTTGGGCATCGGGGGCATCGTTGTTCATCAAAAAAAGCATCTGGGATGAAGCCGGTGGCTTTGATGAAAGCTTTTTTGCCCACATGGAAGAGATTGACCTTTGCTGGCGCTTAAAAAACATGGGCTATAAAGTAATGTACTGCGCGCAATCAACCATATATCACGTTGGCGGCGGTACATTAAATGCCGAAAATCCGTTTAAGACCTATCTCAATTTCAGGAACAACCTATTGCTTATAAAAAAGAACCTTCCATTTTGGCGGGCGTTTTGGGTGATCAGCATCCGCTTTATAATGGATCTCCTGGCTTTGTTCAGGTTTTTGATGGAAGGTAAACGCAAAGATGCCTGGGCAGTAAGCAGGGCCCATCAAAGCTTTGTGTTAAGCCTGTTTAAGAAGGTTAAAGGCGAAAGGCGAAAGGCGAAAGGTAACGCGGTACAAAACACAAAAGGCATATACAGGGGCAGTATTGTTTGGGATTTCTTTGTGAAAAAGAAAACCCATTTTACTGATCTTGATCCTTCGGAGTTTTAACATCATCTGTACCCCGTTTCGGTTCTGCCGCGTCGCCTATTCCCGGCGCTTCTACTTTAATAGGAGGCAAGCCTTTTGGCCATATTACACGCACATCCTGCTGGCGGAATGGTATGTCGATACCGGCTTTATTGAAGGCATCATAGATATCGGCTAATACACGGCTTTTAAGCCCAAGCCAGGTATTGATATCAGCCGCCCAGAAAAACACCCTGAAATCAACCGAGCTTTCATTTAAGTTATGCAGAAATACTGAAGGCGAAGGCTCTGTCATGATGTCTTCATGATCACGGAGCAAGCTGATCAGAACCTCTTTTACCTGTTCAATATTTGATCCATATGCTACCCCAATAATCAGTTCAACCCGGCGGTTATTATTGCTTAATGTCCAGTTAATTACGTGGTGGGATATTAAATCGCCGTTAGGGATAATTACCTCCGCGCCATCGGCAGTAGCAATCTTGCTGGCGCGAATGCCGATATCCATAATGGTGCCCGAACGGCTGTCTACCTCAATAATATCCCCAACCTGGATAGGTTTCTCGAAAGCCAGTATCAAACCCGATACGAGATTGTTAACGATATTCTGTAAGCCAAAACCAATACCAATACCAAAGGCACTGATTATGATGGTAATCTTATCAATAGGCACACCTGAAGCAGCAACGGCCAGGAAAAAGCCTAAAGCTATCACCCCGATGCGGATAAGCAGGGTAGAGGTGCGGTTCTTTTTCTTGGCAACGTCAATATCATTGGCATGCTTGGCCGCAATGTCATAAAGATAGCTGATGATCTTTGACGCGATAGATGACAGCCAGATCACGGCCACAAATATGATCACACTTTGAAACGTAAATTGGGTATTGGTACCACCGATGCTACGGTTTTTGGTCAGAAAATCGCCCAGGTAATCAAATACGGTATCTTCAACGTTCAGGTTTTGGGTAAGCATTACCAGCCACAACAAAGTAGCCAATATGCTCAGCACACTCCTGAACTTATTTTGCATTAATTTATAATCTATAAAAGAGGTAAGATTATTGCTCTTTTTACCGGCTTCCAATTGCAGGAACAAGGCCTCCATAATGATATGCACTATATAATACATAGCCAGGGCAAGCCACAGGTTATATACCACGCTAACACCGATGATCTTGGCTAAACTCACCCTGCCAAAAACATTGCATAAAAAAGATGAGGCCTGCAGAAATATGAAAACCTTCAATATAAAGCCGGTATAAGGCAGGTAATCAGCCCTGGCTTTGCGCACTTCTGATAAAAACCTGAAACTTATTACCGATGCAGCCAGGCCTAAAATCAAAATAACTACCCTGTCGATATTGGTTATCTGGATATAAAGATTGCTCAGGCTGTAAATAATAGTGATGCCAAATAGCTGCAGCATGTAACGGAACATGGTTGCAGGGCATGCCTTTTTTACGAGGTAAAGCAGGGCGATCATCAGCACCAATAAAAACATCTCCAATACAATTACCGGTGGGTGATCATAAACGTTAGGCAGCAACGTAAAAGTTAAAACAATTGAGGATACAAACGGATAATTCACAACGTAATTGGCTTGGCTAAACACACTTTCGGGCGTATCGTTATCACGTATGATCCTGCGGCGACTGGCACGAACCCAGGCGAAAAATACTAATAACACCACTAAACCCGCGAGGTGGATCAGAATACCCCTGCCAATGAAAAAGTTAAAAAGCTTGGCGTTCATATTGGCAGTAGCTTTTGTGGCCATACCAAAATCGTTGCCTTCATCGGCGTCCATGCTCCAGATGTTGTTATATTCCTGCGACATGGCCCTGATACTGAAATCCCTGATCTTGGTATCAATCTGATCTTTAAGGTCGAGTATCGTAATGTAAACAGCCGAGGTGCGGTTTTGCAGCAGGCCTACCTTCACCATTACCTTTTTGTTGGTAGTGTCCAGGCGGTGATATTTGCTGTCGATAGCTATTTTTTGGATAAGGTAGGTTGTAGCCAAAGAACTATCGGCAGGCAGGATCTTTAAAACACTGTCGCGCGATATGGCATCCAGATCGTTTTGATTTTGAACAAGTTTACTGTTGATATCGGCAAGCTGCTCCTGCCAAAGGTCAAGCTGGTCATCACTGCGGGTAAGCACATCCCTGATAGTATACAGGTACCTTAACGTACTTGATTTATCATTATCAATAAGCGATTTGATGAGCGTAATCCGCCTTTCGAATGATGGCAGCTTAGTGCTGATCTCTGCCGTATCTAACTTTTTTGACAGGTTGCTTTTGATCTGATTAAAGGCAGAGGTATAATATTCAACCTTTTGCAGCAGGTTATTGACCGATGTATCCGAGCGTTTGAGCGCCCGCATCATCGAATCGCGCGAAAGGATGGAGGCGCGAAGCGAGTCTCTTACCGATCTTGGCTTCTTCTTTTTGGTTTGGGCAAAAGTATTAACACTGCTTAACAGTGTAACAAAAAGCAAACTTAGCGCGGCAACTCTGAATATTTTAAGCATCTGGAACAATAAGCTGAAAGCAATGTTTAAACGCTTTTACACCAAAAGCGTTTTATTTTTTTTAAGATTATGCTGATTACGTATGGTTTCACCGATTTAGTTAGTTAAAGCTTTAAATCACCATTTAAAATCGCTGAGGATTTCGGTGAACCTGCGTCAGTCAGCACTAAATCGATAAAATCCTTTCATCTGCGAAATCGCAAAAAATCGGTGGAATCTGATATAATCATTTAAATCTCAAAAGTTTATTTAAGCAACAGGTTTTCAATGGCCAGGCGATAGCTATCCATCCCGAAACCCGCAATTACACCACGGCAACTGGCCGCTATCATTGATTTATGCCTGAACTCCTCGCGCTTGTGAACGTTGGAGATATGCACTTCAATAACCGGCGTGTTAATTGCAGCGATAGCATCGGCAATGGCAATGGAAGTATGGGTGTACGCTCCGGCATTCATCACAATACCATCATAACTAAACCCAATTTCATGCAGTTTATTTATAATTTCGCCCTCAATGTTGCTTTGATAATAATCAATAGTGATGTTTGCATAGCGTTGGCGCAAAGTTTCAAGGTAGGTTTGAAAACTGGCATCGCCATAAATTGATTTTTCGCGAACGCCTAACAGGTTCAAATTGGGGCCGTTTATAATTTGTATCTTCATCAGTTCAAACTTAGCTATAAATCATCAAAACTAAAATCAATTGGATTGGCGTTCGGCAATAAAAGGCTTCCAGGCTTATTTAAAATTAGAGAAGTCGCTGTCCGATAACTCTATCGAAGCTTACAGCAGGGATATAGAAAAGCTATATCAATATTCGGATTCACAGGTAGTTAAGTTAAAGCCAGAATTAATTACTTTAATTGATCTACGCGGGTTCATCAACTGGATAAACGAGTTGGGGATGATCCCTTCATCCCAGGCCAGGATCCTTTCGGGGATCAAAGCGTTTTATAAATACCTGTTGATGGAGGATATTATTAGATCCGATCCGTCAGAACTGCTCGAATCGCCCAAGATCAGGCGTAAACTGCCGGATACATTGAGCTATGAAGAGATCAACAAAATTATAGCTGCCTTAGACTTATCCAAACCCGAAGGCATGCGTAACAAAGCCATCCTGGAAACCCTGTACGGATCAGGCCTGCGTGTATCCGAGCTTACTGAACTGAGGCTCTCCAACCTGTACCTTGATATTGAATTTATAAAAGTTACAGGTAAGGGCAACAAAGAGCGATTGGTGCCGATAGGCAGCGAAGCTATAAAAGCGCTGAAGGTCTGGATAGAAAATGTAAGGGTGCATAACCCCATAAAAAGAGGTGAGGAGGACTATGTTTTCCTAAACCGGCGCGGTACGAGGTTAAGCCGGCAGATCATTTTTTTAACCATCAAGGGCCTCGCGGAAACCATTGGGCTTAAGAAAAAGATAAGCCCGCATACTTTTCGGCATTCCTTTGCCACACACCTGGTTGAAGGGGGAGCCGATTTGCGGGCAGTGCAGGAAATGCTGGGCCATGAAAGCATTACCACAACGGAAATTTATACTCATTTAGACAGGGAATACTTGAAAAGTACTATAAGCCAGTTCCATCCGCGCAGTTAAGCCGGAACAGGCTATCAGATCAGGTATTGATCAATTACATCCTGCGGGATCTTTGCCCCACGGCCGGTGGCCATATCTATCATTACATAATCAAACCAACCATCACAACTTATCTTTTTGGTGGCTTTATTGGTGATCGTGAATTTTACGCGGCAGCCCTTGTCGTCGATGCTTTCTATACCGGTTTTCACAATAAAATAATCGCCCATGGTTAAGGCACGTTTATAGTCCACATGAGCGGTACGCACCACCCAGCCAAAGCCGCGTTCCATAAATTTTTCCATAGCCATCCCATAACAGCGCTCCATCTGGTCGTAACGTGCGGCCAGTACATAATCAAAATATTTGCTGTTATGTACGTGCTGAAACATATCTATATCATCCGGGCGTACGCGAAACTCAGTTTCAAAAGTAGAGAGTTGGAATGGTGTATCCATACAGCAAATATAGCAATCCTATTTAAGTGCCAGGAAAGCCATCAGCTTCTCATTAAAAGTGTTTCCATGATCGCAGTTGGTAAAAAATACATAGCCGGATTGTCGGGTTTTGTCCATCAGGAAGCCGGATTGAAAATTACCATTATTGCCCGAATGAAGGTAAAACGTACCCACCGGGCTTTGGGCAATTGCTATGCCCAGCCCCCAGGTGGAATAACCGGCCTTACGAAAATCTTCGGCAAGGGGGGCAGTCAACTGCGGGCGGAACATTTCCTGAATGCTTTTCCGGCTCAGCCCCTTGTCTTTCATCAGGGCAATGATGAAAGCTGCATAATCCAAAGCATTGGTATGCAGGGTTGCTGCCGGGTTAAAAGTATTTGAATCTATCTGCAAAGATGGCAATACCGGCCAGTTTGGTCCATTAACCGGATCTACATGTCCCTCCTGGTGACCTGAGACCTTATGCTTCAGGATATAGGGGTTAGCGGTGAATGAACTGTGGGCCATGTGCAGCGGAACGGTCACTTCTTTTTCAAATACCGGCTCTATATTTTGTAATGACCGGTTAAGCAGATGAGCAATCACCTGGCTCAGGTAAAGAAAACCCTCGCCCGAATAAAAAAACGAGGTGCCTGGCTTAAATTTCAAATAAAGCTCATCCTGTTTAACGTGCAAAGCAGAATCAGCAGGAAAGAAGCGCCAGTTCGGTAACCCGGATTGATGAGAAAGCACCATCCGGGCCGTGATTAGCTTATATCTCTCATCCTGCGCAATATCGGGATAAGGGAGATACTTATACAAAGGGGTGTCGAGGCTCAATAGTCCGCGATCTGTCATTTTCAAAACCCAATAGGCAAATATCGGTTTGGAAAGTGAGGCTGCTTCAAAAATCGACTGCTCGTTTACAGGCTCTTTTGTTTTAATATCTTTTATACCTAAAGCGCGGTGATAAACTACTTTACCCTTATTTATAAATGCAATGGATAGGCCCGGGAGCTGCAGCGAATCCATCTGTTTCTTCAAAAAAGCATCCATGGTGGCGTTACTGATAAGTTTCCCGGCAGGGCTTATGATCTGGGCCTGTAAGTTGCAGATGAGCCCGGACAAAACTAAACAGGTAAGTATAAGTAACCGGGTATACTTATTGTGTATGTGAGAAGAGCGCATGTTTTGCATAGGGTAAGTTTTTAAATGGGACGCGAATATTAAAGATTTCGTTACAGGTTATTTTACATTTTAAGCGCCACACCTTATCGCCGGATTTCTGCCTTTCTGTTAAAACATCTAAAAACAAAAAGCGGGCGATCTTGTGGATCGTCCGCTTTTCGATGAAGATACAGAATCTATTTTATGACCACCACTTAAGCGGAAAAACTATCTTATCAACCGAGCTTGCTACCATATCAGGCTTAAACGCGTAATGGCTCAGCTGGTCTTTACTGGAGATACCGGATAGTACCAGGATGGTTTTATATCCCATTTGTACGCCGCCCTGGATATCAGTTTCCATCGTATCGCCAATTACAGTTGTTTCGGCAGTTTCAAGGCCCAGAAATTTCCTTGCCGAGCGCATCATCACAGGGCTTGGTTTGCCGGTTACAAAAGCCTTACGGCCGGTAGCTTCCTCTATCATGGCTGTTGTAGCTGCTATGCCTAAATTGTTCCAGCCTGGTTTTTTAGGAGATGGGTCCCTGTTGGTGGTTATAAACTTGGCGCCTGCCAGGATCATGTCGACCGCGCGCTGTACCATTTCCAGTGTAAAGTTGCGGCCTTCGCCCAAAACAACAAACTCCGGGTCGGAGTCAACAAGTGTGATCCCATTTTCGTGCAAACTGCTCAACAAGCCGCCCTCACCCAGCACAAAAGCGGTACCATTGGGACTTTGATCGCCCAGGAATTTCCCGGTAGCCATGGCGCTTGTATAAATATGTTTTGTTTCTACAGTTATTCCCAATCTTTTAAGTTTCCGTACAACCTCCAGGCTGGTGCGCTGGCTGTTGTTGGTCATAAAGGCAAAGGGTATATCATTATCAATAAGGTGTTTGATGAATTTATCAGCGCCCTGTATCAGTTCTTCGCCGCTGTAAATTACACCATCCATATCAATTAAAAGACCTTGTTTCATGCGTATAAATTATAAATGTTTTGTTTTATTAAAGGGGTGATGTCGAATAACCGGCGTTTTAAGCTCCCTCAAAAAAATCGATCAGGCCGCCAAAGTAACTCTCGTTCCACCCGTCAACAATATCATTATAATCATCATCGGGAATGTTGGTATGCCTTAACTCGGCCGAAGTGCCCTGCTTATCAGCATGCAATTTGATGGTAACGATAGAATTATCGCTTTGTCCTTCAAAATACCATTGCTGAACCACTTTTTTATTGGGTTCAAATTCGATGTTTTTACCTACGATACTGCCATCCCACATAGAAAATTCGGTACCGGGCTCTGTCGACATTTCGGCGACTTCACCAGTCCACAATTCAATGGTAACCGGGTTGGTGATGGCCATGTAGATCTCTTCGGGAGTGGCCGGTATGTTGTAATATTTTTTATAATCTTTCACCCGCGCAATTTAGCTCAAATAATTTAAACCTTCACCGCGCCAATCGGCAAAACAGTTTTTCCGTAAATCTCATTCAAAACATTAGCAATACCGGTGTAGATGGCCGATGCCCCGCAAATAATACCTTCATAACCGGCCAGGTGCTTAATCCCGGCATTGCCGGTAGCATCGCCGGCCACTAACAGGAAAAATAATATAGTTAACGATGCAAAAACAAATTGCAGCGCACGATTAAGCCGTAACGTACCAAAAAACAACAGCAGGGTAAATACACCCCAGATGCTCAGGTAAGCGATCATGGACCCTTCAGATGGCGCAGCCCCCCAGCCAAATTTAGGCATTACCAATAAGCCCACTAATGACAGCCAGAAAAATCCGTAAGAAGTGAACGCTGTCAGCCCGAAGGTGTTGTTCTTTTTAGCTTCGATAACACCGGCAATAACTTGCGCCAAACCGCCGTAAAATATGCCCATGGCTAATATCATGGTGTTCATTTCAAAAAAACCGGCGTTGTGAATGTTTAATAAAACGGTGGTCATTCCGAAAGCGCAAAGGCCAAGTGGTGCGGGGTTGGCAATGCCATCCTTCACTGGTACTGGTGTGGTAGGGATCATAATAGGTTTTAGTTTATTTGGTTTGTACCGCAAGCTAACTGATTTATAAATATTAAGCAAGTTTTTCACACCCTTAACCTACATTTGTGTGGCCCCACCCAAAGATAAAGTCTACCCTTCCGGGGGAGATTTAGAGGGGGCTTTTAAATAACAAAAAAGAAAATTCTCCCCCGCCGGGAGAAATTAGAGGCGCCTACCTATGCAGAAATTAGTATTAATACGCCACGGCGAGAGTACCTGGAACCAGGAAAACAGATTTACGGGCTGGGAAGACGTCGACCTGTCAGAAAAAGGTTACGAACAGGCCCATCATGCCGGAAAGATCCTTAATAAGAATGGCTATAACTTTGATATCGGCTTTACATCCTATTTAAAGCGATCAATCAAAACATTGCATTACATACTGGAGGAGCTCGACCATCTATGGATCCCCGTTGAAAAATCATGGCGATTGAACGAACGGTTTTATGGTGCCTTGCAGGGGTTAAATAAAGACGAAACCATTGCCCGATACGGCGAAGAACAGGTGTTAAAATGGCGGCGCGATCCCAATGAACACCCGCCCGCTATAACCAGGGATGATGCGCGCTATCCGGGGCATGATCTCAGGTACAAAGATCTGACCGAGCGTGAGCTCCCGCTGACCGAAAACCTGAGCGAAACTATGGACAGGGTATTGCCATTTTGGAACGAAAGAATTATCAGGGCCTTGCGCCGCAATCAAAAGGTTATTGTAGTGGCACATGGTAACAGCCTGCGTTCGCTTATAAAATATATTGATAATTTAAATGATGAGGATGTAACCGCGCTGGAAATCCCTACCGCTACCCCCTGGGTTTATGAACTTGATGGAGATCTGAACAGGATAAGGCATTATTACCTGGAATAATTTGCCCTCCGGATCTTCATTTCTCTTTTTTATGTAGCACAATTGTTTATCTTGTAAGCCATAAACCAATTAATCCCTAATTAAGACGAATGAAAAAATCCGACATCTATGAGGTCGCCATTAAAATACTGGGTATATACCTGCTGGTGGCCGATATCTCTAAACTTCCCGGCCTGATCACTTTTATCGGTAACCACGCAAGTTCCTCTGCCGAACAGCAGCCTGCCGATCAGGGAAACCTTTTGCTGGTAAACGGGTTAAACTTTATTTTCCTGATCATATTAGCGGTGCTGTTAATTGCCGGTACAAAAAGAATCACCCGCTGGATCACTAATGAAAGCGATTACCAGGAAAACGCGAAACTTTTTGCCGAGCGAAAAGTCATCTACGAAATATCCCTGGTAATAATAGGAGGGTTATTGTTGGTTGGCACTATCCCTGATTTTTTATATCACCTGTATACGCTTGCTAACGTTAATGAACAAAGCAGTGTAATATCGGCAGGGGCAAAAATATTTATCGGCATAATTACCGTGGCATTTGCCAAACGGATAGGGGCTTATTTTGCGAAATAAATTTGAATGATTTTTTAATAGTGAAAGCAGGCTGTATCAAATAATGATCAGCCTTTTTTTTTGACTTATTCAGCTCCTTAAGCAAAATATAGTTTAGGGTTGGATTGCCCCTATTAACAAGGGGGGGGTAACAGGGTTAACACAATTCATGGTTAATATTTTACTTATATATTTAATAATCAGCTAATTGTGAGCTTTTTATGTGGAAAATGTGTTAACCCCCTTTTTGTATAAATATTATCGGCTAAATTTCAATTCACAGGCTACGCAACACCAAGGGAGGGCGATTTGATTTATAATACAGCCTCTCATTTGCTGATAGCTGCCTCAGTGAGGGTTTTTAATTAAATTACTGATAGTCAATGTAATTTGAGTTTTTTAATAATTGATAATCAGTGTTTGACAAAATTGTGCAGTGTTCCATAATATTCCTCTCTTGAATTGGTGCACTTAACCTGAAATGTAAAATCCGGATTACAAGGTTTACTTAACAATAAGTTAATGAAATAGCAATGATTAGGAATTAACTTTTGTACAGTTTTACCGTATAATTTAACATTATTAACTTATACATTAAAACCTAAAAAATCATTATGCTAAAACTTACTAATCTACGTATGTGGGTATTGGCCGCTGCCGCAACCGGCATGCTGGCAAGTTGTCAGAAAAATGGCCAGATGCCTGCATTGAAAGATGCTGATCAAACTGCAACCAGTACAAAAACAATTAAAACCTTAGCTGTATCCTTAACACAGGGTTTCGAAGTTGGCGCAACCAGCCCAAAAACTGCTTATGATGTATCGCCAACCGGTTCATCAAGCGGCGACAATGTTACCCTGTCCGGCAATTCATGGAATATGTACGATGCCCTGATCGGCAATCTCTCTGCCGACCAAAAAGCGGGCTCATGGAGTGCCCGTATCCGCAACACCGGTAAAATTACTATGCTGTTTGATGTTACTACCGGCATCAGCACGGTTACCATCAAAAGTGCTACCTATGGCAGCGACAGCCCAAGCACCTGGGGACTATTTTATTCTGTTAACGGAGGATCGTCCTGGACGCAATCCGGTTCGACAATTACCACTACATCAACATTAACAGTATCTACATTTACACTTACACAAACCGGTACTGTACGTTTAGAGATCCGTAAATTATCCGGCGGCACCAACCGTATCAATATTGATGATATCACCATTAATGATAACGGCGGCGGCGGTACAGGCGGGGGGACTGTACTTACAGGCAAAAAATTCCTGTTTGATGCAAGTCACCTTGAAAATGCAGGCAGCGCCGACTGGCAAATAGATGCAGACGGCACTGAGCAGGTTGCAATTTATACCGGCGGTACAACTACCGAAACTAAAGCTCAACGTATTCCTACTCCTTCATACACAGGTATTACTTCATCTACTACAGAAACTTATTGGAAAGGCGCTCTTTCAGCATGGGCTGTAGAACTGGTAAAACGCGGAGAACTTGTTGAATCACTGCCTGTAGGCACAGCTATTACCTATGGCGGCGGCGGTGCACAGGATTTGAGCAACTACGATGTATTTGTGGTTTGCGAACCTAACCGCTTGTTTACGGCTGCCGAGAAAACTGCTTTGATGAACTTCGTGGCTAACGGTGGTGGTTTATTCATGATAGCTGATCATACGGCGGCAACAACCGCAGGTACCGATGCTAATGGTTACAATCCGTCAGACCGTGATGGCGATGGCTATGATTCGCCAAGGGTTTGGAATGACTTGATGACCAACAACGGTATCAATAACAACAACCCATTCGGCTTTAGCGTAAATTATGTTGATATCAGCGAAAGCCCGTCAACCAATGTATATACCGGCTCTAATGCTGATGCGCAAAAAGTGCTGAACGGTGCGGCAGGTACTGCTTCAAAAATGGCTTTCTACGATGGTTCGACAGCAACCTTGTTCCCGGCCAACAACTCAAGCGTACAGGGGTTATTCTGGCGTAACAGCGCTACCAATGGTGGCAATGCCAATGCTATGGCATTATTGGCAACCTATGGAAGCGGTCGTGTTGTTTGGATCGGTGACAGCTCGGACGCTGATGACGGTACAGGTGATACCGGCGATAACCTGTTTAATGGCTGGTCGGGCGATGCACCATCAGGATATACTTCGCATTCGTCATTTCATTTAAATGCTTCATTCTGGCTGGCCAAAGCCCAGTAAGCATAGAATAACCTTTCCCCGAACGGGAGAATTTTCATTTGTTAGTTTAAGTCCGGTTGCCTGTGGCAACCGGACTTTTTTATTCTCCTGCTTCAAACAAGTTAGTTGCTTTTACAGTTATATATTATACGAAGGTGATCAATGAACTCATCTTCTGGTTTACCTATACAAAAACATCACCATGAAAAATTATGAAACCTTAGTGGATGCCACTAATGACCTCATGAAGAGGGGATATACGGCCAACCTTAGCCTTGATGGCGATACTATTGATGATAAAGAAAAAGATATCAGGATGACAGCCGATGACTTTGAGATCGATGAGTTTTATCGCTTTGAAGGTCCAAGTAACCCATCGGATATGTCGATAGTATACGCTGTATCATCATCAAAATATAACTTAAAAGGAGTGCTGGTAAATGCTTATGGTACTTATGCCGATGATAGCTCATCAGCGTTAGCTGCCAAATTACATCACGGGCAGGTAAGCCATAACCTGCACGGCGACGACAGGCCAACGGCGTAAATAAGTCGAAAGTCTTAAGTTAAAAGTCGGTGACAAATATTTCTGTAGGGACAGCGGGATATTTGTTGGCGGCTTTTGGCTTTTAATATAATAGCCTACTTTTAAAAGTTTGCCCTTGGGGGGATTAGAGAGGCTTAGGTCTCAATTCCTTCATCATTTTTTTTCCTGCCGACTGAATAGCCGCGGTACCATTACGCATTAAAAATTCAAGCTGGGCCGGTAGCTCATCGGCCACCCAGGTGTAACGGTGCCGCAAATTAAACAATGCCCAACCAGCAAATACTTTCACCGCTATTTTAACTTTTGGATCTATCATCCAGTCAAAAAGCTGCTCAACAGCGGGTTCAAGATCAAGGCTGTTGAGTTTTTGCTTTACCGGGGAGTGTTCCTTTTCTTCGGTGGCGTGCATCAGTATTTTAGCATAATGCCTCTGGCAGCCGGGATTGGTAACCTGTGGCAATCGTTCAATAAAATATTGCAGGTTGCCGGTAAAAACATTAGCATCCTTCAAAAACATATTTTCAAGCAGCCAGGCCGCACGGAAGGCGAGAGGCTTATCGGGGTGAAAGGTAATGTCAATCAGATCATGCAAATTAAATTGCTGCCCGGTTAAAATACGGCTCAATTCAAGTACCTTAAGCTTGCCAATGGTGTTCGCTATTTTTTTTGTGAGTTCGTCGCGGGTCATTATAGCTTAAAAGTAAATAAATGCCGATACGTAACCTAAAACACCTGTTCATTTCTGGCATTCACTTTCAATGTCACCAAAAGTTATACATTTGCTATCCGTATTAACAATTTAATAGATACATGGTTAAATTCAACCGATTTACACTTGACAATGGCCTTAGGGTTATTGTACATGAAGACAACACAACGCCAATGGCCGTGCTTAACATTTTATATGATGTTGGAGCACGCGATGAAGATCCGGAACAAACCGGGTTTGCCCATTTGTTTGAGCACCTCATGTTTGGCGGCTCTGTCAATATACCTGTTTATGACGAACCACTGCAAAGGGTAGGAGGCGAAAATAATGCCTTTACCAGCAACGATATCACCAACTATTATATTACCTTACCATCTGCCAACCTGGAAACCGCATTTTGGCTGGAGAGTGACCGGATGCTGAGCCTTGCTTTTAGCGAAAAAAGCCTTGAGGTGCAGCGTAACGTAGTTATAGAGGAGTTTAAACAGCGGTACTTAAATCAGCCTTACGGCGATGTTTGGCTAAAGCTTCGTCCGCTGGTTTACAAAAAACACCCTTATCGCTGGGCAACCATTGGTAAAACAATCAAACATATCGAAGATGCGCAAATTGAAGACGTAAAAGCTTTCTTCAAAAAACATTACAATCCTCAAAACGCTATTGTGGTGGTAGGCGGTAATGTGACTACCGAGCAAGTAAAAGAGCTTTCCGAAAAATGGTTTGCCCCGATCCCGGCCGGCGAAAAATATCACCGCAACCTTCCCCGGGAACCTGAACAACAGGAGGCCCGGCGCGAAACTGTTGTTGCCAAAGTACCGCTTAATGATGTGTACATAGCTTTCCAGATGGGTACACGTACAGATGAAGATTACTATGCGGTTGAACTGCTCTCGGATATTCTTTCCCGGGGCAATTCATCACGGCTATATAAATCGCTGATCAAGGAAAAGCAGATTTTTAGTGAGGTACATGCTTACATCACCGGCAGTTTGGATAAAGGCATGTTTGTATTAGAAGGCAAGCCGCTTGAAGGCATCAGCATTGAACAAGCGGAGGCTGCATTATGGGAGGAACTGGAGAAAATAAAAGCTGAGGAAATCCCGGCAGATGAACTTACTAAAGTTCAGAACAAAACCGAATCAACCATGATCTTTTCAGAAATGTCACTATTGGATAAGGCCATGAACCTGGCCTCATTTGAATTGCTGGGCGATGCTGACCTGATTAACCATGAAACAGCAAAATATCTTGCTGTAAGCGCTGCTCAAGTAAAAGCACAAGCCAATAAACTGTTCAGAAAAGATAATTCATCAACACTTATTTATTTGGCGGAGAAATAAATCGTCTTGAATCTGAATTTACAGAATTTAAGAATTTGCTGAATTTGAAATTACATTCTGAAAATTAAAAAATTCTGCAAATTCTGATTCAGACTAACAATATACATATGATCAACAGAAAATTAGCCCCCGAATTCAGGGCTATCGATAATATTAATCTGATTAGGCCGGAGCACAGGAAACTCAGCAATGGCTGCAACATTTTTTGCTTTAACTCCGGCGACCAGGAGCTGGTGCGTATTGAGTGGATCTTCGGTAACCTAAGCTTTGATCCGGCGAAGCCATTGCTTAATATGGCCGTAAACTCCATGCTTACCGATGGCACTACAACTTTAACAGCTGCGCAAATTGCTGACAAAATTGACTTTTACGGCGCCTTTTTACAGGTTGACTATGGATACGAAAACTCGCAGGTAACACTGTATAGCTTAAACAAGCACCTGCACCATACTTTACCGGTTATTGCCGATATCCTGAATAATTCCATTTTTCCGGAAAAGGAACTGGAAACTTTTAAGCGCAACCAACAACAAAAATTGCAGGTTAGCCTGCAAAAAAATGATGTGGTGGCCCGCAGGGCATTTAACAGGGCTGTTTATGGAACTACCATTTTTGGATATGCTGCCGAGATGACCGACTATCAAACCCTCCAGCGTGATGATATGCTGGTACATTACAAAAAAATGTATCAGCCTTCCAATTGCACTATCGTTATAGCGGGTAAGGTTGAGCCGGAAACGCTAACATTGCTTACTGATACATTTGATAAAAACTGGGAAAACAGCCCAACCGCGGCTGTTACAACCCAACCCGAGATAAAAGCAGCTACCGAGTTATTTTATTTTACAGAGAAACCGGAAGCTTTGCAATCGGCTATCCGGATAGGTACGCCTATCATCAACCGTTCGCATGAGGACTTCCAGGCGTTACAGGTTTTAAATACGGTATTCGGTGGTTATTTTGGATCACGTCTAATGGCTAATATCCGCGAGGATAAAGGGTATACGTATGGTATAGGCTCGGGGCTGGCCTCATTTAAGCAGGGCGGATCATTTTTTATAGCGACAGAGGTTGGTGCAGATGTTTGCAAGCCGGCGGTTGGCGAAATTGAAAAAGAAATGAACCTGTTGAGAACCGAACTGGTACCGGAAGAAGAACTTTCCCTGGTACGCAATTATATGTTAGGCTCATTATTAGGTAGTTTGGAAAATGTGTTTTCACATGCCGACAAGTTCAAAACCATCTATTTTGCAGGTTTGGATTACGATTATTATGACAGGTACACAGTAACTGTAAAAAACATAACTTCAGATAAGCTGATCCAACTGGCCAATACTTATTTCAACTTCGATCAGTTTTATAAAGTGATTGTAGGGAAATATTAATTTTTGATTTCGGAATTTGGATGTTCGATTTCGGATTATTTTGATTTCGAATTTCGGATGTTCGATTTCGGATTTGTTTTTATTTTAGATTTGGAATGTTCGGACCGCCCGCTTTGGAGGCCGAATATCCCAAATCTAAATTATTGAATGCCAATTATAAAATCCAAAATCGAACATCAGAAATCTCAAATCCGGAATTATCATCCCAAGGCAATTTTAAATAAATCCGAAATCGAAATTCCGAAGTCCGAAATATTTTATTACCTTTGCCCGGCAAATAATAACTCCAAAATAATTATTTGCTATGCAGTTAGACCCATCAAAATTTGTTGCCGAAGGATTAACTTACGACGACGTTTTACTACTCCCGGCTTATTCAGAAGTGTTACCGCGCGAAGTGAATACCGGTACTTACTTAACTAAAAGCATCCGGTTAAACATTCCTATCATTTCGGCGGCCATGGATACCGTTACCGAGGCTGATCTGGCTATTGCCATTGCACAGGCAGGTGGTATAGGTATGTTACACAAAAACATGACCATACAGGCACAGGCCGACGAGGTGCGTAAGGTTAAACGCTCAGAAAGCGGTATGATCCAGGACCCGGTAACTTTACTGGAAGATGCCTTGCTTGCAGACGCTTTCCAGATCATGAGGGAATTCAGCATTGGCGGTATCCCGGTTATTGATGCCGATCATAACCTGAAAGGCATTATCACCAATCGTGATCTTCGTTTCCAAAAAGATATGAGCGTTCCTGTGAGCGAAGTAATGACCAAAACCAACCTGATCACCGCACCTGCAGGTACCACCCTTGTTGACGCTGCCAACATACTGCAAAGCAATAAAATTGAGAAACTACCAGTTGTGAATAAAGATGGGAAACTGGTAGGCCTCATCACTTATAAAGATATTCAGAAAGTTAAAAACTTCCCTAACGCTTGTAAAGACGAATACGGTCGTTTACGTGTTGGTGCAGCCGTTGGTGTAGCCGCCGATAACATTGACCGGGTAACCGCCCTGGTTAATGCCGGTGTTGACGTAATTACGGTAGATACAGCGCACGGCCATTCAAAAGGAGTTATTGATATGGTTAAGGCAGTTAAAAAACTCTATCCTAACCTACAGGTAATTGCCGGCAACATTGCAACGGGCGATGCTGCCATCGCACTTGCCGATGCCGGTGCTGATGCGGTTAAAGTAGGTATAGGCCCGGGATCTATTTGTACCACACGTATCATTGCCGGTGTAGGTGTACCACAATTATATGCGGTATATGAGTGCGCCAAGGCACTCGAAGGCCGGGGCGTTCCGGTAATAGCCGATGGTGGTATTAAACAAACCGGCGATATTGTTAAAGCTATAGCTGCCGGTGCAAGCTCTATTATGGCAGGCTCATTGTTTGCAGGTGTTGAAGAATCGCCCGGCGAAACTATTATATACGAAGGCCGCAAATTTAAATCGTACCGTGGCATGGGTTCGGTTGAAGCGATGGCTAAAGGTTCAAAAGACCGTTATTTCCAGGACGAAACCGACGTGGTAACCAAACTGGTACCTGAAGGTATTGTTGGTCGTGTACCGTTTAAAGGCAGTATGGCCGAAGTGATATTTCAATATATAGGTGGTTTACGTGCTGGTATGCACTATTGTGGTGCCGCTAATATCGAAGATCTGCAACGTGCTAAATTTGTACGCATCACTGCTGCCGGTATGCGCGAAAGCCATCCGCACGATATTACTATTACTAAAGAAGCGCCTAACTATACCAGCAGGTAGTTTTTAGCGGTTAGAGATTGGAGGTTGGTTTGAAATGCTAATCTCCAATCTTTAACACTTCTTATCTGCGATCTTTCTGATCTCCAACCTCTGATCACTAATCCAAAATGAAATCTATCTGCGTATTCTGCGGCGCCAATTTTAACGGCGATCCTTTATTGAAACAAGCTATTGAACAACTGGCTGAGGTAATGGTAAGCCGTGATATCACCCTTGTCTTCGGTGGCGGCAAAGTTGGCGTTATGGGTTTGATAGCCGATGCTGTTTTAAGTCGGGGAGGTAAAGCCATAGGCATTATTCCTCAATTTTTAATGGATAAGGAAGTTGGGCATACCGGTTTAACCGAGCTGCATATTGTTGAAAATATACACCAGCGCAAGCAAATGATGAATGACCTTTGTGAGGGTATCATCACACTTCCCGGAGGTTTGGGTACCCTTGAAGAATTTTTTGAGGTATTAACCTGGCTGCAATTAGGTTTGCATAATCATCCTATCGGTTTGCTCAACGTCAATGGCTTTTACGACCTGTTACTTAAACAAATGGATGTAATGGTTGAACAACGTTTTCTGAAGCAAACCAATCGCGAACTGATTCTTACTTCGGGTGATCCGATAGAGCTGGTAAACCTGATGGATAATTTCAACGCCAAACCAGATGATGTATGGTTTAAGGATAGAAACCTTACTTAGCCTTAAGTTCGAAGATTTAAATCAAAAGTCTTAGTTTGTAGCATAGTTTTATCAGCTGATTAAACTGTCTGCTGCCAACTTTATACTGCAAACTGATACAGGTTTTATCTCTTTAAAACAAAACCGTTTGCAATTCCCTTTTTAGATAGGAAATTTTCTAAATTACCTGTCCTATCTAAAACCAATTATGAATATCGAATTCAATAAAAATGAAGATATTAATAAGCAGCTTGTTTATGAGCTAAACACCCGGCTTAACAAAGTATACCAGGGCGGTGGTGAAAAAGCCGCAGCCAAACAAAAAGAAAAAGGAAAAATGCTGGCCCGCGAACGGGTGGCTTCCCTTATTGATAAAGATAAACCATGGCTGGAGATCGGCGCTTTTGTAGCCGATGGGATGTATGCCGAACATGGCGGCTGCGCATCCGGAGGTGTTGTCTGTGGTATCGGGTATATATCGGGCAGACAATGTGTTGTTGTGGCTAATGACGCCACCGTAAAAGCAGGGGCCTGGTTCCCGATAACAGCAAAAAAGAACCTCCGTGCCCAGGAGATAGCCATTGAAAACAAGTTACCTATCATCTATCTTGTCGACTCGGCTGGTGTTTATCTGCCTTTGCAGGACGAGATCTTTCCAGATAAAGAACACTTTGGCCGCATTTTTCGCAATAATGCTATCATGAGCAGTATGGGAATTATCCAGATAGCTGCTATTATGGGTTCATGCGTAGCAGGAGGGGCATACCTGCCAATCATGAGCGATGAGGCCATGATAGTGGAAGGTACAGGCTCGGTTTTCCTGGCTGGGTCATATCTCGTAAAATCGGCCATTGGCGAGGATGTGGATAATGAAACACTTGGCGGTGCCGCCACCCATTGCGAAATTTCAGGTGTCACCGATTATAAGCAGCCTAATGATCAAGCCGCTCTTGATTCCATCCGCAATATCATGAGCATGACGGGCAATTATACTAAAGCCGGTTTCGATAGAATCCCGTCATCTGCTCCAAAACTTAGCGAAAAAGAAATTTATGGCATACTGCCCGATAACCGGGAAAAGGCCTATGATATGAAGGAAATCATACTCCGTTTGTTGGATAAATCAGAATTTGAACCTTATAAAGATGGCTACGGGCAATCTATCATTTGCGGTTTAGGCCGTATTGACGGATGGGCCGTAGGGATTGTAGCTAATCAGCGTAAGGTGATCAAATCAAGAAAAGGTGAGATGCAGTTTGGCGGAGTGATCTATTCTGATTCGGCAGATAAAGCCACACGTTTCATTATGAACTGTAATCAAAAGAAGATCCCATTAGTCTTTTTGCAGGATGTTACCGGTTTTATGGTAGGCAGCCGATCGGAGCAAGGCGGTATTATCAAAGACGGTGCAAAAATGGTGAACGCAGTAGCAAATTCCGTTGTGCCTAAATTTACCATTGTTATAGGCAATAGTTACGGGGCAGGCAATTACGCCATGTGTGGCAAAGCCTATGATCCACGATTGATCTATGCCTGGCCGTCGGCCAAAATTGCGGTAATGGGCGGCGGACAAGCAGCGAAAACTCTATTACAAATTCAGGAAGCAAGCCTCAAAGCCAAAGGCGAAGAGGTAGATGCAGCAAAAGAAGCCGAATTGCTGAAGCAAATTACCGACAGATATAACGCTCAAACAACCCCATATTATGCCGCTGCCCGGCTTTGGGTTGATGGGATCATTGACCCGCTCGAAACCCGTAAAGTAATATCCATGGGTATCGAGGCCGCTAATCACGCGCCTATTGAAAAGGTATTTAATGTAGGAGTGATACAGACATGACCTTAGTGATTAGAGGTTGGAGATTAGAAAAAACGCGCCATGATGTGTAGCTCATCATAGCGCGTTTACTATTCCCCTTTTTGACTTGCGCTCGTTTGTAACGAGTGCTTAACCTGGGTTTGCGTTTGTAACGCAAACTAAATTATCCTCTATGTCTTTTATGCTTTTTCTTAGATGATTTTGACGACGAAGATGAACTTTGTTTATCCGATGATTTTTTTTCTTCAGTTTTGGAGGGTTGATTGTCCGGTTGCTTTACATCGGTCGAATCTTTACTCAGCTGTTTTACGGTAAACTCATTTCCGCGTAAACCATACTCCAACTGGCGTTTAGCTCCTGAAGGCTTTGCCTCTTTGCCAGTGCCACTAAATATCGGGAATTCCCGCATCAACTTACCATCCCTGATATAGAAATTATCGTTACCACGGTAGCCTTTACGCTGTGAACTGGTTAATCTTGGAAAATCGAGCTTATTAGGCTTGCTGTTATTGTCGTTAAATTCAAAAGCGTAGATGGATGTATAATTAGTTGTATCTTTTGATTTTGCCTGGATCAGGATTTCCGGGTTACCATCCACATCCATATCTGAATTGTAAACGTCAATAATAGCACCATCTAAATCACCGGTTGTTGTGGTATATTTTATGGCCGATGAATCTGAATGTAATATCATGAACGCTCCGGCTTCTTCAGAACCACGACCCCAGCTCAAAACATCATAGCTTTGCCCTGGCGATACCTCTATCAGTTTGTGAAACCTGAAAGGTGCCATCAATTCCGGCTTTTTAGGTGCCGGGGAAGCGGCAGGCTTTTTGTTATCCGCACCGCCGCATCCTGCCATTAATGCGCTTATCGCAAGCACAAAAAGGTAAAACCTGTTAGTCATATTTTTTTATGATTCAACTTTTAGTTATACAATGTATCTGGTGTTAACTCGGCTTTTGTTTTGCCCGGTGCGGTAATAAATACCTTTAACGCCACAGACCCGGTTCCCTGGTCAAAATATTTTACAGTTACTTTATGGTAGCCTTTTAATAACGACACGGCACCCATCTCTTCAGTCATGGTATGTTTTCCGTCATTGTCAACTACGGGCTGGTCATCAATCAATAATACCGAACCACCTGCCGATGATGTTGCAAAGCTATAAACGCCATCGGTATCAATATTAATAAATCCTGAATAAATAACACCGTATTTACCTTTATTTTTTCTCAGATCGGCCGTATTGAAGGTTTTGCTTACACCGCTATCGGCCGGCATAATACCAAGCTGGTTAGTGCTGGTGTAAAGTCCCGGATAAACCTGGTATTTAACACCGGTTGCCGTGCCTGTATAATTAACGGCAGCCATTGGCGCTTTATTATAAACCAATGTGCGGGTTACATTGCTTCGCTTGCCCGAGGGGGTTATTACAATGGTTTGCAACTCCCGGTATTGGTCAAGGGGTACATCCAAATTTAAAGGAATAGTATAAATCAGGTCTGTTTCGCGTGGCGTATAACCATCAATAGTATAATGAACTTTAGCTCCTTCAACTGAGGGTTTCAATACGGCGGTCAACTTATTGCCTATTATCACAGTATCTTTTGCGCCGATAGCTGTTGGTACATGGTAATCAAAACCATTTTTATCCAGCCATGCCAGATGGCCTGGTAAACGTGTATCGGCAAAATCAGTATAATTTTTGTTAGCCAACGGCGACCATGCTACTTCCGATAAAGCCAGGAGTCTCGGCAGTAGCATAAACTCAACTTTAGCATCTGTCGCCACATACTCCGTCCATAAATTGGCCTGCACACCTTTGATATATTTTTGTTCCTCGGGCGATAATACAGCTGGGGTTGGGTTGTAGCTATAAATTTTCGTAAGTGGTTCGTTGCCGCCAATGCTTAATGGTTCCTGGCTTGGTTTGCCCTGACCGTGGTCGATATATAAACCGTTGCTTCCGGGTGTCATGATCACATCATGTTTTTGTTGCGCGGCAGCAATACCACCGTCTTCACCGCGCCAGCTCATTACTGTGGCGTTAGGAGCAAGGCCGCCCTCTAAAATCTCATCCCAGCCTATGATACTGCGGCCTTTGGAATTTACAAACTTTTCAATCCGTTGTATAAAATAGCTTTGCAACGCATGCTCGTCTTTTAGTTTTAACTTTTTGATCAATTGCTGGCAAAAAGCCGATTTTTTCCAGGCGTCCTTGGGTGCTTCGTCACCGCCAATATGAATATACTTGCTCGGAAACAACTCCATCACCTCGGTTAAAACATCCTGTAAAAAAGCAAAGGTTTTTTCGTTAGGACAATAAATGTCCTGGAAAACACCCCAGGTTTCGGCAGGCTTATAAGTTTTGCCGGGATCACAACTCAATTCCGGATAAGCAGCAAGCGCCGCTTGCGAGTGGCCAGGCATTTCAATTTCGGGTACTATATTAACAAACCTGTCCGCGGCATATTTTACTACCTCGCGGATCTGGTCTTGTGTATAAAAGCCGCCATAAGGGGTATTGTCAAACTGCTGCGGGGTACGGTCGCGGTAACCACCGATCAGTGTTTGCGCGCGCATACTGCTGATTTGGGTGAGTTTTGGATATTTCTTTATCTCAATACGCCAGCCCTGATCTTCAGTAAGGTGCCAGTGAAAGGTATTGAGTTTATAGGCAGCTAACAGGTCAATGTATTTTTTAACCATCTCCACTCCAAAAAAATGGCGGCCAACATCAAGCATGGCCCCCCTGTAGCCAAAACGCGGATAATCCTCAACCTGAACACATGGCAGCTTAATGGTAGCAACATGTTCGGCAGGCATTAACTGAAGCAGGGTTTGTACGCCATAAAATAACCCGGCACCCTTGCCTGCTACAATAACCTGTTGCGGTGTAATTGTTAAACGGTAACCTTCGGCAGGTAAACCATCGGTGCCGGCAGTTGTAAGGGTTATAATGTTTGTCGCTTTGCCGCTTTTAGCAACAACGGGGTTATTATAAGCCTGGTTATTGGCAAGGTAATCTTTAAAAAATACTACGGCTTTGTTAGAAGGAGTATCCGCCTGAATAGTAGTTTCCTGGCTCAAAATAAATTGGCCAGGAACTTTTTTTAACGAAACAGGAGCGGGGATAATACCCAGGTTTGGGTTGGTATCCTGCGCGTTCACAGTTGTGGTGCACACTGCAAGCATGGCAAGCAGTATTAAAGAAGCCTTTTTATACATAATTTATCAAACAGGTTAGTGTGAGCCGTAAGATAGAACTTTTTAAAAAAATATAAAAAGTTTTGGAATGTAAAATATTAGTTCACTTGTAGGACGGTTGATTAAGTGCTTGATGAACTTACTATCGGAATCCACTAAGATTCCAATAATCCGTCAATCTAACCTTAGGAAAGTCCCACGACAACATCCATGCATTACTTTGAAGCGCATTAGTTGCCGTGAGGACACGGCAACGGGGTAAAATGATTAAAAGCAAAAAAGCGATAGGTCGTTATATACCTATCGCTTTTTATGAGCGTAAGAAACCAACTAATCTCTGATCTCCAATCTCTAATCACTTAACTTAAGCCGTCACTACGTGTTCTTTGGCAGCCAGGTAACGCTCGGCGTCGATGGCGGCCATGCAGCCAGTGCCTGCTGCTGTTACAGCCTGGCGGTAAATGTGATCCTGTGCATCGCCGGCACAGAATACGCCTTCAACGTTGGTTTCGGTTGAACCGGGACGAGTGATGATATAGCCGGTTTCATCCATATGTAACCATCCTTTAAAAATATCAGTGTTTGGGTGGTGGCCGATTGCCACGAAGAACCCGGTAACGTCAAGATCGGTTTCGGCATTGGTTTGGTTGTTGATTACCTTAACGCCGGTAACACTTTGGCCATCGCCTAAAATTTCTTTAGTTTCGGTGTTATATAAAATTTCAATGTTCGGCGTATTCAATACGCGGTGAACCATTGCTTTTGAAGCGCGGAACTCATCCCTGCGAACGATCATGTATACCTTACGGGCCAGTTTAGCTAAATAAGTAGCTTCTTCGGCAGCAGTATCACCGGCACCAACAATAGCCACATCCTGGCCTTTAAAAAAGAAGCCATCGCAAACAGCACAGGCCGAAACACCAAAGCCGCTGTATTTTTGTTCAGACTCCAGACCAAGCCATTTAGCCGAAGCACCGGTTGAGATAATAACAGTATCAGCAGTAATGGTTTTTACATCATCAACTACTACTTTATGTGGTAAACTTGAAAAATCAACAGAACTAACATATCCGAAGCGAATTTCAGTACCCAGGCGCTCGGCCTGCTTGCGGAAATCTTCCATCAGTTCGGGGCCCATAATGCCTTGCGGATAGCCCGGAAAGTTTTCAACTTCGGTAGTTTGTGTAAGCTGACCGCCGGCTAATAAGCCGGTATACATAACTGGTTTAAGATCAGCACGGGAAGCATATATAGCCGCAGTATAACCTGCAGGGCCAGATCCAATGATCAGGCATTTTACGTGTTCAGTTTCTTGAGACATTTTATTATAAATGAGTTGCGAATTTACGATTTTAGGCGCATAAGGCAAAGCGCATTTCGTCAACAAAGTGACATCATTTGCCCGTATTGGCAGCAAGTACCCGCATCACATTTCCCCCCAATACTTTATCAATATCTCTTTGTTTATATCCCAGTTTTAGCAGTTCCTCAGTTATTTTAGGGTAATCCGCAACACTATCCAAACCCAGCGGATAAGATTCAGCACCATCAAAATCAGAGCCTATACCTACATAGTCAACACCTATCAGTTTTACTATATAGTCGATATGTTTGGTCAGCAGTTCGAGCGGCGGCCTGAGCTTATCCGATTCAGTTTTGTACATCGCATTTATCCTGATATTCGCTAAATCTACATCATGATAAACCCTGATAAGTGAATCAAGTTCAACTTTATGCTGGATCTGGAACTTAAGCACTTTGGACGCATAAGCACTGTCAACAAAAGCACTGTAAAAATTTAGGCATACAACACCGCCATTTTTGGCCAGCGCTTTCAGTTGCTCATCCTTTAAATTACGGCGGTTAGGATCAATATTGTAAGCACAGCTATGCGAAGCGATAACCGGTTTTGTGGTGGTAGCAAGCACATCATAAAAAGTACGTTCACCCACGTGCGATACATCAACCATAACGCCAAGATCGTTCAGATGCTTTACTATTTGTTTACCGTAGTCCGTAAGTCCTAAATGTTTCAAACTATCCTTTTTAGTAACCTCGTCACGTGCCGAAGTTGCCCATGAAGTGCTGTTATTCCAGGTGAGGGTAAGATAGCGCATCCCTCGTTTAGCCAGACTGTCAATGTAATCCATCCTGTCTTCGATCATATGCCCGCCTTCAACACCAATCAACGCTGCCAGCTTTTTACCGGCCACAGCTTTTTTAAGTTCTTTGGTATTGCGCACTAAAGCTATTTTATCAGGATTACGCTTGATGAGCGCGTACAACGAATCAATTTCCCGGTTAGCAAAGGCGAAGGCAGTTCCCTTACCATAACTTTCGCCGCACCAGATAGAAAAGATCTGCGCATCAAGTCCGCCTTCTTTAGCACGAACAAGGTCGAAATTACCTTCGCTTTGATGTTTGCCTAAATCAACTTTGGTTATCAGCTCGTTTGAAATAACATCGTTATGCGTATCTATTAAAATAGCTTTTTGATGGATTGGCTGGGCGTTTTGTGCAGATAATCTTAACGTCAGTATTAAAGGGAAGAATAGCAACGATTTTTTCATAATGGAAGATAGGGAAGTCCTTGATTTTAATCTACAATCACTAAATCACTTAACTGGTTATTGATAAACTCCATTTCCTCGCCATTAATATGGATGTTGATAGCCTTTGCATTTTGAATAGACTGCTCTGCATTACGGGCGCCAACCAATGCAACGGTTATACCCGGATGATTGATCGTCCATCTGATAACTAATTGCCCCAGAGTTGCACCTTTTTCATCGGCCAATGGTTTTATTTTGGCAAGGAAGGCGTCGGTACGCTCAATATTTTGATCCTTAAAGTACTTAACACCCGCACGGTGATCGCCTTCACCAAAATTTTGGCCGGGTTTCATTTTACCGGTTAATAAACCACGCTCAAGGGGACTATAAGCTAATATTGCTTTCCTGTTTTCGATGCAATAAGGAATTAGCTCATCTTCAATAGCGCGGTTTACCATGCTAAACGGGACCTGGTTTGCAGCGAGTTTAATAGTTTTGGCAGCTATTTGCATTTGACTTACATCATAATTACAAACGCCTGCCTCGCGGATTTTCCCCTGTTCCTGTAAGCGCAGGATGGCCTCCATAGTTTCGTCAATGGGCGTTGTTTTGTCCGACCAATGGATCTGGTATAAATCGATATAATCGGTACCAAGACGCTTGAGACTGCTTTCGCACTCGGCAATAATGCTGTCTTTACCGGCATGTCGATAAACATCAATATCATTCCCGTTGTTATCCTTGCTTTTAAAATAGAATTCGCCTTTAGCCAAGTCCCAGCGCAAACCATATTTGGTCAGGATCTGCACTTTATCACGCGGCAGGTCCTTAATTGCCCGGCCAACCAGTTCTTCGCTCTTGCCCTGGCCATAAACCGGAGCGGTATCAATTGATGTTATCCCAAGATCATAAGCCGCGCGCATGGCATCAATAGCTTCCTGGTCGTCATTGCCGCCCCACATCCAGCCGCCCGCAGCCCATGCCCCAAAGGTTATTGCCGATACGCTTAGTTTACTTTCGCCTAATCTTCTGTATTCCATTTTTTAAAAGTAGATTGATGTATGCACCAAATATATTTATTTAAACATGATTTGAAAGGGGAGACATCCATAGATGTAAGAATAAACCTGGCTAAAACCTGCACATCTGAAATTTGCACATCTGCATATTTAAAAAATCACCACATTTGTAAATAGCACAACCACCTATATAAAATATGTATTTTTTATATCCTGCTTTTTTATTCGCGTTGCTAAGCCTGGCTATCCCGATTGTGATCCATCTGTTCAATTTTCGCAGATACAAGAAGGTTTATTTTAGCAATGTCCAGTTTTTAAAAGAAGTGCAGGAGCAGCAGGCATCGCGTCGTAATTTAAAAGAACGATTGATATTGGCTTCGCGCCTGCTTACTTTGTTATTTCTGATAGTGGCATTTGCCCGCCCGTTTATTCCAGGCGCTCAAAATGCTAATGCGGGTAAACGGCAGGTGGTCAGTGTTTTTGTGGATAATTCCTACTCCATGGAAACCCTTAACCGCGAGGGCTCATTACTTGATGAAGCTAAACGCCGCGCTAAGGAAATTGCTTCGGCTTATAATATAAACGACCGTTTTCAACTACTCACACAGGATTTTGAGGGTAAACATCAACGATTGCTTAGTCGCGATGAGTTTAATGACGCTATAGACGCAGTTAAGATAAGTCCGCAAAGCAGGAACCTGCAGCAGGTGATCAACAGGCAGGAAAACTTGCTGGGAAATCAAGCAGGGACCATTAAGTCGGTATTCATTATTTCAGATTTTCAAAAAAATAAAAATGATAAACCGATTAAGGCTGATAGCAATATTTCCATTAACCTTGTTCAGCTCAAGGCCGGAAACCTGCCCAATGTGGCGGTTGATTCGGTTTGGCTGCTTAGCGCTGTGCACCGCCCGGGCGAAAGTGAAAAACTGGTTGTACGCCTGCACAATTATGCAGCAGAAAAGGCTGAGAAAATTCCGCTCAAAGTCCTGATCAATGGCGAACAAAAGGCGCTTGCCAGTGTCAGCATCAATGCCCGTGAAATCCAAAGCGATACCTTATCATTTTCGGGTTTAAAAGCCGGATGGCAGCGAGGCGAGGTTCAGCTACAGGATAACCCGGTTACATTTGATAACCAGTTTTACTTCAGCTTTAATGTAAAACAGCAAATGCCCGTTTTACTAATTGACGGAGGTACGCCTAATCTTTACTTAAAAGCTGTTTTTGCGTCTGATGCTTTTTTTGGCGCAACCCGGGTAGCCGATGGCAATGTTGATTACGCAGCACTTAATACCTATCCCATAATTATTATCAGTGATGTTAAAACTATAGCTACCGGCCTGGCACAACAGCTGAAAACTTATGTGGCAAAAGGAGGGACACTGGTTGTATTCCCGTCGGCCGAGGCTGATTTAACAAATTATAAAACCTTTTTATCGTCCTTAAACACAGGTTATCCCGAAAAACTGATAACCCAGGACGTAAAAGTAGCTTCGATCAACAGGCAGAGTCAGGTATTTAAGAATGTATTTGAAAACTTTCCGCAAAACCCCGATCTGCCCTTGGTGAAAAAACATTACCAACTAAGCAAGAGCGGTGCTAAACAGGAAAGTCTCATGAGCCTTGCTACCGGCGAACCTTTTTGGGAAGGTTATAACAGCGGAAAGGGAAATGTATATATATGTGCTGTACCACTCAATGAAGAATTTAGCAATTTGTCCAGGCATGCACTGTTTGTGCCGGTACTTTTTAGAATGGCCTTGTTAAGCGGACATGACCAACTGTTGTTTTATACCCTTGGTGCTGACGAAAGCTTTGAAATGCAACCGGTGCAAACTACCGAAAAGCAGCTGCTTAAACTTAGCAAAGGCGATCAAAATATCATCCCCGATGTAAAACAGCAGGAGGGGACTACGTTGTTATATGTTTCCGATCAGTTACGTGAACCCGGAATTTATTCGTTGAAGAAACAGGACAGCACATTAGCTGCGCTTGCTTTTAATGATAACCGGGCCGAATCAGACATGAGTTATTTTACAGCAACCGATCTTGAAAAATTATTGCCAAATGCAAAACCCTTATTAACAGCAGGAAACAGTTCATTAAAAAGCGTTGTTGCCGAATCAAATTTTGGCACACAATTATGGAAACTTTGTATAATTTTGGCGTTGATCTTCCTGCTTGCAGAAATATTGTTAATCAGATTTTATAAACCTGATCAACAGGCCGTTATTCAGGCGGGATAGATCGACACAAATCCACACATAAAGCAGTGCTAATGAATTTGCTTATCAAATCAGCCACTATTCTTGATCCCGGATCATCCTTTCATCAACAAGTTGCCGATATTTTAATTGAAAATGGCGTTATTACCCGCATAGCCGACGATATTGATGCCGATGCCGAACTGTTTGATGCAGAAGGTAAATATGTTTCGCCCGGCTTTTTCGATCTTAACTGCAACATAGGCGAATTGGGTATGGAAACTAAAGAAGACCTTCGGTCTGGTACCATCGCTGCCGCCGCCGGTGGTTTTACCGGCATAGCGCTGATGCCTAACAGCCAGCCGCCTGTACACTCCAAATCAGAGGTGGAGTACTTGCTTAACCGGTCGAAAAGTAACTTGGTTGATGTTTATCCTTTAGGTACCATATCGCAAAAACGCGAAGGAAAAGACCTTGCCGAAATGTACGATATGTATCAAAGCGGCGCTAAAGCTTTTACAGACGGCAACCGGCCCGTACAGGATGCCGGTTTAATGGAAAGGGCCTTACTGTATGCACAGGGCTTTGATGCTTTGGTTTTCTCTTACCCGGAAGATACAGCAATAGCTGGTAAAGCAAAAGTTAATGAGGGCGAGATCAGTACGCTACTGGGTATGAAGGGAATTCCATCTCTCGCCGAAGAACTGATGGTTGCGCGCGATCTTTATCTTGCGGAGTACACTGTATCACGCATCCATTTTACAACCATATCAACGGCCCGTTCGGTCGAGCTGATCCGTGAAGCTAAACGCAAAGGTATTGAAGTTACCTGCGATGTTGCCGCACACCATTTGGTGCTAACCGATGAAGCCCTTTTAGGCTTCGACAGCTTATATAAAGTTAAACCACCACTGCGCACAGCCGACGATGTTGCCGCGTTGGTAAAAGGTTTAAAAGATGGCACGATCGATGCCATAGTATCACAGCATACCCCGCACGAAATTGAATTTAAAGATGTGGAGTTTGAGGTTGCCGAATATGGCATGGTGGGCTTGCAAACGGCCTTTGCGCTGGCTTTAAAGGCGGGCTTACCGGTTGAACTGATAATTGAAAAACTGGCCATCAATCCACGTGAAATATTAGGCGTGGAATTGCCGGTTATTGCTGAGGGAGAAAATGCTAACCTCGTAATTTTCGATACAGATACTGAATGGGAATATACCGCAGCTAATAATAAATCTAAATCTGCAAACTCGCCTTATATCGGGCAGCGTTTAAAAGGTAAAGTACTGTTAACTTACAACAATCAACAAATCTTTAAATAACATACCTATGATCGATCCAAAAATAGAAACCGCCTTTATAGCAGCGCTTGAGGCCTTCTCCAAATACAATAGTTTTGATGCAACCGAGTTAACCGACGAGTTTGCTGATGTATTTGCATCCGACGAAGATTTTTTATCTAAAGTAGATGAACTTGACGCGGTTTTTGATGAGAACCCGGAAGTTGAAGAACTTCGTGAAATCTTCTTCGACCTATTGATGATCAACTTCTTTAGTGCCGATGTTAAAAAGCTGGAAGAAGATTATCTTGATACACCGGAGTGGGAAAGTATCGAAGAAGAAACCCTTGACCGTGGTACCGAGCTCCTAAATCTTTTACTTTACCTTAACGAGTGCGAAGACGAAGATATTGAACCAGAGCTTGAAGACTACCTAAAGGAGTTTTTACTGGTTGATGAGGATGAGTTTCAGGACGAGTATCGCATTTACGAGCCTGTTATAGCCAATCAAATACTGATTGAAAGCCCGGTGTCCGAAATCAACAAGGTGGCAACGACGCTCCCCGAAGATTCAGAGCTTAAAGAGCTGTTTTACCCGATGATGTGCTTTTTCCAGAACATCGATCCATCTAATGAAGAGAAAAAAGAGATTGCCGATAATGCCATCAACAAAGAATTTGATATGGCAGTTTTAGAAATCCTGGTAAATTTTCAATAACCCAAATTGCATTTAGTAAGTAAACAAAAGTCGCCAAATGAGTGAAGAGACAGATAAAAAGATAAAGAAACAAGGATTGATCAAAGGAGTATTCTTAGGGCTGGTAATTTCAGCTATAAGCATTATTTACTTTTACTTTATGATTTCGTTAGCTAAATCGGCAGTGGTAATTACTTTTGGCTCAATAGTGTTTTCATACCTGCTCCCTTTGAGTGCCGCAGCTTTATTTTCACTGAGCCTGCGAACCAAAATAGGAGGCTTATGGACCATGCGGCAGGCTGGCACCGGGATTTTTATTATGTTCTTTATATCGTATCTAATGGTTTTTGTTATTAAAGATCAGCTGTTTGCGAAAGTGATTGAGCCCAACATGGTTCAAAAAACGGAGGCGGCCATGGTTAACGCGCTTAACAAACTGAAGGAAGAAACCACAAAGCCGGAGGAAAAGAAAGAAGCTGACGCAAAAATAGTGGAAATGAAAAAAGCTTTTGATGCCGAAGGGACGGTTACCATCGGTCAGCAAATTCAGTCGTTAGGGATAAGCATTATATTTTTGTTTGTTTTATCGATAATTTTTGCAGCTTTCTTTAAGCGGGAACCAGCGGGAGCTGTTTCCTGAATAGAAGATTAACCGCATAAAAAAACAGGTCTTTCAAATTTTGGAGGCCTGTTTTTTTATAGCAAGTATGCAGAGTAACAACCAGGTTAAACGCATCTAAACAGGGTTAACATGGGTTAACACATTTTAAATATATAGATTTAAGTGTCTTATAATCAGCATGCTGTGTTTTTACCGGGTTAACACTACTGATATTTTTCAGCAATTAAGCACATCCGAATGTTTGCACCTGTTATTTGCAAATACAGGGGCAGGGGTGTTTAACCTTTATCAGATCGATCCATAGAACAACTATCATTTGGTGCTAATAGCTCACCTACATTATAACCTTTTTCCGTAGTTATATTAATAAAAGGTATCGACGCTGATATTCAAAATGCGTTTGCCTGTGTAAAAAAATAAACATATACATGATATAAGATAATTAGTTAATTTTAACCAAACACTAAATAACCTATATCATGGAAGTAAAAAAAGCGAGCCCGTCGCAACCAGCCCTGAAATGGGCGTTAATAAACCTGGTAACTTCAATAGTTATAACTTACGCATTTCAGTTTCTGGATCTTGACCCCAACTCATCCCTTAAATACCTGAGCTTTTTGCCCTTTATCGCTTTTTTGCTGTTAACGCAAAAAGAATACAAAGATCAACTGGGCGGATATATTACTTATGGGGAAGGCTTTTTATCCGGTTTTTTATATGCGATTTTTACAGGAGTTTTCGTTGCGGTATTCACTTATGTGTATTATGCGATATTAAGTCCGGAAATGGTTAATAAAGCCCTAACTGCCTCTCGAGCGCAAATGGAAGCAAAAGGAAACCTGTCGCAAGACCAAATAGACAACGCCTTAAGTATGGTGAGTAAATATTTTGCGGTTATCGCCACAGTAAGTGTAATGTTTATATACGCTATTTTCGGCGCTATAGTGAGCCTGATCTCGGCAGCGGTATTCAAAAATGAAAGATCACCCTTTGACACCGCTTCCGATAATTACGAAGGCCCGAAACCAACTGATCCGGCGGTATAAAAACAAGCTGAAAGCTGAATGCTCAAAGCTTAAAGCTAATTCTAATTTGTACAGCTATTCAATTGATTGATAAATTCATATAATACAAGAAAGCCTTTCAGTGGTTGAAAGGCCTTCTTATTTCATATGCTTGGGAGGCAACTAATCTCTAACCTCCCATCACTAATCTCTAAATCACTTCTTCATTACCAGCTTCACGATATCGTTACCAAAAACAAATACCATCAGGGTAACTAAAATTACAAAGCCTACAATCTGGGCGCGTTCAAGGAACTTATCGCTCAATGGTTTGCCTTTAATCATTTCAATGATCAGGAATACCGCGTGGCCGCCGTCAAGCGCCGGGATAGGCAACAGGTTCATCAACGCCAATACCATTGAAAGGAAGCCTACCAATGTCCAAAAGTGAACCCAATCAACAGTACCGCCAAACAGGTTCGCTATGGCAACCGGTCCGCTTACCGCTTTGCCCGGGTTAACATCGCCCCTGAATATTTTACCAATACCTTTTGCGTTGTCCCTGAAAGTTCCCCAGGCTCTTTGCGCTCCAATCGGGAAGGCTTCAAAAAAGCCATACTTTATTGTTTTGATATCCGGGAAATCAGTTTTTGCACGGTAAAAGCCCAGTTTGCCCTCGGGTGTAACCTGGACCTTCAAAGTAACCAGTTCATGATTACGTCTTATACCAAGTTCAACCTGTTTACCTTTATTGGCTGACAGCTGGGCCTGTAATTCGTCCCAAAATACAATCGGATGGTTGTTGGCCATTACAATGCTGTCGCCCTTTTTTAAACCTGCTTTCACAGCATTGCTTCCCGGGTCCAATGAATCTACCATAAATTTGGCACGTGGCAGGCGGCTGATAAAACCTTCTATATCGTGGTCGTTCAGATCGTTCAGGATAGTGCGGGGGATGCTGATCTGCAAAGTTTGAGTGCCGCGTAATACGGTGAATACAGTGTTATCCAATAGCACCTGCGGGCTTGTAAGGTCATCAAAGCGCTCAAAGGGCTTACCATTGATGGCAACTACCTTATCGCCAATTTGAAGCCCTATCTTTTTACCAACTTCGCCTGGTACAATACCATATTTGGCAGCCGAATTAGGGATATAGCTATCACCAAAACGCATCGTTAACACCCAGAATATTAAAATACCCAATATGATATTCACTGTAACCCCACCAAGCATCACAATAAGACGTTGCCAGGCTGGTTTTGAACGAAATTCCCATGGTTGCGGCGGACCAGCCATTTGCTCGGTATCCATCGACTCATCAATCATACCGGCTATTTTAACGTAGCCACCAAGCGGTAACCAGCCAATGCCATATTCAACACCTTTATATGTAAATTTAAACAGGCTCACGTTCCAGGCATCAAAAAACAGGTAGAATTTTTCTACCTTAATGCCAAAGGCGCGCGCTGCCAGGAAATGCCCCAGTTCATGCAGAATTATTAAAATTGAAAGGCCCAGTATAAGCTGGCCCACCATGATCACTATACTCATTATCTATATTTATGTAATATTAAAATTGTAATGCCTTTGAGGGCAATTGCTGTATATAATTTTGCGCAAAGATGCGTGTTTCTTTGTCAGTATTCAAATAGTCGGTTAGGGTAGGATTTGCAATGAAATTTATTTTCTGCATGCACTCCTCAATGATGTTGCTCATGGTTAAAAAGCCAATTTTTCGATCGAGGAACCCTGCAACTGCTATTTCATTTGCCGCGTTAATAATGCAGGGCATATTACCTCCCTGTTTTAAAGCACCGTACGCCAGGTTTAGATTACGGAAAGTTTTCAGGTCCGGTTTTTCAAAAGTGAGGTTAGCGTAGTCGGTAAAGCTGAAGCGCTTGAAATCGGTTTGTACCCGTTCAGGATAGGTAAGGGCATACTGTATCGGCAGTTTCATATCCGGCAAGCCTAATTGCGCCTTAATTGATCCATCTCTGAACTGCACCAGCGAATGGATAATAGATTGAGGGTGAACTACCACTTCAATCTGATCTGCCTCAACATCAAACAGCCATTTGGCTTCAATAACCTCAAGCCCCTTGTTCATTAATGATGCCGAGTCGATCGTGATTTTGGCACCCATTACCCAGTTGGGATGTTTGAGCGCGTCTTCGCGTGTAACGTTGGCTAAAAAGTCGAGGCTACGGCCGCGAAACGGTCCGCCTGAAGCGGTAATGATCAGTTTTTCAACAGCGTTGTTATCTTCCCCAACCAGGCATTGAAAAATAGCCGAATGTTCGGAATCAACAGGTAATATTTTAATGTCGTGCTGTTTAGCCAGTGCCGTTACAATGTCTCCCGCAACAACCAGTGTTTCTTTGTTGGCCAGGGCAATGTCTTTATCTGCTTTAATAGCCGCTATGGTAGGTTCTAAGCCGGCAAAGCCCACCATGGCGGTCAGTACAACCTCAATTTCGGGATGAGTTACTGTGTCAATGATGGCCTGGTGACCGGCAAGTACCTGTATAGGCAGATGCGCTAAGGCGTTCTTGACTTCCTGGTATTTGCCTTGATCGCATATAATAACATATTCAGGAACAAACTCGATAGCCTGGCTAATGAGCAATTCGGCATTAGAGTGTGCGGTGAGCAAAAATGCCCTGAATAAATTGCTGTTCCACCTTATAACATCAAGTGTTTGTGTGCCGATGCTGCCTGTTGAGCCAAGGATGGCAATATTTTTTATTTGGTTACTCAAGTATCTTTATTTTATAAAACTCTTTAATCCTTCGGCAATCTTCCTGTCGTTTGATAGCCGTGGTACTTTGTTTTGGCCGCCAAGTTTACCTTCGGCTCTCATGTAATTGATAAAGGCATCTTTTTGCAGGCTTTGGATTACCAAAGGTTGCAAAATGTTACCTTCAATCAGGTCAAAATAGTAAATATTTTTATTCTGCAGTGCCTTATCTACTTTTATGGCGAAAGCCTGAAGATTGGCCGGCTCTGTGCCGAACTCAACAAACCACTCATGATAAGGCAATTGTCCTGCCGGAGGGTTTACCTGAGGAGCAACTGTAAACTCAACTACGTCAATGCCTTCTTCTTTAGCCACGCTCATCAAGGCATGCTCCACTTCTTCACCTATAACATGTTCGCCGAAAGCAGATATGTAATGTTTGATACGGCCGGTTACGACAATACGATACGGATCTTTTGAAACAAATTTAACAGTATCGCCTATGCTATAGCCCCATAAACCAGCGCTGGTATTCATGATGAGCGCGTAGTTTTTATTCAGCTCTACATCTTTAATATTGATGCGGGTTGGGTTTTCATTAAAATACTCGTCGGAAGGAATAAATTCGTAGAAGATCCCCGAATCGACCAATAATAAGAGACCTTTTTCTTTTTGTGAATCCTGGAACGCAATGAAGCCTTCGGATGCGGGGTAGGTTTCTATCGAATCGATCTTGAAACCGATACTTTCTTCTATCCGGGCGCGGTAAGGTTCGTAGTTAACCCCGCCGTAAACATAAAGCTTAAAGTTTGGGAAAATCTCTTTTATCTTTTTACCGGCTGCTTTGGCCGAAAGCCTGTCGAAATACATTTGGCACCAAGGAGGGATCCCGCTGATGAGGCGCATATCTTCGTTAAAAGTTTCGTCTACAATGGCATCAACCTTTTGTTCCCAGTCCTCTACGCAGTTGGTTTCGTAGCTGGGCAGGCGATTTTTTTGCAGGTAAGCCGGAACATGATGTGCAACTATACCCGAAAGCCTGCCCGTTGAAATGCCATGCTTTTCGGCTAAAATGGGGCTGCCCTGCAGGAAAATCAATTTCCCATCTACAAAATCGGCATTACCGGTTTCGTGGATATAGCTCAACAAAGCATTTCGCGCAGCCTTGATATGCTCAGGCATGCTTTCTTTGGAGATAGGGATATATTTTACGCCAGATGTAGTACCTGATGTTTTGGCAAGATAAGCAGGCTTGCCTGGCCATAGTACATCTTCCTCACCATTTACTACCCGGTCAATATAGGGGCGGAGGTCTTCATAATCATGTACAGGCACTAATCGTTTAAAGTCCTCGTAGTTGCTGATCTTTTCAAACTGATGATCTTTGCCGAAACTGGTGTTTTTAGCAGCATGTACCAGGTCAGTAAACGCCTTTTGTTGAAATGAAACCGCGTTTTTACGAACCTTATTTAATTCCCGATTAACAAAGGCAGCAAATACTTTACTTAATGCAGATTTAAATCCCATTTTTAATTGGTTTCAGATAGGTCATCATCCACATCAAGGTGGCTATAAACCAGTTTGCGATAGGCTGCCATCAAAATTATGTTAGCAAATGGAATAGCTATTATTAACCCTACAACGGTGATTGCTGCAACCAGCATCAATATTTCGATTATAATGAAGATCAAGAAATATTTTAAAAAATTCCCCTTTATCAAATAAAAGCTTTGTTGTACTGATTCTATCGGCCCCGACGCGTCATCAACAATGAAACAGGTGCAAATAGGAAAATAGAACAGAAAAAAGAACTGAACGACAAGTCCGATAATAAATTTGAAAAAATCCTGGGCAAAACCTTCTTTTAAACCTTCAACCAGGTGGGTTGCAAAAACAGCTAATGTACTCACCAGTACCAATAACGTAAGATAGCTTACCAGCATCCTGATTTTAGGAATGATCTCGCTAAAATCAAAATCATAGTATTCCTTATCCATTAACCTGAATACCAGTTTTATAAATGCAAGAAATATGAAAGTTATTTCAACCAGTAATACAACAAAGCCAATAGAACTCACCATTGCATTATCATCAAAATAAAATACGGCAAAGCCTGATATGAATACAAGTATCATGGCAACTACCGAATAGACCGAGATAATGGCAAAATTCTTCTTTAAAATATTCCATGCGGTTTTAATGGTCTCCGCTACAGAAAATGGGTGGTACATATTGCTTATGATCTACTTAAAACTTTCCGCTTCCAAAAATCCTGTATAAATCCTAACCCGTAGGCAATAAGTTGTGTGAAGGCAGCTATAATGCTCAAAAATGCGATTTTTAACGATTTATTTTTCCACCAGGCATGGAAAAATATTAACAAAGTGAAAATCAAGAGTATAAAATTACCTACAGGTGCTAATACAGAGCCAAATAGGTTTAGAATAATAGTAAGGATAACACCTACTGTAAAAGCAGCCGGAAAAAAATGAACCAGCTTTAATTCCTGCGGAAAAAACTTAGATATATTGATACGAGCCCTGCCAAAAAAGTGCAGTTGCTTATAAAACTGGTAAAAATTAGTACGCCGTTTATGGTAAACAATAGCGTCGGGAATCAACCCAATTTTAAAGCCCAGCGAATGGATCCTGATGCTGTATTCAATGTCTTCGCCAAGACGGGTAATGATAAAACCACCTGCTTTTTCCCAGGCTTGCCTCGAAACTCCCATATTAAAGCTACGCGGATGAAACTGGCCAATACCCTTTTTATTACCACGAATGCCTCCGGTAGTAAAAGGAGAGGTCATGGAATAACTGATGGCTATTTGCGTAGGTGTAAAAGATTCATGTGCATCATCGGGGCCACCGTAGGCATCAAGGTAATTTGTCACTAACGAATCATTAACAATTTGCAGGTAAGCGGGAGGGATCAGGCAGTCCGAATCAAAAATTACAAAATAATCGCCTTTAGCACGCTCAAAACCAAAATTACGGGTAAAGCCCTGACCTTCATTCTGTTTTTTGAAATAGCGCAAGTTAAGTCTATCGGTAAATGTATTTACTATGGCTTCGGCATCATTTACAGAACCATCTTCAATAACCAAAACCTCAAAATTGCTGTAGGTTTGCAATGTGAGACTTTCCAGCAGTTCTTTAATCTCCTGCGGGCGGTTATATAAAGGAATGATGATGGAAAAAAACATGTTTTTAGAATAGATGTGAGATTTGAGATATGAGATGTGAGACAGAGGCAAGCATTCAAAAAGTCTCAAATCTCAGATCTAACATCTCAAATCTAATTATATTGTTTCTTCAATTTGGTAATGGTTGCGCTCGGTTGCGCTACGTGATACTAATTCGGCAACGAAGCCGGTTAAAAACAATTGTGATCCTAATATAATAGCAACTAAGGCTATATAAAACAACGGATTATCGGTAGGCTGCCGTACAGTCAGGCCATGCGCCAGGTTGTACAGTTTTTCGCCAATGATCCAAACGGTTATAAAAAAGCCGGCAAAAAAGCTCAATGTGCCCATCGTACCGAAAAAGTGCATAGGGCGCTTACCAAACTTGCCTACAAAAAATATCGAAAGCAGATCGAGAAAGCCATTGATGAACCTGCTTAATCCAAACTTGGTTTTGCCATATTTACGGGGGCGGTGCTCAACAACCTGTTCGCCAATTTTGGTAAAACCTGCCCACTTGGCCAGCACCGGGATATAACGGTGCATTTCGCCATAAATTTCAATATTTTTAACTACCACGTCGCGGTAAGCCTTTAAGCCGCAATTAAAATCATGCAGATTATTGATTCCACTCATTTTGCGGGTGGCAGCGTTGAATAGTTTGGTAGGTATAGTTTTGCTCAGCGGGTCGTGCCTTTTTGCTTTCCAACCCGAAACAAGGTCATATTTCTCTTCAATTATCCGGCGGTAAAGTTCCGGGATCTCATCCGGACTATCCTGCAAATCGGCATCCATGGTAATCACCACATTGCCTTTGGCAGCAATAAAACCGGTGTTAAGGGCTGCGGATTTACCATAATTACGCCTGAATTTAATGCCTTTGATAAAAGGATTACCGGTTTGCAGCTTCCTGATCATTTCCCATGATCCGTCCTTGCTGCCATCGTCAACCAAAATTATCTCGTAAGTAAAACGGTTTTCATCCATCACCCGGCTAATCCATGAGGTTAATTCGGGTAATGATTCTACTTCATCGTAAAGAGGTACTACAACTGATATATTCATTTATAGGGCTGTGATAAACGGCTGTATATGCCGCAAATCATCCGCAAAAATATAAAAAATAGGGAATGGTTTGCAACAATGAGGCAAATCAAAATTGCCGCCGGCCCCACCCAAACCTCCCCCGGAAGGGAGGGTCTTAACAAGTCTCCTCTTCCGGGGGAGATTTAGAGGGGGCTATTATTAAAAGCACGTTTGATACTACGTAACCAAGCAATTACGTTTCAAGTCAAATATATTTTAATATCTTTCCCTCACAATTAAAACACAATTAATGAAATTCTACAAAGCCGCGTTGTTATTGGTTTTAGGCATTTATGCCGGTGAAGTAAAAGCGCAAAATGCAGATCAGGCAGCACCTAAGTATGATCAGCACAAAGTATTTAACCCTATATTTTACCCCGAAAGGGGCGGTGAGTTCAGGTCGGCCAGTGGGGCACCCGGCTCCAAATACTGGCAAAACCGGGCCGACTACAAGCTTGATATTACGCTCGATACCGCTAAACACCGGATAGAAGGCAGCACTTTAATTACTTACACCAATAACAGCCCGGATGCGCTGGGCTTTTTGTGGCTCCAGGTAGATCAGAATATTTACAAGGATGATTCGCGTGCCGAAGCCACCAGCAATGTTTCGGGAGGAAGGTTCGCAAATAAATCATATACAAAAGGTGCCGAAATAAAATCGGTTTATATCGTCAACAAAGGCAAAACGCTGAAAGCGGATTACCTGATCACTGATACCCGCATGCAGATCAAGCTTAAAGATTCATTACGCGCAGCCGGGAGCAAATTGCAGATCAAGATTGAATACGGTTTCGATATACCCGAATATGGTACCGACAGAATGGGCCGCCAGCACACCAAAAATGGCTGGATCTATGAAATTGCGCAGTGGTACCCACGCATGGAAGTTTATGATGACGTAACCGGATGGAACACCATACCATATCTTGGTGCGAGCGAGTTTTACCTGGAGTACGGTAACTTTGATTATACCATTACCGCGCCTGCAAATTTGGTTGTAGCAGGATCTGGCGAACTTATTAATCCTACAGAAGTGCTATCTGCAACCACAATCACCCGGTTAGTCGAAGCCCGTAAAAGCGATAAAACAGTTACCATTAAAGATTCGACTGATATTTTACGCAATAACGATTATCCTAAAAAGCCAACGCTTACCTGGCATTTTGTGTGTAAAAATGCGCGCGACGTAGCCTGGGCAGCTTCAAAAGCATTTATCTGGGATGCCGCGCGCATCAATTTGCCAAGCGGTAAAAAAGCGCTTGCACAATCCGTTTACCCGGTGGAAGCTAAAGGAAATAACTCATATGGGCGCTCAACCGAATATGTTAAAGCTGCAATTGAGCTATACAGCGATAAATGGTTTGAATATACCTATCCTGTAGCTACCAATGTGGCCGGCATAGTAGGAGGGATGGAGTACCCGGGTATAGTATTTTGTGGCTCAAATAATCAAAACGGAGGTTTGTGGGAAGTTACCAATCATGAGTTTGGCCACAATTGGTTCCCGATGATTGTTGGCTCAAATGAGCGTAAATATGCCTGGATGGACGAGGGTTTTAACACCTTTTTAAATAATGTTGATACCAAGGTATTTAACAAGGGTGAATACTATGAAAAACCCGATCAGCAAAAAAGTGCCGGCTTTTTATTCAGCCCCGGTGCCGAGGCCATTATGAATGTGCCTGATGTAATACAGGAAGATTTTTTAGCAGTTGCCGCTTATGAAAAACCGGCATTAGGCCTGACTATTTTACGTGAGCAGATTTTAGGCGAAGAACGTTTTGATTTTGCCTTTAAAACCTATATCAAACGCTGGGCTTTTAAACACCCAACCCCGTGGGATTTTTTCCATACGATGGATAATGCGGCAGGTGAGGACCTGAGCTGGTTTTGGAACGAATGGTTTTTCACCACCTGGAAAGTTGATCAGGGTATAAAGGATATTTCATATCCTGATAATGATGCCACCAAAGGTGCTATGATCACCATTGTAAACCTGGAAGAAATGGCATTGCCGGTTACCATATCAATTAAAGAAGAGAACGGAAAAACCGGCATTGTAAAACTTCCGGCAGAGATCTGGCAGCGCGGCGATACCTGGACCTTCCCGTACAAATCGACCTCAAAAATTGCTTATGCAACCATCGATCCTGATCATAATTTACCTGATGTTAACCCCGAAAATAACTCATATAGCGGGCTGCCGATTCCACAAGGCACAACTGCAAGTACTGTGATCAAGGCTTATTTAGATGCCATTGGCGGTGCTGACAAACTCAAAAATATTCGCGATCTGCAAACATCGGCAGTTGGTAATATACAAGGTGCCGATGTTCAATTGGTAACCCGGTATAAAATGCCTGATAAGTACTACCAGGAAGCAATAGTACCCTCATATAACAACCTCGTTGTGTCGCATATAACACTTAATGGCGATAGCATAAAAGCAAGGCAGGTTAACAGGGACGTACAGCTTGATGATGCAGCAAAGAAAATGATCAAACTTAAAAGCCGCCCGTTTCCTGAACTTGATTATGAACGGATAAACCAAAATATAACACTGCAGCCTATTTTAAGAGTGGTAAATAACGAACTTGCCTACGAGGTTGATATTAACATAGGCACTGAAATTCATATTCATAATTATTACAGCCAAAAAACAGGATTGAAGCTTAAACAAACCATTGAAGGGGCAAATGACCTGACTGTTGAGTTTGGCAACTACGAAGGAATAAACGGAGGTATTAAAATTCCGTTCTCTGTAAAGGCCATCCTGGTTGGGCAACCAATTGAATTTAAGGTTAAAGAGACATCTGTTAATTCCAATCCGTCGAACGAGGCTTTTAAATAGGTTCAACAAAATAGGTTCAGCACCTTAAACCAATGGGGCATCTTAATTTTCAATTTATATGAAAATTAAGATGCCCCATTTTTCTATGCTACGAGCCTGCCCCTCCCCATCAAACAAAAAATTGAAACTGCTTTGATGTTAAATGCTATTTAAAATTCTATTTTTGTACCCACAAAATGAGGGTCACTTTGTAGGTGACCGTTTATACGTAATTTTATAAAACTTTAAATCATAGTTGTAGATGATTAACATTACACTTCCCGATGGATCCGTTCGTCAGTATGACAAAGGGATCTCTTCCATGCAAATCGCCCAGTCGATTTCTGAAGGCTTAGCACGTAACGTATTAGCAGCCGAAGTTGACGGCCAGGTTTGGGACGCAAGCCGCCCTATTGAGCAGGATGCACACGTTAAATTATTAACCTGGAACGATGCTGATGGCAAGTCGACTTTCTGGCATTCATCGGCCCACTTAATGGCCGAGGCTTTAGAAGCGCTTTATCCGGGCACCAAATTTGGTATCGGTCCGGCTATTGAAACCGGTTTTTATTATGATGTTGATTTTGGCGACAAGGTTTTATCTTCTGACGAGTTTAAGCAGATAGAGGATAAAATGATTGAGCTTGCCAAAACCAAAGAGGAATACATCCGCAAACCGGTAAGTAAGGCTGACGCTATTGAGTATTTTACTGAAAAAGGCGATGAGTATAAGCTCGATCTCATTAAAGATTTGCCCGATGGAGCTATTACTTTTTATTCACAAGGTAATTTTACAGATTTGTGCCGTGGGCCTCACATCCCTAACACAGGCTTTATAAAAGCGGTTAAGTTGATGAGCCTTGCCGGTGCATACTGGCGTGGTGACGAAACCCGTAAGCAGTTAACCCGTATTTATGGTGTTACTTTCCCTAAAGCCAGCGAGCTTACCGAATATCTGCACATGATCGAAGAAGCCAAAAAGCGCGATCACCGCAAATTGGGTAAGGAGCTCGAGCTGTTTGCCTTTTCAGAAAAAGTAGGGATGGGATTGCCATTGTGGTTACCTAAAGGAACTGCACTACGTGAACGCCTGGTAAACTTTTTGCAAAAAGCGCAGGTAAAAGCAGGTTACGAGCAGGTAATCACGCCGCATATTGGTCATAAAAACCTTTATGTAACATCAGGACACTACGAAAAATATGGTGCTGACTCGTTTCAGCCAATAAAGACCCCGCAAGAAGGAGAGGAGTTTTTCCTTAAACCGATGAACTGCCCGCATCATTGCGAGATCTATAAAACAAAACCGCGTTCATACAAAGACCTGCCGGTTCGTTTTGCTGAGTTTGGTACTGTGTACCGTTACGAGCAGAGCGGCGAGTTGCACGGTTTAACCCGTGTTCGTGGTTTTACTCAGGATGATGCCCACTTATTTTGCCGTCCGGACCAGGTAAAGGATGAGTTTAAAAAAGTAATTGACCTTGTATTGTATGTGTTTAAAGCTTTGGGCTTTGATAACTACATTGCACAGGTATCATTGCGCGATCCTGAAAACCGTGCTAAATATATCGGTAGTGACGAAAACTGGGCATTAGCCGAGAATGCTATCATTGAGGCAGCAGCCGAAAAAGGCTTGCCTACCGTTGTTGAATACGGCGAGGCTGCGTTTTATGGCCCTAAGCTTGATTTTATGGTGAAAGACGCGCTTGGCCGTAAATGGCAATTGGGTACTATCCAGGTTGACTATAACCTGCCTGAGCGTTTTGAACTGGAATACACCGGAAGCGACAACCAAAAGCACCGCCCGGTAATGATTCACAGGGCTCCGTTTGGCTCGATGGAACGCTTTATAGCGGTATTAATTGAGCATTGCGCCGGTAATTTCCCGCTGTGGTTATCGCCAGAGCAGTTCATTATACTCCCCATATCAGAAAAATATGAAGAATATGCAAAAAAAGTTTCTGATATATTAAAAGATTCCGATATTTGCGGGCTAATCGACTTCAGGGACGAGAAAATAGGCAGAAAGATACGAGATGCTGAAGTCAAAAAAATCCCTTACATGCTGGTTGTGGGCGAAAAAGAAGCTGCCGAAGGCTTGGTTTCTGTACGTAAACACGGTACCGGTGATTTGGGAAGTATGAGCATAGAAGATTTTAAAGAACAAATAACTAAAGAAATAACAGTATAACTTGGCATTAAACAAACCTTTCAATAGAGGACCAAGGCTTCCTTTTAAGAAAAAAGAAGCCGAACATAACATAAACCAATTCATTAGGGCTCAGGAAGTTCGCCTTGTAGGTGACAACGTTGAGCAGGGAGTTTACTCATTAAGAGATGCCCTTGCAATAGCGCAGGAGCAGGAACTGGATTTGGTTGAAATATCTCCTAACGCCGTACCGCCGGTTTGTAAAGTAACGGACTATAACAAGTTCATTTACGAACAAAAGAAAAAGCTTAAAGAGATAAAAAGCAATGCCAAGCAAACGGTTATTAAGGAGATCCGTTTCGGACCGAATACTGATGACCATGACTTTGAGTTTAAATTAAAGCATGCCATTAAGTTTTTGGAATCTGGCGAAAAGGTAAGGGCTTACGTACACTTTAAAGGTCGTGCCATTGTTTACAAAGAACAAGGCGAGATCTTACTACTTCGTTTTGCCCAGGCATTGGAAGAAGTAGGCAAAGTGGAGCAGTTGCCAAAGCTTGAAGGAAAAAGGATGTTTTTAACCCTTGCACCTAAGGCAGCTAAAAAGTAATTAAATAACCTCGGTCTCAGGATCGGGGTTTGAAAATAAAACGTTGAGAAACGTTAATATCTAACACAAATAAATAGAGTTATGCCAAAAATGAAAACCAATTCCAGTGCTAAAAAGCGCTTCAAGCTTACTGGAACAGGTAAAATCGCAAGAAAAAACGCATACAAAAGCCACATCTTAACCAAGATGTCGACAAAACGTAAGCGTGCCCTTGGTCAAACCAGCTTAGTATCTGATGCCGACATGGGTAACGTAAAACGTATGCTTTGTATCGGAAAGTAATTCACAAATTTTAAAACCAGGTATTAGAGTTTTAAGTTCGGCACACGAGATGCAGGCACTCACTACCAAAAAACACACAAGATGCCACGTTCAGTTAACGCAGTAGCGTCGAGAAGACGCAGGAAAAGGATCATGAACCTCGCCAAAGGTTATTGGGGTTCACGTAGCAAGGTATACACTATTGCAAAAAACACAGTTGAAAAAGGTTTACAATATGCCTACCGCGACCGTAAAACCAAAAAGAGAGAATTCAGGGCTTTATGGATCCAACGTATCAACGCTGGTGCCCGTCAGCACGGAATTTCTTACTCTCAGTTAATGGGTAAATTAGCCGCTAAAGAAATCGGTTTAAACCGTAAAGTATTAGCTGACTTAGCTATGAACAACCCAGATGCTTTCAAAGCAGTTGTTGATGCAGTAAAATAATATCGCATTATAAATGCATGAAAAAGGCCGCAATTTGCGGCCTTTTTTGTTTTATTTGTTTGAGTGGCTATTTTTATGGTATGACTTCAAACAAGGAGGGGCAGCCTGCCTTATCTAATTTATTGCGCAGCAATTATTATAACTCCTTAAACGGATTTCGAGGCATTTCAATTATCATTGTTATATTTTATCACCTTCAATTATCTGATAATTATTTTTATATCACCATATTTAACGGAGGGTTAGGCGTAAACATTTTCTTTGTCATCAGTGGCTTTTTAATCACAAGCCTATGCCTAAAAGAAAAGGAAGCCACCGGTGGCCTATCGTTAAAAAGGTTTTATATAAGGCGCTTTTTAAGGATATTTCCCCTGGCCTATTTATATATCGGGGTGGTGTTTTTATTAAACCATTTCTACAGTTTAAACATTTCCTGGATTCAATTTTTTGCATCTGCATTATATCTAATGAATTTTAGCTATTTCCGCAGCCATGATTTCACTTATTACTTCAGTCATTATTGGTCTTTATCGGTTGAAGAACAATTTTATCTCCTTTTTCCTTTTATTTTAAAAATCAACAGAACTGCATTTTATTATATCATTATCAGCATTGTATTCGCATTGCCGCTATTGTGTACAGTGCAACAGTTTGTTCCGGTTTTGAATCGTGGCATTATTTACGGTTTTACTCACTATTTTATAAAGTTTCAATCAATTGGTGTCGGCTGTTTTTTTGCGTTGATGGCGTCCAAAGAAACTTTGAATGTAATTTGGCTCAAACAAACAAAGGCAGCCGGCAATATTTTGGCTATAATATTGATGTTTGGATTGCGCTTTGACGAATTTTATACCTTAAAATCACTGTACGTAAACCTGGCGATTTCAGTAATTACCGGCTATTTAATTTTAAGCAATATCATACCCGCAAACGATTGGATTTTTAAGGTGTTAAACAATAAATTTCTATCATTTATTGGTATTCTATCTTATGGTATATACATATGGCAACAGTTATTTACCGGCCGGGATAGTAAAATGCTATTAAGCATATTTCCTAACAATGTATTGGGTTTGATTACTGTCCCTTTATTATCGTATTATCTTTATGAACGGCGTTTTCTAAAACTCAAATCAAAATTCACCCATAAATGATGCTATTGTTGTAAGATATAAAGGCGCTCGCATTACCTGAGCGCCCTTGGATAAAGGTGTTATTTTTTTATTTGACGACAATTACTTCAACAAACTCATCCGGATCGTTATTGATATCCATATATTGTTTAAAGTTCTGAATATCCTTATCAACCATATTTTTGAATACCGGGTTTAGTATTTTGGCTATGCCTGCGCCTACACCGCCTGCCGGGGGCTGATAACTGATCACCACATCAACAATGGTACCCTGCCCGTCAACCGTATCCTGAAAACGAATTTTACCGGCATTGTTGATCATTGAATCAGACAGGGAGCTCCAGCCGATCACTTCATTAGGTTCGTCATGGACAATTTCGGCATGCCAGCTGATTGTAGCTACATTTTTGGGAAGCTTCAAAACCCAGTGTGAATATTTAGAGTCGATGACCTCCACACTTTCCAGGTGTTTCATAAAAAGGGGCAGGTTATCAAGCTTGCGCCAAAATTCATAAACCTTTTGCCGGGGTTTATTTACAATAAACGACGAACGAATATTTACATTTATGGGATTGGTGGATAGTTTACCAATACGTTTGTAAAGCTCACAATGCCCTGTGATGCCCCTGTTTAACAAATAGCCACCGGCACCTATTTTTACGATACTTGCAAACGGGTTTTTAAAAATATTTTTAAAACCTGAGAAACCGAGCTTCATACCACCTGCGATGGACGTAAAGCGTTCGGGCCAATTCAGGTTTATGCGGTCATCTCCATAAAGCACAGGGAAGTTGTCGGTATATTTTACTATTGTAGTTGCCATAGGTTTTTAAATAGTTATCGTTTTTAAAACACCTTTAGGGCTACTAAGTTTTCCAGAAGTGAATTTTATTGCTTTTTGCTATAAGTAAATTTAAATTTAGTTAAATGGGGCAGGTGTTTTTTAGGGCGCTTGAGTTCATATTGGTATATCACCTGGCCAAGGTTTTTCAGGAAAGGCAGGCATACCGTTGTGTACTCGTATTTATTATCGTTCAGTATCCCATCTTCATTTGATTGCACGACGGCACTGAGCATGAACTCAACATTGTTTTTAAAATCTACGATATATGCATTATCAATATCATAACCATAACTATCACCAACTTTATTAAAGATCCTGATGTCAGGGTTAATAACTGCTGTACTGTCTCCGCCATAGAACAAAAACTTGCAATAAGCCGGGAAATATTCGGGGCGGCGATAGGTGGGTTTGGTGTTTTCGGTGGGGAAGGTACTCATATAACGGTAAATGAAGCGATAGTCATCTATCGTTAAATTAAAGCGTTGCTTTTTAGGGAAAGTTTCAGGAAACAACAACCTTTTAAGCACCATTTGCTGATCGGCGAGAGAGTAAACATTCTTTTCAGAAAAGTCAAGAGGCTTGTTAACCAACCGTTCGCTGCTATCTAAATAAGCTTTACCCTGCAGCATGTTTTCCAGGTGCATGGGATAATTTGACGCATCATATAGCGCCGGTTTCTGATAAATTAGCTTATTATCATTGTAAAAATCAATAGGGTTGGTGTGCTTTGTGCTTTCGCCTGCATCACCTATGGCTAACCTGCCCACAATACGGGTATTGTTAAGATGATACTTCTTTAGCTTTTGATTGATCTCTGCACGGCCGACAAATTCATAGAGCCGGTTATATGCATCATTATCGCTTACCAGCAAGATCTTTTTAATATAATTTTCGATGCTCGCCAAACCCGTTGAGGATGATGTATCTATTTTAACTTTAGTCTGGCCGGCAAATGCACTGTCGGTAATCATGACCGATTTGCTGCTTAAGCCTTTTATTTTTAACTCGTTAAGTTTCTCAAGCGCAAAAATGGCCGTCGGAAGCTTTACAGTGCTCGCCGGGTAAAAATAATGATGCGCATTAAGATGATAGCTGTATGAAGTAAAGTGCGGAACATTGTCTTTATCCCTGTCGATCCGGGTATATAGGATCTGTATTTCGTTTTGTGCAGGATGGTTCAAAATGCCTGAAAATAGTTCGGGATGGCTATATAGTAAACCTTTCAGAAAAACGGTATCGGGTTGCTGGGCAAAACTGCCAAACGAGCTCATGATCAGCAATAAAATACAGAAACATTTCATCGTGATAAATATAGCTAATGTAATTTGAGGTTAACGGATACTTATTGTATTTTTGCGGCGCTTTAGGTTTCATTATTTGTTTAATGAATTAAAAGGGAATACGGTGTAAATCCGTAACTGTCCCGCAGCTGTAAGCTCCGTAACCGTTGCCAAATCTATATAGCCACTTTCTGTAAACAGGAGGGAAGGCCAGGCAAAATGGGGAGCAAGTCAGAAGACCTGCCAAGGCGTTATATGTTATTCATAGCTTTCGGGGATTGAAGCTTGGATGTGAATGCTCTTCGTTTGGCGTGTTTTCATTTTATTCATTTCCGTGTATGCTATTAAGGCTGCATTATTATTTTATACATATCAATCATACATGGAAAAAAAGTACACTAAAATTACTTTGGGATTCGGTTTGTTAGCTATTGGTTTATCTACCTCAGCAGCATATGCACAGGATACCACACGCACACTTAATACGGTAGTAGTAACTGCAAGCCGTTCGCCTAAAAAACTGTCAGACATCGGCCGCGTTGTTACCATCATTTCTGCCGATGAGATCAATAAATCGCAGGGTAAATCATTACCTCAATTATTAAATACGGTTGCCGGGATAACTTTTTCAGGTGCAAATAATGCCCCCGGTATCAGCACATCGGTTTTCCTGCGCGGAGCTTCATCTGGCAATACCCTTATCCTGGTTGATGGTTTTCCGGTAAACAATGCATCGGGCATTGATGGCAGCTATGACCTTAATGCTTTTTCGCTGGATCTGATAGATCATATCGAGATTTTGAAAGGAAGTGGTTCAACGCTTTATGGTTCTGATGCTGTAGCAGGCGTTATTAATATCATCACAAAAAATGCTAAACAACAGGGATTGACCGGTGGTTTGCAGTTAACAGGCGGCAGCTATAATACGTTTAAAGAGTCGGCCTCATTAATTGGACAGGTGAAAAATACAGGCATAGCCATTAACCTGTCAAATACCGATTCAAAAGGTTTTGCAGCAGCTACAGATACTACGGGCAAAGGCGGTTTTAAGAAAGATGGTTTTCACCAACGTTCTGCCAGTGTGAACCTGAGCCAAAATGTCTCATCTAAATTTATTCTTAATGGAAACCTGCAGGTAAGCCGCAATACTGGTGATCTGCCTTACGGTGCTTTTATAAACGACAATGATTACACTTATAAAAACACATTTTTATTTGGTGGCGTAGGTGCAAAATTGATTTTGCCAAAAGGTAACCTCAACGTGAACCTGTCGCAAAATACGGTTCAAAATGATTTCACCAACCTTCCCTCTGACAATGGCGGAACCCACCAGGTTACAAAAAATACAGGGCGTATAACCAATGCCGAAGCTGTGTTTAATTATGAACTGAATAAGTATTTGGACATTACCAGCGGTGCAGGTTTTAAATACAGCAATACAAGCCAGTATAGTCTGTATGAGTCAACAGCTTACCAGGCACCAGCAAGTATTATCAAAGCCGGTGATGCTGCTAATAACATATTCAGCGCATATACATCGTTATTCTTTAAGTACGATATCTTCCACATGGAACTGGGTGGCAGGTATAATAATCACAGCAAATACGGTGACAAGTTTACCTACACCATCAACCCATCATTATTCCTTGCCGATCAGTTTAAGATCTTTGGTACCATAGCTTCGGCCTTCAAATCACCTTCGCTATATCAGTTGTTTTCGCAATATGGTAATCCCAAATTAAACCCCGAAATCACCACATCATATGAAGCTGGTTTTGACTGGGAGATTGTTAAGAATACCCTTTCATTTAATACCCAGTTTTTCAAGCGCAATACCAAAGATGTTATCTATTTTAAAAACCTGTCTGGCCCTCCTTATAGTCAATATGCAAACGGGCAACAGCAAAAAGATAAAGGCTTTGAAACCGAATTAAAATATCACGATAATAAAATTCATGCATCTGCATATTACGCTTATGTAACAGGTAAACTAACCGACGAAGCCGGTACACAAACCGGCAACCTTTACCGCAGGCCTAAAAGTACCTTAGGTGCCAACATCAGTTATGATATTTTAAACGATTTTCAGGTTGGCGTTAACTACAAATATACAGGCAACCGTACAGATCTGGCTTTTATAAACTTTCAATCAACTCCAATTACATTGAAGCATTACAATCTGGTTGATTTGCATTTGGAATATAAAGCAACCAAAAGTTTAAATGTTTTTGGCGACCTAAACAACGTTTTGGATACTAAGTACGTAGATTGGTTAGGATATAACACCCGCGGTATCAACTTCATGCTTGGTGCCAGGTATCAATTTAAATAGCGTTTGCTTATTGTTCGGATTATTAAGTAATTTTACGCCATATATAAAATCATGACCGCAAAAGATAATACCAACCGCAACCTGTTTTTGATCCTGATGATCCTGGTTGCTGCCGCATTCAGGCTTTTAGCTTTTAAGTATAAAGAATTAAGTAATTTCAACCCGGTAGGTGCTATTGCATTATTTGGAGGTGCTTATTTTACATCAAAATGGAAGGGGTATGCTACGGTATTGCTTACACTGTTCACAACAGATATCGTGATTAATTATCTGTATACTTCAAAGTTAACTTTATGGTATAGCGGAGCAGAGTGGGTTTATTTATGCTTTGCCTTAATGGTACTTGTTGGCAATTTGCTTGAGAGGGTAAATGTTGTCAATGTGCTTTTAGGCTCAATCGCTACGGTTTTGATCCACTGGTTAATTACCGATCTGCCATGGTTATATGGTACAGCTTATCCGCATACGTTGGCTGGATATGGCGAATCATTGGTTAAGGCTATTCCGTTTGAGAAAAATATGGCATTGGGTACCCTGGTATTTAGTGCAATACTTTTTGGTGGTTTTGAGTTAGCTAAGAATAAGTACACTTTTTTGCAGGATAAAAAGCAATTGGCTTTATAAGATAAATGAACTTAAATTTAAAGCGGATTGTTGAAAGGCAGTCCGCTTTTTTTATGGCCTAATCAATTATCTACATAAAACAATATGAAAAATATAGTAATACTAACCGGCGCCGGGATCAGTGCCGAAAGCGGCTTAAAAACATTCAGGGACAGCGATGGGCTTTGGGAGGGGTACAATATTGAAGATGTAGCTACTCCGCAAGCCTGGGAATGGAACCCCGTTATGGTTCAACAATTTTATAACGAGCGCCGCAAATCTGTATTGGAGGCGACTCCTAATGCTGCCCATTATGCGCTTGCCGCGCTCGAAGAAAAATATAAAGTAACCATCATTACTCAAAATATTGACGACCTGCATGAACGGGCAGGTTCAACCAATGTGGTGCATTTACATGGCATTATCACCCGTTCACAATCAAGTATAAAGCCCGAGCTTACTTATCCGATTGAGGGCTGGGAGATTAAAATGGGCGAGCTCTGCGAATTAGGCTCACAATTGCGTGCTCATGTAGTGTGGTTTGGCGAGCCTGTGCCAATGATAGAACACGCAGCCGCGATATGCGTAGGGGCAGATATATTTATGCTTATAGGTTCATCTCTTGCTGTTTACCCGGCCGCAGGGCTTATCGGTTATGTTGACCGCGAGGTGCCAAAGTATATTATCGATCCTAATATTCCTTCGGTAAATGTTAAAGGGCCTGTAATTAAAGTCCAGGAAAAAGCTACAGTTGGCGTACCTACATTGGTGAATCAATTATTGAAAGATTAAATCACTAATTCGCCAACTCACTAAATCACTAATTAAATATGAAGTGCATCTTCAACTGGAGCGGCGGTAAAGACAGCGCGCTCGCCTTATACTATTGCCTGCAAAATCCGGATCTTGAAATTGTTTATCTCGTAACCACTATTAATGATGCGGCCGATAGGATCTCAATGCATGGCGTAAGGACTGAACTACTGATCAAACAGGCCGAAGCCATCGGCATTCCATTATATCAGATCCGCCTGCCCGAAATGTCTGGCATGAAGGAGTATGATGATATGATGCGCTACCATTTAACCCGCCTCAAAAACGAAGGCATAACCCATTCCATTTTTGGCGATATTTTTTTGGAGGATTTAAAAGATTATCGTGATGCACGGCTAAGTGAGATTGGTCTTAAAGGTATTTACCCCTTATGGAAAAGGGATACGACTGAACTCATCAATGAGTTTTTACATCTCGGTTTCGGAACAGTGATAGCCTGTACCCAGCAACGTTTGGAGCGGATTGTTGGTAAAGAGATCAGCAGAGAAGTGATTGACGCTTTACCTGATGATGTTGATGTATGCGGCGAGAACGGAGAGTTCCACACTTTCACTTTTAAAGGGCCGATTTTTGCTCACGAAATAAAATATAAAACCGGTGTGAAAATTTTCAAGGAATATGCAGCACCTAAAAATGCTGATGATTCATGTGTCTCCGCCGCAGACTCAACACCTTCCGGCTTTTGGTATTGCGACTTGTTACCACTTTAACCTTCTTTTTGTTTGGCTAAATGCTATTCCAAATTAAATTTTGCTTCTATATGCATAATCCTATATATCAATAAATTAACATAAAAATATATTAAGTTTTCATTTAGCTTAATGATAAGCTAAGAAGCATTACTACTCAAAAGGTGCCTAACTTGCCAAATTAAATTTTGTTTCGAATAGAGTAAATTCATAAACACCTAATTATCAGTATAATTATATAGATTAACTCAATAATTATACCTAAAATAGGCGTCTTTATAGTCAGTACGCATATCATTAAACCGGATTGCTACTTTCTTTAAAAACTCTTCGTCGAGTAACTCAAAAACGCTGTTAACGCCATCGGTTAAATCCATCTCGGGGATCTTATAACTTTGCTCAAGGGAGCCCTGCTCTATCTTTACAATAAATTTATTGTTCATATTGAGGATAGAGATTTTAAAATCCGGGTGCGGGAGTTCTGCAATAATTCTCATGTCTTTTTTATTTTATTAAACAAACCGTTAAGCGGGTCTTTACCATTAATGGTACCAAAGCTTGCAACTGGTTTAAACCGGGCGAAAAGCTCTTCGCTATACCAGCCTTCGCTTCTTGTCTTTTTTATTACTTCGGCATGTTCGGGGCTTTTATATGCAAAAGCTTTCACGTGTTCCAGGCTTTCCCAAACAGAAAATGTTGCCTGTCTGTATACAGGCGCTTCGCCGATGCCAAACGAATTGATATATCCCGGAGCGGATTTCATCATATCTGCCACCGCGTCGACATTAGCCCAAAAATTTTTTAACCTGCTAAGTTTGATGGTTGCACGCGTGAGTACAGCAACCGGGCCATTAACATCATTTACCTCCGGTTTGCCAAAAGGCTCTTTACTATCCCAGCTTCCATGGCTTTGTATTGGAGTACACAGTATTGTCCAGTTTTCAGCGCCTAATGTTTTCCACCACGAACTTACAAGCGATTTACCATAAAACTCATCGAAATCTTCCCGACTATCCCAGCAAGCCAATAAGCCCCATTGTTGCCAGTCGGGTTCAAGGTCAAAAGTTCCGTTTTTGCCAGAACCAAGAAGTTTATAAAAAGTGCATCCTTTTTGCATCAACAAGGGCAGGCGATGAATAGCCATAGCCAGCAGGGCAAAAGGAATAAACAGTTTGCGGTAGCGGATTATAGTGAGGCTAACAATCATGCAAATGCTAAATAAAAGATTAAATATGATATTTGCCTTATTTACTTTCAATACCACATCCTTACTTTTGTACCATGGCAGAGGATTTAACAATTACCGCATCAACCGATAAAATCGAACAGTATACCACGCTTATCCCGCAAATCGAGGCGTTACTTTATGGTGAGTCCGATTTAGTCGCCAATATGGCAAACGTCGCGGCGGCTTTAAAAGAGCAATTTAAGTGGTTTTGGGTAGGCTTTTACGTGGTTAAAGAAAATGAGCTGGTTTTAGGCCCGTTTCAGGGACCTGTCGCTTGTACCCGTATTGGTTTGGGCAAAGGCGTTTGCGGGGCGGCATGGCAGCAGGCTAAAACTTTGGTGGTGCCTGATGTTGATGCATTTCCCGGCCATATAGCCTGTAGCTCGCTTTCCCGGTCGGAGATTGTAGTTCCTGTATTTAAAGATAACGAAGTAGTAGCCGTGCTTGATGTAGACAGCGAGTTACTTGATCAGTTCAATGAAACAGATGCGCAATACCTTGACCAAATAGTAAAGCTTATTAATTTTTAATGAGCAGGATCTATTTGATTGCAGGCCTTGGTGCCGACACCCGTGTGTATAACAATATCAACCTCAATGACGAGCACGAGGTAATTACCGTAGATTGGATCGAGCCAGATTTAATCGATACTTTAATTATCTATGCCCAAAGTCTTATTTATCAATATGATATCAAGCCAAATTCGGTATTGATTGGCAATTCTTTAGGTGGGATAATTGTAGTTGAAATGTCTAAACTTATCCCCGTCGAAAAAGTCATCCTGATCTCCAGTATTAAAACCAGTGATGAGGCGCCACGGTATTTTAGCCTTTTTCGCGCCTTGCCTGTTTACAAGCTTATTCCGGGTAAGGTTTTTAATTCGATGGGTTTTATGATTAAACCTTTATTTGGACATATGAACCAGGAGGACGCATGGTTATTTAGCGATATGCTCAAAAAATCGTCGCCGGTATTTATGAAATGGGCCATGTATGCTATCCTGCACTGGAAAAACGATATTATTCCACCGAACCTCTACCATATTACCGGCGATAAAGACCTTGTGTTTAATTACAAAAGAATAAAAGATGCTACCATTGTTAAGGGCGGTACGCATATCATGATCTTTGACAAGGCAAAAGAGATCAATAAATTATTGAAGGGGATCCTGAAAAAATGAAAATACCTGAAAGTTATTACCTGGACAATGATGTTGTAAGTATCAGTAAAGATTTGTTGGGCAAGTATTTATTTACTTGTATTGATGGCGTAACTACAGGTGGGTATATTGTTGAAACAGAAGCTTATAATGGTGTTATAGATAAAGCTTCGCACGCTTTTGGCAATCGACTGACACCACGGACTAAAACCATGTTCATGCGGGGCGGCATTGCTTATGTTTACCTATGTTATGGCATTCATGAAATGTTCAATATCGTTACTTCTGTTGAAGGGCATCCACAGGCTATACTTATCAGGGCCATCCAACCTACTGAAGGGATTGAGGCTATGCAGGTGCGCCGCAATATGCCGGTGCTTAAGCCTAATATCACGGCAGGACCCGGTTCGGTAGCTAAGGCTTTAGGGATTTCGCGCAGGATCAATGCATTTAGTTTGCAGGGCGATGCTATTTGGCTCGAAGATCGTGGCTTAATCTTTCCGGATGAACAAATAAAAGCCGGCCCGCGAATAGGGGTGGCTTATGCTGCCGAAGATGCGTTGCTGCCCTATCGTTTCTATGTAAAAGGCAATATTTACGTAAGCAAGTCTAATAAATAAGCTTCCTATTTTGTAATATTGGCGAATGAACTATCAAAATGATCTGGCGTTTGCCCGGCAGCAGGATGAGCAGGATACATTAAAAAATTTCCGAAGTCGTTTTTTAATTCCTCAACACAACGGTGAAGATGCGGTTTATCTTTGCGGTAATTCGCTCGGCTTGCAGCCTGTATCGGCGCAGCAATATCTTGCAGATCAATTAGACACCTGGAAAAGCCTTGCTGTTGAAGGCTGGTTTCACGGAGATAACCCCTGGCTTGATTATCACAAATCAATTACCGGTTCAATTGCCGGCATTGTAGGCGCGCAAGAAAATGAAGTTGCCATAATGAATTCACTTACAGTAAATCTTCACTTATTGATGGTAAGTTTTTATAATCCAGATAATAAACGATTTAAAATTATTATGGAAGGAGGAGCTTTTCCTTCCGATCAATATGCAGTAGAAAGTCAGGTAAAGTTCCATCGGCTTGATCCTAAAGAGGCAATAATTGAGATTTTCCCCCGGAAAGGCGAGGTTACTTTACGAACTGAAGATATTATCCAAGTCATCGATCAAAACAAAAATGAACTTGCCTTAGTGCTGTTCGGCGGAATCAATTACTATACCGGACAGTTTTTTGATCTGAAAGCAATTACGGATGCGGCTCATGCAGCAGGTGCTTATGCAGGCTTTGATCTGGCTCATGCTGCGGGAAATGTCCCCTTGCAGTTGCACAATTGGGGAGCCGATTTCGCTTGCTGGTGTTCGTATAAATACATGAACTCCGGGCCGGGCGGCATAAGCGGCATTTTTGTACACGAAAAATACTTCACTGATAAGGAACTGAACAGGTTTGCCGGCTGGTGGGGCTATCGCTGCGACAAGCAGTTTCTGATGGCGCCGGGCTTCGATCCTGAGATGGGCGCAGCCGGCTGGCAGGTGAGCACAAGTCCAATATTGCTTCTCGCTTTGTTTAAAGCCTCTATGGTTATCTTTGATGACGCGGGCGAGTTAGATATCCTTCGAGAAAAAAGCATTCATTTAACGGGATATTTAGAGTTTTTGATTCAGGACATTAATAAACAGCAGGGCGAAGAGGTGTACAGGATTATTACGCCAGCTGATCCGGCTGCCCGCGGCTGCCAGCTTTCAATAGTTTGCAAACGAAATGCCAGGGCTATTTTCAACTATCTTGCACAAAACGGTGTTATAGGCGATTGGCGCGAACCTGATGTGATCCGCCTGAGCCCTGTGCCACTTTACAATACATTTGAGGATGTTTACAAAACATCCAGATTGATGGCTGATGCGCTAAAAGCTGTTTAAATTTTTCAGAGATATATGGTTTATTACAATCCCAAAGAATGGTTTTCATTCATCTTTAAAATAAATAAAGCCGAAACACTTCGCGAGCTGTTTCCGCTGATGCTTGCAGTAGGTGCATATGCCGGCGTGGTTACTTATTTTCTTATCGATTTTTGGCAGCTGCCCGATACAAGCATACTCAGGAAAGTAATTTTTATTCATCAAACTATCGGTTTTGTATTTTCATTACTGTTGGCCTTTCGTATCAATTCGGCTTATGACCGCTGGTGGGAGGGGCGTAAGATATGGGGAAGCCTGGTTAACAATAGCCGCAATCTTGCTATTAAACTAAAACACCTGATTAACGAAGATGAATTGGCTTTTTTTAACTATGCTATTCCCCGTTACGCGAGGGCTCTGAGAGATCATTTGCGGGATGAATATGTCCCGGAAGAGCAACCGTTTATCAGTGTTGATGCGCAAAAACATGTACCCAACCAGGTAGCTTCAGACATGATTAAAAACATTTACAGGTTAAATAAAGAAGGTGCTATCAACCCGGAGCAATTGTTTAGCATAACAGCTGAAATTACTTCTTTTACAGATATTTGCGGTGCATGTGAACGAATTAAGAAAACACCTATTCCGTTTTCGTACAATGTATTTATTAAGAAATTTATCTTTACCTACATCATGACCCTGCCGTTTACCTGGGCCTTTGATCTCAAATATTTTATTATCCCGATAATCTGCTTTGTACTTTTTGTTTTTGCGAGTATTGAGTTATTAGCCGAAGAAATCGAGGATCCGTTTGGTCGTGATGCCAATGATTTACCATTGGATAGCATTTGCGAAAACATCCAAAAACATGTAGGGGAGTTGATAGGATAGAAGGTATGCTCAAAATAGCTTACGATCCGATATATGCCCATCCGTTGCCCGAAGGGCACCGCTTTCCGATGCTGAAGTATGAACTGATCCCGGCCCAGTTATTACATGAAGGTGTGATAAGCAAGGATAACCTTTTTTCGCCGGCGCTGTTGGAAGAAGATATCATTATCCGTACCCACGATGAAAATTACTGGCGCCAACTTCGCGATCTCACGCTTCCACCGAAGGAACAACGCCGCACAGGATTCCCTTTATCGGCGCGATTGGTTGAACGGGAGATCAGGATAGCAAAAGGCACAATTGATGGCTGCCAGTACGCTTTTGACGATGGTGTTGCGTTCAATGTTGCAGGTGGTACCCACCATGCGGGTAGTAACTGGGGCGAAGGATTTTGCTTATTAAACGACCAGGCAATTGCAGCTAATTATTTATTAAATAATAAATTAGCTGAATCTATCTTAATAATTGATTTAGATGTACATCAGGGTGACGGCACAGCCGAGATCTTTGAAAATGAACCCAGGGTATTTACTTTCTCAATGCATGGGGCCAACAATTTCCCATACAGAAAAGAGCAATCTGATCTGGATATCCCTTTACCTGATGGCGTAAGTGATGATGAGTTTCTCGAAATACTTAAAACAACGCTGCCGCGATTGATTGAACAACATAAGCCCGACTTTGTCTTTTACCTTTCGGGTGTTGATATTTTGGCTACTGATAAACTGGGTAAACTTGCATTAAGTAAAGAAGCATGTAAAGCCCGGGACCGATTTGTTTTTGAACAATGCATCAAACATAATGTTCCGGTGCAGGTAAGCATGGGAGGAGGCTATTCACCACAAATTAAAGATATTGTAGAGGCGCACTGTAATACTTTTAAAGCTGCCTTTGACCTCTATTTTTAATCTTTTGCCATTATTGGTATTACCGGTTTTAGCTTGTGACTTTTGCTGAGCAGGTTAAACCGTACAAATAAAAGTACCGATGCGGTTCCCAGGCCCAGCACAAGGCCATACCAAACCCCATAAACCCCAAGATTAAATGTAATGCCAAGCAGATAACCAACAGGCAAACCAATTACCCAGTAAGCCAGAAAAGTAATGGCAGTTGGGATATTTACATCGCCCATACCTCTTAATACTCCAAGCCCGACAACTTGTGCGCCATCAAATAACTGAAAAAATGCTGCAATGATAAGTAGTTGTGATGCAATAGTTATTACCTCTTTATCCGAAGTAATTATCCATGGTAAAAGATGCCTGCCTAAAGCAAATACTACTGCAGTAAAGGTCATGAACACCAATACAATGTGATAGTTGGAGATAGCCGCAAGCCTTAAATTACGATGATCACTTACACCAAAATAGTTACCCGATTTAATTGCTGCAGCCGCACCGATGCCGCTGGCCATCATATAGGTCATGGATGCCATGGTTATGGTTACCTGGTGTGCGGCCTGCGCAACCACGCCGATGGTGCCAACCAATAATGCGGCGCCGCCAAATGCGCTGATCTCAAATGTATATTGCATTGCCACAGGCGCCCCGATTTTCATGATCTGGAGACCCCGAAACCTATCGATATTCTTAAGGGCAAAACCTGTTAAATAAGTTTTAAAGTTTTTTGACCGGAAAACATAGATACCCATAACAGTGGCCATTAAGCAACGATCAATCAGTGTACTGTAGCCAACACCTCTAATACCCATTGGTTGGATGCCAAACAGGCCCTTAACAAAAATTATCCCAAACAAAATATTAATAAGGTTACCCCATATCGATATCATCATGGCTTGTTTAGTAAAACCCAAACCTTCGGCAAATTGCTTAAACGTATTAAAAATGAGCAGGGGGATCAGGGACAAGCTGAGCAAAAATAAATATGGCTTAGCTTCCTTTACAACCTCGGGCGACTGGTCAAGGTGGCCTATAAGTAGCATGGTACCAAAGTAAATTCCGCAAAACAGGATGATCCCGCTCAGGATATTCAGGAATAAACTATTGGATAATAACAGGCCGCATTCTTTGTGATTTTTGCGGCCATTATTTTGGGCGATAAGTGGCGTTAAACCATAAGAAATCCCCATACCAATCACCAGGGGAACCATGAACAGACTGTTTACGGTTGATACAGCAGCCAAAGAAACAGTACCGGCAAAATGACCAACAATGATCGTATCAGACATTTGAACGAGCGTATGTCCTACGTTTGATATAATTACGGGGATAGCCAATTTAAGGCTTTCAAGATAATAAGGTTTGTATGTTTGGTAAACGGCTCTCATAATTACTCAGGCGACAGGAGCGCAAAAGTAACAATTCGGGCAAACAGAAAAGTCAGCAGGCTGTATAATATTCTTCCTTTTCGGTTGTGTTGATCTTGATCAGGCCTGATAATATCAGGTCAACAAGTACGTTTTGCGCTCGTCTGCGCCCAACTTTAAGCAGTTCGCTGCACTCTTTTATGGTAATGCGGCCTGCCTTTTCCAAATGGCCAAGCAGGGTGCTTTCATTTTCAGAATACTCAATTAAAACACCCTGATCATTTGATGAGCGTTTTAAAACCTCCAGCACAATTTTACTGGCCAGTACACTTTTATCTTTTACACGTACATAAGCCCACCATTTACCATCTTCGGCGAGAGCATAATGAGGTTTTAGCTCGCTTGAGACGATTTCTACAACGAGTACCAATTTATCATCAAAATACACCTCTTCAAAAATAGGTTCAAGTGCTGGCCTCGAAAACAAATGAGCTGCCTTTGTTATCATGTACCTTTCTTCGTCGTCAGATTTTACACCTTTTATCGTTCCGTCATCAGTAACCCCAATAAGTAATTTGCCGCCTTTGTTGTTAGCAAATGATACCATCGTCCGGGCTATTTTTTCGCAGCTGGTTATCGTTTTTTTAAAATCGACAGTAACGCCTTCACCTTCAAAAATCAGCTTCTTAACGTTTGTTTTGTTCATAGCCTTTTGATTATTATTGGGGCTTAATATATGGTGTAAAAATTTCCATCCAGTTTTCGGGACGGGAGAGTGGCGAAAAACCAAATTGATTATACAAGTTATGCGCATCCAATGTAGCTAACGACCATCTTCTTAAACCTTTCAAATCCGGATGCTTAACAATTGTTTGTATCAACCATTTAGAAAGGCCTTTACCACGATAAACAGGCAGGACAAATACATCGCAGATATAGGCAAACGTAGCATTATCAGAAACCACGCGCGCAAAGCCAACCTGTTCATGGTTTAGATAAATACCAAAACACATGGAGTTTTCGATGGCTTTTGCCATTTTTTGCCGGGGAATGCCTTTTGCCCAGTATGATTCATTATTCAGGTAATCATAAATAACATCAACGTTAAGCAGGTTTTTATCGGTTGAGATTTTAAAGCCTTTTTTTTCAAAAGCTTCGTCATTCATAATTACAGTCATCAGCATAAATTATTTAGTAGCGTCAATAAAGTTTAAGTTTCGTACATAAACCTCTATCATGAGGGATACGCATATTTCGCCATCTTTATTGTAAATGTCAATAGGGAAGAAGCGAATAAATTTACCAGTGGTATTTAAAATATGTTCGGCATTAGCTATGTCGCTATCAGTCAGCTTAATATGAAAAAATAAATTTGATGCTGCCGGCTTTGCATATTTTACCGTTGCTGATTTTGACCAAACCATTAGTTTATAGCCTTTGTGACTAAATATTTGATAAAAGAGTATAGGATAAAAAGGATCGGCAGCCGAAAAAAGTGTACCGCCGAAAATCGAGTTATTATAGTTTTTATTAAGGAAACTTTTCCTGATCCTTACTTCAACGCCGCGGTACCCTTTGTTGAATTTAACTACCCAAACGCGCTGGAAAAGGAGGGGAGGGTAGAAACGCATTACCCACTTTAATAATCCTTCGGATACTACCATAGCGCTTAAATATCGGAAAAAATTAAACAATGGACAGTAAATGTGGATCAAATGAGGCCATGTTAAAAAATAAAAAGATGATACAATTCCCGCTAACCGGTAAACAATAAACCCAAAGTTTGGTTTATAGTATGGTTCAACATACATTGATCATTTAATCAAAAGCAATAACTATGAAAAAGCAATTTTTAAGTTTCGCCCTTGTCGCGGCAATGATCGGCGCCATTGCTACCAGCTGCAGCTCTGAAAAAAAAGCAAGCGATGGATCTGATAGTACAAAGATGGATTCGACAAGTGCACCGGCGCCGGCAGCTGCAGACACGGCTAAAACCGATACGGCCAAAAAAGATACTACCAAGAACTTGTAATTTAGTAAAGCATAAAAAATCCCGGTTTGGGTATTTCACCAAACCGGGATTTTTTATGCTTTTTTCTTTTAAATTTTAGAATGCCGTTTTTATGACACCGCCATCGGCCCGTAAAGTTGCGCCGTTGGTTGCTGCCGACAACGGACTCGCAATATAAGTAACCATACTTGCAATTTCATCTGTTGTAATAAAACGCTTTATTAACGATGTGCCGCGCATATTGGTAAAAAATTCTTTTTCTACCTCTGTATTAGTTAAGCCCTGCTCTTTGGCCAAAGCCCCTATAAAGTCGCCAACACCTTCAGATAAAGTTGGCCCCGGTAAAACAGTATTAACCGTAACACCGGTACTTTTAGTAAGTTCGGCCAGGCCGCGTGCTACTGCAATTTGAGCCGTTTTAGTCGTGCCATAATGGATCATTTCTTCGGGGATCTGATATGCCGATTCGCTGGATATAAAAATGATACGTCCCCAATTTTTACTGATCATTTTGTCAAAATAGGCCCTCGACAAACGTACCCCGCTTAACACATTAACTTCAAAAAAATTCAGCCAGTCGGCATCAGTAATTTCAGCAAATGGCCTGGGCTCAAAAATACCAACATTGTTTACCAGGATATCAACTTCAGGCAGTTGGGTTATGAGCGCTTCAATTTGCCGGACATTTGAAAAGTCAGCAGCAAGGCCGTAAATTTTATTATTGCCGGTTTCTGCGGTCAATTTTTTTACAACCTCATCAACTTTGGCTTGGTTACGGCCGTTTAGGTATACCGTAGTGCCCTCGTTGGCTAATGCTTTTGCAATAGCATGGCCAATGCCGGCTGTTGATCCGGTTACAAGCGCTGTTTTATCATTAAGTTTAAGGTCCATGATTTTAATTTTTGCTTTAATAACACAAGTGTAATACTGTTGTTAGCTTAAAGCAGATTTTAAAATCAAAGATTAAACAGCATTGACAATAGATGCCAAATTTCGAATTTAACCCTGGCCTGGCTGGTACATTCTTTTTTCAACGGGTTGATAATATTCGTTTAAGTTTTCCGGTACCCGGGATTTATAACCCAAAACTTGCCTTAGGTCATCACTTAGCCCTTCGCCAAATTCATATCCCAAAAATCTTGGATAATCGAGCTGTTGTTTAAAAAAGGGCTTAGTAAATGCCATGGTTAATGTCCGCCTTGTTGCATCAGTGTAATTTTTACCAGCCGCATGCCACAAATTGGAGTCAAATAAGATAATGCTGCCTCTTTTTGTATTGGCGCGATCTGCATTTTTGTAAAAAAAATCACTCTCTGGTTTTTCCTCACTTTTATGCGAACCTGACAAAAAATAAGTTGAGCCGTTTTCAAGAGTAAAATCATCCAATGTTATCATCATCTGGATCATTACTTTAAAATCGCCGGTAAAACTTCTTATATCGCGATGGATATTTTGAACATAGGGCTTTTCATCTTTTAAGTTGATGACCGCGCCCAGGGAGTTTATAATATAATTTCCTTTTAAAAAATGCGTTATCTGATCTGTACAATATTTTCGTTCAAGAAACTTCAGTGAAAATCTTTCCCGTTCAACAAGATGGTGCAGCGTTCCATTCATGTTATCGCCTATGCCATTTGCAATTTGAATTTTACGCCTGACATCGTACGCGGGTAACAATGAATCTGTTATTTCGTTAATGAAGGCATCATCCAGAGCATTTTCGTATATAATCCATCCATATTCATCCATTACCCGGTCAAATATGGCAAGGTCAGCATCAGGATAGTTAAACTTGTTGTTCATTTTTGTAATTAATTAAGGTTTTCAATTGTGGTGGTTTCTGGTTCAGAGGTAGCTGCCTGGTTTTTTTTGTTGGGATGACGATATAAAGGGAAGAATTTAATTTCAGGGTTAGGATCCATACCTGATTTTAAAACAAGCTCGTTATATGCAGATTCATCATTGATATAGCACCAGATCCGGTCTTTTATCTGTAAGTTGGAGAAAAGCTTTTTGAAATTGAAAAGCGAGTCTTCCTTTCCGCCAACGCCGCCTCCAAGGTGAAAGATCTTTTTTCCTAATCTTCTGCCTATCATGCTTATTTCATCCGTTAATAATTTACTCGGAGAGATGTTCAGGTAATCTGGTGATGTAGCCGAAAGATGATTCCGGACAATGTTATCAGACAATAAAATGAGCGCTCCACACATGAGGTTGGGCCCATCGTATATTAAAATGAGTTTGTTTTTCATGTACTCTTCATTAAGAAGATTGAGGAAATACTGGACATCAAAATAGTAATTGGATGAAGCTTTCAACCGATCCATATTTTTATAATACATTTCGGCAAAATCTTCAATTTCCTGAACCGTACCTGCCTCCCTGATAACGAAGCCCATTTTCCGAAGGCTTCTTATTTGGCGACCAAGCCTTTTATCATACCCGTTTTGCTGGTCTTCCACAGATATAGAGAGGTCAACGTATAATGTTGTTCCATTATCCTTTATACCGCCAATGTTCTCTAACAAATGATGCTGATTAAGAAATGGGTGCAATCTTGAAAAAATGCAAATGGCCGACTCTTCCTTCATGAAATTTATAAATGCATTTTTAAACTGCATGATGGTTGAGACCGACAAATTGGTAAGGTAAATGTTGGATATGGGCCCTGAATAACCATATACACAAGTCATATCGAAGCATTCGGAGTTTTCGATTTTTCTTTTAATTACCGGTAACGCAATGAAGAGTTCCTTTTCTTCATAAACAAACAAAAGTGGTTCTCCCTCGGTATTTAAAGAATGATAATACCAGGTGTGAAACCCCTCGTGCGCATATGACCGGCTTATATATTCGTCCCAATCTTTTCTGTTACGTATGGTGACACTTCGATAATTCATAAGTGAATCTCTTTATTATATACAATGATTATTGACTACATGCCGGGGAGGGCAGGAGATAGAGAGCAATCAACAGCAGTTATTGGCCAGTTGACACGTTAAAAAAACATTCAAATGCTGTGATAAAAAGCACAAATTAAAGTATTGGGAAGAAGAACCTATAAATTTAGTTTAAAGCAGGTATTTTATTGTATCAAAAGCTTTACGTAACCGAAAACGTCCTAATTCAAATAGTATATATCTTTTAAGATACAACAGCAGCAGCATTTTCTTTTGCATGCCGCGATAATGAAAACGCCTGATGATCAGGTTAAAATCACTGATAACCATTTCCATACGAGCTTCATTCCTTATCATGCTCCAAATGCCTCCAACATGATTGCGATAACAACTCATTACCTCGGGAATTACATATATTTTACGCCCTGTATTAAAGGTTGCGAAGATCTTAAAAAATTTATCAGCTGCATAACAGCTCATATACCATTGTTTTTCAAATAATTCGTGTACCTCAGGAATATTATGATAAACAACAGTAGCCGTTTTGGTTTCTACCTGCTTGCCAATCAACAAATCGTGATAAGTATACTCAAGCGGTACCGGGTTGGGATCGATATTCAGTGTATTGTTATGGATGTCAATTACCCGCGTGTAGTGACAGCAAATAATATATTCCGGGTTATTTTCCAAAAAATCCACTTGCTTTTGCAGCTTTTTTGGGCTCGTCCAGTAGTCGTCTCCATCACAAAGCGCAATGTATTTTCCTTCACATGCTTTGATAGTATTAATTGCGTTTAAATGAGCACCACGATTTTTTTCCGGGTAAATTATCTTAATCTTATCCGGGTATTTTTCCTTGTATGATCTCAATATTTCAGTTGTGCCGTCGGTTGAGCAATCATCACCAATAACAATTTCATATCGAAAGTTAGTTTCCTGCATCAGAAAGCTTTCAATAGTTTGACTGATAAAATCTTTATGGTTATAAGTAGTACAGCAAACGCTAACCATCAAGTTCTGATCTGTTATCATATAAAAAGTAAATTTATTTATAGGCTTATTAAGTGGTTTCCCGATGAAATGGCATTTGATAAATGCCGAACCATGCATACGTTTGGAGATTGTGCAATGCTTCGCCATATGACTCACATTATTTATTTAATCGAAAAAGTCTATTGTGTCAAATAGGTTTTTTCAGTTGAGTTTCGATCAAAAAATTAAATAATTCCGAGTCGGCTAATACAGCATTTTGCTATGTCAAATATATTTATTCCACATCCAATAGCAGTCAACAGCACTTTATTGACTCCCAAATTGTAAACTACTTTTTTATTTAGTTTACACTCATGTGAATGGCTGTAAATATCAGGTGTGCATCCGTGCAATCCGGCATAGGCTCGGGTACTTCAGTGCGTCAAAATTGCCTCAAAAATAATTCCTATAATTAACATTATGTTAAATAATGTTTTAAAAAGAAAGGCCTTTTCAAGACCTTCCCTTTTTATATTATTTTATCTTATCTAATTATTGATTGGCTGGTAATGCATCAATCTGGGCTTTTAATTTTGAAGCATTCGCATCATCTTTAACACCTAAATAATAGGTTCTTAAATTTTGCAATGCGTCAATTGATTTTGGCTGAAGTTCAACAGCTTTTACCAAATATGGTTTCGCTTGTTCAAACTGAGCTTTAGCTTTGGCAATAGCAGCATCGTATTCTTTTTGTTTGTTAGCAGGCAATTTATTAGCAGCATTATAAGCGTCAATGGCTGGGTTAAGTATTACATAGCCATAGTTTAAATTAGCTTCAAAATAATTAGGATCAATTTCTAATGCTTTCTTATACATTTCACCAGCTTTAACATAAGCCTCTGCTTTTGAGGCTTGCAGTTTCGCTTTTGCAGCAGCATCTTTAGTTGCACCCGCTTCTTTTGCGTAATTATCGGCTGTTTGTGAATAAGTTAGACCTGCATAGTAATACAAAGTTTTGTTTTTAGGATCATTGGCTAAAGCTGCCTGGATCTTATCGGTAACTTCTTTCTCTTTCCCTGTTTGCAGACTAATTTCAATTTCACGTTTACGCAGCTCGCTGTTTGCAGGATATTTAGTTACACCCTCAGATACTGCCTTAAGTGCGCCTGCCGTATCTTTACTGGCAAGGTACAAGGATGAAAGATCAAGGTAAACCCCGGCATTTTTTGAATATTTTGTAGTTACCAGTTTGCTGTAGTTTGAAATTGCAGCCGGATAATTTTTTCCGTTTGCAGCTGCAAGACCGGTGTAATAAATGGCATTGGTATCTTCTGGTAATACGGTGCGGTAAAAGTCAAATGATTTGTAAGCAAGATCATATTTACCGGACGAATATTCTTTTACACCTTTAGTTAATTGATATTGAGCCAGATTTAAGTATGCCTCATCAATCATTTTTTTATTTTCACCTTTAGTGTCAGCTTCTTTAGCTTTTTTCAAGGCTTCTTCGGCTGTGGTAAACAAAGGCAATGAAGTAGCGGGTACAGTATCCTGAACAGCTAACGCTGAATAAATTGAACCTTTTACAGCGTAAGTAAGCGGTAAAGTAGCGGTTTTTTCATTGGCTGAAGCTTTGTCAATTGATTCTTTTGCAGTAGTGAGGCTTTTGCTTGCCATTGCTGCCATTGCCGGCTGGCCCCTTAAGCCCGAATATTTTTCATATTCTTCTTTTGCGGTATTTAACTCGCCTTTCTGTGCAAAAGCTGTTGCTGAAACCAAGCCTAACAGGCCCGCCATCAAAAGTTTGATTTTCATGATTATTATTGATTGGTTAACTGTTTTAGTTTATTGTTTATTTTGTCTAACTGATCCTGGTTATTGGTTTTTGCGTATGCCAACTGCAAAGCCTGCAGGCTGTTTACATTATTCGGTGATATTTCATTGGCCTTTTCAAGCCATTGAATAGCCCGCCCCAGGTCCTGAATGCTCCTCTCCCCTTTCGAAGTTGTGCTTTGCTTTAAATACAATAACCCCAAATTAAATACCGGATCAAAATATGTTCCGCTTAGTTCAATGGCGTGTAAGTAAAGAGATTCTGCCTGATCAAATTTATCTAAATGATCGTAGCAATTAGCTGCAACAAATGCAATATCGGCGTTATTTGCATTAATATCAAGCAGGGGGCCAATTAGGGGCTCTAAGGCTTTGTAATTTTTTTTATTATTATAGATATTGGCTTCATCAAGCAATAAAAATCTGTCATTAGGCAAGATTTTTCTCCCTTTTTGAAGAATCTGTAAAGCCTTGGCCGTATCCCCCAATGATTTATAGATATTTGATGCTGTTTCAATATATTCAGTACGTGCACTGTCAACCTTGAGCATATTGCTATAATACACAGCGGCATCCTGCAAATTACCGGCTTTATTGTTTGCGAAAGCGATATAGGTATTGATCTGATTCATCGCCGGTGCATACTTTTTCGCGTTTTCAAACGAAGTTTTGGCGTTGGCGAAATCTGAATTATTTACCGCATCAAACCCCTTTCGGATATAAACGTTTGCCAGGCAGCGCCTGGTATAATCAAGTTCTGACTGGTACTTGAAAATTTTGTTCATACCCGATAGCCGATCAACCAGTTTGGTTGTTTTGTCGAGCATATCTGCAGGCATCCCGAGCTTGTTTAACGAATCAATATACAGGATGCTTGAATTTACAATAGCCCGGTAAAGGTTTTTTTCGATATCAGCCGTGTCCGACTTCGTAATGATCAAACTATCTGCAGATTTTTTGGCCGCGGCCAAGTATTTCAGGTCGTTTTTCTGTTTATAAAAAGCCAGGTTATTTACTACAACTTTCAGCGCTTCTTTTTGTGCGAAGGCAAAAGTTGTAGTAAAGCTTGTAATTAAAACCGATAAAATGATCTTGCGGTAGTGCATATTTATTATTCTGTTGTATCGTCAGTTGATGGTTCTGCACCATTTTCAGCTGTATCATCACCGCCTGTATTTTCGGCTGTGGTATCAGAGCCTTCTGCATTTTCATCACCTTCTTTTACTTCCTCATCCTCATCATGCTCAATTTTGGCTACTGAAGCTATCTCATCGTTGTTTTTAAGCGTTATCAGCCTTACACCCTGTGTTGCACGGCCCATCACTCTTAATTCGCTTACAGCTATACGGATAATAATACCTGACTTGTTAATGATCATCAGGTCTTCCTTATCTGTAACACCTTTTATGGCAACAAGGTTTCCGGTTTTTTCAGTAATATTTAATGTTTTTACACCTTTACCACCACGGTTTGTAACACGATAGTCTTCAATGTCGGTACGTTTACCGTATCCCTTTTCTGATACCACCAATACGGTTGTTTCAGCGTCATCAATTGCTATCATGCCAACTACCTCATCGTTCTCGTCATCAAGCGTAATACCACGAACACCGGTAGCGGTACGTCCCATAGGCCTTACTGTCGACTCGTTGAAACGGATAGCACGGCCAGATTTAAGTGCCATCACAATTTCGCTGCTACCACTTGTTAAGCTTGCTTCAAGTAATGAGTCGCCCTCGTTGATGTTAATAGCATTGATACCGTTTGAGCGCGGACGTGAATAAGCTTCAAGCGAAGTTTTTTTGATGGTACCTTTCTTGGTACACATGATAATGAAGTTATTTTCAAGGTAGTTCTGATCTTTAAGCGAAATCAGTTTAATGTAGGCCTTGATATTCTCTTCTTTCGGAATATTGATAATATTTTGGATGGCGCGACCTTTTGAGGTACGGGTACCTTCCGGTATTTCAAATACCCGGAGCCAGAAACATTGTCCCGACTCGGTAAAGAACAACATGTAATTGTGATTTGAGGCAATAAGTAAGTGCTCTATGAAATCCTCATCACGGCTGTTGCTACCAATAGCGCCTTTACCTCCCCTGCTTTGCCTGCGGTATTCGGTCAGCGGGGTACGTTTAATGTAACCTTCGCGCGAGATGGTGATTACCACATCCTCATCCTCAATAAAGTCTTCGGTTTGCATTTCTGCAGATGAGTGAACCATTTCGGTACGGCGCTCATCACCATATTTCTCCTTAACTTCCAATAACTCATCCTTAATGATCTGCATCCTTAAGCCTTCGTCGCTCAGGATATTTTTTAAGTGTTCGATGAGTTTCATTAAAGCGGCATATTCGTCTTTGATCTTATCACGTTCAAGTCCTGTTAGCCTCCTTAAGGTCATGTCAAGAATAGCACGTGCCTGGATATCGGTTAAACCGAAACTGCTCATCAAGCCTTCCCTTGCCTCGTCGGGCGTTTGCGAAGCACGGATCAGACGGATTACTTCATCAAGGTGATCTAAAGCGATCAGTAAACCTTCAAGGATATGCGCACGCTTTTCGGCTTCATTAAGTTCAAATTTAGTACGGCGCACAACAACCTCATGACGGTGCTCAACAAAGTGGTGGATCAGGTCTTTTAGGTTAAGCAGCATTGGCCGGCCATTAACCAGCGCAATGTTGTTTACACTGAACGATGTTTGGAGAGCCGTATATTTAAACAGGTTGTTTAATACAATAGCCGCATTGGCGTCACGTTTGATCTCATAAACGATGCGGATCCCTTCACGGCTTGATTCGTCACGAATAGCTGAAATGCCTTCCAGTTTCTTTTCGTTAACCAGTTCGGCAGTACGCTCAATCATTAAAGCTTTATTTACCTGGTAAGGTATTTCGCTAACAACAATACGTTCGCGTTCGCCATTATAGGTTTCAATCTCCGCACGTGCGCGGATCACAACCCGGCCGCGGCCTGTTTCAAGCGCTTCGCGAGGGCCATCGTAGCCGTAAATAATACCGCCGGTAGGGAAATCAGGGCCTTTTACATATTTCATTAACTCGGCAACCTCTATCTGGCGGTTATCAATTAATGCCATAGTAGCATCAATAACTTCCGAAAGATTGTGCGGTGCCATATTGGTAGCCATACCTACAGCAATGCCCGAAGCTCCGTTAACCAACAGGTTAGGGAATTTAGATGGCAATACTGTTGGCTCCTGTAGCGAGTCGTCAAAGTTTAATTGAAAATCAATGGTATCTTTGTTGATATCGGCCAGCATCTCTTCAGCAAGCTTTTGTAAGCGTGCTTCTGTATAACGCATTGCCGCGGGTTCGTCACCATCAACAGAACCGTAGTTACCCTGGCCTTCAACCAGCAGGTAGCGTAAGCTCCACTCCTGGGCCATACGTACCATCGTATCATATACCGATTTATCACCGTGAGGGTGATATTTACCCATTACCTCACCCACAATACGGGCAGACTTTTTATAGGGTTTGTTGTTGGTTAAACCCAGGTCAAGCATACCGTAAAGTACGCGCCTGTGTACCGGTTTCAGTCCATCGCGGACATCGGGCAGCGCCCTGGAAACAATCACCGACATTGAATAATCAATGTACGCCGATCGCATTTCCTCATCAATATTTATCGAAATTATCCTGTCTTCTGCGTGTGAATTATCGTTTTCTGTTCCTTCAGCCATTTTTAATTATTTGTAGAACCTTCTCTTATAATTGCGTGTTAAAATTGATTTTTCAACGACCTGCGAAGTTAAAAAAATACTTGGGATTGCGCCAACTTAGTAACAATAAACCGGGGGAACATATTGCCCCGGATTTAACAATTTTGTTACTTTAATACGGGGTTATTTCACCTTTACCCAGTAATCTTCAACCTTGTTGCCGTTAGGCAAAACCGAAAGCAGTTTAAGTGTATCGTTACTGATTATGTAGTTGTATTTTATGGTTTTGTTAAGCAGTTTTGACTCCTGCATACAATAGGTTTGCGTTTCAAAACAGGTATCCTCTTTTAACTGGTAATCGCCTTTTTCATATACCTGGGTTTTTTCCCCCTCTTCTATTACCCTCGCTTTGTAGTGCTCGTTGTCATAATCCCGTTGTAGTTTATAAGCTGTGGGGGCAGCATCAAGTTTGCCGTTAATTATTCCGCCGCGATACTCCCAGATGCCTTTCAGCGGACTATCATCAAAACGGAAAGCACATAACAGTAAAATACCGATAACCGGCACAATAGATCTTTTCATTGGTGATGTTATTAGCTAAAAGCCTAAAGCTTAACGCTGAAAGCTTTTTCTTCAGGCTTTTAGCTTTCGGCGTTATGCTTTCAGCTTTTCCCTATGCCCAGTTAATGCCTTTTTTTAGTAAAGATAGTGTTTTTTCCTCTTCACTGCCAGTTACCGGATGATAGTCATAAACCCATTTGGCCGTAGGCGGCAGGCTCATTAATATTGATTCAATCCGGCCATTGGTTTCGAGCCCGAATTTGGTGCCGGCATCATAAACCAGGTTAAATTCTGCATAGCGGCTGCGGCGCTGGTATTGGAAAAGCTGTTGCGCTTCGGTAAATGATTTATCGCGATTTCGGTTAACCAACTCAGTATATAAGGGTGCAAAAGAGCGGCCAACAGATTTTGAAAACTCAAAGATATCTTCCCAGCTTAACTCATCATTAGCGGTAAGCCTGTCGTAAAATATGCCGCCTATTCCACGGGTTTCATTACGGTGTTTGATGAAGAAGTAATCATCAGCCCATTTTTTAAACCGCGGGTAAAAATCGGCATAGTATTGATCACACACAGCTTTTAGGCCGGCATGAAAAAAACGGGCGTCATCTTCTGTTACATAATGAGGCGTTAGATCTATGCCCCCGCCAAACCAGCGAACCGGTTTCTGGCTGTCGCCCATGGTTGATGGCATTTCAAAGTAGCGGATATTCATGTGGATGATAGGTACCAGCGGGTGATTGGGGTGGATCACAATTGATACACCGGTGGCAAAAAAATCATCCTGCTCAACCTGCAGGGCACGCTTCATGGTATCGGGCAAATGACCGTGAACCGCCGAAAAGTTAACCCCGCCCTTTTCAAGGATGTTGCCGTTCTGGATAACCCGGGTACGCCCCCCGCCTCCGCCCTCGCGCTCCCAGATCTCCTCCTCAAATTTTGCGGCGCCATCTAATTGCTCAAGTGCGGTGCAGATCTCATTCTGTATTTGTTTATAATCTTCGGCTATTTGTTCTTTGCTGATCATAGGCTGTAAAAGTAATGAATTTTGGGAATTGCAGCGGAAGGCCTTTTTTCAACGCGGAAACCCATAGCTACCCGCATTTACAGCCGATAGTGGAAAGTGTTCAACTTTTTTAGGTGTGAACACCCCGTAAAAACAAATCAATTGATAATCAATGATTTAGATGTTCATTATTTTAACACCAAAAACATAAACAACTGATAATCAATGCTTGTGTTTTTAACATTGGGTTAAACGGAACATTTTTGAACACCTGTTTTTTTTAAAAATTGAACACCTCGGAGATTTTAACTTATCTCTACGTAATTCAAATCTTTGCTGAAGGTTTCTTTTAACTGACTTAAAGAGAATAGTGCGATCACTGTAAGTATGCCCATCATAATATACCCCCCTGATATCATTCCATGTTTTTTCGCAAAGAAATCAAATGCAGTATTTATAGGGATAAGTGCCCCACGTACAAAGTTAGGAACGGTAGTGGTTACCGTAGACCGAAGGTTTGTGCCAAATTGCTCGGCCGCTATAGTAACAAAGGTAGCCCAATAGCCAACTGTGCATCCCATAAAAAAGCTTAGCCATATAAACTGCTCTGAGGTTATTCCTTTTGTGCTCAAATAAGCACTTACGCTAACTATTGAAAGCAATAAGAATACAAGCATGGTAATCTTTCTTGATTTGGTAACCTGTGCAAGCAAACCTGCAAAAATATCACCAATGGCTATCCCAATATACGAGTACATGATGCCGGCACCCGCTTTTAATTCCTGCGGGGCACCGAGTGCAGTTCCAAATTCCTTTGCCTGAGTAATAAGCACACCTACCACATACCATAACGGCGCACCGATCAAAATGCAGTATAAGTATTTCAAAAAGCGTTTACGATCATTAAATAACATCAACACATTACCTTTGGAAACATTGCTTTCGGCCACATTTTTATACATTCCTGATTCAAATGTGCCTAACCTTAACAGCAACAGAACTATGCCAAGGCCGCCCCCAACAAAGTAAGCATTTCGCCAACCTAAATGAGCCACCTGGGCTGCGGCCACCGCGCCAAATAAACCAATTACGGCAACAATCATAGTGCCATAACCGCGTTTCTCTTTGCTTAACGTTTCACTCACAAGTGTAATTCCTGCACCTAATTCACCCGCAAGACCAATGCCGGCTATAAAACGAACAATGGCGTACGTGTTGATGTCATGTACCAGTCCGTTTACAAAGTTTGCTATTGAGTATAAAAGTATCGAACCAAATAAAACCCTGATCCTGCCAAATTTATCGCCTATAATTCCCCATATAAGGCCTCCTAACAGCAACCCAAACATCTGTATGTTAATAACATATACGCCTTGCGGCTTAAGAGCTATTTCTGGAATACCTATTGCCCGGAGACTGTCAACACGTACAATCGAAAATATAACGAGATCATATATATCAACAAAATAGCCCAGGGAAGCAACAAGTACTAAGAAAACAGCGTTCCTTGTGGCTTTGGCGTTGGTAGCATCGGTCATAGCTTGTAAAAATTGGTTGGCTAATGTAGGGGATTTATGATGATAAAAACAAAAAAAACGGCACAAAAAAACCCCTGTCATGACAGAGGTTTTGTAAGTAAATCTTGCTCAATAATTTTATATATTTTATGCTTTTTTAACGTTTACTGCCTGTAATCCTTTTCTTCCCTCTTCTACATCATACGTGACGCTGTCATTATCCTTAATAGCATTTACACCGCCTTGCACGTCTTTAAAGTGTACAAAAAGATCCTTACCTTCTTCGGTAATAATAAAGCCGTAGCCTTTTTGTGTGTTAAACCATTTTACTTTTCCAGTTTTCATAATTATAATAATCGTAATAAAAAATTCGTGTTAAGATCAACTAAAACCAAACTGAAAACAAAATAGGCTATTGGTTCAGAAGGAATAGATACCCTGCTTCCCTCAAATATATAAAATTATTAAATAAACCAAATAAAATTATTTATTTGGTTGTGGTGTCAGGCGCAAATAGGGCTTAACTGCTGTAAAACCCTTTGGAAATTTGGCAGGGATATCTTCAGTTTTAATTGCCGGCACTACTACCACGTCCTCCCCTTCTTTCCAGTCGGCTGGTGTTGCCACGCTGTAATTGGCGGTTAACTGCAATGAGTCAATAACCCTTAAAATTTCCTGGAAGTTACGGCCGGTTGATGCAGGGTAAGTGATGATCAGCTTAACTGCTTTATCCGGGCCAATAATAAACAATGAGCGCACTGTGGCATTTACCGAAGCATTTGGGTGGATCATATCATAAGCTTCAGAAATTTTGCGGTCTTCATCGGCAATGATCGGAAAGTTAACTTCAACACCCTGTGTTTCGTTAATGTCCTGGATCCAGCCGTGGTGCGATTCAACCGAGTCAACACTAAGTGCCAATACTTTAACATTGCGTTTAGTGAATTCATCTTTTAAAGCGGCAGTTTTGCCAAGTTCAGTGGTACATACAGGTGTATAATCGCCAGGGTGCGAGAATAGCACGCCCCAGCTATCCCCTAAATATTCGTAAAAGTCAATTTCGCCTTCTGATGTTTTTGCTTTGAAGTTTGGCGCTTTATCGCCCAGTCTTAAACTCATGATGATAGATTTTTTATGGTAATTTAATACGACTAAGTTACTATACATTCATAAACAAATGCAAACAAACTTTAAATAATCATATTATTTACGCCAACATTACAAAGGCTGTGTTGTTGAAGTTTGAAATTAATAACAGCTATCTATGAGTAAACACACCTATGATACCGGTATAATTGGCAATTGCGCCTTTTTAGCCCATATTAATAAAAACACCAATGTCGACTGGCTGTGCTGGCCCCGGTTCGACAGCACCTTTATTTTTGGCGGCTTGCTTGATAAAGATAAGGGCGGCGAATTCTCGATCCGTCCGGAAGGGGAATACACCACCAACCAACATTACCTGGAAAATACCAATATTTTAATTACTGAAATATGCCCTGCAAGCGGCGGCAAATACCGCATAACCGATTTTGCACCAAGATTTTACCAGCATCAGCGTTATTATAAACCATTAATGCTGATCAGGAAAATTGAGGTTATTGAGGGCTCACCGCGCATCATTGTTAAATGCGCGCCGGTATCTGAATATGGTGCTGTTAAATTGAGTGTAAACCGTGGCAGCAATCATATCCAATATCTGGGCGGCGAAGAAAGTATTCGCCTTACCACCAATATCCCTATAAGTTATGTTTTTGATGGGCAGGCTTTTGTACTCAATGAAACCAAGTATCTGGCCATGACCTACGGCGAACCGCTTGAAGCGCCGCTCATCAGCACAGCTGATCGGTTTTTGGCCGAAACTGTGCAGTACTGGCGTACATGGATCAAACACTCATCCATTGCCACTTATTTTCAGCCTTTTGTAATCCGCTCTGCTTTGGCCCTTAAAATACACCAGTATGAAGACACCGGCGCCATTATCGCCGCGAGCACCACAAGCCTGCCCGAATCGCCGGGAAGCGGCCGCAACTGGGATTATCGTTATTGCTGGCTGCGCGATACTTATTACGTAATAACCGCGCTAAACCACATTGGCCATTTTGAGGAGATGGAAAAGTATTTCGGTTATGTTACCGATATCACTTTCTCTGAAATGGAACGCTACCAGCCGCTTTATGGCATTACCGGTAAAAAGGACCTTGTGGAGAATATTTTAACGGATTTAGCGGGCTACATGGGCAACCAGCCGGTGCGGATTGGCAACCAGGCATCCGAACACATTCAGAATGACATCTACGGCCAGGTATTGATCTCCCTCCTCCCATTATACACCGATCATCGTTTTGTTTTTTCGGAACGAAAAGATTCGGTTCACTGGATAGCGTTCCTGTTGAGTAAGATAGAGCATACCATTGATGAAAAAGATGCCGGCATTTGGGAGTTCAGGAATATGGCCAACATTCATTGTTACAGCAACCTGTTTCAATGGGCAGGCGCATCCGCTGCCGAAAAAATGGCGCGTACCATCCAAAACCAGGAGATGATTGATAAGGCCATTTCTCTTAAAGAACGTGCGGCCGCGCATATCGAGAGCTGCTATGACCCGGTGCGCAAAGTTTACACCAACTCGGCCGGGAGCAGTAACCTTGACGCCAGCACTTTGCAATTGATTATGATGAACTATCTTGACCCAAATTCGCAGAAAGCGAAGGATCATTTAGTTGCATTAGAAAAAGAGCTAAAGACACCTAACGGATTATTTTACAGGTATTTATATACAGACGATTTTGGTAAGCCTAAAACTACTTTCCTGATCTGTGCATTTTGGTATGTAGAAGCGCTGGCTGCTGTTGGCCGTTTGGATGATGCCCAGCGCGAGTTTGGCAACCTATTGCAGTACTCCAATCACCTGTTGCTCTTTAGCGAAGATGTTGATGAGCGCGACGGAAGCCAATGGGGCAATTTCCCCCAGGCTTACAGTCATGTGGGGTTGATGAACGCGGCGTACCGGATTGCCATGAAATTGGACAGGCCGATATTTTTGTAGGATTAATATTCTCTTGCATAAATTGTTGGCAGATAAGACTTACGAAGTTTCTAAAACTTCGTAAGTCTGGATTAAGTAATTCGCTATTCACCTAAATAATTACCTGATCTCCACTACTCCATCCGCTACCTTTGGAAAGATCTCAAGCTGCCTGCCATCATGCCCGGGAATGATAAATTTAACGTCGCTTGCAAGTGTTTTCATCCGTTTCATTGCCTTAACATAGCCTGGCGGATCAAGCGTGCCACCTTGCGAAGGTGGTACTAAATGTTCAAGGCTGTAATAGATCCAGATATTATCAGATGCTATTACCACCCTGTTTTTCCCGGTTTGTACCAGCACATATTGCGAATTGTAGGTATGCTTTGAACCGGTATAAACTTTTATACCTTTAATGACCTCTTTATCGTCGCCGTCTATCAGCTTGAGCCTGCCTGCCAAGTTTAAATTTACCATGTTAATAACATCACGCCTGGCATAACCACCTGCCTCTCCCGCTTTTTGCCATGCTGCGCCTGTAAAAAACTCATAATCCAGCTTTTGCATCCAAACCTTAGCTTTCGGGAAAAGGCTTAAACCATCTATATGATCCCAATGGGGGTGGCTTAAAATAATATCGGTTATATCCTGGGGCTTTACACCAAGCTTTAAAAGCGCCGAGTCAGGGCGTTGATAGGTTTTAAGTTTAAATTCTTTAGCATCTTCAATATCGTGCAAAAAGCCGGCATCAACCAAAATATTTTTGCCGTTGCTACCTTTGATAAGCCATGCCATAAAATCAATTTTAACAGGCTCATTTTTGGGACCATTCAACGCCCAATCGCCCACTTTAAATGGATATCCCGATTCGGCGAATTTTACGGCATAAATTTTATAGACCGGGGTTTGCGCATAAATGATATGGCAACTAAGCATTAATGCAAAAACAAGCAGGCTGATTTTTTTCATAAAAGGTTACATTATCGCGAACCGAATATAAAAAATGCCCGCGGCTAAACCGCAGGCATAAATAATTTTTAAACTAAACTATTCAACCCTACTTGTCTGCCGGTTCCTCAACCGGCGTATACTTAGCAAAACTGGTAAGTAATTTCCTAACCTCCGATGGGTTTCGCAGGTAAAATTTAGCTGCCGAAAGATTACTGCCAACTTTAATGGTAATAGCACTTTCGGGCAGGGCTTTAAAGATATCTTCGTCGGTATAATCATCGCCGAAAGCTATAATGAAATCATAATCACGGCCTTCGGTAAGTGTTAAAGCGGCTTTACCCTTATTAATATCCATATTCTTCACTTCCAGCACCTTATCCCCTGCCAGTAGCTGTAACCCTTTATCGCTTGCAAGATATTTAAGATTGTTCATCAACTCGTTGGCCCTCAGCTCGCCCAGGCCGGCCTGGGCTTTGCGGTAATGCCAAACCAGCGAGTATGTTTTCTCTTCAATGAACGAGCCCGGTGTACGGTCGACATAGGTTTCCAATATCGGATAAATATCATGTTTCCATTGGTCGGTTAGCCCACTTATTTTATGCCATAAAGTGCCGGGTTGCTTAAACCATGAACCATGTTCGGCAATAAGATAGATGTCGTTCTCCTTAAACCAATCATCGAGGTTTTCATGCTTTCGCCCGCTAATTAAAACCAATTGATTTGCAGGATCTTCCGCGAGTTTATTGATGACATTGTACAACTCCTTATCGGGAGTGGCCTGATCGATATTTGATTTGAAATTCACCAGTGTGCCGTCATAATCCAAAAATATAATCCGCTTTTTAGTTTTGATATAACGGTTAATAATGCTTTGTTCGGTAGTGTTGCTTACATGCCTGGCCTGCATGGAGCGCTGCATGAGTTTTACTTCTTTCAGCCTGTCCATAAAAATTTTAACCCAATGCGATGTATTGAACTTTGCTACAAGCTGCCGCATCGGGATCATGCGCCGGCGCTGTTCTTCAAGCGGCATATTGATAGCCTGTAAAATGGCCCGGCAAACTTCCCCGGTATTATTAGGGTTAACAATTATAGCGTCTATAAGTTCTTTAGATGATCCTGCCATTTCACTCATAATCAACACACCGTCATTATTTATCCGACTGGCGACATACTCTTTACTTACCAGGTTCATGCCGTCGCGCATGGGAGTAACCAAACAAACATCGGCCGAGTAGTAGAGTGCCGACAGGGTTTCGATGGGGAATGAGCGATAGTAATAGTGCACCGGGCTCCAGTCCATAGTGCGATACAAGGCATTGATCTTCCCTACTTTTTTATCTATTTCATCCCGAAGGTGAGCGTATTGCGGTACCGTATCCCGGGATGGAACCACGATCATGTAAAGCGTAATGTGCTCAATACATTCCGGGCATTGTTCAAGCAGCAGCTCAAAAGCTTCCAGCCTTTGCAGGATCCCCTTGCTGTAATCAAGCCTGTCTATAGAAAGGATTAGCTTTTTGTTCTGGAAATTCTCTTTAATAAGCTCAATCTGCTGTTTCACATCGTCCTGCAGCGGTAATGATGAATACCTTTTTTCATCGATACCCATCGGGAACGACTCGATAACAACCGAGCGCTCGCCATTGCTGATGATATTGGCACTGGATGTTACCGGCAGCAGCCGTGTAGCCGCACCTAAAAAGTGGCGCACATCATCAAATGTATGTAAACCGATCAGATCGGCGCCAAGCATTCCATCCAACAGTTCCGAACGCCACGGGATTAACCTGAACATTTCATTTGACGGGAAAGGAATATGGAGGAAAAAGCCAATAGAAACATCCGGCAACTCCTGCCTAACCAGGGCGGGTAATAATAGCAACTGGTAATCGTGGATCCAGATCACATCGCCGGGCCCGGCGATGCTCAGGATCATATCCCTGAACTTTTTATTTACCGCTTTATAGTAATCCCAGTTTGATTGTTTGTATGCAGCATAAGTTGAAGCGTAGTAATGAAAAACGGGCCATAAAACCTCGTTGCTGAAACCTTCGTAGTATTGGTTGATCTCTTCCTGATCTAAAAAAACAGGGATCAGGCTTAACTCTTTTAATTCTTTTGTAACCTGGTCTTTATCTTCCTGCTCTGCAACTTCTATTCCGGGCCAGCCTATCCATACGTTATCGCCCTGTTTATATATTGAACCTAAACCGGTAGCTAATCCTCCCTCGCTTGGTGATGAATGGTATGCACCATCAGTTTTGGAAATTTTAACAGGCAAACGGTTTGATACAATTATTGTTTTCGACATATGAAGTAAATATTAATTAATATTTAAAAGACGAAAACACCTTTTTTGTTTTATGAAAAGAGGCTTTATGACATAAAAGTGTGATTTATAATCATAAAAAAAGCCGTCCTGATATTCGGGACGGCTTTCCATTGTTATAATTTTTCGGAGTTATTTTACTTGTTGGAAAAACTCGATGTTAGCTTGTTGAGTAATCCTTACCAAAACTTCATGTTTGTCGTTTTTCAAGTCAACAAAATATGAAGTTGGCTCGATAGCGTCATTGATTGAAGTGTTAGCCTGGTAAACGATAACTTCGCCTACTTCGTAACCTTTGTAATCGCTGTTGATTTGTTTAAGGGCTTTTGCAGGGATAGCTTTGTTGTCAACACGTTGAGTTGTACCTAAAAACTCGCCTTGCAGGTTGTAGAAAGCAGTTTTTTGAACGCCATCAACAGTGAAAGTAGCTTTTTGAACGTTTTTGGTTACAGTCCAGTTAACGTTGGTAGCTTCAGCGAAGTCAGCAGTAAAGCCGTGTAATGCTACGTAAGAAACGTTGGTACCACCATCTGATTTTTTGCCACCATCAGCGAAAGCGTTAACGGTAAATAAGGCTGCAGTTGCTATTGTTAAAAATATCTTTTTCATGTTCGTTTAAATTTTAAATCCTGCAACAAAAATACAGTGTACTTATCAATATTTAAAATTTTCTTGAACTTTTATGAATATTTAATAATCATAGCCTTTTATAGGCACAAAATTTAAATTTTATCAATAACCTTAGTGTATATTTTACAATATCTAAAAGAAAAAACGCCAATTAATGGCGTTTTTTCTTTGCTAAACCGATTTATGCTGTCATTGAATTGTCATTTAGCCATTATCTGCAAAGCCCGGGTACAAAGTCATGCCCCCATCGGCAAAAATTGTAACCCCGGTAATGTAATCTGACTCGTCTGAAGCCAGCCAAACTGCCAGTTTTCCGATGTCATCCGGCTGGCCAATCCGGTTGTAAGGGATGAGCGTCAATAATTTATCCAGCGCTTCCGGGGTTTTCCAGGCTTCCTTATTAATAGGTGTTTGTATAGCGCCTGGCCCTATCCCATTCACCCTGATCTTATGCGGGGCGAGCTCTTGTGCTATACTTTTCATAAACATCATAATACCGCCTTTGCTGGCCGCATAGTTTACGTGGCCCGCCCAGGGAATTACTTCGTGTACGCTGCTCATACAGATAATTTTGCCCGCAGCTTTGCTTCCTCCGTCAACAACACCGCGTTTTATAAACTCCCTGGCAGCCTCCCGGGCACAAAGAAACTGACCGGTTAAGTTAATGCTGATCACTTTATTCCAGTCGTCGAGCGTCATATCAACAAATCTGGCATCTTTTTGCAGGCCTGCATTATTTACCAAAATGTCAATAGTGCCATATTGCTTAAAGATTTCGGCAAACATGGCTTTCACCTCTTCCTCATGGCTTACATCGGCCTGAAATGCAAATGCCTCGCCGCCGGTGGCCTTGATCTGGCTTACGACATCGTCGGCAGCAGCTTTATTGTGTGCGTAGTTAATGAGGAGTTTGGCGCCGGCCGCGGCCATTGCCAAGGCAACACCTTTACCAATGCCGCTATCGGCGCCGGTTACGAGGGCAGCTTGTCCTTTTAGTAGTTGGGGAGTATTGCTCATAGATAAACGTTTTTGTGTTTAAGATAAGCAATTGAATTGAGAGGGGAATTGTTTTTATCTGAACCTGGATTTATAAGATTAAAGGATTCCCGGATTACATATTTAAAACAATTATAATCCGGTAATCCTAAAAATCCACCCAAATCCGGGTTCAGAGATTACAACGCTTTTATATAATCATGAAACAGATACAACGCTTTCTTTTTATCCGCTGTTAAATCATAATCTATTTTAACCATCAGGTAGTCAATCAGGTCGAAATCATCGCGCATGGTTAATTCTTTGAAAAGCTCTTCCCGATGTTCAAGGCCATACTTTAACGATGCGTTAAATTCATCCATAAATTCCTGTGGGATAGGCTTATTTGCTATCCAGGCTGCAAAAGTGAATGGCAGGCCTGTCATTTTTTGCCATTCTTCGGCAAGATCGTAAACGTATTTGTATTGCTGCTTTTTGCCGAAGGTGCGGTCGCCTATTTGTACAAAGGCGGTTTGTTCATCTGCAGACCGGGCATAATCCGGCGCATTAATAACTTGCTCCGGATTTACCTGCCAGTGGTTTTTAAGCAGCACACGGGCAAGATTATTTGATGAACGCGACTGGGGATCAAGCTGGATAGTGGTTACATCCTTAATATCACAATTGCTAAAAATAAAAACGGAGTTTACCGCGCCTACGGCACCAATGCAGTAATCAGAAACAATTTCCCATTGCGGCAAACTCAGTGCCGCAGCAACCGGGATCAGACCGATATCAACCACGTCGTCGATAAGTTTTTGGGCACAATCTGCCGGGATATCAAGGCTCAGGTCGATTTTATTAATAATGTCGGTATGTTGAATGCCGTATAAAAAGGGTTTGGTATTAGTGTAGCTTACTGCTGATATTCTGATCTTGTTCACAAATTCGCTATTTCTATTCTTCGGAATGTTTGAGATGTTCGGCATTGTTAAAGTCGATGATTTCGAATCTTTCGCCATTGTACGTTACCTTGTATAATACCAGGTTTTGGTGCGGAAAGGTATCCATTTCGGATAAGGGCTTACCGGTAAGGATACAAAGCAAAAGGCGCAAAGCACGGCCATGCATACAAATAAGCACCGTTTTTTCTTCGGGGTGGCTCATGATCACCTCCATGGCTTCGCGCTGGCGTACTTCAACCTCAAGCGGACTTTCGCCCCCTTCAAATTTACTGTCGAGCTTACCATCCAGCCAATCACGCATAATCTGCAAAAAAGCAGCCTTATTATCAGTAGTTGGCGACTGGCCTTCGTGAATGCCCCAGGCCAGCTCATCCAGCCCCGGAAGCTTTTCATAAGGAATCCCAAGATCAATAAAAGGCTGAATGCTTTGTTGGGTACGTTTTAACGCCGATATGTAAATTTTATCAAACGGAACGGTTTTATAAGCCTCAAAAAACTGACAGGCCTGTTTACGACCTTCGTCATTTAAATCGGTATCCACACCGCGGCCCTGTATAATACCAAGTTTGTTATACTCAGTTTGGCCGTGGCGTACTATATATAAGGTCTTTTGTATCATTTTTCTTTAAGCTGAAAGTTGAAAGCGTAAGGCTTAAAGCTTTCTTGCTTGTTGTGATTTTTTGCTTTGAGCTTGAGCCTTCTTTTTTAGCTTAAAATAGAAGGTGCAAGACATAAAGCTTTTTGTTGCGATTTTTTTGCTTTTAGCTTTCAGCCTTCGGCTTTTGGCTAATTAATAACCGGTAATTTGTAATACTGCGGTTTCGGTTCATCGCCAAATACAAAATTGGTATAATCCGTTACTATATTATATAACGTATCACGTTCAATAGGCTGGCGACCTACGTGTTTGATTAGCTCTACCACTTGTTTGGTGCTCATGCCGGGATGCTGCTCTTCGGCGCCGGCCATTGAGTAGATTTTTGTGGTATCATCCAACGTTCCATCAATATCATCCACACCAAAGTTAAGCGAAAGCTGTGCAGTTGTACGGCTGATCATAGCCCAGTAGGCTTTAATATGATCAAAGTTATCCAGGTAGATACGGGCTACGGCATAGTTTCGCAAGTCTTCAATCACTGAAACCTCGGGCACGTGCGACATCTGGTTATCCTTGTTGCGGAACTTAAGCGGAATGAATGTTTGGAATCCGCCTGTTTTATCCTGCAACTGGCGTAAACGCTCCATATGGTCGACACGGTGTTTATATTGCTCAATGTGCCCGTAAAGCATGGTTGCATTCGAACGGCCGCCAAGCTTGTGCCATTCTTCATGAATAGCCAGCCACTGATCGGCAGTACATTTATCTTTCGAGATCTGATCTCTTATTTCGGGATCAAAAATTTCGGCACCACCTCCGGGGATGGAATCCAGACCTGCTTCCTGCATCAGGCGCATGCCTGTGGCGTAATCAATTTTGGCTTTTTTAAAGATGTAGTGATATTCAACCGGGGTTAATGCCTTGATATGAAGTTCCGGGCGATGGGCGCGGATGCGGGCAAAAAGTTCCTGGTAAAAAGGCACATCATATTGCGGCAGCACACCACCTACAATGTGAACCTCAGTAACCGGTTCGCCATCATACTTGGTAACCATGTTGAACATTTCATCCATGGTGTACTCCCACCCTTCCGCCTTTTGCTTCAACAGACGCGAGTATGAACAAAATTTGCAGTCGTAAACGCAAAGATTGGTAGGCTCAATATGAAAATTACGGTTGAAATAAGTTTTATCGCCATGGCGTTCCTCGCGGATGTAATTAGCTAAAGTGCCAAGATATCCAAGTTCGCCCTGCTCGTAAAGCAAAACGCCTTCATCAAAAGTGATGCGTTGTTTGTCAAGAACTTTTTGAGCAATATGCTTTAAATCAGCAGATAAATTCGGATCGTTAAGTAAAAACTGTAAATTATCTGAATTATGCATCAATTAAAAATTTGACCAAAGGTACTAAAAAGCTTAAAAGTAATATACGTTACGACACATATCGGCCAAATTTCACAGTAAATTACAATAAAGTTACAGTGCTTTGATCTCGCTTATGGAAATCCCTGTTGAGCAATCATCCTGGCAGCCATTGGGCACATAACTGGCGTTTGAGATCATGCCGTTGTTGTCGGTTTCAAAATAAATGGTATTCTTTTTCTTATCTGCAGATAGCCATTCGTTCTTTGCTTTCTGGTAAACCTGGTCGAGGGTTATTGATGCTGCACCTGAACTGTGCTGGCTTAACGAAGTTTTGTCCTCATGCCATTGTTCCCTGATAGTTTTAACAGGGGGCATATTAGCAGTTTTATACTCTAAAACATATGATAAAAAATCCCTTGCTACCACAACACCATTTTGAACAGTGATCGTAGTTTCGGAGCCATAGCCGAAAACGGAACCGGCGTTAACGGTATAAGTATATGAATTTTTGCTTTCGGCCTTAAAGTTTTGCCATGCTTTATAGCTTTTGTCATAAGCGGTATCATTGGCATCTTTTTTACAGGCAGATAGCCCAATAATAACAAACAGGAAGATAAGGCACTTTTTCATGCGGTTTGGTTTTTAAACCTATTCGGCAAAAAATATAAAAACGCTACAGCTAATAACAAATATTCTTGTTTATTTTGGGCGATATCATAATACAATACCATGAAGACTGAAACTATAGCCATACATGCCGGCAACCATGTTGATGAAGCAACAAGGGCCGTTATACAACCCATTATTATGTCAACCACGTTTGAGCGTGGTGAGGATGGCGGTTTTCCGGCAGGTTATATCTACAGCCGTTCATCGAACCCCAATCGTCATGCGCTGGAGCATGTGCTTGCTAAGTTAGAGGGTGGTGTTGAAGCGGCTTCCTTTTCATCAGGCAACGCAGCTGGAATGTCGGTTTTTCAATCGCTTGATCCGGGCACTCATATTATCGCTCCTGATGATATGTATCACGGCCTGCGCAACCAGCTTAAAACCCTTTTTGCCGGCATCCTTACCTTTGATTTTATCGATGTAAACGACACCGAGCTTTTGCAACAGCATATCAAGCCTGAAACAGGTTTGATCTGGATTGAAACACCATCGAACCCACTTTTAAAAATCACAGATATAAAAAAGGTTGTGACAATAGCCAAAGCAAAAGGTATTAAAGTTTTGTGCGATAATACATTTGCCACCCCTATATGCCAGCGGCCACTTGACTTGGGCGCGGATATGGTTATGCACTCAGCCACCAAATATTTTGGCGGGCATAGCGATCTGATGGGCGGCGTTTTGATTACTGCAGAGCAGAACGATTGGTGGACAAAAATCCGCCAGGTGCAGGAAATGGGTGGCGCTATCCCCTCTCCGATGGATTGTTATTATTTAGTGCGCAGTATTAAAACTTTACCATATCGTGTAAAAGGCCACGTGCAAAACGCACTGTTATTAGCCGAATACCTTGAACAGCATCCCAATGTTGAACAGGTAATGTACCCCGGTTTGCCCGCGCACCCGCAGCATGAGATAGCTAAAGATCAGATGCTGGCTTTTGGTGGCATGTTATCCTTTACTATTAAAGGCGATGAGAACGACACGCATAACATCATTAACAAACTGAAACTATTTATCAAAGCTACGAGTCTTGGTGGTGTTGAAAGCCTGATTGAACACCGCGCTACTGTTGAAGGGCCGGATACCAAAACACCACGAAACCTGCTAAGGGTTTCGGTTGGGTTGGAACATATTGATGATTTGATAGCCGATATGGAGCAAGCTTTGTTGAGGTAAAAGGAGAAAGGTTAAAGGCGAAAGGTAGCTGCAATTTGGGTAGATAAAAAATACTTCCAACAAAACCTTTAACCTTTCGCCTTTGACCTTTAACCTCATTTCTAAAATAAAATTTGGTATATTACCTCACAACCCCTTATATTCGCAACATTATTTGGTAGTGATACCAACGTCGATCAATCCTCCGCACATAGTTCGGGTGTTGATTTATAAAGAAGCGGCGAGAGATCAGGCTCAATGACCCGCTGGCAACCCTTCAATATTGAAGAAGGTGCCAATTCCTGTCCCGGCAAATAACACCGGGGAATATAAATTTATAACCATGAAAAGTTTAATTAAATTTACCCAACGCAACACTTTTTACACCTTAAACGGTAACGTACAACATATTAGCTCCCCTATTGGCTATATTTGTATGTGTTGCTGCTGTTGATGCTTAGCACGCCCCTGTTTTCATTCTCTGAAAAGCGTGTTGTTAAACCGGTTGCTTTTAAACCGGCTTTCCAAATTCATCTTAACATTCAAAATCTAAATTAAACACATTAAAAAATTACAACTATGTCTGCCTTAAAATTCGAAACCTTACAATTACATGCCGGCCAGGAAGTTGATCCAACAACAGGTTCACGCGCTGTGCCCATTTATCAAACCACTTCATATGTATTTAACAGTGCCGAACATGGCGCCAACCTGTTTGCGCTAAAAGAGTTTGGTAATATCTATACCCGCATCATGAATCCCACTACCGATGTGTTTGAAAAACGCATTGCAGCCTTAGAGGGCGGTGTGGCTGCGCTGGCAACAGCGTCGGGTCAGGCATCCCAATTCCTTGCCCTGAATAATATTTTACAGGTTGGCGACAACTTTGTTACTTCTCCTTTCCTGTATGGTGGTACTTATAACCAGTTTAAAGTAGCATTTAAACGCCTGGGCGTTGAGGTACGTTTTGCCAAAGACGATACTGCGGCCAATATCGAGGCGCTTATTGATGATAAAACAAAGGCGATTTTCCTGGAAACAATCGGTAACCCGGGCTTTACCATTGCCGATTTTGAGAAGGTGAGCGAAGTTGCCAAAAGGCATGACCTGCCATTAATTGTTGATAATACTTTTGGTGCCGGTGGTTACCTCTTCCGTCCTATTGAACATGGCGCTAACGTGGTTGTGGAGTCAACAACCAAATGGATTGGCGGGCACGGTACCAGTATTGGCGGTGTTATTATCGATGCAGGCAATTACAATTGGGGTAACGGCAAATTCCCGCAATTTACCGAACCAAGCGAAGGTTACCACGGACTGATATTTAACGATGTATTCGGCATTGGGGGCCCGTTTGGCAATATCCAGTTTATTATCCGTGCCCGTGTGGAAGGCTTGAGAGATTTCGGTCCGTCGCAGGCGCCATTTAATTCATGGCTGAACATTCAGGGACTGGAAACACTTTCGTTACGCGTACAACGTCATGTTGATAATGCCCTGCAACTGGCTAAATGGTTGGAGCAGCACCCTCAGGTGGCAAGCGTAAATTACCCGGGATTGGAATCATCGCCATATCATGACTTAGCTAAAAAGTATTTAAAAAACGGCTTTGGGGGCGTACTATCGTTCGAAATTAAGGGGAGCAAAGAACAGGCCAGCCGCTTGATCAATAACCTTAAACTGGTGAGCCATTTAGCCAATGTTGGGGACGCAAAAACACTCATCATCCAGCCATCGGCAACCACGCATCAGCAATTATCTGATGAAGAGCAATTAGCTGCCGGTGTTACGCCTGCTTCATTGCGCGTGGCTGTTGGTATTGAACATATTGATGATATTAAAGCCGATTTTGAACAGGCTTTTGCAAAAATTAAGCAAGGTGAGGGTGAGTTAGTTTAACAATGTATAGTTTTTTTAAGTGATATAGTAAACGTTACTTGTAGTTAAGTCTTAAGTTCTAAGTATTTAGTCTTAAGCCGAAAAATTGAAGCTTCGACTTAAGACTTTGTACTAAAGACTTTCGACTTAACACAATGTGACAAATAACAGAATGAACGCAGAGATATTTAAATACACTGACACTTTTGAATTTGAATCGGGCCGCACAATTGAAGGTTTAGAAATAGGTTTTCATACTTATGGCCGGTTAAATAAGGAAAAAAATAACGTTGTTTGGGTTTGCCATGCGCTTACCGCCAATAGCGATGTATTTGACTGGTGGAAAGGGCTTATTGGTGAGGGTTATTTTTTTAATCCGGAAGAGCATTTTATAGTTTGCGCCAATATTTTGGGTTCGCCTTATGGAACAACAAGTCCGTTGAGCATTAACCCGGTTACCGGCCAGCCTTATTATCTTTCATACCCCCAGTTTACTACAAGGGATATGGTTAAAGCACACCAGTTGCTTGCCCAGCATTTAAACATTAATAATATCAGCGTATTAATTGGTGGTTCATTAGGCGGCCAGCAGGCTATGGAATGGGGTATTATTGAACCAGAACGGATTAAAAACCTTATCCTGATAGCAACCAATGCTAAACACTCGCCATGGGGTATCGCTTTTAACGAATCGCAGCGTTTAGCTATCACAGCCGATCGTACTTTTTACAGTAATACGCCCGAAGGCGGTCAGAAAGGCTTAAAAGCCGCACGCAGTATTGCGCTTTTAAGTTATCGTACTTATAAAACTTACGGCATTACCCAGCAGGAAGAAGCTGACGATGTGCAGGACAATTTCCGTTCTTCGTCGTATCAAAACTACCAGGGACAGAAGCTGGTGAACCGCTTTAACGCTTATAGTTATTGGTACCTAACCAAAGTGATGGACTCACACAATGTGGGCCGCGGCCGTCACGGTGTAGATAAAGCGTTGAGCCTCATCAAGGCAAAAACATTAGTTATCGGCATCTCATCGGATGTTTTGTTCCCTATTGAAGAGCAGCAATACCTATTCAGGCATATCCCTAAAGCTGCCTTTGCCGAACTGGATTCGTTTTATGGGCACGATGGATTTTTAATTGAAACAGAAGCATTAACAAACATATTTACATCGTTTTTTAAAACTGATGTGAAAGGAAAAATTATAGAACTGCAACGTACAGCGTAATGAGTAAAAAGTTAAATATCGGCCTCTTCGGATTTGGAGTTGTTGGCCAGGGATTATATGATATCATCAAAACAAAGCATTTAAATATCGAGATAGTAAAATTTGCTATTAAGGATCCTAATAAAAAACGTTCTTTACCGGCACATTTATTTACTACCGATAAAGAAGAGCTGCTTAACAATCCCGAGATCAATACCATTGTTGAATTGATCAATGATACTGAAGCTGCTTTTGAAATTGTTTCAAGAGCATTAAAATCTGGCAAAAACGTAGTATCTGCCAGTAAAAAAATGATTGCCCTTCATTTGGATGAACTGATCGAAATTCAGCACCAGTATGGTACTTCATTATTATATGAAGGTGCGGTTTGCGGTAGTATCCCTATTATCCGCAATTTGGAAGAGTATTATGATAACGAATTACTGCATTCGATAAGCGGTATTTTCAACGGTTCATCAAACTATATCCTTTCAAAAGGCTTTATTGAAGGGCTCGATTATGATAGCGCATTGAAACAAGCCCAGGACCTGGGTTTTGCCGAAACCGACCCAACAAGTGATGTTGGAGGTTTTGACGCCAAATATAAACTGGTTATTGCCGCTGCACACGCTTATGGCGTAGTTGTACAGCCCGATCAAGTATTTAACCTGGGCATTCAGAACCTTGCAGCTGCAGATTTGCAATATGCCCGCGAAAAGAACCTCAAAATTAAACTGGTACCTGTAGCCAAAGAACTTGACGACCGCAACGTTGCTCTCTTTGTATTACCTAAGTTTGTAAACGACAAAGAGTTTTTATACAACGTTGAGTACGAATATAATGGCGTAACCGTACAGGCCGCCTTTGCCGATCAGCAATTCTTTTTCGGGAAAGGCGCGGGCGGTCATCCTACCGGTTCGGCAGTATTATCTGATATAGCAGCTTTGCGTTATAACTATCAATACGAATACAAAAAAGCTAAAGAGAAAACAGACCTTAATTTTACCAATAACATTGAATTAACCATTTACCTGCGTTATGACGATGAGGAACTGGTTGAAGCGCTGAATTTTGAACACATCAATGAGCGTTACTATTCAGGTAATTATAAATTTGTTATAGGAAAAATCAATTTGCAAAATCTGATCGCTAATCAACTTCGTATATCTGAGAGTAAGGCTTTCGTAGCCTTTGCCGATCAGCTTACGGGGGTCAGCTTAGCATCGGTAACTAAACAAGCGGCCGAAGTGTTTTAATAAACCCGCGGCAGTTATTTATAAAACACAAAAGGCAAAATGACCCGGCTTTCTTCATAACAATTCATATGCTTAGTCCAATTCAATTGGTTTCATTTTAGGCACCAGGAAATGCATAATGAGCCAGGCCAAAATGTAAGCGCTTCCGCAAACAAAAAACATAATGTAATAAGCTATCTCAATCTTACCGATTGACCGATAGTATACAAACAGGTTTTTTTGCACGGCAAGCGACAGGAATACCCCGCCAATGGAACCGAACATACCACCTAAACCTGTTACCGAGCCAATAGTGCGTTTTGGGAACATATCCGAAACTGTGGTGAATATATTAGCGCTCCATGCCTGGTGCGCCGATGCTGCTATACCAATTACTATAACCGCAAGCCACATATTAACACCACCCAAAATTTGGGCAAATATGATGGGTATTACTGCCAGTGCATAAATAAACATGGATGTTTTACGGGCTTTAAATACCGGCCAGTCCTTTTTAATAAGGTTCATAGGTAACCATCCGCCGCCAACGCTGCCAAAGGTAGACATGGTATAAACCAACGCAACAGGAATGGCTATTTCTGTGCCTTTTAAATGATACTGGCTTTCTAAAAAATCGGGGAGCCAGAACAGGTAAAACCACCATATCGGGTCGGTAAGGAATTTACCTATAACAAAGGCCCAGGTTTGCTTAAACGAAAGCAGCTTGCCCCATGATATTTTCTTTTGCTCAACTGGCTGTAAGGCTTCAGTTTGACTGTCATGATCACTGTTGATGTAATCAAGTTCGGCTTTTGATACCTTGCTATGCTTTGAAGGTGCGCGATAAATAACCTGCCAAAGCACCAGCCATATAAAACCAATGGAACCTGTAATAATAAAGGCCCATCGCCATCCCCAGGCCGCCGCTATAAAGGGCACTGTTAAAGGAGCAACAATAGCACCTATATTTGCACCCGAGTTAAAGATCCCCGTAGCAAATGCACGTTCCTTTTTAGGAAACCACTCGGCCACGGTTTTAATAGCTGCAGGAAAATTTCCCGCTTCACTAAGGCCCAATGCAGAGCGCACTACGCCGAAACCAAAAGTGCCGCCAACAAAAGCGTGGCACACAGCCGAAATACTCCACAGCAGTGTTGAAAGGAAATAGCCGAGTTTGGTGCCTATCTTATCGATGATCCGTCCGGCAGCCAGCAAACCTATTGAATAAGCTATTTTGAATGCTATCTCAATATTGGCATAATCACCATCATTCCATTTAAACTCCTTGGTAAGGTCTGATTTAAGCAAACTGATTACTGCCCGGTCAAGGTAATTAACGGTTGTTGCGAAAAATACCAATGAACAGATAACCCAGCGGTAGTTTCCAACTTTTTCTTCTCTCATTATAATTTAGGTTTACAGGCTATTTAATGGTTTGTACTATTTCCAGCAGCTTCAGGGTATCGTTATACAGCTTATCGTACTCCTGGTTTTCCAGTACGTTTTTGCTGATGAGCTTACTGCCCATGCCCACGGCACATACCCCGGCTTTAAACCAGGTATTGATGCTGTCATGGTTCAAATCAACCCCACCTGTTGGTATGAACAACTGACCGGCAAACAAATCCTTGATCGAAGATACAAACTCCGGCCCCAATATATTGGCCGGGAATATTTTTATCAGCGCAGCCTCGTTTTGTTGAGCAGTGTAGATTTCGGTCGGCGTCATACAGCCCGGAATCCATAACAGGTTGTGCTGCGCTGCCAGTTTTCCAACCTCCGGGTTAACAATTGGCGACACGATAAAATCAGCTCCGGCTTCAATAAAAGCTTCAGCTTCCTGAAGGCTTTTGATGGTGCCGATGCCTAATTCCAAACCAGGCATTTCGCCGCTGGCCAATGCTTGTTTTAAAACCTTGAAATTTTCCAGGGCGGCGGCGCCGCGGTTGGTATATTCAAATACCCTAATGCCAGCTTTATAAAGCGTGCGGGTTATTTGCAGGCTCACCTCCGGATCTTTGTAAAAGAACAGCGGTAATGTACCCTGCTTTAATATCGCGTCAAGTACTATATCTTTTTTACTCATTGTTTCATTGCGTTATAAATTTCATCAACTGTTTTGGTGGTGGCATCGCCTTCAATAAAGAGCTTTTCGAATGCGGCTGCCGTTGCAAAGTCCAGCAATTGCTGCGGATCCTGCTTGTTAAAAAAGCCGTAGATAAGCCCTGCCATAAAGCAATCGCCGCTGCCTACTTTATCAACCACAGTTTCGGTAGTATAGGTTGGCGAATGATAAAAGCGGTTACCTGTATAAAGCGAAGTATAATATTCAACACCTTTCCCGGCATCAAAACGGAAGGTATTAGCAACTGCCCGGCAACGCGGATAAGCCTCCATAATCCTTTCGGACGAGTAGAGCCCTTCTTTGAGATAAATGCTTTGTTGACCCGATTCGTGGATATCAGGTGTAACAGGAATACCAAGCATGGTTTCTTCGGCCCAAACATTGCCCATAATGATATCGGCATATTGCACCAGCTTTGGCATAATCTCCGTTGGCTTTTTACCGTACTGCCATAACTTGGGGCGATAATTAAGATCGACAGAGATGGTGATATGTTTCCTGCTTGCCGCCTGTAAAACCTCTTCGCAAACATTGGCAGCCTGCTGGCTTAACGCCGGGCATATTGCGCTGAAATGAAACCAGCTCACCCCTTCCAGAACAGCATCCCAGTTAACCATGCCCGGGTTGAGATCGGCAAAGGCCGAACCGGCACGGTCATATACAATGGCATTGTTCTTTACATCTTTACCGCGGGTAAGGTAATAAAGCCCTATTCTGTTACCACTATGATGTATTGCTGATGTATCGATGTTTTTGCTTTCCAGGTAGCTGATAATCTGTTCGGATAAGGCATTATCAGGCAAAGCGGTAAAGTATTTTATTGGCTGTTCCCAAAGGGCTAAAGCATTGGCTACATTAAGCTCGGCACCACCCATAAAAAATGGCAGCTTGTTACTTTTTAACCATTGCCCTTCACCATCGGGGCACATTCGTAATAACAGTTCGCCAAATGACAGAATGCTTCCCTTTGTATTTTCGATATTGCTCATTTAAAAATTGAAATAGTTTTTGGCGTTAAAATAGCAAATATCGCTCACGATCTTGCCGGTCCATTCAATATCATTTGGTAATTCGCCGTTTTCAATATCTTCGCCCAACAAGTTACAAAGCAACCTGCGGAAATACTCATGCCTCGGGAACGACATAAAGCTCCTTGAATCGGTAAGCATTCCAACCAAGCGACTCAGCAGGCCCATGTTTGATAAAGCGTTTAATTGTTTGATCATGCCATCTTTTTGATCCAAAAACCACCAGGCTGATCCAAATTGCATTTTACCGGCTACCGAACCATCGTTATAATTGCCCACCATGGTAGCAAACAGCTCATTATCGGCAGGGTTAAGGTTATAAATAATGGTTTTAGCTAACTGGTTAGTGGTATCCAGCCTGTTCAGGAATTTGGATAGCGCCCTACCCTGTGCAAAATCGCCGATAGAATCCCAGCCGGTATCAGGACCTAAATTGGTTAAAGCACGCGCATTGTTATTACGCAATGCACCAAGGTGGAATTGTTGTACCCAGCCTTTTTCATGGTCCCAAATGGCAAAGTAATACAACATGGCCGATTTAAATTTCAGGATTTCCAATGGCAACAACACTTCGCTGTTCCTTATTTTAGTAAAGATGGTAGCTATCTCTGCGTCAGTGTAATCTTCGGAATAAATCTGCTCCAGTCCGTGATCGGATAATTTGCAGCCGTTTTCGGCGAAGTAATCATGCCTCGCTTTTAAAGCAGTAAGGTATTCATCAATGTTAGATATGGATACATTTGCCACCGCTTCCAACTGATCAATGTATTTGTTGAGCCCGGCAATGTCATCAGCGTTCATAGCTTTATCGGGGCGATAGGCCGGCAAGATCTTCACGCTATATCCATCCTGCTTAAGTTTCTGATGATGACTAAGGTTATCCAGCGGATCGTCGGTAGTGCCAACAACTTCCACATTTTTACTTTTAAGGATATTACGGATGCTAAACTCCGGCGATTGTAGTTGCTCATTGCACTGGGCATATATTTTTTGTGCCGATGCTGGTGAAAGCAACTCATTGATGCCAAAATATCGCTGCAATTCGAGGTGTGTCCAATGGTATAGCGGGTTTCTCAAGGTGTAAGGAACCGTAGCGGCCCATTGCATAAACTTTTCCTCGTCGGTTTTAGTGCCGGTGATATACGCCTCATTAACACCATTTGCCCGCATAGCGCGCCATTTGTAATGATCGCCATAAAGCCAGATCTGCGTAATGTTTTGAAAATTGATATCATCGGCTATCTGATCTGGCGGCAGGTGGCAATGGTAATCAATAATAGGCTGATGGCTGGCGAATTCATGATATAAGCGCTGCGCCGTTTTGGTTTGAAGTAAAAAATCCTGGTCTAAAAAATTCTTCATTGGTTATTAACAGATATATACCGGAGTTAATGGTATAGTAGTTTATACTTGTAAGCGGCAAATTACACATCATACAGGCAAGTTGGAAGTAATAAGCCCAAACAATCCACGCAAACGTTTTCGTTAGCGGGTAAAAGCCGCAACTATAAAGCAAAAAAGCGATGAGTATTACCCCATCGCCTTTTTATCTCTACTGGTAAAATTTCTGCTACCAGAAAATTGAATATAATGCAACTACAATACCGGTTACAATTAATGCACCTGCAGTGAACGCTCGTGATGTTTTAAACATCGATCCATCTATTTCAAGGCCGTTTGTTGTAACGCCCCTGGCCTGGTCAATCTTTGAAATAATGTACATACCAATAACGCAGAGAATAAATACAAAACCCATACGGTCAAGGAAAGGGATCTCGTAAAGCTGGGTTACCTTATCATCCTGTAAGGCTAATTTTGAGAAGCCATACGGCGACAGGAAACTCAGGTCAATAAACCTTGGGCAAAGTTTAAAGAAACATGAGAATATGAAACCGCCAATGGTTGCAAATAAAGCCGCATTTGAAGTTGCTTTTTTCCAGAAGAAACCGAGGATAAACATAGCAAAGATCCCCGGCGATACGAAGCCGGTATATTCCTGGATGTATTGGAAGCCCTGTTTACCTTCGCCCATTAATGCCTTACCAATAAGCTCAGATAACAAGATACCTAATAACAAGGCAACGAGTACCGAGATTTTACCCAGGTTAACCAGTTTTTTATCGGTAGCTTCAGGATTGATTGCTTTTTTGTAAATATCCAACGTAAAGATGGTAGCGATACTGTTTGCTTTACCCGCTAACGACGCTACAATAGCAGCCGTTAACGCAGCGAATGAAAGGCCTTTTAAGCCGCTTGGCAATAAGTTTAACAGTGATGGATACGCTTTGTTAGGATCCAAAACTCCAGATGAACTCGCCATTTCCTGGTGGAACATCCCTTTTTGATATAAAAGGTAAGCCGCAATACCAGGCAGCACCACAATAACAGGCATCAGCAACTTAAGGAAAGCTGCAAACAGGATACCACCTCGAGCAGTTTTAAGGTTTGCGCCCAAAGCCCTTTGGGTAATATACTGGTTACAGCCCCAATAGTTAAGGTTAGTGATCCACATGCCGCCTATCAGAACAGATAAGCCGGGAAGATCCATATAATTTGGATTATCCTTTTTGAAGATCATATGGAAGTGATCCGTAGCTTCGCTATGCAGGATCTTGAAACCATTGAGTAAGCCTGTTGTATTTTCTTTTTCGCTTAACAAAGTAAGTGCAAGGTAAGATGCCATTAAACCACCCAATATCAATACCGCCACCTGGATAACGTCGGTATAGCCGATAACCTTCATACCGCCCAGTGTAATAACCGCCGAGAATATGGCCAGCAGCCAGATACACAGGTGAATATCAAGACCTGAAATACCGCTGACAGCTAATGCACCAAGGTAAAGGATTGACATTAAATTAACCACGATGTACAGTAACAACCAAAAGATGGCCATAATCATGGCCACCGTTCCGTTATACCGCTGGTGCAGGAACTGCGGCATGGTAAAAATCTTATTTTTAAGATATACCGGGATAAAGAAAATCGCCACAATGATAAGGGTAATAGCGGCCATCCACTCGTAAGTAGATATGGCTAAGCCCATTTTAAACGCAGACCCACTTGTACCTATAAATTGTTCGGCAGAGATATTTGAGGCAATGAGCGATGCTCCGATAGCCCACCAGGTTAAAGAGCCTTCGGCCAAAAAATAGTCTTTTGAGGTGGCATCGGCGTTGTGTTTGCGCTTATACACCCACCAGCCGTAGCCGGCAACAATTATAAAGTAGATAAAGAAAACAGCATAATCGCCATTCGAAAGGGTTTTGAGGTTCATTGTTTTGGTTTGTCTTTGGGTTTAATATGTATGATTGACAATTATAAACTATATATATCGATTTATCAAATTTTCGATGTATTCTTGTTTACCACTTGTCACTTTAGGTTCGCCGTTAGCTATCGCATAGTTACGCAAATCTTCCAAAGAAACCTTACCCTCTTCAAAATCTTTCCCGGTGCCTGCATCAAATGAGGCATACCTTTCGGTACGTAATTTTTTATACTCCGATTTTTGCAAAATATTATCAGCAGTAACCAAAGCCCTTGCGAAAAGGTCCATACCACCAATGTGAGCATAGAACAAATCAGCCGGATCGGTTGAGTTACGGCGGATCTTGGCATCAAAGTTAATACCACCACCCTGGAAGCCGCCTGCCTCAAGAATAATCAGCATGCATTCGGTTACTTCATTGATATCGTTCGGGAACTGATCTGTATCCCAGCCATTCTGTGAATCACCACGGTTAGCATCTATCGAACCTAATAAACCTGAATCGGCAGCCACCTGAAGCTCATGCTGGAAAGTATGACCGGCAAGCGTAGCATGGTTAACTTCAAGGTTAAGTTTAAAATCATTGATCAGATCATATTTCTGCAAGAAGCCCAGTACGGTTGCCGCGTCATAATCATATTGGTGCTTGGTTGGCTCACATGGTTTTGGCTCAATAAAGAAAGTGCCTTTAAAGCCTTGCTTACGGGCATAATCTTTAGAAGCGTGTAAAAACTGAGCTAAATGCTCCTGCTCGCGTTTCATATTGGTGTTCAGCAGACTCATATAACCTTCACGGCCACCCCAGAAAACGTAGTTTTCACCGCCTAAAGCGATAGTTGCGTCCATAGCTGCTTTTACCTGCGCACCGGCATGTGCCAAAACATGAAAATCGGGATTGGTTGATGCACCGTTCATGTAACGTTTGTGGCTAAACAAATTTGCTGTGCCCCAAAGCAATTTTACGCCACTGGCAGCCTGTTTTTGTTTAGCATAATCAACCAAAGCCTGTAAACGGCGATCATTTTCGGCAACGTCATTACCGTAGTCAACTACGTCAACATCGTGGAAACAGTAATATGGCAGGTTCATTTTGGTCAAGAACTCAAACGCTGCATCCATTTTGTCTTTAGCTCGCTCAACAGCGTCAGCTTTTTCATCCCACGGGAAAACGTGTGTAGCGCCGCCAAACGGATCGGCACCGTTACCGCAGAACGAATGCCAGTAGGCACCTGCAAAACGCAAATGATCTTTCATGGTCTTGCCGGCCACTACCCTATCCGCATCATACCAGCGAAACGCCAGCGGGTTATCTGATTCAAGGCCTTCAAATTTTATCCGGCCTATTTCTTTGAAAAATTCTTTTTCGCCTGTTACTATCATTTTAATTATTGAATTAGTGAGTTATTGAATTAGTGAATGTGCTTTTTTATAAGGTTATTATTTTCTCGCTTTCGGCTTTTTGTATTAAGCTTTTAGCTTAGCATTTAAAAGGGCTTTCCACTCTTGGTAAACCGGTTCAAACGCATCTGTAGTTGGTTCAACCAATTTGATAGCTTTGATATTGCTGAACGCTTCGGATGGTGATTTGAAAATTCCGGCACCTATACCTGCGCCTAAGGCCGCGCCTACGCTGCCGTCATTATTGTAAAGCTCAACAGGCACGCCCGTAGCATTTACAAAGGTTTGGGTAAACAGATCACTCAGGAACAGATTGCTTTTGCCGGCACGGATCACAGTTGGGTTCATGCCGTTGCCGCGCATAATATCAAAACCATAACGGAATGATGAGGCTATCCCCTCCTGTACAGCCCTGAAAATATGTGCCGGTGTATGCAGGTTAAGGTCGATATTTTGAAAATGCGCACCAACCTGTTTGTTATTTAGCATGCGCTCGGCACCGTTGCCAAACGGCAATACCTGCAAGTCCTCGCTGCCCAAAGGTGCTTTTTCAGCTTCGGCATTCATTTGGTTATAGCTATAGCCGGTGCCGAAAGTGTTTTTTACCCAGCGATACAAACTGCCGGTTCCGTTAATACAAAGCAGCACACCAAGCCTCTTTTGCTCATCGGTATAATTAACGTGCGCAAAGGTATTGATGCGTGATTGCTGATCAAAAACCAACTGATCATCCACACCATATATCACGCCCGAGGTACCCGCGGTGGCAGCTACCTCGCCAGGGTTAAGTACATTTAATGAGAGGGCATTGTTGGGCTGGTCGCCGGATTTATAGGTAATCGGAATGTCGGCCTTCAAATTCAGTTTTTCGGCAACGGATGCTTGCAAGGTTCCGTGCGAAGAAAATACAGGATTGATAACCGGGAACAGGCTTTCATCGAAACCGAAATAATTGATGATCTCTTTGGAGATGCTATTGGTTTTGAAGTCGAAAAATACACCTTCAGATAATGCAGATACCGATGTGGTGATGTCGCCGGTAAGTTTCATGGCGATATAATCACCAGGCAGCATGATCTTATCTATTTTACTGTAGATCTCCGGTTCATTTTCCTTTACCCAGGCCAGTTTTGAGGCCGTAAAGTTACCCGGCGAATTGAGCAGGTGCGATAAGCAATGCTCTTCGCCAATGGTGGCAAAAGCTTTATCGCCAATTTCAACAGCGCGGCTATCGCACCATATAATACTATTACGAAGTACGTTTTGATTTTTATCAACCAATACCAGGCCGTGCATTTGGTAAGCGATACCAATGGCAGCTATATCTTTTGAGTTGTAACCTCCCTTAGTATGACAGCGCTCCAATGCTTTTTGTGCCTGCTCCCACCACATTGAGGGAGATTGTTCGGCCCAGCCGGGATGCAATGCTTTAATTGGCGACTCCTGGTCTGGGTATTGTGCCGAAGCGATTGTTTTTTGCGTTGCGGTGTCAACAACACTTACTTTTACCGACGAAGTACCTATATCGATCCCTAATAACAGCATAGCCTATTCAGATTTTTGTATGATTTTTTGGTTGTATTTATTAATTGGTAACTTAACGCAACGAAAATAAAGAAATAAATAAAAATTGCAATCGATTGCGTAAAATATTTTTTCCAACTTGCACGCTATAATGAAGAAAGTTAAACGCACCACCATTTATGACATTGCCGCTAAGCTCGGCATAACCGCGTCTTCCGTATCAAGAGCGCTGAATAACAGCAGCCAGGTGAACGAAAAAACCAGGGAGCTGATCATCAAAACCGCCGATGAGCTCAATTATAAACGCAACACCCTTGCCTCCAACCTGCGCAAAGGGCATTCAAAAACTATTGGCGTAGTGGTGCCGCGGATAAACCAGAATTTTTTCAGTAACGTGATAGCCGGCATTGAGGAAACAACCTATCAAAAAGGATATAACCTTATCATATGCCAGTCGGGCGAAGTGCATGATAAAGAGATCCAGTGTGTAAATACGCTCATTAACCAGCATGTGGATTGTATTGTGATCTCGGTATCGGCCGATAGCTATGATTACCAGCACCTGCAAAATGTGCTTGACCATGGTATTCAGCTGATCCAGTTTGACCGTGTTGCCGAAGAGCTGGAAACGCTTAAAGTGATCAACGATAATGAACAGGCTTCATTTGAAGCGGTATCGCACCTGATAGAAAACGGATATAAACGTATTGCCTTACTTGAGGGCCCACAAAATCTCAATATTTTTCGCCAGCGTAAAAATGGATATCTACGGGCATTAGAAACACATAGAGTGAAAGTTAGTGATGAACTGGTGGTTGAAAATGCATGGACAAAAGAACTTGGTGCCGAAGCTACCCGTAAACTGCTTAACCTCCCCCACCCGCCGGATGCTATATTTGCCTCTACATCTGACTTTTCGGCTTTAGGTGTCTTGGAGGTAGCTAATGTCATGAATATCAAGGTACCTTCAGAATTGGGTATTTGCGGTTACTCTAATGAAGCTTTTACGGAGATTACCAGCCCATCGATAACTACTATAGATCAGTTTAGTGTTTATATGGGCAAAACCATTGGCAACCTATTTTTCCAGGAGATTGCCAGCATCGAGGTTTCGGTTAAACCCAAGATCATCAGTATTAAGCCTGAATTGATTATAAGAGGATCAACAGCGAGGAAGGGATAAGGTTAGCTCCTTATAAGATTGATGATTTATAAAGATTAAAATAAATGTCATTGAGCGTAGCGCGGCAATCGCATGCTATACAGAGCGGCCGTGCTTCCGTGCGATTGCTTCGTGCCTCAATGACATTTTTTTATTCGTAATTTTTACTAAAATTCCACCACAAATCCAACTCTTTCCCGATAAAAAACATATTTTAAATTCAATATCGATAAGCATTTAGTTACAGATTTGTTACATTAAGCTTTAATTTCAACCATTATTTAAGTATAACACGTATGGATGATTTTTTAGCTGCCAGATCTCAAATGGCCTTATCCTTAGGTTTTCATATCATATACTCCTGTATAGGTATGGTAATGCCGGTTTTCATGGCGATATCACATTATAAATGGATCAAAACCCAGGACCCGGTTTATAAAAACATCACTGTAGCCTGGAGTAAGGGCGTGGCTATATTTTTTGCTACCGGCGCCGTATCCGGTACCATGCTCTCTTTTGAGCTCGGATTGCTTTGGCCCGGCTTCATGAAACACGCCGGGCCGATCTTCGGTATGCCGTTCTCGTTAGAGGGCGTCGCCTTTTTCATCGAAGCGATAGCACTTGGCTTATTCCTTTATGGCTGGAACAAACTAAATAACTGGGTACATTGGACAGCCGGGGTTATTGTTGGGGTAAGCGGCGTTGCATCGGGTATCCTGGTGGTATCAGCCAATTCCTGGATGAATAGTCCGTCCGGGTTCGATTTTATAAATGGACAATATGTTAATATCGATCCGGTAAAAGCCATGTTTAACAAGGCCTGGTTTTCCGAGTCGTTGCATATGATCATAGCCGCCTTTTCGGCAACAGGTTTCGCGGTAGCAGGCATCCATGCGCTTATGATCTACCGTAAAAAGAATATCGCTTTCCATACTAAGGCATTTAAAATTGCCATTATCTTCGGTGCGGCCGCTGCCATATTACAACCTTTCAGCGGCGACTTATCAGCCAAAAATGCGGCTAAACACCAACCTGCAAAACTGGCCGCAATGGAAGCTTATTTTCACACCCAGGAATACGCACCGCTGGTTATCGGCGGCATTCCCGACACAGCGGCTAAAAAAGTAAATTACGGCTTAGAAGTTCCCGGTTTATTAAGCTTTTTGGTGCACGACAATTTTAAAACACAGGTAAACGGATTGGATAAGATCCCTGTTAAAAACCAGCCGCCGGTAGCTGTGACCCATTACGCATTCCAGATCATGGTAGGCATAGGCGTTTTGATGATGCTGATCGGGATCATCTATTTTTATGAACTCTGGAAAAAGAAAGACCTGCTTTCCAAACCATGGTTTCTGAAAACTTTTATTTGGGCAACACCACTTGGTTTTATAGCCCTTGAAGCCGGTTGGACGGTTACCGAAGTTGGTCGACAGCCATGGATTATACAGGGCGTTATGCGCACCAGCGAAGCAGTTACACCAATGCCGGGTATTCAGTATTCTTTTTACCTGTTCAGCTTTATTTATTTTACGCTGAGTGTGGCTGTTATATTTTTATTAAAAAGGCAAATCCAGATGGTGCCTGAATTGTATGACCGTAAAACCGCCCAGCCATGATGCTATATATTGTAATCCTTTTTCTTTTTGCGGCTATCACCCTCTACTTTTTATTAGGCGGAGCCGACTTCGGTGCTGGCATTATCGAGCTTTTTACATCAACTGACAATAAACACCGCACCCGCAAGATCATGTACCAGGCTATCGGCCCAATTTGGGAAGCCAATCATATGTGGCTTATCATTACCGTGGTGGTGCTATTTGTGGGCTTCCCGGTTATTTACAGCGAAATGTGCATCTATCTGCACATTCCGCTGTTGGTAATGCTGCTTGGTGTAATTGCCCGAGGTACAGCATTTTCGTTCCGTAATTATGATGCCATTAAAGATGAAAAAACACAGGCATTTTATACCCATATATTCGTTTATTCAAGTTTTGTTACGCCATTGTTTTTAGGCATCATTGCAGGCAGCGCCCTATCCGGGCAAATCGATCCTAAAGCCACTGATTTTGTACATGCTTACATCTTTAGCTGGTTCAATTGGTTTTCGGTATCTGTTGGCTTTTTTACCGTGTCGTTGTGCGGCTTCCTTGCAGCTATTTATATAGTTGGCGAGACTGAAGACGTTGACGAAATTAAGCGTTATATCCGCAAGGCGAAGATCATGAACATTGCCGCCGTAATATGCGGCGCACTTGTATTTTTGGCTTCTCATTTTGAGCATGTCCGCCTGGCAAACTGGATTTTTGGCAACCCTGTAAGTTTAGTTGCAGTGATAGCTGCAACCATTTCATTGGCAGTACTTTATTTAATTATATCACATCGCCGCAACCGGCAATGGATCAGGGTACTGGCGGCTTTCCAGGTGTGTATGATATTGATATCAGTTGGGTTTTCGCGCTTCCCGAGGTTTGTTATTTTTAAAGACGGCAGTTCTATGTCCTTGCTTACCGAACATGCCAATAGCAATAGTATTGATGACTTAGGGATCGGTTTATTGGTGGGTAGTTTGTTTATACTACCGGCGCTGGGGTATTTGTATTACGCGTTTAAAAAGAAAAATTAATCTTGATTTGCCTGATTTTAGGATTTCATGATGTCACACCCTAAATCAAGCTAATCGTAAAATCAAGCGCATCATGGTTCTAATGACAAATATATGCCATCAAATATTACATTTGTGTTGTGAAGAATTATTTAAAGATCCTATCAATCGACGAATACTCCATTACGCCTAAGTACCTGCAACTCTCCAATGCTATTATCAGGGCCATTGAAAGCGGGCAGATTGTGAAGGATGATATGCTCCCTTCGATCAATGATCTCAGCTATGCACTGGATACTTCACGGAATACCATTGAGCGCGTTTATAAGGAATTGAAGGAGAAAGGCATAGTAAGCTCAGTTCCGGGCAAAGGTTTTTTTATTTCCAATACCGATTTTCAAAAGCCGCTTAAGATTTTCCTCCTGTTCAACAAGCTTAGCGCACATAAAAAGATCATCTACGATGCCTTTGTAGCAACTATCCGCGAGCAGGCAGCTATCGATTTTTATATCTATAACAACGATTTTTACTTTTTTAAAAAGATCATTACCGAAAGCATCCAGAGCGATTATGCCAAATACATCATCATTCCGCATTTTTTAGATAATGAAACCAAGGCCCATGAGATCATCAATACTATTCCAAAAGATAAACTGATTTTACTGGATAACCTGGTACCTGGCGTGAGTGGCAAATTTGCAGCGATATATGAAAACTTTGCTACGGATGTTTACGAGGCGCTGAAGAGCATGCTGGATAACCTGAGTAAATATCATACACTCAAGCTGATCTTCCCCGGCAAAACCTATCACTCTAAAGAGATCATGAAGGGCTTCCTGAATTTTTGCAGGCAGTATGCTTTCGAGTACGATATTGTTGAAACGCTATCGACAGAAACTATCCAGAAAAACACGGTATATATTAGCCTTACAGAGGATGACCTGGTTGAGCTCATTAAAAAGATCATCGCCTCTGATTTAAAAGTGGCTAAGGACGTTGGCGTGATATCCTATAATGAAACAGCGCTTAAAGAGATCATTCTTGATGGTATCACCACCATCTCAACCGATTTTAAATTAATGGGCAGCAAAACCGCCGAGTTTGCGTTGAATAACTGCCACGAGCATTTTGCGGTTCCGTTTACGGTGAGGTTGAGAAGCTCGTTGTAGCCCCCCTACCCCCTTAAAGGGGAACGATGGTTTAAAAGCAACAATGATTGAAGGCTCAACTTGCGCTCGTTTTTAGCGAGTGCTTAACGTGGGTTTGCGCTTACAACGCAACTGGCGATACAATCGCCCAACCATATTAAGCACTCGCTAAAAACGAGCGCAAGTATTTTTACTTCAACTCCCTAACTTTTATACTTCTGAAAAACACCTCATTGCCATGATCTTGTAGTAATAAATGCCCTTCAGCGGCTTCGCCAAAGTTTTTCCAGATTTTGTACTTACTGATTGCTACCAGGTCGCGGAAAGCTTTTGAACCTCGTTCGTATTCCAGTACTTTAACGCCATTCAGGTAGTGCTCAACATGATTATTAGGATACACCACCACGCGGCCCGTATTCCATGCCCCTATCGGGTGCACAAAACGGTCCTGTTTGTTGGCTTTAATAAGGTCATACAGCGAGGCTAAAGTACGGTCGCCATCACGGCCAAGTTTGGCATCGGGGTGCAGTTTATCATCAAGTACCTGGTATTCCAGGCCAATAGCCGACCCTTTAGTAACTTCAGACAGGGTGACAAAATATTTGACACCGCTATTAGCTCCCGCCGTAAGCTTAAATTCAAACGACAGGTCAAAAGCGCTGTAATTATCATTAGTCACAATATCACCGCCACCAGATTCTTCCTGTCCGGCAGAGGGCAGCACATGCATAGTACCGTCAGCATATTCCCAGCCTTTATCCGGGAAACCTTTAAGGGTTGCACCGCGCCAGCCTGTATTGGTTTTGCCATCGTATAATAATTTCCATCCGTTTGCTTTTTCAGCAGCAGTTATGCTGTTTGGTGTAAGGTTAACAACATACACATCCTTTGGAAACGGGGTAGCTTTTAAATTAGTGGTCTTGAGGTTAATATTTTTGAAATACACCTTTTTGTTAGCCTGCTTTTCTTCGCTTACCGCATGCACCTGTAAAGCGATAAAGCCTTTGCTGTCGATAGTATCAACAACATCGCTTGCAGGGACACCGTTTACCCATGTTTTCATCTCGTTGCCGATACATTCAATTTTGATGTGATTGTATTCGCCTACTTTAAAAGCGTCTTTTGCTTTTGGGTTGAGATCCAGCGGATAAAGCCAATCGCGCCGGCCTTCGTCATAAATGCCACCAGTCCATTTGCGTGAAGACGGGTCTATTTCAAATTGCCTGCCATAAACCTTGCCTTTGCCTTTATTACCCTCAGGGTCAAAATGACTGCGGGTTTGTACGCCCGAATTGCTCAGTTCACTTTCAATTTTCGCATCCAGCTCTAATATAAAATTACCGTATTCCTTTTCGGTAACTAAAAATGAATTGCCAGAGTTGAGCACAGTAGTGCCTACTATGGCCCCGTCTTCTACTTTATAATCGGCATTGCCGGCAAGCTTTTTCCAGCCTTTAAGGGTTTTACCATCAAATAGTTTGGTTTGCGCATTTACCGGACCGAATGCCGTTGACGCCAAAAGCATAATTGCAGGGTAGATTATTTTTTTCATATTTGATATTTTCTTGTTTGATTAAAATAAATCGTCATCGCAAACACGAAGCAATGACGTAATTAAGAAATTACACTTTCACTTCCCAACCCTTTTCATACTCCCTGCGCCAAAGCTTTTGAGCTTCGGGGTCATTTAAAATATGACCGTTAGCAGGATCGATATGCAATACACGATCGACGCGATATGAGATATTGCCTAATTGCGGCAACAGGGTTGATTTGAAACCGATCTCAATCGGGCAGTTCAGTTTATCTGTCCCTCTTACTGAATCGACAAAGTTTTTCATGTGGAAGCCATCCAGCGCCTCCGTTGGGCTTACCTTGTTGGTGCCATCAACCTTGGTATCATCTTTAACTTCTTTTACCAGTTTGTTATCACCGTCATAAACCCGGTAACTATTGCCGCTATCATAAAACAGCGTGCCTTTATCTCCATAAAATACTACTCCCCTGCTTAACTTTTCAATATCGAAGCCATTGCAACTACGGCATTCCCATTCTGCAGCGGTATTATTGGGGAAATTGTAAAGGATGTTTTGCGTATCAGGCGTTTGCCAGTCGTCATTAAAATGGAAGCGGCCGCCTGTTGATACCACTTTGCTCGGGTAATCAACACCAAGCCCCCAACGGATTACGTCCAGCTCATGCGTACCGTTATTCAGCGCCTCCCCTGTACCCCAATTCCAAAACCAGTGCCAGTTATAATGGATCAGGTTATCCTGGTAAGGCCTTCTTGGTGCCGGTCCCTGCCACAAATCATAATTTAAATTGGCAGGTACAGGAACCTGTTTGCCTTTACCAATGCTTGCGCGATGATTGGTATACCAGCCCTTTGCATAATAAGTGCGACCGATCACCCCGTCATGCAATTCTTTTACCATAGCCTGCACATTAGAGAATGAGCGGCGCTGGCTCCCCATTTGCACCAGTCGTTTATATTTTTTTGCCGCTTCAACAGCCATCTCCCCCTCGTGTGGATTATGACTGCAGGGCTTTTCTACATACACATGTTTGCCGGCCTGGCAGGCCATAATGGTTGCGGGTGCATGCCAGTGATCGGGCGGTGCAACCACTACTGCATCAAGATCTTTTATCTCCAGCATTTTGCGGATATCTGTTAATCCCTGCGGCTTTTTGCCTGTTTGCTTATAGATGGCATCAATCGTTTTAGCAACTACGTTTGCGTCAACATCGCAGATATAACCTATCTCCACATTGGGTAATTTGGCAAAGCTTTGAGCAAGGTATAGGCCCCGGCTGTTAGTGCCCATCATTCCTAATACTACTTTTTCGTTGGGCGATCCTTTAAAAAATCCGGAAGCTTTTGATAGTTGCGGCGCAAGCACGAAACTTGTACCAGCTACGGCAGTGGATTGAATAAACTTTCTACGATTGATCATATTCAAAACAGGTTAATTGGGTTGATAAGCACGCCCCGGCGGACTGCCCCGCAAATTAGCTAAGTTTTGGAAAGGGCTAAAGCTATCCGGCCATTTTTTTATGAAGCAATTGTAATTTAACTGTTACTTAATTGAGCGGAAAGCGAAGATCATAAAGGTTACTTAAGCTTTTAGCTTTTAAAGCAGAAAGCCCCTGTAAAGGGGCTCCGGGAGTATTAATTTGCAGGACATGCTTTAAACAAGAGGCTGTATCGAAAATACATCAAGCTTTGAAGTTTGAAAATTACGTACACGTTTGTATACGCCGTTGCCGTTGCTGCTTCCATCGGTATTGGTATTTCCCTCAATGGTATCAAATAAATCGCCATGTACGCCAATAACAATACCTGTATGTACCCAGTCGTTGGGCGTTTTCTGAACCAGGAAAATATCGCCGGGCCTTACCACAGCAGAATTAGCCCTCACTGTTGCAACACGGCTTAACAAACCTTTATTAATGCCGGTAGTACCCACAGTATCGCAACTATAAGTTAGCGGCATAAGTGTACGAAAATCTTTTCCTAACTGGCTTGCAGCCTGGTCAATGATGGTTTGTACAAAACCCATGCACCAAAACCACTCCGTTCCTTCATTATTATCCATATAGGCCCGCACCCAGGGACCGCAATTACTTTGCCCCTTAACAGTAAGTTCAAATGGCGCGTTGCTTAAATGCTGAATAGCTGTATTCACAACCAATTCCCTTAAGCCGGTACCTGCTACCGGGCTTTTAAATGCTTTTATCATGGGTTGGCATAACTCACCGAAAACATTGCTGTCTACAATGCCGGTTTGCGGTAGGCTTTTTGCCTTTTGGAAATTCTTAACCGCTGTTTCGGTGCCTGGGCCGAAGCTGCCGTCAATGCCTGTTGCTGTACCTGCCGAAGGATTGGTAACCGCATACAGGTTAAGCCAGCTTTGAATTTTACTTACTTCTTTTTGATTGTTTGAGGCACCGCCTTTTTGTTGGGTAGCCGATATAGCTATTTCTTTGAGGTATTGTTTTTTGATCATAAAGGAAAGGTTTAATAGTGATAAGGTTTAGATATCGTAATAATGGATATTTCATTACCTTCAAAAGCAAAGCTAAAGCAATCATTACAACTATAACAGCGTACTGTTACGGGATTTAACAGGAAAGCTTACGTAGTTTTACGTAAGCTTTCCTGTTAATGCTTTTAATATTGTATTGGCAGCGGCACCAGCTTTAAGTTCTGACGCTGATGCCAGTATGGATATATTGGGTCTACCTCGCTGGCGGCATCCAATTTTTTTGCCTGCTCAACCGTCAAATTCCATCCTATTGCGCCAAGGTTTTGCTTAAGCTGTTCTTCGTTACGTGCGCCAATTACCAGGTTGGCAATAGTAGGCCTTTGCAGTAACCAGTTCAATGCTACCTGGGCAACTGACTTGCCCGTTTCTTCGGCAACTTCATCAAGGGCATCAACAATGTTATATAAGTGATCAAAATTTGTAGCCGGGCCATGGGCGCCGCCCTGCACTGTTCTTGAATTTTCGGGAATTGGCTGTCCCCGCCTGAACTTGCCGCTTAGCTGGCCCGACGACAGCGGGCTCCAAACAATAGTGCTTACTTTCTGATCGATGCCTAACGGCATTAGCTCCCATTCAAACTCGCGGTTAAGCAGGGAGTAATAAGCCTGATGGGCCACATATCGGCTCCATCCATATCTTTCAGACACCGACAGTGATTTCATTAAATGCCAGCCCGAAAAATTGGAGCAGGCAATATAACGCACTTTACCGCTGGTAACCAGATCGTCCAAAGCCCTTAGTGTTTCTTCAACCGGGGTATTGGCATCAAAGCCGTGCATATGATAAATATCTATTCTATCGGTATTTAAACGACGAAGACTGTCTTCGGCCGATTTGATCAGGTGATAGCGAGATGAACCATAATCATTAACGCCCTGCCCCATAGTAAACGTGGCTTTGGTTGAAATCAGTACTTCATTGCGGAGGCCTTCCAGGGCTTTACCTAATATTTCTTCAGAAATACCGTGCGAATAAACGTTTGCGGTATCAAATAAGTTAACACCTGCATCAAGGCAGATATTAACCAGTTTTTTTGCCTCATCAATCTGAGTATTGCCCCATGCTTTAAAAAACTCATTACCACCACCAAATGTGGCTGTACCGAAACTTAATACCGGCACCCGCAAACCAGATGCGCCTAATTGTCTGTATTCCATAGTTTAATGTTTTATGATGTAAAAGGCCGCAGCCTCTATCACAAATTTATGCGGAATGGATTGCCCGGTGGATTTTCACACATCATAAGTTTGTCATTTATGAGTGCTGTTTCATTGCATACAAATAAACAAATATTAGTTTTGGGTAATGATTGTAGACCCGCTAAGCGTTTCCATTTTTGAGATGAGGCTGGAAGAAATCCATCACCGCGATCCTATGTTAAGATATGAGATCAGCATTCGTGATTTTATTGCCTTATTCCCGCTTAGAATAAAAAATGGCAGACCGTTAAAACCCGAACAGCCTTCCTCCTTTGCACTCGATAGGGATGTTTTTTTGCAGGTGCTTGTTGCATTTAACCAGTCATTCAACTAATTAATCCGCTCTCCCGTGTTTCGTCCAATCAGGAACACTTCTAAATAACAAATAAACAATTTTAGCGACATGCCAAGTTTTAACTTTGGCCAAAATTTAACACATGGAGAAAACTAAACTTACCATTAATAATAACGGTTCGGTTAAAATAGAAGGCGATTTTGAAATAGTTGATATGCAAGGCAACGCTTACGGTTTACAGGGCCGTACTGTAGTTTCTATTTGCCGTTGCGGCTTATCGGCAAACAAACCATTTTGCGACGGTTCTCACAAAGGTCATTTTGAACATAATGCTATCGCATTTGATCTTCCGCCCAAAAAAGTGTAAACAATTGTTTTAATATACATAAAGCCCGGTGTTTAATTACATTGGGCTTTTGTTTTGTACGCGATTTTTAAAATAATCTGCATTTTTGAAAACTATGCTTAAATCAACAAGGCGGCACTTTTTTCATATAGGTTATCATGGCGCCAGGTATTCCGGCTGGCAAAAACTTTCTAAAGCAATTACAGTGCAGGAGGTGATTGAAACGGCCCTCTCTAAAATACTGAAACAACCAGTTGCCATTAACGGTTGTGGCCGTACAGATGCCAAAGTACATGCAAGTCAGTATTTTTTTCACGCGGATATTCCTGACAATTTGGATTTCGACCTGTTATTTCGCCTTAACAAATTGCTGCCGGATGATATTGCTGTATTTGATATCATCCCGATGCAGGGAGATCCACATGCCCGTTTTGACGGCGTATTGCGCACCTATGATTATTTCATCCATAATTATAAAGATCCATTTCTTAGTAACTTCAGTTCACTTTATCCGGATCAGGATCTTGACTTGAATGCAATGAAAAAAGCTGTTTCCATCCTGCCTCATTACACCGACTTCCACGCGTTATGTAAAACCCCCGACAGGGTTGAACACACTATTTGTCAGGTAAAATCGGTAGGGCTTTACATTGATGACAAAGGTGATAAGCTGAGGTTTAATATTACTGCCAATCGTTTTTTATATAGGATGATCAGGATCATTGTAGGCCGGTTACTTGAAATCGGCAAAGGACAGATGAGCACCGATGAATTTGAGTTCTATATCGCCAACAAACAACCGCCCAAAATCATTATCCCTGCTCACCCTCAGGGTTTATACCTTTCCAAAGTGACTTATCGTTACCTTGACCTTGAACCGCGGTCGGCATTTTCACTGCTCAACAGTACAGGCTGGTACCCCCTATAACATTTATTTGCCATGGCAAACACATACAAATGGGGGTTAACAGGGTTAACACTTTTTAAATATGACATTTACAAATATCTAATAATCAGATATTTAAGTCAAAGCAAGGGTTACACTAAACTGATATTTTCGAGCACTTAAACATGTCCGAATGTTTGTGCTGGTTATCGGCAAAAGCAGGTACAGATGAATCCAGGAACATTAACCGCGATCAGGCCCTAAAACAAGTATCATTTGATACTGATTGCTCATCAAGATCATAACATTATAATGTTAGCGATCTTATAACAAATCGTCGCCGCTAAATATTTAGATGCGGTTCCCCGCCTTATCTGCTGATTTTTAAAAATATAACGCGTTAATTTGGTACTTTTGCACCCTCATTTTAAATTTTAATAAGTATCCTGATGGCGTGGTCTGATAAATTGAAGCTTAACAAACAATTATTGCGTTCGGTAAATGAAGCCGGTTTTGCAAACCCTAAAGAGCTTCAGCTTAAAACCATCAACCGGATAATTGGCGGGCAGGATGTTATTGCTATTGGCCCGGAAGGCAGCGGTAAAACCACCTCTTACGTATTAGGTGTATTAAACCGCTTTAACTATGCTCCGGAAGGTGTTCCGCGTGTATTGATCCTCGTGCCCGAAAAAGAAAATGTATTTGCTGTTATAGAACAATTTGACAGGCTTAACAAAAATAAATCTATCCGCATAGTTGGTTTATATGTTACCCCAGGCTTTGAAAGCCAAATGGACGACCTTGCCGATGGCGCCGACATTGTTGTAGCCACTCCCGACAGGGCGAGGGCCATCTATCTTAAACTGGCTTTAAATTTAAATAAGGTTGATTTGCTGGTGATAGATGATGCCGATCAGATAGTAAAAAAAGGCTTGCAATTGCCGGTTGTTGAACTGGCTAACAGTATCGACAAGGGCCAGCACCTGGTGTTTACCGAGGTGATGCACGCCAAACTTGAAAAAATGCTTGATCCGTTCATGAGGCAACCGGCTACAATTGAGGTTGATGAACTGAGCGAAACGGCTATTGAAACCCATGAGCAGCTTTTATATAACGTACCAAACTTTGGCACCAAGCTAAACCTGCTCAATTTATTCATGTATGATGAAGAGCTGTTTACTAAAACCATTGTATTTGTAAACACCCAAACGACTGCCGAAAAGCTTTTTCAAAGCCTTAAAAGCCGTTTACGTACCGGTGTAGCATATTTAAACCCCAAGTTTTTCGACTCAAAAGGGTTCAAGACCATTGAAGAATTTAAAGCCGAAGCGGGTGCAAGGATCCTGATCGTGACTAACGAAAGTGACGAAAACCTTAACCTGAGCGGTATCCCCTTCCTGATCCATTTTGATTTGCCTGCAGATAATGAACTGTTTATTAGCCGTGTGGCAAATCCTAATCCTGACGATAAGGAAGAAACGCTGGCAATGACATTTGTTACTGATATTGAGTTAAGCCAGGTGAAAAAGATTGAGCAGATGATAGGGAATAAAATTCCTGTAGCCGAGCTGCCGGATGACCTGGTGATAGTAACCGAGTCGAAGCCTAAAAAAGCGGATGCTAAGGAAGACGTTAAACCCGCAGGTGTAGGTGAAGCTTTTCACGAAAAAAAGGCATCAAATGCCAAAACTTATAATTTAAGCGCCAGTACCAAGGCTAAAATGAATAAAAAGAAAAAGCATGGATAAAAGGCTGTACCATGGCATCACCATCGCCCTTACATCATGCTGAGTAATAAAAAGTTGGAATCTGCGAAGGTAAAATGACATCAAACAAAAAGAGGGGCTGTCACCCTGAGCCTGTCGAAGGGTCGCGCGCAGAGGCCTGCCCACCATGCTTCGACTGGGCTCAGCATGACACCCGTTTTAAACATCTCATGAGTGATTTGTTTCGGCACGGCAGACGACTTGCTCAGCATGGTCGCTTAGCAAGTGGGATGTTGAAACAGGTTCAACATGACGCGTTCCTGTGAATATCACACTATCTCCAAATACAACTCTTCTACCTTTTTCCTTGCCCAATCGGTTTTTCTTAAAAATTTGAGGCTTGATTTTATACTTGGATCATCGTTAAAACAATTGATCCGGATCCGTTTGCCCAGTTCTTTCCAGCCAAAGTGAGCTACCAGTTCATTAAGGATCATCTCAAGGGTTTTGCCATGTAAGGGGTTATTAGGCTGTTGCTGCATATGGCAAAAGTAAATGTTTGTTTTGTTAAAATGGTATAACAAAATTTGTTGCCCTCCCGTTTAAATAGTAAATGATATTAGCTGATTTTTAATAAAAGGTAAATTTTATTAAATTTAATGCTACCAATCATGCACGGTTAAACCACTTCTTCAATTTGCCCAAAAATATTTTAATGAATAGCTATAAGTGTTATCTTGTTTTATTGTTGCAAGCTATTTCGTTATGCGTGTTCTCACAAAACCGCCCCATTCATTTTCAGCATATCGGCAGCCGTGAAGGGCTTTCTGAGTTAAACATCAATTGCATTATGCAGGACAGCCGCGGCTTTATATGGGTGGGCACTCGCGACGGTCTTAACCGTTATGACGGTAACAAATTCAAAGTTTTTAAAAGCATCATTACCGATACTAACAGTATCAGCAACAGCTTTGTTCAGGATGTACTTGAGGACAAAAACGGAAACCTGTGGATCTCGACCAGCGGTGGCGGTTTAAACATGTACGACCGTAAGCTTGATCGTTTTATCCATTATCGCCATAATCGAAACAATACCAATTCAATTGCGAGCGATATTTTAGTTAAGATAGCGCTTGATAAAAGCGGCAATCTGTGGATCTCGAATCAAAAAGAAGGTCTTGATCAGTTTAATATCGCTAAAAAAAAGTTTACCCATTACCGGTATAATGCAGCTGATACAACAAGTTTAAGCGACAACAATGTCCGCACAGTTTATGTAGACAGCCAAAATAAGCTATGGGTAGGTACAACCTATGGCGGACTAAATCTTTATAAGCCCCAAAGCAATAATTTTACCCGCTTTGTTCATGACGAAAGCATCTCTTCTTCTATATCAGCCAATAGGGTCAATGTTATTTTGGAAGATAGCGATCATCGTTTATGGGTTGGCGTGAGTGACGGGGGCCTTAACTTGTTTAATCCGGCAACCCAAACTTTTACTCATTATAAGAATGATCCGCGCAATAATAATTCACTTTCGTACAATACGGTACAATGCCTGGTTGAAGACAGTAATCATAACTTATGGATAGGTACGGAAAACGGTGGGTTAAGTATTTTTAATTTTGCCGAGGGAAAATTTAACAACCACTTTGAGGATGATGTAGATAACAGCAGCATTGCTAACAACTCGGTTGATGTGATCCTGAAAGATAAAAGTGGGAATATATGGATCGCTGCATTTGCATCAGGACTTAACTTTTATAAAAAAACAAGCGAAAACTTTATACACTACAAGCACAGCGCGCAGCTAAATAGTTTATCAAACAACTTTGTATTAAGTATTTACGAAGACAAAAATAATAACATATGGCAAGGCACTGATGGCGGCGGCCTTAATCTTTTCAACCCGGAAAAGGGTGAGTTTAAGGTTTATAAAAACAACAAAAATGACAACGCCAGTATTTGCGGCAATTATGTTTTGGCTATACAGGAAGACGCCAAAAATAACCTGTGGATTGGCACCTGGGGCGATGGGGTAAGCATGATGAACCCTCAAACCCGCAGGTTCAGAACATTTAAACACAATCCGGATGACAGTACAAGTATAGGTGGGAATAACATTTACGCCATCACTAAAACACTTGATGGAAAACTATGGTTTGGCACGCTTGGGACAGGGCTTGATTTATTTGACCCTAAAACCAACAGGTTTATTCATTACCGTCATGATCCCAGCAACCCCAAAAGCATAAGCAGTGATAACATCAATTCACTGCTTGGCGATTCAAAAGGTAACCTTTGGGTGGGCACTAATGATGGAGGCGTAAACCTGTATGATGCTGCAACTGATTCATTTAAACCGGTGCAATACGAAAAACTGAACAGCGCGGTAGGCAACAACACAGCGCTTGACCTTTTTGAAGATCACCTGGGTAATATCTGGATCTGCACTTACGGCGGTATCTATCGCTTAAATCCTGCTTCCGGTAAGGTTACAAATTTTAAAGCAAAGGATGGCCTTCCCAATGATTACGCGTACGCGGTTGAAGAAGATAATAGCGGTAATTTATGGATCAGTACCAATAAAGGCATTTCCAAATACAATCCTAAAACTAACCAATTCAGGAATTTTACTATTGAGGATGGTTTACAGGCCGACGAGTTTAAACCTCACTCGGCTGTAAAAAGTCATGATGGCACCATGTACTTTGGCGGGGTTAACGGGTTTAATATGTTTAATCCCGAAAGCATCCATGAAAATATATATAACCCTCCACTGGTACTTACCGATTTTCAGATTTATAACAAATCTATCCGCGTAGCTCAAAACAGCGATGATCCTTCGCCCCTGAAAGAAGATATTTCTGAAACTAAATCAATAACCTTAACGCATGATCAATCGGTTATATCGTTTGCATATGTATCTATGGACTTTGCCCTAAGCAACAAGGGAACGTATGCTTATCTACTCGACGGCTTTGATAAAGCATGGAATTATGTAGGCAATAAAAACACGGCCACGTATACCAATCTGCCGGCCGGAAATTATGTATTCAGGGTGAAAAGCCGCAGCGCCGATGGTAAATGGTCTATCCGGCAGGTAAGCCTGAATGTAACTGTGCTGCCGCCTTTCTGGCTTACCTGGTGGTTTATCAGTTTGCTGATCGTGCTGATTGTTACGGCCATTTATGCATTTTATCGCTATAAAGTAAATGCCATAGTGAAACAAAAAAACCTGCTTGAAAAGCAGGTTAGCGAACGTACCGCCGAGGTAATGCAACAATCGGAAGAGTTGAAAACACAATCCGAAAATCTGCAGACCTTAAATGCCGAACTCCAAAATCAGTCAGAAGAGTTACAGGCTTTGAACGAAGAACTGCTTTCCCAGTCGGAAGAGCTGCAACTGCAAAAAGAACAGGAACGTGAGGCCCGGGAGGAAGCCGATAAAGCTAACCAGGCCAAAAGCATATTTTTAGCTACCATGAGCCATGAGATCAGGACGCCCATGAACGGCGTTATTGGCATGGCCTCGCTGTTGGGTGAAACCGAACTGAATGCCGAGCAGCGTGATTATACAGATACCATTATTTCCTGCGGAGATAGTTTGGTAAATGTGATCAATGATATCCTTGATTTTTCCAAAATCGAATCAGGGAAGATGGAAATGGAGCAGGAAGATTTCGACCTGCGCCAATGTATTGAAGAGGTGATGGATATCTTTTCACAAAATGCAGCCAAACGCGAACTGGAGTTGGTTTACCAGATTGACCCCGCCCTGCCCCGGCAGGTTATTGGTGATAGTTTGAGATTAAAACAGGTGCTCACTAATTTAACCGGCAATGCACTTAAGTTTACCGAGCGCGGCGAAGTATTTATTAAAGTATTTTTATCCAAGAATATTGGCGATAAGGAAATTGAGATTGGTTTTAGTGTGATGGATACCGGTATAGGGATCCCAGAGGATAAATTGACAACCTTGTTTAATGCTTTTTCGCAGGTTGATTCATCAACCACGCGCAAATATGGAGGCACCGGGCTTGGCCTTGTGATCAGCCAGCGCCTGGTAAACTTAATGGGGGGCGAAATATGGGCTGAAAGTGTTTATGGAGAGGGATCTGTTTTTGTATTCACCATAAAAACAACTATCAGCAACAAGCAGTCGAAACATGTACCTATTGTTTTTAATGCCGAAGAGCTTGAGGGCAAAAAGGTGCTTATTATTGATGATAATAAAACGAACCGCTTTATCCTGCAAACGCAGCTCGAACAATGGGGAATCCAAACGGTGGCGGCGGCCTCGGGCAGGCAGGCGCTTGAGATCCTTACTGCCAATAATGGGTTTAACCTGGTTATAACCGATATGGAAATGCCTGAGATGGATGGTGTAGGATTGGCCCGGGAAATCAAGAGCAATTATACAGAGCTGCCGGTAATTATGCTCAGTTCCATAGGTGATGGTTCAAAGAAAAAATATCCGGGCTTATTTTCAACTATTTTAACCAAACCTGTAAAACAATCGCAATTGGGTAAAAGCTTACAGGCCGAGTTCCAGGGAAAAAAACAGGCGCCGGCTCCTGAAATAAAGCCGGATAAATTGCTTGATGTAAATTTTGCAAAAGAGCACCCTCTCAGCATACTTGTAGCAGAAGATAACACGGTTAATCAAAAGCTCATTAGCCGCATGTTGGAGAAGCTTGGCTACAGTTTTGAACTGGCCCATAACGGATATCAAACGCTCGATAAGTTAAAAGCCGATCCAACCTTCGACGTAATTTTCATGGATGTACAAATGCCCGAGATGGACGGTTTTGAGGCAACCCGCTACATTCGTCAATATGCTTTTAAGCAGCCTTTTATCATTGCTATGACCGCTAATGCCGGCCCCGACGACCGGGATATGTGTATAAGTGAAGGCATGGACGATTATATTGCCAAGCCCATGAAAACCGAAGCACTGATCAACGTTTTAAAGGGCGCTTACAAAATGATAAAAAATGCAAAGGGCAAGTATGCATAGCGTTGAAAGCAATAGTTGCTATTGGGATGCCACACCCCAGTAACAACTATTGCGGATTTTTTTTAGAATGGCAGGTGTTATGCTTGACACTTCATGCTGATATTTATTTTGGTTATTGAGCACGTACATGGTACCGCTGGTATTATTATAAATATATGAGCATAAACGTGTGTCTTCACCATCTTCGTCCTTTTTTACATCAACCCTTATACCGTTGGTTTTGTTACTCGTGTCCGGCGTTAATGCCGGGGCCGACGCTTTTACCCAGTTAATGGTATAATTTATGCTTTGCGGCGAAATACCATTGGTATTTTCTTTGTAGCTTTTACTATCCTGAATAACTGCAAGCAAACATTTTACGCATGGATCGCCCACCGTTGCCTCTCCATATTTTTTGCGCGGATTATTGATCACGCTATCTTTTTTACCTGCTACGGTAACTGTTGTTTTTGAAATATCCTTTGATACAGGTTTGGGCTTGTTTTGTTTGCAGGCAAATATGGTCATCGCCAAAGCACAAAAACAAATACATGGTTTAAACAGAATCATGGTTTATAAATTAGCTCTTAACTTATATACATCATTTTAGCCGTTTTGTGTTATTGTGTTTTGATATACCAAATGCGGTATTAATCTATAAATTGAGTTTAAACAATTTAAACATAGATTTTATTGCATTTAATGGACAGGTAAAGGACAGTTTTTCTATAAAAATTTCTTAAAATTGCCTGATTTATTTTGCCGGGCCGGTTAATTAGCGGCAGGACTTAAACCATCATAACAATTTTAAAAAAACGGGGTTTACCTTGTTATAAATAACACTGCGGCATATGCAGGATATCATAATAAAATGACTAATAGCGGTACAGGTTCAAATTTAACAGTTGATGTGGTTTTAATTGGCGCAGGTATTATGAGCGCCACCCTTGGTGTAATGCTTAAAGAGCTGCAGCCCGATCTGACGATTGAAATTTTTGAACGCCTGGATGTTATCGCTGCCGAAAGCTCGGCCCCGATGAACAATGCAGGTACCGGCCACTCGGCATTTTGTGAATTAAATTACACCCCCCAGCTTCCCGATGGTAGCGTTGAGATAAAAAAAGCTATTAAAATTGCCGAGCAGTTTGAAACCAGTAAAGAGTTTTGGGCTTATCTTATTGAACAGGGCCTTTTAAATAACCCGCAAAGTTTTATCCGTAAAGTCCCGCACATGAGCTTTGTTTGGGGCGAAGAAAACGTTGAATATCTAAAAAAACGTCAGCAGGCCCTTACCAAACATCACTTTTTTAAAGGGATGGAATACTCGGAGGATAAAGCTCAGATAAAGAAATGGATCCCGCTGGTGATGGAAGGCCGCGATCCTGATGAAAAAGTATCGGCAACGTTTATGGATATTGGTACGGATGTTAACTTTGGCAGTCTTACCAGTGCGCTTATAGACGAGCTTAAACAAAAAGGGGGCGTAAACATAAGCCTTAATCATGATGTAAGGGATATTAAACGCAATGCCGACGGTACCTGGAAAATTACGGTAAAAGATAAAAACACTGGCAATAAAAGAAAACTGAATGCTAAATTTGTTTTTGTTGGTGCCGGTGGTGGTGCCTTGCCCCTGCTGCAAAAATCAGGGATCCCTGAAAGTAAGGGCTTTGGCGGTTTCCCGGTAAGCGGCCAGTGGCTGGTATGTAACAACCCCGATGTGGTAAAACAACACGAAGCCAAAGTTTATGGTAAAGCATCGGTTGGTTCGCCGCCAATGTCGGTTCCTCACCTGGATACCCGGATGATTGATGGTAAACGGGCTTTACTTTTTGGCCCATATGCAGGTTTTTCAACCCGCTTCCTAAAAAAAGGATCATTGCTTGATCTTTTTGGCTCTATTAAACTAAACAATATACTTCCCCTGCTTGCTGTAGGGCGCGATAACTGGCCTTTAACCAAGTACCTCATCTCTCAGGTTATGCAATCGCCTGCCGACAGGCTTAGTGCCCTTAAAGATTACATGCCGACGGCCAAAGCCGAAGATTGGGATCTGGACATAGCCGGTCAGCGTGTACAAGTTATAAAAAAGGACGCCAAACACACTGGTGTGCTGGAGTTTGGCACAGAGGTGGTTACTTCTGCTGATGGCAGTATCTCAGCCTTGTTAGGCGCCTCACCGGGCGCATCTACTTCGGTACCTATTATGATCCAGCTTATCGAGCGCTGTTTTAAAAACCATGTCAAAACGGAGGCCTGGCAGCAAAAATTCAAACAGATGATCCCTTCATACGGTGTGTCATTGGCTAACAATGAAATATTAGCCGATGAGACAAGAGCGAGGACAAGTAAAGCGCTGGGATTGGTGTAGTAGTTATTTAAATTGGGGAATATACTTTATTATTCCCTTGCTATTGAAAAACTAATTGGTACTGTGTGTATTACTTCAACGGTAATTCCGTAACTTGTAGCAGGCTGCCAGGGCGGGGATAATCGGACTACACGTAGCGCTTCTTCAGCCAGCATTTCATTTCCTTGCACCGGATGTATGTCATTCAAAAAGCCTTTACGGTCAACCAAAAAAGTGATATACGCAATTCCCTGTATGTTTTTGTATAGTGCTTCACTTGGGTATCTTATGTTTTTTGCAAAGATAGCTTCCCAATTTATTTAGCCCTCCTGCGAAGTCCGGGGCAGTATATTCTTTATTGAATAAGTATTTATTTCCACTTTTGGCATAACTTGTTCCCGCAATAACGTTCCCATTTTTATAAGTAGCATCGTAGCTTAGGGTGTCATTTAAAGTTCCTTTCCATATACCGTCCTTCAGGCCTCCTTTTATTGGGCCGGAGCCAATCATATTTTTAAAGCCATCAGAATAAAGTACTAAGGTCCCGTTACCATCCTCTGCCAATACCCGCCCTGTTGAGTCGCAACATTTATTTATTATTAAGGTGTCTTTTTTATAAACTCCAGACAAATAAAATTGGCCATTGGGGAAGTATTTGGTTATGTCACCTGAAAGGCGTCCCTTATCGTAATTACTAATGCATTTTCTTTTGCCGTTAGGAAAGTATTCGATACAAGCGCCTTGTAACTGCGCTTCAACAAAACCATTATTTGAATAACCTTGAAGTTTTGGATTTCCATTTAAATAATAATCATTTACGGGAAAAGCAAGCTTATCAGTGCTGATGTCGGGGCTGCTTACCATGCGAATAAAGTTGGCACTATCTTTACTACTGGTTATTTTAGCTGCTGAAAGCAGCCATGGTGCAGCAACAAAATTCTTCATGTAAGCCATTATAGTGTCGCGTTGTGCGCTTACACGTTTGGTACAAAGGACAATCGCTATTAGTAATAGGGGAACTACTTTACGCATGGGTTCAGGTACAAATCCTATTAAAAAATCAGGTTAAGATAGCAATGAAATTTGAGTTTCAAAATCGTTTTTTGATAGGAAGATCAGGAAAGTTATTTCTTTCGCGAATAGTTAAATATATCTTTTTTCAATTTGCCTTCTTTATCCTTTTCAATAAGGATTACATCCAGTTTATCGGGTGCAATTAACTGGTAAGTGATATGGACAGATTTATCTTTCAGCTCAAAATCAGCTTTATTTTTTTCGATATTAACCAGGTAAAATAAAAGGGGCTTATCTTTCTCTTCCCAACCAATGCTGCCACGGTTAAAATGGCGCATCTTAAAAACCGGTACCTGATTTTGTTCTTCAATAACAACAAACTCATAAAATGCGACTTTACCATCTTTAACCACTCTGAAACTGCTGACATGCTGTCACCCATCGGCTCGCCCCAAAATTCTTCCATATCGCCCCAGGCATGTTTTTGCATCCATGTACCAGTCATGAAAGCCAGTTGACTAATTTTAGCTTTGGTTACTTGCGCAAGGCAATCTGCAGAAATAAATACAAAGCAGATGAACGCCGAAAGAATATATTTTAAGTTCATGATATGAATTTAGCAATAATTCGTAGCCCGTAGTTAGTACCGCTGTGCTACATCCCTTTCCACTCGTAGCTTTTGCTTTCCAATCCAATCAGATCAATAACACGGTTCACCACAGTCATGGCCAGTTCTTCAATAGTTTGCGGTTTGCTGTAATAAGACGGTATTGCCGGGCAGATGATGCCGCCGGCTTCGGTAACCGTAGCCATATTACGGATATGGATCAGGTTAAGCGGGGTATCTCGGGCCACCAAAACCAGCTTACGGCGTTCTTTAAGGACCACGTCGGCTGCGCGGGTGATCAGGTCGTCGGAGATCCCTCCTGCTATTCTTCCAAGCGTTCCCATAGAGCATGGCACAATTACCATGGTATCAAACTTTGCCGAGCCCGAAGCAAAGGGTGCCATGAAATCATTTTTAGCATAAAATTTAAAGGGAAGCTGAGTGTAATCCTCGTTGTCGAGTTCAAATTTCCAAACATCTTTGGCATTATCTGACATAACAACGCCGACTTCGGCAAATTGATCCTGTAATTGGGTTAGTTTTTTTAGCAGCAGACTGGCATATATTGAACCACTGGCGCCCGTAATAGCAACAACTATCTTTTTCTTCATAATTACTCCTTCAACAACCCAAACACACAAAAAGTTAGGGGCACAAAAAAGGGTCGAATAACTTGTACCCGACCCTACATCTACCTATGAAAAACATGCCCTTGAGAGGGCACTACAAATATAATAACACTTTTTAAATTATTAAACAATTTGTTAAAATAATTTTAACCTGTTTATTGAATATTTTTTTCTATTAAAGTTTGGATAATTCCATCAACCATACCTACCCTGGGTACATATATGTTTTTGATGTTTGCATTTTTCATTACCGTAAGGTAAATTTCACAGGCAGGAATAATTACATCGGCCCTGTCCTGGTTTAGGCCAAGCACGTTGATCCTGTCTTTTAATGAAAACGAGCTTAGGTAGGTATATAATGATCTTAGTTTAGCGAAAGTTAGCGGCATATCTTCTTTTTCTTCGGATAGCCTGAACAGTTTATTAATGTTGCCGCCGGTACCTATACCCGATAATTGCTTAAAGTTACGGGTATTATCGCGCACAAAATCCTTCATTTCGTTCCAGGTTTCTTCGGTGTCCTGGTTATCCAGAATGCGGATGGTGCCAATGTTAAACGAACGCGAAACGATCAGCTCCCCTGCCGAAAACAGCGAAAGCTCTGTACTGCCGCCGCCTACATCGATATAAAGGTAGTTTTTGCTTTTATCGATGTTTTGCTCGGCATGACTGGCATAAATGATACTGGCTTCTTTAGATCCATGTACAATTTCAATATCGATATTAGCCTCATCCTTAATCAGTTTCACAACATCTTCCCCGTTTTTGGCTTCACGCATGGCCGATGTTGCACAGGCTAAATAATCGGTAACCTTATAAACATCCATCAGGTTACGAAAAGCAACCATTGATTTAACCAGCTCTGTCGTTTTTTTCTCAGATATATGCTGCTGTATAAAAGCATCGTCTCCCAAGCGCAACGGAACACGGATCAAGGTATTTTTTTTGAACGACACCGATCCGGTGTTTTGAATTATGTCGGCAATTAACAGCCTCACGGCGTTTGAACCTATGTCAATGGCAGCGTATCTCAAAGCTATTTCGTTTTATTTTTTAAATAATTATATATTTCAATTTGCGCCCTGTGGCTTTCGGGCGAATTTGTTTTGTGGTATTTATTGGTATTCTGACTGTTGATCTCACGGGCTTTGGTGTTATCCTCAAGCTGGATATCAATGATATCCCTTATCTCCTGCTGCAGCTTTTCATCATATATCGGGAAGCCAACTTCAACACGGTTGTCAATATTTCGGGTCATGAAATCGGCCGATGTAAGGTAGATGAGCTCCTTGCCGCCATTGCAATAAATATGCACCCGGGCGTGCTCAAGATATTTATCTACAATACTGATCACCTCTATATTTTCGCTGTAGCCCTTCACTCCTGCTATTAAACAGCACATCCCCCTTATGATCATCTTGATCTTTACCCCAGCATTGCTGGCCTGGTAAAGTTTGTTGATCATATCTTCATCAGCAAGACTGTTCATCTTCAGGATCATATATGCCTGCTTGCCGGCTTTCGCGTTTTTGATCTCGTTATCTATTAGCCTGTAAATTGCAGGCCGCGAATCAATTGGCGATACGATTAGGCTTTTGAGCCCCTTGGGTAATAATCCCTTGTTGATAGCTTTGAAAACGTTCACCAGGTCATCAGTGATTTTTTTATTAGCTGTAAACAAGGTATGATCGGCGTAGATCTGCGCTGTTTTTTCGTTGAAATTTCCGGTTGAAAGACAGGCGTAATAAGCCTGCTTGCCTTTTTCGGTACGGCTTACCAAGCAAATTTTTGAATGTACTTTATAACCCGGAACACCATAGAGTACGGTTACCCCCTCCTCTTCAAGCCTGTTACTCCAGTGAATATTATTTTGCTCATCAAAGCGGGCCCTTAACTCTACAAGGCAGTTTACCTTTTTACCATTTTTAGCGGCATTGATCAAAGCATGGACTACTCTTGAGTTTTCGGCCAAACGATATACAGCAATGCTGATCTCTTTTACCTTAGGGTCTATAGCGGCCTCTCGCAAAAAATGGATCACGTAATCATACGATTGATAAGGTGTGCTTACCAGGTAATCCTTTTTGGCGATGAGCCCTATAAGGCTTTTACCGAATGAAAGGTCGGCCACAGGCAGTGCTATATATTTGCTATACTCAAGCTCCGGGCCGCCAACGTTGGGGAACGCAATAAAATTTTTGAAATTATGGTACCTGTTACCCGGGATCAGGCTTTCGCCATGCAGGCCCATTTTGCCTACCAGGTATTTCAGCATATCCATAGGCATCTCTGAGTCATACAGCAACCGCATCGGTTTACCTTTTTTGCGCTTTTGGAGGCTCTTGGCCAGTGAGTCGACAAATTTTTCACTTACTTCTTTATCCAGGTCAAGCTCCGCATCGCGGGTAAGCTGAATGGAATATGCCTCGATACTATCATGTTCAAAAATGAAAAAGATATCTTCCAAACTGTACCTGATAATATCATCAAGCAAAATAATGAACTTCAGGTTATTGGTATCGGGCAGTTTAACAAAACGCGAAAGGTTATCCGGGAACTCAATAAGGGCAAACCTCGTTTTTTTATTGGTGGTAAGCTTTACAAAAAAGTAAACGGCCCTATCCCTAAGCTCGGGCAGCGGTAAGGTGTCATTAAGCATAATAGGCACCAACGTGGCCAACAGCTTCTCTCTGAAATAGTTTTTCACGAAAGTACCGCGGGTTACGTTAAGCTGTTTATCATTAAGGATAAAGATCTTTTCTTCGGCCAGTTGTTTAACAATGATATTTTCGTACAGGTTGTTGAATTTACGTTCCTGCCTTACTACAATATTCTTGATCTGGTTAAGGATCTTTTTAGGGTTATAACCAAGTATCTCTTTCGATTTTTCATTAAGTGCAGCTAAACGGCTTAGTGTGGCAACCCTCACTCTGTAAAACTCGTCGAGGTTAGATGAAAATATAGCTAAGAACCTAATCCGGTCTATCAGGGGAACGGTTGGGTCGGCCGCTTCCTGCAAAACCCTATCGTTAAAATATAGCCAGCTTATTTCTCTGTTAATTAAGGGAACCTGTTTATCCATAAAAATTTCTCGCTTTACAGCCAGATGTTACAAATCTGCTTATTTATTTGTTAACTTAATATTAACTCATGAGGAATTAACCTGTTTTCATTTATCATTATTTATTGCAGAAATTAAACAATTTGTTGCAATATTGCGCTGTATGTTAACAATACATTAGTTTTGCAAAACATTTATAACCAACACACTACTTATGCCAACATTTGATATAGTTAGTAAAATAGACGGGCAAACGCTTGATAACGCGATAAATACCGCCAAAAAAGAGATCCTGAACCGTTACGACTTTAACGATTCAAAAAGTACTATTGACCTTGATAAAAAAACAAACCAGGTTACCATAGTTACTGAAAACGATATGCGCCTTAAAGCCATACAAGACAGCATTATAAGCCGGATGGTTAAACAACATCTTGATCCCAAAGCGTTGGATTTTGGCAAAGAACAATATGCATCGGGCAACATGATCCGCAAGGAAATCAAGATCAGGGAAGGTATAGATAAGGAAGCTGCTAAAAAGATAGTAAAGAAAATTAAAGATAGCGGCCTTAAAGTGCAAGCCTCCATCATGGACGACCAGGTGCGGGTGCAAGGAAAGAAGATTGACGACCTGCAATCTGTTATCAGCCTTTGCCGTTCCGAGGATTTTGGCCAGCCATTGCAATATATTAATATGAGAGACTAATAGAAATCTCTGATATTAATGTAAAAGATCCTATTAAAACAAAAGGAGCCATGCATTTTGCCACGGCTCCTTTTGTTTTATCTGAAAGCGCTATTAACCTGCAACTTCAACTTCTTCTTTATTAACTTCATTAGGGCGGCCATTTTTGAAAGCTTTACGCGGCGATAATCCAAGCAATTCAAACATAGCCATATCGGTATCAAATGATGGGTTTGGCGTGGTAAGCAGCTTTTCGCCGGCAAAAATTGAATTAGCTCCTGCCATAAAACAAAAAGCCTGTTCAACCGTACTCATCTCCGTACGACCGGCAGATAAACGGACCACGGTTTTAGGCATAATGATCCTTGTTGTGGCTACCATCCTAACCATATCCCAAACAGAAACACGGGGCTGATCGGCTAACGGAGTTCCTGCTACCGGAACTAAAGCGTTAATAGGCACTGATTCGGGGTGTTTAGGAAGGTTCGACAATGTTTTGAGCATGGATACCCTGTCTTCCACAGTTTCACCCAGGCCAATGATGCCGCCGCTGCATACGGTGATCTTAGCTTTGCGCACATGCTCAAGCGTTTTAAGGCGCTCATCATAGGTACGGGTGGTGATGATCCGTTTGTAATCTTCTTCGGATGTATCAAGGTTATGATTGTAGGCATATAAACCGGCATCGGCCAAACGTTGTGCCTGGCTTTCGGTAAGCATGCCAAGGGTACAGCACACTTCCATATCCAGGCCGTTTACCGCTTTAACCATATCAATTACCTTATCAAAATCGCGGTTGTCGCGAACCTCGCGCCAGGCTGCACCCATGCACAAACGTGATGCGCCACCGGCTTTTGCCTTTTCGGCAGCAGCAATTACTTCATCTTTCGGCATTATGGCATGTACATTTACACCGGTATTATAACGGGCAGCCTGCGGGCAGTAAGCGCAATCTTCAGAACATCCGCCTGTTTTTATCGAGATCAATGAACTGATCTGCACTTCTGCATAATCTTTATTCTCGCGGTGGATCGTAGCGGCCTTGTATACAAGATCAAGCAATGGTGTGTGGTATATTTCGGCTATTTCTTCTTTAGTCCAGTTATGTCTAACTTCTGTCATCAGTTTCAGATTAAATTCGTCCCAACAATGTTATTAAGTTATTGTAAACACGCAAATATTCAAAGATTATTTATAAATATAACATTTTGACAGCCCTCAAAAAGAAACTTACTATATAACAAGGTTTTAAATATTTGGCAGCTTAGCCCTTCCGGGGTTCGTGTCCACGCTAACCGCTTATAAATTGCCGTGGGACAGGGACAACCGGCGGATATACTACTTCAATAAAAGCTTGGTAGCCAGCCAAAGCGGTAATAAAAAACCAATACAATCGGTAAAAGTGGTGATGATGATGGATGATGCTACTGCAGGGTCAATCCCTACCCTTTTCAATATCAACGGGATGGAAGCGCCTGTTAAGCCTGCTATGATCAGGTTGCCTGTCATGGCTAAGAACAACACCAGGCCAAGCAGCGGATTGGCATCGTAAAAGAACGCTACTATAAACACGATGAGCCCATTGGCGGCGCCGTTGATCAGGCCTACTAAAAACTCTTTTAATACGGTGTTATAAGCTTGTTTGTCGGAAAGATCGCTTAATGAAATACGCCTAACAGTTACCGCCAATGCCTGTGTGGCAGCATTGCCGCCCATACCTGCTATAATGGTCATATAAGCCGAGATAATGGAAAGTTTGGCAACTGTCGAATCAAATGTCCGGATAATGGATGCAGCAAGGAACGCTGTGCCCAGGTTGATCACCAGCCATGGCAAACGGCTTTTTACTGCCTCCAGCCAGTTACCACTCAGTTCCTCATCTTCAGATACACCGGAGATCTTCAGGATGTCCTCGGTGTTTTCCTCTTCCATTACGTCGATGATATCATCTACTGTAACGCGCCCGAGCAGTTTCATATGATCATCAACAACGGGGATACTGGTAAGGTTATATTGCTTGATCAGACGCGCTACCTCTTCCTGGTCAAGTTCGGCTTTTACGTAAACAAAATCGGTAGTTACCAGGTCGCTAATGCGGGCATCGGCGCGGGCCTTGATAACTGTTTTGATGGAGAGGATCCCTTTCAGTATGTCATCATTATCAACCACGCAGATGGTATAAAACTCTTCCATCTCTTCCGATTGTCGGATGATCTCATCAAGCGCATCCTTTTTATCCATGTTGATATTTACCTTGATGATCTCGGAGTTCATCAAACCACCGGCAGTATCTTCGGCATAGGTCATCAATGCCCGGATGCTGCTGGCATCTTCATGATCGAGGTCTTCTAAGATCTCTTCCTGGTGTTCTTCATCCAACTGGGAAATGATGTCGGTAGCATCATCATAGTCAAGCTCTTCAACTATCTCCGTACGTTTTTCGGGATCGAGGTTTACAAGCAATTCTGCAGGGCCGTGCTCTTCGTCCATTTCCGATAAAACTTCCGAAGCGACGTCGGCTGGGAGGATATTGATGATCCTTTCTTTTTCTTCCTGCTGAAGTTTTTCAAATAGTATAGCAATCTCCGAGGCGTGGTATTCCTTCAGAACTTTCTCTAACTCAGCATCATCGGCTTCGAGCGCTGTTTTAATGCGGAGCAGGTCGGTTTTATCTAAATCAAAAGATTGCATACCCGACTAAATTAAAACAATTACACCACAATTAAGGAATTAAATGGACACAAAAAGAGTGCCTAAAGTGGCTATTGTAATGGAAACGTTAGATGCTGTGGTTGTATTTAACCTGCGAGCCGCTCACCTTGTTTAATTTAAAAAGCGCCTGCTCAACCTGCGTTTTACGAATAGAAAGCTGGATACTGCAATCATTGTCAAATTGCTGGTTAAGTACGATGAGGTTCTCTTCCTTAATGATCCGCATTATATCGTTCATCTGCAGATAATCAAACGAGATGGTGTATACGTCATTTACAGTTTTCGAAATAATAACCGATTGGTTTAAGGCATTTTCGGTGGCTGCTTTATAAGCATTAATCAACCCCGGAACCCCTAATAAGGTGCCGCCGAAATATCGGACTACCACAACCAAAATATTGGTGAGGTCTTTTGACAGCAGTGTATTCAGGATTGGTCTGCCGGCAGTGCCTGAAGGCTCACCGTCATCATTAACCCTGAACACCGAGCGGTCGATAGTTAAGCGCATAGCCCAGCAATGGTGATTGGCCTTGGGGTGTTCTGATTTTAGTCGGGCAACTATTGCCTTGATGTCATTTTCAGAATTGATGGGATAAGCGTAGGCCAGAAACTTGCTGCCGCGGTCGCGAAAAACACCTTCGGCAGGGTTTTCTATGGTTTTATAAGTATCGTCAAAAAGCATTCAAAAATATTACAGGTGCAGGAAGCCCAATGTTTGCGGGAAATAAATAATGATAATAGCCAGCACCGCTATAGCTATGCCGATTTTATTAAGCAGGCTCAGCTTCTCTTTAAATACAAAGATGCCAACCAGCGTACCAACCACAATAACGCCAATATTTACCGACGAAAACACTGCCGAAGGGCTGTTCGCCAGCGCCTGGTGCGCCTTTAAGTAAAACAGGATATTGCCAAAGTTGGCTATCCCTAATACCCAGCCGATGAGGATATGCGGCAATGAAAATTTCATCTTTTTTGTGGATACCTGGTAAATCAAACCAGCAAGGGTTAATACAAACGCAATAATAAAGATGACAAAAATGGCTGTGGTAAAAGGCACATTATTTATCTTGGTAAGCTGTTTTAGCAATACATCAATTACGCCAAAACCGAGGAAAACAATTAACAGGTAAATCCATGAGCCCTTTTCAACTTTATTGCCAACAGATTTTTGCCAGGGTATAGAGCAAATGATAGCAATGAAGGCCAGTATAATGCCAATTGCTTTAATTGTGCCCGTGGCTTCGCCAAATAAAATAAATGCTGCCAGTATGGGTATAAACAGGGATAAACGTTGTGCTACGTCTGTACGAACAATACCAGCCTTGCGTACCGACGTTGCCATGATTACAAATATTGCCGGGAACAGAATCCCCAAAGCCACGTAATTATAAACAGGCCCGTTTTGAATAATACTCAGCTGTGGTTTAAAAAAGAACCAGGTGAGCAGAATAGCCATAGAGTAATTCCAGGTAATGGCCTGGTAAACGTCCACATGGTAGCGTTTTGCCAGTTTCAGCAAAATGGAAACGATAACACTACAACAAATACTTAAAAAAACGAACAGCATTTATATAACCGGCTTATTGTATAACAATTGGAGGCGATCGGCGCCTACAGGATATTCATCGGCAAGTATACCTGTTATTTGCGGTGCTTTTATGCCTTTGTTCAAAACTTTATCACCGGTAAATATCCGTGCCTCATCCCAAAGGCCAGCCTCAATAAAAGCATCAAGTGTACGCGCGCCGCCTTCAATAATAACCGATTGGATATCCTGCAGGTATAACTGGTATAAAATATATTGAGGCACAAAGCGTTCAAAATCTTCCAGTGCTATATACCTGTTTTTGCCGTCAACATCAAACTTAACCTCGTTAAATATTAACGTTTCGGCCGACTGATCAAATACATTCAACCCTTTATTTAATTCCAGCCTTCGGTCTATCACCACACGTTTGGGTGATGGGCCATCCCAATAACGGGTGTTTAACTGTGGATTGTCGCTTAATACAGTGTTTTTTCCAACCAGTATCGCATCTTCTTCACTACGCCATTTGTGCACCAGTTTTTTTGCTTCGGGACCAGTGATCCAGAACTGGCCGCCATCAGCCGGGGCAAAAAAGCCATCCAGGGTTTGTGCCCACTTCAATATAATATATGGCCTGTGCTTTTGTACCTTGGTAAAAAAGCGGCGGTTAAGCCATTGACATTCCTGTTCTAACACACCGGTTATTACTTCAATACCGGCTGCCTGCAATTTTTCAATACCCTTGCCATCAACCTGGGCAAATGGGTCGCGGCAACCAACAATCACTTCTGGGATTTGATGTTTGATGATCAGATCGGCGCAGGGCGGCGTTTTACCATAATGCGCACAAGGCTCTAATGAAACATATATAATCGAGTTTTTCAGCAGTTGGGCATAGTTATCAAACCTTTGCGTAACCTGTTCAATAGCGTTAACTTCGGCATGGGCCTGGCCGTATTTCTGATGATAGCCCTCTCCTATTATTTTGCCATCGTGAACTACTACCGCGCCAACCATAGGGTTCGGGCTAACGTATCCTGCACCCAATTGAGCAAGCTCCAAACAACGGCGCATATATTTTTCATGTTCAAGCATGCTGCAAAAGTAGCTTTTATGTTACTTTGTTGCATGATTACGATTAAGGATGTTTTTGAAGATTACAGGCAGCAGATAAATGGCATTTATGATACTAATGAAACCGAAGCTATTACGCTGTTTGTTATTGCCAAAGTTACCGGTTTATCAAGGGCATCTGTTAAGGCATTCCCCGAAAGAGCGTTAACTGCTGAACAATCGGAACGGGCGAAAAACATCCTTGCCGAACTAAAAACAGGCAAACCCATTCAATACATTTTTGGTGTCACCGAGTTTTTTGGCCTGCCATTTAAAGTAAACCCATGTGTGCTGATCCCGCGCCCGGAAACTGAGGAACTGGTGGAATGGATTCTTTTTGGAGCAGGTGAAAGGTTAAAGGCGAAAGGCGAAAGGTTTTCTGTACTGGACATCGGTACGGGCAGTGGCTGTATTGCTATTAGCCTGAAAAAGAATTTGACAGACGCGGATGTTTCTGCCATAGATATATCCGAAGGAGCTTTGGAAACCGCTAAGGAAAATGCTTTATTAAATGAAGTTGAAGTTAATTTTATTCTGGCTGATATTTTAAATATTGAGCATAATAAAGAAAAGGCTCAATATAATATCATTGTAAGCAACCCTCCTTATGTTACGCTTGATGATAAAAAGCAGATGCATAGTAATGTTACAGATTTTGAGCCACATACTGCTTTGTTTGTACCAGAACATGATCCGCTGATATTTTACCGGGCCATAGCCGATTTTTCACTTAGTAATTTGATTGCCGGCGGCTTGCTTTTCTTCGAGATCAATGAAAATTTAGGCAATGAAACTGTTGAGCTATTAACTGGTAAAGGATTTAAAAACATTGAGTTAAGAAAAGATATGAGCGGCAGGGACAGGATGGTGAAAGCGCAGCTTTAAAAGGTTACAACTTATCGCTTACCACGCCCTCAAACTTGTAATAGTTACTGTAAAACAGCCAGTAAGCTATACCTAAGTTTAAAGGAATGAGCACCCAAAGCAGCTTGAACATAATGATCCAGAACAATACTATAAATAAACCCAGGATCCATTGCAGGTACTTGTCCATATTAAGTCCGAACCAGTAAAGCAGGCAATGAAACAGCATCGCAGCGCTTAAGCCGACAAGCAGCAGTTCAATAGCCATTAGCGGGTTAAACCTGCTGAACAGCCAGATACTTTCGGGGATAAGCAAAAGAAAATAGACGCCTATAAAATTCAGAAATAGCTGTGGCCTGCTATAGGGCAAATTGCGGGAAAAGCCAAGGCTGTTCTCTTCAAATTTCCTTTCCTCAAATATCAATACAATATGTGCCGTTATAACAGCAAGGATTGCTATACCGGCTACACGCACATCAGTTTTAACATCAGCAAACACGTAAAACACCCCGGTGATGATAAGCCAGGAAAGCGCCTTGGTAATGAGGTATGGAACCTTACGCTTATCTAACAGGTGGTAAATGTAAAGGCTGAAATAAGGTTTGCGCCATTTACTGCTTAGTTTTAATAATATTGATCGATCACTGCCATCAACAAGTCCGTCAACTTGATTTGTATAAATAACTGCGCTTAAATAAGTTAAGGCGATTAAATACAGTAAAATGCAAGCCGGAAATAAATAATACTGATTGGAAAAACCCACACCCACAGCAATAAGTGCATACAATATTACCGGCGATAATATAGCAGCCTGTACACAAAACCAGCTTTTTATTTGCTCCCCTTTGCTCAGGGCATTGCTGCTATAAAATAAAAAATGTTGACCGGACGCAAAGATTTGCCCGGATACGTAATGCCAGCTTTTAAGGGCATAAATAAACCAGCTTATAAACACCAGGATCATCACAACCGAACTGCTATCCATAGCCAGCATCAGCGCTTTGTGGTAGCCCATTAAGTATTGGGGCGGCACTACGCCAACCATCGCCAAAAATATAAATAGCAAAATCCCGGCATGCACCCGGAAAAAACCATTTGCAAAAATCTTTAACAACACATTGGTTAGTGGTTTCATTAGCTGATAAACTTTAGGGTTTGCTCTTCAACCAATAATTCGCCTGTTACGGGTAGTGAGCCGTCTTCCAATATTTGGTGCGATGACAATAAAAAACTGGTTCCCTCCTGCTCATACCTCTCCCTTATCCATGTATTTAATATTGCCAACGAGGCTGTATCAATGGTGATCAAAGGTTCATCAAGCAGGATCAATTTGGGATTGCCTAAAAAGGCAAGTAGCAGGGAAAGCTTTTTCATCATGCCGCTGCTGTAAGTACCAACCGGCCGGTCGATGAAGCTTTGCATACCCATGCTTTTAATATACTGCTCCTTCTGTCGGGCCGGCGCGCCTTTAGCAGCAGTAAACAGGGCGATCATTTCCGTACCCGTTAAAAAATCCGGAAATACCGGTTCGGCTTCGGCAAAATTCACAAGCTTACGGTAGGCCACCGGTTGCTTTTTTATGCTGATATTTTCATCAAGCAAAATGTCGCCATCAAACGCCAGGATTCCGGCAATGGATTTTAGTAAGGTGCTTTTACCCGATCCGTTTACTCCTTTTATCCAATAAATGCCGGTTTCAAGGCTAAGATTTTCAATTTTTAAAGCAGGGTAATTACCGTATGATTTTGTGAAATTTTGAAACTGCAGCATCGTTGGTTTTGACGGTATAATGATCCTGTTGTTACACTAAAAGAGACGCTTGTAACGCGTCTCTGAAAGTAATTATCTAAGCAAATCCGAAATCGAAATTCTCAATTCCGAAATTATAACGCGGCTCCCTCAATCAAAGCACTGTAAAACTCACCTACATCCATACCTGCTGCACGTACCTGTTGCGGAATCAAACTGGCGGCAGACTGGCCTGGTGTGGTGTTGATCTCAATAAAATAAAAATCATTACTGCCTTCCAGCAAAATAAAGTCGATCCTTGCCATGCCTCGGCAGTTAAGACGCGTATATACCTCCGTAACTATCCCACCAATTTCTTTAACCTTTTCAGCCGAAAGGTTGGCGGGAGTTATTTCCTGTGTTACGCCAGATGTATATTTCGCCTCGTAATCAAAAAAGTCTTTCGAGGTAATGATCTCCGTAGCCGGCAAAACTTTTATTTTGCCATGTAAACGGGCTATACCAATACTAAACTCGCGGCCTTTAATAAATTCTTCCACCAACACCTGGGCATCTTCCTGAAATGCCCTGTTCAATGCTTCCGGCAGGCCGGCTATGTTTTGCACCTTGCTCATACCCACGCTACTGCCGCCATTATTAGGTTTAACAAACAACGGAAATTTCAAATTAGCTGCTATGGTGGCAACATCATGCACATCGCGCTCAAATAACCGCATGGAATGTGCGGTATGCAAGCCATGGATCCCGTTCACGATAGCTTTGGTATAAGCCTTGTTCATGGTAATGGCCGATGTTGTGGCATCGCAGGTATTATAAGGGATGCCAAGCATATCAAAATAGCCCTGCAGCTTTCCATCCTCGCCGGGGCTGCCATGAATGGTGATGAAGGCAAAGTCGAACTTTATTTTTTCCTGGTTAAGGGTGATGGTAAAATCATTCTTGTCAACATCGACTGTCGCGTCATCTGCTTCAAAAAACCACCTGTCGCGGGTAATTAATATAGTATAAACTTTATAGTTGCTGTTTGACGCCAGGTTAGCTGCGATATTTTTTGCGCTGTTAAGGGATACTTCATATTCGCCGGTAAAACCTCCGGCCAAAAGGGCAATATTTTTAAGACTCATTTTATTTCGGATTTCGGATGTTCGATTTCGAATTTATTTCCAGGAGCAACGAAAGCGACCTGATTTCGAAGTCGAAATTAGAATAAATATCATTGCAAATAATACTAAAGTTTAAATTTTGAGTTTAAAACTCCCAAAATTCTGCAATAATTAATTCCGAAATCGAACATCCGAAATCCGACATCCTAACACCCATATCCAAAATAATTCCTATGTTTGATACTTAATTAAAAGGTTTACCCTTACATATACTGATGAGCAAATTTGGGGCTTACTTAAAATCAAAATCATTTCGTAATAACTTATTAATGGCTATTGTAACCGTGATAGCCGTTGTTTTAATAGCTTTTTTTAGTCTTGGTTATTATACCCGTCATGGTTCGGGCATACCCGTGCCAAAGCTTAAAGGCCTTACCATTGATAAGGCCATGGATATTTTAAAAGAGCAGGGATTCGGCTATAAAATTGACTCTGTTTATGTACAGGATATAGCCCCGGGTACTATCGTTGAGCAAGACCCGGATCCCGGGACCAACGTTAAAGAAAGCCGGGTAATTTACCTTACCATGGTAACCCTGCAGGCACCAAATGTAGCCCTGCCCGACCTTGAACAAAGCAATTATCGCGAAGCTATAGCTACCATATCAAATTATGGCTTAAAAGTGGGCGATACAACTTACCGATCAGATATTGCCCGTGATCGGATCCTGGAGGTACGTTTTGGCGGACAGGTGATAAAAACAGGTACCAAAATACCTAAAGGCTCAAGAATAGATTTGGTTTTGGGTGATGGTGAAGGTGCAAGCGAAGTGGAAATACCCGAACTGGTAAATCTTGATCTTGATGCGGCCCGCTTTGCTATAAAAGGTGCTGGCTTAACTGTTGGGATCATTACTTACCAGGGTACTATTACTGATTCAACTAACGTAGTTGTCGTTTCGCAATACCCAATGAAAACCGATTCGTTAAGCAAAACAAGTATTGGTACACGTATAAATCTTACTGTTTCACAAGGTACGAAAACAGATGCAGTTCCACCGGCAAATTAAAGCTTCCGAATTGCTTGAGCGCTTAGGCAAAGGTGAAAGCCTTAACCTGCTTGACGTGCGCGAAGTTATTGAATTCCATACTTATAATATAGGCGGCCATAATATGCCGCTTTCAAATTTGGAGAATGCGCTTAACAATTTACCCTATAACAAAACAGATGAGATAATCGTTATGTGCAAAGTTGGTTTAAGGAGCCAAACAGCACAAAACATATTGGAGCGGCATGGCTATAACAATGTGCGTAATTTACACGGCGGATTAGTTGCCATTCAAAAATTAAAATAAATACAACAAACACCATCTATTCAATATCATGACCGCGGAAAAACAAGGATCAGGCATACTGAAAAAATTTATTATAGCGCTGGTAATCATTATCGTTGTGCTTTTAGGCTTTACAGGTTTCAATTATTACCTTAAATACTTCGGCCCTAACGTTACTGATAAACAGGAGTACTTATACATTCACACCGGCGCTACTTTTGGCGATGTTTTTAAAACCATACAGGATGAGGGCATTGTGAAAGATACTGCTTCATTTGGCTGGGCTGCCCGTAATATGAATTATATTAACCGTGTAAAACCAGGTAAATATCGCCTGCATGAGGGTATGGGAAACCGCAAGCTCATCAATATGCTGGCATCAGGTACACAGGAACCTGTTAAGGTTGAATTTCATGGTTTAAGGCTTAAAGAACAGTTTGCAGGCTTTATCTCTAAAAAAATCGAACCCGATTCAATGTCAATCATCAGGCTGCTCGATTCGGCAAGTTTTGTAGGTAAATATGGTTTTACTACCGATAATGTATATACGGTGATCATGCCCGATTCATACCAGATGTACTGGAATACGAGCCCGGAAAAGTTCTTTAAACGAATGTATGACCACTATCAGGCTTTTTGGACACCTGAACGTAAACAACTGGCCGCTGCAATAAACTTAACCCCACAAGAAGTATCTGTCCTGGCATCAATAGTTGATGCTGAAGCGCTGCATGATGATGAAATGCCCGCCGTAGCAGGTTTATACCTTAATCGTCTTAAAAGAGGAATGAAACTGGAGGCCGACCCTACCGTGATCTTCGCACTGAACGACTTTACTATAAAACGCGTGCTTACCCGATATCTTTCATATAACTCGCCATATAATACTTATCTGCATACAGGTTTGCCCCCAGGTCCTATCATGATGCCATCGGTTAATGCGGTTAAAGCAGTGTTGAACTATCAAAAGAGCGATTATATTTACATGTGTGCTAAGGCTGATTTTTCCGGCTACCATGCCTTTGCCACCAACGTGGCGGATCATTTGGTTAATGCGCATAAATTTCAGCAAGCCCTTAACGAACGCAACATCCGCAGGTAATGTTTGAGCATACCACCAAAATCCGGGTGCGCTACGGCGAAACCGATCAGATGGGCTATATGTACTACGGTAACTATGCCGAATTTTATGAAGTTGGTCGTGTAGAGATGCTGCGCAGCCTTGGCCTTACCTATAAAGGCATGGAAGAATCGGGTATTATGATGCCTGTGCTCGAGCTTCAATGCAAATACCTGAAGCCTGCTTTATATGACGAGGAGATCAGCATCAGAGTGATCATGGATAAGCTACCCGGTATTCGCATCCATTTCAGGTATGAACTTACAAATCCCAAAGGCGAACTTATTAATACCGGCGAAACATTACTCGTATTCATTAACATGAAAACCAATCGCCCATGCCTGCCCCCACAGGATTTTGCCAACAGATTAATGCCCTTTTTTAAGTAGCTTTGGTTTAAATGAAATGGCTGCACCGCTTTTTACTCCGGTTTAGGTTCTACAGGTACATCATCGAGTGGACGAAGTCTGTCATTATTCCAGGTTTCAGGCCATTGCCTCTTTATACAGTTATAGACTTTTTTGTAAAAGAAATTACCAATAACTCGCTCATTAACCGGGCTTACGCATTAGCATATAGTTTCATGCTGGCCGTTTTTCCCGCCACCATTTTTTTGTTTACCCTTATCCCCTACGTGCCCATAAAACATTTTAAAGGCAACCTGATGATGGTACTGGCGTCTGTAATGCCTACAAATGCTTATATGGCATTCAGGGAAACCCTTTTTGATATCGTAAGCAATCAAAACGGCAAGCTCCTTTCGTTCGGTTTCCTAACAACCTTGTATTTTGCTACGAATGGCGTTATCAATCTCATGAAAGCCTTTAATAAATCCTCATTAATTGAGGATAAGCGGAGCTGGCTCAAAAGGCGCCTGGTAGCAACAGGGATTACCGTAGCTATAAGCTTTGCGTTATTGCTGGCCATTTCCATACTCATCCTGGGTCAATCTATTATCCGGTTTATCCAATCGCATGTAGCGTCTGAAAATCATTTTTGGGTTTACCCGGTTATGCTGTTCAGGTGGGTAATTATTGTAGTGATTATTTTTGTGACCATAGGGTGCTTGTACCGCTACGCTCCTGCACATAAAAAGAAATGGAATTTTATTAATCCTGGTTCCATACTGGCTACGGCACTGGCAGTTTTAACCTCACTGGGCTTTTCCTATTATATCAACAATTTCTCGTCGTACAATAAAGTTTACGGGTCCATTGGTACGCTCATCGTTGTGATGATCTGGATGTATATAAACTCATTAATTTTAATAATCGGGTTCGAATTAAATGCGTCCGTAGAGCTTTCCAAGCGTACAATTCGCATTGTAAAACCCCGATTTAACACTTTTCGGGCAAAAAAAACCGACCATTCAAAAAATTAACTTATTATTAATCAATAATTTATATAGATTATTTAATTAAATGAAAAAAAGTGAAATTCAAATTTGGCAATTCGCCCCGGATTTGTACTTTTGTCCCCGGAGAGTTGGCAGAGTGGTCGATTGCGGCAGTCTTGAAAACTGTTGAACTGTGAAAGGTTCCTGGGGTTCGAATCCCTAACTCTCCGCCAAGTATTATTCAATTAGAATCAAAAGCACTGTAAATGAATCATTTACGGCGCTTTTTTGTTTTTAGCCCTCTCGAAAATAAACCAATCAATCGCGGATCCATATCACGCACCATATCCTGCGTAAACTTAGACAGTGGGTGTTTGTAAATATCTTACGACTGATCGTAATTGCCAATGATCAGGCTGTTCAACATAACCGGATAAGATTGGAAAAAAAGGAGAGTAACTAAAAGCTACCGATGCATATCCTCACATGGTATCCATGAAAGATAAAGTAAATTGGTGAATACCGGGATTGTTTAACCAGGTATTGGATATGGAAACAGGTGAGTTGATATACACATTTGCTTTTGCTACTACTAACACAATCAGCTGATGCGTCAAATTCATAATAAGACTATAAATCGCGTATGCCCGCTGTGCTAAGCGACGATGTTGTATATGACTGATTACTTAGAAATTAAGTCTTTGTCTGTAAGTATTCAACCTTTTTCCCGGTCAATTTTAGGATCGCTCAAGATTACGACTGTTATTTGAGACCCAGTTAACAGAATCGGGTATGGGCGTTGCATACCTGTTTTCACAAAACGAAAAGCCGTCCCAGTTTCATATATTTTTTTTAATTTAGTCCCAATGAAACTTAAACCCGCACACATCTTTTTTACACTTTTTGCTATACCGCTGATTTTCCTGTCTTCCTGTAAGGATTTTATCGAGCCGAATATTGACAAACGTCCGGTTACCCTCCAAGCCCCTTCAGATAAATATCAAAGTACCAACTACAATATTAATTTTTGGTGGAATGAAGTCGAAGATGCATTGTCTTACAGACTCCAGGTCGTTTCTCCGGGCTTCGATACCATCGGCGGGCTTGTTGCAGACACTCTTATTAAAGGAAACCATTTTACGTTTACATTGGATCCGGGAGAATATGAATGGCGCGTAAGGGCAGAAAACGGCAGTTCCCAAACAGCGTTCAGTACCGCCAGCCGGCTTACTGTTATTCCTTCAACGCTGGCCGCCCAAACGGTGACGCTCAGTTCCCCGGCGAACAACACCATCACCAACCAAACCAGCGCTAATTTTAAATGGGGAGCACTTTTCAACGCTACTGTTTATCATCTGCAAGTGGATACCAACAATTTTGCCGACGCGAATAATATCCTGATTGATCAAACCATTCCTGGTCAGCAATACAATTATAAATTTCCGAAGGACCAGAATTATCAATGGCGTGTGAGGGCAGAGAACGCTACCGAACAATCCAAATGGTCTACAGTAAATAATATTGGTTTCGATTCTACCCCACCTGGGGGTGTCACGTTGTCTGCGCCCCAAAACAATGCAGTGGTTGCCAAACCAGTGAGCCTGCAGTGGAGCAAATCTTCCGGCACCGTCAATTATAAACTATATGTATACAAGGCGGATTCCACCACCCTTTACAGTACGGCTTTTCCGATGCTGTTGAACACCAATTCATACAGTTTTTCGCTTGGGGCATCCGGAGAACGGATTTACTGGCAGGTCTCCGCATTAGATGGCGCGGGTAATGAAAGCGTCCTTTCTGCGTTGCAAAGCTTCGCGCTCCAATAACAGGATTTATGAAGAATAAAAAGTCCACATATCTCCTTGGCGCAGCTGTCCTGATTGTTTGGAGCCTGATCATTTACCGTGTATTCAGCGCCGTAAATGACAGTGGATCGGATGAGCCTGTCATGACTGCTCCGGCAAAAAAGGAGGCATATAACGATTATGCCCTCCCTCCTGATACCACGCATTTATTGGCAAATTACTCTGATCCTTTTGGTAGTATTCAGCCGGTAGACACAATCCGTCATTTGCATGAACCCAGACCTCCGGTACAAATTAAACCACATACAACCGTTCCCGCCATGAGTTGGGATTTTATCCGATACGTCGGTTATATCCGCAACCCCGATTCAAAAAAACTGGTAGCCATGGTACATCTTAACGGAACTGAACTGATGATGAGCGAAGGTGATTTGAACGGTAGTCTGAAACTGATTAAAAACTACCGCGACTCGATCAGGGTCAGCTATCAGGGCAAAACAAAATTCATCCTCTTAAAACCGGCAACCCCATGAAGCAACTATTGACCTTTATACTACTTTTCCTGTTCTCCCGTTCCATGGCCCAAATGCCTGACTACGGGCTTTACAATATCCATATTACCGACTCCGGAAAAAATGTCCGCACGCAGGTAATTCCTTTTTCTGGCACAATACACCCCAGGGCAGGGCTGCTTTATTATTGGTTTGGCAATAACAGCGTCCACGAGCAGCAGGGAGGTTACAGCGGGAAACTGCTTAACGGCATCTACGAAGAATCTGATAAAAACCATCATCTCCTGCAACAAGGCACATTCAGGAATGGCCTAAAGGAGGGCACCTGGAAAACATGGGCCGAATCCGGACGGTTAACCAGCATCATTACCTGGGAAGCAGGCATAAAAACAGGAAAGTTCACCTATTTCGATAATAACGGTACCGAAATTCAATCCGGTATGTATAACCTCGGTCAGTTGGAAGGCAAAATCCTTTATTATCCGGGCACCGATTCTGCCAAAACCGTCCTTTACAAAAACGGAAAAATTATTCCTGCCCGAAAAGGCAACTTCCTGAAAAGGATCAATATTTTCAAAAAAGAAAAAAAGGAAAAAGTTACGCAAACACCAAAGCCATAACATGCTCAAAGCCTCCGCCCTGTATATGGTCATTGTGATCACGCTAGTGATAGGCCTGATCTGTTCTGCGCTAATTGCTGCAGCATACCTGTATAAAGCCCGGTACCAGGCGAAATTCCGCTCCGATCATCTGCAAAACAACCTAAATTCCGGTATTACAATACTGCTTAATAGTCGCGACAGCTCTTACAACGGTGGGCGAACTTTCAGCCTGTTCAACGGCGATGCCGACTCCGTAAGCCTAAAAAAAACGCGTTGGGGCGTTTTTGACGTATGTAGTATAAGTTCTTTCGCCGGCCGGGATACGCTGTACAAAGTATTTTCAGTGGCAAATGTTATTGACTCTAATAAATGGGCAGCCTTGTACCTTATCGATGAAGACCGCCCCCTCTCCGTCAGCGGCAACACGCTCATTCATGGCAATGTAGCAATCCCTAAAGCGGGTATCAGGACCGCTTATATAGACAACGAGGCCTATACCGGAGATCCTGACATCATCAGAGGTAAAACTTCGGATAGCGAAAGAAAACTACCGGCCCTTTCTGCCTCCGGGCTTGAAATGCTTAAAAAAGCATTGGCATTGGCACCGGCAGAAAGCGATCTTCCGGCAGTCACGGACAGCCTCAACCGGTCTTTCCTTAAGCCGGCCCTTACCTACAGCTTTGGCAAAAAGGTAAAAACCATTAGCCATATCAGCCTCAGCGGCAACATCATTTTGTATTCTGACACCACCATCAACATTGACAGTACGGCCCGGCTGAACAACATTCTCGTATTCGCAAAAGGAATATATGTTAACGCAGGTTTTCGGGGCAACTGTCAGCTTTTTGCCTCGGATTCCGTTAGCACAGGAAACCGTTGTTTTTTCAGTTACCCATCCTGCCTCGGCGTGCTTCGCCTTACCACAGGCAATACTATAGGGGTTCCTGCCAAACTGAATATTGGGGAAAATTCGGTGTGTGAAGGCATTGTTTTCAGTTACCAGGAAGATGAGCAGCAGCTCCCGCCGGTTATTTCACTCGGAAAAAAGACGACTATTCACGGCCAGGTTTATTCCCAGGGGATTTTAAACCTGAGAAACGGCGTCAGCATATTTGGCAGCGTTTTCACTAAGCGTTTTTTATACCAAAGCGAATTTACCCGATATGAAAACTACCTGATCAACCTATCCATCGATTCGCATTCGCTTTCACCATATTATTTAAGCAGCGACCTTGCGCCTGTTGCGGGCAGTTCCAAAAAGATCTTACAATGGCTGGAAGCAAACTAAATATACTCCACAAGGTCAGAGCATCTTCGATACTGGAAGTGATCGTTTCGATGATCATCATTATCATCGTGTTTGGTATTGCCATGATGATCTTCACCAATGTTGGCCGCCTCTCCCTGTCGGCCAAAAAGTTGAAGGCCGAGGCAATTTTACAGGAAAGCCTGTTCCGTGCCGAACAGGCAGGCAGCCCAACTGACCAGACAACGACTATTGATGATATGACCGTCAGGCAGGAGCTTATCCCCTTTGGAAATGAACCGAACCTGTCCGTCATTACGCTGACTGCATTTGATATCAGCCACGAACAGATAGCGCAATTTAAAAAAATAATCCTCATCCATGAAGCTCAACCATAAGATACAGGCATTCACAATCATGGAGCTAACCATAGCCATGCTAATTTCAGCCATCGTGATTGGTATGATGTACAGCGCCTATGCAATCATCAATCATTCCTACCAGTCTTTTATCGACCGGAATGGCGGCACCGCAACTCTGTCCCTCCTCGACCAGCGCCTCAACCGTGATATCAGTAAAGCCGAAAGCATATCGAGATACAGCAACACCATTATCCTGAAGAGCAGTCACGATACCGTCAGCTATCAATTCCTGCCCGACCGGGTTATTCGTAAAAAAGCCCTGGCCGATACATTTAAGGTAACCTCCGAAAATTTCAACACATCCTTTGAATCATCGCCTGTTGAAGCCGATCCTTCGCAGGGAAAAGAAAAAAGGATAGACGACTTGCAGGTAACCCTGGTACTGGATGGGCAGAAAATCCCTTATCATTATTATAAAATATATAGTTCTGTTAACCTTTTCCAGCCTTTGAACGATGCCATCCATTGACCTGAGCAGATATACCCCTAAAGAAGATCCAAAACCGCCCAAAAAAAGCGGCGAAAACAGCCTATCTGCTCTGCTTAACAAGGATATCAGTTTTGGGAGCCAGGAATTGAGTGATAAAAAGAAGGAAGCCCTTTACCTTGAGTTAAGTTCGTTGCTCCTGGCCGGTATCAACCTCAAGAGCAGTTTCGAACTGGTCACAGCCGACCAGGAAAAAGAGAAGGACAAGCAATTGTTCAACACCATACAAGAATCTGTGCTGAAAGGGGCACCATTTTCCCTGGCTCTGGAACAGACCGGTAAATTTTCCCTTTACGAGGTTTACAGCCTTCAGATTGGGGAAGAAACAGGCAAGCTTACCGAAGTACTTGAAGACCTCGCCAAATTTTACCAGAACAAGATCAAACAGCGTCGGAAAATCGTATCGGCGCTTACCTATCCGTGTGTTGTACTAAGCACGTCCCTCGGCGCGGTATTTTTCATGCTGAAATTTGTGGTACCCATGTTTGGCGACGTATTTAAGCGTTTCGGCGGACAGCTACCCTGGATTACCGAAAAGATCATCAGTGTATCGCAAGCCATGGAGAATAACTTTTACGGATTTATCACCCTTGTGGCCATCCTGGCCGGCCTGACCTGGTACAGCCGTAAAACCGAGCGCTACCGGCAGTTTGTATCCAGACTGGTACTGCGCCTACCCCTGGCTGGCAATATCGTTCAAAAAATCTATCTCGCCCGCTTCTGTAATTCCATGCGCCTGCTCATCAACGCTAAGCTCCCCTTGCTAAGAGCAATTGCACTGAGCCGCCAGATGATTGGCTACTATCCTATTGAGACTTCTCTACAAAAGGTAGAAGACGATATCCTCAAAGGACAATCCCTGCACCAGAGCCTGCAGCAATTTAAGATATACCCTGCCAAAATGATCCAGTTGCTGAAAGTTGGCGAGGAAACTAATCAGCTTGATTATTTTTTCGCTAAAATCTCCGAGCAATACATCGATGAAGTGGAATATAAAACCTCCACCATCAGCAGCATGATGGAGCCGCTGATCATCATTTTCCTGGGCCTGATTGTGGGTGTCATCCTGATCGCCATGTACCTTCCGATGTTCCAAATGAGTAATAGCTTTCAATAGCTTTTATCTGACATTGGATACATTCTTTTAAACAGCTTATCGAGATAATCCGCAAGATTGCCGTAAATGCAAATGAATAGCAAGCCCTGGCTAACACATGCAGGCTATGACGTTAGAATTTTACTCATCAGGCTTATATTAAAACGCGTAAAACATCTTGACCTGAGCACTTGGTATCCAAGTAATTTATTCAGATTAAGTAAAAAATGATTGCAGATCAGGTAAAGCAAAATGACGCTTCAGTTTCAGACAAGAACGAATTACTTTACTACCACTTCAAAAACAAGGTCTAATAAAATACTTTTAGGGCCCTCAGATGATTCACCCCGCGATGGCACCCTGAAAGAACAGGACCGGATCATACCTATACCATTTGCTGATGGTAATTGGTGCAGCAATCTCAACAATGAAAAAAAGTCTCCCGAAAAGGTCAGTTTCTGAAGTAAATACTTTTCGGTACGGTAGCTTTTATCCGGTACGGGCGCACCGACCAGTCTGACATTGTTTCTTTCCGCCAGCAGGGCTATCGAGCCGATCGCATTACTCCTGTAATTCAATGTATCTGCACGGTAAAGCGCGATAATCCGGTCCAGGTTTGCATTCTTCCTGTCCGTATAGCCCGGCTGTTCGGTTACGCTATGTTGTTGCATGAGCTGCTCTTTGTACTGTTTGTTCAGGGCTCTGGCCTCAAGTGTATGTTTAATAGCCAGTTCATAGGAAGCTACAGCCATCACCACAGCTGCCAGTACCAGTAAGTAATTTTTCTTAAAAGGCCAGTATTTCAGCATATTAATAGCCTAAAATTATGGTAAACAACCCGGTATTCAGTTCATTATTGAAATTGTAACTTTCGAGTTCCGCACTTTTTACCCATTTCTTTGATTTCAGTCGGGCCACCCATTCATTAACCGGGATGATCTGGGAAGATTCTCCGCGGATCAGTAATTTCCGATCTGTGAATTTCACACTGCCCAAACTCCGGTCAGCTGCGGCATCAACAGGGTCAATGTCGATTTGCTTAAGTATAATCCCGGCGGGCATTAATGCCGCCGCCTGGTCCACCAGACCGCTTTTGTTAATACCCTCTTCCCAACCAAGCGCGGTTAACAAAGATTCTTTTTGCCGGATCTCGTCAGCCAGGGCCCGAACATCCGTACTTGTCCTGGCCGAGGTACTAACCTCATCCGCCAAACGGGCATTCTCCGCATTCAGCCCGGAAAGCCATATAAAATTACCCAGTAGCAACACAAAAAAGAGCACAAGAACAAGCATGCCATTAACTCTGAATTTATGGTTACTGATCAAACCGTCCAATGTTGCCGCCAGATCTGGCACATCCGCTTTAACCGGGTTTACTTTCCCTGATAGCAATAATTGAAAAGCCGATGCATAAATCACGATAAGCGACTCATCCAGCACCTCGTTTTCAACCTTCATAGCGTAAACGGCCTGAAAGCCTTCATTGAAAGTGAGTTTTTCCCAATGTTTATCCGCCGAGCGCTCAACCCTAATACCACCGAACATCAATTCCTCATTATAGATGTTTAATTGGGGCAGAATATGCTCTACCGGAAAAGGCCCCAGGCTTAACATGACCGGCAAAAGCCCCCCTTCCATGAGCAAATCCAGCCATTTATCAGCCTCAGCCTTACGGATCACTGACACAAAAGAATATTTCCCGGAAGGAAAATGCTGCACATAAAAATCCTCCATGGCAACATTGGGTAGCACTGCTGAAAAATTCGCAGGGCTGATCTCCTCCACCCGCTCAAGCTGCTTGTACAATACACCCCGGCCCGAAATATTGATACTCAAAGGCACTGCTTGGCCAATATGCTTAATCAATTCATTCAAGCCAAGCGTTGTAAGCTTCTTTTCAAAAGTCAGGTTATGGCCATCCAACGCAACCTGACAGTAATTAAACGCAGCACTGCCGTCCTTCAGGACCGTAATCCCCAGTCCCCCTGCCTGTTTAATTCCGTAAAACCGGTCCAGTATTGCCATGTCCCTTATCGGATTATTGTAGATTTAATAAATAGTACGCTGACCACCTTGGATTTAGATTTTGTCCTACTGCTAAAAATCCACTTCAGCACAGGGATACGTGAAAGGATCGGGATACCCGAACCGCTTTCGTCGCTTTCCGTCCGTTCGATTCCCCCCAGCACGATGGTATCCTCGCTATGCACGCGCAAGCTGGTTTCAAACTTACTGATTGCCTGGGGCGGAGGTGAACCGTCTGTAGGTATGGACGTAAAATCAGAAATATTTACACTGATACCCAACGTAACCTCATCATTTCCGGATACCAACGGCTTGATCCCAATGGACAAGTCAGCATTTACCGCCTCATAAACATTCGAAAAAATAGACTGGGTAGCCGTAGTCGTGATGACGTTCTGGGTTGTATTTTTATAATATCTTTTACTTCCTATGCTCATCTTCGCCGTGTGGCCGTTCAAGGCAACCAACTTGGGGACCGAGCGGACATCAACGTTGTTACTTTCCTCCAATGCCTTCAGGCTGATATAAAAATTGGGGGTCACGTGTCCCAGGTTAATCGAACTATTTTTACTGAGGCTGCTCAGGAAACTGTTGATCGATTTGGCCCCGAAGGTATAGTCCAAACCCGACAACACCGTTCCTCCCGTTTTTACACTATCCGAAACACCAGCCGTAATCCCTGTAGATACCGTACGCGACTTATGAATATCAATCAGGGTCACCTCTACCAACACGCTCGGTACCAGGACATCCAGTTGCCTGATCAGTGCTTCCACCTCGTTGATCTGTGCGTCTGAGCCTGAGACCAGGAGCGTGTTCTGCTCCCTGAATTCTTTCAGCTCGATCCCCCGTTTCCAGTCTGCCGGGATCATCATCATCACAGTATCTATCGCCCGGTTTTGAAGATGGATCGCTCTCACCGATCTTAAACCTTCCTGTTTGCGGTCACCAATAATATAGATCCCGCCCTCCGAATGAAACGTATATTCCGTACTTTTAAAAAGCAAGTTGAGAAAAGTATCGTAACTGACATCATTCACATGCAGGGTGATATTACCTTTAATCTCGGAATAGATCGAGTAGCTCTTCCCTGTTTCTTGCGAAGCCTGCTTTACCAAATCGCTGATCGGCGCGCCGACAGCGTCAGCAGAGATCAGCTTCTGGCCATTCACCATCCTGACATATAACCCCGTTGCCCCACCTGCGACTGCACCTGTCGGCCTGAAATTTTTACGTACCGAAGTATTCTTGTCGCCGTTTATATATAATTCTTCATTTTCTCCCAAAGGCTGGAACAGGTAAAAACCATCGCCCGTTTTCACCATTTTCAATTCATTGGTATACGCCAGCTTTTCCAGCGCGCCGTCAAAAGGCGCACTTTCAATAAAGGCCGTTACCAATTTACCCTGCAGTGAGCCCGGTACAATCACATTTTTACCCGAAACCTGGCTTATCTTTTTAGCTACCGCAGGAAGACTGTCGTTCTGCAGTTCCAGCGAAAGCGCATTGCCTGCCTGTATATACTTTACATTGATATCTTTTACCAATGGCTTCACAAAACGATTGGGATCCTGAAAAGGGGTAATATAGATGATCGTACCCACCACAGTAACATCCAGGTTATACTTCTGTGCCATGAGCATCAGGATATTGGCAGCTGTGGCATTATTGAAATTGTCATAAACAACTATATTCAATGCTGGATCTACACTAATGTTCAGGTTATTGGCCAGTGCAAGTGTGTTCAGGTACTCCCGGATTGAAACCCCGCTAACCCGCAACTGTACCCGCTGCCCCAGACCCGGCACCCGGACTCCCAGATCATCCAGTTTTTGGTGAATCCCCTGGATACGCTCTGTCTCCTGTGCCAGGGCAGAAAAGCTAAAAGCCATCCCTAAAACAAAAAATAAAAAAAGTAAAAGTCTTTTCCCCATATCTCTTCTTAGTAATTAAATAAAAGCGGATATATCTCCTCGATCGACGTTAGTCCCATGCTAAAGATCTCAAAAGCATTCTCTGCCAAAGTATGAATACCACGCTCTGCCAGCAGCGCATGTACATTCGCATTCCCCTTTTTGATCTCCTCCGCCAGGTCAAGATCTACCGGGATCACCTCATAAACCGCCTTCCTTCCTTTATATCCCGTATAATAGCATTGCTCACAACCATGCGGCTGGTAATGAAGTTTTACCTCTTTTGAGGGACGGTACTGACGCGGGTACATCGACGGATCAAAATCATGCACTGTCTTGCAATGTGGGCACAACAGCCTGATCAACCGTTGTGCCACCGTCGTACTAAGCGTATTCGCCACCAGAAAAGGTGGAATGCCCATATCGATCAAACGCGATACTGTCCCCCAGGCGGAGTTGGTATGGATGGTTGACAACACCAGGTGTCCGGTCAACGCCGCACGAATTGCCATATTCGCCGTCTCGGGATCCCTGATCTCTCCTACCATGATTACATCCGGATCCTGCCTGAGGAAAGTCCGCAGCGCTGCCGCAAAACCCAGGCCGATTGATTCCTTTAGCTGTACCTGATTGACTCCTTCCAGCGTATATTCTACCGGATCCTCAATGGTCAGGATATTCCGGGTCTCCTTGTTCAGTAATTTCAGCGTGGCGTAAAGCGTCGTCGTTTTACCCGAACCCGTAGGCCCGCTGATTAGTAGGATCCCATTCGGGCGCTTAACGCCCTGCAGGTAATTTTCCAGATCGAAATCCGAAAAGCCAAGACTGTTCAGATCAATATTGGTAGCATCATTGTTAAGCAACCTGAGCACCACCTTTTCTCCGTACAATGTGGGCAATACCGACACCCGGATATCGAATTGATGCACCCCGCTTTTAAAATTGATCCTACCGTCCTGCGGCAGGCGTTTTTCAGCGATATCCAGGTTCGCACTAATCTTAATCTTATTAATCAATGCCGGGTAATCATCATTTTTGAGCAGGTACCGCTCCACCATATTCCCGTCAATCCGGATCCTCACCCTACATTTCTGTTCATATCTTTCTATATGTATATCACTGCTTTTCAAATTCTTCGCTTCCGAGATCAGGTCTTCAAGGAAATCATCACCCTGCTTCCCAACCTGGATTTGTCCTGTTCCCTCGGCCACGTTTTCCCGGAGGTAATACTTGGACAGTAATCTGGCAATCATTGTAACGGGCACAGGTTCCAAAATCACCTCGTTTCCCAGGAGCACTTCCAGTTCTACAGCCAGGTCGTTCTCATCAACGCCCGCTTCGCAATACAGCTCTATCCGTAAACCATCCCTCCCCTTAGGCAACACCCGGTAATGCCAAGCCTGCTCCTTGCTCAAAAAATGAATGTTCTCCGTCAATAAAAAAATCTCTTCCTGTTCCATTAATAAAACATCAGGCGCCATAACCAGAAATTGTTTGTTACATTAAAATGGAACAGGAACCAATCACAGCTTAGCATCAACAATAAAAAAAACGCGTAAAAGCCCACCAGCGGAATAAATAAAGCCACCCTTCCTGAAGCCCAACGCCAAAGCCTCCAGCAAAACAGCACCATTATAGAGGAAGCCACAAAAAAAAACGCAAAATTCAGCTCAGACAAATAGAACGCGATGGCCACCAGGAACAAAATATCCCCCAACCCCAAAAACCTCATGATATTCACAAACCGTCGCTTCCTGATTGAACAATACGCAGTTGTCATCAGGAGCACTAAGGCAATAAATTCAAGATTAAAAAACACTGGCAGCCAATACCCTCCCCAATCCCGCAGCCTGGAATAAGCCAAGCCGGCAAAAGCGATTGCTAAAAGCGGCGGCAAAAACCAGAACACCGCGCGTTCCTTAAAATCCTGGGCAGCAAAAACTCCGAGCATCGTCAGGATCATCAACTTTAAAAACAGCACCACGTCAATCGGGGGTTACCTCCTTTAGGTTCTTGTCCTGGTCAATCTCCCAGACATTGAACGTACCATTACCGTTAAAATCCACTACAGAAGTCGCCCTCGCCGTAAAGCCGGAACTGGAAACATTGACGATCTCGATCCGGTAATTAGCTTTGGCATCCTTGCCTTCTGTGCTCAACTTTTCCTGGATAAAACCCAACTCCGCCAAATCCTTCGAGTATTTGGAATGTTCATAGAAATAGGTCTTTTCCAACAACTGCAAATGATTAAGCTGTAATTTAGCTTCTGTAGTTTTGGCTTTCGTAATTAACGGCAGCAGGTTTGGCAGGATCAGTAAAATAAGGATACCGATGATTACCAGTACAACCAGAATCTCGGTAAGTGTATACGCAGGAAGGCGTCTTTGTGATCTCAATTTAGGTAATTTCATTATTTAAACTCAGTGCTAAGCTAAACAATATTTCCCTTAACGCAAACAAAATCAAAAATCAGTGATTAAATATTAATAATGTTACCGAATAATTAGCTTGGATTCCTTATGGCAACAAAAAATATCCCCCGGATATCAGTATTTACACTGGCATAAAGCATTAGGCTGAATAGCTGCTTTTCGCATATTTTTTGCTATGGTTCCGGCAATATCGCCAAAAGCAGTCTGTTTGAGTTCATTTCAGTCGATATGTTACTACGTTAATATACTTTAATACAGTTACTCACGGAATTTCGACTACCCAAAATAAAAGCAAATTTTTGGTCATTAAACAAATGTAGAAATAATTTGCAAAAATACTAAAAGTATTAGCATTTTTGCAACCCGTAATTAACAGCGCGTGTCAGAAACCAGGAGGGGACCTCTTTACCAGCAATCTGCAATTGCTGATAATAGGTAGTGATAGTAAACTCAACTTGTTCGAGGTAAGCGTTCGTTTCTTTGGCTTCCGGTACTTTTATGCGTAAGCCACCTTTTCCGCTGTCCCAATTTTCGACCTTTACGTAGTGCTTTAAAGCAAATCGCAGGCGCTCTTTGTTAACAGTTACAACGGCATAGACGTTGGTCACGCCGTCTTTCGCCTTTTCCTTTTTGATGGTGAAATGCACACCAAATGACCAGCCTTATCTCAATTACCAGGGACAATTCAAGTTCCCGGAGGTGGGCGGTTTGGCGCAAGGTGGGTTTAGTGATCTATTCGAGAATCATCATTTTACGATTGCTTATCGTATGCCCGCAGGTACGGAAGGCAGCGACTTCTTTGTAAAGTATCGTAACACTGCAAAACGGCTGGATTGGGGGTTGACTTACTTTAGAAAAGTAGAAAGCCTGCAGCCTGATCCCAAACGTAACTGGGTAGATGATGAAGGAAGGTTATATCCCAACACCGCGAAAGTAAAAACCAATTACTACGAAGTGTCCCTGCACTACCCGCTAAGCTGGTACAGCAGTTTGAATTTTACCACGGCACTCCGCAATGACCGTACTATATTTTAGCTACAGAAACATACAGTCTGAAGTTTGCGCCACTGCAAAGCAACTGGAGTATTTCGTCACTAAGTTATGAGATCAACAAACTAAGGCCCACACTACCCTTACTATACAAGGGCTTTTCAGCCAAAGCAACAATAGACCTGTTTAAAGGCTTTTCGCAAAAAGAGCAGGCGCCCACAGGCAGTACACTACAGTTGGCTTATCACCAACCGCTGCATAAGTACATTACGCTGGTCACGAGATTACAGGCTGGTTACAGCGGCGGCGATGCGCGGGTATTGTATAATCTCGGTGGCGTAGACAACAACCTCTCTCCGCGTGTTGACAGCAGTTGACCACGACTGTGAGCGACATCAAGACCAATGTATATGATTTTTCTGGTAGTCCTATTCAAACCAAAGTGTCGAAAGTAGTGGCGGGCAATACCACCTCTGTTGTAACTACTATCGGTTATGACCCGATGCGGCGAATTAACAGTATCGACCAGAGCTATAACGGCGCAACGGCTATAAGGATAGCCTCCTATGTGTATAACGAACTTGGACAACTGGTAGACAAGAAACTCCATAGCACCAACGGCGGATCGACCTATATGCAGTCTGTCGATTACCGGTATACCATCAGGGGCGAACTGCTGAGCATCAATAACAGCAAGCTGAGCCTGGATAACGGCAGTGGCAGCGGTTATACCAATGATGACAGCAACGACCTTTTCGGGATGCAGTTCCTGTATGATAGTGCCGATACCAATATTGGTAATACGGCTTACTATAACGGCAACCTATCGGCCATAAAATGGATGAGCAAGGACGGAAGCGGCGTAAGCAGTGTCGAACGAAGTTATAAATATACCTATGACGCCGTTAACCGCTACAAAGGCGAAAGCTATGCCGAGCGGGCAACAGCGTCCACAGGTACTTTCGGGAGTAATGTTGGCGGCTTTGACGAAAATGTAGGCCTTTATGACAGCAACGGCAACATTCAAACCTTAACCAGGAAAAGCTCTACACCCGGAACTCCTTCTATTAGCACCATAGACAACCTTAGCTATATCTATGATACAGCGAATCTTAATCAGCTGAAATCTGTAACAGATGCCAGCGGTAATGCTGGCGGTTTCAAAGGCGGCACAGGAAACTATGCCTATGATGCCGTGGGTAACCTGACGGCAGATCCTTACAAAGGACTTGGGATCACGTATAATGACCTGAACAAGACCAATGTGATCACGGTAACAGCGGGTACCAATCAACATATTGACTATACCTATGATGCCTCCGGGTCGGTAATCAGGAAACAACTGTATTATAATACAAACCCTGTAGTAACCACCGATTATATTGACGGCTTTGTGTATATTGGTAACTCCTTAAGTTATTTCCCGATGCCGGAAGGCCGGGTGCGTAATACGGGCAGTTCTTTAAAACCCGAATATATCATCAAAGACCAGCAGGGCAATGCCAGGATCAGCTTTGAAGAAAGTACAACTGCCGGCGTACCGGTGGTTAGACAGGAGAACAGCTATTACGGAATGGGCATGACTATCACCAACACCATGACTTTGCCTACAACTCCGAACAAAAACCTGTATAACGGCGGCACAGCGAATGGCAGAATGATTACGGTAGTGCGCCGGATTACTACCAAACACTGAACCGCAATTACGATGCGGCATTGAGCAGGTTTATTGCTGCAGACCCAATGGCAGAAGCAACAGAATCCATGAGCATTTACCAGTATGCCAACAATAACCCTATCATGATGAATGATCCGGAAGGTAATTATGCGCAGTCGTTGTATTACTCATTCATGAGTAACCCAGGGGCAGCAGAAGCAAGTCCTTTCTCTGATCCTAATTTCAACGCAAGAATGAGAGCAGCTTTTAAATTGCGCGGCAGCAATGACATGTGGAATACGGACGGTGGTGGTATTACCGGAGCCTGGCTTACCAATGATGCTGATGGATCTGGTGGTGGAGCAGGTGCGACCAAATTGTATGATGCAGATGGCGGCGGATTGATAGATAATGTTGACGATGCCATGGAAGCGGTAAGGCGTGCCAAATTTGAAGACGGTGGTTTTAGGATAGATTGGACTGAAGCAAATCCTGACAAATGGGGTGGTGTTTTAGGGAAAAGTAAGTTTATATCGTACGATAATACCGAACAGGAAAGTGGCCCAATGATGTTCCCAACCTCTCCGAATGTTTTTGTTTATAGAGTGAGAGATAATTTAATCAACACCAATATTTTTTACACCGAAAATTATATTCAGCTTGATATTCTCCATGGCGCATACAAAGTTGAACATGTTCAAGTTAACAATATTAACATTTGGATTCCTTACGGGTCTTTTTTACAAGGTCAAACATTGGATTATAAATTATCGTATTTAAGCGACGCATTAGCCGCTATGGTGGATGATATTCGGGAACGGGTAAATACCAGATGGGTTAATGGAAGCCTACGAGGATCACCTTCAATGGAGTCAGAGTTCAAACGCGAATTTAGAGCTTTGGTTGAAATGAGTTTTCCTGGAGTGGCAATAGATTTCAGACCAACGGTTCCAACTTGGACACCGTCGTTGATAATTCATAATATTTTTTAACAAGATGAAGAAAGAAGTAAAAAATATATTTTTATTGATAATATTGATCTGCTCTTTAAAAAAAACAATGGCACAAAATAGCAAAGACACATCTGGCCGCACGGTGCTCACATATAATACTGTAAACGCGGATTTTGGGCCCTTGAATGGCCGTGCAAAAATTATAGAAGCCACCATTGACTATTCGTTGATTAGTTTGGATGGAAAATTGTTTATGGTGTTTGCAACACCTGTGTTTAATGAAGGAAAATGGTGGATGGAACATTATGCAGAAGTTGGATCGATACAAAGATTAGTACTTCAACCGTCACATCAATACGAAAAACTCCAAGAGAAGTATTGTGAATTGCCTACATGGGTTGCAAAATTAACAGGGCTAACTTATCTTAGGTTAAATCAAGTATTTGTTGATCGGCTTGACTTATTGAAGGACACAGAAATTAAGTTTTTGGAATTTAATAACGTTAAGTTCCAAAATAAGCGAAGCAATACTCTTATTGATGATATAAAGAATTTGAAGCGTCTACGAGGAATCGCATACGATGATTCTGTTCCCTTAGATATAGTGCATTCATTGAAGATGGGTTGTGTGAACTGCGAATTGTATTTAACTACCGATGAGAGCCAAAAACAAAAATTTATGCACGATTTGAACATTGATCTATAATGCCATCAACCTAACTGGCCAAAAATGTCGGGCATGGTCAGTTAGGTTATTAAAGTGTTTTTAATAGGTATAAAAAAACAGACATGTTGTTCATGGTGCCTGAATACTGCGAAGGATGTCTTCCGAAAAATTGTTTATCAAATCTAACTTTTATAGCGAATATTTCCATAAAAAACGCCCATACATTCCGCATGGGCGTTTTTTATGGAAATATTACGGCAAGGGAATACTATAGATCACCAATATTGCCATTGCCGAACTTGTATCAATGGCCTGTTGTATCATACCTCCTGAAGTTCCGGTATTAATAAACCCTTCAACAACACCAGCCATATCACTTGTCACCTGTGCAATAAACTTGATTATGTTTTTCAGCTTACCTATGCTACCGGGATTAAACCCCTGAAAATTCAGCCAGTAGTAAGCGGAATAACGTGCAACCGACGCCGTACCAAGTATTGCCTGCTTTTCATTTAAAGACAGTTTTGCGTCTATCGCTACATCATTTTCAATGGCAATCAAATTCTGTTTGAGCAAGGTATAATCCGGGTTTTGTGGATTGGCCTTTTCAACGGTTTCAAACAGCTTTTGCAGCCAGGTCTTTGCTGCTGCAGAGAGCGGCGCTTTGGCAATGATGTTTCGGAAATGAGCCGCCGAATCAGCCAACACCCGGTTCAATGAGGCAAGCATTTTAGGACTGGCTTCGATGTTCATTACTTCATGACCAAACATAATAGTTGCCTGATTTACCTGCTCCAGTCTGGTTTGTTTGCGGTCATTCAGGTAAGCCAGCACATAATTAAGGCCGGTATTATGCCAAACGCCAACGCTGTCAAAAAGGTTTGCACTATTGGCAGGCTGTAAACCAGCCGTGGAAATTATTGCCGAATCAGACTGCTTGGTATCTGCTGTTTCTATGGAATTGCCGCCTTTTTTACAGGCTGCGGTGATTAAGGTAATAAATAATTGCATAAATGAAGCAGGAGCTTCCTCTCGACATGGCTTCGACAGAAGCCAATTAACAACCCTCACAACACCAACCGAAACTGGGCTGCACAAGGTAACATACCATCGAAGTATGTTTCCTCTCGGCTTGGCAAAATTAAGAAGAATATAATTCTATTTTTATTTATCGTTAATGATAATACCGCACGCCAGTTGAGGGAACCAATTGTCGCAGTTATTTTGTCAAAACCCCCAAAATAAAGTTTATGTTAAAAGTAATCACCATAACCCGTTTACAACAAAATCCCGGATGAACTAACAACCGGGATTTGCGTATTACTTACTCACATTCACTACTACTGGATTAACACTGTCACCAGCACAACCGCATAAGTGCGACACTCCAGTTTGGCCCTTCCTACCCAATTGCAGTTTTATTATAACGACTCAATAGTTGGATAACCATATTACTAAAACAAGTATTATTATGAGAAATGGCAATGTGGAATAGCATATCCATTTTTGAAAAGGATTAACTTTCATATCTTTCTTCTCATCAGTTACTATAATCCTCTTTAATTTTTCAAAAAAATACAGATAAGTTATAAATATTAGTATTCCAAGGATTAATTTGAACCATTCAAAATAGGTTTTATAATTGGCTTTTGATTGTAATATTTTATATTCCGGAAAAATTTTCAATGTAAATACTAAAAGTATTCCTCCAATTAAAACCCAGTGAAGACAATAATAATATATAGCACTGTTAACTGCTTTATCATCGTTGTCTCTGGCTTTAAATAATGCATAGAAACCAATTAAATAATATCTCAATATTCTTTTCATTTTTACCAACTTACTAAAGCGTGATTGGGCGTATTTAATGATTCATCTATCCTATCTCCAATACTTTTGCCCGTTGTTACCTTAAAACCAATATCCAGTAAAAAGTACCCCCCCGCTATCAAACTACCAAATCCTGAAACTGATATTCCGGCCATTGCACCATTAATCAAGTCTGAAGGTTTAATTGCACGATTATTAATAACGTTAGCAACAGTAAGACCGGCACTAACCAAAGCTAATCCCTTCGCGTATTTATCATATTTCGCTACATCATTTAAAGCTTCACTCCACGATTTATTGACAAAATAATTATTCTTAACCGCACTGAAAACAGATCTTACTATACCATTTTTTTGTAAATGATAGACATCATTTACAATATGGGCATTAGAAATATAAGACAAACCAGCGCCAGCAAACCCAACTATCGCATTAGCATAAAACATAGGATCATGCGTGTAGTCGTCCCCCTGATTGACATTCTCTGAATTTGGCGTACTTATTTCAGGCGCCCCATCCATCGGCTTAGCTTTTTTCCCATCGCTGTTATAGAATATCTGGGTCAAATTTATTTGGCCGCCATCTGAAATCATCCTGAATGCCTCATTATCTATTCCAGTGCCATTAACAAATTGAACTGTTCCTCCATTGTTACTTGCTATTTGAAGCGCTCTATAAAAATCCTGCGCTTCCTGGGCATTATCTGATGTCCATCCATTAGCCGTTTGCGTCCATAAACCATCTATATCAACAGAGCCGGCAGGGTTATTTAATACATACGCATAAGGAGAAAAACTTTCATAAATCTCCTGTAATGCGTCTGGCACTCCCCACCTACCTATCGCAGGATCATAAAATCTCGCACCATAATCATATACATTCAGCTGATCCTGGAACTCTTTATTATTGTAAAGATATTTATTTCCTCCATTTTGCTGGCGGTGCACGTTCAGGCCAAAGGGGTAATAATCATCTTCGCCAACCTTTCCGTTTGTCTGGTCAAACGTTACCCTGTTGTTGCCAAGATGATCAATCAGCCGGTACTCATAAATATAATTGCTTCCGGACCTAAGCGCATGGCCTTCTTCAGTTTGGATAAAGTCTATCGTGCCATCTGCTTTATACTGAATTCCCCCGATGTAATCAGTTGATGCCCCGGCACTTACTCTTCTCAACTTATTGCCGGCAGCATCATAGGTATAAGTTAAGTTTTTGCCGGGCACGCTGGCCGGTAAATTCAGCAGGTTATAGGTGATGGTACTCCCTTGGCCATCGCTGGTCGCATTTCCGTTAACATCATAGCTGTAGTTCCGGGTTATGCTATTGTTATTGCTGGTAACAGTTTGTAACTGGTTGCCGCTATAGATATAACTGAGGGTGCCGCTGTTTGGCCCAAAACGGGTCATCCCCTTTATGTTCCCGTTAGCATCGTATGTAATGTTGTTTTCACTGAATGCCTCTGCCGAATTACCTGCCGTCAAGCGGTTCAGTTGATCGTAGCCAAAGGTAACAAATTTTTGCCCTATACTCCCCTTGTTATATAACTGCTCTGAGATACTGCCATTATATCGCGGACTCCCGTTATTCGCCTGTACCGGCGTATTGTAATTAAGTGCCATACTAAACAACTTATCGGGGGTGGGAGCCACATTCGGATCATTGATCTTCGAAAGCCAGCCGCGTTCATTATAGGCATAGCTTGTGTTTTGCAAAAAAGATACACCGGCGTCGGTACTGTGCAAGTGTTTTATATTCAGCTGACCACGCTCATTATAATCTGCCTCACTTAGTAATACATTGGTTCCGCCGTTAAGTTGTTCAAATGTTTGCGTTTTACGGCCCATGTGGTCATAAACATAAACGTTAGCTACAGTTAACACGGGAGTTGTGGTGCTGGTGGTGTTATAATGTTTACGTGTTGTCGTGGTTACCGCATTCGTAAAGTCATAGCTAAAGGTTATTACGTCATAGTTGTTTATATTTGGTGTGCCGCCACCCAGGTAGTGCTGTTTGTAGGTTTGGATATTGCGCCCGAGATTATCATAGTAACTTACGTCCCAAAGCATATTAGCGGTACCCAGTACATTTATTTTCCGGCCGGTAAGCCGACCTGTGGTTTGGCTGCTTGCTCCAGATGGCATGGTATTAAACACCGGGGGCAGCCCGGTAATATTACTGAAGCTGTAGTCGTCATAATAGTTTATGCTCAGGTAAGTGCTGATGGCTGGATAGCTGTTGACAGCAGGATTATTGCCGACGACATATCCTATATTTACATCACTTTTATCGCGGGTATCCCATTGAACGGCTGCATAAATATTGGCCTGTAAAGTAGATTGTGCCATTACAGCGCCTGCATTCCACAATCCGGTCATAACTACCCTGCCTAAGGCATCATATTTGGTCACTGTCCATTGGTTGGTTAACCGCTGTATACCATCCTGGGTAAGTACGGGTTGGTTCAATTTATTGTATACCATGAATTCCCAGTCCCTGCCAGGCAATTTTTTTTGAATTAACCGGACCTGCTCATCGTAATTGTACTGATAGCACAGGTTGTCGAGCGTCGCTTTTACAGGCAACCCGGTATCGGCACTGCTCAGCGGCGGCAGTACAAAGGCAAGCTGTCCGAAATCATCGTAAACATAGTAAGTGGATAAAAACTGCAATACACCTCCTATATAATTAAATGTACGTTTAAGCACAACATTCCCATTTTTGTCTTTATATTCTTCGGTAGTACCGCCCCGGCCGCTCTTCCAGTTTTCATCTTTTAAAACCCTCACGGATAATTGATTAGCCGGATAGACGGCACCATTGTTATTGGATAGGGTGCGGGTAAGATCGCTGTTGACTGTTGCAGTATAGAGCAGTACCGCAGTACTGTTAGCAGTGTCACTTAAGGGGAGTGCATTGTTGAATTTGTAAACCATTTTCACGGTATGCCCAGTGGTATTACCGGCTACCGGTTGCCAGTCGGTCCCCGGCGCACCCTGTTCTGTTACCCGGTTCAATGGCGATGGCTCAAAGTTGGTTACCGCAAAGGGTTGGGGGTTATACACTATTCCATTGCTTTGCTGGGCTCCGGAAGCTGCTGTACTACCAGCGGGGTAATAAAAATTCAGCACGCCCGCACCTGCTGCAAGGGCGTCTGCTTTGTACCCGCCATCAGCCGTAGTTGCTGCATAAGGCAGGTATTTTCTTACTTCCCTGCCTAAAACGTCGTAAGTAAAAGGTTGCACTAAATCTTTATCTAACGGCGAACCCTTTACCTGGATGTTTTGAAGCTCTCTGCCCAACCCGTCAAAGTATTGTACCGTTTGCATGATATCACAGCTGGTTTTGCCCGTGGTACTAAATGAGCTCATTGCTGTACGTGGTGTGCTGGTAACGATGTAGTTTTTGCTCTGACTAAAATTGTTTGTTAGCAGTTGGCAGTCGGGATTAGCTATATACAAATTTAAGCTGCTACCTGCCGCTGCTGCAAAACTAAACGTAGGATTTAGTGTAATACCCGAATAATTATAATACGAGCCAGCAGCCAACGTGGCAGTATACGTTGCCGGCGGCGCCAGGTATGTACCAGTTTGTGCCTTTAAGGCGAGCGCACTAAGTGTAAAGCTCAAAACAAAATAAAATTGTTTGAGCATTGATTTTATTGTGATATGATTAGCGTTCATTATTTTCAGTTTTAAGGTATTGGTTTTGATAATGGTAATCTGTTATTTTAGTAGATCCCAATATTTTTTTCAGATCCGGTACCATTATTAATATTGACATTACTAAAACTAACATGGTTCCCGGCAACCGCTGTCCTTCCGCCCACATAAAAGTTATGGCTGTTGCTTGAACCAATGGTAGAAAAAGATACGCTATAAGTACCGGCAGGTAATACAAGTGTAGATGAACCCGGAGGGCATACATAACTTTTGTTATATCCGGTACCTGCGGAAAAGTTCAGTCCCGTTGAAAAATTTATCCCGATAGAATCCGATGTGGAGTTACTAAACGTAACTGTTATCGTGATGGCGCATACACAATTGGCATTGGCATAATTTTGACCATTTGCGTTAACCTCGTTTTGGGCCTGGTTGTCAGCATCAGCCTGTGAAATAAGCGAACTATAGGTTTGGGCGGGTACAACGTAATATACCTGTCCTGGTACCGTACCGGCTGCGCAGTTATTCCTTGTAAAGAGAGTAGATAAAGCCGTATTATAATATTTCAGCACACAGGTACCGTTTGCATTAGCATATGCCTGACCTTTCACATTAATATCGCTCAAAGCCTGCGCATTGGCATCTCCCTGAGATATCAAAGATGTATACTTGCCGACAGGAACTGTATAGCTTACCGCCGGACCGGGTATATAATTACCCGCGGGGCAATCATTTTTCAGAAAGCTTGCAGACTGTGCTATATTTGAAATTGGGGCAGCATAATTATAGGCATAGTTTTTAATAATATTATTGTTCGGATCTTTAAGATTAACAAGACGTGTAAAGTCGTCATATTCAAAATAGCTGCTTTGATTATTGGCATCGGTTGTGCTTTCAAGCTCAATTCCTTTGTAATAATTAGCTGTAGTCATTTGTGCGGTTTGCGGGCTTAAAGCTACTTGGTCAACTAAATTACCATTTGTATTAATGGTTACCGCAGTAATACCGGTTAGTACCCATTTGTATAAATTCCAATTACCGTTAATAGCAGTACTTACGCCATTTACTGTTACTGAACCGCTTCCTTTTGCCCATAAACTTACATTGTAATTGCCGGATGATAAACCGCTTTTCGTAATAGTACCATTATAGCTTTTTAAACCTGATTTACCTGACAATGATGAAATACCGGCCGGCGTGTAAGTCCAATTACCTAAATCATCCGTTTCGAACCCAGAGTAAGCAATCGTACTAAACGATGCATTATCAGCTTTAGCCAGCGTATTCCCAGATTTATCTAAAATAATAGCAGTTTTAATGCCTCCCTGGTTCTCAAATTCAACAAGCCTGCTCTTGCTATCGTAACTATTATATGTTAAGACAGGTTTGAAATTATGATCTGCAGGCAACAGAACAGTGCCCGAGAATGAACCAGGGGTGCCCAGCAAAGGCTTTGTCAACCGCGCCGTGTACGTTTTAAGCGGTCTGATAACTCCACTGCTTAGCGTCTGATATTCCGTAACATTTGATTGTATCAGGTAACTGCCCGAAGGCTTGGTTAGCCACCACTCTGTCAATACCGGCTGGTCAATGATATTATTAGTAACAAGTGTAGATAACGAACCGCCAAGACTGTAATCAAATGGATAATAAAAATATTTAGTTACTGCATTTCCATCGGAATTTAGTTGTGACGATGTGCGGGGCAAAAAATAATTCGGATCATACGTATTTTGGGTAAGCAGTTCGCTGGAAGCTGTTTCGGTTGTTGACGGATAGTTATATTCATGTGTAGCCTTCAACTCCATTCTCCCCGTTACAGGATAATAATTATTGAATTTGTATATGAATCTGATCGCGTAAGGGTCAGAACTCCCACTAGTATTTAAAACATCAACTTCTCCATCCTTTGACATATATAATGATCTGTAGTTATCATCAATCTTTTGTTGCTGAAATATGTTATATTCATTTACAATCCGCTTGGTCATCGCCCCGGTTGAAGAAAAATAAGTTGTAGTCACCGGTAGTCCCACAGCCCAGTAAGGCCGGTCCACCGGCCGGTAGGGATAATAATCCTTCGGGCTCCAAAGAGTAGTATAGCTCAGATCAGAGTACTCATATACAATCTTTCCGTTGTTGCTGCTGCCATTTTGCAGCACTTCTTCCACTCGCCTGTAACCGGCAAAGCTTCCGTCGATATTGGACAACGGATTTACAGGATTTGTAAACGAAGTTGTTATAGTATATTTTACATGAGGATTAGATGGCCACCCTCCATCATCATAGTAACCATTTTTAACAAAAGTAAATTCCGGCGTTTCCCCTATAAAGCCGGAAGACAAACCGTCAGTCTCCACATAATTATATTGTTTGATGATATCATTCTGTGGGTCTATCCCGTCATGTAAAATCCGTCTTTTTATACGTAATCCGGCTATAGTTACATTGCCACTACTTCCTCGTTTGTCATTTAACTCGTATTGAAATTCCTCAGAGCCGCCTGTTGGATAGATGATTCTTTTTAATGCTCCTAGTCTTGCATAATTCAGATCAGGCGTTCTATCTGCAGCCGGCCCCAATGGAGTGGGTATCACAAAAGCGGTAGCATTTGTTGAAGCAGTGGCGTTGGTTTTCCCATTGTAATAACCCCAAAAATCCAGACCAGCTTCTATGTATGAACTATTCACAAAAGTGCTGTGAGGCACAACAGTTTCATTTAAGTTTTGATCTAAAAAATAATCGAAAGCATAAATTGTCTGATTATTATTATTGCTGCTTACCAGGTCAATAGCATTTAAATAGTCATTCCTTTTCGTAGCAAAATATGTATTTGTTGTGGTTTGTGTATTGGTATAATTGGCAGTAGTGCCGGAATCCCAATAGAGATATTTCAAATAATAGGATTTTACAATCTCCTGCTGGGGGTTAAGTATATCAATCGATTTTAATAAAGGTGACGTAGCTGGATCGGTACCATCCAAAAAATAATTTAGATTAATTTTTGTTTGATCTGAAAAAGTAATACTCTGAAGATCTGCTTCTTTTGCTCCGAGTCCTCCAGAAATTGAAATACTCCCGGATGGCATGTCTGACCGTTTACTATACACTCCTGTCATTCCGGCTCCTGTCCATATTTGCCTGGGTATATATTGATACGTAATCGATTCTTCGCTAAACGGCGCTTCTATTTTAGTTAATAACCAAGATGATGGATACTCCTTCATATAATAGACAGCGGTAGGAGTCAGGCCCGGATTAGGATCCTCTTCTTCGGTTACCTCAGTCTGATTAAAGTAATATTTAATTCCGGCTTCATCAATTATCAGGAACGAGGCTAATTTAAATTCAGTAGTGCTCGTGAAATTGGGAATGACTTTCAATTTACTATCAGGTACTACTATCACCTGCTTGTCTTTACCGATATAAAACTTGCCTGATTTCCCCGGAATATTAAATTCAAAAATATCATGCTGTGAATCTGCCGTTCCGTCAGCATAATTAAAGGTTGGATCAGTATTGGATATCCTACTATCACCATCTGCCTTATATGTTATACCATTGTTGTATAAAACACCATTCCACTTGGTGATCGGGGTTCCATTTGATGAAGTTTCATTGGTTTGATAATCGTCTGGAATACCCCTTGTATGCCTGACAATGGCTCCACCAGCACGAAGCAGCCAGCCCCTCCCTGTTATATTAGTATATTCACTCGCTTTAATACCACCGGCACCGGTATAAGCCATGTGCATGCTGAAATCCAAAACCGACATCTTTTTTTCATATAATGGCAAATCTATATTCGCCATCCCAGTGAAGTTATTCATTGGTATATTGTCAATCTTGCTGAATGCATATGCATTCGGCGAGTGCATACTAAAATTATGCGTATAATCAGATTGGGCCTGGAGGGTTCCCTGTATAAATGAAGTAAAAAATAATACCAGTAATAAACGGTAAAACATAGTCTTTAGGTTAAAGTGAGTGAAAAGGCTTTATTATGTAAAATTATGTTGCTTGTTACAATTGTTGCATTCATTAAATCAACATGTCGTGAAAAGCTATCGATAACAATTAATCGGTTTATATTTATGATTGAAACATTTATTTGATTTTGTTGGCAAGTAGCTCCATTTTCTTGTTTAACCGATCAATTTGTTCCTGCTGTATTTTTAGTTTTGTCTCAAGAGCATAATTATTTTGTGATTGGGCTTTCACCTCTTTATCCTTCTCAATCAAATACAAAGTCAATTCTTCCACCTTTTTGAGTAACAGCTTATTCATCTCGCCAAGATCTTGCCCATCCTTTGCGATTTCCTGTTCTGAGGGTATTTCAGGCAAATGCTGGTGTTGATCAATATAAGTTTTAACTTCTGATAGGGGCGGCAGCTGATAGCTTGGTTTGAAGACATAGTCAGGCCATACATTATTAAGCTTAACTGTTACTGATGTTGCAATAGCACTGCCGTTTACCGCAAACTTGTAGCCTTTGGTATCATTTGTATTTATGGCTATATTCCCATTGGCGTCGGTAATTAATACAGGCAATATAGCCGGCGTAATATCGGTACCAATTGGTGTTTGGGAAGTAATGGTTTGCAATTGTGATTGCGCACCATTACCCAATTTACAAGACTTAACGGAGAACGCTGGCCAGTCCAGGGTACTGATAATATATATATCAGTATTACCGTTTGGATTGGCATAGGCTTTTATTGTGAAAGCGCTTGTAGCATTGCCATTTGTTACCTGGTGAATAATTAATCCCCCGCGATTACCTACATAATAGGTAGTTACTCCAGTGTTATTTGAACCCCAGCCACCGCCAAAAACATCTATTTGCAATTTGGCAGCATTAGAATCGTTATCAGGCGGAAGACTGCCAACTAATAAAGATACCCTGGCGGTGCCTCCTACATACTCATATGAGTATTGCGCATGCACTAAGCCGGGTAGTGAAATTAAGCCCAACAAAAATAATACTACTTTAAAAAAGTCTATTTTATTCATGTGATTTATTTATTTGTGATTCAAGTTTTTCTATCCTTTTATTTTGTTCTATTAGGTACAGAGTCAGTTCTTCTACCTTCTTTAACAAAAGTTTGTTCATCTCCCCAAGGTTCTGCCCCTCGTTGGCGATTTCCTTTTCTGAAGGTATTTCCGGTAAATGTTGGTTTTGGTCGATGTAAGTTTTAACTTCTGATAAAGACGGTAGCTGATAGGTTGGTTTGAAGACGTAGTCGGGCCACGCACTTTTTAATTTTACAGTAACTGATTCAGCTATTATACCACCGGCAACTGCCAGCTTATTGGTACCCATACTGGTTGTAAACTGACCAAGCTGCAACCTTCCGTCACCTGTCAGCCACATAAGCAGGTTTTCAGTATTGCTGTTATTGTGATTATAAAAAGCAAAACCTCCTGTATTTCCAGCGCCCTGGTTGGAAATAAAATCTGTTTCACCTGCTCCTGCAGTTCTATTCCAGCCTATTAAAACCTTGCTTGAGTTTGCCAAGAAGTTAGTGTTTACACCATCCAGATTGGTATTTCCCCCAAGCAAAGCGCCGTTTACATCCAAACTCATCGCCGGTGTAGTTGTATTTATGCCAACTTTGCCGGCAAAATAGCCTTGGCCATCGGCTCTAACACTGAAATTGACATTGCCATTGGTAACACCATCATAATAATAATTGGACGTTCCTGTTGGGTTGTCTGTCCATGCCCTGAATATTCCGGCAGATGGAAAAGCATAGGTTGATCCTAATTGATGACCAGTAAAAAATACTTGTCCTACCGAAGTCTGTGCTACTATTTTCGTATTGCTGTTCAGCGCATCGTTGGCGTCAACAGTTACAGTCTTCGTTTGCGCAAACGCCATATGTACTCCGGCCGAGACCACCAATGCCATTAAAAAAATTCTTTTCATCGTTTATTCTGTTTACTTTTTAGTTGTTTAACCTCTTTTTTCAGGATTGTTATCTCTTCTTTAGCCTCAATCATGTATAGCGTCATTTCTTCCATCTTTTTAAGCAAAATCTTATTAGCCTCGCTAACATCAAGACCGGTTTTGATCATCTCGGCCTCCGATGGGACTCCAGGTAGATGCTTGTTTTCCCGGATATAGCTTTTAACCTCATTCAAGGCCGGTAGCCTGTAATCCTTTTTGAAAACATAGTCAGACCATCCATTCAGGTCGATCACTACAGACTTAGCATGAATGGTACCATTAACAGACAGCTTCTGGTCAGGCGTTAGGGTGCCGACGCCAATATTCCCGGCTCCGTCAATAATAAGGTCATTCCCATAATACCATTGGGCACCAGTCCCCAGTTTATCAAAACTTCGCCGGGTCCCTAAGATCATTTTCCCGGTGGCATTACTGTTGCTTGTATTTCCCGCTACGGTTATTATCCTTGCCTGCCCCCAGGCGTTACTACCATCCGTATTAGCGGGAATAACGAATTCCAACTGAGCCCCTAAAGTTGTTGACCTGCCCCCGTGTTGGCCTGGATGGCCACATCATTATTATTGATGCTAATACTGTTACCACCGTCTATGGAAACACCATTTCCAACTAAATGTAAACGTGCAATAGGACCTGTCGTGCCAACACCCACATTACCGTTGTAAGTCCAGGTCATGGCGTGCTGATCGGGGATGTCATTTTGGTTACTGCCTCCATTGATAAATAAATCCACCTGTGATCCCCATACATTAGGGCCTCCGTGCCCTATTCTGAATTCCGCACTTTCATTGTAAGTATAACCGGAGGTACCTAATCTGGAAAGTTTAAAAACCGATTTGGTTGGTGCTAAAGCACCACCTGGTTTGCTTGTTGTTAGCTCTACAATCTGTAGATTACTTGAAGGTGTCGCTGTGCCAATACCTATCGCATTTGCAGTTGACGTAACAGTATTTGTTCCATTAGTTATCCACTGGGCATGTACCAATGAGGGACAGGTTAAAAATAGCAATAGTAAAAAGTTACTTTTATTCATGATGGTTGTAGTAAATGCTTATTTATAGCTTTAGGTCCGTGTTCAATCTGCAAGCGATAGATTATTGCTATTTATTGATTAGTTAAGAAATAAAATAAAAAGTTGGCAAATGGTTATCTACTCTTTTGCAACAAAAAGAAACTAATACCGAAAAGATGAAGCGTGGGTATCTATACCGAGCCTTGATAATGTTGAACTAAAATTGAAAATATCAATTTACATAACTCCGGCTGGCCGATATATGATGTTCTGATAACAAAAATTAGTCCCCATTAACAAAGAATAATATCCTGGCTGGTTTAATAACGGTGAGAGCCATGCCGAGGTTAGCAAGGCGACGTTTAATTGTTTCATTATTGTGATGGTTTAGATAAATAATATTTGTTACAAAGATATCAATTAAGCGAAAATTGCAAGCAAATTCTAAATATTATCTTTTCAACAATTATGTCGATGCTTTCTAAGCATATAGCAAAATAGGCAACTATTAAAGCATCACACCGCTTACTTCATAAAAAAAGTTGTCAATAAAATTGACAACTTGCCTAAAATAGTACTCTAAACCGGAGTCGAACCGACAAGCTTCCGATGCGCGTTACCGACCAGCGCGTCTTTGGATTCTTTTGTGTTAGGTTTGCAATTTTTCTATTTTAAAATAGTTATCTTTGTTTAATAAGCACAAGCGATTTGGTTCTATAAAGGTGATCTATTAGGTGACCTCTAATTGAATAAAAATACAAAACATTGGTTTACAGCAGAAGTTAAACAAGTTATTGTTCCCTAACTCTCCGCCAAGTATCTAAGCCCTGAAATAGCTGATTTCGGGGCTTTTTCTTATACAAGAATGGCCACACTCCTACCTGAACAAAATGGTTGATGTGACCAAAGGTAAGCGCTTGGGTTTGAAAAGACAGCCGATGCATTTAGAAAGGTTCCTGTCTACCGCACCGTTATAATCACACGCTGATAGCTGGTAAGAGATGGTGTGCCGTTATCAGTTGCCTGAAAAATAATGTGAATCGTTTGGCCTGAAACAGCGTCTTTCGGCACTCCGATCTGTGTTTGCCTGGCTTCGGGATTTAATATCGACGCTTTTCCCGGATAAGTTCCTTGTTGAAATTGCCACCAACTAACAGAAACCGGATTTCCGTCAGGGTCAGAAACGGCTCCGTTCAATCTGATCGTTTCGCCGGCTGCTGCCCTGACATTTAATGGCCCTTCTATTTTGGCGACCGGCTCGTGATTTGCTTTTGTATATATTGGCGTCACCGACCATTTAAGCCGGGCTGCAAAATCCCGCTGAGCGGCAGGAAAAAAGTCAGGGTACGTATTATTTCGGTCTTTCGGCGCAGCGAGTGAAGCTGCCATAGCCCGGGATGATGTATCGCTATTCTGGAAGAAGATGTTTTTAGCTTTAGGATCAATAAATCCGGTACCGCCCCAGCCTCCATAAGTGTCTTTTTCATATGCGCGTAATCCGTTGCCAAGCATGTTCATAAACGTTGGGTCATCGCCCTCCCCTAACCATGAACCTTTTTCCTGAACAGGCATCCACACAACATAACCCATTTTCTTCAACTCATCATTGGTATGGCCGACGAGACCAAAATAGTCCATAATATCGCCTTTTACCATTTGTTTTCCATCGCCCCATACCCTGTACAGTGCTCCCAATGGCCCCTTGCCTGATATATTTTCCTTCATCCAGGATGCTGTCATATAAACGGAATCCGGTGAAGCTGCATTTAGCTGAGCGCCATATCCATAGTTCGGTCCGCCTTTAAACTCGCGATATTCAATACCCGGCCAGTTTGGTTTAATGTAGTTTGCATAAGTATCATCCTGGTCACCGGAGGGAAGTAAAACCACCTTTCGATAAATTTTTAATTTTATTTGCTCCCAATTGGTGGTGGACTCATATTGTTCTTGAATAGCTTTTAAAGCACGCGCTATAGTGCTTTGGCCCCCCCATGCTGTAATAAATAATTGACCCGGTTTATCATCAAGTATCAGGGTTTTGATGAGATCTGAACCCGGCGAATCTTTTGAAATATCACCATCAAATTCAATATTTCCGATCCTGATTTTGCCTTTGAGTACATCAGGTGCAGGATAATTGGGATTATGTATTTTTAGATTGGGATAAACATTTGCATAGGTATACACAGCATCATGAATAAAATGCTCATCTTCACCCCACCGCCATGATTCACATGGGCACAAGTTTAATCCAAAGCGGGTATACTCCCGTCCCGGTACAAACCATTTGGTTCCTTTGCCATCTCCCTTCCAATGAAAAGCGCTGCTCGCGTAAATCAATCCTTCAATTTCAACATCACTGCTATATAGCAGGAACCGAATAAGCGAGTTATTATCATCCAATTCCGGATCGGCTGTAATTATGATGCGTGGTCTTGTTTTGTTGGGTAAGTTTTGAGCATGCGCAAGGCCGTTAATCGTAAAAAGAGCCATTAGTATAAATGCATACCGCCTCGCTCCGAAGCTAAAGTATTTCAGGTTTAAAATCATTGGCTGCACTGGTTTATAATTCTCTATCAAACAGAGACTTAAAAATAAACAAATCAGCCATAATATATATACAAAATCCCGCTTGAGCAGGTTTTTTGTATATATATTATGAAAAAGTTTTAAATTGTAAATTACGTTTACGGTTGTTCCCTCAATGGTGCTTCCGCATGAAGATGATGTGTTTTTTGGATCAGCACGTGAGCTTCGGTCCTGTTATGCCCCGGGGGCGCTAAAAGCAAACTTGTTTTGGACAAGCCCGACCACAAAGTTTGATTTTGAAAAGCGATAGTGCAACCGCCACGTCTCCTTTGCGAAATCATACGGTTGATATCGCCAACACAAACCCAGGGATCATGCAATGTAACTCCCCATTTGGCATGATCATGTGTTTCGGGCCAGGCCCAGTGCGCGCCCATGAAACCTAAGTTGATATACTTGATGTCAAAAGTTTTATGAATGCCGTCGCTATCGGCAATAGGTGGAATAGGGCCGCGGATCCAGGTTTCGATGTCCAAATCATCGTTTAGGATAGGCCCTACCAATTCGTTCCAAAAATCTTTATTCCATTCCCGGTTCTTGGCTATAACTTTGAATGGCATGCCGCCAATAGACTTTAAATCAATGGAGTCGCCCAAGGCAACCGGGTGGCTCGCCAAAGGCTGTGTCAGCGAATGCAACTCGGCAGTTGCGGGCAGGTTGGCGGTATTATGAAGATAGATTTGTGGCTCCTGGTGGTTCAGCATCTGTTTGGCAATAAGATTAGCGGTATCCAAATCCAACGAAATGCACAGGTAGGTTTGTCCGTATTTGGGCGTAGGATCTTTGATAGCACCGGGATCTGCAAATTTCGGCCATGAGTGAAGTAACCAAAATGCAGTTTTCGATTCGGTATCAAATGCCAATACTCCCTTGGTATGCCCTTTGGTGCCATCATCATGTTTATTGGCACTTTCGGGCATCTCGTCATTATAAAGAACCCATCCGGTACTCGGAGCCGGTGATTTAATGTTTTTGAATACGGAGTCCATAGTCAGGTTGAGTGCTCCTTTATCGCCATTCAAAACATTTGGAGACTTGGTAATCGTTCTTTTTCGGGCATCGGTATTTGCATCGACAGTGGAGTCGTAATAAACATATTCGTACCCTGTAGCTTTGTCGTTACCCACACCTCCGTCAAGTTGCGGAACTTTGTAGATAAACCACCAGTCGACTGGTGCGCCGTTCTCATCAAGCGCAGAAATTTTCATAATTTTTTTGGTTAAGGTTGAAAAATTGATTGATTAATCGCTTGCAGGCGTTGATGAGGTTTGCGATAAAGATAAAGCAATGTCGCGCACAGATGACCACGTAATTTCACGGTATTTACATGAGAATTTCCCGTATTTTTACGTATAAAACACTAAATCAATCATTAAAAGTTTAATGCGATCGGCTATAAAAAAACTCGCCATGTGGTTAAGACAGCGAGCTCTAAGCATACATATAATATTATACAGTTAACCTCTGAGCGGGATGTTGAAGTTAACTATTTTCTCCATCAATCATCATCGTCTTCATCTTTGCCCGCCAGTTTAGCGGGATAAGCTTTTTTACCCTTAGCCGCAAACCAAAGTATCCTGTTCATCACATCATCATTACCACCGTCAATATGATCGTATTCAGATCTTGATGATAACTGTGCAAAATGCAATGCAGAACCTTTGAGCGCAGAAAAAGGTTGGTTGATTTTATTAATCGGCACCTTGTTTTTTAAACTGGTATAAGTGTATGCAGATGGTTTGCCGGTAAAGCAATCAAACATAGGTAATGCAGTAGCATCGATGATATTCATTGGAGGTAAGCCCAATATTTGTTCAATAGAACGCACTATACAGGTTTGATTATAGTTTTTGCTCACTTTGTGCTGTAACCTGCTATACGGACTAATCACAAACCCTGTAGTGCGATATGCAGATACATGGTCCCACCCTGCCTGTGAATCATCTTCGGTAACAAATATTACCGTGTTTTTCCAGAAACGGCTTTTTGAAACTGCTTCAACAATACGGCCGAGCGCCAGGTCGTTATCAGCTACCATGGCGTCAGGTGTCGGGTAGCCTGGCCGGGTGCCTACAGTATGATCGGCCGATAGGGCCATGATCATCAGTTGTGGTAACTGATCACCGGGCTTTTGCTCATATTCATGAAGCTCTTTAATAAAAGCGGTGGCCCTTAACTGTTCATTGATCTTATGCTCGTCGGATCCCGGGAAGTTTTGCGACAGCATTGGCCTCACCCGCGAAATAGTGCTGGTATTTTTAAATTCAAAAGGCTTACCTGCTGTGTAGTTGCTATAAATATCGCTCCAACTTAACCTATCATCAAAATGCACAGCACAGGCTTCGCCGTAAATCCTGACTGTTTTGCCGTGATCGGCGGCATTATTCCAGATAAAGCCATTCCCGTCATAAACCAGGGCATCCTCCTGCACATGCGGATAACTCCTAAACCAGGAGCGTACACTTTTTTCAACATAATCGGTAACCATGGCAGCATCAGTCCACTGGTGCCCTTCGGCAGAGCATTTTCCGGAAGCATAATAGTTATCAAGCAATAAAAAATTGCGCGCCAAATTATGTTGATTGGGGGTAACACTATCACCATAAATGCAAAGCGATTTATTGCCTTCACCTTCAGGCATATCGCCCAAAACCTGATCATATGTGCGGTTTTCCTTGATAATATAAAGTACATGATTAAAAACCGAGGGCTCGCCGATACGCTCTGGTATGGGTTTAGGCGCAATGTTTTTGCGGGGCAGTAGCTGGGCTATCTGCTGGCGGAAACTCAGGTTTAGGTTTTGGACTTTTTGAGTATACTTTTTTAGCAAAGCATCATCGGGAATGGTTATCATTGATACTGTAGCCTTTGAATGGTGCGAGTTGTAAGCTGCAATATCTGCCCCTGAGGGTAAATCACCTTTTAAATTGCTTTTGCCTATCTCGTCAGCACTTACCCTCGAGCCTTCTCCTTCCAGGTTGGTTACAAATAAATTATTGCCGTCAACAGCCAATCCGCCGGGGTATGCTTCGGTTGGAATAAAGCCTTTCACTTCGTTAGTGCCGGTTCCTTTAAGAGATGTTTTACTACCCAATTTTACCATGGCCACAGCGTTATCCAAACCATTTGCTACATAAAGTATTGTGCCATCGGCATTAATGGCTAAAGCATTGGGAGTATCACCTATATAACTCTTTTTGCCAGGATTTAATTTAACATCAATCGCTGCTACATTTTGTAATGAACTTGTTGAAATTACCGATACCATGTCACTATTGCCATTCGCAACATAAACAAAAGCTTCATCGGCACTGTTGATAATGGCATTAGGATGCAGCCCCACAGTAATTTCCTTGATCACATCTCCCTTTGCCAAATCCATAACCATTACTGTTCCCTGCACGGTTGCCCCTGTTTTGGGATCGACATAAGCCTTACCATAGGGTACACCCGCTGTTTCACGCTTCAATGTATCGATAGCTTGCGGCCCGGCCCAATTGGTTAAAAATATCTTATCCTTTGCAATCGTCAACCCATAAGGTGCAACTCCGGTTGATCTCGTCCAAACGGTTTTATTATCAGTTAAATTGATCTTTACCAGTTGGTTGTTGCCGTTTAAAACTACATATAAGTAATTTATGCCATTTTCTTTATTGATAGCTAAATCGTTAGGCAATGCCAATGGCGATTCACCTTCAGCTTTAAAATTGAAAGTGTTTTGTATACTGATGTTGCCATCTTTCCAAATAGCTTTGAAAACGTAGGATTTTGAATCCTTACCCTTGCCTGCCGCAGCACTCCAATATATTTGAGTTTGACTATCAATATCCACAACTTTTAAGCCGGAGTAGGTGCTTGTAAGTCCGCGATAGCGGGAATCTTGTTTATAGGTCCAGCGATTGGAAACTTTCTTAGTTACAGTATCGATTATAGTAAGCCCATACCGGTCTTCGACAGCGATAAACCTGGTGCTCGGGATCAGTCTTACGTCCATACTATGATTTTCATCAGCAGCGTCGCCAAATGAAATCACTGTTCCTGCCGGATCAATAATACGGTTGTAAGGCATTAAAACCGGTAATATATGGCGATTTAGTGTACTGTCGTCATAAGCACTGTGCATATTAACCTGTTCATTATCGGAGATTTGTTTGTTGCCAGAAACGGTATGGCAGGCATATAGGCAAAAAGAAAGTGCTAATATGGATAGATGTGATAGTAATTTGGAATACTTCATAGTACTGAACTAAGTGGCTAAATTAAGGCAGATACGTTTACTAAAGGTAAATATTTGATAAAGAATATAATTGTTACATAGTTCACGAAAATGCATTGGTGATTGTCTTCTTTTCTATAATTGTTATGATATTTACCGGGTAACACATCAAAGCAAGAGTGATCAGGATAATCAGTTACCAGGAAAGCGAAAGCAACCATAATGTCATCATCAAAGGCGCAACCATAACCGACCTTAGCGAAAGTGTTATTGCCGCTCACGCAGCCGTCAGCATTTATTTTGACAAGCAAAGCTACAGGCAAATACTGGCCAAACATTTGGAAATTAACCACGGGGCTTTTACCAATCAGTCAGGTACAGTTGCCTTTCCCGAGGTAATTGTTACCAGTCATGAAGGGCAGCTGGCTCTTTCGTGCGGGTGCCATGCTACAGGTAATAAACTTTGCGAGCACCAGGCACAGGTACTATCGGCTATAACACAGCGTGATGAGTTACGGTTATTTTTTGATGACGAACTAAGGCATAAAAAGTTAAAAAAAGCAGCAGCTGATTACGGACTTGAAGAAGAACCTGATCTGGACAAGTTTTTCGAGGTAAGATCATTGTCTAAAAATTTCGAGATAGTCCCCCGCTCCATCGCGTTAACAGCCATTACCAAGGAGAGCCTTGCCAACTTGCAAAGTGTTATAGTCAACGACATTGCTGAACCGATTGGGCAACCCGGCGAGGACACTGATAAAACAACCTGTATCATACTAAAACAGCATAAATACTATAAATATTTATTTATTGAACTATATGCCGCACAAAGCACCAAAGATGGAAAAATCAAGAACCCATTGGTGCCTATTGCTCCTTTAGACCTGATCTGGGAAACGAACGACGCACAGCAACTCAAATTCTTTACCGGGGTACACAAGTTTCAAAATCATATTAACACGCAAAGAACTGCAACCGATATTGCTGCACTAAGGGCTATCGTTAAAAACCCGTTGGTCTACAGTTTCTACGCGCATGACAATACTGTTTCGGACAAGGTAACGGCTGGCTCGATAAGTCCTGTACTGGTTAAGAATTTTAAAAATGATCTCGAGTTGAAAGTAAATACCTGGGATGAGTTTTATGAAATAAGCGGCATTTTTAACATTGATGGTTTGCTGTACAATCTTAAGGATCTTGATATCAGGTATACCTATTTTATAGGTATAGGCAACGTACTTTATCTTATTGAAAGCCTGCAGGTATTAAATATTATTGACCTGCTGAAAAAGAAACAGGGTAGCCTGCAGATACATAAGAGTAAGTTTGCAGAATTAAAATCACACTTGCTTAATAAGCTGGAAAACAAACTCCGTATTGATTACACTTACATTAAACCTGCAACAGAGGAACAGATAATAAAAGACGGCTTTGACCAGCCTGCCGAGAAGATCATTTATCTATCGGACTTTGGCGCACATGTCATGATCATTCCTGTGCTGCGCTATGGTGAGGCCGAGATCCCTATCCGCACGCAAAAGCAGATCTACGGTACCGACGAAAAAGGCAACCAATTTTTAGTTAAACGGCGCGATGATGAGGAAATAGCCTTTACAGCCCTGCTTGTAAAACAACACCCTTATTTTAACGAACAGTTGGATAACGGCCTTGATTACTTCTACCTGCATAAAAGGCATTTTTTAGATGAGGAGTGGTTTTTAAATGTATTTGACGAATGGCATAACCACAAGATCGAAATACTCGGCTTTAACGAACTGGAAGGCAACAAGCTGAACCCGCATAAAGTAAAGATAACCATCAACGTAGTGAGCGGGATCAACTGGTTCAATACAGTTATCGATATAAAATTTGGCAAAAAAAGAGCTTCGTTGAAACAGGTTCACCAGGCTGTAAAAAATAAAAGCAAGTATGTACACCTTGATGATGGAACCCGGGGAATTTTACCCACCGAATGGATAGAGAAATTCACTGATTATTTTAATTCGGGAGAGATTGCTGATAATGACACGCTGCATACTTCAAAAAGTAATTATACTGCTATACAACAATATTACGACGAGGAAATGCTTGACGAGGACGTGCGAAACGAGCTTGCGATATACAACAGAAAGCTTACCGGTACAGAAACCATTGATGAAGTACCGGTTCCTCCTGGACTAAACGGAACGCTTCGCGCTTACCAACGCCAGGGGTTAAACTGGTTAAATTTTTTAGATAACCTTAATTTTGGCGGCTGCCTTGCCGATGATATGGGTCTGGGTAAAAGCCTCCAGGTGATTGCCTTTATCCTTTTACAACGCAGCAAAACCGAAAACAATACCAACCTTATTATAGTGCCGACCTTGCTCCTGTTTAACTGGCAGCAGGAGGTTCAAAAATTCGCGCCATCTATCAGTATTCATATTATTTACGGTGCGGAACGGCTTAAGCATACCAGGCACCTGCACCAATATGAAATTGTGCTTACCTCCTACGGTACTTTACTGTCAGATATTAATTTCCTGAAGGATTTTAATTTCAATTATATCTTTCTCGACGAATCCCAGAATATAAAGAATCCCGAATCGCAGCGCTACAAGGCTGTAAGGCTCCTGAAATCGCGGAATAAAATTACAATAACGGGTACCCCGATAGAAAACAACACGTTCGATTTATATGGCCAGCTATCATTTGCCTGCCCCGGTTTATTGGGGAGCAAGCAATATTTCAAGGATATTTATGCTGTTCCTATCGATAAATTTAAGGGCAGCAAACGCGCCGCTGAACTGCAGGAAAAAGTGAGGCCTTTCATACTTCGGCGCACCAAACAACAGGTAGCTACCGAACTGCCGGAAAAAACCGAAATGGTATTGTATTGTGAAATGAATCAGGAGCAGCGCCATATTTACGACTCATACGAAAAAGAATTCAGAGAATATATTTCGGCCACAACAAATGAGGAGCTAAAAAAGAGCTCAATGAACGTGTTAAAAGGGTTAAACAAATTGAGGCAGATCTGCGATTCGCCGATGCTCATAAAAGGCGAGAAAATGCATGGTGACGCATCGGCCAAGCTTGAGATGCTGATAGAAGAAATAGAAAGCAAAAAGCATCAGCATAAGATCCTCATATTCTCGCAGTTTGTATCCATGCTTGATCTTATCCGCAGGGAATTGATATGCCGTGACATTCGCTTCTCATACCTCACCGGTCAAACCCGCAAACGCGAGCAGGTTGTTAATGAGTTTCAGAATGATCCCGGCATCAGGGTATTCCTGATTAGCCTTAAAGCCGGCGGTACCGGTCTTAATTTAACAGAAGCAGATTATGTTTACCTCGTCGACCCGTGGTGGAACCCGGCTGTCGAAAATCAGGCCATAGACCGCTGCCATCGCATCGGCCAGGGCAAAAAAATTGTGGCGGTAAGGCTTATTTGCCCCGGCACTATCGAAGATAAGATCATGGTGATGCAGCAATCAAAAAAGGATATCGCCAATAGCCTGATCAGGCCCGACAGCGCTGTTACAAGTTCATTGTCAAAAGATGACCTGCTTGGTTTATTGAGTTAGTTAATTACTGTTAAGCCTTCATGCTACCCATCGTTATTGCGTTTTAGATTTTCGTAACCACGGGATGACTAAAAAAGTTACAATAGCGTGAGCAACTAATGACAGCCCAAAAGTAAACAGCACGATATATGATTTCCTCATCCAGGTATTAAAATAATCGAGGAAGGCCGACCTGTTTGTACCACTATATAAAGCAGCTAAAGCAAACACAGATAAGCCAGTAAGCCAAAGTGTTAGGTGCGAGTAAAAATAGCGTGATGGAATAATGCCGGCATTTGAAAACGAAGTGAATAACAAAATAACGTGAGCAATAAAAAGAATAACTGCCACTGAGATTAAGATATAAAGCATGATAAAGATTTTCAACTATGAAGATAAAACTTTAGCCATCACAATCAAAAGTTCTAAGTTGTATTTTTATCTTTAACAATAAACAAATGTCAAATACTATTCAACCGGATCAGGAGGTGCTGGCTTGGATGGATCATATATAGCTACAGCTACCCGCGAATCGGCACAGCCATAGTAAAGGAACCACTTCTTTTTAAAATAAACCATCCCTTCAATAAACACTGTTCCGTTAATATATTGACCACTTTTCTCAAAAGGTTCCATGGGCCTTAAGAAAGGAATATCAAGACGTGTTTTGAATTTAGACGGATCTTTTGCATCAAACAAGGCCTGCCCTGCACAGTATGAATTGGCGTTAAACCGAGTGTCCCTGCCTTCGGCAGGTTTGTTCTTACCGTTGTAAAATAGGATTATACCATTTTTGGTCATCAAAGCAGGCGGGCCGCACTCAGTTAAGTCACTGTCAAAATAACCATCACGCGGCGACATCAGTTCTTTCAGAGCTCCTTTATTATCGACCACAGGGGTCCAGTCCACCAGGTTTGCCGATGTCGCCGCGTAAACATGATGCTCGCCCCAGTATAGCCAATATTTTCCATTTGTTTTAATAATCACTTGTTTACCGTTTATCAACCGGGTTAATATGGATGCCGATTTACTGGCGATATTGAAAAATTTGCCATGATAAGCTGTTTCAAATATCGGCCCATGCTTTTTCCAGTGGACGAGGTCTTTTGATGTGGCCACACCTAATCTTGGCAGATCACGGTTCCATTCGGTGTAAAAAACAACATAGGTACCGCCGGGCGTAACGGCTACGCGGGGGTCCTCACAGCCTCCGGGCCATTCGTACTTTTTAGCAATATCATTATCAGGATACAGAACCGGGGTTTTCCTTCTGCTAAACCGAATTCCATCAGTGCTTTCGGCATACCCAACACGTGAAGTACGGAAGCCAATACCGATACCGTACAGATCTTCAGCCCGGTATAATACTATTATTTTATTGTTCCTGACGGTTGCGGCCGGGTTAAAAGTGTCATTGGCTTCCCATTGCACCTGCTTTTTACTCATCGGATCAAGAAAGCGGGAAACCGTATCCGGCGAAATAATGGGGTTGATATTTGCCGGCCGGGCAAAGCCACCAAACGCCCAGGAAGGCAGGGTATTAACCCGCAATTGACCATAGCATAGCTGGGCAAGTAATAACGAAAATATAATACTTCCCTTCCGTAAAAAGTTTATCATAATAAATGGCTTATGTGTTTGTTTTTAATTGGTCCATACTTTGATATCTATTATTTCCCTGCGATAATATCGCACAAAAAACCCTGAAAACAAATCAGATATCGGTTATATTCGTTCCAAAAATAGTAAATTTATAACCTGTTATAAACCAATTACCCATCCTGCAAAGGGTATAATTTTAGGCTGATGAGAAAACTTTTTTTACTCGCATTTTTATTCTTTGTAATTAACGCAAAATCACAAACGCTTACGCCCCGGCAACAATTTCCGGGATTGTTCGAGGCGGTTCAAACTTCAACCATTTTCCCGGATAACAAAACTTTTGTTGATGCTGTACCCAAACAGGACCCGGCGCTGATCATAAAGGCTTATAACGAACAGAAAGATCAGCCCGGGTTTAACCTGCAGGCATTTGTATTGGCCAATTTTAACGTACCTGTATCGCATAACAATTTTCAAACTGATATATCTGCTGGTATCCGCAAACATATTGATACTTTGTGGCAGGTTTTACAACGCCGACCGGATGAAGCAAAACCTTTTTCATCAACCCTGGCACTGCCTAACCCCTACATTGTGCCTGGCGGCAGGTTCAGAGAAATTTACTATTGGGACTCGTATTTTACCATGTTGGGTTTACAGGAAAGCCACCAGGTTAAAGTGATCCGCAATATGGTCGAAAACTTTGCTTACCTCATTGATAAATATGGCTTTATACCCAACGGCAATCGAAGTTATTATCTTACCCGTTCGCAACCGCCATTTTTTGCTATGATGGTAAACCTGTTGGCAAAAATTGACGGAGAGAAAGTATTGGTGCATTTCAGGCCGCAATTGATCAAAGAATATGAGTATTGGATGCATGGATGGGAGGCTGTACAAGCCAACCAGGCCACACACCGGGTTGTACGAATGCCGGATGGGCAGATATTGAACCGTTATTGGGACGAAAGTGATGAACCCCGCGAAGAATCATATATAAAAGATGTTAATGCCGCCAAAGAAAGCAAACAACCGGCAGCACAATTTTACCGCAACGTGCGGGCAGCGGCGGCTTCGGGTTGGGATTTCAGTACGCGCTGGTTTGATGAATCGGGTAAGTTGCCAACTATACAAACCACCGATATTATACCGGTTGATTTGAATTGCCTATTATATAACCTGGAAATGACTATTGCACGAAGTTTAAACCAACTTTCAAATGCAAAGCTTGCCAAAATGTATAGATATAGGGCAAACAGCCGCAAAAATGCTATCCTGAAATATTGCTGGAACCAAAAAACAGGCTGGTTTGATGATTACAACTGGCAGCTGAAACAACTATCTGCCGTGGAAACACTTGCAGGTGAGTTCCCTCTCGAATTTAAAATTGCCAACGATGAGCAAGCCCGCCTTGTGGCCGACGGGCTTAAAAATAATTTCCTGAAACCCGGCGGACTGGTTACTACCCTCAACTTCTCCGGCCAGCAGTGGGATGCACCCAATGGCTGGGCCCCGCTGCAATACATAGCTATAGACGGGCTTGAAAAGTACAATTACAATACACTGGCCAAAGAAATAGCCACCCGCTGGCTTAAACTTAACATCCGGGTGTTTAAACAAACGGGCAAATTGCTTGAAAAGTACAATGTGGTTGATACCCAATTAACTGCCGGCGGTGGTGAATACCCCCTACAAGATGGTTTCGGCTGGACAAATGGGGTATTACTGCACTTAGTAAACAGGTATCATATTGATACCCAGCAATTAGAAAGGGCTCCGGCAGAAGTTCAGAACTAAGTACCTGGTAAAGCAAGTTTCAGAAGCCAGACTGACGAAGTTTTTAAAAACTTCGTCAGTCTTCCATTCGCCAGTTCTCTCTCTGTCAAACGCAGGAGATGTTAAAGGGCATAATGTATAAAGTTATAAAACAGTTACTTTATTGTATAAGTAGCCTTATCCATTCCCACGCCTGTAATTTTCAATGATTTCCAGTTAGCAGGCAACTTGCTTTTAACTTGTACTATACCGGTTGGTGTAATATCCAAACCGCCAAAACCCATGAGCAAGCTTTGAATAATACCACCTGCGCCTGTAGCAAAATACGGATTGGTTCCACCTTTTGTTTCGGCAATTACCCGGAATGGCGGGTTTAGATTAGGTTCGTAAGCATCCTTAAAAAAGTGAAATGCCTTTTCGCCATTACCCAACCGCGAGTATAATAAGGCAAAAACGGCCTGGGTCATGGCAGGAGTACCTTCGTTAGGTACACGGGTTTCATAATATTCAAGGTCTTTCTTAATTTGTGCCGGATCGGTTATTGTTTTAAGCGGATAAGCTAACAGGTTAACATCAGCCTGTTTAATTCCTTCACCTTTATAAGAAGCATGTTCGCTGGTAACGCCATTATCCAACTTCAGGATCGGGATGTTTTGAGCAACATTTACCCAATCGGCATCGGCCTTTTCTCCCAGGATTTTGGCAGCAGCGGTAGCATTTAGCAAGTTAGCTTTCGCTGCGGCATTGGTGAAAGCATTATTGTCAATGTTTTCGGCCCATTCATCTGCAGCTACTACGTTTTTAATATCGTAATGACCGGGTCCATTGCGTTCAACTCTGCTTGCCCAGAAATCAGCAGTGGCTGAAAGTATTGGCCAACCTTTTTCTTTTAGCCATTGTTTATCCTGGGTTACGCAATAGTAATTCCACGCGGCCAGCGCTACATCCGCAGTAATATGGTGCTCAAACGGACCGCTCAACGCCCAAACCGGTGTTTCCTCTACCCCACTGTCAGCACTTTCCCAGGGGAACATCGCTCCTTTATACCCATGCGAAAAAGCATTTTTACGCGCGGCATCCAATCGTTCAAACCGGTATTCAACCATAGATTTGGCAATGTCGGGGTGTAAAACCAGCATAGCCGGATACATCCAAACATCACAATCCCAAAAAACGTGGCCATTGTAACCCAACCCCGAAAGTCCCATGGGTGAAGGTGAGTATGCTGTGCCAGCCCTCGAGAATGAATATAAATGATATAACATGCTGTGAATATCCTGCTGCGATTGATCGTCGCCTTCTATTTGGATATCGCTTGTCCACAGCTCACTCCAGGCCTTATTATGAAATTTAATTAGCCTGTCCCGACCTTCCAATTTGGCAAAAATGGTGAGGCGTTCGGCTTCATTCAGTGGGTCGACATGGTGTGCTGAAGTTATGGATGAACCAGTTACCGCATAATTATAAGTTTGCCCCGCAGCTATTGACTTGCTAAACTTCATAAGGTGCATGTTATTGTCCCACATTTCATGAATAATGCGCGGCTCTTGTCCATGCGGTTCATTGAATAAGAACGAAGTAGATGCACATAACTGCATTTTACCTGTAGGGCTCTTTGCTGTTGAAGTAAGCAAACTAATGGTTACATGCGGTCTGTCGATTTCGTTATAATAATTCTGCACTTCTTTGAGCGCATCGGGCGCTTCCATTACACTGGCCGATGTAATGTTGATGGCCTGTTTTGCTGTTACCGAAACATCCATCAAAACGGTAAAGGGCAGTTGCCGCAGCGAGTAATAAGTATATTTTATGGTCGCTTTATCGGCATAATCAAAGGTAGTAGTGAAGGCGGCGTGTTGCATATCCAATTCCTGCTTAAAATTGTTAATACTTTTAGCATCGATCCGTCTGCCATCTATTTCAAGGTACATATTAAGCAGGTTAAAACTGTTCAGGAAATTGCTTACCCGCCCCCTGCCGTACAGATCATAGGCGCCGGCCAGTACTACATTTTTAACCTTGAAAGGCTCCGGTGCTGATACTATCCCAATCATCCCGTTGGCTACGGTAATTCCGTAATAGTTTGCATGATCAATTTTGTCGGCTTTAATTTTCCATGGATCGATGCTTTGCGCCTCAGACACAGCAGGTGTTAGCAAAGCGAAAAACAAGCTCAATTTAAATATCTTGTTCAAAATCAATTATTTAATAAAAATAAATAAAATACTACTTAATTTTTAATTGTAACTTTTTCACCACCAGTTGACCAATCTCGGCGCCTTGTTTATTGCCCACAATACAGGCATTCTTAAAATGGATTCCTCCCATTACCCTTGACATCCCTGCTGATTTCGCGGCCGCCCGGAATGATTTAAAAGAAAGCGGATCGATCCCAAACTCCATTTCTGATGAATCTGTATATGCAAAATTATCACCGATCCTATTGGTAAGTACTTCGGCCGCGGCTGCCGAAATTACAGCATGGCCGCTACTATACTCCGGAAAGGGAGGCGTTTGAATATATGGGCGCCATTCGGCATCCATATATTTGGTAATTATGGTTTCGGGGCGAACGTAATTTGAGCGGTATTTAAGGTACCAGCAATTAATAAAGCCATCAAACAGAGCGATCGCCGTTTCGGTATAAACGCTTACTGTGGTTCCAAAATCAAATTTTTTAATTCTTGTGCCAATTGCGGTAATATTCATCCAGTGCCCTCCCGGCGAAAACTTCTTGGTCGCGAACGATGCATGGCCTACGACGTTGAGTTTAAAGGCATTATCATCCCAAAAATCGGCCTGATGTTTCTCTTCTTTGGTTAGGCTGTCAACTATTTGCTTTACTTCAAGCGCCTGTTTGTAAAAAGGACTGTTATGGTCTTTAACATTGAAAGCCGGCGGATCGGGCGGAATAAATTGAGCTGTAGAATCCAGCACCATGGGCCTGATCTCACCCCAATGGGCCTCAAGGGCCTGCGCGTACATGGGCGGCGTGGGAATCCAACGGCCATCCTGCTGTTTTACCGTGTATTTACTTGCCGACCGAGTTTGTGCGTAATGATCGCCTTTGCTCCACTTTAATATAAATTTAGCGACTTTATCAGCGTAGTTTACAGAGCCTTCGAATAAAACCGACGGCATACCTGCATCTTTAGCCTTCTTTTGAAGCTCATCAACATACTGATCCATACTTCCTTCCGGAAACGTTACCGCGTTGCCAACCGTGCAAAAGGCAAGCAACGAAGCAAACTGGTAATCAACAGCAGTATCTTTTGATGCTTTGGGTACGGCCGGTAAGTGTTTGATTTGCCCGGCTAAAGATCTAAAATGCTCAGGATCGCCGGAAGCTATAACTTCATAGGCCGCTATATTGGCATATACATAATTACGGGAGGCTGTAACCGGCGGAAAGTTATTTTCCAGTACAATATCATTAAGTTTTTTAACGGTTATACGATAAAGTTCGGGATCGTGGAGTACTTTTTCATAGTAGGGCTTTTTACAGGAAGTGAATAAAAGTAATACACCGGCAAGGCAAAATAAAAAGGATCTCATAAGTTATAAAATAGGTTAAAAACCGAACAGATACACAAGGAGAAAATCTGCTGGTTTTTTAATTGATCAACAGCCAATATAGGCTTTTTTTAGTACGCTACAGCATATTTACATTAGTTTTTTAACCCGATGAGGCACTTTTTTTATTTAATCAACAGGCGATATATTTTATAACAATATGCACCTGTTAATCCATCTGATATTATTAAATTTATCACCCCAAGGTATCCGCCTTTTTATAAACTAAATGAAGAAGATCTTTTTTATTATACTCACCATTATCGTAATTATTGTAGTAGCTAACATTTTGCTTCCCGAAAAACCTGTTATAGCACAAGACCTGTCAATTGATATCTCCGATGTTATTGCTGGAAAATTCCTCACCACCGAAAGCGGATGGGATAAATGGTGGCCCGGCACCAAAACCGGGGACAGGCAATACAATTTTAGAGGTGCAAAGATCAGTATCGATAAAATGACCAATAGCAGTACCTATCTTAAATTGAAAAAAGATAACCTGACCTTTAACGGCAAGATAAGTTATTTCGCCGACGCCGAAGGTTCTGTCAAGTTTAAATGGGATGCTGTTGATGAGAATAACGCCCAATTTTTATCACGGATAACTAATTATTTCAAAACCAGAGATGTCGAAAACCAGGTTGCGGAAATTTTACTTAGCCTTAAACATTTCCTTGAGGATGAAAGAAACGCATATGGCTATAGGATCTACTTAAATCATGCTAAAGACACAGTTTTGCTCGTTTCAGCTAATACCTATCCAATATACCCCTCATTACAAGCCATTTACAACACCGTTACAACCCTGCAACAACAGGCTGTCGGCCAGGGCGCCAAACAAACCAACTTCCCTATGCTTAACGTTACACAAACAGATGAACACGAATACCAGGTTAACGTTGCGCTTCCAATCAACAAAAAGATCACTCCTTTTCAAAAAACAAGTATAAACAACATACCTAAGGGGGGAAATTTATTGGTGGCCGATGTACGTGGCGGACAAGGTACGGTTAACAACGCCCTGGCACAAATGAAGATATACATGAAAGATCACAGGTTGATATCACCTGCCATGCCTTTTCAATTGCTTGTTACCGATAGACTGGCACAAAAGGACACCTCAAAATGGATAACTAAAATATATTATCCAATATTGTGATATTACGCTACTTGCTTAGTAACATTAACCGGCCATCATAGGTAACCGTGAGATAAGTATTGAAGTTAGTTGCCGTTTTCACTGGCGCCAGGTAAGTAATTTCCTGGGGGTTAATAGCCCCGTTTATTAAATAAGTTGGTGCATCAAATTGCTTTTTCTGTTTGTTGTAGTGTAAGCCAGCCAGACCGAGCGCATCGTACTTCCCTTCATAGGGCACAACGCCCCAAAAGTTTCCATTCAGCAATATATCGCCATTGTTATATTTTAGCATCGATTTAATTGGGGCCTGCTGATAAAGATATGGCAGTGCAGTAACCGAAGCAGCATGCAATACATCGCTCACAAAAATACTATTGAACTGGTTTACACTTAAACGATCATTGTCATCCAGTTTGTCCTTAAATACCTCAGTGGTGGTTTTATCGGCCATTTTTTGATAGCTGAGCCATTCTTTTTTAAGGTAGGGCAGTTCCTGCTCCAAATCATTTTTAGGGCGGAACGGGTAATAGAGGCCTTTATAAAAATATGATAATATCAAATCGTTTTTGCCATCCTTGTCCAAATCGGTATTATAGGCATAAAGCGGCTGATCGGCAGTAACATTATATTTATTATTCAATCCCCAATTGCCGGCGATAAGGTCGGCCTTGCCGTCGCCATCTATATCGCTTATGATAGCCGACTGCCACCAGCCTTTTTCCTTATCCAAAACCGGTGATGAAAAACGATTTAATTTTTTTCCATCATTCAGGAAAATGTAAACGGGTTGCCACTCGGCCGTAATCAGCAGATCGGGCTTGCCATTGTGATCGATATCAGCAATTGTTATACTGGTGACATATTGCAGGTTCGTGATTTGATCATATGCCTTATCGTTACTTATTTCAAACTTTCCGTTCCCTTTATTTATCAATATCGACGATGGCACGACAGCCGTGTAGTCTTTAAATGAAACGGCGCTGATAAATAAAATATCGTTCAGCCCATCTCCGTTAAAATCAAACAGCGTAATTTTTGATGCCTGGTAATTGAGGTTTGGTAAACGCTGATATTCAAACTGGAAATTGCCCTTATTGAGATATAACCGTGGCTGTACCAATTTCTCTGTTTCCTGGAAAGGATGGTTAGCGCTGATCACGATCAGATCGGCCTTACCATCGTTATTTACATCAGCCCATACAGCCTGCTCATCCGCAGTATATTTATCCTGATCAAATAATGGTACTTTCACTTTGGTAAATCCCCCCGATTTATCACCTGCAAGTATGTATTTTTCTTCGTCGGCTATGCCCCCTACATAAATATCATCAATGCCATCATTATTGGCATCAGCTACAGCAACTGCGGGGGTGTGCTGTAAATAGGTGTGCGGCAAAAGCGAATAATAGTTAAAGTCGGGAGTGTCGAAAGTTTTAACGTTGGCTAAAAGCTTTGCTTGTATAGATTTGCTGTCAAACTGTTTTTTATCGCTGATGAAAGCTTCAATAACCTCAGCTATAGGTTTACTATTTTCAACTGCTTTAGGGTTATATCTTAAAGTAGTTTTCTGACCGGGCCTAAAATCATTCACCACTTCATAACTATTGTCAGGCCATACCACTAACAACGATTCTGGTTTATCGTCAGGGGCAAATGTAAAAAGCAGTTCGTTATTCAAATTACTTTCGTACGCGCTGCTGGTTTGTATTTCCTGGTGATCGAGATGATGCTTTGACTTAAGGAAAAATTTAGTACCGATGCCATCACGGTTTAAAAGGTTATATTTTACAGTGTATTTAAGATAGCCCGGCTTGCTTTCTTTGCGGCCCTCCATTGTGGTATTGTTATAGATATATGCCGGCTCATCCATGTTGTTGGTCACAATATCGAGATCGCCATCATTATCTAAATCAACGGCAACAGATCCTGCCGATATAGATGCCTGCTGCATATCGTTGCCGTTAGAAACATCTGTAAATTTCAATTTATCCTCACCGTGATAAAAGTAATTATGCACACCGCCTTCGGGCATTCTGTTGATCTTGTCCTTATCAAAAACGCGATTTTGTTTATATGCCTGCATAACCATGGGGTCACCAAGATATTTCAGGTAGTCCATATCATTGAGACGGCGTTTAATACCGTTGGAGAAGAACATATCTTTCATTCCGTCCATATCAAAATCCTGCACCAGTGGCGACCATGTCCAATCCGTAGCAGAGTTCCCGCTGTACAAACTCAGGTCGACAAACTTATTGCCGTTGCCTACGTTCAATTGCATACAATTTTTTGAATATTGATAGTAATACCCGGCATTAACTTCCTGATTATAAATATCCAAAGGTTCGTCGTTGATGGTTGATCGTAACACCTTCATTTCCTCCGGAAGCATGTCGGTGCTAAGCACATCTAAATGGCCATCCTGGTTGATATCACTGATAGTATTCCCCATTGAAAAAAGGCTCGTATGTCCGAACGCACTTTTCAACTCTTCTTTAAATGTGCCGTTATGTTGGTTAACGTAGTAATAGTCCTGCTCAAAAAAGTCGTTACTTACATAAAGATCATCCCAGCCATCATTATTCAAATCACCTACACTCACACCTAATCCGTAACCAATTGGCGCCGAATAAATGCCTGAACCCGCAGTTACATCTGTAAAGTGTCCATTGTCATTCCTGAAAAGATGATCGCCGGCATCATGGCTGTATTTAAACCTTTGGGTTGAATCGCCATAGGTATCATTACTATGAACTGATGAAGTAAGCAGGAACATATCCAGATCGCCGTCTTTATCATAATCAAAAAACGAAGCCTGGGTAGAAAGTCCTGCAAAATCGATCCCATATTTGGCCGCGCTTTCGGTAAAAGTTAAATTACCGTTATTGATGTAAAGCTGATTTTTACCTTTAAAGGTTTTATAACCTGACACCACGCTTACGTAGATATCTTTAAATCCATCGCCATTGATATCAACTACAGTTACACCTGTTTTCCAATTCCCGGTACCTGCAACACCTGCTCTGTCGGTGATATCTTCAAACTTCATCCCTCCTTTGTTAAGGTAAAGTTTGTCAGGACCCTGGTTTGATACGAAATAAAGATCGGGCAAGCCGTCGTTATTAAAATCAGCAGTTGCTATGCCAGCACCGTTATAGAAATACAAATAATCTAAAACATTAACCGAATCGGATACTATGTTCCTGTTTTCGAAGGTAACACCCGTTTCATTAGCCGGGAGCAATTTAAATACACCTTCTCCGGCTTTTTTGGATTTACAAGAAGACAAGCCGGCAACACCAATACAAAGAAGGATAAAGAAATATCTAAGAATATATTTGGCAAACAGCATTAAATTGATGTTAACGTAGTTCATAAGCTTTAAGCGGTTCATCATTAATGCCAAACAGGTAATAATTTTTACCGGCTGCATTTCTTATACCTAACGATGAGCGTACCTGTCCGTTTAAATTGAGGCCCGTTTTGGCAGCTGGAAAATAAGAAAACCCATTTTTTGTATATTGATAAACAAGCCCCCGATTAGCATCAAGCCGGCCGACTTCGGGTTTAAAGCCGTAAAAGTTGCCTCCTAATATGATCTTCACAGTTCCGGTATTATTAAAATCTGCACACAAAATAGTATTTATCATAGATAACTGTGCATCGGCGGGCAGTGGTTTACAAATAAATTTTCCGCCTTTGTTAAAAAATACAGCCGAAGCCAGGAAATTCATTTGGTGCTTTTCGGCTCCATCAAGCATATCTGCAGGAAATACTTTGTCAAATGGTTTGCCTGCATAGTCGATATAACGCAGAAAACGTTTTTTGAAGATTGGCATCTGGCCCACTAAATCAGGCTTCATATGAAAAACATAGTTTACTCCATCGCTTTTATACATGGAAGTTACACATTCTTTTGTACCATTATTATCAAAATCCTTTACAAAAATTTCCATCGGCTGCTCAAACGAAGCCCTGAATTTTGAGTTAAGCCCGATGTTACCACCAATAATATCAAGGGCGCCATCGCCATCCACATCAGCAATTTCAAGACTGCTCCACCAGCCTTTGTAATTGGCCAGTTGTTTATCTTCAGCAAATTTCCCTTTGTTGTTTTTGAAGATCTTAATCCCCATCCAATCACCGGCAATTATCAAATCGGGCGAACCGTTATGATCAATATCAGCCCATTGGGCTGCTGTTACCATACCGAGCCTTGTATCCGCGCCCAATACCAATTTTGACACATCGGTAAAATGCCCGTTGCCTTCATTATGAAAAACAAATGATTGCGGCGAACATCCGTAAAGCCCGGGCACACTTCTGCCCCCAACAAAAAGGTCGGGTTTGCCATCGCCGTCATAATCGGCCGAAATAATGGCCGAGGCGTTAACAGCTGCATGGAGTGTTCTCTCAGGATCCCTATGAAAATTCCCTTTGCCATCGTTCACAAAAAAACGCGGATTGTAAACCGGTGTTTCAGCTTCATCGGCATTACCTCCTACTCCTATAATTAGGTCCTGGTCGCCATCGCCGTCAAAATCGCCAAAAACAGCCCCGGCATTTTCCAGGTATTCCTGCTTTTTAAAATCTTCAGGAATCGTTTGTTTAAACTTACCGTCCTTTTGCTGAATATAGATGCTGGCAAAGCTGTTTTTTGAACTTCCGAAATAAAAATCAGTCAGTCCGTCGCCATTAACATCACCGGTAGCCATATACGGATTTTCTGTCGATAACATCTGGAGCATCAGGCGCTCGTTATCGAAATCGATAAAATCATCCTCCTTATGTTTAGGAATGCTGTCAAATATCGATTTGGTAACATCGGCAAATAGTGTTTTAACAGCAGGCTTTGTCCAGTTATATTTCAAGCCGGCATCGGGTTGCTTAACTGTGTAAACTTTATCCGCGTTTACGTTTTTTAGCACCTGATAGGTATTACCCGGCCAAATCACCTGTACCGAATCAATTGATTTGTATTTACCTATACCTATTGTAAGTAAATTGGGCGATGTGCAACTTTGAAAACCACGTGTAGGCTGATTATAATAAATTAGCGAACTGCCCTTCATAAATACTTTTACCGTAGTACCTATTCCAAAAGTATTCAGACCTGTTCCTTTTAATTTTATTTGGATATGATGGTTCCCATTTTTTTCGGCATTGTTTTTAAAGATCGACACCTGGGCATTTTCGTTATTTACGATGAGGTCATTGTCTCCGTCGTTGTCGAGATCAGCGTAGGATGATCCGTTACTAAACCCTGGCTTATCCAAACCAAAATCGGCCGACTTATTAGTAAAAGTAAGGTTGTGATTGTTCAGATAGGCATAGTTAGATAAAGGCGACGAGGCCATTTTATCTGTAAAATCTTTATAATCAAATTTCTTCCGGCCTTCGGCTATCTTGGCCATGTTATCGCGGTTCCCTAAAAACTCAATATAGTCCTGATCGGTCAGATCTTTATAGATCCCGTTTGATACAAAAATGTCTTTCCATCCGTCATTATCCATATCAAACATAAGGGCTCCCCAACTCCAGTCGGTTGCAGCTACGCCAGAATAGAAGGCAGTTTCGGAGAACGTACCATCGCTGTTACGCACCTGCAGGCAGTTTTGCATGTATTGGTTATAATAGCCGTCGCGCTGCTTGGCTTTGATCACATCGTATGATTCAAACGAGGTCATTTTTTTTAAACGCCGATCGCCTTCAGGCAGCATCTCTGTAGTAAAAATATCATACTGCCCATCGTTATTGATATCGGCAATGTCCGATCCCATTGAGGCCAGGCTCAGGTGCCCCGTTTCATTTTGAATATCCTCTTTAAAAGTTCCGTTTTTTTGGTTGATATAGAGATAATCGCGCTCAAAAAAATCATTGGAGACATAGATATCAGGATATCCATCCTGGTTGATATCGGCTACAGAAACGCCTAAACCAAAACCTATATCGCTCGAATATATGCCCGCTTCTTTGGTTACGTTAGTAAAATGGCCACCATCATTACGATAAAGACGGGCACCACCCAACTCATCAACAACAGCACGCAGGTTTTTACTAAAATCAAATGACTCTATAGGCCTGAAAGAATTATTTAGTACAAAGCAATCCAGATCGCCGTCATTATCATAGTCGAAAAAAATGGCCTGGGTGGATAACCCATTATCTACCAGGCCATACTTTTGGGCTTCTTCCTTAAACGTACCATCATGCTGATTAATAAATAGTTCGTTGCCTTTTTCGTTGCCGCGGGCATTACCACTGTGGCAAACGTAAATATCAAGCCAGCCGTCGCCATTGATATCAACCATGGTAGCTCCGGTGCTCCAGTATTTGGTACCCTTAACCCCTGCCTTATCGGTTATATTTTCAAATTTCCAATTTCCTTTATTGATATAGAGTTGATTGCCGCCCATGTTTGATGTCAGGTAAACATCATTTAGCCCATCATTATTTACATCGCCAATGGCAACCCCGCCTCCATTGTAATAATTACGAAAGGTGAACACATTGGTACGATCCTGGTCATTGAGCTGATTAGCGAAATTGATGCCGATTGCCTCATTATTCTGCTGGGTAAACAGGGTTTGTTTATCACCACCATTACAGGCGCAAAAAATAGTAAGGATTAAGATAAGCAGAAACAGGGGTATTTTTGGTTGCATATACTTTGCGAAAAAACAAACGTAGCGGAAATTTCCGCTACGTTCCTTTCAATCAAATAAATCTCAAATATTAATAACCTGCGTTTTGTTTAAGGTTAGGGTTGGTATCAACCGCGCGTTGAGGAATTGGATAAACTGTTTTGCTTTTATCCGTTTTTGCGGGACGCTGATCAACCGGGTCATTAAATTTTTCAAAGCGGATCAGGTCATTCCTTCTCCAGCCTTCCCAGTAAAGCTCACGGCCTCTCTCAGCAAGCATGGCAGTTAAATCAACAGTTGCCATGGCAGTAGCACCACGTGGAACGCGGACAGAGTTAACAAGCTGTAACGCTGTTTGGCCCAATGGATCGGTACCACCGCGCAGAATAGCTTCAGCTTTTTCAAGTACCACATCGGCATAGCGTAAGATCACATAGTCATTTGAGGTATTATCATCGTTAACCGTATTATCAGCTTTAGGCTGCGGGAAGTATTTGAACACCCTGATACCCTGGGCTTCGGTTGAAAAATTGAGGTTAACATCAGGAGTAAAAATCAATGGCTTGCCACTACGTTGCGTTAACGCTTTGTGACCAGGACCATATTGCTGCCCGACAGCAAATCCAGCCCTTAAACCAACTTTATCAGTTAATCCCGGATAGTCTACCCCTCGGCGTTCGTCGGTAGCTTCAAATGAATTGTAAAAATCGGCCAGGGTAGTAAAGCCATTCCAACCGTCCGGAGTTTGGTTATAATGTAAGCCCATTCTCCAGCGATTTTTAGCTGGTGCAGGAGAAGATGTGGCTGTATTATAGAAGCCAAATATATTTCCATGTGATTGTTCTGAATTGTCCCACGCAAAATCCTGGAAGTATTTGCCGGCGGGCTCCAAAGTATATCCTGCTGCGGTAACCTTGTTGGCATATTCTATCACTTTATCCATATCTGCCTTAGCAAATGTAAACGGACCGCCAACTGTGGTTGCGGCGTAAACCGCCCTGTTTAAATAAACTTTTGCCAACAGTGCCTGGGCTGCCGCTTTATTAGCAACACCAATATTTGCGGTGGTGGCTGCCAGGTTAGCTTCGGCAAATTCCAAATCTTTGATAATAAAATCGGTAGCTTCTGCACGTTTCATAACGGTTGGAATGGATGAGGTTGGCGCATCGGGGTCACGCATTGGCTGCTGTCCGTACAAATCCACTACCTGGAACATAAAGTAAGCCCGTAAAAAACTTGCCTGAGCTTTGATATTGTTATCTGTTGCCTTTGAGATTACCTGTGTTGCGCGAAACACACCAATATTTAGCTGATCCCAGGTGTCATTTACCTGGTTGTGGGTAGGTGTCCATGTGTGTGTGTGCAATTTACGCCATGTACCAAAATCTCCCCAGTCAGTACCGCGGGTTGGGCCCATCATTTCATCTGTTGGGTGTTCCTGTAAAGCATAGGTATTGGCCTGGTCAGTTTGTCCATATAATTGTGTATAAACACCATTCAGTTCGGCCGATCCGGCATTGTTACCATATAACGATTTCGATCCGTAAAGTTTTTCATCCAGTTTTGCACAACCGGCTGCGGTTATCAGAACTAAGCTACAAAGAGCTGCTCGTGACGTAATATTTTTCATTTTCATGTTGTTAAAAGCCTGCGTTTAAACCTAAAGTGAATATACGGGCTTTGGGGTAAGAGGTATAATCGATACCCTTTGAAGCCACATCGTTTCGTTGTTTATCTGTGTTAATTTCCGGATCCAAACCTGAGTAACCAGTGATCAGGAATAAATTCTGCCCTGTAAATGATACCCTTAAAGTTTTTATCGCCTTAGATTTAAGTGGGAAGGTATACCCTAATGTGGCGTTACTTAATCTTAAGAAATCGCCCTTTTCAAGAAAACGAGTTGACACCTCACCAGAGTTAAGCGGGTTTTCATTGGTTGATGCTACTTCTTTTGTTACGTTACGACCACTAACAAGGTTGCCTTTGTAAAAGAACGCGTTTGCGGTGTTATTGTAAATATAGAAACCTGTGGCGGCATTCAGGAAGAAGCTTAAGCTCCAGTTTTTATAACTAAAGTTATTGGTTAAGCTGGCAGTAAATTTAGGGTTAGGGCTTCCTTGCAGTGAAGAAACATCGACACCCTGGGGATAGATACTAAAGCCATTTGCATCAAGTCCTTTGTAATTTGGAACATTGAAGGTATACAGCGGAACCCCATTGGTAATCAATTGTGAATAAGCACCTGAAAGGCCTTGTCCATCAATATTACCGGTAACAATGTAGTTTTTGAAGTTTTTAAGCGTATTGCTTATAAAGGTCATATTGTAAGCAATATCCCAGTTAAAATCTTTGCCCTGAATAGCAGCAAGATTTAAACCCACTTCGACCCCTTTGTTTATCACGTTACCATCCAGGTTTTTATAAATCCTTGATGAAAACGTTGGCTGGGCAATATCCTGGAAGAACAGCAGATCCTTAATTGATTTATTGAAGTAATCAACCGAACCGGTCAACCGTCCTTTTATTATAGAGAAATCGAGCCCTGCTCCATATGTGGTATTGGTTTGCCATTTCAGATCGGGGTTAGCCTGATATAAAGGAGCAACGGAATTACCCGGAAAATCCTGCAATTGCTGAACCGGCAATGATGCATAAGCCGGAATTTCCTGGTTACCGGTTTTACCGTAGTTTAACCTAAGGCTCAGATCATCAAAAAAACCTTCTTTAGGCATAAAACTTTCATTGGTTATGCGCCATTTTACAGCCAAAGCCGGGAAGTTACCATATTTATGATTGGCCCCAAAGCGTGAGGAACCGTCTCTCCTGATTGTACCGGTAACGATATAGCGGTCTTTATAGGAATAGTTTACACGTGCAAAATATGATTGTAGTTTGTAGCTGGAGCTATCACCAACCGGATAAGGCAGGTGGGTTTTAAAATCATCATAATTTTTAACTAATACACCGGCAGTTGATGTGCCGAAACCAAACTCATTACGGTTAAAGTTTTTGAAAGTCTGGTATGAATAACCGGCCAAAGCTGTAAGCGAACTTCCATCCTTCCACTTCTTATCATAGTTTAAGGTATGTTCCGTGGTATAATTTGTTAACTCATTGTGTGTAAGGATTGCAGTGCCATTGCCGGTTGGCGACGGAAAATTTATTTGCCTGATACCGATAGCATCCGTATAGCCGACAATTTTAGGGTCATAAAAGGTCTTTCTTAATCCCCTTGATATATCGGCGCCAAAGTTGCCTTTATACGAAAGACCTTCAAATAGTTTTAAGGTAAGTGTAAGATTATTCAAAAACCTGTTAATATTATCCCTGTCATCAATCTGGTTTAATAATGATACCGGGTTTCTGAAACTGTTACCATTAGGGTATCCTGCGTCATTATAACCATTTAAGTTAAAATACCGTCCCTGCGAGTCAAATACAGGCGCCGTAGGGTTTAGCTGTATGGCAGCACCTACCAAGCTTCCGTTAAAACCAGCATTATTGGTAATCGGAGCGTATTGATTTTTAACATTTGAATACGTTGATTGCAGGTCTAATTTAACTCTGTCTTTCAGGAATGACTTTGATGCATTAATACGTGCGTTAAGGCGTTTCAATCCGGAATTTTTTACAATACCCTGCTGATTGTCATAGCCAAAGGAAGCACGATAATTGCTCGTGTTATCCTTACTCGCACCGCCCAGACTCAAGTTATAATTTTGCGATATCGGACTGCGGAATATTTGCTTCTGCCAGTCTGTATTGGCACCGTAGTCAATACCTCCATCAGCTACAGGACCTGCATTTGCGCCAACTGCAGCTACCGCTTTTAAGAATGCATCTCTGCCAAGTACGTCATAACGCTTGGCAGTACTTGAGACACTTGTATTTGATGAAAATTGAATACCCTGGCCTTTGCGTCCTTTGCGCGTTGTAATCAAGATTACACCGTTTGCACCACGCGAACCGTAAATAGCTGCCGAAGATGCATCCTTTAATACTGATATATTTTCTATATCAGCAGGGTTTAAGAATGCCAGTGGATTACGTGCAGATGAGCTACCTGCACCAACGCCGTAGCCTCCGCTTGTACCCCCACCGTTGTCCAATGGCACACCGTCAACTACGTAAAGCGGACCATCGCCGGAGCGGATGGAACCAGCACCACGTATCGCTATGGTAGCACCAGCCCCAGGCTCACCACTTGAAGGAGTAACCTGTACGCCTGAAATACGGCCCTGAAGTAATTGATCAGGCGTTGAGATAACACCCTTGTTAAAATCTTTTGTGCTCAATGAGGCCACAGAGCCTGTCGCATCACGTACACGTTGTGTACCGTAACCGATTACCACAACTTCATTCAATGCTTTACTGGCCGATTCCATTTGCACATCGATTGATGTACGGCCGTTAATTGGCACTGTAACATTCAGATAGCCTACATAGGTAAATGTAAGGCTGCTTGTGGTTTGGGGTACTGAGATCCGGTATCCGCCGTCTACATTGGTAATAGTTCCGCCTGAAGCTCCTACAGCAGTAACTACCGATACACCAATTAACGAAGAACCATCTTTTTTGTCCGTTACTTTACCTGTTATCACCTTATTCTGGGCCATAGCAGGCTCCATCAAAAAGAGAAAAACAGCAAAGAAACATACGTTGAGTAAATGTTTAATTTGCATAAAACTTGAGATTTAGTTGAAATTGGTTGTTGTTTGGGTTTAGTTTTTAATCTGTAAAAGAGCCCCCTAACATTTATACGAAAAAATGCTAATTATGGTTTCAGGTTATCATAATAAATAATACCCAAAACATACGCATAATGTCACGCAAGCATCGCCCGTACCGGTAGATTAGCAGGTCTGTACAGGAAAAAGGTTAACAATGACTGATCGTTTAAAAATGTAATGGTTTACAATAATTACAGGTTAAATTCTGATGCAATTTAATTATAAATAAACTCAGAAAAACACTTATCGGTTGCGGTAAAGGTGAAAAGGGCTTATTTTAATATTTTTATAATTTTTTTCGATGTTTTTAAAATTTAAAAATCTGAAAAACAGATATTTATATAAAAAACAACAGTAAAAAATATAATGTTTTTTTAATCATTTATAATACTTTTTTTGCTAAAAACCCTGTAAGGTTTAGCTGCCTTACAGGGTTTTTAGCATTTATTTTCTTAAAAGTCAATCGTAGTCAAAAGCCTTAATATCCATAATCCGTTGTTCAAATTGATCCGGGTGCAGCGATTTGGCTTTGATCCTCATTTTGTAAACATAGATTGTATTGACAGAATATTCCAATATTTTGGCAATAGTTTCATTATCGGCAATACCCATCCTTATAAGCGCGAATATGCGAAGATCTGTATTTAATACTTCATCCTCATCAGGCCAGATCTGATCTTTCTCGGCAAACAGGCTGTTGAACACCGTAATAAAATTAGGGAAGATCTTTAAAAAAATATGATCAAAGCTGTAGTATAAACTCTCTCTTTCTTTTTTAATATCAATATTATTTACAAAAGTATGAATGGCATCGTACTTCTTCATCGAGAGCTTGGCATCAATGGAGATTTTCAAATTTTCGAGCTTAACTATATAGCCCGAAATGGCTTTAAAAAACTGCCCGATATATTCCTCTTTAATTTTTGCATCTTCAATCAGTTTCCCGTTTATGTGGTTTAACTGTACATTTTTCCCTTCAATTATTGCTTCTTTAACCTTCAACTTCTTTAATTGGTTGATGATCATCACCAGAAAAAAAACCACCAGCAATGCAAGCGAGGTAATAATTAACAGTAACACCAGGAAGCGGTTTTTTTGATGCTCGGTATTATTAAGCTCGGCTGCTGCTATTAATGGTAAAATTGAAGCAATCTGTATTTTACGCTGGCGGGCTCCGTAAAAGTCGGCATCGGCTTTTGCCAATTGAATGAAACTGTAAGCATCTTTGATGTTGCCCTGTTTATACAACAGTTCTGCCAGCGTATAAAGTGCAACCGTTTCACGGGTTGATGATTTGATATCGGCTATTGCAGCCCTCATCATCAAATTAAGGCCTTCCTGCCTTTCGTTATCTTCAAGACAGATGGCTCCCAATGAGCATGACACCATTGCCCGCAGGTGCATGGAAATTGGCATATCCTTCTCCAGTAATTTTTTAAACCGTATCCGCCCTTCTCCATAATTCTTTTCCTGGTAATCCTTCAAACCAAGTAAATAAGTATGCATTATATGGTCGTTACCGCAAAACGAAACCGCCGAATCAATGTATTTATTACCGGCCTTAATATAATCGGGACTAAAGTATTTGTCATTGCTGTAATTCGCCAGATCATAATTGCACCTGCCTAAAAAGAAATAGTAATCAACTTTATCGGCATTGCTCAGCGCTTTTACATTTACTTTTCGTAAATAGTCAAATGTTTCGTTAAACATCCCCGACGAAAGGAGAATAAAAGCCATTCTTACATAACTATAATACTCTTTTGGTTTATTACCGGTTACTTTGCTTAGTGATATCATTTTATCAACATAAACATATGCCGAATCAAACTGATATGATTTGTATTCGGTGTAAAGCTTGTCCCAGGTATCAAACCGTACATCATAATTGGTTTGCGAAAGATTTGATTGGTATGCCTTTAATTTTCGGATTCTTGCTTCTTTACTGCTATCATATATATTTTTTTTTGCGATTTCAGTTTTTAATTCTTCGAGTAAGGTATTAGGATCAGTGAATGCATTTGCCGAAAGAATAATTAATGAAAAAAGCAAACAGAAGATATATTTCATTTTTGGTATAAAGGTTTTAAATGGCGTACCGATCCGATGATTAATCAAACACACAATTTCTGCAAATCAAATACGGCAATAAATTAATTAAACTGCAACCAACAAGGCTATCATTTTAGGAGATAAATTGCACACCTATCCCCGGTTTATATTCTCAAATATATGGATTTACAGTATTGCTAATGCGTTTTAGTTTAGTTTTTTGATCAGCAGAGATTACACTGTCCGAACCTGAAAAAGATTGAGATCATGCCACTCAAACGACGAGTTTTGTTTTTAACCAATAGTTAACAAAAGCAGACAATATTTTCAATCACTGCGTTCTTTTCTATACAAGAAATACATAACTAATTAAAATATTGCAATAAGTTTAATTATATAAACTCATTGCAATATTTAAGTAAAAATTAATACAAACTAATTTTTAGGGCGAAGATGGCATCCCCCTTGTTTTTATTATTGTAAAACCTGACTTATGAAAGCATATTATGAATCTCTAACAACAGGCATCAAAACCCTATTGATTGCAATAGCCTGCCTTTTACCATCGCTGGTTTTCTCACAGTCTAAAACACCAGGATCGGTTGAGTATTTAAAATTTTGCAATGGAATTAGCGGACTGACACTTGGTGAGGACATTAGCCAAATTCCGGCCCGTAAGCTTACCTATTTAGATAATGATGCTAAACCCGATGCAGACAGCTGTATCCGTTATCAATATAAAGACAGTAGCTCATTGATACAGGGAGATAGTTTGTTATTAGATGCAATAGGTTTCCGCGTTTACAAAAACAAAATAGTGAACATTTATCTTTTCTTTAAGATGACTGACGCTTATAAAATACTGGACTATTTCTTAAAAGCATATGGGCCATTTACAGGGCGCCCGAACGCTTATGCTGATATTTATAACTGGGATACAACCGCACTGAATTTGTCATTGAGATACCAGGTAAAAACCGAGATGGGGGTAGCTATATTTAGCAATAAAAACCTTGAAAACGAAATTGCAGCCAACCGGCCTTCAGTACTCCTTAAAGATGCATATCAGTCGTTTTCTGTTTTGTATTGATGACGTTCTGTTATTAAGGGTTACAAAATGCCTCTTCAGGACCATTACTGACTTGAAAACAACGAATTATTAAATAAACTTTGGTTTTAACGCGAAAACATCCTTTATTTAAAAAAAATCAAACGAAATTTGTGTACGGTGGTTATCTATCATCTTAATCTCAATTTATAAATGGTCAAATTATTTGTAGGCGGCTTTCCTCTGGAAATGACAGAGCTGGAACTTGTTAAAATGATAGGTCCACATGGCGATGTGGAAACGATTAAAATTGTACGCGACAAAAAAACAAGGATATGCAAAGGATATGCATTTCTTGAAATGAAGGACCGCACCGGGGCCGAGAACGCGGTAATTGCCTTAGACGGTACGCCCATTGCCGATCGGGTATTAAGTGTAAAAATAAACGACGACTTTGTTAAGAAAACTCCTCCGCCACGTAAGTCATTTGGATACGGCAACAACAATAATAGAGGCACCGGTGACAGAACTAACAATACCCGAAACTATAATAGCCCAAGCAATTACCGGAGCAATAATGATCAGTCACCTGGAGGTGACAGACCAAGGCGCCCCAGAAAAACGATGTAACAAACCACTGATAGGTCATACTAAAAAAAATCCCGGCCAGATCTCAATCGGCCGGGATTTTTTCAAACATCATTATCCGTAGTTAAACACCGAGGTCCTGCATAATTGAGGCAATCTTAGCGTCAAGTTGTTTGTCTGTTTCACTGTATGTTTCTTTACTTTCAAGTTTGCCGTTCACACTGCAATAAAACTTAATTTTAGGCTCCGTGCCTGACGGACGGGCCGAAATGATACTACCGTCCTCGGTAATGAATTGTAAAACATCAGATACAGGCAATTCAATTGGTTTGCTTGTATTGGTTGCTAAATCAGTTTCAATACGTTTTTCATAATCCTTAAGCGTACTTACTTTTGAGCCGCCTAAGGTATCCGGAGGATTAGTACGGAATTTCTCCATCATTTCCTTAATTTCTTCGGCACCTGTTTTACCTTTTTTTGTGAGGGAGATCAGCTTTTCCTTATAAAATCCATATTGCACATAAGTATCAATTAACGCTTCAAAAAGACTGCTTCCTTTGTCTTTGTAATAAGCGGTCATTTCTGCGATGAAGGCGCTTGAAACTACAGCGTCCTTATCCCTTACAAGTTCGCCTATCAAATAGCCGTAGCTTTCTTCACCGCCACCTATAAAGGTTTGTTTACCCTCAAAGTGGGTCATTAACTCGCCGATATACTTAAAGCCGGTAAGAGTGTTATAGTAAGTAACATTCTTGGCTTCGGCTATGCGTTCGATAAGATTTGTGGTAACAATGGTTTTAACAATATACTCTTTACCGGTAAGCTTGCCTTTTTCTTCCCATGCGCTTAATAAATAATTGATCAGCATAGCGCCGGTTTGGTTACCATTGAGCAGGATAAACTCGCCATCGGTATTTTTCACAGCAATACCCACACGATCTGCGTCGGGATCTGTAGCCAATACCAGGTCGGCATCAGTTTCCTGGGCTTTTTTAAGGGCAAGTGTAAGCGCTTCCTTTTCTTCGGGATTAGGGTAAACTACTGTTGGGAAATTACCATCAGGAGTTATTTGCTCATCAACCAGGATCACATTTTCAAAACCAAACCGTTTCAGGGCTTGGGGTACCAATGTGATACCTGTACCATGGATTGGCGAATAAACTATTTTAAGATCTTTTTGACGTGCAATAGCATCAGGCGAAACAGAAAGTTCGGTGATCTTGCTCAGGTAAAGCTCGTCAATGTCCTCTCCTATTTCTTCAATATTAGCATCAACGCGGTTAAATTTGATGTCATCTATGCTGCTGATTGCAGCCACCTCGTCCATTACGGCTTTATCGTGCGGAGAAACAAATTGCCCGCCATCGGCCCCATAAGCTTTGTAGCCATTATACTCTTTAGGGTTGTGCGATGCAGTAAGCATTACACCGCTTTTGCAGCCTAAATGGCGTACTGCAAACGAAAGCTCGGGTGTGGGACGTAATGCCTTAAAAAAGTAAACATAAATGCCATTAGCTGAAAAAACTTCGGCCGTAATAGTCGAAAAGAAATCGGCATTGTTACGGCTGTCATGAGCGATAGCTACTTTGATTTTTTCGCCTGGGTAGGTTTTTTTCAGATAATTAGCTAATCCCTGTGTGGCGGCGCCTATAGTATACTTATTGATACGGTTTGAACCCGGCCCCATAATACCGCGAAGGCCGCCGGTACCAAACTCCAGATCGCGGTAAAATGAATCCGTCAGTTCAGTATATGCCTTATCGTCAATTAATTTTCGGATTTCCTGCTTTACATCAGCATCATAATTTCCTTGAAGCCATGAGTTTGCTTTTTGAAGAATGGTGGGGTCTAATTCCTGCATAAGTGGTTGTATATTTTCAATTTATCTGATTCGGTTTTGTTTTAAATATGATAATAAATAATCAAAACAGAACGCCTTAAAGTTAAATCATCTTTTTAATTATGCCAGCCCAATATGCAATAAGTTTTAAATATAATGTACAGCAAGAGCGGCACACCGAACGTTATCTGAACAAGATACTCCGGTAAAAGTTTTATCAACTTCAAGCTGTAAAGGCGTTGCCTTCCTTTGCCCTCGATTTATCGTTAGCCGACGAACCATTAATCAAATCTGTTAACGCCCTTTAGTAAACAAATTGAGTATCGGTATATCAACTAAAACCCCAACCGACCAACGAGTATATAATTTATTATCGCCGTAAGAGTTAGTTATCACGTCTTTATTGGCTCCTGTTAAACTAACACTACGCAAATTGGGAGCAACCTGGAAACCACCCGAAATTGAGATTGGTGTGGATGGTATGCCTATAGATAAAAACAAACCGGGACTTATGATATTCTTCAGCTCAATTTTTGGCACCTGTGCTACAGTAGCGCTGGTATCTTTTGCTATCGGGGTACTTTCGGATGTAAAGCGGTATGAGGCAAGTGCGCCGATATCAATTAAAGAAACAAAAACAGAAGTCGACCATTTTTTATCGCCCGTAGGAACAAATAATAAACGGTGCCCCCAGCTAAATGAAATTCCTACCGGTGCTGATAGTCCGTATGCGCCTTTATACTTTTCATCAATGCCATGCACTTTTTCGCTACCTACATAAGGGCCAACATAGGCGTTCAGAGCGACATTAAAAATAGCCTCGCGTTTAACGGTTGAACTGCCTACCGGTAAAGCAATTGCTTCAATAGCGTTTTTTACTTCGTCGCTGTTTTTCGCTTTTGATACCTCCGCGGCGAAATTGGCATATTTAATAAACATTTTATTTATTGCCGGCCACTCGGCGAACGCTGCAATTTTTGTTTCAAGTTCATTTATTTCTTTCTTTATGGCTGTTTTGGCGACTGCATCCTGTAGTTTATCATATTCTGCTTTTTTTTCTGCAAGATTTCTAACTAAATCCTGTTTTATCGGGTTGGTAACGACTTTATTAATAAACAGGTTATCGTAAACGCCGCTAAGCTCAACTATGGCCGATGGGTACTGTTTTTCGTAAACATCAATGTAAACGTTGCCAAGGCTACGGGCTGATGACAGATATTGATCAATCTTTGGATCTTTCCTGTCAATCATCGCTATAGTGATATTAGCCGGGTTGACATTTAAAAGCAATGGCGATTTCAATAATTGCTCAAAAAGGTTAAGGGATGAATTATAAAGCGCGTAATAATCCTGGTAATTAAAAGTGTTTTCACCTTTTTGCTGAAGCTGCTTTAAATTAATAAAATACCTGTTTACTATCGTTGCTTTTTGTATAAGTTCAATGTTATACTTCTGATAAATTTCCTCAAATTTTAAAAAGTCACCACTACGGTCTTTGAGGAATTGCCTCATAGAACCCTCTTTAAAATTAATATCTTTTTTTTCCAATTGCTGGTAAAGCAAACCAAGGTAGATTTGGAAAGTTACAGAGCTATTAAACAACATCTTTGCCGAATCGACATCAACCCAGTATTTATCTTTCTGATTTGAACGTAATGATTGTGAAAAAAGATCGAAAGCCTGCAATGCCGGATATACATTTTCATTTACAAGCCGTAAGGTGCCATTGTCTGCTTTATTAACCAGGTAGTTATGAAAAATATCCCCGGGATGGGAACCCTCATGAAACTCGTTGGCTATATACAAGGCATCAATGAAGATTATCCTGACATGAGGCATGGCAGCAAACAATTGATCCATGCACGGGTCTTCAATCAAATTGGAAACATTGGGAAGTAATAGTGCCAGATCTTTTTGAAATGATTCCCGGAGCAAATCGGTATAAGCGGCGTAGTTATAGATCTCAACATCTATAGCCGTAAGTGATTTGTAAGTAACCGGAAATAATAACTGCAATTGCCTCGTACTGTCCAGTTCTTTTTTAAACCGCGAAAAAAAGGCCGTTGAAAGTTCTTGTTTTGTTCGTTCCACCAAAAACTTTGCAAGACCGTCGGCAAGATTGGTAACATCAAGAGAGCCTATGGATTGTATTAATTCGGATGGGCTGGGTATTGTCCCCCCGCTTGCACCGCCAGCTTCATAAATCCCGTTCAGATTAAAAAACGGGTTTTTCTTAATAACAGTGTCTACATTGGTGGTGTTTTTAAGATTAAAATAATAAGCAAACAGCGGCTTATTTTGTGGGCTGATCCTTATTTTCCCGTCTTTGTCGTAAAGGCTTTTTAAATATAATACATCATAAAAAACGCGCCTTTCGGGTTGTTGTGCAAACATTTTGCAGGATAGAAGCAAGAGCAAAAAAAGAGAGGCATATTTATATTTCATACAAAATCGTTAAAAAAATTCAATAAAAGTTCGGGTTTTAGCAATGGAAGATCGAAGGATACCGGCGGGTTCCCATCTTCAGTTATAATGAAGGTTGTTTTCTGCGTCATAGCCGCCAATTTTTCAGTGATCGCAGCCAATGAATAACTAAAATTCATTTTTTGAATCATCAGCGCAATTATGCCCGATGTAATAGCCGTCGCAAAACTACTCCCGCTATCAGCTATCAATTCGTTATTCTGATCATATGATTTTATTTGCGAGCCATTGGTCACCAGCGATAGGAACTCATTTATACAAGGATAGCCATTCTCTTTATCCGGAACCATGCCAACCCCGATTGTATTTTTTAAACAGGCCGGATAGTATTTACTTGTATCTCCAAATACTATCGAATTTCCGATAGAACAAACAACTATTTTATTGTTAGCTACGGCATTGTTTATAGCCTCCTGAATTAAACCTTTAGTGACTTCATTGCCTAACCCTGATGACCAACTAATTGAAACCACATGAATATCAGGCATTTTTGCGCACCAATTAATCGCGTCAGCATATCTTTGGGCATCTCTCTCCGTGTTTTCAAATGTTCTTTTTTCGGATATTTTACAGGCGAATAAATTAGAGCCCGGAGCCACACCGACATGGTTGCCGCTGGTATTCCGTAGCCCAACAAGGGAGGCACAAAATGTACCATGACCGGCGTTGTCTTTTATCTCTACATCATCATCGCCATAAACATAATACTTACTCTGATTATAAAACAGGTCTGTTATGCCCGGCGCAATGCCAGTGTCAACCACAGCAACACCAACGCCTGTACCTGCATACCGGCCCCAAATCTCCGGCAGGTTCAAGTCAATCATCCATTGCTGATAATTGCTCCCGGTACCATCTATTTGTTCGGCCCCGCCGCTCCAATAATGACTATTGGCATCGTCACCCACTTTATACCAGGTATTGTTTCCATCAAGTTCCTCTCCCTGCACAATCCCGGTTACTTCTATAACGTCGCCCGGCTCTCTTACAGCACCGGTTTGATAGGTTGTATGAGCGCCTCCTACCCTGGTATTAAGCAGCTTGGTTACTTTAATACGCATTAGCCTACTGGTTTTACGGTTACGGTAGTGTTTTTAGTTGGCGTGGTTGCTTCTTCTTCGGGCTTTTTGCCTGCCGCACGTAAACTTACAATTTTATTGATCAAATCGAACCAAAAGGGAGCGCCTAACATTAAAGCTACAGCTGTTAATAATAAACCCATTATTTTGATTAAAAGCGACAAAAAGTTTTGGCAAAATGTTTTACCCTTCAAATCCGGAGTATTTTGTGCCGTCCAGCCAACAGGGATGCCTGCGTTGTTCATAAACGTTTTAACCGTACTCACCTGATTTACAACTTTTTTTCCATCGCGTAAAGTTTTGCTTGTGTCAACACGTGCATTTTTAATTACGGTAATCTTGTCTGCTTCAAATTCAATAAAATCGGTGTTAGGATTATATTTTTCTTTATTAAGTTGATTAACTGTAGATTGAACGTTGTCGGCGGTGTGCTTAAGAACGTCTTGCTTGCTCCAGAGTTTATTTACGATATTGATGGTATCAACATTTAAGGAGGCGCAGATTACTACCGAAATAATAAATACAATAAACTGGGACGATCGTTTGTAAACTCCCGAGGCCCTGTCCATGGCCGAATTATAAAATGTTTCAATCTGTTTTTGAAAACTCTGAAGATCGCCCTGGGCGCGCTCATAAAAATTAAGAAGAAGTTTCCTGATCCCGGCAGAGATCCCAACCTGTGCCGCTATGCCGTCATCTGTTAAAACATCCCTGATCTTATTCATATCAAGGATAATATTTTCATCGTCTTTAAACTGATCCATTAAAGCTGCAGCGAAATTGCCCGCCGGGATATATGATGGCAAACTGCTTGAATCTTTTTTTAAAGATGTAATGTTCGGATTATTATAAAGCTTCTCAGCTATTTTTTTCCAGTCCTGGTCAAAAAGTAAACATTCAATAGCATTTTTCAGATACTCTCCCCGCTTGTTGAGCAGGGCAGACAAATACTCGTGAACTGTACTAACAGTTAGGCTCAGCGAAAAATAGGTGAACGACAGTGTGAGCGCCAGGTCAATAATTGGGGAATTAAACATAAGGTTGTGGGTTTAGCAGGCGTAAAAAATATTTTTCAATTTACAAAGGAATGCACCGAATATCAATCCGTTAAAACACGGTATTTTCATACGTATTTTTGCGCAACCGTCAGTGTTACATCGCTTTAAATTGGATCAAAACAGCGAAGGCGTAAGTTTTTATGAATTGCCGAAGAATTAAGATATTACGACGATCAGTTTTGAGAATCTTTATTTACCGCATGCGGAATAGTCAATAATACCTCATTTTTTATGGCCGGCGGAATAACCAGCATCGGCTGAGAAATAATCTCACTTTTACTATCCGGCGAAAGGCAGCTTGCAACTAAAACTAAACATCCCTTTTCAGCTTCAAATGTCACTGTTATTTTTAGTTGCTTCAGGCATTCAAGGTCCTGGTAGGCTGTACGGGTACTGATATGAAAATGTGATTTCAGCAGGTCGATAGAAACCACATCCCTGGTTTGCAGCAGCACCAATACTCTGAGCAACCTGTCGGCTCTGTTCATAACGGATCACATTTTTTCATACAAAGGTGTAACTCGCTATTGACAACAGTGTGTCAGCAGTAAAATGCGTTTTTAAACCGGCTGGTTCGATTCTGTTACCTACGTTAATTAGGTGATTGGTAAACCATCAAAATAACACCCGATGAAAAAACTTTCTTTAAAACCAGTTTTAAAGGCAAGTTGTTTTTTACCTCCTTGAAAAGCGACTTACCATTGCCTAAAATTACTGGGTGGATCCAAAACTGGTACTCATCAACCAAATTCGCGGCCATCAGTTTTTTGACCACACGGATGCTTCCGTAAGTAAGAATGTCACGGCCCTGCTGCTTTTTTAAATGCTCAACAACCCTCCTTAGATTTCCTTTGAACAGTAATGAATTGTTCCACCACACGGAGGTCATTGTTGAGGACATAACCACTTTTTGGTAATTGTTCATCATATCTGCATAAGCAATATCCGTACGGGGAAAGTTCATACACTTAGCCTGAAAGGGCCAATAGGCAGCCATAGCCTGATACGTGTTTTTGCCCAATAAAATAGTATCAGCCCGGCTAAGCAATTCTGTTGTTGTCTCGGCTATTTCATCCGTCCAGTATTGATAGTGCCAATCCAGGCCCTCATCCTCTGCTGCTACAAAACCATCCAGCGTAATGTTTAAGGATACGATTAGTTTGCGCATGGTAATAAACAAACAAACCGGGTTTATTGATAAACCCGGGATTTATAATTAAACCAATAACATTAAGCCAGTTCGGTATTTCCGGCAAATTTAGTGTTGGTTAAGCCTAGTTCTCTTACCTGCTCATACCTTTTCCATAAATAGTAGGTAAAAAACATAACAAGCAGCATAACTACCGGCGGAATGAGCATTGCAGCCTTGGCTCCAATAGCAAGCCATGATAAAAATGCACCGATAAAGCTAATGGTGAAGCCTGAATAAGCCCATTCTTTAATAACCAGGTACCTGGTTTGCGCTATGGCCAATACACCTGCTATTTTTGCCCATCCCATAATAACCATGAGGTAAAAGGGATAACCAAGTTTAGCTAATGAATCTTTGCCCGCCTGCTGCATAGTGATTCCCCCATAAGCATCGCCAAGCATAGCCAATAAAAAAAGGACGGTAAAGATCCAGTACAGGGTTTTAATTGTTTTTGGTTTCATGATGATATTTGTTTTGCGTGATTATATGTTTGTTAACGATACAAAGTTATCTGGGACAATAAAGTTGTGTAGCACGTAAAAAGGACTTGTTAAGGGGTTGTTTGCGACTTTAGTGTTCACTATCTTTATCCCAGATAACCAGTTATACAATAAAAAAATGAAACATGTTGCCATTCTGATACCCAATGAAGCAGTTTTAGCCAGCATAGTTGACGCCCGAACCATTTTTACAGGTGCCAACGATTTTTTACAATCGATGGGGAGGCAACCTGTTTTTGACGTACAGATGGTTGGGCTTTCTAAAGAAGTTAAGGTGCATGGCGGCATGTTTTCGGTTCATACGGATATTTTATTAAGCGATCTGCAAAAAAGCGATATGGTAATCATCCCTGCCATAAGCGGTGATCTTCAAAACGCGGTAAACGTAAACCGGGATTTTGTACCGTGGATCATCAACCAATACAATAATGGCGCAGAAATAGCAAGTCTTTGCATCGGCTCATTCATATTGGCGTCTACGGGATTATTGAACGGTAAAGAATGTTCCAGCCATTGGATCACAGCCGATGCGTTCAGAAATATGTTTCCGGAAGTGAAACTGGTTGACGGACGTATTGTTACCGAACAGCAGGGTTTATATTCAAGCGGTGGTGCCACTTCATACTGGAGCTTATTATTGTTACTGATTGAGAAGTATGCCGGCCGGGATATAGCCATCATGGCCGCCAAAATCTATGCTTTGGAGATCGACCGGAAAAGTCAGTCCCCTTTTGCGATGTTCACGGGACAAAAAAAGCACGAGGACAATCCTATAAAGCAAGCCCAGGAATACATAGAAAATAACGTTACTGAAAAAATCTCAGTTGAAGACCTGTCATCAATGTACGCTATTGGCCGCAGGCATTTTGAACGCCGGTTTAAAAAAGCCACCAATAATACGCCGGTTGAATATATACAACGCGTAAAAATTGAAGCAGCCAAAAAGCAATTGGAAAGTACCCCCAAAAACATCAATGAGGTAATGTATGATGTTGGGTATACCGATGCCAAGGCATTTCGTACAGTTTTTAAAAAGATCACCGGGCTCTCGCCAATTGATTACCGTAATAAATATAACAAAGAAGCGGCTGTAGCATAGGTATGTCCATCAGAATTTTGGACTTCTGCTAACTCTCGGTTACCTATACTCCAGCTTTGTTATTATCGAAAATACCTATTGATTATCAACCGGAGCCTATTGTATTGCAGCAAGTACTGACCAATCCGGCTTCCACCTTAAAAACATTACATTCTGTCAATAAAATTAATCCTAACAAATAGCCAAATATTCCGTTTAAAAATTACATTTTTGCCCCAAAATTTTTAAGGATGCAGAGTTATCAGGAATTTCTTGACTTAAGTGTAGGCTTTCCACAGGATGGTTTTGAGATCATCGACGATGAACTATACTTTCAGGACCTAAATTTGATGGAGATGATTGAAACGTACGGTACTCCCCTACGCTTTACTTATCTGCCTATGATATCCAAAAAGATCCAGCAAGCCAAATTGCTGTTTCAACAGGCCATCATCAAAAACAACTATCGCGGCAGCTATAAATACTGCTATTGTACCAAGAGCTCGCATTTCAAGCACATTGTTGAAGAAGCCCTGAAAAACGAGATCCACCTGGAAACATCATCGGCGTTTGATATGCCTATGATTGATGCGCTGGAGAAAAAAGGTACTGTAACAAAGGATATAACCGTAATATGCAACGGCTTTAAAACCTTCCAGTACAAAACATATATTATTGATATGCTGCATGATGGCTTTAAAAACATCATTCCGGTATTGGATAATAAAGAAGAATTTAACCTTTACGACGACGAAATTGAGATGGACACCCCTTGCAACCTGGGCATCCGGATTGCAGCTGAAGAACAGCCTGATTCTCAGTTTTATACTTCACGTTTGGGTGTGCGTATGGAAGATGTTATTGATTTTTATCATAACAAAATTGAGGATAACCCTAACTTCCAGGTTAAGCTGTTACATTTCTTCATCAACTCCGGTATATCCGATACACCATACTACTGGAACGAGCTTGAAAAATATGTAACTCTTTACTGCAAATTCAAAAAAGTGAATCCGCATCTGGATACGCTTGACATTGGCGGTGGTATGCCATTTAAAGACTCGCTGGTTTTTGATTTTGATTATGAATACATGATCAACGAAATTGTAAGCCGGATCAAAGAGATCTGTGCCGAGCATGACACCATGGAACCGGATATCATTACCGAGTTCGGTAAGTATACTGTAGCCGAAGCTTCAGGCATCTTGTACAAGGTATTAGGCCGTAAACAACAAAACGATCGCGAACGCTGGCTGATGCTTGATGGCTCATTCATTACCAATCTACCTGACGTTTGGGCGCTGAACCAAAAATACATCCTGTTGCCGGTTAACAACTGGGATTCGGAATATGAACGTGTAAACCTTGGGGGTATTACCTGCGATGGGCAGGATTATTACAACCAGGAAGCGCATATGAACAGCGTATTTATGCCTAAAACCCGTAAGGTGCAATATTTAGGCTTCTTTAATACCGGCGCCTACCAGGAAGTATTAAGTGGCTACGGCGGTATCCACCACTGCCTGTTGCCATCACCCAAGCATGTGATCATTCGCCGTAACAGGGACGAAACATTTAACTTTGAGGTATTTGGAGAAGAGCAAAACAGCAAGCAAGTATTGAAAATTCTGGGTTATACCACGTAACGGTATATCTAATCATAACAGCATAAAAAAGGTGGCCATTTCGGTCACCTTTTTTGCTTAACGGCCTATGGTGCCATCTCCGACACCTGCTCCTTCAACATTTGGATCCGGAAGATCAGCCAGGCTCCCATCCTCATGTAAAACTTTAAAGTGTTTTCTTTGAGGACCTCTTGTTTCAAGACAGGGATTGTTTCGGGCAGCATAGTTATAGCTGTCTGTAATGTTACTTTCCCTTGTCTCCTTAATATTACCCTGCCGGGAAGCAGGATAGTCATTTTTATAATCATTCATGATTATACCCTCCTTTTATTAAATCCCTTCAGTTCCTGGTTCGTGACCAACCATTCTGCCTGTAGTGCGTCCTTGCGGGCGGCTCTCAAAATCGGTTTTAGCTGGGCCCACCGACGGAAATTCCTTTTTATTCGGCGGTGTTACATCTGTTTGTTCGCTAAATGACGTATCGGCACTTCTGTTGGGCTGGTCAATCTCCGATTGGCTATGGGTACCCACCTGTTCGTCTTCGGTTTTTTCTACCTCAGGCTGTTCATCATAGTCTACTATATCGTCTACCTCATCCAGATCATCATCATCGTTTTCAAGATCACGGTTTGGATAGGCTTCATTACCATTCACAGAAAATGAATTGGTGTTGTTTTCAAAATCATTACGATCATTATCCTGGTTTCCCCAGTTTTCATTATTGGTATTCATAGGTTTTAATTTTAGTTGTCATTAAATAAACCCACGAAATAATTGTATTGTTTTATTTTTTATCCTTTTAAGAAATTAAATATCGTAAATTAAAACTATTATAGTTGTAATTATCAGGAAGCTTCGAAATGGTTTATAAATGCTTACGCTGCATGGCATAATTGCCTCTTCACAAGCCAAACCGAATTACAGAGCATAATTCGGACTAATTTTGAACGATACAACAATTTATGCGCCGGTATATTAAAAACGCTTTTAAGAATTAAAAAGTATGCTGAGGGCAAGTTACTTTATATCGATTATTAAGCAGGATGCCTAACACAATTTCATGCGAACCATGACTCACCGTGTTTAGGGCAGATGTCGTAAAATCATATGAATAGCCAACATTAATAAGCGAACTCAGGTTAAATCCAACCAATGCCGCGTATGAATCATTCCGGCGGTATGAACCACCAATCCAAAATCTGTCTTTGAATGACATTTTCATGTTCACATCAAAAGTTACCGGAACCGGTGCTATAAATTTCAACAAGGCTGAAGGCATAAGCGTAATATCATCAGATACAAAAAGCTTAACACCGCCAGTCACAAAATAATGCGGTACCGTTTTGTTTTGTACAGCAGTTGTCGAAGTAGTTACATATAAATTTTGCGGAAGGATTTGCTGTACCGAGGCGCCAAAAAAATAATTAGATGAATATGCCCATACACCGACTCCCAAATCAGGTTTCCACTGTGCCCCTGCAATGCTATTGATAGTTGGATCATTTTGGTCGACATACGTAAGTTTACTTTTGTCGATAATATTATGACTTACCCCGGCAGATACCCCTACCGCTAAATTTAACTTTTCGGTAAGGCCGAGGTGATAAGCATAAGTTGCGTCAATATTGGTTTGTGTTATCGGGCCTGTTTTATCAGACACTACCATTAAGCCTACACCATGATGCGGCTCGGCAGCCATGTAATTTTGTGTATATGACCTGCTTGATGGGTTTAAACCTCCACCCGCAGGAAATGCAGTAGCATCGCCCTGTAAAAACCGGTTACCTATAGGCGCGTTTACTGAAAAATAGGATGTTACCGGCGCGCCTTCAAGCCCTGTCCATTGGCTGCGATAACCCAGTTTTACATCGGTATAATTTTCAATACCACTTAACGCAGGGTTTAAAAGGTAATTATTGAATACGTATTGAGTGTACTGCGGCCGTTGCTGTGCTTTTGCCAATTGAATTGTTACAGCAATAATAAGTAGAGTATATAAAATTCGCTTCATTTTTATCTGATAATGGTCACATTACCGGCAATAACCTCCCGGCCATTTTTGGGGTCAATAATATAATAATAAGTCCCTGGAGGCAAATATAAGCCTTTGTATTTCCCATCCCAGGGTACACTATAACCAATTGACGAATATACCTTTTCTCCGAATCGGTTGTATACGTCAACCTTATTATTTGGATAACTTTCTAAATATTTAACATTCCAAATGTCATTTACCCCATCTCCATTAGGCGTAAACACATTGGGAACGACTAAAAACTTTAAAACCTTTACTGATACGCTGGCCATAGCCTGGCATCCATGTGCCGATGTAACCACTACCTGATAGGTAATATCCTGTGACGGGCTTACAACAGGATAAGCCACATCATCATGATCAAGGCCTGTTGCCGGTGTCCATTTATAACTTAAGTTATTATCGTTTACTATGGGTTTTAAAACGCGTTTTGTGCCTTCAAGCATAGTTAAATCCGGTCCTAATGAAACAAGTGGTGACGCATCCACTTTAACCTGCTGTACAACCGTATCAGCACAGGCATCAGCAGCCTTATAAATGTACCTGATATCAAATATGCCGGCATTGGAAACAGCAGGATTAAACACGCCATCGGCACTAACCCCGGCTCCTGAAAATACTCCGGAGCCTGCAGGGCCGTTAAGCTTCGGTATCAACTTATATGGTTGCGACTCGATGCAAAAAACAGGCGCAGGATCAAAGGTTACCACGGGAGATGCTTTTAACGTGAAAGGAACTTCTGCGAAACCAGAACATGAAGTTCCCGAATAAGCTACTGCCTGTAAAGTAACAGTGCGTGATCCCGCAGTAAACAAAGGGTATTTATGCCTTAGCTTTAATCCCAAAGCCGGGTGATCATAAACCACGGTAGTTGATGGATCGTTGCTGTCATAAGTAACCTCAAGCCTGGTGATCTCCCCGAAATTAACGGACGACCGGTTTTCAAAAAACACTTCCTGTGCACTGCATAAATCTGCCGGGTTTTGGACGATCACCTCAGCTTTTGGCTTACTGCCGTTAATTGTTAATGACTTTGAAGCCGATGAAGAGCATCCATTTTTTGAAGTAACCTTAAGTGTAACCTGGTAATTACCTGCTAAAAACTTGTGCTTAGGATTTTTCTCGTGGAAAATATTCGGGTTAGCTGGTGTTGCATTAGGGTCGTTAAAATTCCATTCGTAGGTAAAATCAGCTTCTGCGGCATCAGCAATTGTGCTTTGATAAGTAAATTGAGCAAAGTCATCTTCACAGGCATCGGGTAATAAAAAATCAACTACTGGCACAGGATAAATGTTAACAACCTGCGGAGTTATACCACTTGTGCAACCATTATCGTTTGTAACGGTGAGCTTAACCAAATAATCTCCCGGTTCACTAAACGTATGGTTAAACGGACTTTTACTGGTAAGGGTTTCAACAGGAGTACCATCACCAAAGTCCCATTGCCAGCTAATGATACTTCCTTCGGCAGATGTGGAGTTATCCGTAAATGTAACATCCTGACCTGTACAGCCTGGCGATGAATAACTAAACGACGCGACCGGCGGTTTTGAAACATGTATTTTTATCGGATCGGATGTTTCTCCGCAATCATTTTCATTTGTAACAAACAATGTAACCAGGTAATCGCCTGTCTGGGCATACTTGTGTACCGGGTTTTGTACCACATCAGTTATTCCATCACCAAAATCCCAATGCCATATTTTTATTTGCCGGGTACCCGATGTTGACTGGTCGGTAAATTTAACGTCGCTACCGAAGCAGGTATTTGCAAAACTAAACTTTACAACCGGCGGCACTGCGATGTTAAAATCAAACTGAATATCTTCGTTCGATCCGCATTCATCAGCAATGGGATTAAATACGGTAGCAACTACACTGTAGTCACCATCGTTATACACCTCATCTCCCGGATATTCATAGGTATAAAGCACCTTTGAGTCTTTTACTGTTGAACCGGTTGGTATTGGGTTATTGATAATAACGGGCGGGGTTCCATTTTTTAAATCCCATGTAATTTTATTTGTTTGAAACGGTAGCGTCAATTGCAGTTTATAATAAGTGCCAGTGCAGCCGTTTGCGTGTGTTGAATTGTCTGCCGGGTTTCGTAATACAATAAACTCATTCAGGTTTTTAAGATTGGTACCTGCAGCATAACCATATGATTCTGTTCTGCCAAACCCATAAGCTATCGCATTAAATCCATCTGACGCTCTGATATTATGCACGCCTGCATTTACGCTGATTTGGGCATACGAATATATACTGTTGGGGACTTGTGAAAACTGGGTATAAGGTTGCCCGTCGAGCGAAAAGGTAGGCACGGCAGCTGTTTTTATAATAACATTAATAAAATCGTTCTGGATCAGGTAATTAGGGGTTGAATTTAGCGTTACATGATCAAGTGTTTGTTCGATAGGCGTTAAATATATCATTTCGGGGTCGCCGATATCTCCGTTAATGAACTGGCAATTTAAGCCGTCGCCCTGGGTAACCGCGTATTGCACTACCTGAATTGGTTTATCAGCAGCGATGACATTGGTTGCAGTTGAAGTAAATTCATAGTAAAGGCCATTAATTAACCCTCCGTGGGGTGCTGCCCCATTTACTGTTACCTTTGTATCCGGCGAACTAAGTACTATTCTTAAAATATCATAGTTGCGTGTTTTTAAAGGCGCGGTTATATAATTTTTACCCCAAACCGCTAAAGGATAAACCTGCTGAAAAAGGTTATCTGATGATCCCTTATCACCCTGACACCCGATACTTATTTTTGAACTACCCGAAAAAACAGCAATTTTTTTGCAGGCGCTTGTGGCACTTACAATTGAACGGATACGGGTACCGGTTAAATCCGTAGCCGATAAGCCCTGGTACACCTCTCCTTTTTTTAAGTTTACGGTAAAGGGCTGGTTTGCGGGGATACCGTTCAGCAACGGCTGTGAGGGCGTTATTTCAACAGTGGTATTATCTTCTGTAGCTATTACTGCAAAGGTTGAATATGAGGGCACCCCTTCAGTATTTTTTGTACCGTTGTTTGAGTTTGATATTTGTTTATAGTTAATGGAGAGGTAATCTTTACCCAGGGTATTTACCGGCAGCAAAAGGGTTGCCCCGGATACATTTTGCGCAAAAATATGCGCGTAAACCGCGATGGGTTTGAGCGAAATTATATGGATGCCCTTTAAAAACTGTCCCTGGTTCCCAATAAAAGCTCCGGGAGGGATATCTACCGTTAATATATCATTTGCCTTAACCTGGTAGGTACCCGAAAAGCTGCCATCAGCAACTTCAACAGTTACAGATGTATTTGCATCGGCAGTTATATAAAGTTCCATCTGGCTGCCCCTGCCTAATGCGTCGGGATTGCCTGCTGCACCATCAACATGGTCAATATATGCAGTATAAAACTCCGTACCCTGGTTTGAACCTTGCGCGTTAGTGCAAATAGCAATGCATATGAAAATAAAAGAGAGGCTTAAGGACCGCAAAAAAAATATCTTGCTCAAAGGTATACAGTTGGATTTGGTTTTGTAGTATTAAACTAACCCTTTAAAAATACAAAAACCTTTAATTGATACGGCATGATTATATAAAATAACCAGCCGTTTAATTGCCCGGTCAATTTCATAATTAGCTACGTTTAATTTATAACTAAGCTCAAAGTGATCTTTCTGCAGATCATAAACTTCAAGAGCATTGGATTGTGTATTTCAGGGCGTCACGTTGACACGGTTTGGCGATGGCTTTCTGAACTATCTCCCTTATCAACAGTACCAATACCACTATCTAAAAACCCGGCCAGCAAGATACTGATAGCAATTCAAAAAATACTTGCTAAAACAGGGCAAACGTAACTAAACAGGGGTTAACACGACTTAACACATTTTAAATATCACACATTCAAATACCTAATAATCAATTATTTATATTTTTACAGGGTTAACACTTAACTGTTTTTTTAATTAATCACGCACATCCTACTGTTTGCATATGTTATTAGTAAAAGCATGCTGATACGACCTCACGTATTTAACCCGCATCACGCCATAAAACAAGTATCATTTGATACTAATAACCAACCGACGTCCTAACCTTGTTTCATTGGTTATAATAATAATAATAGGGCATCGTCATTAAAATATTAAAATGCATTGCTCCCGCATGCTAAAAAAACTTATCTGGGTTAGGTACCAAATTCAGGAACTTTTCAAAATTTTCTTCGTAATGGGACTGATCAAGCTTGTAATAAAACGCACCCTTCTTTGATGAGAGCTTATCCTTTTCAGGAAGCTTTACAAGCAAACCTGTTGAAAGTAGCTTACGGCTAAAGTTCCTGTCATCAAACTTGGTTTGATAAACACCTTCATAAAGGGCCTGTAATTGCGGGATGGTGAACTTTTCCGGAAGCAATTGGAATAAAATCGGGTGAAGTGCTGCTTTATAACGCAATTGTCTTTTAGCCAGGCGCACCATTTCATTATGGTCAAAGATCAGGTCGGGCATCTCATCCAGCAAAAACCATTCGGGGTGATATTCTTCGCTTAGCTGGGCCTCATATTTATGAATGTCGATAAGTGCGAAATAGGCAACGGAAAGTGTTCTTTCTACCGGATCACGCTCTGGCTTGCCAAATACCTGGAACTGCTCCATATACACATTCTTAAGCCCGGTACGCAATTCAAGCACACGGTTTGCAGCATCTTCCGGTGATTCGGTTGGCTTTATAAAACCACCTATCAGGCTCCACTTGTGTTTTTCGGGCTCAAGTCCACGCTGAACAAGCAATAACTTAATATTTGCCCCGTCGAATCCAAATATGATACAATCTGTCGCAACTAAAATGCGCGTTTCGCCGCTGTACTTATGCATAACTTAGGTTAAGTTTATATGCAATGGTAAAAATAATTTAGCAATTATTTAGTGTTGATCGGACAACTATTTTATACGCCGGCAATTTATCGGCAAAAATTTAAAACGATTTATCAAATCCGGATAAAAAACAAGGCAAAACCGTGATACCGCATATCCATATCCCAAGAAAGATCAGCTTACCCTCTTTCCCTGCAACAATAAATCCATAGCGTCATCAAATGATCCGGCCCTGATCACCTCACCCGAGTTTACAAAAAAGATCTCATCAGCATTTTCAATCGTATTTAAACGATGTGCTATGATTACCCTTGTAGTCGTTTTGGGCAGGTTATCCAAAATGTCGCTCAGCAATTTTTCGGTAATGGTATCAATGTTGGCTGTTGCCTCATCCAGTATCAAAATTTCCGGGTTGCGTAAAACAGCTCGCATAAAGGCAATAAGCTGCTTCTGGCCTAAACTAATACTATCGCCACCTGACAGAACTTTGGTGTCCAATCCCTCCTCAAAAATTGCCAGCAGGCTGCCCAGGTTAGCATCCCTGATCACCTGTTCCATTTCGTCGTTGGTATGATCTTTAAAAAGCTCGTTGCCATACAGGATATTATCCCTTACCGTACCTGTAAACAGGAACGGCTCCTGTAAAATAAAGCCTATTTTTCGGCTGCGTTCCTCGGCCGTAAAACTCCTGATATCTTTTCCGCCAAGTAATACCAGTCCTTTAGTAGGGTCGTACAAGCGTGCTATTAGTGAAGCAGTTGTTGTTTTGCCGCCACCTGTAGGGCCCACTAAGGCATAGGTTTTGCCGCGCTCTAATTTAAAGCAGATATTATGGAGGATCTCCCGGCTTTCATCATAACTGAAATGCACATGCCTGAACTCTAATAAAGCAGCATCAGGTTCGTTAATGCCTGCCTGCAGCACCGGTAAATCAGTTTCAAGGGATAAGATCTGCGAGATCCTGTCCCAGCCCGCCATCGCCAGCTGAAAGTTTGTCCATAAGGCAGCTAATTGCCTTAACGGGTTGTAAAAATTGGTAGCATATGATAAGTAACTCACCAGCAACCCGATAGAGAACATACCTTTACTGATCAGGTAAATGCCAAAGCATAGTACGGTAAGCTGGGCCATGCTGGCAAATAAACCATATACCGGCACAAAAACGTTGTTAGCCAGGCCCGATCCAATGGCTGTTTTATAGTTTTGATTGTTAGCTATGTCAAAACGCTTCCTGAAATAATCGCGCCGGTTAAAAGCGATGATCACTTTAAAATTATTAATGCTCTCCTGGATCTCACCGCTCAATGCACCTGTACTTTTCAGGTTGGCGGCGTTCTTTCTTTTTATCCATGGTGATAATACCAGCGTTAAAAACAGGATCACCAACGCCGGAGATAAAGCAGCCGATCCCAGCTCAATATTGATAGCCAGCAAAAAAATACCGGCTCCAATCATAATAGAGATATTGCCGATAAACTGCATCAGTGACTGGGAGAAGAATTGATTAAGCTTATCGGTATCGTTATTAACCCTCGATATCAGGTCACCTGCCTTATTCTGATTAAAAAAGGCTACCGGCAACTGCTGTAACTTATTAAAGATAGAATTGCGCAAGGTAAACAACATCCTTTGCCCCACCCCGCCCATTAGCGTGGTTTGCTTATAGCTGGTAAATAAAGCTACCAGGTACATACAAAATAAAATAGCTGCATTATGTAAAACTCCGCTAAAATCCTTGTGCTGCACATATTTATCAATAGTATGACCAATAATAAGCGGCCCGAGCAGGTTAAGTGTAGAGTTAACAAGGATGGCAAAAAAAGCAATGATGAGCGTACGCTTTTCATGGGCTATCAGCTGGAGCAGCTTTTTTAACCCGGCCAGCGTAGAAGTTTTTGGCTGATTTTTACCTAATTGGTTAAGATCGTAGTTCATTGTAATCAATATTTTTTCAGTCGTTAACTTTATGTTTAATGGTTAACACCCTGTTCGTAATTGCTGGTGCTTTGCTGTGAATTAAAGATCTGTACATAATCCGGACTCGTTTTCATCAGCTCATCATGTACCCCACTGGCCACTATTTCGCCTTGCATCAATAATATGATTTGGTCATAGTGTTCAACAGATGCAATTTTCTGGGTTACGGATATCAGCGTTAAGCCAGGATAATTTTTTTGGATGTTAGCCAGGATCTTCCTTTCTGTGTTGTTATCAATCCTGGCAGTAAAATCATCAAGCAGCAAAACCTTTGGATTAACTGCAAGTGCCCTGGCCAGCATAATGCGTTGCTTTTGTCCGCCCGAAAGGCTTGAACCCCGTTCAGAAACAATGGTGCTCAATTTGTCGGGCAGGTTATCGATAAACGTACTTAACTCGGCCGTTTCAATAGCTTTTTGAAGCGATTCATCAGTTACGGTATCACTGAAAGCGATATTTTCACGGATGCTCATATTAAAGATGATACTGTCCTGAAAAACAAAGCCAACCTGCCGGTGAAAGGTTTCGCTGTCATATTCGGCAAGGGCTTTACCGTCAAACAGCACTTCGCCTGCCGTAGTATTGATCAAACCTGTAAGCAGGTACAACAATTGTGTTTTACCGGCAGATGTAGGCCCGATGATTGCGATCTTTGATCCCGCCTTTACTTTAAATGAGATGTTTTTCAGCGCCGATTTCTGGCCGTAGGTTATGGTAACATTCCTGAGTTCAACATCACCGCGCAGGGTATCTTTCAACGGACCGCCATCGGTGACATCCGGTGCATTCAAAACCAGGCTGATCCGGGTAAATGAGGCAGTGGCCTGAGCTATCAGGTTGCTCATAAAACCCAAAATAAATATCGGGAATATCAATAACGACAGGTAGCTGTTGAAAGCCGCGAAACTACCCAGGGTCATGCTGCCGCTGATTACGAAACGCCCGCCCATTACCAAAATAGTAAATGCTGCCATGTTAGCGGTAAACGTTACAATGGGAATGAGGCCGGCAAAAAAACCAAGGATCTTTAAGCCGTAATCCTTTGCTTCGGTATTGGCAGCAAGGAATTTATTGTATTCCAACTGCTGCGAGTTGATCACCCTGATGAGTGCTGCGCCAAGTATGCTCTCGTTAATTACCTTATTAAGCTGATCGATAACACCGCGGCTTTTCATAAACAGAGCACGTACGTTTTTCAAAACGTAAAAAAAAGTACCGCCTATAATAGGAATAATAGTGATCACAACCAACGCAAGTTTCCAGTTAATGGTAAGCAGCATCACACTGCAGCCAATAATGATAAACAGCGATGATACTATGGAAACCAAAGCCTGCGATACGAATAGTTTGATCGAATCGATATCCGAAGTAAGGTTGGTTAACAGTTTTGATGGATTTGCCTGTTCGATAAAAACATGGGTTTGGCGGGATATTTTATCAGCCAGTTGCTGCCTGAGATCACGTGCCACTTTTTCAGATGCATATATTTGAACAATTGCCTGTAAGCCTGCAAACAAAAACACCACAATAGTTGCCGTCAGGAATTTGGCCATAACCTCATTTATCACAAAATGATGATTGGAGTAGGCATCAATACCGTTAGCTATAATTTTAGGCAGCCAAAGGTTCATGGCGTTGCCCAGTAATGCAAATAATAATAGTAACGCCACAAGCCCTTTATATGGTTTTAGCAAACTAAATACACCGGGAGGTTTACTGTTTGTTTTTTTTGTAGGATCAGGTTGCATAATGATCTTTGATTTATAATTCTCTTTTGCGGATCTCAAATCGCGTCTTTATTATGGTTGACGACTGAGCTTGCAAAACATTTTTATTTCAATCTAAAATTATTGAAATAAATCAGAACGGAACGGTAAGCCATTCTCATTTTCCATATATTTCTATTTTGACATAATTTGACAAATATATTTCTATTTGGGAATAATTAAAACATTTTAGAAATAAATTTATAATTTTACACCTAAACCGGAATAAAATGAAACCAATAGTGCAATTAGTTGACGAATGGACTGCTTTTGAAGAAGTAAGCGAACAACCTACTGTAGAAGCATTTTGCAGATATTACCTGCAAAAGCAACGCCCAAAGCCTAAACAAGCCGGCAAAAAAGGTGAGCGCATCATGAACGGCGCATACCTGCTTAAAACCCTTGGCCGTATCTTAAGCGCTTATTCCCTTTATTTCCGGTCGGCAGTTAACCACATCGGCATCCCTCCTGCCGAAAGTTTCTATTACCTGAACGGCTTGCTTCACCTTGGTGAAGTAAGAAAAAGCGACCTCATCAATTATATGTTTGCCGAAACAACCACCGGTATGGAGGTCATTAACCGGCTCATCCGGGAAGAGAAAATAGATGAACGTACCTCACCTGATGATAAACGGGCTAAGCTTATCAAAATAAACCAGAAAGGCCTTGCCGCACTCGATGAATACTATAAAATTTCGGGCAAAGTGGTTGAGATGACGTTTAAAGGGGTTGATGATGATATTTTAACCGATTGCTATGAAATGCTCAAATATTGTGAGCAGCGGAACTCCACTGTTGCTATCGAACTAAAAAATAAACCTTTTGACCAAATGTATGAGCTTGCAATAGCCAATAAAGCTTAACTTCAGTACCAGTAATAACAACTAACGATGAGCACTGCATTCCACCCCGAAGCAACCTATGTTTTAGAAGACGACAGGGTACTATTACGCCCCTTACAGGAAACTGACCTTAACTACCTGCTGTCTTTTGCCATCAACGAACCCGATACCTGGAATTATTCGCTCACAAGTGCCGCTGGCGAGGTCGGCATGCGGGCTTATATTAAAGCAGCTGCTAATGGCCGCGCTACAGGTAAGGAATATCCTTTTATAATTTTTGATAAAGCAAGCGGTGAATGTGCAGGCAGTACCCGCTTTTATGATATTCAGCCAGCTCATCAAACGCTCCAATTAGGATATACCTGGTATGGCGAAAAATTTAGGGGTAGCGGCCTTAACAAACATTGTAAATTTTTGCTGCTTCAATTTGCCTTTGATATACTTGCGATGGAACGCGTGGAATTCAGGGCAGATGCCCGCAATCAGCGAAGCATAGCTGCCATGAAAAGCATTGGCTGTACAGTTGAAGGCGTTTTGCGAAATCATACGCCTCTTGCCGATGGCAGCCGCCGTGACTCGATAGTACTGAGTATTTTAAAAGAAGAGTGGGAAAACAAGATACGACACGATTTGAAAAGCCGCCTTTAAACTCAATGTCAGTTAAAAGTAAAGATGGCATAATACTTGGGCATTCAACGGCCGGGCTTGGTAACAACCCCGGCTTTTTTGTATCTATACCATAAAAAAACATCTGTGGACAATATCCTCAATATCTCTGATTTAAGTAAAACATACCAAAGTGCCGGTCGTACGCTCGCCGTGCTCGATCAAATAAATTTTTCGGTGGCGGCAGGTTCAACCAATGCTATAGTTGGGCCATCAGGCAGCGGGAAAACTACTTTGCTCGGGCTTTGCGCCGGGCTCGACCGCTCAACTTCGGGTACTGTTGAACTCAACGGCATTACCCTCAATAAACTTACCGAAGATCAGCGTGCACAGGTACGCAACCAACACGTGGGATTTATATTTCAAAATTTTCAGTTATTGCCAACACTTACCGCGCTCGAAAATGTGATGGTGCCACTTGAGCTCAGGGGCGAAAAAAACATCCGGGCAAGGGCTTTAGATCTTTTGGATAAGGTGGGGTTGTCAGAACGTGGCCATCATTATCCGCTTCAGCTTTCGGGTGGTGAACAGCAACGTGTATCATTGGCTCGTGCTTTTTCAAATGCCCCCCGGATCCTCTTTGCCGACGAGCCTACGGGAAACCTCGATGCAGAAACCAGTGACAAGGTGATCAAACTCATTTTCGATCTGAATAAGGAAGCCGGCACTACCCTCGTGGTGGTAACACACGACCTTGAGCTGGCAGCCAAAACCCAGCGCATTATCAGAATTAAGGGCGGCAAACTTATTGCTGACGAAAAAACCATTAACGGATAAGCTAATGGATAATACCGCTGTTGATTTCAAAAGAAAAATAAATATCCCCTGGCTGTTTCGGATGGCCTGGCGCGATAGCAGGCGCAACCGTTCAAGACTGTTCCTTTTTATATCGGCCATTGTATTTGGCATAGCGGCACTGGTGGCTATTTATTCGTTCAAATACAATGTGCAAAATGATGTGAACGATCAGGCAGCAACCCTGATCGGAGCCGACCTGGCTGTATCAGGTAACAAACCGGTTGACGATAAATTGAAGCACCTGCTCGATTCATTGGGTGATGAACGCTCGCAGGAACGGAGCTTTGCGTCCATGCTTTATTTTCCGCGTACTAAAGGCACCCGACTGGTACAGATCAGGGCATTACAGGGAGGTTTTCCCTATTATGGTACTTTGGAAACCACACCCGAAGCTGCCGGGGTCGATTTTAAACAGGGTAAAATGGCCCTGGTTGATAAAACCCTGATGCTGCAATTCGATGCCAAAGTAGGCGATTCGGTAAAAGTGGGTAATCTCAATTTTCAGATAGCCGGCATCCTGAATAAAGCACCCGGCCAAAGCGGCGTAATGGCGGGCATTGCCCCGGTTGTTTATATCCCCATGCAGTACCTGGAGCAAACGGGGCTTGTAAAAATTGGCAGCCGGGTTAATTATAGTTTTTATTATAAGTTTAATTCGTCGGTTAATGTAGATAAGATCGGGAAAAAGATCGATCCTATGCTTGACAAGGCAGGGATGCGCTTTGAAACCATCGAAACAAAAAAAGACAATACGGGGCGAGCCTTCGGCGACTTAAGCCGCTTTTTATCCTTAGTTGGTTTTGTTGCCCTATTATTAGGTTGCGTTGGTGTAGCCAGTGCAATCCATATTTATGTAAAAGAAAAAATCGCGTCAATAGCTATCATGCGCTGTTTGGGCGTTAAATCATCCGAAGCATTTTTGATTTACCTGATACAAATCGTTGGGATTGGCATTATCGGTTCTGTTACCGGGGCAATATTGGGGACCGCTGTTCAGCACTTATTACCCCTTGTATTCAAAGACTTTTTACCGTTTACCATTTCCGTACAAATTTCGTGGATGGCAATTGGGCAGGGTATTTTACTGGGAGTCATTATCTCTATACTATTTGCGTTGCTGCCTTTAATCTCTGTTCGCAATATTTCGCCGCTCAATACGCTTCGCATCTCGTTTGATGAAAGTGGTAACAGACGCGATCCTTTGCGCTGGCTGGTTTATTTGCTGATACTGATTTTTGTAATAGCTTTTACTTATTTGCAATTGGATAGCGTGGCAGGAAGCATCCTGTTTACGATGGGAATTCTGATTGCCTTTATGATCCTTACGGCAACGGCCTGGCTATTAATGCGCATCACTAAAGCAATAGTAAAAGGTTCATGGAGTTACCTGTGGCGACAAGGCTTTGCTAACTTATCTCGACCCAATAATCAAACCATTATTCTTATCGTATCCATTGGTTTAAGTACCATGTTTATTTGCACGCTTTATTTCGTGCAAACATTATTGGTACAGCAGGTTAATCTTTCAACCAGCGGCAATCAATCAAACATGATCCTGTTTGATATTCAGAGCAGCCAGGAAAAGGGAGTTGTTCAGTTAACAAAGCAACAGGGGCTACCTGTGCTGCAGCAAGTGCCTATTGTTACTATGCGTATTGAACAAATTAATGGTAAAACGGCCGCCGACCTTACAAAAGATACTACTATAAAAATACAGCATGGGGTATTTGCCTGGGAGTACCGTGTAACGTTCAGAGATTCGTTAACATCATCAGAGAAATTGCTGGATGGCAAATGGATTGGCAAAGCCGATCCCGCAAAAGAAATCCCGGTATCTGTTGAAGAAAACCTCTCCAAACGGGGCAACCTTAAAATTGGCGACAAAATAGAATTTAATGTACAGGGCGTACAAATGCCGGCGTATGTTGCCAGTATCCGCAAGGTTAACTGGGGTAAGGTGCAAACCAATTTCCAGGTGGTTTTTCCAAAAGGAATACTTGAGGATGCCCCACAATTTCATGTGTTGATGACACATGTATCATCAAACAAAGTATCGGCAGCTTTTCAGCAGATTGTAGTAAGGGCTTATCCTAACGTTTCGATAATAGATCTGGGGTTAATTTTAAGCGTTGTTGATGAATTGTTGAGCAAAATCAGCTACGTTATACGTTTCATGAGCGTGTTCAGCATTATAACAGGTATTGTGGTACTGATAGCATCTGTCCGGATCAGCAAATACCAGCGCATCCAGGAAAGTGTTTTATTGCGTACGCTTGGTGCAAGTCGTAAACAAATATTCACTATAACAGCGTTGGAGTATTGGTTTCTGGGTAGTTTGTCGGCCTTAACCGGGATTCTGATAGCATTTGCAGGCACTTATTTCCTGGCAAAATATAGTTTCGAGATACCATACAGTGTGAACATATTACCGGCACTTATACTATTTTTAACAGTAAGTTTGTTGACTGTTGTTATTGGCTTACTGAACAGCCGTGGAGTGTTAAACAAGCCGCCGCTTGAAATTTTAAGAACAAACGCCTGAGCGCATTGTATTTATTTTATATGAACAAAGTTACATTAAGCGGTATCTTGCTTGCAGCCCTCACAATGGCAGGATGCGGCGACGGTGCTAAATCATCAAACAATGATCAGACGCAAGCTGCCACAGAAACTGCTAAAACTGATTCGGCTTCAAAAAAAATAGTTTTATTTTTTGGCGATAGCCTCACTGCCGGTTATGGTCTCGATGACCCTGCCGATGCATTTCCGGGTGTGATCAGTCGCCGGGTTGATTCGTTAAAATTACCGTATAAAGTAATAAATGCCGGGTTAAGCGGCGAAACTACCGCAGGCGGCAATGGCCGGATAGACTGGCTGTTAAAGCAAAAAGTAGACGTTTTTGTATTGGAGCTTGGGGCTAACGACGGCCTTCGCGGGATCCCGGTAAACGAAACCGCCAAAAATCTTCAGTCCATAATAAATAAGGTAAAAACCAAATATCCCGACGCTAAACTTGTTTTGCTGGGCATGCAGGTACCGCCGAACATGGGCGCCGATTATACCGGTAAGTTCAAAAACATTTTCCCCGATCTGGCTAAAAAAAATAATATGGCCCTTGTACCTTTTTTATTGCAAGGCGTTGGCGGAGTACCATCACTTAACCAGGGCGATGGCATCCACCCTACCGCTCAGGGTGCGAAGATTGTAGCCAACAACGTATGGGCAGTTTTGCAGGATGAATTGAAATGATCAATCGTTCAGGACCTGGTATACCATCGCCCTGAATTCATCCTGCAAAACAGTTCATTAGTTTGATGAATCCCTGATAATTAGTTCGGTTGCTAATGTTATATGTTGATTTTTCTCCTCTGGAGTTGTGGCGTTAAGCCTTTCCATCAGCAGCTTGATCACATTATCGGCTATTTCATCAATGGGCTGGGCAATAGCGGTAACAGCCGGGGTATACAATTCAAAAAGTTCGTAATCGTCAAACGCGATCAAAGCAATATCATCCGGTATATTTTTACCTGCTTTCCGGATGGCCTTCAAGCCGCATTTGCCTAAATGATTATTGGCGAACAGGATGGCATCGACATCTTTATTTTTTTCCAGGAAGTTTGTCATTAACTTAAGCATCTCCTGAACAGTAGTGTGAAAATCAACCTCGGTGATATTGGGCTTTAATTTGCTTTGGTGCATGGCTTTTTCATAACCTTCAAGCCTCTCTATCATTTGAGTTTGGATAGAACTATAAGTTATAAAAGCGATATTTTTATGTCCTTTATCAATAAGGTACTGTGTGGCGTTAAAAGTGCTGAACAGGTTATCAACCACTACATAATCGGTAGCTACTTTAGGCAGGTAGCGGTCAAACAGCACCACCGGGAAACCGTCTTTGATCAAATCGCTGATATCATCTTCAATATTATCGGGCGGGGTAATAATGTAGCCATCAACATGCCTGTCGCGAAACATAGCTATCAGTTCGCGGGTTTTTTGAGTATCGTTATCTGTACTGCTGTAAATGATCTTATAACCGTTTTGGTAAGCAAGATCCTCTATGCGGCGGGCTATTGTGGCAAAAAAATGATTGGAAATATCCTGTACCAGCAAGCCAATAATATTTGATTTGCCGGTGCGTAAACTTTTGGCTAACGAATTTGGTTTGTACCCTACCTCTTTTACATATTGTAATACGCGTTTTACCAGTTCATCACTGATACGTTTTTCCTGAGCGCGACCGTTAAGGATAAAAGATACCGTAGTTTTAGATATATTAAGGCTATTGGCAATGTCAACTATAGATAATTTCTTCTTCAAGGATTTAGTATTTTAAAACCAAATATATAATATAAATGGTAATGCTAAACAGGTTTAGTAGATAATAAATGGTTTATATTGCCTATTAATTAATGAATGCCGGATAACTTAAAAACGGACAACTATATTTAAAACAAAAAAGATCGCCCATAACAGGCGACCTTTCAGTTAATATATAGGGAGTTAGAATATTAAAATCTGCGCATGCCCCGGCCTGGGTTTCCATTTTGAGAAAAACGTTCGCTACTATTACCTCTGCCATAACTGCCACCGTTTGATGGTCGGCCATCCCAGTTGCCGCGATTGTCATGACCGCCATGGTTATTATTGTTGCCATTGTTAGGCTGTCCGTTACCCCATCCACCATGATTACCATGGTTGTTATTGTTAGATTGGTTTCCATTACCCCAATTACCACGGTCATGATTACCGTTGCCCCAGTTATGATTATCCCTGCCACTTCCCCAGTTACCGCGGTTATCATATGGGTTAGGTCTTCTGCCCCAGTTTCCACGGTCACCACCCCAACCCGGGCGATAAGCATAGCCATTAGCAGGCCTTCTGTCAAAACGGTGTCCCCAGTTACCACGATCGCCCATGTAACCGCCCCACCTTTGCCTGTAAAAATCGTGACGCAAGTATGGTCGTGGCGCTCTTACCTCGTATCGTACAGCAGTACGCCAGTTATAATCCCGGTAGGCGCCTGGCAGGTAGGCACAGCTTACCCAGCGGCTGCCATCATTGTAGTAGTAACATCCTGCTCCTACATTATAATATGCTTCTACTTCCGGTAAATAGTAATAATCATCGTCGTCACTAACGTTTACGTTATCGTAATCGTCATAAACGGGCTGCTCTTCAACCACAGGTGGCGGAGGGGCCGGTACGTAAACACGGTGAGCAGGGATATTGATACCAAATTGTATAGATACCTGAGCGTTGGCTTTACTGATAAATAAGCTTCCGGCTGCTATTGCTGATAATATGGCTAAATGCTTCATAATTGTAAATTTTATATAGTTAGGACGATATCTGTCAGCAATGGTTTAACCGGACATTGCTTTATATGTTAAAACATTAGTTGATTAGTACAATCTTTTATACGGGATTACTTTAGCCAAACTTTATTTCGAGAAAACATTACAACAATCTATTGTAACCAAATTTTATTAGCCGGGCTTATAATAAAAATGAAAGTGTCACTTTAATACTACAAAACAGATTTTAGGATTATAGGTATATTTACTTAATTTGATAACCTTTAATCAATTACTATGAAAAACCGCAAATTATTACATTCCATACTGCCTGTAGTTGCTATGGGGGGCTTTATGTTTTTTACAGCCTGCAAAAGCAACAACGACTCAAAGAAAACTGCCGACAGCACTTCTACCCCTGCTTCAACAACAGAAAACGCGGGCCTTAAAACCCCGGAAGGTTTTAGCGCCAGCATTATTGCCGAAAAACTTGGTGGTACCCGCCATATTGCCATTACACCACAAGGCGATATCTATGTAAAACTTACCAACGTTAAAAACAACAAAGGCATTTTAATGCTGCATGAAGATGGTGGTAAGGCTGCTGTTAAAAACAGCTTTGGAGATTACAGCGGTACGGGTATGTCTATAAAAAATGGATATTTATACGCCTCCTCAGATGAGGAAGTTTTTCGCTATAAACTGAACGACAAGGGCGAGGTCATCAATCCTGATCAGCCTGAAAAAATAGTGACCGGTCTTATTAGCCGTCATGAGCATGAAGCTAAGGCCATAACGCTTGATAACGATGGCAACATTTACGTAAACATTGGCGCTTACTCAAATGCCTGCCAGGTTGAAGACCGTAAAAAAGGTTCTCCCGGCCAAAAGGGCTGCCCTATATTAGATTCGGCCGGCGGTATCTGGCAGTTTAAAGCAGATAAATTGAACCAGCATTATGGCGATGGTATACGTTATGCCACCGGTTTGCGTAATGTTGTAGGCATCACCTGGAACCAGCAAAACAACCAGCTTTTTGTAATGCAGCACGGCCGCGACCAGCTGTTTGAATTCTATCCACAGTATTTCACTGCTAAACAATCGGCCATATTACCTGCCGAGTGTATGTACGCGCTTAAAAAGGGTGATAACGCAGGCTGGCCTTACATGTACTACGATCAGGAACAACATAAAAAAATGCTAATGCCTGAATATGGCGGCGACGGTAAGATTGAAGGCGGAAAAGATGCTATCGACCCCGCTGCTGCTTATCCTGGTCACCTTGCCCCTAATGGCCTGTTATTTTACACCGGCGATCAGTTCCCGGCGAAATATAAAAATGGTGCATTCATAGCTTTTCACGGCTCATGGAACCGCGCACCTGAACCGCAGGCCGGTTACTTCGTGGTATTTCAACCATTTAAAGATGGCAAGCCTGAAGGTCAGTGGGAAGTTTTTGCCGATGGCTTTTCTGGCTCTGCTGCTAATACAGCTTCAGGTGCTGCGGCCCACCGTCCATGCGGCTTGGCGCAAGGCCCGGATGGCTCACTGTATGTTACCGACGATGTGGCTGGAAATATTTACAAAATCACCTATAAGAAATAATAACGGACTAAAAAAAGCTGTCATTTTATTATCATAATCACTTACAAGTATTGCGTCACAGGTATAAACAAGGCATAAAAACCGGCGACAAGGAAACCTGTCGTCGGTTTTTAAAAATTAATGGCCAAGCCCTTTTTACTCAATATTGCACAGGTAAAGGCAGCAAGGGTTGTCAATAAAAAATGGTAACACGTAAATCAGCCTGCGAAGTTTTTAAAACTTCGTAGGCTTAATATTAACCTCACTTCTTTTTGATAACAGCCGTCGCTTTTATCTCAATTAAAATATCATCCCTGAAAAGCTTGCTTACCTGCACCAGTGTACTTGCCGGTGGTTGCTTTGTATTCACATATCTATCCCTTATATTACGAACTACCTGTACCTGCGATGCATCTATGATATAATAGTTCAACTCAACCAGGTCATTCATAGTCCCGCCTGCGGCCTCAACAATGTTTTTGATATTCGTAAAAACCTGTTCAGTTTGGCTGGCCAGATCACCATTACCGGCAAGCTTACCAGCCTGATCCAAACCAACCTGGCCCGACATGATCACCATTTTGTTTTTACCAAGATCAACAATTACAGCGTGCGAATAGCCAAAAGGCTTACCTACTGTAGATGGGTTTAAAAAAGTCACATTTTTATTTGCCTCCTGGGCAAAACAAACCGACGGTGCGCAGAGTAAAATGAGATAAAGGAGTTTTTTCATCAGGTGATTATTGGTTTGTACAAATTTGGACATATTAAAGCACACTTACAATATCGTAATACCGGCCGACCAACCGATCCAACCCTTTGTACGATTGCCCCAATCAATCAAACCGGGTTTGCTTTTTATGATCTGCTGAATATCGCTGTCTCCGGCATGACGGCCGTAGTTGGTGTAAACGTTAAATGACGGCCCTGCAAAGAAGCTAATTTTTGAACCTGCCCTGAAATTTAGCAACGCACTTACCCGGTTTATCTGATTTTGATTTTTCCATCCTTTAGCCAACAACAAATGCGTTGAGCCCTCGGCCGATAGTGACATGTTATTATTGAAGATAAAATCGTGTCCCAAGCCAAAACCTGCGCTGTAATAAACATGCTTGTCCGTAAAATTAACGCCGCCTGAAATGATGGAATACAGTTTAGCATTCCCCGATTTAAAGGCGATGTTTGTCGTAGCGATCTCGTTAGTGTATACCTCAATTTTGGCATATCCATTACGCGAAATATTTAGCAAGCCTATACCATAACCATCGAGCGTATCCGCAATATTTACCATAGCAAATGACACGCCTTTATCACCCGGGCTTTATTAAAAATTCCTGCTACCTGTATTCCGCTTGCTTCGTTGCCTGTAACATTGGCTATCCCCGCAATACTAAACCCGTTGCTGTTTTTCCGGGTGTAATTGTAAATACCTGCCGCCTGGATACCTTTGCTATTGCTCACGTGGTTAAAGATCCCGGCAAGCTGAACACCCTTAAGACTGTCTTTTACCATATTATATATGCCCGCCGCCTGGATACCTTCTATGTTTTTCTGGTCGTTATTATTAATGCCGGCCAGTTGAACGCCTTTGCTGTTACCCCCAACAATATTAAAGAGCCCGGCCGCCTGTACATATTTAACTTCCTGTTTGTTGATATTAAACAGTCCCCCAAGTTCAACGCCATTAACGCCACCGTTATACCCCCCTAAAATATTGAGCGAAAAGTTATTGACTATTTGTCCGCTCATCATACCATGGCTTCCTAAACTTGGTAAAAGCGAGGTTTGTACCGGAACCGTTGAAAGGTAACCGCCTAAATTAAGGTTCTGTATTTTCTGGCCGGATGAAAGGAACATTCTGCCCAACCAGCTCCTGTCTGATTTTGAATTTGCGGCATCGGCGCTGTAATAATATTCGCGTGATTTTATGGATACGTTTACATTATTTAAAAAATTGATACTGGTATCACGATATAGCTCCTTACTCACATTAAGCGTAATCATACCATTGGCTTTTATTTTGAGCTGGAAGTAACCGTTCTGATCGGTAAGGGTTGATTCCAGCGAATTTTTTTCATAAACACTGGCATTGTAAAGTTTTTTGCCGGTGATATCATCATACACGTAACCGCTGATGTAATAAACATTGCCTGGCCCGGCCAGGGTATCAGGCACAAGAGCTAACCTGTACGGCGTAGGCCGGAGTATAATATACCCCGGCGACTCCTTATAATCAACCCTGCCATGAAACAGCTCATCAAGCAGGTTTTTGATCGTTTGCCCGGATGATACTATGCTCACCACACTATCGGTTTTGATGACATCATTGCTGTATGAGAAATAAAACTTGCCTTTTTCGCCGATAATGGTCAGTATCTCGGCTATCTTTTTTTGTTTAACATTGAGCGCTACAGTACGGTTCAGGTTATCCTGTGCAAGCGCGTTGGTAATGAGCAGGCAGCCCGCCAATACGAGCATTATATAAAATAATATATTTAGTTTCTTTTCCATCAGTTTTTGATTATGATGAGATGAGGTTTTTTGATCACTTTAACATCGCCAAGGGTTTTGCTTATGACCTCTAAAATCCCATCAAGTGAACCTGCTTTAAATGTGGTTGTTATAGTCCTGTTAGCCAGTTTTTTATTATCTATCACAATATTTGCGTGATAGGCTTCATTAAGCACATCCACAAGCCGCCACAGTGGTGTTTTATTGGCTACGAACTTTTGGGTACGATAATAATTATATAGCTCATCCTGGCTGCTGCCTTTCTGCAGGCGGCCACTTTGTACCGATGCTTTCTCCTTAGGTTTTAGTTTCACCACTATCTCCTGCTGAATTACCTGCACAACGCCGGTTTCAACAATAACCTCGGTATTGGGGCCGGTAGTTTTAATATTGAACGATGTACCTACCACCTTCACAACCAGGTCATTTACGTGGATCATAAATGGTTTTGATTTATCATGCGCCACATCAAAAAAAGCTTCTCCTTTTAACGAAATCTCCCTGGTATCGCCGGTAAATCTGTCAGGGTAATTCAATACCGAGTTTTTATTCATGGTGATCAATGAGCCATCGGCTAAAGTAACCTTGCGAACCATGTTGCCGCTTTTTAACGTGAGCATATTGGGCTTACCGGGTTTAAGCACCGCATACAATATTCCCGCGCTCCCTAATATAACCAGCCACATAGCAGCCATTTTAAGCCAGCGGTTTGCCGGCTTTAAAGATTTAATTGTAGCCGATGCCTCCCCCCTGTTTTGTGACAGCTGTTTAAATTCAGCCCATGAAGCATCAGGATCAAGCTTACTTTCTATTTTAAGTTCGCGGCTGGTATCCCAGATCAGTTTAAAATGATCAAAATACTTTCGGTTATCGTCATTTTCGCCAAGCCAGCGGTTGATGGTTTCATTCTCAACCGACGTGGTTTCGTTCAGCATGTATTTGGTTAATAAATCGTCCATCATGTTAAATAATATTAAAAGCCCGGCTGATAAGCCAAATGATCAACGGCAGGTAATCAACTAATTTGAGCCGTAATGTTTTCAGGGCTCTGCCCATCTGGTTTTCTACTGTTTTTATGGAGATGCCTAATTCGTCGGCAATTTCCTGGTATTTTAAATCCTCAAACCTGCTTAGCTGAAATACCGTCCGACATTTTTCGGGCAAATCGTTTAGGGCTTGCTGTAATTTTTCTTTGAGATCAAGCAGCTCCATACCGCCGGCGCTTCCATCAACTTTATCCTTCGTCATATACAGTACATGCTGCTGGTGATTAACCTTTACTTTCTGGTGCCTCAGGTTATTAAGGCATTCGTTATAAACCGCGCCATACAAGTAGGCCTTTATCGAGCCGGTGAAATTCAGCCGCTCTTTGCGTTCCCAGAGCCGCATGAAAACGTTTTGTACCATCCCCTTCGCCGTATCTTCATCTCTTAAAATAGAGATAGCATACACATGTAACGGCCTGATGAAGTGCTTATAAACCTTTTCAAAGGTTGCTTCATCGCCCGAGAGCAGCAGCGGGATCAATTGTTCGCTATTTATATCCAAAATATCATCAGTTTGGGTTAACATTCAATTAAATCTTAATGCGGTAATTAATGGTTGTAAGGATGTTTATCCATTTATTCTCCTCAATTATCCGCCTGGCCCAATTATTATCGGGAGAGTAAATAAAAGTAATAAGAAGTAATAAGGAAGCTAATCTGTTCATTTTAGTAAAATTTATCCTGAAACACGCCAGGATCATTTTACCCCTATGAGCAAATGAATTTTTATTTAAAAAACGAACAGAGAGTTTGATTCAGGAAGATCTTATACATGCTCCTGCTTAAAAACGTGATGTAATACTTTACTATGCAGCTCATCGGGTAAAAAAGGTTTCATCACAATGTCATCAAAACCTGTTTTATAAGCTTCGTCCTCTACATCTTTGGGAAGATTGGCGGTAAGGGCTATAATGGGAATGCTTATGCCGTTCAATCTCATTTTTTTTGTGGATTCATACCCATCCATCACAGGCATTTGCAAATCCATCAGCACAAGGCGATGTTTTAACGTATCCAGCTTGTCAAGTGCTTCCTGTCCGTTGGTTGCCACATCAGTAATAGCCCCCCAGCGTTTTAAATAAGTTTGCGCTACCAGCACATTCATCGGGTTATCATCAACCAGCAAAATAGAGATCCCGCTCAGGAGCTTATCATTTGCATCGGGTTTAACGTTAACATTAACCGCCTCTGATATTTTACCGGCTTTTTCAAAGGTTTTAATAAAATAAAATACCGAACCTACCCCTTCCTCACTAATCAATTGTAAAGACGACTCCTGTAACTCCAATATTTTTTTACTGATTGCAAGACCTAAACCTGTCCCACCAAAACTGCGTGATATGGACGAATCGGCCTGGGTAAAGCGCTCAAATATGAGTTTCTGTTTGCCACGGGGGATACCGATACCGGTATCTTTAACAAACACCATTAACGTGGCTGTGGTTTCGGTTTGTTCTTTCACCTCAATACCTAACACTACCTCGCCGCTTGGGGTAAACTTTATGGCATTATGAACGAGGTTAGTAATTACCTGCGACAAGCGGGTGGGGTCGCCAAGCAGTTTATGCTGCAATCTCTTATCAAAATCAAGCTTCAGGGTTATATCCTTATCATGTGCTACTGTTTGCAAACCACCTACTACATTGCGGGCAATTGCAGCCAGGTCCATCTCTATGTTTTCAAAAGTTATTTTCCCGGCTTCTATCTTGTTATAATCCAATACATCATTCACTATTGCCAAAAGGTTATTAGCCGAAAAAAGCATAACGTCGAGATGTTCGATCTGATCCTTGCGTGGCTCGTTCTTAAGCAGCAGATGGCTCATCCCTATTACCGAATTAAGCGGTGTCCGGATTTCGTGGCTCATCGTACTCAAAAATTCACTTTTAACTTTTAAACCCTGTTCGGCTTCGGCCCTTGCCTTTTTCAATACAAATGATACCCGGTGCGCTAACACAAGCGACTGCAAAAAGAAAAAAGCGATATATCCTAAAAAGCTAACCAGTTGCAGCGGAGGTATTAATGCCCAGTAATGAAAAAGCGATATCGCAAATACTGACATTAAAGCAAACGCGCTCATTAAAGCATAAACAGATCCGGGCCTGTTATTGCGCCATGCTTTTGAGTATACATATGGAATATAAACCAGGCAAAACAGCATCACTGCTAAAAAAGGGTTCACTAACTGGGTAAAAATCCAGGGAGGACTAAACAATGTCATTAAAGTGAACGAAAAGCAAATGCCATTAATAACATTTACAACCCGGCGATCTACATCTGCCGGATATAAGTATAACGTGTAAAGGCCGAACAAGCCTATTCCTGAAAATAAGCTCATATATTCCAGCCGGGCTGTTACGTACCAGTTAATATCGGGCAATAAGGTGTGCAGCACATAGTTATCTGTACCTATGATCCGGTAACTATAAACTATAGAGAACAGGGCAAAAAGTAAAATGGCTTTGTCGCGACTGCCCAGCAAGTATAAGCCAAGGAAAAATAGCCCGCCCATTAATAAACAGCCTGTCAGCATCAGGTCAATACCTTCGGCACGATGCCGGGCCAGGTCAATTCTTTCTGCAGGCCCTATGAATATAGGTTTACTGATCCCTCCTTTACTGTGTATAAAATTAGAAATTTGCAGTGTGATATTGATGGTATCAATGTTGGGCAGATCAACAGCATGATATTCCCAATGTGCTTCAAATCCTTTTCCGGAAGTAGTTACCTTCCCGTTTGACGATACTAACTTTTTGTTAATATAAAGCCTGTATGCGCTGTAAACATCAGGCATGGCCAGCTTTAATTCGCCGTGCTTCTGGGGAAGTAAAACTTTGAGCCGGTAAGTACCATAGCCAAACGCAGGTAGCCTTTTGCCCCGCCAGGTATACCCACTCCATTTAAACGGAAACTCAACCAAAAGCCTGTCCTTAATAGCAGTAGTGTCATTGGGATTTATCAATTGGTTCCAGTAGAACAGCCAGTTTCCAGCCAGTTCAATTTTATCGTTGACAGGCTGATTGCGAAGGTCGAGTACGCCGTGCACCGCGGCTACATAGTTATTTTGTGCAGATACCCTTACTATGGTTCCGATCAATAATATAAGTATAACGTATAGAATCTTACTGATCTTCATTGATTTACGGCACTTATTATCAAATCAAAAGCTTGCAAATTTGTTTTGCTCGGGAATATGAAACAGGATTTATTTTCCTTAACCTAACTTAAGGATTTCATAATTAAGTGTGAATATAACAACCCGTACGAATATTTAGAACTATTATTAAGGCTTATCTATTGATATAAACAATAGGTTAAATTGCGCCCATGTTTAAATAGTAATAGTTAATACAAAAACCCAACCCTGCTGAATAACAGCCATAAAAACGACGGCAGGATAATTTCCTGCCGTCGTTGCTTAAGTTAAATTATATTATTTACTTACCGGGCCATCTAATACCGGTACGGTTACTGTAGTGATTTCAGTTTGTTGAGTTTCATTCAACTGATCAAGCACAACAACGCTGTTTGTACCCTTTTTAAGCCAGCAGCCTGGTAAATAAAGCGTTTGCTGCGGGCCAATTTTCCAATAGCGGCCAACGTTGATGCCGTTTACGAATACTATGCCTTTACCCCAATTCTTCATGTCTAAAAAGGTATCCCCCACTTTATTCAGGTCAAATGTTCCCTGGTAAAGTGTTGGATGGCCGGCTGTGTTTGTTGTGCCTGCCCCAAGCGCAGGAGCTTTATCCATGGGCAGCTTATACATTTGCCAGTTGCCTGTAATTTCATGATCGTCAATCTTCACCGGGCTGATGATTCCTTTAAGATTGTGAATGATCTCGCCGCCGTAATTGATCCGGCCAAGGTTTTCAACCAAAATATCCAAACGCGCATTAAAAGGAATATTTATAGGGCAGCTGAATTTATTACTTTGCCTGTTAAGCTCCGCAACTTTTTCGCCATTTACATATATGGTTGCATAATCCCGCAAACCTTCCAGGTTTAAAGTGCCGCTGACAGGTTGGGTAAATTTACGGCTGTATAATACATAACCATGGCCCTGATTAAGCGCTTCAAATGTTTGTGGGGTATCGCTTTCTACTGCCTGCTGGGCTTTCGCCATCTCCAGCAAATCGACTGTTTTGGTAAGCTTAATAGCCGGGATCCCGATCACAGGGATCTGCGCGGGCACTTCAGGAATGGCATAGGCTGCGTACCTTTTCATAAGGTTGCGGATAGCTGTAAACTTGGGAGTTACCCATCCTGCCTCACTAATAGGAGCGTCGTAATCATAGCTGGTAATATCCGGCTGAATTTGATGTTCCTTGTCGTAATTAGCACCGCTTGTGAAACCAAAGTTGGTGCCACCGTGTGCCATGTATATATTAAATGATACGGTATCTTTCAGGTACTTCTCCAGGTCTTTGATTACCGATGTTTCTGATACTTTTTCAAATTTCTCGCCCCAATGGTCAAGCCAGCCGGGATAATATTCGGCCACCATATAAGGGCCTCTACCTTCGTTATATTGGTTAATGAGTTTCTTCAAATTTTTGGTATCGCCTTCGCCATTGGCAGTTGGCAATGCCCCTTTAATTACGCCGCCTTCAAACAACCAGTCGCCATCAGAAGTAAACAATGGCACATCAACGCCCGCTTTTAAAAGCAGGTCTTTTATAGCTGCGCTGTAAATTTTATGATCGGCAAGCGGCACATCCTTACGCTGGGCTACATATGATCCAAATTCATTTTCGGCCTGAACCATAATTATTGGCCCGCCATGAGTTATTTGCAGGTCTTTAACCTGCCCCATCAACTGGTTAATGTAAGTTTTGCAGGAGTCCAGGAAACGATCGTTTTTACTGCGGATAACCAATTGTTTATCATTTTGGAGCCACCACGGATAGCCGCCAAATTCCCATTCGGCACATGCATAGGGGCCTGGTCTTAATATTACCATTAAGCCCTCCTGCTGTGCGGTTTTTACAAACTCGCGGATATCGCGGTTATCCGTTTTAAAGTCCCATACACCCGGACTAACTTCATGATGGTTCCAGAAAACGTAAGTAGCAACAGCGTTCATGCCCATTGCCCTGAGCATTTGCAGGCGCTGCTTCCAGTAAGCTTTAGGAATTCTTGCAAAATGCATTTCGCCTGAGTGGATCTGGATAGGTTTTCCATCATAAATAAAATTACCATCAGCAATTTTAAAACTATGTTTCGCCTGGCTAAAAACCTGTGAAGTTGTGAGGGTTAGCAGTAATAAAGAGAGGAGTATTTTTTTCATTTGCAATTGTAGAGTTGAACATGATTGACCGTGTATAAGTGTACCGACCATGATGTTTTTAAGCTTCTAAATTATAAAGGTTAAATAGTAATGCCTAATTTCCTGCGATCTTAATTTAGCGCAAACGTTTGCTTAATTCAGCAGATGCAAGATAAATGGTTCAAGAATTTATTTTAGTCGGCAAATTAACCCTGAACAATGAACTGGTGAAATTCATGAGGAGTAAAGTACTGAAAGAAATTAAGACACAGAAAATAAAATCCCTGCCTGCTTATCTTAAATTTTAAGCTTTTTCAAATTAGCACTTTCCCTAAGCTTATCAATTGCCCGGTTTCTTAGCTGCCTAACTCTTTCTGCGCTAATACCAAGTCGGTTACCGATTTCGGGGGCCGAGAGCTCGCTGTGTCCGTTCAGGCCATAATGATAAAATATAACAGATCGTTCGGCATCGTTTAGCTTGCCGAGCAAATCATCAAGCTGTTGTTTAAGTTGAAAGGCTTCCAAAAGGGCCTCTATTCCAGGTTCATCAGTATGTAACCGATCAAGCAGGCTATATCCCTCATTGCCGGGCGTATCAGCTTTATCATACGAATGAGTAAAAGGAGCAGCTTGCAAAGCTTCTTTTACTTTCCATTCAGCAGTTTCCAGGAATGCCGCTATTTCATCCTGAACAGGCAGTCGTTCAAGTTTTTGTTCCAGAACCCCTGTAGCCCTGTTAACATGTACAATCATATCCACCTGATTGGCAGGCAGTCGGATCATCCGTGTTTTATCCAACAGTGCTTCCATAATTCGTTGCCTGATCCACCAAACTGCATAAGATATAAATTTGAAGCCGCGGGTTTCGTCAAACCGTTTCGCGGCTTCAAGCAAACCCAAATTACCTTCGCTTATCAGGTCGCCCATGGGCATGCCCTGGTGCTGATATTTTTTTGCCACGGAAACCACAAAACGCAGATTGGCCTTTACCAACCTATGCAAAGCCGACAGATCTCCCTGCCGGATCTTCCCGGCTAACAGAACTTCTTCTTCCGTATTGATAGTTGGCTCGCGGGTAATATCACTAAAATACTTTTCCAGCGAAGCAGCATCCCGGGCTGTGATCGATTGGGTAATATTCAGGTCTCTCATTAAAACCTTATTTAACTCACTGCTGCAGTGTTGCTGTTATTTTTATAAACAAGTGCCAAATGACCAAGCATATCTGCTGCCATAGCAGCAAGGTTGTATTCAGGATACCAGCTCCAGTCGCGTGTTGCCTCAGCATCATCAACACCGGCCGGCCACGAGTTTGCAATAGACTGGCGCTTATCTGTGTTATAACTAATGGTAAAATGGGGCAGGTGCTTTTTCAACTCTGCGGCAAGTTCGGCAGGTGTAAAACTTAAAGCACCGATATTATATGCTCCGCGTTCTTTGAGTGCTTCCACAGGCGCGTTCATCAGTTGAAGCGTAGCCCTTACCGCGTCATCCATATACATCATAGGTAATGCGGTGTCGGGGTTCAGGTAGCAATCGTAACATCCATTCTGCAAAGCTTCGTGAAATATAGCTACTGCATAGTCTGTGGTGCCGCCGCCAGGCGGGGCGCTGTAGCTGATCAATCCTGGATAACGCAGGCTGCGCACATCCAGCCCATAATGCTCCCTGTAATAGGCGCACCACTGTTCACCAGCTTCCTTACTGATACCATAAACCGTTTGCGGGTCAAGCAAAGCATCCTGCGGACTGATTTTACGTGCTGTTGATGGCCCAAATACGGCAATGCTGCTCGGCCAGAACACTTTATCCAATTTATGATCTTTGGCTGCTTCCAATATATTGAGCAGGCTTTGCATGTTCAGATGCCATGCCTTTAGCGGGGCCTCTTCTCCTTTGGCAGATAAGGTAGCTGCAAGGTGATAAATTTGAGTTACTCCATAGGTAGCAACCAGGTTTTCCAGCTCATCTTTATCTAATACATTTAACTGATGATATGGCCCCTCTAAATCCGGGATTGCCGCAGCATCATGTAAGTCGGTGGCAATTATTTGTTCCCTGCCATAAACGTTTCTTAAAGCGGCAACCAGTTCGGTACCGATCTGCCCTCGGGCACCCGTAACAAGGATTACCGGAGATGGTTGTTTTTTGTCGTGCTTCATAGTATTACGATGTAAAATTGTATATTCACAATCTCATAATCCACACAACACTTAAAATTTGGTTTTCAAGACTAAAAACATTCTTAAAAACAGGTTTTAGAACTTTTTATAAATATTTAAAGCTTATATTTTAGTTTTTATAACTCTTATGCTCAACCAGCTCGATGAAACAGATATCCGCATACTCCAGCTTTTGCAGGAAAATGCGCGCCTTACCGGTCAGGAGATAGGCCTTAAGCTTAACAAAACCACTACACCGATTAATAATAGGATCCGCTCATTACAAGAACGCGGCTATATAAAAAAATATGTTGCGGTGCTTGATCATGAAAAGCTTGAACTGGATTTCATGACCTTTACGCATGTGCAACTGAAGGACCACAGCCAGCACAGCTTAAGCCATTTTGAAAGCGAGATCATTAAACTCCCGGAAGTGTTGGAATGCTATCATCTCACCGGTGATTTTGACTTTATCCTTAAGGTAACCGTAAAAGACCGCAAAGAATACTATGATTTTTTGATGAACCGGCTTTTCGCAGTCGTTGCTATTGGCAAAGTGGAAACCAAACTCGTGATGAAGGCTGCGAAAACAGAAACGGCTTTACCAATCGGCAAACAGTAGTTTCAGAGCATTAAAAATAGGTCTCAGTAGACGCCACAAGCGAAAGCAGCTCAAGCTTAGGTTCGACTTCTAAATCACTGGCCTCAAGTTCGTCAGCAAATTTATGGAACGAAGCCAGCCCCTGTAATACAAGGTGGGCCTCTTCATTTTCGAGCTGGTCAAAATGCATGAATGTTTTACCATCGGACAATAACCACGCCGTATACTTGATACCGGGATGATTTAAGGTTTTTAATTCTTCAACAATGGCAGTTATGTTGCGTTGATTGGTTGCCACAAATTCGGGGCGTGTGGTATATTGTACTCTTACTACTTTCATACCATAAAATTAACACTCAGCACCATCACTATTAAACAGGCAAAAGTGCCAACAAACGGGTGTGTTTGTGACAAAATTGAACACACCTCAGAAGCCTCCCGCCCCTGAGGTGTGCCCATGTATATCCTTCTATTGTCATTTATGCGCTTTAAATACATCGAAACATTTCTATGTATTAATATTATTTTACCTTTGCACTATAACGTTGATTGTATATCATCGAGAGTAAGAAAATGGACAACAAAAAAATAGAGAAAATATCCAGGGCGCTGAGCGATGCAAACCGGATAGCTATTTTGCAACAGTTTAAAAAAAGGAAAGATTGCCTTTACTGTGCGGAAGTAAATGATCTGCTTGACCTTACGCAGCCTTCCGTATCACACCACCTTAAACAACTGGTTGATGCCGATTTATTGTTATCGCAAAAAGAAGGCCGCAACCTTAAATATGTATTGAACCAGCAGGTACTTGATGAGTACATCGCCTGCCTGACCGAATTGAAAAGCTAAGTATTAATATTTTTTGACTTAACCCGCTATTTCAACTTAAGAACATCGAAACATTCAAATATTTAAATATATCTACTCATGAATAAAATAATCTACATTATGGCCCTTGGTGCCTTCGGTATCATAACCACGGAGTTCGGAGTTATCGGTATCCTTCCTGATCTGGTGAAAGAGTTTCATATTTCCATTGATACGGCTGGCTGGCTGCTTAGTGCCTTCGCGTTAACTGTGGCGCTTGCGGGGCCGTTTACCAATATGCTTACAGCGCGCCTTAACCGCAAATTTGTGATGAGCCTGGTATTAGGTATATTTGTTATTTCCAACCTGTTATCGGCGATAGCGCCGAACTTCACCGTGCTTATGATTGCCCGTATATTACCGGCGTTTTTACACCCCGTATTCTGGGCAGTATCCATGACTGCAGCTGCAAAACAGGCGGGGCCAAAAGATGCGCCAAAAGCCATCTCGATAGTAATGGCCGGGCTTAGCGTTGCTACCGTGTTGGGGGTGCCCTTAACCACCTACATGGCAGATCTTTTTAGTTGGAGGGCATCTTTTATCTTATCAGCCGTCATTAACTTATTAGCCTTTGGTGCGTTGACACTATTTGCACCTTCAATGCCGGTTAATGAGGAACAGGCAAGTCCCAAAAGCCAGGTAAAGCTGCTGCGGAGTGTACACTTATGGATTAAGCTGCTGGCTTCAACCATTATCCTGGCAGGCATGTTTGCCACCTATGGTTATCTTGCCGAATACCTGGATAAAGTTTCGCGTATGAGCGGGACTCAAATTAGCATCATGTTACTGGTATTTGGCGGGACAGGGATAGCGGGCAACTGGCTTATGGGTGTAGCGCTTAGTAAAAATGTAACGCTTACAACGCGGCTGTTTTTGCTGTCCTTAGTTGCAACCCATGTATTGGCCTATCTGTTTGGCGGACATTTTATTCCGATGGTTATTATTCTTTCGGTTTGGGGATTTATACACACCGGAGGATTTTTGGCGGCAAATATACAGCTTACCCATGGCATTCAGGAACCAGCGCTTGACTTTGTAAACAGCCTTCTTCCCTCCTTCTTTAATGCAGGTATTACATTGGGCACTTTACTGGGTGGTTTTGTGATTGCTTATTATGGTATCCATCAGGTAATCTGGATGGCAATACCCCTGCTTTTACTTGCACTTGGCATGAGTTTTATTACCTCAAATGCTACAAAAAAATCAATATCAGCTCAAATTGAGGAAATACCTGAGGACGAACCTGTACATGTAGCCATTTATGAATAAGCTAAATTGTAAACGATAGCTATATTAAAGTAAAAAGTCCCTGGCTAATACCAGGGACTTTTTATCATTCTTAATTTTTAAACAATTTAATATTAAACACCGTGAAGTAATTGCCCGGGTTTCCATTACCGACCAGATTACCCAGAAATCCTATGGATACTACCTGCGATGAAGAGAGTGTAAAAGTGAAGGTTTTCACCTCCCTTGAACTCGGACCGGTTGTACCTACATTTGCGCCGTTATACATCTTTACAGATCCCAACGCTGTTGAAAGGTCTGCGAGTATCGGGATGCCGTTCCCTCCGGCAGCTGCGACACAATAAACAGATGAATTTGATTGCACCTCCGAATAAGAATCGAACGAGACGATATAATTACCTGCAGGCAATGCTGATGAGGTAGCCTGATATACTATACCGTTTACCACCGGGGTATTATTCCATGTTTCCCAGTTAATGGTACCACCGCCATCAGAACTATAGCCACCATTAGTACCGCCATCTTTATTTTTGGCTGCCGCGTTGGTTATCCACGGCGCGGCAAGTGTTCCCCAACGACCATCAAAGGTGTTCCTTTGAAAAGGGCCTGTATTTGAGAGGTAAATACTTGTCACATCAGCCTTAACGCTATGATCCTGGTAATCTGTATAAAATGTATCAATAGCGGTTTTGTTGGGTTTAAACGCGGTACGATAAGTGATCACGCTACCTGCTTTAAATTTAGGCAGTGATGTGCTTAACCCGGTTGGTGATGAAATAATCAACGTATCATGCTGCTTATTGGAAGCATCGGTAAATTTAATCCGCATAGAGAGCAAACCATCATCGGCATTCACATCAGCCCAGTTGATTAAGGCCGAGCCATCTGTTTGCAGCTCTGCTTTGGCTATACCGCGGTTACTAAGCGAACTTTGGTATAAACTGCCATATACGTTGCCTGCCAGTGTAACCGGGATAGATACATGCCCCCCATTGTCATAAGTACGGATTTCGAAAGTCATGATCCCTTCTGGTAAATTAGGTATCAACAATTTTGCCGTATCAACTCCTGAAGTACGGGTTACCGGAGTTTCTATTGAATCTTGTTTACTGTTCCAATATACCCGGTATTTTATAATTTTAGGATCGGATGTAAAAAGCCCGGTTAACAGTACGCGGTTCCGGCCCGAAAACACCTGTACCGAATCCAGCTTTCCCGGATATATAATTGGCCCGTTCGGCTCATATTTCTTTTTGTAATCATCCATTTTAGTACAGGCACTTACAACGAAAGTTACCAGTACCAACAGATAGTATGATGTTATTTTATATAGTTTCATGATTGAAATTAAATTGATAAATAAGTAAGCCTTATTATTTTCCAAACAGCGTAAACTCACTGATACTCATAAAGTACGATCCTGTCCAGTTACGCAGGCTCCTGATCCTGAGATACCTATAACCACTTAAACCGGCCGGAAAATCAAAGCCCCATCCGTCATGAGCGTATTTGTAATCAGCAGCTGTTTCCGTACCCGATGGAGAACCGGATGGCTTCACTATATTACAGGTTACTAATTTTGTCCATGATGCATCCAGCGCGCCATTCACGTTTGGTGCGTTTGACCCCCATATTTCAAAATCACGCAGGTTACCCCTTACATAGTACACGTTACCTATCTCGATAAAAGGATTAAGGATAAAACGGCTGAATACACGCTGCTTGCCAAGGTCGATAGTTACCATTTGCGGACTGCCGGCGCTCTCAACCGTAAAGAGGCAATTTGGCCAGCCACCTGTAAAGTTCCCGTCAAAAATCTTGGTTACGTCAGTATACGAATACAAATTGGTAGCATCACCCGGCAACTTATAAACCGACCAATCCGATTTTGCAAATTGCTCTTCGTAAAATGGTGTAAATTTCAAAAACAAAGTGTCGGATTTATTCAAAAACCTGTCCCGCACAAAAAACGCGTATTTACGTTCAATAGCCGGCTGGCCTCTTACTGCTGCCTTTATTAAAACGCTGTTGCTGTATATATTATCCATTCCTTTTGGCTGCACATATTGGCCATTATTGGCGGTATCAACCATTGGTACAATAGCAAGGTTATCTTTAGCTGCGTTATCACAAGTGACATTAAAACCGCCGAAAGTAGGTGTTACTTTTAGCGACCGGAAAGCAAGTAAAAAAGGAGGTGTTAAAGGGTTTACTGTGACTGAAACCGGTGCCGAAGCTTTTTCGCTGGAATTAACCGCATATAGTTTTACTACATGCGCCAGCGTATCTCCAAAGCCATCCACAGTTAAATTGTTGGTGTAATGCGATGCTATTACTTCGCGGGTTTTGCCAGGCGAAGTTTCGTAAACAGCCTTTACATAAAAAAGATCGTTATCGCCTGGTAAAGAATAGGTTAAAGTAGCCTGACCATTGAGGTTTTGTACCTGTACGTTGCTTACAGTCCCCGGGCCATTGTTATTGGTTATAGTAGGTTTATTGAGTGATTCCTGCTTACAGCCTGCTATTACTATCATTAATAGTAAAATGCAGAAAGCAGCTTGTAATTTCCGTGTTTCCATGTTAATGCTTTTAATGTTAAACATATTATTGCTATGCATTTACCAGTTGGGGTTTTGCACCAGGTTTTGGTTAACCAGGAGGTCGTTTTCCTGTATAGGCCATAAATAATCGCGTGGGATCACAAAATGCCGCGAATAAATGGTGCGTTCGCGATAATATAATTCAGGCGAGTTTTCGCTGATTGACCAACCCGTTACGTTTCCGTTAAGCTCAACTCCTGCGGTTTTCCAGCGCAGCAGATCCCAGAAACGGTGTCCTTCAAAGCAAAGCTCAAGGCTGCGTTCGCGCTGAATGATTGAACGCATACCATCTTTAGTGGTATATTTAGTTGGGTTGATACTGTAATTTGACCACGACTCCTGAACAGTAGGCAAACCAGCCCTTGCCCTTATACGGTTTACGTAGGTATACACATCGGCTACAGGTCCCTGTGCTTCATTTAATGCTTCCGCATAAAGTAAATAAAGATCAGATAAACGCATTTCGGGCCACGGATAGTTGATATAGGTAACAGTTGCCCATTCATAATGCCAGTTCAGTGCTTTTTTCATATAAAAGCCGGCAATTGGTATTGGTGACGATTGACCTACTTCGGCGCCGCGGGATTTCATCCACCAGGTATCTTCGTCGGTTTTGGTTGGGCTGTTGGCCATATACCACACACCGCGATCAAATCCAAGGTCGGCATAATAACGCGGTTCTCTGTCAAAATTGAGCCTCGCAGTTGTTTCTCCTTCTTTGATATTAAAACGTTCATCGTGCGTACCCACCCTCAACTGCGATATATCACTAAAATCAAGCGTTTTATCTTCGTTAATAGGTACGCCGTTTTTAGTGTAGAACATCTTAGCCATTTTTATGGTAGGACCAAGCAACGGGCGGTTTGCTGATTTTGCGGCGTCGGCATTATTAAAATCATACTGCCCCGCGCACATCGACTGGAAAAAAGAATTGTAATTGATATTATTATTAGCGGTTAAACCCCATATCAGCTCATCATTCCACTTTTCGCTCATCGCATTCCTGATGCTCATTTGCGTCATGGTAGTTTGGCTAAGCGGAATAGTAGGTGCAGGAAACGTATACAGGTGTATGCTTTGAGTTTCGCAAAAATCAATAGCGGCTTTGCACGCATCTGCTGCGCGTTGCCATTTTTCGGCGCTAAAAGCTGGGTTAAATAATTGTTCACCGTCTTTATTTTTGAATGAGCTATAATCAGGGTTGCCATTAAAAAGCGGGCTCGCAGCTGTAACCAGCAGTTTTGCCTTCATACTTAATGCTGCACCTTTAGTAACCCGGCCTAATTCACTCCCTTCATTTCGAATCGTTAAAGGTAACTTTGCAGCTGCCAGATCATATAAATTAGCAATATAGTTTACAACTTCATCAACCGGGCGGCGTTTAACCCTTATTTCGTCAATAGGTGCATCGATGGCCAGGTTTTTATCAATAATTGGAATTGGCCCATAAGCCCTAAAAAGTTGAAAATGATAAAATGCCTTTAAAAACTGTGCTTCGGCTATCCAGCGTTCGCGGGTATCGATATCTAAATCAAGCACTTTGCCCTTGTCGCTTACATTTTCAATAAAAACATTACAATCGCGTATGGCTTTGTAGTTTGCCGCTGCGTCCCTGGTGCCGTTCATATAATTGGCAATAGGGTCCGACGAGTTTTGGAAGCCTCTTGGCAGTTGCAGTACGTTTGTCGACCTGATGTGATTGGCAGGGTCTTCTACCCAAACCTCATCGCCGGCAGTAAGGCCAACGTTATAAGTAGGATCGGTTTCTGTTGGGAGGTATGAGTAGCAGGTAAACAGGTACTTTTCTGCCTCGGTTTTTGAAACAAAAGCATTTGCTATTGTTGACACGTTATCAGGAACAACATCCAAAAAAGATTTTTTACAGGATGATACCGGCACAATCATTATTAAGCCAACCATTAAAAGGGTAATATTCCCTTTAGTTGCGTGGCCCAATACTGAATGCTTAATTTTTTTTATAAAATTAGTTTTCATATAACTGATTTGAAAGCTTTTAAAATTCTACCCTTAAGCCTAAGTTGAACACTTTTTGAATCGGATACCCCAATCCAGATGTTCCCATTTCAGGGTCCCAGAGTTTAAAGCTGCTTAAGGTTAACAGGTTTAAGCCATTTAAATAAATACGTGCGCTGCTCAAATGGATAAACTTGAGCTGACTCTTGTTGAAATTGTATCCCAACTCAGCCGATTTAAGACGTACAAATGAGCCGTTACGCAGCCACCATGTGGATGTTTGGGTATTATTACCCTGTATATTAGTACTTAACCTTGGCCAAAAAGCGTATGGGTTGCGGTTATCTTCCGACCAGTGGTCGTTAGCAATTGTGCTTAACAAACCACTTTGGTTACCGGAGTTAAGGCCGTTACTCTGCAAGCCGTTTACCAGGTAAAAAGGAGAAATATCTGCCGAATTGATAACAAAAGATGAGCGTGCTGATCCCTGGAAGAATGCGCTGATATCGAAATTTTTATACCCTACAGAAAAACCGAAGCCATAAATAATTTCGGGTACCAGGGGATACCCTATTGGCACAACATCCGAGCTGGATATTTTACCATCGCCATTCATATCACGATATTTGATATCGCCTGCTTTATAATCACCAAAGCTTTGCACCGGTGAATTGGCTACATCTTTATCATCAACAAACAACCGTTCGGCCAGGAGGCCATAGATCTGGCTTAAAGAGTTGCCAACCTTGCTGAGGTATTTCAGGTTATCGCTGTAAAGAGGTTCTTCGTTTTTTAACAGTTTGCTTTGGGAATAGGTAAGCGTACCGCGCGATTGAATCCAAAATGAATTATTAAAGTTCTTTTTATAATCCATGGCGATATCAATACCCTTGCTCGATGATTTACCGGCGTTTGAGGATATATTGGCCTGTAACCCCATTGAAGTAGGTATAGTACTACGTACCATCAGGATGTTATCACGCTTTTGCTGATAGGCATCTACAGTTAAAGTAAAGTTTTTAGCTACCGTTAAATCCATACCTATGTTGGTTTGCTTTGATTGCTCCCAGGTAATATTTTGGTTTTCATAACGATAGGTAACTACGCCAGGCCTGCTATAGGAATAATTAGTACCGAATTGGCCATTAGAACCATTATTTAAATTAACATCAGAAAGATAGAAGAAGCGATCATTAGCCGAACCAATCTGATCGTTACCTACTAAACCATAAGTAACCCTGAATTTAAGGTTGTCAATGGTTGACAGTAGTGGCTCAAAAAACTTCTCGTTTGATACCACCCAACCCGCACCCACAGATGGGAAAAAGCCAAAACGGTGGTTGCTGGCAAAACGCTCCGAGCCGTTATAACCAAAGTTAAATTCAACCAGGTAACGATTGTCATAGCCATAGGTAAATCTGCCTGATACGCCCTGGTTACGCGATGGCAGGGATAGCTGAAGCGTTGGTGCGTTAGCTGTAAGATAATTGCGCATTGTACCAATTAACAAGCCGCTAACAGCGTGTTTTTGCCCAAATGTGCGGCTGTAGTTTACCGCTGCTTCAATATATGTGGTTGCGTTGGATACACTTCCTCCGGGGCTATAAGTTAAGTACTCCGTTGGAGTGGCACCTACGCTGCCTGCCGCTCCGCTATTAAGTAAAGTTAAACCATTAAATTGACCGTTAAGTACGTTTGATTGGTAGTAATAAGGGCTGTATTGGCGGGAAACCGTGAAGTATGAATAACGGGTTGTGTATGCCATTACCCTGCTGGATAAGCCCTGGGTAATAAAATCGAGCTTTTGATTCAAATTTAGTTGCGCCGTCAATGTGCTGGTATTGGAACTTTGGTAACCAGACAGAGATTGCGCGTATGGGTTCATATACAGGCCGCCACCGGGTATGATAGCATTACCAAAAAGCGGATGACTTACATATGGCAACAGGTTGCCGGGGTAAATAGCCGGAAAAGCTACCGGGTTACTCCATAAAGCATTTAAAAAAGTATAGCCGCCACCATTTATCGGCCCATGATAACTATCAAACTGACCTTTTAAGCTCACTACTGCTTCAGTGGTTTTAGTGAGGTTTAAGGTGGTGTTTGACAAAATGGAGTATGATTGCAGCTTAATGTTGTTGCTGAAATTATTAAGGCTGTTTTCGGCCAGGTTACCATTATCAATATTGTAGGTCATGGCTAAATAATACTTAGCTTTTTCCGATCCGCCGCTGGCGTTCATATTGAATCTCTGGTTATTGGTCTTGGTTTTGATCAACTGCTTGATCCAGTTATTGTTAGGATATAACAACGGATCATCACCTTTGGCCGTATGATCTATTTTATTTTGCGAGTAAGGTAAAATGCCCAATGGATTACGCGTAAGCACAGCCTCGTTGGCCAGTGTCATATACGTTATATTGTCAGCCAGATCAATATTCTTGATGTTTGAGGATGTTGAGTTTTCACCGCGGATATTGAATTTCACAGTGCCTACATCGCCACGTTTGGTAGTAACCAATATTACGCCATTTGCACCTCTCGCACCGTATAATGATGAAGCTGTAGCATCCTTCAATACCGAAAAGCCCGATATATCATCCGGTTGAAGCCTTGCCAGATCGGTAGTGCCCGATTCAATACCATCTATTAATATCAGCGGATCAACCTTACCTGCACCAAACGTCCCTACACCCCTTATAAAGAACTGGGCATTATCAGCACCAGGTTCGCCGCTTCGCTGATAGGAGATCATCCCGGGTACAACACCTGCCAGCATCGTTGTAAGGTTACTTGATGGCCCTTTAAGTTGTTTAGGGTTTACAGTGGTAATGGAGCTAACAAGGCTTGTCTTTTTTTGCGTACCATAGGCAACAACTGCAACCTCTTCAAGTGCATTTTTATCAGCGCCCATTTGCACGTTTATTTTATAAACGCCGGCTGCTGACGGAGAATAGTTTGCAAGGTCAAATTCCTGCGATTTTGAGCCTACGAATGAAAACACGATGATTGAACTTCCGCTCTCCTTTAAATTAAGGGTATATTTACCATCAATGTCTGATTGCGTTCCATTGGTGCCGCCTTTAACCTTAACAGTTACGCCTGGTAAAGTAAGGCCCTTGTCATCAGAAACAATCCCCTGCACTTTTTTAGGAACGACGGCTCCTGCAGGTTCTTTTTTGGGAGGGTTTACAACGGGTGCGGGTTCACTCTTTTCAATAACAATGAGTTGGTCGCGCACTACATAATTCAGGCTTTTTCCTTTCAAAAGAACGCCGAACACTTCTTTTAATTCAGCGTTTCTAAAATCTACAGTAACAAGTTCTTTGTCATTCAACAGCGTGTTACTGTAAAAAACGGTTAGGCCCGTTTGCTTTTTGATTGCTTTAAATACTTCGGCCAAACTGATGTTGGCCTTTTTAAGTGTTATTGGTCCCGTACTCTGCGCTTGTACAGCGCCATACCGGGTTACCAATAAAAGAAAAATAAAGGGCAGTATAAGCCGCCGGCTGAATAGAATTCTCTCCATATTTATTGGGTTTACGATTTGGTTTTCTCTAAGACCTGTTCTTGCTAAAACGGGTGAACGGAAATAAGAAAAATTGTATTTTTTTTATTACAATGAAAAACAGACACTGTTAATCGACACTATTTCAATGTATTACAAATACTATCCATTTGACAAACAAGGGCAAATAATTTCCATGGCGCTTAAGGGGCCAGGCATTAAATAACCAGGAAACAAGTTGTGGTTTAACCGACGTCGTTTTCTTACCTGATGTGTAAAACCCCTTCTTTTAAAAGGGCAGAAACTCCTGCAGATGCCTTAATATTTTGAATGAAAACTTCAATTGGTTTGTTTTTTTGAATGGCGCCACTAAATGCTTCATCAGCTGTCGCGGGATCGTCAAAAACTACTTTTACATCAAACCAGCGGAGCAGCACATCGCTTATATCGTGAAGTTTAGTATTATGGAAATAATAAATATCATTCATCCAGGCCAGTTCAACAGCAGGATCAAATGGCTGAGCCCGGAACCCGGCCCCCGATGTATAAACAGCCTGGTAGCCTGGTTGTAAAAGCATTTTTTGCTTATCCTGACCGCTTGTTGATACCGAGCCTTCAACCAACGAAGTTACTATTTCATCAGCATGATAAGTATTTACATTAAACTCCGTACCTAAAACTTTTACATCAGTTTGGCCCGTATGAACTATAAAAGGGTAAGCAGCATTTTTTGCAACTTTAAAAAAAGCTTCGCCTGTTAAATACACTTCCCTGGTTTTGCCTAAAAATGAAAACGGAAAGCGCAGGCTTGATACCGAATTTAACCAAACCTGTGTACCGTCTGAAAGTACTATCCGGTAGTTTAATTTTGAAGGAATAACGAGTGTGCTCCACTCCTCACTTTTATTATTATCCACCTGGTAACTTAAACCGTTAACACCTTTATTTAAATGAGCAAACGACATATTAATCACCTTTTTGCTGGTATCAGACAGGTTGATATGCTGCCCGTTTGCCAGCCGTAACTCGATGGCCGGTGTTTTAAGATTTTTTTTTGCAGCAACAAGAGTATTAACAGGTATTTGCCGCCAATAATATCCAGCAGTAAAAGCGATACATAATAAAGCCGCTACAGAAAGCCATTTTATTGCGCCTGTCCAGTCGGGCCTGATCGAGCGTACCGGCTTTATTTCGCGCTGGATTGTATCCCAGGCTTTATTTTCATTAATATTGTTAAAAAAGGTTTGAGCCTTATCTGAAGTAAGTACCTGTTGCATTTCATCCCACAGTTGTTTAATCCGGGGATCATTTTGTATAGCCTGTTCGAGCAAATGACCGTCTTCCTCACTTATTACCCCCGTAATTTGCTCAATTATCAGTTCCTGAAAATACGCTTTATTGTATGTCATTATTTATAAGACCTCATTATGGATAAAAGGGTGAACTTATTTGGCACTTTTTAACCCTTCTTTTAAAGTTTTTATTGCCAATTTTAAATGAGTTTTCAAAGAATTTATGCTAATACCCATTTCAAGGGCTGCATCTTTATACTTTTTATGCTCATAATGCACCAGGGTAAAAGCCTGCATCCGCTGTATCGACAAATCGGCCAGCACTTTTTCAGGATAAATTTCTGGTACAGGTATTTCCTCCTCCTCCTCTATTTCGGTAAGTGTATATTTATAATCTACTAATTTTTTTTGCGTTCGTGTTTCGCTTTCAACTTTTTTGAGGCATCTGTTGCGGATTGCTGTAGTTAAATAAGCTTTTAATGACGAATTAATATTGGTATATAATTGTCTCTCCCAAAGATCAACAAAAAAACCCTGAACGGTATCTTCAGCTTCCATTTCATCCCTTAAAATATAAAAGGCCGATACGTTAAGCAGCTTATAGTATTTTTTAAATACTGCTTCAAAGGCCTCCTTGTTCCCCAATTTTAATTGCTCAATAATATGAGCATCGTTCAAAATTTCCATGAATTGGTCTTAACTGGTTTATAATTAAATAGGTTGGGCTACTATAGAAAGCTAAATGTAAAAACTTTTATTGTCAAAACAACAATTATTAGAAAAATATTGAAAATCTTTCACTCTATTTAAAACCTGAATCTCGAACAGGCCTTTTTTAATAACCGGACTATTTAAAAATTAAAGTTTATAGCGGATACACCCTGGGTAAATCGTAACCAAACGGGATATACCATGATTTTTTTTAAATATTTAAAAGCAATCGATTTCGTACAGTAATTAATGTAATAAAAACAATTAAAAGATGAAATACTGATTTTTCTTACAAATCTTTTTAACTCAGGCCATCCAGTTCAGCATCAAAATTTACCTGGTGCTTTTTTCAAAAATGGGCAAAAAAAACGCTTGTATTTCGCATTTCATTTAATCCGGCTTTGTTTTTAATTTTGTTTTGATGATGAACAGCTTGCAAATTAAACTTCACAAAGGGCAGCTCGATGAGCTAAAGGATGAACCTGCCAGCTTATTGAAATTTTTGAATACTTTATTTGAGCCTTTTTCAGAAAACCGTAAACAGCTTAAGTATGCCCTTGAACGTGAATTCAGACCTGAAGGCTCGCCGGAAGTGGTCAACTTAAATTTTGACCGGATCAAATTTGATCAGAACACAGGCCAGGGAAGTTTCCGGATAGTATTAGATATTGATTATGCGTTCGGCTGCGAAGACCTGGTTACCCATAAAAAAAATCAAACATCAGAATGGACTTTCATCGTTGATTACAAGCTTTTGATTATTAATCTTTATAGTTCTCCATATACAGACAGCCGTACAACGTTTGATGAATTTTAATTACGCTGTCAACTAATACTGACAGGTATCAAATCTTTAACTATGTAATCGTATTTTTTTTAAACAGCCCGATATTTTTCATCTCAAGTTTTTTTTACCTCATAACTTGTGGTTAAAATAAGAGCTCCCATTTCCATAACACCCACAACATTTAACCCAAGCGAAATTATCTGGTAAAGTATAAGTTACATATTTAATCTTACATTAAAGAAGCCAGACAATCAATGGTAGCAATCACTGAATGATTCTATTATTTTTATCATTATCATTGTTCTTCAAAACCATTGGCAACGCCGGTATCGATTTTAAATTGATAAAATCCGGCATACTGATGAAAATAAATATATGAACGTTTTATCAAGGAAGATCCTGCTTGCTTTTTTAGCATTTACTATAATTTTAGTCATCGCCGCTCTTTTTGTGAGGGACAGGATCACCCAAAGATTGGCGCATACGGCCCAGGTATCGCACCTTATGGATCTTAACAACTCCAGGCCGCAGCAGGCATTATTACTACTCCACGAAGCCGAGGATCTGTTTCAGTCGTCGCTTGTAGATGCAAGTACCGCTAAAGCTCAGGACTATCAGGATAAACTTTCAATGGCCTTTGCCGAAATTGACACGCTGCTTAATATGCAGCATGATACTACCAGGCTTAACACAGAACAACGTGCACAACTCCATACATGGCACACTCAAAAGGTAAAGTTATCTGCCGAGCTCTTCTCCGCCAGACGCGACTTTGACTCGCTGTTAACCACTTATTCAGACCTGAATACGGCGGCAACTCAAAATAGGTTGGCAGTTAAAAGTAGCCGAACGGTGCAAAACAGCAGCGACACTTTAACTCAACCAGGAAACTTAAAAAGAAAAGGTTTTTTTGCAAGGATCAAAGAGGCTATAAAAAATAAAAATGCCTATGCAACCGGCACGGGTAATGTTGTTATTAATCACCAAACACGCGTTTACATAGATTCGGTTACTCAAAAGCTCCGAACTAAAGATAAATACGCCTATCTCAACAAACTCAAACAGTTAGAACAGAGCAACTTAAAATTACAGGAAACACAACGGCAGCTCATTGTGCTTAATATGCGTATTACACATAAAATGGAGCAATTAATTGCAGCTATTAAAGACATCAACTACAGTATGACCGACGCCTTTAAGGGTTTGGCTTTTAACAGCTACCTTGAAACTACAAGCTTACTGAATAAACTTTACCTTATTACGCTGTTGCTGCTTTTGGCTTTTGCTATATTGCTGATTGTATTTGTTATTAAACTGGGAAAATCTGAAGAACTTTTACTTAAAGAGAATGAACGTGCAGTAATGATAGCCCGGCAAAAAATGGACCTGCTACTGCACATGAGCCATGAAATTCGCAATCCGCTTACATCAATAAATGGCTTTCTATACATTTTCAGCAGAACGACACTCACCCCAAAACAGTCGGAAATGTTGGGTACAGTGCGGGCATCATCCGACCTGTTGTTACAAACACTCAATGATACACTTGATGCTGCTAAAATGGAAAGCAGTGAACTAAAAATCCATCAAGATCCGTTTTGCCCGGATAAAATATTGAAAGAGGTTATTGAAAGTATGGCATTCAGCGCCGATAAAAAACAACTGGGATTAAACTATCATTTTGAAGGGGACCCGGACGCTGAAGTTTTGGGCGACAGCTTTAGGCTTAAACAGATCATGGTGAACCTCATTAGTAATGCCATTAAATATACAGATACCGGTAGCGTAAAGATCATAGCAACCCTGAAATTTGCAGATAGTAAAGGCGCATTAACAATTGATATTACTGATACAGGGGCGGGTATCAGCCAGGAACAGCAGGTTAACCTGTTCTCTAAGTACTATCAAACCAATTCGGCCAAAGGCAATACTGGTACCGGGCTCGGTTTGTACATCTGCAAGCAGTTGCTCGAGTTGCAAAAAGGAAAAATCAGTGTAAAAAGTGATGCTGGTAAAGGAAGCACTTTCAGCTTTGAAATCCCTTACGAAAAGTATGAAATAGATTAACCGCCGGCGTTTTACTTAAAATTGATGTATATACCCAGAATCTTAAAAAACTCTTTATTCTCCAGCTAATTATAAGTTACACCAGTACGTCCATTTTAAAGTTAACTGCCTGTTTTTTACCGTATAAGGAGATGGCGTGGTATTATCGCCGTAAACAATAAACAGATCGGACGCAGGTTTATAGCGCCATTGCAGGCGGGTGTTAATGTTGATATTATCAATCTGCTCGTTATATTGTACATAGGTGGTAAAGTACAAGCTATTGGTAAAGGTAACGTCAATCTTTGGCCCTACCAGCCAGAAAGTGTTATGGCCAAATGGCTGCGGCAACCTTAAATCATTGAAGGAGGTATTGATAGCAATATTTACATAAGGCTGAAAACGATAGCCTATTAAACTTGTAATACTGTTGCGTACGCCCTTATCATAATACCCCCCGTGCGATGCTTCCAGCAAATAGGTAAACACATTTTGCGGCTTGGATACAAACTGCACATCAATAGTGTTCCAGTTATGCTCAGAGCCGGTAGGTAATAAACCTTTACCGATATTAGTTGGATCATAAGGCCTCAGGAGGCGCACATAATCATTTATGCCGGACACAGACAGCGTTGCCCTGTTACGGAATGTGATCAGATATGACAGGATACTCTCATTATCCGTACGGTGAAACGACTCATCGAAAAAGTAATTGGAGGTAAGCTGGATGCCATGGCTCAGGATATTACCCTGCTTAGGAAAAAAGTTACGGAGTAACAACGGACTCAGCTTCACATAACCAACACGGGGAACATACCCCACTTCGGCATTGTAGTTCTTACCTACGTACTCCTCCTGCATATAAAGCGTCCAGTATTTGCTCAGGTATTGAAAGTGATCAGATAACACGTAATCATGCCCGCTCACGCCGGGCGTAAATGATTTAAGGGCCAATACTTTGCCTGTCCAGATATTACTGCGCGAGGCAAGGTTAAACTCAGCGCCTATATTACGGTTATAAGCAGTTGATCCGGTATTGGTGCCGGGAATATTGGCAGTAGCGTCCTTATTTACAAATAGGAAAGCGATATTTGAGCGATCAAGGATCCGTCTTTGCAGGGTAATGATGCCATAGTTTTCAGGAGCCTGCTGGGCGCTGCCCGAGCCGCCTGTTTGAATATCCATAGCGCCAATACGCCAGTCCTTATCTAATTTACCGGTCAATCGTGCTCCAAAATCAATCGGTACGTTGAGGCCTATCCGCCTTGAAAAAAAAGGGCGAATATCAGAGTAACCAAAGTTGGCAAACAGGTCACCATTTTCTAAAAAAAACTGTCGTTTTTCAGGGAAGAAAAGTTCGTATCTGTTGAGGTTGATCACCTGTTGATCAACATCAACCTGCGAAAAATCGGGATTGACTGTTAAATCCAGGTTAAGGGCTGGTGTAACGGAGATCTTGGCGTCCCCTCCTATTTCATGTTTATATTCGGTTTTGGTATTATGCTGATAATCTTTAGATAAACCCGTAAGCGCGTACGGGATTATAGATACGTTGCTGCTGGCTGTTGGGGGCGCTTCGTCCCAAACAAGTGTGCCGGTATAAGCCAATGAAGCTGTAGGGAATTGCCGTGGGATGGGTGTCCAGCTTGATTTTTCGGCAGTCTTTAGATCGTTACGGCTAAAGTTGATCCCCCATTCCTTTATACCTTTTTTATAACGGATACTTTTAAATGGGATAGATGCTTCCCAAACCCATTTATCAGGGTAATTTTTTACTGCCGAATACCAGCGGTTATCCCAGCTCAGGTCAACCTTGCCGCCTTCATACATGCTGCCGTCCCACTGCCCTCCCGCCGCGTTGGCACCAAAACTAAAGCCATCGGTACGAGCATCAAATGGATCCATGAAGATCAGGAAGTTATCATTTTTTACAAAACTGAAATCACGTTTTAACGATTCAACCATGTAAGGCCCTGGCACCGAATTATAATTTATGGCTATGATGTACAGGTTTTTATCATCGTAGGTCATCCGCACCTCGGTTTTAACAGTAGCCTTGCTGGTATCCATCGGCAGCACCATAAAAAAATCTCCCGCCGAATCAGCCTGCATCCAGGCTTGCTCATTCATCACTCCGTCTATATTAATAGCCGAAGCAGCCCTGCGGATATGGTACTTATACCCCGCGTTCTTTTTTTGAGCCGACGCATAAAAGCAGGTTATACAACATAAGATGATGAGCAAGAATGTTTTTGCCGAAAGCCGGCAATAGCGTTTTAGGGGCATTAAGATAAGGGTATATAAGTTTATTGGATCACGAATTTTAAAACTACATTTTTTTAGCAAAAGTAAATGCCTTGTATCATATAATTTACCGCTTCGTTTCCCCAAGCAATAGCTATATACCTATTAATCAGCAAAATATACTTAGCTCCGGTAAATTAGGTTTATTCATTTAACCAACAGCCCGCTTAACCAATCGGTTAAGCGGGCTGTTGGTTACCCGTTATCATATGTTTGAAATCCTGTGGGCTTTGAAAGGCAATAACAAATCCGGAGAATCCAGACTTACGAAGTTTGAAAAGTTCTCAAGTCTGGATTCTACAACATGTCATGAGTAACTTTTTATTTTTAAAATGTTAATTAATACTCTCCAGCATCTTAATATACAACTCAATGCCTTCCCTGATCTCATCTACATAAACAAACTCATCGGCAGTATGTGAACGTGCGGAATCGCCGGGGCCAACTTTTATGGAAGGGATATCCAGCAATGATTGATCGGATGTTGTTGGTGAGCCATAGGTGGTACGGCCAAGCGCTATGCCAGCCTGAACTATGGGATGTTCTTTAGGGATAGATGATGGTTTTAACCTGATAGAACGCGGTTTTACATCGCTGGCAACATGCTCACGGATAATCTCCAGCACTTCCTCATTACGGTAAGCATCAGTTACACGCACATCAACGGTATACACGCAGCTGGCAGGCACAACGTTGTGTTGTGAGCCAGCATTAATAATAGTCACCGACATTTTTATCGGCCCAAAAACTTCTGATTCTTTCGGAAACTTAAAAGTACGGAACCATTCAATATCTGTTAATGCTTTGTAGATAGCGTTCTCTCCTTCTTCGCGGGCGGCATGTCCGGCACGGCCATGAGCAGTACAATCTAACACCATTAAACCCCGTTCGGCAATTGCCAACTGCATCAGGGTTGGCTCACCTACTATGCCAAAAGATAGTTGCCCTAAATCGGGAATGATCAGTTCCAGACCGTTTACGCCTGAAATTTCTTCTTCGGCAGTAGTCGCCAGGCAGAAATTATATTTCAGGTTCTCCTTATCATGAAAATAAAGAAATACGGCTATCAGTGAAACAAGACAGCCTCCGGCATCATTACTGCCAAGGCCATATAATTTACCATCTTCAATTTTGGCATCGTAAGGATCGCGTGTATAGCCCGAATTGGGCTTTACAGTATCATGATGTGAGTTAAGGAGGATAGTTTCTTTAGCCGGGTCGAAGTGTTTATTCCAGGCCCAGATATTGTTAAGCTTACGATGAGTGGTTACCCCATGCGACTGCAGGAATTCGTTGATCAGATCGGCTGTGCGATCTTCTTCTTTACTAAACGACGGGATGGATATTAGTTGTTGCAGTAATGTTACCGCCAGTTGAAATAAATTGCTTGTGTCAGTCATAAATTTAAGGGTTATCCCTTGTGATGAACGGGCAAAATTAATACTTTTTATTGATCAGAATTTTCAGAATTCAAGAATTCGCAGAATTGACATCAGAAATATTAGCCTCATTGATCTATAATTAACCATTAAATAACAATTAATTAACGCACCCATTCAGTTAATTCTAAAATTCTGTAAATTCTGATTCAAACTACTCATCTTCCATTTTTGAATGCTTACGCGTATCGTTCATAGTGATGTACAAGATCAACGACAGCGCAATACAAACAGTTACATACCAATAAAACCATTGCGCATGATGTTCATTTTTGAACCACAGGGCAATATATTCGGCAGTGCCGCCAAACAGGGATACGGCTATTGCATAAGGGAAACCTACGCCCAGGGCACGCACATTGGCCGGAAAAAGTTCGGCCTTAACAACAGCATTGATCGAGGTATAGCCGCTTACAATGACCAGCGCACAAAGGATCAGCGCGAATGCAACCCATACATCTTTAGTGTGGCTTAGCAATGTCATGATAGGAATTGTACAAAGCGTACCCAATATGCCGAAACCAATTAATAATGGTTTCCGGCCAACTTTATCCGACAGTAAGCCAAATAAAGGTTGTATCACCATAAATACAGCTAATGTTAAGGTTGAGATGAGCGTAGCGGCACTCTTACTAAAGCCGGATGTATTAACCAAAAACTTTTGCATATAAGTAGTAAAGGTGTAAAACGCCAGCGTACCGCCAATGGTTAATCCTATTACCGTAAAAACAGCTTTGGGATGTTGTGTTAAAGCTTTTATCGTGCCATTCAGACTACCGGCTTTTTTACTTTCTTTATCAAACGATGCCGATTCCTGTAAGCTTCGCCTTAGATACATAGTGGTGATAGCCAGTATTGCCCCGATTCCAAACGGAATGCGCCAACCCCAGTCATGCAATTGTTTTTCAGATAAAAACGCTCTTTGCAGCAACACTAAAACGCCCAACGCCAGTAATTGCCCCATAATAAGCGTTACATATTGAAAGCTTGAGTAAAAACCACGGTACTTTTTTGTAGCCATTTCACTCAGGTAAGTGGCGCTGGTTCCATACTCCCCTCCTACACTCAGGCCCTGGATAATGCGGGCCAACACCAGCAATATAGGTGCAGCAACTCCAATGGATTTGTAGCCCGGAGTTATGGCAATAATCAAGGAACCAACGCTCATGAGCAATACAGAAAATGTAAGCGCTGTTTTACGGCCGCGTTTATCCGCAAAGGTCCCCATTACCCAACCGCCTATAGGGCGCATTAAAAAGCCGATGGCAAAAATACCTGCTGTGTTTAAAAGCTGTACGGTTTGGTTGTCTGAAGGAAAAAAAGCATCTGAAAAATAAAGGGAAAAGGCAGTGTAAGCATACCAGTCATACCATTCAACCAAATTTCCCAGCGATCCGCCTATGATGGACTTGATGCGTCCGCCCGTGGTTTGGGGTATTGGTGATTTTATTTCATTCATAGGTTTGGCAGATACTGTTGGTTTCCGTAATATTAGGAATTTTAAAATAGAGGCGCAATACCAATATAATAACCGGCATATTTGCTTTAATAAAAACTTATTCAACCTAATCTAATACTCTCCCCCATTCACTCAAACCACAACCATGCTTTTCACCGAAGATTTTTTGCATTACATCTGGAAATTCAGGCTTTTTGAGCGCGAAAACCTTCAAACTGTAGATGGTGAGGAACTGGAAATCTTTTCGGCAGGGCTGCACAATTCAGATTCAGGTCCAGATTTTCATAATGCGAGGATCCGTATTGGCGAAACTGTTTGGGCAGGCAATGTAGAAGTACACCTTTCCGCGTCCGACTGGCAAAAGCATGGTCATACCAACGATGGCGCTTATGATAATGTAATACTGCACGTTGTTTACCGTAACGACGTGCCCTTATTTTTACCAAACGGTCGCAAAGTACCTACCCTTGAATTACAAAGCCGCATTAGTGAAGCGCTTTATAACAAATACCATACACTGGTTTTCGGTAATCAGAGTTTTATACCCTGCGAAAACGGCATCGCCACGGTGGATGGCCTCACCATGCAAAACTGGCTTACCCGCGTATTGGTTGAGCGGATGGAAAAACGATCGACCAATGTGGCAGCGGCTTTGGCACTTAATAAAGGCGATTGGGAGGAAACTTTTTACCAGTTTTTAGCGGCAAACTTTGGTTTCAAAGTAAACGCCCTGCCGTTTGAGCTGACGGCTAAATCGCTGCCGCAGCTTATCCTCGCCAAAAACAAAAACAGCCCAATGCAAATTGAAGCTTTGATATTTGGGCAGGCAGGCTTTTTAGAGGGTGAATTTAAAGATGATTATCCCCTCAAACTTCAAAAGGAGTATGAATATCTGCGCAAAAAATACAACCTTAAACCGATAGAAAGCCACCTGTGGAAGTTTATGCGGCTAAGGCCCCAAAACTTTCCAACCATCCGGCTGGCTCAATTTGCCGCACTTATTGTACAGTCAAACCACCTGTTATCTAAAACATTAGAGATTAAAGAGGTGAAAGCACTGCGTAGTTTATTTACAGAGATCAAAGTAAACGATTACTGGGATGATCATTACCGGTTTGATGTACAATCCAAGCCATCATCAAAAAATATGGGCGATGGTTCTGTTGATATTTTGCTGCTCAATACTGTGGCTTTGTTCCTGTTTAGTTACGGTAAGCAGCATCAGCAGCAATATTATATTAGCCGCAGCCTTAAATTATTAGAAAATTTACCGGCCGAAAAAAACAATATTATTGCTGATTTTGTTAACTTAGGAGTGAAAATTGAAACTGCGTTTGAATCACAGGCATTGCTTGAGTTAAAAAATAATTACTGCAATTATAAGAAATGCCTGCAATGCGGCGTTGGTAATAAGATACTAAAACTGGCCTGACACCATGCTACAGCGGATACTTACTTTTTTTGAACGGTACTCTTTTGGTGTATGCACCTACCTTGGCGAACGCTTTAATATCTCGATCTCCAAGATCAGGCTTTTCTTTATCTACTCCTCATTCCTGGCGGTAGGCTTCCCGCTTATATTTTATTTTTTTGCAGGTATTGTATTGGATATCCGGAACTTTATTAAACGCAAGCATACCGGGGTTACTGATCTTTAACCGCTGATCATTTCTGATTACGTTGATTTTTATTGGGAGATTTCACCAATTATTTCCTGATTTCACCGGTTTTGATTAGTGGAAGCACATCTTATCATTAAACCAATTTGCCCGTTTTTACGGCATCTTGTAAGTTGCGCACTTTAAATTTGGGAGTGTAGCAGTATTGAGCCAGCTGTTTAACCCATGTGGTGTTGTAGCCAAACATCAATTTTATCATTTTTACCCGCGTTGAGCCTTTGGGATAGCCATATTTATACCAACTGAATTTAGATGGATCTATATTGAACTGTTCGGCAAAATCGGCAAGAAAAAGGTCTATCTCAATATCAAAAATATCCAGATCAAGATCGATACTGGTATCGAGGCTCAGGCTGCGCGGATCAACTTTATGGATCTTATACCTGTTGCAATAATCAACAATAAACTCTTTTAAGGGTGGCAGTATCTCTTCCATTTAAACGAATATTAATTTGACCATTTAAGTTATGAGACGTAGCTTTTGAAATAAGGTTGCATACAAATTCACTTTATTTTTAAATCGCTAAAAATCAACCAAATAGTTAATAAATGTTAAATTTTCATTATTGGATAAAAATGTTACATACTATATAATGAACCCGATGTATTATTATTGCATTAAGTAAATCAGATACTTCAAATGAACCTGAAAGTAATTGCCTTTGATGCCGATGATACCCTTTGGGTAAATGAGCCGTATTTTCAAAGTACAGAAGAAAGGTTTTGCAGCCTGCTCGAAAATTTTTCGCCCCAGCATACCATTTCAAAAGAGCTTTTTAAGGTTGAGGTTGATAACCTGCCACTTTATGGCTACGGGATAAAGGGCTATATCCTTAGCATGATAGAAGCAGCGTTAAGCATTTCTGAAAAAAACATCAGTGTTGATGTAGTAGAAACTATATTGCAATACGGCAAAGACATGCTTAATCAACCAATAGAGATTTTAAATGATGTAGAACATGTACTCTCCTCGTTAAAAGATCATTACAGACTGGTGGTTGCCACCAAAGGTGATTTGCTTGACCAGGAACGCAAACTCAAAAAATCGGGGTTGGCACATTATTTCCACCATATCGAAATCATGAGTGATAAAAAAGAGGATGATTATATCAAGCTGATCAAACACCTCGACATTAACCCAAATGAATTCATGATGATTGGTAACTCCCTGAAATCAGATGTAATGCCGGTTATCAATATTGGGGGGCATGCTGTTCATGTGCCCTTTCACACCACCTGGGCACACGAACATGTGGAAACCGTTTTAACCCACGAAAACTTTAAACAGGCTGATAAAATCAGTGAGGTGTTGGAGTTTGTGTTGGAGTCCGGAAGTTCGAAAGTTGGCAAGTCCGGAAGTTAGCATCAGAGAGATAATCATTAAAGTATTTTCCATCTTTCGGACTTGCCGACTTCAGGACATTCCGACTCTAAATATCTTTCTCCATTACAATCAGCTCAATGTGCTGTTTGGCATCGCCAAAACGGCCGTGGGCATGAAAGGGCTGTATCTCGCCTGTTGGTTGGTAGCCGCGGCGCTCGTACCAGCTTATTAGTTCAGAACGGGTGCTGATCACCGTCATGGTTAAGGTATTGCAGTTATATTTACGTGCATAAACTTCAGCTTCTTCTATCAGTGCACGGCCCACACCTTTATTCTGCAATAATGGCGATACACTAAACATGCCAACATATAGTTTTGGAGTCCTGACTTCAAGATAAACTGAACCAGTAATATTGTCCTCCTCATCGGTATGCTTTAAAATGATAATATTTTCATCATTCATGTAACGAGCAAGAGTTTCTTCATCTATACGGACGCCGCCAATTAAGTCGGCTTCGGTTGTCCAGCCCTGTTTGGAGCTTTCGCCACGATAAGCGCTGTTTACTAAAACGTTAAGTTCAGTAACATCAGCAAGGGTGGCTTGTGTTATTGCAGACATATGATTTAATTTAAGGACGCTAAAGGTAGTACTTGCGAATTTTAAATAAAAGCTATAAGCCATAATTTTAAAGTCTGCTCACTTATATCAAATGACATTAAAAAAGCCATTCGTTTTAAAACCAAGCTGTATATTTAGTAGTTAATAACACATCTGTTTATATTAAATCCTGCCATGGCTTTTATAGATTATTACAAAGTATTAGATCTCGACAAAAATGCATCCGAAAAGGATATTAAAAATGCTTACCGTAAACTGGCCCGCAAATATCACCCCGATCTTAACCCTAATGACGAAGAGGCCCACAAAAAATTCCAGCAGCTAAACGAAGCAAATGAAGTATTAAGTGACCCGGAAAAGCGAAAGAAATACGACAAATATGGCGAGAACTGGCAGCATGGCGAAGCATACGAACAACAGGCGCGCCAACAGTCCGGTGCACAAGGAGGTTTTGGTGGCTATGGCGGCTTTACCGGAGCCGAAGGATTTGGCAGTGCCGAAGGGTTTGGAAGTGACGATTTTTCAGATTTCTTTCAATCGATGTTTGGCGGTGCAGGAGGCGCGCGTAGCGGCAGGCAGGCAAAATACCGCGGACAGGACTATAACGCCTCGTTAAGTTTAAACCTTCGTGACATCCTTGAAACACATAAGCAAACGTTGACTGTCAATGGCAGAAACATCCGGATAACCATACCCGCAGGTATTGAAAACGGGCAAACTATCAAAATAGCCGGGCATGGCGCCCCGGGTGTAAACGGCGGCCCCGCCGGAGATTTGTATATTCAGTTTAATGTTGCCCCTGATGAAAGTTTTAAGCGTGATGGCAATAATTTGTACACCACATTGAAACTTGACCTGTACACTGCCGTTTTAGGCGGAGAAATAACTGCTGACACATTAAACGGCAAAGTTAAAGTGAAAGTAAAACCTGAAACCCAAAATGGCACTAAAGTAAAGCTCAAAGGCAAAGGCATGCCCGTTTACAAAAAAGAGAATGAATTTGGCGATCTGTACCTGACCTATGATATCCAAACCCCTACCAACCTTACCGAAAAGCAGAAACAATTATTTGAAGAACTGGCAAAATCCTCTGCCTAAATTAAAAACATTATGAAAACAGCAGAATTAATAGCAGCAAACGATTTTTGTGTATATCATAATGTTGAATACACGTTCATCACATCTTTACATGAAGCGGGCCTGGTTGAGGTAACCATCATTAATGAAATCGTATTCATCCCTCAAACTGAGCTTCAAAAGCTGGAAAAACTGGTGAGCCTGTACGAATTGGATATTAACGTAGCCGGCATTGAAGCTATCTCCCATCTGCTTGACCGGGTTGAAAAATTACAGGAAGATATGCGGTATTTAAAAAACAGGTTGAGCTTATATGAATAAGAAAGCTTTCTTTTCAGGAATGCTTAAACCAAATATTTATTCATCATTCGCTCGCTTACAATATTGGCTTCATCGATAACAGGTTCTGGATATCCCATGGATTTGAGTATGGCGATTCCGTTAGTGTTTTTAAGGAGGCCCTGCTTCAGGATATAGTCAAATACCAGCACGCGCCCGTTTTTTGATTCTGAAAAGGAATATACAACAAAATCTTCGTCCAGCAGTTCGGCCAGCTCAAGGTCATGGGTTGATACAAAAACAAAATTTTGATTAGCGGTAATGTACGAAAGCACAGACTTTGCTGCGGCTATACGTTCGATGGTATTGGTACCCCTGAAAATCTCATCGATGATCACCAGGCTTTTCATATCTTCTTTCTGAGAACTGTTATCAATGATATTTAAAATAGCTAAGGCCTGTGCCTGAAAATAACTCTTGTGTTCATCAATGTTATCGCTGGTTTTGATGCTGGTTTGTATTTTGAGAAAAGGAGCCTTGTAGGCCTTTGCACAACTTGTAAATATAGTTTGCGATAGCAGCGTATTTAATGCCAGCGCTTTAATAAATGTAGTTTTGCCAGACATGTTTGACCCTGTGATCAATGCCCCCCTGTCTGCATCAGTTGTATAAAGGGAGTTGGTTACACAGTTAGCTACTAATGGGTGAAATAGTTCGGTAATCTCTATTTTGCCATCAACACCAGTAAACGCGGGTTTTGAATAAAAAGGCATACCGTCACGTATTGATTGTATGGCTATCAGCGTATCGGCCCGGCCAATAAATTTATACACTTCTTTAATGTCTTCACGGTATTTACTGACTTGTTTTAATGATGATGTATAAGTATTAAGCTCAATCACAAAAAGCAGTTTAAACAAATGGAAGGCTGCGTAAGCAATATCACTTTTACCATTCACGAAGCCGCTTTCTATATTTACAAACTTAAGCGCTCGTTTTAAACCTCTTAGGCTGGTAAGGGAACGCTTTACCTCGGGTACCCGACCAAATTTTCCGCTTTTAACTAATGCCACTGCAACTTTATACATAACCAGCAATTGCGGTAACGATTTGGTATACCCTGAAATGGCCTTGCGGTTGCTGAAGTAAATAACAATGTTATACGCAAACAACAATAGCAAAAAGATAAAGCTGAAAATATTAGGAATAACAATCAGCGATAATAACGCAGCCAGGATCAGAAAAGGTGAAACCTTTATATAAAAATTAATTACCGATGCAAATACCGGTTCGTGTGCCCTGAGAAAAAGATCGGCTATAAAATAAGCATCGGGGTGGTTAAGCTTTGACAATTCCACTTCAAGCAATTCGCGGCCGGGTATATCCATGTTAAGATCCTCAATATCATTGTCGAGGTCATGCAAAACATCAAGCTCGGTTGTAGGGCAATGTAATAAATTAAACAGGTATTGTTTGCCAGGCTTACTGTTTGTTCTGTCGAGATAATTGAAAACACTTATCAGGTCAAGATCGTCAGCGGTTTGAGCCGAAAGCTTGTTTTTACTATCTGCCGAATCCAGGTAAACCTTTATTAGGTCAAAGTTTCGGCGGGCGTTAACCGGCTTGCCCCATTTCCCCTGAATTTTTATCAGCCGCTTTTTTGCCCAGCGTAATTTATCATAATACGACTTAATATAAAGCAATCCAATTATGATAATGACAACTATCGCAGAAAAAACAAAGTAATACATGTCTAAAAATATAAAATTTTAATTAAACCAACTTATCCATCGCCAGTCATAATTGTGTATTACAATTCAGGTATTAACTAAAATTTACGACCATGAAATTTATCCGATTTTCAATAATAGCTTTTGTAATGATGTTTTCATTTCAATTTGCAAAAGCTCAAAGCATAAGTATAAGCGCACATTTTGGCCGTCCTTATCATAGGGTAGTTTACACACGCGGATATTACGGAACACCTGTTTACTATGGCAGGGACGTTTATTATGACCGTCCTGTTTATTATGGTCGTCCGCGCTATTACGCAGCAAGATATTATGACGCGCCAGTATACTATCACAGGCACTATCATGTTCATCGTTACTACCGGCACTGGTAAAACGATAAAGCCTCCGGGTTGCCGGAGGTTTTTTTTTATAATAAGCAACTATGCCAATATAAAACGGCCCTATAGAGTAACCAATACTATTTAGATGTGCAATCTTAAAACCTGCTAAAAATGACAAGTATCAGGCGTATTGTGTAAAAATACAGGAAATCATTACTGAAATGTTACTTTGATCTATCCTTAAAAAAAGAATGTAATGCCTGTTGTGTAAACTCTGATAAAACCAGTTCTCCGCTTATAGCCGCGCGTTGTTTAAGCAAATCATCCCAATCGGCAGTGCCTTCCCAAAGCACCTGTTTTAAACCGCCGAGTGCTGCCGGGTTATATAAAGCTATTTTTTGAGTAAGTTCATATACAGCCGCATCAAGGGTTGGAGTATCTTCATAAACTTCGTTATACAAGCCATTTTGTTTTGCCCATTGGGCAGTTTGAAAATCTGAAGCCTTGATAGTGAGCTGGGAAAATGCTGATAACCCTATTTTACGAATCACAGCCGGGGCTATTACAAAGGGGCCAATACCTATAGTAAGCTCACTTAACTTTATTGATGCCGCCTGGCTGGCCAGGCAATAATCGGCAGCGGCGGCAAGGCCAACCCCTCCTCCAACTGCTTTACCCTGCACTCTCGCAATTATTATTTTAGGGCATTTGCGGCAGGCGCTGATCACGTTTGAAAACCCTTCAAAAAATAATGCGCCGGTTTCCTTATCCCTAATTTGCAACAGCTCGTCAAAGCTTGCACCCGCGCAAAAAGTACGGTCTCCCGCGCTCTTTAAAACAATGACTTTTGTCTCCGGGTTATTACCGGCACTGAATACCGCATCGGCAAGTTGTTTTAATAGCGCCGAAGGCAGGGAGTTTTGTGCCGGATGATAAAAACTAATCGTAGTTACACCATCAGGCTCATTTGTAATGGATACATTTCCGTTTTCGGCAGACATATTTTATGTTTTATATCAGGTGGTTTTCCAGCCAATATCAGAAGTATTTATGTCAACTGCAATTTTGCGCCTAAATAAACAATCGCTTACTTTTCAAGCAAAGGCAGCTCAAAATAAAAAGTAGCGCCTTCACCAAGCTCGCTTTCAACCCCTATATCACCGTTATGATTATTAATGATCTCAGCCGAGATATAAAGTCCCATACCAAGGCCGCTCGTCATAAATTTTTTATCCTCGACACGATAAAACCGCTCAAAAATATGCTCGATCTGTGCGGCCGACAATCCTATGCCAAAGTCTGTTACTGATACACGTACCTTTCCGTTTATATTCCTGGTTTCAATAATGATATTTTTATTGTCGGTTGAATATTTTACAGAGTTGTTAATGAAATTTACGAGTACCTGTTCCAGGCGCCCGGCATTTCCGTCTATAAAAAAATCATTTTCCGATTTATTGATAAAATTAAATTCAGGGTACAGGTGGATAGCATTTTCTAAAGTTGACGCTACGAGGTCACGAAGATTTACTTTCGCCATGGCATACTCAAGCCCTCCCGCATGAATTTTGCTTACATCAAGCAAATCGTTAACCAAACGCTGAAGCTTATTTAAAGCAGTGCCGGCCTTTTCAATATATTGTTTTACTATTGATGGTACTTCCTCTTTTTTATAAGCCGAAATAAGTTGTAAATAGCCTTTCAGGCTGGTTAAAGGGGTTTTAAGTTCATGGCTGGCCACACCGATGAACTCATCCTTCAAATCAAGCTGCTTTTTCTGTTCCTCAATGTCGGTCGCGGTACCTACCCAAAAAAGAATCTCCCCGTTATCATCTCTTAACGGCACTGCGCGGTTGAGGTGCCAACGATAAGTATTATCCCAGCGGAGGTACCTGTTTTCCAGTTCAAAAACACTCCCGCTTTGCAAAGAGTCCAGGTAAGCACGCATTGTTTTTTGCAAATCATCTGGGTGTACGATCTGTTGCCAGCCCCAGCCTGCTGTTTCACCATATCGCCTGCCCGTATAATCAAACCAGCGCTGATTATAGAAATCGACTTCGCCGCCAGGCAAATTTGTCCAGGTCATTTGAGTAATGTTATTAGCCAGCAACTTAAAATGCTCCCGGCTTACAAGCAAATCATTGGTACGCTCCCTTACAGTATCTTCCAGGTCATTATTCAACCTTTCGGCAATGTTCTGGGCTTCTTCCAGTTGATCATTTTTAATTTTCAGTTCCCATTCTGTTTCCTTTTGGGCGGTCAAATCGGTCAGGATCAAACTCAATGCCGTTCCTTCATCAAGGTCAAGTGTGGTACATGATAATAAACAGGGCGTCAGCTTACCATCCCGATTTGATAACAAAACCTCGCCCTTGCAATCGGCATTCCAGCCCTCCCTGATTATCTGCGCATACTTGTCCACCGAAACTTCGGCAACAAAAGTGTTAAAGTTTAGCCCGATCACTTTTTCCAACGGTTCATTAACCATAGCCGCGAAGCTCGAATTGCTATATAATATAACGCCCTCGCGATTCAACGTAACCGCCCCTTCATTCATTTTTTCAATAAAAACGCGGTAGGTTTGATCGGCCGTTTTCAACGTATAAAGCTGGTGGCCTTCATCATCTTTAACTATAAAGGCATCAACCTGACCATTACGAATAGCAGAAATGGCGTCGGTAGCTTCTTCTAATTGATATCGAAGCTTATTGTTTTCCGCAAGCAACTGCTCATATGTAAGTTTGTCCGGCTCCATAATTAGCTTTCTGTAAGTATTCCCAGCCCTTTTAAAACTTTGTCGGTGTTTGACATATCTCCGATAAGCTTGCGTTCGATGCCGGGAGATTTTTTAATAAGTAAAGGCAATGCTATGATCTGTTCTTCCCGGGCAATGAGCGGTTGCTGATAGACATCAATTATCTCGAGCTCGTAATTAGGCTTAAGGTATTGCTCACAAATAATTTTCAAGTTGGCTATTGCCCTGACAGAATTGGGCGATGCCCCAATTACAAATAAACGCAATCGGAAAAATTGACTTTCTCCCTGATCTAAAGGCAACTGGTTTTGCTCGGTCATCTAACTATTTACTTACTGGTATTATATTCAATCCAACCAAAACTTTTTCCTCATTGCTCAAGTCGCCTATTATTTTGCGAATCGGTTCAGGTACTTTTCTTACCAGCGTGGGGATTGCAAATATTTGATCCCCTTCGGCCAGTTGAGGCTGCTGCAGCAAGTCAATTACTTCAATAACATACTGACCTTTCAAATGTTCTTCACAATATTTTTTAAGGTTGGTGAGCGCGGTAACTGATTTAGCAGTTTTGCCCGCTATATACAGCCTTAACTCATATTTTATACCTTCATCCAGTTCCATTATTTTTTACTTTTTGATTTACTTTTAAGCGTATCCGCATTTCCTCGTCGAATGTCGGTTATCTCTTGCCGGTTTCTTTCCATAATATCCTGTTTCAACTCTTCTTCCAGGTATATTTTGTTTAATTCCTCCTCTGTCGATTCAAATTCGGCCTGCAAGCTTGCAATTTTTGATTCAAGCATCATACGCCGGCGCAATATCTCTTTGTCTTTACGGGATATAGCAAACTCCCTCAGCGCTACGCCAGTTTTTTCTTTTAATTTTTGTGCTTCCCTTGCCGATCCTGTAAGCACTCCATCGGGGCCAAGATAAACATCAACCAGGCTTAACCCCTCGTCGGTAATAGTAAACTCGCGTACCTGGTTTGAGTGGCTCATCCCACGCGATTTCATAATATATAACCCCCTGTTACGTTCACCGTTCGATTCGATATCCCTTACAAGCAGCCAGGTATCAACTAATGATGATACGCCTTCATCGGTTTGTTCACTTACCACCGTATTTAAACCAAGGGCGGTAAACATAACCGTGATCTGCTCATCCTGTAAAAAATCTATCAGCCTTATCAGCATCGATTTTACTTCACTTACCGAACCCACCGTAATGAGGTTTGTAATCGGGTCGAGGATCACCGCCGCGGGTTTAAATCTTTTAATAATTTTATAAATAGCAACGAGGTGCATTTCAAGACCGTAAAGCGTAGGACGCGAGGCATGAAATTCAAGCAAGCCATTGTCAATGTGTTTTTGCAGGTCGAGATTGATTGATTTCATATTGCGAAGGATCTGTTTGGGCGATTCCTCGAACGCAAAATAAAGGCACTTCTTTTTGTTATTGCAAACCTCATTGGCAAAGCAGGCCGCAATACTTGTTTTGCCGGTGCCGGCCGTGCCCGAAACCAGGATACTGCTGCCCTGAAAAAAACCCTTGCCTCCAAACATGCTGTCAAGAGAAGGTATCCCCGATGAAATTCTTTTTGATGATACTTCTTTTTCGAGACCTAAAGATGTTACCGGAAGCACGGAAATGCCATCTTCATCAATTAAAAATGGATATTCGTTGGTACCATGCTGTGTACCACGATATTTTACCACGCGCAAACGACGGGTTGAGATCTGATTTACAACCCTGTGATCAAGCAGGATCACACAATCTGAAACATATTCTTCAAGCCCCTGCCGTGTCAATGACGAGCCGTCACCTTTTTCGCCGGTTATAATAGCAGTTACACCTTTTTCCTTTAAAAAAGTAAAAAGCCTTCTAAGCTCGGCCCTCAATATAATTTGGTTTGATAAACCCGAAAAAAGATTTTCCAGGGTATCCAGTACTACTCTTTTTGCCCCGATGCTGTCAATAGCAAAGCCTAAGCGGATAAACAAACCTTCCAAATCATATTCGCCGGTCTCCTCAATCTCGCTTCGGTCTATATGCACATGATCAAGCCTTAATTTTTTATCATCCTGGAGTTTATATAAATCAAAGCCAAGCGATGCTACGTTCGAAGCCAGTTCATCTGCCTTTTCTTCAAAAGCCATAAAAACACCGGGCTCATTAAACTCGGTAGCTCCCCTTACGATAAACTCAAGCGACATAAGTGTTTTACCACAACCCGCTTCACCACATATCAGCGTTGGCCTTCCCTCGGGTAAACCGCCGCCTGTTATTTCATCTAAACCGGTAATACCGGTAGGAGTTTTGGGCAATTGCGCAAACGTTATAAGCTGCTGTTTTTTATGCAATTTGGTCATAACAAATCCAATCTGTTTAAACTACCCGCATACCACAACCATCAAGTATACAGGATTTTGTTTTATTGGTATGGTAATAGTGATACTTATAAAATTGTTTTGGCATAATTGATTTTGTGAATTAAAAAAATCAAAAAACGTGGTGAACTTACCGTACTGATAATACAAATAAATCTCCCGATTATACAAACGTTTGAAACCTCATATTATCAAATTCTCTAAAAACAGATTTAAACATTTATACAGGTATACCGTTTAAAAAACAAGGTATACGCTTCTATAACCCGTTTTTATCAATAACTGCTATATAACGGCATACTCATTAATTGAAAATTATGATGTATGAATTGAGATTTTGATCTTAATTATTATAGCCTATATTTATAAATATTATTTATATAATGAATAACGACGCCGGCCTTCATCAACAATTAAGCGAAGATATTTTCCGTATGCTGATCAGGGAATCTCCTACCCCGGTAGCATTATATATTGGCAAAACAATGGAGATCAGGATTGCCAATAAAGCCATGATAGATATATGGGGGAAGGGCGATGATGTTATTGGGCATAATTACTTTGACCTGCTCCCCGAATTCGAAGAGCCGGGCTTTCATGCAATATTATCAAATGTATACGATAACGGTACGGCTTATGAGTGGAACGAGCAAAAAGTTGATCTTATGGTTGACGATAAACTTGAAGAATTTTACTTCAACTTTATTTTTAAACCATTACGGAACAATGATGGTGAAGTTTGGGGTGTGCTGAATACAGCTACAGATGTTACCGAGCTGGTTAACACCCGTAAAAAGCTGGCCGAAAGTGAACAGCGTGCTCAATTTGCCCTGCAAGCTGCCGAACTGGGTACCTGGGATTTAAACCCCAGATTACAAACCGCAACATGGGACGACCGCTGTAAAGAGCTTTGCGGTTTTCGAAAAGATGATGAGATAAAGTATCATGATCTGTTGAAATTTGTCCACCCGGAAGATGAGCAACGATTGCGAACAGCAGTAATGCAGGCTTATGATCCTGTAGGCAATGGTAATTATGATATGATCGTCCGCACTGTTGATGACACGGGACACTTGAAATATTGGATCCATCTGAAAGGTAAAGCGTATTTTAACGATAATCATGAGCCTATCCGCTTTGCAGGTACCGTACAGGATATAACCCGTGAAATATTAGATAAACAGGAGCAACAAAAACTGATTGCGCTGATCGATAAAACAGCCGACGTAGTTGCAGTAGGTAGCATGGATGGTTCTGTAACCTATATCAATAAAACAGCTTACACTATATTGGGCATCGGGAGTACAAAAGAGGCTTTAAAACCCGGCGTTGAATATTTTGCAGATCATGAAGCAGACAAAGTAAATAATGAGATAAACCCCGCTGTACAGCAGCATGGTAAGTGGGAAGGTGAAATGCACTACCGGCATTTTAAAACGGGAGAAAATATTCCGGTTTACGTTAACTGTTTCAGAATTGATGATCCATTAAATGGCCTGCCTATTGGTATGGCATCCGTGGCCCGCGATCTGCGCCCCGAAAAAGCGGCACGAAATGAACAGTATAAATTATTATCGCTTATTAACCATAGCTCAGATTTTGTAAGCCTATCCAACCTTGATGGTAATGTAACCTATGTAAATACCGCCGGGCGAAAAATGTTGGGTATCAAAGGCACTAATGAGCACAGGAGGCATAACAGCGAATATTTAATGCCTGATGAGCTTGATAAGCTGAGGGACAAAGTAAATCCAATTTTAATGAAACATGGTAAATGGAGCGGTGAAGTACTTTACCGTCATTTCCAAACCGGCGAAGCCATACCTGTGTATGGCACCACCATGCTGGTTTATGACGCTGTAACCGGCTTGCCGCAGGGCCGGGCTTCAATTGCCAGGGATATGCGAAGGGAAATTGCTGATAAAAAAGCCCTTACTGATAGCGAGCAATTACTTAAAAGCATCACAAATGCGTCGCCAACAGTACTTTGGATGGCCGATGCTGAAGGTAATATCACTTACGTAAATCAAACCTGGGTTGATTGGACCGGCATTAAATATGAGGATAATATGGGCGCAGGGTGGATCAACGCGCTTTTAGAAGAAGACAGAACCAGGGCTGCTGAAAAGTTCTTAGCCGATTTAAATGCCCGTCGGTTCTATGAAGTTGATTTTAGGATCACACGCCGGGATGGTGAAATAAGATGGTGTATAGCCACCGGCAATCCGCAATACAATGAGCACGGGGAATTTACCGGGTACATAGGTGCCTGTACCGATGTTACCGATAAAACACTTGCCGAAAGCGAAGTAAAATTACGTAACAGGGAACTGAATAACCAGATCAGGCAGTTTGAGTTTGTTACTGATTTTATGCCGGTGCAACTTTGGACGGCCCGCACGGATGGTAAGATCGACTACGTTAACCAACGTGCTGTAGATTATTTCGGTGCCCAGGCAAATGAAATGGCAGCATCCTGGCTCAATTCTATTCATCCCGACGATAGAGATGCTTGTGTTGAGGCATGGAACTATGCAGTGAACAGCGGCGATGCTTACCAATGCGAATTTAGATTAAAGGATAAAGACCAAAATTACAAATGGCACCTGGCAAGGGCCTTACCCTTTATCATTGACGGTAAGATCATTAAATGGTTTGGCACTAATACAGATATTGATGAGCAGAAACAACTTCAGCGTCAAAAAGATGATTTTTTAGGTATTGCAAGTCATGAATTGAAAACCCCGGTTACCAGCATAAAAGCATATGCCCAGGTATTGGGTGCAATGCTTACCAAAGAAGGCGAACAAAAAAAAGCCGAAATGGTGCTTAGGATGGATGCCCAGATTAACCGTCTTACCAACCTCATAGGCGATCTGCTTGATGTTACCAAGATTAACTCGGGCAGGCTACAGTTCAATAAAACATGGTTCGATTTTAATGAAACCCTGCAGGAAACTGTTGAAGACCTGCAGCACACTACCCAAAAACATAAACTCATCCAAAACTTTACCCCAACAGGCCGTATCTATTCAGACAAAGATCGGGTAAGCCAGGTTATTACCAACCTTATTACAAATGCTATCAAATATTCTCCGCATACCGATACCATCATCATCAGCACTCGCCGCGAAAACAATGAGGTGATTGTTTGTGTGCAGGATTTTGGCATCGGCATACCCGAAGACAAGAAGAACCGGGTGTTTGAGCAATTTTACCGGGTAAGCGGGAATAAGCAGCATACTTTCCCCGGTTTGGGGTTGGGATTATACATCTCATCAGAAATTATTAAGCGCGAAGGCGGCAGAATGTGGGTAAACAGCATTGAAGGCAAAGGGTCTACTTTTTGCTTTGCATTACCTGTAGATGATATCAACAGTTAATGATCTGTTGGATAGTTTACAATCAGGTAAATTTATCACAGCTAATTTCAGAGGGTTTAACCAAGCCCTTACGCCTAAAATGGATACAAAGAACAAGAAAATCATGATTGCAGATGATGACCCCGGCATTGTAGATGCTGTGGAAATGCTGCTTGAATTTGAAGGCTATGAGGTAACTTCAACCGTAGATGGTACAACAGTACTTGATATGAAAGACGAACTCCCCGACTTGCTACTGTTAGATATCTGGATGAGCGGCGAAGACGGTCGCGATATCTGCAGGAAGCTAAAACAAGACGAGCTAACCAAAGATATACCTGTTATCATGATATCGGCAAGTCGCGATATACGTGATTCTGCAATGATGGCCGGTGCCGACGACTTTTTAGCCAAGCCTTTTGATATGGATGATTTACTAAAAAAAGTGGCCTATTTTGTTCAAAAAACTTAATAATAGACAAGCAACATCAATCAACTAACAACAATTACCCCTCTTCGGACAGAACCTTATGGCGGCCGTCTCACCCGGGCGCCGGTTCTTCCCGTTGCTTAAGTATCCCTTTAAAATTAATATAAAACTGACATGCTAAAATGCTATTACGCCTCCCCGGGATAAGTCCTCGCGATGGCCGTTTTATCGCCGATTCATCCAGTTGTATTTTATGGCATGCAGTTAAACAGGTCATTTCACTGGTCAACACCTAACTAAAACATAAAAACATTAACCCATATGATACGTTATTTATTAAAACAAAACAATAACGCCATGGGAGTTTTACAGCACGTACAACATCAGATCTCGGCACTGAACGATCTGATCAAGATAAATAACGACCGGATAGCCGGATATCACAAGGCTACCGAAGCAACAGATGAAACCGGATTGAATTTACTTTTTAATGAATATATTGATCAAAGCAAAAATTACGTTAGTGAAATACGCGATTACATTCAGGTATTAGGAGGAGATCCTGCAGGCGGTACTACCCTCGCGGGAAAATTTTATCACGCCTGGATGGATGTAAAATCGGTTTTTGTAAGTAAAGACAGTCGCTCGATACTTTCGGATTGCGAATACGGCGAGGATATAGCTAAGAAAGCTTATTGGGCCGCACTTGATGATAAGGAACTGATATGGGAAGATGAGCAGGTTGTAACCCTACTTAATAACCATTTGGAAGGTTTAAAAAAAGCGTATGATACCATTAAATCGTTAAGAGATACGGTTAATGCCTGACCATAATTTTGTTATATAGCAAATGAGCAATTCAAATCAATCATTTTTTTCGGCATGCCGCATGCCTGATCAATACGCTAAGGTTACCTGCACACAGGATAAGGTAATTTATACGCTTTCGCAATTAAAACAGGCCACAGTTGCTGATATAGCATTGAAGTTAAGGGAGTATGAACCAACGGTAAATACTTTCACACACGAGAAAAACACAATTGAAGTGCTTGATTATTTGTTTGCCCGCGGCTTGGTAAAGATCAGCAAACAAAATGGCCAGTTAAACTACAACCTGATTAATGCTTAACCGGATTGTAGTTTGATATTTTTATTTACATACCAGGTGCAAGCGGTTTTGCCGAAACTACGCTATCAACCACAAAAACGCTTACTCCCCGCCATGGCAGCGTATGCAGGTATTCTTTATAGTGGAGTTCTAAAAATGAACCAGCATTGCTGCTCAGTTGCTTAGCTACCTTTTCATCTGTTACCGAAAACATAAATTCATTTGAGCCAATTGTGCCCCCGGTAACCTGTGTGCGGATGCCGCTTTGAATTAACCGGCCTTCGTAGGTTTTAAAAACATAACCCTTTTTTACAAAATAGTTCATGGTACCGGCCTTGGTTCCCTCGCCAAAAACAAAATAATAACGATAGTAAAAAAAGCCTACTATAATCAGTAGTAATATGAGGGTGATAATAACCTTGGTTTTTGTTTTCATCGGAGATTTTATTTGCTAACTAAGCTACAAAAACTTAGCAGGTAAGCAAACATTTATATCATGACCATGGCCTGTTTAGTTTGCCGGCTTCTCTCCTTCTTTGATTTTCGTGAGGGTTACTTTTTTAAAAGACTCCACTAAGAAGGTAACCAAACCGGTTAGGCTAAAAGGTGGATCATTGGTAGTTAGCGTAAGTTTGTCCTTATTGTTTTCAAAATCGATATCCAGGTAATAATTAGGCGCATCTGTAACCTGGCTACCCTGTTTCCAATCGTACATCTTTTTTAATTCACTCCGTTTTAGCCAATAGTTCAGACTATCAAGTTGTTGGTTAGTGAGCTTCCCCGCATAATCTCCTTTATAAGGATCTGCAAACTCGCCGCCTTTTAATCTATAAGTACCATCTGCCCAAATATTGATCAGTAATTGAGGGCAATTGCCATAACAGGTTGAGGATAGGAAACGAAGTTTTGAAAATTTGATCCCGTTATCAAAACTGGCCTTATAATTTTTAAACTGTAAGGGAGGGCGACCGGCTAATTTTATAGCGTTATCATTAACAGCTTTAATGGTTAATTTCTTGCCATCGAAATAATTGATTATAAACTTGGAAACATCAATATGCTGTTGTTTAAAATTGTCTGCACTGGTGGTATACGTATCAATTATTTTAAGTGTATCATGCTCTATTTTGTATTTGTTTTCGTGTTTCTTATATCCATCCAAATTAAAATAAACCTTGCCGCTATTAAAATAAAGGTAGCCGAGGTCTTCGGTAATCCATTGTTCCGACTCAACAGTTGCATGCTGGCCCGATACTGTGCCACATAGGATAGTTAGCAATAAAACAAGCAGGGATACGCTTTTCATTTAAATTTAACTTACAAACTCAAATAATATTGGGTAAGGGATTCAAAATCGTCAAACTTATTATCATAATCATCGGTATTACCAAAGCCGTAGCTAACAAACACAAAGGGTATACCGGCAAGGCGTGTTTGCTCAGCATCGCCATTGGTATCGCCTATGTAAACCGGGTTCTGCAAATTGTGTTTATTCATGAGCAGATGCATGTTGTGGTTTTTAGGCATCTGGTTGGTACCATAAGCCATGCTATCTGTAATAACCTCATTGATACCCGCCCATGTTAAAAACAGCGGAATAATACCAACAGCACAGTTACTTAATACAAATAATTTGTATTTACCTGCCAATTGTTCCAGGCCTTTAGTAACTCCTTTATACATAATACCACCGCTGGTTGGTAATATTTCGCGCCTTACCTGGTTTACCGCATTGTAGATCTCTATCCCCGTTTCCTCATCAAATTCGGGCAGCATTACCCGGGTAAGCTTTTTACCATCCATACCGATCACGTGCAGCAGTTCATCTCGTTTAATAGTCCGTTGAATATCAAGCTTTTGAAATATCAGGTTCCATGATTCGGCGTAGGTATCAACGGCATCCCAAAGGGTTCCGTCCATATCAAAAATGAGGCTGTCGGGTTTCTGCATTAGCTAAAAGTATGTTTTTCGCTAAGATGAAAATTTAACGGCAATTAATGTTCATGTTTTCTTCATTATTAATCCTCACCTTAGCATTGTGATAAGGTTAACGCGGGTCGGCTTAGCAGGAGGCTGAGCCCGCAAAGAACCCCCGCCTCTCGGCGGGGGTTTCTTTTTATACTGGTGGCTTTAAAAGTCGTAAGTCTTAAGTTCAAAGTCTTAGGTCGTCACGATAATGGTTTCTAATCCTCCGGGTTAAGCCTTGGAGCGCAAGACTTCCGACTAAATACTTATCCCGTCGCCTACTTTATAAATTTCATGAAACTTGATTCCTTTCTTGTCAAAATGTTTTTTGTAAGCGGCATAACGCTGAAATATAAAGAAATCTTTTGCATAGCCGTCATGTACGGGAAATATCTGTTTAGGATGTAACTCATCAGCAAAAGCAGAAATTGTTGGTTCATTGGCAAATGGCGCCATGGTAACCATAATTAACAATTCAACTCCTTTAAAATTCAACAGTTTATCCTCCATCGAATCAACCGGGTGCAGCACTTTGTTATTGATCAGGAAACCCGTCATTTGTGGCAGTGGGTTATCCATGATAAGCTCATGCCTTACCGGGAATGCCTGGAGTTTAAATGGCCCTGCACGATGGGTACCCTCTTCAAGAAGTGTATATTTTAAATTGATCTTATCCAATTCCCTGCCTACCTGCGAATTAGTGACAACAGTCGCGCCGCTTAACTCTACAATACTTTTTAAGATATCTATATCGAAATGATCGGGGTGGATATGGGTGATCACAATAGTTTTTACATCAACAAACATTTGCGGTGTAACTAAACCCTCGGCAAAAGAAAACTTCCCCGGATCAAATAATAACTGGTAACCATCCAGCTCAAAAAGCAGGCACGAATGCAGGTATTTTGATATTTTCATAAGCAGATAGGAGTTTATTTCCTAAAGATACACAGGAAAGGCTTATGAAGTTTGAAAAATCAAGCTGTCTTTTTGAGAAGTTATTGATATAAATTTCATTGTCGCCTAACGGCTTTAAAAACGGATCATGCTGAGGCTCCCGAAGCATGGTGGGTTGGACCTCTGCGCACGAGTCTTCCACAGGCTCAGACTAACAGGCCATTTTATCATTTCAACTTCAGGGTCCGCCGGATTTTCAAACTACCCATGGCAAGCTCTATACGCTTAACAAAGCGTTGGATTCTACAATAGTTCGGTAGCCAGATTGGCCAGTTCGCTCCTTTCCCCTTTTTGCAGGGTAATGTGAGCGTAAAGCGGATGCCCTTTGGCTTTATCTATTAAATATGACAGCCCGTTACTTTCGGCATCGAGATATGGGGTATCTATTTGATAAATATCACCTGTAAATACAAATTTGCTGTTTTCACCGGCCCTGGATATGATAGTTTTCACTTCGTGCGGGGTTAGGTTTTGTGCTTCATCAACAATAAAAAAGATCTTACTAAGCGTACGCCCGCGAATAAAAGCCAGCGGAGCTATCGAGATTTTATCGTTGTTAACCAATTCATCAATTTTGGCCTGCATTTTTTCGTCATCACCAAACTGATCTTTTATGAATTTAAGATTATCCCATATCGGGGCCATATATGGGTCAATCTTTGATTTGATATCGCCAGGTAAAAAGCCAATATCTTTATTACTTAAAGGAACTATAGGACGGGTAACAAAAATCTGGCGATAATATTTACGCTGTTCAAGCGCACTTGCCAACGCCAGCAACGTTTTACCGGTGCCTGCATTGCCCTGTATGGTTACCAGCTTAATATCAGGATGTAATAAGGCATGAATTGCAAAGGACTGCTCCATATTGCGCGGAAAAATATTAAGCACGGGCTGTTCTATAACTTTTTCAAGCTGTTTACTATGCGAATTGTAAAAACCTACCGTATCACTCTTTTTACCCTTTAATACATAAAAGTGGTTGTTGGTGTACGAGGTGATCTTTAAATTTTCGGCCGGTACGTTTTCATTTTTATTCAGAGTTGTAATGAGCTTTTCAGTCACCTTATCTACATCCGTTTTACCAGTATAAAGTTCCTCCAGATTTTTGATCTTGCCCGTTTCATAATCTTCGGCATGCAGGTTAAGGGCTTTGGCTTTGAGGCGAAGGCAAATATCTTTTGATACCAACACTACCTTTTTGCCAGGATTTTCTTCCTGTAAACCGAGGGCCGCGTTGAGGATGCGGTGATCCGTTTTATCCGAACCAAAAATCTGCTCGGCATCCTGGCCGGTAGTCTTAGTATCCATGGCAACTTTAAAGCTGCCTTTAGTTTTACCGTTAAGCGGGATCCATTCGTTGATCAGTCCATTGTGCGACAGGTCATCCATCAACCGGATAAAGCTTCGGGCCTCAAAGTTACGGGTATCATTACCGTTCTTTTTATTATCGAGCTCCTCCAATACCTGGATGGGTATGGCAACATCGTGCTCCTGAAAGTTTTGAAATGCGTTGTGATCATATAGGATCACAGAAGTATCTAAAACAAATATTTTCTTCTGGTTACGCCGGCCGTCCTTCATATCCGCCTAAAATAACGATTTTAAGGTTTGAAGAAAAATTTCTCCTCAAACAAAAAAACCTGTAAAAGCGAAAACGGGAGTCATCTCTTGCGATTTGAACTCCCGTTTCCAAACTGTTGTTTAACCGTAGTTGCCCAACAGCATCAAGTTTTGTGTATCTGTAACCGACATGATTTTCGTCAGTTGCTCTCTCGAGCGGGTCGACTATTTTCAATGTCACCGGTTTCTGTTGTTTCCCTCCGTAGAGTTCTTCTTCTTAATTCCGGTACCTCCTTTAATCACTTTCTTTTTTCTAAAGACTCTCGTCTTCTTCATTTTTTCTTGTGACTCAGGGACTTCCCTTGATCTTTAGTTCCCCCGAAGGTTCACCCGATTCAATTTCTGTTTTCCTGAAAGGCTGTCAAAGTACGTCGTTCTTGATGATTTCAATATCGGGACATTACTGTGATTTGGCAAATATTTTTGATTGTTTTTATTAACAGGTTATTAACAACAAATCAACACTTATCAACATTAACGTTCAGTCCATCTCAAGTATAAATTAAGGTAATTTACTGAAATACAAGCTACGTTATTAACATTGTCCATTATCAACAAAGGACGTGAAAAACTATTTCTATCGAAAGAGAAAAAACGCGTAAAATAATAAAAACGCTAAATTTTCTCTGTTAAATGCCGCCAATATCGCTTGGGAATATGGCGTATATGAAGCCCGGTGTTTTTGCGCGAAGGAATGTATAAACTGGCAAAATAATCTTTCCAAAGGTTTTGATAAACACCTTCATCCTCACTATAAGCGGCAATGACATTAATTGGTTTATTTAATTCGGCAAAATCCATTTCAATGAATTGCGTATCATGCAGGTCATAATATAAGCCATATGCCCTTTTAACATCATAGATCATCCATTTTTGATCGGCATACCGGCTTTTGAAGTGCTTAATCAATAAAGGCAATACGTTAAAATCAGGTTCGATAGCCGCATAAAAAGTACCATCATTCAGTTTTTGAAACCTAACAAAAGCTTCCATCCTGTGTTTTTCGCGCCGCACCATTTTTAAAATTTCCGACAGGCGCATCACATATTTATTCCCGTAATCTTCTTCAATATTTTGGTCGCTGTCAAAAACATGGCGGATAAAACCAAGCACGTTGCAGTCTTCGCCGGCAATTTCGGCCATGTGACTAATGTAAAGGCGCTGCACACCGGCAGCTGAAAGTTTTTTCCGCAATCCCTTTAATACCCGGCCGGCGCGCGCCTCGTCAGTAACAATAGGAATTATCTCTTCAAACAACGCACCGCTGCGCCACTCTCCTTTCAATAACTTTACAGGATACAGTTTACGTTCGTAAATCTCGAACACAGCTGTAAGGAGCCCCTCAAACGTTCCGTCATAAACCAGCGTGTTCATATTAAAACAGGTTAAGTTGGGTTTGTGTATTTTTAATGTACTTGCTTTGCGATTGAGCCATAATAAATTGCTTAATGTTTTGCCCCGTTAAATCCCGCCGTTCAAATTCATTGCTTTTGCAGGTAATAAAGTATCGCGCCCGGTTAATGGCCACTCCTATTTTTTTTAGCTGTTCCCAGCCCAACCCGGAAAATTTACGTGCAGCCACAATTTTTTGTGCCGATAACAAACCGATACCCGGCACCCGGAGGATCAGTTGCAAATCGGCCTTATTGATATCAATAGGAAAAGCGTACATATTGCGGATAGCCCAGCTGAGTTTGGGATCAATATCCAGATCAAGTAATGGATTTTGATTATTGACGATCTCGTTTACATGGAAACCATAAAAACGCATGAGCCAGTCGGCCTGATATAAACGATTTTCACGCACCAGCGGCACCGCGGTATTAAGGGCAGGTAGCCGCTTATCGGCCAGCACAGGTACATAGCCCGAATAGTACACCCGCTTTAAATTGAAACTCTTATAAAAATAATCAGCCGATTGCAACACCTGCTGATCGCTTTCCGGTGTGGCGCCTACAATTACCTGGGTACTTTGTCCCGCTGGTGCAAATATGGGCGCGTTTTTGAAAAGCTTTTTCTCTTCTGTATTTCGAATGATCTCCTGGTTCAAAAAACGCATCGGATCAATCATGTCCTGCCGGTTTTTATCAGGTGCCAGCAGCTTTAATCCGGCCTCGGTTGGCATTTCCAAATTCACGCTGAGCCTATCTGCATATAAGCCAGCTTCGTGCATCAGCTCGGCATTTGCGCCGGGGATGGATTTTAGATGGATGTATCCGTTAAAATTATGCTCGGTTCGCAGTTTTTTAGCTACGTGCACTAATCGCTCCATGGTATAATCAGCATTTTTAAAAATACCGGAGCTTAAAAACAAGCCTTCAATGTAATTGCGGCGATAAAAGTTAATGGTAAGGTCAACCACTTCCTGCACCGTGAAGGCGGCCCGTTTGATATCATTATTTTTCCGCGACACACAATAAGCGCAATCAAAAATACAATGATTGGTAAGCAGTATCTTCAATAACGAAACACAACGCCCATCTTCCGTATAGCTATGGCAAATTCCGTTACTGGCATTTCCCAAACCCTTGTCCTTATTTTTCCTGTCACTTCCGCTCGATGCACATGATACATCATACTTAGCCGCATCGGCCAAGATATTGAGCTTTTCCGTTATCCTGTCTACATTCATACCAATCAAAAATACTAATATTATTAGTAATTAATAAAAACGCAGTTAAAATATCTTACAACCACAGCTTGGTTATCTTGCAAAAAAAAGACCGCCCCATAACAGGGCGGCCTTCAAACCAAACTAACTACTTTATGAAAACAGCCTTTAATTATTTCACAGCTATTTCTCTTGTTTGAAATTTAGCTTCTTCTCTTTTTGCTACGGTGAGCTTCAGGATACCATCGGTATAATCTGCTTCAATTTTTGATTGATCAGCGCTTTCGGGTAATGTGAATGACCTTACAAATGAATTGTAGCTATATTCACGTTTACTAAATTTTTTACCTTCTTCAACATTTTCGGCTTTCTTTTCTGCAGCTACGCTCAATACGTTTTTGTCAAGATTGATTTTAAAATCTTCTTTCTTTAAGCCAGGTACAGCCAGTTCAACATGAAATTCATTTTCAGTTTCTGCAATGTTTACCGCAGGTACACGGGCGATTAACTTATCGTTTAAAAACGAGTCATTGATCAGTGAATCAAATACATCGCTAAAAAATGGGTTAGCTGAAGTGTTTTTAAGGCCGTTGTTAAATTTTACTAATGTCATTTTTATATCCTCCTAAAGTTTTGTTTTTTGTTAACTTCGTAACCTATTGATCAACTGCTGTACCAACAGCAAAACCGTCTATACCAAACGACAAAAAGTCACTATTAAATATTTTAGGCGGACAAAATGACCGAAAATGGCTGAAAAACTTACAGATTATAAATATAAAACCCTTATCCCCATCCGCTTTTCGGATATCGATTCATTTGGACACGTAAACAACGCTGTATATCTTACTTATTTTGAAATAGCCAGGATTGGGTATTGGAAAGAAATTATTAACTGGGACTGGAGCAATACCGGCATTATTTTGGGCCGTTCGGAAATCAATTACCTAAAACCGATTACCGTTCAGGATAATATTGCCTGCTATGTACGTACCATTCGTATAGGTAATAGCAGCTTTGATATAATGCACGTGTTGGTAAAAATTACCCCTAATGGCGAGGAAATTGTAACAACCGGCAAAACGGTTTGTATCAGCTACGATTACTCGGCCAATAAATCTGTTTCTATTCCATCACCTGAAAGGCATAGGATGATCAATTATGACGAACCGAGGTTAATTTTAAATACGAATTGATGTATTGATGTGCAGATGAAGCTTGTATTGTGCAGATTTCAAATATGCAGATGGAGCTTACATATCTAATTCAAACATTTACGCACCTGAAATCTGCACATCCATAATCCGCACATCTGAAATCTAAAATATCTTCCCGGGATTTAAAATCCCTTTAGGATCAAACACTTGCTTTATCCCTTTCCATAATGCAAAATGTATATCTGAATATTTTATCGGCATAAAATCTTTTTGCACCAGGCCTATGCCGTGCTCACCAGATAAGGTACCACCAAGAGATACGGTTAATTCAAATATTTCCCTGATGCCGAACTTCAGCTTGTTATTCCAGTCCTCATCGCTCATGTTGGCTTTAATGATATTTACATGCAGGTTTCCATCGCCTGCATGGCCATAACAAACTGATTCAAAGCCATATTTAGCTCCGGTTTCTTTTATTCCCTTAATTAATTGTGGCAGTGCGGCACGCGGCACAACAGTATCTTCCTCTTTATAAACCGAGTTTGATTTTACCGATACCGCCATGGTACGCCTTAAACGCCAGAGTTCTTCTTTCTGGGCAGTCGAATCGGCAAACAACACATCACGGCAATCAAACTCTTCAAGCACTGCATTTATTTTTTCGCAATCGGTAAAAATCACATCCTGGTTGGTGCCATCTACTTCAATCAATAAGAACGCTTCAATACCATCCTGCAAATCAAAAGCAATATCATCATGCTCCTTAACCCACTCCACTCCTCTTCGCTCCATAAACTCCAGTGCAGACGGGATGATCCCTGCCCTGAATATAGCCGAAACAGCTGCGCAAGCCATTTCATTGGTTGGGAATAAGGCCAGCATTAAAGCATCTAAAGTGGGCGCAGGAATAAGCTTCACCACAATTTTAGTGACAATGCCAAGAGTGCCTTCCGAACCGATCATCAATTGGGTTAAATTATAACCTGATGCATATTTAAGCGTATTTGCACCCGTCCAGATGATCTCGCCCGATGTTAAAACCACCTGTAAGTTCAGCACATACTCCCTGATGGTTCCATATTTAACAACCCGCGGCCCGCCCGAACCATGAGATACGTTGCCTCCAATAAAGCAACTACCTTTACTGGCCGGATCAACGGGGTATAACAAACCTTTTACAGCTACGGCGTTCATGAACTCTTCGGTTATAACGCCGGGCTCAACAGTAGCCTGCAGGTTTTGCTCATCAATTTCAAGAATTTTATTAAAACGCTCCATGGCTATCAGCAAACCGCCATTAACCGGCAGGGCGCCACCGCTTAAACCAGTACCTGCCCCGCGCGGTGTTACCGGGATCAGGTTTTCGTTACAGATTTTCAACAATGCAGCAACTTCTTCGGGGGTTTGCGGACGGGCTACAACTTCCGGATAATAAACCAGGTCTTCGGTTTCGTCATGGCTGTACTTTTCGAGGCTTTCGTGGCCGGTTAAAACATTACCGGTGCCAACAATTGCGGTTATAGCCTCTAATATTTGAGCCGATATTTTATTGAATTCCATGATCAGGATTTCTTGTAATTTATAATAACAGCCGAATGCGCTACCTTGCCACTTAAGGGCGGAGTAAGTTTTTTAATGGTAACCTCAATACTTTCAACAAACGGGTATTTCTTTTTTATACGATCGATAATTGCCTGGCCAACGGTTTCAATCAATTTACGTGGTTGTTTCATCTCTTCGCATGTAATAATATACACACGTTCATAGTCAACAGTTTTACTTAAATTATCTTCCAGCAAATCGCCGGGAGGCACAAAACCAACATTCACATCAACTAAAAAACGGCAACCTATTTTTTGTTCTTCGGGATAAAATCCATGGTACGCGAAAAACTCCGCGCCCTGCAAGGCTATATTGATCATGGCCAAAAATAAAAAAAAGCCCTCTCTAAATCTCACTCTCTATAGAAAGACTTTTCAAAATATTTTTATTTCGGCTGATTTCCAGCACCTCAAAAAATATTTTGCAATCAAAAACATGCTTTAAACCGTTTAAACCTGCTTTTTACCATAAAGTGGCTTCACACATCAAAAAATGGCCTTTTTGACTTGCTTTTACCGGCGATAAATGCTTTATATTTGCCCACCAACTATAATATTATGGCCAAAACAGATCTGTACGAAGCCCCCGATTATTATTTATTAGATGAGTTACTAACCGATGAGCATAAGCTGATCCGCTCATCAGTTCGTGACTGGGTAAAGAAGGAATTGAGCCCCATTATTGAAGAGTACGCTCAAAAAGCTGAATTCCCTTCACAGCTGTTAAAGGGCCTTGCCGAAATAGGCGCTTTTGGGCCTACCATACCGGTAGAATATGGCGGAGCGGGCTTAGATTATACTGCTTACGGCATTATCATGCAGGAATTAGAGCGGGGTGATTCGGGCATCCGTTCAACAGCATCGGTTCAGGGTTCGCTGGTGATGTATCCTATTTATGCCTACGGCAGTGAAGAACAGCGTAAAAAATATCTCCCTAAGCTGGCGAGTGGTGAATTAATGGGATGCTTTGGCCTTACTGAGCCCGATCATGGCTCAAACCCTGGTGGCATGACCACCAACATTAAAGATGCCGGCGACCATTATATCCTTAATGGCGCTAAAATGTGGATCTCCAATTCGCCTTTTGCTGATATTGCCGTTGTTTGGGCTAAGGATGAAGCTGGTAAAATTCGCGGGCTGATAGTTGAGCGCGGCATGGAAGGTTTCACCACACCTACAACCCATAATAAATGGTCGTTAAGGGCATCGGCAACCGGTGAGCTGGTTTTTGACCATGTTAAAATCCCAAAAGAGAACCTGCTGCCCAACGTAGCCGGTATAAAAGGCCCGCTGGGTTGTTTAAACCAGGCACGTTATGGCATTGCCTGGGGTGCATTAGGCGCTGCGATGGATTGTTACGACACAGCCCTCCGTTACACCAAAGAACGTGAGCAGTTTGGCCGGCCGATAGCCGGGTTTCAGCTTCAGCAAAAAAAACTGGCCGAAATGATAACTGAAATTACCAAAGGGCAGCTATTAGTTTGGCGCCTTGGGGTACTTAAAAACGAAAACAGGGCTACTCCTGCCCAAATATCAATGGCTAAGCGAAACAGCGTTGAAGCGGCTATTACTATAGCCCGTGAAGCCCGGCAAATGCTCGGCGGTATGGGCATTACCGGCGAGTATCCTATTATGCGGCACATGATGAACCTTGAATCGGTAATAACTTATGAAGGCACGCATGATATCCACCTGCTTATTACCGGTATGGATGTTACCGGACTCGATGCTTTTAAGTAATAGACAATCAATATGCTTTAACTTTTAGCAGCGCCGGTGTTATTCATGCGCATAAATATTGTTCATTATAATTATGAGCGTTATATTTGTTGTGTAACCACTTAATGTTGTCAACCCCTGATAGCCCCGTTAGTTTAAACAAACTGCTGGTCAACCATTTAATTTGGCTGGCCCTGGCTTTTTTATTGGTATTTAATTCCTGCGCAAATAGCATCAATGATACAGGCGATTACTCCAGGCAGTTTAAAACACTATTTGATACAGTAAACCTGTATAATGGCGAAAGGGCTCAGCCGCATAAGGGTATTCAGTACCTTGACTCGGCTTACAGAACAATAAAAAGCCCGTTTGTAAACGACAGGTTCCGTTTTTATGCCTTCCATTTTCTTTACAATTTAAAAGGACTGCATGACCCTAAAAAAGCCATGCTTTATGCTGATACAATGCGAGCTGTGGCTATCGAAAGTGTTACCCCGGATCAGCATATTAAATTAACTGCCGAAGCCAATTTCGCTACCGGCGATGCCTATTCGGCCCTGGTAAGGTACGATCAGGCTTACAGGTATTTTTACAAAGGTTACTCTATCGGCAAAAACGCAATTGACGATGCCATCCTGGCCGAATACACTTACCGGATGGGGATGATCATGTTTAAACAGGGGCGTTTTAGGGAAGCGGCCAATTATTTCAAGATCAGTCACAGGCAAAGCTATGCCTATACTGATGATTTTAAGGCCTTTTACCAGCGGCAGGAGCTTTTGGATAATATTGGCGAGAGCTATAAAAACAGTGGCGATATTGACAGCTCAAGCTTTTATTTAAATAAAGCGCTTGTTTATATCAATGAAAATAGTTCAAGGTTTGCCGAAAGGGCAAACCTGCTTGAAGTTGCACGAGGCGTGGTATACGGCAACCAGGGTGATCTGGCTTTATTAACCCATAATTATAACCAGGCACACGACTTACTGAAAAAAAGTATCGCTATTAATTTAAAACAAGGTTATGACAACCGCGATGCTGAATTAACCGAAATAAAACTTGCCCGGCTATATTTAATAACCAATAAACCAAACGATCTTTTTGAACTGCTGAAAAGACTCCGCGCCCAGCTCGATACTATCAAAAATGATGATGCTGAAACCAACTGGAACGGATTAATGAGTACTTATTATCTGCAGAAAAAAGACTACCAGAAGAGCTTGTTGTATTTAAAAAACTATTCATCATTAAAGGATTCGGCGACGAAAAGAACTTCATCGTTAAAACGGACGGATATTAATCAACAACAAGCCAATTTTGATAAAGAAAATCAGATAGAAGATCTTAAAAGCCATAATAAACTGCAATTGATATACATTTACCTTGCTGTGCTTTTTTCAGTGATGGCAGTGATCATTATCTTCCTTGTTTTTCGTAACCTTAAAAGGTCGAAAAGAGATATCGTAGCTATAAAAACACTAAATGACCAAATTAAGCTGCAAAAAACCGAATTAGAAAACACCCTTGAAGAAGTAAACCGGGGGAGCCGGGAAAAGGACCGAATTCTACGGGCTGTAGCACATGACCTCCGCAACCCGCTCGGAGGAATAGCATCGTTATCGGCCTCAATGGTTGATGATGCGCGTGATGAAGAACAAACAGACCTGATCAACCTCATAAAAGAAACTTCCTATAATTCCCTCGAACTCATCAATGAAATTTTAGAGGCGGCAAATACTGCCAACATGACTTTTAATAAAGAATGGGTTGAAATTAACAGCCTCATTAATAAAAGTGTTGATCTGCTGCGGTTTAAGGCAGCCGAAAAAGACCAGGATATCATGCTCAGCTTATTGGATACCCCCACTGAAATATTGATAAACAGGGAAAAAATATGGCGGGTTATCAGTAACCTGATCAGTAATGCCATAAAGTTTAGTCCCAAAGGTGCCGTTATTTATGTAATTGTAAACCAAAAACATCAAGGCGTTGAAATATGTGTTAAAGATTACGGTATAGGTATTCCTGATAAATTACAGCAACAGGTGTTTAATATGTTCACCGAAGCTAAACGGCCTGGCACCGACGGCGAAAAATCATTTGGTCTCGGGCTTTCCATCTGCCGTCAAATAGTTGAAAAACATAGCGGCAGAATCTGGCTAAAAAGTGAATCAAATAATGGTTCAAGTTTTTACGTTTATCTTCCGGCCCGGGCATCTTAGTATATCAGTTATTCCAAACCAGTTTATTTTAAACAGATGATAAATAGATAAAATATTGGTAAAACAAACCTGTCATTTTTTATTTTTTTTATAGATTACCCTTGTTTTACAATCAACTCTAAACCTCGCATAATTTAATATTGATGTTTATATACAAAAGCTTCAGGCAAATATGGCTATCCGGTAATATACAGGGTCGTTTGCTTTTTGTTTGCTTTTTGCTGATAATCACTTCGTGCGGGCAACAGTCAAAGGGCTTTCTTTCGTCTTCAGCATATACTAAGGCTGTTGACACTGCAACTATAATGTATGATAATGGGCATTACAAAGCTGCCGTAAATTATCTTGATTCAGCCTTCCGTCATTCAAGCAACCTCAGCTTCAAACAGGTTTATAATTACTATTATTTTATCTATAATTATGCTTCGCATATAAAGGCCGATCGAAAAATGGCTTTGCTGTACGCCGACAGTATGCTCAATATTTTCGACACGCCGGAGAAGAAGCTAAAATTTACCAGCGAATATGGACAGGCTCATCTTGTCAAAGGAGACGTGTTATTTGACGAACATCGTTACAACGAAGCTTACGGTTATTTTTACGAAGGGAAAGTAATTGCCAATAATAACCTTGACGATTGCACCATGGGTGATTATAGCTATCGCATGGGCATGATCCTGTATAAGCAGGAACATTACAGCCGGGCCGCGGTATATTTTAAAGAAAGCTTTGATGAAACCAGGTCATGCGAAGGGAATTTCAATTATTTTTATCGCAGGCAGGAACTATTGAATAATATAGGCTTAAGCTACAGTAAAATGTTGATGAATGATAGTGCTATGTATTTTTACACCAAGGCCCTTGATTACATTAATGATAATACTGCAAGGTTTAAAGACAGGCCCCAAATGGGGGAAGTATCCAAGGGCGTTGTATATGGTAATATGGCTGATATAAGTATCAGGCAAAAAGATTATAACAAAGCTAAAAGTCTGCTTAGAAAAAGTATAGCTATCAATCTGCGCAAAGGAAACGATAATAATGACGCTCAACACTCCGAATTAAAGCTTGCATCTATATATGATCGTCAAAACTTAAATGACTCTTTATTAAATCTTCTCAATGTTATCAGCCTCCAGTTTGATAGTGTTCAAAGTCCGGAAACAAAACAAAACTGGCACTTATTGATGTCAAATTATTTCGAGAAGCAAAATAATCATCAGCAAGCTATGACGCATTATAAGCAATATGATGGGCTTAAGGGCATCATAGCAAATGAAAACAAAAAACTAAAAGAAGCCGATGTTGCAGAACAGGTTAAAAGCCTTGAAAAAGATAACGAGTTTAATAACCTTAAGAAAAACAATGAATTGCAGCATATTTATCTGAGGGTAACTGTTGTTTTTGCTCTGATGCTCATTATTATCATTTCCCTGGTATTTTTAAACTGGCAAAAATCAAAAAAGAACATTAAAACGCTTGGAAGTCTTAACAGTCAGATAAACCATCAAAACCACCATCTTGAAAATGCTCTCCGTGATTTAAAACTCAATAACCAGGAAAAGGACCGCATTTTACGCACTGTTGCACATGATTTGCGCAATCCAATAGGCGGAATAGCCTCTCTTACCAGCGTAATGACAGAGGAAAATTATAGCGACGAACAAAAAGAACTGTTAAATATTATTCGGGAAACTTCATTTAACTCTATTGAACTGATCAATGAAATCCTGGAAGCTACTGAATCTGCTTCGGCTATATTGCATAAGGAAGCAGTTGAAGTTAATTCCTTATTGAGTAATAGTGTTGAACTGATGCGTTTTAAGGCCGCTGAAAAGCAGCAGATTATCAATGTCTTCCTGTTAAATTCACCGCTTGAAATTTGCATTAGCCGTGAAAAAATATGGCGGGTGATCAGTAATCTCATCAGTAACGCCATTAAATTCAGTCAGGAAGGATCGGCTATTTTAGTCATGGCCATTGATTTGGAAAATGAAATCCAGGTTTCTGTAAAAGATCACGGCATAGGAATTCCCGAAAAGCTCAAAAACCAGGTATTTAACATGTTTACAGATGCTAAACGCCCCGGAACCGCTGGCGAAAAATCATTTGGTCTTGGTCTTTCCATCTGTAAGCAAATTATTGAAGATCATAACGGTCAGATCTGGTTTGAGAGCGACACCGAAAATGGCACGTCTTTTAATTTCACGCTCCCTAAAAACTAACAGCTTATTTCAAAAATTCAGCATACCACCTGCCGGATGTTTTAACCGTGCGCTGCTGGGTTGCATGATCAACATGGATCAGTCCAAAACGAGGATGATACCCTTCGGCCCATTCAAAATTATCGGTAAGTGTCCATACAAAATAGCCGTTAACTTTACAGCCTTCATTTTTTGCCTTTAACACCTGTGCTATGTAATCCTTTAAATATTTTAATCTTTTGGGGTCATTTACTTCACCATCAGTAACCTCGTCGGAAAAAGCTGATCCATTTTCCGTAACGATAATCTTTTTAACATTAGGATATGCATCATATTTTTTGATCATATGATAAATCGAAGGCGGGTAAACCTCCCAGCGCATAGCTGTAAGGTCAACACCCCTCTTTTCGGCTTTGACCATACTTGCGTTGATATAGGGCGTAAAAAACGAATATTTTACAATTTCGCGAGTGTAATTCTGTATGCCGATAAAATCAAAATCAAAGCTCAGCTTATCCTCGTCGCCGGGGTAAAAATACTTTTTAAGGTCTTTAAGTGCAGGAAGATCTTTTATCGGGTACCCCATCCCCAGCAAAGGTTCAATGTATAAACGATTGATCAGCGCATCGGCACGGACTGCAGCAGCTATATCCCTTGGCTTATCTGTGTAAGGCTCTATTTGCGAACACGAAAATGTGGTACCTATTTGCGCCGTTGAAGGCAGTATTTTTCGCAGGATCCTGCCACCTTCAGCAATACTCATGGTTACGTGATGTATAGCGGGTACAAAGTTTTTCATACCACTGCGGCCCGGCGCATGGATGCCGAAAAAATAGCCAGCTCCCGTAAAAACTACAGGCTCGTTCATCACCATCCAGTGCTTCACCCTATCGCCAAAGTTGTGAGCACAAATAGTGATAAAGTCACTAAACCAGTTTATTGCTTCACGATTTGTCCAGCCGCCTTTAACTTCAAGCACATGCGGAAAGTCCCAGTGATAAACAGTTAACCAGGGTTCAACGCCTTGCTTAATACAGTAGTTGATTACCCGGTTATAATAATCAATGCCGGCGTGGTTAATTTCCCCGGTGCCTTCGGGCAAGATACGGGTCCAGGATATAGAAAAACGAAAATTGGGAATATTAAGTTCTTTTATGAGATCGATATCACGCTCATACAAATTGTAAAAATCGCAAGCGGTTTGTGCATGGTCGCCATTCAGGATCTTTCCTTTTTTTGTGGTAAAAACATCCCACACAGATAGTCCTTTTCCATCGGTATCATGAGATCCTTCTACCTGAAAAGCAGCAGTTGAAACGCCCCATTCAAAGTCGTTACCAAAAAGATCTTTGCTTAAATGTATTTCCCGGTCAGTAAGTTCCATTAATTTGAGCTACAAAAGCTCAAAAGTGCAATTATATTTATAAATGAAAAATTATAAGTGATAACTTAATGTATGAACGATGAACGCATACTTTTAAGCATCATCCACTGACGAAAATTGATGAGCAATCTGGAAATATTAATAATGAATTTCATGCCCTTATGTGATTTAACTATAATAATAAAGGTAACAAGCAGATGTTTGCTGAATGTGACAACTATGTTATTTAATTGTTAACCAGCATTTTCATAAATATACAAAATTGCTTTAATACATTAGCCATTAATTTACAAACGCTATGAAAACACACTTTATAAAAATGTTTGGTTATAACCTGTTTGCCAATCAGCAGTTGATACAGACAATGGAAGCAAACGGTTCGCCGGAGGTAACGCTTAAACTGATGGGCCATCTGCTGGCCGCCGAACAGGTATGGCTCGAAAGATGCAAACTTATCCTTTCTTCTCTGCCTAACACATGGCCTGAAAATGTTACAATTGAGCAATGCAAAAAACAGGTACCGGAGCGTTATGAAGCATGGGTCACATTTTTAAACGAAATCAATGAGGAAGATCTGAATAACATAATTCCGTATCATAGCTTTACCGGCGACTACTTTGAAAACCAACTTGGCGATATTATTACGCAGGTACTTAACCATGGTACACATACCAGGGCCCAAATTGGGCAGCAGCTAAAGTTTGCGGGTACAAAAACTTTACCTGTTACAGACTATAGTTATTATTTAAGAGTGTTAAACAGCTAAACATTTAGCATATTTGCCAAGTTTTATCACGCATCAAAAACCATGAAAAAACATCTATTCGCAGCCGCGGGCGTTGCCCTGCTATTGGGTTGTACCGACACTAAAAAACAGGAAAAAGATCTTTTGAACCAGGTAATTGCCGTACATGATAAAGTAATGGCCAATGACGAGCAATTGATGAAAAATAAGATGCTGCTGGATAGCCTTGTAAAAAACAATGCCCCTAATATCAATAAAGACACAGCAAAAGTGTATTTAAAACTGGTGGATGATGCCGATAATGCGATGAGCGACTGGATGCATAAATTTGACGCAGAAAATAAAGGCAAATCGCACCAGGAAATTATGGACTATCTTGAAGCTCAAAAGAAGCTCATCAGCAAAATAGATACGCAAATAAATGTAGCTGTTACCGGCTCAACTAAATATATAACCCAAATACCGGCAAAAAAATGAGGAAATTGTGGATAGGCATTGTGATATTAATGCTTTTCAATGCCTGCAAATCAAATACTAAAACCGCCCTTCCCATATTGGGTTATAAAACTCCGGTAACTAAAACGGTTAATGGCAAAACAGTAACAGATACTGAGTACGCCACTATCCCACCCTTCAAGTTTGTAAACCAGTATGCTGATACCATCACTCAGAAAAACCTGGATGGAAAAATTTATGTAGCCGACTTTTTTTTCACCACCTGCCCTTCTATTTGCCCGGTGATGCACCGAAATATGCTTAATGTATACAAGGAGTTTAAGAATGATGATAACTTCAGGATCATTTCGCATACCATCGATCCCAAATATGATACCGTGCCTGTATTAAAACGCTATGCGGATAAATTAGGGATTGCGGGCAATACCTGGTGGTTGCTGCATGGTGAAAAAGGCGATACTTATAAAATTGCCAAAAGCTACCTGCAAAGTGTATCCGAAAAAAATCCCAAAGGCGAATATATCCATGACGGCTTCTTTATTTTGATAGATAAACAGAAACGCCTTCGCGGTACTTACGAAGGAACAGATCCGGCAGAAGTAACCAAACTGATTGCCGATATCAAAACCCTGAAGGCCGAACCTGACCAAATAGCTGCCAAATGAAATTAAAGGTAATAGGCATTATAGCCATTTTGTTAGTTGTAATTGGCGCATCATGCCAAAGCGATGATCAAATTGAGTTTAAACGCTATTACTCGGGCGGAAGCCTTGTTTACCAGCAGCATTGTCAAAATTGCCATGGAGATAAAGGACAAGGCCTGTCATCACTTATCCCGCCATTAACGGATTCAACGTTTCTAAAACAGAACAAAGCGGTACTGGCCTGCTTCGTCAAAAACGGCCTTAAGGGAAAAATAACCGTAGCAAGCCGCTCTTTTGACGACCAAATGCAGCCTGATGATATAGCCCCGCTTGAAATTGCTAAAGTGCTTACCTATGTTACAAATTCTTTTGGTAATAAAATGGGGACTGTTACATTGCAGCAGGTTCAGGATGATTTGAAAAATTGTCAATAGTTTTTTTAGTTAATAGATCATGGTTCATGGCAAATAAACATCACGTAATCCTACCATGATCCATGAACCATCAACCATTAACCACAAAATTTCCGTACCTTTACAACCGCAAAACGTTCTATCGCTGCCAGCTTGTTTGGCGGAGGAAAGTCCGGGCAACACAGAGCATCCTGCTTCCTAACGGGAAGGCGCCGGCAGCCGGCGACAGCAAAGTGCCACAGAGAAAATACCGCCCGCTTAGGTGGGTAAGGGTGAAAACGTGAGGTAAGAGCTCACGGCATAACCTGGTGACTGGTTATGACGGTAAACCTCAGGAGTTGAAAAACCAAATAGGTCCTGAAAGCGGAGTTGCTCGCTCCCGTATTAGCCCAAGGGCTAATCGTTAGGATGGGTAGGTTGTTTAAACCTGTTAGTAATAACAGGGCCAGATAAATGATAGAAGTTGCCTTTAACGAGGCAAAACAGAACCCGGCTTATAGGTTTGCTGCTGTATAACCCCTTGCTGTAAAGCGAGGGGTTTCTTTATTTACACCAATTTATTTTTAATAAATTTTACAACCCTGCAAACATTTAGGCCCCTTAAACCTTTATAGCACATTAAAAGTGTTTATTTTTCTATACAAACCCATATATTAGCAAACAACAATTACATATCGGTACATAATTACAAAACATGGCTAAAATTTTAATAATTGATGATGAACGGTCTATTCGTAACACGCTTCGCGAGATTTTAGAGTATGAAGATTACGAGGTTGAAGATGTAGATAACGGGGTTGACGGTCTTCAGTTAATTGAAAAAAAAGACTATGACCTGGTACTGTGCGACATTAAAATGAACCGCATGGATGGTATGGAGGTACTTACCGAAGGACTCGCTATTAAACCCGATCTTCCATTTATCATGATATCGGGCCACGGCACGGTTGAAACCGCTGTAGAAGCCAGTAAAAAAGGTGCGTTTGACTTTATTTCAAAACCACCTGACCTGAACCGCCTGCTCATTACCGTTCGTAACGCGCTTGATAGGGGAAGCCTTGTTGTGGAGGCTAAGGTCCTTAAACGTAAGGTATCAAAGGTACGCTCCATTTTAGGCGAATCGCAGGCTATCCTCAAAATAAAAGAAACCATTGACCGGGTGGCCCCAACCGATGCCCGTGTATTGGTTACAGGCGCCAATGGCAGTGGAAAAGAGCTGGTTGCACGCTGGCTCCACGAAAAATCAAATCGCTCGGCTGCACCTATTATCGAGGTAAACTGTGCGGCCATTCCATCAGAATTAATTGAGAGCGAGTTATTTGGTCACGAAAAAGGCTCATTTACATCGGCCATCAAACAACGTATTGGCAAGTTTGAATCAGCAAATGGAGGAACATTGTTTTTGGATGAAATTGGCGATATGAGCCAGTCGGCCCAGGCTAAAGTGTTGCGTGCATTACAGGAAAATAAGATTACACGCGTGGGCGGCGAAAAGGAAATTGACGTTGATGTGCGTGTAGTAGCGGCAACCAACAAGGATTTGCTGAAAGAAATTGAAGCCGGCAATTTCCGTATGGACTTGTACCACCGCTTAAGTGTAATATTGATCCACGTACCACCACTTATCGAACGCAAAGATGACATCCCGTTGTTAACTCAAAGCTTTTTGGATGAGATTTGCAATGAATACGGCATGCCGGTTAAAAAGATCTCGGATGCTGCACTTGAGGCCCTTAAAGCCCTGCCATGGACCGGTAACATCCGCGAACTCCGTAACATGGTTGAGCGTTTGATCATTCTGAGTGATAAAGTTATTACTGATAACGATGTGCGGTCATTTGCAAATCCATCTGCACCAACTGCTATTGCCGCGGGTAGCACAGCTGCTCCTGCCCCACAAACAGATTTTGACCAATTCAATAATTTCCAGGAATATAAAGACTTTGCGGAGCGTGAATATATCAAATTCAAGCTGGAGAAAAACAACTGGAATGTGTCAAAAACTGCTGATGATATCGATATTCAACGCAGTCACTTGTACAGTAAAATTGAAAAATTTGGCCTTAAACGCGGCGAATAACATACACTTTTGAAATTATTTTAAAAAGCATCGGCAAATATGATAGCCGGTGCTTTTTTTATATTATTATTGTATATCAATAACCTTTATTAACACCATGAAAACCTATTACTTAGCATCTTTTTTATTACTCGCGTTATGCTCATGCGGTAACCCGCCAAAGGCAACTACAGAAGCAATCGAATCGGCCGGTAAGCTTGACGGAACCTGGCACCTGATATCAAGCAAAAGCATTATGAAGGGCGATACTACGGTAACCACCCCTCCTAAAGACCAGGAAATGTTTAAAATGTTTAACGCCACTAACTTTGCCTTCTTCACGCATGACCTGGTACACGGCAAAACAGCCAAACCGGTTTATTCGTCGGGCGCGGGCACTTATACCCTATCCGGCGACGATTATACCGAGCACCTGGCTTATTGCGATGCTCGCGATTGGGAAAACAGGGATTTCAAATTTAAGCTCACTATGAAAAATGACACCCTAACCCAAAAAGGAATTGAGAAGATAGACAGCCTCAAGGTTGATCATGAGATCATTGAAACTTATGTAAGGGTGAAATAAACCTGAAAACTTATATTTTAAAGCCCGGCGTGTTCCGGGCTTTTTATTTGCACTGTTTATCTGAACGAGCCGGACAACATTTCACCTTTACAATAACAATAAATCGTAACCTGCACGGTAACCCATTCGTTAAAACCTAAATTATCCCTGTTTATAATAAGTCACATTTTATTGGAAAGCCTTCACAAAAAGTTAGCCGGTTGTTATTTATAAAACGATGAAATTTATTGAAGAAGTCTTTTTATCAGCCCTGATTTTATTGTAGTTTAAGCATAAAAAACACTCAAAGAATGAAGCTGTTAATTAACCATAAGACACTATTGATGTTACCGTTATTTACTTTTTCATTCAATCGCTGCCGGCCGCAAAAAAGCTCAGAAGGCATTACAACTACCAAATCTATTCGCACAATTTCAGCTACGAGTTCAAATATTCCGCTTAAAAACATGTTTGGCATAAACGCGTATGAATGGAATTTTTTGCAGGATCCCGCCAATCCGGAGCTAAAAGGAGCCATTTACGAAACCAACATGAACCTTATCAAGTCATTCAGCGCGGTACGGCATTATTTAGGCTGGGCCCGAATGGAAAGCACTAAAGGCAGCTATACCTTCAATCCCACTCATAAAGACAGCTGGAACTATGATCTCATTTATAGCCGTTGCAAGCAGGAAGGTATATTGGTTTTGACAGATATAAAAAATTGTCCGCCATGGTTGGTTAACACTTATCCTAACAATATGCGGGATCTTGAAAATGCGCCCCTTATTTATGGTTTAAGTAAGGCTGATCCGGCAAGCTATGTTGACCAGGCGCATATGGCCTTTCAGTTTGCAGCCAGATATGGCTACAATACCAATATTAACAGGGCATTTATAAAAGTTGACACCAGCATACGATGGGCAAATGATCAGCCCAACCACGTAAAAGTGGGCATGGGCCTTATTACTTACATAGAATGTGACAATGAGCGCGACAAATGGTGGAAACGACCAGCGACCCAGCAAACCGCCGAAGAATACGCTGCTAACATGTCGGCCTTTTATGATGGCAACAAGGGGAAGTTAGGAAAAAATGCCGGTGTAAAAAATGCTGATCCAAATATGAAAGTAGTAATCGGCGGATTAGCTACAGCCGACGTAAATTTTGTAAAGAAAATGGTAGAGTGGTGCCGTACCAACCGTGGTTACAGGGCCGACGGCAGTATCAATCTGTGTTTTGACATTATCAACTACCACTATTACAACAATAACGGTAATATCTTAACACATCAATCTGCCACGTTTGGCCTGCCGCCCGAATTATCGATGGCGGGGCAAATTGCTGATTCTTTTGTTCAGTATGCAAATTCTTTTGTTAAACCAATCCCTGTATGGGTAACCGAATCTGGCTACGATATAAACAAGGGAAGCTATCAGAGGGCATTATATGTAGGCAAAAAGACACCTAAAAGCACCCAGGCCGATTGGATTTTAAGAACTTCGCTACTTTATATAAGGCATGGTATACAACGTGTGTTTTATTACCAGCTTTTTGACGATGCTCCTAATGTTGCTGTTCAATATGCAACATCTGGTTTAGCCGAAAATGGCAAACGCAGGCCTGCTGCCGATTTTATATTGCAAACATCAAAATTAATGGGTAACTATACCTACTCAGCCACCATTAATACCGACCCGTTGGTTGATAAGTATTCATTAGGTTTACAAAGCATGTACGTATTAACCATTCCTGATTATCAGGCACGTACAGGTACATATACACTTAACCTTGGTACAGCTAAAGCAAATGTTTATACACTAAAAACAGGTGCCGATGATGTTGTTAAAACAACCATAAAAACAGTTAACGGGAAACTTATTGTTAAAGTAACCGAAACACCAATCTTTGTACAGGGCACAAACTAAATAAACGCCGACAGATTCTCCCTTGCCTGTCTGGTGTACATGCTGCCAAATAGGTTTACGTGAACCAGCAGCGGATAAAGGTTCCAAAGTTGAAGCCGCTGTTGCCAGCCAGACTGCAAAGGAAACTCCTGATTATAAGCCTCATAAAAAGCATGGTCAAAACCACCGAAAAGCATGGTCATCGCAATATCAAACTCGCGATTGCCGTAGCTAACCGATGGATCGATCAGGTAAGGGTTGCCATTGGTATCAATCAAGTAATTGCCTCCCCAAAGGTCGCCATGCAGTAATGCGGGTGGTTCTTCTGTAAACAGGTCCGGGAGTCTTTTATAGAGTTCGTCAAACCGGTACATGTCGGTTTGGGTAAGCTCTCTTTTATCTACCGCCATTTTAACCATCGGTTGCAATCTTTCTTCAATAAAAAACTGGGCCCAGCTATTGTGCTGGTTGTTGCTTTGATGGAACGAACCCATATAATTATCTGCTTCAAACCCAAATTGCGCAGCAGTGTAATAATGCATGAGAGCAAGTTGCCTGCCCAATTTTTGCGATGATATAACATCACCATGCCCTGCTTCAATCCATTGCAGTATAAGATAACTTTCGTCACCGGTATCGCCCTGTAAAACAACCTCAGGCACAGCTATTGTATTTGTTTTACGGATAATAGCTAAACCCCTCTCCTCACTTTTAAACATGCCCGGAAATTTATGGAAGCTATTTATTTTTATAAAGAAATTACCTAACGTGGTTTGCAAGCGGTAGGCTTGATTAATATCACCTCCACTTACCGGACTCATATTCTTAATATGAGCGTTTAACTTGCCCTCAATATCACTTATTACACCTGCCGATACAGTCATTTTGTTGGGATATTATTTAAATTAAACATTTCAAAATAGTTAATTTATTAGCCGGTACAAATTATCGGTTTAAAAAGCTATTTTTGCGGTTCAATGGAGCACATTCGTAATTTTTGTATTATAGCACATATCGACCACGGCAAAAGCACACTTGCCGATAGGTTATTAGAATATACTAACACCATAACCCAGCGCGAATCGCAGGCACAATTGCTTGATGATATGGATCTGGAACGCGAGCGCGGCATCACTATAAAAAGCCATGCCATACAAATGGACTATGTGCTTGACGGACAAAAATACGTGCTCAACCTAATCGACACCCCAGGTCACGTGGATTTTTCCTATGAAGTATCACGTTCAATAGCAGCGTGTGAAGGCGCGTTACTGATAGTTGACGCGGCACAGGGCATTCAGGCGCAAACCATTTCAAACCTCTATCTGGCTTTAGAGAACGACCTGGAGATTATCCCCATCCTAAATAAAATGGACCTTCCCGGCGCTATGCCCGAGGAAGTTAAGGATCAAATAGTCGATCTTATAGGTTGCAAACGTGAGGAGATTCTTGCTGCATCGGGTAAAACCGGGATGGGTGTACATGACATCCTGCGTGCTATTGTTGAGCGTGTACCTGCTCCGGTAGGTGATCCCAAAGCCCCGCTGCAGGCATTGATCTTTGATTCGGTGTTCAACTCATTTCGTGGTATTATAGCTTATTTTAAAGTTGTAAACGGCGAGATCCGCAAAGGCGATAAAGTAAAATTCGTAGCCACCGAAAAGCAATATCTTGCTGATGAAGTTGGCACGCTTAAATTGCGCCCGTTAGCTAAAGACGTAATCAAAACCGGTGATGTAGGTTATATCATATCGGGCATAAAAGAAGCAAAAGAGGTTAAGGTTGGTGATACCATCACCCATGTAGATCGTCCGTGCGAAGTTGGAATACAGGGTTTTGAAGAAGTGAAGCCGATGGTATTTGCAGGTATTTATCCGGTTGATACTGAAGATTACGAGGAACTGCGCGAGTCAATGGCGAAGCTACAGTTGAACGATGCTTCACTGGTTTTTGAGCCGGAATCATCAGCGGCATTAGGTTTTGGTTTCCGTTGCGGTTTCCTCGGAATGCTACACATGGAAATTATCCAGGAGCGTTTGGAGCGTGAGTTTAACATGACGGTGATCACTACCGTGCCCAACGTGTCATACCTGGCCCATACTACAAAAGGCGACTCGTTCACTGTAAATAACCCTTCAGATCTGCCAGATCCATCAAAAATTGATTTTGTGGAAGAGCCTTATATCAAGGCTACTATCATCACCAAATCGGAATTTGTTGGCCCGGTAATGTCGCTTTGTATCCAGAAACGCGGAACCATCACTAATCAATCATATCTTACATCGGAGCGTGTTGAGCTGATCTTCGAGATGCCTATGGGCGAGATAGTATTTGATTTTTATGATAAGCTGAAAACCATTTCAAAAGGTTACGCCTCTTTCGATTATCACCAGATTGGTTATCGTCAGTCAGATTTGGTTAAACTCGATATCCGCTTAAACAGCGAACCTGTTGACGCACTTTCATCCCTGATCTTCCGCGGTAATTCTTACGATTTTGGAAAAAAAATCTGTGAAAAATTAAAAGAACTTTTACCTCGCCAGCAGTTTGAGATTATTATCCAGGCTTCTATCGGCGCTAAGATCATAGCCCGCGAAACAGTAAAAGCTTTACGTAAAGACGTAACAGCTAAATGTTATGGTGGTGATATTTCCCGTAAGCGTAAACTGTTGGAAAAACAGAAACAAGGTAAAAAACGCATGCGTCAGGTAGGTAACGTAGAGATACCGCAGTCGGCATTTATGGCAGTTTTGAAGTTGGATTAATCTCTTAATTCCTTTAAAGGGGAGCGAGAGTGAATAAATTAATAATTCTGTACAGGTTAGTTACATATCTTACAGCAACCGGATTTGTTAAACATATTCATTTAGGAGACTTTGTTTATGGCAAATGGATTGTGTACCAGCATAACAAGCCGAAATATTACATCGATGCTTTCAATAAGGGTGCTACCTCAAATAAAATTATATTTGAAATGCTCTTGAACAATAAAACCGAAACCATTGAAAGTATCATTAACAAGATAAATCAAAACCACACATTAAAACTATCCCTGGATAACAGGCCTTTTATAAGAATACGATTGAAATCAAAACAGGCGAGTTTAAATTTGCCCCCTTTTACCCGATTATTTCGTAAAAAACATTTAACAATGCAGCTTTTAGACGGAAAATACGTTTCAGAAAAACTTAAGGTTGAAATAGCTGAAGAAGCAGCTAAAATATTAGAAAAAACCGGCAGAAAGCCTCACCTGGTGGCAGTATTGGTTGGTCACGATGGTGGCAGCGAAACTTATGTAGCCAGCAAAATGAAGAACTGCGAAAAGGTTGGCTTCAAATCATCGCTGGTACGTTATGAAGATGATGTTACTGAAGAAGAACTACTAAAAAAGGTAGAAGAGCTCAATGCCGATGCTGATATCGACGGCATCATAGTACAGCTTCCTTTACCAAAACATATTGATCCTGAGAAAGTAACTGAGCGTATCGATCATCGGAAAGATGTTGATGGCTTTCATCCGGTTAACCTGGGCCGTATGCAGCGTAACCTGCCTTCGTTTATCCCGGCAACTCCTTATGGCATTACTTTAATGCTTAAAGAATATGGCATTGAAACAGCCGGTAAACATTGCGTGGTTGTTGGCCGCAGTAATATCGTTGGCTCGCCCATGAGTATCCTCATGGCACGCAATACTACGCCGGGCAACTGTACGGTAACCATTTGCCACAGCCGTACACCCGATATCAAAAAATTCACCCTCGATGCAGACATACTGATCGTAGCTATCGGTAAAAAGAATTTCATTACTGCTGATATGGTTAAAGATGGTGTAGTAGTTGTTGATGTGGGTATGAACCGCGAAACTTCAGCCACAACAAAATCAGGCTTTAAACTTTACGGTGATGTTGATTTTGAAAACGTAGCACCAAAATCTTCATGGATTACCCCGGTACCGGGTGGTGTAGGCCTCATGACTATTGTTGGCTTGCTTAAAAACACCTTGGCATCGGCTAATAAAGAGGTTTATAAATAGTAAGTGGTTTATTAGGTTTATTAGGTTGATTAGGTGAATGGTTTTAGTTATGCTAACTAACTATTCATTTAATCAGCCATTCACTTCAAACCATTCTTTAACTTGTCCCAAACAGAGTTTACGCCGATGTAAACACCATCATCCCTTATTTCAATGGGATAAGTTTCAATAAAATCATTTTGCCCTTCGCCACCTTTACCTGTTTCAAGATCATAGGTATACCGGTGATAGGGGCAAACAATAAGTTTTCTTACGCATAAACCTTCACTCAAATCGGCACCAGCATGCGGACAGGTTGCTGCCACAGCATATAATTTACTTTCAAAACTAACGATGCAAAGGTTTTTACCCCCAACCTTTTCCTTTATGATAAAAGGTCTGGTTATGTCTTGGGTAACTTTAAGTTTATGCCACTTCATCAGAGTAAAATAGCTCTAACCTTAAAAATCAATCTTCAAATTCATCACATTGGGATTTTTGATCACCTCATCCATACTTGTAACAAGGGTGACCTCCCTCCTGTCGGCCGAAAGCATGGCTTTTGAATTATTGATTTTTTTTACCGGATGGGCAAACCTGAGGATTACTTTATAAGGCATATCGATAAGCATTGCCTTGGCCATCATGAAAGTTGCCTGGGTTTTCTTTAAAAAAGCGTTGAATTTAGCTTTGTCAATTATACGATAAAATTTGTGAGGTGTAATATTATATGAGTAGTAATCTTGCCCTGCTACCATTTGTCGCGCGTCAAATGGCTTGTTTGTTTTATCGGTCGTTGTTATTGCGCTAATCTGGGTATTAAGGGCTATTTTTGATACGTTTTGAAGATAGTATTGCAGATCTGCGGCATTTTTAGCCGTATGATTAAGCGTTACTTTCATAACACTCTTTTTAAGGTTCATATTAACTGTTAGCTCACTGCTTTTGGCCAGTTCAATTTCAGCAGCTTTCAGTTTTTGCTGGGCGCTATCTGGTATCGCGTTATAAAAATTAAGCGTTGTATCCTTAACCAAACTAAATTGAGGTGTTTCCTTAACCGAATCAGACATGAGATTAACTAACACCGATACAGCCCTGCTCATATCAAACGCATAAGCAACCTTACAGGTTCCGTCGCTTTTAAAGTCGTAATGTTCTTCAATATCCACACATGAACTAAAACAAAGCGCTACCAGCAACATTAACGGAAGGTAAAGTTTTTTCATACCCGGATACAGATTAAGCGTTATTGATACAGTTATAACATTTTACGAATTTTAGGCTAATTGGTTATCTCAAAATTAGGGTAATAATAACAATTATTAATGAAAATAAAAAAGGCAAAAGGATAAAGGTGAAAGGCAAAAGGTATTTTAGCGTGTACTTTTATTTTTTTTTATAATGTAATTTGATGATAAAGCCAAGACCTTTCACCTTTGGCCTTTTACCTTTCGCCTTATTAAGGTACTTCCATATTAGTGTAACCTTTTGCCTTTCGCCTTTTAGCTTTTGCCCATCTTTCAGTACCTTTGCACCCTTAAATAACTATGGCACACCAAATACCAGACGACGGCACGCTGCTTCCTTTAATGGAAGAGTTTTATACGATACAGGGGGAAGGGTACAATACGGGTAAAGCCGCATATTTTATTCGCCTTGGCGGCTGTGATGTAGGTTGCCATTGGTGTGATGTTAAAGAAAGCTGGGATGCCGAGTTGCATCCCCTTACTGCGGCCGATACAATTGTGAACAACGCTGCCCTTCATCCCGCAAAAGCTGTTGTAGTTACCGGTGGTGAGCCGCTTATTTACAACCTTGATTATTTGACCCACAACCTGCACGAAAAAGGAATAAAAACATTTATTGAAACTTCAGGAGCATATCCGCTTTCGGGCGATTGGGATTGGATCTGCCTTTCACCCAAAAAATTCAAAGCGCCTACACCAAAAGTGGCCGAATGCGCCCACGAGTTAAAAGTGATCGTTTTCAATAAATCCGATTTTGAATGGGCCGAATATCACGCTAAAATGGTATCGCCCGACTGTAAGCTTTACCTGCAGCCCGAATGGTCAAAATCCAAAGAAATGACCCCACTGATTGTTGATTATGTAAAAGAAAATCCACAGTGGGAAATTTCACTACAAACACATAAGTATCTGAATATTCCATAATCTTTGTAACTTACGGTATTAATTATCCTAAAGTTACAAATGAAAATTGCAGTATTATTGGTGCTTGCATTGTGTTTACCTGCTTTGCTTGGCGCCCAGCAGCAAACCCGGTATTCGTCATCCAATAAAGACGCTGTAAAATATTTTGCTACCGCTTATCAAAACCTTGACGAACACCTTTATGACGAAGCGATCCAAAACTCGCTTAAAGCTATTGGCGAAGATTCAAAGTTTGTAGAAGCCCGGTTATTACTCGCTGATCTGTACCGAATGAAACGTATGTACAAGCCAGCTGCTGAGCAATACGCTAAAGTCATTTCACTTAGTCCAGAATTTAACAGGGGAGTGTATCTCAAAGCCGCTGAAATGGAAATCCATGATGCAAACTATACACAGGCCCAGCAACACCTCGAAAAATACCTTACCTACCCTGATATCAGCCCTCAAAACAATACCTACGCAAAAAAACTGCTTGCCGATGCCAAATTCAGTATTCAGGCAATGACCCATTCGGTGCCATTTAAACCTGTAAATATCGGCCCTGAAATAAACACTGTTAATGACGAGTACCTCCCGGTTGCTACAGCCGACGAAGGCACGTTGATATTTACCCGAAAAATTAATAACAACGAAGATTTTTATAAAAGCGAAATGATAAATGGCAAGTGGAATACTGCCACTTATTTAAGCAACCAAATTAATACTGAAAAATATAACGAAGGTGCGCAATCCATATCGCAGGACGGTAAATACCTGTTTTTCACGGGATGCAATCGCCCCGACGGTTTGGGTCGTTGCGATATTTATATCGCTCAAAAACGGGGAAATGACTGGGGAAAACCTGTTGACCTAAACCCACCGGTAAATACGTCGGGCTGGGAATCCCAACCCTCGATAAATGCCGATGGCCGCACGCTTTATTTCGTAAGTAACCGTAAGGGTGGTTATGGCGGCTATGACATTTGGAAAAGCACACTGGGTGAAAAAGGATGGGGCGAACCTGAAAACCTTGGCCCCAATATTAATACCCCCTACAATGAATTATCACCGTTTATTCACCCTGATGACAGTACACTTTACTTTAGCAGCGACGGGTGGCCGGGTTTAGGCAGCAAGGACCTGTTTGTTAGCCGCATGGATAAAGACGGTAAATGGCAAAAGCCCGAAAACCTTGGATATCCTATCAATACCAGTGGTGACGAGGGTGGTTTATCATTAACTGCCGCCGGAGATTACGCTTTCTTTTCATCGGATAATTTAAACGGCTTGGGCGGTTATGATATTTATAAGTTCGAGCTGCCCGTAAAGTTGCGGCCCCATTTGGTAACTTATGTTAAAGGCTTTGTTAAAGATGTAAAGACGAAAGCCCCCCTTGAAGCTGCAATTGAGATTATTGACCTGGAAAGTAATTTGCCGGTTTACCAGGATTACAGTGACGATGAACAGGGGGACTTTTTAGCCACACTTACGTCGGGCAAAAACTATGCACTTAATATTTCAAAAAGCGGATATCTGTTTTATTCCGAAAACTTTTCGCTTAAAAATTATAAGATTAAAAGCCCATTTAACATTGTGGCACTCTTATCACCCATTGAAATTGGCAATAAGGTAATCCTTAAAAATATTTTCTTCGATACTAATAAGTTTGACCTTGAAAAGGAATCAAAAGCCGAACTTGCCAAGCTCATTGAATTTTTAGGGGTAAACTCAACTACCCGTATTGAGATCTCAGGTCATACAGATAACACAGGTAATCATCAGGGTAACCAAACTTTATCTGAAAACAGAGCAAAGTCTGTTTATCAATACCTTGTGTCGAAAGGAATTGCCCCTACCCGCCTTATTTACAAGGGATACGGTGAAACGCAACCCATAGCGTCTAATACAACAGAAGAAGACAGGGCAAAAAACAGACGCACGGAATTTATGGTCATAACTAAATAAGCTTAAAAGCCGCAAGCAGAAATCGGGGAAGAGCGGAAAGCAAAAAGCCTTCAGAATTTAATCTAAAGGCTTTCTGTAGTAGAACTTTTAAACCACTAATTCCCCAACTCCGACATGAATTTAATACGCATTAACTGCACCTCTTCACGGGTGTAATCATCGCTGCCCAGTTCGGCTAAGGCTTCATCAATGGAATCGGCTTCTGCAGTACGGAAATAATCAAATACTTCTTCCTGCTTATCTTCGTCAATCACCTCATCAATATAGTAGTTCAGATTGAGCTTGGTTCCTGAGTTAACGATAGTTTCAACTTCTTTCAGGATCTCCTCATAAGTAAGACCTTTTGAAGCAGCAATATCATCAAGGTTTAAATGTCTGTCGATATTTTGGATAATGAACACTTTAAGCGCCGATTTATTGGCAGCACTCTTGATCACCATATCAATTGGCCGGTCAATATCGTTATCCTCTACATATTTCTGGATCAAATCCGTAAAAGGTTTACCAAATTTCAGCGCCTTGCCTGCACCAACGCCCGAAATTTGTTTAAGTTCTTCGGTGTTGATCGGATAATGGGTGCACATCTCTTCTAACGAAGGGTCCTGGAATATTACAAATGGTGGCAATCCTTTTTGTTTGGCCAGCTTTTTACGCAGCTCTTTAAGCATTTGCAGCAATTGGGTATCAAGTGCACCGCCGCTTTGTTTTGGTCCGTCATCATCGTTGTCATCGTCAGCAGCCTCCATTACCTTATTCAAAACAAAACGGATACTGTGCGGATTCTCAATAAAGCCAATGCCACTTTTAGTGAGCCTTAAAAGCCCGTATTGATCAATGTCTTTTGAAATGTAATTATTGAGTAACGCCTGCCTTAAAAGCGAGTTCCAAAGATTTTTACCTTGTTCTTTGCCCGAGCCGTAATAGTCAAGCTGATCATGCTCATAATTTTTGACCTGAGAATTTTCCTCACCCATTAATATGCTGAGGATATGGTGGTCGTCAAACTTCTCGCCAATATGCTTAATCAAACTTAATGCCCTGTGCAGGTGCTCCTCCCCATCAAAATGCTCTTTATGGGTGCAGCAATTATCGCACATGTTATTACAGCCTGCCTCATTGAAGTTTTCGCCAAAATAATGCAACAACTGTTTACGACGGCAAACCGATGATTCGCAATAGTCAATAACTTCCTTTAGTATCTGAGTACCTATTTCACGTTCTGAAACAGGCTTGTCTTTCATAAATTTCTGAAGCTTATCAATGTCCTTTTCCGAATAAAAAGCCACGCAAACACCTTCTCCTCCGTCACGCCCGGCCCTTCCTGTTTCCTGGTAGTAACCTTCCATACTTTTAGGCACATCATGGTGTATAACGTAGCGAACATCGGGTTTATCAATACCCATACCGAATGCAATCGTAGCAACAATAACATCAACATCTTCCATCAGGAATTTGTCCTGCGTTTCTGCACGCACTTTAGGATCAAGCCCTGCATGATAGGGCAATGCTCTTACCCCGTTAAGGTTCAGCGCCTCGGCTACTTCCTCAACCTTTTTGCGGCTAAGGCAATACACAATTCCCGATTTGCCCTGATTTTGTTTTACAAATTTTACAATCTCTTTGATAACATTACGCTTGGCCCTAACTTCATAAAACAGGTTACCCCGGTTAAATGACGATTTAAATACGGTTGCGTTATTCATTTGCAGGTTTTTTTGAATATCCTGCTGAACTTTTGGGGTAGCTGTAGCTGTTAGAGCAATTATGGGGATATTTTCGCCTATATTACTGATCACCTGGCGTATTTTACGGTATTCGGGCCTGAAATCATGCCCCCACTCCGAAATGCAATGCGCTTCATCTACCGCCACGAATGAAACGTGGTTAAGGCGTAAGAAATCAATATTTTCCTGCTTGGTTAACGATTCGGGGGCCACGTACAATAACTTGGTTTTCCCTGCCAGTACATCTTCCTTAACCTTGCCTATCTCTGATTTTGTAAGTGATGAATTTAAAAAATGGGCTATACTATCTGATCCTCCAAACGCCCTGAGCTGATCTACCTGATTTTTCATCAGGGCTATCAATGGTGAAATTACGATTGCCGTGCCATCGCTCATCAAAGCTGGTAACTGATAACACATCGATTTGCCGCCACCAGTAGGCATAATAACGAATGTATCATTACCGGCCAGGATGTTGGTTATTATCGCTTCCTGTTCTCCCTTAAAATTATCAAACCCGAAAAAATTCTGGAGATTGTCAAATAGCGATTTCTTTGTTTCTATCATTATTTTAACAAATTCTTAAATTGTATTTAAAAGTTTAAAGTAACAAAATTTTCTAAATAAACGATGGATTTACTTTTAAATTTTATGCAAAAATGATGATTAGATGAAAAACAATTTCTGTGCTTATTCATTTAAAGAACCAGACAAATTTGTGGTTATGTCCGGTGTTAAATTATTTAGCTACACTTAATGGATAATTAACAAATTATTACACATTTTTACGGTCGATATACCAAATTAAAATTCTTTACTTGCTCATGAATAAAAACTATTATGCGATAATTATGGCTGGAGGGATTGGAAGCCGCTTTTGGCCGATAAGCCGTACATCGCACCCAAAACAGTTTATAGATATACTTGGTACCGGTAAAACTTTAATACAAAACACCTACGAACGTTTCCTGAAAGTATGCCCCAAAGAAAATATTTACGTTGTTACTAACGAAAACTACACCAAACTTGTAAAACAGCAATTGCCCGACATGGAGGATCAGCAGATCCTTACCGAACCAGTAATGCGAAACACCGCACCTTGCGTTGCCTATGGCTGTTTTAAAATTGAAAGTCTTAACCCTGATGCCGCAATTGTTGTAGCCCCTTCCGATCAGCAGATCCTGGATGAAGATGCTTTTGTTGCCGCTATTGAAAAATCCCTGCAAACTGCTGCTTCAAATGATTACCTGATAACCCTGGGCATTAAACCATCAAGGCCCGATACCGGTTATGGGTATATCCAATACACCGATAACGTTATCAATGATGAGTTTCATAAAGTAAAAACCTTTACTGAAAAACCAACTCTTGAAATAGCTAAAACCTTTATTCAAAGCGGCGACTTTTTATGGAACGCCGGTATTTTTGTCTGGTCGGCCAGGGCTATTGTTAAAGCTTTTGGCCAGTACCTGCCCGAAATGCATGAGATCTTTGCCGATGCAAAACCGGTTTATAACTCGGACGATGAAAAGCCTTATATACACAAGGCTTACCAACAATGCGTTAACATCTCGATAGATTACGGCATTATGGAAAAAGCCGATAATGTATATGTATTACCTTCGGATTTTGGCTGGAGCGATCTGGGTACATGGGCATCGATATATGACCTGGCCGATAAGGATTATGTAGGTAACGCTGTTATCCCTGCCGAAAAAGTGATCATGTATGATTCCTCAAACTGCATGGTAAACGTACCGGGCGAAAAACTGGTGATATTGCAGGGGCTGCATGATTATATTGTAGTAGAATCAAACAACTCTCTGCTCATTTGCCCCCGCGACCAGGAACAAAACATTAAACAGGTTGTGGCTGACGTGAAAAGTAAATTTGGGGCAAAGTATATTTAGTATTTAGAGATTAGAGGCTGGAGATTAGAGATTAGTTAAAGACTGTTTCCTAATCTCCAATCTCTAACCTCTAATTAACTGACAAAGATCGCTGCCTCACCGCCTCATACAAAATCACCCCGGTTGATACAGATACATTCAATGATTCAATTTCACCAAACATAGGAATCTTGGCCAGGTGGTCGGAGATTCGGATGATCTCGTTACGAATTCCGTCCTCTTCCGATCCCATAACGATGGCCGTAGGTACTGTATAATCCGGAGTGTAAATATTGTCCTGTGTTTTTTCGGTGCAACAAACCAGTTGCAAGCCCGATTCCTGAAGGAAGCGTACAGTTTGCATAAAATTATCATGCCGGCAAACAGGGATTTTGTATAATGCGCCAGCCGATGTTTTAATGGCATCAGGATTTATCTGCGCCGAGCCCTTGGCCGGGATCACGATAGCATGCACACCTGCACATTCGGCAGTACGGGCAATGGCACCCATATTCCTCACATCAGTAATGCTGTCTAAAACTAAAATTAACGGCGTTTCCCCCCTCTCAAATACTTCGGGAATGATGTTCTCTATCTTTTGATAAACAATAGGCGAAATCACAGCTATAACTCCCTGGTGATTTTTTTGGGTAATACGGTTCAGTTTCTCAACAGGGACCTGTTGTGCTGTTATCTGATACTCGTTCATCAGTTCTTTAAGCTCCTGTATCAGGCCGCCGCTTATGCCTCGCTGTATAAATAACGCCTCAATCTCTTTACCCGAACGGATCGCTTCTACTACCGCCCTGATACCAAAAACCATTTGATTGCTTTCGCGCTGAGGCCTTGAATTAAATGCCATTTTATAATTTAAATTTTGGCAAAAGTAGCTATATTAATTGATTAAGCCGTTATTGAACTGATAACCCTTTTGGGTTTACCGAGGTTTGAGTGCAGATGCTATCAACACTTCAAAACTTTATTAACATTGGTTCAATTACCTGAAAATCAAGCCACCCAAATTTCGTTAAAAAGTTATCAACACTGAGGTGTTTATTAAAAACCTTAAAATTATCACCCTGTGTATGATTATTTTAAAATGCCGATACACTATGTTAGGTGTTTCCTTTGCCTGTCGAAGCATTTTTTGTATATTTTTGTACCCTTATGAGTTTTGAGAATAACAACCAGTATAACAAGCCGAATACTTTTGAACGCCGCAGCCGGATCCCCAATCCTACGCCATTTATTGCAGGAGGCAAATTGCAGCCACAGGCTACGGATTTGGAGGAAGCCGTTTTGGGCGCCCTTATGCTGGAGAAAGATGCTCTTTCATCTGTTATAGATGTTTTAAAACCCGAAGTTTTTTATCAAACCAATCACCAGAAGATTTTTTCTGCAATAAAAATCCTGTTTGAAAAAACACAGCCTGTAGATATCCTTACCGTGACTGCCGAATTGCGCAGGCTTGGCGAGCTTGAAATGGTCGGCGGTGCTTACTATATCACTGAACTTACAAGCCGCGTTGCATCAGCTGCCAATATCGAATTCCATTCGCGCATCATCATTCAAAAATTTATCCAGCGCGAACTTATCCGCATTTCCACAGAGGTGATCAACAATGCATATGAGGATACCGCCGATGTATTCGACCTGCTGGACATGGCCGAAAAAAATCTGTTTGAAATAGCCCAGAGCAATTTACGTCGTGACGCCCGTAATATGGACGATCTTGTTCATGAAGCCCTACGCGATATCGAAGCCCTGAAGGATAAAAAAGACGGTTTAACAGGTGTTGCCTCTGGCTTTACCAACCTTGACCGAATGACGTCAGGCTGGCAAAAATCAGATCTGGTGATCATTGCAGCTCGTCCGGCGATGGGTAAAACAGCTTTTGTATTGAGTTGTGCCCGCAACGCTGCGGTTGATTTTGACAAGCCGGTTGTGGTGTTTTCGCTGGAGATGTCATCGGTACAGTTAGTTAACCGTTTGATAGCTGGCGAGGCAGAAATTGAACAGGAAAAAATCCGTAAAGGCACGCTTGAAGAATGGGAATGGCAGCAGGTACACTCCAAAATTGGCAGGCTTGAAAAAGCAACGTTTATCATTGATGATACACCTGCCCTGAACATCTTTGAGTTCAGGGCAAAATGTCGTCGCTTAAAATCGCAATATGATATTCAATTGATCATCATTGACTACTTACAGTTGATGCACGGCAAGGCCGAAGGTAAAGGCGGCGGCGGTAACCGTGAGCAGGAGATCAGCAGTATTTCGCGTGCTTTAAAGTCGGTGGCCAAGGAGCTCAACGTACCGGTTATCGCACTTTCGCAGCTAAGCCGTGCGGTTGAAAGCCGACCGGGCAACTCAAAAAGGCCAATGCTTTCGGACTTACGTGAATCGGGTGCTATTGAGCAGGATGCCGACATGGTATTATTCCTCTATCGTCCCGAATATTATGGCCTGACCGAAGATGAGGACGGTAACCCTACTCAGGGCGTAGGCGAAGTAATCATAGCCAAGCACCGTAACGGTGAAACAGGCACTGTCCGACTTAAATTTGTGGGCAAATATGTTAAGTTCGCAAATCTTGAAGAAGGTATGGATGGCTTCCCTCCTCCCGCAGGTAACGCTTTCGCAGGCCTCGCCCCTTCACAGGATTTTGAAAAGCAGAGTAACTTCATTATACGTCCTTCAAGAATGGACGATATAGATGATGAACCGCCATTTTAATCTCATTTCGAATGTAGAATTTCGATTTCGGACTTATTTAAAGACAAATATCCGAAATTGAAAATGCGAAATCCCAAATCAAAATATTATCCCTAAAACCACACCGATAATGATCACTATCGGTGTTTTTATTTTGGTAAAATGCAGCACCAGGAAGGTACCGATCATTAAGGCATAGGCTGTCCAATTTAAACCAAAAGGCCTTACCAGTAAAATTAAGGCCGTTGCCATAAAACCCACGGCTACCGCATTTATACCGCTCAGGGAGTTTTTTATACGTGTAATCTTCTTCAAATCCTCCCAAAACGGCACAATAAAGAGGATAAGGATAAGGCCTGGTGTATTGATGCCAATAACAGCAACCAGGCTCCCGATTACCTGCCCCCAAATACTGTATCCTTTGTTGCCAAGCGTTATGCCGCCCAAAAACGAAGTAAATGAAAATGTAGGCCCGGGCAAAGCCTGCTGCAAAGCATATCCCGACAAAAACTCCGACCGGCCCAGGTAGTGCTTAACCTCAACAAATTCGGTATACATAAGTGGTACCAGCACCTGCCCTCCTCCAAAAATAAGGATGCCGTTGCGGTAAAAGTTTTCAAATAAACGGATTGGTAAACTTAATGGGGACGTTTGATTTACAACCGCACCTAAAGCAGCAAAAAAAAGCAGAATCCCTATAAAATAAGCTACTTTATTAGGGTTAACATTTGAATATAGTTTTACCCTCAATTCGTTTTCATGCTGCTGGGTTTCCATGGCCGATGATATAATACCGCCAAGCAATATCAGTATCGGGAAGGCATAAGCATTTTGAAGGATGAGTGTCACAATCAGTGAACCTATAGCCAGCATGGTGCTGATCCTGGTCTTTAAAAATTTGTTGGCAAATGTATAAGTGGCATAAGCAACTATGCCTACAGCTATAGGCTGCACATAACTGATTACATGTGCAAATTTACTCTTATTAGCAACCATATTGTAGCTAATTGCCGCCATACACATAATAGTGGCCGAAGGTAGGATCCAAATTAGAAATGTAATAATAGCCAGCCTAAGCCCACCCACTTTCCAGGCTATCCCAACCAGTGTTTGGGTTGACGAAGGGCCGGGTAATACCTGCGATAAGGCATTAAGCTCCATCAACTCATCTTCGGTAATATATTTCCGTTTTTCCACAAATTCGCGCAGTAAAACGGCAATATGGGCTTGCGGTCCGCCAAAAGCAGTAAAGGTATATATCAGCACATCCCGCAGAAATAATAGTTGCCGTTTCTTCATTTTTGTTTGCAGATAGTTCATAGATCGTGATTCATAGACAAATCGGAGATGGAAACTGCTATGAACCATGATCTATGAACCATGAACCCAAAAACCATCAGCTATGAACACTAAAGACTAATAATCGTCATCGTCTTCTTCAAAACCCATTGCCTGCCTGTATACTGCCTGCAATTCAGAAAAAGCATGATTATCGCGCTTTTCTTTTGTCATTTTCATGCCGGTTTCATAAGTTTTAATGGCGTCATCCTTTCGGTTTAGCGCTTCATAAAGCTTACCCAAATGATAATAGGTACCTGTATAGCCGGGGTGGTTATTTATCAGGTCTTCATAATAAGCAAGTGCCTTATCTGTCTCATTCAGACGCAGATATTCTGTTGCCAGGGCATATTTCAGGAACTCATCATCCGGTTCATTTTTTATAAATTCCAACAGCTTATTCAATCTGTTCAACTCCATTTTAAACTCTATCTTTTTTAACTAAATTTGCAAAAACCTATTGATATGAAGATTCTGGTATGTGTAAGTAATGTTCCTGATACCACCACAAAAATAACTTTTACTGATAATAACACACAATTTAATACAAACGGGGTTCAGTTTATACTTAACCCTTATGATGAAATTGCACTTGCCCGCGCCATTGAACTAACCGACGGCGGTAAAGGTACAGTAACTGTAATAAATGTTGGGGAATCAAATACAGAAGCCACTATACGTAAAGCCCTGGCTATTGGCGCTACGGATGCGGTACGAATAAACGCTAAACCGCACGATGCCTGGTATGTAGCGTGTCAGATTGCGCAATATGTAAAAGCCAATCCTTTTGATCTGATCCTAACCGGTCGTGAATCAATTGATTATAACGGATCGAAGGTTGCGGGTATGCTGGGCGAACTGCTTGATTTGCCATCTGTATCTATCATTAAAAAATTAGACGCGGGTGACAGTGATGCAACCGTTGAGCGAGAGATTGAAGGTGGTAAAGAAGTTTTAACTATCCCCTATCCTTTTGTAGCCGGTACTGCCGAAGGGGTGGCCGAACCCAAAATACCCAATATGCGTGGCATTATGTCGGCCCGGACCAAGCCACTTGCAGTTGTTGAACCGGTTGAGGTAAAAACATTTTCGGAGATCGTTAGTTATGAAACACCTGCCCCGCGCGGCCAGGTGAAGCTTATACCTCCCGATGATACTGCTAAATTGGTTGAGTTACTGCATACCGAAGCGCGTGTTATATAAATTATGATCTAAATCATTAACAGATAAATATGTCAGTTTTAATATATGCGGAAAACGCCGGGGGCAAATTCAAAAAATCAATTTTTGAAGCAGTTTCTTATGCCCGTGCTATTGCCGATCAAAATAATACTTCCGTTACTGCTGTTTCAATAGGTAATGTTGATGCCACAGAATTAGCTTCATTAGGTAAATATGGCGCTGATAAAGTGCTTAACGTATCCGGAGATAAACTAAAAGATTTTATAAACCAAGCCTATGCCTCTGTTATAGCCGAAGCTGCTAAAAAAGAAGGCTCAGCTGTTGTCGTGTTATCCAACACCTTCTCAGGACGTGGTTTAGCCCCCCGAATAGGAGTAAAACTGGAGGCAGGCGTTGCTGATGGTGCTGTGGCACTCCCTGAACAGGCAGTCGGCTCGTTCAAGGTTAAAAAAACAGCATTTTCAGGTAAAGCTTTTGCAATGGTCGAGCTTACTTCGGCTATTAAAGTTATCGCTCTCGTACCTAATTCTTACAAAGTTGTGGAAACAGGAGGCGCTGCCCAGGTTGAGGATTTCAGCGTCGAAACCAAAGCTTCTGACTTTAAGGCCATGATCAAAGAAATTGTTCGTTCAACCGATAAAGTTTCCCTGCCCGATGCTGAAATTGTGGTATCAGGAGGCCGTGGTTTGAAAGGGCCTGAAAACTGGGGCATGATAGAAGAACTGGCTGAGCTTTTAGGTGCTGCCACCGCTTGCTCAAAACCTGTTTCGGATGCAGGCTGGAGGCCACATAGCGAACACGTTGGACAAACCGGTATAGCTGTCAGTCCAAATTTGTATATTGCAGTCGGAATTTCGGGTGCTATTCAACACCTGGCCGGGGTAAGTTCATCAAAAGTCATAGTAGTAATAAACAAAGATCCGGAAGCACCGTTTTTTAAGGTGGCAGATTACGGAATTGTGGGCGACGCTTTTGAAGTACTCCCTAAATTAATAGCAGCCGTTAAAGAATATAAAGCTTCAGCATAAATACAGGTGCGATGGGGAATAACATGAAAAAAATAAAGCTTGATATTGTCGGCTTATCATATAGTCAAACCCAATCGGGCGCGTATGCGCTTGTTTTGGGCGAAGTTAGCGGTCGCCGCCGTTTGCCTATTATCATCGGGAGTTTTGAAGCCCAGGCTATAGCTATCGAAATAGAAAAGATGACCCCGAGCCGCCCGCTTACGCACGACCTGTTCAAGAGCTTCGCCCAGGCTTACCAAATTGAAGTTCAGGAAGTGATCATTTATAATTTAGTTGATGGGATATTTTATGCCAAATTAGTTTGCAGCGACGGAAAGCGTTCTGTAGAAATAGATGCCCGCACTTCTGACGCTATTGCAGTAGCTGTACGCTTTGACTGCCCTATCTTCACTTATGAATTTATTCTTTCAACTGCGGGCATTGTTATAGAGGGCAATGATTTTGTTTATCTGGAAAATATCAATGAAACGCCTGAAGAAAAATCTGTAAGCGCATCAGTAAGCGGTTACGCTTCTATCAGTACCGAGGAGCTGAAAACCAAACTACAGGAAGCCCTGGCCGAAGAATCATATGAAAAAGCCGCCAAGATTCGCGATGAACTGAACAAACGTAAAGCTTCCTGATTTCGGAGTTCGGATTTTCGATTTCGGATTTAGCCGAATGTACTTTTTCAAAAAATATAATTTAATCGTGAATGACATATAACAGAAACTCACCCCTGGGTTTCTGTTTAACAATCGTAATTTCTACACTTGTAGCTTTCTGATTTACATTTATTTCACTACTTTCCGCTTTTAATTTAACACTGACTAAAATTATTTAAACCAGGTACCGTATGAATATTAAGTTCCGCTTAATACTGATGAATTTTATGCAATTTTTTATCTGGGGTGCCTGGTTGCTTACCATCGGTGCATACTGGTTCCAGGATAAACATTGGTCGGGCGCACAATTTGGGGCTATCTTCAGTACCATGGGTATTTCGGCAATATTTATGCCTGCCCTTACCGGTATTATAGCCGATAGGTTTATCAATGCTGAAAAGCTGTACGGTATCATGCATATTTTAGGGGCGGCATCCTTATTTACCCTGCCTTTAATTACCAGCCCTTCCGCCTTTTTCTGGGTAATGCTGATCAACATGATCTTTTATATGCCAACCCTTTCACTATCAATAACAGTGGCATATTCGGCGTTGAAAAGTAATAACAAGGATGTAGTTAAAGATTATCCCCCTATCAGGATTTGGGGCACTATCGGGTTCATAGCCGCTTTATGGACGGTGAGCCTTACGCATAATGAGACCTCACCCAACCAATTTTATATTGCATCGGCCGTCGCCCTTGCACTTGGCATTTATTCTTTTAGTCTTCCTAAATGCCCCCCGCTCTCCACAAAAACAACCAACAAATCATTTGTAGACTCATTGGGGTTGAATGCTTTCAAATTATTTAAAGACCCAAAGTTTGCTATTTTCTTCGCTTTCTCCATGCTTTTGGGAGCCGCCTTACAACTTACCAATGCTTATGGTGATACCTTTATACAAGATTTTAAAAATATAGCCATCTATAAAGACTCGGTCGGCGTAAAATACCCGGCCATTATCATGTCTATCTCCCAGTTTTCTGAAACGTTTTTCATTTTACTGATCCCATTCTTCCTGCGCAAATTCGGTATCAAGTATGTGATGCTGTTCAGTATGCTGGCCTGGGTATTAAGGTTTGGTCTTTTTGCTTTCGGCGATCCGGCCGGTGGTTTATGGATGATCGTATTGTCATGCATTGTTTACGGTATGGCTTTCGATTTCTTCAATATATCTGGTTCACTTTTCGTTGAAACCCAAGCTACTCCCAACATCAGGGCAAGTGCACAAGGTTTGTTTATGATGATGGTAAATGGCTTCGGGGCTTTTTTCGGAAGTATAGCAAGCGGCCTTATCATTGATAATTTCTTTTTGCTGCCAGGCGGTGGCAAAGACTGGCACGGCATCTGGCTTACCTTTGCAGGCTATGCCCTGGTAATAGCCATTGTGTTCCCTTTTGTATTCAGATATAAGCACAACAAGGCTCTTGTTGAAGCGATACAACATGCGTAGTTTGGACCTGATTTTTAAGATTTCCGAATCTCCTTAATAGCATAAATAAGAAAGGGCTCGCGCGAATATTGCGAGCCCTTTCTTATTAGAAAAATCAAGAAATCCTAAAATCCCTTAATCGAGGTTCATTTCTTCCTTCCCATCGCATATTTGATACCGCCTAATAGATGGTTCAAATATAACGGATCACCATATGATTCATCAGTATGACCTAATTCGGTATAAAAAGCCCTACCACCGGCGAAATTATGATACCAGGCCATTGGGTGATTATCACCGTTTTCGCCGCCAGTGTAGCTTTTCTCATCTATCTTGATCAGTATATGCAGATCATCACCTATCCATTTATAGTTATACCATTCATCCCATCGTTTCCATGTTACAGGCAGGTGTTTGGTGGCAATAAAGTTTCGATCAACTACATTTAAAGTAGCCTCCTGCTGTTTGGGGTGACTTTTAAAATAAGCACCTACCAGTTTACCATACCATGGCCAGCCATATTCGGTGTCTGTTGCAGCGTGTACACCAACAAAACCACCACCTGCTTTAATGTATTGCTCAAAGGCCGCTTGTTGGGTATCATTCAAAACATCGCCTGTGGTACTTAAAAATATCACTGCTTTATATTGTTTTAAATTATCGGCAGTAAACTTTGCAGCATCAGTGGTGCTGTCTACATCAAAATTATTCTCCTGGCCCATTTTCATAATAGCAGGTACACCTACCGCTATCGAATTATGATGAAAGCCGGCCGTTTTACAAAATACCAGTACTTTATCCTTAGCAAGTACCTGGCTTATTACTGTGCCTATTAAAAGGCAAATGGTAAGTAGTTTTTTCATAGTTGATGAGTGGTTGATTATGTTGATTAAGTGAGTAGTTAGTCTTATGTTTAGTGAATGGTTGATCAAGTGAGTGGTTAATTAAAACTTGACAATTAGTGCCAAACCATTCACCTAATCAACCACTCACTAATCACCAAATTATAAATTCCCTTTCTTCAATTCATCTACTGCAAAATGAGCAGCGCGGGCTGTCATAGCCATGTATGTTAACGATGGATTTTGGCAAGCTGATGAAGTCATAGCTGCACCATCGGTAACAAAGACGTTTTTGGCATCCCATACCTGGTTGTTGCCATTCAATACTGATGTTTTGGGATCGCGCCCCATTCTTGCCGTACCCATTTCGTGAATTCCATCGCCAACGTTGTGTCCTCGGTCATGGGTTTCAATATTTTTTACACCAGCACTTTCAAGCATGGCTTTCGCTTCCCTTACAATATCAAAGCGCATCTTTTTTTCGTTCTCTTTGATCTCGGCATCCATCGCTAAAATAGGTAACCCCCATTTGTCCTTGCGGGTTTTATCAAGGGTGATTTTATTTTCGTGATAAGGCAGCAATTCACCAAAGCCGCTTAAGCCTATAGTCCAGGGGCCTGGCTCGGTAAGTGCGTCCTTATAGCCGGCACCAATATTCAATTCAGCAATCTCACGGCTCCAACCCATGCGGCTTGCCGCGCCCTGGTAACCGAAACCACGCAGGTAATCGCGTTTATCACCAAACAGGTTGGCAAAACGCACAACATAAATACCATTAGCCCGGCGACCATAATAATATTTATCCTCAAAACCTTCAACCAATCCGCTTGCGCCAAGGTTGTAATGGTGATCCATAATGTTGTGCCCAAGTTCACCGCTGCTGCTGCCTAAGCCATCCGGCCAAATATCCGTAGCAGAATTCATCAAAACCCAGGCGCTGTTCAAAGCAGAGGCGTTTACAAAAACTATCTTTGAATAATACTCATAAGTTTGGTTGGTTTCGGCATCAAGCACTTCTACCCCTTTTGCTTTTTTAGTATCCTTATCATACAATATCTTGGTAACGATAGAAAATGGCCTGACCGTTAAATTGCCGGTTGCCAAAGCGGCGGGCAAAGTTGACGATTGCGTACTGAAATATCCGCCAAACGGGCAACCTTCCCAGCACCGGTTCCTGAATTGGCAAGCCGTGCGTCCTGGAATTGCGGCCGTTAAATTCGCCGAACGGCCAATAATCATGTGCCTGGCTCCGTTATAGTTTTTCTTGATACGTGCGGCGACATCCTTTTCAACTACGTTCATATCCATCGGCGGTAAATAATGACCGTCGGGCAATTGTGGCAAGCCCTCCATGGAACCGCTTATACCTGCAAATTTCTCTACATGATCATACCATGGCGCAAGATCTTTATAGCGGATTGGCCAATCAATAGCCCAGCCGTCCTTAGCATTTGCTTCAAAATCAAAATCGCTCCAGCGATAGCTTTGCCTTCCCCATAAAATGGAGCGACCACCAAGCTGATATGAACGCCACCAGTTAAACGGTTTAATCTCGGTATATGGTGCGGCTTGCTCATCAGTCCAGTAATCCATAATAGGTTCGGCAGCTCCCCAGTTACGTGAAATTACGGGGCGTTGTTTACGCTGGGCTTGCGTTGGCTTTCCGGCATGATGAAGGTCCCAGGGGTCCTGGCTGGCGGTTTTATAATCTTTAATGTGCTCAAAGTTGCGGCCCCGTTCAAGCATAATGGTTTTCAAGCCAAGTTCAGATAACTCTTTTGCTGCCCAGCCACCGCTGATGCCTGACCCTATTACAATGGCATCATAGGTATTATTAGCCTTAGCCTTGCCGTTTATATTACTTAATGGCATAGTTTATAAATTGGTTTTGAGATTGGATAAAACAATTATATTAATTAAAAATCGATATAGCAATCGATTGTGAAAAAGAACCACGATTTTTAGGATTGAAGGATTATCAAGATTATAATTTCTGGTTTAGGTATCATGAAATTGTCTAATCCTGAAAATCATGGTTCTTTTATTTATTTTTACCCCATGCTACAAGTAAGTGAATTATATATCTACCCTATCAAATCATTGGGCGGCGTTGCTGTGCAAAATGCGGAGGTTACCCGTCGTGGTTTACAACACGACAGGCGTTGGATGCTGGTTAATGAACACGGGCACTTTATAACCCAGCGGGAGTTTCCGCAAATGGCACTGATCAAAACGACAGTAGAAACTGATGGTGTAGCTGTACATCATCATTCGGGCGGGTCATTATTAATTCCATTTAATGGCGAAAGAAACCCCTTACAACAATTTACTGTATGGGACGACACCTGCATGGGACAATACATAAATAATGGATTTGACCAGTGGTTCAGCGAAGCACTCAATATGAAATGCCGCCTCGTTTACATGCCCGATGACAGTGAACGCGAAGTCGACCAGCGCTACGCCAAACCCGGCATTATCACTTCATTTGCAGATGCCTATCCTTTCCTGCTTATTGGGCAGGCTTCGCTTAATGACCTTAACAAACGAATGCCATTGCCTTTGCCAATGAACCGCTTTCGTCCCAATATAGTTTTTACCGGCGGTGATGCATATAGCGAAGACCTGATGAATGAGATTGAGATAGCAGGGATAACCTTCTACGGGGCAAAACTTTGCGCACGTTGTGTGTTAACCACCATCGATCAGCAAACAGCCGTGAAAGCTAAGGAGCCTCTAAAAACCCTGGCCTCTTACCGTATGAAAAACAATAAGATCATGTTTGGACAAAACTTGGTACATGAAAATGCAGGCGTAATTTCGGTGGGTGACGAACTTAAGGTTTTAAGTACCCATAATGAGGATAGATTTATTGTAGCAAAGAAACCAATCACAACAGCATGAAACCAACTATCATTATTGAATATTGCCCAAAATGCAACTGGATGATGCGTGCCGCTTATATGGCCCAGGAACTGCTTACAACCTTTACCGATGACCTAAACGGGGTTACCTTAAAACCAAGCGAAGTGAGCGGCAGATATACGATAAGCATTGATGAAGAAACGCTGTTTGACCGCAAGCGTGATGGCCATTTTCCAGAAATCAAAGAGTTAAAACAGGCCGTTCGTGATAAAGTTAACCCGGGTAAAAGCCTCGGTCATTCAGACAGGCATCAGTTGTAACTTTTATATAACAATGTCTGTATAAAATATCCTTTCTATATAATCTATAATATTACTCGAAAAAATAGTTAATTTAGAGAATATCTTTATTTACCTTTGTGAGTTTTATTTTAGAAAATGCTTTCAAAAAAAACTAAGTATGCTATAAAGGCACTTGTGGTTCTTGGCAAGAACATGGACCAGCCGCCTATGCAAATTTCGAAGATTGCCGAAATTGAACGAATCCCTAAAAAGTTTCTTGAGCAGATACTGCTTGATCTGCGCAATGCGGGGTTTCTTTACAGCAAAAAAGGAGCAGGCGGTGGCTACAGCCTTAACCGCGATCCCAAAGAAATATTCCTGGTAAGTATCATGCGTATAACCGACGGACCTATTGCCATGGTGCCCTGCGCCAGCTTAAACTTTTACCACAAATGCGATGAATGCCACCAGGAAAGCACTTGCGGCATAAGGGATGTATTTGTTGATGTAAGAGATGCCACACTTAAAATATTAAGCGAAACCAGCATCGCCGATATCATCAAACGCGAAACCACCCTCATCAGCGTTTAATTTTAAAACTTCATAAAACTGTCATAACGCAGTTTTTTTTAATTAAATGCTACTTTTTCCGTATACTATATATATATTTGGGAAATGAATCGTGAGAGCATTAATATTACCTGTCTTAACCAACTGACTTATTGCTATATGTGCAATGAGAAAACGAGGCTGTAAACGTAATATTTAACCATATATGCCTCTTTAGCCACAGCCAAAGGGGCTTTTTTATAAAAGATTAATACATAGAATATGCAGAGCTTCAGAACGGAACTGGAGAACCCTATTGTTGAGAAGGATATTATAGATCTTGAAAAAAAGATCCATGCTTTTCGTGAAGGTAAAATTCATGATGAAAAATTCAGAAGTTTACGTTTGGCGCGCGGTGTTTATGGCCAGCGTCAGCCAGGCGTGCAAATGGTACGCATTAAACTACCTTTTGGTAAAGTTAGCTTTAAGCAACTATTGAAAATTGCCGAGATTTCTGACGAGTTTGGGAGCAGTAATCTCCACCTTACCACCCGCCAGGACATCCAGATCCACTATGTAAGTCTTGACCGTACACCCCAGCTTTGGGCCAAGCTTGCACAGGATGATATCACTCTGCGCGAAGCATGTGGTAATACCGTGCGCAATGTTACAGCCTCTCCTACTGCAGGTATCGACCCAAAAGAACCATTTGACGTTTCTCCTTATGCATATGCTACGTTTGATTATTTTCTGCGTAACCCGATATGCCAGGAAATGGGCCGCAAATTCAAAATCTCTTTCTCGTCAAGCGATGAGGACACAGCGTTTTCATACATTCATGATATCGGCGCTATCCCTAAAATAAACGCCAATGGGGAACGTGGGTTTAAGATCATGCTTGGCGGCGGTTTAGGTGCACAGCCAATTTTAGCCAGTATTGTTGAAGAGTTTTTACCAGAAGATCAGCTGATCCCTTATATCGAATCAGTGATTCGTGTTTTTGACCGTTACGGCGAACGCAATAACCGCAACAAAGCCCGTATGAAATACCTTATCCAAAAATTAGGTTTGGATGAAGTATTGCGTTTAACCAAAATCGAGCGTACTGCCAACAAAGTAAAATCATACCCTATCAACCGGGATGCCATTGATGCCCCGGCTTTACCACCAACTGATAGCTATCCCGAAGTAACCATCAGTAACCCGTTGCGCTATGAGCAATGGCTGGCTACCAACGTTTTTGAGCAAAAGCAAAAGGGTTTTTACGGCGTTTATATTAAAGTGCCTGTAGGTGATATCTCATCAGATACTGCCCGTGCACTGGTTAAAACACTGGAGCCATTGGTTGGTCACGAGATCCGCATTACCCAAAACCAGGGATTGCTTTTAAAATACGTTCAAAAAGAAGCATTGCCTGCTTTATATGAAGGCCTGGCTAAGCTTGAGCTGGCTGCACCGGGCTTCGATAGCATTGCTGATGTTACCACCTGCCCGGGTACAGACACCTGCAATCTTGGCATCTCCAACAGTATGACCATGGCCCGCGTACTGGAAGATCTGATCTATAATGAATACGAGGATTTTATTTATAACCGTGAGATCAAGATCAAAATAAGCGGTTGTATGAACTCTTGTGGTCAGCATGGCTTGGCGCATATCGGTTTCCATGGCAGCTCGCTTAAAGCGGGTGCTAAAGTATTACCTTCTGTACAGGTAATGTTAGGCGGCGGTACCGTTGGCGACGGCGTTGGCCGCGCCGCCGAAAGGGTGATCAAAGTACCTACCAAACGTGCTACCGATGTGCTAAGGTGGTTATTGAACGACTATAAAGAGTTTTCGCCCGAGGGTGAAACTTACCATGAATATTATGACAGGCAGGGTAAAGATTATTTTTACCGTTTGCTGAAACCACTTGCCGATTTAACTACTCTTACCGATGACGAATACATTGACTGGGGTCACCAGGAAACATTTGTTACCGCGATTGGTGTAGGCGAATGTGCCGGTGTGATCATTGACCTGGTAGCTACGCTGCTGTTTGAATCGGAAGAAAAATTAGGCTGGGCTAACGAAGCTTATGCTGATGGCCGCTGGGCTGACGCTATTTATCATGCCTATAATGTGTTTGTAAGCTCAGCGAAAGCGCTGTTGCTTGACAAAGGTGTTAACAGTAGTACCCAAATTGGTGTGATCCGCGAATTTGATGCTCAATATGTTGAAAAAGGTGAATTTGAATTGAACGGAACGTTTAATGATCTTGCATTACAGCTCAACCAAAACGAGCCTTCGCAGGACTTTGCCGCAGTATATTTAGCACAGGCCACAGAATTTTTAAGCAGAAGCAAGGATAAGAGAGAGGCGCTTGTACAATAATGACTGATATTAATAAAAATATAAAAGAACCGCGTATCACATTGGTGGGCGCAGGACCCGGCGATGCCGACTTGATAACTGTAAAAGCGATCAAAGCTTTGAAAACAGCCGATATTGTTTTGTACGATGCTTTGGTTAATGAAGAACTGCTTGAATACGCCCCGGCCAATTCAACGAAAGTTTACGTAGGCAAACGTTCTGGCGACCATACCTTTTCGCAAGAAGCAATTAACAACCTGATGGTTGATTATGCTGTGAATTACGGTCACGTGGTTAGGTTAAAAGGCGGAGATTCTTTTGTATTCGGTCGCGGATATGAGGAACTGAGCATTGCAGCGGCGCATAACATACCTGCGTCTGTTATTCCTGGGATTTCAAGCTCGATAGCGGTGCCCGAACTACAGCAAATTCCTGTTACTCACCGCGGTTTAAGCGAAAGTTTTTGGGTGGTTACCGGCACCACTGCAAATGGCAAGATCTCGAACGATCTTATTGACGCTTCACGATCAAATGCTACCGTAGTTGTATTGATGGGCATTCATAAGCTGACTGAAATCGCTGAAATATTTAAGCTACAAGGCAAGAACAAACTGCCCGTAGCCGTTATCCAAAGCGGATCTACTGTAGACGAGAAGATCGCTGTTGCTACGGTTGATACTATTGTCGATACTGTTGCAGAAAGTAAGATTTCATCGCCTGCCATTATCGTTTTAGGCGAAGTAGTATCGCTTCATCCAAAATTCCAACTGATACAAGAAGTTTATGACGTTGTTGCCCGGGGATAAGAGTTTAACCAACATCCAGGATGAAAAACAGGACGGCAATCAGCTTTTTCCTGTGTTTTTAAAACTGAATGATCTGCATACGGTGCTTATTGGCGGCGGTAATGTTGGTTTGGAAAAACTTACCGCTGTACTTAATAATAGCAATAGTGCAAGGATAACCGTTATTTCGCGCGAGTTTTTGCCCGAGGTACATATGCTTGTATCACAATATCCAGGCATCCGCATAATACAAAAATCATTTACCGATGATGACCTGAACGATGCCGATATAGTTATTGCCGCTACCAATGACAGCGAACTTAACAACTATATCCGCAATTCCGCCCATGAACGTAAGCTACTGATCAATGTAGCTGATAAGCCTGCATTATGCGACTTTTACTTAGGATCGATAGTGCAGAAGGGCGACCTGAAACTGGCCATATCTACCAACGGAAAATCACCTACTGTGGCTAAACGATTAAAAGAAGTATTAAATGAAAGCCTTCCTGCCGAGCTTGACATCACTTTGCAGCAAATGAGCGAACTAAGAAATACCCTTGAAGGCGATTTTGCCGACAAGGTAAAAAAACTAAACAGCGTAACATCCGTTTTGGTTGAGCCCAAAGTGGCTAACCGGAAAAACTTTATCTGGTTGTTATGGTCTACCATTATCATATCCTTAGCTATTGTTATAACAGCACTTTATTTTAAGGAACCCAATTTCAAAAACTTTGTAACTGGTGTCGACCCTCTCTTTTATTACTTTTTAGGAGCTGGCTTCGTATTTGCAATGATAGACGGGGCAATTGGCATGTCGTACGGCGTAACATCCACCTCGTTCTCCTTAGCTATGGGCATCCCTCCTGCTTCGGCAAGCATGGGTGTTCACTTATCCGAGATTTTAAGCTGCGGGATAGCCGGCTGGATGCATTATCGTATGGGTAATATCAATTGGAAACTCTTTAAACTTTTGGTTGTGCCGGGTATTCTTGGTGCGTTTTTAGGAGCATTCATACTTTCATCGCTTGAGCATTACGCCATGTACACCAAACCTGTTGTATCGGTTTATACCTTAATATTAGGTATAGTGATATTCAGGAAAGCATTTAACACACAAAAGAAAAAATCGGCCGATAAGGTAAAACGCATTTCGCTGCTGGGTTTAGGCGGTGGCTTTATCGATGCTGTTGGCGGCGGCGGTTGGGGATCAATCGTGCTATCAACCCTGATAGCCGGCGGCAGGAGCCCTCGCTTTTCGTTAGGTACAGTTAAACTTTCACGTTTTTTTGTGGCCATGATAGGTTCTATAACCTTCATTGCCATGGTTAACAGCAATCACTGGCATGCTGTAGTTGGGCTGGTATTGGGCAGCGCATTAGCGTCGCCAATAGCAGCTAAAATCTCTAACAAAATTTCAGCAAAAACTATCATGGTTGCTGTTGCGGTTATCGTTATCCTGATCAGCATCCGTTCTATCCTCAAATTTTTTGTCCCGGTACCATGAGCGCAACATTAGCAGATATACAACAAGATATTATCGGTCTTGGCCCTGTTGAAGCCCTGACCAAACTTGCAGAACTATCTCCCGGCGAGATCGTGTTTTCTACCAGTTTTGGCTGGGAAGACCAGGTGATCAGCCATATGATATTTTCCAATAACCTGCCCATCAAAGTATTCACGCTTGAAACCGGCAGGCTCTTCCGCGAAACTTATTCGGTTTGGGCGGCTACCATGAACCGGTATCAAAAACCTATTCATGCCTACTATCCGAATAATGAACTATTGGAAGAGATGGTAAGCAAAAAAGGCCCTAACAGCTTTTACGAGTCGGTTGAAAACCGCAAGGAATGTTGCGGCATCCGTAAAATAGAGCCACTTAAACGTGCCTTAAAAGGCAATAAAATCTGGATTACCGGCATCCGTGCCGAACAATCGGTTAACCGTCATGATATGCATGACCTGGAATGGGACGAGCAAAATCAACTTGTAAAGTTCCACCCTATTTTCAGCTGGACACTTGATGAAGTTAAAGCCTATATCAAACAATACAATATCCCCTATAACTCATTACATGATAAAGGCTTCCCAAGCATCGGCTGTATGCCATGTACCCGCGCCGTAGCCGAAGGTGAAGATTTCCGTGCAGGCCGCTGGTGGTGGGAAGATCAATCCAAAAAAGAATGTGGATTACACGAGGTAGCAAAACCCTGATTTTTAGGATTTGAGGATTACCTTGAAAAATATACAAGTTGGAACAATAAATCAATTCATGAAAATCCTCTAATCAGGCAAATCAAGGTTCAAGACGCTTTTTTTTATACGTAGGTCAATTAGTCGGAAGATTAGTTGGCCTTTTTTACTGAACCATGATTTTTAGGATGATGGGATGGCCATGTTTTGTCTGATTAAGGTGTTCCGAATTCTACATAAAACTCAAGGTAATCCTTTAATCCTAAAAATCATGGTTCAAAAAAAAGGAGATGAAGTTTTTAAACCCCATCTCCTTACAAACCATATAAAACGTAATAAAAGCTCTTACTTGTTGTTATTATTGCCTGCTAATAAACCGTCAAGCGTTACCGAAACATAGTATAAGCCACCGATTGTTGGGCCGCCTGCGTATTGGTAATATCTTTTGTTAAAGATATCGGTAGCACCTAACTTAAAGGTTGCATAGTATGACGGCACACGATAAGTAACCTGTGCATCAACTGTTTTGATTGATGGTACGGTACCTGTAACCAGCGGGCTTTCCCACAGGTATGATTGCTGCCATTTGTAAACTACGTTGAAACCAAAGTTTTTAACCACCTCGCGATTACCGAATGATATATTGCCCGACCATTCTGGAGTATTAAAACCTGTAACGAAGATATCTGAAGCTGTTTGGGCTTTTAATTTATTAAAGCTTACGTTTCCTGATACCGTATAATGCTGATAGAAATTGTAAGTAATACCTGCGGATGAACCGTAGTTATGATAGATGTTTTTGGCATTGGTATAAACGCGGTACCGGCTTTGGCCCTGGCTGGCTGCGTTGGTTGATGTGCCTGTTGTAGGATCACGGTTAATGTCAAGCATGGCTAATACAGCTGCGTCTGAGCCAACAGTAGCACCGTTTGGTACAAACACCTGTACCTGGCCGAGGAAGCCGTCATAACGGTTGGTGTAAGCATCAATATCAATGAACACTTTATTATCGGCTACGATGCCTTTATAACCAACCTCGAAAGAAGTGATCTGTTCTGGACGTGCCGGTGGCAGGTCCGCTACTTTTAACAAATTACGGTTAGCCAAAGCAGCCTGATCTGAGCCGCCTGCAGCATTTACCGCAGCATTGAAAGCCACTACCGACGTTTGGGTGTAACTGTTACCAAGGTAACCCAAGCCTTCATTAATAAACGGCAAGCTGCCTACACGTTTTACGCGACCGTTATTTACATATGATAACGCCTCAAACAGTGAAGGGAAACGATAACCGTTCTGGAACGTGAACCTGAAGTTATGGTTTTGATTGACAGTGTAAACTGCGGCTAAACGTGGCGTGAATTTAGGATCAAAGTATGGATTGCGATCCCAGCGGATAGAGCCGAATAATTTCAATTTCTCATCAAAAAAAGTTTTGGTAACCTGGGTAAAGGCGCCATATTTTTTATAGATCACATCTTTACCGAAAGTACCGTCGGCCAATGGGGTATTCCTATCGGCAATAGGGCGACTAAAATCTACGAAGTTATTACCATCCGGCGTAATGCTGTACACACGCACATCGGCACCAACCAACAGGTCAACAAATTTAACCTTGCTGCTCAAATCCCACTGGGCTTCGCCGTTATACATATGACTTTTTTGAACCAATGCGGCGCCGCCCGTAACCGGGGCGTTAGGGATCAGGCTCGATTTAATATCCCAGTTATTGATACCAATGATAGTTTTTCTCAACGCATCAAACTCAGGAGTACCGGGCTCAACACGGCCTTTATCAGCAGCAGCACGGGCGGCTTGCTCGGCAGCAGCAAGATTTGCAGAAGTAAGAACACCGCCATTGTAGGCTTTTAACGCATTACCATATAAAGTTGCCCATGCCGAGTTACTGGCGTGGTTAAGATCAAGATTGTCAGCTAATGGTTTTACGTTGAACGAGTTACCAGTATTTTCAATTGATTCATAACCACGTACCAGGAAATCTTTTCCTTTTAACTCAATCTTATGATTCTGAACTGTAGCGCCTTGTAATGAGATCTTGTTACCACGTTGAAATACACCATCAAGCCTGCCATAGCGATAAGTATACGATAAGATGGTGCTTGGCGATAGCTTATATGCCAGCGTACCATCTAACTTTAAATTTTTAACATGTGGGTCGACCAAATCAACCTCGTTATAGCCGGTACGGGCTACCGTAAGGTTTGGACGGGCTTTGCCATCAACCGTGATACCTTTTATTGATACGGTGTTACTGCCTGCAAGTGCATCATCACCGTACTTATTCCAGCCATCATAAGCTGCGTTGCTGGTACCTGTCAATTCGGGGTAAGCAGGGTTGGCCGATTTCAGATTAGTTGGGTTTTGATCAAGGCGGGTATCTGATTGCCAGTCTTGCCCTTGCATATAGCTAAAGTTCACTTTAACAGCAAACTTATCGTTAAAAGCTTTGGCATATCTTAAAGCATCTTCGGTAAGGGAACTTGCCCCTAAGCGATCTTTCCCAACGTGGTTTAAACCCTGGCGATGGTAAAAACTTAAACCCTGATATTTAAATGGATCTTTAGTAAACAGATTTGATAAACCATTAATGGCATTAGTGCCGTAAAGCGCGGCGGCAGCACCCGGGGTGATCTCCACGCTGGCAATATCCAGTTCGGTCGGCCCAATGGCATTGCCAAGCGGCACACCTAATGTAGCCGATTGCATATCTACACCGTCAACCAGCTGCATAAACCTAAAGTTGTTTGGGCTGTTGAAACCACGGGTATTAGGCACTTTAAGGGTGATACTGGTGGTGGTCATCTGTACACCTTTAACATTTTCTAAAGCATCATAAAAACTTGGGCCAGGCGACTGTTTTAACGCTGTAATACTCAATTTTTCGATAGCTACGGGCGAACGAAGTAACTTTTCTTCCTTACGGGATGCCGTTACTACTACCTCATTAACCAGTAATGATTGCGTAGTAAGCGTAATGTTAACCGCGCTATTGGCATTTTTAATGTAAAACTCCTGTGGTTGATAACCTATCGCGGTAAAAACAAGCGTGTAAGGTAATTTGGCGCTGGTTGTTAATGAAAATTTACCGGTTGTATCGGTTGATGTTTTATTGGTTGTACCTTTAATAGATACGGTTGCCCCTATCAGCGGCTTACTCTGATCGTCGTTTACTTTTCCGCTCAATATATATGAGCCGTTAAGCTGTGCATAACCTATCCCCGGCAATAGTACCAGGAAGAGCACAATTATTCTAACTGAGTTTGTAAAAATTTTCATGAAGTAATTTGTGGTGGTGGTAATTAAAATTGTGATTAGTAATTGTGTTATCGTTAATGAGGGTTACGCTCAACAACAACATACTGCAGTTAGGAGCTGCATTTTTAACATGGACTGAACGGCAATTGCATTAATATGATACATTGTCTATAGAATTAGTCGACAAAAATATAAATTTAATACAGACTGTCAAGCTTTCCTGTCTGTTTTTTTAAACTTTTGATGATTTTCGCACCATTTCACTATAAAATCCATCACTTTACTGGATATTTCAAAATAAACAAAGCCTAATTTCTCCCAAATTTGTAATATTGAAGCCTCAATCTGTACTGTACTAATGGCTTTCAATTATCAGCGTATCGTTATCAAAATCGGCTCAAATGTTATTACTCAGGAAAACGGCCTCCCCGACCTGCCTCGGATAACCCATTTGGTTGAACAGATAGCTGCGATAAAAAAACAGGGCACCGAAGTGATTCTGGTTTCATCAGGAGCTGTGGCATCCGGCCGTAGCCTGATCACGGTAGTAGAAAAATCAGATGCTGTTGCCGCCCGCCAGGTACTGGCCTCTATTGGGCAGGTAAAACTGATCAATACCTATTCGCATTTGTTTGAGCAATTTCAAATACTATGCTCGCAGGTTTTGGTTACCCGCGAGGATTTCAGGGACAGGATGCACTACCTCAACATGAAAAACTGCCTTGAGGCTTTGCTGCAATATGAGGTGATCCCTGTGGTAAACGAAAACGACGTGGTATCAGTAACCGAGCTTATGTTTACCGATAATGATGAATTGGCAGGCCTCATAGCATCTATGCTAAACGCTAATGCGCTCATCATCCTCACCAACGTTGATGGCATTTACAATGGCGATCCTAAAGCAGCTGGTTCGGCAGTGATAGATGAGGTTAGCGGTAATGAACTTGATTTTTCAAGTTTTGTATCATCAGGCCGTTCGCAATTTGGCAGAGGTGGCATGATCACGAAGTCAACCATGGCGCAAAAAACCGCCCAGCTTGGTATTTCAGTGCATATAGCCAATGGTAAACGTGATCAGATCTTAACAGATGTTTTGGAAAACCAGGTTACACATACCCGCTTCATTCCCAATAAAACAGCATCGGGTAAAAAGAAATGGATTGCCCATTCCGAAAAATCAGCAACCGGAAGTGTACTGATCAATGCCGGTGCAAAAGCCGCGTTAATTTCAAACAAAGCAACCAGTTTATTACCCGTTGGTATTGTTGGCGTAATAACCGACTTTAAAAAAGGAGATATTATTAAACTGATTGATGATACCGATAAGCTAATTGGCTTAGGCATTGCCGAATATGGTGCAGATAAGGCCCGTGAACGCATCGGCCAAAAAAACCAAAAGGCACTGGTACACTATGATTATCTTTACTTACAAGGCTAAAAAATGAACTATAACAGCTATTTTGATAAAGCACGTGAAGCAAGCCGCAAAGCTCCCCTTGCTCCCGCCATCATCAATAAGATTTTGGAAGATGTTACTGCCGAGGCTATAGCACAAACCGAATATATCCTGGCCGAAAACCAACGAGACCTTGACCGCATGGATCCGGCCGATCCAAAATACGACCGGCTTAAACTGACTGCCGACCGCATCAAAGGTATTGCAGGCGATATGCAAAGCGTAGCCCAACTGGACAGTCCGCTTGGAAAACAACTTTCGGCTACCGAAATGCCTAATGGCTTATCGATATCAAAAATACGCGTACCGCTTGGCGTAGTAGGTGTTATATATGAAGCCCGCCCCAATGTTACTTTTGATGTTTTTGCGCTTTGCTTTAAAACAGGCAACATCAGTGTATTAAAAGGTGGTAGTGATGCCGATTTCTCCAACCGGGCCATTATCTCAGTTATCCATAAGGTATTAACAAAGCATGGCGTTGATGTTAATGTAGTTACCCTGCTCCCTGCCGAACGTGAGGCTACAACAGCTTTGCTGAATGCAATTGGTTATATTGATGTGCTTATCCCGAGAGGAAGCCAGTCGCTGATTGATTTTGTGCGGGATAATAGCAAGGTACCGGTTATTGAAACAGGTGCCGGTATTGTGCATACTTATTTTGATGAATCGGGCAATGTAGAGAAAGGTGCTGAAATTATCGCCAATGCAAAAACCCGAAGGGTAAGTGTTTGCAACGCTTTAGATTGTTTGATCATCCACTCCGCGCGCTTAAGCGACCTGCCGCAACTGGCACACATCCTAAACGAAAAAGAAGTAGAGATCTTTGCCGATGAACGGGCCTTTGAAGCGTTAAAAAGCAATTATCCCTCCAACCTTTTGCATAAAGCCAGTCCGGAACACTTTGGTACTGAATTTCTTTCGATGAAGATGGCTATTAAAACGGTAAGTTCATTTACTGAAGCGTTAGAATATATCGCTGTAAACAGTTCAAAACATAGTGAAGCCATTATCTCTGAAAATGCAGAAAACATTGCTAAATTTTTAAATGATGTGGATGCTGCAGCTGTTTATGCAAACGTATCAACAGCGTTCACTGATGGCGCCCAGTTTGGTCTTGGCGCCGAGATTGGCATCAGTACTCAAAAACTCCATGCCCGCGGTCCTATGGGCCTGGAAGAACTTACCAGTTACAAATGGATAGTTAAAGGCAACGGACAAACACGCAATCCGTAAAATATCCTGCAAAAAACATATCGCATAAAAAAGGTGCTTACTCTGTGTAGTAAGCACCTTAACGTGTTTATTCGTATTGTTAAGCGTTACTTTATTAAGTAGTTGGCTGCTGCAATAAAGCAAATAATCACTAAAATTACGCCCTGTAATTTTTGTTCTAAAGTTAATTGAGTTAACATTGTTTTATTAATTAGGATATAGCAAATTTATAATGTAATAGGTCCGTTACAATAGGCAGCATCACTTTTACGTTTTTTTTAATAAATAATGTTGCTTGTTTTTATAATAGTCAACTCTACATTTATTATTTAAAATTTTAGCAACAAATGTCTTTTAATGTTGAAATTAGTGTATCACCTACACCTGTTACAAACACACTTTTTACAACGAAATGAACTCTCTGAGCGCCCGTTTAATTCCCTTTTTTAATCAGCCCTTTTTACACTAAGTAGATTAAATTTTTTTGCCTTATTATACAATATTAATGTGATATTAAGAATGTAGCTATCGGAGCATTTTAATTTATATTAAAGAAACAATGAAATTAACAGCGGCAAAATCAGGATTTATAAACAACATTTATCCTAATTTTGTCTTGTATCTTACCATCATCTTTACTTAATATAACCAATGTAAAATTCTGAATAACAATCTTAATTAACTATTAATTAACACAAAATAATGATTATCTAAATACATTTTACCCTATACTGACTAAGCTTGTGTTAACATAAAAATCAAATAGGTATCTTTGCAGCATTATGAGTAAGCATGGCAGGATATTAGTGGCAATGAGCGGCGGGGTTGATAGTTCGGTGGCGGCGGTGATGCTGCATGAACAGGGCTATGAAGTTATTGGTTTAACCATGAAAACCTGGGACTATGCCTCATCGGGCGGCAGCTCAAAAGAAACCGGCTGCTGTAGTTTAGATAGCATCAATGATGCGCGTGCCCTTGCCGTTGGTTATGGTTTCCCTCATTATATATTAGATATCCGCAATGAGTTTGGCGATTTCGTGATCGATAACTTTGTTGATGAATACCTGGCTGGTCGTACCCCTAACCCATGCGTTTTGTGCAACACTCATATTAAATGGGAAGCGTTATTAAAACGTGCCGATAAACTCGATTGCGAATTTATAGCTACCGGTCACTATGCTAATATCCGTTTGCAGGACAATGGCCGTTACGTGATATCAAAAGGTAGGGATACCAATAAAGATCAATCGTACGTGTTATGGGGGGTATCTCAAAAAAACCTTGCACGTACTAAATTCCCGTTGGGTAGTTTTTCAAAACCCGAGATCAGGCAGATGGCGCTCGATATGGGCCAAATAGAACTTGCAGGTAAAAGCGAAAGTTACGAGATCTGCTTTGTACCAGATAACGATTATCGCTCATTTCTGCGCCATAAAGTTGAAGACCTTGACGAACGTATCGGCCCGGGTAATTTTGTACTTACCAACGGCACCGTAGTGGGCAAACACCAGGGTTATCCTTTTTATACTATTGGCCAGCGTAAGGGCTTGGGCGTGGCATTAGGACATCCTATGTTTGTTACGCGCATCGATCCTACCACCAATACAGTTGTTTTAGGCACCGCCGACGAGCTTGAACGCAAACAAGCCTGGGTAAAAAACCTCAACCTCATTAAATATGAAAATATAAATGAGCCGCTCGAAGCCATTACCAAAATCCGTTATAAAGATGCCGGAGCGCAAAGCACCATTCTTCAAATGGGCGAACATATGAAAGTTGATTTTCATCATAATGTATCAGGCATAGCGCCGGGCCAATCAGCTGTATTTTATGAAGGAGATGACCTTGTTGGCGGTGGTTTCCTGATGTAAACACCCTATTTCCTGCATTTTCTAAGCTTGACAATGCGAGCTGCCGCATTTGCTTGTTATCATTTTGTTAAAATGAGTTTAGTTATTTTGCAAGAATATAATTTCCAAAGGCATTTTTTCATAAAATTCTCAACTTAAAACATATTTTGCCTTCAACTTTTGCACCTTTTACCAAAAACTAATTGGTGTTTCGCTTACTTTATGTTTTATTTGCAAAAACTAAAACTGATTAAATGGCCAAAAACTTACTGATAGTTGAATCACCTGCAAAAGCTAAGACCATTGAGGGTTACCTTGGTAAGGACTTTACCGTAAAGTCCAGCTATGGGCATATCCGTGATCTGGTTAAGTCGGAAGATGCAATTGATATAGCTAATAACTTTAAACAAAAATACGAGGTACCGGCAGATAAAAAGCAGGTAGTTAGCGAATTAAAGAAGTTAGCTAAGGAAGCCGAAATGGTTTGGCTCGCATCGGACGAGGACCGCGAGGGTGAGGCCATTTCCTGGCATTTGTTTGAAACATTGGATCTGAAGGACACGCATACCAAGCGTATCGTTTTTCATGAGATCACTAAGCCGGCAATTTTAAAAGCAATAGATACACCACGTAAAATCGACTATAACCTTGTTAATGCCCAACAGGCGCGCCGTGTTTTAGACAGGTTGGTAGGTTTTGAGCTCTCCCCTGTTTTGTGGAAGAAGGTAAAACCATCACTTTCGGCAGGTCGTGTACAGTCAGTTGCAGTAAGGCTTATTGTTGACCGTGAACGTGAGATCAATAAATTTAAATCAGAAGCAGCATTTAAAATCGTAGCCATATTTGGCAAAGGCAAAGAAGCTTTCAAGGCCGAACTACCTGAACGTTTTGCTAAACAGGAAGATGCTGAAAAGTTTTTACAGGATTGCATCGCTGCCGACTTCGACGTAAAGTCATTGGATACCCGGCCGGCAAAACGTTCACCAGCCGCGCCATTTACTACCTCAACCCTGCAGCAGGAAGCCAGCCGTAAACTTGGTTATTCGGTTGCGCGTACTATGCAAGTTGCACAAAGGCTTTACGAATCAGGTTACATTACCTATATGCGTACCGACTCGGTAAACCTGTCTGAACTGGCCTTAAATTCGGCGGCAAGCGAGATTGTATCAGCCTATGGCGAAAAATACCATCAGCAAAGAAGATATAAAACCAAAAATACCAGTGCACAGGAAGCACACGAGGCGATCAGGCCAACCTATTTTAATAACCACTCCATCGATGGTGAATCCGCAGAAAAGCGCTTATATGAGCTGATCTGGAAACGTGCCATTGCTTCGCAAATGAGCGAAGCCCAGTTTGAGAAAACTACTGCAAAAATCAGTATCTCAACCCGTAGTGAAGATTTAGTGGCAAACGGCGAGGTAATGAAATTTGATGGCTTCCTGAAAGTTTACCTTGAATCGCAGGATGATGAAGATGAACCACAGCAAGATGGCGAAAACGCGATGTTGCCTCCTTTAACCAAAGGTCAGCGTTTAGCTCTGCAGGAGATGTCGGCTACAGAACGTTTTTCGCGCCCGGCTGCCCGTTACACCGAGGCAAGCCTGGTGAAAAAACTGGAAGAGCTTGGTATCGGCCGCCCGTCAACCTATGCCCCTACTATCTCAACCATTCAAAACCGCGGTTATGTAGTTAAGGAAGAACGCGAAGGTAAGCAACGTAATTTCAGGGTGTTAACACTGAAAGCAGGCGGCATTACCAAAGAAGAAAAAACGGAGAATACCGGTGCCGAACGAGGTAAGCTGTTCCCAACCGATATCGGTGCTGTGGTGAACGATTTCCTGGTTCAATATTTCAAGGATATCGTTGACTTTAACTTTACCGCCAGCGTTGAAAAACAATTTGACGAAATTGCTCAGGGTATGAAAGAGTGGACAGCTATGCTCCATGATTTTTACAACCCTTTCCATAAGGAGGTTGAGAGCACTATTGAAAAAGCCGACAAAGCAACCGGCGAACGTGAATTAGGCATCCACCCTGAAAGTGGGAAAAAAGTTTCTGTGAGGATAGGTCGTTTCGGGCCATTTGTGCAGGTTGGAGAGAGCGCTACCGACGAAAACGAAGAGAAACCCCTTTATGCAAGTCTTCGCAGTGGACAGAGTATCGAGACCATCAGCCTTGAAGAGGCACTTGAGCTATTCAAACTCCCCAAAGTTGTGGGCGAGTATGAAGGCAAGGTAATGAAAGTGGCCATCGGCCGTTTCGGACCTTACATTAGCCACAACAGCGCTTTTGTATCGTTACCTAAAGAAATCGACCCACATGATGTTACTGAAGAACAAGCGATTGAACTCATTAACCTAAAGCGCAAAAAGGATGCGGAAAAACTGATTAAATCTTTCGATGAAGACCCGGACGTAAAAGTATTAAACGGGCGCTGGGGGCCTTATATTGAATTTGGCAAGCTGAACGTTAAAATACCCAAAGATAAAGATCCTTTGACCCTGACGTACGAAGAATGCAAGGCACTCGCCGACGCAACACCGAAGGATGCTAAAAAAGGGCGCTTTGGTAAAGCTGCTGCCTCAGCCAAACCCGCTGCAACAAAAGCACCGGCTAAGAAAAAAGCGGCAACAAAGAAGAAGTAGTGAATGGTTGATTAGGTGAATGGTTTAGCAATGCAATTAGACCACTCACCTAATCAACCCAATCAACCAAAAGAATGAAAAAAGACCTGCCAGAAAATAATGTAAAGGATATTGCTATCGCGGTAGCATTGGAGAGCGAGAGCGTGGAAAGTAAGGTATGGTATGTATATCTCATTAACCTTAAAAACGAGCCGATCGAAAACGTGCTCATAACCTCAAAAGGCTATGGGGAAAAGGACGGCGAACAGGTAAAAACCTCTACCCTGAGACATATGATCCCTGTTGTTGACAGCAAAGCATATAAGCTTATCGAGCCTATTGATGAGCAAACCTTCGGCCTTAATAACGAATATTGGCTCAGCTATTATATAGGCAAAGACATTTTCGACAAGAAATTTATATTCCTTCCTGAAAGTATTGTGGAGATGAATTTTATCAAGATCCCGGTTTTAAATAAGCCCGGGGTTATGATAAAATAATTTTCGCTTTAAATTATTTATTGTCATAAATTTCATAATTTACCTGATAATAAATAAACCTATTCATGGAAAACGGATACAATCAATTCCGCAAACGCCGAACCTTAATCACTGTTGTCACTACCATTGCTCTTGCATTACTCATCGTATACCTGGTAGCTCATGGCCATAAAAAAACAATAGTTGATCCTGCTTTCAGCAAGTATATCGAGTCGTATACAACTGGTGTTATTTCCAAACAGAGCCCCATTCGCATCAGGCTGGCCAATGACGTGCAGGTAACGCACCAACAAAATGAGGAAATAACCGAAGATCTTTTCAACTTTTCACCGGCTATAAAAGGAAAGGCTATCTGGACGGATGCACGAACCATCGAGTTCAGGCCCGATGAAAAGCTCGACCCCGGTAAAAACTATACTGCCGATTTTAAATTGGGCAAGCTTATTGAAGTGTCGGATCATTTTGAGCACTTTAAATTTAATTTCCAGATTATTCAGCCCGATTTTACGGTTTCATTTGTTGGCATGCAAACTGCAACCAGCACTTCAAACACCGAAATGAAACTGACTGGCGATGTACAAACAGCCGATGCAGAAGATCCATCGGCTGTTGATAAGATCCTCATATCCAACTACGCATCTCCGGTAAAAATAAACTGGGAGCATGACGCTGCCCACAAAAACCATCATTTTACCATAACCGGCTTAATCCGTATTGCAGGCAAAGCCAATCCACTTACTATTAAGTGGGATGGCAGCAGCATTGGCGTAGATAAAAAAGGTAACCAGAGTTTTGAAGTGCCCGCCATTGGCGATTTTAAGGTACTGAATATCCGCGCTGTGCAGGACAATGATCAGTATGTTGAAGTACAGTTTTCGGATAACATTTTGGTTGGCCAGGAGCTTAACGGGCTTATCACAATCAATAATATAACTGATCCTGCTTATAGCATAGATGGCAGCCTGGTCAAAGTTTACGCACCTGATCGTTTGCAGGGGGATTACACCATATCTGTGAACGAAGGCATTAAAAACACGCTCCTTAAAAGGATCACGAAGGGTTATACCGCTAATTTATTCTTTGAAAATCGTTTGCCTGCAGTTACTATCCCCGGCAAGGGTGTGATCCTCCCCGATTCGGGCCGCATTATGATGCCGTTTGAAGCAATTAACCTGAACGCGGTTGATGTCACCATCATCAAGATCTACGAAAACAACGTACCTCAATACTTTCAAAGCAATGGTTTTGACGGCAGTGCCGAATTAAGGCAGGTTGGTAAGCCCATAGTGCAAAAAACTATCCGCCTGGATAATGATAAAGGTCTTAACCTGCACAAGAAAAACCGCTTTATGCTTGATCTTGACCAGATGATCCGAACTGAACCCGGCGCTATCTATCGCGTGGTAATCGGTTTCAGGCGGTCGTACTCGTTGTTCAACTGCAAGGTTTATAGCGGTAAAGTTCAAAAAGATAACGGTGATAGTGACGAAGGCGAATACTATGGCGGTGAATACAGCGACAATTCATCAAAAGTAAGCGACGAGGACGACGACTTTTGGAAGCGCTATGATAATTACTATCCCGAAGGCTACAACTGGCAGGAACGCGACGATGCGTGCACAGATTCGTATTATAGCAAGCAGCGCTGGGCTACCCGAAACATCATATCCTCAAACATTGGTCTTATTGCCAAACGTGGCAATGATAACAGTATGCTGATAGCTGTTACTGATATACTTAGTGCCCAGCCGATGAATAACGTGGATTTGGAATTACTTGACTACCAAAAACAGGTGATTTACAAAACAACCAGCGACGGCGATGGGCTTGCCAAATTCGACCTGAAGCGTAAACCGTACCTGTTGGTAGCCAAAAAAGGCGTACAGCGCGGTTACCTAAAGCTGGATGACGGAAGCTCTTTACCTCTGTCAAGATTTAACGTTGGCGGTGAAGAAGTGCAGAATGGCCTCAAAGGATTTATTTATGGCGAACGCGGCGTTTGGCGCCCTGGTGATTCTATTTATACATCCTTTATTCTGGAGGATAAATTAAAAACTCTTCCTGCCGATCACCCTGTTGAGTTTGAATTATATGATCCGAGTGATAAGCTTTACAGGCGCATTACCCAAACCAAAAGCTTAGATGGATTTTACAGTTTCCATACAGCGACGGAAACCTCGTCCCCTACTGGTAACTGGACAGCTAAGGTTAAAGTTGGAGGCGCTACTTTTGAGAAAAAAATAAAGGTTGAAACCATAATGCCTAACCGGCTTAAGCTTAGCTTGTCTTTCGGCGGGGCTGCTGAATTGACCAAAGGAAACAACGCCAATGGAAAACTAAGCGCACAATGGCTTTTTGGTGGTGCGGCCCAAAACTTAAAAGCCAAAGTTGATGCTTATTTATCGGCACAGAATACCAGCTTCAAAAAATATAAGGATTATGTTTTTGATGATCCTACACTGGCTTTTAATACGCAGGTTCAAACCGTTTTTGATGGCAAACTAAGCGAAACAGGTACGGCCGATGTTGACGCCAATGTAAATGTGGAGAAACAGGCCCCTGGTCAGCTTCGTGCGAATTTCCTGGTTAAGGTATTTGAGCCGGGCGGTAATTTAAGCATCAACCAGGTGAGCATGCCTTATAACGTTTACCCAGGCTACGTAGGGATCAAGACACCTGAAGGCAGTGACCTTTCGGGCATGTTGATTACCGATAAAGATCATATGGTTGATATTGCCGATGTGGACGTGAATGGAAACGCCCTGCCGGGTAGCCGCGACGTGCAGGTTGAACTATACAAGGTACAATGGCGCTGGTGGTGGGACCAAACCGGTAATGAAATGAGCAACTTTACCCAGGATAAATACAACAAACTCATTAAAACCGAAACCGTAAATCTGACCAACGGCGCAGGCAAATGGAAGCTGCATATTAACAAAGCCGACTGGGGCCGGTACCTTATTAAAGTTAAAGATGAACAAACCGGACATTCAACAGGTAAGATCATTTATGTGGATTGGCCAAACTGGTCGGAAAGGTTACAATCCACCAATCCTACCGAGGCCGCAATGTTATCTTTCACTTCAGATAAACCTGCTTATAAAGTTGGCGATGAGGCAACTTTGACCATTCCAACAGGGGAAGCTGGTCGAGCACTGATTAGTTTTGAAAACGGCAGCAAGGTTTTAAAAACAACCTGGATAGATACGAAAAAGGGACAAACCCGATATACATTTACTGTTGATGGAACAATGGCACCGAACGTTTTTGTTAACGTTACCCTGCTTCAAAAACATTCGCAAACGGTTAATGACCTTCCTATCCGCATGTATGGCGCCATTCCGCTGCAGGTCGAAAATCCAGAAACGGTCCTGAAACCGATCATCAGCATGCCTGATAAGATCAGGCCGGAAACACAGTCGGCCATTACCGTATCCGAAGCATCGGGCAAGGAAATGACCTATACCATTGCAATTGTTGATGAAGGCCTGCTTGATATCACCAATTACAAAACGCCGAATCCACATGATACCTTTTATGCTCATGAAGCTTTAGGCGTAAAAACCTGGGACCTGTTTGACTATGTGATAGGCGCGTTTGGCGGAGGGCTGGAGCGAATTTTAAGCATAGGAGGAGATGGGAATCTCGGCAACAACAAAAACGTGTCTGTAAACCGTTTTAAACCTGTTGTAAAATTCCTTGGGCCTTTCCACCTCAATGCCGGCGAAAAGCAAACACAACGCTTTATATTGCCTCAATACGTGGGTTCTGTTAAAGCCATGATAGTAGCCGGGCACAACGGTGCTTATGGTATAGCTGAAAAAGCGGTAGCAGTTAAAAAGCCGCTGATGATTTTGGCAACCCTGCCCCGAGTTCTCGGCCCGTCCGAAAGCATTCAGTTGCCGGTTACTGTGTTTGCTATGGAAAACAATGTCAAAACCGTTAGCGTGCAGGTACAAAGCAATGCTTTCAGCAATCTTAGCGGCAATAACCAAAAGACGCTGACTTTTGACAAGCCCGGTGACCAAATGGTAACTTTTGATTTAAATGTTAAGGATTTTGTTGGCGTAGGCAAGGTAAAAATAATTGCCAAAAGCGGTTCAGAAACAGCGGCTTATGATGTTGATCTTAATGTGCGAAATCCTAACCCGCCGGTTACCCGCATTATTCAGAAAGAGCTTGCGCCGGGCGAAGCATGGAACACCGATTATCAACCGGTTGGCATCAACGGCACTAATAAAGCCACGCTCGAAGTAGCTTATATCCCGCCGCTCAACCTTTCAAAACGTTTGGATTACCTAATCGAATATCCGCATGGTTGTGTGGAACAAACCACGTCATCAGCTTTCCCCCAGTTATACCTGAACCAGTTGCTCGACCTTTCACCAAAACAAAGGGCCGAAACTGACCGGAATATTAAAGCCACCATTAACAGGCTCAATGGCTTCCAGGTACAGGGGGGTGGCTTAAGCTACTGGCCTTACGGCGGCGAAGCCGATGAGTGGGGAACCAATTATGCCGGGCATTTCATGTTAGCGGCACAAGCAAAAGGCTTCAGCATGCCGATCGGCTTTATTGACCGCTGGAGAAAGTATCAAAAAGAAAAAGCCCTGAGCTGGGCACCACGCAAGCAGCCATATTATTATGAAGATGACCTTACTCAGGCCTATCGTTTATACCTGCTGGCCCTCACCCGCTCACCCGAAATGGGCGCAATGAACCGGCTGCGTGAGTTTGCTTTGCTGAGTGATGCAGCTGCATGGCGCCTTGCTGCTGCCTATAAACTTGCCGGGCAACCCGAAGTTGGCCTGAGGATGATAGCAAAATTATCCACCACCGTTAAGCCATACAATAGCCTCTACGGCACCTATGGCTCCGATTTAAGGGATCAGGCTATGATACTGGAAACTCTTACCCTATTGGGCCAAAAACAAAAAGCAGCCGGCCTGGTACATACAGTTGCCGCACGTTTATCACAGGACGATTGGTACAGCACCCAAACTACAGCATACTCGCTGATAGCATTGGCGCAATTCTATGGTCAAAACAAACCTGCCGGTAAACTTGAATTTAACTATGCAGCAGGAAGCGCTAAAACAACCATCAGTACAAGTTCGTATTTATGGCAGGGAGCACTGGCAGGCAATGGTGGTAAAGTTTACTTCAAAAACAACAGCAACAATAAACTGTATATTAGGCTGATACAAAAAGGACAACCATCATCAGGGCAGGATACCAAATCAATTATTAATCCGGATGTATTGCAAATGCGCGTTGGCTATTTCTCGCTTAAAGGCAAGCCAATAGATCCATCCTCGTTAAAACAAGGAACTGATTTTGTGGCGCAGGTAAACATCAAAAATCCGGGCAAACGCGGCAGGTATGATAATCTCGCCCTCACCCAAATCTTCCCTTCGGGTTGGGAAATCTTAAACACGCGGCTGCTCGGTGATGAAGCATTCAAATCATCCCCTTCTGATTACCGCGACATCCGTGATGACAGGGTTAATACTTATTTCAGTTTATACGAAGGGCAGGAATCAACCTATTATGTAATGCTTAATGCAGCATACACCGGTAAATACTATTTACCGGCGGTTTACTGCGAGGCGATGTATAATAACCAGATCAGCAGCTTATTGAAAGGACAATGGGTTGAGGTGATGAAGTAACGATAAATTCAAACTTACGAAGTTTTAGAGACCTCATAAGTTCTTAAAAAATAAAAAGCGCTTCTAATTAATTGGGGAAGCGCTTTCTTTTTATTGCGACAATAAAGTCTTACAACCTGCCGATTCTTGAAGGTTGATCTGTCGCAGATATATGCCTAATGCTTTATCATCTTGGGATCTGACTCGCTAACTTGTGTTGCAAAGCCTCTAACGCATTAGCCAGATAAGCCAGCGGGGCATTCCAGTTTATGGCTATTTCATTGGCGGCGTAAGCGTGCTCATTATCAATATAAGCCTCATCGGGCACTTTTGATGGCACTGTGACACCATCTTGCATACCTGGATTGGGGCCGCCAACAAGCAGGCCTGGTATTGGGTCAACTATAGCGTCAGTTGCAGAAGGCCTGTGGTGCGGATGCATTGGCGTTTTAGTACCATACCCTGTTACAAAGGAATAACCAGTGCCGTTACGACCGAGCAGGTAGTCAAGATTTGCTAAAGCATAATCCAGGTATTTTTTATCGCCCGATAACTTGTAAGCCTGGATAAGCAGAACTCCTTCGTTTGCGGCCTCGGATGTGCTGCCCCAGCCAAAATGCCTGGCGGATTTAGTCATCACTGTTTGATAAGCGTTTGAGTCAACGCCTTTGATCATATCATCGGCAGTGTTGATAAGCCGTTTCTTTATTTCCGGCAACGCCGGCACAGTTTTCCCTGTTATATCATTTTTGATCAGCGTATAATACCCCAACAGCCTAACCTGCGACCATGTAGGTACCGGCATCCGGCCATCAGGCAAAAGATCAATATTTTTAAGATAGTCAACCTCACCGGTGCTGACTGCCAGCTCGGATGCCGCCCAGATAAACTCGTCGGTAAAGTTATTATCGCCATACCCCCCTGTAGTAATCTTCGGTTCAAACTTTTTGTTCATCTCATCCTGCCGGTATGCCGCCATCGGATTTTTACCAGCCCAAGTCCAGGCTTTTTGAGCAGCATTGATACATGAATCGGATAAGCCCGGTAGGTCGTTAGGATATTGTTTAAAAATGCGGGACGCTTGTGCCATAACCGCTGCAAAATCAAGCGTAGCCGCAGTACCTTTTTGTACCACATAACGTGGCGATGTGTCTTTATCAGGCATTTCAAACTTATCAAAAGCGGCATTGGTAAGCTTGTGATATACGCCGCCATCGACAGGATCCTGCATAGTGAGCATCCAACGCAGGTTCCAAAGCACCTCATCCAAAACATCCGGAATTTTGTTGCTGCCTTCGGGGATACTAAGCTTAACTGTTTTCATGTAGGCGGGAAAATCCTCATATAAAGAAAGCAGTGTGCTAGTGGTAATACCACTATTTACTATATACTTATTATAATCGCCGGCATCATACCAACCGCGCGGTGATGAGATTATTGAGCCAGCCTTCCGCCCTTCACTTTCGGCAGATGGATGGATCAGTACAACAGTATCAGGATGACCTTCGGCCCGGTGCCATTTGCCGGCATACTTTTCGGGCAAGGGTGTACCCGATCGCATAAAATAATAAGCTTTAATAGCAGCGGCGGCAACATCTTTATGAACCGAGGCCTTAACTTCAAAGGGATAAGAATAACCCGCAGATGGGACATAAAGCACATACCTGCCAGGCTTGCTGAACGTACTAAAGTCGGCCGATTGAACAATATGACCGGCAAAGTTCGGTTTAAGTGATGGCTGCAGCTTACCAGTAAATACTGTTTGCTTTTGAATGGTTTGGATAAAAAAGTCGCCCCCTCTGTCACTTAAAACAACAGCCTTTTTAATGGCAGCCGGGTAAAAGCCTATTTGATTGAGTCGGATAGGCCTCGAAGTTGTATCGGTTTGAGCAGAAGCATTGCCTCCTATCAGCGACAACACAAATAAAAATTGATAAAATGATGTACGAAGACGCTTTTTCATCTGCCCTGAATTTTAGGAAACGTCCGAAACCCGCGTTTAAACAGATAACTGACGGATAAATGGCAGATAAATATAGGTGTACGTTGTACAATAAGCATAATACTATTCTATCAAATAAAAGCTAAAATATAATACTAAATATACAATCGATTGCGCAACACGAACAACAGTAAAGCTTATACTTTGATCTAACGCAAAAAAGACCCGCACGCCGGCAGGTCTTTCAGTATTTTTTGAGGGACCGGGAAACTATAATGAGAACAATTTATAAGCTACAGCAAGGCTGAACAAGCTAACACGTGTGTGTGAATTATCGTTACCATAAGCTATTTTATTTAAACCTCCTTCGTAACGAAGATCGATAGACAGGCTGCTGATATCAACACCTGCACCTACCTGTATTGCGTAGTTGGCATCTTTATACCTTAAAGCTGTTGCATCGTTAAATGCATCCCTGTCTCTTCCGGTTGTAAATGAAAGTACTGGCCCACCATAAAACCTTCCACCTAAACCTAAGGCGCCAACTTTAGCTCCTACAAGTAATGGAACATCAAAACTTTTAAAGCTTTGTTTGTTTGAAACACCTCCATTATTTACAGTTACGCTTTTATTAGTATAATAAAGTTCGGGTTGAAAAATTAAGCCCAGGCCACCTATCCGTGCCCATGCACCAGCCTGGTAACCTGCTTTATTATCGTTGTTAAAAACTCCGTTTGAGGGAAATGTTGAATAGTTTAAACCGCCTTTAAGGCCGAAAGAAAAGCTCGGGATTACCTGGGCTTTTGAAACGCCGACTGACAGTAAAAAAATAGATAAGGATAGTAAAATTGCTTTTTTCATTTTTTTAGGTGTTTGAATGATGTATTAAGTCTTGGCAAACCTTATTATTTGCAAAACCGCTGCTAAATTAGAAATATCCAGCTAAACCCCACTGATAATTCAGTAATGTTTAACCGGATATTTAACTTATAATCTTTAATAAAAGTATAGGCTGTGTTAGTCTTATCGCATTTACAACGCTAATTTGCCCTGGTAATAATCAAGGATTTTGTTATAAATGTAACAGTCATAGCGGGCATTGATCATGTTTATCTTTGATTTATCAAGGTTATTTTTCGCTACTACATAATCAACGGAAGTTAAAACACCTGCATTGAACCGTATTTCGGCAGTACGAAATGACTCGGCATAAGCTTTAACCTGCTCAAGCAGCACAGTATACCTGTTATAGGCCGACGTCATGTTAAGATAAGCCTGTTCAACATCTTGTTTCAGTTTAATTTTAGTATTTTCTTCTATGTACTTATAATTGAGCAAATCGATCTTTGCTTTGGCTACTTTATTATGATTTTGAAAATAATTTAAGATCGGGATCTTCAGACTTACACCAAACTGTGTACTGTAATTATTTTTAAACTGGTCATAGTAGCCGATATCTTTATTTACATAATTGGCCTGCGTAGTTAAAACTGGTTGCTTACCGCCTGGTGTATTTATAAAGTTACCGGTATTTACGGTCGATGAGTCGGTGAACACTGAGCTTTGCGCTGCGCTTGAATAATTGGTATACAAACCACCATATAACGAAACATTTGGCAGCAAAGCCCCTTTAGCTACGCTAACAGCTTTTTCGGCACTTTGACGGCGAAGCGTGGCGGCTTTAACCAGGGCCAGTTGCTGTAACGCTGTATCGTAAACCTGGTCGGACGAGAGCACAGTTTGATTTGCAACGTCCTGCGCATTAATAGGCTGCAGCACAATATTTTTATTATACGGGATATTAAGTATTTGTAATAAGCTCAGTTTGGCACTTTCCAACGCGCTGTTGGCCGCAACAACATTCAGCTTATTATCGCCCAGCGTACCCTGCAAATCATAAAGATCGGACGGTAATTTATTAGCGCCGTCCTTTTCTAAAACAGTTAGCCTTTCAACCTGCTTTGCTGAAACATCAACCTGGTTTTTAACCTGCGCCAACAATTCTGTGTTATCCAGTACAAGCAAATAAGCAGTAATCACATTAATAGTAACCAGATCCTTGGCCTGCTGCAAATCCATTTTACCGGCCTGGTAAGCCAGCGAAGTTTGCTTAATAGCATTTACGTTTTGCAAGCCGCCAAAAAGCGTAAGGTTCGACTCGAGGCTATAGTTACCATAAGTTAATGACTGATTTACATAGGTATTTGTAAAGGGGTTAATATTACGCCCCTGGTTTATACCGTGGTTTATATTAGCATTTAAAGTTGGCAGCATATTTTCTTTAGCCTGCATAAAATCAATGCGGGCACTTTGGGCCTTTAATTCGCTTTGCTTTACATCAAGGTTATTTTTTATAGCAATATCAATGCATTTCTGCAACGAAAGTGATGTATCAGATTGGCCAAACGCTTTTGCCGACGACAACGTAACAAGACCGAGAAATAGTAATTTATAGTATCGCATTTTATTATTGAGTTCAGAGTTTTCTTGATGAATCGATCCTGCCATCCAGCAGATCGATAATGCGCGAACCGTATTCGGCATTTTTTTCGGAGTGGGTAACTTGTATAATAGTTACGCCATCTTCCTTATTCAGCTTCCGGAACAGTTCCATGATTTCCTCCCCTTGTTTTGAGTTGAGGTTACCGGTTGGTTCATCGGCTAATAACAATTTGGGTTTGGCAATAAGCGCGCGGGCTATGCCTACAAGCTGCTGCTGCCCGCCCGATAACTGCGCCGGGAAAAGATCTTTTTTACCAACGATGTTAAAACGATCGAGCATATCGGCAACCATGGCTTTACGCTCGGCACTTTTAAAATCCTGGTAAATAAGTGGGGTTTCAATATTTTCGTAAACGGTAAGCTCATCAATTAAATGGTAAGCCTGGAAAACGAAACCGATGTACTGCTTGTACAAAGCCGAACGTTGTTTTTCTTTGAGCTGATGCACCGCATGCCCTTCAAAATAATGATAACCGTCTGATGGTTCGTCGAGCATACCTATGATATTAAGCAACGTTGATTTGCCCGAACCTGAAGGACCCATGATCGAAATAAATTCGCCCTCGTCAACCTCAAGGCTAAGATCATTGAGGATGATGTTTCTGTTGCCCCCTACCTGGAAATACTTTGAAATATGCTGCAGTGATAACATTTTTAGTTATTGAATTAGTTGTTAGTAAATAAATGAGTTAAACAATAATACTCATCATTTTGCTATTAACATATCAATAACATACCAAAGTTATATCTAACTAATTATCAATACATTAAATCATTATATCAAAACTTTACTGTACGCTTATGTAACAGGATGCGTACGGTTATGATACAGTGATTTGAAGTCAATGGTCCAAAGTCGGGAGTTCAAAGTCTTTAATTGCAGAAGCCTTACATATTGGCTTAATTGAACCAATAGTAAGGCATTTACTTAAGACTTTGTACTTAGAACTTACTGCTCCCGACTAATCATTCGGAACGCAAGCTCTTAACCGGATTAGCAATTGCTGCCTTAATGGCCTGGAAGCTTACAGTAGCAAAAGCTATAACCAGTGATGTAAAACCAGCCATGCCAAATATCCACCAGCTAATATCAATGCGATAAGCAAAATCCTGCAGCCATTTATTCATGGCATAAAACGCTATCGGCCATGCTATAACGTTGGCAATGAGCACCAATTTTACAAAATGGCCCGAAAGCAGCAGTAATATATTTTGTACCGATGCACCAAGCACCTTGCGTACCCCTATTTCCTTAACCCGTTTCTCGGCCGAATATGATGCCAATCCGAATAATCCCAAACAGGATATAATGATGATCAACCCAGCTAAAATACTTACTACAGTGCTTACCTGATTGTCAACACTGTAAACTTCTTTAAAATGATCGTCAAGAAACTGGTATTCAAAGGGTATCCCCGGAAATTCCTTTTGCCAGGTTGATTGGATAAATGCAACAGCATCTTTAGCCCTGCCGCCGTTGACCTTAACCGACATTTGGTTGAACCCCTTACCGTTTACCAGGAACAGCGTTTCAATTTTATAATGCAGGGAATTGAAATTGAAATCTTTGGCTATTCCGGTAATCACACCCAACGAATCAAAACCAAACCTTTGCCCCAGTAATGATTCCATATTTTTTCCTTTATGATCTTTCAGCAGTTCCTTAGCCAGCGCTTCATTAATGATATACTGTTTCCAAACGGCCGAAGTATCGGTAGAAAAATTCTTTCCCATCAGCAGCTTGATCTTATACAGATCGAGGTAATTATTATCAACCACCAACAATGTTGACGTAAGCTGACGCAAAGGCGAATCGCCCAGTTTAAATGAGATCCCTGTTTGATCGAGATGACTGCCTAAAATATCCTGCGATGCGGTAACTCCCAGCACTATTGAATTGGAGAGTAATTCCTGCTTAAACAGATCATACTTATTTTGCGGAATCAAACCTAAGGGAACGTTAACAATCTGATCGCGGTTAAAACCGGGATCCTTTTTTTGCATAAACTTAAGCTGCCTGATAACCAAAACGGTAGCTACCATTAAAATCACAGCACTCGTAAACTGGCCAACAACCAAAATATTACGCAGCGGCACCTTATTGCCTCCTGCTGAAGTTAAAGCCCCTTTTAATACCTTGACCGGCTGAAATGACGACAGAAAGAGTGCAGGATATATACCGGATATCATGCCGACAAGCACTGTGCTTACTAACATCACTGCGATAAGCATTTTATTATCATGCAACGGCAAACTGATATCACGCTGGCTTAAACTATTGATAAAAGGAATAGCAAGGGTCACCAAAACACAGGCAAAAACTAAAGCTATCAGAGAAAGTAACACCGTTTCACCCAAAAATTGCATGGCCAGCTGAATACGCCCTGCCCCAATAGACTTACGTACGCCAACCTCTTTTGCCCGCTCCGACGACCGCGCGGTTGAAAGGTTAATGAAATTAATACAGGCTATTACCAAAACAATGATCCCTATAACTGTAAACAGGTTGGTGATATGTTTATCAAATTTTTGATAATTGATATAGTCCAACCCTATATCGGCCGAGTTTGCGTGAACATCTTTCAGGGACAACAGGAAGAGCTCGTAATTTTTAGGACCATCTTTACCTTTATATTTTTGAAGATAGGCCGGGAACTTCTTTTCAAGTGCCGCCATATTAGTGCCCGGTGCCAATTCAAGATAAGTATTTAACCAGTTGCCGCCCCAATTGGTAAACATCCAGGGTTTATAAATACTGCTGAATGAAAATAAACAATCAAACTGTAGCTGTGAGTTTTTAGGCACGTTGGCCAATATGCCGGTAACCGAATAAGTTATGGTATCCTGCCCGTAATTGGTCACGGTTTTACCTATCGGGTCGTCATTACCAAACATACGCTTGGCTGCATCTTCGGTTAATAAAACACTTCGCGGCTTTAGCAAAGCGGTCGCCCTGTCACCTCTTAATAGCTTGAAATCAAACATCTTCAAAAAAACCGAATCCACAAAGAACACCTGCGGCATATACACGCGTTTAAGCCCGTTGTTGAGCGGAAATTTTTGCTGCCAGCGCACACGCGTGAAGTTTTTTATTTCCGGGAAATCGGCCTTAAGCGTCGGGCCCATAGGGAACATAGATAAGGCTACTTTTTGCGTGGCGCCCATTCCCTCAAACTTTTGCACCTCGTTTAAGCGATAGATATTTTTTGTATGCAGGTTATCAAAGCTTTTTTCATAATAAACAAAAAGCGTGATCACAATGCAGGCCGCCATACCCACAGCCAGCCCAAAAATGTTGATGGCCGAAAAAACCTTGCTTTTCCAGATATTCCGCCAGGCGATTTTAAAGTAATTTTTTATCATCTCTTTTGTTCACTTGTTCATCGGTTCATTAGTTCATTGGGACTTATAGCTTAGCATATATTACACCCGCCCCGCGTTCGCCTAATGAACCAATGAACAAGTGAACCAATGAACTTTCTATTCGCTTCTTAAACTTTTAACCGGATTAGCTATAGCCGCTTTAATAGCCTGAAAGCTAATGGTTATCAACGTAATCACAATAGCCACTAAGGCCGATATAATAAATACATCGGGGCTAACCGTTACCCGGTAATCGTATTTTTGCAACCAACCCTGCAAAAAGTAAAAGGCTACCGGAGAGGCTATTACACAACTAATAAGCACCAGCAGCACAAAATCTTTCGACAGTAAAAACCATAGCTGGCTTACAGTTGCGCCTAATACCTTACGTACACCAATTTCTTTGGTGCGTTGCTCAGCGATGTATGCGGCCAGGCCAAACAAACCAAGGCATGATATAAAAATAGCCAGTCCCGCAAAAATGCCCGATAATTTACCTACCAATACTTCCTGGCCAAACTTGCGGTTATAATCATCATCTACAAAGCGATATGTAAATGGATACGCAGGACTATATTTTGAAAACACCTGCTCTATTTTATCAATAGCATCGTGCGGAATTACTTTAGGCGAAAGCCTGTAGATCATGTTTTGATGCGGATCATTATTATACAAAAACATGGTTGGATCGGCTTGTGCAAATGGCGATAGCATCAGCGCGTTTTTGACTACCCCAATTATCTTGCGTTGCTTACCTCCATATATTATTACCTGGCTTATCGGGTCGCCTTTAAGGCGCAGGCGCTTAACCGCTGCTTCATTGAAAATGATATTCAATGAATCGGACACCACATTATTATAATCTCTCCCGGCAAGCATTTTCATGCCCACAGTCTTAAAATAATCATTAGCTACAGCTATTACGCCCATTTCAACGGTTTCACCGGCAAATTTACCAGGCCATTGGTCAATGTTATTGTGCATGTTAATATCCGTAATGGTGCTTGATGCTGTGGAGATACTTTCAATCACACCGCTTTGCAATAATTCATTTTTAAAAGCGGAATAGTGCTTACCCAAATCTTCGTTGGCATTAGTGGCTATTAACCTATTAATATCGTATCCCGCCGGGCGGTTTTTGGCGTACTGAATCTGCCTGTAAATAACAGCTGTACTTATGATCAATGCTATTGAACAGCTAAATTGCATCACTACCAAAACTTTACGCGAATACGATGCCGAGCGGCCAACCTGAATTGTACCTTTTAACACCCTAACCGGATTAAATGACGAAAGATAAAACGCAGGGCGGCTACCGGCCACCAGGGCTGTAAGCAATACACACCCTATGGCAATCAGCCAAAAAATTGCGCTGTTAAAGGGTATGGAAATAGTAGTACCGGTAAGCGAGTTAAACAGCCCGAGCGCTATTTGAACAAAAAGCATTGAGCATATAAAAGAGATCAGTGTGATCAGTGTAGATTCTGTCAAAAACTGGAATATTAGATGCTGACGTTGTGATCCGATAGCTTTACGGATGCCGACCTCGCGCGCGCGTTTTTCAGACCGGGCAGTTGTGAGATTGATGAAATTCACACAAGCTATCAGCAGTACCAGTACACCAACAATACTAAAGGTGCGTACGTAATCAATAAACCCACCTACTGCAGCTCCATTTTTATAATCGGAAAAAAGGTGCCAATCGGTCATGGGTTGCATAATTACATCCGAGTTTTCGGCGTTGATATTTTTTTCGCCTTTTTCGATATGAAGGATCTTTGGGGCCAGTTGTGCGTACGTTACACCTGGTTTTAGCTTTGCAAATAGTTCGAAGCTATTGTTACCAAAGCTATCGTGGGCGTCTTTCATGTAAGGCTGTTGCTCCATCAAACTGAATGGAATAACATATTTAAATTGAAGCGACGAATTCAATGGTACATCCTGAATCACGCCGGTAACTTTTAAATTGTAGTTATTATCAACCTTAACTACCTTATTGATCACATTCCCGGTGCCAAATAAAGCGAGAGCGGTAGCTTTGGTCAATACAATTGAATACGGATCATTCAAAGCGGTTGTACGGCTCCCCTGTAAAAAATTGTATTGAAAAATTTTCAGAAAATCGCTACCTGCCTGCACGCCATCAATAGATAACTTCTTATCGCCTACCATTAACCCATGTGTGCCCCCCCAATCTGTGGGTGCTACATATTCTATTTCGGGCATAGTTTTCAACACATCTGCCAGTTTTAGCGATATTGAACTAAACGTCAAGGTTTCACCATTGCTGTTAAAATTACGGCGAACCTGGTATACCCTGTTGGCATCGGGCAAAAACCTGTCGTACGAGTACTCATTAGCAACCCAAAGCGCTATCATCAAGGCAACAGCCATCCCGGCCGCCAACCCCAAAACATTGATAGCTGTATAGGCTTTGTTGTTAGCGATGTTTCGCCAGGCTATTTTGATATAATTTCTAAGCATCTCTTCTATCATTAGGTCATTAATCATTGAGTCATTGGCCTCGCGAAAAAATGACTTAATGACGCGAAGCAAATGACTCAATGACTATTTATTCAGAACGCAAACTCTTAACCGGATTGGCCAACGCAGCCATAGTAGCCCGATAGCCTACCGTGATCCAGGCTATTATTAGGCTTGACAGGATCGACATTACAAATATTTGTGGACCGATACTAATCCGGTATTGAAAATCTTTTAGGTAATTATGCATTGCCCACCAGGCCAGCGGAGAAGCTATTACAAATGCAACAAGCAACAATATGCTGAACTCCTTACCAAACAACCATAAGATACTGCTGATATTTGCACCCAATACCTTACGAACCCCTATCTCCTTAGTTTTTCGTACAGCCATGAACGATACCAGGCCATACAAACCAAGACACCCTATAACAATTGCGATACCGGCAAACACTTCAACCAGGGTTAATAATATTTTATCCATCTCATAGAAACGGGCAATGGTATCATCCAGAAACTGGTAAGAATATAATTCTTCGGGGAAAGTTTGGTTCCAGATTTTATCAATATCCGCCAGTGTAGCTTTGGCATTACGCATATCTATCTTCACGGCAACGGTAGATAGTGACTGATAGTTAGGCATTACACATAATGGTGAAATCTCCGAATGGAAAGAGTAATTGTAAAAATCTTTCATTACGCCTACAATGGTACCTTTATAGTCGCGGCCATTAATTGCCATTTGTTTCCCTATTACATCCTGCGGTTTAAGGTGCAGTTTATTAACGAAGGTTTCGTTCACCAAAAACTCTTTAACCGAGTCGCCTTTGAAGAAGTTTCTGCCGGCAATCAGTTTAATGCCAAAAGTGGAAATGTAATTTTCGTCGGCCTGCTTGGTGTTGATGCTCCAATGCTCGTCTTCGGCGCGATTATCATATTGAATACCGGTATTACTATTTGAACGTGACGCCGGCGGGTTATAACAGTAAGATACATTTTCAACACCCTTAATTTCGCTGAGGCGATTACGCATAGTGCTCATTTTCATCTTATCGTTTTGAGGAAGCGGCACAAGCACTACGGCATTTTTATTAAAGCCAAGGTCGGCAGTTTGTGAATAATGTAATTGCGATACTACGATAATAGTACCGATGATAAGTACCTGCGATATAGTAAACTGGGTAACTACCAGTACCCTGCGTAACGAAAAACCGCCAACATCTTTTTGTGACAGTTTACTTTTAAGCGCTTTAATTGGCTGAAACCTCGCCAATACCAAACCAGGATATGAACCCGAAAGAAATACAACAACAATAGTAATAACAACTATAAAAGCGCTCAATTCGGCCCAGTTAAAGGTCATCCTTGCATGGAAGAGATTGTTTAATGGCGTCAGAGCTATCTCTGATAAACCAATAGCCACTCCAACAGCAATAATGCTGATGATAGCGGTTTCTGCAATAAACTGCCAGAATAATTGGAAAGGCTGGCTACCCAATACTTTACGGATACCCACCTCTTTTGAGCGGTTTAGCGCCTGGGCCGTAGCCAGGTTTATAAAATTTACCGAGGCTGTAATGATCAGGAACACACCGATAAAGAACAGCGCCCATAAATAGCTTTTATCGGCATAACCACCAAGTTCACGGTCAAAGTGCATTTCGGCAATAGGTTGTAATTTAAAGCGCCAAACCTGTAAATCCCTGCCGGTGTAATTCTTTTTAACCAATTGCAGCATGGCAGTTTCAACCTGTGCTTTGGTTACGCCCGGCTTCAACCTGGTAAAACCCTGACAACCGCTGTAAACACCGCCCCAGTTATTTTCACGGCCTTTACCTGCGTATGCTTCCATACTTGCATACGAAATAAAGATCTGTTGCTTTTGGTCGGTGTTATTTGGCAAATCTTGTAGTACACCAGTTATAGTAACAGTTATGTTATTATCCAGCTTAAAAGTTTTGCCTATTGGGTTATCATTACCAAAATATTTTTGGGCCATTTTTTCGGTAACCAAGGCTTCATTCGGGTTAACAAGCATGGTTTTCTTATCACCTTTAAGCAATGGAAAATTCAGGATGTCGAAATACTCGGGCTCAACAAAGGCAACACCATCATCCTCACCAAATTTTTTCACTTCACTTCCCTTGGTAATCGTGATCAGCGTTTTATTAAAGCTGATGTATCTCGCCGTTTTTTCGCTAAAAGCAAAGTCATTTCGATAACCCTTGGCCATCGGTTGCGGAATAGCGCCTACCCGATCTACACCCTGATCGTGAAACTCGGTATAAAAACGGTAGATCCTGTCTTTATCCTTATGAAAGGTATCAAAGCTCAGGTGGTAAGTGATCAGCGTAAATATTAGTACGCCGCAGGCTATACCCAAAGCCAAACCAATAACACTGATGGTTGCGTAAGCCTTGTTACGCACCAAATTTCGCCATGCAATTTTTATGTAGTTTTTGATCATAAACCCCTCCTAACCTCCCCAAAGGGGAGGAATTGTACTTGTGATATATTTAGTTATTAGTCATGTATTTTAATCTTCTTAAAGCCCTCTCCTTTGGAGAGGGTTTGGGTGAGGTTACTCACTTCTCAAACTTTTCACCGGATTTGTCAGCGCAGCTTTTATAGCCTGGAAACTTATAGTCACCAACGTTATAATTATAGCGGCCACTGCCGAAAGCACAAACACTCCCGGACCTATTGTTATCCTGTAATCATATTTCTGCAGCCAGTCTTTCAAAAAATAAAAAGCTACAGGCGTTGCTATTATGCAACTTAACATCACCAGTAAAATAAATTCTTTTGATAGCAGCAGCCACACCTGTGCTATTGAAGCACCCAATACTTTTCGTATACCAATTTCTTTGGTGCGTTGCTCGGCTACGTACGCAGCTAACCCAAACAAACCAAGGCATGAAATGAAAATAGCTAATCCGGCAAAAACGCCGGCAAGTTTGCCAACTAATGCCTCGAGGCTAAATTTGCGATTGTATTCCTCATCAACAAACTGATAGATGTACGGATATGCCGGGTTATAGGTATCAAAGATTTTCCCTATCTTTTTAATGGCATCCTGCATATTTACGTTAGGTGCCAGGCGATACATGATGTTATTACCTCCCCTACCATGATTAAATACAGCCGGCTGCACAGGTGTAAATGGCGATTCCATTAGGGCATCTTTAACCACACCTATAATATGAACCCGACCCATAAAGCTATAATTTATCACTTTGTTAATCGGATCTTTTAAGCCCATGCGTTTTACGGCAGCCTCGTTGATGATAACATTGGTTGTATCAGACGCCCACTCGGGCGAAAAATCACGCCCTTCTTTCATTGTCATGCCCATTGTTTTGAAGTAGTTGGGCGATATAGAGATAGCTCCAACATTGATACCTGTTTCACCCGCATTTTTACCAGGCCAGTTATCAACACCTGAGTGACTGTAAATATTAGTAACCGGGCTTGATGCGGAAGCTACACTCTCCACCAACCCGCTGGCAAGGAGATCATTTTTAAGAGCGCTATAATTTTTTTCAAGATCGCCGCTCATGTCAGTCATCATTAACCGGGTTGAGCTATAACCGTTAGGCCTGTTTTTAGCATATTGTATTTGCTGATAAACAATAAGAGTACTGATAATCAAAGCAACAGAACAACTAAACTGCATTACTACCAACACCTTGCGCGGCAATGAAGCCGACCTGCCAACCTTAATAGTACCTTTTAATACCTGCACAGGGTTAAATGACGATAGATAAAATGCAGGACGACTACCTGCTAACAAACCAGTAAGCAGCACATAGGCTATCATCATAGCCCAAAACAAAACATTGGTATATGGGATACTGATGGCACTGCCTACGATAGCATTAAAAGACGGAATAGCCAGCTGCACCATCACTATCGACAACAAAAATGAAATAAAAGTGATCATCACCGACTCGGCAAGGAACTGCGCAATAAGATCACTGCGTTGCGAGCCAATGGCTTTGCGTACCCCTACTTCGCGGGCCCGTTTTTCAGACCTGGCGGTTGAAAGGTTCATGAAGTTGATGCAGGCAATAAGCAGCACCAAAATACCTATCACGCTAAACATACGCACATAATCAATAAAACCGCCAACTGCCTTACCGTTTTTGAAATCATTATACAAATGCCATTTTTTTAATGGATGAATAATTACTTCCGGTTTCGCCGGGCGCATCTGTTCGTTACGGTCGTAAACTATGTTTTTAATTTTTGGTGCAATCTGATCCATAGTAACACCGGGTTGCAACTCCAGGTACATGTTAAAAGAGTTGTTTGTCCACGTAGTGCGGGCTCCTTTCATCCAGCCCTCGGTTGCTTCTTTAAAGCTGAAAGGAGTCAGGAAGCCGAATTGCAGCGTGGCATTTTTAGGAATGTCTTTTATTATACCCGTAACCTTCAAATTTTGACTATTATCGTAACGTATTACTTTATTAATCGGATCGGCATCACCAAAAAGAGCTATCGCGGTAGATTCATTAAGGATGATGGAATTTGGCTGGGTAAACACATCCTTTACATTACCTTTTACAAAGGTGTATTTAAAGATCTGTAAAAAGTCGGGATTCGCGGCACCGCCGGCAAGGTAAAGCTTTTTATCGCCTACCAGCAGGTCGTGCCATTGCATACCTACCCAATCTGTTTCGGCAACACGTTTAATTCCCGGGATTTCCTTACGCAATACCTCAGCCAACGGCAACGAAACCGCGGTCTGTGTATGTTCGCCATCATGCTGAGTAGTGAAATGTTGTTCAACCTGGTAAAGCTGCTCATAGTTGGGTAAAAACCTGTCGTACGAATATTCATTGGCTACCCAAAGCCCAATCATCAGCGCAACCGCCATGCCTGCGGCAAGCCCCAATATATTAATTGCGCTATAAACCTTGTTGTTAAGGATATTGCGCCATGCGATTTTTAAATAATTCTTTATCATGATCAAAATCATTAAGTCATTGGATCATTAAGCCATTGCTTCCCGCGTTTAAATGATTTAATGATGCGAAGCAAATGACCTAATGGAATTTATTCCGAACGAAGGCTTTTAACCGGGTTACTCAGTGCCGCTTTAACAGCCTGGAAACTTACAGTTGCCAGTGCTATAACTATGGCAGCAATGCCGGCAGCAGCAAATACCCACCATTGTACTGTTACCCGATACTGATAATTTTGCAGCCAGTTATTAGTAGCATACCACGCTACCGGAAAGGCTATCAGGCATGACACTGCAACCAGCTTTAAAAAATCGCGGGATAACAATCCGGTTAACCCTGCTACAGATGCACCCAGCACTTTGCGGATGCCTATTTCCTTGATCCTTCTCTCAGCGGTATAGGCAGCTAATCCAAATAAGCCAAGGCATGATATCACAATAGCCAGCGATGCAAACACTCCGGCCAGCTTGCCTGTTAGCGTTTCAGTTTTAAACAGCTCATCAAAATCGGCATCAATAAACTTGTACTCGAAAGGATAGCCCGGGTTAGCCCGTTTATAAACTTCACCTGTTTTAGCCAGCGCTTCTATTAAATTAACGCCTCGTTTAAAGCGGATAGTTAAAATGTTGTTGTTTTGCGGATGGCTGAATAACATGAGCGGCGCACCGGCAACATACATATCATTATAAAGGAAATCTTTGATAATTCCGGCAATTTGGTAAGGTTTAGTGCCGCCATCCCTGACAATGCCACCAACATGCCCTGCTTTACCCATTTGTTTGGCAAAAGCTTCGTTAATGATCACATTACTACTGTCGAGCTTAGCATTGGCGTAAAAATCACGACCGGCAACCAGTTTCATGTTCATGGTTGATACAAACTGCGGGCTCACGTTTTCAATGGTGATGAGCGGATTTTTTGAAGCATCCTTGCCATCCCATGAAAAATTATCGGTATTGCTCCATATCTGTAAAACAGGGTATTCGCTCAATGAGGCATCGGCCACTACGCCCGTTTGTTTCAGATCATTATTTACGGCCGCGAAATGATCGGTTAGCTTGCCTTTGGTATCGATGTAAACAAGGTTGTCTTTTTCATAGCCCAACTCCCTGTTCTTAACGTGCTGAATTTGCTGGTATATAATTACCGTACCAATAATCAATATAATTGATACCGAAAACTGGATCACTACCAAACTTTGCCTGATAAAACCGGCGCCCGCTGCTGTAGGCAGTTTGAGATTCTTTAATACAGCTATCGGGTTAAATGACGACAGGTAGAAGGCCGGATAGCTCCCGGCCAGCAAACCTGTAATAAATCCTATCGACAGTAAATAAATTAAATGTGATGGCTGCAATATGTTAATAGCCAATTCCTTTTGAACCAGGTTATTAAACGTTGGTAAAGCCACGTAAACTAATAGCACGGCTATAATTACCGCGATGAATGCCATGATCACAGCCTCACCTATGAACTGGCCAATAAGCTTGCCTTTACCTGCCCCCATTACCTTGCGTACCCCAACTTCCTTAGCACGTTTTTCAGACCGGGCAGTTGACAGGTTCATGAAATTGATACAGGCTATGATGAGGATGATAACAGCAATAGCGGCAAACAAACGAACGTATTCAATCCTCCCTCCATCCATTTTCCCATCGGTAAATTTATCGCGCAGGTTCCAATCATTCATGCCGAAAAGGAATGATACTGTTTTATTACCATTTTTCTTGGTGCCGATGTAGTTAGCCAACTTTTTATCAACAGCTTTAACATCTGCAGTTGGCTCAAGCTCCACATATGTGCGGGCCCAGTTGGCGCTCCAATCCTGCATCCAGAGTTGCATATGATCGATATTTTTTAAGGGAGCGAACCATTGCATCTGAAAGGTTGAGTTTTTGGGCAGATCGGTAAATACGCCGGTAACCGTAAAATCCTGTTCGTTATTCATCTTTAAGGTTTTGCCCATCGGATTGGCATCGCCAAAAAACTTTTTAGCCATGGTAGTGCTAATCACCACCGAATGCAATTCATGAAAAACATTAGCTTCATCACCTTGTACAAAAGGCAGTTTCAACATCGGGAAGATCTCCGCATCTGTATAGGAACCATCTTCGTTAATTACCTTATCGCCCAGCGCAAATACGATATTATCGGAGCCTGCCATGCGCGCAGCATTTTTAACACCTGGAATATCGGCCTTCAAAGCTGCTGCCATAGGCCCCGGAGTAGCGCGGAACGTAGAGGTTTTGCCATCATAGGTTTGATTTTCGCGAACCGTGTACAGGTTGTCCCGCTTTACAAAATTGTTATTAAACGTAAGCTCATCCTGCACCCACAAAAATATCATAGATGCGCAAGCCACGCCAATAGCAAGACCGGCAATGTTCAAAAAACTGTAAGCCCGGTTGTTCATCAGGCCGCGTACGGTGGTTTTAATGTAATTTCCTATCATGGTTAGGTGTTCATTGGTTCACTTGTTCATTCGTTCATTGATACTTGTATAGTCCGTTAACTGCAAACTGCCACTGCCAACTACTACTCACTCCTCAGGCTTTTTACCGGGTTGGCAAGCGCTGCTTTAACAGCCTTGTACCCTACTGTTACCCACGCTATTATCAGCGATGATACGATCGCCAGTAAAAAGATCCAGACACCCATCGATATACGGTATACAAAGTTTTGCAGCCATCCGTTCATGATATACCATGCAGCCGGCATAGCTATCAGGAATGAGATACCTATAAGTACCATAAATTCTTTCGAAAACAGGAATACTATGCTGCTTACCGATGCGCCTAATACTTTGCGGATGCCTACTTCTTTAGTGCGCTGAACTGCCATAAACGATACCAGGCCATATAAACCAAGGCATGAGATAAAAATGGCTATCCCGGCAAACACCTTGTAAACCAATGCCATTTTATTTTCCTGTTCATAAAATTTAGCTATATTTTCATCAAGGAAATAACCGTTGTAGGCATACTCAGGATAGGTGTCTTCCCAGATCTTTTGCAGTTGAGACACGGTTTTGTTCAGATCGGATGCCTGGATTTTGATGCCTATCTGTCCTTCAAATTTCTTTGCCGGTGATATTACTATTGGCTTTATAGCTTCACGAAGCGAATTGGTTTTAAAATCTTTAACAACACCAACTATTTGCAGCCATTTGCCGCCGCCTAAACGTATAGTTTTCCCTATTGCTTCATCGGCTTTTTGAATCCCCAGTTTATGTATAAAGGTTTCGTTAACCACATACTGTTTTGCAGTATCGCTTACGTCATAGGCTTTGCCCGCGGCAAATGTTAGCCCATATGTTTTAAAATAATCAGCATCTCCAAATTTGAGGTAGGTATTAAAACCAACGTCTTTGGTTGAGTTGTTGAAATCAAAATTAGTACCCCAGTTATTTTCTGACGATGGAACATCTGAAGAAAAGCTAACTGACGTTACCCTCGGATTTTGTAACACCCGTTGCTTAAACGATTCCATTTTTCGGAGGCTTAAACTATCGGTATAGCCGGGAATGATAAGCAAAGCGTTTTTGTTAAAACCAAGGTCCGCTTTGTTTACAAAGTCCATTTGATTTACCGCTACGATGGTACCAATAATGAGCAATTGTGATATGGCAAACTGGGCAATCACCAATCCGCGACGGAGTGGAATCCCACCGATAGAAGCCGCCGTTATTTTATTTTTAAGTGCAAGTACCGGTTTAAAACCAGACACCACCAACGCCGGATAAATGCCCGACAATAACACTATAGTTACCGTACTTGCGGCCAAAAACAATAAACTGCCCGTAGTGAACAAGCTGATACTATCAGGCACATTAGCTATATTTTTCAATTGGGGCATAGCCAGCCTGGCAACGGCCAACGCAATTAAGGCCGAAGCAATAACGATGATAGTAGTTTCGCCAATTACCTGGACGATCAATTGCGGGCGTGTACTACCCAATACCTTACGGATCCCTACTTCTTTTGACCGGCCAACAGATTGCGCCGTCGACAAGTTGATGAAGTTGATAGAGGCCATGACAATGATTAGTAGCGCAATGAACGACAAGGTACGCAAGGTAGCCTTGCTGGTGCTATGATCGCCAAGCGGGTTGCCTATCCGGGTATCAAAATGCATATCAGCAAGCGGCTGAGGCAATAACGTAGTTTGTGTCGATCCTTTTTTAAAGTGTTTGGCCGAAAATGCTTTTAACTGGGCATCGATGGTGCTTTTTGACATGCTGGCCGGGAACAACATAAACACCTCGTGACTGCTACTGGTTGAGCCCCATTCGGCACTGTAATTGTAATCTTTCGGGTGCTGTTTCCAGGTATCAAAGGATACCATTATTTTAAACGGAAAATCACTATTTACCGGAGCATCTTCAACAATGCCCGATACTTTTAGCGTTAACACATTATCCATTTTAAGGGTTTTGCCTACAGCATCTTTCCAATCGCCAAAATATTTAACGGCCGAGCTTTTATCCAAAACAACCATATCGGGATTGGCTAATACCGAGGGGTTGCCCGCCAACCATTTATGGCTAAAAATATCAAAGAACTGGGGCTGAATAAATAACACGCCAATATTTTCAGTAAATTTCTTATCACTGCTACTACTTCCGGTGGCTTGCGGCACTGTGATCTGGCTACCATAGCTGCTGTTCAAAGCTGCCACTTTAGCCTGAGGTATATCCAAACGAAGGGCATCTGTAGCAGGAACTGCAACACCAGGGTTGGTTGTAGTTTCCGACTCATGTTTCTCCTGTGTAACTACGCGATAGATATTTTTATAATTAGGATTAAAAGTATCAAAACTGAGTTCAAACTGGATGATAACGAAAATGAGTAAGCAGGCTGCCAAGCCAACTGTTAAACCTGCAACATTTATAGTAGAATAACCTTTATGACGAACGATATTTCGCCAGGCTATTTTGAAGTAATTTTTTAGCATATCGTACAGTAATTTTTGATTACAATGTAAAACATATACCAAAACGAAAACAAACTGAATATCAATTACTTATATTAACCACCAATAATATACTGTTCGTAAGTGTAACACCTTGTGTACGGTATTGATACAGTGTTTTGATTTCGGATTTGGGATGTTCGATTTCGGATTTAGAAGTTTATTTTCCTGGCATCGTTACCTCTTTGCCGGCGCAAGGTACTGTACGGGCTATTGTCAGGCTCACTTGTGCTGTCTACGTCATCGATGATTCGACCAAAAAAAGGAAAGGTCAGCATGTTTTAAAGCCAACCTCTATAGTTTATTACTAAAAATTAAAAGTTTCAGGTCATTCTCCCGATCTCAAACTCTCAACCGGATTTGCCATAGCTGCTTTGATGGATTGAAAACTTACTGTGATAAACGCGATCAGCAGAGCTACAAAAGCAGCCAGCACAAATACCCACCATTGAATATCTATCCGGTAAGCAAAGTTTTGAAGGTATTTGCTCATTATGAGCCAGGCTATGGGTGATGCCACAATAACCGCGATCAGCACCAATTTCAGAAAATCAACAGAAAGCAAACCAGTTATATTCGTTACAGAAGCGCCGAGCACTTTGCGGATACCGATCTCTTTGGTACGCTGAAGCGTTAACAGCGATATCAGGCCGAGTAAACCCAGGCAGCTGATAAAAATAGCGATTATCGCACTTGAGGTAATCAACTTGTTTAGCAGATCTTCCTTTTGATAAAAATCGGCTATCTGTTGGTCAAGAAAGCGATATTCAAATACGTTATCCGGGTAAACCGCCTGCCATTCTTTTTTTATATGGTCAATAACTGCTGAAGGGTTACCTGAACGTATCTTTATACCTACATACTGGTAGCCTTTTCTAAACGTGGAAATGTATTCGGGGGCAATAGCTGTATACAGTGATTTGGCATGAAAGTCTTTTACCACCCCTACTATAATACCCGGATTATTCGACAAATCACCTGCTGTAAAATGCCTGCCAATAGCTTGTTGCGGGTCTTTAAGGCCTAACTTCTGTACCAGCAGTTCGTTAACCAGGTATTCGCGGGCGGTATCAGCTTCTACAATATTGCGACCTGCAATTAACTGCATCCCGAAAGTTTTAACATAATCGGCGTCGCCTATCTGTGTGTAGCCAACAAATTTCTCCCAGTCGCGGGTGTCAAATTTAATTGAGCCCCCTTTATCAGCGGTAGAAGACGGCGCACGATAACAAAAAGAAACACTTTTTATTGCAGGATCGGCCAGCAACTGATTGCGTAAATAATCGGTTTTACTTTTGTTGTTATCAGGCACAGGAAGCATTAAAACTGCATTTTTATTGAAACCGAGGTCGGTAGTTTTAAGATATTTAACCTGCATCGTTATCAATATCGTGCTGATGATAAGTACCTGGGCTATTATATTTTGAGCCACAATTAAACCTTTACGGGTAAAACCGGCAGTCTGTGTTTTACCGCCAACCTGGTTTTTCAAAGCATTTACAGGCTTGAACCTGCTTAATATAAGCGCAGGATATGAACCGGCAGCTAATATGATAATGACTAAAACAACAATAATAAGACCAGCAAATCTGTAATTGTTAAAAAGGTTAAAACTTAACTGCGTTTGCAGCCAGTTATTCAAAATAGGCGTAGCTACTATCATCATTAAAAACGATAGCAATGCCGCAAAAACAACGATGTATGATGTTTCGGAAATAAACTGAATGAATATTGCTCCCGGTGAGCTGCCTAAAACCTTGCGGGTACCTATCTCCCTGGCCCGTTTAAAGCTTTGGGCCGTAGCCATATTGATAAAATTAACACAAGCTATAATAATGAGCAGCAAGCCAATTATACCAAGGGTTACCAACAAAGAGCGCTGGATCACACCCGCAAAGCGACCATCAAAATGCACCTCGCTTAACGGAAGCATCATAAAATGGTATGGCTTTGCTGCTTCTGCGCCATGTAGTTTCACATTTAACCGATTGATATCTTTTTCTATCAAATGCGGATTTGCTCCATCTTTGAGTTCTAAATAAATGGAGTTAGTTGAATTAATGAAACCCCAATCGTTTTGTAAGCTATTGGCTACATCTGGATAGAGACTTTTTAATGTAGATAGCGAGAGGAATAGTTCAGCCTTAATATCTGTATTAGCTGGGTGGTCTTTAACAACACCCGTTATCCTGAAAGTATTTTTATTATTAACCCTGATAGTTTTCCCAATAACATCCTGACTGCCGAAATATTTTTGAGCCAGACCATGAGTTAAAACTACGGTATTAGGCTCGGTAAGAGCGGTATTTTGGTTGCCTTGCTCCCACTCGTAATCAAATAAATTAAAAAAATGGCCATCAGTTATGCCGATATTTTCATGCTCGGCAAACATTTTTTTTCCGATACCGTCGTTTTGTGGGATGCTGACAATGATATCATGCATTCGCAATAACACGCCTACATCTTTCACCCGCGAATCACTCGCTTTCACGTCTCTCGCCAGGGCCAGGGGCGCTCCCTGATCATATATTGGAGCACCCTCAAAAGCCGTTAACCGATGAACGACCCTGTATACCTGTTTTGCATCATGGTGGTAGGTGTCAAAACTTAAATGGTATATAATAAACTGAAATAGTATAATATTGCAACCAATGCTCAGCGCCAGGCCGAACATATTAATAAAGGTGTAAAATTTATGCTTCCAAAGGTTGCGCCAGGCTATTTTAAAGTAGCTTTTAATCATACCTAATCACTTTATACGATAATACGCAAAACCCTTTAAATGAGTAGTTAAAAAGTGTTAAAGTCAAGCGGAAAGCCGAAGGCTGAAAGCAAAAAGCTTATAAAAAGTCCCACCCGATATTTACACTTTAGTCAGTTGCTTTTTGCTTTCAGCCTTCGGCTTTTAGCTCCTTATTCGCTCCTTAAGCTATTTACCGGGTTGGCCAGTGCAGCTTTAATAGATTGGATGCTTACGGTTATCAACGCTATTAAAAGTGCAACGCACGCTGCAACAGCAAATATCCACCAGGCAATATTTGTGCGGTATGCAAAATCTTGTAACCATTTGTTCATCATATACCAAGCTACGGGGAAAGCAACGACATTGGCTATCACAACCGTTTTCAAAAACTCTGCAGATAATAGCCCGATGATATTTTGAACGCTGGCGCCAAGCACTTTACGGATGCCTATTTCTTTTACCCGCTGTTCGGCGGCAAAGGCTGCCAGACCAAGTAAGCCCATGGCTGATATTGCAATAGCTATAATTGCAAAAGCCGCTATCAATGTTGACGAACGCTGTTCGGCGTGGTAAAGTTTATTATAGCCATTATCAATAAAACTGTAATCAAACGGTTGGTCGGGAACAAATTCATTCCACACATTTTGGGCAATCTTTATAGCTGCAACTGTATTACCGGGAGTTGTTTTGATATAAAAGCTACGCGCCCAATCAGTATGGTTGTTTATAACCATAGGGCCTATTTTTTCATGAAGGCTCCTGAAGTTAAAATCTTTCACCACACCTGCAACTATCCCCGAATCGCCGTTAATCTTAAACCGTTGCCCAATTACCGGTTTATGGATCCCAAGCTGTTTTACCGCTGTTTCATTTAAAATTACGTTATGCTGATCGGAGCCATTTTTATCAAACCAATGTCCGTCGGCCATTTTAAGCCTTAGTATGTGTTGAAACTTTTCATCGGCCGATATGGTGGAAACCGAGGGGTTGTAATCCTGTGGCCGGCCTTCCCAATCCATCGATCCCGAAACTTTGTTGCTATTGTTAAAGAAGGCATCGTTAGCCGAGCGGGAAACCTCACCGATCACGCTTTGCTGTTTTAATTCGTTAGCTATACTTATTAATTTCGATTCCCTTATCTTATCGTCTAACCCAAGCACCTGCCATGGTATGGTCATTACAAAAACATGCTCACGCTTATACCCCAGATCGGCTTTTTGCATAAAATTAAGCTGACGATAAATGATCATTGTGCTGATGATAAGCATCACCGAGATGCCAAATTGCAAAACAACCAGGGCTTTACGAATGCCGCCGTCCTTAAAACTCAATAACGTCCTGCCCTTAAACACAGTTAATGGCTTAAATGATGATAATAATACCGCAGGATATATGCCATTAAAAACAAAACAAACAACCAGTGTGCCCAACAATATCAGCCATGTTGTGCCGGATGTTAGTGGCTGTACAAAGTGCTTTTCGGTAATCTGGTTAAACCACGGCAGACAGATCTGGATAAATAAAATGGCAAATAATAATGACAGGAAACTAACAACCAATGATTCGGACATAAACTGGGCAAAAAGCTGCCTCCTACCCGCTCCCACAATTTTACGCACGCTCACCTCTTTTGAACGTACGCTTGCCCTGGCGGTAGTTAGGTTTACGTAATTTATGCACGCCGTAGTCAAAAGTAAAAAAGCCAGGATCAGGAAGACATTGACCAGTTTCAGGTTGCCGTTTTCAAACGATGTGCTTAACAAACCGCTTTCAAAATGGATACCCTTAAGCCCAATCACACTCATGGTTGTATTTTCACTACCCTTGTTATTTTTCCTTAGAATTTGGGTCAACTTATTGCCTACATCTTTAATATTTACGCCAGGTTGCAATTTCAAAAATGTAAGTCCGCTGAAATTGCCCCAGTTGTTTGCCTGTTCTTTTTCATGTGCATTGCTTAGTTTAGCTTCCACCGGCATCAGCATATCGTACTGAAAGCTTGAGTTTGCAGGGTTATCCTTCACTACTGCCTGTACCTGGTAGTTCATGGAGTCAACCTTCAGCATTTTGCCAACAGCTTCATCGTTACCAAAATATTTTTTTGCTGTTGATTGCGTCAGGATTAAACTGAATGGATTTTTTGAAAAGCTGTCGGCGCTTCCGTCAATAAAATCGTAATGGAATACTTTAAACCAATTAGCATCTATATACGCATACTTTTTTTCCGATATCAGCTGGTTATTATGATGCACCGTTATCATATAACCCGGCCACAAAAAAGTATAATTTTTTAAACCGGGTATTTCCTGCTTAGCAACGGGGCCTAACATATAAGGAGACGACTCCCAGTCCCAGACTTCGTTTTTAGTAAGACTTAGTTTCGTTTTTACCCGGTAGATATTATCAACGTCCGGGTGGTAATTATCAAAACTGAACTCGTTTTGTACCCAAAGCATGATAAATACCGCCGCAGTAATGCCGATGGTGAGCCCCGCGATATTAATCATACTAATAGTGCGGTGTTTAGCTAAATTACGGAATGCTACTTTAAAATAATTTTTAAACATATATCCTGGTCATTTTATCATTGGGTCATTAAGTCATTTATCGCTTCCTGCCGTTGTCAAAAAAATGACTTAATGAGCGAAGCCAATGACTAAATGACCTATTATTCAGAACGTAAACTTTTGGTTGGATTAGCCAACGCTGCCTTGATGGTTTGAAAACTTGAGGTGATCAATGCCGTCAATAACATTCCGCCGCCGCTTACTACAAATATCCACCAGCTTATTGTTGTACGGTCGGCAAAGCTTTCCATCCATTTGTTCATGGCATACCAGGCCAGCGGAGTTACCAGTACAAAGGCCAGTACAATGAGCAGCACCAGCTCGGTTGAAAGCAGGGTTACTATTTGTGTTACGGTTGCCCCGAGTACTTTGCGCACACCTATCTCCTTCGTCCTCTGGTTGGTATTATAAATAGCCAAACCTAACAAACCAAGGCAGCTTATAAATATCGATAAACCTGTTGCCCAGGTTAACAAGGTTGATGTATGCTGTTCGGCATCGTAAAATTTGGCGATACTCTCGTCAAAAAAATTATATTCAAAATCGTCTTCAGGATAGATCTCTTTCCATATTTTTTCCATCGAAGCGATGGCTTTTTTCCATTCATTACCACCGGTCGTTTGCGGCTTAAGTGCTATATGAAAAGTACCGTTGTTATAAAAACTATTACTAATATGAATGCAGGTAGGTTTAATAGGCGAATGCAATGATTCAGAATAAAAATCACCTACTACACCTATGATCTGCATTCTTTTATCTCCATTAAACTTATCAATATACTTCCCCACTGCATCAGCCGGGTTTTTAAACCCAATAAGTTTTGCATAAGTATTATTGATCAAAAATGCACTGGTACTGTCGCCGTACTGTATATTACGCCCAGCCAAAAGTTTAAGCTTGTATACATTGATATAATTTGGGTCGCCATACTTTTCATACAATTCAATTTTTATTTCCTTTTTACCGTCTATGTAGGTAGCCTCGGTTGAATTGGTACTGTTTGACGATGGAGCGGCTTTACCTGCGCTCACCATCTCAACCTGGGGTATCGCCTTCAGCTTGTTCATAAATACCTGGTTCTTGCTAAGCGTACGGTTTTTCCATGGTGAGTTAATGATCAGGATGGCGTCCTTTTTAAAACCCAGGTCTTTAGTAAGTGCGTAATGAATCTGTTTACTTACCAGCACCGTTGCCATTATAAAAAACTGGGCAATAATAAATTGGGTTACCGTTAACGACTTACGCAGCCAGGCATTACGTGTTTTGCTGCTATTTGATGATGCCTGGTTTTTAAGCACCAATACGGGTTTATAGCCCGATAATAACGCGGCCGGGTAAAAACCTGATAACAGGGCCACCACTATTGTCAACAAAAACAGGAATACAAAAAGATTGGGTTGATGAAGCAGGTCAAGCTTGATACCCTCTGCAATAAAATCTTTAAATAGTTTTAATATAGCTGGTGCCAACGCCACCGAAATGATAACAGCCAAAAGGGTTATAATGAACGTTTCACTCAGAAACTGGGTAATAAGCTGGGCGCGGCTGCTCCCCATTGTTTTACGCACACCAATTTCTTTGGCCCTTTGTGTGGCCTGGGCAGTAGTTAAGTTGACAAAATTAATACAACCTAATAATAACAGGAATGCAGCAATAACCAGTAAACCGTAAAGTGTTGTTTTATTAGCCGGATTGCCTGAATCAAACGTACCGTATGTACTATTAAAATGCAGATCACTCAAAGGTTGTAAGGTAAAATTACGTGTATTGCCTTTGTTTTCAGGCTTTGGAGGATCGCTTTTTTTGAGAATAGCGTTTAGTTGCCTTTCAAAATTGGCTACAGTGGTATTTGGCGCCAACTTTACAAAAAGAATAGATGACGAAGTGGTACCCCCCCAATTAGTAAGGTTCAGTTCATTGGCGAGTGTTTTGTTATTTTTTGCCGTTGAATAAGAAAGGAAATCGTGAAAAGTAAAATCGTTGTTGCCCTTCAGTGGTTCAACAATGCCTGTAATTGCTGCGCTAAGCGTGTCATAAGTGATCACCCGGCCTATCATCTGGCTGTATGAAAGCTTAGGAAAATACTTTTTTGCCTGATCAGCAGTAAGTACCGTTTGATTAGGGGCATTCAAAGCTGTCTTCGCCGAACCGGCAAGCCAGTTATATTTAAACATGCTGAAATAGCGTCCATCGGCAAGGATCACGTTATCCTGTAACTTAAACTTAACAGGAATACCGCCTTTTCCCGGAACAAGTACGTTGGGCTGACTTAAAGTGAAGAATGGAGCAGCAAGCTCAACGCCGCTTACATTGTTCTGTACAACTTCGGGCACAGGGCCTGATACGCCGCGGTTATGCGCTTCTTCGCCGGAAAAGGTATAGTTTGATACCACCCGGTAAATGCGGTCGCCGTTATCAAAGTTTTGATTAAAAGTAAAATCAAAATGAACTATCAGGTAAATAACCAGCGCCGAACTGATCCCTATAGATAAACCGATTACATTGATGAATGTAAAAAATTTATGCCGCCAAAAATTACGCAGCGCGATTTTGAAATAGTTTTTAAACATGATATTGTTCATTAGTTCAATTGTTCATTAGTTCATTGGTGTTGTCTACGCCGTATAAGCTATCCTTAAACTTGTCCGCGTTCACCAATGAACTAATGAACAAGTAAACCAATGATTATTCAGAACGCAAACTCTTCACCGGGTTAGCCATTGCAGCCTTTATCGATTGATAGCTTATGGTTGCAAAAGCGATGATCAGCGCTATTACGCCGGCCATTACAAAAACCCACCATTGTATGTTAATTCTGAAAGCAAAATCAAGCAGCCATTTACTCATCGCGTACCACGCGATTGGCAAAGCAATCACCGCGGCAATGATCACCAGCTTCAAAAAGTCTTTTGAAAGTTCGGTAACAATTTGCGGGATGCTTGCGCCAAGTACTTTACGTACGCCAATTTCTTTTACTCTTTGTGATATGGTAAAGGCTGAAAGTCCAAACAGACCAAGGCAAGCTATGAATATGGCAAGGCACGAAAATATAGTAAACAGGTTGCCCTGCTCCTGCTCACTATTATATAGCTTTTGAAACCGCTCATCTAAAAAGCTGTATTCAAAAGGCGTTTCGGGTTGATATTTTTTCCAGGTTTGCCCAAGGGTTGCCAATGCCGAATTGATACGATTACCATCGATCTTAACCGTTATTCTTCTATAACTATTGTTGGCGAATGAGGGCATCTCCATTAAAAGCGGGATGATATTTTGATGTAATGACTCGAAATGAAAGTCATTAACCACTCCTATCACTTTTCCTTTAACGCCTCCATAGCTCATATCCTTGCCTATGGCGCTTTCAGGCGATTTCCATCCTAATGCACTTACTGCCGATGCATTGATCACAAAATTATTACTGTCGGTGGCGAACTCGCGACTGAAGTTTCTGCCGGCGGCAATCTTTATGCCGTAAGTTGGGATAAAGCCGTAATCGGCATTAATGCATTTAATATCAGCTTTAACGGGCAGTGGTTTATCGCCATCAAAAACAGAAACACCCTGATCATCCAACAGCCGTCCTGATGGAATGCGCGATGAACGTCCAATATCTTTTACCGCTGGATCTCGCAATAAATCGGCCCTGAAAGCTTCAAACTGGTTAGCCGGGATACCGCCCAACGTTACTAAATGATCTTTATTAAAGCCAAGTGATTTGGTTTGGATATACTTTAACTGCTGGAAAACTATGGTTGTAGCTACAATCAGAATTATCGAGATGGAGAACTGCACAACCACCAATACCTTGCGGAACGAGATATTTCCTGATCCAACTTTAAGGATCCCCTTTAAAACTTTTATCGGCTTAAATGAAGACATAAAAATGGCGGGATAAATACCGCTGATAAGCCCTATAACCAGGGGCAGCAATAATACCGATACTAAAATTGATGGTTTAAATAAGCTTATGATTGATAAGCCAAGTTCAGAAAATCCGTTGATAAGCGGCAATAAAAGCCAGGTTAAGATCAGGGCCAATACGAGCGAGAAATAAGTGATCAGCACAGATTCGCTTAAAAATTGGGTGATGATCTCTTTTTGCTGTGCACCGATTACCTTGCGAATGCCGATCTCTTTAGCCCTAAGCGTTGAGCGGGCAGTAGATAGGTTCATATAATTGATACATGCTATCAGCAAAATAAACAATGCGATGGCAGAGAATATGTAAACTCTTTTGATATCACCGTTTTGTTCAACCTCATCATCCAGGTGTGAATGCAGGTGGATATCCAGGAACCTTTGAATATGCAGCTGGGTAAATTTTGACTGCCGGGGTTGCCCGGGAGAATTCATGTATTTATCTATAAAAGCCGGAAACTGCGAGCTGATACGATCAATATTATAATGATCAGGCAATAACAGGTAGGTAAAAAATGAGTTGTTCCCCCAATTGGTTGCCAATTGATTACGTCCATAAACCTTGTCATCGTTCAGTGTATTGAATGACAGCAACATTTGAGGGTGCATCTGCGAGTTAGCCGGAAATGGCTTAAAAATACCGGTAACTTTAAAATTGGCCGTATTATCAAGCCTGATTTCTTTGTTTATGGGGTCTTCGTTACCGAAGTATTTGCGCGCCATATCCTCGGTCATCATCACTGTATACGGCTCACTAAGGGCAGTTTTAGGATCACCTGCTACTGTTTTAAGATCAAAGAAACTAAGGAAATTTTCATCAGCAAAATAAGAGCCCTTTTCAACGAGCAATTTTTCCTTATAGCGCAAAACCACATCACCGTTAGGAAACAACCGGGTCACTTTTTTGATATCCGGAAATTCGTTTTTTAGCAGCGGACCAAAAGGCGGTGCCACGGCCCCCAAATGCAGGTTGACGATACCATCGGCCGTATTAAAACTCCGGCTCACCCTGTAAATATTGGGCGCATTATGGTTAAACTTATCATAACTGAGTTCTTTAACTATGTAAGTTAAGATAAGCAGGCAACAGGTTAACCCTATGGTTAAGCCAAAAATATTGATGAACGAAATAAATTTGTGCCGGGCAATATTGCGCAGGGCACTCCGTAAATAATTCTTTATCATGATTTAGTTCATTAGTTCACTTGTTCATTAGTTATTAGTCCCTGGCGATGGTCTGCCACTGTCGACTGCTACTCACTTCTAAGGCTTTTCACCGGATTAGCCAAAGCCGCTTTAACCGATTGAAAGCTTATCGTGATGCCCGCCACCAGCAAGGCTATGCCGCCCGCCAAGATGAATACCCACCATTGGATACTGATACGGTATGCAAAATCCTGCAGCCATTTGTTCATGGCAAACCATGTTACCGGAAACGATATAATGGATGCAATGACGATCAACCTCAAAAATTCTTTTGATAACATCACCGTAATGCTGCCTGTTGATGCGCCTAATACCTTGCGGATGCCAATTTCTTTAACCCTTAGCCTGATCATAAACGCGGCTAAACCGAACAAGCCCAGACTTGCTATAATGAGGGCGATGCACGAAAACACGGTGAATATTTTACCTGTTTGCTGTTCGGATGCATAAAGCGACGCATATTGTTCATCGAGGAATGAGTAGCTGAAAGGTGTTTCCGGCCTGAAATTATCCCATTCTGTTTTAATGTTGGCTATCAACGATTTTACATCACCGGTTTTTATCTTTAAAATAACAGAACCGGTATTGTGACCAGATAACAGCATTAATGGAGCAATCTTTTGCCTGGCCGAAGCGTAATGAAAATCTTTTACCACTCCAACAACAGTATATTGCGTACGTGCCGAGCGCACAATGGTTTTACCGATCGGGTTAGCGTTGCCCCATCCCAAGCCTTTTACCAGGGCCTCATTTACCACAACCGACATTGAATCGCCGGGGAAAGACTGATAAAAGTTACGCCCCTTGATAACCTGCAGCCCCAAAGTGGGCACATAACTTTCATCAACATGATAAATATTGGTATGGATTTCGGCATGCCCCCCTTTATCGTCAAATTCTTTAGCATCAATCTGCGTACCGTCAACACCGGTTAACTTGCCTGGTACGCTGCTCGATATAGTAGCATTTAACACCTGCGGATTGCGTAAAAGCTGATTTTTAAAAGCGTCTACATTACGGCCAAGGGTATAAGCGTCATTTATTACAAGCACCTGATCTTTATTATACCCAAGCTTTTTGTTTTGCATATAATGCAATTGCTGATATACTACAAATGTTGATATGATGAGCGCCGTTGACACCGCGAACTGGAAAATGATCAACCCGCTGCGTAAAACACGTTTCCCTTCGGCTTTAGTAGCGCCGTTGCCTTTCAATACGGCTATGATCTTGAACGATGAAAGGAAGAAAGCGGGATAAATGCCCGCTAAAATACCAACCGCAAAAGCGGTGAATAATTCGATAAGCAAAGCCTTAGGGCTAAGGAAAAATCCGAGATCGATGTGTTTGCCGGCTAAGTTGTTAAACAAAGGCAACAACAGGTACACCATACCTAAAGCCAGTAGCAAAGCCCAAAATGTGAGCATAACCGATTCGGTAAGAAATTGCGAAACCAGTCCGCCTTTTTCAGAGCCAAGCACTTTACGGATACCCACTTCTTTCGACCGCCGCGCTGAACTTGCTGTTGAAAGATTAGTAAAATTGATGCAGGCCAAAATCAATATAAAAGCAGCTAAAGCGCCGAATATATACACATAGTGGATGTCGCCATTGGGTTCAAGTTCATATTTGGTTGCCGAGCGCAGGTGGATGTCGCTTAACGGTTGCAAGAAAAACAGGAAGGAGTTAACAGATTTGCTTGCTTCGGCCGTGCTTGTACCCATATCATGTGCAATTTCGGGCACTACAAATTTCCTTACCATTTCGGGAAAAGAAGCTTCCAGTTTTTTAGGACTGGCATTTCTATCCAATACAACATAGGTAAAAAAGCCGATGTTGCTCCAGGTTTGCTTTGCATTTTTAACAAAGGGTGCCAGGTTCAAAAAGGCATCACCATGAAAATGTGAATCATCAGGTACTTTGTCAATTACACCAGTTACCTTGTACGGTTTGCCATCGATGGTAACCGATTTGCCAACGGCTTCCTGATCGCCAAAATATTTATTAGCCATGGCCCTGGTAACCACCATACTGTTAGGCTCGGTAAAACAGGCTTTATCATCACCGTCAATCAGAGGTATCGAAAACAGGCGCAGGAAATTGGCATCTATCATTTGTACATGCTCTTCTTTAAATTGCCTGTCGTTATATTTTATAAATACGGGTCCGCGGCCGGTAAGCCTTGTGGTTTCAAGCACCTCGGGAAACATATTTTTAATACCCTGCCCCACCGCTATGTCCACCATCGGATATTCACTAACGCCATTATTTTCAACGGAGCGCAAACCAACACGGTACATCTGTTTTGCCTGTGCCGGATATTGGTCATAGTTTAACTCGCTATACACATAAGCACAGATCAGCATACAACAAGCCAACCCTACAGAAAGGCCAAACACATTAATAAAGGAAAATATCTTGTTACGTTTTAAGCTTCGCCAGGCGGTTTTGATGTAATTTTTGAACATGAGTGTACGATTAACCACAATACAGGTTTAAAAGCCATACCAATAAAACAAACACCTAAATATCAATTGGTTATAATTTATTTTTAATCAAAACTGTACGAAGACGTAACACCATGTGTTCGGTTATGATACACTCCGTTCAACAAAAAAAGACCTGTCACTATTTGAGTAACAGGCCTTCGTAATATCCCTTATTATTGTTATTAGTTTACAGTAAGGTTTATCCTGTTGCTGCCTCTAACTTCAACAAGCGAGCCACCTCCGTTAAGTTTACCTTCTACCCTTTCTTTATCCTTGCTACCTGAAAAATTGTCGGCAAGGTTTGTTTCTATCTTATCAGCCCGCAAATCAAGATTAAGACCTTGTTTTGATGGCAACTGCAGATCAACACGACCCGAGCTTACATCAATTTTAATAAATTTACCTACGCTGACAAATTGTGCGTGAAAACTGCCGGCACTTGTTGAAGCATCGAGGCTACACGACAAATCAGTGAGGTTAATGCTGCCACCTGATGTGCCTGTAATGAAATCGCCATCAATTTTACTGCCGCTGATACTGCCGCCGCTGGTCGTAGCTTTGATATCTCCCTTTAAACCATCGAGATGCAAAGAACCGCCAGATGTTTCAAGTTTGATACGCCCCATGCAATTACGGGCCTCAATACTGCCGCCCGATGTTTGAAGATCAATATTTTCTTTTGAATCGCTCACGTGGATACTGCCGCCTGAAGTACGACCTTTGATAGTGCCGGTAATTTTATCCAGGTGTAAGCTGCCACCACTGGTTTCAAACTGTTGTGCACCTGTTAGATTATCCAAATGGATACTGCCTCCGCTGGTATTCAGATTGGTTGCCACATTGCCGGGTACATACACACGGAACGAGATACTTAATGATTTTTTCCAGTCCCAGTTGCCATCGTGCTTGCTTTTGGCTTTGGCGTGCAGCTCTCCGCCGTTAACATCAACACTCAGATCATAATTTTCATCAAGGCGCTTTTTGATCTCTTCTTTAGAAAGATCGCCATTGCCATTATTACCTTGTATAAAAACCTCAACTCTTGGTTCCTGGCCCGATGCGCCGCTAACAGTAATACTGCCGCCCGATGTATTAACAAATACATTTTTCACAGCCTGTCCTGATAATGATTTGGTGAGATATGGTGTTTTCTGATTATTTTGTGCAAAAACGCTGCTGCCTGCACAGGCAACAAATAACACAAGTAAATACTTTTTCATAATAATGATCTTTGGTTTATATATACAAGACCAGGCGTTTAGCAAATACGTTGCATGGTGCTGAAAATAAATTCAGACTACCTAATAATGACAGCACATCATAAAAAAGCCCGTGGGGACACGGGCTCGGGGTATATTCTATTTCTTCAACTGCTACTGCAAACTGCCACTGCTATCTGCAAACTGATCTCATTCGCTTCTCAAACTCCTGATAGGATTTGCAAGCGCTGCCTTTAACGATTGAAAACTAATGGTAACCACGGCAATAACAAATGTAAGCAAAGCCGCCAAAGCAAAGATCCACCAATGCAAAGGTGTTTTGTAAGCGAAACTTTGCAGCCATTTATCCATGCTGTAATAACCTAAGGGGATAGCTATCACAGTAGCTAATAACACCGGTTTCAGCAGATCTTTTGATATCAGGATAAGGATATTTTGTACCGATGAACCCAATACTTTACGGACTCCGATTTCCTTGGTACGTTTCGCTGCGGTAAACGAGGCTAAACCAAATAAACCCAAACAGGCAATAAAGATGGCCAAGCCAGAAAATATGCTTAACATGGTTTGCTGCCTGATATCGTTGCGATAGGTGGTATCAAATTGCTGGTCAAGAAAGCTGTACTCAAACGGATAAACAGGAGCGACTTCGGCATAAATGTTTTTGATAGCAGCCAAACCGGCCTGGACATTTCCGGGTTTTAGTTTGATCACGGCTACGCGCCTGTCGTCGCTTGGCGATATCACCAGGGCATCCATGTTTTCTTTAAGTGAAAGGAAGTTAAAATCTTCCACTACACCGATGATGGTGCGGCGACTACTATCACGCACTGTATTTTTAATCCATTTACCGATAGCCTGCTGCGGCGTAAAGCCCAGTTCTTTAGCCGCTGTACGGTTGATCAATACCGAATTCGTAGTATCGGTAGCAAACTGCGGTGAAAAATCCCTGCCGGCGATAATTTTCAGGCCAAAGGTTTTAACATATTCAAAGTCGGCAAATTCCGACCTCGATTTGAATGTTTCATGCTGACCTTCAACCTCAAAGCCCTGCATATCAAAAAAGCCGCCCGGTTCGCCCGACATCAGGGATACCGACTTCACATAGTCCGAATTTTGCAGCTGGTGTTTAAATGTTTGCATGTGATCATAGATATCGTTATTATCAATCTTCACAATAACGGTTTGCTCCTTGTCATAACCCAATGATTTGTTTTTCACATATCGCATCTGGTTAACGATCACGATAGTGCCAATAATAAGCAACACCGAAATACTGAACTGGAACACCACCAGCGATTGCCTGAAAAATGAGCCGCCTTTACCTAATTTAAGCTTACCTTTTAAAGCCTCAATGGGCGAAAATGCCGACATGAATATAGCCGGATAGCTTCCGGCAAGGAAACCCACAAATAAAATAACGCCTAAAAGAAACAGGTAAATCGGCGCACTGTTCCAAGATACAGTGAGCGCATACCCAAGCAAGCTATTGTATGATGGCATCAGCAAGAGTAACAAACCAATAGAAAGGGCGCATGAAATTAGCGCCAGCAAAATAGATTCGCCGATGAACTGCCACACCAGATGATTTCTTAATGCGCCTAAAACCTTGCGCATCCCTACTTCTTTTGAACGTTCGACAGCGCGGATAGTGGCCAGGTTCATAAAATTGATACAGGCAATGATCATGATGAGCACCGCTATCGAAATAAAGATGAATACCACAGTTTTATCCCCATGTTTTACATTATCAAACGACGAGGCATTTTCAAAATAGATATCCTTAAACGGTCTTAAGCTCAGGTTAAATTTAGTACCAAAACGCTGCATATCCTTGCCCATGTACTTATCCATAAACTGCGGAAAGCGGCTTTCCAAGGCAGCCGGGCTGCTATGCTCATTCAATAACAGGTAAACAAAAAGGCTATTGTTAATCCATACATTAAAACCCTGATCGCGGGTGTAATTGGATATTGGCATCACCAGGTCAAAATCAAGGTGCGAGTTGGAAGGCACATCTTTGGCAATACCTGTTACCTTTAATTGCAGTTGTTTATCCATCTGTACCACCTTGCCCATGGCATTATCAATATTGCCGAAATATTTTTTGGCTGTGGTTTCAGTTAGCACCACGCTACCCGGGTGGTTTAATGCTGAAGTAGCATCTCCCCTCAGCAACGGGAAAGTAAAGAGGCTAAAAAAGTTGGAATCAACCGCGTAAACCTTTTTTTCGTTGAACGATTTTTCGCCAAAAGAAACCAGGTTATTTCGTGGAGAAACGCGCACTGCCATCTTGATATCCTGCGGATAATCATTCAGCATGGCGGGGGCGTAAGGTCCCGAGAGGTAAGATGTGGGGGCTTTCGACTTATCAAAGCCGCGCATCACTCTGTAAATATTTTTGCCCTGCTTATGAAAATTATCCACGCTAAACTCATTCATAATATACAGGAATATCATGAGGCAAACGGTTATACCCATAGTTAATCCCAAAATGTGGATCAGCGAAAATGCCTTATTCCTATAAAGGTTTCGCCATGCTGTTTTTATGTAGTTACGTATCATTAGTTCACTTGTTCATTAGTTCATTGGTACTTATCGCTTACTTTTATCTGCCTGCTGGCCTGTATCTGCTACTTCAAACTGCTGCTGCTATCTGTCAACTAATTTTATTCATTTTTCAAACTCCTCACCGGGTTGGCCAGTGCCGCCTTGATGGATTGAAAGCTGATGGTTACAAAAGCGATCAACACGGCCAAAACCGCAGCCAATACTACCACCCACCATTGTATGTTTTGCCTGTACGCAAAGCCCTGCAACCATTGCTGCATGGCGACCCAGGCAACCGGAATGGCTATTACTATTGCTATCATTACCAGTTTGATAAAATCTTTTGACAGCATACCTACTATAGCGCCTACATTAGCGCCAAGTACTTTACGGATGCCTATCTCCTTAGTGCGCTGTTCGGCCGCATATGCAGCAAGGCCAAACAAACCTAAACAGGCTATCACAATTGTTAAACTTGTAAATATGATGAATATGGTACCCATCCGCTGTTCCGCACGGTACGATGAATCAAAATCGTCATCCATAAACGAATATTCAAACTCCTTACCCGGTTTTATAGATTTCCATTTGTCGCTGATCATGGCCATAAGTGCGGTGATATTAGCGGTATTTACTTTTACACTTAAGGCGCCGGTATCCTGCCCGTACATTAATATCACCGGGCTTACATTATTACGCAGCGAAGCGAAATTAAAATCCTTAATAACACCTACTATATGATATTCTTTAAACGTTTTGGCCATATTGTCCATAGGCAAAAACATGGATTTGTTAAGCGGGTCACGTACGCCCATCAGTTTCGCCGCTGTTTCATTAATGATCATGGCCGCCGAATCGGTAGGCATCTGGTTTGAGAAATTACGGCCTTTGGTTAGTTTTATGCCGAGGGTTGGCAGATAGTTATCGTCAACTACCCAGGTTTGTGCAAGCACTGCTTTTTTAGGGTCGAGCCCGCGTTCCTGGAAAACGCTGCTGCTGTTCCTGTAATCAGAAGTTGGCAAAAAGCCTGTCATGGTTACGCCCATTACGCCTGGCAATTGCTTTACTTCATCTCTTAACACCTTGCTCTTGTCGCCGAGGTCATACACACCATGAATCACCAATACCTGGCTGCGGTTATAACCAAGATCTTTATTCTGAATATATTTAAGCTGATTATAGATCACCAGTGTACCAATGATGAGCACTATCGATATAAAAAACTGGAACACCACCAATGAGCTCCTTAACATTCCGCCCTTAAAGCCAGAGGAAAGCTTGCCTTTTAAAACATCAATTGGCTGAAATGCCGAAAGAAAAAACGCGGGATATGAGCCAGCCAGGAAGCCAATCACCAAAACTATTACCAGCAAAGCAGGAATCAGCCAAACCAATGAGCCCATATTAAGCTCCATGGTTTTACCCGCTATATTATTGAATACCGGCAGCAGAAAATAAGCCATCAGCATGGCTATTACTGTAGCAATAAACGTTACCATGATAGACTCAGACAGGAACTGGGCAATAAGCGACTGACGCCTTGAACCAAGTACCTTACGAACCCCTACCTCCCGGGCCCGGTTTGCAGAACGGGCGGTTGAAAGGTTCATGAAGTTTACACAGGCTATCAGTAAGATAAAAATAGCAACCGCTCCAAAAATGTACACGTACTGAATGTTCCCGTTATGATCAAGCTCCGACACAAGATTTGATTTGAGGTGGATATCCTTCAATGGCATAAGACTCAGCTGGTATTTGTTGCCGGCTCCTTCAAACGAATCAAAAGTAAGATGTAAGATACTCTGCAATTGCGGACCCGCATATTTGTGCATTAATGCAGGAAACTTGGCTTCAAACTTTTTGGCATCCACACCAGGTTTTAGTAATACATAGGTATTGAAATTATTGCTGAACCATGCCCCATCTTTGCTTTCCGCGTTTGACGCCATCGACAGGAAAAAATCGTAATGAAAATGCGATTGCCTGGGCAGGTCTTTAATTACACCGGTAACCTTATAAAGCAGCTTTTCATCAAACGTAAAAGTTTTACCTACAACCTGCGTAGTATTAAAATAACGTTTAGCTGTACTTTCAGTAATGACAACGGTATTAGGTTCAACAAGCGCCTTCTTAGGATCGCCTGCTACCATTGGCAGGGTGAATACATCAAACAAGGTGGAATCGGCCAGCACCATTCGGTTTTCATGAATAGTTTGATTGCCTTTTTTTACATTATAACCTCCGCGCATCAAAAAACGGCAGGCACGCTCAACCTCAGGGTAGTCATTTTGAAAGGCGGCACTTAACGGAGCAGGCGCACAGGCATAACTTTGATCGATACCGCCAAATTTAATCTGCATATTGGCGCGATAGATCCTGTCGGCCTTAACATTGAACTTGTCATAGCTCAGCTCATCTACCACATAAAATACGATGAGCAAACACGTAGCCAGCCCAAGGGCCAAACCAAACACATTAATTGTGGTGAAACCCCCATTTTTTTTCAATGTGCGAAAAGCAGTTTTAAGATAATTTCTGATCATTATATTAAGTTCATTGGTTCAATTGTTCATTAGTTCATTGGTATCAAGCTGTATAGCTGCTTACTGCCACTGCAAACTGCCTACTCGTTTTTAAGGCTATTAACCGGGTTTGCCAATGCTGCTTTTATAGATTGGAAACTTACTGTAGCCACAGCTATTATTATAGCTACTACGCCTGCCAGCGCCAGCACCCACCATTGTATACTGATGCGGTAAGCGAAATCCTGCAGCCATTTGTTCATTAAATACCAGGCTAAAGGGGTTGTAATGGCTATGGAGATCAATACCAGCTTTATAAAATCTTTGGATAAGGTATTCACTATGGCAGATACACTTGCACCGAGTACTTTACGGATCCCGATTTCTTTGGTGCGTTGTTCTGCAGCATAAGCGGCTAAGCCAAACAAGCCAAGGCAGGCAATGGAAATAGCCAGCACCGTAAATATGATGGATATGGTGCCGGTACGCTGCTCAGCACGATAATTAGCATCAAAATCCTGATCCATAAAAGAATAGCTAAACTGGCTTTGGGTCATGCCCTGCCATTTGCTTTTTATCTGATCGACGAGAGCAGGTAAATTAGTTGTATTTACCCTGATACTCAGGTTTCCACTGTCTTCGTCCATTAAAAAAATCATTGGGCTGATATTTTCCCTCAGCGAGTTGAAATTAAAATCTTTAACCACACCTATGATGTGATAAGCTTTTACATGATCACGGTTGCCATCCATATTACGGTACAGGATTTTATTGACCGGATTGGTAAAGCCTAAAAATTTAGCTGCTGTTTCATTGATCACTAATCCGGTGGAATCCGTTGACATACTTGCCGAAAAATCGCGCCCGGCAGAGATCTTCATACCCAGGGTGCTGATATAGTCCGCGTCTACCCGCCAGCTTTGCGGAAACAAAGCAGTTTTTTGATCGGCTGCCGCTTCTTTATAAAAAATGGACGTTCCCCTGTTTTTACCGGTTGGCAAATAACCCGTCAAAGTAGCATTAACTACACCTTGGATTTGCTTTACCTCATTTTTAAAGGTTTTGGCATGGCTGCCCAATTCAAATGCATTATTGATAACAAGTACCTGATTGCGGTTATAACCCAGGTTTTTGGTTTGAATATAATTGAGCTGGTTATAAATAACGATGGTACCAATAATGAGGAATATTGAAATAGAAAACTGGAATACAACCAGTACACTCCTAAGCCAGCTGCCTTTGAAACCGCCGGCAAGTTTACCGCTAAGCACATTAATTGGCTGAAATGCCGAAAGAAAAAAAGCAGGATATGATCCGGCAGCAAAACCTACCACCAGTACAATCAATAGTAAAGCAGGCAGCAACCAGGTTAAGGTTTGCGCGCCAACAACCAACTCCTTGCCCGATACCTGATTAAACAGCGGCAATAAAAGTAATACAGTAAAAAACGCTATAACTGCCGCTGCCAAAGTCACCAATACCGATTCGGTTAAAAACTGGGCTATTAAATATTTACGCGGGGAACCTAAAACCTTGCGTACACCAACCTCCCTGGCCCTGCTGGCCGAACGAGCTGTTGAAAGGTTCATAAAGTTGATGCCTGCTATAAGTAATATGAATATGGCAATGGCCGAAAATATATAAACATACTGCGCTGAGCTATTGCTGCCCAACTCACCGGTACGGTTTGAGTGCAAATGGATATCGGTTAAAGGAGTGAGGTTAAGCCTGAAATAACTGCCGCTTTTTTCAAAATCGGCAATATTGACGTGCAAGGCCGTTTGCATTTGCCCTTCGCTGTATTTTTTCAGCAAAGCAGCCAGTTTTTTCTCAAATAACTTATAATCTGTACCTGGTTTCAAAACCACATAGGTATTGTAGTCGCTTCTTAACCATTCGGGAGATTTGCTATCAGGCCAGCTTATCATCGACATAAAAAAATCGAAATGAAAGTGCGATTGCTTCGGTAAATCCTTTATCACTCCTGTAATCTTTAACAATTGATTGTTATCGATGGAGAGTGTTTTGCCTACAACGTTGGTACTGTTAAAGTACTTTTGGGCTGTAGTTTCGGTAATCACCACGGTGTTAGGCTCTTTCAAAGCCGTAGCCGGATTACCATTAATCATGGGTAGGGTAAACACGTTAAAAACCGATGGGTCGGCAAAAACGGTACCGTACTCAAGAATACTTTCGTTACCTTTTTTTACGTGGAAACCTCCTGCTGCCTTAAGCCGGGTTACTTCCTCCACCTCAGGGAGATCCGTTTTTAATGCCTGAGCCAACGGCGGCATCGCAACGGCATAAAGTACATTATTGTTGCCAAATTTAAGATCTTCATTAACCCGGTACGTGCGATCAGCTTTCTCATTAAACCGATCATAACTCAACTCATCGGCTACGTATAGCACAATCATAAGGCAGGTGGCCAAGCCAAGGGCCAGTCCCAATATATTTATAACCGTAAACCCCACGTTTTTGCGCAGGGTACGGAAAGCTGTTTTTAAGTAATTTTTAAACATGGTTCATTGGTTCAATTGTTCATTAGTTCATTGGTTTTATCAAGCTGTATAACCGCTTACAGCCACTGCAAACTGCCTACTCGTTTTTAAGGCTTTTAGCCGGATTAGCATTTGCTGCCCTTACTGATTGCACACTTACTGTTACAAAAGCGATAATCACGGAGAGGATACCTGCTACCGCGAAGATCCACCAGTTAATATCAACCCGGTAAGCAAAACTTTGTAACCATTTGCTCATGCCATACCAGGCCAGCGGCGAGGCAATTAATGTGGATATCACCACCAGTTTCATCAAATCTTTTGACAACAGGGTAACTATGGAGGTTACACTTGCACCCAAAACTTTCCTGATGCCGATTTCTTTTACCCTTTGTTCGGCAGTAAAGGTTACCAGGCCGAAAAGCCCAAGACAAGCAATACTAATTGCCAACACGGTGAATATGAACAGGATGCTGCCTTGCTTTTGCTCTGACCGATATTGTTTGGCAAAATTCTGATCAAGAAAATGAAACTCTGCCTTGTTTTCAATATCAAACCTGCCGTAAACATTACTGATATAATTGAGCGTGGACGGGATATTATTTTTGCCTATGCGCACGTACATATTATCCTCATCATTAACAGTAGCAGGCAGGTGTAGTACCATAGATGATACTTTATGCTGCAGCGAATAGGTATTGAAGTCCTTAACTACGCCGATGATCTTTTGTGTAATTACATTTCCATTTTCATCCACCCCGGTACGTACCGATTTCCCGACAGCATCTTTCCATCCCATTTCATTCACAAGCGTTTGATTAACGATGATGGATTCTTTCTGATCAGTCGCCATCGAGGTTGAAAAATTCCGTCCTTTAGCCAGCCTGATTTGTAAGGTTGGTATAAAATCTTCATCAACAACCAGGCTCTCCACCACCTTTGAATCAGCGTTGCTTTTACCATCAGCACCGATATTGAATTTCACGGTGCCAATATCGTTATTGCCTATCGGGTTACCCGCTATACCCACAGCCTCAACGGCAGGGTTTTGCAACAGCTGACTTTTAATAGCTGCTATTTTAGTACGGGCTGATTTATCATGAATATGAAAAGTAAGGGTTTGCGCCTTGTTAAAGCCGAGGTCTTTGTTCATTACATAATGTAGCTGCCGGTAAATAATGCACGAACCGGCTATCATCACAATGGTAATCACAAACTGAAACACCACTAATACCTTTCTGAAAATTAAAGTAGCAGCCTGGCTGCCCATTTGCCCTTTCATAGCAGTAATGGTTTGAAAACCCGAAAGGAACAAGGCCGGGTATAAGCCACTCAAAATACCCGTAAGCAAAGCAAACAGCGTAAATACGATAACCGTTTTACCAATACCGAATTGAAACAGAATCAAATTCTTGCCTGATAGCTGGTTAAAATAAGGTAGTAAAAACTGTACCATCACCGCTGCCACCAGGGTAGCAACGCCGGTAAGCAATACCGATTCGGCAAAGAACATGGTTATTAGCTGTTTTTTGCTTGATCCGATCACCTTGCGTACGCCAATCTCTTTGATTCTTACCGATGAACGTGCGGTAGTTAGATTTACGTAATTGATAACCGCGATTGCCAGGATTAGCAGGGCTACTACACCAAACACATAGATATAGGTAATGTTACCAACACTCCCAAGCTCATAATCAAGGTTTGAATGCAGGTGGATGGAAGTAAGCGGCTGCAGTTCCATTGTAAATTGCATTGGGCCAAGCGTACCTTTTATATATTTATTGAAGAAAGCATCCGAGCTTGCCTCTATCTTTTTATAATCGTCCGGATTTTTGAGCAGTAAATAGGTGTAAATACCCGCATTGCCCCATTTATCAATATAACCATCAGGAAAAGAGCGCAGAGCTTCAAAACTGAACTGGGAATTTATCGGTACATCATTTATTATGGCGGTGACTGTATTAGGATTATTTTCGATAAGTACCGTTTTATCCAAAGCGTCGGCGGTGTTGCCAAACAATTTTTCGGCCAGTGTTTTGGTAAGTACAATGCTGTTAGGTTTACTTAAGGCAGAGGCAGCATCGCCGGATAAAAAGTGATGAGTAAAGATATTAAAAAAGCCCTTATCGGTAAAAAGCATGGCGCCTTCATTAATTTGCTTTTCACCATAGCTTATTTTACCACCGCCTTCAGCATCAATGCGGATAGCATCTTCCACTTCGGGATAGTCGTTTTTTAAAGCGGGGGCGTATGGGGCCGATGTAACTGCAAGGTTAAACCTGCCGCCGTTCCATGCCCCATGTTGTACAACCCGGAAAACCCTGTCGGCCTTTTCATTGTATCGGTCATAGCTCCATTCGTCGATAATATACAAGGCGATGAGCCAAAAGGCAGCAACGCCAATAGCCAACCCTAAAATATTGATAAATGAAAATACTTTATGTTTGAGGAGGTTTCTCCAGGCTATTTTAATATAGTTGCGCAACATCGGTAAATGGTTTATACCACTAAAATATTAAAACCCGTACCAAATATTCAATTAATTAAAAATCAGATATTTATATAAAAAACACCAATTAAAACCGTACGATAATGAAACACATGTAGTACGGATGTGAACGATTGTTAAGGTTAAAGGCAAAAGGGAAAGGCTTTGAAATTGGGATTTTAATCAATTTTGTTCTTCATTTCGCCTTTAACCTTTCGCCTCTTAAATCATACTTTTCTGGCGCAAGTATTGAGCGGTTGCCGGAGCGTAGACCAATCTATTCGTTTTTCAAACTCTTAACCGGATTACTCAACGCCGCTTTGATAGCCTGCCAGCTTACCGTAAGCAGGCAAACTACCATACTAATCCCTATAGTGACAATAAATACCCAGGCACTTATATCTGTACGGTAGGTATAATGCTGCAACCATTTGCTCATGTTGTACCAGCTCAGGGCCGAGCCAATAATAAATGAAATAACCACGAGTATTAAAAACTCTCTCGACAGGTTGAACCACAAACTACTGATGCTTGCGCCTAATACTTTACGGATACTGATCTCCTTTTTACGCTGTTCGGCCGAGAACGAAGCTAAACCAAACAAGCCGAGACAGGATATAATAATGGCCAGCACAGTAAACGAACTCGACAACGTACCCAACAGCTTTTCATTTTCAAATTTGCCGCTGAAGTTTTCGTCAACAAACTTGTATTCAAATGGATATTCGGGGTTATATTTTTTATAAATGTCGCCAATTGTAGCAAGGCTCTTTGATATCGGAGCATTCGGATTTAAACGAATACCAAGCTGACCTGCCCAACCTTTATCAAAACCAATAATAGCAGGCTTCACGGGTTCATATGGCGATCCCCAAACAAAATCTTTAACAATACCAACCACGGTACAATTACGGCCCTGCCATTTCACTATCTGCCCAAGCGGATCTTTTAAGCGCATTAGTTTAACAGCCGATTCGTTCATAATGAGCGACAGTGAGTCAGCCATCCGACCTGGTATATAATCACGCCCTTTTATCAATTCAAGCTTATAAGTTGAAATAAAATGAAATGAAGTAACAATCTGGTCAATAGGTATTTTGTCCTCGCCAGGTAGCTGCCCGGGCCAGTTAATGCCCCAACTGCTGCTGCCGTTACTGGCTATACTGCCCGATGTTTCTGCAGCATCAACAGCGGCTCCCGCGTTAATTATATCCGTTCTGAAGTTTTCATATTCTTTATATAAATTGCCATCTAATGAGATCTCTATAAGTCCATTTTGTGAATAACCTACCGGGCGGTCTTTAATGTAGTTGATCTGTTTATAAATCAGGATACTTGAAAGTATAAGACATGTAGCAAATACAAATTGTACAATAACCAATACCTGTCTTGAGTGCAGCGTTTTTCTACCCGTTTTGTTAGCGCCCTTTAAAACTTTTACCGGTTTAAACGACGACAAGAATAAAGCCGGGTAACTACCTGCCAATAAACCTGTTATCAGGGTTACTAATATAGCGGCTCCCCATGTCCACGCATTGCTATAAGGAATTGTTAGTTGCTTGTGTATGATTTCGTTAAAATAGCCAAGCGTTGATGCTATTATTACCAGTGCAACAACAAGCGAAATTATAGCGGTTAGGATTGATTCGCCTAAAAACTGCTGGACAATGGCTATTCTCCGCGCACCCACAACTTTACGGATCCCAACCTCGCGGGAACGACGTTCAGACCGCGCAGTAGAAAGGTTCATAAAGTTGATACAGGCAATAAGCAAAATGCCTATTGCAAGAAACAGGAATAAACGCACATATTCAATTGCGCCGCCTGTATTTACTCCATTTTTGAACTCGCTGTGCAGGTGCCATTTGGCAAATGGAAACAAAAACAGTTGATTTTCTTTATTATGGTCGTCATAACGACCAATTAACTTTTTGATTTCCAGATTAAGCTTATCTATATTAACACCAGGCTTAAGCATAACATAAGTTTTGAACGAATAATTACCCCAGCCCGATGTTTTCACCCAGCCATTGTCAGCTTCATAAAGTTTCCATGAAATGAGCGCGTTAAACCTGAACGTAGAATTCCGGGGCAGATCTTTGTAAACAGCACTCACTTTTACCAGCCGCGAACCATTTAACTTAACAGTCTTACCTATAGGATCAACATCGCCAAAAACGGCCTTTACTGCCGATTCGGACATGATAACTGACGACATATCCCTGAAAGCATCTTTTTTGTTACCCTTTACAAAATCAAGTGTAAACATATTCAGAAATGACTCGTCGGCCGCAATGGTATTTACTTTTAACGGTTTATTGTTGTAATTAAACAGTTGATCGTATGACCAGTTTGCACGGGCAGCATACTCAACCTCCGGATAGTCTTTTTGCAGCGCGGCAGCAATCTGCACGGGTGTGGCATCTCCCGTGTTTATTTCGCCATTTGAAGGCTGATTGCGCATTACCTTATACAGCCTGTCTTTATTTTCATGAAACCCATCATAAGTAAATTCATTATAAACATATAACAGCAACATAAAGCTCACGGCCATGCCAACACCCAAACCTCCAATGTTGATGGCCGAATAAAGTTTGTTTTTAATCAAACTCCGCCACGCGATTTTTAAATAGTTCTTAAACATATGTTTTATTTCATTAGTCATTGGTCATTAAGTCATTACCTGTCGCCTGCGCAATTAGTCATTCAAAATGACTTAATGGAGAGCAACCGATGACTTATATGATAATTATTCAGATCGTAAACTCTTCACCGGGTTAGTCAACGCCGCTTTAATAGCCTGGAAACTTACCGTAGCGAAGGCTATAATAACGGTAAGGCCGATGATATTTAAGGCGCTAAAACTTGGTGTTAACTAAGTTTCGCTATGCGGTTTTCGGGTAGTTTTTAAACATAGGAATAGCTCTTAAATAACAAAAACGCTCTAACACGCCCTTCTCCACAAATGCGGAGAAGGGCGCAGAGGCACTTATTAACTTATCTATAAACTGATTTCGGGGGGCGCGCTGGTCTAAGTCAAAAGTAGTTAGTTTTAAGTCGGAAGTTATTTTCTTACCATGAACTATAAACCATTAACCATGAACTCAATAAAACTAAACCATGATATTTTCCATCACGGTTTGTCCGTCAAGCAGGCGTATAATGCGGTGACTGTAACGGGCATCATGCTCAGAGTGCGTAACCATGATAATGGTAGTTCCCTGTTCGTTCAAATCGGTAAGCAGCTCCATTACATCGTTACCGTTACTGCTATCCAGGTTACCGGTAGGCTCATCCGCAAGGATCAGCTTTGGCTTATTAACAACTGCACGGGCAATAGCCACACGCTGTTGCTGACCACCTGATAACTGCTGCGGATAGTGGTTGCGACGGTGCATGATCTGCATTTTGTCTAACACCTCTTCCACCCTTTTAACACGCTCTGACGCAGCTACCCCTGTGTAAATCAATGGCAATTCAACGTTTTCAAATACGGTAAGCTCATCAATAAGGTTAAAGCTCTGGAACACGAAACCGATGTTGTGTTTACGCAAATCGGCGCGTTTGCGCTCATTAAAATGCGCTACTTCAATTTCATTAAAAACATAGCTGCCGGCATCCGGATCATCAAGCATTCCTAAAATATTAAGCAGGGTTGATTTACCGCAGCCCGACGGGCCCATAATGGCTACAAACTCGCCTGTAGCCACTTCCATCGACAGCTTGTTTAACGCGATGGTCTCTACCTCTTCGGTACGGTAGAATTTCTCAAGATTAGAAATTTTTATCATTGGTGCCTCCGTTGTTCATCCCGCCTTTATGGCGATATGATTTGATTTTTTGTTTATTTAAATTTATTAATTATCTCTGTTATATATTATAATGACGCTTAAACAGCGCCGGGCGTTGCAGCCGGGTTACGTTATTTTTTCAGCACAAGCTCCTGAATATCACCATAGGTTTCATAACTTGAGGTAATAACCTTATCGCCCGGATTTAAGCCTTCTGTTACCACAAAATAATCGGGGCTCTGGCGTCCAAGCTGGATGTTTACTCTGTATGCTTTTGAACCATCTTCACTTACCTTAAAGATCCAGTTGCCGCCTGTTTGTTGGAAGAAACCGCCTTTAGGCACCAATACCGCCTGCATCTGATCGCTCAATGCCAGCCTTACCTGCAGCGTTTGGCCTTTACGGATGCCGGTTGGCACCTTGCCTACGAACTGCATATCAACCTGGAAACTACCTGTTGTTTTAACCTGGGTATATACCTTTTTTATAACCAGGTTATAGGTTTGATCGGCAAACTGAAAATCGCCTTTCAGGCCTGTGTAAATACGCGACAGATAGTGCTCATCAATATCAACCCTAACTTTAAAGCCCGATTGTACGTCTATCTGCCCCAAATGCTCGCCCTTATTTTTGCTCTGACCTACTTCGGCATCCATTGAGGTTAACTGACCATCGGTAGGCGCCACCAATACTAAACCGGCCACTTTTTTTCGCATCAGTTCAAGCGTAGTTTTCATGTGGGCATATTGTTCCTGTGATTGCGAAGCCTGTTGCTTAACCAGTGCTGTATCCTGCCTAAGAATCTGTTTAGCCAATTTGTAGCGATTTACCTGGTAATCGTAGGTGTTTTTGGCTGATTGATATTCCTGCAGGCCGATGGCTTTCTGATCATATAAATGTTTGTCCAACTTGTAAATCCTTTCAGCCTCTTTATATGCATTCTCCACATCGGCCATAGTATTTAGCTTGCTGATGGTATTTTGCTGTGCATTGTTATGGGAGATCTGCATTTGGGTTTGCTCGGCATAAACCGCGGTTTCCTGGTTAGCTAAAGTAAGCTCAAGATCGGTATTAGACATTCTCAGGATCCGGTCACCTTTTTTAAGGTTAGCTCCGTCTTCAACGTATTTTTCTTCAACAACACCGCCTTCAGATGCATCAAGAAATATGGTAGTTAGCGGCATAACCACGCCGTTAACCGGTATAAATTCCTGGAAAGGACCTTTGGTAATAGTACTTATAGTTAAGCGTTCGGTATCAACATCAAGCTTGCTTTTACCCGATGTAAGATAAATACTGCCGCCTATTAGTAAAATAATGCCTGTAATACCTGCAATGGTAAGTATCTTTTTGCTGTTCCAGGTCTTTTTCTCAATTTTTCTGTCCACTGTATTTCTATAATATTTTGAAAGTTATAACAAAAAGATATGCCACAAATTAAAATACTGTTTTTCAATCATTTAAACACAAAACACAGTATTTAAGCGTACGCTTCTGTTACATCAGGTGTACGGTATTGATACAGTGTTTTTTCACCTATTAATAGCCTGTTATATGCAAATACAGATTAGCACTTCACTGTGAAGCATTTATATCATATACTGCATAAAATGCGGGTATTTAGCACAAAAATTGTAACAGATAGTGTCATTAGCGAGTCTTTAATTTATTGTTCATAGTTAAATGGTTTTAGCGTATAGTTCATATAGTTGATGGCAACAATGCTAAAAGTTTATTTAGGTAGCTTCGATAAAGAGATACAATTTAATATAAAATTTATAACTTTTATTAAATTGACGTCCTCAATAAATAAGATGCTATTTTTATTTTGAACTAAATAATCATGTGCCCTCGTTTTGAAGACCATGAACAATTATCTATGAACTATTAACTAAAAATAAATGATACTTAAAAAAGCCACCGTTTTAATTGTTGATGACGATCCGGACGTACTTACCGCGGTTAAACTTTTGCTAAAACCAGAAGCCCGGGAAATCATCACCGAAAAGAACCCTGAAAACCTGAACTGGCTGCTGCAACGTAACGAGGTTGATCTGATTTTGCTTGACATGAACTTTAACAGCGCCATAAATACCGGCAACGAAGGATTGTACTGGCTGCGTAAAGTAAAAGAATGGAAACCTGACGTTTGCGTGATCATGATAACCGCTTATGGTGATATTGACCTTGCCGTCCGTTCGCTTAAAGAAGGCGCCAATGATTTTGTAGTAAAGCCATGGCATAACGAAAAGCTGATAAACACTATAAAAGATCTTTTGGATAAAAAAGAAGGTGGAACAAAAATCACCAAAACCCCTGTAAAAAGCACTGCGGGAGACACTTCTATCCTTGGTGAATCGGACGTGATGCAGGATATTTTTTATAAGGTGAACAAGATAGCCCCTACCGATGCCAATATCCTGATTCTTGGGGAGAACGGTACTGGTAAAGATCTTATGGCAAAAGCAATTCATGAACGTTCGCTCCGTGCCGATAAACCATTTGTTAAGGTAGATGTGGGCGCTTTGACTGATACCCTATTTGAAAGCGAATTATTCGGTCATAAGAAAGGTGCTTTTACAGATGCACGGGAAGACCGCATGGGCCGTTTTGAAGAAGCCCAGGGCGGTACGTTGTTTTTAGATGAGATTGGCAATATCAGTTTGCAGCAGCAGGCCAAATTGCTAACCATTTTACAAAACCGCCAGGTAACCCGATTGGGCACCAACAAACCTGTTGACGTGGATATCAGGCTCATTTGCGCTACAAACGTACCTTTGAGTGAACTGGCGAATGAAAACAAGTTCCGTAAGGATTTGATCTATCGTATCAATACTGTCGAGATCAATATGCCGCCGCTGCGCCGCCGTAATGAGGATATTGTAATATTGGCCCGCCATTTTGCGAAATTATACGCAAGTAAATACCTTAAGCCATCAATGGACTTTGATACGGCAGCTATTAACAAGCTTAAATCGTACAATTTTCCGGGGAATGTGCGTGAATTACAATATACTATTGAGCGTGCCGTAATCATGGCCGATGATAGCACATTGAGGCCCGACGATCTGATTTTTTCGATACTGGAAACCTCAACAGAAAGCGTAGTTGATGCCGATAATATTCCGTTGAGTGCCCTTGAGAAGAACGCGATATTACGGGTTATTGAAAAACACAACGGCAACATTACCCGTGCAGCCAAAGAGCTTGGCCTTACCCGCACCGCTTTATACCGAAGATTAAGCAAATATGATATTTAACCGTTATGAGTGGCGGCTTTTGCTGCGTGTATTTTTATTGCTGATTGTACTTATCGTTACGGCTTTTGTTATAGTAAGCCTTAATCAGCTGTTGTACCTCGTGATCCTGTTGCCCCTGGTTGCTTACTCGGTGGTGGATATGATCCGTTTTCAGAAAAAGGCACAGGACGAAGTAAATCAGTTTGTAGAGTCGATCCATTACCGTGATTTTTCCCGCCATTTTGATGTACGCAAGGCACCCAATGAGCTTAAGCCCCTGCGTAAAGGTTTTAACGATATCAATACCACATTCAAACTAATAAGCCGCGAACGCGAAACACAATATCATTACTTGCAAAAGATCCTTGAACTGGTAGATACCGGTATTTTATCCTACGAAGAAGAAACCGGCGAAACCGGCTGGATCAATGAAGCTTTTAAAACCATAATCGGGGTGCCCTATCTAAAAACGGTGCATTCGCTCGAAAAACGCGAACCATCATTGTATGCCGAACTGATTAAACTTAAGCCGGGCGATAGTAAGATCATCACGGTAACCCGTAACCAACAACAGGTTAAAATACTGGTGAACGCCAGCCTGATGCGCAGCGATGATAAACTATACAAACTCATCGCTTTTCAAAACGTAAACGAAGCTTTGGATGAAACGGAGTCGAAAGCGTGGTCGAAATTGCTTAATGTAATGACGCATGAGATCATGAACTCCGTAGCTCCTATTTCTTCCCTCGCGGATACGCTCAAGAACCGCCTGCAAAGCCCTGATATTGCCGAAAGTCTGCCTCACAGCGATTTGGAAGATATTGAGCTTGGTATCGATACCATCAAGCGCCGCAGCGAAGGCCTGCTTAAGTTTACCGAAAGCTACCGCAGCCTCAATAAGATCACCAAACTTGATCTGAACAAGATCATGGTGCGCAATATATTCGAGAACCTCAACAGCTTGATGACGCCTACCCTTGAGAAAAAGAAGATAGAACTTGAGATTATCCTGCGCGATCCGACACTTGCCATTGAAGCCGATATTAACCTCATTGAACAGGTGATGATCAATTTGCTGGTTAACGCTATTGAAGCTGTAAAAGACCGCGAAACACCGCGCATCACGCTTACGGCTGAGATTCAGGGTGGAAAAACCTTTGTAAAAGTTATCGATAATGGATTAGGCATGCCACCCGAACTGCTCGACAAAATCTTTATCCCTTTCTTCAGTACCCGTAAAACAGGCAGCGGTATTGGCTTAAGCCTGTGTAAACAGATCATGCTGTTACACAAGGGAAATATTCAAGTTCAATCAACCGAGGGGAAAGGTTCGGCGTTTATATTATCTTTCGTATAACCCCCAGCCCCCTGAAGGGGGAGCTTTTGATTAGCATCCTTTATATGACATTAGGAAAACTTACGAAGTTTTGGAAACTTCGTAAGTTTGGTTCTACAACGTCTGCTTTCATGAATTATAAAGGCAATATTTTCGCTATTTCCGGTAGCTTAAGAACCGGTTCATCCAATCATAATATTTTGAAGTTTTTAGGTAGATTAATTCCGGCTGATATCAACTATTCTATATATGATAGACTGGCAGATATACCTCCGTTTGATCCAGGGCTTGACCACGAATATCCACCAGAATCAGCTTCAGAGTTGCGAAGCTTGATGAAAGATACATCAGGCATTATTATCTGCACCCCGGAGTATGCATTTGGAGTTCCCGGTCAGCTTAAAAACATGTTGGATTGGATGGTCTCGAGCGGTTCGTTGGTTGATAAACCTGTAGCTTTAGTTACCGCGTCATCAGTTGGCAGTCATGCGCATGAGGCACTGCTCCTGACACTTCGGGCGCTTTCGGCAAAAGTAACAGCAGGAGCAACTTTGCTTATTCCTTTTATCAGGAGTAAAATAGATGTGAATGGGAATATTACAGATGAGCAAACTGAGGGGGCTTTGCGGGATGTAATGGAAGTATTTTTAAAAGAAATATAGCCATGAAAAGCCTGCACGTCATGCTGAATTTATTTCAGCACCCCACAGGACAGGTAGACGCCCAGATTAGCAGGCGGCTTAGCAAATGAGGTGTTGAAACAAGTTCAACATGACCATAATTTTTACTCCACTCCCAATTCCCTCAGCAACCTGCCCACAATTTCTTTCAACTCAGCAATTTCCTGTTCTGCTTTAGCCAAACGGGCTTCCATTGCTGATGAAGACGGACGACCGCTTGGTTCATCGGCAAAGTCATCGTCATTAAATTCAGGCACTCCGGCTAATAAATGCGCATACCGCACTTCCTTTTGGCCCGGGCGTTTTGGCAACTGTACTATATAAGGCATTTCTCCCCCGGCCAATTTATCCAGGATTTCCTGTACCTCCTCTATCGATTCAAATTCGTACATGCGGCCGCTGTTAGTATTCAATTCACCGGGCGTTTGAGGACCGCGAAGAATCAGCAGGCAAATCAGCGCTACTTCTGATGGTATCACCGGAAACACAATAGCAAAATTGTGTTTGTATTTAATATTACGGATAGAACCGCCGGTAGCGGTGGATGTCAACCCGCGTCGTTTTAATGAGTTTAGCGCATTGATAACAGTATCATCATCATAATTGGTAACGGGCCTACGGGATGTTTTCTGGTTGCAGGCGGCCACCAGTCCGTTAAGGGTCATGGGATAATAATCGGGCGTGGTTTTGGCTTTTTCCATTAAAGTACCAAGTACGCGTAGTTCTTCGGCATCAAGTACGGGTAAAGTTTGCGGTGAATCCATGGGGCTAAATATAAGCAGGTTTTTATAGCGTCAAAAAAAATTGCTAATTTTCTGAATGCTAAAATCATTAGGATTAAAATAATAACATCAAAATAGTTTACTTTGCATTTCAATGTCTTTATTCATTACATCATTAAATTCGGGAAGTAACGGCAATTGCTATTACGTGGGGAACGATCAGGAGGCTATATTGGTTGATGTAGGCATTTCATGCCGCGAAACTGAAAAACGCATGACCCGGCTCGGGCTATCTATGCAAAAGGTAAAAGCCATTTTTGTATCGCATGAACATTCTGATCATATTCGCGGTATTCCGGTATTAGCAAAAAAATACCAACTGCCGGTTTACATTACCCCCGGAACATTGATGCACCTTAGCGGTGTAGATCATTTTAAAGTTCACCATCTGAGCGCATTCCAAACCGTACCTATAGGCGACCTGGAGGTAACTTCCTTCCCTAAAATACATGATGCATCTGAGCCGCACAGTTTTATGGTGACCTGCCGCGATGTTAAGGTTGGCGTATTTACCGACCTGGGAATAGTGTGCGACCAACTGATCCGCTATTTTAGCCAATGCCACGCTGCTTTTTTGGAAGCCAATTACGATGATAATATGCTGGATAAAGGCGGTTACCCTTATTACTTAAAACAACGCATCCGCGGCGGTAAGGGACATTTATCAAACAAACAGGCACTGAGTTTATTCATGACGCATCGTCCCCCGCACATGACCCACCTGCTGCTTTCGCATCTTTCCAAAAATAACAACGACCCTAAACTGGTAGAGGATTTGTTTACCAATTGTGCCGATGGTATTAATATCATCGTGGCTTCAAGGCACGAGGAAACACCGGTTTATTATATTAGCAGCACGGTTGTTCAGCATGAACCTTTGGGGCAGCTTGGTCTTGGCTTTTAGTCATACAATATCGCTATCAGCCAAATCCTGCGAGAACATCGAACTCAGCATATCGTAAAGCTCCGGGTGTTTATGTTTCAACTCGTTTGGCTTTTGAAAAAAGTATTCGGAAACAACGGCTAAAAATTCGGCTTCGTTAGTGATAGCATAAGGATTGATATCAGAACGCCCGGCTTCAATCTTGTGAATCTCCTCGTGGATCATCTTTAGCCATGGTAATATATATTCGTGTGCCAGCAGATTTTCAGGTACACCATCTGTAGCGCCGTCTGATTTATCAAGCAGGTGCACAAACTCATGAATAGCGGTATTCTCTTTCCCTGCCGAATTGCTGAAGCCTTTGGTTAAAGCCGCTCTTGAAAGGATCATCTGCCCGTTCATGTAACCTGAACCTACCATTCCTAAAATGCTCCTGTTTTCTCCTTCAAACTGAAACTCGCTGTCGAAAGTATCCGGGTAAAGGATCACATTGGTGAGGTTACGGTATCTCCAGTCGCCGAAGCCAAATATCGGGATTACAGCACTTGCGGCAATCATGATCTTATCCTCATCATTCACAGTAGTGCCAACGCCCTCGATAGTTATACCAGCTAAAAATCCGGCAACCTTTTGTTCAAAAAGAAGTTTTTGAGCAACGTTGAGATGCTGATAATAAGGGATGTACCGATCTAAAAGCGATTTATAATTCAATGTGGCAGCAGGCGTTTCATTTACCACTTTCTTTTTATTGAGTAAAAAGAATACGGCAAGTGCAATTACGATCAGAATGAGGATAGGAACCATTTATTAGAAATAAAATTACAAAACAAAGTACAACAACATAAACAAAGCGGCTATCAGGGTATTTAAAAAATTTACGGTATTGTTGTTGATTAGATTTTTTCTTTCCAACACAGCTCCTAAAACGGAATCTGTTAGATTACCGAGTGTACCTGCAACAATAATCCAGATGAGATTTGTTGTCCAACCCATTCCTATGGCATAAACAACAGCAATGATAACCGAGCCAATTACGCCAATTAAAGTACCCTCTAAGCTGATCACCCCATCAAGCCCGCGTAAATCCGGCTTTAGGGTTATAATATTGAAGAAACGTTTTCCGTAAACCGTCCCTAACTCTGATGACAGTGTATCGGCTGTTGCCGAAGCGAAGCTCGCGGCAATCATCAATTGTAAAACTTGAGTTTGGGCCGGAAAAACGAGGATCAAAATTCCGCATAAGGCAGCCGTACCGGCATTCGCTAAAACCTGCCCGGCTGTTCTCCCTCCTTTTTGATCTGCGTTTAAATCCTTCTTTGTTTTGCTTTGTACCGAAGTAGCTGCCGAACCTAAAATAAAAAAGATGGTCATCATGGCTAAACCTGTAAAGCCGGCACCGGCAAATACCAGGATGGCAACTGCAGCACCGGTTAATGCTGCTATAATAGTTAGCTTACGGGCCGATATACTGTATGTTACACCAGCTACTAAAATAAGTGCCAGCAAACCATAACTTAACCACATAGTCGATCAAAGGGATTAATGTAGCGCTAAATTAAACTTTCAATTCATACTTTTGGGCACATGAAAGATATACTGGGCCAGGCCATACATGATCATTATCATAAATCAGCTAACCATAAGCTCTGGATCAATAATCAATATGGCCCAAAAGAAGAAATGCCAATTGACGTTTATTTCAGGGATGAGGATGATATGCCAGATATTGAATGGCTGGCAATGAATGAATGCCGCGGAACAATATTAGACATCGGTGCCGGTGCGGGCAGCCACGCATTAGTACTGCAGGAACGCGGCTTTGACTGCGTTGCGCTGGATATATCACCTTTGGCATGTGAAGTAATGAAAGAGCGCGGCGTAAACAACGTGGTTAAAGGAGATATTTTTGCTTACGATGAGCAAAAATACGATACCCTGCTCCTGCTCATGAACGGGATTGGCCTTACCGGAACGCTTGCAAACCTGAAGGTATTTTTGCAACACATTAAACTGTTGCTTAATCCCGGCGGGCAGATCCTGTTTGACTCATCGGATATTGCTTATTTATATGAAGATGGCCTGCCGGAAAAAGGTTATTACGGTGAGCTACTTTATCAATATGAATACAATCGCCAAAAAACTGACTGGTTCCATTGGCTATATGTTGATGAAAAAACACTTGAGCCCATCGTTGCAGAAGCAGAATTTGATATGGAAGTGTTATTGGAGGATGAATTTAAACAGTATCTGGTGCGATTAACATTGAGCAAATAAAACCATAGTAATTTCTTGCCGGACAGGCTATATTAGTACGGAATAAGCTATTTTTATTCTTACAACATCATCCCATGAAAAAAGCTATCATCCATATTCTTGCCGGTCGCGAAAAGAAAATTACCGCCGAAGAAACCGTTCGCCAGCCTTTGCCGCACAAGGATTTTCGCTTTGCAAATCCCTTTATTGTATTGCACCACATGGGTCCCGAAGTAATAGAAGCCGGCCAAACCTTACGGATCCATCCGCATCCGCATCGTGGTTTTAGCCCATATACCATTATGCTGCAGGGCGAAGGTTATCATAAAGATAATGCAGGTAACGATGAGATTATTAAAGCCGGCGATGTACAATGGATGTTTGCCGGCAAAGGCATTATGCACAGCGAAGGCCCAACCGCCGAATTACTGCAAAAAGGCGGCGTTCAGGAACTTATTCAACTTTGGATCAATGCGCCCAAAACTAAAAAGTGGGATGAGCCTTTTTACCAGTCGGCCAGTGCCAACCAGTTACCCAAAGTACTCATTGGCGAAGGCCTCGATTTTAACCTTGCCAGCGGAGATTATGAAGGCAAAACCGGACCTATTAAAAACTTCACCCCGGTTATTTCTATCGTTGGTAAAATAGCTGAAGGCAAAGAGGTAAATTTCAAAGTCATACCCGGTTACTGGACATTACTTTATATTATAAAAGGCAGCGTTAATATAAATGAACAAGACATCCGTCAATACAGTCTAATTGTATTTGAAAAAGATAACGAAGAGATTTCAGTGATGGCTACCGAAGATTCGCAGGTACTATTCCTCTCGGCCGAACCTATTGACGAACCCGTATCAGCTAAGGATAATTTTGTAATGAATACGCCCGAAGAAATTGAGCAGGCATTATCCGATTATCAAAACGGTGTGTTCGGCACATTAAACTATTAAGAGTTCACAATAACTTTTGGTTATCACAGATTGCGTTTTATGATGAAAAACCGGCGGTAATTCGCCACACCTTTGTATCAATAGAACAAAGGAAAATGAATACCCCACATCAATTAAACAACACTGGCGGCCTTTTATTAAACATCAATGAAAACGCCCGCAAGGTTATATTCGCAGTTTGTATAGTGCTATGTTTAATGCCCTTTATAAGCCCGGCAGTTGCCTTATTATTAGGCTTAATAGTAGCGCAATGTTCCGGTCATCCCTATCTGCACCTTAATCATAGGGCAACCCATATTTTATTACAGGTATCAGTGGTAGGCTTAGGCTTTGGCATGAATGTGCACAGCGCATTGCAAGCTGGCAAAGAAGGTGCCCTGTTTACGATTGCTTCCATCACCGGAACACTACTATTTGGCACGCTGATGGGCAGATGGTTGAGCATCGAAAAAAAGACTTCTTTTTTGATCTCATCAGGAACTGCTATTTGTGGAGGAAGCGCAATTGCAGCCATATCACCGGTTATTAAAGCCGAAGAAAAGCAGATCTCCGTAGCGTTAGGTTGCGTATTCATTCTCAATTCAATAGCCCTATTCGTTTTCCCAGTGATTGGTCGTTATTTTAATTTATCGCAAACGCAGTTTGGTTTATGGTGCGCGATTGCCATACATGATACCAGCTCAGTAATGGGTGCAGCAAGTAAATATGGTGCTCATGCGTTGGAAGTAGCAACTACTGTCAAGCTGGCCCGGGCCCTGTGGATAATCCCGGTAGCATTTCTATCTACCATTCTGTTCAGGAACCGGTCGAAAAAAGTAAGCATCCCTTATTTTATCGGTTTGTTTATATTGGCAATGATTGCTAATACTTACGTGCCTGTTATAAAGTTGGTAAGCCCGTTTATAATCAACATAGCAAAGGCTGGTTTAACACTTACCTTATTTTTAATAGGTGCGGGCCTTTCACACAGGGTATTAACGTCGGTTGGATTGAAGCCGCTTCTGCAGGGAGCAGCGCTTTGGGTTGCGATATCAGGCGCAGCATTGTATGCGGTTATGCATTTAGCTTAGGTCATGCAATTCAACGCCCCTACAGATGTTTGATAGCTACACAATGGTGCATTGCTATTTTGGTTTTATAGATAGTCTCTGCCCCTACAATACCACTACGCAATCTATTGCAGGTTTACCACATGTGCGTTTTTTTCGCGTAGCAATATTAGCGAACTACATACTATATGTAAAATGTTGATTAATTTACGGCTCTTAATTAGGCCCGCATTTGCAGGGTTAATACTAATTATCAATGGGTTTAAACCCTTGCCAGGAAACCGTTAATGAAAAAAAGCATTCTATTTATTATTGTTCTGCGCATATTGATCTGCACATCTTCTGCTCAAACTACCCTTGGGACACCCGCTATCAAAAGCTACACGCATAATGAATATAATGCAGGGAGCGAGATTTGGAATATTAAACAAGACAAGAATGGGATTCTTTATTTTGCCAATGATGAAGGCCTGCTGACATTCGACGGGAGTTATTGGAAAACATATCCGCTTCCTAACAAAAGCGCCATAAAGTCTGTAGCTATTGATGCCTGGGGACGTATTTATGTTGGCGGTCAGGATGAAGTAGGCTATTTTTTTCCTGACAATGCAGGCATTCTCAAATTTCATTCGCTTAAACAACTCCTGCCCAAAAAAGCAAGGCAGTTTGCCGATATCTGGGATATTGTTATCCATAATAATGAGGTATTCTTCAGGACCATAGAGTGTATCTTTGAGCTGAAGAACAATACCATGCACACCTTTGATGCACCGGGGGGCTGGACGCTGCTAAGCCGGGCCGGAGGTAAGCTGCTTGCTTATGACAAAGCCATTGGACTGGTTATTTTTAAAGATTCGCGCTGGCAAGCCTCCGTTCAACAACCAACAAAAGCGTTGAGCATTACCGGTATCACCGAGTTTAATAAAGACACCTTGCTGGTAAGCACCCGCAAAAATGGCCTCTTTATCATTACAGGGTCGTCACTGGTTAAAAAAAACACGGTTATTGATGGAATCCTGCTTACTGATCTTATAAACTTCATTCAAAAAATTGGCGCCGACAGGTACGCCGTTGGCACATCAGCAAAAGGGCTGATTATTATTGATGGCAAAGGCAAGTCAATAGACCAGTTCTCCAATAACCAGGGGTTACAAAACAATAATGTTCATGGTATACTGTTAGACAAAGATCATAATTTATGGCTTGGACTGGAAAATGGGCTCGATTTTATCAATTATAACACCTCCGTTAAAAATATTTATCCTAATCGCGAAAACCGGGTAAAAAGTAATTCGGTAAGCATTTTTAACAACAAGTTGTATATCGGAACATCAAACGGCTTGTATACAGTATCGATAGGCGCGCAGCAAAAAGATATCAGCACGGCCACAGGTGCTTTTACAGAAGTGCCAAACACTAAAGGACAGGTTTTAAGCCTTACGCAAATTAACGGGCATTTATTGGCCGGTCACCAGGATGGTGTTTTACAGGTAGATGATAACCAGGCTAATCTGATAACCCCTGGTCCGGGTGCCTGGATGATGAAAGCTTTCCCTGCTTCGCAGGATGTGATAGCGGGGACTTACACCGGCTTTCAGCTCTTAAAATACAATGGTGCCGGATTTAGCTTTGAAGGAAAAATAAATGGTATTTATGAATCATTAGGAAACCTCGCGGTAGATAAGAGCAATTTTGTGTGGGCAACGCACCCCTACAGGGGTATTTTTAAAGTGCAACTATCCACTGATAGAAAAAAGATAGTTAGTTATACGCAATATGCCGAAAAAAGTGGTTTGCCATCGGCGCTAAATAATCATATATATTTTATTAAAAACAAAGTAATAGCTGCAACCGAAAAAGGTGTTTATGAGTATAATGCCACCGAAGGCGACTTTGCCCGGTCTGTTTTTTACCAACCTATATTTGGCAAAGCAAAAATCGAGTTCCTTACAGAAGACGGCGAAGGCAATATCTGGTTTATCAGCAACCAGCGGGTTGGCGTAATTGATTTTGGGAAAAGATCATCTAACGCATCTTATAAGGTGATCTATTTCCCTGAACTGGCCGGGCAAACAGTAAAGGGGGCAGAGTATATTTATCCACACGATATGGAGAACATCTTTATCGGCTCAAACAATGGCGTATTTCATTTAAATTACCGACGATATGTATCTTCCAATAACAAACTCAAGGTATTGCTTACTGCAGTAAAAGCTATGGCTGAAAAAGACAGCCTTATTTTTGGAGGATATTTTGTTAAAAACAACCGGATCGCATCAGCACAAAACACGCAACTTATTGCCTCGCTGTCCAACCACTGGAATTCTTTTCATTTTGAATACACCTCTACCCTGTTTGCACAAAAAAGCAACGAGGAGTTTAGCTATAAATTAATAGGTTTTGATAAAGATTGGTCGCAATGGTCGGTTAAAACAGAGAAGGATTACACCAACCTTCCCTATGGCCAATACACGTTTTCGGTAAAGGCCCGTAATAATTTGGGTACAGCATCTTCTCCTGTCAATTATAGTTTTATTGTTGAGCCGGCGTGGTATCAAACTGTTTGGGCCTACCTGGCTTATTTCCTTATCATAGCTTACGCTGTTTATATCGGCATAAAGGCACAGCAAAAACGTTTCAAGCTGTATCAGCAGCGCCATGCAGATGAGCAAAAAAGACTAAGCTACCTCCATAGCCTTGAACTTGACAGAAATGATAAAGAGATCATTGCCTTAAAAAACGAAAAGCTTGAAGCAGAGCTAAATTACAAGAACAAAGAACTGGCCACGCTAACAATGCAAATGGTTAACCGCGGTAAACTATTGCTCAATATTAAGGACGAACTGATGGTATTAATCAAAAAACTTAACATTCCTGATGCATCATACCAATTCAGGAGTGTGTTTAAATTATTGAGCGATACCGGGAAAAGTGATGATGACTGGGATAACTTTTCCATGTATTTTGACCAGGTGCATAATAACTTTTTAACCACCATGAAAGCCAAGTTCCCCGGTTTAAGCTCAACCGATTTGAAGCTGTGTGCTTACCTGCGGTTAAACCTTTCATCAAAGGAGATAGCGCAGTTACTTAATATTTCGCTGAAAGGCGTTGAGATCAGTCGTTACCGGGTACGCAAAAAACTGCAATTAGCTACCGAAACCAATCTATATGATTTTTTGATGGATGTTACTAAACAATCCGCGTAAAACTGCTTCCAAATTTTACTACTTTCCAGCTACTATCAAACAAAGCGCTGCTTTCCATAGGTATGTCTTGTTTTAAAAATGCTTTTACTCAATCCCGGTTAACTACGTATTTATTTTCCGGCGGCCCAGAATATCGCATTGCTGAAAAGCCTGGTATAATCCTTACTATCAAAAAGCACAGGCGAGTGTCCCATAAAGATGTAAACGTTACGGGCTTTTTTTTCGGGGTTAATCCATACTACAGGATGGTCACCCATGGTAATGCCGTCTTTAGGTTCATAGGTTGATTCATCTACCGAGGCCAGCACATGTACATTAGGCCTTGGATCTTTGTCATAAGTGTACCATTCTTCCTTCTGAACCAGGAAAGCTGGTGATACACCTTTCATTACCGGATGGCTTTGATCTTCAATATTGACAGTGCCTTTGGCAAAGGTGGATATGTAGTTTTTATAACGGATCTCCCCCATAAAATTCCAGAACCAGTTCCACATCGGGTAGCCATCAAACTCGCCCAGCAGGGTTGCATGGTGAAAACCTATCCAGCCTCCCTTACCCTCATCAATATATTTTTCAAAGGCTTTTACGGCTTTTTCCTTCCAGGCATACGGCGGGTAGTCCAACTGGATAAACAATTGATAATTAGATAAAAAATCGTCATCAATTCTATCAGTACTTTGAATATAATCGACAGAAAAATTACTGTCAGCAGCCAGCTTGTCCAGCCATACCTTTGCCACTTTTGAATATTCAATGTGATGGCCCCCGTTTTCATACAGGGCTATTACTTTAAAACGCGGGGCCTTTTGTTGTGCCGATGCACTGATAACGATTAACAGGCAAAAATTGAAGACCAGGGCTGTTTTTTTCATATCGATGATTCTGGGTTGATGCTTTATTTATAGATTCTGCCCATCATCGGGTTATTCCAGATCACTTTCTTAACTTCCACCAGGTCAATTGTGCCCTGGTGGCTGTATACAACCTTCCCGTCCGGGTCAATCAGTATGGTATAAGGTAAAGCTCCATCCCATTTAGGGTCTACCGCCTCTATCATTTTATATTTATCATCACCTGTGTAGATATAGTTAGTACCTGATGACTGCTTGCGCTGTAAAAACTTCAGGGCTTTATTTTTATTAGCCGGATCATCAGCGCTGATGCTTACAAATTCCAGGCCCCTGTCGCGGTAAAGCCTGTTCAGGGTGACCAAATCATCAAACTCCGCAACGCAGGGGCCGCACCAGGTAGCCCACAGGTTGATAAGCCTTAACCTGTCCGAATGATTTTTTACTACTATTGCAATTCCGCTGGCGCTGATGGTATCAAGTTTTACCGGCTCCTTTGCCCATTGAATTTGCGCCTTATCTATCCAATCCTTTTTCTCGGCCCATTTAACCGAGCAGCCAAAGGTCTTGGTAACCGGCACTGCTATTTCTTTGCCTCCAAGTACCGCATCAATAGCGTTACGAGCATCCAATGATTTGGGTGTTTTGGCAGGGTTTTCCATATCATCTATCCGGCCATTGTAACGCAGCTTCCTGTCTTTATCAAAAACAAAAATATGAGGGGTAGCAACCGGGCCATATTTATTGGAAGCTACTTCGGTTTCGCCATCATACAGGTATGGGAAGTTAAAGCCTTTATCTTTCGCCCGTATTTTCATCTCTTCAAATGAATCACCTAAATCACTATAGCCCAATTCATCATAGCGTAATGAGGCAGGATTATTGGGATTAATTGCTACTACACCAACTCCCTTTGGCGCATAGTCGCTGGTTAGTTTGATTACCTTGTCTTCATAAGCCTGCGAGGTAGGGCAATGGTTGCACATAAAAACCACAATCAATACTTTAGCATCTCTGAACGATTGCAAAGTGTATGTTTTGCCATCAATACCGGGCAGACTAAAATCTGGCGCCGGTGCTCCTATCGCCAGTGTTTTATGTTCATCAAAGGCAAAAGAAAACATCGGCAAAACCAACAGCAGCCCGAAGACGAAACACAAACCGGTCTTAAACTTCTTCATAGAGATATAGTTTACAATTAATCACTCGTTGATACTGCCAGCAGGTACCAGGCCGTATGCGGAAGCCATTGCTCGGCCCACCGCCAGTCAGAATCTTTACCTGATACTGCATAAGGGATATTGAAATCAATATCATCCTCATTATCAAAACCTGAAGTAATACCATTTACAATACCGCCTGGCGCGTTAGTATATTCAAACGTACCAAAGAAGCCATAAGCTGGATTATTATGCCCTGTGCCCTGCAGCATACTGGCATCAAAGGGGTTCAGGCCCAGGATCCAGTTCAGCTGATCTATCGCAAAGCCGGAGAGCTGGTCATGAAAAGTCTTATCATCTTTAAACAGGCTGGCAGCCATTCGTGCAGCAGTGGCTACTGAACCTAATCTCGCGTTTTCGCCCTGCCACCAGGGCGAAGCGTCGCTGCCATGCGGAAAAAAGAAAGCGCTGTACCGGTTGCCCAATGTATCCTGCACCAGTTCGCGGCTGTAACCAAAGGGATTGTTTACTTCGTGAGTAATGGTCAATTCAAATTCCATTGACTTTCTTGCTGCTGTTTTGATCTTTGCCTGCAGATCCGCAGAAGCGTAGGGATAATAATACAGCAGGCTTACTACAGGCAAGCCAGCATCTGATGGATGAAAAAAAGGCCTGTCGCTATCGTCAGCGCGCCAAAAATTCTGGTATTTATTCCAAGTGGTCAGCCGGTTAAGCAAGTTGTTAGCACGCTTTTCGGCAGCAGTTTTATATATTCCCCTGCGAGTTGCTTTGTATAATTCCGTAGCAGCACTCAGGGCACAATAGACATCAAGGATATTTTCCGTTTTATCATAGTCCATTTGCAGGTTTTCCTTTTCCAAAAAGGCAAAAGCATTTTCGGCAGCTTTCAGGTAATCCGCATTACTAAACTCACCCGATGTTTGATAAGACGAAGCCATAGCCAATGCCGCAATAGCAATCCCCCCACCCGATCGGTAACTGACCTGGTAGGTACGCCAGTTTTTGCCTGCGGTAGTTTTGGTAAACGACTGGTCTTTGGTTTGTTTAATCCGGTAATTGCCTTCATCTGCCTGGATCACCCTGTCCTTAGGCAATTTTCCGGGGCCAGGCGATGACACAGAGCGATAAAATGAACCGTTTTTTGCCTGCATCCGCACTAAATAATCAGCGCCATACATGGCCTCGTCTAAAATTCTCCGGTTAAACTGGCGGAAATCAGTTCCCGGGCGGGCGTTTAGCAGCTCATATGTTTTAAACAGACTAAAGGCTGTTAAAGAGATTTGCTGTGGATTAAAATAATTAGAAAATGATAAATGCGACAAATGTTTGCCATAATCGCCGGTGGCATCATACCAGCCACCGTGCGCGTCAATAGTATCCGTTGTGCCCGGTAATACCAGATGATGATCGGCCTTATCCAGCAGGCCCGAACTGCGCTGCCCTTTAAAATAATATACTACATCGGATATAGTGGCTTTTTCGAGTACATTTTTGCCAATGGTAAATGGGTATGATGAAATTATTCCTTTGGGTGAAGTGAATTGAATTTTATAAGTCCCAGGCACGGTAAAACTGCTGAAATCAATCGTCCAAAAATCAAAATTTTTCCATTTGCCAACCGGGCCGCTGTAAGAGATCTTTCCGGTAAATACAGCTTTACCCTTATCTGCATCAACGAGGTTAAATGATGTAAATGTAAGACGGCTGTCGGCAACTATAACGGCATGTTTTGCCTTGTTATCCTCATAACCAACGTGATTGGTTACCACTTTAATATTTTGTGCCTGTACAAAAAAAGGCAGACCGAACCAAAATAAGGCAGTGGCCTTAAACAGGATATTGATGTGTTTTTTCAGACTCATATATAAAGTTAAGGAATTGCCTTGCGGTTTAAGCATGAATGGTTATGCAACCCACGTCAAAACTAAAAGATTAAGCTTCGCCCGGATATTTTTATGCCACTACATTAGCACTACCATAACTAAATACTTCAATTTGTTACAAAGCCACCTTCGCTGACTACCCCGGCAACAGTACTAAGCCGGAAGTCAAAAGTCGTTTTTTTATATTTCTGTGCTTAAAACCTACAGCTTTGGGCTAATGACTACATAGCACTTTATCGATAACACAATAGTAGTGGTATTGTAGTGGCTTCAAAATAGCAATTGAGTAAAGTTTGGCTGATAATTGCAGAATATAAAGTTTCATCCCTTATATAAACGCATCAGTAGTATAGCTGCATCCTAATTGCGAAATTTTGCTTGACGCCGATGCAAGTGCATTGATTGCCGATATACCAGATAACGCAATTATAATTAGTAGCTTTTATTATAATCAACCTAAACCTAAAAGAGGCCGCTTGAATTTACAGGGGGCCTCTTTTGAAGATGCTTTCAAGGTTCTTTAATCCAAGTGTCTGATAGCCGTATCAAGTAAGTACTCATTTTGTCACCAACATCTCCCAGAATATTTCACCGACCAGGGTTACATTAATAATGGAACTGTTGTCATGAGGTTTTAGGTATGTATAATAATTAAATTTTTAAGCGTAATCTTTTCTTCTCGAGTAATCCGACAAATAAAACGATGATCACAGCCGTTATAAAAGAGCGCAATAGCCCCGGAAACCCATTATTAATAACGCCGGGATAGTTAATATGGAACAACTCTAATATAAACACCTGGAAATACGGAATCAGGTAGCAGGTTAAAGTACTGGTGCCTGCCGGTTTGATCCAGTTAAAGGCATTTATTTTTCCTTTAACGTCTACCATATATATCAGCATCAAAAAGGCTAATGTGGTAATTCCGGAACAAATGAATACCCATGCAGGTGTTGAGCGGATCTTGGAAATACCTTCGGTATAAAGCCTTAAAGCAAAACCTGCTACCAGGAATAAAATACCGATGACAGCCAGTGTAGCCCAAATACGTTGTGTTTTACACTGTTCAACCAATTTAGCGTAGATTCCTGATATTATCACACCACCCATGGTTAAGGTCATGGTTGATGCATCGTTGATTATCCAAAGCGGCTTTAAAAAGATAATTGCATTGCCGAGGGAACTGCCGGTAACATCTTTTCCTGCAATGGTTACCATCGTTTCGTCGTGCAACACCTTTATCTTTAATATGGAGTGCGCCAAAATGTTAATGGCAGCAAGCACTATCCATGCTACGATAAGGCTACTCAATTTGCCTTTAACTGCGAAAAATATCAAAGCACAAACCAAATATGCCCATCCTATCAAACCCAATATTCCCCACCATGAAGGCTCCATACCCCGAACCTCGCCATCTTCGCCGCCTTTATAAATCACCGCCATGACTATCAGCATAGCAATTCCTAATATCTGCAAGGCATATCTTTTAGTCTTTGCCATAGTTTCCGGATAGTCGAGCCAGATCAGGAAGAATGCCATGGTAATAACCAGTGCCCATGCAGCCTTCGAAATTAATGCCGCCGATGAATTATACTCTTCAAGGTTTACATGGTAAAAACCCATAATGAGCAGCGCCGCACTGCGTACCAGGATATAAAATAACACCTGTCTGGTGCTATCTCCTTTCTTGATCCGGTTATTAATAGCAAACGGTAACGACAAGCCCACAATGAACAAAAACGCCGGAAAAATAGTATCAGCAAACCCCATCCTGTCTTCAAAACCTTTGGCGTGGTCTATCCATTCGGGAATATGCTTTACACCGCCGGCATCGTTAACAAATATCATCAGGAGCATAGTAATCGCGCGCAATACATCTATTGATAAAAGGCGTTTGGGTAATTGCTGCATACTTTATTTAGGGATTTTCATTTAATTTTTACGGAAAATAGTAAATTATGGCTTGCGATATATAAAATATTATCGCCGTACCTACCAAATGCCACCCTGGTTTATAAGGCACTGGTATAAATCCAATAGATCATTAATGCACAAATCTACCCGATAGCACGATCTGATGCTATAATCGCGGCACTATATCACCACTACAATAGGCAGCATTCAAATAAATAATTCAGCGATTAATAACGCGGGAATTAAGAAAATTCGGGTGCAACAGAAAAGACCCGGGGGATTGTTCAACAACAGATACAGACCGGTCACAAATGGTATAAAAACGAAAATGGGCAACCAAAGGCCGCCCATTCATTAACTGGTTTTAGTGTCCAATTATTTTGCAGTTTTTCTTGCAGGGATTAATGGAACGATAATAACAGCTAAGAAAAGGGCAACTTCTAATACGGTTAACATAACTTTAATTTTTTAATGTTTAATTACTGAACTAACAATGTTTTCAGGAAATACAACCGTTCCTACAGGCACGCCGTGGCAGGGATGTAAGAACAATTGTAGCATTCCTGCCACGGGTTCGGCTAAAAACATGCCATTAAAAAATCAAGCCTATAAATCAATACTTTAAGCCAAAAACGTCATTTTTTAAAATTAGGCTTTCTTAAAAACCGTGCTCAAAAACGGAAGTTTTCTAAATTTTATTTCGTTTTTTACCCTTATCGATAAAAAAAGAAGGCCGAATTGATATATAAAAAATCATTTAACCATTTTTCGGTAGATTATTTTCCTAAAAACAGCTAAACCAGCAGAAATTTATGTAAAGAGAAATTTATTTCGTACGCTATTTTCACATAAGACTTTAGGACGTAAAAAATCCTTTCACAAACATTTTTCCGTAAAAAAAATCACCCTGAATGTTGAATAATTTACTGCTTAGCAATTTTGAAAAAAATAACCGACAATTTGTCACCCACATGACAAACGCAAATTTTGGCAGAAAATCATTAGCTTAAAAACCTGACACTCACTGACAAAGCATGACACTAACATCATTAAAACTATGCAAATCAAAGCATTTAACCCTATGCCAAACTTTTAAACTTTTGGAAGACTTTTAAGAATGGCCTTTTTCCAGATATTTACTGCTTCATGCATTTCCTTTTCGTTTAATGAGGCAAACCCTATCCGTACAAAGCTGTGTTTAAATGTTTTATCATAATAATAATCATGCCCCGCACCTATAGACAGCCCCAGTTCATTAGCTTTTTCTGAAACAACGGCAGTGTCCAGATCATGGAGGTATTTAACCCATATGGCAAAACCGCCACATGGTATTTTAAAGGAAATATAATCGCCCAATTGCTCCTGCAGTAATTTGCAAAGAATATCCCGCCGTTCGTGATACAGTTTATTGGCTTTTTTAAGGTGCCTGCCAATGTCTCCGTTCTTTAATAAACTTGCCATAGCTTCTTCTAACAGGTGCTCCCCCTGGCGGTCAATCAGCCTGCGTAAGCGGGTGGCCTGGAGTAAAAAATTAGCCGGCGCTACCATAAAGCCAATACGAATGCCCGGCGCGATGGTTTTGCAAAATGAACCCACATATATTACATTGCCATAATAATCTGCACTGGCCAGCGGTAAAATAGGGCCGCTTGTATAATGAAAGTCAAAATCGTAATCATCTTCAATAATGGCAAACTGGTATTTTGCTGCCAGTTCGAGTAAACGCATACGCCTCTCCGAGCTCAGCGTTACCGTAGTAGGCTGATGATGATGCGGCACCACATAAAGCATACGCACCTTTTGTGCTTTACAAATAGTTTCAACAGCATTAATATCAATACCGTAGTCATCCACAGGAACAAATTCCAACCTGGCGCCCGCTTGCTCAAACACCTCATTTGCACCACTGTAGCCTGGGTTACCTACAATTACAATATCATTTTTATTAATCAGTACCTGTGCGCACAGGTAAAGTGCCATTTGAACGCCTTTGGTTATTAAAATATCATTAGGTGTTACATGCAGGCCACGGGTTTCACCCAAAAAACGGGCAAGTTCGTTCCTTAAATTTTCGGAACCCTGCTCCAGCCCGTACATCAGGTATTTATGCGTAAAATGATAACCTGCCATCCGTCTGTATTCGCGCACCATCAGGTCGACAGGCGCAATGCGGGTATCTGGAAACCCTTCGGTAAACGTAATATTGCCATCAGGCATATCCACAAACATGCGCTGAGGGTTGATCCTGTTATCATCAACATTGAACGAAGTTTCATTTGCCAGGCTATGTTTCAGAACAGCTTTTTCAATAGGCCGGGGTGTAACATCGGGCAGGTTTTTAGCGACGTAAATCCCCTTACGCGATATAACATCAACCCAGCTTTGCGCATAAAGTTCGTCATAAGCTGCTACTACTGTTTTACGATGTACGTTTAACGACGCCGACAACGCACGACTGGCAGGAAGCGCAGAGCCTGGTTTTAAGGTCCCCTGCCTGATATAATTGATAATACCGTTGCTAATTTGCAAATAGACGGGCACCTGGCTGCTTTTATTTACACTTAGTAAACTTTCGATGAGCATCATACTGGACTATCTTTAATCTATTTTCTGGACTACAAGTATAGTCCAAAAGCATGGTATTTTTGATCATCAAAAAAAAACTTATGCAACTCAATCAAAAAATATCATCCATATACCTAAGGTTAGCCATTGGAGTAAGCTACCTGTGGGAAGTAGCCGACCGCCTCGGCTTATTTGGCCCAAACGGTCACGCACACGTTGGCTGGGGCGACTGGAAACATTTTATTGCCTATGCCAAACAGGTAATGAGTTTCCTACCCAATGGCATCATAAATCCGCTGGCAACTATTGCAACCATTGGCGAAGGCGGTTTTGGCTTATTACTCATCCTTGGCTTATTTACCCGCATGGCAGCTATCGGCAGCGGCGTACTTAGTTTATGTTTTGCTATCTCGATGGCAATTTCCTTCGGCATCGAATCGCCCCTGGGTTATTCAGTTTTTACTTTGAGCGCCGCAAGTTTTCTGCTGGCCGGGACAGCCCAATATTCGTGGAGCTTAGATAAATGGTTTGCCGCACATATTGTGAACAAAAAGCTTACGGCTTACCAATCATTGCAAGCCAACTAATCAGCAAACATCTTTAACCAATAAAATAATCATGGCAATTACAGCAAATACAAAAGCATCACCCCTTTTAGTGATCATAGCCTTTGCTACTGTTTATATAGTATGGGGGTCAACCTATTTCTTTATACAAATGGCAATTCAGGGCTTCCCTCCCATGCTGATGGGTGCATTGCGTTTTTTTACCGCGGGTATTTTATTACTTGGCTGGTGCTACATTAAGGGCGACAACATATTTGTTAAGCGCGATATCATCACCTCCGGTATCTGCGGACTGCTTACCCTATTCATAGCTACAGGTATAGTGATCTGGGTCGAGCGCAATATCCCCAGTGCCATGGTTGCCATTATGATTTCCGTAAACCCGATATGGTTCATCATATTAGATAAAGCTAACTGGCGGGTAAACCTCAAAAATAAATCAACCATATTCGGCCTCATTATCGGCTTTGCGGGGATCCTGCTCCTTTTTGGTGAAGCCTTCCTAAAATCGGTTACCGGTACCATGGACCATGCTAAATTAACAGGATTACTATTGTTACTGGCAGGTCCTGTTGCGTGGTCGGCAGGATCATTATATTCAAAAAAGCGGGGCGGTACAGCTCCGGCAAGGGTAAATACATCCTGGCAAATGATCATTGCCGGTTTGGCTTTTGTACCGGCTGCCATTATTCACCGGGAGTTTAACGGATTTGATCTCGCTACCGTTCCGGCTCAGTCATGGATAGCTATCGTTTACCTTATCATATTCGGATCAATTGGGGCATTCAGCGCTTACGTATGGCTACTGCAGGTAAGGCCTGCAACGCAAGTGAGCACCCATTCGTATGTAAATCCGGTTATCGCCGTACTACTTGGGGTTTGCTTTGCACATGAAAGCATTTCGTTAATGCAGTTTTTGGGGTTAATTGTGATCTTACTTAGTGTACTGCTTGTTAATCTTTCAAAATACGGGAAGCTTAAGTTTAAAAAGCCTGTGACCAAAATAGTTGAACAAGCAGGTAACTGCAATCGCCTCAATCCGGCTTCCGATTTAGAGCAGATCAAAGCATTGGCTAAAATAGCTTACCGGATCTAAAATCATCTCCCTAAATAAAACTTTATAAAACTATGAACAAAACCATCATATGCAGCACATGCGGCACCCAGTTTTTAGCCAATCCCGGCGTGCCGGAGTTTTGCCCGATCTGTACAGATGACCGCCAGTATGTTCCTGAAAGCGGCCAGTTATGGACGGAAACAATTGAACTTAAAAACCGCAACATAAAAATAACCCAGTTAAATGAGCAATTATACGCCCTGAAAATAACACCTGAATTTGCCATAGCTCAAAGGGCGTTATTGCTTGTTTCACCCAACGGCAATATTTTGTGGGATTGCATTCCCTATTTGGATAAACCTACAATTGATTTTATAAACAACCTTGGTGGCTTAAAGGCCATAGCATTTTCACATCCTCACTATTACAGCAACATGAATGACTGGGCGTCCGAATTTGACTGCCCCATTTACATCCACCAAAATGATGCAGAATGGGTACCATTTAAAACCCGGCACACCCGGCTGTGGGATGGTAATAGCATGCAACTTTGGGACGGGATCAACATAGTACACATCGGCGGACATTTTGCCGGTAGTTGTGTACTGCATGTTCCGGAACTAACCACCAAGGGCGCCATGCTTTGCGGCGATACTTTTAATATAGGCAGGAGCAAGCAGCATATCGCTATCATGTACAGCTATCCTAATATAATCATGCTGCCGCGCGATGAATTTGAAAAGGCTTACAAAAAAGCATCCCATATTGATTTTGATACCATTTACGGCGCATTTGAAAACCAGGATATTGAGGGCAATGCAAAGGAAATATTTGAAACTTCGATGCAGCGGTACAAGGATAGCTATGCATTATAATTATAAAAACTAACTCCGTTTTAGCTGATTTTTTTTAAAGTAAAAAGTATGATATAGTTGTATTTGGCGAATCCATTGTGTTATATTTACACAATAGCTATTGCCAGTGGATAAAGATCCTCGCCAATTATTGGTAATTAACTATCTTTCAATTCCGGAAGCCAGTTTCGGATCGCGAAGTGTAAACCAATTTAACCAAATACAATTATGAAAAAAAACAGTACCCTCATGCTGCTTTTACTCATTTGCTTTTTACCCGTAACGGCGTTTTGCCAAAGCAACAACGAACCGGTTGTTGCCGGGAGCGGTATTGCTGTAACATCAACCGAAAGCGGAAAAGTAAAAGGCTATCTTCACAATGGCATTTTTACATTTAAAGGTATCCCCTACGCCAAAGCCGATCGCTTTATGGCGCCCGAAAAACCTGCGCCATGGACAGATGTACGCAGTTCAAAAACTTACGGTCCGGTATGTCCTACCGATCCAACCACAACTGTTAACGACGAATTTGAATTTGCCTTTCAGCATGATCTGGGTTATTCAAATGAACACTGCCAGTCGCTCAATGTATGGACACAGAAACTGAACGATGGCAAAAAACGCCCGGTAATGGTTTGGCTGCATGGCGGCGGCTTTACTGCCGGCTCATCAATTGAGCTTCCGTCATATGATGGTGAAAACCTGGCTAAAAAAGGCGATGTGGTGTTGGTATCGGTAAATCACAGGTTAAACATTTTGGGTTTTCTTGATCTTTCGGCCTATGGCGATAAATATAAAAGTTCTGCAAACGCGGGCCTGCTTGATTTGAAATTGGCCCTGGAATGGGTAAAACAAAATATAACCCAGTTTGGCGGCGATCCTGATAATGTGACCATCTTTGGACAGTCGGGCGGCGGCGGTAAGGTTACCTGTTTGATGAACGCGCCGTCAGTAAAAGGTTTATTTAAAAACGCCATTGTTGAAAGCGGCAGCTATATTACCAATTTTAACGAAAAACCGGTTACCCAAAAAGTTGCCGCTGCATTATTGGAAGAACTTCACCTGCAGCCTTCACAGGTTGATTCCCTTCAAAAACTGCCTTATGATGTATTAAATGAGGCGGGAAAAAAAGCCATGCGTAGGGTTTCGGCCGATTTGAAAAAAGAGGGCAAAACCATGAACGGCTGGGGGCCTGCTTTAGACGGCGATTTTCTTCCTTATCAACCATCAGACCCGGCAGCTAAAGAACTATCGAAAAATATCCCGCTGCTGGTAGGTACTACCAAAAACGAATTCGCTCCATTTATACCTGGCCCTAAAAGCCAAACTATGGATGAGTTAAAGGCCAGTCTCCAAAAGAAGTATGGCGATAAAACAGATGCTTACATCGCCGCCGCGCAAAAAGCATATCCCACAATTTCAAAACCATCAGAATATACCGATATTGAATTTAACTTCCGCTCATTAGCTATTAAACAAGCCAATGAAAAGGCTGTTAGCGGTGCTGCCCCTGTGTATATGTACTTGTTTACCTGGCAATCGCCCGTAAATGGAGGCATGTATAAAGCTATGCACTGTATGGATATTGCTTTCCAGTTTAACAATATAGCGCGCTGCCAGGAAATGACCGGCGGCGGTAAGGAAGCATATGCCCTTGCCGATAAAATAAGCAGCGCTTGGATAAATTTTGCCAAAACCGGCACCCCCAATACATCGTCGTTACCTAAATGGCCTGCATACACTGCCGAAAATGGTGCAACTATGATACTGGATAACCAATGCACAGTTAAAAACCACCCTGATGATGAATTATTAAAAATAGTAGCCTCAGCACCAAAACCATAAGTAAATGAGAAGAGTAGTTTTAATATTTACCCTGCTGTTTTGCAGTGCCTGCGTTTTTGCAGCTAAAGTTGATACGGTGCAGATCCCAAGCGTGGCAATGAACAAAACTTATAAAGCGGCTATTGCATTCCCTAAAACATATGGAAAAAGCAAAGCCAATTTTCCGGTGTTGTACTTGCTGCACGGAGGCTATGGCCATTTTGATGACTGGCTGCTGAAAACACCGGATAAATCGTTGGTAAAAGACCTTGCTGACCAATACAACATCATTATTGTAATGCCTGAAGGTGAAATCTTTAGTTATTATGTTGATAGCCCGATTGATCCTAACAGCAAATTTGAAACTTATATCATTAAAGAAGTCATTCCTTTTATCGATAGCAAATACCGCACCGTTAATGATAAAAAAGGCAGGTTTATCACCGGCTTATCTATGGGAGGATTTGGCTCGTTGTATCTTTCAACCAGGCATCCGGAACTTTTTGCAGCAGCGGGGAGTATGAGCGGAGCCCTCGACCCAAATATGACCACCTGGAAACTTCCTCCCGATAGGTTTGAGATGCTTACCAAAATGCTTGATAAGATTTGGGGGCCTATGACGCCCGATACTTACCTGCAATATTCCGTTGTGAACATGGCCGATCAGATCCGAAAAAACGGATTGCCATTGGTTATTAATATCGGAGTTGATGACTTTTTGCTTGAGCCCAACCGTGAATTACACCGCAGATTAGTTTATAACCATACCCCACATGATTATTCCGAACAGCCAGGAGGCCATACCTGGGAATTTTGGCAAAACGCGTTGCCGGGGCATTTATTGTTTTTCAGCAAAATACTGAAAACAAATGGTGTTTATGTTTTATAAAAAGCTAAGTTGAATATATAAAGGGAAGATCGATCACAGTATCTTCCCTTTATATTGTGCTATTTTTAGCATGGAAAGATAAGCGCCGGTAGGTGGGCATGTTCTTCATTCTCCATATTCTCCCAATCCCACAGCCCGTTTAATTGAGAGCTGCGATTGCTCAATACAAAAAAATCAACCCGCATTATATTGGCCAGCACATCAACGGTTTTCATGATATCCCGCTCTTTAATATTCACAAGGTTCAGTCTTGAACCAGAGAACAATTGCCTGAACACAGCATCAGCATAATCACTATGCATGTGGGGTAATCCCAATTCAGTTATATTAAAAAGCGATGCCTTTACACCCATTGCTTCACTCATTTTATTTAAAAAACTTACAATATCCTTTTGGGCATAACGAAGATCGGCAAGGTATCCCATATTTGTAATATTGAATGACGCACCTTCCGGAACGGCCAGCAAGGGGCAGCACGAATGATTTAAAACAGGCACAAGCTGTTCATTAATTTCTTTTGCGGTTCCGCTAACCCCTTTGATAATTAAACCTATATCATATTTAGCTGTAATTGCGTGGAGCGACATCCCCAAAGTATCCAGATAGTTAAGGAAAACTATATTTTCGGTGCCTTTATTTTGATCTTTAAAACTAAAATCCTCATTATCAAATATATCCTGCATGATAGTATCAGATAACTGGACACTCATCGGTTCGGGTACCGTGTTCATAACAATTACTTTGGTTTTTAATTTATTGCCTAAATTACTGGCGTAAGTAAGTGCATAATTGCTTTCTTTTCTGAGATTGTGAACTACCAGGATTGCTTTCATAGCTAATTTATATAATAATGAGATGTATGATTTGAACAAGTGATAACAAGAGCTGTTTCTTAATTTGTAATTAAAAAAGTCATAAAAAAGTCAGTTTGACACGCTCATGAGTTGCTGGCTGTATATAAACTTTAACCTTTAACTGAAAAGCGGATATTATTCACCACCTGTTGCAATAAACGGTTATGTTAGGTAATCTTTAAAATGACTTTGTTTTAATTTACACTGATATTAAATAACGTTGCTTATTGATGTCACGGATAAATAAAAACAGATCAATTTGCAATAAAAATGACCGCTCATGCTAAACACTTGATCACTATTGACGATTTCCTGGTAGCACCACCATTACCCGCTCCTGCTATAGGAAATTAAACAGGATGATGGTATTGGCGAACTGATCAAAATCCTGGCTATTCAAACAATCACCTGGTTTGGTTGCTAAATATGAAAGCAAAAAAGCCACTCAATTGAGCAGCTTTTTACTTATATAAGGTTTAACAACCTTTGTTAATACAAGGTAAATTCAACCCTGCGATTAGCCTGACGGCCTGCAGCTGTTTTGTTTGTAGCTATTGGCTGTGTTTGACCATAGCCGGTTGCTTCAATACGCGATGGATTTGCACCTTTGCTTGCGAGGTATGATTTAACCGATTCAGCACGATCTTTTGATAAACGCATGTTTAAATCAGCCGAACCTGTGTTGTCAGTATGGCCAGCAAGTTTTAGGCTAAAGTTTTTATCAACCAATAACTGTGCTACCCTATCCAAACTTGGATATGAATGCGCACGAATGGTAGCTTTACCCAAATCAAACTCAAGATTTTTGATAGCGTCTTTAACCACTTTCTTATCTTCTTCGGTAACATACACTACTGGTTTAGCCAAAGGACAGCCTGAACCATCAACCTTTTGCCCCGCAGGTGTATTAGGGCATTTATCGTTTACGTCCACAACACCGTCACCGTCGCTGTCGGTAGTTAATTTGGCGAGGTTGGCGTTGGTTGTTGCAAGGTCGCTGGCCAGCTGCGCGTTTTTAGCTTTTTCAGCGTCTATCTGTTGCTGTAATTCGGCACGGGTACGCTGGTTTTCCCATTGGTACTCTGTACGCATTGATGACACCGGGTTATGGGTTGCCATCTGGTGTTTTTTCTTGCTGCCAAGGGCAAATTCCAAACCAATATGCGCGTATGAAAACCTGTCATCACCCGCGCCCTGGTTGTATCCGTCAAGATTATCGGCCTGTACAAAGTTAACCTGGTAACCTAAATCAAGGTTTATACCCGGTGCAAGATCAAATTTCAAACCTAAGCCAACGGGGATAAACAATTCATTGATGTGGCCATTATCGGTTTTCTTAAAATTTTCCTGTTGACCGCCAACCGGGGTGATCCTTGGTGTGAAGTTCATATTACCAACGCCCGCGGTTAAGTAAGGCTGAATAAACGGCTTTTCATGACGCCAGTTGATGTTAGCCAACGTAATGTTAGCGCTTAAAGCTGCCGACCAGTTAAATTTAGTAGAGTATGAATCATAAGGAGAAGTACCTATTGCGTTGGGCTGACTGTTTGATGAAGTTAATTTACCGCGAAGGAAGTCGGCTTGCAAGCCTAAAGATGGCAATATTTGTTTTTTAATGTACCCGCCGTAGCCAAACTGTTCGGTTGGGCTGGTAAAATCCTGTCTGTTGTTGCGTCCAAATATGGTAAAAGGGGTTAACAAACCGCCATGTACACCTATTGACCAGGTGCGCAGTTCACCACCACCCGAAAAGGGTCTCACGTAATCTTTTGCTGTAGCTGAGGTATCTGTCGACTGAGCGAATAATTTACCGCTAATCATAACTCCTGTAAGAAGCAATGAGGCTTTTTTTAAATTTGTTTTCATATTTATATGTTTAATTATACGTTTAACATTCAAGTAAAACGTACACTGGTTAATCCAACATTGATGCCATCAATATTTATCAAACCAGAAAGCTCATTGCCAAAAGGCAGGCTACTTAAACAAAAAAAGCATATGAAATTTGATATAAAATGCTGATTAACTAAGTCAAATACTTATGTTTTTATAACGCGATTAAGGTTGCTTTAAACAAGCAATCACAGTCAAATTCTTAATTTTTTGTATAAATTGGTTAATGAGTTAAAAAGAATACAGTTTGTACACTTAAAGAGTAAATAAACAAAATGGTTGTTAAGCCATCACAGCAACCATATTAAACAAATTTTCGCCCAGGTTAATATCGCCGCTGATTTTAGATGCTCCCAACGCTGTTTGCGGATTGATCCCTTTAGTAAAAACCTTCCAGGCAATATCAGGCGATAAAGTCACTATAGTATCCGGCACAGATCCGGCATTTTTGGTGAGTGTCCAGCCCTCAGCCATTTTAAGCAGGTACCAGTTACCTCCGGCTTCGCCAGTTACAATAATTTGAATTAACACACCGGTGTTTGCGTTGACCGTACGATATGCATGCGGCAGTCCGCACATAAAGGTATCGATGCAGGGATAAAACAATTCGGCAGTTAGGATACCTTGTTTGCCAACCGCTTCGCGGATCTGTTGTTGATGATGAAACTTTTCGGTGTATTCGCGGGCTATGTGAAACCAGTTAACGGATTCATCTTCACCTGCCCAGGCTACTGAAAATGGTGCAGGTGCAAACAAATCAGCAGCAGCCATTATTTTGCTGTATTGTTTGCCTGTAGTTTCTAAAAGGTCGGTAAGCAACTGCGGGCTTACACGCCTCATTGCATTTACCCAGGTAGCATTTAATCCATTCAAAAAATCAACTAAATCGCTATAGCTATTAATGGGATTTGAAGAGGGATCGCCGGCAAATTGGTGAGAGGAAGAAACGACGCGTATGTTACCATCAAGCAAATGAGCGGCAATATCCTTTACCGTCCAAAGTTTTGCTAATGTAGGCCTGTTCCAGTCGTCGGCTGATAAAGACTTAAGCAGTTCTATTAGCTTTTGGTCTAAAAGGGGGAACAGGTGAACTGTTTTAATAGATACTTCCTGTTCCGCCATTTGATATTTTACTGGGTAATAAATATATTATTCAGCAGGATGAACAATTACTTTCCACTTAATTTCGGCACCGGCTTTTGCAAGTGTTGCAGCAACTGAACAGTATTTGTTAATAGAAAGTTCGGCAGCACGCACAGCTTTATCCTCATCAACATTGCCATAAATATGAAATTCAATATCCACATCCTTCCATAACGAAGGTTCTTTACCGGCTTCACGTTCGCCATTAACAACCATTTTATAGTCGGTTATTTCCTGGCGCTGTTTTTTCAGGATACTGATCACATCAATTGCCGAGCAACCGGCCAGGCCCATTAAAAGCATTTGCATTGGGCGGACGCCAAAATCCTGGCCGCCACTTTCCGGACTACTGTCCATTTTTACGGTGTGCCCGTTAGCGTCAACAGCTTCAAAGCCAAAATCGCCATGTACACGTTTTAATTCAATCTGAGCCATATTATCAGGTATTATTGTGCTAAGTTATACAATTAAGCGCTTATGCTAAAACGCAGTGCCGTTTGTTTAACTGGTTTTAACTAAAAATGACCTATACCACATATTTCCTGTTTTTAACGGGGATCACCAGCTTCAAACCCGACCACACTTCATCAACCGCGCAAACCTTGATATCAACCAACCCCATTTGCAAAGCAAAGTTCCTGATCAAATCTTCTGTAATATCAGTAACTACTTTTGAAGCCTTTTTTGGCCAGGAAACCCAGAGCATGCCATCCTGTTTTATTTGTTTCATCAGTTCGGGCAGCTTAATCCGGTATTCATCCGCGCTTTTACTAAAAAAATGGATCACATCATTTTCAAATGAAATATCATCTGTAAAATAAACATCAGGAGACATGTCGCTAAACAGATCCAGGTAATAATCAGGTGCGTTAACAAGCAACAGCTTCCCACCTGCTTTTATGCCGAGTTTTTTTGCCAGGGGCGTAGCTGAATAACCTGCCATTACAAAATATTTTTAAGGTGATGGAGCATGTGATCAACATAATCGGCAGCAAGCCATTCAACAGTTTGCAGGTTAGGCTCCTGTTTGCTGTTGTCACAACTCGCGCTTAACCTGCCGGTCGGATAATTTGTTAAAACCCGTACAATTTGAAGGTTTAATAATACCCAAAGATCTATTAGTTGTTCAGCATCAGCATCCTGGTACCGGGCGGCGGCGACCCATTCAACCTGTTCATAGGTAAGCTTGAAGTTTTCTTCATAAGTACAGCGTACAAAGCGTTGAAGGTTAATTTGTGCGCTATCAATCAAATGGCCGATCACCTCTTTTTTTGACCATTTAGCGGGCGATGCTTTATAGGCCCAGTCAATATCGCGGCCTTTTAACTGCCGTACGTTTTGAATAGTTTCGGTTAATTTATTGATAGTGTTATTCATAAATCGGTTGGTTGCATTGGTAGTAATATCAGCATTTCATATTAAACTACAAAAGCACTAACTTCAAAGCCTTAAACATTACTATGGCGCTTAACTATATCTGGATAGCTTTTTTTGTAATTGCATTTGTAGTTTCACTCATAAAATTAGTTTTTTTTGGCGATACAGAAGCCTTCAAATTATTGGTTGAAGGGTTATTTAATTCTTCAAAATCGTCAGTGATGGATATCGCTTTGCCACTGATTGGCTCTATGGCATTCTGGCTCGGCATTCTGAACATTGGCGAAAAAGCAGGGGCAATTAATTTTTTATCAAGGATAGTGAGGCCGTTCTTTAGCCGCTTGTTCCCGGATGTGCCGAAAGATCACCCTGCCACAGGCCATATGATGATGAACTTTTCGGCCAATTTAATGGGCCTCGATAATGCAGCTACACCGCTCGGTTTAAAAGCGATGGGCAGCCTGCAGGAGCTTAATCCCGACAAGGAAAGAGCATCAAACGCCCAGATCATGTTCCTGGTGCTGCATACATCCGGCTTGCAGTTATTACCTGTTACCATTATAGCGCAAAGGGCAATCCTCAACTCCAAAGATCCTGCTGAAGTATTTTTACCCTGCATTATCGCAACATACGTAGCTACAGTAGCGGGACTTATAGCAGTGGCTATCAAACAAAAGATCAATCTTTTTGACAGGGTAATTATTGGCTGGCTTGGCGGCGTTACTACATTTATATTACTGGTAGTATGGTATTTTACCACCCAGCTAACCAAAGAGCAGATCAGTATGGTATCATCTGTTATCAGTAATGTGATGTTGTTTACCATACCGGTAATATTTATTGTGGGAGGGCTTGTAAAGAAGGTAAACGTATTTGAAGTTTTTGTAGAAGGTGCCAAGGGAGGTTTTGAAACATCTGTTAAAATAATCCCTTACCTGGTAGCTATGTTGGTTGGGATCAGCGTGTTCAGGAATTGCGGCGCGTTGGATTATATGAATGAAGGGTTACGCTGGGTCTGCGTTCAGTTTAATTTAGATACTCGCTTTGTAGATGCTATGCCTGTGGCTTATCTTAAACCATTAAGCGGTTCGGGCTCAAAAGGCATGATGATAACGGTAATGCAAAATTTTGGTGTTGACAAATTTGCCGGACGGCTTGCCGGGATCTTTAACGGTTCGGCTGATACCACTTTTTACATCGTTGCTTTATACTTTGGTTCGGTAGGTATTAAAAAGTCACGTTACGCTATCCCGGCCGGGCTTATAGCCGATTTGGCCGGCGTTATTGCGGCGATTTTTATTGCTTATTTATTCTTTGGCCATCAGCCATAATTTCTACTTAAAAAGAGGGCCAGCTTATTCATCAATTAAATTGCTACTTTTATTGCACCCTTTTTAAACTAATGACTCAAACTTATCTTAAAGAAAAGCAGCTTAAAAAAAAGCGCGCTATGAAAGGCGTATATGCCATTATCATCGCTGGTATAGTATTTATTTTTATTATGGTAAAATTTGCCATATCCGGTGGTGTTACGGAGGTACTTTCGTTTAGCAAAATGCCTAATGCCGATGACGCCTATAAAATTGCGAAGGAATTTGTAATCCCAACCATACGTTCGGGAAATATCTCCTTTCCCGATGATAGATATCAGTTTGGCAAAAAGGCCGACTCTGTTTTTATTATCAAATCATATGTTCTTTCAACAGATAGCCAGGGAGAAACAAACCGTACTAATTTTGAAGTGATCCTGAAATATAACGGCGGCCCCAAATTTCTGAAAAAGAACTGGAACCTGGTTGATATTAACGAAACACCCGAATAACAAAGTCAGAAGTATTAAATCGGAAGTTGAAAGTCGGGTTTTCGCTTTTCTTAACTTAGCATTATGACTTTGGGCTAAAGAGTAAGCGTAAATTTACCAATGCTACTACATCATCATTATATGCCTTATGGAAGAAACCGGAATTGAGTTAATAGAAACAGCTACTGCATTTATAGGACTCACTCAATATCAAACAGTAGTTAACAGCGGTGGGCATGGCCTTATAACCGATGAACCCCTTGAAGCTGAAGGCAGCAATACAGGCATGAGCCCATTTAGCTTATTACTGGCGAGCCTTGCAAGCTGCACTGTGATCACCCTGCGCATGTACATTAACCGTAAAACCTGGCCTATTGAGGAAATTAAAGCCGATGTTGAAATGTTTAAGACTTTAAGCGGTACACGTATTGAAACTAAAATCAGCTTTAAAGGCGAAGTAAATAACGAACAAAGAGATCGGTTATTAAAAATAGCAAATGCATGCCCGGTACATAAAATATTGACCGGCAATATTGCTATCAGTACAAATATCAACCCATAAAAAAGCCCGCACAGCAAAAGCTATGCAGGCTAAATCACTCTAAAACAATCACCTCTTAAAAAAGAAGTATTTTATAAATAACTTAAACAGGGAGGTAATCACCTGGCTATTAAATTATTTGCAGGTACAAATGTACCCATAAATAACAGCCACAATATTCAACAGCCAATTCATTTGACGGCTAACTGACAGTATGGGGTATTTATACTTTAAGATGACTTTAGTACATCAATCCTTTGATAAAAATATCAAGCAGGAGGAGTTTTTTATGGTGAATTTCTTCCAGGTGCTCCTTACGCGGAAAGTTGGTTTTCTTTTGAGATATAGCCCCAACCCTGATGCCGTGCAAGGCATCCATCAATACATCAACAACTTCTTCAGGATTTTCTACAGGCTTAATGGCTCCTTTTCCAACTTCCGACTTAATAGCATTGCTCAACAGGTTTAGTTCGGCACTATGCACTTCACTAACTATTTGCCAGATGGTTTCGGGGAGGTTTTGTTCGTTAAGCCTGAAAAAATCAAAAAAGTTATAATTGTTTACTATAAACTCATGATGGGTATTTACCTGGAAGGTGAAAGCTTCTTTTAAATTGGTAAATGTATTTAGCCTGTTTTCAAGTGTTTTAAGATAATCAGTAGCAAGCTTACGCATTACAGCAATGTACAACTGGCTTTTATCCGGAAAATAATAATAAAGCAGGGCCTTTGACATAGAAAGATCGCCGGCTATTTCGTTCATGGTAGTTTTTGAATAACCGTAATGTAAAAAGCGCTGGTGCGAGGCCTCTAAAATTTTTTCTCTTTTAATATCCTGCTGGTCATTCACTGCTGCCATGTGCTCGTTAAGTTTTATTTAAACAGGTAAACAAAAAGTCAACACAATCGATTTCCTGACTTTTTTAACAAAACTATCAAAAATTCATTAAACATGTGTAACCGCACCCGGTACAGTGGCATTTGCTAAAACAATTTTACATTCCAACTATTTTACTGTAGAAAACATTTGCCTTGCTATGAATATTGAAAACAGCTTATCCCCCGACCTGCTTACATTTTCACAGCGCATACCATCATTTGCCTGGAACCTGATCATCGCGCTGGTAGCGGTACTTGTTGGCCTGATTATAAAATTCATAATAACCCGGCTGTTTAAATTTTATGCAAAAAAAACAGATGCATCCTACTCAATCTTAAGATCGATACTGGTTAACCTCGGGCCGGCCGTGGCTTACTTCATTCCGTTGTTTCTATTCAATATACTTTCGCCATTAATGCGAATGAATCCGGTTTATTACAGGCCTCTTGATAAAACTTTTGAAATTTTACTTACCATATCTTTCGCAGGACTGCTTGTACGTTCGGTACGAATCCTGGAAGATTATATCTATCATACTTACGACCTTAATAAAGTGGATAACCTGAAGGAGCGTAAGGTACGTACCCAGATCCAGTTTATACGTAAGATCATTGTGGTGACAATTATCTTTTTAACAATTGCCATTATATTGCTCAGCTTTGAAAGTATGCGTAAGATAGGTACCGGTTTACTTACCGGTGTTGGTATAGGCGGTATCATAGTTGGCTTCGCAGCGCAAAGCTCATTAGGTAATTTGCTGGCCGGCTTTCAGATAGCTTTTACACAGCCTATTCGTATTGATGATGTTTTAGTTGTGGAGGGCGAATGGGGCCGCGTGGAAGAGATCACCCTTACTTATGTGGTTTTAAAGATCTGGGACGAACGGAGGCTGATACTCCCCATCAATTATTTTATTCAAAAACCCTTTCAGAACTGGACGCGGACATCGGCAGATATACTGGGCACTGTATTCTTATATATGGACCATACCGCCCCTATTAATGCCATACGCGAAGAATTTGAACGCCTGATAGTTAAATCAAACTTATGGGATAAGCGGGTTAAAGTAGTGCAGGTAACCGATGTTAAAGAACATACTATCGAGATAAGGGTGCTAATGAGCTCCCGCACCTCATCGGACGCATTTGACCTCCGCTGTTATATTCGTGAAAACCTGGTAACCTTTATTCAAAAGAACTATCCTGACAGCCTGCCCCGGTCGCGTAATGAGATCAGCAACCTGGGCGAACTTGAAAAATATGTTCAGCCTGCAACCGGGGCATAGGTTAGCTTACTTAAGCCAAAGCCCGATCCTATTACCAAAGCGTCTTCAATTGCGCCAATTACCGGGTCGGCAATATGATTTGCCTTAACTGTGTGTTTTCGCAAGAAGTAGCTCCCGTAAGTTGCTGCTATTGCCGCTATCCCTCCTATCACCGCTCCGGTTAATGTTTTACCTCCAACAGCTTTATAAATACTGGCGCCGACCAGAGCGCCTGATAAGCACCTTGCTGCTACCCCGGCGGGCTCTATACGATTTGGAGTGGAGGGTAATTTATCCGCAATGAGTTCAGTAACTGATAAGATCTTTAAAACAGTAGCTGCGGTTGTTGATTGCATGAACCTTAACGGAGATTTTTCCAGTTGCTTTGACGGACGATGACTTAATATATGCGTGATTACAACAGGGGCAGATAAGGTACGCATACCGGCTAACGTACCAAGGCCTATCACAGGCCAAAGCGGTTTTGATGTTTTAAGTTTCATGGTTGTGATAAATGTTTGCCTAAAGAACCATAAATACATTATTATGTTTCATTTAGAGCGGTCATTAGTAACACAAACAGCCGCAATCTTTCGACAGCGGCTGTTTGTTACTGATGGCTCTTTATTTTTTAGACAGCTTCTGTTTCTAATACCTCAACATGTTTAGCTTCAACCGATTTTTTGCCGTACAATCTTGCTTTCAGGTTATAGCGGATCAGGTATAAACATGGTACAAGGATCAGGGTAATAATGGTAGCGAAACCTAAACCAAAGATCATTGTCCAGGCCAGCGGCCCCCAGAAAGCAACGTTATCACCACCAAAGTGGATATGCGGTTCAAAGTGAGTGAACAAGCCTACGAAATCGATATTGAAACCAACTGCCAAAGGTATTAAGCCTAAAATAGCAGCAGTTGCGGTTAACAATACAGGTGTCATACGGGTATGACCAGCTTCAACTACTGCGTCATGGATGCTTACCCCCTGCTCCAACAGCATATCGGTAAACTCAACCAATAAGATCCCGTTACGAACAACCACACCTGCTAATGCGATGATACCGATACCTGTCATTACAATAGACATTGTCATGCCGAATACGGTAACGCCCAGCAATACACCAATAATACTAAAGAGGATCTCGCTGATGATAATAAGCGTTTTGCCAATTGAGTTAAACTGGATCATTAAAATAATGAGAATAAGCCCGAATGACACACCAAGTGCAGAAAGCAGGAAAGTCATGGCTTCCATTTGGTCTTCCTGGCCACCACCCTGGCGTATAATTACATTATCCGGTTTTTTGAAATTGTTTATCGCCTTTAAAATATTAGCGTTAACCTCGTTTGGATTATTAGGCTTGATAACATTTGAGCCAAGTGTTAATACCCGGCGTTGCTGCTTACGTTTGATATTGCTATACGTTGTTGTATAGCGAACATCAGTAAAGGCAGAAATCGGCACCTGGCGTATAGCACCATTCATCGCCATATCACGGTAGGTGATCTTCAGGTTTTTGATCTCGTCAATATTACTACGCTGACTTGGCAATGTTCTTACCATAATTTTATAATCATCTTCGCGTGTATTGCGAAAGTCGGCCGCTTTCCAACCATAAATAGCGGTAAACAGGTTTTGATTGATTTGCTGAGAAGATACCCCTTCTCGGTTGGCACGTTCACGATCTACGTCAAACACAATTTCCGGTTTATCACTTTGTACGTCGGCAATCAGGTTTTCAATACCTGCAATGTTTTGTTTAGCCAGGTAGCTTTTAAGCCTGTTACCGGTAGCCACCAGTGTATCCAGGTTATCGCCTACAATTTCAATGCTGATGTCCTTTTGTACCGGCGGACCGCTATTTTCTTGCGTAACAGCTATTTTTGCCCCTGGAATTCCCTGTACTGCCGCGCGAATATTGGCCAATACTTTTTTTGTATCCTTACCGTTACGCTTACCAAACTCTACAAACGCTACAGTAACCTTACCTTTATTTTCATAATCGCCCTGATCTTCATCAGTAGGATCGGTAACGCCTTTTGTTACGTTTGAAATAACTGACGACACAATATCTTTGTCGGGTTCAACTACCTGGGCAACGCGCTTTTCTATCTGTTTAGTTACTTCGTTGGTATAAGCCTGATCGGTACCGATAGGTAAAGTAATGTACACATAAGCAAAGTTAGGATCGCCCGATGGGAAAAACTCTGGTGTTTTACCCCGCACAGCCATCAGAAAAATTGCAAAAATAAATAAGCCTATAGTACCTGCCAAAACGGTTATTGGTCGGTGTACGGCACGTTCAAGCCATTTGGCATACCAGTTTTGAAATTTAGGCCAGGCATTTTTCTGAAACCTATCGATAACACGCAACAGAAAGAAATGGTTAATCAGGTATAATACCATGATCAACACCATCAGGTTACCAAAGCCCACGTTAATCAAATAACCGATAACTGTAGCAATCGCCAAAAATATCATGGCGCGTTTTGTCGGTCTGTCAAATTTCGGGTTATCATGTTCACCATCATGGTGAGGCCTCATAAAATCAACCGCGAATACGGGATTAATGATATAAGCAACTACCAGCGATGCCAGTAAGGTAATGATTAATGTGATTGGCAGGAAGAACATGAAATGCCCGATCAAACTGTTCCAGAAAGCCAGCGGCACAAAAGGAGCCAAAGTGGTCATGGTACCCGAAAATACAGGAAGGAACACTTCTCCTGCAGCCATTTTAGCTGCCTCCTTAATAGGCACCTTTCCATTTGCAAAAATACGGTGTGTGTTTTCGATAACCACGATGGCGTCATCCACCACAATACCCAATGCCAGCAGGAACGAAAATAACACGATCATATTAAGCGTAAAGCCAATTGCGGGCATCACAAGGAACGCGATAAAACACGACAATGGTACCGACAATGCTACGAAAATGGCATTGGTTGTGCCCATAAAGAACATCAGGATAACGGTAACCAGCAAGAAGCCAATAACGATGGTGTTAATCAAGTCGTTAAGCGTTGTACGCGTTTTATCTGATTGATCGCCTGTAACAACAATATCCAGGCCTTTAGGGAATACTGTTCTCTGTTTTAGTTTAATCAGCTCATTGATTTTATCAGAAGCCTCAATCAGGTTTTCTCCGGCCCTCTTACTAACGTTGAGGGTAATTACATTTTTGAAGTTAGGATTATCATTGGTTTTCAATCTTGCGTAACTTTCCTGTTCTAAAAATGAATCTTTAACCTCGGCAATATCCCTCAAATAAACAGCCTGCCCTTTTGGGTTACGGATCACCATGGCAGCTACCTCATCGGCATTTTTGAAATCCTGCTTAATGTCGATAGTCCTGCGAACGCCATCAGTTTTAGCGGTACCCGTTGACGATAAAATATTTTCGTAACCAATAGCCGTACTAATATCTGGCAAGCTGAGTTGTGCGGCAGCCATCTTGTTCATATCAACATTAACCTGAATTTCAGGTGTTAAAGCGCCAACTTCATCAACTTTTGAAATCTCCTTGTAACTTTCAATTTCATCTTTTAATATATCAGCATATTCCTTTAGCTTTTTCAGGTCATAATTACCAGATATATTGATATATAAAATTGGAAGATCCGCAACATTGATATCCGAAACAACGGGATCGGTATAATTATTATCATTTTGCGGGAGATCCTTCTTAGCTTGGTCAATCTTGTCCTTTACATCTATTTTTGCATCCTTGATATCAATATTGGCTTGAAACTCAGCTGTGATAATAGAAACGTTCTGAACCGAGTTTGAGGTTACTTTCTTTAATCCCTTTAAAGATTTCAGTTGCTTTTCAATCTGGCGTGTTACCAGGTTCTCAATATTTTGGGGAGACTGACCAGCAAAGGTTGTAGTTATAAACACCTTTGATTGTGCTATGTCCGGAAAGTTTTCCTTTGGTAAACGGTTATAACTTATCAAGCCAAGCGCAGTGATCAGGAACATGAGCACATAGATGGCTGTCTTGTTATCAATGGCCCAGCTTGAAGGGCCAAATTCTTTTTTTACATCTTTCATAATGAACAGATCAAATGATTAATAACTAATTGGCCGACTGAACAACTTTGATCTTATCGCCGTCTTCTATTTCAGTTGCACCTTCAACAACCAGTTGGTCACCGGCTTTTAAGCCTGATAATATCTCTGTTTGACCACCATAGGTAACACCCGATTTTACGTTTACCTGTTTTGCTATACCATTCTGATTAACAAAAACATGATCGCCGTTTTCTGATTTCTGTATAGCTTTAACCGGCACTGCTATGGTATTTGTTTTTGAATAATCAGCAATTTTTAAAATTGCGGTCATATTAGGGCGAAGTGTGCTGCGCTGGGGTAATTTGACCTCCACACCGAAACTACGCGATGTTGGGTCGATAGCTTTAGCAGCAAAAGTCACCTTGGTAACCAACGAGTCCTTCGCATCCGGAATTAATATTTTAACATCGTTACCGGTATTTACGCTACTTGCATATGATTCGGGGACATCGGCCTTAACTTTTAAAACGTCGGCATTCACAATACGGATCCCTGTTTGCCCCGGCGTGGCACCCTGCCCCAGTTTCAGGTCCATTTGATCTACGGTACCAGAAATTGGCGAGATGATGCGATATAAACCCGATTGCCTTTTTAATGAAGCCAAAGCTTTCTGATTACTTTGCAATGCGGTTTGAGCTTGCAGATATTGTACTTCGGTGCCAATTTTCTGATCCCAAAGGTTTTTTTGACGATCAAACAGCTGTTGGCTCAGGTTAACCTGTGCTTCGGCTTGTGCTATATTTTGTTGCATAACACTGTTATCCAGCTGTGCTAACACCTGGCCTTTAGTTACATGCTGCCCGGGTTTTACATAAATAGCGGTAATAATCGCCTGTGCCTGCGGATAGGCCGTAACATTATCCTGAGCATCAATTTTACCCTGAATTTGGACGTAGTTAGTAAAACTTCCGTTTTTCACTTCAGTAACGCTTACGTCAGTTGTTTTAGCCGAATCGGTAGTACCCATTTCAGCCTGCAGCTTCGCTATTTTTGAATTGAGATCCGATTGTTGCTTTTGCAGATCGGCCAGTTCGGCCTTTTTATCTTTGGGTTTACTTGAGCAGGCAGCCAGTAAAACCAGGAAAGGTATGTATATGAATTTTTTCATTTTCATTGTTATATAGTGAGTTTAGTGTTGTTGTTATTTAATTCGTCCGTAAGCTTTGTCAAGGTCAACTTTGCTAACCAGGGCATCATAAAGGCCCTGGATATATTTGTTATCGGCATCTTCAAGCGATGTTTGAGCCTGTGTAACCTCAATGCTTGAGCCTACTCCCTGCTGATACTTCACTTTTGATACACGCAGTACTTCCTGTGCAAGCGCCTGGTTACGTTTTTGATTATTAAGAGATTGTAAGCCATTAATGTATGACACAGTTGCCACCTTTGCATCAAGGTTTATCGTATTTTTAAGGTTTACGAGGTCGTTTGTTGATTTTTGCACCTCAATTTTTGCCTGTCTTACCTGGTTTAACCTTTGCCCGCCACTGAAAATAGGAACGTTGAGCGTTAAACCGATATAACTTGAAGGAAAAACCTGGCTATAAAGCTTATTAAAATTGTTATTCTGATATGATGCCGCATAGCTGCCATTCGCACTTAGTGTCGGCAAATAAGTTGTTTTTTTGTTTTGCAGATCCAGCTCATTTAGTTTTTTCTGAGTCTCCTGCAGGGAGTACTCTATACGAGAGTGGTAAAAGCCCGTATCTACCGACATTTCTGCAACGTTATTATCAAGACTAACGTCGCTTAGCTTATCTTTCAACACAAGGTTTTCATCAACAGGCATTCCCATCTGAAACTTCAGCATTTGATAGTTCAAAGCCAATGAACGTACAACGTTTTCGCGGTTAGTTATTAAATTATTGTATTGCACAGTAATGCGGTCTACATCAATTTTTTCAACAAAGCCTTGCTTATTTTGTGCTACGGTTTGGTCAACCTGCTGTTTTAACTGGGTTATATTAGCATCGTATAGTTTAATTTGTTCGTCGCTAACCAAAACCTGATAATATGCTTTGGTGACAGCAACGTTGGCTTCAATTTTTGAGCGGGTATAATTACGCTGTGAAAGCTCACGATATGTTCTTGAAGCCTTTAAACCAACAAGATAACTCCCGTTAAAAAGGATCTGGTTTAAACTAACACCAAGGTTTGATTGGTACTTTACACCAAATTTAACCGGCACAAAGGTACCAGGGGCTCCAAAAAACTCACCCGGTAATAACGTGGTTGGTATTTTAAGATAATCCTGGAATGAGGCTGAGCCGCTGATTTGGGGTAAGCCAATGCCGGTTGTTTCTTTAACCTTATACTCCGCACTTTTGATATCGAGACCCGAGTTCACAACTGCGCTTTGGTGCTCGTAAGCATAATTGACACAATCCTGAACTGTAAAGTTATAGGTTTGTCCATTTGGCGTTGCCTCCTGCGCGTAGCTTTTAAAGGCTATGGCACAAAATACAGTTGCCGTAAAAAATAGATATTTCATTATATATATTGTGGTTGAGTGATTTACTTAAACTGATACAAATTTCTTTTAGCTATTGACAACCTTGTGTCAGCAGCCGGTTATTCATTATTAATATTTTTATATTCGTTAAGCAGCTTGTAGCCCTCAAGCGTACAAATGCCATAGTTAAAATGATCTAAAAACTGAACTTGTACCTTCCAGGGGCTAAATTCAGTTACCGGGAATATTGAAGTGTTAAAACCCAACTCCACCTGGTTAACCCGCATCCGTGCCATTATCTTTACGTCAATATCCTTACGAATGTAACCCTGCCCCATACCTTTAGTTAAAAGTTCTTCCATTTTTTGGATCAGTACCCCTGCTTTAAACTTTTGAAAGTCGTCCCAGGCTTCAGAATGATATTTTTGCAGATCATGAATAACAATCGGGTTGATCCTTGAAAATATCTCTTCTGAGCATTTGGTCATGTTGATCATCTCTTCAATCACATTAGCTGATTTACTGATAATCTCATTCATTTGATCCTCATCTTCCTTCAGTTTCTTTTTTGTAAGGGCAACAACTAATTCATTTTTGTCCCTGAAAAATTGATAGATCGTTTTTTTTGACATGCCAAGGTGCCTGGCTATATCATCCATCGTGATACTTTTAATCCCCGCCGTTAAAAACAGGTCTTCAGCACCTTTTATAATTCTTTCTATTTGACTCATTGACTTTCCGGGTCAAAACTAAGGAAACATTTTTTGAATAAAAAGTTTCCATTCATTTTTACTTTTTCATTACAAATACTTGTTCATTTTTTTAAATCAATTAGTTATTGCTTGTTAACCAGTGGTTTATTTGCAAAGCTTTTAATCTGCCAATGGCACATCAAAAATGATTACCTTTGCAAAAAATTATCACCACTCTTTTAATATGACGCTTACTCCACTTTCAGCGATCTCGCCTATTGATGGCCGTTATAGACACACCACCGCCGAACTTGCCGGATACTTTTCAGAATATGCACTTATCAAGTATCGTGTGTTTGTTGAAATCGAATACTTCATCGCACTTGTTGAATATCCACTACCTCAGTTACAATCATTTGATAAAAATCTATCAGAAAAGTTACGCGATATTTACAGGAATTTTTCGGAAGATGACGCAGAGAGTATCAAAGTGATTGAAAAAACGACAAATCATGATGTTAAAGCCGTTGAATATTTCATTAAAAAAGAGTTTGATAAATTAGGTTTGGAGCCTTACAAAGAGTTTATTCACTTTGGCCTTACTTCTCAGGACATCAACAACACTGCTATTCCCTATACCTTTAAGCTTGCTCTGAATAACAGCTACTACCCTGCCATTAATACCTTGATTAGTATCCTGAAAGCATTTGCTGCCGAGTGGGAAAATGTTCCGTTATTGGCGCATACGCATGGCCAGCCAGCTTCTCCAACCCGGTTAGGCAAAGAGATCCTGGTATTTGTTGAACGTTTGGAAGCCCAGCTTGAGTTACTAAAGCCTATTCCAAATTCAGCCAAGTTTGGTGGTGCTACCGGTAATTTTAACGCTCACTTTATCGCCTATCCTGATAAGGACTGGAAATCATTCGGTAATCATTTTGTGAACGAAGTATTGGGTTTAAAACGCTCGCAGTTTACTACCCAAATTGAGCACTACGATAATTTTGCCGCACAATGTGATGCTTTGAAACGCATTAATAATATCCTGATTGATCTTGACCGTGATATGTGGACTTACATATCCATGAACTACTTTAAGCAAAAGATCAAAGCGGGCGAAGTTGGTTCATCGGCTATGCCGCATAAAGTTAACCCTATCGACTTTGAAAACTCAGAAGGTAATCTGGGTATCGCCAATGCTTTATTTGAACACCTTGCAGCCAAGTTGCCGATTTCGAGGTTACAGCGCGACCTTACCGACTCGACCGTGCTAAGGAATATCGGTGTGCCTTTTGCGCATACATTGATCGCCATTAAATCAACCGTAAGGGGATTAAATAAATTGCTGCTGAATACTGATGCTATCAATGCCGATTTGGAAGCTAACTGGCCGGTTGTTGCAGAAGCTATCCAAACCATATTAAGGCGCGAAGGCTATCCTAATCCATATGAAGCCCTTAAAGACCTTACCCGTACCAATCAGCAAATCAACGCCAGCACAATAGCCGAGTTTGTTGATACGTTAAATGTAAGTAACGCCATTAAGGATGAGATTAAAAAGATAACACCATCGAATTATACAGGGATCTGAGTTAGATGTGCAAATTTCAGATGTGTAGATTCATAAATAATAAATCATCAATAGATCAAAACATCATTTGCACATCTGCACATTTGAAATCGAAAATCATCCGCATGTCATAACAAAGTTTAGGGTAGCTTTTAATAAAAAAGGTAGTTAAATTTGTTAATTAGATTGAATAAAAACACGAAACGATGAACATCAACGTATATACCGAATTAACGCCTAACCCGGCAACTATGAAATTCATAGTTAATAAACTGCTTATTAATGGCAGTGTTGACTTCCCTACTAAGGAAAGTGCCGAACATTCACCCTTTGCAAAGGAGCTTTATAAGTTTTCGTTTGTAAACGGCGTTTTCTTTGCCAGCAATTTTGTTACCATTACCAAAACGGAAGGCAGCGACTGGGCAGATGTTGAGCCGATAATGAAAGAGTTTGTTAAAGGCGCCGTTGAATCAGAGTTAAAGATCCAGTTAGAGGAAGAAGCCGAAGCCGGAAACTTTGAAGGCACTGAAACTGAAGTTAAAATTCAGCAGATCCTGCATGACTACGTTCGCCCGGCTGTTGAGCAGGACGGCGGCGCTATTTCTTACCGCTCATTTAACGAGGGTGTTGTAACTGTTGAACTTCGCGGTTCATGCAGCGGTTGTCCGTCATCAACGGTGACCCTTAAAGCCGGTATCGAAAACCTGCTTAAACGTATGGTTCCTGAAGTTACTGAAGTGGTTTCTGAAGCGTTATAATATTTGAGAATTGGGGTTCGAGCCCCAGTTGCTTACCCAAAAGCCTTTCATGAAAATGAGGGGCTTTTGCCTTTTATTCATTAACCACACATTACTTGCTATTAGCTCGAAGAGTCACGAGTAGCCCGCGTTTTAGTCTCATCCTTCATACTCGCGCCAGAGTAAAAGAATTTCCCGTCTAAAAATCGGTGAAATCGCAAAGATAAAACTACTTAAAATACTTCCCAATCACCTGCAACATCTCCTCCGTTATCTTCCCATTGGTTGCCAATAACTCACGGGTGTCCAACACTTCAGGGCCACCTTTAAAATTGACCACTTCTCCCCCGGCTTGTTTTACAATCACTATACCGGCGGCAACATCCCAGGCGTTGAGGTTATACTCATAAAAAGCATCAAAACGACCACAGGCGGTATAAGCCAGGTCAACGGCGGCAGAACCCAAGCGGCGTAAGCCATGACTGCTGCGCATCAGTTCTGTAAACAATTCGATATAGGCAGCCTGCTTGGTAAAATCGTAATATGGGAACCCGGTTGCCAATAAGCTGGTGCCTATTGTTTTGTTTTTACTTACGCTGATCTCTTTACCGTTCAGGTATGCAGGTGCATCCTTCCAGGCGTAAAAGCATTCGTCAAGGTTTATTTCATATACCACGCCGGCTATCAGCTCATCGTATTCTTTTAAAGCAATACTTACTGAAAAAGCGGGTACTCCATGAATGAAATTGGTAGTACCATCCAGAGGGTCAATGATCCAGTTGTAACGCTCGCCAATTTTGGTGGTTGTCTTTTCTTCGGTGATGAACCCTGCTTCAGGCAAAATCTTGCTCAGGCCTTTTACTATAGTTTCTTCGGCGGTTTTATCAACGTAGGATACCATATCGTTGAGGCCTTTATATTCTATCTTATCAGGATCAAATGCTTTACGTTCCTGCCTGATGAAATCACCCGCCTGTTTTGAAACTTCAATTACCTGGTTTATGATGTTCGCTGTTTGCATGGTTACGTTTTAATGATAAGCTAAATGAAAAAACTTTATGGATAAAAAAGCTGGCGAAGAACAAGCTTAATGCAGCCGAGATCCGTGCTACTGTAGGGTTAAAGCTGCAAGTTTGGATCAATATTTTTACAACTGATAAGTTGGCGAAGAAACCGATTATAGCCACCGTTACAAAGCGAAAAAACTGCTTGCGCGGCGCGGATTTAGATTCATTGAACACCATGTAACGGGTAATTAAAAAATTAACTACAACTCCCATAAAAAACGATAATGCCAATGATACGGTATAGTTACGAACGGTAAGCCCGAATATCCTATAAGTATGCTGTATTAGCAGGTTGTGGTAAAAAAGATAAAACGCCGAAACATCCACCAAAAAACCGGCACCGGCCGAAACTACAAATCTGAATACCTGGTTATGGATTAAACTGCCTTTTGATTTGTTATCAGCCATTTGTTGTGCCCAGCGCTTTCTTTTCTTTGTTTAATCCGGTTACAATAAGTGTAATACCACCTAAAACCATGATCACAGAGATCATTTCGGCCTGGGTAAATGAAACACCCGCAACAACATACTTTGTATTAACCCTGATGAGCTCAATAAAGAAACGCTCAACACCTGCTAATATCATGTATATACCAAACAAAACGCCCGGAGCTTTAAAAATGTGCCTTATTTTCCACAATACAAAGAACAGTAATAAACAAATTACAGATTCATAAAATGAAGTTGGATAAACCGGATATTGCAGTTCATGACAAAATTTGCCCATGCAATTTACCATTTGCACACCTTCGTCGTTCACGTTGTGCGGAAATTTAAAGCTCCACATCCAATCAGGTGCCCAGCTTAACCAATGAGGCTTTGGCGCCAGATTAACTATACCCCAATCACCATCACCACTCATCTGGCAGCCGATACGGCCTAATGCATAAGCCAGCATCATGCCCGGGCCGCCGATATCAAGCATATCCAGCGGTTTAATGCCGTGTTTGTTAGCAATATAGAGTACTGCCGCGCCACCGCAGATCAGACCACCGTAAAAGGTAAATCCGCTGGTACCTATCAGCATACCAACCGGATCTTTCATGAAATCGCCCCAGTTTTCAAGCCCATTGAAGAGTTTAGCGCCCGCAAAACCGAATACCGCTGCCCAAAGCAATATACTGCCCAGCAATTCATGTGGATGTGCGTCAACGTCTTTGGTTACCGGCTTGTCGAGCTTTTGTTTTTGTGCTTCATACCAGGCCCAGTAAGCAAACGCTGCTGCTCCAAGGATCCCACCTATCCAGTTGCCTCGCAGGGATAACAAAAACTCCTGCGGGTTATCTATAAGAGCCTGGTAATTGAGAATACAGTCAACAATTTTATAGCCTAATATGAAGCCAAAAACACCATTTCCCGCAAGCTCGGCATTTGAAGCCGGCAACCCGATAGTAACCCGTTTTTTAAAAGTATGGATAACACCCAACGCTTCTTTACGTTTAAACTCCTGGCCAAACGCCCAGTAAGCGCCTACAAAAGCTATCGCTACAAAAAAGCCAAAGGTTTGTATAGGCAAAGGAAGATTAAAACCAAAAAGGTATTTCAGTAACGATGTAAGCGTTGGAAACATAGGTTATATTTTAGGCGAATATAGAATTTAATGCACAAATATTTCTTCGCCTTCTGTTATTTCAACATCACCATCAGGTGAAATATTTGTTAGGTGCACCGTTTTTAATTCGTTCACCAGTACAGGATCATACTTGGTGCGTACTTTCACATAGTTACGGGTAAAGCCGTGCATAAAGCCATCTTTGATATCACCCTCAAATAAAACTTCCTGGTTTTTACCGAGCTGGCTTTCATAAAAAGCACGGCGCTTTTTGTCTGACAGGATATGCAGCATTTTACTCCTTTCCCCGCGTGCAGAGCCGGGGACCGCGCCAGTCATCTGGGCTGCCAGGGTATTTTCCCTTTCCGAATAAGTAAATACGTGCAGGTATGATATATTAAGTTCGTTGAGGAAGTTATAGGTATCGATAAAATCCTCCCTTGTTTCGCCGGGAAAACCAACGATCACGTCTACACCGATGCAGCAATCGGGCATCAGCTCTTTTATTTTGGCAACGCGGTTAACGTAAAGGTCGCGCTTGTAACGGCGGCGCATCAGCCCCAGGATCTTATCCGAACCTGATTGCAGCGGGATATGAAAATGTGGCACGAAACGTTTTGAAGCAGCTACAAAAGCAATGATCTCGTCGGTAAGCAGGTTAGGCTCGATAGATGAGATCCTGAAACGGTCGATACCTTCTACCTCATCAAGGGCCTTAACCAAATCAAAAAACTTGTCTTCGCGTTTACCGTTCCGGATCCCGAAATCGCCAAGGTTTACGCCGGTAAGCACAATTTCTTTTACACCCGACTCAGCAATTTGCTTTGCCTGCGCTACAACATTTTCAATGGTATCGCTCCTGCTGGCGCCGCGGGCCAGTGGAATGGTACAAAACGTACAGGAATAATCGCAGCCATCCTGCACTTTCAGGAAAGTACGGGTACGGTCGCCAAAAGAATATGCGGGTACAAACTCATTAGCTTCAGACACGGGCTGATTAAGCACCAGCGCCTTTGGCCTTTTGGTTAAATCGGTAATGTGATCAACAATCTGGAATTTTTCGGCAGCGCCAAGTACCATATCTACGCCAGGGATTTCGGCAATTTCCTGTGGTTTTAGCTGTGCGTAGCAACCTACTATGGTTACGTAGGCATTAGGTGAAATTTTAAGCGCCTCTTTAACAATCTTCTTACACTTTTTATCGGCATTGTCAGTTACCGAGCAGGTATTGATCACAAAAACATCCGGTGTTTCGGTAAAATTTACCGTATCATAACCGGCCTGGTTAAACAGCCGACCAATGGATGAGGTCTCTGAATAATTCAGCTTGCAGCCTAAAGTGTAAAAAGCGACTTTCTTGTTCATTTCAATCGGCAAAGATAATGTTTTTTAAAGAAATGCCTATTTCAGCAATTTCACTTCAAGGTAAAAAGTAATTGTAAAATTATGGGTGTCCCAAAATCGCCATTCCCCAAATAAAATTGATTTCGCTTTCGCCGCGTTTTTAAAATGTCCCACTTTTTGAGAGTGAAACGCAAAACATGCTTTTTATGAAACATATTGATAATCAAATCTTTAACATTTCACCTGAAACATCGATAAATATTTGATTATCAATAACTAAAACTTTAAGGAGTATAAATTCATCACTTAAGGACTTACTTTTATTTTCGGCTTTTTTTGATGTTTTTTTGAGTTTTTTTGAACCTGCAGAGCGTCTTGCCAATACCCACTGACAAAACAGTGCCACCATCGTTGCTTTAGTTTTTCTATAAACAAGAGCCTCTTTATAAGCTCGGTATTTTCATAATCCTGGTAATTTACCTATTTTCACTGCGGATAAACGTAAACCCTAAACCACCCATACCATGATCATATACGGCACCAAAGCGAAACTATTAAAAGCTGAAATAACAAGCGACATCTGCCCAAACTGCAATACAACCAACAGTATCCAGATGAATGTATTTCAACGCTGGGCGCATATTTTCTGGATCCCGTTTTTCCCGATAGGTAAAACAGGCGTATCCCAATGCCTCCATTGCAGGCAGGTTTTGAAGCTTAAGGAAATGCCCGCCTCGCTCAAATTAAGCTATGATAATATAAAATCTCAAACTACAATACCTGTGTGGACATTTGCAGGCTGTTTCCTGATCGTTATCGGTTCGATATTTTTTTATATCAGCGAAAAGCAGAAAGCAAAAAAAGTAAACCAATGGGTTTTATCGCCTCAAAAAAACGATGTGTTTCACATCAAACTTAAAAACGATCACTATACCCTTTACAAGGTGAATAAGGTTTCCGGCGATTCTGTTTACCTGGCCTTAAACAAATATGAATCGGACCGTGAAGAGGGCCTTGATGATATCGCGGCAAAGGGTGATACCGCCTATGATAACGCCCAGCAAGGTATTGCCAAGCCGTTCCTTGTGGAAATGGCCAAAGAAGGAGCTATCCTGGATATTGAGCGCAAATAAGCTATGAATACCACACCCCGCTCCTATTGGTTTGCCAAGTTCCTTGAATGCCTGTATCTGCTCGTAGCTATCTACGATTGTTTAATGATGATGTGGGGCGCTTTGCTTTATAAACTGTTTAGTTCTTTTGGTGACCTGTCCTTCGCAATGACTTTCACCTGGATCATTATTGGAATATGCATCCTTTCGGTGATTTATTCCATTTATTGGCATCAAAAAAGTAAAAAGGAAGGATTTAATTCAGGAATAAGGCACGCGTTTCTGCGGGGCGTTATGCGGTACTTCCTTGCCTTCCAAGTGTCGGCTTATGGCTTTGCCAAGATCCTGAAAACGCAGTTTGGACACGTTTACATGAGGGATAACACGCCTGTAGGCAAGTTAAACGGCTTCGACCTCACCTGGAATTATTTTGGGCACTCCTATTCTTTCGCGGTTATACTCGGTTTACTTCAGATTGGTGGCGCCATCATGCTTTTATTCAGGCGTACTACCTTGCTGGGCACCTGCATATTATTACCCATAATGTTAAACATTGTACTAATCAATGCTTTTTATAATATAGCCGTGGGGGCATTTATGAACTCAATCATTATAACTACCGGATTGTTATACCTTTTACTACTACGATGGCCGGATATTAAACCTGTTTTATTTAAAGACGTAACTATACCGCCCTTAAGGCTAAGTTTTGCAAAACCAGTTTTAAAACTTTTAGTAATCGGTCTTGCGTTTTATAGTATTTACCGTTATGTAGCAGCCGTTCCCCCATCGGCCTTTGCAGGAAAATGGAAAATAGATGAGCTTATCAGGAACGGCAAACCCGTGGGTAAAAACGAATGGATGAACGGTGCGCAAAACTGGTGCTACGTTTATATAGAAGACGGCGGCCGGATTGCATTTTGTGCCAACCCTTATGTTTTTGAGGCTAACCGCGCATGGTTTGGTCAATACATATACCAGACAGGCGAAAAAACGTTCGACATTGTTTTTGACGGAGGTACAAAACGAGATACAACAAAGGTAAAGATCAGCAACTACAACGGTAAACAAATGCAATGGGATACCAAAGTATATGATGATACCTTGAAGTTGAAACTAATCAAAGAATAGCTGTTTCTTTGAAACTATTTAAAAACGATTAAATGAGACTACTATATCCGCCACGTCATTGCGAGTAACCATCAGGGAAGCCCTGAAAAAAACGTAATGACATGTAAAATATATTTTAGCGGTGTTGCGCGTGGGCCGCGTTAGGGATTGCAGTGTAAAGCCCGGAGCGCGTAGTAGGATTGCGGGCAGGAAAGGCGAGGACTTGCAACGGAAAGCCCGGGCCGCAGGCAACGCCCATGTTATAAAATTCATCAAAAAAAATATACTTAATAATCAACAACTTACAATCACGTCATTAAAAGTGTTTAAATCCGGAGGCCTCTGATGGTGAAATGGCAAAAGAGGGTCCGTCAGTCTGAGCCTGTCGAAGACTCGCGCGCAGAGGCCTACCCACCATGCTTCGACAGGCTCAGCATGACACCCGTTTTAAGTTGTCATGGGTAGGCACGAAGCAATCCCTGACTGTACAGGGCGGATTTGCTTAGCGGATCTGCCTCTTGGGGATTGCTTCGTGCCTCGCAATGACGGCTTTATATATTTTTAAACAGCTTACACATTCCCCCAACCCAAAGCCAGTACATCGGCAATATGCATGGTTTGAATAGGTAAATTATTTTTATCAATATATCCCTGCATGTGCATCAAGCATGAGGTATCGGTTGAGATAATGTATTCGGCACCAACATCAAGGGCATTATTAACCTTTTGCTGCGCCATCGCGGTCGAAATGCCATCAAACTTAACGGCGAAGGTGCCTCCAAAACCGCAGCAGGTTTCACCGTCTTTCAGGTCAAGCAGTTCGAGACCAAGCACCTTGGAGAGCAGCTGGCGGGGCTCGTCTTTTATCTTACACTCGCGCAGGCCGGCGCAGCTATCGTGATAAACAGCCTTGCCATCAAGCTCGGCGCCGAAATAATCAAACTCCAGGATATTTACCAAAAAGTCTGATAGTTCGTAGATATTTCCTTGAATGGCCCTGCATTTATTGTGTACAGCCGTATTGGTAAACAGATCGTTATAATAATTTTTTACCATGCCTGTACATGAAGCTGAGGGCGAAACAATAACACTGTCTTCCGAAAAATCACTTAAAAACTTGCTTCCCACCTCTTTAGCATCATCCCAAAAACCGGCATTAAAAGCCGGCTGACCGCAACAGGTTTGTGCCGGGTTATAACTAACCTTACAGCCTGCTTTTTCCAGCACTTTTACGGTATTAAAAGCTGTAGCGGGAAACAACTGATCTATAAAACACGGTATGAACAACTCAACCTTCATCGGCGCAAATTAGTTAACGGGCGCTAAAATCCGAATTTTTATTAATGTTTTGTTCGGTACGCAGTAAAGAAAACAATAAAATTAAGCCAATTATGAAAAATACGCCCAGTACTAAAACCGAATTTCGCGGGCTTCCTGTTATTTCTTCAAAAAAACCAAAGCTAAATACCCCGCCTACTATGGCTAATTTTTCGGTAACGTCATAAAAGCTAAAAAAGGAGGCCGTATCGGGAATATTTTCGGGCAGGTATTTTGAATAGGTTGAGCGTGACATAGACTGGATGCCGCCCATCACCAAACCAACCACTACTGCTATGATGTAAAACTGTGTTTGTGTATAGGTAAAATAGGCTCCTACACAAACCGCGATCCACAGGATCACCACACTAATTAAAATCCTTACGTTACCATATTTACCCGACAGGCGCGACATCAGTGTTGCTCCGAAAATAGCTACCAATTGAATAATTAAAATGATAGTGATCAACTGCGGAGTTTCCATTTTAAGCTCTTTAGCAGCAAAACCGGTTGCCACCAGCATAATAGTTTGCACACCCATAGAATAGAAAAAGAACGACGGCAAAAACCTTTTTAGCAGCGGCATTTGTTTCACCTTTTTCCAAACGTGCCCCAATTCAATAAAACCGCCTTTTATAATATGATGGTTATGGCTTTGCGCATTCGGGCTGCCCTTAGGCAATACGCTGAACGGGATCATAGCAAAACCTATCCACCATAAGCCTACCAGCAAAAACGACAATCGGGGCGCGAAGGTTTTGTCAACAATACCAAACCACTCCCCTTTCAGCACAAATAAAAAACAAATAAGCTGAAGCAGTACACTGCCGATGTAGCCATAGGTGAAACCTTTGGCACTTACATTATCCTGCATGTCAACAGTGGCGATTTCGGGCAGGTATGAATTGTAAAACACAAAACCACCGCTGTAACCAATAGCTGCCAGGGCAAAGCAGATCACCCCCATTTCCAAATGATCTTTATCAAAATTGAACAACGCGCAGCAAGCGGCCGAACCAAGCAGGGTAAAAAACATCATGAAGATCTTCTTATTGCCTTTATAGTCGGCTATTGATGACAATATGGGCAGCAGCAATACCATCACCAGGTAAGCGGCCGATAAAGCATAATCTGAAAGTGCTGTATTTACAAAGCTTTTTCCAAAAAAGTTGACCCTATCGCCGTTGGCATGGTTAGTTGTGATGGCTACATAGTATGCCGGAAAAATGGTTGAAGTGATGACAAGGTTATACGCTGAGTTGGCCCAATCAAAGAAAGCCCAGGCGCGGATGGTTTTTTTGGTGTTTTTATTTTCCATTTGCTCACTAAATGTATGCAAATTTTAGAAACTGCAAAAAAGTCTCTCATTGTATCAACAAACAAGTCGATAATAAAATTGGAATAACTCGTGCTCTATAATATATGTTTTCAACAAACTATTATTAAATGAAATATTCAATTAATTTTATGCTTAATAAGTATTTGTTTGAGTTTCTCGGTTTCCTTCCTGAAGTTCTCTCATCGATGCTTTGTTAATCTAAAATAAATATCAAAATGAGTGAGCAAAAAGATTTAGTTATTAATTATCAAGGTTCTTCGATCAGCCTATTTTCAGATGACCGAGATGATTACATTAGTTTAACAGATATTTATAAAGCGTGGAATAAATATAGCAAGTCTATAAATGCTTGGCTTAAAACAAAACAAACACTTGAATTTTTAAATGTCTGGGAGAAGAAAAATAATTTAAAGTACCAGGAGACTCAATTGAGTCAAGCAATGAAAATTGCAAGAGAAAGGAATGGCCTATCGGCACAAGAGTGGATACGACTAACTAATGCGACTGGAATTTTCACTCGTAGCGGAGAAAGGGCAGGAACTTATGCTCATAAAGATATTGCAATTAGATTTAGTGCTTGGTTAAGCCCTGAGTTTGAGATGTTTTTAATTGATGAAATTAAAAGATTAAAAACTTTAGAAGAACAAAAGAACAACTTTCAATTACTAACTCATGATGAAGTACTTAGCTTGGTTAAACTAAAGGAAATATTTAAATACGTAGCTCATCAAGCACTTGTTGAGGATGCGCATCGTGATGTTTTTTCAGCACAAAGCAGTGCCAAGAATACATTAGCTGAATTTCATCGTTTTAGAAATGATATTTTGGACATTGCTCCCTCAACTATTGACGACCGGATAAAACAGTATTGTCTAAAACATGAAATTCCTCTAACTAATAAAATGCTAACGAAAACTAAAAGGGAAAAAATCTTAATGCTTGACAGTTACGATGCTGTTAAACATGCTGTATGGGACTTTCTGAGTATCAATGGCGAGGTAAATGCCTTGAGTTTAGCAGATTTGGTAAGCAATATGATGAGGATTGAAAAGGGAGAGATTTATAGAAAAAATGAAGATGACTTATTTAGACAAAAAGAAAACCTTGGCGAGTTTAACGATTTTGAAGAAATAATCAAAGAGCATCCAAAAGTAAAGACGGCGCGCGAGGTGCTTCATTACAGACAGCTTTCTCATGGCAAGAGCAGGTCTTCCTCAATAGGAAATCTTGCTGGACTAATGGGTAAATCTAATTGACAAACCGATTTTAATATATTGGCATAAAGGCGTTTAAATAGACTATCTATCCCAAATGAAGAGCAAGTGTCATCATATTAAACAACACTTACCCTTCAAATACTTTTTAGCTCCTGTCATAAAACGCAGGCGGTTCGATACCTAAAGTGCGAAGGTAAACATAGCCCTGGCCGCGGTGATGGATCTCGTTATCAATAACGTACTGTAAAATATAATTGACTAATCCTTCGTATTGGCCAAATGCCAATACTGTTTCCTGGAAACGCTCGGGCGTAATCTGGGCCCAATAGATTTTGATTTCCTCAGTGGCCTCATCCCAAAGTTGCAGCAGTTCTGCCTTTGTAGTTGCTGCTATTTTACCTGTATGGTGATCCAGACCTGCAATTGGTGTCCAGTTATCTGTTACAACACCTCTTACACAAGGCCCGCCCATACTAATAAACTCTTTAACCATATCGGCAAAGGGGCGCATACCACCTATCGAATAATTAAATAAGGCATCCTCCGGAAAAGCGTCGATAACCCTGCGGGTTACCCGGCGCTGGCCAAGCCAGCTTTGTAAAAGTTGATCGGGTGTATAAACAGATGCTGCTGCAGTTTCTGTTGACTGTTGATTTGTGTTAGTTTCCATTGCTTTGATGTTTTGTTTTTGATTACAATACAAAGTAACCAAACCATGGTGACAGCCCTATGTCAGCAGGAAAAAAGAAAAACTAACTAATTTGTATTTTGAATAAACTCCACCACCTGTTGCTGTTCATAATTCGATAAAGTGCCTTCCGAGTAGTGCCATTTAGAAGTAACATCGCCCTCAAAGCGGATCTGCCCCAAATAATCCGGGTTCTTTTTATCATCAAGCAAGGGTTTGCTCTCGCCAATTTCAGGGGCTATTTCCTGTACTTCAAAAAGGATGGCCTCACCATCGGCACCGCCTTTATAAAGTTTGTACAAACCGGTTGAATTTAATTCATGATTTGTTGATTGATGCAGCACCGGCTCAATAATGATATTTCTTTGCGTACCGTTATCGCCGGTAACGTTGTGGTTTACTGTGTGGATCATGGCTTATGTTTTTATTTATTGATAGTACAAGCCTGCCGCCAAATTGTTTAGGCTTCTACTTCAACACGCTGTTTGCGGAGTTTATTTTCTGTAAACATCAGCACGATGAGCATAATAAGCCCCAACACAAAAAAGCCGTCAAGGGCAAGTGTCGAGTCGCGCATTTCATTAGTTACAGCCTCTACAAATCCAAAACAAAACAGGCCAACCACTATCGAAAGCTTTTCGGTAACATCATAAAAACTGAAATAGGAAGCCGTATCCGGGATATTTTCGGGCAAATATTTGGAGTAGGTTGAACGCGACAAGGATTGTACCCCTCCCATTACAATACCAATGATCACCGCGGCCACATAAAACTGGGTAGAATTGGTGATAAAGTAAGCATACAAACAAATGGCCGACCAGATTGCCACCAAACCTACCAGCGTACGCACATTCCCGAATTTCTCCGATGATTTGGAGGCGATCAATGCACCCGGTACAGCAACAACCTGGATAATAAGCACTATTGAGATGAGGGCGGCATCGGGCATATGTAATTCCTTGGCCGCAAAGTTTGCCGCAACCAGCATAATGGTTTGTACGCCTACCGAGTAAAGGAAAAACGACACCAGGAAGCGTTTGAGAAGCGGCATTTTGCGCACTTTGCCAAAAACCTTTGCCAGTTCTTTAAAGCCGCCGGTAAGCACGTTATAACTATGCTTGCCCGCATTGGGCTGCCCTTTCGGCAACATGCGGAACGGGATAATGGAAAAACCTATCCACCATACAAAAACCATCAGGAATGAGATCCGGGCCGGCAGCCAGTCGTCGGTGATGCCGAACCAATTAGGTTCAAGCACTACGATAAAGCAAAGTACCTGCACCACAATACTGCCTACATATCCATAAATAAAACCTTTGGCACTTACAGCGTCCTGCCTATCGGGCGTGGCTATTTGGGGGAGATAAGAGTTATAAAACACAAAACCACCGCAATAACCTATAGAAGCCAATCCAAAGCAAAGCATCGGAATTTCCAATCCACTGCCGGGCTTAAAGAAAAACAAGCCTGCACAAGCCAAACTACCCAACCAGGTAAATAATTGCAGGTATGATTTTTTATTGCCCCGGTAATCGGCTATGGAAGTGAGGATGGGCAAAATTGCAGCAACTATGAGATAGGATAATCCAAGAATATAATTTGATAAAACCGTATTAACATACCTGTGCCCCAAAAAGGTTACCATTTGGGTATTTTTTGAATTGAACTTGGTAACCTCCACAAAATACGCGGGGAATATGGTAGAGGTTATTACGATGTTATATGACTGATTGGCCCAGTCAAACATGCACCAGGCCCAAATGGTTTTCTTGTTATTTTTTGCTTCCATTACGGGCTTAAAAGTAGGGAAATTTGGTTGAGTTACATATCGGGAAATCGCTTTTAAAATAGTTGTATTAATCAAAAACATGTGAATAAAGAATTTCACACGAATTTTTGCTAATTAAAACGAATCACACGAATTTTCACAAAAAAGCTATTCGTGCAATTCGTTTTAATTGTGTTGAATTTGCAAGGTATTCGTGCAATAATTTAATCAAATATTTCAGGCAGATGCTTATAATTACCTTTTACGGTAGCCAACACCTCATCAAATTTCCCGCCAAGCATCATTTTGGTCATGGAGACGGCCATTCCTTTAACCATTTTAAGTTCGATATGCGGCGGCATGGCAAGGGCAGTTCCATCGGTATAAACATTTACTAAAACTGGTCCTGTGTGTGCAAAAGCCTCAGCGATTCCTTGTTCAAGGTCCTGCGGGTCATTGATAGTAATCCCCTTTATACCCATCGATTCGGCCACCATAGTAAAATCAGGATTGTGCATGTCAACCTCGAAATCGGGCAGGCCCATTACTTCCATTTCCAGCTTTACCATGCCAAGGCTCCTGTTATTAAATACAATGATCTTTATAGGCAGATTATATTGTTTAATAGTGGCTAAATCTCCCAACAACATAGAAATCCCTCCATCACCACACATGGCTACCACCTGCCTTTCGGGACAGGCCAGCGCCGCGCCGATAGCATGCGGCATAGCATTGGCCATAGATCCATGAACAAACGACCCGATCATCGAACGCCGCCCATTAGCGCTGATATGCCTGGCACTCCAAACATTACACATCCCGGTATCGCAGGTAAAAATGGCATCAACAGAAGCATATTCGTCTACAATAGCGGCTAAAGCTTCGGGATGAATAGCATCATGTTCACCAAAATCCTTAATATAGGCTTGCTGCTGTTCTTTTACTTTAGCATGTACATGCAATTGTGCATCTAAAAAGCTGCTGTCGGTTTTTTCTTTAATTAGGGGGATCAATGCTTTAACGGTAGATTTTATATCGCCATAAAGCCCCAGCGTTAGTTTTGCCCGGCGACCAAGGTTTTCGGGCTTGATGTCAATCTGCACTATCTTTTTATCCTGTGGATAGAAAGGCGTATAAGGAAAATCGGTTCCAAGGAGGATAACCAGGTCGCTTTCATGCATGCTATGATAGGCAGCAGGTAACCCAAGCAGGCCGGTCATGCCTACCTCGTATGGGTTATCATGTTCCAAAAACATTTTGCCACGAAACGAATAACCAACCGGCGCCTTGATCAGTGCCGCCAGTTCAACCACTTCATCATGAGCATCGGCACAGCCTATCCCGCCAAAAATGCAAACTTTGGGGTGGCGATTGATCAAATCGGCCAGTTTTACTAATTCTTCCCATACCGGGGTGATGTTGGCCTTGCAAAAAAAGTTATTTACCGATGAGTCGATTTCAACAGCATCCTCCCCTGCCACATCGCCCGGTAAACCCAATACGCCAACACCTTTGCGCTGAATAGCGGTTTGGATAGCGGCCTGTGCCATTCGAGGCACTTGCTTATTGTTGGCAGCCACCTGGTTATAATAACTGCAATCGTCAAAAAGCTTGATAACATTGGTTTCCTGGAAGTAGTTACTGCCAAACTCTTTAGTAGCACAGGTAGACGCAATGGCTAAAACAGGTGCTCCTGACCGGTGAGCATCATAAAGGCCATTCACCAGGTGCACATGCCCGGGACCACTGCTTCCTGCACAACAGGCAAGTCCGCTCAGTTGCGCATCGGCCGAAGCTGCAAAAGCGCCTGCTTCTTCATTGCGTACGTGGATCCATTTTAATTCGGGCGTTCTGCGTACAGCATCATTAAGTTCGTTTAAACTATCGCCGGTAATGGCGTAAATACGTTTGATGCCGGCCTGTATCAGCATTTCTACAAGCTGCTCGGCTACTTTTTTTGACATGTTTGGGTTGTTTAGCGTTAGTGATGTTGTATTTTCTTATCCATAACACCAAACACGTGCCATTTGTTGAAATTATAAAAGCTTAAAGCAGAATGCACAAAGCTTAAAGCCAATTAATTGGTTATCAATATTGTTTAATTGATTTATGTAAAATTTATTAACAGGATCTATATAACAGTTAAAATATTTATAATAAAGCACTTGTTTGAACTTTTTGATATACCGTTATTTTACGATGATTATTGATATATCGCGAGGCTTAGCTATCTATGCTTATCGCAATCGGTTCCCTATCTCACTCTTTTCCAGACTTCATCATAACCGTTTCCTTTTAGGTACAGTAAAGAATCTTTAAGCCGGTAATTGAATGTTCCTATTTTCCCGTTCATATATTGGGCATACCCTGGTCCACCAATGGCTTCAATCAATACGGAATAAGTTTTATTTTGAGTGTCTAAGGTATATGACCCGGAAAATGCTGCGTAAATTTGCTTTTTTGAATACTGTATATCAGTAACCATAAACCTATCACCGGTAATTGTCTGATACCTGATTTGCCCCGGCTGGCCCCCATAGGTAGTATCAGGAACGCCATTGTTCATGATTTGCCAGGTACCAAGCAAAGCTTTTTTGTCATTAACTACCCTCCTGGAACTCAAACAAGCCGAAAATATTACTGCACAAAAGGTTAAAAAGATGACAGATAAAATTGTTAGTTTTTTCATTGCGTTTGTTTTTAGGTTAAATAAATCGAGTGTGTAACTACAGGCTTTACGGATCATATCGCGAATCTGATCCGTTGTTTTACCTGACCGCTCAGCAGTACCGGGCAATGAGTTGTAAACTTCGTGACCAAGGGCAGCGAAGATTAGTTTTACCGTATAACTTCTTGGCGTTACTTCTCCTGCTTCTATTCTTTGAAGCGTACGCACATTTAAATTACACTTTTCAACAAGTTCCTCCTGTGTTAATCCCCTGGCTTTTCTAAGTTTTGCAATCTTTTTGCCTAAGTCTGGTTGCTGCATGATTATGTAAAATTCTGACGCAATGTTATAATTAACACTACCAATATACAATAAATACGGGCGTATTTATTGCCGACATTAACCCGACATTACAATAGTTTGCATAGTACTAAACCTGTATTTATAAATGCCTCATCCCGCATTTTACATAAAATACTCCCCTGTTAGTGCCCGTTCACCATCATATAAGCCCTGTTTATCGATAATATTTATTGCCCGGAAAAATTGAGGATACTTTCGATCAAAAAAAAAACGAAACATTAAACACCCTTTGATCATGAAAAAGTTAATACTCTTATCCGGCGCAGGCTTGCTGATAACAGTTTGCATCCTGGTAGCATGTAAAAAAAGCAGCGAACAAACAACGACTACCACAACCACTACAACTACCACCACCACGGCTTCAGTTTCGGCTTTAACCTGTGGTTCGGCAGTAGTATCATCAACAGCAACTGTTAATACCGTATTTAGCGGCAGCGCTACAATACCGTATACAGGTGGCAACGGCGCTGCTTACACTGCAGGTACGGCTATTTCCTCAACAGGAGTTACCGGTCTTACGGCAACTTTGGCGGCAGGTACATTAGCAAGCGGGGCGGGTAACATCACATACGCCATTGCCGGTACGCCAACATCAACCGGCACCGCTTCATTTTCTATTACCTTTGGCGGGCAAACATGCAGTTTTACTGTCACTGTAGATGCTGCAAGCACCTCAACCGGCTGCTCTACCTCAACAACCATTGCATCAAAAGTAGTTTGCTTAGCCAACGCGTTTTTAGCAACGCTGACAACCGCTCAACAAGCCTCAGTGGTGCTGACCTTAAATAAAACCAACGCTTTGAGATGGTCAAATCTGCCCTGTGGTCTCTCCTGCAGAAATGGTTTAGCTTTCAGCAGCCTGACCAGTACACAATTAGCAGCTGCAAAAGCCGTAGCAGCAGCAGCCATGGGTACAACAACCGGAGAGGGCTATGACGAATTTACTCAAATCCTGGCGGCCGACGACTACCTGGGAACAATGGCCTCGGGTTATTCTTCAGGCAACTATATAATCGCGTTTTTAGGTACGCCCACTACTACCGGCAAGTGGATGCTGCAATTTGGTGGCCACCACTACGCACAAAACATCACTTATGATGCAGGGGTTGTTACCAGCATTACGCCCTTACACCAGGGTGTTGAGCCAAAAGGTTCATTTACCACGGGCGGTACAACCTATACAGGGCCAATAGAATCTGAACATACTGCTATGCAAAATATGCTGGGATCGTTTACAAGTTCTGAATTAGCATCTGCTAAAATTTCCGGCTCGTTTTCTGATTGCCTGATGGTTCCGGGGTCTACTACCAATACAATGCCAACTACCAAACAAGGCGTTCAGGTAAGTACCTTAAGTACAGCGGCCCAGGCTAAAGTTTTAGCGGCGATGATGCCATGGATCAATGATCTTGATGCTACTTCGGCAGCGGCCTTTACCACCATTTATCAAAACGAATTGGCTAATACTTATGTGTGTTATGCCAGCAATACTTCAGGTGTTGCGGGTTCCGCGAGTTCATTTTTAACAACCAATACAGATTATGTCAGGATAGATGGGCCAAGTGTTTGGATAGAGTTTATATGCCAAACTGGTGTGGTAATCAGCAACCAGATACATTATCACACTGTGATGAGGGATCATAACCGTGACTACATAGGTCTATAACAAATTATAAAGAAATTATGCATTACATACTTTCAATGAACAACCGCCGGTTAAGCAGCTGGCGGCTGTTTATTTTTGGAATTTTCTTCGCTGTTACAGCATTAAGGCCAACCGTTTCCGGCGCACATCAAACACCAAATACGCTTGTTTTTTTAGATGCAAGTCCCAACAGGGTTGCACTGGAACTCCAAATGCCACTATCAGAACTGGAACTTGCCTTTGGTAACGATATATCTAAAAATCCGGAAACACTTATTGAAAGATTTGGTCCGCAGTTAAAAGAATATCTCAAAGCACACATACATGCCTATCTGAAAAAAACAGCCCCATGGGAGGTTGAAATAGAATCACTGAAAATGGATAAGGGGAAATATATTGAAAATGGTATGGATTATTGGGAGGTAATTGCCCACGTTGGTATCACCCCTCAACCTGGCGAAAGTGCCCGGAAGTTTATGCTTGATTATGATGTGATCATGCATCAGGTTATTAACCACGCCGCCCTTGTCTCCATCCGTAGCGATTGGGAAGCTGGAAATTTAAATGGCCCTTCCGCCGATGCAATGGTCATCAGCCGGAGTATGAAAGATAATGTAATATATCCCCTGGAAATAAATTTGCAGCCGGGAAGCTGGTTTAAAGGTTTCAAAAGTATGCTTGCATTAGGTATGCAGCATATTAAAGAAGGTACTGATCATTTACTTTTTTTGATTGTATTGTTATTGCCGGCCACACTTTTAATAAATGGCGGACAGTGGGGGCAATTTGGCGGCACAAAATACAGTGTCCTCAGATTATTGAAAATTGTTACTTCGTTTACAATCGGCCACTCCATTACTTTGCTGATCGGAGCTTTAGGCTGGTTAAGGTTACCGGCACAGCCGGTAGAAATATTAATTGCATTTTCTATTCTGGTTTCTGCAGTTCATGCTGTAAAACCAATTTTTCCGGGTAAAGAAATGTATGTGGCGGCGGGTTTCGGTTTAATACATGGTTTAGCATTTGCAGCCATATTGGCTAACCTTAAATTGAATGCAGGTACTATGGCGCTAAGTATTTTAGGCTTTAACCTGGGCATTGAAGCCATGCAGCTTTTTGTTGTATTAATTACCATTCCATGGTTAATTTTGTTAAGCCAAACACTGCTTTACCAATATGTCAGGATTGGGGGCGCTATCATCTCCGGTATAGTTGCCATCGCGTGGATTCTGGAACGTGTTACCCAAACGCCTAATTTTGTTTCAGCATTTGTAAATAAAATTGCAGAACAAGCTCCCTGGGCAATCGTGATACTGGCGGTTTTAGCATTGGTAAGTGTTTTGCTAAAAAGCCGGGGCTCCCATTCGCCGCGGTTAAATTCTTAAATTATACAAAAAAACAAAAACTGAAACCGACTATAGCAGCAGTATTATTCCTGCTGATCTGAAGCCAGATCCGCAATCAGAAACAAAAAAGCCGTTTTTTGAAGAAACGGCTTTTTTGTTAAGCCCGCGGTATATGCATCAAAGCAGCCTGCAGCAAGATATCAAAGTATTGATTTTAATACGTTATTTTCAGCGCACGAACCACAGCTTAAGCAGTAATTTTTATTAATTAAACGTCATTGTAATGTTTTAACAGAATTAATCGTATTGGTAATCAAATTGTATTTTTTTTATTAAACTTTAAAAAAGGTTTTGAAATTTCAAAAAAAAGCCGATAATTGCCATCGAAATATCAGAAAACTCGAACTATTGATTAAAGACTGGCATCTGTGTACTGATGCCCCGATTAATATTAACAGAAAGATATTTTAATATTACCATTTGGTTAATTTATTAGTTTCCTAAACCTTTCTTTTTGATGAGCATCCGTATAACTATCCGATCCTTATATATTTTAATTTTACTATCCTTAACTGCTTCATTAAAAGGCTATAGTCAAACTGTAACCGTTGGAAGCTATGCTGAGGAGCTATTACGCAGGGAGCAGGTAGCAGGAAATACAGACAGTATATCATCATTTGTTATCAGGCCTTTAACCTCAACTGTTGCTGGTCCTGCGCTTCAGTCATTAATTTCGAGCCATGAGTATCTAAAATTCAATTTCATGGGCATGCCATCGGGTTTACGCATCCTTCCGTTTAACTGGTTAAACGAATACAACGTAAACCGTCCTTATGGCTACAATAATTCGTCATTGTATCCAAATGCAGGCTATCAAAGCATGCTAAGCGGCGGCTTTTTGTTAAAAGCCGGAATTCTCAACGTACAGATAAAACCTGAGCTGGTTTACGCGCAAAATAAAAACTTTTCAACTTTTGCCGATGTACAAGCCCGAAACAATTCGCCGGCACTCATGGGTGCTTACTTTAGCCAAATCAATGGTATTGATGCGCCCGAACGATTTGGTATATCTTCTTTAAAACACCTTTATCCCGGGCAATCAAAAATTACATTGGCGTATAAAAGCATAGAAGCCGGCGTATCTACAGAAAATTTGTGGTGGGGACCAGGAATAAGAAATTCAATCATGATGAGCAACTCGGCCCCTGGCTTTTTCCATTGGACCTTCAATTCAACCAAACCGGTTAAAACACTGGTTGGCTCATTTGAGTGGCAGATCATAGGAGGCAACCTAAAACAATCGGGCTTTGCACCGGACGACGTAAGCAAACTTACATACGGCAGCAATTTATATGTCCCCAAGCCTAAAGTTACGAGGTATATTTCGGCCTACAGTGTCAACTGGCAGCCTAAATGGTTAAAGGGCTTATATCTTGGCGCTTCTGCTTACGACTATCTTGACAAAGACTCTCTTTATCATAATAAAAACATTATCCGCAAAATAATTCCCGTTATTACCGGCTCTTCACTTAAGGCTAATGACATCAACAACGGACAAAACGGCGACCAACAGGATTTTGCTTACGCACTCAATATCAGGCAGCTGCTACCTTTATACAAAGCTGAAATTTACTTTGAATGGGCTCGCAATGACCGCACGGGAAGTATTTCTGACTTTTTACAGGAACCCGAACATTCATCAGCATATACCTTTGGCGGACGCAAATTGTTTGAACTTAGCCGGGGAGGCTTTATCCAAATTAAATCGGAAATAACACAGCTGCAAAGGGCTCCAACCTATTTGCTGCGTGACGAACCTTCATGGTATATCCATTCGCAAAGCCCGAGAGACGGTTATACCAATTATGGCAGATACATAGGTGCGGGAATCGGGCCGGGCGGTAACAGTTTTATCTTTGATATAAGTTACCTCAAAAACTACAACTCATATGGCCTTATGCTGGAAAGGCAGTTACATAACAATGACCTGTATTACCAGGCCTTTGCCGGCAAGGGTACTTTTAACCTGCATTGGGTAGATCTTGCAGGTACATTCTATGCTAATCATAAATTTAAAAACTACCTGCTCTCGGCCGAAGCTACCCCTGTTTACACATTGAATTATGAATACAGAAATGGCTCGAGTTTCAATTTACATGCCAGGATTAACTTTACTTATTTTTTTAATTAATGAACAATTTTAGCCCCAATTTTTAGTTTATCGATCAACACACCAGTTATACTACAAATTAAAAAAATTACTTTACCCCCTGAAATGGGAAATTGGTTTACTTTTGCAGAAAATAATATCATTTATTGGGGTACTATTTTACTCTGATAACTTTCACATATGAACAGACTTCGCTTTCTTATATTTTTAATTGCTATACTCAGTTTCGGAGCAGTTGCTCATGTTGCCGCCCAAACCAATTTACAAAACATTTCCTCAATTAATGTCGACGATATTTCAGATCAGCAACTGATTCAGTTGTTACAGCAAGCTCAAAAATCAGGATTAACCGATGCTGAGTTACTGCAGCAAGCTCAAAGTCGGGGAATGTCAGCCGCGCAGGTTCAAAAGTTAGAACTTCGTATAAAAAAATTAAGGGCTAAAAACAATGAATCATCCAATACCCAATCCGATTCAACACTAACACAGCAAGGCAGACAACTTAATTATAAACCAGATACTACAGATACCCTTTACACCAATAAAGACTTATTTGAAAGTTTAAAGCCCAAGATTTTTGGTGCCGATATTTTTAAAAATAAAAACAGTTCATTTGAACCCAACCTTAAACTGGCTACCCCGCTAAATTATATTGTTGGGCCTAATGACCAGCTTAATATTAATGTTTACGGCAGCTCGTTGGTGAATTGGAAACTTGAAGTATCCCCCGAAGGAAATATAAACATTCCGGGGGTTGGCATTTTAAATGTTGGCAGTAAAACTATCGAACAAGCTACGGCCTTGATAAAAAGCAGGCTTGTAGCTAACAACTATGCGGTTGGCCGCGGTACAAACGTACAGGTTACCCTCGGTAATATCCGCAGTATCCAGGTAATTATCATAGGGCAGGTGGCTAAACCAGGCACTTATACCCTGCCCTCGCTCGCTACCGTTTTTAATGCATTATATATGGCAGGAGGCCCTAACGATAATGGTAGCTTAAGGCAGATAGAGGTTATCAGGAATAACCGTATTATCAGGCACCTTGATGTTTATGATTTCCTGTTAAAAGGCGATCAGAAAAACAACATTACCCTGCAGGATCAGGACATTGTGCGCGTACCAACGTACCGTACCAGGGTGCAGCTTGTTGGTGAGATTAAAATACCTGCCTTGTTTGAAGTTTTACCGGGGGAAAGCCTGGATAACATTATAACGTATGCCGGTGGTTTTACCGATAGCGCATATACAGCGAGGATTAAAGTATCGCAGGTAAGTGATCAGCAGCGCAAAATAACGGATGTATTGGAAGCCGATTATAAAAACTACATTCCGTTAAGGGGCGATAAGTATACTATTGAATCTATTATATACAGGTTTGAAAACCGGGTTGTAATAAAAGGAGCGGTTTTTCGGCCCGGTGATTATGAACTACAAAGCGGGTTAACACTGCTGCAGTTAATTGACAAAGCTGCAGGATTAAAAGAAGACGCTTTTACCGAACGGGGTACAATTACCCGCCTAAAGCCGGATAACAGCACCGAAATAATAGGATTTAATGTGAAGGACGTTATCAACAAATCAGTAAATATTCCGTTGCAGCGTGAAGATATTGTTAACATCTCATCCATATTTGATTTAAGGGATAAATACACCGTTACTATTAATGGCAATGTAAGAAAACCAGGGAAGTTTGCTTTTTCAGAAAACATGAAAGTAGAAGACCTGATTTTAAAAGCCGGCGGTTTTGCCGAAGGCGCAAGTACAAACCGTATTGAAGTAGCCCGGAGGATAACCGATGCCGATCCTTCATCTAAAAACAGTTCAGTGTCGCAGGTTTTTAGCGTTAATATTGATGGCAAGCTGAAACCGGCAGACGCTAACTTCGTGCTTACCCCCTTTGATATTGTTTCGGTATATAGCCTGCCCGGATATGAAAAGCAAAAAACAGTAAAGGTTGAGGGCGAAGTTTTATACCCTGGCTCCTACACCATCAAAAGTAAAAACGAAAAAATATCCGACCTGATTGCCAGGGCTGGCGGACTTACCGCCTCGGCCGATGCAGCAGGCGGTTCGTTAAAACGCGATAATTTTGCAATACTGGGTATAGATAAAAACAAAGCAGATACTGCATCGGTAAATGCTGAACGCTCGGCCCGGATCAACAGGTTAAAAAGATCGTATAAAGACTCTACAAACACAACTACCGATACTACGCAGCTAAGAAATAACTATGTAGGTATTGAGTTGGATAAGATCCTGAAATCGCCAGGATCAAAAACCGACCTGCTTCTGGAAAATGGCGATGTTATAAGGGTTCCTAAACAGCAGCAGGTTGTACGTGTTAACGGACAGGTGCTTTATCCAAGTGCGGTGGTATTTGACAAATCGAAATCATTTAATGATTTTGTTTCAAATGCCGGCGGCTATGGGCCGGATGCTCTGAGACGCGGTGCATATGTGGTTTACCCTAACGGAACAGTAAAAGGCACACGCAAGTTCCTTTTCTTTAATAACCATCCTTCGGTTAAACCAGGGAGCGAAATATATGTTCCTAAAAAATCAGAAAGCAAAGGTAATACTGCTCAAACTATATTAGGCTTCACAACCGGACTCGCCTCACTGGGAGCAATTATTTTGGGGATTTTAAGTTTGAATAAATAATACTTTTTTTAATATAAAGACATATTAAAACCAACTTATGAGCAAAGAAAGCCAATACCCGGCTGTTTTGAAAGCAAATGAACTATCTTTTAATGATATAAGTATTAAAATAAAATCAGCTATTGAATATATAAAAACCAAGTGGATTACTGTTTTATTAATCTCATTATTGGGAGCAATAGTTGGCTTGGCTTATGCTATTTACAAAAAAGCAACTTACACAGCCGTTTGTACTTTCGTTTTAGAAGAGTCGGGCAAAGGTGGGGGGCTTGGACAATATGCAGGCCTGGCCAGTTTAGCCGGCATAAATGTTGGTAATGGAGGTTCTGATGGAATATTTCAAGGCGACAACATCCTGGAGCTATACCGGTCAAGAACGATGATAGAAAAAACACTTTTATCTGAAGTAAGTATTGATGGTCAGAAACAATTGTTGATAAACAGATATATAAAAGCAAATGAACTTCGTGAGAAATGGAAAAGCAAGAAAAACACTTCCAATATTACATTTTCTGGAGACCCTGAAAAATTTAACAGAACACAAGATAGTATTATAACAGATTTAGTTGAATATTTTAATAAACGGGTTTTGACTGTGGCAAAGCCCGATAAAAAACTGAGTATTATTCGGGTAAGCGTGGTAGTTAATGATGAGTTGTTTGCCAAAGAATTTACAAATGCCTTGGTAGAAAACGTAAATACCTTTTACACGCAAACTAAAACTAAGAAAGAACATCAAAATGTGTCCATTTTACAACATCAAGCAGATAGCGTCAAAAAAGCCTTAAATGCATCAATAACTGGAGTTGCTTCTGCTCTTGATGCAGCCCCTAATGCAAATCCTTTATTAACGTCACTTAAAGTTCCATCACAAAAGAGACAAATAGATGTGCAGGCCAGTTCAGCCATTTATGCTGAAGTTGTTAAAAACCTGGAACTTGCTAAAGTTTCCTTAAGACAGGAAACTCCTTTGATACAAGTTATTGATAAACCTGTATTACCACTTACAAAGAATTTTATTGGTAAAATCAAAGGCTTAACATTAGGTTTTATATTGGGCTTTATATTTATTTTTATATTATTAATAGTTGGTTCGCTTTTCAAAAAACAAGCAGCCAAATAAATTCCACCTAATAGATTAACAATAATCATCTTTAAAACATCATTTATATCAATTGGGCCTTATAAAAACTGTATACAATCAATTTATAGTAAAAAGTTATAAAAACAATTTAGGGAAGGATGTAATTATTTCCATAATTGCCCGGGGCGTTAATACCCTGTTAAGCTTAATTCTACTTTCTTTCTCCCTCAAAGTATTATCCCCCAATGATTATGGGGTATGGTTAACGGTGTCTGCGCTGTACTCTTGGGTAACCTTATTTGATTTTGGTGCACAAAATACACTTCGTAATGTTTTGGCAATCGATCTAAGCTCAAAAAATGAGAATAATATGCGCGGAACCATTTTAACAAACTCATTTGCTTTTACCCTTCTCATAAGTGTGATATTCCTTATTTTAAGTACCGTATTATTTAATGTTTGTGATTTTTCTACACTTTTAAAAATAAAGCATGGAAACAAAACTGACATTAATAACCTTGTTTTTATATCCCTGATTATATTTGGCATCAAACTATTTTCAAATAATTATAATACTATCTTAACCGCCTTGCAAAAGGCTTACATGGCTATAGTCATTTCTGTAATTTCAAGTCTTTGTACTATTATTATTTTAGTATTAGCGTATACTTTAAAACAGGATATTTCTATTTTAAATTATGGCTTGGCAGTTTTGGTAACTGACGTTGTTTTTAGTTTTTTATTACCGATAATCTACTTAAGACAAATGAAATTCAAATACAATTTTTCATTAAGGTTATTAAACTATAATTATTTTAAAAAAAACTTATTGGGTAATAATATTAAATTCTTTATACTGTCAAGTTTAGTTGTTTTAACTTTTTTTTCTACTAATCTTTTTATCGGTATCATTCTATCATACGAAGACGTGGCAGTGTACAATCTTGTTAATAAGTACTTTAATATTATCACCCTTTTTTCAATCGTGGCCTTAAATCCCATATGGACGAAAGTGGCTATGTATTATGGCACTAACAACTACCTCGAGATCAACAGGTTACTAAAAAAAACACAATTATATTTTCTTTTCTTTATTCTGTTTGGCTTAACCTTATTGCTTTTTGACACTCGCTTTTATTCGTTTTTTGGACATGACAAAATTATAGTTGGCAGATACGTAAGTACTGTTGCCATGTTATCGATGTTACAGCTTTTTTACAACAATATATATGCTTACTTCTTAAATGGAATGAATGCTATTTTCATTCAGATTATTGGTTTTGTAATAGCTGCCATAATCATTTACCCGTGCTATTATTATTTTTGTCACTATTTACAAATGGGCGTATTGGGGGCTTTTTTAGTACAGATAATAGTTTATATCCCTAATACTGTGATGTTTCCTATCTTTTTAAAAAGGCAACTTAAATAAGTTTAGACCAATGAAAAAAATCTATAAGGATATAATATCGTTAGTTACCATGATTGTTTTGAATATGGTTGATCTAATCACTTTCGAAACGAATGGAATAAGGAATTTAAAGATATTTATATTAAAATGCCTGGGGATAACAATCTCATCTCCCTGTTTTATTGACCGTGGCTTTAGATTCATTTATCCTGGGAACATCGCCATTGGAGCTAACTGTTCATTCGGCCACTACAATAAAATCTGGGCTTTTGATAAAGTAATTATTGGTGATTACGTACAAACAGCTATTGGCCTAACCATCATAGCTGGCGGACATAATACCAGCAGTTACGAACCCTTAACAGACCAGGTAATAAAAATAGAAGGAGAAAACTGGATTGGAGCTAATGTGACTATCTTAGGCGGAGTTACAATTGGCCGAGGCGCAGTAATTGGTGCGGGTTCGGTAGTAAACAAGGATATCGCACCTTATACAATTGCTGTAGGTGTTCCCGCAAAAGTTATAAAAAAAAGAGAAAGCACAAGCCAGGTAATTTCACCTTTCGGATTTTATCAACCTAAATTTTCCGACTTTGAACAAAAATAAATTGATTTTTTTTTCTGAAAATCCAGCCCTAAAAAGTAAGGGTTCTGGTATTTCTGTTTTATTGTATAATATTTTGTTAGCTGTTAAAGGCAAAAATCTCCAACTAATTACTTTTTGTAATACTCCGGACGTTGGTGAAGAAGATATAAAAGCTGATAATTCCAGCGTAGATGTTCATGTATGTGATAAAAAATTAAAGAAGTTTTATAAGATCAAAGGAATAAACAAGTTGATTGTATCTTTTTCTTTCATTCTGAATTTAAAAAAGATCGGTCGAATTATTAACGAGCCGGGGAATATGGTGGTCACGCTTGTTGGAGTAAGTTCAGGGCCCTTGTGGAAATTCCTGATCTTGAAGCTTCTATTCCGCCGAGCTAAACACGGTCTTTATATTGTTGATGATTTACAATTGATAAACAGAAAATTACATCAAAAAATAGAGTTTTCTCTTATTAGGAAATTACTTCCGAAAGCAATCAAAAACTCAGATTTTTTGATAACGATTAGTTCGGGACTTCAAGACACTTATTTACGCCAATTTGGCAAAAAAAGTTATATTTTATTGCCTCATTTTGTAAAACGCGCTCCTTTGCCTAAACATGCACCGCGGCAGTCCTTTACATTTTTATTTACGGGGGGGCTAAGTTTTTTATATAATAAACCATTATTAGATTTATCATTTATTCTTAACGAGATAAACTTAAGTGGAAAATGTAATAAAGATTTAAAACTTCAGGTTCAAACCTATACAAATATAAATGAATACTATAGTTTAAATTTCAATCCTTTTACTACATTTTATTCCACAGTTAATAATCGCGATGAATTGATGGAAATTTATAACAATTGCCAGTGTTTTATCATACCATATTCATTTGATAAAGAAGATATACAAATTGTAAAAACATCTTTTCCTCAAAAAGTTGCCGAAATCATTCAGTATCAAAAACCAATACTTATTTATGGGCCCGAATATAGTTCGGTTACCCAGTTTTTCAGCAAAAATTCATTAGATTATGTATGTCCCGTTGAGGACAAACAGCGTTTAACTAATTTAATTTTAAAAATAGTCAATAATAACAATGACTTTAACAGTGAAAAGTATTGTGAAGCCTACAACCAGTTTTTATCTGCCGAAATGGTAAATGGGGTATTTAATAAAATTTCAGATGAATTAATTTATGAAAATTAAATTTTTGCCATATCAGCCCCATAGTTTCGCATTTGGCGGCTTCGAAATACAAATGTTATCTACATTCAATGCTATTAAACAACTTGGCATGAATGTCAGTAAACTTGATGTATGGGACAGGGACGACAACTTTGATATTTTACATTGCTGGGGCCTTGATATGGCCAACTATGAAAATGTTTACTGGGCAAAAAGAGCCAAAAAAAAGGTGGTAGTCACCGCGCTTTTAAATTATTACGAATCTAACATTCAAAAATTTAAATTCCACTTATCATCCTTTATTTATAAACAGAGGCTGGTTAAAGAAATGCTACCAAACATTGATACTGTAGTTGTAGTAAATGAAAAACAAGCAGAAGTTTGTTATAGATACTTAAAAATACCAGCCCATAAAGTTTGTATAATACCCAACGTAGTAGATGAGAAGTTTTTTAATTACAAGCCCGGAGAAAATTCAAAAAACGGTTACATATTGGCGGTAGGCAATATATGTAATCGTAAAAATCAAGTCAATTTAGCAATTAGCTGTGCTGATGATAAGATACCTTTGTTTTTGATTGGTAAGGTATTAAATGGAGAAGAAAAATATGCAGATGAATTGAATAGCATTATAAAACAAAGCGATAACATTACATGGGTAAAAGGATTAAAAGAAAACTCTGATGAACTAATCGAATATTTTGCTAATTGTACAGCATTGGCTTTACCAAGCTTTGCCGAACAACAGCCCATTGCCTTACTTGAAGGAGCCGTGTTACGCAAACCTTTAATTATTGCTGATAAAGCTTATGCGCGGCAAAAATATTACCATAACAGCCAGCTTGTTAATCCAGATTCAATTTCATCAATAAAAACCGGGCTAAAAAATGTTTTAGTTAATCCCGCAAAATATATACCGGATATTGAGCCACTCCTTGAGTGTAAAAGTATTAATGTTGCAAATGCGTATGCCAATGTCTACAATAATATTTGACAGTTTTTATCAATTGATATTATATAGTTAGTAATGAACAAACCCTTAGTTACCGTTATAACATCTTCATTTAATTCGGCGAGCACAATTGAACAAACCATTTGTAGTGTAATTAACCAAACTTATACAAATATAGAGTATATAGTTATAGACGGCGGATCTACAGATGGCACTGTAGAAATATTAAGGAAGTACGACAAAAATATAACTTATTGGGTTAGTGAACCGGATAAGGGAATCTATAATGCATGGAACAAAGGATTGAAAAGTGCAAAGGGTGATTGGATTTCGTTTTTGGGAGCAGATGATATTTATTTAAATAATGCAATAGAAAACTACGTTACCTACATTAATTATAATCAGCAAAAAGCTGAATTCGATTTCGTATCGTCGGTTATGGAATACGTAGATAAAGATCTGAATGTGTTACGCCTCGTTGGGAAACCCTGGTATTGGAGAGGGTTCAACGATACAATGGTAACTATTCATTGCGGCGCTTTGCATAACAGAAACTTCTTCGAAAAATATGGATGCTTTGATGAATCGTACAGAAGTGCCGGCGATTATGCGTTATTATTAAAAGCCGGGCAAAATTTAAAAAGCGGCTTTATAAATACAATAACAGTAAAGATGAGAGAAGGCGGCGTGAGTAGCAAAGGTCTATTTCTTTTTAAAGAGGTTTTAAAAGCAAAACGAGATTCAAAGCATGTACCAATGCTAAAAGCTTATATACGTTTTTATGTGGGTATAATGATGTTTTTTTTAAGGAAAACACGAGGTTATTTATCAAAGTAATGAGCTTTATTTTTACAAATACATAAATAAAATCAAAATACTGATTCTGAAATCATTTCCATTGAGCGCGATGAAAAATTATTTGATATATAGTACCTTGCTTGGTGTTTTTTCGGAATCACTATATATTAATATCGGATTTGACTTTAAATTTGTTTATATAATAATTTTTTGCAATTATTTTATCATAAAACAAATAAGGGGCACTCTTACGGTTCCCAAATATTGGCTTTACAGCTTGATATATATTTTTGTCGTAGGCATTGGCACTATCTTTTTATACAATAACCAATTTTCAAAAATCGTTTTTCAGGTATTTGGAATCTCATTCATGAGCATATATTTCTACAATTTTTTCCTATGTTATGAGCTCGACGTTAAAGATATTTTTTTAAAATACTGTAACATTTGCTTTATTTTATCACTAATTGGCATACCTCTATTTTTTATTTTAGTAAGTTTTGATAGTTCATACCGGCTACATAGCTTGTTGCAGGAGCCAGCACATTTTACCGGTATAGTGTTGCCAGCATATTACTATTATATGACCAATTTTGTAAAATATAGAAAAAAATTTATTGTCATAATAGTAGCTTTTTTATTGAGCATGTCTTCAATTGGTTATATAGGAATGCTGATAGGTTTTGTAATCATCAAAAAGAAGATAAATATATTTGCAACTATTACACTCACTTTCGTATCCGTATTAATAGGTTTTTTGGCTTACAATTATATCGATAATGTTAAATTCAGGGCGAACGACACTTTCGGAATATTTAATGAATTTGATGTATCCAACGTAAATTCAAGTACTTTGGCATTAGCAACCAATTCATATGTTACGTTCCAGGTTTTAAAATCAAATGTCTTTATTGGCCATGGTATTGGGTCCCACCCATTAAGCAGCAAACAATATATTTATAACATAACAGGCATTGAGGGGTATAGTGATAATGAAGAGTTAATGTTTATTAATTCAACAGATGCCGACTCATTAACACTCAGGATATTATCTGAGTTGGGCTTAATAGGCTTCATAGGCGTTTGTTATTTTATAATAAAAAACTATTGTGGATATCAGGATAATTACCAGATATCAAGAGGGATAATTTTGTATTTTTTATATAAGTTATTTAGGGAAGGTCATTACTTTCCGGCCGAGATGTACTTTTTTGTATTTATCTACTATTTTTTAAGGTTAAAATCGAATGCTGAAAGATTAGTTTTGGCATCCTAATATTCTCTCTCTTTTGTAAGTGCAAATTCTTCTCAACATGCTAAATAAAATAAAAATAGCTATTAAAACATACGGTTATAAAGGTTGCATTATTAATTCCTTCCTATATATAAACACACTGCTATTTTATAAAAACGCAAGACTTATCAGGCTACCTATCGAAATTAGAGGAAAAAAATTTATAGATTTTGGCAAAAAGCTCACTACCGGAAAAAACTGCAGAATTGAAGTAACTGTATTTGACATAGACTATTCAAAGAAGCAAAAAATTATTGAATTTGGAAATAACATTGTAATCAATAATTCTGTTCACATAGGTGCCAGATATTCAGTAAAAATTGGCAATAATGTATTAATAGCCAGTAACGTTTTTATTTCCGACCATAATCATGGCAACTATTCTGACCCTGCAGGACATAGCTCCCCTCTTACGGCGCCCAATAAAAGACCACTTTCCGGAAGTGCTGTTAATATTGAAGATGATGTGTGGATTGGTGAATTTACTGCCATTTTACCGGGAGTAAATATTGGAAAGGGCTGTATTATTGGTTCCATGTCCGTTGTAACTAAGTCTATTCCTCCTTATAGTATAGCTGTTGGCACACCTGCCAGGGTTATTAAAAAATATAATTTTGAAACACAAAAATGGGAAAAGGTAATTTAAAAAGAATTGTTGTATCTGCCGTTAACTTTAATGAGGGGGGGCCCTTAAGCGTTTTAAATGACTGTTTAGCATCATTAAACAAGATTTCCAACGAGCAAAATATTGAAGTTACTGTATTAGTTCATAAAGTGATTTTGGTAAAAGACTACGCGGAGTCTTTTAATGTAGTTGAATTTCCTCAAATTAAAACCTCCTGGATTAGAAGGGTTTACTTTGAATATTACCAGTGTAAAAAGTTGGAAAAAATATTTAAACCCGATTTATGGATCGCCTTGCATGATATAACGCCTAACGTGACGTGCAAACAAGTTGTTTATTGCCATAACCCAGCTCCTTTTTACAACATGACTGGCAACGAACTGTTTACTGACCCTACATTTTTTATGTTTTGCCTCTTTTACAAATTCTTATACAGAATAAACATAAAAAAAAACGAGTATGTAATTGTTCAACAACAATGGTTAAGGGAAGAGTTTGAGCGCAATTACAAAGTAAAAACTATTGTCGCCTATCCGGTTAATGATGCGAAAGTGGTTTTGAAAGAAGGTGTTTGCCAACCAGAAAAGAAGAAAGAAAAGTTTCTTTTTTTTTTCCCGGCTTTTCCAAGGGTGGCCAAAAACTTCCAGGCACTTTTAGAAGCAGCTTCATTGCTTTCTAAAAAGCGAACTGATTTTGATATTATACTTTCTATAACCGGCAATGAAAATAAATATGCAACGGCTCTATTTAACAAGTATCAACATATAAAAGAAATCAGATTTGAAGGAAAAAAAACGCGGGAGGAAATTTTTGGTTTGTATAATATAATAGATTGCATGGTTTTTCCATCAAAGCTTGAAACATGGGGTCTGCCTATAAGTGAATTCAAAAGTTTAAATAAACCAATGATTTTAGCAGATTTAAAATATGCTCATGAGGCTGCTGCAAACTGTCATTTTTTAAAATTTTTCAATCCCAATGACCCTATCGAACTGGCTTATTACATGGAACTTTTAATTGATGGCAAATTAACTTTTGATTCAAATAAGGTTAACGACCCTGAAATGCCCTTCTTTAATAATTGGGACAAATTAATAGAATTTTTAATTCAATAAATTGTGCTTATAGTGGCTTATGAAATCTGTTAGTCACTATAAGTATATAAGACAATCAGATTGGCAAATTTATGAAACCCCATTTTAAAATTGCATTATTAATCCCTACTCTTAACGCCGGAGACAGGTGGTTAAATACACTAAATAGCGTAAACGATCAATCATTTAATACATTTGAAAAAATAATAATCGATTCCGGCTCTTCTGATGGCACAGTTTCTTTAGCAGAACAATTCGGATTTAAAATAATCAACATCAATAAATCTGATTTTAATCATGGTAAAACCCGACAACAACTTGTTGACTTATCCGGGAATGTAGATATATGCATTTTTTTAACACAAGATGCAATATTAGCTTCCCCTGATAGCATATTAAATATTATTAAAGTTTTTAATGACGCTGAAATAGGAATGGCATATGGCCGACAGCTTCCGCATAAAAATGCCAAAATATTAGAAAGCCATGCCCGTTTATACAACTATCCAGCTACATCTCATGTTCGTTCATCCAAAGACATAGCACAAATGGGGTTCAAAGTGTTTTTTTGTTCAAATTCATTCGCGGCATATCGCCGCGAAGCTCTTTTAGCAACCGGTGGCTTTCCAACAGATTCAATTATGGGTGAGGATGCAATCGTTGCTGCTAAGATGTTAACAGCAGGGTATAAAAAGGCGTACGTTGCCAATGCAATCGTTTATCATTCTCATACATATACATTGCTACAGGAATTTAGAAGGTATTTTGATACCCGGGTTTTTCACGAGCAAAATAAATGGTTGATTGATGATTTCGGAAAACCAACCGGAGAAGGTTTTAAATTTATGCGATCTGAATTAGTTTATGTCATAAGACACAAAAAAACCATTATTCTAAATTCAATCTTTTCTTTAGCTGCAAAATGGTTGGGCTATAAAATCGGCAAATTCTATAAAGGAATGCCTAAGCAGGTTTTAAAACGATTGTCAATGCATTCATACTACTGGAAATAATTAGATTAATTGGCGTTGTACAAATTTTTCATTCGTACAATTTATCTTTAACAGTGTTTGAAATCATTATTTAATTTTAAAGAAACAATTCTATATGCTTCTTCTTTATCAACAGATATATTTAAAAATGAGCTGTTTATCCAAATTAATAATAAAACACAAAATAAAATAAAGAATAATTAGTTTTTAATTGTAGCGTTCTCGTTGAATACCCCGTAATTAAGTTTAACAAACATTGATTTTATTTAAAAACGATTCGTTTTAGTAAAATTATTATATTTGCACAACTTAACCCTGATCGCAAATGCGCTACTCTAAACTACTTCAGCCATTCACATTTTTTTGTGATTTAATCTTATTAAATATTGCACTGCAATGTGCTCACCTGTTTATATTTACGTTCTACTCGTCAGAAATACAGTCAACTGATTTTTTATTATTAGTTAACTTAACCTGGATTACCATCGCTTCGGTAACTAAAAACTACATCATAAAGAGACCCCTGATATTAAGTGACAATTTAAGCAAATTCATGTCCTCTATGGTGTACCACCTGGTAATGGTTCTGGGGATAGTTTATTTCTTTAAGCTTTATGAGGTAAGCAGAATGGTGATGTTTTGTACATATCTTTTGTTTTTTATCTTCATAGTTATCCAACGCTCTCTAATCTTTTTCACACTCGATTATATTCGTAAAAAGGGCTATAATGTTAAACATGTTATCATAATTGGCAATACAGATATCGTTAACCGGGTAAAAAAATCATTTTCAAGACATCCGGAATACGGGTATAATTTTATTACCACTATACCTGAAGAAATGATAGAAGGCTTGCCCCATGAAATATTATTTGATAAAATCCTTGAAGCCAGGCCAGATGAAGCATTTATATGCTACAAATTTATGGATCAGCTTTTATTGAATAAACTGGTTGACCTGGGCGACCAGCATTCCATTAAAATTAAACTGGTTTCAGATCTTGTACTTGATAATAGCTATGCCAGTATCGTCAATTATGAAAATCTCCCTGTAATACAGCTCTCTTCTTCTATTGAGCTCAGTCTGAAAATTATTTTTTTCAAGCGCTGTTTCGATATTATGTTTTCCCTTTTAGTAATGATCCCGGGACTTCCTGTGTTTATCGCATTAGCCATAATAACTAAATTAACTTCAAAAGGCCCGGTTTTTTATCGCCAGGAAAGAATTGGCAGAAATCATAAACCCTTCAGAATGTATAAGTTCAGAAGCATGTACGTAAATTCAGAGCAAGCCGTGCCGATGCTGTCAAAAGATAAAGATCCGCGGATTACGAAATGGGGCATATTTTTACGCAAATCCAGGCTGGATGAATTACCTCAGTTTTGGAATGTTTTAAAGGGAGACATGTCTATCGTTGGCCCAAGGCCAGAAAGGCAGTATTTTATTGAACAACTTATAGAAGAATCGCCCAACTACAAAAAGTTATTTAAACTTAAACCCGGCCTCACTTCTATAGGACAGGTAAATTATGGCTATGCCGAAAATGTTCAGGAAATGCGTCACCGGGTTCGTTACGATCTTATATATTTAAAAAACATCAACTTTAATAACGACTTAAGCATAATTTTCCAAACCATAAAAGTGATGGTTCAACTTAAGGGAAAGTAAACATTATTCTAAAACCCGGATATCGATCTTCTCGAAGATATAATAAGTATTCAAAAGACAGAGCAGGATGGTTTCATTACCATCCTGCTTTATTTTTATAAACCAATTTACTTGTTAACCTCCACCTAAATTATGACAGTACCATCTCTTATCGAATCTCTTTTTTTAATAGCTCAGTAATGATGAAACCCGGCAGGTTCAGGTATCTATAAAAATCATATATTCGAGTATAATCAAATAAAATTGAGTTTATGGCTTTCAATACAGAAATCCTGATCAGGTTTTTGCTGGCCCTGTTGTGGGGTGGACTTGTAGGCGCAGAAAGAGAATATCATGGTAAAGCCGCTGGCTTCCGTACAACCATTATGATATCTTTTGGCGCTTGTTTTTTCACCCTCATGTCAACAGCTATTGGAGCGCCCAATAATGCAGACAGGATCGCTTCAAACGTGGTTACCGGGATTGGGTTCCTTGGCGCCGGCGTTATTTTCAGAGGCGAAAACCGGGTTAATGGAATCACCACCGCAGCTACCATCTGGGCCGTTGCGGCAGTAGGCATGGGTATTGGAGCCGGTTACTATTTAGCTGCCGGGTGCGCCAGCATAATGATCCTGTTTATACTTTCCGTACTTCCTTTCTTTCAAAAAAAAATAGATTATTATAATCAATCCAAAACATTTTATATTAAATACCCGGTCTCGGCAAATGGTATCATGTTATGCGAAAATATGATGCGAACTCATAAATTGAAATTCAGGATGGTTAAGAGAGTGAAAGATGGCGACTATATGCTTTTAACGTGGCAGCTTCACGGGCCTTCAGTTAAAATGGATCTGTTCATCAACTCAATTAGCGACATTTCGGTTATCGAACATTTTGAGTTTTCGTGATACCAATTGAAGCTTTAGAGCAGTTTGGAAATCGAAAAATAGCGGCTTTTTAGAATTAAAAAGGGCCACTCTTTTAAAGTGACCCCTTTCAGGACTTAGACACAGTCCCTACATGGTGCGGAAGAAGGGACTCGAACCCCCACGCCGTGAAGCGCCAGATCCTAAGTCTGGTGCGGCTACCAATTACGCCACTTCCGCGTTTCTGATTTAACAGGCTGCAAAGATAGCGTTTAAAATTATACTTAAAAACATATTTCTCATTTTTTTGCTATCATGCTCATTTAGTAGCGATTAATTTTTTACAAGCCCATTTATCAACTGTTTGAAGTATGCCGGTGCGTATAAAAGCCTGCTGCCATACCATGAAAACATTTCACCGTCTACCAAAACCACTTCAGCATTTGGTAAAAGCACCTCAAACTCCTCTATATGTTTTTGAGCGAATGGATATGGCTCCGATGACAGAAAAACAAGATCGGGATTAACTGCGGCTAAAGCAGCTGCATCAATCTCCGGATAACGTTCGGCATCTGTTACATTGCTTAGCCCACATCTTTGCAGCATACTATCAATGAAAGTTCCCCTGCCGGCAAGCATATAGGGTCTTCGCCAAATGAGATAAGCAACTTTCAGCCCTGTTACAGGAAGTTTTATACCGCTAAAACGATCGTTGATTTCCATGCAAAGCATGTTTGCCTGCCCGGGCTTACCTATAATATCACCAATGCAAGCAATCATTTGCAAAGCCGAATCCAGATTAAAAATATCACTGATCCACACCGGGCATATATTCATTAACTCTTCTACCTGGAAACGGTCGTTCTCTTCTTTATTGGCGATAATTAAATCGGGAGCCAGCAACCGGATTTTTTCGACATCAAGCTGTTTAGTCCCTCCTACTTTCGTTGTTGAATTAAACCTTTCTGCCGGATGGATACAAAATTTAGTAATGCCTATCACCTCAACGTTTAAGCCAAGGTAAAAAAGCAATTCTGTTTGTGAAGGGACAATAGAAATGATCCGCCTGGGGGTTCCGGAAAGTTCAACCTTTCGGCTTAGCTGGTCCCGGAATACCAGCATGTTAAAACGCGTTCTTTTCGCCTTTAAACACGTTCCATACGGTCAGGAAGATAATCTTCATATCCAGCAGGAACGACCAGTTTTCAAGATACCAAACATCAGCCTCAACACGCTCAAGCATAGCCTGTGTGGTTTGAGTTTCGCCCCTTAGGCCCGACACCTGGGCCCAACCTGTAATACCCGGTTTAAGAAAATGCCTTACCATGAAAGTATCAATAAGCTGCGAATATTGCTGCGTGTGGCTTATCATGTGTGGCCTTGGGCCTACTACCGACATATTGCCTAATATTACGTTAAAGAACTGTGGCAATTCGTCGATACTTGTTTTACGGATAAACGCCCCGGATTTGGTTATGCGTGAATCGCCACGTGTAGCTTGTTTTTTATCCGAATCGTGATTAACTCGCATGCTGCGGAATTTGTAGCATTTAAATGGCTTATTGTCCCTGCCTGAGCGCTCCTGTACAAAGAATATCGGCCCTTTTGACTCGAGCTTTATAATGATGGCCAAAATGGGGAATAACCAGCTAAAAATAAACAGGATCACAAATATTGAAAAACAGATATCAAACAAGCGTTTGATAGAGCGGTTCAGCATGTTCTCCAAAGGTTCGGGCCTTACGGATATAACCGGGATATGGCCAAAGCTTTGTATAAAAGTTGGCTTTTTAGCGTAGTCGTAATATTCAGGTACAAATTTAAACCTAATCAGGTTTTTATCTGCATCAAGCATTAACTGCTCTATCTTCTCGGCTTCAGAGTTTGGTAGTGTACAAAATATTTCATCCACTTTATTGTTAAGCACATAGCTTATACAATCATTAGTGCCGCCTAAATAAAGGCTTTGGTCAAGTACACTGTTCAACCCATCATCAAAAAAGCCAACAAGTTTATACCCACGTTCGGGATTTTGTTTAAAAAAGCTATACAAGTCTGACCCGATGCGGCCCCCACCTATAATGATAACAGTACGTGTATCAATAAGTGACGCGCGGTCGCTTTTACGGATACTCAGGAATATTAGCTTCCATAAACCAAGCAGGAAACCGAATAATGCCAGCGAGTAAAAAAGATACTCGCGTGTTATAAAATACGCTTTGGTGCCTATTAATATGATGATCGTGAAGCAAATAAAGCTTACAAACAGCAAATAGGTTTTAATTACGCCGCGATAAGTTTTAATTGAATCCTTATTGAGAACATGTTCATAAAGCCCGGTGATATTAGCTGATAACAGCCAAATTAGATTAAAAACCAATACAATAGGCAGGTACTGCCTGTTGTTAATCCAAAAAATATATGACCGGTCTTCGATGAAGTAAGAAATTACCATACTCATATTAAGTATAATATAATCAATGGTAAGGTTCACTGCTTTAATAAAAGTAGCGTATCTGTGAATCATGTATATGTGCTTATGTAGTATGCAACCCTGCTAAAATTACTATAATTATTTACTAATAACAATGTCATAATTAAATGGAGACACGGTTACGAATGTATTATTTCCACAGCCACAAAATTAGAAATTAAGAAATTTATTCAAAATGAATTCTCTGTTAACAGTGAGAAAAAAATGATTTCTATGTGAAAAAACAACTGTAAAAACAACACTTACAACCGTCCGCTTACAACATCCTTGTTTAAAATGCCTTTTATGTCATAAATTACTGACGATGGTGTATGTTTTAAGCTTGCGTAGTCTAAATCATAAAACTCGCGATGTGCCACAGCCATAACAATAGCATCATAAGCGCCGCTTAGTTGCCGGTAATTTTTTAATGTAGAGATACCATATTCTCTTTTTACTTCATCCGGGTCAGCCCATGGATCATATATTTCACAGGCAGCGTCAAAACCATCAAATCCCTTAATAATATCGATCACCCTGGTGTTACGAACATCCGGGCAATTTTCCTTGAAAGTAAAACCGAGCACAAGGATCTTTGAGTTTTTTACCGAAATATCATTCTTCACCATTAGTTTAATGACCTCAAGGGCAACGTACGTACCCATTCCATCATTAAGCCTTCGCCCGGCCAGGATAATTTCAGGGTGATAACCCATTTGCTGGGCTTTTGCTGCAAGGTAATACGGATCAACTCCTGTGCAGTGCCCGCCTACAAGGCCTGGTTTAAAATTCAGGAAATTCCACTTGGTACCTGCCGCCGCCAAAACCGCATGGGTGTCAATATCCATGATGTTGAATATTTTGGCGAGTTCGTTTACAAAAGCGATATTGATATCCCGCTGCGAATTTTCAATCACCTTACAGGCTTCTGCAACTTTAATGGCAGGGGCCTTATGCGTTCCTGCTTTTACTATTGACTGGTATAAGCTGTCAATAAAATCAGCAGCCTCGGGTGTTGAGCCCGATGTTACTTTTAAAATATTGGTCAACGTATGAACTTTATCCCCCGGATTTATGCGCTCGGGCGAGTATCCTGCAAAAAAATCCCTGTTATAATGCAAACCTGATTCTTTTTGTAAAACAGGTACACAAACATCCTCAGTTACGCCGGGATAAACTGTTGATTCATAAATAACCACATCCCCCCTCTTCAATACACCTGCTATTGATTTACTTGCCCGGATAAGCAGGCTCAGATCGGGCCGGTTGTGCTGGTCGGTAGGTGTTGGTACCGAAACAATATAAACGTTACAGGAAGCAATGTCCGTTATCTGCGATGTAAAAGTAAGTCCTTTGCCTTCATCCTTTAAATTTAAAACTGCCGATAGTTCGTCGCTACTGGTTTCAAGGGTACGGTCAAATGCGTTATTCAGCTCATCAACCCGGCTTTGTTTAATATCGAAACCTTTTACAGGATATTTTTTGGCAAATTCAACAGCAAGGGGCAATCCCACATAGCCAAGACCTATTATTGCAATATGAATATTTGCAGGAGCCTGAAATTTATTAGTGATCGAATTTGATTGATCAGACATTTAATTTAACACGGTAGAATATGATAGATACCGGTAAAGATAATCAAATATTACCGAAATCAGCTGTCTCCCTGTCTAAAGAATTGGCGGCTTGGGCCAATCAAAACTGTTTCAGGCCGTATATATCTGGTAAACACCTGTTATTGATCGGTTTTGTGCAGAACCTACCAGTAAGGTAGTGATCTTTTTCTCAAGCATTAACTGCTCGGCATAGCCTACAAATTCATGCTCATCAATAATAACCGGGTTAACGGTCATGATTTCGGCGATAGTTAACGTTGAGGTATCCGGGTGTTTAAGCAAAGCCCGGCGAAGGTCGCCATCTGTAACCACCCCCTTAATCCGGGACGCATCGCCTACTATAACCATACCTAACCTGCCTTCAGACATGCGCAGTAACAGATCCATAAATGAAGCCTCTTCATTGATAAAAGGAAGCTTATCAGTACGCATGAGGTCTTTAACTTTTACCAGCAGTTTGCGCCCAAGGCTACCTCCCGGATGAAAACGTGCAAAATCATGCTGCTGAAAGTTTCGCGACTCCATTAATGCTATAGCAAGGGCATCACCCATAACCAACGCCGCGGTAGTTGATGAGGTTGGCGCCAGCTCGAGCGGGCAAGCCTCCCGTTCAACTTTTATATTAAGGTGATAACTGCAATTTTTGGCAACGGTTGAAACCGGGTTACCCGTTATACCGATCATCACATTCTTATTCCATTTTAAATAAGGAATAAGTTTCAGCACTTCGTCGGTTTCGCCCGAATAGGATATCAACAAAACAATATCATTAGGGCCTACCATGCCTAAATCGCCGTGAAAAGCCTCTCCCGGATGTAAAAAAAAGCTCGGCGTACCTGTACTGGCCAATGTGGCGGCTATCTTTTTCCCTATCAGCCCCGATTTGCCAATGCCAATAACAACCACCTTTCCTGTTGATTTTAGTATGGCATCAACAACCTTTGCAAACTCATCATCAATTGAGCCGGCTACTTGCTGCAGCGATTCTATTTCAATATCAAAAACCCTTTTTGCAATATCTTTCATAGATCCGGACATTCAGAACAAAAAACTTATCCTACTAATGGCGCTAAAACCTTATCCAGTTCGTGCAGCTTAACCATGTTAGGGCCATCGCTCAAGGCATTATCAGGATCGGGATGTGTTTCTAAAAAATAGCCATCGGCTCCAAAAGCCTTTGCTGCCAGCGCCATCATGGGCACAAAAGTACGGTCGCCGCCGGTTTTTCCTCCCGCTCCGCCAGGGCGCTGAACCGAATGGGTACAATCCATACAAACCGGGTGGCCAAAAGCTTTCATATCGTAAATATTCCGGAAATCGACAGCTAAATTATTATAACCATACATATTGCCCCTCTCGGTTAATATCACCTGGTTATTGCCGGCTTCAATAACTTTTTGAGCCGGATAAAACATATCATGGCCCGAAAGGAACTGGGCTTTTTTTACGTTGACAATTTTACCGGTTTCGGCAGCCGCAACCAACAGGTCTGTTTGACGGCATAAAAAAGCGGGGATCTGCAATATATCGGCAACCTCGGCTACAATAGCTGCCTGGAATGGCTCATGGATATCTGTAGTAACCGGTAAACCAAAACGCTGCTTGACATTCATCAGCATTTCCATGCCTTTCTCTAATCCAGGGCCGCGGTATGAATGAATAGATGTGCGGTTGGCTTTATCAAATGACGATTTAAAGATCACCGGCACATTGTATTTCTGCCCGGCTTCGGCTACTTTTTCGGCAACGGTATATAATAACTCCTGGCTTTCCATTACACAGGGACCAAGAATAAAGAACGGCTTTTGGCTTATTTGTTCAAACAGCATATTGTTAGGATCTATTTATCAGCCACAAAGATGATGATTTTTTTGAGAATCGTACAGAAGGGCCATTTCTCTCGAGGGCAAACGCGCATACGTGGGGTTAACAGGGTTAACACTTTTTTAAAATATCACTCACAAGATATTCATAATCAAATATTTATTTTTTTGCGGGGTTACACTACGCTAATGTTTTTGAGCGCTTAGGCAAGCCCGAATATTTAAATGTTGGCCCTGTACTTCTCCCCCTTCTTTATTTACAAATAAAAATATTCAAAAAACTTGCGTAAGTGATTGCTTACATATAAATTTGTAAGCAATCACTTACATATTATATTTGATTTAGATGAGACGAGATGTTTTCCAGGCCATTGCCGATCCAACCCGCAGGGATATCATTAACCTGATAGCCTTTAAACCCATGAACCTGAATGCCATAGCGGATAACTTTGATGTAAGCCGCCCCGCTATATCCCAGCATATAAAAATCCTGACCGAATGCGGTCTTATCGCTATTAAAAAACAAGGCCGTGAACGGTATTGCGAACCCCGGCTGAAACAGCTTGATGAGGTAGCTCAATGGGTAGAGCGATACCGGAAGGTTTGGGAAGAAAAATTTGACACACTCGATAGCCTGCTTGAAGAATTAAAAAACAATGATAAACCTTTAAAATAATCAATTATGACGAAGCAATTCTGGATCAATCTGCCTGTAAAAAATGTTAATGTATCAAGGGAGTTTTTCAGCAAACTCGGCTTCCGGTTTAACTCGCAATTTGGCAACGGCCCAAATTCTGCGGCCATGCAGGTTGGCGAAAAGGATGTTACCGTAATGCTTTTTGACGAAAGTACCTTTAAAGGCTTTGTTGAAAACTGCGGTCTTGCGGATACGGCAAAGGGAGTTGAAGTTCTGCTGTCTATCGACGCGGAAAGCAAGGAAGAAGTTGATGAACTGGCTCAAAAGGCTATCGAAGCCGGTGGCAAAAGCAATCACAAGCCCCGGGAAATGGATGGCTGGATGTACGGCTGCCTGTTTACCGACCCTGATGGCCATAGCTGGAATGTGTTGCACATGGATATGAGCAAAATGCCGGGGAGATAAAAAATCAATTTGTCGCTAATGCCCCCTTATCTCGTCGTTTTTGGACACTATTAGCCCTTGCCAGGGCAGGTAACTTTGAGATATCAAAAGCAACAAATTTTAAACATTAAAAAAACAGAAACCAATGGCAACATTTAAAGCAACCCAGAAAGTAACCCCTTTTTTATGGTTTAACGGCAACCTTGAAGAAGCATTGAAATTTTATACCTCGGTATTTAAAAACTCCGAAAGCGAAGTAAGCTCACTCACCGATCCCGGCAATGGCCGTAAAATGTTAGTTGGAACATTTCGTATCGAAGACCAGCAGTTTTTAGCGCTGGATGGAGGACCGATGTTCAACTTTTCGCCTGCTACATCATTTTACATCAACTGCAAAACACAGGAAGAAATTGATTACCTGTGGGAAGCCTTACCTGCCGATGGCGGTAAAACCAGTCAGTGCGGCTGGCTTGATGATAAATTCGGTGTTACCTGGCAAATTGTTCCTGAAGTTATGAGCGAGTTACTTTATAATAACGAAAATCCTGAAAAAGCCAAAAAAGTTATGGCTGCCATGATGAAGATGACCAAAATGGACATCAAGCTTTTGCAGGAAGCTAACGATAACGATTAACCAATCACCTAAATAAAAACACCATGATCACCACAAAAAATCAAACAGAAATTAAGGCCGAACCCGGCAAGCAGGAGCTTTTTATAACCCGCGAATTTGAAGCACCGCGTGAGCTGGTTTTCAGAGCTTTTACCGATCCTGAGCTTATTGTTAGATGGCTGGGCCCACGCGAACTTAAAATGCGCATAGATCAATTTGACTGCCGTAGCGGAGGCGCTTACCGCTACATTCATACCGACCCTGCCGGTAATGATTATGGCTTTCATGGTGTTATCCATGATGTAACCGCGCCTGAACGTATCATCCAAACATTTGAGTTTGAAGGATTGCCCGAAAGTGGTCATGTAACGCTTGAAACCACCAGGTTTGAAGCACTACCAGGGAACCGTACAAAAGTGACTGTACAATCTGTTTTCCAATCGGTGACCGATCGTGACGGCATGCTGCAATCGGGCATGGAACGCGGGGTAAATGATTCACACTGGCGTTTGGATGAGCTTTTTGAAGCAGGAGAAATAAAATAGATGCAAAAGGCTTAATGCATAAAGCCAAAAGCTTTTGATTGTCAGCACCGGGCTTGTACTATTACTTACCTTTCCTGATTGCTTCAAGTATCGTTTTCATTTTTTCCTAAGCTGCGGTTGAACTGATCTCATGCTTCATAACCATCAGGCATTTGCGGCAAAGGCAATCCGGGTAGGTTAAGCGGATATAATCGCGCTCCTGGTCGGTAAAGCTGATGCCCTGGCACTGACACAACAGGATGCTGCCTACTTTGCATTCAAAAGGAACACCACATCGTGGGCAGTGTTTATTTTCGTGATTTGCCATATATTAAGTATATAAATCCCGTGGCCCTTTAGGCCTGTCAGTCTGAGTGTTTAAATACAGAGGCCTCTGAAGGTGAAATGACAAAAGAGGGACCGTCAGTCTGAGCCTGTCGAAGACTCGCGCGCAGAGGCCCTGCCCACCATGCTTCGACAGGCTCAGCATGACACCCATTTTTTAAGTTGTCATGGGTAGCCTGTCGAAGACTCGTGCGCAGAGGCCGTGTCCGCCATACTTCGACGGGCTCAGTATGACACTCCTTTTTTTAAGTTGTCACGGGTAGCCCGTCGAAGGGTCGCGCGCAGAGGCCCTGCCCACCATGCTTCGACGGGCTCAACATGACACCCATTTTTTAATTATACTATAAAACTATTGTGTACCCGTAAGGATACACAGTAGTTTTTTTATTTAAGCAGTTACATTGCTGATAATATTTTCGCGGACAGCTTTCGCGGCTTCAACCATCTCTGTTAAGGCTTTTTGGGTTTCATCCCATCCCCGCGTTTTTAAACCACAATCGGGATTTACCCAAAGCTGGGCATCGGGTATTACCGCCTGGGCGCGTTTAAGCAAACCAATCATCTCCACCCTGTTGGGCACACGGGGCGAATGGATATCATATACACCGGGGCCAATTTCATTAGGATACTTAAAATCGGCAAAAACATCCAGTAGCTCCATTTGCGAACGCGATGTTTCTATCGTGATCACATCGGCATCCATGTCGGCTATGCTTTTAATGATGTCATTAAACTCCGAATAGCACATATGCGTGTGAATCTGTGTACTGTCCTGAACGCCGCTTGCCGAAATCCTGAAAGCTTTAACTGCCCAGTCGAGGTAATTTGCCCTGTCATTCCTGCGGAGCGGTAACCCTTCGCGAATGGCCGGTTCATCTATCTGGATGACTTTTATACCGGCGCTTTCCAGGTCACAAACTTCATCACGAATGGCCAAAGCTATTTGCCTGCAGGTTTCGGAGCGCGGCTGGTCATTGCGCACAAACGACCATTGCAAAATAGTTATCGGGCCGGTTAACATGCCCTTCATCCATTTTGAGGTTAACGATTGCGCATAAGCCGACCATTTTACCGTCATGGGCTGTGGCCTTGATACATCGCCATAAATAACCGGTGGCTTAACACAGCGGCTGCCATAGCTTTGCACCCAACCGTTTTGTGTAAAGGTAAAACCGGCCAGTTGTTCGCCAAAGTACTCAACCATATCATTGCGTTCAAACTCGCCATGTACCAGCACATCCAACCCTATTTCCTCCTGCCATTTTATAGCTTTTTCAGTTTCGGTAGCTATCAGTTTATTATACTCCCCCAGCGTTATCGCACCTTTTTTTAATTGGGCCCGCCAGCTTCGTACTTCGGCTGTTTGCGGGAACGAACCAATTGTTGTGGTAGCAAAAAGCGGCAGGTCGAGCAGTTGCTGCTGCTGTTCTTTCCGTGCAGGAAAAGCACTTATACGCTTTGCATCATTTTCGGTAATGGCGCTTACCCGTTGTTTAACTGCCGGGTTATGGATCAGTGCAGATGTTCGGCGGGCCTCGTTTGCCTGCCGGTTTTTTGCCAGCTGATGCAGGCTGCTATCGCTAACAACATCTTCCGATAATTTACTGAGCAATACCACTTCGTTTATTTTCTGCCGCGCAAAAGCCAGCCACTGCTTAATTTCGGGAGTAAGCACTTCGTCGTTGGTTTCATTTTGCAAATCGCATGGCGAATGGATCAATGAGCACGATGGAGCTATCCAAACGCGGTCGGCACCTAACTTATCCTTCGCATTCTTTATAATGCCAAGGGAATTAACAAAGTCATTTTTCCAGATGTTGCGCCCGTCAACAACACCTAAAGAAAGGATAGTTTTTTGGGGCAGATGCTCAATCACTTCATTCAATTGCTGGGGCGCCCGAACCAAATCGATATGTAAAACGTCAACAGGTAAAGTTGCCGCTAATTGAGTGTTATCGCCCAGGCGTTCAAAATAAGTTGCCAAAACTATCTTCAGGAAAGGAAATTCTTTCCTCAATTGCTTATAGGTATCTTTAAATACCTCCTGTTGTTTTTCGCTTAAATCAAGCGCTAAAAACGGTTCATCAAACTGGACCCATTCGGCACCCAAAGCTTTAAGCTTATTCAGGATATCAAAATAAACAGGCAGCAGATTTTTGATCAGGTCTATCCTATCGAAACCAGCCTCTTTCTCCTTACCTAACAACAGGTACGATACAGGGCCAAGAAATACCGGCTTGCTAACGATACCCAACTGTTTAGCCTCATAAAACTCATCGATAACTTTGGTGGAGAAAAGTTTAAACTGCTGGTCTTTATAAAACTCGGGTACGATGTAATGGTAATTGGTATCAAACCATTTGGTCATTTCCATAGCAACCACATCCAATCCATCTTTTTGATAACCGCGCGCCATAGCAAAATACAGATCGAGCTCGGTATTGCCTTTTTGACTGATCACTTCATGATAGCGTTTAGGAATAGCGCCAAACATCAGTGAATGATCAAGCACCTGGTCATAAAATGAAAAATCATTTGATGGGATCACGTCAATCCCGGCTTCCTTTTGCAGCAGCCAATTTTCTTCCCTGATGTATTTACCCACGGTAAGCACATTTTTTAAACCCGTTTTGCCTGCCCAGTAGTTTTCGCAGACTTTTTTTAATTCGCGCCGGCTACCAATACGCGGGTAGCCTAAATTTTGCGTTAGCATTTCTTTTAATTGATTAAATGAATAAATCGGTTAAAAGCTCTTTCAGCTAAGCTTCGTAATGGTTTGTGATATGTAAAATATGGAGAGAATATATGGGCACACAGCCTGTCATAACGGGCTATGGACCCAAACAGGCAAGTAATCATAACCCAGACCAAGCTTCATACCGCGAAAGCATTGTCAATTCAGTATTAGGCAGGTCTCCTGACTTGTAACATTTTTGCCGCCCTTCCCATCCCTGTTTATCAGGACAGTGGACATTACTGGCAAAAACCTTTGTGTTACTTACAGTTGCGCGACAGTTCGTGATTTGCACACGATTCCCTATTAATCTACAATTAAGTAAAACCTATACCGGTTGATGAAGTAAAGTAAAGAACTTATCAGGGCAAATATAAGGATATGCCGGCTGAATATTCAGGTTATTTATTGGTTAAATTGTAGATTATACCATGATCAATAAATAAGTTAGGCTGGCAAACCGTTGAATTGTACCGTTCTTATGTATCATTGTAAAACAGGTGAAGCCGATAATTAATTACCGGCTTCACCTGTTATTTAAGGCAATGTCATTCAGCTTATACTGCTATCTCAGCAGTTAAAATAACGGAAGCTTCTTCTTGTTTTTGGTGCGAAGCCCTCGCTTTGATGAAAAGCATCAGCGTAACAACAGCCAGTATCGCAAACGATAGATAAGCGGTTCCTAATAACTGCTGATTTTTGATAGCCATAATATTTACAATGCCGTAGCTAAAAAATGAAGTGATAATATAAAGTGAGCCGCCGGTCACGCCGCTTGCAATACCCGCATTTTTTGAAAACCTGCCTAAACAGTAGGCAAATATATTATTGAATATAAAGCCAGATAACAGGTGAACCAATGCTGTAAATGCCATTAGCGTAAATAAATTTGTTTTAATCCCTGCTGTAAACACCATTAAAGCGGCAAAGCCTAATTGCAGTGCAAGCGCTATAGATACTTTTTTGATAAGCGGTTTCCTGATGAGGGTTTTTGAAATAATACCGCCTACCATCAATGATACCCCCGAAAGCAGCGAACAATAACCGGTTACCACAGGCGACAAATGAAATACATGCTCAATTATAAAAGGGCTGCTCATACCATACACAACCAGCATGGCATAGCTCAGGGAGATCAGGATGAGGCCCAGGGAAAAATCACGGGTTTTAATGGTAGCCAGGTAAACCTGCAGAATACTTTTAGCCTTAAACGGGTGATAATTTTTCAATGATTCACCACCGTATACCAGCTCTAAAACAAGTAGGGAAAGAGTGGCTATCCCCAGGAAAAGGAAATTGGATTCCCAGCCAAAAGCTGCTTCAAGGTAACCTCCAATAAAAGGCGCTACAATAGGCGCGGTTGCCCAGATAATAGAAAAAAGGCTGGTATAATGTTTAAGCTGCTCGCCCGAGTACATATCTACAAAGTATGCCCTCTTCCCTACCACAATAAGCGCTACCGTGATGCCCTGCAAAATACGCATGGCATAAATAAGCTCGATATTATGACAGATAGCTATGACAAAACTTGCAAATGCAAACACCAGCAAGGAAACAGTACCGATACGGTACCGGCCAAAGCTATCGAGCAAGCTGCCAACAAACAATTGACTAACGCCCGAACTGATCATAAACGCGATGAGCGAAAGCTGAACGGCCGAATTATTAACAGCTAATTCCCTGGCCATGGAGGGCAGGGAAGGTATATAAATATCAGTTGCAAAACCCGAAAGCGGGATCAGCGCGAACGCTAAAACTGTGCTGATGCCCCTGTGGTGTTCTTTTATAAGTTTCATAGCTTAATGTTAAAATTTAAAAGATCGTAAAAACAGTATTGTGATCCGTTTTTTTTATTAAAACAAAAGTAGACTAATTGGTTTATTAAATAAAACCATTCAGTCTATTTTTAGCCATATTTACATTGCTGTGTCAATCGCTGTTTAATCAGCTTTATAAATACACGTATTCATAAGATCAGTGTAAAAAAACCGCCCTAAAGTTATACAATCACGAAACGAATATGAAAATAAAACACTAATTAACAGTCATTTACAAATAACAAAACACACAATTAATTTCAACAGGCAATCAACCGATTTTATTTTTTCAAACCATTTAGTCTATATTTGCATAGTAAATAACTGAAGATGAGCAAAGGCGAGCAAAAAAGGCAATTCATTATTGAGCAGGCAGCGATTTTATTTAATGAGAGGGGAATTGCCGGCACTTCTGTTGATGAGGTACTTGAAGTTGCCAATACCAGTAAGGGGTGTTTTTATGGCCATTTTGAAAGCAAAGACGAACTGGCACAAGCCGCTGTTGATTACCTTTTAGGAAAACTAAACGACAGAAGGAACAACACAGTAAGTAAACATAAAACTGCCATTGCCAAGATCAATGCCGCTTTAGACAACAGCAAAAATCCACTGAAAAGCTATATTGAAGGCGGCTGCCCGATAGTTAATTTTTCGACAGAGACGGATGACACTAACCCGGCCATCAAAAAAAAGCTAAAAGACATGGTTGATACCGCAATAACAACCTATGCCAATATTATTCAGGAAGGAATTGATAATGGGGAACTCTCAAACGCCATAAATCCCGTTGAATTTGCAACCCGTATGATGCTTTCGATAGAAGGAGGCAACGCGATCTGCAGGGTATTAAACAGCACAAAACCAATGCAGATCATGATCAAAAGCCTGAAAACCGAACTGGCATCATATGCCCTGGAAAAAGCATAAACAGACTATTGCTTCGCGATAGCTTCATTGATTAATTGTTCGGCCTGCGCACTCCCCGGGCCGGGAGCGTCAAAACTGAGCATTTTGCCTTCTTTATCAATAAGTATATATTTTGGAATTGCATAGGCTATGTATGATTGTGCAACTGTACCATCTTTGTCATAAAGCTGCAGCCAGTCCGGCTTTTCTTCTTTGAGCGCATTCCGCCATTCCTTTTCTCCGTCATGTACGGCAATACTGACAAAAGCAACCTGCTGATTAGTTTTAAACTTATAGCTTAGTTTTTTATATGCTGGCATCTCCTGACGGCACGGCCCGCACCAGCTGGCCCAAAGATCAATATAGATAACTTTCCCTTTAAAATCGGCCAAATTAAAAACCTTGCCACGGTCGCTGGGCAAAGTAAAAGCCGGGGCCGGTTTCCCAATTTGTACCTGCATCAGCTGTAACTTTTTTTCGGTAAAATTACCGGCGATGTTATTTTTTAAAGCCGGGTTATTAATTGCGTCAATGAACACGCGCATCTCCTTTTGGGCTATATTCAACTGTTCAAGAGATTTGGCACTACCAATTCTTTTTTCAACGTATCGGTTCAGATAATAGTCCCTAACCTTACCGGTAAAAAGCTGTTTAATTTTGCCGAGTGTGTACCCGGGCTGCTTTACCGATGCAGAATCGCGCAGCAGATCCAGCCGCAGTTCATAAGCATAATAAAGTGGCAAAACCCATGATTTATAATCTTCTGATACTAAATATTCGTCATGCGATATCCCTTTTGAAAATGCTGAAGGGGTGTTTTTTGATATCAGCTCGCGCATCTGCGCTGCATTGTATTTATTCAAATCAAGATGCTGAAGCAGCATGTAAAAATTTAAGCTTTGATTATCTAAATCAATCATTTTCTTAAACGTATTGAAATAATGATCCTGCTTTGCCGGTGTGTTAAACACAACATTTAGTAACGAATCTTCCAAAGCCTTGCTTTTTTTAAGGAATTGGATTAACTCATCGGTCTTGAGTTCATACCACGCTGTTTTGTCGTTCCGGGCTACCAGGGTTGAATCTAATTTTACACGGTATTGATTGGTTTCGGCACCTATACCAGTTATCTTTTTAGTTTTCGACAGGTTGACATAATCAATAGCGTCACCGGTTATGTGTAGATCATAGCCTGGTGCCACATAGATCCGGTTGATTTGAGTATTGTTTTGCTGGATGCTGGTGCGTTGAGGCTTGGCTATTTTGTATGTTTTTAAATAAAACTCACCCGAATCATTAAGCCTGATTGTATCCATAAGAAGTTTACCGTTGGCATCTTCAAAAAAGATCTTCAACATTTTTTCGGCCGAATTGCTGAGCTTTCCCTGGATAATAAGTGGCTGAACCGGGTTTTGAGCTACCCCCCTGCTGATAAAATAAAATGAAAGCAGGAACAGGATTATTTTTTTCATAGACGTAAAGGTAGGTTTAAACAAATATAAAATTCAGCAGCTGATTTCAATATAACTTCAGGATTTAGTTTGCATGTTACCCAACCCGGAGGAATAGGCCGAACATGCCGTCGGGCCACAAGTGAAAACGTAACCACACCGGCCTGAACAATCATAAAAAAACAAAAAAATTTGATAAAATGCTAAATCGATTTAATTATATTAGTCGAACCAATTTATCTACTTAATGCAAGCAGGGAAACAACCCTACCATCACCAATTAACCAATGAAATCTGCATGAAACACTTTCTGATTTTAATTTTTTCTGTAACTACACTTCTCTCATCACAAAACAGTAATGCCCGGTCTGTTCATAAAACTGCAGAGGAAAAGACATGGAATGCGCAATGGATCTCCGCACCCGGCATCACCGGGAATGAATACGGCATTTATTATTTCCGTAAAAACATTGAGCTGACCAACAAACCGGCCGGCTTTATTATTCATGTATCGGCAGATAATAGGTATAAACTGTACGTAAACGGCACATTGGTATCATTAGGCCCGGCAAGAGGCGATACTTTTTACTGGAACTATGAAACCGTCGACCTTGCGCCCTATCTCGTAGCCGGTAAAAATACCGTAGCTGCTTTAGTGTGGAACGAGGCTCAATACCGCCCTGAAGCGCAGATCAGTGTCCGTACCGCTTTTATTATACAAGGCAATTCAGCAGCCGAAGAGATCCTTAATACCAATAACACCTGGAAAAGCATTCAGGACAAAGGCTATCAGCCCATCTGGGGCTATTTCGCTGCCAGCACCGGCGAAATGGTGGATCTGAATAAAAGTATTATGAACTGGTACTCGCCTAACTTTGATGATAGCAGCTGGCCAAAGGCAGCTAACCTCTTCGGCGGGCAATTAAAGGGCCGGTGGGATGGGTTCGGATGGCAATTGGTCCCATCCTCCATTCCGCACCAGGAATTAATTTATGAGCGGATCCCTGTTGTACGTAAAGCCTCCGGGATAGATGTTCCCCCGGCTTTTCCGGGCACTAAAACACCGCTTACTATTCCTGCAAATACTACAGTTACCATGCTGCTTGATCAAACGTATCTTACCAACGCCTATCCTACTATTAATTTCAGCGGTGGGAAAGATGCCGGGATCTCTTTAAGTTATGCTGAATCGCTTTTTGATAATTTAAGCAAATATGGAATGCGCAAGGGCAACCGTAACGATGTGGAGGGCAAGGATTTTTCGGGCAGAAATGATAGTTTGATCTCCAACGGCAGCAAAGGGCAATCATATACTACGCTCAACTTCCGTACTTTTAGGTACATCCGCTTAATTGTGCATACACAAAACGAGCCTTTGATTATTGATGACCTGTACGGCACCTTTACCGGGTACCCGTTTAAGCAGCGTGCCGTTTTCAATACCGATAACAAGGAAATAAAACAAATGCTCGATATCGGCTGGCGTACCGCCCGTTTGAATGCGTTTGAAACCTATACAGATTGCCCTTATTATGAACAATTGCAATATATCGGCGATACCCGTATCCAGGCCATGATATCCTATTATTATAGCGGCGACGACCGGCTGGCCCGCAATGCCATTAACCTGATGGACCACTCCCGTTTAACAGAGGGCGTTACCCAAAGTCGTTACCCTACGCATGATACCCAAATTATTTCAACTTTTTCATTATGGTACATAGGCATGCTGTATGATTACTGGATGTACCGCAATGACAGTAATTTTATTAAGGATAAGCTGGATGGCGAACGGGCAGTATTAAAGTTTTTCAGCAAATACCAACAAACTGATGGCTCATTAAAAAACACCCCTTACTGGACTTTTGTGGATTGGGCCAGCGGCAAAAACTGGGATATAGGCTCGCCGCCAAAAGGCACCGACGGCAGTTCGGCCGTTATTGATTTGCAATTACTTTGGGCTTATGAGTGGGCTGCCGCTATGGAAACAAAAATGGGCATGCCCGGTTACGCCACTTTATACAACAAAGAAGCTGCGAAACTTAAGCAAACCATTCAACGCAAATATTGGGACCCGGCAAAAATGCTGTATGCCGATACATGGGACAAGAAACAATTTTCGCAGCATGCCAATTCATTAGCCATACTTACAGGCATGGTGAAAAACGCAGATCTGCCTGTGTTATCCAAACGATTATTAACCGATACCTCATTGACCCAATGCACCATTTATTTTAAATATTACCTGCACCAGGCCTTAGTAAAAGGTGGTTTAGGTAACGATTATATGAACTGGCTGAGTATCTGGCGCGAGAATATTAAAATGGGCTTAACTACCTGGGCCGAATATTCCGACATTAAATACAGCCGTTCAGATTGCCATGCCTGGGGAAGCAGCCCTAACATTGAATTTTTCAGGACTGTTTTGGGTATTGACAGCTATTCGCCCGGATTCAGCAAGATCAAGATCGAACCTCATTTGGGAACAATGACCAATGTGAGCGGCGAGATCCCGCATCCTAACGGTAAGGTTGCAGTAGATTATATTTTAGAAAATAAAAAGTGGAAAATAAAGGTCAGTTTACCGCAGCGTACATCCGGCGTATTGGTTTGGAAAGCAAAATCATACCCGCTTAAAGGCGGTGAAAATATGATAGTTATTTAAGAAACTTTGAGACTTACGAAGTTTTAAAAACTTCGTAAGTCTGGATTTCATTATTAAAACTACTTTAATTGAGCAAATGCCTTTCGTCCTGCCTTAAAATCATTTGTTCCCTGGCGCTTAGCAGCACCATAATAAATAATCCAAGTAAAATACAAACAACCACACCAAAATTGGCTGTAAGTATACTTGAACTTACATTTCTTTGTCCGCTTTGCAGCAGGCGGTTGCTCTCGCCAACCTGTATAGCTATCAGTTGATCAAGCGATTTAAGAGCCTGATTAAAAACATACTCTGCATTATTCAGGCCAGCTTGCTGCTGCTGCAGATGACGCAATTGCACACGAAAGGTCTTCCATTTTGCTGATTCTTCGCGTGTTAATTGAGTGGCCTCATATTTCTTTGCTAACGCTTCTATAGCTGCATAATTACCATTAATTTTTACCTGGACATCTGCACCAGAAACAGCTGCCAGTTTATTTTCATAAAGCCGAGTGCTTATTTCATGTACAAAAGTAGCCGGCAATAAGCGGTCCTTCATAATGGATGTCAACGTTTTATCCAATTCTTTAACATTGTCGCGACCATTCCAGTTGGCTAATAAAAGCATAGCAGTAAGCACAGCTAAGGCCAATACCATTCTTGCTTTATTTTTTATAATAAAAGCCCGTTTCATAACAGTAAATTTTTATTAAAGGTAAGATACAAACTGAATATTTACGAAATATCCATCTTTACAAATACTTCACTTTTACCTGCTAATATATGGCACTACTAAATTAAATCATCCTTTTAATCCGGATGATGAACCCCTGATCTGCAGATTAGTTTTAAGAATTATGGAATGAGAAGCAGTACTAACTCCCTTGGTATTAAGCTTTTTGAGTAGCACGGTGATCACATTATCCGCAATTTCTTCAACCGGCTGAGCTATGGCGGTTACTGGAGGAGAGTATAGCTTAAAAACGTCATAATCATCAAATGATATAACAGCCATATCCCGGGGCACTTTAATGCCCAGCGTGTTAAATACTTTTAACCCGCAGGTGCCTACATGGTTGGTGCCAAAAACTACCGCGTCGAGATCTTGATGCTTTTTAAAAAAGGCAGTCATCGGCTTAATGATCATTTCCTCGTCCTGGTTAAAAACAATCTCTTTAACCACGGGGGCAAAACGGCTTTCCTTCAGCGCATCCTTATAGCCCTGCATCCGGGCGAGCATTTGTGTTTGTGACGAAGCGAAAGTAACGAAGCCTATATTTTTGTAACCCTGTTGTATTAAGTGCCTGGTGGCATTATAGGTGCTGAAAAGATTATCAACCTCTACATAATCGGTATTTACCTTGGGTAAATGCCTGTCGAACATTACTACCGGCAAGCCATCCTTAAGCAGTTGTTCTACATCGTCTTCGATACCCTCGGGCGGAGCAATAATATAGCCATCCACATGCCTGTCACGAAACATGCTAATTAGTTCCCTGGTTTTTTGGGTATCGTTATCGGTACTGCAATAAATTATTTTGTAGCCGTTTTTATAAGCTCTATCCTCAATAAGCCGGGCTATGCTGGCAAAAAAGGGGTTTGAAATATCTTCAACCATTAAACCAATGGTATTTGATTTACCGGTACGCAGGCTTTTAGCCAGGGAATTAGGTTTATAACCCACTTCTTCCACGTATTTGGTAACACGCTCTACCAGGTCCTCACCTATCCGTTTTTCCTTGGCGCGCCCGTTCAGTATAAATGATACGGTGGTTTTAGAAACCTTTAATTCGTTGGCGATATCAACAATCGATAGTTTTTTCAATGGCTTACAATGGCTAAAATCAAATATAAAATATAATCGCTTAATAACTATGATTTATTAAGCGATTATTGGCCAAAATATAAAAATAAATCGATTAAGCTAATTTGATCATATTCCTTTTTTATTCAGTTTAGGATAACTGATCCCGAATAAAAATATCACCATATAACAAATGATAGGCAGGTAATATGCTGTAGCGACATTGTGATTAGCAATCAGGCCCATAACCGGCGGAAACAATCCCCCGCCTACAACTCCCATTACTATAAATGATGACGCGTTTTGCGTTTGTGAACCTAAATTTTTTAACCCCAGACTAAATATGGTTGGGAACATAATACTGAAAAAGAAGTTGATGAACAGCAGTGCCACAAATGAAACTACGCCAAAACCCTGCGCTACAATAACACACATCAGGATATTACCAAGGGCAAATACCGCCAGCAGTTTGTTTGGCGCTATGTAACGCATCAGGAAGGTGCCAATAAAACGGCCGGCCATCATCATCACCATGCTTAATGAAAAATAGTAGCTCGCGCGTTCGTCGGTTAAATGCATGATCTCGTGACCGTAGTTAATAAAAAAGGCCCAGGTGCCACCTTGTGCTGCCACATTAAACAGTTGCGCTATGGCTGCAAAAACAAAATGCTTTTTTTTGAACAGGCTTTCCGGAATATGCCCTTCACCGGCAACCGCATATGAATCTGTTGCTACAACATGCGGATCCTGCAATGACGGCACTTTTAAAAATGAAAATGCTACACCAACCAATGCTATCACTGCTCCTATCACAATATACAGGTGTTTGACAGATATCAGGTCGTTAGAATGCTCCTGCCCCCCTTTTAAAACAAAATAGCCGCCCAACAGCGGACCGATAACGCCGCCGACACCGTTAAAAGCCTGCGAAAAGTTAATGCGCTGGTCGCTGGTGCGCTGGTCGCCGAGAGAAGCAACAAATGGATGGGCAACGGTTTCGAGCGTAGCCAGGCCGCAAGCCAGGATAAACAAGGCAATCCGAAAGAAGTCAAACGATTTAGCATCAGCCGCCGGAACAAACAGGAATGCACCTGCAGCATACAGCCCCAGACCTAAAAGCACACCATTTTTATAACCGAACTTTTTCATGAACATACCTGCCGGGATGCCCATCACCGCGTAAGCGCCAAATAATGATAACTGTACATAAGCCGAACGCGATTTTGAAACGTGTAAAACATTTTGAAAATGCTTGTTTAATGTATCGCCAAGGGTCATTGCTATACCCCAGAGCATAAATAAGGAGGTTACAAAAATAAGTACGACAAGGAACTTGCGTTCGGTGAATTTGGGTTTGGTATCCATTGTGCAGGTTTGTTTGTTAATTGGACCGGTAAATTAGTTTAAAACTTCAAGGTACCAAAAGCTTATTATTATTTTTCCGTTATTACCGGATCATTATAAGGCTGTACCAATAGTTTCAGCTGATCCTTGCCCAGCAAGGCTGCGTCAAATTCAATCCTGATATCTTTTGATTCACCCTTCATTAGCGAAAAATAGTTATCATTCATTATTGCCGGCAGGATCTGTTCACCCGTGGTGGCTTTCGTTGCCTGTACACGAATGGCAAATGCAGCCGCCTTTGATGATGACGGGTTGCTGATCTTTGCATTCACATAATACTTGCCGTTAATTTGTTTTATGGTTGATGATACTTTAAGGTTAACCTTTGGCAGTTGGTTAAGGGCGGTAAAATCTGTGCGTTTATTGCCTCGCCAGTAAAAATTATCTGATACCAGTTTTCCGCTTTTATCAATCAATCTTAGTTTGATGAAATGAACATCCGTAAGACCGCTGCTTTTCGGCGCGCCGCCGTACACCTCAAAATCCCAAAGCGAGTAGCCCCAACCCGATCCACGCTGCAATCCATACATACGCACGTATCGGCCTTTTACTTCATCAAAGGTAACCTGTTGAACACCGACATGCCCATCGCCGCTTTCATAAACATCTTTCCAGCTTTTAGCATCGTCAGATACCTGGATCTTGAAAGCTTTACCGTATGCCTCCTCCCAGTTTAATTTCACGCCGTTTACTTCCTGCTCTTTACCCAAATCGACATAGATCCATTCGGCATCGCTGGAATTACTGGCCCACCTGCTTCCCGAATTGCCATCCGTTACAGAACCGGCCTCACCCATGGTGGTTGATGATGCAAATGCAGGTTTGTTTAGTGCCAAATTTTCGGGGTTATCAGCAAAAGCCATGGTAAAGCAATTCAGCGCTGTATTCGATGGCGCATCGATAGTTTTTGACAGGCTGTATTGTTTTACGATCTGTCCATCACTATTATAAACATCCGCGTAAGCAGTGAGGTTGTTTTCGTCGGTACGGGTGGTGTTGATCACTTTAATGACATTATTTACCGGGTTCCATTGAATATGTACCGGTTCGCAGGCTTTTTTAGCTCCCCAGTAGGCACCGTTGAGGTCATAATAGTAATCATAGGTTTGCCACACCAATGAAGGATAGGCCGACTGGCTCATCCAGGTCATAATGCCCGATGCATCTTCCCAGATATTATCTTCCCAACCTTCGTACATGGCTTTATTGGTTTCGATGTTCAGCAGCTGAGCTTTGCGGCAATAATCCTCGATACCCGAAGCCGCACCGTAACGGTTTTTAATACCATCGTCGTACCTGTCGGGCCCGGCATTGCCTGCGGACGGGCCAAAGAAATGCAGGTTCCACATCTCGTTCCGCGGCCACCATTTATCTTTAGGCATAAATTTTTTAAAGCTGTCAAAATTGGTAAATACCGCTGTACCTATCTCGCTGCGAAGCCCCCAGCCCTGGTTACCGCCAAAGCCATTAGGAAAACGGCTGAAATACCAGCGCGGATCAAAGTTAGTCCACGGACCGCTGCCTGTTAAATTCCCCGCATGCGAGTTGGGTTGATAATACCTGTCGTTACCGTCATAGGCGCTGATATCTTCACGAAGCCAGTTACTTAGCGGAGGTAAAGGCTCGCCCTCATTATCACCGCACCAAATGGCAATGGAAGGATGGTTCCTGAATCGTTTTATTTTTTCGATGGCGTTGGCATTGAAAGTATTTACGTCATTAGGCAGGTTAGGGATAGAGTTAAGCCAGAAATCATCCCAGATCATGATGCCGTATTTATCGCAGGCATCATAAAATTCTTCATCCGTGGTTGAGCCTATCCAGTTGCGGATGATGTTAAAATTCATCTCTTTGTGCAGGCGCACTTTAGTATCGTACTCGTCTCCCCGGCAACGTAACATATACTCGGCCATCCCCCAATTGCCGCCCTTTAAAAATACTTTGGTGCCATTTACATACAAATGCAATACATGGCCCGCGGTATCATAGCTGTACTTTTTGATGCCGAACCGGATCTGTTTGCTGTCAGATACTTCATCGCCCAGCTTCAGGCTTAAGTTACAGGTGTACAGGTTGGCATCGCCATAGCCATTGGGCCACCACAGTTTTGGGCCGTTGATCACCAACTGCGAAAAATGTTTTGGGTCGATTTTTACCTCGGCATTGCTGTTAGCGCCCACAAATACCTTTTGAGTAAACTGGATATTTCCCGGATTAATAACACCAGTTAAGGTTCCTGTTTGAAAAGTATCGGTGCTGTTTTTCACCCCAACCGAAACCGATACTTCAGCCCGGGCCGTGGTAGGCACATCCGTACGAATCCAGGGATCATTAATGGTAAGGCTACCTGTGTTGCTCAGGTAAACATCATCGGTAATGCCGCTGTTGAGGCCTGGTACATAAGGCATCCAATCCCAACTGGCGCTGGGGATATATGTTGGACTGGCATAATTTACCAACGGGTTCGGCGGGCAATAAACCAAAACAGCCAGCGTATTTGCCCCCATTGTATTTACGAGTTTCGTCACATCATACATGCCCCGCTGCATAAAACCGTCCAGGCCACCTATTTTCTTCCCGTTCAGGCAGATCCCGGCTTTGCGGTTAATACCTTTGAAATTAAGCCAGATTTTTTGTTTGGTGAAATTGGCGGGAGTATTAAACTCAGTACGGTACCAGAAATTGCGGTCGTACTTCTTTTTATCAACCTTATAAATATTATCGCCAAAATTGGGATCCTTTTCCAAACCGGCTGCTACGTATGATGAAAATACAGTACCGGGTACAATAGCCTTTACCCAATCAGTAGCAGCGTAACCGCTTTTATAGATATCGAGGCTGTCGGCTCCCAGGTCGGTCTGGGCTTTTACTTTCCAGGTAATCTGTTTATAGGTGTTGTTGAGGTAAAAGATTTCCTGTGCTGATGCCGGGTTGAGCAGCAGCATCACCGAAGTAAGTAATAGAATTGACTTTTTTATTTTGTAAATATTGATCATAAAATCGTTTTAGCAAATGTTCTAATAATTCTTAAAGTAAACCGTCATTGCGAGGAACGAAGCAATCCCAAACTGTACAGGGCGGACCTGCTAATCGGGATTGCCTCGTTCCTACCCATGACAACTTAAAACGGGTGTCATGCTGAGCCTGTCGAAGCATGGTGGGTAGGCCTCTGCGCGCGAGTCTTCGACAGGCTCAGACTGACAGGCCCTTTTTTGTCATTTCACCTTCAGAGGACTCCGGATTTAAACACTCGCAATGACGTTTTCCATATTCTTCTTAATTTTGTTATTGAGCTTTTGAAAGCGAGAACGGTCTGTCTTCAAGCGCTACGCCTCGGGTCACAGCTGGTTTGTCGCCCATTTCAAAATGCAGTACACCGCCGTTCATAATATCGGCCTGGGTGATCCAGTTATGGGTATAAGGTCGGCCATTAAGCGTCGCCGACTGGATATACACGTTCTCCTTGTTGTTATTGTTAGCTTCTATCACGAACTTTTTGCCATTTTCCAAGGCGATGGTCATCTTTTTAAATAGCGGACTGCCAATTACATACTGATCAGTACCGGGACATACACTGTAAAAACCGGCAGCGCTCAGTACAAACCAAGATGACATCTGGCCTTCATCCTCATCGCCGGGGTAACCGTTTTCGCCGGCGTTATACATCTTATCCATCACACTGCGCAAATGTTGCTGCGCCTTCCATGGCTGGCCGGCATAGTTGTACATATAAAGCAAGTGATGGATAGGCTCGTTGCCCTGCGCGTACTGCCCCATTTTAAATTCGGCCATCTCCGTCATTTCGTGAATCACCTGTCCGTACCCTCCTACTTTGATGGTTCCCGGCTCAGTAAATACCGAATCGATCTTAGCAGTAAAATTCTTCTCTCCGCCCATCAGGTTGATCAAACCCTGCGTATCCTGGAAAACAGACCAGGTCCAGTGCCAGGCATTACCTTCGGTATAGGGGCCACCCCAATCCATGGGGTCAAAAGGTTCAATCCAATTACCTTGCGAATCTTTCGCGCGCATGAAACGGGTTTTGGTATCAAACAGGTTTTTATAATTGTACATCTGCCGGGCAAAAACATCTTCATAAAATTTATTGCCGGTGAGTTTAGCCAGTTGATATCCGCAAAAATCATCGTATGCAAACTCCAGCGTCCAGGCAGTTGAACCAAGGGTTTGCGGTGTAAAAGGCACATAACCATTGGCATAATATTCTTTCCAGCCCGGGCGACCATTGGCACTCCCCCACGGGCCTTTATTGGTTGCTTCATGATAGTAAGCCTCCAGTGCCTTTTTGGGGTCGAAGGTGCGGATCCCTTTTACCCATGCATCGGTTAATAGAGAGATGGCATGATTACCCAGCATTCCTCCCGTTTCACCCGGGAACGACCAGGCCGGCAACCAGCCGCATTGTTGTTGTGCATCAAGCAGCGCATTTACAAGCTGGCCTTCCATCTTGGGGTGCAACACCGTATTGAGCGGAAATTGGGCACGGAAAGTATCCCAAAAACCATTATCGGTATACATATAACCATCATGTACCTTGCCATCGTAAGGGCTATAATAGTATGGCTTTCCATCTTTATTATATTCAAAAAACTGGTGAGAGAATAGATTGGCGTGATACATGCAGGAATAAAAAGTTGCCTTCTGATCTTCAGTAGCCCCCTCAATGGCTATACGGCCAAGTAACTGGTTCCATACTTTATCAGCAGCTTTCCGGGTATCATCAAATGATTTGTATTTACCCAGTTCAGTTGTCAAAGTAAGTTCGGCTTGCTCCGGGCTGATATAGGACGAAGCTACTTTGGCTTGTACCGTTTCGCCATCTTTAAATTTGATATAGGCCCCGATACCTTCGCCCTCTGCCGATCCGTTCTTTTCCGAAAAGGTATTCTTTTTATTTTCCCATGTGCCGTAATCGGTAAAGGGTTTATCAAAAATAATGACAAAGTAGTTCCGGAAATCTTTAGGGGCCCAGCGGCAGTTGTTTACGTAGCCTGTTATCTTTCGCTCGGCCGGGATAATTTTTACCCCGCTCATTTTAGTGTAGCCATCTAAAACAAGATAAGAGGCTTTACCCTTCGGGAACGAAAACCTCAGGTGCGCTCCCCGTTCGGTCGGCGACATTTCGGTTGTAATATTATTATCAAGTTTTACCTTATAGTAACCTGGTTGCGCTATCTCGTTATCGTGGCTAAATGATGCCGCCCGTCCGTCTTCATTAACAACAAGTTTCCCGGCAACCGGCATGAGCGAAAACACCGCATAATCGTTAACCCACGAACTGCACTGGTGCGATTGCTGAAAACCGTGGATAGTATGCTCAAAATACTGGTATTTCCATCCATCGCCGTTTTTGCCGGTTTGCGCCGTCCAGGTGTTCATGCCGAAAGGCAGCGAAGTAGCCGGATAGGTGTTACCGTACGAAAACTCATATTTGGTATTAGTACCCTGCCGGGTATTCACATACTTAACAAGATTAGCCTCCTGCGCAAACAGGTTTCCGGCATACATAAGCGCAACTGCGCAAATAAGCGAACGTATTTTCATTGGGTTATAATGGTATCAGAGGCAGATTGTAGAATAATTAGCCTCCGAACAAAATTAAAAATTAAATCGATTTAGCAAGGTAATATTTTTATGTTCTTTAAACAGAAAAGCTTCGTCGAAAAAGTTCTTTAGAACATTGCTTATTCAAACTTTACCCTGATAAACCTTGGGCGGTAGAGGTTTGGATATTTTTTCAGATCGTTTAAAAAATCAACGGAGTTAATGTTGTAGCTGATCAGCAGTTCACCGGGCTTTGATAAGCTTGGATGCGCCTTGGCATTATAAACTACAAACGTTTTGGCGATAAGATCAGGCTTGCAATCCCATAATTTAACGATCGGGCCAAACGGGCCTACCGGGCTTGCACCTATCCGCATCCCTACCGATGTGGTCATCCCCCTTACCTGGAATATCAGCGCGTAACGACCATCCGGCAGCGGACTAAAACTTAACTCATTTGATACGCTGCTTGTTACATTGGCAACCTGTTCCATATCGGCAACCCAGGCTTTACCATTATAGAAAGTCCACTTGCTGTAATCTTCAAAATCCCCCGGCAGTACACGGGCAACCATCAGGTGCTTGGCCATGCCACGTACCCCATAAACGTAAATATAACCATCGGGCTTTGGCGCACCGGCTTCTTTAGTATTTACATAAATGCCGGCGCCAAACGAACCGCTTTCCCCTTTCTGATCTACCAGGTAAAAGGGTGTATCCATTTGTTTCATGTCCTTATAAGGAGGTTTGCTGTTTGCCGGGATCTTGATGAGCGTGTTGCCAACTTCCCTGAAACCAAATGCTTCGTTGCTTACGTTATGTACCCTGTAACCAAAAATATAGATATTGTTATTCAATGCCTGGTTTACAAAGCCATCGCCAAGCCAGTAGTAATCTGTAGCTCCTGTTTTAGGTGTATGGGGGATAAAAATAGACTCCGGTTTTCCTTTGGCGTTTTTATCCCAGTAAAACTTCATCTGTTTATCCAAAGGCTCATTGCCTTTTAGTTCAGCTACGGCATTGTGGATCATGATGGCCCCCGGAGCCATAGTGTTATCACGCACCGCTCCTATCATGCTATCGCTGAAAATAAAAAGCACTTTATCGTTATGTTTTGCCTGGCCGGTCTCCTTCCCATTCAAAGGAATAGTATAAATACCATCGCCCCCAAACCAGCCTGAATCACGCTTTAACAGGGCCGACCATTCCGGTGCGGCCTCTACCTTAAATTTAATATCGGTAAGATTAACGGTATCAGCTTTTTGCGCAAAGGCTCTATTGGTTAAAACCAGGCTCAAACAAGCTAAACAAACAAGGGTAATTTTCTTCATTAAATAATATTTATACAGGTAAATGTTTATGATGATGGCTTTTGTGTTTAGCAAACAGCACAATAAAGCCTGTTAACCCTCCCATCAGCATTAAAAAGCCAATGAAGCCGGCCTGGGTAAATGGTAAACCTAAAAAATGATAAACCGGGTTTATCCGGATCTGCTCTATCAAAAAACGTTCGGTACCGTTGAGCACAAGGTAAAGGAAAAACATAAAACCGGGTGTAACTATCCGTTTACGAAAAACCCACATCAGCCAAAACATACCAATGCAAAGTGCAGCCTCATAAAACGGCGTGGGGTATACCGGGTTAGCCAGTTGATTGCAATAGTTACCCAGGCAACCGGGCAGCAGTGTACCGGCATTGATAGCATTATGCGGATAATTGAACGCCCACATCCAATCGGGCAGCCAGCTTAAAAAACCGGGTTGTAGATGTGCGTTAACCTTACCCCAATCACCGTCGCCCGCCAGCTGGCAACCAATACGACCAATGCCATACGCCAGCATCATGCCCGGCGAACCGATATCGGCAAGGTGGACCAGCTTCATGTTATGCCGGTGGCCGATATAAAGATATGTCAGCGCGCCAAAGATCAAGCCTCCATAATAAGCAAACCCATTGGCAGAAAATATAGTACCCAGCGGATCATATCTCAACCTGCCAAAATGCTCAACGATATCAAAAAGCTTGGCGCCTATGAAACCAAAAAATCCAACACTAAAAACAATCAGCCCCATTAATTGATAAGGGTGTACAGTATATTCGGTTGTTTGCGGTTTAGGCAATGCAAATTTCTTTCGATCGCGGTAAATCCAAAAGGCAAATGCACCGCCAATAAGTACGCCTGCTGTTAAATTTCCCTGCAATGAAAGAATATATGCCCGCGGGTTTGCAGCAAAAACCTGGTAATTAAAAACGGCTCCAAAAAGTTTAAAGCCAAATAAAAAACCGGGTAAAAAATTAATGATCATTTCAGTTGCCGAAGCGGGTTTTCCGATGATTACCTTCCGCTTAAATGCACTGATCTTTCCAATGGCTTCATATCTTTTAAATTCTGACGTAAACACTATGTAGGCAAATAGAAAGGCGAGTGCAATAAAAAAACCAAGCGTTTGGATAGGAAATCCAATCCGAATATGGAAGAGATAATATATCAGATCGCCGATGGTTGGAAACATATCCTAATTTAAAATTTATCTGCCAAATCAAAAAAGGAAGCCGGCACCGCACCGCCGGCTCCTTATGGTTTATCTATTGGTTTTTAAAAACCTGCCTGGATGCCCAGGTTAATCACCCGCTGGTTAATGTACGCATCGCCCGCGGTATTGGTAGCAATTTCGGGGTCCTGCTGATATTTTTTGTAGTTATCAAACGTGAGCAGGTTATATGCGCTCATATAAATGCGGGCGTTGTTAATCTTAAATGGTAACAGCTTAGTTGGCAATTGATAACCGATATCAACCGTTTTTAACCGCACGTAATGCGCGTTTAATAACCAGTAATCAGAAAAATAAGCCGCAGGGCTGTTTACCGAAGTTGGATTGGTAGTTAACCTTGGGAAGGCGGCATTAACCGGGTTTTCGGGCGTCCAGCGTTCCTGGTGTATGGGCTGAAACTGGCTTTGAAATGGTTCGATACCTGTACCAATCACCGCGAAACTGTAGTTAAACGATCCCTGCAAAAGCACACTTACACTAAAACCTTTGTAAACTGCCTGCAATGAAAGACCGAGTATGGTATTTGGCAGGTTTGGATTGCCTATCGGCCTTTTGTCAAACACATTAATAACGCCGTCACCGTTCAGGTCCTGGTATTTCAAATCACCGGGCTGCAGTGGAATACCATTATCTGGCACGGGTACCGATTTGCCTCCCGAATTGATGGCGGCAATATCGGCAGCGGTATAGTATCCCAAAAAGTGATAACCATATTGCTGTCCAATTGAATGACCGGTTTGCGCCAGCCATGGATATGCCGGGGTAGCCTCATCTTCATATAGAATCTTGTTTTTAGCGTACGAGAACACGAAACCAACGTTGTACTGTACTTTGCCAAGCGTGCTATGATAGCTGATCTGCCCATCCAGGCCCTGGTTACGGGTTTTACCGATGTTTACGGCAGGCAAACCAACACCCAAAATCTCCGGTATACTTCCGGGTGTAATCAGCTGATTGTAACGGATATCGTGGAAATAATCGGCCGTGATGGATATTTTATCATTAAACAAGTTGGCATCCAGGCCTATGTCGATCTTTTTGGCACGTTCCCAAACTACGTTCGGATTGCCCAATGAGCCTTCATATATAGTATTGTAGTTTTGTGCTGTTTCGCCAAAATTGTACCCACCGCCCTGGTTGTAAACCTGGTTATATACATAACGGTTACCCGGCGCTGCATCCGAACCAACCAAACCATAACTGCCCCTTATTTTCAAAAGACTGAACATAGGGAGGGCCTTTTCAAAGAACGACTCTTTGGCGATGTTATAACCAAAGCTCACAGCCGGAAAAATCCCAAAGCGATGATTGGCTGCAAAGCGATCGGTACCGTTATAGGCTACGTTAAAGTCGAACAGAAATTTCTGTTTAAAGTCATATCCCACCTTGCCCGATATACCGCGGAACTTTTGCGGCACACCAACCTGCGCGCCATCAAGCAGCGGATAGGTGAAATACGTTTGCGAAGTTTGATTGAACAACAACAATCCCGAAAAATGGTGCGAACCACGAAATGTCCTGTCGTAATTGGCATAAAGCTGCAGGTTGTAGTTATTGGTATTGATATCGGTGCTGCCCGTTAAAGCATAAGTTTGATACACATAAGTAGCACCCGGCCTTAATGAATATTGATTAGTAGCCGGATCGTAATGATAGGCAGGGATACCACCGTTAAAAATTTGCTTGGTAAATTGTTCAATGCTTGAATAAGCAACCCTGCCCGTTACCGAAAGGCCATTGGTTAAAGCATCGAGCCTTTGGGTAGCACCAAAAAGCACGTTAAAATCGGTACGACGGGAATGCTGATAGCCGCCCGTTGCCAGCCTGGCGTTAAGGGTTGGCAGGTGATCGGGATTAAACGATGAATAGGCGTATGAATAACTTCCGTTAGGGTTAAGATACGGCGCTGTAAAAGGCGTTTCCTTGGTAAAATTATATACCTCGCTCACGGCGTTTTGGTTATAAGGCTGGTTCAGGTCGGAGAAGCGGGTGGTGATGTCCAGCCTCAGGTCCAGCGTTTTATTGGCTTTCAGATCGAGGTTTGAACGAAAGTTATAGCGTTTAAAATAGTAATTGGTATTCACCAAACTTTGCGGATCGGCAAAATCACGTACCAGGCCATTTTGGTTTAGCGCGCCACCCGAGATGAAATATTTTACCCCGGTTGTACCACCCGAAATATCCAGGTTGGCGTTGGTTTGATAAGTGTATCTCTTAAAGATCTTGTTATACCAATCAACATTGGGGTGACCGTATGGATCGGATCCATTTTTAAACAGGTCAAGGTCCTGCTGGGTAAAGCTAAGCGGGATGCCGTCATTATGCTGCGCCTCATTAATCAATACCGCCGTATTGTATGAATCTAAAAACCGCGGCGTTTTAGTAGGCTGCTGGATGCCGCCTTCCACACGCAGGTTCACTTTAGGGGTGCCGGCCTTGCCGCGGCGGGTGGTTACCACCAATACACCGTTAGCGCCTTTGATACCGTAGATAGCTGTAGTTGACGCGTCTTTCAGAATCGAGATGCTCTCTATCTCATTAACATTGATCTGCTGCAGCTGGTCATAGCTGTACTCGATGTCATCTACAATAATGAGCGGCTGGTTACCCGATGGGTTTAGCGAGCTTACCCCGCGGATATAAAAATCTGAAGCATCCTTACCCGGCTGGCCCGAACCCTGCTGCGAAAAAAAGCCCGGCAATTTACCGGTTAAAGCATTTTGCACGTTGGCCGTTGGCACGGTACGGATCTCGCTGGCTGAAATGGAACTTACCGCACCGGTATTGGTGATCCTTTTTTTGGTTCCGTAAGCTACTACGGCTACTTCATCCAAACCGTTGGTATTGGTTTGCAGTATGATATCCATTCTGCCCGATTCAGATACGCGGAGCTCACGCGGGATATAACCGATAAAACGCACAATGATGGTATTTGACTGCCCTTTAAGAACAAGTCTGAACTTACCACCCTGATCTGTAATAGCACCGTTATTAGGAACACCTTTTTCAATTACCGATACGCCTGGCAATACCCCGGTAATATCGCGTACAGTACCTGTTACAGTCCTGCTTTGCGCAAATGACACCGCCGGGAGCAGGATCATTAATATCTGGAAGAGAAGTATTATTTTTCTCATAAAGCTTAATTTTTTTGGTTTAACTGGCTGAAGTTTTGAGATTACCATCCTGGATTTTGTTTCATATTCGGGTTCTTCAAAACCTCGTCATAAGGTATCGGGTACAGGTACATCTTAGGCGCTTCGAATTTGGTAGTGAGCGCATTCACCACGTTATAGGTAAGGCTGGAGCCTATCTTCACAATGCTGATCCCTTTTTGCGGCTGGTTCATAACCGTTTCAGCAATTTTCCAGCGGCGGATATCCCAGTAGCGGTTCTCTTCAAAAGCCATTTCCAGGCGCCGCTCATTTTGGATGATGGCGCGCATCTCCGCTTTGTTCATACCGGCTTTAAGTCCGTAGTTACCGGTGCCCGCATCTATCCCTGCCCTTTTCCTGATGCTGATAACAGCATTATAAACCTCGGGAGTTGCACCTGCCGATTCATTGAGTGCTTCGGCATAGCCTAAAACCACATCAGCATAGCGCAGGATCTGCCAGTCTATGACATGAGCAGCGTAGGCATTGGTGTTTTCAAAATTGCCCATGAACTTGCGCATGTAATAGCCTGTTTTGGTTTGCTGTAATGAGCCGTTGGGTTTGCTGGCCCCGCCTTCGTACAATTGCAGATCTGAGTTAAGCCATCTTGCACCGTTATAGAGCACGGTATAGGTTAAGCGCGGATCTCGGTTCTGGTAAGGGTTGTCCGGGTTATAACCTGATGCCGGATCAGTAATAGCCAAACCGCTTTTCATGGGGAAGGCATCAACCAATTGCTGTGTAGGACTGGTTTGCCCCTTACCTACCGCCCCGGTAAAGCCCACCGGACCGTTAGTGGTCTCTATCGAAGATGAATTATCAGTTTGGCGGATAAATATATTTTCAGAGCTGTTTTGAGTCAGAAATACATCTTTAAAGCTGGGCAATAACGAATAAACATTCAGGTCCATTACCGCTTTTTCGGCAGCAGCAGCCTGTGCCCACCTGTCGGCGCTAAAATCGGTGTAACCGGTTAGTGGATTTGAGGCATCAATATTCTGCCCGTTAAATAATGGGCTTGCCGCATACAGCAGTACTTTGGCCTTTAAAGCCATGGCAGCGCCTTTGGTAGGGCGGTGATAATCAGCATTAGGGTTGCTTAGCGGCGCGCTCATCAGGGTATCCTTAATGGCATCGCATTCGCTTACAATATACTTGATACAATCGGCAAAGGAATTACGGGGCAAGGCTACATTATCCGTTATAGTAAACACCTTGTTGCCCAATAATGGCACGCCACCGTAACGTTTAACCAGTTCAAAGTAATACAGTGCCCTTAAAAAACGGGCCTCGCTTTTCCATACATATTTCATGGAATAACCATGGTATTGTGCAAGTACCGGCACTACATCAATATTATTCACAAACTCATTTGCCTTGCGGATGCCTGCGTAATAATAAGCCCAAAGGTTTTCGCCGGCGGGGATAGTATATGAATTATAAGATGCTGTTGAAAGTATGGTTACTACATTTGATGATACCGAAGCCGATGACATGGCATCATCACTGGCCGCGTCAAGGTAGTCGTTCCCTACCCTGTTGTGCCCGTTTTGGAGCGCTGCATAAATCCCATACAGGAACATTTGGGCATTGGTGCCTAAGGAGTCCTTTTTGTCAAACACGTAATTGATAGTAACCTTATCAACCGGGAACTGCTCATATTTTTTACAGCCGGCCATTATGGTTAAGATGCTGGTGGCCGCTAAAATTATTTTGTTGAAACTCTTCATGATCGTAATATTTTTATGATGGCCAAAATCAAAGCTTAATGTTAACGCCGGCATTTATTACCCTTTGAATTGGGTAAGCAGTACCGTATACCTCCGGATCAAAATCTTTGTAGCCATACAGTGTATACAGGTTTTCGCCGTTCACAAACACTCGCAAGCCCGATAGCCTGAGCTTATGCGCCCACTCATAAGGCAGATTATAACCTACTTCGGCATTTTTTAGCCTTACATAATTGCCTTTGCGCAGGTACAAGGTTGAGTTGGCGGTATTATTGGCGTTACCTATTGATAACCTTGGCGCAGTAGCCGTAGCGGCGGTTTCGGGTGTCCACCGGCCTAAAATGGTTTCGTACGCCTGCCCGCTGTAGGTAAGCCCGAGGAACCCCACACCTGCAAAGCCGTTCACCTGCGAGTTATTGAACATCAGCTCACGGTTCGCTACGCCCTGCAACAGGAAACTCAGGCTAAAACCTTTATAATTGAAGCCCGCCGAAAAGCCATAATAAACCAGCGGCCGGTTACCGCCTATAGCCGAAACATCAAACTGATTGATAATATGATCGCCGTTAAGGTCTTTGTATTTTACATCTCCCGCCTGTGCGGTGTAGCCGGTAGTTGTTGCACTGGTGGCAGCATCCTGGGCATCCTTGAAATAACCGATAGCCGTGTAACCATAAATAGCATTGGTTGAGCGGCCGGTGTGCCTGAGCCATGGGTAAGGATATGGCTCTTCGTCGCTAAAAATGATTTTAGACGATTGAATAGAGGCATTACCCGAAATAAAGTAATTGAAATTTTGGATGTGGTTTTGATAAGTTAAAGTAAGTTCGCCGCCCTTATAAAGGTTGATGCCCAAATTTTCATACGGGTAAGCAGTACCCAGCAAGGCTATGCTGTTTCCTCGTACCTGTAACAGATCATAATACCTGTCGCGATAATAATCGGCAGCAATATTGAAATGATTATTAAACAGGGAGATATCGGCCCCTATATCCAGCTTGCGGGCTTTTTCCCAACGGATGTACGGGTTGGCCAATGTGTTTTCAAAATAACCCTGTACCGGGCTTTTGCTGGTACCTGTGCTGTATGAATAGCCCTGCGAAGGGCCGTAGGTTTGCAAAAAATTATAGTAACCGTAATTATCTACGTTGTTGTTTCCGGTTTTACCATAGGCGGCGCGCCACTTCCATGAGTTTATCCAGCTGAAATTATCTTTAATAAAATCCTCTTTACCCATTTGCCAGCCAATACCGCCGGCGTAAAACAAGCCATATTGATTGCCCGGAGGATAACGGTTATAACCGCTGCTGTTGGCGGCCGCTTCAATAAAATATTTACCGTCATAATTATAACCTGCTTTTAATGCACGGTTTGTTGTTACCTGCGAAAGGTCATAGTTTAATACAACTGAGCGTACATCATATAGTGCCATACCGGTTATATTGCTTTTACCAAAAGTCCTGTCGTAATTAACCGATGCCTGGGCAAATGAGTAGCGGGCGCTTGAAACCGTACTGAACGAATTGTTTTGCGCAACTGATGAGCCCACTGCCGAATAAGAACTGTCGGCGTTAAAAGAATAGGCATTATTTTGCAATGAGCGATTTAAAAAACTTTGCGATGAAAAAGCAAGGTTGCCTTTTGCCTTTGCCGACAAGCCTGGTGTTATGCTGCTGAGGTTATAATTCAGATCGAGGTTGGCCAGTACATCATTGCTGCTGGTGCGCTGATAGCCTGAAAACTCGGTTTGCGACAGCAGGTTATTTGTATATGTTGTTGTACCGCCAAATGTGTTATTTGGATTATAAAGCGGATATGCATTGTTTGGCGTGCTGTAAAGTGCGCCCAATATGTTTCCATACCCTGCTCCTGGCTGTGTGCTTTGCTGGATACGGCCGAATAACTGCAGATCGACAGTGAATTTTTTGGTTACGTTAACTGCAAGATCGGAGTTAATGATATAGCGGTTAAGATCATTATTGGTGTTATAGGGTACAGCTGATGCGGTGCGGAACATCCCGGCCTGGTCAAGGTAGTTTAATGACACGCTGTACCGCGCTACCTGGGTACCGCCGTTAACATTAAGCTTGTAGCTGGTCATAGGCGAATTATCGCGCAATATGGTTTTAAACCAGTTAACATCCGGATGTCGTAAAGGGTCGGTGTGGTTGCGGTAGGCGTTAAAATCGGCACTGCTGTAAAGGGCCGGCTTACCATCGTTTTGTAACGCTTCATTATATAAATACGCATATTGATAAGCAGGCAGCGGGTTTGGCAAGCCTAAAGGCTGTTGGGTGCCTGTTTGTGCAGTGAATGAAATATGCGGTGTGCCCACCTGACCGCGTTTAGTAGTAATAAGTAAAGTACCGCGCGAACTGTTGATGCCCAGCATCATATTTGAAAGCGCATCCTTTAATACCGAAACCGATTCGATACTTTCCGGATCAAGCGACGCTATCTCACGCTGAACACCATCGATAATCGTTATTGGCCCCTGCCCTCTTAATGAAAGGCCGAACTCGGTATTGTCATTGGCCGAATAATTATTGTGCTGCACTACCGCCCCGATAAAGTCATTGACAGTCTGCACACCGGTTTGAGGTGCGGCGAAACCGCTATACTGCTGGGTATATAAACCGGGGAGTTGCCCGGGCAAAGCATAGGTATACAAAGTTGCTGGTGTGCTGGTAAGCTGATTGGTATAGATAGTTGATATGGCGCCCACATTTTTTGATGTGCTTATGGTATCATAAAGCACATTAATGGTTTTAGGTGCCTGAATATAGGTATCTATGAGCCTCACCGTTAATTTAGCAGTGTTTTTAACGGTAACCTGACGGGCATTATAATTGGCGGCGGTAAATACCAGGGCATCTCCCTTTATGGCATTGATAGCAAACATGCCGTCTTTACCGGTGGTCATGGTACTATTTTTTCCTTTATTGATTACTTTAACACCCCGCAGTGGGTTACCATACTCATCAAGTACAATACCACTTACCTGACCGGGCCGTGCAGGCGCCACGGCAGTTGTATCCTGCTGCATGGCTGCATAGCTGGTTTTAACCAGTAGCAGCATCAACAGCGTGATACCTGTTAAACATTTATTTATGTAGCAATAAGCCATATTTTTCAGGTTTAAAATTGTTGGCAAAAGGTTTAAATATCGTTTTAGCAAAAGCAATATTGTTTAGTGCATTTGCTTGTTATTTACATTTTCAGATCAACCGCATTTAAATGTATAGGTGAACGGGGCATCAGTATTACCATAGCCTACCTTTACCTTGCCCGTTTTATCTGTAAGGAAGTACTCCATTCTTGTGATGGTTTGCGTATCCCCTGCATTAAAGAATGATCTCGGCCAAAACGTAAGCTGGTACTTTTTACTGGTGGCAGTAGTTTGTTTCAATAATGTTTTAGAGGTTTGCTCACAAACTTTTATGGTTTTGCCATCGCTGGTGTAGGCCGTTGCGCACAGGTAAACTTCACTTGCGCCGCTCAACTGTGTATCGGTAACTGTACCATCAAAAGTCAGGGTTACAAAATCGTTATCCAATGATTTTGGCGGATCGATAGTGGTAAGCTGCGGGTTACAAAAGTCAACCAGGTCACCGCTGCCGCCGGTTACTTCAAAACAGGTATTACCAAGCAGCACGCTATAATAAGTACCGTTGCCGTCGCTGGTAAAACCGTTACCGCTGTCGGTTATGGTATAGCCCAGTTTAACCAACATGTTATTATTATCGGCGCCTACTTTTGTTTTGATATTCAGATCGACAATAAACTCTACCCCACCGGTATGGCTGTAGGCTTTATCAGTTTGGTAAGCCACCCATTCCATATCATCAATAAGGTTACCACCGTTCCCGAAAGTTTTTTTCATGTATGCCGACCAGGTAAGGCCGTCGCCCTTTTTAGGTAAGGTACCGTCGGGTATCAGGGACATGGTTCCGTTACCTTGTTTACTGGTGTAAGTTATAGTGGTATTCTGCGCTGCCTTCCAGCCTTTAGGAACCAGAAAACCAAAAATGAGGTAATCGGGGCCTCCATCTCCCACGGTAGGGATATCACAGTGTACCGTTATCGGCACAACTGAACCTACGGTAGCTGTGGCCGGCTGATCAACACTGGTAATTTGTTCGCCGCAGCAGGCTAAAGCAATACCCAGCACCACCAAAGCACACAGCTTCCATAAATTTTTACCTTTTATATGTAAATATGATCTCATAATTTATCGGTTGCTTTTAGTTTATCAATTGGCTTTTTCAAGCACGTACACATAAGTATTATTGGTACAGCCCGGACTGAAGGTTATGCTAAGCTGCCTTTTGCCGTTTACGATAGGATAAGTAAAAGCTGTTGAAACCGGCTTATCGCCCGTGGCAGTAAAGGTGATCTTAAACGGATACTGCGGATCATCAAGTGCAAAAGCACCATCCTTGCTTACCAGGAAAGGCAATTTGTTCACCAGGGTATACCCTTTATCGGTAAAGCTGATCCTGAACTGGCTAAAATCAATAATGGAGGTTAAATCGGTGCCATTACGGGTAGCTTTGATCACCCGCCAGTTGCCGGCGATATCTTTGGGAGCCTCGCTTCCGGGTACTATCTTTTCGGTTTTACATGATGATACTGCCATAATGAAGACAGTTATCAGCAGCATGTAAAACCATTTTGCTTTGTAATTATATTTCATATCAATACTATTATGCTGTCGGTGATTAATAGCCCGGGTTCTGGATCAGTTCGGGCGATTTGGCTACCTCGCTTTGAGGAAAAGGCCACAGGTACATCGCTTTACGAAAATTGCGTTTGCGCACATCAAATTGTTTGTAGGCCACCGCAGCGCCATCGCGGTCAACCTCCATGCCTTTGGTAGTAATGTTGTCTGTTTGATCAGCAATTTTCCAGCGGCGCACATCCCAAAAGCGGTGCTCCTCAAAAGCCAGCTCAATACGGCGTTCATTTTGAATGGCTGTACGCATATCAGCCTGGCTCAAACCCGCGGGCAACTGGTATGGGTTTAAGCCCGCCCTTTGACGGATAGCCTCAACTGCCGAATAAACTAATGCGGTTGGCCCTTCATATTCATTGGCAGCTTCGGCATAGTTCAGCAGGATTTCGGCATAGCGCATCAATGGCAGGCAACGATCTGTCCGGTGCATAAAATCATTGGCTACGGCAGCCGGGTCAAGCATTTTATTGGTATAGTATCCGGTGGTAGTGCCAACATGTACGGCATCCGGCCCTGTTGTATTTCCGTTGTATTTACCAACAAAAATATTTATAGGCGAGGTACCCGACGAAAGCCTGATTTGCAGAGGCGTTTGGTCATGGATGATGCTATAATCCAAACGCGGATCGCGGTTAGCATATGGATTATTGGGATTATAGTTTGACGTAGGGTCTGTTATACTTTTACCATTACTCATCGGGAAAGCATCAACCAATCCCTGCAAGGGGAAAGCACCGTTTTTACCTGTACGGGTTGGCGGCTGCCATAAGTTTTCTAAATCCACGTTGCCGGTCGGGCGCATCAACTGGAAAATATATTCGGTATTTACACGCTTGGTAAACAGCTTTTGAAAGCCAAAACCCGGGGCGGTGGCATTGTCAACGTTGAGGCTATACACCCCTGTTGAGATAACGGCGGCCGCAGCTTGTTCGGCAAGTCTCCAGCGCTCTTTATCGTAAGCCGGGTACCCCACCAATTCAAGCGTTTTACCCTCACCAATAGATTGCCCGTTGAACAAAGGGCTTGCGGCATAAAGCAGCACCCTTGATTTTAAAGCAAGGCAGGCCCCTTTTGATGCACGGCCATAGTTTACCCCCGATTGCACAGTCGGCAGGTCCTGCGCTGCCGCGTCACACTCGGCAAGGATATAATTCACACAATCGGCATAGGTATTGCGGGCAGCCGGGATCTTATCCGTATACGTGTAAACACTGTCGCCAAGTAAATGCACGCCGCCGTAATGTTTCAGTAATATCGCATAATACCAGGCCCGTAAAAACCGCGCCTCGGCTTTCATTTGTGTTTTGACGAAATTATTGATTGGTGCCTTAGGCAAATTTTTAAGCAACTGGTTTACCGAGCGGATATTGGTATAGCAGGTTTTATACGCATCATCGGTAACCACGGCGGCATTGATGGTGCCCGTTTCAAATGCCAGCGCGGTTGATCCGGCAGATGCTGATACTTCCGCTTCGTCGGATACAGCATCGATACCGCCGTTAGGTGTAGGCGAAAGTATTGGCCCGTAGGTAAACCTTCCTGCCGCCGCACTAAAACCAACATTGCTGTAAATGCCGGCTAAAAACGATACGGTATTGGCACTATCGGTAAACACTGTCTCCCCGGTTAGGTTTGATGTTTGTGTTTGCCCCAGGAAGCCCTCCTTTTTACACGAAGTAAAAACAAGGAAGCCCCCGAAAACCGAATAAGCAAGAACCTTGAAGTAAAGTTTTTTCATACTATAGGGTTAGTTAACATTATGCTTCCACAGAAAAAACATAAAATCGTTTTAGCAATTTCACATTTTAACCCGCGGAGCAAACGTTTTAAAAGCTGTTTGTTAATTGGTTTATAATTCAGATGTTGAAATCTGATACTAATATAGTTTATAAAAACGATTTAGCAAATTTTTCGAGTTATTTTTTTATAATTTTTAAAATCACAATTTCGATACCGGAATTTTAACAATTACAACATTTGCAATCGGTTGAAAATGTTGTAATTGTTATTATAAAAAGCTATCTATTTTATTCCTTCAAAAAAACGACTGAAATACAGTGCCTGGTAGTTAATGGAATTGCCCCAAAATTCCCAGGTATGGCCCCCCGGCCTTACGGTATAATCATGAGGAACTTTGCGTTCAAGCAGCTTTTCATGCAGTTCCTGGTTGGCCTGGTAAAGGAAATCGTCATAACCAACATCAAAAGTAATAGCAAGTGAGTTGGGTTTTAACAGGTAAATGAGGTTTACCACGCTGTTTTGTTCCCACCTGTCGGGGTGTTCGCTGTATTTACCCAGTACACGTTCGATGCCGAAACTATCCGGAAAAGGCCTGATATCAACCGCGCCACTCATGCTCCCGGCAGCACCAAATTTATCTAAATGCTTAAAAGCTATATACAACGCGCCATGTCCGCCCATACTCAAACCGGTTATGGCCCTCCCCTTTCGGTCGGTTATGGTTGAATAATGCTTATCAACCCAGTTCACCAGTTCGGTACCTACATAGGTTTCGTATTGCGAATCCTTAATGGTTGGGCTATCAAAATACCAGCCCGCAAAATCGCCGTCGGCACAAACTATAATAAAATGATAAGTATCGGCCAAACCGGCAACAGCAGGGACTTTTTTAATCCAATCGCTGTAATTGCCGCTAAAGCCATGCAGCAGGTATAATACCGGGTACTTTTTGGTGCTTGAATAATCGGCCGGCTTGATCACCACAGCCTTAATGTCTTTGTTCATTACGGCACTGTGGGTCAGCACCGTATCAACCGTTGCGGCGGCAGCTTTCAAACTGCAGACTGCAAAGCCAATAAACAATGGAATAAATAGTAACTTTTTAATATTCATCAGTATACAGTGATTTTATTTTGAGGCGATGATGGTGATGCGATGGTTTTGCGGTTTATTGATGGCATAGATCTGATTGGTAAGTACATCCATTTCTTTTTGCCAGGCATCGCGCAGGCTTTTGTAGCGGGCACGGGTATAGTTATCTTTATTTCCGTTAACAAAAATGTCTTTTTTGGCATACTTGCTTATGGTATCCATAGCGGCGTTGGTATCATGGAATAACAAGCCTTTGCCTTTTAAAAAGTCAAACTGCATCCAGGTATACATGCGGATACGCCTTTCAATGTCCCAGCGCTCCTCGTTCAGTTCCCTGATCTGGATAGCCTGCTGATATTGCGGTGTTATAGTGATCTCGGCCAGGTTGATACCTGCACCCAATTGCTCAGCCGACCAGCTACCCATTTTTTCTCCATCGATAAGGACATCATAATTGGCTGTTTTTAACCCTTTAACGGTAAGCAACTCCTGGTTCATTTCTTTGGTAAACGGCACAACCTTAAGCGCATCGGCTTGTTTTTTTCGGTTTCCCCAACCACGCGGAATAGTATCAATGGGATACGGCAATGAATTTGCGAGGTAATTGAACGATACAGAGTCTGCCGAAGAAACCACGTTAGTTACTTTACAATTCACCGCCTTAATGGTCTTTTTACTTTTTGCATCAACAGCCACATCAGCCACTACCTTATTGCTAAAGCCCTGCGCCTTTAGAAAAAGATAAGCCATCACGAGATGCCCGTCATTGTCAGGATGTACCCTGTCATTGGGCGTTAAGCTGAAGGTGGAATCTTTGGCTTGCTCACGCAGGTTGATCTCTGTCATGGGGTGGAAGAAATCAACATAACCCCAGTTATTTCTTTTCGCTGCTGCTTGCTGAAAATCGATCACCTTTGAAAAAGCCGCACTTTTTTTAGGATAGATGTTTTTGACAGTAAACTTACTGGTTTCGTCATAAGGCGAACCGAGAATAAAAATTTTACGGATCTCGGGGTGTTGGTTTAGTTTGTTTTCCAGCAGTGCATAGTTATCGTATGAGCCCTGGATCCTTTTATCCATAATATCCTGTGCATCGGGACGGTACCATTCAAAATAACCGGTGTCGTTCATGCCCCAGGTAAGGGTTAACACATTGGGCTTTTTGCTGAACACATCATCTTCAAAACGGTCGTTGATCTGCCCCACTACGTCGCCACCAATGCCGGCGTTATAACAGGTTATCCGCATGTTAGGGAAACGGGTCATATAATACAACCAGATGTACGAGTGGTAATGGCCCCCATCTGTAATGCTGTTGCCAACAAAAGCCACCCGGTCACCCGCGCGAAATGGCGCTATGTTTTGGGCTGTTACTGCTCCCCGGGCTGCTATCAGTACTAATAATAAAATCAACTTTTTCATTAACTGTTAATTATAATGTGTTCAGCAAAAAATAAATTCAAACTATAAACCCACCAGGCTGTACGGGACCCTTACTGCTTTTACCTGGTAAAAGTTAGGATCCTGGTTATTATTTACGCAGGTGGTTGTGCTGCAGCTGCCGCCATCACCATTATAATTAAGGCAATAGGTAACAAGCAATTCGTTATGTCCGTTTATAAACTCAGCGTGGATGGCCGGGGTATAGTACTTAGCCAAATGGCCCTGGTAAACATCATTAATGGTAAAAACCATTTTAGGCGCAGTGAAAGGCCCTTTAGGGCTGTGGGCTGTTGATATGTAGATATTGTGGCTCGCCGGGTCGCAAAAGTAGCCCAGGTCCATTTGCATCATTACGTACTTATTGTTCACTTTTGATATGGTCACATTTTGCTGCGTGGTATTGCCCGCGCCTACAGATATAGCTGCCGCCGAAGCGGTTGTCCGGGTTGACGACCATGCAGAGCCTGTCCAGAACGACCAGTTAGACGGGTTACTTACCGGGAAGCGGGCCAGGAATACATTGGACGTATTGAAGAAAACGCTTTTGCTTCCGTAAACATATACCGAGTCGTTAGTAGCGTTTTTAACCATCCCGTTTGAAAACCCGGTTTCTGTTTGGCCCGACATGCCCGCAGGTGTTAACCGCGCGGCTGTACCCCAGTTAAGTCCGGATGTATTTTGAGTTAAGTCATAAAGCACCTGGTTTTCGGGCGTAGCTCCGTTGGCCGATTCAAATGTGTAAAGATAAACGTGGCTACCGGCCTCAATTCCCGCGCCGGGCCAGCGATAGGTTGAGTTATGATCGCCCGGGCTTTCAATGATCTCCATGCTGTTTACCGGCGAATTATTGGTAGTGATATTTGGCGTAAGTGATTGATCCCAGCTGTGACTGGCAGGCTGCAGCAGGGCCGAATTGTGATACTTAAAAAACTGGCAATACAACTGTCCGTTACTTTGAAGCTGTGACGATTCATAAGCATCCTCAGTTATCCAAAGCACTTTTCCGTTGTTGCCTCCATAGGTAAGCGGGATACTTTTTCCCTCATCAAAAGCCACGGTGCCATTGGTACGGTGAAAAAAGTTCACGACATCATCGTCGCGGTAAGCCTCGGCTGTAAGCCCGTTAAGCAGCCAGGTTTGCGCCGTATTGCCGGCAACAAATACTTCCTGGGTAATAGGCGTACCATTAGTGGCAGATGACCCATGATTAGTAACTGCCAGGCCATTTCCCACATTAATAATTTTATAAACACCGGTGCTAACCGGCTGGATATACCATTGCTGGGCATTGTTAGTATTGGCTTTATCCTGCCATAGGCCCGTACCGGGATTCGTGGTGGCTAAGGGTACTTCCAGATATTTACCGCTGGCTACATTCATGATCTTAAATTTGGTAGCGCTGGTTATAGCGCCGCTGCCCTGTTGTACAATTATCCATTTTTGGTTGGGGGCCGTGGCCGTACCGCTGCCCGAGTATTGGTTTTGCTGCGCGCCGGTGCCATCATTAAGCATACCGCTGCTATTAATTTCAATAGCTTTACCGCTTAACACGTTAGTGATAAAAAAGGTTCCGTATGAGCTTACCGGCGATCCGCTGGTTAGTTGTACGGAATCTGTGCGTACAAAAGGTTTGGGGTACTTAACGGCAGCTTGTTTACTGCACGAGGCCAGCAAGGCCATGGCCGTCATGGTACAGGTGAACAGGTTTGTTTTCATAATTTGGTTTGGTTTATAATTTGGTTTGATGTTTGGTCGGTGCTGTAAAATCGTTTAATTTATAAAATCGATTTAGCAATTTTATATAGAAAATCCCCTTTCATCTTTCCTTTACGCATATCCTAAATTATCAGATCCCCCAGTTTTTATTGGGTATTGCACCCATACTTAGTTCAAGGGTACCGCCGGCAGCAATATCCTTATAATCTATATAGCATTTATTGTAAGCTTTGCCGTTAAGCTTTGCTCCCTGTATATAAATGTTTTTTGCCGAATTATTATTGGCGATGATGGTAAAGGTTTTACCCTTTGCGTATTTAGGATCAAGCTTTAACGATACTTTATTGAATACCGGACTGGTGATCTCCTGCCTGGTATCGCCGGGACAAACCGGATGCAAACCACTCGCTGCCAATACATACCAGGCCGACATCTGCCCGACATCTTCGTTGCCTACCAAACCCTCTACGGAATTTTTATAAGCCCGGCCGCAGATCTCACGGGTCCATTTCTGGGTAAGCCATGGAGCGCCCAACCTGTTATATAAAAATGGAACATGGTGCACAGGCTCATTGGAATGATTGTAGTAATCGTTCCACATCATGTTATCGGGCGTTTTTTCAAAAATATTGTTCAGATCAGCTATCACCTTGTCGCGGCCGCCCATCAGTTTTGCCATACCATCAACATCCTGCGGTACAAACCATCCCTGCTGATAAGGGTTGCTCTCAATACAGCCATACCATTGTTTAATGCGCCCCTCCGCAGGCCATGGAAGCCAGTTGCCGGTACTATCCTTAGGCCGGAACCAACCTTTATCCGTATCAAAGATGTTTTTAAATGCCTCTCCCCTTTCGCCGTATTTTTTTACGTCTTTTGTTTTGTTAAGCGCTTTTGCAAGCTGTGCAACGCACCAATCATTATAGGCGTATTCAAGCGTATAGCTTATGCTGCCACCACCCGGAGTAAAACCTTTATCGCCATTGCCAAATTTTTCAACGGTGCTCACCGCTAATTTATAGGCATCTGGTATATTATAGTTACGAATGCCTTTAGCATAAGCATCGGCCATTACAGCTACAGCCGGGTTGCCAAGCATACATCCGCTGTAAGCATTTAATAACTCCCAGCGTTCCAGGTAATCTTTCTTCTTTTCATCGGCAAGCGTAACCAGCGAGTTAACCAGGTCATTAACCAGCGAAGGGTTAATAATAGTTTGTAAAGGCATCTGGCTCCTGAAAACATCCCACCCGCTAAATATGGTACGTTTTTTAAATGTTGTAGTATGATGCACCTTACCATCGCCGCCCATATATTGCCCTGTAACATCGCTTACAATGCGGGGATCGATCATGGTATGGTACAATGCTGTATAAAACACAGTTTTTTGCTCTTTAGTGCCACCCTGGATACTTACTTTTGATAAGGCGTTATTCCAGAGGTTAACGGTATGCTGATGAACAGCATCGAAATTCCAGTCCTTTATTTCGGCTTGCAAATTGGCTTTGGCACCGGCTATACTCACAAATGAAATACCCGATTTAAGCAATACCTGTTCACCGGCTTTGGTAGCAAATTCGCTATAAAAACCAAGGTGCTTTCCCTGCTTTTCCTTCAATCCTTTAAGGATCTCAGCATTAGCTACGCGTTCCTGGTATTTATCGCCGGTAACATCGTCCAGCTTACGGCCCCAGTCGCTTGGAATATCGGCACTCCAGATGCCATAGTTTTTAAGCGGCTTGCTGAATTGTGCATAAAAATACACTGTATAATCTGCATGTCCGTCACCATTGCCCCAGCCGCCACCCTCAGGGGTGCATTTCATATAGCCCTCAATAGTGTGGTCATCAACTACTTTTACATATTGCAGCGTTGACGTTCCCCCTACCCTGCGGGCCAGATCAATCTGGATACGCGATTGTTTATTTTGAGAAAAGGTAAAGCGCAACATACCGCTATGAGGGGCGGCAGTGGCTTCGGCCTTGATATGATTATCAGTTAGCAGAACACTGTAATATCCGGCCGATGCTTTTTCAGTGCTTTTGTCGTAAGCAGAACGATATCCAACCCCAGTAGTGCCTGGTTTACCGGCACTGGTTTTAATTGGCCCGGCTGTAGGCATTACCAAAAAATTTCCCAGATCGCCATACCAGCCAATGCCACTCATTTGAGTAAAGGCAAAGCCCTCAATACTTCTATGTTCATAGCTATAGCCCGAGCCATTGTCGCCTCCGGTTATGGTGTTTGGGCTTAACTGTACAAGCCCATAAGGTGAGGCAGCGCCCGGAAAGGTTTTACCTAAGCCATGGTAAACCCCTGCTCCATCGGCACTGGTGCTGGCTCCTATAAAAGGATTAACATAGGAAGCCATTTGCGCTTTCAGCACTGTTGCCGGAATAGACAACATACCCGTGGCAAATACGGTTATTAAAGATTTTTTTAAGGCTGGCAGCGTAGTTATGTTCATAATAGTAGTACCGGATAGAAAGTTTAGTTTACCGTAAGTTTTTTAGGACAGATAAACCGTCAGAACTAAAATTGACCGGTATTTATTAATTGGTTATTGCACGACCAAATTATATAATAAAATCGATTTAGCAAATTTTTGTTAATTTTATTTTTTCAGATAGATATTCTGTCTGAAGCTTCCATTAACATTGCAATAACATACATACCTACAGCCATTTGCTAAACCAATCCAACGTCATTTTAAAATGTTCCGGCGTAGATGTATGGAATAGCTTTGGCGTTACATCGCGCATAATCTTATCGGTTGCCCCTTTCGATCTATATGCTTGTATGGCCGAAGCGTAAGCTATGTTTGCTCCGGGAAGCGGGCAATTGGGATCATTTTCTGTGCCTACAATCAACATGGCACGGGGCGCTATCAATCGCAGCATCGACGGACAGTCGAACTCGCCGGTGATACCGGGTAATAGTTTATCCCATACAGCCTGTACATTATGCTTGTTTAATACCGAATCGCCAAGGTCTTTGGCTGCCTGCAAATGCGCTCCCCGGATAGTACCTGCACGCCCCTGCCATTTATCATTATCTAACGACCATTTGAAACTTTGCACTGCAATATCCAGCACAATTACTTTTATCCGCTTATCTATTGATGCCGCAAGCCATGTTTCCATCCCTCCCATGGATATGCCGCCCATACCGATGCGGTTAGCATCTACATCAGGCCTGCTTGCCAGGTAATCGGTTACCCGCCAAAGGTCAAAAGCGGTATCAAACAAAAATGGATGCGTTTGATGGGCTTTGTCCTTATTTTCCCAGGCAACGGTAGCAGCTGCTACGTATTCCTTTGAGCCGTGAGCGCCTCCGGCAATGCGTTCACCATGAAAACGGGCATCAATGGCTACGCCCATGATCCCTCTTTTAACCAATTGGTACAAGATATTTTTGTTGTCTTCCTTTTTACCACCTGTACCATGTAAAAAAATTACAGCGGGATATGGCTTGGTCCCGGTAACCGGCTTATAAATAAGAATAGGTACCCGCTCATTCTTTTCGCTATAAATAAAACCGTGTTCTATAATAACTGAATCTGTATGAGTGATAGTAAAAGATGGATTTAACGGAACACGAGGCCTTTCTAACAGTTTTTTAAAATCAGCAGCAACCTTATCAACAGGAGGGTAATTTATTTGCTGCGCAAATGAAAATAAAGAGCATAACGATAATGTAATGCAGGCACAAAGCACTTTCTTAAACAACATAACATGATTGATTTACCTGTACAATGTATAAAATATGTGGCTTGATAAATGTAACAATACTAACATGCCACGTGAGAATATTGAAGTGTACAGGCGGGACAGGAAGCGTGGACTTTGTAAAAAGAATAATAGTTTTGTTGAGTACATTTTCCTACTCCTAAATTAAGGGCAGAGTAAAAAGTACAAAAGCTGAATATCTCCATCCAGCTTCTGTAAAACTACCATTAACGGTAACTTTTTGAGCACGTTAATTTTCTTCGGCGTATTTCTTAAAGTTGTTAAGTATCGCCTGCCAGCCATTTTTTTGCATTTCAAGGGGATTTTGATCTTCAGGATCGAAAGCTACCTCAACTTCAGTTTGATTGTCATTGGCTTTGAAGGCAACCGAGGCCTGCCTGCCGTTTGGCATGGTATAGGTAAACTTTTCGCCATCAACAATTTCGTCATAAGTAGCTTCAAAGTCAAAACCGAAGCTCCCATCTTTGGCTTCCATTCTTGCCGAGTATTTTCCGCCTACCCGCATATCATTTGATGCAGAAGGACATTGCCACGAAGGATCGGCAAAGTTCCATTTGGTAATGTGTTCGGGATTGGTGTAATAATCCCAAACTTTTTTAGCATCTGCATTTACCGTAGCGGTAACAGTGATCTTATTGCTCATTTCTTACTTTTTTAAGGTTAATAATAATTGGTCAAGTTTTTCGAGGGTTGCCATCATTCCCTGTTCCATACCCATCTGGATAACCGTTTCCAAATCTGAAAGCGATTTGTAAGTTACAATGGTTTCTACCAAAGCGTTTTCTCCTTTATCGGTGAAATTTACAAGCCACTCCGCACGGGGAAGATCCTTATTTATTTCACCTTCTGCATTACAGAAAGCATCTAATGATGTATAGTAATCAATAGGTTTGATTTTCAGATAATCTGTCCATCCCCAGTATTCTGTACCGTTGGGCTCCACCATTGCATAGTGCCAGTGGCCACCTTCGCTAAAATCCATTGATTTAGTTTTGGTGGTTAAGGGCGCTGGCGCAAACCATTGGTCAAGCAATTCCTGCCGGGTGTAACAATCCCAAACCAATGGTCTGTCGGCTAAAAACTCACGTCTGATGGTCAGCGTATTTTTTACTTTGTCGGCAATAAAATCAAAGTGCAAGTTGTTTTTCATTTTTGTTGTTTTTTTAAGGTAGCTAAAAGGTTGTCGAGTTGCAGGAACCGGGTCTCCCAAATCTTACGGAATTGCTCCAGCCATTTGTCTATTTCTTTCATTTTGTCAATCTCCAGTTGATAGTAGATCTCACGCCCCTGGTGTTCCTGTTTCACCAGTTCGCATTCGGTTAAAACCTTCAGGTGTTTTGAAATTGCCTGTCGCGTAGTGTCAAAATGCTCGGCGATGGCATTAGGTGTCATTGCCTGTAAGGCGATTAAGGCGATGATAGCCCGCCGTGTAGGGTCGGCAACAGCCTGAAAAATGTCTCTTCTCATTGAAGTACTATTTACGAACCGGTTAATAAGACCGCCGGTTCATTTAAAACTTATTTCCTGATCATAGGCAGGTATTTTTCCCAATTGTCAATAATTACCCAAAGAACAATTGCGATCAATACTAATACGATAGGTAAACCTGATGGGGCCATACTAATATTAGCCAATAAAATACCGGTTAAAAGAGGTACAAGTACTAATGCGCCGAGCGCCCTGGTCCTTGGGATAATTAATAATAAACCGCCAAGGATTTCCATGGCACCAACCAGCGGCATGAGCCAGCCGATTTGCATAAAGGCCTGCCCCGCTTTCACCATTTTTTCGGGCATTTCTTTAGGCATGGGCATGTAATGAAAAAATTTGTCACAACCGGCGTTGATAAACATTAGCCCGGTTAACAGGCATAAAACAAATAGGATTTTAGTTTTCATGGTTTCGTTTATTTAAATAAGAAACTGATTGGTTGCAAATATATGCGCAACTAATTGGTTTCACAAATTTATTTTGATTTTTTTGGAGCTAAGATTCAGAGAGGGTGAGGAGATGGGAACAGTCCATCTTTTCAAACCAAAGCTTCGGTAAAACAATTTTAATCTCCTTTGCTGAGTCTTTCTTTTGCCAATACAGGATAAAGTTTACTTTGATGGACTTTACTTGGTAGCCCTTTGCAGTAATATCATTTATTCGCCGTAAAAAGGACGTGGAGAATTTTAATATTGGTTGCCCGTTTACATTTAAACATTCGTCACCTGATATAATTAAATCGTCCCCAGCCATCAATAAAGAAACCTGAAGTTGTGTTCTTAAAAAATAATCGAGCCAGACATCTTCATGGATCAGATTTATCGCCAAATGAGCTGGCGGTTCATTTTTTTTATGGCGTTCAATGTATTCCAGGTTACTGACTTTTATATTATCGAAAAGATTCGCATTGATATGGATTGTCAAATTTTGTTTGGCCCTGGTAATTGCGACATATAATTGACGTTTAATTTCGTCTGTTGGTGGTGCAAGATTTTCCAGCATCAAAAAAACGTTATCAAATTCTTTCCCCTTAGCCTTGTGTATAGTGGAGACAAAAATTGTTTCACCGCCGCGCTGATAGAAGTCTTCCAATTTCGATTCCCGGATAAAAACATCAAGGTCCGACCTGTATTTCTTTTTGGTATTAGTAGCCTCAAAATCTTTGATCAGGTTTTGGCAAATCAACCAATTATCGCTATTCTTAAACGTGGATGCAGCTGTACGCAGTGCATTTTCCCAAACATCATCGCTTATCACATGAACCTGATCTTCAGTATTCAACAAACTAAGGAAAAACCTTATTTCTGCCAGATTATATAAATTAAACGTATCGTTGGTTTGTACTAATTTAGCTTGTATTCCGTTTTGCTGCAGTAATCCGGTTATCTGTAATGCCTCTTCGTTAGTTTTAACAAGCACACAGGTTGTACCGATCAGTGGTGTACTTGCTACATTCTTTGCAAGTGGTACTATCAAATTGCCGTGCTGATAACGGAACATCTTTATTTTTCCATCACCTGCCTGTTTTGCCATAATCGGCGTATTTTTTAATCTATCTGTTATGTTATTTAAAAACTGGTTTGCAAATTCAACAAGGTTACTTTTACTCCGATAGTTTTCAACGAGCTCATATTTATCGGCTCCATATACTTCAATTAGTTGATGAAGATATTTTGAATTTGAACCGCGAAACTGGTAGATATTTTGGTCATCATCTCCAACCGCAATTACCCTCATTTCTTCGTTCTCTTTGATTAGTGTCCGAATCAGTTCAAATTCTTCATCATTGATATCCTGCGCTTCATCAACTACCAGAACGGTTTTTGTAATGCGATTGGTTTCAACTTCTTTATTTCTTATCTTTTCGATAGTCTGTTTTAAAATGGTATCAGATTTTTCAAGGTTTCCCATCTTACCCAGTAAATCAAAACAATAAGAATGAAAGGTTTTTATCTCTATATAATTTGCAGCATTACCAATTAAATTTAACAATCTTTTTTTAAACTCAGTTGCAGCAGCCCTTGAGAAAGTAAGCATCAACAATTGCTCATGTTTTACGTCCTCCATTAACAATAATGATGCAAGTTTATGCACAAGCACTTTCGTTTTCCCGCTGCCCGGACCAGCAGCTACAACAATGTATTTGGAGACATCATCTTTTATAATTTTGAGTTGTGTTGGGGAAAGCTCTCCAAACAATTCCCTGAACTTTGCCGGTGTAAGGGTTAAATTGATTTCTTTTTGACGACTACCTTTAAAATATTTATTAAGAAATGATGTATAATTAAGCTGGAAATAATCTTCGGTGAATTGCAGCGCCTCCCGATAGTTTTCTATCATTTTTTTAGCATACTCACCGACAATATGAATCTGCTGAATTTTATTTTCATAGAACTGACCCATCTTTTGATAATCCTCGGCCTTGTAGCGCTTTTTGTTATCCGGTTCAAGTCTTTCTATCGTAAGCCTGTTATAAACCACCAAAAAGCCACCTTCAATTTTAATAGCTTCAATTCGCGAAAGGTAGAACAAAGCATCTTCTATATCATCGGCATCAATATTCATTTTAAAAAGATCGGCACTCTGTTCGTAAGTCACTTTTAATTCATGTACAGAAAATTCGACCAATACATCATCATCCTTATTATCTGTATTTACAGCATTGGCTTTTTGATATAAAAATTCAGCTATAAAACGTGCCAGTTGATATCGTTTGTCAATTTTATCCTTTAGTGTTTGCTGTGGATGTAAACTGTAAGCCTTAAAATGATTTTTTGAAGATGATAAACTTTTCCGCCTGATCCAATTTTTTATCGCCCAGAAATTGATGATGGTTTTTATTTTATAAGGCGTTACATCATTGCATCCCTCGTTTTCAAGATGCTCATTCAGCTCCTTAAGTTGAAATGTATTTGGTTGTTCATTTATAAAAGATAACAGACACTTTTCTATCTTACCAAATGATTCGGCGATATTGATTGAACGGTTTTTATTTTCCCCTCGTTTAATAAACGCTGTCAAATCTTTAGCATCGGCCAAAATGTTTTCCTCGCGCAGCAGATTTATAATGCCGATCACTTCTTCTTTCACTATCCCTAAATGGTCACTGATATAATCAATCCGGGATTCGGCAATCTCATCGTTCAACTGCTTTCTGTTTTTACTGGAGAAAAGCTTTTTTATAATTCTTGTCGCTTTTTCTTTTTGCTTTTCGGTAAACCGTTCAGAGGCAGCTATTTTATCTATGGCTTCTTGTGCGTTTTTGGAAAGAATACTATTGGCGAAAACCCTTGGAGAGTTTTGTCCACGTTTCAAATAACCGGCGTCTTCAAGTGCTGCAATTGCAGTGGTTACCCTGGTTTCAATTTCAGCAACGCTATCATCCCAGCCAGCTTTACGAGCAATTTCTAAAGCAGAATTAGACACAGTGGAACGAAACCGGGTTATATCTTTTATCGCCTTCCATATCTGCTGAATTTCTTTGATAGATAACTTAGTTTGATTAAGCAGGATAAAGTGCTTGCTTAGGTCTTCCTCATTGAACAGAACATAACAATCAGCAGATATATTCTCATCACGCCCGGCCCGGCCCGCTTCCTGTACATAATTTTCGAGCGAATCGGAAATATCATAGTGAATCACTACGCCAATATCTTTTTTGTCAACGCCCATGCCAAAAGCTGAGGTAGCTACCATAATCTTGACCTCACCCGATAAAAAGGCATTTTGATTTGCTGTTTTCTCGTTAGCATCCATTTTGCCATGATAAGCTCTTGCATCCATGCCGTCAGCAATTAAACGTTTGGCAAGCGTAACAGCCCTTAAGGTTCTGGAAACATATATTATAGCAGGACAATTTTTCCCTGCAATCAAATCTCTTACGGTTAAATATTTTTCCTCATCGCTTTGCTTTGGCAATACTTTGTAATTGAGATTTGTGCGGGATGCTGCTGTTGTAAACAGTTGAAGTTGCAAACCCAGTTTTTCACTGAAATAATTACAGATATCCTCAATTACTTTTGGCTTCGCAGTTGCTGTAAAACAGGAGACTGGCAAGGGTTCGGGAAGATTTTTCTTTTCCCGGATAGTGCGGATAAAATCACCTATGTACAGATAATCAACTCTGAAATCCTGCCCCCACGATGAGAAACAGTGTGCCTCGTCAATTACAAACCGTGCAATCTTTCTTCTTAAAAGCAAACGCTCAATGGTTTTTGAACGCAGGGATTCTGGTGCAATGTAAAGAATACAAGCCGATCCATCTTCAATGCGTTCAAAAGACTTTGCCCTTTCAATGGGATCGAGTAAGCCGTTTATTGTAACAGCCTCCGTTAACCCGGCTTTTTCAAGGTTATCCACCTGATCTTTCATTAAAGATTGCAGCGGCGATATTACAATTGTTAAACCTTTAGTACTTTCACCGCACACTAACGCAGGCACCTGGAATGTGATGGATTTGCCCCCGCCAGTGGGGAATACGGCCAAAAATGATTTGTTGTTAATTGCCGCCTCAACAGCCTTTAACTGCAATGGTTCACCTCCATACTGCCTGAAAGTGCTAAAACCGAAAAACTTTTTTAGCGCAAGATGAGCATTTAACGCCTGATTGCAATAACTACAGCCGCTAAGGCAGGGCATATTTCTCAATAAAAACATTATGCGCTCCACATCAGGGTAATTTTTTAATACCCATGGCGGTGTTATTGAAGTTCGGCTGCCTACTTTAATTAGAGACAAGCAATAGGCAAGTTCTACGGGGTAGTCAGATATTAATTGTTCAAGATTAGCCTGAACACAAATTTCATCTTTAAACTTCTGACGAATAAGGAACGAAGCGTCCTGATTAGCCGTTGAGTAATCAAGAAATCTAAAAAAAGCTTGAAAATGCCTATTACTTTTAAGCAACAAGAAGTAAATGTCACTAAGTGTTTTGTCTGTTTGTTTGAATGTGGCTACTTCATCAAAAAATAAATCCCGGGCTTTAATAGCGTCATTAAGCGGGTTGTTTAGTTCATCATATTGTAGTTTATCATCTTTAACAAGTGCATGATAAGGCTTTGATGGAAATAAAAGAGGCGATAAATATAGTGTATCGATGATATCATCAATTGCCACTCCGACGAGATTAAGCAGGGATCCGATATATTTTACATCGTGGTTTAATATATTATGACCACACACAAAAGGGGTGCCTCTTATAAATTCAGTAAAAGCTGTCGCCGAGGTTTGGTGAAAGATATTATTATCATCCTTAATACAGCCAAAATCAAGGACTTTTCCAGTCTTCGGATCAACCTCAGTATCTATAAAGACGATAGCGCTCAAAACCTATTAACTTAGCTCAAGTGTATTATTTGCAATCTTAGTCTATCTGGTGCAATGCAAATTACTATTATAGTAAATATATTGAATGCTTAATAATAAGTTTATTTTAAAAACATAAATAACTGACAGAATAAAAACCTTATTTTGAACTTATGGCCGGTGTTACCCGGCATTTAAAACACAAAGCCCCGATATTTGCGATATCGGGGCTTCTAATTATCCAATCTTATAACTGTTATCCCAGTTGCAGATCTTTTTGCTGTACAGCGCCTGGTTGCCCAGGTGCACACTGATGGCGGTGCGGGCTCCCGTGAATACATTACTATCCGGTAGCTCATTATGCAGTATTTTCTGATAAAAATCGTTGAATGCATACCAGGTACCATCTTTCGTCGCCTCGGGCAGAATGGGTGTGCCTCCTTCTTTATTCCATACAATACGTGTTGCACCGGTTACGCCGTCTACTGTCCCTTTTTCTTTCAATAGTTTTTTCTCGGGGTAAAACATGCCCTGATCAGTTAGCAGGGATACAGTACCCAGGGTACCTTTAATCTTGAAAAGATAGCCGTCATGCGCATTGCCGCACATTGCGCCGAAATTACCGATCAGGCCCAGGTCCGGGTAACGTAACATCAGTTGCACGTTATCATAGGTCTCCCGGCCATCTTTAAACACATCTATCCCGCCGGTGGCAAAAAATTCCTGCGGATGGGTATCAAAAACCCAGTTAATAAAATCAATCTGGTGCGAAAGCAGTTCGGCCGCCAGTCCGCCCGAATATTCTTTGTACATGCGCCAGTTGATGGCCCGTTCCAGTGAAGGATCAGGCACCGGGCGTCGCCAGTTGCCATTGCGGTCCCAGCGGCAATCTACTTGCGTTACTTTGCCCAGGTAGCCTTTATTGATCATCTCTTTAACCCGGTAATATAAAGGCGAATAGCGGTACTGGTGACCAACCTGCAGCACCTGGTTGCTGCGCCCATGCATCAGGCTCACAAGTTCAAGCGCTTGATCAATGGTATAGGTCATCGTTTTTTCCAGGTATAAATGCTTGCCCGAGCGGATAACATTAGCAGCCACAGCGTAGTGCAGGTAAAGCGGAACAGCAACGATGATCGCCTCCACCTGCTTATCATCAATTAATTTACGGTAATCCGTATATGTTTTCACTGAACCAGGCTTAACCAGTTTTTGTGCTGCTGTCAGCCTGAAATCGAGCACATCGCACAAGGCAGTAATGCGGAACTGATCGGGCATTCCGTTAAGGATATTCATAATCCCGGTACCACGGTCGCCACAGCCTACCACTGCAATTTTAACGGGATCGGCCCCGGGCTGTATTGCGCTCAGGTTTTGGTTTAGCAATAGTCCGCCTGTTAGCAGGCCTGTATTTTTCAAAAAAGTTCTTCTCTCCATTTATCCAGTTTTATTGTTGATATCCTTTAAAGTAAGCAGTAACCGTATCTGCTATACGGCCATCCGGCTTCCGGTATACAATATAAGCACCCAGATCCTTCCGGTTTTTCAGAAAGTTCAATGTACGTTTTAATCCCATTGTCATAAACCCGTTATCATAACCATCCGCTGTTATTGCGTCTTTTGCATAAACGGTAACGCTGATCATTTCGTTTTGTATTGGGTAACCTGTTAACGGATCCATCAGGTGCGAAACCTGTTTGCCGCCTGCTTTATGATGTTTGCGGTAATTGCCGGATGTAGTAATGGCGCCATCCCCCGGTTCGATCACTTTACGCATAGGGGCCGGATTCAGATCATCTCCACTGATGCCTTCAATACCCACCTTAAATGGTTCGTTTCCGGGTTTATGGCCTTTAATACGTAATTCGCCACCCAATTCGATGAGATAGTTATGAATGGAATGCCGTTCCAATAACGAAGCCAGCAGATCGACAGAATAGCCCTGCGCAATGCCGTTGAGATCCAGTTGTACATCTGGACTGGTTTTATGCAAAAAAGTTCCTGTCAAATTGATTTTATTTGCCCCTACATGATGAAGGAGACCTTGCACTTCTTTCTGATCGGGGTCATGCCCCGGTTTAATTACACCAAATCCCCAGGCATCAACCAAAGGTTTCACTGTGGGGTCAACCAGGCCCCTGGTTGCGTGGCTGATCTGCAGCGCACGGGTGATCAACACACGAAAAATCTCATCTATACGGATACCTTTTGCAGAACGGTTGAACTGGCAGATAAGCGAATTAGGCAGATATAAGGATACCGACTGATCAAAACGCTTTAACAGGCTATCCGTTTGCGCTGTATTCACCAGGCTGTCGGGCGCATAATACACGATACTATATGTGGTACCTTGTGCGTACCCCCTCAGCTCGAAGCGGCGAAGCGGCTCCTGCTGTACGAAAGCACAGCATATCAAAATAAAGACGCAAGGATACGCCAGTAAGGTCGTTTTCATAGTCAGATAGCCAAATGTAAGCATTCAGCCGCTTTTTCATCTCATTGCGTGAAATAAGCAAGGAACGATCCTGTTGCTTACCGCGGCGCTATCCCGGTCTAAGCTTCCTGATTTGGCGGGCATCACCGCTGCCAGGGCTGCTATTGAAGGGTTAACCTGTGTCATGGTTACAAATACACAGCAAGCCGGATTTATTGCAAAGAAGCTTCAATTATTGAACATTTTAGACCAATTTTTAAACCCCAATTTATTGTTATGTTAATACGTTTGTTTCAACCAACTATAGATCTGTTCCTCTGAAAAGGAAAAATTACTTTCCTATCTGAAATCCTGTGGACAAGCTATCTGTGGATGAACACATACCTTATATAACATGCATTTTAAAAAACTGAACTTATTAGCGATTTTATTATTTAGTTTAGGCTTAGAAGCGAACGGGCAAAAAAGCAAAACCGTTTACTCCTGGCAGCATTTACCCGGCGCCGAACTTCCATCCTTTAAAACCGACACCTTTAACATTGAAAAATTTGGTGCCAAACCAAACGGATTTACACTTAATACGCAAAGCATTAATGATGCCGTCAGCGCCTGTAATAAAAACGGCGGTGGCGTGGTACTTATTCCTCCAGGGTTTTGGTTGACCGGCCCTATCGTGATGCAAAGTAATGTCAATCTTCACCTGAGCCAGGCTGCTGTATTACAGTTTACATCGGATAAAGGCCGCTTTCCCCTTGTTGAAGGAAATTTTGAAGGGCACAAGTCAATCCGGAACCAGTCTCCGATCTCAGGTAAAGACCTGCAAAACATCGCTATTACCGGCGAGGGTATTGTTGACGGGCATGGAGAGGTTTGGCGGGCAATGGGTAAAGACAATATTACCGACCGCGATTGGAAAGCGCTCATTGCTTCGGGCGGTGAGCTTAGCGACGACGGCCGTACCTGGTACCCTTCGGCCAGTTACGCAAAAGGTGCCCGTACCCGGAATGCCGGCTATATGCAAACCGGCAAAAAGCCAGAAGATTACCAGGAGATAAAAGATTTTTTCCGACCTAACCTCGTCGTATTCAGTAATTGTAAAAAGGTGCTGTTGCAGGGTACCACCTTTCAAAACTCCGCAGCATGGTGCCTTCATACGCTGCAATGCGAAGATCTGACGTTTGATGGTGTGCATATCCGCAACCCCTCAAACGCACAGAACGGAGATGGCATGGACATTGAGTCCTGTTCAAACGTGCGGGTAGTTAATTGCACTATTGATGCCGGAGATGACGGGATCTGTATTAAATCGGGGAAAGATGAAGAAGGCCGCAAAGTTGGCAAACCTTGTCAAAACATTTTGATCCAAAACAATGTAGTATACCGGGCGCATGGCGGCTTCGTGATTGGCAGCGAGATGTCAGGGGGCGCACATGATATTTTTGTTTCGGATTGCAGTTTTTTTGGCACTGATAATGGCTTACGTTTTAAAACAGTAAGAGGGCGTGGCGGCGTGGTTGAAAATATTTATATCCGAAACATTTCTATGCGCGATATTGTGCGCGATGCTATCCTGTTCGATATGTATTATTTTACTAAGGCACCATCATTGGCCCAAACCGGCGGTGAAGAAGAAAAACCACCCGTTAATGATGGGACACCGCAATTTCGCAATTTTTATATTAATGATGTGGTTTGCGATGGCGCCAACCGGGCAATGCTCATCCGCGGCCTGCCCGAAATGAGCATCAAGGACATCCACCTAAAAAACATTTCGATCAAGGCCGATCAAGGCGCCGAAATTATTGATGCCAGCGACGTTAGCCTGACCAACGTAATGCTGCAATGCAAAAGCACCAAGCCGTTGGTTCATATAGAAAACAGCAACAAAATCAGGATCGATACCCTTGCATCAGCGGCAAAACCCGATCTGCTGTTGAGCATTAATGGTAAGTATATGGGCCAGGTTAATTTATTGCACACTGATACCAGTTCGGTTGGCCAGGTGGCAGAATTTAAATATGGTGCCGATAAATCCGCGTTAATAACCACAAAATAACCGACAGGATAAATGATGAAACATTTGCTCTTCAAATTTACCGCACTGGCATTGATGATCTTTTCAACCCATGTACAGGCACAAAACTTTATGGAAATATGGCCGCATGGCCATATCCCAAATTCTAAAAACCTGCGGCTTACGGATAGCGTAGCTAATGAACGCATTTATAGGGTAATGCTGCCGGGAATGTACGCGTTCTTTCCCGGAAAACAGGAAAACAAGGGTACCGCGGTGGTCATTTGCCCGGGCGGCGGCTATGAACGGCTTGCCTACGTAATCAGCGGGCTGCAATTGGCAAAATGGTTCAACACCATGGGTATTTCGGCATTTGTGCTTAACTACCGCCTTCCTAACTCTCCTGACCTGAAACAGCGTGAGATTGGTCCCTTGATGGATGCACAGCGGGCCATTCGGTACATCAGGGCCAACGCAGCAAAATGGGGAATTAATCCTGACAAGATCGGCATCATGGGTACATCATCAGGTGGGCACCTTGCTGCTACCGCGGCTACCAAAACTACCGACGTAAGTGCAATTAAGGACAGCCTTGACCGTGTTTCATTCAGGCCGGATTTTGCCATTCTTATTTCGCCGGTGATCGACCTAAGCACATCATATGCACATGCGGGTAGTGTCAAAAAACTACTTGGCCCCAACCCTGCTGAAGATCTGAAAAAGCATTTTTCGGCCCAGCTTAACGTGAGCAGCACTACGCCCCCATGCTTTATTGCCGGTGCCGTTAATGATAAAGCAGTAAACCCGATGAACAGCCTGATGTTTTACCAGGCGCTGTTGCAAAACAACGTACCGGTAAGCTTTCACGTATTTCCGCAAGGCGCTCATGCCATTGCGTTGCGCAATAATCCCGGATCGACAGAGTTGTGGACCAAATTGTGTGAAATGTGGCTGATTGAAATGAACATTGTCCCTGAAAAACTGCCAACTAAATAACTATAACATCATTATGAAAAGACCAAGTCAACGTAAAACCTATTGGTTTAGCCTGGCAATTATCATTTTGGGCTGCGCAGCATTAAGCTTCATCAACCCTAAAAAAAAGCTAACCATTTTCTTAGCGGGTGATTCAACAATGGCTGATAAAAAGGTAAGCGCATATCCCGAAACCGGCTGGGGTACTCCTTTCAAATTTTTTTTCGACTCAACTACGGTCATAATAAATAAGGCACAAAACGGCCGCAGCACCCGTACTTTCATAACCGATGGCCTTTGGAAGCAGGTTACAGATAATTTAAAAGCCGATGATTATGTGCTGATACAATTTGGTCATAACGATGAGGTGCCCACCAAAAAATCGGCCACTACAGAAACGGAATTTAAAAACAACCTGATCCTTTATATCGATCAAACCCGGAGCAAGCAGGCTATACCTGTACTGATTACCCCGGTAACACGCCGCAGTTTTGACAGCACAGGCGTAGTAACAGATACACATGCCCGTTACGCCCAAATTGTACGCGATGTAGCCACAGAAAAGCGTGTACAGTTAATAGATCTTGACCAGGAAAGCATGGCACTGGTGCAGCGCTTTGGCCCTGAACAGTCTAAATTATTATATAACCATCTGCAGCCTGGCGAAAATCCAAATTACCCTGACGGAAAAAAAGATGATACTCATTTCAATGAACTGGGAGCCCGCAAAATGGCCGAAATTGTACTCGCAGACCTGCGCAGGCTGTCGCCTGAGATTAACAGCCGTGTAGCAGGCTCCGATCGGGGATTAACCAGGTAGCATCATGAAAAACAAGATCCTCCTTTTGAGCTTAGCTTTATGCCTGCTTGCATTTACAAAAGTTTTGGCGCAATCTAAAGAATGGCTAACCGATACCCCGGATACCTCTTTTAACATTGCGCGCGATTTTAAAAATAATATAAAGAAGTACCCTTTCATTAAGATCGTTCCTGATAGCCCTTCAAAAGCGGTTACCGAGGTGCGTAACCTCGTTTATGGCCGGGTGGGCGGCCGCGAGCTGCATATTGATACCTTTACGCCTTCAGCAGTTAAGAAAAAGCCAACGCCTGCGGTAATTATCATACATGGCGGTGGCTGGCGCTCGGGTAACCGTGCACAACATATTCCGCTGGCGCAACATTTGGCTGCTTTAGGTTATGCCAGTTTTACGGTAGAGTATCGCTTGTCTACCGAAGCGCTTTACCCCGCAGCGGTGAATGATATCAAATGGGCAATACAATGGCTGCACACTAATGCTAAAAGATTTAATATTAACCCAGATAAGATCACTGTTTTGGGTTTTTCGGCAGGCGGGCAGCTGGCCGCGCTGGTAGGAATGACTTCGGGTTTAAATAAATTCGATGCTTTGAATTCAAATAAAGAGTATCCAAGTTCAGTACAGGCTGTCATTGATATTGATGGCACACTCACATTTGTGGCTCCCGACGCCTGGGAAACCCAAAATCAGCAAACCGTTGCAGCATCAACCATGTGGCTTGGCTATAAACGGACCGAAAACCTTGCTATCTGGACAGAGGCCAGTCCGCTTACTTATGCCGAACGTAATAAGCTCCCTTTTCTGTTCCTGAATAGCGCGGTTGACAGAATGCACGCCGGCCGTGACGCATTTAAAAACATGATGGATAAGAAAGGCGTATATGTGCGGATCGAGAGTTTTAAAGATACACCGCACACTTTCTGCTTATACCGGCCCTGGTTTGATCCCATGGTAACCGATATTGATCAATTTTTGACTAAAATATTTAAATAAGCACCAATGATGAAAACCTTTTTACGCCTGCAAATACTTGTTTTTATATTATTAGTCCAAACGGTCTGTGCACAATCAGCCAGGCCCTATTCACAGCAAATGGCCCATACGGTGATGACGATATGGAAAGACAGCCTGCCAACAGGCAACAAATGGACTTATGATCAGGGTGTTATATTGAAAGGAATAGAAAATATCTGGCATCAAACCGGCGACAGGCAATATTTCGATTTTATAAAACACTGTATGGATAAATTCGTCCAGCCAGATGGCAATATTCGTACCTATAACCTGGCCGACCATAACCTCGATTTTATTCTCTGCGGCCGCAATGTGCTGATGCTTTACCGGCAAACACATGAGGATAAATACCTAAAAGCTGTGCAAACATTGCGCGAACAATTGCGTACCCAGCCCCGTACATTTGATGGTGGTTTCTGGCACAAAAAACGTTACCCGAACCAGATGTGGCTGGATGGGCTGTATATGGCCGAGCCGTTTTACGCCGAATACGCGGCCACTTTTCATGAGGATACCGCTTTCAATGATATTGCCCGACAGTTTATATTAATGGAAAAGCATTCGCGGGACGAAAAAACGGGATTGCTGTACCATGCCTGGGATGCATCAAAGAAAGAGCGCTGGGCCGATCCGCAAACCGGCCGTTCGCCAAACTTTTGGGGACGCGCCATGGGCTGGTACGGTATGGCGCTGGTTGACGCGTTGGGTCAATTTCCTGCCAATCACCCCCGCCGTAAGGAATTGCTGGCTATCCTGCAGCGTTATGCCGTAGCGGTGAAACGCTGGCAGGATCAACCTACCGGGCTTTGGTACCAGGTACTGGACAAAGGAAATGAAAAAGGTAATTACCAGGAAGCTTCGGTATCGTGTATGTTTGTGTATACGCTGGCTAAGGCTGTACGTCAAAAATATCTGCCGGCAAATTATATACCTGTAGCGCAGAAAGGGTATGCAGGTATTATTAAAAATTTTATCCGCACCGATGACAAAGGTCTTTTGGTGTTGGATGGCACTGTTCAGGTAGGCGGTTTGGGCGGAAAGCCTTACCGTGACGGCAGCTACGCTTATTACCTGAGTGAAAAGGTGATTACCAATGATGCCAAAGGTGTTGGCGCTTTTATACTTGCCGCTACAGAAATTGAAGGGTTGAAGGGAAAAAAATAATATCATATGAAAAAGGTCATACTTAGCTTGTTGCTACTGGCGGCTGTGGTTATTTGCAAGGCGCAGCCCGTTGCCAGGGTTTATAAAGAAATAACTGTGGCGCAGGATGGCAGCGGCGATTTTAAATCCATTCAGGAAGCAGTAAACGCGGTTCGTGATCTGGGCGCGGTACAGGTGCCCATCCATATCAAAAAAGGTATCTATCACGAAAAGCTGGTAATACCATCGTGGAAAACTCATATCTCGCTTATTGGTGAGGATAAGGAAAATACCATTATTACTAATGGTGATTATTCGGGAAAACCTGTACCCGGGGGCAAGGATGCCTTTGGCAGAGATAAATTTTCAACGTACACTTCGTACACAGTACTGGTTGCCGGCAATAATTTCAGGGCAGAAAATCTTACTATTATCAATTCGGCCGGCCGGGTAGGCCAGGCTGTGGCACTGCATGTAGAAGGCGACCGCTGCATTGTGCGTAACTGTAAGCTGCTGGGCAACCAGGATACGCTCTATACCGCTACCACTACATCGCGCGAGTTATTTGAGGATTGTTATATTGAAGGCACTACAGATTTTCTGTTTGGAGAAGCTACCGTTGTTTTCCAGCGATGTATTATTAAAAGCCTCGTCAACTCATATATTACGGCAGCAGCCACTACTTCTTTGCAAAAATATGGTTATGTGCTGATGGACTGTAAGCTCATTGCCGATGGATCGGTAAACAAGGAATATTTGGGCAGGCCATGGAGATCATACGCTAAAACGGTATATCTGAATACCGAAATGGGCGCGCATATCATTCCCCAGGGCTGGGATCCCTGGAAAGGCGATAGCATGTTCCCCGATAAAGAAAAGACAGCCTATTATGCCGAATATAAAAGCACCGGACCAGGCGCAAATCCCAAAGTCCGTGTAAACTGGTCGCATCAGCTTACAGATCAGGAAGCAAAACAATACACAATCAAGAATATCCTTGGCGGCAGCGATAACTGGGACCCGGAAGCTAAATAATTATGAAAAACACCATCTGCATGCTGGCTTTTACTGCCAGTGTATCTTTTGTTAACGCGCAGGTAAAATCTGTTGCAAAAAGTAACTATATATCTAAAGTATGGGTTGCCGACCAGGGCAATGGCACCTATAAAAACCCGGTGCTGAGTGCCGATTACTCAGATCCGGACGCGATACGGGTAGGCGATGACTTTTATCTTGTTTCATCCAGTTTTGAGGATATCCCGGGCTTGCCCATATTGCATTCAAAAGATTTGGTGAACTGGAGTATCATTGGCCACGCCCTGGTACGCCAGCCACCGTTTGATCATTTCGATATTCCCCGCCACGGTGATGGTGTTTGGGCGCCTGCATTACGCTATTATAAAGGTGAATTTTATTTGTATTACCCTGATCCGGATTATGGCATTTACCTTATAAAAGCCAAAACCGCGGCCGGTCCATGGAGCAACCCTGTAATGGTTTACCCGGGCAAAGGTTTGATTGATCCCTGTCCGCTGGTAGATGACGACGGCCAAATGTACCTTGCACATGGCTTCGCGGGCAGCCGTGCCGGTATTAAAAGTGTTATCGCTGTAAATAAGTTAAATGCAGATGGCACCAAGGTAACTGATGCCGGAGTAATAGTTTATGATGGCCACGAAACCGACCCAACCATTGAGGGGCCAAAAATTTACAAGCGAAATGGTTATTACTATATTTTCGCCCCGGCGGGTGGTGTGCCTACCGGATGGCAGCTGGTATTAAGGTCAAAAAACATTTATGGCCCCTACGAGCGTAAAGTAGTGATGGACCAGGGTAAAACAACCATCAATGGCCCGCATCAGGGGGCCTGGGTTACTACCCAAACCGGTGAGGACTGGTTCCTTCACTTTCAGGATAAAGAACAATATGGCCGCGTGGTGCACCTGCAACCTATGATTTGGAAAAATAACTGGCCGGTAATAGGCTCCGACAAAGATGGCGACGGCAAAGGCGAACCTGTACTGGTTTACAAAAAACCGGATGTTGGTAAAACTTACCCCATCGAAACACCGGTTGAAAGTGATGAGTTTAATGGAAGCACCCCCGGCCTGCAATGGCAGTGGATGGCTAACGCGCAGGCCAATTGGTATTATATGAACCCCGGTAAAGGAGCGCTAAGACTTTATTCAGATAAGATGCCCGACGGTGCCAAAAACCTTTGGGGGGCCGGAAATGTGCTGCTTCAGAAATTTATGGCCCCCGAGTTTGAGGCTACGACCAAAATGACCTTTACCCCCAACATTAAACTGGAAGAAAAAGCAGGTTTAACCATTATGGGTTTCAGCTATGCCGGCATAGCGGTTAAAAATAAAAAAGATGGCGTGTACCTGGTATTTGACCATTGTAAAGATGCGGATAAAGGCAACGCCGAAGAAGAAAAAACCATTGCTAAACTGGTTAAGCCAACTGTGTGGCTGCGCGTAAAAGTAAGCGCCGGGGCTAAGTGCGATTTTAGCTACAGTACAGACGGGCAAACATTCATCACTGCCGGCGAAACGTTCCAGGCCGAAGTAGGGCGATGGATAGGCGCCAAGGTCGGCATATTCTGTACGCGTGATACACAGATCAATGATTCGGGCTATGCTGATTTTGACTGGTTTAGGGTTACGCCTGTTGACAGATAACTTTGGAGTAATAAATTATTTGGAAGTTCAGTATGCACCGGGGATATGATAAGCAAAATAAAATTTATAGATTTAGCGATGTCGCGGCAACCCGCCGGTATAGCCTAATTGTAAGTCAATGTTTTTTTGAGGTAGAAATTATATGAAACTCAGGTGTTTTTTATGCATGTTTTCGCTTTGGTTATTAACCGGAGCTGCATTTTGCCAAATGCATTGCATAACAGAACATTACTCAACCGAAGACGGCCTATCCCATGATGTTATTACGTCAATATTCAAAGACCGGCAGGGATATATGTGGTTTGGTACCTGGGATGGGCTTAACCGCTTTGATGGGCGTAAATTTACCGTTTTCAAATCTTTAGCCGGCGACTCATCACAAATCAATAATAATCGTATCGATCAAATTACCGAAGACAATTACGATCATCTTTGGATCAAAGCTTATGATACCCAAATCTATCGTTTCGATAAAAAGACCGGGCGCTTTCTTTCACTTGCCATTATCCTCAACCTGAAAGAGAAGATCAATTTTGATAAGATCTTATCCGTGGACCAGGACGCTATATGGATCAGTACATTAAATAACGGAATTATTTGCGTTAGCGGGATCAATACTGCGGGAATGCGCTACAGATTGTATGCTCAAAACGCTACAACAGCGTCGACGCCGCCTTCAAAAAGATTTAAATTTTTTTATGAGGATAGCGAGGGAAAGAAATGGATTGGAGCAGAACGGGGCCTTATATGCCTTGAAAAACGGCAAAAAGGTGGCCACTACGAAATATCTGATTTAAATCAACACACAGAGGAAGCATTTACCTGTATTGCAGAAAGCAAATCACAGCTATTCTTCGGTACAAAAAGCGGCACTTTATACCTATATGATAAACAAGAAAAACAATTCTCAAAACAGCGGATTAGCAGTGCAGATATAAATGCGGTATTGGTTAACCGTAGCCATACAAAAGCTTATTTAACAACGGGCAGCGGCGAGCTGATATCATTTACCATGGGAATAGGCCTGTTATCCCGGGCGGTCTATCGCACCGGCGAATCACTACATAGGATTTTCGAAGATCATTCGGGCGCTCTTTGGATTGAGCCAGGCACAAAAGGGGTAGTCCGTTTTGATCCGCTAACTCAAAAATTCGCCATGTTCATCCAAAGAAATGATGCCAGGAACACCAATTTTGCAAATCATTTTAAGGTGATGGAAGATAAAAACGGCGTTGTTTGGTGTGTGCTCAGGGACGGCGGTTTTGGCTATTACGATAACGATTTAAAACAGTTTAACTATTTTTATAATGAGCCGGGTTCCAAGAGCCGCCGTTTTTCAAACCTTGTAACAACAGCGTATTACGATCCGGCCGGTATATTTTGGTTGCATACAGATGAACACGGCCTGGAAAAAATTATTTTCCCGCCAAACGTTTTTCAAACCAGTTTACTGAATAAATATGGCGATTTCCAATCAGATAACGAGGTAAGAGGAATTTGTGCCGACCGGCAAAACAGGCTATGGCTTGGGTTAAAGAACGGGCAGGTTTTAGTTTACAAAAACGGGAAACAGATACCGGTAACTTTCACAAATTTGGCAGGGCCAAATATTGGCGCTGTTTATTGTATTACCCAGGGCAGTAACGGAGTAATCTGGATGGGGACTAAAACAAAAGGCTTATATCAGGCTATACCTACAGATCCATCAGAACTTCATTACCGGCTGATAAATTATCACAACAACCCCTCCGATCCGGCATCTATTTGCAGCGACGAAATTTATTCAATAAAAGAAGATAAAGAAGGGCGCGTTTGGATAGGTACATTTGATAACGGGCTATGCTTGCTTAATAAAAAAAATGGCAATATATCATTTACGAGGCTTTCTGAAGCCGGTACGGGATATCCGCAAACATGTCTTAAAATAAGGCACCTTGCAACGGATGCCAGAGGCCGTTTATGGATAGCAGCCACAGGGGGCCTGGTGATCTTGAATTACAAAGACAGTAAACTTTTATACGAAACTTATAAGAAGATACCCGGCAACACTCAAAGCCTGGGCAATAACGATATCCAGCATATTTATCGTGATAGCGAAAACAGGATGTGGCTTGTAACATCCGGCGGCGGCCTAAACCAGGCGATTACTGACCCGCGGACCGGGCTGCAAAAGTTTAAAGCATACACCTCAAAACAAGGTTTGGCCAATGATTATATCATGAGTTGCATTGGCGATAAATATCACCATTTATGGCTGGCAACTAAAGCCGGTTTATCCATGTTTGATCTGAATACCCAAAAGTTTAAGAATTTTAACTCTTATGACGGGATTCCCAAAAAAGGCTTTTCTGAAAGTGCATGCCAGGCAACAACTGATGGTAAACTGGTATTTGGTGCAGTGAGGGGCTATATGGTTTTCGATCCGGGCCAGGTTAAGAACGATGCGATTAACGCGAATTTAGTATTAACCAACCTGCAGGTTAACAGCAGGGATGTGGCCATTAAAGATAGTACCGGGATCCTTGATCGGGATATTAACTATTCAGATGGTATTAAATTGACGTATAATCAAAATATTTTAAGCCTGGACTATGCTGTTTTAGACTATCGTTCGGTTAATCACCTAACCATCGCTTACCGTTTAAAGGGATTTGATAACGAATGGCATGATGCCAGCGATCAACAACGGGCCACTTATACTAACCTGCCGGCTGGCAACTATCTTTTCGAGATAAAATGTGACGATCCTGACAGGTTTATAAATATACCTTATAAAGGTTTGGCTATTACGGTGCTCGCGGCCCCCTGGGCCGCCTGGTGGGCATATGTTATTTATGCCATAATTATTGGTTTAATCCTGGCCGCTATCAGGCAAAATGCTTTAACTGTGCTGAAGTTAAAGCATAAGGTGGCTGTTGAGCAGAAAATGACTGAATTAAAGCTGGGTTTCTTTACTAATATTTCGCACGAATTGCGTACGCCGCTTACGCTTATCATCAACCCCATTAATGAACTTGTACAAAGGGCATACCTTAGCAGGGACGATCATCAATACCTGGCTATTATTCAGCGCAACGCAAACCGTATGGTCCGTTTTGTAAACCAATTACTGGATTTTAGGAAGGTCCAAAGCGGCAAGGCCAAACTAAACCTTTCGGCTATTGATATGGTCGGTCTTATTACCGATGTAGCCGGCTATTTTGAAGGGACACGGCAACAGAAAAATATTGAATTTGCCTTTAAAACGGATGTAGATACGGCGATGGTTTGGCTTGATCCTGAAAAAATAGAAACCGTAATATATAACCTGATAGCAAACGCCTATAAGTTTACTCCCGAAAGAAAAAAAATCACCGTCCATTTGCAGATGCGGGAAACCGGGGATATGATAATTGATGTTACTGATGAGGGTTGCGGTGTACCGCCCTCTGAAATTGACGGCTTGTTTGATCTTTACACTGAAGGCTCTAATACAGGGCATCTAAAGGGTACCGGCATTGGCCTGGCCTTGTCAAAAGAATTGATTGAGCTGCACCAGGGAACCATCAGCGCGCAGAACAGGGAACCTAATGGTTTTTTAGTACGGATAACCTTGCCCGTAAAGCCTGTTGCTGCAACCACTCCTGTTGCTGATACAACAGCAAGTACCTTGTTACAGGGATCCCCTATCGCCCTTAATAATAACCCAGCAGTTTATACAGAGCCGAATAGGCCTCTGTTGGTTTTAGTAGAAGATAATCAGGATATGCGCGAATTGATCAGGATGCAGTTAAGTGGCAGGTACCGTTTAGAGACTGCTGATGATGGTGTTGAAGGCTGGGAAAAAATATCGAAGCTACAACCTGATGTAATTTTAAGCGACGTAATGATGCCTCGAATGGATGGACTGGAACTATTGGAAAAAATAAGGAATGATGCCGCCACCAGCCATATCCCGGTAATATTACTCACTGCTAAAACAGCTATTGAAAGCCAGATCGCCGGTTTAGATTACGGAGCCGATTACTATATCACAAAGCCATTTGATACCGGCTTTTTATTAACTACCCTTAAAAGTATTATTGAACGCCGAACCAGATTAGTGAATGAAATGATGTCAGGACGGGCTATAGTGAGTTTAAATCCGGGGGATATTATTGTAACATCAAAAGATGAAATATTCTTAAAAACGGTGTTGGAGATTATTGACACAAGTATGGACAACCCTGATTTTAATATCGAGTCGGTTGCCGAGGTAATCAACATGTCCAGGCAAACCTTTTATCGCAAACTAAAAAGCCTTACTCAGCTTAGCCCTGTTGAATTTGTTCGCGACCACAGGCTTTTACGGGCGCAGCAACTGCTGGATGCCGGCAGCGACAATATCTCGCAAATCGCTTATGCCGTAGGTTTTAATAGTCCTAAATATTTTGCTACCTGTTTTAAAGCCAAATTCAATATTTCTCCTTCCGATTATCAAAAAACGTCAAAGTCATCTACCGAGATAATTCAATAACCTCATAGCAGCCGATCAATTCAGGATACCAGGACTACAGGTGTTCGGAAAGCAAGGTAAGGATTCCTATGCCTAAACCCGCACAGAGGCCAAGGGCCCAAAAACGCACCCAACTGCCTTTTAAGCACAAAACACATCCATATTGAACTAATTTTAAACCTTTTTGGCCAAATTTCAACCCTGCCGCGGGGCATATTTATATAGGTTTGTTTTTATCACAACCGATCACCTGATTTATATGGGCATCGATGCTGATTACTAATTATAACCAATATTAACCTTGCCGGCAACAACCAATAGCCGGCGCCTTAACTTTTTGCTATGAGAAAAATTTTACTTGTTTTTTTAAAAACTATTGCACGGCGTTTTGGTAATGTACAATCACAACACCCACCTAATCTTCGGTTCGGCTAAAAATGCATACTGCAGCTATACAGCCGGTACTGCATAAACTTATTGCAAATACATCACCGGCACTTCTTTACTGATAAAAGCATGCAGATCAATATTCGCTTTAGCCGCATTGTCAATTCAGTCCCATCCAATTTATAAACCAATTATCAAACCAATTAATAATGAATTTACCTGAACAATTATTATTCAATGCCGGGCACAGGCGACAAAAGATCCGGTTTCTTAACCGAAGCTTCGTGCTTAGTTTCTTTTTTTTGCTGGCGATGACCTGCCGGCTGTTTGCCCAGGCAGATAAAACAGTGAGTGGTACTGTCAGGGACGAACACGACCGGACATTGCCGGGTGTAAGTATAACCGTTAAAGGCACATCTACCGGCACTACTACCGATGCGAACGGCCATTACAGCTTAAAAGTTAAAGGCGGTTCGGGCACATTGATTTTTTCTTTCATTGGCTACGCGTCTATCGAAGAAAACATCAACAACCGGACAACCATTAACATATCGCTTGCCGGAATCCAAAAAGACCTGAACGAAATTGTGGTTATAGGTTACGGTACGGTTAAAAGGCGCGATTTAACGGGCGCTGTGGCTTCGGTTAGCGGAAAGGATATTGCCGCTACCCCGGTTCCTAACGTGGCACAAGCCATGCAGGGTAAGCTGCCGGGAGTAAATGTTACATCGCAGGATGGCCGCCCGGGTGCAGGTATTAACATCCGGGTACGCGGCGGAACGTCCATATCACAAAGCAACCAGGCATTGGTACTTATTGATGGTGTACCGGGCAATTTAAATGATATTCCCGGCGATCAGGTTGAAAGCATCGATGTGCTCAAAGACGCTTCATCAGCAGCCATTTATGGTTCACGCGGTGCCAATGGCGTAGTGCTGGTTACCACCAAATCGGCAAAAGCGGGCAAAACCAATGTAAGCTATAATGGCTATGCTAAAATCAATACGCCAAATAAATACTTACAAGCCTTAAATCCTTACGATTATCTGCAATATGTATGGGCTAACGCGGCTGCAAACGGAACTGCTTATCAAACGCCTTTTGAACAACTATATGGCCTGGGGGCAAATGCAGGCAACAATACCGGTGGAATAGAAAGTTACCGAAACCTTGCAACTGATGATATCCAAAAGCAAGCTTATAAACAGTCGGTATCATGGAACCATGCCCTAACCATAACAGGGGGCACCGACAAAACAAAAGTATTGTTCTCCGCCACCTACAGCGATGATGAGGGTATGAAACTGCAATCATATCAGCGCCGGGCAACAGCAGCATTTAAACTAACCCAAAAAATATTTGACAATGTAACGTTCGACATTAACACCCGCTATGCCAATACACCAACACTTGGTGATGAATCTGTTACCAGCGGCAGCGGCTCAATATTATCTTCTGCATATCGTTTTCGCCCCATTGCCACTAACCACATTTTAGGCAATGTGTCTGCACTAACAGCAAGCAATAACATATCGCAATATGGTAAAAACGCTTTGTGGGATAGCTATAGCCCTGTGGCACGTATCAGTGATTACAATCCGCTCAGCCTTTCGTCGAACTTTGTGGGGATAGCCTCATTGAATTGGGTGATCATTAAAGGCTTAACCTACCATACCGATTTTAGCGGAAACGGTACCTGGACACAGCGTAAATATTGGTCGGGCGCTACTTATAATGGCTATATCGACGATGCAACCGGTAATAAATTGTATGCCGGTAATGCCGACTATCGCAAAAACGACAGCTGGGGCCTGCGCTGGGCCAACACACTGGGCTATGAGTTTAATATTAATAAGGATAATAAAATCAGCTTATTGGCTGGTACAGAATTCTTCAATTCGGGAGGCACCGGTATTTCCATACAAGCAAATTACTTTCCGTCAAACTTTACCCAACAAACAGCCTTTGCTCAGATCAACCAGTACGACAGGACAAAAAATTCATTCGCGTTCTCATCTAGCGTAAATACTCCCGACCGTCTTAACTCATACTTTGCCCGTGCCATGTATAATTTTAAGGACAAGTATTTATTGACGCTCACATTCCGTGCCGATGGTTCTTCCAGGTTCGCGGCTAACAACCGCTGGGGATATTTCCCGGGCGGCGCGTTTGCCTGGAGGATATCACAGGAACCTTTCATGAAAGATGTTAACTGGGTAGATAATTGGAAATTTCGGGCGTCTTTCGGTGCCGTTGGTAATAATAATATCCCTACCGGGCTTAACACACAATCATGGGGTTCTGTAACAGATCCAAGAAACCAGTATGATATCAACCACACCACCCTGGCTGCGTATTCGTTGAGCAACCCTACTATTTTATCTAATCCAAACTTAAAATGGGAAACTACCATTACCCGCGATATCGGGACTGACTTTAGTTTGTTTGGTGATAAGTTATCGGGTACTGTTGACGTATACTGGAATACCACTAAAGACGTACTTACCCAAACCACTATACCCGGTGTTACCGGCTTCACCTACACTTATGCCAATATAGGGCAAATAAGCAACCGGGGTATAGAACTGTCGCTTTTAGGTACAATATTCAAAAACCAAAACTGGAGGGTTACCGCGGGTGGCAACATTACTTTCAATAAAAACAAGGTAGATAAGCTTGCCGACAACGTAACCGGGCTTTACGGTACAAACTGGGCAAGCAGTGCAACCTATCCGGCATCTGATTATCAGCTTGTAGTGGGCCGGCCCGTTGGCCTGGTTCGTGGTTTAACGTATGATGGCTTTTATACCCCTAACGATTTTACCTACAGCAATGGAATGTATACGCTAAACAGCGGGGTGCCCGATCTTACCAGCGTTTCCGGAGGTGTAGTGCATGGAGTTAGTACAGGCACTGATCGTCCAACCGGGCAGATCGCCTACCCGGGCCTGCCTAAGTATAAAGATTTGAATAATGACGGTAAGATAGATGATAAAGATCTTTCTGTTATCGGGAATACCACCCCGAAGTTTACAGGTGGTTTTAATATTAGTGTAGCATATAAAAATATCGACCTGGGGCTAAACTTCAACTACAGCGTTGGTAATGATATTTACAATGTGAATAAACTGGCGTCGTTATACGGCCCTAAAGAAGCTGGCATTTATGAAAATAAACTGGCTATCATGGCCAACGCCTACAAAATTTACAATGTTGTTAACGGGCAACTTGTAAGGCTAAAAACTCCCGATGAGTTTAACGCGGCAAACGTGAATGCAGATTTGCCTTTGGCGAACAGCGAAACAGGCGTTACATCAACCCTGGGTATTGAAAAAGGTTCGTTCCTTCGTCTTAACACGCTTACTTTGGGGTACACTGTGTCTAAATCTGCCCTGAAAAAAGTTGGCATAGGCGGGCTGCGCGTTTATGGCAGTGTTTATAACCTGCTTACCATTACTGGTTACAAGGGGCTCGACCCGGAAGTAGGTGTTAATGATAATGCCAATAATTCGCCGTACCCAACCACTGGTTTCGATTTTGGTTCTTATCCTCGCGCACGATCATTTGTTGTGGGTGTAAACCTCAATTTCTAACAGTTTAAACACAAAACATGAAAACATATATAAAATATATAGCCGCAGTTGCCTTGTGCCTATCTTTCACCCAATGTAAAAAAAGCTACCTGGATGTAACATCGCCGTCCAGTGTAGATGATAATTTTGTTACCACAACTACGTCAGAGACCTTTAAATCACTTTCCTGGTGTTATTCTAATTATCGTCAAAATTGCATTATGGGCGTTTACCGCTGGAATGATCCCGTTGGATCCGACGCGGAATATTATCCTGAAGATGGTTCTACAAATAACCTGAATGCCATTGGCCGCTCAGACCAGTTAGGGGTTGATGCCGTCGCGACCGGGTTTAACTCACTTTATCAAACGCTTGCGCTGGCCAGCAGGTTAGCTAATGTTATAGCCGCTAAAGACGCTTACAAAGCCGATGTTGCCGCTGGCAAAACCACCGATTGGACTCAACTGTACGGCGAAGCAATGACCATGAGGGCGTTCTGTTATTTTCAATTGACATTGCATTTTGGCGATGTGCCGTATGGCTACGAAAATACAAGTGTTAGTGATTATTCATTAACCTCACGCTTTGATATTTATGACAAATTGATAGATGGCCTTAAAAAAGCAGAGCCGTTGATGTACAGCATAGGCCAGGGTAATATCAACCAGGAGCGTATGTCGCGCACATTTTGTAATGCTTTAATAGGTCAGATAGCGCTTTTTGCAGGTGGATATCAAACTATACGTACTGATGTAAGCGGGTTGTACGGAAGCGTTACTTTCACCAAAAAGGGCACCGAAGCCAACAATTGCGTATATGCCCGCCGTACCGATTACCTTACTTATTATCAAACAGCAAAAACTTACCTGCAAAAAGCTATTGATAATAAAGGAACTGCCGGTTTGATCACCACCGACAGCAGGGGCGGAAACATTAACAACCCGTTCCAGCGCCACTTTCAGTATTTTAATGATTTAACCGTAAGTCCTGAATCAATATTTGAAATAGGCAACATACAAGGAGGTACACTGACAACCACCAGCGAATACCCATACGCCTTCGGCCGGCCATCTGATGGTGGCTCATCCGTTGCTGCACCTACAAAAACGTTTGGCGCGCTGCGTATTATCCCTACCGTTTATTATGGCGAGTATGAAAACGCGGATCATCGCAGAGACGCCAGCGCCACTGTTACAGCAAGCAATGGCGATGGAAATGAAAAAATGATCGCCTTTAAACCTGGCAGTAAAAGCCTGGGCGGTATAGCCACCAATAAATGGGATGATAACCGTATGGCCACTCCAAACGTAGCCTCTCAGCGGGCCTCGGGCATAAACTGGCCTATTTTGAGGATGGCTGATGTTATATTGATGCTGGCCGAGGTTAAAGCCGAATTGGGAGAAAATGACGCTGTTACTTTAGTTAACCAGATAAGGCAGCGGGCCTTTGGCAATACACTGCACAATATTAACCTTGCCGGTCAGGCGTTAAAAGATGCCATATTAGAGGAGCGTAAACTTGAGCTGCTTGGCGAAGGGACGCGCCGCTGGGACATGATCCGTTCAGGCACTTACGCTGAAAGAGCGATAGCGGTTCAACAGGAAATGGCCACGACCATCAATGATATAAAAACTCTTGGGTATCACCACTTTGCTAACGGTAACGATTTCCCGGCTTATATCTGGACCAAAAAGGTGGCATTAACTAATCCCCTAACTTATGATTGCGCAACAACAGATACCACAACTAACCCGGCTGCTTACCCTGCCTGGAGAGGGCAGTATAATTACAGTGCAAATGCAACTGTTGCCAGTAAAGTAGTTGGTACAACTCACAATGTAGCAATACAGGGCTTATTCCGCTATATTGACCCGGCCGGTGCAGAAGCCGCTGCTTTAGAAGCCGCAGGTTATACCAAAACTAACTGGGGTATTGATATGGCTAATGCTGTGACCGTATACCAAAGAAATATTCTTTCGGGCACAACATCTGCCGGTGACCCGCCACGGATTTATTGGCCCATCCCTTCTGAAACGATCAGCAAATCCAAAGGTAAGGTAACTAATGGTTACGGATTAGCACAGCAATAATTATTTGTTTTAGTCTCGTTTTTGCATAATGCAATTGTTAAACTATACTTAAAACAAGTAGCGCTGTATAAAAGTGACCATTGCACAGCTACGTGATACCGAAGACAGTACAAGCGTGTAAATCCGATTGTGCTGTCTTTTTTATTTGCGATAAATTGATATTCAATACATTTAATATACTGCATGTGATATAAGGCAAGAAAGCTTTCAGGAAAAGCTTTATCCGGTCAACTTTCTGATTCATTTTCTATTACTCTTTAATCATCTACCTATCTACCGATAAAATACATACTTATACATAGTCCTAATTTTCCATTAACTAAACCAATGTTAGAAATGGATTCTCTTAAATTGAATGATTTGTTTAGTAACTCTTTAACAAGCAAATGTTTATTAGATTTAATAAGCGATATTCCAAGACTATTCAATCATATAGAATATTTTTTTCTTAAAACAAGTAAAATATTACTTTATCATTTTCAATCATCAATAACAAGGTATATCTTTATAAATGAGGACATTTTAAAATATACTAAAGACTATTTTAAAGTTATATATATTAGTATATATAACTTTAAAACAAATGAAGCATTATTTTAGCTAAAACTTTTTCTAACATCACATATGAGATTTTTCTTTTTACCTTCTGATATTCAATTGGATTTAATGAATTGCAGCTCTGCTTGTTTTAAAACCATTGCAAAGTATTATGAAAATATTATTCTGTACAGCAGTTAAAAAATCAGGTAAAAGATAAGGTACTATACTCATTCCTACTTACCAACGAATAATTTACCACTAAACCAAACCATACATTAAATTACCTATTATGAAAAAATTGAATCGTTTAAAATGCATCCTTGCGTCAAGCTTGTTACTGTCGTTTGTTGCATGTAAAAAAGAAACAAAAGATTTAAGCACACCCAATATGGATGCTGTGCAAAAAAACAAGCTTGCTGGATCTCAGAATCTAAGCCTGGCCGCTACGGCATTGCCCGCAGCAGGACAAAACAAAGTAGCATATTATGTATTTGATGTTACCCCGGCAAATCAAGGCGTATTACCAATGACCACGTTTACGGATAAAGCGAATGTGGTGGTGGTGTTTGAAGGTACCTTATGGGAACTTACAGATACAGTGCATTATAATACCGGTTGGATGCAAAATGCATATTATAAAAATAAAAAACAGGTTCTTGCTGATATTCAAACATTACGTTCAAGAGGGGTAAAAGTATTGATGAATGTTGACGATAATGCAAACTGGAGTTCTGCAACTCCGTTCACCACTTACAACGGCACGGCTTATAATTATGTTCAATTCGCTTCATTTGTGAACGATTGTGTTAATACTGCTGGTTTTGACGGAATTTCACTTGATGTTGAGCATGGTGCTACCGATAACACAAATTACAGAAACCTGATCAAGGAGTTAGGCAAATATTTCGGTCCCTTATCGACAAATAGCACCACAAAAATGTATGTCGGTGCTTTCTATTCAGGTGGAGCTCCTGGTCCAATTTTCCGGGAAACTTCGTTAAGCCAATATTTGAATTTTGTTATGGATATGGGCTATTTTCAAGATAACACCTCGCGGTTCAACTATTGGGCTAACACGCTCGGCAATGCAAAGGTAATGCTTGGAATGTCTTACGATGATAACTCGCAAAGTAGTGCCGTAGCTCAGGCACAATGGCATCCAGATCCGGATAAGGCAGGTATCATGGTTTTTGCAGGTAATAAAAATAAAGTTTACACAGATGCCATTTTTTCTGCGCTTGAGGTTAATACAACACCGCCACCAAGCGGTTCAGATATAACTGATTATGCCGGTTCGCTTACAGCTCAATATCAAACTGGTTCGCCATCAGGTGAAGAGTTTACAAAAATCATTGATAACAACACAGCAACAAAATATCTTACCCAACATTCATCTGGCTGGGTGCAGTTCAAGCCAACTACTGCAGCCACCGTTGTTAAATATACTATTACATCAGCAAATGATGTTCCCGATCGTGACCCTAAAAACTGGACCCTGCAAGGTTCGAATAACGGCACCTCCTGGACAACCTTAAATACGCAAACCAACCAGACCTTTGCGTCAAGATTTCTTAAGAAGACTTATACCTTTACGAATACAACTTCCTATGCTTATTACCGCTTAAATATTTCAGCTGTACAAACAGGCAGTATTCTCCAATTCTCAGAGTGGGAGCTTATAAGAAATTAATGTTTTTTTCAAAGTACGCTACAAATGAACACATCTTTTGTAGCGTATTCCGATAAAAATTGATTTGCGATCACCATGACCTTATGTTACCAAGTTGGAGTCGAACCAAAAATGGGAGCATTATAGCGGCTCAGACCGAAAAGTTGGGGGGATGAAAGTTTAAGCATAGATTTTAGCAAGTCTGAATAGAAAGAATGAAGTATCTCTTACACCTCTGAGAGTAGCTCTGAAAGCTTTAACTTTAGCATTGAAAGATTCTGCAGATGCGTTTGTACTTCTGTTATCGAAGAAGTTCAAGATAGATTCATAATGTTGCTGAACGGACCTTGCAACGGTTTTAAAAGCATTAATACCAGAGTCTTCCACCTCATTATACCATATAGCCAGTTTTTTAAAGGCGATCACTTTGGTTTTACAATTAGTGAATATATTACCTAAGCTGATAGCAAGATTATAAGCTTTGAGCAGTTCCGGATATCTTGAAAAAAGCAGATCAGCCCTTTCCTTTTGTGATAGCGTCCATTTAGATCGATGCTTGAACAGCAAGTATCTGCTTCGGGCGAGTAATTGTTTTAAAGTATCGCCATTACTGAGCACTTCGGGCTGATAGGATTGTTTGTTTTTCCGGGCCTGTTCAATCAGCTTACTTTCCGCATCAAGAGCTTCCCAGCGATATTTTATTCTTGCTTCCTGAACAGCGTCATAAGCCAGCTTTTGTACATGGAATCGATCCACGACCCGCACAGCATTGCTAAAACATCTGCGTATAGCTTTGATCATGTTTGCCGCCATGTCCATCGTTACCTCCTTTACTTTATTCCTTGACCTTAAGGGTATTTTCTCCAGTACAGCGATGATTTGTTCAGACTGTGTGCCTTTGATCATCGCCACTATGGCTTTTTTATTCCCTTTGGCTTGTTTGTTGGTAACAATGGTATAGAGTTCCCCATTGCTTAACGCAGTTTCATCTATACTCAGATAAGGGCCTGTGTTATCTGCAAACAACATCCAGTCTTCCGCATGATCCTTTTGGCTCCAGCTATGAAAATCACTTAGGTGATCTTTGTATTGCTGACCGAGCTGCTTGCCATCTACCTGGTATAACCGGCCTAATAAATGGCTGCTGATCGGGTGATTATCCAAATATTCCTTTTAAAAAAGTGCCGAATTCAGTTGTCATTCGCGCCCCTTTTCTTACTAAATCCCAATCTCTTGAGATGATCTCCCCGCTCGCCTTTACTTCCCATCTGCGTCTTTTTATACACAAGGCTACTTTATGGCCGCGGATAGGAAAATCCTGAATAGCTGTCTCTGGTAAAAAGCCTTTTGACTCTAACTGTGACTTATCATAACCGGATGGAGCAAGGTTCTTCTCCTCCAGATAAATGTTCAACGCTCCATTCTCTGATGAACGGACATCGGTAAGTTCAAAATAGTCTAAAAGGCCTTTTGGTAAGATTAAATGGACAAGGGTTTCGTATGCTGATGACAAGTGGACGCGTGTTGATTATTATATCCACAAAGCAAACACTTTTTTTTCTCCCCCACAATTTTTCTGCTTGATCCATTATAGCCGGAAACAGAGATTGAAAACCAGCTAAAATTAAAAACCCTCTCTAAAGTATTTTAGAGAGGGTTGTACCCAGCGCCGGAGTCGAACCGGCACGGTTTCCCACAGGTGTTTGAGACCAGCGCGTCTACCAATTCCGCCAGCTGGGCATTGTTGTAAGCGTATTCCCTTACAAGCGGGCTGCAAATGTAGATAAACTCTCCTTAATTCGCAACAGATATTTTTGTTTATAGTAAATATTTGCAATTTCTATCCGGCGGCTTTCCTTAGCGGTATCGTCCAACTGTTCATAGTCTTTGGTCAGCTTCGCCAGCTCTTCATTCATATCCCCTTCAATAGCAAGTGTTTCCGCGGTTATGGCAGCTAAGTGCGTTGCATCGTCAACCTCCATAAGACGCTCGTTGATGTCCATCATTTCCATTAAAAAATCTGCAGGCAATTGCGGCTTTGCCCCTTCAGATACCAGGTCGTGCAATTTTAAAATGTATTCTAAACGCTTTGCGGGATCACCAAGCGCATGGTAAGCCTTGTTATTGAGGGTAGATAGTTCCAGGATCTCCTGCTGCCTGGTTTCATCCTCATTGGCATAAAAATCGGGATGGTAAAGCTTGCTCAGCTCGTAAAACTTTTTCTTAAGCAGCGCCTGGTCAACCTTAAAAGATTCGGGGATGCCGTAAAATTCAAAATAGTTCATAGGGCAAAGATAACTATTAACAAGTTATCCATGCCGCTATCAACTTCATGTTAAAATAAGTTATCTGCTATGCGTTGGTCGGTTTCGGCTTTTTCTACCAATTCTGTTTTAGGGTGCATATCAGCAAACAGCTTTCTGTCTTTAGTTAAAGTGGGCGCTACGCCCAATATACCTATCCCGGCAGTGGCCAATGCCATAAACAATATAAGCCCGCAAAGCCTGATGAATTTTTTAAGTTTTTTCATTTCGATCCTGGCGAATAAATGACAGGTAGTATCCTCATAGGGATTGATACCTAAATAAATAAAATGGAAATAATTACCATATCAGATAATCAATAAAGGAAGGATTATCCTATATGGGGATTACTGTCATCACCTGAGTCCGAATTGAAAGCTTTGTTGAAAAGAGCGCGTTTAACGAGCTTACCGGGCATAAACAATTTCGAAGTTTGTTTAATGCTGATATCTGCTTCCAGGCTATGCAAAAAGCTTAAAGCAGGCAGACTCGTATCTCTGGAAATTAAAGTTGAACGATTATTCCGGTTAGCCGCTTGAAGAGCAGCTTTATACGATAATGATTTTGAAGCTTTGTTTACAAAACCGGCAACCAAAGTTGTATCAGGCAGAGCTACCTTGCTTGTAGTTTGGATAGTAAGCCCCGAAAAAGTAAAAAAGCCAAGTATTACAATGGCTGTTAACAACCATTTGGATAACACGCTTTTTACCGGGCAAAATTTCATTATATTAAATGTAGTGATATTGATCCACAAAAAAGGCCCCTGCGAAAAATCACAGGAGCCAGCCCATTTATCTGAAAAAAAATCTTATTTCATGTAATCTTTATCCAAAAACAAGTAGCGCGCCCGGTTAACCTCCGGCATCTCCTCGCTTTTAACATCAATATTCATAAATTTTACATTATTGTTATCCTTGATTGCCGACCATTTTGGCAAGCCTGCACCGTTAGGGTTGGCAGTTTTTATAAAGTTGGCAAAGTAGTTTTCCATGGTTTCGGATACTTTGAAATCATCGGGTGTCCAGGCATAGGTTTTGTTCCCGGCAAGGTTCCCCATGGCATACTCAATTTCTGAAGCATGTGCAGCACCCACCGGCAGCGGCATTTTTGGAGCAGGTTTTGCCGCGTCGCCCTTAACCACACCGCCGGCGAGCCCCGGGGTGGCATTCCCCATTGAAGCTACCATGGCCGGGCGAACCCGTGAAAACAGGTAGCGGTAAACTGGCTTCCCTCCTGTTTGTACCTGCAGGTCGGCCCATTTCCAGGTGCTGTATACGATAAACCGGTCGCTTGACAGATCGGTTGCGACTTTGATCACTTCTTCGTCATTGGTAGCCGGGTATAATTTCAATGCTTCCTCTGCCCTGTCACCATATAATTGTTTCAGCGTTTTGGTATAATTTTCAAGCGTTGGCGCATCGCCGCGCATCATGAACTGAAATGGCACTTCGGCCGAGTTCCAGCCTACTAACAACGGAACTTTGGCCTGTTCGCCCGCCATAAAGATCTCAGGCAACGATTTTGGCAACAGGTAATTATCAATAGTGGCCGACATTGGCGGCGTACCTGGTTTAAATGCATCGTTCAGCAATTGTTCGGCGGGTATGGCCCTGAGATCGGCAAGGGTATTGGCCTTCTCGTTAGCAGCAAACTTAACACCGTTCTGTTCAGCATCAGCCAATGGTATAGGGAATAGCGTTGGTTTGATCCCCGCGCCACTCTCGCCGATAGCACCCGCGATCAGGTCTTTTGATAAAGGTGAAGCCATTTGTACCGATACCGAGATAGACCCTGCCGATTCACCCGCAATGGTAACCCGTTTAGGATCCCCGCCAAAGGCAGCTATATTTTTTTGTACCCAAAGCAAAGCCAGGTGCTGATCAAGGTACCCATAGTTACCCGACGAATGGTTAGGTGATTCTTTAGTTAATTCAGGATGCGAAAAAAAGCCAAATACACCAAGCCTGTAATTTACTGTTAGCGCTACGATGCCTTTTTTAGCCATGCTTTCACCATCATAGCGCGATTCAGAACCATCGCCGGCCATCAAGCCCCCACCGTAAAAATAAACCAATACAGGCAGTTTTTCTTTGGATGATTTTGCCGGCGTCCATACGTTTAGGTATAAACAATCTTCGTTCATACCCGATGAACGAAAGCCCATATCACCAAAAATGGGCTTCTGCATGGGGTTATGGGCAAAATGATCGGCCTTTAATGTACCCTCCCAGTTTTTGGCGGGCTGAGGCTCCTTCCAGCGCAAATCCCCCACGGGTGGCTGTGCAAAGGGAATACCTTTAAAACTTAATACGTTCGATGCTTCGCGAGTGCCTTCAAGCACACCGTTCTCAACGGTGGTTTTGTTTGCCGATAGCTGCGCCATTACCTTTACCGAGGCAACTTGTGCAAGCAACAGCATTACTAAAATTGGTTTCTTCATTACTGGTATTTGGTTAGTCAGGTTTAATTGATGGAGATTTTTTGAATTCGATCCTTATTGTATCAATTTGTTACAATAATAAATTATTTTTCGATAGCTGTCAATTTTTTTTATTTACTTGTGCCTTTGTTTTATTACGATACATGAATAAAGAGTTTCACCAACTGGAAAATAACATCGCGGGGCAGGGTTTTTTACCGGGCCTTGCTATAGATACGGTTATTTTTGGTTTTCATGACAACCAGTTAAAGGTACTGCTGCTGGCTTATAAAAACACCGGGCTATATGCGCTTCCCGGCGGCTTTATTCATGATAATGAGGATGTGAACGAAGCGGCGCGGCGGGTACTTCAAAGCCGAACGGCGTTAACCAACATCTACCTGGAACAGTTTTATGTTTTTGGCAATTACAGCCGGTATGATCCCGGACCGCTTAAGGCCATTATGCAGGCCCGTGGCTATAACCCGCCGGCTGATCACTGGTTATTAAAGCGTTTTATTTCGGTGGGATACTATGCACTGGTTGATTTTACCAGGGCTATCCCCACACCCGATGAAATATCTGATAGCTGCGACTGGTACAGTCTGAATGAACTGCCTGTGCTGATGCAGGACCATGAGCAAATTATTAACAAAGCGTTGAAAACGCTGCAAAATGAGCTTGACCAAAAGCTCATAGGCTTTAACCTCATGACCGAGGAATTTACCATGGGCGACCTGCAATCGCTCTACGAAACTATTCTTAACAAAAAGTTGATCCGCGCTGCTTTTCAGCGTAAAATGCTGGGGCTGGGTATTTTGGAACGGGTGGCAAAAAAATGGACTGGCGGTGCACATAAGGCGCCATACCTGTATAAGTTTGTTTCGAACAGGGTGCCGGCGGATAATAGCTAAAGCCGGCAATACCCTCTTTATTGATCTATTGGTATGTTATTGTGATAAAAAAATGTCGCAATTAACCCCTTAACATGTCTTGATAACCCCCTCCTATGTTAAGGTACAAGATTTAATTTTACTTTCATAAAATCACTCAATTATAAATCTATAAAAACAATCACATCATGTTAGCTATCAATCCTTATTTAAACTTTAACGGTAACACCGAAGAAGCTTTTAACCACTACAAATCAGTATTCGGCGGTGAGTTTGCAATGGTTATGCGTTTTAAAGACTCGCCTGCGGCTGCCAATACACCCGAAAAGGACCAGGATAAGCTTATGCATATTGCACTTCCCCTTGCTAATGGCAGCATGCTGATGGGTACGGATGCAATTGGCGAGGGAGGTATGCCATTCGTAACTATTGGTAATAACTTTTCGCTTACCATCAGTGCCGAATCAAGAGAGGAGGCAGACAAGCTGTATAGTGGTTTAGCCGAAGGCGGTAATCCTGTTTCGCCTATGCATGACGAGTTTTGGGGCGATTATTTTGGCTGGCTTACCGATAGGTTTGGCATAAACTGGATGATCACATACAATCCTAACGCTACCAAATAATAATTTATTGATTTTTAGGGGGCGGATGAATCAATAGCCGTTCCCTAAAAAACCAAACATTTCTATTGTTCAACCAAAGGTTTTAGGTACAAACCAAAACAGGCTTATGATAGTAGAAGTTTTTAAAACCAATGTAAATAAACGCCGCCAGGCTAATATGCTTTTAAATGCCATTCACAGCACGTTTGGCAATCATAAAGCAAACTTCGATCTTGATGATTGTGACCGGATTTTGCGGGTACAGTGCGACAACGGTACATTATGCGCCCACTCGCTCATCAATTTTTTAAATGAATTAGGCTATCGGGCCGAAGTTTTGGAAGGCTAAACTCACTTTTACAAAACAAATTATTAAAAAACAAGGTAGTATCAGTAACATAAAGCCCATTATCATGTTAAAAGACAGCAAAGCATTCAGCGGATTTTCGGTAGATGATACAGCTAAAGCCAGGGCGTTTTATGCTGATGTACTTGGTTTAGATGTAAGTGATGTACCCGAAATGCAGGGCATACTTAACCTTAATATTACAGGCAGTACTCCCATATTGATATATACCAAACCCAACCATACCCCGGCTACCTTTACCATTTTGAATTTCCCGGTTGATGATGTGGAAAAAACAGTTGATGAGCTCAGCGCGCGCGGCGTTAAGTTTGAGATTTATAACCAGGAGAATTTTAAGACAAACGAAAAAGGCCTGTTTCTTGACGGCGGCCCCAAAATAGCCTGGTTTAAAGACCCTGCCGGGAATTTTTTATCCGTAATAGAAAAGTAGCGCTATAAATACCTATACCCGGTATAAATTAAATCCCATTTTGGGGAATTGCAGCTACCTACCGTGGGAATAAATTCCTCGACGGTTGTTAACTTTCCGTTAATTTCGCAATTTTTCACAACCATTTTATATATTAACCGTATAAAAGCCTACTAAGCCTTTGATTTCGGCTGTTTTTTATTTGAGGAATGTTTTTTGCATGCAATTACAATGAAAAACAAAACGCGTTAATTGCCAGGCTATTTATTTTATACTTAGCTGTTAGTTGAAAATAGCTAAAAAACCATTTCCTTTTCATTAATAATATTTATTAAATTTATATTTTTTTTGCTATATCAGCATTTACAATAAATAATAACAACATACAACAAACTGATTAACAAAACATTTGCTTCTCTTTTATAAATAACCCCAATTAATTAAGTATGAAAAGAACGCTACTTATAGTTGATGATGACTTGAGTATCCTGAAACTGCTCAACTTCATTCTGTCAAAAGAATATGATATTGTAGTTAAAAATAACGGCATCGAAGCTTTTAGCTGGCTCGAAGACGGCCATATGCCCGAATTGATCATATCCGACCTCCAGATGCCTTATTTTGACGGCCAATCTTTTATTAAGAACGTAAAGATTAGTGGCTTTTATCGTGAAATACCTGTTATATTGTTATCGGCCGCCCATGATCTTGATGCCCAGGTAAGCAACATGCCCTTTAAGGTTGATGCTTACATTCACAAGCCGTTTAACCCAACTGCATTAAAAACAGCAATTAATCAAGTTTTACAAGTTTATGAATCACCAAACATCTGATTGGAACGAAAGTTCAGGTTCTAATATCAGGGTAGCCTATGCCGGCACCGAGTTTAAGGAAATGATTTCGGCTGGACTAAATGAAGGCTTTAAAATTGCGTACAATAACTCTATTGACCAGCTGAATGATTATTTAGGCGAGCAATCTATTTTATCCGTTCCTGATATTATTTTGGTTGAAGTTGATACTGAAGGTAAATGGATTAAAATGGTTGACGAAGTTAAGCAAAGCTTTCTTCTCAATGGTTTAATTATCGTACTGCTTTCATCACAAAATGATAAAACTTTAAGGCAAAAAGCTATTCAATTAAAGGTGCATGACTTTTATGGCGAACCGTTTGCCATAAGTGACCTGCGCGAAAGGCTTAACTTTTTGGTGCGCTTTAAACTGATAAAGCCCAAATTACTTGAGCTTTCAAAAGTAGTTGATACGGCTTATAAAATGCCGGCAGGTAAACGCCTTATCGACCTGGTGATTTCGGGCGGTATGATGTTTGTATTATCACCTGTTATGCTGATAGTTGCTATTTTAATTAAGCTGGATTCAAAAGGCCCGGTATTTTACAAAAGCAAACGGGTAGGCACAGGTTATAAAGTATTTGATTTTTATAAGTTCAGATCGATGCGTACCGACGCCGACCAACTACTTGCCAAGCTATCTGCCGAAAACAATCAATATGCTGCCGAAGGAGCTGACAATAAAGTGGCTTTTGTGAAAATCAAGAACGATCCGCGTATCACCAAGCTGGGTAATTTCTTACGCAATTCAAGTCTTGACGAGTTACCGCAATTATTCAATATACTGCGGGGCGATATGTCGGTAGTTGGTAACAGACCGTTGCCTTTATATGAGGCAGAGATGCTTACCTCTAACGAGTGGTCGATGCGTTTTCTTGGCCCTGCCGGTTTAACGGGCTTATGGCAGATCAGCAAGCGCGGAAAGGAAGACATGTCTGAACGCGAAAGGAAAAAATTAGATAATTTTTATGCTCAGAAATATTCTATTTGGTTAGATTTAAAAATTATTGCCGGTACAGTACCCGCATTATTCCAAAAAGAAAAAGTATAACTATATGCCCCTGAAACTAACGCTCACTTATCTCTTCATAATTGCTCTTTTATTTACCAGCCGCGTACACGCGCAGCAAACTTCATTTATAAGTGACATTAACTATCCTTTTCTTGAAAAACTGATAGCAACTGCTAAAAAGAATTACCCCGAAGTTAAATCCCGTCAAAGCCAGGTAAATGCAGCCAAAGCCGTTTATAACTCAGCCGTGTTTTCATGGCTCGATGGTTTAACCGCATCTTACATTTATAGTCCGCAAACATCTATCAACCTTTCTCAGCCCACTATATTTAAAGGTTATCAGATAAACCTTTCGCTAAACATAGGACACCTGTTTTCGAGGCCGGGAGTTATCAGGCAAACGAAAGAAATCTATAAAGCAGCAGAATTTCAACAGGCCGAGTATATGTTAAGCCTTGAAGCCCAGGTTAAACGCTTTTACTTTGCTTACCTGGCAGCACAGGCCGAACTAAGGTTGCGGGCAAATGCCGTAATTGATGCTGAAAGTGCTGTTAAGCAATTAAAATACGCGTTTCAAAAAGGCGAAACAACTTTTCAGATCTATAATGAACAGCTTACCACCTTATACAGTCAAAACGCCTTTAAAGTACAAGCCGAATTAGCGACATTTACAGCCAAGACCAATCTTGAAGAATTATTGGGTATTAAATTAGAAGATGTTAAGTAAAAGATGGAGATAGGCAATTTTTTCAATCTGCTAAAGAAATACAGAAGTGTACTGATAATAATACCGATTGTAGCGGTAATCACTTCTTTTTTCCTGGTAAAGAACTTACCTGATAATTACCAGTCGCACGCAGAAATAGCCACCGGCATAGTTGACGCCTCCAGCCACCTTCTTGACGAAGATGCGACAACGAACGTACAAGAGCAACAGGTTTACCGCGAATTCAGCAACCTGATGACGATCATGAAGCTGAAGAAACTTATTGACCAGGTTTCTTATTCACTCATGATCCATGACCTGAGCGACCCCTATCCCTTTCGTAAACCAAGTAAGGAATTACTTGAATTGCGGCCTTATGAAAAAGACAACGTATTAGCGATTTTTAAAAAAAAATTTGCCACCCTCCAACCCTTATCTGTTTACGATAAAACCGAGAACTCACTCATTGGATTGCTCAGGTCAATGAAATACGATGAGCGTAACATCGTAAAAGACTTGATAATTTTCCGTGAAGAAAGCAGTGATTTTATCTCTGTAAGTTTTAATTCGGAAAACCCACAGCTTTCGGCGTTTGTAGTGAACACATTATGCAAACAGTTTATCGACTATTACACCCAAAGCGTAAAACAAAATGAATCAAATGCTGTAAATTTTTTATCAAATCTGTTAGATACCAAACGTAAGGCCCTGAGTGAAAAAACCAGCGAATTACAGCAGTATAAAATTCAAAACGGTGTATTGAACCTGGATGAGCAGTCCAAAGCGATTTTTAGCCAGATCATGACTTACAATGACAGAAAATTGCAGGCCGAAAAAGATGTAATATCCAATCAGGGCGCCATTGATGCTATCGTCCAAAAGTTCTCACCCGGTGAAAGAAAATATGTTGAATCGATAACCAACAAATATAACCAGGCTGTAACTTCTACCCAGGACCAATTGCATATACTTGAAGATCAGTATGTACGCAGCGGGTTTAATAATAAGTATAAAGAATCTCTTGATTCGTTACAGCAACAGCTCTCAAATCAAATCAACTTAACATCTGATAAATACATTACCAATCCACTTGTGGGCAAAGAGGATCAGGTTAAACAAAAGCTTGGTCTTGAGATTTCCCGCGATCTGGCTAAATACAGCGTTAAATCAATAAATGACGAGCTCACAAACCTTAATGCTAAATTCTCCCGCCTGGTTCCGTTTGATGCGAAAGTAAAAACCCTTTATTTTGATATTGATATTGCAGGTAAAGAATACCTTGATGTATTGAACAAATACAATGAAACCAACCTGCGTTCAAGCATTTCAATAAAACTGGTCCAGATTGAGATGGCCCAGCCGGATGTGGCCCAACCTTCCAAAAAAATGCTGCTTATTATATTAAGCGGCATGGGCAGTTTCTTTGCTTGTCTCTTCTGGCTGTTTGTATTATTTTACATCGATGATACCATTAAAAGCCCTACCGAACTGGTTAATAAAACCCAGCTGCCGTTATTAGGCTATCTAAACAAGATCAGCGGTGAAAATCTCGATCTTCGCAAGCTGTGGGATGTGGAGCACCGTGAAAAAATGAAAACCTTTAAAGAGCTGCTGCGCTCTATACGGTTTGAAATTGATCAGGAATTAAAAGGTGAAAAAATCTTAGCCATAACAAGCATCGAGCCTACCGAAGGTAAAACCCTGCTGGCGATAAGCCTGGCATATTCATACTCCATGATCAATAAAAGAGTATTGTTAATTGACGGTAACTTCAATAACGCTACGATCAGCAATACTGCTCAGCCGCAAGTATACCTTGAAGATTATTTTAAAAACAGCCAATTTGGCCAACCCGAACTCAGCAGCTCAAACACTACTGTTTTAGGCAACCGCGGAGGTGATGTAACCCTGCTTGAAATTGGCAGCGAAGCCTTTGTTAAGAGCAAATTTGACGAGCTGCGGACTAAATACGACATAGTAATCATTGATACAGCCCCGCTTACCGCGCTTAATAAATCCAAAGAATGGTTGTTATTTGCAAATAAAACAATAGCTGTATTTGAAGCCAACAGGAAAATAAACAATATTCAGAAACAGCACATAACCTATTTAAAAGGGCTCGAAAACAAGTTTGCCGGCTGGGTACTCAATAAAACTGAATACAATCAGAAAAAAGAAAAACACTCTTAATTGAACGAAGCATAAAACACCGGTTCATATACTTAATGTTACTTAAAATGAGAATTGACCCTCCCAAACCCCAAAAGGATCCGTTTGAAGATTTAAGTCCGCTTCAAAAAAAAACACGCAAAGCAGCTATAGTATTTGCATTTATCAGTGTATTTGTGTGGGCTGTGAAGATCTTGTTCCTGTAAATTTATAAAAAGAGTTACTACTTCATGCGCAATGAACCAACAGGTAATACTGAAATTAGGCAAAACTTTTGGAAAGCACTTCTGATTCAAAAGTTTTCGCATCCGTTTGCCCTGTTTTTTTTGCTGATTACCTCACTTGTGATAAGTTTTTTAACCTATAAGCTTGGATTTATAGGCGTAGGTGCTGTTTTAGCGATAACTATAGGCTTACCCATTGTATTTGCCATTACCGTTTATCCCGAATTCGGAATTTGCGCGCTTATCACAGGTGCATTTTTCATCAGTTACATTGCCGAATTTTTACCAAGCGGAGTACCTATAGGTACATTGATGGATGTAACCACCTATCTGCTTATCCTCGGTTTTTTTATCAAACAGCGCACCGAACAAAACTGGACCTATTTTAAAAATCCTATCAGCTACATGATATTGGTGTGGCTGGCTTACAATATGCTCGAGTTTGTAAATCCTGCAGCCGCATCACGGCTGGCCTGGATTTATACTGTGCGGACCGTGGGTTTCATTATGCTGATGTACTTTGTTTTTGTTTACCAGATCCGCACGGTGAAGTTTATAAAAACACTTTTAAAGCTTTGGTTATTGCTGGATATACTGGCAGGAATTTCTGCTTTTCAACAAGAAAACATTGGCTTTTTTCCATTCGAGCGCCGATCCCTGTATTCCGATCCGCTCCGTGTAAGTTTGTTGTTCATCAACGGGCATATGCGTAAATTTGCGATCTTCTCTGACCCTGTTACATTTTCATACAACATGGTTATAGGCGCATTGCTTTGCATTGTACTTATTATGGGCAATTTACCTGTCAAACGCAAAGTATTACTGGGTTTTATAGCTGCTTTCTTTTTATATGTTATGCTTTATTCCGGTACAAGGGCTGCTTATGTATTGGTACCGGGAGCGCTTTCTATGCTGGCAGTTTTAAACTTCAACAAACGGGTTTTAATTTTCACACTTGTGGCAGCAGGCATGCTCGGCATTTTGATCGTAATGCCAACCTCTAACCCATTGATCAAGCGGTTTCAAACAGCTTTTAACCCATCCGATGACGCATCTTACAACGTTCGTGCTGAAAATCAAAGGAGGATCAAGCCTTATATCCTTTCCCATCCTATTGGCGGCGGCTTAGGTTCTGTAGGCGTTTGGGGCCGTAAGTTTTCACCAAACTCCATGTTAGCCAAATTCCCGCCCGACAGTGGTTATGTGCGCGTAGCTGTTGAAATGGGCTGGATTGGGCTCATCCTATTTTGTACACTGTTTTTTGTGGTGCTTAAAACGGGGATAAACTTTTACTTCAGTATCAAAAATCCCGAACTTAAAAATTACTGCCTGGCTATGTTGCTAATCTTGTTCGCGTTCAATATTGGTAACTTTCCGCAGCAGGCTATCGTTCAATACCCGTCAAACATCCTGTTCTACCTGGCCATATCCATCCTTGTAGTATGCAAGCGCCTTGACAACCAGGAGCAGGAGCAATTAAAAAAAATAGTATAGGGACAATACTAATTAATTAAGCAGATGTCATTTGTATCATCCATAAAATCAAATCCCAAATTAAAAAAATTAGTCCACTGGATGCTTATTCCGCCCGGACAGTCGAGGCCAAGGCTTTGGGTTAGGCTGATACTTAACCGCTTTTTCCATCACCGGGGTAAAAACAGTGTAGTAAGGTTTAATGCACGGATGGACCTTTTTCCGTTTAACAAGTTTTCCCTTGGCGCAAAAAGTATTGTGGAAGACTTCGCTGTGATCAATAACGGCGTTGGCGATGTATTTATTGGCGAAGGGTCAGGAGTTGGCATCGGTACGGTAATAATCGGCCCGGTTAAAATAGGCAATTTCAGTATGACAGCGCAGCATGTTGTAATATCCGGCCTTAATCATGGCTACCAGGATGTAAGTATACCGCCACGCCATCAAAAAGTGACCACCCAACAAATTACTATTGATGATAATGTTTGGATAGGTGCTAATTGTGTGGTAACCGCCGGTGTAACTATTGGTAAACATTCGGTTATTGGGGCTGGCAGTGTGGTTACAAGGGATATCCCGCCTTATTCGGTAGCAGTTGGCAACCCCGCCAAAGTAATAAAACAATACAATTTTACAACACAATTGTGGGAGAAAGCGTAAAACATGATACATGAGTTTATTTAAAAAATTAATAAACAAACACACGCTTTCACTGGCAACCAACGCCGTATTGCCGGTTTTGGGAATGATCATATTATCACTGCTGGCCCGCCGCTTAAGTAAACCCGCCTTTGGCAACTATGTGTTTTTCCAGATTGTATTTACGTTGGCAGATACCTTTCGCACGGGTTTTCTGCAAACATCGGTCATTAAATTTTATTCGGGTTCCACACCCGAAAGAATGAAAAATATATCAGCATCTGCCTGGTACCTGGGTTTTATGATCACTTGCGTATTTGCCATCGTAAATCTCCTGATTTATCTTATTTATACAAATCCGGACGCTGATATAGGTATTACGCTTAAATGGTTTAGCCTCATTTATTTCTGCACACTACCCTCGGCGGTGAGCCTTTGGACGCTCCAGGCCGAAGAGCGCTTTGATAAAATGTTTACGCTGCAATTAATGAACCAGGGAGGTTTCCTGGCGCTGGTGGTTGGCGTTGCTGTTGCGGGCAAGTCAAATTTTGAAACAACTATATATTGCTACTTTACAGCTAACCTGTTAAGCAGCGTTATTTGCATTGTTACAGGCTGGGCTAAAGTAAAAACCATAGTTCACAAAAACTGGGCTACAATAAAACAAATGGCCCATTTTGGTAAATACAGTGTAGGCACATCTATAAGTTCATACCTGCTCAGGAGCTCTGATACGTTTATCGTAAAGCCTATGTTCAGCCCCGACCTGCTGGCTGTTTACTACATTCCGCAACGACTTCTGGAAATTTTCGAAATCCCGTTAAGGGCTTTCATCTCTACTGCATTACCGGTAATGTCAGCAGCTGCTCAGCGGGGCGACCAAAAATACGTCACTTATATCATGAAAAAATATGCAGGCATGCTTACTATAGCGCTTACCCCTATCGCTGTAATCTGTTTCGTTGCTGCTGACGTTATTATTGGGCTCCTGTTTGGCGCTAAATACCAGCATTCTGATGCAGGCAATATCTTCAGGATTTTTATGTGTTATGTAATGCTGTTGCCTATTGACAGGTTTTTCGGGATAACGCTTGATATCATCAACAAACCACATCTTAACATGATAAAAGTGTTCCTGATGCTAACAGTTAACGTAGTAGGCGATTTTACGGGGATTCTTATATTCCACAACTTGTATGCGGTAGCAGTTGCTTCTATCTTTACCTTTGCTACCGGTGCGATCTTTGGTTACTGGGCATTAAAAAAACATCTTCAGTTTAAAATATCCGACATCTTTGTTTTAGGCTACATTGAACTAAAAGAACTTATAGGTGTTGTGATGGACAAAATAAAAGGAAAACGACTAACTGAATAAGCAAGTTATATGGAGCTTAAAAACCGGCATATCGTAATATTTTCGCAAATGCAGTTTGATAGCCGCCTCGAATCAACAAACTATACTATGGCCAAACATTTGGCCAAGGATAACTACGTGTATTATGTTGACAGGCCCTATACCTGGAAAGATTATATCCAGTTTAAAAACACGCCCGGGTATAAGGCACGTAAACCGTACTTCTTTTCTCCCAAAAATAGCTTTATCCAAACTGAGATCCCTAATTTAAAGATCATCATTACGCCTCCGGTGCCGTCGATCAATTCATTGCCCGAAGGAGCTGTCTATCGGCTGGCCGTAAAGATGAACGAACGAATTGTAGCGGCAAGGCTCAATAAGATTATTAAAAGCCTTAAAATAAAGGACTACATCTTTATCAACTCCTATGCGTTTTATTACCCCACGATGCACCGGTTGTTGAAATTGAAACCATTATTAAAAGTTTATCATTGTGTTGATCCGCTTATTGAAGAATACCAAATTCGTCATGGCCTTATATCCGAAGATATACTGGTAAAAGACATGGATCTGGTGATCAGCACCAGTAAAGAGTTAAGCAATGCAAAAGCAAAACTTAATCCTAACTCGTACTTCGTACCAAATGCGGCCGACATCGGCCATAGTCAAAAAGCGCTGGATCCGGCGTTGCCTGTAGCAGACATCCTTTCTGATATCCCTAAACCGATAATCGGTTATTTCGGCAATATTGAACGGCGCATTGATTATAATTTATTAACACAGCTACTCGAACAAAACCCCGGTAAAAACTTTGTATTTGTGGGGCCGGTTGGTAAAGATTATGAAAATAATCCTGCGTTTAATGCGCCTAATATTTTCAAAAAAGGAGCAGTACCTTATGAGCAGTTGCCTGCCGTGCTCAAAGGATTTGATGTTGCTATCATCCCCTTCAAAAAAGACGATGTAAGCAGCTCCATTTTCCCGCTTAAGTTATTTGAATACCTGGGTTCGGGCCGGCCGGTAGTGATCACTGATTTTAATGAAGATTTAGAAGAGTTTACCGGCGACAGCGTATATATCTGCAAAAATGCTGATGAATTTTCTGCTGCCATTAATTTATCGTTAAACGACACTCCTTTTTTACAACAAAAAAGATTAAAAATAGCGGCACAAAATACATGGGAGCACCGTATAACAGAGATCAAAAGCTTGCTGGCAGCAAATTTGAACAATAAACGGAAAAGTTAATTTTTAATAATACAAACCTGCAACTTACAAACAGGGTTTAGCAATAAAACACATGGAAATCATTAAATTCATAGCATCCCTAATCGCCATTTTGCTGTTTATATACCTTGGTGTATATAGCTTGTACCTGTTTGTATTTTCGGTACTCGGAAAATTAATCCCCATCAAACCGCCTGCTACAGCCACCGCACTCAGTAAATTCATAGTTTATATCTGTGCTTATAAAGAAGATGAAATTATTTTAAACTCGGCGGCGGCGGCACTAACTATCGATTACCCTAAAGATATGTTCACGGTTTGTGTGATAGCCGACTCCATGAAACCTGAAACCATTGTTAAATTAAAGCAGATGCCTTTGCAGGTAGTAGAGGTGGTTTTTGAAACCAGCACCAAATCAAAAGCGCTAAACAAAGCCATTGAAAACACAGCGGTTGGTTTTGATGCCGCTGTTGTTTTTGACATTGATAACATTGCCGCGCCCGATTATCTATACCAGATCAACAACTGTTTACAAGCAGGTCACCTGGTGGTGCAGGGCCATAGGGTAGCAAAAAACTCAAACACACAGGTAGCAATACTTGATGCTGTAAGCGAAGAAGTTAACAATCATATTTTCAGAAAATCGCAGCAGTTGTTTAAGTTTTCGGCAGCCATTATCGGTTCGGGTATGGCGTTAGAGTACAACCTGTTTGTAAATGTAATGTCGCGTATTGATGCCGTAGGCGGGTTTGACAAGGAAATGGGTTTATTATTGACCCGTGATAAGATCCATGTTGCTTATGCAGAAAAAGCGTATATCTACGATGAAAAAGTAAGTAATCCCGCAGTGTTTGAAAAGCAGCGTAAGCGCTGGCTTTCGGCTCAGTTTAACCTGCTTAAAAAATATGCGGCTACCGCGCCGGCCCAATTTTTCCGCGGCAATTTTGATTATGTGAATGAGATTTATCAAATGGCTATCCTGCCGCGTGTATTAATGCTTGGCCTGATGCCTTTTATGCTATTGATCTCTTTTTTTACTCCGGGCATAGGCCCGCACTGGCATTTGTGGCTTGGGGCAACAGTGGCTTGTTACCTTGGTATCGTAGTTGCCATACCAACATCGTTTTATAATGGAAAACTTTTAGAAGCCATGCTTAAACTGCCGCTTATATTTTTTACCATGTTTTTACTGCTGTTTAAGTTAAAAGGAGCAAACAAAAAGTTTATTCATACACCGCACGATAATGCTCCTGCAGAACCGGTAAACGAAGGGGCAACTGTGAAATAGCGAAAACAAGAGTAATAATAATTGCCGAATAAATAAATTTCCCCTAACCCATTAAGAAACGCTTTCATAAATCACGCAGCAATACCTAACGCTGTTTAAGTTCAATTACCGAGGTAAATGTATTTACGCCGGTATCAGGTTTATGCTTGTAGTTAAACGCATCGCTGGCGCGTGCAATGATCATCAGGCCGTAATGTTCATTTAACCCCATAATGGTGTCCTTGTTAACATACCGCACATCAAGGTCCTCAGTAAAAAACTCTAATTGGTTACTGTTTTTCACCCGCCCTTTCAGTGTACCGAAGTCATCGCCATAAATGGCAATTTCATTTTGGGTAAACTTGCTGTGCGTTAAGGGCCAGGTTAACAATGCCTGCCTGGTATTAATTTGCAGCGGCCTTCCCTTATCCTGTTTACTTATATATAATTTGTTATTTTTCAGATCGATCCCGATCCTGGTAACATCATCCCCCATGTGCTTGAGCGAATTGGTAAGCAGTTCAATCAGGATAGTTTTTATCCTGAAGCCGGCGTCGTCATCAACTATATCTTTTGCTATGTTTTGGATATAACTGATGATCTGGACGGTTAAAGGATAAATACCTTCGGTTTCGTTATTAAAAACAAATTTTTTCAAGGTAGTAAATTCGTTTATGCCCCGGTTAAAGCCTCCTGTGTATTTGTATAGATCCTGAACACCTTATCAAGCCGTACCAATTGAAACAAGGACCTGATATCGCTATTTAAACCAACTACTGCAATGTCTCCCCCGCTATTCATGGTCAGTTTAAGTGCCGATACCAATGCACCTAAAAAAGAACTGTCTATATAAATTACCTGTTCAAAGTTTACAATAACATACTTATTTCCATTATTGATCAGGCTCATCAGTTCCGACTTAAATTGTTCGGCATTCGCCAAATTTGCCTCTTTAAGCTGTATATCCGCAATTAATGCATTATTAAGCAGATGTGTTTGTAATATCATTTAGCTATTTTTTTGAATAAATATTAAACTGCAATCGTCAATTTGTTCTCTCGCTTTTTCGTTCAAAAAGCCATCGTATTTTAAGGTTGCAAATGAATTGGTTTTACCAAGATATTTTTCAATCTCATCAATAAAACTGTTCAGATCGGTTTTCTTTCCTGCGGGCGTTTCTTTATCGATCAATCCATCCGTTATCATGATCAACTGATCACCAGGCTGCATCGTAAATAAATGTTCATCGAAGCCGCCCTCTTTACTAATCCCCAGCAATAACCCCGATGAGCCGATCCTGTTAAGCGTATTTTCTGTAGAGCTAAAATACAAAAGCGGCAAGTCGCCCGCACCCGTGTAACTTAGCGTTTCATTCTCCCGATCGATCCTGATGAGCGAAAGTGTCGACAGCACGTCGCTCACAACCGGGTCATGATAAATTACCGAGTTGATTTTTTGCATGATGCTTTTGGTTGATACGTCCCCTTCCGAAACACATATCCTTACAGCAGCCCTTATATAGCTTAGATAGCCGAATGAAAAAAACCATGCTCCCCATTTTTTGCCCATCACATCGCCCAGGATAATAAAAGTATACCTGTTATTTATAGTTAACACATCAATAAAATCTCCGCCTGGGTAATTCTCAAACGATTTATGCCAGAAATCTATTTCAAAGCCATTAATACGGGGTATTTCCTGCGGAACGGAATACAAATTTAAGGCTATTGCGGCGCTGCTCAGCTCCCTGATCGTGTGTTCGTGGCGTTCGCGGATGCTGTTCAAAAAATTATTAATCTTTGAGATAATGAACACAATGGGCGTATCCTTATCAATGTAGTCAATAGCATCAAGACTGATCCCCGCTATCATGTGGGCATGATCGGTAATCGATGTTAAAAACATAAAAGGGATATTTTTATACTCAGGTACAGTCATTAAATGTTGCCTGAATGCAAAACCATCCGTACCGGGCATTTGATAATCAGACAAAATCAAATCGGGGATCTCATTTTCAAGCACCGTCATAGCTTCCTCTACATTACCTGCCTTGCGGCTAATAAAACCCTCTTTTTCCAAAGCCTGGCCTATAACCATCAAAATCAGCGGGCTATCATCAACCAGGAGTATTTTCGGACGTTTCGGCATATTGGTGAGTTCAGGCGTTAATTTTTCGGAGTAGGGCATTTATAAACAAATATACACCCGATAATACTATTAACACCGATATAACATCCATTAAAGTTATACCGTCGTCCTTTGAAAAATAAAAAATGGTAAACATTTCAAAATATGGCGGTGCAGGCATGATGATCATGGCTAAACCAAGTATGATCATGGTAACCGCAATTGCTACCAAAACTATATGTTTTATTCTTTCATGCAGCAAGTATTTCTTCGATTCCCGGCTATCAACCTGGTGTTGGGTAAGTAAAAATTCCAGGTTTGTTACCATATCAAGCCGGCTTTGCTCCTGATCTAACCCGCTAAAGGCATCAAATTTTTGCTGGTTCGAATTACTTTCAATGGCATTATTTATTTTTTGCTGTATGGCTTTAACAAGTTCTTTATCAACATTCCCCTTTTTCAGCAATTGTATAAGCTCATCTGCTTTTATGGTTAGCAGTGACTCATCATTATTTGGTTGGTTATTATTCAAAGGAATATAGTGATATAATTAGTTAACTTTTACTAATATTAGCCGTAAAAAGCAATATTGATAATAACCCCTTTTAGATGAAAAAAGTTTCTGTTGTTACTGTAAGTTTTAATCAGCCATCCGTTACCGAGGAAATGTTATTATCAATTAAAAATACAAGTACTTATAGTAATATAGAAATAATTGTTGTTGATAATGCAAGTAAGGTAGATCCGGTTCCCGGCTGGAAAATAAAATACCCCGAAATAATATTTATCCGCTCGGATGTTAACCTTGGTTTTGCAGGTGGAAATAACCTCGGGCTTACGGTAGCTACCGGCGATTATATTTTTATGGTGAACAATGATACCGAGTTTACCCCGGGTTTAGTTGAAAAACTGGTTGAGGTAATGAATAGTAACACCGCCGTAGGAATGCTGTCGCCCAAGATCAAGTATTTCAGTGATAAACAATTAATACAATATGCAGGCTACACGCCTATGAACTATTATACCTGCCGTAATAGCGTAATAGGCTTAAAGCAAAAGGACGAAGGTCAGTTTGATCATATAACTGCGCCCACAGCCTACTGCCACGGAGCAGCCATGATGATCAGGAAAGAAGCCATTGAAAAGGCGGGCATGATGAGCGAAAACTTTTTTCTATACTATGAAGAGCTTGACTGGTGCGAGCACATCATAAGAGCGGGTTTCAAAGCATGGGTTTGTACCGATGCGCTCATCTATCACAAAGAATCTGTATCAGTAGGTAAAAAAAGCAAGCTCAAGGAATATTTCATGAACCGAAACCGGATTCTTTTTATCCGCCGGAATGCCCCGCCGCAACAAAAAATATTCTTTTATTTTTATTTTTTGTTGATTGTGGTACCCCGTAATCTGGTTAACTACGTCAAAGAAAAACAATACAACTTTATTCCGATGCTTTTTAAAGCAGTATGGTGGAATTTTACCCACTCAAAAAACAGCAGCAATTTAGGATATCCCATTAGCACCATAGCATGAAAATAATTTTAGCCATAAGCCTCTTTATTGTTTTTTACACTTTTGCCGGTTATGGGATTTTTCTGTACCTGATCATCAGGATTAAAAGGGCTTTTAAAGGCCGGAAAGCTCTTCCTTCAGAAAACCTGGATGAACTTCCTTCCTGCACTTTGGTGATAGCCGCTTACAACGAAGAATATTTTATTGAGCAAAAGATCAGCAACAGCCTCCTGCTTAATTATCCCGAAGGAAAACTAAAACTCCTTTTTGTGACCGACGGATCATCAGACAAGACACCCGATATTGTTGCCCGGTACCCGCAGATACAATTGCTGCACCAGCCGCAGCGCGCCGGCAAAATAGCCGCGGTACATCGTGCCATGAACTATGTTGATACCGACGCGGTTGTATTTACCGATGCCAACACATTTTTAAATAAAGATGCATTGATAAAGATCTGCAGGCATTACAGCGATGCAACAGTTGGTGCCGTTGCGGGCGAAAAACGGGTACATATTGACGAGAACGCAGATGCCAGCGCGGCGGGTGAAGGGTTCTACTGGAAATATGAATCGGCCCTGAAAAAATGGGATTCGGAGCTATATTCGGTTGTTGGCGCGGCAGGCGAACTGTTTAGTGTGCGCCGCTCGTTATATCAGCCAGTTGAAGCGGATACTGTGCTTGACGATTTTATGATCTCGATGCTGATAGCTGCTAAAGGCTACCGCATTGTTTATGAACCTGAAGCATACGCTACCGAAACTGCGTCGGAAAATGTATCGGAAGAGTTAAAACGAAAAGTGAGGATAGCTGCCGGTGGGATGCAATCTATTTTAAGGCTAAAAAAATTATTCAATCCTTTCCCCTACCCAATTTTATCGTTTCAGTATATCAGTCACCGGGTTTTGAGATGGACCATTACCCCTTTCCTGCTTATATTATCGTTTATTTTAAACGCTGTGCTGGCTCTTAAACCTGGAGAAACAGCTATGCAAGGGCTATTATTGGCGCAGGTATTGTTTTATCTGCTGGCCTTGCTTGGGCTGATAATGGAAAAGCGGCAGCTCCGTATAAAAATTCTTTTCATCCCCTATTATTTTTGTGTTATGAACTATGCAGTGTTGGCCGGCATTATCCGCTATTTTAGTACTAAGCAAAGCGCAGTTTGGGAAAAAGTACAACGGAAGCAGTAAAGCATTGATTATAAGTTTCGATGACATCATTTTTGAATATTAAACATCTTATTAGAAGCTGTTTAATACGTTGATTGTATATAAAGGCGCGTCACATGCGTCTCCTGTGTGCAATTTAATAAAATAGGTTGTCACGCTCAAAAAAGCGGCATCTGTCATTTAAGTTCTTGCTGATAATTTCAGTGAAGAAGAAATACGGTTTATGAAAACTACTCTTGCAGAAAAACTCTTACTTTGATTTAAACAAACCATATTTAAGGATACAGTAAATAGCCCTAACTCCGTCCTTCCATCCTATCTTTTTACCTTCCTCATAGGTACGGCCATAATAGGAAATACCTACCTCATAGATTCTGATGCGGTGCACCCTCGAGATTTTTTGGGTAACCTCAGGCTCAAAGCCAAAACGCTTTTCAGTGAGCTTTATAGATTGGATAACTTTGGTATTGAACAGTTTATAACATGTTTCCATATCAGTAAGGTTAAGATTGGAAAACATATTTGAAGCAAAGGTAAGCCATCTGTTGCCAATGGTATGCCAAAAAAACAATATGCGGTGAGGGTTACTTCCCATAAACCGTGAGCCATATACTACATCAGCAAAACCCGCTACAACGGGTTTTAACAGGTCGTTGTATTCAGCAGGGTCATACTCCAGGTCGGCATCCTGGATAATCAGATAATCGCCGGTAGCTTTTGCGATACCTGTATGCAAAGCTGCTCCCTTACCTTTGTTTACTTCGTGCTTAAAGTACTGAATGTTAACTTCGGGGTTGGCAAGTTTATATTTATAAATAGCTGCTTCTGTATCATCCTTTGAGCAATCATTTACAATGATCACTTCTTTTTCAATATCATTGATAAGGTTTACCTCCTTAATTTTATCCAAAATTAAATGTATGGTATTACCTTCGTTGTAAGCCGGAATAATAATTGATAATTTTTGTATCGTCATTTATTGTATTATTGCCTGGTAGATTTTTGCCACAATTATAGTTGTATAAACCTGAACTGGCTTAATATTTTTATATTTAGTAATGCAATTTGTGCTAAAACGAGCTAAAAGTTATTTAAAAAAGCCTAAAGTTATAGTCTCGCTTTTCTTTTTGTTTGTTTTAACCCTGATATTTTGGTTTTGTTTGCCCAATCCTTTATTTAATAGCCCAACCTCTTACGTAATTGACGACGATCAGGGCCAGTTACTCGGTGCTTCTATAGCAAATGATGGCCAATGGCGCTTTCCTTATAATCCCGCGGTACCCGAAAAATTCAAACAATGTATTATCACTTTTGAAGATAAACGCTTTGAGCACCATCCCGGCTTTGATGTCGTCGCTTTTAGCCGGGCTATCAAACAAAACCTGAACTCGAAAAAGGTAAGCAGCGGCGGCAGTACCATTACCATGCAGGTGATCAGGCTGGCTACCAGGCATAAACGCAACATCTGGAATAAACTGAAAGAGATTTTCATGGCCATGCGCCTTGAAGTAACCTACAGTAAAAGTGAGATCTTAGCTTTGTATACCAGTAATGCCCCTTTCGGCACCAATGTTATTGGGCTGGATGCTGCCTCCTGGCGGTATTTTGGCCGCAGCCCGGATAAACTTTCCTGGGGCGAAATGGCGGCTATGGCTGTTTTGCCTAACTCGCCCTCATTGGTACACCCCGGCAGGAACAGGGCAATACTGCTTCGAAAAAGGAATTTATTATTGGATAAATTGCATAAGGCAGGTATCATTGATAGTACAACTGCCGCCCTTGCCCGGCTTGAGCCTGTGCCCGACAGACCGATGCCCCTCCCTCAACTTGCTCCGCACCTGCTGCAACGTTTTAAAGCCGATCATCAGGCTAAGCCCAACGGAGATACCCGCATTACAAGCAGCATCAAATCGTCGCTTCAGCAACAGGTAAATGACATCCTGGAGCAGCATCATAGTTTATTAAAAGCTAATGATATCAACAACATTGCCGCCATTGTACTTGATGTTGAAACAGGTGCAACACTTGCCTATGCCGGTAACATATCCCACCGTGAAGACCCGCAAATGGAGAGCGATGTTGATGTGATAGACGCTCCGCGAAGCCCCGGAAGTACCCTGAAGCCGCTGTTATATGCGGCAATGCTGCACGACGGGCTGATATTACCCAATAGCCTGGTACCCGACGTACCTACGATGATCGCGGGTTACCATCCAGAAAACTTTGATTTGGGTTACGACGGCGCTGTACCTGCATCGCGGGCCTTATCCCGTTCGTTGAATGTACCGGCAGTTAAAATGCTGCAGCAATACAAATACGAGCGCTTTTATGATTTTTTGCATAAAGCAGGCATCACTACTTTAACTAAACCTGCCGATCATTATGGACTGTCGTTAATATTAGGCGGGGGCGAAAACACGCTTTGGGAATTAAGCGGCGTTTATGCTGATATGGCGCGCGTGCTTAATCATTACAATAAAAACAGTGGCAAGTATGACCCGGCCGATTTTCATGATCCTGTTTATGAAAAAAAGCCAGCAGCGAAACCTGAGCTTGAAAACTCCGGACTATTGGATGCGACTTCTATTTATTACACTTTCCAGGCCATGGAAGAAGTGATGCGGCCGGGCGAGGAAATGCTATGGCAGCAATTTAGCTCAAGCCAACGCGTGGCCTGGAAAACCGGCACAAGCTTTGGCTTTCGCGATGGATGGGCAATTGGGGTTACGCCCAGGTATGTTGTTGGCGTTTGGGTTGGTAATACCGATGGCGAGGGCCGGCCAGGCTTAACTGGGATCAACACAGCTGCACCTGCCCTGTTTGAAATTTTCAGGCTATTGCCCGTATCGCGTGATTGGTTTCAGATGCCCGTGGGCGAAATGGTGAAAATAAATGTATGCAGGCAAAGCGGTTACCGTGCCGGACAATATTGCCAGGATGCAGATGAGCAATATGTACCCAAAAGCGGCCTGAAAGCCCCGGTTTGTCCTTACCATCAATTGGTGCATTTATCTGCCGATGCCAAATGGCAGGTAAACGGTAATTGTGAGCCGCCGGATAACATCCTCAATAAAAGCTGGTTTGTGTTGCCGCCATCTATGGAATATTATTACAAAGCCAGGAACTATCAATATCATGTACTCCCGCCCTTTCGCCCGGATTGTACCCAGGCCGACAATGGAAATACAATGGAGGTCATCTACCCTAAAAACGGCGCTAAAATATACGTGCCCCTTGAAGCAGACGGCACCCGTGGCCGCATGATTTGCAATGCAGCACACCGCCAGCCAGGTATGAAGATCTTTTGGCACCTGGATGATCAGTACGTTGGCGAGACCAAAGATTTTCACCAGGTGGCTTTAAACCCACCTCCGGGCAAACATATTCTTACCTTGGTTGATGGCAACGGCAATACTATCAGCATAGAGTTTGAAGTATTGAAGAAATAAAAAACACAACTTATCGATTTTAATTTTTCTGTAAACTAAATGTCCGCAGCAATCATCTACTAACTTTATCATTATATTGGCTCGATAATTTTTAACCGGATGCTTGAACAGTACGATCTGCATAATTTATTGGTAATTGATATCGAAACTGTGCCGCAGTACAGCAACCACGAACAACTGCCCGAAAATCTGCAGGTTTTATGGGAACTAAAAACCCGGCATCAACGCAAAGATGAACCTGCTGACATTCATTATGAGCGCGCGGGCATTTGGGCCGAGTTTGGTAAAATAGTTTGCATTTCGGCCGGGATCTTTACTGCCGGGAAAAACATTGGCTTGAGGGTAAAATCTTTTGCATCACATGATGAAAAAGAATTGCTTACCAAGTTCTGCAACCTGTTGTTCAGTCAGCCACCCAACCTTATTTTATGTGCTCATAATGGCAAGGAATTTGACTTCCCGTACCTCTGCCGCCGTTTACTGGTAAACGGCATACCAATTCCGCCGCAGCTGCAAATAGCGGGTAAAAAGCCATGGGAAATTGTCCATTTAGATACCATGGAATTATGGAAGTTTGGCGATCACAAACACTACACTTCCTTAAACCTGCTTACCACAATTTTTAATATCCCAACCTCCAAAGACGATATAGATGGCAGCGATGTAGGCCGCGTATACTGGAATGAAAACCAGTTGGAGCGCATTTGCGCTTATTGCCAAAAAGATGTGATAGCTACAGCACAACTATTAAGACGTTATCGCGGCGAAGAACTGATAGCAGACGAATTTATAACCATTGTAGGCTAATAATGCTTAAAGTCAGTGATCTGTCGGTTAGTTTTAAGAACGGTAAAAACCAGTTCACAGCCGTAAAGGGAATTTCTTTTACACTTAACAAAGGCGAAACCATTGGCATTGTTGGCGAATCCGGCTCGGGCAAATCTGTTACCTCCCTTGCCCTGATGCGTTTGCTCAATGAAGATCAAGCCCTAATAAATGGCTCTGTACTTTTAAATGGTGTATGCCTGTGTAAATTATCGGAAGATGAAATGCGGCATGTGCGCGGCAACCAGGTGGCTATGATCTTCCAGGAGCCGATGACATCGCTTAACCCGGTACTTACCTGCGGTTTCCAGCTCACTGAAGCTATCAGGCTGCATTTGGGGTTGAGTAAAGCAGAAGCAAAACAAAAGACCATCGATCTGTTTAAAGAGGTTCAGCTACCCCGGCCAGAGGCGATATTTGACAGCTATCCCCACCAAATATCCGGCGGGCAAAAACAAAGGGTAATGATTGCTATGGCTTTAGCCTGTAACCCGGAAATTTTGATCGCCGATGAGCCAACTACTGCGCTCGACGTGACTGTGCAAAAAAACATTATTGAGCTGCTGCACAAGTTGAAAGCCGAAAGGCACATGAGCCTGATCTTTATATCGCATGATTTGGGTGTGATCAAAGAAATTGCCGACCGGGTTTTGGTGATGTACAAAGGCGAGATTGTAGAGGAAGCCGCGGTAAAAGATCTATTCGCAAATCCCCGGCACCCTTATACTAAAGGATTGCTGGCCTGCCGCCCTTCCCCGCAGCAGCATTTGAAAAAACTCCCTGTTGTGGCCGATTTTCTGGATGGGGCCAGGCCCGCAGTAACTATAGAACAAATCAGGGAGCTATATCATTACCCCGATGCTGAAATTGCCGAACGCAAGCACAAGCTATACGGGCAACAGCCTTTGTTAAGGGCAGAGAAATTAAATACCTGGTTCCCTACAGGTACAGGCCTTTTTAAAAGGAAAGACCATGTTGTAAAAGCCGTAAATAATATAAGCTTTGATGTATATCCGGGCGAAACCTTAGGCCTTGTTGGGGAATCGGGATGTGGTAAAACCACTTTGGGGCGAAGTATTTTAAGGTTGATAGAGCCAACATCGGGCAAGGTTTCTTTTGACGGCACGGATCTTCGCGGGCTTAAAAAAGATGAGTTGAGACAGATCAGAAAAGATATCCAGATCATTTTTCAGGATCCATACTCATCATTAAATCCTAAGCTTACCGTTGGGCAATCACTTATGGAGCCATTGCAGGTACATCAGTTTTACAGTAACGATACAACCCGCAAACGAAAAGTGCTGGAACTACTTGAACGGGTTAACCTGCTGCCCGCGCACTTTGACCGTTATCCGCATGAGTTTTCGGGTGGACAACGGCAGCGGATTGTTATTGCCCGGGCATTGGCGCTTCAGCCTAAATTTATCATTTGTGATGAATCTGTTTCGGCACTTGACGTATCTGTACAGGCCCAGGTATTAAACCTCATCCGCGAACTACAGGACGAACTTAAATTGACCTATATCTTTATTTCGCATGATCTGGCCGTGATCAAGCACATCTCCGACCGGATGATGGTTATGAACAAAGGCGAGATAGTGGAAACCGGCTATCCTGATGATATTTATTATCGCCCAAAGGAAGAATACACCAAAAGGTTGATAGCTTCGATACCGGGGTGATCAGGCTGCATAAATATCCAATCTAAATGTTTAAATTTGTTAAAAGCACTTTTTTTATTTAACTATTAAAAAAATGATACGCACGAAAGTGACACCGGAAAATCAGGACATTTCTATTCATATTCCACAGGATTATGTAGGAAAGCAGATAGAAGTGCTTTTGTATGCTGTAGATGAATTACAGGAAGAAAAAATAGCTGAAGGTAAAAAACCATCTGATTTTAGAGGAAAACTAAAGCTATCTGATGAGCAATACACCGATTTTCAAAGCCATGCAAAAAACATCAGGGACGAGTGGAAAACGGATATTTAATTGATACGAATGCAATAATCGATTATCTCGAAAGCAAATTACCAGAAAAGTCAAAACCAGCTTTTAGATAACATAAAATTTCAGCTTTCCGTTATCTCACGTGTTGAACTTTTAGCCTGGCCTAAAGCAACCGAAAAACAATTAAAACTTTTAACTGATTTTATAAACGCATCGCACATATTTGATTTCAACGAACCAGTCATTTTAAAATCAATTGAAGTCAGAAAAAACTATCATATTAAACTTCCCGACGCCATAATTGCAGCAACAGCAATTGTCAACAAACTTACTTTAGTAACAAGAAACACCAACGATTTTTCAAAGATCTCAGATTTAAAGCTGCTTGATCCTTACCGACCGTAGATAGTTTCAATACTTGTTTAAGCCATTGAACATCATCATTCCGGCACTTCAAAATTCTGTATCTTTGATGCAAATACTATTCTATGTCTAAACGCAAGAAAAACAACTCTTCTATACACCAGGTACTTGCCCAAATGGTACTTGATATATTTGAACAAAACGGCAATACGCCGCTCAATTATAAGCAGGTTTCTGCTAAACTAAACGTCCGCGATCCCGAATCGCGCGAAATCATTTATGAGATCTTAAAAGACGAGGTTAAAAAATCGGTATTAAAAGAGATCTCTCCCGGTAAATTTCAGCTGCTTGAACTTAAAACGTTTATTGAAGGGGTGGTTGACCTTACCAACGATGGTTCGGCCTTTATAGTTACCGATGACGAGTTTGAAAGCGATATTTTCATCGCTCCGCGTAAGCTTCGCACCGCCCTTAACGGCGACCGTGTGAAAGTTTATGTATACGCCAAAAGTAAAGGCAAGCACAAAGAAGGCGAGGTTATCGAAATTCTGCAGCGCGCCAAAATGGAGTTTACCGGCATTGTTAAACTCTCAGAACGATACGCGTTTTTTATTCCCGATGATCGTAAGATGATGCATGATATTTTCATCCCCATTAGCGAGCTTAACGGGGCTAAAAATGGCATCAAAGCTGTAGCCGAAATCACCGACTGGCCAACTGAAGCTAAAAACCCTATCGGAAGGATCAAACATATCTTAGGAGCTCAAGGTGAAAACGATACGGAAATGAACGCCATCCTGGCCGAATATGGTTTTCCGTTATCATTCCCTGCCGAGGTTGAACATGATGCTGAAGAAATTCCGGATGTGATCACGCCCGAAGAAATTGCCAAACGCCGTGATTTCCGCAACATCACCACCTTCACCATCGACCCATTTGACGCCAAAGACTTTGACGATGCCCTATCCTATCGCGTGCTGGAAAATGGCAACTACGAAGTTGGTGTTCACATTGCCGACGTATCGCACTATATTATCCCTGATTCAGCCTTAGATAAAGAGGCATTGGACAGGGCTACATCAGTTTATCTTGTTGACAGGGTGATCCCAATGCTGCCCGAAAGACTATCAAACGGTCTTTGCTCTCTTCGTCCTAAAGAAGAAAAACTCTGCTTTTCGGCAGTGTTTGAGATGGATGAGAACGCCAATATCATTACCGAATGGTATGGCAAAACCATCATTTACTCCGACAGGCGTTTTACTTACGAAGAGGTGCAGGAAGTGATAGAAACCGGCGAAGGCGATTTTAAGGAAGAAATATTCAAGCTCAACGCGCTGGCTTATAAGCTTCGCGACCGTAAATTTAAAAACGGCGCTATCAGTTTTGAAACTACCGAGGTTAAATTCAAACTGGATGAAAACAGCAAACCAACAGGCGTGTATGTAAAAGAGCGCAAAGACGCCCATAAACTGATCGAAGATTTTATGTTGCTGGCTAACCGCAAAGTGGCTGAGCGTGTAAGCAAAATGGGCAAAGGCAAGCACAAATACACTTTTGTTTATCGTGTGCATGATTCGCCTAAGCCCGATGCACTGGCCAATTTTGCCCAGTTTGCAGCCAGGTTTGGTTATAAAATCAATACCAAATCTGACAAGGAAACAGCAAAATCCCTCAACTACCTGATGGAAGATGTGGAAGGCAAGAAAGAGCAGAACGTGCTGACCCACCTCGCTATCCGCTCCATGGCCAAAGCTATTTATACTACCAAAAGCAGCGCTCACTACGGTTTGGCTTTTGATCATTATACGCACTTTACCTCGCCAATTCGCCGCTATCCCGATGTCATGGTACACAGGTTGCTGTTCCATTATTTAAATGGCGGACAATCGGCCAATGCCGAGTTTTATGAAAAGCTCTGTTCGCACAGCTCATTAATGGAGAAAAAAGCGGCGGATGCAGAACGTTCCTCAGTAAAATATAAACAGGCTGAGTATCTTCGCGACCAGGTTGGCAACACCTTTATGGGTATCATATCAGGTGTTACCGAATGGGGCATGTATGTGGAGATCATCGAAAATAAATGCGAGGGTATGATCCGCCTGCGCGATATCTCTGATGATTTTTATACTTTGGACGAGAAAAACTATGCCATCATCGGTCAGCGTAAAAAGAAAATTTACCAACTGGGCGACGAAGTAAAAATTAAAGTAAAACAGGTTGATCTGACCAAGAAACAGATAGATTTCATATTGGTACAGGATTGATTTTTAGTTAATTAGGTTGATTAAGTGAATAGTTGATTAGTTGTTAGTCACCCCACTCACCTAATCAACCCAATCAACCGCTCACTAAGCAAATGAAACAACTTACAGAGTTACAGTTACTAATAAATGATGCAGTAGGCAAACTAAGCTACCCGGCTTACCCCGCCGATCTGTATGAACCGATAAGCTATATTTTATCTATTGGCGGCAAACGTATGCGCCCTGCCCTGCTCCTGCTGGCCTGCGACCTTTTTGGAGGCAACGTTGACAAGGCGATTGAACCCGCACTGGCTATAGAGGTATTCCATAATTTTACGCTCATGCATGACGACATTATGGATAAAGCCCCGCTCCGCCGTGGCAAAGCAACCGTGCATGAAAAATGGAACGCCAATGTCGCTATCCTCTCCGGCGATGCCATGATGGTAGAAGCCAACCGCATGATGATGAAGGTTGATGACAGCATTTTGCGTAGTGTACTTGACGTTTTTAACGATACCGCGACCGGCGTGTGCGAAGGCCAGCAAATTGATATGAGCTTTGAACAGCGTAACAACGTAAGTATTGAAGAATATATCAATATGATCCGTCTTAAAACGGCGGTGCTGTTAGGTGGTACATTAAAAATCGGCTCCATCATTGGCGGTGCAGCTTTAACCGACGCTGATTTGATTGATTCTTTCGGGGTTAACCTTGGCATAGCGTTCCAACTACAGGATGATATTCTGGATGTTTACGGCGATCCGGAAAAGTTTGGTAAGCAGGTTGGCGGCGATATCATCTCCAATAAAAAAACTTTTTTGCTGATCCGTGCACTTGAACTGGCTAAGGATAAGCAGGCAGAAACGCTGAATCACTGGCTGAATGCAACTGAATTTGACAGTGTTGAAAAAGTCAAAGCCGTAACCAATATCTACAATGAGCTTGATATCAGACAACACGCAGAGGAGGCGATGCAGACCTATGCTGATAAAGCCTTTGCAGCCCTTGATGCTATCAATTTACATGAAGACCATAAACAATGCCTTCGCGATTTTGCGGATGGTTTGCTGGTGAGGGAGAATTGATTTATATTTAAGGATGAAGAAACTTTTACCCATCCTTATCATTCTTATTTGCTCTATAAGCACGAAAGCCCAAAAACTAACGCCGCCGCATTTTCGTGGTGGCGATAAGGCTTTTCATGATTTTTTAAACAAAAACCTAAAGTGGCCGAAGGACGTTAGCGGCGGAGAAGGCATTGTTACCATAAGCTTTTTTATTGAAAACGATGGCCGTTTAACAGATCTGAAAGTTGTTAAAGGGATGAGTGAACCTTTTAATAACGAGGCTTTACGGGTGATTGCTCTATCAGAAAGATGGATCCCTGCAATGCGTGACAGTCATTTTATCAAATCAAAATATTCCGTTCCCATACAATTTTATACCGTGCAGGCTGTACAGATTTTAGACAGCACAAAAGTTAATTGATCATTGGCATAAATTTCACTAAAGAACTAAACTAAATGAAAGTCTTCTTAACTGTAATTTCATTAGTTATTGCTTTCGGTATCAAAGCTCAAACGCCTGATACCAATAAGGTCAACGAATCTTTACCTGTAAAAGTGCAGCCCCAATTTCCAGGTGGAAATAAAGCATGGAGTCTATTTTTAACAAAAAACTTAAGGTTTCCACCCGACGATGGTACCGACTATGCAACTACAGTCTTTGTATCTTTTATTGTGGAAAAAGACGGACGGCTTACCAATATCAAAGCGTTAAAAACAGCCTCACAAACGGTTTGCCCTAAATGTAATGACTAAGTACTTAGAGTTATCAAGCTTTCACCTCATTGGCTTCCAGCAAAACTACATGGAAAAGCCATAAGTTCAAAATATACAATACCGATAAGATTTGGTCTTTACGATACCGAGTAAATAAATTCAATAAAAATGAAAAAGAGTGCATTAGCCATAATGATGCTGCTTTTTGCAGCTTTTACAAATGCTCAAACACTAACCTCAGGCGGAAAACTAAAGCCCGAGCAAGCCATTATGGATGTACGGCATTACGCTATTTCGCTTGCTGTGGATCCGACGCAAAAAACCATTAATGGTTTTACTACTATTGATGTGATCATGGCTAAGCCCACCAAAGTTTTATTGTTTGATCTGTTAGATTCATTAAGCATCAGGAAGGTTTTGGTAAATGGCAAACAAGAACCATTTGAATACAAGAACAATTTAATTACTATTAATACAGCCAAAGAACTGCCTGCCGGTAAAGCAAGCGTTAAAGTAATTTATGGCGGCAAACCCCACGTTGCCCGTCGCCCCCCATGGGATGATGGTTTTATTTGGACCCGTGATTCAACCGGGCACCATTGGATGGCTATCACTGCCGAAGGCACCGGCGGCAAACTGTATTTCCCATGTAAAGACCACCCATCCGACGAACCAAACGAGGGTGTTGACATGTTTATCACCGTTCCTAAAGATCTGGTGGTTGCAGGTCCGGGGTTGTTAAAAGGCGTAAGCAAGCAAAAGGAAACAGCAACTTTCCATTGGCAAACCAAATACACCATTAACAATTACAGTATATTGTTCAATGCAGGTGATTATTCGGTGGTAACACGTCCGTACACAACTGTTGACGGACACCAAGTACCTATCCAGTTTTACGTACTAAAGGAACATGCCGCCAAAGCAGAGCATCACCTGGATATTTTTGTAAAAACCATTAAAGAACAAGAGAAATACTTTGGCGAGTATCCTTGGGCAAAAGAAAAGATAGGTATTGTTGAAACTCCACACCTGGGCATGGAGCATCAAACCATGAATGCTTACGGCGCCAAATTTAAATACACTAAAGTTGGTGGCGAAGATTATGACGGCCTCATGCACCATGAGTTTGGACACGAATGGTGGGGCAATAAGGTAACAGCTAAAGACTGGGCGGATTACTGGATCCATGAAGGCATCTGCACTTACGGCGATGCGCTGTATGTAAGGGAATTTGAAGACGAGAAAGCATATATCAAATTCTTCCAAAATTCTGCACTCTCATTCGGCAATAAAATCCCTATTGTTATCGGGAAAGACATTGATGAAGAATCAGCTTATAATGGTGATATTTATGGAAAAGGTGCTTTCTTTATGCATACGCTTAGGTATATTATGGGCGATAGTACCTTCTTCCCCGCCCTTAAAGGTTTTGTTACTGATCCGCGTTATACTTACAGCAACTTGGCCAATACCGATGAGGTGATGCAGTATTTCAGCAAGGCTGCAGGTCAAGATTTGAAACCGCTGTTTGATTTGTATATCTATTCCATCAATAAACTGGAAGTACACGTAAAAGCTCAGCGCGGCGATAAGTACCAGATTCAGTTGTTAAATATAGATATGCCTTTGCCTGTTGATATTACAACTGACGGTGCTACCAAACGGTATACACTTGATAAAAAAGGCATCACCGTAACCAGCAAAACCATGCCGGTTATCGATCCTGATACTTACTATTTAAAGAAGCTGATCATCGAATAAGAAAGTCTGCTTTTAAGGCAACATTATAATTAAGATGGCGTCATTGCGAGGAATCACCACGGAACCCGGAAAAATCATGATGACGTCTACGATATATCTAAGAGATGGTGCATGGGGCTGCGTTAGGGATGGGAGCGGATACCGGCCTGTGGCTAATGCCTTGTGCAGTATGAGCGTACAGCCCGGGCCGTAGGCAACGCCCATATCATAAAACGCCTCCCCCCTAATAATCAACAACTTACTATTACGTCATTATAAAGCACGAAGCAATCCCCGACTTAGTCGATCTGTATAGTTTGGGATTGCTTCGTACCTTATAATGACGCTTTTAACTATTTCATACTGTCATTACATTTTAATCCAATACGACGGCTCTTCGCATTTCCTTCAACTAAAACATATATCAAACAAAAAATCCCGATCAAAACTGACCGGGATTTTTTATATCCTAATATTTGTTAACTGATTACTCAGCTACAGTTTCTTCAGCAGCATCAGCAGCTTCTTCTTTTTTAGCTTTTGGTGCAGCGGCTTTCTTTGCTTTTGGAGCTTCTTCAGCAGCAGGAGCTTCAACAGCTACAGCTTCTTTTTTTGCTTTTGGTGCAGGTGCAGCTACTTCTTCAACTTCAGCAGCCTCAAATGGAACTACTGATACGTATGAACGGTTATCTGCTTTCTTTTTGAAAACTACGATACCTCCAGCCAGTGCAAATAAAGTATGATCTTTACCAAGACCAACGTTTAAGCCTGGATTGTGTTTGGTACCACGCTGACGAACGATGATATTACCTGCGATTGCTGGCTGACCACCGAAAATTTTGATACCTAAACGCTTGCTATGTGACTCACGACCGTTTCTTGAACTACCGGCCCCTTTCTTATGTGCCATTTTTTATATCTTTTATGGAATTGCAGAACAACTCCGGTTCAACCTTTAATTATAATGTAATACCGGTGATCTCAATCTTGGTAAATTGCTGACGGTGACCGTTTTTCTTTTTGTAACCTTTTCTTCTTTTCTTTTTGAAGATAATTACTTTATCACCTTTTAAATGTGACACGATCTTAGCCGATACTTTAGCACCTTTCAAATCAGAACCTAATTTGAATTTACCTTCGTTTTCTGCTAACAATACACTGTCAAATTCAATACTAGCGCCTTCATCGCCTTGTAACCTGTGTACAAAGATCTGCTGGTCTTTTGCAACTTTAAATTGCTGTCCTGCTATACTTACTATTGCGTACATGTTTGTTAAATATTGTTTTAAATTTCGAGGTGCAAATATATGAATTGATTATTTAATAAACAACATCCCAATATTTTATTTTTTACCACGATTCTCCACGTCGGTAAGCTTTTTTTGGATTTCTGCTATCAATCGCTGATTGGCATCGATCAGCTTAGGATTACCAAAGTAATCGGTATCAAAAATTACACGCTTGGTTTTTTCCTTATATTTAAACTCAATGATATACCGAACGGCTTTTCCATCGGCAGCTTTCGACGTATCGCCGGTTTCTTTTGATGGAAAATCCCAGAAACCCAGGTCGGCAGCCTTACGGTGCAGGTATAGCAGGTCATCTTTAGTTAAACGCAAATGCTCTTTAACCAACGAATCGCGCCTGTCAAGGTATTGGAACATGCCTGTACGTGAATCGTATTTATTTACAAGGCTATCCTTATGACCGTATTGGAAACTGATCGATTCAAAATCAACGAAACGATAGGGCGCGTTCTTGATCATCATTCCATAATAATACACGCAGTACAGTATAAACGGCACCACAACAGTCATGATCAAAAATATTTTCTTTAAACGGGGAGACATATATAATTAATTAGTGAATTAGTGAATTATTGAATTAGCGAGTTAGTGAATTAAATCACCGTTAAATTTCATGACACAGTTTTTCTTGATGCTGAAGTGATTTTTAATATCTGAATTGCTTCATCTAATAAGACTGCCAAGTCCGACTGTTTTACAACTTCGGCCTCAATTAATACTTCCATCCAAAATGCTGCTTCATCCGCTTCCTCTACAACAATTGAAAGTTTTGAATGAAATTCGGCCTGGGACCGTGCCCTGCAAGCGGCGCGATAATTGGCCCCTACCGATGATGAAGATCTTAATAATTGCCTTCCGATAATTTTCGCTTCCTCTGTTTTAGGCAGAGTTTTGAAAAACTTAATATTATCTACTACGAATTTCTTTGTGCGATTTCTAAATTGTTCAGCAAAATCTGTTTTATTTGTATCTTTCATATACCTGATTAATTATTGACAAGGTGATTAAAATGTGATAGGGGAAATTAATAAATCACTAACTCATTAAATCACTAATTCACTAATTAATTCCTTCTCCTTCCCACTTACTCACAACGGCTGTCGCCATCGCATTGCCTAATACGTTTGTAGCCGAACGTCCCATATCCAACAACGGATCAATACCGATCAGCAAAAACAAGCCGGCTTCGGGGATATTAAACATAGCAAGCGTGCCCGCTATAACCACCAGCGAGGCCCTTGGCACACCCGCCACGCCTTTACTGGTAAGCATCAGCACCAACAACATGGATAACTGGTGCCCGAATGAAAGATGAATATCATATGATTGCGCCAGGAACAATGATGCAAAGGTCATATACATCATGGAACCATCCAAATTAAATGAATAGCCTAAGGGCAATACAAAGCTTACTATTTTATTGCTGCAACCAAATTTCTCCAGTTCTTCCAATACCTTTGGATATGCGGCTTCACTTGTTGAGGTACTGAATGCTATCAGCATAGCGTCCTTGATGCTATTAAGGAGCCTAAACACCGGCTTTCTTAGTACAATATAGCCAGCCAATATAATTACCGACCATAGCACGATCAGCGAAAAATAAAACTCGCTGATAAAGATACCATATGTTGAAAGTACGCCTATTCCCTGTTTGGCCACTACAGCGGTAATAGCTCCAAATACAGCTAAAGGAGCCATTTTCATCACATAGCCGGTAATCTTCATGATCACATGAGCAAAGGCATCCATCGCTTTGATCACTATTTTACCTTGCTCACCTATAGCAGCGGTAGCTACGCCAAAGAATAAAGAGAACACTACAATTTGCAAGATCTCATTATTGGCCATCGCCTCAATAAAACTCTTAGGAAAAACGTGCCCGACGAACTCCGTTAATGACAGGGCCGATTTTTTGATACCTGTACTTAAATGACTATCAGGCAGTGGCAAATGCATGGTTTTTCCCGGCTCAAACAGGTTAACCAATAACATCCCTAATAATAAGGATACCAGCGTAGCGCTGATAAACCAGAGCATGGTTTTGCCACCTATCCTGCCAACGGCTTTGATATCCCCTACCTTGGCTACGCCCACCACCAATGTGGTAAACACCAATGGGGCCACAATCATTTTAATAAGGTTAAGGAAAATCTTGCTCAGGATGTTATAAAGTTCAAGTTTATCTTCCCGGGCATCCGTAGCCTGGTTTTGCAGTTTTACCTGGGCAATTCTTTGTAATTTAAGATCTTTGTAGGCTGCAACCGTAGTATCGGGTAGTGCTTCAATATTTTTATCGATAGCTTTAATAGCAGCACCGGCAGTACTAAGCTGTTTATTGAAATCGGCAAAAACGTAGGTGTTATAAATATAACCGGCTACCACACCCAATACCAGTGCGATAAAAATGAAGAGCGTCAGTCTGCTTTTTTTCATTTAATTTAATAAGCCTGCAAAACTACAAAATTTACGCGCTGTTTAAACAGGTGTGGGAATATTCTATTTTACAATTGAATTGAATGAGGAAATTAATTTCTACACCTATTTTCCCGTATTAAAACGAATTACACGAATTTAAATACGCCTTCATTCGTGTAATTCGATCTAATTGTGTCCGGCCTAAAAGGCAATTCGTAAAAAATAATTAAACAATTAGTATTTTGCCCGCTTATTACATCATGAGCACCACAGCCTACGGATTACAGCATATAAAAAAAGAAATTCAGCACCTGCCTAATGAGCAGCTGGCCGAGTTGATGCTGCGCCTGGCACGGTACAAAAAGGAAAACAAAGAGTTACTTGCCTACTTGCTTTTTGAAGCCCATGATGAAGCCGCTTTTATTGAAAAAGTAAAAGCCGAAGCGGGTTTCATGTTCAGCCAGTTATCATCGCTGAGCTACAACGCAGCAAAGGGTATGCGCAAAATATTGAGGTTGCTGAGCAAATACACCAAGTTTATGGCATCAAAAGGTGCTGAGATTGAATTACTGATCAATTTTTGTGAAAACTACCTCGACTATGCTGACAGGCGTACCTCATACAAACCCTTAAGGCTGATATTAATTAGACAGGTTGAAAAGGTCCGCGGGTTAATTAATAAACTCCATGAAGACTTACAGTTTGATTACCAGGACAGTTACAATAAATTAATAAGCGATGCCGAAAGCAAGCTTGGCTGGTTTAAAAAGAATGATCACTTGTTGTAACATATAAAGTTTAACATCGTCTAAATATAAAATTAACTGAAGTGGCCAACAAAGAAGCAGCATTCAAGCAGATATATGAAGCTAATTCTAAAAAGATATTCCATCTGTGTTATGGTTATACCGGCGATGACGATGCCGCCAACGACCTGTTACAGGAAACCTTTTTAAAGGTTTGGCAAAATTTAGAGAAATTCCGTAACCAGGCCATGATATCAACCTGGATTTACCGCATTGCTGTAAATACCTGCTTAACCTATTTGCGCTCGGAAAAACGCCAGGCCAAAGACGAACTAACCCCACAATTAGCGGAAACAAAACGAGAAGAACTATCGGATAAAAACGAGCAGGTAGCTTTGCTCTATAAGTGTATTTCAAAACTGGAAGAATCAGAAAGGATTATTATAACTATGGTACTTGATGAGGTGCCATACCCCGAAATTGCTGAAATTTCGGGTATATCAGAGGGAAACCTGAGGGTGAAAATTTATCGTATAAAACAAAAATTAACGGAGTTATATAACCAGTATGAAAGACTTTGATCATTTGATGTCGGTTTGGCAGGGACAGCCAAAACCAGATCAGCTTTCGGTGGATGAGGTGCTGAAGCAGGTAAAGAAGGGAATAAGGAGTATAACCCAAAAGTTATACTGGAGTATTGTGGCCATGGTTGTAACTGTCGCATTCGCTTTTGTCGTCACTTTTTTCCTGGCATTTAAATCTGCAGTCACTACTATTGGGATCCTCATCGTACTGGTAACCATGTTGATGTACCTTTCGTTGATGGTACGTCATTACCACATTTTGAGTAAGCGTGACGCAACCCTCAACCCTGCCGAATATCTTGACAGCCTTAAGGCATATCAAAAAAACCGCAGCAAAGTTATCGGCTGGTTCTATTATACCTATATACTATTACTCAGCGCAGGTTTGGCCATGTATTTTGTCGAAGTACTTGAGCATTCGTCACTGGCTTTTAAGATTGTTACCTACACATCAATTGGCATTTGGTTCCTGTTCACCACGTTTTACCTTAAACCCAGGATGTTTAAAAACGAGGAAGAAAAGTTAAACCTCATGATTGACAGATTGGTAAGGTTGAAAGAGCAATTTGACTGAAGAATTATTATTGAGCGTAAAGCTTAAAGCATAAGGCTAAAAGCTTTTACGCGTATTTTGCTTTGGGCTTTCAGCCTTAAGCTTTTAGCTTGATTTATTTTCAGCTATTCAATAAAGGTAGTTGGTAGTTAACCCCAACCCTTAAAGCTTTTAAGCCGGTAACGCCCTGCAGTTCTTCCAGCTCAAGATATTCAAGGTCATCAAGCAGATAACCCTGTACTTGCAGGTACCTGATGTACTCGTCATATTCAGCGGCTTCCGTTGGGTTAAAATATACCATCGCTATTTTACCGGGCTGGGTAAGGCGTTCAAAAGTTCCTGCTATCAAAACTTTATCAATCCGTTTTTTGATCACCTCGTACCGGATATTGTAAGCTCCTTCAACATCAAACCGCCTTTCATCATTCCTGAAGCTGATGTCTATAGCGTTTGAGTGAATAAATATCAGGTGCGTGGTTTGTAAAGGGCGCGAAAGCTGATCGCTAAGGTCGTTTGTCATTCGGGCTATCTCGGCCATCGACCGTAGCTGCCACAAACGGATATTTTTAAGATACAGCATATCGAAAACACGTTGCGGCGCTATAGATTGCCCTATGTAAATATCATATTCCACCCCATCGGTACGGAATTTTTCAAAATAACAGGGGAATGATTCCTGCACTTCAGTCTGAGCCTGCTCCAGGTATTGGTTGATAGAAGTATTGATGAGCTGCATAGAGGTCTCCAGGTTGCGCCTGTTTTCAAACGAAGCACCGGTTTCTTCGTTCATGGCATTAAAATACCTGTCAATGGTTTCTCTTTCTGCAGGGTAATTATTTCTGAAATGCTCCAGAAAAGGGTTAATCTCGTTATGAAGGAAAGTATCCAGCATCAATTCATCATTGGTAGTAATATACCCGCTGATGCGCTCAAGCCACTCTTCGCATTTAGATACCAGCTTGCCGGTAAGGCTTAAATGGATATGATCATTTAAAACCTTAAGTGTTTCAATAAGTATGGTGAGCAGATTTTTCAAATCCTCCTGCAGGGCGCTGTTGCGTTCAACCGTGGAGTTACGGATATCAACCGCACCAAATAAAGGATATACATTTTGAAAAGCTACGGTCTCTATCTCCTGGTTCTTTTTCTTCTTTCCTTTTTCCTTAAGATATTTCCAGGCCACCTCATTAAATTTCCACTGAACGGATGGCTGTAACGAGGTGAATTTATTTTTGATAACACCCGAAATCCGGGCTTCAAACTGATCGATGCTGTTTTGCAGCAACTGGGCAATCAGCGGAATAGTGGCTTGTAATTTTGAAAGCAGTTTTTCATAAAAAACAATCTCTTTATATGAAAACACTTCCATGATGCCTACATTTTTCTTATTGTAGTACACCGGGAAAATTCCGTACGATTTAATGCCGGCTTGTTTCAAAACCTGTAAAAAGGGAAATTTGCCTATCTTTTCGTCGGTAATAGAATTAAAAAAGATAGGCCTCGGATTTTGGTTGTAATCATCAATGATAGCGTCAAATGTTTCCTCGGCAAGGTTAAAATCTTTTGCGGCCTTGAGCAGGATGCTTCTGGAGCATTCGTCGTTATCAAAAATAGGCTCATTATTGATAGTTAAAAAAGGCATCAACCCAAATTCAATACCCGGGCTTTCGGCAAGGGTTTTAAGCGAGCTGATGATGTGCGCGTATTGCTCCTCCTCATTGGCCGAATGATTAACCAGTTCTGTGCGGATGTTTTCGAGCGCGTGGGTTAGTGTTACATCAGTTAATGTAATTATCGAGAACCCCTTAAATTTAAAAATGTTAAGCGGTATTACCTTTTCAATAAGCTCAAGGCTGGTATGCGAATGCAAATATGGTTCAATAGTATCAAAACTAAGTTCAGGAAGTTCGCCATTCAATTCAATTTCCACGAAACGGGCATCAGTCTGGATATTAAAATACCGTGAAAGACCAGTTTCCGGGTCTTCATACGAAAACAGCAATTCATTCTTAATTGCCGACGAAAAGCCATACATCCGTTCAAGGATCAGGTTATAAATGAACCGCTTTTGCCTGTCACTAAACATTTCATTCTTCGATACATTCAACGCATATAAATTAGAATGGTGACTTGAATGGAAATCATAAAAAGCCTCAGTGCTGAAAAATATCTTATCAGGTACCGGTGTACTTAGCGCCCAGTGAAATTCCTTTTCGTTGGCTATTGGCGGTGTCAGTATGGAGTAAATGAGCTCCAGCATTTCCCTGTATTTTTCGGCATCTGTTGGCCGCATATCCAGGTCAATACATATGTCATGCTCAAAACGCTCCAAAACGTAGCGATAAAACTCACTTTTGAGCGTTTTTTCGGTAGCAATCCGTTCTTTTAAATGCGCTACGAACGGATTAAATGTCAGGCATGTTTCAACCTGGCAAATAGTGCATTCGTTTTTGCTTATATTGAGTACTTCTGTGTGCATTTTAATTACAGTTTTACCCTCATTAAAATCTGAAACTTGTTGAAAGATAAGGGTACCATCCTTCTTCAGAGTAACCGGCAATTATCTTAATAACCGCCAGTCGTGCAGGTGCCACGTAAAAACCCGCGCCGGTGCCGTTATGCCATTTATCTGAACTTTGCCCGTTTTCCCAAACACGGCCTATATCATAAAAGCCTATAACGCCTATTTGTCCGGGAACTATATAACTGGCAAAATCAGTCAGTTTTATACGCAACTCCAGGTTATTATAAAAACTATGCTGGCCGGCAAACCTATAAAGCCTGTAACCTAATAAATTATCCTGCCCACCTAAAAACAACGACTGGTAAAAGGCGGTTTTTCCGATGGTAATACCACCTCCCACTCTATCGGCCAAAACAATAGTGCTTTTGGCATTCAGGCTCTTGTACAAAGCAACCTGGGGTATAAGCTGGGCAAAACTTGTGGAGTTATTATTTAAGCCATTAAACTCCTGAAGTTTGATATTAATAAAACTTCCCCAGGCCGGAAGTACTTTGTCGTTGCGTTTATCGCTGGTAAAGTTAACAACTATACCGGCATGCATTTTTGTTTTGTCAAAGGTATAACTGTCGGGAGCATTTGTGAGTAACGGATATGTAATAAATCGGCCGGTATTGTCATCAACATCTAATTTATAGTACTGAAACGCAGGGCCTACCGTAACGGAAGTACCCGATTCATTACGCCACCTGAAGGCGGGGCTGAAAGTAAAATTAGTGAAGCGCGTACGGTGATATTTACGGTAATCACCAACTTTAATAAATGGCGTTTCATTACCCCTGCCAAAAAAATTGATATTATCCGGATAATCAAGCTGGCCATCCATCAAAAAGTCGGCATTGCCAAAGGCATGGATCCATTCTCCGCTATATTTAATCTTGAAAGCCTTTGTAGTAAATGAGTGGCTGGCAAATACCGTTTGAACATCGTTATAAGGCAACTTTTGAAAGCCTTCCTGATGGGTGTATTTAAAACCAGCACCAAGCAGTACGCCCTCATCCGGATTGTAGGAGATATTGGCAAGTGGCGCTATCACATTCATCAGGTTAACCCTTAAATATGATGTGTTGGCACTATCCTTACTAATGTGTTTATTAACCTTTGATTCATCGCCGGTTATGCTCAGCTTTTTGCCCCGGTCATAAAGCTGTACAGTATTAAGCGATTTTACAATATTATAAGTTTTGGTGCCTGTGCTATCAATAAACCTCAATTTTATTGGTGATGTGGCATTATCAAGCACCACCTTATCATCCCCGCCGCTTACATAAATGCGGAGCTCTTTGGTAATATCGGGATGGTAATTCTGGTTCATCAGCGTATCCTTAACCTCACCATCCTTATTGATCTTGTTGATGATCACATTGAGGCTGCCGTTCGGCTCATCCTTCACAGTTACCAGCTCATTTTTATTTGAAGTATGGATATCAACTATTTTATTGATGAACTTGTAGTAATACTCCATTTCGGCCGGGATATTAGCGCGGCGTTCTTTTAGCTGCTTTAGCAATACGTCATGCCTTAACTTATAGGATGACTCCGGCAAACGCCTTAAACCGGCTTCCAGTACCTCATCAGTTTCTGCGGCAACAAAATCATTCACAATTTTTGTCCATTGTTCATGACTGTATTGTACAGATGGCCATCGTTGCATGAACATGGTTTTCCATAGAGAGTATTTTATGCTGTAAATCTCCCCGCTAAAGCCCTGCAGGTTCGGTGCAATCCATGGCTGTGCTGCTATGGTTGGCAATACACCCTGGTTGGTATAAAACACCTGATCGCGGTCGCGCGGAACGGCAGTATAGAATTTACCTTTCCCTTTATCCTCATCACGCCAGCGCCACTGATCGCCGTGCCTGTCCCAATCACCAATGAGCAAGTCGAGCAGGCGGGCGCGTAGAAATTCCTCGCCGTCTACGGTATTATCATTATCCTCCAGCATTTTGCCTATCATCTTCACGGTATTATCCGATTTGCCACCCGGTTCGCGCTCTTCAAGCAAACAAACTTTATTGGCAAAAATATTAGCATACTGCCCCAAAACCGGATCAGCCGATACCACACCAATTATCGGGTTGGCATGCGGCACACGTGCGGCATCAGCCAGCGGCGGTACTATCAGTGCCGAAAACGGGTGCTGGGCACTCATGGCATCGTTAACCCAGTCTTTGGCAAACGTTTCCTGGAATTCATCGGGCAAAATCTTTTCAGGCTGCTTCTCCACGCTGCGGAGCACCCACTCCTTGCCATCCTTATCAATTAAACGAAGTGAGTGTGTCTGGAAACCACCGCCAATGCTTTCGGTCTTTAAACCGCCATGAATTTCCGATAGCCTGATCACAGGCAGTTTGGTTTCGGCAGCCCATTCCTTACGATAGTTTTCACCAAACCAGCGGCGGTGAAAATTGCTTACGCTATCATATTTGGGGTGCACCCTAACCATGACGCTATCTGTCTTGATTGGTGTGTGCAGCGTATCAGGAACATTTTTTACTGATGTATAAGGCTGCGTATAGGTAAACACCTGCTTAACACCTTTATCACTGTCGATATAATAAGTAAAACGCATCCGTTTGTCAATCAGTAAATCAGCAGTTACATAACCTTGGGTAGCATCCGCAAAAAGCGAGTATTTGCCTTTAATGGCATAGGTTTGCTTAGCACCTGCGCCGCTCACCACCTGCAACTGTTTGCTTTTGATGAATTGCAGGCCATGCTCATGCCCCGCCACGTGAATAAGGTTTGGAAAACTTCCAAAAACAGCATCCACCTTTTTGATCATATCTTTATACAAGGGATGCCCCAAATCTTCGGGGTTTGAAAATGTAGAACGTAAAAATGGGTAAAGCGAACCAATTCCCGGCAACGGCACCCATAGGTCTTTATTAACTACGGTTAACGGAAAAATATGGTCCTTAAGCGAAAAATAGCCACCATGTGTACCATAACTCTGAAACGGGTGATGCGATGCCAGGATGATCACCTTATCTTTATTACGCTCAAAAATCAGCTTGATCTTATCGGCAATGTCATCTTTGTTTTTACAATCGCACTCCGCACCAGGGTTGCTTTTATTGAAAGGGTATAACCACCATTCACTGTCAAAAGCTATTACGGTAAGATCATTCGTCAAATTAATCTCAACCGGATCGGGACAGCCATTTTCAGGCACCATTTTCAGCAGCTTATCGCCCTGTTGATCAAGGTACTCCCACTGTCGTTTTATTTTGGCTAAACCAAGCGGTCCCATTTTATCCCAGTCGTGATTGCCGGGGATAAAATAAACCGGCGCTCCCGCGGCACGCATTGGCTGATATTGTGATTGCAGGATCTTTTGGGTTTCTGTCTCTTCAGGGCTGCCCGGCAAACCCATTCCCCGTGGATAAACATTATCGCCCAGATAAAACACTGAGGTTTTATTTTTGAGCACGTTGGCAGCCGCATGTTTTAAAACAGCACTTTGCTGCAGATCCGTTTCGCCGGCATCTCCAATGAGGATCATCCTGTACTGTACCGAATCCTGGGCCTGGGTTTTTAGCATGCCCAATAGTAAAACAAACAACAAGGGTAGTTTTTTAATCATGAGGTTGGGTTGAGATGTATGTAGTATTTGTATTATCTGTGCCTCAAAGCACTATTTCTTAAAGCTGAATTTCAATATATTACCAGCGCTTAACTGATCACCTTCATTAGAGATATACAGATTACGCTGATTATCAAATGCCATGCCCTCGGGCTGGCCGAATATAGTTACACTTAAAGGGTAAACGTTTTTCACCTTCCAGTTAGCGTCAGTAACTACCAGCATTTTATTTACCGACGAAAGGACATACCACTCATTGGTGAATGTATTTTTGGCTAAAGCCGAAGGGCGGAACGGCACACGTTTTTTATTGGCAAGGCGCTCGATTTCCTTAACATCTATCATAAAACTGCCCGATTGCTTCAGTGTACCATCAGGCTGCAATTTCAGGATATAGCCGCTGCTGCTTTTTGAAGTTTTTTCTTCGGCGCAGTGCTTGCACAATGCATAAACAAGGCCCGACTTGTCATCGGCGTATATGGCTTCATATTCACCTTCAGGAAGTTCGCCTTTTGTTTTTTGCACGTCGGTTACTTCTTTGGCCCTAACCTGGCTAAAGGGAAAGGTAAATAACGTTCCATCGCTTTTAAGCATGATCACCTGTTCGCGGCAAATGGCTACATCTTCATAGTCGCCGCTTTTAGCAAATTTGGTATAGTTTGCTTTTTTATCGCCCAGCTTCAGGTTAAACAAAAAACCTTCTTCGTCCTGCTGGGCGTAAACCGAATCATTTTTACCGTTGTGAAAGGCAAAGCCGGAGATTTCGGTCAAATCCTCGGGCATTTTATATTTAATGGGGTGATTAAGATCATATCCCGGCGGGCTTAAAGGAATAGCTTTCTCTTTATTTTTGCAGGAAATTGCCAAAAACACAGCGGCTGCGGTAAACATCCCCGTTAAGTAAACAACCAGCTTTCGCCTGGCATTTTGCTTTTTAAACCCTGTCATATTTTTTTTGCTGTAAAAGTTCATAAACGGCCCGCTGCGATTGTACCTGCGGCTCAGTTTTATCAACCCTTATGTTTTGCAATTGTTCATTTAATTTTACAGCCTGCACATTATCGGCCAGTTGAATATCAAGCATGGCTATTACCTCGTTCCTGATGCGCTCATCATAAACAGGAAAACACACCTCGATGCGGCGATAAATATTACGGTTCATCCAATCGGCCGAACCCATAAATACCTCCTGGTTACCACCATTGTGGAATGTAAAAATACGCCCATGTTCCAGGTAACGGTCAACTATACGCCTTATGGTAATATTTTCGCTCATGCCTGGTACTCCGGGGATCAGGCAGCAAATACTACGTACAATCATCCTTATTTTTACCCCGGCTTGCGATGCTTCATAAAGCTTGCCTATCAGTACCCGCTCTTCCAGGTTGTTCAGCTTTATGGTGATCCCTGCCGGGTTCCCTTTACGGGCCTGCTCAATTTCCCTATCGATAAGTTCAATAAACCGCGAATGCAGATTAAACTGGGCTACCAGCAGGTGTTTAAAATCGATATCATACCCCTCGGCCGATTTTGCTTTTTTAGCCAGATAGATAAACAGCAGGTCCATTTCGCGCAGCAACTGCGGATTGGCTGTCATCATGATATGGTCGGTATAAAAAGCAGCTGTACTTTCGTTAAAATTACCTGTAGCTAAAAGTCCCGAATATTTTATCCTCCCGTCAACAAGGCGCTTAACCAGGCCAACTTTGGCGTGTACCTTTATAGCTTTATCGCTGTAAATTATATTGGCTCCGGCAGCTTTGAGCCTTTTTGCCCATTTGATATTATTTGCCTCATCAAAGCGGGCTTTCAGCTCAACAAGCACCCTTACTTTTTTACCGCTTTCCGCGGCACTGATGAGGGCATTTACTATACGCGAATCGCTGGCTACCCGGTAAAGGGTAACGGAGATTTCTTCAACGTTTTCGTCGATAGCGGCCTCGTTAAAAAAACGGAGGATGGAATTATATGACTGATAGGGAGCATGGAAAATACAATCACCTTTATCTATATAATCAAATATGGATTCGTTTGCGCTGATCTGCCGGTTCACCAATGGCGGCCATTTGGTAAATTTTAAAGAAGGGATACCTACCGGCAAACTCATTAAATCTTTAAGGTTATGGTAAAAGCCGCCTTCAATAACGCTCAATCCCTGTACACCCAGCTTATCTTCAATTAAATGCAATATGCGTAGTGGGATACCCGGCTGATGCAAAAAACGCGTTGCCAAGCCCTGATCGCGCTTTTGTAATTGCTTTTCAATCTGCTCCTGAACATCGCCATCATAATCATCACTTAGCTCAAGCTCGGCATCGCGGGTTATTTTGAAGCTGTAGCAGCCTTTTATCTCTTCGGTTTTAAAGATCTTATCAATATTGTACCGCACAATATCATCAAGAAAAATGATGTATTGTTTTCCATCTTCATTAACGCTAAAAAATCGTGGCAGCTGGTTCGACGGAATATTGAGGATCACGGATCTTTCCTTCTTCTTATCCAAACCAAGGTTTACCAAAAAGTATAACCGGTTGTTTTCGGGGAAGAATTGTTTTTTGCCGCCAACCAGATCAACAGGCTGCAAAAAAGCAAGCACCTGGCTATAAAAGTAATCACTCAGCCTGTCTGCTATCGAAGCCGGGATGAGCTCATTGAACAGCAGGTTTACATTATTTTCTTTTAATAACGGAATCAGCCTGCCTGTAAAAACCTTACCGAAACGATTTTGCTGGCTACTAATAAGCTCCTGGGCTTTGTATAGTACGGCTTCACTTTGCTCTGCTTTATTAAGCAGGTTAAGCTTGTGCAAAGCCATTACCACAGGCATACGCACACGGTAAAATTCATCAAGATTTGATGAAAATATAGCAAGAAAATTTACCCTTTCCAATACAGGGAGCTCTTCGCTTTCGGCCTCCATCAATATGCGCTCATTGAAAAGTAACCAGCTCAGGTCCCTGTCGAAAAATGAGTATTCCATAGGTGTAGATTTTGTTTTGGCAGTATCTCGACCGCCTACAGTAATGAAGATATGATGAATGCCACTACCGATACGATAAGGCCGAACATGAATATATTGTACGATGCCCTGAGCAGCCTGTATTTTTTACCCAGCACAACACCCTGTGAGTAATTATCACGAATTAAGCTGCCGTAAAGGAACTCGCGGTCTTCCATCATTTTCTCCATACCGTCGCTGTAATCCTGGTATGACATGCGGTAGAAGTTACCGAAGAACAACAGGTTAACTGTTTTTTTATTGATATCCTCGGGTGTAAACAAACCCGGTGGGATTGACGGACGGGTTGAAAGTATGGAGAAGATCATCGTAGCCAAACTAACTGACAGGAGCATGAAAGTTGGAATGAGCAAATTAGAATGTTCATCAAGCTTACGCAGCACCAAACTGATAATCGCTGAAAGTATGATAGAGTTAACCGTGATCATAATATGAGCTTTGTTATCGGCCATATCGCTCAAACGCTGATGATTGCTGGAGCTGATCCTGAACATGGTTTCGATACCACGATCGGGCCTGTCGTTCTTATGTTTTTTTGGACCATGCTCGTCCTCATGGTCTTTTTCTTTTTCGAGGGTAATAATGGCATTACCATCAATATTGGAAGTAAGCAGGGCTGGTGTTTCATTTACTTCAACTTCGGCCTGCTTTTCAATCAGCTTTTGCAGGTTTTTTTGTTTCTGATCATTAAGCAGCAGGCGACAGTAATCTGTATAGTACTCATGCCCCTGCAAAAACTCGATGTTATAGCCGCGCCATTCGTCCTTCCCAATGTCATGCTTTTTAATCGCTTCCATCTCTTTGCGCAAAAGCTTATTCTTATCCCTGAAATCATCGGTGCCTAAGTGAAACAGATCGGCATCGCAAATAATTTGCTGAAGAAGGTCGGCAGGGCTTTGAGGCATTTTTGTTGCTAAAATACAACCGCTAACCTTATCAATAATTGGTTGTTCAATTTTATGCTGTTTCAGAAAGTGTGTAGCAATGCCGACGCTTTTTGATTCGTGGTCGTTTTTATCGGTAAAATACCCGGTATCATGGAACCAGGCTGCCGAAATCACCACAAAGAAATCCTCATCACTTAGCTGGTAATGGTTAGCTATTTGGGTGGCAGCTGCAACAACGTCTTTGGTATGCCTGAGGTTATGATAAATCAAGTCGGGATCATGATGTACATCAAAATAGGATATAACGTACTGTTTTACCTGTTCTAACAGCGGTTGAAATTTCATCGTAGTTTTTGTTGTTAAAAGTAAATCAAATTTTTAAAAATACCTATTTGCAGCTATGCCGGGGAGAAACATCATTTATCTGGCATTGTTTGTGCAAAAGACAGGAAAATGGTTGCGCTTGTTTTTACAAACCGCATGCCACACAAACACATGCCTGGTTATCAGCAACTTGAACAACAATACTCAAAACCACATGGCGATATATCGTGAAATGCCGAAAAACTATATCAAAAGCCCAGGCTCCATTATTAAAGGCTCTTTAATAATCAAATAATTCAGGATACCGCTTCCTCTGTAACCCCGGGGCCTTCATAACTATAGTTATAGGGTGGATGCGGTACAATGAAGGTTTCCTGTACGCGCGATGACTTTTTAAAATACGGAATCCAGATAGCCGCTGTAACTGCTGATCGTAAAAGCGGGCTAAGCGCAGTTTCCGCAAGTTTACTGCTAATGTTGGCAGCCAAAATATAATCAGCCAGGAAGAAAACGAAGGCAAAGGCAAAATATCCTGTAATACAAGCGGGGAGTATATCACGTTTGTTGAGTAACAGCACCAGGCAAAAAATGGCGTACATCATTAGTATGGTATTACCAATTGCTTCCACAACCACCAAAGATCTGAAATTAAGCTCATGGTGGATGCCATGATATACGTTCCAGGTGTGGAGGCTAAAATAATCCCCCGTAACCATATTTGAACCGGTAACCAAAGCAGTGGCAGCTAAGCCTATAGCAATTAATATGAGCCATCCACCAATAGGTACAAACGTTGAGCCATAAGCAAACACAATGCCCGGTGTTTCCCTTTGATAGAGCCATACTCCGAGAACTATAAGTCCCACCGTTATCAATAACATCACCAAAACCAACGCGCTGTTAATTGTTGATGGCCTGGCAGTGCCCTGTGGCGTATACGAAAAACTGTAACCTAAACTGGTATCGTTTAGTTTTTTGATATCGGCCTTAAACTCGGCAAGTTTATTTACCGGCACATTATCTTTCAAAAATGATAATTTATAATTGAGCGATAAGGTATCGCCTGCAGCCGTAAAATCCGATCCGTAACTGTAGTAGTCCCGGTTAATGGAATCATGATCTTCATTAATATTCCACCCGCCCGGCAACACCACTTTAATAGAATAACTGGCATCATACGGGTATGTAAGTGCAACCGGTGTTTTGGTGCGACTGGTAATTGAGGGAAACTGATTATAAATAAAATTAGCAAAAAGATCAGCGGTTAGTTTATCACTGGTCGAATCTTTTTTAAAGAAATCGCCTACTTTATAAGTTTCTATGGTAATGAGCTTGTTCGCTTTCAAATCATCTGCTACTGTAATTGAATCCTTAGTTTCAATCTTGTTGTAGATCTTTGCGTAATAGTCGAGATAGCTTTTTTCTGTTTCGGCCATACCAGATGATTCCAGTTTACCGCGCATATAATCGGCCTCATCGCCGGTGTAAGTAGTTTTCACCGTGAATAGTACGGGTGATTTCGCATCTTTTACCGTATAAACATCCTCGCCTGTAACGCTGCCTCCTTTTGATGGCGGAATAGAGGTGAGCACATCGCTGCCTGGTTTTAATACCAATCCTTTACCATAACGCGGAAAGTAAATATCTGTGCCCTCGCCGCCCTGGTTATCCATTGTTGCATCAACCCAAACCTGCTTTCCGTTTACATTGGCAGTTACAACGGCGTGGTTAAAGGCATAAGCCGTAGGTATGTATTGCTCAACATGCTCGTTCATATCGGCATTTACCAAAACCATAGCGGCATCAATCCCTCCTGCTTTCAGCATGGAAACCAACAACAATGATTTATCCTTACAATCACCATAGCGTTGCCTAAAAACTTTTTCGGGGTTGTTGGCACGATGCGAGTACTCGCCTATTTCAATGCCCATATAGCGCACTTCCTGCTGTACGGTACGTACCGCGGCCCTGAAATATTTTCCTTTATCATTACCCGCCCCTTTTTTCAGTTTCGCGATCCTTTCGCCAAGTTCGCCTTTGATGTTAAGCGAGGGAGGATTGATACTCAAAGCCCAATTCACGACTCCGGCCCAGTTAGCAAACTCACTTACCTGGATAAAACCGCGTTCGTTGTACCATGAAGGCTGATTATTATCGTCATGGGCAGGCGGTACCTGGAACCATTCATATACATAGCGTTTTAAGCCATTGCTTTCACTAATGGCTGGTTTGGGCACACTATTAAAAGTTTTAAAATTCAGTTTTCTTTGCAACGAGGCAATAATGGCCGTGTAATGATGAGCAATAGGCGTATACCACTGTACATACATATTGGCACAAAACTTACCATTCAATATAGGGTTACGCCCTGTGATTGTGTACGAATATTCAATGCGGTCGCCTTTGCGGATATCATCAAGAATACATAAAGCAGAAAAGCTTCCCTGGTAAATAAAGTTGGAAAGATCCTGCTCATCGGCCAATACCTTAAATGCCGAAGCTTTTAACCGGTTTAATGGTTTACCATCGCGCCAAACGGTAATATCATGAAAATCGAGCCGCTCATAGGCCGGATCAAAACTAACGGAGATCTGAGAAGCATTTTGAATCCCGGTTTCAGATACTATCTCGCGGATAATATGATTATAATCGGCCTGTTTTTCAACGTGCACTTGTTCTTCAATAAGCGCATAATAAAACCCACGTTCGATAATGCGTGACGATGGCTTTTGGTTATAAGGTTTTATTGCGCTGAGCCAATTTGGTTTGGCCGAAATATGTACCGACGGCGTATCGCTAAAAGCAGCCCCGCTGCACCAAAACAACATCACCAAACAAAGGGAAAACGTAAAACGCATTTTAAAAGCTTTTGTATACCGGCTTTGAAAATAAAGAAATTCAAGTCAATTTAATGTAACTATTTTAATATTTAACGGTGGGGTTATATGGGATAATAAACGTATTAAACCGCGCGATGAGTTGACTCACCCCGGCGTTGCTTCGCTCGCCACCCCTCTCTACGCTTTGCGTATAGAGGGGATAATCGCAAGCAAGGAAAGATCATTTGTTCATAGTGAAGTAGTTAGCGTAGATATTCAATAACCTTATTCAAAACCCCATCTATATTATTTTCTATTTCGTCGTTCTTAAAGCGTAATATCGTCAGTCCCAGTTCTGCCAATACTTTGTCTCTATTGCTGTCGTAATCTTTTTTATATAAATGAATAGGCCCGTCGGCTTCAATAACCAACTTTGCTTCATGACAATAAAAATCTGGAATATAATAAAGGTTTTTTCCAAAATACGATTGTACACAGAGTGGGTGTTGCCTGAGGAATTTCTTTTTTAATAGCTTTCTATTTCTTAATTCCTGCCATAACAGCTTTTCAGCTACAGTTTCCCGCTGTCTTAATTCTCTGCAAAAATCAATAATACCGCTCATTTTGATAAGGTGATAGTACAGGTAAAGATATCACTTAAATTCAAAATTAAAATTTCCTATCCCTTCTTTACGCTTGCGTAGAGAGGGGTGACAAGCGCAGCGATGTCGGGGTGAGTCAACTCCCAACAACCAACAAAGCCACCCCGAACCGAGATGGCTTTGCGAATAGAATATTATTGAGGATTACTATTGTCCCCCGCCTAATACAGCACGGAATTTTGTTTCATAACCCTTTAACTGGTTTTCAAATTTGGCAGCAAGGGCAGTTTGATGGTTGTCTTTGGTAAACTGCACCAGGCCATTCAACACTTGCATGCCTATCTGTACATCCCGGCCGTTAATGCTGTTTACATCCTGGCTAAGCAGGTAAGCATTATAATCCAGCTGATCGGTAAGGTAATTATCAATATTGCCTGCCAGTTTATTACCAAGCACCACATCATGAAGCTGATAAGCCAACTGCGTTAAATACAATTTACGGCCAGCAACATCTACATACGGATAAATATCAGGCAGTTCAGCATCATATTTTTGAATAACTTTTAACGCTTTATCATTTTTTCCTTCCTGAACAAGGTTTTGAGCCAGATCAAGGAAAGTAGTTACCATTACAGGGTAAAACATAGAGGTCGACTCATGATCAAGATATTTGGCTGTTTTGAACTTACCGAATTTAAACTTGTTCATCACGTTATCATACATTACATCGGTATTGGTTTTGCTCAACTGGTCATGCAAAGCTGTATCCGGCTTAAACGGTATCAGGTGGTAGGTAAAACCTTCTTTGTATAAATAAGGCTGTAAACCTATCAGGTTTTCGTTACCGATGGTAGTGGTGAAGCAGATAGGGCGTTTCCAGTGGTTATGCGCCAAAATATCAAACATAGCCAGGTTCTCTTTAGTTACATAGTTTGATGTATACTTCCATTCCATGGCTGTTGCCAGCTTGTCTTTCTGATCGGCTTTCACCACACCGTTGGCTATTACCTCATCAGGATTAATAGTAACTTTCAGGTTTTTGGTTGGCAAATAATTACCATATTCTCCGCTTTGATATTGCACTTGCGTAGCTTTATCATCAGAAGTAATGAAATCGAACACTTCTTTAATATCCTGGTAACCTGGCAATTTCTGATCGTTAAAGTAAATAACGTCTCTCACCCCTTCTTTATATTTATCAAAAGGCATGGTGATTGGCAGCGGCTCAGAACTGTTCATTTTCTTCTGCATCTGGCGGATATACCAGTCGCCGGTAAACAAGCTCAGGTTTACAATCCGCACATCCGGGCGGATACCTTCAACCTCCTGGTCGTACCATAACGAGTAGGTATCGTTATCACCATAAGTAAACAAAATAGCGTTTGGCGGGCACGAAATAAGGTAATTGTAAGCCATATCATGCGGCGTCATTTTGGTTGAGCGGTCATGATTACCCCATTCTTTGGCAGCCAAAAGTACCGGGCAAACTAATAAACCAATCACGGTTGAACCGATAGCGGCCATTTTAGCGTCGATATATTTGCGGCCAAATTCGGCAATGGCAATTACGCCGAGACCTATCCATATGGCAAAGGCATAAAACGAGCCTACGTATGAGTAATCACGCTCACGCGGCTGCACTGATGCCTGATTTACATATAATACAATAGCCAAACCTGTGAAGAAAAACAGTAAGCCAACAATCAACGCATCTTTACTGCGGCGGTTAACATGGAAAAACAAACCTATTAAACCAATTATTAATGGCAAGGCATATAACGGAGTATAGGTAGTAGCTGCGGTGACAGATTTTGGTAAATGCTTACCACCGTCAAATAAGCCTGTTGTCCAGTTACCGTCAATGCCTTCGGTGCTGGTTTGTCCGTCGGCATCATTATAACGACCAACAAAGTTCCAGAAAAAGTAACGCCAGTACATCTGGTACATTTGCCAGCTGAACATCCACTTCAGGTTATCGCCCATGGTTGGCGCCTGCCCCTCGGGGATGCGCAGCCATTGCTTGTAAAACTGCACATCGTTAGGATCGGTGCTGTACATACGCGGCAAGGCTGTAGTATGGTCATATACATAATCGGTTTTACGACCTGCATTTTCATATTTGGTTTTGCCTTTGCGGTAAATGATACTCCCCTGTTTTTGATCGGTAACCTGCGAATCATACATAGGACCAGTTAGCAAAGGCACCTCACCATACTGGATACGGTTAAGATAACCGTAAAGCGTAAAAGCGTTATCAGGATGTGAGTTATTTAAATTAGTATTAGCCGTTGCACGAATAGGAATGTAAGCGAATGAGCCATATCCAAAGTATATAAATGCAACGCAAAGTAAAGCCAGGTTTAATACAGGTTTCTTTTTGCGGATGCTGTACAGAATCCCCCATACCAGTGCAACAACTATTAGTAAAATAAAAAAGAAAGCTCCGGTCCCAAAGCCCATTCCTAAGGAGTTAACAAAGAAAAGGTCGAAATAAGCGGCGAACTTAATGGTATATCCCCTGATGCCGTATTGTACAAGGCCAAGGATCACTACCCCTGCCAAAAAAGTCAGGATACTATTACCAACCGTAATGTTTTTAGTTCGGCGGAAATAATAAACCATTGCAATAGCCGGTATAGTTAACAGGTTTAACAGGTGGATCCCGATTGATAAACCGATAACATAGGCTATAAAAACAATCCATTTATCGGCACCGGGCTCATCGGCACGCTCATCCCATTTAAGAATTGCCCAAAATACAATAGCAGTACATAGTGATGACAGGGCAAATACAATGGTTTCGACAGCCGAAAACCAAAATGTATCGGTATATGTGAAGGCCAGGGCTCCAACAAGGCCGGCTCCCATGATTACATATAATTTATAACCGTCAATAGCTTCATCACGTTTTTCAACCATCAGTTTTTTGGCAAAAGCAGTAATTGTCCAAAATAAAAACATAATAGTTGCACCGCTGGCCAACGCCGAACCCATATTGGTAAAGAAAGGCACTTTAGTATTATCGCCAAATGACAATAACGACAAAACCTTGCCTATCATGGCAAAAACCGGGTAACCGGGCTGGTGGGCTACCTGCAAACGGTAAGCACATGAAATAAATTCGCCGCAATCCCAAAAGCTTACAGATGGCTCTAACGTTAAAATATAGGTTATTGAGGCTATAACAAAACAAAGCCAGCCTAACAGGTTATTGATTTTTTTGTACTGCATTTAATAATATCAATTGATTTAATAGCGCGGCAAATATCATGATTTTTATAACTTATTTAAAAAAAACACCTGTACGTGACAAAATTTAACATTAATTAACTTTTTAAAGTACTGGGATTAAAGAAATTTTGTTAACCAATCTCCACGAACAGGCATATTTCAATCTATTTATTTAATAACTATAAACCTGCTTTATTGAATTATTAATTCAATGATTATGAGCGGTTAACTAAGTATCAATACCCAAATCAATTTGGCTAATTTTAATATATCAGAAACAACCTGCCGGGCATTTATGTATATATCCTTATTTACCAATGAAATTTTTAACTTAGAACAATTAATACTTATTTTGTTATAATGCAAAACATCTACTCCTTAAGTTTTCGAACAACATTTATAATAGCGCTAATTGTATTCACATCACAGTTAAGCAAGGCACAATCAGTTTATTTACCTAATTCATACCAGTTATATCAGAAGTTTAATTCGGATATTTATTCTGTAAAAAACTCGGTCCATACTTCATTGCGTCCTTTTTTAATTGACAGCACTATTTTGCACACCTATGATTCGGTAATGAATGTAGGGGTTAAAGATCGTAAAACCTGGGGCGGGCGGAAATTATTTAACGAGCACTTATTTGATGTAAAAACTAAAGAATATACTTTTTATGCCGATTATATTACGGATCTGCAAATAGGCAGGGATTTTAACGGTAGCCGTTCAACAAACCTAAATACCCGCGGATATCAGATAGGTGGTACTGTTGGCAATAAGTTTTCGTTTTACACCAGCGGCTTTGAAAACTCGGCGAAGTTTGTTTCCTATTACAACGATTATATTACTGCAGGCGGTTTTGTACCGGGACAGGCCTATGCCAGGAAATATACAGGGCAGGCACGAAATTCACAGGATTGGTCGTATGTAACTGCAATCCTTTCTTATTCGGTAACGAAAAAACTAAATATTACATTAGGTGAGGATAAAATGTTTATAGGTGATGGTTACCGTTCTGTGTTATTGTCTGATTTTGCTGCTAATATGCCTTTATTAAAGCTTACCGCCGATCTTGGCCCGGTACGTTACATGGTTGCCTGGGCCTATATTGAAGATATTAAACAGCCAAAATTTGACAATTTTGGAAGCAACCGTCGCAAATGGGCTTTGTTCCATTACATTGACTGGAGTATAAACAAACGCGCCTCGTTTGGCATGTTTAACGCTTTGATTACACCTGAAGCTGATAACCAGGGCAACCGGGCAGGCTTTGACGCCAATTTTGTAAACCCCATTCTGTTTGCAAGTTCGCTGGGCCCGGGCGGTTATCAAAAAGACAACGTATTCTTAGGTTTTAATGCCAAATACAAGATCTTTGATAAAGCTGCGCTGTACGGACAAATCATGTTCGACAGGTTCAAAGGCAGCGATTTCTTTTCGGGCAACAGTACCGATAACACCAACGGCTGGCAATTGGGGATCCGTGGCGCAGATATTTTTAAAGTTAAAAGGTTAAACTATTTATTTGAATATAACACCGTTAAACCCTACACTTACAGCAACCAGCAGTCAATAAGCAGTTATTCGTTTTATGGCGATCCTCTGGCCCATCCTTACGGAGCAAACTTCAGGGAGCTTTTGGGCATTCTGAATTATTCGGTTGGCCGTTTTGATTTCCAGGGACAACTTAACTATGCCAAATATGGTCTTGATGCCACAAAGGCTGAAAATAATGGCAAAATAATTACCAAGCCTTTTATACCATCGGTAAACACAACTACCAACGTGGGCCAGGGCTTAAGCACACAACTTTATTATGGTGAAGGTACAGTGGCCTATATCCTGAACCCAAAATACAATTTGCGCCTGGAGCTTGGCGCATTATACCGCCAGGAAAAAAATGATCAGAAAAACTCAAAAAACACCATGATAACCTTCGGAATAAGAAGTTCGTTCAGAAATTTATATCACGATTTTTAATTACCGGCCGAGACTTACGAAGTTTTTCAAACTTCGTAAGTCTGTAATTTGGAGAGCCTTCCCTACCCTTTCTTCTTTCTTAGGCCCACACACAAGCCAACGGCAACACCAGTTGCTATACCTACACCAACGCTGTGTAAAGCTAAGCCGATAACAATACCGACGATCAGCCCGCCTGTAAAATAATTAGGATCTATCCTGTTCATCCGTTCATCAAAATAAGCCTTTCAAATTAAATCATTTTTCCTGCTGACAAACAGTTGTCATTAGTATATATTTATTTTGAATAGTACCAAAAGCAGATAAACATGACCATACGTGATATAGCTAATCTCCGGGTTTATAACCAACACCTTAACCACAATAAGTTTAAAAACCCTGAAGAGGTAGTGGGATATATGTGCGCCATGCAGGCACAGGAATATGCTAACGCCAAATGGGCAATCGGGTTACGTATGTCATCTCCATCGGATAAGGCCGTGGAAAAAGCGATGACCACCGGTGCTATTTTACGAACTCATGTATTACGACCAACGTGGCATTTTGTTTTGCCGCAGGATATCCGCTGGATGCTTAGCCTTACCGCTCCAAGGATCAACGCGGGCAATGCGGCTATGTATAAAAAACAAGAGGTAACCGATGCAATTTTCAACAAAAGCTTTGATGTATTTATAAAAACCATGCAGGGCGGCAAACAATTAACCCGTGCCGAAATTGTTACAGCCTTGCATGAGGCAGATATAGCTACAGACGATCTCAGGCTTACGATACTGTTAATGAAAGCCGAACTGGAGCAATTAATTTGCAGTGGCGCAAGACAGGGTAAACAATTTACTTACGCACTGCTTGATGAACGTGCACCAATGACACCGGCCATAGATCGTGACGAGGCGGTGGCCCGCCTGGTTTTGCGGTATTTTATAAGCCATGGCCCCGCTACAATAAATGATTTTGTACATTGGAGCGGCCTTACTGCTGCCGATGCTAAAACCGGGATCGAAATAAATAAAGGCCGGCTAAGTAATATTCTCATTGAAGGGATAAACCATTGGATGGATACTGATATCGATTTCAGTACAGCAAAACAAATAGGAGCTTACCTTCTGCCTGTTTACGATGAGTTAATTATAGCTTATAAAAATCGTGATGCCATGGTACCGGCCAGGTTTCGGGATAAAATGGGGGCTATCACCTTTTTTCCAACCATAATGGTCAATAACCTGGTGATTGGCAACTGGAGCCGGAATATGGGCAAAAAGAATATTGATATCGAGCTCAAACCATTTAACAAACTCAATAAGGCTCAAAACCAGTCTATTGAAAGCGCCATACAACGTTTTAAAAAGTTTAATGGCCTCGGATAACAAACATTAACAACAACAACAAGTTACTTATAAAAAAAAGATTTTATGCCCGAACTACCCGATCTGCAGGCTTTTAGCCATAACCTGCAAAAAATACTTGCAGGTAAAACCGTTAAAAAAATCGAAGTACCTAACGCTAAAAAACTAAATGTTAGCGTACACGAATTAAACGAGGTATTAAGCGGGCAAAAGCTCGAAAAAGTATATCGCGAAGGGAAGGAACTGCATATTAAATTTAGCAAGGGCGATGTACTGGGTCTGCACCTGATGCTGCATGGTAAACTGTTTTTGTTCGATACCAAAAACGAAAACAAGTACAGCATCATCGAGCTGCACTTTGATGATGGCAGCGGATTAGTACTAACCGATTTCCAGGGGATAGCGATGCCTACCCTCAACCCCGAAAAAAAGGACGTACCCGATGCGCTTGATGCCAATGCCGAGTATTTGAAAAAGCGCCTGGCAAAAACAAAAACCAATATTAAAACTGTTTTGCTTGATCAAAAGATCATGAGAGGCGTCGGCAACGCCTATGCCGATGAAATTTTGTGGCATGCCCGCATTTCACCGTTCTCCATAAGCAGTAAAATACCGGAAGCCAAACTGAAAAACCTGGCTCAGTCAATAAAAACAGTACTGGAAAATGCTGAAAAAAGCATTTTGAAATCAAACCCCGACATCATTAACGGTGAAGTTCGTGATTTCATGGATATTCACAATTCAAAGAAAAAACACAGCCCGACAGGCGCCGCGATCATAGTTAACGAAGCATCACGGAAAACATATTATACTAATGAGCAGGAATTGTTTGAGTAAGCCTCGTCGGGTTTAAAGAAGACTATTTAGCGTATTTTGCTATGCTCGTTTGCAATGAGCGCAGTTGTTAAAAGTCTCTCCTTTAGGGCAGATTTAGAGCGGCATCTACTTCAACTTTTTCACCAGTACATTAAAATCAACACCAACAATCGGAATCTTCTTCCAAGGTTGGGTTTCACTGTCCTTATGGAAGGTACCACCGTTAAATAAGCCGCATGCAAATCCAACGTTGGAATTGGTTTTAGTTGTCAAAAATTCAATAGAAACCACAATGTCACCGGCCACTTTAACATTGTATGGCGATAAGTCGACAGTGGTTAATTGATGATTTTCCACATTGTCGTATTTTTTAATGTAGCCTTTTATTTCGTCTTTAACCAAATTAGCTTCATTTGGAAACTTCCCGGCCATTTGGTAAACATTTACTTTAAAAGGGATGCTATCGCTTGATCGGTTTTGAGTATGAAAGTTGAGCGTAAGTAATTGTACCTGCTTTTTACCAGCATTCATTTCAATACCAACCTGCGCACCTTTAACAGCATCAAAGGTATTGTTGGATGAGCCGCTCCGGGGTTTGTTGCCTATCGTTTTGGTTTTATCCTGGGCGGATACGCTAACGGCAACAAAGCATAAAAAACATAAGGCAAAGAGTTTTACAAAATTTCGGGAGAATATCGATTTGAACATAACAATAAGCTTTAGACGGGTTTATAAGGTAGACGATGGTGATAAACAAATGGTTGCAACCTCAATCTGAAAATTTTTCATCGCGGATCCCTGTAGAGATTCATCACACGCCTCTGTAATCAGGCAACGTCATTCCTTCTTAACAGCACTGTTCCTGATAAAAACAACCGACATTAGGGCGCCCAAAAAACCCAGGCCGGCGCAGATCCGCATAATATTGCCATAGGCCGAAATAAATCCGTTGTGATACGCAATCTCGACCGCCTTTTTATTGGATCCGTCGATACCGGCGGGCACTTTAGCATTACCTAAGTTGGCCGATTGTTCCATAACCGTCTTTTTATCTTTTTCATTAAGGGATAACTTTTTCAACTCCCCCTGCATCGCTCCCGAAAAAAACAAAACCGCGAGGGCACCAAAAATGGCATTGGCAAAAACATTGGAAATGCGGGTCATAGCATTGTTAATACCCGATGCTGTGCCCGAAAAATGATCACTTACCGATCCCATTACCGTTGCCGTAAGCGGCGCTACCGTTAACGACATGCCGAAGCCAAAAACAAGCACGCCGGGGAAGAAGCTTGTCCAATAATCGGAAGGGCCTGCAGTTTGTTTGATGAACGACAACATTAGTAACCCCGCTCCCGCCAAAGCCGGACCGATAATGAGCAATAAGCGCGGGCCTTTTTTATCGGCAATAGCTCCTGCGTAACGCGCGATTGAGATCATGAGCACAGTAAAAGGTAAAAATGTTAACCCAGATTGCAGCTGGCTATACCCCTGCACCTGCACCATGTTTAGTGACATGAACAGCATACCGCCACCCAAACCCGCATACAGAAAAAATGTAAGCAGGTTTATCCCGCTAAAGGTTTTATTGCTAAACAGGTTTAGCGGCATCATGGGATGTTTGCTTGTACCTTCTATGCAAATAAAAACAATGAGCAATAATAAGCCCAGAGCTAATGATCCGTAAACCTGCCAGCTATTAAAACCTACCGCCGGCATCCGCAGAAAACCAAATGTTAGCAAAGCAAGCCCTGATGCAATAGAAACAGCTCCGGGAAAATCAATGGTTTGGTCGGTACTATCATCCTTGCTTTCGGCAACCTTGCGCCACAGGATGAGTAAAGCTACTACCCCTATGGGTATATTAATAAAGAATATGTACCGCCATAAACCGGCGTCGGCTAAGGCGCCACCCAATACCGGGCCGCCCATTGTAACTACCGTGGTAATGGCCGACCATGTTCCGATAGCCTTGCCCCTTTCTTTTGCATCGATGGATGATGAAATAAGCGAAAGGCTCCCCGGAATCATTAGTGCACCTCCAATACCCTGTATGATCCGAAAAACAATGAGATAAAAAACACCTGGTGAGAGCCCGCAAAGGGCTGATCCGGTTATAAAAATAAAAATCCCAATCATGAAGACCTTCTTCCGCCCAAGTTTATCGCCAAGCGAGCCGCCTATTAAAATAAGCGAGGCAAGCATCAACAGGTAGGCGTTCAGGATCCAAAAGAGATCAGCTCCCTTGGCATCAAGGCTTTGTTGTAGTGCCGGCAGCACCACATTAAGTGCTGTACCATCAATAAATGCCATGGCCGAAGCCAGTATAGCCGAAACCATGATCCATTTGCCTGCCGGGCTGCCCAATGAAACTGTAGCCATATTTTATAAGGTTGTAATTGAAAGGTTTATTACAAAGTTGCAGTAAATGATCGGATTAAACGGAGCATAAAAAAACAATTTAAAGTGTTGCAAAAAAATATGACTATCGCCTGAAAACACCGATATTTTCCGGGCAAAGCAGGATCAGCAAAAATATTGCAGCAAAATCAAGTGGTAAAACTTCCGACTCATTTACTGCCGAAAATAGCGTTATCAAAATAGTTAATATAATTATTGCGATAACGTGGTTGCGGTGCGGGATAGGGATTCCGATTCTATCAATAAAGCGTTTAGCCTTAAAATTACTCCGATATATAAACGGTAATATCAAAAAGTAAAAAGCACTTGCGGCTATCAAAATCCAATAGAGCACGATTTTGCCGGTGTCATTAATTTTAATTATTCCATTTGCATTTGCCCCCAATATTGCAGTGTTGGCTTTAAAAAGCGAATGGGCTGACAGATGAAAAAGATCAGGCAAACTGCTCATTTTTTCGGCGATAAAAAACAGGCTTGCTATCCCGGTTAAAATTAAAACCACACAAAACTGGATGCTGCGATAGCGCGAAAGCCTTACAATATATACTGTCGACACTATAAAAATTACAAGTAACAACAATACCGTGAAGTATCCTATAAAACCGCCATAGCGATTGTATATCATCTCAAAATATCCTTCATCAATGAAGAAGAGTATGATAGCCCCTATAGTGAACACGATCATCAAACCGAATATCAACGTCTCAAACGTTGTTAAGCTGTTCTTTTTACGGGCAGTATTATAGGTATTGAGCACGGCGATAATTTTATGAATGATTGTTACAACTAACAAAAACTTGCCAAAACATGTTTTCGGTCCTTTTTAAAACGAAAACAAGCTCCAAATTATTTCCGTCACGCCAACGGCAACATTCGTCACATTTAATTCTGAAGGTCATATTGTTGCTGTACCATTGAATCATAAATCAGCAACTATATGAAAAAGCTCATCCTGATACTTATTCATCTCACCATTGCATACCTGTTAAAGGCACAGCCACCGCAGCAACCTATAGTTTTGGGGAGGGTAGATACCATTTATTCCAACATCCTGAAAGAGAAACGACCACTTTGGGTTTATACGCCAGGATATGATACCAACTACTTTTCAAAACCGGAATTTCCGGTTTTGTACGTTTTAGATGCCGATGATCATTTCATGTCGCTGGTTACTATGATCAAAGAACTTAGCGCAACTGCAGGCAACACGGTGTTGCCGCAAATGATTATAGTTGGTATTTTGAATACGCCCGGACACCGTACACGCGACCTTACGCCTACCAGCAGCACTATGGACGAGTCATCGGGCGGAGGGGAAAACTTTGCCGCCTTTATGGAAAAAGAACTAATCCTATATATCGACAAAACATATCCAACTGCTCCCTATCGCACCATGATCGGTCATTCGTTGGGAGGATTAACGGTTATCAATTTATTATTAAAACATACACAGGTTTTTAATGCCTATGTGGCTATAGATCCCAGCATGTTTTATGATAACGATAATTTACTTAAACAGGTAACAGTTATCCTTAAGCAAAAGAATTTTGGCGGTAAAAAGCTTTTTCTCGGTTTTGCCAATACGATGAATGCAGGTATGGATACGGTGCAAGTAAAAAAGGACACGGCCGAAATATCGCACCATATCCGGTCTATCATGAAACTGGCTGATGATCTTTCTATCAATAAAGCAAACAATCTGCAATGGGCTAAAAAGTATTATCCCGATGACGATCATAATTCTGTTTCATTCAACGCCGGGTATGACGCCTTACGGTTTATTTTCAAAAACAACCGCTTTCCGCGAAACCAGCCTTATAACCAATATTTTGATAAACAGTATAATGCCGTGCAGCTAAGACAAATGATAGATACCCATTACAAAATGATGTCCGCTGAAATGGGTTACACCGTACGCCCTCCCGAGCCGGAGATGAATGGCATAGGCTACGCGTTTTTGCAACAAAAAAATTATGAAAAAGCGGCCATGTTTTTCCAGGTGAACATAGATAATTACCCGAAAAACTTCAACGTTTATGACAGTATGGGCGATTGCTTTTTAGCCCGTGGGGATAAAGCAAATGCCGAAAAGTATTTTAAGAAAGCTTTATCAATAAAGTATACCAAAGAGATCATGGATAAGCTGGATAAGGTGCAGGCAGAGCAGTAAGGGATTTGGAGGGGGCTAATCTATAAAACTCACCGGTTCTAAATCTTTCAACTCTTCTTCAGCAAACAACCTTGAATGGATCATAAACCTAAAACCCGTCGGTATTTCTATTGAAAAACTTGAACCACGACCTTTGGTAATATCAAGCTGGAGCTGGGTATGCTGCCAGTATTCAAACTGATCCTTACTCATCCAAAATTCGCAGTCATCCACCTCTCCTATTTTCACGTCGCTGCCGCCGAGTTTAAACTCGCCTTTTTCAAAGCACATAGGCGATGAGCCATCGCAGCACCCACCGCTTTGATGGAACATCAGGTCGCCAAAGCGGGATTTGAGTTCGGCTATCAGCTTTGAAGCTTCGGGGGTTATGGTTACTCTTTTGATCATGTTTTCAAATTCGCGCGAAGGCGCTAAGCCGCAAAGGGAGGATAATAATCTATTCAAACACATAAAGACTTACGAAGTTTCAGAAACTTCGCAAGTCTGGGGAACGGGGGGATTAAAGCCGGGATTAAAAAAATCCCAGCTTGTTCTTATTATATGAGATCAGCATGTTTTTAGTTTGACGGTAGTGGCCAAGCATCATTTTATGATTTTCGCGACCAAAACCTGATTTTTTATAGCCACCAAACGGTGCATGTGCAGGATAAGCGTGGTAATTATTTACCCAAACCCTGCCGGCCAGTATAGCGCGGGGTACCTGGTAAAGCTCGTGCGCATCTCGGGTCCAAACACCTGCACCCAATCCGTACAGAGTGTCATTGGCTATCGCGATGGCTTCTTCAGTAGTTTTGAATGTGGTTACACAAGCCACCGGGCCAAAGATCTCTTCCTGGAAAATGCGCATCTTATTATTACCTTTAAACAACGTCGGCTGAATATAATAGCCGCCTTCCAGCTCACCATCAAGCTTTTTAACCTCGCCGCCGCAAAGTACCTCCGCTCCCTCTTCTTTACCAATTTTCAGGTACGATTGGATTTTTTCGTACTGGTCGTTAGATGCCTGCGCACCCATCATGGTATTCCCATCAAGCGGGTTACCCATAATGATAGCATTAGTGCGTTCTATCACCTTCGACATAAATTTATCGTAGATGTTTTCATGCACCAGGATTCTCGACGGGCAGGTGCAAACCTCGCCCTGGTTAAGGGCAAATAATACGGCGCCTTCAACAGCTTTGTCAAAAAACTCATCATCGGCATCGGCCACCGATTCAAAAAAAATATTTGGTGATTTTCCGCCCAGCTCCATCGTAACCGGGATGAGGTTTTCAGATGCGTACTGCATAATCAAGCGGCCTGTTGTGGTTTCGCCCGTAAAAGAAACTTTGGCAACCCTTGGCGATGAAGCCAGTGGCTTACCTGCCTCCGGACCAAAACCGGTGATAATGTTCAAAACACCCGGAGGCAAAATATCCTGGATCAGTTCCATCAGCACCATAATAGATGTTGGGGTTTGCTCGGCAGGCTTCACCACGCAGCAATTACCGGCAGCAAGCGCGGGCGCAATTTTCCAGGTAGCCATCAGCAGCGGAAAATTCCATGGGATGATCTGTCCTACTACGCCCAATGGTTCATTTAAACAAATACTTACGGTATATTCATCATGCTCGGAAATCCCGCCTTCTTCGGCACGAATTACACCGGCGAAATAACGAAAATGATCAATCACCAGCGGCAAGTCGGCAGCGCGACATTCACGAATGGCCTTTCCGTTATCAATGCACTCTACAACGGCCAAAAACTCCAGGTTGGCTTCAATAACATCGGCTATCTTATTTAATAAAGAGGCCCGGTGTGCGGCCGAAGTTTTGCCCCATGCCGGGAATGCGGCATGAGCGGCATCCAGAGCCAGTTCAACATCTTCCTTTCCTGATCGTGCCGCTTTGGTGAATACTTTGCCATCGATAGGCGAAACGTTATCAAAATATTCGCCTTTAACCGGCGGGACAAATTTTCCGCCGATAAAATTGTCGTATTTATCCTTGAAGGATGGTTTAGAAACAGCGCTCATAATTTTTATGGTTTTTTTGGTAACACTAATGTAGAGCTACCTCACCGTAAGGCATTTGCATTATGCTCTCAAAAGGTAGCACAATGGTCGCATTTTTTGCACCCACTTGTTAATCATGATAAGTATACCTAATTTGGTATAAATTATAAATGGCTATGAATAACAAAACCCTGTTATCTCCACTAAGCCTCTCACACGGAAAAGAACTGAATACCCTGGTTGAAAACCGCAAGGCTTATACCATGAACCATTGCGAACTCAACGTTTTTGAAACTTTTGAGCGCAGCGAACTGGTGCCCTTAACTTTTAGCGACCTGGTAATAACAAGCATGCTGCGCGGCAAAAAGGTGATGCACCTGTTTGATAAACCGGGGTTTGATTACCTCCCCGGTGAAACCGTTATAGTACCGCCAAATATTACGATGAAAATTGATTTCCCGGAGGCTACTATCAACCAGCCATCACAGTGCACCGCTTTGGCTATTAACCACCAGGAAATTACCAATACGCTTGATTTTTTAAATGAGAATTACCCGAGGGAAGATAAACGGGTATGGCAGCTGAATTATAACCAGTTCCACTTTTTTAATAATTATGAGCTGGCCCAGCTTATTAACAAACTTATCCGCATCAGTACCGGCGACGCATTGACTAAAGATGTGCTGGCTAATCTCACTTTAAAAGAGTTGTTGATCCGCATTATGCAGATGCAAAACCTTAACGAGATCAGCGATAACCTGCACGAGCTATCAAGCAGTAGCCGATTTGCCTACGTACTGGAATACATTAGGGTGCATTTAAGCGATAAGCTTAATATTGATGCCCTGAGCCAGATGGCCTTCATGAGCAAAGCCAGCTTTTTCCGGGCGTTCAGGCACGAGCTGGGAATTTCGCCGGTTGACTATATCATTAAAGAGCGCCTCCAATTAGCCAAGCAGCTCATGAACAATCCGCATAACAGTATCTCTGAAGCCTGTTTTAAAGCCGGGTTCAATAACCTTAACTACTTTAGCCGGGCATTTAAGAAGATAGAGGGCATTACGCCAAGTTATTACAAGGCCAGGCTGCGGGGTGGGCATTTGAATTAAAAATGTAAATAGACAACAAAAAACATCTCATATGTTTGCTAAACTAAACGCATGAGATGTCTTTTTATCCGATGATTTACCTTTCGGGATGTTTATGCCGATCTGCGGCTATTACTGATCAATGCTGATTCATAAACAGTGCTGATGATGTCTTCGGCAGAAAAAGTGCCCAGGAAATCCCAGTCGATATGGCTGTAGATAACCTGTTTTGATGGTTCAATAATATAAGTGGCCAATAACGGCGCGTTTTCGTCAATGCCTGAAAACCTGTCCCACACCGGGTAATCATCAGAATACACCCTGAATTGCTGTGCTATTTCTTTACCAGCATCGTGATAAAAATTAAGGGTGAGGCTTTGTTCCCATGCCCATTTTTCAAGATCTTCGGTGTGCTCGTCACTAATGATAAGCAGGTTGCCGCCGCTTGCCTTAACCTCATGCTGCAAATTATTCAGTTGTTTAAGCTGCGCCAGACCTTGCTGCCCCCAATGGCGCGAATAAAAAGAAATAACCAGCGGCTTATTCAATAAATTCCTTTGCGAAATAGGGCCATGTGTTTCGGCACCATTGTAAAATTGCTGCCAGCGGCTATAATCGTTACTTAACTTAAATTCAGGGACCAAATTGCCCGCTTTTACGGGATGTAATGATTTCAGTTTACGAAACTTAAGATCGGGTTCGGCAACAACTTCAAGCAGATCGAAAAAAGGATATTTATTATTATTTGTGGTTTGCATTTTAAAATAGATTTATGATGTTATGGATAATGTTTTAAGGTAATTGTAGTTGAGCTTCATTGTTCAACAACAACGGCATAATCCATAAATTACCCGGTAACGCATGAGCAAGCCCGGCGGGGTGGCGCTGCTTAATTGTTCATTGCTGGATGTGTTCATAAAAATATATTAATTGAGGTCAGTAAATTTAAAGGTGCGTAACAACTTATCTTGTAGTGGAGAGAATTTCAACAACAGCAACACATGGGCATGTACACCATGCCCCGGTTTTCGGCTGGTATATGTTTGTTGCTGGTGGTTAAACTGTTGCCCGTCATCTGTTTTTGAATGTTACACGACAAATATACTATAATATCTATAAACTTAGTAGAATTTATTGAAAAATATTTCGCTGTTCTTTTTAACGTCAAAATTCCTTTTCTCCGCAGGCATTTTATATCGGCTAACATTCAATGCTCTTGCCTTTCTAAAAACAAAACCTTGTAATTTGCGTTCCGTATAACCAATAAATTAACTATGCAGAACAGGTTGAAACCGCAATATATTATCGTATTTGTTTTAAGTGTTTTAATCTTCTCCAACTGCAAAAACAACAGCAAAAAACATTACATTTATAAAGCTGATTCCCTAAAAAAGAAAATGGCTAAAGAGTGGACAAAAACCATTCCTGGTAACTTTAGTGATCAAACTGAAGTTGTATTTGACAGTACCCGCATCGTCACATTTCTTCAAAGCCATCCCGCTTTGGCTCTCTATGAGCAGGATCTGCGGAGTTTTTACCGTAAGCGTAAATTTGCCTATGCATGGTACGAAAAAGGTACTTTAATTGAACAGGCCGGTAACCTGAACGACAGGCTGATGAACCTGCAAAACGAAGGCATATATAAAGGTATCCCCTATCAAAAAGATTTAGACTCACTGATATTTGACAATCATTCAAAAACAAGGGTCAAAAAACCTGATATCGGCACCGAGTTAATGCTCACTGCCCAATATTTCGCGTTTTCAAAGCTGGCTTTCCGGGGTATGAGCGATTCGGTTAGCCGTTCGGTAAACTGGTTCCTGCCGCGTAAAAAGATAGCATATGATGATTACCTGGATACGCTCTTAAAAAAAACTTCGAAACAAACCCCTGCTATAAGCGAGCCGGTATACCGCCAGTACGACCTGCTAAAAAGTTTCCTGGCCAAATACCGTCAGCTCGATGCCCATGAGAACTGGGAACCAATTATTATCAGCAAAAAACTCAAACCCGGAGACTCGTCCGCCGTAGTTGCCCGCATAAAAGCCCGCCTATATAAACTGGAAGATTTTAAAGGCGATACGCTCAACAATAAGTTTGATGACGAGTTCAAAGCAGCCATAACCCAATTCCAGCTCAGGCACGGCCTTAGCGCCGATGGCTTGCCCGGCCCCGGAACTATTGCCGAAATGAATGTACCGCTCAAATCACGGATCAAACAGATCATTGTGAACATGGAGCGCTGCCGCTGGCTGCCTGTAAGTTTAACTACCGACTATCTCGCCGTAAATATCCCCGAATTTAAACTGCATGTTTATCATGCTGATAGCTTATTATGGAGCTGCAATGTGGTAGTGGGGCAAAAAGTGCATCAAACAGTAATATTCTACGGCGAAATGCAGTATGTGGTATTCAGCCCTTACTGGAACCTGCCCGAAAGTATTGTGCGCAATGAAGTGTTGCCGGCCATGAGCAGCAACCCCAATTATCTTAACGAGCATAATATGGTCATTACCGGCCGGGAAAACGGGCTTCCCGTAATTCAGCAAAAACCCGGACCGGCAAACTCATTGGGGCTGGTAAAATTCCTGTTCCCCAATAGTTACAGTATCTATTTGCACGATACTCCTTCAAGGTCGTTGTTTGGCGAATCGTCTCGGGCGTTTAGCCACGGCTGTATCCGCGTTGGCGAACCGGTAAAACTGGCTTCATTTCTTTTAAAATACGACAGCACCTGGACAACCTCCCGCATTAATAAGGCCATGCACCTGGGTAAAGAACAGCAGGTTACACTCAAACAAAAGATGCCTGTATTTATCGCCTATTTTACCGCCTTTACCGACAGAAATAATCTTCTCAATTTTCGCAAAGATATTTATGACCGCGATGAGCAGCTTGCATCCATGATCATGTCAGGCAGCGGGCAATATTAATGTTAAGTTAATAGTACTAAGTCTCAAGTAAAAAGTTAAGTTTATTGTTTTTTGACTTAGAACTTAAGACTAATGACTATCCGTCGTTACATGATTAATATCACGCCGCCCTCTATCTCCCTCTTTTCTCCTTATGCAGTTTAAAATACCGGTAACTAATAATTCCAAAATATTTTTCACGGGTTTGTAGGCAATCGTTAAAATTTAATTGTCCTCACTTTAAATCACCATAGTGCGCCCCTACAAAGGATGCTTTTCCTTTAGCACGGTGACCATTAACCAAACTATATGACATTATTAATAAACCCAGGAAAACTGATGCCTATGTAAAAAAAGCTTACTCTCCCCGCTACAGGCGATAATTACCCGGAGGGAATTACTGCCCCGAAAAAGATTTTTGAATGTTTATAACTGCGTTGTGCTTCCAGGGCGCTTCGCTATTAACTCCCTTTAAATTCAATAAAATATGAAATTTTTCAAACACCCGGTGGGTGTACACAGGCCATGGGTATCAAAATCCCTCAACCTGTGTAAATTTGCCCTTGCAGGTATGGTGCTCTTGAATATGCAGGCTTCGGCTGCTGAAGCGCCAAAAGCAAATGCCAAATCAAACTATAATTTTAACTTAAACTTCGCTAAACTTACCGGTAAGGTTGTTGACGAAAAAGGCGAACCCCTCGTAGGCGTAAGCATCAGGATCAAAGGCACCACCACAGGTACACAAACCGATGCCAATGGTAATTTCACACTTGATGTTCAACCAAACACCGTATTAACAGTAAGCTACATCGGCTATGCTACCAAAGATGTAGCAGTGGGAGGTAAATCAACAATCACAATTACACTAAGCGCCAACACCAACTTAAATGAAGTTGTAGTAACGGCCTTAGGTATTAAAAAAGAACAGAAAAAATTAGGTTATTCTGTATCAACAGTTAAAGGCGATTTGCTTGATAAAGCTAAAGAAACAAACGTTGCCTACTCATTAGAAGGTCGCGTAGCGGGCTTAAGTATAAGTGGTGTAAGCGGTGGTCCTGGTTCTTCAGCACGTATCTTACTACGTGGTGTAACCAGTGGTTCGGCCGGTTCTCCATTATTTGTTATCAACGGTGTACCAATGGATAACTCATCACGTGGTACATCGGGCGAATGGGGTGGTGCTGATTATGGCGACGGTATTTCCAATATCAATCCAGACGACGTTGAAACAATCACTGTACTGAAAGGCCAATCGGCGTCAGCGCTATATGGTGCTCGTGCATCAAACGGTGTAATTTTGATTACCACCAAAGGCGGTAAAAAAAATTCGGGTTTTGGTGTTGAAGTTAACAGCAATACGCAGTTCGATAAACCAATTAACTACGAAGATTTCCAAACCCAATATGGCCAGGGTGAACACGGTATAAGGCCTGCCAATGTGGCAAGTGCTATATCAACCGGCAACTTAGGCTGGGGCGAGAAACTGGACGGTAAACCAACTATCCAGTTTGATGGTAAAATGTACCCGTACTCAAACAAAAGCAACTATCTTGACTTTTACCGCACAGGCAGCACCTTCACCAATACCGTATCATTTGACGGCGGTAACGAAACCGGCGCTTTCAGGTTATCATTATCTGACCTACATGCCAATTCGATTGTGCCAAATAGTACTTTAGACAGGAAAACCTTCAACTTAAATGCTAACCAAAACGTTACCGATAAGTTGAACATTGCTGTTGTTGCTAACTATTTGGTTGAAAACTCGAAAAACAGGCCAAGCTTAAGTGATGGCCCGGGTAACCCTAACAACGTATTGTTCCTTGCCGCTAACGAAGATCAGGCTGCTTTAAAGCCTGGCACAACAGCTACAGGAGCTGAGCAACAGTGGAACAATGATATTTATGTTACCAATCCTTACTTTGCCGCAAATAACTTCATCAATAACACCGGCAGGAAACGTTTAATTTCGTCATTAACTGCCCGTTACGACTTCACTAAGTGGATTTATTTGCAAGCACGTATTGGTTACGATAACATCAATGACAGCCGCTTTAAAGTAACTCCTACCGGTACAGCTTACTCAAGCAATGCCGCGGGCGGTTTAGATGAACAGTCAACTGCACAGCAATACGAAATAAACTATGACGCATTGTTAGGTGTAAAACACGACATCGTAAAAGATCTCCTGTCATTCGATATATCGGCAGGTGCCAACCAACGCAGGAATAGTTATACATACACCAGCTTGAGCGGTGGTCCGTTCATTTTGCCATATTTCTACAGTTATTCAAACCTGCAAACTAAAAACGCTGCAAGTTATAACTTCTATCAATCAAGGGTTAACTCAGCTTACTATACTGCAGATTTCTCAATTAAAAACTACCTGGTATTAAGTACTACAGGCCGTTATGATACCTACAGTACACTTTATCCTGTTGTAGTAAAAGGTAACGGAGGTATTTTTACGCCATCAGTAGCAGGTAGTTTCATTTTCTCTGAATTTACTCATCCATCATGGCTTGATTTTGGTAAACTGCGTGTATCATATGCAAAAACCAGCAACGAGCCAAGCAGCACTTACATTACCCAACAGTATTACAATATCAACAATCCTGTTAATGGTGTTGTTACCGGAGGTTTTTCAGGTGATCTTCCGAACTACTTCCTGAAACCATATACGTTGACTGAAACAGAGATTGGTACTGAGATGAAATTCTTTGGTGGCCGTGCAAGTTTAGACCTTGCCTATTTCTATCGTAAAACTAAAGATGAGATCTTAAAAGGTAATCTTGATGTGGCAACTGGCTATAACAATCGTTACATCGGCACTCAATCAACTCAAAATAAGGGTATAGAAATCGAGATAAAAGGAACTCCAGTTCAAACACCTTCGTTCTCATGGTCTCCATCTATCAATTTCACCTATGTGAATAATAGAATATTAAAAACCGACGATTTAAATACGACACAAGGCTTAGGTACTTATAGGCCGTTAAATGCGAATCTTGCACTTGTGGTAGGCATGCCTGGCCCACAAGTTATGGCAACCGATTACAAACGCAATTCATCCGGCCAGATTATTTTCGATGCAAACGGTCTGCCAGAGTCAGATGGTGTTCGTACTCCTCACGGTACTACCGTTCCTAAGTATTATGGTGGTTTTAATAACGATTTCAGCTACAAACACATTAATTTATCATTCCTGGTTGATTACAGGTTTGGCAATAAAGTGTTATCGGCAACTAACTACTACAGCATGTACCGCGGTTTAAATAAAGCTACTTTGCCAGGTCGTGAAGGAGGTGTGGTAGGTGACGGTGTAACTGAAGATGGCCAGAAAAATACCAAATCAGTTGAGGCCGAAGTTTACTACCAGGCTTTAGCGCAAAGAGTATCAGCTCTTAACGTACTTGACGGCAGCTTTATCAAATTACGCCAGGTTACTTTAGGTTATACATTTACCAAAGGCTTCCTTACCGGCACTCCATTTAGCGGTGTAACTATCTCGGCAGTAGGTCGTAACCTTTGGACAATCATGAAACATACCAACAACATTGATCCTGAATCGGGCTTTGCAAACAGCCTTGCCTATGCAGGTATTGAAGGTACCAGCTTACCAAGCACACGTACCTACGGTATAAATGTTAACTTTAAACTTAAAAAATAACAGAGAGATGAAAAAACGACTCATATATAGCGGTTTATGTTTAGCCGCGGCTCTTGTTTCGGGTTGTACAAAAGATTTCACCAAGATAAACACAAACCCAAATGCTACTTCAGCAGCTGTGTTTAACCCTAACTTTCTTTTGGCTCAAGCCCAAATCCAGTATTCACAAACTGGTTACGATCAATTGCTTTACCAAAGCATGTGGTCACAATCGTTAGCTTCAACTTACGATTATTATGGCAACGGCGATAAATACATCTATAAAGGTTCATTTAATGATTACAAAGCAAGGGTTTACAACAGCGGTTACTCTGCCGAAACACTTGTGCAGGAAATGAAAAACCTAACTGATGGCAAAGCAGAATACGCCAATTTGAATAAAATTGCAACCATCATGAAAGTGTTCATTTTACAACGTGTAACAGACGCTTATGGTGACGTTCCTTACTCTGAAGCGGGTATGGCTAAAAAAGGGATCTTTACCCCTAAGTTTGACAAGCAGCAGGATATTTATAACGCCATGCTGGCTGATCTTGATGGCGCTACCTCTGGTCTGGATGCTTCAAAAGACAAACCAAGCTCTGACCTTTTCTATACCGGCGATATCACCAAATGGAAAAAATTGGGCTACTCATTAATGGTTCGTGTTGCTATGCGTTTAACTAAAGTCGATGCTGCTACAGCTCAAAAGTATGTTGAAAAAGCTTATGCAGGCGGTACCATGACCAGCATTGCTGATAACGCTAAAGTAAAAACAGATAACGCTAACGGTAATTCCAACAGCACTATCAATGCATTAACTGTTCCTGATGATTTCAGGGAAGTACGCTGGTCAAAAACTTTGATCGACTATATGCAATCGACTAACGATACGCTACGGATCAGCGCAATTGCTGAAGTTTCATCTGGTACTGGCAAAGCAGCAAACTCAGATGAAACCAAACCAGGTAATGACACTGCTAAATATCAACATGGTATGCCTAACGGTTATGACTTAAATGGAGGAGCTACTGATATCAGCAAAGCTCCTGGTTATCCGGGCACTTCACCTGCTGATCCTTCTGTTGCAAATGATGCTGCTGCACCTGATGGTAAATATTCACGTCCGAGGCTACAGGTTTATTATACCTCTTCTACTTCAACCAGCCCCGTTGATAAAAGTGGTATTAATATGCTCTTAACTTATGGTGAAACAGAATTGTTGCTTGCCGAAGCCGCAGTAAGGGGATGGAACACTGGTACTGCTTCTGTACACTACGCAAACGCACTTTTAGCAAATCAGTTAGAACTTGCCCAATTTAATGCTGCTGCCACTATTGACGCGGCCAAGGCGGCAGCTTACGTAGCAGCTCACCCATTGGTGCCAGCTACAGCATTGCAACAAATCAATATGGAATATTATGTTGAAACATCTTCGACGTTTATCCATAACGAAACATGGGCAAATTGGAGAAGAACAGGCATCCCTGTGCTTACACCGGTTAAATATGTTGGTCAGTTTACCGACGGTTCTATCCCTCGGCGTATTATATATCCGCTTAACCTGATCACAACTAATGGCACAAATTACAAGGCTGCTGTCGCTAACCTTTCAGGTGGTGATACATTTACCTCAAGAATCTGGTGGGATAAATAATACCCCTATATAATTCTCTTTAAAAACAAGGCTATGGCTTCATAGCCTTGTTTTTTAGTTTTTACAACAAAAAGGATTAATAATCCGGTGGCAATTATCAATACAAATAAGTAAATTTAAATCCCCCTGCAACCCGGAAAAATAAAATCTGTTGATGATGTGTTGTTCTTCTTCCCTCTTTAATTTTAAACTTAAAAGGTTAAACACTTTTACATTTTGTGCTGTTATCCTGTTTACATTACAAAGTGTGCGCGGTAATGCGCAGCAGCCGCTTTTTAAGCTGCTTACCCCCGAAGAAACCAGCATTAGATTTCGTAATGATTTGGTTGAAGACGAAAAGCTGAACGTACTTTCATATGAGTACCTGTACAACGGCGGTGGCGTTGCCGTTGGCGATATCAATAATGACGGCCTTGAAGACTTGTTTTTTACCAGCAATCTTGGCCAGAATAAACTCTACCTTAACTTAGGGAACCTAAAATTTAAAGACATTACCCAGCAGGCAGGCGCAGGCCTCGCGGGCAGGCCCGGCGACTGGAAAACCGGCGTTACCATGGCTGATGTTAACGGCGACGGTCTCCTGGATATTTATGTGTGTTACTCCGGCCTTGGTGATAATGCCAAACGCCGCAACCAGCTTTTCATCAACAAAGGCAACAGTAAATTTGTTGAAATGGCCAAACAATACGGCCTTGATGATCCGGGTTATAGCACCCAGGCTGTGTTTTTTGATTATAATAACGATGGCAAACTGGATATGTTCCTGCTTAACCATAACGTAAAAAAGATCAGCAATCTTGAATTTGCGCAGGCCAAAGCCGAAACCGACGAACTGGCCAGCAATAAACTTTTTGAAAACCAGGGCGGTCATTTTGTTGATGTATCCAAAAAAGCGGGTATCATTCAAAATCCGCTCACCTTTGGCCTTGGCGTTGCCATTGCCGATATGAACAAAGATGGCTTACAGGATATTTATGTAACCAACGATTACAACGAACCCGATTACCTATATATAAACAACGGAAACGGAACTTTTACAGAAGACAGCAAAAAGTGCTTTAAACACCTGTCGCAGTTTTCGATGGGCGTTGATATTGCCGATATCAATAACGACGGCCTCCCTGATATGATGACGCTTGATATGCTGCCGCCCGATAACCGGCGTCAAAAGCTGTTACAACTACAGGAAAACTACGAATCGTTTGAGCTGATGCTGAACCAGAACCTTTATAAGCAATACATGCGTAACATGCTTCAGGTTAATAACGGCGATGGCACATTCAGCGAAATTGGTCAGCTGGCAGGTGTTTCCAATACTGACTGGAGCTGGTGCCCGCTTATTGCCGATTTTGACAACGACGGCTACAAAGACATCTTCATCTCCAACGGTTACTTCCGCGATTATACCAACAAGGACTTTTTACGGTACTGGGGCGATTATAAACTCAAAAAAGCGATGAACCGTGAACCATTCCTGCTGATGGACCTGGTTAAAGCTATGCCCTCTACTACCCTGTCAAACTATATTTACCAAAATAATCATAACCTTACCTTCACCGATAAAAAACAGGACTGGGGGATCAATAAAGGTGGCATTTCCAGCGGCTCGGTTTATGCCGACCTTGATAACGACGGCGATCTTGACCTGGTTACCAATAACATCAACAGCGAGGCTTCCATATTACAAAACATGACCATGGAAACCGGCAAAAAGAATTACCTGGCAATAAACCTTAAACAACCGGAAGGAAATACTAACGCCATAGCCTCAAAAGTATTTGTATACAGCGGTAAACAAGTACAATACCAGGAGGTTAACCCTAACAGGGGATATCTTTCATGCGTATCCACAGTTTTAAATTTTGGATTGGGCGATCAGCAGCAGGCAGATTCAGTACGGATTATCTGGCCCGATCAAACATCGCAATTACTTACAAATGTTAAAACTAATCAGCGCTTAAACGTCACCTATAAAACAGGTAACCCAATATTTAAAACTGATGGAAAAACCACCACTAAATCAGTTTTTAGTTTGGCAAAACCGGTTATTGATTATACCCATACCGAAAACAGCATCAACGATTTTAAGCGCCAGCCTTTGATGCTGTTCATGAGCTCAAAAACAGGGCCGGTGATAGCCAAAGCTGATGTAAACAAAGATGGTCTTGAGGATCTATTTATTGCCGGCGATCAGAACACACCGGGTAAGATGTTTATTCAAAAAGCAGGTGGTAATTATACCAATCAGGAAATATCAGATGTTAACAAAGAAAACACATCAGCAGCGGCGTTTTTTGACGCCAATGGTGATGGTTTTCCCGATCTGTACATAGCCAAAGGCGGCTATTCACTATTAGAACCCGGCGCCAATGAGCTGCAGGACAAGCTATATCTGAACGATGGTAAAGGCAATTTCAGCTTTTCAAGTACCTCCCTCCCGATATTAACCGCCAGCAGTAAATCATGTGTACGCCCTTGTGATTATAACAACGACGGGAAAACTGACCTGTTTGTTGGATCAAACGTTACACCGGGTTATTATCCATCTGCACCAAAAAGCTACCTGCTTACCAATACAGGCGGCGGTCATTTTGAAATTACCGATGCACCATTTACAGGCATAGGTATGATCAAAGATGCTCAATGGGCCGACTTGAATGGCGATGGCCGTAAAGACCTGGTAATATGTGGCGAATTTATGCCCATCATGGTTTTTACTAACACCAAAGCCGGTTTTGTTGATGAAACAGCCAAATACTTTGATCATTCCGTTACCGGTTTCTGGAATACGCTAACCATTGCTGATGTGGATGGCGATGGTAAACCGGACATCATAGCAGGCAATCTTGGTGAAAACACGCAGATCCATGCCAGCCAAACGGAACCAGCCGAAATGTATTTTGCCGACTTTGACGGCAACGGCTCAATCGATCCGTTTTTTAACTTTTATATACAGGGCGTAAGCTACCCTTTTGTAAGCCGCGACGAACTGAACGACCAGATTTACCCGATGCGTAAAAGGTTCGCTTCATATAAAGCTTATTGTGATGCTACCATGAAAGATATTTTCACGCCCGAAGAGCTTGCTAAAGCTACTAAGCTTACAGCTAATGAGGTTGCAACATGCCTGTTCATGAACCGTGGTGGAAAGTTTGTAAAAGCTGAGCTGCCGTTGCAGGCCCAATATTCATCGGTATCAGAGATCCTCACCGGCGATTTTAATCATGACGGTAAAACAGACTTCCTGCTGCTGGGCAACCATTCAGATAACCGCCTGAAATTGGGAAGCTTTGACGCAAATTATGGCTGCCTGCTTACCGGCGACGGGAAAGGTAATTTCACCTACCAAAGCCAATCGGTTGCAGGGCTATCAGTAAACGGTGACGTAAAATCGGCCACGGAAATAAAAATAAACGGCGCAAATTATGTAATGATAGGTGCATCGGGCCAGGCTTTGCAGTTTTATAAATACTAAGCCTTGAGCCTTAAGTAAGAAGTCTAAAGTCTGGAATCGAGGGGCATTAGTGTTTTAGGGAACTACTGGCTTCTTACTTAAGGCTTGGGACTCGAAACTAAAATTAAAACAGATGATCAAACAAATATCCATATTGTTTTTAGCGCTGATAAGCACAACAGCTTATGCGCAAAAGAATAAAAAAAACATTCTTCCGTACTTGCATATCGATCAGGCTGTAAACGCTATTTCGGCGGTTATGATCCATGATGTGGTAAACCCACCCGCTGCCTCCCGCTATTATGCTTATGTAACCCTGGGGGCTTATAATTTGGTTAGCCTCAACAATAAACAGACAATACCGGTTGGCAATTTCATCAAAAGTTACACACAAGATAACCAGATCAGCATCCCGGCTGATAAGTATGATTATCGTATAGCCGCTATGTATTGTATACTGGAAACAGGAAAGCAGATGCTCCCATCGGGTTTTATGCTGCAGGATGATGAGGATAAATATGTAACCCTTCTTAAAGATAACGGCGTAACCGAAGATGTGATCAAACAATCGATAGCTGCTGCCACCGAAATGACTGCCAAGGTTGTCAATTATTCCAAATCCGATAATTACAACAAGCTGAGCGGTCGGCTCAGGTATTCACCTATAAAAGGCGGTAAAAACTGGTTCCCAACCCCGCCAATGTACATGGAGGCCGTTGAGCCTAACTGGAAAACTATTCGGCCAATGTTTATCGACTCGTCCGACCAGTTTGTGCCTGTTAGGCCTGCCGTATTCAGCACTGACAGCACAAGCGACTTTTACAAGGAAGCATATGCAGTTTACCAGGTATCCAAAAACATGTCAGCCGAGCAAATTATGATTGCCAACTTTTGGGATTGCAACCCCTTTGCGGTTACCACATCAGGGCACATGATGATCGGTTTTAAAAAAATAAGTCCGGGTGGACACTGGATGAACATTGTTGGTATTGCCGTAAAAAAAGCCGGGCTTAGTTTTGATAAATCGATACAGGTAGCAACACTGGTTGCCATGACCGAAATGGATGCATTTATCAGTTGTTGGGACGAAAAATATCGCAGTAACGGCATCCGCCCCGAAACTTATATCAACAAATACATTGACATTAGATGGGTGCCCATGCTGCAAACCCCGCCATTTCCGGAATATCCAAGCGGCCATGCCGTGTTGTCAAATTCGTCGGCCGGAGTATTAAGTTATCTGTTGGGTGATAATTTTGCTTACACAGATGATTCGGAAATCCCCTACGGTGTTGGCCCCCGCGATTTCAAATCATTTAAGCAGGCGGCTGAAGAAGCTTCTTTGTCGCGCTTTTATGGCGGTATTCATTTTAATGATGCCATTGTTAACGGCAATCAGCAGGGGCGCGATGTGGCAGCAGCGGTTATAAAAAAATTAAAAGCAGCCGGAGTAAACTATTTGGGTAATTAGAACGTAGTTAAAAGCAAACAGCTTTTAATTATGCGCACCAGGGGAACGGTTTTATTATTACTTTTCATCATTACCGGGCTCCTTGGACTTAATTCATTCACTGTAAAAACAAAGTCCGCTGCTGTGGCAATGGATGAAGAAGGTCGCGTGTTGTTTTTACGCCATTGTACAGTTTGCCATTTAGCACCCGATCCGGCCGGTCTTACCAAAGAGATCTGGACAGGCCATGTGCTTCCGGTTATGGCTGCCCGTATGGGAATCATTTATCCCAATTACGATCCGTTCAAGGGATTATCCGATGAAGAGCAAGCCATTGTTAAAAAACACAACATTATTCCTGAAGGACCGGTTTGCACTGATGCTGAATGGGTTAAGATCAGGGATTATATTATCAGTAATGCTCCTGATAGCGTAAGTACTGATGAAAAACGCCTCACCCGGAACAGTCCGCTTACCCAATTTGTACGACAAGATGTACAGATTGATAATAAGGCCCCCTCACTCATCACCGGGCTTAAATATAACGGCACAACCAAAACCCTTTGGATAGGTAATTTTTACAACCAGGTGCTAAACTGGCAATATAATAAAGGGGTAATAAAAACCATAAAAAGTCAGGGTCCGGTTGTTGATTTCAATTTTTATATGAATAACACATACTTTACCCAGATAGGTAAACTATACCCTACCGAACTCAGCACCGGCTCATACGCTCAGCTGGCGGATACCGGTGTTGCTCCTATCCTTACGCAATTGCACCGCCCGGTATGTATCAAAATTAACGACCTTAATAATGACGGTACATCCGAAATTGTGGTATGTAACTTTGGCAATAAATTGGGAAGCTTATCGCTCTTTAAAAAGAACAAAGCCGGTAAATACATTGAAGATGTCTTATTGCCCTTGCCCGGCGCTATCAAGTGCTATATAAAAGATATGAATGGCGATGGCAAGAAAGACATTGTGGCTATGTTTTCGCAGGGGGACGAGAGCGTTTATATATTTTATCAAAAGGACAATCTTAAATTTAAAACTAAACGTGTGTTACGTTTCCCGCCTGATTACGGTACTACAGATATGGCCCTGGTTGATTATAACAATGATGGGCTTACTGATATTGTAACAGTACATGGCGATAATGCCGATTACTCCAATATTCTGAAGGCATATCATGGCATCAGGCTGCACATAAACCAGGGCGCCGATGTTTTTAAAGAAAAATTCTTTTACCCGATATATGGCGTAACCAGGGTTTTGGCTGAAGATTTTGACAAGGACGGCGATATTGATTTTGTGGCAACCTCCTTTTTTCCTGAATTTGGCAAGTTGGTAGATGAATCATTCGTTTACCTCGAAAACATTAATAAAGACCAATTTATCTTTAAACCTTACATTCAAAAAAGTGAGGTACCGATCAAAACCCTCACTCTTGAGAAAGCCGATATCGATGGCGATGGTGATATGGACATCATTACCGGCAACTTTGCCCAAAGCCCCGGCCCGGTTCCGGCAGCACTTGACGAAAAATGGAAATCGGCAAGGTACGGATTGAGCATCTTTTACAACCAGCTATACCAGCCAAAGAAGTAAGCCGTAAAAATAAACGTCGCTGTAAGACGATAACTCTAATGTAGCAAATTATTTAGGTGCCGATCCGGGATGTACCAAAGCCTCACAATTTTCTGTTGGGCTGATGTTGGCATATATTCACAACCTGTAAAACTATTGCGATTCGAGAAGGCGTTCAAAACGCTTATCGGGTATAAACCAACTGCCTGCTACCAGTACATAAATTACAACGCTTATAGTTGGGTTTAACCAGGTACATAAAATAGCAGCCGCATATAGTATCACAGAAACTTTCCCCTTAAAATCATTTCCGAAGGCCTTTGCTATCAAAGAGTCTTCTCCATGATGTTTAATGAGCATTAAGGCCAGGATGCGATAGGCAATACCATTCATGATGAGCACCACACCATAAAAGAAAACCGGCCATTGGGTGAGGTGGGTCTCTCCCATCCAACTGGTTACAAAGGGTATGAGCGATAACCAGAACAGCAGATGCAAATTAGCCCACAATATTTTACCATTTACCGACCGTACAGCCTGCATCGTATGGTGATGATTATTCCAGTAAATACCCACATAAACAAAGCTGAGCAGGTAACTTAGAAAAACAGGGATAAGCGGCTTCAAATCCTCCAGGCTTTCACCGTGCGGAACCTTCAACTCTAATACCATAATGGTAATAATGATGGCTATTACGCCATCACTAAATGCTTCCAGTCTGCCTTTACCTAATGCCATGGGCTAAATATAGCATTATTTGGCAAAAGCCTTATAACGCTGCATAGCCTCAACAAAGTAATAATCGGCATAAGTTAAAGGTACGTCAACTTCGGTACCTGCCGGAAAATGGCCTACACTGTGTTTCAAAATGAACCCGCCATTGGTGTTCAAATCTGCTTTATATGCTGGTGCCGACAGGTTTTTTATAATGGTTTGAGCTGTATTAAAATACTCCCGGCCATCCTTTTTATCAACATAACGGCAAAGTTCAAGCAAGGCCGAGGCCATAACTGATGCCGCAGAAGCATCGCGCAACGCATTGGGGATGTTTGGTGCATTATAATCCCAGTAAGGTATTTTATCGGCAGGCAGGTTTGGATTTGTCAATATAAAATGAGCTATATTTTTTGCCTGCTCAAGGTATTTTTTATCCTTAGTTTCGCGGTACATAACTGTATAGCCATATAAGCCCCATGATTGTCCCCTTGCCCATGCCGACTCATTAGCAAAGCCTTGCGCGGTTTTCTTTTCCTTTACGGCTCCTGTTTGTTCATCGTAATTAATTACGTGATACGAGCTAAAATCTGGGCGGAAGTGGTTTTTCATAGTGGTGTTAGCATGGGTAACCGCTATTTTATAAAAACTCGAATCGCCGGTTGCCTTGGTAGCATAAAACAAGAGTTCAAGGTTCATCATATTGTCAATGATCACCAAAAAATCATTAGCCTTTGAATTCCATGAACGGATACAGCCAACCGTTGGGTTAAACCTGGTTGAAAGTGATTTGGCACTATTAATCAGAATTTCTTTGTACTCAGGTTTCGGCTCAAGATGGTTTGCTGTACCGAAGCTGCAATACATCATAAAGCCGAGGTCATGCGTCCCTTTATTATATTGTTCTTTTTCGAGGCCTTTCAAGTTTTCATTAGCCTGGTTAAGCAGCTCAGCATCTTTAGTTTGCTGATATAGATTTAGTAATGTACCTGAATAAAAACCACTGCACCACCAGCTGCTATTGCTTGTTTCAAACTTGTCGGTAGTAGGGTGATACGTTTTTGGGAACTGCTCAGGTCCAAATTGTTTGGCCATGTACTTATATTGTACATCCGCATCAGCAAAGTTTTTTTTGATGATTGCCAATACAGCCTTTTGGGGTTTAAAACTATTTTGCGAAAAAGAATTGAGGCTCAGCGCTAATAAACATGCAGTAATTGTTGATTTGTACAGGTGTTTAAATTTCATAGACTATAAATAACTGGTTAAAGTGCTTATGCAGGGCACATTTCAAGTTATAAAAGTGCAGATTTTGGTTCAATAAAAACAAGCACCGGACAGCCATTTGACTATATATTTCTACTACATCGATGTAGTTAGGGCGATTTTTTGCAGTTGAAGACTTACGAAGTTTAAAAACTTTGCAAGTCCGGACAGAGAGCGCATAAATCCCTCACCATAGTTCTTAGTTAAAAGCCGTTACAACAAGATTTTTATAAGCACCCTGGGGGCAGTTGCCGTGCCAGTAACCTACCGCACCGCTTTTCAATGATGGATCAAGCGGGGTGTACACCATAGCCGGCTTCGGGGCATTATCCACATACACCTCCATTTTGCTGCCCCGAACCACCACTTTAACATGAAACCATTTATTTTGCGGAATTATGGCTTTAGCCTGGTATTTTGTTGCCTCATAGTCCCACCAGTTAAACTCGGCCTTTTTTTCGGGCATGTACTGGATGGCATTAATGGTACCAGATGCCCCCGGCCTGAAATAAACTGTTTCGTAATTATGGGCATCCCGGATATGAAAAGCCAAACCGACAAAGCCTCCTTTAGGATTTACACAAGCTACATCCATTTCAATAATCCCATCCTTGAAATTTAAACCCGGCTTATACGCTAAACTGGCAGATTTGTAGTCGCCGATTTTCCGTTTGATGAGCAACGCCTTTTGCCCCTGGAAAGTGCCCAGCTCATAGCCAAGCGTATCGTTTTTAGGGATGATCCATTGTTTAGGGTTTACAACCGAAAGGTTGTAAACCTGGTGCTTTTGCTGTGCCTGTGTTTTTACGGCAGCAAACAGCGTTAACATTAAGACTAATTTTTTCATGATGATGGTTGATTTATACTTATTGAGTAACAACAAGGTTGGCAAAATCGCCCGGCAGGCCGGACGACCAAAGGCCAACGAGCCCGTTTTGCCGGTTATTCAGTTTTTTTACAGTAAGCGATGGTTGATCGGAATGGTCAACATACACAATAATATCATTGGCATTAACTACAATGCGCGCATGAAACCAGGCCTCGGCCAAAGGAAATGGATTTACGGCATTTTCATAAACCAGCGGATGTTCCTTACGGAGTTTATCCCAGGGAAAATCCGGCTCGCTAATGTATTGTACCGTATGTTTGCGGCGAAGCGTATCTGTGCTTTGAAAATTAAAAGGGCGAAAATAAATAACGTCATTGGTTGTAGTATCAACCCCGTGAAAAGCTATGCCTAAAAAGCTTTCCTGAAAAACATCTCTGCCGCGCAAATCGATATCAATAGTACCTGTTTTAAAATCCACATCCTTAAGCCATAAAATACCATCTAATGTTAGGCCTTGTTTACTGCCGCCGGTAAGTTCTTTAACAGTTTGGCGGGGATAGGCTTTCACCAGTTTATTTTCCTTCAGCAATTGGTTAATATCATATGTAACTTTTTTTTGCTGGCTGTAACAAAAGCCGCTACCGAGCGTCATGCTTAGTGTGGCAAACAATAAAATCTTGTTGTTCATGGGTTTTGATTTAACTTTAATCAAAACTTGCAAATTGTCATTACAAATAAAGCACGGGCGGTATTTCAAGTTAAGTTCAAGTTTGTTCAAAGCATTTTAGGGATTTTTAAACCACATTATTACCTGTAGATCAAATGGAAAAGGAAAAACAATTGCTTTTGCTATGCCGGCAGCTTATCGAGCGAACTTTAAACTGGGGCGATAGCAGTATTTGGGGCAATGATGATTTTGAGCAACTCAGCCAGCAGATCTTTGATAAAACACGGGTACAGCTCAGTGTATCAACCCTGAAAAGGATCTGGGGTAAGGTGCGTTACGAAAGCTTCCCCAATGCAGCGACGCTGAACGCTCTTGCCCGTTTCCTCGACTACACCAGCTGGCGCGATTTCAGGCAGCACCACCAGGTTAACGGCATAATTGAACAGCCGGTTAAAATAAATGATTCAGATACCGCAGTTGTGGTTCCTCTTCCCAAACCCGGTTTACAGTATATATGGCTTGGCAGCGCATTGCTGCTGGTATTGGGTGCATTGTTTTTCATGAGCAGCAAGCGCAATAAACCAATTGATCCCGGCTCAATAAAGTTCACGAGCAAAAAAGTTTCTGACGATTTGCCCAACTCGGTCGTATTTAATTATGATGCCTCAGCATTTCATTCGGATAGCGTTTTTATTCAGCAATCGTGGGACCCGAATCGCCGCGAACAGGTGCCCGGTGACGGCAAACAGTATACCTCTATCTATTATGATCCCGGTTATTTTATAGCTAAGCTCATTGTAGACAAACATGTGCGGAAGGAAACATCGGTATTTATTAAAACCAAGGGCTGGAAAGGCATCCTTGATCACCAACCGATACCTGTTTATCTTTCGCCGGAAGAAATTAAAGGGCAGGGCTTTATGGGAATTACAGCAGATGTCATGGAGCAAAAATCAGGAACACCTGTTTTTAACAATACCAGGGTAAAGTTTGCCAACATTCGCGAATTTCCGGGAATTAACGCAGATAATTTCACTATGGATTGCACCCTGCGCAATACCTCAACACCCGGCCAATCGGCTTGCGCCAAAGCCGACCTTACCATTTTAGGTAACGGCACCGCCATTGTGATCCCTATAGTAAACAAAGGATGCATCGCCGATATGGGCATTTTAACCGGTGAAGAATGGGTTGATGGAAAAAACCATGACCTGAGCGCCTTTGGTACAGACATGTCGCAATTTCAAAACCTGCGTTGTTCGGTAAAAGACCACTACCTGAAAATATATCTTAACAACAAACAGATCTTTGAATTTAAACAGGCTCACACCATGGGCCGCATTGTAGGTATCCGTTTTGAATTTGAAGGGCCGGGGGAGGTTAAGCAATATAAATTGGAAACGCCGGGAGGAGCGGTTTATGAGGAGCAGTTTTAGGAAAGGCCGCTCGCGACCGTCAACTAAAAGACCTTAAACAACGTCATTGTTTCATACCTTATAATGACGTTGTTTTAATGTGGGTGATTATCCCTAATTTACCGAATTATCCTCTACCTTAATATCATAACCCTGTACAAGCAGATCACTCACGCTCGTGATAAACGGTTTAACAAATTGCTCAATCTTAGCATAACCTTCCTGAACAGCATCTTCATTCTGCGGGTCAAAAACAATCTCATCCAAATTACTGATCACCTTATTATCGCCATGATGTACATCGGCGATTAAAAAGATGCCATTTGTATCGCTCTTATGATCGGGATGGTTAGGTTCTGTTTGAGCGTTGATAGCAAACACCAGCCCGTAATCGTCATCGGAGATATTTTTTAAAACAGTGATCTCCAGCACAAGGCAAAAAGCACCATTATCGCTATAACATTGCTGCGTGTACTGGCATTTGATCAGATCCTGAAAATCATTTTCGGCTTTTAACCGTATCTGTTCGTACAAATCAAAAACTGCTTCAAATAAATCCATAATGAGGTGTTAGTCGGTTAATCCAAAACAAACATAACTATCTCCCGACTTACTTCCAATTTTTCCACCGCCACAGGCAATAACTACGTACTGTTTACCATCAATTGAATAAGTTGCCGGGGTAGCATAACCCGCCGCCGGCAAATTAGCTTCCCAAACCACTTTGCCGGTACGTTTATCAAACGCACGGATCTTTTCATCTTTGGTTGCTGCAATAAATACCAGGCCACCCTTGGTCACCACCGGCCCGCCATAGTTTTCGGTGCCGGTTAGGGGGATTCCTTTTTTGGTTAACTCAGCATACTCACCCAGCGGCACTTTCCAAAGCAATTTGCCCGATGTAAGGTCGATAGCGTTAAGTGTACCCCACGGCGGTTTTATACCGGGATAGCCATCCTTATCTAAAAAACGGTTATAACCATTCATGGTATAAGGTACTTCGTCAACCATTTTCTTTTCAGAGGCCGAGCTGGCGGCGCGATTGCCGGTTGGCTCTTTGGCTACTTCTTTCGCCGCCTTAGTTTCCGGGATATTGAGCAGGAAAGCAAGCAGGTTCTTTTTATCCGCAGGCGAAATTTGTTTAAATGATGGCATCATATTGCGGCCGGCGGCAATAATACTGCTCACCTGATCGGCAGTATACTTTTTGCCGATGTTTACCAACGATGGATAAGAGGCGCCATTTCCCTTCCGTTCGGCACCGTGACAGCCGATGCAATTCGTATTATATACCACATGTCCCAATGCCTGCGGCGAATGATCGTTAGTGTCGGTTTTAGGTACATCGATCATTACCTGCGCCCATGGCATTTCTGAACAGTTTACGTATAGTATCTTACTTTCAGGATCAACAGCAGCGCCGCCCCACTCACCCCCACCGTCAAAACCGGGGAAGATCCACCCTCCCTCCTTGCTTGGCGGGGTAAACATGATCCGGTTTTTAACCTGGTTATATTTGGCGATCATTTCCCGGTGCACTTCGGGCGTACGGTCGGTAACATCTTCGGGATTAAACATTTGCCGGGCGAAAGGTTTCGGCAAAGCTGGGATGGGTTGCGTAGGCCAAACTTCTTCGCCGGGCAGGGCTTTGGTTGGGACAGGTGTTTCCACTATCGGGAATATAGGTTTACCATTCGTTCTGTCGAACATAAATACATAACCATGCTTGGTGATTTGTGTTACAGCATCAATTTTTTTACCTTCCTTAACAATTGTTACCAGGTTTGGATTAGCAGGCAGGTCACGGTCCCACAGGTCGTGATGCACAAACTGGTAATACCATTTCAGCTTACCTGTAGCTGCATCAAGTGCCAGCAATGAATTGGCAAACAGGTTTTGCCCTTTCCTGAACCCTCCATAAAAATCACCGCCTACCGAGCCGGTTGGAATGTACACAGTCCCTCGCTTTTCATCCAAAGCCATACCCGCCCAATTATTGGCCCCACCAAATTTCTTATAAGCTGCTGTGTCTTTCCAGGTACTGTAACCTGTTTCGCCGGGATGCGGTATGGTATGAAAGATCCATTTTAACTTTCCTGTACGTGCATCGTAAGCACGCACATGTCCAGGAGCCGCATCGGCTGATTCCGATACACGATCACCAACAATCAATACATCTTTATAAACCACGCCGGGCGTAGTTCCTGCGACAAATGATTTGGTATCCCTGTCTAAATTCTTAGTAAGGTCGAGATAGCCACCCTTGCCAAATGAGCGCACCGGAGTGCCGTTTTCGGCATCAATAGCCCAGGTTTTAGCACCCACGCTGTAGAAAATCCTCTTTTCGCCGCCATTATCATTTTGCCAGTATATTACTCCGCGGCTCACTTTATAATAAGCCATCGGGTCGCCGTTATTGGTGGTATCATCCTTTGCGGGGTCAAACAGCCATTTTTGCAGGCCTGTAGCAGCATTCAGCGCAAACAGCTTCAATTTAGGACTGGTACCATACAAAATACCATCAACCATAATTGGGTTGCATTGATTTTGGCTGCGATTGGCAGTGTCCTTATCGCCTGTGCCAAAAGTCCACATCACTTTTAGCTTGTTTACATTATTTAAAGTAATTTCATCATTGGATGAATACCGTAAACCTTCCTTTGAACCCGCATAGGCAGGCCAGCCGCTATAGTTACTGTTTTGATTGCCTTGCTGATTTTTGCAGGACGCATAAATACCTGCCACAAAACACATGGCTATAAAATGTCGGACGTTAATCATTTATCAGGTAATATTGGATGTAAAATTGGTTCCCAATGCATTTCCGCATACATAATGCAGCTGATTAGTAACGGCGCTCTCTAAATGTATGAATAAAAATTATTTTACAAATATTCATCCGTTACCTGCATATATCATTTCGTCCATAAAAAATGCCATAGCTAATAAAGCCATGGCATTACAAGAATCCTCTATGGGGAACCTATACTTTTATTTCTTCACTAAACTAACCGGCGCAACCTCCTGGCTCAACAGTTTTCCAAACAACTCCCAGCGTTTTGCAGGAGTTTTTGCAGTACCTCCGTTTGATTCAATGTAGTTTTTCACCAAATCCTGGCCGTAATTATAGTTGATAACATAACTGCGGTATTTTTTGATAAAGCTGATTGATTTTTGAGCTGTCTCATCGTTCATGAGACAGTATTTTCTAAGATAGGACAGCGCCTTATCCTGGCTCATGGTATTATTGATCAGCCCCCTTGCAGCCTCATTGCGGGCATAGTTTAAAGTGCCTTTTATGGCGAGGGCCTTGAAATACAGGTCGGCACCGGCTGTATCTAACCCGGCCAGCGGCAGCAATACGTTTTTCGCAAACTTTATTTTATCATCACCGGGGAAAGCTACTTCAATACCGTAATTGGCACTGCCCTCGGCAATCAGCGATTGCGGACTGAATAATGGGTACAAAGAAATTTCAACCCAGCCTTTATCATGATAAAGGTTTTTCTCCAGCAGCATGTTGTATACATGGTGTCCGGGATAACTTTCATGACTGCCCACATCAATGGCACGGTCAATAAAAATCTTCAGATCGGTATTGATCTGTACAGTGCTTTTGTAACCTCCTTTATACCAGTTATAACCCGACCATGGCTTATTAGTTACATATTCCAGCGTAAATGTTTCGCCGGCGGGTAGTTGGTAATGGGCAATTGTACGCTTGCGGGCTTCGGCAATAGCCGCTTTTATAACAGGGTCTAATTTATCTTTTGGGATAATGAACTTATTGGCCAGTTTTTGAAACCTGTCGTTCACGTTTCCTTTGCCCGGTAAAATGCTGTCGAGCAGGGCTATCTGCCCCTTAAAAAAATCATCGGTATAAACCGGGGCAGCTACACCAAATAACTCGCGCGATTCTTCATCAAAAGGTCTTTCCTCTCCCGAAAAAATACGGATCCGGCGACTGAAAGCAATCAACTGATCGGCCATCCAATTAGCGCGGATCTTATTAGTATCAATTTTTGAAGTATTGGCGATGGTACGCAGATCATTCATCAGGCTATTTGCCGATGCCAGCAAGCTATCCTTAGGGAAAGTTTTCAGTGCTTCCTGTTTAGGCTTCAATGAGTCCGGGCCATAATAGGCATCTACAAAATCACCATCATACTGTCCTATAGTTAAACCAAGTTTTACATATTCGACAGCGAGGTGATTGAGCTTTTTATTTTCGAGCTGCTGCGCCGGGCCCTGCCCGCATGAAAACAATAACAACAGAGGTGCAAAAAACAGTAGTTTTTTCATGGCGAATGATCTTGTGCGCGTAAATGTGGCGCAAGATAATAATTCCATTTAGTATAAAGTGAATGCAACCCCTACAGAAGCAAACGTACCGGAAACCATTTAAGGCTTTCTAAACGAATTAATGTTATAAGTTACGCCTACCGCTACACCTGTCGATTGCAATTTGATATCAGAATATCCAACTCCGGAGATGGGCACTTTCATATATGGCTGAACGCTTACACCAAACTTTGAGTTTATTTTATGTTCATATGTAGCGTTAATATTAATAATGCTTAATAGATATCCTTTGCTGTTAGGCACGGTGTAGGTTTGAGGCCATACCCCGCCATTGTTGCCATCCGCATAATTAAATCTGTATTTTTCATGAAGCATGAGGTATGATGACAAACCTGTGCCTACAGAAAGCTTGTTGCGCACATTACCATAAACCTGGTAACCGATATTTATAGGAATATCAAGCATTTTACAATCGGCAGTTACATCGGTTGGATCCTGCCTGAAATTATACGCGGTACGGTAATTTGAAAAACTTGTACTATATGGTTTTGACGAATAAACAACGCCGCTTGTAATAGTTAATTTTTTTGTAGCACCGAATGAAAGCAGTAAACCATAGTTGCTGCCAACTTTTCCCTGAAAAGAATTTGTACCATTAACATCAGATGATGCCAGCGCCGTAATAGCCCATTGCGGCCGGTAACCAAAGCTCTGTTTAGTTATTTTTTTATCAGGTTTTGTTGCAGGTGCTTGAAAAGGTTGCCTTTCAATATTTGTTTTAAAATCTGGAACAGCTAAAGGAGAAGATTGTATGTCAAGTGATAACGCCCTATTTGCCAGCAAATTTGAAATAGTACCATTATTACCAGCCGGCTCGGTACCTGCCATCAGGGCGTGATCGTGTTGCATAATAGTATCCCGGCTAATTTCCTTTTTGTTTACACCGGGAATATTATGGTGGGAACCGGCCACAGATGGTACCAAGTTTATTTGACCGGCATGAACATGATTACTGGTATTGCTGTTGACAGCTATATTACTGTTGCCTGCCGGACGAGGTGATAATAAACTGTCTGTTGGTGATTGCGGTGTAACCCCACCACTGGTTCCGGGATTTGTTTTAGGCGCAGCGGGCTTAACCTTAACCTGTTGTTGCCCTCCTGTATTATCATCCTTTACATTAGGTTTAAAAAACCACCATCCTAAAAACAGCAGCAGCATCGCCGCTATCCCGCTTGCAATTGGCAACCAGTAAACAATTCCACGGCGTTTTTTGCCCTTGTCAAGCATTTGCTCAAGCGCGTCCCAGTCATCCTCGTTAAAAGCGCGATGATTTGCCGGGTCTTCCAGCCTCCTCTTAAAAATGTTATCTAAATCGTCTTCGCTTTTCATCCCCTGATACCATTATTAAAAAAAGTGTTCCTTACATCGATGCCATTATAGGCCACAATCGGGTTAAAATCCATACCCCTGTTGTAATTGGTTTTATTAGCAGTTTCCTCTGCTTTTAATATCATTTGTTTTAGTTTTTGACGTGCTTTGTGCAGGTTTGACTTTGATGTGCCCGGATTAATATTTAACATTTCCCCTATCTCCTCATGCGAATATCCGTCAATCGCAAAAAGGTTAAAAACAGTACGATAAGCCTGTGGCAACTGCTGTATCATAGCCAGCAGATCTTCATAATTTAAATTTTTATCTGTCAAGTCTCCCTCGCTCACATTTTCCGCCTTCTCCAAATCCTCGGTATAAGCCATTTTTAAATTGGCCCGGTAATAATCAATAGAAACATTCATCATAATACGGCCAATCCATGCTTTAAACGGCCTTGAAGTATCAAACCTGTCTATATGGGTAAACACCTTCATAAAGCCCTGGTTCATAACTTCTGCAGCTTCATCACGGTTACCTGCATAACGGAGACAAATGCCCATAGAAAAGCCATAAAACGCCTTATAGAGCATTTTCTGACTTTTTCTGTCCTGCTTTACGCAGCCATTGATCAGTTGATGTAACTCTTCTTCGCCCATATGGGGTTTATAAACTCAGAATCAAACACATAAATTTAACCTTATCTACGCACATCACGGCAACTATTATTAAAAGGTTGCCTGTTGTGCAAAATAATTTAAATTTTTCACACAGTTGGATAAAATCATGCACACTTTTCTCACTTGCGGGAATCTTTTATACAAAATATGCACAAATTAATACATCCTTAATAAATCCTTACAAATAATTATATTTTTGACCGTTAAGGCAACTGGTACGTGTGTTTATAGCGTAATGCCCATATAAATCACCGCCTGTTTTAAAGGCCTTTTATGAAAATCGAAATAAACCCCAATTTCCCGATTAAAAATTGCAAGACTTGCGGGACACGTCCGGTAATTGAGCAAACTAAAGATCGCTGGATCATCCTGTGTCCTAATCCGAATTGCCGAAATGCCGTTTCTGATAAACTGGTTAATGTAACAGAATGGAATAAGCAAAATCCATAATGTTTTTTCGCCGGTTTATTTACCTTAAGGCAACCATCCCCGGGCCATGCACGATATATATTATAAAAGGGCATAATAAGTCCTTAATAATTTATATACTAATACTACTGCTGCATGGTACCGGTGTCTGTTGTAATCATTACTAAAAACGAAGCTGCCTTAATTGAAGATTGTATAAAAATGGCTTCTTTAATTACTGATGATATTGTTGTGATTGATAATGACAGCACCGATGGCACGCCACTTATTGCCTCCCGTTATGGCTGCAGGGTGTTTCAAAAAAGCTGGAGCGGATACGGCGCAAACAAAAATAAAGGGGTAGCTCAGGCCCGCTACAACTGGATCTTAAGTATTGATGCCGATGAGGTACCTGATTTGGAGCTTATTAAATCGCTCCATGATTTAACCTTTGACAAACCGAATGTGGTTTACGATATCAAATTCAAATCATACTTTGGCAAAAAGCTGATCCGTTTTGGTAATTGGGGACATGATCATCACTTGCGTTTGTTTAATCGATCATTGGTAAAATGGGGCGAAACCGAAGTACACGAAACCCTACTTTTGCCTTCCGACGCCGAAATCAAAAGCATAGCAGGGTATCTCCAACATCACTCTGTAACCGATATTGACGACTTTAAGCGTAAGGCTATTCTTTATGCGCAGCTAAGTGCAGCCAAATATTACAAAGCTGGTAAAAAGGCAACATTTATCAAGCTATATTTTTCACCTGCTTTTGGCTTTTTACGCAATTATATTATCAGGCTTGGTTTTTTAGATGGAGCCGAAGGACTGGCTATAGCGCGTATTATTTATAAAAACACACGCCTTAAATACGCTTACCTGAAACAATATAGAGAGTTGCCTCAAACGCAAAAAACCTATCGTAACGAGTTGGTTATAGAGCAGGTTAACTAACCAAGGCATGGTATCATTTAGTCGACAGTCTGAAGTCAAAATTAAACAGGACTTTTGGCTTTACAACTAAGTACTATCAACTGAAGACTATTTGCCCAGCACCTGTTGGTAAAACTGCAACGTTTGCCTCGCCACGATATCGATATCAAAACATTCTTTCACTTTTTCGTTGCCAGCTAAAGCAAGTCGCAGGCGTTTTTCAGGCTCATTGAGCAATGTAATTATTGCCGATGCTAATTGCTCAATATTGTCGGGATCTACCAGCAACCCGTTAACGCCATCATCAACAAGTTCGGGGCCGGATGTACGGTTTGAATTGATCACCGCCGTTCCACATGCCATGGCCTCTAACGGTGCAAGTGCAAAAGCTTCTGCATATGATGGGAATACCGCCACTGCCGAATTACTTAAACAGGCATAAAGTTCATCCCTCCCAACATGCCCTTTAAACACAACACTGCTTTTTGCGTCCTTCTGCAAAAAGGCAGTTACCTTATTTACCGGGCCTTTACCCAGTATCAGCAACCGGGCATCAGGAATCTGTTTTATAACTGTATTCCAGGCCTCTGCTAACTTAAAAATTCCTTTCTTTTGAACAAGGCTCCCCGTAAATACCAACTGTTTGTTATCAACCGGCGTACTGTTTCCAATGGCTATGTTTGTATCTATGCCATTATATAATACTGTGATTGGCTTGTTGTACGACAGATAAGCAGCGCTTTTACCGGCAGTATAGGCGCTTGCACTGCTAACGGCTGCTGCCCGGTTTAAAATATCCTGCTCCATTTTCAACACATGCGGCGCAACCGGTATTCCGGCCTCAGCATTGAAGTAAGTAATGGAACCATTCAATTTAACAACTACAGGAACAGGTAATGCCGGAAACGGCACATATGATTTACAAAACCTGATATAGTCATTATAATCGGGCATTTCAATAATACCGATCTGCTCATCAGCTATGATCTGTTCCAGTTTTTTTTGATAAGCCGCAAGGCTTCTTTTTATATCCCGTTGCGTAATACCTGTATCCAGTAATATCCTGTTAAGCATCCGTACCCCGGCAGACCGCTGATTTTCAAACCACTTATCATCAATACCCCAGCGATATCTCAAAACTTTGACACCTTCATCCTCAAATTGATCCGCGCCTCCATATCCGCGGCTATACAACCCGGCAACAATTACCTTATGTCCCAGCTTTACCATTTGCCGGGCAATGAGCCGTACATAGGTTCCGATACCGCCATGTGGTCCGGGAGGATATTCATCGCACAGATATAATATGTTCATTGCGCCAAAAACTGTTTACTGTTTTGAATATTGCGACTGCTCAATTGTTTTGATATTAAAGCTATTAACAGATAAAAAACTATCCCCAATAAAAGCCTGAACAAGAAATGTATGTTGATTGAAGCTGTTATAAACCAGCCGGCCAAAGCAGCAGGAAGTAGTATCACAAATGGACGCAAGCTGATATGCATGATATTTTTATTCACCAACCTGTAATAGAGCACCGCCTGTAATATATTGGTAATTAAAAATGCCACAGCGGAACCACTACCATTCAGTAGCGGGATCAATATCAAGTTAAGCGCAATATTTGTTGTAGCACAGATTACGGTAACAGATGATACGGCCTTATACTTTTTAACGCTAAAACTTAACGACCAAAGCAGGTTTATAAAAAATTGCAAGGGAATACACAACGACAGGATCAAAAACTCGGTAGCATTGGCAGCGCCATATTTGCCGCCGGTTATCATCCCTACTACAGGTGTCCAAAGTATATTAAGGACAAGAGGTAAGAGCATAGCCAACAATAACTCGGCTGTATTAAAGGAATTTACCTGCTCCTGCAATTGGTTAGATGGCTTTAAGGCCATCAGCCTTGACAGGCGCGGTAAAATAACGGGTGCTATAATAAGCATTGGCAACCGTGAAAGCTCATAAGCCCGGTATGCGAAACTATAATCGGCCAACACGGTTTTGCTTGCCATAAAACCCAGCAACAGCCAATCCATCCGCGACAGGCTCATGTCAAATATTACTGATACATACTGCGCCGTGGCTTCTTTAAGCAACTTTTTATAAGCCCGAAATTGAAATTTAAAACTAAAATCTGTTTTCGTGATAACATAAATGAGCAGGGCCAGCAATTCGGCCCCGGCCGTGCCTATCATTACCATTACTACAGAGCGAACTTGTAATTGCTGTATAGTAATGAGATAAAACGCACCACAAACCCTTAGGCTGTTACTTATGATGGCGATTATGGCATAAGGCGTAAATTTTTCCTTTGCATTTAAAAACTGCTTTAACGGAACACCCAGGAAAAGCAGGCCCTGGGCTATAAAAAACCATGGCAGCGCCTGGTAAATATTGTCGTGCAATATTAAACTTAATAATAACAATACGCCCAGGGTTACAAAAAAAGCAGCGAGCGAATGGAACAAAAATGCCGCCGCCGCCCAATCCGACCGCTGTGAGGCTGCTATCCGCCTGATCACTACCTGCTCCAGTCCAAACCCCAGGATGGTGGTAACAAATATCGATAAGGCATTCATCCAGCTAATGGCCCCAAAACTGTCTTTACTCAGGTAAACAGAAATAACGTAAAAAAAAATACTGCCAAGCACCTGCAAGGCAAGTGCCTGCAAACCTGACGAAAAAAACCTGATGAACGCTTTACTCCCGAACAACGACGTATATGTTTATACTCTTATACTATTGTTTTTACCGGCCGGTTGCCTGTAACATTTTTATATCCCGGTTAAATATCTGCATATATCAGCACAATAACGAGGCAACCATTCCATTTTTTGGTACGTAACCTATTTAAACAACAAGGCCGGCAAAACCGGGAAATGAACATCAATAAATACAAGGGAATAATGACAATCAGTTTGCCGGGTTTTGATATTAAGAGGTGGAAAACTTATGCCGATTGGCGGCTGCTGATCTTCCTGCTGCTGTTTATCAACGTGCGGATCCCATTTAAGATAGTGGCATTGCTTTTTGTTTACACAAGCCAGTTTAACTTTCAATTTGGCTTTAAGCTGCGCAATTCAAGGATCCCGTTATTCTATTTGCTCGTTTTCCCGATAGCTATTGCTGCAGCCATCATCAACCAAAATTTTGCCAACCTGTATTATATACCCGTTTTTAGCTGGGCTTTGATATGCTGGGCGCTGGCCCTGCTGGCCGTTCACCAGGTTAAGCTGATGGTTGATAAAACAGATGCCGAAACCATTTACCGTACACTGATCATTTTTTTTATCATAAACGCAGTTTTCTCGGCAGGTAACCTAATGCACATCATGTGGATTACCAAAAGCATTAACCCCTATGCTTTTATGGGGATGCATCAGCGCTATTATATCAATACCGGCGATGATGTAATGGGCATGAGCTTTGACATTTCATCAACCAATGCTGTTATCTGTGCTTTCGGTGTGTTTTACTTCATTTATAAGAATAGCTTGCCCATGATGATCGTGTGCATGAGTACGCTGGCACTTACCTACAGTAACCTCATCAGCATTTTGGTACTGCTGACCCTCGCTTTCATTTTTGTTTTTAAAACCACGCGCAATCAAAAAAGCATGATCGTGGCGGCCCTTATGATTTATGTGATCTCCATGGTAAAAATATCGCCGCAAAATGAAAAGTATATTAACGAGGTTACTAAAAGTACGCTACGGGAAAACCGTATTGAAAAACAGGGCCAGGCTGCAGTGCAGGTAACAACTGCCAATCCCGGAGGGCGATTCATAACCAGGGATGAACAAAGAAGGAGATTTGCACAAAACTATCTGGACAGCCTGAGCAGGATAAAGGCCCAACAGGAAAAACCAAGCGCACTTGATAAAAAAATTAAAGGCTTACCGCTTACCGATGACGGCAGGCTATACATCCCGGCACCAAACACACACTTTGCCGAATTTTATAACACCGGCGAAATGACGCCCGACAGGCAACAGCTTATCGACTGTATAGCTGCCCACAGGGCTCAGCTGGCGCTTTGCCGGCTTGAACCCTTCAGGCCCGCGTTGCCTGGAAAGATCACCGGTGCAATACAAACCTTTAATTATCTCATCAGTCATCCTTTACAAAGTATAGTGGGTTTAGCTCCCGGAAATTTTTCATCCAAAATAGCTTTCAGAGCGGTTGGTGCAGGCATCAGGGGCAATTATCCCCCAAAATACATCTATATCAACCCTGCATTTATGCACAATCATTTAGACCTGTACCTGAGCTTTTTCAGCAAGGATGCTGGTTTCCGTTCGGTACGCAATAACCCCTACTCCACTTACGATCAAATGCTGAGTGAATATGGTATCCTCGGATTGCTTGCCCTGCTTATATTTTACATTGGCTTTTTTGCCCGGCATTATAAAAAGCTTAGTTATGGTTTGCCCATATTAATGATGGTAACAGGCATATTTTTTCTTGATTACTGGTTCGAGCAGCTCTCGGTACTGGTAATTTTTGAATTAATGTTACTCCTCAATATAAAAGAAACTACTATACCCCATTTGAAAACAAAAACTACAGTGCAGGAGGAACTTGCGTATGCATAGCCCTCAAATTACTGTTTTAATGCCTGCTTATAATGCCGGAAAATATATTCGAGAGGCCATTACATCGGTGCTTGAGCAATCGTTTACTGATTTTGAGCTGCTCATTGTAAATGATGGCTCAACTGATAACACGACCGATGTTATTAAATCATTTAACGATGAGCGTATCGTGGTTTTGAGCCAGGGAAACAAAGGCGTAGCTGCGGCCCTCAATAACGGTTTACGCCATGCGAGGGCGCCATATATAGCCCGTTTCGACGCCGATGATGTATGCTATCCTTATCGCCTGCAGGTTCAGTATGATTTCATCACATCACACCCTTATTATAGCATTATTGGTTCGGGAGTTGACTATACTGATGTTAACGGCGCCCTGATATTTACCTGGCAACCTGATGCCCTGAGCCATAACGAGATCAGGCAGCTCAGTTACAGAATTTGTCCCTTCATCCACTCCAGTGTGTTTTACAAGCGTGATGCTGTTTTAAAGGCGGGTGGCTATAATGAGTTAGCCTACACTTTTGAAGATCATTTTTTGTGGGCAGCTATCCTTAAACACGAAAAGGCTTTTAACCTTAATCAACCGCTCATTAAGGTGAGGCTCAATGCCGAATCTATTACCATTGATGAAAAATGGCGTACAGGAAGATTCAGGCAGATTAAATACAATACCCTGCGCAAGGGGAGCATTACTGAAGCCGAAGGAAGGCAGTTGTCCGAGATCGGCATTAAACAGTTATCTCCACGCATCAAAAAAGGCGCCTATTATGCCCTGCTCGGCAAAAAATACCTGTGGAATAATTATCAGCCGGAAAAGGCGAGGAAAAACCTGCTCAAAACACTTTCGATAAGTCCGTTGCATCTCAAAAATTATTTTTTGCTGCTGATGTCATTTTTGCCCGAGCGTACGCTGATGAGTTTATATCAATTAGGTAAACGCAATTTCCGTTTAGCCGAAGCCGAGCTGCCAACCGCTGTTTTAAATCAAAACGAATTGAATTATGGCGGCTAAAAAGATAAAACTGTTTGTTGATGCCCACTCCTTTGATAAAGAATTTCAAGGGGCGCAAACTTTTATACGCGAATTATACAACCACCTGCTGGCCCACCGCCCGGACATAGATATTTACCTGGGCGCCCATGATACTGATAATATCCGCAGGTTGTTCCCGCTGTTGCCGTCACAAAATATACTACCCTATAAAAACCGGGGAGTCAACCTCCTGCGCTTTGTTTTTGATATACCGGCCTATATCAAAAAATACAGGTTTGATTTCGCGCACTTTCAATACATCAGCCCTAAAAAAATAGCGGGCTGCAGGTACGTAGTAACCATGCATGATATGCTGTTTAACGATTTCAGAAAGGATTTCCCGATCCTGTTCAGCATACCGCGCAATTACCTTTTTGGCCGCAGCATTAAAAATGCAGATATCAAAACCACTGTATCAGACTATTCGAAAGAACGGATCTGTGATTATTACCACATTCCCGCTGACGAGGTGCATATTATCCAAAACGGGGTAAATAACTCATTGCTGCAATACCAGTCATCAAAAAAAGAGGCAGAAGATTGGGTAGCAGAAAAATTCGGCATAAGAAATTTCATCCTGTACACCAGCCGCATTGAACCCCGCAAAAACCACCTTTTGTTACTGCAAAAATATTTGAAACTGAAGCTGTACGAACAAGACATTGGCCTGGTGTTCATTGGTAAAGCATCCATAAAAACGCTCGGTTTAGCCAGGCTCATCAAGAGCCTTACGCCTGAGCAAGAGCGGTTTTTCAGGTGGGTACCGCAGGCAGAACAGGCCGATCTGGCGGCCTTCTACCGGGCCTGCAGGCTGTTTGTATATCCCTCAAAAGCCGAAGGCTTTGGGATCCCGCCGCTTGAAGCAGCCATTTGTGGTGCACCGGTATTATGCTCGGCAGAAACAGCTATGAAAAATTTCTACTTTTTTGCGCCATATACTTTTAACCCGGCCAATCATGCCGATTTTGAGCAAAAGCTATTACTTGCCGCACAGCAACCACCCGGCGATGCCTTCACCAGCCAGGTAGCGCTGCATGTTGAACAGCAATACCACTGGCAAAAAAGCAGCACCATATTTTACAACTTGTTACAAGCAAATTTTCATTGTCATGAAACTAAAAATAGCGATCTTAGGAACGAGGGGCATCCCGAACTACTATGGCGGGTTTGAGCATATTTCCGAATATGTATCGGCCGGTTTGGTAAAAAAAGGGCATTCAGTCACTGTTTATAACTCACACAACCACCCTTATGAAGCCGATACCTGGAACGGCGTTAACATTGTACATTGTTACGATCCGGAGTATCTGATAGGCACTGCCGGGCAGTTTGCCTATGATTTTAACTGCCTTATGGATGCCCGTAAACGTAAGTTTGATGTAGTACTGCTTATGGGCTACACCAGCAGCTCGGTTTGGGGCCGTCTTTACCCGCCCAACAGCGTTATCATTACCAATATGGATGGACTGGAGTGGAAACGCTCCAAGTACTCAAAGCCTGTACAACAATTTTTGAAGTACGCGGAAAAGCTGGCAGTGAAACATAGCCAGTATTATATTTCCGACTCAAGGGTGATCAGGTCATACCTTAAGGATAAGTACGAGGTTGACAGCCGGTATATCCCCTATGGCGCCGATCTGTTTTCAGACCAGGAACGTGAGCAGTTTGATAAAAGCGAGGTGCTCAAAGAAGATTATTTTTTGCTGATGGCCCGTATGGAGCCCGAAAACAACATCGAAACTATTTTAGAAGGCTTTAACAACAGTTCATCAAAAAAAAGCTTTATGGTTTTGGGCGATACCAGTAACCGCTTTGGCAAATTCATAACCCACAGGTTTAAAAACGATGACCGCATCCAGTTTAAGGGCGCCAATTTTGATAATTCGGTTGTGCGCGCGCTACAAAACAACAGCTACCTGTATTTCCACGGGCACAGCGTGGGAGGTACTAATCCGTCCCTGCTTGAAGCCATGGCCAGCGAAGCCTTGATTGCCGCCCATAATAACCCTTTCAATAAATCAGTACTCAATTCAGATGCTTTTTATTTTGATAATGCTAACGAAGTGCGCCATTTGGTTGAGAATGTACAGCGCAAGGATACCGAACGCGAAATGGTGAAAAATAACCTTCATAAGATCCAATACCAGTTTAACTGGGAGGTAGTGATCAACGATTACGAAGATTTTATACTGGAATGCTATCAGCAACAACATGGAAAAGTTACTAAGGCCCGATGATACGCTAAACAACAGGATAAGCTATTACCTGCTGATACTGTTATTGCTGAGCCTGCCCTTCAACCTGTTTTACAGCCACCTGTTTTTAATAGGCCTGGCCCTGCATACTATTATACAAATTCGCAAAACAACTATAAAGCCGCTATTAACAAGGGCTAACTTTGCTTTGGCTGCTGTTTTTTTTGTAACGCTTTTGAGCATTATTTACACATCCAATAAACCCCAGGCTTTTACAGAGTTAGGCAGGCAGGTTACTATTTTGCTTATCCCGCTAATTTTTTGTTTTAATCCGCTCGATTTAAAAAAATACCGGCATAAGTTTTTACTTGTATTTTCATTAGGCTGTACCATCACTATCACTTACCTTTTTTTACAGGCTATTTCTACCATAAAATATTATCATCTGCCTTTAAACGCATTAGCGTCCCCAGCATTCACAAACCACAATTTTTCGGAACCGCTGGAAATCCATGCTACATTTTTTTCCATGCAGATAGCTATAGCGCTGGTTTATCTGCTGTATGTTTTAGTGAGGGAAACAGTAAAGACCCGTAAATTTTTCTGGCTTACTTGCTGTGGCATTTTAGCAATGGGGGTTCTGCAGCTTAGTTCAAAATCGATATTTATAGCTTTGCTGCTTATTATAAATATCGCGCTGCCTTTGTTTATACTAAAAGGGCGAAACCGCTTCAGGTTTATGGCCATTAGCGCAGCATTATTTATAGTGGTGATGGCAGGCATTTATACCCGGGATACTTTTAAAGAACGTTATGTAACCGAGCTAAAAAAAGACCTGAGCCAATCAACCGACACCGAACTTACCGATCCGCGATTAGCGAGATGGAGCGTGGCCATTAGCGTGGGAGCACAATCGCCTGTTATAGGTCATGGCGCAGGCACTGAAATTGGAATGCTCAAAGACCCATTTTTTGATCACCGGTTTTACCGGTCGTACCTGGCCGGGTTAAATGCGCATAACCAGTTTATCAGCTTTTTTATTAAATCGGGCATTGCCGGTTTACTTATTTACCTGTGTGTACTGGTATTTGGTATCAGAACAGCCCTTGCAAAACGCGATTTATTGCTCATGGCTTTTATGGTTATTATAACCGCCGTTTCCTTTTCCGAAAACTTTTTAGATGTGGATAAAGGCATCTTTTTTTATGGCGTATTTTTCTCATTATTAATGTTTTCTGCAAGCTCAGAAACCACAGGGACCCGGACTAAAATATTGTGTAATTAGTTTATTCACAGGCAACCAAAGCTGCAGGGGGTACGTCATCATTATATATACAAAGACGTGAAAAGTACAGTCATCTTAGTTGAACAAAACAATAAACGATTGTTAAATACCAGGAATAATATTTTAGCTACCCTTGCCTATTTTGACATGTGGGACTACCCGTTAACCTACGGCGAAATATTCCTGTTTTTGGAAAACAAGTATGGCCAGCATGATTTCACTGAAGCGCTTGATCAACTTATCGTCAATAAGCTGGTATTTCATTTCGACAGGTTTTATTCGCTCAAAAACGATTATATGATAGCGGTGAGGCGTAATAAAGGAAACAAAAAAGCTGCCGCGCTAATCAATAAAGCTAAAGAAATAGGCGCCTTTCTGATTAGGTTTCCTTACGTTCGCGGTATTGGCATTTCAGGTTCTTTGTCTAAGAATTTCGCCGATGACAATTCGGACATTGATTTTTTTATCATTACCGAACGTAACAGGCTCTGGCTTGCACGTACGTTTATGCATATATTCAAAAAACTTACCTTTTTGGTTGGTAAACAGCACAACTACTGCATGAACTACTATATTGATGAGGCCCAACTGCAGATAGTTGAAAAGAACATTTATACAGCAATTGAAGTAGCAACTATTATCCCATTAGAGGGTGACCTTACCTTTGAAAGTTTTTATAAATCTAACGCCTGGACCTCCGGTTTCCTGCCTAACAAATGTATGCGCCTCGCTACTGCTAAACCATTAAAAAAGCGGTGGTATAAAACATTGGCAGAAAGCCTGTTCAATAATCCACTCGGCGATTGGCTGGATAATGTATTGATGAAAATCACCTCCGGGCGATGGAACAAGAAAACTGAAATGAAGAAATTGAATATGCGGGGTACGGTAATGAGCATGGCTGCAACCAAACATTTTGCCAAGCCCTCTCCCGAAAACTTTCAAATTAAACTGATAGAAAAATACCGGATTAAAGTTTCCATGTTGTTACAGCAATTTGAAGAACGGATGGCGCAGTAAAACTCCTCCTTATCGTCATGCCGAGATTATTTCGGTCCTAAATGCTAAGTCTAAAACTTGCATGAGACACTTGTTCTACAGTTTCCGGAACAAGTTCGGTTACAACTTTTTCAATTACCTTTTCCTCAGCGAAATAATATAATAATCTCCCACGTACTTAAACGGCCAGGTTGCCTTCAGCCTATTCTCCCAACGGGCAAGTGTTTTATAGGCGCGCTGATGTTTTTCGGCAAAGCCTTCAATATATGATGGCGGCACTATGGTACACACCCCCTCGATACCCCATACCTCAAAGTCGGATTTTAAACGTTTTTTAATGTAGGATGGGTTGTAATAGAAGCAATCAAAGTATACGCCTTCAACATGCGCCTTGCGGCCATTACTGCTAAAAAACCGGCGAAAAGCAGTTTTAAATTTCCCTTTAAATACCAGCAAAGTTTCCCAAAGGCAGAATTTGGGCAGCACCACCAGGGTCACCGTGCCTCCCGGATTTAGTAGCCCGGCAAATGAACTCAATACTTTTTCCAGTTCGCAGGTACAATTGAGGCCTGCAAAGTTGGAAAAGATCAGATCATAAGGGCCTTTGTTGTTTAGCCGTTCAAGCTGCGTATATGAACAAAGCTCATTGCTTACCGCATGCTGCATATCATACTTTACCACCTTTTCGCGGAGTTGCTGCTGCATCCCTTTTGAAATATCAGTAGCATGTACTTTAAATCCTTTTTGTGCAAAAAACAGTGCATCTTCACCGGTACCACTATTCAGTTCAAGGATGTTGCTTCCAGGCTTGAGGTATTGCAGGATATGATCACGCACGCGTTTGCGCTTGTAAGCAATTATCGTGTCGCCTGAGTACAATTCATCAAAAACTGCCGACTGGTTGCTAAATGCAGCCTCGGCAAATTGTTCGTTTATACGTGATGCGGTGCCGGTCATATCGCCTTTTCAAATTTTTCCAGCTTCAGCTTTTCAAGATAAGTAAGCGGCGCATAATAAAACACCGATAACGCTTTCCTGATATTTTTTACCGAGCTTCCAAACGGATCTTTTAGCAGTTTTTGGAAGCTATTTTTTGCCAGGTGCTTGTGATAGTTACGGTGTACATATTTATGTAATTGCTTATAGTAAAAAGGCGGATAGGTGTTTTTAAACATCAGCGCCATCTCGTCGGAGTCTGTCCAGTTGGTTTTCTTTTTCAACTCGGTTTTAACGCGCTCGTAAAAACCGGTACCCGGCAGCGGATACGATACCGAAATACCAATTTCAAATGGCAGCAACCGGTTAATCATATCTATGGTAAGCGTAATATCATCCCGCGTTTCTTCGGGATAACCGAACTGGATAAAGAACGATGGCTTAATACCATGCGCTTTCATGAGGTGCGTAGCCGTATGGATCTGATCGATAGTTATACCCTTATCCATGGCGTCCAGTACCTTCTGCGATCCGCTTTCCGCTCCTATCCACACGTTTTCACAACCGGCGACCGCCAGGGCTGCTACGGCCTCTTCCCCGGCCAACAAATCAGCCCGCGACTGGATCTTGAAACGGATCTTAATTCCCTCCTGCGCCAGCAGTTTGGCAAATTCCTGCACCCAACCGGGTTTCAACCCAAAAATATCATCACAAAACCAGATATGATCCATCTGGTATCGCTCCTTAAGCAGTTTAAGCTCATTAACAATATACTGCGGACTGTGAGAATTATACCGGTTGCCATAAATAGGCTTGGCACACCAGTTACACTTGAACGGACAGCCGCGGGTGGTTACCACATTAACTGAAAAATAGCCTGCATTCTTCATCCACATATCGCGATAGATATCCATATTCACCAAATCCCAGGCGGGCGTGGGCAAACTATCCAGTTCCTTCATCACTGCACGGCCGGGCGTTTTAATGATCTCGCTGCCGTTCGTGTAAGCTAATCCTTTTATCTCAAAATGATCCGTATTACCGTTTCGGATATGTTCAGTAAGTTCTGCCAGCGTTTGCTCGGCTTCACCTAATATCACAAAATCAGCTCCCTCGGCAAGATATGCTGCATACCGGTCGGTTGAATCTGAGCTGGAAACGATAACTGTACAGCCACGTTCCTTAGCCAGCTTACACATCTTAAATGCAGCCTCGCGCATATTGGTGAGGCACATTTTGGTCAGGTAGTTGAACCCATCATCATAAACCACAAAAAAATCCGGTTTATTCAGCTCAATAGCGGCTATCACCTCGTCAGGATTGCTCACAAACATGGTATCAAACAAGCTTACCCGGTAACCCTGCTCCCTCATCAGGGCAGCAGCGTATATAGTACCCAGCGGCGCATAAGGTTGCCCTATACCCCATTGCTTAGGATCGAACCGTAAAAAGTAAGAATGTGTAAACAGTATATTGTTCATGTGTTTTAAGCCTGTTTCTAAATCCAGGGAATTTTCTATTCCCTCCCCTGGGAGGGGTGCGCGGGATTGTGATTTGGCAGGGAGGGGTTTATCCGCCTTTGCAAAAACGGCTATACCTGTAGATGAAACCCCTCCCTACACCCTCCCAGGGGAGGGAATCGCACATTCCCGCGCTTCATTGCTTTTTTTATTATTAATCCAACCTCGCCAGTGGCGATAAATTAAGCGAGCATACACATTTAACACAGGTAGGGTCATTAGCCATATCCAGCGTTTTGCGAAAATTGATCGCCTCTTTGCTATTCAAAATATCATTTAATGAATTATCCCTGATGTTACCTATCGCCTCATGAAAAAAGCAAGGCCTTACCGCGCCATCAGCCTCAATCACTGCCGACACCCATGGTGCATTACACTTTTTAAACGGGAATGCATTATGACCATAAAAAGCAGCATAATAACCATAAATATCCTGGATCTTAGCAGGAGATTCAGCAATGAACCTGCTGGCAAAATCACCTTTGTTGGCAAGTACCTGATTTGTTATCTCCTGAAACTCGGCAAGTTCGCTTTCGGTTGGCAGTATCTCGTGTTGCCGTGGCTCCGCCCATGCTGTTTGGCGGTTAAAGGCATGGCTGCTTACATCAGCCGGTAAAAAGCTCACCTGGTCAATGCCCATTTGCCTTGCGGCTTCAATAATGGCCGGCCAGTTCCTGAAATTTAAACGGTGAATTACGGTACGGGCTGTAATGCGATATTGGGGTTCGAGAGATTTGATGTACTCTACTCCCTCCTTCAATTTATTGAATGCCCCTGGAACATTTCGGATGGCATCATGTAAAAGTTCATCGCCATCTAAAGAAACAATCAAATCATCAACCCATCTTAAAATATCGAACGCGTTTTTCCTGATAGATAAACCTGTTGATAACAGTGTAACCTTGATCTTTTCGGCACACAGGATCTCACACAACCTAAAAAAATTGGTATTTAGCAAAGCTTCCCCGCCCGACATCAGCACCTGCTTAGTACCGAATTTTCGTAAAGCACCTAACAGATCGGTCACGTCGGCTTCGGTAAGCTGCTTCAGGTTTTTATTATCCTTCCAGATATCGCACATTACGCAACGGCAGTTGCAGGCACTGTGCGGCATCAAAATCACGATGGGTAGCGCAGCGACGCGGTGCGTTTGCAATGTGCGGAAACGCTGAAAGGTATGATATAACGATTGGCCTGTCATCTGCATAAATTAAAATCCCTGTATTTCGGGCTGTCTGTAACGCCAAACCTTTTGTAGCAACTTTATTTCATAAGGATAATGGTACATGCTCGCCTTATAGCGCATGGTAGCTACCAGTTTAATGGCCATACGTTTAATCATATTGAGCCTGATATCAGTTACCGTTGGATACACCCCGTTCAGTACCGTTTCAAAATTTCTGATCTTATCAATCATCTCCGGCCTGAGCCATGGCGTGAGCGGATTTTTACGAAGATCAAAGGCTTCCCATGCCGGGCTGATCCAGTCCTCCAGTGTTTCGGGAAAACGGAAGCCGCTTTTCATTACCTGTTTAAACAGTTCCGACCCTTCGGTGGGCACAGGACTGTAGGTATAAATTACGATCTCGGTTTTAGGGTTAACAGCCTTTACCTTTTTTATAAAGTCTATTTCAAAATCAATTTGCGACTGAACCTGTTCCTGGGTTGGCGCCGGAGTGCCTAATACAAAAGAATATTCGGGTATGATATCAAACTTTTTAAGGCGTTCGGCAAACTCAATGATCTGGTCGCCTGTTTGCGTGCCGCCCTTATCCATCTGTTCTAAAATGGCATTGTTACCACTTTCGGCTCCGAAAAAGATGATCTTACATCCTGATTCGCGGATTGCGGCAAGGGATGAATCTTTAAATTTCGACATGGTATCGATGCGGGCCATACCCCACCAGGTCATGTTTTCGGGTTTGATTAAACGGGCAAACTCAACCGCGCGCTTTTCTGATACAAAAAAATTGTTATCATGAAACTCAATGGCATCTGCACCCCATTTATCTTTAATATATTTTACATCCTTATAAACATTCTGGGCTGATTTTGCCTTCCATCTTGCCTCATATATTGGCACTACAGCACAAAAGGAGCAGGTGAAGGGGCAGCCGATACTGGAATGATAAGCCATCGTTTTTTCGCCCAGATAGGTTTTACCCAAAAACTTGGTAATGGGATAAAAAGTGTTCAGCTTATCATATGGCAAAGGCGGCAAACTATCTTGGTCTAAAAGATCTTCCTTAGCGGTTTTGATGATCTTGCCATCGGTTGTTTTATAGATGAGGTTGCGGATAAACTCATAAGGTTCGTTTTTCTCAAGGGCATCAATCAAGGCGGGGAAAGCGTGATCACCAGGCCCGTTGATAATAAAATCGACATAACCGGAATATAAAACCGCGTTAGGCTGATTTGATGGAAAATACCCGCCCCAGATCATTTTGGTATTGGGATATCTTTGCTTTATAGTTTTTGCCGCAGTAATAGCCTGCTTTAACTGCGGACCGGGCATAACTGTAAACCCAAAGTATTTAAACTCGCCGGTACTTAAATAGCTATCTATCTTAACCATAGGGTCATGCTCACAATTGCCGTCAACAATTACCCAATCATATTTTCCATCAACCGAGGCCGCTATATTTAGTATCGAATTAGGTATGCGATACTTGTTATTTGCACTGCGCGGGTTAAATAATAATATCTTGTTCATCTGTTAGTATCAATACTTTGCTTTCAATCCCCCGGCAAATGGGTTTATCTTTTAGTTTAAGCAGCCTGTAAAGCACCCCTGCCATCACAAAGTCTGCACACAAAATAAAACCCACTGCCATACCCAATCACAAATGAGGGGGATTGCCCATTCAACAATTAATCTGAGCTTCTACACTATCACTTTCACAATAATAAATACGCCCTGGCTTTCACACAGGTTGCCTGCCTTTATAAATAAAATAGCTGGCAACCATTATTATTTAACAGCCGTATCTGCTGATATAAGGTTTAATTAAATACCCCCGGAACTGTGATCCAAACTGTAAAAAATTATATTAAGCAACGTTTTTTTCCGCCCAATATCATAGAGAAAAACTCGGTGGATGCCTACGATATCTGGGCCGAGCATTATGATGCGCAGCCAGGTAACCTTATGCTCGATTTGGATGAAGTTTTGTTTCCGCGGTTGGTAAACAGCACAAGTATTGCCGGTAAAAATGTGGCCGATATTGGCTGCGGCACCGGCAGGCATTGGGAAAAGATGTTTGCGTTAAATCCAGGGCGGTTAACAGGCTTTGACACATCTGCCGGGATGCTGGCCCGTTTACAGCAAAAGTTTCCATCGGCAAATATTTACCGAATTACCGACGACCTGTTCGGTGACATGCCATCGGGGAGTTTTGACACCATAGTTTCAACCCTTACCGTTGCGCACATCAAAAATATTGAGGTTGCCCTGCAGGCCTGGATGCGGATCCTGAAACCGACCGGCGACATCATCATTACCGATTTCCATCCGCAGACACTGGCAAACGGCGGCAAGCGGACATTTAAACATGGCAGCAGTTTTATAGCGGTCGAAAACTATGTACACCCCGTAAATACCATTAAAGATCTGTTGCTAAAAAACGATTTTAAGCTAATTGCAGAAGAAGAAATTAAAATAGATGAAACCATGAAGCATTATTATGCCAATAAAAACGCGCTTCGTGTTTATGATAAGTATAAAGGCTTCCCCATTATTTACGGGCTGCACTTGAGGAGAACCGATGGTACTGAATAACGTCATGATACCGGGAAACGATGCCGTGGTGAGCATAAGTATAAGTGAGGGTAAAATAAAACAGGTTTCCCCCTCACATACTGATGACCACGAACAGCTAACCTTTGTGAATGCCATTGCTTTTCCGGGCCTGATCAACTCGCATGACCATCTTGATTTTAATCTTTTTCCGCAGCTTGGCAATAAAACCTATGAAAGCTATACCGAATGGGGAAAGCACATTCACCGCGCTTACGCCGGTGAGATTGCATCTGTGCTAAAAATCCCTATTGCCCTGCGCGAACGCTGGGGTGTTTATAAAAACCTGCTTTGCGGCGTTACTACAGTAGTAAATCATGGCGAAAAAACTACCGTAAATGATCCTCTCATCACCATATTTGACAATTGCCAGAGTATCCACTCCGTCCGGTTTGAAAAAAACTGGAAGAAACGGCTCAATAACCCGCTTAAAATAAATAAACCGGCCGTCATCCATATAGGCGAGGGCACAAACAATATCGCCCATACCGAAATAGATGAACTAATTAAATGGAATATCCTTAAGCGTAAACTCATTGGGATCCATGGGGTGGCTATGGCCCCTAAACAGGCCAAACATTTCGAAGCCCTGGTTTGGTGTCCCGAATCAAACTATTTCCTGCTTAATAAAACAGCGGCCATTGATGAGCTGAAAACAAAAACAACGATTTTATTTGGCACAGATAGCACGCTTACCGGGCATTGGGACATCTGGCATCACATTCGCCTTGCGCGTAAAACCCAAATGCTTAATGATGATGAACTATACAACTCTCTTACTTCATCCCCTGCCCAAACCTGGAAACTAAATAGTGGCAGCATTACCAGCGGATTTGATGCGGATATTATAATAGCTAAAGCAAAAGACAAAGCCGGTTTACAGGCTTTTTATGATATAACACCCAATGATATTTTACTGGTGATGCATAAGGGCGTGATTTTGCTGTTTGATGAGTCGCTTTACCACCAGCTTACCGGTATCATTAACCAAAATTACAGCAAGGTTTTTACCGGCAATCATTTCAAATATGTGATGGGCGATATCCCTGGTTTGATAACCGAAATAAAACGATACAAGCCGGATGCCGTTTTTCCCATACCCTATCCAGCCCTGCCAGCAGCATGAATATAGTAAAAAAAATATGGTCAAAATCGAAATCCAAAGCGGTTTATTTAAGCGGTGGTGGATGCCACATTTTGGGGTTGGATAAAGACCTTGATACCACTAAATAAAAATAGTATTTGCTTTTGCCACCATTGATACTTTTTAAATGAGATACGTTTTAGCCAGTTATGTGTACACCAAAGAGTTTAACCGGCCACAGGCCTGGTTAAAGCGCATTAACATGTATACCGGCATATTAGATGCCCTGGCCAAAAGCAACGAGGTGATCAGCATTGAACAAATCAATTACGAAGGTGAGCTGACACAAAACGGCGTTAATTACCGTTTCAGAAGATACCCAAAAGCGGCGCTCAAATATTTTCCATGGGCTTTGCACTTGTATATTAAAAGCCTGAAACCCGATGTGGTAATAATCCATGGCTTGCTTTTCCCCTCGCAGGTTATCCAGCTACGCCTTATGCTTGGCCGCAAAGTAAAGATCATTGTGCAAAATCATGCCGAAAAACCTTTCACCGGTTTAAAAAAACTACTTCAACGGGCAGCCGGCCAAATAGTTGACGCCAACTTGTTTGCGTCGCATGATATGGGTATGGAATGGATTGCCGCCGGCAACCTCAAATCACCCGGTAAAATACACGAGGTGATGGAAGTTTCTTCTGTTTTTTACCCTATAGACCGCCTGGAAGCCAACTCCCAAACGGGTGCAAAAGGCAAACCGGTGTTTTTATGGGTAGGCCGTTTAAACGAAAATAAAGATCCGTTAAATGTGGTGAAGGCCTTTTTGAAATTCGCTGAAAGTTCGGCCGGGCCAAAACTCTTTATGATCTATCATACCGAAGATTTGCTGCCGAAGATCAACGAATTGTTAAACTCATCTCCCCATAAAGAAGCCATTGAATTAATTGGCGAAGTGCCACACGCCGATTTATTGTACTGGTACAACAGTGCCGATTTCATTCTCTCCGGCTCACATTATGAGGGCAGCGGCACCGCTATTTGCGAAGCCATGTCATGCGGATGCGTGCCGTTGGTTACAAACATCCTTTCGTTCAGGATGATCACTAACAATGGGGAATGCGGCGTATTATATGAACCGGGAAATGAAGCTGCATTACTTGATGCGCTTCTGCAAACTACACAAATGAATGTTGCAGAAAAGCGGAGATTATGCATTGAATATTATAAGCAAAACTTATCGTTTGAGGCTATTGCCGAGAGGGTTGAGAGCATAGTGCAAAGCCTTTAGGCACTGCTTGCCTTTACCGGTCGCAAATCCAATCTACCGTTCAAACACCTCCATCATCTTCCTTACATTATCCCTGATCTCATAAACCAATACATTTTTCTTCTCCGAATCCGGTTTATCCAAAACCCAACGGATAGTTTGCCCGGCTTCTTCCATATCATTTACAATATGCCAGTTGGTAATACTATCATCCATCGGTTTAACAAAACTTACCACTTCGGCTGCCGCATACAGGGCTTCAAGGCAAACAGCGCCGAAGCCTTCATATTCCGAAGGGTGAAATAACACCTTTGAGCACTGCATCATTTTAAGCACTTCATGATGCGGTAGTTCGCCTGCAAGGGTTATGTTACTTTCAAGTTGCTTTGATTTAATCTGTTTTATTAACTTTTCTTTTTCAGGGCCATCGCCGCATATTACTGTTTTTATATCCGGGTAATACTGCTTCAGCATGGCAACAGTTTCTATAAACAGGTGAAACCGTTTCAAGGAAATAAGTGACCCTGCCCCTAAAATATGAACGTCTTTTCCGGCAGATAAATCACCAAATAATGAAATATCTATTCCCACAGGGATAACATTCAGTGGTTTCACATGATAGTTTTTAGTGAATTCCCTCACAATAAAATCCGACAGCGCTATCAGCTCCTCTCCTTTGGGCTTTATCCACTTAGCATATTTGTTCCCGGCTTTAGCATCCTGCCCAAGCATCCAGCAGCGGTGCTTAATATTTTTTATCCGGGCAAAATAATGACCAACAAAAGTACATTCGCCAAGCCAAAAGCTTAACAAGCCCATTATTTGGTATTGCTTATTTAAATGCCCTAAAGCTCGCCATACTTTTAGCCAGGTATTCAGCCTGAATAATTTACCACGGCTTCTTCCTCCAAAACTGATCACCCGTATACCATGCCAATCATATTCGGCAGCGAAAAAGGGATATTGAAAACTTAGCACAATGATATGCAGTTCCGGATTTTCGGCTTTCAACGCCCGTACAAAAACCTGTTGAGGCGGTAAACAGGTAGTATCGGCTTCGTCTTCCGGGAAACCGGGGCTCAGGATAAGCAATGTTTTTTTACGGTTATCCATTGGGCGAGATCACTTTATTACAGATAGCCAGGCTGGCCTTGTTATGGGTGATCAGGATGATCATTTTTCCCTGCCTGGCCAGTTGCTGCAATTTGATTAACAATTCATTTTCTGCATCCGCATCCATTTCGCTGAAAGGCTCATCTAAAATTAACAGATCATGATTATGATAAAGCGCCCGGGCCAGCATGATCCTTTGGCGCTGACCGCCGCTGATGTTTTTACCGTTTTCGGTAATAACCTTAGCTGTGCCTTCTGGGTACTCCGCAACCAGCTTATCTAAGCCGCAAAACTCCAGTACACTGGTCAGCTTTTGCTCATCGGCAGTTTTATCGTCAAGTATGATGTTTTTCAGGATAGTATCATATATAAAAAACGGTTGTTGTTTAACCAGGGAAATGTTTTTACGGTAAAGCCGGCGCATTGGCGCGGCAGCAATTTTATTGTTGATATAAATGCCCCCTTCGGCCGGCTCCAAAAAACCGGTTAACAGGTTAATGATAGTAGTTTTCCCCCTCCCTGAATTCCCCGAAATGCCCATAATATCACCGGGAGCTATCTCAAAGTAAAGCTCATCCAAAACAGTTTTGTCCGGGTAACTGAAACTTACTTTTTCAAATTTCAATGACCAAATCTGTTCGTCAACAACCTCATTAACCTGTGGTTTATCAGTTTGTTCAACTATGAGGTCGGCCAGGATAAATTCATAGGTCTTCATTTGCCCGCTGCTGTTCAGGATTTTCACAATACCGGGGATGATCTTATACGCTGCCGCTACAAAAATACCGATGGTCAGGATACTAACCACCGGGGTATCGCCCATTAATTTATTTACAGCGATGAGAATAAAAAAACCCAGAACGGCAAATACTTCCATCAAACGAGAGGGCAGATTTTGCCAGGTTTGCTGTAAAGCTATATTTTGATTGAGCTGCTGTTGGTAGCTAAAAAACCGACGACTAAAAAAATCATTTTTTTGATAAATATTGCTCTCTACGTAACCTGATAAGGATTCGTTTAAATGCTGAAGCGTTTTTTCGCTCACAGTTTTGATCTGCCCCCGGATAAATTTTAGCCTGGTTTTGATGAACCAGCCCAAAACCGTGACAGGCGGCAGCAGCAACACAAACAACAAAACAAACAAGGCCGGGTGATAGAACATAATAGCCCCAATAGTAAAAAGGATCAATACAGTTTGAGATACTATTTGCTGAAAATTGGTGAGGATGTAATGGCTAAACTCGATAGGCTGCTGGCTGATTCGTCGGGTATGGATAGATGAATCAACGTGAATAAACTGATCAAAACCTGCATCAAGATAATTCCTGATATTACGTTCGGACAGCCTTGACGCCACCTTGTAAAAAAAATGCTGCTGCGCATTTTGCGCAAAGAAACCAATACAGTTTTTTATCGCAAAAAGCACCAGGAAAATACCGATAAGCCACAATGATTTATTATTGGCAAAGCCGGCCGGTAAAAAACTATAGTTATTTCCCGGCTCTCGCTGTGTATAAAAATTAACCATCATTAGCAGCAAGCCTAAAAAAGCAACATCCAACATAGCAATAACAATATCAGCAATAATTAACCTGACAAGTCCCCGTTTTTCAGATTGATTAAGGATGAGCAGAATACTTTTTAAAATTTGCTTCAAAACAATAATAACAACAAACCAGGTCCATCACTGGCTTTGTTATCAGTTACGCTTTTTACGGTTTGATGGTTGCTTTGTAAAATACAGATAATGAATTGATCGTATCTATTTGATTATAGATAGATTAACTCTTCGGCAAATGGAAAACCAGCCTGTGTTATATTGCTTATTAAATATCTTTAATCAGGCACAATTTAATATTCTCTGTAAAATTGTTAAATTTCGGCTTCGGATTTATTAAAAAATATATAAAACCAGCTTCATGAGTTTAGAACCTTTCCTTGCCGTATTTGTGATTACCCAATACAGGAGACACCTGAAAAATGATGGTCTCCTAACAAAATGGAACAAATACCTTAACGTAGGCTACTATATTGCTATAGCAATCTTCGTATTCGGCGTAAGTTTTGACCATGGAGAGAAGTTGACCACAATAATCTCGCACCTGTTTTTTTTAGGTGTTGTGGTAGCGCCATATTATATTGAAGATCTGAAATCTGGCAAACAACTCGCTTTTGCATTGATCCCCTATGCAATTGCAGGTTTAATACAGGATTTATTAGAAAAATGGTTTCCTACGTTTTATAACAACCACGATAGCCTGATTCAAAGCTTAGTGATGTTTTCGCTCATCTGGGCTTTTTCGCTTTGGCTCCTCAGCCGCAAGCAAACCAAGGCCCTTGAAAATGAACGGAAACAACGCTTTGCCGAGCAGGAGCAAAACCGCATGATGGCCGCCATGAAGGTAAACCTTGAAAGCGAGGTGCGTGAACGTACGGCCGAACTTACCCGCCAAACAGAAGAATTGCAACAGGCATTATCCGAACTTAAAAGTACTCAGGCCCAGTTGATCCAATCAGAAAAAATGGCCTCATTAGGTGAACTCACTGCCGGTATTGCGCATGAAATTCAAAACCCGCTGAACTTTGTGAACAACTTTAGCGAGGTAAGCATTGAACTGCTTGAGGAACTAAAGGACGAAGTACTTGATAAACTGCCCGACGATGTGAAGGAAGATGCGGGCGATATCATTAACGACATTACCCAAAACCTGAGCAAAATAAACCAGCATGGCAAACGTGCTGATGCCATTGTTAAAGGTATGTTGCAGCATTCGCGCGCTACAACGGGTAAAAAAGAGCCCACCGATATCAATGCACTGGCTGATGAGTACTTGCGACTAAGCTATCACGGCCTGCGTGCCAAGGATAAATCATTTAATGCAGGCATGAAAACCAGCTTTGATCCTGATCTGGGTAAAATAGAAGCTATTCCGCAGGATTTGGGCCGCGTGCTGCTTAACCTGTTTAATAATTCGTTTTACTCAGTAACCGAAAAGAAACGGATTTTGGGAGATGGATACGACCCGACAGTAACCGTTAATACTCAAAAGGTTCGGTCGGCATCAGGTGTCAACATGGTACAAATTACAGTGGAAGATAATGGTACGGGCATCCCTCAAAAGGTTCTGGATAAAATTTACCAGCCCTTTTTTACCACCAAGCCTACCGGGCAGGGCACCGGGCTTGGTCTTTCCATGAGTTATGATATTATCACTAAAGGGCATGGTGGCGAACTTAAGGTTGAAACGGCCGAAGGCGAATTTGCGCGGTTTGTAATTTGCATACCTGTTGGCAATGTTGCCCAAAGTTAAACGCGGGTAATTTTTGCGTTTAACCACTAATAAAACCACACAAAAATTTAACTTTGAAGTACTATGAAAATACTTGTTGTTGATGACGAGGCCGATGTTCAACCCTTGTTTTTACAACGTTTCCGGAAAGAGATCAAAAGCGGCGGGATAGAGTTCAATTTCGCACTATCAGGTGAAGAGGCTCTTCATTTTTTGGAAGACCACCACTCGCAGGTTATACTAATTTTATCTGATATCAATATGCCGGGTATGAGCGGACTTGAACTATTGCGCAGCATCAGGCAGCATTACGAAAAACCACCGCCGGTAGTGATGATGATCACCGCTTACGGCGATGATGAAAACTATAAACAATCAATGGAACTTGGAGCCGACGACTTTTTAACCAAACCACTTGATTTTAATAATTTGAAAGACAAACTTAAACACTTAGAACAATAATGGCCAAGATACTGGTAGTAGATGACGAGCAGGACCTGGAATTACTGATCAGGCAAAAATTCAGAAAAAAGATAAGGGAAGGCGTGTATGAATTTGTGTTTGCCCAAAATGGTTTTGAAGCGTTAACCCGGTTAAAAGATCATCCGGATATTGATGTAGTGCTGAGCGATATCAATATGCCCGAGATGGATGGCCTTACCCTGCTTACCAAACTACCTGATGCTAACCCCGTATTAAAAGCAGTAATGGTATCAGCCTATAGTGATATGGATAATATCCGCACGGCCATGAACCGGGGTGCGTTTGATTTTGTTTGCAAGCCCGTAAACTTTGAAGATCTCGATATTACCATTGAGAAAACGCTGCAACACGTAATCGAACTCAAAAAAACCATGCAGGCCATTAAGGAAAACAACATCCTGCGCATGTATGTGGATGAGAACGTACTCAACTTCATGACCCATAAGGAGTTTGAGAACAGTTTGCTTAGTAATGAAACTATCGAGGCAACGGTTTTATTCATTGATATTTGCGGCTTTACAGCCATCACTGAGCACGTTGCGGCCAACACCGTTGTAGGTATGATCAATAAGTACTTTGATGTAATGGTACAGGAAATCATTGCTCAAAATGGCCACATAGATAAGTTTATGGGTGATGCCGTTATGGCCGTTTTCCGCGGCGAATATCACCTGGACCGGGCGATTGATGCAGCCCTTGCTGTTCGTGATAAAATGCACGGGGCTGATGAGATCCAGGCTGGCGACAAAACGTTCAAACCCTCTGTTTCTATCGGTATCAATTCGGGCGAAATGATTTCGGGCAATATTGGTTCGGCAACATTAAAGCGGCTCGATTACACAGTAATTGGCGATGCTGTGAACCTGGCCCAGCGCCTCCAAACCGTGGCACAAGCCAACCAGATCATTGTAAGCGCCGATGTTTATGAGCAGGCAAAAGGATCTTTCGCCCTCAATAAAATTGGTGAGGTAAGCCTCAAGAACAAGTTAAAACCGGTGGAGATTTACGAGGTTGTTGATTAATTAAAAAATAGCTACCGCGGGTTTAGCGTAGCGTAACCCGTGGTGTAGCATCATTGAAGTTTCCAACTTCACCCCATCATTTTTACCATAAATTACAAACGCAGGTCCGGATTAAGCACGCATAACAGTTAAAAGTTTGCAGGTCTGCTACGCTTCACTGCAATTTTGGTATACACTCGCTTCAAGGACTTGCTGTTAGCAGCGTCATTCAATTCGTCGGCCACTGCAAAAGCTTTTGTAATCAATTCTGCCCATTCCGATGATTCATGTAGCATTTCATTGATCCTATCACCGACGGAGTATATATCCTGATTGGTTATTATATGCAATTTGATGTGCCCCGGAAGAAGCGTATCGGCATCCCTTCTTCTCATTCTCACAAAATGATATTGGGCCGCCGCAACAGCTTCAATAGCTGCAGAACGTAAATCCACGGCCTTGTTATCACCAACATTTTTGCGGGCATTGGCGGTGTTAAACGCCCAAACCTTGCCATCAGAGAATGCAACAACAGCCTGTAGTACTGCATAAGTATGCATTTCTAATATCAGGGCAAAAGCGGTTTCTTTATCATCGGGCACCTCTATGCCTAAGTCTTCAGGTTTCAGCGCAAATGTCTCTTCTCTCAACTCCAGGTATCTATCATAACGATAGTCGGCTATTTCTTCACCCGTCTTGCGGTAACACCTTTTTTGATAATACAGGTAAAGTAATCTTCCGAAATAGAAAAGTGCCAGGCCTCCAAAGTACCAGTATTCCTCTTTCATTTTGCAGTTTAGGTTGTTGTAAGTATACGTGCCTTGCGGTTGTTGATTTTTTTAACGAGCGCTTAAAATGGTTTGGCGATTGTATCGCCGGTGCGTTATAAACGCAAACCCACATTAAGCACTCATCACAGATGAGCGCAATAAAGATACAATAGAAAAAGCAAGAAAAACTTAAGATTTAAAACTCAGGACTTAAGACTTCCAATTAATGATCCCTCACCTTCTTCTTCAACACCCCGCCTGCGGCTTCTTTAATACTACTTGTAAAAACGAATGCCTTTGGGTCAATGCTATGTACGAGGTTTTTTAACCTGCGTACTTCCAAACGGGTTACTACCGTAAAGATGATATCAACCGGTTGATGAACATCAAAACTTTCTTTCATAAAGCCACGTTCACCTTTGTAAATGGTGATCCCGCGACCGAGTTCCATAACCAGTCTTTCTTTAATAATCTCACTTTGGCCCGAAATGATATTTACAGCCGTATACTCCTCTAATCCGTCTATTACAAACGTTATTGTTCGTGATGCAGTGTAATAAGTTAAAATAGAATATAACGCTGTTTGTAAACCCAACTCAACGGCTGCTATCAGGAAAATAATAATATTGATACCTAAAATAATTTCGCTAATGGTGAAACTACTGCGTTTTAAGGTGTATAAAGCTAATATCTCGATACCATCCAACGCGCACCCTCCACGAATGGATAGCCCCACGCCCAGGCCCATAAATACGCCACCAAAAATAGACACCAATAGTTTATCCTGGGTTATTACTGGGTATTCTATAAATTGTAAACATAAGCCAAGTCCAATTACACAAGCAAGCGTTTTTAGTGCAAATGATTTATTAACCTGGAACATGCCCATGATAATAAAAGGGATGTTGGCTATGATGATTACATAAGCTATGTTGAAATGATACAGCTCGTGAAGAAGAAGAGAAATACCGGTTACCCCGCCATCAAAGAAACTGTTAGGTACTAAAAAACCTTTTAGGGCGAACCCACAGAATAAAATGCCGATAATTACTGTGACTACGTCTTTTAAAATTTCTTCAATTTTTAAACCCGGTTGTGTCATTAATAGCAGTATTTAAATTTTTTTTGTGATAATTTTCAAATGCTCGTTTTTACCTTCAGCCCTGAGCCTGAGTGCGGTTTGGGTGAAATATCGATGGCTTTGCAGGAATTTCACCTGCTGCCTGTCCCACTCCAATTCCGATTCAAGGTGATCTGTAATTACAAGTTCCGAAAATAACCTTTTACTAAGGATAAAAAAATCATTTCGGCCCAAATAATCCAAATCGGCATCACAAATTATCCGGCCCAAATGATTGTGAGGGCTTTGCGGCATTTTGGTTGCCATAATAATATCGCAAACCTGCTCAATTTCATCATTGGTAAAACCAAATTGCGGTAAATATTGTCGTGCGTTTTTGCAGGAACCAACCTCGTGATTGACCTGACCGTACAAAAAACCTGAATCATGATAGTAAGCGGCCGTAAGTAATAGCTCCAATTCGTCTTCGATTATCCCCTCACCCGCCGCAATTTGTTTTGCAGCAGTATAAACATCAAGCGCATGATCAGCATTATGGTAATGAAAATGTTCGGGGAGTTCTTTCTTTATTTTGTCGAGGATAAAGTCCCCGGCTTGTTCTACTTGCATTCAGTATTTATAATAGGCGCTAATATATTAATTTGAGGGATACTGATATTAGCAAAATTCAAAACCGCGAAGACATATTACCATGCCTCTGCCCTGCACAAATTAATTATCTTAGCAAAATGAACAGCTGGTTTAAAAACTATAAAGGCATCATCCTATTAATAACAGGTATCATCATTGGCAGTATTGCCGGGGCTGTTTTAGGCGATAAAGTTGGAGTGATCAAGCCCATTGGCGATATTTTCCTGAACCTGCTGTTCACTGCCGTTGTGCCGCTGGTTTTCTTTGCTATAGCATCAGCTATTGCTGCGTTAGACAGCTCACAAAGGTTGGGGAAACTGCTGGGCGTTACTTCACTGGTGTTTGTATCAACAGTGATAGTCGCTGCTATCGTGACTATCATTGCCATCTGGATCTTCCCAATCCATCAGCACCTCGTGGCCAGCCCAATTACCGAAACCATCACTAAAAAACCTTTTGGCGATCAGCTAACCAGCCTCTTTACCACGAGCGAATTTTACCAGCTGTTATCCCGCAAAAGCATGCTGGCCATGATCATTTTTGCGGTGATCACCGGCTTTGCTACACTGCATGCAGGCGAAAAAGGCAAAGCGTTTGCCGGCTTTTTACATAGCGGTAACGAGGTGTTTAAGAATATTTTTAGTCTTATCATGAAAATTGGCCCTATTGGACTGGGCGCTTATTTTGCTTACCAGGTTGGAGTGTTCGGGCCGCAGCTCTTTGGCGGCTACGCGCGATCGATGGCATTATATTATGGAGTTGGCGCTTTTTATTACCTGGCGATATTCAGTCTGTATGCTTTTATCGCCGGTGGTGTTAACGCGTTTAAGCGATACTGGAAAAATAATATAATACCTTCGGCTACTGCTGTGGGTACCTGCAGCAGCATTGCAACCATCCCGGCAAATTTGGATGCCGCAAAAAAAATGGGAATCTCTGATGCTATTGCCAATATTACTATCCCGCTTGGCGGCACTTTGCATAAAGATGGTTCAAGTATTTCGTCAATAGTAAAAATGGCTGTAGTATTTGCCCTGTTCGGTAAAAGCTTTGACAACGCTGAAACTATTATCATTGCCCTTGCTATGACAGTTTTAGTAAGCCTGGTTGAAGGTGGTATACCCAATGGCGGTTACATTGGTGAGTTGCTTTTTATTTCGGCTTATGGTTTCCCGCCGGAGGCGCTCCCGCCGGCCATTATCATTGGTACGCTGGTTGACCCAATGGCCACATTGTTGAATGCAACCGGCGATACGGCTGCTGCCATGCTGGTAGCCCGCTTTACGGAAGGAAAGGACTGGATGAAACCGCCCCCCTACAATAGAGAACTATAACATATTCAATAAAGGTTTATTATATTGGCGTATAAATAAACCTTTTGCACTACCTGTATGCTTCACATTCTTTACATTATAGCCATTATTGCTGAGGCCATGACGGCGGCACTCTCTGCCGGGCGAAGAGATATGGATTGGGTTGGCGTTTGTATTATTGCCTGGGTTACGGCATTAGGCGGCGGCACCGTTCGCAACATATTGTTTAATCATTACCCCATGAGTTGGGTTGAACATCCCGAGTATTTAGTGATCACCGCAGCAGCAGCCATATTAGCCGCTGTTATTGCCCGCCTCATGACCAAAATGAAAACGCTGTTCCTTTATCTTGATGCCTTGGGATTGGTGGTATTCACTATCATCGGCTGCCAGATAGCGGAGCAAATTGATCTGCCCTGGCTTATCATTTTGCTAAGCGGCATGATAACCGGCTGTGCAGGCGGTGTGCTTCGCGATGTTTTGTGTAATGAAGTACCTTTGCTGTTCCGTAAGGAGGTTTACGCCAGTGCATCCATTGTAACTGGGGCATGCTATTTAGGTCTCGAACATATGGGTGCGCCCAATGGGGTGGCAATTGTAATAGCTTGTGTTATTGGCCTTGCATTACGTTTATTTTCTATCAAATACAACTGGCAAATGCCCAAGTTTGTGTACCGGGAAGAATGGCATTAATTCTTGATTTCGGAATTGGGATTTTCGATTTCGGATTTTGTTTTTACGTCAGCTGAAAGCTGACAGGATGGTTCACCACGGGCTGAAAGCCCGCGGCAGTAGCCGTTTAACAACCAAGGCGAGGATTTACCTCGCCTTGGTTGTTATTAAAATATCTACCATTGTTCACCCTTCAGGGGTTAGGGGGCTACTCCGTACTCAACGAATATGGAACATCACTTACCTTCACGCCTCTTGCCTTATTAGGCTGAGGAGCCATATTAAAGTTAAGTACCGCTCCTTTTTTAAGTTCCGAATGGCTTAACCAGGTTAAATCATATGGCTTGCCGCTAACGTTTAACGTATTGATATATTTATTAGCCGGGCTGTTGTTAGCTGCATTGATCACTACCTTTTTACCGTTCTCAAGGTTTAGCGTAATTTTCTTAAACAGTGGTGTACCCAAAACGTACTGATCACTGGCCGGCGTTACCGGGTAAAAACCCATGGCCGAGAACACATACCAGGCCGATGTTTGGCCGTTGTCCTCATCACCGCAATAACCATCCGGAGTAGCTTTGTATAACTTCTCCATAGCATCACGCACATGGAACTGGGTTTTCCATGGTTCACCTGCATAATTGTACAAGTAAATCATATGTTGAATAGGCTGGTTGCCGTGGGCGTATTGCCCCATATTCATGATCTGCATTTCACGGATCTCGTGAATGGTTTCGCCATAATAGCTATCGTCAAATACCGGGGGCATGGTAAATACCGAATCCAGTTTGGCGATAAATTTCTGCCTGCCGCCCATCAGGTCAATCAGGCCCTGCATATCCTGAAAAACGCTCCAACTGTAATGCCAGCTGTTACCTTCGGTAAACGCATCGCCCCATTTAAACGGACTGAATGGTTTTTCAAAAGTACCATCCTGGTTTTTACCGCGCATCAGTTTTGTTTCCGGATCAAACAGGTTTTTATAATTCATGGCACGTTTTTTATAAATACCAATCTCCGATTCGGGTTTGCCCAGTGCTTTACCTAATTTATAAATGGCAAAATCATCATATGCATATTCCAATGTACGGGCAGCATTCTCATTAATTTTAACATCATAAGGCACATAACCTAATTTATTATAGTACTCCACCCCCTGTCTGCCCGTAGCCTGCGGACCAGCATTGTTAGCGCCGTGTACCAAAGCATCCCATAAGATGTTGATATCGTAACCACGCAAACCTTTTAAATAAGCTTCAGACACCACTGATGCCGAGTTATTACCGATCATCACAGCCGAATAACCAGGGCTTGACCATTCAGGCAGCCATCCACCTTCTTTATAATCATTGATGAGGCCTTCCTGCATTTCTTTGTTGATGGATGGATAAACCAGGTTCAGGAAGGGATACAACGCCCTAAAGGTATCCCAAAAGCCCGTTCCCGCGAATTTATAACCGGGGAATACTTTACCTGTAGATGCGCTATAGTGTACAATCTTGTTATCCTTATCTATCTCATATAATTTGTTCGGGAAGAAAACCATGCGGTAAAAACATGAGTAAAAAGTGCGCATCTGGTCGACAGAGCCACCTTCAACCTGTAAATGGTTCAATGTTTTGTTCCAAACGGCTTTGGCTTTTTGGCAGGTTACATCAAAGCTGTCTTTACCCTGCTCACGCTCCAGGTTTAGCTCGGCCTGTTCAATGCTGATGAATGATGAAGCTACGCGCAAATGAACCTTTTCGCCTTGAGTTGTTTTAAAACCTATCAAAGCACTTGCGTGCTCAGCTTTTAGTTCCAGGCCATCGGCCTGGGTAGTATCGCTGAAAGTATGCGCATAGGTGATTGGCTTATCTACATAAATAACAAAATAGTTTTTAAAGTTTTTAAGCGGGCCGCGCGCATATTTGGTTGAGTAGCCTACAATCTTCTTCTGATCGGGCATGATCTTTACATATGAGCCTTTGTTCAGCGCATCAATTACAATAAAAGAGCTATCAGTTTTAGGATAAGTAAACCTGAATTGTGCCGAACGCTCGGTTGGAGTAATTTCGGTAGTTACATCATGATCGGCCAGGTACACACTATAATAGTATGGTTTGGCAGTTTCGGCTTTGTGTGAAAACCAGCTCGCCCTCTTATTTTGGCTTACTACTGCATGTTTGGTAACCGGCATAATGGCAAACTGCCCATAGTCGTTCATCCATGGTGATGGCTGGTGGGTTTGTTTAAAACCGCGGATCTTGTGCGCGTCGTAAGTATACGCCCATCCATCGCCCATAACGCCGGTTTGCGGTGTCCAGAAATTCATCCCCCAGGGAAGGGCAATAGCGGGATAAGTGTTACCATTTGAAAGGTCGTAGTGCGAATCGGTACCCATCAACGGATTGATGTATTCAACAGGATCGATAACCTTATTTACCTGCTGAGCAAAAGTACCCGACGCCAACAACACTGATGTGATAAGTACCAGGGCTTTTTTCATTGTTTAAATATTTGATTTTTGATGAAACGTTTTACCAGCCGTAAATATAAAAGACTGGCTTGATATAGCCAGTCTTTTAAGTGTATTATTTGCATTATACAATTACCAACCCGGATTTTGGGTTAATTTACTGTTAGTGCTGATTTCACGCTGTGGTATAGGCCACAGGTAATATTGAGTTTTAAAGGTTACGCCCTGCTCTGTTTGCGAAGCGGTAGGGTCGGCAAAAGTGTTTGATTGCGGCAGGTAGGCCATATGGGTACGCTGCATATCAAAGTATGCCTTATTTTCATAAGCGAGTTCATGATAGCGCTCCCTCCAGATTGCCTGGCGGAAGGTATCTTTGGTTAAATTACTCAATGGCGCAAGTTTAGCGCGTGCACGGATAGCATTAACAGCGGCATAAGCTTCAGCAGTTGGCCCGCTCACCTCATTAGTTGCTTCAGCATAGATCAACTGAGCTTCGGGCAAACGCAATAAAGTCCAGTTCTCATCACTTCGACCGCTTTGAGCCGCACTTTCAACATGGAAGTATTTGTAAAGCGCATGTTCGCCAAACTGAATGATGTTGCCGGGGTTACCATATTGAGGATAGCTTGAGAAATAAAACTGGCGTTCCTGGATACGAAGGTCGCCTGCCTCATAACTTGCCACAAACTGGTTAGTTGGGATCATAGCACCCAGGTGGTCGCCATACGCACCAACCAACAGGTTAAATGGAATAGTTAGCTGAGGGATAGCATTAGTTTGAGTACCTACCAGGTAATTGATCTGGAATATTAATTCCTGCTGATTTTTGTGCGCATTATCATGCAGGAATGCATAATCAGAAAACAAAGAGTACCAACCTAAAACAGGCTCAATTTCTGATGCTGCCTTGGCATAGTTTTCGGTTTGTTTTAGCGGGAAGCCTGCTGTTGTTAAGTAAACGCTGGCCAATAAGGTTTTAACAGCCCCCAATGAAACGCGACCGGTTGCATCAGTATTTGGCATGCCTGATGCTTCGGCTGCCTGTAAATCGCTGACGATTTGTTTATAAACATCGGCCACAGGTGTACGTGAAGGATACAGATCAGGGCTGCTCACTGTTTGCGATGCGGTAATCAGCGGAACATCGCCATATAAACGCACCAGGTGGTAATAATAAAATGCCCTGAAAAAGTAAGCTTCACCTATCAGTTTCTTTTTTAATCCATCATCCATAGGTGATATGCCTGGGATCTTTTCAATGGCAAGATTTGCATTTGCGATACCCTTGTAGCAGTTGTACCATACTGTTTCAAAACCAGGATTAACTGCATCGGTACGCTGATGGATCACATTACCATTGTTTACGCTCTGTCCTAACGAAGTGGCATGGCCGGCAAACAACTCCAGTGTAATAAAAGGGCTCTCACCGTAAGCATCTCCATTTTGGAAAAAATACATTACGTTATATAAGCCGTTTACAAAGGTTTGGGCCTGGTTTGAGCTGGCAAAATAACTATCCTTAACAAAGTTGCTCTTATTTTTTTCATCGAGATATTTTTTGCAACCACTGCCTGTAGCAGCAGCAAGGATAAGTAACAAACCACCTACCCTGTATTTTTTAAAGTTAAATTTCATAATATGATGTTTTAACATTTTTTAATTAAAGACTAACATTAACACCTAACAGGAAAGTACGTGGTTTTGGATAATCATAAAACTGGATACCCTGGGTGAAGTTGCTTGAGGCATTGTATGTTGATACCTCTGGATCATAACCGGTGTATTTGGTTATCAGGAACAGGTTTTGTGCCTGCGCATACACCCTTAAACGGCTTAACTTTAACTTTTTAAGAATATTGTCATTAAAAGTATAACCAAGTGTTACCGCCCTGCCGCGAATAAAATTACCGCTTTCAACTTTGGTTGAATAAATTTCGGTTTGATAACGCACATAAGCGGGCCTGCTTTCGGCAATGCTGGTATTTTGGTTAGTCGGTGTCCAGGCGTTAAGTACAGTAGCATAGCTGTTTGCCTGACCAGTGCGGTCCTGGCCCGAGTGGCGGGTAAGGTTCATGATCTGATTACCGTAATTAAATTGCAGATCAACACCCAGGTCAACGTTTTTGTAACGGAAGTTGTTGCTGAAAGTACCATAACCATCAGGTATTGATTTACCTAATACCACTTTATCGTCAGCGCTAACTTTGCCATCGCCATTGGTATCCTGTATTTTCAGGTCGCCTGGTAACAAGCCATATTTAGCAGCTTCGGTAGCCTCAGCAGTTCCCCAGGTTCCAAGCACTTTGTAACCATAAAAACTACCGGCCGGAAGACCAACCCGCATCAGGTTAAATTGCGAAAGGAAAGTTGGAGCAAGGAAGATATCATCATTAGATGCACCTAACTGCAGGATCTTATTTTTCAGGAAAGAAATATTAAATGTAGTATTCCAGGTAAAATCCTGTGTTTTTATAGGAGTAGCATTGATCGTGAATTCGAGACCTTTGTTTTGCAGCTTACCTATATTTTTATACACGGTTTGAAAACCGCTTGTTTCTGGCAGCGGTGCATTTAAAAGCAATGCTTTTGTCTTTTTCAGATAAGCATCTGCTTCAATGTTTAAACGATTGTTAAACAAGCCCAATGAAAAGCCCAAATCATACTCCGCGGTTTTTTCCCATTGCAGATCCTCGTTACCTATCGAGGTTTGCGTAGTACCTACCGCACTGTTGCCGCCAAAGGCGTAGCCAACCGTATTAATGTTTGCGAGCGAACGGTACTCACCAATTTCGGAGTTACCGGTCAAGCCGTAGCTCAACCTTAATTTAAGGTCGGATATAGTTTTATTGTTTTTTAAGAAATCTTCCTGAGATACGCGCCATGCAAACGCCGCAGAAGGGAAAAAGCCGTACTTTTTATTAGTACCAAAACGTGAGGAGCCGTCTTCACGTCCCGTTAAAGTTAACAGGTATTTCTCGTTGTAATTATAGTTCAATCTGGCAAAAAACGACTGCATTTGCCATGCATCATAATCAGACTCTGGCTTATTAGGTACAATACCGGCAGATAGGTTATAATATTCATAAAAATCGTCAGATAATGTACCCGTTGATCCTTTTAAACGAAGTTGCTGGTAGTTTTGACGTTCAGCACCTGCAACAAGGTTTATAGAATGTACCTTGTTAAAGGTTTTGTTGTAAGTAAAATAGTTTTGCCATTGCCAAAACGTCCTGTTAAACTCCTCTATTGAGGCCGAGCTATAGCTTTGACCTGCAACCGGACCACCAACAAGACCGCTTTGCGAAGCCGGGTTATAATTAGCAGATGTAGTTACACCTAAAACGCTGCGGAATTCAAGACCTGGCAGCAGGTTTAAATTCAAATAACCATTACCGCTGAAGATACGGTTACGGGTAAGTGACTGAATTTCGTTGGCTTGTGCTACCGGGTTATCACCGCCTTCAAGGTTAGGATAATCGGTACGTTTACCATAAGTTCCGTCAGGGTATTTAACAGGAATAAAAGGCACCATCTCAATCAACATACGCGGAATGTTGTTGCCGCCTGTACCCTGATCCTGGTTACGGCCATCCTGGTAGTTGTAGTTTAATGTAGCACCAACTTTTACCCATGGTTTTATCTGGTTATCAACCGTTAAACGCACATTATAACGTTTCAGATAGCTGTTAAGGATAATACCTTCATCATCGGCATAGTTCAGGAACAAGCCATAGTTTACATTTTCGGCACCACCGGTGAACGAAACGTTGTGGTTTTGGCTTACCGAAGTACGTGTTGTGGCTTTTTGCCAGTCAACATCATACAATGGATTCAAATTTTGATCGAACAGTTTACCGATAAGGGCTGTTCTTTGCGTTACCGGGTTACGGTCGGTATAGTCGCCCGCAGCCCAGCCGGTAGGGTCATATTTTTTGATATTGGCGTAAGAAACATCCTCAATCTGCATAAACTGTTTTGAGTTAAGAACGGGTATCTCCTTAAACATATGATTTACTGCCATATAGGCATCATATGAAATAGTACCACCTTTTTTACCTCTTTTGGTAGTAACCAAAATTACGCCGTTTGCACCACGGGTACCATAAATAGCAGTTGATGAAGCATCCTTCAAAACGTCGATAGATTCGATATCGTTAGGGTTGATGGCATTACCGCCTTCAGTCCAAACCACGCCATCTACAACATATAACGGATCGGTATTGGTATTGATAGAACTGTAACCACGGATACGGATCTTGGTTGCACCGCCTGGTGCGCCAGAGTTACTTGATACGTTCACGCCGGCAATTTTACCAGACAATTCCTGCTCAAGATTGGTTTGCGGACGCTCCTGTAATTGCTTTGCGCCTACGCTACCTACCGAACCGGTAAGGTCTACCTTTCTGGCAGTACCGTAACCAACTACAACCACCTCGCTCAAGGCTTTGGGCTCTTCTGTCAAAACAACATCAATCTGGCTTTTGCCGCCAATAGGTACTTCTTTGGTGGTATATCCGATAAATGTAAATACCAGTGTACCATTACCATCGGGTGCATTAATGTTGTATTTACCGTTAACATCAGTCTGTACACCAACATTGGTGCCTTTTACCTTAACAGTAACACCCGGGAGTGGGCCTTTGGCATCGCTTACCGTACCCGTTACCTTAATCGGGGCAACAGCTACCTGGGATACAATGGGCTCATCCTTCTTTTTAACAACAATGGTTTGATCAAAAATTTTGTAGGTAAGCGGCTGATCTTTAAAGCATTGATCAAGCGCATTCTCTATAGATACGTTTGCAACTTCAATGTTGATTGCTCCGGCCTTTGATACATCCTGCTTATCATACATGAAATGATAACCTGTTTGTTTTTCAATGGAGCGGAGTACTTTTTCAACGGTAGTGTTTTTTTGGTGCAAAGTAACTATCTGGCTATAACTTTTGGCACTCACATTGGTAAGGGCCGCAATTATAATAAAGGCAGTTAGCTTCATGGCCAATATAAATTTGCGTAATTGAGGCCATGCCAAAGGCGTGGCCTTAGAATTAAAATTCATAAGTTTGTAGAGTTTGGGTTAAACATTAACTTTCAATTCATCGATTGTAGAAATTTGGGACCCAGATGTTTATGCCGGGAACGTACTGCGAATACTTCCCGGTTTTTTCATATGCTGGTTTTGGAATTTGATACACATGTTTGAACGCATGATAAACCGTTTTACCAATTTGATCCCAGGGGGCGGGCTAACTTATCTCAGGTATTTCTTCCATCATAGGGTTGTTTAAATTGTTAACAATTGGTTGCTTAATATAGTAGGTATAATAATTATGCTATTGCTGTATGGTAATGCGCTTATTTTCAATTTTAAATTTTATCCCGGCGTAGCCAAGCATATTCATTAATTGAGATGCTTTTACATTTCGGGAAATCCGGCCTGTAAATTCGCGCTGGGGTATTTTGCCTTCGTAGGCCACCTCAACATCATACCAACGGGCAGCCTGCCTCATAATGGCATCTATCCCCGCATCTCTGAATTGAAAAATGCCATCTTTCCAGGCTATTTCATCATCTACATCAACATCGTTAAGTAGCTTGAGCTTGCCGGCTTTATTGAGCACAGCCTGCTGTCCGGGTTTTAAAATACCGTTTGCAGTGCCATTGCTTATTTTTATTGAGCCTTCTAATAATGTGGTTTTCATTTCGGTCTCGTCACTGTAGGCCATGATATTAAAATGCGTACCTAAAACCTCAACTGTTGTGTTATCGGATTTAACTCTGAAAGGCATCTGCGGATTTTTGGCAACCTCAAAGTAAGCTTCGCCGGTGATGGTGACCTCGCGCGTTTTGCCCGTAAACCTTGTTGGAAAGCTTAATGATGATGCCGAATTTAAACAAACCTTGCTCCCATCCGGCAAAACCAGCTGATATTGGCCGCCACGCGGAGTTGAGATAGTATTTATAACCGGAGCATCGGCATTAGTACCGGCTTCATATACCAGCTGACCGTTGCGGGTTTTATTGATCTTAGTGGTACCCTGTTGTGCCAGCAAACCATTTTGTGCACTATCAAGCGTAATAGTTTTACCGCTGGCCAGGGTTAAAATGGCTTTGTTACCGCCCGGTAAAGCATCATTTTTAGTACGCGTTTTGGCAATACTTTTTTTTGCAACAATCTGTTTTTTTTGATTGTTGTAAATGTAAGCGCCAAACCCAACAAGAAATAAGAATGAAACAGCAACACCTAACCTTCTCCACATTAAATTATTATTCCTTATCTGCACTTGAGCGGGCTGTTCGGTATTAGCCCTCAAGATACCGGCAAGCATGTCTTCACTTTTCGACCGGTCAAAAAGCGGCCCGTTATCGTCAAGCTTATCCCAGACATGATGTATGAGCGATGCCAGCTCCGCATCAGTTGCCGATGAATTGATGATCTCAAATAATTCATCGCGCTCGGCTGGCGTAGCAGTGCCGTTATAATAAGTGTTAAACAAATAATCAAGCCGGGCGTAAATTTCGCTCATAGTAACTGTTTTTCGGTATAACTGTATAATTGGCTACAGCAAGTTGGGGCAGATCTCATATACATGACACCTGTTAGATTAAAAAAGGGGGTATTACTTTTTAAAAAAAATAAAAAAATGAATCAGCGCCATTACTAACGCTATTGCCTCCATATGTTCATGCACATAATCTTTTATAGACGTGGTGGCAATTTGAAGGTATTTCTTTACGGTTTCGCGCGATAGCTCGAGCTCATCGGCAATTTCATGATACTTTAAGCGGTTATGCCTGCTCATGAGGTAAACCTTTTGCTGCTGAGGCGGCAGCTGATCAATGGCCTCATCAATCAAATTATAATAATGATCTGTTTCCTGTACTTCGGCATTAAAAGGTACAATACGGGTTTCTTCCAACTCTTTAAGCTGCATCTGCTCGCGGGCAACTTTGCGTAAACAGTTTAAAGCATGATTTTTTGAAATTACAAACAGGTAAGCTTTGAAATTATCAACCCCCGTAAGCGTTTCGCGGGTCATCCAGATCTTCATAAACACATCCTGTACAACCTCTTCAGCCAGTTCAGCAGAATGGGTTATACGCAAGATATGAACGCCTAAACGCTGGTGATAAACAGAAAACAATTGACGAAAAGCAAACTCATTACCCTGAGCCACTTGCAAAAGCAGTTCCTTCTCATTTGATTGAGTAAATTCAAACATAGGCTAATGTATGGTTGCTGCAAATATTATAAAATTCGCAGTATTTGCAGCATTAATAATTATATCGATGAAACCAACGTATAACTGTAAAGAAATTGAAAATGTTTGAAAAAATATAAAACGGTCGCATTTCTTAAAGTTGTTTAACTATTAAGTATATATTAAATAAATGTCAATCAGTACAATGGTGTTGGCAAACCATCTAAATTTACAACCCCTTTAATACCCCTATTGTATATTCCACCTGTTCGGCATGCACATCTAAATGAGTTACAAAGCGGATCCGGTTTTTATCTGTGTCGCTGGCCCTAATGCCTTTTTCTGCAAGTTTGGCAAGCACCGCAACAGCCGGTTCAACCGTATCAAATAAAACAATATTGGTTTCAACCGGAATTACATTGCTTACCCACGGCAAGCGGCCCAGTTCCTCGCCGAGAATACGCGCGTGGGCATGGTCTGTCTTCAAGCGTTCAACATGATGATCAAGCGCATAAATCCCCGCGGCAGCTAAAAAGCCTGCCTGGCGCATACCGCCACCCAATACCTTGCGGATACGACGGGCATATTTGATAGTTTCCTCATCAGCTAATAAAACCGAGCCTACGGGTGCGCCTAATCCTTTAGAAAGGCAAACTGAAATCCCATTAAAATATTGACCGTAATCAACTGCTGCATCACCTGTGTGGGTAAGCGCGTTAAAGATCCGGGCACCATCAAGGTGAAGCTTTAAACCTTTCTCGCGGCACAGGCCGGCAATGGGTTTGATATGTTCAAGCGTATAGCAACTGCCGCCGCCCTTATTAACCGTGTTCTCGAGCACCACCAAACTGGTATGTGGGTAATGGATGTTTTCGGCATTGATCTCCGGCTCTATCATTTCGGGCGTAAGGATGCCCCGGTAACCATTCAACAACCGGGTTGATACTGCCGAATTAAAAGCAATGCCCCCGCCCTCGTACCTGTAAACATGTGCGGTTTGATCGGCAATAAGCTCATCAAGCGGCTGGGTAAAACATTTAATTGCTATCTGGTTGGTCATGGTGCCCGACGGGCAAAAAATAGCAGCTTCCATACCAAACATAGCGGCAGCTTTAGCTTCAAGGGCATTTATGGTTTCGTCTTCGCCAAAAACATCATCCCCTACTTTGGCGCTCCACATAGCTTCAAGCATGCCTGGGGTTGGCTTGGTTACAGTATCGCTTCGGAAATCAACAGTGATCATATTAAAAAGTTAAAATTTGCGTTCTTTGTATCAGAATTCAGAACTCGTTATGCGCTCAATTTTAATCATTTTATTTTTCATGCTGTGTTTTGTATCAGCAAAATCGCAAAAATGGCAACAGGGTAGCTTTACTGATGTAAAGGGCAACCGCGAAACCGGGCTGATCCGCGCTAATCCTTCTGGAAAAGGGCCAATAAAAGGTGAAGGTTTCATTGAGTTTAAGGAAAACGAAAAAACCAATCCATATAAATTAAGCGCCAGCGATTTAAGATCGTATGTTATTGGTCAGGACAGCTTTGTTGTGGCGCATGCCCCGGCAAATGAATCGTGGACCAAGGAAGAAACCGACTTTGTAAAAGTAGTGCTTGATGAGCCGGTGAAACTGTTCATGGCAAAAGGTGGTAAAGGCGGAGGAGGCAGTGGCTTTGGTATTACACCAGGGATATCAGCAGGCTACGGAAGCGGTGGTTACGGCGGCGGAATTGGCGGCGGCATCGGCATTAACCTTGGCGGCGGCGGTGGCCGGGGCGGAAGTTCAAAAACAACCTATTATTATGGTGAAACCACTGCAGGTATGAAACGCCTCACCGATGAAAATTTTGAAGATATTATGAGCGATATCATGGGAGATGAACCCGACCTTGTTGATCAGATCCATGAGCATAAATACAATCTTAAGAATATCGATAAGCTCATTGCCAAATTTGACGAACTACAAAAAGCAAGGCAATAGATAGAGATTAACCCTGAAACCTTACAAAGTAAAATTTCGTAAGGCTGGGTTTTATCAAGATGTAAAAAAGATGACTTGAAAAGATCAGATCGTTTTTTTGGAACAATGTACAATAGCATTCTCAGACAAAGATGTCTCAAATCTTATGTCTTACATCTCAAATCTAATAGTGGCGTTGCCTGCGGCCGGGCTATCCGCTCATACTGCACAGGCCTTAGCCACGGGCCGGTATCCGCTACTATCCCTAACGCAAAATCCACTTCTTTTGGCCTCCATTCAGAGTTTAAAACACGATAAAAAACGGTCCCTCCTCTCTTTTTCCCTCCTGAACATCACATGTTTAAGCACAAATATTAATAAATCAAAACTATTTTGCGTAATTAAAAGTTATTAAACTATAGTAATTCACCAAATAAATAACTCTTAATTAATTTATATCGATAAAAACGACTACTCATTACATTTTAATTCACTAAAAAAACAGAAAGAAAGATGAACATGAAAAAGTCAGTTTTAATAGCCGTTGCTTCGTTAGCTATTGGTTTTTTGTCAAACAAGGCAATAGCCCAAACACAGGATACAACCAAAAAGGATACTACTAAAGCAACTGCTGCTCCTGCAACATCAACTGCCGCCTCAGGCGATGTGGTTGGTGTGATGTCAACCTCAACTAACTACGCGCCAATGGCCCTTGCAATAAAATCAGCTCAGCTTGAGCCAACATTGCAGGCACCCGGCCCGTTCACCATATTTGCCCCCAATGATGTAGCTTTCAGCAAATTGCCCAAAGCACAATTTGATGCCCTGATGAAGGATCCGGCCAAATTTGCCCCTATATTGAAATATCACGTAGTAGCGGGCAAATACACCAAAACCGATATCATTAAAGCCTTAGGTGCAGGTAAAGGCAAAGCCGATCTGAAAACCATCGACGGACAAACTTTGCATTTATCCGTAAACGATAAAAGCAATTTGCAGATCACCGACGCCAAAGGCAATGCTGTATTGGTTACCGCGTTTGATACAGAGGCAAGCAACGGTGTTGTACACGGTATTAATGGCGTAATGATGCCTTAATCACAAAATACTTTGTTTAAATTTTAAATCCACGAAAAACCCGGTTATTAAAGCCGGGTTTTTCCATTTATGACAGGCCTTTTAAGTAATCGGCTTTATTCATTCTAAAATCGAGATATGTGCTGCCAGTTTCCGCATCTGTAAAATCTCCCGTAAGCGAAAAACCTGTTTTCTTCAATAACTTCACGGAACTTTCGTTCCCTTGCTTCGGGCAGGCAGTTATCAATTCAAAATGCTGATCATTAAAACCAAAGGCCAAAACCGCTGAAATGGCTTCCTGCATAAAGCCCTGCCCCTGATAATCAGGGTGGAGTTCATAACCTATTTCTGCACTTTTATTGGCAGCATTAAGGTTCCAGTAACAAATGGTTCCTATCAGCTCATCCTTGTCTTTTAAGGTTATAGCCCAATAAAAGCCTTCGTTATTACCCACTATAGCCTCTATCTTTTTAATAAATGATAGCGCCTCATCAACAGTGGTATTAGCAGCACGGTCAAGGTGTTTGTTCACTTCGGCATTGGAGCGGAGAGCCAATATTTGCGGTGCGTCCGACTCAAGTAATCCGCGCAAGCCCAAACGGTCGGTATTTAAAATATGCATTCCCATCATAACTATTTGGATTTCTGGTTTTCCCTATCGGCAATGAAAACTACGGGTAAACCAACGCAAATTATCAGCGTTAACATCCCGATCAGAATAGTACTTACCGGGATATGATATCCCGGCTTCATGGTTATTTTACTCAGCGGCACAACACCCAAATTCATGATGATCCAGGCAGCTATCCCGTAAATAACAGCTACGAAATATTTATTGCGCAAGCCATTATAAAAGAAGGAATAAAGCAGAAAAAACACCGCGCTGAATATAAAAGCGATCACATAATGAAAAACAACCCCGGCAACTATAATTTCAGCCCCACCTGCAAAAGCCGCCGGTCCGAAAGCGCCGCTGGCAATAAACTTAAAAATAACACCAGGGTTTATTTTATAGTTCAGGATCATGGCTGCGAGTCCATCAAGTGTACCCGTTATAAACCCGGCGAACAGGATATTGACAAGTTTACTTTTCTTCTTCGGGTTTACTTTTTTTAACATGGGAGAAATTTTATCCAAACATAAAATTATTGTTTAAAAAGCTGTTTGTGTAATGAACTTTTTATCGAAAGGATAAGCAGACATTGCTTATTTTAGTTGCATGCATGATACTTTCACTGTTGACATACCTAAACTATTAAGCAACGACCTTTACAGGAAGATTGTGATAAGTAAAGAAGGTGTAGCTGTTGAAAGTTCGCACAACGAAACCCCTCTGTTTATTTATTCTAATGAACTGGCAGCTTTTAGGTACGGAATGAAATTTATTACAGGTTATGCATTCACTGTTGGCCGGCATTATTTTATTGAGATTAAAACCGAACATCAAAAAAGCATCGTCATAAAATTCAGCAGCTACTATGGGTTCCGTAAAAAGGTTTACAGAAAGGCCTGGAGGGATATAGTGAATAACCTATGGAACTATTATTTCGTACATCATTACCTCAGTCATTACTATCGGCATAAAAATGGTGAAAACTTTGAATTTTTCGGAATGGCATTTAATGAAAGCGGCATTAGTTGGGATAATAAAAATTTATTACCATATACTGAAATAGGTCTTAGTAACTATGTTACCTATTTCATGGTTTATAATAAGCAAAATAAAAGCCAGCAAAAAGGCTACAATTTCATGCACGATTGGAATGCGCTTGCCTTGCAATCCCTTTTAAAAACACTGATGAAAGAGTACCAAAACTCTGGCGAGGAAACTACTTCAGATACTCATCCATAAAATAAAACACCCTTTTCCTGATCTCTTCAGAGTCAAACATCACCCCATAGTGCGGCGCGTTGGGTACAATAATAAGTTCATTTTTAACACCGGCAAGTTTAAGGTATGAACTTAGCAAAACCGATTGCGTGTAATTGACCGATTCATCTTTTTCGCCCTGAACAATGAGAAATGGCGGATCGTTTTTATCAACGTAGGTAACCGGGCTGGCTATATTGGCCAGATCGGGCCGGTCGATAGCATAAGCGCCAAGCAGCAGGTTAACCGGGCTTTTAGGATCGTTAACATCTGTGCCTTTGAGCGACAGGAAGTTTGACGGCCCATAAAAATCAAGCGCAAGTTTTATTTTAAAATGAGGTTTGTTTCCGTTAGGATAAAACTCCTTAACATTATTGTTATTGGATAAAGCAAGTAACGATGCCAGATGCCCTCCGGCCGAAAAACCAATCACCCCAAACTTATCTTTGTTAAGCTTATATTTTGATGTGTTTTGATAAAGAAACTCAATAGCCTGGTTACAATCCTGAATTTGTGCCGGGAATGGAGCGGTGGTACTCCAGCGATAATCTATAGATGCCACAGCATAACCGTTATCAATAAAACCCTGCACGGTTTTCTGCATATAGCCCATATCGGCATATTTATCATTCAGCATCCAGGCGCCACCATGGATCCAGATAATAACCGGGTAACTATCTTTTGCCGTCGGCGGCAGGTAAATATCCAGCAAATGTTTCTTTAAAGTATCGCCGGCATAATTAACATCACCATACAATATGGTGCCCTTTGGAAAAAATGGCTGTTTAGGACTTGATGTTTGTGCGAAAGCAGATACAGATAAAGCACTTATCAAACTGATCAGCAGATTTTGGATTATCTTTTTCATAATTGGTTAATTGTTTAAAGATAATCCATATCCTTAAAAATCAACAACTAAATCCCTATCGAAAAATATAATATCCAGGCAATAAACAGTATTTGCAACGGAATGCGAAACCACAGGTAACCGGTACCGCTGCCATCGTAAGTGGCTTTTTCGAAATTCACGTGCTTCATGGCAGCGTTGATATTAGCAGGCAGCATTACCACAAACATAACAAGCAAAATAATGCCTGCAGTATACCTTGTGGCATTAACAATCAGCAAAGGGCCCAGAATTATCTCCATTACACCAGTTAAATACACCAAAGTCCCTTTAAAAGGGATAAATGCAGGCATCATCATGACCATCCCTTTGGTAAACATAAAATGCCCTAATGAGGCAAACCAAAGCATCAGCATCATGGCTACATTGCCACTGAGCATGATATTCCAATCATCAATAAAAAGCCGGGAAATAACGGCCGTAAGTATAAAACTTATGATGAGAACGAGCAGGACTTTCATAAGGCTTAAATAAAGTAAGTATCGGGTATCAGGCTTTTATCAATTGTTCGCCTTCAATCTTTTTCTGTAGTTCTAAAATAGCGCCAATTAAGGCCTCCGGCCTTGGCGGGCAGCCTTGTACATAAACATCAACCGGGATCACTCTGTCAACACCTTTTACCACATGATAGCCATGCTGCCAGTATGGGCCGCCGCAGTTAGAGCATGAGCCCATCGAGATCACATATTTAGGCTCGGGCATTTGCTCGTAAAGCCGTTTAATACGTTCGGCCATTTTAAAGGTTACTGTACCGGCAATAATGATCACGTCGGCCTGCCGGGCGGACGGACGCGGGAAAACACCAAAACGGTCAAGGTCATAAGTAGAAGCCATGGAGCCCATCATTTCAATAGCGCAACAGGCTATACCAAAACTGAGCGGCCATAATGATGACAAACGTGCCCAGTTAAGCAGGTCGTTCATTTTAGTTATCACTACACCGTTCTCACTTGTTATATCGTTATTCATTTGCAGGCTTTTTAAAGGCGGGTTTAAACATAGGTTTACGTGCAGGCTCGGTTGATGAAGTTGCAGGAGCAGTTGCAGTTGCAGCGGTAGCTACGGTATCAGCGTTGAAAGCTTTTACTGTAAACTTGCTTTGCTCCTGGTTTAGCTGTTCATAAAATGATGGCGGGATATGTACATCGGTATACGGTACAACGGGAGTTGGCTTAATCCAGTCCAGATCCCCTTTGCGCCAAACATATACCAAACCTATGATTAGGATACCCAAAAACACAAACATTTCGACAAGTGAAAGCCAGCCCCAGCGTGCGTCTTGTGCTGCAAGCTCATGACTGCCAAATACGGTTGCCCAGGGAAAAATAAACACCATCTCCACATCAAAAAGCAGGAAAACCAACGCTATCACATAAAAGCGGGGATTAAAGGGTAACCAGGCATTACCGGTTGGTTCTTCGCCACATTCGTATGAGCTTAATTTTTCGGCATTGGGATTATTGGGGGCTAAAAGTTTGTTGATAAAAAATATCACGCACACCATTATTATCCCAGTAATAATAAAGATGAGTATCTTTCCAAATTCTGATATTTGCGAAACATCCGTCATGAGTACAAATTTAGTAAAACAAACAGATTTTGACGCTATAATAATTGGCGGAGGCGCATGCGGCCTCATGTGTGCCGTACAAGCAGGCTTTTTAGGCAAGCGGGTACTGGTACTTGAAAAAAACGACCGGGTTGGCGCCAAGATCCTCATCAGTGGCGGCGGGCGTTGTAACTATACCAACCTTTACGCTACCGATCAGCAATTTATTTCGCAAAACCCACATTTCTGTAAATCAGCATTTTCGCAGTGGACAGTTGATGATACCATCAGCTTTTTTGAAACTTATGGCATCTCCGGTAAAGAAAAAACGCTCGGCCAGCTCTTCCCGGTAAGTGACAAGGCCAAAGATGTAGTTGAAGTTTTCACTAACCTGTGCGATGACCTTGGACAGGAGATCTGGGTAAATGCCGAAGTTAAAATGGTAGAAAAAACTGACGATGGTTTTACAGTTCGGGCCGAAGTTAACGGCAAACAGGAGTATATAAGCGCTGCCAGTGTAGTAATGGCTGCCGGCGGTTTACCCATCCCCAAAATGGGTGCTACCGATTTCGGACTCCGAACGGCGCGCAATTTCGGTTTAAAAATTACCGAGACCGCCCCTGCCCTGGTGCCCCTTACCATTACCGGCAAAGACCAGCCCTGGTATGAGCAATTATCAGGCAATAGTATTTTCTGTCGTGTTTGGAATGACAGGGCAAGCTTTGAAGAAAACATCCTGTTTACCCACTGGGGCCTCAGCGGACCGGCCATATTACAAATCTCCTCCTATTGGAAACCAGGAGAATCCATTAACATCGATCTCCTGCCCAATCAAAATATTGCCGGCCTGATCCAACAGGAAAAGGAAACCAACGGCAAAAAAATGCTGCTTGCATACATCGCATCTTTATATACTCGCAAGTTTGCCGAGGCTTTGAGCGACAAACTCCCCGCCGAAAAAAACATGGCATCACTCACCAAAACCGATATCGAAAATATCAGTACCCTCATTCATGATTTCAAGGTAAAACCTGCCGGGGATAAAGGCTATGATAAAGCCGAAGTAATGCGCGGAGGTGTAGCTACAGATGAACTTTCGTCAAAAACATTGGAAGCTAAGAAGGTACCCGGGTTGTTTTTTGGCGGCGAATGTGTGGATGTTACCGGATGGCTGGGCGGTTATAATTTTCAATGGGCCTGGGCAAGCGGTTTTGTCATTGCGCAGAACATATGACCGTTGATTTTTTTGTGATCGCGCTGATTTCGTCGATGCTATTCTACAAGCTAACCCACCACATTGATGTCTATGCTCAGTGATACCAGGCCAATAAAATCCTCTTTGCAATTGTAACAAATCGGGTGTCCCAATTTTTTGATTCTCCAAAAAAAATAAAAAAAAGCCCGGCGTTCTTTTTTAAAAAAGAGGACTGTTCCATTTTTTGAGAGTGAAAACGCGGAACGCTTTAAAAATGAAACACATTGATTATCAAATACATAATATTTTACACGAAACACTGTTAAATATCTAACTATCAACAATTAAAACTTTAAGGAGTAAGCGCTTCCGGTTTCACATACCAGCTAAAGCACCATTTTTATTTAGCCTATTTTTAAGCTTTTTTTGATTTTTTTGATATTGACCGCGCCGGTTAGGAATATCGCTGACAAAATAGCGCCACCAAAGTTATGAGTGTAAATACCTATTTTTAATAGCATTTATTATCTACCGTTCCACTATCTTATAATTCCTGTACTCACCAACGCGCCATCCCGTAAGGTCTTCAATCTTTTGCAGTGCCTTACGGCGGAAGTCCATACCAGCCCTTAGTTTTTTGGAGTCAAAATCGATATTCCAGTTGGTAGCGGCTATGCGTTTTTGCATGGGTGCCGGATGTGTGCCGGTAAAGCGGATCAGGCGATCTGCATTACCATAATCAAACTCATAGGTTTCGGGCAGGTTTTGTGCCATCCAGTCTTCATCATGATAAAACTGGTTAAAGTTACGCACCTTGTTATTCAGTCCTTGCGGCGGCTTTGCCCAACCGTAATGATAAATATAAGCATCAATTAGTTTTACGTTGATCTTCCGATCCTCAAGTCTGAAGCCCTGCGCGTCGCGATAGGCGTGGATACCCTTAATATTTTTGAGCAAGCGAATTTCGCGGCGGTACCAGCGCCTTGAATGCCCGTAATAGTCATATGAGCCATAAAAATGCAGGTATTTAAACAGTAAGCCTTCAATATTGGGTTTATTTAACGCTTCACGCATTTCCTTTTTAATAAGCGGATGATATTTTTCATGCACCGCTTCGTCGCCCTGAATATAGAAACACCAGTCGGCATCGGGCGATATAGCTGCAAAAGCCTTATCTGTTTCGGCAGCGAAAACCTTTCCGCCTTCCCTTAATGATTCATCCCAAACCGAATCAATGATTTTTATACCCGGCGAGTTGATGCCCTCGATCAATCCCCGGGTACCATCATCGGAGTTACCTACTACTACAATAAATTCATCGCAAAGCGGTAATATGGATGTAATGGCCTCAACAATGGGATAATCATTACGTACAGCGTTCCTGATAAAGGTAAAACCGGATACTTTCATATGCGGCGTAAAGATAGATAAGAGAATCAAGATTTCAGGATAGAATCAAAGCAAGGGAAATCACTTTATAAAATGAGCAGATCTGTGAATAGAAAGGGAGTAAAAATTTTCACACGAATTGACTTTTAAATCGGTCACAATTAATCGAATTACACGAATTTTTCATTGATGTCGATTTGAAATTTGTGTAATTCGATTAATTCGCAAAAATTTGTTTGAAAATTTCTTATCTATTCTCCTCCAATACTTAAACACCTTTTAAAAGCGATTTTCCTGGGCTCAAAATATCGTTCTTTTAAGATTAGGAGATTGTAGACACTTTCAATTTGTGACATTGGGATTAACGCATTTTGCCTACCGATGCGTTACTTTGCACAAAATAAAAATATACTACCGCATCAGCGGTAACCCATATCAATAAATATCACTATGAAGGCACTCGCCAGGCAACTTTTCAAAACTTTTCTTTTTTCGGTAATCATATCTATAGTAGCAAGCTGTATCTATTATGCACTTCTGCATAAAGGTGTAGGCGAAGATCTAAAAGCGATATTGCCTTCTATATCTGAAGGTGTAGCCTTTCTTAATATTATCATTTTTATCATGTCGCTCCCTGCCTTGTTTTTAGCCAACCCGGCGTATTACAACAATCTATCTATAAGGCTGGTGCTTTATTTTTCCGGCGCCGTTGTATTTGTTATTACCGCTTTCCGTTTACAGCTAAACCCCGAAAACAAAACGCTTTACTTTATTACAGCAATCAGTTTCATAGTAGTACACAGCGTTTTCTATTATCTAATGACCAAAAAACGTCGTTAAGCTATTGTTGTTTAAAGCATTTATAGGCTTTTTGAAAGATTTAGGCTAAACTTGCATCTTCAAATATGAAAGCATTTTACGGAGATTTAAAACTGGGTATTTTAGGCGGCGGACAATTAGGCCGTATGCTAATACAGCAAGCCATAAACTATAATGTTACTGTTAAAATTCTTGATCCCGACCGCGAAGCCCCTTGCCGTAAGCTGTGTGATGAGTTTACTGTAGGTTCATTGGGTGACTACGAAATGGTATACAATTTCGGCAAAACTGTCGACCTGCTTACCATTGAAATAGAAAAGGTAAACGTTGACGCCCTTGAACAATTGGAAAAAGAGGGCGTACTGGTTTACCCGCAGTCGCGTATTATCCGGTTGATCCAGGATAAAGGCTTGCAAAAACAATTTTTCAAAGAAAACGATATTCCCACAGCCGATTTCCAGATCATATCATCACCTCAGCAGCTTCAGCAAAGTTTAATCCCATTTCCGTATATCCAAAAATTGCGTAAAGATGGTTACGACGGCAAAGGTGTATATAAAGTAATTGACGAAAGTTACCTTGCCGGTGCCTTTAAAGAGCCAAGCCTGATTGAGCAATGGATAGATTTTGAAAAAGAGATTGCGGTAATTGTGGCCCGTAATGAAAACGGCGAGATCAGCACTTTCCCGATGGTTGAAATGGAGTTCAACCCTAAGGCAAATTTGGTGGAGTTTTTGATCGCTCCTTCTACCCTTCCATTCGCCATCCAACAAAAAGCGGAACAAATAGCCAAAAAAATTGCCGACAGCCTTAAAATAGTAGGTTTACTGGCGGTTGAAATGTTTTTAGACAAGCAAGGCCGCATCCTGGTGAATGAGCTTGCACCGCGTCCGCATAACAGTGGTCACCAAACCATTGAGGGCAATGTGGTATCACAATTTGAGCAGCATTTAAGGGCGATATTTAATCAGCCTTTGGGCGATACAGCCTGCCTTAACAACGCCATTATGGTGAACGTTTTAGGTGAGGCCGGTTATGAAGGTCCCGCTATTTACCAGGGTATCGAAAAAATATTGAAAGTACCGGGGGTATATATTCATCTTTACGGCAAAGCTTTAACTAAACCATTTAGGAAGATGGGGCACGTTACTATTGTAGATGCCGATAGAGAAAAGGCGATTGAAAAGGCAAGATTTGTTCAGAAAACTTTGAAGGTAGTTAGTTAGTTTAGATCATGGTTCATAGTTCATGGTTCATGGTTCATAGATCATGGTTCATAGTTCATAGTTCATAGATCATAGTTCATAGATCATAGTTCATAGATCATGGTTCATAGATCATGGTTCATAGATTATAGTTTATAATTCATAGTTTATAGCAGAACAAATGGCATTTAGGTTTGAGGATCTTCAGGTTTGGCAGAAGGCCATGGATTTGGACGAACAAATAAATCAGCTAACAAAAACATTTCCCAAAGAAGAAATTTATATTTTAACATCACAGATAAAACGCGCAGCTGATTCCGTTGTTCTGAATATAGCTGAAGGATCAACCGGGCAAAGCAAAGCAGTTTTTAAGATATTTTTAGGTTATTCCTTAAGATCTGCTATTGAAGTAGTGAGTTGCCTATTCATTGCCAAAAGAAGAAATTATATTAAAGAAGAAAATTTTAAAGTTCTATATAACGATTATGAAGTATTGGTAAAAATGATAACCGCGCTAAAAAACTCCATCTAAAAGCCTTTTTACCATGAACTATGAACCATCAACTATGAACAACAATAATCCAAAAGTCGCCATTATAATGGGCAGCAAATCCGATTTAAATGTAATGCAGGATGCCGCTGATGTTTTAGCCGAATTAGGCGTTGATTACGAAATAACCGTAGTATCGGCCCACCGCACACCCGATAGGATGTTCAGCTACGCCCGTGCCGCTGCCGATCGCGGTATAAAAGTGATCATCGCCGGAGCCGGCGGTGCAGCCCACCTGCCGGGTATGGTAGCCTCATTAACCCACCTGCCGGTAATTGGTGTACCTGTAAAATCAAGCAACTCTATCGACGGCTGGGATTCCATCCTATCCATATTACAAATGCCAAACGGCATCCCGGTAGCCACTGTAGCTTTAAACGCTGCAAAAAACGCGGGGATCCTCGCTGCGCAGATCCTGTCAACAGGAGATGAGTACCTGGTGAAAAACCTTATCGATTTTAAAGAAAACCTTAAAAAGAAAGTTGAAGAGTCGGCAAGGGAAATGGAAGGGGAAGAATAGTTGGCAGTTTGCAGTGGCAGTTGTTAGTGGCAGTTGCAGCAGCAATCAGATTATAGGAAGTAAAGGGCAAGTTTATGAACATGCCCTTTTATTATTTACTGCTACTAAAAACTACAAACTGCTATTAAAAACTGCTGCTGCAACTAAAAGCTGCCACTAATTCAACGCCGGATTTTCAGGAAAATTAGCAATGTGGGCGTAGCGCTGGCCGAGGCTGATCACCACCTGGCGCCAAAGATTTTGTTCATCAAGGGTGAACAGTGTTTCTATATCAAATTTATCTGTTACTATCCAGCTATCATCTTTTATTTCTTCATCAAGCTGTTGCGGTGTCCAACCGGAGTATCCGGCAAAAAATTTAATTTCTTCGGTGCTTAACTGGTAATTGGATACTAAATATTTCACCTGCTCAAAATCACCGCCCCAGTAAAGGCCATCGGCTATTTCAATGCCGCCTTCTATTTTGTCCGGGGCACAATGGATAAAATGCAATGTATTTTTTGCTACAGGGCCGCCTTCGTAAACAGGCATTTCGGAGTATGATACATCAGGCAGTACATCGCCCAATAAATACTCGCTTTGATGGTTCAGGATAAAGCCCATAGCTCCTTCTTCAGAGTATTCTGTTAAAATGATTACGGACCTCCTGAAATTCGGATCCATCATAAACGGTTCCGAAATGAGTAAATGGCCTGCCGCGGCCGCTATTGGACTAAGCATAAAGTTTAGCGTTTAAATACGTAACAAGCATAGTAAAAATATGTTCAATTATGAATAATGATTTACATCATTATATACGGTTTAATTAATTTGTAAGTTTGCATCAAAATGAATCAGCAGGAAATACAAAATTTAAGGCAGGACTATAGTGCCTCTACGCTATCAGAAAACAGCACTAAGGGCGATCCTATTAAACAGTTTGAACAATGGTTTAACGAAGCTTTGGAGGCAAAATTGCATGAACCCAACGCCATGACGCTTTCAACTGCCACCGTAACCGGTAAACCTTCGGCACGTATCGTACTTTTAAAAGGCTTTCATACAGGCGGTTTTATATTCTTTACCAACTACTTAAGCCGCAAAGGCAAAGAGATAGCCAAAAACCCCCAGGGCGCGTTAACATTTTTTTGGGGCGGCCTTGAGCGCCAGGTACGTATTGAAGGTACTATCGAAAAGGTAAGCAAGGAAGAATCTGAAAAATATTTCCATTCGCGGCCTAAAGGGAGCCAGGTTGGCGCGATAGTATCGCCCCAAAGCCAGGAAATTGAAAGCCGCGATGCATTGGAGCAAAAATGGAACCAACTGGAAGCCGAATACGCTGATAAGGAAGTGCCTAAACCATCATATTGGGGTGGATATATCTTAAACCCGCAATTGGTTGAGTTTTGGCAAGGCCGGCCAAGCCGCATGCACGACCGCATCCTGTATAAAAAAACCGATAAAAAAACCTGGAAAAAAGTACGCCTTGCACCATGAGTTTTGATGATATTAAAAACCTGCTCACCGAAAAACTTGGTGATACCGTAATTACCGGCGAAGAAACAGGCGGCCTGCAACCCGCCTTGTTAATTAACCCTGATGATATTACAGCTGTGTGCCTGGAGTTGCGGAACAATCCTAAAACTTATTTCGATTTTTTGTCGAGCCTGAGCGGTGTGCATTATAATGACGAAACAAACCGCTATGGCGTGGTTTATCACCTGGCATCAATCCCTTATAAAACACAACTTACTTTAAAAATAAGCAAAGGCCATCCAAAAGAAAGCGCTGAACTGCCCGAATTTAAAAGCGTAAGCTCTGTTTACCGCACTGCCGATTGGCATGAGCGCGAAGCCTATGACATGCTGGGGATCTACTTTGAAGGGCACCCTGATCTTCGCCGGATTTTACTGCCCGACGATTGGGAAGGTTTCCCTTTACGGAAAGATTACCGGAACGCCGAATTTTATAAAGGCATCAGGATAGATTAACCTCAAATAAACTTTCCCGGCATTAACGGATCGAAATGAGCTAAGATATGCTGTTAAATAACACCTTTGTTTACTTCATTTTTACAGCGATAGTAGCTCATAAATGAAAAAAAAAGCTGATTTTTGGTAGCCGGCTATATACCCCAAGCAATATATGACCGGATATAAATTTAACCGGATATAAAATTGGTCATTACAAACCCCAAATACGAAGAAGCACTCCTTAGGTACAATAAAAAGATAGCCGGGGCCAGCGTTGAGGATATGGTACTTAATGTTGGTCCGCAACACCCCTCAACTCACGGGGTTTTGCGCCTGGAATTAATTACCGATGGCGAGATAGTAAAAGAGGTGATCCCCCATATCGGTTACCTGCACCGCTGCTTTGAAAAACATGCCGAATCATTAACTTACCAGCAAACCATCCCTTTTACCGACAGGATGGATTACCTGGCTTCGATGAACAACAGCCACGCCTTTGTAATGGGTGTTGAACGGATGATGGGTATTGACAAGGAGATCCCTAAACGTGTTGAATACATCCGCGTGCTGGTTTGCGAGCTAAACCGCATAGCATCGCACCTGATCGCCATTGGCACTTACGGCATTGACATAGGCGCCTTTACCCCCTTCCTGTGGTGTTTCAGGGACAGGGAGCATATTATGGGGATGCTGGAGTGGGCATCGGGCTCACGTATGCTATACAATTACATTTGGGTAGGCGGTTTATTTTACGACCTGCCGGTTGGTTTTGAAGAACGTTGCCGGGATTTTGTGGAGTATTTTAAACCTAAAATGGTTGAGCTAAACCAATTGCTTACCGACAACCAGGTATTTATTTCGCGCACAGCCAATGTGGGCGTTTTGCCGCTTGATGTAGCTATTAACTATGGCTGCTCGGGCCCAATGTTACGCGCATCGGGCTTAAAATGGGATTTGCGGCGGATTGATAATTATTCGGCCTACCCTGAAATTGATTTTGAAATCCCGATTGGCCAGGGCCTGATGGGCAAAGTTGGCGATTGCTGGGACAGGTACAAGGTACGCGTTGATGAAATTGAGCAATCATTAAGAATAGTTGAACAATGCCTTGACCGTTTGCAGAAAGAATTGAAACGCACACCTGATTTTGATCCCCGTGCTAAAATGCCCCGCAAAACTATTCCTAAAGCACAGGATTATTATGTACGCTGCGAAGGCGCCAAAGGCGAGCTTGGCTTTTATTTTATTACCGACGGCAAATCAGAGATCCCAACCCGTGTAAAATCCCGCGGACCAAGCTTTAATAATCTTTCGGTACTGCCGGAGTTATCCAAGGGTGTATTAATTGCCGACCTGATAGCGATAGTAGGTTCTATCGACTTTGTTTTGGGCGAAGTGGACAGGTAATCTGAACCGGGATTTGGGCTGATTTTTGGGATGGACAGGATTTTATATCCTGATATTGTCTGAAGAATTGGAATTAAACAAATTATTTGGATTAATCGACCTCTCCTTGCATTCTGTTAATCCTGTTTAATCGAGTTCAGAAACATTATCCTGCTCATCCCAAAAATCCACCCAAATCCCGGTTCAGACAAACAAAAAAGAGACCCCTCACGGCATCTCTTCTCATTTTAATATATTAATTTTTATTGAGTGGGCTAATGATGATTACTGGTTATACACTTTAACCATAAATACATAGTTTTTGAGCTTGCTACTTTGCTGAGTACGGCTCAATCCAGCTAACTTATTCTTTGTGTTCAAATTGAGCGTTTTCGACAACGAATCCGTTGGAATATTTTGTATCGCCTTTAACAGGTAAGTTGATTTTTTTGCAAAATATGCACCTGCAACCTGGGTTTGCCGTGCGGTAATCACACCTATCACGTTTCCTTTTTCGTCAAGTAAGGGTCCCCCTGAATTACCAGGGTTTACCGGAACAGAAATTACATATTCGGTAGTATCGCCCGAATAATTTGCTGCTGATGCTAAATAACCTCCCCCATAAACCATATTATCGGCCGGGTAACCGAGTGTGTATACGCTCTCTCCAAGATCGCCTTCCGCCCTTTTCAGATTATAGGGTATAGGGCCAAGATTTTTAAATGATGGATCATTGATCTGTAAAATAGCCAGATCATACTGTGGCTCGGTATAAATAACCTTAGCATGAAATGATTCGCCCGCGGCATTCTGCACATAAACCGAATCAGCATTTTTGATCACATGGTAATCTGTGGCCAGGTAACCATTTGATGTAAGTGCAAAACCGGTACCCCTGAAATTGGCTGGTGGCGTAGCTGCTTTGGGTTTTACCGGAGTACGTCCATGGCCTATCTGAGCAACGGTTTTCTCCATGTTGTTGATCTTTTCGCTCAACTGCTGATATTTTGATTTATCATTATTCAGCTTGCCTGTCAGGATAAGGATAGTTAAAACACCAAAGATTGCAATTGAAGCGGCAACCGATATTTTTGAATGATGATTACGCCACATACGTACAATCCATACCGGATGGATCATTACTTCTTCCTTCAGTGCATGAACATCAATTTCATCGTGAATGGCGTTTAAGCGGTTTTCAAGCTCAAGGCGTTCGCCGTATTGCTTCAATAAGCCTATAAATTTAATGTGTTCGGTAACTTTACTTTCAACAGCCGCGTCGTTTTTGCGGAGCAGTTCAAATTGAACACGTTCTTCGGCGGTCATGCTACCGTCGAGGTACCGTTCAATAAATTCAGTTAGTTGGTTATCACTCATCTCTTGATCTCCTTATTTCTGCTGAAAAAATAATTTCTTCAGCCTTTGCAGGCATTTGTACTTTTGCGTTTTGGCATTATCCGCATTGGTGTAACCAAACCGCTCACAGATCTCCTGCATTGATCTGTTTTTTATATAAAAATCTTCCATAATGGTTTTACAGGGTTCACCTAATAACTGGAGCGCACTCTCCATTTTACCAAACTGGATATCCCTGTCGTTATGGTTGTCAATTTCTTCTTCAACGGGCAGGTGTTCTTCAAAATCCCTGATATCACCGCCATATCGGTTCATTTGGCTCAGCCTTTTAAGCCAAAGCCGCCGGCAAACTGAATATATATATGTTTTAAGCTTACTGTTCAGCTCAAAATCACCCGCTTTAATCTTATTGTAAAGAACGATAATGGCTTCCTGGTAAATATCCTTCGCGTCATCCTCATCGCCATTGTTGTTGATGATCAACTGTAATATCATCGGGAAGTAGGTTGTATAGAGCCTTTTCAGCACTACCTCCGAATTATTAAGTATCCCAAGAACTATTTCACTATCTGTTGGAGCCGAAGCTTTTAAGTCTTTATTCACTCTTAATACTATTTAGGTCAAATTGTAACCCACTATTATCAAAAAAAATCAAACTAAAATAAATTAATAACATTAGCATTACATTTTATTGCGTGTAACAATTGTGTACAGCATTAATTAATGTTTAATACCGGCAGGTAAACAAGGTAACCCAATGTTAAAAACTATGCAGGCAAATCTGCAATAAAAAAACCGCTTGCAAAAACCCGTACATAAACTACAAATTCTATGGAATTTACAAAGATTTAATTTTTATGGGTTACCTTTTCAACTAATGCGTATTAAGTAACAAACGATCACAAAACGTTAACATTTTAAAAATTAAGAAAATGAAAAACACATTTAAATTAGCATTCGTAGCATTAGTTCTTGCAGCATCTTTTTCAGCTTGTAATGGTGACACCAAAAAAACTGAAGGTGATACTACTACAACTGTAGTTGATTCAACTAAAGTTGTTACCGATTCAACTAAAGTTTCTGCCGACACTACCAAAGCTGTTACTGATACTACTAAAAAAGACACCACCAAGAAATAATTATTTCTGATAAAATAGAAAGTAGTTAAATATCATTTTTAATCTTTTTCTATTGATTTTTTAGTTATCCATCAATAAAAAAGGTGACTTGTAATTTTTTTTCAAAATTATGGGTTACCTTTTTTTATTTCTGGTATTAAGCTGTAAACTATTAAATCACTTATTAAAAAAATTAAACATGAAAAATTTCAAATTAGGCTTTTTAGCTTTAGCTATCGCTGTTTCTTTCGCTGCTTGTAAAGGTTCTTCATCATCTTCTTCTGCTGATTCAACTAAAGCTGATTCTTCTAAAATGGCTGCTGACACTACTAAAGCTGACACTACTAAATCTGATACTACCAAAGCTGACACTACTAAAGCTGACACTACTAAAAAGTAATCTAACTTTTTATGTTAAAAGAACGCCCCCGGTTTTCCGGGGGCGTTCTTTTTTGCTCAATAATCGCCAAACAATTTCTATTGGTATTGCTTAATGTGATAAGTAATAAAATATGAAATATTCTGAATGGAAAACGCTTAGTGCCGATGAGCGTAAAAGTATTGGCTTGCACCGTCATCCACACATACGCACTGCTACCCTTTTTGCCATAGTTTTTGCAATAACATTTATTATTGTAGTGCTTGGCATAAGTAAAAACAGCACAATTCATCTTAACCGCAAACCAACTGCGAAGGAAGCTTTTACCATGGCCAAATTATTTGTAAAGGAAGAGCTAAAACAACCTCAAAAAGCAGTTTTTCCTAACAACAGTTTTAAATCGGTTATTGATACAACAGCCAATAGCTACCAGGTACAATCAACGGTGAAAGTCGAGAACGATAGTGGCAAAATGGAACAATCAGCCTGGAAAGTTGAAATGTTGTACACTGATGGTGACTGGGCCGAGAAAAATAGCTGGCAAGTTAAAAATATAGACATTGTCCCTCAGCCATAAAACAAACCTATTAACAGTAATCATAAAAAAGGAGCAGTTATAAAACTGCCCCCGGTAGTTAATTAATCATCAATAAATTTAGTGAACAGTATCACGCAGGGCTTTAATCTCGTCATGAGCATCAAGCAGCTCACTTTCCTGTTGACTGATCGTTTCGCGCAGGTAGGCTGGTAAATTTTCATCTTCAAGCGCGGTACGGTATGCTTTTAAAATGGCATCTTCACCAAATTCGCATTCCTCCAGTACATTATGGGTATCATGCCCGGTAAACGCGGCTTTAACGTCAAGCCAGGCCCTGTGTATTTTGCCGCTGGTGGTTGTACCGGTTTCAATGTCTTTTCCAAAAGCACTAACCTCTGTACCCAAAGCAAGTCTGTAACCCTGGCTTTGGCCAATAAATCTTGTGAAAAGCGATTTCAGATCGGTGTCACCATCCTTCAAATCTTTTGAGGCGCGTTGATAGCCCTCAATCCTGTCATTGTTGATCTGTATCAGATCATTTAAAATCTGTACTGTTGCTTGTGTATTTTCCATGATTAGATGTTTTTATATAATATCAACCCCTTTAAAATTAAATTGTTTAATTAATTATATAAAAATTAATCCATAATGAAATTAACTTTTACCTCTAAATAAAGAGATCAACCAAATAACAATAGCGATAACAATTATTACAGCTATAATACCGGTTACTGCCCCGGCCTTAAAAATATCGCCTATAACCGAGCACCCGCTCATTGTTAATAAGGCAAAAATGAATAATAGAAGGTGTGAATTTTTCATGGTTAATGTTTAATAGATAAAGTATGCTGATAGGTCCGTCCCCGGTTACTATTGATAAAAGAAACGCAATAATCAGGCCTTTTTAACATCAGGCTAACCGGAGGGAACCAATTTCAATAGCGGTATATTTAAGCTGATTAATTGTATAGGTATGTATACAATAATACCCCCCCGGTTGATAAATAAACTGTCGCTTTTAACCGGAATTTAATCGTCGAAATAATTTCTAAATATTCCGGGAATTTTAAAACCAAACACCGCCATTAATCGTTCATATACATAAGTTATAACCAATTAAACATATCAATAATTTATAGAAGGTTACATGTTTACACCGGCTGCCCTCAGCAGGGGGTGTGTTTATTATAAATAATTTATTAACCATTTATCTCAAACCACTATGATAATACAGGTACAACCAAACATTCAATGTGAAAACTGCATTAAATGCGGTAAAAGGCCTCATGTTGAAGAGCATAAAAAATATTGGGTACTTACATGCCCTAACAAGAGCTGCAAAAATTTTGTAAAAGCGCTCACCATCGACTTTGCCACCTGGAACCGGCTTAACAAAAAGGCCAATGAAATACCGGCTACAACTGAAACCTTAAAACGCACCGCTTAATTACAGGAGAAGGATCGTAAATCCCATAAATCCACAAAATTTTTTTTTGGCTTTAACTCAGATGAGTACATTTACGCGCTACTCTACTGGTTAAGCTATGACAAATGCACTTCTATCAATAAATAAAGCGACTGTACGTTTTTTAAACACAACATTATTTACCGGCTTAAGCTTTAGTATAAAAAAAGGCGAAAGCTGGGCCCTTATCGGCGAAAGCGGATCGGGTAAAAGTGCCCTGCTACAAACCATAGCCGGGCGTTTTAATATCACAGGCGGTGAAATAGATTATCATTTCTGGAATGATTACTCCAAATTTTTCAGAGCCGGTGATATTGCCACGCCACATAAGCTTATAGCCCTGGTTGAGCCTAAACATCATTTCCGCAATCTTTCAAACACCACTGATTTCTACTACCAGCAACGCTATAATTCTTCCGATTCGGAAGATGCGCTTACCGTTGCAGATTATCTTAATACGATACCACATTTTCCAGGCACCCATACATCCTGGACATTTGAAAGAGTAGTTTCATTATTACGGCTCGAACCACTGCTCAATAAACAGATCATTAAACTATCAAACGGCGAAACCAAACGCCTGATGCTGGCAGCCGCCCTGCTTAAAAATCCGGTACTATTAATGCTCGACAGCCCCCTAACCGGCCTGGATGTAAAAACCCGCGAAGAATTTAATGGTATTATTGAGCAAATCATGGCATCAGGTGTTAACATGATAATGGCCACCTCTATCCATGAAATCCCAACAGCTATTACCCATGTGGCCGTGTTAAGCAAAGGGGTTATTATACACGAAAGTCAAAAACAGGATTTTAAAGCAGAACTTTTTGAGCAGGATAAAAGCGATACGATTGATACCAATGAATTGAATGCCTTACTCAACATCGATAAAAACCCTGCCACTTATAACCACATTGTAAAAGTGGATAAGGTACACATTCAATATGGCGATAAGGTGGTGCTGGATGATGTAAACTGGCAGATTAACCCTGGAGAACATTGGGCTTTGCTGGGTCCTAACGGGGCCGGCAAGTCAACGTTGCTAAGCTTAATCAACGGAGATAATCCGCAGGCCTATGCTAACAACATTATTTTATTTGATAAAAAACGCGGGACAGGCGAAAGCATCTGGGACATCAAAAAAAAGATCGGCTTCGTATCGCCCGAGCTGCACCAGTATTTCCCTACCGATAACAGCTGTTTGCAGGTAATCGAGTCGGGTTATTACGATACCCTCGGCTTATTCAGGCCAAGCAATAAAGACCGTGCAGAAATTGCTTTACGGTGGATGAAGGCTTTGGAAATTGAAAAGTACGCCCGTGTATTACTCAAAAACATCCCGGCAAGTGCGCAACGCCTCTGTCTGCTGGCCCGGGCACTCATTAAAAACCCGGCACTGCTTATTTTTGATGAACCCTGCCAGGGAATGGACGATCATCAGCAACTCCACTTTAAAAACCTGGTTGATACCATTTGCAGCCTGGGTAATGTTACGCTTATTTATGTTACCCACTATCAGCATGAAATACCCAACAGTGTTGACAAGGTTTTGAGGTTGGATAAGGGAAAGGTAGTTTTTTAAGCTGAAAGCCAAAAGTTGAAAGCCGAAAGCGAAAAGCTAAAAGCTAAAGGAATAACAAGCTTTGGGCTTTCTGCTTTAGGCTTTACGCTTCCTTTCTATCTTTTTTGTCAATTATTTCACGGCCGCTAAAATCAAATTACCAACTTGCGTATATTTGCGTGATATGAATACAGCCGATCTGTTGCAGCGCGCGTTGCGGTTTGATTTTTTAACGCTTGAAGAAGGCGTTTACCTGTATAACAACGCCTCTACTGCCGAGTTGATGTACACCGCCAATGAGCTTCGTAAAATACAGGTTCCGCATGGCAAGGTTACCTGGCAAATTGACCGTAATGTTAACACTACCAATGTTTGTATAGCCAATTGCAAGTTTTGTAATTTCTTTCGCCGCCCCGGTCATGAGGAAAGTTATATTACTGATATTGAAACTTATAAAAAGAAGATCGAGGAAACATTTCGGTACGGCGGCGATCAACTGCTGTTACAGGGCGGGCATCACCCCGATCTTGGCTTAAAATTTTATACCGACCTGTTTCGCGAACTGAAACAGCTTTATCCGAAATTAAAATTGCATTCATTAGGTCCGCCGGAAATTGCACACGTTGCCAAATTGGAGAGCATGCCGCATATTGAGGTACTAAGAGCAATGAAGGAAGCAGGCCTGGATTCATTACCGGGTGCCGGTGCCGAGATCCTGAACGACCGCGTGCGCCGCCTGATATCAAAAGGCAAATGCGGCGGTAAGGAATGGCTTGATGTAATGCGTGCCGCTCACCAGCTTAACCTGCCAACATCCGCTACGATGATGTTTGGCCATATTGAAACTATTGAAGAGCGCTTTGAGCATTTGGTTTGGATCCGCGAAGTACAGGCCGAAAAACCTGAAGGTAACTATGGTTTTATAGCATTTATCCCCTGGCCTTTCCAGGATGATGGTACCCTCTTACGTAAAGTACGCGGTATCACCAATAATGTAACCGGCGATGAATATATCCGCATGATTGCATTGAGCCGTATCATGCTGCCCAACATTAAAAATATCCAGGCTTCGTGGCTTACTGTTGGTAAGCAGGTTGCTCAGCTGTGCCTACATGCAGGTGCAAACGATTTTGGCTCTATCATGATTGAAGAAAACGTTGTATCCGCAGCCGGTGCACCTCACAGGTTTACGGCTAAAGGTATCCAGGAATCCATAAAAGAAGCCGGCTTTGAGCCCCAGCTTCGTACCCAGAGATACGAGTGGCGCGAAATCCCCGTTGAAATTGAAGAACAGGTTATAAATTACTAAGTTACCAGTATGCAGTGGCAGTTTGCAGTTGAAACAAGATTAACTGCCAACTGCAAACTATCAACTGCCAACTGAACAAAATGGAACAATACATAGAGGCCCTAATTTTTGCATCAGAGCAGGCAATCCGGTTGGAGGAGATCATCTATTGCCTCCAGGCTGCTTTTGAGCGTGATTTTACCAGCGAAGAAGTAACCGATGCCATAGGCAGGATCCACGAAAAATATCAGCATCATAGTTTAGCTATTGAGCTGGTTAAAATTGGCAATGGCTATCAATTCCTTACTAAAAAGGAATATCACGCTGTTATTAACCTTTTGCAACTGCAGCGGTCAAAGAAAAAACTAAGCCAGGCGGCTTTGGAAACTCTGGCTATCATTGCCTACAAACAACCCGTAACTAAGCCCGATATAGAGCAGATCAGGGGTGTAAACTGCGATTATTCGATCCAAAAGTTACTCGAAAAAGAGCTAATAGCTATAATTGGCAAATCAGAAGGGCTTGGAAAACCTATCCTTTATGGTACAAGTGCTTTGTTTATGGACTATTTTGGCATTAACAGTATTGAGGAATTACCTCAACTTAAGGACTTTACAAACAATACCGCTACCATTGGCGAGCAATCAGAATAATTTTAATTTCTGTTTTAAAAAAAACCATTTTTCATTATTTTTACTATTGAATCAATAGGGTAAAAGATTTTAGAAACGCTTTTCTTTATCTGATTTTAATTATTATTATTGACAAAGTTTAATTTATAAAATCCATTACAATGGGAGCGCCAAAGAAACCGAACACTAAAAAGATCGAAAACTCAGATAATGATCCTGATGATGATGATGAGTTTGACCCAAAAGTGAAAAAGAAGGTAGTTGATGACGATGATGATGATTTTGACGGACCATTAGATGATGATCTGGGCAGGGGTTACGAGTCATTCGATGACGACGACGAAGACGACTATTAATTCTTTTTAATACATAACATTTTACAAAGCATTCAGACTATGCCTCTGGATGCTTTTTTTATTATCTACCGGTAGCGTACAATAAATGAAAGTAACAGAAGTAAAGGATAAAGCAACAAAAAAGGCTTTTTTAGATGTGGCCCGCATCATTTATAAAGATGACGATAACTGGGTTTGCCCGCTTGATAATGATATTGAAGCTGTATTTAACCCGGCAAAAAACAACTTTCATCAACATGGTAAATGTACCCGTTGGATCCTGACAGATGACAATGGCCATCTAATTGGCCGGGTTGCTGCTTTTATTAATGAAAAAAAAGCATACAATTACGAGCAGCCAACCGGCGGCATGGGTTTTTTTGAGTGTATTGATAACAAAGAAGCTGCCTTTCTTTTATTTGATACCGCCAAAAACTGGCTCAGGGAAAACGGCATGAAAGCCATGGACGGCCCCATCAACTTTGGCGAAAACGACAATTTCTGGGGTTTGCTGGTTGAGGGTTTCAGCCCTCCCTCCTATGGCATGAACTATAATCATCCGTATTACCAGGCCTTTTTTGATGAATACGGCTTTAAAACCCAGTACGCGCAGATCACTAACCATGTTGACGCACATAAACCTTTCCCCGAGCGGTTTACCAAAATAGCTAATTGGGTAGCCAAAAAGCCAGGGTACGATTTCAGGCATTTTGAAATAAAGAAAATAGAAAAATTCGCGGCTGACTTCATTGAGGTCTACAACGATGGATGGAAAGATTTTGAAAACTTCGTTCCCATTACATACGATACGATCATGGAAAGCTTCGAAAAAATGAAGCCCCTGATGGACGAAAAATTGATCTGGTTTGCTTATGTTGATGATGAACCGGCATCTTTTATGATCATTTTACCCGATGCTAACCAGATGCTTAAACCGCTAAACGGCAAACTTAACCTGATAGGTAAGCTCAAATTTTTATACTACCGTTGGAAAGGTGTATCCCGCATGCGGGCTATTGTGATGGGCACGAAACAAAAGTATCAAAAGCACGGCCTCGAGTCGGCAATGTTTATAAAATTAAAGGAATATGTATTGCCTCTCAAGCGTTATGATGAGCTTGAACTATCCTGGGTAGGCGATTTTAACGACAAAATGATAGCCATCCACGAAGCAGTTGGTGCTACATTTGGCAAAAAGCATTTAACAATGCGTTACATTTTTGATTAGCCCGGCCAAACCGGGCCACCAAATTATGCGGTTACTTTTGAATGTCGAAGTTCTTCAAATAGCTCAATTACTTTTTTCTGCAAATCAATTACTTCAGTTTCACGGTCCATCAAGCGTTTGTTAACGGTTTCCAGCTCGTTTACAAATTTTTGATCCTGCTCGGCATCATTAAATGTAAGCAACTGAACTACTGACATTTCAAACAGGTTTGCTATCTGCTCAAGCCTTGATAAATTAATATCTGTGATCCCTGTTTCAATCTTTGAGAAAGCAGGAATTGAAATATCCAGTCTCTTTGCAACATCCTCCTGGCTCCACCCCTTTTGATGACGTAATAATCTGATTTTTTTTCCGAGAGTTTTCATTTGGTTAAATTAATAGTGTAGGTTTCGCAAAAGTTAATTACTTTACAATAATATTTATTATCACGCTAATTATCAACTAATTTGCGTAAAATTTTATTTTAAAGTGTAGTTAATTATTGCGATTGGCAAATCCCTTAAATTAAAGCAAATAAATCATTCTAAAACATACCTGCTACACGGTATTTTTTTCGAGTAATTCAGACGCCGGATTTTCATCCCATTGTAATTTAGTGCGCAAAAAAGCGTAAAAAATTCTTCTTTTTAAAATTAAAATTTCACCTTTGTACTGTAATATTTTTTATTACAGATAAATGAACGGACAATTTCAAATAGCAACCCATGTATTAACCCTGCTCTGCAAACAGCCTGGCGAGCTATTATCGTCTGACTATGTTGCCGGCAGCATGAACGTAAACCCTGTTCTGGTACGTAAAGAAATGCGCAAACTACGCGCCTGCGGGCTTATTGAAAGCAAGGAAGGTAAAACAGGCGGTTATAGCCTTGCCCTCCCTCCGCAAAAAATAACTCTTGCTGATGTTTATAAAGCTGTAAAACTGCCGCCGGCTTTAGGCCAGGCTAAAAATAAACCCAACCCTGCCTGCCCTGTCGGCAAGCAAATTGGGGCGCATCTTGATCATTTGGCCGATGAGGTTGAAGCTGCCATTGTCAAAAAACTAAGTACCATAACCATTTTTGATTTTGTAAATCAATTTGATTAAAAAATTTTAAAACAAACTGTAACAAATTTAATTACAATATAAAAAACAAAAAACAATGAAAATCGCATTAATTGGAGCCACAGGTTTTGTAGGCAAAGCCGTTTTAAACGAAGCATTACAGCGCGGATACGAGGTAACCGCCATAGCCCGTAACCCGAAAACAGATATTGAAAACCCCAAATTAACACTCAAAACTACCGATGTATATAACGTTGATGAGTTAACCCAAGCGTTGAAAGGTCACGATGCTGTTGTAAACTCATTTAACGCCGGATGGGGTAATCCTAACCTGTACAATGATTTTATTAAAGGTTCTGAAGCGATACAGCAAGCGACTAAACAAGCCGGTGTAAAACGTTTATTAGTTGTTGGTGGTGCCGGTAGTCTTTACATTGCCCCGGGCGTACAATTAGTTGACAGTCCCCAATTTCCTGCCGAATGGAAAACGGGCGCCACAGCAGCACGCGATTACCTGAACATCATTAAAAAAGAAGAAGATTTAGACTGGACCTTCCTGAGCCCGGCTATTCACCTGCATCCCGGCACCCGCACAGGCGTATACCGCACCGGGACAGATGAGCCTGTGTTTAATGACAAACACGAGCACGAAATTTCAGTAGAAGACTTAGCAGTTGCTATTCTTGATGAACTGGAAAATAACCAGTTTGTGAAGAGAAGATTTACCGTGGGGTATTAATCAGAACCGTGATTTGCAGGATTTTAGGATTCCCCTGATAGAAAGTAAAAAGCTTATGAAGTTTTATTCTTCATAAGCTTTTCTTTTTGCTACAATAAATCAGGCCATCCTAAAATCCTACGAATCAAGGTTCATTTAATAAACTTAGCAGCCACCCATTCTTTATCTTTTTTATGGGTAATGTATTTCAGGCCATACTTGCGGGCTTCATCGGTAATGATATCCAGGTCGGGGGATTCATAGAAACCGCTGAAGTAGATCTCGCCATCGGTCTTTAACACTTCAGCATAACGCTGCATTTGGTCGATAAGGATGTTGCGGTTGATGTTGGCCAGGATGATATCATATTGCTCATTAGGAATAGCTTCTTTTGACCCGCAAAGCGGTTTGATATTACCCACACTATTCAAAGCCGAATTTTCGATAGTGCTTTCATAGCAAACCGGGTCGTAATCAATGGCAGTGATATCACCGGCACCTAATTTGGCGGCCATAATAGCAAGGATCCCCGTACCGCAACCCATATCAAGCACTTTTTTACCGGCAAATTCATTTTCAAGCATCAGCCCCAGCATCATAGCTGTGGTTTGATGGTGGCCTGTACCAAACGCCATTTTAGGGTCTATCACTATCTCGTATTGAAACTCGGGTTTAGGTTCATGAAAGGTTGCCCGCACATAAATCTTATCCCCTATCTCTATAGGTTCAAAATTACTTTCCCACACCTCGTTCCAGTTTTTCTGCGGAATGAGCGTTATCTCGTAACTAAAAGTGAACAGGTCTTTATAGGGTAATAATTGCTCATCAAGCGCCTGTTGGTCGAAAACATCTTCGGGAATATAAGCTTTAAAGCCAAGTTCAAGCTCTTCAAAAGTATCAAAACCTATCTCACCCAAAGCATTGATCAGCAGGTCTTGCTGGTAATCTTCGGTGGTGATGGTAGTAAAAAATAATTCGTAGTAATTCATTTTGATTTTTTTCGTTGTTAACCTCCACCAGAAATCCGGTCGGCCGGCAGAGAATTTAAGCTGCAACTGCAGGTTCAACCGGCTCGCTATCTGCGCTTGTCCTCTTCCTGTCGAGTAAATACAGTACAATAAAGTTAACAATCCAGTAAATAGCTTGTATTTCGGTCATATACCACCAAAAACTAAACAGGGGGCTATATCCATCTTCCGGCAACCATATAATATAGCTTAGGGCCCCGGCAAATAATATACAAACCAGGGCAATGCAAGCTCCGGCAATAAAGCGCGCCGAAGCTCCTTTATGTTTAACCCAATTCCAAAGTGGTATGATGATCAGGTACTGTGTGAGAATTCCATCTGCAAGCAATAAGGGCCAAAAAAGGCTGAAGTAGGCCATGAGGCTATACAGGTTACCGTTACCAATTTCGCCAATGCGCATAGGGTGATCGGGCATATTGAGATATACAACCGCCCAAAATACGCCAAAGTCGACCAAAACGGGTAAAAGAACTTTTAAAAGCTTCATGCTTCTCTTAGATTTGAGACGTGAGATATGAGATTTGAGAGTTTACTTTTTTGTAAACAGCACAAACCCTCTTTCTGTTTGAAATTAAGTTTGGGCATTTTCTCAGATCTCATATCTAAAATCTCATATCTAATAATTAATTAAATGTTTTAACGATATCTGTAAAGTCGCGCGATTTCAGGGAAGCACCACCGATAAGGCCGCCATCAATATCAGGCTGAGCAAACAGTTCGGCAGCATTGGTTGGGTTGCAGCTACCGCCGTATAAAATGGTAGTAGCATCGGCAACTTCCTGGCTATATTTAGCGGCAATTTCTTTACGGATGAACTCGTGAATTTCCTGAGCTTGTGCTGATGTAGCAGTTACACCTGTACCGATAGCCCAAACCGGTTCGTAAGCGATAACCAATTTAGCAAAAGCGTCAGCATCAAGGTGAAAGATGCCCTCAACCAACTGAGTTTTGATCACATCAAAATGTGTATTGGCTTCACGCTCCTGCAAAGTTTCGCCAATGCAGAAGATAGGGCGAAGATCATTTTTTAAAGCAGTATCTGTTTTTTTGGCAAGCAAAGCATTGGTTTCGCCAAAATACTGGCGGCGTTCTGAGTGGCCAAGGATCACATAAGCGGCACCGGTAGATTTAATCATCTTAGCAGAGATCTCACCTGTGTAAGCACCTTTTTCTTCCTGGTGGGCATTTTGCGCGCCAACAGCAATTTTGCTATAACCTTTTGACAATTGCACCAGGCTATGAATGTGGATGAACGGACTGCAGATCACTGCTTCCTGCGTGCCGGTAGCCTCATCTTTTACCATGTTGATGATCTCTGAAAATAAAGCTAAACCTTCATTGTAATCAAGGTTCATTTTCCAGTTTCCGGCAACGATTTTCTTTCTCATGATTTTATTATTTTATTTATTAGTGAATGGTGATTGGGTTGATTAGGTGAGTAGTTGCAAAGTTCGATTAAATGGTGATATTAAACCACTCACCTAATCAACCACTCACTAAAATCAAAACTGACGATACTCCTCGGTTAGTTCAAATATGGATGTTAATAAATTCTGTTCGGTTTCGTCAAAATCCCGGTGATCGCGACGATCGAACACTTTCTGCGCGGTTTCAAACATTTTATTGATCAAATAAACTTCAAAGCCCTGCGCGCCTCCCCATGAAAAGTCGGGCACAAAGTTACGCGGAAAACCTGCTCCGAAAACGTTGGCGCCTACCCCCACTACCGTACCGGTATTAAACATGGTATTGATCCCGCTTTTTGCATGATCGGCCATAATGAGGCCACAGAATTGGAGGCCAGTTTTACGGAAACGTTGTGTACTGTAATCCCAAAGTTTTACTTCTGCATAGTTATTTTTCAGGTTGGAATTGTTTGTATCAGCGCCGATATTACACCATTCGCCTAAAACCGAATTACCAAGATACCCTTCGTGGCCTTTTGACGAATATCCCCAGATCACCGAATTATTTATTTCGCCCCCAACCCGGCAATACGGTCCAACGGTGGTAGCACCATAAATCTTAGTTCCCATTTTTACCTGCGAATGTTCGCAGATGGCAAATGGCCCGCGGATATGGGTACCTTCCCAAATTTCGGTATTAGCCGAAAGGTAAATCGGTCCGTTAGTCGTGTTAAATGTCGAACATTCGGCAACAGCACCTTCTTCTGCAAAAAAATCGTCACCTATAACGATGTTGGTTGAACTGATAGCCGCGCTTGTCCGTCCTTTAGTAAGCAGTTGAAAATCTTTACGAAGCTCGATGTCATTCTTCCTGAAAATATCTTCGGGGTATTTGATCGATACAAAAAGGTTAGAATAATTTACCGCATCGCCAAAATCAGCATTAGCATCAAAGTTTTCCGCATCCGCGGCATTAAGTTTAACGGCTATTAGCTGATCATTGTATTTAAGCGCCTGACCTGTTTGCAGCTTATCAATCGCTTCAACCAGGTTTTCATCCGGACATACAGCGCCATTGATAAAAACGTTATCAGCCTCAATATTTACCGCGAATTTTACTTTAAGATAATCAAGCGTATGAAAAGAATAGGCGCTTTTTAAATGCCTGGCCCATTTTTCGGCAATGGTGAGTATCCCGATACGAAGATCGGCAACCGGCCGGGTATAGGTAAGCGGTAACAGCGTATGGTGTGCGTTATCGTCAAAAAGGATAATTGCCATGGCGCAAAAATAAAAAAAGTCCCGACTGCAAAGCCGGGACTTGTAAATATTAATTAAACAAAAATTACTTTTTGTTGTAACGTGAGCGGAATTTATCGATACGACCTGCAGTATCCACCAGTTTCATTTTACCGGTATAGAACGGGTGCGAAGTATGAGAAATCTCTAATTTAACCAATGGATATTCGTTACCATCTTCCCATTTAACGGTTTCGCGGGTATCGATGCAAGATTTAGTGATAAAAGAGTAGTCGTTTGACATATCTTTAAATACAACTAACCTATAGTTTGATGGATGCAGATCTTTTTTCATTATATTATATAAACTTACCTTCTGTACTTTACTTAAAAGAGGTGCAAATGTAATAATAAAAGTGAAAACTGGAAAAGCAAATTAAAAATATTATCTGAATCAGAATTTACAAAATTTTAGGATTAACATAATACTAACCGCAACATGCCTAATTAAACTTAAGCATCTATAAAACACGCTTTTCAATTCTATAAATTCTCAAATTCTGTAAATTCTGATTCAGACAGCCATTTCCTGGCACAACTCAACCAACACCCCATTAGCACTTTTAGGGTGCACGAAGCAAACCAGTTTATTATCCGCGCCTTGCTTAGGCTTATCATTCAATAAAACAAAGCCTTCAGCTTTTAACCGTTTCATTTCAGCTTCAATATCATCTACCTCAAAAGCTACATGATGAATCCCTTCCCCTTTTTTAGCTATAAACTTAGCTATAGCGCTATCGTCATTCAACGCCTGGAGCAATTCAATCTTATTTGGTCCGCTCTGCAAAAAAGCGGTAATCACATGTTCGCTCTCTACAATTTCGGTTTTATATACCGGTGTGTTCAGCAGTTTAGCGTAAATCTTGCCTGCCAACTTAACACTGTTAACTGCAATGCCAATGTGCTCCACTTTGTTCATGTCCAAATATTGTAAATTATTGGTCAGCTTTGGTTATTTGCGAAGGAATTTAGCTGAATTTCAATAAAAACTTGCGTATCTTTGTTTTGTTAATATATTTCAAAAGGACTATGAATATCCCAATTTATTTAGATAACAATGCAACTACACCTATGGACCCAAGGGTACTGGAGGCTATGTTACCATATTTTAACGAAAAATTTGGTAATGCAGCAAGCCGTAACCATGCGTTTGGCTGGGTTGCAGAGGAGGCGGTTGATTACGCACGCGAACAGGTTGCCAAATTGATAGGCGCATCTGAAAAAGAGATCATCTTTACCTCTGGTGCTACAGAATCAGATAACCTTGCTATTAAAGGGGTGTTTGAAATGTACAAAGACAAAGGTAACCACATTATAACTGCCGTTACAGAGCATAAAGCGGTGCTTGATGCCTGCAAACACGTAGAAAAACTGGGCGGTAAAGTAACCTACCTGCCCGTTAAGGAAGATGGCCTTATTGACCTTGCTGAGCTTGAAGCAGCAATGACGCCTGAAACCATCCTGGTATCTATCATGTATGGCAACAACGAAATTGGCGTTATCCAGCCAATTAAAGAAATTTCGGCCATTGCCCACAAACATGGTGCATTATTTATGACCGATGCTGTACAAGCCGTTGGTAAGATCCCTGTTGATGTAAATGCTGATGGCATCGACTTATTAGCATTATCAGCACACAAAATATATGGCCCTAAAGGTGTTGGTGCATTATATGTTCGCCGTAAAGGCCCAAGGGTTAAAGTTACCGCCCAAATGGATGGCGGCGGTCACGAACGCGGTATGCGTTCAGGTACCCTTAACGTACCAGGTATTGTTGGTTTAGGTAAAGCCTGCGAACTTTGCGGCCAGGAAATGGAAAGCGAAGCAAAACGCCTGTCAGCTTTACGCGATAAACTGCAATCAGCTTTAACTGTATTGGAAGAAAGCTATGTAAACGGTAACGTTGAACACCGCTTACCACATGTTGCTAACATTTCATTTAAATATGTTGAGGGCGAAGGTTTGATGATGGCAATGAAAGATCTGGCTGTATCATCTGGTTCGGCTTGTACCTCTGCTTCATTGGAGCCATCATACGTATTGAAAAGCTTAGGCCTGTCTGATGATCTGGCACACTCTTCTATCCGTTTCGGCTTAGGTCGTTTCACTACCGAAGAAGAAGTTGATTACGCAATTGAAGTAACCAAAAAATCGGTTACCCACCTGCGCGACCTTTCACCACTTTGGGAAATGTTTAAAGAAGGTATCGACCTTAACTCAATTGAGTGGGCAGAACATTAATTTAATTTCGGGTTTGGGACTTTCGATTTCGGATTTTTCATTTCAGATACAAAAAATAAATATTACGAGTTTAAATTATTCAATAATTCACTAACTCACTAATTCAATAATTAAAAGACAATGGCATATTCAGATAAAGTAATCGATCACTACACTAACCCCCGCAATGTGGGCACTTTGGATAAAAGCAGCCACAAAGTAGGTACCGGCTTAGTTGGTGCACCTGAGTGCGGCGACGTAATGCGCCTGCAGATCCAGGTTGATGATAACAATGTTATCACCGATGCAAAATTTAAAACTTTCGGTTGCGGTTCGGCAATCGCTTCTTCATCATTGGCTACAGAGTGGCTTAAAGGCAAAAGCATTGATGATGCTATGAAAATAGACAACATGGATATCGTTGAAGAGCTTGCCCTTCCGCCGGTAAAAATTCACTGCTCTGTATTGGCCGAAGATGCTATCAAAGCAGCGATCAATGATTTCCGCGTAAAAAATGGCTTAGCGCCAATTGAAAGCGAAAAAGTACATCACTAAGAAGATGTGAGATATTAGATGTGAGATTTGAGACTCATATCTGATTTGTATACGTATAATTGATTTGATGATTTGCGGTGTGACTTGGTCTCATATCTCAAATCTCATATCTCAAATCTAAAAAAATGGTAACTGTAACTGATAAAGCAAAAAGCAAAATAGAACACCTGATGCAGGATGCAGGGCTTGATGCCTCGTACTTTCTGCGTGTATCTGTTCAGGGCGGTGGTTGCTCGGGCTTATCATACAATCTTGATTTTGATAACGAAGAGAAAAAAGGCGATCAGTTTTTTGAAGACCAGGGAGTCCGCATGGCACTTGATATGAAATCATTCCTGTACCTTGCCGGTACCGAGCTTGATTTTTCTGACGGCCTTAACGGTAAGGGCTTCAATTTCCACAACCCTAACGCCAGCCGTACCTGCGGCTGCGGCGAAAGTTTTTCGGTATAAATTCAACCTTAAAATAATTGAAAAGAGGCGCGATGAGCGCCTCTTTTTGTTATATACTGCCGCGGGCTTCCAGCCCGTGGTTAAATATAGCTTCAGCTTTCAGCTGAATTCACTAAAACATATCCTCTGCTTTAACATCATCGGGTACAACCTGTTCCACACTCCAGTGTTCTGCAATTTTACCCTTAGCCACCCTGAATATCTCATAAAATACAAACGTTTTCTCCCCTTTGCAAAACTGAGATTGAACTACCACGAAGTCACCTTCAGCAATGAGCCTATGAATTTTAACAGATCGATCAGGCTCCGAAAGATAGCCTGCTAATCCCACGCCTGACGCGATTACAGAAGCATCATGCTCAACATAAACAGTATCAATAAACTGATGAGCAGATCGCTTATTGACGATTGCTTTGTAAAATTGATCGACAATAACCCTGCTATCTTCTGCAGACGCATTATGATCAATTTCAGTTGTGCCATTGGTAGCAGTTATGGTTTTCCCGCTTTCATCAGGCAGGGGCTGGATAGCATCCCAGTGCTCTGTCAACATACCGTCCTTTAACTTAAACAGGTCGATCACAGCCATCCGCCTCCCCATAAACTGAACATCAAGATGGGTCACTACTAAGTCGCCATCCTGTATTGCCCTTACAATTGGCGATTTCGCACTTTCGGGAGGCGACGGTAAAGCTTTCAGGTAATTGACCATTTCGGCTATGCCTACCCTACCCTGTTTAACAGCAGGGCTATGTTGTTTATAATCTTCAACTATAAATTGGGGGATCAGCTCGGTTTTACGCTGTCCTACTATCTGCTTATAAAAAGACAGCACTCTTTGTTTATTGGTTATGGTGTCCATACTGGTATGTGATTTTGCGGCCCGGGCAGAGCATATTAAAATGCAGCAAGCGCCCAATGCCAATAGTCGCGTAATTTTCATTACCGGTTAAATAAAATTGATTGGAAATTTTCAGACAATACTAAACACTGCCGCGAAAGCAGCGTGTCACCAAGCCTGTGTTAACAGGCCGGGCCTTTAGGCGACCCTTGTTTTATATGTGGAGATGGTAATTATGACGTGAAGATAGGGAAAGTTTGAAATATCAGGCTACCGAAGTTTAAAACTGCGTTATTCTTCACTCGTTATTTTGCAAAATAGATTTAGATTTGTTCCCATATCCGATTATATAAATGAGTAAAAATACCGAGCTTTCAACTGTTCCGAGTTTCATTCGCAATACCGTTGCCAAAATCCATCCTTTAGATCATACTTTCCTGATTCATAAAGTTAAAGACACCTGGGTGGAGATCAGCTACGGTGAAGCCTTAGAAAAAATAGACGCTATTTCGGCCTGGTTCCTGCATATTGGTATCAGAAAAGGCGACAGACTGTCGCTGATCATCGAAAACGGTCCCAATTATGTTTATTATGATCAGGCGCTACAACAAATTGGCGCGGTTAATACCTCGATATATCCAACTCTAACGGAAAACGAGATCGAATATATCCTGAATGATTCGGGCGCTCGTACTATCATTTGCGGCAACCCATTCCTGTTCAGGAAAGTTTTAAAGGTGGCAAACAACTGTCCGGAGCTGATCCGTCTGATCCCGGCATTTGATGATTTTGAAAAATTCAGCGATAAGATAAGCTTAAACGCCGGTGTCATTGGTTTTGACCAGGTAATTGCCGAAGGCCGCGAATTGGTTGAACAATATCGCCACGCTATTAACGCGGCCCGTGAGGCCATTTTAACAACGGATACTTCATGCCTTATTTATACATCGGGCACCACAGGCGTACCTAAAGGGGTGGTGTTAACGCATCATAACCTTACACAAAACACCATCAATAGTTTAATCCAGATCCCCTTTGTTGAAAAAACCGACAGATTTTTATCATTCCTGCCGTTATCGCATGTATTTGAGCGCACCATTTACCATATAGCCATTTACCGGGGATCACAAATAGCTTTCGCCCAAAGTTTGGAGCTGCTGGCCAAAAACATGGGCGAGGTTAAACCTACTATACTTTGCTGCGTACCCCGGTTACTTGAACGCATCCACGACAAAGCCATCAAAAGCGGCACATCGGCAGGCGGTATTAAAACCAGGATCTTTCTGTGGGCATTTGAGATCGGTAAAAAAGTACGCCTGGTGCAGGAAGCCGGCAAATCGCCAAATGTTATTCTAAAAGCACAACACGGCATTGCCGAAAAACTGGTATTCAGCAAGATCAAGGAAAAAACCGGCGGACAGCTGAAATTCATGGTATCGGGAGGCGGAGCACTGCCTAAAAACATTGGTGAATTTTTTGGCGACCTGGGCATTGTAATTTTAGAAGGTTTTGGCTTAACCGAAACATCACCCGTAATGGCGGTTACAGAGCGCCATAGGGTGATTTATGGCACCGTTGGCCGTATTATTCCCGGTATTGAAGTGGCTATCCAGAATGTGGATACCAAACATATCTACAGCATACAAACACACGATAACTTTAAAGAAGATACCCTTACCGAAGAAGGCGAGATTATCGTTCGCGGGCATTGCGTAATGAAAGGCTACTGGAACAAGCCCGAAGAAACCGCCACCGTTATTGATTCGCACGGCTGGTTCCATACCGGCGATATCGGCAGGTTTTTCCGCGGCAACCTTCAAATTACTGATCGTCTCAAAAATATGCTGGTGAACGCTTACGGTAAAAATATCTACCCTACTCCGGTAGAGAATACCTACCTCAAAAGCCCTAAAATTGAACAGGTATTTTTAGTGGGCGATAAACGTGAATATATTGCTGCCATTATTGTGCCTGCACGCGAGACCCTGCAGGAAACTTTTAACCTCCAAAATGATTTCTTCGAACGCTCTGAAGTATTCATTGATGATAAAGAAATAGTTGACTGGATAGGCGCCGACATCAGGAAATACAGCAATGAGCTGGCTAAGTTTGAGCGCATCAAATCATTCAAGATAAAACGTAACCCTTTCAGCATGGATGAGGGCGAGATCACCCCTACCATGAAAGCCAAACGCAAGGTCATCGAAAAGAAATACGCATCCGATATTGATGAACTGTACGTTGGGGAGACGGAGGAAGATTAGTTTTTGGGATTACACCGATTAAGAATTGATTACACTGATTCCGGTGTCGATTAGATTATTTTTGATTAATAACCTTAAATGCTGTTGACTCAAATCTGCGGCATCCTTGTTTTCATCAATTTAATCAGTGAGGACAATAAAAATCGGTGAAATCAAAAATCAATCAGTGTAATCCAAAAAAACAAAAATCGGTGTAATCTCAAAAAAACAATCGGTGTAATCCCAAAAAATACTAAATTTGTTAGCATGAAGCGATCCGGCAGTGCTGATTTACCTTTACATTATGGCTATGTACCACAATGGCTTGCTGAGCGAATGGCTAAGCTTGGCCTTGCTGTGGTAGAAACCATTGTGATGGACTATGGCAAAGATGAGGTGCTTCGCCGGCTAAGTGATCCTTTTTGGTTTCAGAGTTTGGGCGCTGTTATGGGGATGGACTGGCATTCATCAGGCATAACTACTTCTGTCATGGGCGCTTTAAAAAAGTCCATTAACCCTCACAGCCGCGAATTGGGCATTTATATCTGCGGCGGTAAAGGAAAACATTCTACTCAAACACCTGCCGAACTGGTTAAGGTTGGCCAAACCACCGGACTGGATGCAAATTACCTGGTAAAATGCAGCAAGCTGAGCGCCAAAGTTGATAATACCGCCATACAGGATGGCTTCCAGCTTTACACGCATAATTTTATTTTGAGCGATACCGGCAAATGGGCCGTGGTGCAGCAAGGTATGAGCGATGTAAGCCGTACAGCTCGCAGATACCACTGGCATTCCGAACAGTTAAGCTCATTTGTTAACGACCCGCATACTTTTATCTATGGTAAGAACAGCGGCTATATCCTGAACATGACAGATAAAGGAGCTGATGGCTCGCGCAATGGTGTTATGCAGATTGCCGCCGAAAACCCGGGCATCATGATCAACGAGATCAGTAAACTGGTGATGCCCAGCCATCATGAAGTACATGCCAAAGATGTCGACCTGAAACGCCTTGGTGCCGTACTTTGGCTGGCTCATGAAAAACAACCCAAAGATTTTGAAGACCTGCTATTGCTGCAAGGCTTAGGGCCCCGCACCTTACAGTCGCTGGCCCTGGTAAGTGAAGTGATCCATGGCACACCATCCAGGTTTAAAGACCCGGCGAGGTTTTCCTTTGCACATGGCGGCAAAGATGGCGCCCCGTTCCCGGTGCCTACCAAAGTTTATGACGAAACCTTAAACACCCTGCAAACGGCTATTCAAAAAGCAAAAATGGGCAACAGCGATAAAAATGAAGCTATCAAACGCCTTTCCCAAATAGCCGAAAGGGCCGAAAAAGATTTCACGCCCAATGCCAACTTTGATAAAGTTATTGAAAAGGAACGTAACAGCTCGTGGAAATATGGGGGCCGTACCGTTTTTGGCAAAGCCAAACCACCTGTTGAGCAACAATTAAAGTTATTTTAATGTACTGCTAATCAGCTTTGCAGTATCTAAATGAGCCTGTAAACCAGGTAACATCTTATTTGCAAAATCGGCAAGGCTTGTATTTCTCCGGTCTTTCCCTGCTGTTTTGTACAAAGCTATTTGTTCAGTATGATCGTTTATAACCAATCGGATGTAGGCCCTGTCAAACGCGCCGGCGCGTTTTGTATCCAAATCATTAATGAGTTGTTGATGCATAGGGCTAATAACAACCGAATCGGCAATGAAATTATCGGTCCTTAATTTTTTGAAATCATCTGCCAGCATGGTATGGTCATCAATCATGAGCTTGGCAAACTGAATAACGCGTTGATTTTTTGAGTTCGCGATTGCCAAACCAGATGCTTTTACAGAGGCGAGGGTTGATTCTTCCCCGCTTTTAATGAACAATAAACCGTTATCATCAACCAGGGCCTTGTTATAATTATTGGCATGCCGGTTACTTTGACATGATTGTGCCATCACTAAAGCAAACAGGAATAATAAAAAGCTTGTTAATCGGCTCATGTTAATAGTTTAGTGTTTCAATATAACAAAAAAAAGTCGCTGTGGTTTTTTATCCTTATTCCAGCTAAACCCAGAATCTAATCATCGCTTAAAACATCTTGTTCACAAGCACTTAAGCTAAATATTTTTACCGCCGATGACGGCCGCAAAAAGAAACGGATTGTCAGTTTAAACATACACATGGGTTATAAAAAACACACTTGTATTTATAGTTAATCTTTTTTATATTTAGATTAACTCGCTTAACAGCTGCGGTTATAAAAGTGTTAGAAATACAACCAATTTTAATTCATGATTATAATCAACTCAGCATTAAGGAGTTGAATTTTATAACCTTAACAATCCTGACAAAACAGGAGCTGCTTTGTAAATATTTAACTACAAACCAACAAAGGGGCATCAATGTTGAGGCAATTAAAGTGAACAACTAAACAAAACCTTTACACTATGACCAGTACTGAAAAAATCACCTGTTATTGCTTTAATAAAGATTGCGCTAACTCCATATATAACGATGCCACCTGCTTATCGATACAAGTACCACTTGAGGTTGCGTTATCACGTACCTTGAATTGCATTGAATGCGGTAACGAACTTTTGTCCCCGTTACTTATCGAAATCAAAAAAGACATACTCAATCTTATTAAAGACGATCAGCACCGTTCGGTTGCTATCATTGATGATGACATTATTTTTCATGAAACGGTTAAAATCATATTGAAAGATAATTGGTTAAATGCAAGTTTTTATATGGATCCTGAGCCTGTTTACAAAGCGTTATATAACAACCCGGATAAACATGCGGAAATACCCAACATTATTTTTCTTGACCTCGATATGCCGGTAATGGATGGATGGGAATTTTTAAAATTATTCAACAACATCTACAGCAAATTGGTAAAACCGGTTTCGGTTTATATTATTTCAAACTCTGTTGACCCTGCCGATCAGAAACGGGCCAAGGCATACCCCTTTGTTAAAAGCTTTATATCAAAACCATTAACAAGGCATTTTTTGGGTAAGATAAATGAAGAACTTTCAAGAAATGCAATTACTCTTGAACAAAAACCGGCACCTAACTGGCAGCAATAAACGGTTAACCAGGATATAAAGAGGGGACATTCAAGTTCCCTTTTGTGTTTGTGTAATTACATAAAAGCCGGGCTTAAGCTTTACCTTTGCAAAATGGACTATTTTAAAAAGCTGCTCAGTTTACTACAAACTGAGCAGGACGAAGACCGCCAGGCTTACCTCAAACTAACTGAAACATCTTCAACTGCCGAACGCCGGGCAGCAGGGCTTACATGGTACCCCATAGCCATAAAAAGCACAGAAATAGGCCGCGGCGATTACCTTACGGTTGAGGTGGAACGACCTTCTTACCAGGACCTTAGCCATCAGTTCAGGTTTGGCGCTTCGGCTGCATTGTTCTCCAACCATGACCCTAAAACCGATCGTGTAAACGGCACAGTATCATACCAGGGCGGTAACCGGCTAAAATTAACCTTGAACACCGACGAACTTCCCGACTGGACGAGGAACGGCAAGCTTGGCATCGACCTGCTGTTTGATGATAACAGTTATGACGAGATGCAGAAGGCGCTCAAACTATCTGCCAGGCTTGTTGATGATCATAAAGAAGGGCACCTCACCCGGGTGTTAACCGGGCAAAGTACGCCGGCTTTTATCCCCGAAACAATTCATTACCCGCTAAATGGTTTAAATACTTCACAACTGCAAGCTGTTCAAAAAATAATTGAGGCACAGGAGCTTGCCGTAGTTCACGGCCCTCCGGGCACCGGTAAAACCACTACGCTTGTACAGGCTATCAAGGCACTTATCAGGCAAAACAAACAACAGATCCTTGTTGTAGCGCCAAGTAATACAGCGGTTGATTTGCTAAGCGAAAAGCTGAGCAATGAAGGCCTGAATGTACTGCGTATAGGTAACCCGGCGAGAGTATCCGAAAGGCTGATGGCCTTAACCTTAGATAGCAGGATAAGTGCCCATAGCGATATGAAGGAGATTAAAAAGCTTAAAAAGCAAGCTTCCGAGTACAAGAACATGGCGCACAAATACAAGCGCAATTTTGGCAAAGCCGAACGCGACCAGCGCAAGGCGCTTTTTGATGCAGCGCACCAGCTTATTAAAGAAGTGGATAAAACCGAACAATTTATTACGGAGGACCTGCTTGCTAAAGCACAGATAATTACGGCAACCCTTGTAGGCGCCAACCATTATACCATCCGCAATTTAAAATTCCATACGGTAGTTATTGACGAAGCCGGTCAGGCGCTTGAACCCGCCTGCTGGATCCCAATATCGAAGGCGCAAAAAGTGATCTTTGCCGGCGATCATTTGCAGCTCCCGCCAACCATTAAATCGCAACAGGCCGCCAAAGATGGCCTTAGCTCTACCCTGCTCGAAAAATGTGTTGCCCTCCACCCCGAATCGGTAATATTACTTGAAGAACAGTATCGTATGAATGAAGCTATCATGGGTTTTTCATCAAAAGAGTTTTATGGCAATAGGTTAAAGGCACACTCCACCGTCGCCCATCAACTGTTATTCCCGGGGGATGTTCCGCTTAGCTTTGTTGATACCGCAGGTTGTGGCTTTGATGAAAAACAAGAAGGTACAAGTACGACGAATCCTGAAGAGGCCGCATTCCTGTTCAAACACCTTCATAAGCTGGTTAGCGAACTCACAGGGGCTTATTCAACAGAAAACTTCCCAACTATAGCAATTATTTCTCCATACAAGGAACAGATCAGGATTTTAAACCAATTGCTACTGGATTCACCGGAGTTGCTGATTTATGCTGATAAAATTGCAGTCAATACCATTGACAGTTTCCAGGGACAGGAACGCGACGTGGTTTATATCAGCCTTACGCGCAGCAATACCAACGGAGAAATAGGCTTCCTGAACGATATCCGCCGCATGAACGTGGCCATGACCCGCGCCCGTAAAAAACTGGTAATGATCGGCGATAGTTCAACCCTGGCATTTTCGGCTTTTTATGCGGACATGATCAGTTATGCAGAACAATTAAACGGTTATCAAAGCGCTTGGGATTATGCAGGCTACGATTAAACGTCAATTGTTTGTTACATAAGCTTTAGCCCCATTCCAGCGTAGGATAATGGTTAAATTTATCCTTTCATCATTATCCACGCCTGTATGAATTTTAAAGCACACTATTTAACAAAACTCATCACGCTCGCAAGCTTTTTTATCTTTTTAGGGCAAACAAACAAAGTATCGGCCCAGGTCACTACCGATGATCCGCATCTGGGCATTATCCCTGCTCCTGCTTCCATTACCAAAAATACCGGCACGTTTACATTTAGCCAGCGTACAGCAATCAAGGCTGATAATCCGAAAGATAAAGCTGTTTTATGGCTAAAAAGCTATCTGCAGGATACCCGGCACCTGAATATTAAAGTAGCTAAATACAATTCAAAGCTTAAAGCCGCAAAAAGCAGGGGGCTGATTTTAACTGCAAAGGGAGCCAATAAATTGCCCGCAGAAGGTTATAAACTAACCATTACCCCACGTAATATCATCATAGTTGGTAAGGATGCAGGTCTGTTTTACGGTATCCAAACTTTGTTGCAACTTTTCCCGGTTGAAAACGCTGCCGCTTACAAATTGCCTTGCGCGATAGTTGAAGATTCGCCTCGTTTTGGATACCGGGGAATGATGCTGGACGTATCGCGTCATTTCTTCACGATTCCGCAGGTAAAAAAGGTGATCGAGCTTATCGCCGCTTACAAACTCAACACCTTTCACTGGCATTTGGTTGATGGCCAGGGATGGCGTATCGAAATCAAAAAATATCCCAAACTTACGCAGGTGGGTGCATTCCGTCAGCAAACCATGTTTGGCAGCAACCGCGACTGGCCCGACTCGCTTAGCTACGGCGGCTTCTATACGCAGGAACAGATCAAAGATGTGGTAAAATTTGCAGCCGACCGGTATATCAACGTTATCCCCGAAATTGAAATGCCGGCCCACTCCGAGGCAGCTTTACGTGCTTACCCTGAATTTAAATGCGATACCGTTGCTGGCCAGAAAGCCCCCCGCGATATTAACAATCTATACTGCCCTACCGAGCAAACTTTTACCTTTTTACAGGATGTACTTACAGAAGTTATGACGCTATTCCCAAGCAAATACATCCACGTTGGTGGCGACGAAGCCGGCAAGGAACCATGGAAACAATCGGCATTTTGCCAGGCTTTGATGAAGGAAAAAGGCCTGAAAGATGAAAAAGAACTGCAAAGCTATTTTATCCAAAGGATAGAAAAATTTATCAATTCTAAAGGCCGCAGCATTATAGGCTGGGATGAGATATTAGAAGGTGGTCTTGCCCCCAACGCCACCGTTATGAGCTGGCAGGGCGAGGAAGGCGGCATTAATGCCGCCCGTCAAAAACATAATGTGATCATGACACCGCAAACCACCGGTAATTACTTTGACCACTACCAAAGCAGTTCGCCGCAGGAGCCGGTTTCATTTGGCCGTTACGCTACTTTAGAAGAAACATACAATTATGATCCTGTTTCAAAGCAGCTTACCCCCGACGAACAGCAATATGTAATAGGCACCCAGGGCAACCTGTGGACAGAGTATGTGCCTACCGTAGCCAAACTTCAATACCAGATCATACCGAGGGTATTCGCCCTTTCAGAAGTAGCCTGGAGCAAGCCGGAGAACAAGGACTATACCAATTTTTCCGAAGTAAGGCTGGCCAAACACTTTGCAAGATTAGACGCCATGAACTACAATTACCGTGTGCCAACCGCGTTAACTACTATTGATACCATGGTTATAGGCCCTCATTTTGTTTACACACTAAAATCGGTGGTACCCGGCGCTAAGATTTATTATACATTAAACGGCCGTGACCCGTTGGATACCGATCTGCAGTATGACGGGCCTATCACGTTCTCCATTCCGCAAAACGAAAAACGTGAATTGAGAACAAGGGTGATTACGCCTTCGGGTCGCCGCAGCATAGCCACACGCACTTTAATGTATAATAAAACACTGATGCCTGCTGTAAATTACACAGTCAATATGCCAGGGCTTAAATATAAATGGGCAAAAAACACGTTCACTTCGCCCGATCAGCTTAATTACGTTACCGCACAGGATTCATCAGCAACCAATAAACCGGATGCCGAGCTTTTGAAAAAAGGCAACCCGAATTTTGGAGTAGTTTATGACGGTTACGTGAATATATTGGCCGATGGTACTTATAACTTTACCCTTGCAAGTTATGCCGCCAGTCAATTGTTTATTGATGGCGTACAGCTAACAGAAGCTGAATACGCGTTGCCGCTGGCAAAAGGTTTTCATCAAATAAAGGTAAAGTATATATACAACGCGCCGCCGCCGCCAACCGGCAGGTACAGGCAACGTGCAGCACCACTTAAAGTATATGTTACCGCACCCGGAAGTTTTGAAAAGAAGGAGCTTAACGCAGCCGATCTTTATTATTGATACATGGAATTAGGTATTAGCACCTTTGGTGAGATCCACCCCGACGGAACGAGCGGCAACGCCGTAAATGCCCATAAGCGGGTTCAGGAGCTATTGGAAGAAGTAAAGCTGGCCGATGAGGTGGGCCTTGATGTATATGCCTTCGGCGAACACCACCGGCACGATTTTGTGATCTCGGCACCTGAAATATTGATATCAGCAGCAGCAGCTATTACCAAAAACATCCGGTTGTCAAGTTCGGTGACCGTATTAAGTTCGGTCGACCCTGTGCGTACATTTCAAAATTTCGCCACTGCCGACCTGGTATCTGGCGGTCGCGTGGAGATGATAGCCGGTCGGGGTTCCTTTATCGAATCTTTCCCGCTTTTCGGTTTCGACCTGGATGATTACGATGCATTATTTACCGAGAAACTCGAAATGTTTTTGCAGATCAACAAGCAGGAAATTGTTTCGTGGCAGGGCAATTTCCGGGCACCGATCAGGAACCAGGGCATATACCCTCGTCCGCTGCAGCAGGGAATTCCGGTTTGGATTGGCGTTGGAGGAACCCCTGCCTCAGCAAAACGGGCAGGAGCAATTAACCTCCCTATGATCATCGCTATTTTGGGCAGCGCACCAAAACATTTTGTACCCTTTGTTGAGCTTTATCGCGAGTCGGCAGCCAAAGCCGGGCACGATGTAAGCAAGCTCCAATTGGCCATCAGTTCGCAATTTTATATTGCAGGGACCTCACAACAAGCAGCCGACGAGTTTTATCCAAGCTACGAAGCCATCATGACCCGCGTTGGCAAAGACAGGGGCTGGTCGCCCATGACAAGGGAACAATTTGAGTACCTGCGCGATTTTGGGCCTTTGGTGGTAGGCGATCCGCAACAGGCTATTGACAAAATCATGCAGCAATATGAGCTTTTTGGCAATACCCGTTTCGTAGCCCAGTTGGTAACCGGTTTTACCAAACACAAGGATATTTTAAAAGCAATTGAACTTTACGGTACCCGGGTTGCCCCTGTTGTACGCAAAGAAACCAAGGCAAAAGCTTAAGCTTTTGCCTTGGTTAAAAATTCTTCAATAATAGCGACGGCCGGGTAATCTCCATCTCCGCGGAGATCCGTAATCTCACCTATGTAATCGCCGTGGCCTGCAGGCAAAATACAAAGCTGCGCATCGGGAAGCATGCGGTATAGCTCAAGTGTATGCTCAGGCCTGATCACGTCCTTATCCCCGGCTATAACCAGCGCGGGCATGGTGATAGAACGGATTGCATCATCGCTCCAGTCTGCAAAAGCCAGCATACGGTCACGGTCGCGGTTATGCATTATTTCCAGGGCCGCCTGATCATTGTTAATTGCAAGAAAAGCTTCCTGCAAAGGTTTGGGCATATTGTCAAGGGTAGCATTAGGCATAAAGTCCCAAAACCAGGAGTCGAAACCACTCCGTTTATAAAATGAAGAAGCGATCACAATTTTATGAACCAGTTGCGGGTGCCTGATGGCTATTTGCATAGCGGTGTTACCACCGTTGCTAAAACCCATAATATCAGCCTGTTTTATATCCAAATGTTTGAGCAAAGCCGCCACGTCATCAGCATCCTGCTCAAATGAGGTAGGCACACCCCTGTCCGGCGTACGCCCATGTGCCTGCAGGTCTACTCCTATAACCTGGTGGTTTTGTGCAAAGGCGGATAATACCCTGCCAAAAGTAACGCCGATATCCGAACCGCCGCCATGGATCAATACCAGCGGGAAGCCTTCGCCGTGAATTTCATAGTACATTTTCAGGCCGTTAACGGTGGCATAGTTACCGGCTACGTTGGTTTGCATTGTCTCCATAGATGTATGATTAATAAGTAATTGTTAATATCCCCTTTTATAAATTTCACCAACTTTATGATGGCGTTAAAATTTATTGATAACAAACTTAAACAAAAGCCGGTACCAATTAAGGGAGCAAAAATGACAATTACAGGCTTCAAAAATGCCACCCGGAGATATTTATAAATCACGTATATTTATGAACCTATCATCCCTGCAAAAAATGATAGGTTTGACCTTACACTAAAATTCTGATGAAAATTAAAGAGCTTAAAGAAAGCGATCCCTTGTACAGCGACCTGGAAGATAGAATAGACGCTATAAAACGAAAGAAAAAAATGTATTTAACATTTTACCATATTTCACAACTGATCACCTTTATAGCTGGCGGAATAATAACAGTTTTAACAGCATTAGCCAAACAACAGGAAACAAAGATCTATCAGGAACATGTACTATATATAAGTACCGGGATAACTACATTGGCAGCAATTGCAGGTTTATTTAGTTTAAAGGAGAAGGCAATGAGTTACGACATATTTTTACATAACCTGCGCCTCCTACGGAATGAAATTTGTTTTGATTATGTAGAAGGGGTATATAATAAAAACAAAACGAAGCACTTTCTGAAATTCCAGGAAATACTTAATACAAAATCTGAAATAATAGAAAACTCTTATGATTGATCATCAACACGGCGATTAATCATATAAAGCTGAATATTGCCTGCTATTGCTGCACAGCCATAGCGGTAACGGCCTGCAAATACCAGGCGGCATGAGGTAACCATTGTTCTGTCCAACGCCATTCGTTGCCGTTGTCTTTTATTTTAAAATCGATACCGCTGCCGTCCGGGTTTTCCTTTTTACCGGTGATTCCGTTGGAGATGCCGCCTTTGCCCGATCCATGGCCGAAATATGAACTCATGTAAGGCACGTTGTTTTTACCATACTGGTACATAAAGCACATTTGGTAAGGGTTACAACCCAACATCCAGGCTATCTGGTGCGATGCATACCCGGCCAGTTCTCTTTTTATGCCCCAGCCTCCTTTTTCAGGATATACTAACCGCCCGCCTACTAATGCCGCCGCTGCCAGCGAGCCCAGGCGGGCATTTTCTCCCTGCCACCACCAGCCGGTTTCATTTTCATGAGGGATAAAAAAGCCATCTTTCACAGTACCTTTAAACTTAAAAGATTGGCGGGCATAGCCAAACGGATTATCCACATTAGCGGTTACCTTCAGGTTATAATCCAGTGCTTTTTTTATAGTTGATAATGCATCAGAACGTTTATCAGCTTCTTGCTCCTTATCCAGGAACCTGCACAAAGCGATAACGGGTAAGCCGGCATCAGCTGCGTGCCAGAAAGGCCTGTCACCGTCATCAGCAATAAAATACCCTGCGGGGCTCATTCGCTTGTTCAAACTTAGCGCACGTTTTCGGGCTTCATCACGATAAAGGGAACTATCGGTAGCAATCCACAATTCGGTAGCGGCCATCAGGGCACAATAGTCGTCAATGATATTTTCCTTGCCGTCGTCATCATATTTGGTATTATTTGCCAGCAAGTGCGCGAAAGCCCGTTTGGCAGCGGCAAGATATTCTGCCGATTTAAAGTCACCGTCTTTTTTCAGTTGCGAGATTCGCGCCAACGATGCAATGGCCATTCCCCCTCCTTCGCGAAAAGCAGCCTGGTATTCATCTGTAGTAACGCTGTTTGCTTTTAGCCCTACAACACGCCTGGCTTTAGGGTCTTTATTAAAATAGCTGAATACGATCATGTAAAAATAATCATCTTTTGACAGGGCGCGCATCATGTAGTCGGCCCCCCAAAGTGCTTCATTCATCATGCCATCATAAATCCCAAGTTTATTTAACAAACCCGGCGCAGTTTGCACCGTATTGATCATTGACCAGGTTACCAACGGTATTTGCTGGGGCGACATAAAATTAGCATAAGCCAAATGCGAAAAATATTTGCTTACATCGCCCGACGCATCACACCAGCCGCCGCGCAAGTCAACTGTTTTATCGCTGCCATAAAGCTGAACGGCTGCGTCGGCCTGCAGCTCGGCTGGTGTGTTAGCCCTCTGCTTGTTATAGTAGCTCAATACCGATGGGATGGTGGTTACCGCCAATGCGTTTTCCTTAATCTGAAACCAATCTGATTGCGAGCGAAAATCTTTGGCACCAATGTAAACCCTGTATTTCCCTTCCGCTGTAAATTCCGAAAAGTCAGCCTGGTAAAAATATCCGTCCTTGTCCCATTCCTCAACCTTTAACGGGCCGTTTAATGGAGCAATATATACAGCATTACCATTTGAGTTTTGTAACGCGAAAAGTATACCCGGCACAAGTTTGGTGTCGCAACGCACAACAACAGTTTTTGCTCCCCGGGCATCATACCCTACCTGGTTCATGTAAAAAACAGGATTCGCTTTGCACAGACAGCAAAACAGCGAAAAAAAAGCTGACAGGATAATTTGGCGAACAAATGAATTCATGTAAATGCAGTTTAATGATCAATGCAATTTACAGCATTAATAAACCAACAGTTAGTAACCCTGGCCTAAAAAGCGACAACCATACCCCTAATTTACCACTACAATTTATCCAAAAAACTCTTTATAATTTAATTGGGGTACTAAAACAAACTATAACATGCTGCCTGTTTACCCGTTTTATTTAGGTAACTTTGAAACTTATAAAAATTGGCCGTTACATTAAGCTGATTTATTGAGAACTATTAATGACGGGAGGTGTAACAACCTCTTTAACCCGATAACCGAAGCCCTTGTATAAATACTTTACGAGGGCTTTCGCTTTTACAAACACTATTATGGACGAAAGAAATTATTTAAGCACGTGGCAAAAGTACATGCCTGTAATACGCCTGCACTTGAAAAGAAGTCTGCAAGACGAGCAGCAGTTTAAGTTAAATATAACTGATTTTGAAGCGGCCGGCAGCAAGGGGAAATCCGGTTATACCTTTAATATCAATATCGAAAACGGCAAGGTCACCAACAACATCAGCGGATCGGCAGTGGCGCGCGATTTGTACGAACTCCTTAAAGCCGATGAAGCTGTTAAAGCGATTTTAAAGGATAAAAATGTAAAGATAAGCGTTGGCAAATCGTTTGTCCTCAGTATTAAAACTACGCACTTATCTTCGTACAGATAATAATATCCGGAAGTAACTTTAAAAAGGAAATAACCTGTCAGGGGGTTATTTCCTTTTTTTATGAGATGATTTTTTGCTTTTACCTGAAGAAGAAGACTTTTTTGAAGATGATGACTTCTTAGAGGACGAATGCTTTGATGAAGAAGAATGCTTTGATGAATGAGAGGTTCTTTTTGAAGACTTTCCATGTCTTCTCCTCGGGCGGTATCCTTCATCTTCTATATTCTGATCTGCCGGTCTCTCCATTTTCCTGATCTTAGGGCCAAAATCAATAGCCTCATCATGGAAAAACTTATCAAAAGGATTAAAATAATAGATGTTAGCTGCATCGTAGATCTTGATGCTTGCTTTTAAACGGTTATTGAACGCTTCTTCATCTTTGAGTTCAGGAGCAGTCCAGCCTGCTTCGGCCAAACCAGCTATGCGGGGAAATAACATAAAATCAAGGCGCTTTTCAGAACCTATCATTTCAGTCCAGACATTGGCCTGTACACCAATGATCTGCTTTGACTGCAGGTCTTCGTTATTCTGCATCTGCCTTTCAGGGAAACCATAAACACTACCTACGGTATTATACACACCTTTCCACCTGCGGCCCGAGATATGATCAGCATCCTGCACAAAGTCAAAATACATAGGCAGACGCGGACAAAGCACCACCTGGTAGCCTTTTTGTACTGCTAAATGCAGCTGGCCCGGTAAATTTTGCCTCCACCAAAAAATAATGGTTTTATCAGCCGGCAGGTTTGTTCCGGTTGCTTCATCCCAGGCCAGTACTTTATTACCTGCATTTATGGCGGTGTCGGCTACGCGCTTAAAGAAATAACGCTCCAGCTCGCCTACATCAGCAAAGTTATTCTTCTGCATAAACCCGGCTATTGAAGGGTTAAGCGACCAGGCCTTAACACCCAAAGCTACCTCATCACCTCCTAAATGGATCATTTTAGAAGGAAAAAGCGCGCTGGTTTCCTTAATGATGTTACCAAGAAACTGGTAGGTGCTATCGATTGCAGGATTAAAAGTAAAATTGGGATAGCCTTCAACGCTGCCGCCGCTAAACTGAGGATAGGCTTTGTTGGCCGCGGTAGCATGGCCCGGCATATCAATTTCGGGGATCACGGTTATAAACCTTTCGGCAGCATAAGCGATGATCTCTTTTATCTGGGTTTGGGTATAATATTGAGGATCGGCTATTGAATCACTGTAATTACCGATTCCGCCAATTAGTGTCAGCTTAGGATATTTCTTTATCTCCAAACGCCAGCCCTGGGCATCGGTTAAATGCCAGTGAAATTTATTCAGCTTATAGTAAGCCATCCAGTCAAGGATCTGCTTAACTTTTTCCATCCCGAAGAAGTGACGGGATTCGTCAAGCATTAGTCCCCGCCATTGATAGCGCGGGATATCGGCAATAGTTAAAGACGCTAAGCTGATAGTTTCGCCCCGGGGTTGGTCTTTGATCATTTGCAGCAAGGAGATCATCCCATAAAACACCCCATCACGGTTAGACGAAGAAATGGTGATTTCATTGGCAACAATTTTTAAGGAATATGCCCCCGCGGTGGGATCGCCGTTGGTTAACAACAAATGAATAACACTACCTGCGTCTTTATTATCAACGGCAAGCGTAAAACCGGCCAACAGGCTTACCTGTTTTTGGAAATAACGGGCTATTGGCAACAACGAAGCATCATTTACACCAACGGTACTGTGATTACTAAATGTAAACTGCCCTATACCATTAATAACAGACTTGGGCTGCGGGATTATATTGACATTTTGCGCCCGTAAGTATCCGGAAAACAAAATAAATACAAGTACGATCTTAAATTTCATTTAAAAAACAACTCAAATAGTTTGGGGCTGCTATGATATGAATTTTCTTTGAAAAACCGGGTAATTTGTTTGTAACAAAGTGTTTAACCCCTGTAACCGGGCAGGTTGTTATCCGTAAGGTCATGAAATCACCTGTCAATGCACTCAGGGAGTTGTATAAATTGTTTCACAATTTTTGAGATACGATTGTGAGTTTAGCTATAACAACATGTAAAGCGTTACTAAAATTACCACAGCGCGAAGAACAATCGCAAAACTGGCATTCTGGGTATTTTACAAATTACTAAATTACAGCAATTTACATCAGCACAAGTATTGCATCCTATGAACCAGGCTCGCATCAAAAGGGCGGGAAGGAATATTTCTGGCCTGTTATTCCGCAACAGATATTTCGTGATTGCTTCGGTAGTAGTTGTTGTTTTAGCAGCTTCAGTTTATTTACTTTTTTCGTCCCCTAAATACAAAGTGAGCATAGAGTTGGCCGCTTCCGGCGATTGGGAACTATTAACGACAGCAATTAACGAGTTGCGTTCTGAAATCACGGTAAAAAAAGCGATCAATGCATTGGGGCTCCAGGTAAGTTATTATCATAAGGGAACTTTTACAACAAAAGAGATTTACGGGGATTCATTACCCATTAAGCTTATACCTGGAAAGAGCAACTTCTATACTTCTCCTGTTGAAATCACCATCAATTTAATTAATGGCAGCGTTTGCAGGATTGATCAGAATAATGTACTCACAGATGTGCCTTTATACCACCCGGTTAAATACGGATCTTTACGCTATACCATAATAAAAGGGCCTGCCTTTAAACCAATACAACTACCGCTGATTGTAAAACTCACTTCCTCTGCCGATTTAACTGAACAATTTAGCAAAAGTATGCGTGCGAAAATTTTGAGCGATAGCAATTTTGAATTGAGCATAAACGCGGATAATGCTCAAAAGGGTCATGATTTTTTGAATAAACTTGTAGAAATTATTAATGCCCAATATGCCAAACCCAATTCACTCGCTAAACCGGCGGTTATTGATACCACGTTACTTCTTAAATTAAACGATAGTATAGCATACTATAAAGCAATGGCCGATAAATATCATGAACAGCAAGCCATACTGAACAACATCAAAAAGCCCAGACAAATGCCGAAGCGGAGAGCTGTTCCGGTACTGGTGACGGTGAAAACGGCACTGACGGAAAAAGAAAGAGCCGGCCTAAATGCACTTACTGCTGTTAAATCATACGCCTTGAAACCTAATGACGCTTTTGTTATCATACCGGATAATTATCAAGTTAGCGATTACCATATAGAAACACTCATACAGGACTTTAATAAAGCGCAACTCAATAAACAGCGGGTAATGCAGGATTCGGACAATGCTTATGCAAGTGTTTACGCTTTCAAGCTCGAACTCAATTCAATAAAAGAAGCACTTGTTAACAGCATAACGGCAAAGGAACAGAAAATCAGAAATGCTCATCAAATTAAAGATGTCCGTCAACTTAAGTACATTGACCAACCAAAAGATGTTGAGCAACCTCAAGATAGTGTGCAACAAAAAGATGTGGATCAACCAAAAGATTCAAAATCAATAGCATCATTTTTATCGCTGCAATTGAATGATTCTATCGCCCAAATAAACACTATAATTGAAAGTAAGCAACAACAGTATAACAGGCTGTTACATGGCTCAGGCGGGCAAGACCCCGCGCCAAGGCTCATTATAAATGAAACGTGGCACACGAGGGAATCAATGCTCTTCAAATCATTATTAGTATATTTTTTTGCGTTACTTACAGGTTTGCTGCTGCCTGTTTTATTGCTGATTATGAATGAATATATAATATCAGTTAAAAAAGGGCGGCACAATAAAATGCAGGGAAAGACATATCCCTGACATGCAAAACGGCCGATCAGGATTTCTGATCAGCCGTTTTCCGTTTTCACAGGGGTAGATAAAGCTTATTTCCAGCCGCCGCCCAGAGAGCGGTAAAGCTCTGCGTTGGCACTAAGTTGAGCCATTTTAATAGATGCTAATTCAAGCTCACCTTGCAATACATTACCTTGCGCAGTAATCACCTCAAGATAGGTAGCAAGACCGTTTTTAAACAACATGCTCGCATTGCTTGTAGCTTGTTGCAATGTTTTAACGCGGTTAGCTGCGATAGTTTGTTGCTCTTTAAGCTTTTGGAGCCTTACCAAAGCGTCAGATACCTCTCCTACTGCATTTAATACAGACTGACGGAATTGGATCACTGTTTTTTCGCGATCAACTTTGGCAACTTCATATTGGGTACGTAACTGCTTGTGTTGTAATAAAGGTTGGGCAATCCCCCCTGCTACTGTACCGAATAATGAAGCCGGGATGTTAAACCAGTTGCTCGATTTAAAGGAGTTTAACCCACCCTGACCGGTTATTGTTAACGAAGGATAAAGTTGGGCTTTAGCAATACCAACCCTCGCGTTAGCTATATTTAAAGCCAACTCCGAACTGCGTACATCTGGCCTGCGGCTCACCATTGCTGATGGTACACCCGCCGAAAGTGTTTCGGGGAAAGTAATATCATTAAGTTTAGCGCTACGTTCAATGGCGTCAGGTAACCTGCCTGCCAATATGCTCAAGCCATTCTCCTGAACATTGATATCGCGTTCAAACTGAGGAACCAATTGCGCGGCAGCTTCTAACTGGGCCTGTGCCTGTTGTACACCCAATAGAGTAACCTGACCGGCATCGTATTGCAATTTGATGATGCGCAATGTACTGTCATTCAGTTTTACGTTTTTCTTAGCTATTTCCAGTTGCTCGTCGAGCATCAGCAAGTTATAGTAACCTTGCGATACACTTGATACAATGTTGGTTTGGATAGCCCTTTTAGCTTCGTTAGTTTGCAGGTACTGGGCCAAAGCTTCACGGTTTTGGCTGCGGATTTTACCCCAGATATCTGCTTCCCATGAAAGTGAGAGGTTGGCGTTGTAATCTTCAACATGTTTTGTACCTATGTTAAACTGTTTGATGCTTAAACCCGTAACACTATTGTTAGACGGACGGTTGCTGCTTGCAGTGACATTTAAACCAACAGATGGTACATAGTTCCATTTAACTTGTTTAAACTGCAATTGCGCAGCTTCGATATTTTTAACGGCCACCTGCATATCGTAATTTTTAACGATGGCACTGTCAATCAGCTTTTGAAGAGCAGCATCGGTAAAAAAGTTTTTCCATTGCAAGTCGGCAATGCTGCTGGTATCGCCGGTGGTAACCGCGTTCCTGAAGGCTTCAGGTTGCGCGTCCTTTGGCGTAGCAACATCTTTTGAAACTTTACAGCCGGCAAGCACCACCAGTGCAAGAGCCAAACTGCCTATTATATTTTTCATTGTTATATCTTTTTTAAACTATCACGGATTTTAAAGGCCGTGATAGCTTTAGTTGATGTTTGATTGATTAAGCTGAATATTCGTTTTCTAAAACTACAGCGTCTTTACCATGATCGCCGGCAGCGGCAAGCGGCTTAGGTTTGCCACTAATGCGTTCCTGCAAGCCCTGGAATATCACGTATAGTACCGGTATGATAAATAAACCTAACAATACGCCTGAAACCATCCCGCCTGCTGCACCAATACTGATGGAGTGGTTACCCTGTGCAGACGGACCGGTAGCAATACTCATCGGGAATAAACCGAACACAAAGGCCATTGAGGTCATGATGATTGGACGGATACGGAGCTGCGCGGCTTCAATAGCCGACTGTACCAGCCCATGCCCTGCCCTTCGCCGCTGCACCGCGAACTCCACGATCAGGATGGCGTTCTTGGCCAGCAAGCCGATGAGCATGATTAACGCAACCTGTACATAGATGTTATTTTCGATACCGGTTAAACCTAATACAATAAACACCCCAAATAAACCTGTAGGTATTGAAAGTATTACCGCTAATGGCAGGATATAACTTTCATACTGCGCTGATAGCAGGAAGTATACAAACACCAAACACAACAGGAAGATCACAGTTGACTGGCCGCCTGAAGCAATCTCTTCGCGGGTTTGGCCGGTAAACTCATAGGCAAAGCCGGTTGGCAGTTGCTCTTTAGCTGTTTCTTCTATCGCTTTGATAGCATCACCAGAGCTATAGCCCGGTTTAGGGATGGCATTGATCTCGATAGAGTTGAACAGGTTATAACGGGAAGCTGTTTCTGAACCATAAACACGGGTTAGTTTAACCAGGGTGTTAATTGGCACATTTTCGCCTGATTTGTTTTTAACAAATACACGGTCAATTGCTGATGGATCTGTCCTGTCCGCAATATCAGCCTGAACAACTACGCGGTAGTATTTACCAAAGCGGTTAAAATCTGATGCCTGTGCGGTACCAAAATAAGCCTGCATTGTTGACAGGATATCTTTAACACTTACCCCTAACTGGTTAGCTTTTTCATCATCAACTTCTAATTGTAACTGAGGATAATCAGCTTTGTATGAAGTAAAGGCGAAGGCAACCGCTGGTTTCTGCATCAGCTTCATGATAAAGTTATTGGCAACACCGCTGAATTTATCCAGCCTGCCGTTGGTCTTATCCTGCAGCATAACGTCAAGCGCTTCCACGTTGCTGAAACCAGGAACGGTTGGGAAGCTGAACACGAAGAACGTACCACCTGGTATACCTGCTAATTTGCCCCTCACAATGTTCTGAATAGCATCAATATTTTTAACCTCACCCCTTTCTTCAGTAGGCTTTAACAACAGGAAGATAACACCTGCTGACGGGCTACTGGATTGTGTTAAGAAGTTAAAACCTGACAATGCGGTAACAAATCGCGCAGATGGCAGCGTTTTCAACTGATCCTCAGCCAGTTTAAAGGTTTTATTAGTTCCTGCTAATGAAGTACCTGATGGTGTATTTACTGCTATCGCCACAAAGCCCTGGTCCTCGGTAGGAATGAAGCCTGTTTTGGTCTTGTTTACCATGTAAACTGTAGCAACAACTACTAAGGCAAGGCCAGCCATACTGATCCATTTATTACGGATTAAAATTTTCAAGCCGCCAACATACCTGTTGGTCATATAATTGAAGCCACCATTAAAGCCCGCGTAAAATTTCTCTACAAAGCTTTTCTTAGGTGCGTCATGACCGTTTTCGCTATGTTTATTCTTTAAGAATAGCGCAGCCAAAGCAGGACTTAAAGTTAAAGCGTTAACGGCCGATATAATGATCGAGATAGCCATAGTTAAGGCAAACTGACGATAGAAGATACCTGTTGAGCCCGTCATGAAGCTCACCGGTAAAAATACCGCCGCCATAACCAACGTAATAGATATAATGGCACCTGTAATTTCGTGCATCGCTTCGGTGGTTGCAGCCTTCGGGGTTAGGCTGGGGTCATGCTCCATTTTGGCATGAACAGCCTCCACCACCACAATGGCGTCATCCACCACAATACCGATGGCCAGTACCAATGCAAACAGCGTTAACAAGTTAACCGAGAAACCGAACAGGTTCATAAAGAAGAATGTACCGATAATAGCAACCGGAACCGCTATCGCGGGGATTAGGGTCGACCTGAAATCCTGCAGAAAGACGAACACCACGATAAACACGAGAATGAAGGCCTCAACCAATGTATGCTCAACCTGGTTGATAGATTCATCAAGATCGGTTTTGGTACGGTAAAATTGGTTGTATTTGATCCCAACAGGGAAATCTTTCGATAGTTTCACCATCAGGTTATCAATCGCTATCTGAATTTCGTTAGCGTTTGAACCTGATAGCTGTATAATGCCAACGATAATACCGTCGTGGCCGTTCAGGTTACTTACACTGTTGTATGAATAAGCACCAAGTTCAACACGTGCAACGTCTTTTAAACGCAATACAGAACCATCTGCATTTGCACGGATAGCGATATTCTGGTATTCCTCTGGTTTGGTAAGTTTACCTTTATATTTAATTACATATTCAAATGCTTCGTTACTGCGCTCACCAAATTTACCTGGCGCTGCTTCAAGGTTTTTGTCCTGTATAGCGGCGGTTACTTCAGCCGGTGTAACATTGTAAGCTGCCATTTGGGTAGGATTTAACCAAACACGCATTGAATAATCCTTAATACCACCAAAGATACTGGCAGAACCTACACCCGGAATACGTTTAATTTCCGGAACGATATTGATCTGTGCGTAGTTGGCCACAAAGGTTTGATCATATTTTTTAGGATCCTCAGAGTAGATGGCCATAGCACCGATAAAGCTGTTTTGCTGTTTGGTAGTTGTAATACCATATTGCAAAACCTCGGCTGGCAACTGGCTTGAAGCCTGTGAAACACGGTTTTGAACGTTTACCGCTGCCTGGTCGGGATTAGTACCCTGTTTAAAGTAAACGGTGATACCCAATGTACCATCATTACTGGCGGTAGAGGTCATATAGGTCATATTTTCCACCCCGTTAATCGCTTCTTCCAACGAAGGCGTAACGGAACGTAAAATAGTTTCGGCATTGGCACCCGGATACACGGCTGATACTAATACCGACGGAGGGGCAATATTAGGAAACCGCTCTAAGGGCAGTTTTGTTAAACCAAGCACACCCACTATCACCAGCAATATGGAGATAACAGTTGAGAGTACCGGTCTTTCTATAAATTTCTGAAACATGACTTTAAAGTTTAAGTGTATGTATTATTTCTTAACTACAGCGGCTACTTTATCTGCAGCCTTTTGAGGCTGGATAACCATGCCTTCCTGTAATTTATCGATGCCCTCTAACACAATCTGGTCGCCGGCTTTAATGGCTTCTTTATCTTTAACCAGGTAATGATCACCTGATTTACCAACTATGTCGATAGGTTGTTTTTTAACTTTGCTGCTATCGCCAACTACAAATACAAATACTTTATCCTGCATTTCGATAGTTGAAGCTTCCGGAACGATCAAAGCATCTTTATGGCTCAGGCTTAAACGGATCTTGCCGGTATTGCCTGAGCGTAAGAGCCCGTCAGGATTTGAGAAATTTGCCCTTAAAGTGATAGCGCCGGTGTTTTTATCAAACTGGCCGTCTACAATATCAATTTTACCTTGTTTAGCATATTCTGTATTATCAGCTAACAATAATGATACTGATGGTACATTTTTCAATTTATCTTTCAGGTTAGCGCCTGGATATTGTTCTTTAAAGGCAACAAAATCTTTTTCGCCTAATGAAAAGTAAACGTGTACATCATGAACATCTGATAATTGAGTTAGCGGAGCAACATCCGCAGGAGCAACAAGGCTACCTTGTTTCTTAGCAAGCAGACCGATATAACCGCTTACAGGAGCTTTTATTAAGGTATAACCTAAATTGATCTGCGCGGTAGCTACGTTAGCTTTAGCCGATTCGATGTTGGCTTTCGCTACATCAGCTGCTGCCTTAGCCGTTTTTAGCTGGTAGTCAGAAACTACTTTATTTGCCACAAGCGGAGTTAATTTTTCAACTTCCAGTTGCGCATTTACATGTGCTGCTTCGGCTGCATGTAAGCTTGCTAATGCGTTATTTAAAGCTGCACGGTATGGTTGTTCGTTAATTTTAAATATTGGCTGACCGGCAGATACGAAAGCGCCTTCGTCAACAAATACTTTATCTAAAGTACCGCTTACCTGTGGCCTGATCTCTACGTTAACTGCACCTTCAATTGAAGCAGGATATTCCTGGTAAGTAGTTTCGGTACCTGATACTATAGAAGCAACCGGTAAGGCCGGCGGTGGAGGTGCTGTTGGAGCCTGAGGTGCAGATGAACATCCATATAATGTTAAAGCTGCAACTGCTGCTAAAAGGAGTGTTTTCATGAGTGATGATTTTAAGAGTGGTGAATGAATAGGATTAGAAAAAGCCGTTTGGCTTGCGATATATGATGATTTGATTGTTTTCATTGTTTTACTGTTGCCGACTGTTTTCAATTGAAATGCCAATTTTATATTTAACTGCATATCAACTATTTATAATAATAAGATTTAATTTAAAGTACCTTATATCGTGACATTCACGATATTTTATCACGATATAACAAAACGATGTACGCTAATTACAGCATCTGCATAAATTAGATGTTACAACACCGTTAAATCGTTTAACACTGTTAAATAGATTGTGTGGGTTGTGAGTGAGCTTTTTCATTGTATTAAGAGTTTGTTTTAAAAGTGCTTAACAATTACCTAACACTGTAAGGTAATTTAACAGTGTAGTTTTCAAGTCATAGAAAGAATCAATCTTTCATCGACCTGATGATACCGCCTATGGTATCTTTTAAAACCTGGCGGTTAACTTCGTCAGAGAATCCCCTGCTCAGTAAGTTGATGGACACCAAACCGTGTACGACCGACCAAAACGTATAGTACTTGGTGCAGATCATTTCGTCATTGATATCCTTTATATCCATCAGTTGCATAATAGCCTCGCTAACCATCGTAGTAGGGAGCTGGGCTTCGGGCATTGATTTTACCATTTCGCAGCAACAGTTCATCTGTACGCCAAACATAACCTGGTAAAGTTCCTTATTTTCAAAAGCAAAGTTCCAGTAAGCAAGCCACATGGCCTCCAATTGCTTTTCGGGCAGGCGGTGCCTTTCTTTGGCTTCCTCCATGTCCTTTGCTAATATCAAATAGCCTTTGCGGGTAAGTTCCATTAATATAGCATCCTTATTTGCAAAGTATTCATATATAATGGGCGCGGTGTACTCAATTACATCAGCAATCTTACGCATGCTTAAAGCCTGCCAGCCTTCATGTTTAACTATGTGGAGCGCAGCATCCAGGATATTAACCCGGGTTTCCTCTTTTAAGCGCTGAATTCGTTCTTTACTTGCCATTTTGATTACACTATTAAATCATTTAACAGTGTTAAGCAAAAGTATAACGGTTTTCAGGATTATTTACCATCCCTTTGTAAAAAACGTTTCATCCAATTGTCATGGATTAAACCTTTTGAGTCAAATCCGGTCGGCAAACGCTTATTTCTTTACCAGGTAAACCAATTGCCCAATATGATAGCCCTGGTGTATAGTACGATTAATCAGGATATTTAATCTGTTACGGTGCGGCTCTTTTGCAAAATCATCTGCTGCAATGGCGCTATGCGGCTTAAACCATTCTTCGGGCTGCATAGCATTCATCCTTTCGGTTAAAACCTCATTTACTTTAGCCCAATATTGTTTAAGTTCAGCCAGTGACGGTTTCTCCAACCCAGAATTTTCAGGACTTTTAACAAAAATTTGATCCAGCTGGGGATAGAGCCTTTCGCCTAAACCTAAAAAAGTAAACATTCCGTCGCTAACAGCAGTAAGGTGACCCAGCAGGTAAATACCGCTGTTTCGGCCGGGAGCAGTTTCGGCAGCAAGAGCTTCGTCAGTTAACTTATCGAGTAAACCGTTTAGGCGACTGTTTTGCAGTTCCCAGTTGGAGACTACCATTTTGATAAATAATTCTGTTGACGGCTGTATGCTGGTTTCGGTAATGTTTGTGCTCATTTGTTGCAGATGTTATATCAAACCAGTGGATTTGATGACACAATTATAAGCTAAAACGGGGCTGGCGTAAATACTAAGCAGCTTATATGACAAAACTATGATACCACAGGCTCATCTTCAATTTTACGCACCAGCCATATCATCATGGCAGCAAAGGCGGCAACAACAAAAAAAGCTATTTGCAGGTTTGCTGCCTGAGCAATAAAACCAACTATTGGTGGTACTATAACAAAACCCAGGTAACCAACTGTTGATATGGCGGCCAGTGCCTGGCTGCTGTTCATTGTTTTTGATTTACCGGCCATGCTAAAAATCAGCGGCACTATACATGACACCCCCATGCCTATCATGGCGTAGCCCAAATAAACGGTTAAAGTATATGGTAAAAACACAGATACCAGCAAACCGGCCAAAACCAGCGAGCTGCTATAAGTTAACACCTTTTTTATACCAATGGCCGATACTACCCTATCGCCCGCGAAGCGGCCAATGGTCATGGTAACCATGTAAACTACAAAGCCGGCCTCAGCGAATGATTTGGTGGCATGGACTACCTTTTCAAAATAAACACCGCTCCAATCGTACAGCGTGTTTTCGCAGGCCATAGAGGCGAAACATATTAAAGAAAATTTAAGCAAGTGTTTATCGGGCATGGAAAACACCGATTTATTGGGTGTTTCGGCAGGCTGATAGTCATATGTTGAGGGATAAAATATTACCGAGAGGATCAGCATCGCAACTCCCACACCTAATAAATGATATGAAGGAGCCACGTTAAATAATACCATTAAATAGCCGACAGCAGCGCCGCCAAAACCGGCCAGGCTCCAGATGCCATGGAATGTTACCATGATCGATTTATCATACAAAGCCTGGATCCCCACGGCCTGCGAGTTCATAGATAAACCTAATATATTACGGGTTGAGCCAACAAAAAATAAAACTACTATCAGTTGCCACATATAAGCTGCAAAACCGGGGAGGCAAAGCACCAGGCTAAAGGCCAGTGCACCTATCAGCATCATTATACGGCTGCTGAAATGCTTGATCATTTTAGCCGTTAAAGGCATGGTAAGCATCAGGCCAACAGGCATGGCAAACAGCACAACCCCTAACTGGGCTTCATTTAAATTAAGCTGATGTTTTATGGATGGAATACGCGAGGCCCATGAAGAATACCCGAAGCCCGAAACAAAGAAGAAGACACTGTTGGCAATCCGCATTTTTGATTTGCCCGCAGCCGTTAGCTGATCCATACTTAATAATTACGCGCAAATTTAGCTATAATTTATAAGTGCGGCCGCCGTTATCTGCAATTAAATGCAGCTTACATACATGGCTGAAGCTCGCCGCAGGGCTGATTGTTTCGCACTGCTTTATGAAAAACTTTATTGAAACCTTGTTGTACGTAAGTTAACCCGAGGTTTAAAAGGGCTGATACCTGCAGTGGTGTGGTATCCGGCAGGGTGAGTGATATGAGGTGTGATATGAGTTTCATGATTACATTATCGTTTCCGGCTGCAAAATTGCTACAATAGTTTCAAAAAAAATTCACCCGGATCAACAACTGACTTTAGGAAGATAATTGATAATGAGTATGATAAACCGTTGACAAACGGCCTACCTAATCCTCTCTTTGGGAGAGAGTTTGGGATGAGCCCTGCTCATCCAATTGCAATATTGATGCGTTAGTTTGTTAGCATGTTTTTTTAGCTTTACTTTTGAGATAAGTATTTAAATGAAAGACACCACCAAAACTTTGAGTTCAGGACCTACATATAAAGCAGCCGGTAAAGTAGCAACCATTATCGAAAGGCATTTCAGGCATTTTCACGCCAAAGCCCTCGCCGATAACGATGAGATAGACCTTGCTCCTACCCCCAGCTGCACCACTATTGAATCACTTATCGATATCTCGTTTTGGGCAAGCTTGCGCCGGGAAGAGGGATTTTCGCCAAAATTCACGCTTGCTTTTTTGCCGCCCGAAGCTGCCGGTCAGCCGTTGTTGTTTGGCAGTAAAATTAAACTCGCGCCTAATATCCTCACCAAATTTGCTTCGGCGGTACAACAGCCGGGCATCCATTTGGGCATCTGGATAGAAGATGATGAACTCTACATCTGGGGGACCACCCTGGCTATCCCGGCTTATTGTTTTGTGCTGGAAGTAATTGAACCCGGATTATTAGTGATCAAACATCGCCGTATAGAGGGCTTTGGCAAATTTGTAAACATAGCCATATTAAAAGGCGACGATATTAAAGTAGTTGACGAGCATGGCTCCAGCATTTCTGATTGCCCTAATGTACTTTCGGCCATGCTTGATTTTACTTTACCATCCCTATGGAACGATCCGGTAAACGTATTAGTTCAGCTGGCTACCTCCATGCAAGCCCACAAACGTGGCGGCATATTATTAGTTGTGCCCTCCGGAAACGAAGAATGGCGCGAATCTATCATTACCCCGATCTCCTACCCTGTCGATCCTCCGTTTTCGGGCCTTACCGATTTGATGATTCACGAAGGCATCGACCGTTACCACACCTCATGGCAGGAAAAAATGCGCCGCGCGGTTGATACCATAGGCGGATTAACCTCGATAGACGGCGCTACGCTAATAAATGATAAACACGAGCTGCTGGCTTTCGGCGCCAAAATAGGTCGTGCAGCAAAAAGTTCACCTGTCGAAGAGATCGTAGTGACCGAGCCTATCGTCGGTTGCTCAACCAGGGTGATCCACCCGGCGCAAAACGGCGGTACAAGGCATTTAGCGGCAGCACAGTTTGTCTTCGACCAAAAAGATGCCTTAGCACTGGTAGCTTCTCAGGACGGCCGGTTTACGGTATTTGCATGGTCGCCGGTTGTAGGGATGGTGCATGCGCATCAGATCGATATTTTGTTGTTGTGAATTGTCTGAATCAGAATTTACAGAATTTTTGAATTAACAGAATATGCACTAAATCTTCAATTCTGAAAATCTTATAATTCTGTAAATTCTGATTCCGACAAAAATCCTGGTTCAATCTTAATCGCAATTCAATAACAAATCGTAATATTTCCGCATCAGCACGGTATCATAGTTAACCAGCGATTGATAAGCTTCTGAAACCAGCTCATTGAGGATAGATGATCCAAGCTGCCCGCCTCCGTTGGGAATGGAGTCGTAATAAACAATAATTTCTTTAACCCTGATTATTTCGTACAGCAACTGCTGAACCAAATCAGTTTGAGTACCCGCCTGCATTCCAGCCGAATTCTTGCTCAGAAAATCTAAAGGATCGTTAGTAGCAGGGGTCATTTTTTTATCAAACAGGATCGGAATTATGGTTTTATCAACTACGTATTAACAGTTAATAAGTTTAAACATCCGCTTTTTGTTTTAAAAAAATAAAAAAAATTAAAACAAAATAGCAAAACCCTCATAAAGAGGGTTTTGCTACTGTATAAAAATACTTAATTATTTTGCTTTGGTTCAGGCTTAGGTAACAGAACCTTGCGCGATAGCTTCAGTTTACCTTGCTTATCTACGTCAAGCAGTTTAACCCTTACTTCGTCGCCTATCTGGAAGATGCCATCCATCGTTTCAATACGGCGGTGATCAATTTCAGATATGTGCAGCAAGCCATCTTTACCAGGCATAATTTCAACAAACGCACCGAAAGGCATGATTGATTTTACTTTACCTTCGTAAATCTCGCCAACTTCTGGTTTTGAAGCGATAGCGCGGATGCGGCCTAAAGCGGCGTCGATAGATGCTTTGTTATCAGCAAATACCTGAACGATACCCTGGTTGTCTTTTTCCTCGATAGAGATGGTAGCGCCTGTTTCACGCTGCATTTCCTGGATGATCTTACCACCGGGCCCGATAACCGCACCAATAAATTCTTTATCAATTTTGATGGTGACAATACGTGGTGCGTGTGGTTTGTAATCCTCGCGTGGCTGTTGGATAGTTTTAGCCATTTCGCCAAGGATATGCAAACGACCATCTTTAGCCTGGTTTAACGCGTTGGCTAATACCTCGTATGAAAGACCATTGATCTTCAAGTCCATCTGCACAGCAACGATACCGTTTTTAGTACCGGTTACTTTAAAGTCCATATCACCTAAGTGGTCTTCATCACCAAGGATATCAGAAAGGATAGCATATTTGGTACCCATTTCGTTAGTGATCAAACCCATCGCGATACCTGATACCGGCTCTTTAATTTTAACACCGGCATCCATCAACGCTAATGTACCGGCACAAACTGTAGCCATTGATGATGAACCGTTTGATTCCAAAATATCAGAAACTACACGGATAGTGTATGGGTTTTCATCTTCAGAAGGCAATACTTGTTTCAATGAACGCTGGGCCAGGTTACCGTGACCAATTTCACGACGACCAGCACCTCGGTTAGGCCTAACCTCACCGGTTGAAAAACCAGGGAAGTTGTAGTGCAGCATGAATTTCTGGTAACCATTAATGAAGGCACCGTCAATCATCTGCTCGTCATCCTTAGCACCTAAGGTAACTGAAGTTAATGATTGAGTTTCGCCACGGGTAAATACCGCCGAACCGTGAGCCGATGGTAAATAACCAACTTCGCTCCATATCGGGCGGATCTGGGTAGTGGTACGACCGTCTAAACGTTTACCTTCATCTAATACAAGGTTACGGATAGCATCATACTCAACATCGTGGTAATATTTTTTAGCAAGTGCTTTGGTGATATCATCAATTTCGCCAAGCGTTTCGATATACTCGTCACGAACTTGTTTGAATTTCACAGCACGCTCATCTTTTGCAGAAGCTGAAGAAGCAACAGCGTATACTTTTTCATAAGTAGCAGCATAGATGGCTTTTTTCAAATCCTCATTGCTGTGCTCATGGCTGTAAACGCGTTTTTCGGTTTTACCAACTTCAATGGTCAGTTCTTTTTGAGCTAAACACTGCACTTTAATAGCAGCATGTGCAAATTTGATAGCCTCAACCAATTCATCTTCCTGAATTTCTTTTGATTCACCTTCAACCATGTTGATATCGTGCTCGCTGCCTGCAACAATAAATTCTAAAGTCGCATTTTCAAGCTCACTCAGGGTTGGGTTAATAACCAGTTTACCGTCGATCTTAGCAACACGTACTTCTGATATCGGGCCATTGAAAGGGATATCAGAAACAGCTAAAGCGGCAGAAGCAGCCAAACCGGCTAAAGCATCAGGCATGATGTCTTTATCGGCAGATATCAACGAGATCATCACTTGTGTATCAGCGTGATAATCTTCAGGGAACAAAGGACGTAAAGCACGGTCAACCAAACGGGAGATCAAAACCTCATAGTCTGATAAACGGGCCTCGCGGCGTAAAAAACCACCCGGGATACGGCCTGTTGCAGCGTATTTTTCCTGGTAGTCAACAGATAAAGGCAAGAAGTCAACTCCTTCTTTAGCTTCAGGCGATGATACAACAGTAGCCAATAACATGGTATCGCCCATTTTTACTACTACCGAGCCATCCGCTTGTTTGGCCAGTTTACCTGTTTCGATCTCAATGGTGCGTCCGTCGCCCAGATCAATAACTTTTTTAATTACGTTTAAACTCATCGTTTTTTGTTTGTGATGCACTTTTCATCTTCGGGAGCGCATCGGATTTTATGTGTGTAAATATATGTTGCAAAAGTAAAAAAGCCATCCTAAAATGGGGATGGCTTTTAAATAAAAAAGGAGAGAATTACTTAATGATATCCCTTAGCTGTAAAGCTTTGATGATAGCACGGTACCTTTCAATGTCTTTATTATACAGGTAAGCAAGTAACGCGCGGCGTTTACCTACTAATTTTTGTAGCGATAATTGAGTTGAAAAATCCTTTTTGTTTTTTTTCAAATGCCCTGTTAAGTGAGCAATACGAGTAGTAAATAATGCTACCTGACCTTCGGCCGAACCTGTGTCAGCTGCTGATTTACCGTGTTTTGCAAAGATCTCTGCCTTTGCTTCTTTACCTAAATACATTACTTGAATAATATTAAAGCGTTAACTATTTTATTAATTGTGGGTGCAAAGATAGTGATTAATTATGCAAATGCAAGGGGTGGATGGATTTGTTTTTGGGGTTTGTTTTAATGGTGAATGGCTGATTGGGTTGGATTAAGTGAGTGGTTATCTTTTCAGGAGTGAACGGTTGTCCGGTTGATTGGGTGAGTGGTTAGTTTATGATGAGATTTATTGATGAGTAGTTAGTTTTTGAAGTGAAGGTGGTTGGGATGAGTTCGATAAGTGCCTATTATTGTCCGAACTCAAATTTTGGAAATTAAATAATTAGCTGAATTCCAGGCAAACTCATAAATTCCTTAACTCGTTCAATTTCGGTTAAGCTATAATAAATTCGAAATCAAAAATCCCAACTCCGAAATCAATCATGGCGTTACCTTCGGCCCGCGCTATACGCTCATACGCCTGCAGGCATTACGCGCAGGCCGGTATCCCAATGTCATTAAGTTAAGAGATTGACAAGCTGCACCAGAGGTGCAAAAGGTTTGTAGAAACCATTTTGAATAGATTTTTGGTGTGCCAGCGGTACACAACTCCGGTGTTCCGTACCTCTGGCACGGTTGTTATCGGTATAATATTTTGCTACAAACCTGTTCCCCCTCTGAGGGATTTTCCTTAACTTAATGACATTGGCCGGTATCCGCTTCTATCGCTAACGCGGTCTATCGAATACTTAAATCCAACCACTCACTTAATCCAACCCAATCAACCACTCACTAAATCTATTACTTCCCATCCGTCCAGCTTTTAAAAATAGCAGACTGCAGCGGATCCGGATTTGACAATGGCGTTATCCTAAATGATTTTTCGCGTTTTTTGCCAAGTACTACATCAATATCTTTGGTGACACCATCTTTCAGAATGGTAAACTTCACTACATCGCCTTCTTTACGGTTATCCAGTGCTTTCCCCAAAGCTTCGGAATTAGCGGTCTCGCTATTAACCTTCAAAATAACACTGCGCCCACGAATGCCTGCATTCCAGGCAGGTGATTGATAAGCTACCGTGGTGACACGCATAGTATCCCGTACCTGGCGCATGTTTAGCCCGGCCCAGGCATTAGAAACTGTGGCCGTAGCAGTATCTACAGCTAAACCGCCTAAGGCGAAGTACTTAGGATAATCAGGCGGTTTAACGGTGGATGCATATTCAAATACCTCGGTTAAAGGTACGCCCGCCATTTTCTCACATTCATTCCTGAATTCCTGTTCTGTAAAACCGCGGTTCAGCTTTTTGTAATACTTATAATAAAGCAGGCGCATTACATCATCAAGCGTTTTTTTATTTTGCGTTGCATGGCGGATGCTGAAATCAAGCATCAAACCAAGGATCGGCCCTTTATCGTAGTATGAAATGGTTTTATTAAAATCGTCGCCCTGCCTGCCGTTAGGCCCGTCGTCCCAGGTGTTGTAACTGGCCTGTGTTGCCGATTGATACAAATGCCCCGGCTCATTTTCGTAGTTGCGCAGGTTGTTTTGAAAATCGCCAAACATATCCTCGTTATTCATTAAACCAGCATGCCTGGTGATCATGTACTCATAATAAACAGTAAAGCCCTCTGATACCCAAAGCATATTGGTATGGTTCTCCTTCGAATAATCAAATGGCCCAAGTTCAACCGGCCGAATACGTTTAACATTGTAATGGTGAAAATACTCGTGCGCTATAAAGTTGTACAGCTTTTTACGGGCTTCGGGAGTATTAAACCCTTCACCTCCGCTAAAACTTAACGAGGTTGAGTTTAAATGCTCGATACCACCGCCGCCAGCGCCTATTGATAAAAATGTATAGTGTGTATAAGGAATTTCGCCAATAATATTACTGCCGGTAACTACTATCTTTTTCAGGTCGTCCATAAACGCCTGCCTGTCAAAAGCAGGCAACTTATAACCGATAAAGTTGTGTGGTTTATTTTGCACGGTGAAAGGTGGCAAAACTTCCAGCTCGCCCATTAAAAACGGGCTGTCATAAAGCACATCAAAATCGGCTGCCTTATAAACATGGTATTGGGCCTTCAGAGTGTCAAGTCCGGTTGCTACCAGATCGCTCCAGTTACTGTAAGGTTTCATTTGGATGGTGACTGGATGGCGTAATTCCTGGTCGAGGTACATGAACAGGCCTCCGGGGGTAATGTAGCCTCTTGTTTCGTCAAGATAAACGTTGCCTACAAATGGCACAACAGCTTTAACATCGTACGAGATCTTTACATCTCCGGCCGAGGGGTTAATAACCTTCCAGGTATCCTTATTGGGCTTATCAAATTTCAGCGAATTGCCGTTTGCATCGGCAACAGTAAAATTCTGTACCGCGCCTGCAAAATTGATCAGCTGGTAATATCCCGGCGTCCAAACGCACATCTTAAAATCGAGTGTTTTGAGGTGGGTTTTATTGGTCAACTCAACATGATACAAATGGTCGGCCGCTTTTTCCATCGACACCGAATATTGCATATTAACAGGTTGTTGGGCCCAAACGCCGGCACAAAAAAACAGGCAAAATGACAGGGTTAAATTAGATAGTGATTTCATTATCTGCTTGGGTTTTGCCGAATATAATAAACAGCGGTTTATTTATTTCACCAATCACCGGAAATTAGCCCGAAAAATGCCTGTATTTATCCACTGGGGATAAATTTTACCAGATTTTTTAACTCAAAAAAACAGGCCATGATCAGCTTATTTTCCGGATAAACTACTCCTTCGGCAGCCCATCTTCAAACCCACAATCGCCACTGCTTGCAGCTATATCCAGGTTCCAGGCCGAAGTTAGGAAATAAGGCGCTGTACCATCGGCATTCTTAGTGCTATAGGTACACTTAATCACCCTGCTTTCGCCCGATGCCAGGGAGATATAGTTATCGCTGAAGATCACAGGTAAAATATCGTCACCACCTTGCCCTTTTAAAGCACGCAGATGTACAAAAAACGCAACTGCACTGCCTGTATTTTTGATAGTTACCGCACATGAGGTACTGTCCCCTTCAGCTGTACCTGTTTGACTAACCACTAATTTAGTTTTGGGTAAAGATTGCAGGGCTGAATAATCCGCGTAAGCCGATTGCGGCGTAGTAAACCAGTTTGATTTTTTCCAGTTGAGATCATCGCCTTTTTTGGAGAGCCAATACCAGTTAATGCTTTGGGTTTTGCCGCTTTTATCGCTCAATTCAAGGCGTAAAAGATAGGTATCAGATAATCCGGTAATGGCAGGCAGGGCAAAAATCCTTTTGGAAGCATCCGCATTAATTTCGGCTGTTACTGTTTTGCTGAACTTACTTGTTCCGTCAAGATTATAAACATCAACCTTAACTTTTAAACCTGTAAAGGTTTTCAGGTATGAGTTGATAACCGCTACCTCATTTGTTTTGTAAGAATACAGCACATGCAGCGGCTCCATAGCCTTTTTCATGCCAAAGTAAGTACCGGCCGGATACAGGTAATAATCATATGTATGCCAGATAATGCCTGGCCACGGATTGCTCAGCATCCATTGTACCACACCCGTAGCCGTTTGATATTTATTTAATCCGTATGCTTCCATCATGGCGCGGTGAGCCTCGTAGTTTTGTGCCTGTGCTTTGGCTGCATAATTTTTAATGGATGCAGTTTCGCCGTAACGATTGTAAAGTGCTTTAGTGAATACCTTTGTGGTGCCAAATGAGCCTGTACCGCAATGATAGTTCCAGGCGGCCGAGGTTACGTTCAGCGAATCTTTAGGGATAAATTTCACCAGGCTTTCATATGGCGGGATTGACGGGCCGGGCGAAATTTCGGTAGCAAAACTGTAAGTACCGCCATATTTTTTGGCGACATCGGTTTCCCAATAAATTGGTGGCACCCACTCATACGGGCCGGCCATTTTTACGCCACTATAACCCGATACTTTTGATTTACCTTCATTAGCGGTTGCCAATAATGGGTTAGGCCATTTTAACTGCTTTTCAATCTTCAGGTAATCGCGCTCAACCGAGGTATCTGTTGGCGGCATATCGCTGCCATTGAGCCATACAAACAAGCTGGCCTTGTTGCGCAGCCAGTACATCACACTACTGTCTGATGCCATGGCAACTTTTCGTTCGGCAGCGTCCCATTTTTCGGGGTGTTGCCAGGTACCGCAGCACATCCAGCCGTTCATCACCATAAGGCCGTATTTATCGCACAGATCGTAAAAATTATCATCTTCCATTTTACCTTCGGAGCGTACAATGTTCATATTCATATCCCGTACCAGGCGGATCTCCTGCTCCTGCCTTTCGGGCGACCGGCGCTGGAAAATATCAGGCGACCAGGCCGCGCCCCTTAACATAATAGGCTTACCATTCACAATAAACTCACGCGACTGGTTATTGTCAATAATCCTGGATGTAAACTGCCTGATCCCAAAGTTCTCGCTCACCGAGTTGCTCAGCTTTTTATTAACCACAGCCGATACTTCAATGCGGTTGAGGTTTGGCTTACCATATTGCCAGGGCCACCAGATGGATGGATCTTTAATATTAAGCTGCTTAAACTCCAAAGGCGAAAAGTTTACATTCTTCGACTCGTTAGGCAGCAGGTGTACTTTTTTTTCGAAGGATATATTTTCATTGATCCTGCCGTTGATCACCGCGTCCTGTGGTTTATTGGTATAGTTGGTCACCTGGGCATCTACGGTTAAATGAGCTATCGCAAGCGAAGGCAGATCAAAATCAGTAGTAACCAGCGGGAACTTTACGCCTACTTTACTGTAAGTTTTTACTTCAACATTATTGATGATACCGCCATTATAATCCTGCGGATAGGGAATCCAGTCGGCATAATCAATGGCAAGGTCGCCATCACGTTTGTTTGGGGTAAAAGGCCTAAGCACTTCAATAGCTAAAGTGTTGGTGCCGCTATAGTTGATATTTTTGGTGAGGTCAAGATCAATGATGCGATATGGGCCCTTCACTTTTGTTGAATCGGCTATTTTAACCCCGTTGAACCAAACGTTGGCTTTATAGTTGATGCCATGTAATCGAAGGATCACGTTCTTACCATTTTCGGCAGCAGGCAGGGTAAACTCCTTCCTGAACCACCATGGTTTATCCAATTTAGGATCTGCCAGTTTTTCAAGGTTCCTGCCCATAAACGGGTCGAAATTATATACATGATTGGCCAGTAAACCAGCTAAAATGGTTGATGGCACGCTTACTTTATACCAGCCTTGGGTATAAAATTTTTCTTTAGAGATGTCTGTAGCGGCGGCAGGTGCCGTAACTACCGATTGCATTTGCCAGTCGTCCTTCAACAGTAAGTTAAAATTCTCCTGCCGCTCCTGCGCAAATGCCCTTGTACTGAGCAGGGCTATTACCGACATTAATAATATTTTTTTCATGGTAGATTAACTTTACTTCTGATTGTCATAATACAAAGCAGCCGCACCAATGATACCGCTGTTTTGCAGTTCCGAGATCTCGATTTTTATACGGTCAAGTGTTTTTGAGTAGGCAAAAGTTTTCACCTGCCGCCACATGGTATCTTTAAAATATTCAAAGGCCTGGCTTACCGATCCGCCTAAAATAATCAGTTCGGGGTCATAGGCGTACATGATCATTTTTATGGCGTTCCCAACATGGGTTCCTAATTCGGCATACAAACCTAATGCCCTCTCTTCGCCGGCCTGCGCATCTTTAAATACCTGTACGCCATCCAATCCGTACACATTGCTAAAGAATGAGCCGCTGCAATAATACTCCAGGATGTTATCGATATAAGGAAAAAGACCTATCTCACCGGCACCGCAATTGTGGCCTGCGTATAGTTTGCCATTGGTGATAATGCCGGTGCCAAGCCCGGTGCCCAGGGTTACGCCAACCATGCTGTCAGTACCTTTTCCCTGTCCAAAATATAACTCGCCTACGGCAAAACAATTGGCGTCATTATTTACATATACCGGCATGCTGTATCGCTCCTGCATCAGTTTTTTCAGGTGCACTTCCTTCCATGAGGGAATATATTGCACGTCATAAACAATACCTTCGGCTACATCAACCACGCTGGGCACGCCTATGCCTATGGCGCTGGCCTTATCGTTTTGCAACAGGGCATCAACAACAGTATAAATATCGTTCAGCACATCTTCTACACTGCCGTCGCTTTTTATCCGTTGCGATACAATATTACCGATGGTGTTATTATTAACAACCGCTCCGCGGATATTGGTAGCACCCAGATCAATACCTATAACTTTTATATTGCTCATTTATTTATTATGCTTTATTATCAAAAATAGTTTTGTTGGTAACCAGCGGCTTAGCCCAAAAGCCGATACTAAGCATGTAGCCGAATGTAATGTACAGGAAAAACATCCCCTGCCTTAACCCAAACAGGCTGCCCAAGCCGCCTATCAAAAGCTGAACCACCGCTCCGCCAATAATACCGGTAACCAGGATCCCGGCAAATGAACCGTGATCTTCAGCTATCGAACTCAACGCCAGCGAGAATATAATGGGATACATTACCGACATAAAGAAGCCAACTATTGAAAATGAGTACAATGATGTTTGAGCGCTGCCGAACAAACCAAGCGTGAGGAAAATGAGTGCCAAAATGGTAAAGATCACCAGCAGCTTGCGGCTATCCATCAATTTAAGTAAAAACAAGCCTAAAATGCCGCCGGCGGTCATCAATCCCCAGAAATAGGCTACCGCGCTGGCACCCGTGGTTTGCGGATCAAACTTGTGGTAAACAAGTAAAAATTGCGACATCCAGTAGGATACGCCCTGCTCGCTGCCCACATAACAAAACAAAGCTACAAAGTAAGCTATAACAACGGGCTTTTTAAAAAGGTCAACGTGGGTTTTCCATGGCCCAGCTTTTTCATCGCTGGCCAGTTCAACCTTCGGAAATTTAGATATCAGCATGATCACCAACATACCTGAACAAATAACCGCAAACAGCCAGTACAGCGAGATCCAGGGCATGGTTGTGGGTACATGCGCCTCAAGCAAAGGGAAAATACCACCTCTGCTGCTCCCCATGTTTTTAACCATGTATGAATAAACCAGCGGACTAACAAATGATGCCCCGCCAAATATGAGCTGTGCCAGTACTGAGGTAAAAGCGTAATTTTCCTCCCCGCCCGATGTGCGGAGCAACGGATTAATCACCACCTGCAGCATGGCCATACCGCAGCCAATTAAAAATAATGATATAATGGCAGTAAGATAATTAGGATAAACAGCCAATAGTAAAGAGCCCAAAAACGCCACTACAAAAGCAGCAACCATAATGGTTTTTTCATTATACTTTTGAACCAGCATGCTCGACGGGATTGACATAACCCCATAGGCAATAAAAAACGCAAAGGGCAATACTCCTGCCATTACATCGCTCAGCTTGAAATCCTTAATAAACTCGGGAGATAACGGCCCGATGATATTGGTTAAAAACGAAATGACAAAAAACGCAAGCATGATCAGCGTTACGATGTAGTAGTTTTTCTTCATCAATCGGAGGGTTATGGTTTTTGGGTTGGTATTAACCTAAATATCGTTAAAAATCCTTTGGCAGAATAATTTTACAAAAACTTATTTAAATTGTTACACTTTCTTTTTAAAATATTTTAAAAAGTTTAAAAGCAATCGATATCAATCTCTTTCGTAATATCCTGTTAACTTAATTCAATCAAAACATTTAGGGTACATGAACGTGTTAATGGAACAAATACCTGCTATATGACCCCAAAAAAAGAGAAAGAGCTTACTTATATCGAAAAAGTATGGCACACTGTTGCTATTGTTGCTTTATTGGTTGTAGTAATACTGATAGCCCGGGTTGCTTTTAACGTACTGCTCATGGTACTTTCAGGCGCACTGATCGCGACTTATTTTCATGGCCTTGGCGACCTGATAGAGCGTAACACCAAAATGCCCAGGCGGTATGCTATGATCATATCTGTAGTTGGTTCATTTTTAATTGTAGCGGGCTTGTTTTATTTGATGGGCACTACCATACAGCACCAGATAGCTTTACTTAAAGATACTCTTCCGCATACGGTTAATAATTTCAAGGCTAAACTGGCTTCAAACCCAACGGGGCAGCAAATACTTGATTATTTTTCGGGCGATAATGATCCCGACAAGGTAGTAGTTACCGTACAACACTTTTTCAGCACCAGCTTTGGCGTACTGGGTGATATTTATATCATCCTGTTCCTGAGCATCTTTTTCACTACCAATCCCGATGTTTATAAAAACGGCATTTTAATGCTTTTGTCTGAGAAGAAAAAACCATTAGGCCAGGATATTATGGACAGGATCAGTCTTTCTTTAAAAGGCTGGCTTAAAGGCATGTTACTCTCCATGGTATTATTAGGCTTGCTGCTTACCACGGGCTTAAGCATTATGGGGATTCCGGCAGCATTGATATTAGCCTTATTTGCAGGCATGTTAAAGATCATCCCTAACCTGGGCTCGGTTATAGCTATGGTACCCGGCGTATTACTTGCACTTACCGTTGGCACAAATACAGCTATTATAGTGGCCCTCATTTATGTTGTATCGCAAACTATAGTGAGCAATATTGTAGTGCCTATAGTACAAAACCATATGATCAACCTGCCACCCGCGCTTACCATCATCAGCCAGGTGGTAATGGGAACACTCTCGGGTGTGCTTGGTATCATATTGGCAGTTCCTATTGTGGCCATCATTGTGATTTTGGTTGATGAATTGTATGTTAAAAAACTTGGCGATGCCGAGGTAATAGCGCATTAAGGGACATGACCTCATCAAAAAAATCGATATATAGTGCACTTATTGCGAACCTGCTCATAGCAATAACCAAATTTATAGCGGGCGTTATAGGCCGAAGCGGGTCTATGATCTCCGAGGGGATTCACTCGGTAGTGGATACCGCTAACGAATTGCTACTATTGCTTGGTCTGCACCGGGCACGCAAAGAGCCCGATAAAACTCACCCTTTTGGCTACGGTAAGGAGCTGTACTTCTGGTCGTTCATTGTATCCATCATGATATTTGGCCTGGGCGGAGGGTTATCCATTTACCAGGGCATATTACATATCCGCGAACCCGAACCCCTTGGCGATCCTACGATGAGTTATATCGTTTTGGGATTATCCGTCATATTTGAAGGCTCGTCGCTCATCATCGCCCTGAGAGAATTTAACGCCATAAGGGGCGATCAAACCTGGTGGGACGCCGTAGTTAAAAGCAAAGACCCTTCAACCTTTTTAGTGATGTTTGAGGATAGTGCAGCCGTTGCAGGCCTTTTTATTGTTGGCATTTGCATGTTCCTGAACCATCGTTACAACATTCCCGTGCTTGACGGTATAGCATCATTATTGGTTGGTTTAATTTTGGTTGGCGTTTCGGCCATATTAGCCCGGGAGAGCAGGAGTTTGCTTATGGGCGAAGGCATTTCATCTGAGTCGCGGACTAAGATAAGCACCCTCGTTGAACAGGACAATGCTGTTTTAAAGGTGATGCACATGCTGTCAACTTATCAATCGCCCGATGAAATTATTTTGATGCTGATAGTAGCTTTTAAAGATGATCTGAATACCGAACAAATCAACGAAGCTATAGGCCGGATCCGGGATTGTATTAAGCAGGAGTTTAGTTTGGTGCGCTTTGTGTTGGTACAACCCGAAACGTTTTCGGCAGAAATTACTGAAACAGGCAATGTACTTTAATTGTATATTAGTTATTGATAACAAACACCTATCTCATGGAAGAACAAAAATTTCATTACGCAACGGTAACCGAAGCTATAACCAAATTAAAAGAACAGGGCTATACCCATGAATTTAGCCTGGAAGGTGATCACCTTAAAGCAGGCGCGGAAAACTTCCCGGTAAAAGAGTTTGAAATAGTCGATCTATACCGCTACGAAGGCCCCTCCGACCCTGCCGACGAGGCTATTGTTTACGCCCTTGCTTCAGCGGAAGGTATTAAAGGCACACTGGTAACGGGTTATGGGATCTCGACAGATGAGGCTACTATCGAAACGCTAAAGAATTTACATTATAAGTATCAGCAGGGCCGGCAATAGTCTGCCCCTTTAATAGTACCAACTTCATTTCCAACGGCCTTAGCTTTAAAGGAAGGCAGCCATCGGGGATAGTAAATTGACCGAAAGAAAAGAGGGATTATTTTAAATACTCTTCGTAATACTTGTTTATCAGCACCTGCTCATGAAACGTCGTTCGGATAATTTCGCGGCCATGCTTGCGGATGTGATCTAATTTTTGCTTTGCAAGGTGAGCTTCGTTCAGCTTTTCGACAATATCGACGGTATCTAATGTACAAACCCAGCCCAGGTTATTTTCACCAACAAAATCGGAAAGACCTACATTTTCGGAAACTAAAACAGCAGTACCCATATGCAGCGATTCAACCACCACATTCGCGAAGTTTTCATTAAAGGAGGTGAGGACACACAGGTCAGACTGGTTAAGCCGTTCAAATTTCTCATCCCGGTTCACCCAGCCTGTCCAGTCAATTTTCGAGGCTATATTTAACTCATTTGCAAGTTGTTTCAATTGCTGTATATATACTTCTTCGCCATCGCCGGCAATAACAAGTTTCAGATTAAAAGAGAGTTTGCTTATAGCAGTAAACAGTTTTTCAAGTCCTTTTTTATGATGAATGCGCGACATAAAAACAACCGTGAAACACTCATTGCGGGGTTCCTTTATTTCGATATCAGGTAATGATAAAATATTGGGTAATACAAAGCCCTGCCAGCCCGGAATCAACTTCCTGCACTCCATATATTCGGATTGGGCGGTAGCGTGCAGCACGCATTTCTTTAAAATTTTACGGCCGCCTAATTTATGGATCAATTTTTTGTAGCTGTTGCTCCCGCTTTCAAATACGTACCCGCTTAGCATGCCGCGGGGCGCCAAAATAACCTTGGCTTTACTGAACAAGGCGAGCCGTGCAGCAATTACGTTTAAAATACTCCACCACGAATGGATATGGATCACATCATAGTGGTTGGCAGTTTTAACAAGCCTGCGCCATAATGCCGGACTAACGTGTGTATGATCACCGGTGATCCGTTTAAAATAAATTACATTAACGCCTTCCACATTTGTTATAGTGCCGGGTATTACATCCAGTTCGGTTTTACCGTTGGCTGTAGTGGTATAAACGTCAACAACATGCCCATTAGCTGCTAATCCCTCGCATAGCCGCGATACAGATTCAGTTGGACCTCCGTAGCCGTAAGCGGGTTTATAAGCAGGTATAATGTGCAGTATTTTCATAAAACATCATTAGCAATATGAGAATGCAAATATGCATCCCGCGGAGGGATTATTTAGCCTGCTGCAATTTTAAACCTAAAATTATCGAGGTATAAACGGAGCAGGCAGATCCCGAAGGAAACCAACGGTACTAACTCATAAAGATTATCTGCGCTGCGCTCCTCCCAGAACGAAGTAAAAATAAAAAATGTTTAACGCTGCAGTTCCATTAAAAATAAGCAGGGTTAAACATTTTTTGTCAGATCTTAATATTTTCAACCGGCAACTTTGGTTTGGACGGGTTTAAAATTAACATCGTATAATACCATGCTATCTTCTATCACCTGATGGCCGTAGCTTACCCCCATCCAGCGTTCAACAGTTACATTTTTGCCTTCCAAAACCTTGTAATCTTTAAAGAAGCACTCAATCTCTTTAATAGTATGTGGCGGCAACTCGCTTAAATCATTTATATAATTAACCGACATATCATTATTGGCAACAGCGATAATTTTATCATCCTGCTGGCCATTATCAATCATATGCATTACCCCAATCACCTTTGCTTCAATAATAGAAATCGGAAAAACATCAACAGAGCATATAACTAAAATGTCAAGCGGATCCTCGTCATCGCAATAGGTTTGAGGGATAAATCCATAATTGGCCGGATACATTACAGAAGAAAAAAGCACGCGGTCTAATTTTAAAAGTCCGGATTCTTTATCAATCTCATATTTAGCTTTTGAGCCCTTGGGAATTTCAATAACGGCGTTTACAACATAGGGAATTTTAGGCCCGGTTGAAACTTCATGCCATGGATGCTGTGTATTCATTGGTAGTAATTCAATATTTTGGTTATTTTTTTATGAAAGTACCAACAATTTACCGATTCGATTAAAATATTTTCATTTTATTTCAATTCACTTTATTACCCAAATGCATCAAAGAGCTTGTTACCGTTCAGTTTCAAGGGTTTACGGCTTTTATAAAAACGCAGGCGGTATGCATGCTTTTGGTACATACCACTACTGCAAACTAACATAATAAACCAGCAATCAATAAACCACAAAGGCAGGCTGCGGGTTTAACTCAGTGATCTGCCAATGTAAAAGTATATGGTTATAAACCATTTTTTATCCATTACCTGTTATTTAATGATCAACAACCAGCCTTTACCTTTTTCAACCGGGATCCTGTCGTTCAGGCCAAATGTTTTGCCCGGCTGATAGCTTTTAATTTCCGGAGCAGTAATAGTTGCTTTTGCCGGGTCAATGCCTAATTTTTTCCAGTCGATATTTAACTGAAAATCAGTATCGGCATCTTCCCAGCTGGCAACGGCCACCATGGCAGCGCCATCTTTTTTGTAAACGGTGGCTATGACTTTGGCTTTGTCGGTTTTTACAGGATTATCGTCAACCCAGTAACCAATCATTTTTGTGCCTTTCATACCGAAATTATCCCAGGCTTTCCAGATCGGGCGCGGATCGGCGCCGTCGCTCCATGGCATACGGTTAGTCATGCCGTAAACCATGCCACGCCATTTATTACCGCCGCCTTGCAGCATCTCACCCATTAAACCAAACGGAATCCCGCTCACTTCAGTCAGGAAGAAATCAGGATCATTTTTTTCATAGTCAAAATACTCACCAAACCATAAACGGTTCAGGTAAGGAAAATGCTCCATATACAGGTTAGCGCTGTTATTGAAACCGTCGCTTTTGTTGTACTGGTTAGCAGAGTGTAAGTCAATAATGCCGGGATGACCATCTTTGGTTAACACACGCTTGATACGTTTCATCGTAACGCGGTCAAAAGCCACATCATCCAGGTAAATACCGTCTATACCCACGTTTTGGGTTAGCCAGTTCATACCTTCCACGTAGTAATTATGCCAGCGGTTCATACCGCTGTTAATAATAGCGGCATCCTTGATTTCAGGTACAAACCAGGCGGCAATATAGTCATCGCCCACATGCTCCTGTAACCAGCTAAAACCTCCACCCTTGCCCGGCGAATATATCTCATGGCCTAAACTGCGCAAGGCAAAAGTTTCATAAGCGTGATTTGATAACTCGCGGATGGTATTGTAAATCTTCACCTTTAACCCGGCAGCATGAGCTGAATCATCATAGGCCTTCATTTTTTTCCAGGCGATGAACGGATAGTTGATAGTTGGATTTATTGCTGTGGCGTGGTGAATGTTGATAAGCGTTGCTCCAGCTTTTTTTATGGTATCAATAGGTTTGTACGCGTGATAAAATCTTGTAGCCCACTGAAAATCGGTATTGATGGTATGGAAAGGCGTTATCAATAAAGTGAAGTTATAATAAAGCTCATCACCTTTTTTCAGGTCGCGCTCGCCGCTGTAATTATTGGCCAATACCGCTTTACCGTCAAATGCCACTTTAATACCACCTTTGTTATCGTTACCCCATGAAGTTGGTAACAACAAAGGCTTTTGCAAATAGAAATTAGTATTCAGCGGACGGACATATTTCTCATCCCTTAATGAATATTGTAAGCCGCCATTCACATTACCTATCCAGGCACCATCCTGATTTTTATGGGCTACATCCCATTTCCATTCAAAGTTTTCGGGGCGGTAACCACCTTTTTGACCAAGGCCCATCATATATTTGGCAAAATCCTTTTTAAAAGGAATGTGCATGGTAATATCTTTCAGGCTAACATCCTGCAAGGCTTTCACCTTTACAGTATAGGCCATAAAGCCGTCAAACTCCAATGAGGCAGTTACATCCATTTGTAAACTATCATTGGCGCTTATTGCCGTCCACTGAATTGTTCCTGCTTCTTTTTTGGTGAACTGTACGCCCTGGCTTTTCAGGTTTATCTTTTTTCCGGCAGCGTTGATAAAATGAAAGTGAATGCCCTCGGTAAGCAGGTTATTAGGCGCTGTGGCGTACTCGGTCATTTCGGGCGTGAAATAAGTCTGGATCTGTTTTGGGAAACCATCCTTATTCACTTCAATCTTGCGGCCTAACAAACTGATGGTGCTGCCGCTGATTTCAAGAGGTGTATATGGTGCAATAACGGTATTTTGTTGTGCCATGGTTGAGTTTAACCAGCCCAGGCGGGTCATTTTATACGGCTCGCTTACACCGCCATCTTTTGAAATTTTTCTATTTACTTTAACCGACAAAGCAATCGTTTTTGCAGGTTTCCCGTTAATACTGATGGTAGCTTTGCCGGTATAAACGGAAGGTAATATGGCTGAAGATACATCTACCCCGCACCATAAGGCCTGGATATCGCCTTTGGCCACGTTCACAACCTTAGTAAGTGGCTTAGCATCATAAGTGGTACCGCCGGTGTTAATACAAAACAGTTCCGAAGCCGAAATGACTTTACCGGTAGCGGATTTCAGGTCGCTGAATGTTACCTGTACATTTTCGATATTTTGCAGCGCGTAAATGCCCAACTGAAATGCAAAGTTTTCGCCTCGCGCAGCTTCACCAGTATATTTATTCTGCGGACCAAGCTCTATCCAGCGTTGCGGCAAATCTTTGGTCATGTGGATGGAGTTCATCCTGTCTTCCGGAAAAACCAAAAATGCCTCTGCTTTATGTTTACTAATCAAAGCTTCAGTTTCTGCTTTAGTAGCTATCACCTCCATAGGGTAAAAACTGTTAAAAGCATCTATCGACTGAAACTCTTTTACCGAAGCTAAAGTAGCCTTACTATTTACAGCATTGAGCCAATCTGCCGAAGCTGTATTTTCGGGTTTTAGATAAACGCCTTTTGGATAATTTGAGCGTCCCTCATTTTTATAAGGCATGTAATACACAAAGTAAGTGCCCTTGCCCGACGTTGGCTCGAAATACAATTCGCCACTTTCGCGGTTTACTGTTCCGATTTTTACGTTGGTAATCTTTTGTCTGGTTTTAGCATCCTGAATAATGATCCGCTTATTTTCGGGCTCATTATCCCTGCGTCTCCAATTGATCACTGCTTTAGCCACTTTACCTGTGCCATTAAAGGTCAACACCACACGATGGTTACCCAATGAATCGGCCAGCCAGCATTTATCGCAATTGGTATAAGGCACTTTTTGTGCCGAAGCAACAAAGCCCGATAAAAGGAAAGTGAGCGCTAAAAATTGTTTTTTCATGAAATAAATTTAGTCAGTCTTTTTAAAAAGTTGTTTTAGGAATTATAATTCCTTTCCCGCCACCGCTCGGCTCCAACCGGGTGGCAACTATTTTACGGCCTCCGGCCGCAGTGTTAAGCAGGCCAGAGGCCTGGAGATAGAGGTCACCCGGCTGGAGCCGAGCGACAGCGTTTTTTATTAAATAGCCGGTGTTATCCCCTGGCCTTCCCAATAATCAATAATAGGTTTATATGGCCCATATTTATGCTGTTGCTCAGAGAAAGGATCTTTAAAGGGCCCTTTATCATAATCAATCGCTTTTTCTTCGTAATGCGGATAATCAACCTCCTTTGTGGTTTTAGGCAACGGGCGTTTATGCTTTTTATCATCATTAACAAATGCGGCGATATCAAGCGCCTGGGCATCGGTCAGGAAAGGTTTACCTTCTGCAGTTTTATCGTAAGGCATGTTGCCTTTTAGCCACTGCGCCAATTTAACCACACGGTGCATGCTTGAACCGGGACGATAAGCCAATAATCCCCAAACCGGCGGATATTCGTAAGTTACATTATCAAAACGCATTTTGCCTTCGCCGTTTTTGGCATGGCAGCGCTCGCAGTTTTGCGCGTATAGCACTTCGCCCCTGTCTGATGATGCCGCAACATCCGGCAGTTCGACTTCCATATTCTTTAACCCTTTGGCAGTTTTAGATATGTTTGACGAATCACTCAGAAATTTCAGGTAAGCCATGATCGAGATCATCTCCTTTCCATCCAAAGGTAAAGGTTTGCCCAAATTAGGGCGCATTACACAATTGTTGATGCGCTCGGCCAAAGACAAAATCCTTCCCTCTCTTGCCCTGTACTGCGGATAATCACGAAACGATCTTACAAGGTTAAAAGCATATGGCCTTGTACCGGCATCTCGATGACAGTTGGTACAATTCATTTTATTGCCGGTATATTGTCCGTTCACACCTTCGGGGCCAATATAGTATGCGGTATGCAACATCAACTCCCTTCCGTACCGCACGGCCGCGCCATATTTGCCACCCGGCATTTTGGTTGTATCTACGGAAACCATGTTATTCACAGCCGCTGAATCAGCTTTATTTGCCTCTTCGGCTTTGCTCCCGGTACATGACACTAACTGGGCAACGCTCGCCAAAGCGACTAACAACATCAGCAAAGCTATATATTGATATTTCTTTTTCATTTTTAATTATTATGGTTTTAAAAATGGATCAAGCTGTTCGTATTTTATAAAACCGGCGCGGTAAGTTGGTACCGATGTTTCCATCGTCCACTGTAATACGCCTTTATTATTTGCCAATACTACAATGTGCCTTTTGGAGCAGCATACCAGTGTTGTGGTATCATTGATCATGTAGGCGCTGCCCATACGGCCGTTAAAAATTTCTTTAGGTAGTTTGATGTGCATGGCAATAGTTGAGGTTCGATTTTTCTCATCAATCTTCATAACATACACACCCGACTGGTGTTTCTCGACCCCGTTATCAAAAAACATCAGGTTGCCCTGTTTATTGATATGAGCTGCGTGGGTCTGGGTAAAGTTGCAGTTGGCAGGCATAGCAACGGTACCACCCTTGCCAAATTTGTAAATCACTTTACCATTATGGGCATCAATCTTCCAGATTTGTCCGTTGTTGTAAAATGACATCAAGTAATTGCCGTCGGTATCGTAACTCAAACTATTGGCATGCATCCAGTCTTTTTTGGTTTTCAGGATTTTTGGATCTTTCAATGGGTCCATTACATCAAACACACTCCATTTATACAGCTGTTTGCCAGTTTTGTCCATCACCATAATACCATCGCCGTTAACTGTATCCTGTTTAGCGCCACCGACTGATGCAAGATCGATGATTCTCTTATCGACAAAAATGGTAACCAGTTGCCCTTTATCATTCTTCAGGATTTCGTGATGAATGGTTTGCTTGAAATCGCCTTGCCCTTTGGTGAGGTGTAGTAGCGTATCGCCAAGCATATTGACCTCCAGTATCTCGCTGCCGTAACTGGTAGGTTCGTCATTTCGGCCTAAAATAGAAAGCAGGGTTTTATCCTTTGTGAAATTGATCACTTTAAAACCCAGCCTGTCAATCATATGGTACCACCTGATTTGCCCTTTGGCATCAACCAAAAACGCCACACCAGGTGCGTAACGCTTGTTGATAAGCATCAATCCATCATTAAACTGCGCAGGCAAGGTAGCTTTCGCGGCAATTTTTGCGTTGAACTGTTCCTGTAAAAACAATGGCAACTCGTGCGATTTAAAAGTATGGGGTTTGCTTACCACCGTATCGCCACCATCTATAGTTACGATATGATATGAGTAGGTCGTATCAGGCAAAATATTGCAAAGTACAAGCTTATATGATGTGCCGTTACTGGTAGTAGTCGACCGGTATTTAACCGGCTGCTTGCCTTCTATCCAGTATTCGGCGTACAGATCAACAGGCTTGCTGGTCATAACATCAAGCTTAATTTTTAGCTCGTTATTATTATACAGGCCTATGTGAATTTCTTTTATCAGATTACCACCAGAGCAACCACAGATGATCGAAATCAACAGCCCCTTCGCTAAAACTTTAAACCAATCCTTCATCACTAATTTTGTAATACCGGTTAAACAGTAAAGAATATACAACCCATTGAAGGCTGTATACTCTTTACTAATATTTGAATTTTATGCTTATTGTTGCCTGCCCGCATTATTCAGCTTAGGGTTGATATTAACCTGGTTAAGCGGATATGGGAAATACTCGTCGCGCGGCAACTGTACGGTATTGGTTTGGCCAACACGTTTTAAGTAAGCGTTCACGATCACATCATATTTGCCAAAGCGCTTCAGGTCGGCCCTTCTTTTGCCTTCATAATATAGCTCCCAGCCGCGTTCCTGTAACAATGCATCGCGGAAAGTTGCCTGGGTCAAATTAGCCTGCACCAATAATTTGGCATGTGAGCGGCCTTTAACCTGGTTTACTAATGAAACAGCCTCTGCGGTTGGACCATTCAATTCGTTTAAAGCTTCGGCGCGACTTAATAACACATCAGCATAGCGTAAAACATCCACACTATGGCCATCATAGTAAGTGTTGGCCCCATTTGGATCGGCATACTTCATGGTTGCAACATCCGGCATATACAATACTCCATCCGGAGCGGTAGCGCCCTGCGAAGGGGCTTGTTTGTGCGTTAAACCGTCAACACCCTGGTATTGGGTAAAGAACATTTTTTTACGATCATCTTCATCGCCGTAGCTGTTGTAAAAATCCCAGGTTACAGCGTAGTACTGCCACCTGTCGGTTAATACCGGATGGCTTAGCGGACCGAAGTGGTTCAATAATTCGGTGCCATTAACGTTAGCATCGCTCAATACCGAGAAGATATTTTCAGCACACCATGTGTTTGATTCTTTAAATAAACCTTCGTAGGTTGGATATAACTGGTAAATACCCAGGTCCATTACCTGTTTAGTTAAATCAGCAGCTTTTTGCCATTGGTGCTCACGCAGATAAACCTTAGCCAGCAGGAACATCGCCGCACCTTTGGTGGCCCGGCCAACATCGTTAGTTGTGTAGATATCACTTTTGGTGTAATCTTTAGGCAAAACATTGATGGCGTTTTGCAGATCGCTGATCATTAACGCGTCAACATCTGCAACAGAGCTTGGCGCAGTTTGAGCTTTATAATCCGGGTTGGCTATATCTTTTTCGGTGGTCAAGATCACTGGTCCCCAGGCATCAGTAAGGTCAGAGTAAGCTATAGCACGTAAAAATTTCATCTCGGCTAAAAACTGATTTTTCTGGGCATCTGTAATACTTTTCATTGCCGAAATATTATAGATAGCGTTATTGGCGTTGGCCACCAACTTATAGATCTGCCTGTAATCTTCAGCTATCAAACCATTGGCCGAGTTCCATTGCACTAATGATAACTGCCCCGGGTCGCCGGCGTAGCTACAGTGGCCTACATCCGTGGTTAAATCGGTAAGGGCGAAGTGCCTTACCGTCCAATAATCAAAATTGTCACCAACCGCCGGACCTTTAAGCCGCGCATAAACAGAGTTGACCGCTGCAATAGCATCCGATTTGGTTAAAAATGCGTTTTGACTTGTTAAGCTGCTGTATATTTTAGGCTCGAGATTGGTTTTATTACACGAAAACTGTGTAACTACCGCCGCTGCTAAGAGTAGAATATTATATTTTTTCATTTGATTTAAATTTTGTTGATCCTTTAAAAGGATAATTTCATTAATGGATAGATGCCTTAATGCCGAATGTTATGGTTCTGAATGCCGGGAACGAGTTAAAGTCTAAGCCGCCACCGGTAGCACCAGAATGCACGTTAACTTCCGGGTCGGTACCTTTATAGCCGGTAATTGTCCATAAGTTTTGTGCTTCTGCATAAACCCTTATTCCCTGTAAAATTTTCAGATGCTGAAACAACGATGCAGGGAAATTATAAGCCAGCGTAAGCGACTTTAAACGGACATAAGAAGCATTTTCAACAAAACGTGAGTTTACGTAGCTACCGTAAGTACTCAGGTAATAACCTTCGCGCGGGATTGACGTATTTTCGTTTTTACCGACAACAAACCTGTTCAATGCAGCAGCACCCGTGGTTGACTCTAATACCATGGCGTTCATGTTATACAGGTAGTAATCAAATGCTCCCTGAAAAAATATACCCAGATCGATGCCTTTATAATGAAAATCGTTACCAAAACCAGCCATATAATGCGGGTTAGAGTTGCCCAGATAAGTACGGTCGGCCGGGGTGATTACACCATCACCATTAACGTCTTTATATTTAGGGTCTCCTGCCTTAGAATTTGGTTGCGGAGTATATTTTTCGCCGGTTTTCACTACCCCTTCGTAAACATAGCCATATAGCTCCCCTAATTCAATGCCAGGCACAACCCTTGTAAATTCCTGTCCGGACACAGTACCGCTTGGGTTTGCAGTATTAGTACTGATCACGGTTACTCCCGGACCTAAATCCAGTGCCTTTTGCTTATTGTAAGCAAAAGTAACCGTACTGTTCCACGACAGATCTTTACCACGCACATTGTTGGTATTTACAGAAAGCTCGATACCACGGTTTTGGATTGCGCCACCGTTTACATATTGATTACTGAACCCCCATTGCTGACCTATAGGGATCTGAATTAACAGGTCGGTTGTTTTTTTACTGTAATAGTCGATACTTGCATTAATACGGCCATTGGCGAAACCCATATCCAAACCAACATCAAACTGCCTGGTGCTTTCCCATTTTAGATTAGGGTTAGCCAGTGTTTTTGGTTCTATCCCTGTTTGAAGATTACCGGTTTCATTCAGTACTACACCATAAGGTCCAAATGTTGAAAGATATAAGCTCGCAGGGATACGGTCATTACCAGTAACACCGTAACTAACACGTGCTTTTAAGTTTGAGAAGGTATTCAGATCTTTTATAAAATCATCATCGGTAAGTTTATAAGCTACTGCGCCCGCGGGGAAAAAACCCGAACGCTTGTTTGAACCGAAGTTTGACGAACGGTCGTCACGATAAGAGAACGAGGCTAATAATTTATCCTTATATGCATAATTAAACCTTGTAAAATACGAGGTTAACATGGCCTCTGCCTTACTGCTGCCATAACCATTTACCAATGATCCGGCACCAAGGTTGTAGTATAAAAATGCATCGGTTGAGAAGCCTTTAGCACCGGCACTTAGTCCTTCGGTAACATCTTTTTGATTTGATGTACCTAATAAAACAGTGAAGTCATGATCCTTAGCGATGTTGAACTTATAGGTAAAGTAATTTTCAACTATCCATCTGAAAGCTGATGATGTTTGCTCACTGGCAACACCGCCCTGCTTAGCACCTGCGATGGTAGTAGTAGGCAGGTACTGGCCTGCTGTAGTTTGAGTGTATTCGGTACCGGCTGTAAGGTGATAGGTTAAACCATTGATAATCTTATAATCTAACCCGATATTGGCATTGACCAATTTATTGCCACTGTTGTTTGTTGGTTCCAAAAGGCCGGCCAGCGCATTGGTTTTTGTACCCTGGGTAACATAATAATTGTAAGTACCATCGGCATTATATGGATTAACGTTAGGTGGTGCTGTCAATAAACTAAATAATGGCGCAGTTATGTCTCCAGAGTACGATTGCAATGTCGAACTTGAGCTGGCACCATAAAAATTAGCGCTGATCTTTAGGTTTTCATTCATTGTTTTCTCAGCACCTATCCTTGCAGTATATCTTTCAAAACCGGTATGCTGCAACACACCAACCTGTTTAATATGATTACCCGCAACATATATTTTGGAACCCTGATCGCCGGCGCTTAAGCTGATACTTTGATTTTGAACAGTAGCATTCCGGGTTGCCAGTTTTAACCAGTTGGTATTGGCTACCTTGAAACTTGAAGGATATGGCTGAGGTTTGCCATCTTCCAGTGCTGTAGCGTTTTGGATATCGGTATATTGCTGGCCGGTTAACAGGTCTGGCTTATACCTTAGATATTGTGTACCGCCTGATATATCCGCATCCAAAGAAACTTTGCCATTCTTACCTTTTTTTGTGGTGATCAACACAACCCCGTTACCGCCTCTCGCTCCATAAATAGCCGTTGCCGAAGCGTCCTTAAGCACCTGGATATCCTCCACATCATTAGGGTTAACCTGGTTGCCATTATCGCTGATGAAGCCATCAACAACATATAGTGGGGATGTTGAGGTATTAATAGAGTTACCACCTCTCACAGTGATATTGATTCCGGAACCCGGCGCAAAACTGGCCTGCTGAACCTGCACACCTGCTGCTTTGCCCTGAATGGCCTGACCGATATTGGTTGTAGTACCGCCAAGTGTAAGGTTATCGCTTTTTATAGAACTGATTGAACCGGTAAGGTCACCTTTTTTTACAGTACCGTAACCTACAACAACTACTTCGTTCAGTTTATTCAGGTCTTCCTGCAAAGTGATGGTGATATCGGTTGAGCTACCCACAGATACTTCCTGAGGTTTATACCCTACGTAAGAAACAACCAATACTGTCGAACTGCCCTTTAGTGTAATTTTGAACTTACCGGTAACATCGGTTGTAGTGGTATTTTTGACACCTTTTTGGGTAACGGTAGCGCCAATTACCGGGCCGTCTTTATCTTTTACGCTACCGTTGATTGTTGTTTGTGCATTGGCAAGTATCGGCAATAATAGTAGCAGGCAACAGCACATCAATTTAAAAAGGCCGTTGATCTGCCTCCTTAAATAAACGTGTTTGCTGAAGCCCTGATCGGGGTTTGAGTAAATTTTAATCATACGTGGTGGGTGTTAGTATTAATTAATTGTTAGTTTTTTGCGGTGGTTAGCCTTGTTTTTAAATATCGGAAATTAGAGATAGCGGATTTTTAAAGCAAAAAATTGCCCCTTCAAACACAGCGCAAACGTTTGTTTTGGGCAAAAACCGGTTTACGCAAACGTTTGACTCAAAGTATTTTGCGGTGAAAAAAATTAGTTTTTGACAACTTTCCAGCTTTGGGTAAGCGATAAACGAGACGATTTGGGCGTCAATTTTATGGATTCTGCGTATTTGGAGGATTAAGCTTGAAGAATTTGATTATGAGTTGGTTGGACTAACATTTACAAAACTAATCCACTGCAATATCGGTCACCACTCGGCTGTTGCTCATAGCCGTTGGCTTAGGCCGCCAGGAGGGTTAACAGGGTTAACATAAATTCAATTATAAACTTATAAACACCTCACAATCAAATAAATACAAAAAACAGGGGTTACACTAAAAAGCTACCGCTGTGCTGGAGCCAAAGGCAGCTACGATTGTTTTAAAAAAGTAAAGCCCGGCTTTTGGCCGGGCTAAACGCAAAACATGCAAAAAAAACACTTAAAAACCGCTATCGTCAAGCGCGAAGGTATTTTTACGCTCTTTCCATTTACCCTTAGTAAAATCAGGGAATTCCACACTCGCGTTACCCTCTTTTAATGATTTTGTTGATAACGGTGTAATTACACTCATAGTAACAGAATCATAAACATCTATAGGTGTCTGGCGTTTTTGCTTAACCGACTCCACGAAAGCATTAAACACAAACCAGTCCATACCACCGTGACCGGCGCCTTCGGCAAACTTTTCGTATTTTTTCCAAAGCGGATGGTCATATTTATCAAACCATTCCTTTGCAGGGTCCCATGAATCATCTTCTTTTGATTTATGGTCGATGTATACACTCTTATTTACATCCATCCACAAACCCTTAGTACCCTGCACACGGAAGCCTAATGAATAAGGACGCGGCAGGTGCGTATCGTGGCTCAGCATCACGGTTTCGCCATTGGCACAGTTGATCATGGTAGTGGTTACGTCACCGTTTTTGTAGTGGATCTTAGCATTCGGGTGACCAGGTGATAACTCCTCTACATAAGCCGCCAAACCTCGGGCCTTAGTACTAAATGATACCAGGTTGATAAAACGGTTACCTGCATTGATATTAGCATAATGCATACATGGGCCTACACCATGGGTTGGGTAAATATCACCGTCCACATCGATATTGAACTGCGTGCGCCATTGGGCTTCGCTCAGAGCTTTAGGGCCAAACTCAACACCGCCGCCATAATATTGCTTACCGTTATTGAACAATACACCTCTTAAATTATGCTGATATCCGCCTTCCAAATGAACGATTTCGCCGAACAGGTCCTGGCGCACCATATTCAAGGCAGCCATCACATCACGACGATAGCAAACGTTTTCAAGTGTCATGTATGGGATACCTGTTTTCTCTGAAGTGTTAACGATATCCCAGTGATCTTCAACCGTAAGACCCGCAATTACTTCACAACCAACATACTTTCCGGCTTTCATAGCGTCAATAGCCTGTGGGTGGTGAAACTGCCATGGGGTAGCAATAATTACCGCATCGATATCTTTATGATCAAGCAATTTTTTGTAGGCATCCAGTCCGCCGGTGTATTCCTTTACGGGTGCATGGCCTTTTTTGGCGATGTATTCGCGGCAAATTTTCAGTGAGCTTTCCTGCGTATCGCAAATGGCAACGATCTCCACATCATCGCGCAGCAAACCTTCGGCAATATGGCTCATGCCGCGGGCACCTACGCCTATGTAACCTAAACGGACTTTTGCAGGTGCCGATGCAAATAGACTTCCTGATGGTAAAATGCTAAAACCTGCTGCTGCAATTGCGCTGGTTTTCAAAAATTGTCTTCTTTCCATATATAATATTGAGGTTTTTGGGGCTTATTTATTAGGTAGTTTTTCAAATTCAATTAAAGGTTTTTGCTTTGTTGCATTACGATCGTAAGGAGTTTTAAGCGGTATATAATTATTAAAGAACCCACCATTTTGAAGGAAGAACTTATCACCTTCTTTTCCGCCTGCATAGTCCTTACGGTAATTGGCATTAGCCGTAGCATCGCCCGTGTATATAGCATGCGTAAGCTCCAGCCAGTTATTTTCACTGTCACCTATCCATTGGTTAGTGAAATAAGCCCTACGTAGCTTATCGCCATTTTCGGGTTCAAAATTCTCAACAAATGAATACAAATGCGTTAAGTAAGTAGCCTTTTGCGGGCGGTTGAAGCTGGCTATCAGAAACCATTTATCTGCAGCTACATCTTTAAAGTATGCAGTATAAGTAGTTGTATGCCTGGCGTTATCCGGCTCGGCGCTAAGCAAAAAGGCGTAAGCTTGCCCGGCTTTCCACGGGAAGCGCATATAGCTTTGTCCGCCGGATCCCTCGTTACCAAATTCGCCGATGTGTACATTACTGCCGCTTTTTACCAGTTTAATACGCATGCTATCCGGGATGCTTTTTGGGTCTTCGGTATTAAAAGGGCTCCATACCGAAAATAACACGCGGCGTTCGGTTGCGGAATTTACCTGCATCCCAAAGTATCCCTCGCCAAAACCATCGGCCATAAAATAGGAGCCGATCACATCCTGTCCTTTCGGTACTATGATCTCATTATAAAACCATTTTACTTTATTCTCTTTGTCGGTTGGGACAGGGTAGCGTAAATGCACAGAAGGCCCCCTTCTGCCAAAATGATATGAACTGCCTTTTGCAACATATGAAATATCATTATTCGGCTTTTGCAAAGTAACTATAAGGTCAGATACATCTGCATAAACAGTCCCGGTTTTAGTAATGCCTTTTAAACTGATCTTTACATAACCCGGCCGACTGATGTGAACCTTCCCAAAACTGACAGTATCAAACCTGGTATTGCTTATTTTTTTGACGACAGCATTTTTCCCTGCCGATAACTGCAGCGTACTGTTTCCCTGCGGCACCCGTACCACCAGCGCAAGCTCAAGGTCCTGCGCAACACTAACCCTGAAATAAATATTACCGGTTGATTTTGTGCTTCTCAGGCCAATCAACCCTTCATCGGTTATGGTATCCGGCGCGTTTACCCAGGCATTACCTCCAAACGGGATAACGTGACGAAGTTTTGAAGCATCAATGTGTACAGTCTGCGCAATGGCAGCTCTATTTCCTATAGCAATAAACAATATCGAAAGACAAAGTATAACGGTTTTCTTCATCATTGGGTTATAATACAAGTATCGTTTCATAAATGTACTCGCATTAGTGGCTTTAGGAAAAAATAAATGCTTCAATTTCAACGCAAACGTTTGAAAAATGGACATAATTATCCCTTAACTGGCATTAATTGAAAAACAGATATTTATCAAACATTATGGGTTGATGACTTCGGCTTCTAAAATCGGAGGTAAATATGCCTGCTAAACGATTATTTCTTTATTGCAGATAAGCGAGGCCCTCTAAATAAAATTAAAGGGCACTATATAGCATGGCTGATGTTCAAATCTCCACTATACTAACCGCCCAATTGATGCAAACTGATGATTAGTCATGCAAACGTTTGCAATGCAGTTAATACAAGCTATTTCATAATAATCGCTTAACTTTAACTATAAAAACGACATTAGCCCGTAATTAATGCAAACAAAGCCAACTACTATAAAAGAGATAGCGCAAATATTAGGCATCTCGGTTTCCACAGTTTCAAGGGCCTTGCATGATCACCCGAGCATAGGACTAACCACAAGGGCAAAAGTTAAAAAGCTGGCCGGCGAGTTAAACTATGAGCCTAACCAAACCGCTATTTTTTTGCAAAAGGGCAAAACGCTCACCATCGGGGTTATTTTGCCCGAACTTTCGGAGGCTTTTTTTTCCTCGGCCATAAGCGCTATTGAAGATACCGCCTATAAAAAGAATTATACGGTATTGCTGGCACAATCACATGATGACGAGCAAAAGGAAAAACAACTGGTTGAAAAAATGAAAAACCACCGGGTTGATGGCCTGCTTGTATCGGTAGGGAAAAATACCTCCTCGTACCAGCATTTTGAAAACTTAAAAAAATACAATATCCCGGTAGTTTATTTCGACAGGATCCCGGCCATACCCAACATCCATTATGTAGCCTGCAATATGGAAATCGGCACCATTGAGGCAGTTAGTTATTTGCTAAAAAAAGGTCACCGGGCAATAGGCATGATCAACGGGCCGCAAACCATGGTTGCTACCGGCGAGCGTAAAGAGGGCTATATTAAAGCGATGACCAAAAACAGGCTTAAGTATGACCCTTCGCTTATAGTTTCGTGCGATTTGACCGAAGAAGGCACAAAAAAAGCATTAGATGAACTGCTGGCCAGCAAACGCAAGCCAACCGCCATAGTAACCTTTAATGATTATGTAGCACTTTTTGCCATTAAACATGCCAGCAAATTAAACATCAGGATCAATAAGGATCTTGAATTTGTAAGCTATGCCAATTTACCACTAATCAATTATATGGAGAATATTCCCGCCGCTTCGGTTGAACAATTCCCATATTTACAGGGGCAAAAAGCAACTGATATTTTAATGGACCTGCTGCATCACCAGGGTACCGGCGGCAATGAGCCAAGTGCCTTTTACAAAGTGATCATTGAATCGCAACTGGTTGAAAACAAAAAATAAGCCTAAACAAAAAACACTCAAACGTTTGCGCATGGCTATCGTTTATCAAATTAGCTATGTTTGATGAGTTAACGTCTATAATATGTTTGATGATATCCTAATAAATTTTGGATTAAACGTTTCTGAATACCATATCCGGCCTTTTGGTTCGGGTTTAATAAACTATACTTATAAAATAAGTGGTGCTAACCATTCCTATATTCTTCAGCAAATTAACGTTGCCGTTTTTAAAAGGCCCGATCATATCGACAGCAACCTTGCACTAATCAAAGAATATCTTGGTAAACACAATCCCGGTTATTTATTTGTAGCTCCAATAAAGAATCAAACAGGAAAATCGGTCACTCAAGCTGCCGACGGCAAGTTTTACCGGCTTTTCCCATTTATTGAAGGATCACATACAGTAAACTTTTTGCAGGACACAAAGGAAGCCTATAGCGCGGCGGTGCAGTTTGGCCGGTTTACCCGTTTGTTAAATCATTTTGACATCAGCAAACTCGAATACACGCTTCCGGATTTTCACAACCTGAAATTACGGTTTGCACAATTTGAACAGGCCTTCAAAACAGCCGAACCTCAAAAACTGGAACAGGCTGCTAAAGAAGTAAAAGCAGCTCATGACCATATCAACATATTGCATACCTACAACCTATTTACAACCAATAACGAAATCCCCCTCCGGGTAATCCACCACGATACCAAAATAAATAACGTACTGTTTGACAAAGAGCAAAACGCGTTATGTATTGTTGACCTTGATACAGTAATGCCCGGCTATTATTTAAGCGATGTTGGCGACATGATGCGTACCTATTTATCACCCGCCAACGAGGAAGAAAAGGACCTGGACAAAGTTATGATAAGGACAGATTTTTTCAGGGCGATATATAAAGGCTACATAAGCGAAATGGGCAGCATCCTTACTGAAGCCGAAAAACAGTATTTCATTTTTTCGGGCAAACTGATGATCTATATGCAAGGCCTTCGTTTTTTAACCGACTTTTTAAATAACGACATTTACTACGGCGCACAGTATGAAGGGCATAATTTAATCAGGGCTAAAAACCAGTTTAAATTGCTTGAAGGTTATATCAATGCAGAACCTGTATTTAACGAGATCATTACAGAAGTAGATAAAGAATTACTGACCATTGCCAGCGATATCTAACAGGTCATTCAACCTGTCGGGCGACACAATGTTACCAACAAACCTTGCACAGCCCTCACTAAATTCATACTTTCGACGCCCGTATTAGCAGGCACCGGCACAAGCCGGAGCATTGGGAACAGCATTATGAAAGTTATTATAGCCGAAAAACCATCTGTAGCCAGGGAAATTGCCAAAGTTTTTGGGGCGACTACAAAGAAAGACGGTTATATTGAAGGCAAGGGTTTCACCTTTACCTGGGCTTTCGGTCACCTGTTACAACTTGCCGCCCCGCAGGAATATGGTTATTACGGCTGGAGCGTTCAGCACCTGCCTATGCTGCCTCAAAAGTTTAAGCTTTCCATTCGCAAGGTTAAAACCAAGGATGGTTTGGTAGATGATCCATCAGTAAAAAAACAACTGGATACCATTCAAAAGCTATTTGATGAAGCCACTGAGATCATTGTAGCAACGGATGCCGGGCGCGAGGGAGAACTCATCTTTCGTTATATTTACTATTACTTAAAATGCAAAAAGCCTTTTAAAAGGCTCTGGATCTCGTCCCAAACAGATGAGGCTATCAAAGAAGGTTTCCGCAACCTGAAACCCGGCAGCGATTATGATACACTGTTCAATTCGGCCCATTGCCGCTCACAATCGGATTGGTTAGTAGGTATGAATGCCACACAGGCCCTGAGCCTTTCGTCGGGTATTCGTGGCGCGGTACTTTCATTGGGCCGGGTGCAAACCCCTACTCTTGCCATGATCTGTTCGCGGTACCTGGAAAACAAAAACTTTATACCCGAAACCTTTTACCAGGTAAGTATTCATCCCGATAAAGACGGACAGGTATTTAAAGCGATATCAGCCGAAAATTATAAAACAAAAGAAGAAGCACAAGCGGTAGTCGACCAGGTGCAGGATGTTGAAGGCGGCTTCCCGCAGGGTGGCCACATTTTACAGGTAGAAGCCAAACCCCGTAAAGAACCACCTCCCTTATTGCACGACCTGAGCAGCCTTCAGCAGGAAGCCAACAAACGCAAAGGCTTTACTGCAGATCAAACCCTTACCATCCTCCAAAACCTTTACGAAAATAAACTGGTTACTTACCCCCGTACCGGCAGCCGCTATATAGGCGATGATGTTTTTGCAGGTGTACCCGCCCTGATTGGGAAACTGGAACAGCACCCACTTTTTGGCAAACAAGCCATTGCATTAAGCAGCGCTACGCTCAACAAACGAAGTGTAAATGCTAAAAAAGTAACGGATCATCACGCCGTACTTACAACCGGCGAAAACCCACATCAACTTTCGCCCGATCAGCAGGCGGTTTATGATATGGTAGCCGGTAGGATGCTCGAAGCATTTCACCAGGATTGTATTAAGGAAGTCACCAAAATTGTTGTACAATCAGGCGCTAAATTTAACGCCAGCGGAACGGTTATCCACACCGCTGGGTGGCGTGCTGTGTTCAATGATAAGGAAGACGATAAAAAAGACGAAGAGAACGCTACGCTACCCAAAGTAACACAAGGTGAAAATCTTCCTATAACAGCAAAAGCGCTGCTCGAAAAGCAAACCAAACCCCGGCCACTATATAACGAAGCCACCTTACTTAAAGCTTTGGAAACAGCGGGCAAAGAGATTGATGATGAAGAGCTCCGTTACGCTATGAAAGATAGCGGCCTCGGTACCCCTGCTACACGGGCAGCTATCATTGAGACGTTACTTAAACGCAATTATATCATCAGGGAAAAGAAAAACCTGGTGCCTACTACTACAGGCATCGCTGTTTATGAAGTAGTAAAAAATCAGCAAATAGCCCAGGCCGAACTCACAGGTACCTGGGAGAAACGCCTCGAAGAGATCCGCTCGGGAGCGTCTGTTACTGAATTCCAGAACGAGATCAAAACTTATACCCGTGCTATTACTTCCGAATTATTGGCGCAGGGTAAATCATTAAAAATCCCGGCTGTGGAAGCAGCAGGGAGTAAAGCTACAGCCTAAAGGAAGCCGTTAAGCCATACCTTTTCATAACCCTTTAATAATATTCCAATCAACAACACCAACCTTTTTTGCCCATGCCAGATATTCCGCTTCAAGACCTTTTACTTTATCTGGGTATTTAGCAGCGAGATTATTTATTTCAGAACGATCTGCCTCCAGATCATATAACTCCCATGGCTCACCAATTTCGGCAACTAATTTCCAGCGGCCTTTTCTTATGGCGCGGCTGCCTTCATGCTCCCAGAATAATGTGTTATTACCTGCATAAAGTTTTCCTTTAAAGGCATCAATTAAACTGATACCTGCCAATGGTGCTAACTGCCTGCTTTTAAATTGAGCCGGATACGATATACCTGCAAGGTCAAGACAGGTGGGCATCAGGTCAATCAAATGACCCAGGCTATTGTTGCTGCTTCCGGCTTTAATATGGCCGGGGTACCAGGCAATAAGCGGCGTGGCTATGCCCCCCTCGTGAGTATTGCGTTTAAACAACTTAAAAGGTGTATTACTAACGTTGGCCCAGGGTATTTCGTAACTGTCAATTGAATTTACAGAGCCGGGAGTTCCGTTCTTTTGTATTACCGTAGGCAAACTTTTAACCTCGTCGGCGCTACCGCCATTATCTGATGCGAAAAGTACAATGGTATTTTTATCTTTTCCAAATTGCTTCAGCCTGGCCATGATCTCGCCTATACAGGCATCCATGCGGTAAACCATAGCAGCGTAAATGGCCATGCGGGTATCCCATTTATCTTTTTCTTCGGGAGATAGTGAATCCCAAGCCGGGGCGCGTTTATCCCTTGCTGATAGCTGCCACTGTTGTTTGACGATACCTGTTGCCAGCTGTTTTTCATAACGCTGTTTCCGTAATACATCCCAGCCTCTAAGATATTGGCCTTTAAACTTTGCAATATCCTGCGGCAACGCCTGAATAGGCCAGTGTGGGGCATTGTAAGCTACGTACATAAAGAATGGCTTCTGCTGGTCTTTGATCTCCTCCAATGACTTCACAGCGAAATCAGTAATAGCTTGTGTCAAATATTTTGAAGTATCGCTTCGGGTGATCTCCTTATCATTCAGCATAAAAGTGATCTTGCTACCATCGTTATATAGCGGTGCCGAGTTAAAATAACTGCTTCCATTGTTCAGCATGGTAAATGACTGATCAAACCCACGGTTATAGGCTAATGCAGATTGCTGCAACCCAATATGCCACTTGCCCGAAACGATGGTGTTATAACCAGCCTCATCTTTAAGCAGCTCGGCAATGGTGGCGCTATGCTCATTCAGGTAACCCTGGTATGCCGGCGAACCTTTGTATTTCACCATGTCACCAACGCCTGCCTGATGCGGATATAACCCGGTAAGCAATGCTGCGCGTGATGGGCAACATCTGCCGGCATTATAAAACTGGGTCATTTTCAGCCCTTCCCGGGCAAGCCTGTCAATATTAGGTGTGCTGATCTCCGAACCAAAGCAGCCTATATCAGAAAAGCCCATATCGTCGGCCAAAATAATGACGATATTGGGCTTTTGCTTAGGGGCCTGCCCAAATACAGGCCCTGTGCAAAATATAACTATCAGTAGGTAGCCAATGTATTTGATCATGTTACAGCTTATTTATTATTGGCGGCCAATCCGTTTTTGGCCAGTTCGGTTGTTGCGATAATCTGGGCAGTTGATGAAAAGCCCTGCTTTTTCCAAACTTCCTTACCGTTTTTATACAGTACCAGCGTTGGCAATACATTTACTTTTAGCTCTTTGGCCAGATTAGTGTTGTCGTAAACTTCAATACTGATAACTTTAGGCGTAAAAGCCGAATTTGCTTTGAGCGAATCCAATACAGGTACCAGCTTTTTGCAGGCCCCGCAATACCTCGACCCAAAATCAACCAACACTAATTGTGATGAAGCCGCCAGCTCATCAAATTGGGCCCTTGATAATGAAACGCCTTTTTTGGTTGTAGAAATGATAGGATAACCCGAACCTATCCAATTGGCTAAACCACCGGGTAATTCCTCTACATCCTTAAATCCTTTAGCCCTCAATTCGCGCGAAAGTACGGTGCTACGGCCATTAGCTATCGAGTATACAAATGTTGGTTTTCCTTTATCCAAACCATCCAGTTTTTGCTGATAGTCTGCCGCTTTTGCATCAACATTTACTGCACCTTTGATATGATTTTGCGCAAACTCTTCTGCTGAACGGGCATCTAAGATCTGCGGTTCTTTAGCCTGTTTTAGTTTGGCCGCAAATGCTTCAAGCGATAATAAGGCAGGTGATTGGGCTTTTACTTCACCGGTAAAAATTACCAGCAGGGTCAATAAAGCAATTTTCAGGTTTTTCATGATTAATTATTATTTTCGAGTTTGTGGATCCTTTTGTTGTTGATATCATCGCGATCAATAAAAGGATAGATGTGGTTCTTTTTGGCTTCCGCATCAAACAGATCTTTCAGCTCTTTCAACTTCTCAGGATATTTTTTGGCGAGGTCAACACGCTCATTAAAATCCTCATTCAGGTTATAAAGCTTCCAAACATCCTTATCGTAATTGCGCTCGGGAATGGTTTTCTCTTTCGGGAAGTTCAGCAGGTCCACATTATCCGGGCGGTGTGCAGCCTCGGCCTTCCAGCCATCTTTGTAGATGGAGCGGGAAGTGAAAATGTAATAGTACTGCTGCGTGTGCAATGTTTTCGCCTGCGCATTGTTGAACGAGCTAAAGAATGACTTACCTTGCAACGTATCCTGCTTAATACCTTTAACATACTCCGGTAGTTTTAAACCGGCCGCCTCAATAGTGGTCGGGAATACGTCAGATACATGGCTGTACTGCGTACGGACGCCGCCTTTTTCTGTGATCAGTTTTGGATAATAAACTATCAGCGGGTTATGGGTGCCTCCCTCAGCGTCAGCATCCGATTTCCAGTATTTGAACGGTGTATTTGCTGCCTGTGCCCAGCCTAAAGGATAGTTGGTTGAAGCCTCTGGCGTACCAATGGTTTCGTAATCGCTTTCGTTCTTTTTAATATAATCAGCCTCGGGTGTGGTTGCTGCCGAGTTTTTAGGATTGATAACGCCATGTACAGTTCCTTCCTTACTCGCTCCGTTATCCCCTATCATCACAAAAACCAAAGTATTATCAAACTGGCCCGAAGCTTTCAGATAGCTGATCACGCGGCCAACCTGGTGGTCGATGTAGGTTAAATAGCCTGCATAAACTTCCATGAACCGGGCGTACAGCTTCTTCTGATCGGCAGGCAGGCTGTTCCAGGCTTGGATGCGCTCGTTACGTTCGGGTAATTTGGCATAAGCAGGAATGTAACCGGCTTTCTTTTGATTTTCAAAAACCTTTTGGCGGTAAACATCCCAGCCCTCATCAAACTTGCCTTTATACAGGTCGCTCCATTCATGGCTCACCTGGTGCGGCGCATGGGTAGCTCCCGGTGCATAGTATAAAAAGAAAGGCTGATCAGGCGCAGCCTTATGAGCAGCGTCGATATAAGCTATGGCCTTGTCAGTGATCTGTTCGTTCAGGTTATGGCCATCAGGTTTGATGTGGAAATTATCCTCCACCAAATGCGGCGGATTATACTGGTCGGTAGCCGATTCCAGGAAACCGAAGTGATGATCAAAACCTTTACCGGTAGGCCATCGATCAAATGGGCCAACGGCTGTAGTGTCCTCATCGGGTGTTACTCCCCATTTACCTACAGCGAAAGTGCTGTATCCATTAGAGCGAAGCGCTTCGGCAATGGTACCTTTATCCGGCGGGATGCGGCCATCATAGCCAGGGAAGCCGGCAGCAGTAGAAGCGTGGGCGAAATTGCCCATGTGCACATAATGGTGGTTACGCCCGGTTAGTAATGACGACCGCGTTGGCGCACAAATACCTGCCGTGTGGAAGTTGACGTAGCGTAAGCCGTTGTTGGCCAGCGTATCAAAATTTGGCGTATTGATCAAACCGCCAAAGGTGCCTGCCGCGCCAAAGCCAACGTCATCAAGCAAAATCCAAACGATGTTTGGCGCGCCTTTTGGCGCTTTGAGTGGTTTATTCCACCATTCCTTTGATTCGGCGAGTGTCTTGCCTTCCACGCCTTTATAATTAGCGGGATCAATAGGCGCTATGTTGGCCGGTATTACCTTTACCTGCGGCAGTTGTGCAAAGGCAGGCACGCTGAACGCAACAGCCATTGCCGACATGGCGGCAATTAGTTGATAAACGGATTTCATAATTGTAAATGTTTATATAAAGTTTATTAATTAGTTCATAAACAACAATCAACTAACACTGGCAATCAAGCTATTAGCTTTGGGCTTTTTGCCTTCTGCTTTTAGCTTTTATGTCATTGGTTACTTTTTGTAGTTTTTGTGAATACGCTGGTGATACACATCATACCAGTCGATAAACGGATACAGGTTATTTTTTTGAGCTTGTGCCTCAAAAACTGCTTTCAGCTCCTTTAATTTTTCAGGATATTTTTTGGCGAGGTCAACCCGTTCGTTGAAATCCTCATTCAGGTTGTATAATTCCCAAATATCGTCATCAAAACTTTTATCAGGTACATTTTGTCCCACTTTAAAATCGCCTAACTCCACATTATCAGGGTGATGTGCTGCTTCGGCCTTCCAGCCATCGCTATAAATCGACCTCGCCCCAAAAATGTAATAGTGCTGCAATACATGTTTTGATTTTGCTTCGGGATGATCAAACGAATATACCAGTGATGTACCCTGCAAGGTATCCTGCTTAATGCCACGGATGTATTCAGGCAATTTAATGCCGGTATATTCCAGTGTGGTAGGTAGTACGTCAATCACATGACCATACTGGGTGCGGATCCCTTTTTCCTTAATGCCTTTTGGATAATAAACTATCAGTGGGTTACGGGTACCACCTTCAGAGTTGGCATCCTGTTTCCAGTATTTGAATGGCGTATTGGCAGCCTGTGCCCATCCCAGCGGGTAGTTGGTACTTGCCTGCGGCGTACCGATATCGGTAATGTCCTCAATATTGGTTTTCAGATAAGCATCTTCGGCAACCAATTTGGCCGAGTTCTTTTTAGGGTTGATTACACCGTGAACCGTACCTTCCTTACTTGCACCATTATCTCCAATGATTACAAATACCAGCGTGTTATCCAGCTGACCGCTTTGCTTCAGGTGATTGATGAGTCTGCCAACTTCATGATCGGTATAGGTAAGGTATCCGGCATAAACTTCCATGAAACGGGCGTACAATTTCTTCTCAGCATCAGGCAATGATTTCCACGCCGGGATGCGTGAGTTACGCTCGGGCAGTTTAGCATATGCCGGGATAATGCCCAATTGTTTTTGTCTTGCAATAACTTTCTCCCTGAAATCGTCCCAGCCACCGTCAAACTGGCCTTTGTATAGGTCGCTCCATTCGGCAGCAACCTGGTGCGGCGAATGGGTAGCACCCGGCGCGTAGTATAAAAAGAATGGCTTATCAGGCGCAACCTTATGCTGGCGTGTAAGGTAGAAAATAGCTTTATCGGTGATCTGATCTGTAAGGTGACGGCCGTCGGGCGTTACGTGTGCATTGTCCTCAACCAAATCGGGTTTATACTGATCTGTAGCTGATCCTAAAAATCCGAAAAAATGGTCAAAGCCCTTGCCTGTAGGCCAGCGGTCGAACGGACCGGCATCGGTTGCATCTTCATCGGGTGTAAGCCCATATTTACCTACCGCGAAGGTGTTGTAGCCATTCTCGCGCAAAATCTCGGCAATGGTTCCCTTATCAGATGGAATGCGGCCATCATAACCCGGAAACCCTGCCGATAAAGTTACATGCGAAAAGCCCCCCTCATGAACATAATGATGGTTACGCCCGGTCAATAAAGCCGAACGCGTTGGCGCGCAGATCCCCGCAGTGTGAAAATTGGTATAACGCAAGCCATTATTAGCCAGCGTATCAAAATTGGGGGTTTTGATAATGCCGCCAAAGGTGCTTGTAGCGCCAAAGCCAACGTCATCCAAAATGATCCATAATACGTTTGGCGCGCCGGTGGGCGCTTTATGAGGTTCCGGCCACCACTCCTTCGACTCATCAAGCGTTTTGCCCACCGTACCGCCAAATACCGGCGTTTGTCCGTTTTGTGCTTTGGCTGTAAATGCTACGAGCAAGCCAAGCGAAAGGAACAATGTTATTTTTTTTGTTTTCATCTGTAAAAAGTTTATTCGGCATAGCTGGAGCGAAACTTTACGCCCCAGCGGCCATTTTCTTTGGTTAATATGTGTAATGATAATTGAGATTATTGCCACCCCGGATTTTGCGTAAGCTTACCATTACTGTTGTCAATTTCCTGCTGTGGTATAGGGAACAGGTAAAATTTGCCTGCCGCGCCTTTGCTCACATTGGTTTTGCCAACCTTCAACAAGCTTGCTTCAAGGATACCCTTACCAGATGCATCCCGCTCGCGGATCAGATCAAACCAGCGCTGGTATTCAAACACAAATTCCAGTCTGCGTTCTAAATAAACCGCGTTACGGAATGAAGCCTGATCGAGGCCGGCAAGATCATCAAGCCCGGCACGTTTCCTCACGCGGTTAATGGATGCATAAGCTTTGGCTGTTGGCCCATTGAGTTCATTTTCAGCTTCAGCATGGATCAGCAACACTTCTGAAAAGCGGATGATAGATACATTAGCGCCTGACTCTGCCTCGTTAGATGCCACGCTTGGATCGTAATATTTATTAAAGAATGGAATAGAGTCATTAGGAATAGTGGCGTCATTAAGCTTACCATACCAAAGATTGGTGGTAGGGCTTTGAAAGTGTGTTACAAAGCTCACCCGTTTACGTTTATCATTAGCCGGATACAGCTTATAAATACTGAAAAACTTATCTACACCGCCGGGTTTGGTTGCATCGGGCACCGAATAAAACACTACCTGATCGGCATAACTGCCCACCATCCCCGGGATCCCGTTCAATATTGATCGCGGTGCCTGGTTGTTACCCTGCCCTTGCGAGTTTGATTTAAACTGCGCGGAAAAAATATGCTCCTTGCCATTTTCGGTTGCAGGTAAAAATACATCGGCATAATTGGCAAACAAATCGTATCCGTAAGGCCCGTTAATTACCGCTTCGGCTTGCGTAACGGCTTTATCCCATTTACGTTCGGTAAGGTAAACTTTAGCTAATAAGGAATAAGCGGCGCCTGCGGTAGCCCTGCCTACATCGGCACCGGTGTAGTTATTCGGCAAATCGGCAGCGGCGTTAGTTAAATCGGTTTCTATCTGGGCATAAACCGTAGCCGCTGCTGTTCTTGGCACCTGCAAATCAGACAGGTTAATGGATGTTTGATCGTGTAGAACCAAAGGCACATCGCCATAAAGCCTTACCAGGTTAAAGTAATACAGTGCCCTTAAAAACTTCGCTTCGGCAACAAGCCTTTTGTTTAGCGTAGCATCAAATTTGATATCGGGAATGGTATCTATAGCGATATTAGCTTTTTTGATAGCTGCATAATGCTGCTGCCAGATCTGTAGGATCCGCAATCCTGATGCAGAATGGCCTAATACCGACTGTGATCGTACGTCGGCATTGGTAGCACCGGGTCCTGGTCCTTCATCATCAGCCATAAAATTCATACCCGTGTTAAAAAGGGTGTTATAAGGTGTTTGTACCGCGTTTGCACCGGCATTAAGCAGGGAGTAAGCCGCGGTAACTGCCGCCACAGCATCGGCCTGGGTTTTATAAAACTGACTTGCCGGGATAAACGACCGCGGGTCTTCCTTGAGCTTGGCGCACGAAGCAGCTGCAAGTACCAGTATAATGAGGTATATAATATTTTTCGTCTTCATATCTAAAAAAATCAAGGTTTAGCCGTTACAGAGTAAGCCCTATGCCAACTATTACAGATTTATTGTTCGGGTAAGCACCATTATCAACTCCGGAGGTAATGGCCGATTGCTCGTTGCTGCTCACTTCAGGATCATAACCGGTGTATTTAGTCCAGGTTGCAAGGTTCTGGGCACTCAGGTAGATCCTGACCTTTTTGATAGGCGACCTGGAAAGTACGGATTGCGGAAAAGTGTAACCAAAACCAAGGCTTTTAAGGCGCAGGTATGAACCGTTTTCAACAAACCTATCCGATATAGTTGGCGCAGGGTCCTGGTAAGCACTGTGCACATCGGTATTGGTGTTAGTTGGTGTCCAACGGTTTAATAATGTAGTAGTAGCGTTGGTATAACCGGTACCTAATTCCAAAACACCTCTTTGCTGATTGTAGATTTTGTTGCCGTATGATCCCTGTAAGAAAACACTCAGGTCAAAACCTTTATAAGCGAACGTATTCGTAATGCCTCCAGTAAACTTAGGCTGAGCGTTACCAAGGATCACCCTATCGCCGGTTTGTGTTATTTTACCATCACCATTAATGTCCTGGTAATTTTGACCACCCGGAGCGGTATTGGCCGCAGGGGTAAGTACCGGTCCGCCGGCCTGGATCAGGCCATTGGTTTTGTAACCAATAAATGAACCAATAGGTTCGCCAACTTTAATGATGGATGGCAGCGACGAATCGGGGATGAACTGGTTAACACCATTACCGCCAAGACTTAGCACCTTGTTACGGTTAAGCGCAAATACCAGGTTGGTGTTCCAAACAAAACTACCAACGATGTTGCGTGAGTTAATACCCAACTCAAAACCTTTATTCTGTACCGAGCCCACATTTTCATATTGCTGCGGGTTGGTAATAGCGGTATTGGTAATGATAGTTAAACCACTTGTTGCCGGTAATGGCAGGTACAACAACAGGTTGGTGGTTTTCTTATAATAAACATCGGCTGTTACAGTAACCCTGTCTTTAAACAAACCGAGGTCGAAGCCAAAATCATATTGGCTTGTTTTCTCCCAGGTCAGGTTGGGGTTGTACAAACTATTGGGTGCGAAACCGGCAACTGTAGAGTTACCAAAATTATAACGATAATAACCTAACTGCGAGTACGACTGGTAAGCAGGGATATCGCTGTTACCGGTTTGACCGGCACTCAACCTCAGTTTTAATTGGCTGATGGCAGTTACATTTTTCAGAAAATCTTCGCTTGAGGCATTCCAGGCTATAGCTGCTGAAGGGAATGATGCCCATTGATGTCCGGGCGCAAACTTCGACGAGCCATCAGCACGCAGGGTTAAGGTTAACAGATATTTGCTGTTAAAACCATAGTTTATCCTGCCCAAATATGATTTTAAAGCCCAGGTATTGGACGATGATGATGGTGCGATTGCAAAACCACTGCCCGATACCGAAGTTACACTGCCCGAACCGAGATTATTGAAAGTATCATAATCGCTCACAAAACCTGATGAGCCGTTAATAGAGCCCTCGGCTTTAAACTGTTGCTGAGTGAAACCGGCTAATACATTTAATGAATGCTTCCCAAACTTTTTGTTGTAGGTAAGCGTATTTTCGTTAAGCCAGTTGAACGAGTTTAATGTACCAACCTCGCCAAGGCCCGAATAGCCCGAACCCTCGTAAACGGTAGAAGGCAGGTAGCGGTTTTGCTTATTGTCGATGATATCCACACCGGCTAATACCCTTGCGGTAAGGTTTTCGGTGATCTTATAATCGCCTGCTATATTTCCTAAAATGCGGCTTGTAGTAGTTGTATTGGTTTGGTTATACAGCGTATTAATTGGGTTTCCGTAAGTGCCCTCAAATACGTTTTTGATAAAGAATGATCCATCCGCATTGTAAACCGGAGTGGTAGGCGTCATCAGCAAAATGGCAGGCACCACACCTTGAGGGGCAATTTGCGCGGTGGTACGGCTACCAGTTATAAATGAAGAGATCTTGAACTTATCGTTATAATCATGCTCTACATTCACCCTGCCTGCGTAACGCTCAAAGTTGGTGTTTTGCAAGATCCCGTCCTGTTTAAAGTAGTTACCTGAAAAGGCAAGCCTTGTACGCTCAGTACCTGAAAATATCGAAAGGCTATGATTTTGCGAAGTCCCTTTACGGAAGGCGGCACCTTGCCAGTCAGTATTGGCATTATATGGGTTTAGCTGCGCTTCTGTTTGGGCGGTTTTACCGGTGTTTACCAAAGCATCGTTACGCAAAGCTTCCCATTGAGGGGTGTTAAGCAGCGACAAAGTTTTAATTACTTCCTGCTTGCCATAGCTGCCATCATAATTTATAGATGACACGCCAGCTTTACCTTTTTTAGTGGTGATGATAATTACACCATTAGCACCACGCGTACCATAAATAGCTGTGGCCGAAGCATCTTTCAAAACCTCAATGCTTTCAATATCCGAAGTGCTGATAGATGCCAGCGGATTGATCTTAGGTCCGTTGGTTACGCCCGCATCGGTAAGCGAGTTGCTGTTTGAAGTAGGGAAACCATCGATAATATACAATGGTTCGGCAACAGCATTGATAGAGTTTACACCGCGGATCTGCACGGTTACGCCTGCTCCCGGTTGCCCGGTGGCCTGTGTAACCTGGATGCCCGAAACAGAGCCCTGCAAGGCCCTGTCGAGCGAAGGGACCGGCTGCTTCAAAGCAAGCGCGGGTACCGATGCTACCGAACCGGTGATATCCTTACGTTTTTGCGACCCGTAGCCCACCACAACCACCTGGTTTAGCTGAGTTTGAGCGTCTTTAAGTTTAATTTCAACCGGGCTGCCATCGGCAATAAACTCTTTCTTTTCGTAGCCGGTGAAGGTTATGATGAGCTTATAAGGAAATTTCTGGCCGGTTATAAAGCTAAATTTGCCTTCAATATCGGTTGAAACTACGTGCGTGGTACCCTGAATCTTAACCACAGCACCCGGCAATGGTTCGCGGGTTGTACTATCAATTACACGACCAACTAAATGTGAGTTGATGGTAGGCTGGGTTTGCTGCGCGATGGTTAACAACGGAAAAGCAATAAACAACAGGAATGGGATTAAGAGCAGTTTTTTCATGTCGACAGGTTTTTAAAAGATGAAAAACCGGACGAATGATCAATAACCGCATTAAACGGCCTGTATAATTGCTGCGGATGAAAAGCATCCTCAATTATTTGCAGCGTAAAAGCAGCTGCGTGCAGCGGAAAAGGCAACGCATAGCCAACCCCTGCATTTGCAATATTTTGCATAGATTTGAATAATTAAAATGACTCAATTGAAACAGGCTCAACGCCAATCGATCCCTGTTTCGTTGTTTTAATGACAGGGGAAAAGCTTTGCTTTTCCCTTATTTGAAGAATGTAATTGTTCAGATTATTTCATAGTCCTTTCTTTATTATGCCCGCATTAGCAGGCAGGTCAATTATTTTATTGGGGTATTATTGTTAGTTGCTTACGCACCTGAAACCAAGGTGCTCCATACCACTGTCTTCGGTGGTTTTCATCCTGCGCGACACACGGTAACCCGAGCAATAGCTATCGTTACACAAAAATGAGCCACCGCGTACAACTCGCTTTATGGCATAAGGCTCATCCGGATCATATGATTTTGAAGCGCCTTTGGGGTTTTTAACTCCTGCAGGGTTGTTTACTGTTTTGTAGTAGTTGTTATTATACAAATCGGCACACCACTCCCATACATTACCGGCCATATCATACAATCCGTAACCATTAGGCGCAAATGAACTAACCGGCGCCAAATAATAGTAATGATCACGCTGGGTGTTTTTATAGGGGAAATTCCCCTCCCAGGTATTTGCTTTGGGCTGCCCTTCGTTCACTTTTTCATTACCCCAGGGATAGATCTTATCTTCCAATCCGCCCCGCGCGGCCCGCTCCCATTCGGCTTCGGTTGGTAAACGTTTGCCTGCCCATTTGCTGTAAGCTACAGCATCAAACCATGACACCTGCACTACAGGATAGTTTTCTTTACCTTTAATATCGCTGCCCTGCCCGTGCGGGTGTTTCCAGCTGGCACCGGTTTTCCAGGCCCACCATTGGCTGTAATCGTTCAGGTTAACCTGGTGATCAGCCGGTACAAATACCAATGATGCCGCTACAAGTAAACTATCCGCAGGTTTTTCGGTACCTGGCGGCATTTGTTTTTTAAGCTCGTTCCAGTCGGGCTTGCGCTCAGCTGTGGTTATATACCCCGTTGCTTTCACAAATTTTTCGAACTGGGCATTGGTTACTTCCGTTTTATCTATCCAGAAACCATCAACAGTAACATCGTGTTTGGGGTATTCATCAGCCTCTGCCTGCTGGTTATCGGCCCCCATCCTAAAAGTTCCGGCCGGTACCCATGCCATCCCCGCATGGCTGGCACGGGTGTTACCGGTATCGGGCAAACTAAGCGCCGCACCGCTTAATCCTGCTGCTTTAAACCTGTTGGGGATATTTGATTCGCAGCAAATCTTCTTTTTAGTACCGGAAACTTTGGCTACCGCAATAATCGCCGCTGGTTTCTCCGGTTGCCTGCATGAAGCAAGCCATATAACGCTAAAAAGTATAAGTACAATCTTATTCATTACGCTTTTACAGGCTGTAACTGAAATGCCGCATCAACCTGCTCAGCTTCGGGCTGAACCGCAGCTACAACATCAGGTCTGTATAATTGATGAGGCTGCAACGGAACATCGTCTTTAACCATCGGGCCATCGGCTGCAAGCTCACTTCCGGGCACTTTTGATTTGAATAAAGGCCAGGCCAGTTGCGCATACCATTGGTCGCCTTCATAATGCGAAATACCATAAGCTTTAGGATATTGACGAGAGATATGAGCCGTACCGAAAATGATATCCCACCAAAAGAACATATTACCAAAGTTGCCTTTGTAATAGCCTACCCCGTCATCGGTAGTAGCGGCATGATGTGCATGATGCGTTGCCGGAGTTGATATCGTACGCTCCAAAACCCAGGCCATCGGGTGTAATATTTTATACTGGTAAAATGGTTTATCCCATGGAATGCTTGAATGCGCCAATGTGGTGATAGTACTTTTAATACCTTTTACCACCAATGCCGGAACGCCCAAACCAAGATAAACCAAAGCAGCAGTTAAATAGGTTTGCGAAAAGAACAGCGTGTAAATGATGTTCTGCCTGCTGGCCATGGCCATACCCATGTACGATGCAGAGTGGTGCGTACGGTGAAAACGCCATAACCATGGCACCTGGTGATGCAGGCGGTGGTACCAGTATTGGGTAAGATCGTCGGCTATGGCTATGATGGCGCATCCCCATAAAAAGGGTACCCAATCGAAGGTGTTTTTTAAGGTTGGTAATATGGCTGGTAAAACCAAAAGACTGTAATAGGCAACCAGCGGTTTCACCACCAGTTTAGGGATGGTAAAGCAGGCAATATCAACCCACTTTTCATTTTTATTCCAGCGTTTTTTGTAAAGGCCGAACGAAAATTCAAGTACACCGAGTACCAAAACCAAAACGGAAAAACCATAGCCGTTAAGGTTTTCTATTATTTGCTTTATCTGATCAATCATTGTCTTGTGAGTTTACAGTTTTACTTTTTGAGGTTGTTTGCTGTTTATGCTGTTGCTTCTTTTCCCATGGCCGTTCACCAGTTATGACAAAAGTTGCAAACATGAGCACTATGGGTAGTGTGTACAGCAACAGGCTCAACAATGCGTTCTTTACTATCTGTACCTTAGTCGATTGCTCTAATTTCATGACGGGATAGTGTTTTGAGGTTGAACAATTTGTGCCGTTTTGGTCGCAGGTTTCTTTTCCAATAGCTTACGGCCAAGCCAAAGCCCGCCGAAAATGATAACAAAAGGTATGAGGGTTACTATAACGCCTACCAACACCTTTTTCCCAATCAGGGAAACGTCGTTAATGGTCATAATGAACTTATTAAGTGATTAACAATGCAGGCGTTGCATAGCAATCCGAATAAAGCAGCAACGCCTGATAAATAATGTAATGAATTGAAAAATCTGGAATCCTGTGCGGATTAACGCACAATTATAGAGAAAGGATTACCCCTGATAAGGCAGCCTTAACAGCAACAACAAGAATAACAACAGGAAATAAAAGCAGCAACGGTTAACTGATGATTAGCAAGGCCGTATTTAGGTAAAAGTTCGGGTTGCATGGTGGGTGCTTTTAAATGATTTTAATTTGTTGTTATTAATTTTCTGAGGCAAATGTAAAAAAAGATTTGATAAATACTACTAATTCTATAGAAATTATATAAATAAATTCTTTTTTATTGAAATGAAGCTTTTTAGACAGCAAAATGGAGGTAAAAATGGAGAAATCAACTGCCTTATTATGATTCATCCCACTATTCTTCATGGTATCTTAAAATCACAGTCGATCTGCAAATTTTATAGCATTGCTGGATAAAATCCTATATTCATATCATGGACATAACTACACTAATTGTAATTACCATTATCGTTTTTATTATAGCGTTTGCGGCCTTCAGACTGTTTGATGTTAAAAAGAAGAAACACAAACTGGAATTGGAGCGATCTGCCAGGATCTTACCACTTTATAAAAAGGCGGAATCGGCTACAGGGCTAACCGCTGAAGATATATTACCCTTTGCCCAAAATGTGCTTACCCGCTATGATACCTTTTTATACTTAAAAGAACTTGGTGAACTGAATCTGTTTCCGGAAGAATATTACACAATAGTTAAAGGGGCCGAAAGCTCACTGGCCCAATGGCTGGAGTTTCCTACCGAATTGGATGCCTGCCCAGACGGAATAGAATATATTAAACGGGTTACCGTCGATTTTGACAGGCGTGGCAACTTTATGCATTATGAGGTATTTAAATACAGGGTTAATCCGCCCCACCAGGCTACCGAATACGTATGGATCTTAGGCGTGGTAGGTCCGTTTTTTGACGATAGCAAACCTTATGATTTCCCGGCTGCTACATTTAGCAGGGTAAGCAGCACCATAGATAAAGTTACCCCGGAAGAAGAGGCTAAATGGGTGCATGAAAACATTGGTATGCGGAGGTAAGCATCTTCTTCGCTCCTACCCTTGACATGATTTAAAAATTTACGTCATGTTGAACTTGTTTCAACATCCCACTCGCTAAGCAACCACGCCAAGCAAATTGGCTACCTGTCCCGTGGAGTACTGAAACAAGTTACCCATGACGATTTTTTTGAACCCAGACTTACGAAGTTTTAAAAACTTCGTAAGTCTTCAATATCTAAATTACTCATCGTCCTTCAGTTCAATCCAAACCGGCGCATGGTCGCTTGTTTTTTCCCAGCCGCGCACATCCCTGTTTACGCCTGCAGCTACAAGCCGTTTTTCAAGGTGCGGGCTTAGCAAAAAATGATCAATCCGTAAACCGGCGTTGCGGCCATAAGCATCGCGGAAATAATCGAAGAATGTATAGATCACTTCGGTGGGATAAAGTTTGCGGATAGCGTCCGTCCAACCCTGATCCACCAGTGTTTTGAAAGCCTCACGGGTTTCGGGCCGAAAGAGCGCGTCATTTACCCAGCGCTCTGGTTTGTAAACATCAAGTTCGGTAGGCATTACATTATAGTCGCCGGTTAATACAACGGGCTTATTAGCGGCCAATAAACCGGCCGCGTGGATTTTCAAGCGTTCAAACCAGCCTAATTTATAATCAAACTTGGGTCCCGGTGCCGGGTTGCCGTTGGGAAGATACAGGCAGCCAATGGTAATCCCGTCAACAATGGCTTCAATATAACGGCTATGCTCATCTGCGGGGTCGCCGGGGAGCGCCCTGCAAACTTCAGTAATTTCTTTATCTGTTTTTGCCAGTATGGCCACACCGTTCCAGCTTTTTTGCCCATGCCAAATGGCTTTATATCCGGCCTCAAAAATGGCCTGCTCGGGGAAGTTATCCTGTGGGGCCTTTAGTTCCTGCAAACAGGCAACATCAGGAGCTGTTTCCTTTAACCACCGAAGCAAAACAGGCAAACGCCCGTTTACCCCATTTACGTTATACGTAGCTATTTTCATGATGCAATTTAAATAGTTTAGGTTATATCACGGATGTTCCAAAATAAAAAGCGCGGCCACCCTTTGCAAGCAATTAGTTGCAATGGCTCATGAGCGGTAAATTATTCCCTTACTTTTCAAACTCATCCGGGTCTACTTCAGGCTGGCTTGGCTCAGTATCAGGGATTTCATTCGGGATATTTTCCGGCGCTTCTTCCGGCATTTCCGGCTCTCCCGGATCTGTAGGCTGCCTGATCTCCGGCCGTTCCGGATTTACCGGCATTTCATCTGGCTCATTTGGCATGGTTTTCTTCTTTGACATATCTTATTAACTGTTAAGAGAATAATTAGTTTTCATGAACCCTCTTTCAATGAAAAATATCTCTTGTATTTTAAAAATGTTTAATTACATTTGTAGTGTACTACCATACTAATACACTATAAAATGATTCAAATAAGCAATTTGAATTTTAGCTATAACAGCCGGAAGCCGTTGTTCAAAAATCTGAACCTTTCGTTAAAGGCCGGCCACATTTATGGACTGCTGGGTAAAAATGGTGCAGGGAAATCAACCTTGCTGAAAAATATCGCCGGTCTGGCTTTTCCGCAATCGGGCCATTGCCTTATTAACGGAACAAAAAGCTCAAAGCGCCTGGTATCCACTTTACAAGACCTTTATTTTATTGCCGAAGAAGTTCACGTACCGGCATTAACTCCAGGCCAGTTTTTGGCCCGGACGGCAAGCTTCTACCCTGCCTTCAGCATTACCGACTTTTACAGTTATCTGAAAATATTGGATATTGATCCTGATCTGTTAATGACCAGAATGTCATACGGGCAGCAAAAAAAGATGATCATCGCTTTCGGGCTGGCTACCAATACCAGTGTGCTGATACTTGATGAGCCTACCAATGGGCTTGATATTCCTTCAAAGATTCAGTTCAGAAAATTGATAGCATCGGTTTTAAATGATGAGCGCTGCATTATTATTTCAACCCACCAGGTGAGGGATTTGGACAGTCTTATTGATACGGTTTTGATTTTGGACGATCATCGCATAGTGATTGAAAATACGGTAGACGAGCTTACCGAGAAATTATTTTTCGGTGTTTTTAAAGACCTTACCGGGATGAATGCGCTGTACGAAGAAGAAACCCTCATGGGCAAATACGCCATTGTACAAAACACCACCGGCAAGTACGGAAAAATGGACCTTGAGTTATTATTTAACGCAGCAACAACCAATAGCAGCAAATTACTAAACGCACTAAAACCAAGCACAAATCATGAATAATTACTTCAGTTTAAAGCGCTTTGGCCTGTTGTTTATGAAGCACACTGTTGAGCATTACCGTGCCTATTTAATGTCGGCAGCGGTTTTGGCAGGGGTATTTTTACTTGGCGGTTCGTTTGTGTTTTATATGATCCCTGGCCCGGTAGATGCCGGCTTTCAGATGGCTATATTCGGAGTACTCATGATTATCGCGGGGCCATTATTTACAAGCACTGTTTTTACTGATCTGGGCGATAAGCGCCGGGCAGTTCCAATGTTAACCCTGCCTGCATCACAACTCGAGAAGTTTATGGTCGGCTGGGTTTACTCGTATGTTATATTCATTTTGGTATATACAGGCGTTTTTTACCTGGTATTATTTATCCTGATCAATCTCAAACCATGGCCCGGGCATCAAATTGAAATACTCTCCCTGTTTCAGGATAAATTTGTACTGGTGATGATATTGTTTTCGTTATTGCATGCCGTCACGATATATGGAGCAATTCGGTTCGAAAAACTACACTTTATAAAAACAGGTTTCAGTTTCTTTATTTTTTATGCGCTGCTAATCCTTGTGAATACAGTGTTCGTAAGATTTATTGTTGGCAGGCCAATCAAACCGGTAACGCCTTTTTCATTTCTCAATTTCCAGGATGGTATGAACTTTTACTCCGTTGGTTTAAAAGCACAGCAATCTGCCTGGGCTTTTATTATAGTTCCCATTATATCGCTGCTGATTTGGATAGCGGCATATTTTAGGTTCAAGGAGAAACAGGCTTAAAAAAGACGATCATGGAATTTAAAGATAACGAAGCGATATACCTCCAGATAGCGGCTTTTGTGAGCGATCAGATCCTGATGGGCAAATGGCCAGGCGGGCAAAAGATCCCATCGGTACGTGATATGGCAGTTGAGCTGGAAGTGAACCCCAATACGGTTATGCGATCATACGAATTTTTGCAGGGGCTCGAAATTATTTATAACAAACGCGGCCTGGGTTTATTTGTGGCAGAGGATGGTTTTGACAAAGTAAAAGCTTACCGCAAAGAAAACTTTGTACGTCAGAACCTACCCGAACTTTTTAAAAACATGTACCTGTTAGGTATATCGATAGATGAGATCAGCCTGCAATATCAACATTTCCAGGCGCAACAAAATAATGAATTAAACCAGGCAGGCAACGATGAAAACAAGCAATAAATTCTTACTTACCGCGGTATTGTTACTGATAGTTTCGGTTGGGATCTATGACGTTCAGCTAAAAGCAGAATATTTTAAAGGTGAATATAAAAACCCCTATAATGGATTTAACAACCTAAATTTCAGGAATTTCAAGGTTATTGAGCTTGGTTCATCAACGGCTATCAATATTATGCTGGTTCAAGGGCCATTCAAAGTACTTGCTGATCCCGGCGCCATGGAGTTCATGAAAATTGAACAACGGCACGATTCGCTCTTTATTCGCGCCGAGTTTAAAGATAACTTTCATAATGTACAGTCCCCAAACGTTCTGTACATATCCATGCCGCAATTAAACGCGTTTTATGCCGATGCAAAATATAAGGCAGGTGACGCACAAATTATCGATACGACAGCCGCACAAGACTTCAAATGGCGCGCTACCACCATCAGTGGTTTTCGCGGGGATGAGCTCAATATTATCCAGGATCATGCTTCCACTATCTTACTAAAAAACAACAAGTTTAACATAGTAAATGCCATTATCGGTAAAAGCAACAATAGCGCTTCAAATTTATCTATTGAAACAGGCAACCAATTTGCAAAAACGAATCTTGATATCCGGAATCAAAGCCGCTTATGGATCAAGGATGACAGCCTCAGCAACATAACCTATAAACTTGCCGACAGCGCTAAACTCATCCTGAACGGAAATACAAGGATGATCCGCAAACAATAAATGACCAAAACTTAACAAATCATGAAATTAGTAATCAACTCATTATCTAAAACCTATGCCAACGGCGTACATGCTTTAAAAGATGTTTCGCTGACCCTGAATAACGGCATGTTTGGCCTGCTGGGTCCAAACGGCGCCGGTAAATCATCACTGATGCGTACCATAGCCACCCTGCAGGAAGCCGATAAAGGCAGCATTTTTTTAGATGAACTGGATGTATTGAAAAACAAGACCGAAGTTAGACAGCTACTCGGTTACCTGCCACAGGAGTTTGGTGTATATCCCAAAATATCGGCAGAAAGAATGCTCGACCATATTGCCCAACTCAAAGGGGTTGGCAACAACGCCGAACGCAAAGACCTTGTGCTTCAATTACTGGAAAACGTAAACCTTTATAAAGACCGGAAAAAGCACCTTGGCACCTACTCCGGCGGTATGAAACAACGCTTTGGAATAGCACAGGCTTTAATTGGCAACCCTAAACTCATTATTGTTGACGAACCCACAGCAGGCCTCGATCCGGCCGAACGCAACCGCTTTTATAACCTGCTGAGCCGTTTGGGTGAAAACACCATCGTGATCCTGTCGACCCATATTGTTGAAGACGTAAGTACGCTCTGTGCCAATTTTGCCATTATTTGCCAGGGCGAGGTTTTATATTCAGGCGACCCGGAAAGTGCGGTAAATGAGTTGAACGGAAAAATTTACAGTAAGGTGATCACCCAATCAGAACTGGGCTTTTATAAAGATGATTACCAGGTGATATCAACACAGCTTAAAACCGGCAAGCTCCATATCCGCATTATCAGCGAAGCCGAACCCGGCAACGGTTTTATCAGCAGCACGCCAAACCTGGAAGATGTGTACTTCAGCAATATCGCTACACGAGTAGATGTAGATACCATTTAAAACCATTATAAACCAATAGGTTATGTTTCTTAAAATATTTCTGTTCGAGATCCGGAATCGGGTCCGCAGGCCAGCCGTTTACCTTTATTTTTTGGCAGCACTGATATTTACAGTGTTCACTTTTTCAACAGGCTCGTTACCACTGGGTGAAAAAGAGCACATTAATGCTCCTTATGTGCTTGCGTTGTGGTGCTCAGGTATCACTATGATGATTACGCTTGTAAGTTCATCAATCATGGGCACTGCCTTATACCGCGACATTGAATACAACACAAAAGATTATTACCTAACCTACCCTATCACCAAAGCAGGCTATTTCTGGGGCCGTTACCTGGGCTCGTTCGTTTTCATGGTCCTGATCTCAACAGCAGTTATCATTGGCGCCTTTATAGGCACCAAGCTTGGCCCCGCTATGGGATGGACAGATGCAAAGCAATACGGCCCCAATAGCCCCATTTACTACCTGCACCCGTTTTTCACCATTGGGCTGCCTAACGTTTTATTTACATCTTCCCTGTTTTTCGGACTTGTAGCCATCACCCGCAATGTAAAGGTCATTTACTTTGGCGGTATCCTGCTGTTCCTTTTTTACTTCATCGCGTTGTTTTTCCTCAACCACATTAACAACCCTACAGTAATAAACCTCAGTGATCCTTTTGGGCTTAACGGTATCAGGATGCAAACCAATTCTTCAAGCACCATTGAGCAAAATACTACCTTATTCCCGGTTACCGGTACGTTTATGCTCAACCGTGTATTATGGGGAGGTATCGGGATAGTTATTGTACTTTTCACTTATTTCAGGTTTAGCTTTGAACGCTTCTTTAGCGGCAGGCGCGATAAGGCAGCCATTGACGAGGCAGGTGCAAAAACTAAAACCCAGGTAACCATTAAACCTGATGTCAGCTTTACCGGCAAATACAATTGGAACACCTTACGCAACCTGGTAAAAGTTGAGCTATTGAACATTATCCGGGATAACTATTTCTGGATCATCTTAATAAGTGGCAGCTTGTTCCTCGGTTTTGTATTCTGGCTTGGCGAAAACCGGAATGGAGTGCCTGATTTTCCGCGTACCGTTACCTTGCTGGCCATCTTTAATGAAGCCTTCCCATTCTTCATTTTCTTTATCCTGATGTTTTACACCGGCGAAACCCTGCACCGCGACAGGACTACCCGATATGCCTTTATCAATGACTCCCTCCCGCCGCCAAACTGGATCCTGAACGGATCAAAGCTCATCACCTTATTATTGATAGCTACCGGCTTATCTTTTATCCCAATGATAACCGGCGTTGTTGTTCAATTATTAAAAGACTATCACACACTAAACCTATCGGCGTATTTTATCTATATAGGCTATATACTATTGCCTTTGTTACTGGAGATGGTGGTATTTTGTTATGTTGTACACGTTGTTATCAATAACAAATTTGCAGCCCATGGCATAGGTGTTTTTTTATGGGTGATTGTTTTCTTTTTGCGCAAAACGGGCACCTTTGATTATAACCTTCTGTTGTACTCATACACTCCGTCGTCGGGAATCTCTGATATGACCGGCATAGGCCACATGGCAGCGCCCATTAGCTGGTTCAACCTTTACTGGATGCTATTTGCAGGTTTGCTGATCATTGTTTCGGGATTATTTTATTACCGGGGGGTAACCTCATCTTTTAAAGAGCGATTGCGTTTATTGCCTCAGCGCTTTAACAGCAGCACAGCTTTGATCACCGTAATAGTGACTATAGCTTTTTTAGCTGTTGGTGGGTGGAATTATTATAACGTAAGTTTTTTAAACAGCTACCTTATCAAAAGTGAAAACACAGCAAGGGCAGTGATGTATGAAAAAACGCTGAAAAAGTACGAGCACCTTCCCCTGCCTAAAGTGACCGATATAAAAATGATGGTAGAGCTTTATCCCGATAAGCAACAGGTATCTACACATGCATTGATAACCATCACCAATAAAAACAAAGTTGCCATATCACAAATGCTGCTCGACGGTGATGAGCTTACTGGTTATTCGCTTAAAACCAATGGTACATTAGTTCCTTTTACCACTCCCCTGCTTTATCCCCGTGGATTTTTTAACTGGTTCAGACCAAAGACAGACACTGCCGACTTCCGCTTATACCGGTTCTTAAAGCCGCTAATGCCGGGCGATTCATTAACATTAGAGATCAGTTCAGAAATAGTGCATAAGGGATTTACCAACGGCATGTATGCTGCTGCCCTCGTTAATAACGGCACATTTTTTAACGGGGGATTGCCCGGCCTGGGGTATGATGAAGATGATGAGTTAAGCAGCCCTTACGAACGCAAAAAAGCCGGTTTGCCCGAAAAAAAGGAAGAAGAAATGCAGCAAAATAATCCCGAAGGTATCAGCACCTTGAAAGCAGGAAGAGCGGCTGACCTTTTGAAATTGGATGTAACAGTTGGCACCCTGGCCGATCAAACCGCTATCACCCCCGGACGGCTCGTAAAAAACTGGCAGCAGAACGGCCGTAATTATTTCCATTATGTGCAGGATAAACCGGGCATGTACATGCCAATGGGTATCATATCCGAAAAACTGGCTGTTAAAAAGGCTACCGTTCAATTAGATCATCAGGTAAATATTGAAGTTTATTACCACCCGGAACACAGCATTAATATCGACAGGTATATTGCGGCATATAAAGATGGCTTAACTTATTACAGCAAGGTTTACGGCAACTACCCGTTCAATGACATCCGCCTGGTGGAGACATCTGTTTACGGCCCGGGAGATGCCTCCATGACCACCCTGGATACATATGCCGAATATTTTGGCTGGAATGCCGACTTCAGGGACCCAAACAGTTTTGATTATTGTTATGCCAGTACTGCAAGATTGTTGTCGCAGCAGTGGTGGCGTTTCCAGGTGGCGCCAAACAGCACGGTAGGCAGTTTAGTAGTTCCCGAAGGTTTGTCAAACTATGATCAACTGGTAATGTCAGAACATAAATATGGCAAGGATAACATGCGTTATATTGTTTTAGACCAGTTATGGTATTACCTGTTTATCAGGCGGCACCTTAATGAAAACGAACATCCTTTAATTGAAGCCAACCAATGGTTTTTATGGGGAGGCAAAGCAAGCGTGGCATTGTACGGTTTACGTGACCTGATTGGCGAAGACAGCCTCAATGTTGCGCTGCGCGAATTTAAAAAGGCATATGCTTTTAAAACAGATGGCCCGTTTGCCGGAGCCAATAACCTTTACCAATGTCTCCAAAAGCATGTACCCGATTCGCTGCAGTATTACCTTACCGATACCTGGCAAAAGATCACACTATATGATAACAGGGTAGTTGAAGCAAGCAGTCAATCCACAGGTAATAAAAATGAATATAAAGTTACGTTAAAGCTTGATATTGATAAAGTTTGGAAGGACGCCAAAAACAATGATATCCCGGCCTTAAACATGAACGACTATATAGATATCGGAATCTTCGGTAAGCAGGTCCAGGGTGCAGGTAACCGTATGGTAAGTAACACTTTATACCTTAAAAAGTATAAGCTTAAACGCGGGTTACAGCAATTTAGCATTATTGTTAAAGGCGAACCTGCTTCTGTAGGCATCGACCCGTTTAGCAAACTGATTGACAGGAACCCTAATGATAACATCAAAGACCTTTAACTGAAAGAGGCTGTATGGTGCAGCCTCTTTTTTATAGTATTCAGATAGTTAAGCGATATATAGTTTTGGGTTAGATTGACTCTACTAACAAAGGGGGTTAACAGGGTTAACAGAATTCGGGGTTAACACTCGTATAAATACTTAATAATCAAAAACTTATATACATTTCCAGAAAATATGTAAACCCTCTTTTTTTATAAATATTGTCGGCTAAATTTCAATTCATAGGTAATGCAACGCCAAGGGTGGACAATTTGATTATGATACAGTCTCTTCCATAATCTTACCAAATATTATGGCTTAAATAATTTGTTCTCTCCTTCAATTTCAACATTAGCCTGTTCAACTACAGCTTTGTATTCGTAATCTGTTTTTAAAGAGAGTGTAGCTTCAAAAGTGCCATCATTTTTAATATTTACCCAGGTGCCGGCTGTCCACTTACCTGCATACAGCGTTTCAACCTGTCCGTGGTAAGGGCGGTAATCAAACCTGGCCCTCTTTGCCAAAATGTTTTTGTAGTTCGAAATTCTCCCTTTTAAAATTGCGCCGGTTTTTATTTTTGAACCTGCGCCGGTTTCAACTATGGCAGCTTCTTTAAAAACAGGATCAACATTTTCCAATTTGACCACTACCGGGTTGGGCCAGCGGTGATCGTCATAAATACGCTGTGCTTTAACAACAGATACTTCAAGCCCCTTATCGGTCTGTTTGTACCTGCAGCTTACATCGTCGGTTTTATATTCAATAACCTTACTATTTTGCCCTAATACGCTTACTTGAGTCTGATTAGTTGCGATGGCCGAACGGATCAGGAAAGTTTTACGGGCTCCCTCCTTCCAATCAGCAGCATTGGTAACTATGGCATAAAGTGTATGCCCGTTTTTAGCGGTAAACCAGGTGTCGCCTTCCTTGCTGATCACCCAACTTCGCACACTGTCGATACATTCACGGTTAACAAAATACCAGGCCGACATTTCCCGTAACCGTTCCTCCTGTTCGATGGGCAAAGCGCCATCAGGCTTCGGGCCAACGTTCAACAACAGCGACCCGCCTTTTGCTCTCGCCTCAATCAATAACCCTATTAACTGGCTACCCGATTTATAACGCTCATTAGTTGGCTGATAGCCCCATGCCGTACCCATAGTGATGCATGACAGCCATGGTTCATTGATCATAGCCCCGGGCATGATCTGTTCGGGAGTTTTGATAGCGCCGCGGGTTATCAGCAAATCCGGCTGTAATTTCCAGCAGGTTTGCTTTACCACTTCTTTCGGATCGCCATCTATAAAAAGTACATCTATTTTACCATAGCGGGTCATCAGTTCCTCGCATTGCTTCCGGGTGTATTCGTCATATTCATGGCGGGTTTGGGCATCCATCTTAACATCGGTACGACTTATAGGGATATGATGATCACGAAGAAAGTTAAAATCCTCGGGCGAAAAATAGAAACCTACCTGCAAGCCGGCTTCGCGGGTGGCGTCAATAAACTCCTTTAACAGGTCTTTTTTGTATGGTGTATGAGTGATGTTAAAACCTGTTGTTTTGGTATCCCACATACAAAAACCAGAATGGTGTTTGGTGGTGAATACAATGTATTTCATCCCGGCCAGTTTGGCCAGCGTCGCTATCTGGTGCGGGTCGAATTTGTAGGGATCAAAAGTTTTTGGCAGCTCATTAAAATACCGGTTCACATAATCATCGCTTGCACCAACCAGCGAGTGACTGATCACCACGCCCAATTGGCTATCCATACTAAAATGAATAAATAAACCTAAACCGGTATTTTTAAGCCAAAGTTCGCGCTCGGGTTTGTTCAGGTTATAATTACTTGCATTATCATCCTTAACCAAATCATTTTGTGCCAATACGCGCTGAATACAACCAAACAGCAGCAGGAAAAAAAGGTATTTCTTATACATCAAAAAAAGGTTAAAAAAAATCAGGGAAGGCCCCACGCCCTCCCCGAAACAACATCAACTAATTTAACTAATCAAACTTTAACATTATTGTTTATCCCACCACATCCTGGTTAAAAAATCATCCGGTCCCTGGCGCGCAATTGCAGCGGCATATGATGCCGCGTTAAGGTTTTGCTCGCCAACAGGATATAACATCCGCCTGAATATTTTACCGCCTGTGGCATTACCAACATAATTATTTGGTACAAGTGCGGGGTAACCGGTGCGCCTGTAGCTTGCAAAAACCTCCTGCGCATCAGGAAATATACCAACCCAAAACTGGGTATAGATTTGCGCCATTTTCTGATCAAGCGTGCCACCTGTATTAAAAGGGTGCGCGTTAATGTATGAGTTGATCTGGGCCGAAGTAATTGTGCCCGCACTGCCTGCAATAATGCTCCATTGGCGCATTGACGCTGCTATACCGTTTTGGTACAATGATTCGGCAGTAGCAGCAGTGTACCAGCCCCTCGCCGCAGCTTCAGATAACAGGAAATAGCTTTCGGCTGCTGTAAAAACCAACCGGGGCGAGTTTAGCAGCAATATGGTTTTAGGATTTGGTTCCGAATAAGTTACAAAATCCGCAGGCTTGGCATTAAGGCCCGACGACATACCTTTTTGAATAGCCGAAGTGGTATCAGCCACGCCACTGTTCCACACTACAGATACTACAGCCAGGCGAGGATCCTTATTGGTTTTCAGATAATTGATAAATACATCCTGGTACTTGCCGCCTTCGGTATTGGTACTGCCGTTACCTGCAATATAATCATTGTTATAAAGATCAAGCGCCAAAGGATTTTTGTTAATATCCTGACCCGCGCCAACGTAAGCTACTTTGGCAACATCGGCATCATCCAAAATAACGCCGCCCGCTATAGCTTTTGCAGCCCAGGTTTGTGCTTGAGCGATATCAACCTTGGTCATGCGCATGGCACACCTGAGCATGAGGGAATAAGCAAACTTTTTCCACTTTACGGTATTGCCACCATAAATCAAATCGGCCGAACCAAAGGTTGTTTTGCTTGCATCAAGGCTTTGGGCTGCCTGGTCAAGCTCCTTCAATAAATCGGCATAGATATCTTTTTGCGCATCATAAGCGGGTTTATATATCGCCTGGTTATAGCCCTGTGCAGCCTGCGAATAGGGAATATCTCCATAAAGATCGGTAAGCCTGCTAAAGCAATACACTTTCCAGATCCGCGCTTCGGCCTGCAGGTTTACCTGCGAAGCGTCGGTGCCAACCGCTTTTAAAACCTCAACCAGTTCGTTGATCTCATTGGGGTAAGCATTGCTGAAAGCTGCCGCCGACTGCGGGCTTTGGCTCAATACATATTTTGATCCAAAACCGGCCACATCATTAAAGCTCGTGGTGTATTGCATGGTACCCAGCAAAAGATCAAGCATACGGGCCGTACCATCATACTGGGACTTGGTAAAAATATACTGTGGTACCGCTTTTGATGATGCATCAGGGTTGATGTTTAGCGTATCAAAGTTTTTGGTACACGATTGTGTGGCGATAATGCCGGGCATTATCAGTAAGCAATAAATATATTTGGTTAAATGTCTTTTCATCGTATTCAATTTAATTGTTAAAACTTAACAGCCAGGTTTACACCAAGTGAACGTGTACGCGGTAAGCCGATAGACTCAAATCCCTGGGCATTACTGTTGGTAAAGCTTTGCTCCGGATCAAAATTGTCTGTCTGCTTGTAGATAGTCCAAAGGTTCCGGGCCACGAAGGATACACTGGCCGACTGGATCTTAACTTTGTTTAAAAGACTTGTTGGAAGCGCATATGACAGGATAACCTGGCGAAGTTTAACAAAGCTTCCATCATGCAAAAACAGTTCGGAATACGTTTTGTAATTATCGTAATATGATCTTAAGCCACTTACCGGCACTGTACGTGTATAAGGAGCGCCCGTTTGATCAACACCGTTCAATACTAAGCCGTTTTCCCTTCCCGGCAATGTTGATTTCATTAAGCCCAAACGGGTGGCGTACACTTCCATAACCGAAAACACCTTGTTACCAAACTTACCATCAACCAAAAAGCTTAACGAAATTCTTTTATACCTGAATTCGTTGGTTAAACCCATAGTAAGCGGGGCAACGCTTTTACCTAACTGTTGCAGCGGGGTTTGTACCGGTAAACCTGTTGTGGCATTAAATACTACAGTACCATTAGCATCCCTTTGCATGCGGGTACCTACCAGCATACCAAAAGGTTTACCTTCAATGTTATCTAAAATATCCCAGTTACCCACCGAAGTAGCGAGTTGGATAGTATTAAGACCAGGAGCCAGTTTAACTACTTTGTTATCATTATAAGCCACATTATAGCTCGCGTTCCAGGTAAAGTTGTGTGTTTTTACAGGCGTACCATTCAACAATACCTCAATACCCCTGTTGCTTACCTCCCCAACGTTCAGGATCACATTATTATAGCCCGATGTTGAAGAAATAGCGGTATTTACAATATCGTTGGTTGTTTTACGATCATACAATGTCACATCCAAACTTAAGCGGCTCTTAAGCATCTGTAACTCAAAGCCACCTTCAAACGTAGTTGAAGTATAGGGTTTAAGGTTGTTATTGGTAATGTTATTACTGGTTACGTTTTGCAGCGGCTGCCCGGCGCTTGGTACGTTACTGTAAGTAAGGTTAATCACATACGGATCGGGGGCTCCGCCGCCTACCTGTGCCCATGAGGCGCGCAGTTTGGCAAGGTTAAAAAACTCAGGGAGTTTAACCGCGTCCGACAGGATAAAACTACCGCCTATACTTGGGTAAAAGATACTATTACTTTTAGGACTCAGTGTTGAAAACCAATCCTTCCTGCCGGTGAATGACAGGAACACGAGGCTCTTGTAATCAAAATCGGCCGAACCAAAAACCGAATTGGTTACAATTTTGGCATTGTATGGTGTAGTTGATGAAACCGCGAGGTTAGTAAAGCTGTAAAAATATGGAATAGTAAATTGCGAACCATTAAACGTTAACTGGTTTGTTGTGTTTTTACGACTGTTTACGCCACCCAAAACATTTACATTTAAATCGCTGACGATCTTAGTCTTGTAATTAACCGTTGCCAGCTCATTGGTTTCAGCTACATCCGATTTGATGCCTGCATACTGGCCATTGGGTATATACAATGTACCGGTTGGCAAGATATTGGTATAGTTGTAATTGAAAAAGTCGCGGCTGATGGTGGCTTTGAAAGTAAGGTTTTTTATGGGCGAGTAAATAACTGATCCCTGGCCAATAAAACGGTTCTTCACGTCATCTTCCTTGTATTTATTGATCACAAAATATCCGTTTGACGCGATAGATGCATCGTTCCAGATCTGTTCGTTACCCAAAGCATCATAACCCGGTTTAAGCCAGCGAACGTCAACCGTGTTGGCTACCTCAAGCGGGGTCCAGTTGGGGTTACCCAGGGCATCACCAGCACCGGTACGGTTATGGCCGGTTTCAATGTTATACTGCGCTAATGCTTCAATCGATAACTTATCGCTCAATTTGCCATTCAGGGCAAGGTTAAAGGTTTTACGATCATAAGTAGTGCCCGGTAAAATACCTTTACTGTTCAGATCAGCAGCCGAAAACCTGTAGGTGAAAGCTTCGTTACCGCCTAAAAAAGCAAGGCTGTTGGTATAAGTGCTGCCGGTTTGATAATAATTTTTAAGGTTATTTTTCTGTGCCGAATAAGGATGGGTAAGCCCGTCGGCCGCTACATAATCGGTTGAGCCGTCAATTTTTGATCCCCATGAGCGCCTGCCGCTTGCTTGTGCGGCGGCCAGCGTGGTTGGCTTTACGCCGCCGTCGCCCTGCCCGTACTCATACTGGTAATCGGGGAATACAGCAACATTATCATAGGTAGCTGTCGAGTTAAACTCAACCCCTACTCCTTTCTGAATCCGGCCTTTCTTGGTAGTTATCAAAATAACACCATTTGCTGCCCGTGAACCATAAAGCGCCGCTGCCGTACCGCCTTTAAGTACACTAATCGATTCGATATCGTCGGGGTTTATGGCTGCTATACCGTCGCCGCGGTCAACGTTATTGGTAATACCGTTAACTGTAGCAGCACCGCCGGGTACGCTGTTATCAATAGGCATACCATTTACCACATATAAAGGCTGGTTATCGCCTGCAAGCCCACCGTTACCCCTGATTACCACCCGGCTTGAACCACCCGGACCGGTTGATAAACCTGCTGCGTTAACACCCGCCACTTTACCGCTAAGCGCATTGGCTACGTTATTTTCGCGGGCCTGGGTAAATTCCTGGCCCTTCACTTCGGTAACCGAATAACCTAATGATTTTTTTTGCTTGCTGATACCGAGGGCGGTAACCACAACCTCATTTAAAGTACTGTTGTTTTGTTTCAGTTTGATCTGGATAGGAGCCGAAGCGTCAGTTACCGCAACTTCTTCCTGAACATAGCCAACAAAGGCAATTACCAGGGTTATTGATTTGCCCGAATACTTGTCGGGAATAAGCAATTTAAAGTTACCTGACACATCAGTTGTAGTACCAACCTTGTTATCGTTCTTCAAATAAACTGATGCACCAATAACGGGCTGGCTATCGTTAGCATCAAGCACTTTACCTGTTAACACAACTGCTGCAACAGTTGTGTTGGAGGTAATTTCTTTTGTGGCGAATATGGAAATCTGGCTTTCATTGATCTTACGATATTCAAGCTGAAATGCCGACAGCAATTGCCTGAGGTTATCATCAAGTGTGAGCTGTTTAGCGTTGTTAAATAAGCTTGCCGGTATAAATTTATTGTCAAGCAAACCTTCCTGGTAAGCAATTTGTACATTGAATTGCTTTTTGAGGTTTTCAAGTGCATCCTTCAAAAGCATCTTACTTTCGGTAGCCTGTGATGCCGGGTAATTGAAGCTCCGGGCATGTACCCTGTTGTTGCTGGTTAATGCCATTTGGGCATAGCCATACGCCGACCGGCCAAGCAACACCATCAGGAAACAGCAACATCTTAAAAAATTTGATGAGTCGAGTTTTCGCATAAGTTATTCGTTTAGGGGTTTAATTTTGTTATAGTGATATTTTTGTCTGTTCGGGTAATTTTCACAGGGAGTGTGGTCGATATTGTTTCTATCAATTCATCAACATCAGGCACATTGATCTCGCCTTCAATTTTAAGGGCAGAGAGGGCCGGATCGGAAAACGCGGTGTGATAACCGTAATCATCGGCCATGGTTTCGCTGATCTGTGCCAGGGTAGCATTATTGAAAACAAGCTGATGGTTTACCCACTTGGTAATTTTTTCGGGAGCTGCCAGTTTGGTACGGGCTACCAGCTTTTTGTGCGCGTATTCAATATAATCGCCGGATTTCATTACCAGCGACTCGCTTTTTGATACCGGGTTGATATAATCAAGCCTGATTTTTCCCGATACCAGGCCTACATTGGTTTTATCATGCCGGTTACGTACGTTAAAGGTTGTACCTAAAACCTCTATATTAACGTCGGTACAATGAACGATGAACCTTTCGGTAGTTTTTACATGACGCGGATCTTTATTGATATGCTTTACATTAAACAATGCTTCACCGGTAATCCAAACCTCTCTTGAATTTTTGTCCCAGTTATTGGAGTAAGCTAACTTTGAATTACCATTGAGCACCACGGTTGAGCCATCGGGCAGGGTAACGGTACGCAGCTCGCCAAAAGTGGTATCAATTTCATTTTGCCTGCCTTTGATAAGCCATAAGGAGATGCCGATAGACGATACCAGCAATAATATCGCGGCGATACGGAGGTATCTGTTTAAAGTGAATATTTTTGATTTAACCTGGTCCTTTTGCAGTGTTGATTCAATCCGGAGCCAAACTTTTGACTGGTTATCCTCGTTGGTAAAAACATCCTGCTTACGGTATGCGGTAATAATTTTTGAAGCTTCGGCAATTGTTTCCTTTTGCTGTGGGTATTTAGCTATAACCTGCTGCCAAAAAACGGTATCGTTGTGTGAAGGGCGAATCACAAAACGGAGAAAATCATCATCTTCTAAAAAATCCGGCAGGGTATAATTACTGTATTTGGCGGTCTGCATTGGTTATAAGGTGTTATTTTATCCTTATAGACAGCACCCTACCCTAATTATCCCTACAAACTGAAAAAAAATTTAATTTTTAATGATTATTTATGCAGAAGCACGAATACAGGGCTAAAACGATAGCCAATTTGGAAACTTTGAGCACATCCTGCAGGTTATCGAAAGCTTTATAGATCAGTTTATAAGCCGAACTAATGTTTATCCCCATAATATCGGCTATTTCATCATAACTTAACCCTTCATAAAAACGCAGGTATATGATTTCCTGCTGCCGGGCAGGTAAAGCTTTTACATGAAATTTAATTTTCTTCTGTAATTCCTGTTCTTCCTCATCGGCGATGAGCTGCTGGTCGAATGAAATTTCAAAAGGAAAGTTGTGCTCCGCCTCATCTTCCAGGTCGACAAAGCGTGATTTTGACTGCAGCTTACGAAAAATAATGCTGCGCAGGGATTTGAAAAGATAGTTTTTTACCGAAACCGGGGTGCCAAGCCCTACCCTGTTTGTCCACAGCCTGATAAAAAGATCGTGGATCGCATCCTCAATTACGTTAACATCCCTTGTAAACTTATGTCCGTAGTTATTGAGGATTTTAAAATGCCGGTTATATAATTGCGTGTAGGCATCCCAACTGCCTTCTTTAAAAGCAAGCCAGACAGCAGTATTATGATCGTCATGAACAATTTGTTCGTGAGACATAGCTTAACCAGGGGACAAAACGTTTTACAATTGAAATCAGGTACAATGTAATAATTATAACAATAATTTTACACCTACTTTAAAAATCAATAACACAATTAACTTGCTATAAAATTGCTTTTGCCGGAATTGAAGAAATCATCGCCAAAAAGTCATACCCTTTTGACAATGTAAAACACTCAATTATTTCATTTTTTAAAATAACTTAGCCCGTATCAAATGTTTGCCTGAATATTTAAAAACCTGCTGCCGGATTAAATTATGTTTGAATCAGTTACCATTAAGGATATTGCCAAGGCTTTAGGTGTGTCAACATCAACGGTATCAAGGGCGCTTAACGGGAGTTACGAAATAGGTACCGAAACCAAAAAGCTTGTCCTTGAGTACGCCGAAAAGATAAACTACCGGCCCAATCCTATTGCTTTAAGTCTTAAAGAGCAAAAAAGCCACTCGATAGGTGTAGTAGTATGCGAGGTAGCCAATGATTATTTTTCGCAAGCCATTAACGGTATCGAATCCATAGCGTATAACCGGGGATACCACGTTATCATCACCCAAACACATGAATCATTTGACCGGGAAAGTGCCAATGTAAAACACTTGCTATCCAGACATGTGGATGGCTTGCTGGTATCATTGTCGGCCCAAACAACCGATACATCCCAATATAAATACCTGCTGGATAAAGGCTTTCCTATTGTATTTTTTGACAGGGCAGCCCCCGACCTGAATACCCATAAGGTAATAGCAAATAACTTTCAGGGCTCATTTAATGGCACCGAAGCTTTGATCAATTCGGGTTTTACCAAAATAGCCCACCTTACCAATTCAAATAACCTGCTTATAAGCCATGAGCGCTTTGAAGGCTATAAGGCCGCGCTTGATCAACACGGCATTGAGTTCAGGCCGGAGTATCTTAAACATTGCAACCATGGCGGTATGATTCACGACGAAGTGGAGATTGTGCTGAAAGAATTGCTGGCATTGGACGATAAGCCGGAGGCTATTTTTAGTGGCAGCGACAGGCTCACCATCAGCAGTATATCGATATTAAAAAAATGGGGCTTAAAAGTTCCGGGAGATATTGCGATAGCAGGATTCACCAATTCGGATGTTGTTGACCTGTTTGATCCGCCGTTAACCGTGGTACGCCAGCCTGCCTTCCAGATAGGGCAAATGGCTACAGAAATGCTTATTAAAACCATAGAAAGCAAATGGCCGATTGAAGAATTTACTACCGAAAAGGTGGATACACAATTGATTGTGAGGTCGTCGTCAGGAAAAGGATAAACTAAACAACCGTTACCTTCACCCCTTTTTCTTCCAGCATCTTGAGCATTGCCAGACTGATACCGCTATCGGTGATGATCTCATTGATCTGATCCAACGAGCAGATCTTTGCTAATCCACGCTTACCGAATTTAGTGCTATCTGCTAATACAATGGTAGTTTGGGCTGCATTGATCATTTTTTGGTTAAGCCGTGCTTCGGACAAATTGGTAGTAGTTAAGCCTATTTCAGGATCTATGCCGTCTACCCCTAAAAACAATACACCGCATAACATATCATCCAGCATTAATTCGGCATAATTGCCGGTTACCGATGAGGATGTGTTTCGCATTTGTCCCCCCAATTGAACAATATCAACCTGTGGATGCTGCAAAAGTTCAAGCGCTACCGGCAAAGCTGCGGTGACTACCGTAAGATGCTTATTAGGCTGCATGGCACGGGCAAGGGCGAGCATTGTGGTACCTGAGGCTATAATAACCGAATCATTAGTATCTATCCTCGCCGCAGCTTCAGCCGCTATCCTTTTCTTTTCGGGGGCGTTCAGCTTTTCCTTTTCAGCTACCGGCCGGTCATTGGCGTATGGGTTTGTTTTACTTGCACCACCGTGCGTTCTGAAAAGCAGATTTTTGTCTTCCAAAAGTTTCAGGTCCTTTCGGATGGTAACTTCCGAAACACTTAGCTGATGGCTCAGGTCCTGCACATTTACAAAACCATCTGTATCAACTTTTTGCAGGATAAACTTATGCCGGTCGGTGTTTTTACTCATAATCGCTAAATTAAACAGAAAACTTGATTGTAATGTTTGATAAGGCCTGACATGACCTCTATAAGTCAAATGTAAGCAAACAAAATTATTTTTAATTTCATTTAGTTTTATTTTATTTCGATTTCATATATTTGATTAAATATCGAAATAAAATGAATCAATTTACAAGAGAGGCCAACCTCTGCGATATTAACGATACCGAAAAGATCCGGGACCTGATCATTATAGGCGGCGGAGCTACGGGACTCGGCGCTGCGGTTGATGCAGCCTCACGCGGTTTCTCTGTATTATTACTTGAACAATCCGATTTTGCCAAAGGAACATCAAGCCGCGCGACCAAGCTGGTACACGGCGGCGTACGATATTTGGCACAGGGCGACATAGGCCTTGTGCGTGAGGCTTTACGTGAGCGGGGATTATTATTAAAAAACGCGCCGCACCTGGTAAAAAACGAAAGTTTCATCATCCCTAATTACTCCTGGTGGGACGGTATTTTTTATACCATAGGCCTCAGCATTTATGATTTGCTCGCCGGCAAGCTAAGCTTTGGCAGGGCAAAACATATTTCTAAAAAAGAAACGCTAAAACGGTTGCCGGGCATTCAGGAAAAAGGACTTCACGGCGGCGTTGTTTATCACGACGGGCAGTTTGATGATTCCCGGCTCGCCATCAACCTGGCGCAAACGGCCATTGAACAGGGCGCTACCCTACTGAACTATTTTAAAGTAACCGGGTTGATTAAAGATACAGCCAGTAAAATTACGGGAGTTAAAGCTATCGACTTAGAAACTGGCACCAGCTACCAATTAAAGGCTAAAACAGTGATCAATGCTACCGGCGTTTTTGTTGACGATGTACTTAAAATGGATACGCCCGAAAAGAAACCGATGGTAAGGCCAAGCCAGGGTGTACACCTTGTGCTCGACCATTCATTTTTACCGGCGGATGATGCCCTGATGATCCCTAAAACGGAAGATGGGCGTGTGCTTTTTGCGGTTCCGTGGCATGAGAAACTATTGATAGGTACTACGGATACCCCTATCAACTCACACAGCCTTGAGCCGGTGGCGCTGGATGAGGAAGTGGAATTTATTTTAAGGACCGCAGGCAAATATCTTACCAAAGTTCCTACCCGTGCAGATGTTTTAAGTGTATTTGCAGGCTTAAGGCCACTTGCCGCCCCACAAGATGGGTCCTCAAAAACAAAAGAAATTTCGCGGAGCCATAAACTGATCGTTTCCGCATCAGGTTTAATTACCATAACAGGCGGCAAGTGGACCACCTACCGCAAAATGGCCGAGGATATTGTTGACAAGGCTATTGAAACAGGCGGGCTTACAAACACACCTTGTAAAACTGCATCTTTACCCATCCATGGCAGTTGCCCCAACCCCGACCGCACAAACCCCATGTTTGTTTATGGTACCGACATTGAAAAGATTCTGGCTTTATATAATGAAAAACCCGACTGGAAAAACCCTGTTCATCCAAAAGATAAATACACTAAAGCGGAGGTGATCTGGTCGGTAAGAAATGAAATGGCTCGCACTGTTCAGGATATATTAGCCCGCCGTACCCGTGTGCTTTTTTTAGATGCCCGTTTGGCTGTCGAAATGGCGCCCGAAGTAGCCCGCCTAATGGCCGGTGAATTGGGAAAAGATGCCGCATGGGAAACAGCACAGGTTAAAGCATTTAACGAAACAGCAAAAAATTACATACTAACACCACATTAAAATAAAATTTAATGTGATATTCAATAAATAAACCAAGGTAAACCAAACCAAATTATGCAGGAATATATTTTAGCGCTCGACCAGGGTACTACCAGCTCACGGGCCATAATTTTTGATCATGCAGGCAAAATTATTGCGTCGGCACAAAAAGAATTTAAACAGTATTTTCCTAAACCCGGCTGGGTTGAGCATGACCCTAACGAGATTTGGGCTGGCCAGATTGGTGTTGCCGCTGAGGCCATTGCAAAAGCAGGCCTGGGCGGCGGCAATATCAAAGCCATAGGCATCACCAACCAGCGCGAAACCACCATAGTTTGGAACCGCAAAACCGGTGAACCCATCCACAATGCCATTGTTTGGCAGGACAGGCGCACTGCCGCCTTTTGCGATGAACTAAAACAAGGCGGCCACAGTGATATGATCCGCGATAAAACAGGCCTGGTAATAGATGCGTACTTTTCGGGCTCAAAAATAAAATGGATCCTGGATAATGTTGAAGGTGCCAGGGCACAGGCCGAAGCCGGCGAACTGGCCTTTGGCACGGTTGACAGCTGGCTCATCTGGCAGCTAACCCGCAGCGAAGTTCACGCTACCGATGTAACCAATGCCGGCCGTACCATGCTGTTCAACATTCGCACACAACAATGGGACGAGGAGTTGTTACAACTATTCAACATCCCCAAAAGTATCCTGCCCGAAGTAAAACAGTCGAGCGAGCTATATGGGCAAACAGCCAATAATTTGTTTGCACAACGGATCCCGATAGCAGGCATAGCAGGAGATCAGCATGCAGCCTTATTCGGGCAAATGTGTATTGACAAAGCCATGGTTAAAAACACCTATGGCACCGGCTGTTTTATGCTGATGAATATCGGGCACGAGTTTATCAAATCAAAAAACAACCTGCTTACCACCATCGCCTGGAAAATAAACGGCGAAATCACCTATGCTTTTGAAGGCAGCATTTTTATAGGCGGCGCAGTAGTGCAATGGCTGCGCGATGGCCTGGGTATCATCAAAACATCGGCCGATGTTGAAAAACTGGCTACCTCGGTAAAAGATACCGCGGGCGTTTACTTTGTACCCGCGTTTGCAGGTTTGGGCGCCCCCTACTGGGACCCGGAAGTTCGCGGCGCTATTGTTGGACTAACCCGCGGCGCTACAGCCGCCCATATTTCAAGGGCCGCGCTGGCATCGATAGCCTACCAAACTATGGATGTACTTAAAGCAATGGAGGCTGATGCAGGCATGGAGATAAAAGAACTGCGCGTGGATGGCGGCGCAACAGCCAATAACCTGCTGATGCAGTTTCAATCAGACGTGTTGAACTGCAAAGTGATCCGGCCCCAAGTTACCGAAACTACAGCACTTGGCGTAGCCTATATGGCCGGGCTGGCTGTAGGCTATTGGAAAGATATAGCCGAAATTCAGCACTTGTGGGCAGCCGAAGCCGAATTTAATCCGGCCAACGATCTTGACGAAGTAAAATCGGGCATTACCGGCTGGAAACGCGCGGTAAGCACTGCTCAATGCTGGTCGAACGCCGGCAATCCTATAACAGTTATTTAATATCCATCTTTAAAATATTTTAACATGTCTCCATTTGTAGCCGAACTGATAGGCACCATGCTCCTGATATTATTGGGTGATGGTGTAGTGGCCAACGTAGTTTTAAAAGATACTAAAGGAAATAACAGCGGATGGATAGTAATTACCACCGCCTGGGGATTAGCCGTCTTTGTAGGGGTAGTTGTTGCAGGTCCTTATAGCGGCGCGCACCTTAACCCTGCAGTAACCATAGCACTCGCTATTGCGGATAAGTTTGCCTGGGCCAACGTTGTACCCTACATTATTGCCCAATTTGCGGGTGCTTGTATTGGTGCATTTTTAGTTTGGGTAATGTATTATGATCATTTTAAACGAACAAATGATCCGGCTTCTATATTGGCTGTATTTTGCACTGGTCCTGCCGTACGCAATTATATATCAAACATTGCCAGCGAGGTAACAGGTGCTTTTGTATTGCTCTTTACCATTTTCTACATAGCCGGTGCCGAAATCACTCCAGCTAAAACCCCTATTGGCCTGGGTTCAGTAGGCGCAATCCCGGTAGCATTACTGGTTTGGGTGATCGGCTTATCATTAGGAGGCACTACCGGCTATGCTATCAACCCGGCCCGTGATCTTGGGCCGCGCTTTATGCATATGCTGCTACCTATAAAAGGCAAAGGCACCAGCGATTGGGCTTATGCATGGATCCCGATTATCGGCCCATTGGTTGGGGCTTCCATTGCCGCTGTATTGTATCTGTCAATTAAGCTATAAATCTCATCAAAACAGCATTAGCCTAACGAAGTTTTAAAGGCTTCGTTAGGCTTTAAACGCTCCATTAAGCTACGGCAGCTACTGCAACAACGACTTAATCTTGTTAAATATCTCGGTATTACTATAAACCCCTCTGAAATCCAGGGAATGCGGCCCGTAGCTAAACACCGGAACCGGGGTACCGGTATGATCGTTGGTGCTAAAATCGCCCCATACGTAACCGTTGTTAATACTGCCATCAAGCAGGGTTAAGCCACCCGTTTCATGATCAGCAGTTACAATTACCAGGGTTTCGCCATCTTCATCAGCAAACTTCAGGGCGTCGCCAACTACACGATCAAAGTCGCTGTTTTCGGTTATTACTTGTTTCAGGTTATTGGCATGGCCACCGTGATCAATCTGCGAACCTTCAATCATCATAAAGAAACCTTTGGGAGCATTTTTGAACGTTTGGGTTACTTTGTTAAATGCCAGCGGCAGATAATTCCCCCTGCCTTCCATTTTCGGGCGGGTTACGCTGTCATCCATCAAAGCAAGGATTTTCGGGGCCGAGCTATTCAAAAACTCATCAAAGTTGCGGATCACCGTGTATCCCCTCTTTTTCATTTTATCAACAGGACTTTCACCATTAACCGGCCAGATAAAATCTTTATAAGATGAGCCTAAGAAAATATCAATTGGCGATGAAGTAATTTGATTTGCGATAGCTATTGAATGGCTCCGCTCCGAATCATGAGCGTAGAATGCCGCCGGAGTTGCGTCTGTCAATTCACAAGCCACGATATCGGCGGTCTTTTTACCAGCTTCCGCACTGTAATCAGCCAATGATTTCAATGGTTTGCCTGACGGATCGACACCTATAGCCCTATCGTTAGTTTTTTGGCCCGATGCAAAAGCGGTTGCCCCGGCAGCAGAGTCGGTGATATAAGCATCGGCAGAATTAGTAACCGAAAAACCGATATTCAGCATCTGGAAAATATTCAACTGGCCGCGGTTGGCTGTGTAGGTTGAATAGATCTGTGATAAACCCATGCCATCGCCAATGCACAAAATGATATTTTTGACTTTCTTAACTGTACCATCTGATTTGTAAGTCGGCTTATAAATAGCGTATGGTTGAGGAGCAGTATATTCACTTGCTGGCTTCTTGTTCAGAAAATCGCCAAGCTCCTCTATTTTATCGGTGCCAATTACATCAACACCTAAACGGATCAGCGCCAGCCAGCTACTCTTGGTATCAGGAGTTTCCCAAAAACGCACCTTTTTACCGGAGTTATGTACGCTATCTATCCCCGCTTTTATACTCGCAATCTCTTCGTTATTCAACACACCTTTACCATTCCAGTGCATGTATTTGCCAAACGGAAAACTTACCAGCCCAATCTTTTTCCATTGCGCCGGTGTAAAGCCGTTCATATGGTCAACATCAAAAGAGATCCAGGCCGGATAATTGGTCATTTCTGCCGGAGGGGGTACCGCGCCGGTCATTACTATTGATAACCTGCCGGGGTGGCCATCATAATCAAGATACTGCTCAAGCGGTTTCAATTCTTTAATCACCAGCGGCAATACCGCTTTATGATCTTCCTTAATTTCAATAAGCAGTCTTAAATGACGCTGTGGATCGCGTTTCAGTTTTTCAATCAGCGGGTCGATGTACAAGATCTTCAACGACCTTTTGGCGTCAATCTCCTTTTTATCGTGCGCCACCATCAACTGCCCGTTAACCGCATAACAGTCGGCCTCGATAGAACCGAACCCCTTTTCGTAGGCCCGGTAAAAAGGAATATTGTTTTTGTAATCGTTGTGGGAATGCGCATCGGTTACGGTGTAATTTTTGACCTGCGCATTGGCCGTTAAACCGACGTTTGCCAGCAGCGCTGCCAGCGTAATCAGGGTAGTACTTTTTTTCATTTAGTATAGATATAGCAAAACCGGGCTTTGCCCGGTTTTTTAAGTTTCAATGTGTCAATTACCAGCCGGCATTCTGTTTCAGCTGCCCCTGGCTTATCTGGATATCCTTTGGCGGAATAGGCCAAACGTTATCCCTCGCCGGGTCAAAGTTACGAGCTTTCCACACAACTGAACCATCCGAACCATGTAACGGTTTTGCGTAAATTGTCTGCGCATCGCCCCAGCGTACAAGGTCGAAATTGCGATCGCTCCACTCCCCTGCCAGCTCAACACGGCGTTCATGTTTCAGATTAGCCATGGTTGCGTTGGTAATTGGGTTTAAACCTGCACGTATACGCACCTGGTTAAGGGCAGCGTCACCATTTTTACCCTGCATGATCTGGGCTTCGGCCTTAATCAGTAAGATCTCTGCATAACGTAATAATGGCACGTTTAAGTCTGTAGAAGGCTCATCGCCGTTAGGGCTTACGTGGATGCCGCCTGCATAACTAAAAGGCTCCATATATTTATTAAACTGGTAACCGGTTAAGCTGTTGCTTTTGCCGCCAATCGGGTAAGTATAAGTTTCTCCGAAATACTGGAAGCTATCGCCTTTTTGAAGGATCGTAGCCGCAAGCCTTTTATCACCGGCCTCAAATTCATCAACCAGTTCTTTTGTCGGTTGAAAATAACCAAAACCATTATATAAGCCCCAGCCTTTATTCTCCAGCATTGCGCCCGGCAGAATGCTTTGGCCATTCAGGCTGCTGGCAATCGACCAGATATATTCTGAGCTATAGTTATTAGCAATCTTAAATACATCAGCATAATTGTTTAGCAATGCGTGCTTACCACTCAGGATAACCGAATCGGCATATTTTTCGGCATTGGCGTAGTCCTTGGCATGCAGGTAAGTTTTAGCGAGATAAGCCAAAGCAGCAGTTTTATGCGCGCGGCCCTTATCGGTTGCGGCAAGCTTATCAAAATAAGGTAATAAAGAAGATGCCTTTTTCAAATCAGCCACGATATAAGCATAATTATCTTTTACCGACGGCAACTGAGCAGGGAAAGCCAGCGCATTAGTACGATTTTGTACAGGGGCACCTTGTTTGTCTGATCCATACAAATCAGCTATCTCCAGGTGCATCACAGCGTGGATAAAGTAAGCCTGGCCCAAAATAAAGTTTTTAGTAGCTGCATCCATGTTGATATTCGGCACGTTGTTGATCACGTCATTGGCGCGTTTCATTACCACGAAGTGCAGCTGCCAGGGCGCATAAATACTGCTTTCATTACCTGTACAGATAAAGTTTTTGATATTTTCCCTGTCGGCAGATGTACGGCCCACAACCATGTCATCACTTGCATTAATGAACCAAAAGAAACCGCGGCCATACATATCCTCGCTGTTGCTTTGTTTTTCGTATAAACCATTGGCAGCCGCCTGCGCATCGGCAGCTGTTTTCCAGAAGTTAGTACTTGTTGGCGTACCGGTTGGTTTAATATTATCTAAAGTGCCTTTTTTACAGCTTTGGGCCAGTGCAATAACCATTACACCCATTAAGCCTTTGCTAATTATATTTTTAAATTTCATCTCTGTTTCTCCTTAATTATGGTTCCTGATTTCTTATAAGCCTACGTTAACACCAACTAAAATGATCCTCGACTGCGGGTACAAGCCTAAATCAATACCGTTTTGATTGATGCCAACCTCCGGATCAAGACCTGTGTATTTAGTAAATGTTGCCAGGTTTTGCGCATTGGCGAAAATGCGGGCGCTACGTACTCCAATTTTTGTTATCAGTGCTTTTGGTAAAGTATAACCAAGGGTTACGTTTTTGATGCGCATGTATGAACCGTTCTCTACATAAAAGTCAGATACGTTACCAAAGTTGCCGTTTGCATCACTTGCAGATAAGCGCGGGATATTGGTGTTGGTATGGGTTGGTGTCCAGGCATTTTTAGCGTCGGTCAGCAGGTTATAGTTTTGGATAGATGCATTTAAACCAGTGTATTTAACCGCATTGAAAAGTTTATTACCGGCAACGCCTTGTAAAAACACGCTCATATCAAACGGGCCGTAGCTAAAGTTTGCTGTAAAGCCATAGCTAAATTTAGGAAACGGTGTGCCGAGGTAAGTTTTATCAGCTTCGGTTATTTTACCGTCATTGTTAAGGTCCTGGAATTTGATATCGCCTGGTTTTGCATTTGGCTGAATAAGCGCACCCGAAGATCCTTTATAATTATTTACCTCATCCTGCGATTGGAATAAACCCGCGGTTTTGTATCCAAAGAACGAATACAAAGAATACCCCTGTTGTAACCATACAGGCACCAGGTTATCCCTTACTGTTGGACCAGAAAGGATGGTTTGCTGACCCGGAAGGATGTTGTCAATTTTGTTTTTGATGTATGATCCGTTAGCTGCTAAATTATAATGGAATTCGCCAACAGCACCCTGGTATTTAACCGCTAACTCGATACCCCTGTTTGTGATTTGACCACCGTTAACAAACGGAGGGTTTGACACGCCATAAACCGCGGCAACCGGCGGTTGGAACAGGAAACGTGTATTTCTTTTCTGGAATACATCGGCAGTAATATTGACCTTGCCATTCATCAGGCCTAAGTCAACACCGATATCGGTTTGCGTAGCTTTTTCCCATTTAAGATTAAGGTTGGCCAAACCATCAACAGCCGAACCGGTAATAGCTGTAGCCGGATTGCCTAAATAGCCCGCAGTTTTACTTAAAGAAACTGAAGTAGGGAAGCTTGGCAAACCTGCAAGGTTACCCGACTGACCGTAACTTGCCCTTAACTTAGCAAATGACACCAGAGCATCGGTAGGAAAAAATGATTCCTTGCTGATTAACCAGCCTGCAGATACACCAGGATAAACTTCAGTGCGGTTTTTACTTGTTAACAATGAAGTAGCATCACGACGGATGATACCGTTGATAAAGTATTTACCTGCATAATCATAACCGATCCTGCCCAGGTATGAGATCAAAGCAGATTCGTTCTTGTTGCCTTGTAGCGGTACGCCTGTTGGGTTAAGGCTGCCGTTGATGATATAACGATAAGCAGGATCTTCGCTCAGGTAGTTATCAGTGTTAACGCTAAAAAACTCCTGGGTATCATTCTGATAAGTATAACCTGCCAAAGCACTCACATGGTGATTACCAAAAGTCCTGTCGAAGTTTAAGGTCTGTTCGGCCAGGATGGTACGTGTATTGTTTTGCTCCTGGAACAGGAAGTTATCAAAAAACTTTTTGCCGGGCTCCAACACCCTTGTGCTAAAGTTTTTAATGGTTTCAGAGTTTTTAGTAATCCCCAGGTTTGAGCGGAATTTTAAACCTTTAATCAGGTTTATTTCAACATACGGGTTAACATTGAAGCTGTTTACAGCATCGCTGTTATCCAAACGCTTTAAATAAGCAACCGGGTTAATAACGTCGCCGTATGAACCTGCGTATTGGGCTGGCACACCACCAAAGCTGCCATCAGCATTATAGATAGAAGCGTTTGGAGGGTAAAATATAGCTGATAAAATAGCACCTGTATAAGCGCTTGTAGTATTAGCTCCTTGTCCGTTGTTATAAGAGTAAGAAAAGTTCTCGCCTATCTTTAACCAGTTATTGATCTGGTGATCAGAGTTTACACGAAAGTTATAACGGATAGCGTTAGTGTTTAACAGGATAGCATCATTTTTACGATAGCCGCCCGAAATATAGAAAGTGGATTTTTCGCTGCCGCCGCTAATATTCAGGTTATAGTCCTGGATGTGACCTGTTCTAAACAAAGCATCAGTCCAGTTAGTGCGGGTAATGCGCGAATCGGGGTTTACAGTTGCATCAAATGCCGGTAAACGGGTTTTGCCTGCATTATCATAAGCTGTGTTGATAGCATCTGCATAATCTGCGGCGTTTAAAGCCTGTAAAATCTTCAAAGCATTTTGAACTCCGCCTTTAGCAGTTATTTCAAGATTGGTTTTGCCTTGTTTACCATGTTTGGTGGTGATCAATATCACACCACCGGCAGCTTTAGCACCGTAGATAGCAGCATATGAATCTTTCAATACGTCGATAGACTCGATATCTGAAGGATCGATCGGGCCGCCATTGTAAATAGTACCATCAACAACCATTAGCGGGCCTTCATTGTTAAAAGAGCTTTGACCGCGTAACCTGATGCTTGGGCCCGAAGTTGGGTCACCACCTTCGTTCAAAACTGTAACACCGGCAATTTGTCCCTGCAGCATTTCGGTCACCGAACCCACCGAACGGTCTTTAACGTTGGTTACTTTTAATGACCCTACCGAACCGGTTACGTCGGTGTTTTTTTGCGTACCGTAACCTACCACTACTACAGCATTTAAACCGGTAACGTCAGCCTCCAAAGTAATGCTAAGCGGCGATTGACTGGCAGCAACTTCGCGGCTTTTATAACCAATAAAGCTAAAAACCAGCACTTCGCCCTTTTCAACAGTAATTTTAAAATTACCGTTAATATCGGTTGAAGTAGCGGCGGTTGATGTTTTGCTGCGCACGGCCACGCCTGCAAGCGGACCATCCTTATCGGTCACCGTTCCGGTAACAGTAATTTTTTCGGGGGCGCGCACCATTTTTTTGTGCGAGATGATGATGGTACCATACTTTTCCCGATACTCCAATTGTGTATTGGCAGTTAACGCGTTAAGTACATCTTTTAAGGGTTTGTTTACAAATGAGTTTGCCTTTACTTTTACCGCGGCCACATCATCCATCTTGTAATTAAATGCAACGGTATTAACCGCTTTTTTGAGCTTTTCGAGCGAAGCATCCATGGTTTCATCGGCAAACTTTACAGTTACCGGCTGATCCATCAGTGATGCACTACGTTCGGCCGAAGCATGTACCGGCAATAATGCCGTCAGAGTTGTTACCAGCAATAAAATTGCGGTGATTGATCTTCTTGAAATCCGGGTTAAAGATTTTTCCATACATTTGTTTTTAAAGTGATTAGTAACTGCCTGTTGGCTTTTAGTTTTGGCAGCTACACTTAATTAAGCCAGTGCTTGTTCGTAGCAGGCATTGGTTTCTCTTTTATATTATTATTTAATAATTACCATATCTCCGTTTAATTTATACTTTCGGCCGTCAATAAACTGAAGTATATCCAACACTTGCTTAATACTCAGCTTATTTGAAAACCTTACCGAATAGTGTTGCTGTGCCAGCCGTTTCTCACCGTATTTAAAATTCACGTTATACCGGTTTTGCAGATAAACGGTGATCTCCTTAAATGACACATTATCCAGTATTAACTCATCGTGCATCCAGCTCAGCGCATGATCGGCCATTAGTTCCTGGCGTGTAAAACTTTCATGCTGTTTATTGTAGGTTAGTTGCTGCCGCGGGGTATAAAATCCTAACGTATGGTGTTGATCATGCACCTCAACCTTACCACTGTTCACATAAACCTGCAGATCGCGCAGCTCCTTATAAAATTTAATATTGAACGATGTTCCTAATACCTGGGTGGTAACTTTTGCAGTATGCACCATGAACGGCCTTTTAACATCATGTTTCACATCAAAAAAGGCCTCGCCATTTATCAGCGTTACTTCCCTTTTCGCATCGCCGAAACTAACCGGGAACTTTAACGTAGTACCTGCGTTTAACTGAACTGTGGTACTATCAGGCAGCATTACCTGTTTCATACTACCTTTAGGGGCAGTGAGTACCTGGTAAGCAATTGGCTCATTTTTATGGGTAGCCAATTTTGAATAGAACAGTCCGGCACATACAGCAACCAACACAGCTGCAGCAACTTTTAACCAGACAGTATTTAACCTGCGTACTTTTCCTTTACCTATGGTTTGCTTTTCTATACGTTCCCAAAGCGGTTGCTTAAGGGCTTTAATCTTATCACCGGCTTTGACATCCGTATCGAGGTTGTGCATTAATTGCTGTAAAAGCAGTAGTTCGTCGTCGGTGCATTTACCAGCGTTAAACTTATGGAGTAGTCTTTTTATTTCTTTTTGGTTCACCTAACAGGAGCTTTATACCTGATAAGTGACCGGGAAAAGAAGAGTGTACTATAAGCGTTTGAAAAAAATTATCAGCAGCAAAAAGCGGCCGTAATTGTCAAAAGGGATAACGTTATAATATTTCTGTACGGATTTTCTTAACCTGCTTAAGGCGTTGCTGATCTGGTTGCGCACTGTTTGGTGTGATAAGCCTAAAAACTCGGCAATCTGCGGGCCGGTCATGTCCTGCTCACGGCTGCACAAATACACCTGGCGCATCTTTTCGGGCATATCCGCAATTTCCTGGTTTATCAACAGGTGCAATTCGGCAAGGGAAAGTTTTTGGTCGGTGGTATGCTCGTAAGTTTCCTGTAATTCGGAAACATCATCTAACGGGCGTGGCTTGCTGCTTTGCTTTTTATACCACTTATAGCTCATGTAATTAACAGAAACCATGAGGTAGGCTTCAAGCGCACCATTTACCTGGATAGTATTGCGATTTTTCCATATGGAGAGGAACAGCTCCTGTACCATATCCATCGCTTCATCCTCATTTTGTGTTTTCTTTAACGCGAAAGCAATTAATTTATCAGCATAACGCTCATAAATTTCCCTGAATGCCCCATCATTACCGCCCTGCAGTTCAAGTAAAAGTTGTGCATCCGAATATTGTTTCACAAGGGGTATTTTTATGGCATCAAAGTAACGGCACGAATGTTAAGCTAAATTTAAATATATATTAATGCTTTAGAAAACACCGGCTAATAATTGGCACTATTTTTTTTAAAATAGATTTTGATCCCAAAATAACTTTTATTTCTCAAACAAACCTATATCTTTGCAATTCATCTGATGATTTACAAATGAGCAAAATTATTAAAAAATCGCTGGCTGAGGAGATTGCCGGGAAACTGAAAGAGCAGATAGCCGGGGGCAGGTATCAAATCAATGATAAACTCCCTACCGAACCAGAGCTCATGGCCGAGTTTGGCGTTGGCCGCTCAAGCATTCGCGAGGCAACCAAAAGCCTGGTACAATCGGGTCTGCTCAGGATTCAGCAGGGTGCCGGAACTTTTGTAGAGCGCACTACTGCTAATCCGGAGCCAATGGAGGCCCGTATTAAACGCGCCCGATCACAAGATCTTGACGAGGTAAGGCAGTTACTGGAGATGAAAATAGCGGAAAAAGCCGCTATAAACCGCTCACAGAAGGATATTTTTACCATGAAAAGCCATTTGGAAACCCGGAAAAGAACTGCCGAAGCCGGGCTGCTGGAAGAATGTATTGATGCCGATGTTAAATTTCATATTGCTATCGCGGAAGCATCAAAAAATGAGATCCTGAGCGATTTATATAAAACGGCGGCAGTACACCTAAAAAACTGGTTCACTGAAATCCACCCCGATACGCGCACTTTTATCGAAACCCAGCACCTTCATGAAAAGCTCCTGAAAAACATTCTCGATTGCGATTCGAAACAGGCCTGGAATACAGCTATGGAGATTCATCAATATTAAAAAATTTAATCAAATTCATCCGATGATATAATGTTTTATAATTTAATCTGTCACTAATGGAATCTACATCATCAACAACTATCATCCCCGAACCTAAAAAATTGGTTCAGCAAACAGTGTATTCAATTTTGTTTACGATAAGCCTTGCACACTTTATCAATGATATGCTCCAGTCGGTTATACCGTCTATCTATCCGCTTATCAAGCAACGGTTTAGTCTTAACTTTACCCAAATAGGGCTAATCACCTTCACCTATCAAATTACCGCTTCTATTTTGCAGCCATTTGTAGGCCTTTATACCGATAAAAAACCCAAACCATATTCATTGGCAATTGGCATGGGTTTCACTCTATCCGGACTGATGCTTGCCTCTTTTGCCGGCAACTTTTATATTATGCTGATGGCCGTAAGCCTTATTGGTATTGGCTCATCCATATTTCACCCGGAGTCATCGCGGGTAGCACATTTAGCATCGGGAGGTAAAAAAGGACTGGCCCAATCTATTTTTCAGCTGGGTGGTAATGCTGGCAGTGCTATTGGCCCGCTGCTTGCAGCTCTTATCGTGATCCCTTACGGACAATCAAACGTGATCTGGTTTTGCCTTATCGCTTTCACCGGGATTTTGGTACTGTTGCGGATTGCCAAATGGTATGCCGAACGCCTCAGTTTTAATGCAAAAAACAAAAATGCTAAAGAAACCGTTCAGTTGAATATCTCCAAAAGGAGGGTAATATTCTCCCTGGGTATTTTGCTGGTGCTTATATTCTCCAAATATTTTTACCTGGCCAGCATCACCAGCTATTATACTTTCTTCCTGATCAATAAGTTTCACTTAAGCATTCAGCAATCACAAATTTATCTGTTCATGTTTTTAGGTTCGGTAGCTGCCGGAACGCTTTTCGGAGGACCATTGGGCGATCGTTTTGGCCGTAAGTACATCATCTGGATTTCAATATTAGGCGTAGCGCCCTTTACCATGCTCCTACCCTACGTGTCATTGTTTTGGACCGGCGTTTTATCTGTATTTATCGGGCTAATCCTTTCATCAGCATTTTCGGCCATCTTAGTTTACGCAACTGAGTTGGTACCAGGAAAAGTCGGACTGATAGCGGGTTTATTCTTCGGCCTTGCCTTTGGAATGGGCGGTTTAGGCTCCGCAGTGTTGGGTAAAGTTGCAGATATGACCAGTATCAACTATGTATTTAAGATCTGCGCTTATTTGCCGCTGATAGGTATTTTCACTGGTTTATTGCCCAATATTGAAGGAAAGAAGATGGTGAAAGGCTAAGGTTTAAGCAAAATCCCGTCTTGAGAGGGGCGCGGAGTAACGAGCGATAGCAGGGGTGGTTTCTACGGTAGACTTATCAAAACAGAAACACACCCCTCCACCCCTCTCAAGAGCATAGCCGTTAACTTAAGAGGTTGCTTCAGCGTAAATGCTTCAAAATCCCCTCTCGAGAGCATAGCCGTCAATTTAAGCGAAAGCAATAAAAAAGAGTTTGTTTTTTTGAGATTGAGGGCAGAACGTAGTTTGCCCGTAAAGGCAAACTTTATGTATTTTTGCTCTCATAGTTTTATTTCTATTTTTTTGAAAGGCAGATCGGTAAAGGGTTCTGCCTTTCTCTTTGTTTACACCTAAAGATAGCATTTAATATATTGATTATCAAATAATTATTACAATTTCCTCTGTTTTGAGCCGTCCTTTTTTCTGCTCTTTAAGCAGTTTGTAAAACGGAAGCTGTTCGAGCATATCCAGCCACTTACTGCTTAATCCCCACAATTGCAGCCTTAGCTCCTGCATACCTGATGCTATAAAACTGTGTACCTTGAGGATACTTACCTCGCCGATCTTACCGATTGACATTGTTATCTTCCAGCTTAACATAGCCCATAATAGTTTGCTGTAAAGTGCACAGGTGATACGGTGGGTATTTCCTTTAGGCATCTGATGGATCTTCAACGATGATTTCCAGCCTTTGAACACCAACTCGATCTGCCAGCGGAGATGATAGAGTTTCCGGATCAGTTCGGCACTGTAAGTGCTATCCAGGTTGGTTACAATGAAATTAAAGCCTGCTCTGAGCTTGAAAAGCGCTGTTGTCTGATGGCCTTTCTTTTTGTTGTATTTATCGGTATGGCTTATCCGGTTGTTTTTTATTTCATCACTTACCGGTTCAATAATCATCCGGACAGGTAGCTTGTCTTTTCCAATATAAACTAAACCGTCAAATGCTTTTCCTGATTTTTGTAAAGCGGTCAGGTCCAGCTCCTGGTATACTTCATTACGCAGAATGTGTATCGATGTTTTGGGGCTTAACTTATTGACAAAGAATGCCTTCTTTTCGATAATGTTGCTCATATAAGCAATATGGCTATAACCCAGGTCTCTCATGTATAATACACCCGGTCGAATCATCTGCTGATCGAGGTGGCTTTCTTTCTGGTCATTGCAATTGCCCGGTGTTAGCCTGATATCACAACTTCCACTTTTGATCCCAAACTCAAACTGCAGGGCCGCGCCAGCTTTTATCCCGCAGCCTTTTGTCCCCGGATAAACATCCGCCATTGCCTCCGGTAAGGCAAAACGTGTGGAATCTTTGATGTTGATCTCAAGCCCTTGTATCTCTCTACAAGGCAATTCTATCGCTAAAAGTCGCTCCAGAGCCCCTTTGATAAACTCCGTCAGCCCTTCATTATACTTTTGATGCAGGGCCTGTTTTGATATATTAAGTGAATGCCTTAACATCAGCTGCATACTCATGCCATTAAATGATTGATTGCTGTCAAATAGCAGCGTATCCAGAAGATCTGATCCGCTTATCTTCCTTAAACGTTTGATCACTCCCGTGTTTTTAGCAAGGGTATCAAGAAATCCATGGTCAAATAATTCCGCTTTTAAGCGTCTAAATAACCCTGTCAGGTTTGGTTGGCCGATTCTTGCTCTTAAAAATTTTTATACTACTCCTTAAATTGACGGCTATGCTCTCAAGAGGGGAATCGCACAGTCCCCGGCTTTTACCCCTTAGATTGGCGGTTATAATTTGTAAACGAACGCAAGGAAAAAATAAAAGAACCATGTCATTGCGTAGCGTGGCAATGACATGGTTTCTTCCTCTTATAATTCCCTTACCCAGATATTCCTATAACTAATCGGTTCACTTTTATCACCATGGGCCTGCAATTTAATTGGTGAAGCGCCATGTTTACGATATTCGGGCTTGCCTATATAAGGTGTATCCCCTATCAGCGATGTATTGCTTTGAACCAGCACACCATTATGAAATGCCGTTACGCGAGCCGCTGATTTCAGTGAACCATCTTCGTTAAAACGGGGTGCTGTCCAGATCACGTCATAGGTTTGCCACTCGCCAGGTTTACGGCAGGCGTTAGCCAGTGGAATAGCCTGCTTATACAAGCTGCCCACCTGCCCGTTCACATAGGTTTTATTGTTATAGTTATCAAGCACCTGTAACTCGTAACCACCGGCTCCCCATGGCAAGGCTGCCAGGAAAATACCACTATTACCACGAGCTTGCCCACTGCCGGTTATGTTTGATGGAATGCGATATTCTATATGCAACTGAAAATCCATGAATTTACGTTTAGTTTGGATATCGCCTGCCGTTTTATCTACCGTAATAATTTTATCATCCACCTTCCATTTATGACTTGATGTACTGTCGTTGGTGGCTACCCATTCATCGAGGTTTTTGCCATCAAACAAAATGATAGCATCAGAAGGTGCATCTCCCAAAGTTTTGCCCGGGGTAACTACAGCCGGCACCGGCGACCAGATCTCGGTATCCTCCGGCTTGGCATTTTGCTGCGCGAATGTTACTAATGAACTACCTGCTAATAAAGCAGTGAAAATAAGTTTGCGTTTCATTTTTAAAACAATTGATCGGGTTAAATAATCAGATAACTAATTCATGTTTAGCTGAAAGCATAAAGCTAAAGGCTGAAAGCTTTTAAGACAGGGTCTTTAGCTTTTTGCTTTAAGCCTTCGGCTTTCAGCTTCTTTAAATTTTATTTAGCGAGCGATTTGATCCATAAAGCTATCTTACGGGCATCTTCCTTAGGAACCTGCGGCATCGGAGGCATAGGTGTTGAATAATCGGGCCAGTGCTCAGGCTTAGGGCTATGGATCAACTGGATAAGCTCAGCTACGCTGTATTTCCGCTTAGCAACGTCAACATATGCCGGGCCAACCTGTCTTTTTGTAGCGTTATGGCACGAAAGACAGGTATTTTTCAGCAGGATCGGCTGTACCTCGGCATAAGTAGGAACCGCGTTTAACCCAACTACAGATTTTACTGTCGCAGCTTTTTTACCGGCAACGCCTTTTTTCAGATCGGCCGCGGCTGCAGCTTTGGCGGAGTTTATCGTACTTACCTCCGTCATGGAAAGTTTTTGCCCTTCGGGGATATTATTCAACGTATAATAAGCCGTTGGGTGAACTAAATTAAAATAGTTTTCCTTATCGCGGATACCTGCAAGCGTAATGGTGTGGATATAATATTTACGCAGGTTATTCACAATCAATCGCGCTTTTAAACCATCTGCAGATACCTTCACACCTGCTATCGGGCATTTCTCGGTATTTACCGGCGGGCTGCCATATACGCCATGGTATTTATAGATATAGCTTTCTACAGAATATGAAGCTATATCCTCAGCTACTTTCTTATCAACCGGCTTTGTAAACTCTATCTCAAAACCATCGGGCATTGCACGGATAGCACGCATCTCAAACGGAACTTTGTTGTTCCATACCAATCGCTGCAAGCCCATAGTGGCCTCCCCGGCAGATCCCCAGCCACGGTTGGTTTCGCCTGCAGCCAATGAACCATCAGGTAACCAGGCCAGCCTTACTATGCCCGATTGGAAACCGCTTCTAAAAGCCCAGGCCGCGCCTTGGTATTCGCCGTTAACCTTCTCTAAAAACACCCTGTCGACCATACTTTGGCCCTGGTCGCAGATCAGTAATTGCCCGGCAAAAGGGCCGAATGCGCCTTCCGGGATTTTAACAATTTCGGAGTTGGAGATTCCTAAGATCCCATGCGGTAACCAAACCGCGGGCAGTTGTAATTCAGGGATTTCCTTTTTAGCCTCAAACTCCGTTTTAAATTTTTCATTAACAATATCCTGCGGCTTTACTGGTTGGCCGTTTTTATCAAATTCTATCCTCGGGTTGTTTTTGGCAAAGAATTGCTCGGAAGTGAGTTTTAGCGGCGAGTTAGGCAAACCCGTCCAAACCAGGCTTGAAGGATGCCCCATAAAAGCTCCTTTTTTGATCGGCATGATACTACCTGAACCAACCCAGTCGCCCTGGTTATCTGAATACCAAAGTTCGCCATCAATCATGCTGATACCGCAAGGCGAACGCAAGCCTGCCGCCCATGGCGTAACAGTGCCATCTTCCTTAATATTTAAAGCCCAGCCCCGGTAAGGCACAAAGCTTTTCGGGTGCCACCAATCGGGCGGGAAGCCAAGGTTTAAAGTCACAAAGAATGAGCCATCGGGCGCTATTTTAGGCCCGAAGCTATACTCATGATAGTTACCAGATAATGGCCATGCATAAATAGTTTCAAAAACATCGGCCTTACCATCCATATTGGTATCAACCAGCTTGGTCAATTCGCCGCGCTGAACAACGTACAACGCACCATCTTTCCAGGCCGCACCTAACACCTCGTGCAAACCCGAAGCAAACTTGCGGAAAAACGGATGCTGACCGGTTGGATTTTCGACCATAAATATATCTCCGCGACGGGTAGTTACCGCCAGGGTGCCATTAGGCAGCGTACACAAACCGCCAACTTCCAGGATAGTACCCTCAGGCGCTGGCACTTTCATGATCTTAAAAAAATCATCTTCTTTAGGCGATTCGGCCTGGGCAAAAGTATTTTTGATATCGCTCAACAGCGCGATAATTATAAGCGTAAATAAAAACGTGCCCTTGTTTATCATTTGTTTTAAAGTATTGTTCATGATCAAGGCAGCTTAAAAAATGATAGAATAGGTTAATTTCTTTTGAATGGGGATGATGAGTTCCTGCTTTCCTCCCGCATCCCGAACAATAGGTTTGGCGCCTGCTGCATCATCAATACGGATATAGTAAGATTTATCGTCAATGACATATAATCCATTGCCAAGCGTTTCGATATTGCCCGATGCCAGGTGATAAAACAGACCGTCTACTGCATTGGCAAGTGTTACTTCCCGGTGAATGCCCTGGCCTTTATCCATCACACTGCTGGCATCATTTACCGAAGTGCCATAAATATTGTACTTAAATGCAGGAACATCGTCGGCATTCAAAACATAGCCTTTGGGCCTGTATCCTGTGCCGGCAGTATCCAAAGCCCAGGCGGCATTTGCATCGCTCAGCTTTTCGATAGCGGGGACAGGTTTGCCAAGGTATTGTACAGAACCAGCCGGGCGCGATGAGCCATCGCCCCTGTCATGCCACATGGGGGTGGCATCTAAGAAACCACCACGCCAGAGTTCAACAATCATTCCTTTATCTAAATCGTAAGTGTAATGCAACAGTTCAGGGCTGCCTACATTTACACCATGGGTAACCCTGATACCTCCCGGTAAATCAGAAAAGCTCCGTAATACAGTATTTGAAGTTGCATTAATCAAAATAGGATCAACAGGATCATTGTTGCTGACATTGGCATCGCTCAATAAATACTCGCGAATGCCCGGGCCTGACACCGTAAGCCCTAAAGCCGGCCTGGCCCATTCGACAGTTTTTGAGTAGAGTAATTCAAACGGATGATCGCCGGGCTGTAACTGGGCCTTGCCCTCACCCTTGTTTTCGGTTAACGTAACCGCATCAACTCCGTCAATACGCAACTTGCCTTTACCACCCGGTACATTTAGTTTAAAAACGTATTCACCAGCTTCTTTAATTTGAATATTGCCAGTATAACGGATTAGGAAATCATTGGTAAGCTTACCCTGGTTTGATGACAATACGGGCGAAGTTCCGTCTGATTCGGGTTTTAGTTTCTTATAACTATCTCCCTCAATAACCCCATCTTTATAAACCCCGTATTTCAGGTTTGAAATTGCAGGGTGAGGCTTGTCAAAACTGGTTATCCTGATATTCCTGAAAGCTACCGGGCCATGATCACCCTGCAAACGTAGCGGACCAATTGCCGCTTCCTTATTGTCAAAAGCTCCGCGGGTTGGCCCGGCAAGCTCAACATTATCCTGGATCAAAACACCATTGAGCCAAACGTAAAGGACCTTGGCGTTGCTGATCTTTTGGCCGTTGCCATCAAAGCGCGGCGCCTGGAACGAAATTTTCATGTGCTGCCACAAACCCGGCGCACGGCTGCCATTTTGCCTTGGCGCATGGCCATCGTAACCTTGCTGACCTTCGGGCTTGCTATCGTCCCAGCGTTCATAAATGCCACCATTATCTCCCGATTTAGGGTTCACCGTTCCCCAGCTATCTAAAAGCTGAATTTCATAACGCCCCTGCAAATAAATACCCGAATTTGACCCCCTGGCCATCATATAATCAAGCTCCAGATCGGCATCGCCATAAGTGGTTTTGGTAAACAGGTCTTTTGCGTCCTTTTTGCCGGGCAGGTTTACCAAAATCCCGCTACCATCTTTAGTGGTTAAAACTTCATCCTGCGCAATATCAGCCTGTGCGCCGGCTGCTACTTTCCAATTGGGTGATGGATTATCAAAAAAAGAAAGATCAGTAAGAGGTACCGTGTTTTGCGCCCTGAGTTGCTGGCAACCCAGCAGGCAAACACATGCTATCCAAAACTTTTTTCTGCCGAAGAGCTTAGGAGATTGATTAAAGCAATGCATTGATTTTTAATTATAATATGGTTTATTGGCTAAAGCGCATAACAATGCGGCCTTATATTAGCGACGCAAGATAATTAATTTACGCAATCGATTACGAAATATTTTAATCAATTTCCGGTGTAATTTCACCCGATGGTAAAACACCTAATTTATAAGCCTTTGATTACCCTTGTCATCAAAAACTGTAACGCTTAATATTTTGTCATTAAGCTGTATAAACCTTGCCGACTGCGATAAAAAAGATGAGCCAAAATAAAATTCCTGCCTTGAGGTATTGCCGTTCTTATATTTAATCAGTGCATAAACATCATTGGCCTTAACCGGGATAGTTTTTGTTTTATTTTCTGATCTGAAAACTTTTAAAACATCTTTATGCTGACTGGCGGCCAATATCACCTGCCCATTTTTATCACGGAACTTAACCAGGGCCTTACCATCCCCCGGAATATAAATACCGCTTTGCATAATGCTTAATGGCTTAAAGTTGCCTTTGCCGTCACCTTTCAGCATTAAACCGTTAAGCGCATCATAACGCCCGATAGTAGCATCACTGCCATAATCGTTGCCATTGATAACTACATCGAGGTTTCCATCCCCGTCAAAATCACCGGTTTCCATACCGTTTAATACCGATACCTGGGCTTCAACCGGCAGCGGGATAGCTGTAAATTTACCATTGCCATCATTCCTTAAAAAACATGATTGTAAGGTATTAGCTTTCAGCCTCAACGCGCCGCTCCTCTGTTCGGGTGAAAGCACCTCGTCCATAGTTGCCAAGGCGTACGAGCGATAATTGGTAAACTTTTTTCTCATGCTGATCATTTGCTTCAGCATATCATCGCGGCCGTACATTGGGTACTCTTTTTTGTCCCCGTTTTGATCGGGTAGGAAAATAGACGGAATCGCGCTGTAGATGCCACTTTTATCAAATTCTTTAGCTGTAATGTAAACAGGATATTGGTCACTGGCTTTGATCAGGCTATTCTCGCCCAAATTCCCGACAATATAATCCGTGCGGCCGGTATGCCTGAAATCGCCGGCCACCAATGAGTTCCACCAACCCAGCTTATTGCCCAGGCCGGATTGAGCTGTGGTATTAACAAACTTACCATGTTCATTTTTAAGGAATGTTACCGGCATCCACTCGCCGGCCATGACCAGGTCGGGCCAGCCGTCGTTATCATAATCGGTAAACAGGGCATCGCAAATCATGCCTATGTTTTTCAAAGCCGGGGCTACCTGTGCTGTAACGTCCGTAAATTTTGCATGACCATTTTCACTATCGTTCCGCAAAATAAAACTCGAAACCGGGTTGGGGTATTTCCATGGCTCAACTCTTCCTGATACAAACAGGTCGGGCTTGCCATCTTTATTATAATCACAAGCCCGTACGCAAAGTTTACTGGTGAGGTTTGAAGGTAAAGCATCAGCAGTAGGCGTAAAATTGCCTTTGCCATCATTGATATAAAGCCTGTCCTGATATTCAGGGCCATTTGCTGCAAATTCGTAACCTCCACTGGCCGCATATAAATCAAGCTTACCATCACCATTGGCATCAAAAAGCAACAAACCTTCATCTTGAAAATTATGGGCAGGATTAATATTGCCTGTCAAGAGGTCCCGGCGGTTAAATTTGCCATCGGGCATCTGGAAAAAGACCTGTGCCTGATCATAGGCTGTACCACCAATGATCAAATCATCAAAACCATTGCCGTCGATATCCCCCACAGCTAAAGCCGGATTATACTCAGAAAGTTTGTGCGGCAGTAGTTTCTGGATATTAAAATCAAGAAAACCGCTTCCCTTGTTGGTATAATGGATTCCTATGGAATCTGTTACTTCTTTAAATAAGGCGTTCGCGGCTATTTGCGGCTGAACCAGGGAATAAGGGTCCTTAGCGTTTTTTATATCAACCTTTATTAACTGATCTGCTTTTAGTTTTGTCAGCTTTTCTCTTTTGCCATTCGGCCATTTGATCAAAACCGAATCTATTGTGGTAACTTTACCCAGACCGAAATGCGCTATACTTTGTACCGATGAAATATATCCCCGGTAGGGATCATTTTCATATACCTGTGTCTTATCCTTATCGTAAAATATCTCGGCCGTAGCACCTAAACCATTAATATTTTGCTTATCACCTTTAAAGCTAATTTGCAGGTAGTGGGTTTTATCAAGCTTATTTTTATCGTCACGCGATGTATTGCGGTAAACCAGTGCTTCGTCATTGATATTATTAACAACCATATCCATGGCGCCGTCGTTATCCAGATCGACATATACGGCCCCGTTTGAAAAAGTTGGCAGGTTTAGCCCCCAATCCTTGCTCACATCGCTAAAGGTGAGATTGCCGTTATTCACAAAAGCGTAATTATGCAGCTTAATTTCGGGGACCTGATCTAAAACTTTTTGTTTGGAAGTAACGGCATAAGCCTGGTCACGGTAAGTCATAAAGTCGTGGTCAGACACATCCTTAGGGAAGCCGTTGGTTACGATCATGTCCCGATAGCCGTCATTATTAAAATCGGTGATCAGCGGTGTCCAGCTCCAGTCGGTTTGGGCGATGCCACTTAAAAAGCCTATTTCGCTAAAAGCGGGGGTGCCAATAGCACCATTCTGCCCTAAACGCGGGCCCTGGTTTAATTGCAGGGTATTGCGTACGTACTGGTATTGTGTACCATAAATATCAAAGTTTTGATAGGTTTGGTAACTATTAGGACCGAGGATCATCTTTTTGCGATAGTTGTCCTCCGGATTCATGTCCAGTTCAACAACATCAGGCAAGCCATCGTTATTGATATCGATAACATCCTGCCCCATAGCGTTGTAGGATGTGTGTTTAAAATATTCTTTGGTACGATTGGTAAAAGTACCATCATGGTTGTTGATGTACAGGATGTTGTTTGATATAAAATCATCCGATACGTAAATGTCTTTCCACCCGTCGTTGTTAAAATCGACTGTTGTGGCTGCATGGCCGTAGCCATCCAGGTTAATACCTGCCTGTACGGATACATCATGAAACACGCCATGATGTAATTTTTCATTCCAATCGTTACGGTACAACCTGCCCCGGCTATGATTTGCCGTATAATTTGAGTTACCGAATAAATTAGGATTGTAACTTGCCGTGGCGCTGTTCACAGTAAGGTACATATCCAGGTCGCCATCATTGTCATAATCGAAAAAGCTGGCCATGGTTGATTGTGCCCCTGCTTCCAGGCCATATTCTGAAGCCTCATCTTTAAAATGAGGAATACCATCGTTGCCTTTCCCCTGGTTAACGTATAGTATATTCCGCCTTTTCAGCGAATCTTTGGTAATGGTATTGCAAATGTAAAGGTCTGGTAAACCATCATTGTTGATATCAACTACCGCAACACCTCTTCCCCATCGGCCCGCGCCATTTACACCCGCGGCATCGGTAATATCATCAAACTTAAAATCACCTTTATTAAGATATAGCTTACTTGCCACCATATTACCCGTAAAGTACAAATCGGGCAGGCCATCGCCATTAAAATCACCAACCCCTACGCCCCCTCCATTATAAATATTCACCAGGTCTAACGGGTTTATAGAATCGTTTTCGATGATCTCATTTTTAAAATGAATGCCCGAATGAGATGATGAAACCTGCTGAAAAAGTGAAGGCTTTTTACAGGCGAATAAGGCAGATGAACATAGTATAACGATGGATAAAATTTTCTTCATCGACAAAATTTACAATAGTAAAAGGGTTTCTCCCGATTGGAAGAAACCCTTTTAGCAAGATAAACAATATTAATAGCCCGGGTTTTGAGTTAAATTGGGATTAAGGCCAATTTCAAACTGAGGGATAGGATACAATTCGCGACCGGCAGGTATAGTTACGCCGTACACATTCTTAACAAATTCGGTAGCTACACCGGCTCTCCTCAAATCATAAAAAGTTGAATATTCACCAGATAATTCATGCCTGTATTCACTGTAAATCATTTGTAAAGGATCAGTTATGACTTTGCCATCGCTAATGAAAGTTAACGGTGCTGAGCCGCCAAAAGCACGGTCACGAACCAGTTTCAGGGTAGCCAACGCACCAGCGGCATCGCCTGTGCGGGCCTGGCATTCAGCCTTGCTTAACAAAACTTCGCCATAACGTAACAGTATCTGGTTTTGAGCACCAAATATGGTTTGATCGCCTGAGTTACCTACCAATGTAGGGTCTCTCCAGAATTTTTCGTTGTAATAACCGGTTCTCAACTGCGTGTTATCAGAACCAACCCAAGGACGTGTTTTTGTACCGCATGTGTTGATGATCTTTCCATCATCACCTGTATATTTTGCTTTAACAGCCGGGTCGGTACTTGCAAAACCGGCAATCACTAAAGGATATGATTTTATGCCTCCCCTTGCTTTGATACCCGGGCTTGGGTTTTCATCGCCGGGGCCTATCACGGTGGCAATTCTGCGCAAATCTCCAGTCTGGAAAGAACCAGCCAAAGCCGAGTTGGCATAATCATAACCAAAGTTGGTTACCTCTTCGGGCATACCAAAAGTGCTGATCCATGCCACTTCATTACTTGCGCCCCAGCTTTGGGTTCCTGCTACATCAAATTGTACCTCGAAAAGTGATTCGGCATTATTTTGCTTGTCGTATTCATTTACATCAATGAAGTTAGGAAGCAGGGTATATTTTCCTATTAACTGGTTGTATGACGCTAATGCATCGGCATATTTTTTAAGCCACATTTGTGCTGCACCCAAATAACCCAGGGCAGCCCCTTTAGTAGCACGGCCAGTTTCTGAAGTTGGTAAATCTTCCTTCCATGGCAATAAACCGGTAGCTGCTGTAAGGTCAGATACTACTTGCGTAAATACCTGATCTTGTGTACTACGTGCCGTTAAACCAAGGTTGGTACCATCTTTCAACTCCAAAGGAACACCACCAAAACTTGCTGCCAGGTAATAGTACGTCATTCCTCGTAAAAAGTAAACTTCGCCGGTCAGCCTATCGGCAAGGGCCGCTGTTAAAATGCCCTTGGCTTTCATTTTCGCAATGATAGGCAAAGCAGAGTTTGCACGGGCAATTCCAACATAAGCGCGTGTCCAGAAAACTTCGATAGCACCAAAGGTTGAAGGAATTGCATAGGTGTTGTAAAAACGATCCGCACCCCAGTTAAAAAAGTCGTGCGACTGAAAGTTGGCATAATACCAGATAGATTTCTTTAATAAGTCCGCATTTTGATACGTATCATAAATTGCATTAACAAGCGCTATACCGTCTTCAGGCTTATCAAATAAAACCTGTGCTGTAGGATTCTGAGAATCTGTTTGATTCAAGAATCCCTTTTTACAGCTTAACGGGAGTAACACAGCCAGTCCTACTGACAATATGTATATATATTTTTTATTTATTTTCATGTTTTACTGTTATGTTAAATGTTAGTTAAAAAGTGACATTTAAACCTAAAGTGTAAAATTTAGAGGAAGGATAAGTTCCCAGATCTATACCTGAAGCCGTTGGATTGGTGGTCGATACATTATTGTTATTCGGATCCGTCCCGGTAGCTTGTCCAATTTCAGGATCAAGCCCGGTATATTTGGTTATTGTGAACAGATTTTGAGCTGCTATATAGAAGCGGATCTTTGTAACAGAGAACTTTTTAGTTAAAGCGGATGGCAATGTGTATCCTAAAGTAACATTGCGCAAGCGCAGGTAACTGCCATTTTCCACATAAACGCTTGATGCAACGTTATTGGCACTGATATCGTCATTATAAGTAACCCTTGCATAACGATTTGATGGGTTAGTTGGCGTCCAGCGGTTTTGATAATATTGTAAACTAACATTTTCAACACCTACAAATCCCGGCGCCTGGAAACTTTCCAGGTTACGTTCCTGGTAATTGAAGATCTTATTGCCATAGCTTCCGTAAAAGAACGCGTTAAAATCAAATGCCTTATAAGAAAGATCAATGTTCATACCTCCATAAAACTTGGGGATCGGGCTTCCCAAACTAACGCGGTCATCAGCAGTGATCTGGCCATCGCCGTTTACATCTTTAAACTTACGATCGCCCGGTTTAGTTGGCTGGGAAGCTGTACCCTGATAATGCCCTGTAGGCGATTTTGAATCTAATGCGGTTATCTCTGCCTGGGTTTGAAATATCCCTAAAGCCTGGTAACCATAAAACTCGCCTACCGGCTGTCCTATATTTGTTTGGCTGAAGGTTGACCAACCCATTGCATTTAATGGCAGGTTAACAAGGTTTGTAATAAACTTAGTATTCTTATTGATACTCAACAACTTGTTGCTTACTGTAGTGATGTTAACACCAATCCCATAATTAAAATCCCTTACTGAATTCCTGTAGTTAACAGCAAATTCAAACCCTTTATTACTTATACTACCCACATTTTGAGCAGCGCTTGTAAAACCTGTTTGTGCCGGGGTAAGGATATTTAATAAGAAATCTTTAGAATCCTTTTTATAATAATCAACAGTTAGCGTAAGCTTGTTGTTTAAAAAGGCGGCATCCATACCAATATCTGTTTGTTTGGATGTTTCCCATTTCAAATTGGTATTATCAAGGTTTAATAAAGCTAAACCATTTTGATAAGTTTTATCAAACGGATATCCTACGTTAGTACCTGAAGCGGCTGGCCCGCCTGATGTATAACGTGCTAAATACCTGAATAAAGGAATACCTGACTGGTTACCTACTTTACCGTATCCACCTCTAAACTTTAGATCTGATAACCAGTTAACATCTTTTAAAAATGATTCTTCTTTGGCTTTCCATGCTATCGAACCAGAGGGGAACACACCGTATTGATTTCCCTGGTAAAATCTCGAAGAGCCATCCCGGCGCACCGTAGCAGTTAACAGATACCTATCTGCAAACTTATAACTTACCCTGCCAAACTGCGATGCAAGCGTATAGGTCTGCTTTCCACCATAGGCAACAAGATTTTTAACCTGCGATAAGTCCCTGATGGCGTTACTTGGTAAATCATTACCGCTGCCACCAATGTTTGTAACTGTATTGCTTTGCTGAGACACACCACCAACAAAATCAATACTGTGTTTGCCAAAGGTTTTAGTGTATGAAATGGTATTTTCCCATAACCACTCATAAGTGGTGCTTGCATTTTGCGAATAAAAGCTGATGCTGCTTTGGTTGCCTACACCATATTGCTGAATTGCACGGGTATCAGACGGCGTAAAGTAATGGCTGGAAAAATCCGTAGTATTGATACCAAAGCTTGTTTTAACTTTTAAACCCTCAATCAAAGTAGCTTCTAACGAACTATGACCCAGGAAATAGTTTGTCGCGTTTTTTGAATCCTGTGTTTCAATGGTATAAACAGGATTGTTCCAGCTTTTAGTGTAGATATTTACAGGGTTATAGTAACCGTAATTGCCATTGGCATCTTTAATTTGATCGGTAAGTTTGTTACCTGTTATAGTAGGGATCAGTTCACTCAGTTGTGACAAAGAACCTGTTCCGAATGGATTGTTACTATTTTGCCTTGAAAATACAGCGCTTGTGGATGACTTTAACCATTTGTTAATGCTATAATCAATGTTTGTACCTAAGTTTATTCGTTTGAAATATGAACCTAATACAATACCTTTTTGATTATAATACCCAACCGAGAACGCTGACTGCACTTTATCATTACCACCGCGAATAGCCAAATTATAATTTTGTTTTAGTCCCTGGCGATAAACTGCGTCTTGCCAGTCTACACTCCGTAAAGCTGATGGATTGCTCCACTCCGGCAATTCTGTAAATCCTTCATTAGCATGAACTTCATTAGCCAACGTTGCCCATTGCTGTGCGTTTAACACCTTATATGTTTTGGGCCTCGATTGAAGCGAAGCATATGCATCAAGAGACACCTGCGCACCCCCATCTTTTTTTCCTTTTTTAGTAGTAACAATTACAACACCGTTTGATGCACGAACCCCATAGATAGCGGTAGCTGAAGCATCTTTAAGAATGTCAATTGATGCAATATCATTTGGATTGATATTATTAAGGCCGCCGGTAATAGGATAACCATCAACAACATATAAGGGGTCGTTATTCGCCAAACTGCCTATCCCCCTGATCAATACACTAACGCCGCCACCCGGTGCACCGTCATTGTTGGTAACCTGTACCCCTGATGAACGCCCCTGTAAAGCCTGATCTAAAGCGGTAACAGGCACTTTAGCAATTTGCTCGGCAGTAACCGAGCTAACCGAACCCGTTAAATCTTTACGCTTAGTAGTACCATAACCCACAACAACTACCTCGGTCAGTGTTTTATTATCGGGCACCAGTGATACGTTAATAACCGATCTGCCGTTTATTGCAATCTCCTGGTTTAAGAAGCCAACAAAGCTAAAAACAAGCGTTTCATTACTCCCTGCAGTTATTGAATAAGTACCGTCGGCCTTTGAACCCGCAGCCTGTGTGCTCCCTTTTATCTTAACGGTAACACCCGGCAAAGGTAGTCCGTTGTCCGAACCGGTGATCTTACCGGTAATCAGTTTACTTTGGGCATGCCCCGACAGGCTTATCAACACGAATGATAAACTTGTACAGATTAAAGCCACAACTTTTTTGATACGTAGTTTTCCTCTCATACGTTTTACTTTAATTTGTTAAAATTGGTTTAACGCATATAATCACTTTTTAACAATTATTGCCAGGAGAGATTATATGCTAAGTAAATGTAGTTAGACATAACAATCGATTGTAATACGATATGAGTGGTTTTTTGTATTATTTTAACACAAGCAAAAAAACGCTTAATTTTTAATTAATAATCTATAAATCAACATCTTAAAAAACAATAAAGACAAAAACATGCAATAAACCAGCAAAATCTTGTTAAAATAGTATCCGTTAACGTTAAATATTGCTCAGTTTATAAATGTTATTTTAACAACAATTTCCATTGAAATTGAAAATCATGCTCCGGGGAAAATAGCTTTCGATAAGGCGCATTGGCTATATTATTCTCCGTAAATAAAAAAGGCATCCCGGTTAATACCGGAATGCCTCCTAAATTTAAAGCTGCTGTTTATTTTAGCTTCACAAAATAAATCCTGTTCCTGTCAACCAAATTGGTAGCAGGTAGGATTTTAGCTGCAAAACCATTTTTACTGTTATCAACAACACCAAAATCGTCATCATTTGATATAGCAAGGATATTACCGGGTAATAAAGCCAACCCTTCGGCTTTATCATGGGGGTATACCTTTGGCAAATCTTTAAGCAAATCGAGCACCAGTGTTTTGGTAACCGGGGTAATACCGGCGGCCTGCAAACCGGCTAAATCATTAAGCTCTTCAACAGTTTTTCCACTGTACAATTTACCATTGGCGCCATTGGCCGGATCGGACATATCGGTAGCATTGCTGATATCTATTTTAAATACTTTTTTGAACGTAGCGGGATCGGTAGGTGCACCTCCGAACTTACCGTCGCGTTCAATAGTTAAAAATGTATTGGCATTAACAGCTGTTATATCGCTAACGCCTGTTAATGAAGTATTATCCATAAGGTAAGCATACTGTTTTGTATTGCCCGTTGCAATATCAAAGGTAAGGATGCGCAATACAGTTGAATTAGCAACCTTTGCTTTAGATGGATTATACATTGGCGATTGCATCATGCCCACCAGTGTTTTGCCATCGGGTGTTATGGCTAACCCTTCCATACCGCGGTTAGCTTTGCGGGTGGCAAATACCGCGGGAATTTTACGGCCGCCAGTTCCGGTACCGAAAGGATTAATGCGTTCGATGGTTTTGCCGCCGGCATCAAAGTGAACAATATGCGGACCATATTCATCGCTTACCCAAAAAGTACCGTCGGCTGCCAAAACTAAACCTTCCGAATCAATACCATCAGCACTTGGAGATAACTGATTTCCGCTCAGATCAAATGGAATTTCGCCCGAAGCTCCCATTCCGGCGGGGTTTGGTAAACCATTTAATTTTCCTCCGTTAGCGTTTTTTAACTCTATGGTTTGTTCCAGTATCAGTTTATCATCCTTTAACCTGAATTTACCTATCTGCGGATCAAAATCTGGTTTACCGATGATGATGGAATTGGCCGTCTGCCCGGCCACATTTGAGCCACGGTCGGTAAGCAGGTAAAACACATCTTTCTGATTGGGATCTGCCGCCACTGCCGATCCAAAGCCGCCATTATAAACCTTTACACCGTCGGCAGTGGTGAAAAGGATAGCCGGGTTTTGCGCCTCGGCCATGTCAGGATAACTGAATGGATTTATCTTATTATCATCGTGGCAGGAAGAAAGGATCGCCGCGGATAACGCGATGACGCTAAGGAATTGTTTTTTCATTTGATAAGTGATCGATTAGTTTTACAAAGGAATCGGCCATATATAAACCTATTGTTAATTCTATAACAATAATTTAACCTACAGGTACAAATTCTATTAAATCTTAACATGTCAACAACTCAACATTTTGCAATATTTATGTTACTTACCAATATCATTTAAGATAAAACGTATTACCTCGTCCGCTTTTTCATATTTTTAACCTTATGAAACATATTTACCATTATACCTGCAACAACCTTTGGAACAAGGCAAGGCCTTTTGTTTTGGGCATGCTGCTTTGCAGCGGCATAGCTTCGGCACAATCAACTAACCCGGTTATTAACAGCATCATGACCGAAGAAACCACCAACTCTCAACTGGAAAAGCTGGCGCATGAGCTGTTTGATGGTATCGGCCCCCGTTTGGTTGGTACGCCGCAAATGAAACAGGCAAACGACTGGGCAGTTGCTAAATACAAAAGCTGGGACATCCAGGCAAAAAACGAAAAATGGGGCGAATGGCGCGGCTGGGAACGAGGGATCTCGCATATTGATATGGTATCGCCAAGGGTAAAATCCTTAGAAGGCACCCAACTGGCCTGGAGCCCGGGCATGGGTAAAAAGACCACCACTGCCGAGGTAATTATTCTGCCGGACGTGGCTGACTCAGCAGCCTTTCAACAATGGCTCCCCAATGTAAAGGGTAAATTTGTAATGATCTCCATGCTGCAGCCAACCGGCAGGCCCGATTATAACTGGCAGGAGTTTGCCCTGAAGGAATCATTTGACAAAATGAAAGCCGAACGCACCGCCCAAACCGATGCCTGGAAAAAACGCATCAGCAAAACCGGGTTTACCAATAAAACTTTGCCCATAGCATTAGAAAATGCCGGCGCGGCAGGTATCCTGACCAATAACTGGTCGGCAGGTTTTGGGGTTGATAAGATCTTTGCTGCCTATACCAAAATTGTCCCTACGGTTGATATTGCATTAGAAGATTATGGTATGCTTTACCGCTTGAGCGAATCGGGCAACAAGCCGGTGATCAGCATCCATTGTGAATCAAAAGAATTAGGCGTAGTGCCAACCTTTAATACCATTGCCGAAATCAAAGGAAGCGAAAAACCCAACGAGTATGTAATGCTGAGCGCTCACTTTGATTCGTGGGATGGCGGCACAGGCGCTACCGATAACGGTACAGGTACCCTAACCATGATGGAAGCGATGCGCCTGCTTAAAAAATTCTATCCGCATCCAAAACGTACCATACTGGTAGGCCATTGGGGCAGCGAAGAGGAAGGTCTGAACGGCTCACGTGCCTTTGTTGAAGACCATCCAGAAATTGTTAGCAATCTGCAAGCCCTGTTTAACCAGGATAACGGCACCGGCCGCGTGGTAAACCTTACCGGCCAGGGCTTTGTTGAAGCTAAGGATTATTTAAGCAGATGGCTTGCCGCTGTACCGGATACTATCAAAAACCGGATCAAAACTGTATTTCCTGGTCAGCCAGGCGGTGGCGGGTCTGATTTTGCATCGTTTGTAGCTGTTGGTGCGCCTGGCTTTTCTTTGGGTTCACTTAACTGGTCGTACGGATCATATACCTGGCACACCAACCGCGATACTTATGATAAAGTTGTTTTTGACGATCTGAAAAACAACGCCATTTTAGCTGCAATCATGGTTTACATGGCAAGTGAAGATCCACAAAAAACCGTTAATACTAAAACCGAAGGCATTAAATGGCCGGCACAGGTTAAGGCAACGCGCCGGGGCGGATTGGATAAGTAGACTGAGGATGAGATATAATAAAACGGCCTTATTTACATTCCTGTTGCTGCTCTTTAGCTTTAGTTTGCAGGCACAGGAAAACAATAAAACCAGATTTGTGCACCCTGGTATTTTAAATACCAGGGGCAGTTTGGACCTCATCAGCACACAACTAAAGGCCGGTGATACAATGCGCACCGCAGCCTACCAAAAGGTGCTGGATTTTATTAAAGATCATGAGTACCCGGCGTCGTTCCCATCCACCATCGTTGTAGGTTCAAATGGGGCTACATCACCGTCAAAAACGCAGATCAGAAAAGATTGCGAGCTGGTGTACGCCTTCGCGCTGGCCTGGGCTGCTACCGGTAACGCTGATTATGCAAAAAAGGCGATTGGCTTGCTTAACGGTTGGGCATATGCCTTCAAGGAGTATGGCTTGCTGGAAGGAAAAACCAATCCCAACCAGCCCGACCTGGAAGCGTCATGGACTACCCCAAGTTTTGTTGCTTCCGCCGAGATTATCAGATATTATAAAGTTAAGGGTAAATCTGCGGGATGGACGGCCGCTGACATTGAGCAGTTTAATAAATATCTTATCAATGTAAAGGATAATTACATCAACAAGATCCCCGATTATAAAAACAACTGGGATGCATCAGCAGGTTATGCAAAAATGGCTATTGGCGTGTTTTTAAATGACGAGACAGCTTACCGGGAGGGCTACGATCTTTTAGTAAAGGAGTTGCCCAACATCATTCAGCCAGATGGTACCCTGCCCGAGCTTTGCGTGCGTAAAGATTGCGTTCATTACCAATATTCGCTAACGGCCTATGCGTATGCTGCTGCCATCGCCAAAATAAGGGGAGATAGCAGTTTATGGGAGATCGGCAATAAAAACATCAGTCTTGGATATGATTTTATGCGGAAAGCCTACGAGCAAAAAACCGGCTGCGATTACTGCAACTTAAACAGCCGGATTTTTCCGGGAGTTGAGGTTGCCTATGGCTACTACAATACCGGTAACTTAAAATATTTAAGAGATTTACAAGCACCGCTTGGTGTCCCTATCGACAATACCTTTTTAGGTTTTACTACCTATACCCATTACAAAGTTAAGGGGCTATAAAAACAAGCCAACAAAAACGCCGCCCGAAAAAAGGCGGCGTTTTTGTTTTATGCTACCGGATGCTTCTCCAGTTCTGGCGTATATTTGCCATCACGGGCTACTGTATTAATATGGGCACGTTCATATAACAGCTTTTGTGCCTCTTCAATATTTTCATCTTTACCGCCCCATTTCTCCAAGGCAGGCTGCTGCACCGCCCTTGAATATGAAAAAGTTAATGCCCAGGGCATTTTATCTTTAAAGCGTACATGCATAGCGTTTAACCGTTCGGAGGCCAGTTCGGGAGATTGTCCGCCCGAAAGGAACGCGATACCGGGCACGGCAGCAGGCACACAGCGTAAAAAACAATTGATGGTAGCATCGGCCACCACATCAGCACTATCCTGTTGGGCAGCTTTAATACCAGGCACTATCATATTGGGCTTTAATATCATACCCTCAAAATTTACCCTTTGTTGGTATAGCTGATTAAATACGGTATGCAAAACCTCGTTGGTTACTTCGGCACAAGTTTGAAGCGAGTGATCCCCGTCCATTAAAACTTCGGGCTCCACAATAGGGACAATCCCGGCTTCCTGGCATATGGCAGCGTAGCGGGCCAACAGAAAAGCATTGGCTTTGATGCTTCCACTTGTCGGGGTATTTTCACCTATGGTTATAACGGCACGCCATTTGGCAAAACGGGCGCCCATTTTATAATATTCGGCCAGGCGCTCCGGTAAACCATCCAACCCCTCGGTTATTTTTTCGCCGGGGAAGCCGTCCATGTCCCTCGCGCTTTCATCTACCTTAATGCCGGGGATGATTCCCTTCTCCTTCAATATATCGACAAACAGCTTACCATCCGTGGTGCTTTGTTTTATGGTTTCATCAAACAAAATAGCACCGCTAATGGCTTCCTCAAGCCTCGGCGTAGTCACAATCAGCTCGCGATACTTTCGTCGGTACTCTTCCGTTTGCGGGATATTCAGTGCTTTAAAACGTTTGTTGCAGGTAGCGGTGCTTTCGTCCATTGCCAAAAGGCCTTTATTACCGGCCATCAGCTGCTTTGCGATATTTTTCAGGCTTTGCAGTTCCATAAGTCATTTGCTTGATTGTTGCTGAATAACACAAGTTAATTCATACTTGTTTTAAGCGGCAAAGGGAATATTGCAGGTTTACTTGTGGATGACTTTAGCGGGTAAATTGATGTAACGAACGGGTCGTTAATAATTGTCACACTGGCTTACAGTCCAAACCCCTCAGGTACAAAATCAAGAGAAACGGAGTTCATACAAAACCTTTTATGTGTTGGCGGCGGACCATCATCAAATATATGCCCCAGGTGCGAATCACAGCGGGCGCAGATCACCTCCGTACGCTGCATGCCGTACGAGTTATCCTCTTTATAAATTACACTGTTTTTGCGCACAGGTTCATAAAAACTTGGCCAGCCGCAATCGCTTGCAAATTTGGCATCTGAGCGAAAAAGTTTATTGCCGCATACCGCGCAGTAATAAGTGCCTTTAGTATCCTTGTTCCAGTATTTACCGGTAAACGCGCGTTCGGTTTCCTGTTCTCTTGCTGTGGCGTACAAAGCAGGCGGCAGGATCTTTTTCCACTCGGCATTTGATACATTCAAATGTTTTGTATCGGTATTGGAATAATAGGGATTGTTTTCGTGCCCCTTTATTGTCTTTACTTGCTGCGCAAACACTCCCGTTGTAAAAAACAACAGCGCTGCTATGAAATATACCGCTTTCATTATTGCTTCAGTTTATCTTTAAACACTTTTTTAAACTTCTCCAGTTCGGGCTGGATCACATATTTACAGTATGGTTGGCTGCCATTCTGGTTAAAATAGTTCTGGTGATAGTCTTCGGCCTTGTAAAAAGCTTTGTATGGAACTACCTGTGTTACGATCGGATCTTTATAGGCTTTTTCGGCGTTCAGCTTCGTGATGTAATATTGGGCCTTTTGCTTTTGCCGGGCGTTATGATAAAATATAGCCGACCGGTATTGTGTGCCTACATCATTACCCTGCCTGTTTAATTGCGTTGGGTCATGCGCCACAAAAAATGCGGCCAGCAATTCATCATAGGTAATTTTTGCTGGGTCGTAGATAATATTGCAGGCTTCTGCATGACCGGTTGTACCGGTACAAACCAACTCGTAAGATGGGTTAGCCACATGCCCGCCGGAAAATCCGGAGATTACTTTTTCAACCCCTTTTAACTGCTGAAATTTAGCTTCGGTGCACCAGAAGCACCCTGTAGCAAAAGTGGCGGTGTCTAACGCTTTTTTAGAGACAGATGCTGACACGGAGAAACAAGCCGTTAACAGTACAGCTATGAAACAAGTTATTTTTTTCATGTATAACATATAGGTTTTAATACGATGCGTATTTTATAGTAACTAACGTAAAAAACATGGTTAGCGTTGAACAAAGTTACCACTTTAATGCTTTGTGATAGTTGTTTGACAAAACACGCTGTTTTACTTTGAAAGAATAATGGAAATTTAAAACATTTTGAGATTTTGCTAATTGTATCAATATCAATTAACCAATTAAAATTTCCGTCATGAAACATGCATTCATTTTTGGGACTACCATATTTTTGTGCGAGCAAAATACGCTTACTTATAGCGATGGGCTTAGTAATATTGAGTTTTTGAGGATCCTTTCATTTTATAATGAGCAAAAGGGCAAAGTGCTTACCATCGAGGCCAATATCAACGCGCCTAACGGCGAAACTATCAGGATAAGTGCTAACGCCAATGAAAACAGCGCTAATATACGCCTTGATGTAACCAAAGGCCGTATTAAGGTATTTCAACCCGGCCATGCCGAGCCGGTGCTGGATGTTTATCAGTTCGATCCGCATGAATACGGCGGTTTATCAAGTCATGTGCTGAATGAGATCCACGCGCAGCATCCTGATCATGTATTAACCATTAAAGGAAATTTCTTTGTTGGCGGAGCCCATTTCCTGATAGAGAACGAAAAGATGTTCATAGATAATAATGGCTATGCAAACGGTGTAGTGAATGCGCATAATGGGATAATACTATCGGCTGCTGTGGCGTGAAACAGCATTGAATTTAACCGATTGTCGCCCTGGGTAGGGTTTATTTGCGCACAAATGATCGCATTGCAGATGACATTTTTTGTATCTGATAATCAGCATATTGCCGACTTGTCAATGGCAGCGATAGCACAAGATCTTCTTCGATAAGCAAAACTGCTATACAGGGCGAAGAAGATGCTTCGTTCCCACCCATGACAACTTAAAACGGGTGTCATGCTGAGCCCGTCGAAGCATGGCGGGCAGGCCTCTGCGCGCGAGTCTTCGACAGGCTCAGACTGACAGGCCATCTTTTGTCATTTCACCTTCAGAGGCCTCCGGGTTTAAACACTCAGCATCACAATCTATTAAATTCTACTCAAACACACTCTTCGCATTCTTAATAGTTTTTTCCAGATCGATGCCTTTTGCCAGTACACCCTTAAAAAGGTCGCCGGTTTCCTTAAGGCGGTCAATGGAATTAAAAATGGTAAAATCTTTCATGGTGAGGCCGGGTTTCACTTCGTCCCAATGCAGGGGCATGGAAACGGTAGCACCCGGTTTTGGTCTTAATGAATATGGGCCGGCAATGGTAGCTCCCGGACGGTTCTGCAGAAAATCAAGGTACATTTTACCATTTCGCTTGGCTACCATACGCTCCAAACTTGTATAATCGGGAATTTGTTTATGAACAATGCCCACTACGAGCCGCGCAAACATCTGTGATTGGTCATAATCATACTTAGCCCCCAGCGGGATATAAATATGCATGCCTGTTGAACCTGATGTTTTGCAGTATGCAGGCACATCTACAGCATCCAATACTTTTTTTACTTCCAAAGCGGCCGCGATCACCTGGTCGAACGTGTTTTTATCCGGATCAAGGTCGATCACGCAGTAATCAGGATTATCCGGCGATTGCACCCGGCTAAACCAGGGGTTCATTTCGATGCACCCCAGTGATGCCATCCATAGTAAATAAGATTCATCAGAGCCTACCAAATATTCTTTATGTTCCCCTTCGCTGGTGGTGTAAGGGAAAGTTTTAGTAATCCAATCGGGGGCCTTACCTTTCACATCCTTTTGGTAAAAACTTGGCCCATGAATGCCATTAGGAAACCTGTTAAGCGACATTGGCCTGTCTTTTAAATAAGGTAAGATATATTCAGCGACCTGGTAATAGTAGTTGAACATATCCCGCTTGGTTACACCATCTTCGGGCCAGTAAACTTTGCTTAGATGTGTAAATTTAAGCTCATGTCCGCAAATTTTGCGTACCTGGGTTTCATCTTTAGGATTAAGCAGGGTTTTCCGGTCAGTATTTTTCACGGGCTTAATGGCTTTAGCGTGTGTATCATTATCAGCTCCCTCGGCTTCCTCAACCGTTTCGGCGGTATGTTTCGGAGTTTCCAGTACAACATCTTTTGTTTTTTTATCGCTACGCATCCCTTTAAAAGAGGCTTGCCTGAACACTCCATCGCCGGTTACTTCGGCAAATGCCACCTCGCAAACCAATTCTGGTTTAAGCCAGGTGGGCTTAGCCCCTAAGCGCTGCGGCCTGAACCTTGATGGCTTATCCACATCAGGCTCCACCTCAAACGGACTTTTATTGGTAATAAGCGGCTTAAATTGCTCCATCATTTCTTTCTGCAGTTTATCAGAAAAGCCTGTACCCACTTTACCGGCATACTGCAGTTTGCCCTTATCATCATATAAAGCAAGTACCAACGCGCTGAACGATTTGGAGGTGCCCGCGTTTTTGGTAAAGCCGGCAATGATCACTTCCTGCCTGCGCTGCACTTTTATTTTGAGCCACTCTTTTGAGCGAAGATCGGAAGTATAAACACTGCTGGCCTTTTTGGCGATGATACCCTCCAGCCCTATTCTTTCGGCGGCGTTAAAAAATTCGATCCCGCCTGTATCAAAAACTTTGCTTTGACGAATGCGCTCGTCATTGGTGGGAAGAACCGCACTTAGAATGGCCTGGCGTTGTTTAAGGGGCAATCCCATCAGGTTTTTGCCCTCGTACCAAAGGATATCGAAAACATAATAAACCAAATTGCCATCGGCCTCGCTGCGCCAGTTTTGCAGCGCTCCAAAATCGGAGACACCTTTATCATTCAATACCAGGATCTCCCCATCAATTACAGCATTGATCTGCCAATCTTTCAGCAGTTTATTAATTGGATAATATTTATCAAAAGGAAGATTATTACGGGAAATCAGCTCCGCTCCTTTCTTGTCGATCACGGCAATGGCCCTGTAGCCATCCCATTTAACCTCATAAAGCCAATCGGGATCATCAAAAGGCTCGTCTACAAGGGTGGCCTTCATTGGCTTTATCTTAGTTGGCACTCTTGATTCAGGGGCTTTTTTTAGTAGTTGCTCAACATCAAAATCCTCCGTACCATTAGTGTCTACTTTCTTTTCCAGTTGTTCAACGGGTTCGTTTAGGACTTTTTTTTTACCTGTTTTTTCAGGCTTTTCTACATCCTCTTCATGCCCATGCTGCCAAACCTTTTCGCTGGTTTTTTCCATACTTTCAATGGTTTTGCCAGAAAGAATAGATTTATCTTTTTTGGTAATATCTTTAACCGACGCAAATTGATCATTGTGCTTAATCAGCAGCCAGCCGTTTTCGCCCATACCATGGGTTTTAACAAGGGCGTATTCACCCTCCAGCTTTTCGCCATGCAGCTTGATCTTTACCGAGCCGGCCTCGAGTTGTTTAAGCAGGTATTTTTCTTGTGCTTTTTTGCCTTTGATCTCTTCAATGGGCTCATAAGTACCCTCATCCCAAACTATAACGGTACCGCCGCCATATTCACCTTTGGGGATGAGACCTTCAAAATTCCGATAGTCAAAAGGATGATCCTCAACCATCATAGCAAGGCGCTTAACTTTAGGATCGGTTGAGGGGCCTTTGGGTATAGCCCAGCTTTTCAGCACGCCATTCATTTCAAGCCTGAAATCATAGTGTAAACGCGAGGCATCATGCTTTTGGATCACAAACATCAGGTGGTCTTTGTCCTTGCTCCTCCCCGCTTTAGGCTCACGGGTTTTGCTAAAATCGCGTTTTTCTGCATACTTTTCCAGGCTCATAGTGGTGCTATTTGTTGTTCAAAAATTTGGCTACTGCAGCGGCTGAATTTCCAACGGCACGTACCGCTGTTTTTAACCTTTCCGGGCGAACACCAAATTTGTTTGCCCAGTATTCAACCTCATAACTTTCGCTGGTATTGATGAGGCTGTTGTCAGGCAATCCGGTTTTGTTCCTGTTGTTCATGATTAGTTTTATGATTGATATATTAACAGATCGGCCAATTAAAGGTTTGATTATTAATTAATAAATTATTGTAATAAAATTTATTAATCAGCCTATTCTTACTCCCACCCGTCACTTTGTTCGGCGTAGTTTGGCATCATCATGTAAACCAGTATAGCAAGGCAGGCAAGCAATACCAGGTGGCTTACCCAGAATATAAACATTTCCATAGTTGTTTTTTTAGATACTTTAATTCGGTTTGTTGTAAAACTTATGCATACTGCGTGCCATTTATCAACCATTTAATTACCAGTAAATTACATCAATACAACTAAATTAAAATTGACTATATTTCGAGCATCGACGATTATATAACGATTATTAGTGGTAAACAACCAATCCCTTTACTGGTGTTATAAACAGTTTTTAAAATCGCATTCAGGGCAGGTTCAAACAACAAAGCCTGAGAAGTTTCGCTTCTCAGGCTTTTAGATAAAACGCGTAAAGGAATGTTACGATCAGGCTTTCATGTTTTGCCTGCCTGCCTTATGCCCTATGGTGGAATAAAAAAGGATAAACAAGTAAATAGGGATGAGTAAAATATAGGCAGATTGCGCCGAAAACTTTTCCGAAAAATAGCCGTACAGCGGGGGTAAAACAGCGCCGCCTGCAATACCCATAACCAATAATGAAGATGCTATTTTAGTAAAGCGGCCTAAACCGGCCAATGCCAGCGGCCATATAGCAGGCCACATTAACGAATTAGCCAAACCAAGCAATGCAATACAAAATACCGATGCATAGCCGTGGGTTAACAATGTTGCTATGGTTAAAATGATACCCAAAATTGCCGAAGCTACCAACGCTTTTTGTTGTGTGATCAGTTTCGGGATACAGAAAACACCAACCAGGTAACCAACAATCATGGAGATCAAAGTACATGATGTAAAAAATTTAGCTGTTGATAATGGGATATGCTGAGAAGTGCCGTAAAGTGAAATTGAATCGCCTGCGATAACTTCGGCACCTACATAAACAAACAGGGTTGCTACGCCAAGCATCAAATGCGGAAACTGTACAATACTTGTTTTATTGGTATTTGCGGCAGCTACGGTTTCGTCTTCATGCTCGGTGTTGATCTCGGGTAATGACGAGAAATAAATAAGGATGGCCAGCAAAATCAAAACTACCACCATGATGCTGTAAGGCATAATCACCCTTGATGCCAGCTCATTTAACTCCAGTGCTTTTTCTGTTGCACTCAAAGTTTTAAGCTTTTCGGTTATCGAATCAATATTGGCAAGTACCACTGTACCCAAAATAACAGGTGCTAAAGCGCCGGCAATCTTGTTACAAATCCCCATGATACTGATCCGGCGAGCAGCAGTTTCGGCAGGCCCCAAAATAGTGATATAGGGGTTTGAAGCAGTTTGCAACACAGTTAGTCCGGTGCCTTGAACAAACAGGCCTATTAAAAATACCCCGTAAGTACGGGTCATTGCAGCGGGGATAAATATCAATGCGCCTATGGCCATTACAAACAAGCCTATGGCCATCCCGTTTTTAAATCCAAACTTTTTGATGGTTTTCCCGGCGGGAATACCCATAACAACGTAAGCAATATAAAAAGCTGTGGTTACAAAATAAGCTTCCTTGGTACTTAGCTCACACGCTATCTTTAAGTAAGGAATAAGCGTTCCGTTCATCCAGGTTACAAAACCAAAAATGAAAAATAAAGCGCCGATAATTACAATGGGGTTTATCGCTGATCTTTTTACCGGCGATTCGATTACTGAACTTGTTGCCTGGGCCATAGTGTGTTATTTTAATTAGAGGTATTTTACTTTAAATGAATTTTATCGTACCAAAAAACTGTGACAAATGAAAATCAGGCACCGGGCTATCTATGTTGCTCCAGCTTATAAAATGCGGTTCGGGCAGGTCATCGCCGCATTTAAAAAAGTTTGCCCGGCTAATAATCCCATTCAATGTTTTAATATCGTGATAAAAAAAAACATCAAAAGGTATCAATAATGTTAACTCCCATGTATTAAAACCTGCCGGATCCCGGGCCCAATTGATATTGCTTAACGACTTTATGCCACTCACTTTATCATCAGGTATAGCCACCCTCCCGTTACGGTCTTTACCAAAGCCAACCAATGCGGTTCCAAGGGCATTAAATTCCAGGTTGTAGTAACTGTCATCCTTGCCAAAACCTGTAAAAAACTCTACACAACTATCTTTATAAACCGGATCATTTACTGTTTTGTAAGTTGCCTGTGTATACTGCTCCCCGACAAAATATTTTAGAGCGATACCATTTTCGGTATGGCCTATTGAAAAATTAACTGATGGAAAATACCCGGAATCACTCCATAAAAGATTATCGATAGCGTACTTTTTTCCTTTTTCGAGCAAAACCGATAGCTCATCAAGGTTATTTTCATTGTAACTACCCGGAATAAAAGGGGCGTAAACTTCCTTCACTGTTATTTTATAAAATGTTTAGTTTCAATTTACTAAAAGCGCATCCCATATCAATGATTCATGCAGAATTAATACGCTAATGTTAATTTTTCTACCAAAATAAACAAAAAGTTTATAAATTATTTAATAATCTCTATTTACTTATTAAAAAAATATAAAAACTTTTCAATCCTTGTACTTACCGGAGAACCACCTGCAATTTCTCTTTCAGTTCTGCTTAATAATTAGCTACCTTGTACTAACCAATTTGTTATGAAAAGAAAAACTTTCATTCAATTAAGTACTACCTTGATGGCGTCTCCCTTATTATCATCATTCGAATCATTCGCGCAACAACCCCGCCTGCAAAACTGGTCGGGCAACTTAACTTACAGCACGGACAATGTATTTTATCCAAAATCGGTTGAAGAAGTTCAGCAACTCCTTAAAAAGCATGATAAAATAAAAGCCCTGGGCACAAGGCATTGCTTTAATACCATTGCCGATAGTAAAGATAACCTGCTCTCCACACGCAACCTGAACAAAGTGGTATCCATCGACAAGCAAAATCATACGGTTACGGTTGAAGGAGGTATAAAATACGGCGAGCTTGCCCCGCATCTCGATAAAGAGGGCTTTGCGCTGCATAACCTTGCCTCGTTGCCCCATATATCAGTAGCAGGCTCAATTACAACGGCAACACATGGCTCGGGCGTAAAAAATGGCAATCTTTCAAGCGCGGTGGTCGGCTTAGAGATTGTCAAGGCCGATGGCAGTATTGTTCACCTTTCAAAAACCAAAGATGGAGCTAAGCTGAATGCCGCAGTGGTTGGGCTTGGGGCATTGGGTGTAATCACCAAAGTTACGCTACAAATACAACCAACTTATATGATGAAGCAACATGTATTTACCGGCTTGCCTATGAGCGAACTAAAGCAGCATTTTGAAAAAATTGTTTCTGCCGGCTATAGTGTTAGCCTTTTTACCGACTGGCAAAGCGACCATATTAATGAGATTTGGATCAAAAGCCGGATAGGTACCGATAAAGACGAAAACCTGAAGGAATTTTACGGAGCAAAAGCAGCTACAAAGAACCTGCACCCAATTATAGGGCTCTCTGCCGAAAACTGCACCGAGCAAATGGGCGTTCCGGGGCCATGGTATGAGCGGTTGCCGCATTTTAAAATGGGCTTTACACCAAGCAGCGGCAAAGAACTGCAATCAGAGTTTTTTGTGCCTTTTGATCATGCTGTTGAAGCTATTGAAGCTGTGGCACGATTAGGGAACCAAATTGGCCCGCACCTCTTTATTACCGAGATCCGCACCATTGCCGCTGATGACCTGTGGATGAGCCCTACGCACAATCAGAAATCGGTGGCTATCCATTTTACCTGGAAACAGGAAACAGAAGCTGTATTGAAATTGCTCCCTCAAATTGAACGGGAGCTTTCTCCGTTTAAAGCAAGACCGCACTGGGGTAAAATCTTTACTATCCCTGCTAAAACATTAGCGGTACGTTATGAAAAGATGGATGCTTTTAAAGCTCTGGCAGCCGAATACGATCCGCATGGAAAATTCAGGAACCGATTTTTAGCCCACGAACTTTACAACTATTGAAATGAGTGAGCTAAGGCTGCTGTGAATTGAAAAATTAATTTATTAGCTTTTAGCCCTACGCATTTTGCTTTAAGCTCAAAAAAGCTTATGGCTGCTGCCTGCGCGGGCGTTTTGCCCTTACCGGGGCTGCTGCCTCCTGCTGCTCATAACGGTTATTTTCGCGCGGAAAGCGGGGCTTGTTGTAACCTTGTGGCTTTACTTTGTTAAAACCCGGCTTAGGTTTTGAAAATTGCTGTTTTTGTTGCGGCTGGTGCTTTTGTTCTGCTATCCTCACGCTTATCTCACGCTCATCGATAGTAGCACCATTCATAGCGTCGATCGCACGTTGAGCGCCTGCCTCATCAGTCATTTCTAAAAAACCATAACCTTTACTAATGCCGCTGTCTTTATCGGTAATTATCCGCACGGTGCTTACCGTGCCATAAGCACTGAACAGTTCAACAAGTTCAATTTCTTCCATGTCCCGCGGAAAACCCACGATAAAAAGCTTAATCATACTCTACCAGGTAATTGCAATAGGTAACCAGTCAGCAAATATAGTGCACAAAAATGGTTTAGCCTATTGCCCGACCCTCTGTTAAAGGCTTATTTACAAAAAAAGCGTTCCGGATCTCATCCCGGAATGCTTTTTCACACTAATTGTGCAGTAAATTGTATTGGATTATTCCCATTCAAACCTCTTTAGCATCCGAATTATTATTTTAACTCATAATCAATCAGTTACTTTTTATTTAGCAGCTTAAACTGCTCACATATCCGCAAGCCTTATCGTGCTATTCACAGGATCGAGATTGTATGGGTACCGGTTAACAATTTACTGCTTGATTTTCTTTTATCAATGCTCTTAAAGCCAGACATTACCATTTAACTGGTGAAATTTGCTGATAAATTTACCCATAGTTCCCCAATAATGTAATGCCTGGTTAAAACTTATTAAACACCGCTTAATTATTTTGCCTTACGAATATAAAGACTGCCGAAGGTGGTTTTCATCAATAATTCGGGGCCGCCACCAGCTATTTTCCCGTAAACCCAATCCTCCATTTTCAGGCTGTACATCCCCTTTTCACCGCTATTTTTTGTAACAACCGGTTTGCGTTGCTCGGTTACCACATCAAAGTCGGTAAATATATCCCCCTGATCTGATTTTAACTTTACATTGGCCTTAAGGCTTGCCGGGAACGTAACATCAACCTTACCGTTGAGCGTTGAAAATGCCATGGCCGCTTTTGCATCAATGCTTTTAAAGGTGACCTCAACATTGCCATTAACCGTATTGGCCACAACGGATCCTGATATATTATTTAGTTTGATATAGCCGTTAACATTCCGTATTTCCAGGTCGCCGCTCAGATTGCTGGCATTGATATTACCATTATTTACTGTCGATAATTTAACACTGGTACTGTTCATTGGTACCTTAATAGTAAGATTGGTTGTTTTCATGGCGCTGCCATGAACGTTTACCTGGTTATTGTTTTCCTGGGCCTGCACATCGAGGTTGCTCCCGGCCGATAAACGCCTCATTCCGCCCGGCGCCGGTTCCTTTTCACGGTGTTTTCTTTCTTCGCCCTGGGCATCAATAACAATATCCTTACCCTCATATCCTGTTATGGTTATTGAACCATTAATCAGTCCCACTTCCAGTTTATATGGCTTTCCCGGATCACTTAACGGCACAACTAACTGCCCTTTTTCCCCGTCCTGCGCCCAAAGCCTCGCGCTCAGCAGTACAGCTAATATTAATGTTCCTGTAAATCTTATCGTTTTCATGTTGTTATTTTTTTATTGTTGTTTTTTGATATAAATATTGCCGTTAAGTGTTTCAAACTTAAATAGCTTTCCGCCTGCCCCTATCCGTACGCCATTATTTTTACTAAGCTTGTAAGTAGTACCGCTGCCGCTTTTTGATTCGGTTTTACTTACTCTTGTAGGCAAAATCTCAGCATCCGGAAAATCGGTATAAAACTGTCCGTTCATACTTTTAAATTCAAGATCAGCTGCCAGGTTAGCCGGGTAAGTTACTTCAAGCTTACCATTAAGCGTATAATAGCTTGAAGCATCGGGTGGCACCGAGAGGTAAGTTACATTAAGCGGCCCGTTAATGGTATGTGCACTGGTTGTACCTTTGGCATTGGCAATGGTTATGCCGCCGTTTACATTGTTTACTTTTAATGCCCCATATACATCTTTAACTTCAACATTACCATCGTTTACGGTTGATACGCACAGGTTTATGCCATAGGGCACTTTAACAATATACTCTAATTTTACCGTATAGTCTATATGATGACGATCCTCTCGGTTCCAGTTGCGGCGCGGGCGGGTATCATAGGGTTCGGCCGTGTAAGCGATAATACTATCAGCCTTTTGATCAAATCCCAGTTTTACTTCTTTTTTACCGGTTTCAACATCACCGGCGCTTTTGCCCCGGATGGTTTCATCTACCTCAATTGATACCTGGCTGCCTGAATATCCCTGCACGGTTATAGAGCCCCAAATGTTGTAAATGGCCAGCGTAGTGCCCGAAGCCGCTCCCTGCAAAGTAAATTGCTTACTGATATGCTCTTTATAGTCCTGGGCATGGACCGAAATTTGGGCAAGGCAAAGCCCCAGACCTGCTAAAACAGGCATTAATGATCTTTTCATGATTTGGTTTATTTTAAATAAGTTGGGTTATTGTTTGTTTGATTTTATCGCGAACGCCATGATCAAGGTCTTTTTGTTTCAACAGTTCTTTAAATGATTTTACTGATCGCTTTTCCTGCAGTTTCAGCATGACATCGGCAATGGCCAGTTGCATCAGCGGCGAATCCTGCTCAACTATTGACTTGATGAGGCCTTCCCTTACCTCCGGATGCCCTGTAAGGTGTGTAAGCGCATCAAGCGTACTCAGGCGTACATTTACATTTGGATCATTATTCAGCGTAGCCAATAAAGCATCTATCACCTGCTTATCGGCATGCTTGATCTCGCTGGTATAGCTTACCCCCCTGATCCGTTCAGAGGCTGATGGATTTTCAAGCAGGGCAAGCATCATGGTTTGTTTAAGCTCGTGTACCTGTGAGCTTAGGGCTTTCAATTGTTTATCCTGGTCATCACTTTTGCTTTTACCAAAAAACAGGTAGCCTGCCCCCACTAAAATAACAACCATTGCCAGGTTATAGGCCATTGGCCAGCGTGGCTGCCACTCCCAAATCCGGCTTACCTGGTATTTAATATCAGCCCACAAACTCCTCTGCTCTTTTACCGACTCTTTGTAGGTATCCAGCATAGCATAAAACTTCACCCCCATATTGGCCGATGGTTCGGGCGTTTCGATATGGCCCATTGTATCCCACATTTGCTGAAGTCCCTGTAACTCTTCACGGCAATTGGCGCAGCCTGCAATATGGCGCTCCAAAGCCCCATTTTCTTCAGGACTTAACTCTTTGTTTATCCAACCGGTAAACAGTTCCTCATATAGCTCACATTTCATCTTATACTGTTTTATCGTTCCATTTTTACATAAATACTTTTAAGCTCCTGCATCGCCCGGTGGATGCGCACTTTTACAGTACCTTCGGTCATACCCAATATGTCGGCTATCTCCTGGCATTTTAATTCCTGGAAACGGCTCAGGGCTAAAATCTCGCGCTGGCTTTCGCTTAGCCTTTCCATGGCTTTATGTAGTCCGGCTTTGGCCTGTTTTTTTTCAAAAGCTTCATCAGGTACCAGGCCCCCCGCCATGGTTTCGGCCGCTTCCACGCCTTCGTACTGTACCTGCTGCTTGTTTTTTCGCCAGTGATCCTTTAAAACATTGCGGGCTATAGAGTACATCCAATGGATATATTCGCCGGTGCCGGTAAAGGTGTGCCGGTACTTGAGCATTTTATAAAACACCTGCTGTACCATGTCCTCACTTAGCTCACGCTGGTAGGTCATGTGGAACAGGAAGCCATACAACTGCCGATTGTAGCGTTCAAAGAGCATACCCATCCTGTCAAGGTCGCCGGCTTTCACCTTTAGCATAATGGCATTGTCTGTAAGCGTGTTCAATCAGTTTGTAATTATGTAATATACCTTAAGTACTTCGGCGGCGTAAAATGGTTACAGAAAATTTTAATTTTTTTTCGGAAGATGCAACTGCAGATCAAACTTAACAGAAATTTAAACCAAACAGGCAATTGGTTTGAAGTGTTATTAACTAACTTTATATAAACAATTAAAACCATAAGATCATGACCACCACCGAAGTAGCAGAAAAATTAGTTCAGTATTGCCGCGAAGGCAAACATACCCAGGCTATTGATGAGCTTTATGCAGATAATATTGTGAGCCGAGAGCCAAAAGGTTCGCCAATGGAGCTTACCGAAGGCAAAGAGGCTGTTAAAGGCAAAACAGAATATTGGTATGCCTCGGTTCAGGAGATTCACAGTGGCGTGGTATCTGACCCGATTGTTACCGGTAATTTTTTCGCGATAACCATGGATATGGATGTTACCTATAAAGAAGGCGGCCGTATGCCAATGAATGAAATTGCGGTTTATGAAGTGAAAGACGGAAAAATTATAGCCGAGCAGTTTTTTTATAACATGGGCTAAGCGCACCTAACCAATAATAAATGACAAAGGCCTTCGCTCTCCGCAAAGGCCTTTTGTTTTTATCCCCGAATAAATAAAAATATTATTCCATCGAGCGGATGATACCCAGCTCAAGCCCTCTTAATTCGGCGAGGCCGCGAAGCCTGCCAATAGCCGAATAACCGGGATTGGTTTTCTTTTTCAAGTCATCAAGCATCTGGTGACCATGATCGGGCCGCATTGGGATACTTAATTTACGTTGTTTCATAACCTGTACCAGCTCTTTTACCACGGCGTACATATCCACATCACCCTCCAGGTGGTTATCCTCATAAAAATCGCCAAACTCATTGCGGCGGGTGCTGCGCAGGTGAATGAAATTGATCCTGTCGCCAAATTGTTTTACCATGGCAGGCAGGTCATTATCCGGCCTTACACCGTATGAACCTGTGCAGAAGCATAAACCATTGTTTAATGACGGTACAGCCTCAATAAGCGCATGGATATGTTCGGCGGTGCTGACTACCCTGGGCAGGCCTAAAATGGCATACGGCGGATCGTCAGGGTGGATAACCATTTTTATATTATTGGCATCGGCAACCGGGATAACCTGCTGCAGGAAAAAGATCAGGTTTTGCCTCAGCCTTTCCGCATCAATGCCGTCATAGGCAGCAAGGGCTTCCCTGAATTTATCCAGCGTAAAGCTTTCTTCGCTACCGGGCAGGCCGGCTATTATATTACGCTGAAGTAGTTGCTTGTCATCGTCGCTCATACCATCAAAACGGGCTTTGGCACGGGCAAGTTCATCGGCGGTATATTCCTGTTCGGCCCCTTCCCTTTTCAGCATAAATACATCGAAGGCAATAAAAGCAGCTTTTTCAAAGCGGAGGGCTTTTGATCCGTCTTCAACTGTAAAAGCGAGATCGGTACGTGTCCAATCAAGCACGGGCATAAAGTTATAGGTAACGATATGGATCCCGCAGGCGGCCAGGTTTTGCAGGCTTTGTTTATAGTTTTCAATGTATTGCAGGTAGTCGCCGGTTTGAGTTTTGATGGCTTCATGTACGGGTACGCTTTCAACCACGTCCCAGGTAAGCCCGGCAGCTTCAATGATGGCCTTGCGCTCGTTAATGGCCTCAATTGTCCATACCTGGCCGTTGGGTACCTGGTGCAGGGCGCTTACTACGCCTGTACATCCCGCCTGCCTGATATCGGCCAAACTTACAGGATCATTAGGGCCATACCAACGCATAGTGTTGATCATGCTGAAAGTATTGCTTGTATTGGTATCACTCATTTTATATCGTAGGTTTAATATTCAAAAACAGGGTGTTCAATTTTAGAAAGGTTGAACACTTCAAAAAAAACCAATATTGATAATCAAGCACTTAACTGTTCAAAATATTACAACAAAATAACTAAAACGCTAATAATCAATAAAATAACATTTAACAACTTATTTCGTTGAACACCTGATTTTTAAAAATTGAACACTGACACAGCCATGTCAGTAAACACAAATCAAGCTACAATTATCACGCGCCAATAATCGTTATATTTTTTTAATCGACTAACAGTTAATTGCAAATAATTTGAGTTACGAATGCACAACGGGATTTCTTCGCGCATTCCTCAGACAAGTTAAAAAAATGATCGCCCCGGGTCTGGAAATTCGGCAGGTTTTGAAAAGTGAATAAGTGAAACAGGGAAAGACTTAAGAAGTTTTCAAAACTTCGTAAGTCTGGGTTCTATAGCTTATATGGGCAATAACGAAACATCTTCTTGCCCTGTATAGCAGTTCTGCATATTGAAGAAGATCCTTCGCTATCGCCCAGGATGACAAAATTAAAAATGGATGTCATGCTGAGTGATTAAATCCAGGGACTCTGAAGGTAAAATGACATCTGCGTCACCTCATTGTTGTAAGTAATGAAGCAATCCCCGACAGGCTGGTAACGGGCTTCATTAGTATCTAACTTACATCGTCGCGCTCTTGGCCGCGCGGGGCCAGTTACGTTTTTCGCTATTGTTCATTTTTTAAGGTGCTCAAGAAGGCTCCGCCGTTTGTCTTGCCACAAAAGTAACCAAAAAGGCTTGCAGCAGAGAGGCTTCTTTGCGCACAACCTGGCCCCAAAGCCATCGGCGCGGCCTTCACCCTGCAAAACGAACAGAACCACGGGCTGCAATTATTTTGCCCCGATTCGTACGCAATGCCTCCGCTTCTGCAAAAACTTGCTATGCCCTTGCAGCCGCACCGCCCAGCATCGTTCTGCTCGTTTTCACCCGAAGCTGATCTGCTGCGAAAAACCACTTTTTTTATCTTGTCATGCTGAGCCTGTCGAAGTATGGCGGGCAGGGCCTCTGCGCACGAGTCTTCGACAAGCTCAGGGTGACAGGCCCCTCTTTTCTTAGCTCCAATCAAAATCAACCATCCTGCCGTTCAGTTTCCATTTGGTTGGCAACATGGTTTCCACCCAATCTAATGGCTGGCCCAGTGGCTGTACTTTGGCGGCTTGTGCGAAAGCTGTTTTTACCGCTTTCTTTTGCTCTTCGCCCATGGCTTCGGGCTGACCGGAGATGAACAGCGGTGCGCCGCTTTCGGCTAATAATTGCAGCCACTGCTTGTTCCTTTTCCATTCAATATCTTTAGTAAGACCTACGCAATCGCCATCTACTGCATAAAAGGCATTGTGCTGCGGCAGGCGGAAAGCGAGCGTGTTAACGCCCATTTTACGGGTACGCGCCCATTCATGACCGCTGGTATCATCGCCGATACGGCAAAGTTCAAATACCCCGGCCGACAGGTGGCTCATCGTATTACAGCCAATCACATAAATGCCATCACCCGCGGCTTCACGAATAGAGCGGTAAAGGTGCAGGATGATCTCTGCGTTAGTTTTGCTTCTGTCGTTAAAATGCCAGCCCGGCGCAGTGAAACTATTCTTCATATCAAAACCCCAGCGACCGGCAATATCATAAGTGGTAAAATCATGTTTTACCATTTCATATCCCCATTGTTTGTACACATCAAAATTATGTTTGATACGGGCTATATTTTCGGGGATGGTTGGGTCGAGCGTTGGGTTTTTAGGATCGTCCCGGCCGGGAATCTTTGGCGCAAGCAGGCTGGTTTTCTCATTATGCTTAGCGCAAAGCGGACGCATCCACAAACCGGGGCGCATACCTAATTTTTTAATCTCATCGCCCAGCGCACGCATATCCTTAAACTTGTCGTTTGGCTTTGAAAAATCATCGTTCCAGCCGCCGTCACCGGGTAATAATGGCGAATAAGTGGCCCAACCGGCATCTATAACCGAAAAAGGTTTATTACTATGATCAGTAACCAGTTCGGCCATCATAGCGGTGGTTTTCTTGATCAGTTCGGCCGAGTTTTTTCCATAGGCAAAGTACCAGTCGTTAATCCCGTATACCGGTTGCTTTGGAATGCGCGGCTTTTCGCACATCATTTTACAAAATCGATGGGTCGCGGCAAAAGTATCTTCTCCTGTTTTAGCATTGGTGGTTATAACATCCGCAGCATGCAATTGCCTGTCGCCCAGCAGCACCCCCACTCCACCCGAAGTTGTATCCAGGGTAAGTTCAATGCTGTCATTATTTACGCCCCACCAGCAAATACTATTAGCACCGGTTGTTACCCCGAAGCAAGTCGTTTGCTTATCATCATGAATAATTACATACCACGGATTTTTAATGCCGGCAACCATGGTTTTCCATTGCAGGTCGCCATAAGAACGTTCCCAATGATCGCCCAGGAACTTGGCTGATGCAGCAGTGTTATGTTTCCACTTTAATCTTATCGCGTTTAATTCCTGTTTTGGCGATGAAACGAATACGCCAAGTGCATTGCCATTAGTTTTAAGAGTTACGCTGATTTCTTTATAGTTGTAATGCGAGCCGTTTGATGGGTTAAGCTTAACCCAATCGGTACCGGATTGAGCCCAAACCTCATCGGGAGCGTTCATCATCACGGCTCCGTGTGAGGCCGAATAAGTAAGCTTGCTGAAAAGCATGGCAGCTGAAGTAGCCGCAGAAAGTTTTATAAAATGCCGTCTTTGCATAGTAAATGTGGTTGCAGTGATTATCTGTTAAGGTAACATTTAAATTGGTTTACAACGTTACTAAAAGGATTAAGCAAAAACTAATACAATCTTGGATTTTTTACCTCACCCAACCCTCTCCAAAGGAGAGGGCTTTAAAGACTAACGTCCCATCAAGTTTTTTCGTAGAAGTAAGCTGAAACAAATAAAAACCATGTCATTATAAGGTACCACCAGGTCACCCCTGGAAAAAATCATAATGACGTTTAAAATATATTTTAGGGATGGTGCAGGGGGCTGCGTTAGGGATGGGAGCGGATACCGGCCTGTGGCTAAGGCCTTGTGTAGTATGAGCGTACAGCCCGGGCCGCAGGCAACGCTCATGTTATAAACAGATCAAAAATACACTTAATAATCAATAACTTACAATTAGCGCGGTGCGGCTATCTCATAGCCAATACCTGTCCGATCTGCATGGCTACGAGATTGCTACGTCGCCCCATACGCTTTGCCCTTGCCGCTCCTTACAGCAATGACATGATTTTTAACGTAGCATCACATCATCAATTAATTGCAATCGCCTCTGCGCATACTTTCTCAAGAAGAAATTTAAAACCTCGCTAAAACGGCAATTAAAAATAAACCACAAACTCCGTCTGCCTTTCGGCAACGGTTTTCAACGAAAACTCAAAGCCGTGGTTTAGCATGATTTCGCGCACCAGGGTTAGGCCTATCCCCTGTCCGTCTTTTTTGGTGCTGAAGAAGGGGGTAAACAGGTTGGCATTTTGCTCGGCTGTGATGCCTTTGCCTGTATCGGTGATAACGAGCTTTTTTTCTTTGGGGTTGATGGTAAAGGTTACTGATCCCTGGTCATCAATAGCCTCAATAGCGTTTTTTACAATGTTAATGAATGCCTGCTCCAGTTGTTGTTCATCAGCCATGATACCAACCGGTTCTTCGGGTAAATGAAGGACTAACGCCACATTTTTTTCTTTGGCACGAATATTCATCAGCTTTACTACCGATGCTAAGAGCTTTTGCAATACAACCGGTTGCTTGTTGGCCGGCGGCAGTTTCACCAAATCGGCAAAATTGCGCATAAACAGGTTGAGGTTCTGGTTCCTGTCCATAGCAACCTGCAGGGCATCTTTTATTGGGTCGAAATCATGACCGGCCCAAAGCTGATCGGTTTTCATGGCCGATTGCATGATGGAATTTACCGGGCCTATGGTATTGTTCACCTCGTGCGCCATCATCCTGATCACTTTGCCATAAACCTTTTTTTCGGCTGCCAGGATCTCGGCAGTGAGATCTTCAAGCATTATAAAGTGGCGCGAAAAACCCCGGTCGATAAAGTGCGATTTCTGCAGTTTGAATGAGTTGATCCCATCCAGCTTAACCACTATGGTTTCACCCGATTTAAGGGCCTTGATCTGTGCGAAGAGCGGATGTTTCAATTCTCCGATCAGTTCACCTATCAAAGCTTTTTCGCTCATGTTCAGCGCCTGCAGCGCTTTAGGGTTTATTTGTTGCACACGGTCATCAAAATCAAGGATGATGATACCTGTTGGCGAAGTGTGGATGAGCTTTTCTAAAAAGAAATGCTGCTGCTCCTGTCGTGTCCGTTCGGTTCTTAGCTCGTCCATCATTTGGTTATAAACATCAATCAGTGCGTCAACCTCGTGCTTGCCGGTTGAAAGGAATTTCACATTAAAATCTTTATCTTTAATAGCCTCAACGCCCTGCATCAGCATTTTTAGTGGCTGAATGAGCTGCCGGTAAAGCTGCACGGCAATTACCGAAGAGATGATGATTACAACCTCGGCGATGATAAAATAGATCTTGTTATCGTTGAAAATAAAATAAGTAAGCACCAGGGTTAGCAGGTGCAGGATCACTACGAATAAAATGTATTTAGTCCTCAGTTTCATCGTATGGGATCTGGTATTTTTCGAGCCGCCGGTACAGGGCGCTGCGCGTGAGCCCCAAAGCAGCAGCGGCCTTGCTTATCTTGTTTTTATGATGATCTAAAGCCCTTTTTATCATTTCTACTTCCACCTCTTCTAAAGTTAAAGTACCTACCCCAGGCAACTGGATATTCCCCTTTTTTATGGGCGACATTTCCAGCTGCGACCGGAAATCATCAATGCCCAGTTCATCCTTCCGGCTTACTAAAATAGAGCGCTCCACCAGGTTTTTCAGTTGCCTGATATTGCCCGGTAAGGGTAACTGCTGCAGCCATTTCATGGCCGATGGCGCTACCGACAAATTGGGCCGGTTATAGATCTGCTTTAAATTATTAATAAAAAAGCTAACCAGCAAAGGAATATCCTTCGGCCGCTCGCGCAGGGCCGGCAGATAAACTGTAATGAGGTTGATCCGGTACAACAAATCCTCGCGGAAAGTACCACGCGTTACCATTTCATTCAGGTTTTTATTGGTGGCGCACACCACACGGGTGTCAACCGTTTTTGTACGGCTGCTGCCCAATACTTCATAGGTGCGGTCCTGCAATACGCGGAGCAGCTTTACCTGGCTGCTGGCATCCAGGTCGCCTATTTCATCTAAAAAGATGGTGCCTTTATTGGCCATTTCAAAGCGGCCCACCCTGTCAAACCGTGCATCAGTAAACGCTCCGCGGATATGACCGAACATTTCGCTCTCAAACAAAGAGGTAGAAATCCCCCCCAGGTTCACCTTGATAAACGGCTTATTACGACGCAGGCTATTTTGATGAATGGCTTCGGCAATAAGCTCCTTACCTGTACCGCTTTCGCCCATAATTAACACCGATGCATCGGTTGATGCCACGCGGCCTATGGTTTCCAGGATGTCAAGCATCCGGGCATCTTCGCCTACAATGTTTTCAAAATTGTAAGTCTTATCCAGTTGTTTACGGGTACGATGCTCCGTCCGCTTATCCTGCAGGTCGAGCAGGGTTTTTATCGACTGGAGAAGATAACCATTAGTCCACGGTTTATTGATAAAATCATTTGCGCCCAGCTTCATGCCTTTAACCGCAAGCTCGATACTCCCCCAGCCGGTAATCAGGATCACAGGAATACTGCTGTTAATGCCTTTTATTTTTTCAAGCAGGTCCATTCCCTCCTGCCCGGAGGTATCTATCGAAAAATTAAGATCAAGAATAACAAGCTCGGGCGCTTTTTTCTTAATGATCTTCAGCGCTTCGGCAGGTTCATCGGTGCCTGCAGCATCATACCCCTCGCTTTTTAACAGCAGGATCAGCGAGGTGCGTACGGCAATATCATCATCAATAACCAATATCATAACAGGTGGTTAATATCGTAATTATTCTTCGTGTAAAGCAACAGCCGGGTAAATAGCCGCGGCCTGTTTGCCCGGGTACAATGAGCAAAGAAGCACCAGCACGTAAATAAACAGTACAGATAAAAAGATAGCTATCATATAAACTCCGGGCGGCATGTCAAAAACATTCAATAAGGGAAACTGTGCAGCAAAAAATGCTCCTATAACCAGCGAAATGGTAGCTAAAATTAACGATTCCGTTACCAGCTGCCATGATACCGACTTACCGGTAGCACCGATTGCCCTGCGTAAACCAATTTCGGAGCGGCGCTTGTTAATGTTATACCAAAGTACACCGAATAAGCCCAGGGCCACGTTGATGATCAGGAATGTGGCAACAACAAACAGAATAATCGCCGGCACAAGCGAAACCTGGTTCATTTTAACCAGTTTTTTATCTAAATGTTCAATTTCAACATTTGAGTTTTTCATGGCATTTGATACCGTTTTGTACAACCGGCTTTCAAAAGCAGCATCGGCGGTTGGGCCCGTTTTTAATAGCAAGGTGCCAACCCAGGCATATGAACCTGTATCCAACCTGCTGTAAACACCAGGGTTGGCAGGCTTATAATCACCTTTCAATTTCATATCCGAAACTACGCCTATAACACGCATCCTGTCTGATAGCTTATCTTTTTCATTGCCTAACAGTTTGCCAATAGGATTTTCATTCCCAAAAACCAGTTGCTTAAATAATTCATTGATAACCACCGGCCTGCTTGTATACACAGCATCCTGTTTACTAAACCAGCGGCCTGACAGCACCTGAAGGTTAAAAACCCTGGCGTAATTATCATCGGCACTCAGATTATCTACACCGTCAAGATGCCTTTTATTATAATCATACCCACCATTGCTTTGGTTAAAAGCAAAGGGATAATTATTGCTGGCGTAACTTACTTCTTCAATCTGCGGCATTGATTTTATAGTTTGCCGCAGTGTTTCATAAAACAATGTAAGCGAATCGGCCTTTTTTGATTTTACAGCATTGTTATAGTTAATTACCCAAACCTTTTTGTAATCAAAACCTATAGGTTTTTTGTAGTTTTTGTAATAATAAACCACTAAGGTTGATACAGCAAAGATCACGAGGAAAGAGACCAGCATTTCAGAGATCAGTAAAAAGTTTTGTTTCTTTTTATTCCAGATCAGTTTAAATAAGTGCTTGAACATAATATAATGATTAAAATGTTATCTGATTTTTATTGTGCTTTTAAAGCAGTTACCACATCTAATTTTGACATACGCCATGCCGGGTATACACCTGATAACAACCCGAAAAAAATGCAGGTAAGCAGGCTATAAAACAATACCGTAAAGTTTAAAGTAAGATCAAGGTGCGCTATCAGGTTAGCAGCATTAATTATTTTTATAATAATGACAGATAATAAGACCCCAATGAAACCACCTAACAGCGTAAGGATAATATTTTCGACAATAAACTGATAGACCAGTGTTTTTGATGATGCTCCAAAAGCCTTGCGTACACCAATTTCTGATGAACGCTCCATAATGCGGGTAATATTGATATTAACCAGGTTGAGTGTTGGCAGTAACAAAAACAGGAATACAAAAATGGATACGATAACAATAAACTTAGTCATTCCTGAATCACCGTGCCTACCGGTCAGTGTACGAATGAATGATCCAAAATAAGTATCGGCAAAACAATACAGATGATTAAACTCTTTGCTCTGCATCGGGATCCGGGAGATGACACTTGCAAATTCACTTTGTATTTTGGGCAGATCATCTTTTGAATTCCCCATTAAAATGGCAGTATAATTACCACCCCAATTTTGATTTCTGTAATCGACCTTTGATACTGTGTAAGGCAGGTAGATATCGCCATACAGGGTAAACAGGGTGGCCGGTACATCTTTCACCACGCCCAAAACGCGATATTTTACATTATCGGCCTCAATATATTTACCAACTACAGAGGGTATGTCACCAAAGTAATCCCTTCTTGTATCCTGCGATATAACTGCAACCTTTTCGGCATTATCAATTTGCTGTTTGGTAAATGGCTTGCCTTCCAGAAACTGGTAATCCAGTACATCCCAATAATCGGCATTGGTAAATTTAAGGCTTATGGAGATCTTTTTATTATTGACGTAAGTATTAGTAAAAGTGAACATGGAGGAGATACCCACCTTAACCGGGGTCTTTAACCCGCCTGCATACTTGTTCAGGAAATAGAATGACAACGGTCCGGTATTTGTCGAACCACTTTTGTCGCCGTACTCTTCATGCTCAATGATATATAATGACCTGTCCCTTTTTGTATCGGGATAATTAGGGCCGAGCATTTTATCGGCAAAAGAGGTAACTACCATTAATATGGTAAGCGTAAAACTAATACCGAACAAGCTGATAAACGTAAAAAACTTACGGCGCTTGAGTACCGCTATGGCTATTTTAAAATAATTTTTTAGCATAACTTTAATTTTAAAACCGGTTAATTATTGAACTTGTGCACCATCAAATAAGCGCACCAGCCTATGGGTTTTATGCGCCATATTTTCATCGTGCGTAACCATTACTATGGTAGTGCCATCGTTACGGTTAAGGTTAAGGAGGATCTCCATGATCTCGTTGCCCATGGCGCTATCCAGGTTACCGGTAGGCTCATCGGCCAAAATAATTTCGGGCCTGCCCACAATGGCCCTCGCTATGGCCACACGCTGCCGCTGACCGCCAGACAGTTGTGTAGGAAAATGTTTTAAACGGTTAGCAAGTCCTACCTTTTCCAGTGCTTCGGCAGCCAGTTCACGGCGCTGTTTAGCGGTGGTATCCCGGTAAAGCAATGGCAGCTCTACATTGTCAAGCACCTGCAGGTCGTTAATAAGATGATAGCTTTGAAAAATAAAACCCAGCTTTTTATTCCGGAAAGCTGCCAGTTGTTTATCATTCATGCCTTCTGTTTTTTGATCGTCAATCCTGATCTGTCCTTTTGAGGGCGCGTCGAGCAGGCCCATAATATTAAGCAGGGTGCTTTTGCCACAGCCCGAGGGGCCCATGATGGATAAAAATTCGCCTTTGGCAATATCAAGGCTTACGCTGTTCAGGGCCAGGGTTTCTACGGTATCGGTGCGGTACACCTTTTCAATGTTTTGTAAACGTATCATGAGTGATTAATTATTGAGTTAGTGAATTATTGATTTAGTGATTTTTATCGTTAATGTGTGTTTAGATTTCTGTTAAATAAATTATTGAATTAATTATAGGTGATTTTTTTATTTGTTTCAAAATCATAGAGCGAGAGGTAACGCAACTGGTAGTAAGCTCCCCAAAAATCACGGAGGGCAGCTACATAATCGCGCTGGGCCTGGTCGTTTTCGCGGAAGGCAATGCCAAGGTCGGTAATACTCAGGTCGCCTAAAACATAGCGTTCACGTGCTATCTGGTATTTTTCGGCGGCTATGCTATCGGCCTGCGCGGTGTAAACCAGCTGCTCTTTCATTACATTAAAAAGCGACACCTGGGTTACTATCTGCTGTTTAAAAGTTTGTTTATCCTGTTCAACGGCGTACTCGGTAAACTGCTGGTTGGCTAAAGCTGTTTTAGCACGGGATTTGGACCTGCCCCAATCCAGTATCGGTATAGAGAGCTGTACCTGCAGCAATTGCTGGTTTTGAGGGTTCTTGTATACATCAGGAATATTGGTAGCTGTATTTGAAAAGCCCAGGCTGGCGGTAAGCGTGGCGGTTAAACCATTTTGCCCTTTGGCTTTAGCCACATCACGTTTTGCTTCTGCAATACGGCGTGAAAAAGCGATAGCATCTGAGCGGTTGGCGTAAGCTTCGGCCAGCACTTTATCTGATGATACGGTCATCTGGCTAATATTTTTCGGTACTACCAGCACTATCCGCTCATTCCCCTCCTGCCCCGTAAAACTGCGCAGGTTCAGTGTAGCAATCTCCATATCGCGCCTGGCCGTACCAACGGCTTTCTGCGCGTTGATCTTTTCCAGCTGTAGTTGCAGGATCTCGTTTTTTGATACCTTTCCTAACTCATACTTCAGATTGGCTACCTTTAAGATTCCCTGGGTATTGGTTAAGTTGGTTTCGGCAATCTTGAGGTTTACCTGGGCCAGCAGCAGGTCGAAAAAGTACCCTTCCACGTCAACCGCTATCTTTTCCTGGGCTTCAATGTAAACCTGCTTGCTTTCATTAAACTTTAATGGCTCAATTTTTTTATCCCACTTGAGGCTGTTGAACTGAAACAGCGGCTGTGAATAATTTATACCGTAAGGGATACCGTTATACAATACATTATGCCTGTCAAAATCATCAAACCGCTGCAATTGTGTGGTACCATAAATAGTACCGCCGGTAGCAGTAATACTTTGGCTAAAGTTAAGCTGTAACGATGAGTTGTCATTATGAATAGGCTGGAAAAGTATGGTACCATCGGGCTGCTGCACCTGCGAAAATGTTTTGGTATATCCCGGTAAAGTACCGCTTAATGCCAGCTGCGGCTGGTAGTTTGATTTGTAGGTGCGGTATTCCCAATACTTGGTTTCGCGTACGGTAGCAGCCTGCTTGGCAGCTATTGAATTGGCCTTGGCCATGTCAACCACCTGCTGCAGTGTTAGCCGCAGGGTATCGGTGCCACTGTGAGCCAACGCTCCTGTGGTTATGGTTAATAATAATATGGTGTATAGTATTTTCATGTTCTTTAATTTTCAAGCGTCATTGCGGGGAACGAAGCAATCTCCGGTTAGCAAATCCGCTTTGTACAGTTCGCGATTGCTTCGTTCCTTATAATGACGTAATTGTAGTTGTTGATTATTAATGATGTTTTTTCAATCGGTTTTATAAGGTGGGCGTTGCCTGCGGCCCGGGCTGTACGCTCATACTACACAAGGCCTTAGCCACAGGCCGGTATCCGCTACCATCCCTAACGCAGCTCCCCTGCACCATTTCTAAAATACATCTTAAACGTCATCATGATTTTTTCCGGGGTTTCCCTGGTGGTTACCCACAATGACGTTCATATCTAATTCTTTACCATTACTTCGCCGTTGCTGGTGTTGTCACTAACATCTTTGTATTTACATGTTTTTATAATCACTTAACGCCCTGTTCAAAAGTGTGGCGTAAATCCGTTGTGACAACACCAACAACTGCCGGTTCGCCCTCCCAATTCCGGGGAGGGTTTGGGTGGGGCTATTTCACCGTCACTTCCCTCGAGTTTTTGTATTCGCTCATATCCGATGTGATTATCACATCACCAGGCTTTACGCCGCTCTGTATCTCCACATAATCAAAATTGGTGAGGCCAATATGTACCGTGCGGCGTTCGGCCTTACCATTGTTCAGTACAAAAATATCCTGAACGGAGGGGCCTTTAAATGCCGGGCCATTGGCCACCCGCATGATCTTATTATGTGTAGCCGTTATTAAAAAAACGTCGACTTTCATGTTGGGTCTGAGCAATTTGCTGGCCCGGTCATCCAGTTGCACGTCAAACGAAATGATGCTGTTTTGTACCGATGGGGATATATTGCTTACATGCCCTCTTAGCTGGGCATCATTGATCCGTACAATAACCGGCAAGCCGCTATGCAGCTGATCGGCAGAGTTATCAGAAATACTGCCCTGGATCCTGAAACTACCCAGATCGGCAATCCGTGCCAGGGTTTCACCTTCGTGAATGTTGGCACCAATATTTTTGTTTACATAGGTGATCACCCCGGCGCGTGTTGCCACCACATTGGCAAGGTCAAGCTTACGTTGTAATTCTTTAAGATCGTTTTGCTGGATATCTGCCGCTATTTCAGCTTCTTTAATCTCCAGCTGCATGGTTTGCTGCTTGCTTTTGATCTCGTTTTCCAGTTGCTTTTTTTCAAGCTGTGCAACTTTGAGGTTAAGCTCAGCTTGTTCAATATTTTCGCGGGTGCCGCCACCTGCTTTATACAGGCGTTTAGCATTTTCAACGGCATCGGCAAGGTTGCTGATGTGGAGTTGCTTAATATCGTTGTTTGATTGGATGTCGTAGAAGCTTTTGTTCAGATCAAGCTTGAGTTTGCTGATCTCGGTGCGTTTGGTTTCGAGCTGAAATTTCTGTTTTTCAAAATCGGTTTGGGTAGCCGATTTATCCAGCGTTAATATCGATTGACCGGCTTTAACCTTATTACCGGCATCCATCAGCGCACTTTTGATAGATGCATTTATCGGGCTGGTGATGATCTCTTCAAACTCAGGCAAAACCTCGCCGGTAGCATTGATGGTATTTTCGATATTGCCGATTTCAACCCTGGCGGTAGTTATTTCCGAACGGTTAACGGTCGATTTAATATATCCCCGCAAAAGCATTACGGCAAGCACCAAAACAGCTATGCTGCTTATGATGACAACCGCGCCTTTTTTGCGTTTGGCAGCAGTAACTTCAAGTGTAATTTCCTTATCCATTGTGATAAATTTGGATAAGGTTTTGCAAAAGCTATACCAATGTTAAAACATTAATTATCAATAAGTTAGATATTTTTAATTTGGAAAAAGTGATCGATATCGGACAAAATATTCAATACCGACCGTTGATTGATTTTTGATTGCGTTGATTGCGCCTGATTTATTTTTATATTGTTGAGCGGTGAACCTCAGGGTCCTCTGCGAGAGACCCTGAGGGGACGAAGATGCTACAAACCTTTTGCACCTCTGGTGCAAGTCCATAAGTTGAACCTGCCGGCAACCTAAAAATCAGAGTAATCCGCCGGGCGAAGAAAGATAATATCAGCATGGGAAACGTTATGCTGGTACTCGGCTTTAGCTGAAAGCGTTTTCCAGTAAGCGTCTTTACCAAAAGTGTCCCAATGCTTGTCCCGGTCTTCTTTACTGTTAAAAGTGGTCATGTACATTAAATTAGGCATATGGCTGCCCGCAATAACTTCCGAATAAAAAACGGCATTAAACCCGAGCCGTTTAAACAGGCCTATTTCATCGCCCACATTAAACATGGTTACCTTATTGACATTGTATTTTTCGGTAGGACTTTCGTAGCTGCGCAATTCATAAACCCTATCGGCTTTGTTAGCGGTCAAATTCGGCACCGCTGTTGAAGGCATGCCCGGAAAAGCCTGCAGTATAATAGTTTCCAAACGGGTATAAGGCTGCTCATTGTAAGCAGCGTCAATGTAATCCTTTCCATCGGCAAGGTATGCAGCATCGGCCTGTAACTTTTGATCGATCCCCATTAACTTATCCCATGATTGAAACGGCGTAAACACATATAGCAGCTTCGCGGTATCTACCTGGCTTATGGGTTTAAATACGCCTACATTTTTAATACCGGCGCGGTGCAGCGCAGGAATATAGGCTTGTTGTAAATATTTTTCAATGGTACTTTCCTGTGCCTGGGTTTTGTAGTGATATATTTTAAGCTGATAATAGTTACGCGCGGGCGCATTTGCCAATGCCACTGCAGCGATAAATAAACAGGTAAAAAAAGCGATAGATGATTTAACAAAAGGGTTCATAATGGCCGGGTATTTTCGGAGTAAATATAATGTCAATTCATTAAACTTGTATTATGTCCGTTTATATATTTACCCCATCTTTCAAGCATCTCCATTAGATCCGAAAGTTTCATGGGTTTGCTCAGGTAATCATTCATCCCGGCGTCAATACATGCCTGCTTATCTTCGGGCATGGCGTTTGCGGTCATGGCAATAATTACCGGCTGGTCCTGCATGTTACTGCGGATAAAGCGCGTTGCTTCCAAACCATCCATATCAGGCATTTGCACATCCATCAAAACAAGGTTGTAATGTTTTGTTACCATGGCATTTAACGCGGCATGGCCATTTTCGGCAATATCGGCGCTATAACCCATTTTACTTAACATATGCATAGCAAGTTTCTGATTTATTAAATTATCCTCGGCTATCAGAATGCTCATGGGGTAATTTTTAGCAAAATCTTTAGAAAACACTGTTTGCACTTGCTGGTACTCAGTTTTAATACCGCTACCGGCCTTTAACTGCTCAACTATATGCTTATGTAACAGATTATGCTTTGTAGGCTTGGTCAATACCGCGTTAAATACGTTATCTTCCCGTTTACTTTGTTCGCTGCCTATCGAGCTTAATAATACAATGGGCATTTCAGGAAATTTTTGCTTTACTTCTTTAGCCAGCTGCAGGCCATCCATTTCGGGCATGCTCATATCCGTTATCAGCAGGTCAACATGCTCATCCTGATCGTTAAGCACTTTCAATGCCTCGGTTGCCGATGCCACAACTACCGGGTCATATTTCCACTGCCTAAGCTGTGTATCAATAATATCGCGGTTGGTAGCATTGTCATCAACAAATAATATGCGTTTATTTTCAAGCTCGGTAAGGTTAAGGTAAACGTAATTTCGCTTTACTTTTTGCCCCACTTTTGATTTTATGGTAAACGAGAAAGTAGTTCCCCTGCCTATTTCACTTTGTACGCTGATTTCGCCGCCCATCAGCTTAACCAGTTTTTCGCTTATAGCCAAACCCAAACCGGTGCCCCCATACTTACGTGTGGTACTTGAATCAACCTGCGAAAACGGCTTAAACAAACGCTCCAGTTTATCCTCGGCAATGCCGATGCCTGTATCCCTTATTTTAAAGATCAATTCCAGGTCGTCCTCTTTTTGTTCTTTTACCCCCACCAGTATAAAAACTTCGCCCTGGGTGGTGAATTTCACAGCATTGCCAACCAGGTTGATCAGGATCTGGCGAAGCCGTATCGAATCGGAAATAATTTGTACCGGCACATTATGCTCAACCTGGTAAACCAGGTCAAGATTTAACCGCGAAGCTTTCTCAGCAAAAACATCCAAAACACCTTCTATACAATCGCGCAGGTCAAAATCTTCTTCATCAAGCTCCATATTGCCCGATTCAATTTTAGAGAAGTCAAGAATGTCATTGATAACGGTTAACAGGGCATCGCCGCAATTTTTTATGGTTTCGGTATACTCCTCCTGCTCACTGGTAAGCCGGGTACTGGCCAGCAATGTTGCCATACCGATAACCCCGTTCATAGGCGTCCGGATCTCATGGCTCATGGTAGCCAGGAAAATACTCTTGGCTTTATTGGCGCTTTCGGCTTCTTCACGCGCTTTTTCTGATGCCTCGCGGGCCAGGCGTTCATTCGCTGTCATTTTCACCAGGCTTTCGGTACGTTCTTTTACCTGGCGTTCCAGTACGGTTTTCTGTGCTTTGAGAAATTTAATCCGGTATTTAAAAATAAAGTATACCAAGGCAATTATGGTTACCGCGGCAATTAATTTAAACCACCAGGTTAACCAAAACGGCGGCACAATGGTAATTTTTAATCCCGCTGAAGGCGGCGACCATAACCCTGACGTATTCTGATATTTTAATTTAAAAGTATATTCGCCCGGTGGCAAATTGGTGTATGAAGCAGTATTCCGGCTTCCCACATTGTTCCAGTCTGTATCGAAGTTTTCGAGTATGTAACTGTAGTTCTTTTTATCAGATGAAGAATAGTCAAGCGCCGCGTACTGTAATGTAATTACGGATTGGGTATAGGATAATTTGATTGATTTGGTATCACTTATATCTTGTTTTAAGGGAGATGGGTCATCCTTGCCGCGGGCAATTTTCACTGTTTTATTGAACAATTGAAAATTGGTGATAACCAGGGGCATAAAGGCCGATGGTTTTAAGATCTGTGCGGGTGTAAAGGAATTGAAACCATTAATCCCCCCAAAAAAGATCCTGCCATCCTTAGTTTGCAGGGCCGAATGTGATTTAAACTCTTCATCCTGTAAACCATCTTCAATAGTATAGTTTTTAAAGGTGTGCTTAACCGGATCGTAGTTGGATAAGCCATTATTGGTACTAACCCATATGGTGCCCAGCTTATCTTCGCGCACAGCATAAATAACATCGCTTGGTAAGCCATTTTTGGTTGTAAACGCCGTAAAATGTTTGGTAACAGGGTTAAATAGATTAAGCCCCGAAAGTGTACTGATCCAGATGCGGCCCTTACTATCCTCAAACAAATCGGGGACGCTGTTATTGCTGATGCTGTTACGCTTCTCGTCGTGCTGAAACCGGGTGAAGGTACCTGTTTTCCTATCCATCAAATTCAGGCCGGCATCAAAGGTGCCAACCCAAAAGTTACCATTGCGATCCTCGAGCAGGGAATATATCCTATCGCTGCTGATACTTTTAGGATCATTAGGATCGTAATTAAAAGCCGAAAATGTACCCGATCTTTCGTCATACAGATCGAGACCGCCGTTATAGGTGCCTACCCAAATGCGGTTGTCGCGGGTTTGGGTAAGGGCATAAACATTATTATTGCTTAAGCTGCCGGGTTTTGCCATGTCATGTTTAAAGCCGGTAAACTTGCCTGTGCGGGGATTAAACCGGCACAAACCATCAGCCCAGGTACCTATCCAAAAATCTCCTTTAAAATCCTGGATGATGTTCAATACATAATTTCCTGCCAAACTATTGGCATTAGCCGGATCATTCATATAGTGTTCAACAGTACCATCCTTGTTAAACACATTAACGCCGCCCCCGTCGGTACCTACCCAAATATTACTATCCTGATCTTCGTGCAAACAAAGTACAAAATTATTGGCCAGGCTATTTGGCGATGAGCTATGCCTGAAATGCGAAAAACTTTCGGTACTGCGCTTATACAGGTTAATGCCGCCGCTAAATGCCCCAAGCCACATATTCCCCATCCTATCCCGGCAAATACTGTAAATGGAATTACCATTCATACTGCCCCTGTCAATATCATCATGCTTATAGGCTGTTATTTTTCCGGTTACAGGGTTCAGGATATTAACGCCATTATTTTCGGTACCTACCCACAAATTACCGTTCAGGTCCATGTTTAATGCTAAAACACTATATCCTGAATTAGAGCCGGAATCTTTTTTACTCTCAAGGTAATGTTTAAATGTGCCTTTTCCCGGGTCAAATAAATTGAGCCCGCCATCTTCCGTCCCTATCCATAACCTGCCCTCAATATCCTCGTATATAGTAATTACATACCCTCCTGAAATACTGGCGTTTATCCCCGGCTGGCTTTGATATCGTGTAAAAGTTTCCTTCTTTCTGTCAAAAAGGTTAAGGCCGTGGCTCAGGGTACCAACCCATAAACGGTGTTTGGAGTCTTCCTTTAACGCGGTTACATCATCGTCACTTAATGACGACAGGTCGGCCTCGTTGTGTTTATAATGGGTAAATTTATTTTGATAGATATCAAACCGGTCGAGCCCGCCTTTTTGGCTGCCTATCCACAAAATGCCATCATGATCAAATATCAGCCTGTTTACAAAATTGCTTGAGATGCTGTTTGAATTGGCGCTGTCATGAAAGTAATGTATAAACTTACCTGTTTTGCGGTCGAGCTTATTTAAGCCAAAAAGCGTGGCCAGCCATATGTTGCCCTCTTTATCTTCGGCAATGTCTGATATCAGGTTACTGCTTAATGAATTATCATCCTGGATACTGTGCTTATATATCACAAAGCTATACCCGTCATACCGGTTAAGGCCGTCGCGGGTACCTATCCACATAAAACCCCGGCTATCCTGAATTATGGTACTCACATTAATTTGTGATAAGCCCTCCCGGGTGCCGATATGCTCAAACTTAAGGTTCCTATCTTGCGCAAACCCGTTTCGGGTAATCAACAAGGCAACCACAACAAACAAATATTTATAGATATTCAAAATAACAGGCGGTGTTGAGTTTTAATTTTCGTGAAAATCCGTTCCTTAAAAAGAGAAACAGAATGGTTTATAGTTAACTTATACGGCTATAATATTTATAAGTTTAATGTAGACAAAAAAAAGCAATGATATAAAAACTGAAAGCGAAATACACAAAGACCAAAGCTAACAGACTGATTAGTAAATACACTATGTAAATAGCGACAGCGCTTAGCAACCGTAGATTTCGCCTTTAAATATCATAAAAAAAGCCTCCCGGCATTACCGGGAGGCTTATCATATTTTCAAAAATTAGTAGCGCTGCTTACAGCTCTCTTACCCAAATATTGCGGAAGCTAAGCGGTTCGCTCTTATCGCCATGGGCCTGTAACTTAATTGGCGACGGGCCATGTTTTTTGCCTTCGTACGATGGTTTTCCGATGTATTGTGTAGGACCAAGCAGCGCAAAATTATTTTCAACCAGTACACCATTGAAAAATACGGTAGCCCTTGCTGCCGATTTCAATGAACCGTCTTCATTAAATACAGGGGCGGTCCAAATTACATCATAAACATTCCACTCGCCGGGTTTACGACCAGGGTTTGCCAGTGGGATCACTTGCTTATACAAGCTGCCTGCCATGCCGTTAACATAAGTTTTGTTTTCGTACGAATCTAAAACCTGTAGCTCATAGCCTGCGTCACCTTTACCTATCGAAGCTAAGAACACGCCGCTATTGCCGCGGGCCTGTCCGCTGCCTGTAATGTTTGCAGGCACTTTCCACTCAATGTGCAGTTGGTAGTTGCCAAAACTTTTTTTAGTTTCGATGTTACCGGTAGCTTTATTTACGGTAAGTACATCACCTTTAACCAGCCATTTAGCCGGAGTTTTATCTTCAACAGAAACCCATTCGTCAAGGCCTTTACCGTTAAACAAAATAATTGCGTCTGAAGGGGCATCGCCTAAATTTTTGCCCGGTGTAACTACCTTAGGTACCGGCTCCCAAATCTCGGTGTCTTCCGGTTTGGCATTTTGCGCGTTTGCCATGAAGCAGCTGCCTGCTAAAAGGGCGGTTAGTATTAATGGATATTTCATCTCTCTAAAATAATTGGTTTAAACGTGAAGCGTATTTTTAAGGTATGAAGCACTTTTTGCAATGCTCACATACGGATCAATATTGGTATAGTTTTCCTGCTCAACAATAAAGTGCTTAATGCCCGCAAGTTTAGCTTTACCCAATATGGTTTTGAAGTCGATATCACCGTTACCTATTTCTGTATTTAGTTCGGCATTGGTTTTATCCCTGTCTTTAACATGCACAAAAGCGAAACGGCCGGGGTGTTTTTCAAAAATCTCAACCGGGTTTTTACCGGCGCGTACTACCCAGTAAAGATCCATTTCCATGGCCACCAGTTTAGGGTCGGTGTTGTTAAGTACTACATCGTAAAAAGTAGTATCACCGACAGGCGCCCACTCAAAGTTGTGGTTATGGTAACCTAATTTTAAGCCCGATGCTTTCAGGATCCCGGCAATCTTATTCATTTTCTCGGCAACGCCTTTGCAGTCGTCAACCGTTTTAATAAAGTTGTGGTTTAAAGAAGGGATAATAATATGTGACTGGCCAATGGTATTGGCAACCTCAATGTATGCGTTCAGGTCGTCAGTTTTACCAGAGCCAAAGTATTCGTCCAGTCCATAATGACCGCTTGGAGTTGTTAAGCCATTATCTTTTAAAAGCTGACTAAATTCTTTACCTTTTAATCCCCAATAACCGGTTTCTTTGTTAAAACCAAAGGTTTCAACTTCGTTATAACCGGCTTTTGCTACTTGTGCAATAACACCTTTTACATCTTTGGGTAACTGATCGCGCAGGCTATACAATTGCAGGCCCACTTTATTTGAAGCTTTCGCCGATACCAATTTCGGCGCAAGCATTGCGCCTGCGGCCATTAATCCGGCTTGTGCTAAAAATGTTCTTCTGGTTGTCATGTATTTGTTTTATTAGTTTAGCTTTTTAGAGTGATAAGGTGATGTAAGGTTTAAACATCACAAATATGCACCGCCTTTTTAAGCGAAGCTATTTTGTCCTTCTGTTTTGGGATGAACTCCTGGGCTACAAAGCCTTTATGCCCTACCTCCACAATGGCACGCATAATGGCCGGGTAGTAAAGTTCCTGGGTTTCATCAATCTCGTTACGGCCGGGAACACCGCCGGTATGGTAATGAGCGATGTACTGATGATTAGCGCGGATATTGCGGATCACATCGCCTTCGTCAATCTGCATATGATAGATATCATACAGCAATTTAAAGTTTTCTGAACCAAGCCTGCGGCAAAGTTCGGCGCCCCACTCTACCCTGTCGCACTGGTAATCTTTGTGATCAATTTTGCTGTTCAGCAGTTCCATTACCAATATTACGTTGTGTTTTTCGGCAAGGGCAACCATAGGTTTCAAGCCTTCAACGCAATTATTCCAGCCTTCCTCATCGGTTTTACCGCGACGGCTGCCGCTAAAGCAGATCAGGTTTTTATAACCCGCCTCTGCCACCAGCGGGATCATTTTGGTATAATTTTCATGCAGTTTGGCATGAAACTGTTTATCACCAAAACCATCGGTAAGGTTGATCTCGGCACCATTGCACATAGATGAGAACAAGCCGTATTTTTTTAGTGTAGGCCAGTCTGAAGGGCCAACCAGATCGATCCCTTTTATGCCGATATCCTTAGCGGCGGCACAAAGTTGATCTACCGTAAAATCGCCGTAACACCAGCGGCATACAGCATGGTTAATATTGCCTTTGAGCTTATCATCAGCCTGCATATGTTTTTCAGTTTCGGTGGTAAATGAAGATAATACACCCGACGCGCCAATTGCCGCCGTGCCCGCGATCATGCTTTTGATAGCCGACCGCCTGTTTTGATTTGATGCCATAATTATATTTCGGTTTGTGCTGATGGTTCCTGAATATCCAAACCTGGTTTTGTGGCCATGCTTGTTTTATCTTTAAATAAAGCGAGGAATAATATCAATACCACAGCGGCAATACCTGCAGGTATAAGCCAAATGGTTTGCCAGTTATGTGATGTATCGGATACTTTCCAATGATCAACAATAGGGCCTGAAATGTACGAACCTATAAGCATACCTACGCCATAAGTAGCTAAGGTAATAAAGCCCTGGGCCGCGCTTTTAAAACGCTCGCCCGCTAAATTATCGGTATAGATCTGCCCGGTTACAAAGAAGAAATCGTAACAGATACCATGCATTACTATACCCGCAATAAGCATCCAGTAGCTTGAACCTGCGTCGCCGTAGGCAAAGAATATATACCGCAGTACCCAGGCCAGCATACCGATAGCCAGCATTTTTTTTACACCGAACCGCACAAAAAACAAAGGCATCGCCGCCATGAACGCCAGCTCGGATACCTGCCCCATGGCCTGTACACCGGCAGCGGCTTTAACGCCCACTTCATTTAAAAAAGGGTTGGTAAAGTTGTAGTAAAACGCCAAGGGCACACATATGGCTACCGACGCCAAAAAGAAAATTAAATACGACCTGTTTTTTAATAAGCTGATTGAATCTAAGCCAATGATATCGCCAAATGTGGTCTTCTGCCCTCTTTTTACCGGAGGGGTATCAGGCAATGTAAAGCTCAATAAACCCAATATGAGGGATGCTATTGATGCCATTTTGAAGGTGAGCACAAGCGTTCCGCTTTTTTCCCATCCTAATAAGCCGATAACTATACCTGCAATGATCCACCCTGCTGTTCCGAATACCCTGATTAAAGGAAACTCTTTACTTGGGTTTTGCATCTGCTTAAATGAAACCGAATTTACCAGTGCCAGTGTTGGCATGTAAATGATCATGTAAAACAGGATATTAGGATAAAACTTATCAAAATCAGCTATGGTAGTTGCATAATAAAGTGAGGCCGCGCCCAACAGGTGCAGTACACCCAGAATCCTTTGTGCCGAAAAATACTTATCAGCAATAAGTCCGATAACAAAAGGGGCTATAATAGCACCTAACGATTGCGTTGCGTAAGCACCCGCATTTTGTGTGCCGGTAGCCTTTAACGTAACTGTTAAATAAGTGCCCATTGTTACAAACCACGCTCCCCAGATAAAGAACTCCAGGAACATCATTGTTGAAAGTTTTACCCTAATTCCGATATTCATAATTATATTTTAAAGCCAGACTGACTTATCCTTCTCGTTATTTTTTTAATGATAAAATATATTTAACGATTTCTTTGGCATCGCTTTCAGGCAATGAAGGGTGCGGGGTCATGGCTATGTTGCCCCAGTTGCCGCTACCGCCGGCGATGATCTTTTTAGCCAACATTTCGATATTAGCATCTGAAGCTTCGTATTTACCTGCTATATCCTGAAATGCAGGGCCAATAACTTTGGTGTCAACTTTATGACAGGTGCTGCAATCTAACGTTGCAATTAATTTTTCGCCGGCTGATGAACCTGCAGAACCACCTGCCGGCTCGGTACCTGTTTTTGCCACTACAGTATCGGCATCAGAGTTGGCAGCTTTAGCTGATTGGTTTGCGCCGTTAGTGCTATCGCTACCGCCGGTGCTTTTTGATGAATTTCCGCCACAGGCAGCAAAAGCCGCGCTGATACAAAGAATAACGAATACTTTTTTCATAAGAGTTTAATTGTTGTTTTCGATGATAACCTAACAGAAAACCTGTTCATTAACAATGCCCTGCTGTTTTTCATCATGTAATTTTAATTGGGTTGGTTAATGAGGCGAAAATTACAACTTTTTATCATAATTAAAGCCTCATTAAACCGATATAGCGCCTAATGAAGCGGTTTTTTTACGTGAGCGCATATAAATTACCAATCCTATAAATGCAACGATTAATGCAATCGGGATAATCAGGGTAGTATTTAATACTTCAGGACCTGCCGCCGACCGTGCTGCATCAAACGCCTTAGCCATATCCGAGCCCGCCGGCGCCGACCGGTAAGCATCCAGACTGGCGCCCGCCGGTAATTTCGAAGCCATGATTTTATCGTAAAAACCACCCATGAACATCATATAAATAGATACCCCGAACATACCGGCACCGCCCATCAGGTTTAAACCTACGGCACCTGTACGCGGCAGGTTTTCGGCCACAAAGCCTATCATGCAAGGCCAGAAGAAAGCTACCCCCAAACCAAAAACTACTGCTGCAAAATAGATAGCATCACCATGCAGGTGTACCATCAAATAAATGCCCAAAGCTGATAATATGGCCGAGATCAGCAGCACTCCCTGAGGCGCCAAACGATGAACTATCGGGCTTGCAAACGCGCGGCCCAATACCTGTACCGAGGCAACAAAAGTTAAAATAAGGATGGCGTTGTCCGTAACTGTTTTGAATAAAACGTCAGTCCACTGGTTGGTGAATAATTCGGTAATAGCTGTTCCGAACATACAAATGATCATGAACAGGAACAAGGGGTTGATCAATGCCTTATACATATCCTCGGTACTTACACCGGCAGATACACGCTCGGTAACCGGGAAATCCAATTTCGAAAACAGGTACCCATAAGCAATGGTAGGGATCAGCATCAAAGCAATTTCAACCTGCGAGATCCAATATGGTTTGGGCGATACGCCATGGGCCAAAGTGGTATCCAGTCCGAACACGATGAGTGTACCGATCACGATGCCCGCCGGGAACCATAGATGAAAGTGATTAAGCTTTGTAGTTTTATTATCTGTATATAGCGAAGCTACAAGCGGGTTACATGAAGCTTCAACCGTACCATTAGCAATACCAATCATTAAGGTAGAAAGAAACAGCGTCCAGTAGCCATTGGCAAAAATGGTAAGCAGGATCCCCACCAGGTGAAACACGAAAGCTGACACCAGCAGCTTTTTCATACCGATGATATCGACAATAAAGCCGCCTACAATGATAGCCAGCGGAAAGCCCCAGAAAGCAGTTGCTGCAATGGTGCCCAGTTGCGAAGCGTTCAAATGAAATCTTACGCCCTGGTCATTCAAAATCCCGGCACGGATACCGAATGATAATGAGGTTACCAGCAACGACAGGCAGCTTGCCCTGAATAGCTGTGTACGGTTAATAGTTTGCATTTTAAATTATTTAAGGTTATTTGATAATTGGTTAATTGGCTGTATCAAAATGCTTTTACTGAATTGTTTCAGCAGTATTTTCCGGATGGTAAATCCCATCTTTACGGGCCGGATCATTAATTACACCAAGGGCGCTGGCCTGTCACCCTGAGCTTGTCGAAGGGTCGCGCGCAGAGGCCTCTCCCACCATGCTTCGACAGGCTCAGCATGACACCCGTTTTTGATCTGGCATTTGTAGATCCATACTTACGAGGTTTTAAAAACTTCGTAAGTCTTAAATCATGTCGCCATGCTGAACTTGCTTCAGCATCCCACTTGCCAGGCAGCCATGCTAAGCACTCACATACCTATCTTATGGGGTGCCGAAACTAGTTCGGCATGACGTTTTTTTATTTTATGTTATAATAAACCCGAAATCGAAAATCCGAATTCCGAAATCAAAAAATTATATCCCCAATGTTTTTCTGTTGAAAGCGTCATCAGAACCTGATGCGGCGAAATCATCAAAAGCACGTTCCGTTACACGGATAATATGATCTTTAATGAATTGGGCACCTTCCCTTGCACCGTCTTCAGGATGTTTGAGCGCACATTCCCATTCAAGCACAGCCCATCCTTTGTAATCATATTGTGTTAATTTACTGAATATCGATTTAAAATCAACCTGACCATCACCCAATGAGCGGAAACGGCCTGCGCGGTTAACCCAGTTCTGGTAACCACCGTAAACACCCTGGCGACCTGTTGGATTAAACTCAGCATCTTTAACGTGGAACATTTTAATACGTTCATGATACAGATCGATATAATCTAAATAATCAAGGCACTGTAATACAAAATGCGATGGATCGAACAGTAAGTTGGCCCGTTTGTGGCCTTTTACATGATCAAGGAACATTTCGTAAGTGATACCATCATGCAGGTCTTCGCCCGGGTGAATTTCATAGCAAAGGTCGATCCCGTTTTCTTCGTACACATCCAGTATCGGTGTCCAGCGTTTAGCAAGTTCACCAAAAGCAGTTTCAACAATCCCGGCAGGGCGTTGCGGCCATGGGTATACCATAGGCCAAAGCAGGGCACCGCTAAAGGTAACCGAAGCATTTAAACCTAAATTTTTTGAAGCCTGCGCAGCATATTTCAATTGCTGTACAGCCCATTTTTGCCTTTCGGCCGGGTTACCACGTAAATGCTCGGGTGCGAAACCGTCGAACAGATCGTCATAAACCGGGTTTACCGCTACCAGCTGGCCTTGAAGGTGGGTTGATAGCTCAGTTATTTCTAACCCTGCGGCGTTAACTATACCTTTAATTTCATCAGCATAAGTTTTGCTTTCGGCGGCTTTTTGCAGGTCGATAAAACGGGTATCGTTTGTTGGCAGCTGCACACCTTTGTAACCTAAACCCGCTGCCCACTGGCAAATAGATTCAAGGCTGTTAAATGGTGCCGCGTCTCCTATAAACTGTGCTATAAATATGGCAGGTCCTTTTATAGTAGTCATGTCTTTTTTTTAAATAGATGGTGGATTAAATAGTGAAATCAGTCCATTTGGCATCTGATTTACCTGATGCTATCACATTTTCAATAAAGGCCATTCCTCGAACGCCTTCTTCGATACCCGGAAAATCAAGTTCTTCGGGAGTGGCCTGCTTACCTTCCAAACCTGCTTTAACTGTCAAAGCAAAATTACGGTACAGGTTGGCAAATGCCTCCAGATAACCTTCGGGGTGACCGGCAGGCGTACGTGTATTATGCTGCGCGAATGAGCTGGTATACCCCCCGCCGGTGCGCCAGGTTTCGGCAGGCTTATCGGTATACATTACAGTTAATGAGTTAGCATCGCTCTGGTGCCATTCCAAACCGCCTTTTTCACCATAAACCCTGATCTTCACATTATTTTCTTCGCCGGCTGCAATTTGGGTAGCCGTAAGCACGCCGCTTGCACCATTGTTAAATTTCAACAATGCCGCGCCATCATCATCAAGCTTGCGGCCTGCAACTACGATGTTGATATCGGCACAAATTTTAGTAACCTGTAAGCCGGTAACGTATTCGGCAAGGTTAAAGGCGTGTGTACCTATATCGCCCATGGCACCGGCAATCCCGCTTTTACCCGGATCGGTACGCCAGGAGGCTTGCTTGTTATCTTCTCCTTCTAAAAAACTGCTCAACCATCCTTGCGGATACTCAACATAAACCTTCCGTACTGTACCTATTGCACCTGCTTTGATCAATTGCTTAGCTTCCTTAACCATGGGGTAGCCTGTGTAAGTATGCGTAAGGCAAAATAGTTTGCCCGATGCACTAACTACTTTTTCCAGTTCTTTAGCTTCCTCAAGCGAAAAAGTCATGGGTTTATCAAGCACCACATGAAAACCATTTTCAAGCGCCATTTTGGTTGGGGCAAAATGTACATGGTTAGGTGTTACAATGCTGATCACCTGCACACGTTCGTTCTCGGGCAGTTGTTTTTCTTTTTCGATAAGCTCCTGGTAAGAGCTATAAGAGCGGCTTGCCGGTAAACCAAGCAAAACACCACTGGCCTGTGATTTTTCGGCATTACTGCTAAAAGCGCCGCAAACCAATTCATACTCACCATCAATACGGGCAGCTATGCGGTGTACGGCACCAATAAAGGCACCTTGTCCGCCGCCTATCATTCCTAATCTTAATTTCATTTGTTTTTGTTGGGGTTGATGTTTTTGATGATTAAACGCTTCTCAATCGATTGTATACATCAAAAACAGCATTATTACATAATGCTGTTTTTGATAGCAATTCAAATTTTGTAAAAATCAAAGGTATAATCAATTGATATTGCAATTTTTTAGGTTGCCCAGGCTTTATCACCTTTTTTGTATGGCAGGTTGCCGTCATATTTACCAGGAACGGCAATATAACGCAATGCCTGTGTGGCACCCGGTTTTGAAGTGAAGAAACCCAGCAGGGTTAATTCCTTCAGCATCCTGAAGTAATGGTTAGGATCTTCCGGTTTTTTTGTTTTGGTATATGCTTTTTGTTCTTTGTCAAGCTCGGTTAACAGTTCTGTACGTTGCTCAGGTGTAGCCTCTAAAAACTTTTTACCAAATTTTTTGTCGCTTGCATCATTCAGGTCTTTAAGGCCTTTAGTGAAAATTTTCTGATCATCGGCAGTATAGCAATCCTGTACCATTACCGTCATAAATTTGCCAATTTCGGCAGCTTTAGCACCCGGGGTTGAGGTTGCAGGCAAAATGGTTTCGCCAATTTCATCCATCAGGGCCACATCATCCTGTGTAAAAAGGTCGTTTACTTTCGGCGAAGATGGTTTACATCCGGAGATGAAGAACTCGGCGCCGATGATGGTACCGCCAAGGATCAAACCTACCCTGCCTATCGCTTCTCTTCTATTCATGTTTAATTATTGATTTAACGAATTAGTGAATTAGTTGGGGTTAGTGAATTAGTGTTTACCAAACTTACGAAGTTTTAAAAACTTCGTAAGTCTTTTCCCAACTAATCACGTATTCCTAAATTACGCTTTTAACACGAAACCTTCGCGGTAATCGCGTTTTATATATTGGTTAACAGCATCAAAGTTGGTAACTTTCATAGCCTGGTTATCCCAAACTAATTTTACCCTGCCGCCATTTAGCTCATGACCGCGAACCGCAAGGTTAGCCATCAATAAAGCCTCAGTAAGCGGACCAGCCTTATCAAACGATGAGCTTAGCTCTGTTTTACCGTAACCGGCAATACAGCCTTCAACCCACTGTGCATAGTGGCCGTTAGCGCCGCCCGGTACACGTGCCCATTTCTGCGGAGCTTTAGCGCTTTTGGTAAGCGATTTCGGCAATAATGTTGCTGCATCAGAATAGGTGCTCGCATACATTTTACCTTTTGTACCGATAAACAATGTACCGTTACCTTCTTCACCGCCAAAATCTTCGCTCGCTAATAATTCAGCAGGCCTTTCTGGTTGGATACCACCGTCCATCCAGTGCAGTGTAACATCACCTTTGGTTTTATCGGTTTTAGGGAATGTTAAGGTAATGTGGCTTGACGGAGGGCAGCTTTCAGGGAAGTGTCCTTCTTTAAACTCATCTACATAAACACTGCCAACACTGGCCTGTACATCCTTAGCATACTGAATACCCAACACCCGGAAAGGAGCTTCAACCAGGTGACAGCCCATATCGCCAAGGGCACCGGTACCGTAATCCCACCAGCCGCGCCAGTTAAATGGTACCAGTTTATCAACATAATCTTTTTTAGGTGCTGTACCCAGCCACAGGTCCCAATCCAGTTCTTTAGGAATGTTTGGTTGTGGCGGCGGCCATGCAATGCCTTGCGGCCAAACGGGGCGGTTTGTCCAGCAGTAAACAGTGTGTACATCGCCAATCAGATCGGCATCATACCATTCCGACATTAGGCGCGTACCATCATTTGATGCACCCTGGTTACCCATTTGTGTAACCACTTTATACTTTTTGGCAGCCTCTGTTAGCAAACGGGCTTCCCAGATATCATGCGTCAACGGTTTCTGAACATAAACGTGTTTGTTCAGCTGCATAGCATTATAGGTAATAATGGCGTGGTTATGATCGGGTGTTGAAACCGATACCGCGTCAAAATGCTTGTGTTCTTTGTCAAACATTTCGCGCCAGTCTTTATAATACTTTGCCTTAGGAAAATCGCTGCGTGACCTTGCCGCTCTGCGGTCGTCAACATCGCACAGGAAGGCGATCTCGGCTTTGCCGCTTTTGTAAAAATTAGCAATATCGCTTTGTCCTTTACCACCGGCACCTACGCCGGCAATCAATAACTTGTCGCTTGGAGCTATAAAACCTTTACCGCCCAAAACATGGCGCGGAACTATCATAAAACCAGCGGCCGCTATAGCGCTGCTTTTAATAAATTGGCGTCTCGACGGGTTTGGGGTTTTGTCCTTTTCTTCAGTCATAGGTGTTTTTATTAGGTTGTTTTTATGTGATGCAGATTAAATTTCGCCTTTTTTAAGGATCTCAACAGCATGGTTAGCAGCACGTGCGGTTAATGCCATATAAGTAAGCGACGGATTTTGGCAAGCTGCCGAAGTCATACATGAGCCATCGGTAACAAATACGTTCTTAGCATCCCAAACCTGGTTCCACTCGTTCAATACTGAAGTTTTTGGATCACGGCCCATACGTGCGGTACCCATTTCGTGAATACCACGGCCAAGGAACGGATTAGTGCTTGAAGTTTGTACATCTTTAGCGCCAATAGCTTCCAGCATTTCTTTGCCGTCTTTTTCCATATCGATGCGCATTTTCAGTTCATTCGCTTTCAATTCGGCATCAATAGCAACAACAGGCAAGCCCCATTTATCTTTTTTGGTTTTGTCGATGGTAACCTTGTTTTCGTGATAAGGCAATGTTTCGCCAAAAGCGCCCATACCTATATGCCATGAACCTGGTTCGGTCAATGCATCCTTAAACGCACCGCCAATGTTCAGTTCGGCAATATCACGGCTCCAGCCTTCGCGGCTTGCCGAACCCTGGTAACCGAAACCACGGATGTAATCACGCTTTTCGCCGTTAAGGTTACGGTAGCGCGGGATATAGAAACCATTTGCACGGCGGCCGAAATAATATTTATCCTCATAACCTTCAATCCGGCCATAAGCGCTAACATTAAGGTGGTGGTCCATCAGATTATGGCCAAGTTCGCCGCTGCTGCTGCCCAGGCCGCCTTCCCAAACGTCGGTAGCTGAATTCATCAGGATCCAGGCCGAGTTAATGGTTGATGCGTTTACGAATACGATCTTAGCGAAGTATTCATAAGTTTTGTTGGTTTCAGCATCCAATACCTCAACGCCTTTGGCTTTTTTGGTATCCTTATCGTACAATATTTTGGTAACGATAGACCACGGGCGTACGGTTAAATTACCTGTGGCCATAGCCGCAGGCAATGTAGCCGATTGTGTGCTGAAATAAGCGCCGAACGGACAGCCCAACCAGCATTTGTTACGGTACTGGCAGTTGGTACGGTTGTTATGCGGTACAGTGATATTAGCCGTACGACCGATGATCATGTGACGCGCTTCTTTATAAAATTCTTTCAAACGTTTTGAAACGTCTTTTTCGACCACGTTCATTTCCATAGGCGGCATAAAATCGCCATCAGGAAGGATAGGTAAACCATCTTTATTACCGGAGATCCCGGCAAATTGCTCGGCGTAGCTATACCACGGAGCGATGTCCTTGTAACGGATAGGCCAGTCGACAGCGATGCCATCTTTTAAGTTGGCTTCAAAATCAACATCAGCCCAGCGGTACGATTGGCGTCCCCACATCAGTGAGCGGCCGCCTACATGGTAACCACGGAACCAGTCGAAACGTTTAATTTCTGTATAAGGACTATCTTTATCACTTGCCCAATAGTCAAGGTTGGTTTCATTTAACGGATAGTCGCGTTTAAGAACCGGGTAATCATCAATCATTTTCTGGGTACGGCCGCCTCTGTGCGGAAATTCCCATGGGTCTTTGGTTGCGTTTACGTAATCTTTAATGTGCTCGATATTACGGCCACGCTCAAGCATGATGGTTTTCAAACCCTTTTGTGTAAGTTCCTTGGCAGCCCACCCGCCTGAAATTCCTGAGCCAATGACTATTGCGTCATAAGTGTTTGCAGACATACGAATAATATGATTAGTTTAATTTGTTTACTACTTGGTTATCTCGTTAAATGTATGAATAAAATTCATTTTCCAAATATTACATTGTGTTTTTTTTACACGAAGCCTTTAGTTGCAGTAGCACCGGCAGTAAGTTTTAGTAGCAGTAGCACTGGCAGTTGCAGTTAGTTTCCCCTACATATTTGCTGTTTTTCTACAACTTTTATTTTTAAATAACTGCTACTTTTCACTGCAACTGCTACTATTTAAATAACCGCCACTCAAAACTACACTATATATTCCCCTTCTTCATCTCGCTCATGGCATAATCGGCGGCCCTTGCCGTAAAGGCCATATAAGTTAATGACGGATTTTGGCACGAGGTTGATGTCATGCTGGCGCCGTCGGTAACAAATACGTTTTTAACGCTGTGCACCTGGTTCCATTTGTTCAAAATCGATGTTTTGGGATCATTCCCCATGCGGGCACCGCCCATTTCATGAATATCAAGCCCCGGTGCCCGTTTATCGGTACTGGCTTTAATGTTAGTAAAGCCCGCGCTGGTGAACATCTCGGTTAACTGCTCCACATAATCCTTCTTCATCTTCTCATCGTTATCGTCGTAATCAATGTTCATCTTTAATAATGGTACGCCCCAGGCATCTTTTTGCTTATCATCAAGGCTTACAAAATTGCTTTCCTTCGGGATGGTTTCGCCCATCATATGTGAGCCTACACGCCATGGGCCGAGCTCTTTATTAGCCAGGTTGTCTTTCAGACTGCTGCCTACGCCGTCCCAACTACGCTGCGGGAAACGGTATGCGCTAAAACCCGAAGCATAGCCACGCAAAAAGTCGGTTTCTTGTTTGTACACATTCCTGAACCTTGGAATATACCCCCCACCGGCAGGATTACGCCCATCAGTTGTCCATTCTTTAGCGCCATCATACTCGGCGCCAATATGGGCCGAATAATTATGGAAAGCTACATATTTACCCAGCACGCCGCTATCATTGCCCAAACCATTAGGGAAACGGTGCGATTTGGAATTAAGCAATATCAGGTTGGTATTTAACGCCGCGGCATTGACGAATATTACTTTGGCATAATAGTCGATAGCTTCTTTGGTATTGGTATCAATAACCCGCACACCGGTAGCTTTGCCCAGTTTATCATCATATATAATAGATTCCACTACCGAAAACGGCCTTAATGCTGCATGACCGGATTTTAAAGCCCAGGGAATAGTAGTAGCGTTAGCGCTGAAATAGCCTCCAAACGGGCAGCCACGCTCACAGATCGTTCTCCTTTGGCATTGTACCCTGCCCTGATCCAGATGGATTTGGTTAGGGGTTGACAGGTGGGCGCAACGAGCGCTGATCACGTAACGGTTTTTATAATTACTTTTTACGTGCTTGCTAAAATATTCTTCAACAGTATTTAACGGGAATGCGGGTAAAAACTCACCATCGGGCAATTCGGGAATACCATCACGGTTGCCGGAGATCCCTGCAAACTTCTCTACATAACTATACCATGGCGCAATATCTTTATAACGGATAGGCCAGTCCACCGCGAAACCATCACGGGCGGGACCTTCAAAATCAAAATCGCTCCAGCGCTGGGTTTGACGTGCCCAAAGCAGGGATTTACCGCCCACCTGGTAGCCGCGGATCCAATCGAAGGGTTTATCCTGTATGTAGGGGTGTTCGGCATCTTTAACAAAAAAATGCGCGGCGCTTTCTCCAAAAGCATAACAGCGATTTACAATAGGATTGGCTTCTTGTACAGCCATCGGCAATTCGCCCCGGTGTTCAAACTCCCAGGGGTACATATTGGTAGTAGGGTAATCCTTAATATGCTTCACATCGCGGCCACGCTCCAATATCAGCGTTTTGAGTCCTTTGTCCGCAAACTCTTTAGCAGCCCATCCCCCACTCATACCCGAGCCAATTACTATCGCGTCGAAAGTGCGTTCCTTAACGCTGTCGATATTTAAATTAGCCATTACTTATACTGCTTGCTTTGGTTTATAAGGAAAATGCGCGTTGTACCTGCCCGGCACAAGCTCATAAACCACTATGTTGGTCATGAAATATTTTGAATTGGTGTAACCGTTTATGGTTTGCCTTTTTACCATACCGTAAAACTTCTTAAGCTCGGGCGAATATTTGCCGACAGAAGGTGTGGCAGGTGCAGCATCTTTTTTATCACTGTTTTTCCTGGCCACCTCTTCTTCCGCTTTACCTTCTTTTTCTATATCCAGCAAAAACGCTTCACGGGTTTTAACATCGAGCTGATTAAACGTTTTACTATATAATTTCTGAGAATGATCTGCGAAATGACCCATGCCGGTTACAAACTCCTGCTGATCTTCCTTTTTATAGCAGTCATCCACCATTTTCAATACAAATAAATGGAGCAGCAGGTCTTTCGCACCCGGCGTTGTTGTTTTGGGGGTGATTGCTTCGGCAACGTCACCTATCAGCTGCTCCTGTTCGGCACTGATATCGATATTCTTAAGTGCAACTTTTGATTTTGCTTTATCCTGCGAACAGGCCGGGAGCAATGCAGCCCCCCCTATTATTAAAGCCAGGTTTTTAATGACGGTACGCCGGTCCATTGTTTAAACTAAATTGTTTTAGCGAAGCCCATTTATCTGCCACAAAACTTTTAGCTTATTGAACAGGTAACGAGAAAGGCTTAATATGATTTATAACGTGCTCCCAAACTTAATAATTACAATTCAAAATCAAAGGCTGTAAAAATTAATTTCACGGGGTGTAAGTTAGTCTTATACTATTAATAGCCCCATTTTTTCATGATTTGTAAATTAATTTTTACACAATCGATTGGGTCTTTGCCCTGGTATGCTTCCTGCTCAATAATGAACAAGGAGGTGCCGCCTTTTTTTGCCCCGGCCTTTACAATATCTCTAACCGGCAGGATCCCCGCGCCTAAAATAGTGCTTTCGGTATCATCGCCATTATGGGGCGGTACTTTAATTTCGTCCTTTACGTGCATGGACTGGAACCGGCCGGGATATTTATTGATAAACTCCAACGCTCTGCCACCGGTAGTGTACATGTTGCCGATGTCTATTTGCTGGGCCACCAAAGCCGGATCGGTATTTTGGATGATATAATCATAAAGGGTGATATCGCCCACTTTGGTACTGATCTCAAAGTTATGGTTATGGTAGCCAAACATCATTGACGATTGCTTGCAAAGCTCACCACACTTGTTAAACTGCTCCATGGTGCGTTTCAGGGCATCGGTATCTGTACGTACCTTTTCATCAAGCCAAGGGCTTATTACAAACTTTTGCCCCATGGTGGCCGCGTCTTCAACGGTATATTTCCACGCATCGGTAAAATCATTTTTGGCTGCATCCCAGTGCTGAGGTGTCATTACGGTATGGCCGCTTGGCATTTTAAGGTCAAGGTCGGCCAGGATCTTTTTAAATTCTTTAGCGGTATAGCCGTAAAATTTCCGGTCGATATAGTTAGCATGCTCCACATGGGCGTAACCAGCATCAGCAATTTTTTTCAACGTCCCCTGCGGATCGGCCTTCATGGCATCGCGTACGCTGTAAAGCTGCACCCCTACCCGTTTAAGCTTATTATCCGTAGCGGCAAATAAACTATCAGGAAGTAGCGCCGCCCCGGCAACTGCGAGCGCGCCGGTTTTTAAAAATGATCTGCGTGATGTATACATGGTTATATGTTTAAGGTTATTTTGCTATAGGAAATACAGGGAACAATAAATCAGAATTACTTACAAATGCCAGGTGCTTGCTATCCGGCGCCCATGAAGGGGTGTTGATAGTACCCTGACCGCCGTATAAATAGGCAACCACTTTTGACGGGCCTCCCCCTACCGGCATCAGCCTTAAATATACATGCTTATAAAATGGATGGTCGTTAGGGGCCACTTCGCTTTTGAGGAAGGTAATATATACGATCCATTTACCATCGGGCGAGATATGCGGAAACCAGTTGTTATAATCATCGTTAGTTAATTGCGTTTGTTCACTGCCGTCGGCTTTCATACGCCAGATCTGCATCAGGCCGCTGCGTACCGAGTTAAAGTAGATGTATTTTCCATCGGGCGAATATTCGGGACCATCATCCAAACCGGGCGTAGTGGTAAGCCTTTCTTCAGGCCCGCCTCCTGCCGGGATCCGGTACACATCATACTCTTTGTTACGCTCTCCGCAAAAAACGAGGTATTTATTATCAGGCGACCAGCCATGCATATAACTTGGCCCATGCCCTGTTTGTGTTACCCGGGTAGCTTCGCCACCTGCCGATGACACGGTGTAACCAATAGAAGGCCCGCCATCCCCGCTGCTGATGACCAGCATTTTACCATCAAACGAAAGCACATGATCATTATTATTGTTTTTAGCGATGCCTGTATTCAGCAACTTTGGTGTATGCGATTTCAGATCGAATTTAAAAAGCGAACCTTCGCTGTTATAAATGAGTGATTTGCCATCAACCGTCCAGTTTGGGGCCTGGAGTGATTTAGGCGATTGATAAACCACTGTTGCGTTCTGGCTTTCGAGATCAAGCAACTCAATGGCGCTGCCTAAGTATTGTTTATAAGGAATCAATGAGGCCGGCGCGGGTGTAACTATACGTACGTTATTGAATACCGCTTTTTCGGTAACATCTGCATTATGTGAGCAAATGAAGATGCCTGCATAAACATCGTCACCCAGGTCAAGACCGGTTACCTCCTCGCTCACAAAGAGATCGCCTTTGCGGGCTACGGACATAGTGTAGGTATTACCTTTACGTTCCAGTTGGATCACGTCGGCGGCTGTGATGGGTGCTTTCTTTTCTTCAGTGATGCCGCTTACCGTTTTACGGTATTGCAGCGAGGTTAAGCCATCGCCATGAACAACAGCATTAATATGTTTTGAATTTGAATCGAGCGTAGTGCGAACCATTAGTCCAACCTTGCGGTGTGCTTCAACACCTTTACCTATAAAAGCAGCGTTGGTGCGCAAAATGAAATCGCCTTTCATTTTCTTCCACACAAAGTGAAAATCATCATGCGTAGCCCAGATATTCTGGCCCGAACCGGTAAGCGTATATTGCTGTAGTTTAGCATCATATACACCGCTGCCCTGATGCTTGACCGTACCAACATCGGTTTGGCCTTCAAAAACCCCGGGATTTTGTGCGTCTGCATTAAAAACAGACAAGGAAAGACACGTGAAGCTTACAATAACACTGAATATTTTACTGCGCATTGGTTTTAAGGCATTTAGTGTTGTACGATAATCGGTTCACTAAAGGTATATAATCAATTTACAATTAAGATAGTACTATTTTAACTTTTCTCCACTTTTTTAACATATAACCAGATTTTTACAAAGTGTAATTTTAACACGGAGCGAAACTCGTTGTTGGTGTTGTTACACCGCATACTACGATGACGGGTTAACAAAGGTCAACATAAATTCGAATGATTTTAATGCAAATAATTAATAATCAACAACTTAATTAAAACAAGAATAACTCATACCATTGTTGGTCTTGTCACCATAGGTGTTCGGAAGAAATAAGAAAAGCGTTGGATAGTGCGATTCCCTACTAAGGGAGAGTCAAGGGCGGGTTTCATCGCCTTACCTATTCTGTTTTAATAGCGGATCCCCCCTTCCTGCCGCTATGTATTCTTGCCACACTCTTTCCAAAGGTTTAAATTTACCCACAAAACTTGTCGCTTAAACAGCAAGGCGTCGTGTTTGGCCCTCTGGGGCAAAGGATATTCTATAACTTTACGAGCTACAACCCATTTGCACCCCTGGTGCACCTGTCCATCAGCAATTAATATATGTTTATTAAATTGTAAAAATCCCCCGGAGGGGGAAAAGGTTTGCAGAAATAACGTCACACCCCCTTATCCGAACCCCAGAGGGGTTCAACTTATAAAGATTACCCAATTTGGCTATCGCTTTTGTCGGTTAACTTAAACCCAAGGGTAGGGAATTAAAAAATCCTCCTAACACCTATGGTCTTGTCACCATCAACAGCAGCAAACGTTGTAAATACAGGCCTCCTCGTTAATAAAAAAGCCACAGCAATCATCTCACTGCGGCTTTCGATATCTCAAAAGAGCAACTTATTCTCCCGCTACCAATATTTCAGTAACCGGTATAGCTACCGGTACACCAACCGGAACAGGCGTACAATATTCCTTCAAAAAATCAGCTTTAGAGTCGCGGTATGAGCTTACAGCTCCCAGTATGCTCATCATTTTAATGTAACACCAGGCCAAATCAAACTGATATGGTTTAAAGCCGGAACGTGCACTTTTAGGATACAAGTGGTGGTTATTATGCCACTCTCCGGCAACATAGCCCGGCCATAATTGATTAATGGACATATCCTCGCGGTTATGGTCAATACCTTCGCGGCGCATATCTTTTCCTTTGCCGTGACCTTCGTAATTAAATGTACGTACACCAACTGCCCAGATGCCGGCAGAGCCAAATACAGCACAGGCCAATGCCGGTCCGCCTAAAAGATAAAAAGCTGTAAACCAAAAACCCCAGTTTAAAATGATACTAACTATAGTGCGGGTTGGATTAGCCAGGGTGCCCCATTTTTGATACTGCCTGTACGTATTTGTAGTTACCCCGGTGTGTTTCATCAGGTTAACGCATTTTTTATAATGCACCTCGTCCATATCGCGGGCTATAGGCTGGTGGTTAACATCGGCCAAAAAGCAATACATAAAACCGCCCTGGGCATTGTAAGGGTCGCCCGGCTGATCAGATAAAGCATGATGTACATGATGTGATACCGCATAGATCTCTTCGGGAATGATTTTAAGCGTAAGGTTTTGCGTAAAAAATCTCCAGAAGTTATTTTTAAAGCTATAAGCCCCATGTGTACAATACCGGTGATGCCAGATAGTGCCGTGAGTGCCCATAATGATCATTCCATACACAAAGGCAACAATAAGGCCTGTAATACTGAAATATTTAAAGATGAACAGGCCTAAAAACGGAACTAAAGCCAGCACCAGCGACCAGCTTAAAAACGAAAGCCAATTCTTTTTATCCCTGAATACGTTCAGACGTTTAAAAAATTCTTTTACAATTTGTTTGTTAGTGGGTTTTGAGAGGTTGCCAAGTTCATCTGTCCAACCATATGCAGGTGGTTCGAGCACAGTGTTTAAAAATGCCATTAAGTGTTTGGGAGATTAGTTTAAAGAGTGGGGAATATTTGTCTATTTTGTCACAATATAGTAAAAAGTACTTACTGCTTATACGTAACAACGGGATAAATAGATTTAAATTACCCAACAAATGATTAAAAATTTTTCAAAATAATTAAATTTCTTTATAGGAAATTATAAAAGTTAATATCAGCCATATATTACTTAATAAGCATTAAACGGATAAAAAAACACTGATTTTAAACAGGAATAATTTTTGAGGAAAGTTTAATCTGTTACCAAAGGAAGGCTAAAACTGAAGGTGCTGCCCCTGTTTATTTCTGAATGTACCCAAAGCCTGCCGCCGTTAAACTCAATAAGCTCCTTGCATAAAAACAAACCTATGCCGGTGCCTTTCTCGCCGGAAGTGCCTGTGGCTGTGTATTTCGTATTAAGGTTAAATAACTTGCCAAGTTTTTCTGCAGGAATCCCGTTGCCTGTATCGTTAACACTGATCACCAACATGCCTTCATCAACGGTGCTCAATAAACTAACAATACCGTAATTGCCCGTAAACTTAATAGCGTTGCTAACCAGGTTACTCAAAACCACTTTTACATGTCGTTCATCAGCCTGTACGCACATCCCGGGTAAAGCCATGTTTTCAAACCTGATATTTTTTTGTTGAAAAAGGTAACTAAAGATCCTCCCGATTTCAATGCCAATTAAATAAATGTCGACTGCCGATGCCTCAAGATTAACGCCTTTGATCTGGCTGCCTGCCCATTCAAGCAGGTTTGAAAGGGTTAATTCGGCACCCTGTACTACCGGCTCTATTTCCTTCATCAGGTCCTGAACTTCATTATCGCTTAAAACACGGGTATTGTATAAACGTAATATGGAATTCAGATTAGCAAGCGGTGTACGCAAATCATGCCCTATTACAGCCAGTAACTTATCTTTAAGATTATTAATATTTGCCAGGTTCACCGATTGTTCTTCTATCAGTTCTTTTTGAATTAACAGGGCTTTATGCTGCTTACGCATCCGGTTATTTAAAACCCGTTTTTGTTTATAAAGGTAATAGGTAACCGACAAAGCCAATATTACAACCAGCAATGAAATAAGGAGTGTAATAATTATAACCTTTTGCAAATGAATTTTTTCTCGGTATTGCCCTGCCTTTTGCTCAATAGCGGCAATGGCATTAAGACGGCTGTTGAGCTCAAAATAACCCTGTATAAGCTCGGTACTTTTACGCTTATTGGCAGCACTAAGACTATCAAGCGCCTGGGTAAATTTTTTTTGATAGGCTAACGACTGCACCATATCATGCTTTTGCTCAAAGCTGTAGGCTATGGTTTTATAAGCCGACGAGATGCCATCCATAACACCAATGCTATCGGATAAAGCAGCACCTTTTTTTGCAAGGTTAATGGCTTTGTCAAACTGGCTTAACGAATTGTAAATAACAGCACGTTCAATAAATGAGATAGCCCTTAAACGCTTATTATTAACAACATAACTCATTTGCAGGGCAGTGTCTGAATAAGCGACGGCCTGTTGATATTGTCCCTTTAAACGATAAGCGTTAGCCAGCCGGCTGTATAATATACATATCGCGGGCTGGTCATTTACCGTACGGCTAAGCTGCATGGCAAGTTTGGCAAGCGCAATGCCTTTATCATATTGTTTAAGCCTGGCGTAAACAAATGAACGTTCGTTATAAACTTCGGCAAGCATTTTTGGATCATGGCCTGCAAAGCGGGTGGCTATGTCTAAATTTTTTATGGCCTTGCTATAGTTTTGCAAATCTGTATAAGCCCTGCCCATGGAGCTATAACAGTGGGCCAGTAACAGCGGCTTGTTTTTGGGCAGATAATTTAAAGCCGAATTAAAATAAAACAAACTGATAGGATAGTATGACTGCGACCAGTAAACATGCCCTAAATTTAAAAAAGCGGCGCCCGTACCTTCATTATATTTCATTTTTTCCGAAAGCAGTAGGGCATGCTCAGCTCTTATCCTTGCCTCGTAGGGGGCACCAACATAGGTTTCCTCAACAAGTTTGTTAAGGCTGTCGATGGTTTTGATTAGTGACGGCGATTTTTTCGGCTCAATTCCGCTTGCTTTTTGCGCATAAACAGTACTATGCATCAATAACAGCAATAATAAACCAAAGGGCCTTGTCATTCGCTAACAGTTTCAGACTGCAATCTAATAATAAACTTAATATAGGCAATAGCTATCCGGCAACAATGCACCGCTCGCCCTGCAGCAGTTCAATACAATTCTCGTAGTTATCGGGCATTTGAATCTGTTCAACCTCTTTCATATAACTCTGCTTAATCTCCTTACGGCGGCGGGCTTCAATAAAGCGCCTTACCTGCTCCCTGTTTTCCAGAACCAGGCCGGGTACTTTGGCAGGCTTGTTAAATTCATCTTTGGCTACCATGGTGAAATAGCTGGTATTGGTATGTTTTACCGAATGGTTTTTGATATTTTCAGATATCACCCGGATACCAACCACCAGCGAAGTATTGCCTACATAGTTTACCGATGCCATAAGCGATACCAGTTCCCCAACTTCTACAGGTTGCAAAAAATCTACTGTATCAATAGATGCGGTTACGCAATAGTTACCCGCATGCTTGGCGGCACATACATAGGCTACCTTGTCCATAAGCGAAAGCAAGATCCCCCCATGAATTTTTCCGCCAAAATTGGAATACGAAGGGATCATCAGTTCGGTAATAGTAGCCTGCGAAAATGCCACGCTTTTATAGCCGTCTATATCGGGTAAGGGGTTCATAATATATGGTAATATAGTATAAGGTTAAGCACTAAAATACAATATATGCAACATTAGTATTACATAGGGTTAAATAGTTAAACCTTCGTTACACTTTAATGGTCAATAACCTAAATTGACCCTAAACTATGAAAAAACACTTACTGCTCGCGTTTATTAGTATTCTTTTTTTATCAACTGCCTATGCCCAGCAAGCCCGTGAGGTGCGCGGCACGGTAGTTGACAGCGTGGGCTCCGTACCCGGAATTACAGTAAAACTGATATCCGATAAAGACAGTGTAGTAGTAGCAACAAACACTGCCGGGGCATTTTATTTCCCCGCTGTCATTTCCAAAAACTTTAAACTCAGTATAAGCGGAATCGGTTACCAGCCCTTTACCCGCCGTTATGTAATGGATAACGATACTAAACCCATTAACCTCGATCCCATCAAAGTAAAGGTGCAAACCAATATGCTAAATACGGTGGTTGTTTCGGCAGTGATCCCTATCACGATTAAGGAGGATACCGTAGAATATAAAGCCAGCGCCTATAAAGTACGGGAAGGGTCACCGGTGGAAGATCTGCTCAAAAAGCTGCCCGGCGTAAGCGTTGATAAAGACGGCAATGTAACCGCACATGGCAAACAGGTTACCAAAGTACGGGTTAATGGTAAAGATTATTTTACCGGCGATGTGCAAACCGCCACTCAGAACCTGCCTGCCGATATTGTGGAAAACATACAGGTGATTGACGATTACGGCGACCAGGCCAACCTTACCGGCATCAAAACCGGCGACCCGGACAAGATCCTGAACATCACCATACAAAAGGGAAAAAGCAAAGGTAATTTTGGCCAGGGCAGCGTTGGCGTTGGTAATGACGACCGGTACCAGGCCCGTCTTTCGGCCAATTCATTTTATGATGCCAGGCAGCTGGCAGTTATAGGCACCTGGAATAACAATAACACCAATAGTTTCAACCTTGGCAGCAGCGGTGGCGGCGGCGGTCGGGCCGGGCGTGGAGGTGGCGGAGGCGGAAGCAGTGCCGGCGGGGTAAGTACAGCGAATGGCATTACTACCAACCGTTCCATAGGTACCAATTACCGCGATGACTGGGGCAAAAAAGTTACGGTATATGGCAGCTATAGTTTTGCCGATAAAGACAGGGATATCAACATCACAACCTTGCAGCAAAACCTTTATCAATCAGGTAATATCATCAATATGGATAACAGCACTAACCATAACCATGGTATCAACCACCGTTTTGATTTCAATATCGAGTACAAAATAGATACATCTAACTATATCAAAATAAACCCGGGTTTTTCATATGCCACTGCCGAAAACATGAGTACCGATACCTTCAGCAATACCCGTAACCAAAGTTTAGTTACAGGTAATGAGCTGGCACTCACCAATAACTCATCACAAACAGGCAGCCTTAATGTGCTTTATAACCACAAGTTCCATAAAAAAGGACGGAACTTCAGTGTTAATGCCAATATAAGCTATTCTAAAAACGACCAGGAACTGAACGATAAATACACCACCCGGCAGGATACCGTGGTAACGCCATTGTTTCAGCAGATCAACTCTGATAATCAATCGCAAAGGGTAAGCCTGCATTTTTCATATATCGAACCTATTGGCAAAACAACTTACCTGGAAAGCAATTACAGTTATAATTATTCGAACACCGATAATAATCGCTACAACTACCGGGTTGATCCTGTAACAGGCAATCAAACCTACGTTGATTCATTGAGTACGTTGTATAACTACCAGTTCATCACCAACCGCATCGGGTTAAACCTTCGAGGGATACAACCTAAATATAATTATACGCTGGGCCTGGCTGTTCAGCCTTCAAAGCTTGACGGGGAATCGCACAATTTTCATACCTCCACATCTACCTTTAATATTATCCCTACGGCCAGGTTTATCTATAACTTTTCAAAAAACCATTCCTTTTCGTTTAATTATAGCGGCTCCAATGCACAGCCATCATTTAGCCAGCTGCAGCTTCAGCCCGATTATTCAAACCCTCAAAACAGGGTTTATGGCAACCCTGACCTGAAACCTGAATTTACCAACAGCTTTAATGTGCGTTATAACCAGTTTGATATTGCCAGCGGCAATTCACTGTTCGCCAGTTTATCATTTGCCGAAACCCAGGATAAAATAGTTACCAATTCGGCCCCTGTTACCGATAGCACCCAAAGCACAAAAGGCAACAATACCATACAGGCAACCCGCTATATTAACACCAATGGTTTTTATAATGTAAACGGCAACTATTCCTTTTCAAAACCATTTGCCGAACGCAAGTACACCGTATCCTTAAACGGCGGTGCAAGCTACAACAACAATATTTCATATATTGAAAATCAGCGCAATGAGGGTAGAAACTGGGTGCTTAACCAGGGCGTTAAACTTAGGGTTGACCTTGACAGCATTATGGACAGCGAGATCAGCGCTAATTACAGCATTAATACTACCCGTTACAGCCTGCCATCTTCATTAAATACCGATGCCCAAACCTGGACATTAGGGCTCGACGGCCGTAATTACTTTTTTTACAGTTGGGTGCTTGGTTACAGTTTAACTCAAACCATCAATCACGGTTTCAGCAGTACCGTAAAAGCCAACCCTACCCTGCTGAGCAGCTATCTGGAATATCAGTTTTTAAACAAGCATATAGCCTCGCTTAGGTTCCAGGCTTTTGATATTTTTGACCAGAACAAAGGCATTACCCGTACCGCCGTAGGCAACCAGATCATTGATACGCGTACCAACCGGCTGGGCAGGTATTTTATGCTCAGCTTTACCATCCGGCTTCAAAAATTTACGGGCAGCCGTCCGCAGGGCGGGCGTAACGGCGGCGGACGTGGATTTGGCGGAGGTGGCGGTGGTCGCCGCGGAGGCAGGGGATAATTTGTATCCTGCTTTTTTTTGAAAAACGTTAAGCGCTGTTATATATTTACAACAATCTATATCCCTGCATTGAGAAAATTTATTTTAACCTTTATATCGATATTGGCTATCGGCAACACTTTTGCACAAACCAAGGATGCTGCCGCTGCAAAAACTACCCCGGAAACTGTTGTAGTAAAACGTCGCCTCACCGATTCGGTAGTTGAGCGGTTTAACGTGCTAAAAACTAACAGAGGCATCAGGCAGGGGCTATACCAGGCCCTGTATCAAAAAAACTATGCGCTGGCCAGTGGTTATTACGATAATGATAAACGAACCGGCGTTTGGCACTTTTTTGACAACCGCGGGCACCTGGTACAAAATTTTGATTACAGGACCAACCAGATCACCTATGAGGCTCCTGAAGACAGCACATCAAACCTGCAGTATTTTGTTGATGTAAAACTTAATGATACAGCTAAAACAACCAAACCACTTAAAGTAGGCGGCAGATTTTTTGGGTACCTCCCCTATCTCAACCTCTTTAAGCTTCCCCCCGAGTTAATGAACCTTAACCCTAATGTATCATTTGGAGCGGTAGAGCTGTTGATTAGTCCGTTGGGAAGGCTTGCATCATTCAAGGTGCATGTGTACAGCGGGTCGTATGAAAAAACTTTTAATATGAGCATCGACGTGCCCGACCCGGCCGATAAGATCTTTGTACCGGCTACCGTAAACGGCGAAGGTGTTAGCTGCCGGGTGCTTATCAAATGTGCTTTCAGGAATGATGGGGGATTAGAATTTTATTAATCGTCCCTACTCTTCCTAAACTAAAAGCGTCATTGCGAGGTACGAAGCAATCCCAAACTACACAGGGCGAACCTGCTAATTGGAGATTGCTTCGTACCTCGCAATGACGCTTAATTATATAGCTAAGCTATTAGTAGCCTATTAATGGTGATGATGACCATCCGGACCATGTGCGTGGCCGTGTGATAACTCTTCGGCTGTTGCAGGGCGTACGTTAAGGATATTACCTTTAAAGTGCAGTTCCTGGCCGGCCATAGGGTGATTAAGATCAACAATAACGGCATCTTCGGCAATTGAAACTACCATAGCCTGGAAACGGTGGCCCTGGTTATCCTGTAAAGGCAAAATGCTGCCAACTTCAGGAATTTCAGTACCCTGAAACATTTCTTTAGGCAGGTTGGCTACTGCTTCTTCATCATATACGCCATAAGCATCTTCGGGAGATAAGCGAAACTCGTAGGCATCACCTGTTGAAAGTGTGCTTAGGTTATCCTCAAATTTAGGCAGCATCTGTCCTGCACCAAATAAAAAGGTAAGCGGCTGTTCCTGGGTGGTACTTTCTACCAACGTTTCGGTACCTGTGTTTTCGCGGTCTACGTACAAATCGTAGGTTAATGATACTACGTGCTGAGGTGCAATCTTCATTGTAAATTGTTTTTAGTTGTAAAATCTGGCTTCAACCTCTTTTATGGCATCGGCCGGGTTATGAGCAGGTAATCCGCAGGTTTTATCTTTACAAATGAAAATTTGCGTTGATGCACCAAACTTATCCTGCAGCAAAGGTAAACTTCCTGTATTACCGCCCAACATAATTTTATTGGGGATGTAATTATTTTCCATTTCCTTTCTGAAAGTTTCCGCTCCGGCACCAGTTATCGCAATTTCGTTTATTCCAAACACCTCATCCAGCAAAAGCATCACCCAGTTTGAATAGGCCGAACCATACTTTGCCAGCTGCGGCATTACATTACGTAACAACTGTGCCGAAACCTCAATGTAACTTTCGTTATCAAAAAGCAAGCCTAACTTTTTAAGTACCCGTGCCATAACCGAATTGGAGGCAGGGATCACCCCATCCATAATTTCAGATTTGCGGGCGATCAGTTGCTCATCATCATCGGCAGTGAAAAAGAAAATGCCCTTTGCTTCATCGTAATAGTGGGCTATGGCCGTATCGGTAAGGCTTTTGGCCTGCTGCAGCCAGTGCTCGTTGAAGGTAACTTCATACAAAGCAATGAGCCCGTCAATGATATTGGCATAATCATCTAAAAATGCTACCGGCGTATCCGGTGACGATGTGGCGCTGTAAACCCGTGATAACCTGCCATTTTGGCCAAGCAGGTTATTTAAAATAAACCCGGCATTGTTCAGCGCAAGCTCAAGGTACTCCGGTTTATTAAACGCACGGTAAGCATCGCTCAAACCTTTCAGCATAAGGCCATTCCACGATGCCAGGATCTTGTTATCCAATCCCGGCCGTACGCGTACACTGCGGGCTTCAAATACCTTTTGACGGGATGCAGCTATTTTGGCAAGCAATTCATCACCAGGCAAACCTAATTTTGCGGCCAGGCCTTCATCGCTGTCCTTCCGGAACAATACGTTCGATTCCTCCTCTTCCCAGCTGCCTTCCTCCGTAATATTATAGTAGATACAGAACAAACCGGCTTCATCGCCTAAAATCTCTTCAATCTCATCCTTGATAAAAATATAGAACTTGCCTTCCTTTCCTTCACTATCCGCGTCAAGCGCCGAATAAAAGCCATACCCGGGCGACATCAGCTCATGGGTGCTGAAAGTGATGATCTCATCAACTACCTGTTTGTACAATTCATCCGGATGCCAGGTGTAAGCTTCGGCATACAGGCTAATAAGCTGGGCGTTATCATACAGCATTTTTTCAAAATGTGGTACATGCCAGCGACCGTCAACCGAATAGCGTGCAAATCCACCGCCAACATGATCATAAATTCCCCCGAAAGCCATTTTATGCAAAGTAAGTTTCACTTGCTCCGCTACTTCATCATCTTTCATTAAATAGCCATAGCGCATTAAAGCCTGCCAGTTATTTGGCATCGGGAATTTGGGCGCGTTGCCGGTGCCCCCCTCCTGCTTATCAAAATATCGTTTCCAATTGTTTACGATGGCTTGCAGATCGTCCCGCGTATGTTTTGCCTGTGCCACTACAAATTCTATCGACTCATATTTTTGAATCCCCTCAGTAAGGCGAACAGCATAATCTTCGGCCTCTTCTGGCTTTTGCTTGTAAAAATCGGCCAGGTTAAAGAGCAACGACGTCCAGTCGTTTTTGCGGAAGTAAGTGCCGCCGTAAATAGGCCTTTGATCGGGCAGGCAAATGCAGTTAAGTGGCCAACCACCACGGCCACTCATCAGTTGCACGGCACTCATATAAATCTGGTCAACATCGGGGCGCTCTTCCCTATCCACCTTAATACAAACAAAATATTCATTCATTACAGCGGCCACAGCTTCATCCTCGAAGCTTTCGTGCTCCATAACATGGCACCAATGACAGGCCGAGTAGCCGATGCTTACCAGGATGAGCTTATTTTCGGCTTTGGCTTTATCAAGGGCTTCTTTGCCCCAGGGGTACCAGTTTACCGGGTTATTGGCATGTTGTAATAAATAGGGCGATGTGGAGTTGGCCAGGCGATTCATATAGCTGTGTGTTTGCTGCAAAAATGCAGATATAATTGCACCTGTAAGTTAAATGGAATTTATTTAGAAAAGTTTTAGGGGTGATAGCTATTCTGCCAAATCAGCAAACAAATCTTCAAACATTTTCCGTGCAGCATTCTTTACTTCATTAACCGCATCAACTTTATTGTTCACCATCAAATATGCACTATGGCTGGCATCTGCATAATGGGTAAAAGTTTCTGTGCCCAAAAGTGCATACATAGCCAACCTGTAAATCCTAAAACGCTTGGTTAGCTCCTTTGCTTCTGTATATATGAATTTTGAGGATCAACTGTATTGGCACCAATGAAGCCGAAACTTGCCCGTGGATTCCGTCCGTATATATGCAACATGATGCGAATGCAAGTAGATATGACTTTTGAGCCTTTGTTTTCGTTAGTGAGTAAATGATATTTAAGTGGGTTACGTTTATCTTTCTTTAAATAAAACTTTACAATATAAATATCATGAACATATACTTCTACCTCAACCAGATAGTAATTATACTTTGATCTAAAACTAAAAATGAGTATTTCCTTTAGATATCTTTTATTATGCGCTTTCTCAACCCCAACCTGCGAAAACTTATAATACGAGTCGAACATTTATGGAAGTAAGTATTTATAAACAGAAGGGCGTGCAAGATCAATCTCCTCTTTTGTAATTTTTACCAGCTGAGATTCGTTTTTTTTTGTGGGTTTGATACCCACTGTGTTTTTCCCTTTACCAATACCCTTATTCATGAGGGAATGATTAGTTTCCATTGTAGTGCTCCGTTTATACAAATATACGTTTTGTTAAATAATCGTTCATCAGTATTTTTAAACTTCGGCAGTAGCATCATTTCCCAATATGGAGGCGCCCCATGCTCCCATAGGTAATATATCATATCATTATTTGGCTCTTAATCATCAGAAAAGCAGCGGCTCGTAAATATGCTTAAATTACTAATATATATGTTACACAGCACCCAAATTATCAAACTCACAAATTATTTCCCTTTATTTGCCCCCTTGTTATCAAAAATTTAAGATGAACTGTTTAAAACTGAATTATTTATTATGCGCCGTGGCGCTGATGCCGTTTACGCGACCGGCATCGGCCCAAACTACCGACACCACAAAATACAATCACCAGGACCTTTTTGGCCCAATTACCTGGCCCGTTACCAGTGACGGTACACGCTCGGCTGCAGGCAAGCCCTCACCAAATTACTGGCAAAACCGCGCTGATTACCAAATCAAAGCTGCTCTTAATGAAGGCAAGGATACTACCATAACCGGCGAAGTAACCATTACCTACACCAATAACAGCCCTGATAAGTTGGATTATCTGTGGCTGCAACTGGATCAAAACCTGTTTAAACCAGATTCGCGCGGAGCGGCGGTAACGCCATACACCGGCGACAGGTTTGACGTTCGTGGATTTAGTCGCGGTGGTTATCATATCGCTTCTGTTGAGATTACCTATAAAGGCGAAACCTACAAGGTTGATCCTATCATTACGGATGCACGGATGCAGTTACGCCTTAATGCCCCAATGGATGGCAAAGGCGAAAAAATAGAGATCAAGGTTAATTATGATTTTGCAATCCCCTTTTATGGCGCCGACCGTATGGGCCGTAAAAAGTTTAAACAGGGCTATATTTACGAAATTGCCCAATGGTACCCACGCATGTGCGTTTATGACGATGTGGAAGGCTGGAACACCCTGCCCTACATGGGTTTAGGCGAGTTTTATTGCGAATATGGTGATTTTGACTATTATATCACCGCTCCTGCCAACAAAATAGTAGTTGGCTCGGGCGATTTGCAAAACCCCGAAGAAGTACTTACCCCGGCACAACAAAAAAGGCTGGCAGAAGCCCGCAACAGCGATAAAACGGTAACTATCATTAGCGCGGGCGAAGTTGGCAAAGGCTCAACCCGGCCGTTTAAAGGTACGCTTACCTGGCATTTTAAAATGCAGAATACCCGCGATATTGCCTGGGGAGCTTCTGACGCTTTTATCTGGGACGCGGCGAGGGTTAATTTCCCGTCGGGCCGCAAGGGTATTGCCATGTCGGCCTATCCTGTTGAAAGTTCGGGCAATGACGGCTGGGGCCGCTCAACCGAATACCTGAAAAACAGCATGGAGATCTATTCAAACCTATATTTTGAATATCCCTGGAATTCGGCAGTTAACGTATCGGGAGTGGCATTAGGCATGGAATATCCGGGTGCTATCTTTTGCCTCAGCAACCTGAAAAAAGGACAGCTTTGGGGTGATGTTACCCATGAGATAGGCCATAACTGGTTCCCGATGATAGTAGGCTCAAACGAGCGCAAATACATGTGGCAGGACGAAGGTTTTAACACCTTTATTAATGAGTATGCTACCGAACAATTTAATAAGGGCGAATATGTTGAGAAAAGTGGTTCGGCGCAAAATGTACTGGCCGGCTACCGCAACAGCAAAGACCCGCTCATGACCGCTCCTGAAGCCATTGGTCTCAATGATTACGGTCAGTATTATACCAAAACCGCGTTAGGTTTGGATATATTGCGCAACGTAGTGCTTGGCCCCGAGCGCTTTGACTATGCTTTCCGCGAGTATGTTAAGAACTGGGCGTTTAAGCACCCGCTTCCGTACGATCTTTTCAGGGCTATGAATGATGCCAGCGGCGAGGACCTGAACTGGTTCTGGAAATCATGGTTCTTCACCACCTGGAAGCTTGACCAGGCCATTACTTCGGTAAGCTACATCAAAGGCAACCCGGCCGAAGGCGCGCTGATCACACTTACCAATAATGAAAAAATGGCTTTGCCTGTTGATCTTAAAATTGTTCAGGCTAACGGCAAAACCGAAACAATCCACCTGCCGGTAAACATCTGGCAGCGCGACGGCGTTTGGAAATTTAAATACCCCTCAACAACGGCTATCAAAAGCATGGAAATAGACCCTGATCGTCAACTACCTGATGTTGACCTGAAAAACAACATTTACAGGGGAGAGTAGTTTTGATTTCGGAATTTGGATTTTCGATTTCGGATTTGTGAAGAGATTAGAGATTAGAGATTAGAGATTAGAGGGAACTTCAAAAAGCGATGGGCGTTTGGGCTCATCGCTTTTTTTTCGATGATTCTGTTAGCTTAACTGTGAGTTTTTTTATCGCGGTCAGTGTAAAATTATGCACCCTTTAAAAAACCATAAAATATCCTTAAAAAAACACTATATCCAACTGTTAATAAGCAATATACCCACTAATACAAACCTATATCGACTTCAATTAAACACTGGAAAATATTTTTAATTATAAAACATTTTGTTTATTTTTAATATTAAAGGCTAATAGCAAATTACAATTAGCATGTTAACTATGGCAAGAAATATACTCATAATTGAAGATGACGCTGAAATTTTGCGGGTACTTGAAACAGTGCTCACCTTTCATGATTTTGAGGTTACCGGTCTTGACCGTACTGATGATATTATTGGTGCTGTAAAAGCGTACAACCCCGATCTGGTATTAACCGATTATATGCTGCCCGGCCTCAACGGCGGCCGCATTTGCCAGCTTATTAAAGGCAACGAAGATACCCGGCACATCCCGGTGATCCTGATCTCGGCTTACCATGAACAGGCTATTGCCCTGGTTAATTTTGGATATGATGCCTTTGTACCCAAGCCTTTTGATATAAATAAGCTGGTAAAAACCATTAACAGGTTTTTGAATTGATGAATAACTCAATTATTTAAAACTATCTTTTTCCAAAGGCGATACAATCGCAGTGTGAAAATTTTTAATTTATCGTTTTTCAATCCGCATGTGGTTAAAGGCGATTGCCTGATTTCTCTATACAAATCCGAAATCTCAAATTCGACATCCGAAATCCTTTCCCCTTTCGCCCCAAAACCTTAATTTCGCTGCTCAAGAAAAGAGGAAAAGATTTTGGATTACTTACAGGGATTAAACCCCGAACAAAGGGCAGCAGTTGAACAAATTGAAGGGCCGGTGATGATCATTGCCGGTGCGGGATCGGGCAAAACACGTGTTATTACCTATCGCGTAGCGCATTTGATACGCAAGGGTGTTGATTCGTTTAACATACTGGTACTTACCTTTACCAACAAGGCCGCCCGCGAAATGCGCGAGCGTATCACCCATGTAGTTGGCGCCGAAGCTAAAAACATATGGATGGGAACCTTCCACTCGGTATTTGCCAAAATTTTGCGGGTTGAGGCCGAAAAAATTGGCTATCCCAGCAACTTTACCATTTACGATACCGACGATAGCAAAAGTGTTTTAAGGGCCATTTTAAAAGAAATGAACCTTGACGATAAGCTGTACAATGTAAACTTTGTACTTAACCGCATTTCGGCATCAAAAAATAACCTGATCTCGTGGCAGGAATATAACAAGAACGAGCAGATCCAGGCCGACGACTTTTCGAGCGGCCGCGGGCAAATGGGCAAGATCTATGAGATGTATGCCACCCGTTGTTACCGTGCCGGCGCCATGGATTTTGACGATTTGCTTTACAAAACCAACGAACTGCTGAAACTGCATCCCGATGTGCTCAATAAATACCAGCACAAGTTTAAATACCTTATGGTTGATGAGTATCAGGATACCAACTTTTCGCAATACCTGATTGTTAAAAAGCTTGCTGCTGTTAACGAAAACCTGTGCGTAGTAGGTGATGACGCCCAAAGTATCTATGCTTTCCGCGGTGCCAACATTCAGAATATCTTAAACTTTGAAAAGGATTATCCCGATCTGAAAGTGTTTAAGCTGGAGCAAAACTACCGCTCAACCCAAAATATTGTGAATGTAGCCAACAGCATCATCCGCAATAATAAAGACCAGCTTAAAAAGAATGTGTTCTCCGAAAAAGAATCGGGCGATAAGATCAAAGTGATGCGGGCCTTCAGCGATAACGAGGAAGGCAAAATAGTAGCCGAAGCTATTATGCAGGACCGCAGCTCAAACGGGCTTAAATGGTCGGCGTTTGCTATCCTTTACCGCACCAATGCGCAATCTCGTTCTATGGAGGAGGCCTTACGCAAACTGGGTATCCCATATAAAATATATGGCGGGCTTTCGTTTTATCAGCGCAAGGAAATTAAGGACCTGATAGCTTATTTCAGGCTCACCTTTAACCCTAATGATGAAGAAGCTTTAAAACGCGTTATCAATTACCCTAAACGGGGTATTGGCGATACCTCGGTTGATAAGATCATTGTAGCAGCCGATCAGCATGGTATAACGCCCTGGGAAGTTATTGTTGAGCCGGGCAAGTACCTCGAGGGCAAAATATCGGGGGCAGTATCCACTTTTGCTACCATGATCCAAAGCTTCCAGGTGCTGACCAAAACCAAATCGGCCTATGAGTCGGCTTTATATATCGCGCAGCATTCGGGTTTATTGAAGGACCTTTATGAAGATAAATCGGTAGAGGGGCTTAACCGTTACGAAAATATCCAGGAGCTTTTAAACGGGATCAAAGAGTTTTCGGAGCGGGAGGATATTGAAGAAAAAGGCCTTGATGTTTTCATGCAGGATGTAGCCCTGTTAACTAACGATGATAATGACAAAAATAAAGATGCCGATACGGTATCGCTCATGACCATCCACTCGTCAAAAGGGCTTGAGTTTCCGCAGGTTTATGTTGTAGGGCTGGAAGAGAACCTTTTCCCTTCGCAGATGTCGCTTAACTCACGCAGCGATCTGGAAGAAGAGCGCCGCTTGTTTTATGTAGCTGTTACCCGTGCCGAAAGCAAGCTCCATATCAGTTACGCCACCTCGCGTTTTAAGTTTGGAACATTGATTAATTGCGAGCCAAGCCGTTTTTTGGATGAAATTGATGCAAAATATCTTGAGCTCGACTATACCGCCAAACCTACTTCGGGCAATAATCCATTTTTTGATGATGAACGTAAAGCATGGAGCAGGGATAAACAGCCCGACACATTTTCGCGACCAAAACCGGCAGCTGCAGCACCGGTAAAAACCACTTCGATACTGGCCAAGGCGCATGTACCTTCAGCCAATTTCAAACCTTCTGATACATCCGGTTTACAAGTGGGCATGGAGGTTGAACACGAACGTTTTGGCTTCGGTAAAGTACTCGCTCTTGAGGGTAATAAGCCTGATATAAAAGCCACAATCTTCTTTAAGGAGATTGGTCAAAAGCAGTTGCTGTTAAAATTTGCGAAACTTTACATAGTTCAATAAACATAAACCAAGAGTTAAAATCCCTACTTTGAGGAATTGATTCCCCAAGCCTCACCACAGTCCATCATTAAATCGCCTTAATAACACTAATTTAAAGGTAATTTAATGATGGCATACCATTTGGATTGCATAAGTATCCCCTTTTCCTTAATTAATATTTAATTGATATGAGCGATACTATTAAAAAGAAAACAAACAAATCCGTTGGTAAAAACATCCGGGCATTACGCCATCAGCATGGATGGAGCCAGGAAGATGTGGCTAACCGTTTGGGCATCTCTATCCCCGCATTTTCAAAAATTGAAACAGGAGTAACCGATATAAACCTGTCGCGTCTTGAACAAATAGCCAATATTTTTGATGTAAACGTGGTGAATATACTGGCCCTCGATAATGAAGAAGCTGATATGAGACCGTCGAGTTTAAGCGTTGCACAGAAAAAACTGATAGATCGCGAATCAGAAATCGCCAGTTTACAGCGTAAGGTAATATTGCTTTATGAGGAGTTGCGCAATAAAGCCAGTGTAGCTATCTAAAAGTGTGCAGTAAACATTACAATTTACCGATAGTGTACATTGTTTGCTTCGCATCAGTGTCCTGTTTCATCCGCTACATTAAATAGTAGTTAACAATATTTAACAAAAGGAAATTCAGATAAAAAAGCCTCCCATTGTATTGGCTAATTTATCCATAATGAGCGCTTTATACCGATTTTGGAGTAATAATTGTGGCATGCAGGTTACTAAAGCAAATTGTATGTCAAATTATCTTATTTCCATATCAAAAAACGAAACCTCGAGCGACGGTATCATCCATGATCCTAAAAGTAAGCTAAAAGTTAAGGCGTTTGATTTGCTGCGGGCACGTTTTAAACCGAGTAAAGGCGAAGTAAGGTTTTTCGTAACTGCCGGCGATGAAACAACACTGGCTTTTGAAACACAGGGCTATAACAAACACAGACAGCTGCTGGTTTTACAAATGATATCGTGGTATTGTATTTACCTGGGGCTTATAGAAGCACAGATCCACTCCAGCCTGCCTGTACACTTTAGTTAAACCGGGAGGAGAACCTGGCGCAGAGTTAAACTCTCGGCGGGTTATGCAGCATGTCGCTCATCTCGATGATCTTTTCATCAATTTCAGATACGCATTTATCCATCATATCCAAACATTCGGCCTGGTCAACCAGGCCTTCTTTTTCAAGGTTGATCAAACCGCGCAATGTAGCTATAGGCCCCCTGATTTGATGCGACAGATATGACGAATGCTCAGAAAGCTTTTTATTTTTTAACTGCAGATCCTTTGTACGTTCATCAATGATCTCCTCAAGATGATGATTTATCCTATCAAGATTATCTTTTTGCCGGGATACCTCACCATTTAGCAGTGTAAGCTGTGCATTGGTTTTGGCTTTACGTTTTACATTGCTGATCAGCAAACCAATTACTACAAGCATCAAACCCGCAACTACAGTTACTGCCCAAAATTTCGACCGGTCGTAAGCCTGGCGCTCTGCAATTCTTTCGTTCTCTTTCAGTTGTTCTTCCTGCCTGCGTTTGGCCTCAACCAGGTTCATTTGCGCCGATACGTTGGTTTTGTAAGTAACACTATCCTGGGTATATATTTCCCTTAACAAATTTACCGCCCGGGCGAAGTTCTTTTTGTTATATTCCAGTTCGTATGTAGTGTATTTATAATCGTAGTCAAGCTTAGGGTCCTTTACCAACTGTGTATAGGCGGTCCCCTCCTGCACCATCTTTTCCGCATTTTTAAAATCACCTTTTGTCATGTAAAGCGCTGCCAGCGTAAGGTCAACACTGGCTACCGACTCGTTCAGGTCACGTGCTTTTGCACCGGCATTAGCCTCCAACAGTAAACCCAGGGCCTTATCATAGTCCTTAAGTTTAAAATAAATAACACCACGGTTTTGCAAACATTGGATCAGATTTACTGAGTCGCTCAGTTTCTGAAATATGGGAAAACTTTTGTCATAAAACTTAAGCGCCATATACAGGTTATTTTTACGCGTGTAAACGTTGCCTATATTTAAATACAATGAGCCTACCAATTTGGTATCATTAATTTTTTGTGCTATCTCCAGCGATCGGTTAAGATACGTAAGTGAGCGTTCGTAGTCGTGGTCACGAAACAGGATGCCGATATTATTATAAACCTTGGCCTCGCCCCTCAGGTTATTGTTGCGGGTAAAAGATGAAAGGGAGTTCAGATAGTTTTCAATAGCCTTTTCAGGCTGATCAAGATAGTATTTACCAATACCTATAACACGGTAAGCTTCTGCAATACCATCAATATAATTGAGTTTGGTAGATAGCTTCAGCGCCTTGGTGGCATCTTCAACGGTTTGCTCCGGATTTGTCAGCCTGTTTGAATAAGCGCTGGTATTTAGGCTTATTACCTCATTAGTATCTTTCGCAGCAACATCAATTATATCATTCGCGTATACCGACAGCGATAATAAAAAGAATAATATGAATGTGCCGATTTTTTTCATTAAAACACTTCTACGTTCTGTTGGGGTGAAAGTTATAAAATAATGCTGAATTATATTTAATGTTAAGAATAAAAAACGTTGTGGAAAATTATTTTCATATGTTTTTTCCTCCTATTAAAAACATATCTATATTTGCATTGTTAAATATCTGAAATACAATATATTAAATACAAAAACATCCTATACAATATCACTCCAAACAAGAATGCAAGCAAATACAATAATATTGCAACATATATCTTGAGATTTACAATATAATTATAGTTTGTATATCAAATAAATGAAATAATGTGAAAATCGTGCAATAAATTGTATACCATACAAGCGAGTAATCCGGATGATATTACATTTAAAATTAGTAATTTAACGCCATAATTAACAGTGTAAAAATACGAAACAGAGAATCTTTTTTAAAATTTAAAACAAAACAGAGTTTTTAAAAAACAGAGAGTAAAATCAGACTTTTAAAATATTTGTGATAAGCTTTAAATAAGCTTGACGGATTTTAATAAATATCAAATATCGTATTAATTTAAAAAATAGAATATTAAATACAATAATTAATCAATATGAAAAAAGCAGTGTTTTTTGTACTCCTTACCATAGGCGCCGGAGTGCTCTCATCGTCATCAGTTTTGTCATCATCGGCAAAAAAAGACGTACAGCCAACAGCTGTCAATTTCAACAAAACGCCGGCAGGTTTTAAACGCGACCTGGGAAGCGCCGACTGAAATCCAATTAAATCATACAGAAAAATTCAACATCGATAATATAACACGATCATGAAAAAAATAATCACCATCGCTTTAGCAGTTCTGTTCACCGGGGCCATTTCATCCTGTAAAAAGGAAAGCCCAAAAGTTGAGTTTGCTAACCTTCACTTATTCACAACCGGTTACAAAAGAGACCTGGGAAGTGCTGACTGATTTATCTATTCAAGATCAATAAAACATAAAACAACATGAAAAAATTCATCCTCATAACAACAGTAGTACTTAGTGCAGGTGCATTATCATCAGCTACAAACAAAAATGAAAACAAACCGAAAATGGTGGTTGCACCAGTGAACTCGTTGACAACCGGTTTTAAAAGAGACTTAGGCAGCGCCGACTAAAAAACAGACAATAACAAACAAGAGATTTAATAAACAAAAAATATTTACGTACCCCCCACATTAAAAAACATCATGAAAAATTTAACACTAATAGCAACTTTAGCATTAAGCGCCATATTATCGACCGCCACATTAGCAAATGCCGCTAACGGCCCTCAACCAAAACGTGATTTAGGTTCTGCTGATGCTCGCGGTCCTCAACCAAAACGTGATCTTGGTTCCGCTGATTTTGCTCGTGGCCCTCAACCAAAACGAGATCTTGGTTCCGCTGACTTCGCTCGTGGTCCTCAACCAAAAAGAGATTTAGGTTCTGCTGATTTTGCCCGTGGCCCTCAACCAAAACGTGACTTAGGTTCTGCTGACTTCGCTCGTGGTCCTCAACCAAAAAGAGATTTAGGTTCTGCTGATTTCGCTTTCGGTCCTCAGCCAAAACGTGACTTAGGTTCTGCTGACTTCGCTTTCGGTCCTCAGCCAAAACGCGACTTAGGTTCTGCTGATTTCGCTTTCGGTCCTCAGCCAAAACGCGACTTAGGTTCTGCTGATTTCGCTTTCGGTCCTCAGCCAAAACGCGACTTAGGTTCTGCTGATTTCGCTTTCGGTCCTCAGCCAAAACGCGACCTTGGTTCTGCTGACTTCGCTTTCGGTCCTCAGCCAAAACGTGATCTTGGCTCTGCTGATTTCGCTATGTCTGGTCCTGGTCCGAAACGCGATTTGGGTTCTGCCGACTTCGCTATGTCTGGTCCTGGTCCGAAACGCGATTTAGGCTCTGCTGATTTCGCTATGTCTGGTCCTGGTCCAAAAAGAGATTTAGGCTCTGCTGATTTCGCTATGTCTGGCCCTGGTCCAAAAAGAGATTTAGGTTCTGCTGATTTCGCTATGTCTGGTCCTGGTCCAAAAAGAGATTTAGGTTCTGCTGATTTCGCAATGTCTGGTCCTGGTCCAAAAAGAGATTTAGGCTCTGCTGATTTCGCGATGTCTGGTCCTGGCCCAAAAAGAGATTTAGGTTCTGCTGATTTTATGGCATAATCACCAACTCTCCATTATAAAATCATATGTTATAAACTAAAATTTGAATAGTTAACAACATGAAAAAATTCATCATTGCGGCAGCGGTTTTAATAGCTACAGGCCTTACCGCTGTATCATTAACTCATAGAGCGCCTAAACAGGAGGGTAAAATAAAAGTCGAGAAAGTTGAGTTCGCCACTAAGGCTGTTAATTCACCAAAATCAGATCTGGGCTCAGCAGATTGATAACCAATTAGGGAATTATTGAATTGGTGAATTACTGGTTTTTGCGGTTAATTTCATTCACCAATAAACTAATGAACGAGTGAACCAATGAACTAACTATATTTGCTGCAAACAATAATATTATGCAGCACATAAAGCAATATGTTGAGCAAAACAAGCAGCGTTTACTTGATGAGTTATTTGACCTGTTACGTTTGGCATCGGTTAGTGCCGATCCAAAATACAAACCTGAAGTATTAAAAACTGCCGATTACGTAGCAGCAAAGCTCCGCGATGCCGGGGCCGATAATGTTGAAATATGCCAAACCGCCGGCTACCCTATTGTATACGGCGAAAAGATCATAGATGCTTCCAAACCTACAGTATTGGTTTATGGGCACTACGACGTACAACCGCCAGATCCGTTGGAACTGTGGAAAACACCTCCCTTCGAACCAACTGTTAGGGATGGAAAAATATATGCCCGCGGTGCCTGCGATGATAAAGGGCAATTTTACATGCATGTAAAAGCCTTTGAGCTGCTGATGCAAACCGATACCCTTCCATGTAATATTAAGTTTATGATTGAGGGCGAAGAAGAGGTTGGCTCATCGAACCTGGGCATCTTTGTGAAAGCCAATAAAGAAAAGCTGAAAGCCGATGTGGTGTTGATCTCCGATACCTCGATGATCAGCATGGAGCACCCTTCGCTTGAAACCGGCTTACGTGGCCTCTCTTACCTCGAAGTTGAAGTAACCGGCCCAAACCGCGACCTGCATTCGGGCGTTTACGGCGGCGCCGTGGCTAACCCTATCACCATACTGGCCCAAATGATCGCCAGCCTGCATGATGAAAATAATCATATTACCATCCCAGGCTTTTATAATGATGTAGTGCCGCTTAGCGAAGCAGAACGCAATGCTTTGAACAGTGCACCTTATGATGAAGCCGGGTACAAACAAGACCTTGATGTAGCCGAGCTTTGGGGCGAAAAGGGCTACAGTACTTTCGAGCGCACAGGCACCCGCCCTACCCTTGAGCTAAACGGTATTTGGGGCGGCTATATCGGCGAAGGCGCCAAAACGGTGCTGCCTTCAAAAGCCAATGCCAAAATCTCTATGCGTTTAGTACCCAACCAAACGTCAGATGCTATAACCAAACTGTTTACCGACCATTTTTTAAGTATTGCGCCTCCCTATGTTAAGGTTAAGGTAACTCCACATCATGGCGGTGAACCGGCTGTAACCCCAACCGACAGCGTGGCTTACCGTGCCGCACAAAAAGCCATCGCCGAATCATTTGGTAAAGAGCCTATCCCAACCCGGGGTGGGGGCAGTATCCCTATTGTTGCTTTGTTTGAAGCCGAGCTTGGTTTAAAAACTGTATTGATGGGTTTCGGGCTTGATAGCGATGCCCTGCACTCGCCTAATGAGAAGTATGATATTTACAATTATTATAAAGGCATAGAAACCATTCCGTTGTTTCACAAATACTTTGCGGAGTTATCAAACTAATGTCATGAAGCTTTAATTTGCTCGATAACGGCAGTTATTTTTTGATTTAGGCAAAACAAATAATATATTTATGATATTATCTAACTATACAAAAATCAAAAACATGGCAACTAAAGAATTGGACAAAGAAAAGACCGATGCATCTAAGCAGTTGCGCGATCTCAAATCATCAAAACAGGAAAAAACAAAAACAGCTAAAGCCTTAAGCGAAAATAAAATGAAGCGAAAGCCTCTGTTATAAAATATGTATAACACCCCCACGAGCCGGCAAGGGAAACTTACCGGCTCGTTTTATATAATTCCATTACAGTCTCATCCGCATTTCGATCATACGTTTTTTAAATCCTGCCTTTTCATAGGCTTTAATGGCTCCAATATTATCATTATATACCTCGAGCCTTATTTCGGTCAAGCCCTGCTCAACCGCCCATTTCTTCAATTCTTCTATTATGGCCTGGTTTACTCCCATACCCCGGTATGCAGGCAGCACATACATAAAACCCAGGTAAGCATAGTTTTCAAAGTCGTAATAATTTTCCGGGGTCTTTTTAATACGGGCATATCCGCTGCCTGCTATCTCTCCGTCAATTTCGGCTACTAAAACCTGCACATCTGCTGAGGTTATGAATCCCTTCAAATCATAATAACTGATAGGATCGGGTTTGAGTGTGCTATCAAAAGGGCGTTCGGCAGTAATTATACCCTGCTCAAATTGAAGCAATACGGGCAGGTCTTCAATGGTAGCTTTTCTGATCAGCATATTCGTTAAATAGTAAATCGTTCGCAATCGGTCAGGAATGCTTCATCGGCATCGGCGCCGATGCCTGGCGCGTTGTCGATGGTTAAATGATATCCATCATATATAGCGCCGCCAACGCACGGGTCAACCAAATGCCCCAATTTACAGGTATCCATATCATAAAACCGGATATTTGGACTGGCATATACAAAGTGTAATTTGGCGCTTAATGCTATCCGGCTTTCCAGCATCCCTCCCATCATACAAGGTATCCCGTATGAAGCAGCAACGTCATGAATCTTTTTAGCTTCATAAATACCGCCCGACTTGGCCATTTTAATATTGATATAATGGCAAGCCCCGGCGTTGATCTGTTTGCGGGCATCATGATGATTATATACACTTTCGTCGGCCATGATCTTAACCGGCGATTGCTGCATCAATTCGGGTAACCGGTCGTCATACCAGGTACGCATAGGCTGCTCGCAAAATTCAATATCATATTGCGCAATTGACTGCAAGGCGAAAACGGCTTCGTTAAAAGTCCAGCCCTGGTTGGCATCAATACGGATCTTCATACCCGGGCCAACAGCTTCACGGATCTGTTTGATGCGCTCTACATCTTCCACTACATTTTTGCCCAGCTTCACCTTTAATATATTTGCACCGGAGGCCTTAAAATCAAGCGCTTTTAAAGCCATGGTATGATGCCCGGCGATACCTATTGTAATATCTGATTCAACAACACGTTTTTCGCCACCCAAAAACTGGTATAATGGCAGGCCCGCGTTTTTAGCAGCGATATCAAACAGTGCATTATCAAAGGCGCTTTTTATGGTGGTATTACCGGCAGTAAAACTGTGCAGTTCGCCAAGCCGGGCTTCGATATCAAGCGCATCTTTGCCTTTCCATAAGCGGGCGAACTCACGTGCCATAATCAGGCAGGTATCCTGTGTTTCGCCAACAATCATCGGGAAAGCCGAGCATTCTCCCACACCGTAAAAACCGGCATCGGTATGTACACGGATAAAAACATTTTGGGCGTGAGATAAAGTTCCGGTGGCAATGGTAAACGGCTCCATCGGGATGCTGAAGCGGTAGATCTCTGTATGCGTGATGGTAATTTGCTGATTTTCCAAATTGTAGATGTTTAAAAGCTAAAATAAAACAAATAATTGCAACAATTAACCAACGTAATTTGCGTATTATAAGTATTAGTTTATATTTGCACTACTTCAATACAAGTAACAATTCAATTTTAGCCTCTTTTGCCCTTCCAATCAGGGAAATTTGCCTGGCTAACTTTCAACTTTCTTAAAAAACTATTACCATGGCTAAAGAAAACACGCCTGCAAATTTTGATTATAACTCAACCAGGAATAAACTGATCCTGTCTGAATATGGCCGTAACGTACAAAATATGGTTAAATATATTGTAGCGCTGCCAACCAAAGAAGAACGCAACCGGTACGCACAGGTAGTTATTGACCTGATGGGTTTCCTTAATCCCCACCTGCGCGATGTAGCCGATTTTAAACACAAACTGTGGGACCACCTGCACATCATATCTGATTACCAGATTGATGTGGATTCACCTTATCCCAAACCATCACCGGATGCCGTACATATTAAGCCCGCGCCATTAAATTACCCTCATCAGCGTATCAAATACAAACACTATGGCAAAACCATTGAGCTGATGATTGAAAAGGCCAAAGCCATAGAGGAGCCGGAACGCAAACGCCACATGATCCAGGCCATAGCCAATTTCATGAAAATGGCTTATGTGCAATGGAACAAAGACTCGGTGAGCGACGAAAGCATCCTGTCAGATCTATATGCTTTATCGGGCGGTACATTGAAACTGGAAGAGAACATCAACCTTAACCGTGTTGATTTCCGCCCCAATAACTTTCAGCAAAACAATACCAATAATAACAACCGCGGCCGCAACAATAATCAAAACAATCAAAATCGCGGCGGTGGTAGTGGCGGCAGGCAAAACAATAACCAAAACCGTAACAACAACCAAAACCGCAACCGTAACAACGGCGGCGCAAAAAAATATTAACCCCACCCAACCCTCCCCTTCAGGGGAGGGCTTTTGCTTTTCTTCTGCTTTCCCTCTTTCATAAAAGTATCTTTTGGTACAGGATATTTAGCAAGGTTTTTCCATTAATTTTCTAATCTTTGCCGCATATAAATTATTTGACAAAACCGATCATAGCTTTTACAGTTTATCATTGGTGATCTTATCAATTATCCGAAATTCCGCATGACTAACGCATTTGTAATAAATGGCGGCAAACCGCTAAAAGGTGAAATAACCCCTCAGGGTGCAAAAAACGAGGCTTTACAGGTTATATCTGCTGTATTGCTTACCGAAGAAAAAGTAACCATCAGTAACATCCCCGATATTAAGGATGTAAACAAACTGATAGAGCTGCTTGGCGATATGGGCGTTATTGTTGAACGTATTAACGAGCATACTTACACCTTTGAGGCCAAAGACATCAACCAGGATTTTTTCTTGTCTGAAACTTTTAAATCAAAGGGTGGCGGCTTACGTGGTTCTATCATGATAGTTGGCCCCTTGCTGGCTCGCTTTGGTAAGGCATCCATTCCTAAGCCAGGTGGAGACAAAATCGGTCGCCGCAGGTTGGATACCCACTTCCTGGGTTTTGAAAAACTCGGCGCACAGTTTAACTACAATCCCGAAAATGGTTTCTTTAATGTAGATGCCTCCAACCTGCAAGGTACTTATATCCTGCTGGACGAAGCTTCTGTAACAGGAACGGCCAACGTGGTAATGGCCGCGGTATTAGCCAAAGGCACTACTACTATTTACAACGCCGCCTGCGAGCCTTACCTGCAGCAGCTTTGTAAAATGCTGAGCCGTATGGGTGCTAAGATCAGCGGTATTGGCTCAAACCTGTTAACTATTGAAGGTGTTGAAAAATTAGGCGGTACAGAGCACCGTTTATTGCCCGATATGATTGAGATTGGTTCATTTATCGGCCTTGCAGCCATGACAGGCTCCGAGATTACCATTAAAGATGTTCAATACAAAGAATTGGGCATGATCCCCGACGTTTTCAGGCGTTTGGGCATTAAACTGGAGCTTAGAGGTGATGATATTTTTATTCCTGCCCAAGAACATTACGAAATAGAAACTTTTATCGACGGCAGTATCATGACCATTGCCGATGCACCCTGGCCCGGCTTCACCCCCGACTTATTAAGTATAGTGCTGGTTGTAGCTATCCAGGCCAAAGGCTCGGTACTGATCCATCAAAAAATGTTTGAAAGCCGCTTATTCTTTGTAGATAAACTGTTGGATATGGGTGCGCAGATCATCCTTTGTGATCCGCACCGTGCTACGGTTATCGGTTTGGATAACCAGGTTAAATTGCGTGGCATTTCCATGACCTCGCCAGATATCCGCGCCGGGGTTTCCTTATTGATCGCAGCACTATCTGCGCAAGGCCAGTCAACCATTTACAATATTGAACAAATTGAACGCGGCTATCAGCACATCGATACCAGGCTTAAAGCTTTGGGGGCGGATATAACCCGTATTTAAGCTGAAAGCCGAAGGCCGAAAGTTTAAGGCGTAAGGCTCAAAGCATAAAGCCGAAGCTTATTAAAAGCTCAAAACATAAGGACAAGCAAAAGCTTTCGGCCTTATGCTTTGAGCTTTTAGCTTAATGGGGCTTTGAGCTTTCTGCTTTATAAATATATTTTTATAGCTTTATGCTTTCAGCCTTCAGCTCAAAACCCATTATATAAACAATGCCTTACAAAAACCGGAAATCTACCTACGTTTATTTTGTACTGATATTTGTATTTATTAAAGTTGTTCTTAATCTTTTCGCGATATCGCATTTTGGTTTTCACAGGGATGAGTTTTTGCACCTTGTGCTGGCCGACCACCTGGATTGGGGATACAAGGAAGTACCGCCGTTTATAGCCATATTGGCAAAAATTTCTATAACTTGTTTTGGCAACTCGGTTTTTGCGGCGCGATTATTCCCTACCCTGTTTGGTGGGCTCATTGTGCTGCTTACCGGCCTCATCGTCATTGAATTTGGCGGAAAGAAGTTTGCCATAACTCTTGCCTGTTTATCGCTCATTTTTGCGCCTGCCTTTGCAGCAAGTGACTATCTTTTTCAGCCTGTAGTATTCGATCAGTTTTGGTGGGTATTAACGGTTTGGCTGCTCGTAAAATACCTCAACACTACCGATGTAAGGTACCTGTACTGGCTTGGCGCAGCCGTCGGCTTTGGCGTACTTACTAAGTACACTATGCTGTTTTTCGCCGCCTCGTTGGTTATCGGTATCCTTATCAGCAAACAACGTAAATTACTGTTCAATAAGCATATTCTCGGCGCTGCCTTGATAACAATAGTTATCGTACTGCCTAACCTCATCTGGCAAATAACGCACCACATGCCTGTATTTACGCATATGAAAGCTCTGCGCGAGCAGCAGTTGGATTACATTACCCCAACCGACTTTATTAAACAGCAATTACTGGTCAACGGCGTAGCGTTATTTGTATGGCTTAACGGACTGGCGTTCCTGATATTTTCATTCAGGCTGCGTAATTTCCAGTTTCTGGCATTGGCTTATGCGCTCATCTTCTTTTTTTTATTGATGATGGATGGCAAAAGCTATTATATATTTGGCGCCTACCCCATGCTGTTTGCGGCAGGCGCCTTTGGTTTTGAGCGTTTATTAAAAACCACCGGCTATGTTTTGCGTACTGCCCTGGTAATATTGTTTACGTTGCCCAATGCTTTGTTACTGCCAATTTTATTGCCCATTTTACCAATGGACCAAACCCTGGCATTTTTTCGGTTTGCCGATAAACACCTCCCAGCTGCCCGTTTTTCGATGACCTGGGAAGATGGAAAGAAGCACGCTACCACACAGGATTATGCCGACATGCTTGGATGGGATGATATGGCGGCATTGGTTGATAAAGCTTACAAAAGCTTAAACCCTGAAGATCAAAAACAGACTATGGTTTATGCCGATAACTACGGTGAAGCCGGTGCAATCCACCATTACCGCAAGCAATACGGCTATCCCGATGTAATATCACTGAACAGCAGCTTTACCCTTTGGGCACCAGATAGCCTCAAAAGCAAATACCTGATTTATGTAGATGAAAACGGCGGAAAAAATATTAAGGAATTTGTGGAAGGGAAAATGATAGGCAGTTTTACGAAAGTAGGCGAAGTAACTAATCCGCTTGCGCGCGAAAAAGGCACGGCTGTGTTTATTATCACGCCAAATTATCGGTTAAATGAACGGTATTCTCCTGAGTTAGCGAAGAAGAGGTTGGAGTAATTTGAGGTGAAAGGCGAAAGGTTTTTAAAAGAAAAAGGTTAAAGAACACCGCAAATTGCGGCTACCTTTAACCTTTCGCCTTTATCCTTTCGCCTTAAAATCAGGCCGAAATGGCGTTTATAATATCATACTGGGTAATGATCTCAATTTTACCCTGCCCGTCTTCAACCAATACAGCAATGTTGTCTTTATTGATCATGGCCGAGATCCTGTCTATCGAAGTATTCAGATCAACAAAGGGGAACGGAGCTGTGGTAATGTTCTTGATCGGCTGCGATTTGATGGATGGGTTTTCGATTAGTGAATCAAGAATATCGCTTTCGGTGATCTTACCAATTACCATACCTTTTTGTGTAACCGGGATCTGTGAAATATTGAGCGATTTAATGGTGTTGATGGCTTCTAATACGCTCTTTTCGCAATCAATAGTGATGATCTCCTGTACATCTTTTTTGCTGATGATATCGCGGGCGGTAAGTTTCTCGTCTTTCAGGAAACCGCGGTCGCGCAGCCAGTCGTCGTTGTACATTTTACCAAGATAGCGGGTACCATGGTCCGGGAAGATGATCACTACAACATCGCCCTCTTTAAACTTATCCTTCATCTGCAGCAAGCCCGCCACGGCTGAGCCGGTTGAGTTGCCGGAGAAGATGCCTTCCTTACGGGCAATTTCGCGGGTCATGAGGGCAGCGTCCTTATCTGTCACCTTCTCAAAATGATCTATCAGGCTAAAATCAACGTTTTGCGGTAGGAAATCTTCGCCGATACCTTCGGTGATATATGGATAGATCTCGTTTTTATCAAAAACACCTGTCTCTTTGTATTTTTTAAATACAGACCCGTAAGTGTCAATACCCAAAACCTGGATAGCAGGGTTCTTCTCTTTCAGATAACGGGCGATGCCCGAGATAGTACCACCGGTGCCAACACCTGCAATAAGGTGCGTGATCTTGCCCTCAGTTTGCTCCCAAATTTCGGGACCAGTGCTTTCATAGTGCGCCTGCGAGTTGCTCAGGTTATCATACTGATTGGGCTTCCATGAGTTAGGGACTTCCCGCTCAAGCCGTGATGATACCGAATAGTACGAACGCGGGTCTTCTGGTTCTACATTGGTTGGACAAACAATTACCTCGGCACCAAAGGCGCGCAATGCATCAAATTTTTCTTTTGATTGTTTATCGGTGCTGGTAAAAATACACTTGTAGCCTTTTATCACAGCTGCAATTGCCAGGCCCATACCGGTATTGCCCGATGTGCCTTCAATAATGGTTCCGCCGGGCTTTAGTTTGCCGCTTTTTTCGGCGTCCTCAATCATTTTAAGGGCCATACGGTCTTTTATGGAGTTGCCGGGGTTGGTTGTCTCTATCTTGGCTAAAACGGTAGCAGGGATGTCCTTTGCTACTTTATTCAGTTTTACCAGCGGCGTATTGCCAATGGTATCGAGTATGTTGTTGTACCACATAATTTAAATCTCTACTAACCCGGTATATAAAGCAGGGTTACGCCTCAAAAATAAGTTTCTTAAATGATATTTCTTTTATGGAAAAGTAAATAGATCTGCATCCTATAAACATACATACATAAATGTAATAAATTTAAACCGGTGACAATTACCAAAAAATATACCTAAACATGCAGGCACCAATAAAAAAATCATTATTATTTTTCAGTTTCTTAAGTTTTTGTATAACTGCCGCATTTGGGCAAAAGCCGCTTACCCCAAGCCGGCAAAGCAGCTATTATACCTACATATATAAAATAACGGATGGTGATGTGTTTAAATTTTACCGCTACCCACGTAAAAAACCTGATGAGCAAATATTACATAACCCCATTGATTCGTTTAAAACAAACGATAAATGGAACAACACACTCCCTCCCGGCAACTATTTGAAAGTAGTTGCCAAAAAGAATTTACTAAGCTATTCGCTTATCGAAAACCGCTCGGCCAATTTAAAACTGCTGGCCAATAACTATGACCTCCGCTTTATTTTGGTTGATCGGGCAGGCAAAGCTATTAACAACGCTTTAATGCAGTTTAACAATCATACCGTTACTTATGATTCAAAAGCCGGCTTGTATATAGCTAATCCTTCAAAAAGGGATACCATACTAAAAGTTGATTACGCGGGCGTAACCAATTACTACGCTATAAAAAAACAGCAGCGCTCATCTTATTATCATTACAACCCGTATCGGCATATGAGCTTTTTTAAGGCTGCCTGGAAACGCTTTAAAAACCTGTTTAAGGGGCACGACAAATATTACGGCCGCCAACCCGCAGATAAATACGAAGGCTTCATGGTATTTAATAAGGCCATTTATAAACCACATGATACTGTAAAGTTTAAGGCTTTCGTCTTAAATAAAAAATCAAAACAACCTATAACCGCAGCTCAGCTTTTAGTGCGACTCAAAGAACGCAATGATGAAGACGGTAAGATCATCGGCAAAGTAAACAGTTACCGCTATGGAGCTTATGAATATAGTTTCGCGCTTACTGATAGCCTCGACCTTTCGCTTGATGAAGATTATACCATCTCGCTCGAAGATCCGTCGAGCGAAAAATATAAACTTGATGATTATGACGGCGATGACGATCAGGGCTTTTTAGCCAAACGCAAGGTTTTTCTGACAGGCCGGTTTAAATATGAAGAATACGAGCTTAAATCAATTACCTTCAGCACCAGGGTTGATAAAGAAGAACACGGGCCCGGAAATCCGGCTACATTATATTTAAAAGCAGTTGACGAAAATAACCTGCCGGTTACAGATGGCAGGGTTACTGTTACATTCAATACCCGTGGCACCGGTACGCGCACGCAAAACTACACTTTTGTGCCCGACCAGCTTTGGACACACCGGTTACAGCTCGACCCGGTTGGTGAAACCAGGCTAATTATCCCTGATTCTATCTTTCCGAAAGCGGATATCACTTATACCATTAATTCGGAGTTTCTGAACACCAATAACGAACAGCAATCGGCCAATAACGATATGAGGTACCGGTACAGCAGGTTTAGTGTATCTGCCAAATTAAACGGGGATACACTGATCAGTAACGCCTTTGACAATGGCAAGGCCATACAAACTGCGGCCACCATTAGCGCCCTTAACGCAAAGTATGATACCATATCCAGGATCAGGGTAATGCTCCCGTCAAAAACTATCATTAACCCTTATGCCGATAGCTACGATATTGAAACAGACAGCGCCTATGCCGACCTCGACCTGAAAGATAATAACGCCGGCATCTCGCTATCGGGCTATCGCACCGCCGATTCAGTGTTTGTAAAGGTTGAAAACCCGCGGCACCTGCATTTCTGGTATTCGGTATTTGGCGGCAACAAATTAATTGATGCAGGGCAGGCCAATAACCTGTTTTATACACGTGCTTACAATGGTCAAAACCTCGTAAACTTCCAGGTGCATTATATCTGGGCAGGTGAAAGCAAAACCGAAGCCACCGATATCACGTACCGCGATAAGCTGCTGACCATCAACGTTCGTCAGCCGATATCCGTTTATCCCGGGCAGCAAGCTAAAACCGACATCGTGGTTACCGATGCTAAAGGTCAGCCTGTAGCCAACGCTGATTTAACGGCCTGGTCAATGACGAGTAAGTTTGCCGACTACAAGGCGCCGTATGTGCCATACCTTGGCAAAGGTTTTACTTATCGCAAGCAAAAAATGGGTTTTAATACCGGCAATATAAATGGCGATGGGTCATTACAGCTCAACTGGAAGCGCTGGAGTAAGGAAATGGGGCTTGACAGTATTGCTTACTACCAGTTTACTCACCCTAACAAAATTTACCGGGTTGAAGAAGACGCCAAAGACTCGCTAACTCAGGTGGCGCCCTTTGTGATTAAAAACGGCGATGTACTGCCCGTACATATCCTTTATATTGATGACCGGCCGGTGTACTTCGACCAAACACAGCAGCTTAAACGCTACAGCTTCGCGGTATCGCCGGGCAGGCACATGTTCCGGTTCAGGACCAGCCATCAAAACGTTTGGGTAGATAGTGTGGATGTACAAAAATCGAAAAAACTGATCTTCAGCATTAATGCGGATAATGCGCACTCAACAAAGGTTTTGGATACATTGAGTACCTATGAATGCGATCTCATCAACCGTTACCTGATTACCGTTATCAATAATTTTGGCTGGAAGATGGCCCTCCTTACCCAAAACGAAAAGGTATTCATGATCAATCCCGACCCGAACTATGGTTACCGGAACAACAGCGTACTCATAGGTCCGTCGGCCGAAAACTTTGCCAATTTAGATTTACAAGGCAGCGGATCACGACGTTTTGTTGCCGAACCAGGTTATTCATTTCAGTTTGAGCCCGGCCTTATTAAACAAAAAAGTATCCCCACTACTTATCCCTTCAACCCCATACTATCGTCATACCAGGGCCCGGCCGATGATTATACACAACAGGTACTTACCCAACCCGAGGCCGAAAGTATCTGGCAGCAATATCTTGACCTGCGCAGCAACACGCAATCGCTTTTTGTAAACCCTACCATCACCGGCGAAACAGGTAAACTAAGTATGAGCATCGATCAACCTAAAGGCAAAAAACTGTTGGTTAAAAACCTGATCGTTTATAAATATGATGACCCGGACTTTTTATTGATCTATCCCGGCAATACCACATACATTAATAACCTTAACGCCGGCAGCTACAGGCTTTTATTTTTGCTTAAGGGCGATAGTTATGATATTAAAGAAAATGTAACCATAAAAACAGGTGGTACTAATTTTTACAATTTTACGGTGTTGCCCACGCATGGCAAAGATTCGGTAGGTGTGCGGATCAGCAACATTATCAATAACAGGACGGGCGGCTATAATCACGGTGACCGGGAAATAGAAAACGATGCCCTGAAAATAAAAGAAGCGTTTAATGATAAATACCTTGATACCGGCAACTTCGGCGATATGATGAGCGGAATAGTTACCGCCAGCGATGATAAATTGGTTGTACCCGGCGTAACCATAAGGGTAAAGGGTTCATCAACAGGTACGCAAACTGACATAGCAGGGCGCTTTAAATTAAAAGTACCCAAAACCGGCAAACTCATTGTAAGCTTTATAGGGTACGAAACACAGGAGTTAAGCATACAACCCGGTGCAACTATCAAGGTAGTCTTAAAACCCAGCTCAAAATCCTTGCAGGAAGTAGTGGTTATTGGGTATGGCGTGCAACGAAAAGCGGAAATGACCGGATCGATAGCAACCGTATCTTCCTTAGAAGGCGGGCTTGCTGGCCTGACAGTAGGTAACGAAGCCAATATCATGATCAGGGGCATTAATTCATCACCGTCGGCCCAGCCGCTGATTGTGGTGGATGGCGAAATTGTTGATAAGCTATCTGACGTAAATAAAGATGACATTGCAGAAATTAATGTATTGAAAGACGCCGCTGCAACCGCTATATATGGTGCACGCGGTGCAAAAGGCGTCATCGTGATCAGAACTAAAGCTAAACCCGGTTTGGCTGGAGGCCAAAGGGCCGACAGTACACAAACCGGCAGTTCGCAAACCATGCGTAAAAACTTTTCTGACTATGCCTACTGGCAACCTAAGCTCACTACCGATGAACACGGGAAGGCCAGCTTCATGGTTACCTACCCCGATGATATCACCAACTGGCGAACATTTATCATCGGCATAACGGGCAACAGGCAAACCGGCTTTACCGAAAGCAGTATCAAATCATATAAATCATTAAGCGCAAATTTTATCGCACCGCAATTTGCCATAGCCGGCGATGAAATGAACCTGATTGGTAAAGTGATGAACTACAACAATACCTCCGCAAAGCTTACCCGTATTTTTAAATACAACGGCCAGACTTTGAAACAAGACGAGCTGGAAGTTAAAAACTCTAAAATTGACACACTTACTATTACTGCTACTGCTGCTGCTTCTACCAATCCTACCGACAGCCTCACTTTTGAATACACCATTAAACGGGATAACGGCTATTTTGACGGCGAGCAACGCAGGATCCCGGTAATGCCGCAGGGTGTTAAAGAAACCAAAGGGGTTTTTGAGGCACTTGACCGCGATACCACAGTGAACATGAAATTTGATCCGGCTTTGGGACCAGTCACTTTCCGGGCAGAGGCTTCTGTATTGCCTGCGTTGACTGAAGAAACCCGCAAGCTGAGAGAATATAAATACTTATGCAATGAGCAGCTGGCTTCAAAATTGAAAGGCCTGCTCATGGAACGACACATTAAAAAGTTTTTGGGCGAAGAGTTTAAGTACGAAAGAAATATAAAAGAGGTGATTAAAAAACTACAGGAAAACCGCAAAAGTAACGGTACCTGGGGCTGGTGGAAGGATAGTAACGAAGAACTCTGGATTAGCCTGCATGTGGTAGAAGCATTGATAGATGCACAAAAAGAGGGTTATGCTGTTGAACTGGATAAACAAAAATTAACCGACTATCTCGTCTTTCCGCTTGAAAGTTACAAAGGCAGGGACAAAATACTTTGCCTTGAGTTACTTCATAAACTGGGAGCGAAAGTTGATTACCAGAAGTATGTAACAGGCATTGAAAAAGAGCAGGTTAAGGAACAAAAAAACTTCGACTATAAGTTGTCGGGTTATGATAAGTTAAGAATGATGTTATTGCGGCAGGAATCTGCCCTATCCATAAAAATGGACAGTTTAATCAACACAAGTAAACATACTATGTTTGGTAACCTATATTGGGGCGAAGACGGTTATCGCTTTTTTGATAATTCGGTACAGTTGAGTGTATTAGCCTACCGCATTATCAAAAACGAAGGCAGGCATCCCGAGCTATTAACCAAGATCCGCGGCTACTTCCTTGAACAACGCCGTCTTGGAGATTGGCGTAATACTTATGAATCGGCGCTGATACTGGAAACTATTCTGCCAGATCTGTTGACAGAAAATAAACAGGTTCAACCATCGCAGATCAGGCTTACAGGCACCGATACAAAAACGATCGACAAATTCCCTTATTCGGCAACGCTAACTGATAAAACAATCAGTATCAGTAAAACAGGCAGCCTGCCTGTATACATTACCGGCTATCAGCAGTTTTGGAACAACAAGCCCGAAAAAGTAAGTAAAGATTTTACAGTAAATACCTGGTTTGAGCGCAAGGAAAAAACAATAACCACCCTGAAAGGCGGTGAACCTGTATTATTAAAAGCAGAAGTAACAGCCCGCGGCGATGCTGATTTTGTGATGATAGAGATCCCGATACCTGCCGGATGCTCGTACGAGAGTAAGGAGCAGCAATGGGACAACAATGAAGTACACCGCGAATATTTTAAAGAGAAAGTAAGCATATTTTGCCGAAGCCTTAAACAGGGCAAATATACATTCACCGTAAATCTCATCCCCCGTTACAACGGTAAATACACCCTAAATCCGGCCAAAGCCGAAATGATGTATTTTCCGGTATTTTACGGCAGAGAGGGGATGAAACAAGTGGTCATTGGGGCATCAGGTCATTAAGTCATTTTTGCATTTTGTCAGACTTACGAAGTTTCAAAAACTTCGTAAGTCTTTTATTCATTAAGCTATTAAAAAAATGACCTAATGACAAAATGACTCAATGAATAAAATGACTAAAATTTAAGATGCTTAACCGTTAACCCGTTATTGATCAACTGCTTTAACGATTCGATACCTATGTGCAGGTGTGTTTCAACAAACTGCTCTGTTACTGACGAATCGCTTTCGGCGGTTTTTACACCTTCAGGAATCATCGGCTGATCTGACACTAACAGCAACGCACCTGTAGGAATCTTGTTGGCAAAACCGGTGGTAAAAATAGTAGCTGTTTCCATATCAACGGCCATGGCACGCAGATCTTTCAGGTATTTTTTGAAAACTTTATCATGCTCCCAAACGCGGCGGTTAGTGGTGTAGCAGGTACCGGTCCAGTAATCACGTGAATAATCACGGATGGTAGTTGAGATAGCCTTTTGCAACGCGAATGACGGCAATGCAGGTACTTCGGGAGGTAAATAATCGTTGGATGTACCTTCGCCACGAATGGCGGCTATCGGCAGGATCAGGTCGCCTACGTTGTTTTTCTTCTTAAGGCCGCCGCATTTACCTAAAAATATTACCGCTTTGGGGTGAATGGCTGTGAGCAGGTCCATAACAGTAGCCGCAACCGAACTTCCCATACCAAAGTTAATAATGGTAATACCGTTAGCAGTAACGCTTTGCATTGGTTTTTCAAGCCCCATAATAGGCGCGTTATCATTCCATTGCGAAAACAGCTGGATATACTTTGAAAAATTGGTAAGGATAATATACTCACCAAATGCTTCAAGTGGCCGGCCGGTATAACGCGGTAACCAGTTAGCAACAATTGCTTCTTTTGTTTTTAATCCTGATTTTACGGGCGATTGCACTTCTTTCACCGGCGGTGGTAAGGCTTCTCCGTCCTTTTTAATGTTTAATTCTTCGTTCATATGATTTCTTTTTATACAGCAAACCCCGGTATAAGAACCAGGGCGCGCTTTATTTTTTAATAAATATAAGTGTTTGCTTATATACTGTGCGTTAAGCTACTTTTAACTTTTTCAGATCAGATTTTTCAAACTTCTCGCGTGCGTAATCCAATGTTACGTTCAACCGTTTCACATCTTTTTTGGATGGGAACTCAAACATAGCATCGATCATGATAGCTTCGCATATTGAGCGTAATCCCCTCGCACCAAGTTTAAATTCCATTGCTTTATCAACAATAAACTCCAGTACTTCGTCTTCAAAATCAAGCTTTACACCTTCATATTCAAACAGTTTTTTGTACTGTTTCAATAATGAGTTTTTAGGCTCGGTTAAGATATTGTGCAATGCTTCCCTATCAAGCGGGTTGAGGTAGGTAAGCACCGGCAAACGGCCTATCAACTCAGGGATTAAACCAAATGATTTCAAATCCTGCGGTGTAATATACTTATAGAAGTTTTTAGTATCGATATCGCCCTCATCGTGCTTAAACTTGTAACCAACAGTTTGGGTACGCAGTCGATTGGCGATCTTCCTTTCAATACCATCAAAGGCCCCTCCGCAAATGAAAAGGATGTTACTGGTATTTACCGTGATCATTTTCTGATCCGGGTGTTTACGGCCACCTTGTGGTGGTACGTTAACCATGGTACCTTCTAATATCTTCAATAGTGCTTGTTGTACACCTTCTCCGGATACGTCGCGGGTGATAGAAGCATTATCGCTTTTACGGGCTATTTTATCAACCTCATCAATGTAAACAATACCTTTTTCGGCAAGGGTTACATCATAATCGGCCGATTGCAGTAAGCGGGTCAGGATGCTTTCAACGTCCTCCCCTACATAACCGGCTTCGGTTAGCACAGTAGCGTCGCAAATGCAAAACGGAACGTTAAGTACTTTGGCGAGTGTTTTAGCAAGCAGGGTTTTGCCCGTACCTGTTTCACCTACCATGATGATGTTCGATTTTTCAATCTCAACCTCATCTTTATCAATACGCTGATTTAAGCGTTTATAATGATTATATACAGCTACCGAAAGTATCTTTTTGGCATCATCCTGCCCAATAACATACTGATCAAGATGTGCCTTCATCTCTGATGGCTTAAGCAAGGCCGGCGCCAGAGGCGATGACTTCACTTTACGTACCTTCAACTCCTCAGCCAATATTTCATTGGCCTGGTTCACACATTTATCACAAATATGTGCATCAAGTCCTGCTATTAACATCAGGGAATCCTGTTTACCGGCACCGCAAAATGAACACCTGATCTCTTTGCTGTTTTTATTCATCTGATTTGTCTTCTTACTCAAAGTTAAAAAATTAGTGGTAAAAAACAAAGTATTGTCCGTAAGTCGGGAAGTCTGTAAAGTCCGAAAGCAACAATACCTTCTGATTTTAACATGCTTACTTCCGGACTTCCCGACCTATCGGACTTATGGACTCAAGATTACTTTCCTTTATTACCTCTTAAAATCTCGTCAACCATACCAAATTCTTTGGCTTCCTCTGCAATCATCCAGTAGTCACGGTCAGATGCATCCCAAACTTTTTGGTAAGGTGCACCGCTGTGATCGGCAATGATCTGGTACAGTTCTTTTTTCAATTTAGTGATCTCCTGATAAGTGATCTCTATATCCGACTGCTGGCCCTGAGCACCGCCTGATGGCTGGTGGATCATCACCCTTGCATGCGGAAGCGCTGCCCTTTTACCTTCAGTACCGGCTACCAACAATACTGCAGCCATTGAAGCGGCCATACCTGTACAAATAGTGGCCACGTCATTTGATATAAATTGCATGGTATCATAGATACCTAAACCTGCATAAACCGAACCACCTGGTGAGTTGATGTAGATCTGGATATCGCGTTTAGCATCAGCCGATTGTAAGAATAGCAACTGAGCCTGGATAATGTTTGCAATATTATCATAAATAGCATCGCCCAGGAAAATGATACGGTCCATCATCAAACGCGAAAACACGTCCATGGCCTGTACATTAAGCTGGCGTTCTTCAAGAATGTATGGTGTCATGCCGGTTGGTACGGTAGTGATACCACCTGTTGGCATATTGCCTCTTTCAACACCTGCAATATATTTGTCTACATAAAGGCTGTTAATACGGTGATGCTTAACAGCATATTTTCTGAATTCGTTTTTATCGATATTACTGCTCATGGTTTTTGTTTGTTGTTCGTTAGGAAATGCGGGCGTCTTACCCGCGATAAATATAGTTTTTAGTTCAATAGATTTTTTGCAAGATAGTTTTTATTACGTAATTTTTTGATGAGGCCTACGTGACTAAACCTGTTTTTTTGGTCAAAACTAACGGTAGAGCTTGCAGGGAAGATGTTGGTAACAACATCAGCTGCTCTGCTTCCGTCATTGCGAGGCACGAAGCAATCCCAAACTTTACAGGTCGGCTTGCATATCCACTCTGCTAATCGGGGATTGCTTCGTACCTTATAATGACGTGATCGTAAGTTGTTGATTATTAAGTGTATTTTTTCGATCAGTTTTATAATATGGGCGTTGCCTGCGGCCGGGCTTTCCGTTGCAAGTCCTCGCTTTTCCTGCCCACAATCCTAACGCGCGCTCCGGGCTTTACACTGCAATCCCTAACGCGGCCCCCGCGCACCATCGCTAAAGTATATTTTACATGTCATCACGGTTTTTTCACGGCCTCCCTGATGGTTACTCGCAATGACGTTGGGTTTTGAGCTAAGGTTATAAAACACCAAAAGCAACCTTGTGAGTTGCTTTTGGTGAATATGCTATAAAATCTCTCCCTTTTTAGGGCGATTTAAAAGCTGCTTACTGTGCTGCAGATACCAATGCACTGAAATCAGTGTAAAGGATATCCTGCTTATCTAAAGTGATCACATTTTTGATATAGTCAAATACCTTTAATGCTTTTACCTCTTCAAATATTTTGTTAGCATTTTCTTTGTTTTGCAGGTACTGAACGGTATACTGGCCTAACTGATCTTCAGGGATCGCTGTCGGGCTGTACATCCTGAACTGCTGGTCTAAACGGATCTTAGCCAATTCAAACACATCTTCGTATTTAATCTCGATAGTGTTATCGGTAATGATCTTATTTTCTATCAAAGTCCATTTCAGGTTTTGAGCAAAATCGTTGTAACCGCCTTCTAATTCCTCGTCGCTTAATTTCTCGTTGGTTGCTTTTAACCAGCGTTTCAGAAACTCGTCAGGAAGGGCGAAATCAACTTTAGCGACAGCCAGTTTGTACATGTCGTCCTGCAATTTGCGGTCGGCATCCTGAACCATCATGCTTTCAAGCTCTTCAGTAATTTTAGCTGTGAACTCCTCTTCGGTAGTTACTGTACCTTCACCAAATAATTTGTCAAAGAACTCCTGGTTAAGATCGCTTTCTTCTAAACGGTTAACGTTTTTAACAGTTAATTGGAAATCGCCTCTTAAATCAGCTGCATCGTCTTCTTCAATTTTCAATAAACCGGCAATTTTAGCTGCGTCGTTATCAAAAGCTTTACGAATATCGAATGTTAACACATCGCCTTTTTTCAAACCGATCAATGAAGCTTTGATAGCCTCATCTTTGATCTGATCTAAACGTACAGACGCTGTATTGGTTATTCCATCCTCAAAAACACTACCATCAGCAGAAAGTTGAACTAATTCGCTGTAAAGAACGTCATCATCTGCCGATACGTCAGGATTTGTCATTTTGCCATAGCTGCGGCGGATGTTTTTGATCCTTGAAGCAAGCGTTTCGTCATCAACTTTGATTACGTATTGGGTTAATTTATCTTTTGATGAAAAGTCGATGCTGAACTCAGGAGCTAAACCTAATTCATAGCTAAACTCAAAGTTATCGGCAAAATCCCAGTTGTATTCTTTGTTATCATCTGCAGCAGGCAATGGCTGACCCAATACAGCCAGTTTCTGCTCGTCGATATAGTTATTTAAAGTATCTTGTAACAGGTTGTTGATTTCATCAACAAGGATGCTTTTACCGTACATTTTTTTGATGTGCGATGCAGGCACCATGCCCGGGCGAAAACCAGGAATTTTTGCTTTTTTAGCGTTTTCCTTTATAGCTTTTTCAACACGTGGCTGGTAATCTTCAGGGTTGATGTTAATTTTAACAACTGCGTTCAGGTCATTAATTTTTTCCTGTGTAATATTCATCTTTTTACCGGGTATTTAATTTAATCCTTTGAAATATAGCCTAAAACCTAATCCGTGCTATACAAAATTCGAGGCGCAAAAGTATGAATTTATTTTTAATTAGTGCCTGAATTTATATTGTTTTCAAATTTTACAACATAGCTATTAACAGGCTTTATAGTTTTCAAATAAGCATGAAACGGCTCCGGCCCATTTTAAAAGTTTCCTCATTTAAATTATAGATGGCTGATAATAGAAAAAGCCGGGATTTAAATAAAATCCCGGCTTTACTGTTTCTTAAAAACGCCGATCAGTCTACTTTTTTGATAGACGAAGCTCCCGACTTATCGTTATTCACGGTAGATGGGGAACCTTTATACTCAATTTCGGAAGCACCACTGGTATGCACGTTCAGCGTTTTAAGCACATTGATTTTGCAATGTCCAATGCCCGATGTTTCGATATCATAGTCCCCAACAACAAAATCAAAGGCTTCTATTTTACCGGCGCCGCTCAGGTCAATCTTGTGCGATGCTGCCTGGCCTGTAAGGTGTACATCTGTGGCGCCACTGCCGTCGGTCGAAACATTGGCCGCGTTAAGGTCAAGCGTAACTTTAGTAGCACCGGAAAGATCAAGCTTGAAATCTTTAGCGTTGAGCTTGCCATCAGAATTAACTTCAACCGCACCTGAAGCTTTAATTTCTTCAAGGTTTTTCACGCCGATGTTGATCACCATATCACCGGGATCGCAGAAATTCTTTTTTGATTTAATGTGTAATACACCACCTTCAACCGAAGTTGAAATATACTTGATCAGGTTATCATCAGCTTTGATCTCAATAGTCAACGAACTATCCTGTTTCAGGTGTACTTTAAACGCGCCCGAAATTTCAACTTTTTTAAAATCTTCGGCCTTGCGCTTTTCGGTGGTTTGATTTCCTGAGCCGTGCACACATCTGTAATTACATGATGATAATATGCCGGTGGCTATAAATGCACTTGCTATAGTGAAGGTAAAAAGGTATTTTTTCATGGTTTTGGTGTTATGACGCCGGTTGGCGGTTTAGTGTTACATCAAAATTAAAAAAAGCTATCACATTTTAGATGATAGCTTTTGAATATATGATGGACTTTTGTAAAAGTAAGATATTAAAGGCCTGCAAATTCGTTTTCAATGGTGTATTTAGCAGGAGCGTTGGTTACTTTATCAGTGAAGTTTACGGCAGCAAATGCGTTGTTGTTTACAAATGATTCGCGGGTGTGGTTAAGGGTGTAAACATCGGCTGTACCGGTAAACTCGGCTTTAGCTTTGTCATTAACGTTTACTGTTGCAGCATAAGCGTCGACGTTCAATTTAGCAGATGCATTGTTATAAAGATTAACGTTAAGCTCAAGGGCTGCAAGTTTTCCGAATGATTTAACTTCGGCATTGTCGTAAGCATTAATCGCTTTAAGATCGTTCGCGGTTACCCAAACTACCAATTTTTCGTTTTTATATGAGGTGATCCGTAATGTACCGTTGTTGTTTTGTACCAACGCGCTTTCTGAGTAATACTTGTTATACACTTTAACATTGTCGTTTTCGCCGGCTGATACGTATACCTCAACGTTACCGCGGACTTCGATCTTACTGATCTTGCTTACATTATTTAAAACTACGGCTGCGCCGTTATCATTTTTGGTTGCTGCGTTAGCTGCGGTTGATACTCCAAGTGCTAAAACTAAAGAGGTTGCGATTGTTAATATTGTAGTTTTCATGATGATTAATATTTTGATTGTCAATTATTTGTGTTTCTATTTCATTTAATACACAGATAAGACGCCCTCATTTTTAAAACGTTACAGCGGTTTCGGGCAAATTAGATGTACACCGGGTTTTAGTCGGCGAACGGGGGATTTATATCGGTAAAAAGCGGAAGAATTTTATGTGCAGATTTCAGATATGCACATAGAAAAAGCTTGTGATAACAAAAGAAACACTGTCCGAAAGTTCTCTGACTTCGGACGATTACGCCTGTAGCCTCTGGATCATGGCGTATTAAGGGTTATAAAAATTTGTTACCTGACCCCACATGATAAGCGGTTTGCTTAACATGCGGCTTAGCGAGTGGAATGTTGAAACAACAACATGACGATAAAACAAAAAAGCCGCCCCTTTGCGGGCGGCTACACTATATATAATTGACTCAAAAAAATGGCGTTTATAAAGTTGCAAAGTCATTAACCCTTGGTTTGGTCTCTTTGTTTAGGGTTTCGGTAGCGTGAGCGTATGCTAAACCATTGCTGTTAACATTTGATGTTGCGTTGCGGGTTAAGCTGTATTCGTTGGTGTTACCTTTAAGTTCGGCTTTTGCATTACCGCTGAGGGTGATGCTGGCGCTATAAGTATCCAGGTTAAGATTTGCAGATGCATTGTTGTTTAATTTAACATCCAGCTCGATGCCTGAAAGACTGCCGAATGATTTAATATCGGCATTATCATAAGCGTTAATAGCACTCAATTGATTCGCGGTTACCCATACTACCAATTTTTCGGCTTTATATGATGAGATGCGCAATACACCTTTTTGTGACTGAACCAGAGCATTTTCAGAATAGTAGCGGTTGTAAACCTTTACCTGGTCGGCCGGGCCGCTTGATATGTAAAGTTCAACATTGCCGTAAACTTCAATTTTGTTGATTTTACTGATGTCGGTTAAAATGATGCCTGCATCAGTTTTAGCAGTATTTGCAGATGCGATGTTTGCGAAGCCAAGTACCATAAACAGTACGGTAGCGATGGCGGTTAATGTAGTTTTCATGGTATTAATATTTTGATTGTCAAGTGATTATTATTTTATTTCATTGAATACATACATATGACGATCTCAAATAAAAAACGTTACAGCAGGTTTGGCCTAATTAGCTGTAGGGCAGGTTTTTGTCGGTAAAGGGGTGATTTTTCCCGGTGAAATGGGGAAGAAAAATTAGAGATAAATTAATACTTCCTATAATCCTGAGCTGGAAAATACAGCGAACTCTGAAGTTGTAGTGACAAAAGATGGCCTGTCAGTCTGAGCCCGTCGAAGACTCGTGCGCAGAGGCCTGCCCACCATGCTTCGAGAGCCTCAGCATGCAATGTCATTAAGTTAAGGAAAATCCCCCAGAGGGGGAACAGGTTTGTAGCAAAATATTATACCGATAACAACCGTGCCAGAGGTACGGAACACCGGAGTTGTGTACCGCTGGCACACCAAAAATCTATTCAAAATGGTTTCTACAAACCTTTTGCACCTCTGGTGCAGCTTGTCAATCTCTTAACTTAATGACATTGCTCAGCATGACACCCACTTTTAACATGCCGGTAGGTAAACTCGCCCGCTTGCTAACCTTTCGAGAGCCAAGCAAAGCGTCGATCTGTCCTGTGAGGTCCTGAAACAAGTTACCCATGACAAGTTTAAAAAACGCCTGTCATTCTGATTGTAGCGAAGAATCTTCTGCAAGATACAGGGCCGCTAAGCAGGGCGAAGAAGATCCTTCGTTCCTCAGGATGACAATAAGTATTAATGTCATTTCACTTTCAGAGGCCTCGGATTTAAACACTCAGGATGACGGGTGGGTATTAAAAGAGAGCTATCCATCAACTCAAATAATAAGCCTCACCATCAGTTTTAATCTTCCCTGCATCGAGCAGTAGGCGTACGGCTTCCATCTTTTCTTTTTCGGTACCGATATTGATCCCCGTTATCAGCCCGCCAATATCGGGGTTGCCAATACTAAGCAATTGTACTATTTCGGTGGTGATGTTGTCGAAGATTTCGTCTTGACTTACCCTGCGTTTTTCCTCAAGGCAAACATCGCAGATCCCGCATTTACGGCCATTTGGCTCATCAAAATAAGCCAGCAACATCTGGCTCCGGCAGCGTTTATGAATGGCGTAGGCAAAAACAGCCTCCATTTTTTGACGGTACACTTCCTCACGCTGCTCAATATATTTGCGGTCGATAATAAGGTGACTGCCCTGCACCCGTGGCTTTAAATAGGTAACCTGGGGTTTATCAGTTTGCTGCATATAGCTAAGCAATCCATACTGCTGCAATTGTAACATTCCCTCAATAACCTGCTGAACGCTTATGCCTGTTCGCCTTGCGATATCAAACTCCTTGATACGCACATAATTTTCAAAAGCGCCACCGTATGAGCGAAGCAGGGTTTTGATAAAAGGGTCCCAGCCGGCGTTCTGGATCTGGAAGTTATATAGCTGTTCGTTAACTACCTCAAACTGGAAACGCGAAGGCAAAAATACACTTTCGTTAAAAGCCAGGTATTCATCGCGTTCTAAAAACTTAAGGGCATTGAGTGTTTTAATAGCATCGAGCTTAAAACGGCTGCAAAATTCGCCAAGGTCGAGATCAAAGCTTAAACCCTCGCCGGCCTCATAAGCTACCTGGTAATAATTGGCCAGGTTATGATATACCTGCTTAATCTCCTCAACCGATGGGAAATTAAGCTCGTACATCTTTTCCTGTTTCAGCTTATCGGCAGGGTTATATAGCAGTACGCCAAAGGCTTTTTTCCCGTCACGCCCACCCCGGCCGGCTTCCTGGTAATAGGCTTCCAAGCTTTCCGGGATATCCTTGTGGATCACAAACCGTACATCCGGTTTATCTATCCCCATACCAAAAGCATTGGTAGCCACAATAACCTGTAACCGGTTATTTTTCCAGGCCTCCTGCTTTTCGGCGCGCTGGTCAACAGTCAGGCCTGCATTATAATAATCGGCCCTGATACCGTTATCGATCAAAAATTTCGCTATCTCAAAAGTTTCCTTCCTGCTCCGTACATATACAATGCCGCTTCCCTTAACACCGCGTACGATATTTAACATTTTACGGAACTTATCTTCCTCATGCTGCACCACATAACTGATATTGCGTCGTTCAAAACTTTGCTGGTAAACAACCGGATTTTTGAATTTCAGCTTTTCCTGAATATCGGCCTTAACATCGGCGGTAGCCGTTGCTGTAAGCGCAAGCACGGGCACGTTGGGATGCAGCTCCCGCAGATCGGCAATATGCAGGTACAGCGGCCTGAAATCGTAACCCCATTGCGAAATACAATGCGCCTCGTCCACCGCGAAAAGGTTTACTTTCATGTACTTCACCCGCTCGCGCACCAATTCGCTCAGCAAGCGCTCGGGCGACAGGTACAGGAACTTCACCGAGCCATAAATGCAATTATCCAGCGCCAGGTCTATCTCACGGCGCCCCATGCCCGATACTATCGATATAGCATTGATGCCTTTGGCCCGCAGGTTTTCAACCTGGTCTTTCATGAGTGCGATAAGCGGCGATATTACAATGCAGATCCCATCTTTGGCCAATGCAGGAACCTGGAAACAAACCGATTTACCGCCACCGGTGGGCAACAGCGCTAAAGTATCGTTCCCCAATAAAACAGATTGGATGATCTCGGCCTGCATAGGCCTGAAGGCATCATGGTTCCAGTACTGCTTTAATATTTCTTCGATGGTCATGGGCAAACGCTGACTTCAAAACTATTAAATTTAAGGGAAATTTGGACGGGTTATGAATAGAAGGTTAATGTCGGAATCAGAATTTATAAAATTAAAGGATTTACTGAATGCAAAGAAAATTCGAAAAATTCTTTAATTCACTTAATTCAAAAAAAATCCGAAATCGAACATCCGAAATCCCAAATTAACATTGTGGGCGTTACCTTCGGCCCGCGCTATCCGCTCATACTGCGCAGGCCTTAGCCGCTTGGCCGGTATCCCAATGTCATTAAGTTAAGAGATTGACAAGTTGCACCAGAGGTGCAAAAGGTTTGTAGAAACAAATTCGCATAGATCTCTGGTGTGCCAGCGGTACACAACTCCGGTGTTCCGTACCTCTGGCACGGTTGTTTTGAATATGTATGTTGCTACAAACCTGTTCCCCCTCTGGGGGATTTTCCTTAACTTAATGACATTGGCCGGTATCCGCTACTATCGCTAACGCAAAACAGGTAGTTAATTAAACCCCATCAACCATTTATAAAATCCGGGCCAGTCGCCATTCCATTGCTTCTCATTGTGGGATGCACCTTTGATTATAGTAACGGGGGCGTTTCCGGGTCTCACCCCTCTTGATTTCAGCAAATCGGCCATCTTTTGCATGTCGGCAACCATGCTCTCACTTTCGGCATCACCGCAAACAAAATAAAAACGGCTATTTTTACTTACTACAGCTTGCTGGGCCTGGTCATAAATCTGCGGTGCAATCCAAAACGCGGGCGAAAATATACCTGCATTTCCAAACACTTCCGGGTATTTAAGTGCTGCATACATGGAGATAAGCCCGCCCATTGAGCTCCCGGCAATTGTTGTGTGTACAGCATCACTTTGGGTACGGTAATGTTTATCAATATATGGCTTAAGGTCATTAATCAAAAACTGTATATAATCATCTCCCCTGCCCTCACCATATTTTGAATTGTACGGGTCATATTCAGTTATGCGGAACTCACCACCATGGTCAACACCAACTATGATACTTTCCTGTTGACCTGGTAGTTTATCCATGAGCTCATCAATCCCCCATTCACCATAGGCAGAGGTATACTCATCAAAAAGGTTTTGGCCATCATGCATATAAATTACAGGGTATTGGGTTTTGCCAACCTCATATCCTGCCGGCAGATAGATCCAAACCCTCCGCTGCCTGCCTAATTGAGGTATTTCAAAGTTTTCGCTGATGATACTTACCCTGGCAGTAGCTGTATGTCTCTTTTCGGGCCGTGCAAAATTGTCCTGCCAACCCGCGATATCAAGCAGAACGGTGGTATCGCCTTTTACCAGGAGGCTTCTGTTTTCAACAGCCTTGCCAGCGGTGTCACATTCCACTGCGTTCCAGCTGCCGCGGGTAATTTTAAAGTGAATAATGCCGGCGGGTAAATCTTTATTTAAGGTATAACTTCCTTTGTTGTTTTTAACAAGTTCCCAGGCTTTATCAGCTGGGTTCCAGCCATTAAAATCACCTGCCAAAAAAAGGCGTTCAGAAGGGCTTTTCAGGGCCGAAATTTTGCCGGTAAAAAAGGAGATTTTCACCTGGCTAAAAAGCAAAAAATTTTGGCCCAAAAGCAAAAACGCGCAGAAAATTATTTTTTTCATCATCATAAAAAGCTAAAAACCGGGAACGTTTCCGGGAACGTTCCCGGAAATTGGTTGCATTAAAGTAAAATTACATATTGTGTAAACCTGACACTTACTTATTTCACAAATATGTGTTTAAATGCAAATTTCGCATAAAAACAATATTTTTTCTCGGTTATTTTAATAATTTTCAACATTTCGTTAAAGTTAAAAAAGACTTAATTAAACGCTTTAAAATTATCTTTTATATAAAATTTGCAATTGATATTTGTAAATGTAAATTAGTCGCATGCTGTTTCGGCCACAATAATAAACCAATTATAGACGGCAAAATAAGCCTTTTTTTATTCATAAAAATCAATAAGTAAATGAGAAAAAATTACTCAAAAAAGTATGTTCTTCTTTGTGCTTTCCTGATGATGTCATTCATGGCATTTTCACAAACCGGGAGTATTAAAGGAAAGGTATCTGACGAAACCAACCAGCCCCTCCCCGGTGCTACGGTTACCGTCGATGGTACCACTATTGGTTCAACTACCGACCCTAATGGTAACTACGCCATTAACAATGTTAAAGCCGGCACTTACACCCTAAGCGTAAAATTTATCGGTTATATTACCATCAAAAAAACAGTAACCGTTAACGGCGCAACGGTCGAAAACTTCAGCCTCGCTCCAGAAAGCAAAAGCCTGAACGAGGTAGTGGTTATAGGTTACGGTACCCAGCGCAAAAAAGATCTTTCAGGCGCAATCACCAACGTAACCGCCAAAGATTTTCAAAAAGGCGTCATCACTACCCCCGAGCAGTTAATTGCCGGCAAGGTTGCAGGTGTATCCGTAATATCAAACAGCGGCGCGCCTGGTGCAGGTAGTACTATCCGGATCCGTGGCGGTGCTTCATTAAGCGCAAGTAACGATCCGCTTATTGTTATTGATGGTGTGCCTATCAGCAACAGCAGTATCTCCGGTGCAGCCAACCCTTTAAGCCTCATCAACCCCAACGATATCGAATCGTTTTCGGTATTAAAAGATGCTTCTGCATCAGCTATTTATGGTAACAGGGCATCAAACGGTGTTATTTTGATCACCACCAAAAAAGGTAAAAGCGGCAAACCGGTTATTGATTTCAGCTCGCAGGTTTCGGCAAGCAAAATCCCTAAAGAAGCATCGGTGCTGACCGGCGACCAGGTACGCGACTATGTTAACACTAACGGTACCGCTGCTCAAAAAGCACTTTTAGGTACTGCAAGCACCGACTGGCAAAAGCAGATCTACCAAACAGGTATCACTACTGATAATAATATCAGCGTATCAGGCGCGGCAAAACACCTGCCCTACCGCGTATCGGCAGGTTATCTTGATCAGGATGGTGTTTTAAAAACCAGCTCAATGCAGCGTATAACAGGCGCCATCAATTTAAGCCCAAGTTTTTTTACCGATCACCTGAAAGTTAACTTAAACGCTAAAGGCGCACAGGTTAAACAAAGGTTTGCCAATGAAGGTGCTATAGGTTCGGCAGTAAGCTTTGACCCTACCAAACCGGTTTATTCAGGCAACAGCCGTTTTGGCGGTTACTGGGAATGGCTTAATGATCCTACAAAACCAGGGGGCGGCTTAAAAGACCTTGCCACTTTAAACCCCCTCGGTTTACTGGAGCAGCAGGACAACCGCAGTACTGTTTACCGCAGCATCGGTAACCTGCAATTAGATTATAAATTCCACTTTTTACCGGAGTTACATGCCAATGTTAACTTAGGTTATGATGTTTCAAAAGGCACAGGGCACGTTATCATTCCGGATAGCGCTGCTTCAAACTACAAGGGATTTCTTGACGCAAAAAGTGTTACGCACCGTGGCTTAAATAACCAATACAAACAAACCCAAAAAAATACCATATTTGAAGGCTACTTAAGCTACGCCAAAGATCTGAAAAGCATAGCCAGCCATATTGATGCGGTAGCAGGTTATTCATACCAGGATTTCTCAATCACCAACTACAACTTTGGCAATTTTGCCCATGATGGTACCGAGCAACCAGGCACTAATCCAATCTATGCGTTTGATAAACCCGAAAACAGGCTGATATCAGTTTACGGTCGTTTAAATTATGTATTTGAAGATAAATACATTTTAACCGGTACTGTACGCCGCGACGGTTCTTCAAAATTCAATCCAAATCAAAGGTTCGGTACGTTCCCTTCAGTTGCATTTGCATGGAAACTGAAAGAAGAATCGATGTTCAAAGGCATAACAGCTTTATCTGATTTGAAACTGCGCGCAGGTTACGGTGTTACCGGTCAGCAGGATGGTATTGGTAACTATGATGTTGTATCATTTTATAACCTGAGTACAAATACAGCTCAGTACCAGCTTGGCGATACTTTCTACAACCTGTACCGTCCGGGTGGTTACTATGCACTGCGCACCTGGGAACAAACGGCAGCAACCAACGTAGCAATTGATTTTGGTTTCCTTGATAACCGTATCACCGGCACTTTGGATTACTACCACCGTAAAACCTCAAAATTATTGAACAGGATACCTCAGCCGGCAGGTACCAACTTCTCAAATTATATTGTGGCCAACATCGGCGACTTAACCAGCAATGGTATCGAGTTAAACCTGAGTGCAGATGTAATCAGAACCAGCGATGTTACCTGGAATGTTAACCTTAACGCTACTTACAATACCAACAAGATCACCAAATTGACACTGGCCCCAGATCCAAGCTATCCTGGCGCTCCAACCGGTAACATTTCTGGCGGTACAGGTAACACCATCCAGATCAACTCTGTCGGTTACCCGCGCAACTCCTTCTATGTTTATCAGCAGGTTTACGGCAGCGATGGCAAACCGCTTGATGGTGTGTATGTTGACAGGAACAAAGACGGTATAGTTAATGAAAATGACCTGTACCGTTACAAAAGCTCCGATCCTAAAGGCTATTTTGGTTTAAGCTCAAACCTTAGCTACAAAAAATGGTCGGCTGGTTTTGTTGCAAGGGCAAGCGTTGGCAACTATGTTTATAATAATGTTTTCTCAGGCTCGGGCACCCAGCTTAGCATATTTAATGGCATAGGTATCTTAAACAATGCCTCAACCAACCTGCTTGAAACCGGTATGACCGGCTCTTTTGATAAAAGCAGGCTATCGGACTATTACATACAAAACGCTTCATTTATCCGTATGGATAACGTTAACGTAGGTTATAATTTTGGTAAAGTATTTCACAACACCGGTAACCTCAGGTTAAGCGCTAACGTGCAAAACGTTTTTGTTATCACCAAATATAAAGGCCTTGATCCGGAAGTTAACAGCGGTATCGATAATAACTTTTATCCCCGCCCCCGCACCTATGTGTTAGGTCTTAATTTATCGCTATAACACTTTATTCACAGTAAAGAGAAATAAACATGAAAAGAAATTCAATAAAATATATAACTGTAGCAGCTTTAATTGCCGGCGGCCTTACATCGTGCACTAAAAAGCTTGATCTGCTGCCAACAAATGATGTTACCTCGGCACAGGTTTACAGCACCCCCGAAGGATATAAGCAAGCTTTTGCTAAAGTTTACGCTGCATATGCGTTAACAGGCAACTCAGGCCCGGCGGGTAATGGTGACGTACAAGGTATTGACGAAGGCACCTCAGACTTTTTCCGCCTGTACTGGTGTGCCGAAGAGCTACCAACTGATGAAGCCGTTGTAGGCTGGGGCGACGTAGGCTTGCCGGATTTTCACAGCATGACCTGGTCATCAAGCAATACTTTCTTAACCGGCTTATATTACAGGTGTATGTACCAGATTACCCTGGCGAATGATTTTATTCGCCAGTCGTCTGATGCTAACCTGAGCAGCAGGGGTATTAAAGGTGCAGATGCCGATAAAGTTCACCAGTATGTAGCCGAAGTCCGCTTTTTAAGGGCTTACCAGTATTCAATTTTGATGGACTTGTTTGCTGCCCCTCCATTTGTTACAGAAAACGATCCGTTGGGCGGACCACTACCAAAGCAGATAAGCCGTAAAGATCTGTTTACCTATATTGAAGGCGAGCTTAAAGCAATTGATGGAGGCCTTGCTGATGCACGCACTAACGAATACGGTCGCGCGGATAAAGCCGCTGCCTGGGCTTTGCTGGCAAGGATTTATCTTAATGCCGAAGTTTATACCGGTACTGCTAATTATGCAGCCGCGATAACCTATTCAAAAAAGGTGATTGATGCCGGTTATTCATTGGTTAGTGACTATACCAAACTAATGCGCGCTGATAACAACCTCAATAAAAATGAGTTTATTTTAACCATTAACTACGATGGCTTGCATACACAAGGCTATGGTGGTGCCACATTTATGACGCATGCACCGGTTGGTGGCTCAATGCCGGCGGCTGATTATGGTATCGCCGGCGGGTGGGCCGGTTTACGGACAACCAAAGCTTTTGTAAACCTGTTTCCCGGAGGCGCTTCAAGTGCCGATAAACGCGCCCAGTTTTACACCGATGGCCAAAACATTGAGATCAACACCATCAGCACCTTTACCGATGGCTACGCTATCAGCAAATTCAAAGATGTTAAGATAAATGGCGGTGCCCCGCAAAGTTTGGATTATGCAGATATGGACCTTCCTATTTTCCGTTTAGCCGAACAATATTTGATTTATGCCGAAGCTACTACACGCGGCGGCGGCGGCGATGCCGCACTTGCTTTAAGCTATGTTAACAAATTAAGGGCCCGTGCCTACCAAAGTGCTACCACCGGCCAGTTAACCGCTTTAACAACCGACCTGTTGCTTGATGAAAGAGGACGTGAGCTGTACTGGGAAGGTTTCCGCCGTACGGACCTTATCCGTTACAAAAAATTTGTTGAGGCTACTTACTTATGGCCGTTTAAAGGCGGTTCAAAAGATGGCAAAGGCGTTGAAAGTTTCCGTACGGTATATCCGTTACCATCGGCAGATGTTACAGCCAACCCTAATCTGAAACAAAATACAGGCTATTAATAATACACCGGGAGATGCCCTCAAAGTATCTCCCGCAAAACCATAAAACCTAAAAAAGGATATGAAAAAAATATTTACCACGCTCCTGGCATTCGGTGGCATTGCACTGCTGATGCTGGCGTCATGTAAAAAAGATGAAGTAAAGGTTGTAGCAAACGTGGGCAAAGTAGGCACTTTAACTTCAACAACAACCGCCCCCGCACTCTCTAAACCCAATGCCAATAATGATGCTATTACTTTTAACTGGGTTGCAACCCCTGTTACAGGTTATAAAGCTCCCATTACGTATACCATACAGTTAGATGTAAAAGGCAATAATTTCAAAAACGCAAGGGAAGTAAGTACCGATAAGCTTACCCAAACACTAAAGGTAGGTGCACTTAACGATATGCTAACCGCACTGAAGCTATCTTATGAAAACCCATCGCAAGTTGATGTGCGCATTAAATCATCGGCTGCTCCAAACCTGGCTGCTACTTACTCAAATATCATTACGTTAACCGTATTGCCATATCAGGGCACGGGTTATATTTATGTTCCTGGCGCGTACCAGGGATGGGACCCCAAAACTGCTGACAGTCTTACCTCGCCTAATAACGATGGCGTATATGACGGCTATATCGGTTTCCCTGCAGGTAAGCTTGAATTTAAACTTACTCCTAAAAAGGTCTGGGACGTTGCATACGGAGATGCAGGCAGCGGAAAAATAAGTACTACCGGCGGTAATCTTTCAGTACCTGCCGCAGGATACTATGCATTGCACGCTGTTATCGACCAAAACGATAAAACAAAAGGCACATTTACCGCTACCCCTGTATTTTGGAGCATTATTGGCGATGCTACTCCGGGCGGCTGGAGCACTGATACTGATATGCTTTATGATGCTACCACCAAAACATGGAGCGTTACAGCCGCTTTAATTGGGGGCAAGGATATAAAATTCAGGTTTAATCACAGCTGGGATTTAAACTTAGGCGGAACACCAGGTGCACTTACACCAGGCGGAGCTAATTATACAATATCAGCCGGCGGCACTTACAAAATAGTGTTAAACGCTAATGCCAACACTTTTACTATTACTAAGCTTTAAGCTTAAACATTGCAGTTGATTGATTTATTTATATGGCCCCGCACGGTGAAAACCTGCGGGGCTTCTTTATCTGAACCTTGATTTGTCTGATTTTAGGATTATAGGATATTTGAAAAAGACGGTGATTTCCACGTTTTAAAGATAACCTGATAAAACACGAATATTAACATGGCTCTTCTTTTGATAAGATCAATCCCCGAAAGCATATGATATCAAGGAAATCCTCAAATCCTAAAAATCAAGGTTCAGACAAAAAAAGCGATGAGGTCATCCCCTATCGCTTCCTTATTTAAGTATTTTTTTTTCTTCTATGAACTATGATCCATCAACTATGAACCATATAAACTTACCGGTTTGCTATATCAACGTATTCTTTAGATGTAGCACCTACATAAATCTGGCGCGGACGACCGATAGGTTCTTTGTTTTCTTTCATTTCTTTCCATTGAGCAATCCATCCCGGTAAACGGCCAAGAGCAAACAACACGGTGAACATATCAGTTGGGAAGCCTAAAGCGCGGTAAATGATACCTGAGTAAAAATCAACGTTAGGATAAAGTTTACGCTCAACAAAGTAAGGATCTTTCAGGGCAACCTCTTCCAGTTTTTTGGCTATTTCCAATACCTCGTCATTAACTCCCAGCTTTTCTAAAATATCGTCGCAGGCTTTTTTAATGATCCTTGCACGGGGATCAAAGTTTTTATAAACGCGGTGACCAAAACCCATTAAACGGAAAGGATCATTCTTGTCTTTAGCTTTAGCAATCCATTTATCAGTATCGCCACCATCTTCTTTGATCTTCTCCAGCATTTCAATTACAGCCTGGTTGGCGCCGCCGTGTAACGGCCCCCAAAGCGCTGAAATACCTGCAGATACCGAAGCATAAATATTAGAATCGGACGAACCTACTATACGAACGGTAGAAGCAGAACAGTTTTGCTCATGATCGGCATGTAAAATCAATAGCTTGTTCATAGCGTCGATAACCACGGGATCAATCTCCACCTCCTCTGTACGCTGACCAAAGGTCATGTGCAGGAAGTTGGTAACGTAATCGTATTTATTTTGAGGATAGATAACCGGGTGCCCTAATGATTTTTTATAGATCCATGAAACCACGGTAGCCATCTTAGCAAGCATTTTTATAATGCTCTGGTTAAGCTCTTCGGTGGTTTGGGATGGCTTTAATGATTCGGGATAAAAAGCCGATAATGCAGATACCAATGACGACAGCTGTCCCATCGGGTGCGATTTTGACGGAAAGCCATCAAAAAACTTTTTCATATCCTCATGCACCAAAGTATGACGGCTTAGCTCGTACTGGAATGATTTTAGCTTTTCGGCAGATGGCAGCTCGCCATAGATCAGCAAATAGGCAACTTCAATAAATGATGATTTCTCGGCCAATTGCTCAATTGGATAACCACGATATTTAAGTATTCCCTGCTCGCCATCTAAAAAAGTAATGGCGCTTTTGGTAGCGCCTGTATTTTTGTACCCGATATCAAGTGTTACATAACCGGTTTGATCGCGAAGCTTAGAAATATCGATTGCCTTTTCACCTTCAGTGCCCTCAATTACCGGGAGCTCAAATGTTTTATCACCAATTTTTAGTTGTGCTGTTTCCGCCATAGAAATTTGTATCTGCAACAAATGTAAATAAATCTGCGTATTAATAACCGCTAATATAATTTACTGTTTGTAAAAATTTTCGGCCAAATTTATTATTTTACAACCTGTATTTGTGTTTATAGACGTTAATAATTGATTAAAAAATTACTGCAAACCATGTCGTTAAAAGGTAACTCATTGGTAATGATCCAAAACGAAGCTACCGTTTACCGCCTTTTACTCATAGGCTTATTTATTGCAAGTCCCTCGTTACATTATCTTTGCTTCAACAATTCTTACGATCCTTTTTGGCTAAGGGCTATAAACTGTTTTTTTTGTGCTATCACGCTATTTTTTTCTTTCATTAACAATAAGCTTTTTTATAAAGCGGGGATCTTTGCTACCGTTTTGTCTTTCCTGGTCATAAACAACTGCATTTTACTTGGCAAAAACGGGTTTGAACATGTGTACCTGTTTAGCGCAATAACCATTTTTATTGCCTTAACCCTTTTTTGCAAAAAAAGCAGGGAATTCATAATTATCTGCGAAGCTAACCTTGCGGCTATTATAACCGCCTATTTTACCGCGCCCAGGCTTGCCATTTCACCCGCGGTGCTGATAGTACTTATTTTGGTTTTCACTGTAATAGCCTATGTTTCATTTTTAGTGGTAATGGCTTATCAATACCAGCTAAAAAATGCTGTTGATAATGTGATGAAGCTTAATCAAAGCCTTATGACTAATGATGCCAAGCTGCGTGAAAGCCGCAATCATCTCAACGCGCTTATCAACTCGCTAAATGACATCATTTTTGAATTTGATGAAAGCAAAACCTGTATTAACGTATGGTTTAATGAAATGACCGAGCGTATAGTTGATCCGCGGATAGCGATTGGCAAAACACTCGACAAGGTAGTAGGCCCGCAAAAAGCCGAAAAGTATGACAGGGCCTTAAACTACGTGATAGAAAACCGCAAACCCATATCAATAGAGTTTTTATCTGATTATGACAGCGGGCATTCCTTTACAGCTAACTTTACTCCCGTATTTGATAAAACAACAGGTTATACCGGCCGGATTTCGGCTTCGGTAGTGGATATAACCGAACAAAAGAAATATGAACGGGCCCTTAAAGAAAACGAAGACCTGTTACTGGAAGCTCAAAACATTGCTAAAATAGGCAACTGGTGGTATGACCATGAGAGTAAGGAAACGTTTTGGTCGGCCAACCTCAATAACCTGCTCGAAATTGAAGATATTCCAGCCGGCATGAACCGCTTTCAATATTACATGAGCCTGGTACATCCCGACGACAGGGAGAACGTTTTTGAATACCTTGCGTCCATCCGTACAACAACACAAAACCAACTCGAGCATAAATTTATCACACCGGCTGGCAACTTAAAATATATCAGGATCCAACGAGGCGAAAAGAAATTACTGTCAGACACAGCTACGCGCACATTTGGTATTATCCAGGATATTACCGACGCCCGCCTTGCCGATAAAGCGGTTAAACTAAGCCAGCTTGAACTGATGGAAGCCCAGGCCATTGCTAAAATAGGCAACTGGAAATATGATGTAGCGTCGCGTCGCCTTTCCTGGTCGGAAGAGTTGAACAGCATTTATGAGCTTGATCAAGGTACGTCATCGTGCCAGCGCTGTTTTATAAAGTTGCTGCTTAAGTATGTACATCCTAACGACAGGTTTATTGTCAGGAGCTTACTGCGTAACAGGTTAAGCAACATGGATTCATCCTATGAATACCGCATTATAACTCCGGGGGGCATCATCAAGCACCTGGCCATTATAGCCGGCAAACGCCTGTATAATGAAGATGGCAGTGTACGTAAAATTATAGGCACCCTGCAGGATATTACAAAACGCAAACAGGCCGAGCTTGATTTCAGAAGCGTCGAAAGCAAATACCGGCGGGTGTTAGAAACCGTTAACATGGTAGCCATAACAGTTAATGGCAGCGGTATTGTTACCTTTTGCAATAAATACCTGGCAAACCTGGTAGGATATACCCAGACCGAGATCATCGGCATGAATTGGATGGACAATTTTATTCCCGATGACCTGAAAGATTTTTTAAGGAGCTGGTTTATAAATGACAGTTTTTTGCCGCATTACATAAACCCCATTATTTGCCGTAACGGCGAGCAACGGATCATAAGCTGGCAAAACACAGTATTTTATGATGAGAACGGCGTTTTTAAAGAGACTACAGCACTTGGCGAAGATATAACAGACCAGGAGAAAGCGCGGCAAGACCTGATCTGGGCTAAGGAAATGGCCGAAAAGTCGTCTAAGTTCAAGTCGGAATTTTTATCCATCATGAGCCATGAGATCCGTACGCCGATGAACGCGGTTATTGGCACAACCAACCTGCTGCTTGACGAAAACCCAAGGCCCGAACAGATGGAATACCTCAATACGCTCAAGTTTTCGGGCGAAAATCTGCTGGCCATCATCAATGACATTTTAGATTATAATAAGATTGAGGCCGGCAAACTGGAACTAAATAACTCAAGGTTCAACATTCACCAGCTAATTCATAAAATAAAGCAATCTTTTGAGCCAAAGGCCGCCGAAAAAGAACTAACGCTTCAATTGATAACAGATGATACTATTCCCGGAGATTTAATGGGCGATGCCATGCGGCTGAGCCAGGTACTTAATAACCTGATCAGCAATGCCATTAAATTTACACATACAGGTAAGGTTATTATCCGGTTGGATAAGGATGTGATAACCCCAAACACCGTTAATATTAAATTTGCGGTTACCGATACAGGCATAGGCATTTCGCCCGGAAGCTTCAACATTGTTTTTGATCCTTTTATGCAGGACCAACAGGTGATTGACAATAACTATGGAGGCACCGGCTTAGGCCTCGCTATCACCAAACGGCTGGTTGAGCTGCATAAAGGTTCAATTGCTGTATCAAGCGAACTGGGTAAGGGTACCACATTTAGTTTTGCTATAAATTTCACTCTCGCCCCCGAAGCCGCCGCCCTGAAACAGGTTATTGTTACGGCTAATACTCCAGACAACAACTTACAGGGCATGAATATTTTACTTGTTGACGACAACAAAATGAACCTGATGATAGCCGGTAAATTTTTGAGGCGCTGGAATGCCCAGGTTCAAGAAGCATCAAATGGGCAAATAGCTGTCGACCTGGTTAACCAAAATTCCTATGACCTTATTATTATGGACCTGCAGATGCCCGTTATGAACGGCTTTGAAGCAACGGCCATCATTAAACAAACACAGCCCGATTTGCCTATCATAGCCCTCACGGCCGACGCCATGCCCGAAACCTACCAACAAGCGCTGGAAGCGGGTATGTGTGATTATCTGACTAAACCTTTTGTCCCGGAAGTACTGTACAGCAAATTAGCAAAACATATCAAACAATCAGCGTGAGTTTGATTTGGGATTTCGGATTTTCGACTTCGGATTTATTATTTTTGGATTTTGAACATCGAAATCACCTGCTGTTTGAAAAGTCTCTGCCCCGCTATTCGAAGTCTCTGACTTCGAATTAGCTATGCCTGGAGTTTGTAACTCCAGCCCTACACACTAACGAGATCATGTCACAATAGCCTATGTGTGTGGTTGCAAACTACATACATAAATCGTCCGCACACGAAGTCTACGGGCAGCGAAGCGATCAGTATGCAAATCGCTTGAAATATCATAAAATCCTTCAATCATGAAAAACATGGTTCACAACAAAAAAGCGACAGGTATCCCCATCGCTTTTAAAATATCATGAAATCCCTGAATCATGAAAATCAGGGTTCAGTTTTTTAGTTAATCTGCTCTTTCACCGTTCCGCACTCTTTCATATGCTCAGGGAAATACGGATTTACAATAGGTTTGGTAGATGAAAGCCAGTAGCCCCCTTTTCCCCCATCGGCCATCGGGCAAAAATCAACATAAATTGGCGCCGACTTAAATTTCGCACCTTTTACCAAAGCGATGACATCTTTACTTAATACCAAAAACGCCTCCCGCTGGGCTTTAATATCTGCTGCGTTGCTTATCTGGTGTGCTACAGCAGCTGTTTCGCTGCAACCTTTTATACCCGAAAGCTTACCTTCCAAAGCTGTGGCGGCTGTTTTTATGCCAGCGGGGTCCGATTTAATGAACTCGTCTTTTAAAGCGATATAAGCCTTAAAAACATCACTGGTGTTACCTGTATCCGCAACCTGGGCTTCGGCAGGTTTAATAGCAGTTGTATCTGTTTTAGCAGTATCCTGTTGTTTGGCAGGCTGATTACATGCAGCGGCAACAGCTAAAGCCGCTAAAAAACAAAATCCTTTAATTATTTTCATATTACAATTAGTTTGTGCGGATAGCTTCTACCGGGTCCAGCCTCGAGGCTGAATACGCGGGAATAATGCCAGCTATTACCCCTATGATAATTGAATAGCTTAAGCCCCGTGTAACATTAGCGGCATCAAGTATTACCTGTACATCTAAAGTGGCCTTTACGGCAAACGTGGCCAGATATACAAAAAACAACCCGATGATCCCGCCCACGAAACAAAGCAAAACCGATTCAATTAAAAACTGCAATAATATGAAATAGTTTTTAGCCCCTAATGATTTTTGTATCCCTATGATATTGGTGCGTTCCTTTACCGATACGAACATGATATTGGCGATACCAAAACCACCAACCAAAATCGAGAACCCGCCAATGATAGCACCGGCAATGTTAACCACTTTAAAAAGATCGTCGAGTTGTTGGGTGATCATGGTTGTACGGTTTAACGAAAAATTATCATCAGCGCCGGGCCTTAACCTCCTGATCGAACGCATAAGCCCTTTTATCTCGCTTTCAACATCATCGGTCGGGATTCCTTTTTTACCGCGCACAATAATTGAAGGGCCATATTTTGAACTCTGGATGTCAATTAAATTGCGGGCAAAGTTAAGGGGCAGCAGCACCTCCTTATCTGTGGAGATCCCCAGCATATCCTTACCCTGTTTTGAAAACACGCCTACAATGGTCACATACCGCCCCATCACCTTGATCTGCTTACCTATGGCATCGCCATCGGGGAAAAGGGCCTGGGCTATATCATAACCGATATCGGTTATAGGCGCCCCGGTTTTTGATTCCATTTCGGTAAAGTAACGACCGCTCTCAAGGTCAAAGTTCCAGGTTTTGTCATGATCCTGCGATGCAGCATCCACCTGGGCGCCTTCAACCGTGTTGCTTTTATACTTTATGGTGCGGTTATCAATATTTATTTCGTATGATAATGCCTCGGCAGTTGTGATACGGCGCGAAAGCTCGTTAAAATCGCGAAGGTCAGATTCAGGCCTTTGCAGGTATTTCCACCAGGGGAAATCGCTCCCGCCTACCCATGGCCACTTTTGCACATATATACTGTTATTACCCAGCTTATTAACACTGTTTTGCAGGTTATTACGCAGGGTATCAACTGCCGATTGTACAGCTATGATAGTAAATATACCAATGGTTACCCCAAGTAATGACAGCAACGTACGTGTTTTGTTCTGCCGCAGGGCATCGCCGGCAAACAAAAAACTTTCCCTTAAAAGTTTTAAAAAAAGCATATAACTTATTTTGATCTTACTTGTTAATCAATCCTTATTGCATGGTTAGCGCGTGGAGGTAATAAAATAACGGGCGCTTTTATTGCTGATACGTTAAACCGCCTGCTCATATTTTTTTTAGACAACAGTACATGATTTAAGTTACAGTATTTTGCAATTAATATAACGGTAGTGTAATTAAACTGCTTCTTAAAAAAATCTGTTAAATTAACAAAAAAATTCGTACATTTGCGCCCTTGAAAATTCATAAAAACAAGCATGAAATTATCTCAATTTAAATTCAACTTACCTGAATCCCTTATCGCCCATACACCCTCTGCCACCCGCGATGAATCACGTTTAATGGTTTTACACAAAGATTCGGGCAAAATTGAGCATAAAATATTTAAAGACGTGCTGGATTATTTTGATGATAAGGATGTAATGATCCTTAATAATACTAAAGTTTTCCCTGCCCGTTTATATGGCAACAAAGAAAAAACCGGTGCTACTATCGAAGTATTTTTGCTGCGCGAGTTGAATAAAGAATTGCGTTTATGGGATGTACTGGTTGATCCGGCCCGTAAAATACGCGTAGGTAATAAATTATATTTTGGCGATGACGATTTGCTGATTGCAGAAGTTGTTGACAACACCACTTCACGCGGCCGTACCATCCGCTTTTTGTTTGACGGTACCGACGAAGAATTCCGTCGCAACGTTGAAATTTTAGGTGAAACACCGCTGCCTAAATACATTAAACGCAAAGCTACCGCCGAAGATAAAGAGCGTTACCAAACCATTTTCGCTAAACACGAAGGTGCTGTTGCAGCTCCTACAGCCGGGTTACATTTTAGCCGCGAGCTTATGAAACGCCTTGAATTAAAAGGCGTTGACTTTGCAGAAGTTACTTTGCACGTTGGTTTGGGTACCTTCCGCCCCGTTGAGGTTGAGGATTTAACCAAACACAAAATGGATTCGGAGCAATTTATCATTGAGCAAAAACAAGCTGATATTGTAAACCGCGGCATTGAACGCAAAGCACGGATCTGTGCAGTGGGCACAACTTCAATGCGTGCCATTGAATCGGCTGTATCGGCAAACAAAACCCTGAAAGCTGCTAACGACTGGACCAGCAAGTTCATCTTCCCGCCGTATGATTTCAGCATTGCCAACTCAATGATCACCAACTTCCATACTCCTGAGTCAACACTATTGATGATGATTTCGGCATTTGGCGGTTACGAACACGTAATGAATGCATACGAAATTGCCGTAAAAGAAAAATATCGTTTTTACAGCTATGGTGATGCTATGCTGATCATCTAATTTTCTTAGATGTGAGATATGAGATTTGAGATATGAGACCATGGTTTCATATCTCATTTTTTTGTAGTTTATTAGATCTGAGACATTAGATGTGAGATTTGAGACATTCTATTTGTTTTCAGATCTGATTTTTTTGCAGGCAATTTTGTTAGATATTAGTTAACTTAAATTATGACAACGTCCAATCTCACATCTCATATCTCACATCTCACATCTCAAAACAAAAACTACGTTATCATAGTAGCTGGGGGTTCGGGCAGCCGGATGCAATCGGCGGTACCTAAACAATTTTTACTGCTTAACGGCAAGCCCGTTTTAATGCATACTATTGAAGCCTTTGAGCAATCGGAGGCGAAACCAGCCATTATACTGGTTTTACCAGCAACTTACCATACTTACTGGCAGCAATTGATTCAGGAATATTCATTTACCATTTCCCATCAGTTGGTTACGGGCGGAGAAACCCGTTTTCATTCGGTTAAAAACGGGCTTAACCTGATTACCGACCAGGAAGCCTTGGTTGCCGTACAGGATGCCGTACGGCCGCTTACTGCACCCTATATTATTGATGAAGCTTACCAATGCGCCGCTAAGCATGGCACGGCCGTAGTGGCCGTTAAAAGCCGCGATTCGATACGCCAGGTAAAAGAAGGGTGGTCGGTAAGCCTGGTCAGGGATGAGATTTACCTGGTGCAAACCCCGCAAACCTTCAGGGCCTCGCTATTAAGAAAAGCTTATGAACAACCATTTGATACCAGGTTTACCGATGATGCCAGCGTTGTTGAGCAATATGGTGCCGAAATAAAACTTACCGAAGGCGATCATAGCAACATCAAGATCACCTTCCCCGAAGATATCGCCATTGCCGAACTGCTTTTAAGCAAAAAGCCACAGCTATAACGTCTGCGGCTTTTTCGATTTGCAATACAAGGTTAAATTTGTTATGCCCGTCTGATTACACCTAAAAGTACAGCTATGATAGCTATTACTAATAATATGTGAATCAAACCACCTCCAAATGGGTGTATAAATGCTCCAAACAGCCATCCTATAACCAGGATAACAGCGATAATGTACAATAAGCCTCTCATTTTGTTATGTTTTTAGTTAAGTAAATGTGTAATTACCTATACCAAAACCATTCCAAAATTAGCGGTTAATAAAAAACCCTCATTGCTAAGGGTTTCATTATCGTGTTTAGTACTCATCTTCATTAAAGAAGAAGTCGTCTTTAGTCGGATAATCCGGCCAGATCTCTTCTATGTTTTCGTACGGTTCGCCATCGTCTTCAAGTGCCTGAAGGTTTTCGATAACCTCAACAGGAGCGCCTGAACGGATAGCATAATCAATTAATTCATCTTTGGTTGCGGGCCATGGTGCATCTTCAAGGTGCGATGCCAGTTCAAGTGTCCAATACATCGTTTTTATTTATATTATAATTATCAGTAAAATTTACTTTTTCGCAAAAGTATAACATTTTCAAATTGAATATCAATATTTTTTTTCAATTTTTTAAACCCGTGGTATCCACTGATTTTCAGCTATTTTATCAGCATTAGCAATTTTGCGGGCCAAAGTGAACAGGTAATCACTCAATCTGTTCAGATAAATATTCACTTTTTCATCAACTGTACTTTCTTCGGCAAGCTGAACGGTTATCCTCTCGGCACGGCGGCAAACACATCTTGCAATATGGCAAAATGAAATCACATTACTGCCACCCGGTAAAATAAAATGTTTAAGCGCGGGCAGGCTTTCATTCATGGTATCCATTTCTGCTTCCAGCATTTCCACATCACTCATGTGCAGGTCCGGAATAATCATCCGTGACCGCTCCGGGTCGGCTGCCAGTGAGGAGCCGATTGTAAATAACCTGTCCTGTATCTGCTTCAACACCTCCTTATCATGTGCATCAATATCCTGATCACCAATAAGCCCAATGTACGAGTTAAGCTCATCAACCGTGCCATAGCTTTCAATACGGATATGGTGCTTGGGCACACGCGTACCGCCAATTAATGAGGTAAACCCTTTATCGCCCGTTTTAGTATATATTTTCATACTTAATTTAACAAATAAGCCCCCAACAATCGGGCTGCAAAAAGCTAATCCTGATTATCAGGCAATTAAAACCCAGCCCAACAAATCTTTTTTTCATGATTGGTGTTATTTCAAATCTATCATCTTAAATTTTGTATTTCATAACACTTTAGCATATTTTTTGCCAATGAAGTGTAATTTTTAAAATGTTAGCTTAAACTTGCATCCGTGATATCATCAAACATAATAGCGTTAAACTCATGAAACCGATCATATTATCATCCAAGCTGCTCTCTTTATCGCTTATCATCCTGCTTTCAACCGGCTTTAGCTGCGGCGGCGACAGTAAAAGTAGCAGTGGCAGCGACAGTAACAAGGCAGTGGCAGATAAACCGGCCTCTCCTAAAGTAAGCATGGCCAGTTTATTAAGCGAAAAACAATTTAATGATCTTTTTCCGCAACGTGATAAATTTTATACTTATGCTGCCTTTATAAAAGCAGCTGATGAACTTGGCATGATCAGTATAAAAGTAACCCGCCGGGCAACATCCGTTTACCAGTTGATACGTACTGATAAAAAAACAGGCAAAAAGGCGGTTGTGCGCCAGGATGTTGATTGGAACGAAGAATGGGCCAAAGCCAAACCAGATAGCACCTACACCATTGATTATGGCAATTTCTGCACCGAATACAGTGCCGATGTAAATAAAAAGGAACTCGCCGCTTTTTTTGCGCACATCGCGCACGAAACCCGTCATGGCGTAAATGCTACGTATACCGATGGCCTCATGCTGATCCATGAAAGCAATACCAGCTTGCCATACATTGCCGAAAATGATGAATACCCACCTGTGGCCGGTAAAAAATACTATGGCCGCGGACCGATGCAATTGAGCTATAACGGCAATTACGGCTATGCTTCGGATTGTATTTTAGGCGATGATAAAATATTGCTCCAAAATCCCGAGATGGTTGAAACCGACCCTGTAATCGCGTTTAAAACCGCCATTTATTTCTGGATGACGCCCCAAACCCACAAACCATCGGCGCATGATGTGATGACCGGCAAATGGCAACCCAATGCAGAAGATAAAGCCGAAGGCCGCACACCTGGTTTTGGTATGACCATTAATATTGTGAACGGCGAGGTAGAATGCAATAAGGGCGAAAACATGTATAATATGAACGACAGGATTGGCTTTTACCAGTTTTTCCTGAAGAAATTAGGGATTACTGATGCTAATTGCGCTTGTTCGTGCGGTAAAATGAAGCCTTATCATTATTAACGGCTGTATTTTTGAATTTCAAAGCAAAAAAGTTATTATTGTATGAGCATTATACAACACTAAACTTTAACATTTGGAATCCGCTATTGAAAACGCCGGTTTGTATCCCCCGGCAACCGACCAGTTTGGTGATATCCTGGCCAGCCTGAAAAACAGATTCAGGATTGAACAAACCGGGCATATTGATTTTCATTTAGAGCAGTTTAGTATTTTCAAAGACTATCTCGACATTAGTGTAAAGGAATCATACGCTATAAAAAATAAAAATAACGACAGCTATATGCTGTTTACCGAATGCCAGTCAAAACATATCGGGCATCATCACGGTAAGACCGTGACCTATACACCATATCAAACCTGGGCACTGGCTTATTTAAAGCATGATTTTGGCCGGGTACTCATCAGGCGCGAAACATTTGTTGACAAGATCATTGAACTGATCCACCCGGTTGAGCTTGATTTTGCCGAAGACAAGGCTTTTAGTGATACTTTTTATATGCTGGTAAGTGACCGACAAAAAGCAATTACCGGTACCGATCGTAATTTCCGCAACGTGGTAATGGATATCAGGCTGGATGATTTTGTAATAGAAATTGTTGAGCACACCCTAATTATCGGTAATACCCACGCCATATCTGCAGAAAAAGCCTTGCACCTGGCAGAGTTTGTTTCAAGATTATGCACTACGTGTGATTAAGTATACAACTTAAATGTGGATAGTAAATTAGCAGCAACAGATAAAATAATTGCTGTTGTTTGTAGAAACGCATAATAGCGTCTCCCGTCATCTATCCCTACCGATATGTTCAGAGACGCAATTATGCGCCTCTACAGCAATCATTTTAATACCGCCGGTAAAATATAATCCTTCATCATTTTATCAACCTGCGGATGCGCGTAAGGTTTGTTGTAGGCCTCGGCGGTTATAATAACCACCAGCGGCTCATTGGTAAAAACAAAGATCTTATTGCCGCCATTGCCTGAGCAGTAGTAAGTCTCGTAAGCTTTGTTGTTTACCGTATAGGTTTTGTTCCAGAACAGGTAACCGTAAAAGCCCTCACCTACTACATCTTTTGGTAACGTAAGGTGTTTGGTAAATGATTCTTTAACCCAGTTTTGCGAAATTACCTGTTTGCCATTCCATACACCGCCATTTTTATACAATTGCCCGAACTTGGCAAAATCAAGCGAGCGCATTTGCAGACCGCCCGCGGTATTGGGTACATTCTGCGGTGTGTATTGCCAGCGATAATTACTGATACCCAATGGCTTGAACAGATTTTCAGCCGAATATTTATCAAGTCCGCCGGGCACCGATTTGTTCAGAATATCGCCCAATACCACCACGCCCGCTGTAAAATAATTCCATTGCCTGCCTGCTTTTTTATTGCTGTCTGTTTTAAGGTTGAGCGTGAATTTAACCCAATCATCGGTGGGGTACATGTTTTCCTCGTTCCCCGGCGAATCACTTTGGTTGTCATCCGCGTCAAAAACAGAGCTCATGGTAAGCAGGCTTTTTAGTGTTACATTTTCTTTTTGAGGCGAGTAGTTACTGAACTGCTTAAGGTCATAAAACTCCTTTAAAGTTTGATCAATGCTTTTGATATAACCATCATGAACTGCTATCCCCGTCATAGCCGAAGCAAATGTTTTGCCCACCGAACGGGGATTGTGCAATGAATCGCGCGCGCTGCCGTTAAAATACTCCTCAATAAGCAACTTGCCGTTCCTGATCACTACCACGCTGGTGATCTGTTTAAACCTGTTGCCGGCAATAAGGGCATTCATCTCCATAATCTTCTTTTTATCAAAATCTTCTTTTGATACCTGCCAGCCGCTGCCTGGCTTTATGGGTTGCAATTCGGCGTCTTTTAGATCAATTGCCGGTACGGTAAACCTGATCTCTCCCTGTGCTATCAGCTCACCTATTTTCAAATCAGGGACAGTAATATAAGGCCTTACTTCAATTTTGAGCTGGTGCGTACCTGTAGTAAGCGCATCTTCCCCGCCATGGGCCATAAACCTTCCCCATAAAAAGCGCCCCCATGAATCTTCTCCCCGGCTACTGATGAGCGGGACAAAAATGGAGGTCCTTGTGTTTTTTACGATGGGCAAATTGGCCCCTTTATGCAGGTTTTCCTGGTAAACCTGCCTGCCATCCACATAAAAAACAAACTGGAAATTTCCCTGGTTCAACTGTTCAACACTTAACAACGGCTGTAAGCTATGCTGGTAATTGGTTAATGAATTGGCCAGCAAAAGCCTCATATACAAATTATTGGCAGTTTTAGCCTCATAGCTTGTTAACAAATCGCTTTGTTGCAGTTTTTCAAGCGGGATAGTATCCGCCTCAAAAACAACCTTACCCATATTGGCTTTTTGAAGAACGGAGGTTATAGGTTCAGGTTCGATGATATTGCCCGCCTGCGCGAATGTTTTACAGGCGGTTGTAAGTATAATGGAGATTATGAGTAAATAACGTTTCATTTTAATTGTTTAGATATTACAAATCTGCTTCTATCAACACTTTTAAAATAGAACAGAATTAACATGGCCTTAATAAAAACTTACGATATGCCGACGGATTACTGCCGCCAAACTGTTTAAAGCAACGCAAAAAATGGCTTTGATCGGCAAATCCGCAGGCAAAGGCGATATCTGTTAAGGATAACCCGCCATCTGCCAATAAAGCGAACGATTTTTCAACCCTGAGCTTGCGGATATATTCGCCCATGGTACAATTGAAATATCTCGAAAAATCACGGGATAAATGGACCGGGTGGAGCTGTAATAGCCCGGAAAGTCCGGCAAGCGTATGCTTCTGTGCAGGATCATCGGCCAGCAACATTTTCAGCTTGCCAACCCATGCAGGAATTTGCCGTGAGGTGCCAGTATTATTTACCTGCATCATATTGAGCGTTTGCAGCAATAACATTTCTACTGTCATTGCGGTCAGCTCGTCACAAACCTTTGATTCTTTAAAAATCCGGTATAAAAGAAATTTCACATCCGGGTCCTGAATGGCAAAGCTGCCTTCCGGTTTATCCTGTTTTAATTCCAGGTTATCGAACCAGCACTTTTGCAATTCAATATGAAAGCCACGGGTAAAACCTTTGGGCTTGACGTTATAATGCGGATCATGCCAGTTATGAAACAGCAGGCTGCCTGCCGGGCAATGATAAACTTCCTTTTTATTACCCTCAATAACATTACCGGCCAATATAAAAGTGAAGTAGGCATTTTCATGGTAATGCCAGTCTACCTTATCAAGGGTATATTCGGTATCAGTTATGGTGATACCCTGTAAACGCGTTGTATGATTGGTTTGCCCGTAGAAGCTGCCTGTTTGTAGTTGTTTCACGGCGAAGATTATTGAGTTAATAAACGCTATAACTCCCCTTTCAGGGCCGGGGCCCTTACACCTCCTCTACCCTGCGGTCAACGGTTTGAACATTGGTATTAACGTAGTCATTCTCTATCAACCCGTCACGCATCCTCACTATACGGTGGGCATGCAGGGCAATATCTTCTTCGTGCGTTACCAGGATAATGGTGTTGCCTTTGGCGTGGATATCTTCAATAAGGCCCATGATCTCGATGGATGTTTTGGTATCAAGGTTACCTGTTGGCTCATCGGCCAGTATAATGGATGGATCATTAATAAGCGCCCTTGCTACCGCAACACGCTGCCTTTGCCCCCCCGAAAGCTCGTTTGGTTTGTGATCCATACGGTGGCCAAGGCCAACATTTTTTAATGCATTGCCGGCACGTTCCTTACGTTTATCTTTATTAACGCCGGCGTAGATTAGCGGCAGCGCCACATTATCCAAAGCAGTATTACGGGGCAGCAGGTTAAATGTCTGGAACACGAAACCAATTTCCGAGTTACGTACTTCGGCAAGCTGGCTATCGGTCATGTGGCTCACATCTATTCCGTTAAGGATGTACTGCCCTTTGGTTGGGGTATCCAAACAGCCCAAAATATTCATGAGGGTTGATTTGCCGGAGCCGGAAGGGCCCATTAAAGCCACAAATTCGCCTTTGTTAATAGAAAGCGAAACAGATTTAAGTGCGTGGATCACCTCGGCACCTATTACATATTTACGCCCGATATCTTTTATGGTTATTAACGGCTTGGCAGTATTTATTGGCTCCATGAATTATTTTTTGTTTGGACTGCACTGGGGTGCCTAATGTTACAGTATTAAAGTCGAAAGTCTTGAGTTTTTAGTCGAAAGTCTTTTTTCAATATCAAAACTTAAGACTTTCGACTCCGGACTTAAGACTTTGAACTTATTTCTCAATCACCTTGGCCACTAAAAAGTAATCATCATCATGCTTAGGGGCATTTTCCAAAGCTTCTTCGTGGGTAATTTGCTGTTTCACCACGTCTTCGCGCAGCACGTTAGCACCGGTGGTCATGTAAACCAGTGGTTCAACACCCGTGGTATCCACCTCGTTCAATTTAGCCATAAAATCAAGGATCTTGCTCATATCCTTCATGTTATCCTGTACTTCGGCTTCGGTAAGTTCAAGGCGGGCCAGGTGGGCTACTTTTTCAACGGTTTCTTTATCAATGGTCATGCGTGTTGTTTTTGTTTTATTATAGCGTGAACCTCATTACGCAAAGCGCCGGCATCATCTATGCTTCAATGGGCCGTTTCAATGGGTTTATGCACAAATATATTACAAATTCCCGGTCTGCTGTCATATAATTGACTAAGCCAGGGTAGAAACAGCGCCTTCAAACTTTAAATGATTGTTCATAATTTCAAATACCTCATCCCGTAAAGCATCCGCGTCCTCAATATTCAGATGGGCGGTTTCAACAGGTTTGTGTACCTTAAATTTACACCGGCCCGGTCTGCTGCCATGCTTAGTGCCTGTATCCCAAAGTATTTGCCAGGCATTGGCCGAAGAAACCGGGATGACAGGTATTTTCAGCTCAATAGCCAGCCTGAAAGGGCCATTTTTAAACGGGCAAAGCTGCGGGGGGTAATGATCTGAAATACCACCTTCGGGGAAAATGATGAGAGAAACGCCCTCCTGTAATTTTTCGGATGCTTTTTTAAACGCCCGGAACGACGACATCTTACTATCCCGGTTAACAGGAATATCCACTGTACGGAAAAACAGACCGGTTACCAGGCCGTCTTCCAGCTCCTGCTTGCCCATAAAACAGCAATTGCTTTTAACCAGGATACACATAGCCGAAATATCAAGGTTTGAGGTATGATTAGGGCAAATGATGTAAGGCCTGCTCCAGTCAATCGGTTGTTCATATTCAAAACGGTAAAAAATCCCCACAAAAGCCGAACTAACTAATCCCCAGACCCTTCTGAATGAATTGAGCGTATGATAGCGTTCGGGTTTACGCGAAAAATAATAAAAAAAAGGCCATAATATGAGGTAGCCCATGGCTACGCTCAGGATATAAAGATATACATGTACTTTTCTCAATATCATTTTCATCATCACCAAAAATAGAAAAATTCCTTACTTTCGCCACACTATGGAGACTGTTGTTAGTGGCATCCGTTCGACCGGAAACTTACATTTAGGAAATTATTACGGGGCGTTGCAAAACTTTATAAAAATGCAGGATGAATACAACTGCTTTTTCTTTATTGCCGACCTCCACTCGTTAACTACACACCCTACGCCCGCCAATTTGCATGGCAACGTAAAACAGGTGCTGATAGAATATTTAGCCGCGGGCATCGACCCGGAAAAAGCTACCATATACGTACAATCGGACGTTCCGGAGGTTACCGAATTATACCTGTACCTGAACATGAACGCCTATTTGGGCGAACTGGAACGAGCAACATCATTTAAAGACAAGGTACGCGCCAATCCCGAAAATGTGAACGCCGGCCTGCTTACCTACCCAGTTTTAATGGCGGCGGATATTATTATTCACAAAGCTACTAAAGTGCCTGTAGGTAAAGATCAGGAGCAGCATCTTGAAATGGCCCGCACTTTTGGCAACCGTTTCAACAGGCTATATAACCATGATTATTTTCCCGAGCCTTTTGCCTTTAGCTTTGGCGAAAGTTTGGTAAAAATTCCGGGATTAGATGGCAAGGGAAAAATGGGTAAATCAGAAGGCGAAGGCAATGCCATATTTTTAGGCGATACCCCTGAAGCTATCCGCAAAAAAGTAATGCGCGCGGTAACCGATAGCGGCCCTACCGTTGAAAACCAGCAAAAACCACAGGAGATCCAAAACCTGTTCGATTTAATGAAGGTTGTTTCCACCCCTGATACCCTCGCCCACTTTGACGGGCTTTATAATAAAATGGCTATCCGTTACGGCGATTTAAAGAAACAACTTGCCGAAGATATGGTACTGGCAACGGCCCCTATCCGCGACAGGATCAACGCCATTGCCAACGACGCCGATTACCTGCGCAAAGTAGCCGAAATGGGTGCCGAAAAGGCCCGCGAAAGCGCGTCAAGAACGATAAAGGAAGTTAGAGAGATCATCGGCTTCAGGAAATTTTAAATAGCGGGTTTTGATAGTTCATAGTTCATAGTGTATATTAGTCGGAGTTCATTTCAAAACAGCGGGTGTTCTTCGTTAAAAACATCAGCTATGAACCATGAACTATAACCCATGAACTAAAATATATGCACTTAGCTATTGTAGGAAATATAGGCGCCGGAAAGACCACCCTTACCGAGATGCTGACCAAAAATTACGGATGGGACCCTTTGTATGAAGCAGTAGATAACAACCCCTATTTAGAGGATTTTTACAGCGACATGAAGCGCTGGAGCTTTAACCTTCAGATCTATTTCCTGAATAGCCGTTACCGCCAGATCATCGATATCCAAAAGAGCGGGCGTAATATTATACAGGACCGCACCATTTATGAGGATGCTTATATTTTTGCAGAAAACCTGCACGATATGGGTCTCATGACCACCCGCGACTATGAAAACTACGAATCAATTTTTCAGAACATAACCGAGTTTATTAAACCGCCCGATCTGCTGGTTTACCTTAAAGCATCGGTACCTACCCTGGTAAGCAATATCCAGCGCCGTGGCCGTGAGTACGAAATAGGCATCCGTTTAGATTATCTTTCAAAACTGAACGAAAAGTATGATAAATGGATCAACAATTATAAGCTGGGCAAACTGCTGATCCTTGATAAGGATAACCTGGATTTTGCCAACAATACCGAGGATATGGCTACCATTGTAAACCTGATTGAACGGGAGATCAACGGGTTGTTTTAGAAGTTTAACAGGGCATGAAGAAACTATTTCTCTTTGCTTTATTGCCTATAATTCTACTCGCCTGTAAGCATCGGGCCAAAAGTTCATCTATTGATAACTCGTGGCATGAGCTCGATTTAAAAAGCTTCAAACTATCTTTGCCCCCCAATTGGCATTATCAACGGGATCAGGGGATAGATTCATTTGTGGGTCATATTATCGGGCCGAACGACTCTTTGTCATTCGACTTTAGTTCGATGGGATACGCTAACCATTTGATACAATCGGAACAGGAATATTTAAAAGCTAACGATTGGCAACGTGGATGTGATTTCTGTGAAGAGGAGCATACCTATAGTGATAGCCCTAATATAGATGTCAAAATTAAGATACACACACCTACCGTTAAGCAAAAAAGCAAATATCCTAAAGCTGACTATATTGCAGATATGCTTACTAAAGACAGTACGTTGTATATTCCAATAGTGATTCCGGCTGAGATAAAAGCTCATAACTTTAACGAAGAATCAAAAGATGGCTTCCGTATAAAAACAATTTGGCCCAAAATCCCTTCGAAAGGAATAACCGGTGTTTATTATCAAAGTAAATCATCAACTTTGAGCTTCCAACTTTCGGGTAGTAATTTGTCAAAGCAGGATCAGGACTTAGCTTTGCAGATGTTTAGAACCATTGTAATAAAAACCAAATGAAAATCTTAGGCATCATCCCAGCCCGTTATGCATCATCACGTTTTCCCGGTAAACCATTGGTTGATATCGGCGGTAAAACTATGATCCAACGTGTATATGAGCAGGCAAAAAAATGCCGGAGCCTGAGCGAAGTTATCGTGGCTACCGATGACGACCGGATCTTTAACCACGTAAACGGTTTTGGCGGCGTTGCGGTAATGACAGGTGCCAACCACCAAAGCGGCACCGACCGTTGTGCCGAAGTTGCCCGCTTGTACCCCGGATATGAGGTGATCATCAATATCCAGGGCGATGAGCCTTTTATTGACCCTGAGCAGATCACCAAATTAACAGCCTGTTTTAACGATCCTGATACCCAACTGGCCACTCTTGTAAAAAGGATCCTGACCGAACAGGAACTGCATAATGCCAATTCGCCCAAGGTGGTGATCAATAAACTATCTGAAGCCATTTATTTTTCACGCGCTACCCTGCCCCATGTCCGTGGCCAGGAGCCCGAAAACTGGCTCGAATTTCATACTTTTTATAAACACATAGGCATTTACGGCTATCGTGCCGATGTATTGCAACTGATCACCAAACTTCCCGTATCCCCGCTTGAAAAAGCAGAAAGCCTTGAGCAGCTTCGCTGGATAGATAATGGTTACCGCATCAAAGTGGCCGAAACCGAGCTGGAAACCCACGCAGTTGATGTGCCTGAAGACCTGGAGAAACTGAAGTTTGATATATAGTTTCTGATTCAACCCTCCCAATAGATTAACACTTCCTGTACTGATAACCTTGTTATTCTTAATCCGTATAAGATTAAGCGTACTGTATTAAAGGCCAATTTAAACTATTAAAACACAATTCCAATATTTATAATTAATGAATTTTCTGTAAACAATAAACTGTTTAATACTTTCATATTTCAAGCAATTTTTGCTTCTTAATTTATTAACTTCATCTGTGGCATCACCACATTATTAACCTAAAATCATCATGAAGATAAGGCAGCATCATTTTGTAAACAAGGGCTGGGTAAATTACTTTTCCAGTCCTGAATTTAGTGCTGAAAAATGCCAGTTGGTTCTTGCTTTCGGTGCACCGAAGTTAATTACCGATCCCGAAATTTATGATTATCTTAAAAAGAGCTATCCTAATGCTAATGTTGTTTTTTCCTCTACAGCCGGCGAGATCATGGGTAGCGATGTATATGATGATAGTATAGCAGTAACGGCCGTGGAGCTGGAAAGATCAACCATTACCTGCACGTGTACCCACGTAAACAAACAGGCTAACAGTGCCGAAACAGGAGCCTTCCTGATGGCACAACTGGATAAAAAAGGCTTAAACTGTGTATTCATTATATCCGACGGCACTTTTATAAACGGAAGTGAGCTGGTTGACGGCTTTAACCGCGACAATCCCGGCAAGGTTCCAGTAACGGGTGGTTTGGCCAGCGATGCAGCGCGGTTTAACAGCACGTTTACCAGTCTTAATGCCATCCCTACGCAAGGCAACGTGATAGCGATAGGCTTTTATGGTGATAGCCTGCATATCAGCCATGGGTCAAGCGGAGGCTGGGAAGAATTCGGACCGCAGCGAACCATTACCAGGTCGGATAAAAACGTACTTTTTGAGATAGATGGTAAAAACGCGCTCGATCTTTACAAAGAATATTTAGGTGAGTATGCCAAAGAACTGCCTGGTTCGGCTCTGCTGTTCCCTTTATCATTAAGCATTGAAGGCTCTGACAAAAAACTGGTGCGAACTATATTGAGCGTTAACGAAGACAAAAAATCAATGACCTTTGCCGGCAACTTGCCCGAAGGAAGTAAGGTACGCCTGATGAAAGCCAATTTTGAAAAACTGATCGGTGCTTCATCATCCGCCGCTACCGATGCGGTAACCGGACCGGAGCATGCCGATCTGGCCATATTGATTAGTTGCGTGGGCCGAAAACTGGTACTTAACGACCGTACAGACGAAGAGCTAATGGCAGCCAAACATATCTTCGGCAATAAAACCGCTATGGCTGGCTTTTATTCATACGGAGAATTGTCGCCCCTTAATAAGGAGTCAAATTGTGAACTGCATAACCAAACCATGACCATCACAACCTTTACCGAACGTTAAATTTTATGGATTACCATTACTTATTAGATAAGCAGATAAAGAAGATGCTTCCGGCACAGTACCTGGAAGACGAAGCTATTTTGCAGTTTTTGGGTGCCGTAAATAACAGTTTCAAAAATTTTGAAAAGTCGATAAAACTGGCAGATCATGCTTTTAATGTGAGTGAGCGCGAATACGTGACCGTTACTGATGACCTGAGGCTGCAAAATGAAATCAAGCAGCGTTCTATCTCTCAGCTTAAAGAAGCAATAAAGGCACTTAATCCCGATGTGGAGTTAAACATCTCCGACTCAGACGATGACCTCATTCATATCATCAGCTTTTTACAGGAGCGCATAGCTAAAGCTAAAGAATTGGAAGTTGCCCTGATCCATTCAAAAGAACTTGCCGAAAAAGCGGCCATGGCCAAAGCGCAGTTCCTGAGCATTATGAGCCATGAGATCCGCACGCCAATGAACGCCGTTATTGGTTTTACTCACCTGCTCATCCACCAGGACCCCAAACCCGAGCAAATGGAGTTTCTGAACTTTCTGAAGTTTTCGGCCGAAAACCTGCTGGTGCTTATCAATGACATATTGGATTTCAGCAAGATAGAGGCTGGCGGGGTTGAGTTTGAAAGTGTTGACTTTAGTCTCACCGATCTGATCAGAAATATACGACTGGCCCTGCTGCAAAAGGCAAACGAAAAAAACATCCAGATAAAACTGATGATGGACCAGGATTTGCCCAATGCCATCATTGGTGATCCGGTGCGCCTGGGCCAGATACTCACCAACCTGATGAGCAATGCTGTTAAATTTACCCATAAAGGAAAAGTAACGGTAACCGCATCGTTAGCAAGCAACACAACTGACTCATCAACTATTGATTTTGAGATATCCGATACCGGGATAGGTATAACGCCCGATAAAATTGATCATATTTTTGAAAGCTTTAACCAGGCCAGTTCAGATACAACCCGCAAATACGGCGGTACAGGTTTGGGCTTAACTATTACCAAGCGCCTGTTGCAACTGCTTGGCAGCGACATTACTGTTGAAAGCGAATATGGCAAAGGCTCGGTATTTAACTTCAGCCTTACCTTTAAAAACAGCAAAAAACAATTAAGCAGCACAGCCGATAGTGATGAATTTTATCGTTTAAAAAGCCTTAAAGGCACAAGGCTGCTGATTGCCGAAGATAACCAGATCAATGTGATACTGGCCAAACAGTTCATGAAACAGTGGGAGGTTGAATGTGATGTTGCCGAAAACGGCGAGATAGCCGTTATGCTGGTGAAAACCCATGACTATGATATGATCTTGATGGATCTGCAAATGCCCGAAATGGACGGCTACCAGGCAACCCGCGCCATACGCGAGCTGCCTGATGATAAGTATAAAAAGCTACCCATTATCGCATTAACAGCATCTGCCATGCTTGATATCCAGGATATGGCCTTTACCGTTGGCATGAATGATTATGTGAGCAAACCTTTCAACCCAAATGAACTGCACCGTAAAATAGATATGTATAGCAGGCAAAAGGAAAGTGCTTAACAGGCGCTGATATTAAAACAATCATCCCCACCGTGGAACAGGGAGAACTTATATAACAGGCGCATGCAACACGAAGTCATCAGCACATGTATAAGAGATTTCTCTTTTGCCCCGTTCGGGCCTACCCTTCATGTTGTCGAAATGACATCATTTTATAGGCATCTTCACAAAAACCTCTTTATAAACAACTTACAAACAAAAGATATTTACAGTTCCATTTTTTAAAAACAGATACGCCGAAGCGTGAAAATTTTCTTACTTTTGTATCCCGTACAGAAACAATTGGTCGCGGTATAAAAGCCCGGTCATTTTCAAAAAAAATCATGACTAAATATATTTTTGTTACGGGCGGTGTTACCTCATCGTTAGGAAAAGGTATAATCTCTGCTTCTTTAGCCAAACTCCTTCAATCGCGCGGTTACCGCGTAACCATCCAAAAGTTTGATCCTTATATCAATATTGATCCGGGAACGCTTAACCCTTATGAGCACGGCGAATGCTATGTTACCGAAGATGGTGCCGAAACCGATCTTGATCTTGGCCACTACGAGCGTTTCCTAAACACTCCTACTTCAAAAGCCAATAACATCACTACCGGCCGCATTTATCAAAATGTAATTAATAAAGAACGCGAAGGAGCTTTTTTAGGAAAAACTGTACAGGTAGTGCCCCATATCACCGATGAAATAAAAAGAAACTTCCGCATATTGGGCGAAAGCGGCGATTACGATATCGTGATTACCGAGCTTGGCGGTACCGTAGGCGATATTGAATCATTACCATATATTGAGGCTGTTAGGCAGTTCCGCTGGGAAATTGGATCGGCTAACTCTTTAGTTATCCATCTTACACTGGTACCATTCCTTGCAGCAGCAGGCGAATTAAAAACCAAACCTACGCAGCACTCGGTAAAAATGTTATTAGAGTATGGTATCCAGCCCGATATCCTGGTTTGCCGTACCGAACACCACCTTACCAACGATATCCGCAAAAAGATAGCGCTGTTTTGTAACGTGAATATCAATGCCGTTATTGAGTCGATTGATGCGCCAAGTATTTACGATGTACCCCTGTTAATGCTGAAAGAACAGCTTGACAAAACCGTATTGACCAAATTAAAACTTCCGCACAAAAACGAGCCAAACCTCGAAAACTGGAAAGAATTTCTTGGTCGCCTCAAAAACCCGACCGCCGATGTACGCATTGCGCTGGTTGGTAAATATGTGGAGCTGCCGGATGCATACAAATCCATTACCGAAGCTTTTATCCATGCCGGTGCCAAACAGGAATGTAAAGTACGGATTGAATATATCCCTTCGGAGCAGCTTACGCCCGAAAATGCTGTTGAAAAATTAAAAGGCATGCACGGCGTACTGGTTGCCCCGGGATTTGGCGAGCGCGGTTTTGAAGGCAAGATCCAGGCTATCCGCCATGTGCGCGAAAATAATATCCCTTTCTTTGGGATCTGTTTAGGTATGCAATGTGCTGTAGTTGAATTTGGCCGCCACGTGTTAGGCCTTGAGGATGCCAACAGCACCGAAATGAACCCCGAAACACCGCATCCGGTTATCGGCATGATGGAAGATCAGAAAAACATCACCCTGAAAGGCGGCACCATGCGTTTGGGCGCTTATCCCTGTGATATTAAGAAAGGTTCCAAAGCTGCCCAGATATATGGAAAAAACCACATATCCGAAAGGCATCGCCACCGTTATGAGTTTAATAATGAATACCTTAAGCAATATGAGGCTGCAGGCCTTACCCCATCCGGCATAAATCCTGACAATGGCCTGGTGGAGATTGTTGAGTTAAAAAACCATCCGTTTTTTGTTGGTTCGCAATTTCATCCCGAATTAAAATCAACAGTTGCTAATCCGCACCCACTTTTTATTAACTTTGTCGCCGCTTCGCTGGCTTATGCCCGCAAAAAATAAGTAATTGTACGATAATTAGATAATGGATAAAAATACGTTTACAGGATTATTCCTGATCATGGCGATCATTGCCGGCTCGATATACTTTTTAAAGCCATCGGAAGCCGACCTTAAAAAAGAGCGCGAGGTACAGCACCAGGATTCGCTGAAAAAAGCCGGTGCCGCTGTAGCTGCCGCTGCTGCTAAAACCACAGCAAAGTTTGATACCGCCAAAACAGCCAAAGTTGATTCGGCCTTGTTAAAAATGCCTTTTGGCGCCGCATCTGTTGGTAAAGAAGAATTTGTTACCATTGGTAATAAAGAGTTGCTTATTAAATTAAGCACCCATGGAGGTAAAGTTGCTTCCGTTGAGTTAAAAAACTACAAAACTTTTGATAAGAAGCCCCTGGTGCTTTTCAGCGGCAACAATAACCAATTTGGATTGAAGTTTGCTGCCGGTGTTGCCAATATCAACACCAACAATTACTATTTTACCCCAAGTGCAAAAGAACTTAACATAGCCGAAAAAGATTCCGGTTCGGTTACTATGCGTTTGAGCTATAGCCCTACCCAATATATTGATTATATATACAGCTTAAAAGGTGATGGTTTTAAACTTGGATTAACCATTAAGCCTACCGGTCTTGACGGCGTTATTGCCAACAGCAGCACTATTAACCTTAACTGGGCCACCAGTCTGCACAAACAGGAAAAAGACATCAAAATGGAGCGTCAGTATTCAACGGTATACTATTACAATACCGATGGGGATGCTGATTACCTAAGCGAAGGCAAAGACGATCAAAAAACTATCAGCGATAAAAAAATGGCCTGGGTTGCTTTTAAACAGCACTTCTTTTCAAATGTGCTGATAGCTAAGGGCGGCATTTCCAAAACAGATATTGCTGTCGCTACTGATTTTAACGACACCACCGATGTAAAACAAATGAAAGCCGACCTGTCGCTTAGCCGCGGCACTGATGGTTCTTTACCATTGGAGTTTTACTTTGGACCTAACCGTTTTAATACGCTTAAAGACCAGGGGCATGACCTTGATAAACTGGTTAACCTGGGCTGGGGACCGTTAAAATACATCAACCGTTTCGCGGTATTGCCGGTATTTAACTTTCTTAACAAGTTTAACTGGAACTATGGTTTGATCATCCTGGTATTGACTGTATTGCTTAAGCTGGTGTTATCACCGCTTACTTACAAGTCATACCTTTCAATGGCCAAAATGCGTGTGCTGAAGCCCGAAATGGATGAGATCAAAGCTAAAGTTGGTGAGGATAACCCTACATTGTTGCAGCAGGAGTACCTGAAGCTGTACAAAAAGGCAGGTGTTAACCCATTGGGTGGCTGTTTACCATTGCTCATCCAGATGCCTATAGTTATCGCGTTCTTCCGCTTTTTCCCAAGTTTATTTGAGCTAAGGGGCGAAAGTTTCCTGTGGATGCATGACCTTTCAACTTATGATTCGGTTATTAAATTCGCTCCGATAGCTTTCCTTGGCGGCGTTAACCACATTAGTTTAATGTGTTTACTGATGACCATTTCAACGTTGATCTATACTTATTTCAACAACCAGATCTCCGGTGCTACAGGGCAAATGAAATACATTGGTTACATCACTCCTTTGGTATTCCTGTTCACGCTTAACAGCTACCCTGCCGGTTTGAACTATTATTACTTTTTGGCCAACATGTTCACCTTTTTACAGCAGTACCTGATCAAATTCATGGTTGATGACAAGAAAATCCATGCCCAGATCCAGGAAAACAAAAAGAAACCTGAAGATACTCAAAAGAAAAAATCAGGTTTTAGTGCCAAAATGGAAGAGATGATGCGCCAGCAACAACAGATACAGGCTAATAAGAATAAGAAGTCTTAAGTCTTTAGTCGGAAGTCCGCAGTCGGAAAGTCCGAAAGATATTGAAGCCCTTGGGAAACTTTCTCAGGGGCTTTTGTTTTGATGCCTAAATTTCCATTCTGTAAAGCTGCTCAATTCCTCACAAACCAAACTTTTTAACTTTCAGACTGCGGACTTTCGACTTTCCGACTTTTTTAAACAACACTAAAATAATTAGCAAATTTGTATTACATTTGAAATATCATGTATGCAATTGTCGATATCGAGACCACCGGCGGGCATGCCAGCGCAAATGGCATTACCGAGATAGCTATATGCGTACATGATGGAAAAAAAGTGGTAAAGCGGTTTGAAACTCTGGTTAATCCCCAGCGTGAAATCCCTATTTATATCAGCGCCTTAACCGGCATTACCAACGAAATGGTAAAGGATGCCCCTCCTTTTGAGGATGTGGCGGCTGATATTTACCACCTCATTCACGGCAAGATCTTTGTTGCTCACAATGTAAATTTTGATTTTTCTTTTGTCCGGTATCACCTCGCTGCTGCCGGTTACGATCTGCAAACCAATAAGCTTTGCACTGTAAGGCTTGGCAGGAAGATATTGCCGGGATTACCATCATACAGCCTGGGCCGGCTATGCAAACATCTGGGCATTGATAATCAAAGCCGCCACAGGGCTATGGGCGATGCCGAAGCTACTGCCGAACTGTTTACCCTACTGCTGAACAGCGATACCGATAACCATATCAAACAGTCGCTTAAACAAGGTTCAAAAGACCAGGTACTACCGCCTAACCTATCTAAAAAAGATATAGATCAGTTGCCTTATACGCCTGGTGTGTATTATTTTCATGATCAAAAAGGCAAAGTGATATATGTAGGCAAGGCCAAAAATGTTAAAAAACGGGTGAGCAGTCATTTTACGGGCAATAACCCGGGCTTTCAGCGCCAGGAGTTTTTACGCAATATATACCAGATCAGCTACCAGGTTTGCGGCACTGAACTTATCGCTTTTGTATTGGAAGCCATTGAGATCAAGCGTCTGTGGCCTAAATACAATCGTTCATTAAAACGTTTCGAAAACGCTTTCTGTCTTTACGCTTTTGAAGATCAGCGCGGATACATTCGCCTGGCAGTTGATAAATACCGCAAATACAGCGACCCGATATATACCTGCAATTCCCTGCTTGACGGATATAACCTGCTCAACAAGCTGATAGAAGCGTTCGACTTGTGCCCTAAGCTTTGTTTTATACAAAAAAACAATGAGCCCTGCGTCAGTGCAGCAGGAAGTACCTGTGCCTGCGAAGGTATTGAACCTCCCGACAGTTATAACGAAAAGGTCAACAATGCCATCGATCAGCTTAAGCAAGCTTTACCAACTTACGCTATCAGGGATGAAGGCCGCACTGGCGATGAACACAGCTGTATTTTGGTGGAAAAAGGCCAGTTTTATGGCATGGGCTATATCTCCCACTATTTCGATGCCAATAACATACAGCAACTCAAAAGCTATCTCACACCTTATCCGGGGAATGACTATATCAAAAATATTGTAGCAACTTATGCTTCCAAATATCCGGACAGGATGGTGGTGTTTGGGTAATGATTAATATTAACTTACGAAGTTTTGAAAACTGCGTAAGTTAGACCACCACTCCAATCACCACTTCTAACTAAATAATTATCTATTAAGTTAAATAAGTCCACACAATTGAGTTTTTGATTGGTTACTCTTATAACATTTACCAACAAAACTTAAAACATGGATAGTATCAATCAACAACAGCCGGAAGATAACATGCAGGACCTTAACGGTCAGGAGGCTTTGGATAAGATTAAGGAAATGGCCGAAAGTGCAAAAAGCTGCTTTTTTGTAAGTAACATCAAGACAGGCGTACCCGCTTCGGTGAGGCCAATGTCAGCACTGCAAATTGATGATGAAGGCAATTTCTGGTTTCTGAGTGCTAATGATAGTCACAAAAACGACGAGCTGGCTAAAGACCCGTTTGTTCACCTGCTTTTTCAGGGATCAGGATATTCTGATTTTTTAAACCTTTATGGGATAGCAACTATCAGCGAAGACAAAGAAAAGATCAAAGAACTATGGGAACCAACACTCAAAGTGTGGTTTACCGAAGGCATCGACGACCCGCGCATCAGTATTATTAAAGTTGAACCTACCGAGGGCTATTACTGGGATAATAAACATGGCAATGCTATCGCTTTTGTAAAACGACTTGCAGGGGCAGCTATTGGTAAAACCATTGATGATTCGGTGGAGGGAAAGCTAACCGTCTGAAATCAGAATTTTCAGAATTATTGAATTTACAGAATAAAAGGAAAGGCTCAGAAGTGGTTATCTGAGCCTTTTAAGTTAGCCTATCAAAAAGCTGCCCCTTTAGGGGGGTGGGGGGCCAAATATTTATCAAACCATTCAATATAGCGCTGCAGCCGGTCAACCTGGTAGCTTGGTACGGTAATACCGTGATACTGGCCGGGATAAAGTACCAGTTGCGTCGGTACACCTTGTGATCTCAGCGCTTCATACATTTGTTCCCCCCCGCCGGTCGGCACATTAAAATCTTTTAAACCGGACATGAACTGGGTTGGCGTTTTTATTTTATCTGCATGAAAAAACGGGTACGAAAGCTTAATGTACTTATCAGCATTTTTCCAGGGTGCTCCCAATTCATTATCGTACTGCATCACCCATTGATCTGATCCATAGATGGCTAACTGTAAGGCACTGCCCGCTCCGCTTGATGCTGCTTTAAATCGGGGATCCGTCGCTATAGTATAATCGGTAAGGATTCCTCCATAACTCCAGCCGCCAATTCCCAGGCGGTCTTTATCAGCTATGCCAAGTTTAACCAGTTCATCCACAGCTCCGAGCAAATCTTTCACCTCCTTGTTGCCCCAATCGGCATAAATGGCTTTGGTATATTCAATGCCCCGCCCGGTACTGCCGCGGTAATTTACAGCGGCTACAGCGTAACCTGCACAAGCCAGTGTTTGCCTGATCTCATCAAACTCAAACTCGTCCTGATCGGTAGGACCGCCGTGAATGTAAAGAATGAAAGGCATTTTCTTAGTAACTACGCTATCGGGCGTATAAAGTATCCCCGAAACCAGTGTGCCATCGCCGCTAAACGACTGGAAGCCTTTCACATAGGCCAGCTTAACCTCGTTCAGCCATTTCTCCTGATGAAAAGTTAAACGGCGGATTTTTCCGTTTTCAATCGCCACCAGCTCATGTGGCATATAGGGTGTAGTCATCTTCCCTATCCATACACCTACCGAATGGCCCATTATATCAGAAAAACTGCATTGGTTCCCTTTATACAGCAGTAACGATTTACGGGTAAGCAGGTTATATCTGTTGATATAACGGATCCTGTCGTTACTTACCAGGTATTCCAGGTCCTTGCCATCTTTGCTCCAGGCGATATTGCTAACAGGCCTGTCCAACTGATCAGTTAACGGACGATTATTTTTCCCGTCGGCATCCATCAGGTACAAAACATCGTGCTGGTATATAAAATAATCGGCATCGCTTGTCGACCGCAGGTAGGCTATGCGCTTACCATCAGGGCTCCAGAGGGGATTAATATCGTGGCCGGTAAAAGTGGTAAGCTGTTGTGGCTCAGCGCCGGGTTTTGCTTCTATCGTAAAAATATCTGTATTCTCATTCCGATCTGGATCGACTGTATGATTGCTTACGTAAGCAATCGTTTTTCCATCGGGGCTCCACTGCGGCGAGCTATCATCCATGGCACCGCTGGTCAGGGTATCCAGCTTTTTTGCGGCTACATCATACAAGTACAAATGCGAATGCAGATGCTGCAGATATCCTTCAATATCCTGCTTAAAATGGTAACGGTCTATTTTTATAGGAGGTGTAGTTTTGGGTACCTCCTTTCCTTTGTTTTCGGGATCTTTTATAATTAATGCCAGCTTCTTACTATCCGGCGACCAAGCATACTCTTCAAGTTCACCTTTAATATCGGTGAGCTTGTGCCCTTCGCCACCACGCCTGTCCATCAACCAAACCTGCCCGCCGTTCTTTGAATCCTTTTCGGACAGATAAGAAATAAACTTACCATCAGGGGTCCATTTCGGGGTGGATGCCGGCTCATCACCATAAGTAAGCTGAATGGACTGCTTGCCGTCAAAACTCTGCATCCACAAGTGCGATATACGCTTATCCTTAGCTGTATCCACCTCAGATAATTCATAAACCACCCATTTACCATCCGGAGAAAGCTGCGGCGCCATCAGCGTTGGCTGTTTATACAGATCGGCAGGTTTAAGCGGCTTTTTCGCAGTTTGAGCAATCAAAGGCAAAGAAGCCAACCCTCCTAAAATCAACAGGACATATTTCATAAAACACGATAAAAAAACCGTTTGAGGGCATAAAATATTATTTTTTCAAATACTTATCATACCATTCCACATAGCGCTGCAGCCTGTCAACCTGGTAACTTGGTTTGGTAAGACCATGAAACTGATTAGGATACAAGATCAACTCGGTTGGGATACCCTGTGTCCTCAATGCTTCGTACATCTGTTCACTGCCGATGGTTGGCACATTAAAATCCTTCAGGCCAGACATAAACAACACCGGCGTTTTTATTTTATCGGCATGAAAAAACGGGTACGAGATCTGGATCCACTTATCGGCATTTTTCCACGGTACGCCTATTTCATTTTCGTATTGCAACACATATTGGTCGCTGCCATAAACTGAAAGCTGCAGTGCGCTGCCCGCTCCGCTGGCTGCTGCTTTAAAACGGGTATCGGAGGCTATCGTATAATCGGTAAGGATGCCGCCATAACTCCAGCCGCCTATGCCCAGCTTATCAGGATCTGCGATGCCTAATTTCTCGAGTTGATCGACCGCTCCAAGCAAATCCTTTACCTCCTTATTGCCCCAATCGGCATAAATGGCTTTACAATAATCCCGCCCGCGGCCATTACTGCCCCTGTAGTTCACAGCAGCTACAGCATAGCCGGCGGCGGCCAGCGTTTGCCTTGTAGCATCAAAGCCAAATTCATCCTGTCCTACGGGTCCACCATGAATAAACAGGATCAACGGATATTTTTTATTGGGAACGCTATCGGGCGTTAAAATAATACCAGACACTTTTGTACCATCAACACTGGTTGATTCAAAGCCTTTGACATAAGCCAGCTGCACGGTGTTTAACCAGGCCTGATGGTGGAAAGTTAACCTGCGAAGCTTCTTATCTTCCAGAGCGAATAACTCGGCAGGGGTATACGGATCTGTTTTTTGTACTACCCAGTTGCCTGAAAGGTTGGTGTTTATATCGTTGAAAACATAATCACCCTTGTTAATCGTTGTGATTTTGCCGCTGTTGATATTGATATTGGCCAAATAACGGGTACGGTCATCTGTTATAATAAATACAATGTTCTTACTGTCTTTAGCCCAGGTTTGTGCGGCGGCAGGCCGGTCAAGCTGCAGCGTAAGTGGTTTATTATTTTGCCCCACAACATCCATTATGCAAACCACATTTTGATCATACATCATATAATCGGCATCGCTGGTAGAGCGCAGGTAGGAAATATACCTGCCATCGGGGCTCCATTGCGGGTTACCGTCCCTCCCCTTCCAGGTGGTTAGCTGTAGCATGCTGGCACCCGGCCGGGCATCAATGGTAAAAATATCGGTATTTTGATTTTTATCGGGATCGGCGCTGCGATTGCTCACAAATGCAATGGTTTTGCTATCAGGAGACCATACCGGCGAACTTTCATCTTTATCGCCCCTGGTTAGCGTATCCAGTTTTTTCGTGGCTATATCAATTAAATACAGGTGGTTATGCAGGTGCTGAAGGTAACCTACTATATCCTGTTTAAAATGATAGCGATCAATAACTATGGGCTTGGGGGTTTTGGGTTCTTCTTTGCCTTTATTTTCGGGGTCGCCTATCACCATCACCAAACGCTTGCCATCAGGGCTCCAGGCGTAATCGCTCAAATCACCTTTAATATTGGTCAGTTTTACCCCTTCGCCACCCCGGCGGTCGATGAGCCAAACCTGTGAGCCTGTTTTTGAATCGCGCGAGGAAAGGAATGATAAATACTTACCATCCGGGCTCCAGCGCGGCGCCGAGGCAGCCTCCTCACCATGGGTCAGTTCGATAGACTCTTTACCATCAAAACTCTGCATCCACAGGTGTGATACACGGCGGTCTTTAGCGGTATCAACTTCAGAAACACTATAAGCCACCCACTTGCCATCGGGTGATAATTGCGGATCGCTTATCGTTGGAATGCGGTAAACATCGGCAGGTTTTAAAGGTTTTTTTTGTTGGGCAGATACATTAAAGGCAGCAGAAAGCGTGAGTATAAGGAATAAGGCTCGCTTCATAAATGATGTATTTTGATAGAGCCTGTAATTTAGTAAAAGAACCTTGATTTTTGGAATAAAAGGGATTGCCATGATTTTATTACAAAAGATTGGCATATTAATGACCAGGGCAAACGCATTTAAATATTTAGTGGCGATGAATGTTACAATATAGTTACGAAATATGGTTTTGACGCAGGTGAACTATCGGTATCAAACTTAATTGCCAAAAATATCAGTTTAGTGTAACCCCGAAAAAATATAAATAGTTGATTATAAATACATTAAAATCAAAATATTGAAAATGTGTTAACCCTGTTAACCCCCATTCAGACATGTTTGTTCTGTATTACTGACGATGTTTTTGGGTAACCATTACCGCAATTATCAGTACCGCCCAGCTACAACCTGGCTTTTACTTCGGCAAATTTTAACTCCACTTTCACTAACCGGATAATTTGCGTTAATTAGGATCATGTCTGCAAAATTCAAGTTCCTCTTTGTTATCTGCCTTTTTTTATCCGTTCTTAATACCCATGCTCAAACCCCGGCTATTCGCAACAATTACCAAACCGAAGCCGGAGTGCCAAAGCTAACCATTGAACGATCAATGATCTACTCGCCGGATAAAGAATGGCTCTATAACCATCATGCTTCTATCATTCATTTTAAAGACCGCTTTGTGGCAATATGGAGCAACGGAATGATTGATGAGGATTCGCCGGGGCAAAGGGTGGTTTATGCCACTTCTAAAGATTTTAAACACTGGTCGGCATTAAAAACATTAGCCACTCCTGGCAAAGTCAACGATACGCTCACGGTTCTCACCGCCGCCGGGCTTTATCAATATAAAGGAACTTTGGTAGCCTATTACGGCGATTACGACAAACATCGCAATAACACTCACTTGTGGGCCAAAACCAGCACCGATGGCGAACATTGGAGCGAACCGCTTGATATGTATTTGCCTGTTGTACCAAACCATGGCCCGGAGGTTACCAATAGCGGCAGGCTGATCATCAGCGGTAATTTTACTTTTCCTTATACAGATGATCCCCACGGGCTTTCAGGCTGGAAGCTGAGCAGTTTTTATCCCGATTCACTTTATAAGCAGGATAACCCCGCCATGTTTTATGCGCCAGCTGCAAAATCAGGTTTACCGCCGCTTTGCGAAGGCTCATTTTTTGAAACGGATGACAAGATCCTGCACATGCTGCTCCGGGTAACCGGCAAAGGCTGGAAAGGCCATTTATGGCTAACTGAAAGCAGGGATAACGGTAGCAGTTGGTCGCGCCCGGCGGAAGCTCCATTTTCGGATAATGACAGTAAATTTCATTTCGGGCGGTTGCCGGATAAGCGATTTTATTATGTTGGTATCCCTGATACACTTCATCATTATGACCGTAACCCGCTGGTGCTCTCATTATCACAAGATGGAAAAAGCTTTGACAAAAATTATGTAATAGCTAATGAGTTATATCATCTTAAAAAAGAAGGTTTGTGGAAAGGTGGACAATATGGTTACCCGCATACCATTATTTATAATGGCTATATGTATGTAATTATTTCGAGGCAAAAGGAAGCTATTGAAACCTTACGATTTAGTTTAAAACAATTAAAATAAATTTGCAGGCCACATAATTAAACAAACAACGTATTTTGTACCAAAACAATTGCACCTTTTTTTTATTTCAATAAACAGCCATACCTTATTACCGGTTAGGCTAAATTGTTATGCCGTTCATTTTAAATATAAACCTACCCTGCTCATGAAACCAACCCGTGATACAGCCTATCTTACCATTGCCACATCGATAGTAAGCGCATTGGTACTTTTATTAACCTATTTTACACAAAACTTAACGCTCAACTTTCCGCCGATCTTTAGGTATTTATCTTCATTTATTCATGTGATTTGTTTTACCTGGCTAATGATATTTGTGGTGAGTATCTTAAAATACACCAGGGAAAAACCGTTTATCACCAACACTTTTATTATCTATTTAATTTACAGCTTGCTACTGGGACTTATCAATATTGCGATCAGTCTTTTTAGCATCCCTGTCGAAAAAATATTGATGTTTCACACAGCGAACGGATTTGTTAATCTGCTCGCTGTAATATGCCTTGTGGTTATAGTCTTTTTACTGCATCCGACAGAATTCCGGTTGCCTTTGCGCGTTTTTGCCTTCAGTGAGTTATTTATCCTGTTGTTTTATACCGCAATGCCACCACTACTTGTTTTGTCGGGAAGTTCTGATTACCGCATCTACATCAAGTATCTCGGTCTTGTTTACCTGGTCATCCCCGCTGTGGGGTTATACATAGCAGTAACAGCCTTAAATGTTATCAATAACCGGCAATGGCAAAAGCCGTTCTATGAAATGGATAACCCCAACCAGCCATATGATAAACCAGAGCTGTAACTTTTATTGATTAACTCCATCTAACAAGCAAAACAGATACATAAACCTTAATAAATGCTAAGCATCCGCAATATTGTTAAACAATACGCCGGTCACCGTGCACTCAGTGATGTAAGTTTGGAAGTTGAAAGCGGGCAGATTTTTGGCCTGCTTGGCCCTAACGGCGCCGGTAAAACATCACTTATCCGTATAGTTAACCAAATTACAGCTCCCGATTCGGGCGAGATTTATTTTAACGGCGAAAAACTTAATCAATCGCACATCGAACGTATCGGTTACCTGCCCGAAGAACGCGGCTTGTACAAAAAGATGGAGATTGGCGAACAGATGATCTACCTGGCCCGTTTGAAAGGCTTAAGCCGGACTGAAGCTCAAAAACGCCTTAAATTTTGGTTTGAGAAACTGGGGATGGAAACCTGGTGGAAAAAGAAGATAGAGGAGCTTTCAAAAGGCATGCAGCAAAAAGCGCAGTTTGTGGCAACCGTACTCCATGAGCCCGATTTGATCATTTTAGATGAGCCTTTCAGCGGATTTGACCCTGTAAACGCCGAACAGATTAAAGACGAAATATTGGAGCTAAATAAAAAAGGAGCCACTATTTTATTTTCCACCCACCGCATGGAATCAGTTGAGGAGCTTTGTGATGCCATCGCTCTCATTCATAAATCGCACAAGATACTGGATGGCAAGGTTAAACATATCCGCAACTCATATCGTAACGAAACCTACCTTATTGAATATGCCGGCGAACCTATTGCATTTGATGGCAGCCAGCCTTTTGAAATAATGAGCGAGGTTATTGCCGATGATGACAATCACAATATCAAGATAAAACTAAAGGAAGGGCATAACTCCAATGATGTATTGCAATACTTAATTCCTAAAGCGCGGGTAAATATGCTGCAGGAGGTTATTCCGAGCATGCACGAAATTTTCATTGAAAAAGTAAACCTAAATTCCACCGGCCATGAATAAAGTATTACTCATTATACAACGCGAGTACCTTACCCGTGTACGAAAAAAATCATTTATCGTCATGATATTTGTAGTACCGCTGCTGATCCTGGCCATGGGATTCGTTGTTACCATGGTAGCTAAGGACAGCGGAAAATTATCATCATTGCAAACGGTTAACGTGATTGATAAAAGCGGCGATTTCGCCAATAAATTCCATGACGTAACTAACGTAAAGTTCACCTATGCCCTCACCGATCTTAAATCATCAAAACAGTTATTAAAGGACAGCGAGGGTATTTCTATTTTATATATCCCTGCAAACTATATACAGAAAGATTCGGTGCAGATCTTTTCAAAAAAGAAGGCCTCTATCCCTCTTTCCGAGGAAATTGAAAAGCAGATGAGCGATATTGCTTTTTCAAATAACCTCATCCGGCACCATATTGACACAGCCCTTTTACGCAGTATAAAAAGAACTAACATTTCATTAAACGCCATTGAAATTTCTGACAAAGGCGATAAGAACGCCAACATAGGTCCCAATATTTTGATTGGTATTGCCTGCGCTATCCTCATTTATATATCCCTGTTCATATACGGCGGACAGGTAATGCGTGGGGTAATTGAGGAAAAAACCAATCGTATTATCGAGGTGGTCATATCATCGGTAAAGCCGTTTCAGCTGATGCTGGGTAAAATCATTGGTGTTGGCTTAGTTGGCTTAACCCAATTTGGTGCCTGGATAATTTTATCTGTAATATCTACCAAAATAGCTGGCCACGCGCTTAACTCTCCAACCAGTCCTATGATAAACGCGCTTGCGGTGTTACAAACCATTCCGTTCGGGTATATTATGGGTTGCTTTATATTTTACTTTTTAAGCGGATATCTTTTATACGCCGCCCTGTTTGCTGCCGTAGGCTCGGCAGTTGACAGCGAAACCGAAACCCAGCAGTTTATGTTTCCTATTACCATGCCTCTATTGTTCACTTATATTTTATCGGTATCGGTATTGTTCCGCGCGCCGGATAGCCCCTTGGCGGTATGGCTTTCCATGATACCTTTTACGGCACCGGTAGCTATGATGGTACGGATCCCGTTTGACCCACCACCCTGGCAGGTTGCTTTATCGATGAGCTTAATGGTAATAGGTTTCTTATTTACCACCTATGTTGCTGCGCGGATCTATCGGGTAGGTGTATTAATGTATGGCAAAAAAGCAAGCTATAAAGAACTGGCTAAGTGGTTCTTTTATAAAGAGTAATTTTTGAGCTAAAAGCTGAAAGCAGAAGGCTTAAAGCTTTGAATAGCTTTTTGCTTTATGCCTTCGGCTTTCAGCTAAAAAAGCCTTCAGCTTTAGGCTCAAAAAAACTATTTTAGCCGTATGAGTAAACGCGTTGCAGTAATGGATTTGGGTACAAATACCTTCCATTTATTGATTGCCGAAGGCGATATCCATAACTATCATGAAATTGTACATATCACTGAAGCCGTTAAACTTGGTGAGGGCGGTATTAACAAAGGATATATTTTACCCGAAGCCTTTCAGCGTGGGGTAAATACTATGCAACGCTTTAATGAGCTTATCCACGCCAACAATGTTACCGGCGTTAGGGCGATAGCAACTTCGGCCCTGCGGAATGCCTCAAATGGTAAAGACTTTATTAAAGAGGTTAAAACTCAAACAGGCATTGCTATCGAGATCATTGACGGAGAGCAGGAAGCAGTTTTTATTTACAATGGCGTAAAATTAAGCGGATGCTTATCGAACAAAAACTCGCTCATTATGGATATTGGGGGCGGCAGTGTAGAATTTATTTTAGGCAATACCGATAAAATCCTGTGGAAACAAAGCTTTGAAGTTGGCGCGGCACGCCTCATGGACCAGTTTCACCATACAGACCCTATCCCCCCTGCCTCTATCGAGGCCATGAATTTATATCTGGAGGATACACTGAATGATCTGTTCATTGCCACCACCGGTATTGAAATTGATATCCTTGTTGGCTCATCCGGCTCATTTGAAACTTTCGCAGGGCTCGTAGAAACCGAAAAAGCAAAATCATTTGATCTCAAGAGTATCCAACACTATGATTTTGAAGAAGAAGAATTGTTAACCATCACCAATAAGCTCATCCTCTCAAGCCATAAAGAACGGGTGGGTAATCCGGGCATTATTCCGGTTCGGGTTGATATGATCGTGGCGGCTTCGTTGGTAACCCGCTTTATTATGCATGCGCTGGATCTCCATAAGGTGAGCATGTGTACTAACTCATTAAAAGAAGGGGTTTTGGCGGGGATGTTAGGCTAAATGGAGAAAACCACCCAACATGATGAAAAACCGATCAGCAGTACTACGAGTGCGCTGAACAGAAATTCTTTTCTCAAAGCAAAAATTGCCAATATCAGGCACAGTACTACATGCAAAAAAATAAAAATTGCTTCAGCTAATATGATAAGCTCCTCATTAGCAACCCATCTGAAATATATAGTGTAAGCAGCCAATATCGCTAAATTGATGCCTACAACTATCATTTTATTACTACCGGGGTCCTTCTTTTGCGTTTCCATTATTTCAACGTGTGAGATACTAAATCCTTATTATTGCAACACACGTTGAAAAACCAATTACTAAAACCAGTAAGCCGCCTAAAAACCAACTCCACTTACGGAAATACAATGAAAGTATAATGCAAACAATCACCTGGGCAATCATTAGCAACCCAGCTATTACACCGCCATCGGTCAGCAGACTAAGTAAGGTATAACCAACAAATACTGCCAGGTTAATTCCGACTATCTTGATTCCACCTTGGGGCTTGTTGCCAGGAAGCTGATTGAGTGGTTGTAATTGTTCTTCCTCTGTCATACCAAAATTTCTCCTCTTAATTGTTCAAGATATTTCCGCTTATCATCCCTGTAAAAAATGTTCATCGTTTCAAAGGGGATGATCTGCATGTCCTTATTTACGATATGCACACATGATTTTTTGATAGCCCGTACATCAAAATTCTGAGCGTCTATAAATTGCATGATGATCACCCTAAAAAGGTTATCATAGCTTAAACTTGGCGCGTCAATTTCAGGCAGGCAGCATAACAACGAGTGCAGGTGTTCTTTAGCTTTGTCAACCGAATTACCCGTGCTGAACATATTGAGCAGATGCCCTTTCAGGCGCTCATCATTTTCATAAACAATGGTATTTTTTGAATTATCCAACAGGTCATCCGGGTTTATCATTCTTGTAAGCGGAATCACTTCGCCTCCAAGCTTAAGGGCATAACCCATCACCAGGGCATCCGGGTTACAAGGTACCGGAATCAGGTCGTTTTTATTGAATACACTGGTTTGTTCAAGTATCGCGTTACGTACTTCCGTTAGGGTGTACCGGTCGGTTTGTTCATTAAAATTCTCTAACCTGCCGGCCTGTTGTGTGGGTTGAAAGGTTACCCCGCGAACACAGGGTTGCTGCAACGCGTATTCAATAATTGTACCTAATTCATCGGTATTTAAACCTTTTTGCAAAGTAACTACCAACGTTGTGGACAGATTGTACTTGTTAAGATTTTCAATGGCCTTTTGCCTTACCTCACGCAGATCTTCTCCCCTCAATTGCTCCAGCGCTTCTTTTTTGAAAGAATCAAATTGCAGGTAGATCTCAAAATCGGGCATGTAAGTGGCCAGCCGCTTTACAAAATTCTCATCTTTAGCTATACGGGTGCCGTTGGTGTTCACCATTAAATGTTTAATGGGCTTTGTTTTGGCGATATCCAGGATCTCGAAGAACTGCGGGTGCACCGTCGGCTCTCCCCCGCTAATCTGCACCACATCCGGCTGACCTTCATTCGCCACTACAACATCCAGCATCTGTTCAACTTCGGCCAAAGTGCGGTGCCTGCCGTATGTGGGTGATGACATGGCGTAACAGGTTGGGCAGCTTAAATTACACCTGTCGGTTACTTCAACTACGGTAAGGCACGAATGCTGTTCATGATCCTGGCACAGGCCGCAATCATACGGGCAGCCATAATGTGTTTTGGCATTAAACTTAAGCGGCATCTCACTCCGCTTGGCATAGTTGCGGCAGTTTTTATAATATTCTACATCGGTGGCTATCAGTACCTTTTCAAAGCCATGCTGGCGGCAGTTTTTAAGCATGTAAACCTTATCATCCTCAAAAACAATTTTGGCATCAACCCGGCGTAAACAGGTAGAGCAAATGCTTAGCGTAAAATCATAGTATATATACGGGCGTTCAGGCATGGTTTATAAACAGCTTTTTAGGATATAAAAATACTTTATAATAATACAAAATACCGGCGATAGAAACCAACTGAATTACCGACAAACCAAAACTGAAAAAATAATCGGGCTTAATAAATTCAACCAGTAACCTGAAGACAAGGTAACTTGCCATAAATACTTTAAATCTCGCGCCATCGGCAAAACGGTGATCTTGTTCAATAAACTTCAGCACAACCCAGAGCATCAGCCAAAATATAATCTCATACAAATTTGTGGGATGCCTGCGGATGCCGTCACCAAAATCAATAGCCCAGGGCAGGTTGGAGGCTATGCCATAAGTCCCATCTTCCAGCCCGGCCAAAAAGCACCCGGTACGGCCGATAACCATAGCCAGGATCAATGGGTAAACCATCAAATCGCCGGATGACACGGTTACGCCCAACTGCTTTTTGGTAAGCTCAACACCTATCAATCCACCAAGCATCCCACCCACTATGGTTTTATTGCCCATAATATAGATGATATTGAAATGCGAGAACAGCAAAGGTGGGTTTTCAAAGATCCCAACCAGGTGCGAACCAATAAATGCGCCTGCCGCCGCACCGATAAAGATGATGAGCCTGTGTTCAGTACTGATCTTATCTGTCGAACGTTTACGTAGCCACGCGTAATACCGGTAACCTAAAAAGTACGAGAGTGTCTCGCAAATAAAATGTACGGGAATTGATGAATTGCCTAAAGGTAGATTTACAGGGAAGTGCAAGTTTAGTTTTTATAGGCACTAAAATAGCTTTTTTATTATGCTGATAAGTAAATATCTATAAAATCAAATTTTAGTCCCATCCTTTGTATATTGGGTGCTTAAATGCACACCATGAAATTAAAATTTATCGGCATTGGTTTACTGTCGGTTTTAGCACTTGGCGCGTCGGCGCAAAAAAGGAAACTCAATCCAAACGATACGTCGTCAAACTATAACCCGGCGGAGGCCTTCTCGCCTATGTTTTATACCGAAAAAGGTAGCGATTTCCATTCGGCCAATGGTGCGCCCGGACCAAGGTACTGGCAAAACCGGGCCGACTATAACCTGAAAGTTACCCTTGATACAGTAAAGAAAACCATCAGCGGTACCGTGGTGATCAACTATACCAATAACAGCCCGGATGCATTGCCATACCTTTGGCTGCAGCTTGATCAAAATACTTATAAACAGGATGCCCGCTCTAACTTCTTCACAAACCATACACCCGGCGCCGACCAGCACACCAGCGGCTACCAGATAGAATCCGTTTCGATTGATAATGGTGATGTGGTTAAACCTGTACCTTATGTAATTACTGACGCCCGCATGCAGGTGCGCCTTGCACATCCGCTGCAAAAAGGTGCTATAAAGCTGCGCATCAATTATCATTATACCATTCCCGATACATTTGGTGGCCGTACTGATTATTGTGATACCAAAAACGGCAAGATCTACGAAATAGCTCAGTGGTTTCCACGCATGTGTGTTTATGACGACAGCCACGGCTGGGACACCCTGCCATTTTTGGGCAGTGGCGAGTTTTATTTAGATTATGGCGATATCGATTACCAGGTAACCGTACCATGGGATATGATCGTAGCAGGTTCAGGCGAATTGCTTAACCCAAAGGAGGTTTTGACCGCTAAACAAATAGCCCGCTTAGACCAAGCCCGCAACAGTGATAAAACCATCATGGTCCGTGATTTGGCCGAAGTTAATGATCCGGCCAGTCGCCCGGTTAACAAGGGCACCCTCACCTGGCATTTCAAAATGCTCAATACCCGTGACGTTGCCTTTGGTGCATCAAAAGCTTACATATGGGATGCAGCGAGGGTGAACCTGCCCGGTGGTAAAAAATCATTGGCAATGAGCGTTTACCCTGCCGAAAGCTATGGCAACGATGCCTGGGGCCGGGCTACCGAATATCTCAAAAAATCAATTGAGTATTTTTCTGAAAAATGGTTTGTATACCCTTACCCGGTAGCCATCAACGAGGCCGGTATTGCCGGCGGCATGGAGTACCCGGGTATTGTGTTTGATGGTATTACCGATAAAGGCAGCGTGCTTTACTGGGTAACAGCCCACGAGATAGGCCATAACTGGTTCCCGATGATTATAGGATCAAACGAGCGCCGTTATGCCTGGATGGATGAAGGCCTTAACACCTTTATCGATATATATGCATCCGATGCTTTTAATAAAGGCGAATACGCCCCTAAGCGGGATAGTGAATACGCACCCGGCGGCGGCAACCCCGCCGATGAGATTATCCCATCACTGCTTGATCCGCAATCGCCAAGTATTATGACGGCTCCTGATGCCATCCCCGAAAAATACCGCCATCCGCTTACCTACTATAAGCCAGCCTTTGGCCTGGTATTGCTGCGCGAGCAAATTTTAGGGAAAGACAGGTTTGACTATGCCTTTAAAAACTACATTAACCAGTGGGCTTACAAACACCCACAGCCTGATGATTTTTTCCGTTCGATGGAGAATGGAGCCGGCGAAGACCTTTCCTGGTTTTGGAAGGGCTGGTTTTACAATAACTGGCTGATTGATATAGCCCTTATCGACGCAAAATATGCAGGTAAAGATGCATCCAAAGGTATCACCATCAAAGCGGTAAACAAAGAGCAACTGCCCATGCCGTTTACTGTTGAGGTTAAATTTAAAGATGGCAGCAAAAAACGCTTTTACCTGCCGGTTGAGACCTGGCTGCAATCCGGACAAATCACTTGTACCCTGCCTACCACACAGGAAGCTGAATCGGTGACCATTGATCCCGACAACGCCCTGCCTGATCTTAACCGCGGCAATAACAGCCAACAGGTTAAATAAAGTATATAACGCCAGGTGTTCAATTTTTTAATGTGGAACACCTGGCGTATTTTTCAAAACAAACAAACACTGATTATCAAACACTTACATTTTATATAAAATACAAATTGAACACATATGCATTGATAATCAGAATATTACAATTCCGTACTACAAAAAGTTGAACACCCGTTTTTTTAAAAATTGAACACTTATCCGACGCCGCTCTGAAACACACATGTAACATGTAATCATCGTCATGTTAACTGCCATTCGGTCGACTAAAGTCAATGGTGATGATTTTTACAGGACACATAACCTCCACTCAAACCTGAACAGTTTTTTACCGGAAACAAAAATCCTCACTCCTAACAGGAATATTTTGATATATTTATCATTGCGCAGTGATTAATTAGCCCTTACTGTAAGTTAACAGCCTGCTTATTGATTAAAAGCATAGTGGAAAATATTCCCCAAAGTGTGTAAACAATAATCAATAATTAATTTCTTCAAATTTTCCATTTTTTCAATAAAAGACATCACGACTGATGCCATTGGCAACACAAACCCATATTTGAGTTGAAATTTGTACTTTAATCCCATTTTTATTGAATCAGCATCATTATTGACATTATTCGCCCGAAACCCTATTAATTTGAAAACACAATTACGCTGCGTGTTATTTACCGGATATCTGCTATGCCTGATCAGTGCAGTTGCGGCCCAGGAAACCAGCGATAACCTTACCTACTATTACAATAACTTTGAAACTTCCTCTGCCGGTACTACAACATCATTAGGAGCGACCGGGGTTGGTAATGCCACCCGCACAAGTTCATCAGTTACCATAGATGCATCAACTACAAGTCCTTTAAACGGCTCGGTAAGCCTGCGATCCGCAGTACCTGCAACCAACGCTATAAGTGCCATCAGGTGGGATTTTGTCGGAAGCGGCACATCCGGGAGCGTTGATCTTACCGCCAATGATTTTGAGTGGAACTTTATTTATAAAAACAACAGCAGTACAGGCCCCTCTGATCCCGACGTGATGGCTGTCGGCAACAATACCTGGCGTTATTGGCTTATTGCCAACGATTATACCACCAATAACATGCAGGGTATTTATATAACCCATACGGGCACTACGCTTAGCTTACGGTACAGGTATGACAATAATATCTACTCGGGCCATTATAACGAGCTCCTAAACGCTACAATGGCCAATGATCAGCAAACATACATGATCAAAGTACAACGTTTGAAAAACGGCCGCTGGGCAATTTTCAAGGATGTTTTTGTAGCAGGCATGACCACAGCCAAAACGCTTGTTGCTTCAAGTACAAGTACAACGGGCGGCAGCTACAGCACTTACTATTATTCTTATCTCGAATCAACATGTACCACTGCCGGCCGCTTTCAATGGGATAATTTTGATATGTATACCCGTGTACTTCAATTTACCGCCACAGGAGCAAACGGAACGGCTAATAATGTAACACAACCTGCCTATTATGAAAATGAAAGCGTAACCCTTTACGGGTTAAAAATAATATCAAGAGGAAACTTTGTTATTAATCAGCTGGTAATGAACACATCCGGGGCAGGGTTCGAGGCCTATTTCAATAGCTCAGGGAGTTTGTACCGATCGGATGATTCGTATTATTCTACCTCGTCTGATGCATTGATAAGTTCGGTAACTTATACCGGGAACGCTATACAGAATTACAATGTGGGCGATCTTATAACGAGTTCGGGTAATACTGATGGGTCATACTCGGTGCCCGGGTATTATTTTTGGACCGGTACAGTAAAAAGCCAACTCAACTATGGCGGGAGCCCTACAGGTACCATTACCGTCACAAGCATTAATACCCTTACCGGGAATGAAAACAGTTCGGCCATCACTTATACGGGTCCTTCGTCAAATGGTAATATCATAACTTTTGCAAATGCAATTGACTGGACGGGCGCTTCGGACAATAACTGGAACAATACCGGTAACTGGAGCCCGGCAACCGTGCCAACTTCTACCAATGTGGCACGCATAGGCGTTGTTTCATTTAAAAACCAGCCTATTGTTCAAAGCAGCGTACCCAGTATAGCATCCATGGTATTTGGCCCTTTAACCAGCACCCTATTCGGGTCTCCGTCAATTACCTTAACCATCAATAACACCTATTCACTTACGGTAAACGGCGCCATAACACAAAATCACAACAGCAGCAGCGGTGATGTAACAACAACCATTACGGGTTCAGGAACCGCAACGTTAAGCTGTAGCTCATTTATAGTCGGTGATAATACAACGCCACCTGCGCCAAACATATTTACCTCGCCAACATCAAATACCACTACCATCAATACAACAGTCCCTGTATTTAATATCACCAACTCGTTATCGTTAAATACAACATCGTCGGCAATTGGTTATTATGCCTTCGGGTTCCTGCAAAACTATTCGGTTAATAATGCGGCATTTCATCTAAATTCAGGATCATTAACTGCAAGCAACATAGCCACCACCAATTCAAACTATGTAAACAGGAATGATGGTATAGTAACTGTAACCAACGCCGCATTAGTTGATATGGATACCGGTACCGGCGCCTCCACATTAACTTTAACAGGTAATACCCCAATAAGTGCTGCTACAGGTGGCACTATCGATTTCACCACCGGCGGAAGCGGTACAGGACTTGTAAATTATGCGGCAACTTCGGGCACACAAACAGTATACGCTACTAATGACAGCTTTATAGGTACAAACCCATCCAACTATGATAACCTTACCTTATCAGGGGCAGCAGCCAAAACTGTCGACGGAGGCGCACTAACCGTAAGCGGAAACTGGATCACAAGCGGTGGTGCAATAGACCTTAACACGAACAACCCCGTTATAACCGTTACAGGAACCTGGACCAATTCAGCAAACGTAACCCAGGGTTCGGGCAATATTAGCATTACTGGTAACACTACTAACAGCGCTGTTATTACAGCCGGCTCGGGCACACTAACTTTCAATGGCGATTACACCAACACGGGCACGTTTACGGCAGGCACCGGAACAGTGTTTTTTAGCAAAGCTGGCGCTCAATCTCTTACAGACAACAGCACCAACGGCACAAAATTCAATAATGTTACTGTTAATGGCAGCGGTATAAAAACCATGTCGGGCACAGGTAAATTCGCGGTATCATCCTCGGGTATACTTACTATGGGCGGTACAGCTACCCTTGCTGCCGGTGGTGTTTTAACATTAAACTCCGATGCAACAGGTTCGGCCACTGTAGATGCTATCCCTTCCGGAACAGCAATTACAGGCAATGTAAACGTACAGCGTTTTATAAGCGGCGGCAATTCATATAACAGGGGGTACAGGTTACTTTCATCACCTGTTAATACAGGTTCAGCAGCCAAGGTAATCAGTATAAATTACCTTAAAAACTCATCATGGATAACCGGTACTACAGGCACAACAGGCGGCTTTGATAAATCGGGCAATCCCACAATTTACTGCTTCAGGGAAAATATAGCCTCGTCGCAGGCGTCTTTTACAGCCGGTAATTTCAGGGGCATTAACAATATTAACTCCTCGCCAACTTATGTTTTTGATACCGACGGCTCACATACCATACCTGTCGGCAACGGCTTCCTTTTCTTTTTCAGGGGTGACAGGACAGCCGCCGACCTTGCAACGTCAACAACCGCAAGCTATGTACCTACCAACACTACTTTAACAACAACCGGTACATTAAATACAGGTAATATTACAGTAACCAACTGGTACAGCGGCACAACCAGCCTCTTATTCAGCAATACTACCGGCAGCCAGGTAAACGGATATAACCTAATTGGAAATCCTTACGCGGCCACCATCAATTGGGAAAAATTTAACCGCAGGGGCACAACAACAACCGTTTCCGCCACATCATCAATTTACGGGGCCGGTTTCCCCTCAGAGGTATCTTCGGCTGCAACTCTATCGGCTCCGGGCAAAATATGGGTTTACAATCCCAAAACAAAGCAGTATGCCAGCTACATGCAAAAATCGACAGCTATATCAACGGCAGATACAACTACCAATATTAATCCCGGCATTTCAAGCGATGGCTACGCAAGTAATATGATAGCCAGCGGGCAGGCGTTTTTTATACAGGCTACCTCAGCTTCGCAGTCATTAACTTTCAGGGAATCGGCGAAGTCAACAACGCAACCAACGGCATCAAATCTGATAGCCTTATTAAGTACCCCTGCTGATAAGGGGTTACAAAAACTGGCGGCCACAGCTGCCGACATGGACATATTGAAGGCTGCCGAAGCACAATCAGCAGCATCACAACAAATTTCATCATCATTGGCCGAACCGATATTGAGGCTGCAAATGATAAAGGACTCCATTAATACCGATGATATTGTTATTGCATTTAACAACGACGCCGGTACAGCTTTTGAAAATAGTAAAGACGCGGAAGACCTGGGGACCAATGGTGCGCAGATAGCCTTGTCTGCCCTGTCAAGCGATAGCGTTAAAACCGTTATCCATCACCGGCCCTTCCCAAAAAAGCAACAGGAGATCATCCCCCTAACATCCGACGCCACAACATCGGGGCCATATCAATTAAAGCTAAGAGCACTTAGCAAACTACCTGCTATTTATGAAATATGGCTTAAGGATAACTTTACTAAAGATTCGCTGGATCTTAAACACAACAACGTTTATAGCTACAATATTGATAAAAGTACCCCGGCTACCTTTGGTAAAAATCGTTTTCAGCTGATATTGCGCCAATCACCTGCGTTGGGCCTGCGACTGCTTGATTTTAATGCCGTAAAAGCAACCGGCGGGGCTAAAACAACCTGGATTGTTGAAAATGAGGCCAACTACACCACATTCACGCTGCAAAGAAGCACCGATAACGGTAAAACCTGGGAAGATCTGGATGTGATAAAATCGAACGGTTTGGGTACCTACGCTTATACCGACCCTAACCCGGCAAAAGGCTTAAATAAATATCGTGTTCAGTTAACTGATTTAAACAATGATATCAGCCTGTCAAAAGAGCTGCCGTTAATGTATGCCAATACAAAAAATAACATAAGCAATAGCCTGCTTACGATATATCCCAACCCGGTAACGGAAACATTAAACCTAACCATAGGGCAAACCAACGCTTCAGCAAATTATAATATTCAGGTAACTAACAGCAGCGGTGTAATATTGAAGGCAGTAAATATCACACAGCTTTACTGGAAAAACAACGTGGCCGGTTTGGTACCCGGGACATATATTATAAGGGTTACCGATAACAAAACCAAGCAGTTGATTGGCACCAGTAAATTTTTAAAACAATAACAAGCGATTTGTGCATATGAAAAAAAAGTTCTTTTTAACCGCCCTTGTTTTTGCGGCCGGCACCTTAAGCTGTGTTGCCCAGTTAGATAATCCATGTGATAATGCCGACGGCGACGCTACTTGCCCTCTTGATGCCTGGGTTATTGTTTTGGCTGTTGCTGTATTTACTTTTGCTGCAATTCATTTATATCGTAAACAAAAATCCCTTCAGGCTTAAGGCCTAAAGGGATTTTTGCATTAGTTCAATAAATCGATCAGCAAATCTTTTACGCTTTTCTCATGGGTACCTGAGGCTGTTGTTGTACCTGGTTAAGTTCCAGTTGTTCAATAATACCGTTAACTACTTTCGGCAATTCTTTAACTGTTTTTTGCGGATTGTGCAGCTCACCTACGCCAAAGCCACGCCATACCAGTTTACGTGACCTGGCATCCATAATGTCGATAATCAGGGTACCTTCTTTGTAAGGCACACGGGCATAACCGCCGCCGCCATAACCGTAACCATAAGGATATCCCCAACCCCAGCCGCCATAACCATAAAACGGACGATAGCCCCAACCCCAGCCAAATCCTAAACCGAAGCCCGGGTAACCGCCATAGTAATAAGGATAAAACTCAGTTTTCATCCCCCTGCCGGTAACTGTGGTATAACTTACCAGCAAATCGGGGTTATTTTCCTGGAATTTTAACCCTTTGTTCTCCAATGCCGAAATAGCCGCGTCCTTAACCCTTTCATCAGCCACTTCCTTTTTTACAACTGCGCCGGCTTTATTGGTCATGGTTGCAGGAGGTAGCCAGGCAAATGTACGGTAAGCGGATAAATCTGTTTTGTTTCGGGCTGCGGTGTAATAATTGTAACTGCTGCATGCAGACAAGGCGGCCACCAGCAGTAACACCAGCCCAGTATTAATAGTTTTTTTCATGACAAATTACTCCCTTTATTTAACACGTTAGACTATGCAGGAAACAAAGGTTTAAATTAAATAATTATTTATTTAATTGTACCGGAAAAACACGCATAATCAAAATTGACGATGTTTAGCGAAACTGTAACGACAATAAAATGGTTTGCGAAAGGCACAAGTAATCCCCGCACAGGCAGCCACACAATACTTGCGCCGGTGTGTGAGTATGTAATACGGGGAAATCTATTTGCTTAAGTTAAGCAACTGTGCATAAACCTTTTGAGTAGGTAAACCAACAACGTTGGTATATGAGCCTTCAATCCGTTCGATGCCTATCAAGCCTATCAGCTCCTGGATGCCGTATGATCCGGCCTTGTCAAGTGGCCGATACTTATCTACATAATTACTAATCTCGGCATCAGAAAGCTTACGGAAGAACACTTCGGTAAGATCATAAAAATTGTTATAACGTCCTTTATATAACAAACATACACCGGTAATAACCTGGTGTACACGGCCCGACAGCATTTGCAGCATTTCGATAGCATGTGCACCGGTTTCGGGTTTACCCAGTATCAGACCATCAATACAAACTATGGTATCGGCAGTAAGTACAACCTCATCCTTTACCGTTTCATCAAATGCTTCTGCTTTTTTACGGGCTATATGTAAAGCAACCTCTGTTGGGCCAAGCCCTTCGGGAAATGACTCATCAACATCTTTAAGCACAACCCTGAAATCAATATCCATAAGCCGGAGCAGCTCCTGCCGCCTTGGCGATTTTGACGCGAGAATTACGGGTGGGATGGTGTGCATATCTTTTTAGTTCATGGTTGATGGTTCATAGATCATGGTAGCTGCATTGATTAGCATTTTTTAGTTCATGGTTGATGGTTCATAGATCATGGCAGCTGCATTGATTAGTTCATGGCAAATGGTTCATAGATCATAGTAGCAACAAAACTATTTATAACCATGATCTGCCGGGTTAATTCCATGATCTATGGACTATCGACTATGGACTATGGACCAAACCCTACCAGCTATACGCCTGTTTACTCATCCATTTATCCTGAACCTTGAGCACTTTTTCAATGATATCGCGGGCACAGCCTTTGCCGCCGCCGTAGGGCGATACGTAAGCGCTAACCGCTTTGATCTCTTCAACAGCATCGGCAGGGCAAACAGGTAATCCTGCAAGTTTCATCACTTCCAGGTCGGGAATGTCATCGCCCATGTATAAAACGTTGGTGGCGATTATGCTTTTTTCTTCCAGATAAATCTTGAACCTTTGCGATTTGGTATGTGTGCCCATATACACATCCTGGATGCCAAGGCTGTTTAACCTGTACATGGCACTTTTTGAGCGGCTGCCCGATATCGCGCAAACATTATAACCGCATTTAACAGCTAACTGCAGCGCGTAGCCATCTTTAATATTAAAGGCGCGGCTTTGCTCGCCCGCTTCCGTTACAAAAACAGATCCGTCGGTTAAAACGCCATCCACATCAAAAATGAGGGTAGTAATATCTTTTAATTTATTCAGGAATGATTCCATGGTTGTGATTTCACCGATTTTTTTTATTATAGAATGTTTGCTTCGTGCTAAACTGCTAATCGCAAATTTAAAACTGCAAACCGCCAGCTCAAAACTGCCAATTGAATTATTGATTATCCCGCCACTCGTATACCCAGGCCGACTGGATCTGCTCCAGGTGGCCTTCGTTTGATTCGGCACGGGTACCGGCAAAATTAGGCAGGCTCAATACCCATTCCAGCAGTTCGGTAAAACGGATGCGGTATATTTTTGATTCGTCAAAATCGTCACCAAACTTTTCATAAAGTTCAATGGCAATATCTTCATAATCATTCCAGTGAATTGGTAAGGCAAATTTATTATCGCTCATTGTTGTTGATTTTACGTACTACCCGGGGGTTACGCTAATACGTTGTAAATTATACGTTTTATTTATTGTTTAAACGGATTGATGCAAATATTAGTGGCCTAAAAACTGCGACTGATCCGGCAGGGTAACTTCAATGTCGCCATCAACAATCACACACTGACAACCCAGGCGCGAATTAATGCGCGGGTTAACAGCCCTGTCAATAAAATCCTCTTCTTTATCGGATATCTCCTGGATATTATCCATCCCCTTGTTTACATAAACATGGCATGTGCTGCATCCGCAAACACCACCGCAATTGTGCTGTAGTTCAATGCCATTCTCCAGGCATACGTCTAATACAGATTCTCCTTCGGCTATAGGTAACTCAACGCTTTCGTGCCCTTTTTCCTCGAAATTGATCTTTATTTTATAAATGTTCATTTAAGCAAAAGTAACAAAATTACTCGGGTGCGGTAAACCCTTTATTGTTTTTGATAATACCCTGACTTAATAAAGTATAAACTTCCTGTAACATAGGCATCTCGCTCAGCATCTGCATGTGCACAGCCATAGTGCCGCCGTCATTACGCACGGCAGGGCCGGTTTGTACATTGCGCGGTTCCTGCTCAAGCACTTTTTGGGCAGTTTCCATGATCAGGGGGCGCAGCATGTTAAACTCCATTTGATTTTGCGCAAGCAGGTCCTGGGCAACCCCGTACAAATAATTGGGAAAATTACAGGCAAATACCGCGGCAAGGTGCAATATTTTGCGCCGGGCGGAGTTAACGCTATATACATTATTACTGATGGTAAATGCCAGCTGCTTTAAATCAGCAAGTATACTGTCGTCAGCACCTTCAAGACAGAGCGGGACAGATCTGAAATCAACCTCTCTTATCTTGCTAAACGTTTGCAGGGGATAAAATACACCGGCCTTCGGGGTAAAAGCCAGCAAACTGTTCAAATCGGTTGAGCCCGATGTATGTACTATTAACTTTTTATGGGCCGACAACGCTTTAACAACAGTCGTTATAGCATCGTCCTTAACCGAAACAACAAACAATCCCGTATCGGGATTAATATTGTCAAGGTTATCAACAGCTTCGGCAGCTACATGGTAAGCCAGCAGCGCGGCATGCTGCATATCGCGGCTATATACCTGCACAATACGGTGGCCTGCATTTTTAAACGCTGCTGCCATATGGGTTGCTACGTTGCCAGAGCCTATTATAGTAATGTTCATATACTCTTTACAATAGATATAATTATTTAACTAACTGTAGTATAAATATTTCTGTATTTTAGAAACCAACATCTAATACCGCATGAAAATACTTAAAGTAAGCATTATAATTGTGATATTTCTTGTCGGGGCCGCGTCATTAATACTATACGGCTTCTATAGGTATAACAATAAAGAAACCAAAACCTTAACCGATGCCAGCCGCATAAACATCCCTGGCAGCTTTATCAAATTAAGTCAGGGCGTAACCCATTACCAGCTTGAAGGCCCTGATAGTGCCCAGGTTGTTATACTTGTTCACGGTTTTAGCGTACCCTATTATATCTGGGACCCAACGTACGATTTTTTGATAAAAAAAGGATACCGGGTATTACGCTATGATATGTATGGCCGCGGCTATTCAGACAGGCCCGATGTTCCCTATAACCAGGAGCTTTACAATACGCAATTGCTCGATCTCATTAATCAACTTAAATTAAGCGGGAAAATAAATTTAGCTGGCGTATCATTTGGCGGCGCGGTGATAACCAATTTTACCTGCAGTCACCCCGGTATGGTTAACAAACTAATCCTTGTCGACCCGGTATATGAACAAAAAAAGCCGGTAGCTCCGCAATATTTCACACTTTATAACGAAGCCGTGAACTCCGACGAAAGAGCAAAAGGACAAACAACCGATTTTCTTTATCCCAAAAACCACCCCGGGTGGATAAACCGTTACCTCCCCCAAATGGAGTATAAAGGGTTTAGAAACGCGCTGGTTTCAACGCTGTACAATTACAATCAAAATGGTCGTGAGAGCAATACCTGCCTCAACAGTGCAGGCAAAAGCGTATTACTGATATGGGGTAAAGCTGATAAAACAGTATTGCCACGTTTCAGCGATTCTATCCGCAGCGTATTAAAGACCGACTTTTTCCCTGTTGATGGCGCAGCACATTTACCCATGATTGAAAAGGCCGACACCGTAAATGCTAAGATCCTTTCGTTTTTGAAGGGGTAGGAAAATCAATTTTATATTTAGTTTTAGCAGATGAAATTCAAATTGACTATCTGCTTATTATTGTTGATAAATCTTGCAGGGTACGCCAACGGCACCTGCTTGCACTCATATTTAGCCGATACTACAGCACATAAAAAAGTTAAACACCTGCAACGAAAAATTGTATATAACGTAACCTATCCTCGCGAAAGCATTAAGGGCTATAAACTTGAATTTGATAATTGCTTATATACAAATAAGTTTACCGTTGCTCAACGGTTAAAGAAATATCCTTTTTCAGTTGCCGCTAAAATAATAGCGATATCTTATGTAGGAGGTCCTGAAAAAAACCACGACACAATTATTGATTCAACAGGTTCTCCTAAGCCTAAGCAAGAACCGGACACAGCTTCGGGCATCATTATTGAAAATCACCGTTTGAAATACGACAATGTTAAACAATCGAAAATATTAAGCACTAAAGAGATAGAAAAATTCACTGATATTATCTATAACTATGGCTACAGCGGCATGAAAAATTACCTGATAGTAGGATTCGCCAACTGCTTTGAACCCCGCAACTCAATTGTTTTTCTTGATAAAAATGGGAAAGTTATCGATCATTTGGACATCTGCTTTCACTGTCAACAAAGTGAATCTGAATCAAGAAAAATAGATGAAGGAATACCGTGCACACAAAAATATCAAATGCTTAGAGATTTCTTTACAGGCATTGGTGTTCCTTACGGAACCACCAGAAAAACGTATGGCCTTCCGGATAATTAAATCCTTTCCGCCCAATCAATCCCATCAGCAAGCGTTGTCCTGCTAAACTCAATATGCACTACCCTGCGCCGTTTGTTGTTGGTAGTACGGTTTGAGGTGTGCATGAGCAACGGCCGCATGATCATGATACCACCTGCCTGTACATTGCAGCTTACTTCAGTTTCTTGCTGCCAGTCGATATTTTCGGGGCGATAAATTTCTTTAAGGTGTGAACCGGGCAATACTTTCAATGCACCATTATTTTCATTGGTATCATCCAAATGAATGCGGACAGTGAAATTGTCTTGCAAAATATGAAGCGGAGGCTGCACAGCAAACTGGTTTTGCTTAACAGTCCAGGGGCCGTAACCTGCTATATCAATTTTCTTATCCACCGAGATGGTTAAATCCTGGTGCCAGGCTACAAACCAGTTAGACGATCCGGGCTTATCAAAATAGATGGATTTTACAACAAAGTAGCCATCGCCAAAAATATTGGAGATAACGTTTTTTAGCCTGTCATTCAATAAAAGAGGGGAAACATCCGGAATAGCCTTTAAAAACTGCCTTATGGTAAACACATCATCCGTTTGCCGGAACAACGGCCCCGATCTGTCGGCCGATTCTATGACGTTAATAAGGGCTGTAACTTCGGCACCGATATAAATATCCTCAATAACAGTAAACCCGTCATGAGCTATATGATACCGGTGCCCGGTTAAATCCATCTAACAAAAATTAAACGGTTTTAAGTTCCTTATTACGTCTTTGGATAGAAAGCAGGAAGCCAATCACCATAATGATTGTACCACTCCAAAAGAAGTTAATATACGGGAAGCTGATAGCACGCATCACAATCCAAGGGCGTTTGTTTTGCGGCTGCTGATAAACAGTGATCTCTACCTTTTTATTTTCGGGGTTGATCCTTGAGAAACGTAGTTTTAAACCGGCATCCTCAACCTTACGGGCAAAATCAAATACATTACCACCCCTGATCATGAATACAGGTTCGGCAGTATACACCTTGCCATCATGCGCGTGAACTTCGATATTAGCGCCGATAGCTACGTCATTAGCAGTAAGCGGGATATTTTGCACCGTAGCCTGTTTGTTTAATGATTTAACCAGCATAAAGCCGTCGCGATACCTGATGGTATCGCCAATGGCAACTTCATGCGCTACAGGCTCATCATAGTTTTTATCATCGTTACCTTCGTCGTGCCCGGCCTCGCCCTGCATAGCAAAACCTTCGCTTGGGATAGCGGTAACGTGGGTATACAAATCATTTAACAGGTAATGTTTGGTATCGGGCGATGAAGACATTCCGGCATCACGGCTGGCCTGCACTTTGGGCTTAAGCACAAAGTTTTCAAGCAATTTACCGTTAGCATCAAACTTCTTATAATCAACCCTGTAAAAATGGTACGGTGATGATATCGAGTCGCCAAGGTAGGTAACTGTATAATCGCCCATTTTCACCGGGGTATTTTTGTAGATCATGATATTTTCGCGGGCATTGCCGGCTTTGGCATCAAAACCCTGTACATTAACCACGCCGCTGGCATTTTCAGATACCACTTTGCTGGTACCTGCCGCTATTACCGCACCTACCATCAGCAAGCCAAAACCCAAATGCGCCACTGCCGAACCGGCCAGTTTAAATTTACCCTTAAAGGCATCAACCAATACTTTGGCATTGGCAATAACCGAGTAAACCGAACCGCACATCACCAGGTTAAACACGAAATTAAGGCGATAAACCCCGGTTAAGTAAACAACAAGCGCCGTTACCAATATGGCAAACAACAGGTAAACCCCGGTAGTGATGAAGAACCGGGTAATATCAGTCTTTTTATATTTCAGGAATTGCGTAAAGCCGGTAAGCAAAGTCACCACAAACGCAAATGACGACTGGATCACATTATAATGTTTAACAGCATCAGAAGGAGGTGCAATTTTGGTACCAAACATGGCATTCCACACAGGCACCGAAGTTACTACAATAAGGTGGAAGCATGACAGGCCTAAAAATACCGAACCTACAAACATCCAAAACTCACGCGAATAGGTTTCTTCATCTTTTTTGGTGATAGGCAGTTCTTTCCATCGCCATACCAAAACCCAAACAGATAAAACAAGGAATATCAGGATGCCGATAACCAATTGCCAAAACATACCTAAATCGGTAAAAGCATGAACTGAGCTTTCGCCCAGGATACCGCTTCTTGAAAGGAATGAGGTGTACCATACCAGTACAAAACTCAGCAATACCAGCAGTGTAGCTGTAAAATAGGAATGGCCTGTATTTTTAAATACAATAAGTACGTGCAATGCCGCAACCATGGTTAACCACGGAAATATCGAACCGTTCTCAACCGGGTCCCAGGCCCAAAAGCCACCGAAGTTTAACGACTCATAAGCCCAAAACGACCCCATGATCACACCGGTACCCAATATCATAGAACCAAATAAGGCGTATGATATGGCGGGCTGTACCCACTCTTTATATCGCTTTTGCCAAAGCCCTGCAACCGCATAAGCAAACGGAACTATAATAGATGCAAAACCCAGGAACAAGGTAGGCGGGTGAATAACCATCCAGTAATTTTGCAGCGATGGGTTCATCCCTTGTCCGTCTTTTATAAAGTCGAGATAGTTTGGCTGCGAGAATATAGGCGCTTCGATACCTGAATTACGTAACAACAAGAATGGTGAACTACCAATGCGTTGGCCAAAGATATCGATACCCAATACCATGGTTCCCAGAATAACCTGCGACAGGGCAACTACAGTCATCACCGGGCGCTCCCATGATTTAGCCCTTGCAATAAGTACATTACCTAAAACGGCCTGCCAAAAGGCCCAAAGCAAAAAGCCGCCCTCCTGTCCGTTCCAGAAACCCGATACCAGGTAGTAAACGGGCAGCGAACGCGAGGTGTAAGCCCAGGCATAATGATACTCGAAATAATGATTATAAAGCACATAGAACAGGCAGGTGCCCATTCCTAAAATGGAGATAGAATTTACGTAAAAGCCTAAACGGCCTAAACGCTGCCAGCTGCTGTCGGCCTTACCGGCATCATCAGTAGTAGCAAAATAGTAACTTATGAATGACAGCAGGGCTGCACCAAACGAAAGAACAATAAAAAACTGGCCGATTTGTCCCGGTAAAAGGTGTTCGCCCTTAAAAACTGTATTCATCAAAAATGATTAAATGCTGGCTTGTTTAGCCTTCGCTTCTGTAACTTCTAACTTATCCTGGGTGTATTTGGATGGGCATTTCATCAGGATCTTTGATGCATGAAACTCACTCCCAACCATCTGGCCGGTAAGTACCAGTTGCTCTGAACGCTCAAAGTCTTCCGGTTTGGTACCGGTAAAAACAACTTTACGCTCTTCGCCTTTATTATCTTTCATATAAAATGAAAAATAATTAGCATCCTTAGCAGCGTCATAAACCATTTCCTTTCCCTTGCTGAAATGGCCTATTACATGCAGTTCGCTGCTGGTTTGCTGCGCTTCGGCAAAGGTTGCATAGGTGCTTGAGCTTGAATAAACACTTATGATAACCGCTATGGCTATAGCGATAACAACAAGACCAAAAATTGCACTTTTTTTCATCCGCGGTTTATATTATTAAAATAACGATTTGCAAAAATACAAAACGTGCAGCGAATAATGTTTATTACAAGACATATGTATTATTTAGAATCATTCTTGATTGAAACGTCGAAACTCGACTTTGATGAATTTTAGGAATTGGTCGAATGTTAATAGTTGTGCTCATCTGTTAAACGTGCTTATGCGAAAAGCGAAGAAATTCCATAAATTCTTGAAATTCGTTTAATTCGAGTTCTGACAATATTGGGGCGATGCCTTCGGCCCGGGCTCTACGCTCATACGCCTGCAGGCTTTACGCTCATTGGCCGGTATCCGCTGCGATCCCTATCGTGGCATAATTAAAAACAAAAACGAGGCGGGCTTTTTCAAACCCACCTCGCTATATATTAAAACTATTAAATCCTTAATTTATGGCCAGATGCCCAAATTCTGGTACGATACTGCTATTTTATTGATAGCACCAACCATGGCTGCATTACGCAGGGTGCCAATGTCTGGATTGTTTTTATAGATCTCCCTGATCTCGTGGTATGAGCGGATCATGGTATCCTCCAGGCCTGAGTTTACCAGTTCAAGTTCCGATGCTCCTTTAATAATGGTTGAACGCTGAATCGGGGTTAAAGCTACACCGGTAATACCTTCAACCATATTTACAAGGTTAAGGTTGGAGTTTTCTTCAAACCTGCGGTTCATCCTGCCGAATGCTACGTGGCTCAGGTTTTTCAACCATTCAAAATATGATACAGTAACACCACCTGCGTTGGCAAACATATCGGGTACAATCATCCCGCCATTGGCATAAAATATAGCTTCAGCCTCTGGTGATGTTGGGCCGTTAGCGCCTTCAACAATGATTTTAGCCTGTATGTTGCGGATGTTTGCTTCAGTGATCTGGTTTTCAAGAGCTGCCGGTACCAGGATATCACATGGCTGCTCAAGGCCTTCCATGGTATTGGTAAATTCCTGAATTGCCGCCGCATATCCTAAAATAGAACCTGTTGCTTTGCGGTGCTGAAATACAGCTTCAATATCTAAACCATTCTCGTTATAAATAGCGCCTTCAAACTCACAAAGACCAACTATTATAGCGCCCATTTCGGATAAAAACTTAGCCGAATAATAGCCTACGTTACCAAGGCCCTGTACAATTACCCTTTTACCCGATAAGCCTGGCAGCAGGCCAATCCTTTGCATATCCTCGCCAACGCTTACACACTCGCGGGTGGCGATGGCCACACCACGGCCGGTAGCTTCTCTCCTGCCCGCGATACCATGTAGGGCAATAGGCTTACCGGTTACAGCGCCCATAGCATCCAACTGACCGGGGTTCATGGTTGCATACGTATCGGCAATCCAGCTCATTTCGCGCTCGCCCGATCCATAATCCGGTGCCGGCACGTCGATGCTTGGGCCAATAAAGTTCTTTTTGATCAACTCAACGGTATAACGGCGGGTGATGTTTTCCAGCTCGCTTACGGTGTAGTTTTTAGGGTTTATTTTGATACCGCCTTTGGCGCCGCCAAACGGCACATTAACAATAGCGCATTTGTAAGTCATGAGCGCGGCGAGGGCCATTACCTCATCCTCGTTCACCATTTCGCTGTAGCGGATACCGCCTTTGGTGGGCGACTGATGGTGCGAGTGCTCCACACGCCAGGCGTCAATTACCTCAAAACTGTTGCCCTTACGAATGGGGAAACGGAAGCGGTAAACACTGTTACATGATTTAATTTGATCAAGCAGGCCTGCATCGTGTTTGGTGAATTGGGCAGCATGATCGAAGTTTTTGCACACGTCGCTGAAGAAGTGTGTTTCCTGGTCGGCAATCAAAATATTCGTAGCCATAACTATTGTATAAATATTAATCTCTTAAAAAAGTGAGCAAATTTGGTACAATTTTTATCAATATTGCAAATATTTCTTAGTTAGTGTGCCCTATACACCAGCCAACACCGTCACGAATAACATGTTTAAATTGTTTAAACATATTATTTGAACTACTTTTCGTTTTCGACTTTTTTTAATCTGCGATCTATAGTAAACAGGTAAATGGCCAGTCCAACAAAAATTATGGAAATAGTTGCTACAACCACGTAAATTTTCCCCGATTGGCGCAGGGTATCTGCCATTTCAACCTGCTGGCCCTGCTGCGCAAAAACAATGGTACAAAACGTAAGCAGTAGCAATAAAAGCGTTAATTTCTTCATCTTAATTTATAGCGTTCTTCTTATTCTCAATTAAACGGATGCGGTAACGGATAGTTGCTATCCAAAGGGCAATAAAACTCCAGCCTAACATAGCCGGGTAAAAGGCTATCTTCATACCGTTATCAAGGTCGTATTTACCAAATGCAGGGTTACCGCCGCTGCCGGGGTGCAATGAATCTGTCATGCGGGGCAAAACAAATATCAGCACAATCATGATGGGGAAAGCGAAGATATTGTAGATAGCCGAAATCTTGGCCCGCTTCTGCTCCTCATCAATAGAGTTGCGGAGCACCAGGTAAGCGCAGTACAATAAAAATGCAATTGCCGCGCTGTTTTGTTTGGGGTCGCCGCTCCAAAATTCGCCCCAGGTAAATTTTGCCCACAGCATACCGGTTAAAAGGCCTAAGGTGTAAAACAGCAAGCCGGTATTAACGCTCTCAACAGCAGCAAGGTCATGCTCTTCTTTACCCGTTTGCAGGTATTTAATACTGAAATAAACCGATACCACAAAAACCGTCAGCATGCCCATCCACATGGGTACGTGAAAATACAAATTACGGATGGTTTCGTGAATAATTGGCAGCCTCGGCGCTTTGAAAACCAGGCCCGTGTAAAAGGTAGACAGCACCAGCAAAACAGCCGCAACCTTCCACCATGTTTGATAAATAAACTTCATATTAAATTGTGCGGTAAAGGTAAGGAAATTTCATTGTCATTATTCATTAGGTCATTGAGTCATTACCTCTGCAAATAAAAAAATGACTTAATGACGCAATGACCTAATGACCCAACCTAATCCCCCGGCTCATAATCCACGGGCAGCAAATCGCCAAGCTTAGCCTTTGACCATGAGCCCTCATAAAGCGGACTCGGGCTCGATACTACGATACCGTTCATGTCAAAAGCAATATAACTTGAATATTTGGTCATGATACTGGTTTCGTAGTTAGGCATATCCAGCGGGTGATAAACATCCTTAAACTCGGTAGTCTCTTCGCGTTTGGTATATACTATGTATAAAAAGTGCGGAAAGGAGAGCGCGTAAATCCCATCCTGTGGTGTTTTCCGCAAGATCTCAAACTCCTGGTAAGGCAGTTTTGCAAGGTTTTCGCGGTACCATTTGGTCATCTTCGACAGATTATAGTACCGCATTGCCGAATCGCGCGGGCCCTCACGGTACTTTTTCATCTTCTGCATCAACACGGCTTCTTCCGGTCGTTCGGGATTAATTTGCCTTGTAAAATCGTGCGCTTCAAACCCTTCTTGTTTTAACGTTCCTTTATAAAGCGAGCGGTAAAAATGCTGGGCCGACCCATAATAGGCCTGTTCGCGTTTCTGCTTCCAGAGTTTCTTTTGAGCCGAACTACCGGGCAGGTTCTCAAACAATGCACTTCCGGAATAGGATATGGTGTGCTCAATAGCATCATACAAAAAGTTCTTCAACAAAAATTTGGTACGGTAGCCCAGGGCCAGGTTCTCTACTACCAAAAACTCATCGCCAGAGGCCTCCAACTGCTGCTTTCCCCTGTGGTAGATAATATTTAAAATATGAGGGTTGGTAACTTTACACTCCTTACCGTTTTCGGTATCGCCAACAAATTCCTTGCGGAACAGTTCGTAATTCTTTTTCCAGTCGGCACTGCTGCTGATCACTACTTCGCGCAGCATCAGCACTTTTTGATTAACCTCGATACTTAATTTTGCAGGTTCGCGGCCAACCAGTACCGTTGTGGAGTATTCTTCAATGCTAACGCCGGTAACCACCAACTGGTATTGGCCTGGTTTAACTCCGACCAGGGTAAAAGTACCATCCTCGGCAGTTGAGGTACCGTAGGTGGCATTATTCAAAAACACGCTGGCATTGGCTACCGGGCTTTTGGTATCGGCCCGCACTACCTTACCTGTAATAGTACCGGTTTGTGCCGAAACTATGAGCGGACATATAAACGCGATAAGCAAAAACCAATAAAAACGCATTAATTAAAATTAGGATATTTTTTCAATCTGCTAAAAAACGCATTTTTTATGAACGGTTAATGAATTGTCGGTGTATAATTTTTGTTGCGGTAATGTCTGAACCCGAATTTATTGAATTAGAGAATTTATATTTTTAATCTTTTTCTTCCGCTCGTTTTTATTTTTCTTGCGCTCATTTTAATGAGTGCTTAATGTGGGTTGGCGATTGTATCGCCTCCGCTTACGTTATAAACGTAAGCCCATGGTAAGCATTCGTTAAAAACGAGCGCAAGTTGGAGCAATTTGCTGTCATGTGGGCGTTGCCTGCGGCCCGGGCTTTACGCTGCAAATCCTCGCCTTGTCTGTACTGCAATGGCCTGCCCGCGCTGTGGGTTTTCCGCTGCAATCCCTAACGCTGCCCTACGCACAATGTCGATAAATATATTTCACAAGCCATCACGTTTATTTCAGTACCTCTCTTTTCAAAACTTAAGCATCGTCCCCTACTCAGTCCCTCCACAGATATGGGAAAAGCAATAAAGCAGTAGCTATCACAATTGCATTGATAGCGCACAAAACTCCTATGTTGCCGTAAAAGAAACTCCGGTCTACCCCGTCCATTGCACTTTTGCTTAATTTAATAAGCACCAGTATAACAGGGATGATAACCGGGAAGCTTAATATAGCCATAAGTGTACCGTTATTACCGGCCTTTGACGCGATGGCCGAGATCATGGTAAACACCGTAGAAAAGCTAATGCTTCCCAGCAACACCGCCAGGAAATAATACAGCGGATCGCCAAGTGCATTGGGGAAAAATACTTTATAGATAATTAATGCCAAAGTGCTCAGCAAAGCCATCAGCAAAATATTATAGATTGTTTTTGACAGGATGATTGCCTGCGGACTGGCAATGGAGTAATAATATAGCAGCCTGCTTTTACTTTCCTGCATAAAGCTTTTGGCTATGGCATTTACCGATGCAAACAGCATAATGATCCAGAACAACACGTTCCAAACTATGGGGTAACCGCTGCTGCTTGAAAAGCCGGGATTTAAATTGAGGGAGATATAACAAACAAAAACTGTTGAAACCACATACAGCAAAACGCCATTAAAAGCATATTTGGACCGCCACTCCAGCAAAACTTCCTTTTTTAGCAGGTACCAGGTTTCATTAACAAGTTTCATCACCGCAAATGTAATAATTACCCGCGAGTGAGTAAGGGCATTTGACAAGCTAAAAAAATTAGCTTAATTTTGAATATAACATACCAATTACCATGCCTGTAGCTTATTTCCGCACACCAGTTGGCATTGCCCGCATTACTGAAGAAGATGGCTTTATAGCATCCGTATCCATACGCGATGAGGAATACGAGATTGCTCCTGCTCCTACCCCGCTGCTGCAAGCTGCTATTGATGAGTTAAATGAATACTTTGCCGGTACAAGGAAGGAGTTTACCTTTCCTATAAAGCAGGAAGGCAGCGAGTTTCAACAACAGGTTTGGGACGAGTTGATCCAGATCCCTTATGGAACAACCATTACTTACGCCCAGCAGTCAAACCAAATGAACAATCCGTTGGCTATAAGGGCAATAGCATCTGCCAATGGCCGTAACAACCTATGGGTTGTAGTGCCCTGCCACCGGGTAATAGGTTCAAATGGCAGCTTAACCGGCTATGCAGGCGGTATATGGCGCAAAAAATGGCTGCTTGAGCATGAGGCAAAGGTAATGGGCATTGGGCAAACCAGGCTTGAGTTTTAAACGCCCACCTTCAATAACCTCGACATTTTTTCATGCAGTTGGTATGGCTGAAACGGCTTTGAAAGCACATCGTTCATCCCTGCCGATAATGCCTCCTGCTGCTCATGGTCATAACTTGCTGCCGAAAGCGATATGATGGGAATACTCCGTTTAGGCTCCTCAAAATCAACCCTGATGGTTTTAGCCGCCTGATAACCGTTCATTTCGGGCATATGCGTATCCATCAAAATAATATCGTACTCTTTATTGGTAAGCCTTTCAATAACCTTACGGCCGTTATCAACCATCTCCACCTCTACATTCCAGTCTTTTAATATTTTGGAGAGCATAAACTGGTTAACCATGTTATCCTCAGCTACCAGCACCCGTACGTTATTAAACGGCGGCAATATCTTATCAGTTTTGGGAGTTACCTTAGTTTTGGGTTTAATACCGATGGTATACCAGCATACAAAGTTGAAAGTACTGCCCCTGCCTACCTGGCTGCTTACGGTAAGTTCGCCTCCCTTTAGCTCGGCCAGCTTTTTCACTATGGTTAAGCCAAGCCCGGTACCACCATATTTGCTTACGGTATCTTCTTCGGCCTGTTCAAATGAATCAAAGATGCTGTTAAGCCTGTCGGCCGGGATCCCGATGCCCGTATCCTCAACACTGAATTTCAGCTTTACCTTATCATTGTGTTTTTGAAGTACGGTAATCTTGAGCTTTACATAACCCCTTTCGGTAAACTTAAGGGCGTTACTCAGCAGGTTCATCAATATCTGGTTCAGGCGTAATGAATCCACCATGAGGTATTCAGGTACTTCATCTTCAATATCCAGCAAAAACTCAATATTATTCTCGTCGGCTTTAAACTTAAGCAGATTAAAAACCGAGTTTACAATGTCATAAACATTATTGGCCGTACGGATAATACTGAATTTACCAGCCTCAATTTTTGAGATATCAAGTACATCATTGATCACACCCAATAACGATTTTGAGGAGGTATCAAGCAAATCAAGCATCCCCACTTGCTGATCGGTAAGGCCTGTTTTACGCAAAAGCGAAGTGATACCTATAATGCCATTAACCGGTGTACGCAGCTCATGGCTCATATTGGCCAAAAAGGTTTCTTTCACTTTTTTGCTGTACTCCGCGCTTTCTTTTGATTTGATGAGCTGCTCCTGGTAACTTTTTTGCGGAGAAATATCGCTGATATTAATAAATATGGTTTTGTTACGGTATGCCGCGCGGCACTCCACCCAAATTACCCTTTTATCAAAGGTTTCAAACTTAAATTCAAAAATGGCATAGTTCAGGTTGTCTTTAATGATCTCGCCCAATTTTTTACGAAACAGCGGCCTATGATCATCTATAGCCAGGTCGACAATACTTTTACCAATAAGTTCATCAGGCCTGAAACCCATTATTTTCTCGACGGTGGGGTTGATATTGTCAATGCGGAGACTTTGCGCGTCGACCGATGTGATAATATCGGCCGAGTTTTTTACAACTATGGCATAATTCTGCAACTCATCGTTCTTTTGTTTTATTTCGGCCTGGGTACGGGCCAGCTGCACAAATGAATCAACCTTGGCTGATGTAATGTAGGGGTCGAGCGGTTTGTAAAGATAATCTACAGCTCCCGTTCCAAGACCTTTAACAGCATACTTGGCTTCTTTTGAAATAGCAGTAACAAAAATAACCAGGATATCTTTGGTACGTGGGTTTGATTTAAGCATTTCCACCAGCTCAAATCCGTCCATTTCGGGCATCTGCACATCAACTAAGGCAATGGCGATATTGGTTTCCCAGGCAATTTTAAGGGCTTCATTTGGCGAGGTAGTAGAGAAAATTTTAATATCATCGCGTTTAAGCAATGCTTCGAGCGCGATAATATTCTCTTCTCTGTCATCAACAATTAGAATATTAACAGGGGTCATTTAATATTAATTAGGGGGTTGGTGATTGTTATGAAAGTAAAAGTTTAAAAATCTCATCCTGTGTTAAAACATAATCGGCAGCACCTAAATTTATAGCTGCCTTTGGCATTTCGGCCATTTCCGCGTCGCCGGGCTCCTGCGCTATGGTAAGGCTGCCGCTTTTCTTTAATTTTAATAAGCCTTCGGCGCCATCCTGATTAGCTCCCGACAACAATATCGCCATGCACCTGTCGCCATAAACCTCGGCGGCGCTTTCAAAAGTAACATCAATTGATGGTTTTGAATACCATACCGGTTCCGAAACATCCAGGCTAAAATAACCGCCGCGTTCAATTAAGGTATGATAGTTTGCCGGGGCAATATACATAGTATCCGTTTTAAGAATATCCTTGTCCTCAATTTCGCGCATGTACATACGACTGTTCTCGGCAAATAGTTTTTCTATTTCGCTGAAAAAATTTTTTTTCCTGTGTATGATAAGAATTACGGTTTTCCCCAGTTTTTCGGGAAGATCTTTTATGATCCGGAATAAAATTTTGAACGAGCCTGCCGATCCGCCAAATAACACGATCTGGGCGGCATGCCATCTTTCCAGTAACTTTTTATCAGGTCCCAACTTTTTGGTAAATGTTTTCTTTCTGGTTGATCACCTTAAACTTACTCTTAAACGAATCTGACCGGATGGTTTCTTTACTGCCCAGGCATAAATAACCCAGCGGGCAAAGACTTTTATAAAACAGGTCAAGGATCCGTTCCTGCAGGTAAGTTTCAAAATAAATAAAAACATTCCGGCAACTTATCATCTGAAACTCATTAAATACAGTATCAGATATTAAATTATGCACCGAAAACAGCGTATTTTGTTTTAACTCATTGTGTATCGACGCGGCATCGTACAAAATAGTAAAATGATCTGTAATTGACCCTTTTAGATCAGTATATTGATAATTTTCCGCGTAACTTTTTATATTACGCAAGCTGTAGATCCCTTTACGGGCCTCCTTTAAAACCTCGGTATTGATATCCGTACCGTATATGAACGACTTTTTGCCCAAACCTGCCTCGTTCAGCAATATGCCCATAGAGTAAACTTCTTCACCCGTAGAGCAGCCTGCACTCCAGATTTTGATGTGCTGATAAGTTGAAAGATATGGAACAACCTGTGTGTTAACCGCACGATAGAACGAAGGATCGCGGAACATCTCGGTTACGTTAACCGTAATTTCTTCCAGGAAATTCTGAAAAAAATCCGCGTCATTAATAAGCACATGTTTAAGGTCATAAAACTCAAACTTGTTAAGCAGCATAATACGGGTCAACCTTCGTTTTAATGAAGCTTTGGTATAACCCGAAAAATCAAACCCATGAACCTTTCTTACAATATCAATAAGCTCATGAACCTGCGCATGTGATATAATTCCCTGCTCTGTATCCATAACCTAACTTTCAAGCCAAAGCTGCATCAGCGATATCAGCCTGTCCATATCAACGGGCTTGGTGATATAATCATTGGCGCCGGCCGCTATACATTTTTCGCGGTCGTCTTTCATTGCTTTTGCAGTTAATGCTATTACGGGTAATTTAGCCCATTTGTTTTGCTTACGGATATGCCTGGTAGCCTCATAGCCATCCATTTTTGGCATCATGATGTCCATAAGCACTATGTCAATATCCTTTATATCCTCAAGTTTGGCTATGGCTTCTTCACCGTCATTAGCTATCTCTACATTGAGGTCATAGCTTTGCAGGGCGCTGCTCAGCGCAAAAATATTGCGCATATCATCATCAACTATGAGCACTTTTTTGCCCTTAATAGCATCTTTGCCTTTAGTTAGTATTTTAGGTTTGGGCGATGATGGCGCTTGTTGTGCCGGGGCAATCGCCGTTTCACTGATCTTGTTCAGGAACAGGTTAACCTCATCAATCAGCCTGTCGGATGATTTATTGGTTTTAACCACCATAGCGTTGGCATACTGCATCAACCTGTTTACCGATAGTTTATCAAGCTCCATTGCGGTATTGATAATAACCGGCAATGAAGCAAAGCGGTCAACCTCTTTGATCTTATCCAGCAAATCCAAGCCCGAAATATCAGGCAGGTTAAGGTCAAGAATTACACACTGGTACTCGTTTTCATGCAGCAATCTGAATGCCGATTCGCCGTCAAAAGCCTGATCTACCGTTATGCCCTGGCCCTGCATCAGGTCTTTCAAGGCCTGGCTTTGGGCTTTGTGATCTTCAACCAGCAGGATCTGTTTAAACCTGGTGCCGCTTTGCACCATGATATCGGCAAAAAGCTTATCCAGCGTTTCGGTATTGATAGGCTTTTTCATGAAGTTGATAGCACCTTCCCTTCGCACACGGTTTGCGGCAGCATCCCCGGCCGACATCAGGTGAACCGGGATATGCATCGTATCTTCATCATTCTTTAACTCCTTCAAAATCTGCCAGCCATCTTTACCAGGCAGCATAATATCCAGGATCACGGCATCGGGTTTGGCTTCCTTAACAATTTCAACCGCCCGGGTACCCTCATACACCATGATTGATTTATAACCATGATCGCGGGCATAATCCTGCAATATGCTTGCAAAGTTTTTATCATCCTCAACAATTACAACCAAAGGCTCTTTACCGGGGTCACGCGGGGCCGCTTTAACCGGGCTCAGGAACTCTGTTACAGGCTTAAAAGTTTCGGCAGTTGGCAATACCTCTTCAATTAAGGCGGCGGGCGTTAATTTAGCTTCATAAGGCACGGTAAGTACAAATTCGCTGCCTATGCCCGGCTCACTGCTCAGGGTTATGCTACCGCCCAAGAGGAAAGCAAGCTCGCGGCTTATAGATAAACCTAAACCGGTACCGCCATATTTACGGCTTGTTGAACCATCGGCCTGCTGAAATGCCTCAAATATTACTTTTTGCTTATCCGCAGAGATCCCGATACCCGAATCTTTGATAGCAAAGCTGATGGTTTTATCTTTAACGCCCGGTTTTACATTGATAGCAACAGAGCCATTTTCAGAAGTAAACTTAAACGCGTTACTTAACAGGTTTTTGATAACCTGCTCTATACGTACCTTATCGGTAAATATGGTTTGCGGCAGCTGTCGGTCTATACTTGTTGTGTAATTAATTTTTTTGTTGCTGGCTACTTCGGCAAACAGCATTTCCATATCGCCAACAATATCACTCACCCTAATATCTTCATTTTGCATATCCAGCTTGCCCGATTCAATTTTTGAAAGGTCGAGGATATCATTGATCAAAGTAAGCAGGTCATTACCGGCGTTGAAAATAACGCTGGCATATTTGATCTGGTCTTCAGAAAGGTTGGCAGGCTTGTTGTCTTTAAGGATCCGCGCCAATACCAGGATACTGTTAAGCGGTGTGCGCAGTTCATGGCTCATGTTGGCCAAAAACTCCGATTTGTATTTACCCGTAGTTTCCAGTTCTTCAACCTTAAGGTTGATAGCCTGGCGGGCCTGTTCAATGGCCTGGTTTTTTTCTTCAAGCAAACTGGCTTTTTCTTCCAGTTCGGCATTGGTGGTACGCAGTTCTTCCTGCTGTACCCTAAGTTCTTCTTCTGAGGCCTGCAGCTCTTCAGTTTTTTGAACAAGCTCCTCATTGGTAACACGCAGTTCTTCCTGTTGTGCTTCCAGCTCTTCGGCCTGCTGCTGGGTTTCCTCGTACAGGTCGTGCATAATAGTACGTGCCTGCGAAGTATTAACCGCTATACCTATATCATTGGCGATAGCCAAAATGTATTCCGATTTATTTTTCGAGATCCCTTCATTAAAAGCAACCTCCATTACGCCTTTTAGCTTTTTATCAAAAAAGAAAGGTATGATAATTGATTCGGCCAGTTCAGTTTTTAATACTGATGATGAAAGCTCAAGCTTATCGTTCAGTTTACCTTTTACAACCGCCGCTTTGCCATCTTTGGCTACCTGGCCAAGCCAGCCCTCGGTCATTTGCACCGACTTTTTAACAAAATCAGGATTGTGGAACGCGAATGAAGCATACAATTCAAGCCTGTTGCTTGCTTCGTTATACAGGTAAAATGTACCTGCCGCGGCATTGGTATAGGTACAAACTTCAGTTAATATATTATTGGATAATTCTTTTTCGACCTGTTGGCCCTGCATTTTTTCATTCAGTTGCCCGGTTCCGGTAAGCAGCCAGTTTTTGGCTTCGTTATCGGCAATTACTTTGCCAAGTTCGATATTAGCAACCCTGATGTCATCCTCAATTTTCTTTTGCTGGTCAAAGGTTTTTTGAATGTAGAAGAACAGCACCAGGATGATAATCAGGAATATCAATGAACCACAGGCAATCACGATCTTAACAAGCGTTGATGCCTCACGTGAGTCTTCTTTTCTGTCGGCAAGCAGGCGCTGTTCGGTGTTAGTCATATGGCTAACGAGCATACGGATATGATCCATATTTTCCTTACCATTTAAAAACATGTTGTGCTGCAGCATGTAATCAAGCCCCAGGTTTCCGCGTGCTTCAACATTTGTTTTGAGTATCAGCAATTGCTCTTTCACCAGCTTATTTATCGAATCGACACGCTTAAACTGTACCGGATTATCCTTAACCATGTCCTTCAAAGAGCTAAGATCGTCGGCTATTTTAGGCAAAGAAGCATTGTAAGGATCAAGAAATGATTTATTGTTGGTAGCGCCATAACCCCGCATACCTGTTTCGGCATCTATCAGCTCCTGCAATAAATTGGTAGATGTATGAATAACCTTTTGAGTATGATCAACCCAGGTATTATCCTCCTCAAATTGACGCAAACTGTTAAAAGACAAAATGCCCACCACGAAAACAAGGATGATTGATACCACAAAGCCCGCTAAAACCTGCTGGCGAAAAGAAAATTTTAACATTAGGTATTCGTATTAATCTGAATTACAAATATGTTTAAAAAAAAGCTGTAATGTTAATATTACAGCTAATTAAACATACCAGGAATATTAACTTACTATCGTGGTATCCGTAGTATTTGAGATAAAAACTTTAGGGCGGCTGCTCAAAGCGCCAATCAAAGCCAAAATAGGGCCGGCAAACATCACATACCAGCCCCATTGAAATTTAAGCTGGCTGGTTAAAAACCGGTTAATACCTTTAAACGGAATAAAGCTAAATGCCGAATTTACTTTAAAAATGGCGGCAACCAGCAACAGTACAACAAGCACCACCGACAACCAGGCGGCCACACGCATAATTTTGGCCTGGTTAAGGAACGATACAATAATACCAACAACAGCCACCAACAAAAGTACCAGCCCATAAGGTTGGTTAAGCTTGTAAATATTCCAGCTGGTTACATGGAATACCCGCAGCAGTGGGCAATAGGTTGCAGCAAACAGCAGGGCAAATCCTGCAAATGATAAAATTGAGCTAAGGCGCATATTTAGGTTGTTATTTTTGTGTTATTTCCATTTTATCAGCAAAGTGGGCACAATAATCGCGCAGGTCTTCAACAATATTTTTCTCGCCGGTTGCACGTAAAAAGCTGTCGCCCATGGTTTGCAGGGTTTCATAAAAAAAGCGTTTCATCTCGTCAACAGGCATATCTTTTGTCCAAAGGTCAATGCGCAGGGTGTTTTTATAGCTTTGGTCCCAAAGGGCAAGCATCATTGATTTTACAGGCAACGCTTCTTTGTTGGTTGAGTCGGTTGATTCCCAAAGGATATGTTCCGGAACATTATTATCATCAAGCGTAACGGTAAGCTTTATTTCAGCGGTTTTCATTTCAAAATTTATTTAACAAGTAAGAATATAATTATAACCAAAACAATGAAAAATGTCTCCACCATCCATATTTTTTTGGTTTCGATAAAAAAGTTGCGGAACATGATATCAATCACAAAAACTACAAAGGCAAACAACAAAAAGATCCAGCCTATGGTGCCACCCCAATGCTCAAGCGGTCGCCCGGCAATACCGGCCCCATAAATAAAAACATAGGCTGCCACCGCTACCAAAAACGCGGTAAAAAAATTTAAGGGGGTAAATCTGAATTTCATTGATGGGGCTTAGTGTCTTTTTTTGCTTTTGGATGATCGGCCTGAACCCTGCCTTGCGGCCTTTGAACCATATTTGGCCTTGTCTTTATTGGCATCAAATTTTTTGCGCTGGTTAAGGGATTTCTTTTCGTGGAAGGCGCCTTTAAAATCGGGGTCTTCTTTGCGCTTTTGCATATCTATTTCCCGCGCCTGGTCCTGCCTTTCCTCATATGGGGTTTCTTCAATAAACACATCGTCGGGGATACGCTCAACGGGAATGGTTTGCTTGATGAGTTTCTCAATCTTGCGGATATAATACTCTTCAGACGGTGTTGCAAAAGTAATGGCCTCACCGGATTGCAGCGCTCTGCCTGTACGGCCAATCCTGTGTACATAATCCTCATACACCACCGGTACATCAAAATTAATTACATGGCTTACATCGCTCACATCAATACCGCGCGATGCCACATCAGTAGCCACCAGGATTTTCACCTCATCGTTTTTAAACGAATTGATGGAATTGATCCTCGTATTTTGCCCTTTATTGGCATGCAATACCTTCACGTCCTGTTCGCCAAATTTGCGGGTCAGGAATTTAAAAACGTCCTCGGCCACCACCCGGGTTTTACAGAAAACTATCAGCTTAGTAATGTCGCCTTCATTATCAAGCAGCTTTTTGAGCAGGTTTATTTTAGTTTTGATATTAGGCACATGGTATAAATGCTGGTTAACCGTTTGCGCCGGCGTAGCCTGCGGGGTAACTTCAATAACCGTAGGGAACTCCAGAAAGTTAGCCGAAAGCTGGTGCACCTTCTCGCTCATGGTAGCCGAAAAAAGCAGGTTTTGCCTTTTCACAGGCACCACTTCCAGGATCCTGTTTATCTGGGGCATAAAGCCCATATCCATCATTTTATCGGCTTCGTCAAGTACCAACACCTGTAATGGTTTGGTCATGATATGCCCGGCAAGGTAAATATCCATGAAACGGCCGGGTGTTGCTACAATAATGTCGACACCCTTTTTTACCTGCTCTATTTGTGTTTTGGGGCCAATACCTCCGTAAAGTAAAACAACCCGTAAATCGGTATAAGCGGCAAATGCTTTAATGTTTTCCTCAATCTGCATGGCCAGTTCACGCGTCGGCGAAATGATCAACGCCCGGGCATGTTCGCCCTGCGCATATTTAAGCCTCATGATGATGGGCAACACGTAGGCCGCTGTTTTTCCGGTGCCGGTTTGCGCTATACCCATTACATCCTGTCCGTTCAAAATAGGCGGAATAGCTTTTTGCTGGATAGGCGTAGCTTCGGTATAACCGGCATCGACTATCGCGTTCAAAATTTGCCGGTTAAATTTAAAATCTTCAAAGGTTACTGCCATGCCGCAAAGATAGGCTTTTTGTTGAAGTAGGAACAATTGCCCAAAACATGGCGGTGTCAGGAATTGAATAGAAGCAGGAAGTCAAGAGTCAGGAGACAAGACGGTTGGATAAGAGATAAAAGAAATTAATATGATTTTATTGGCGCATACTAAATAGTTTAATGCACAGTGGGATAAGTCCGCAGGAGATGGCAATGAAAATGGCAACCCTTACATAGTTGAGTGTTTGCCAAAGTGAAGTTCGGCTTATTAACTCATTTGAAGAAACTTGTGTCCCGACCATTTTTTGAAAGTTTATAATATTGGGAGCAAAGAATGCCAATGTCCATATCCTGACAGCGATGTGAACTGCAAACAAAATTAAAAGCCAGTTCTTTACAGGGTCAATTTTCCAACAAAAAATAAGCGCAAGGATAAATGTGATTTCGTGAAGGGAGTGGAACCCTATCCAAAAATTTTTAAGACTTACACCTTTTCCATCCAAGAGGAGTTTAAAATTGTCTGGTGGTGAAACCGTCCATTTGGGAACAAAAACCAAGGTTTCAAATATCTGTGCTCCGTTCATCAAAAAGTAGATAAGGGTACTGACGCAAAGCCATATTTCGGCTCTTGCCAGATAGTTTGAAGTTATATTTTCCATTGTTATTATTTGTTATTTAACTTATCTGCTATTGTTTTCATTATCGCGGTTGCCCCTGTAAAATAGCGTTCAATAGTTTGGATTTCGCCGGCTGAGAACGTTGAAATGAGCTCGATAGTTTGCTGCTGCAGTTCATCAAAGAGCGGTGTTAAAAGCTTCATACTGTTTTCAACGTTAGGAACAATGATTACTTTCCTTCTGTCGTCTTTGGTAAATTGTCTTTTCAGAAGCTTCTTTTTCTCCAGGCGGTCAACCAACCCGGTTACCGCGCCGGTAGTTAACCCGGTTAGCTTTGAGATTTCACCCGCTGTTATGGATTTATGCTGTAGTATCAGTCCTAAGTACTTGTGATCTGTACCGGAAAGCCCTGCTTTTCGGGCTATCGCTTCGTGCATGAGAATAGAGGCATCAGAGTATTGCCTGCTGGCAGCCTTGAATTGTAACAGTAAATCAGCCTCATTATTTTCTCTCATTATCTAAATATCTTAGACACAAAGATATTTATTTATATTTCAATTACGCAAACTATTGTTTAGTTAATTTCTCGCTTTTGGAGCACTTGGTCTCTTTAAAATGCAGGTTCCTAACATGACAAATCGAATTACACGGATTCCAATCAGGTTAAATTGAAATTCATGTAATTCGATTTGAATGCGTCCGGCTTAAAACTTCGTATGTAAAATTTTAGTCGAACAAATTAAGTATGATTAAAAGAATTAGCCGTTATATACCGCAGCAAACTCCCTGGCAAAATCCTGCAAACTCACCTTACCGGACGATACAGGCTTATGCTTATCATAATCCTCCCAGATCTTTCCGCTTTTTACCGCAGTGCCCATTTCAACAAAATTGCGGGTCATTTCGGGAGGAACGCCTGCCTGAGATAAGCCTTCTGCAAGCTGTTCATCAGTAAACTCAATCCATGGCAAGTTAGGATTACCTATTGCCTCACCTAAAACCGCTGCAACCCCGCCAGGTGTTGACTCATCGCTTACAATGTAGCGTATGCTTTTACCGGTAAAATCCTTTTGCAATTCTTCTGCTACTGCAGCTGCAATATCTGTCGGATGCACCATGATCAGCCTTGTATTTGCGGGATAATTTGATCCAAGGATACCCTGGTGCTTGATAAGCGGGATATTACTGAAAAAATTGATATAGAAGAACGGCGCACGGATAAATTTAACGGCCACACCATCTATTCCGCTCAAAATACCTTCAACATCGTGGATGCCTTTTATCGGGCCTACGCCGCTATCCAAATGCGCACCTATGCTGCTTAAGGCGACTACTTTTTTTATGCCCGACCGTTTAATGGCTTCGGCATAGCTTTTACCGGTTTCGTTTTGGTATGCCCTTAAACTTTCGGCACTAAAGCTTGGCGGCACCATGGCGTAAAGCGCATCGGCCCCGGTAAATGTTTGTGTTAAGAAATCGGCATCGGCTAAAGAGCCGATTGCTGCTTTGGCCCCTAATGATTCTATCTCTGTTACCTTATCGGCATTGCTGCTAATTACTGTTACCTTATGCCCTGCGGCTATTAAAGTTTGTGTTAAAGGTTTGCTTATATTGCCTGTTGAACCTGTTACTATAATTTTCATAATGTTTTTGTTTTTATTGAAAGCAAAGGTATTTTTACACTTACTTTTTTACAAGTACTTACCCTAAAGTATGTATAACCATGACAGCGATAAAAGAAAGCTCGACCATACAGGAAAATAAACAGGCCGCATTTAAAGAATGCCCGGTAACTTATGTAATGGAACGCATAGGCGGCTATTGGAAACCGATCATTTTGTTCCATCTGTTAACCGGGAGTAAACGCTACAGCGAGCTAAAAAAATCTATCCCAACCATTACCGAAAAAATGTTGATCCAGCACCTGAAACAACTTGAAGCCGACGGCCTGCTGATCAGAGAGTCCAAACCAGTTGTACCTCCACATGTGAGCTACCGGCTAAGCGAATCAGGCATGGAATTGCGGCCGGTAATGTACGCAATGGCAACATGGGCAGTGAAGGATAGCGACGCCAATGGGACTGCCATTTATAAAAGTTTGGGGCAGTTTCCGATAGAGCAAGAAATAGCCACCGCTATTGAAACTTACGAAGTTTCAAAAACTTTGTAAGTTTGGCCTGAATACCGTTATCAAATAAATCCGAAATCGAACATTCGAAATCCGAAATCAAAAACCATGTCTACAATTCTGATAAAAGCTGCCACTATAGTTAACGAGCATAAGCAATACATTGCCGATGTATTGATTAAAGATGGTTTGATAGACCGTATCGATTCAGTAATTGACACGCAAGCCGACGAAATCATCAACGCAGAAGGCCTGCATTTGCTGCCCGGGTGCATCGATGACCAGGTACATTTCCGCGAGCCGGGCCTAACTTATAAGGCCGATATTTATACCGAATCGCGCGCTGCTGTTGCCGGAGGTATCACTTCATTTATGGAGATGCCCAACACTGTTCCCAACACTTTAACGCAGGAACTTTTGGAGGATAAATACCAGATCGCGTCGCGCAATTCGCTGGCTAATTATTCGTTTTTTATGGGCGCGTCTAACAACAATTTAGATGCCGTTTTGCGCACCGATATCAGTAAGGTTTGTGGTATCAAAGTGTTCATGGGATCCTCTACCGGCAACATGCTGGTTGATGACCCTCACACGCTCGAAAAACTGTTTGCACAATCGCCCATGCTCATCGCTACGCACTGCGAAGATGAGGCTACCATCAAGAGCAATCTTGCCCATTACAAACAACTGCTTGGCGAAAATATTCCGGTGCGGATGCATCCAAAAATCAGGAGTGCAGAGGCTTGCTATTTGTCGTCATCAATGGCGGTTGAGCTTGCAAAAAAACACGACACCCGTTTACATATTTTGCACATCTCCACCGAGCGGGAGACACATCTTTTTAGCAACACAATTCCATTAAAAGATAAACGGATTACTGCCGAAGCCTGCATCCATCACTTATGGTTTACCGATGCAGATTATGAAACAAAAGGCAACTATATTAAGTGGAACCCGGCTGTAAAAACAGAGTCAGATCGTGACGGTATTTTACGTGCTGTTTTGGATGGCCGCATTGATGTTATTGCCACCGATCATGCCCCGCATACCATTGAAGAGAAAGAGCAGCCTTACCTGCAGGCGCCATCCGGCGGGCCTTTGGTTCAGCATGCTTTGCCCGCCATGCTTGAACTATATCATCACGGCAAAATAAGCCTCGAGCAAATTGCAGAAAAAATGGCGCATAACGTAGCTACCCTTTTTCAAATAGAAAAACGTGGCTTCATTCGCGAGGGTTATTGGGCCGACCTTGTACTTGTAGATTTAAACAAACCCTGGAACGTAAATAAAAGCAATATCCTGTATAAATGTAACTGGAGCCCGTTTGAAGGCAATACTTTCCGTTCGCAGGTAGCTTATACCTTGATATCGGGAAACCTGGCATATGCGAATGGAAGTTTTATTGAAGGTGAAGCCGGCAAGCGATTGACTTTTAACAGGTAATATTAATTACAATTTATAGAATTTTAGAAATTACAGAGTTTTCTGTAGTCTAAACGCTATATTCTTTTAACAAAAAAGTCATGCCGAATTTATTTCGGCACCTCACAAGCAAGATTCCAGGCGGCTCTTCTGATGGGGTGCTGAAACAAGTTCAGCATGACGATGGTTAGTTATTCACCCCAACAAAAATCTCTACCTCGGCATTATCAGCATTTTGCGATCTTTCTCCATAAACATCAAAATCAGCCATATACCTCCTGTCAATATCGTTTGTCCAGATCTGGTGCCAGGTTTCTCCTACTGCCTGTGGCAGTGCACCTTTAGCCACGTACCGGTTATAACTTCCGGGCGGCACGGTAATGCAGATCAGCCCTTCAGGGATATTGTCTTTAGTAGCTACCTTACAACCCAGTACTGCGGTATAAAAGCCATCCTTATCGCTTTCATAGTCGGTGTAAACACAATAAATATCATCGCTGACACGGTTCACTACCTGCTGTAAAACATGCTCGCTCATAAACCAGTTCCAGAGCCCGGCAATGTCCTTCATCGCCTGGCCACCCTGATTGGTGGTGCGCACCGAAATGCCGACCAAAAAAAAGCCTTTTATTGTTACTTTATCCATACCGGGAGCTATTACTATTTGTTATATTGATATATAATTAATTTTTATACAGTTAATTATAATGATTATATAAATTATTAGTTTATAATTATCATTATTCAACCAACTTCTTCAGTCCCTCAAAAATCCCTTTCCAATTTTGCTCTGAATGCGTTTTGGCTTCCTCATTTTTCACATTGTCCTGGGTAATTGTAAGCTCGGTTTCGCCATTGTTCTCGGTTAGATTATAGGTAATATTGGCGTAGTTTTCGGGCTTGTCTTCGGTACCGCTCATGCTGCTCCAGTAATTGTATTTCACAAATGCACCGGGATCAATGTCCAGTATGGTTCCATGGTCTTCATACTTTTTACCATTCCACTCCCCGCTGAATTTTATGGGCTCCCCTACCCTCCAGCTCGATTTAAGATCGGTACCAAAAAAATATTTTTTTACCATAGCAGGATCAGTCAAGCCTTGCCAAACTTTAGCCATAGGGGCTTTAAATTTTACCTGCACATTTACTGTTAATTTTTCCATAACGTAGCTTTATTTAATAGTGGTTGTTTTGCAGTGATCATTTGTTCCTTTATCTTCTTAAAATCTGCGTCGGGAACTTCAAAAAATCCAAACCTGAAGTTGTAACCCCAGGCTTTTTTGTTGGTGATAAAATCAAGCTCTTCAATCATCGGGGCTATCGGAACTTCGGCACATTCGTAGTAATTTACATTGCGGCGGTATGGGATAAAATCAATAGCCATTTGCTTCTGATAAATATCCTCGTCACGCACCTGACCAATGGCTGTAAAAGCCTGCAAAGGCTCATTGCCGTTCATCTTTTGTTTAGGCGAATACACCGCCACCCAGTCGCCAACTTCCATACGTTTAAGCGGCGCCAGTTTACCATGATTGGCCTGAATAAATCCCCCGGAAATGCCACGGCCAATGTGATCTTTTGATACTACTATTATCCAATGTTTCATAAGTGTATGGTTTAAATTACCCGCAAAAACACGACCAATAAAAGCCCTGCCCCTGCTATTATGAAACAAAGTAACAATGCACTGGTGACAGCCTTATGTCAGCAGGAAAAAAAGAAAAGAAATTAATTTATTTTTTGGGCGATGGTCGCGGTAATCTCCCGTACACGCTGTAGCAGTGTATCTGGTTTAATGATTTCAGCGCGGTCGCCAAAGGTCATATACCATCGGGCAAAACCTTCTAATGAAATGGTCAAAAAAGTCATCTCAATTTTGTTGCCCACGGTTTTCTCAGATACAAAACCGCCATAGTATTTTTGATGGTCAAGATAGCTGTGAATCTCCTTGTCAACTTTGATCACCACCTGTTCAAGCTGCTTTTCGCTGGCCATCTTATCAATATAATCCTTTAGCGTAGGGTGCTTGCTGTTGATATAACTTTTATCTGTTACCATCAGCTTTTTGATACGGTCGATCCTGAAATCGCGGTAATCATTACGCAGGCGACAGTAAGCTATCAGGTGCCAGAAACTATCCAGAAAAAAAACGCCGACCGGCTCTACATCGCGTTTGGTATTTTCCTGCGAATGGGCGGCGAAGTAGTCAATGCACATGATCTTCTTACATACGATACAATCCAGTATAGTTTGAATATGATCAGTATTTCCGGCGCGTTTTTGGCTATGGCTTTTCAGTACTTCAATGCTGCCGTCAAGATTTTCCAGGGCATCCTTTTCGGATGATTTAAGAATAGCCCTCACCTTATACATGGCCGATTGGTACTGTGCCATGGTTGAGGTATCTGTAAGCTTTTCAACAAACTTTTCGGCAGTTAAAAAAGCGGTGGCTTCCTCGCGGGTAAACATTACCGGGGGCAGGCGGTAACCATCCATAATGGAGTAACCAACGCCGGCTTCGCCTATGAGCGGGATGCCCGCCTCCTCAAGCGTTTTAATATCGCGGTAAACCGTACGCAGGCTAATGTTGAACCTATCGGCAATATCTCCTGCCTTTACCACCCTGCGTGATTGTAGTTGGATCAAAATGGCTGATATTCGGTCGATGCGGTTCATGGCGTCCAAATTAAATAAAAAACAATTTACCTTTGATTAATATTTATCTACAATATGGCCGTTCAACCCGAAGAAAAGATCATAACGTTTGAAACCTATTATGATGTGATGCTTGCACATATCATCCGCACCAAACTGGAAGGTTATGGCATTCCCTGCTTTATTGCCGATGAAAACACTATTGGTTCCAATCCTCTTTACAACCAGGCGGTGGGCGGCATTAAACTTAAAATATTTGAGCGCGACCTGGAGCGTTGCCGTGAAATCTTAGCTACTGAAGGCGACCTCCATGACCAGGACCATATTGAAATTGACGACGAAACGCTTAATGCCGTAATTTGCCCTTATTGCGGCTCAACCAATGTTCGCTACGGCTCTGCAACCGAAAAGAAGGTTCATTGGCTTACAGCCATCATCTCCTTTTTATTGATGATATTCCCTTTTTATAGCCGTAAAGCATGGCATTGCTTTAATTGCCAGCGGGATTTTGAATAGCTTTTTTCAAAGTCGAAAGTCTTAAGTCTCGAGTCAAAAGTCTTCATTTTTATAACCCGATATGGTCTTAACTTAAAACTCAAGAGTTACGACTTCAGACTGAAGACTTAGAACTTACGACTTAAAACTGTTTTTCATATATTAGCGGTATGTACAACCGCCGTAAGTTCATTAAATTATCCGCCGCAGGTGCTTCATTTGCAGCGCTTTCTAAATCTGCCATCGCAAAAACTGTCATATCGAAACCCGAGGGCGGTTATCCTATTGTTATCTCTACCTGGGATTTTGGCATTATAGCTAATAAAGGTGCCTGGAAAGTATTATCAGCCGGGGGCCGTGCGCTCGACGCCATTGAAGCCGGCGCCCGCATTCCCGAAGCCGAAGATATTACTAATCATACCGTAGGCCGCACCGGCCTGCCCGACCGTGACGGACACGTAACCCTCGACTCATGTATTATGGATGAGTTTGGCAACTGCGGCTCGGTAGCTGCCATGGAGGATATAGCTCATCCTATTTCAGTAGCCCGCTTGGTGATGGAGAAAACCCCTCACGTAATGCTGGTTGGCGAAGGTGCTACCCAGTTTGCCGTTGAGCAGGGCATGAAAAAAGAAAAACTGCTAACCCCCGAAACAGAAAAGATCTGGAAGGAGTGGCTTAAAAAAGCCCAGTACAGCCCCGTAATGAATATCGAAAACGGCGGCAAGCCGGGCAATAAATACAACCATGATACCATTGGTATGCTGGCTATTGACGCTAAAGGCAATATCTCAGGTGGTTGCACTACCAGCGGTATGGCTTTTAAACTGCATGGCCGTGTTGGCGACAGCCCTATTATAGGCGCAGGCCTTTATGTAGATAATGAAGTTGGCGGTGCTACATCAACCGGTGTTGGCGAAGAGGTGATCCGCAATGTGGGTAGCTTTTTGGTAGTGGAGCTGATGCGCCAGGGCTTATCGCCCGAAGATGCCTGTAAGGAAGCCGTAAACCGCATTATCAAAAAGAAGCCCGAGATAGCTAAAAAAATCCAGGTGGGCTTTTTAGCCATCAACAAAAAAGGTGAATATGGTGCTTACGCCATACAAAGCGGTTTTTCATACGCCGTTTGCAATGCGCAGCAGCAGGATCTGTTAATACCTGGCAAGAGTTATTATAAATAATTTAGGCCATGGACGAAAGTCGATAGTCCATGGCTTAATATTGCAGAATATAGTTAACTTAACAGTAGTAGTCTATGAACTATCGACTATAGACTATGAACAAAAAAGGCTATGGACTATCGACCATGGACTATGGACTTAAAAAAACATGCAAGTATCGCTCGAAGTTTGTGCTAATTCGGTAACATCGGCCCTGGCGGCCCAGGAGGGCGGCGCTGTGCGTGTTGAACTTTGCGAAAATTTGAAGGATGGCGGCACCACCCCATCTCACGGTACGATATTAATGGCCCGCAGCCTGCTCCATATCAAGCTGTATGTGCTCATCCGTCCGCGCGGCGGCGATTTTTTGTACAATGATATGGAGTACAAGCTCATGATGGCCGATATCAGATATTGTATTGATGCCGGTTGCGACGGTGTTGTAATAGGTATTCTTAAAGAAGATGGCTCCATCGATATAGAACGCTGTACCGAAATGGTACGCCTTGCCCGGCAATGGGGCCTGGGTGTAACTTTTCACCGGGCTTTCGATATGTGTGCCGATCAGCATAAAGCACTTGAAGAAATTATTGAGATGGGCTGCGAACGGATCCTGACCTCGGGTGGTAAAAGCACAGCTATTGAAGGTGCCAGCAATTTAAACCGCCTTATTGAGCAGGCGGCAGGCCGTATCAGTATTATGCCCGGAAGCGGCGTAAGCGAAGTTAACGTAGCCGACCTGATCCATTTTACCGGCGCTACCGAAGTACACTCATCGGCAAGGATAAAAATTGCCAGTAAAATGAAGTTTCATAACGATCATATACTCATGAGCAACGAAGCCGGCGACGAATACAGTATTGATGTAACAGGAGTTGACCGGGTTAGGGAATTGATTCGGTTGGCGAATAGTTAATTCCGGTAAACCAAAATTTGCATCAAGTCGCAAAGGTCATTAGGAAATCCTAACGCCTTCCGCTTCTTGATGCAATAAGAAATATTATTTCAATAGATAGTTATCCTCCCACAACAGGAACGAAAAAGCCCTGAAACTGCAGCGGCTTTATAGCTACATAAGATCTGGCAAAGGCACAGGGGGATCATCTGACCTGAAATGCGATGCCCGTTCGGCAAAACTCACCTGCGCATGCTCAACAATCTCCCTAACCAACAAATCGGACAAGGGCACACTAAACGTAAGAAATAGTGCCGTTTCAGAATAGATCCGGGCGGAGAGCCCGATATCTGGATGCCGTGAGCGATTTCGCTCAACCAGGTCGGAAGCCACCATGGCAAGTGATTTAGGGCTAAAGGTGTTTGCAAACTCCCGCCCGCCCGGAACATTATTATACCATGAATATGGAGCAACAGACACAATTAGTGTTCGTTCTTCGTCCTGATGATGCGGATACGATGGATCAGGCGTGTAGCGCCGGGAAATATCAACCTTACCAACTGAGATTACGCCTGGTACCTGCAATGCTCGCTGGGCCTTTGAAGGCGACACCCACACCAATACACTATGATTATCGCGAGAGGCATTCGACATAGGTGTTTCAAGCGCAGTGGTTAACCGGGCTATTATTTCAGGCGTCGCAGTTCCGCTTAACCGAATTTCCATCTGCTCAGCATTCATAATATTATCGGAATGATACTCTACAAATGCAGGGGCAGCAGCAGGAAATTCAGCATCAACCCGATCCCCGAGATCGGCCGTTGTGTGATTCCAGTTAGGTAATTCCGTTGCCGCTACGAAATTTGAAAGCGCTCCTGCATCGGTATAGCCGGATGAATCAGCCACTGCGGGCCAGGGCACTGATGTACTGGTACGGGAAATGACCACATTCCAATTCCATTGTACATAACCAAGAGGTACCCAGCGGGCGTCGTGTACTCCCGGCCCCTTCGGTTTATATACCAGATATGAACGAAAAGTTTCGTAAACACTGATACGCACGACATTGGAATTTAAGGAAAAAGAAGGACGATCCAACAAATACACAGTTGCATCTCGGCCCGGCAAGATCTCGGCTGTGGCATTAGGATCCCGATATTCCATATTACCGTCTCTTACGCTCCTGTCAAGATACCATTCAAAATTTGTTGATAGTTCAAATGTTGACCCATCGCCCTTGTTATAAAGGCGTTGTCCCCTTACAAACTGCATCACAGCGATATCTCCCATGGTACCACGAGGATTTAGAGCAGCACGAAAACGTATACCCACCCCAGGTTTCTCTTCGGAGGCCCTGCCAGTAACCAGGCCAAAATCAACATGGTAGCCGACACCTTCTCTTTGGCGTACCGTAATAGGATGAGTGTTGCCGTTTACTTCAATATTTGCTGGAGCCGTAGTAGTCATAGCCCTTGCCGTGGTAACAACCCGCACAGGCCTACCGCCGCTCATTCCTTCGCAGGTTACTTCCGGCGCGTACACTCCGCGGCGGGGACAGAAAAAAGAAGGTCCTACCCGGCCTTTAAAAATTGGAGAAGGCAACTGAGCCATCGACCCTGATGGCTGAGTTTGTGTCCATGGCCAGATCAGATTACCTCCAAAATCCCACGTTTGGGTAACAACTTCGAAATTTGCCTCAACCACACCAATCATTTCCACCCCCATTGGCATATAGCCATCCTCTCCAAGTCGCAGCATCGATTTTTCTTCTAATCCCCCGCATTTTTTTATCGCAACGGCAGCTCCCGGTGTTACAATAGCACCCTCCAGCATAAACTTAGCAGCCATCATACCCGAGTTGGGCATCATGCTACGGGGATAATCGGGCAGATCGTCCAAAACCGGTTCAATCGACGTAGCCTGCAGTACGGTTATTTCGAAACTGATCATTTCACCTGCAACCAATTCATGAGCGAAATCTGTAAGCTCGAATACGGTAGTCCAATCAGAGGGGCGCTGTTTGCGGTTAACATAAGACCGGTGAAATAATAGTTCACTGCCCCTCATAAACTTAAGCTCCGCCTGGTAAGGATTTTGGTTAGAGCCCATCCCTACAGCAAGAGTTGAAGGTATGCCTGACTGTTGTATACGCAACTGTTGAACAAACCTGCTGCCTGCCTTAAAACCCCAACTCCTTCGGCTCGGATGATCCATAGTGCTGGCGAGCATACCTTGCTGCGGGCCGGGAGCAGGTTTAGCTTCGCGCGAAAGTGTAGTATCAGCGGTACCAGTGCACCAGCTCATTCCGCGGTATTCGTTAGGATACTTCCCCGCGAAAATGCAAAAATTCCCATCGTTGCGCATGATGGCAAAATATTCCGACTCATAATCGTGTGGGGTGTTTGATGACCACACCGCGCCTTTGTTATCTGCCGGTCCGGTTCCTGCATATACACAAAAGTTTCCGTTGATATGCAACGTGGCATAATAATCGCCTTCAGGCCAGCCGGTCATCGCCACACAATGGTAAAGATCGGGCTGTGCAACCCCGGGCCGGTTCATAAAAATACAAATACGACCATCAGCGCCAAGCACGGCGCTAAAAAGCCCGTTCTTCGACGTTAGTGCTTCACCCGGCCTTAATATGCCGTTACTGTTAAGATAATTACCGCGTGAAATAAATCCGGATGTAAGATTAATGACAGGTTCGCTCATACTAAGCTCCCCTCCTTGTAAATAGAATTGGTCATGGCTTTAGGTTTTAATAGATAATAAAGTTTTGTTTAATTATTTCTTTAAAAGATGCATTAGCAGCAAGTTAATTAAATAAATAATAAAAAAAAGTAGTAAAAGATAAACAAAAACAATTGGCAATACCTATTGCGAGATGGCCTAAAACAGTGCTTTCCACACTTGTGAGGGTTAAAACGAAAAGCCGGGATACAGTATGGTGATCTAAAGATTATATATCATCCCCGGTTGTTTCGGAATGAAGAAAAGGCTGATTAAGTTAAAAAAACGTCACCGGCAACACCAGTTCTATCCTGTTGCGCCCTGTCCCGCCAAAAAAATCTTCATCCAGCAGCCTGCTGTACCTGATACCGAATGTGATACTGTTTTGGTTAAAGAATTTGGTATCGAAATATAAGGTACCGCCCACCGACCTGAAGTTTTGTTTAAAGCTGCTGCCATCCGTAAAAAAGTTAGAGGCATTGGCATGGGTATAATCAAAAAACAATGCTGTGCGTAAGCGTAACAGGTAAAACAGGTTACCGAAACCTGCATCAGGATAGGCTATTGGCATGTGGTAGGTTAAGCCAATCTTATTCATATTATCCAGGTTTTCGGCAGTATAACCTTTGGAGAAAGGGAAGTCATTAGAGAAACTAATCACATTGTCCTTCCCTTTTTGCTGGTGCGCCAGGCTGACGACAAAGTTGTGGTTCACAAACAAACCAGGAAAGTAAAACGACCCTGTTGTTAATAGTTGTGTTGCTCCTGAACCCGAAATTGCTGATTTATAATTAACCCCAATGCTTTGTGCAAATCGTGGATAGATATTTTTCTGTGCCTGCTGAGTTTGATTGCTAAAGCTGAAATAATTATTTAAATAGCTATATGACCGGTCGGCAAAACTGCTTTTGTAGGCCTGTTGAAAGTTGATGCTGTTAAAATACAGATCGCTGCCAAAGGTAATACTGGTTAAACGCTTGCCCTCACTAAAATTGAGGGGAACCCGCAAACCGCCGTGCACAGCAGTCTCGTTCCAGTACACGTATTGACCTTTATAAAAGCTCCGCCTGTCGAGCGTATAATCCGCCCCTGCCGAAATGTAAGGGAACAAAGCACCGTAAATGGCATCGAAACCAAACTGCTTGTAGCCTTCGTTGGTATTATAATCAAAAGACAATTCGGACTGGAAAGTATTCAGCACATTTTCACCTGTAATAGCGAATGAATAATTAGGGTCGCTAATGTTGGGGATGATGCTGTGAAAATTGAACAAACCATGTGCTTTGGAATAGTTGGTGACCGGCAACGGCTTATCAGCTATCCCTGTTACTAAATTAGCCGCCGAATCTTTTTTGAGTGCCGTGATCCCCAGATCGGGCAGATAACGTGCATAATCCCCCCCGGCGGCAATCCATTTCAAATCTTTTTTATCGGCCTGGTTAATCCGGTAACCATCGGCAGTAAAACCAACCCAGGCCAGTTTATTATCGCTTACAGCGGGTTGATAATAGCCTATGCCGCTGTCGTTACCGGTAGGCAGCATCTCATAAACACTTTTATCGTTAAGCATCATTACAAACAGGCGTTCGTTTTTACCATCGGTTTGGGTAAAGTAAAGCGTATCTTTTTTTAGGGCGATAAAACCTATCGGGCGATAACTCAGGGGCGTTAAATAAGCTGTTTTACCGGTAGAGATCTCTGTAAGCGCTATCCCCATTTTACCATCCTTATTGCGCGCTGCCGACAGCAGTTTGCCATCGCCATAAAACTTAGGGTAAGTATAAAATAGCCCCCGCGGGTTTGGAATTTCCTGTTGGACCTTACCTGCGGTGTCCAAAATATGCAGCCGGCTTGCACCTGATGGATCAACCTGTACAGCGACGATGCTTTGACCATCGGCACTAAAAGCAGGCGAAAAGTATTTTGCTTTTGATGAGATCCTGTGTTCCCACCCCGTTTTTGCATCAAGCAGCATCAGTTCACTATAATTCCGGTAGCCCCAGCGTAAATCCGGCCGATAGGATGTATAAATTATTTTACCGTTGTGATAATCAAAATAACTATCCAATGAATAGGAACGGGTGCTAAACTTTACTTCTTTATCGCCTGTTTTAATAACAAAGGCAGGCAAATGATCATAGGTGTTTTTGGCATAGATGAGCGTACTATCGTTCACAAAAGCCGGGTATTGCCGGTTGGCGTCAAAATGTTTCTTCCGTTCGGCAACGGGCTGATTGTTATCTTCAGCAAATTGCTGTTTGAAATAAGCAAACCCGTTATTTGAAAAGGTTTTGAAATTTTCGCCGGTATATTTTTTAACAGCCCATTGAAAAGGATAAAAACCACCGCGATAAGCCGCAGCGTCATGTGTTACGTTTTTCCACAGTTCACTGCCATATTTTTCGCGGCCATAGGCTACCATCATATAGCCCAGCGGGTAATGATCGGGCACATAATCGCGGTACGAGCCATTGCGAAGCTTCATATAGCTGTAGTTTTTATCCGCAGCCCACAGCGCACGGTAACCTGTAAAAAAATAGGGCAACCGGCCCCTGCCCTGTTCGCTTACCAGGGTTTCGTTAAAAACAGCATCGCCTTCAAAAAACCAGTTAGGTACAGCCAGATCGTTGCCCAGCGCCTGCCCGCCCTCGCCAAAAATTATACGCAGAAAATGTGAAAGGCCTACATTAAAATTATTGTACTGCTGCACATGCCTGTACTCGTGAATAGCCAGTTGCTGCGGCCACGGCAGGCTGCCTATATCAAAGCTATTTTGTTCGGGGGTTAAAAAAAATTCGCTCCTGAAGGGGGCCAATCCTACATAACCATTGGCTACGGTGGTTTGGTTTTGCAATACAATACTGATCTGCTTTTGCTTAAAGCCGATTGTTGGCCGGATCAGGCCGTTCATTTGCTGCACAATATTGGCAACCCTTAACGCCGCCGAATCCAACCCGGCCGGGAATATAACCCGGGCGGGCGGTGTATTTATCTGTCTCCACTTTATTGATGGCGGATTACCGCCAAACACCTGCGCTTTTGATATTGTAGCAGAAAGTAACAGCGCCGGAAGTATTAATTTTTGAAGCGTTTTGTAACCGGTAAACAGATGATTCATTGAGGGTGAAAGTAAATACAAATTGCTATTTAAACAACAATGCCGTCTACACAACGCTTTTTAATTTAAACTGGTATAAAACAAAAAACACCCATCAAACCGACGGGTGTAAAGACAAGGTTAAAGTTAAGGTTTAGGTTTTAAATATTATATCAATTATTATTGAAAGGCAATATTAGCAACCCGTGATAGGTAGTGGCAGTTCTTGTTTTGCAGGATTTAATCAACGCTTAAATCTCGATATTTAAAAACGTTTTTGCAATCCGTGAAAACACGGTATTTTATTCCGTTAAATAACGGTAATTACCTTTACTGAATTACAAAAAAGCCCGATATGAATATACCGGGTTTACTATTTTATATTTTGATGATCTTACTGCCTTTTTGCCCGGAAGGTTTAGGCGAATCAGGTTTGGGAATATGTTTTATAATGTAGATAAGTGTATGGGCGATTGCGCTTATAGCTCTCACCCCAAAATGCACAAAAGGCTTCATCACGTGCCATGCATTGCTATGCTGATGCTGTACCTGGGGGCCATGCTTGCCTATCCTTTTTATATTGTTAGTTGCCATAATCTTAGTTTTAAATGCTTAGTATAAAAAGCATAAAAACCCTGCCACAAATCAGGCCCGATAAATCAAATCCGTATTTTATAACGTTACACTACCTTTTTCTTCAGCTCAATAACCGTAACCTCCGGCCAGATACCTAATCTTCCCGAAAATGCAAGAAAGCCGAAACCACGGTTTACGTACAGGTAACGGTTCTTTTCATTAGCCAGACCGGCCCAGTCAACATAGCGGTATTTTACCGGGCTCCATCTAAAGCCGGGAATCTCAACCCCAAACTGTGCGCCATGAGTATGGCCCGATAAGGTAAGATGAATGGTTGTTGGATTATAACGGACTTGCTCTTCCCAATGGGTAGGATCATGCGAAAGCAGTATTTTAAAGGCATCCCGGGGTACGCCCTGAAGTGCTTTATTCAAATCGCCCACCTGAATGAAACCTCTGCCCCAGTTTTGGATTCCGATGAGGGAGATCTTTTGTCCGTCTTTTTCAATGGTTACATTTTCATCCAGCAGCAAACGATAGCCTAAGGCTTTGTGATGTTGTTTAAGCTTATCAAGGTTGGCGGCCTTTTCCTGCATGCTATCCCAATGGATATAATCACCGTAATCATGATTCCCTAAAATAGAAAACTGTCCGTAAGGCGCTTTGATCTGCCCGAACCTGTCAATATAAGGCTCAATTTCCGATGCTGCATTATTCACCAGATCTCCGGTAAAAACAAACAGGTCGCTTTTTTGCGCTTTAGCCAGGTCGATACCGCGTTGCATAGCCTCGGTATTATCAAAGCTTCCCGAATGGATGTCAGAAAGCTGGGTGATGGTAAAGCCGTCAAAGGCATCGGGCAAATCATCAAAATAAAGGGTGGTTTTATGCAGCTTATAATCGTATTTACCCTTAAGCATTGCATAAAAAAACGAAGTAAAGGGCACGGCAGCCATCAGTACCGCTATTTCACTGATAAACTTACGCCGGCCCGGAAAAGCCGACTGCCCGGCAACCCTGCCCGAACCACCGATCAAATTGAATACACCTACGAAAAACCTCCCCAGATCGCCAAAGGATAGCACGATTATGAAAACCAATTTGGTAATAAAAAACGTCAGGAACAGGCTTAGCATCCACTCATGAAACGGGCGCATGCCGCTTGCTGTGCTAAAAGCGCCAAAGCCAAGTAAAAATAAAGCAGTTACACCAACAGATATGATCAGATACCCCCATAAAACTACATTGCGCCACAGGTTTGATTGCCAGTCGGCAGTTAAGGTTTTAAGGCCGGAATGGATGTACCAATCAAACAACAAACTAATCAACGCGATAATTGCGAATACCTTCAAAAAACCACTACTGTGCATATAAATACGTATAAGACTGCAATTTAAAAAAGTAAAGGTAATTAGAGGGTAAAATTGCAGATGCAGGCCAGGTTCAAAGATTTTGTGAAAGACGGGAAATTACTTCATGCAAAAATAGAGACCAATAACCAATAGTATTTGGATACAAATTGCCGCGAAAAGTCTCTTAAAGCCATTTATTTTGAATGGGCCGAATGTATATACTGCCCAGGATAACAAAAATACAGCCAGTGCCAGACCTCCAACAATTAAAGGATTGGGCCCTTCAGGGTCATTGAAAAAAAAGAACAGCAACCTGGAGCAAATGATAGCCGTGACCGCCAACATTATTAACGAAGTCTGTTTTGACCTGAAATATAAATTTGCTGTGTTATTACCCATGTCCTTAAGATGAGTATTACACAAATATAACAATGTCAGCAGATTCTTCATCTGTTTATTTGTCAATGTATTTTAGTTTCAAACCAGGGCGCAACTGTAAAATTATGATCGCAATTGGTAAAGACTAAATTCCTGTCATCCAATTTATCTACCTTTAAACCCTTATCTCACACACCACTAATGAAACTAAAACACCTGCTGCTATCAGTTCCGCTTTTATTAACGTTACAGGCATTCGCTCAAACTAACATTAAAACCGATACTGTTTTCTTTGAAGATTTTAACAACCCTGCCCTCAACAGGAACAAATGGAATATTGAAGTTACAGGCAATACTGTTAACGACGAGCAGCAGGCCTATGTTGATTCGGCGGCTACCATTTTTATGATAGATGGTAAATCCGAAGGCGCCGAACACGGCGCGCTTGTTTTAAAGGCTTTATATAAACCCGGGTTTACCAGTAAAGAGCAGCGTAAATATGATTTCATTTCAGGCCGCATTAATACACGTGCTAAAATGGAATTTACTTATGGCAGGGCCTCCTGCAGAATGAAAATGGCGGCAGGCGCAGGCTTATGGCCAGCTTTTTGGCTGCTTGGAAACGGTAAATGGCCCAATTGCGGCGAAATTGACGTAATGGAAACAGTAGGCGACTCAAGCTGGGTTAGCCATGCTTTGCATGGCCCCGGCTACTTTGGTGATACGCCGCTTGCAAAACGGGTATTTTTCCCGGCAGGCATTGATGTTACCCAGTGGCATGTATATTCGGTCGACTGGTTGCCGGAGAGCCTTGTTTTTAAGGTGGATGGCAAAATCACCTATACGGTAACAAAAGCAATGGTCGAAAAATACGGCCGCTGGGCTTTTGATAACAAAAAATTCGTCATTCTTAATTTTGCATTGGGCGGTGGCTATCCTGGCGGTGTTAACAAGGTTACCAAACCCTATCATGGTTTATCAGAAAATACAGTTAACAAAATAAAAGCCGGTAATGCCAAAACCATTGTCGACTGGGTGCTGATAACTAAAACCGTGAATTAATATTGTTGAGACATTTGTAAAATAAAGGTTATTTAAATTTTACTTTCATAAAACATTGGGTAAATTTAATTAGCATATTTTTGAATTATTAAAAATAACATCATCTACCCATGGCAATATTAACCGTACAAATACCCGACGCAGAGATCTTTACTTTATCAAGTATAGTTGAACAGATATCAGGCAGCATCATCAAAGTTACTGCCGAAGAAGACATCAATCAGGGCGATTGCATTTTGCATAAAGACGACCTTATAATTAAAAACAAACTGGAAGGCAGCCTTCATTCACGGTACCTCTGGAACGATTGATTTTACCATAAAACAATCCCGGTTTTTAAACGCCATAAACAAAACAGGCCGTGCTTCATCAGCACGGCCTGTTTTGTTGTATTTACCTGTTTAATTATGTATAACTACGCGTTCATGTACACGAACCCTTTCTTCATGGTGTCGCCTGTGTCGTTCCCGGTATTCGGCCGAACAGCTTGTAAAGCCCATTACTGCTAATATTAATAATGAAATTGAGCGTGAAACAGTAGTTTTCATAGCAAATGATTTATTAGTTTTCGATAGATAAACTATGGCCAAACAGTTATCATGCCATAAGAGTGCGGCAACAAAGCGGTAAAAGGAATGTTACAGTAGGATAATCATCAGTCGACGACTATTTCAAGCGATAACTCAGGAGTTCCGTCTCGCCATAACCCGGTTAATCCAAACAAACAGAAAACCGATGGCCAGAAAGGCTATAAGCATCAATAATGAGTTTATAGCAACCCGGGCTAATCCTAATTTATCAAGATCCATAAACGGATAAGGATACAAATGACTGATGCTGCCACGGGTAAATATAAATACCGAATAGATAAAAGGAAACCAAAGCCAGCTCAAGGCCTGCCCCCATTTTAAATTTGCTTTTGGTATGTATATTAACCAATAAACTACAAACAAAATTGGGTTTACGGAATGAAGCAGCTCATCGGCCAGCTTAAACAAACCTTTAGGGTGCCACAAGTTACGGAGCACCAGGTTATAAACCACTCCAACTATAGTGATATATAGGGCAACAGCGCTAAAAACCTGGCTTTGTGAAAAATATTTTCCTAAACGGGTATTGATTTTAAATAATACGGCGACGAGGCATATCGCTGCAAGCAAGTTACTAAGGATAGTAAAATAACTAAACAGTTGTACCAGCGTGCCGGCAAGGCTTCGTCCTGCCTTTAAGTAAGCGGGTACGGATATGGCTATTTGCAAAACTAAACCGAACCATATAATAATAGTAAAGAGATACAACCATTTACGGCCTTTACCCGTATTATTAGCAAGTAGTTCATATTGTTCCATAGCTGTTTATCGTGTTTAGTTTACTATAAAACGGCCCTGTAAAATACAAACAAACTATTATTATCCCCTTAACTAAATAATAATCGGTAAAGTGCAGTAACCTAAATTCAGTTTCATACGTATTATATTTTCATGGAGGATTTTATTCTAAATTAGCTTTTTTTTAACTTTTGAGGATAAAATACGAGTACTTTAACAAGTTGATTGACCTGATAACTAATCGCAATTAAAAACTTAATTAAACGCCGGATGAAGTATGAGGGGCTATGTAAATATACCAGGATCGGTTGATTGTAACTGCTGCAAGGTTTGCGGTGCAAGACCAATAATTGTGCTGATTAAAGATATTGGATATGTAGTAAAATGCCCTGTTGATGACAGTCATTACAGGACCCATGCGGGCCTTATTGATATTAATGACTGGAATTTACACAATATCAATTGTATTAATAACCAGGACGAAAAATTGATATTCAGTTTTCATTGAATGCTTGTGTAATTTATTTGTGCATTACTTTAACCATAATGCTAAACCTATATCTTTAGGCATTTAAATTACTAATCCTAACAATGAGATCTTTATCAATAATCTTTAAAACAGCCAAATTAACCACATTGCTACTGGCAATAACTGTGCTTTTGCCTGTGGTTTGCCGGGCCCAAAACGGTACCGATATCTCGCCGGTAATTGATCATATTGCCATTACTACCGCTAACCTTAAAAAAAGCACCGAGTTTTATACCAAAGTATTACACCTTAAAAAAGTTGACAACCCCTTTGCCGATACCGTACACCAATGGTACAGTCTTGGCAATAATATAAAACTACACGTTATACAGGCCGATCGTAATGAAAAACAGGTTAAAGGCGTACATCTTTGCTTCACAGTTTCGTCGGTAAAAGAGTTTGCAAAAACGCTTGATCAAATGAATATCCCTTACTCAAACTGGAAAGGCGACAGTAAAGAACCTACCTACCGGGCTGATGGTGTATTGCAACTATATTTCCAGGATCCGGATGGCTACTGGATTGAAATAAACAGCCCGGCTAAAAAATAAGCCAGGCTGCCAAACAATCACTTAACTAAATTTTTGTATTTCTTTTTAAACCAATAGCCTTTCCACAACCAAAAGCCCGAAAGCACTATTATTGGAAAGAACACCCATTTTACCGCCGCAGCCGCGTTGGGGATTTGCGCTACCGGACCATAAATATATCCCACAATTGGGATACTTAATAAGATATGGACCCATCGGATCAGTTTACGTTCAAGCGCGGCTGTCATTGTAAACAGATATTAATAATCAAGCTCCTGGCAATGGATGCCGGCCTTTTGCAACAACGATTCGATATAACGCGGTGAAAGATCCTCAGCCTCCACCCGTAAAATATTATCGCAGTCTTCCAGGTCAAAGTTCCATTGGGCTATGGCAGGTATTTTGGTTAATAAATTTTGTACCCGGCTCACCTGCCGTCTCTGCCGTACACTTGTTGCAAATACCAGTACATCCATTGTTATGTTATTTGAGGTAGATAAATATTAATTTAAGCGGAAGGCGAAAAGCTGAAAGCTGAACCTTAAAGCAGAAAGCAATGAGGTTTCGGCTTTCTGCTTTAGGCTTTGGGCCTTAAGCTTGGGGTTTATTCCGCTTTCTTTTCTTCGTTTGTGGTAGTCTTAAAGTCGTCCCAGTCACGACCAAACCGGCCATGTCCGTGGCCTTTCCATCCGCACATGCGGTCTTCCCACTGAGCGCGGAATTTATCTCTGTCTTCAGGGCTCATATTTTTAAAACGTTCGGCCATGCGTCCGCGCATCCAGGGGGCACCTCCTCCGCCTTTAGGGCCGCCTTTCCCAAAACCAAACAAAATCTTGCATAAAATAAATATGCCAACGGCCTGCCAGTAAGTAATGGTTGTTACATGTAAAATATCCGGCAATAAATTATTCCATAGCTGCATTACTATAAAGCTGATGACGGCCAGGCAAGCGATCACCCCAAGGGGGATGAAAAAAAATCGCCTTTTATAAAAAAATGGTTTCATGTTATATAATGTCTTAATTTTTAATATTCAGTAATTTCCGTGTAAAGCTGGGCAAGCCGTTTACGCAAGTGTAGTACGGCGTAACGTTTCCTTGATACCAGCGTGTTGGTATTTAGCCCGGTACGTTTGGCAATTTCCTCAAAGGGGATATCCTCAAGCTCATGCCAAACAAATACCTGTTTTTGTTCTTCGGGCAATTCATCCAGCGCAAAAAATAACTGCTCCCAAAAAAGGTTGCGCAAATACTCGGTTTCGGGAGTGGTAGCTTCGGTAAGGAGTATGGCTTTAAAGTCCGGTGCCTCATCGTCATAATCCTCATCATCGGCCAGCATATCATCAAGCAGGGTTTCCGTCTTTTTTTTATGCTTATCAGTTATTTTGTTCCGGGCCACCCGGTATAGCCAGGCGCTGGTTTGTTCAATCGGTTCAGAATTGATCACAGCGCTAAACTGGTACCAAACATCCTGGAGTATATCCTCGGCATCGGCATCGTTTTTTACCCTCCGGCGAATAAATCCCAACAGGCTTTTACCATACGAAGCAATTGTTTGTATGATGTGGCTGTTTTTGTCCTGGGGCATTATCGCTGTTGTCAATTTCTTTATCCTTTTTAAAGATAAAGACGATTGTGATTTAAAAACATTTTAATTTTTTTTCAAAAAAATCTATTGCATATCAAAAAGTCATTTCAGACAGCTAAAACAGTATTTATTTGATTGCAGAAACGACTTAAGCAACTGATGTTTAAACATAATAAAGATAGCTTTGTCGAATTAAATTCATTTTAATTAAAAATATTTGAATTTTCTTCAATTTATACCGAATATTACTGTATGATTAACGAACCGGAAATTATTTTAGATAAAACCGACCTGCATATATTACGATTGATGCAGGAAAATGCCCGCATCTCCAACGCCGACCTGGCCCGGGAGCTTGGTATGGCACCATCGGGCATACTGGAACGTGTAAAAAAACTGGAACAAAAAAATGTGATCCAACAATATACCACACGCATTAATCCGGCAGCCCTGCAGCAAAAAATGCTCGCTTTTATTTTCATGAAGGCCGCCGACGGCCCCGGAAGCGACGCTACATCGAGCGAATTGGCCAAAATACCCGAAGTACAGGAAGTGCATCACATAGCCGGCGACGATTGCTATTTAATAAAGGTGCGTACTTATGACTCCGCCTCATTAATGAATTTAATGCGCACTCACTTCAGTAAAATACCCAATATTTTGAGCACCCGCACCACCATAGTGCTCGAAACCAAAAAAGAACAACAACAATTGGTTATACCCGAAAAATAATATATCATGGCACCTACTACCGCAAAATCCACTTCGCCCTTATTAGTTATTATAGCTTTCGCCACTGTTTATATAGTATGGGGCTCCACCTACTTTTTTATAAAAATCGCAGTAGCCGGTTTTCCGCCGTTGCTGTTAGGCGCGTTGCGCTTCTTCACGGCCGGGTTGCTGTTAATGGTATGGTGTGCAATTAAGGGTGAAAAGATTTTTGTAAAACAAAATATACTGCACGCGGCGGTAAGCGGTTTCCTGTTGCTGGTAATAGGTAACGGCGCCGTAATATGGGCCGAACAAACTTTACCAAGCGCTATGGTGGCCATTATGGTAACATCGCCGCCAATTTGGTTCGTGCTGCTTGATAAACCCAACTGGAGCACCAACTTTAAAAGCAAAAGCACCATTATTGGCCTTGTTATAGGCTTTATAGGTGTGATACTGTTATTCCGTGATCAGATTGCAGATGTATTGGGGTCATCGGCAGGCCCCTCAAAATTACCGGGAATGTTATTGCTTTTATTTGGTACGCTGGGTTGGGCATCCGGGTCGTTATATTCAAAACATTATAACACCAAAGGATCGGTATCGGTAAATACGGCCTGGCAAATGCTTGGAGCCGGCATATTTTTTATTCCCGCAAGTTTTTTAAACAACGAGGTACAAACCGTACAATGGCATGCTATACCGGCACAAAGCTGGTATGCCCTGGCTTATCTCATTATATTTGGATCGATAGCGGCATTTAGCGCTTATGTATGGCTTTTACAGGTGAGGCCGGCCACCCAGGTTGGTACCTATGCCTATGTTAACCCGGTGATAGCCGTATTATTAGGGGTAATTTTTGCAGGCGAACATGTAACGCTGATCCAGGTTATTGGACTGGTTGTAATATTGAGCAGTGTGTTGCTGATCAATTTATCGAAGTATAGGAAGGCAAAACACGGAGAGCTGGCAGTAGCGAAATGAGAGCTTAAACCAATGTGGTCATATCCATAAATCGTTTACCTTTATGGATATGCCTTTGCCATTTTTGATATCTTTCCGCCCCTGAAGTATCTTTGAAACAAATTTCTCGTTATAGTTTGATTCTATTTGATAATCAATCTTCATTAGTTTTAAGAAAGCCTTTAAAGCAATAAGCTGCTCTTTAGTTTTGGGTTTAACTGGAAAAACTTCCATCGTTTAGATAAATATAATTCATTTTAGATAAAGAACCGCCTATCAGCTCTCCCACTTCCCAAATTCAAAATATTTACTGATACTGATGCCAACTTTACTGCCAACCGGGTACTTACGCCTGTCGTAATTGAGTACCCGTAATGTTAAACCATCTTTTTCAACAATAAGTTCTTCAAAAAAACCTTTGAACAATACCATTTTAACCAGCCACTTGCTACCCAGGCTGCTAATTTTAATATGCTCGGCGTAAACTACTACAACGCTGCGTTTGCTTTTTATGCCGCAAACTTTGGCCTGGGCCGATGTTAGCCGGGTACAACTGGCCAGTATTTGTGCCGTGTACAATAATTTAGGCGAATGATATAACTGCTCGGGGCTGCCATTTTCCACTATTTCACCTTCTTTAAGTACAATCAGTTCATCGGCCATAGAAAGAATTTCGGCAGGATCATGCGATACCAATACTACGGTAACTTCCCATTCCTTTACAATATACCTGATATCGTGCTGTAAACCTTCGCGGTATGTGGCATCAACCTGGTTAAAGGGTTCATCAAGCAGTAAAACTTCCGGGCGACTTATCAATGCTTTGGCAATGGTTACGCGCTGCTTTTCACCGCCGCTTAATTTGCCAAAAGGCATTTCTCTAAGGGTGTAGATATTTAAAAGGTTCAGGGCTTCGGTAACACGGTGTATCGCGTGACTTTGATCTTCGGCCGGCAAACCTTCACATATAGTATCCCATACCGATATTCGCGGATCAAGATCGTTATCGTGCTGCGTTACCATCCGCATAACCTTGTGGGCATGCTGAATACCTTTTTGCCTGCTTAATACCTGCTCCTCCTTAAAAAACACCTCGCCATGGTCGGGCTCCAGGGTACCATATAACAGATTAAGCAAAGTGGTTTTCCCGCTGCCGCTTTCACCTACTATCGCTGTTATCTTTCCTTTTGGAATAAAAATGGTAACGTTATTAACCCCCGAAGACTTATCCCCAAAAAAGTTTTTGGTAACCGATATGGTTTCCAGTATCAGATCATCTTGCATCTACGGTAATTAATTTTCAGGATGTTATTGGAAAACCATTCACCCCGGATCCAGGCTTCTAATCTAAAGAAAAGTTGAAAGCAAAAAAACTTATTATGCTAATCTGAGTGACAAGCGCAAAACAAATAGTAACTAAAAGCTATTTATTATAAATAACCAAATTATATAACCATGAACAAAGCCATAGGTATCGTACTCATTATTGTAGGCGCGGCCATGCTCATTTGGACAGGCTTTACTTACACCAAAAAAGAAAAGATCATTGATGCCGGTCCTATACAGGTATCGGCCGACAGGGAAAAAACTGTTAACTGGCCGCCCTACCTGGGTGGATTATTAGTTATAGGCGGCATTGTTGTAGTTGCTACTTCAAAAAAATAAGTACTTATTTATTATCTGCAGCTTTAAGTACGCTAATATCCTTACCGGCAAGCAGTTGCTGATAATTGATGAGTTGAAACTTTTTACCCTTCATTGCTGCAAACTCCGGCGAGAGCAAGGCATTAAGTTCGGTTTGGCGGTGCAAACTGGTAAGGGGCTTACCCTCTTTTGAGTTCATCATGTTACTGTTCATATCTACCAGCACATCCATCTCGGGGCTCGGAGTAGCGGTATGCAGCACCATCATATTTGGCTTATGGGGATTAAGCTTACCTACATAAGCTAAAAACGCCGTTTTTTTTGTAGCGATAGGTTCGCCCCACATCTCTTTATAGGTTTCGCCGAAATAAGTTACGCTGCTTAGGGTTGATATAGCAAGCTTATATTTACGAGCCAGTTTTTCGGTAAGGACACGCAATTCGGGAGTCGAGAGCGCTATGCCCATATGCGGATCGATATAGGTTATTTTTAATCCTGATGCCTGCGCCCTTTCAATTTGTGCCGATAATTCGGTTTCAATTTCGCTAAGCTTATATCCGCTTTTGGCAAAAGCCCGTGTTGATTGCGGAAAATACCCGTTTGAATCGACCAGGCTCGGAACAGCCGTACGGCCGGTGACAGGTCCCCAGCGGTAATTTTTCCATTCGGAGGTCAATGTAAGATGAACCCCAACCGTAACATTGGGATATTGCTTCAGTATTTCAACCGCTTCCTGGTACCACGGACATGCAAACTGTACCGAAGCCGAAAGCGGCATACCTGTTTGAGCAGCCTTAAGTAAAGCCATATTTACAGAATGGTTCATGCCGATATCATCCAGCCTGATAAGCAATCGCGGCAAATTACCATTTAGCGACTGTGCGCACACTTCCTTGCTTCTTAAACAAGTCATCAGCATAAGCAAACAAAACAATATCCGTTTCATCGTTTTTATCTTCAATCAAAAAAGGTTCACAAATGTCAGATCCGTAGGAAACCGGCTCCAACTCAACATTATAAATATCTTATTATGAGGCTTAATAAAACAAACTAAATTAAATATGATAGCATATTGTTACATAAGGCAAAGCCGCTCTCAAACTTTAAAAGAAAGACAGCTTATATCAATAAATAATTATAAAAAAGAAGGCCGCATCATTTGTATTATGATCCGGCCCCTGGGATGCTGCCTCAGCAATTTACTATCATTAAGCCGAAACCAGGTCGGGATTATGGTTAACCTGGCTAATGGTAAGGGCCTGCTGAATGTTGAGTCCGGCGCCCTGCTGGTCCGACATCCATTTTTGGATGAGGGCATTCAAAGTGTTCAGCTGGCTGGCGTATGCATCGGGGTTAACGCCTTTCAGTTTTGCCAAATAAGCCACCGCGTCGGCTATTTTTTGCGCATCTGTTTTACCATCTTCCTGTACAGCCCAGTTTAAATCGGTAACCACTTTGGGCAGCCATAATTTAATGCCGTTCACAATTACCGACGATGCCGGCACCAGGGTTTCCAGTGTCATTTCCAAAAACTGGCCGGCCTGGCTTGCTTCAAGGTTTTTGATTCCGTTAGCAACTTTGTCGGCTACGGTAATGATTTCATGCACAATGTCTGAAGCGTTGTGGAACAGGGATTTTACATGATCCCACATTTTTGATAAAAAAGACATAGGTTGTAGTTTTAAGTTTATATAATTTGATTGTTGGTTCACAAACATGTAAAGCCATTTAGAAGCCGCCCGAACACTGTAAATACTATTGATTCAAGCTATTTGCCCGTTCAAAAAACTGCAAAATGCCCCCCGGTTAGCTGACTTTAAATTAGAGAAGATAAAATTGACGATAAAAACACCCGGGTAACATAGTGTTTATACGCTTTTGGGATGCGGTTTTTACGTTATTTAATGAATATCAGCGGTGTTACCAATGTTTTATTGTGTTAACGGCACGGCTTAGTTCGGGTTTTACCCACTTCTTATTTATGTTTCTCAAACTAAAATCTTATATTCAAATCTAAAACCCTCACTATGAAATATATAAAACGTAATTTTATTTTCGGCGCGTTGTTGCTTGCCTGCACCGGTAGCTACGCCCAGCAGGAAGTTATTGATACTGCAGCTTTCAGCCGTATTCGTAAGGCAGAGCTTAGCAGCTCACAAATTCCGCAGATAGCGCATTATTTAACCGATGTATCCGGTCCCCGGTTGACCAATTCACCGGGTTATGCCCGGGCGGCAAGCTGGGCAGTTGCCACCATGAAAAAATGGGGAATGACCAATGCCGCTACCGAGCCCTGGGGCACTTTTGGCAAACAATGGGAAGTGCAGGATTTCAGTATGATGATGCGCGCACCCTATAATGCGCAGATCAGGGCTTATCCTAATCCATGGAGCCCGAGCAGCAAAGGTCTGTTGCAAGGTGAAGTTATGATAATTACATCGGCACAGGCTATAGATACTACTTATCTGAATAGTCACGCTGCCGGGTTTAAAGGCAAATTTGTGCTGGTTACCGGTGATGCGGCTGATTATAAAAAAGACTTTGAGCCATCGGCCGAAAGACTGGCCGACACCGCATTAGCCAATCTGAAAGATACTTATATGGTATCCCGCTCCATGATCACCATGTACACCACTAAATACCTGAAGATCTTTAAAACAGCAGACCGCATATTGAAAAACGCCGGTGCGTTGGCATTCATTAGCGCGGGCCGCAGTAATGTTAACGGAACCGTTTTTGTACAAGGCCGCTACGGCTACAAATTAACTGATCCGGAAACCGTACCGCAGGTTACCATGGCTTCGGAAGACGGACAGAAGATCAAACGGTTAATCCAATCGGGCCAGAAAGTTGAGCTGGCCATGAGTTTTACGGACAAAACATCTACCGAAGATACAAACGGTTACAACGTAGTAGGCGAAATTCCCGGTACCGACCCCAAATTAAAATCACAGTTGGTGATGCTGGGCGGCCATCTTGATTCGTGGCAGGCGGCTACCGGTGCAACCGACAATGCCGCGGGTTGCATTGTGATGCTGGAGGCCGTTCGCCTGCTCGATTCGCTTGGGCTTAAACCTAAACGCACCATCCGCATTGCACTATGGAGTGGCGAAGAGCAGGGTTTGCTGGGTTCATTCGGATACGTTAAAAACCATTTCAGGGATGGCGTTAAATTTACCGTAAAGCCCGAGCAGGCTAAAGTATCGGCCTATTTTAACCTGGACAATGGTACCGGGAAAATCAGGGGGATCTTTGCTCAAAGCAACGAAAAAATGAAACCGATATTTGAACAGTGGCTAAAACCCTTTAATGACCTTGGTGCCACAACGGTAACTATGGCCAATACAGGGTCAACCGATCACCTGGCGTTTGATTGGGCGGGCATACCGGGTTTCCAGTTTGTGCAGGACCCTATTGATTATGAAACCCGCACACACCACAGCAATATGGACGACTACGACCACCTGATGATAGACGATCTGAAACAGGCCGCCATCATTGTGGCGTCGTTTGTGTACCAGGCCAGTATCCGCCCTGAAATGCTGCCAAGGAAACCTCTTGTAAACGAAACTTTTGTTTTTGATGGATTTTAGGCGGCAGCGAACGTCCGCGATTAAATAAGCACACTAAGACGCAAAGGCAAAAAAACCTTTGCGTCTTAGCGAAAAATATTCTCCTCAACGTATATTTTAATATAGACTCGTTTAAATTTCAACAAGCCGGCGGGTAATAAACGATGTATGTAAGCATCAGGGAGGTCGCGATGCTTTGCAGAGCCGGCCCCGCTTTAATCACAGGGGCCGGCCCTCTTAAGGGGTTTGAAAAATAATTAAGAACGGTTAGCGGGTTTCAGTATCCGCCTGTCTTCAGCTTTTTTGTTTAACCTGTTTTTAACAAATGAGTTGACCATAATGACCAGGATACAACAGGCAACCAATACGTAAATAATTAGGATGTGTTTTGGCATTTCAGTTTATAATTTCCTAAATGTAACAGGTTTGCTACATAAACTGCAAGCGTTTTTTAAAATAAAGTTTCGACTTATCGGGTACAAAAGTCAAGTTTTGATTCAGGAATTGGGATGTTCGATTTGGGGTTTATTGGGGTTGTGACAGCTAAATAGCATCCATTTTTAAATTTCCCTCTTGAGAGGGCGCGCGAGGAAATGCGCGGTAGCAGAGGGGGCTTCACCAATGTTTATAAGCCTCATGTTAAACACACCCCTCCGCCCCTCTCAGGAGGGGAATCGCACACAAGCCCACCTTTTTGAGGAAGTATTTCTCACGAATTTAACAAACTGCTCAAATTCTTACCCTGCGGTACAGGGCTATTCCCAGCATAATGCTCCAGTGATTTCCGGTACAGATCCTTCATTTGTTTAACCAGGATCCGCGGACCAAGCACTTTCAGTTTAGGCCCGAAACCAAGCAGCTCGCGCTCCAACTCGAAGTTCATGATTACCCTGATACTGAATATCGTTCCGTCTGCCGTAACTTTTAATATTTTTTGCGTGTGGTGCAATGGTTTGGTAATAACATACGGGGCATTTTTATCATCTACCCAAAAAATAACCTCGCCATCGCGCTGCCCCGGCGATTTGGTTACACCAAGCACATCATTATAATAAGTAGCCAGGTTAATCCGGGTGTTTTCAAGGTATTCGTCGGCATGCACCTCAATAGTCTGGATTCTGTCGAGCGCCAGCGTGAGCAGTGGTTTATTCCTTACGTGTGATACGCCCAACGCAAACCATCGGTTACGGTATTCCTTCAACAAATAAGCGCTGAAACAAAATGTACTGGCTTCCCTTGCTTTGAATGACTGGTAGCTAACACAAAGCGTGTTCTTAGTTACAATAGCCTTGCGGATGATCTCAATCCATTCCAATCCTTTCAGATTATCGTTCTTTTCAAAATCAACCACCGGCACACTGTGTGTTTTCTGGCTGTAGATCTTGTCTTCCAGTTTGGTTACCATTTCGTTAAGGTCGGCAAAATGACCCAGGCCTTTAAACTGGCCCAGCAAACCGGCCACTTCGCTCAACACCTGCATGTCCTGGTTATTGAGAGGGATGTTATTGATGCTGTAATTCTTGTCGGAGTAGGTGTAATACTTTTTATCAACCACTATAATAGGCGCTTCGTACCCCAACTTATTACTGCGCATCATCTCCATATCGGCCTGCACGGTGCGACGGCCTACCCCGCTGTCTATCCCCTGGTACTCGTACAAAGCTTCGGAGCAGGCTTCAATCAGGTCGTCAAGCGTCCACTGCCGGCGGCGGTTTTGCAGGCAGCTATCAATGGTTCGGTAACGGATAAGGGCATTGCGATTTACGGGCATGTTTTGATTTCGGATTTAGGATGTTGATTTCGGATTTATTTAATTTCCATCACAATTATAGCGACGTTTACTCACCCTGTCTGCGCTTCGCTGGACATCCCTCTCTTCGCCTGCCGCGGAAAGAGGGAACTTTTTTAGCTATTTTCTCCTACCCTCTTTGCGGCGAAGCCGGAGAGAGGGTCGACAAGCGAAGCGATGTCGGGGTGAGTCGACATACCGGTTCATGACTTTTTTATAATATTATTAAATTATTTTCAACTACGCAAATACATTGCGCAGTTGAAATTTTACTTTGTATCGTTAAATAACAAAAGCAGCTAAACAGGAAACCCCTCCGCCAATTGGCGGAGGTTTAAGAGCGCTATGGAAAAGATAAAAATAAGTAACAACGAATTAACCTCATTAGGCATTAACGACGTAAAAATATTAGAGAACTTTAGCCGCGTGGCCAATGGTCTGTTAAAACATGGCGTAATGGATAAGGAACAGATCCTGGCCAACCTGGAAGCCCTTATTGACGATCCGATGCCTTATGCCCTTAAAAAAGGCGGTAAGTTCAAGAACCTGGCCGAGGCGGTAATTGATCTGCGAAAAGAAGGGAAATTTTTAAAACAGCCGCGAACCAACTTCGCACTGAAACAGGAGATAGCCGATTTTCCGGTTTATGGTATGGAACATATTGAGGTAGGTGCGCTTGCGCAGATGAAAACCGCGGTTAAATTACCCATAGCCGTTGCAGGCGCTTTAATGCCCGATGCGCACCAGGGTTACGGCTTGCCTATTGGAGGCGTGCTGGCAACAACTGCCAATACCATCATCCCCTTTGCGGTTGGGGTTGATATTGCCTGCCGTATGTGTTTGAGCATTTTTGACTTGCCTGCAGGTATTGTTGATACCGAAAACGACATGCTTAAAGGCCTTTTGCTTGACCATACCAACTTCGGCATTGGCGGGGTTACCAAAACGCATTTTGATACTTCGCTGTTCGACCGCTCTACATGGAGCGAAACCAAGGTGATCCGGAACCTTAAGAATAAAGCCTATTCACAATTGGGTACGTCAGGTACCGGCAACCACTTTGTGGAATGGGGTGAGCTTACCGTTGCCGAAGGTGCGCTTGAAGACATCCCGGCAGGTAGTTACCTGGCTTTATTGTCGCATTCAGGTTCGCGCGGATTTGGTGGGAGCATTGCCGATCATTATTCAAAAATTGCTATGAGCAAAACCAAGCTTCCGCAGGAAGCCAAACATTTGGCATGGTTAAATTTAGATAACGACGAAGGGCAGGAATACTGGATTGCCATGAACCTGGCCGGCGACTATGCCAGCGCCAATCACCACGAAATCCATAACAAAATTGCCCGTGCGCTTAACCTTAAACCGGTTATGGTGATCGAGAACCACCACAATTTTGCCTGGAAAGAGCAGCTTGCCGATGGTACCGAAGTAATGGTACACCGAAAAGGCGCTACTCCGGCAGGTGAAGGAGTACTGGGAATTATTCCCGGAAGTATGAGCACCCCAGGCTTTGTAGTACGTGGTAAAGGCGATGCCGCATCCATTAACTCAGCCTCACACGGTGCAGGCCGTTTAATGAGCCGAAGCGCAGCCTTTAAAACCGTCGATCCAAAAGCAGTTGCCGCTAACCTGGTAGATAAACGCATCACCCTGATGGGAAGCGACCTTGACGAAGCGCCAATGGTGTACAAGGATATCCATGCCGTAATGGCCGCCCAGCATGATTTGGTTGATGTATTAGCCAGCTTTCAGCCGAGGATAGTGAGGATGGCGGACGCGAAGGAAAAGCCGGAGGATTAGGCTTTATGCCTGTAGTCATGAGACTACTGGCATATATAAATATAAGTTCCTTCGCTTACTAAGCGGCCTTATGTGGCATTTCTCTGTAAATTTCACCGTCAAGCTGACACCCTCCTTTTGCATGTTGAGGATGATCAGATGATATAGTTGGGTCGCCAGGATTAATATTAAACTGTGGTTTTCCCCATTGCTTAAAGAAAAATGCGACGCTTTCTTTATTACATTTTATTCTTATCGAATCGATCCATTCTTTTTTTATTGGTCGTGCTTTATGCCCAGACTCGCCTCCTACAATTACCCAATCTATTTCTTTCAAGTCCATTGTTTTTACTGGAGCGATTAAGGGTTCAATAGACAAAAACTTTATTTTTGCATTAGTCTTAGATAACTCATTTATCCTGTAAGCGTATTCTTCACTTTCGACAGACACCCCCATCCAAATATTTTCCGTCCAGTTTAATTCATTTGAAAGCTCGAGTAATCTTTCCGACCGCTTCGTCAGAACTTGATAAATATGTTGCGGAGTACTGTTCATTACAGAAAATACGGCCTTGATAAAATCAAGTGGAACTTCAGGATGGAATAAATCGCTCATTGAATTAACAAATACAATTTTCGATTTTTTCCAAGTAAAAGGAATACTTAATGCATCTGAATGGGTACGAATATTAAAACCGTCTTTATATTTATCTATCCCCATGGCTTGCAAACGTCTTGTCATGACCTCTGCATAACAAAATTTACACCCCGGGCTAATTTTGTTACATCCTGTAACAGGATTCCATGTTAACTCTGTCCATTCAATATTTGATTGTGCCATTATAACCTGTACTTTGGTTTAATAATATCGTTTGCTAATTTCAATGCCGTTTTATTATTAGTAGCCATCATAAAATGGTACATAATTGAGTTTGTGCTATTGCGCATTACAAAAGATTCAGAAACAAAGCCAAAGATAGTCTTTAATCTTTCTGTATATAAATTTCCTATTCTTTGTATTATTTCAACCTCTTTATTAACTAACGTTTCATCACCAAACAATGTGTTTATTGTTTTTTGCGAATAAAATCTTGACAATATTTCATCTCTCGATAAACCGAGGAAACTTTCTAATTTCAAAAGCCAAGCTTCGGGAATTTTTCTATCATTTTTTAACAATCTATTTACCCCAAGACCTGTAGGTACCAAAATCCATAAGTCTATACCTAACTCTTTAAGATTTTCAATTGACTTCCAATTAACGGTCATTCCATAAGGATCAATAAACGCAAGAGCTCGAAATGCCCGATTCTTTTTAAGAAAATTAGCCATATCGTTTAATTTTACATTGCAATCCTCTTGAACTACATGTGCTTTGTCTTTCTTGTGAGGATAATCTATATTAATACGGGTTTCAAGTGAGTCTTTATTCTTTTTATCTTTCTCTACAAAATAGTACATATCAAAAGGCTTAGGATCGTCTATATCAAGCACCCGTAAAGCCGTACCTTTTATGGCTTCGACATCTTCATTCGCTCCAATTAAACCAGAGCCAGCGAAACCATCAAAATATAAAGTTTTGACCCAAGATTGTTTATTCATTATTGTTAAATATGCCTTTGCATAATTAACAACTATTTCCATTTTTGCTTCTGTCCAGTTACCTCCGAACTGATTGATTGTGTTTGGTTTCAAGGTTAAAATACTAATTTTTTTAGTAAAATAATAATTAATTATATTTTTACATAGGCATTCGTAAGGTTATATTAAAATAATAAAAAAACAACCCGTGTTTTCACCGTATTTTTAATCTTACAAAGTATGCAGTTATTGTTCGAGAGTAGATTCCTCGTGCCTTTCGCATAAGCAAATGACTTACAAACAATGCATCAAACCCCTATCTTTACCCTACCATGGAAGCTAAACCTTTTCTCCAGGAGATCCAACTGAAACGAGATATGGTGCCATCGTTTGATGCTTATCCGTTTCACATCCCGGCTATCAGGAACTTGTCGTCATTAAAGTTCCATCGTGATGTTACTTTTATCATTGGCGAAAATGGTTCGGGGAAATCAACGCTGGTAGAGGCCATCGCTTTGCATATGGGTTTCAGTATCGAGGGAGGCTCAAAAAACGCGCAGTTTCAAACGCATAATAATTCGTCGCAACTTTTCAATTATTTAACCGGTATAAAAAGCTACAAAAAGCCAACCGATTATTTCTTTCTCCGGGCCGAAAGCTTTTATAACGTAGCCACCTATATGGAAAACGTTTATGAAAACGACAAAGGCACGTTTGCACGGCAATATGGTGTAAAGTCGCTTCATGAATGCTCACATGGTGAATCGTTCATGGCTACGCTAACCAACAGGCTTACCGGCAACGGACTTTATATATTTGATGAGCCAGAGGCCGCATTATCGCCAAACAGGCAGATGGCGGCACTCTCGCTCATCAATACGCTTGTGAATGAAAACTCACAATTCATTATCGCTACCCACTCTCCTATTTTATTAGCCTACCCGGGCGCAACCATTTACCAGTTAGACGATTCGGGCATAAAACAGGTACAATATGAGGAAACGGAACATTACATGGTTACCAGGCACTTCCTGAATAACCATGCCGAAATGACCCGCATCCTATTTGGTGAATAAGTGACTTCCCGAAAATTTTAAGCTCCCATATTACCGGTTTTAACCGCCCCGGCGCGTTTGTAATTAACAAAGATCACTCCGCTTGGTGTAACGGTGCTTTCTGTTACCGCCAAAGTAGTAGGCACGGTGTCCTCACTGAATATGGTTTTCCCTTTGCCAAGAAGTACGGGATATATTTTAAGCCAGAGCTCGTCCACCAGGTCATGTTTCAGTAACAACTTAACCAGTTCTCCGCTGCCCCACACTTTAATATCCGAACCTTCTGAATCTTTCAGTTTTTTAATATCTTCTATACTTGTAAGGAACACGCTGTTGTTCCAATCGGATTTATCCCTGGTGTTGGATAACACATATTTTTTCACCTCATTGATACCAGGCCAATAATCCGCATGCTTAGGCCAATACTCCTCAAAAATATCGAACGTTTTCCGGCCCAGCAGAATGTCTGTGGCTTCCATCTGCTGCTGCATCATCTTACCCGAAACTTCATCCATAAAAGGTGCAGACCAGCCGCCATATTTAAAACTGCCTGATTGATCCTCTTCCGGGCCACCTGGTGCCTGCATTACGCCATCTAATGTCATGAATGTTAAAACGATTATCTTTCTCATAAGATTTACCTCCTGATGTGGTTGATGTTTAAAATTTGTTTTATTATGATACAAATCTCAGCAATAAGGTAATAATGCCTGCGGTGTATTTGCGACCAATGATAGGATGAATGCGACGGGTAACAAAACATCTTTAACCAATGATTTTATAATTTCTTTACCCCGGTTATATCAGCTGTTAGCTATATTGCAGGCACCATATGAAAAAGAACTATATCGACCTGCTTGAAAACATCTATGCCCTGGCGCAAACCGGTATCAGGTATACCAAAAGCCCTTTCGATATGGAGCGCTATCAAAAACTATTGGATATAGCCACACAGGAATACAGCGAATTTACCGGCCTGGAAACCGAAGTTTTAAAAGAACGCTTTCGCAACGATCTGGGATATGCCACACCAAAAGTGGGCGTTAACGGTATCTTGTTTGATAACAATGGCCGCCTGCTGGTTGAGCACCGCAGCGACGATTTTTTATGGGGTTTGCCCGGCGGCTGGGTTGATATTGGCGAAGACCCGGAAACAGCCATGAAACGTGAGTTTTGGGAAGAGGCCCGGCTAATTGTTGAACCGGTTGAGATCATTAAATTCTTCGCTGTCCCCGCCGGTCAATTTCAGCAGCCCCATAGTTCGGTAGTAGTGCTTTATTTATGCAAATACGTTAGCGGCAATATCGAAACATCCATAGAAAGTCTCGAAATAAAATTTGTTGATCCGGTCGAAATAACCACCTGGCATAAAAACCACGGGGAATATGTAAAAGAAGCGTTACTTCATCGAAAAAAAGCCATGTCGCAAGTATAAAAATTTGTTTCGGTCACTTCCTCTTTATCCACTCCTTTATGAGCTGACGGTTTCGTTTTTTCAGTCTCATTTAATATACTTTCCGCAAAACCGGCAACTATCCGCATAAAACGACACCGCATTTCACATAATGCGTAAAGATTTGACCATCAGCAAAATATAAATGTATATTTATATACCTGCTCGTTTAGCAATTAACTGAACTCAAACTGATTTTTAAACATTAAAGCCATGAGTACATCAACCAAAGCATTCGACAAAAACACCTTTATGGGTTTTAGGGACAAAAATACCTCAATGGGATTTGCTGATAATGAAACAGGCCTTGAGCCCGAAGACGAAGCCGCCGACGGATTTGTAGCTTCGCCCGACCCGGATAATGCAACTGAAGAGCCGTCGATGGATAGTTAGGAACTGTTTTACCTGGCTGGTACCATTACCCTGTATATCTCTACCCCCTAAAAACTGGGTCTTTGTTTTATTTTATCATTTATGCTAAACCACATACTAAAGGGAATGGTTTGCGTATGCCTTTTAACCGGCATTGCCACGGATACCTATGCTCAAAAAAACATATTAAATCGGTTAAGATCAGAAGCGGCCCGGCATAAAAATGATACCGCGGGTGTTGAACCTTTACGCCAATTAAGCTTACAATTGCAGGCCACCTGGCCTGATAGCGCGCTGATTTATGCACAGCAGGGGCTTGAACTGGCCCGCAAATTCTCGTTCAAAAAAGGCGAGGCCGATTGCATGAACCGCCTGGGTGTGGTTTTATGGAAAAATGGCAAGTATGACCAGGCCCTTTCTTTTTTACTCAACTCGTTGAAAATACGCGAAGAAATTAACGACCGTTTGGGTATTTTAAAAAGCCTTAGCGATATAGGCATCGTTTACTCCGACCAATTGGATAACGTAAAAGCCCTATCCTACCATTTTAAGGCTAAAGCTGTTGCCGAAGAACTGCATGAAACAGCGCGCCTGGGAATTATTCTGGCCAATATCGGCAACTGTTACATTAAGCTTAACAAGGTTGATTCGGCTTTAAACTATGAAATGCAGGCTTATACCATAAAGCAAACCTTAAAAGATACGGCTACCATGCCTAACACCTTATCCATTTTAGGCGACATCAACTATAAAATGGGACACACCGCCCTGGCGCTTGATTATTACCGTGTGAGTATAAGTTATGCTGCGAAGGTAAACGACCAAAACAGCCTTGCCGACAGCTACAACAGCGTAGCGCAACTCTATAAGCAAAAAGGCATGACCGACTCAAGCATCTATTATGCAACGCTGGCCCTTAATGCTGCAAAAGCCGCGCTATATCCCGAGGGGATTTTTCACGCCAGCAACCTGCTTACCGATGTGTACCGGGGCAAAAATGAGCATCTTGAGCTGCTTTATTTAAAAACCGCCCTCGCCGCTAAAGACAGTATGTTCAATGCGGAAAAAATTAAGCAGATCCAAACGCTAAGTTTCAACGAGGCGGCGCGGCAGGAGGAAATTGCCGAAGAAAAGCACCGCGAAGAAGAGGCCCGGATAATTAATCTGCAAATGGTAGGCATAGCTGTTTTTATCCCGACATTTTTTTTGATAGTGTTACTGCTGAGCAAAAGCCGTACCCACCGCAAGGTGATTGAGTTTATGAGCGTGTTATGCCTGCTGCTGGCTTTTGAATTCCTAACCCTGTTTATTCATCCTTTTGTGCAGCGCCTCAGTAACCATTTACCCGTACTTGAGTTGGTGATCCTGGTATGCCTGGCCTCCGTGCTGGTACCATTCCATCATAAGCTTACTCATTTCATGCATGAGCGACTGGTACACGGGCATAAACCTCAACAGCCCCCAGTTACCGCGGCGGTACCTTCGCCAGAGAAAAAGGAAACTAAACCACCTGCCGCAAAACGTAAACCTGCGTAAGGTTAAGATAAAACGACTTTTTTTAGCGCAAGTCTTGCGGGCTCGGATGTGTGCTGGCTGACTTGTGATACGCAAGCCCAAGTTACCCGACTCATCAATCCCGGCCCGCAAAACTTGGGCTAAGGATATTATGCCACGCATAGGAACCATGCCCTTCCCCTCACCCGGTTAAAATCACGGTTAAGAATTGGGTTAATGATTTTTTGTGGGTTAAAACGTTGGTTAGCGATCGTTTTTTAACCTATAATTGCCTTGCCTGCGAATCATTAACCAGGAATTAAAACCTTATTCCTCTACCAGACATAAGCCTATTACTAACCAACATTTATCATATGAAAAAACCAATCTGCTTTTTGATCCTGAGCTTGTTCATTACTATCGTAAGCTGCAGCAAGGGCAAAGATATTACCCCCGTTACCGCTAAACCGGGAACGGATACTACCCAAACCGATAACAGTACGGGATTTAGCAGTGCCGATGCCGACCTTGCCTATACAGCATTCAATAACGCTTTTTACGATTCAAATAATAAACTTTACTTCAGCACCACAAAAAAAGATGGCGTTGCAGCTATATGGACGCAGGCTATTTACTGGGATATGGCCATGAATGTTTATGAGCGTACCAAAACCCCTGCACAGCTTACCCGCATTGGCGATATATACCAGGGTAATTATAATCATTACGATGGCTACAACTGGAACAACACCACCGTTTGGTTTATTTATGACGATATGATGTGGTGGGTTATTGCCCTGGCGCGCGCCAACCAGCTTACCGGCAATGCCACTTATCTTGAAAAAGCAAAATCCGGGTTCGAGAGGGTTTGGAACGGCTCTTATGATCCTGTAGATGGCGGCATGTTCTGGGATTTTCAGCACAGTGGAAAAAACTCATGTATCAACTTCCCTACCGTTATAGCAGCCATGAAATTGTATAATATCACCAAGGATGTTTCTTATCTCAACAAGGCCAAATCTATCTATACCTGGTCGAAAACTAATTTGGTTGACGCATCGGGCAAAGTGAACGACAACAAAATAGGCAATAACCCTCCGGGTGGCCAGGATTATACTTATAACTCGGGTACTGCAATTGGCGCAGCCATGGCCTTATACAAACAAACCAACGATGCAGCTTACCTTAACGATGCCAAACTATATGCCGATTATATAAAAAACAATATGTGCACCAACGGCATATTGCCTGCCGAAGGAGATTTTAACGAACAGGGCGTTCTGAAAGCCATTTTCGCGCAATATATAGTGCAACTGATCAACGAGGGTGCCCAAAGCCAATACCTCAGCTGGCTCCAAACCAACGTTAATACCGGCTGGAAAAACCGCGATGGCCGGAACCTTACTTATCGTAATTATGCGGTACCTACCCCAACCGGCGATATTCAATCATACGAAGCCAGCAGCATCGTAACTTTTATGCAGCTGATACCGCCAACTAAGAAATAAGCATTACGGTCTGCTATTTCCCACAAACCGCGAAGGCGCAAAAAAATTATTTTGCGCCTTCGCGGTTTTGCGTGTTTATACATGATTTAAATAGTCCACAATTGCGGCGTATCCCTAAAATGATTGATCTCCTCAATCACATCCAGTACTTCATCGGGCGATAGTTCATTTTCGCCATCTGCAACATAACTAAACACTTTTCCCGGTTGCTCAAAAGTAATATAACCCAGGTAATCGGGGTTGTTTTTTTTATTCGCCTGTAAAAGCTTATCAGGCTGGTTAAGCTTGGCTACAGTTGATTTATCGCGGCGATAAATGCTATAAGTATAGGTTAACACCGGGTGACCGTCTGCATGGGCATCACTATCCGGTATTATAAGAAGTGTTAAATTTTTAGCTATAGTAATAAAAAATGGTTTCATTGTAGTATTAAGTGTAGCATCAAAATATAGCAAGGGGAATGCCATGATCGCAATTTCGATAAAATTAATTTACTTTCAGTATAAATAATATTTTTCAATAAAGATTGAATTATGGCATGATTTTTAAAGTGTTTATATATACAAACTAAAAACATCAAACTATGAGATCACTATTGTATATCATCGCAGTTATCCTCATTATAGGATGGGCGATCAGTGTTTTTGCCTATTCGGCAACAGGTTTAATTCATGCTTTATTGGTAATTGCCGTAATTTCATTTTTACTTGGCATTATCAGAAGCCCTTCAACAGTTTAAAAACTATTTTTTTATAAGAAAACAGAACGCGGGCCGCAAGCCCGCGTTTATTGTTTGGGGATTTAAGCTAAAATGTCACACAAACTTTAATAACATTTGTTTAACGTTATTATAAGCCGTACTACGATGACATTAAGCGACGAAGAATTTAGGGAAGAATATAAACCACTGCATATTCCCTCACATTTTGACCCTGAGGATACTCAGCAAAACAAAGCCATTTACGCGCTGGCACGAATTGGTCATGGTTCGGTAACCGATGTATTGAAAGAACTTGATCTGCTTCAGCCGCACTTTGTTAATGAGCAGGTTACCGCGTTAGTTAAAGCCACTCTTACTAACTTATATAACAAAGGGCTGCTTAAAGGCCAAGAACATAACGGAGAAATGCATTTTAACCTTAGCAAGATTACTAACGCTAACGATGGACTGACAGACACAGGTGATATTAACCGCCTGCCTAAAAGCACATGAGGACATTGGCTTCTTCTCAGTCCTCTTCCTCCCCATTTACATTTGCAGTGAGCACATCACTCATATAATCAAAAAAGGGGCGCATATTTTTAAAGGTATCAGAAGCCTTTATGATGAAGTCCGGGCTTAAAGCCTCCTCATCGGTAAAGCGTCGTCTTACTAAAAACTGTTTATAACGCAGCAACTCAATAGCTTCATGATCTGCAGCATAACCTTTGGGGGCTGTTTTCAGCTGTTCGCCTTTTAAAACGCCAAAAGTTTTTGTAAACTCCTTACTGCCGACAATTTGCTTCAACGGCGAGGCATCAAAAGCGATATCATCGCGGATCCGCTTAAGATCGGGCGTATCCGGGGCCCAAAAGCCACCTGCTATAAATGTATTGCCCGGTTCCAGGTGAAAATAATAACCGCCACGGCGATGCTTGCCCGCCCGTTTAAAATTCCCGCTCCAGTTAGTTTTAAAAGGCGTTTTATCTTTCGAAAAGCGGATATCGCGGTAAATGCGGTGCAGGACCTTTTTTGCGCCGGGCGTTTCGATAACGTCATGTGTATTGAGCAGGTTCAATAGCCCGGCAGTAAAAGCCTCCATAAGTTCAAGCTGCTGTTGATATGCCTCTTTATGTTGTGCAAACCAGTCGCGGTTATTGTTCTGTTTCAGTTGCTTCATAAAATCAAAGGTGGAGGCGGGTAGTATTAGCTGGCTCATAATTAAAAATAGTCTGCAAAAAGCATGATAGCCAAATTAGAGAAATTTGCAGGCTGTCCAAAATCGAATCCGCCCGCACTGTTTAATAATACATTCGGATGATGCTTAAGCAATCGGATTTCCCCTCAAAACAAAAATGTGACACTTGTTTTTTGCCGAAAAACCTATCTTAGCCAAACAATCAAACCTGCTATGAAAAGGCGCTCCTTCGTTAAATCAACCCTGTTAACCGGTGTTACCGCAACTGTTTTACCTGCCATGAGCAAAGCTACAGAAACTTCTCCCAAAGCTGCCGAATACTATGAACTAAGGGTATACAACCTTAAAAATTCGGAACAGCAAAAACTGGTAGAGGATTTCCTGAAAGATACCGCTATACCGGCCTTCAACCGGTTAGGTGTAAAACATGTAGGGGTATTTACCGAAATGAAACCTGAAGGCCAAACCAGGCTTTTTGTGCTGATGCAGTTTAACAGTCTTGCCCATTTCGCAACGGTGACCGATAGTTTCGCCGGCGATGCAGAACTGCAGGCCAAAGGCGCTGCTTACCTTAATGCCCCGGCCGCCACCCCTGCTTATGAACGGATAGAAAGTTCTTTGTTAAAAGCATTTGTACACATGCCGCATCTGGAAGTACTCGAAAATAAAACGAGGATCTTTGAGTTGAGGCAGTATCAAAGCGCAACTGAAGCCGCAGGTAAAAAGAAGATTGAAATGTTTAATGATGAAGGCGAAATAGATGTATTTAAACGCCTCGGTTTCAAGCCCGTTTTTTGGGGCGAAACCGTAATAGGTTCAGAAAGGCCTAATCTTACTTATATGATCACCTTTGATGACCTTGATGCAAAAAACGCGCACTGGAAAGCTTTTGGTAGTGATCCGCAATGGAAAAAAATCAGTGCTATGCCCGAATATGCCGATGCGCTGCTGGTGAGCAAAATAACATCAACTATGCTGGTTCCTGCAGCATATTCGCAGATATAAAATTCTTTTTTGTAGCCTTGCGAAGTCTTGAAATCTTCGTAAGGCTTTTCAGCCAGATTTTTCGTACTTCGTTGAATGCCCTATTTTTCATAAATTTGATCAGCAGCATGGAGGCAAACAGGTAAACACCCAGCGAGGCTGAGATTGAACTTCTGAAAGAAGGATTGAAGCGAAGTTATAAAGAGCGTTTTCAAATGGCCACCCGTTTGTACAAGATACAACAAACCATGAGCAAGGCTTCGATAGTACATAAACCATTTATCAGCAAATAATCTGTGGAGGTATTTGACGAGGAAATATTAAGCCTTTCCAAAACCATATTCCCCCTCAATTTCTCTACTGCCTGTTTCAACATTTGTTTTAAATAGATATTGCCTTAATTAAGATCAAAAGCCCCTGGTTTTGAGAAAGGTCAAAGGTGCGCAATTCTTATTGAGACTTATAACTTCCATCAACCATCACATAAGCCAAGAAATACTCAACAAATATCATAAAAAATACTATTAAATAAGTAAAAACAATAGTTATCCATACCCGGCTCTGCGCCGGGATTATGAAAGTTAAGGCCCGGGCGTAATGCTATTACGCAGGCAAAAATAAAAGAGGCCGGTACAAGATTCGAACTTGCGGACATTCCTTTTGCAGAGGACTCCCTTGAACCACTCGGGCAACCGGCCATGTTGTGGAAATAAAAGGACTTGAATCTTTAACCGACACCGTATAAGGGTGCTGCTCTTACCATTGAGCTATATTTCCAGCTGTAAATCAGCAGGGTAACCCGGACTCGAACCGGGAGCCTCCACATCCCAAATGTGGTAATCTGACCAATTGATATACTACCCTGTAAAGCAAAAAATCCCCTTAGTTTTTATCTAAGAGGATTTTTCAATGTTGTTATATACTTACTATATATACATAGCTATCTCCTCTGATAAATCAGTATGGGTGATGGACACAGTATACATATTGTTGTTTTCATGATGCAATTATACAAACAATATTTAAATTAAAAAATAATATGAAAAATATTTTCACAAATAGATTTGAGATGTGAGACATGAGATTTGAGACAAAAGAAATTTGTTATTCATACCATGCACACCAACCTTAGCGCCTTAGTAAGACACTTCTTCCCTTGGAGATAAGTAATGGAAGATGTCGTAAGCGGGTATTACCTCCCTGGTTGAAAAGCATGTAGCAATACATTCTTGCCAGTTCGAATCCGGAATACACCTGCTGCCAGTAGCCTTTCAATTTAAAACCGCCATTATTCGCCATAGGGTCACCTATTGTTACTTCCTGTATTAATTATTAATTAAGGAAACCCAACCCCAAAACCTTAATTATGACAACCATTAAAAGAATAGCAAATCTAAACAAAAAGGGCCTTTCCAACCCGGAAAGGCCCTTTTAATTTGAGAACTAATTTCTAATCACCAACCTCCAATCACTACTTATGCTTCGCGCTCATATAAAAAGTAATCTCGCCGCCATTCATGATCTCGTCATGACTGATGCATAGCTTATCAAGCGGCTTGCCGTTTAACACCATCTTTTGCACATAAACGTTTTTAGCGCTCTGATTTTTTACATTGATGGTAAACTTTTTACCGTTATCCAGATTGATCACCGCATGGTCAACAGCCGGGCTACCGATTGAATATTGATCTGAACCCGGAGCAACTGGGTAAAAACCAAGGGACGTAAATATATACCAGGCACTCATCTGGCCGGTATCGTCGTTGCCACCTAAACCATCAGGAGTTGGTTTGTACATCATTGGTAAAATCATGCGTACGCGCTCCTGTGTTTTCCATGGCTTATTTGTCCAGTTGTACAGGTAGGCTACGTGGTGCGATGGTTCGTTACCATGCACATAGTTACCGATAATACCGTCGCGGGTGATATCTTCTGTTTCGGCAAAATATTTATCAGGCAGGTTCATGGTAAACAATGAATCCAGGTAACGTACAAAGCGCTTATCGCCACCCATCAGTTTGATCAGGCTTTCGGGATCCTGCGGCGCGAACAATGTATAGTTCCAACTGTTACCTTCAATAAAACCTTCGTTAATGGTGCTTAACGGATCAAACTTAGTCCTGAATGAACCATTGGCCAGTTTTGGGCGCATAAAACCAACTGCAGGGTCATAAACGTTTTTATAATTTCCCGAGCGTTTAATGAATTCCTCGTAAATGTCATTCCTGTTCAGTTTTTTAGCAAGCTGAGCAATAGCCCAGTCATCAAAAGCATATTCGAGGGTTGAAGACACTGATACACCGCTTTTTTCATCGGGGATGTATCCTTTATCCATATACTCGCCAATCCCTTCATAATCGCGGTGACGGGCTGTGGCAACACAGGCATCAAGTGCTTTATTAGCATCAAAATTCACATTACCTTTTATTACAGCATCGGCAATTACAGCAACGCTATGGTAACCGCTCATACACCAGTTTTCGTTACCCGAGTTTGACCATACCGGCAGCATATGCTCCGGGCTTTGATCAAAGTGCGCCAACATCGACTGGATCATATCCGCGTTACGTTTCGGCTCAATGATATTGAACAGCGGGTGTAATGCCCTGTAAGTATCCCAAAGCGAAAATGTAGTGTAGTTAGTAAAACCATCGGCTTTGTGTGCATTTTGATCAAGCCCCTTGTACTGTCCGTCGGCATCCATGTACAAAGTCGGGTTGATCATGGTATGGTACATAGAGGTGTAGAAATTCAGTTTGGTTTCTTTACTTCCGACAATCTCTATTTTATGCAGTTCCTGTTCCCAAAGCTGCTGGCCGTCATTTTTTACCTTATCAAAATCCCAACCCGGTGCTTCGGTACGCATATTATTCAGCGCACCGTCCATACTTACAGGAGATATGGCAAACTTAATTTTGATCTTCTCCCCTTCTTCGGTTTTAAAGTCGAAGTAACTGCGGATTTGCCTGCCTGCAATTTCAGGGAAGTTTTTGGTTTGATTGAATTTACCCCAGAAACCACCGTACACCTCACGCTTGTCATATTTTTTATATCCATGCTGATAAAATGGCTTTGAAAATGCCATCGCGAAGTATAAGGTACGTGTGCGGGCCCAGCCATTGGTTTGACGGTAGCCTACAACTGTTGAATCGTTAACAACTTTAACGTAAGTCCATACGTTTTTGTCGGGGTAGTTATAGATTCCGGCCATGAGGTCGAGTATAATGTGCGACTGATCAGACTTGGGGAAAGTATATTGATGAAAACCAACTCTTGCTGTGGTAGTTAGCTCGGCAGTAATATTATTAGCGTCAAGTTTTACTTTATAATAGTTGGCCCCGCTAACCTCATTCTGGTGCGAAAACCCCGAACGGTAGCCGCTACCGGTTTTATCGGCCACACCCGGATTGAGTTTCAAAGCACCAACGGTTGGCATAATTAAAAAGTCGCCCAAATCTGAGTGACCGGTACCGCTGAAGTGGGTATGACTAAAGCCTACTATCGTTTTATCGTCATACTGATATCCTGCACAATATTTATATACATCCGGATTGTAATGACCGTCCTTTTCATAACCGGCAGTGTCTGTTTCGGGGCTTAATTGCACCATACCAAAAGGTACCGTTGCTCCGGGATAGGTATGCCCCATGCGTTGCGTACCTATAATAGGATTAACATAATCAACCAGCTTTTCTGTTTTGGTTTGAGCCTGGCTATAAACGGCCGTACCTATTAATAATGCTGTAAGTAATCTTCTCATTGTAATCTAAAGTATATTCATTGTTTCCTCTTATATATGAGGAAATTCTGCATCGTGGCCGCTGGCCTTGTAATCTTTTTTAACAAAGCAACTAATTTATGTAAAGCAGCCCGCTAAATATGGGAGTACGTGGTATTTGTTACAGATACCTGTAACAAACGGTTTAAACCGCGGGATTTAAAGCATAAGCGGCCCACAATTCATCCACTGTTTTACCTGTTAGGTTTTTCCAACTCTCGTTGGTGAAAGTATGCTCACGCAGTTGCTTATCAAGTATTTTTACCAGATCGGGCTTTGCGTTTTTTTCTGCCCATACCAAAAAGCGTGCAGTTACGCGATATGCATTATCATAGTTTTGGGTTGACTTAAATGCTGGTAATGCCCATTTGGCCCCGGCGTTGTCTACTCCAAATTTAAACCGGGCATAATCGGCAATCCCTTCGGTTAACCATCCGGGGCCATCGCTGTTGCCATAAGCCTGTACAATGTGCATTACTTCGTGGGTAACCACATCAATATCGCCCGGATGTTTGGTCATGTATTTCGCGCTGAACACTACAGTGTCATTACCGGTAGCAGCCACGCCGTCATAAGCAGTATCGATAACAAACGTTACTTTTTTAGATGTTTTTTTGTTGTACTCCTTTGCAAGCTTTGGATACACTTCAAAAAAGGTTTTGATCAGCCTCTCTTTCAAATCTGTGCCAAACGCGGCATCCTTGCTGATAAAAGTTACCTGATAGTCCTTTTGTTTAAAAACTTCCTGCGCATGGGCATTCAATCCCATGAACAAGCCCGAAATTAAGAATAGTGAGAAAATAAATATTTTTTTCATGAATAGTTTTGGTTTTTGCGATTGATAATAATTAAAACCATCCAAATATAGATAAAACGTTTTATCATTAAAACATATTCCTCTGTAATATTATTAATAGTTTCCTTTCAATTTGTTCAAAAACAAACGCCTGTTGCTCTTCAAACAACAGGCGTTTTATTAATTAAACAATATTATCAAAAAAGAACTATGAAGCAGTTGAACTATGATGGAGTTAGCCCCCCAACTATCCCAACCGGTTCTAACTAACCAGGTGAGCAGCATCTGTGTTCAAAGCTAACTAAATAAAACGTTTTACCAAATGATTTCTAAGGATATCTGTATACCCAATACTAAACTATTGTCACGCTGTGGCCTTCGACAGGGTCGATCCCCGCTCAATAAGTTTCGACGGGATCTTCAGATCAATTTTTGAAGCATCGAGTTTGTGGGTATTGATCTGTGCCATTAAAATATCAATTGCCGATTTTGCAATGTCGTAAGTAGGTTGTTGTATGGTAGTAATACCCGGCGGGTATAGACTAAACACTTCATTATCATCAAAACTTATCACGGCCAAATCATCCGGGATACTAAGCTTAAGATCTTTGATGGCCTGCAAACCCATGGTACCCAAATAATTGGTGGTAAAGAAAACAGCATCCATTTGTTTTTGCTTTTCAATAAATGCTTTAACAGCCTCCACCCCCTCATTCTTGTCCATATCAAAGGGGACCTTTAAAACCATCTTACTGCTCTCTTTCAGGTTATTATCTTTTAAAGCAGCTTTGTAGCCCAGGCTCCTATCGTTTAGCTGGATCAGCCCGAGGTCGGCAGTTACCATCCCGATATTTTTATATCCCGATCGTACAAAACAATCAACAGCGTTGTAAGCGCTTGCATAATTATCAACCAGGACATGGGGGATGCTTGTCCCCGGGAAATATCCATCAATGAGCACTACCGGCTTTTCATTATCAACCAGGTTCTGGATATCTTTTTCCAGCCCTTTCATCGGGGTAATAATATAACCATCAACCAGTTGCTGGCTCAGCATCCTGATCATATCCTTACCTTTTTGCAAGTTATTATTGGTGCTGCAATAAATAATACGATAGCCGTCTTTTTCAGCCTCCTCTTCAATAACCTTTGCCATCTCTCCAAAAAACGGCCCGCCAATACTCTCCACTATCAGCCCGATGACTTTTGAAACACCCGTACGTAAACCAACCGCCATACGATTAGGTTCATAACCATTTTTTTGGGCCACATCCAATATCTTCTTACTGATCTCTTTGCTAATACGGCCCTTGCCATTTAAAACAAATGAAACAGTAGTTATTGACGTATCGGTAAGTTTGGCTATATCCTTAATGGATATCTTTTTTTTCATCATCGTTTTTTAAATTCAGGTTTAAGGTTTAGTATGCCCTGCATCTTAAAGTCTTATCAATTTTTATGTTAAACCGGCAATTGGTCAAACAGGTATCTCTGTTAAAATTCAACTTTTTGCTTTTTTCAATCAAACCCGGCAAGTTAATTTTGCTAATTGCCAATATTTTAACCTTGTAATATAAACATTTAAAACCGGACTGGTAAATATAGCGTATGGCTTCCATTTTCGATCTTTTAAACAACAATTTATTACAAAACAGTCATAAATTTTCGTTAAGGTCATCAAAAAATCAAAACAGAAGGCCTGTTATAAAAGCTTTCTCATATCAATTGCTGACAAATTAATGCTAAATTTAGATTTTGTGTTTTCCCTGATTAATTGGTATTTTAAAACTTCATGAGTATAACGCCGAAACTCAACCGCTTTGATCTTTCAATGATTGTTGTGAGCCTCGTAATTGGCATGGGCATTTTTGCGGCACCGGCAGAAGTAGCAAAAAACTCAAGCACACCTCTTTTGTATTTCGGGGCCTGGCTGCTTGGCGGAGCGGTAAGCCTGTGCGGGGCGCTCACTTTTGCCGAAATTGGTGCCCGCTACCCTACCACCGGTGGCTTTTACAAGATTTTTTCGTACTGCTTTCACCCGGCTTTTGCCTTTATGATCAATTGGGTGCTGGTAATAAGCAATGCGGCCTCTGTTGCTGCCGTGGCGCTTATAGGCGCGGAATACATTAACCCCATTATTATGCCACAAAGCCTGCAAAACGATGCGGGCATCAAAATCATGACCATAACTTCCGTGGTTGTTTTATATATTATCAACTACCTGGGCATTAAAATGAGTGCCCGTACTCAAAACGTACTCACACTTTTTAAAATTGGCATGATCCTGATTTTGTGTGCGGCAGTATTTAAAGGTAACATCAATACTACCAAAGAAGTTATCGCATATCATAATAATAACAATATAAGTGCGTTCGGAATAAGTTTGGTAGCTGTATTTTTCACCTATGGCGGGTACCAGCAAACTATAAATTTTGGAGGCGATATTATAAACCCGAAGATCAATATCCCCAAGGCTATATTTTTTGGAATAGCTACCGTGATATCATTATACATGCTTATCAACTTTGCCTATTATTCTGTTTTAGGCATCAGTGGGCTTCAGCAAAAAACAACGTTAGCGGCAACACTTGCCGGGGTTTTATTTGGTGCAGCCGGCTATAAAATAGTATCGCTGCTTATGTTTGTTTCGGTACTGGCTTTCGTCAACGTTAATATTATGGCCAATCCGCGTGTTTATTATGCCATGGCCGAAGACGGTATATTACCCGCTCGCTTTAAACGTGTAAACAGCCAAACCCAGGTACAAGAGTTTGGATTGAGCTTTTTTGTAGGCGCGGTGCTTATCGTTCTGTTTTTTGCCAATTCGTTTCAAACCATATTAAATTATGTGATGTTTTTTGATACCATTGGCCTTTCAACTGCAGCTATAACGATCTTCATTTTACGGCGCAAAACCAAACATCTCAATAATACCGGCATCTATATTATGAAGTGGTACCCTGTTATACCTGCCATATTTATTACTACTTATTGGTTTGTTACTATCAGCATTTTTATTGAAAACCCGCAGGCTGCTTTAATATGCATCTGTGCTTTTATTGCCGGCCTTATTATTTACTATATCACAAAACGAAGCCAAAAACCTAACACTATATTTTAATTATGGATTTGTCATTTATTTTAAATGAGCTTGGGGAGGAAAGAGAAAACTACTTTAACGCCGTTTCGCCGCCAATTATGCAATCAAGCAACTTCAGTTTTAAAGATGTTGCCGGGCTTAGGGAGGCAATGAGTGACGAATTTGAAAGTAGCCTGTACTCAAGGGGACAAAATCCGACACTTAATATCCTCAGGAAAAAGCTTGCCGCGTTAGACGGGGCTGAAGATGCCCTGTTATTTAGCAGCGGTATCAGCGCCATAAGCGTTCCTATTTTATCGCTGTTAAAAACAGGCGATCATATTATTGCGGTAGATAACCTATATAGTTGGACAATCAAGTTATTTAAAGACTTTCTACCCAAATTTGGTATCACTACAACGTTTATTGACGGAACGGTTTTTGAAAATTTTGAACAGGCAGCAACTCCGCAAACCCGCTTAATTTATTTGGAAAGCCCCAATACATTTTGCTATGCACTGCAGGACATCAGGAAAGTGACCTGCTTTGCCAAATCAAGGGGCATCACAACCATGATTGATAACAGCTACTGTAGTCCCCTTTATCAGCAGCCCATATCAATGGGGGTTGACCTTGTGGCGCAATCAGCTACCAAATATATTGGCGGCCATTCGGATGTTGTGGCAGGTGTGCTTACCGGCAGCAAGGCTATCCTTAAAAAAATCTTTGAGCACGAGTTCATGAATACCGGCCCAGCCCTGTCGCCCCATTCGGCATGGCTGCTTTTGCGGGGATTAAGAACGCTCCCGCTCCGCCTGCAACGTAGCTTTGAAAGCACCAAGATCATTACAGAATGGCTTGCCTCTCATCCGGCTATACAGGATGTGATCTGGCCTTTTAGTCCCAAATTCAATCAGGCCGATTTAGTTAGCCAACAAATGCAGGGCTGCGGAGGTTTATTTAGCCTCATATTAAAGCACAGTTCATTTAGTAAAATTGAAAGGTTTTGCAACAGCCTGCAACATATTTTACTTGCAGTGTCGTGGGGAGGCCATGAAAGTCTTGTTGTGCCGGCCATTGCCTCTTTTAGTGAGGATGAATATTCGGCGGATAACGATCACCATCAATTAATCCGGATGTATATTGGTTTAGAAGACCCTCAATATTTGATAGCGGATATTAAACAGGCATTAGAAAAGTAAACAGTCCCGGCCCCGCGCCGGGATCTATTGTTTTTCATGAATAAATACTGTTTACCTTCAAACATTTACTCCCATTTCTTTATCCCCAGCTTTTGCATTTTTGAATGCAGGGTTGATGGCGGCAAACCTAATTTAGATGCTGCCCCATCCTTGCCACTTATTTTACCATTGCACCGTTTTAAAACCTCCAAAATATGATCGCGGGCATGCTCATCAATAGTTTTCAATCTGCCGGTCGCGATGTCGGCGTACACAGGATTTTCTTTCTTGCCCTGCAGCTTGGGCAGGTAAGCGTCTTTTATTACCGGGCCATCCGTTAACAAAATACTGCGTTCAATAAAATGTTCCAGTTCGCGCACGTTGCCCGGCCAGTGGTATTCAAGCAGTTGTGCTATTACATTTGCTGAGATCCCCGTTACCGCTTTACCGATCTTTTGCGCGTATCGTGCCAGGAAATGATTAGCCAATACCAGGATATCATCTTTGCGTTCCCTTAAAGGTGGAATGATGATCGGGAACACAAACAACCTGTAATACAAATCGAGCCGGAAACGGCCTTCTTCAACTTCTTTTTCAAGGTTGCGGTTAGTAGCCGCAACTATGCGCACATTGATCTTGATGGGGCCTTTACCCCCTATGCGCTCAATTTCCTGCTCCTGCAGCACGCGTAAAAGTTTAACCTGCAGCTCGGCCGGCATTTCGCCTATCTCATCCAGGAAAATAGTACCGCCATCGGCCAGCTCAAACTTACCGGTACGCTTTTCAACAGCTCCGGTAAAAGCACCTTTTTCGTGCCCGAACAGTTCGGACTCAATGAGCGTAGCCGGCATGGAGGCACAGTTTACCACTACCAAAGGCTTGTTTTTACGGGGCGACAGGTAATGGATACTCTTAGCTATCTGCTCCTTACCTGTCCCGCTTTCACCTAAAACCAATACCGATGTATCAAGCGGAGCTACTATGCCAATGTGGTCGAGTACGGTGAGCATCTGATGGCTTTTACCGATAATATCTTTAAAGCCTGCTGCCTTGCTTTTTTCACTCAATTGATTTTGGCTTAATTTATCAACCCTGGTTAGTGAGGGCTCCGGCACATCAAACGGGATGATCTCCTCCACCGTCATCAATAACGACCTGTGCAGGCGATCTAACAAGATCAAATGGTCATTGGTATAACAATCGGTTTTACGGCTATAAAACGAAAACTGAATAACATTCCCGCCCGACGAAAGCAACGGCAGTCCCAAAAACGATTGCATATTAAAAACCTGGGCAATAAGTTTTTTAACCGGAAACTGAGGCCAGATCTTAACAAAATTAGCGGCGTTATAAAAATCAGCCTTGGTGATCCGTGGACTGTCATCCTGTATCTGATTCAGCTGTATTTTATTAGTTTTTGTGATGTTTACAAATTCATCTACGCCTATAACCTGGTATTCATCAAACCCGGTGCGCAAAAATGAAATGGCATTATCAGGAAAACCTGTGCCATTTTTCGTAGTAACGGTCAAATAATCAAACGGTATATGCGGCTGGATACTCATTGCTATTTTCAACAGTTTCTGTTTCCAGTTTATCGGTTCGGCAACAATATTTTTAAATACCTGCTCCAGGGCCTGCTCCTGGCGCAACTTTGATTCAATACTGTTTTGATGACGATAAAAGGCCACATCAAGGGTTATCAGTAGTTCTTTTTCGCGGAATGGCTTTACCAAAAAGCCATAGGGCTGCGTAGCCTTTGCCCGTTCCAGGATACTTTCCTGAAAATTAGCCGACAGGTATACAAATGCTATATTTTTTGAAGTAAGTACCTTAGCGAGGTCTATACCATTCAGGTTACCCTTTAAAAATATATCAAGCAATACCATTTCCGGTTTTTGCTCGTCAATGATCTCGAGTGCTTCGGGTACAGAATCGGCAATGCCGCAAACTTTATAACCGGCACGGGTTAATATTAATTTCAGATCATACGCCACCAGCGATTCATCCTCAACTATTAATATCTTTTTGTTCATATTTTAATTAGCTGCAAAAGTTTTTCGTTCACTATTACTTAACATCTTCTCGGCCCGGAATTCCACAGTAATTATCGCGCCGCCGTAATTATCTATTTTAAAACAACCGCCCAGTTGTTTACTTAATGCTTTCATCATTTCCATTCCCAATGAGCTTGCTTTTTGGATGTCAAAATCAACAGGCAAGCCTATTCCATTATCAGCTATGGTGAGTATAATGGTTTCCTCGGCCAGTTGTAAGGCTACTTTAATTTCGCCCCGCTGCACAGGGAAGGCATATTTTATGGCGTTTGTAATGGCCTCGTTTAGTATCAGGCCTACGGGTACCGCCTGGGCAACATCAAGCTTAACGGGCTGTATCATTTGCTCAAAACGAATTCCCCTATCGCCGGGATCATAACAATCGGCCAGGTAATTGATCAGCTCATTAATATAAACCGACATATCGATATAAGCCACATCCGAATTACTGTACAGTTTTTGATGAATAAGCGCTATAGCCTGTACCCGGTTTTGACTTTCCCGGATTGCGGCAAGTGCCGCGTTGTTCTTCAAAAATGCCGATTGTGTATTAAGCAGGCTCATTACAATTTGCAGGTTGTTTTTTACCCGGTGATGCACTTCCTTTAACAGCCAGTCCTTTTCATCTAACAGGCCATCCTTTTCGTTAAGCAGGATTTGTAACGATAGGTTCTGATTATTAATTTCCGTTTGTTTTAGCTGTAATTGCTGGTTGCTCCTTTGCTTGTGCCGGTAACCGTTAAATGCCAAACCTGCTATAATGATAAGCATAGCCACACCGCCAAAAGTAATGTTACGCTGCATGTTTACCTTTTGCAGTTCGGCTTTCTGATTCTTGCTCTGTTCCTGTAAAAACCTTATCGACTGCTTGTTTTCATTCGTCTTATATCTGATGTCAAGCTCTTCTATCTGCTTGTTTTTGATGGCGTTAAACAACGAGTCATCAAGGCGTTTATGGATCTCGAAATGTTTTATCGCAGCCACATAGTTGCCCGATGCCGAATCGACCCGAAACTGCATGTTATGAATCTTGGTGAGTGTGATAGGCCTGATGGTATTTGATGGCAGCGATAAGATCTGTTTTGTATAAATGCCCGCCTTTTTATATTGTTGAATAAGCAGGTAAAAGCCGGCCATGGTTTCGTTATAATGCACAAAATCAGTAACCATTTGCTCGTTGGTGGTATAAAAGTCTTTACTAAAGTTAGTAACCTTATATAGGTCCATCATTTTCAGATAGTATCGCTCGGCCTCGGGGTAATCCTTCAGAGCAACGTAGATATTGCCAAACGCCTCATACATATCAACCTTTTGTGCCAGGATTTTCGGCGGCACATCAATTACCGCCTGTTTCAGGTATACCAAAGCTTCTTTTGGTTTTTTGGCCTTAATAAAATCATAAATAACAAGGCTCAAATACCCATAAAAATCTTCGTACTGTTTTCTTCTTTTCAGTATCTCTGCCGACTTAAGAATGTAGAGGAGGCTTTGGTCATATTTATTCAGATCGGCGTATACCAATGCAAGTTTGGCGTAATAAAAATCGGCCAAAGCTGTATCAGCCGTGGCGTTCATACTTTTTATTACCTCGTGGCGATATAAAAGCTCGTTATGCAGATCAACCTTTTGTTTGCTTATCTCGGCAAGGGAATGATAGGTATAATGAAGTTTTTTGTAACCTATTGCTTTGTACTGGGCCAGTACCTGGCGCAGTTCGGTTTCGGCCAGATCAAGTTTTTTTTGGTTGAGGTGGATATCCGCTATACTCTTGTTCATATCGGCTTCTTCCAGTTTATGATCTGTTTGCTGAAATAAGGCCCGGGCCTGCTCATAACTATTTATTTTATCAGGAATGGCAACTGTATTGTCTATAGATATATTATCGCCTAAGCGGGCCAGGGTTTTACCTTCCTGGTACTGATCACCTGTTTTATGGTAATAACCAACCACTTCCATAAAAACAGCTTTACCCCGCTTCAGGTTGTCCTGCTTTAGATACGCCGTCCCTTTAAGCATCATAGCTTCGTTAAGCCACTTTGCCGAATGGATGGCAACACTCATTTGTATGGCTTTATTGAAAGCGGTGATGCCGCTATCCAACACCTCTTTGTGGTCGCCTTGCTTGTTGAGATAATAGCTGCCTAATTGTATTTGCAGCTTAATAGTATTGGTGTCGACTTTGTTTTTTTGGTTATCAAGGTTGAGTTTGATGGTAGCAATGTCCATCTTTTTTTGCCCGGAAACACTTGGGGCAAAAATTAAAGCAATAAAACATGTCGCTATATATTTAAACATACACTTAGTATTTTATTGCCCCAGAGATAATTACCGACAAAACCATAACGAAATCATCTCCTGTGAAAGTCACGGAATAGTGATAGGCGATGATTTGCTAAATTTATTCAATTTTATGCAAACGGCATCAATAAGCAGAAAGCTAAATTTTCTTTATTGCTGAGATAACCAGGATCCGGGCTGGCATAAAAATCCCGAAGCCTGCTCAACCAGTCAATGTACAGATCATGGATTCGATTGTACGGATTATAGATAGCAGGGAAATTTCGGATTTATATCCCGGAGGTTCCTACCAAACCCGGTTCTCTTTAGTATACTCTCTTTCAATACCTTCCAATATTAGTTCAGAGGTTATGCGGCTTTCCTTGCGGGCCAGCATTTGCAGGCAGGCAAATTGTACTACATTCAAGATCCCGGAACCACTGAGCTCATATTTACGCGAGATCTGTTCAAGGTTAATGTGCCCGTTGAGGTTGGCTTTAGGCGGAAATGATTTTTGCCAGATAGTAAAGCGTTCATCGGCATTAGGCAGCGGGAAGTTAATAACCGACTGAAACCGGCGCATAAAGGCCTCATCAATGTTATTTTTAAAATTGGTTGCCAGTATCACTAGGCCATTGTGCTGCTCCACACGCTGCAGCAGGTACGATGCTTCCTGGTTAGCATATTTATCGTGCGCATCTTTAACGTTAGTCCGTTTGCCAAAAAGCGCATCGGCTTCGTCAAAAAACAGGATCCAGTTTTTATTATCGGCCTTTTCAAATAATTTGGAGAGATTCTTTTCTGTTTCGCCTATAAACTTGGATACGATCATTGACAGATCGATCCTGAAAACCGGCTTACCCGTGTACTTACCAAGCAGAGATGCGGTAAGTGTTTTCCCCGTTCCCGGCGGGCCGTGGAATAATGCGCGGTAACCCGGTTTCAGTTTCCGTTCCATGCCCCAGTCGGTCATTAATACCTGCTGGTAGTTCACCCAGTTTTCCAGCTCGGCAATTTGCCTGCGGGTAGTATCGTTCAATACAAGGTCGTCCCAGTTGTAGGTAGTTTCCAGGTGTTGTGCCGGAAAGTTCATACTTAGTTTGGGAATAGATTCGGTACCACTGATCAAAAGTTCAACATATTCGGGCTGCAACAATAATCTGCCGGACAAAGCAGGCTCACCTTCGGGCACATCCTCCAGGTATAAAATATGCTGTTTTGCCAGATTGCTATGATGATGAAACAGATCGGCTATCTCCAGCCGCTTTTCAAGGTCATCGCCTGCCAAAACAAAAACCACTGTTTGGCCGGTTGGTAAAAAGCTGCGTCCGTTACGGCTCCTAACTCCACCAATCTGCTGAAAATCGCCCGATTCACGCATGTAAGGCTGAATAATTTCATCAAAAAACTCAACCTGTAAATGAGGTACCAAGGCCATCATTAGTATAATAACCTCATTGCTGTTCAAGCCATGATCATCAATTAATTTTTCGAGCACACTACCATTTCGCTCCAACTGGGGCAGCAGCGGAGGCAAATAAGTTGCGTCGTTACCAAATACAGTTTGCAACCTGGCTTCAACACAACCGGCTGTATACTGCATCAGCGCTCTTAACTGTTTAATATTAGTATCCATTTTATTTACGCGGGCCGTTTTGCTGTACAACATGGGTTAATTCGTGAGCCAGCAGGTTCATACCGGCGGTGCTTTCAGGGTCAAATTTGGCTGCGTTAAAATAAATATCATTGCCATGTGTAAAGGCCTGCGCTTTTGAAAGGTTGCAAAGCTCAACAGCCTGCTGCCCGGTGTGGATTTTCACCTGTTCAAAATTGGCGTTCATCTGATGCTCCAATTGCGTACGTACTTTGGCAGGCAGAGGACTACCGCCACCTTTACTTTCATTCAACAACCTGTCAAACTTAGCTTCCGGAGCTTCGGGCTTGCCCTCTGTTTTTTCTACGCTGCCGCCCTTTTCTTCTTTCTTTTGTGCAGCGGCTTTATCGTCTTTTTCTTCACCTTTTTCTTTTTTTTGCGGCTTGCCTTCGTCCTTTTTATCTTCTTCGCCTTTTTTCTGCGGTTCCTTGTCTTTTTTATCTTCCTCCTTTTTTTGAACGCCTTCTTTATCTTTTTTATCTTCTTCTTTTTTTTGAGGCTCTTTATCTTTTTTATCCTCCTCTTTCTTCTGAGTTGGTTTCTCCTCTTCTTTCTTTTCGTCTTTTTTCTGCGGTTTACCCTCTTCTTTCTCGTCCTTTTGCTCTTTCTTTTGGGTCCCTTTAGCATCCTTTTCCTCATCAGCTCCTTTTTTCTGAACGCTCATTTGTCCCATCCGCTGTGACGAATTAGCAGTTGCCTGCTGTGCCATAGTCACCTTATGTGCTACCGCATCGGCCTCCCGCTCGAGGGCGCTATCCTGGTTACCATCAATTTTCCTGGCCTGAAAAAAAGCATCTCCATCCTGCTTGCTTTTTTCGCGGCTGCCATTAAAAAAGGGCTTATCTGCTTTATCCGCCTGTTTCTGACTAAGCGGCTGGCGTGTATTATGGATGTATTTCATAGGAGGTTTAGTTTAAATTGTTTAACAGATCTAATTGCTTCTTTGCATGGGCGGCCCATTCGCCGGGATCATGCAGCAGGTCTTCAAAAATCATCTTTGCCTTATCTCTCTGATTTAAATTAGCTAACGCTATGCCCAGGTATAGTTTTCCTTTTTTGTTTTCGGGATGTTGTTCAAGCAATAGTTCCAGGTGTGCAAACGCGGCGTCAAAACGGTTAAGCCCAAGGCAAAGCACTCCTGTATTTAGCCTTATCTCCTCGTTTTCGGGGTCATATTCCAGGATCCGCTCGTATTCTGCCGCCCCTTCATTTAACTGACCGCTTTGCAAATAAGCAACGGCCAGGTGGTTACGTACCGCAATATCCCCAGGAAACAGCATCAAATACCTGATCAGGTACCCTGTAGCCGACGCATAGTTTTTTATCATTAATTGGGACAGACCCGCAGTTTGCAATGCCCTGCTGTTTTGCGGGTTTTCGGATAATACATAATCGGCCATTTCAAAAGCTTCATCATACCTCCCGGTTGAAAGATAAACCTGTGCCAGTCCCATCAATAAATTTAAACTTGTGGGGTTAAGCTCAACCGCTTTAAGCCAGCATGTTTCGGCGCTTTCCATATCTGCCGATAGCATATACAACTTAGCCAGTCCTTCCCAGGCCTCAAACTGATCGACCTTAAGCGTAATGGTTTGCCTAAAAGCGTTTAAAGCCTTATCATACTGGCCCAGCAAAACCTCGGTATTGGCCAGATTGAGCCATGCCGAAGCATTTTGATTATCAATTTCTAAAGCGCGTTCAAAAAGCGGCCTCGCTTCGGCAAATTTGTTTTGTTGGTAAAACAACATGCCCCGGTTATTGAGCAGGGTAACATTGGGCTCATTTAAATCAGCCGCTTTTGCATAATAAGCCTCTGCAGCTTCAAAATTGCCGTTAAGCTGCTGTATAGCACCAAGGTTTATCAGTTCGGTTAGTTGGCTTCGGTTGCTCATAACATTTCTTCTTTTACTTTATCTGCTATACCACCTGCTATATCAGAAATGCTGATTTCAGGATAGGTAACTTTAATATCATCGGTTTTCACATCAAACGGTTCGCCATCTTTATAGTGGATTGGCAGCGAAACTTTAACCTGCAGATCCGGGCCATAACTAAATGACGCCAGGTTTTTAGTCCACTCTTTTGAAATATCTGTAACCAAAAGATCAAGTTCGGCTTTAATGAATGCGTTTACATCAAACGTAAACTTAGGGTGTACCTCGATCTCACCCAAAGCGTTAAACTCAAACCCGGTTGTGGGCGACCAGGCCAGGTCGGCAGCGGCACTTGCTTCTCCTTCAAGCCCTAAACCACCAACTATTTGGATGCCGCCTGTAACGCTGGCAGGCCCGATACTCAAGCCAATACCTAATGCGGCTTTTAATTTTAAACCAGCATGTGCAGGGATCACAAATTTTGCCCCACCGCTGATCCGGGTATTTTCGGGATGTGAAGGATTAAATTCTATCTGTCCAAAAACGTCTTTGAGTTGTCCGGGGCCAACCGCTGCGTCAAAATCAAGGCCACCATCAATAGTAGCTACGATACCTATGCTCTTAGGACCAAGCGGGATGGCGAATATGGGGATCTGGATGGTTGGTACTTTGAACAGCTCTTTATTGATGCTCTTTTTAGGGAAAACATCAACAGCCGAAGGCAGGTCCAAACGGCCAACAACTTCGATTTCACCGGCCGGAGTCACCCTTACACTTGCCGAAGCCTGTAGCCAATCTGTAACTTTGAGGGTTAATTTACCCGAGCCGTAGGCAGTAAACTTATCCCCTGCAGGGCCTGATGGCGTACCATCGGCAGCAATAGCACGGTTGGTGGCGCCTACCATCACCTCACCTGATACCCTGTCGGCAGCGTAAGAGGCCTTACCTTCTATAGTCAGCGCGCCATCATCATAAGATATTGACAGTTCAGTATTGATTTTTGGTATTTTGGGGATGGCTTTACCGTTGGCTTTAACGTGGTATATCTCATCCGGCCCGCGGGTAACCTCCACATTGCCACTGCCGCTTTGGATGCCCGGCATGTTTTCGTCAAGAACGAAGCTGCCACCAATAACCAACGTTTCGTTACCATAAGTAACATGGATCTCGGCACTTTTTATACCCTTAATATCCGGCTCGGCTGTTCCGGAAGCATTAAATATGTTGTTGGCATAATTTATATTGATGTGCGCCGATTTAAGACCTTTTATTTTACCGGCAGGAATGCCAATATCTCCCGAAGCGCTAAATTCTCCATTACGATAGGAGGCTTTTATTTGTGCCGGATTGAAGGTTTTTGAATCAAAATCAAAAGATCCCTCAAGCGCAAACTCTCCCGACGTGTTGGCCATAGCGCCAACTTTACCTTTACCCAGCTTCTTTATTTCAAAATTAGCTTCTCCCTTTATGCCGATTCCTGAGGTAGCTGCGTATACTTCAAGCGAAGTATTGGTGATTTTAAAAGGCGGTGGTACCTTGATCTCTCCCGAATTAAATACCTTACTTATTTTGATACCATCTTCATTAAAAATAATGTCGATAGCGGAACCTCCGATAATCGGAACATCGGTATTGATCTTGCCGAATCCTATCAAACCAGACTCACCGATATCTAACTCCGTTATTGTTATGGGGCTTAATCCCTTTGCCTTTAGCCCTGCACTTAAAGCCTGTTTTACAGCTACACCACTTAACCTACCGCCGTATATACCGGGCACTGGTTCAATTGGTTGTGTTGTGGATATCCCCGCCACAAACGCGTTATCCATGAATACTTCAATAGTAGCAGATCCTTTTGAACCCGCACTGAGTATCGTGGCGTTGTCTTTATCTTCATAAGAAATCTTTCTTATTTTCAGATTAGCACCGTTTCGTTTTATATGCCCTACCTGAACATTAACATCTTTCTCGGTTGTTTTACCCGCTTCCGGGGCCCATTTAATATTTTGTGTTGCTCCATATCTTTCGCTCGTGATCAGGGAAAGATTAGTGCTATCTATAAGTTTTGCTCTCGCTTTATCTGTATCTGAGAGAAATACCAATTTTTTGAGATGGTCGCCAGCCTCAATTTCACTTAACTCCCAGGCCTCTTTACCGCCGCTAATAGGCAAGCTCCCGTCAAGCGTTCCGGCAGTAATGGTATATTTACTCATTACCTCGGCCGCACCCGGCTTGGTTTGTCCGTCGGGCATGGTGGTAATGGCATTCAATGCTGCTTCAACTTTTGAGGTGATCTCTGTATTGATATTTGAACCAGACGACCTGTTTGCTGCGGCCTCAAGCATCCAAAGATTGGAGATGCCATCTTTTCCACCTAATTGTAACTCAACTTTGTGATCAACATCATAGCCATTATTTATTTCATGACCTTTATCGTTCCAAAACGGGCGTGCAAAAGTAGTCTTGAGCTGGGTAATGGAGCCGGTAAAAAGGTGCTTCAGGTTAGTAAGTTTTTTTTCCGACTCAAGCGTCATGAAAAAATTGGAGGCGTTAGCCTCTTTGGGGATCTCGGCCGTTTTTTTATTATTGAAAACGGTATCAAAACCAGCTCCTTTGGTTGCAGCGTCGTTCCAATCGGCAAGGTGTTTGCCCGACCTCTCAGTTTTTTTGAAAGAATAATTAGTTGTTGAGCCAGGCATAAGGCCAAGTTTTAAGCCTGGTATATTTATTTTAGGTACAAAAAGCGACTCCTTTGATGCTGTTGTATCAATCGGATTTTCGGCGGTAGCAACCTGACCTGCATTACCCGATACATCGCCCTTAGTTGGTTTACGCTGTATTTTCTTTTTTACTCCACTCCCCTGTTGAACCGTGTGAGTCACTTCATGCGCCAGCAGGTGCTGCCCGGCCTGGCTCTGCGGATCATATTTACCCGCACCAAAATAAATATCATTACCGTGGGTAAACGCCTGCGCCTGTAAATCGTTACTTAAACCGGCGGCTTCGCTGTTGTTATGGATGCGTACCCCACTCAAATCCGTGCCCATTGCTCCTTCCATTTCCTCGCGGGTATTGGAGGGCAATGGTTCGCCGCCGCCTTTGCTGCTTTCGATCTTTTGCTGGGTTTGCGAAGATACTTCAGGTGCGGCTGACTGACTGCTGCGTTTCAATGTATTCCCTTCGTTGGGGTCGCCGTCACTTTCAAAAATGGGGCGACGTTGTAATTCTTTGTCAGCACCATTCTGCTCTTTTTCCTGTTTATCTTCCTTTTTATCTTCTTTCTTTTGTACGGCAGAGGTAGTGGCAGGAGCAGTAGTAGAAGCAGTCGCAGCGTTAACTGTGGTTTTAGGCTGATTAATATGCTGAACAACTTTATCTGCCACCTGGTCGGCCTGCCGTTCAAAATGATCGCCGGGTTCATTCACCGTCATTTTACGTTGAACCTTATTACCCTCAAAAAAAGAGGATTCCGGCACACGTTCTATATCATGAGCAGCCGAGAAAAACGGATCTTTCCCTGCCGCCTGCCTGTTTGCAGGCTGGTTCTGTTTGGTGTTTGCCGGTGCTGCCTTTTGAGGTGTTTTCATTGCCATTCCACATAAAAAGGTTCATTCATCCAGGGCAGTTTAATTACGCCAATGCCCCATGGCAATGATGAAAGCAGGATATCCAGGTCCATCCGCTCCACAATAAGGCGGGCAGGCTGTTCTGTTTCAATCAGTTTCCCCTTGCGCATTAGAAATGCTTCGCGCAAGCCGCCAGGCGATGTGTTTTTTAATGCTTTCCAATATTTTATTACTGTCCGGAGCATATTGTCGCCTTCGTCAAGCATACGCTGTGGTATTTCAACTTCACGTTCCAATGGCTCGTCAAGTGGCCACCGGCATAAAAACTTTTCAAAATAAAGGTCATATTCAAAGGCATTCACATTACCGGTACCTAAATAGTGCAGCAGGTGAACGGCCAGTTGCCTTGCGGGCAGATCAACAAAATCGTTATCCTGCAACAAGCCAAAATCTTTAAAGAAATACTCCAAAAACGGGTGCAGGATCACCAAACCGGCCTGAGTTACATAAGTTCCGGCAATTTCTTCTTCTTTTTTCAAGCTTGTTTCCGGAGTATTATCGGGCGTGGTTGTGGGTTTATTACTTTGCAGCAGCGATTTATTTTCTGTTGATTGGATAACTGTTTCGGCTATTTGAATGAGGCTCATCGCAGAAATTGAAACAGAAGCTTTTAACTCTCCGGTTATTAAAGCGGTTAGCTTTTTCAGGATTGCACTATCACCAGCAAATTCACTATGGCCTGTCCGCAGGTAAATCATCAGCAAGATCTTTTCAATGATCTGCCGCCTGGAGTCGCTATTAAATTCCGCCGGTAAAACCTCTTTAATGTTAGCGTGTATGTTTGTTGCTGATTCACCAGTTATCAAACGCCTGATTTCTTCAACAACAGCGTCGACCTTTTTTTGAAATCCATAAGTCTCGGCCTGAAGTAAAACCATTGCCAGCTTTTTAATAAAAGCCATACCAAACTGGCTGAATAACCTGGCTGCCGCAAGAGCTGAGCTCTTAAAAAGATTGATAAGTTTTGATTGATAAGTTCGATCTTTTGTCAACAATTCTGACAGTTCACTTAACCAAACATTTTCCTGCTGCAGCCATTCTGTTGCAGCTACCGCATACCACGGAAGCCTGCCCGTGTTAAGGAAATAAACAAATACATTAAAAGCCTGCTGCTCTTCAGTAAGCAATGAATAGCTGATCTCGTTATCTGGCTCATCACCTACAGGTAATACGGCAGGATTTAAAACCGGCTCAAGCGCCTTAGCCAGGCTTGCCTGCAATTGTTCAAATACATCTTCCATTTTACCCGTACCCAGATCAAGATCAATCTTATCTATCAAAACATGAGCAGGCAGATCCATATCATCCAGCAATTGCTCCAGTTTTTTGAGCAGGACCTGTTCAAAGTACCGCACGGCCTCGTCCTGCACCTTTTGGGCAGTGCTTCGGTGTGATACTTCTATATCAAGTACCAGCTTATGGATGATATGTGTGCTCCCTGCCATAGCTCAACATTATTTAACAGTACCCGGATCGGTTGTACCCGGATCCTTTTTTATAACCCTTGGATCTATTTTGGGCGTCACAGCCGGATCTACCTTAGGTGTTAGCGTTGGGTTCGCTTTAATTGTCGATGTATCTGCTTTCGGCGTCACGGTAGGTGCAGGAGTTACCGCCGGATCCACCTTAGGTGTAGCTGCCGGAGTTGCTGTCGTAGTTGTTTTAATCACAGTTGGGTCTGCCTTTGGCGTTACCGTTGGTGTTGGCGTTACCGAAGGTGTATCTTTAATTGTAACCACCGGCGGTTCAGTAGTACTTGTTGACGGCGTAGTAACTACCGGTGGAACTTTGGTAACTACCGGTGTAGTGGTTTCAGGCGGCAAATGGGTAAGCACAGGTGTGGTAGTTATAGGAGGTAAAGCAACGGGCGGCGTAGGTGTAAATACAGCACGGCATTTATCGAACTTGCCATTTACAGCTATCAGCGTAATAACCGTATTACGACCGCGCGGAAACTGGCGCATATCAAACACCTTTACTGTGTTTACTTCATTGCTGGTAGTTCCATCATCAAATGTCCATGTAAACTTAAAGCTGCCCGGATTAGGTGTTTTATTTGTTAAAGTAACAGTGGCAGCACCTTTTTCGTTATCCATAGTTACCTTATAGTCAAAAGAGGCCTGCGGATGCTCATGGATCATGAGCGTACAAGCAAGAACCGGTTTGCCGTTCACCATAAAGTCGTTGATACTGACATCATAAGGACCTTTGGATGGGTCAACAACCCATTGGCTCCCCAATAATTTAACTGCATCTCCCGCTATTTTTGAGGTGATAATACCGGTTGCAGGCTGTACAGTTGTAAAGTTTATATTGCCACCGTCCGAGCAAACTTCACTGGCGGCCAATTTCAGGTCTACCGGCTCTTCGGGGATTTGTACAGTAAGCACAACCTGTTGGGTATCTGTACAATCATGGTTATTGGCAGATAAGGTGAAGGTAAGCTTGCCATCAGGGAATTTGGCACGAAGATCAGCGTACTGGAAGGTAATGTTATCATCCGGCTTGGCCAAATTAGCATGTACCTGCCCGTCGGGCATAGTCCAGGTGTAAGCAAATGTATCGCCCGCTGCCTGGTTGGTTGTAGCCGTTAGCTGAATAAATACTGCAAACTGGGTTGTATCGCTTATGCTGGCCGCAGGTTTAACAGCCGGGTGTTTAAATACAGTGATAGTGCAATCGGTTGGCTGATCATTTACAGTAAATTTAATCTGCTGACCAAATGTACCGTCTTTAACTTTAGTTGTATCAAAATAAGTTATCTCGGCTTTACTTACAACCGTAGCCTCAAAACCAGCTGAAGCTTTGATAACACCATCAGCCGGACTAACTTTAAATTGCAGCAAGCCTTCATCTGAACATGCTACAGCCTTAGGCAAACTGAGCCCTACCTGTGGCTTAGGCATGATAAATGCCACCGGCGGACAATCAGAGCAGCACATATACGGCAAACAAAAATCGGCAAATACGATATCGGCAGGCACATCGGGGTTTGCGGCTACGGCCCTTGATTTTCCCAGTTCGAGCGCCAAAGCCTGAGTTTTCTTGATCACCTCGGCTTCATTTGTCGGGGTATACTTACGTTTCGACCGGCGTTCATAATATTTTACAGCATCGGCAATATCGTCATAGTCGGTATTTTTGGCGATATAGGCCATCGCGTCGTTATCGCTTGCAAAACCTTTTACAAACTGCTGTTCGCTTTCAAGCGCTTTTAACCTGTCTTCGAGCGGAGATTTAGTTGAAGGGGTGGTTGGACCGGGTGCAGCTACCGCGGTAGCATAAACCATTACAAAGGTACCACCCGCCGGCACACCCGCCAGGTGTTCTAACCCGGTATGATTGGCGGCGTAAGCCGAAAAGGTAAGCTGTTGCAGCAGCTTGGTTTTACGGTCCTGAATTTCCTTTAATATTACGGCAAGCGCCTGGCCTGCACAGCAATTTTCAGATAAGCGCCATAACTGCAGTTCATAATCATCTTCATACCCTTTGCGTACATAATCGCTTTTAGCAAAAATCTGGCGGCTTTTCTGAGCAGCCGACTTTACTTCATTGCAAAGTTCATCAAGGCGGGCTGTAAAATTATCAATGGTATCTTCGTCAATATCAACCAGCCTGTCGGGCAGCCACTGGCTTATGTTACGGGTACCGGCTATCATACGCACGGGGATATCAACTGCGATAGCTTGCTCGTATGAGCCTGTTGCCGAGGTATCCACAGTTTTGCCTGCAGCATCTGCATAGTCAGAAATACTGATGGCCCCGCCCTGCCTGCGGATCTGATCTACATAGTAACCTATACTGCCTTGAGCAATATTGATATTATTGTCAACCGCGTCGATACCGCCGTCAATCACATATCTATCGGTGCTTTTATTGATCGCAAATCCGCTGCTTATTTGCTCACGTGCAGTTGCCTGTACTTCGCCGGTATCCGCTGTTTTGGCAGCAGCCATTCGCATTTTAGGAGCACCTGCTTCTTCCTCATTGGCCAATTCCAGTTTCTGCTGTGCAGCCTGATACCGGATATCATTCGCCACCGCATAACCTGTTTTTGTATTAAAGCTTGAAAAAAACTTGCTTACATCACCATAAAGGCAATTCTGTTCGGCCTGGAAAGCTCTTAATGTGGCCTCCAGATCATTAAACTGGCAGGCATAATCATCTATATTGATATCGCTAAGCGTTACATCGCCCAAACGAATGGCAACCACATCAAATGGCAGGTTACTGTCCCTCCTGATCTTATCAACCGCCGCAATAGCGTCGGTATATTTTTTGCCGATATGCCCTTCAATCCTGAAAAAATTATTGGAGTCGATTGAATAGGCCAGCGGATTTACCACCATATCATTTGCGGGCGAATAAGCTCCGGCATTATAACCAAGGATCAGCTTATCTGTGCCCTGCAGCCACCGGCTGTAGCTCCATTTTTGAGCCAGGTCAATCGGTTTGCCATAATAAAAAGGGATAGCCCTCGCCTCTAATGGTTTACTGTTATCGGTAGATGGCGTTATTTTCACCACCGGGCTTGGAGGCAGTGTAAACCCGCTGCTCATAATATTCAGCCTGTCGAGCAGGTTGATGGCTATATTCAGCTTGTCTTTATTGGCGCTGATAGCCGGCGAGGCATAAAATTTATGGCGATACGGCGTTGGCTTTGCTGTTGGTGTAGTATTTAAAGCTCCAAGCATAATATGTTTGGGGAAGGCGTAAATATTGGGGCAGCACTGGTAAATAATGTCTGAAAGCAAGGCACGCAATTCATTGTAGCCGGTCAGCAAATCTTTATAAAAATCATACAGGTACTGTGCCTGCATTGGGGCTGTAGCTTTGCTTAACGTAGTATTGATGTTGGCAACAATGCCGGTAATAGGGTAAACAGATTGCGGATCGAGCGCAAATTTGAATGTATTATAAAGTGTTTGCACAGCTGTTGATAAACCGCCTGCACCATCATTCGCAATTTTTGAAAAAGCAGCGGTAAGCGCCGATGACGATGCGGTTGTCTGCTTGTTAAAAAACACCCGTTTTGCCGCCAGCACAGGGGCATCAAAGTACGCGTTATAAGCGTTAAAATACTTTTTGTAGATATCATCATAAATAACCTCCGAACCGGTTTGCTCAATAATCTGGTTCATATCTGCCTGGGCAATAAGCAGCACTTTGGGTTTGGCTACCTGCTTGCGGCCCTGGTTATCACAATCAATAGCGGTACAGGCATCCGGATCCTTAGAGTAATATTCCAGGTAAAGCAGGCCGTACATTTCAGTAAGCTCCTTACCAGCCTTTGATTTAAAATTGGTGAGGGCAAAACTATCAACCGGGAAAGCGCCTTTATCATCGGGTGTTACCAGCTCCCATAAAGCCATTTGCGCGGCATCGGTGCCCATGGGATAAAACGGCGGGTATTTGATCAGCGAATTATCATAGGCCCTGAAGTTTTTATAGGTTGTTTCGGGCATGTAAAGCAAATCGCCGTCGGTAGTTACGCCGCAACCCTTGCCTATGGTTATGCCGTTGGCATCGCCTTTAAAACTTAAGCCGCATGCCAGGCCAACACCAATTAAACAGGTACGGGTAAGGCGCTGCTGATCTTCAAAAAACTCTACAATATCATTCAGCTGTTTGGCTGTAAGCACCTGGCTGTCAACAAAGGAGTTATACTCTAAAGTTATATCGGTGAGCTTTATGTTGGTTACTGGTGGCATGGCTTTTTCATTTAGGTTTTAACTGTTATTATTTGTGCCGCCCTGCAAGGTGCCAAGGCTGGTTTTGTTCAATATTATGGGGTTGGTTTCCTGGGTATCATCGTCGCAATCGCTTAGCTGGCCCTGTTGATAAACAGTGTATAGTTTTTCAATCACGTCAATAAATTTGCTGTTCAATACCGGATCGATAGGCGTATCAGTACTTATCGCTATGTGTTTGGCTGCAAGCCAGTCTTTATAAACCGCTTCAAAACCAACCATCTGGTCATGTCCGATGAAACAGATCCGCGGCAAAATATGAGCGGGCGTTTCGGTGCGGATGAGCCGCTCGGCATAGGTGCGGAAAGCTGTGTTACGTAACCTTACGCTATATCCCGGCAGTATCACACAAACCCGGAACGAGTATGGGTCAAGCGGCTCGCAGTACACCCCGTTAGGATCAAGGCAAACCGGCATAAACTGGTGGTGGGTACTATCATCGCCGGTATAATCAAATGGCGGGCGCAGCAAGATGTTCTCAATCACGTACATGCCCTCCATCTTGAAATCGTTTTGCATGAATTTGATGATGAATGCTATCTCGGTTTCGATGGCGGCGGCGCTGAACTCCATATCATTATGGGTAAGCAAAGTACCCGCAGAGTTGGCTATGTTATATACATATTTACCCGCGGTAGCTCCAGGACTTAAGCGATAATTTTCCCTGTCGCAGGCCAGTACGGATACCAGGCCCAGGTCTTCATAAGCATCAATCTCCTTCAGAAAGTTGGCATTGCCCTTAAATTTAACTACGCCAAGCTGCGATATTGTCCAATTGTAATGCAGGGCATCGGCCTTAAACAAAAGGTAATCCTCAACGCTTAGCTGCTGCATTTTATAGTTAGAGAAACCCAGCAGCATGGAGATCCTTTTTTCCATGCCCGATACATTTACCAGTTGCTGATCGGCGGTTTTGGCATTGTACAAATCCATCCCGCTGCCGCGGCAAATGCTCATCTGGTCATAGTCTTTCAAAAACTTAACCTTATGCCTGATGATGTTGCGCTGATAATCTTCGCCGTAAATGCGGTACATTAAAAATACGTACTCGTTAAACTGCTCGGCAAAACGGGCCAGCAAATGATCGAGGAATTTATTTTTCCGTTCGGGGTAGTTATCCTGCCCGGTTTCTTTAATTACATCATCAACCGTTTTCTCCCATTGGGCATAACCATCCAACAGCTTTTCCGCATCGCGGATGCCATTTACCGTATTGCTGAAATAGGTTTTACGGATGCTGTCGTCGGCAGTAAGCAAAATCCGGACGTTTGAAAGCTGGGCAAAATAATTAGCCAGCACCTGGTCATAAAACAGCAGGTAGCCTTTAAGCTGTAAGGCCAGCGACCGTTGCTCAGTTGTAGCAGTATCAGGCAGGCCCAGCGGCGAGATACCGTAATTTTCAGGAAACTGATTTTGCAGGGTTTCATAGTGCCCTATATCCCTGTAATCGCCTTCGGGTACCGGCAAATCAACTATCTTTTTAGCCTCTACATTGTCCTGCCAGTCTTTCCGAAGCTGGTTAAGATCGGCCTGGGCTTCGGACTGTTTCAGTTCGATAGGCACCACATCTTTGTAAAATGTGAACGAGGAGTTGGTTTCGCACAAAACAGGCTTATGCCCCTCCTGTACACAAAGCAGCCATTCGTTTGATTTATAGATCTTATCGGCAACCTCACTCTGCGGCGCGGTACAGCCGCAAAAACCAAAGGAAATTCTTTTCACCAATCGTACACCGTCAATTTCCATGATAATGCGGTACAGATCAGACAGGCGCACCTCTGTACGCAACTGTGAGGCCGCAAGCTCGGCCGGGATAATGAACCCTTGTTTGGTAAATTGGGTGTCAATACCCTGCAGGTTTTCGAAATCAAGCACCGGCCCTTCAAAGATCTCGTCGGGCTGCATGCCTTTATCCAGCAATTCTTTAAGCAGGTAAAATTTAATATCGGGTGTAAGGTATTGCTCGATATTAAACATGATCTGCGCCCAGATCATTTCAGGATCGGCCTGGGGCTGAAGCTCAATTTCAGCACATATCACGATCTCCTGGTTTTCAACCGCTTTTACCTGGTCAAGGTCCTCACACAACTCACGGAAGTAATGGTATACCGATTTTATTTGTTTGATGATGTCATCCTGTTTGGCTTTGATCTTGGCTGCGTCGCCGCCCAGTTCAGGAAAGTCTTCAAAATCTATCAGGATATCGTTGATGCCTTTTAGATCGAATTTAACCTCTTTTCCGGTCAGCGCGTTTTCGCCGGGCTTGGCATAACGCAGCAGCGGTTTGCCGTCCGGCTGTTTATAGTTAGCAATGATACTATGGGGCGATTTTTTGATCCAGGCATTCCGCACACCATCTATCCGCACAAATAATTGACGGTAATCGTCGGGTGTAACCGGGTAAGTGGGCAGTATTTTTATGGCAGATAAGAACTGCTCATGCATACTGGTGGTATTGTCATGATCAACCGCTAAAATATTTTCAACGGGCAGGGTAATGCGGTAGTTAAGATCGGTAAGCGCATAGCAAAGCATCTCCAGCGTGGTAATGCCCGGATCATGCACGTTATAATCCGACCAAATGGCACTGGCCAGGTCGCGGATATGCTGCATACCTTCGGTGCGCAAAGTATTATACTCGGGCCCAAGGCTGGTATCAATTTGTTTCGGTATGGTTAACTGATCAATCATGGGCATGTAGGTATGGTTTTGGTATCAATTAAATGTTGTTTTGCCGATACAAGGATGGCCTTTGAATTGCCTGCCTCCAAAACATCGGGGTTTGCGGGCCCCGATGCTGTGAAGTACATCTTAAAATCGGCTATATAATCAACATAGGGTAGTTCTTCAATAAAGCGGATCACCACACTTTTGTACAGGATGCCGCCAAAATCAATATCGGCATTACGGTTAAAAGCCCAGGGCGACAGGTAATTAATCACATCGGTATTCAGCTTAGCTGCGTATAGGTTTTCATCCAGTCCGAAGTAAAATTTCACCTTAAAATCAAGGATCACCTCTTCGTAATCAGGATTAATAGCCAACAGGTCAACATGCATGGAATTTAAGCCCGACAGGTATTTGGTGATCTCGCTCAGTGTATTTTTGCTTACGCGAGGTTTAAATGGATCAAAACTAATCTGATTACGGATATCAGGTATAGCCACTACCCTTACGCTGCCCGGGGCAACTTCAATATTGTCGTTGGTATGGTTAAGGCATTTAACCCTGAATACCTGCGGAAACTGCGCCATTACCAGGTGCTCGTAATCCCAGATGGTAATAGCCCGGTGCTTATGCCTCAGCCGCTCACTTACCCTCAGGCGGAAAGCGCCATCATCTTCTGGCAGTAAACCGCCAAACGAAGCATATGGCTGGGTAACCGATTTGATTTGCGGCAGCCTGTCGACCAGTTTGCTGATAGTACCCGCGGGCAACCCGGTTTCCAGGTGCGAAAGTTCATTATCATTATCGGCAAATTCGGCTTCGGCAGCCTGGATATGTACGTTGATGAATTTACAAACCGAATCTATCGTTACTGCAGTTGGCAGTTCAACCCCGAGCCAGGTGAGGCTTTGGTTTAGGAATGTATTGTTGGTTGTAGCACCTTCGGGGATTAAAAATTTGATGATCCCCGAGCGTAAAAAATCATTGGTATCATCGCTGATGATATTCCTTTTATCCAAAGCAAGCCATTCATTACCTGATAAATAATACCATTTAGGTTGAATAGTATCAGAGAACGACTGCGCGAGCGCGTCTTCACTGCCTTCGGCTACCTGGAAAAGAATACTGGCTACAGATCCCGTTTCAATACCTGCAATACCTATGTAAAAAGCTGCAAGATCAGGAGCTTGCGGTATGGCTGTGATATTGCCATCAATAAGGCCGTGATATTGTTTTTTGAGGAAAGCATGCTGTTCGGCCTGGCCAAATGGTGTTTCGTGAAAAAATTGGACGTTATGGTTCACGTAATCGTTCAGCAAACCAGGGTTATCATTACTGCCGGTCAAATCGTCAATCTTATTTTTAGCCGATGCCTTGTAATCGAGCTTTAGCGATGCTATTTCGGGAGTATAGGGTTCTTTAGGAATAAGCGCGGCCCTTGTTGTATCTGTCATGGCGGCGGCAAACAATTGCGGATATATACTATGCATAAAATCCTTTGCAAGGCTTATAAGGATATAATTATCCTTAACTCCTGCTGAGAAATTTTCGGTTTGTGTTTGAACTGTGGTAGCAGTTTGCTGGAAACCAACAAAACCCAGCACCGGGAAAAACATCTGCATAGGTTGCACATACTGTTGCACCAACGCCTTTTCGGCCTGTGGCCAGCTACCCTGTTTAAAAGAGCCCGACACATTAAAATACAGGTATTTATTAATAAAATAAGGTGCGGGATTTACCGCTTGCTGAACGCCATCCGGCTTAAGTGTAAAGGTATTATCGAGCACATTGATTTCGCTGCCTTCGCTTGGGAACAATGCACCGTTTTTGATATAGGCCACTTTTGCTTTAAAATCACTTTTGGCAGTTATCTCCCTCGAAGTCCCCGTAGTATCTGAAGCCTCATTACTGGCGTTAATGTTATATCCACCGGGACTTAACGTTGACTTGAGATAATCTGTACGATAAGCCGTATAATAACTTCTCAAGTCAGCAGGTACACCTTTCCATTCAATATTGGGCGTAATTTCCGTCCATTCCTTTTGAAATATCTCAGCGCTGCCGATGTATAGGGTTGAGCCAACTTTTGGCAGAGCGCCAAAGGCAAAGAAGGGCTTTGATGGGTCAATTTTACCGTTATCATTTTCAACGGCCAGGTTTTTCATCCCTTTCACAGTCACATCTATCTGCACATTATTGAGCTTCGCTTTACTCAGCGCGATATAAACAGGATAGGCATTATCCTGAACACTCATCAACAGGCGGATTACCGGGAAATCGGTTTTATAATTTTCTTTATGAATAGCCTGATCATAGGGCACAACAGCCTTAGCCTTTGCCGGTATATTTACTGTAATAATAATTTGCTGCTGATTAACTTTAAAGGCATCTGTAGTTGGAAAATCGGCCTGCAGCCACTCTTTTTCTGATGTTAAAAAAACCTTAAACAGTTGGGCAAGCAGTGCAGGATCAATAGTACCGAGCCCCGAAAAGTTGAGTGTTAAAGTTATGGTACGGTCACCCTCGCTCATGAGCAATACTTTTGATGCAAAAGCAAAGCCCATTGATGCCGTTGGCCAGCTCTTGCTGCCAAAAGGGTTCCACTTAGGTACATCATCTTTAAAAGGTGTACCCAAACCATCGGCCGAAAAAGTAACATCGGCATAAGCCACCTTTTTATCCGCGGGCGATTGGTACCAGCTTTTCATAGCCGCTATAGTGGCGCTGTTTACAGCCAGCTCTGCGTTTGTTTTAAAAACAACCGGCCTGGGTTTGGGGCTTTTATCTTTACCGGCATCAAGTGGTGTGCCTTCCGGCAACAGGAAACCTGTGAGGTTACGGGCAAGCTCAAATATTGCATGTACCTTATCGGGTACTTCGGGGCGGTTGCGCAGCTGCAATACCCGTTTAAAATAAAAATCAAGGTGCCGGCCGGTAAACTGGTTCAATGCATCTTCCGAATGCTGTAAAAGCATAATGAAACACATAAACAGGGCCAGGTGCGGTTCAACATCGCTTTTGATACTTGAGTCGGGAAAACCCAGGCCGGCATTCTGCATTTTAACCTCAACCTGCTTCAAAAAATCCTGCAGCGCTTTTTTATCCCGGATGAAAAACGGTTTCCAATCGCCCTGGGGGTAATTGCTGTCTTTCAGGGTATAATAGTTTATTTTATCGGCATAAGCAGCAGCGAACGTCAGCCAGTCTTCCATGCCCAATTCCTCAATTGGGGCGCTTGCTGGGTCAAGCGCTTTCAGGAAGCGCTGTGACTGGCTTGAGCCATCACGTTGAAGCGGATTTTTATCGTTACAGGCCATGGTTAGTTCTTATTGATTGGTAGTTATGCTGGTAATGTCATTTTTATAATAAGGGAACACGTAGTTGTACCTTGAATTGGTGGTGCGCACCGTGTAATTGAGCTTAATAAGCAAAATCCCTTCGTTATCCATACTGGTGTCAACCTCGGTGCTGTTTAGCGTTATCCTGGGTTCAAAATACAGTATGGCAGTTTCAATCAAATCCTTGATATAGGTTTTGAGGGTGAGGTTAACCGCCTCAAAAACTATCTTTTGTAAATCGCACCCGAAAGTTGGCTGCATAATTCGCTCGCCCAGCCGGGTGCTGAACAGTATGCCCAAACTGCTTTCAATATCGGCCTCGTCGGTAAGCATTTCAACTTTACCGGCAGCCTTGTCAAAGCTTGGCGGGAAGCTCCATCCCCTGCCTATAAAAGGTATTTTTGGTTCCATTGATCAGCCTCCGATTATTACTGTTGGGCAGCCTAACACTATCGATCCGCCATGGGCTGTGCTATCGCCCATACGGGCGGCGGGTTTCCCTCCTATCAGCACCGTTGCCGAACCCATGATTATCGAATCGGGCGGACCGGCGCAGGTACACATATCGCCAACGCATACGGCCGGCATACCGCCAATAAGCACCGTTGGTACCCCCGGCCCTATTACCGGCCCGCCTACGTGAGGCGAAGGCCCGTTGAACATAGGGCATACGTGCATATCGCCTATCCTTGCTGCTGCTCCCATTTTTGTTATTAGTTTATTTGTACAATTGAGCCTTTAAGCGCTGCTGTTCCGCTTGATTTTACTTCCACACTGGCCGATCCTTCGGCCGAAAGGGCGGTATTGGCTTTCAGGCCCAGGTTCATCCCCTCGGCATTAAAATCCTGCTGGGCCTTAAGCACCAGTTTGCCCTGGGTTTCGATGGTGATGCCATCGCTGTTCATTTTTATCGAGTTATTGTTCTCATCCTTTAACTCTATCGCCCCGGCATCTTCATCCATGGTTATTTTTTTTCCGGCAGGTGTTTCGATGGTTATCGATTTTTTATCGTCATCAAAAATGAGTTTCATTTTGCTGCGGGTTACAAAGCCCTTTTGGTTGTTGGCGTCGGCCGCGGTTAAAGGAGCGGTTTTATTGCTGCTGTTAAGCATGCCCAGTACCACCGGTTTACGAGGATCGCTGTTTAAAAAACCAACAATTACCTCATCCCCAACTTCGGGCAAAAAGAAACTTCCGCGTTCCTTGCCGGCATCTAAAGTTGCTACCCGCGCCCAAATCCCCTGATCATCAGCGCTGATCACCGGCATGCGTACCAGGATGCGGCATTCACCATCAGGATCGCTTTCCAATTGGGTTACTACACCTATCTGCAAACCGGGCACTGCCTGGATCAAAGCCGAAGCAGGTTTTATACTGGTTTCAAACTTTTCGGTAAACCATTGCGGATCCAAACCAAACTGTACTTCCAGTTGCCAGTCGCCGGCCGAGATATGATGCTGAATGTGGCTTACAAACGTGTTGCCGTTAAACCTGTCGCTCAGGTTACTGAGCTTAATGATCATCCCCGGCTTTACTGTGTGGATGCCTTTAAACTTTACCCTTCCCCGTACTTTTGAAAGCACCTGTTTTTGCTTGAGCGATGTTGCCCAGGCCTGCAACTCGGGCTGCGAAAGCTTACCCCCATGATTGAGGTGATAGTTGCTTTCATTGAACACCCCTGCCAGATCATCGGCTGTCAGGTTGCCGTTCAGTTCGCCTGATGGTGGGTTTGCATCAACCTTTTCAATTTCCTGCGACGCGGGGTTCCAGGTGCGGCCGGTTATGGAGGGAAACTGAATGCGCGAGTCGATCTCGGCATCCAACTCCAGCATAGTAGCGCCGAATGATAGTTCCACAACCGCGGTGCCGCTTATTTCCGGCTTTTTGATGGAGAGGGTATTATCATCCGTATAAACCAGCATTCCGTTCAGTTCGGCACGGCCGGTTATGAAATCCCAATCAGTAGCTTCGTACTGCACCAGGTCGCTGGTAGTGATGTTCATATCGGCAACATCGGTGCTTAAACCGCTGTAAGTGCCTGCTATAGTAGTTATAGCATCGCTGTCCTTCACGTTTTCGCCAAAGTACTTGCTATGGCGGGCAAGTGTCATGGCAATGGCCTTATCGCGGCATTCGATAACCAGTTGCGAGCCGCTGTTGCGCAGCTTGATACTATGCTTGATAACCACACCTTTAAACAGTGTATAATTATCCGATTCGTAACCACACAAAATCTCGACGTTTTTACCCGGCACAAACAAATCGCCGTTACTGGCATCAAACTTTTGGGCCGAGGTATCACCATCAATGATCACCAGTTTGGCGGCTGCTATCCGGTTTACGCCTTTATCAATCACCATAGCCTCCACCTGCATGGTGCGGGGTATCTCGGTGCCCTCAATTTTTACAATCGGGGTAACAACGGTACTTGGCCGGGTGGTTTCTATGGTGCGGCTATCTGCCATGATCTGTTATTGATTTAATGGTGGAAATTTGAGCTTTGTGCCTGTTTTGAGGTACCGGAAATCGTTAAGACTGTTTGCCCGGGCTACTTCTATGTAATACTTTGAATCGCCGTAGATCTGGTAGCAGAGCAGCGGCAATGTATCCCCTTCGTTAATCACCCTCACTTTTGTTAAATCGGGCGACTGGGCATTTTCTTTAGCTACCCTCTTTTTATCCTCAACCGAACCAATGAACGAAGCTTTTACAATGGCCCTGAGCGGGCGGCCCTGGCTGTCAAACAGTTTATAGCTGATATCCATTGTTTCCAGGGCACCGTCAAACTGAAGCGTTCCCCAATAGATACTTACAAACCTTGGCCGGTGCTTATCGCCCTGGTATTCAATGATGAGCTTTTGCAGGTTGTCGATATCCTCGTCAACCCCTAACTCACCGGCGGTAGCGCCGTTGATGACCCCTGTGCGATCGAACATCAGCTCGAAATCCATCTTCTGCGGCTCAATCTTGGAAAACTTGGGCAGCTTGCCCGAGGTTCCCTGTGCCTGCTTGTCAGAATACTTGATCTCGATCTTCTGGCTGTAGCTTTCGGGATTAACCTGTACCGTCATAGAGCCTTCTTCATTTTTGCTCTTCGGATCGGACCAGGCCACGATCTTCATTTTGGTTACATTATCGGCCATCAGCGTTCGTTTTTATTTTTCAAAATCTCCAGTATCTGTTCCACGCACTCGGCAATGATCTCATCTTTATCACCGCCTCCGCCACCACTGCTACCGCCGCCACCCGAGGGCTTTGAATCCTGTTCGGCAGGGCTTTGGTTTACGCTTACGCGGATGTTCAGTTCTCTGATCTCAATTGGCATAATATCAGGTTTGAAGGGAGTAATACTGGTATTGCAGCTCAAAGCTTTCAATTGCGATGCTGTTTTGCTCGGCATTCAGATCGCTCAGGCTCCATTTTTTGGGCCAGGCTTGCACTACATTCCAGGTTAAAAGCGGGTCATGTTCTTCATTAAGCAGGCTTACGGTCAGGTCTTTGGGTTCGATAATAAAATTATTGAACACATTATTACACCAGTCCATCAGCAATTTTGATTCGGTAATGAGCCCGCGTTTCAGCACCAGTGCCGGAAACTTGGCCCTCACCGGCAGCGCGTGTTCAAAACGGTTTTCGCCGCCCTCCTTTTTGGACTCTGTTTCCATCTCCATTGAAAGGCCCGATACGTTCTGGAACCGGCTGTCGATATCTTCATCGCCAATGCCCGTAAACACCACCTTAAAGTGAAAGCCTAAAGGCGGATAACCCGATTTAGCGTCGAAGGCCATGATTAGCCGTTTTTAATGGTTAAACCTTCGTGTGCAACCTCAAGCGTTTCAATTGCAGCCTCATTGGCATCTGCCTTTAAATCTGCCGACTGGATCTTAACCGGGAAGGCATTTTTTACCGACCAGGTAACTACCGGCTGATGCTCTTCATTAAGCAGGTTAATGGTAAGGTCGCGGCGGTCTATCTGGTTCAGTTTTACGGTGTTCATCCAATCATAAAACTCGTTATCGTTAGCAAATGTGCCGCGTTTTAGGGTGATATTACCGTATTTGCGCATGCCGGGCATTTTTACCTTGTTATATTCTTTACTGCTGCCTTCGCGGTATTCAACCACTTCGGTTTCAATTTGTAAGCCGGTTACTTCGGTAAAACCGATGCGTGTGCCACCCCAGTCAACCTGGAAATGGAATTTGGGTAGAGGATAATTTGCCATTTTATTTGTTTTAAATGAAATTCAATTTATTTATATGGAAGCTATTAATTAGCTTCACACCAAGTAATTAATAATGAATCTGTTAGCTTTAAGCTTTATGCATTCCGCTTTAAGCTTTTATATCATTAACTCTCCTGCATTTTGTGTGAGAAACGGAGGATGATGAACTCAGCAGGCCTTACTACAGCCATACCAATTTCAACTATCATGCGGCCCTCCAAAATATCGAGTGCGGTCATGGTTTCGTTAAGGCCAACATTTACAAAAAACGCGTCTTCGGGTTTAGCGCCCTGTAAGGCCCCGGCACGCCATTGCAGCGTTAAAAAGTTCTGGATCATTACCCGCACCTTTGTCCAGGTGTTGGCATCATTGTTTTCAAATACGAAAGGATAGGTGGCTTTTTTAACCGATTCTTCAACCATGATAAAGAAACGCCTGACAGGGATATAGCGCCATTCATTATCATTGCCTGCTAAGGTACGCGCTCCCCAAACCAAAGTGCCCCGGCCCGCAAAAGCCCTGATAGCATTAATTGATTTACCGGTGGCAGTAACGTTCATATCGTCCTGATCGCTGTTGTCAATTTTCACAACAGGGCCAATTACGTTGTTAAGGCTTACGTTGGCAGGCGCTTTCCAAACGCCGCGGGTGCCGTCAACATTGGCATACACCCCTGCTATTGCCCCAGACGGGGGAATAGTGCTCATTTTAAGTGTTATTGCCGAGTTAGCAGCGCTGAAAAATACGTTGCCCGAGAATAAAGCCTGCTCGGCAAGGTTTTCATAAAACAGGGCACCATTTATTAATGCGCCAAAACCAGTTAAAATGGTGGCAACTGTATCCTGTAATGCCTGTACAATGGAAAGTGCACCGGCTGCATCTTTGGTAAAATTATCTGCATTGGCAGCTATTGCCGCATAGGTTGAATTGGTTATCCATGCTGTATTATCCAATACCGAATAAACAGGCGTTGGATTACGACCAGCGGTTGTATTAGCAGCCACCTTGGCATTTTTTTCGTAGGCAATGAGGTTGGTGACGGCAGCGGAAAGCTTTGCATCTTTGCTCAATGCATCAATATCTTTGCCATATAACGCACCAACAGCGGGCGCATCTTTAGCCTTTTTACCCGCGGTAACAATGGCGGCCAACAAATCGAGGTAACTGGTTAGCTGTACATCGGGCGTTATATTTTTAGCAATATTATTTGCCAGCGCGGTTAACTTAGCTTTAACGGCATCAATACCACTTACCCTCAACGCAGTAGCATCCGCAGCGTTGCTAAATACAGATCCGATTACTTTATCAGTATCTTTAATAGCATTTTGCAGATTGGTTACAAGCGCTTTTTCGGCCGGGCTTTTTGAAAAGCTATCATAGTTGGTAATCTTGACGGACGGAGACGCGTTATTCCAAAACTCCATTTGCCTGAAATCGACATTAACATCATAGCTTGTTATGATCCAGGGGTAATAAGCCGCGCCATAGTTTAGGTTATTAATGCCGATTGAGCTTCGGAAATTATCAATAGGCTTATTGCTAACATCCTGGCGTTTATCGCCCTGCAAAACATCAAGTATCGAAAACCTGTCTTGCATAGAAGCACACAAGCCCAATGCTTTGGTTTGCAAACCGCTAAAAGCAACAAGATCAGGTTTGCCGCCGCTTATCAGTTCCACAGCGTCGGGAAACACGATCAGCGTAGGTTCATCCTCTGCGGATAAGGTGTCAATACCTCCTGATATAGGCGGCGCTGTTACGGCAGCCGAGAAATCTCCCACCGAAACGATGTAGCATGGCCCGCCGCCATTATCAAAATATTGCCTGAGTGATACATACAGATGAAACCGTTTATCGGGGACCACGTTCAGGATCTGATTTGTAGCCGGGTTAACAGTAACTTTAATGGTTGCCGGTACATAGCCGCCGCCAAATAAGCTTTCAAACTCCAGCAACGATTTTATACGGGTTGGCACGTTTACCAATGATTTGCCTTCAGGAGTTAATGCAAAAGCTGTAAAACCTATAAAGGCGGGTATAGCGGTTTCAACCTGGGCAACTGATGGCGGAAACAGTGCAATCTCCTGCACGTAAACTCCGGGTGTTTTATAAGCCATGACTAATTGATTTAAGATTGAACCATTTTATGACTGAAACGAAGAATGATGAACTCGGCCGGACGGACCACAGCCATGCCTACCTCAACAATGAGCCTGCCTTCCAGTATATCCAACGAGGTCATGGTTTCGCCAAGGCCGACGTGTACAAAGAAGGCATCCTCTGGCTTGGCGCCTTGTAAAGCACCTGCACGCCATTGCAGTATTAAAAAGTTGGCTATCATACCGCGTACCTTTGCCCAAGTGTTGCCATCGTTAGGCTCAAATACAAAGGGTTGGGTTGAGTTTTTAACCGATTCTTCGACCATGTTAAAGAAACGCCTTACAGATATGTAACGCCATTCGTTGTCATTACCTGCCAGTGTACGTGCCCCCCAAACCAATACACCTTTACCCGAAAATGCCCTGATAGCATTTACCGATTTACCAGTGCTGGTAACATTCATATCTTCCTGGTCGGCATCATCAATTTTTACCATTGGGGCTGCTACCATGTTAAGGCTCACATTTGCCGGCGCTTTCCAAACACCGCGCGTATTATCAACAGAAGCGTATACACCTGCTATTGCAGCTGCGGGAGGTAAAATAACCGAGAACAGGCTGGTTTGCTGTTTGATATAGTTATACAGATCACTGTTTAAGTGATAGATAGAATTGGCTGTGTTGGCATCATCGCGCAGAACGGCAGTGGCCGGAAAATCCGTTGGTGTAACGCCTGTTCCGGAAACGATCAGCTGTTTGCTTTCATTGCTGAAATAGTTGATGCTGGTTTGCAGCCATGGATAATAAGCAGCACCATAACTAAGGTTATTAACCCCAATAGCTGTGCGGAACGCAGTTGCGATATCACCGAACGCTTTCTTCCCTTTATCGGCTACTGCCACATAAGGGTCAATAAGTACTACCCTATCCTGCAGAAATGCAGCCTGGGCCAATGCTGCGGTAAACAAGCCATAATAATCTGCAGGTGCGATAAGGGTTACGGCATCGGTAAACAGCAGGATGGTGGGCTCGTCTTCCTTTTGAACCGCGGCAAGCGCGTTACCAAGCAAAGCTTTGTCGACATTAACAGCAGCACCAGTTTGGCCTGCCGAAACAATGTAACAAGGACCGCCGCCATTGGCAAAGTAAAGCTGCAGGCAATAGTACATCCTGAATTTCAGGGCCGGGTAAGGATCGTCAACCGCGGCATCAAATGAAAACACACCGGCTGCTTTTTTGATCTTGATACCGGTTGCCGTTCCGGTTGTAGTGAACAGGGTATTCTCGGCAAAACCAAAGATCTGCTCATACTCTTTAAGCGATTTGATCCTGACAGGGTTGTACTGCAGCGATGCCCCGTTATAGCTAATATTTTGTGTGTAGCCTATAAAGGCGGGGATAGCCGTTTCAACCTCGGCTACCGACGGAGGTAGGAGCGGAATTTCTTCCACGTAAACACCCGGAGTTTTGTATGTTGTTGCCATATTACTGTTTTTTACTTCCTAAAAAAATATGTCTGAAAAAATCTGGTTGGTTTCTGGTTTAATAAGGGATGCCGTTGCATTGGGCAGGTCGATAGTGGTTGGATGATTATTTTTATCCTTCACTTTCACAGCTATAAAACCCTGCCGGGTAAGGGGCAGCGCGTTATCAGTTACTGATGCCGCGCCAAAAGTTTTACCTATGTAGCGCCAGTAGGTTGCCCGGTTTTTAAACCGTAAACTAAACACCGGCGATTTAAGCGTGGTATCCGCCTGTAGCAGGTTATAAGTTGCACCGTTTGTTTTGACACAGATGTCAACAAAAGCCCAGGCCGAGGCATCCATACTGTAATAAAACGGAAAGTCGTCAGTATAACCTGCTGTTGCCAGGTGGGCAGTATATAAACCTTCCGGTAAATTGCCCATATCAGCTTTGATGATATTCAAAGGCCCGGTTTCCACACTGCTAGGCACGTTTACAACATTGCCAAAGCGATCTTTTATAGTGAGTACCGGAGTCTTATTAGCCACCGTAACCTGGTAAGTAAATATGCGTCCAAACTGGCGGATCAGATCATTATTACTTGCGTAGGCCAAGGGTTTCCCGCCCACCAGCGGATCAGTTACCCAGTTGCCCGCCGGGGTAGCGCCCGCTGCCGGATCAAGGTTGTTCTTTTTCTGGGCGATAAATAATTTAGTTGGCGCAGCCAGGTTGTCAACCAGCATATCGCCGGGATAATAGTCGGTAGCAGCCTTGTACACATTCGGTGTCGCTGTTAAAAACGGCGCCACACGCGGCGAATACGAAGGATCGTTGGTAAAAAAGTACACCATACCATCCGGCGCTTTTAAAGGCAGTGAGCTATAGTTGGCAAAAAGCCCGTCGTTAATAGCCAAACTAAAGCTAAAAACGGTATTATCCGGCGGTACTATCTGCGGCTGCTCCTTCCCTCCGTTCAAGGTGTATGGGATGCCGGTAATAATGCCGGTTTCGGTTTGTTTATAAACCATGTGCAAGCCTGCGAACTTTGCCCTTGTAGCTTTAGTAGGCGTCACGCTCATGAAACTGCTTATATCATAGCGCTCCAGCATGGCCAGGCGCGCGTCGGCACTCAGCGTGTCAAAGAGTGTGATCCCGTCGTCGAGGTGATAATGATGACGGATGTCAACCTCAAAAAGCGTTTCGTAGTTCAGGTCCAGTACCATCGGGTTTATAATTTACAGGTTAATCGCCGGCACTAATCGTTAGCTCAATTTATCGCTCAATTCTATCTTTTTAATGATGCCTCGTGTTTCGGTCACATTATCGCGCAGTATTTCAATTAGCCTGACGCGGTACAATACATATGGAAATTGTTTGCCGCCCAGCGTGCTCCACAGGTAATTGGCCTGCTCAAATGTGGGCGAGTAGATATCAAGTATGAGGCGAAAATCGCCGAGGCCTACTTTCGTGGTCGGGCTGTTTTGTTTGGTAAAAGTGCTCTTGCCCTGAAAAAATTCGACGATATGCGACAGGAAGATCAGTGATTTTTCATAAGAAGAATGCAAACAAGCCGAAAACAAAACATACAGGTTAAGGTACATTGGCGCGTTGCGATAGTTAATATCATCGCCGTTGCGTACATAGTTCGGTATGTTTTTCATGGTAAACTCTTCGGATATATTTACCAGCGTTACCAGGATATTCTCAAGCCCTTTGATCTCATCATCGCTCAGGTGGGCCACGTTTTTAAGCTGGGTGAAGCTTGAGCTGAGCCCGCTGTTCCCGTCGGTTGTTTTGAGATAGTTATTTAACTGCTCGGCTAAAAAACTTACGGTTTGGTAAATCATGATAATTAGATGTTTATAGGTGGTTGCAGGTTAGCTGCTGATGTTAATCCAAAGTTGGGCATCTGGCTTTAGTAACATGCAAGTGTATGCACGTTAATTACCACGTATTTATACGCAATCGACCCACGTACAAATACGTGGTAATGAATGGGTTAAAAAAACACAAAACCTTTAATCTATAGTTAAAACTGGCTTTTTTTGTTTAAGCATTTGCCGCCAAACAGGCGTAAGTTTAAAAACCATGAATTTTAGCGCAGCGCGGATCTGCATATTTCCGGTACTCCTGAGTGATTTAAATCCGTTGGATTCTGAAGGAGCAATGGCATCTCCTCCACGTCATTGCTGAGTTACGAAGCAATCCCTTATAGGCAGACAACTGCTTAGTGGTATTGAACTTGCATTGTCGCGCTCTTGGCCGCGCGGGGCCAGGTACTTTTGTCTTGATACAAAAGTACCCAAAAAATCAAGTCAGCAGGGAGGCTTCTTTGCACTCACCCACTCCACAGCCCGTCGCGCCGGCCTTTGCCCTGCAAAACGGTCAGAACCACAGGCTGCAATTATTTTGCTCCGCTACGCTCGCGCTTTCCCAATGCTTCTGCAAAAACTTGCTATGCCCCTTCTTGCGCTCAAGGCCACCATTGTTCTGCCCGCTTTCACCCGAAGCTTACCTGCTGACGGGAGCATTCTTAATTTAATTATGTCATGATAGCTTCAGATAATTCATTGAAAGCAAGTGGTACTATCCTAAAGGATACCGGTATCCTTTAGGATAGTGATATCTTTTTGATAGTTATGAGAGGTAATTTTGCTACAAAATAAAGAGCAATGAAAATATTACATCTCATCAGCAGCCCGAGGGGCGAAGCATCATTCAGCGTAAAATTAGGCAAGGCCATCGTAAGTGAATTACAATCGGCCCACCCGGATCATACTTTAATCACACATGATTTAACAGCTACCCCCTTCCCACACCTGGAAGAAGCACACATAACATCTTTTTTCACTCCTGAAGAAAAAAGGACACCCGAGCTTGTTGAAGCCGTTAAACATTCGGACGAGGCGATTGCCGAACTAATGAATGCCGATACCATAGTTATTGATGCACCGATGTACAACTTCGGCATTCCATCAACCTTAAAAACATGGATAGATCATGTTGCACGTGCAGGCAAAACTTTCAAATACGATGGAAAAACACCTGAGGGATTAGTTAAAAATAAAAAAGTATACCTTGCCATTTCATCGGGCGGAGTATATTCTGAAGGATTCATGAAAGCTTATGATTTCACTGAGTCCTATTTAAGGGCTGTACTGGGCTTTATGGGGATGACGGATATTAAAGCATTTAGAGTTGAAGGCATAAAAGTGCCGGGATTACAGGAAACGGCTCTAAATAAAGCAATAGAAGCTATCGAGCTTTAATGTTAAAACACCAAAGGGAAGCAAATGCTCCCCTCTGGTGTTTTATAATACTCATAATTAAATATTTACAACAAAGCTATCCGTTAAAACAGATGTATTTTCATCCCTATCTGCTAAGGTATAATAATCTCCGGTTAGGGTAATCTCCTTATGATCCCGTTCGATGCTTATTTTTAGAAAGCCATGCCTTGTATCACAACTATATTCAAGGTTAACACCATCAAACCTGGAATCTTCCGCAGTAAAACCCGTATTGTCGGTCAAAGCAATTGGATGCAATTCATCAAAGCCTCCGGTACCCGCAACAATATAAGGCATCACCGTTAAGTCATCATATTGCTTACTGAAACGCTGATAATTGTGTACGTGCCCGCTAAAAACTATATCAGCCCGGATGCCGGTTTCTTCAAAAACACTTTCCAGGAAATCAATCATCGGCAAACTGGCGCCATGATTAATATCTGCCGAATAAGGAGCATGGTGCATACAAAGGATAATTGCCTTATCTGGCCGCTGCATATCGGCTGATCGCAGTTCCTCCATAAACCATTCGCGCTGCTCGCGGGTAACAACGCCGTACTTGGGCACATTGGTGTGTAAACCGATGATGGTTGCCAGCGGGGTGTCCATTGTCCAGTAAATATTGGGCTGCGGCATGCTTTTGCGGTCTATCCTTCGGCTCAGCATTACAGGGCGCGAAACAGTATCACAAAACACTGTTGTAAAAGCATCAAGGCTTTGATACGGCATCGCAGCAGCAGGATTTACATCACTATCATGGTTACCGGCTATCGCGAATATCGGCCCCGGATAAAGGCTATAGGGTTCAAAAAACTGCTCATAATAGTTTTGAGCCTCTCCGTAGTTGTAAACGACATCTCCTAAATGGTATAAAAACTTTGGTTTATCGGCGCCGGAAAGCACTTTATACTGCGCCGCCATTAAAGCTGCTATACGCCTTTGCGAACCCGGATTACGGATACTGCCGGTATCCCCTACCATATGGAAAACCATTTTACTGTCAGCAATGCCGGGCACTACATCATGCACGGATAAATGATAGGGATAATTGCCGGAAGGTTCGGGCAGGGGCTGAAATTTATAGCTGTCATCCGGCTGATCTTTTTTGATGACCGGGCCGGTGTGTTTTACTGAAGAAATTAAAGCCATCTGCTCCATGATGTCAACAAAATTACGCAACCTAATATTAAGGCTGGATTAAATTCAGCCTCAATGCTTACGGCAAGTGCCCGATGGTAATTGAAGTGCTTACCTTTACGGCATGAAAAACTACAAAATAATCTTATCTGCAACGCTGCTTACTTTATCGGCGTGTAGTGTTAACAAAGTAAAAAACACATCTGCTGATTCTGCTAAAAATCAAAGTTCTGCCCCTGCTGTAAGCGCCAGCCTGTTTGCCAAAATGCAAATAAAGCCCACAATTAAAATTGGAGACGCCGTTGAGCTAAAATTCACCGTTTACAACGATGCCGACACTGCCCGTCAATTTTGCAAATGGCATACCCCATTTGAGCCGTTGATGAGCAAATACCTTGACGTTAAAGATGCAAGTGGTCAGGAAATGCTGTACAAAGGCGCAATGGCCAAAAGAATCATGCCGCCGCCGGCCAGCAGTTATGTTAAAGTCAACCCTAAAGACAGCCTATCAACCACTGTGGACCTGCTGAGGGCTTATGACATCAGCAAGCCATCAAAATACACCATCATTTACGTAGGGCAAAATATGAGCGGACTTACAGTGAAAGACAGTGTTGAGTTTGTTTATGAAGGGAAGTAAAAAAAGGAAAGATTTAATATTTGGTGCTTATTTATGCTCATCGATGGTGAGCTTTTAAAATCCCCTCTTGAGAGCGGGCGCGGGGAAATGAGCGGTAGCAGGGGTGTGTTTATGCGGTAGACTTATCAAAGCAGAAACACACCCCTCCGCCCCTCTCAAGAGGGGAATCACACAATCCCATCTCTTTTATATGTTCTTCAAGAGGCAACCGCCTTCATTTTCTTCAACGCTGTTTTCGCTACCGTTAAAGCATCCTGCGCATAATAACCTTTATTAAAGACCTCGAACGAGATCACCAGTGGCCGTTCGGGGTTTTTAACTATTTGCAGAATCTGTTTAAGCGGGGCAATACCGTCACCGCAATAGATCCTGTCGGGTTCGGAGATCTGCTCCGGACTGATACCTGCCGGATAATCATTTACATGAAAAATATCCAGTGCGTGATGACCAACATAATTCAGGCTTTCAACAGCCGATTGACCCTTAAAAATGTGGAATACATCGAGCAAAATGCGGGCATTTGCGTTACCGCATTGCGTAGCTACATAAAGTACCTGGCTTATGTGTTTCAAGTTTTGCGATCCGCCCCACATTTCCAATTGGGGTAAAACGCCTGTTTGTTCGCCCATTTTCAGGATGGTGAGGTATCGTTCAGTAACCATATCCAGATCAAGTACCGGGCCTTTGGTCGCGCCCGCCGGAGGGGCTGCAATGCGATGGCAGCCAATTTTTGCAAGCATTTCCATCTCTTGCTGCAATTGTTCCAAGCCCTTTTTGCGGGCTGTTTCATCATCAATCAGCCATGGGGCAAAGCCTATAGCGTCTTCAATTTTCAGGCCCAATCCGTCAATGATCTTTTTAGCTTCGGTTAATGATCCGTCGCTTTGCAGATAAGTTTGCAGGGTATCTATCCAGATCTCTACCGAAGTAAAACCGGCTTTGGCAGCTACTTCAAGTTCTTTAACAAAGCCAAGGTTATGCCCGCGGATGGTGCTCATATTTAATGAGTAAACAAAGCCGCTGCCAGCTTTTGGAGCTATGGGCGCTGCTACCGCTCCAGTTTCGCTCAATACGGCAGCCCCCGCCGTTAAACCTATCGCTTTTAACACTTGCCTACGGTTTAAATTACTCATATACTAATCCTTTAAACCTTTCAGATAGGCAATGGTAACAGGCAATTGCTGGCTGTACGACGGACTTTCATCCTCAATAAAGTAGTGTTTAATACCCGCCTTTTTTGCAGCTTTCAGCACTTCGGGGATATCAATTTGCCCGGTACCTAAGGCAACATCATTTTTGGTATCGGTACCGCCGGTAAGGTCGTTAGCTACGCCTTTACGGATATCTTTCAGGTGCATCAGTTTCATCCTCGACGGATACTTATTGATCAATGCAGCCGGATCCTGCCCGCCATGGAACGACCACAGAATATCTATCTCGAACGAGACATATTTCGGGTCGGTATTTTGGGCGATATAGTCAAACAGCGTACCATCGTTATAAATTCCAAACTCGTAACCGTGGTTATGGTAACAGAAGGTTAAACCCGCTTCACTCAAGATCTTACCTACCCGGTTAAAATCAACAGCGGCTTTCTTGGCATCATCCAAAGTGAACTCTTTACCATGAGGGATCCAGGCCACCATCACATACTTTGCTCCCAATATTTTAGCGAGTTTGATCACGCTGCCCGGATCATTAACAATTGCTTCATACCCCGCCCCGGTTGACGGGATGTTGATACGCCGTTCATCGCACATTTTCCTAAACTCTTCGGGTGGCATCCCTTTCGGCCCTTCGCCTTCAATTTCAGTGATGCCTAATGATTTTATGGTATCCAGCACGGCAGCGGTAGCTTTTGGCATACTACTGCGAAATGTGTAAGCTTGCACCCCTATCGGGCCGGTAAATAATGGTTTGCTTTGTGCTGAAGCTTTGTTTTGTCCCAAAGCCATGACGGCTACGAAGGCTATAAAAATGGTTGATTTTTTCATGGTTCTTGAAGATTAAAATGTGTCATTGCGAGGTACGAAGCAATCCCCTATTAGCAGATCCGATCTGTAAAGTTCGCGATTGCTTCGTACCTCGCAATGACGGCATCATATTAAAACTATTCAACAAACTGAATACCCTTCAAATTTAAAATACCGTCACTCGGCTTAGAATGTTTTATCGCGAAGAAATACACATCGTGCTTTCCGCTTACGGGCTTACTTAAAGTCCCGGTTACTTCACCGGTTTTATCCCATGAACCAGTGGTTTGGTAAGCTACGGAACTGATCACCGGCCCGGCCTGCGAATCGAGCCTCACCTCTATCTCCCCGTAATAATCCTTCGATGCATATGTATAAGCAAACTTGCTGATATTGGTCAGGTCGATACTCCTGAACAGTACATATGATTTATGGCTCCCTGCCGACAGGTCATCTTTAAACCTGTTAAAGCCTTTCAACTCATCGGCATAAACCGCCTTAACAGCCGAGTTGCGTAAAACTACCATATCCGTAGCCTTAAGCGGACCAACAACTTTGCCACCTTTATCGGTATAAGAGGCCAGCAGCGTGTATTCTCCGCGCGGTTCAGCGTCTTTAAATTTCAGATTGAGTGTGCCGGTTAAAGGCAAAGGCAATACCGGGCTCTTTTTATCCGTAAGCGAAAAAATGTATTTCACTATTTCCCGCGTATCGGCATTTGATAGTTGCGGATGCGCACTCATTACATGCTCGGTACCCCAACTGCCCGCGCCGCCCGCAATTATCTTTTTGGAGAGTTGATCAATAGCTCCCTTTTGTGTTTTGTACCGTTTTGCAATAGCTAAAAAGCTTGGCCCAACGGCAGTTTTGTTAATAGTATGGCACGATTTGCAATCACTATTAGCCATCAGCCCCTTACCCGGATAGCTGACCTCAGTAGTTGACAAAGCCGTCAAGTTTTGTGTGGTGCTATTGGCAGAGGGCTGCGGGTTGTAGATATAAAATAGTTTCACCTTTTTGGGATCTATCTTACCGTCTTCCTTATCGCTAACTACCACGTGATAATGAAATGGTTTGCCTTTCCAGATGAATGATTTATTATCAGCACTGGCGATGGTGACCTCCGGTTTGGTATTGCCAACCCTTACAATTACCGTATCGCGACCGGACAAGCCGCCCTTGTCAGTTACCTTCAGTATAGTTTTATAAACGCCCGGTTTAGTAAAAGTATAACTGGCCGAAGGTGTAGATGCCCCAACCGCTTTACCATCGAACAACCATTGGTAAGTGATCTTATCGTCGTCATCTAAATCCTTACTGTTCTGGCTGCTAAAGCTTACCTTAAGCGGGGCCTGCCCTGCTATTTCCTTTTTTGCCGGAAACTCTTTTAACTCGGCAGTTAAAAACCTGGTTTTGGCGAATTTATTAAAAGCAGCTGTGTCCGAAATACTGGCTTTGGCAATCGGCGCACGGTTGCCGGTATTGTACTCAATCTTAACTAACCGGGCATCTTCATTTTGGGCGCCGTAAACTGAGCCATACTCCAGCATATACAAGGCACCATCCGGCCCAAATTCCATATCAATAGGCCGGCGGAAATCGCCGTTAGCGGGCATGAAGGCTTCGTTACGTAAATAATTCTCATCCTTGTCAAACCTAAGGTCTATCACCCAGTTGCGCATCCAGTCGGCCACAAACAAGGCGCCGTCATAATATTCAGGGAATTTGTTCGGATTTTTGATATTCTTATCAAACTCATAAAAATCGCCGCCAATAGCGCAGCGGCCCCCCATACCCAACTCGGGAAACTCATCGGAAGCAGCGTAAGGATACCAGATCATGGCCGGGGTAGCAGGAGGTAGTATATTTAAGCCGGTGTTATTCGGCGAATTGTTCACCGGCGCTTTGGGGTCAAAATTTGGCCCTGGTTTGGCATTCACAAAATCCCAGTGCGAGTAGGCAAAGTTGTTGCCCACAAAATATGGCCAACCAAAGTTTCCTGCTTTGCGCGCCTGGTTAAACTCATCGTACCCGCGTGGCCCCCGCGGTGAATCTTTACCTGCATCAGGCCCGATCTCGCCCCAGTATAAAACCGATGTTTTAGGATTTACCGCAATCCGGTATGGATTACGGCAGCCCATAACATAAATTTCGGGCTTGGTTTTAGCCATTCCTTTCGGGAAAAGGTTTCCTTCGGGGATGGTGTAAGTTCCATCAGCCTCGGGATGAATACGCAGGATCTTGCCTTTAAAATCGTTGGTATTGCCGGCGCTGCGTTGCGCGTCAAGGCTGTAATGCTCTGTTCCGGGGCGCTCATCCAGCGGTGCATAACCATCAGAAGGGAACGGGCTTGAGCTATCACCTGTAGACAGGTACAGGTTTTTATCCTTATCCCAGGCCAGTGAACCACCGTGGTGAGCGCCGCTCACCTTTTGTACCGGTACTTTAAGCAGGATTTTTTCTGATTTCAGGTCGAGCACATCCGCCGGACTTAACTTGAAGCGCGAAAGCTGGAAATTAAGCGGTTCGATGGTTTGCCCGGCGGGCATGTAGTAGATGTAAACAAACTGGTTCCTGTCAAAATCAGGGTCGAGCGTGAGGCCGATGACACCCGTGCCACCTTCATAAGTGATCGGGAATTTATGGATTAATTTAAATTTATTGGTTTTGGTATTATAAACGGAAAAATTGCCCAACAACTGGGTGAAAAACACACGGCCATCCTTTGCCGCCGCCAGTTCCATAGGTGAAGCAATGTTACTCACCAGCACAGTTTTGATAAAACGACTTTGATCGGGCGCTACTTTAGAATATGATTTACCATAATCAAGCGGCTTTCCATTGCCCATTGCATATTTGATACCGCCGAGCAATTGTCCCAAAAACAGGGGATCGCTGTAGCTTTCGTCGGTATGCCCGCAGCCTGTATAAAATGCCCGGCCGCCATCAAATTCATGATACCAGGTTATGGGATGATTAGCACCGTTGGTACCTCCATCGTAAGTATTTTCATCGAGGCTTGCCAGCACATGGATGCCACTGTAAATAGATTTGTAATTGTACCATTCATCAGTACGCTCCCATCTTGCGGGCAAGTTGGCAGTGGCCGGCTGGCTTTTATCGGTTACATCAATAGTAGCCTTCCGGATATTAGAGTTGTTAGGATGGCTTGAAAAATAGGCACCAACCAGTTTGCCGTACCATGGCCAGTCGTACTCGGTATCAGCAGCAGAGTGTACACCCATAAAACCGCCGCCTGCCTGTATATAACGTTCAAAAGCTGCCTGCTCAACTGCATTAAGTACATTGCCTGTAGTGCAGTTAAATATTACTGCCCGGTATTTCTTCAGATTATCGTCATTAAAATTAGCAGAATTGGTGGTGGTATCCACATCAAAGTCATTCTCGTTACCTAATTTTTGAATGGCCGCAATCCCGAACGGGATGCACGAGTGGTGCCAGCCTAAAGTTTTTGAAAACACCAGCACACGCGGTTTATCAGATGGTTTTTTAAAGGAATAAAGCAGGAAAGTTAATCCTGTCAAAAAAACGAAGGTGAGTTTTGTTTTTAATGACATGTTTGAGGTTATTATTGGTTTACATTTAATGAACAGCCATAAAAGCAGCATATAATCCATCACCTTGCTAAAAGGATTTATAAACAAGGCAAAAAAATATGAAATGCAGTATCGCTAAAAAGGGCTGTTCAACAATTGGCTAACACAATATTACTATTTAAAAAATTCACTGTGTATTAATTACACTTTTATTTTGGGCAGGACTGGGTTTGTAATTGAATTGTTACTACCATCAATACAAGATGGGATCTGCCGGATGCGGAGGTGCTTAATTAAGTATTCATCAGCTTCGGCTGTGAAGGTGAAGTGAGAGATATTTTTAAGGAAATAAGCAATCTTACAGCGAAAACTCACTTCGCCGGTAAGTGATCGTCATATATTAAGACAAAATCTGGTTCCGGTACTGGCGCGGGCTTACCTTTTTAATCACTTTAAAAAAGCGGTTAAAGTTTGATACATTATTAAAACCGCATTCATAGGCTATATCTGTAATACTGTTATCTTTATTATTTAGCAGTTTGCAGGCATAACCAATTCTTGTTTCATTTACAAACTGGGTAAACGACTTTTGGGTACGCGCCTTAAAAAACCGGCAAAAGGCAAATGTGTTCATGTTAGCCACATCGGCAATGGTATTTAGTGAAATATCCTCTCTGAAATTATCAAAGATGTACTTAAATACCTGGTCCATGCGCTTACTATCATGGTATTGATAATAGTTGATATAGTTGATACTGGCCAGCAGGTTATGCTCCGGGTCTGCACTCATGATATTAAGGATCTCGAGCAGGGTGATGATCCTTTGCAACCCTTCCTGCTGTACTATCTGGTACATCAGCTTTATTACCATATCACGGCTTTTACCCTTTAGCTCCATCCCTCTTTGCGCCTTACTTAAAAACAACTCCACTTTGCGTATGTTACCAAATGCCGAAAGATTCATGAGCAATTTTGACGGATTGAAGTGAATAGATAGTGAATGCGCATAATGTTCAGGGTCATCCTCATTGGGTTGTTCCTGGGTATTATGCCAAACATGCGGGATATTTGAACCAAGAAAAATAAGCTCCCCGCTTTCAAAATAATCAACCAGATCGCCGATGATGCGCTTGCCCGAGCCTTTTACAATATGTACCAACTGGCATTCTTCATGAAAATGGAACTCACTTGAGAAAAAAGGAAGTTTCACCTCCCGTGCAACAAATAGGTCATCCGACTGCACCCCGTCAGACAATACGGCTAAAATTGGTTTCATTTTAACAAAACATGAAGAGAAAAGCTAAATATAAGCAAAAATACTATCGAAAGTTGCCAATTAAAGTGAAAGTAAAAAATCAAACGGCACTAATTTTACAGCATCATACCTTATCCGGAAAGGTATAATAAACCGATTTATAAACACAAGGAACAAGATTTCATTAGGGCATTTCGACATAGAACGGCCTGAAACTATTTGCAAAATATATTTACCTACATGTACATCAATAAAATTGAAGTTACCGACAAGCGTTTTAATTTAGGCAATGGCGCCGGTTCTGACGCAGTAAACGATTCAACCCAGTATGCTTATGCCATTTGCGAACTGCATACCGATAGCAGCGTAAAAGGCATTGGCCTGGCCTTTACCCTTGGTGCCGGTAATGACCTGGTATGCAAAGCCATCCAATACCTTTCCGAAACATTAAAGGGGCGAGAAATTGAGGAACTTATGGCCGATTTTGGTTCGGTTTACCGTTCGATACTGGATTCGCCCGCCTACCGCTGGCTGGGTCCGCACAAAGGCGTTATGCAATTAGCACTTGCAGCTATAGTAAATGCATGCTTCGATCTTTGGGCCAAGAGTCGCCAGGTACCGCTCTGGAAACTTTTGCTTGATTTAAGCCCAAAAGAACTGGTGGCAACGCTCGACCTAAACTACCTTGAAGATGTATTGACTGTTGAAGAAGCAGAAAACATTTTAAAGGGCAATTTTACAGGCCGAACATTACGCAATGGTGTTTTACAAACAGGTTATAAGGCTTACGATACATCAGTAGGCTGGTTTAACTATTCTGACGAGAAGATCAAAGAAAACGTAGCACGCGCCATTGACCGGGGATTTACCGCCATGAAGTTAAAAGTTGGCTCAAATGATCCGCAACGTGATATCCGCAGGGCAAAGCTGGTTAGGGCCGAAGCCGGTGATAAAACAACTATTATGCTGGATGCCAACCAAAAATGGAACCTGCCTCAGGCCATCTCCATTTGTAAAGAACTGAACAGCATAAACCCTTACTGGATAGAGGAACCCACTCACCCTGATGATGTCTTGGCGCATCAAACATTAGCTAAAGAAATTGCGCCCCTTAAAATCGCTGCGGGCGAGCATATCCCTAATAAAATCATATTTAAAAACTTTTTGCAGGTCGGCGCCATGGATTTTTGTCAGGTTGACTGTGTGCGTGTTGGCGGTGTATCTGAGTTTTTGACGATAAGCCTGCTGGCAAAAAAATTCAATATTCCTGTGGTACCGCACGTGGGCGATATGGGGCAGATCCATCAGCATTTGGTATTGTTTAACCATGTGGCTATTGGACACGAAAACTTATTTTTGGAACATATACCGCATTTGGCCAAATACTTTAAAAATCCGGCCAATATTAGCGGGGGCTATTACGCCGTACCTGCCGAAGCAGGCAACAGCAGCGACCTTGTAACCAGCTAAAAACCAAAAATGAACCAATTATTAAACAAAGTAATATTTATTACCGGAGGGGCATCGGGCATTGGTTTGGCCTGCGCCGAAGCTTATATCCGTGAGGGAGCAACCGTTTTTATAATGGATGTAAATGAGCGCGCCCTGTATAAAACCCTTGACCGTTTTGGAGGTAATCATGAAGGTATTACTGGCGATGTATCTAAGGCGGCCGACGTAAAAGCAGCTTTCGATGCAATAAGGAAACATTATGGCAAACTTGACGCTATTCACAACAATGCAGCTATTGCGCATCCCTCAAAACCAGTTGATGAAACCGAAGAGGATGAATGGGATGCCCTGATGAATGTTAACCTCAAAAGCCTGTATTGGACAACCAAATATGGTATCGACTTACTTAAAGCATCAAAAGGCTGCATTTTAAACACCAGCAGTATGGCCGGTGATATTGGGCAAAGCCTGCATGCTGCTTATACAGCAACTAAGGGCGGCATCAATGCCCTTACCAAATCCATGGCACTTGATTATGCACCATACGGTATCAGGGTAAATGCTGTTTCGCCGGCCGGTGTATGGACCCCATTACTTAAACAATGGGCCGCCGAACAGCCAGATCCAGGGTCGATAGAAAGATACCTGAATGATATCCACGCTTTAGGCTACTGCCCTGAGGGCGATGTAGTAGCCGATGCAGCGGTTTTCCTGCTCTCGGACGCGGCCCGGTTTGTAACCGGCTGCATTATGCCCGTAAGCGGTGGCGCCGAACTTGGATACAGACGATAAAACAAGATCTTAACCATGAACAAAACCAACAGTAACGCATCAAAATACCTGGCTCCGCTGCTGATAGTGATGAGCCTGATGTTTTTCTGGAACCTGAGCCGCAATATCAATGATGTGCTTATTCCACACCTGAAGCGTGCCTGCCAGCTAACCGATCTGCAATCGTCACTGATCCAGTCGGCATTTTTTGGGGCTTATTTTTTGATGGCTTTGCCTGCCGGCCGCTTTATCGAAAAAATGGGTTACAGAGCAGGGATGCTTACCGGGCTTATATTAGCTGCTATTGGCGCTGCCATATTTTATCCGGCTGCTACAACCAGGTTTTACCCGGTATTCCTGCTGGCATTGTTTACTATGGCATCGGGTTTTGCCATATTGGAGGTTACGGCTACTCCCTATATTTCAAAACTCGGCGACCCGGATCATGCCTCGAGCCGGTTAAGCCTGGCTGCAGCCGTTGGTTCAATGGGCGCTACTATAGGGCCGTTCATCGGTTCTAAATTTTTATTGCACGAAAAGGATATCCCTGCACAGCTTCTCCAATCCTTTAACCCCGAACAACTGCAGTCATTTTTAAACAGCGAGGCGCATCTGGTTATTCCACCCTATCTGACACTGGCTGCACTATTTATTGCCCTTTGCGTGGTACTTTATTTTTTGAAATTGCCGGTTATCCATGAAGGTAACAACCGTCAAAAACTATCGGGAGTATTTAAATTCAGGCATACTATGCTGGGCGTATTAGCAGTTTTTGCCTATTTGGGTGCCGAAGTTGGCGTGGTGAGTTTTATCATTAGGTATACAAAGTCCTTAAATATCGCAGGTATTACCGAGCAAAAATCGGCCCTGTTTATTACACTTTACATGGCGCTGGTTTTAACCGGGCGCTTGCTGGGAGCGTTTTTGCTTAAGCAGGTTAAACCCAATAAAGTGCTTACCCTATGCAGTATTGGCGCTTTTACACTGATATTGGTATCGGTGCTTACGGACGGTTATGTATCCATAATTTCACTGTCAATAGTAGGACTGTTTACCTCGGTAATGTACCCTATTATTTTTACGCTCAGCATCAAAAACATTGGCGATTACACCAAGGTGGCTTCGTCATTACTTATTATGGGAGTTGTAGGCGGCGCCATTATCCCGCCAATAATGGGCTTGATATCAGACCATTCGGGCATCAGGATGGCATTCATTGCACCACTGGTGTGCTATGTGTACGTACTATATTACGGAGTTAAAGGCTATGTGGTAAAAAACAAAACTTATTCGGATGAATCCGAAGAACCACAGTTGACAGTAATAGGACACTGACCTACCTATTAAACTTAAGAAGTTTTAATTACTTCGTAAGTTTCTGAACCTTCACCCCTCTTGATGCTGCCATGAACCATCAGCAATGAACCATGAACTAAAAGTAGCCAATACCATATTGCGCAACTTTTTGCGTTTCAATATTATTTTGTTGTGAAAACTACACTTAATACAATTAAATTGTTTCAGCAAGTCATTTTTTACTCAAAATCAAAAAACCGATGTCAAAATAGTATCGAAACAAATCAATTTAAGTACAATTTATTGCTAATACCCTCCATATTTTTACCCTTGATTATAAACGCCAGCTACTAAAAGTTTACAAAACATTTTTTAATCAAAAACCACAATCCAAAAAAGGACGAAGTTTTTGAAGTGGAATTTTTATATCCAAAATTGAATGATTAAAACTTTACTAATTACGCTATTATTTGGGTTCACGGCCGGTATTGCCTCAGCACAAAACCATGAAAATGTGAGTGCGGGCAATGCCCCAGCCGTATATGCCATTCAACATACAGCTAATGATAGCTGGAAGGGTTTTGAACGTGTTAATATTGCTATAGGCACTCACAAGGCCTACTATGTAAAACCTAAAAAGGCGCTTGAAGGTAACCCTTGGGTGTGGCGGGCTTCATTTCCTGATTGGCATACCGATATTGACAGCATCCTGCTGACCAAAGGCTTTCATGTAGCTTTCGTGAATGTTGATGATCAATATGGCAGCCCTTATGCTTTGCAGGTTTGGGATGCTTTTTATCAGTATTTAACAGCTAAACAAGCTTTCGCTGCCAAAGTTGCCCTTGAAGGCGTTAGCCGTGGCGGTTTATATGTATATGGCTGGGCCAAACGCAACCCCGATAAAGTTAGTTGCATTTATAATGAAGCCCCTGTTTGCAATATTCAAAGCTGGCCGGGCGGTAAGCTAAGCGCCCCGGGTGATACCGGCCTTTGGAAACAGCTGCAACAAGTGTATCACTTTACCGAACAACAAGCACTTGATTACAAAGACAATCCTATTGATAACCTTGATGGCCTCGCTGCTTTCAAGGTACCGGTTATGCATATCATAGGTATCAATGATAAACTGGTACCCAATGCCGAAAACACCAATATCCTTGCTCAACGTTATACCGCATTAGGCGGGCCGATGATGATATACCCGGTAACTGCCGGACCACAGGAACTGAACGGGCACCACTTCCCTATTGAACATCCCGAACACTGGGCCGATATGATTATGGACTATAGCTATCCTGTAAAAAAGATATTGCCATACGCCGATTATTTTGTTCCCCGTAACGGCCTTACTAACAGCCTCAATATATTTAATGCAGGCAAAAAGGCAACAGTAGCTTTTTTAGGCGGATCAATTACTTATAACCACGGCTGGCGCGAAAAGATAAGCCGTTACCTTACCGAACGTTTTCCTTCAACCAGTTTTCATTTCATACAGGCCGGTATCCCCTCGTTAGGTAGTGTACCGCATGCTTTCCGCTTACAGCGGGACGTACTTGATTCGGGCAAAGTTGATTTGATGTTTGTTGAAGCCGCGGTAAATGATAATGTGAACGGGCTGGACAGCCTTACCGAAGTACGGGCGCTGGAAGGAATTGTAAGGCATGCAAAAAAAGCCAATCCGCTGATGGATATCGTCATGATGTCATTTGTTGATCCGGATAAGATAAGGGATTACAACAACGGCAAAACCCCGCTGCAAATCAAAAACCACGAACTAATTGCAGAGCATTATGGTTTACCATCCATTAACCTGGCCAAAGAGGTTACAGATAAGCTTAATAACCATGAGTTTTCATGGCAATATGATTTTAAAAATCTGCACCCTGCAATTTACGGGCAGGAACTTTATTTCGCCACAATAAAAAGCCTGCTCAATTTATGTTTTAACAAACAGCAGACTCCTGCTATTAAAGCAAATGCATTACCCAAACCGCTTAATGCGCTTAACCTGAACAATGGCCGCTATTACAATATTCAAAACGCAAAAAATTTAAATGGCTGGGCCATCAACCCCGATTGGGCGCCAAACAATAACCTGAGCACTCGCGAAGGCTTTGTGCACAAACCGATGCTTATAGCTACAAAACCGGGGGCATCATTAACACTACCATTTACCGGCACCGCTATTGGAATGGCCATTGTATCAGGCCCGGAGGCAGGTATTATCAGCTACAGCATTGATGGCGGCGCTGAAAAAACAATGGACCTGTACACAGAATTCAGTTCATGGATCTACCTACCCTGGTATGTAACATTTAGTACCGATCTAAAAAAAGGCCCGCACACGCTCAGCCTGAAAATTGAAACCGACAAGAATAAAAACAGCAAGGGGAACACGTGCCAGGTAATCTATTTTTTAACCAATTGATTTTTTTTAAAAAACAGCCATAAGCTGTAAACACAGCTCAAAACTTTTAATTGTCAACTTAACATATTTAAAAAATGATCAAACCTTTTACCAATGGAAAAACCTTTTACCATTTACGCATTTAAACGGCGCCTAAAAACCAATAAACCCATCAACCAAATCTCAAAAACAAAGAACCATTATCAAACCAATTTTTATGAAAGAATTTTACCAACGGATCAAAACCCGGCGGGAGCTTAGACAGTCTCACAGGCCTGCACCGGGTTTTTATTGCTTTGTGCTATTACTGCTCAGCTTTATCTGCTCGGCACAATTTACCCACGCACAAAGTAAGGTAACTATTACCGGCCTCGTGACCGACACACTGGGCGGTAAAATTGCAGGTGCCAACATTGTTGCTACCAACCGCAAAAACCTGGGTACCACTACCGATGCTAACGGTAAGTTTGTGATAGATGCCGAGCCCGGTACTATCCTTAAAGTATCGTATGTAACTTTTATCGATCAAACTTTCACCGTTTCGGCCGGCAAGCTGGTAGTAAACATTATACTTAAAGAATCAAAACGAGGCCTCGATGAGGTTGTAGTATTAGCTTACGGTAAAAAAGAACGCAAGGAAGCCGTAGTGGGTTCGGTAACCACTGTTAAACCCGCCGACCTGAAAATACCCGCCAGTAACTTAACCAATGCACTTGCCGGACAGGTTGCAGGTATCATCGCCTTTCAACCAAGCGGCCAGCCAGGGCAGGATAATTCCAGTTTCTTTATCCGCGGTGTAACCACTTTTGGTTACAAAAAAGATCCGCTTATTTTGATAGATAACGTTGAACTTTCCACAACCGACCTTGCCCGCCTGCAAGTTGACGATATCGCCAGCTTTTCGATATTGAAAGATGCAAGTGCTACTGCACTTTATGGTGCCCGCGGCGCAAACGGTGTAATTTTGGTAAGCACCAAGGAAGGCAAAATTGGCAAAGCCAAGATCAATGTACGCGTAGAAAACTCCATATCCCAATCGGCCAAAACGCTGCAGCTTGCCGACCCTATTACTTATATGAAGCTGTTTAACGAAGCTACCATAACCCGCGATCCGTTAAGCCCCCTTCCCTTTTCTCAAAATAAAATACTAAATACCGAAGCCACCCTTCGCGGTGATGCAGGAAGCAATAAATATGTTTACCCTGCTGTGGACTGGCTGGATATGCTTTTCAAAAAACGCACAGCTACGCAGCGTGCAGATATGAGCGTAAGCGGCGGCGGTGATGTAGCCCGTTATTATGTATCAGGCTCATATAATGTTGACCATGGCATCCTGAGGCAGGATATCGCCAACAATAACAACAACAACGTAAAGTTTGAAAATTACCAGCTGCGCTCAAACGTTAATATCAACTTAAGTAAAAGTACCGAGCTTATTGTAAGGCTGGCTGGTTCATTCAATGAGTATAATGGCCCTCTTACTGCCGATGCTTCATTCTCGACCGACCTTTATAACGTTGCCGTACACACCAGCCCGGTATTGTTCCCTGCTTACTTCCCCGCCGATTCGGCCAACCGCGATGTTAAACACATCCTGTTCGGTAACGCCGCGCCAGCAAATGCAGGGTCAACGTCAAACGCCATCGCGTATAATAACCCATATGCGGCATTGTTGCGCGGCCATAAAAACTATTCAGAATCACGGTTATCGGCCCAGTTGGAGTTAAACCAGAAACTGGATTTTATAACCGACGGACTTAACTTTCACGGCTTATTCCATACCAACAGGTATTCATACTTTCAGTCGCAAATGGGTTACTCGCCATTTTACTATAATGTAAACACCTACGATAAAGCCACCAATAAATATACTTTAACCTGGCTTAACCCGCAACCAACCGGCAATAACGTAGCCACCGAGTACCTAAGTTATTACCGCGATCCAAGTACCGATAACCTGAATACCTATATTTATTTTCAGGGTGTATTGGATTATAACCACGCGTTTGGCAGTCATAACCTGAGCGCGTCATTGATTGGTACGCGTCAGCAAACGGTTTATTCAGCAGCTAAAGATCCGGTACTTGACAGGCCAACCCTGCAATACTCGCTGCCTTACCGTAACCTCACCCTTGCAGGCCGGGCTACTTATTCATTTAAAAGCCGTTACTTCCTGGAATTTAACTTTGGTTATAACGGTACCGAGCGCTTTTCGTCAAGTCATAGATATGGTTTCTTCCCTACTATTGGCGGTTCATGGATCGTATCCGACGAAAAATTCTGGGGACAGGGACTTTATGACGTTATCTCCCGCATGAAGGTGAGGGCCAGCTATGGTTTAGTAGGTAACGACGCCATCGGCTCACAACGTTTCTTCTTCCTTTCAGATGTTAACCTTAACGGCGGCAACCCTGCCTATTTTGGTACCTTTAACGGTTACAGGCGCGAGGGTGTTTACATTAATAACTACGAAAACCCTAACGTAACCTGGGAAACATCGCGCCAGCTAAATCTTGGCCTGGAGTTCACCATGTTTAAAAACCTCAATGTAGTAGCCGAGGTTTATAAATACCACCGCTATAATATTCTTCAAACACGTAGCTCACTACCAACAACACTGGGCCTTGAAGCACTTGACCAGTACGGCAACCCCAATGTTACTGCCAACATTGGCACGGCAGATACCAAAGGTATTGACCTGCAAATGGATTATAAAGCGGCTATAAATAAAGATGTTTGGCTGCAGGGCCGAGGCAACTTTACCCTGGCAAGCAGCAAATATGGCAACTATGAAGAACCTCAGTATAAGGAAGCTTATCGTTACCACAAAGGCCAGGAAATAAACAGGCAATACGGCTATATTGCCGAGCGTTTGTTTGTTGACGATAACGAAGCGAAAAACTCCCCTTCGCAGATTTTTTCAACCAATGGCATCCCTCCGGGCGGCGGTGATATCAAATACCGCGACCTAAATGGCGACGGTAAAATTGACGGCGCCGATCAAACTTTTATCGGTTACCCAACAGTGCCTGAAATTGTGTATGGTTATGGCTTATCGGCCGGGATCAAAAACTTTGATATTTCCTGTTTTTTCCAGGGCCAGGCGCGCGTTTCATTCTTTATTGATCCTAACCGTACCAGTCCATTCATTCAAAGCCCCGATCCGTACATATATGGTAATACCCAGCTGATCAAAGCCTTTGCCGATAGCCACTGGAGTGAGGAAAACCAGGATTTATATGCTACCTATCCAAGATTAGGTGTAACCGGCAACCAGATAGAAAACAATCGCCAAAACAGTACCTGGTGGATGCGTGACGGTAGTTTCCTGAGGCTTAAATCGGTGGAGATTGGTTACTCATTACCACCGTCCATTTTAAAACGCTTAAACGTAACCAAGTGCCGCATCTACTTTAACGGCCTCAACCTGTATACCTGGAGCGCCTTTAAACTTTGGGACCCTGAACTTGGCGGTAATGGCTTTGCCTACCCTATACAAAAGGTATTCAACTTAGGCATAAACGTTAACCTATAATTTTTTACTGATCAATACTTAGTATTATGAAACAATATTATAAAATTTTATTACTGGTAGGGTTCCTGGTTTCGGGCGCATCATGTAAAAAATACCTTGATGTTACGCCAGATAATACCGGTACGCTTGAGTACGCATTCAGAAACCGTAACGAGGCCGAAAACTACCTGTTTACCTGTTATGCAACCTTACAGCAGTTTTCTGACCCTACATCAAATATCGGCTTCACCACATCATCAGAGATTATTTATCCAAACAATCTCACAAATCATCCGCTTAGCGAATTTGGCTTTAACCTTATCCGCGGTACGCAAAACAGCAGCAGTCCGGGCATAAACTGGTGGGATGGTCAAAATGGCGGACAGGCTTTATTCCGTTCGCTTAGGCGGTGCAATATCATGCTTGAAAACATTGACAAACCTGTTGATCTTTCACCAGCCGAAAAAGCAAGGTGGATAGCAGAAGTAAAATTCCTAAAAGCATATTACCATTATTATCTGTGCCGTTTGTATGGACCGGTACCACTGGTAAAAACCAATATCGATATCACAGCCAGTACCGAAGAAGTACTTGTAAAGCGCTCGCCTGTTGATTCGGTATTTAACTACTGCGTACAACTGCTTGACCAGGCAATTCCTGATCTGCCTCCGGTTATCACCAACCAGGCAAAAGAGCTTGGCCGTATCACCCAGTTAACTGCATTATCAATCAAAGCTGAAATATTGGCAACACAGGCAAGTCCATTATTTAATGGTAACCCTGATTATGCCAGCATGAAGAATAAAGATGGCCAGCCTTTATTTTCAAGCACTGCCGATCCGCAGAAATGGAAACGGGCTGCCGATGCATGTAAGGCTGCCGTTGACGCCTGTGAAGCTAACGGGCTTAAGTTATACACATTTGTGTCACCGCCAACTGTAGGTGCCCTTTCAGATCAGTTACGTAATGAGCTGACCATTCAAAACGCAGTTACCGAAAAATGGGATGTTAACCCCGAGCTGATCTGGGCATTAAACCCAACCTTCCCATGCCAGGGTTATGCAACGCCAAGGTTAACCCCAAAATCGGCGGTCAATATCTTCTCAAACCCGTCAACGTTCGCTGTTCCTATTTCAACGCAGGAACTATTTTACACAGCCAACGGTGTTCCGTTAACCGAGGATAAAGATTTTGATTATACAAACCGTTTCGCCTTGAAAACAGCCGGCGACGCCGATAAATATTATATAGCCCAGGGTTATACTACTGTCAATGAACACTACGGCCGCGAAAGCCGCTTTTATGCCAACATTGCGTTTGATGGCAGTATCTGGTATGGTAACGGCATTTACAACCAGGACCAGGCCTACCACGTTGAAGCCCGCGGCTCAGGCTCATTGGCAGGCCCTAAAGACCTGAATACCCTTAACATCACCGGTTACTGGCCAAAAAAACTGGCTAATTATCTTTCAGTTTATGATGATGGCTTTCAGCCTATTGAGTATCACCTGCCATTAATGAGGCTTGCCGGTTTATACCTTTTATATGCCGAAACCCTGAATGAGGCAAACGGTCCAACTGCTGATGTATACAATTACATTGACAAAGTAAGAACAAGGGCGGGTTTAAAAGGTGTGTTGGAATCATGGTCAGCCTATTCAAAAAATCCCGGCAAACCAACAACTAAAGAAGGTTTACGTGACATCATACACCGCGAGCGCCGCATTGAGCTTTGTTTTGAGGCACAAAGTGGATGGGACCTTCGCCGCTGGAAAGAGATCCAAAGCGTATTGAGCGTACCCCTACAGGGCTGGAATATTTACGAGGCCGAAGCAGGTAACTACTACAGACTGCATACCGTGTTAACGCCGGTTTTCGGGTTAAAAAATTACTTCTGGCCTATAAAAGACAATGACCTGATAGTTAACAACAACCTGGTACAAACTACCTATTGGTAAGCGTCTCCATCAAATAAAAATGAATTAATTCAACATAGATAAGAATTATGAAACGCATTAAAAATTATTCGGTAACAGCGCTGGTGCTTTCAGTCGCGTTGTTTATGGCGTGCTTAAATTCATGCAAAAAGAACGACGGGTACGTTAAAGAGGTTTCGACCGATATGAGCAAGCCTGCCGTGGTTACCAACATAAAAGTTAAAAACTTCAACGGCGGTGCTTATATCACCTATGATCTGCCAAACTCCGATAACTTGCTATATGTGCAGGCTGAGTATCGTATCAACGATAAAACCACGCGTCAAACCAAATCAAGTTATTATTCGGATACAGTTACTGTTGACGGTTTTGCAAAAAGCCAGGAGTACGAGGTAACGCTTTATTCGGTAAGCCGGGCTAACGTGAAATCAGATCCGCTGGTAGTTAAAGTGCATCCTGATACTCCCTTTTACAAGCTCATCAAACCAACATTAACTATCACATCTGATTTTGGCGGTGTAAATATCAAAGCCATGAACCCCGATCAAAAGGATATTGGCGTAATTTTATTGGCCTTTGATAAATCAACCCAGGCATTAGAGGTTGTTGATCAGCATTATACCAAGGTTGATACCATTAATTACTCTATAAGAGGCTATCCGGCAGTATCACAAAAATTTGGTGTATATGTAACTGATAAATTTGGCAATATCTCTGATACTACCATTGTAAACATCACCCCGATATTTGAAACGATACTTGATAAGAGCAAGTTTTCGGTATACAAAACCCCTACCGATAGCCCTACAGCTTATGGCTGGGAAGTGCCTTACCTATGGGATAACAAAACTGATGGATACTCAAATGGCTGGCACACAGCCCCCGGAGCACCGGCGCCAATACAGGTTACCTTTAGTCTTGGCGTATCGGCACAATTAAGCCGTTTTGTTTTATGGGAAAGGCCCGATCAATATGCTTATGCACATGGTAACCCTAAAGATTTCAGTATCTGGGGATCAAACGTAAATGCTCCGCAGGATGTAAGACTGCCTGATTATGCCCCTGTAGGAACAATAGTAGGCGATTGGGTTAATATCGGCAACTACCATTATCCTAACCCGCCATCGGGCCTTACACCGGGCTTTACCAATGCTGCCGACGCTGCTTTTGTTGCCGCGGGAGTAAACTTTAATATCCCGCCGGGTTCAACGCCTATTAAATACGTCCGCTTTATGGTGCATGACACATGGTCAAACGGTGACTTTGCCCACATGATGGAACTTTCAATTTATGGTAACCCACAATAGGTATTAACTCATTTAGATTAAACGAACATGAAAAATATTGTCAGAATAACTGCTTTCTGTTTGCTTGGATACCTGTTGTACGGTTGCAGCAAGCAAGACACACAGTTTGAATCATACTTAAACGGTCATGAAGTTAAATATCCGGGCACAGTGGCCAACGCACACTCGCGTCCCGGAAACCTGCGCGCGGCCCTTACCTGGAACCCCAGTACAGACCCCAGCATAACGCGCTACGTAGTGTACTGGAATAATAAAGCCGATTCAATAATTTACAATTCTACCAACCACAATCCGTCGGATAGTTTAACGGTTGTTGTACCAAACCTTAACGAGTATATTTATTCGTTCACCGTTTTCTCGTACGATGCAAAAGGCAACCGTTCTATTCCGCTTGATATCAATAACGTCAGGGTTTACGGGCCAATTTATCAGTCGGGCCTTTCAAACAGGGGTTATGATGTTACCAATCCATACGGCATAAGTGCCGATGGCAAGCTTACCCTTAATTTTTTAAAGGAAGACACCAGTACGCACAACGTATTTACTAATATAAAATACACCAACAAAGCCGGTAAGGAAAGCTTTGGGAAACTTAGTGCCGATAGCATGTCGGTTACCCTGGCAGATTATAAGGCAGATACCAAGATCCAGTTCCTCTCGGCCTTTAAACCAACGGTAAATGCCCTCGACACTTTTTATGTAGCTAATTATGAGGATTTCCCAACCATTAATTCTGTTGCTGTTTGTGATAAAAAACTATTCAAAAAGGTTTATTTAGCCAATGACGCCAAACCTTATGAAGGAGATACCGACATTGACAGGCTTTGGGATGGCAGTACAGGGCCGCAGGGCTTCCCTAACATTTTCCATAGTGACGGAAATGGCCCGTTGCCGGTAGTGATCACCTTTGATATGGGAGCTGTTTACAAAGGCCTTGTAGCCATTGAGGAAACAGGCCGTAACTGCTGCCACAACCCCGATGATTTTGAAGTATGGGGCATTGCGGATATTACCAATGCTGCTACTACCCTGAAAGCTAATGATGCTGGCTGGACTGCCGAAGCTATTTCCAAAGGCTGGAAACTGCTTAAAGAGATTAAAAGGACCGACGACGGCAGCGCGCCATTAAAGGTAAACTTTGATCCTAATCCTCCGGCGGTACGTTACATCCGCATCAGGATCAAACACAATTCGAACAACGAGGGTAACTACACCAATATGAGCGAGCTTACCTTCTGGAATAACGCACTACTATAATAACACCCCAATGACCGGGCTGACTTGCAGCCTGGTCATATTTTAAAAAGCATAAAGACGAAGACCTCTATAATGTTCACCCCAAAAATTCAGCAATGAAAAAACCGGCAATTATTCTCCTGTACCTGTTTTCTATAATCAAACTCAGCTTTGCTCAGCAGGCTGTTACAGTGAAAACACCCAAAGCGGTTTTGGACGATTTCATGACCAAACGCTTCGGCATGTTTATACACTTCGGACCGGTAACCTTACGCGGTACCGAAATTGGCTGGAGCCGCAACAAAGAAGTAGCGCAGGATGACTATGATAACCTGTACAAAGAGTTTAACCCGGTTTTATTTAATGCTGATGCTATTGTAAAAGCGGCCAAAGATGCAGGCATGAAATACCTGGTGATCATCGCCAAACACCATGACGGCTTTGCTTTGTGGCCATCCGCTTTTACTGATTATAACATCAGCAAAACACCATATAAACGCGATATGGTGGCCGAACTGGCAGCAGCCTGCAAAAAGCAGGGCATACTTTTTTGTATCTACCATACTGTGCTCGATTGGCACGACCCTAACTATCCTATCCACAACCCTTACGATTCGACAAAGAACGTTAAGGGCGATATGATAGCTTTTAAAACGCAAATGAAGAATGAGTTGAAAGAACTCATCACCAAATACCACCCCTACCTGCTTTGGTTTGATGGCTACTGGGAAAAACCGTGGACCAATGCCGATGGGCAGGAAATTTACAAATTCATCAAAAGTGTTGATCCAAACGTTATCGTGAACAACCGCTTAGGCAAAGAAAGCGAAAAGCTGAACGATCAATCAGTAGGTGATTATCTCACCCCTGAGCAGCGCATCGGTCAGCTGAATATGAATGAGCCATGGGAAAGCTGTATCACCATTTGCCAGCAATGGGCGTGGAAACCTAATGATAAAATGAAAACCGTGCAGGAATGTATCCAAACGCTGGTAAAAACGGCTGCCGGTAATGGTAACCTGCTGTTTAACGTAGGCCCAATGCCCGATGGCCGCATTGAAGCACGCCAGGTTGAAACACTTCAGCAAATGGGCGTTTGGCTCAAAAAATACGGGGAAAGCATTTATGACACTAAAGGCGGCCCCATTGCCCCTAATGATAACTATGCTGTTACACGCAAGGGAAACAAGATGTATTTACATATATTTCAGAAAAAAGGTGATAAAATTGCACTGCCTAACCTGCCGGGTGTTAACATAACTAACGCCTATTTGCTGGGAGGAGCCAAAGTAAATTATAAACCGAATGCCTCAGGCTATATCATTGATTTGCCGCAAATCTTACCCGATGCAAACAGCAATGTTATAGTATTGGAACTGAACAAAAACGCCGAAGATATCCCTGTAATTACCGCAGGTAAATAAAATAAAAACAGAAAACCTAATTAACATAAACATGCTAAAAAGAACGCCCCTGCTAATAACTGTAATGATAACAGGTATTACAACGTTTACTCACGCACAAACAAAACAATTAAAACTTTGGTACAAACAACCTGCGCAGCGCTGGGAAGAAACCGTTGCCCTTGGTAACGGCCGCCTGGGGATGATGCCCGATGGCGGTGTTACTGCCGAAAAAGTAGTATTGAATGATATCACCATGTGGTCGGGCTCATCGCAGGATGCTAATAACTACGAAGCCTATAAAAAACTGCCCGAAATAAGAAGCTTGCTTGCCGCTGGCAAAAACGTAGAAGCACAGGCTATAATCGATAAGTCGTTCGTTTGTACCGGCAAAGGATCGGGCGGTGTGCCTTTCGGTTGCTTCCAGATGCTGGGCGACTTGAACCTGAACTACCAATACAAAGGAATTGATGATAAAGATGTAAAATACGATAACTATGAGCGCGAGCTTTCATTAAATAATGCCCTTGCTAAAACCACCTACCAGGTAAATGGCGTTACCTACAAGCGCGAATACTTTACCAGTTTTGGTAATGATGTTGATGTAATAAAACTAAGCGCCAGCAAGCCGGGCATGCTTAATTTGAGCATAAATATCAGTCGTCCAGAACGTGGTGTTACCAGTACAGAGGGTAATGAGCTTGATCTTACCGGTCAGTTAGATAATGGTACTGATGGCAAAGGTGTAGCTTACAAAGCGAGGGTAAAAGCGCAACTAACCGGCGGCTCATTAAGCACCACCCCTACTTCGCTGGTTATTAAGGATGCAACTGAGGTGATCATTTATGTGTCGGCAGGTACAGATTTTAAGAATCCGCAATATCTCAGCAAAATGGACGACGCGTTGAAGGCTGCTATGAAAAAGCCTTATACCGCAGAAAAACAGCAGCATATAGCCAACTTCCAAAAGTTATTTAACAGGGTGGACGTTGATCTTGGCACTTCGGAAGCTGAAAAACTAACAACCGATCAAAGGCTTATCGCTTTTCGTAACAACCCTGACGCCGATAAAAGTCTGCCGGCTCTGTTTTACCAGTTTGGTCGCTATCTAAGCATTTGTAGCACCCGTGTAGGCCTGTTGCCACCAAACCTGCAAGGCTTATGGGCTAATGAGGTACATACCCCTTGGAACGGCGATTATCACCTGGATATTAACATTGAAATGAACCAATGGCCGGTTGAAGTTTCTAACCTGTCAGAACTTAACCTGCCCCTTGCCGACCTGGTTAAAGGCATGGTACCACATGGCGAAAAAACGGCTAAAGCCTATTACAACGCCGATGGCTGGGTAGCACACGTAATTACCAACCCCTGGGGCTTTACTGAGCCAGGTGAAAGCGCCTCATGGGGTATTTGTAAAGTTGGTTCGGGCTGGCTATGCGACAACCTGTGGCAGCACTATGATTTCACCGGAGACAAAAACTACCTGAAACAAATTTACCCGATATTGAAAGGCGCAGCGCAATTCTACAACAGTATGCTGATCAGCGATGCTAAAACAGGCTGGTTGGTTACCTCGCCTTCATCATCGCCCGAAAACAGTTTTTACCTGCCCGATGGCACACACGCCAGCATCTGCGTAGGCCCCACTATCGATAACCAGATCATCCGCGAGTTGTTTAACAACGTGATAACTGCAAGCAAAGTATTGGGCAAAGACGAGGCATTCAGCAAAACACTGGCTGCTAAAGTGAAAAAGCTCCCGCCCCCCGGTGTTATATCTAAGGATGGGCGCATCCAGGAATGGCTGGAGGATTATAAAGAAACCGAACCGCAGCATCGCCACGTATCACACCTGTATGGTTTATTTCCGGCATCTCAGATTACACCAGAAGCTACACCCGCACTTGCCGAAGCCGCTAAAAAAACATTGGAAGTACGTGGCGACGACGGCCCAAGCTGGTCTATCGCCTACAAAATATTGTGGTGGGCACGTTTGCATGACGGGAACCGCACTTACAAACTGTTTAAGGAACTGATGAAGCCAACCATCAAAACCGATATTAACTACGGTGCAGGTGGCGGCGTATATCCTAATTTGCTATCAGCCGGTCCACCGTTCCAGATTGACGGCAACTTTGGTGCAACAGCCGGTATTGCCGAAATGCTGATCCAGAGCCATGCCGGGTTTATTGATTTTATTCCTTCTATCCCTGATGCATGGAAAGCACAGGGCGAGGTTAAAGGCCTTAAGGCCCGCGGTAATTTCACAGTTGATATGAAATGGAAAGACGGTAAAGTAACCTCTTATAAAGTAACCTCACCTACTCCACGTACGGTTAAAGTGAAAATTAATGGCAAGGTCAAAAGCATAATGGCCGTTAAAGCTTAAAAACATCTTATAAGCAAATAAGGTACCCTGAAAGAGGTGCCTTATTTATAACAAATTGACAATAACCTAAAATTCATGCAAAAATTTCTTAATCGTTTTATAATTGCTGTGCAATTGTCCGGCTTGCTTTGCGTTTGGCAGCCGGCAATTGTTTCGGCATCAACCCGAATAATTACTATCCAGCTAACCCCGAAAGGGAATATATCGTTTTCATACGGTACCTCTGGCACTATCAATTATGGCACTATCAATTATGATCAAAAAACCGGCACTTTTTCTGTTATCGAAAATGGAAAAACTGTACTTGGTAATTGCTATAGCAAAGCCGGCATCAACGGAAAACTTATTACTTCAACAGCGTACGAGAACGTTGCTTATACTAAAGCCTTAATAACCGATGGTTTTGGCAAAGGCGTAAAACATACTTTCACCCTAAGCGGCAATAATTTGCCAAACATGATGCAGGTGTTTTATACTTATCCATCGCACAAAGGCTATTTTTTTGTCGAACTTTATGTTGGGGGCAAAAACCTGAAAACAAATTACATGGAGCCGATAGCCGGTAATATGTCAGCAATACCCGGCGACACCCGTTCGGTATTTGTGCCTTTTGATAATGATACCTTCATTAGCTATGATTCCAAAGCGTTTAAAGCACCACTCACCAATACCAGTGCCGAAGTAGGGACAGTTTTTGATAACGATAGCCGCAAAGGCCTGGTGTTTGGATCTGTTGAGCATGAAACCTGGAAAACAGGCGTGCGTACCGTTGCCAAAAAAGATAGCGCCAACACCTTTGAAATATGGGGTGGTTACATCGAGGAAGCTGTAAACCGCGATAAAATTGCCCATGGTTACATCAGCGGCAATACCGTTAAATCGCCTAAGGTATTAGTGGGCTGGTTTGCCGACTGGCGCAATGGTATGGAAGAGTTTGGTAAAGCCAACCGCATTGCCGAACCACCTTACATTTTTAACTGGACAAAACCTACCCCTGTTGGTTGGAACAGCTGGGGCGTTATGCAGGAAAAACTCAACTACGATAAAGCTATTAAAGTAGCCAACTTTTTTGCCGATAGCATCCCTGCATTTCGCAACGGCAATACCGCGTTTATTGATCTCGATTCGTTTTGGGATAACATGATCAGCGGTGGCTGGGAAGGTGACTTTGGCAAGCTGAAATCATTTGCCGACTACTGTAAATCAAAAGGCTTACAACCTGGTGTGTATTGGGCCCCATTTACCGACTGGGGCTGGAAAGGTGGCCCGGACCGCAAAGTTTTAGGCAGTAACTATACCTATGGCGAAACATGGACAAAAGTTGCCGACAGCTATCACGACATCGACGGTGCCCGTGCAACCGATCCAACCCATCCGGGTACCTTGCAACATATCGACTATGTAATTGGCAAACTAAAAGCCTGTGGTTTTAAAATGATCAAGATTGACTTTTTAGGTCATGCGGCAGCCGAATCAAGCCATTTTTATGATCCCAAAATCACCACCGGTATGCAGGCTTATAAAAAGGGCATGGAACACCTGATTGATCAGTTGGGTGATCAGATGCTGGTTTATGCAGCCATCTCCCCCAGCCTCGCAACCGGGCGTTACGCGCATATGAGGCGCATTGCATGCGATGCTTTTAAAACTGTAAAAGATACCCGCTATACCCTCAACAGCGTAAATTACGGCTGGTGGCAAACTTACCTGTATAATTACATTGATGCCGACCATGTTGTACTTTCAACCGAAAGCGAGGACGCAAACAGGGCAAGGATGCTCTCGGCAGTTGTTACCGGCACGTTCATAACCGGTGATGATTTTTCGACACATGGGCAATGGAGTGACAGAGCAAAAGCTATGTACCAGAATCCTGAGATTTTGAAAATTGTCCAAAATGGAAAAGCTTTCTGGCCGGTTGAAGGTAACACCGAAACAGGTACAGCCGAACAGTTTACGCAAAAAATTGGCAACAGCATTTATCTGGCCCTGTTTAATTATGGTGAAACTGATAAAGTTTATACTATCGACCCGAAAAGGATTGGTATGGAGGCCGGAAAAGCAGCAAATGCGAAATCGTTACTGCAAGGCACTAACGTAAACCCAAAAAGCGTTTTGTTAAAAGCAGGAGATGCTGAATTATTAAAATTTGAATTGAATTAATAAACACTGCAAAGGCGCCGGCAACAGATTCCCCTTTAATCGCCGGGCGCCTTTTGAGGGGATGAAACCCTGTATCGTTTTAACTGTTCAATTTAACCGATTTTGCCCGTTTGCATGCAAGCGGGCATTTTGATTTTTTGGCGTTCATGCAGCATTTGTTTTTGTGTTTAACGCCCGCAATGTTAGTCTTTTCTATCTGGAGCGACGTAAAAAACAATCCGCCGGTAACGGCCAGTATGGTAAAAAATTTCATAGCAGTAGGTTTTAACTTAAGAGACGATGTTTTTTTGCGAATGTTACAGTTAATTAGCCAAATGTTGATTTTCGCATATTTTTTTAACAGGACCATCATTCAATGTCATTTTTATGTTCTCCTCATCCTCCTACCCTCAAATCGAGTAGGAAGTAAGGGAGTGAAATTCTCCCTTACCGTCCGCTCACACCACCGTACGTACCGGTCTGGTATACGGCGGTTTGTCAGAATATAGATAACTGGTGTTTAGTTTTCCAAAAGTATCTGTTCTCGAACCCTGTGTATCCTAAGTTATTAAAGTACAGATTGTTAAGCGTGGTTTGCAGTATGGGGCTGTGGGCTACCCGACAGTATCCCTTACTGCTATTTCCCCACTCATAAGCTTTCCTTTTCTTAACGCCCAGCTTTATTAGCCGCTTCACCCTTGCTTTTGGTAGCTTCCATTGTTTCCATTGGCATATCCGTAAACGGGTTCGTACCAGTTCATCCAACATTCGCATCTGCGATTTTGCCGTGGCTATCCAAAAATAATTTATCCAGCCCATGATGACCGTCTCCAATTCTCTTATCTTTTCGGCTATTGGGTTCGGGTGCTTCCGCTCCGTATGCCGGCGAATCTTACCTTGAATCCGTTTTACCGTCAGATTCGATAGCCGTATCTCCCATTTTCCTTTGCTGCGATAGAAAGAGAAGCCTAAAAGCGTGCTTTTCGCCGGGGCGCTGACTTTCGTCTTTGTCCTGTTCACTTTTAGCTTAAGCTCCTTTTCTACGTACCGGATAATACTGCCTTCTACCCTATGAGCTGATTTCCAGTTCTTAAGGTAGATGCTGCAATCGTCGGCGTACCTCACAAAGCTGTGCCCGCGCCGTATAAGTTCTCTGTCCAGTTCATCTAACATAATGTTGGAAAGTAGAGGGCTAAGCGGTGAACCCTGTGGGGTGCCTTCCAATCGGACGCTTGAAACCCCGCCTTCCATAATACCGCTGCGCAGATAGCTGCCGATCAACGCAAGGATGCGTTTATCTTTTACCTTTCTTGATAGCGATCCCATGAGTTTGTCGTGGTTGACACGGTCGAAGAACTTTTCCAAGTCCAACTCTACTATCCTTGTTTTACCTTCATTGAGGTACTCCTGGGCCTGCATGACCGCCTGACGGGCGTTCTTGCCTGGCCTGAAACCGTAACTTGTTTTGGAAAACTCCGGTTCGTATTGCGGACTTAGCCATTGACTGATGGCTTGTTGAAGGAGCCTGTCGATTACGGTTGGTATGCCTAACATCCGGCGACCGCCTGTGGGCTTGGGGATTTCTACTTTCCGTACCGGGCTTGGTTGATAACTGCCCTCTAAAATACTTGTTTTGAGCGGACGCCAGTGCTCGTTCAGGTAGTCGCGAAGTTCATCGGTCTGCATACCGTCAACCCCACCAGCGCCTTTATTGCTCATTACCTGTTTCAGCGCTTTGCTGATGTTCCTGTAATCAAGTATTTCTTCGAGCATACTTCTTTTAAAAAAAAAACATTTGTTTCCGGCTTACAGCCGCCTTGTTCGCATGTCGCACCTCAACTCCTCCTGCACTTTACTTTCGGCTTCCGGCCTATCCTCCTGCAGGCAGTTCGCTTATGGGGTTCCGTTGTTAGCGGTGACGACACAGAGCCATCAGCGTCTTGGCCAATTCTAACATGCAGTCCTTCATCCTTTTGTGAGACCTCTCCGCTTTGCGGAGCTCGTTTCGGAACTAATATGACGTTTGCTGACTTCTGCGCTTTACGAACTCGTCGTTACGCAGACCTCCCAGGGTAAGTGTGTCCGCTTTCCGTTCATGTAGCCTCTGCATTTACGTTATAGTATCCTGTACAGTGTCGGGCTTTTGCTTCTTTTGCAGCATCACCCATACTATCCCGCCTGATATGCAGTTTCTGTTCGTAGGCTCGAACTTTTGCCGCTGGCTTCCTTCAGATTTGTGTTCACACACTTTCTCCTTGCCTTAAGCTAAGACTTCCCACTGTAATGCGTCTTCGGGACTTGCACCCTATAGATGACACACGTGCCTGGCACACAAACAAAAAGTCAGTGACCTCGCGTTACTGACTTTTTCATTAACTATTAACTGACCAAATATCCTTAACAAAAAACTATCTGGTACTGCAAACATAGTGTGTTAAGTACGTGCTACATGTGTGAAAAGCACCATCTTGGCACGCAAAAAACATTTTCATATCATGCTGATTGCCTGTATTTTAATGGCGTTATTTTATAATGCGTACGGAACAGCCTGATAAATGAACTTGGGCATTCAAAACCCACCATGCCAACTACTTCATTTACAGGATAACGGGTATCCTTTAACAACATTAATGACCGTTTTAAACGCAATTGAATTAAAAACTGGTGCGGCGTTAAACCAAAGGCCTGCTTAAATGTACGCAACAGATGGTTAACCGAAAGACAGGCATGTTCAGCAAGGTCTTCAAGGCTAATATTCTGATTATAATTACTGTACAAGTACTCCTTAGCCAGGTTAAGGCGGCGCAGGATCTCAACCCTGGTTCCCTGGTTTAAAAAATCGAGCTTTTCGGCTTTTTTGCAAATCTCATCATTATAAATATGAAAATAATTAATCAGCGTATGGTGCAGGTATTCGTTGATCAGCATTTCATCCTGCATCCCATTATCCAGGTGTTGTTTCAGGTGACATACATTGTACTTAATATCACCAGTAAACGGATATATAGTTTCATTAAACTCGGGCTGTATTTTGCCGTTACCATAGCCTTTAGTTAACAAAGTGTCATTGTCGAAGGTCCAGCAATCTTTAAAATCCTGCAAAAACTGCTGATCAAAATTGATGGCGAATGATTGTACCTGCTGGCCCAGATCGGTATCGGTTGAATATTGTGTACCCCTGTTCAGGATCAGGAACGAATCGGGATATATGGACAAATGCCTGCGGCCAATATCATAACGTTCATTACCGCTTAAAACAAAGCGAAGGCTTAAATCTGAAGTATACTGCGGCCCCTGCCTCTGGCCGCCGGTGCGACTTACAATCTTGTTGTTGTTGCGTAATACTTTTGAATAGTCCATTGTGATATGATTTTATTGTTCGTTATAATTTCTTTCTTCCAGTAACATAAATTTGTTGCCCGCCGGATCCAAAAATTCGGCTGCCAGTCCGGCTGGTAAATATGCAGGCGATTTGCAAAAAAATACGCCAGCCGTACGGAGCACATAGTAATCGTTCAAACAGTCGGCAGTGTTAATGATAATATTACTCTTATCACTGTTGCTGTCGTTATTAGTTACAAGCAACGCCACATTTAATTTATCCGACTGGATCACCGTGCTTTCCCTGCCCTCGTAAAATGTCATTGTACCTGTTATTTTGAAACCTAATTTTTGAGTATAAAAATCAATTTGCCCCTCAAAGTCGGCTGTATACACAGGTATATATTTCAATTTCATTTTACAGTAGCTATTAACGGAAACCAGATTGTAATGATGGAAACCAACCTGTTGGCCAGGGGCAGCAAACAGGATAATTTTTGAAGCGGGTTTACAGTAGCCGGTCAGTTAAAACTACTTAACATATCAAAGGTACTTTACCTGAAGGGGGATAGTATCCCCCTATTTGGGGGATTTGTGAATTAGTAGGGCTGGATTTTCAAAGCGATCCGTGATGACACGGATCGGGGAAGGAAAATAATTATTCATCCCTGCGTTCGTGTCCCCACGAACGCCTCTAAGCCTATATCAGCTTATTCTGCCTTGCCAGCTTTATAGCATCAGCGCGGGAATTTACATCAAGCTTTAGGTAGATATTCTTGATATGGCTACGTACTGTTTCCAGGTCGATGAACAATTCATTGGCAATCTGACCACGGCTTTTGCCTTCGCCTATCAACTCCAGGATCTGGGTTTCCCGCTTGGATAAGGGCGATTCCTGGTTTTTCTGGAACGAGCGGATCACCAGCCGCGCAATGTTGATACTCATAGGGCCGCCGCCTTCCCTTACCTCTTTTATCGATTCGATGATCTTAGTTGATGGGGTGTTTTTTGTAAGATATCCCGATGCGCCGTTGGCCAGCGCGTTAAAAATCTGCTTTTCAGATTCGTAAACAGTTAAAATGAGGATATAGCAGTTGGGCAACAGCTTTTTTAATTTAGGGATAGCATCAATGCCATTAACGCCAGGCAGCTCAATATCCAGCAATATCACATCGGGTTTATCCGCAGCTATTTTTTTTACAGCCTCATCATATGAACAGTAGGTACTGATGACATCATAGCCCTCGGTAGCACCAATTAAAAAGGCATAGCCATCGCGCAGGGTTTCATCGTCCTCTATAATACTTACCTTAATGTTACGGGCCATGTTTAATTACTTAGCTGATTTTTACCAAATTTTAATGTTACTGACGTGCCCTTACCTGCTTCCGAATTAATGAGCAGTGATGCATTGATCCGTTTTGCGCGGGCATTAATATTGTTGATCCCCCGGCCGCGATGGGCCGCATCGCTATCAAACCCCTTCCCATCATCGGTAACCCGGAGTGCTATCGCGTTTTTATCGCTTTGATCAAGTTCAAAAACTACCTGCCCGGCATCGGCATGTTTAAGGATGTTATTTAACAGCTCCTTAAATATCATGGTGATGTTACGGCTGTATTCCATAGGCAGTTTTACCAGCTGGATATCTTCATCAACGGCCGCAAATTCAAAATCAACCGGTACATCATGAAAAACCTCTATTCCTATCTCGCGGATGTGGTTCAGGGTTTCATACAGGTTATCGCTTTTAGGGTCGAGCGCCCACAGGATATCCTTTGTACCGTTGTATAGTGATGCCGCGTTTTGCTTGATCTGATCCACGATTCCGCGCTGATCCGCCTGCTCTCTATCTATTTTGGCATTTAGTATTTCTGATAAGACGGTGATCCGGGTTAATTTGTTACCCAGATCGTCATGAAAATCTTCGGCTGTTTGCTGGCGGATCTTTAACTTCTCTTCCCGCTTCATGGCTTCAATTGCCTTTTGACGTTTTATTTTACGCTGATGCACTAAATTCTGCACCCCGAAACCCAGCAGAACTAAAAATATAATGGCTAATAACCTGAATGTAAAAGTTTGATAAAAAGGCGGAATGATCACAAAACTAAAACTGGCCATCTTCGGCGATACCTGCCCGTCGGGGCTTATGGCTTTTACCCTGAAGGTATACGTACCGGGCGGCAGCGAAGGATAATTGACCACGTTGTTTCGCATGGGCGAGCTAAAAGCACTATCCAGCCCAACCAGCTTATACTGGTAAGATACCGCGTCGGGATTTTTGAGATAAACACCAAGAAAAGATATCGATAAATGATTTTGATTATGTTTAAGCTCGGCCCAGTCATCAAGGTCAATTGAAGAGCGTTTTTCGCCATCCTCCTTCATCAATTGTACCGATTTGATGAACACATGCGGCGGTGGCGAGGGAACCATTTTTGTCATGGTATTATACACCATAACGGCCTTGGTGGTACTGATCCAAACCTCGTGTCCGCGGTGCATAATAGCATTTTGGTTGGCCTCTACCACCGGTTCTTTTGAGCCTATGTTATCAATTACCCAAAAAGTTTTCTTTGCAGGGTCGTATTGCATCCGGTTAATTCCCCTACCGGTGCCCATCCAAAGGCGGCCGCGTTCGTCAGCAGCAAGGCTGTAAATACTATTTGCTTTGAGCCCGTCATCAACATTATAAATATTAACCGCCCCGGTTGTCATATCCCATGTGTATAAACCGCTATCATCTGTACCTACGAGCAGCAGGTCCCGGTACCGGATCATGCTATAAATTGCCGTTGACGGGAACGATTTAAGTTTAAACCCCGAAATTATCTTTTTATTTACAGCCAGCATAACCCCATTTTGGGTGCCAATGAAAACAGAATCACGCCCCAAACTAATCATTGAGGCCGTATAAGGGGGGATGCCTTCCAATTGTTTCAATTCGCCGTTTTGATAATAGAAACAGCCCGTTGACGTGCCCAGCCATATAGTGCCACTATCATCGGCAGTAATAAAATTACAGGCAAAAGATGAACTGTTTTTTACCTGTCTGAAACCATTTTTATCATACTGCCATAAACCGGTTTGCCCGGTACCAATCCAAACAGTGCCGTTCTTATCAGTATACAAACTCTGCACCCCCTTTAAATACGGCGAACCGGTTGGCACAGGCACTTCGCTGGTTTTTTTTCCGTCATATCGCAAAAGACCGGCTCCATCTATCCCCATTAAAACATTATTGTTCCAGTCTTCAGTCACCGACATTACTATTTTTGATTCGGGAATACCCTGTGTACGGTCAAAAATGGTATATCTGTCGCCTTCGCAGCGGTAAAGGCCATTGCCAAGACTGCCCAGCCACAGGTTTTTATCTGCATCAAAATAAATATCAGGGATAGAGTTATCGGTAAGTCCGTTTGATGAGTTATAGTGGATCACACCATCACCCATAATACAATAGGCTCCGTTATCGGTACCCAGCCAAATATTGGCATCAGCGTCCTGTTCAATGCACAATAACTGACCTTTTATTTTTCCGGTAATATTTTTTATATCCAGTGGTTTAGCCATACCATTCCTGGCACATAACAAACCCGAGCGGGTTAGAAGATAAGTTTTGCTTTTATCAAAACGGTCGAAAAAAATCCTTTTGATAATTTGCTCACGATATTGGGAATCAATATCAATTACATGTTCCCATTTTTGTCCTTTAAGACGATAAATACCTTTTTTGTAAACAGACACGTATAACCAACCTGCGCTATTAACAGCCAAACTGGTGATAAAAACATCAGGGTCATCACTAATAGGAACATGCTGCATCTTGTCATTTTTCACCCTGAACAGCATCCCTGCAGCTGTAACCCAAATAGTTCCCTCTCCATCCTGGGTTATATTGCCCACAAAAGAGCGTTTAACCGGTATATCCGGTTTATACTTTATAATCCGGCCATTATAAAGCCTTGCAAGCCCGTTCATGGTACCAAACCAGGTACAGCCCCCTCTATCCGAAAAAATGGTTGCAACGTAATTATCAGGTAAACCGGTTAAGCGGGTATATGCGGTAAAATCTTTTCCATCAAAACGGCAGGCCCCGCCAAAGGTACCTACCCAAAGGCGATGGTCGGTATCCATGGATAGCTTGTTTATTTGCGATTGGATGAGCCCATCCTCAATATCATAGTGCGCAAAAATGTATTTCTGTGCATGGGCCCGGTCTGTAAACAACAGCATACCTGCCAGGGAACACAAAAGCAGAAAAACGGGAAAACGCGATAGCTTATTCAATTAAAAACGTAAATTAAATTACCTGTATGGGGGTACAATTAAAAAGTTAAATTAAAGCTAATTAAAATAAAAAAAATCACCCCAATAGGGTGATTAATTATTGTCGGTTAAGGACGTAAAATTTAGTTTTTGGCTACCACAGAATTATCGTTGTTTAAAGGTGCTTTTATATCCTCAAACATTTTACAAACCTGGGTAATTTTCCAGTCCTGTCGGTCATTTTTCTCGATGATCAGGTAATCATGCTGTGTGCAGTTTTCATAATTAAAATCTACCCTCGCAATCACCATGGCATCGCTTTTGGCAAGCACTTCGTAACCCGACTGGCAATTTTGCTGGGTACCGGCATCCTTTTTCATCATGCTTACCAGGTCGTCTTTTTCCTGTACAAGTACCTTTTCGCCGCGGGGCAACTTTAGTACGGAATTATCGCTCATTATTGACTTTAATTTTTTAAAGTTGGAGGTCATGTGGCTGTCAATAAAATCGCGGATCACGCTGGCATATCCTGTTTCGGCGGCCGTACGGCCGTACATGGTGCTGGCAGATAATAACCCTACTATGCATGCCAATAAAAATTTATTTTTCATTTGTGATATTTTTTTGATCAAATGTGGGCAGGCTTTGATCAAAAAAATATGCCTATCACACCTAAGCAATGCAACCGTACCCGGCCATACAGCAAGCTGGTGTCTTTCGCTTATAAAGGTTATTTTTTGCACTTTTTTGAGCAGATCTGCAATTAATCTGAAAATCTGTGCAGATAATTCTTTAATTATCAATAAACCATAGCAGAACCTGCCTTGTAGATTTAAATCTGTACGAAAATATTTTTATTTTTGAGAGCATCTTTCACCGAATAAAACTACGCCATACCTTGGAACCTACTGAAAACTTTTTCCGAAGCATTATTGAGGCCTCGCCTTTTCCGGTGTATATGTGTATGGGCCCGGATAAGCTCATTGCCATAGCCAATGATGCTACCTTGAAAGCATGGGGAAAAGATAAGTCGATAATTGGGAAACCATTTGACGAGGCGCTGCCCGACCTTCTCGGCCAGCCGTTCAGCAGCCTGATCAGCGAAGTATACCGTACCGGCGAAACTTACTATGGCAACAATGCACCTGCCGAATTTACAATTAACGGCAAACGGCAAATCAATTATTACAAGTTTACCTACCAGGCTGTACGTAACTCGCGCGGTAAAATAGTTGGCGTTATTTGTTTCTCGACCGATGTTACCGAAATTGAACACGCCCGGCAAGCCATGGAAGAGAGCAGGCATACTTTGTATAATATGGTGAGGCAGGCTCCCGTAGGCATTTGCATTATAAACAGTGATAACCTGGTAATTGAAGTAGTTAATGACTCGTATCTTGAGCTGGTAGGCCGTAAACGTGCAGAAATGGAAAACCGGGGCGTTTGGGAAGCCATCCCCGAAACGGCCGAATTGTATGCCCCTGTAATGGATAATGTTATTGAAACAGGGCAACCGATTACCGCCAAAGAGCATAAACTGCTGCTTGTACGCAATGGCGTACCCGAAATGGTATTTATTGATTTTGTTTATGAACCTGTTAAAGGTTTTGATGGCGAGATAAGCGCCATTATGGTAATTGCAATTGATGTAACTGAAAAAGTTTTTGCACGCCGCAAAATTGAGGAAGCCGAAGAAAGGGCCAGGCTGGCCGTTGAAGCTGCCGAAATAGGCACCTTTGATCTTGACCTGGTTACCGACGAGATACTTACATCTGAAAGGTTTAACATTATTTTTGGAGTTGGCCGTGATGCGCCCCGCGATTTATTTTTGAAAGCACTGCATCCCGATGACCTTGAACTACGCAATAATGCTCATAAAACCGCGCTTATTACCGGAAAACTTTTTTATGAGGCAAGAATTATCTGGCCAAACGGCTCTTTACGCTGGGTCAGGGCGCAAGGAAAAGTTTATTATGGCTCAATAAACAAACCGCTGCGTATACTGGGTACCTTGCTTGATATTACCGAATTTAAACACCTGCAACAACAAAAAGACGATTTTATAAGCGTTGCCAGTCACGAACTTAAAACACCGATGACATCGATCAAGGCTTCCATGCAATTGCTGGACAGATTGATCAAGGTTGACCCTTCATCTGATAAGATCCCCCAGTTTATTAACCGCGGCAACAGCAGTCTGAATAAAATGCAGCAACTGGTTGATAGCTTACTTAACGTTTCAAAAATTACCGCCGGGCAGCTTGCACTTCATAAAACACGTTTTTTGGCAGCCCAAATGATCAATGAATGCTGCGACCACGTGAGGCTTGCAGGTACACATGAACTTGAACTTACAGGCGACACCGATCTGGAACTATACGCCGACAGGCAACGGATAGACCAGGTTGTTGTTAATTTTGTAAACAATGCGGTTAAATATGCACCCGACAGCAACCGGATTGTCATCAATATCAGTAAACAGGACAATATGGCCAAAATATCGGTACAGGATTTTGGCAGGGGAATCCCGCCTGAAAACATTCCGCATTTATTTGAACGCTACTACCGGGTTGATACCTCGGGTATTCAATACTCAGGGCTTGGACTGGGCTTGTATATCAGCGCGGAGATCATTGAGCTTCACGGCGGCAAAATGGGCGTTGAAAGCGAAGTGGATAAAGGCAGTACCTTTTGGTTTACGATACCATTAAATTGAAATATATAAAAGCTAAAAGCAAAATGCCCAAAGCCAAAGGCTAATAAAGACAGTAAGCCTTACAAATTTATTAGCTCAGCTTTATCCACTTGCAACATACGGATTATAGCAGATTTCCCAGCAATTTCCTTCAGGATCGGCAATAAAACCGGCATAACCGCCCCAGAAAGTTTCGGCCGGATGCTTCAGGATTTGTACTTTTGCCTGCCTCAATTGGGCTATTTTGGCATCAACATCAGCTTTTGAAGCCAGATTTATAGTAATATAAAAACGATTGCTCCCGGCATTATTGCTTATATTGGTGTATGCTGCAAAAAGCAACTCATCGCACAGGGTAAGCATCAAATTATCAAGCTTTAACATTATTACCTTTTCGTTTTCGGCAAGGATGTGCCATCCGAACTTCCCGGTATAAAATGCCTTGACCTGGTCAAGATCTTTAACTGCAAGAGTAATGGCGGTTACGTGGGCCTGCATAGCATTTTTTATTGGATCCTACCCATCCACGAGATCAGGGTCCGTGGCTGATTTTATTTCATGCGTAAATTTAATTGTCAGTTAATACAGCCGGGGTAAATTTAGCTAACCAAATATATAAACATGCAGATCAATTATTTTACAGTAGGCATTGTAATAACCCTGTTAATAACATTAATAGTATGGATAGTAAAAACCGACCGCAAAGACGAGAAAAACTTTGAACAACAAATTATTGACCGGGAACTTAAACCAAGGGAACACCCCAAACCGCAAAAAGCCGACAAAGCCATGTGATCGGGTAAAACCCGCTATCAACTCACGTAGTTTCACGTATCATATTATGCGGTCCTTTTTTTAAATTTAACAACCCAACCTAATATCCATCTCATGGAAGCAGATAAAACTTCAGATCAGCAAGTATTTTATGTAGGACTTTGTATGGCCGGCGCCGTATCTGCCGGGGCTTACACAGCAGGCGTTATTGATTACCTGCTCCAGGCATTGGCCGAATGGGAAAAGCACCGCAATGAGCCAGGCGTACCATCGCACAGGGTGCAGATCCCGGTAATGGGCGGCGCGTCGGCAGGCGGTATGACCAGTATCATGGCCGCATCCTCCCTTAACAACCCGATAACTCATATCGACAAGCCATCGGGAGATCTTTTAGCCGAGCATCCCGAAAACAAGCTCTACCACTCCTGGGTTGACCTTGTGCAGGCTGATATGTTCACAAAAATGCTGGATACCAGCGACATCAAAAGCTCGGGTGTAATATCGGCACTTAATTCTGATTTTATTAATGATGTTGCCAAACGCGTAGTTGCTGCCGATCCAAAACAATGGCAGCCGCTGCCCGCTTATATTAAACCCGGTTTAAAGATCTTTACCACGCTTACAAACCTGCAGGGCTACGCCTACAATGTTCCGTTTAATTCGTCATCGCCGCAGCGTACCAAATATAACATGCGCATCCATAATGATTACGCATGCTTTGAACTTACAGAAAACGCCATTGCCGGGCATAATAACGGATGGATGCCGCTTGACCTGAAAAATAATATTAATACGGATATAGCCGCCGACGCTGCAATGGCCACCGGCGCCTTTCCGGTTGGATTGCAATCAAGGATAGTTAAACGCGCTGCCCAATATGTTAACAATAACCCATGGTTAAGCAATTACTTAACCAATACTCCAATTGATGCAGGCGGCTACCAAACCCTGAATGTCGACGGTGGTATGATCAACAATGAGCCGTTCGATAAAGTACGAAGTGTTTTAGACGATCTTACCGGTCAGCCCAGCGTTGATTATAACAACTTTAACAAGTTTGTTTCAACCGTACTGATGATCGAACCCTTCCCTACCCAACCGCCAAAACCAATTTCGCAATCACGGGCTATATCAAATGTGATAGGCTTAACGCTGTCATCTATGCTATCGCAAATGCGCTCAAAGGCTATTAATATTAAAGATGCGATGGACGAAGATTGCGCGGGCCAGTACCTGATTACACCATCACGAAGGGTAGATACGCCAGATGGTAAATCGACAGATTTAACTGGCGAACAAGCTATAGCCTGCGGCGCATTAAGTGGGTTTAGCGGATTTTTAAATAAAGAATTCAGGGTGCATGATTTCTTTTTAGGCCGGCACAATTGTAAGATCTTTTTGCGCGATTACTTTACCATACCAGCCAAAACGCTTACCACTAACCCTATTTTTAAAGATGGCTATGCTAATGCCGATCTGGCCAGATTTAAATCAACCCAAAACGATAGCTATCAGATCATCCCGGTATTTGAACAAAATATCAAATTCCCCGATATTAAATTCAGTTCAGGCACCAACTGGCCTACGCTTAAAGAAAAAGATATCGACAGGTTTAGCAACGGCTTGAAAGATCGCATCCAAACCATTATGCTTAATGTGGCAGACCTGGGCTGGCTTACCAAAAGCTTATTATGGATAGGCGCTAAAGTGATCCTGAACCGCATGGTAACCAACAAAATAATGGTGGTGATCAAAGAAGAACTTAAAACATGGAAACTGCTGCCGTAGTGATCTGAAAAATTTAGACTTACGAAGTTTCTTAAAACTTCGTAAGTCTTCAATGGCTTTTATACCGCCTTAAATACCACTATTCCGTTATGCCCGCCAAAGCCAAAAGTATTGCTCATAGCTACTTTTACTTTATGGTTAATGGCATCATTTAATACAAATTTCAAATTGTCGGGAATGGCTGGATCCAGGGTTATAGTATTGATTGTTGGTGGTATCACCTGGTTTTCAATTGATTTTATGGCTGCGATAGCTTCAATAGCTCCGGCGGCTCCCAACAGGTGGCCGGTCATGGATTTGGTTGAACCTATAATAGTATCTGTTGCTTTGCCTTTGGTAACCGCAAGCAGGGCATTAATTTCTGAAAGATCGCCAACCGGCGTTGATGTAGCATGCATGTTCAGGTAATCTACATCCTCAATGCTTAAACCCGATTCTGCAAGTGCCTGCTGCATGGCACGGGCAGCACCTAATCCTTCCGGATGAGTGGCTGTCATGTGGTATGCATCAGCAGTCATCGAAGCCCCGGTTACCTCTGCGTAAATATGAGCACCACGGGCAACTGCATGATCATAATCTTCAAGTACCAAGGCACCGGCGCCTTCGCCCATAACAAAACCATCACGATCAATATCAAATGGCCTTGAAGCGTGTTGCGGATCATTATTACGAGCCGACATCGCTTTCATTGAGCTAAAACCGCCAATAGATGCCGGTGTAATAGGTGCTTCAGAACCACCTGTAACAATGATCTTAGCTTTGCCTAAACGGATGTAATTAAAGGCATCCATAATAGCTGTATTTGATGTAGCACAGGCCGAAACCGTAGTGTAGTTAATCCCCATAAAACCGTTACGGATAGAGATCATGCCCGAAGCCATATTAGAAATGAACTTAGGTACAAAGAACGGGCTAAACCTGGGCTGTCCGTTACCCCTGGCATATTCTGTTACCTGCTCCTCAAAAGTTTCCATACCGCCTTGTCCGCTGCCCCAGATAATACCAACATCAAAGGGGTCCATTTTGCTCAGATCAAAACCCGAATCTTTGATAGCTTCGTCGGCTGCAACAAGCGCATACTGGGTGAAGGTATCGGTACGTTTTAATTCTGCTTTATCCAGGTGATCTGTGATATTGAAATCCTTCAGTTCGCAGGCAAATTGCGTACGGAATAATGATGCATCAAAACGGGTGATGGTTGCAGCGCCGCTTTTACCGGCAATTAAATTTTGCCAATAAGTTTTTACATTATTTCCAAGCGGTGTTAAAGCGCCCAGACCTGTTATAACTACTCTGTTTAACATGATGGTTTTATTAAAATCGGCGCAAAGATATAACAATATACCAAATGGTATTTTGATAATTCAACGTGAACAGGTTTTACACGCTGAAAATTACCGCGTTATGGCATGACCAAAAGTTAAAATAGTTCAAAAACCACCTCGGTTAAATCAAGGAAAGAGATTCGATTATTTTCCAAAAATCTTATTTAATTCCGAGTAAGGAACAGCATCATTTACAAAACCATAACTTCCCTGTGAAAGTTCAACAGCGGCCCGCTGAAAAGCGCCCAAAGCAGCCCTTGCCAATGCCGAACCAAGGCTTACCCTTTTTACGCCCAGATCTGCCAGTTCATTAAAGCTGATATCAAAACCTGCTGCGCCAAGCACAATGTTTACAGGTTTGGGAGCAACGGCTTTTACCACCTCTCTTATCTGTTCCCTTGTTTTAAGTCCGGGCGCAAAAAGCACATCGGCACCTGCATCGGCATAAGCAACAAGGCGTTTTATGGTGTCCTGCAGGTCTATTTTCCCGTGGATCATATTTTCGGCCCTGGCGGTTAGCATAAAATGAAACGGTAAACTCCGCGCTGCTTCAACAGCTGCTTTTACCCGCACAACCGAAAGCTCAAAATTGTAAATGGGATCACGATCATTACCTGTGGCATCCTCTATCGAGCCGCCAACCAGCCCCACTCCCGCTGCGGCTAAGATAGTTTCGGCACAGATCTCTGGTGTATCGCCAAAACCATTCTCCAAATCAGCAGCTACAGGTAAATGCGTGGCATTAATGATAGCTCTTGCATTATCAAGCGTTTCATCGCGATTGATCAGGGCATGGCCATCCGGCCGGCCAAGTACATAAGCCAAACCAGCGCTGGTGGTAGTGAAAGCTTCAAAACCTAACCCAGTTAAAATTTTAGCCGAACCGGCGTCCCAGGGATTAGGGATGATAAACAAGCCATCGCGCCCTTGCAGGGCCTTAAAAACTTCGGCTTTTTGATATTGGGAATTGTTTATTGCTGATGACATTTGAAGGCAGATTAGTGTTTATCGAAATTAAGCAAAAGTTAGTGTGCAGTCACGAGGCTTAAGTCGGAAATTTGCTTTTTGACTTAAGACTTACGATTTCTAACTTCCGACTTAATATCCCTATTATTGCAACAGCAATAGTTATGAAACAAAAAATAGATATTGAAAACTGGATCAGGAAAGAGCATTACAACTTTTTTAAACAGTTTGAAGAGCCCTATTATGGCGTAAACGTAAACGTTGATGTAACAGCCGCCTATAAGTTTGTGAAGGATAACGGGATCTCATTTTTCCTTTATACCATGTATCAGTCTTTAGCCGCCTCGCAAATTATTGAGCCTTTCAAATATCGTATGGAAGGCAATGATGTTTTTATTTACGACCAGATTGATGCCAGCTCAACCGTTCCGCGGGCTAATGGCACATTTGGCTTTGGTGAATGGCCCTTTCATCCCTTGTTCGAAGATTTTGCCCGCGACGCCAACAAGGAAATTGAACGGGTACAAAGTAACAACCTGCTTGAACGCAAGGCTTTAAACAATGTAATCCGTTTTTCTTCGCTACCCTGGATCAATTTCACCTCACTGTCGCATGCGCGCATGTTTTCATTTATGGACAGCTGCCCCAAGGTTTCGTTTGGGAAAATGACAGAGCATCATGGTAAGCGCACCATACCTCTATCCATTCACGTAAACCATGCTTTGGTTGATGGCATCCACGTGGGCCAGTATATTGATTGTTACCAGGAATTGTTGAATAAGGGATTTTAGGCTAACGATATAAAGCTAAGAGGTTGCGTGCCTCCGGCACACTAAAAAAACCTCTAATAATTATTCTACAAACCTTTTGCACCTCTGTGCAACCTTTCCATGTATTGATTTACGAGACAAAAGGTTTAACTTTTTTTAAACACATTTTCCTTAACCATAAACAACGGCAGCGAGCCATGATCAAGTACGCGTGAATGAAAATCCCTGATATTAAATTGCGCGCCCTGCTTTTGCTGCAATTCCTCTTTCCAATGCAATATTTGTAATGCGCCATACTTGTAGGTAACTACCTGTGCCGGCCAGCGGCGCATGCGGGCAATTTCGCGCATGGCAATATCATCCTGTCCCCGGATGTTCTTTTTCCAAAATGCCAGTGCCTGTTCATCCGTCCAGCCGTAATAATTAAGTGCTACATCCAAAGGCACACGTACCGACCGTACAATATCCCACTCCCATTTGCCAAGCTCATCGTAAGGCGTTTGGTATACGCCAAGTTGTTTGCCCAACTCTTCGGTATATGCCGCCCAACCCTCGGCAAAACCCATATAATAAAACAACTGCTGCACGGCAGATGTTTTGGTTTGTGCCTCCATACTCGCCTGGTAATGGTGACCAGGAACTCCCTCGTGAATAAAAAGCCAGTCGACCTGCCGCTTATTGTATGGCTTATCAAAAAGATTATAGTAAAACGCATTATTATCGTAATAGCCGGGCGTTTGTGCCAGCTGCCTGCTTTCGCCCTTTACAATTTTTAGCGGGGCTATGTTGGTATTGTTAAACAGTTTGGGCAAGTTGGCGTAAATAACCGCTTTGGTATTTTCGAAGGATTGCTGAACTACCTTCGGGTCACTGATAAAAAAAGAAGGGTCATTGAGGTGTTTATAAAAATCATCCTCACTTAACCCGGTTTGCAGGCGGATAGCTTCGATATGCTTTTTAACCCGGCTAACTTCGGTAAGGCCAAACTGGTAGATTTCATCAGGTGTAGCACTGGTGCTGACCCATCGTTTCAGCAGGTAGACATACCATGCTTTGCCGTTGGGGATAGTGATAATACCGCCTGCAGGAATCACAGCAGGTTTATTTTTTAACCAATCCTGCTCAAGTTTAATCCGCTCTAAATTGAGGCCGGTTTCATAGCTGATCAGCTGATAATCTACTTTTTCCGGTTCGCTGAGCTGATCTGCTTTGAAGGCTGATAAACCAGTCTTTATTTTTGTAAAAAAAGCTAACTGTTTTTGCACATCAGCAGCGGTGCCGATATGTTCTAATCCGCTTGTGTAGCTTAGCTCCAGCTGGGGCAAATGCAATTCAGTGTAGCCGGCTACAAAATCATTACAAAAAGCATCAAAAGGAGATTGCTGGCCAATAGCGAGAGAAGATGTTAAAGTAAAAAACAAAAAAACAAGAAGTCGCCTCATAAACACGCAGTGGTTAACAAACCTAAATATTTGCTTTGACTAATTTATACAAAAACAAATCCCCAGTTAACCATTATCAGTAATCCAAAAGCATTTTTGTTTATGTTGATTGGATGTAACTGTGCAACTGCTCAATGGTTTCCCTTTGCGAATAGATAGTTTCGTACACCACATCGCTCATTGAAATAATACCGCATAACTGATCGGCCATATCAAACACCGGTAAATACCTGATATTATTTTCGCTCATGATCAGCATGCATTCATCAACTGATGATTCGGGGGTGATCCTCGGGAAATTGGTACTTATGATCTCGCCGGCGGTGGTTTCGTCGGAGTGTTTACCCATTAAAATGATTTTACGGGAGTAATCCCTCTCCGTCATCAGGCCCATATACCTGCCATTTTCGGTTACCACTACCGAGCCGATGTTTTTTTCGGCCATCAGTTTCAACACGTTAAACACGGTGGTATCGGCAGGTACTGCAGTAACGTTGTTCCCCTTACGGGCCAGGATATGCTTTACACTTTTCATAAATACTCAGGTTAATTTGGTAAATTCAAGATACGAATAAGTAACAGAAAAACAATGGATTGTGGAAAACAAAATCTATTCAGGCTAAAAAAACCGTTCGGCCATGCAGTTTAAACCAATCCTTATATTGTAACAAAACGGGTGTCCCAATTTTTTGATTCCCGAAAAAAAATAAAAAAAATGCTGGCTGTCTTTTTTGTAAAAAACAAATGTTCCATTTTTTGAACCTTGAAACGCGGGACGGCATAAAAATGAAACAAATTGATAATCAATCAATTAGCTCATTCAATAAAACACATTCAACTAACTGATAATCAGCAAATAAAACTAATAAGAATAAAACAATACGTGTTTTACAGAAGATTTGACGCCATGTTTATTCAACCTCTTTTTTTGTTTTTATCGTGACTTTTTGAATAAGTTACCCTAATAATAAAAGGCGCTGACAAAATAGCTTCACCAACAATCTCGATTTATTTTATTAAAAAAGCCCCCCGGTAATTAAACCGAAGGGCTACCAACCTATATAAAAACAAACCTATTGTTTTCTCTTTCCCCAAATAGCGGTGCCATGGCTATCTAACCCGGTAAATATCAGGGTTGATGTTATTTTATTTTCCCAGTCGCGCTCACGTTCAACTTTTAGCTTGTAAGTATCGCCGTTGCTGTATTTAAGCTCAAGCCACGGAGCGGTAAATGTCCATTTATCAGCAGCGTTACCATCAATAGTACCGGCAGCGTCCAGTTTAAAGGTTGTTGAAACCTGGAAATCCGGATTGGTTTGCTCGGTACCATAACCTGGTACAACATGATAATTCAGCGTAATTTTTTCATAGTTCCCTGCCACATCGGTTGATGCAATGGTTGTTTGAGCAACATTGGCATATCGCTCAGGCGATACTATTGGCCAGCCGTCGGTTGTCCATGATATTTTACGAACGTGCAGGTCCATAAAGTAGGAGTTAATACCCGGCCTGCCCTGGTGCGCCATGTAATATTGCCCGCTACCGTTGTCAAACACTGCACAATGCCCTGTGCCCTGCCAGCCGCTTTGGTTGCTGAACTGGTATGGCGCAAGGATCATGGGGCCATGATCCTCATCGGTATTGATGTCATGCCCGTTATAATCATAAAACGGACCGGTCGGGCTATCGCCCCGCCCTACCCTAACATTATACTTGGTTTGCAGCCAGTCATAACTGATAAACAGGAAATACTTTTTCAGATCGGAGTTGTAGATCACTTCCGCGCCTTCAATGTTACCATTGTATTTGCCGCCGGTAAAACCGCGGTTAGCTATGCGCTTGCCCTTATCGCCCGAGCTGGCCGCCAGGCCGGTTGAAGGATCAAGTTTCAGGATATAGATCCCATCCCATGCCGAGCCGTAGTACATGTACTGCTCGCCGGTGGTTGTAGTTATTACGGTTGGGTCGATAGCGTTTGTTTGGATACTGGCATCATTGGTTGATGTTACAACGAGGCCTTTCTCCGACCAGGGGCCGTCAGGCGATGAAGCCGTCGCCATACCGATAACACTCAGGCGTGCTACAGGCGATGAAAGCGAATAATACAATCTGTACTCTGAACCCACCTTCATTACGTAAGGTGCCCATAAGGCGTTGTAAGGCGTACCGCCTTTACCCGTAATATAGGCAGATCCCTGCGCCGGCAATGACGAAAATACCCAACCCACATACTCCCACTGCACCAAATCCTTCGACCTGCGGATTTGCAAGCCCGGCCTTACATCAGTACCAAAAGCCACATCGGTACTATAGCAATAATAATAATCACCAAACTTTTTAATGGATGGGTCATGCACGTTATACACTGTCCACTTAGGATAATAGGTAAATGCCGCAATATCCGCGTAAGTATCACTGATACTGTTGATATCAAACGCCGTTGTTACCGGTGGAGTTGTGGTAGTATCCGTTTTAGTTGGCGCAGGTGTTTCCTTTTTTGAGCAGGAAAACAGCACTGTTGCCAGTGCGGTTATTAAGTATAGATTTTTCGCTGTATTCATCATCGTGTTCGTCTCTTTCACTTAATTTTTAATTCCCTCCCGCGGGAGGGGTGTGGCGGGCTGTGAAGTGGCAGGGAGGGGTTTATATAAGCAGTATATTTGCCATGATTCATAAACCCCTTCCTACTCCTTCCCCAGGGAAGGAATCGCACCTCCCCCGCTCTTTTTTCTAATAGCCCGTATTTTGTACCAAACCAACATTGGTTTGCACTTCGCTCAGCGGTATCGGCAAATACTCTTTACCTGCGGTATAGGTATTAAATTCCGGGTCGCGGGATTTTAGCCATGCCAGTTTAGCTACATCCTGTAACCAGCCCCAGCGGCGGATATCATCAAAACGGTGGCCTTCCAACGAAAATTCCAGGAAACGTTCGTGACCTATCTGATCGCGCATCTCAGCCTGGCTCATGCCCGGTTTTACCGTAGCTAAGTTTGGCAAACCAACACGGCTGCGTACCAGCTGGATGTATTGATAAGCATCATTTGTTTGGCCCAATTCGTTCAAACACTCAGCGTACATCAGCAGTACATCAGCATAACGCATCAATCTTTCGTTGATACCTGATCTCCAGTCATACTCATCGGCCTGGCCGCTGTCGCCGTTTTCATACTTATGGCAAAACAGGGCATTTAATGAGGAGCTGCCGGCATAGCGGGCGGCAAAATCCTCGTTATATAATTTTTCGCCGGGTTTGTTGTAATACATGGTTACATCCAAACGTGGGTCGACACCGCCACTGGTTGTTTTTTCCTGCAGATATTCATTGTATAATGCAGGCGTTGGCTGCACATCTGTAAAACCAAAACTCGCTGCGCCAAAGGTGATGGCACGGGCAGATGTACGGCCCCATCCTGATGACGGATCGCCTCCCCAGCCCAGATCAGTACCTCCGGCATCCCTTGAAAACTGAACCTCAAAAATCGATTCGGAGTTGTTTTCATTATTGGCAAAAAAGTTATCGTAGTAATTAGGCACAAGGCTATAAGTACCCATGTCAATAACTGATTTGAACTCGGCAGCAGCTTCCGCATATTTTTTTGTGAACAGGTAGGTTTTCCCCAGAAACGCTGCTGCCGCTCCCCTGGTAGCACGACCTATCTGTCCATCGGGCGATAAGCCGCTGTAAGTTGCTGGCAGCATGCCTTCGGCAGCTTTAAAATCGCTGATCACCTGTGCCCAAACTACATCCTGGGGCTGTTGCTTTTGGAAATAATCGGCACTTGAGCCGGCAGGAACCAACGGCATAGGCACGTTTTTATAAAAATCGGCCAGGTGGAAATAATACAGGCCACGCAGAAAATAGGCCTGACCCAATACACGTTTCTTCAGTTCGGCATCCATATTAATGGCGGGTACATATTTCAGCACTTCGTTCGCGCGTAAAATACCCTGGTAATAGGCCGTCCATGAAAACAGTACGCCCGCGCCACTGCTTTGCATATTGAACTTACCCATGTTATAGATCTGGTCCCATGGACTGTAGCTTGTAGCATCATCGCCCCTTGTGTTTTCCACTATCGGCGAAAAACGCATGTATGAACCATCAATAATTAAACTGCCATATACCGCATTTATCCCTTTTACAGCATCATCAGAAGTTTGCCAAAACGTTTGGGTTGTTTGCGCGTTAGGGTTTACAGTATTTAAATCACTTTTTTTACACCCCATTGCAAAAGCCGACAGTACTAAACCAGTAACTATGGCCTTTTTAAATATATTTTTCATTATACTAATGTTTAATGTTTATCAATAATTATAAGCCTACCTGTAAACCAACCAGCAAAGTGCGCGGATTAGGGAACGAACCATAATCAAAACCGCGGTTAATTGTACCATCATTAATAAAATCAGGATCGTAACCTTTGTATTTGGTTATTGTATAAAGATTTTGCCCTGACAGGTAGATCCTTACGCTCCTGAATACGTGTGTGCGGTTTAATAAAGCAGCAGGCAACGTATAACCTAACTGTGCAGTTTGCAGGCGGGCATATGAGGCACTTTGAATGAACCTATCCGAATTGCGACCATTCGCGTTCGGATCGCCGATAATTGGCCTTGGCACATTAGTATTGGTATTGGATGGTGTCCAGTAATTTAATTCATCAGTACTTTGATTGCCATACTGACCGGTCATTAAAGCCTGATAAACACCATTGGCAATTTTGCTGCCGTAATTACCCTGTATAAATATTGACGCGTCAATGTTTTTATAGTTGGCGCTAAAATTGAATCCATAGTAAAGTTTTGGAATTGCAGAGCCCAGATAAACACGGTCATCATCATTGATAATACCGTTATGGTCGGTATCAACAAACTTAACATCGCCGGGAGCGGCACCTGTTTGAGTAGCATGGGCGGCCACTTCGGCAGCATTTTTAAAAATGCCTTCGGTTTTAAAAGCATATAGCTCACCAACTTCGCCGCCTACTGCTGTTTTGCTGTACGCGCCATATATCGGGTTACCGCCATTGCCTAATGATGTCACCTTATTCTTAACGGTTGAAGCATTTGCGCTAATGGTGTAATTGAACGGACCGGTATCCCTGCTGCGATAAGTTACCGTAAACTCGATACCTTTATTGGTAAAAGAGGCAGCATTAACCAGCGGCGTATTAATTGCCCCTACCGAAGGCGGAATAGGCACCCCTAACAATACACCGGTAATTTTATTGATATAATACTCTGATGAAAATGCAAGCTGGTCATGAAACAAGCTTAAATCAAGGCCGATGTTGGTTGTTTTTTTACCTTCCCATTTATTGGTTTGGTCAAACACCTGGGTTTGGGTTGTTCCTGTAGCAAGTGTATTACCAAACACATAGCTTGCATTTCCATTTACAATGGTTTGGTAAGGATATGGATTAGATAAAGCGTTTATGTTACCCAATATTCCGTACCCGGCTTTAAGTTTTAACTGCGTAATAGCCTCTGGCAGGTGTATAAATTTTTCTTTATTGATGTTCCAACCGATTGATGCTCCCGGGAAATTCCCATAACGATGCTGTTGAGTAAGTTGGGAGCTACCGTCTCGCCTATAGTTAAAGGTTAACAGATACCTGTCATCATAATTGTAATTGATACGTGCAAATATCGGCGAATAAAATTTGGTAATAAAGCTGTTGCTGTAAGCTGTTTTATTAGCCGGGTTACTTACGTTGTCAAGTGAGAATAAATAAGGCTGGGGCAAGTTTAATGCTACACCTGTTAAATTGCTGGTAGCATTTTTCTGATACGCGGTACCTGCCAAAATCTCAAAATTATGCTTTTTAACATTCAGTTTATAGCTCAGCGTGTTTTCTATCAATTGGGTATAATAGTTGCCCCTGGCATCACTGTAGTAAGCAGTTGTATTGGGATAAAACCAGCCCAAATCATAAATAGGATCAAAATAAGTGTTTCTAAAATCGTTGCGGTCGTAACTTCCGCTGATGCGGTATTTTAGGTTCTTAAGTATATCTACCTCCATCCAGGCCGATGCCATCATACGGTTACGCTGGCCTGTGCTGTTCAATAAGTTATTTACACCTATAATATTTAGCGAAATAGCCCTCTGTGTATTTTGATCAACACCTCCATAACCGCCAACGCGGTTAGGGTCATAAATAGGCATGGTAGGAATTGCAGTAACCAGGTCGACTATTTGGTTACCTGTACCGTGCAGGTGCGGATATGCCAGGTTATTATAATCACCTTCGGTATAGGCAAACTTAGTACCGAAAGATACGATACCTTTTTTACCTTGAATATTGCCGCTTAGGTTATACCGGGTATATGAGGGCCCGGATACCGTTGTACCGGTTTGGTTAAAGTAGTCAAAAGCAACATTATAGCTCATGTTATCGTTACCTCCGGATAAACCGAGGTCATGGCTTTGGGTATAGCCGGTTCGGAAACCTGATTTTTGCCAGTCGGTATTTACATTACTGATAAATTTGCTTGATGACGGATCATTACCTGGTGCTAAAGACAAACCTGCATTAGTTTCAGCTGCATTAGCGATTTTTTGATAACCTATCCTATCGGTAACGGAAAGCGTTTTTGGATTTTTCTGAAAACCTGCATAGCCGTTGTAGTTGATCTTCATCGGACCATTTTTGCCCCGTTTGGTGGTGATGATAACTACACCATTAGCACCACGAAACCCATAAATTGCGCCCGCAGATGCATCTTTAATCACTTGCAAACTTTCAATATCAGTATTCGGGAAGTCAAAGGGCTCAAATGTTGGCACACCGTCAATTATAAACAACGGGTTATTGCTATTTAATGAGCTTACACCGCGGATCCGGATAGAAACGCCTTCGCCCGGTACACCCGAACCATTTACCTGTACACCTGCAACCTGGCCTTGTAAAGCTCTGGCAACGTCAGGTGTTACACGTTTATTGGCATCCTTAAGATTTACTACAGCAACAGAACCTGTAAGGTTTTCCTTTTTCTGTGTGCCGTATCCAACCACTATTACTTCGTTTAAAGAATTGGATGCTGCTTTTAACTGTACATTGATCAACGAGTTGCCGGTAACTGTTATTTCCTGCGACACATAGCCAACAAACGAAAAAACAAGTACTACACCACCTGTATTATTATCGGGAATATTTAAGGTATAACGCCCCTGCAAATCGGTTTGGGCGCTTACATTGGCGCCCTTTATCCTTACGGTAACACCAGGCATGGGCAGGCCTTCATCATCGGTTACCTTACCGCTCACAGTGCCGGGGGCCATTGCCTTTCCCTTTTCTGTAAGGATAACCAGGTTATTATCACCCAGCGTATAACTCAGGTTGGTATTACTAAGTACAATTTTCATCACCTCTTCAAGCGATGCATCTTTTGTATTTAAACTGGCGGGCATATCGTTTTTCAACAACATATCGTCGTTATACAAAAAGCGATAGTCAGACTTTTTTTCGATTTCCTTTAACGCCTTTTTCAGGGGCATGTTTTGGAAATTAACGTTGATGCGGGTCTGACCATATCCTTTTGAAAACGCCTGCAGTGAGGAGGCGAGTACCAGGATACAGATAAATTTAAACATAAGAAGTACTTTCAAAAATTGGTTCAGCCGCAATGGGTTAATGCGGTGTGCATTTTTTTTCATAATTTAGCATTAAGGTTATTTAACTATTGGGTTTATAGAAGGACTGGTAGTTAACTTGTACCACATTATAATGGGGGGATGCGGGAACATCTTCCCATTTTTTATGGTTTCAGATTTGATACTTATTTACGCATAGGCTCTTTCATAAAGGTTTATTAATTAATAAATTACAATTTGGTTAGTGTCAATTTTATAACGGAACGCCGCCGTTTTCTGCAGGCTCAATAAAGCCTTATTAATCGATTCTTTTTCAAACTTACCGGTAAAGCGCAGCTTTTTTACATCCTCATTTTCAAAAACGATGTTCACATTATATCTGCGCTCCATTTTTTGGGCGATGTTTTCAAAGTCTTCAGCGTCAAAGGCCAGTTTATTTTCAAGCCATAAGGCTTCTGATGGCAAAGTGTCCTTTTTGGCCTGGTGGATACGGCTCAGTGCTATAAGCGGAGTTTCTTCAGCTATCTTATACGTTGGGGTATTACTTTTAAGTTGTAGTTCCTGGTTGTTGATCACCGTAATTTTTTCTGATGGGTTAAGGATGATCTTTTTTTCGGGATTTTTTAAAACGGTAAGTTCAATTTTACCGCGAATGAGTGCGGCTTCGGATGTTTTATCATTATTATATGAACGCACATTGAATTTAGTACCTAACACCCTGATGCTGATGGTTGTGGTAGTAACTACAAAAGGGTGCTGCGGATCTTTAACTACATCAAAAAAGGCTTCACCCACCAGGGATACCTTTCTTTGCTCGGTACCAAAATCATTATTATAAGTAAGTTTGCTGCCCATATTGAGCCAAACACGGCTGCCATCGGGCAATTGAATTTTACTGATCCCATTTTTAGGAGCAGTTATTTCATTGGACTTTCCCGGCACCATGGTTTCTTTACGGGTAAACCAGAAAACACCCAACATTAAACAGGCCGCGGCCAGCAATGAGCCCAGTTTAATGATCCTGGCTTTTTTCTTTTTGGTTTGAACAGCGATAACCTGCGCAGCCTCTTCAGCTTCCTTTTCTTCAACAGCATCAAGTTCGGCGTCAAAAGCAGCCCACTTGCTTAGCAGTTTTTCATCCTCGGCAATTTGCTGATCATTTTTCCAGATTTCCTCCAGCTCATCCATCGGGTACATAACGGTATCCCCCTGTTGCTGTAACAGTTGCTCAAGTTCAAGTAACTCTTCGGGCGAAGCTTCACCATTTAACTTTTTACCAATAAGTATCCAGATGTTGTTAATCATTATTTACGGCTCTATATATAAAGACTGTAAATAATCGGGATACCCCAGTGTAGAATTAAATATTTTTTGAAATTTTTTCGGGGCTAACTGTGCCGGGCAATTTTTGGGCATCCTTTAGCCCCAGTACAAGCGTTTTCAGGGCGTTGCCCATGTGGTACTCAACAGTTTTTATGGAGATATCGAGTAAATCGGCTACTTCACGATATTTCAGGTCGTCTTCCTTTATCAACTTAAAAACAAGACGGCATTGATCGGATAGTTTGCTCAATGTAGTATTGATCAGTTTGGTAAGGTCCTCGCAAACCAGTTTGTCCTCCCCTGTTGCGCTTGAATCGGCAACATCTGCATGCACATCATCAATATTCACACTTTTCAACTGATTTTTGGCGAGGCAGGTAAGCGATTTATTTTTAACCGATGTATAGCAGTAATAAGTAAAGTTATTGATCTCAGGCAACGAGGCACGGCGTGTCCACAAGTTCATAAAAACATCGTTGGTGATCTCTTCGGCCAGTTCATCCTGTTTAACCAGCGATTTTGCAAGGCTAAACAACTTACCATAGTAAAATAAGTACAGCCTTTTAAAGGAAGCCCTGCTGCTGTTTAAAGCAATATCATTAAGCAAGTACTTAATCTCGGTGTCCAACATCTCCTTATCGGTTGTATTTACTTTTATCAAAACCCGGCGCGGGTTAAGTATGGTTTAAATTAATATAATTGGTAATTGGCCTTCATTAAAGCGGGGTTATCACGCTAATGAAAATCTAAGATATAATATTTATTTTAATTGTTCAAAAAACAATTAAAATTTTTTTAGTAAAAAATCAAATTTTCAAAAAACAACCTACTAAATTGTTTTATAGAAGCCCCCAATGGAAGTATCCAGCAGGGATTAATCTTTTAAATTAGCTACTCTTTCCGCTTTTTCAAGCCAAATTAACCTATAAATAAAGTGTCATTTAAACAATAATTAATATACGGCCGGAATAGATTTTGCAAAAACTTACAACAAAAAAGCCCCGGCTTTCGGCGGGGCCTGTGCTTTTTAGCTATAAGTCTTTAGTCAGGATTTTCTTTTTTGTACTTTGAACTGAATACTTAAGGCTCAGAACTTGACATTAATACGCCAGTATATTATTGATCAACTTCAACTCTTCATCCGTAAATGAAGTATTGGTTAAACAACCGATAGAATCTGTAACCTGCTCCGGCTTACTTGCGCCTATCAGTACCGAGGTAATGCGTTTATCTTTCAGGATCCATGACAGTGCCATTTGCGCCAGGTTTTGACCGCGTTGCAGGGCAAGCTCATTCAGTTTTGCGGCTTTGGCTATGTTTTGTTCGGTTATGGCATCTTCGTCAATAGCGCCGTTGCCGCGGTGGGCAGCAGCCCGCGAACCTTCGGGGATACCTTTCAGGTATTTATTGGTTAATAAGCCTTGTGCCAATGGTGAGAATGGGATACAACCAACACCTTTATCTTCCAGCACGTCAAGCAAACCACCTTCAACCCATCTGTCGAACATGGAATATTTAGGCTGATGAATGAGGCATGGTGTGCCCAGCTCTTTCAATACGGCAACTGCTTTTTCTGTTTCGGAAGCGCTATAGCTTGAAATCCCAACATATAAAGCTTTGCCCTGGCGCACGATCAAATCCAATGCTCCCATTGTTTCTTCGATAGGAGTTTCAGGGTCGGGACGGTGATGATAGAAGATATCTACATAATCCAACCCCATACGTTTAAGGCTTTGATCTAAACTGGCTACCAAATATTTTTTTGAGCCCCAGTCGCCATACGGGCCTTCCCACATACCCCATCCGGCTTTGCTTGAAACAATAAGTTCGTCGCGGTAGTTTTTAAAATCATCTTTAAAAATACGCCCAAAAGTTTCCTCGGCAGAACCTGCGGGCGGACCATAGTTATTGGCCAGGTCAAAATGGGTAATGCCTTTATCAAAGGCTAAACGTAAAATATTGCGGGCGTTCTCCAGGCTGTCGATACCGCCGAAGTTATGCCATAAGCCAAGCGATACCGCCGGCAGTTTTAAACCACTGTTACCGCAACGGCGGTATTCCATATCCTGGTAACGGTTTTGATTGGGTAGATAAGTCATATCTTAAATAATTAGTAAAATCCAAAGTTGGCTTATCTATCCTAAAAATCCATTGAACTGGAACAAGAAATGAAATTATTTAGCGCCCCGATGTTTGCGGGTATAACCCTAACCGCGCTTATATTTGAGCTATGTTTCAAAACATCAATAATTACGCGGCACGGTCAGTTAGTTTAACTGCAGAGGAAACAGCCCTTTTTAATGAGATATTGGAATACCGGAAAATCCCTAAAAAAACCCGTCTGCTCACAGCCGGCAGCGTCTGCAATTTTGAAGCCTACGTAAACAAGGGCTGCATCCGCGAATATATTATTGACGAAAACGGCGCAGAAGTGACCCTGCAATTCGCGGTTGAAGACTGGTGGGTAAGCGATCTGGCCAGTTTTCAGGATCAAAGCCCTGCCCATATGAATATTGAAACCCTGGAAGATTGTGAGCTGCTCATCCTTACCCGCGACTCAAAAGAGCGACTCCTAACTGAAGTGCCCAAGCTTGAGCGCATGTTCAGGCTCATGCTACAAAGGCATTTGACCGTAGTTCAAAAACGGCTGTATAAAACCATAGCTACCACCGCTATGGAAAAATACCTGGGGTTTATTAATCGTTACCCCGGCATTCCACAAAGGGTGCCACAGCATTATATAGCTTCCTATCTGGGTATTTCGCCCGAGTTTTTGAGTAAATTAAGGGCCAGGAATTTGAAGAAGTGACTATATGAATTTACGGTAATTACGTTTCCAGTACTGTTCAATAAATCCCCATTTATAATTCTTATATTTTCCAATTTCGCTGATCGGATATTCTTTGAGTAGGTGCTCTTTTGCCCCCCGCGCTTTGGTAATAAATACACCAGTTTCTTTACCACCACAATCCAATCCTGATATATTACCTATTTTGATAATCTTATTATTTACAATTTTGAATAGGTCGCTATCCCAATTTGAATCGGCACAGCCACTGCGATGGTATGAATAATACAGGTTTGTATTTTTCAACCGTTGCGGCTCAGGATAATCAGGAAAGTCTTTTACCTGTACAAATTTCTTAGTTCGTTTATCATACAACAGCAGCTCACACACTCCCGGAACATTTGATATATATATTCGACGAGGAGATCTTTATACCCATCTTCATTGAAATCAGTAAACTTAAATGAGTGAAAGCTCGAGTAATCCAAGCTATTGATGCGCGACATTATCTCGCCATTGGATTTTAAAATTGATATTTTCCCACCGCTGGCATTATAAATAGCTTTATAAAGCACACCGTCAACCCTCGCGGTTTTATAAGTATCTTCCTGAGCAAATAAACAATTGGATCTAATAATTAAAACGAGGAGGATAAGGAAGGCTTTCATTCAGATGAATTTACGCATCTAACTTAAAACAAAAGGGTGAATCATAATAAACGTTCTACCCTTTTGTGCCAGATTATTATGAAATAGATTACTTAATTCCTGTGAATATGCAACCCGTTAAACTGTCTTTTGCCATTTTCATACGACGTGTTGCCCCTGGCAAAGCGAGGGTATTTTTGACTGTATTTTTTAAATACGCTGTCGGGCTGTTTTTTGCCGTTTACAATCAATTCTTCGCCATTAAATGAAAGCTCATGTAATGCTCCTTCATCAGGGATAATATGATCTGCCACTAAATCGCTTGTCATCAGCTTTAACTGGCGTTGATCTTCAGCTGCCTGCTCCTGGTCTTTTTTTGCCTGGATCTGGTCTAAGTGAGCTTGTTCCTGATCACGCTTCGCCTGTTCCTGATCCCGAGCTGCCTGCTCCTGGTCGCGTTTGGCTTGTTGCTGATCTTTTGCTGCCTGTTCCTGGTCGCGTTTAGCCTGCACCTGGTCACGTTCGGCTTGCTCCTGGTCAAGTTTTGCATGGGCCTGTTCGCGGCTCGCTTGTTCCTGGTCGCGCTTCGCCTGCTGCTGATCACGGCGGGCGTGTTCCTGATCAATTTTAGCCTGTGCCTGATCTTTTTTAGCCTGGATCCTGTCTTTCCTGATCTGTTCGCGAATGGCAGCAATAACTGTGCTGTATTCACCCCATTTGGTCGACGGGATAATTTCGCCGTCAACAGCCAAAGCTATCAGCTTGTTGTTTGCCAGCTCCATTTGGTAAGTTTTACCTTTCCAGTTGGTTTGGATACGTTCGCGACCTTTACCATCAAAGGTGTCGTAATTGTTATAAGAGTTGAGGGCCGTTTTTTTCCCTGGTTTCTGAGCGTTTGCCGCAGTTGTTAATGCTGTTGCCGCTATCAGCAGCAGGGCACTTCTTAAATAATTTGTTTTCATTTTTCCGTTGATTTAAAAGTTAAAAATTGGGCAATAGCTTTCCCTTCTGCCCACGGGCAGTTTTAAAATTCAATTACATTTATGATTATTACATACCGCGGCCTATAAAGCAGGGTGCACTCCCGCCTTACAACCCAAATAAGAAAATTGGCTGCTTAATCCTGAACGCTTGTTTTACTCCTTATAGGTGCTGTTTTTTTGATTACTTACCTGCGCCTGATCTTTTACCGCCTGCTCCTGATCGCGCTTAGCTTGTACCTGATCTCTTTCGGCCTGTTCCTGGTCAAGTTTAGCCTGCGCCTGATCGCGCATGGCCTGTTCCTGATCGCGGCGCGCCTGTTCCTGGTCTATTTTAGCGTGCTCCTGGTCGCGTTTGACTTGTTCCTGTTCCCGGTTAAACTGCGCTTTATCAAAAGTCGGCCGGTTTTCCTGTTCGGCTCGCTGCTTCGCCGCCAATGCGTCGCGCTCAAGCTGCTCCTGCGGAGACACCGGATTAGCGTTAGCTGCAACCATATTTTCATTGGCACGGACAGGTTTCAGAACATTGGCAATGTATTTACGTTTTGAATATTTAGGCCTATCTGCCCGCTTAACAATTACTGCAGATTGGCTGCCGGCAAATGAAGCTGCGTGTTGTTCCTGTTTATATGTATGATTATTACTGCTTTCCGGATAATTAATTTTCCTGATCTGTGCAATGGCAGCGGTGGCTATAATAGCAGAAAAGATGATAACACCGCCTATCAAAAACGCCCTCTCACCAGCAGTTACTGTCTTGATCTTATTCCCCAGGATGCGGCTTACCCTTTGCAGCAGCTGATTTTTTTTGCCGGGAAATGCAACTGCATAACTCGCGCCGTAAAGCGAATGTTCTTTAAAACTGATCAATGCCTGTATAAACTCACGTTTATTTTTTGTTTGGGCGAGGGCAATATCGTCGCAACAGTTTTCCCGCTCATCACGAAGCAGGGACGAGATCCATAATAAACCGGGATTGAAGAAAAATATGGTTTCGGCTACGGTTTGTAAAAAGTTAACGATATAATCATACCTGCGGATGTGGGCCAGTTCATGCAGCAATACCGCTTCAACTTGTTCGGGCGGCAAACCTGACAGCAAACCTGCCGGGATCAGGATAACCGGCTTCAGATGCCCTATAACCATCGGCATTTTTACAAAACCCGACTCTAATAGCCGTACAGCCCGTTTCAATTGCAGCTTTTCGCAAAGCAGCTCAACCCTGCTTTTCCAGTAACCAACCGGTTCGGATATCTGCCTGTGTTTAGCGGTATGGATAAACATGAGCCCGCCCATCATCTTTACCGAGCGGAACAGGAAAAATACAAACCATAGCAATACAACCATTGGTGCGTTGGTTGTAAAATACCCGATACAGGTATTGGCAAAATTCCGGATCCCATCGGCATTAAGATTTAATAAAGCCGATGCCCTGCCCCCTATGGCATTACCAAACTGTACCATATTTTGCTGCGGATGCTTGCTCCACTCCCAGGCAAAAGTGAACAGACAGGCGCCAACAAATAGTAAAAACTGTACAAGCACCAGGTTGTACCTTATTGCCGCGCTTGCTTTTTTGGTGAGCAGCATCACCACCGCGCTCACCACCGACAACAACAAACCCTGCCATAGTGAATGGATCAGCATCCAGCTAAACGCCTGTATCAGGCTTTGGGAAATGATGTTGGAGTTAAGGAGCAGGTACATATCTGTAAAGTTTAATTATTGATCGTCCATGTTTTTGAGCAGCTCTTTTATTTTTTTGAGTTCTTCGGCCGATGTTTTGTCGTTACCCAACAGGGCTACCATCAAATCGCTCGGCGAACCGTTATACATTGAATCAACAAAACGACCAAGCATATTACCCTTCACCTTACTTTCCTCAACGGCCGCGCTGTAAATGTGCTTCATATTGGTTTCGTCACGCTCAAGCATCCCCTTCTCTTTCATTACCTGCATTAGCTTAAGGGTACTGGTGTAAATTACCGCTTCCTTTTGTTCATTAAGCTTATCATGCACAAACCGCACTGTCGACGGACCGTACTGCCATAACACCCGCAATACATCCATTTCGGTTTTGGTAGGCGTTACATCAGCAGGAATACCCTTTTTAAACAAACTCATAAACCAAAGGTATGTATTAAAAACGTACGTTGCAATAGCTAAGTTGTTTTTTATTGAAAAAAATCAGCCATAACAAAAACAACCACCCTAATACTAAGGTGGTTGTACATTATAAATATAAGATCAGTCGTTTAAAAACTCTTGGCGAAGGTTAAGCCTACCCTTCCGTCCTGGTAAGTTGGCAATAATAAGGAGTTATTGTTTTTGCCCTTTTCATTTCCGCCGCGAAACACGCTGTTACGGATAAGCGGGTACAGGTAATAAGCCGCCTTGGTTGATAAGATCCCAAAACCAGCCCCTGCTATGATATCACTAAACCAGTGCTTGTTGTTATACACACGCAGGATTGCTGTAGTGGTTGCAAAGGCATATCCTATACCGCCATATATGGGCGATCGGTCGCCATATTCCTGGGCCATAAACTCGGCAGAGACAAAGGCATTGCCGGTATGCCCCGAAGGGAACGAAAACTTATCGGAGCCATCCGGCCGCTCACGGTGGGTTACGCGTTTTAAACCAAAAGTGGTGCCGGCAAATATGGCTTCAGAAAGCACCAGCAGCATGGTACGGTCAATAAATGTATTTTTACCATGAATGCCGACCAGGTTCAAAGCATAAACTGAAACTATTGGCGCATATTGGAGTGAATTATCAACACTGGTGCGAAAACCGGGATGATCCTTGTTCATGTCATTCCGTACACGGTAATCAATATTACGTATAAATCCTACTTTTAACGATAGCAGGCCATAAGTGATAAAAGCAGCCGGCGGTATGTATGATGGAAACTTACTTTGAAGATGCTTAACCGTATCGGGCAATGTCAGGATATTCCTGGCAGAGTCTTTTTGCAGAGAATCCTTCTTTACAGCATCTTTTTGTAACGTATCCTTAACCTGGGCATATGACGGCAGCGAGAACGAAGCTGCCAATAGCATCGAAATAAAATAAAACCTGAACTTTTGCAAAGAATCCCCCTTATTAAGCGCTGATAAAATACAATTATACAGTTCAATTCTGTATAATTTCTGAAGTACGTAAACAATAAATTAACACGCTGTTAACGTAAATTATATTAAATATGTTGTATGCCGTTTAAAATTGATGAGAGGCAGGGCCTTCATTTTAATTGTTCTTTTAACAATAAATAAAATTACCTATGTTTGATCTGTACTCCTTATAAACCACCAAACTATCTGAATGAAGATCATCAAACTTATCCCCTGCCTTTTATTATTTATCAGCAGCCGCATTTTTGCCCAGGATCAGGCCAATATCACCATTAACCTACATGATAAAATTGGCGATATGTACCCTTTTTGGGCATGGTTTGGACATGACGAACCCAATTATACCTATATGAAAGACGGGCGAAAGCTTCTTTCAGAACTGGCAGCATTAAGCCCTGTACCGGTACGCATGCGGGTTCATAACCTGCTCACCAGCGGTGACGGCACAGCGGCGCTGAAATGGGGATCGACAAACGCGTACACTGAAGACGCCAATGGAAACCCGGTTTATAACTGGCGTTTGGTCGACAGTATTTTTGATACTTACATTAAACTGGGCATGAAACCTTATGCACAGATTGGTTTTATGCCCGAGGCTTTGTCAACTCATCCCAAACCATATCGCCATTACTGGAAACCCGGCGATAACTATGATGATGTTTACACAGGATGGGCCTACCCTCCCAAAGATTATAATAAGTGGGAAGAGCTTATTTATCAATGGGTAAAGCATTGTGTACAACGCTATGGCCAGGCCGAGGTTGAAAGCTGGTACTGGGAAGTGTGGAACGAACCGAACATAGGCTACTGGAAAGGTACTATGAAAGAGTTCTTTAAACTATACGATTATGCCGCACATGGTGTAAAACGGGCACTGCCCACTGCACACATAGGCGGACCGGAAGTTGCAGGCGGCTCAAGCCCCGGCGGAATGAAATTTTTGAATGCTTTTATTAAACATTGTATAGCTGATACCAATTACGCGACAGGCAAAATAGGTTCGCCTATTGATGTGATCTCTTTCCATGCCAAAGGGCAGCCTACGCTGATCAATGGCCGGGTGCGCATGAACATGGCCCCGCAGATCCGCGATATCAGGGAAGGCTTTAAAATTGTGGCATCATACCCCGAAACTAAAAACACGCCGATAGTAATAGGCGAATCGGACCCGGAAGGTTGTGCAGCCTGCGGCATGGCTACCAACCCGTCAAATGCTTATCGTAATGGCACCATGTATTCGAGCTATACGGCAGCGTCGATAGCAAGGGAATACCAACTGGCCGATTCATTAGGCGTAAACTTTATGGGCTCCGTATCATGGTCGTTCGAGTTTGAAAACCAGCCCTGGTTTTATGGCTTCCGCGATTTGGCTACAAACGGAATTGATAAGCCGGTACTTAACGTTTTCCGGATGCTGGGCATGATGAAAGGCAAACGCCTGAAAGTAACCGGCGACCAGATGTATTCGCTTAAAACCGTAGCTGATTCAAGCATCAGGGGAAATAATACAGATATCGGTGCTTTGGCAGCCGCAGATAAAAAAGAAATGACCGTATTGCTGTGGAACTACCATGACGATGACCAGCATGATGCAGGGAAAACCGTAAAGATCAGGATAGAACACCTGCCACCCACCTTTGTAAAACTAAGTCAATACCGCGTTGATGATGAGCATAGCAATGCCTATGAAGTGTGGAAAAAGATGGGTTCGCCGCAAAAACCTACAGCCGCGCAAATTAAGGAACTTGAAAAAGCAGGGCAATTACAACAGTTCGGCAAACAGGTTACGCTACAGGGTAAATCAGGGCTGGCAGGTGCCACTGTATTGTTACCAAGGCAGGGCGTGGCACTTTTAAAATTTAGCTGGTAGATAAACTCATCAATTGCCATGGTAGGGATAATTTTAATAGATAGTTAACACCGATCCTAATCAGGATAGCATAATTACCGTTAACCCGGAAAACAAATAAAAACCCTCCTCCCGCAAAACGGGAAGAGGGTCAGCATAATCAACACAACGGAGTGAGTGGGTTGGTCAAAGTTTCATAAACCTTATAAAGCAAATCCGTAAGCTAAACGCAGGCCAACCATACCGAAATGATCCTGGTTAGCGCCCGAAAAGTTTTCATAGCGTACACTTACATCCCAGGTTTTATTGGCCCAGCCTATACCAGGCGAAAGATCAAGCCTGTGCGGCCCCCAACCCTCCTCCAGTTTTTCGTAAGCGATACCAGCTTCGCCGGCAACATATACACTTGGTACAAAAAACTCCTTGAAACCAAATTTAATAGGGATTTCACCATAGCTTGGATAGCGTTTACCTGTAACCGGATTTTTTTTCTGGAAAAAATGATACCCGCCCATAGTATAAGTAAGCGCGAAACTATTGCTTATACCATATTGCAAACGGGCTGTACCACCTAAAGTAAAAGTAGTGCCAATTTTTGCCACACCTGTAGGCAAGCCGGTTTCAATTCCTAAACCTAAACGGAACGCATTTGCAGGAGTGGTTTGCGCTTTTACCGTATTGGAAAAAAACAGTGCTCCTGTCACAAGGGCCGCTGCTGTTAACTTTGATAGTAATTTCATGTAGTAAATATTTTGTGTACATAATGATTACTACCATTTTAGCAAAGGCGTTGCCTCAGGTTGCAGTTTTTTTTATAACGGCAATTATATCTACCTGCAAAATACTACTCTTTGATATAATGCACCCCGAGAACACCATCGGCGAAAGTTGTGCTTTTTTCCAGTTTAAGTTTTATTTCCGTATTGGGAAACAGCGGAACACCCGCGCCAAGTACTATCGGATTTATAAACAGCCAAAATTCGTCAATCAATCCTTCCTGCATCAAATAACGGGCAAGACCGGGGCTGCCGAACATGATGATCTCGCTGCCTTCCTGTTTTTTGAGGTCTGAAATCCGCGCCTTTACATCATCACTGATAAATTTAATCTTATCGGTATTTTGCCGGGCAGTAGTTTCAGACACTACATACTTAAGTGTATTATTATACCATGTAGCGTGTTCAATATCATGCTTTGAGGGGTTTGGCCCATCGGCTGCTGTTGGCCAGTAGGCGTCCATCATTTCAAAGGTTTTACGACCATATAGGGCAGTATCAGCTACCTGTGTGCGGGCATTGGCATACTCAAACAGCTCGTTGCTCACTTTGATCCAGTCCATAGCGCCATCAGTGCGGGCAACCATACCGTCGAGCGAAATGTGCATAAACAATACTAAGTTTCTCATAATATCAGTGATTATATTTTTTATGTCAAAATTAAACCGGTGCTCCTTCGTATGCAGGGGGCTAAAGCGACTTTTAAAGGGTGTAAATATGACTATAGTAAAAAGGCCATGCTCCCGCACGGCCTTCTGTTATCAATTATAAATTACTTTACAATGTAGCCATATCAATTACAAACCTGTAACGCACATCGCCTTTTTCCATACGGTCATAAGCAGTGTGAATATCCTTGATATCAATCATTTCAATATCCGAAACAATGTTATTTTCGGCACAGAAATCAAGCATCTCCTGGGTTTCTTTAATGCCGCCAATTCCTGAACCTGCTAAGCTTTTACGGCCACCCAATAAGCTGAAAGCAGCAATCTGGGCTGGTTTAGGCGGAACGCCCACACAAATATGAACGCCATCGGTACGTAATAACGACAGGTACATGTTAAAGTCATGCTCGGCCGATACGGTATCCAAAATAAAATCGAAGGAGTTTTTAGCTGCTTCAACCTGTTTTGGATCGGTAGTTACCACAAAGTGGTGAGCACCTAATTTTTTAGCGTCTTCTTCTTTCTTAGGCGATGTACTTAATACCGTAACATCGGCACCAAAGGCAACACCGAATTTAACCGCCATATGGCCTAAGCCGCCTAAGCCAAGCACGGCAAGCTTATGGCCTTTGCCTACTTTCCAGTGCCTTAGCGGCGAGTAGGTTGTGATGCCGGCGCATAACAACGGGGCAGCGGCGGCCAGATCAACCCCTTCCTTAAGGTGCAGCACAAAATCCTCATTAACAACAATGGTGTTTGAGTAACCCCCATAAGTGGGTGTTTTATGATCCTGTTCAAGGCCGTTATAAGTTTGTGAGCTGCCATTGAGGCAATATTGCTCAAGGTCGCGTTTACAGTTTTCGCATGTACGGCATGAGTCAACCAAACAGCCGGTAGCGGCAAGGTCGCCAACTTTAAAACCTTTTACATGCTCGCCAACTTTAACTACGCGGCCAACAATTTCATGTCCGGGCACCATAGGAAAAATGCCGGGGAACCAATCGTTTTTGATTTGGTGCAAATCGGAATGGCAAACGCCGCAGTACAAAATATCAAACTGCACGTCATGAGCACCAACTTCGCGCCTCTCAAAAGTCCAGGGAGCAAGCGGCGTGGTTTCACTTTGCGCGGCATACGCTTTTGTTTCAATCATGGTAGTAAATGTTAAGTATTGTGAATGATGATTTATTGATTTGGAGGGGATCTCCATAACAAATGTACAATCATATTTTACAAATATTACCCGTCTGCGGCGTTGAAATAAAAAAACTGACACTTGAATGGATATTATTAACCACAGATAAAAGCAATCATTTAATTTAGCATAAAGATTAACATCGCATGAAAATAGCCATTGTCACTCCGCCTTTCCCGAAATCAATTAATGATGGTTTGCAACAAGCCGAAAAGCTGATTAAGGATGCAGCGTCACAACAGGCAGAGGTTATCTGTTTTCCTGAATCATACATACCGGGATATCCGGGTATGATAGCCGATCCGGAGCCAACATCGCCGGAAATACTGCAATCAGCATTAAATGAAGTATGCAGGATGGCCTCTGAAAATAATATAGCAGTAATTATGCCTATGGATTGGTACGGCAAAGACGGGCTTTTAAACCTTGCACATGTAGTATCCCAAACCGGCGAAGTGCTTGGATATCAAACTAAAAACCAGTTAGACCCATCGGAAGATACCATTTGGGTGCCGGGCAACCAGCGAAGTATTTTTGAGGTAAACGGCTTAAAATTTGGCATTACCATTTGCCACGAGGGTTTCCGTTATCCCGAATCGGTAAGGTGGGCAGCCCGCAATGGTGCGCACATTGTTTTCCACCCGCATTTTTCGGGCAGTAATACCGAAGGCGTGCTGCTTACGGAATGGGGAAGTATGGCAAACCCCTATTACGAAAAGGCCATGATGATGCGGGCGCTGGAAAATACCGTCTATTTTGCCAGTTCCAATTATGGTTCGCTTTATCCGGAATCGGCAAGTTCGATTATAGCACCGGATGGCACCTGTTTAGTTTACCAGGCTTATGGCACAACCGGTGTAATTATAGCTGATATCGATTTAGAAAAAGCTACCGGCTACCTGGCTAAAAGATTTAAACCACAGTTGTACGATTATTAAAAGCGCCGATATTTTAACCATTATTTGAATTTTGTAAATAATGGATTGATTTATTAAAACGCCTCCCCTCCTATCTGTTTTACTTTTGTATCAAAACAAAAAGAAATGGAAAACAGAAATAAAATTGCCGTAGTTACCGGCGGCAGCCGTGGCTTAGGCCGGGACATGGCCTTAAGGCTTGCCGAAAAAGGAATAGATGTTATTATAACCTACAATACCAATGCAGAGGAGGCAGCAAAGGTGGTTAACCTTGCAGAACAAAGCGGCGCAAAGGCAGCAGCATTGCAACTCAATACCGGAGTAATTAAAAGCTTTGATGCATTTACCGAAAAACTGCGTGAAGTTTTGACGGATAAATTTGGAACCGATCATATCGACTTTTTAATTAACAATGCGGGACAAGGCGGTTACAGCGCCATCAGCGATGTTACCGAGGAATTTTTTGATGATTTGTTGAACGTGCACTTTAAAGGTGTATACTTTTTAACTCAAAAATTGATCCCGTTGATGGCCGATGGCGGTGGGATTGTCAACGTATCATCCGGGTTGACGCGGGTATCAGTTCCGCGTTCTTCGGCCTATGCATCCATGAAAGGCGCGGTAGAAGTTTTCACCCGTTACCTGGCTAAAGAACTCGGCGCAAGAGGTATCAGGGCCAATGTGGTTGCTCCCGGTGCTATCATGACCGATTTTGGCGGCGGCCATTTGCGCAATAGCGAAGAAACACAGAAAATGGTGAGCAGCATAACTGCATTGGGCAGGCCGGGCGTTGCAGAAGATATCGGCGGCGTAGTAGCTTTTCTTTGTACCGAAGATGCGCGTTGGGTTAATGGCCAGCGTATTGAAGCATCAGGTGGTATGGCTATTTAAATGGAGAATATCCAAATTGAGAGGAGTTTATTAATACCAATGAACTCCTCTCAATTATAACATCTTTCATTTCACTATCCCAAGCAATTCTACCTCCCCAATATATATATAACCAGGTGTCGTCGATTCGCCGTACCCGAGTTTAGCCGGAATAAACATCCTGTATTTACTGCCAACGCTCATCAATTTTAAACACTCTGCCATACCTGGAACCATTTGATTAACAATACGTTCGACCGGCGTACGGCCCTCGTGGGTGTCTTTAATTTCCTTACCGATTATAGTGGCCCACGAGCAAATGTACTTAACTTTATCTGACGATAATGGTTTTGGCCCTGAGCCCTGGCTAATTATTTCGTACTGCAGGCCGCTGGGTGTGGTAATAATGCCAGGCTTCTTACTATTTTCGGCTAAAAACTTCTCGGCTTCTTGTTTTACATCTACCGGCGATTGCCCGGAGGCAACAGGTTGCTGTTCTGGTTTTACAACATCAGATTTAACCTCTGAGCTGCCATAATTTCCAGAACCGGTAATGGTTTCACCGTTTGAAAGTTTACAGGTAAATGTAAAACTACTGGTTGATGTTTTAGTAAGCGTGCCACTTGAAGACCCCTCTGGTTGGTATTTACCAGCATTAAAGAAGGGTAAGATAAAATGTAACTCGCAATTACCGCCCAAACCGTTTCCTATATTATAGGTTCCGCTACTGTTCTGGGGCATATTATAAATCCATACTGTTCTCTCGTCCGATTGCATTGATACAGATATACTACCACCATTACAGTCCTGATCTCGGGGTTTAGATGTGCATTTCCCGGCGTATCTGAGCCCCTTATAGGTAAATTCCCCGCTATTACCTTTTATCCCGGTTCTTGTACTACCGCTATTACTTGTATTTTGACTGCCCTGGTTAGCTGTTTGAATATTGGCCGCCGGCGTATTTTGTTTATTACCCGCCGGGGGATTGAAATTGGTGCTCTGCTGCTTTTCACAAACAGGTTTTCCTGTATTAGTATAAACCAAATTCGCCAGTTTCCATCTTTTTATAATGTCACCACTCATTTTATGTACAAAACGAGTTGTTTCACCGGGTTGGGTAACGTGCTGATCTCCAAAATGAACCTTCCCCTTATCATCTAATAAATTAAACAGGTAAGAGACGGTTTTGTCATTGTTATTTTTAACTTCAAACCACATGTGTACCTGGTAATTTAAGGCGTTGCCCCGCTCCACGAGATACCTGTATTCGATATTAGGATTACAATTGTCAATGCTAAAAGACTGCCAGTTTGACCATTGGAGAGAATTTTTGACCGGGGCCTGCTGAGCCTGGGTTGGTTTTTCCTGTAAAGTAACGAGATCGAACTGAAAACGATATCCAGGTTCGGGACAGCCTCTGTCCTGGCTTACCAATACTTCTGCAGAGAGCGTAAGCCGGCCATCAGGTAAAATATCCACCCATTGCCCGTGCCAATTCTGATTGTTTGAAAAATTAATACTGTAAATCTCACTTTCAATTCCATAATGGCCTTCATACCAGCCACAGTCATTACCGTTGAAAGTTAACGCCGTTGCCTTCAATCTAACCGCTTTATCACTGTTGTTATTTTTTACAGTTCCGGTAACTCTATAAACATCTAATGTAGCTTTACACTTTTCTTCGTATCGTGTACCTATTTTTTTATTGCCGTCATAGCTAATGGTGACACCTTTTTCACTATAGGGAAGCTGCCCAAAACAAAATGTTGTACTTAATAGCACAATAAACAAAACGAAAAACCTTTTCATTGCAGGAGGGGATTAAGTTATATTGGTTCCCGTAAATTTGCGACAATCCCGTCATAGAAAAAATAGCTACTTATAGCTATTTTTCAATTTATTACACCCAACACTCCTTTATTGTTTTCTCACTAATTCAACAGATTTACAGGGAAGCGTGACATCAATGATGCATTAAACAGGATTATAGTTGCTAAAAAAACACTGACCAATCGCATAATATTACATGCAGTTCTAAAATCACTGCAATATTTCCAATATCGCAATCACCGCGTTATTGCTTAATGCTTCCATGTCAGCCTCTTCCAACTGCCATAACGCCAATCCGTCACGCTCATGCATCAGGCGGCCCTGCAGCTCAAAAGCCCCGGCAAGCACAAATGCGTAAAACAACGATTTATTGTTTTTAAGTTGATAAAGCGCATCCGCCCTCCCGCCAAATACCCCTGCATGCAATCGAAACGGATGCATTCCGCTGGTGGGGACCAGGTCGATCAGTTCATTTTGCCTGTTGGTAATATCAAATTTAAAAACCGCGTCGCGCGGTAGATCTATAACCTCATCATCTTTTAACTGAAAATAAATGTAATTGATCCAATCGCTTTTATAAAGATTAGTTAATTCAAGCCCCTCACCGGCAACAGCATAACCTACAAACAGCTCTCCAACATCAATCAGGCGGATATCTCCATTTACCCTTTTTAACAATACCTCGCCGGTTACCGGCATTAAAATAAACCAGCCGGAGTTTTCGACGGCGACATCAACCGAACTGCCGCCCGCCAGCATTTCATCATTCCATACCTCCAACCGGCCAAAGGGTTTACGATGCTCATTAAAGTAGTTACCATAGTTAAAACTGCTGTAACGCCTCAAGGTGTGGGTTTTCGTGAAACCTCTTTGGTCGGCTAAATGTATTTGTCCCGGTGAGATCTTTTCCATGTTAATTGTGATATTGCAGTGAAGTTATATTTATATACGGCTGCAATTGCATAAGGTTAGTAGATATGCTATTATTTTCGGCAAATTGTTGGATTTCTGGTGTATGATCAGATATCAGCAAGTAGCTGTCGATGGTATCATGCCAGATCAGTGGTTCGGAATAGAAATTGACCGCGATCTGGTGCTTGTCCTTATCATTAATATCCGAATTGATGATCTCCAGCTGAAACTTGCTGAATGTAAGGAACCGCCGGCCAACATTATTTAAAATATCGGGCATAATACCGCCAAGCTGCTGAATATAACCGGTAACCGATGGTATAACCATACCGGTTAAACGCTGGGCATTGGGCACATTCCTTAACAATTCAGCATAAGAAGTATAGGCTGTTCCCTGGCTAAAATTCTGGGCCTGCATTTTAAATTCCAGGTAGGTGCTTTCAAAAACCAGCTTATCCCATTGCTTAACCGACCGGATATCGATGATTTTACGATAACATAAAATGATGACGCGCTTTTGCATATGATGGTTCAAAAAACAAAAACGCCGGCGACAGCCGGCGCCCTGTTACAAAACAAGATTAAAATTTTAAGCAGGCACACTTAAACTGATAGCTAATACAAAACCGGCAGTGGTGCTACCGGTAACAGTAGCAGTTTCAAGCGTATACCCATCGCTAAACACATTATCACTCGCATTATACGTATATCCGCTCATGCCTTTAGCATAACCGCTAACAGCCGCCAGGGCCGTGCCGGTGCCCTCCGGAAAAGCGATCTGCGTTACTTTCAATGATGTACCCGATGAGTTATACACATGAACGTGAATATGCGTAGCCCTGCCCGTATACCAACCTGGAAATATAGAAGTAAAAGTTACCAGGCCATTTGAATCGGTAGTTTGCCTGCCACGCAAAAAATGTACGGAAGTATAATTTGTTGATTGTGTGCCGCTGCCGCCATATTCAGAATAATTGCCTTCCGCATCGCAATGCCAGATATCAACCAACGCTCCCGAAAGCGCGCTACAGCTATTATTACTGTTGTTGATTGTAATTTTCACGGTAAGCTTATACCCTGTACGGCCATCGGTAATATCGCTCCTTACATATGATGCAGGCGAATGCGTTGGATACGGACCTTCCGTTTCGGTAGGCACAACACTGCAAGTGCCTGAATCGGTTGAACCTGAAGTACTGCCGGAAGATGAAGTTGTAGTAGTTGTGGCGGTATCCGCATCTTTTTTGCAGGCTTCAACCAATACCGACGATGACACTGCGCCGATTACCAGGCTTTTTAAAAAGTTCTTTCTTTCCATTGTATGTTCTCCTTTTAAGTTTAATCTAAATCGTTGATTCAAAAGTAAAAGTGGTATAGTCAGTGTTGAAACATGTGTCGGTTAGCTGCCTTTTTGTGTCGATAAACGGCAAATTATCTGTGTGCGGGAAGATAAGATTGTATAAACATACAGTTGCATGACAACTTTAAACCGTCAAATTTCTCTATCTTTGCATGTTTTTTTGAGAGTATATAATATTTATGGCATTAAAAAGCAGTGCGGTGATTACCGGTGTAGGTGGCTATGTTCCTGACAACATTTTAACTAACAGTGATTTAGAAAAAATGGTTGAAACTAACAGCGACTGGATAGTTTCGCGTACAGGGATCAAAGAAAGAAGAATCCTCGCCGACAGATCAATGGCTACTTCAGACATGGCCGCCTTTGCGGTGAAAAATCTACTTGAAAATGCCAAAATTGATCCTTCTGAAATAGACTGCGTTATTATAGCCACTTCAACACCCGATTACCTGCTTATCTCTACCGCCAGCATCGTTTGTGATAAATGTGGTTTAAGCAATGCCTGGGCGTCTGACGTTAATGCAGCCTGCAGTGGTTTCCTTTATGCCTTTACCCTTGGCTCGAGCCTGGTTGAAAGCAACCGTTATAAAAAAGTAATAGTTATCGGTGCCGATCAAAACAGCGCCATTGTAAACTATGCCGACCGTAACACCTGTATCCTTTTTGGCGACGGCGCCGGCGCGATATTGCTTGAACCATCTACCGAAGATATTGGCGTTATTGACAGTGTATTTAAAACAGATGGGCACGGCAGGGAGCATTTATATGTACCCGGCGGCGGCTCTATGAACCCGGCATCAGAAGAAACTATTGATGGCAAACTACATTATATACGCCAGGATGGCCGTGTAGTTTTTAAAGCTGCTATAAAAGGGATGACTGAAAGCTGCACATCTGTACTGCAGCGTAACAACCTTACCATAGATGATATCAACTGGCTAATACCCCACCAGGCAAATTACCGCATTATCCACGCCGTAGGTGATGCTTTGGGCCTACCTGAAAGCCGTGTTAAGATCAACATCGACCGTTATGGTAACACCACAGCTGCCACTATCCCGCTGGCGTTATGGGATTACAAAGAAGATTTTAAAGAGAACGATAACATGATCCTGACAGCATTTGGCGCAGGGTTTTCATGGGGCGCTACTTATTTAAAGTGGGGTAAATTGAGATAAGCAACCTCAGCCCAACCCTCTCCAAAGGAGAGGGAGTTAAAATTCAACTCAATGACTACTGAAGAACGAATTAAAGAAGCCGAATCACGGATATTCAAAACCGTGTTCCCGAGCGACACCAATCATTACGAAACACTTTTCGGAGGTTCGGCAATGGCCATGATGGACGAAGTAGCTTTCATTACGGCCACCCGCTTCACCCGTAAAAAAATGGTTACCGTATCATCCGACAGGATCGACTTTAACCGCCCTATCCCTGCAGGTACCATTATTGAACTTGTTGGCCGTATATCCCATATCGGCAATACCAGCCTAAAAGTCTTGGTTGAAATCTATATTGAAGAAATGTACTCCTTTGTGCGCGAAAAAGCCATCACCGGCACTTTTACCTTTGTTGCCATTGATGATCATAAGCACCCGGTAAGCGTTCTTTAAGCTGAAGGCTTAAAGCGGAAAGCTAAAAGCCAGAAACCGCTATCCTATTACCATTATTTAAAGATGCTTAAAAAAAAGCTTTCGGCCTTCGGCTTTAAGCTTTAAGCTCTCTTAATGTAGTTTCTTGCGCTTCAACAACCCGCCTGTAGTGTCATCAATACTTTGCTGTACAATAAAGGCCTTGGGATCGATACGAAGAATAGTTTGTTTTAATGATGGAATTTCCAAACGGGTAGCCACTGTGAAAACAATATCACGGGGATCATTCACATGACCGTCTTTTCCATAACCACTTTTCCCCTGGTAAATGGTAACACCCCTACCAAGCGTAACCGTTATCGCCCTCCGTATCGCATCGCTTTTGGTCGAGATCACGGTAATACCCGAGTATTGTTCGATGCCGTTCAGCAAAAAGTCGATCATTTTGGCGGCGGCCATATAGGTTAATATCGAATACATGGCCGGTTCAACGCCCAGTACCGAGGCTGCAACCCCAAATATCAAAACGTTAAGCAGCAAAATAAAATCGCTCACCTTAAGCAGCTGCGTTTTTTTACTTACCAGTACGGCGGCTATTTCAGTGCCATCAAGCACAGCTCCGCCGCGCATGGCCAACCCGCTGCCGGTACCAATAAATACACCGCCGAATACCGCGGTAAGCAATTTATCATGAGTAACATCCGGAAAGCTGACCAATGCCAGGCAAAGCGATAAAAGCGCAATGGCCCCCGTGCTTTTAATCGCGAACCAAAGCCCAAGCTTGCGATAACCAAGCCACAAGAAAGGAACATTGATAACAAAGATCAATATCGATATAGGAATAGAGGTTATATCAGATATCAGCATGGAAACCCCGGTGGCCCCTCCGTCGATAAAATGGCTTGAAAGTAAAAAACCCTTAAGGCCAAAAGCTGCTGATAAAATCCCGAGTCCGATATTAGCTGAATCCTTGATGGTGTTGATTGCCTTCATGCCCAAATATAGCTTTTTGGGGCTAAAGGCGGGTATTTAAACACAGCCGAATGTTTATAAACTAACTTTTTTTACGTTTACTTAACCACCACCTGTATCGTATTCCTGCTAATTTGCTCCAACAAAATAGTTTTACCTTCTGTTAGTTGCTTAATAGTATTTACCCCATCATGGCGTACAGTAATGAGTGTTAAACCCTCATTATACTTCACTTTAAAATCCTGCTTAAGACCACTTAACAGCTTTTCAAAACGTTCTTCGTTCAGGTCGAAACAAACTGAAAAACTTAATGCGGAAGTTTGCATCACATTTACCTTAACATTATTTTGAGCAAAAAGGCGAAACACATCGCTTAGGTGATCTTCCGTTATAAACGAGTAATCCTTGCCTGATACTGATAGCAATACCTGGTTCTGCTTCAAAATGATCACCGGTTTTGTAAACTGATTATGTCCATCCTCTTTAATTATGGTGCCTGGTGCTGATGGATCTGTAAAGGGCTTTACCAGCAATGGGATCCGTGCATTCTGTAACGGCTTGATAGTTTTTGGGTGGATGACACTGGCCCCGTAATAGGTCATTTCGATGGCTTCCGTATAGGAGAGCTCATCAAATTTAACCGTATCAGCAAAAAATCTCGGATCGGCGTTCAGGATGCCCGGAACATCTTTCCAGGCGGTAACCGATTCGGCACCTAAGCAAGCTGCAAATATAGATGCTGTGTAATCAGACCCTTCGCGGCCAAGCGTGGTGGTAAAATTTTCGGAGGTACCACCTAAAAAGCCTTGGGTTACAACAATACTTTTTTCAAGTAAGGTTGGAAGATCCTTGCTGATACTTGCTTTAGTTTTATCCCAGTCAACTATGCCTTCCCTGTAGGTATTATCTGTATGCACATATCCGCGTACATCAAGCCATTTACTTTTGAGCCCAGCCTGGTTCAGGTAGGCGTTAATTATTCGGGTTGACACCAGCTCACCGATGGATACGATCTGATCATATACAAAATCATAGCTATCGTGTGGCTCATCCTCAATGGCCCAGTCAATCTCCACAAAGGTATTGGCAACTTCATCAAATACAGGGTGCCCCGGTTCAAATAATCCGCTCAGAATGTTGTAATGATACTCTTTGACTTGGTTAAAGATCTCATGCATATCATCGGTTTGCTCCATGTAGGCTTTGGTAAGCTTCTCCAGCGCGTTGGTGGTTTTGCCCATGGCCGATATCACGATGAGCAATTGTTGATCAGTATATTGTTTTACAACATTAGCAAGGTTGGTAACACCCGCAGCATCTTTAACTGATGCCCCTCCGAATTTAAAAACAAGCATTTATTTAATGAATTGACTTACAACCGAACCCGGCTGTACTAATGATTTGATCTGTGCGTATGGAATAAACAATTCGGTAATACCGGCCGCGTATGGTTTAATGTCATACTGATTGTACAAAAATTTAATCCCAAGTGGCGTAATGGAAAAATTAGTATTGAGCGCGAATTTGTTATCCTTAAAAAAATAATTGGTGGCGAGAGATGCGGTATCACTTAATTTTTCATTCTTTCTGAAGATCTTTTCGGCAACGGCATTTAATTTATCATGATACCCTTCAACAAGCACATCATCAAGTTTGAGGTTTTTACCGGCTTTGGTATCCCAGTTTATAAAGCCGACAGATGTGCTGCCATGAGCGCCGCCGGTATATGAATAACCCCGCACTTCGAGCGTTGTTAAGCTCGAATCCTGGTGGATTACCTTAACGGAATCATCCAGCGTAAAAAACATTCCCGACCGCAGGTCAGTCTTCCTGAAATCATCATATGATTTCAGGAACTTTTTGCTCATCAGCTCCAGGCTGGTGTCGGGCCTTCCATCCGTAGCAAACATCAATGTAAGCTTACGGGTTACGGTATCATTTAAAGTTTTTGCGCTGTCAAAAACTGGGTAGTTAATTTTCACTACCGTACAGGCGCTATCGGCCTTAGCACCGCAATCTGCCGCCCGTGCTTTGATAACTTTATAAGCATAACGCAGGGTATCAAATGACTTCTCGGGAATTTTATTAGGAACGCCCCACTGGCACGATGATAATCCCATCGCCAGAAAAAACGCCAGGCACAGATTTTTCATAGGTATAGTATTAGTAGTTTAACAACTGCTCTTTTGAAAGCGAAGCATTTAACCAGCCCGCCTCAATATTCGCGCCGTACTTATTGTAAAAGTTAATGGCCGGTTCATTCCAGTCGAGCACCTGCCAAACCATACCGCTGAAACCTTTCTCTTTAGCTTCCCGGAGCAGCCTGTCGAAAAGCAGTTTGCCGATCTTCTTGCCGCGCATCTCTTCGGTTACGATCAGGTCTTCCAGGTACATGCGGGAGCCTTTCCAGGTGGAGTAGCGAACATAGTACAAGGCAAAACCAACCACAACGCCGTCAACTTCGGCCACAAAAGCTTTCCATACCGGGTTAGGGCCAAACCCGGTTTCTTCAAAATGCTGCAAGGTTACGGTAACCTCGTCCGGGGCTTTTTCATAGAGGGCAAGCTCATGCACCAGCTCCATCAGGCGCGGACAGTCGGTTTGAATAGCTTCCCTTATAATTAATGCCCCGGCCCCCTGAAGAGGGGGCTGACTTTCAATTTTATTTTCTGTATTATTCATGTTATTAATTGTCTGAACTCGAATTAAACGAATTAAGAGAATTTATCGAATTTGGCAAACATTCAGTCAATTCTGCGCCGTTGTTGGTGTTGTCACCAACAACTTTCTATTTATTTTAACAGGTGTTCAACTTTTTTAGGTGTGAACACTTACAGATATTCCACAAAAAAATCAATTGATAATCAACCATTTAATTTTACGGATTATTGCCCATTCAAACAAAATGAACACATAATAACTGACAATCAAATACTTAGCTTTTTCACAATCTTACAAACTGAACACCCGTTTTTAAAAAATTGAACACTTAATTTCATTTCAAAAAACATGTTGTTGGTGACAACACCAACAACGGGCGGAACGCGCGGGATTTTCGTCTGAACCGGAATTTATCGAATTAAGCGAATTATTTGAATGGTAATTTCATTCTGTCAATTCTTTAATTCCATAAATTCCGGTTCAGACAAATTCCAGTCAATTATTCTTCCAATGCTTAATTACCCTGCCTCCAAATATCGTGCTGCCCAACCTTACCATATTACTGCCCTGCTCAATAGCCAGTTTATAATCCGACGACATACCCATTGACAGGACATCAAAACTTTCTTCCTTCCGGAAATAGCTTTGTTTGATGCCCTCGAAAAAGGTGTTCAGTTCGTAATATTCTTCTTTAATCTGCTTTTCGTTATCGGTATTGGTAGCAATACCCATCAAGCCACGGATACGAACGTTCTTTAGCGTAGCAAATTCATCAGACCGCAGCAACTCAATCGCTTCATCAAAACCCAGTCCGTATTTGGTTTCTTCGTCGGCTATATAAATTTGCAAAAGGCAATCAATTACCCTTCCGGCTTTTTCAGCATGTTTGTTGATCTCGTGCAAAAGCTTCAGGCTATCAACAGACTGGATCATACTTACAAAAGGCGCTATATACTTTACCTTATTGGTTTGCAGGTGACCAATCAAATGCCATTCGATATCTTTAGGCAGTTGCTCATACTTCTCAACCATTTCCTGCACTATATTTTCGCCAAAAAGGCGCTGTCCGGCATCATAGGCTTCCTGTACATCTGCAACAGGTTTTGTTTTTGATACGGCCAATAATATTACCTTATCTGCTTCCGTTTCCTTTTTTAAGCTTCTGATGTTATCTGCAATGCTCATTTATCCGTAAATTTGCTTAATTAATCAGCCGCTAAATTACTGAATGCATAAATATATAACCTTGTTTTTTTCTGCAGCACTTTTTTTATGTGCCTGCAATGGCAAAAGTATTCCCAACGACGTCCTCAAACCCGACGCCATGGTAGCGGTTTTAACCGAAATGCACATCATCGACGGCAGCCTGTATAATACTACGCAGATACCCGATAGTTTGTATAAATACGGCGCGGGTAAATATATTGCCATGTTTCAGCGCCTGCATACCGATACCGCGCATTTTAACCGCAGCATGCGGTACTACGCCATGCAGCCCGATAAACTGCTGGCCATTTATGACCAGGTGGATATAAAAATTAAAAGTAAAACCGATTCGCTTGCCAAAGTGCAAACAGAACAGAGCAAGGCTACGCGTAAGCTCGATTCGTTAAAAAACTTAAATATTAAAACTAAAATAGATTCGGCAAGGAAAACTCATCCGCATGAAAACACGGAAGCCCGCAAAGCCGATTCATTGAAAAATTTAAAAACTAAACTAAAAACCGACTCGGCCGGGAGATTCCATCCCCGCAAAAGCAAGAGAGCCCGCAAAGCCGACTCGTTAAAAAACTTAAAGTCATAACCTGATGCTTTACCCCCAAAACAGTGTAGATAAGCTGGGTTTTACCGAGATAAAAGAACTGATAAAAGCACATTGCCTGAGCGAAATGGGTCAACAGATGGTTGACAAGATCCAGGTGATGAGCAATTACGACCAGATCCATAAATTCCTGAGCCAGGCAAACGAATTTAAGAATATCCTGGTTAATGATGAGGCCCTGCCCATCCAGCATTTTTTCGATATAAAGTCCCTTGCCAATAAAGCCCGTATAGAGGGCGTTTTTTTAAGCGAAGAAGAGTTTTACCAGGTTCAGGCTTCGTTAACCACGGTATTTGCCGTAATTGCCTATTTTAACGAGCGTGAAGGCCTGTACCCTAACCTTGAGGCCCTTTTTGAGCACCTGCCTATTGAAAAGGCGATCCTTAAAAAGATAGACGCCGTGATTGATCAGAAAGGCAAGATCAGGCCCAATGCTTCGCGCGAGCTGATGGAAATTACCACAGGCATTGCCAAAGCCGAGCAGGAAGCCCGCAAAAAAATTGATATGGTTTTTAAAAATGCCACATCAAACGGCTGGGCTGCCGATGGTTCTTTAACTGTACGTGATGGCAGGCTGGTGATCCCCCTGCTGGCCGAAAACAAACGCAAACTGAAAGGCTTTGTGCATGACGAGTCGGCCTCTGGCCAAACAGTTTATATTGAGCCCGAAGAAGTTTTTGTGCTCAATAACCGCATCCGCGACCTGGAATTTGAACGCCGCCGGGAGATAGTAAAAATTCTGACCGCCTTAACTACCGAGTTAAGGCCTTATGTACCTTTGCTGCTCTCCTACCATGGTTTGCTAACCAAGCTTGATTTTGTGCGCGCCAAAGCCCTGTTTGCTATTGATATTGAGGCCGAAATGCCGCAGGTGATAAACGAGGCAAGAGTTAAGCTATACAATGCCCGCCACCCGCTATTGTTCCTGAATTTTAAGGCCGAAAAGAAAACGGTTGTTCCGCTCAATATGCAGATAGACGAAGGTACCCGCATCATCGTGGTATCGGGCCCTAACGCCGGCGGTAAATCTGTTTGTATGAAAACCGTTGGTTTATTACAGATGATGGTGCAGGCTGGTTTACTCATCCCTGCCGATGAAGCCAGTGTTGTAGGTGTATTTAAACAGCTTTTTGTCGATATCGGTGATGACCAGTCGATAGAAAGTGATTTGAGTACGTACAGCGCCCACCTGTCCAAAATGAAAAATTTTGTGGAGCAGTCCAACGGCAAAACCCTGATCCTGATAGACGAGTTTGGCACCGGTACCGATCCGCAATTTGGCGGGCCGATTGCCGAGGCCGTGTTGGAATCGTTGAATCAAAAAAAGGTTAAAGGCATGGTAACCACCCACTACTCCAACCTTAAAATATTTGCCAGCAATACCGAAGGCATTGAAAATGCATCTATGCTGTTCAATAACATTGAGATGAGGCCGCTGTACCAATTGGAGATTGGCAAACCCGGCAGTTCATATGCGTTTGAGATCGCCCAAAAAATAGGCTTGCCGCAAAACGTGCTTAACCTCGCCAAAAACAAAATAAGCGAAGGGCAAAAAAAGGTTGATACCCTGCTGGTTGACCTGGAGCGTGAAAAGCGTTCTATTTTTGAAACCAAACAAAAACTGGACAAACAACAGCGCAAGGTTAATGAGCTGCTGGCCGAAAACGAGAAACTGAAAAACTATCTCGAAGAAAACCAACGCTCGCTCATTAAAGAAGCTAAAGATCAGGCCAAGAATATTATCCTTAACGCCAACAAGCTGGTTGAAAATACCATATCCGAAATTAAGAGCAGCAACGCCGATAAGGAAAAAACCCGCCAGCTGCGCGAAAACCTGAATGTTGAACTTAAAAAGAACACCGTTAAAACTGAGGCGCCAAAACCTACAGCTCCTGTTGATGAAGAGCTGAAACCAGGCGACTGGGTGAAACTCACCGATTCGGAAACTACGGGCCAGGTAATTGAGATCATCAAGGAGAACGTGGTAATTGCCATTGGCGATTTGCGCACCGTTGCTAAAAAGAAACGGGTGATTAAAGTATCTAAATCGTCTGTTCCCAAAGAGATCAGGCGAAATTTCAGTTCGCACACCAATGACATGGCCAGTTTTAGTCCGGAGATTGATGTGCGCGGCCAGCGCACCGAAGATGCGCTTCACGCCATTGAAAAACTGTTTGACCGTGCACTGATGATGGGCTTTAACAACCTCAAGATCATTCATGGTAAAGGCGATGGAATTTTACGCAAAATGATCAGGCAATACCTCAAAAAATATGAACAGGTTGACCGCATGGAGGATGAACATGCCGACCGTGGCGGAGATGGAATAACTTATGTATATTTGAAGTAACGGCAAGGTTAAAATAAATAACCAAATAACAAGGAATGTCATTATAAGGTACGAAGCAATCCCAAACTATACAAAGCGCATTTGCATATTCGCTCTGCCAATCGGGGATTGCTTCGTACCTCGCAATGACGGTTCACGATTTGTTAGCATTAATTTACCTATTCAACCTTAACTTATTTCAAATAAACTATGTCTCTAAAATCTATTGCTCCTATGTTATACACCCGGCAGGTACGGGAAAGTGTTGATTTTTACATTAATAACCTTGGTTTTACCTGTATTGGCTATGATGAGGACTGGGGCTGGGCCACGGTAAGCCGTGATGATATCGAGATCATGTTAGCTTTGCCTGTTGATAATGCATCGTTCACCGTGCCCAAATTTACCGGCTCGTTTTATATCCGGACAGATAAAGTTGATCTATTGTGGAGCGAACTGAAAGACAGGGCGGTGATTTGCTACCCCATTGAAGATTTTAATTACGGCATGCGCGAATTTGGAGTGTTTGATTATAATGGCTACCTGCTGCAGTTTGGGATGCCGATTGAATGATAATTTCTTAACAAATATTTAGTGGATAAGCCAATGACTTATCCGCTTCCCCGCCGTTGTTGGTGTTGTCACCAACAACATTTGCTTACCAGTTTTATTAGCGGTAACGTAAATAAAAAACATAATTTATTGAAAAAGTAGAAGTTGTTGGTGACAACACCAACAACGGCATAATGATAATCTCTTAACAAATATTTAGTGGATAAGCCAATGACTTATCGGCTTTTTATATAAGTTTCCTATTTTTAGGGCAGCCAAACCCTAATAAAGATGCGCAGATTATATTTTCTTGTACTTTTCATTGCATTTACCGGTTCAATAACAAGCTGTCTTGCTCAAAATATTATTTTAAAGAGCAAAGATCAGCGCATCCGTTACACCGGGCGGATCAATCAAACCGATGAAGCTGCCGAACTATACTGGACGGGTTCATCCTTAAAAATCAACTTTGATGGAACAGGCGCATCGGCTGTGATGCAGGATGAACGGGGCGAAAACTATTTTACCATCATTGTTGATGACAAGGTTGTAAACACCATTCACCTTGATAATACCAAACAGGCTTATACCCTTGCCGAAAATCTGCCTGCGGGCAAGCACACCCTCGAGCTGTTTAAACGTACCGAATGGGACAAAGGCAAAACCTTTTTTTATCAGTTTACCTTGGCCAAAGAAGCCAACGCATTAACTGCACCAGAGGCTAAAAAACGTAAGATCGAATTTTTCGGCAACTCCATTACCTGCGGTTATGCCGATGAGGACACCACCGGGCAGGATCGTGGCACCGCCCCTTATGAAAACGGCTACCTGAGCTATGCTGCCCTAACTGCCCGTCACTTTGATGCCCAGTATGTTTGCACCTCTAAAAGTGGTATTGGCATTACAGTAAGCTGGTTCCCGCTCATTATGCCCGAAATGTATAACCGCCTTGATCCAACAGACCCAACAAGCACCTGGAATTTCAAGAAGTATACGCCCGATGTGGTAGTGATCAACTTGTTTCAAAATGATTCGTGGATCGTAAACCAACCCAACAATCCACAGTTTAAAGAGCGCTTTGGCAGTAAAGCCCCCGAGCCGGAGCAGATCATTAAAGCTTATAAAGAGTTTGTAAAAAGCATCCGCAAGGTATATCCTAAAGCACAGATCATTTGCGCGCTTGGCAGCATGGATGCAACCAAAGCAGGTTCGCCATGGCCTGGTTATATCGAAAAGGCCGTTGCTGCTTTAAATGATAAAGAAATTTATACCCATTTTATCCCGTATAAAAACACCCCGGGTCACCCGAGCCTGAAAGAGCAGCAAGCTATGGCCGATGATTTGATCGCTTTTATGGAGAAGACGGTTAAGTGGTAAAATATAAAACCATGTCATTGCGAGTGTTTAAATCCGGAGGCCTCTGAAGGTGAAATGACAAAAGAGGGCCTGTCAGTCTGAGCCTGTCGAAGACTCGCGCGCAGAGGCCTACCCACCATGCTTCGACGGGCTCAGCATGACACCCCTTTTAAGTTGTCATGGGTAGCGTAGCGCGGCAATCTCGTAGCAATACAGGGCAAATATGCTTTTCGGATTGCAAAACGACGAGATTGCCACGTCGCCCCAAGGCTCATTCCCACTCGCTCCTCGCAATGACATAAAATTTAACCTTACTCCCCTACCCTCTGCTGATCAGGCAGCTCGTTAGGCCCCGGAACATTAGTTTGCTGTTTTTTATCACTATCCCCATCATCGTCAGCAGTTCCTTCCTGGTACTGCTGCTGAGGGTTGGGCTTGCCATCACTGGTTTCCGTTTGCCCATTGTCCTCATCCGAACGGCCGTTTTGTGATACGTTGATCGCATTGCTGTAGTTAGCGTTACCGGCCTGGTTAGGGTCTTTAAAATTGCTGTTTTCGGGATGTTCCTCGGCAGGCTGAGTGCGATTAAAGTATTCGTTATTATTGCCCGCCATTTGTGAGGGATTGTCTTTATCGTTACCTGCCGGGGTGATATTGTTTTGGCCAAAGTTTTGGCCTCCCATACCGTTCCCTTCCATACCCGGGTCATTTGGGCTTTTCATTTCTGAGCTGCCAAACAGATAGCTTCGTTTCAGGCCTTTTTCATCCTCATTATTGTCGTCATCCACCCGGTAAGCATTGGGTTTATTTTCTTCATGTTCGGGGTGTTTAAGCTCGTCGCTCCTGAACTCGTCGTCTCGTAATTCCATAGGTTTTGATATTTGATGTGTTAATTAATAATAAAATTAATTTCTAATTGTTTTATAAAACCTATAAATCAATGTTAAATCAATCTCTTTTTGGCGCAAGTCTGTGTGCCGGAAGGTGCACGGCTGACTTGTCCCCCCCCCGAATTTATCGTCCTAAAAAATTCACGCCCCAAGTTCCCCAGCGCCTTTGCCATCGCGCAAAACTTGAGCTAAGGCAAAATAATATCCCCTAAATCCATAAAACACAAACCTCCCCTAATAAGTTATCTATATAACCATAAGCTTCAGGCTTATTTTACTTATTTTTATAGCAACCAATTATAATATATGAATAAAGTAGTTAGTGGTGCCGACGAGGCCATCCGCGACATTACCGACGGTATGACCCTCATGCTGGGCGGCTTCGGCTTATGCGGATTGCCCGAAAATTGTATTGCCGCCCTGGTAAAAAAGGGGGTTAAGCAACTCACCTGTATCTCCAATAATGCCGGGGTTGATGACTTCGGTATCGGCCTGATGCTGAAGCAGCGCCAGGTAAAAAAAATGATCTCATCGTACGTGGGCGAAAACGCCGAATTTGAACGCCAGTTACTAAGCGGCGAGCTTGAAGTTGAACTGATACCCCAAGGTACGCTGGCTACCCGCTGTATGGCCGCCGGTTACGGTATGCCTGCCATATTCACCCCTGCGGGTATTGGCACCGAAGTGGCCGAAGGCAAAGAAGTGCGCAACTTTAACGGTAAAGATTATTTAATGGAGATGGCTTTTAATGCCGACTTCGCCATTGTAAAAGCCTGGAAAGGCGATACTATGGGCAACCTGGTATATCGCTCTACCGCGCGTAATTTTAACCCGGTAATGGCTATGGCCGGTAAGGTAACCATTGCCGAAGTAGAAGAACTGGTACAACCCGGCGAACTTGATCCGGACCATATCCATACACCGGGTATTTATGTACATAGGATTTTTAAGGGTAGTAACTATGAAAAGCGCATAGAGCATGCGACAGTAAGGAGTAAAAACTAAGCTTAAAACATCACGTCATTGTGAGTAGGTAAAATCCGAAGTCCTCTGAAGGTGAAATGACATTAGGCGTGGAGGGCTTGTCATCCTGAGCTTGTCGAAGGACGCGCGCAGAGGCCCACCCCGCTATGCTTCGACAAGCTCAGCATGACACCCTTTTTTAATTATGTCATGGGTAAGTACGAAGCAATCGCGAACTAAACAGAGGGACTTGCTTAGCTGCTCTGCTTGTTGGGGATTGCTTCGTACCTCCTAATGACGGGAAGAGTTAAAACATTTTCAAATTGAATCTATGTTAGACAAACAAGGCATCGCAAAGCGAATTGCAAAAGAAATAAAAGACGGTTACTATGTTAACCTCGGCATTGGCATCCCTACGCTGGTAGCCAATTATATACCAGATACCATGGATGTGGTACTACAATCCGAAAATGGTTTATTGGGAATGGGACCCTTTCCTTTTGAAGGGGAGGAAGACCCGGATACCATCAACGCGGGCAAACAAACCATTACTATGCTGCCCGGCTCGGCCATATTTGATTCGGCCATGAGTTTTGGGATGATCAGGGCTAAAAAGGTAAACCTTACTATCCTTGGCGCTATGGAAGTATCAGAAAACGGAGATATCGCCAACTGGAAAATCCCCGGTAAAATGGTTAAAGGTATGGGCGGCGCGATGGATCTGGTGGCATCGGCCGAAAATATCATTGTAGCCATGCAGCACGTAAACAAAGCAGGCGAATCAAAGTTGCTGCCTCAGTGTACCCTTCCCCTCACCGGTGTGCACTGCGTTAAAAAAATCGTGACGGAGCTGGGTGTATTTGACGTTTTGCCCGAAGGTGGTTTCAGGCTTATTGAAAGGGCTCCGGGCGTAAGTGTTGAAGAAATTAAACAGGCTACCGCAGGGAAATTGATTGTTGAGGGGGAGGTGCCGGAGATTTCCTCAATTTGAAGATGAGATGATTTGAAAATGTGAGAATTTGAAGATTTGAAAATGAGAAAATTCCATCATTCAAAAAAACATTTTCAAATCTTCAAATTAATGCTCATTTACTGCTTCAAAGAAACCTTATCTTTAAAACATGAATTTCATATTTGGCATTGCTGGGATGATAGGCATGGCAATAGCCGCACTGCTGTATTTTATACCCGCTATAATAGCCCGCGAAAAAGCCGACTTTAAATTGATCTTCCTGTTAAACCTGTTTTTGGGCTGGACCATTATCGGCTGGATCTGGGCGCTTATTTGGTCGTTTGAAAAAGAAAAAGAACCATTAAGCTACTATAGAGCCGGCTATCCCGGTTATACTACCGAAAAAGCTCTGAAGCTGCATGAACTATACAAACAATTTGATGCCGGGGTTATTACCAAAGCCGATTACGACAAAGCACTAAAAGAGATTTTAGGCGATCTGTCTTAAAACAAACGTCCCCTCAAATCAGCCGAAATCTCTTCCGTTATCACCATAATATCTTCAGCAACGTGGGTGTTATTGGTGATCACACGGTCGCATTCATCTTTGTAGGGCAGCAGGTATTCTTTGTACGCCGGCACTACGTGGTTGATCCATTTGTACATCACATCATCATGCGAGTAACCGCGTTCTATCAGGTCGCGTTTAAGGCGGCGTTGCAGGGCGATGTCTTCATCAGCATCAATAAACACTTTAAGATCAAGCAGCTCTGAGATGTCTTTAAAATGCAAAATGAACAAGCCTTCCACTATCAAGATAGGTGCAGGCTTGATCTCTATCATTTTGGGAATAGCATCGGGGTTATTGAAAGTGTATTCTTGTTTCAGGATAGCTTCCTTATTTAAAAGCTTGCTGATGTCCTGCTGAAAATGTTCATGATCAATAGTTGAAGGAAGATCAAAGTTATATTCCTTGTTCTCCTCCTTGGTCATGTTATGTGCTACCGGGATGTAATAATCATCCTGCGATACGAGGCTCACCTCGTCGGCAGTAAAATGTTCTAAAAAGCACTTTAAAAAAAAGGTTTTGCCCGAGCCGCTTCCGCCGGCAATTCCAATAATATAAGGTTTATTCATTCGGGCTGCCGTAGCTGATATTTACCTGGAAACGTTTATCTAAAGCACCTAAAGCATCGGCAGTGTTCTTAGTCATGATGATCAGAACATTTTTGTTTGTTTCGTTATCGGTAAAACGGCCAACAACCTTTGCAAAGGTGGTATGATTGTTCATAGGGTTGGTAATTTTAATGATGGTGCCTATTGGTGCTGTACGGTGCAGCACCAATTCCTTTTTAGGATCTAAGCCGGCATCATCCATCCAGGTGGCCACGCCTTTTTCAACTTTCTCGTACAAACCAAAACGGTTAGCTTTACCATGGTCGCCGGTGGTGTCCTGCTGTGCAGCCACCGAAGTTGAATCGCGCTGCATTACAGGCTGCTTGGCTTCTTCGGGGGGTAAACCAGTACGCACATTAATAACCTGGTTAGGAGTTACAGAATCAGAACTTAGTTTATTAAGTGCTTTGATATCCTCAACAGATGTATTAAAACGCTTGGCGATAGAAAACAAAGTTTCGCCTGCTGATACTTTGTATTGCTGCACATTAAGCATGCTTACTTTTTTAACGGTATCGGCAGCAGCCTGTTGTGGTTTGCTTGCAACAGGCTGCGTTACAGGGGCAGGCGAACTAACCGGAGCCTGTACCTGCGGTTTGTTTTGCTGAACCGGAGCCTGGGTAACCGGTTTTTGTTGTGCAGGTGCAGGATTTGTTGCTGCTTGTTTTGCAGGTGCAGTTACTGCCGGTTGCGCGGCAGCTTCGCCCGAAAACGGCAATTCGGTAGGTACTTTTACAATACCGCCAATTTTAAGCGGGGCGTTATTATTAAACTGTATAATAGCTTTAGGGCTGATGTTGTAGCGACGGCCTATAGAATAGTAATTATCTTTGGGATCAAGTTTGTGAACGATCACTTTTTTGCCGTTCAGGTTTTCAACACCAATTGAGTCAACAACGGGGTTTGCAAAAAGCGATATGGAGAGTGTGAGTAAGGGAGCGACCAATAATAAAATCTTAAATTTCATAATAAATTATAATACAGTAATTTTACAAGTTCAACACTATTAAGCCCGATCTGTTTTTTAAATAGATGAGCTGATTATTATGTAGTACAAACGCCTCGGGCTGCATTTTTTGTATAGCGTTATGTAACAAATCGTGATACAAAAGGGTACCCTCCTCGTTAAATACAAACAAGTGCTGTTCAAGATGCTCCTGCAAAAGCGTGTGCAAAGATACAATTCTGAATCTATTGTAGCTGATATAATGAACCGCATTTGCATATGCACTGAGCGGTAAATATAAACTATTTACTTCCGCTGCGGGCAACAGTTCGGGGCTAATGATCTGATTATTCAGCGGTTGATCAGGAACCGGCTCGTATCCTCTTAGTGTATTGCCGGTTTTAACATCAAGTAAAAATAATTTCTTTGGTTGTAGCTGGGCATTGTAAACTACAGGGCCATTTACCGACAGATGATCAAAAGCCAAAGTAAAATTGCTCCATAACTCTTTGCCCGACGCGGCTTCAATTGTTGTGATGCCCTTATGTACCGGCCCTGTGGCCGATTGGTAATTATGCAGCAGCAATATGCCATCATAAGCCGCCTCGATACCAGTAAGCCAGCGCTCGGGCGTGGTTAAACCTTCAAAATAAACATCGCCGCTCTGCAGGCTCAGGGCCGAAAAACTAACCTGCTTATCGGCATGGTCCCTGATCTCGAGGAACAACGTTTGGCTGCTTTCGTCAATTTCCATACGCCAAACCGGGGCCTGGTAAGTTTTGCTGATGAAGGGTAAAAGCGAAGTCATAAAGTTGCAAATATGCTCATTAAAATTAAAACTGTTTACCTTTGCCAAACATTGCCTGCAAAGGCATGTTACACTTAAAACATCACTATTTTATTTATGAATGCTAAAGAAATAAGCCTCGAAGAAGTTAAAGTAAAACCGGTAGTTGACCACCTGAACGACCTGCTGGCCAATTACCACATCCACTACCAAAAACTACGCGGCTGCCACTGGAATGTTAAGGGCACAAGCTTTTTCACCCTGCACCTGAAATTTGAAGAACTGTACACTGCAGCCCTTACCACTATCGATGAGCTTGCCGAAAGGATCCTGAGCCTTGGCAAACCTCCTATCAGCACGTTTAAAGATTATATTGAATCATCAAGCATTAAAGAGATCCAAACTATTGGTTTAAAAGACACGCTGATGGTAAAAGCTATTATTGATGACCTGGCTGCGCTGATAAAAATGGAACGCGAAATATTAAACATCACTGCCGATGCCGGCGATGACGGGACTAATGATATGATCAACCGCTTCATGCAATTCAACGAAAAAAACACCTGGATGCTGCGTTCATTCGTGAACGAGGACTAACCCGCACATAATCCTACTGTAAAAAAGCCACATCAGGGACAATCCGGATGTGGCTTTTTTTAAAACGGGGGTTTACACCGGTTTGCATATTTCGTATATTTGCACGGAACAAAAGACCATCTCTTTAAACGGCAGATGTTCTGTTTATTTTCCTATGGTGTAATGGTAGCACGTCAGATTCTGGCTCTGAAGATTGAGGTTCGAGCCCTTGTAGGAAAACAAAAGTGCGCTGAAGAATATTTGTCTGTGAAATAATGAAAGTACAAAACTGATTTAAAATTCGGACAGTTGCTTGTTCAATTCACGTTAACGCAAAAGCCAGCTTATTTAGCTGGCTTTAATTTTTTTAACTGATTGGAGTATGTTAAAGTTTAGGTGTGATTAAAAAAACTCTACTTCGGCCAATTCGCGACCTAACGCGTTTACACCTTGTAAAATCTTTCTCGCTTGTTCATCCGAGGGTATCTTGTTCCCATTTATATATTGAGATAATAACCCTCTGTTGATCTTTATTCTGCCTGCCAACTGTGAGGCATTGATCACTTTGTAGAACTCGAAGAATTGGGGAATATCATAAACTAATTTTATATCATTTATATCAACTTCCTTCTTGGCCATTTCGGCGGCTAATGCGTTATACGCTTCTAATGCATTCTCTTTTAATTCATTCAAGTTCTCCCCGGTGGTTGCAGCTATGCCCCCGCCGTTGATTTCGGCATATGCAGAAAACCCCGTATTGGTTTTTTCTACTGTAAACTTGATTGGTTTGCTCATTTATTGTTTAACGAAATTGTGTTACTTATTTGATGGTCTATCGCATTGTCACAATAAGCAGGGTTATTTCAACCCTGCTTGTTTTAGTATCTTATTTGCCAATCCAGGGGCAACTTCTTTAGCGCCATGATTGGGGTAAACAATTACCCCTGGCTTAGTTTTGTGATGCATAATAATGTGACTACCGGTCTGTCGTACCTCGTACCATCCGGCTTGTATAATTCGTCTTAAAAGTTCATTTGATTTCATTAAGGTTAATTTATAAGGCGCAAAACCACCTACGTTATATGTTAAGCAAAGGTATCAAATATGATACTTATATCCAAATAGAAAAGTATCTTTTTTGATACCTACCATCTCTTATTATCGGCGATAGTTTTTAGCTTCGTTATCCGGTTCATCTCGTGAGTAAACTTTTGATAGCTGAGGTATACCTCATGATCTCAGATAGTCTGCCTGGCAAACTGGGTTTCGTTTCATAGATCAAAAACTGAAAGAATCACCTTACTATTACTTTAAGAGTTTTGGCAAGAAAAATCTACATGGCTGAAAAGAGTGTTAGAAAACTACCTTGCAGAGAGGCTGCAAGAAATACACTTATCGTAATTATCTTTGAAACATTAAATTTGTTACATGGTAAGATTAGTAATAGATATTCCAAATACTAAAAGTATCCTGGTTAAACAAATACTTAGAGGGCTTGGCATAACTATTCAGCAAGAAAATAAACCGCAACCTTCATCCTATAAAAAGAAAATATCTCAGGTTTCAATCTGGACGGACGAAGACCTGAAAGCTTTTGACGAGGGCAAAAATGCATTTGAAAATTTCACTCGATCAGAGTCGTAATGGATTACATTCCCCTACGCCGACCGCGTAGCTTTCTCAATATCATTCCACATTTCATCCGGGATCATTTCAAGCCCGCTGAACTGGCCGGCACCCTGCAGCCACTCGCCGCCATCGATGGTAATTACCTCACCGTTAATATACCCTGAAAAATCAGAAACAAGAAAGGCGGCCAGATTTACCAATTCCTGGTGCTCTCCTACCCGTTTCAGGGGCACCCGGTTTTTAAAATCAAACTTTTGGGCCATATCTCCGGGCAGCAACCTTTCCCATGCACCTTTAGTGGGAAATGGCCCCGGCGCGATGGCATTGGCGCGGATGCCATGCCTGCCCCACTCCACGGCTAACGATCTGGTCATAGCCAGCACTCCCCCCTTTGCACAGGCCGAAGGCACAACATAAGCTGAGCCTGTAAAGGCATAGGTGGTTATAATATTCAGGATATTACCCGGCATTTGCTCTTTGATCCAATATTTGCCCAAAGCCAGCGAACAATTGGCCGAACCTTTCAAAACAATATCAATTATAGCTGAGAATGCATTGGCCGACAAACGCTCGGTAGGTGAAATAAAATTACCCGCAGCATTATTCAACAGTACGTCAACCTGTCCAAATGTTTCAACGGCTTGTTGCAGCATTGCTTCAACCTCCTCATATTTCCGCACATCGCAGGCTATTGGCAATACTTTGCCCCCGGTTTCGGCTTGCATTTGGGCGGCGGTTTGTTGCAATACATCCAGCTTACGACTGGTAATTACCAGATTAGCGCCCAAATGCAAAAAGTAAGTCCCCATGGCCTTACCTAAACCTGTTCCGCCGCCGGTCACAATAATGGTTTTACCTTTCAGAGCGTCATCCCTTAACATTCCACCGTTTTTTGCGGGATTAGGGTTTGCAGCATCATTTGAAGTTGTCGGATCAGTCATCGTCAGTTATTTAACAGCTGTATTTTTTGATTTTAAATTTTGGATCATCATTTGCAGGCCTTGCCTGGTTTCGGGTGCCCACCATTGCTTCAGCATTTTATTTAGGGGATCTGTTTGATCGGCCTTTAGTTTACCTATCAACTCTTTACGCAAGTTCAGTTTGCTTTCAGTCCAGGTAACAGGGTTTAGTTTCATGTAAGCGGTCACCTTTTCTATCGCAGCATTCATTAATTTATCCGGTGAAACAGCTTCATCGATAAGCCCGGCTTCCAGTGCTTCGTTTACCTTAAGCAGCTTACCTTCTATTAAATACTGATAAGCTTTACGCTGACCAAGCCAAAATGCATATAAATTAAAAACACTGTCAGGCACAATAATACCAACCGGAACTTCATTTAATCCGATGATAAATGCCCCTTCAATCATCACTCGATAATCGCAGCAAATAGCTAATATGCAGCCGCCCGCCGGGCTATGGCCGCTTATAGCAGCTACCAAAGGTTTCCTGAAAGCGGCTAAAGTATTTTGTAACGCCAAAAAATCCACCCAAAATTGGCGGCTTTGTGCCTCATCATAATCATAAGTCTCAATCAAGTCTATCCCGGAGGAGAAAAAGCCTTCCTTACCGGTTAAAATAACCCCGCCCACGTTATCATCATGCTCCAGCGTTTTTATACATTCGGCCAGTTCTTTAACCATTTCATGATTGATGGCGTTCGACCTCCCCCTGTTCAGCGAAATCACTACCAGTTTGCCTTGTATTGTTGTTTGAAATGTATTCATTGCTTAATTTACAAGTGTTGGATCTTCGCTCACTTCGCAGGGATACATTTTATCTATTTCGGTTTTGTATTTTTCGGTGATCACTTTCCGTTTCATTTTCCCTGTTGGCGTAAGCTCACCACTATCTATCGACCATTCGTTGGGAAGCAAGGTAATTTTCTTCACCTGTTCAACATGGTTAAATTCGGGGTTGTAGTTATTGATAATTGATTGGTATAGCTCAATCACCCTCGCATTTTTAACCAATTCACTATTGGATGAAAAAGTTATGTCATTCTCCTTACACCATGGTTTTAAATGGGTATAAGATGGTACAATCAAGGCTGCAACAAATTTCTTTTCCGAACCAACAACCATCATCTGCTCAATAAAATAATTTTCCTTCATCTTATTTTCGATAGGTAGCGGGGCTACGTATTTACCTCCTGAGGTTTTAAAGATCTCTTTTTTACGATCTGTTATTTTCAGGAACCCATCCTGATCCAGTTCGCCAATATCCCCGGTGTGGAACCATCCGTCTTCCAACACCTCTGCTGTAAGCTCAGGATTTTTGTAATACCCCCGCATCACATTGGGGCCTTTGCAAAGGATCTCACCGTCGGGTGCTATTTTAACCTCTACACCGCTCAGCAGGCGCCCCACGGTGCCAAATTTCCTGTCGTTTTTTTGATAGCAGTTAACAGCAATTACCGGCGATGTTTCGGTAAGCCCATAGCCTTCCATAATAACAATATTGGCGGCAGTAAAAATGCGTTCCAGCTTAATGGGGCAGGCCGAACTGCCTACTACAATGGCGTTTATATTTCCGCCTATGGCATCTCGCCATTTGCTAAAAACCAGTTTATCGGCTATAGCCAGTTTAATTTTATACCACAAACTGGTGTTATGGATTTCATATGCTTCGGCCACTCTTACCGACCAGAAAAAGATCTTCCTTTTAATACCGGTTAGTTTTTGGCCCTGCACCATGATTTTTTCAAACACCTTTTCCAGCAAGCGGGGCACGGCGGTAAAAAGGGAAGGTTTTACCTCTTTCATATTTGCCCCTATGGTATCCATACTCTCGGCATAGTAAATAGAAAAACCATAGTAGAGATATACATATGTACACATTTTTTCAAAAATGTGGTTAAGGGGCAAAAAGCTCAAAACGCGCTTCTCGGTAAGCGGGATCCGGGTCAGGATATCGCCGGATGCCGATGCATTGGTCATGATATTTTTATGCGTAAGCATCACTCCTTTAGGCCTACCGGTAGTGCCCGAAGTATAAATAATGGTTGCAACGTCTTCTTCGGTAATCTGATTGGTTATATGCTGTATTTGCTGCTGATAACCATCTTTCAGGGGTTTAAGCAATGTACCCCAATGATTGCAGCCATCTGCATCATCAAAAGTAAAAACGGCTTTTAATGATGGGATATTTAGATGAACCTCATTAACCTTATCGCACAGATCTTTACTGCTTACAAATACATATTTAACTTCGGCTTCATTCAGGATCTGTTCAATTTCTTTAGTGCCGGTATTAGGATACAGCGGCACCAGTATAGCGCCTGTTTGCTGCACGGCCAGGTCGGTTATGATCCATTCGGGCCGGCCGTTGCTTATCAGTCCTATTTTGTCGCGGCCTTCGGTAGTGCCGTCACCAGCCGAAACGCCCAGATCAAGCAGGGCCACAGATAACTGGCAGATCATTGTATGCGCTTCTTCGGTGCTATATGATCTCCAGGAACCATTCTCCTTCGCATTCAAAAGATCCACCTTAGGCTCCTTGGCCTGGGTAATCATGCAATCAAACAATCTTGTCGCCTTTTCCATGCTTGCAATGGTTTAGATAAAGGTAAATTCCTATAACAGTTCAAATACACCTGCTGCCCCCTGCCCGGTGCCTACACACATGGTAACCATGCCATACTTTTTTTCCCGCCTTTTCAATTCGTTAAAAAGCTGAACAGAAAGCTTGGCACCGGTGCAGCCAAGCGGATGCCCCAGTGATATCGCCCCGCCATTTACATTTACAATTTCGGGGTTAAGCTCCAGCCCCTTTATTATCGCCAGTGATTGTGAAGCAAAAGCCTCATTCAATTCAATCAGCTCAATGTCCTGCTGCTTCATCCCGGCCATTTTCAACACTTTGGGAATCGCCACCAGCGGGCCTATGCCCATGATCCGGGGCGGCACACCGGCAACGGCATAATTAACAAGCCGGGCTATGGGTTTAAGGTTGTTCTGTTTCATAAAGCGTTCGCTAACCACCATGACAAAGGCCGCCCCATCACTTGTTTGCGACGAATTGCCGGCAGTTACCACACCCTTTGCATCAAATACCGGTTTAAGCTTGGCCAACGCATCAATTGAGGTATCGCTGCGCGGACCTTCATCCATATCTACCTTAAACTCTCTTTTCGCTTTTTTGCCGCTCTCATCTACATAGGTTTCCACAATGTTTACCGGAGCAATCTCATCTTTAAACTTACCGTCCTTAATGGCATTGATAGCTTTTTGATGCGAGTTATAAGCAAACTGGTCCTGCTCTTCGCGGCCGATATGGTATTCTTTAGCAACAGCTTCGGCAGTGAGCCCCATACCCCAGTAGTAATCAGGATGGGCAAGGGCAATATCTGCATTGGGTACAATGCGCCAGCCCCCCATCGGGATCAGGCTCATACTTTCCACACCGCCCGCAATAATACAATCGGCAATACCGCTGTGTATTTTTGCCGATGCTATGGCAATTGTTTCCAGCCCCGACGAACAATAACGGTTCACCGTCATGCCGGGTACCTTGTCGGTATCAAGCGCCATTAACGAGATCAGCCGGCCTACATTCAATCCTTGTTCGGCTTCGGGTGTAGCATTGCCCACAATTACATCATCAATCTGCTCTTTATCAACATTTGGCACCGATGCCAGCAGATGCCTGATCACATCTGCCGCAAGCGTATCCGGACGGGTAAACCTAAACCCGCCCCGGGTAGCTTTTCCAACAGCGCTGCGGCTGGCTGCCACTATATATGCGTTCATTTTATTGAGATTTATACTTAAAAAATTTAGTTCCTTAACACTTTACCACCGGTTAAAATGGATTGGATCCGTTCAAGCGTTTTCTTTTCAGCGCAAAGCGAAACAAAAGCTTCGCGCTCCAGGCCCAGCAAATAGTCCTCACTCACCATTGAAGGCTGGGACAGATCGCCGCCCGAAAGCACATAAGCCAGCTTTTGCGAAATTTTCACATCGTGCTCGCTGATGTAATTACCGCTGTACATGGTATTGGCCCCTACATAACCTAAACCCAGGGCCTGCTTGCCAAGCACCCTGATATCTCCGCGCGGAATCGGCTGTATGTACCCTTCGTTCGCCATCTGCAGACATTGCTGTTTAGCTTCGGCAAGTAGCCTCTCGCGCGATACTACCACTATGTCCCTGCCCTTTTTAAGATAGCCAAATTCAAATGCCTCATAAGCCGAAGTGGACACTTTGGCCTGACCAATGGTTAAAAAACGGTCGCGAAAATTATTGAGTTCTATATCGCCATCCTGAAGTTCGTCTGACAGGCGCAGGGCAAACTCCTTTGTCCCGCCGCCGCCCGGTATCAAGCCAACACCAAATTCAACCAAACCCATATACAGTTCGGCATGTGCTACCACTTTATCAGCATGCAGGCACATTTCGCAACCGCCGCCCAGGGCCATTTGATGTGGTGCTATAACCACCGGAATGGATGAATAGCGGATCCGCATCATCGTATTCTGAAAAGTCTTGATCACCATATTGAGCTCGTCAAACTCCTGCTCAACGGCCATCATAAATATCATACCCACATTGGCCCCTGCGCTAAAATTTGCGCCTTCGTTTGATATAACCAGGCCTTTATAGCTTGCCTCGGCAAGGGTGATGGCTTTATTTATGCCTTCAATCACCTCGCCGCCTATCGTATTCATTTTGGTATGAAACTCCAGGTTCAGGATGCCGTCACCAATATCGGTAATGGTAGTACCGCTGTTTTTCCACACCGTATTTGTTTCCCGGATATTGCTGAGCAAAATAAGGCCTTCGGTACCGGGAATCACCTTGTAGCTTTTCGACGGAATATCATAATACAGGCGTTTGCCATCTTCTATTTTATAAAAGCTTTTTGCACCCGCCGCAAGCATGTCATATACCCATTGCGCCGGTTTGTGCCCTGCCGCTTCCATGGCTTTTACCGTATCTTCAACACCAAGCGCGTCCCACTTTTCAAAAGGGCCCAATTCCCAACCAAAGCCCGCATTGGTGGCTGCGTCTATTTTATAAAGTTCGTCGGCTATTTCGGGGATGCGGTTACTGGCATAAGCAAATAACTGGTAAAAGGTAGCCCGGTAAAAATCACCGGCTTTGTCTTTTGCAGCAACCAGGATCTTAAGCCTCTCTTTAAGGTTATCAACCGCCTTTGTAGTTTCCAGCGAGGCAAATTTTACTTTTTGAGAGGGCTTGTACTCAAGCGTTTTCAGATCGAGCGCATAAAACTGGTTTCCACCTTCGCCTTTTTCTTTTTTATAAAAACCCTGGCCGGTTTTACTGCCCAGCCAGTTATTTTTTAGCATTTCCTCAACAAATGAAGGAATTTTGAATAACTCCCTTGCCTCATCATCAGGTGCATTTTTGTAAAGACCGTTGGCAACGTGTACCATCGTATCCAAACCCACCACGTCATTGGTGCGGAAGGTGGCCGATTTTGGGTGACCTATTACAGGCCCTGTCAGTTTATCAACCCCTTCAACCGTCATACCGGTTTGCTGCACATAATGCAGCACACTCATGATGCTGAAAACCCCGATACGGTTACCGATAAATGCTGGCGTATCTTTGGCTAATACTGTAGTTTTTCCCAGGTATTTTGCGCCATAATCCATCAAAAAATCAACAACACCCGCTAACGTGTCTTTTGTGGGAATGATTTCCAGTAGTTTTAAATACCGGGGAGGATTAAAGAAATGGCTTCCACAGAAATATTTTTTAAAGTCATCGCTCCTGCCTTCGGCCATTAAATGTATCGGGATACCGGATGTATTGGAAGTGATCAGCGTGCCGGGTTTCCGGTATTTTTCTACTATTTCAAACACATGTTGTTTTATATCCAGTCGTTCAACTACTACCTCTATCACCCAGTCGCAATCCGCAATTTTGGGCATATCATCTTCAAAATTGCCGGTGGTGATACGTTTTGCGAACGATTTGAGATAGATGGGCGAAGGGTTTGACTTTAACGCGAAGTCCAGCGCGTCATTAACAATTTTATTCCGCGCTTTTTTATCTGCCGGGGCATCCTTGGGTACAATATCAAGCAACAGTACCTGTACGCCGATATTTGCAAAGTGACAGGCGATACGACTGCCCATTACTCCCGACCCCAATACTGCAACCTTTTTTATAATTCGTTTAGCATCCATTAGTATCTGCTTGTATTATTAAAACTCTTTATCTTTAATTTACTCTGCCCGCGACCAGGTTGTTGTTCGCCCAAAAAGCGAAATACCAATGTACCCGCGGATATCCAGGGTTTTACCTTTATAGGTCATTTTGCAGGAGTATGTTTTGCCGTTATTAGGATCGTAAATTGTTCCGCCCGAGTATTTGTTATCGCCGTCTTTTACAAAATCGGCCAATACGGGTAATCCCAGCCTCGGCCTTGAACGCAATTTTTCGTCGCTATTCATTTCGTCTACTTTTGGCTTCCCATCTTTTAATGGATCCTTAAGCCATACCACCTTACCATAAAACTTACCGTTGCTTTCTTTAGTGATCTGGATTTTGGCGGTTTTTACATCGTTGTACCATAAACCTTCAATTTTATCGGTTTGCGCTTTTGCATTGATGCTTACCGCCACAATAGTTAGCAGGATTAATACAAAATGGGTGAAATGTTTTTTTGATGCTGACATTGCCTTAGGTGTTTTTTATAGTTAAAAACAAGTCGGTTTTTAGGGCCTCTGTCGCATTTATCTAATATCAATACGGGTATCAGAAGCCACCTAAAAAGAGACAGAGTAGAATTATAAAATGGTTAAATAATTTAGTCCCGGCATAGTTACCGGGATGGTTTATAATAACAAATATCTATTTCTGCGGCGCTTTATAAAGGTCTAAACGGCGGAAACATTTGTCAATATTTCGGAATTAAAGTTAGCTGGTTTTATTTGATAATTGCGTTACAAGCTGGATATATTGCTGCATGGCGTGATCGCCGGTAGTGCCCTTCTGTTTTAGCCAGGCATCATATTTTGCTTTAGCTACAAAATCAAACATACCCGGAGGGTTTTCTGTATTTATATCGCCTTCCGTTGCTTGCTTATATAAACTGTACAGGCGTAATAATGTTTCATTATCGGGCTTTGACGGCAATTGTTTACTTTGTTTAACCGCTTCTTCAAAAGCATTATTCAGATCAGTCATAGTTAAATTATATAAAGCTAAAAGCGGAAGGCATAAAGCCTAAAGCCAATAAGCTCATTATCAGTTTGGGTTGATTGTTATATTTCTTCAGGCCGGGTTCACATCTTCTACATAATCGCTGCTCCGGGGCGCCTTCATAAACATCTGGCTTAGTTCGGAGGGCAATATGGCCAACTTACGCTTTTCCATATCTATCCATGAACCTTCGGCGTTTACGATAGCAGCTTTAACACCATCTCCCCTGTACAGCTCATGCCTGATTGCCCAGCGGGAACCGTCAGGCCGGGATTTGGTAAGCTCACAGGTTACCCTGATCTGCTCATTGATCCCGATCTCTCTCAGGTAAATCATTTCTTCCCTGAATAATACCGGCCCTATTTTGTATTCATAAAGTGTAGGCAGTTTTAAACCCAGGCTTTCGAGCATGGTGATGCGTGCCTGTGCTGCAAGATCGGCATATGCAGAATGCCTCATGTGCTGGTTCGAGTCTATCTGCGACCACAGCACCTGTCCTTCATAAAAAAAATCCATAGCCCCGATTATTTTATTGATGATGTTCTTTAAACTTTTTGACTGCTGCCGTTAGTCGTGGCAGAATCTCCAACGCGTCACCAACTACACCATAATTGGCTGCTTTAAAAAATGGGGCTTCGGGATCTTTATTGATTACTACAATAGTTTTTGAACCGTTAACCCCGGCCAAGTGCTGGATAGCCCCGGATATTCCCACTGCGATATACAGATTTGGGCGAACGGTGCCACCTGTTTGGCCCACATGTTCGTGATGCGGTCGCCAGTGCGAATCGGCTACCGGGCGCGAGCAGGCCGTAGCAGCGCCCAACTCTTTCGCCAGGTCTTCCAGTATGCCCCAGTTTTCGGGGCCTTTTAAACCCCTGCCTCCCGAAACAACCAGCTCGGCATCGGCAAGCGGCACCTCGCCGGTCACTTTATTTACCGATTTCACTTTTACGCCAAAATCCTTTTCGCTAAAGCTAACATCCAATTGCTCAACAATCGCCTTACCCTCCTCCTTTTTCGCCGGGAAAGTATTAGGCATCAGCATAATCACCTTTACATCACTCAAAATGTTTATGTAGGCGAATGCCTTGCCCGAAAACACCGCTTTTTTGATCACAAAGCCTTTTTCCGTATCCGGGAATGAAAGCGCACCGGCTACCAGGCCTGCTTTTAATTTTACAGCTACCCGCGGCGCTACCGCCCTGCCCTTAATATCATGAAGGGTTACAATTACTTTACTATTCTCCTTTTGTGCCGCGGCTATTAAGGCGCCGGCATATGCCCTTGAATGTAACTCGTCCAACCGGCTATCGGCAACGTGCAGCACTTTTTGAGCACCATACTGGCCAAGGTTTTCCATTTCAGCTTCGGCAACGCTGCCTAAAGCAACGGCAGTTACCGTAGTGCCCATTTTTCCGGCTATCTGCGCGGCATACTGCACAGCCTCAAAGCTTTGTTTTTTTATAATTCCCCCGGTATGTTCTACCAATACTATTACAGACATTTTATTTTTTTTTTAGATAAAAGCTTAAAACTGAATGCACAAAGCTTAAAGCCAATAATTTGGCTATGCCCGGTACAGTGCACCGACAATAGATATGATTATTAAATCACCTTAGCTTCCGTGTGCAGCAACTGCACCAATTCATCCATATCATCCGGACTTACCAGCTTGATACCGGCCTTGGCAGGCGGCAATTCATACGACAGTATTTCGGCTACAGCGGTTATTCCTGAAGGCGTAATGATCTTTAACGGACGGGTACGCGCAGCCATGATGCCGCGCATATTGGGAATGCGGGCTTCGGCAACACCTTTCTGGCAGGAAATAACCAGCGGTAAATTACATGCATCTGTTTCTTCACCGCCTTCTATTTCACGATTTATCACAGCAGTATTGGCCTCTATACTGATCCCGGTTGCAAAACCAATATAATCGAGATCAAGCAATTCGGCCAGCATGGCACCTGTAGTTCCGTTATTGTAATCGATAGACTCTTTGCCGCATAAAATAAGGTCATAACCAACCCCGGCAGCGTATTCGGCTATATAATGAGCGGTTTCATAAGGATCATTGCTCTCAGCATCAATACGGACAGCTTCATCGCCACCCAACGCTAACGCTTTCCTGATCACCGGCTCAACATCGGCCTTACCTACAGTTATCAAATGAATTTCGGTGGCGATACCGCTTTCTTTTAATTCGATAGCCCTGATCAACGCGTACCATTCATCATACGGATTGATCACATAAGTAACCCCATCGCTGTTAACAGAAGTATTATTATTTTTTAATACAATTTTGGTGCTGGTGTCGGGCACCTGGCTTATACACACTAATATTTTCATTATCAGAATTTTGTTTTGGGTTGATGTTATTTTTTTTGGGGGGGGGGGAATAAAGTTCACTTGCCGTTAATCCAAAGAGTAAAAAGCGGGGGCTTGCGCGATTCCCCTCTTGAGAGGGGTGGAGGGGTGTGTCCCTGCTTTGATAAGCAAATTGCAGAAACACACCCCTGCCACAACACGTTCCTCCGCGCCCCCTCTCAAGAGGGGATTAAAAAAATTAAAAACAATATTTATTTTCAGCAATCAATTTGGCTGCGATATTTCTGCGGGCCTGGGTGGTATTGATGTCTTCGGTTTTGGTGAAGCGCTTTAGTCCCATGAGCATCATCCTTCTTTCATCGCCTTCGGCAAATGAGTTCAGTGCTTCTTTACCCGATTTGGCGATATGTTCGGCCGCATCATTGATGTACACCCGCATCATGTCCAGTTGTTCTTTACACGCTTCTTCTCCCCTTAAGCCAACCAATTTCTCTACCCTCAATTGCAGCGATTCGCTTACATAAAGCTCTATCAGCATATCGGCCAGGTTCATCAATACTTCCTGCTCTTTGCTCAATTGCATCATTAGTTTTTGAACAGCCGCACCGGCTACCATCAATATTGCCTTTTTAAAATTGGCTATGTATTTTTTCTCTTTGGTAAACAGGCCATCCTCCTCTGCAGCGCCGAAATCAGGGATGCTCATCAATTCACCGGCTACTTTCTGGGCCGGCCCCATCAGGTCAAGCTCACCCTTCATGGCGCGTTTCAGCATCATATCAACGGTTAACAACCTGTTAATTTCATTGGTACCCTCAAAAATCCGGTTGATCCTCGAATCGCGGTACGACCTGTCCATTGGCGCCTCGGCACTATATCCCATACCACCATAGATCTGCACACCTTCATCGGTTACATAGTCCAAAACCTCAGAAGCATGAACTTTTAAAATTGCAGCTTCAATGGCAAATTGCTCAGTCCCCTTCAGTTTGGCTTTGTTTTCATCAAGGCCGGAGGCAATTAACATTTCTGTAGCCTCCTCCATATTCTGACTGGCCCTGTACACGGCCGATTCTGCCGCGTAAGTACGGATAGCCTGTTCGGCCAGTTTATATCTTATCGCCCCATATTTGGAAATAGCGCGACCGAACTGCTCCCGCTCATTGGCATAACGTACCGATGAGGTAATCACATCCTTACTCGCTCCAACTGTTCCGCCTCCTAATTTGATGCGGCCCAGATTCAGAATATTAACGGCTATCTTAAAACCATTCTGCCGTTCGGAAAGCAGGTTTTCAACAGGCACTTTGCAATCGTTAAAAAACACCTGGCGCGTTGAGCTCCCTTTGATCCCCATTTTGTGTTCTTCCGTATTGAGCGAAAGGCCCTCAAAATCCTTTTCAACAATAAACGCGCTCAGGTTTTCATCATCATCTATTTTGGCAAAAACCGTAAACACATCGGCAAAACCCGCATTGGTGATCCACATTTTTTGCCCGGTGATGAGATAGTACTTGCCATCAGCAGAAAGTTTTGCCCTGGTTTTACCCGAATTGGCATCTGAACCTGCAGCCGGTTCTGTAAGGCAATAAGCTCCTTTCCATTCACCGCTGGCCAGTTTGGGAATATATTTTTGTTTTTGGGCATCGTTGCCATAGTATAATATAGGCATAGTGCCAATACCTGTGTGTGCCGAAAACGCAACCGAAAATGAGTGACCGGCACCTAATTTTTCGGTAACCAACATGGCGGTTTTAAAATCTTTACCAAAACCGCCGTATTCTTCGGGCACGGAGATGCCTAACAATCCAAGCGCGCCTGCCTCGTCCATTAAATGGCGCATTAACCCCTCCTCCTGCTCATCAATGCGCTGCAGGTTTGGTGTTACCTGCTGTGCCAAAAAATTGGTACATGTTTCGGCGATCATCAACTGCTCTTCATTCCATTCTTCGGGAATAAAAACGCTTTCCGCAGAAGTTTCCCTGATCAGAAACTCCCCTCCTTTTATGGCTTTCATCGGTTCTGTGGCATTCATAAAGTTTTTCTGGTTTATAATCAGGAGTAAAATTAGAGGCATTATGAAGCTAAAGAAAGGGCAGCAATGCGGAGATATTAGTCAAAAAGTCGGAAAGAAGAGGGGATGTGGGAGGGTGGAAAGACTACCATTGGCTTAAATATATTACGGAAATAACATTCACGTATTCGAAAAGCCACGTTATTGCGAGGAGGAACGACGAAGCAATCGCATACTATACAGGGCCGCTATGCTACCGTGTGATTGCCGCGCTACGCTTATAATGAAACAATCTTAAATTACTGATTATTAAGCATATTTTCAATCGATTTTATAATATGGGCATTGCCTGCGGCCCGGGCTTTCCGTTACAAGTCCTCGCCTTTCCTGACCACAGTCCCAACCCGCGCTGTGGGCTTTACACTGCAATCCCTAATGCGGCCCCTGCACACCATCGCTAAAAAATATTTTATACGTTATCACGATTTTTCCGGGTGCCCTGATCGTTATTTGCAATGAGATGTATTTGTCTAAACGACAACAATCAATGCGCAGATATCGCCCTATAGTCAGAAGGCGACATGCCGGTATGCTTTTTAAAATATTTGCCAAACGATGATTGGTCGGGGAAATGGATGCTCTCGGCGGCGCGGGCGATGCTGATCTCGTGATTCCTCAGTAATACTTTGGCTTCCAATATTACCGCGTCGTCTATCCATTCGCCCGCGGTTCGCCCGGTTACTTCCTTAATGGTTTCGGTTAAATGTTTGGGAGACACATACAGCGCGTCGGCATAGTATTGCACGCTGCGGTGTTCTTTATAATGATGGAAAATGAGGGATTGGAAAAGCACGTTTAGTTCCTGTTTCCTGGTTTGTTTACCTTTTATTATCAGGTGTTGCTTTTCGTAAATGGCCTGTATTTCATAAAGCAGTGTCATCAAAATGCTCCTGGATATTTCAACATCATAAGGATGCCCTTCGCGCGCTAATTTTTGCTGGATCAATAAATAAATTTCCAGGATCATTTTGGCATCGGCATTGTCCGGATAAATTACCGGGATAGATGCGCTGTTAAAATAACTGAATGATTCAAGGAAATGGCTATTGGCGTTATTTTCGATTAAAAAGGCTTTGCTGAAAACAACAAACCGGCATAAAAAATCGGCACTGCTATCGTAGATCCTCAAAACATGAAATGGGGTTGCCAGAAGCATGGCATCCGGCCGGGCATCATAAACCTGCAGGTTCACTTCTACTTTGGCTGTGCCACGTGTACAAATGCCTATAATATAACCGTCCGAACGGTAAGGATATTCGCTCAGGCTCAATAATTGCTTTTCGTCAACAACAAAAAAATCGGCACCAGCCAGCTTATCTGCATACAGATCTGCAAATTTCAACAGGCTTAATTGTCCAACCTTATTATTCATATAGTTTAGATATATAATTTTAACTATTGTATTTATTAAAGACGGTTGTAAAGCAACTTTCCTTATCCGGTATTAAAAATAAACTTTATCCGACTTTTTGACTAATATCTCCGCATTATAGCCCTTTTTTTCTTTTTAATCCAAACTAATTTTATCCCTGACAGTTACAAGTTGTAACCTACAAGCAATTTCCTGTCACGAACCAATTATATTTTTATGAGAAAAATTCTACTATTGGTGCTCACCGCAGCACCGCTGTTAGCTTTTTCCCAGGGTTTCCAGGTGAACCTGGGCGGGCAAAAGCAAATAGGAATGGGCCATACAGGTACAGGTATTGTACAGGATGGCGCTTCCGTATTTTTTAACCCGGGCGCGGTAGCCATGCTGCCCGAAAATTACATACAGGGAGGAATAAGCCCTTTACTGTTCAAATCTGTTTTCAACCCCGCCGGAACCTCAATACAGGACCATACTTCTAATAAAGTTGCTACCCCGTTCCATGCTTATGCGGTATGGGGGCCCAAATCTTCCTTCTGGAAACTGGGACTTGGCGTTTATACTCCTTTTGGCGGCTTAACCGACTGGGGCAATACCTGGCAAGGCAAATATGTGCTGGAAAGCCTCGACCTGAAAGCCATTTATATTCAGCCAACATTAAGTATAAAACTTGCCGACTGGATGAGTATCGGCGGAGGCTTCGTTTACAACCATGGCAGCGTTGATCTGACACGGGCCATCCCGCTGGCAAACAGCAGCGGCGACGCTGGCCAGGCCCGCTTGAAAGGCAGCGGCAAAGGCTACGGATGGAACGCGGGCGTTTACTTCAAAACAGAAGCAGGCATTACCATAGGGATCACACACCGATCCCAGGTAAACACTACCATTTCGGGGGGGAATGCCTTTTTTACCGTACCTGCATCGCTGCAAAGCAGCTTCCCTCAGCCTAATACTTTTAGCTCAACCATACCCCTGCCGGCCACTAACTCCATCGGTTTCGGCTTTTACCCCGACAGCAAATGGATATTGGCCATGGATGTTAACCTGGTTAACTGGGATAGTTATAAAACCCTGTCGTTTGATTATAAAAACAATACGGCTGTATTACAGGATACCCACTCTGCCCGGAATTATCAACAGGCGTTTAGCTTACGCGGGGGCGCTCAATATAAGGCTACCGATAAACTGGCCCTGCGTTTTGGCGGTGGCTATGGCGGCACCGCTGTTTTAGATGGCTATGTAACTCCCGAAGTGCCGGATGCCAACCGGGTTTATGGTACCCTTGGCTTAGGTTATACCGTAGCCAAACACCTGGATATAGATATCTCCTTTGAGTATGAGCACCTGATGCAACGCACCCAAACCAATATCGAATCGCAGCTATCGGGAACATTTAAAACCGATGTATATATACCAGGTATCTCATTAGCCTATCATTGGTAATCCTTAAAGAAATCAGTTCATGAAAACGTTTAAACTACATATTTATATTGTTGCAGGGTTGCTGTTATTAGGTGCCTGCAAGCCAGAGGTCCACACTCCAAAACCTTCATCAGGCACTGTTGATTTTTCACGATTTATTTCGTTAGGTAATTCGCTCACCGCCGGGTATGCCGACGGGGGCTTATACCTTGCTGGTCAGCAGGTATCTTATCCCAGCATCATCGGTAAGCAAATGCAATCGGTTGGTGGTGGCGCATTTACGCAGCCGCTATTCAGCACCGCCCAGGCAAACGGATCGGGCTATTTATCACTCACCGGGTTTAATGCTGATGGCACACCGGTTACAACTCCTGTAACTACCAACCTGGCCATACGCGGCGTATTGCCTGTACCCGGCTTCGGAAACGTTACTTTATATACCAAATACACCGGCGATATCAATAATTACGGTGTGCCCGGCATTAAGCTGATGCATATCACCTACGCACCTTATGGCAACCTTAACGGGTATTTTGAACGACTGCTGCCGGGTAACGCGCCAACAAACTCCACCACCTATCTTGATTTTGTAATGTCGAAGCCATTCACTTTCTTCTCAAACTGGCTGGGGAACAATGACGCTTTAAGCTACGCCACATCCGGTGGGGCCGGCGACGTGCTGACAGATAAAAATACTTTTGCTGCCTTGTATAATGTATTGATCAACACCCTCACTGCCAAGGGACAGAAAGGCGTAGTTGCAACCGTACCGGATGTAACCTCAATACCTTATTTTAATACCATCACCGTTTCTGCAATACTGGCCGGTGTACAAAAGGCCAACCCGAATGCAAAAGCATTGTATATTAACGCGCTGGTTTCGGGCAGTACTTATGCGCCTCGTGCTGCAACGCCTAACGATCTTATCGTACTTACCTTCCCCGCAAGCAAGATCGGGCAGCCGGTTGCAACTCCTGTTGGCAACCTGCCTTACGGTTTAACGCCGTATACGCCGATAGATAACCAATATGTACTTGACGAAAAGGAGGTTGCCCTTACCGAGGATTATGTAACTTCTTATAACACCACTATAAAATCTATAGCGGCAGCCAAAGGCCTGGCGGTATTTGATGCCTATACCTTTCTGCAAAATGTTAAACTGAATGGCCTGGTGATTAACGGCGTAAGCGTTAATTCCAACTATATCAGCGGCGGTTTGTTCTCGCTGGATGGGGTACACCTCACACCACGCGGGTATGCCATTGTGGCCAATGAATTTATTAAAGCCATCAATGACAAATACAATTCATCAATACCACAGGTAAATATATCTGATTATAACGGGGTTAAATTTCCTTGATTTTAAGTCTTAAGTCAGAAGTCTTAAGTTCTAAGTCGATAGAGGGTAAATCCTGACTTAGGACTTAAGACTTTCGACTTAGAACTAAATTATCCCGCTACATTATCCGGGTCCGATTCATCGCCTGGCTCCCAAAGCTCAATAATGTTCCCTTCCGGATCGAGAATATGAACAAATTTGCCATAATCATATTCAGCAATCTCGTCAATAATGGTTACGCCATCTTTTTTTAATTCATCTACCAGTGCGGCAAGATTTTCTACCCGGTAATTAATCATAAAAGGCTTAGCCGACGGATTAAAATATTGGGTATCCTGCGGAAACGTGCACCAGGATGTAGAGCCTATTTTCGACGGATCATCGGCATGCCGCCACTCAAACGTTGTCCCGTATTGGCTGGCGGGCAGTCCAAGGGTTTTAACATACCATTCGTTCATCGCTTTCGGATCGTCGCATTTAAAAAATACGCCCCCAAGGCCCGTTACTTTTTTCATAGTTATATTTTACTTTTTACGTCACATTACTATACCCTTTCAAAAGCGGTTTTACTTTTTTGGGGGAAGGATGATCTCCTTCAATTTTTCATTGGCACGGATGGTTTTCAAACCCTCCTCATACCCTATCATATAAATTTCTTCGGCGGCATCGGTATCAAAAATGCCATAACCACCCAAACCATGCGGCTCAATAACTATATCGCACAGCATTTTATGCGCGCTGAGGCCCGAATTAATCGTTATCATGGCCGCCCTGTCAACCAGGTTCACAAAGGATTTAATTGTTGAAACAACAGGTAAATGGTTACAGCATGAACCTATGATCAGGTCACAATTACCCACCAATGGTTCAACCGGAAAATTATTGAGTATGCCGCCATCAACAAACATGTGATTATTAATGATAATGGGCCTAAAAATGCCTGGCAAACAGCATGACGCTAAAATTGCTGTATCCAACTCGCCCTCGGTAAAATAAACCAGCTTTGCTTCTCCAATGTCGACCGCCGGAATGGTAACACGTGTTTTGAGGCTTTGAAAGGAATTGTGCGGAATATATTTATTGATCAATACCCTGGTATGTGTTATTGAGATCAAACCGTTGCTACCAAACGCCGGGCGCAGCAATTTAAGCAGGCTGTTGTCTTTAATGATGCGTAAAATTTCTTTTGGGGTATATCCCTCTGCAAAAAAAGCCGCAGCTATTGCACCTGCACTTGTGCCCGAGATATGCGAGAATTTAATACCATAATCGGTTAGGGCCTGCATCACCCCCAAATGGGCCACCCCTCTTACCCCCCCGCCAGACAGCACTAATCCTATCTTTCTTGAGCCGTTTTGATCGATATTTGTATTCATTTTATATAGGTTATCACCAGGCCATTACCCGGAAAAATCATTTGACCGTTGAGGTCAAGATATTATTTTTTTAATTTAAATAATGTTAATTTTTTAATGATCCAACTTTATTAATTTATTTTCCGGATAATAGAGGGCATAATTTCTATACATCAACTGTACCAAATGAGGTGCCGCCCTTGTTTTTTAGCTATCAATTGAAAATACCATCGGTCAATATATTATATGCGTACTTATCTCGGTGAAGAAACACCCTATCTTTTAATGATTTAACGAAAAATTAATTTTACTACAGGTTCTTTGGTACAGTTTTTCGGGTCTTTTTCTGATGACAAAAAACCTTCTTCTCTTCCTGTGCCTGCTTATTGTAAAAACATTTACATCCTGTGCTCAATCGCCGGTGATTAATGGCGTATATGTTGGGGCCGAATTATACAACACACCTTTTGACGGCATGCAGATCAACAATATTGTGATCAGTTTCCGGAGCGATGGCACTTTCAATAACGCATTAAACCAGACCGACTGGAAAACAAAGACAAGCGGTTCTTACACGGTTAAGAACAACCTTGTACAACTCATGTTCAAAAACGGCAATGAGAGCAAAAAATATAAACTGGCTGCTAATGGTAACCTCGAAAGCACAGCAGGTATAAAACATACCCTGCATAAGGTTAAAAAAGTGACTACCATTCCCGCCGGCGTGTATGAAAAAAGAAACGCTTCATCCAGCGGGGGGATAGGCACCGGAATGCCTGCAGTGGGCGCTTTTTCCTCTGATTTGATCTACTTTGATGCTAAAGGAAATTTTTCGACCGACCGTTCAAGTGTTGTAGGTATTACAGGAGATGCAACAGGCGGCACGGTAGGCGGTAGATTTGAAAAGGACGGCAAAACCAGTGGAACCTATAAGTTGGGCGACGGAGAAATAACTTTAACATTTGGTAATGGGACAATTGCCAGGCAAAGCTTTTTTTACAGCCCCCCAAATGAGGAAGACCTGGTTTTATTGAATGCTGAATTCTATTTCAGGAAGGAGGATGAGAATGAAAAGCCTGCAATTACACAAAGAACGACCGTTGGTGCAAAAACAAATACAAGTAAACCTGTAGCAACCGGCATGCCTGCGCCGGCCAGCCTGCTTACCCAGCTCAGGGCACAATATGGTGGTGAAAACATAGACAAGTTAACAACTGTTAGGGAAACGGCTACCGTAACAGGTAACATGCAGGTTATCGCTTTAACCGATATCGTTAATAACAGGATCCGTGCAGAGGTAAGGCAGAACGGGAAGTTGCTACTGATAAAACAGCTGAACAAAAACGAGGGCTGGCAATGGATGAACGGTACAAAAAAGCCTTTAACGCAGGATGAACAAGACGAACTAACCTTAAGCCTGTACCAGGGGATCCTGGGCTTGCATAAAAAACTGAACAGCTCTTTCCTTACCGGTACGGTATCAGCATCAGGAAATGATTATGTCATCACCTTTTATAGAAATAAGAATAAAGTGATTTACCTTGTCGGCAGTGATTATAGTCTAAAGGGGAATGCTTACTCCATCAATTCGGCGCCTCCTAATATTTCTATATACAAAGATTTCACAAAAGCCAATGGTATCACCTACCCTGCTACCACCGAGTCATCCGACGGAAAAAACAAACTGGTGTCAAACACAACCTCTATCGAATTTAATCCTGTTTTGACAGATGATAGCTGGAAAATACCGTGAAGCTGAGTGTATATTAGCTGTTGCGGTTCCATTTAAGCCTGCGGATGCGCTTCCAGTCGGTGAATAATAATCCAGCTAAAAAATCAAGTATGGCAATCATATATCCGACAAATTGATAACTAAAGATACCTGTTAAATCATAATTAAAAGATTTTCAGAAATAAATTACTCCTACTTCTTCAAAAACGACATAGTCGCCGCACTGCTCACCCCTAATGTTAGCCCGGCAGCCACATCAGTAGGATAATGAACACCGAGATACATTCTTGAATAACTGGTAGCCCCTGCCCAAAAGAAAGATGGCGCTATCACATACCATTTAGGGTAGGCGACCGATAAAGCCGTAGCTGTAGCAAAACTTGACGAAGTATGCCCCGATGGGAACGAGGTACCGCCCGCCCGGTAAACCGGCGTAATATTGATATTTTGTATAAATGGCCGCGGCCGCTTCACCAGGTGTTTGATCAGCAGCATAAAACCGTATGATATGGCCGTACTGCTGGCCACATAACCCGCGTTTTGGCGCATTTCTTTGTTGTTACTTGCAATACCTCCTACCAGTAAGCCCGCCGGAATCCCGATATCGCCATACAAGACGTTTTTACTCAGGAACATGAAAAAACCGGTTTGTCCGGGTGTTCGCTGATTTTGGAGATCGATCATTACACGATCATCCCAGCGCTGAACAGCCGGGGGGATAAATGCCGGACTGTTTATTGTAACCCTCGCCGAATCGGCCTGGGCGAAAGCTTGATTTGAAAAGCCGATAAACAAGCCCTGCAAATGAATTAAAACTGCCAGGAATTTAAGCGGGAAGATTTTTTTCATAAGCGATGGATACATAACTTCTCGGCTTTGGCAGATCATGCTACTAATATAGCCATTCTGTATAGATGGTTTGAATGCCGGTTTATTAATGCACGGAAATCGCTTTTAAATCCTCGCAGATTGAGAAACCATAAAAGCTCGCAAAACATTTATGTAGAAGTTTTCCGGTACGGGATTTAGCAAACAGATCGGATTGGCAGGGTTTTGAGTTGTTCCTTACACAAGGAATTGCTCAGAAACAGATTTACCGATCAAATCAAAAGCAGTTGATAAAAATCCGCGTAATCTGAAAAATCCCCTCAAATCCGGGTTCATTTCGTAATTTTACCCCGTGCCTGCACCTGAAAAGAAAACACCTGTAAGAAAGAAAGCGCCCGCCCGTAAAAAACCGGCAGGCAAAGCAAAACAGCAGGCCGGCCTATCCGCGCAATGGATGGTGGCTATAGGCGCTTTGCTGCTTATCCTGCTCTCCCCTTTTTATTATGGCTATATTTTAAAATTCGGCAGTGCCACCTGGCGGTGGATCATGGACTCCGGCGAAGACACCCATTACCGAAAATACAAGAACTTTGCTATCCACATTCCCGACGGTTATTCGGTATATGGCATTGATGTGTCATCATACCAGGGCCGCATTAACTGGAAACAGGTAAAGGCCATGCGCGAGGGCGATGTACACATCAGTTTTGCATTTATAAAAGCTACCGAAGGGGTGTTAAGTGTCGACCCCTATTTTCAGCGCAACTGGCGCGAGGCCCCGAAGGCGGGCATCATGTGCGGCGCTTATCATTTTTTTCTGCCGCAAAAAAGCGGTGTATGGCAGGCCAAGTTTTTCCTGCAAACAGTAAAAACCGAAAAAGGCGACCTGCCCATGGTGGTAGATGTGGAACGGTTGTATCGTACCAGTCCCGAAAAAATGCGTGAGCAATTAGAGAGTTTTATCAAAACAATTGAAACCCGCACTGGCATCAAGCCCATCATCTACACCAACCTAAAATTTTACCAGGATTACCTGGAAGGGTACTTTGATGGTTATACCCTTTGGATTGCCCATTATTACCAGCCCAAGCTGCTTGTATCTAATAAAACTAATTGGAAATTCTGGCAGCATTCAGATAAAGCCCATGTTAACGGCATTAACCATGTTGTGGATTTTAATGTGTTTAAGGGTGATAGTACAGCGTTTGAGAAATTGCTGGTACCGTAAGTAAAATCTACTTAGTTAAATTACTGCTCATCGATTTTGGCTAAAACCAGCCGCCGCCTTAAATTACAAACCGTCGGTTAAAACCGACGGAAGTATAAAGAAGACAAAAGGGCTTTAGCCAAAAAGCATTAGATACAATAAAAAGTCAATATCTACTTTTCCAACATGCAATAAATCTGTATATTGATGTTAAAAAAACAAATGGCGTACAAGAGAAAAATTGTTTTGGCGGCTCGCCATGTTCATAAAGAAGATGAAGACACGCTGGATGTGGAATTTTGGCTCAGCAAAAGCCCTTCGGAACGACTGGCGGAAGTAGTTCGCTTGAGGCGATTGTATTTTACTTCATCAGGTAAATCCTTTCCAACCAAAATTGAAAAAGTTCTTTTTAGAAGAAAATTGCGATAGCCAAACTGAGCAATTGGCTTGGGAAAGTTTTCTAAAAACACTTCTATTTAAAGCGACAACATCATTTACTCAATTCTGCTTCTTATAGTAAAAGAAATACGATCCTCCCAAAATTGCCAGAAACACCAACGGCATAGCACGGTTTGCCACCGGATCACCGGATGCGGTATGCGCTATAAATGCCGAAACAAATACAAAGGTAAAGCCTGCATAAGTCCACTCTTTTAACCTTGCCGGTACAGGTACCAATAGTAATATTGCACCAATAAGCTTTGCTATTGCCAGTTCAACCCTGAAATAATCGGGGAAACCTAAATGATGAAAGGCCGCAGCCATTTCGGGTTTCGTTAAGTATGAATAGCATGAAAATGCCATCATTAAAGCTACAATTGCTGTCAGGATCCAGTAAAAAATTTTAGTTTTCATTTTATAAATTATTTGCCGCAAACTTAGCTACCTTTGCTATTAAAAGGATACTACTATCCTAAAGGATACCGGTATCGTTGAGGATAGCAAGTATGAACAACGAACAAATAATTCACAATAAAGAGACCTGCAAAGCTTCTGTAACCGCAGTACGCGATACGCTTTATGTAGTAAACGGTAAATGGAAGCTGCCGATGCTGGTGAGCCTGATGACCGGCCCTAAACGGTTTAAGGAACTTCAGCGCGACCTGGAAAGCATCACGCCTAAAATACTTTCGAAAGAGTTAAGGGAGCTTGAACTAAATGGCTTTGTTAAACGGACTGTTTATGATACCACGCCGGTAACTGTAATTTATGAACGTACCGAATATGCCGATACGCTTGGCAAAGTTGTATCAGAATTACGCGAATGGGGCATGAACCATCGTGAGCATATTAAACAAATGAGCCGGGCTGAAGCCGATGCCAAAAAAGCCATGGCAGTTTCATTATAATGTGGTAAATAGCTCTTCAGAATTTAGATGCACAAAGCGCCTTTGCCTGGTAAGCAAAAGCGCTTTTATAAATAATAACATTACGCTTTCTTCTTCTCGGGGTGATGAGCGCTATCCCGGCGTGATGTTTGATCGGATCGCTGCCCGCCCGCATTACTGATGCCTTTTTGCTTCTGGGCATCATTGTGGTTAGCAAAGGCACGATCGGCAGTTGGTTTGCCCTGTGCATCGGTGTTATTCTTAAAATGCTGTTGACCTTTCATAGTAGCTATATTTAAATTCAACAATGTTAATATAGTTACTACAAGCAAACAGTAATTGGGTTTTATAAAATTGACCCGAACTATCCATTACCAGCAGTTGCATTATTAAGAAGTTCCATAGCTCCCTCTGCACCAAGGCGTTCCATCAAATTAAATTCTTTAGATTCAAGACGGTTGTAGTTTGTAAAAAAAGCCTCTATCTGGTCGGTAAGGCTGTGCGGCAGTTGCGCGGCATCATGCAAACCGGTAAAAATTTTTGATACAACCGGCACTGCCAGCAACCTGTCGTTCCGGTAGCGTTTCCCATCCAGACCGGCTTGCTCTACCTTAAAAGCCCCTATTAGCCGGCAATCTATCACACAGCCCGGAAAAGTACTGATCTCCGATATGACCAGCACATCCATTGGATCGCCGTCGCCCCCAGCTGTATTGGGGATAAAACCAAAATCAAAAGGAAAAACCATACCGGCAGGCAGTAGCTTTTTAAGCCTGAACTGATTTGTGGTAGCATCATAATCATACTTGTGGCCGCAGCCCTTCGGCGTTTCAACAATCACCGTGATCTTATTTTCTAAATTATCCATGCGTACATGTTTTATAAACCTGGTATTTTAACCCCGGAAGCTTTCAAGTTCTGCAAAATGTTTTCCTGTACGGCCAGTTTGGTATCCTGGAAACCATGCGCGTGAACCCAAACATTAACCCCTACCCTATAACCATCAGGATCTAAACCGGCAATACCTATCCTCCTGTCCGGAGTTTCCAATATGTTCTTTGATTTATCGATAGAGGAGTTGATGACCGACTTCACCTCATTAAAATCAATATTATTGGTAAACTTCAGTTCGATATCAAGCCTGCGGGTACCTTCCCTGCTAATGTTGATGATCACCTCGTTTGAGAGCTTACTGTTGGGCATAATAACTATCCGGTTATCAAAGGTTTTAACAACGGTATAAAAGATCTGGATAGCAGTAACCGTTCCTTCAAGGCCCTGGGCTATAATATTATCGCCCACAACAAAGGGCTTGAGCAGCAGTATGAGCACTCCGCTGGCAAAATTTTGTAATGTACCCGAAAGTGCCAAACCCGCCGCTACACCAAAAGCACCTACGAGTGCTGTAAACAAGGTAATAGGCACACCCATGATCTGCACAACTCCTAAAATCAGCAATACACGCAATATAACCCCTACAAGACTTTGCAAAAACGGTTTTATGGTTGGGTCTATTTCCTTTTTTTGCATATGGGCCTGCCACCATTTCAGCAGCAGGTTAATGAGCCAAAGGCCGATGAATAGAACCACCAGCCCAATCAAAAAACTGGGTGCATAACGGATCACCCAAATGTATACCTGTTCATAAAACTTTTCAATCTTCATAAAACAAATCGTTTAGCTTCCGCATAAAAACCACCTATGCTTAACGCATATTTAGGGGAAGGGTTTGTTTTAATGGCGTCAGCATTTCTTTCATCAATTAAAAAACTATAAAACAACAGCTTAACATCTGCGATAAACAACAGCATAAGCCTATTAATTAAGCAGATTATTGATTATTTTTGTATATGCAAACACTCGAGATAATTGTTCCTGATAATAAAACACGTTTGGTTAAGGATATCCTGAAAGAATTGGGTGTAACTATTAAAGTAAAAAAAGAGAACAAAACACCTAATGCCGAAACTATTGCCGCTATGGACGAGTTAAAAGCAGGCAAAGGCAAAAAATTCAAAAGTGTAGACGAACTGTTCAAAAGTATCTAATTTGATCATGTTCGGGATCGTCACCTCAACCAAATTCCTCAAAGATTTAAAATTACTTAAAAAGCGTTCGCTTAACGATTTTCAGCTGTTGCAGAACGTAATTACCATACTCGCCAACAAAGGTCATATGGGCCTCGACAAAAAACATAAAGCCCATAAGTTAAGTGGTAGCTACAAAGGCTATTGGGAATGCCATGTAAAGCCCGACCTACTACTGATCTGGGGTGAGAATGAACAGATCAATCTTTTAGAATTAGTGCGCACCGAAACTCATTCAGATCTGTTTTAACAACCATTTAACACTTCAGCCCTCCAAGTGTTAACAAATGTTAAAAGTGTTAAATTTCAATACGTTACCAATTTTAAGCCCTAATTTGGTATTAACTATTTGAAAAAAACTTTTACACTTTATCATGAGCTACAACAAGATCAATAACCTTTTGGGCTGGCTTTGTTTTACCCTTGCATCCCTTACTTACGTCTTAACTTTAGAGCCCTCTGTAAGCTTTTGGGACTGCGGCGAATTTATTTCCTGCGCCTATAAACTCCAGGTATCGCACCAACCGGGCTACCCTCTTTTTGCCATGATAGGTAAGGCCTTCTCCCTCCTTTCAATGGGCGACAGGACAAAAGTTGCCTACTTTACCAACCTGGGTTCGGCATTGGCCAGTGGGGCTACCATTATGTTTTTATTTTGGAGCATAACCGCCCTTGCCAAAAAACTCCTTGCTATAAAAAACACCCCTGTTAATACAACCCAAACCTTACAAATAATGGGTGCCGGGTTAACCGGCGCCCTTGCATTTACTTTTACCGATACCTTTTGGTTTTCGGCAGTTGAAACCATTGTTTTTGCATGGTCGTCATTATGTACAGCTATAGTATTCTGGGCTATTTTAAAATGGGATGCCATCGCTGATGAACCACGTGCCGACAGGTGGCTGGTTTTTATAGCTTATATAATCGGCCTTTCTATCGGCATTCACCTGCTTAATTTATTAACCATACCGGCTTTGGTAATGGTTTATTATTTCCGCAGGCATAAAAACATCAATATTAAAAGCGGTCTGATAGCATTTGCCGTGAGCATCCTGATCCTGGCCTTCGTTCAGTTCGGGATAAGGGGATATACCATTGGTCTCGCGGCCCGGTTCGATCTGTTTTTTGTAAACAGTCTTGGACTTGGTTTTGGCAGCGGCGTTTTGTTCTTTTTTTTGCTGATCATCGGCTTGCTTATCGCCGGGATCCGGTACAGCATCCGCAAGCAGAAACATCTTTTAAATATAGGCCTGCTTTGCATTGTGTTTGTTTACTTTGGTTACAGTTCTTTTGTTTATATCCCTATCAGGGCTTCGGCAGGTACCAATCTTAACAACTCCCACCCCAGCGACGCGTTTACGATGTATGAGTACCTTAACCGTACCCAATACGGCGAAACTCCCTTACTTAAGGGCCCATACTTTGATGCTAAAATAACAGATGTTACAGATGGCACACCGCTTTATCGTAAAGGAAACAGCAAATACGAGGTAGCCTATAATAAGCCTAATTATGTTTATGACCACACCAGCATTCTGCCCCGCATGTGGTCGACAGAGGAGAATACCACCTATGCCCAGGACGTGCAGTTTTACCGCGACTGGCTGCAGTTGAGCGATAATGCCACGCCTACCTTTTCGGATAATTTAAGGTGGATGTTCAGCTGGCAAATGTACCAGATGTACTGGCGTTATTTTATGTGGAACTTTGTTGGCCGCTACAACGATGATGATATGGAAGGCCAAACCAATATAAACGGCATCGGCGGCAACTGGACATCGGGCTTGTTCAACAACGCCTCCAATACACCAAAGTTTATATTGAATGATGTTACCTATACGCCCCTTTACGCCCTGCCATTAATGGTTGGCTTGCTTGGCATGTTCTATCACTTCAAAAAACGAAGGAAAGATGCCCTGATAATAACCCTGTTATTCTTTTTCACCGGGCTGGCAATTGTGTTGTATGTTAATCAGCCTTCGGTACAACCCCGTGAGCGCGATTACTCGTACGTAGGCTCATTTTACGCCTTTGCTATTTGGATTGGTTTAGGATTGATAGCGCTGATTGACATGATACCTAAAAAAATCAGTCCGCGGTTTGCCACCATTGGGGCTATGGTTATTTGTACTATTGTTGGCCCTGTTTTACTGGCCAGTAAGGAATGGAAAAACCACGACCGCTCAACCAAAATGGCGGCGCATGACATGGCTTACAATTACTTGATGTCCTGCCCTAAAAATGCTATTTTGTTTGATTTAGGCGATAACGACACCTACTCGTTATGGTACGACCAGGAGGTAGAAAACATCCGGCCGGATGTACGCATCGTAAACCTGAGCCTGTTAAGCGCCGACTGGTCGGTAAAGCAAATGCAGCGTAAAATAAACCAGGCCGATGCGCTGCCCATCACCATGAGCTTTGATAAATACAAGCTGGGTACCCGTGATGTGATCAGGTATAATGATGCCAAAATACCGGGCTACACTGATGTCAAAGATATCTTTGATTTCATTACTTCGGATGATAAACGTACGCATGTTGAATATACCAACGGCACCACCGAAAATTATTTGCCTACCAAAAACTTCAAGCTGGCGGTTAATGCCGATGATGTAATGAAAAATAAGGTTATTACACCTGAGCAAAAAGGCATGCTAACGGATACCATGAAATGGAAATTCCCTCCTAATTATATCACTAAAGAAAACCTTGCCATGATTGATATACTGGCGCACAATGACTGGAAACGGCCTATCTGCTTTACCACCTCCATCAGTCAGTCGAGCATGGTTGGTTTGCAGCCTTACCTTTACCAGGAAGGCTTTGCCTACCGCCTGCTGCCTTTCAAAACAGATTCATCGTTAGCCGATCAGCTTTCAAAAACAAACAGCCTGGTGATGTACAGCAACGTGATGAACAAGTTTAAATTCGGCAATTTTAAAACAGCCAGATATCTCGACCAACAATCAACCCAGGTATTTTATCCGCAACTGGTATCAACTTTTTCTGATCTTTCGGCAGGGTTATTAAAAGATGGTCACCCAAACCTTGCACTTAATGCATTGCATAAGTATGAAGAAGTGATGCCCGACATCAACCCTAACTTTATGGCTGCCCAGGGTAAAATAACAATGGCCGATACCTCGTATAAGCTGGACTATGCCAAACTGGGCAATAAACTCATTAAAAGTGTTAATAGCTACCTAACCGATAAGCTTGATTATAACTACCATCAATTACAAAAGGATACAGGCCGGTTAAGCCCGCGCGATGTACAGATAAGTATGTCACTGCTGAACAACATGGTTGCCATCACCCATAACGGCAATCAAAAAGAACTAAGCGGACAATTAGTTGCCCAGCTTAATGATTATGCCGAAAAGTTTAAAAGTATTCTCCAGCTCTAAACAACCAACATATATTTACCATGGGGCAGGCTATTTGATTTAGCCTGCCCCTTTTTTATACTTTAATAATTCACATACTTTTCTTCAAAAGTACCATCGGCATACAGGTCTATCAAACCATAGCCGGGGGCTGTTTCCCGGCGGTTCCCCTCCCACCAGGCACCGGAAACGGCGCCGTTACACAGGTAGGTAACATTGTTATAAACTACCTTATCGCGCATATGCAGGTGACCGCTCACACATAACTTTACGTTGGGGTGCTGGTAAAACAGGTTAATGATCTTAGCCGTATCGGTATGCATATCGCCGCCAAGCATTGTCCACTTGTTTACAATATCATCCTCTATCATCAGTAAAGCCGTCAATATCGGTATGTGCGACATAACCATTACCGACATATTGGCGTCCGTAGCTTTCAGCTCATCGCTGAGCCAGTTAAGCTGTTCATCGCCCAGCTTACCTATATACCAGGTATTATCAATATCTAAATGCACACTATCCAGCACAATAACCTTCCAGCCATTCTTAACCATACTGTAGTAGGGCTTTACAAGCTGTAACTTATCCAAAGCGTATTTTTTTCCGTAGATGGCCTGGCCCTTGTCGTCCTCGTACCACCAGATATCGTGGTTGCCCAAACAATAATGAGCGGGCAAACTGCATTCATTTTTCATGATGTTTTGCACCAGTTTCCATTGATCATTGATAGTGCCGATGTTTTCCTTGTTCATATCAAAAACAATATCACCGCCATTTAATACCATATCAACCTTTGGCGTTTGCTGCTGCAGGTGGTGGAGGCACCTGGTAAACCTGGCAGGGGCATCAAACTTATCCTTCAGGTGCACATCGGTAATGTGGGCTACCCGCAATGCCGGCTTTGCAGCCGGTGTTGTATTGCCAAGTGCTAATGAAGGTGCCAGAAGCAGGCCGCCTATATTTTTTAATGCTGATCTTCTTTCCATAATATAAAAGCTGCCTCCTGGGTTCAGGCAATTTTGGGGTTAAAAATACATTTATAATATTGGTGAGCCGCGGGAATTTCTGTTAAACTTTTATTAAGAAAATAATGACCGAAACATTTATATAAAGCAAAAAGCCTTCCGCGTTAGCAGAAGGCTTAATAGATTTGTGTAGGGAAGGTTAAAATATTATTTCGGAGCGCTTAGCTATTAATTATTGAAGATATGGCCTGCCTGGCATGTACTCATTTACAGCCCCGGCAATGTATTTATTGTTGTAAGCCATTTCTTTGTTTTGCAAAACTGATTTATAATAAAGCAGCAGAAAATCGTACACCCCCAGTTCGTGAACCTGCTGGCTGGTCTTAAACAAGCGGTTCATACTCATTTGAATAAGGCTGATCACAAGCAGGTTCAAATCCTGCGGCACCGTTCCGGATGAAATAAGTTCGGCAAGCAATAAAGCTGCCGGTCTGTTGTTTAAACTCCGGTACCTGAGCAGGTCGTTGCCTGCAACCGCGGCACCTTCCACAAAAAGGTCCTCAATCTTGTTGCGGCAATGCCTGTATTTAAAAGTCAGTTGCTTTGAAAGCAGGTTATCATAATTAACGTCCGGATATGATGAGGCTACAAGCAGCTCCATAAGCTCGCTCTTTTGTTCGATTTGAAAATCAAAATCATTCAACAGCCTGTCAATTGATAACAGTCCCCAGAGCCACCTCAGCTCTTCAAAGTTTTCGGTCACATCCGCTCTTGATATAAGACTGGCTATGGCAAGGCTATCATTAAAAAACAACTGTTCAACAAGCTCAATCGACGCTTCTCCGTAACGTTCCAATTCGCGCTCGTAGGTATCAAACTGAACCTTCCAGATCTGCTTTGATTTAATTAAGGCCGAAAAGGAACTGTTAATATTTTGAATTACCCTCCCCAGTGCAAATACAGAAGCAAGGTGGACCCTGAAACGAATATGGGGTTCAGGATCGGCATATCGTACATAAAACCATTGATCAATCAGGTCTTCATGGTAAAGCTTTTTGCTTAGCTGTATCAGCTCATTGCCTATTACATGCTCGGCAGTTTCAATACCGCAATATAGTTTTACATACAGCCATTCATCACCCGGGAAAAACTGGCGTTTGGCCACGTTTGTGCTAAGCGGCCCCATACTGGTATATTTGCCGGCTACTTTTTCGCCCCGTTTTAAAACAGCGACAAACTGGTTACCGATAAACTTTTCATCCTTCTTTTTAAGCATGATATTATCGCGTTCGCCAATGTATTCCTTTAAAATAATTTCATTCTTTTTCTTGCATGACGAAAGCCATGCAGCAACCTCAAGCCTGCTGTTGGTATGTACAACCAATTCACTGTCAATATCTGTAAAAACGAAAGCCTCGGGCAAATCCCAGTATTTAACAAACTTCGCCCATGCTTCGTTGTAATCAACTGCCAGTTCTTTTAACAGCTGCTGTAAATCAGCATTGGTCATGTACCAGGTTTTTAAGGCTAATATTACACCTTCATAAACTACCCTTGGCGTTTTAGTTACCCCAAGTTTAGGTAATATATCAAGGTTAAACCCAAGCTGGTATTTTGAATCCTGGCATTGCAAATCGGCCAGGAACCTGTACACCGGTAAGGCCGTCATGCCATAATTATATGCTGTATTTAAGCGGGGGATAATCCGTTTGCCTAATTTGGCCGAACGCAGAACAACGTTATCTCCTTTAACAGACACAAGCAAATCTGTTAAATTAACTTTCTGGTCGCCGGTGCTTACCGGCGTTTGAAACTGGTAATCCCGATATGGTGCGGAGATAAAGCTCCCCAGGCAGTCATCAGGCGAGTGTACAATTTCGGCAACTATAGCCGGCTCATAAATACGGGTTTCTGTTTCGGCTATTTCATCAAGGATCTGGCCAAAATTCCGCTCGGCATTGGCCAAACGGCCAAACATGGAGGTACCGGCCGGCCACCCGCAATGTTCAAGATACAGCAAGGGCTCATCATGGCCCGAAATACGGAACATTACCGAAAAGCTTGGGGGCAACTCATCATCGTAAGCCTTAACGCTGTCAAACTGCGATTTCTTTAAATGTATAATTTCCCGCCCCGGGTTATTAACAATTTGCCCGATAAGCCACTTCACGGCACTGGTATATTGCAGATCATGCTTGTCAGCTGCAAAGCCGGATGGTTCTGTATAACTGTTTATGGCATAGCCGATACCTTTTTCAGGATCAAGCGCTTCTGTAAGCAAAATCTCCCGCTCATGATACCTGTCGCGGAAGCGTTTTATAAACGTTTCCAGGTTTTTACTTTGGTGCCTGGGTGTGATCCGGTTAAGCAGATCAATGGCATCGAGCAATTTATCGGCATAAGCTTTATCAAGCGTAGCTGAATCTGCTTGCCTAAAATAATCAACCTGCAGCAATGTCCCCTGTGAGGCATCACCTGGCAAATCTTTCAAAATCATAGCAACCTTATTATTTTTTGTAATTACATTATCGGTACCGGTCAGCACCTCCTTAACGGTATTCAGTATTGATAAATAGTTTTGTGCTTGTGCACTTTGATGTGACAAGCGGGTAAAAATGTCAATAGCCTGGTCAAGGTATTCTCCACTGTCAATACACGGTTCAAGCTCACTCCACAAAACCTGGTTTTTAATCAATTGGTCCAAAAAAACAGCGGCACCTTCCGGAGTTTTGCCAAGCGTTTGCGTTATAAATAAGCCTATCGAATTGTATGTCCGGGCGCTTTCACAAAACCCGATAACCGCCTGCAGATCATCAGATATCTTTACCGGCGATGCTTTGTATTTACCACAGTTTGCGGTTTGACGGTCAATTTTACGATAGACCCCGTTTAAGGTATACATTGTTTTATTTGCCCTGTAACTTAACAATGTCCGTATGACACGATTATTTAAAATTTGGCCGTTCAAATTAACCGCCGCGGCAACATTAAGCCTTACATACTGGTAAGCATCGCCAAGCTGTAAATCGGTAGTATCCCCCCAGGTAACAGGAGCGCAACCTGCAAATAACCCTGATGGATTGGTGCCGGTAGCGCTCCTGTTAATAAATTTGGCAAGGGTTATTTCAAGCTTTTCCAGTTTTTTCGCGTCGGTAATATCATCTATATGCAAAACCGCTTCATACAGATCTTTAGAGGTAAGCCACAGCGCCTGCATAAATAACTCATCTCTGGTGAATGCCCTGATAGTTTCCTTATCAATTGTTCCTACGCTATTAAATGCAGGAAATCTGAGCATCAGGCTTGATGAAAATTTATACTGTTCGGATAATTTGGCTGTTTTCATAGTGGTTACCAATGATGATCGCCGTTTAATAAATATCACCCGCACTTTGGTTCATTTATGCTGATCCCGTTAGAAACCTGTATTGGTGGTGGTGGTTGCTGTCTCAACAGTAGTACCGGTTTGCAAATAATAGCCGGCGTTGTTATTCTTAATTATTGAATTATTTACTACACGATTTAAAACCTGTATTTGCTTAATTTGAATCTTTGGTAAAGAAGCTTTGTCATGATTTTTCATAATTTTAATGACTTAAAAGGGTTATGAATTATTGATTATTGGATTGTGATTAGCATAAATTTGGCTAACACACTGGTGCAGAAGAAATAATTAGTACCAATGCTCAATTCTTAATGACCAAAATGCCCCAGAACAGGGACGAAAAAAAATATGACAACAAGGTTTGAAGTTAATAAGAGACTAAAAACAATATCTCAACATTTGCTATTTTGGGTTTGTTATGCGCTTTATGAAGCAATTATTGGATATTTCGGAGGGCTTGGCATAAGACCACTCGGTACATTATTGTCGTTCATAGTAAATGCCGCAACTTTTTACAGTATTAGTTACAGCTATGCCTTATTGAAAGAAAAAGTAAAAACTATTATTGGGGTCGTGCTTTTGATGATAGTTATTTCTACTGCTATCATTTTTATATCTGTAATACTAAAAATAGTTAATGATTCAATATTAGACCACTCAGTTTTTGGAGCTGATGCTACAAAAGTTCGCATAACTGCGTTTATTATGCGTGCTATATATTTTGTTGTAATGGGTTTGGCTTATGCCATTTTTAGAGAATTAGTGCAAAAGGAGCGTGAAGTAGTTATACATAAATTGGAAAAGCTCAACCTTATCGAGGAGCAGCAAAAATTAGAAAAGAAAGCCCTTCAAGCCGAACTAAACGTCATCAAATCCCAAATCAATCCGCACTTTGTATTTAATACACTCGGCTTTTTATATGCTGAAACTTATAAGAAGCTCCCCGAAGTTGGGCAGTCAATCATTACACTTTCAAACATCATGCGGTATGCATTAACCAAAAATGAGGACGGGTTTAGCAGCCTTGAAAGTGAGCTTGCCTACATCAAAGACTTCATAAAAATTCATGAAGACCGCAGCAAAGCTTTTTTTATGAAGATAAGTATCGAAAGCGGTGTTATTCCGTATAAGGTAGTATCATTGGTTTTAATTACCCTTATCGAAAACATGTTTAAGCACGGTATTTTCAATCAAAGCACAAAGGAGGCTGTGTTGAGCATTACTGTTGAAGATGGGATGCTGCATTTTTATTCGCTTAATTATAAAAACAATAACAGCGTTAACAAAATACAATCGAACGGGATAGGATTAAATTATATTCGCGAAAGATTAACGGATGAGTATGGCCGGGACGGATATGAACTATTGGTGGATGAAACGCACAACAGCTATGAATGCAAACTTACCATGCCTTTAAAGTATCATGAAAGTAATTAACTGTATTATAGTTGAGGACGAGCCTTATGCCATTGATATTTTAAGCGATTTTATATCAAAGGTGCCTTTCATTAACCTTACCGAAACGTTTACCAATCCTATTGACGCATTATTGTATTTAAAAGGATCAGCGACTGACCTCATTTTTCTTGATATAAACATGCCTGAGCTTTCGGGTATCGACCTGATTAAAATGCTACCTAAAAGCACGGAGATCATCATAACATCTGCTTTCAGTGAATTTGCACTGGCAGGGTTTGAAAACAATGTACTTGATTACCTGCTTAAACCCTTTGCTTTCGACAGGTTTTTACAGGCTTCACAAAAAGCCCTTGATAAGCTAATATTGCTTTCATCAAATAAGCCGGTCCCGGTTATTGACCTGCAGCCAAAGCCCGACTCATTTTACCTGAAAACCGATCACGGTAAAATTGTGCGCATCAATTTTGAAGATATCATTTATATAGAAGGGCTTAAAAATTACTGTTCGGTTTTTACAGAAAATGAGCGGCATATCTCGCTGGTGAGCATGAAAACCTTGGTTGACACCCTGCCCCAGGAAAATTTTGCGCGGACCCATAAATCATATATTATTGCTTTAAAACGCATTAAAGCCATTGATGGCAACATGGTGACCTTTGATAAGATCAAAGAAAAGATCCCCATAGGGGTTACTTACCGCGACAGCTTTTTCGCACTGCTCAATAATAAGATGTTTAAGTAAGCTATCCTTTCCCTTTCCGGGCTTTTTCCGATTTGAGGAACTTTAAGAGCAACCCGTACAGGATGCACTCATGCAGGCGCTGCCGGTTGCTAAAATAGCGGTTAACTGCCATGTGGATCACGCTGCTCAAAAACTTCACATTCCAATCAATAGTGTAGTTTTGCAGCAGTAATTCTACCTGCATTCTTTTTTGCCGAAGCAGGTCATCATATGCTAAAAGCAGGTTATTAAGGCTGCCATGATATTTTCTATATAACTGATCAATCTGTATTTTAACCGCCTTATCATCAAATTCGGCAAAAAAATAAGCCTGCTGCCTTTCAACAAATTGCAGTTGGTCGTTCAGGTCCTGGCTCATCAGGTTTAAGTAATCTTTGATCAGCCAAAAAATCAGGAGCCAGTCTTCCGTATCATAGCGGTTGCTTTCAAGCAGCCTGAATACGCTGCAGCAAAATGAAGTTTCAATGCAAAAAAGGCCCTCGGCCTGTTCAATTTGTTGCCCGTAACGTTCCAGTTCGCGCACGTAGGTATCAAGCTGTACAACATGAAGCTGCCCGCTTGTCAAAAATGGCGACAACACCTCGCGCACAGCCAGGTAAACATCTTGAAAATCAACCTCCTTAAGCAAATTAATCCTAACCCGGATGTGATTATCCGGGTCGTGGTACCGGATAAAAAACCATTGCTTTATCTTAACAGTGCCTGAATAATTTAACAGTTCATCCAATTTTAACAGCACCTCATTGGCGATATTACTACTGAGATATAGCTTGATAAACAACCACTCGCTGCCGGGAAAAAAATTACGCTGAAGTGTATTTTCAATATATTGAAAATATGGGGGCTTTAAAGGCCTGTCGAAATAAAGGGGTGCAACAAACTGGTGCATATAAGGATTGCCATCCGCATCTCGTACAATAGCCTCATGCTGAAGGTGAATACACTCAGATAAAATCAAAACCGGGTCCTGCTTTGCTATTTCCTTTGCAAGTACCTGTATGCTAATTTCATTTTCAGTATCAATCAGTAATTCATTATCGCCCTTTATTATATAAAATTTATCGGGCAGTAACCACTCATTCCTAAAGCTGTTAAACAAATCGCCGAATTTATCCATGAATTTTTCAGCCTTGCAAAGTTCACCCAAAATAGCGGGGGTAAACTTCCAGGTAGCACGGTGCAGGATAACGCCAAACCTGGTTTCAACGCGTGGAAAAAACACAAAATCTGTTGAGAGTGCGCCCCAGTTAAAACTTAAGCTGCCATTGCCCCGCTGATGCTGGATATCGCACAAAAAGGTGTAAATGGGGTGCTGCGACCTGTTATAATTATAAGCACTGCTTAAGCGCGGAACTACTTCCCGCTGATGTTTTTTTGAAAACAATTTAAAAACGCCCTGCTCAAGCTTTATGTAGATATCGTCAAGCCTCAAAACTGAACTTCCCTTGGCATCATCAATATAAGCCAGTTCGTGAGGCCAGAAAGGCGGGTGCATCATAACGTTTAAGATCCGTTCTTCGGGCATATGGATCACTTCGGCAAACATGGCATCCGGGCAGTTGGCGATCTCCTTTGCCGCTATCTCTAAACCTGTTTTATAAATTTCGGCATCCCCAACTGCAAACCGTGCTATCATGCTTAAAGCGCCGGGCCCGGTAACTCTTTCCAGGTATACCATATCGTTTTCAAAAAGCTGAAAAACCGCCGACATGGAAAATGGCAAATGATCCGGGCTGCGTTCCCTGGCAAAATTATCAGGTATAATAACTTTATACTGTTTTTCAATTTTGGCGCGGTTTAACAGGTTGAGCATTTTAAAATCTATTTCTGTATAATCCACCCACGAAGGGCCCCCTTCACTTCCGGTGTACAGCCCTTCTGTAAAAAGGGTTTCATGCTCATACCATTGTCCGTATTCGATTCCTGTATCGGTGTCAAATGCCTCCAGCAGCGGTACGCTCTGCTCCTCATACCTTTTCCTGAACCTGCCTTTAAACTGCTCAATCCTTTTATTGGGAGCCACGGCACTCACATTATTAAGCAATACAATCGCCTTAGTTATTTTCCATTGCAATGATTGGTCAAGCTCCCGGCTTTCCATCTCGTTAAACCTGGTTACATGTACCTGGTCTTTAAGTTCCCTGCCGGTTATGTGGTTGGTAATTTGTTCAATAGCGGTATAGAACGAAAACCAGTTTGAGCTTTCTGCATCTCCATTATTAATTTTATTAAGCAAACCGACCAATTCATTAATGGTATCGCTTAATTCCGCATCATCAGTCTTTTGCAAAAAAACAGGGAAATCACACCCTATTGCCGGTTCAAATGCCGGTTTTAGCAGTTGCCCTTCAATAAGGTCATTAATAAATACAATAAAATCATCAGGCTCAAAATCCGGGAATTTTTCGAGCAGCTGTTGTTTATTCCATATTTTATCACCAACTACAGCAACTACATCATCAAGCACCTCATTGCATGCAATAGCACTCACCTGGTAAACCCTTTGGTTATCAATAATTTGATAAGTAATAAATCGTAAATCGCCCCCCACTTTATAAAGGGTATTATTAAGCTTATATCCTGCAGATAATTGATTGGCATTTTCAATTTGTTTGGCAAGCGAAAAACTCACCACAGCATCGGGCACTGCATGGCTCCTGAACTTTGCCGAAAGTTTTACTTTATTAACATCCCCCCAGTAAACTGACGAACAACCCGCAAACAGCCCAAACGGCGTAGCCCGGTTTGCCATACGGGCCATATATTTATAAAAACTTGATAGTAATTGAGCTTCTTTAGCTTTTGTTTGCCGCTTGTTTGCAAAAAAAGCATCCAGTTCATTATAAAGCGATTTACTTGCTATGTAAATACTTTCCTTGATTAGCCTGTTATCCCATAATGTAAGCAAGTTTTTTTTATCAAGCTTTTGCCTGTACGACAAAGCAGCCGAGCGTAAAATTAAACCGTTAATAAAATTAACTTTCATCTGGATGTACAGGCAAGGTTCAGTATGTAAACAGCTAATTTAAGTAAAAGCTATTTTTATTAGCAGGTTTGTTATGGGTGTTGTCTATTTCTTTGTTTATAATATGATTACTACAAAACTCAATTGATCAATCATTCTTGTTGAAATGATCTTTAATGTTATTTGAGTTAATAGCGCCCTGCTGTCATGCTTCTCTACTTAACGCAAAAATTGATGTATAGGGCAAGACAATCAAAATATAATCATCTTACACGTACATTATCCAAAATAGGGCAGCAAAAACTTATAAAATATCATCTTTCAGTATTTAAGAACTTATAGTTCCAGGCGCCTTAACTAATAGTCGGGGTTCAGGTTATCTATTTGTAAGCAATCTGCATGACACGGCATGATAACCACAAGCGATGACGTTTGCAGGAACATATGGACGACTGAAACTACATTAATTACTCTAATAGCAACGCATCCTCATCATCGGTAAGGTTAAGCTGAATAGTATCACTCCCCGCAATCCCTTCAATACTGCCGCGGATGTGAGCGGCACTTAGCAGCACTTTATCCAGCTGCTTTTCGCGGGCTTTCCATAACTTTTCCATGGCATCGCGTTCGCGCTGAATGGATTGGCGCATGCTCATATATCCTTCACGAATAGCCTTCCATTGCTCCGAAAACTCGCTGCTGGTAAGGTAATCGTACAACAGGTGCATTTTATCACCTTTATTATCCTGAGATTTGGCCAGGTTTGATAATTTCATCACCCCATCCCTTAAAATGTAGGATACCGCCTTTACCTCGTCAAAACTACAGATCCAAACCCCGTCACGTTCGCCAAAGCAATCCATCCCTTTCGGGTAGCATTGGGTTACAATAACGGCTACATCAACCCCCATGCTGCGCATATCTTTTTTAAGCTTCTCGATCCAGTCTGCCGAAAAAGCATTGGTACGCTTGCTTTCATAAATAATGCGGCCGCACTCCTGGCCAAACTGGTTGCGCACGGTTTGTACGCAGTCGGCACCGCGTACGCCCTTCCCTACTTCGCTTATGATATCGAACGGGAAATAATTGCGTAATAACTCTTCCAGTATCAGTTCCTGGGCTTCGCCCTGCAGCTGCATAGAACCCTGCTCTGCTTTGCGCTTCATTTCATCAGCCAGTTTCTTCTGATCATCAAGCTGTTTCTCAAGCTCTTTTACTTTTAACTGGTATTCGGTGTCTTTTATGCTATGGCGCTCGGCTTCCTGCTTGCGGATCTGGTCGGTAAGTTCGTTCCGCTGCTCCTGCAGCTTGCGCTGTACGGCAAGCTCCATCTCTTCTTCCTTTTGATGCAGCTGTTTCTCACGCTGCAAAAATTCCAGCTCTTTCTGGCGTGATAGTTTTAGTTTTTCCTCAGTTTCAGCGGCTGAATTTTTGAGCAGTACAAGCTGGTTCTCAAAATCCTGGCTTATGGTTTTACGCAGGTTATCTTCAAGCGTTTGCTGCAATTGCTTTTTTTCGTTGTTAAGCCTTTGTTCAAAGGCTGCCTGCTGCTGGCGCTCCTTATTTAAAAACTCCTCATCCTTTTTGCGGTATTCCTCCTCTTTTTGACGGGTATAATCCATCATTTTAACCCTGAGCTCTTTTTTATACTCCTCGGCCATTACCTCCTCTATCGGAAAACCGAAACCACAACTTGGGCACTTAACTTCTGTAGCCATATTATTTATATAAAAGCTGAGAGCAGAATGCACAAAGCTTTAAGCTAATAACTTGATTATTGATACTATTCAATTACTTTATAAAAGGAAAATATTTCCTGTAAACCAAAGATAGGGATTTTACTGTTTAGCACATGATATGGTAACCCATAAGGGGTATTAACATTATTGTAACAAAATGAAACTACAATGATAACAATCTGTTGTAAATGCCGTTTAAAATACCGAAGTTTATAACATGCAGATATTGAGAATTGGAAAGGTAATGTGGAGTCACGATTATGACCTGGCCACATTAGGGTTGGCAAATGACGGAGGAGCATTATTTGCATTTACCCCGCCACCACACCATTATAACGGCGAAATTATACTTACCCCTAAAAGCCTTGTACTTGACGGCGATAGTTATGAACATATCCCGCTTGATAGCCTTGAGCAGTTATATTTAGGTTTTGACGAGCTTTACAAACGTTCGATGGTACGGAACAATGGTTTATTCTGGCAGCCGTTAAGACTACGCTACAGGCTAAAAGAAGAGCTTATCACCTTATATCTTATTGTTGATCATACTCTTTTTGGAGCTAAAAATCAATTGTGGTTTAATACCCTAAAACAACTGCTTTCCCGCAAGGCCTAAGCGGATCTTCTTTTCTCCCTCTTTTTACCGGCGCTTCTTTCAAAGCTAAGCAGTTGCTCAGCAAATTACCAATTCAGGTTGTAAAAATACCGTGTAACGGGTATTTTATAAAAAGAAACATAGTGACATATTTGCAGCGCATTATTTGCGCTAAATACCATTATCACTTTTTTATGAAAAAACTTGGTTTCCTGAGGCTATTCTCCTGCTTGCCCCTCATCGCCATCATCATTCCTGACATAACCGAAACGCTTATCAATCCGGAGTTTAAAGTACCCTTTACACATGTAGTAGCGAGTGCGGCCCTTATTTCAATAATTGGTATTTGTACATTGATAATCCGCTATCAAAAAAAGCAGGGATTAAAAATGCAGTACCTGCATTCCCAAGCATAGATCTTCAACTGCCTGTATCATAAAAACAAAAAAACGGCGCGGTTATCCGCGCCGTTCCTGTTAATATATTGTTGCAATTATTTGGCTTTGCCAAACTCGCCATTTGCTTTAATAGCAACTTCGTCACTTACCATAGCGTTACCAAATTTTGAACCGAAGTTAAAGTCAGAACGTTTGATGGTGCCGGTTAACTGGAAGCCTGCATCATCAGCCTTGCTCATTGGGTTTTGGATAGTACCACGGTACCATAAATCAAATGAAGCCGGTTTGGTTACACCGTGTAAGGTTAAGTTACCGGTAAGTTTGTAGTGTTTATCAGATGTTTTGGTGATACCGGTGCTGGTAAAAGTGATGGTTGGGTAAGCGGCAACATCAAAAAAATCAGGGCTTGTGATGTGTTTATCGCGCTGATCGTTATCTGTAGTTACTGAAGCGGTTTGTATGCTGATCTGGAATTTAGCGTCGCTGAAATCAGGTTTAGCGGCAGTAATGGTTGCATCATAGTTTTTAAAAATACCATCAACATCAGATACCATTAAGTGGGTTACTGTAAATTTAACGTTTGAGTGCGCTTTGTCTACAGTCCAGGTAGTTTGTGCCGATGCCGCCGTGTAGCTGAATGCTGCTGCTAACAGGATAAAAATCTTTTTCATTGTTTAATTTCTTTTTTGTTTTTGATTTATGGCTCAAAAGTATATAAATGATCCATATTTCAAGCAAAATAAGTGTTTAAACATTCTTTTATTGAAATCGGATGACAATATACTACCATTTTAGTAGAACTTACAAGAAAAGTAAACTATTTCTGAGAGATTTATACCTTAGGTTTTTAAGGTTTTTTGTTTGTTACGGAGCATGATCAATGCCTTATCGGCCCTTACTTTACGGGTAACCTCCTGCTTAGCCGAGCCTATCCAATCACAATAACCTTGTTTATATGATTTAGACAGGCTTGCAAAAAACGCATGGGCTTCAGTATCACTGTCAAGCAGGGCCTGCAGTTCGGCAGGTGTACTTTCAATATGTTCGCCGGGTTTAAGCATGGTCTTCTTATCTGGGTTTATTTCCTGATAAAGATAATTAATTGGAATAAACACCGGGTTGAAAAACCATAATTACGGCAAGTAAAACCGCTAAAAGAAATGAGATAGCTAAAAGCGTGTCGATAAGCAGCCTTTGGTTTTTTGATTCCATATTACTTTACTTAAACAGTAAAAGCTGCAGGTTAGCTTACGGTTGAGTTATTGTAAAAACGGTATCAGGCTATAATTATTATTGTGAGTTTGCCCGAAAGGCACATGTAACGCAAATTTTATAAAACCTAAGGCAAATAAAATTGTTACCTAAAGTAATTGAGATTTTACTAAATTAAAGTAATTATGTGAGATAGCCCGGCGTAATAACCGGGCCATCTTTTTAAAGATCTTATAACCAATTATATCCCCCTCTTTATACCTTTTTAACGCCGGTGAAACGGTTGCTCAAAAAAATCGTCAACCTTTTTATTAAAATCACCTGCATGTTCAACCAATGTGCCATGGCCCGAATTAGGCAGGATCCATAAATAAGCGTTCGGAATATTTTCGGCTATCTGAACGGTGTGTGTTGTTACAATAAGGTCATGGTCGCCGGCAATAATCAGCGACGGGCATTTAATAGTTTTCAATGCCGACAGTTTAATATTGGGTTCTTTATAATCAAGCATAAACACCTTCCTGTCGTTCTTTTCTTTGGCGGTGATAAAATGATAATCCTTTTTGCTGGCATATTCGTTTTCCATGTTCTTCCATAGCGAAGGTATAAGGGCTGTAGAATCGGGCCAGAGGTTGGCGCCGGTCGAAGCCAGTTTTATCACTTTTTCGGGATGGCGCATAGCCATCACCAGCGCGTTAATGCCGCCGTCGCTCCATCCTATTACATAAGCCGAATCAATGTGCATTACATCAAGCAAAGAAGCAAAATCATCGGCCATCATTTCAAAAGTAAGTGAATCGCGCGGATCGGCAGATTTGCCGTGCGCTCGGCTGTCAACAGCTATAACTTTATACTTTTTAGCAAAATAGGGTATGTTTTTTTCGAAAGCATTGATGCTGCCCCCGTTACCGTGGATCATTAACAGGGGTTTGCCTTTACCATAAACTTCGGTGTAAAGCTTTATCCCTCTAACATCATAATATTTACCGGCAGCGGCATTATCGCCATAAACAATACCTTTTTGCTGGCTGCAGGCCATAAATGCCTGGCATACCAGTACAGCTAACAACAGTTTTTTTAACATCATGATCGGCCCGATTTAAGTTCATTAAATATACATAGATAATGCATAGTTTAAACTTCTGTTGCCTGGCTCAGCAAATATTTTTTAGATAGTGCTGTAAATCAAACATGTATTATATTTGCGCACTTTAACAAAGCGCTTTTTAAACCATACGGTTAAAACAATATCATACCTATAATTATTTGTTATAGAATGAATGTTTATAAAGCTGTATACATATATGTTCATGCCTGCTACCTTTCCTAAAAAGTATAAAATAATTACTTCGCTTTTTTCTTTGCTATGCGTGCTTTTTGCCACCAGGTGTTTTGGGCAACAGTCCGCAGCAACCCCCAATCGTTTCAAGTTTAAAACGGTTATTATCGATGCCGGACACGGAGGAAAAGACCCCGGATCGCACGGGGCTTATTCAAAGGAAAAAAACGTTTCGTTAAGTATCGCCAAAAAGTTAAGGGATGCCATAAACGATGAAATGAGCGGTATAAAAGTGGTAATGACCCGCAGTACCGACGTTTTTATTGAGTTGCACAAACGTACCGATATCGCTAACGACAATCACGGCAACCTGTTCATTTCCATCCATTGCAATTCATCGCCCCAGCGAAAAGGATCATCAAGGGGAACCTTGTTGCTTGTATACGGCTTTCACCGCAGCCAGGAACAGCGTGAAGCTTTGCGCGAAAACGCTTCGATATTTATAGAAAAGGATTATAAAGAAAAATACAATGGCTATGGCGATGACGCAGTAGTAAATACTATTGTGCTTAACGCGTTTCAGCAAAAATACCGCAAGCAAAGTATTCAGTTTGGCGATTTGGTTGATAACCAGTTCCGCAAAACTAATGGAAGGCATAGTTTGGGCGTAAAGGAACAGGGTGTTTTGGTATTAGCACAAAGCGGTATGCCTGCCGTACTGGTTGAAACCGGGTTTATCAATAATCCATCTGATGAAGCATATCTGAACTCGGCCAGCGGACAAAACGAAATTGTACGATCAATTCTAACAGCGCTAAAGCAATACCGTAATAATTTGGAGGGGAACTGAGAATAAATGGGGGCAGGTTGCAACATTTACGTCCCCGCTGCCCCTATTTTTATTTTATCCTGTGGATGATAAAGCCGTTATGAACGGTTTCCATACCTACTTTAGGGTAATACTCCATAGCTGTTGCGGCCGAAAGCAGTAAAAGCATAGTTTCATCGCCAATGGCTTCTTTGGTTAGTTCAATCAGCTTTTTGCCTATCCCTTCTTTTTGATAAGCTTTAGTAACTGCCAGGTCTGAAAGATAGCAGCTGTAACAAAAATCGGTCAGCGCGCGGGATATGCCTACCAGTTTATCACCATCCCAGGCGCTTACCACAAGGTTTGAGTTTTGGTACATCCTGGCAATCCGCTGCTCGTCATGGGTTGGGCGTTTCAGCCCCGCTGCATCGTAAAGTTCTATCACTTGCCGGGCGGATGGTATTGTACCGGTTTTATAAGTTATTTCCATATTGTTATTGAGTTGTTTACAAGCTTTTAATCAAATGTAAACAGCATCCGCATTATCCCAATAAGCCAGGATTAAGAAAGCAGGTAGTCCAGCAAATATGAAAACGGTAAGCGGGCAGCAAGTTTTACAGCGTATCATTCAGACCGCTTTACCTAAGTGTTAGTTAATTACCATTTTTTAAAAATAACAAATACCGCCAGCACAATTAGCCCGAAACCTACCAAATGGTTCCAGCCCAGTTTTTCATTTTTGAAAAGCAGAGTGGTGAATATCATAAATACCGTGAGGGTAATGGCTTCCTGAATGGTTTTTAATTCTACCAGGGTAAAAGGGCCGCCGTTTTCCTTAAAGCCTCCTTCGTTAGCAGGTACCTGGAACAGGTACTCAAAAAACGCCAATCCCCAGCTTATAAGTATAATAGCTATTAAGCTCAGGTTTTTTCCCCAGTCATACTCCTTAAACTTAAGGTGCCCATACCAGGCAAATGTCATGAAGGTGTTGGAAATAAACAGGAATGTAACGGTACGTAAGCCTTTCATTAATGCAAATATTTGGCGCAAATATCAGTAAATTGAGATTTTATATCACCAGCAATTGCAAATTACCATACATAACGCTACAAACCGATTATTAAAACTTGAAAACCAGCTCGGCCCCAAGCGAAAGCGAATTCCAGTTTTGTTTTCCCGAAACATCGCCCAAAGTTAGTTTCTGGGAAAAGAAATTATATTTTGATTCGATGCTGATCCCTAATTTAGGGGTTATCGGAAATATTACCCCTACTTTAGGAGCATAATATAATGATTGTGACCATTTATCATAAACAAATGGATCTATCCCGTCAATTTCATAACCTACAGCAAAATCAGTAAAATATACCCCTAAGTTCACACCGCCATACACCCTGAAGTTATCGGCTACATCAATATTATAAGCGGCGCCGCCATATGCTGCAACTACGGGCATATCCGCATAATATGTATTTGCAGTTGAGCCGGTACCTTCAACTTCTTCTGAAATTAAATATTCATCAGGCTTAAAGTTCATGTACCCTAAGCTCAAATTTGCGGTAAAGGGGCCTAAAAACCTATAAACGCTGGCATTAAAATTAATGGCAGGTTTAAAGGTAGAATTAAAATTACCTTGCGGGATATCAACACCTGTACCTGCGGCTATGCCCCAGCCATCGCTAAAATTAACAGCGCCGCTGCCTCCACCGCCATACGTTAATGCCCGGCTGGAATGATGCTGGGCCATAGCAGCGTTAAAACAACAAAACAGTATAACTATTAAAAATAGCCTAAAACAGATAGCTGATTTTTTCATGAGGAGTAAATACGCCCTGCAGGGAGAGGTTAGATAATAGTGTTTAGGGTTCATTTACCCGTAAAAATAAAAAAATAAAGTTAACCCGGAACACTAAATTAATTTCATAACATGTAAAGCCGCAAAAAAGCCCGGCTTAAATAAACCGGGCAACAGGGCTTTAAGGGTACTAAACAATATATTTGGTTTATAATGATTAATGTTAAAAACTACGGGTAGCTGGCCGGGTCCTGTAATTTATTATTGCAACTGCGAACCAGGCCTGTCACCAAATTTACGGATATAGGCTATGCCCAATGTACAAGCAATTATAAAAAGAAATAAAAAACATTCAATGTAAATATGAAACGGCGAAATATCTTGAAAACGGCCAACTATAAAAGTAGAAATATCAGGTAGTAATAAGCCGAACAATGGAAAGCCGGCAAACATTCTTAAAATTGCTAATTTTTCCATAATATTTTAAGGTATAAGTTTAATACGTCTAATTTAAAACTTTAAAGAGTAATAAAAAAATAATATTTACTAAAAAGAAATAAATATTTTCGACATGGTTAATGGCAGGTTTTTTATAAGATTTAAACAGCATCAGAGTTTATAATATTCCTCAATTGAGCGGCCTATTTCCTGCAAAGGGAGCAGATGATCTCCAAAACGATGCTCAATAATTTCCCAGTAGCCCTTGGTTAACCGGGTTATGGTGTAAAAAGCCGAATAATTTAATACACTGAAGGTAGCTTCATTAACAACCGAAGGTATAATTTTATAAGTCCGCTTATTAACTCTTAGTTCAAAAGGCTCCATGGGCATCCGTTTACACAAAAATATTGTGTAGTATACGGATATACAAGCACTACGCACCCCGTATTTTAACCCATTTTACACTACGTATTTTCACCCTCAAAAAAAGGGTTAAAAAGGCATTGCTTTTACCAATTCAAGTACATTTTGTTTTATCGCAGGATCGTTTTCAATAATCTGCACAAGCTCATTATCATCTGAAACAGAAACAATTACAAAATTTTTATCCTGATTCCAGAAACTACCGCTAATAACAACTTTGCCATTGCTTTTAAGATCAGCGTAATAACCATTTCTATCAGCTAAACATTGTTCGTTATCAGCAAGGCTGCCAATCTCTTCAAAAAAAAGCATCACGTGATGCGGGTCTTTGTAGGCTGATGCATGTACCATAAGTTGACTATTTTATTTAATACTTAATTATTAAACTCATTAAGCTAAACAGGTAACCTCTGTTAATATATTACCCGGAGCATTAAAATAAAACCCATAACCACCACGTAAAGACGCCGGAGGTTGCTTTACCGCTATCCCTCCTTTGTTCAGCCGGTCATAAACTTCGGCAACCTGCTCATGGCTGTCAACCAAAAAACCGATATGGAAAGCATCGGGGTAACTGTTATTGCCATTCCGATTAAAGGTATCAGCCATAAGCACCAGGATAAAGCCATCCTCGCCTTCCATTACGGCCAGCATATTATTACCTTTTACACCGGCACATTTAAAGTTAAAATATTGCTCAAAAAATTCAGCGCAAGCGGCAACATCGGTCACCGGCAAATTAACGTGATTAAGTTTAATAGTAATTGCTGACATACTAATCAAGGCTTTAATGCTTTTAATACCAGACCCAATGCTTGTTCCATCAGTTTATCATCCAATGTAAAACTGCTGTTCACATAGCTGTTGCCCTGGTTATGAAATTTGATAAGCTGATAAAGAGGCGCATATGCTACCGCCCAATAAACCTCAAAAGGCAAAGGGATCAGTTGCTGCTTTTCTTCGGCATTACGCATAAATGCTCCCAGTACCTGTCCAAAATTAACGGTAAGCATAGCAGTTACTTTTTCATAAAAATGGGTATAGCGCATAATTTCAATAAACTCCATATCTAACGGACATTGCATGAAATACTCGAGGCGATTGTGCCATTGTACCCTCAGTCCATCTGCAAAATCCATATCAGGCGAAAAATTTTGGAGACTAAAGGTCATCATCTTTTCGGCTACCCCAACGCAAATACTGGTTATTAATTCTTCTTTATCCTTATAATAGATATAGATGGTAGCCGGTGACACTCCCGCGGACCGCGCAAGCTTATTCACCCCAAAACCGTCAAGACCTTCAGCCACTATCAATTCTATCGCCTTCTGGCGTATTAGGTATTCTTTATGTTCGTCGCGGGGCCTCATTTCAACACAAAGATAAGTGAGCGTTCGCTTATTTAAAAGTTTATTTTTTATTTCCTTCCGGATATGTGTTAAAAGCAGACTGCAGAAAGCTTAAAACCAACCTTAACACCCTGGTTATTAATTACTTTACTTAGGCCCAATTAATAACTTCCTATAATTCAAGGAACCTTTACATTAGGCAGTATTTGGAGAGTAGCATTTTATGTAGTCGGGGAAGTAATTATGCGAATTGAAATTAACTGATCAGTTTAAAATAGACAACCACCAAAATTGATATGATGATGAGGGGCAGGAACCACAAAGTACGTTTCCAACTCTTTACAGTGTTTTTGTATTTTGACATATAAAACATACTATAAACAAGCATTGTTACGGCCAATACCGCGCAAATACTAACAATTATCTTATTGTCAACAATATATACACCTAAAATTGGGGCCATAAAGATCAATGTAATCAGCAATCCATATTTCTCCAGGTAATTGGGTTTAAGATTTATTTCAATGGGTTTAATGCCGGCCAGGATCTCCTCTACCCTATCATAACCCTCAACCTGCCGCGGAATTAATATCCGTTCAAACGGCGCCTTGCTTTTTCCTCTTATCACAAACCGGTTTTCAGCGTTCTTCTCAATGATAGTAATTTCACTTAATGGAATCTGCATATCTTTCAAACCATCTTGCTTACGTGTTATATTCAGCTCATCGATAATTAACGTATAGCTCCCATATATTTTCCGCCGCTTTTTTGATGTTTTAAAAATAAGATATCCATAAAACAAAGCCATGCCAACTACAAACCACAGCCCCGTGCCGTCTTCATCCCCATCTTTTAACAGGATGAACGATACTCCACCCCATACTATCAACATGAGCAAAGTTGTTCTAATGATTATTCTTTTACGCAGCGCAGGGTAGCTTTCGGGATTTAATCTGAATATCCGGGTTTCCATTAAGGTTTAAATTTCTCCTAAGATAGCTAAAATGATAAGCCGAAAACTTGCATCATCACTAAAAAAATCTAAAAAAACACGCGGGTTAAAACAATAACCAGCAATGCAATGTTGTATCATTACTTAATTAATAATTGCTAAAAATTGCAGAAGCATTTTATAAAAGAGTCTTCAAAATTGCTACCCGGCTGATTTCGAAGGTTTCGATTAACGAATGCAATTTTATTTAAATTACAAAGAAATAATACGTACCTTAGCATTGTCATACTAAATGTTAATAATTATGGAAAAATTAATAATATTAAGAATGTTCTTTTGCTTCCCGCTGGTTGGTCTGTTGGTTCCTGATGCAGGTATTTTGTTGTCAAACTTCCCTGGCAAGGTTCCGGTAATTCACGTTATAATTGAGATAGCATTATTGGTGTGCATTGCGCTTTGTACTGCCGCGATAGCATATGGAAAAAAACGAAATCAGGACAGGACAAACGAAGCCTCTTTTTCCTGATCGCTAATAAAAAATAAAGTAATATTCCTGTTTGGTTTAATTAAACTCTTTAAAAATGGGGCTTTTACGCCCCAATTTTACCCCAATACCCATTGCCCTCCACTCATTTCTTATTAGTTATAAGATATTTCATGATGGTATAAGTTTTGCCATAGTCAATAACAGTTTTTTATTGATATTTGATAAACCGCTGTCGCGTTCATGAAAAAAATTCTATTTCTGCTTTTTTTGCCACTATGCTCACTTGCCCAAACAGCAAGTAAATATATCCAGGAGGGAAACTCAAAAGCCAATGTAAGGAATTATAAAGATGCCATACAAGATTTTACACGTGCTATAGAATTAAACAACAAAAATGCAGCTGTTTTTTATTACCGGGCGAATGCATATGGTAACCTCAAAGACTATAAAGCGGCTATTAACGATTATGCACAGGCCATTGCTCTGAAAGCCGATTTGACCAACGCCTACCTGTATAAAGCCAATGCAGAGGCTGCCATACAAGATTATCAGGTGGCCATTATTGATTTTGACCATGCGATAGCGCTGGGACCAAAAACGGCAGACATGTTCCACTACAGGGGAAATGCCAAAAGTAACATGAACGATTATAAAGGCGCCATAGCCGATTTTACCACGGCACTTCAATTTACACCAAACAACGCCGATCTGTATAAATACCGTGGCCTGGCCAAAAATAATAATAACGATTTTACCGGGGCCGTTGCTGATTATAATATGGCTATTAAACTAAGCCCTAACAGCGCCGAAATCTATCAATACATGGCAGGCAGCAAGGCCAGCATAAATGATTATAATGGCGCCATTGCTGATTATACCAAAACGCTATCGCTTAATCCCGATAACGCTGAGGCTTATTTTTACCGGGCAAATACCAGGGCAAAACTAAATGATTTTAAAGGCGCGGTTGATGATTATAAAAAAGCGGCCGCTATCAACCCCAACCTTAAAAACCTTTTGCTTTACATGGCCAATGCCCAAAGCAGCCTGGGCGATTCAAATGGCGCTCTTGATTATTTCAACAAGGCAATTGCTCAATTTCCCCGGAATGCGAATCTGTACCTGTATCGTGGAATTATTAAAAGCGACAAAAAAGATAATCATGCCGCTTTGGAAGATTTTAACAAAGCTATTGCCCTTGACCCAAAAAACGGCGATGCATACCAAAGCCGTTCATTTTCAAAGCTGGCATTAGGCAATTACGAAGGCGCCAGAGCTGATGCCGATTCGGCAATTAAAATAAACCCTAACAGCATAAGTGCTTACGTAACCTTAAGCAAAGCTAAAATGGCCATGAAGGATACCGCGGGAGTGATTACTGATTTAACAAAAGCAATCAGCCTGAACGGTAAAAGCGATGAAGCTTACCTGTCGCGCGGCGATGCTTATCGCGACTTGGGGGTTCCGTTAGCCGCTATTAACGATTATACGCAGGCCATTGCTATAAACCCGGTTTATACTTACGCCTTTTTAAACCGGGCTATTGAAAAAACCAAACTGGGTGATTATGCCGCGGCTGTAACTGACCTCGAAAAACTGATCAGTATTGCCCCGCAACAGCAAAATGGCTATTCACGACTGGGTAAAATCAATAATTTTTATAAGTACACTAACAATGGCGTACAAATATTTACCAAAGCTATAGCACTTAACCCTGCAAATGCTGATTTTTACCTTTACCGGGGTGAAGCAAAAGCCGCCACCGGCGATGTCAAAGGGGCCATGGCCGATTATAATACCGGTGTACTTAAAGCCCCCAAAAATATCACGCTATTATTGAAGCGAGGCCTGGCCAAAACAGATGCTGAAGACAACAACGGTGCCATAGCCGATTTGAGCAACGCGCTAAAAATTGACTCATTATCAGATTCAACCGCTTTAGTATGGCAAGCGCGGGGTTTTGTAAAAGCCAAACTTAAAAATTATAAAGGCGCCCTCGCCGATCTCGACCGTGCCGTGTCAATTTACTCAAACGACGAGACTTTTTTAATCAGGGGCGATACTAAAATGGCTGTGAAGGATTATGCCGGCGCTGCCGATGATTATCATAATGCCATTTATATGAACGAGACAAATGTAAAAGCTTACTCGCATAGCGGTATTGCTAAAAGCAATCTCGGGGATGCCCAGGGAGTGAAAGAAGATTTTGCAGCCGTGTTTAAACTTGCCCCTAACAATCCCGATCTGTATATTGACAGGGCTATCGCCAAAATAAATTTAAAAGATCTGAACGGAGCAATTTTGGACTGTAATACCGCTATAAGCCTTGACGCGAAAAATGGCCGGGCCTATTTACAAAGGGGGATTGCAAAAATAGCCCTTGATGATAGAACGGGTGGTTGCGCCGATATGAATAAAGCTTTAAGTATGGACGTAAAAGAAGCATCTGATTTTATTATAAAATATTGCAAATAACAATAACTTTTCATTTACAATACTCGTATAATAAGTAACTATTAACTGATCTATAAATAACAATCAAGCCCCGAAAGGGGCTTTTACATTTACGCGGATTTGGAGTGCCTATACCGCCTTCTTATCTTCTATATGTAATTGCGCGCGCAGCTCTTTCAATTCCATTTCGTAGGCGCGCATACGGGCCTGTAAAATATCAACCTCGGTACGCATCATTTGTATTTCGGTAATAAGCTTGGCCGATTCGGGTTTGTTGATCATTTTTTCGCCCGTACCAAGAATAAGCCATTCGGGCGAGTATTTAAGCTGGAAACAGAGCTTCCGGATAAGATAATAGCTAATATCCTGCTTTTTGTTGATCACCTTACTAATGAAACCCTGATCAACACCAATGGCCCCGGCAAGGCCCAGCTGGCCGCCGTGCTCCTTAACAACTACCTTTAACCGTTTTATAATCGCTTCGTCAGACATAAGTGACTGCAATAATAATCATTTTGTTTATCCATGCAATATATAATTGCTTTATTGAACAGGCACTGAAAATAAAAAAGGTCAAATGCCCCAACAGCAAATGACCTTAAAGTAAAACTAACCAACAAAAACTATATATGACAATAAAATAAACTCAGGTTAACACCATAAATTATTTATTTCCTAAATTTTCAAGCAGCTCGCTAAGCTTATCATTATAAACCGGCAAACTGATCTTTCCTGCATTGTAATCACCCGCTATCTGCTGAAGGTTTGCCTCTATTTTCCTCTTTGTATCGTTGTACATATGCACGCGATAGGTATCAGCAGTGAGCCCCGCATTAATTTTATTTAATTTTTGATCCATACACCGTTTCATCAGTAACGGCTGCACATCATTCGCGTTTTTCAGTAATAAATTAACCCGGCTCCGTTGTTGCTTATCAAACTGTAAAATAACAAATACCAGTCCGAGCCCCGCTATCATAAACAAATAAAAATAATCCATATAAAGCCCTGATATTAAACATTCATTATACATTTTAATACGAAGCCAATAAAATAAGGTTGCATAATATTTAAAACTTTTTTCAAATATTTTTCTACCACAAAAATCCCCCCTGTACAAATTTTAAAATACGCATAAAAAGCCGACCTTTACATTCACAATCTCTTAACAAAAGGGATACATAAAATTGCGATCATTATGAAACCGGGCGATAAGGTAATTTGTATAAACGACAAAATAGATCCTGAAAAGATGGCTGAAATACGGCAGGACTTTGAGATTTGGATCACCAGGGATAAGGAGTACACCATACGCGAAATACTTGATAACAATGGCATTGTAACCGGCTTATTATTGGAAGAAGTACACAATTTCCCCAAATTTTTTAAACTGATAAACCGTTTCCAGGAACCTGCTTTTGCCCAGTGGCGTTTCCGCAAACTAAACTACGCAAGTCCGGAGGCCGAAGCTGTTAGCGAAGATTTGGAGCTTGTTGAACATATTGAAAAAGAACAACAGTTGGTAAAAGTAAAATAGTGCCGGGACCTGCATCCCTGCCCTTCTTTAGGCAACAATAATTACTTTGTTAAAATAAGTTAAACATTTGGCTGCAACCTGTTCATAAACGGATATTTATATAGCGAGACTGCTGCATATAATTATCTGTCTGTATGAAAAAGTTACCCGCGTTGTTTTCACTCGCAACCTCAATTGGATTGTGGTATGCCTGCACCCAGCACCCGCAAAACAAAAACGCAATTGATAAATCCTCCGTAAAAATCAGCAACCATGGCGTTAACATTGCTTATACAGATACGGGCAAAGGTGATACCATATTACTTTTTGTACATGGGTGGTGCATTAACAAAAGCTACTTTAACAACCAGGTAAAATACTTTGGTAATAAATACCGGGTTGTTACGATTGATTTGCCTGGTTATGGCCAATCAGGTAAAAACCGCAACTCATGGACGGTGAATGATTTTGCCGGCGACGTAGCTTCCGTGATAACTACCCTTAGATTAAAAAAGGTAATACTCATTGGGCACTCCATGGCCGGCGAAATTATTGTACAGGCTAAGCTCAATACCCCTCGTCAGGTAATAGGGCTGATAGGTATTGATAACTTTAAAGGCTTTGACGGAAAATCCGAAAACGCAAAGGCAAAAGCCGATTACTCTGAAGCCATAGCTATGTTAAAAAACATTTTAAAGCGGTAGCTACCAGCTATTTTAACCAGGACCTTTTTTATAAAACAACCAGCGCCGCAATCAGGAAACACATACTTAACGATGTGCCCAATGCCGATAGCACGATTGCCATAGCAAGTATGGAAGATAATAGGTTTAATACCGTAGCCAAACTTAAAGCCACCAAAACAAAGCTCCGTCTTATTAACAGCGATTACCAACTAACGATACAATTAGGTTTACCAGAGCAGGGATCCCTTACCGGCTGCTACAAATACATGCTACCGGGCATTTCCCTATGATTGAAAAACCAGCAGAATTTAACAGGCTTTTGCAACAAGCTATCAATCAAAATTAATTCGCTTGAGCATATAAAACAGCATTTAAAGCAATTTTAATACCCGGCAAATTATGAAAACAATGCCAAACAGCATATTTTATAACCAATTTAATAAGTATAATCGCTTGCTGCACCCTCTTCTACAAGTTGTGTAAGCAAAGCTTTCAATACAGCTTCGCGGGTCCATTGCTGTTCAGGTGACGAGGCATCCTCTTTATACCATTGCAGGGGGGTGTTAATTTCGATTCGGGCCTTGTAAGCAAAGTTTTTAGTTGGGTGCAATTTGGTGCCCTCGTAACTATTCAGATTTTCGGTTTTAATGATCCGGGCCAGGTCACGGACCCGGATATCTACCTGGAGGCATTCATCAATTGAGTTTTTAAAATCCTGTTTATCCTCCAGCCACAAAGTAAGCACTTCGTCGGCAATATCGTGTTCGGCGATAGTTATCCGGCTGTAATCATAATCAACCGATATAATAAGCCACCAAAGCTGGCTTTTGAGTTTTTGAGAAATTTTTATCATGATAATTAGTGTATTGATTTCGTATTATTTTAATTGAGCATTTATAGGCCGTAATACCTGCAACCAGGTTATGACCGTTTAAAAGCGGGCATCCATCCCGGCATATACTTTTGGATAGCAGCAATTTCATCTCTATATTTTTCACATGCAGTTTTGTAACCCTCAAAGCGCTGCAAAGCTTCATGTTCATTCAAAGTATCCCGATTATCTTGATTGTTATTACCTTCTGTCAATTGCCGCAGGGCCGAAAATGCTATATGCATGGTAGTATGATATTGATTATTTATTGATATTATTTCTTGATTTCAAATTACAGAACATTCTATTTTAACAAAAGAATACTCTTTATAAAACGGACCGAACATTTTGATTTGTAAATAATTTGACTTACATTAGCAATTATCAGCGAAACAAATATACAGAATTGTCTTTATTATAATCAAGAAAAATCTTTAAATTTATTTTCATCATGGAAGACGAGATAAAACCAAACAAAATAAAGATTGTACGCCCCGAAACATTGGAGTTTATCATACTTTATAATCAACTTAAAGGGAAAGCTTTTAACGGAAATGCTCAATTAGCTGAAGCATTAGGCTTTAACTCACCAAGTTCGATCACTGAGATAATAAAGAGCCGACAGAACATAGATCCAGAAAAACTCCGTATTTTTAAAGAAAAATACAAAGAATACATAACAGTGGATAAAAAACAGAATTTCTCTGAATCAAAACCTGTATCCAAACACAGTGAAGGCATACCTATGTATGAAATTTCTGCAACCGCTTCAGGCGTAGAAGTATATAACGACATTAATGATTCACAGCCGGTTGGCCATATGAATTTCCCCGGCATTGAAGATTGCGATTTCGCGCTTCCGGTTTGGGGGCACAGTATGTACCCATATCTGGAAAACGGCTGCTGGGTTGCACTAAAAATAATTCATGACAAAAAGATCCTGCCCGGCGAGGTTTATTACATTGAGTGGGGAGATTACCGCATGTATAAACGCCTGCTTGCAGGAGATAGCCCTGATGAAGTAATTGCACATTCAGATAATACAACAGAAATGGTTGGCAACCGGCTCAAATATGCCCCATTTATTATAAAAGTAGCCGACATCAAAAAACTTTGCCTTGTTAAAGACATTCACAAAAAGCATAACCATTAACCCGCGCGGCTGTAGAATTTGTTAAAAGAACAACAAATTCTACAGCCATTGTTACCTGCCCGGAGAGCAGTTATCATACCCATAAAATCAACATCAAAAAATCGCATTAAAAAACCCACAGCGGAATAAGCTCATCATTTATTACAAAAATCAAGCTATCATAGCTTAAAACTTCCATATTTTTAATCACAATTTGTTTGATAGATAAAATGATAATCCGGCTGGCTACCCTCAATGATGTACCGCAGATATTAGCTTTTGTAGCTGACATAATACCTGCTATGAAGGCGGCAGGTAATTTTCAATGGGATAATGACTACCCCAATAAACAGGTATTTACCGGGGATATCAACCTTAACCAGCTTTGGGTAGCCGAAGTTACAGGAGCAATAGCAGGTGTGGCTGCCATAACTACCGACCAGGATGCAGAATATGCACAGGCCGGTCTTGATATCGATGAAGCTGCCATTGTTACGCATCGGCTTGCTGTAAACATTAACTACCGGGGCCGGGGTGTTGCGGCGGCACTTCTAAAGCAGGCCGAACATGAAGCTACGCAGCGAGGAATAAATACATTACGAATTGATACTAATATTGCGAACCTGGCAACGCAAAAGCTGTTCCCAAAACTGGGCTATGTTTTGGCGGGCGAAATTAGCTTGGATTTAAGACCGGGTTTAAGATTTTTGTGCTACGAAAAGCGGCTCAATAGCAAACTACAGCAGTTACCCGGACATGGCTAACCGGTTTCCATCTATCAAAAACTTCACATATTCACACAAAACCTATAACTATTTCTCAATAGTTATTCACAAATCGGCATTTTATCAACAATGGCTTTTTAGTTTATTTTTTATTCAATTATATTTATAGTGATTATAAACCGCAGGCCTCTGCCGGAGTGATAAAGTTGTAATAAAAAGAGAAGAAGATGGAACCTATCATGATACTGGTAATCGCGGCTATCATTGCTGCCATAATTTTAGTTGAATTTAACAAACGGCAAAACACCAAAGCCGGCGATAGTAGTCATATAACCGCCGATGTGCAACAACTATACCTGCTTAAAGCTGCAGAACATAAAATAGAAGTAATTGAAGATTTGCAAAAGAATGCTGCTAATACCAACAATGCCATTGTAAAAAGTATTGAACAGGAGCTGACACATTTAACAGGAGCTTTTGAAAAAGGCGATATCAAATTGAAGGAATTTAACCTCAAGCTTGACAGCTTACTTAGTAACCTCGATGTTAAAAATTCACTGGCACAAGCATCATAAACAACAAGTTACTTAATTGCACCGGCTTGCATATATCACTTTAAAAGGGTTACATACCCCGACAGCGGTTTCTTACCATCTTTAAGATCAACCACATAATAATAAGTCCCGGCCGGCAGCACGTACCCATTAAAAGATCCGTTCCAGTTTTTAGCATAACCTACCGAACGGAATATTCCGGCACCATATCTGTTAAACACATTCACCGTGCAATTTGGATACGCGGCAAGCCCGGCTATACTCCAGGTATCGTTAACACCATCACCATTAGGGGTAAACGTGTTAGGGATAACCATTTGTTCAAGCACGTTAACTTTGATGGTGGCCGATGCTTGACACCCGCCCGTTGTTGTTACGGTTAACGTATAAGCAGTAGTTGCCGTTGGCGATGCTGTTGGGGTCGAGATAGCTGAATTACTCAATCCAACTGAAGGGGACCAGCTATAATCTATAATACCATCTGATTTAATTGGGGACAAGGCAATACTTTCACCCCTTTTTATAGTAAGCTCTCCGTCAAATGCCACAGTAGGTAGTGTTTTAGTTTGAATAACAAACTCGTTGCTGGTACCTGGTACAGTACACTGCGCGGAGCTGCTTATTGTACATGTTAACACATCACCGTTTTTTAAGGTACTGCTTGTAAACTTATCGCTGTTTTCGCCAACGTTAACGTGATTCAATTGCCACTGGTAAATTGGATTACTACCCGCATTAGGCGATGTGGCTGTAAAGATTTGATCTGCCCCCTCGCAAGCCGGATAAACAGATGGCGTTAAAATAGTTACAACCGGAGTTATCCGAGGTTTATATACAGGCGATACCGAAAGAGAAGTTACACCGGCGGGGTTATCGGTACAATCACTGGTGTTGATGAGGGTAACTGTTACTTCATCGGCAGCGGTAATAGTTGCAGGTGCCGGAAACGTTTTTCCATTATTATTTTGAGCGACACCGTTAACCAACCAGCGATAAACGGGGTTAACACCTTCGCTCCCATTGGTATTGGCCACAAAAGTTACAGACTGGCCCGGGCAAACCAGGTCAGGCTGCTCTATTGCTACCGTTGGTGTTACTAATGGCTTATATACAGGCGATACCGGAAGAGAAGTCACACCGGCGGGGTTATCGGTACAATCACTGGTGTTGATGAGGGTAACTGTTACTTCATCGGCAGCGGTAATAGTTGCAGGTGCCGGAAACGTTTTTCCATTATTATTTTGAGCGACACCGTTAACCAGCCAGCGATAAACAGGGTTAATACCTTCGCTCCCATTAGTGTTGGCCACAAAAGTTACAGACTGGCCCGGACAAACCAGGTCAGGCCGTTCCACTGTTACCGTTGGTGTTACCAATGACTTATATACAGGCGATACCGGAAGGGAAGTTACACCGGCGGGATTATCGGTACAATCGCTGGTATTGATGAGGGTAACAGTTACTTTATCGGCAGCAGTAATAGTTGCAGGTGCCGGAAACGTTTTTCCATTATTATTTTGATCGATACCGTTAACCAGCCAGCGATAAACAGGGTTAACACCTTCGCTCCCATTGGTATTGGCCACAAAAGTTACAGACTGGCCCGGACAAAGTATATCAGGTTGCTCTATTGCTACCGTTGGTGTTACTAATGGCTTATATACAGGCGATACCGAAAGAGAAGTCACACCGGCAGGATTATCGGTACAATCGCTGGTATTGATGAGGGTAACAGTTACTTTATCGGCAGCAGTAATAGTTGCAGGTGCCGGAAACGTTTTTTCATTATTATTTTGAGCGATGCCGTTAACCAGCCAGCGATATACTGGGTTAATACCCTCGCTCCCATTAGTGTTGGCCACAAAAGTTACAGACTGGCCCGGACAAACCAGGTCAGGCTGTTCCACTGTTACCGTTGGTGTTACCAATGGCTTATATACAGGCGATACCGGGCCAGAAGTTGAACTCAGAGGACCGCAATCACTTGTATTAATCAGCGTAACAGTCACCTTATCGGCAGCCGTTATGGCGATGGGCGCCGGAAACGTTTTATTGTTATTATGCTGATCGACATTGTTGATCTCCCAGCGGTAAACGGAGTTAACATCCTCCGTGCCATGGGTGTTTGCCACAAATATTACCTGCTGCCCCGGGCAAGCCAAATCCGGTTGTTCTACACTTACTACCGGGGTTACCAATGGTATATACATGGGTGATGCCGGGGCGGAGGTAACAGATGGCGTATTGGTACAATCGACGGTATTAGTCATGGTTACAGTTATTATATCAGTACTGGTAACTTCAGAGCTTATAAAATTTACGCTATTGGGGCCAGTGGGGATTCCATTTACATACCACTGATAATTTAGATTATTCGCCGGATTGGGTGTCAACGCAACAAGTATCACCTGCTCGCCGGGACAACCTAAAATTTGTTGATTAATGCTTACCTCCAGCGTCATAATCGGATTTACTACTCCGCTTACCGGTACATGAACATCAGCAGCTCCGGTTGATTTTAATAACACATTACCAGTAAAGTTCCTGGCTGGTGCTGTTGCTACAGAACGAACATAAACAGGAATTCCGTCTCCATCAGGAGGCAATTCTAAATCAGCAAGCGATATCGTAACTGTATTGCCATAGCCACCAACCGGCGTCAATGACACCTCAAAATTGGCAGGCGCCATAACGATTGCATCGTCGGTAAGGTTAATTCCCGACACCATGAACGTTTGATAATTTGCAGATGCCGTCCCAACGCAGGCTGTAATAGCTCCACTGGCGCTGCTACCGTTGATAATCGGCTTTAGCACATCATCAACTTCTATACTCAATATGAACTTACTGCTACCCGCGGCGTTATATGCGGTAACTGTATAATCGGTAGCCGGCCACAATACTGTAGGTGTCCCGGTAATAATCCCTGTTCTCGGATCAAAAACAAGGCCTGCAGGCAAAACCTTATCAATGGTATAACCAGTTGCTATAACCTGTTTTATTGCATTTTTACCATACTCTGCCACATACAAATTGCCATCAGGCCCTATTGTTATACCACTCGGGCTACTAAAATGAACGTTAGTGCCGACCCCGCTTTCGGCCCCAATGGGACCGCCGCCTGCTATAGTTTTAACCTCACCGTCCGGCGAAATTCGCCGCACAGTACCTACCCCACCGTCAGTAACATATAAATTACCAGAGGGATCAACTGTTATTCCCACAGGATATTGAAAATTAGCCGCCGCTCCAATTCCATCGCCTGTGCCAAAAGAACCACTACCCGCTACTGTTGTAACCTGTCCGTTAGGGGTGATTTTGCGAATCACAAACCCAGCCTGGTCTGCAACATAAATGTTTCCGTCTTTATCAACTGCAAGGCCGGCCGGTTTGTTAAACTTTGCGGCACGTCCAAGCCCATCTATAGTACCTGCCGACGGCTGCCCGGCAAGCGTATACACATACCCAGACGGAGAAATTTTGCGGATCGCATTATTCCCGTCTGACACATACAAATTATCATCCTTATCAATTGCAATGCCATTAGGATTGATAATATTTGCTACATTACCCGGACCATCGGCAGTACCACCTTGGTTAATACCGGCAAAAACAGTAACTGCACCCGCAGGGGTAATTTTTAATATATTATGATTGCTATAGTTAGCCACAAACAAATTGCCGCTTTTATCCTTAACCACCCCACGTGGGTTATTAAGCTTGGGCACATTAAAAGGTGGGCCGGGCAATGCGTCGGTACCTATTGATGAAACCTGCCCCGCGGCACTTATCATACGGATCCCGCCTCCGCTTTCGGCTATATACATATTCCCGTCGGCATCGATACTTATACCATACGGCAATTTAAATTGCGCGGTGGCCGCATTACCGTTCACATTGCCAAACTGCCCTGTGCCCGCAATAACCTTAGTATCGCCATAAACGGTAGCCGGAACAGCGCCACCCTTATTTGCAGGGCTTAGCGGCGCTATTTCATTGCCTATAATATAAACATTGGGAGTAGTATAGGTAATATCGGGCGCCTGGCCAAAAGCTGAAAAAGCTACGAGCCAAAGCACAAGTGCTGTTATTACCGGTTTTGGAGAAGCACACACTTCAGCTATTTTAAATTGTAAGCAGGTGCGGTTATCCAGCGGTCAGGAAGATAGCAAGTGTAAATATAACTGGTCATTAAATTGCAGGTAAGGTTATAGTAATCTGTTTATCTCATTGGTTTATCAATTGCTGATATCCATACTAAAATAAGCTTTTTTGACAACTCTTAATCAACTAATTTTAAATGATTTAAATTATAAATCCGGCATCACCAAAAACAAAAAAGCCGGACTAAGCCGGCTAATATTTTTAAAAAGGAAGAATAAATGTTTTAGTTGGTATTAATTACGCCTGAAGCCACCTTTTTGGCCACCGCCGTTAAAGCCAGGACCTTTATCTTCGGCTATGTTAACTGTGATCCTGCGGCCATAATAACTTGCTCCATTCATGCAACGTATCGCTTCTTTCGCTTCATCCTCGTTAACCATCTCCACAAAACCAAAACCCTTACTCTCTTTTGTTTCGCGATCTTTAATGATCCTGAGCGATTTAACCGGCCCAAAATCACCAAAAACAGCTGTTAATTCGGCCTCATCTACTTCTAAAGGAAGACCTGCAATAAATACTTTCATCAATGTTTTTAAAATTTGCGTAAAGGTACAAAAAAAGAGCCGGATTTCTGCCTTTCCGGGCGCTAATGATCATTAGGTAATGGCTTTTTTACCTTCATATTACTGAATAAAAATTTCCAAACCAATGTCAAAAACAAAGCCGGATTTTATTTGAGTTGTAGCTCGAAGCTTCCCTCAACACGGTAAAAAGGAGAGTCAGACTTATCGTCTTTAGCTAAAAAGGTAAAGAAAGTACCTTTAGCAATCATATTTTCGCGGTTATACTGATCCATATCAATCTTACCAAAATCCTGTTGCCCGGCATATTTGGTAAGGGTATATTGAAGCAAAGGTTTTTTTTCATCAACCTTAAACAAAAACTGGCTTCCGGCTACATCACTGCTGGTTTTCACCGAAGCCAATCCTAACGAGCTGATGCCAAAACTCATGTTATGCGCCTTATTGATTGCTGTGATGCCAAAATATTTGTTATCGCCATTATGCACGTTTATGAATGCAATTGAATCCTGGCTGGCATCAAAAGTGTAAGTGGAATCTTCGATGGTAACTTTTAAAGTACCTTTCCCTGCAAGAAAATTACCCGGAGTATTGATAATGTTTACTGATGATACGCTGTCCTTACTGCCGGATGTTTTAACTGCGCTGATATCTTTTACTTCCTCGTCTTTTTGGCAGGAAGTTAAAGCCACCGAAATGGATAAACTTAGTAAAACAAACCATTTGGTAAAACTGGTACGTATCATAGGCTTACTGGCGAATAAACATAGCAATAAATAATTACAAATTTCATTAAATATGGTTAAACAAATTAATTTTTTAACTTTTTTTAACCTTTATATGAATATACGTCAACAGTCATGCTAAAGTTGCCGGTTTATGCGTGGTAATGCACTTTTAACAAAAATGCAAAAAACGGATACCCGGCGACCTGTTTTGGGAGGTTTTCGACATCAAAAATATAAAATCTGCATGCAAATTACGAACAACGCATTGTTAATCAAATTAATACACGCTCATTAAAACACTTCGCCCACATTAATAAACAAGCCTTTTGACCCTTCGCGCCCAAAACCATAATCAATGGCTATGTTGGTTTTGGATACCTTATTTAGTTTGACCCTTAAACCGGCTCCAAAACCGGGCTGCACAGTTTGCAAAGCGGTACCCGGGGCTGCCGAAAACGACTCGCCGTTTACAAAAGCTACCCCTCCAAGTAAACCATTACGGGTTATTCTAAACCGGTATTCGCTTTCAAGATAAACCATTTGCGCCCCTCTAAACCTACCCTGTATGTATCCCCGCCCGGTAGTAAAGCCCGGGTCGTGCCCTGTAGCGGGCAGATCGAGGTATGCCGGCCGGCCATTAATTACCAACCAATTGTATGACCAAAAGGCCAGCACGTTATCCGAGCTTTCCGGAAACCTGAAGTATTTGCGCACGTCAACAATTAAAGAGCGCCAGGCAGTTGTACTGCCTAAAAATGCATAATTATCCCGGTACTGTAACGAGGTGTAAAATCCGCGCGATGCATTGATGGTATTATCGCGACTGTCATAGAGCCCGCTAAATGTTACCCCGGTTGATATGGCGTGGCTAACAGGGCCGTACCTTTCATAGTCGGACGTTTTTCCATTTAACTGCCCTTTCTCGTACATATTCCACCTGTCATCAAAAATATAACCCAAACCGGCGTAAAAATTTCCGGTTATATTGCGCAAAACAGTTTCATGAAAACGGAAAAAACTATAAACAAGAGGATTCTCATTATCCCTGTCAGAATTACTGCCTAAGCCAAAACTGCTTTGCGGATATTTGTAAAACCTAAAATCGCCTATAAAATCATATTTGTTATTTTTCGACCATATGTTTGATTGGATAGGGACAATCACCTGCTTATTTTGAGTATAGGCAGGGTTTACTGTTATGGTGGAGATCCGGGTATCGGGTGCTAACCTGAAAATCACATTGCCTGATATAGTACCCGCCAGCCCTGTTTGTAAAGTGTAACCTATAGCCGGAATAATTGATATTACCGGTTTTGAAGTTACAGAATCAACTTTGCCGGGCTTCTTGCTTTCACCAAAAATAGATCCAATGATGTCAAATATATCTTTTTCAAAAGTAGTGTCGGGATGAGTAACCAGTATTGTATCTTTATATTTAGTGTGCCCTATCGGGATGTATCTTTTATCCTGGGCGTGTACTCTGATACTTATGAGCAAGCCTGCAAAAATTAAAATGCTTGTTTTATTAATACCCATTATAATTATTCGATGCAGGAAAAGTAAAGGTTTATCCGTGCAATTATAAAATAATTATTTAAGTTATTTGTTTGTACAATATTTTATTGCGCTTTAAGCCGCGGATCAAAAGTGAACTTGTTTACACTGCTGATAGTTATTTTGTTATAATCGGGATGGGCCGGATTAAGCAGGTAATTATATTCCAGATCAATAATTGCCGATGGCACTTTTAATACGGCCGTTTCCATTTTACGAAGCCAGGTATCACCAAGCAATTGAGTAACCGGGTAGTTAATTACCTTATGCCAGTTAGCATTAAGTTTTTGGAGTTTGTTTACAGTGATTTCAAAAACAGGCAGGCTATCCGGTATCTGAAATATAATAACCGAAAAATCACCGGCATATAAAGCAGTACCGGGCGAGTGCGCCAGTTTTTCAAGACATGCAAGAGCCAGTGAACCGCCTGTATAGATCATATATTGTCCCAATGAATTCCATCGGCCGTCAATTCCTGAGCCTTTGCGGTCATGAGCATATTTGGTTTGACTTATCCGGTAAACGTTCAAAAGATAGAAGGAAAGATTAATAACCTATTTAGTGATCATAAATTTGCGTTAAAAATGCAATCAATAATTCACTAAATCATTAATTCAATAATTATTTTTAGGCAAGCACACCGTAATCAATACGGATAAGCTGACTTATTACAATACCAATGCCTGTTATGGTATCGAGTAAATCAAATGGGATAGCGTCAATACCCGGATTATAATGTTTTAGCCAGCCTTTAAACTCATCAAGGGAGCCAAAGGTGTCAAGGCCTTTATCAAAAAGCTCAAACAGTTGAATGATGTGCTCACTCAGCCCCTGGTTTAGCTCATGTGTGCTTTGCAAATGCTTACGCAAAGTAGGCTCGGTTATATGCAGCCATTTGGCAATATCACTTTGAGTAGCACCGGTTACCTTTACTAAATCAGTGATGGAATTTGAACGCAACCCTTGTTTTATAGCCCCAAGCTTGGCCAAAGGCGATTTAAAATAGGTTTCATAAGGCATCAGCAGATCATTAAAAACCTGCATAGGCGCATCGGTAAATACATAAGGGCGGGATGCAGCCTGCCCTTGCCTGCCTTCAATAGCTGTATTACGTTTAATTGCTTTGCTCATACACAAATGTAAATATTTTCTATTAAAAAAGAAAATATTTACATTTTATTCATTCCACCACCTATGCCCATCCGCTTATATTTGCTCAAATAAAAAATTACCAATAAAATTAGCAATTGTAAAAAATGTTCCCGACATTTGATTATTCTTTTATGCCAATCGGCATTTACAACATAATGAAACCCGATATATCTTCCTTTGATAACGCCGCCCAGGTTGAGCGGCTTATTGACAAATATTTCGCCTATATAAAGGGGAAATATCATATTGAACAAAAACCGGTAAAAAACAGTAAAGACAATGCAGAAACTATTGAACAAAAGGTTTGGGACCGTGAACCCGAACCCGCAACGCTATCAGGGCTGGCCCTTGCCCTTGGCTTTAGCAGCCGGCAGGAGTTTTATACTTATGTACAGCACGGCCCGTTTTCACAGGCAGTTAAACAAGGCGTTTTACGCGTAGAAGCTTGTTATGAAGCCCATCTGCACCAAAACGCAACCGGGGCAATGTTCGCGCTAAAAAACATGGGGTGGAACGAAAAACATGATCCATCACCAAATACAGAGGCAGGAAATGTTTTAACAGTAAACATCTTAAGCTCCGGCCCGCCCCCTGCCGGTAGCGAAAAAGAGGTAAAACTATAGGCCCGGTACCCGTTTGCAAGTTCAGGTACCAGATTTAAAAATCAGCAACAATGACCGATGAAGAAATAATCACCGACATTCCATTTAAAGAACCGGAAGGTTTTCACTGTTCTGTCCTGTTCAAACAAAATTATCTCTCAACCGCGCATGTGGTAATTAACCAGGGAGGCACCAGCAGCGGTAAAACATTTGCCATTGAGCAGGCGCTGTTTTGCCTTGCCTGCGAAAACCCCAAACAGGTGATCACCATAGTTGGACAGGATATCCCTAACCTTAAAGCAGGCGCCCTGCGCGATGCTCTAAATATATACAGCTCTTCGCCGGTATTACAGGCAAAAATTAAAAGCTATAATAAAAGCGACCGTATTTTCGAGTTTCTCAACGGTAGCATAATTGAGTTTAAAAGCTACGACAACGGACAGGACGCAAAATCCGGAAAGCGCGACTACCTGTTTATCAACGAAGCCAATGGCCTTACGTGGGATGTATATACAGAATTGGCCCTGCGCACCAAAAAGCGCATTTTTATTGACTATAACCCCAATACCGGCTTTTGGGTACATGAGCACTTAATTGGTAAACCGGGGGTACAACTTATAGTGTCCGACCATCGGCATAACCCGTTTTTAGGTCAGGAAGTACGTGATAAAATAGAAGCGTTAAAAACTGTTGATATTGAACTATGGAAGGTATATGCCCGTGGTTTAACCGGCAAAACAACCGGGCTTATATTTGACAACTGGTATATCTGCGAATCTATCCCGGCCGATGCCCGTTTGATAGCCCTGGGGTTAGATTTTGGTTTTACTAATGATGAAACCGGATGCATTGAAGTATACCAGCAAAACGGCGAATTGTGGGTAAACGAGTTACTCTATAAAACAGGCCTCACCAACACAGATATTTCCTCAAAATTAAAAGAGGCCGGTGTAGGTTTTAACCGCGAAATTATTGCAGATAGTGCAGAGCCCAAATCAATAGAAGAATTAAAACGCCTGGGCTGGCGCATTACGCCTGCAAAAAAAGGTGCCGACAGCGTTAAAAACTCCATTGATATCCTTAAACGCTACAAAATAAATATAACCCGCAATAGTACAAACCTGCGTAACGAGCTTAATCGTTACAAATGGCGCGTAGATGTAACAGGCAAAACCATCAATGAACCGGTTGACTCATGGAACCATTTGATAGATCCCTTAAGATATATCGCCCTTAATAAATTAAAAATAAACAGCACCGGAAAACTCCACTCGCGCCTGCCGCACAGGCAAAGTATTCAACAGGCAGGGGTATTACACGAGCTGATCTAAACATCCATAATCAAAAACCACAAAACCGATACAGGCTTAAATAGATATGACAGAACAAATATTAAAAACAACCCAGGGCAAGTTGCGGGTCCGGATACCAACGCAATTAAATGAAGTAACCTTGGGCCAACTAATGGATTTGCAAGCCCGGCCCGATATAACAGATTTGGAGGCCATCAGCATACTTTCGGGCATACCGGTTACTGAGCTTCATAACATCAAAAACTATGATGATCTGCACCAGTTTGGCGATGCCGTGCTTTCTTTATCCCACCAGATTAAACACCTGTACAACAGTAACGAGATCCCCAAAGAGGTAATTTTTATGCTACCCGGGGGCAGCGGGGCACCACTCCAAAAAACAAAGGTAAAAGTAATGAAAAACCTTTCGGTTGAGCCTGCCGGCGCATTTATGGCAGCCCGCGATATCATAGCCGAAGAAATAAATACCCATATAAAAACCCATGGCGAAGATGATTGGCAGGAACATTTTAATCCTTCATTAAACGCCTGCTGTCAGGTATTGGCGCAATACTTCTATTGCCGGGCAACAGGTAAAAAATATGCCGAATATGAGGTAGAGAGCTTTATGGATGAAGTTAAAAAGCTACGGGTAACGGAGGCGCTGCCCATCTCAAAGCATTTTTTTACCTGTTATCCCAGCTTATCGATGCCGAGAATAAGCTTTTGGCATCGGCTCCTACCGTATTGGAAAAAAGGGCGGGAATCCAGTCGTTCGAAAAATTCAAATACATCAACACTGTAAACTCATTAGCAGGCGGCGATATTACCAAATGGGACTTGATCATGAGTATGCCATATGAGCGCTTGCTTACCAAACTGCTGCTTAACAAAACCGAAGCTGAATATCAAAAACGATATAGCGAGCTATCTCAAACTACAACTTAAAGCGCCTTATCCCTGCAAGGCTATTAAATACCAAACCACCCCAACCCAGGGATCGGGGCCTGAATTATTATGCGTAACCAAATAGAAGCTATTGTACAAACACTTAATGGCAACCCGGCATTTGCCTATGGCACCCAGGCCGAACTGAATACCCTTGCAGATGATATCACCTTTCCCTGTGTATTTCTTTACCCCCTTCAGCCTATTGAGGTAAGTCCGCAGGTTAATGGCTCGGTTGAGAATATGTTCACCGTTTATATGGAGTTTCTGTTCAAAACAGATTTTGGACAATTCACGGCCGAAAATGAAACCTACATATCGCAGGCACTGCAAATGGCTAACCAATTCGTGGTAAAAGCCTCAAAATACAGGGAAGGCGAAGGGCGGTACTTCAGGGTTAAAGCAGGACAAAAAGCCAAATGTGTGCCGGTTTATAACAAGTTTGATGTTAACACCACCGGTATTGGTTTAACCATAACGTTATCGGCCATGTATTTTGATGTTTTTTAAACCCTCATTCTAACTAATAAAAAATGAATATAACAGCCACTATTAATGAAACCATCAGCTCAACAACCTACCCCGACCAAAACGGGGGGCAAATTGATCAGGGCGATGTATTCATCAGCATTATTGATGCTGATACCGGGCAGCCCACCAATGGCAATAACTGCGAAGTCACCTATCAGCGTAACGAAAACGGGTATACAAGCACCTTCACCGTTATTGTAGCCGGGCAATCATTCCCACTTTATTCAGGTATCATCAGGGATTACGAATATAGTCCCCAGGGCGATATGATCCGGAGCAATTATGTATCGTTTAGCATAATTGCTGTCAAAGCCGGTGACGATCCTTCGCCCAATCCCTCTGTTTGTGATCTGAAGATAAATTACATAGATATCAACAAGATCGAGTCGGCCCCGGGAGCTGCCGACGCTCAGATTACAGTTAACGCGACCTCAAGTTTTGCATCCATATTGTATAGTATCGATCTGGGTGCAAACTGGCAGGCGTCTCCTGTTTTTACAAACCTAAGCGGAGGGTTAAAACACATACTTGTAAAAGACAGTAACCCCTTAGGCTGTACAGACACCGCGGAGGTTAGTATTTCAACATCCACCAATCTGTTAACCGGTGATCCTTCGGTAATGCTCCCCGATGGATATGTATCACGCTGGAGCGCAGCATTCAATCCTATTGTGTTTACCTATCAAAGAAAAGATTTCACGATTAAAAGCATAACAGCCGACAGCGAAAAAGGACATGCCAACATCAGTGTTAACGCCAATTTTAAAGATACCAATACAGGGTTGGTTAAAGTTAAGGAAGGGGATAAAATCTATCTGAAGTCGAACGCTTATAAAGGAGTTTATACCATTGAAAAAGTAACAGGCACCAATAGCATAGTGATTGATACTTCCTTTATAAACGGTGACACAACCGGCTTTATCAATATCAACAGCATGTACCCGTATTATGAGCTGCATACCCGCATTACCTATACCGATCCGCTTACCAATACCCTATCCACCATAAAATCAGTAAACCGGCCGGATAATACCGGCTTAGTAAAAGCGGACCTGTCAAACTTTTTACAGAGCTTGCTGCGCCCGGTCGACAGCAGCGATTACAACCAAGTTGATTATCGCGATACCAATCTCTGTGCCGCTTATACGGTTGAGTATGCCCATCATTATGATGATGGCTCAAACGAAGGATTTACGAGCAACTTCAGTCAAATTCAATATCCGTACTATGTGGTTTACGCGGCCAAACAGCTCGGGGATAAATATGGCGGCAACCTTGCAGCTTATGTACCAAACGTTAACTCACCTGCACAATGGATAACAGATTTTAAAGAACCTGCATATTCGGCAGGGTACCCATTCGATATTGGGTTCATCTGCACCGATGAGATGGTCGGTCTCCAACCCTATTGCCTGCTTACTTTGCTTGATATTAACCGGAACCCGCTACCCGGTGGTTCACAACCCGATTATTTGCAAAATGAGGATGATTCATGGATCCTGAATGAAGATGGCAGCAAGTTTAGCATCGGTAACCAGACATCTTTTATCATGCCTTTAACAGGTCCTGCCGGCCTGCACCGGCTTATGGTTAATGCAAACTTCCCGGCCGTGGCCTATTACTTCAATATCCAGATCAGGTATGATGATGAAAACGGTTCGCATTCGTTAACCAAAGCACAAACTGTACGGATAGATGATGCTGTTGATGATAATTCAGTATACCTGAGATGGATCGGACTTAGTGGTTCCTGGAATTACTATCGTTTTGTATTTAACCAGGAAATAAGCCTGGATGTTCAAAATGCTGTTATCATTAAAAACTTTGTACAAAACTGGCAAACCCAGGAAGGAATTGAAGATGTGATCAGCAAAAGCGCAGGTCAAAAAATGAAGGTTATGGCCGAAGATCTTTCTGTAAATGATATCCGCGGGCTGCAGTCAATTAAATATTCGCCAAAGGTACAAATGCTGGTAAATAAAAATCCCGTCAGGTGGCAAACCATCGTGATAAATACCGCCACCTACAGCGAATATGAAACCCGCAACGGACAGGCCCCATTTAGCATAACATTCAATATGCCGTCCATAAATATTCAAAGCCAGTAGCGAGCTTACTCTTTCCTAAGACTGATGTTATAAATACCATAGTAGTGATCATCAACAAATTAAGCAACACTTCGGAAAATAACATTTATTAAATCTCATGAACCAGATACAACTTTATATTAATGACCAACCGGTTGATTTAACTGATGATAGCCCTATTGCGCTCACCTTCCAAATCAATAACCTGGCCGAAGTTAAAAACCAGCAGGGTAACACCAGCAACCAGTTTAAGATCCCGCTAACACAGCGTAACCGTCAAATCTTGGGTTTCCCGGATGATATAGCTTTTACTACTATGCTCCCTTATGATAATTACCAGGCAAAAATTATTCAGGATGGGGTGGAGATTATTCCTTACGGGCTGGCTGTACTTAACAGCATTGAACAGGATATGGCCAACATCACCATACTAAGCGGTAACGTTGATTTTTTTGACGCGTTGGAGGGAAAAATCTATGATATGGGTGATAGCAGCAGCCCAACATCCAATTTGGGTAAAAACCTGCCATGGCAGGTTTATGACCACCCCTGGAATCTGGATACCATTATCGCCTCACAAAAAAAGACAGATGGCTGGATATGGCCGGTTGTTGATTATGGCTCGATAAATGAAGTTGATTTTGATAAACCTTTAGATGTATACACCATGCGCCCCGGTTTTTTCATTAAAACAGCAATCGAGTTAATGATCAAAAACACAGGTTATAAAGCAACAGGATCCTTGCTTAAAAATGAGTTATATCCTAAACTTATTTGCCAGTTTGCCAACGACGAGTTTGAACATGGTACCGATTTTCAGCATTCGGTTGAAGGTTTGAGTAAATCGGCATCGATGTTGTACGTTACAAATAACGAGCTTGTAATTGATGGCGGGCAGTTAGGTATGCACGCCAATGATAATACGGACAGAACATTACCAATTGGATTTCAGGAATACCACGCAACAGAGCGGGTTAACGGCACAGCAAGCCTGATACTGGATTTGGATATGCATGGCATTGCTAATACCGGTGACAATGGATATTTTGAACTCATAATAAACTATCGTGAAGCAAACGGTCATTCAAGCGAAGTGGCAAAGCAAACAATCAACTTTACGGATAAGGCTTATCCACCAAATACCCGCGAGCGTACAGAACCGGTTAAAAATTTAAAGCTCACATATGATTTTGAACTTAATAAAGGAGATTCCGTTTTCATCACTTTTCACCTGCACCGTTATAATACCACGGTTTTTATTCACAAAGGTGCTATTTTCAGGTTTGATGTTGACCAAAAACCGATTTTATACGGCCAACAAGTACAATGCGAACGTATTTTTCCGGATATAAGTCAGAAAGATTTATTAAAGGATACACTACAGCGTTTCGGCATTGTATGCCAAACAGATAACAGTACCCGCACCGTATCCTTTAACTCATTTGCAGATATTGTAGATAACATTCCCATTGCAAGAAACTGGACCGGTAAATGTATTGACCAGGGCAAAACAATTAGCTTCCAGCTTGGTGGATATGCGCAGGTTAATTACATGAAATACAAGGATGATGATAATGTGCTGCCTAAAAAGTTTGCCGACTCTGAAATTGTAGTTAATGACAAAACCTTGCCGGCCAGCGCCGATTTGTTTGAAAGCCAATTTGCCCCTACCCTTAACCGGGCTTTTACCGGCGGAACCATAGCTCAAATCAAAAAGCTCGATCCTGACAGTGATACCAACGATTTCAGCATCAGCACATCACCAAGGATACTGATTGACCAGAAGTTAAACCTGCTCAATCTTAAAGATTATCCTACGGTAAAATTTACCGACGGCGAAAAGACTGTTTGGGTAAATGACGTGGTATCGGTGCCCTATTTTTACAAGCCCGATGGCGAATTTAACCTGTGCTTTAGCGATAAACCGGGAGTTAACGGCGCCATGCAGCCAGGTTTAAAAACAAACTATTATCCGCAACTGCAAAAGATACTAACCCAAACCAAAAAGGTAGTCAGATATTTTTTATTAACCCCGCGGGATATCCTGGAGTTGGATCTGCTTATTCCAGTTTATCTGGAGCAAGACAGCTGTTATTATTATATCAACAAAATTGATAGCTGGCATAAAGGACAGCCTACAAAGGTTGAATTAGTGAAACTTGGATGATCACATTGATGTGGTTAAATCATTTTTAAAGTAAAGTATTGAAATTTTGATATGTGTAAAAAATATTCAGCCCCAGTATTTGATTTATGCGAACTGTAATTTATATTTACCAAAAAAATTAGCAAAACCTGCGTTATCATGTTTAAAACCGAAGTCCAACAACCAAACGATAAAAAAAGCAAAAAGAAAATAATTTGGTTAACAGGCAGCCTTTCAGTTATCATAATACTCGTAGCTACATTTTGGTATAATAAAAGCTTTTTACATCTCTATTATTTTAATCTTAAGAATAACCATTTTAAAGTTAATGACAAACTATACGCTATTGATCCTTTACTCAATCATTCATTTCATGTAACTTTATTTAGAAAAGTTAAACCTATAAACAGCAATTTAAATGGGCGACCTTTTATGGCAAGATGTGGCTGGATAATAAGTGCTGATAGTTTACGTAAATATAAAACTGCTTTTATAGGCACTTATACCGGATATGAAATTCAAAGTACGGAAAATATAAATAACGAATATGTTCCTATGCTTTTCTTTTCCATCACAACAAACAAGAAAACCTTAATAAAAGAGGAATTTAGGAGCAATCCACCGGTTGGATACGAGTTTGAAGATGGCCCACTTTACATATGGGCGATTGATATTACGGACAAAGAATCTTCTATTTTTAGGAAATAAGTCATAAATACCACAGGGTCAAAATCTTTCTAATTAAAAAACTTCCCATGTTGAATAAGAAAAAATATAGCATACTTGTTATTACTGCTATTTTAATAATGATAGCGTTTTTTTGTTTTATCAACCGAAAATTGATAATGGCTCATTATTTCAATTACAAGGTTAATCACTTTAATAAAGGCGATAAGGTTTATGCATATAAATATTTTGTGAGTGATATAACATCGCTCGAATTACCATTAGACCGTTTGATCAAATCAACAACGTCATCTGATTTTAAGCTCATATCTTCAGGAAATGCGATTGTAAATGATAGCTTAAGTAAATACAGGTCATCATATATAGGCACCTATATTGGCTACAAAATGTTCCCTGCTGTTTATAAAAACAAGGAAGTAATGTTAAGCGTTTATTCTATAGACCTTAATTGGAAAGTAGTTAAAAAAAACGCCTCGACACAAGAACCCTTACCGCCAAACTACATATTTGCAGATAACAATTACTATTTAAATTGGAACAAGTGTGTTGATAAAGAACTAAATAAATTCAACTAAGCTCTGCGCAATTAATATTGACTGGTATTAATCGCACGATTCAATTATGCCAAATAGCATTTAAAACATAAAAATATGACCAATTATAACTACAAGCTTGATATCAGCAACGATGATATCGAGAAAACAAAAAAATATACCGACGCTTTAAATGAATTGAGAAAAGCGGTTATTGGAGTGAACAGCAAATTCCCCGAGTTTTCGGATGGCTTAAAAGAAGGCATTAAAGCCATCGGTGAGAAACTACCGGAAGTGGTGGACGCGATGCAGAAATTAAACGAGCAAAATAAAGAGCTTGCTGCATCCGGCCAGAAGCCCAAAAACATTTTAAAAGAGTTAGCATCTTCGTTTTTATCCTGGAACTCTCTTATCTCTGTCGGCATCACTTTGCTTGCCAGCTATAGCGATGTGATTATAGATTGGGTGGCTGACATGCTCAAAGGGCAGGCTACGCTCTCTGCCCTGGGCAAAGCAATGAAGGATAATGCGATCATTACTGAATCGCTTATACAAACTAAGTTGAAAGCTGATCAAGCGGCGCAGCGTGAAATTGCTAACTTAACTGCCTTGTACCGTGCCACACAAAGCCATATGCTATTAATGGTTGACAAAAAGAAAGCTGCTGCTGCGTTAAGAGATCAATGGCCCGAAACATTCAAAAACGTTAGTGACGAGGCTTTTTTTAATAATAAAGCAGCAGAATCATATAAAAACCTAAAAGAACAAATTCTTGCGACAGCCTATGCGGAGGAGGCAAAGAGCAAAATTGCTGTAAATGCGAGCAGGATACTTGAAAATAATTTAAAAATTGAGAAAGAGCGTAAGAACAATCTTGATGTTCTAAAAGAAAAAGCAATAGTCGATAACCGCTATGAATATACTTTAAAAAATCCTGTTCACGACGAAGGGGAAACAATTAAGGGATTGGCCAATAGTGCAGGACTTCTTGCTAAAGATCTTGGCGCCAGCGACAAAATAATTTATGACCTATCAACGGACACAAAATTACTTAATGACCAAAACGAAAAATTTTATCAGGAAATTGAAAAAAGAGAAAAGCTAATTTTAACCAACAAAAAGTCGAATGAAGTTAGTTCAGATACAACAGGAAAAAATTCACCTGGTACTCCGCATAAAAAATCAGTGAACCAAATAATTGATCATAGTCGCTCCACCGAAATCCTACAAGCCAAAGCAATCGATTTTGCCAAACAAATTGAACTTGATAAACAAAACTACGATATCGAGCTTGCTACGTTAAATGACGCGCTGAATAAAAAGCTGATCAGTCAGGAAGATTACAACAAAAAAAGTGAGCAGCTTCAGCAAAAATTCCATCTTGTTATTGGCGATAAAATTCAGTTTTTCAATAAAAATGATTTTGATGAAGCCAAAAAGCAAATGCAAGCCGTAATAGATGCCCATCAACACGAGGACACTATGGCAAAGGATGAGAAAAAGGTTGATAAAGCCCTGCTCCCCGGTCAAAAATTAGAAGCTGAAAAACAACTCATTGATGATAAATATAGTTACGAGATTAAACTGGCCGCCGGCAACGCCGACAAGATTAAAGAATTAGAAGATCAAAAGCAAAAGGATATTACAGTGTTAACTCAGCAATACGAGCAACAACGTAAAGAGTTTGCATTGCAAAGCGCACAACAAGTGGCCGATAAAGCTTTTTCTATCATTCAAAACAATATTAAAACACAAAGTGACGCCAGGATAAGAGGGTTGGAAAAAGACAAATCAGCCGAACTAAGCAATAAAAACCTGACAAACACCCAGAAAAAAGCGATTGAAGATAAGTATCAAAAAAAGGAAGCTGCAGAAAAAGTCAAGGCCTTTAAGGCAGAACAGAAAGCATCGATATTACAAGCCGTTATTAACGGTGCATTGGCCATTACCAAAGCAACGTCACAAACGGGTATACTTGCTCCCTTTGTTATACCGGGCATCATCGCCTCTACAGCTATACAAGTAGCCACTATTGTAGCTCAAAAACCACCTCAATATGCTAAAGGCGGCTTACACTATCAGTCCGACGGTCGGGGGGCATTATTGCCCGGTTATAGCCGTACCGATAATACAAATGCATACCTCCGTTCGGGTGAAGCTATTGTTGTGTCTGAAGCAATGCGTAATCCCTGGGCCCGCAATTTGGTAAGTGCAATTAACGTGGCGCATGGTGGTCGTGACTTTTCGATACCCAATCCAGGCCGCGGTTATGCCATAGGAGGTATATTTACCGACGGAGGCAATGCTAACCGTTATTATAATCAACCGGTTAACGATGTGAAAGATCTGGCCAATACGCTTGCCTACCAAATGATCAATAACTTCCCTCCTGTTTATGTGGATGTTAAGGACATAAATAACCAACAAAATATATTGGCCCAAACTATCAACCGTGTAAACCTTTAAATAAACTATGCCAATCATCACAATAAACATACCGCTAACCGCTAACCGCTAACCGCTAACCGCTAACCGCTAACCGCTAACCGCTAACCGCTAACCGCTAACCGCTAACCGCTAACCCTGACCGCTAAAAAAATGGATATCCAAATAGCCAATACCCTTTTTGATGAAGGAATTTTCTCTGCCATGTATAAGGCTGGCTTTATAACCACTAAAGTATTTGTGTACCGTGAAATATATTTATGGGTGAACGCCCAGCAGCAAACCCGTGGTATTAATAAAAATCAGGCTGTGCTTGAAGCAGAAATAAAGTTCAATAAAGACGAACGCACTATTTGGCGTGCACTCAATTGCTTTTCGGAGAAAGCAGCTTAACCCATAGCACTGACAAAACACTGTCACCATGTTAAATGAAATTTGTACCGACATTTGTTATATCAATTCGCAGGTATCGCGATCTCCAAGGGTTCAGAACAAATAACGCGACTCATTTCCAATAATAACAACCGCTGACAAAACGCTGTCACCATCCAAATAATAAATAACCACGACCTTTGATACATGCCAATTGGCATTGAAAAACCAAAAGATCGTACGCTACCTAAGCGACAAACAAGGTCCCGGTTTCAATCCTGGACTTTCCAACTTACCGACTTTCGGACTTAAAACAACCAATATGAGTTACAAAATTTATTTATACGATACCGAAACCGACTGCATTGGTTCGGGTAATTTATCATCAGTTTACATACAAACCCAACTTGAGGCGGCAGCGGGCGATGACGTTGAAGTACACATCAGTTCGGTAGGCGGCAGTGCATTTGATGCCATCGCTATTTATGATTTGCTTAAAAAGTATCCCGGTAAAGTTACTACCTATATCGACGCGCTGGCCGCCTCAGCAGCATCAGTTGTTGCAATGGGCGGCAGAAAAGTGATCATGAGCAAATACGCGCTGCTTATGATTCACAAACCAATGGTTGGTACCGGCGGCAATGCAGATGAACTTTTAAAAGATGTACAGATGCTAAATGTAGTTCAGGAGCGCCTGGCACAGATCTACATAGACAAATCCGGGTTGGACGGAGTTACCGTAAACAGCCTGATCAACGCCGTAACCTGGATGACTGCCGATCAGGCCCTTGACCTTGGCTTTATCGACCAAATAGAAGATTATCAAACAGAGATTACCAACAGCGCGCTTATTAAAAACTACACAAACGCTGCCCCAGCAGTTTACCAGCGATGCATCAACAAAATCTTAAACATAAATAACAACAGCATGAACATCGAGAACAAAGAACTCATTGAGAAAACAACATCGGTATTAGACAAGATCATGAACTTTTTTAAAAAAGTGGTAAACAAGCAAACCATCACCGATAAGGGAACGCTCCATCACGCAGGCCAAATTGAAGAAGGCGCCGAGGTTTATCAGGACGAAGACATGACTACACCTGCCATAAGTGATACTTATACCTGCGCCGATGGAAAACAACTGGACGTTAAACAGGGAAAGATTCAGACAGTAACACCTGCCGACTCCGAAAATGCACCGGAAGCAGAAGATGAAGATGACGACCTGCCTGAAAGTAAATTTAAATCGACTAAAAAACCTGCCGATGTGCAAAATCGCATCCAACAGTTAAAAGCCCGTTTGCATGCGCAAAATGCACTGTTAACAGAAGCCCGTACAGCACTTGAAGAAGCCAACAACCGCCTGCAGAAAACACGCACTGAGGTAAAAAACGAAATCAAATCAACCTTTATCCCTGAAAGTTCAAAACGCAGCAATAAAACCTACACAGAACCAGCTCCGTTCTTCGCACCACAAACCGAAATCGCAAAAAATGCGGTAAAAAAAGCTATCGCTTCCTAAACCAATCAACACATTACCTAAACTTTATCGCATCTAATTAACCCATTCTCACTATCCCTATACGTTTAAAACAATCAAAAGCTCCCCCTTTAGGGGGACGGGGGGCTAAACTTTATGGCTCAATTTACATTTACAAACAACACCTACGCCGGCGAAGCGCTGGCAGGATTTATGGCAAGCACATTACTTGAAGCTGATTCAGTTAAGCGTGGCCTGCTCACCGTAATTAACGACGTAAAAGCCCGCAAGGTGATCCTTGATGTTGATGACGACGTTGTACTGCAAAACCCATCGGGTATCTTTACCGATCAGGGTACAACTGCACACCAAACCGAAAGTTACCTTGACCCTGTGGTTTACGAATTTATGAAACAGGAACAATGGGATAAGCTTGCACAAAGCTGGGAAGCCCAGGCCCTAAAACCCGGTGCTTTCATGGACTACGAAGGTGTGGTTGACCTGTCGGACTTTATGGTACAGCGCTATCTAACCAAAATCCAGATAGCTAACGAGCGTTTGTACTGGCTTGGCAAAGGCGCAACCAAAGAAGCAGCCTTCACCGCCGATTTCCCCGGCTTGCTCCCATCAATAGCTGCGGCTTCAGGCGTTTATAAAGTAGGCTTAAGCAAACCGGCAACCTCATTAGCAGCAACAGCGATTGACGCGAACGGCATTGTAACCGTAACCGATACCTCAACCCTTGCCGATGGCGATGTTGTTACAATCACCGCGGTAACCGGCACCAGCAAGGATACAACCAACGGCGCGCCAGGTATCGCTGTTCAAGGCCAATCATATTTTATTCAGATTGCCAGTGCAACTTCATTCAAGCTGGTGCGCAATTATAACGAGGTTAACAGCCGCAAACCTGCAACTTTTAGCGGTACAGCTACGGCAGCTACAGTAAACTACATCAACGTGAGCAACGTGTTACAGGTATTGGGCAGCGTTTACGCCCAGCTTGACCCTGCCGACAGGATCCAGGAGGATTTTAATCTACAGATCCCTTTACATGTAGGTTATGCTTATGCTCAGGCACAGGCAAACAATGCACTCAACGTTATCAACGCCTTTACAGATATGAAAAAAATGGACTACCTGGGTATTCCGCTTCAGATTATGAACCACTGGCAGGCTAATACTATTTTAGGTGCAAGATCTTCTAACTTATTCCTCGGTGTCGACCTGTTAGGTGATGCTTCCGAGCTATCAACCGTTTACCTGAAGCCTTACACCAACGATAACGTGGTGCGCATGAAAGCCCGTATGAAAGCAGCCGTAAACTTCAAATTTGCCAACGAACTGTTCTACCTGTCAGCTTAGAATCAATTATTGAGTTATTGAATTAGCGATTTAGTGAATTTGCCTTTCATATCAAATGTATAATTCACTAAATCATTAATTCAGCAACTCCTTGATCCACTAATTCACTAAATCACTAACTAATTAATCTCCATGTCAATTTATAATAAAATAAACGCAGGTTTCAGCCTGGGTACGAGCGAACCGATCACCTCGGGTATTGAGGATGTGATCTATATTTTTAATGCGGATGATGTTGTGCTCACTTATGACACAACCAACCCGCTTATTGTTAAAGGCTTAACGGCGGTAAGCAATGCTAAAGTTTACAAATTTGAAGGAACAAATAACAGTTTCAATACTACTTCCAAACAAACAAAAACCCAGGTAGGTCCGCGTTATACCGAGGAGATAGATTTCAATATCGCAGGCTTATCTGTTGATATCAAAGGCCAGCTTATGGCCATGGGATATGGCCGCGTACGCGCCATAGCGGTTAATAACTATAAATCAAGCGATTCGGCCATTGAACTTTTTGGCGCGGTAAACGGATTGATCCTAACCGATGCCGAACGTAACGCCGCAGATGAATCACTTGACGGCGGCTACAAACTGAAGCTTACCAATCCGGATAAAATGAAAGAGCCTTACCCACCGCGTGCGGTATCTATTGCTCCCGGCACCGGCAGCGCCACCTATGCAAGCACTTTAGCAGCCCTCGAGGCGCTGGTTACAGCATAATCATTGTGTCATGAGGTCATTAGTCATTGTATAATGGCTAATGACCATTAAGATCTCATTTTTCTAACCTAAAACTAATGACCAAATGACTAATGACGTAATAACAAAAAAATATATCCTTAAACCTGGCTTTCATCAATTTGCCCCCGGTTCGGCAGCTATCCACAGTAATGAAAACCTTAGCGATGAAGAAGCCGAATGGTATTTGCAGCGATACCCGCATATAGCAGCATTGTTTGCTCCCCGGCCCGATGAAGGGGGTGGGACAGTGCAGGCCAACTATGAGCGTAAAATATCAGAAGATGAAGTTTTAAACAAAGGAGGTTTAGTATGAAAACCTATCTTCCGCAAATTGAACGGCGAATACTGGTAAGGCCAAACCAAACCTATGGTATTCTTAATTATGACCTGGATAATGCTTATCCGCAGCGCATGCTCGAGTTGGTAGCCGGATCACCTACAGCAAAAGACTGCTGGAACAAACGAACAAAATTCATTGCCGGTAACGGGTTTGAAAAAAGAGACCTCGGCAAACAGGTAATTAACTCCAAAGGCTTGACCCTTGCCAAACTATTAAAGGCATTGGCTACCGACAAAGCACTTTTCACTGGTTTCGGCATTCACCTAAATTACAATGCTGATTTTAAGATTGTATCAGTAAGCTATGTGAAATTCGAGGATATCCGCATGGGTGATACTGATGCCCCGGAAACAGCCGATAAATACGCGCTATACTCGGATTGGGGCCGCAAAACCTGGAAAAACATCATGCGCAGCAAGATCACTTTTTTAGACAGGTATAACCCCGATCCGCAGGTGATCCGGGAACAGGTATCCCGGGCCGGCGGATGGGAGCATTACAAAGGGCAGCTATTTTATTTTAACCCGGAAGTTGATGATTACCCGCTGATTGAAGCAGATTCGGTATGGGAAGATTTTGAAACCGAGGCCGGGATCAAGATTTTCAACAACAGGGAGGTAACCACCGGGTTTCTGCCATCAACCATGCTTTTTATGCAGTCGCGCCGCGAGGAGGCCGAAAACACCAGGCCTGATGCCGATGAGTACTCAGCGGCCAATATACCATCGCAGCTTGAAAAAGACCTGGGCGCATTCCAGGGTGCGAAAAGCGCGCAAAAGATCATCGTAATAGAATATGAAGATGAAAACTCCAAACCGGAATTCAAGGCATACCCTATTCAAAATAACGACAAGCTATTTGAAACTACCGAACGATCTGTGGAAGCGCGGATTATCAAAGGCTTTTCGGTGCCAAAAGAATTGATTAACGCCGAAAAATCATCCGGCTTGAGTAATGGCAGCGAAAAAAAGCAGGCTATTCTTGAATTTAATGATAATACCGCCACTGATAGACTGGACTTGTCAGAAACCTTTGCCGAAATATTCAGCCACTTTTACAAAGAGCTAAATCCCGGTAATAACTGGAATATTGTGCCGGTAACGGCAATAGCAGCCGACGATACCCCTGGCATCAAAGCCGGAAACGCCATCAATGAGCTTCTGCAATCAACCATTCCTCAAAAAAACAAAATAGCCGCTTTGGTATACGCCTACGGTTTTAAGCAAGCAGAAGCCGAAGCTATGTGCCAATAATTAAGCCATAAGTCTCCAGTCAGAAGTTCTAAGTATATAAAGGAAAACTTCCGACTTGAGACTCCCACTTCCAGGTCAATCAACACAATCGTAAATAACATTTTCAAATCCCTTAACAGGAGTTAGGAGGCCATGCCATGATCTATTTAATTAATCAAACCATATTTCAGCAATATGAAGATATTAACGTAAACATTAAACCCGAACGGCTCAAAGTATTTATCAAAAAGGCCCAGGAGCTCGACCTAAAACCATTTTTAGGATATGCTTTGTACTACCAGCTAATAACCTATTGCAATGATGACGGCACTATAAAAAATGATGCGCCGCAGGCTTATAAAGACCTGTTAAACGGCAGCGAATATCTTGACGAGTATGGCCGCATCGTATTATACGAAGGCCTCGCTCCCGCCCTGGTTTATTTCACCTTTGCCCGCTTTATTGAAAACGACGCTGTACACTACACTGCAACCGGCCCGGTAATTAAACGTCATGATAACGGCGACGCGCTTTCATCGCCCGAGATTGTAAAACTGGTGCAGCAGCAGCGCAGTATAGCCAATGCTTATGCCAATGATACAGAAAAGTTTTTAAGAGATAACCAGGAAAACTTCCCGCTTTGGCGCTACAACGAAAAGAATAAAAGCAGCCGCCAGTCCGGTCCGCGGATCCGTGGTATCGACAAGACTGATTTCAACTATCCGGGCCCAATTAACAATTACAATTTACCAATAACCGAATTTTTAAACTGATGGCGAACGATAAAAAAATAAGCGAGCTCCCGATAGCAGAAACTATAAATACCGCAGACAGATCAATCCTGATCAGCAATAATGCCGATTATCAATTCGATTTTGCCACCCTGCTTCAATTTATCAATTCAGGACTAAACGCCGGAGCTAACCTATCCTTCGGTCCGGTGCTTCCACAAAACACAAGCGGTAAAAACGGGGACGTGTTTATAAACACTGCAGCAGGCTCCTTTGCGCAAAAAGTAGCAGGTGTTTGGACAATTGTTTACACCATAGCCACCGGAAGCAGCACCGATACCACCGTGCTATATGGTACAACCAGCCCCAGTACGTCAGCCGGTAATAATGGCGATACATTTATAAACACCGTAAGCGGCATATTTTACAAAAAGACCGCCGGGGCATGGAACCAGGTATTCTCCATGCAAACAGGTCCGCAGGGACCACAAGGGGCAAGCGGAACAGATGGAACCAATGGTACAAACGGCAAAACCATATTAAACGGAACAACCAATCCGGCAAACAGCCTGGGTGCCGACGGCGATTTTTATATCAATACCTCCTCTTACTACTTTTTCGGCCCCAAGACCGCTGGTATCTGGGGCAGCGGAATTTCATTGATAGTTTCAGGCGTACAATTTGAGGAAATTGCGAACAAAAACACACCCAACGGCTACGCGGGTTTAGATGGCAGCGGAAAGATTGCGGCAGCCCAGCTCCCCGGCTATGTTGATGATGTGCTGGAGATTGCCAATTATGCATCACTACCGGCGACCGGGGAAACCGGAAAGATCTATATCACTACCGATACCAACAATGAATACAGGTGGAGCGGATCGGCATACATCCAAATTGTCGCGTCGCCCGGTACTACCGATGCTGTACCCGAAGGCGTGACAAACAAATATTTCACGGTATCAAGGGTTTTAAACGCTGTACTTACAGGTATCGGATTCGGGAGTGCCTCGGCAATATCAGCAACCGATAGCATTTTACAGGCATTAGGGAAGCTGCAGGCTCAAATTACCGGTTTATTTAAGATTCCTTCGGGAGGGGTGAGCGGGCAGATCTTAGCGAAAAATAGCAATGCCGATGGTGATTTGCATTGGATTAATGCGCCTTCAGGTGGTAGTGGGGGCGGCTCATCTGAACCATCGGGGCAGATCAAATCATTTCGGGTTGATTATGGGGCTGTGGGGGATGGGGTGGCGGATGATACGGGGGCGGTGAATGCTGCTTTGGCAGCCAATAAGAGAATATTTGACAAGGGTGATTTCTTGGTTACTGCTTTTGATAATACAAACGGGGTAGCTATAGATGGCGATGTTAGGATTTTAAAGCAAACTACCTATCTTAAACAGCAGATAAATAGCTATGCCGATAAATATCAAAGAGTATTTGGTGAGGAGTATTTATCATCATTTCATAAAAAGCTATTAGCTAAAACAGCTGTTAAGGTAATTCTTTCAGGAGATAGTACAACTGCGGGAACTGGTGCAAGCTCAAATACATATCACCCGGATACACTTCTCAATCAGATTACTTTAAATAATCGGATTAACAACGTAACTTATGTTAATAGTGGTGCAGGTGGTCAAAATACTACTTATTGGCTATCGAATTCTTTAACGACAGATTTGGCCCAAAATCCTGATGTGTATATTTTACGTTGGGGCATCAATGATTCGTGGGTTGGAGGTACTCCTGAAGCTAATGCTACTGCTTTTTTAAGCCGATTGGATACTGGACTGTCTACCATCAGGAGTACAACGGGGTTTGATTATCAGCATTTAGCCATTATTATTCAATCGCAAAATCCAACGACAGATGATGCTAATGGACATCAAGGACAGGTTTTTAATGAGCTTGTTAATAATGGCTTAAGAGCATTGGCGAGGAAACATCAATGTGTTTTTCAGGATATATATGGTATTTTTCAGGATAGTGTACATGGACAGGATTACTTAACGGCCATAAATGTATCACTACCCAACGAATTAGTTCACCCGCAAGATCCTCTTTATGTAGCAATGGCTAATAAGACATTTGATGTTTTATTCCCTGAATATTTCAGAGGTAATAGTGTTGTTGATGCTGGGCAATCAGGACGTTTGTTTTCAGCGTTACCAGCAGCGTATAGCAAAGGCATTACACACGAATATGTTGAATCGTCTAACGGATGGCCTATAAATGGATTTCTTATAACTCATCATCTTAGTAATGATATGTATAGGCAAGAATTAGCGTCTTTCGATGCAACTAATAACGGAAAACTATACGTTCGTGTCGGATGGTCAATATCGGGTTGGCAATCTTTCTACATTTTATCCCCTGTTCCAACTACTCTTGTTTATGACGGCACTCCGAGTGGAATAACACTTTCTAAACTCCCCTCTGCGTTTCCAACAGGGATATGTACTGATTATGTTTCATCCTCTGATGGGTGGCCGATTAATGGAATGGTAATAACTCATAAAGGGAGTATCGGTACCGTTAAACAAACATTGTCTTCTTATGACACCGCGACAAATGAATACGTAAGGGTAGGATGGTCTGGTTCCTGGCAGGCATGGAAACAAGTAACTTTAGCATAAGCTGTATGGTTCTCCAACCGATTGATTTTTACATTATTCTCATGTCGTACAAATCATGTTTAAAGAAGTAACATTAACTTAATTTATAATTATAAATTCGCATAAGAATTATAGATAATTAATGTTTAATAATAAGTTTAAAAGAAGATTACTGATAGCTTCATTATCAATCAATATTTTATTTGTATTGTTTTTTGTAGGTAAACGGCTATATTATGACAATTGGCTGTTTTTCCACCCCCTAAAGCCCGCTGATACCGAACAGCGCTGGTTGAATTTTTTAAAATCAAAGCCTAATAAAAATGAGATTATTTTTTTAGGAACAAGCATTACAGAAGGGTTTGATGTTGAAAAAGGATTTAATAATCCATGTGTTAAGAACATGGGGTTTGCTGGCAGTATATCTGAAAATGGTATACAAGTAATTAATAGATTGATTTATCGTAAACCCAAGAAGCTTTTTATTGAATTTGGGATAAATGATTTTAGATATGCGATACATACAGATACTGTTACCGCCCATCTTGTTACAATGATCAACTTAATAAAAGCTAAATCACCGGGTACAGGTATCTTTATTGAATCAGTTCTCCCTACATCTTTAGATACTCTAAATACAAAAATTGTAAGGTATAATAGGTTTGCCAAAAGTATTTGCGATAGTTCTAATGTGACGTTTATTAATTTGTATCCCGAGTTCCTAAAAGGAGATAAGATAGACCCCGATCTTACATTGGATGGTATCCATCTTAATCAAGTCGGATACTTTAATTGGCGGAGGCTTATAAAAGGCTTTGTTAATTAAATGTCTCTTGAATCTTAAGCCCGATTAAATCCTTTTTTGGGCTTTAGATTTACCGCGCGTATCAAAATCGCGTTAAAAAATATTATCAGTCGTTTTATTTTTTCACACGGGGATTTTGCGATTTTACCCACCACCATTATAGCGCAAGCAATTAAAATACCCGCGCATTTCCCAACCAATTTATAATATCTACATCATGACAACATTTGAACACAGAGAGATCAGGGGCATTACCATAAAGAATATGATAGTCACCATAGCCAGCACCGTAAGTATTGTTGTTTCGGTAATGACAGGCTACTTCCAATTGAAAGGCGACATTAAAGATATTCGCTCATCGCAGGAAACACAAAGCAGGATCAACGAGATCAGGCTGAAAGTCCTGGAAGGACAAGTTAATGTATTGCAGCAGGAAGTCCGTGGATTAAAAGAGGGGAAGAGATCCTAAATACATTGTTTAAGAGGTGTGCCCAGAACGAGATTCGAACTCGTACATCCTTACGAATGCCACCCCCTCAAGATGGTGCGTCTACCAATTTCGCCACCTGGGCTTTTAAAAAATGTGAGAATCTTTCAATTCTCACATTCTAATTTTTCTTACTTTAAAAAAGGTGTGCCCGAAGAGAGACTCGAACTCTCAAGAGACAATTCTCAACGGCTTCTGAGACCGCAACGTTTACCAATTTCGCCATCCGGGCTTATCGTTTTATTAACAAGCGTGCAAATATAATCGTTTCCGGCAAATTGCAACTTAATAAATTAAAAAATCAATATTATGTTGTTTAACGAGCTTTGAAAATCTAACTTAGGTTTTATAAAACACTTTATATCAAACGTAATGAAGCTAAACCGCATTTTTATTTCAGGTACCCTATTTTGTTCTTTGTGGTTCAATTCTGTCCTGAAAGCACAAACTATTACCGTTTTACAGCAGGATAAGCCAACAAGTATCCGTGGTTTATCTGTAGTTGATGATAATACGGCATGGATAAGCGGCAGCAAAGGATACATCGCCAAGACTAACGACGGCGGCAAAACCTGGAACTGGCAGCAAATAAAGGGATATGAAAAATCCGACTTTCGGGATATCGAAGCATTTAATGATCAGGAAGCAGTGATCATGAGTTCGGGCACGCCGTCCCTCATCTTGAAAACAATTGATGGCGGACAAACCTGGCATGAAAAATATCGAAAAACAGATACCACCTATTTTTTAGATGCCATGGATTTTGCCGATAACCTTCATGGCTACATCTTAGGCGACCCGATCAACAATAAATTTTTATTACTGGAAACCAAAGACGGCGGTGAAACCTGGAACGAGTCGAAAAATGCCCCGGATGCACTACCGGGAGAGGCATCGTTTGCCGCAAGTGGCACATGTCTGAGAGTATCGGGCAAAGAGGCGATATACATCGTTTCAGGGGGTAGCAACGCCAGGCTTATTTCCTTGCAGCCTTACAATGATCAATGGCAGTATTCAAACCTTCCGCTTACACATGGAAAAAGCAGTGAAGGCGCTTTTTCAATATCGATAGGGCAAAATGCCGGTATCATTGTCGGGGGTGATTATGCCAATGATAAAAAAACAGATTCGGTGGCAACTATCGAGGCGGTTCGCCCTGTCCTTACATTTACACCACCACAAACAGGGCCGGCAGGTTTTCAATCAAGTGTTGAGTACATAAAATCCGGGGTATTTCTTTCCACAGGCACACCCGGGAGCAACATTACTACAGACGGAGGCAAAACGTGGAAGCAAATCGACAGCACAAGCTTTAACGTTTGCCGTAAGGCAAAACACGGTAAACTTGTATTATTAGCCGGAAATAGCGGTAAAATAGCTGTTCTAAAATTGTAGTTTACTGGTTTTTAACAGCTTAAAAAAAGCTTAACATTAATTTAAAAAATAGCTTGCAGGGAATAATTAAGAACCCTATATTTGCACCACTTTAAACAGAAACGGTTAACCGAACCAAAGAAGTTGAAAAGTATGATTCCGTAGCTCAGCCGGTAGAGCATAACACTTTTAATGTTGGGGTCCTGGGTTCGAGTCCCAGCGGGATCACAAAGCCTTTGAAAAGAGGCTTTTTTATTTAAAAACAAAAGCTGCCTTTAAACAGCCCCGCCTTAGTAAGCGAAAATTTAAAGAATGATTCCGTAGCTCAGCCGGTAGAGCATAACACTTTTAATGTTGGGGTCCTGGGTTCGAGTCCCAGCGGGATCACGAAAGGCGCAAGAAATTGTGCCTTTTCTCATTTAAACCCGTGCCCGATATTGTTTTAACATATAAACACCGTTCTTCCGTTCAGATTGAGTTGCGCCGAACTACTGAACATCTTTTTCGTTATATTGCTCCACAATTAAGCACAACCAATCCTAAAAATGACCGGCGGTAATAAGAACGATAAGGTGAATATGAAAACGCTTGCGAAAGAGCTTAGCCTTTCTACCGCAACCATATCCAAAGCGCTGCGCGACAGCTATGATATAAGTCCTGAAACCAAACTGAGGGTAATGGAAGCCGCCAGGCGTTTAAATTACGTACCAAACGCTTATGCCGCCAGTCTCCGCAAACAAAGCAGCAATACTATTGCCATCATCATACCCGAAATTGCCGACAGCTTTTTTAGCCAGGCCATTAACGGCATTGAAAGTATTGTCGCCCCAAAAAAATACCATGCGCTGATCTACCTTACCCATGACAGTTATGAGCGGGAAGCATCCATGTTTAACGACCTGGCCAGCGGACGCGTTGATGGTCTCATTATGTCCGTAGCCAGCAGCACCCAGGATACCGGACATATTAAAACATTACAGGAAACAGGTATCCCCATTGTTTTTTTTGACAGGGTATGCGAGGATATTACTGCGGATAAAATAGTAACCGATGATTATGACAGCGCTTACAACGCGGCCACACACTTATTGCAAGCCGGATGTAAAAACATCTCACTGGTTACCATCAGCGGCTATCCTTCTATTTTAACCGCCCGCGAACAAGGATATCGTGATGCTGTAAGTGACAATGGGTTTGTAGTTAAAGATGCAGGAATAGTAACCTGCTCCAACAAATATACCGACGAAAATGTAAATATAATCAAAGCGCATTTGGCAACCGTTAAACCCGATGGCATCATAGCTACAGTTGAGCAGTTGGCTACCGCAACTTATCTGGCTTGCGATGAACTGAGACTACAAATCCCCCGTGATGTAAAAGTTGTTTGTTTTACCAATCAAATTACCGCGGCCATACTTAATCCATCGCTTACTACTATTTTACAACCTGCATATGATATGGGGAAGCAAGCAGCGGAAATCCTTTTCGGCCGCCTGTCCGGGCGGCTTAATGAAGCCAAGCAGGAACTGATAATGCCATCGCAATTAATAGCAAGGGCATCAACAGCCAGTTAGAGATTGTTAATATCGTTCTTAAACCGTAGACAGACCTTTCTGACGCCGGCTTACTGTTTTTCTGAGGACACGATATTTTTGATATCGTTAACAGATAATGCAGCTTTGAATACTTTTACCCTGTTTATATAGCCATGAAACACGCGTTCCGATGGAAACTCTTCATTTCGGCCTAATGTCCATTTGTTGTTTACGGATAAATCGGCGCTTACCTCTAACAGCGTAGTTCCGGCCAAAACACCATCGATATAAACATACAGCTTTTTGCCATTGCATATGCCCGCAATGTGATGCCAGTGCTGTTGCCAGTCGACAGGAAGATTTACGGTGCAATCTCCTCTGCCCCATCCGCCGGCAAAAAAGGTAAGGGTTTTGTTATCGGTCATTTGCAATACATGGTTGTCACCTTTGGTAATAATATCAACCAGGCCTTTCTCGTTGCCCATTGGGTAAACCCATCCCATCATGGTAATGGATTCGCCCATATTGTTCAAAGCCGGTGAGTTTGCAACTTCCACATAAGTACTGTCGCCAAACAACAGCCGGTCTTTATTATTTGCTAATGAACCTGAAATAATCTTCCCGTTGTTATGAAATCCCGAACTATCAGTTACCGCCTTGCCAGGAACAATCGACCTGAAATCAAGCAATAAGGATTCTATGCCGTCTTCATAAACTATATATATAGTTTTAGCGGTATCAATCTTCAGGTACTTAAATCCTTTTTGAGTGACTGTTATATTATGGCTGATGATTTTAGCCTCACCCGTATTTAGTTTGATGTTATCATTAAAAACAACCGAATCATTTAGAATTACCGGTATAATAAAGGTTTGCTTAAGTCCGCCGGTATTTTTTATCATGTATCTGATTTGCTGATTTTCTTTTAATCTGATCATCGGCTTTACCTCCAGCCCGGATATTTCGAACGGACGCTCCCGGGGCTTTTCAGGCAATTTTACCTCAACTATAAACGGAACTGTGTTATCAAGTTTCAGTATTGATTTCCCTACCGGGTAAAGGCGAAACACAATAGAGTCCTGAAGGGTTTGTCCCGGCTCCACCAAACAATTCTTATAAGCGTAGGGCTTTCCCTCAACCAACAATTTTACTGTTTTAATGCCCTTGCCGCCCGTATTTTTAAGTTTGAAGTTTATTACAAGCGGTTCATCCGGTACCACACTTTTTTTACTGACAGAATAATTCACTATGTTAAAAGCGGTGTTTTTTTGTGTGGTTGAAAGTACAATCGGATCTTTATTCGCGGGCCAGCTACCCGGCTCTTTACCCATGTTAAAAGTCATCGTGCCCCCGCTCATCAATACCGAATGCGGCAGGATCAACTGCTGCCAGGCCTTACCATTTATCCGCAGCGATTGTACATAATTATTTTTTAATACTGAATTATTACTGCTAATGACAAACTTTTTGCCATTTGGCAGATAAAGGGTTGCAGATTTAAACAATGGCGCGCCGATAGCATAAAGCGGCCTGCCCGGGCACACCGGATAAATCCCCAGTGAACTGAAAATATACCAGCTGGATGTTGAACCGAGGTCATCATTACCGGGCAAACCGCCGGGAGTAGCGTTGAACCTATGGAGCATGATATCTTTCATCCACTTTTGTGTTAACCATGGCTTGCCGGCCTGGTTAAACAGATAAGGTAAGTGAAAAACAGTTTCGTTATCAAAGAGGATAACATTATTGCGAAGAGCTGAATCCAAACGGGCGGCAAACTGCTCATTGCCGCCGGTCATATTAATCAAGTCTTTACCATTTTGGGGAACAAAATATGAATACACCCATTTGTCGCCCTCTTTATAACCCGACGTGCCGGGCTGAAGCTTAAATTCATCGCCATTACGCGGAAGCATAAACAGTTCGTCCTTATTTAAAAGATTGCGGTAGTTAAAACCTCTGTTTGATAATAACTGATAAGTCAGCTTATCATTCATCACCTTATCTGCAAATTGTGATAAGGCCCAATCATCATAGGCGTATTCAACCGTACGGGTAACAGATTCGGGCTTAGTGAAGGGAACATAACCTTTTTGATGGTACACTTCCATATCCGATTGCACGAAAGGTCCATCAACAAGATCTTTCTTCATCGCCTTATAAGCAAAGTCCTTATCAAAACCTTTAATGCCTTTTAGATATGAGTCAACAATGATAGGAATGGCATGGTTACCCGTCATACTTTCGGTAGGCAGGTGACCACTTTGCTTGTAAATATCCAACATAGACAAGATCACATCCTGTTGCTTTTGCGGGTATAGCAAAGTGAGCAATGGATGTAACGACCGGAATGTATCCCATGGAGAAAAAGCCTCATACTGGTTTTGCCCTGTTTTTTTATATATTTTACCATTGCTGCCACGATAATTGCCTTCAGCGTCATCGGCAACCCAGGGCAACAGCAGCGAGTGGTAGAGCGCCGTATAAAACACTGTTTTATTTTGTTCGTTGTTGTCATTTAAGTCTACAACAGACAGTAATTTAGCCCATTCACGGCTCGTTCTCGCACATATTTCATCAAAACTTAAATTCCCTGCTTCCTTATCAATATTATACTGTGCGCTATTACTGCTTACCGATGATCTACTTAACTTTAAAGTGATCATCTTAACGCCTGTTTTAGCTTTTGGGAAGGAGAAAAGCCAGCCCCCCTTAACCTCCTTTTTATCTGTATATCCTTCGCTAAAATTTATAACTGCATTGAAGTTTGAAGCATGGATTATTTTATCAGATATAGCCCGGATCTCACCACCGTCACCGACAAAAATTTGCGGATTAGCATCCCCATCGAAAGTAAAACGGAAGATACCTGTTCTTGTGGTAGCAGTAGCTTCTGCCGTGATCTGCTGATCATCAAAATAAACTTTGTAATAGCCTGGTCTGGCGGTTTCCTTTTTGTGCGAAAACCGCAGGCTTGATTTACCGGCCTCAAAATTGGCACCACCTTTCAACGGCATTATGTAAAGGCGCCCCGACGACCCTTTCGGGAAACCACCCATATGTCCCAGGCAACTGAAGTAATAAATTGAACTATCAGCATAATTATATCCCCGGGCACCTACAACCCGTGTTTCCGGACTTAATTGCATTGATCCTGACGGAGCAACCCCTCCGGGATAACAGCCGCCATTGTTCCCCCATTTGGTAAGCACATTACTTACAGTAGTGCCAATAAACGGGTCAACATAATGAAGATGGTTTATTTGCTGAGCTTGCAGATTGACACCCAGTAATATTCCGGTCAAGAAAAAAATAAAGCGGACCAATTTATTCAAAATCACTATAGTATAATTAACAGAATTCTCAAAAGCTTTCAGCTTTAAGCCTTATGCATTCAGCTTCGAACTATATTTTAATATAGATCTTCTTCTTATCAAGCATGTACGCCACCAGCCAGCAAAGTATCATATAACAAAGTGCAAATACCAATGTACCAAATGCGCCGGGGAAGATCTTTTGATAAAACACCTGGTTTATCCAATCATAAAAGCTTAGCTGTGGTTTTATCCAAATGGTTTGAAATACTGTTAGCAACAGCTCCGACAACAGATATATAGCCAATGAATTTCGACCGAAAACAAGGAAGAAGTTCGTTCCGTTTTTAATCTTTTTTATTTCGATGGCAAATACCATGAAGCCTAATAGTAAAAGATCGATACCAATGGTAAGCAGCGTAAACGAGCTTGTCCACAGTTTTTTGGCGATGGGAAAAAACTGCGCCCAGAATAGCGAGCCGGCGATCAATAATACCCCGCACATGAACAATCTTGCTAATGATTCATAATTTTTCCCTTTACGCTGAATAAATGCTCCGGCCAGGTAACCGCCAATTACATTCACAATGGCAGTCATGGTGCTGAGTAAACCTTCGGGGTCAAAAGCTATGGGGCCGCCTTTATCATGATATAAATGATCATTGCCCATCAACATAATATCCAATCGGGTGCCCGCATTGCCAAGCATAGTATACTCTTTGCCCGGTTCGCCGCAAAAGATCAGGAAAGCCCAGTAGCCTATTAAAAGCACAACAGATATGATGACAGCCGTTTTTTGCGAGCAATAATGAACTATCAGCGCGCCGAAGAAGTAGCATAAAGCTATCCGCTGCAACACGCCCATAATACGGGTATGGCTTAAAGGGTTAAATGCCCAGCCACTGGCCTCCCGATGAAAGAAAGGGAACCAATACATGAGGTATCCCAACAGGAAAATGATGACCGTACGTTTAAAGATCTTGCCTATAAAAGCAGGATCAGTTTCAAATTTCTTTTTGGAGAAACTGAGCGCATTACCAACGGCGAACAAGAACGACGGAAAAACCAGATCGGTGGGTGTAAAACCAATCCAGGGTGCATGATCAAGCGGCGACCATACGTTTGCCCCCGAGCCGGGGGCATTAACGATGATCATGAAGCAAATGGTCATACCTCGGAAAACATCAAGCGCGGTAAATCTTTCGGTTGTTGCAGCCATTTTTGCAATTATATTAATTAAGGGGTATTGAAATTTCTTTGATTAACCGGCCTGCAGCTTCTTCGGCCACAATACGGGTTTTATTGATACTATTGCCTTCTTCGTCATAAACCACCAGTTGATTTAAACCCGGGTTGAGCCAGCATTCAGGGATATAAAGACTTTTCATATCCAGCTTTTCAGGATATCTGCCGAGGTTATGCCCATTAACCCAAACCGAACCGTGGCCTAATCCTACAGGGTCAAAACGCCAGATGAATGTACCGCTCATTGATGGAGGAACACTGAACGTTGTACGATAAAAAGCCGGCGCGTTTTTCATTTGCCTGGCTACATCGAGCTTTGTCCATCCTCGGGGAGCTAATATATCACCCGGGCCACCTTTCAGTTGCCAGCCGGTTACCGTTGTGGCATCGCCGATGGCATTAATTTTTATCGGTTGATCGATCCCACCCTGGTTTGAGTAATTTTCGATAAATACTGAAAGATCAATCGGACGCTTTAAAGCTTCGGCATCAGTGATATTTACCTCAAATGGTTGATTCCAGCCATCGTGATGTGCTACCTGCTTACCATTGATAAATACCATAGCGTTTTCATCAACACTTTTAAACAACACTGTTATTTTCGATGTACCCGTGGCTTGTTGCGGAATGGTTGTGTGAAACCAGGCATAACCCTCTTTCAGGTTAAAAACGTCATTGCCTATTTTATACTTTTTGTATGCTGATGTATCAAATGTTGGCGGTCCTTGCTTTACATCGTCCTTTTTATTGGCCCTGATAAAATACCAGTTGCCAAGTTCCGAAATAAACGGTCCGCCTTTTTTGATCAGGACGCTGCCGAAAAGACCCTTACTATCCACCTCGTCTATGGGACCAAGATAGGCGGCCAGCTTATCACGGCCATCATGCGCCGCAAAAACGGCTAGTGTATGCTTCCCTTTGCTAAGATTAAGTATTAATTCGTTATCATTCAGTTTCCATTTAACAGCAGGTTTGCCGTCTATAAAGGATTGTCCCCTGCCGCCTCCTTTAACTTGTAAGGTATATTTTCCGTTGGATGGTATGTTTAACGTAGTGCGATACCAGGCATCGGCAGTTATATCAGCATCGGCTCCCATGGGTTGCGGATCTTTTGATTTGAGCCAGGTGCTTGTATTTAGGTTTGATACGGCATTGATGGCTGCATTTTTATATTGCCAGTTGAATAGATTGATAGCTGGCGGCTGACTATTTTTTGGAGCGTCTGTATTAAAAGTAAATCCTTTATTATCGGTATACAGAATTGCTTTCTGACCTGCACTTTGGTTTAAAGGTGTTTCTGATGCTATGGTAAATTGTCCGTTTTGAACGGTGCTTTTTCCAACATAATTTAGGCCACTGATAATATAGTTTTTCCCACCGGTTTCTGTGATCCATGTTTTGTCAGTCAGCGCCCTGTTCGTGGCCAAAATCCTGATAGTTTGAGAACCCGCGGTGAAAGAATACTCAACAGGTATTGCTCCGGTACACGGCATCTTTTCATCGATAACCACCTGATCGTTTATAACTTTTACAATAGTCGAGATTGATGAAGCTTTACTTTTTGTATTAAACCGAAGCAGCAACGGATCGCCTGCTTCTGCATCAACAATTATAGTTGTAGCATTATCCTGCTTTACAATCGCGAATACACGGCTAAAAGCCCAATTAAGTATAACCTCATCACTAATTTTATAATTGTGGACTAAAGGGTAAATCTCTTGAGGTTGAACGCTGATCTTTTTATCGGCCAGCAAATCTTCTGCGCCGCTGATGTTCAATGACACATTTATTTTGGCAGTACCCGGATTATCCAAAAATATCAGATCACCTGCCGGGCTCGTACGGGCAGATATTTTAACCGCTGTATCAACAGCAATGCCTTTGTAAATTTCCGAAGCATTAGTGCTATTCTCCAATACGTCCTGAAAGCTACGCGAAAACCATGCGGCGCGCTTAAAAGTATAATAGATCGGTCGCAAATCACCGGCCTGACCTATCGCTGTACCATAATCGTATGAAGCAGCATCCTCATCATTATTGGTATAGCCAAAGTTTGAACCACCATGAGCCATGTAATAGTTATAACCATTACCGCCATGTGCAATGACCTTCCAGGTGCGTCTGTCGTAAAGTTCGGCATCACCAGGCTTTGCTCCGTATTGTGAATACCCAACCGCCCAAAACTCGGTAGAAAACCATGGGTTTGGCCGTTTATCATCATCAAGCTTCCCATCGCCCGCAGGGTCGCTGGCGTGATGTAATCCGCTGAAGAAATATGGTATCTGAATACCCATATCCACGGCTTTTGCCTGTAAACGTTTAAAATAACCATCAGGCATAGCGGTTCCCCAACCGTTGGGATGCTCATTTTCCAACTGAACCAGTATTACGGCCCCACCTTTATTGATCTGTCTTTGAAAAACCACCGGTAAAAGATGATCAAAAAAGCGATCGACATATTGTTCAAAGGATTTATTGTCCTCGCGCACACTAAGGCCTTTTTTAAATTTGAGCCATATCGGATAGCCACCGTTATCCCATTCAGCGCAATAATATGGGCCAACGCGTACAATAGCATACATACCTAACTCTTTTACTATATCCAGAAACTTGCCCAAATCATGATCGCCACTAAAATTGAATTTGCCTTCCTGTTCTTCATGAAAGTTCCAAATAGTATAGATCTCGATACAATTAAAACCTGCCTGTTTGATCCTCAGCAATCTATCATACCAAAGCTCGTGCGGGATACGGGCATACTCTAACCCTGCCGATGCAATGAAAGTTCGTTTACCCTCAACTATAAAACCTTTACTATCAAAATCGATATAAGGCTTAGCAATAGCTGAAGCCGGGAAAATATGATCATTGGAACCCTGGCTGTGGGCTGATGTAAAAGCGGTTAGCAGTAAGATAAATGTTAATATGGTATAACGTATTCTCATGATTCTTCAAAAATCCAGACTTACGAAGTTTTAAAAACTTCGTAAGTCTTCAACTTCATATTTTTTTATCGCGTTCCTAAAATCACCGCGTTATACTTCGCAAACAATTGCTTTGATTTTTCAATGGCATCACCTTTTGCTGCATCGGTATAAGCATTATCGTGTTTGTTTACCCATTGCCATTCCCAATCTTTTACCTGCTTATCAAAAGCTTCGGCATTAAAGTCGGTTTTGGTTGATAACGATTTATCCAGCAGACCAAAGTACATTGCCCAACGCGGCTTGTAATAGCCTTTTATTAAACCGGCCCATTGACGGTTTGAGTATTCGCGCAAACCACTTTCTTTATCGCCCCAAAGGGTAACCAGGTCACGGGCGTTAAACTCATACAGGTTTTTCTCTTTATCGGTTACACCATTAGCCCTTGCTTCGTTGATCCATTTGCCCAACAGGAAATCTTTACGGGTGCTTAGCAAAGCATCCATATCATCCATCAGTTCCAAAAACTGGCTGCTATATAATTTAAACTGCTGCTGATCCTTATTTTGATAAGCCTGTGCCATTTTCTGCTGCAACGGACTTGCATAGTTAGCCAGCACCTGCCGGGTAACATCAACCAGGTCATACTGAAAACCATCACTTTGTTTCAGGCTGTCGGCAGCATTTATAAGCAATGTCCAGGCTTTAACCAATTGCATAGGATCATAATCCAGTTTGGTTAGCACCCTGTCGATATATTTTTTTAATGTTGGTCTTGCAACAATAATTGATTCAGGGCCGCCTTCGGTTAAACCACCCGAATAAACCGAATTTAACAGGACATGCCATGCTTCACTGGCTTGCGCATTTACTTGTCCGTAACGACGCTGGGCATAGTTCATCACCCACTTATCGGCATCAATCGGGGTATCATGCCAAACGTTTTCCAGCATCAGGGCAAACAGCGCAGGGTTTTGTTCTATGCCTTCGGGTGTAACGCCAATACCACGCATATTTTTTGATTCGGGATCATGCAGGGCTATGGCCGGATCGGCAGCTACGTGGCGCATACGGCCAAACAAGCTGATATTACCGCCAAAGTTTTGCAGCATACTCCAGATCCATGGTTTACCATAGTAAGCTTCCGTACGGTTCCAAACCGGATGGGCATCGCTGTACAAATCAAGCACTATCATCTGCTCGTTTGGCACAGCATTAAGCAGGGCTTTGATCTGTTGCGGCTGCCAGAATTTGTTATTATAGTGAAACATCCAGCCCTGCATTACCCAGATAGCTTTAGGATCGGCAGCGGCCATGGAGTTGAACACTTTTTTACTCATGCCATCCAGGTAGGTTGAATCATTGGTTGGCGGCACGTTTTCGTTAAAAGTATCGGCAGAGTACAGGTGGTCGGTACCGAACTCTTTGGTTTGTGCCTCTATATATTTTTTACCGATGGTTTCAAACATCGGATCGTCGGGGTCAAGTATAAAAACATCGGGAAACCCGGCATCCCAGTTGGTTCTTTTAACCTTAGCACCGGGGAATTTATCTTTAAATGATGGCGGAACGTGGCCGGTGAATGAAGATAATACGGGCGTCATCCCGAAAGAGCGCTCACGCTCCAAAATCTTTTTTTGTAATACCTTGTGCGAGTCTATCCAATGCTGCGGCAGCGGGCCTCCCCAGGCATCAATGTTACCCATCCAAAACCATGAAAAATAGGCGGGGCCGCTAAAAAACTCATCAAGTTGTTTATCGGTAAAGCCCATGTCTTTGTAAACGGTTTGCCAAACGGCTTCTTCACCAGTGATAGCCAGCGGCATGTTGATACCATTCAGGGCCATCCAGTCAATTTCCTTTTGCCAGCGCTCCCAATCCCACCAGGCCATGGTATAATTAAAAGTACAGTAGTTTAAATAGTAGCGATATTGGTACGGCGTAGTTTTATGAATAAGGCCTTTTACCGCCGGCAGGGTAGCGGGCAAATTAAGATTAGTGCCATTCCAGCCGATATCGCAAAAGCAATAATTTTTAAGATAGTAATTTAATGCCGATGCTATTGACAGGCCATTGATACCCCTGAGCACAATTTTACCGTTACGGCTTTCCAGTTCAAACACATCTTTACCGTTCTGTTGTGGGATAGATTCAACAGTAAACAAATTACTTTTACCGGGGACTACCCTTTCAATAAAATCATAGGAGGCTTTTTGATCAACCTGGGCGCCGGCTTTAAGGCCAAATGAAATAATAGCAGCAAAAACAAGTAAACACTTTCTCATCAATAGATAATTAAACGCTGGAAAATAAATACCGGCAACAGGGATGTCTCCTGTCGCCGGTATGATGATATTATTATTTAAAATTAGGGTTCTGTACCAACACACCCTTACTCTTATCAATCTCAACCTGTGGGATTGGAAAATAATAATTTTTAGGGCGAACAAAGGTCACCGTTTTGTTTTGATCAATCGGCGCTTTAGAAACGGCGAGGTTATAAATAGCGGCGATATCAACTATGTTCTTTTTATCCCAGCGCATCAAATCCTGGTGGCGTTGATCTTCGCCGGCCAGTTCAACACGGCGCTCATGAATCAGCTCTTTCATCCCTGCTCCCGAAACCGGTTTTAACAATGGAGAAGCCCTGTGCCTGATCTGATTGATCAGTGCATCACCGGCGCCCGCACCTTGTGTACGGATCAATGCCTCGGCAACTAACAGGTAAATATCAGCCGAACGCATTAAAGGCACAGCATAACTGTGGTCAACTCCGCCACCATCTGCCTCGGTATTAAATACTGCATACTTTTTAAAAGCATAACCGGTGGCCGAAAGATCGGCGGTAAAGGTTGTTAAACCCTTGCCATCGCCCAAGTCTACCTTATCGCCAACACTTAATAAAGTAGCCTGCTTACGTGGATCACCTGCTTCAAACTCATTGGCAAGTCCCTGTAATGGCTGGCTAAAACCGTAGCCGCCCCATGGACGCGGAATGTAGTAAACAGTAAAGTCGTTTTGAACAACATTTTGCACGGCCTGAATTGAGAAAAGCATTTCAGTACTATTCTCATTTGCTCGGGTAAAATTATCAGTATAATTTGGAGCAAGCGCATATGCCGGATTTGAGATCACTTTTTGACCGGTTGCAATAGCTTCGGGTAATTTTTCCCAGTACATGTAAAGCTTGGTTAGTAAACCCAACGCCGTTCCTTTGCTTACCCTGCCGCGATCAGCAGCGCCGTAGCTTTCCGGCAGCAAATCAACAGCTTTCAATAAATCAGCTTCAATTTGTTTACGTACTTCTTCGATAAGCGATTTAGGCACGTTAAAATTCAGCGATGTGTAATCAGCTTCTGTAATAATAGGCACGTCTCCCTGGATGATCATTAAACGCCAGTAGCCGAAAGCCCTTAAAAAATAAGCCTCACCCATACTGCGATTTTTCACATCGGCAGATATGGCTGTTATTTTAGGAATATTGATGATACAATTGGTAGCACGGTTAATTTCTTCATAGCGCCATTTCCAGGGATAACGGATGGCCGCGTTTGAAGCGTCATAGGTTAAGTTTTCGATGCCTTCATCCTCGCCATGATCGCCGGAGCGCCAATAATCGTCAGATGGTGTGTCAAATGTTGATTCGGCATGGCCTATGTAATCCTCCTCGGGTAAAATGCTGTAAATCCCGGTTATAGCGTTCACAGCATCTGTTTCGTTACGGAAATAATTGGTTGAGCTGTAAACACCCTGTTGCTTTAAATCAAGCGCTTTTTTACAGCCGCTGCCCATCAGGGCCAGTGATACAAGCGTATATATTAGTTTGTTTGATTTCATGATGATGTTATAATTTAACTGTTACACCAAATGTTATTGTCCTCGTAGATGGGTATTGAGCCACATCAACCCCTCTTTGCAAATTGCCGTTGGTATAACCCAACTCAGGCGTATAGCCTTTATAACCGGTTATGAAAAAAACGTTTTGCCCGGAAGCGTATAGCCTTACACTCTTTAAAGTGGCCTTTTTTGACCAGCTTGTAGGAAGCGTGTAGCCTAACGTGGCATTTTTAAGGCTTACATAGCTTCCACTTTCAACAAACAGATCAGATGTACGATAGTTGTCATTAGCTCGGTCAAGCGATAAACGAGGGATAGTATTACTGGTACCCGCGCCTGTCCAACGGCCTAAAGTTTCGGCATAAAGGTTAAACGGATAAGTCGGGTCGATACCCTGCATTCTGTCTGCATTGTAAAGGCTCACGCCAAATACTCCGGTAAAGTTTGCAGAAAAATCAAAGCCTTTGTATGATATACTGCCTTGTAAACCGGCAGTAACCTTAGGATTGGGATTGCCCAGATTGGTACGGTCGTTACCATCAATTAAACCATCGCCATTCAGGTCAAGGAAGCGAACGTCACCAGGTCTGATGCTACTTTTACGCGAGTCATTTTTAAGTGCCGGATCGTTATCAATGTCGGCCTGTGTTTGGTATAAACCATTGGTTTTCCATCCATAAAATGAAGCTATTGGCTGGCCCTGGTAAGTGCGGGAAATTTCTTGACTTGATCGACCATAAACCGTTGAGCCAACAAATGTACCTTCGCCGTTTAGCTTGGTCACCTTGTTTTTGATAAACGAGGCATTAGCACCAACCGAATATTTTACCTTATCATTACCGCCATGGTAATTAAATTCAACTTCAACACCTTTGTTATTCATAGTACCGATGTTCTGGTTAGGAATATTTACCGAACCGGCCGAACCTACAACCGGCGGGGATATTAACATATCCTTGGTGTTTTTATTGAACCAGGTTAATGTTGTATTTAACTGGTTATTTAAAAAGCCTGCATCTAAGCTGATATTGGTCATGGCTGTACGTTCCCAGGCAATGACAGTATTAGCAAGCGTGGCAACAGCCGCACCTGTATAACCAACACCACCAAAAGTATAACCGTTATTTTCATAGGTACTGCCCAGTTTTATTAAGCTGACATATTGAAATGTGCCTATGTTTTGGTTACCAAGCTCACCATAACCGCCTGATAATTTCAGGTTGCTTATCCAGCTTATGTTTTTAATAAATTGCTCGTTAGATAATCTCCACCCCACAGAGAACGCAGGGAAATAAGCCCACCTTTTTGATGGTGCAAACCTGGAAGAACCGTCTGCACGGAAAGTCAGAGTGGCCAGGAACCTTCCATTGTAATCGTAAAATAGCCTTCCGAATGCTGACTGTAACGACCACTGATCAGGTATCACGCTACTGTTAAACTGGCTATTGCCGGTACCAAGCACGCGTTGATCATCTGAGGTGTCATCGTATCCAACCCTCCATGCGCTAAAGCCGTAAGTTTTATAATTTTGGTATGAATAACCACCTGTAAAAGTTACATGGCTTTTACCAAACACTTTATCATAAGTCAGGAACGACTCAATTAATTGCGATGATGTTTCACCTTCTGTTTGGGTTAGCTGAGAGACGGTATTTTGCCTGGCCTGGTTAACATCTGCTATATTGAAATTGTAAATACGGTTTAAAGTACCATCATAAGCGTAATTAACACGAAGTTTTAGCTCTTTCAGGAACGAGATTTCGGCAAAAGCGTTGGCCAGTGCACGATACTTTTTATTAAACCTGTCCGCTTCTTGTATGGTAGCATAAGGGCTGTTGATATCTCCTAACTGGTTAGCAAAAGCTTTAGAAGTACCATAAGTACCATCAGGATTAACCAATGGTATTGCAGGGTTAAAGCGTAGTGCAGAGAAGATTAAGCCTGTTTGCGAGTTGTTATTATCAAACCCAACGTTATTGGCATAGCTTAACTGGATATTTTCACCCAATTTCAACCATTCGGTTACCTTATGCTCTGAGTTGAAGCGGGTACTGAAGCGTTTAAAGTCGGTTTTATCAATGATGCCATCCTCATTATAAACCGAGGTAGACCAATAATAGTTAGATACGTCATTCCCGCCCTGAAGATTAACATCACCATTAATTACATGGCCTGTTTTCATAATGGCTCGCTGCCAGTCGGTTCTTTGAGTGGCGTAATAGCTGTCGTTCCATGGCGCATCGATAGCAACACCATCATTGGTATAGCGTTCCCTTTTCAATGAATATAAATCGGGCGCGGTTAATAGTTTAAGATATTTGGTTGTATTAGAAAAACCGTTGTAAAAATTGATAGTAGTAGCTAATTTCTGATTATAAGTACCTCTTTTGGTGGTAACCAATACAACGCCGTTGGCTGCACGCGTACCGTATATTGCGGCTGCTGATGCATCCTTCAATATATCAACGGACGCAATATCGTTGGGGTTGATATCGCTTAAAGCGTCAGGGTTGTTGGTAGGCACACCATCAACAACAACAAGCGGGTTGGCATCGTTTAACGTACCGGTACCGCGGATACGGATACTTGAAGCAGCACCCGGCGAACCATCATTACGCACAATATTAACACCGGCGGCACGGCCATCCAAAGCCTGTGTTGCTGATGCTACAGGAAGATTTTGAATATCGGTACCTTTTACGCTTGCTACGGCACCGGTAACATCTATCTTTTTAGTAGTACCATAACCTACTACCACGACTTCGGTTAAGGCAGATGGAAGGGCTACCAGGGTTATATTTAAAGTTTGATTTCCAGTTATAGTAACGATCTTCTTTTCATAACCGATATAAGATATTTCCAACACACCATTTACCGGTGCATCAATACTGAAATTACCATTTGCATCGGTAGTGGTGCCCTGATTAGTCCCTTGTAACCGAATATTCACGCCAATAAGCGGTTCGCCTTTGGCATCAACAACTTTTCCTTTTACAAGGGCAAGGCTTTTGGCATCCTCCTGGTTGGCGATGATCACCACATGATCATCATTCATTTTGTAGGAAAGCTTATCATCAATAATAACGGCAAGCAGCTCATCAATTGTTGCGTCTTTTACATCCAGGTCAACCTTGCCCAGCTTTTTGATGGAAGCATAGTTGTAAAAGAAACGGTAATCGCTTTGTTTTTGAATTTTGGTAAGGATACTGCTTACTTCAGCCTGTTTTAGGTTAAGCGTAAATTTCTGCTGCGAGTATACTTTTGCAGAAACTTGCACACAAGTAACCATGACCAATAAAAATACTGCTTTCATCAGCAAAATAACTTTGAGACATACGGGCGCGCCACGAAGCGGGAACACCCTTCTTGTTTTTTTCATTACATTTGTTTTGAAAATAAATGGATGGAGTAAGTGCTGTGTTACAATAGCTTACTCCGTTAATAAAATCCTATTTGTTTGCGGGGAGGAGTGGCAGCTCTTCCCTTGTTTGTTTGAGGATGTTTCAGGAATCTGACAGGTAAGTTTTCAATATCATAAGCGTTGGTTAAGTGGTTAGTTAATTTATTTTGTTTTTATTTTTTTGCAAGAAATACAGTTTTACCATCCACCCTGAATTTGAACGGCGTTGTCATCTCAATAATACCTAAAGCCTCCTGCAGCGATTCCTTATCAAGCAAACCGCTTATCTGCTCGGTACGAAGCGCCTGATCTTCAAACACAACCTGCACGTTGTATTTGCGTTCAATTTGAGCAGCCACATCTTCAAACATCTCGTTGGTGAACAGGATGCGGTTATCAACCCAGGCTGTTTCTTTTACTTCATCGGGCCTAACATCCGGTAATTCGGTTACCTGGTATTCAATTTTACTCTCTTTAGGTTTCGCGCTTTTAGGCTCCCGGTTATTAACAACAATCAGCTTTTCATTAGGCAGCAGAATGATCTTTTTTTCGGGATTGTTCTTTAATTCAACCTGCACCTTGCCTTTTAACAATGTGGTTTCCACGGTTTTATCATTATTATAGGCCTTTACATTAAACACAGTTCCCAATACCTTTACAACAAGCCTGGCAGTATGTACCAGGAAAGGTTTCCTGGCATTTTTGGTTACTTCAAAAAAACCTTCGCCGGTAAGGCTTACATCACGGGTATTTTTTTCAAAAGCCTCGGGATATGAAAAGGTACTGCCTGCATTCAGCGTAACCTGTGTGCCATCGGGTAATTTGAGCTTTTCGGTTTTGCCGTAAGGCACATGAATTTCATGTAATATATTTTCGGCGGTTAAAGTATCCTGCTGTGCCGCTCTGTTATAAAATAAAACGCCTGTAGTAACAAGCACCAGTACCGCCGCAGCAACCCATTGCCACCTGAACATTGGTCTTACCTTAATATCAACCTCCATATTTTCGTTCGAGCTTTTGATCCGGTTCCAGATCTCTTCCAGGTTCCCGTTAATATCTTCAGGTTTTGCTTCGGCTGGTTGCGCACCGCTTCCTTTTAATGCATTAGTAACCTCGTACGTTTTTTTATAATTGGGAAATTGTTCAAGAAACATGTCGAGTTCGGCCAACTCTTCCGCACTGGCGCATTCGCCCATACTTTTAGCCATTAACTCAATAAACCTGGATTTGCTCATAGTAATACGGTATTCAGCATTCAGGACACAGCTACCCCGGGTTTTTCCTAAAAGAAATTAAAATATTTTTTTGAGGGGGATTCAAAAGATTCCGATACCAATAAGAACCTTCTTGCGCTCGTTTGCAACGAGCGCTTAATTTGGAATGGCGATTGCATCGCCAGTTGCGTTATAAACGCAAACCCAAGTTACGCACTCGTTGCAAACGAGCGCGAGCTTTGATGCTAAAAATTCAAAAAACTACTTATTTCCGAGCGCCTCATCCAATTTCTTCAAAGCAATGGCCAACTGCGCAAATACGGTTTTGTTGGAGAGGCCAAGGATATCGGCTACCTCATTGCAGGAGAGATCATCCTCTTTAACCATTTTAAAAATGAGCTTACAACGGGGCGGCAAACTGTTTACAGCGTTTAAAACTCCAGCCTGCAGCTCTTTGCTGATGAGCAATTGTGCCGGATCAACCGATAAATGAAAATAATAGGTTTCGGCAAGTTGAGCGTCGCGGTTTCTTTTTGAGGTGTTGCTTCGGATATGGTTAAGACAGGCATTTTTTATAGCCACATAAAAGTATACTTTAGGGTTCGAGATCTTGTTAAGCTTGTGGCGGCCAGTCCAGATATTTACAAAAAGGTCGTTGATAATCTCCTCGCAAGCTTCCTTATCGCCCAAAAAGGACCAGGCAAACTGATTCAGGTTATTGATCAGCAGCTTATATAGTTCATTAAAGGCAGATTCATCATTGTTATAATGAATGGAATCTATAAGTTCTTTAATCTCCAATGTTGAGCGGCTTGCTTTTAAAGAGCACAGTTAACTGAAATAATGTACAATTTTAAGTAAAAAATCTCGATCAGAGCTATTTTCCCGGGTGATTTTATACCGTAGAATTCGTATAAAATCATTAGCCGGCGATATCATATCCAGCTACGCCTTGCTGATTTTCATGCTCCGAAATGTCCAATCCGGGAATCAAAACGCCCGGTTCAACCATAAACCCGCAATTCGATAGCACAACCCGTTGTAACTTGCCTCCAAAACGGAAATATTTAAGTTGTTTGGTCAAAACAGATTAAGATTAACATCGCTTTCACCATCATGATGGTGAATTTGGCTTACAGGCCGGGATTAACTTTATATTTGTACGGCAACCATCCATATTCCGTAACATATTGCAATAAATGAAAGATACACCGTTTAAAATCTCTCCCGGAATTATATGGAGCAGTTCAATCTTCCTTGGCCTGCTGGCGTCTGTTCCCCAGATAGCTGAGCGCCACTTCAAGCCTGCCGAAGCAGCAGTTAATTCGGCAGTCACAGCTTCTTTTTCACTGTTTGTGTGGTATTATAATATATATACACTGCCAAAGCAATCGGGCAATAAACAGCTGAATAAAAGTATTTCTTATTCCCGGCTCCTTACCACACTGGTAATAGGTATGGGGGTAATGCTGGCCTTAGCCTACATACAGCAACTGATATTAACGCATCTGAATTTTGGCCCGGTGATGCTCATGATTGAGGTAAGGGGCATCCTCATTAACCTTGTATTTTACATGCTTATAAACCTGTTGTACCAGAACTACCAAAACCAGCAGGTTAACGTTGAGCTGGAACGCATTAAAGCCGATAACCTTGGTGCACAATATGAGCTGTTGAAACAGCAGATCAACCCGCATTTCCTGTTTAATAGTCTCAATACCCTAAAGGCGATGGTTGAGACTAATGACCAACACTCGGTTGATTTCATCCTGAAACTCTCCAACTTTTATCGTTTTACGCTTGAAAGCCGCAAGTTGGACCTTATTCATTTATCCGACGAACTGGATATTGTTGACGCCTATAATTTTTTGCTCAAAGCCCGTTTTGAAGACGGTTTCATTTTTACCAATACCATTAATGAGCAATATCGCGGTACGCTGATCCCTCCATTCACCTTACAACTCCTAATAGAAAATTGCATTAAACACAATGTAGTATCATTAGATCATCCACTACATATCAAACTATATACCGAGGGCGATAACATTGTTATGGAAAACGAGATAAAACCCAAACGCTTTGAAGAACCATCGACAGGCGTTGGGCTTAAGAATATCAATTTGCGTTACGATCACCTGCTTGATAAACAAATAGAAATCATTGCCGGGGATAAAACATTCAAAGTTAAACTACCTATTATACATGAACATTATCATCATTGAAGACGAATTAAAAGCAGCCCGCTCGCTTGAAGGTATCATATTACAATTAAGGCCGCACTCAAAAATAATTGCGAAGCTTCAGAGTGTTGAAAGCTCGGTTGCCTATCTTTCAGAGAACAAGCAGCCCGATCTTATTTTTATGGATATCCAACTGTCGGATGGTTTGTGTTTCGAGATTTTTAAATCGGTAAAGGTGTCCTGCCCTATTATTTTTTGTACCGCTTTTGATGAATACTCCTTAGAAGCATTTAAGGCCAACAGTGTTGACTACGTGCTTAAACCCTTCTCCAAAACAGATATTGCCGATGCCTTTAAAAAAGTAGATGAACTGCGGAATTTTTTTCAGCAGGGTTCGCTGCCCGATATCAGCAGTCTGTTATCGCAGGTTACGCCTCCTGCAGGTAAAAAGAGCTTCCTGGTATTTAAAAACAACAAGTATATTACCGTACTTACCAATAACATCGCTTTCTTTTATATCCGCAACGAGCTATCAACCATCATGACATTTGATCAGCAGGAATACGTTGTTAACCAATCGCTCGACCAGATCAGCAGCCAGCTTTCGCCCGATCATTTTTTCAGGCTAAACAGGCAATACATTGTAAATTTTAGTGCGATAAAAGAAGTGGAACATTATTTTATGCGTAAGCTGTTTGTTAAGCTGGTGGTTCCTACTCCCGAAAAATTACTCATCAATAAAGAAAAAGCGCCGGTATTTTTAAGCTGGCTCGAGAATAGGTAGTTCTAAGTCGGAAGTCTTAAGTCGAAAGTTCTAAGTTTCAATAAAAAGACTTTCGACTTGAGACTTAGAACTTTCGACTTAACAAAAGCCCAACTGAACAGTAGATATGTCCGGTTGGGCTTTTTTATGCTGTTTTGGCGGCTATTTCAAGGCTAATTTTGAGTAAATAAAAAATCGAGAGATATGAAAACCTTAAAAATTTTTAGCTTTTGTGTTAGTGCCGTAGCACTGGCGCTTGCTACTGCAGCTTACGCTAATCGTAAAATAAATGCCCCTAAAACTGAAAATACCGCTACGCCCGGAAAAGGTTTTGCTTTGGTAGAATTGTTTACCTCAGAAGGATGCTCAAGCTGTCCTCCTGCTGATGAATTACTGGCCAGGATCCAAAAAGAATCACAGGACAAACCCGTTTACATATTGGCTTACCATGTGGACTATTGGAATAACCTCGGCTGGAAAGATGTATTCAGCAATGCCATGTTTTCAAAACGCCAAAAGGAATATAGCTACCATTTAAATGCCCAGGTTTATACACCTCAGGTTATTGTTAATGGTAAAACCGAAATGGTAGGTTCGGATGAACCTACACTTCGTGAAGCCATTTCAAGTGCTTTAACAACAGCACAAACAGTACAGGTTTCCTTAAAAGGGCAACAAACCGGCGATAAGCTTGCTGTAAATTACGAACTATCAGGCAACACTGATAACCAGCAATTGCTGATAGCCATTGTGCAAAAAACAGCCATCAGCAAAGTTGCACGCGGCGAAAACGAAGGCAGAACTTTATCGCACGCCCAAATAGTGCGCGACTTAAAAACAATTGCCCTAAGCCAGGCAAAAAAAGGCCAAACCATCATCAACGTTCCTAAAGAGTTTAATCAGCAAGGTTGGGAGGTAGTTGGCTTTATACAAAATAAAGATAATGGCGAGGTTTTAACAGCAACAAAAGCCGTTTTAACCAGCGAAGCAGTTGCCAAATTATAACAAACATAAATTCAAAAATCATGAGCAAGTTGAAACAAGGCCGGTTATTGATGGGCTTTCTGTCACTATTCTCATTATCATTCCTCACAAGGGCGCCATTCGAGCGCAACCCGCAGGATTGCGAAATGACCTGCGTTCCGGGAAGGAGAAAAAAACCGGCAGAAAATAATTAAATAAATCTCATATAAACACGAGCGACCCGAAATGGGTCGCTTGTGTTTTGAATAAATACTATCATGAAAAAATTACTGCTAATAGCCATAACCACATTTTGCAGTATAGGTGCCTATGCACAGGCAAATGAATTAAACTGTACAGAACAGGCCTTTACTTTTAAAATAAACCTGCCGACAGGAGGACACAACTATTCCTCCAAAACAGGCCGCTTTGATGCTTCACAATTATCACCGGAGTTCAGGTTGCCGGGGCCTAATTCCGGTAAACAAAATCAAGCGGATAACATGCGTCCTGTCGGCTTAAACAAAAAACCTGATCCGTACACAGCTTATTATTCGGCCGATAACATCCTGCTTAAAAAGATGACACTTCCATACCCGAAAGTAAACATTGTAACAGGTAAATTTAGCCATACAACCTATGATCATTTTAAGCTATTGCCAATGCCAGCTATAAATACATTTACTCCGCTTTGAAACTAATCATCATTAACATAAAAAAGCAAACCAATGAAACTCAACTATTACGGTCACTCATGCTTCTCGGTAGTTGCCGGGGGTAAACACATCCTGTTTGATCCCTTTATTACAGGCAACGAACTGGCTAAAGACATCAACATTGATGAAATTAAAGCCGATTATATTTTTGTATCGCACGGTCATTATGATCATATTTTGGATGCGGAAACTATAGCCAACCGTACAGGCGCTATGGTTGTGGGTATTTATGAAGTGTACGATTACTTCAGCAAAAAAGGCGTTAAAAATGTGCATCCTTTAAACCCGGGCGGTAAAGTGACCTTTGATTTTGGCACAGCAAAATCGTTCATCGCACAACATTCGGCCAGCTTTCCGGATGGTAGCTATGCAGGTGTAGCCTGCGGCTATGCTTTAAAGACTGATGATGGCAATCTGTATTACAGCGGCGATACTGGTCTCACCTTAGATATGGAACTGGTGGCCAAATGGGTTGATCTCGATTTCGCGGTTTTTCCTATCGGTGATGTGTTAACGATGGGCGTTGAGGACGCCATTGAAGCTGCAAAGCTTGTTAAGGCCAATAAAGTTTTGGGCGTTCATTACGATACTTTTGGTTTTATTAAAATAGATAAGGACGAAGCAGTTGGTGAATTTGAAAAAGCCGGATTAAAATTATTTTTACCAGCCATTGGCGAGAGCATAGAGATTTAAATCTGTGATTTTCCATATATAAAAAGGCCTGCTCCTTTTAAAAGGAGCAGGCCTTTTTATGACTTTTAAAGTACCCCCTTCAGGGGGCGGAGGGGGTTTACACTAAATTGATCTCAAAATTGATGTTACCGTAAGTTAATTTTGAATAAGGACATGTTTGGTGTGCTTCTTCAATCAATGCTTTGGCTACTTCTACATCCAAACCTGGCAAACTTACATTTAAACGGGCTTGAAGGAAATAAGCACCGGTAGTGATACCCAAATCCACTTCTGCATCAATAGCCAATTCGGCAGGGAGTGCAATCCTTTTTTTAGCGGCAGCAATACCGATGGCGCCTTCAAAACATGCTGACCAACCAGCGGCAAATAATTGTTCGGGATTAGTTCCTGGTTTAGGGGTTCCGGGAGTTGAATGTTTGATATCCAACTGGCCATCGGTACTAACAGATGAACCACCGTCACGACCGCCAACTGTACGAACTTTACCGGTATATAATACTTTGTCAATTTTATTAGCTGAGATAGCGTTGATAACCTTGATCTTACTGATACCTGATTCTTGAATAGTTTCCATTGTGTTATTTATTAAATATTTTTGTTTTTTTGTATGCTCAAAGATACCCTGATATCGCCCGGTGCCCTATCACTAACTATGTGAACCGGACATTGCATATGCCGAACCGGACAATTTTTAAACTGAAAAGTCACCTACAAAAAGGGCTCTTGAAACTTTTAATTACAATCGATAACGAATAAAGAAAATGAGCCATGCATACGCATAATTATTCTAAATAAATTTGGATACTACGTTTATAAACAGCAATTTTAAGAAACCCTTTGCACGTAAACCAATTGAAGAAGTTTGTTGCCCTCATGTTGCTTAGCATTCACCTGCTTAATATAGGCGGTCAATTGGCATTGCATCAGTTTATGGTTTACAAAAGCAACAAGTACTTTGCACAACAAACAGCCAAAGGCTTTTACAATGTGAAAGACCTTACCGAAGTGGTTATTCCTGTAAATATGCCGGGCATAACCGATTGGAAAAGCTATGAGAACATTCATGGGCAGATCCAGTTTGGCAGCAATAATTATAATTATCAAAAAATGCGGATAACGAGGCATGCCATTTATTTAATGTGCGTTCCTAATTATGAAACCACCCGCCTCGCCGATAAAAACATCATCGACGCCAGGGATGCAAAAGAGAACCCTGTACCGCAAAAAGAGCATGTACCCTTTGGTAAGATAGTTATGCAGGACAATTTCAATTTTGCCTTTGTGCACTTTGAGTTTAACTGCCCTATAAAATATACTCAACAAATTGTTGTTCACCCGGTTCAACAGTTAATTCCTGCTCACCAGAATATTCCGGAGCAACCGCCAAAAGCCGTTTGCTAATCTTCTCCCTGTTTTAATTCATTTTTTAGGGTAGTGGTTGTGACACTCTACTGCTGTGTTATTATTTATTTCTGCCGATAGTTTATTCGTAGTGCAAAAGCCACGAGAATAGCTATATATCGATAGCATTAATAATCTACAGGCAGGCACATCCTCTACCCCAACCTACAAACATTCAAAAATTATCTATGCCTTATATTACCCTTGAAAGCCATTTGCCGGGCATTACCGGCCTATTGGAGTATGCCAAAGAACCGGCACAACCTATCCGTAACCTTACACAGTTTTTATTGCGCGGGCCGTCAACCTTGTCTGAAGCCGATCGTGAATTGATTGCCACTGTGGTATCGTACAACAACCAATGCACCTTTTGTACTACCGCGCACACTGCGGCCGCAGACTTACTGGCCGGTGAAGCCGAAACAGCACAAAAAGTAAAAGAAAACATTGAAACCGCCCCGGTTACCGAGAAAATGAAAGCTCTGCTTACCATTGCCAAACTAACCGCTCAAAACGGCCGGAATGTAACTACCGAAGCCATTGACCGCGCCAAGGCTGCCGGAGCTACCGACATTGAGATCCATGATACCGTGCTCATAGCTGCCCTGTTTTGCTATTACAACCGCTATGTTGACGGATTGGCCACTGCCTTACCTACTGATGCCGGCTATTACAACGTGCTGGCCGAGCGATTAGTTAACCATGGCTATACCCGTTTGCCACAAGGCTATGATCATTTAAAAAAATAACCCTAATCCTCATTTAAAGTAAAACCCAATCACAATGAAAAAACTTTTATTCGTCTTATTACTGTTCACCTCCATAAACGCGTTTGCCCAGGAAATTAAGATAACGGGTAATATTACTGATATCGCTACAGGCAAGCCTGTTTCGGGTGCCAGTATCTCTGTTAAAGGAAAACTCACCGGCACCACTACCGACTCCAAAGGTAACTATACGTTAAACGCCAATAAATTAAAGCTGCCCTTCACTATCGTTATATCGGCGGTAGGCTTTGAAGTACAGGAAAGCCAGGTAACATCTGCCAATAATGACATCAGCATAAAGCTAACACAAAAGGCAATTGTGCTCAATGAGGTAGTATCGTCTGCTACGCGTATCTACCAAAGCATTTTACAATCGCCGGTGAGTATCGAAAAAATGAGCCTTAAAGCCATTAAGGATAACCCTTCATTTACTTTTTACGATGGGTTGCAAAGTGTAAAAGGTATTGAATCGGTTACCAGCAGTTTAACCTACAAACAGATCAACACACGCGGCTTTAATAGCACAGGTAACAGCCGTTTTTTGCAGTTGGTTGATGGTGTGGATAATCAAACACCCGGCTTAAACTTTTCGGTAGGTAACCTTTTTGGCGCTTCGGATATTGATATTGAAAGCGTGGAAGTTATCCCCGGCGCGGCTTCGGCCTTATACGGGCCGGTGGCTTTTAATGGCCTGCTTTCGCTTAAAACTAAAGATCCTTTCAAATACCAGGGCTTAACCGTGCAAGTAAAAAGCGGTCTTAACCATTTTGGAGAATCGGTAGTTAAGCCACAGGGCTTGTATGATTTTGCCGCCCGTTATGCCAAAGCCTTCAACGATAAATTCGCGTTTAAACTGAATGCATCATACTTAACCGGTCGCGACTGGTATGCTGATAATTACACCGACGTAAGCGCTTCAACCCCGGCTGCACAACGTGGCCCCAACAACCCCGGCCGCGACGCGCTTAACATTTACGGAGATGAGGTTACGAAAACCTTACCCGGCATTGGCCTGGTTTCAAGGACAGGTTATGAGGAAAAAGACCTGATGAACTATAACGTTTACAGCCTTAAACTTAACGGAGCATTACAGTACCGTTTCAGCAATAATCTGGAGGCAATCTACCAATACAACTACGGTCGCGGTACTGCAAGCTATACAGGTAGCAGCCGTTTCGACCTGAATAACTTTGTTTTGCAAACACACAGGATTGAGTTAAAAGGCAGCAACTTCTTCGTCCGCGGCTACTCGGTTGAAGAAAATTCGCACGACTCATACAATACCCGCTCCCTGGCCCAATTCATCAACCGTGACTGGGTAAAAGACCTGAACGGCAATACCGTAACTCCCGATAAAGCCGATGATACATGGTTTACACGCTATGCCGCAGCATTTAACGGTTCGGTAAGTGGCGTTACACCAAACAGCAATTCCGCCGCAAGGACTTTTGCCGACCACGGCCGTTTTTTACCGGGTACTGCTGAATTTAACAATGCTAAGAATGCATCAATTCATAATTATGGATTAAGTGGCGCAGGTGTTTTCAGTAACAGTAAATTTTACCATGCTGAAGGCCAGTATGATTTTACCAGCGCCATAAAAGTGTTTGAGCTTTTGGCAGGCGGCAGTTTCCGCGATTACAGGATGTTTACCAATGGCAGCTTGTTTGACGATAAAGACAAACGTGTAACCATCAAAGAATACGGTTCATTTGTACAAGCGGCTAAAAAATTGTTTGATGATAACCTGAAACTAACAGCCTCTATCCGTTACGATAAAAACGAAAACTTTAAAGGCAGCTTCACCCCTCGCTTTTCGGCAGTTTATACGGTTGATAAAACCTCAAACTTCAGGGCATCATACCAAACCGGTTTCAGGAACCCAACCCCGGTTGATCAGTTTATCCACCTTAACGTAGGCCCTATCACTATTTTGGGTGGTGCGCCTAATAACAGCAAGGGCTTAAACGTTTATGAAAACTCGTTCACCTCGTCATCGGTAAGCGCTTTTGGCGCTGCGTTTGGCAAGGCGGTACAAAGCGGTACGCCATTCCCACAGGCTATCGAACAAAACAAAGGGCTGCTCCAAAAAGCGAGCGTAGCCTACATTAAACCAGAGCAGCAAAAAGCATTTGAAGTGGGCTATAAAGGCTTGATGATGGATAAATTACTGATTGACGTAAACTACTATTACAGCAGCTACACCAACTTTATTCTGAATACTGTGGTTATTCAACCCAGCAATCCAATTCTTGGTTCTGATGGCCAGGTTACTACAGCCTCTGCAACCGATATCCCCAACGGTAAAGTTCACGCCTTCCAGTTGTATACCAATGCGCCTGATAAGGTATCGGCACAGGGAGCAAGCGCTGGTGCTACCTACCTGCTTGATGGCGGTTACGCTTTGGGTGGTAACACAACTTTATCAGTATTTAACCTTCGCAACGCTAATCCTAACAATATTGCGGCTTTCAATACACCAAAATGGAGCACCAATGCAACATTTGGCAACAGCAACGTAATCAATGATTTCGGTTTTAACGCGGCATGGCACTGGCAAACTGCTTACGACTGGTATGGAACATTTAACGGCACCCGTCCCGGTCGCGTAGATGCTTATTCAGTTGTTGATCTGCAGTTCAACAAAAAACTGCCAAAATTTAAATCAACCATTAAAGTTGGTGGCAGCAATATCTTCAACAACCGTATTTACCAATCATATGGTTCGCCTGCAATTGGCGCCATTTATTATGTATCAATCGTATTTGATGACCTTTTAAAATAGAACAACATGAGCACTTTAGCAATTGAAGAGCAGGTTGTAAAACCTCAAACAAACCTCAGCGCCGCCTATAGGGTGGTGCTGTTTGTGATCTGTTTTTTTAGTACTGCCCTGGGCGGTTCTGTTTCCACGCTGATGTCGGTTTACTTGCCTGTTGTGGTAAAGGATCTACAGGGTGCCGTTCCGGCCAATGAAATCAACGTCATCAGCGGGTATATCAATGCCATTTTTATATTCGGCTGGGCCTTTGGTGGTTTTACCTGGGGGGTAATCAGCGATAAAATGGGTCGGAAAAAAGCCCTGCTGCTCGCCATTGGCAGCTATGGCGTATTTACCATTTTAACCGGGTTAATGCCAACCTGGTGGGGCGTGCTGTGTTGCCGCTTTTTCAGCGGTTTTGGCGTAGGCGGCGTTTTGGTAACATCCATAACGCTGGTGAGCGAAGTCTGGCCTGCCAAAAGCAAAGCGGTGATCATAGGCATTCTTTCTATAGCTTTCCCGATAGGTATTTTCTCAGCAGGGCTAATCAACTTTATTGTATCGTCATGGCGGTCGGGCTTTTTAGTCGGGGCGATCCCTCTTGCATTGGCATTGATAGGCGCCCTGGTTTTGAATGAATCTGAAAACTGGCTCAACTACCGTAACGATATCGCCAACCGCGAAAATCCCTTGAACAAGCTCCTCTCTAAAAGCCATCGCCGCGAGCTTATTGTTGGCTCCTTAACCTTCGGTACAATGCTGATAGGTTTATGGGCCATATTTTCGTGGCTACCTACCTGGGTGCAAAGCCTGATTACCGACCATGATGCCGCAAAAGAACGCGGCCTGAGCATGATGTGTATGGGCATGGGTGGTTTAACCGGTGGTTTCTTTTCAGGATGGCTTGTTAATTTACTATCTATAAGGCGCTCCATGGTAATCTGTTTCGCGGTTTGCGCAGGTATGTCATTCATCCTGTTTAAAACTAATACTACATTCAGTGCGGCAGTTTATATCGAGATAATAATACTGGCTTTATTCTTTGGGGCGAGCCAGGGCGTACTATCAGCCTATATCCCCCAATTATTTTCAACCGGCATCAAAGCAACTGCAACAGGCTTTTGCTTCAACATCGGGCGTATTTTTACAGCTACAGCAGTATTATTTGTAGGCGTGCTGGTATCAACCCTGGGAGGTTATGGTAACTCGCTATTCGTCTTTTCACTGGTATTTATAATTGGCTTACTGGTAGTATTATTTGTACGGGAGAAAGCCGAAGGCGAGGAAAAAGCAAAAAGCTGAAGGCTTAAAGCCGAAAGCTTAGAAAATTAAAAAAATCACTAATTCAATAACTCACTAATTCACTAATTAAAATTATGGCACACATCAATGTACCCGAAGGCATTCCGGGCATCCGTTCGCTGGTAATGTTCAGGCCCGAAACCGGTCAGTATTTGTATGAACTGGCCGAAGTGTTATTACGCGGAGAATCAACCTTAAGTCCGGCCGACCGTGAGCTCATAGCCACCTATGTATCATACCGAAACAACTGCACATTTTGTTACAGCAGTCATGCCGCTGCAGCCCGTTGTTTATATGAGGATAACGCCCTCATTGTTGACGAAGTTTTACGCGATATGACCGAAGCGCCCATCAGCGCTAAACTAAAAGCCCTGCTAAATATTGCGGGCAAAGTACAAATCCTGGGTAAAGAAGTAAAACAGGAAGACGTTGACGCAGCCCGTGCAGAAGGCGCTACTGATCGCGAAATTCACGACGCGGTACTGATAGCTGCCGCTTTCAGCATGTTTAACCGCTATGTAGATGGGCTTGCAAGCCTTACCCCTACCGATCCCGAAGCTTACGCCGAAATGGGTAAACGTATGGCAAAGGGTTATGTATTACCACAACCTCAACATTAATTTAACCTGACCAGATATGGCACATATAGAATTAAATAACGATCTGCCCGGCATCCGCGGTTTAATGTTTTACAGTCCTGAGACTGAGGCGCCGTTAAATGCCCTCGCCGAGCAATTGCTCCGCGATGATAACAACTCCTTATCGCGCGGAGAACGGGAACTGATAGCAACCTATGTATCCTACCTCAACGATTGTTTCTTTTGCCAGAATGTGCACGGCGCAGTAGCCGGGCATTATCTCGGCTGCAATATCGACGAGATAGATGCCATCAAGGTTAATTTTTCGGCGACTGATCTTGCGCCGAAAATGAAAGCGCTGTTAGCCATCGCAAGCAGCGTACAAAAAGGAGGTAAACATGTAACTACGGAACAAATTGAAGCGGCCCGCGCGGAAGGGGCCGATGATAAGGAGATCCACGACACGGTATTGATCGCAGCTGCTTTTTGCATGTTTAACAGATACGTTGATGGACTGGGCACATGGGCGCCACAAGACAGGCAGATTTATATCGACCGGGCGCCGGAACGTGCAGAGGTTGGCTATATATCAAGCATTTTTAAGAAAGCTTAATACCTACTGCTTTATCACGCCCACAGCCCGGAGTTTTTAACTTCGGGCCGTTTTTTTTGTTATTAATCGCAGTTCTATCCTCTGACTTAGAATACATTATGAGGGTGTATCACAAATCAAAATCAGCCTCATTTTTTTACTTATTCAGTTAATAAGCGATATATAGCTTGGCTTGTATTTACTAACAAAGGGGGGTTAACAGGGTTAACAGAATTTAGGGTTAACACTTACATATATATTTAATAATCAGACAATTAATCGTTTTTTATACAAAAAAGTGTTAACCCCCTTTTGTATAAATATTAACGGGCAAATTTCAATTTATCGATAGCATAACACCAAGGGCGGTCAATTGGTTTATGATACAACCTCTTTTTTATTATAGCATATAATTTAAAATGGCCCCTCATAACCAGCCAATTGAAACAGCAATATTACTTTGTAAATTAATTTAAAAAGTTAATTTTAGTTATGCTTACCACCAATCATAAACCAGTTAAAACCCTGCTGCTCACAGCACTCATTGGTCTGCAAGGCTTGCAAAGCAATGCTCAAACCAAGCCCGGCACAACCGAAATAACAAAATGGCAATACGGTAAAACCGGGGCCGTTTCCCTTACTTATGATGACGGCTCTATGAACCAGTTCAGAAAAGCCCTGCCTGTTATGGAACGCCTTAAAATGCCGGCCACCTTTTTCATTATTACAGGTTCCATACCCGGATCCAAATATCATGGAAAATTTATTGGCCGCCCGGTAAAGGATATTATTAAAGAATCAGCAACGGTGCCAACTAACGACCAGAACTTTTTTGAGCGATGCTCTGCTGCCGGATATTTAGGTTATATGGGTACCATCGCTTCACATACACAAGCAGGGAGTTTATATGATAGCGGCAAAAAAGAAAAAGCTTTTAAGGTACTTGATGATATATATGCCAAAGCCCGCAACGGGGAATTGAAACGTGGGTACGAGCCAAACGACGAGTTTAAACAATCCATAGGTTCAACCTGGGATGATTTCAGAAAAGACGCAGCCAAAGGTTATGAATTTGCCAGTCATTCCATTACTCACCCCAGCATGCCGGGGCTTGATGAGCCAAATCTGCTTTGGGAACTGGAAAAGAGTAAGACCGATATACTGGCCCAACTTGGCCCTAAACATACCTTTTCGGCCGAGTGTCCGTATGGTTTTGAAAACGACCGGGTAATGAGCTATGCCCTGAAAACTTATCCGGCCTTGCGCAACCGCATGCCCGAACCCTGGCTAAAGGAAATTGATCGCGCCAGCAAACAAACACCCGGCTCTACAGATAAAGATTATATTCAATGGCAACGCGGCGCTACCACCAAAACACCGCTGCCAATGATGAAACTTTGGGTTGACACTACACTAAACCATAGCAACACCTGGCTGGTACTGGTATTCCATGGCATTGATGGTATGGGTTATGAGGCCCTGCCCAGTACTCTGCTCGATGAATATTTTCAATATATCAAAAGCAAAAACGATAAACTTTGGGTAGCCACCTTTGGCGATGTTACCCGTTATATGCGCGAGCGTGAACATGGCAAAGCCGATGCTTCAACTACAGGGAACACGATACGGGTAAAAGTAAGCCATAACCTTGATGGCAAAATGTATTATCTGCCATTAACGCTCAAAACCTATGTATCACCAGGCTGGACAAGCGCAACCGTGACCCAGGGCTCAAAAAGCAAAAAGATTAACACAGCTAAAGATCAGCACGGTACCTATGTACTCTATCAGGCTCAGCCAAATGAAGGCATAGTAACACTAAAGAAGGGATAATTATATTGGATAGTTTAATTGGTGCTGAAGTAGTTTTTGATAAAATAGCCTGCTTCAGCACCAATTAACAATTGCTTTTAGTTCAGCTGCAAAGTTTGCGGGCCGAACTCTTCAAAATGGATCAGTTGCTTATCGATGCCTTTTTTTACCAGTTCGCGGTAATGCAGTTCAATAAAGCCAGCCGGTCCGCAAATGTAATATTCAGTATTTGGCTCAAATATCTCATCGCTCAGTTGGTTCAGGTCAACCCAGCCTTCATATAAGTCATCAGAAGTTCCTTCTTCAACCTCATTATAAAAAATGTGCTTCTTAACTTCCTCGTTTTTACCTTCCCAGTGTTCAATAACTTCTTTAAAAGCATGCACATTTTTATCCCGGCAACCGTGAACCCATGTTTTTGGTCGTTTGCTGCCGCTTTTAATCAGGCTTTCCATCATGCTCATTAACGGCGTTTGACCAACGCCCCCACTTATAAAAACTATCGGATGATCGCCGTCGCCATTTAATACAAATCCCCCTGCCGGTGCCGATACTTCGATGATATCACCTTCATTAACAAAATTATGCAGGCGGTTGCTGATCATGCCATCGGCAAGCAATGCAGTTCCAGCTTCGCGTTTTACCGAAATACGATAATACTCGCCATTAGGCGCGCTTGAGATACTGTACTGACGGGGTTGCAACAGGTTAAGCTCCGGCAAAAACAAACGCACGCTTAAAAACTGACCGGGCGTAAAATCCGGTACCGCTCCACCGTTCGCGGGATAAAGGTAAAAGGAAATGATCTCTGCCGATTCTTTTACTTTCTGTTTTACCACAAATGGCCTCCAGCCTGTCCAGCCACCTTTTTTAGCCACTTGTTTACTGTAAAGGTTTTGTTCATGGCCAGTCATAATAGCGGCCAGCTGATTGTAAGCAACAGTCCATGCTTCGAGCAGTTCGGGTGTAGCTGCATCGCCTAATACTTCGCTGATTGAGGCAATCAGGTGACCGCCAACAATAGCATAATGCTCGGGTCTTATATCCAAACTTGTATGTTTTTGCCCAATGCCGTCAAGTACAGGCATCAACACGCCGGGGTTTTCAATATGCTCGGCATAAGCCAGTACAGCCATGGCCAGGGCCGTTTGTTGTTTGCTATTTTGCTGGTTGCCCATGTTAAACACATTTTTAAGCTCGGGGTTATGGGTAAACATCCGGTTGTAAAAATGAGTAGTTAACAACACTCCATGCTCTTTCAATACAGGCACTGTGGCCTTAATCAACTCTTTTTGTTCTTTTGTGATCGTCATTTTAACAATATATATTTATAATTAATTGTGCGGCTGTAGCAGAATTGCAACTACCAGCCTTTTTTCGTTAACTCCCGGAAGTATCGCGTGTTAGTATGTTCCGGATAACTACACGATAGTCCTACCCGCCCCACCTTTCATATTAGCCAGCTTACTCTGAAACATTACCGCCATCAGGCCTGCCCTGTTCTTGGCATCATCAGCCATGGGCCCGGCAAAATGTGCATCAACCGTTTGGGTAAACAGCTCCAGCCAGCGGTTAAAATGCTCGTCATTTATAGGCAAGGGTGCATGTTTGGCAAAGGGATTGCCCCTGAAACCAGCAACGCCAAACAATGCAGCATTCCAGAAAGCGTACATTTTATCAAGGTGCGGCTGCCAGTCGTTTTTTATAACTTCAGCAAAAACGGGCTCCAATAGCCCATCGAGGCGCACCCTGGTGTAAAATTCATCAACCAGTATTTTAATTGAGGTTAGATCTTCTATATCGTTCATTAGTTGTTTATTTTGTTGAAATACAAGCTATTTAATAGCAACCATCACAATTATTATTCCATTGAGCAGAAAAAAGCTTGCCAGTGTAACGCGGTCTAAGAATGGCGCTTAAAGGACTATCTACCGTGCTTCAACCGGTTATTTGTGACAAGTTGCAGAATCCAGACTTACGAAGCTTTTGAAACTTCGTAAGTCTTCCGCTTTTTCATATTACAAAGCCCATCGAATTTCTTTGGGGCATTAATTTGACTTTCATATAATATATTAATACCTTTTTATCCTTTAATTAACCATTTCAACATTCTCTTTTATTTAATTCATTAAACCTGGTGCTTTGACCGCTCCTTAAATCTTCCGGGCGGGCGGGGTTTATTTTTTCAGTACTACAATTCCGAGGTTCAGATCTTCATTGAACTGGCTTATGGTAACAGATTCAAGCATGTTTTGCAAGCGGTTCCTCACGTCTAAAAAATCATGATGCAACGGGCAGGGATTTTTTGACGAACATTCCTTTAACCCTAAACCACAATCCCTGAATATACCGCCGCCATCAACCGCTTCTATTACATCTGATAGCGGGCGGGCCAGGCTTTGCGCATCAAGGTAAAAACCGCCATTGGGTCCTTTTACCGATTGAATGATTCCTCTTCTACTTAAATCCTGAAGTATTTTAGCCAGGAAATGCTCAGGCGAATCAATGTTTACGGCTATTTCCTTTATGCCAACCCTACTGCCGTCGGCGGTGCGCTGGGCTATAAAAAATACCGCCCTTACCGCATACTCACATGTTTTTGAAAATATTCCCATTGCTTTATAAAGCAAAAGTAATTATTTCAACCAACAATAAAAGATATAAATATCTTTTATTGTTTCCTTTACTTAAGCCTGACAGTTTAAGCCATTAGTTTTATCGCTTCCTGACCGGTGGCGTTAAATTTATTTTGCTGGTTAAGCGGCAGGCTAAAAGAAAATATCGCGCCTCCGTCCTTTCCGTTTTCGGCCTTTACTGTACCGCCGTGTTTTTGGATAATGTTTTTCACAATGTATAAACCCAGGCCTTTGCTGTTTTTTTGCCTTACCGATTTTTGATTGCACTGATAAAACTTCTGGAACAGCGCCTGGCTGTTTTCCTCATTAATCCCTATCCCCTCGTCATGCACCGATACTTCAACATCATTTTCGTTACAGTCTATACTAATGTTAATGTGTGAGCATGGCGGCGAAAACCTGGCGGCGTTGGTTAAATAATTGATCAGCACCTGGATGATCTTGTATTTATCTCCCCTAACCAAAATGCTATCGGCAGTGGGATATTTACAAAAGCGGTGGCCGGGATAAAGGATCCTCATTTCACCAAGCACTGTATCAACCAGGTCGTTAATATCAAACAAGCTATAATTAAGCTGTGCTGATCTGTCCTCGCCGGTTGATGGTGATAAATATTCATCAATCAGTTTGGTCATCCCGTTAATATGCTGATCAACCATGTTCAATAACCTTACCGGTTGTTTATTAATGCTGAGCGCAAGGTGGTTAATTAAAAACTGGGTATTGAGCTTTATAATAGTTAAAGGTGCGCGCAGTTCATGATTTACAATAGCCAGGCTCAGGCATTCCTCGTTAACTTTCTGGGTAACATCTTCAATGGTACCAATCATTTGTTCGGCAGCGCCCCACCTGCGTGAGTACAAAACACCTGTAAGCCGAATCCATTTTTCGGTACCGGATGGGGTTACAATTTGCACCTGCTTTTCAAATTTGGTACCATTAAAGCAGGCAACCTTAAACTCATGGATAAGCCCGCTCAACTGCCCGGGTTTAACCAGCCCAAAAAGTGCTTCGATATTTTCATCATATCCCTTTGATAGCTCAAGCATCTTGCGCATCCGCGGGCAAAAAGACACCTTATTTAACCGGAGCTGGATTTTCCAATTGCCTATGTATGCTGCTCCTATGGTGTGTTCAGGCATTAACCCCGCCCGGCTTTCCATATTTCTGATTTCCCTGTTCATTTGGATGTTTTTCTTAAATTTTATTTTATTACTGATAGATTTAACCTAATCACATTATTAAATTTTGACCATAAGCTTAATGACATCCCTTTAATGTATGCCCTGTAATCACTCATCAATATGCCGTTCATGTCATGGTTCATTAACCGGATGGCATACACCAAACTGCAATCATTATTTGCTCCGGATGATTGGCAGTGATAGCTCTCCATGATCTCAAAATCATCGGGCGAGATCAACTCATTGTATTGTAAACACCTGATATATTCATTCTCAATTACAAAATCGAGATTAAAGCCCCGCTCCTGCAGATCAATAATGAGGTTTATCAATTGTTCATCATCGTAATGCATATTGTCATTCATTAAATAGGTGATGCCATCAATTCATTTTCAATAGTGTTTGTATTGGCCCTATAAAGCCATAAATGACCTTGCAAAGCCATGTAAAAAAGCAGGAGTAATGCCTGTATTGTAATAAGCGATACAGATACGCTTATTGTCAAATCGGTGACACTACCCAGTAGCAGTAAAAACATATCGGCCGATATAAAACCTATGCTTGTTTGCCTAAGCAAGGGTTTGTCCGGCATAAGCATAATAACCAGCAAAGCGAATTTCAATGAACATATGCTATAAAGCACGATTATGAAAAACCTGGCGGGCACCAGCCGTTCCATCAAACTTGTGTTAAGCTTAATAAATAAACCTGTTGCTATAAACATCAACACACTTGTAAAGAAGGCTACTGCCAAACAAACAAACTTTTTCATAGCGGAGGGCTTACACGTTTATCGCACAATTAATTAATGCTTAATTATTAACTGTTATTTAACAATGTAAAATTCGGGCCGGAGATACCCGAAATCAATGTACTAATTATGGTTTCAGTAGTACAAATTACATATGGCCCAAGACAAATGGGGCGTTAATACTATATAGGATAGTATTCATTTTCGATATTCCCGAAATTCTTTTCTGCACGGAAAACCAGGGTTATTGCCACGCCCTCGTTATTTTCCATTTTAAAATTCCCGCCAAGCTGTTTGCTCAGGGCCTTCATCATTTCCATACCTAATGACGACGCTTCTTTAATATCAAAACCCTGTGGCAGGCCGATACCGTTATCGGCAATGCTCAACATGATATTATTATCATCAAGTGTGCCAAGCGAGATATTTATATAGCCACGCCTGTGCGGAAAAGCATACTTAATAGCATTGGTAATAGCTTCATTGAGCATGAGGCCAACAGGTACGGCCTGGGCAACATCCATTTTAACACGTTCAATTTGCTGTTCAAACCTGATTCCCCGTTCATGAGCGTCGTAACAATCGGCAAGATAATTAACCAGTTCGTTGATGTAAACAGCAATATCAATAAAGGCTACGTTTGAGCTGCTGTATAATTTTTGATGAATGAGGGCTATAGCCTGTACACGGTTCTGGCTTTCACGGATGGCGGCAAGCGCCGCGTTATTTTTTAAAAATGCCGATTGGGTGTTAAGCAGGCTCATCACTATTTGCAGGTTATTTTTTACCCGGTGATGCACCTCCTTCAATAACCAGTCCTTTTCATCAAGCAGGCGGTTTTTATCCGCGGTTAAATGCTGCAGCATTTGATTTTGCTCGCTGATCTTCTTCTCTTTTAGCTGCAACCGTTTGTTGTTTAGTTGCTTTTGCCAATAACCAACATAAGCACCCCCCAAAACGATAAGCAAGGCCACAATGCCGACAATTATAAGATCCCATCTAATAAAAAATAAATTACTTTTTGCCCACAAAACGCCCTGGAGGATATGATCGTACCGCTTCGCCGGCGAGTTTGTGGATATCAAAAGCAAAAAGCCTGTTAGTGTCAGCTTGCAATAAAACCGGGATAAGCTTAAATTGATATTCACTTGGTATTATTTTTATTACCGGCCTAAACCAAAATCCTGTTCACATGCTTATACTCAAATAAACATGCCCTCAAATTCAACTTATAAAAATAATATGCTGCCTAAACCTCACCGATGTATTAAATATGGATTTTGATGTATGAATTATGTATTGTGTTTACCACCTTACAACAAAAGCAAATATTAATCTATATAATTAACAATCAAACATTAAGCATCAGACTCCCCAGTTTCAAGCTCTTTTATTTGTGAATGTAGGATGGCTGACGCAGGACCAAATATTGGCATCTCATTTCCTGGATAGCAAATGTTTTTTCAATAGCTATTAATTAGCTTAAACATATCGGCGCGCTGCTCCTTTTGCCGGCGATAGTACCTGGCTTAGGCGGTTAAGGATATATAAGGACGATATTTCGCTTTCCTATCAGGAATATAATGATATTTCGTTAAGAAGCAGCGTCGAAAAAATTACCAAGTAACTGACTATCAACAAAATAAAAACAACGGCACGAAATTGGAGTTGCGGTGGATGTATTATAAGCTTTAAACTAAGCAACCATGAAACAAGCCAACGATTTTACACCGCTACACTTTGACAAAGCATCCCGTTGCCTTCCTTTTAAGATCCATACCATTGAGTGGATCAAAGAAAACGGTATTGACCTTCCTAACGATTATTTTATGCTGATTTGGATAACAGCCGGCAACGGTTCCTACAGGCTTAATTTGCAAAAAGAAGCTGTTACCCCCAATCAATTATTATTGATCAAGCCCGGCCGGCTGCACAATCTTAAATTTAGCAGCAGCTTACAGGGGTTTGTCATCTCGTTCACCGATTCGTTTTTAGATATAGAAGATTACGGCAAGGAGCCTGTATACAGCCCCATTTATCAAATGTTTAACCAAACGCAGATCATCACCATAAACCGTGAACTGGCCAATGACATGAATGATATCAGCGAAATAATGCTGAAAGAATACAGCAGGCATAACCTTTACCGATCCGAGATATTGAAGCGTTATTTCAAGATCTTCCTAATTTATCTTTCACGCCAGCTGGATTCGGAGCAAGCGCCAAAGCAATCGCGAAATACTGCCATCCTGCAAAACTTCATGACTTTGCTTGATAAAAACTTCAGGGAGAATAAAATGGTTGCCGACTATGCCAGCAGGTTAGCGGTAACCCCCAATTACCTCAACGAGGTGGTAAAAAAGCTAACTGGCCAGCCGGCCGGTCATCACATCAGGCAAAGGGTTGCCGCCGAGGCAAAACGGCAGGCCATACATCCTGATAGCTGTATGAAAAAAATTGCATACGACCTGGGCTTTTGTGACCTGGCCCATTTCAGTAAATTTTTTAAAAACACTACCGGTATCAGCTTTTCTGATTTTAAGAAAAAGGGCACAATATTACTACCTGTTTTTTAACAGCATATCGTAAGCTTATTGTTTTTAAGTTTCAAATTACATTTCGTCGTATTTGAAATCAATACTCCAGCGATAGGTAGATATACCTGCCAGCATTAAGCTGGCTGCGCTATCGGCCCAAACCGAATAACTGAAGGGGGCCTTAACCCCTAAAAACAAAGTCATGCACAGGGCAAATGTAAATGTAAGTGCAAAACTTGCATATGCAGCTGCCCTGATCTTAAGCCCTACTATAAACATAATGGCTATACAAACCTCACAAACTGTTGCTAAAAAGCCCATTACCCCGGCCATTGAGCGACTCAGAAAAGGCATTAATGTGTTGGTATAAACTACAAAATTATCCCAACTACCCCAGCTTACCGAATGTTGCCCTGCCGGCCCCAGAAAACCTAAACGATCTGCCACGGGTAGCAGGAAGCCTATTCCTAATGCAAAGCGGAAATAAAGCTGTGCTATTTGAAGCGTGTTTTTCATATTATATACAAATTATGCATCTAAAATAAAGCTTTAAAAGCCCGCTTAGAAATACACAATCCCATGTTTACACAAGTACGATAAAAGTGTCATCTTTTTGTTGAGAGATTGGCCGGTTAACATTTATCCAGAATTTCTACAGAATGTGAGGGTACTATCGCATCAATCTTATGCCTGCAATAAGTATAGTAAAAAGGGCTGCTGCCTATGTCACCTCGCTGATGGAAGAAAACCTCCCATCAACCATGTACTTTCATAACCTTAAACATACATTGGGCGTTGTTAACGCAGCAACAGAAATTGCAGCACACTGTAAATTAAAAAAGCAGGAACTAACCATTTTAACAATAGCTGCCTGGTTTCATGATACGGGCTACCTTTATCATTATAACGGCCATGAAGACACCAGCATGATCATTGCCGGTACTTTTTTAATGCAGCACCACTATAATAATGATTTTATACAACAGGTATGGGATTGTATTGAAGCCACCAAAGTACCGCAATCGCCCCAAAACCTTATCCAGCAAATTATTTGCGATGCCGATATGCACCACCTGGCATCTGTAAACTACCTGGATTTTGCCCATGATTTAAAACAGGAATGGGAGGTACATTTGGATAAGCAGTATAGCGACAAAGAATGGCATGCCCTTAATTTAAGCCTGTTACAACAGCACCAATATTTTACGAAATACGGTAAAACGGTATTGCAAGCCATGAAAAAGAAAAACATTGAACTGATGAAGTTTCAGGGTTAATGTTTCTTTACAGTTTCTTTTCGTACACGGCTTAAGGTTTCGGGTGTAATGCCTAAGTAAGATGCGATCATCGCCTGTGGCACCCTTACCGACAGATCAGGATATTTCTGCACAAAATCAAGGTATTTTTGCTCGGCAGTAAAAGCAATGGCCGAGTGAATGCGGTTTTGACTGGTGATGAAACTTTTGTTCAGGATGGCATTAACCATATCATTAAAAGCCGGTATCTCACGGCAAAGCCTGTCGAAGTTTGTTTTGGTAACCAATATCAGTTCTGTATCCTCAATAGCATCAATATTATTTTTAGAAGGCTCGCCGGTAAGCAGGCTGGCACGGTCGCCGGTCCACCAGTTTTCTTTGGCAAAGCTTACAATGTTTTCGCGGCCATTTTCATCAACGCTGTAAAATCGAACCAAGCCTTTGGTTATAAAAGCGTTATACTTCCAAACATCTCCCTCTTGCAATAAATACTGCTTTTTACGGAGTTTTTTAAAAATGCAAACTGTTTCAATTTTAGCATAGTCGGCTTCGGTGAGTGTTGCTTTCTGGCCGATGTATTCTTTAAATTGGTCAAACATATAAAAGCAAATATCTCCTTTATCCGGGGATATTTGCTTTTATTCGGGTCATATTTTTATAATTAGGTTATGCGGTGTATTTGCTTAACCATTTTGTTTTGATAGCGGCGCGGGCATCAATAAATTCCTGATCGGTACCCTGCGCTACGGCATCAAGTGGATAACGCAGCGGGCGGGTACCCTTTTCCATTTCAACCAGCCTCAATATACCATCGGCAATAGTTTGCGGGTCCATGTTAAACTCGGCCATTTTGCTGAAAAGCGCAGTGCCCATAGCGTTAAATTGCTGTGCCGAGGCCTCGCCGTACTCGGCTATAACTTCCGGTTTATCAGCGTGGATACCTGCTTTGCTTCCGTTATTCATTTCGGTTGGATATACGCCCGGCTGAATACTAACGCTCTCGATGTTGAACCGCGCAAGCTCATCCTTTAAACCTTCGGTAATACTTTCTACCCCAAATTTTGATGCAAGATAAGGAATCATGAACGGCAGGGTATGACCACTTGCACCCGATGTAATGTTGATGATAAGGCCATTTTTAGCTTTACGCATCCCCGGCAAAACCGCAAATATGGTGCGCAGGGTTCCATAAAAATTCACTTCAAACATCTGCCTGATTTGATCGAGTGAGTAAGCTTCCAGTACGCCAAAGCCTGAAACTGCGGCATTGTTCACCAATACATCAATATGGCCGTATTTGGTTAATGTATATTTAAAAGCTGCTTTAACTGAAGTATCATCAGTAATATCTACCTCAACTACTTCAACATTTGGCAAGGCTGAAAGCTCTTTGGCTACAGTTTCATTTTTGCCATTTATTCCGCGCATACCTGCTATTACGGTATGGCCTGCATTTGCAAGAGCTATAGTGGTTAATTTACCAAACCCAGTGCTTGTTCCGGTTATGAAAATTGTTTTTGACATTTTGTATCGTTCTTTTGTTGATACAAATCTACCGCGACGCCATAACCTGCACATTGATGTTTGATAAGAAGGAAATTGATATTTGTCAAGAGAATCGGTATATATAATTAAACCGTCATTGCGAGGTACGAAGCAATCGCGCACTATACAAGATGGCTCTGCTTATTGGGGATTATTAATAACTATAATTTGTTATTTATAGGTATTAATGAGTTTCCTTCGGTCCTTAAAATGACCTAATTGTAAGTTTTTGATTATTGGGTGTATTTTTAAATTGATTTATGCATATGGGCGTTGCCTGCGGCCCGGGCTGTATGCTCATACTGCACAAGGCATTAGCCACAGGCTGGTATCCGCTCCCATCCCTAACGCAGCCCGCCCGCACCATCATTAAAATATATTTTAAACGTCATTACGATTTTTCCGGGGTCACCTGGTGCTTACTCGCAATGACGATCTTGTTTATTATTTATATATCCCTTTCCCCCTACTTCGTTCCTGACGGCACAGCCAAAGGCTGTCCATCCTTCAGCGGCACACCAAAATTTGGCGAACCATCTTTATTCCAGATAAATTTTTGTGCACGCGGCGAACGTTTATTACCGCAGCCTTCGTTAGGGTTTGAATTAGCGTGGTACAGGATCCAGTCTTCCCGGCCATCTGGCGATTTAAAGAACGAGTTATGACCGGGCGCGTAAACGCTGTTTTCCGGCGATTGCTTAAATACCGGCTCCTCTGTTTTGATCCATGAGGCAGGGTTTAACAGATCGCTTTTTTTAGAAGCCGTAAGCATGCCCAAAGCATAAAAATCAGTCCAACAGCCGCTTGCCGAATAGATCAGGAACAGTTTTTTGCCATGCTTTAAAATCTCCGGTCCTTCATTTACACTCACATGCGCGGGGTTACCGGCATCATGCAGATCACCGTTGGTTTCCCATTCATAAGCCGGGCTTGATATTTTTACGCGTTCGCTGCCAATAGTCAGGGCATCTTTCATTTTGGCTATATAAATATTCTGCTGCCCGTTATGGTTACTCTCCCAGCCCGACCAGATCATATACCAACTACCGTTATTTTCAAACACCGAAGCATCAATAGCCCATTTATCGGTACTATCGGCTATTTTTCCTTTAAACTCCCAGGTACCTTCCGTTGGGTCGGACGAGCTATTTTCCAGTACATATATGCGATGGTTATTGTTATCGCCATTATCCGCGGCAAAATATACATACCATTTGCCCTTTATAAAATGCAGTTCGGGCGCCCATAGATCTTTAGAATAAGCTGTACCTGGCGGCGGCGCCCAAACAGCTTTCTTTGGTGCAGTACTCAGTTTGGTAATATCTTTTGTTTTCCAGATAACAATATTGCCCCCTGTTGAATTGGTATAATAGTAAAACCCATCTTTACAGATCACCCAGGGATCGGCGCCTGATGGCAGCAACGGGTTGGTAAAAGTTTTATCGCCGGTATTTTGTGCAATTGCCACGCTGGAAAATAAAAGCAGCAGCAAATAGGTGAACATTTTTTTCATAGGGCTGAAAGGTTTTAGCGTGGTTTATAATGCGCTAAAAATCTGTAAAAGATTTCACAAAAACAACAACTGTTAAGCATACATTTATTGCTAAATCGGGCGTTTAATATTACGTTTTTACCGGTTGAGAGGAACTGCGGATAAAAACCCGGGTAGGTAATACGGTAGTTTCAAACTCGGTAACAGGCCGCTTACTTTCAATAATGCTGATCAGCATTTCGGTTGCCTTTTTTCCCATTTCAAAACCGGGCTGATAAACAGCACTTAGCGGCGGGTTTAAAACTTCGGCCAGTTGAGTATTGGTGAAGCCGAGCAAAGCGATATCAGCAGGGATCCGGAAGCCTAATTTATGAAGAAGGGACAAGGTAGTAGTTGTGATCCTGTCAGAGGCTGTAAAAATAGCATCGGGCTTATCATCGGCATACAGTAACTCGCTTAATGCATTTTCTATCTCAGCAAGGTCTTTACCGCCATGCGGGCAGTATTTGATCAGCTTTTCATGAGGTTGCATGCCATGTTGTTCAAGTGCATCTTTGTATCCCCTCAAGCGTTCGGCGGTAATGGATACGTTTACCGAACTGGTAATATGAGCTATTTTACGGTATCCTGCCTCAAGCAACTGGGTTGTGGCCTTATATGCCCCGGCAAAATTATCGGCCACTACTTTATGCGTATCAATTTCATCGCTTACCCTATCAAAGAAAACAATAGGCAAACCTTTTTCGTGCAGGTTTTTCAGGTGATCAATATTTTGGGTTTCGGTTGAAAGAGAGATCAGCAAACCATCAATGGAGCGAAAAGTCAGGTGACGTACATTTTGCATTTCCAGCTCATACGATTCATGGGTTTGTGTAATAAACACATTATATCCCTTACTGTGCGCTACTGATTCGATGCCATTGATCACCTGCGAAAAAAACTGGTTCTCAATAGTTGAAACCACAATGCCAATAGATTTGCTGTTGCCCCGTTTAAGGCTTTGGGCATTAAGGTTGGGCTGATAGTTGAGCCTCTTGGCACACTCCAGTACAAGCGCCTTGGTTTTTTCGCCAATTTCATGACTGTCTTTAAGTGCCTTGGAAACCGCTGACGGTGAGATCCCTAACTCTTTAGCAATATCCTTTATGGTAACTCCGCCAAAATTCATTTCGCCCCCTTGCTTATGATCCTAAAATTAACAATCCAATTATATAAAGGAAAGTAAACATAAGAAAAATAAGTCCTACACAGTATAAGGATGTATTATACCATGTAACATTATGCTGACATCCATGAATTTAAATTCATAGATCTGTTATTTACCCCCTTCCCCGGCGCAGGTGTGTTGAGTCTCCTGTCTTAATCTCTTAAAAACCCATCTATCTTCATATTCCATTCCTGTTGGTAGTATTGGTTTGTGCCATGATTGGTTTCATTATCATACTGTTCTTGTAGCTGGTTCATTTCACGGTACGAGTCGAGGTATTGTACATTAATATAGCCATCATAGTTATCAACCGGGAGTTTCATAGTCAGAAGGGCTTTCTTAAAATGCCGGGCTACTATCGCTACAATATCAAAATGCCGCTGCTCATGGTTTAGAGCATAGTCTGTACGACCCTCCGGTTTTACCCAGGCGGCACTTTTAGGTAAAAACACGCGCATGCTTATCTTCACTACAACTATCGACTTCTCTACTTCTGCCTGTTCTGTGTAACCGAAACTTGGCTGCACTTCGGCAACATACTTTTCGCCCCGGGCTTTATCCTGAAAATCATTCCAGGTTAAAGGCCGCCCGGCCGAGTAGTAAATGGTATCGCCTTCCGGCTGTTCCGAATAATCGGTAAAGATTAATTTTACTCCCTTAGCCAGTTTGATGTTAGTGGCCGCTTCACGATTCATCCATCTGTTAAAATACACCAGGCCGGCTTCAAGGGCCCGGCTCATCAGCGCCCCGGTATCATACTGTTGTCCCGCGCTGCGATAGTATGTTGTGGCCGCCGGATAATCAATCAAATGCACATTGTCCTCAGCCTTTTTCAATTCAAACCATAATTGTATCTCCAGCCGGCCTTCTATCCTGCCATCGGCCATTGCCGTTTCAGTAAGCTTTAACTTCTTAATGCGGATGACTACCGGGCGTAACATCTTATTAACGGGGATAGCATAATCAGCAAATTGTTTAACAGCTGTTGCTGTGCCTCCCTGTAAATCAACTTCATGTTTTACTGCGGGCAAATTACCTGTGGCCGATAATAACCAGGCGACCGCACTTCGATCGGGCCGTTCATCAGTAACATTTGCGATATAAAATTCGTTCGATTTTTCATTTAACTGCCTGTTTGTTAAAACAATTTCGGCATTTGTTTTTTGTGCTTTTGAATTTAACGGACAAAACACCAACATGTACAAAATCACCGGTAACCACAATCCGCCTCTATTAAGAACGCTACTCATAATTGGTAAAATAATGGATGGGGCGCATTGCCCCCGGGGTATTATAATGCTCAAAATACAAATAAATTGCACTGTTTAACGTGTAATTATTACTTTTGATTATCCATGGCCGGTACCACGGCAGTACTCAACAATTTTAAAGTTTTCCACATGGATATTATCTTAAGTATTACCTTCGTTAAAAGAAGTGTTATCCACAATTGTTAATTTCTAATGTGAAAAGCCTCTTTTTGGTTTAGCTATTTTCGCACTATCGTTAGTATGCGCTTTATGATCAAAACAAGATACATCACCCTGCTCATTCCCGTATTTTTATTTTCAGCTGCACGAGCCCAGCAAAACCCTTCCACTCAAATTTACCGTACTTATCACGCGGCTATTGATTTGATGGACAAAGGAAAATTTGCTTCGGCGGCCGAACAATTCCGCCTGGTTGAAGCTTACAAAATTAAAACGAGCACCCAGCCACAGTTTGAAACCGAGCTATCGCTCACTAAGGAAAACTGCCAGTATTATGAAGCATTCTGCGCCCTTAACCTGGGTAATGATGATGCCGAAAGCATGTTTCTCCGTTTTATAAAAGAACACCCTGAAAATCCGCTTACCAAACAGGCTTTTTTCCAGATTGGTAAATCGTATTTTAAACAAGGTAAATATGAAGACGCTATCCGCTGGTTTAACAAGGTTGAGGCAGGTGAGCTAAACGGACATGACAATACCGAATATAAATTCCGTAAAGGTTATGCCTACTTTTCGTTAAAGGATTACAAAAATGCCCAGCTGCTTTTTGGCGAGGTTAAAAATAAACGGTCGGAATTTACTGAGGATGCTACTTATTACTTTGCTTACATAGCTTATTTAAACAAGGACTATCACCTGGCGCTGGTAAATTTTGAAAAGCTTAAAAATTCTAAGAAATACGAAAACAGCTATCCGTACTATATTTCGGCTGTTTACTTTTTAGATAAACGCTATGATGATGTGATCAATTATGCTGTTCCTATTGTAAATAAAACCCACCAGCAAAACGAAACGGAAATGCTGCGCATCATCGCTGCATCATACTTTGCCAAAGACGATTATGACAATGCGGTTAAGTACTATGGCCGTTTTGAAGACCGAGATCAGGGCCGTACCCAAAACACGCAGGACAGCTACCAGATGGGTTATACTTATTATAAAGTAGGCAACTATGCCAAAGCTGCCAGCGAACTGGAAAAACTGGTTGAACAGCACGATGTTTACAGCCAAAGCGGTAACTATACCCTGGGCGATGTGTTCCTGAAAATGAACAATAAACAGAGTGCACGTAACGCGTTCCTCAACGCCTCCAAGCTTGATTATGATAAGCAATTACAGGAAGATGCCCTTTATGAATACGCCAAACTATCATACGAGCTCGACTTTAACCTGCAGGCTTTAGGTGCTACAAGATTATACTTAGCTAACTATCCGCGCTCAAAGCGTATTGATGAAGTGAAGGTTTTATTAGGCGAGGAATTATTGAACTCACGCAGCTATAAAGAAGCTGTTGAGATCCTGGAGCCAATCCCTAATAAAAGCCAGAGTGCACGTTTAGCTTATCAAAAAGTTACTTACTACCGCGGTCTGGAATTTTACAATGAGCGTGCTTTTGAAAACGCTATCGGTATTTTCCTGCGCTCATTAAAAGATCCGGTTGATAGTAAGACCGAAGCTTTAACCACCTATTGGATGGCTGAGGCCATGTTTGAGGTTCGCAAATACGGCGAATCGGTAGAAAACTTTGAAAAGTTCCTGAGTATGCCCGAGGCTAAGGAAACTGATGTTTCTAACTACGCCAACTATGCTTTAGCTTACGCGGCCTTTGGCGATGAGCAGTATAAAAAAGCCGCTACTTACTTTGAGAGGTTTTTACAGGGAGATGTAAAAGATGTAAATACCCAAAATGATGCAATTACCCGCCTGGCCGACAGCTATTTTGTACTGAAAAGCTATGGCAGTGCCATGACCTATTATAACCGCATTATAGCCATGCATAACCAGGGCGAAGATTATGCCTTGTTTCAGCGTGGTATGATCCAGGGCTTACAGGGTTCATTGGATACTAAGATCAGTACCCTGAATGATGTACTGAACAAGTTCCCTAACTCTGATTACGCCGATGATGCATCATTTGAGATAGCTTATACTTATTTCCTGAAAACAGACGGCGATAAAGCTAAAGCCGATCTGAATGCCATGATCCAGAAATATCCGCGCAGCAGCTACGTACCGCGCGCGCTGGTTACCATCGGCTTGATTGATTACAATGCAGGCAATGATGACCTTGCTGTTGAATCATTTAAAAAAGTGGTGCAGGATTATTCCTCAACCGATGAAGCTAAACAGGCTTTGAAACAGATTGAAAAGATCTATACAGATAAAGGTGATGCTCAAACATTCATCAATTATGCAGGCACCACCCCTATTGGTAACTATACCACCTCCGACCAGGAAAGCATTATGATAACCGCAGCCAATAACCTTTACCTTAAAGGCGACTGGCAGGGTACTGTAAGCGCAGTAAACGCTTATTTTGATAAGTTCCCGGGCAAACAGATCTACGAAAAACAAGCCCGCTTTATCCGTGCGCAGGGATTGGCTAATTTAGGTCGTACAGAAGAAGCTGTTGTTGATTATAACGTGATCCTGAACGACTGGACCAGTGCCTACAGCGAAAAGGCATTGATCAGCATGGCTAAATTATACATGCAGCAAAAGAAATATAACGAAGCGGTAGTATTTCTGAAAAGGCTCGAAACCAACTCAGAATATAAATCCGATTATACCTTCGCCATTACTAACCTGATGTACTGCTATTCGGAAATGCAAATGACCGATGATGCCATTAAATACGCCGAGCTGGTTAAAACAAATGATAAAACATCGCAGGAAGACAAGTTTAAAACCGGCTTGTACGAAGGCAAGGCTTATCTTTCAACCGGCGATACTACCCTGGCTGTTAAACAGTTCACCTATACTGCAACAAACACCAAAACCATTGCCGCTGCCGAAGCCCGTTATAATCTTGCACTTATTGAGTATGAAAAGGGCCGTTATAAGACATCACAAAAAATGTGTTTTGACCTGGCCAAGGAAATGCCAAACTATGATTACTGGGTAGCCAAAACATACATTTTGTTATCTGACACCTATGTAGGCTTAAAAGATACCTTCCAGGCCAAGGCAACCCTGCAAAGTATCATTGATAACTATAAAGCCGATGACGATATATTACCTACTGCTAAAGAGAAGCTGGATAAACTGAGCGGCCGCAAAACCAAAGCCCCTGCCGCAGGCACCAAAGAAACTGCCCAGCCCGATACAACTAACAAACAGTAACAAAGAGTAATATAAAAAAAGACAAGCAATGAACTCGAGATACACATATACGCTGCTTACCTTATTAATAGCATTATACTTTGTTCCTGCCCAGGCACAAACAAAGAAATCTACCAAAAAAGCAACAGTAAAAACTGCGACTAAAAAAACTGCCGCTAAACCGGCACCCAAAAAGGCCGCGCCCAAACCTGTAACTAAAAAAGCTACCGACAGCAAAAGCTTAGGCGATGCTGCTGCAAAAACAGCGCAGGATACTACTAAGAAGGGAGGCGGCAATAATCCCAACAACGCTGCCAATGGTGGTAGCTTATCAGAAGAAATTGTAGTGACCACTGCCTACAAACCGGTGCTGGCCGATGCGGTAAAGATCCGTCGTAATCCCGATTTGGAAGATAAAGTGCCCTTTAAAGCACCTTTAACCTATGCCCCGCTTGATAAACGCCAGGAGCAAAACTCCGAGATCAGGCAGCTTGAGGCAATGAAAAGACCTGCCGAACAGGATTCGGTTTTAACCAACAATTTTGCAAAGGTTGGGTTTGGCAACCTGAAAACCATTTATGGCGAGGGCTACTTTGCCAATGGCCGCGACCAGGCTTTACAATTTGGCGGTTTCATTAAACATTTGTCGCAATCTGGCTCGCTGCAAAAGCAAACCCAAAGCCGCGATGACGTTGGCGTATTTGGCAAAAGCATCATTGACGATAACAATATCTCAGGCCGCATCAACTACAATCGTTTAGGTACCTATTTTTACGGTTACAACCAGGATGCTCCCGACAACAATTTTGTACCGACAAAACAGCACTTCAATACCATAAGCGGCGAGGTTGAACTGGCAAAGAATTACAAAGACGTTGAAAACGACTTTACCTATGCTGTAAAGTTAAAAGGATACGCATTTAGCAATGCTTACCAGGCACGTGAAAACAATGTAGTTATTTCAGGCTTTCTAAATCAAACTGTTAAGCAGTTTTATGCAGGCTTAAGCGCTTCGTTAGATCTGGCCAGTCAGAAGGACAGTTTATACAGCCTTGGTAATAATATTGCGCGGGTTAACCCATACATCAAATTTCAGGGGGATAACTATAAGATAGATGCAGGGGTGAACATTGTAAAAGAGTTTGGTGATTTTGGAAAATTTTACATTTTCCCTGCCGCCAAGCTTGAGGTGCAGGTGGTCCCTAAATATGTACGCCTGTTTGTGGAAGCCAAAGGGGATGTTAACCGCTCTTCACTGCGCGATTTTGCTATGGCTAATCCTTTCATCGGCCAAAACATCAACATCAAAAACTCAGTTGACCAGCTGGATATCAGTGCCGGTTTAAAAGGCACCCTGGCCCCCGGTTTAAGCTTCAAAGCTGCCGTGTACCGCAACAGTATTAAAAACATGCCTTTAATGGTGAGTAACTTCAACGCCGAAGGCAACAAATTCACTGTTATTTATGATGATGGCAAAGCCCGCGTAAACGGCTTTAATGGTGAGCTGGATTTTAAAGCAACAGACGATTTTAACATTTTCGGTCGCGTTGAAATAAAAGACTATCAAATGGCTAAAGAAAACGAGCCATGGAACCTGCCTAAATTTTTATTAACTGCAGGTACTGCAATACATATCGACAGCAAATTGACTGTTACAGGTTCGTTGCTTATCCGCGGCTCAACAACCGACAGGTTATTGGTATTGACACCAACTTCTACCCCGGGAAGCCCGGTTTACAACCAGGTTAAACAGCCTATTAAGGGCTTTGGCGACCTGAGCGGTAGCGTAGAATACAGGATAAACAGCAGGTTTTCGGTATTTGCGCAGGTTAATAATATCCTGAGCAGTTCGTATCAAAATTGGTTATACTACCCTAACTACGGATTTAATATCTTTGGCGGGGTAGGGTACTCGTTTTAAGCCCTGTTTGATGTTTTAAAATTAACCGTATTTTTACCGGATGGACATAGCCAATTATTTAAGCGAACTACTCGGCCGGTACACCGAAATAAGTGTACCTGGCTTGGGCTGCTTTTCGCGCCTGCGTGTAAATGGCTATTATGATGATGTACAGGCAACTTTTTATCCGCCCGGTCATAAGCTGCATTTTGATCAGGAGGCTAAAGACGATGAGATCCTGACACGTCATATTGCCGAAAAGAAAAAGATCTCACTGGCATCATCCAAATATTTCACCGAAAAATACATCAATAGCCTCAAGCAAGAGTTGGTGCTGCATGAAGTACCTTTTGCCCAATTGGGCTGGTTTTATATGCAGGAAGGCAAAATTGCTTTCAGACCTCAGGAACAGGCACCGGGCAGCGATCCTTTGTTCTTTGGCCTTACCTCGGTAACCATTAACAAGGTGAACTATGTACCCCCGCCACCACCGCCGCCGCCCTTGCCTACGGCCATCCCTTTACAGCAAACCTATACACCGCCGCCGACAGCAGCAACCGTTGTTGAGCAGCCTGAGTATATTGATGATGAACCCGAAGTTAAGCGGGGTATCAGCATTTGGGCTATAATAGCAATTGCAGTGGTTGTACTTGCCGCAGCAGCTTTTGGCGTATATAAATATAACCCCGCACTATTACATCTTAACAATGGCAGCCCTAAAGAACAACCAAAGGTTGAAAAGCCTAAAGCTGCTCCCGTAGTTAAGCCGGATAGTATCCAAAAGGATTCTACTCCAACGGTTGCTGATACGACAAAGACAATTTCTAAACGTATTGAAGCGTTAAATAAACCGGCAGCTAAAACAGATACCGTAGCACAGCCGGAGTTTGCCATATTTTTAGGATCGTTTAAAACAGTAACCAAAAGCAATGAGGCCGTTAAAGATTATAAAAGCAAGGGAATTGACGCCCGCTTGCTGAAAGGCCCCGGAACCGGTCCGCGGATCAAGATCATAATTGGAGGGTTTTCCTCATCTGAGGAAGCAGAAGCCGTGAGAAAAAAACTCATATCACAAGGAAAAATAACTAAAGACACATACTCAAAACAAATTACTGATTCCACGAAATGACTTTATTATTAATTCAGCAAATTACAGATACCGCCAAACACCTGGCAGATACCGCAAACCACGCCGTAACAACCGCAGCCCTGCCAACTGAAGAACTTCGCTTTGGCGACCTGCTGATCAAGGGTGGCTGGGTAATGATCCCGATAGGTATTTTAGCTGTACTGGGGCTGGTAATATTTTTTGAACGTTACTTTACTATCCGTAAAGCATCTCGTGATGAATCAAACCTGATGGTACAGGTACGCGCCAGTATCCACTCGGGCAATTTGGAATCGGCTATTGCCATTTGCCGTAACAATAACACTCCGCTTGGGCGCATGCTGCAAAAAGGCTTACTGCGCATTGGCAGACCTATAAAAGATATTGAAGGCGCCATTGAAAACGTTGGCAAGCTCGAAGTATCCAAACTGGAAAAAAATATTGGAATTTTAGGTATCGTAGCAGGTATAGCGCCGATGTTTGGTTTCCTTGGTACCATTGCCGGTGTAATCAAGATTTTTTATGATATCTCAAAAACGGATAACATCAGCATGGGTGTAATCTCTGGCGGTTTATACGTAAAAATGGTAACATCAGCCGCAGGTTTGTTTGTAGGTATCGTAGCTTATGTTTGCTACCACATTTTAAATATGATGGTTGATAAGGTGATACTGAAGCTGGAAACCGACGCCATTGAATTTATTGACCTGTTAGAGGAGCCGAGCAAATGAATTTAAGAAAAAGACACAGGGGTGCATCGGCAGAGGTACATACATCGGCAATGAACGATATTATGTTTTTCCTGCTGCTGTTTTTCCTTATAGCCTCAACAGTTACCAACCCTAACGTTATTAAGCTGGTGTTGCCTAAATCATCAACAGGGCAGTCGGTATCTAAAAAAACCATAACTGTTTCAGTAACCAAAGACCTGAAGTACTACGTAGATAAAAAAGAGATCCCGGTAGATGCTTTGCAAACCACACTGGCGGGTTACAAAACCCTGGCTACCGAACTTACCATAGTTTTGTATGTTGATAAAACTGTAGCCATACAGGATGTGGTACAGGTGATGGACGTGGCACAAAAGTTGAACATTAAACTGGTTTTGGCAACAGAACCTAAGGGATAACAGTGGCAGTTGCAGTTTAAAGTTTGCAGTAGATTATTGCAGTAAATTACCGTAATCGTTTAAACAAACTGCCACTCTTTTTAAAAGTAGCAGTTTTAAGTAGCAGCGGCAGTTTCAAGGAAGCAGTTTATCTGCTTGATTTTTTTAACTTTTGCAGCTGGTATTGCTACTGCAAAGTGCTACTGCTACTAAAAACTGCTACTGCAACTAAGAAAATACTGCTAATTAAAAAATTGCACTAATTATAAAAATGGAGTACAGGGAAGAAAATAACTATCCGAAAGCATTTATAGCAACAGGCATTATTATGGCTGTGCTGATAGCGGCATGTTATTTTATCGTATTCAAAAATCCGCCGGTTGAAGAGAACGGAACAGGCGGCATATTGGTAAACTACGGTACGGTTGATGAAGGTATGGGCGATGATTACATGAGCACCGAAGAACCTTCGGTAGCGGAAAAAGCCAATCATACTAAACCGGATAAAGTTACCGAAAGTAAACCCACCGAAGAAAAACCAACGCCCGAAAGCAGCGAAAAAACGGTAGTTACCCAAAATAACGAGGATGCCCCAGAAGTGGCCGCGCCTACTAAAAAGCCAAGTCAAAATGTTGCCCCTACTCCACCGGTAAAAACACCGCCGGCAAAACCTACTGTTAACCAAAATGCTTTATATAAAGGCAAAGCATCAACGGGTACAGGCGAGGGCGATGGCACAGGCAAAACTCCGGGCAACCAGGGTAAAACCACAGGTACAACACTTACCAATAATTATAACGGAACAGGATCCGGCAATGGCGGCAGCCTGAACATGGCACAGCGTAACTTCGTAAGTCGCCCCTCTGTAAGCGATGATAACCGGCAAAGCGGTAAAATTGTAGTTGATATCCGGGTTGATAAAGATGGCAACGTTACTTATGCCCGTGCCGGGGCCCGTGGTACCACCATATCAGATGCAGGCTTGCTTCAAAAATGCGAAGATGCTGTAAAAAATTCCAAACTTAACCCGCTTGATAATGCCCCCGATCAGCAACAGGGTACCGTTGTTTTTGTGTTTAAGGTAAATTGATTTTTGCAAAAGGCGGATGGACTATAGCTCATGGTTCATAGCTTTTAATGGAATAATATTACAATCTCCACACTGTTTTTAAAATGCTACAGTGCTATTTTTGCCTCTTTAAGTAGTGGTTCAAACCATGAACCATGAACCATGAACCATGAACCATGAACCATGAACCATGAACTACGAACAAACCATCCAATACCTCTACACCCAGCTCCCCATGTTTACGCGTGACGGGGCTTCAGCTTTTAAAAAAGACCTTACCAATACGCTTGAACTTTGTAAGCGCCTGAGCAATCCTCAGCATAAGTTTAAAAGCATACATGTGGGCGGTACCAATGGTAAAGGATCAACATCGCACATGCTGGCGGCCATTTTACAAACAGCGGGTTACAAAACAGGGCTTTATACTTCACCCCATCTCAAAGATTTTCGCGAGCGGATCCGCATTAACGGACAAATGATCAGCGAGCAAACCGTAATTGATTTTGTTGAGGATCACAGGGCCAATTTTGATGAAATAGCCCCCTCCTTTTTTGAGATGACCGTAGCTCTTGCCTTTGATGTTTTCGCCAAAGAAAAGGTAGATATCGCCGTTATTGAGGTAGGTTTAGGCGGTCGGCTGGATTCAACCAATGTGATCAGCCCGCTGCTCTCGGTAATTACCAATATAGGCTGGGACCACATGAATATGCTTGGCGATACCCTGCAACTAATAGCCGGCGAAAAAGCAGGCATCATCAAACCAGGCGTCCCGGTGATCATTGGTGAACAACAGCCGGAGGTAGCAAACGTGTTTATTGATAAAGCCGCACAAGCTAACAGCAGCATTCAGTTTGCATCGGAAGAGTGGGACGTGAAGCAGATTAAAGGCGAAAGGCAAAAGGCGAAAGGTAGCGTCCGGGAATCTTTGGATATCAAAATTAAGCATAAAGACTCCATACTTAAAACTTACGACTTAGAACTCGACCTCACCGGTTCCTATCAGCTTAAAAATGTAAAAACAGTTTTATCTGCTGTTAATGAATTACGCGGGCAAGGCTTTGTAATTACCGATGAGCACCTTGAAACAGCCTTAAGGCGGGTCAAAACCCTCACCGGTTTACATGGCCGCTGGGAAATATTAAGTCAAAATCCGCTTACTATTTGCGATACCGGGCATAACCCCGATGGTGTTGAGGAAGTAATGAAAAACATCGCATCTGTTAAATACAATCACCTGCATATGGTTATCGGAATGGTAAATGATAAAGATACCGGCAAAGTATTACCGCTGCTGCCCAAAGATGCTACTTATTATTTCTGCAAGCCGGATATTCCAAGAGGATTGAGCGCTGAAAGCATGAAAGCACAGGCGCAGGCTCATGGTTTAATTGGTGAGGCCTACCTCTCTGTAAAGGAAGCATTGCTATCGGCACAAAAAAATGCAGCTAATGATGATCTTGTTTTTGTAGGCGGCAGCACTTTTGTGGTGGCCGAGGTTGTCTGAATCAGAATTTTAGGATTTTGAGAATCTTGGTGTAGAAATAGGTACCCTTTACATAAGGTGGTCTTTTATAAAAAGGCTTTCTGCCAATTCAAATCCTGTAAAATCTGGGCTTGAAGTAAAACATTCTATTAATTCTTAAATCCTGTAAATTCTGATTCAGACAGTTTCTTCCAAACCACCTCCCCTGTTATCGCTCCACCGGTAGTTGGCGCAGGTACAGTGTACTTAAAAATATCGCCCGAAATTGTAAAGGGGCGTTTTTGCTGTGTGCCCTCCCAGTTTGGGAATGATGCATGTTCTATATTGAAAATGATATTATTCTCTTCAACTTTATAGATACCATAATGAGCGTTACACCCTTTTATCGCTGCTCGGTTCTCTCCGTCGGTACCCTTAGCTTTATCACCCGATGCAAATTTTAGCCGGCCTTCACTGTAGATCTGTAAAGCGTAATGTCCCATGGCATCAATTACAAGGATTCCCTTCGGCGAATCACCGTAAAGATGGGTGCGGCTACCGTCGGCAGCAATATTATCAACTGTTACCAATTCATAGGTTCCGGTCAAATTATGAACAGAGGGTTTGTTCTGTGCCGATGCCCTACATATGGTAAACAGCATCAGGATCAAAAGCGATTTATATTTCATGCAGCAAAGTTATATTTGCTATATTCCATTAACAATAAGGCACAAAAAAGTAGCCTGGTTACTAAAAAGTTACCATGCTATAAATCAATTATATTATTTTTAATTGATGAAAAAAAAATCAAATCATCCGGCACCAAAATGTGGTATTGACTACGCTTTTCAGCGGATAGGCGGCAAATATAAAGGGCGTATCCTGTGGCGTTTGCGCAATGACACCATGCGTTATGGTGAGTTACGTCGCACTGTAACAGGCGTAACCTCTAAAATGCTTACCCAGGCCCTGCGTGAGCTGGAAGATGATTGCCTCATTGTTCGGCAGGTGCATGTTGAAGTACCCCCAAGGGTTGAATATACCCTCACCGATACAGGCCGGGAATTACTGCCTTTTTTACAATTACTACGCGATTGGGCCAAACATCAGATGCAGGTTAATGATATAGTAGCTATGCCATAATTAATTTCAGTAAAGTCAAAAACACCTTTATTAATCTACATAAAGTTCTATTTTTACGGCCCAATCCTTACCTAAAATATGACATATATAGCATCTGCCGATAGGTATCAAACAATGCAATATCGCCGCTGTGGCAACAGTGGCATCAAACTTCCGGCTATTTCATTAGGCCTTTGGCACAATTTCGGTCACGTTGATGTTGCCGATAATTACCGTAAGATATTGCATCTTGCTTTCGACAGCGGCATCACCCATTTTGACCTGGCCAACAATTATGGCCCGCCTCCCGGCTCGGCCGAAGAGAATTTTGGGAAGATCCTGAAAGAAGATTTCCGCGATTACCGTGACGAACTTATTATATCAAGCAAAGCCGGTTACACCATGTGGCCGGGCCCGTATGGTGACTGGGGCTCGAAGAAATACCTGGTATCCAGTCTTGATCAAAGTCTTAAACGCATGGGGCTCGATTACGTGGATATCTTTTACCACCATCGCCCCGATCCAAACACGCCACTTGAGGAAACCATGGCTGCGTTGGATCTCATCGTTCGCCAGGGAAAAGCTTTGTATATTGGTGTTTCCAACTACCCAGCAGAACTGGCCTCAAGAGCTATCAAAATACTCAAAGAGCTTGGTACGCCGTGCCTTATTCATCAGCCCAAATACTCTATGTTTGAACGTTGGGTTGAAGGCGGTTTGCTGAATGTTTTAGGTAACGAAGGCGTAGGCTGTATCCCCTTTTCACCACTGGCGCAAGGTTTATTGACGGATAAATACCTTCATGGCATCCCCGAAGATTCAAGGGCTGCGCGACCAACCGGTTTCCTTCAAAAAAGTCACATCACCGACGAACGCCTAAACCAGATCAGGGATTTAAACAGTTTGGCTGCGCAACGCGGACAGTCCCTGGCCCAAATGGCACTGGCCTGGATCCTGAAAGATGAGCGCGTAACATCTGTACTGATAGGCGCAAGCAGGCCAGAACAATTATCCGATTCATTAAAAGCTTTGGATAAGCTCCAGTTTTCGGTAGAGGAGTTAGCAAGGATAGAAGAAATTTTAGCCCCATAACCCCCTAAAGGGGGAACTATGGTGGAGCGCCAATTTCTATTCTTTTCGACAAGTAATTTTAATATCTTTCCTTAAACAAAAATTAAAGTCTCCCCTTTAGGGGAGATTTAGAGGGGCTTATACAATGATAAACTGGGGCATTATAGGCTGCGGCAACGTAACTGAAAAAAAGAGCGGGCCTGCATTTAAAAAAGTGGCGGGAAGTAACCTTGTGGCCGTTATGCGCCGCGATGCAGAAAAAGCGGCCGATTATGCTGCACGCCATGGTGTAGGCAAATGGTACAATGATGCCGATGAATTGCTGAACAACCAGGAACTGAACGCGATCTACATAGCTACCCCTCCCGCATCCCATCTCGATTATGCACTTATCGCATTAAAAAAAGGGTTAAACGTTTATGTCGAAAAACCGGTGACCCGTAATTCGGCCGAAGCAAGGGCTATGGCAGCGGCTGTGAAGGGGAGCAGCTCAAAACTTACGGTTGCCCATTACCGCCGGGCTTTACCTATGTTTTTAAAGGTTAAAGAATTAATTGATGCGCAGCTGATTGGCGAAATCCGTACGGTACAGATCAGGATGTGGCAAAGCCGCAAACCAACTTTGATTGCCGATGTGGAAACCAACTGGCGTGTACAGCCCGAATTATCAGGCGGAGGCTATTTCCATGATCTTGCCCCGCATCAACTCGATTTGATGCTGTATTATTTCGGCGAGCCTGAAATGTATCATGGTTTCTCGCTCAACCAATCAAACTCAACACCTGCCGACGATCACGTTTGCGGGCAGATCCTATTTAAAAATAAGGTAGTGGTTAACGGTTCCTGGTGTTTTAATGTAGCCGAAAGTGAAACCACCGATACCTGTGAGATCATCGGCACAAAAGGAAAAATTACCTTCCCGTTTTTTGGCAATTACATCAGCTGGAAAACTGATACAGATGAAGAAACCATAACTTTCACTCATCCCGAGCATATCCAGCAGCCTTTCATAACCAAAATAGTAGCTTACTTTAATGGCGAAGGGCCTAACCCCTGCTCCATTGATGAAGCCGTGACGCTGATGGATATCATCGACGCGTTCACATTAAAAAAATAAAAATGGCAGGCCAAAACCTGTCGAAGTATGGTGGTTAAATTCATCAAACTTCGACAGGTGCCGAAAATTTTCCGGTCATGATGCATTAACTTTTCTTCTTCGGTACTTTGGCTCCCTCTTTCCTGGCTTCGGACAGTCCTATAGCTACTGCCTGCTTTTTACTGGTTACTTTTTTGCCGCTGCCGCTTTTCAGCTTGCCTTCCTTCATTTCATGCATGGTTTTCTCAACCTTCTCTCCGGCTTTTTCTGAATACTTTGCCATAATGTTACCTTTTAAGTAAATGATAATATTACAATGCAAAATATTTGCCAAAACATAAAATGAATAGTAGTTTTTTAATAGTAGCAGCGACAATTTTAGTAGCAGTTACTGAGCGGCAGTTGCAGGATATACGGAAGCAGTTTTAACGACTGTAATAGCAAGTACACCAAACTGCGGCTCTTGCTTAAAACTGCAACTGCTACTCAATCCGGCATGATTTAAACCTTTAGCATTTTTCCTCCGGTCTGTTCCCGATTATTACTTATCTTCAAACTTCTGAAATAATTACGTGTTAAGCCATCATAAATCCCGCTACATTTGCCCCATATGCCAACAAAAAAACTCATCGCTCCATTTTATGAACGCCTTGCTTTAGTACTTATTGGTTTTATGGCCCTCGGCTACCTGATTATTATGGGTAAAGATCTGCTTGATCCCATGATCTTTGGTTTTATATTCGCCATACTGTTGCTTCCCGTTTGTAATTTTCTGGAAAATAAGCTGAAATTACCCCGCAGCATGGCATCGCTGGTTTCTATATTATTATTGGTTGGTGTTGTTGTGGGGATCCTATACCTGGTAGGGTCACAGATCTCAAACATGGCTAACGACTGGCCAATGCTTAAAAAACAAGTTACGCAATCCATACGAGACCTGCAGGAATGGATCCAACATGCTTTTCATGTTAACGCCGCCAAACAAATGGCCTATGTTGACGACACTGCAAAAAAACTTATGGAATCGGGCACTGATGTACTGGGCACTACTTTCGGGGCCATCTCATCGCTCATGCTGTTTTATGTGTTTATCATGATCTTCACCTTTTTTATACTGTTATACAGGCGTTTGCTCATCCGTTTTATAGTATGGGTTTTCAGAGATGAAAACGAGCACGTGGTAATGGATATTGTTGAGAATATTCAAAGTATTTTGAGGCAATATATATTGGGGCTGCTATTGGAAATGGTGATCGTAGCCGGCGTAGCCATTACTGTTTTTTGGATGATAGGTATAAAATATGCCGCTTTACTGGGTATTATAGTAGGTCTTTTTAATATTATTCCATACATCGGGATCTTCACTGCCTTGCTTTTAAGTACTGTTATAACTTTTGCTACAGGCAGTATCAGCAACACTGTAGCGGTGGCTGTTAGTGTTATTGGCATTCACGCAGTTGATGCCAATTTTTTACTGCCCACTATAGTTGGTTCAAAGGTTAGGCTCAATGCCCTCATCTCTTTTATAGGCATTATTTTAGGCGAAATGATCTGGGGACTTTCGGGTATGTTCCTTTCTATTCCTGTTATTGCCATATTCAAGATTATATTTGACCGCATTGAAACACTTAAACCATGGGGGTATCTGTTAGGTGGCGATTATGAATATAAAAAAGCGGCTGCAAAGGCCATGAAAACCGAATAATTCTCAAAAAAAGTAAACCTAAACCTGTAAACTTTCGTTTAAACAAACTGAACTTTAATTTTTGCAGAAACTGTTGCTCCCCCCTAACAATGGAAATTGTAAGAGATACACCACGCGCTATTTACAGGTGTAAAAAATGTAATGAGCCTTTAAAAACCAGGCGCAGGCGCAGCCTTACATTAAAAATCACCCTGTTTTGGCTTCCCGTTCGCAAATTTTTTTGTGAACGATGCCTTAAAACGCGTTATGTAATGTGACTGTTCATAAAAACAGGCAGCATTTTACTTTGATTATTTATGCATATCCTTAATTTAGTAGCGTAGCATACTAAAGCTAAATCTGCCTAAAATGACCCTCAAGTATAAATTACTACCATTTTTATATATTTTCCTTTTCCCTGTAATTTTGGTTGCACAAACTCCAAAGGCCTCAACTTTCAGGCTGGTATCCTTAGGTGTACTGGGGGGTATTGATGAAAGTAACCTATCGGCTTATATGCTCGCACCCAAAGGCAGCAATAATTATATCTGCCTTGATGCAGGCACAATACATTATGGCATTGAAAAAGCCATAACGTGTAAAAGCTTTAATGTACCCGCCAATACTGTGCTCAGGCAGTATATTAAAGGCTATTTAATATCCCATTCACATCTTGACCATATTGCCGGGCTCATTATTAATTCGCCCGAGGACAGCACCAAAAACATCTATGCACTTAATGATTGTATTGAAACGATAAAGACGCACTATTTTACCTGGAAAAGCTGGGCCAATTTTGCCGACCAGGGTGAAACACCGGCACTGAAAAAATATCACTATAAAGTATTGGAACCCGGTACCGAAACAGCTATCGAAAATACTGAGCTTAAGGTCCGGGCTTTCCCGCTCAGTCATTCCAATTTAACCAGTACTGCTTTTTTGGTGAATAGCAATAACAATTATTTGCTTTATTTAGGTGATACCGGCCCCGATGAGATAGAAAAAAGCAGCAATATGCAAAACCTGTGGCAGGCCGCTGCTCCGCTGATAAAAAGCAAAAAATTAAAGGCTATTTTAATAGAGGTATCTTTCCCTAATGAGCATCCGGATAAAACATTGTTCGGTCACCTTACGCCAAAATGGTTAATGACGGAGATGGATAAACTGGCCTCGTTTACCGGCACAGATGCTATTAAAGGCTTAAACATTGTAGTAACTCATTTAAAGCCGCCAATGACAAGCATCAGCAAAATCAAAGCTCAGTTAAAAGCTGCCAATAAATTACAGCTAAACCTGGTATATCCGCAACAGGGAAAGGCTCTTAATTTTTAAACCTGAAACATCCATACTATGAAAATACTTAAACCTGTTTTTTTATTCCTGCTGCTGGTAAGCAGCTTCAGTTTATTTGCACAGCAGGGCAAGGTGCTTGAAGAGCAAAACCTAAAAAGCAAAATTTTAAAGCGCAATGTAAGCTACGCAGTTTATCTACCTCCGGATTATGAAACGGCCAACCGCACCTACCCCGTAGTTTACCTCCTGCACGGCTATACCGACGACCATACCGGCTGGCTGCAATTTGGCGAGGTTAACCGCTATGCCGATAAAGCTATTAGCGATGGCACTATCCCGCCGATGATCATTGTAATGCCAAATGCCGATTCGAGCTGGTACATCAACTCTTATGACGGCAAGGAGAAATATGAAGACTTTTTCATCAAAGAGTTTATGCCTCATATTGAAAAGGTGTTGCGTATCAAGGCCGAAAAAAAATATCGGGGTATTGCAGGCCTTTCAATGGGTGGTTACGGAACACTGATCTATACACTTAAACACCCCGATCTGTTTGCAGCCGGTGCAGCCTTAAGTGCCGCTGTATTTCCTGACGAGCAGCTCGTAAGCACTCCTGATGATACTTATGAAAAAATATTTGCACAGCTTTACGGCCGGGGCTTAAAGGGGAAAGACAGGGTTAACAATGCCTGGCAAAGTAATTCGGTTTTAAACCTGGTGCAAATCAAAACTACCGACGAGCTAAAATCTGTAAGGTACTGGATAGATTGCGGCGACGACGACTTTCTGAGCAAAGGCAACTGCCTGCTGCATATTGCCCTTACCGAAAAAAATGTACCGCATGAATTTCGCATGCGCGATGGCGCCCACACCTGGACCTACTGGCGTACAGGGATCACCAACGCGCTGCAATTTATTGGTGATAGCTTCAGGCAAAAGTAGCAGACGCGCGGATTTCAGATATGCGGATGTGCAAATGACGATTAATTGAATAAATTAGAATATGAGTACTATAAAAAGGGTTTTGCTGGTTTGTTTATTGCTGATTTCGGCAAATGTATTTGCGCAAACTGCCGGCAAGGTGATTGAAGAGCAATATATAAAAAGCGATATTTTAAATCATAATGTAAAATACGCAGTATACCTCCCTGCCGATTATGAAACATCAAACCGCACCTATCCTGTAGTATACCTGCTGCATGGTTACGGGGATGATCATACCGGCTGGCTGCAATTTGGTGAAGTTAACCGCTATGCTGATAAAGCCATTGCCGATGGTACCATCCCGCCGATGATCATTGTAATGCCCGACGGGGGCACAAGCTTCTTTATCAATGCATACAAGGGCAAACTAAACTATGAGGACTTCTTTTTTAAGGAGTTTATACCATCTATCGAAAAAGAATACCGTATAAAAACTACTAAACAATACCGCGGCGTGGCGGGCTTATCCATGGGAGGATTTGGCACACTGGTATATAGCCTTAAACATCCCGATATGTTCTCGGCAGCAGCCGCTTTGAGTGCTGCGGTACGCAGCGATGATGATTTTATGGCAATACCCGACACCCGCTGGAAGGATGTATATAGCAAAGTATTTGGCCCCGATCTTAAAGGAAAAGAACGTCTTAGTGCTACCTGGCAGGCTAACTCCATACTGGGATTGGTAGAAAGCAAAACAACCGATGATCTGAAAAATGTGCGCTACTGGATAGATTGCGGTGATGATGACGTGCTAAGCAAAGGGAACAGCCTGCTGCATATAGCCCTTACAGAAAAAAAAGTGCCACATGAATTCCGCATCCGCGACGGAGCCCACAACTGGACCTATTGGCGCACCGGCATCACCGATGCCCTGGCGTTTATTGGCGACAGCTTCAGGCAAAAGTAGGACTTAAGGGTGTAATAAATAGCCCTTAAATCTGGGGGCTTCTGAAGATTGTTTCGGCCCCCCACAGGTCAGTCAACGCTTTGATCAGCACGCCCGGAGGCATAACGAGTGCGGCGTTGAAGCAAGTTACCCATGACAACTTAAAAAATGGGTGTCATACTGAGCCCGTCGAAGTATGGCGGGCAAGCCTCTGCACACGAGTCTTCGACAGGCTCAGACTGACAGGCCCTCTTTTGTCGTTTCACCTTCAGAGGCCCCTGGATTTAATCACTCAGCATTACTCTGGATGGAGTAATTTGTCGCTAATCACCCAAAATATCTTCACACTTCTTTTTCAAAACCTTCAAACGGTTATTCAGCCCAGTCAACCCGGCATCATCACCTATGTTTTTATAAAGCGTTTTAATCAGGGCTAAAGTATTGTCGTCAGCATCGCAGGCCTGTGCCTTCTCCAATTGAGGCAGGGCTTTTTTGACAGCCTTAATGTATTCGGTATCTGTAGATGGGGTATTCAAAGGCTTATCCGCATCGGGGATATTTTTGAGATACAAGTATCCCAAAGCCCGGTGGGCCACATAATAATCAGGTTCGGCAACAACTACGCGCTCGTATAAGGGTATCGCATTTACACTTTGATTATCATCTTCATAAAGCCTGGCCAGTGAATTGAAAAAATTGATCTTTACCTTGACTGATAGCCTGGCCGTATCCTGCATAATTTGCCGGGACAATTCCATTGCCTTATCCTGTTCACCCTGTAAGCGCGCCAAATTAAAGTCGAGGTATTTGTTGTAGGCATCTTCAGCAGTTTGGGCCTGTGTTAACGTAACAGCCATTAATAAGATTATTACCGTCAGTATTTTCCTGGGCATGATTCCGGGCTTGGTTCTAAGCTATAACGTTGAAACGGAGGGTTTAATATGAAACCCATAACTATAAAACCTTAAACATTTTAACCAAAGGCAACACCACCCCATCAGGCATCGGCTGATCTATATTTTCCATGGCTTTGTACCCCATAGCTTCGTAAAGCGGCACACCGGGTAGTGTAGCTCCTAATTGCAGGCTTTTAAAGCCGTTGTTTTGTGCAGCAGTTTCGCAAACCTTTATGATATAACTACCTATACCCCTCCGGGCATAATCCGGATGAACAAAGAAAGCCCTGATCCTGGCAGCATCATGATTGGGATCAAGCAATGGGTCTTCAATTTCTTTATGCTGATCGCCGCCGTAAAGAGTATTGCGTTTGCTCCAGCCGCCACAGCCTACGGTAACGCCGTCTATTTCGGCTACATAATAAGTACCATCGGTAACCAATTGAGTATCCACTCCAAAAATGTACTTAATAGCACTTTCAATTTGCTGCTGATTATAATAATTAGTGCTTAATCCGCGGACAGAAAGAGCGATTAGCCCCTGCAATTCGGGGATATCATTAAAAGTTGCTAAGCGGGTTGTAATGGCAGACATGGTGGTAAATGTAACGTTTTAGTAAATAGCACAACCTGCACTATTAAAGAATGACCTTATTCTGAAAATTGAATAATTCTGTAATTCTGATTCGGACAATTCCGCCTGGCACAAAACGCCTCTTTCCTCTCACTGCAATATCATTTTACAAAAACAGTACATACACACTGCTTGTTAGTACGCATATTTGCAAAAACAAAAAACATGTCTACACTATTCTCTCCCCTTAAAATAAAAAACATCGAACTAAAAAACCGCATCGTAGTATCGCCTATGTGCGAGTATTCAAGCCAGGATGGTTTTGCCAACGACTGGCACCTGGTACACCTTGGTAGCTTTGCTACAGGCGGTGCAGGGTTAATCATTACCGAAGCCGCCGCGGTATCCCCCGAAGGCCGCATTACCTTCGCCGACCTGGGTTTATATAAAGACGAACATGTTGAAAAACTAAAACAGATCACTGATTTTATAAAGGCTCAGGGGGCTGTTCCGGGCACACAGCTGGCCCATGCAGGGCGTAAGGCAAGTCACCAGGAACCATGGAACGGCGGCAAACAGGTCCCTGCCAATCAGCCAAACGGCTGGCAAAGTGTTTCGGCAAGTGCCATTTCCTTTTTTGAAAATGAAGAGCCACCAGTAGCTTTAGATAAAGCGGGTATTGAAAAAGTAAAAGCCGATTTCAAAGCCGCTGCTAAACGGGCTGTTGATGCCGGTTTTCAAGTGATAGAATTGCATGGTGCACACGGATACCTGATCAATCAATTTCTTTCACCGTTCAGTAACCAACGTACAGACGAATATGGCGGAAGCTTTGAAAACCGCATTCGTTTACTCCTCGAAATAATTGAAAGTGTTAAGGAAGTTTGGCCTGAAGAGAACCTCCTGTTTGTACGGATCTCGGCAACCGAATGGGTAGAAGGCGGCTGGACGGTCGGAGATTCTGTTGCATTAGCCAATATTTTAAAAGGAAAAGGTGTTGACCTGATTGACTGCTCAACGGGCGGAAACATACCAAATGTTAAAATTCCGTTAACGCCGGGTTATCAAGTTGAATTTGCCGAAAAAGTTAAAAAAGAAAGCGGTATACTTACAGGTACGGTAGGTTTGATCACCAAATCGGACCAGGCTAACGAAATTATAGAAAACGAACGTGCCGATCTTGTGTTTTTTGCAAGGGAAATGCTTCGTGATCCACATTTTGCCCTGCGCGCTGCACATGAGCTTGGCGAGGAAATAAAATGGCCTGTTCAGTATGAACGCGCTAAATGGCATTAATTGGTTTATAGGTAATAGTTTATGGTTCATAGCAAAACCTGAAACTATTTCCCCCAAAACCAGCCATGAACTATGAACCATAAACTATGAACTAATATAAAACCACACGCTATGAAACGTACAGCAAATGCCCATTGGAATGGTACATTACAGGCCGGTCAGGGAGAGATCACTACCCAGAGCACTGTATTAAACAAAACCCAGTATTCATTTAAAACCCGCTTTGCCGATGGCATCGGTACTAACCCCGAAGAATTATTAGCTGCTGCTCATGCAGGCTGCTTTACTATGGCTGTTGGCGCTGCTTTAACCCAGGCAGGCTTTACTCCTAACGATTTAACTACCGATGCAATCCTTGACCTTGATATGCAGGCCTTAGAAGTTACAGGCATCCATTTAGAAATAAAAGGATCAGCAATTGATGGTGTATCTGAAGAACAATTCAAAGAAATTGCCGAAGGCGCAAAAGCTAACTGCATTATTTCAAAAGCACTGAGTGTGCCAATTACTTTAAGTGTTACTTACGCTTAATTACATTTTACAAAATACAAAAAGGGGATTGTGCTGCGCACGATCCCCTTTTTGTTGGCACCTCTTGCCATCCCCTATCCACTCCTTTTTTAAATAACAAAGCCGCCGGCAAACCGGCGACTTTTCAGCACATATTAAATTAGGGGGTCAATAAATTATATTACAGCATAAATACAAGCAACATGGTAATATGGACCAGAACGCTGAATGCGAAAAAACCAAGTAGTGTACGGATACCGGAGCCGCCCATGCCGGCTATGATGTTGGCAAAGAATAACACGAGAGTTATTGCCAGTACTACTATCGGAGCATTGTAATAATACAGCAAGAAAGCAGGTACAGGTAAAAAGAGCACACCTTGTGAAACAAGTGAAAACATGAACCAAACTGTTTTATTAGGGGCCTGGCTATCGGCAAAGGCCATTAACTTATTCCAGGTATTGTTGTCGGCTTTAGTATTGGCGGTGTTAACGGTATTGGTATTTGCAGCGGTCCATTCAGGAGCATTTATTTTTAAAGTTGCCATGATTGTTATCTTTTAATGATACAAAGATGGCTGGTACCGCTTACCTGTAACATGACCATGGTGCGTTAAAAAAATGATCGTGGTCACTTTTAAAAAGCTGAAGGCTGAAAGCAGAAAGCTAAAAGCCATAGACAGTTCGTCCTAATAAAAACGGGTTACGGCATTTGAATATTCACCTACTAACGATAACATTGTCATAAGCTTTTGATTACTAAATTAAAAAGCTTTATTTAAACCAGACTGATTCCCCGCCAAATCAATCGCTCTCACTGTTAGCTTGCCTTTACCCGCCGCACTCCTATCCACCATAAAATAATTTAACGGCGTAAAACCTATCCGTTTGCCATTATTGTAAATATTATAACCCAATACCCGCTTATTATCCTTAGATGCCTGCCATTTTAAGGTACCGGTAGCTTTAGCCAGTTTTACCTGCTTTGGGGCAGTGGGTGGTATTTTATCCGGGGCAAGTTGCGTCACACAGTTCATCAGCGCGCGAAAAGTGTGGTAAGTTCCCTTCCATATCTGGCCTTTAAGGGCTGTTTTATACTGTGGTTGTTTATCTATACCGCCCTGGTACCAGTCGCCGTGTTCATGGTCAATGAGGTAGGTTTGTGTATATTGCCACAGGGTTTTAAACTTTTCAAAGTACTGGTGCTTATCCTGCGGATACCTGGCAGCCATAATGAGCAGCGTGTTAAGCCCTTCGGCCTGCGCCCACCAGTTCTTGGTATCCTCAGTAATGGTAAGTCCGGGCCTATCTTTAAAGTAATAGCCCTCATCGTAAAAACCGCCCACTTTATTATCCCAGCCATTATCCAACGCATCATCAACCATTTTTTTGCCCACCTGCAATGTTTTGGCATCATCCTCTATACCTAAAGCATGTGAAGCCTCAAGCATGAGGTAGGCCGTTTCAACATTGTGCCCGTACGAAATATGATCAAGGCTATGATGCTGTTTATAAACGGTGCGGCTCGAATCGCGGTAGGATACCGGTGTCCAATCTGGTTGAAAAAACAAGATAAGATTTCCCCTATCATTAGTGATCTTATCACGCACCAGCATTAACATTTCTTTCAGGCGGGTTTTAAGCAATTCATCCGGCCACACGCTGTACAATTCAGTAAATGCCTCCAGCAGGTGGATGGATGAGTTTTGATCTTTATAACCCGTTTCGGCAGTAGATTTTATGGTTGCATCCCTTACAATTGGTGTTCCATCACGCTGCATATGCTGATAGTAACCTTTATAAACCGGATCGTGGGCGTGTTTTTCCAGCCACCAAAAATCTTGCTTAGCCAAATTTAATGCACTGATATCGCCCGAGGCCTGGTAATATGCTGCAAGCGCGTAAATTGCAAAAGAATTGCCATAAGCTTCTTTAGGAGCAAAACCACCCTGTTTGGGGTTGCCTTGTCTATCCGTAAAAATGTAAAAGCCCCCGTATTGCTTATCCCACAGCATATCCCTCAAAAATTCATAGCCATGACGAGCCCCCGTTATGTAATATTTTTTACCAGGAAAAAGCTCGGCAGCTTTACTGTTGCTCCAAATGTGGCGTGCCTGGGTCACTATCATTTTATCCTGGTTGCCTGTCGGCTTAAAATCGTAGGTGAAAGCGCTTAAAAATCCACCATCGGCAGTATCAATAGCAGCCGGGTACCAGGGCTTGAGCAGTTCATTAACCATGGATGTTTGCATTTCCTGGGCTATGTTCTGCTTTTCGTTCTGATTATTTTGAGCAGATACCACCGAGGCAGTGCTTATTAAAGCCGAAAGCAAAATGATCTTCAATTTCATAGCTTACTTTTTATTTAAAACATGATCGGCCGCTAAAACGAGGAACAGGTAATCGGTGGTACCTCCGCCCAAAACGTATTCGCCCTGCTGCCACAAATACGGCCAGTTTAGCAGTTCGGGAAAATCCGGACGGATAAGCGCCGTGCCGGATGTGATACCGCCGGGAATATATGAGCGGTCGGCCCGGTTAAAGCCGTACGCGGTTGTCATTGATTTTGAGCCCACGCCCGATACAAACGAAGCTGTATTGGAACCCGGATGGCAGCCCAGCACAAAATCAATGGCGTGCAGCATATAGGTATCACTAAAAACAGACGGAAAACCGGAGTATAAAAAGTATTGTTTATAACCAAAATTCTGGATACCCCATCCCGCTCCCCAAATATTGGGTTCGTACGGAACTCCATAAGGGGTTTTAGTTCCCTGCTGCTGAATTTGAGCATATAGTTTTTTTACTGCTTCGGTTATTTTGTTATGATAGTTTTGATCGCCGATCAACCCCATGGTGCGGCCAACCAGCCAGCCGGTGTTATCAATACTATTGGCTATCGCATCGGTATTGTTTACCAGGTAATCGGCATAGGTTTTATCTTTTGTAGCGATAAATAATTCTACCGCCAAAGCTATACGATGGCGCAAAGTCTGGTCAGGTGTGTTTTTCCAAACTTCCTGTGCTATTTGCAGGCATTGCTTAGCAAGTGTATCATTATAGCCCTTCATTACACGGCTTGCAGCAGCCAAGGCGGCGGCTGTTTCTAACGAACGGCCAGGGTTTTCCTCCGTAAATACCCATCTGTCATCAGCTGCTGCAGGAGTTTTCAATACAGGATCGGTATTTGAAGCGTTGGTTACAAAAGGTTTGTTATCGGTGATGTTAGCGGCATCACCTAAAATGGTATACTGCCTGATGGTTGGCTCAATAACTCCCCGGTAAAAACGCCCCATGGCCTGGTAGCCGCCGGTAATGGCCAGCAAACCATGCTCAATCTGTTGCAGCATATCCGGTTTACCATCGGGCTGGTGAATTTCAACGATGCGGTTCTTTTGATCGATAGTTGTGTTATCATATTTTACATCGAAAGCCTCATAAGCTAATGTAAGCCCATGCACTGTTTCGGCCTGCGACTCAACCCGCAGGTCAAAATCTCCTGCATCATGCCATGCACCACGGTCAAGAAATGGTACGTTATCGCCCGGTTTATATTTATTGAGCGTACTATGGCCCTGGATATATCCGTCGAAATGATTAGAATCAACCGGTGCCATGCGGGCATCATCCATATGGCATAAGCCGTGCCATACCCGGTATTTTTCGTTAACACGCATATGACACATTTGTATAGGCAGGAAATATGAAAGCGTTGGCTGCCATACATCGTTTTTAAACACATCGGTGCTGATCTGGAATGGCTCCGTTTGATAATCGCCATATTTCACCATGTATATACCCGGTTTGGTGATCTTTGTAAAATCAAATTGCAGGTAGTGGTACCTCAGAAAATCGCCCCAGTTATTAGGCATAGCTTTTAGAGTGGTTACCAGTCCGCCGTTTTCATCTATCCTCAGCAGCGAAACCGGCAATATTTTTTTATCATTTTTATCCAGTTCAATTACCGCTATTTTTTGCTGCACGGGATGATAGCCGACCTGCGATACCTGCACAACCGGTTGCGATTGCCAGCCGTCGACAGCATTTGGGGTTACCAGCCATTCTATAGCATCTTTTGACGCGCCTTTCGACACTAATGAACGTACCACAAACCAGCCATTGTTATGCCTGGCGCGGCCATCCAACAATTGCAGGTTACCGCCCGAAAGGTTTTCGATAGTCATGCGCTGCAGATCGGTTTCAGGTGCTATAGTAAGCTTTCTGCCTACAGCCATGGGCATAACCTGGGTTTCGCCTTCTTTGTCGATATACGTTTGTCCATCGGCCTGTTGAGGGAATATGCCAAATTGTTTATCCATGTAATAAGATTTGCCAAACAAAATCCCCGGAAATAACTCCAGGTTAAAACCCACTTTACCTATCCAGTTATCCGGTAGCGGTGTATCCAAATCAACGATGATCCTGAACGCCTTTCCCGCAGGGATCACCCGAATACGATAAGCAAAATTCAGGTCCGGGTAGATGATAGGGTTGAAACCATGGCGGTTCATATCCGGGTTAGGGAACTCCATGCGTACACTTACCTCGCCGGTAGTTTTATTAACTACACGCTTACCTACTTTAGGTATAGGCGACCACTGACCCGGCGTTGGCTCCAGCCTGATATCACCATTGGTAGCTACACGCTGTCCGTTTTGAATAATGCCTACCCCTCCCTGGTGCCCTTCTGGATAAAAATCATGCGCAAGCATCACGTTTACGCCCTTATATTCAAGATATTCCTGCGCGTTAAGCTTCATTAAGTTAGCAGCAGGCTTAACCTGTGCATACAAAAAACAGGGCAGTAAACAGCAGGCAGTAATAATCGCAGTGAAGGTAAATTTAGATCTCATCAGGATAATGGGTTAACCGGTAATATGCAACAAGATATTGCATGGCTAAAAATACCTCTGTGACAAGAGCTCAGTATAATGATATATTAACCTTTTGTTGCCGATTTTATACAATAACAGGGATTTTACATTAAAAATCACTATTAATTAAAAACCACCTCGCAACAACACAATCAACTTATTACCAATTAATTAAAAATTAAAATACCTGATATTAGGTATTCATTTTGTTCAGTAATTAATTTAAATTTGATTACCAGTAATACCTGTGTGCCGAAAAAGGGATCAAAGAGTAGGCAACAATTATTAAACCGATGGCCTTCCTGTTATGCTTAGCTGTAATAGCTTCACTGCTGTTACTGAACCCCTATTTAAAAAAACAAGTTTTTAAACTATTCGCGACTGCTTTTATTATACTTAGTTGCTTATCAGTTCATGCCCGGTCTGCAAACCCCGATAGTGTAAAAAATGCTGTGGGTAAAAAGGATTCCGTAACTAAAGCAACGTTTCTTCCTGATTCTATACTAACCATTTACAACCTGAGCGGACGGAAAGACTCGGCCAAGTTCAACGAGATAATTGCCATTAAGATCAAAACAGCGCTCCCTATAGATTCATTTAAAACACTTTATGTTGATGGCATAAAAGTTGGCACCACAGCCTTTTGGGATAGCAATAACTTTGAAAAAATAGCTTATTTCAGGGTAGATACATCTGTACAAAACCTGGCTGTTGATTTTTTAGCCAGTAAAGCTATTGACAAAGCCCGCATCCCTGTGTACTTTTCGGTGGGTAACTCAAAAGGGTATATAACCCGGGGGGTAGTAAAAACACAACTTGAGGTTAAACAGAAAATAAGCCGGGTTTGGGTATGGATAATGGCCGTTATTATGGCCGGTTTCCTGGCCATGGGCTTAAAAAACAATATTTTAAAAGACGACAGCAATTTATACTACAGCCTGAGCCGCACACAACTTCTGTATTGGACGGTCATTTTTTCGGTCACTTACCTGTACATATGTAATGAAACGGGAGCCCTTCCTGATATCCCAGGTTCACTGCTGGCTATCCTGGGCATTAGTGCTGCAACTATGGCTACGGGAAAGGTTATCGAAAACGACCAAAAAACAAAAACGGAGATTGATCCCAAAGCCCATAGTGAAGGCTTTTTTCACGATATCCTATCCGACAGGAGCAGTATCAATATCCAGCGCCTGCAAAACGTGCTGTTCAATATCTTGTTCGGGCTAATCTTTATACAAAAAACCGTATCATCAAACCTGCTTCCCGATTTTGATAACAATATATTGCTGATGATGGGTATTAGCGCAGGCACTTATGCCGGCTTAAAAGCTACCGAACCAACCAAAGACCAGCCAACAGAGCAACATGATTCAACTACCGTTGGAAATGAAAAACCAACCGACCAACCCGAAGGAGATGACAATAAAGGAAGTGGGGGTAAAACAAAATAAAAAAGCGTTTTAAAGCCGTTTAATGCAAATCAGGCACAAGTCCGGTATCATATGATGACAAACCGGGCCTGTGCCTGTTCTTTTAATTGGGGTTTAAGCTTGGTTAGCTTTGTACGGTAACGGTTGGATCCCAGTAATAGTAACCAAATAATACCGGATCGTTAACACCTCTTTGGCGTACATAAAGTGCAAACTGAACGTTGTATTGTTCGGTGCCTTTGCTAATTACGGTAGCCTGGTTAAACCAAAAATATTGGTCTGAGAACCCAACAGGAAGTGCAGTACCATTAGTTGGTAAAATACCTGTGCGGTTGTATACACTGAAGGTTTCACCATCAAATACCACATCTTGTGCATACCATGCTAATTTGTAAATAACCACGGCCGAATCAAAATTACCATACTCCGATACTGCATACCAGCGTATAACGTCACCTACATCAGCTTTGATGTTAAGGTCGGCCCCGCCCGAACCTGTAATAGTATTACCACGGGTTGCAACCATATACATATAGTTATGAGGCAAGCCTGTAGGATTGTTAGGATCCTGGCTTGGGTTTGGATAATCGGTAGTAATTGCATCGGTATCGATAACTACCTGGATGTTGATGATCTCCTGCGAGGTGGAGAGAAATTCACTGTTAATTGCCATGACTAAAAGGGTTATTAGGATAAATAAATGCCCCTACTCTTTAAAGGATTTTCGGGTTAGCTCCTGTGATCAGAGCGAAAAAGACCGAAGCGCTTCTTAACCGGTTTTTCTTATTCGCTTATCACAATACAAACCTCCGCTTATTTAAACAGGCTTATTAGAGATAAAATACTTAATAAATAAAATAAGTATTTATACGTATGTAAACCATAAAAACACCCTTTCACACTATTTCACACCTACTAACTTTGCGGTATAGGAAAACCAACAGAAAACAAAGCGAACAATAAATAATTAGTGAGAAATTTTTTCACAGTAGTATAAATAATTTCTCACTTATATAATTTATTATTATCAACATAAAATACAAATAATACAACTATATTACCTGCATATTAAACCTATTATATCATGAAAAAACGACCTCTTAATTTATTCAGACCAATTGCTGCCGCGATTACTATTTGCTTGTTTTTTGCCATGACGTCATGCAGGCAAGCCACCAAATTTGCCCAGGTAAAGTATACCGCTACACAGATTAATCACTGGCTCGACTCGGCCAAAACCGACAATTTTGTTTTTCAGTTTTACAGCCCCCAGGTTGATGATGTTAAAAAGCCATATCAGCTTGTATCATATATCCTTGATACAGCCGGAGGCTATCTTAACCCGGTGCATCCTGATACATTGGCTGTTACAAAAGACACGCTGATTAACTTAGTCGGCCCCGTGGTTTTAGGCAATACGTATCTTACTAAAAAAGCGATTGTAGCGATCATCTCAACCGATAGCGGAAAAAAACGTGATTATGACTTCCTGGTTTTTACTCCTAAGATCATAGCCTCCAACCAGCACCTTGTATACGCCATCAGCCTCATAAAAAACGGTGTACCTATTGACTACCGCGACTCAGACACCGGTGATGTTGATTCAAATCCATCACCTCCGGCAAAAATGTAATAGCGTTAAAAACTGTTGCAAGTGGAACAGCTAATAAAAGGTATATCTGACTGGTCGGAGGTTTGGGCGTTGCTCATTCCCCTGGCCATTCTTTGTTTAAGGAAAAAACAACCTGCTTTTAACAAACCTGTTGTTATATATTTATGGACAGCGCTGGCAATTAATGTAACTATTGATGCCATATGGAAGCTTAAAACAATTTTACCGCACCCATACAACACCAATAATTACCTGTATAATATCCATTCCATAATCAGGGTGTTATTATTCAGCTCTTTTTTTATAAAGTTAAACCAACAGTTTCTGTCCAAAACAAAAAGGATAGCGCCTTATATTTTTTTGGGGTTTGTGCTTATCAATTTCAGCTTTTATCAAAACTTTTTTGATTACGGACAATTGAGCAGCAGATTACTATCGTTTGAGGCTGTAATTATGATGTTTTATTGTATGCAGTATTATCTGTTTAAAATAACCGACGATGAAGAACCCGGTAAAAAACAGCCCGACTTTTGGATAGTAACCGGCCTGGGCATTTATTACACGGTAAACTTTTTCATTTTTCTGCTGTACAATGAACTCACACTGCGCCTGCACAACTTTGCCATAAGCCTGTGGAACATCCACAATTTCACCTATACCATTTTATGTATATTTATAGCGAAAGGGTTATATGAAACAAACGAATGACGATATCAGGCTCCTGCTCTTTATGGGTATTGCGGTTATGCTTTCCTTATTCGCGAGTATATTGCTCATTTTTATTTTTTTTCAGCGTAAAAAATACCAGTACCAGCAAAAAATACAAAAGTTGCATCAAACCCAGCAAAACCAGTTAATAGAAGCGGCTGTACGCAGCGAGGAGACAGAGCGTCACCGCATTGCTGAAGAGTTACATGATGAAGTGGGCGCCATTTTATCGGCGTCAAAGCTGCATTTGCAGGGAGTAAAGATCAATGTTATTGATAAAAACAATGGGCCAAGGTATGAAAAAGGACAGGAACTGCTTGATATGGCTATTAAACAGGTACGGGGCATTTCGCACAACCTGCATTCAAGTATCCTGAAAGAGTTCGGGTTAAATGAAGCTATCAGGCATTTTACCGAAAAAATAACAAACAATGATCTCATATTTATTACCACCGATCTTGATGATTCATATACAACCCAGGCTAATGAAAATGATATCAGCATATACCGCATGGTGCAGGAGTTAATGAACAATATCCTTAAACATGCCAGGCCTAAAAAAATACACATCACGTCAGCTTATAACCAGGATGCTTTGAACATCAGTATTTTTCACAATGGAAAAGGGTTAAGCCATGAACAATATGAAGAACTAAAGTTTAATAAGCAGGGCCTTGGCCTCAAAGCTATCCAAACCCGTATTATTTTGCTGAAAGGCGAGGTATCATTTAATTACAAGCCCGAAGGATATTACATTAACATCAGTATCCCCCGAACAATTACTATTTAACCATTATAACAATCAAAAATAAGGCGATGAAACCTATTAAAATTGCCATAGCCGATGATTATACCATATACAGGGACGGCCTCAAAATTGGACTTACCCAGGATGAGAACCTGGAAGTTATGCTTGAGGCCGGCGATGGTGAAGACCTGATAAAAGGCATTGAAACCAATATGCCCGATGTAATTATCATGGACCTTAAAATGCCTGTTATGGATGGCATGGAAGCTACCAAACACATTAAAAAGAAGTATCCTGATATGAAAATTTTAGTGGTGACGATGTACGATGACGAAAAGTTCGTAATTCATTTAATGGAGATTGGCGCCAACGGATACTTGCTAAAAAACGCAGAAGCTGAAGAAATCAGGAAAGCGATATATTCGGTACACGAAACGGGCTATTACTTTAACAATATAGTAAGCAACGCGCTTTTAAAGAAATTGGTGATAAAAGGCAATATCAAACCATCCTTTAAAGAAGGCGTTGAACTCACCGAGCGGGAACAGGATGTACTGAAACTAATTTGTGCCGAAAAAACAGCTAATGAAATGGGTAAACAACTGTTCCTTAGTCCACGTTCGGTTGAAGGGATCAGGCAGCGCCTGATAGATAAGGTGGGCGTACGCAATACCGCCGGGCTGGTAATGTTTGCTGTAAAGAACGGCATAATATGATACTTTTTTTAAACTCAACTATGTCATTTGCATACTTTTTCAAAATAAAATTCCATTTTTTCAAACAAACACATACAATACACGCTTGCAATAAATCCAAAAAACGAATAATTAGTTTCTCCATTTAATAAAAACATGATTTATCATGTTTAAAATTGTCAAAATCAATAATTAGGAAAAAATCACTCAATTAAAAATCATTATTTTGATAGAAAATACAATTTTCATTGATATTTTTACAACAAAACATTGACTAATTGATAAAGATTTGAATGAAAAGAAATATCCAGTGTGATAATCAAACCTGTCTTTTATGTAAAGGCTGTATAAAAGAGTGGTTGCCGGCAATTGCAGCCAACAAAAAAAACTTTAATGTAAAAAAAGGACAGGTTATTTTCAGTGAAGGCGACCCGGTGAAGGGAATTTACTTTGTTTATGAAGGCAATGTGAAAGTTCATAAAAAATGGGGGCCGGATAAAGAGCTTATTATTCGCTTTGCCAATAAGGGAGCTATTTTTGGTCACCGCGTACTGGGTAAACATGCCACCCACTACCCTATTTCGGCAACAGCTTTGGAAGCAGGCGTTATATGCTACATTGATATGGAGTTTTTTGAGGCTACTTTAAAAGTAAACCCTCAGTTTACCTACCAGCTAATGTTATTTTTTGCCGACGAGCTGCAGGAAGCAGAACGCAAGATGCGTAATCTTGCGCATATGCCGGTAAAGGGACGCGTGGCCCAGGCGCTCATAAGCCTCAAGAATCAGTTTGGTACAAACCCGGAAGGCCATATTGATGTAGAACTTACCCGGCAGGATCTGGCTTCATACGCCGGCGCCACTTACGAAACCGTTTTCAGGGTAGTTAATGAATTGATACAGGAAAAACTGATCAGCACCAACGGTAAAAAGATCAACATCACCAATTACGATAAGCTTTTCCTTTTGACGCAGGATGATGATCTGTAAAACGGGATAATTACTTCAAAATATTATTACCTATTTGTCTTAAATGGGTTTACTATTTTTAGCTGAGATTCAATGACCTGCCCATCATTCATATCTTCAGAATATAATATCAAGCATCCGGCCTCCAGTGCAGATGACACAATTATTGAATCAAACAATTGAAAATCATATTTATTCATAATTTCCAGTGACCTTAACATCATTTGCTCGCTTACCGGAACATAAACACATTGCTGCAAATATGTTTTTACCAGGTCAGCAACTTTATGCTTTGGAAACTTCCATCTCCGCAGGCAAACATTAATAAACTCGCTAAGATTTTGAGAACAGAAGATGGGGTTATTGGCAATTATTTGAATAGCTTCCGCTTGTTTTTGGGGATAAAAATCATCTAAGGCGTAAAGCAGAATATTGGTATCAATTGCAATATTACTCATAATCATTAGCTTCATCCCTGTCAAACCTATACCCACCACTATTGAAGGTAAATTCTTTTAATCTGTCTTTCAAATGATCAACCCTTTTTTCTATAGGCTCAGTTTCTCTTTCAATTGACGTAGTTTCATCAACCGAAAATGCGATAACTTCAATCATTTTTCCAACCAGATCATCCGGTAACTCAAGCGTTAGATTCTTTTTGTTGGATTTTAATATTGTTCTTATCATAATATCAAATTTACAAAATTCAAATCATGATATGACAATGATCAACCATTTTGCTATTTGAATAATTAGCAAACAATCTTAAACTCAGCCCGCCAAATTCCTTACCTCAACCGGCGATAACGATGTTTGCTTTTTAAAGAAACTGGAAAAATGCGATAGCTGTTCAAAGCCCAGGCTGTAAGCTATTTCTGAGATATTCCAGTCGGTTTGCTTAAGCAGGATGCGGGCTTCCTGGATGAGCCTCCCTGCTATATGCTCAGTTGTAGTTTTGCCGGTACTTTCTTTTAATACCTTATTGAGATGATTGCTATGAACAGCAAGCCTGTCGGCATAGTCTTTAGCAGTACGCAGGATAATCCTTTGATCGGGTGATGCTATTGGGAACTGCCTCTCCAGCAATTCAATAAACAGGGATGATACTCTCGCCGATGCATTATGACTATTACCGTAATTGGTAAGAGGCTGCAATTTTTGGCCATAATGAATTAGCTCCAGCACATAATTTCTGATCAGGTCATACTTGTACAGGTAGTCGGATGCTATCTCCTGCTGCATCTTTTTAAAAATGAGGGTTACCTCATCGGCCTGTTCATCTGTAAGCATAAACACCGGGCAACCTCCGGGACTAAAGATCGGTAACGCGTCTAATACCACACCACTCTTCGATTGCACCAAAAACGCATCAGTAAAAATGCAGAAATACCCGGATTGTTCCATATCCTGTGGTTTCCAACTATATGGAATTTTGGGTGTGCCAAACACCAACGCATTTTTTTCAATATTGATTACTTTATCTGCGTATTCAGCTATATTTCGGCCCCTTACCAAGTTTATCTTATAATATAACCTGCGATTGTAAGGCACGTGGGTAGGATCCTTCTTTATTTTAGCAATGATGTCGTTAAGGTTAAATACATTAAAATGCCCTATCTGTTTGTTGATATCAGCCGGAAGCAGGTCCCTCACCGTGCTATCGGTACGTTCGGCAGCGTCTTTGTAAAAATCTTCTACTGTTACCGTTTTCATTTTTTGCTTTAATGAGCTACACAAACTTAATGATAACTACAGCATTATTTACTTCAGGTAAATCAGTTCTTACAAAACTTAAACAAAATATTGCAGCATATCAGCGCTTTATATTTTCGAGATTCAAAATTAGCTTAATACCTTAAAGAATATTATTTGAATTTGATAAATTTCATTAACAGATGATAATAAAGAAGCCGCCTCATACGTGACTTACGAGGCGGCTTCTTTGTATGTAACACCTATATTAATAACCGAGGTTTTGGTACATCTTAACAGGGTCAAGCTTGTACTCATCAAACGGAATCGGGTAATAACGATCTTTAGTAGTAAAGTTCGCCAGCGAAGCCAAACCAAAATCAGTTTGCTTTTTGGCTTTGAAATATGCAACTAACTCGGCATCGTTGAAAGTACGCAACAGGTCGTACCAGCGGTGGTGTTCAAACGCAAGCTCAACACGGCGCTCATGCAAAATAGCCAGTTTTAATGTTGGGTATTTGGCAGCATAGTCATTATTGGTCATTGATACCGCATAAGTTGGCATACCTGCACGTGTACGCACCTGGTCAAGGAAGCCGATAGCAGCAGCCTGATCGCCAAGGTAATTGTTAACTTCGGCCAATGACAGGATCACATCGGCATAACGCATCAAAATCCAGTCGTTACCACCATAACCATTTACGCCGGCACTGGTACTCACATCCCTGAATTTAGTAACAAACCAGTCTTTCACAATAGGGTCATTTGCATATTTAACAGAGAACGTCATGCGGGAATCGTTGGTTTCATACTCATTAATCAAATCATGAGTAACATTATAACCAGCCCCTGATGATTTTTTTTGAGAGTTGATAGTCTCGCCCTTTGCCTGGAAATTAGCCGCAATTGAAGAGCTATAATTAACATCACCCTGAATATTTACTATCTGGAAGATTAGCTCCGGGCAAGTTGTTTTCTTAGCAACATCAAAAACATCAGTATAAGGGATGCTGTTTAGCGTGCCAAAAGTACGCATATTGTAAGCGTTCATCAGATATGTTTTGGCATTGGTCAAATTAGTTGTACGGTTAGCCTGATCCTGGGTAGTTGCCATAGTTAGGTACACCTGGCCTAACAGGAAATTAGCAGCTGCTTTTGAGGTTCTGCCTGTAGAAGCTTGCAGGTTTGGAAGCGGACTGTTATTGATAACATCCATCAAATCGGCTACTATCTGTTGATAAACAACCGCTTGCTTTTCACGAAAAGTAGCTGCAGGCAAATCAGCATAAGCTAATTGTTTGGTAACCAACGGCACATCACCCCAAAGGCGCACCAATTCAAAATAAGTAAATGCACGCAAAAATTTGGCTTCGGCAATGTATTGCAACTTTACACTATTATCCGGAAAAGGCACAGCATCAATATGCGACAATACCACGTTAGCACGGGTAACAGTACCATAAAGCGATACCCAATGACTTTTAAGATAGGTATTGCTTGGCAGTATCGAAAAATTACCAAACTGAAAGGGCTCGCCTGCATTTGATTGGTTATCCTGGGTACCTGTATCGTCCGAACGCTGATCTGTCCACAAATCACTGCTTTCGCCAACATTATTGCCACTGCGTAACGATTGATAGATACCGTTTACAGCCAATAACACATCATTGGGGGTTTTATAGCTGGCATCAACCGTTATAGCGTTGGGGTCACTCTCATTTAAAAAGTCTTTTTTACAAGACGGGCTTATCGCCACTGCAACTGCAAGGCAGGCAATGGCTACAAATTTTTTATTCATCTCAATATCTCTTTAAAAAATTCATTAAAAAGTAACATTAACACCTAAGTTATAAGATCTAACCAGCGGGTAAGTACCATAATCGATACCCGGAGCCAGATTGGCAGGCTGAGTATTGTTTGAAGCAGCGCCTGAATAGTTATAATCCACGTCCGGGTTATAACCTTTATACCTGGTGATGGTAAATGCGTTCACAACACTGGCAAAAACGCGTGCTTTGCTCAGGCCTAAAGTTTGCTGCAGGAAGGCAGGCAAGGTATAACCTAAAGTAAGGTTGGTACAACGCAGATATGAGCCGCTTTGCAGGTAAAAAGTTGACAAACGGGTACTGTTACTTTGTGTACCAGCACGTGAAGCACGGTAAAATGAACCGTCTCCTGGTTCAACTTCGTTACGATAACGTTGTGCAACATTAGCATACTGGTTACCGGAACCCTCCCCATTGTACAAATAATAATCCTGCCCGTCGAGTATCTTATTACCATAAGAACCGTTGAATGAAGCACCGAAATCAAAACGTTTGTAAGTGCTGTTAAGGGCGAAGCCGTAAGTAAATTTAGCATATGGTGAACCGATAATGGTTTTATCAGCATCATTCACGATACCATCTTTATTGGTATCAACAAACCAAAGATCGCCAATTTTGGCAGGGTTGGTTTGAGAAGCGGATGGCGCTGTTTTGCCATAGTTAGAAGCGTTGATTATACCACCAACCTGAAAACCGTAGAACATACCGATAGGCTGGCCCTGGGTAGTTATGCTGGTAAGGTATGAACGCTCAGCACCGTTAATGATGAGGGTATTTTGGGCAGGAAGCTTAACTACTTTGTTGCGGTTTAATGAAATATTACCGCTTGCACCAAATGTGAAATCCTTGGTATTAACAATCTTACCATCTAACTGCAAGTCAAAACCGGTATTACGGATCCTGGAGTCGCGCAGGTTAGTTAAGATAGTAGTGCTGCCAGATATTGCCGAAATTGGCTGATTGTACAACAGGTTATATGAATAGCTTAAATAATAGTTGGCGATAACCTGTAAACGGCCGTTAAATAAACCAATATCGGTACCAAAGTTATATTGTGAGGTTGTTTCCCAGCTTAACTTAGGATCTTTTAAACCACCGGCGTATGTAGCAGTCGCGATACCACCGTTCAACACCGCACCAACCGGGCTGGCCAGGGTTTGTGCGATAGCATAGTTAGGGATATTGAAGTTACCACTTTTACCCCAGCTTGCACGGATCTTAACTGTCGACTGTTCGCCAAGGAAATTGTGATAGAAAGACTCGTCAGAAAGATTCCAGCCTGCGGCCACAGAAGGAAAATAACCGTATTTATTTGCCGGTCCGAAACGTGAAGAACCATCGGCGCGGAACGATGCGGTTAAGAAATATTTACCTGCATAGTTATAGTTTGCACGCCCAAGATATGACAATAACGTATAAGTACTTTTAGAAGCAGAGTTTAAACTAAAGAAGGCTGCGTCCGCACCTTTGCCTGAAATTTCGGGCACGTAATCACTCTGGAAACCATTTGCTTTTACGCTGATGTAGTCGCTGGTTGTTTTTTGCGCGGTGTAACCGGCTAACGCATCAACGTGATGTTTACCAAATTGCCTGGTGTAATTCAACGTAAACTCAGCCAGCCTGTCAACGTTAACAAGGTTTGATGCCTGTGCATTGGCCGCCAGTATTGACTGCTGAGATCCCGGAGGGAACGCGCCACTGCTTATCGTGGTTGGGTAGTAGTAATCGTATTTTTCGGTATAGGTTTGTGTACCAAGGTTGGTTTTAAAATTGAAGCCAGGCAAAATATTATAAGTAACGTTGGCATTATAAGTACTACGGTAGCCTTTTCTATTAATTTTAATACGCTCGGCAAGTGCTACAGGGTTTTCGATGCTCTGATAACCGTATTGTGATGAGCCCGCGGCTTCAACGTTTGTTTGTAAAGAGCCATCAGCATTATAAGCAGGCAGGTAAGGCATATAAATCAAGGCGCCAAGGATTGGGCTATGATCAAAGCGGCCTTCCTGTGTTTCCTGGTTGGTGTTTTGAGTATAAGCTATGTTTGCACCGATATGGATCCGTTTGCTGACATCACCATCAATATTTGTGCGAAAGTTAACACGCTGCTGACCTGTTGATTGAATAATACCTGGCTGGTTTTGATACGCGCCGCTTACATAATACCGAATCCCATTCGACGCTCCTGAAAACGACAAGGTGTGTTTCTGGAAAAACGTGTTGCGGTACAGCTCGTCCTGCCAATCGGTATGCACTGTTTGTTTAATAGGGGTTTGCGAAGCAAAATCATATAAGCCATTAGGAATGCTCACACTACCCGAGTTACCAACGTTAGTAACGCGGGTTGCGTTGTTATCAGAATACATGGCGTCGTTCCAGGTATGGCCTGAGTTTACCCAAAGGTCATGATAAGCGTTGTTGCGACCGTCGATAACCAGCAATGCTGCCTGATCGGCATCAAGCAATTTCACTTTATGGGCAAGCTGATCAACACCTGTTTGCACATCATATTCAAAGCGGCCTTTGCCTTCTTTACCTTTCTTGGTAGTGATCAATACCACACCGCCAGATGCGCGTGAACCGTAGATAGCGGCAGATGCAGCATCTTTCAAAATGTCGATGCTTTCGATATCATCAGGGTTAATGAAGATATCATTACCGGCCGGATAACCGTCAATTACATATAGGGGATCAGAACTGGCATTGAATGAGCCAACGCCTCTTACCCTGATTTTGGTACTTGTATATGGCGCACCGCTGGTTTGGGACACTTGTACACCTGATACTTTACCGGCAAGGGCCTGCCCCAATGAAGGAGCGGAAAGATTAAGGTCACTGGCTTTTACGCTGGCAATAGAACCGGTAACATCACTTTTACGAATAGACTGGTAACCGATGGCCACCACCTCGTTAAGCATGTTTGATTTTGGTTTCATTTTAACGTTAATGGTTGATGAACCGCCAACCGTTATTTCCTGCTGCTCATAACCAATAAAGTTAAAAACCAGCATGGCGCCTTCTTCGGCCGAGATGGTATATTTACCGTTTGTGTTAGTTGCGGTACCCTTATCAGTCCCTTTGATCCGAACTGATACGCCGGGTAAAGGAAGATTAGTTTCGTCGGTAACAATACCGGTGATTTGGGTTGCGTTATATGCTATATTTTCTGCCGAAGCGTTTGAGATAAAAGGTTTTAGCAAAACCAGTAAAAACAATACAGGAATTAAAAAAAACCTGCTCAAAAGATTTGGATTAATCTTTTTATTCATATTTTTAAAATTGATTGTTGAAAGAAATGACTTAAAGCCTTGGACCGCTTTTGAGTTATTTGACAATTATCCCGGACCAGGTGAGTGTTAGCGCATTCACCGGTTCTTAGTTTTATCGCCGAGCCCGATCTTAAGTTGAAGTTATGTTACATAGGCGATATTTTTAAAGACATGAGCAAAAGATTAATAATTTAATAATTATTATTGCGTTATCATTAAATAATATTAATATAGAGTTATTAATATTGTAATAATGACAGCAAAGCTAAACCTGTTATCTTAACCAAAGGATACCTTAGTGTTAAATTTACATTAAACAAAAAATAGAAAAATGCCTCCTTTTTTGCAGGCATTTTTACTTTAGTCAGTTATTCAATACTACCATGAAGTAGTGGTAAAATTCACGTTATTTTTCCGTGACGACGTTACAGCTATCCCCTTCTCATCACCGCCAAGCAGGGAAAAGCCTTCCAGCTCATCGCCCCTGTCAATACCATCAACCTGGCTTAGCACCACCTGCTTACCGGCTTCTATTGATTTTTCAAGATCAACATAAGTAAACCGCCATTGCCTGCCCTCAAGCTTATTCTGGATCAGTACTAAAATGCCTTTATTAGCCTTCCAATACAGGTTTTGTACCCAGGGTGTACATGTAAATTTTTTGTAAAGCACACCGGGTTCTTTCGTACTTTTGGCTTTGGCCAGCTTTTCAGGGTCGTATAAACGCACTTCGTTGCCGTGATCGCCATAATCGGCAGTGGCTACATACCACTTATTATTATATTTTACATATTCCGGACGGGTGCCCTGGATACAGGCATCATCCTCAATGGTATTAATTAAGTTACCATCAAGTGTACCCGTTTTAAGCAAGCCTTTCCAGTTTACATTATAAATTACCGCCCTCCATTGGCTGCCCGCTGCATTAAGGCGGATGGAATTACCTATAAATGTTGGCCCTTTATCGTTGTTATAGGCCATGCCAGTTGGGTGGTTAATAACATCCTGCCCGTTTTGGGTTAGCTTATATTCCTTATGCTGATATACCAGGCTGTCATTTTCCAGCTTAAACTCCCGGATCATTCCAACTTCCCTGTCACCATATAAAAATATGCGACCGTTTTGGTATGAAATGCCCTGGCAGGCGCCCAACGAGTCGATAGTTATGGCACGGTTAAGTTTATGATCAATTGTGCCGGCGGCGATGCTGCCAATACCTACAACAGCAGCTACTATAGTTAAAGTAAGTTTTTGCATCAGTTTTAAATAAAATATTACATTCATGATCAGACACAGCTTTAAGCTTTGCGCATTCCGCTTTCGGCTTTCTTAACGAGGGTCAAGTGGTTCGTCAGGATCAATTTGTTTGGCTTCTTCAACCGGGTAATATTCAACTTCGGTTTCGGAGTTACGCCTGGCCAGTTTATAAGGCACATAGTTCAGTTCCTTTTGGCAGCGGGCATCCATATTCATAATAAAATCGGTTTGTGATTTATCGGTTACCACAATGCCGGGCTTATCGGCAGGGATACTATATTTATAAAGCAGTCTTGCGCTGTTACGCATATTGGTAGTAGTATGGCGCGCATGAGGTTCAATGATGATCACATTTTCAGGAATATGAAGGGTTTTCATTAAATAAACCTTCATTTCTTCCGCTTCATTATATTTTGTTTTATATGGATGCACCTTGCCGCCTGATACAATGATAAACGGCGCCTTGCCAGCCTTATATTCCTGTACCGCCAGCCTGCAGCGCAGCATCCCCTCCCCGCTTAGCGGCGATGTTAGATTATCCGGACCAGCACCAGGTACAAGAATATTTGAATAAGGATAATTGGCCCATTTTATGGTTTTGACACGGGTTACGGCAGCCTTGTTTGCGTTTAGCTCCATCGGCTCGTAATTGGCGGGATCCTGTCTTTCATTTATCTGCAGATAAAGCAGGGCTGCCTGCATAGCGGGTTCAAAAAACAGCTTTGTTCGTTTAATATCACCCAACAATATAGCGGAAGCATCATACATCAGCGTATAATATGCCCTTGCTTTAACATTATAGCTAATAGAATCTATTTGCGGATAATTAGGCTTTTTGCCTTCAGCATAAACGCCAATAGTATAGTTGATACTACCTGCGTCCTGCTCCCATGCTTTTATAAGCAATTGCTCTGGCGATAGTTTTTTATACAAACTATAAAAACCCGATGGGATCAGTTTCGATTTAACCATCCTATTAAGCGCGTTGCCTGTTTTATATAATGCTGCAAGCCGGTCACCTACGGTTTTGATGTCATCATCAGTTAGTTTTACCGCAGTTGTTAAGCACGCGGCGTCTTTACAATCAGTAAGGGAAGTGCTAAGGGCGCTTAGCTTTTTCTGCGTGAGCTGTGCCAGTTCAGGATCGTTTTTAAGTAAAGTGCTTACTTCGGCATCCTGCTCAAGCAGAGTCAGCAGGCCGTAGTTTTTAATCTTTACATAATCTATCGGCGTATTTTTTACGGGACTTGAGGTTTGCGCGAAGGCACTTAAACCACCCAATCCAAGCATTGTTAGTAGCAGGAGTTTTTTCATTGAGCTGTTTTTTAACAAGGCGCAAATAACGCCTAAGCAGATAAACTCAAAGTTAACTACCGGTAACTTTCCTCTTACAAAACACGCCTAATTTTAATTTTAATTAAGATATACCATCTTTAGGCATATAAAATCCATATCAAATTTGATATTTGCAAAAGCTGATAAATCTTTCAAACTTCATCTATGGAAAATACTGCCTTATTAAAAGCCATTATTGAAAATGCTATCGATGGCATTATTACTATCGATGAACGGGGGATTGTCGAATCTATTAATCCTTCGGCTTGCAGGTTATTTCAATATGAGCCTCATGAAGTTATCGGCAAAAATGTATCGATACTGATGCCCCAGCCATACCGGCAGGAACATGATCATTATATCAATCGATATCAAACTACCGGTAAACCACATATCATTGGTATAGGTCGTGAAGTAACAGGCTTGCGTAAAGACGGCACCCAATTTCCTTTCAGACTTGGCGTTAGTGACGTAAATTTTTCGGGCCGTAAAATATATGCCGGCTTTATACACGACCTTAGCCGTGAGAAAGAAGCTGAAGATAAACTGAAGGAATACACATCGCACCTGGAGGAAGTGGTAGAGGAACGTACGCTCTCCTTAAAACAATTTGTTCTTGAACTGCAAAAAGCCAAAGAAGAAGTGAGCCAGTCCCTTGAAAAAGAGAAAGAACTGGGACAATTGAAAAGCCGTTTTGTTTCCATGGCATCGCATGAGTTTCGTACGCCACTAAGCGCTGTTCAATTATCGGCCTCGCTTATTGATAAATATGCCGAGCCTTTACACAGCCTGCAGATTAGCAAGCATGTTAATAAAATCAAAAATGCCGTTGGCAACCTCACTACCATTCTGAATGATTTTCTCTCGCTCGAAAAACTGGAAGCCGGGCGTATTGAACCATCATACACCAGGTTTGACCTGGTTAAGCTGGCCGAAGAGCTAACTGAAGAAATGCAGATTATGGCCAAGCAAAACCAAAATATCCTTTATCAGCATACAGGTACAGATAGTATGGTTTACCTCGATATTAACCTGCTCAAAAACTGCATCATCAACCTCATCACAAACGCCATCAAATATTCGGGCGAGGACAGCTTTATTGAATTTAGTACTGAAATAAATGTTTCCGGCTGTTCCATTACTGTAAAAGATAATGGCATAGGCATTCCCGAAAGCGACCAGAAGCATTTATTTGAGGCATTTTTCAGAGCGCACAATACAGGCAATATCGCGGGTACCGGTTTAGGTCTTAATATTGTGGCCCGGTACACTGCCCTTATGAACGGCAGAGTTGATTTTCAAAGTAACGTAAACGAGGGTACTTCATTCACCATTTCATTTTCTGCATCATGAGCCAAAAAATCCTGATCATCGAAGATAACAACGATATCCGCGAAAACGTGGTAGAAATACTGGGGCTGGCCGGTTACACGGTATTTGAGGCCGATAATGGTAAAACCGGTATTGAACTGGCCGTTAACAACCTGCCCGATGTAATACTTTGCGATATCATGATGCCCGAGCTTGATGGTTATGGGGTTTTATTTATGCTGAATAAAAATCCCGAAACCGCCGCCATACCTTTTATATTTTTAACCGCAAAGGCCGAACGGATTGACCAACGTAAAGGCATGGAAATGGGTGCCGATGATTACTTAACCAAGCCTTTTGATGATATTGAACTACTGAACGCCATTGAAAGCAGGCTCAGGAAAAAAACTGCCCAGCAAAGCTTTTATAGTCAATCGCTCGAAAACCTACACTCAATTGTATCGAAGAACAGCGGTCTCACCGAACTTAAACATATTATTAGCGAACGCAAGGTACGCCTGTTTAAAAAAGACCAGGTAATTTATTACGATGGTGATAAAGGGAATGGTTTGTACCTGATATTGAAAGGCAGGGTTAAAACCGTTAAACTGGCAAACGATGGCCGTGAGCTGATGACCGCCATCCACTCTGCCGAGGAATACCTGGGGGTAAATGCCATGCTCTCGAACGAGGCTTACACAGATACAGCAACCACCCTGGAGGACAGCCAGCTGTGCCTGATCCCTAAAGACCAACTGGATAACCTGCTCAATTTATATCCTGATATTGCGCGTGAGTTTATCAAACTACTCTCTAACCATATCCGCGACCGGGAAGAACAATTATTGCAGCTTGCGTATAACTCAGTACGGAAAAGGATGGCCGATACCCTGATGCGACTGCATAAACAGCAGGGCGGGGATTTCAAAATTTCGCGCGAAGACCTTGCTGCCATGGCCGGCGTAGCAACTGAAACCGTGAGCCGTACCCTTACCGATTTTAAAGATGAAAACCTAATCGATAAAAAAGGAAGCCAGATCACCGTGCTTTCGCCCGAACGGTTGGCCAAAATGAAAAACTGACCGCTGCTATTTTTAGATGATCCTGCTCATTCTCTGAGCAATGGCTTGATTACAACAAACCATTTGCACCCCTGTGCAACCTATTTTTGTATCAACACCAACAGCTCCTGTGGCGTTTCATAAGTTGTACCTTTGTAGCTGAGTGCTTTAGCGCCAACGCATACGGTATCAACGGCTTTAGCAGTGTGTGTAATATAGATCTTCCCGCGCACGTCCGGTTCTGTACCGTCATTTACCATTTTCATACCGGTAAGTAATTGCATCACGCTGTCAATGCCCGGCTTTTTATCAAAGTTTTTTTCTTTCCCTTCGGGGAAGTAATAATCAAACTTATCGCAGGTGATCCTGAACTGCGTTTCGCGGCCAAGCTCGGTGAACTTAAATTTGATAGACTGCACGTCATCATTTGAGCTGGTTTTGCTTTTGCAGGCCGCAAATGACAGTGCTGCAAGGAAAATAAGTTTATAACTTTTCATTATCGGTTCGATATTACGGTTCCAATAAAGTTAAGGTGTTTACCAATAGAATAAAAGTTGATATAAAAATCCTCTCAGGGGGCAGGGACCTACTTCAATTCATCCAACACCCTAAACATTTTCTCCTTTATACTCCGGCTCGGGCCGCTGAAATTATTAACCATGATAGAAAAACAAAGCTCTCGGCCGTTTTTGGTTTGATAACCGGCATAACACAACACATTATTGATGCTACCGCTTTTCATTTTCATATCATTATAAACCGGCAGACTTGTATAAAAATCGGCAAACCAGCTTTCCTTCTTTGCCGATTGCAGGATGCGGGCCAGCGTTAACGTAGTTACCCTGTCACCGGGCGAAAGGCCGCTACCGTCGTAAATATTCATGCTACGGGCATCTATCCCTTTGGCCGCCCAAAACTTTTGTACCTCATCCACACCATTTGCCGTTGTAGGCTTGCGGCCCTGTTTCCAGGCTATGGTTTTGAGTAACTGCTCAGCGTAAAGGTTAATACTTTTCTGGTTAAGCCAGTAAACTATTTTGCTTAAAGTTGGTGATGATATAGTTGCCAGATTTTTAGTAATTATGGGCAATGGCAGGTTTTTAGCGCTCAAAGTATTGGCTGACTCCGGCTCATTACCAATAATGATACCTAAACTCCTCAGCGTATCATTGAGCCGCAACGCAGCATCATAAGCAGCATCGGGGACAGCGGCCGAAATACTTTTTTTTTCCTGATCAACAGCATAAGTTCCGCGCAGATATATTACTTTACTGCCAACCGGTAAAAAAGCATAAGCATTATCGCCTGAGCCGGCAGAACCATTTGTCAACTCGCTTTTAAATGCAAGGTATGGCATCAGCGGAACAGTACGTGATATGCCAACCGGGCTACCAACCGCACCCGTACGCAGCTTTATATCAAACTGATTTTCGCGCCAGCAAAGACCCGATGTACCGGCTCCGTAATAGTTGCCGATATCCTGCCAGATCCAGCCTTCGGGAATGGATTGGGTACCGAAAATGCTGTCATCGCCAATGATGCGGCCGTTAACTTTTTTGATCCCGGCCTTTTGCAGGGCATCCGCCATAAGGGCTATTACATGCCCCTCTTTGGTTTGCTCATAACGCCAGCTGCCCAGGGTTGGGTCGCCGGCTCCTTTAATGATAATATCGCCGGTAAGCGTGCCGTCGGCACCAATCTCACCGGTATAACCCAATTGCGTTTGATATTGAAAATCGGGCCCTAAAATATTAAAGGCCGTAATACTGGTAATGGTTTTAAGCGTTGAAGCGGTAGCCAAACCCATGTTAGGGTTACCACCAAACACCTGCTCCCCGGTTTTGGCATCAAGCACAGTTAACGATACCGAAGCATAATTGCACTGGCTATCGGTCTGTAAACGGCCAAAAGCATTTGATATTTTTTGCTGAAGCGTTTGCGCCGCAACAGATCCTCCTATAAATAAAAAACTAATTACCAGTAAGCGCCTCATCCTGTTTTTTAACGTTCCGTTGCGAAATATAATATATGGGCACACCAATCAATACAATAATTAAGCCAGGCCAGGTAAACTGCGGTTTGTAAATGATCAACAATACACAAAATATCAGTCCCATAATAATGTATATGGCAGGCAAAATTGGGTATCCCAGTGCTTTATAAGGGCGCTCAGCATTTGGATGTTTTCTCCGCAGGATATAAATGCCGAAGATGGTAAGAACATAAAAAATAACCACTACAAAGGATATCATATCCAACAAATCACCGTAACGGCCGCTTAGGCAAAGTATCGAAGCTACCACGGCCTGGATCCATAAACCAAACTCGGGTACGCCAGATTTATTTAATTCACCTGTTTGTTTAAAGAATAACCCGTCTTTTGCCATAGTGTAATAAACCCTTGCACCCGAAAGTATCAGGCCGTTATTGCAGCCAAAAGTTGATATCATGATCATTATTGCAATGATATAAGTACCGAGGTTGCCGAATATCACGTGTGATGCAGCTACCGCAACGCGGTCTTTTTCGGCCGTCGCTATATCATGCATGGAAAGCACACCAGTATAAGCCACATTAGCCGATACATAAATAATGGTGACGATCAAAGTACCCAGACCAAGGCTTAAGGCAACATCCCTTTTGGGGTTTTTCATTTCACCTGCTATAAAGGTTACGCTATTCCAGGCATCACTACTGAATATCGAACCTACCATCGAAGCTGCAATAGCCCCCATGGCAGCAGCAAGGGTAAGGCTAACAGTTGTATTATCCGCTTTAAGGTTATGAATATCCCAGGCGTTACTCCAGTTGGCATGCCATATTTCGGGCTTTAGTGCTACAAAACCAAATATGATCAAACCAAACAAACTTAAAAGCTTGGTAAGTGTGAATGTGGTTTGGATAAGTTTGCCACTTTTTACTCCTTTGGTATTGATATAAGTAAGTAATACAATGATGAAAATCGACATCAACTGGGCTGCACTGATCTTTAAGAAACCGAGTTGAAAAAGAATGTTCTCCTCGCTAAGTGGGTGTATCAAATACGCAGCAAACTTACTAAAAGCAACACCTACCGCGGCAATAGTACCTGTTTGGATCACCGCGAAAAAGCTCCAGCCATATAAAAAAGCGATAAGCTTATTATAAGCCTCCTTTAAATATACATATTGCCCGCCGGCTTTGGGAAACATCCCGCTTAATTCGCCATAACTTAGGGCCGCGGTAAGGGTCATGAAACCGGTGATAACCCAGATAGCTATCAGCCAGCCGGCAGAGCCAACATTACGGGTAATATCGGCACTAACAATAAAAATACCTGAGCCTATCATGGAACCCGATACCAGCATGGTACCGTCCAGCAAGCTCAGCTCATGTTTCATTTTGGGTTGCGATGAGTTTTTCGCCATATATTATTTTAGGGTTTAAATCTCTAAACTATTCAAAAAACTTTAATATTAACGATCACTATAGTAAATAAATAAAATTACTATTTTGCAATCACCAATTGTTATTAAACACTGTTAAAACCAAGCAGTACTACTTTATTAAACCAAATTTGTGATATGGATTTTCTGAACAATTATTTAATTTATTTAATTCCTGTTTTGGGGCTTATCGGGATTCTTGTTATGGCTATTAAGGCCGCCTGGGTTACCAAACAAAACGCCGGTGACGGCGACATGGCCACACTTGCCGGTTACATTGCCGATGGAGCTATGGCCTTTTTACGTGCCGAATGGAAAATATTAGGCGGCTTTGTTGCCGTTGCAGGTATTTTGCTGGCCTGGTCGGGCACTACGGTTGCCACTTCAAGCTGGGTTATTGCCATATCATTTGTGATAGGCGCATTCCTATCTGCCTTTGCAGGTTACCTGGGGATGCGTATTGCTACCAAAGCTAATGTACGTACTACACAGGCTGCACGCACCAGTTTGGCACAAGCTTTAAAAGTATCGTTTACCGGCGGAACCGTAATGGGCCTGGGTGTGGCCGGTTTGGCTATTATTGGTTTAGGATCGCTTTTTATTGTTTTTTATCAGTTTTATGTTGTTAAAATAGCAGGCAGTAGTGTTAACGGCGAAGCCATGGCAAAAGCGCTTGACGTTTTAGCCGGTTTTTCATTAGGTGCAGAATCCATAGCGTTGTTTGCCCGCGTTGGCGGCGGTATTTACACCAAAGCGGCCGATGTAGGTGCCGACCTGGTAGGTAAAGTTGAAGCCGGCATTCCTGAAGACGATGTGCGTAACCCGGCCACCATTGCCGATAACGTAGGGGATAACGTGGGTGACGTTGCCGGTATGGGCGCCGACCTTTTTGGATCATATGTAGCCACTATGCTGGCTACCATGGTACTGGGACGCGAGATTGTATCACATGATAATTTTGGCGGTATTGCCCCGGTATTGCTGCCAATGGTAATTGCAGGCCTTGGCTTGATATTTTCGATAGTAGGCGCAGCCATGGTGAAAATCAAATCAGAAACCGACAGTGTGCAAAAAGCATTGAACATAGGTAACTGGGCATCAATTATACTAACTGCTGTAGCTACTTATTTTGTTGTACAATGGATGTTGCCTTCGGGCGAATTTCACATGGTACGTGATGAAGTTAACGGGGTGGTAAAAACTGACGTGATACCTTTTACTAAAAACGGTGTTTTTGGATCGATATTGGTTGGCCTGGTAGTAGGTACTTTAATGTCGATTATAACCGAGTACTACACCGCCATGGGTAAACGCCCGGTATTGAGTATTATCAGGCAGTCATCAACCGGTCACGCTACCAATATCATCGGTGGTTTATCAGTTGGTATGGAATCAACCGTGCTGCCTATCCTTGTTTTGGCATCGGGTATTTACGGGTCATATTATTTTGCCGGTTTATACGGTGTAGCTATTGCCGCTGCCGGTATGATGGCAACTACAGCCATGCAGCTGGCTATCGATGCCTTTGGGCCAATTGCCGATAACGCCGGTGGTATTGCCGAAATGAGCCGCCTGCCCGAAGAAGTACGCCACCGTACCGATAACCTGGATGCTGTTGGTAACACTACAGCCGCTACGGGCAAAGGTTTTGCTATTGCTTCGGCAGCATTAACTTCATTAGCTTTATTTGCGGCTTTTGTGGGCGTTGCAGGTATTGAACATATTGATATTTATAAAGCCAACGTACTGGCAGGTCTGTTTGTTGGCGGAATGATCCCGTTCATTTTTTCTGCCTTAGCTATCGCGGCGGTGGGCAGGGCGGCCATGGCCATGGTAGAAGAAGTTAGGCGCCAGTTCCGCGAAATCCCTGGCATCATGACCTATGAAGGGAAACCCGAATACGAAAAATGCGTAGCCATATCTACCAAAGCATCTATCCGCGAAATGGTTGCCCCTGGTTTAATAGCGCTGATCACACCTATCATTATCGGTTTTGCCTTTGGCCCCGAAGTCTTAGGCGGCTTGCTGGCCGGTGTTACCGTATCGGGTGTATTGATGGGGATTTTCCAAAGCAATGCAGGTGGTGCATGGGACAACGCCAAAAAATCATTTGAGAAAGGCTGCGATATCAATGGCGAAATTTTCTACAAAAAATCGGAACCACACAAAGCATCCGTAACAGGTGATACTGTAGGTGATCCGTTTAAAGATACTTCAGGCCCATCCATGAATATCCTCATTAAGTTAATGTCGATAGTTTCATTGGTTATTGCCCCGCACCTCAACAGCCATCCGGCTGCAACCAGTGCCAGGACCCAAAAAGAGATGAATAAACAACCTATGAGCATCCATGCGGTTGTTAAAGCAGAAAAAAGCGTTTAATAGCTTTTCTATTTAATGAATAGGGCCGCCCTAACGGGCGGCTTTTTTTTGTCTGATTGGATATGAGACGTGAGATATGAGATTTGAGATATGAGATAATATCTCTTATTTAACATAATGTCCTTTCACCTTTCACCTTTCACCTTTCACCTTTCACCTTTCACCTTTCACCTTTCACCTTTCACCTTTCACCTTTCACCTTTCACCTTTCACCTTTCACCTTTCACCTTTCACCTTTCACCTTTCACCTTTCACCTTTCACCTTTCACCTTTCACCTTTCACCTATATTCCAGAATATCCCCTGGCTGGCAGTCAAGCGCCTTACATATAGCTTCGAGGGTTTCAAAACGGATGGCTTTTGCTTTACCCGTTTTAAGGATCGAGAGATTTGATATGGTGATCCCTACCCTGCCGCTCAACTCATTTAATGACATTTTGCGCTTTGCCATCATTACATCCAAATTAATAATTATGCCCATAACTTACATTACAGTTAATAATAAGTATAAACCCATTTTCAATTACTTTAATAGCCACACAGCAGATATTATCATTATTAATCTCAATATCTCTATTTATAATTATATCCTTTAGCTATTACGTTTGCTCTTATTCTTGTGAAATGATTCTTCTGTCGATAGTGCCCTGTAATATTGATCCGCATCTTTTACTGCCATCGGTTGTCTTTATCCTATCCTCTATCACACCTTAAAACCCTGCTGTACGCCGGCAGCCATATATTGAAAAATAAACAAATCAAATACTATTTAAACAAGTGTTTGGACGGCGCGTACCTTTTTCATTACGTTATGATATTAATCCTATTCAAATAAAAACAATATTTATTAAATAACACAATAAATTAAGTGTTTTACAATAAATTTTAGTCGTTATACATAAATTTAAAATTTTAAATATAAAATTTGACACTGGTATTGCTATTTCTGATTTATATGTTTTATTTTAGAAACAAAATATTAGCTTTGCACGTTCTATTCAGAATATAACGAATAGAGAGGTTTATTAAATAGATGAGACAACTCAAAATAACGCAATCCATTACCAATCGCGAGTCGCAATCGCTTGATAAATATCTGCACGAGATTGGTAAGGTAGACCTAATAACCGCCGAAGAAGAAGTAATTTTAGCCCAAAAGATCCGCGAGGGCGACCAGGCGGCATTGGAGCGTTTAACCAAAACTAACCTTCGCTTTGTTGTATCTGTTGCTAAACAATACCAAAACCAGGGCCTCACACTGGGCGATTTAATTAACGAGGGCAACCTCGGCTTAATTAAAGCCGCCAAGCGTTTTGATGAAACCAAAGGCTTTAAATTTATATCATATGCCGTATGGTGGATCCGCCAGTCGATATTGCAGGCTATTGCCGAGCAATCGCGTATTGTGCGTTTACCGCTTAACCAGGTAGGTTCATTAAGTAAAATCAGCAAGGCTTTTTCAAAACTTGAACAGGAGTATGAGCGCGAACCATCGCCCGAAGAACTTGCTGATATATTGGAGACCACTGTTGATAAGATCTCCGACACACTGAGTAACTCGGGCCGCCACGTATCAATGGATGCACCGTTTGTACAGGGCGAAGAAAATACATTGCTTGATGTACTGGAAAACCAGGAACCAAACACCGATTCGATCCTGATCAATGAGTCATTATCTGAAGAGATCAAACGTTCACTATCAACCTTAACTGAGCGCGAGCGCGAGATCATTGTATTGTTCTTTGGCTTAGGAACTAACCACCCGCTTTCATTAGAGGAAATTGGTGAGAAGTTTAATTTAACCCGCGAGCGTGTGCGCCAGATCAAGGACAAAGCCTTGCAACGCTTGCGTCATACTTCAAGGAGCAAGATCCTGAAATCATATTTAGGTTAATTTTAATCTAAAAAGAGATATTAAAGCCACCGGTTATATAACAGGTGGCTTTTTTGTTTGGTTATTTGGTTAGCTGCTATGCAATAACCACCCCCAAATGACTTAATGACGATTTATCAAAATGAGTTAATGACTAATAAATAAGCCGCCTGTCAAAACTAAAAGGTTCTTTTTTTAAAAGTTTCACCTCACAAGCATCGGGATGCAAGGGGTTGAGCAGATAGTTATATTCGGCGGGGACAATTGATGATGGTACTTTCATTATTAAATACTCCTGCTTTTTTAGGAAAGCGTCGCCAAGTTGGCGCAAAATTACCGGACCGGATATATCACGCCAGTCTTCAGGTAATTGCTCAGCCTCCACAGTGATTATTTTGCTATCCGGCACTTCAATTTCGGTTAAACAATAATTACCCGGTATTATCAACGGATCCAAATGTACCAACACCTCAAGCACCGCTAATGATCTGGAGGAAGCAAGATAAAGCATCGGCTTGCCTTCGCTGTTCCACCGACCTCCATATAATCGAGCCCCGGTGCCACTCAGATCGGCGGCGTAATTGCATTTGGTAATACGGTAAAGTATCATCAGGCAAAAATACCATGTTCGATGCGGCCAAGCTCTTTAAAAACCATGTCGAAGCCGGCAGATGTATCCAGGATAGTAACGGGTGCCTCTCCTCTGAAAACCACCGACGGCGTTTTGATCCAGATCTTGAATTTATCCATCGATTCAAAAACCTCCTCACCACGGGTATAAAGCCGTGCAAGTTCAATAGCCTTTTCGGCATATTCGGTTTTGATAATGACATCATCCTCGTAGCGTTGTAAGGTACGTTCGGAGATATGCAGTATATTGGCAAGCTCCTGGATATTAAGGGAGATCTTTTTTGCCAGAGAAAGTAAGGCACTTTTAGGGAAACCCTTACGTGCCAGGCTGATGATATCAAAATCAGAAGATGCTTTTACCTGTTTTGAGCCATTCAATAAACTATAAAACGAAGGCATAGCTCCCTGAACAACATAAGCTGCCATGGGCTCATTAACCTCATTTTTAGTATCCGGCTTTGCTTTATACGACATATATACAAATATAATTACCATTTGTCGCATTTGCAAATATTAAAGCCAACAAAAAAGCGACAGATTTTATTTAACCTATCGCTTTTTTATCATTGGGTCATTGTTCATTAAGTCATTGACCTATGGTTTTAAGACTTACGAAGTTTTGGAAACTTCGTAAGTCTGATCAGGAACTTATTCTGCAATTATAAGGAAATAGTTCTTTTTACCTTTTTGTGCTACAATAAATTTACCGCCAATTAGGACATCATTATTATATACGTCATCAGCAGTGCCAATCTTAACTTTATTGATAGCAACGCCACCGCCTTGTATCATCTTTTTAGCCTCGCCTTTGGAGGCAAAAACAGCTGTTTTAGCAGCTAAAAGATCAGCAGCATTAATACCCTGCTCCAATTCACTCAATGCTATATTATAATTAGGCACACCGGCAAATAAGTCTAATACCTCATTATCATTAAGTTCATTTAAAAACTCAATGCCAATATTACCAAATAAAAACTCCGACGATTTTATCGCCTTTTCATATTCGGCTTCGCCGTGTACACGAATGGTGATATCCTTAGCCAATGCTTTCTGCAATACGCGGGTATGTGGCGCCGCATCATGCTCAACCTCCATCGCTTCAATAACCTCACGATCAAGCAAGGTAAAAATGCGGATGTATGATTTAGCATCAACGTCGGTAGTGTTTAGCCAAAACTGGTAAAACTGGTAAGGCGAAGTACGCCCAGCATCAAGCCAAACAGCCCCGCTTTCGGTTTTACCAAACTTGGTACCATCAGCTTTTTTGATGAGGTTGGTAGTTAAGGCAAAAGCCTCACCGCTATCTTTGCGACGGATTAGCTCAGTACCGGTAACAATGTTTCCCCATTGATCGCTGCCACCCATTTGTAATGAGCAGTTATGGTGTTTCCACAGGTAGTAAAAATCATAGCCTTGTACCAATTGGTAAGTAAACTCTGTGAACGACATACCTGTGTCGCCCTCCAAACGTTTCTTCACCGAATCTTTGGCCATCATATAGTTAACCGTAATGTGTTTACCCACATCGCGGATAAAATCAAGAAAAGTAAAGTTTTTAAACCAATCGTAATTGTTCACCATTTCGGCACTGTTGGCGCCGGTATTAAAATCAAGGAAACGGGTGAGCTGCTTTTTTACAGCTTCCAGGTTATGCTGCAGCACATCCTCTGATAATAAATTACGCTCGGCCGATTTGCCCGACGGATCGCCCACCATGCCGGTAGCACCACCAACCAATGCATATGGTTTATGGCCTGCGCGCTGAAAGTGGATCAGGGTCATGATCTGGGTAAGGTGACCAACATGCAATGAATCGGCAGTTGGGTCAAACCCGATATACCCCGAAGCCATACCTTTATTTAACATATCCTCGGTTCCGGGCATTTCGGTATGCAGCATGCCGCGCCAGCGTAATTCTTCAACAAAGTTCATATCAAGTTCTGTTTCAAAAAGGTGCAAATATAAATGAAATTGATACACTAATTTTCAGTAATTAGATCGAATTACACTAATTGTAGATACACCCCTCTGAAAAATTCGTGCAATTCGATTTAATTGCCCACTACCCGGAATGATTCGTATCTATATAGGTTAACTACAGGTAAAATCAGTTTCAAATAATTACTTATATTTTGTATCTTGAGCAAAACCGGGTATTTTGCAAGGCAAGGCTTATGAATTTTTTATCGCATTTTTATTTCGACAGGGATACTAACAACTGCTACCATGTGCTGGGAACGGTGCTACCCGACCTGCTGAAAAACGCCGATAAAAACATCATCCTTCATCCAGAAAAACTGCACCACATTGATAACGAGGTTAATTCGATCATAGCAGGATGGAACAAACACCTTGATGTCGACCGGTATTTTCACTCATCCGCCTTTTTTACCACCCGTTCTAATGAGCTTAAAAAGCTGTTGGCCCCTGCCTTAATAAACTCGCCGGTTAAACCATTTTTTTTAGGTCATATTGCGCTTGAGTTAATTATTGATAACCTGCTGCTAACCACAGGTAAAATAAGCGTCAGTGAATTTTACAATCATTTGGCCGGTTGCCGGGAAGATAAAATAAGAAGCTTTTTAATCTTTGCCGGACTTGAGGATACCGCCGTTTTCTTCAAGTTTTACGAAAGCTTTAAAAAAAGCCAGTATTTGCATACTTATGCCGAAACCCATCAAATTGCCTATGCGCTCAAACGTATCTGCATGCGTGTTTGGAAAAATCCCTTCACACCTGAGCAGGAGGTAATAATGGATGATATTTTGAGTATCTACCGCGAAGAAATGCTTGATGATTTCATGCTCATTTTTGAAGAGATAGATGCTAAGTTAGTTGGAGGTGAGTAGATTTCGCCCATTATAACTCATTAATTTATAGCACAGAAACAACACAAAGCATGTTATCAAATGGTTTATTCAGCGTAAAATTCTCTTCAACTTTAACCCCTACCCGCTCAATCTGCCAAAAAACCTATAAAAACACCTAAAATATAAGCAATTAACATTAAAAAATTTCTTTTTTCAATAAAATATATCCGTACCTTTGCAGTCCCAATTAACAAATTGGGAAAAGGAGAAAAATTATTTAATGGCAAAAAAACAAGAAGCAGAAAAAGAATTAAAAGCGAAAGAAGCTGAACTGGGTACAGTGAACGCGTCTGGCGAAAAAGAAACTATTGAATCAGAGGCTGATTCAATATCAATCGAAGAGATCAAATCAAAAATTGCAGCTACACCAAGCGAAGATTTCGACTGGGATGCTGACGACAAAAAATTTGGTAACTACAGCGATGACGACCGTGAGAAATTTGAGAAATTGTATGATGGAACTTTCAGCTCTATCACCAAAGGCGAAATTATCACCGGTACTGTTGTTAACGTTAACAACAAAGATGTTGTGCTTAACGTAGGTTTCAAATCAGACGGTTTAGTATCAGTATCAGAATTCCGTGACACACCTGATCTTAAAATCGGTGACAAAGTTGACGTTTTTGTTGAGTCGCAGGAAGATGCTAACGGTCAGTTGGTACTTTCACGCAAACGCGCAAAAACTCAAAAATCATGGGAGCGCATTAATTCAGCCCTTGATAATGATGAAATCATCACCGGTTTTGTGAAGAGCCGTACTAAAGGTGGTTTAATTGTTGACATTATGGGCGTTGAAGCCTTCTTACCTGGCTCACAGATCGATATCAAACCTATCAGGGATTACGATGTGTATGTAGGTAAAACTATGGAATTCAAAGTTGTTAAAATCAACCACGAATTCAAGAACGTTGTGGTATCGCACAAAGTGCTTATCGAAGACGATCTGGAAAACCAAAAAACTGAAATTGTTGCACGCCTTGAAAAAGGTCAGGTATTGGAAGGTACCGTTAAAAACATTACCGACTTTGGTGTATTTATTGACCTTGGTGGTGTTGACGGCTTACTGCACATTACAGATATTTCATGGGGCCGTATTGAGCACCCACGCGAAATTTTGGCATTGGATCAAAAGATCAACGTTGTTGTTCTTGACTTTGATGACGAGAAAAAACGTATCGCTCTTGGCTTGAAACAATTAACCCCTCACCCTTGGCAAAGCCTTTCTGAAGAAATTCAGGTTGGTTCAAAAGTTAAAGGTAAAATCGTTACCGTTGCTGATTACGGCGCATTCCTTGAAATCATCCCTGGTGTTGAAGGTTTGATCCACGTATCAGAAATGTCATGGTCACAAAACCTGCGCAACCCTCAGGAATTCCTGAAAGTTGGTGATGAGATCGAAGCTCAAGTATTGACTTTAGACCGCGAAGAGCGTAAAATGTCATTAGGTGTCAAACAATTAACTCCTGATCCATGGCAAAACGCTGCTGAAAGGTACGCAGTTGGTACTCAGCACGTAGCTACAGTTAAAAACATGACCAACTTTGGTGTGTTTGTTGAACTGGAAGACGGCATCGACGGCTTAATCCACATCTCAGACCTTTCTTGGTCTAAAAAAGTTAACCACCCTAACGAATTCACTAAAGTTGGTGAAAAATTAAACGTGGTTGTACTTGAACTTGATGTTGAAAACCGCAAATTGAGCTTAGGCCACAAACAGCTTGAAGAAAACCCTTGGGATACTTTTGAAACTATCTTCACTATCGACTCGATCCATGAAGGTACTGTTATCAAAGTAACCGACAAAGGTGCAATCGTTGCTTTACCTTACGGTGTTGAAGGCTTCGCGCCAACCAAACACCTGGTTAAAGAAGACGGTAAGAGCTTAAAAGCCGAAGAAGCTGCTGAATTCAAGATCATTGAATTTAACAAAGAAAACAAACGTATCGTTATTTCACACTCTCGTATTTGGGAAGAAGCCCGCGCTGATGCCCGCGTACAGGAATTTGAAAACCGCAAAAAAGAAGCAAAAGCTGCTACTAACGCGGTGAAAAAAGTGAAAGATTCTGTTGAAAAATCAACTTTAGGCGATCTTAGCGTATTAGCTCAGTTAAAAGAGCAAATGGAAGGTGCTGAAAACAAAGCCCGCAAGGCTGCACCTGCTGCTAACAGCTCTGAAGAAGAAGCATAATTTTAGCTTAAGCTTATATAAGCCCCTCCGGTTTCCAGAGGGGCTTTTTTGTTGAGGTGAACTTTTTTAATTCCACATCATTGCTATAAAGGTGTGAAGCAATCGCGAACTTTACTGGGCGCTTATAAAAACGCCTCTACATGCAGGGATTGCTTCGTTCCGTATAATGACGTGATTGTAATTTATTGATTATAAGATATATTTTTTGATTGATATTATAGATATGGGCGTTGCCTGCGGCCGGTGCTTTACGCTGCAAATCCTCGCCTTTCCCGCAACGCAACGGCTTACCCGCGTTGTGGGTTTTCCACTGCAATCCCTAACGCGGCCCCCGCACTGTATCGCTAAAGTATATTTTAAACGTCATCACGATTTTTTTCAGGTTTCCCTGATGGTAACTCGCAATGACGTAAAGAAGACATCTTATTTAATAAAGGATAATCTATTATCCTCCTTCAAAACTCATCCTCCAAAACTCAAAACAAATTATTACTTTTGCCCAAATCCACCCATACGATGCAAAATCTAACACTGCTCGACGGACAAAAGTTTCAAATTACCATACAACGTTTATGTCGCCAGTTAATTGAAAATCATAACGACTTTTCAAATACCGTATTAATTGGTATCCAGCCGCGCGGCATTTATTTAGCCAAACGCGTTGCCGAAGAACTGAGAAAAATCCTTCCCGATAAAAATATATTGCAGGGCGACCTTGACATCACTTTTTACCGCGATGATTTTCGCCGCCGGGAATCACAGTTAGTGCCTAACCAAACCAAAATAGATTTTATTATTGAAGGTAAAAAAGTGATCATGATGGATGATGTACTGTGGACAGGCCGCACTATCCGCGCCGCAATGGATGCCATGCAGGCATTCGGCAGGCCGGAGAAAATAGAGCTTTTGGCTTTGGTTGATCGCCGTTACTCGCGCCACATCCCGGTATCTGCCGATTATGTGGGTATCGAGGTTGATTCTATCGCGTCACAAAAAGTAGTAGTTAGCTGGAAAGATACTGATGGGGAAGACAAGATAGTACTGGTTTCTGAATGATTTCGGAATTCGGATGTTCGATTTCGGATTTATTTGATTTCGAATTGCCGATTTTATAAAATAAGAATTTAGAAATGGACAAAGCAGAACTAAAAAACAGGACAAAAAAGTTCGCAATAGACGTTATCAAGTTTGTTGAAGCAGCTCCCCGTTTGCGTTCTCTTGATATTTTAACACATCAACTATTACGAAGTTCAACATCAGTTGGTGCAAATTACAGGTCGGCATGCAGAGGAAAATCTACCGCTGATTTTATCAATAAGATTGTAATCGTTGAAGAAGAAGCCGATGAATCGGTTTATTGGTTAGAGCTGATTGAAGAATCAGGCTTAATAAATTCGACAGCTCTGCCTAATCTTAAAAAGGAAGCCAATGAGCTTACTGCCATTTTCACCGCAATTGGTAAAACAGCGAAAGAAAATCAAAAATCAAATAATAAGAAATAAAAACATTCAAAATAAAATCCGAAATCGAACATCCGAAATCCGAAATCAAAATAACATGGCAGGACTGAGCACACGACACTTATTGGGTATAAAAGATTTGAACCGGGCAGATATTGAGCTGATATTTGAAACTGCCGATACTTTTAAATCTGTTTTAAACCGGCCGATCAAGAAAGTGCCGTCGTTGCGTGATGTTACCATTGCCAATATTTTCTTTGAAAACTCAACCCGTACCCGTTTATCATTTGAGCTGGCCGAAAAAAGACTTTCGGCAGATGTGATCAACTTCGCGGCATCTTCATCATCTGTAAGCAAAGGCGAAACACTGATCGACACCGTGAACAACATCCTGGCTATGAAGGTTGATATGGTGGTAATGCGCCACCCTTATGCCGGTGCCGGGATCTTTCTGTCAAAACATGTAAAAGCTCAGATCGTAAATGCCGGCGATGGTGCTCATGAGCACCCTACACAGGCTTTGCTTGATGCCTTCTCTATCCGCGAAAAATATGGCGATGTGGCAGGCAAAAAAGTGGTGATTGTAGGTGATATCCTGCACTCGCGTGTGGCGCTTTCCAACATCCTTTGCTTGAAACAATTGGGCGCCGAGGTAATGGTTTGCGGGCCAACCACGCTCATTCCAAAATATATTGGCTCATTGGGAGTAAAGGTTGAACACAACCTCATCAAAGCTCTTAACTGGTGCGATGTTGCCAATATGCTCCGCATTCAGCTGGAGCGGCAGGATATTAAGTATTTTCCTTCGCTTAGAGAGTATACCATGCTCTTCGGTCTTAACAAAACTATTCTGGATTCATTAGATAAAGAGATCACCGTAATGCACCCCGGCCCTATCAACCGCGGCGTGGAGATCACCAGCGATGTAGCCGACAGTAAACAGTCTATCATTCTCGACCAGGTAGAAAATGGGGTAGCGGTACGAATGGCAGTGCTTTACCTGCTGGCTGGACAAACACCAACCATATAAGCAGCATGTTTCAGGTATGAAATTTAATTTTAAAACATATCTGAAACATACTTATAAAGGAGAACTGGTTTATCTTGCCGTTATTGCCGCGTTGTATTTTTATGATCACAACAATATTATCTTCCTGGTATTCTTCCCATTCTCGTTTGTACAAGGTTATTATCGTTATCAATACAAACTAACCCAGGCCGAAAAACTTAAGGCCAAAGGCCTCACCGAAGAAGACATTGACAATATCAGCTTTGTAAAAAAGTGGGAGCATTCGCGTAAACGCGGTATGTGGAATTATTGTGTTATTGATGGAGGGCTCATTTTCGGGTTAGCCCTATCAATCATAACAAGCATTATCTGGTTTAAGGTAAGCGGCAAAACCAATCTGCACACGCTTTTGGCCGAACCCGGCGACATGTTTGCTTTTATTGGTTATAATTATATAATTGGCGCAGGTATTGCCGTTATCATATTCCGCATGAAATGGAAATATAACGAGAAACGTTTTGTGCGCCTAACTGATCCTTTGGCTAATAATTACTTTGCTAAAGATTATCAGGATATTTAAGTCAGTAGTCTTAAGTCTACCTTTTCGTTCAGACTAAACCACATTTAATTAACCACGAATTACTTTTCATGAAACTCAGGTTCTGTTTTATCTTACTTTTATTTATCCCGGGCGTAACCTTTGCCCAAAGCCATCAGCAGTTTAAAACCGATTCTGTATTTGTGCTGGTGAAAAAATTCTTCAACGCCAAACAGGCCGACTCCATTTATGCCTTAACCGGTCAAAATTTCAGGCATGCCGTAAGTGCGGGCCAGTTCCGCAGCCTTACCGAGCAACAATTGTTTCCGTTAAATGAAATTAAAGGTTCAACGGCGATCAGCTTTGTTAACAATAAGGTAAGCACTTACAAACTGGTATTTCAGTCGGTAACGTTACAACTGCTCATGAGCCTCGATGCAGGCAATAAAATTGAGCTCTTCCTGTTTCAGCCCTATAAAGACATTACTGCCGATAAAACCACACAGGTACCTACATCCAACAAACTGATCAACCCAATGGACAAACAGGTTGATGAAATTGCCCGCCCGTATATTCAAAAAGTAAATACTGTAGGCCTGAGCATAGGCATATTAAAAGATGGCCAGATCAGCACCTATAATTACGGAGAAACCGCCCGCGGCAATAACCAACTACCAACTGCCAATACGCTGTTCGAAGTTGGTTCCATTACCAAAACGTTTACGGCTACCCTGCTGGCTTATTACGCCAACGAGGGTAAAGTAAAATTAACCGATCCTATCACCCAATACATGCCAGATTCGGTAAAAACCAATGTCGCGCTGAATGATATAACTTTGCAAACGCTAAGCAATCATACATCAGGCCTAACCCGGATTCCGGAAAACCTTCAGTTTGATTCGGCCAGCGCTGCAAATCCTTATAAAAGTTATAATAAACGGCTACTGTTTAGTTATCTGAAAACCTGCAAACTAAATAGTAAACCGGGAGAACAATATGCATATTCCAATTTAGGAGTTGGTTTATTAGGAACGATATTATCACAGGTAAGCGGCAAAACATTTGATCAGATGGTGCAGGAAGTAATATGTAGTCCTTTAGGGATGAAAAATACTTTACAGCATTTAAGCGCTTTACAACTCCCCCATTTTACCAAAGTATACAGCCAGTACGGTGATGCAACAGTAGCCTGGGATTTTAACGCCCTTGCCGCTTGCGGGGCCCTCCATTCAACGGTAAATGATTTGCTGATATATGCAAAGGCAAACATGGCAAATGGTACAGACAAGCTATCAAAGGCTTTTGAGCTAACCCATCAGATTACTTACAGCAAAGATGCCAAAATAGCCCTTGGCTGGCATATCATTTTGGTTGATGGCGTAGAATACATTTTCCATAACGGCGGCACTTATGGTAGCAGTAGCTTCCTGGCTTTTAATGCTGATAAAAAGCTTGCCGTGGTAGTACTATCCAACGCCGCTGAAAGTACGGATGCTGTTGGTACGGGGATTATTAAGAAGTTGCAGGCAGAGGGGAAATAGTATAGAATCATTGAATGAAATGATAAGTTAGAGGCCTGCCAGTCTGAGCTTGTCGAAGACTCACGCGTAAAGGCCTCCACACCATGCTTCGACGGGCTCAGCATGACACCTTTTTTATTGTCTATGCTCGCAATAATTGTCATGCTGAGTGTTTAAATCCGTGGCCTCTGAAGGTGAAATGACATAGATTTGCTGAACCGTGCAGTGTGGCCGACCGAGTTATAGTGCTTATTGCCTGTTGCTGAGTATGGTTCCGAAGCAAGAGTCTGAAGGTATGGTACGATCCCTTGTGTGGGTGATTTGTCCGATGGGTAGCCTGTCTTTTCTTTAAACTCCTTCGGGCACGGTTTAAAAAGCGTTATAAGTATGGAAAAGATGCATTTTCATGCGGCAGGTATAGATATTGGAGCCCGCAAGGTATTTGTGGGTCTTGAAGGCCAGCCGGTTCGTTCGTTTGAGACTTTCACCAGTGATCTGGTATCACTTAAGAACTATTTATTGGAGCATAAGGTAAGTACAGTGGCAATGGAAGCCACAGGAGTATACTGGTATGTACTTTACGATATTCTTTTAGATGGGGGATTGGATGTGTGGCTTGTTGACGGAAGACAGACGCGCCAGTTACCAGGCAGGAAAACAGATGTAAAAGATTGTCAGTGGATACAGCAATTGCATAGTTATGGCTTGCTGAACCGCTGTTATGTATCCGAAGGTCATATCAAAGAATTGCGTAGTTACCAGCGCCTTCGTGAGGATCATCTTCGGAGTGCGGCCATGCATGTTCAGCACATGCAGAAGGCCTTAATAGAAATGAATATCCGTTTGCCGGAGGTATTAAGCCAGGTCCATGGAGTAAGCGGGATGGCGTTAATCGATGCGATACTGCAAGGCGAGCGAGATCCTGATAAGTTGTTTTCACTTTGCCATAAAAAGATCAGGGAGAATAAAGGGGAAGAGCTATTGAAAGCCCTGCAAGGTCATTATACAGCGCAAGGGCTTTTTGCATTAGGTCAGGCCTATAAGGCTTATGGTTTTTATCAAGGCCAGATAATGGAATGCGACAGCCAGATTGATAGTGTTTTACAACGGATCAACAGGGATAAGAACCTGCCACCGGGAATAAGCGAAGGAAAACGCAAGGCGATCCGTCACAACAAACCTCATATCAACAACCTGGGAGATCATCTGTTAAAAATATTTGATGGTAAGGATGCAACTAAACTTCCGGGTATTACAGATTACAACTGGTTACAGTTATACACAGAGGTGGGTTCGGATCTTAGCCGATGGCCAAGTGAAAAACATTTCACAAGCTGGCTTGGTTTATCTCCCGGCCAGGATCGTTCAGGGAAAAAGAACAAAAGTAAAAGTAAGGGTAAACCGGCCGTCGGGCAAATATTCAAACAAATGGCCCATGGATTATTGAACAGCAAGTATATCGGCTGGGGTTCATTTGCAAGAAGATTAAGGAGCAGAAAAGGTCCGGCAATAGCTATTAAAGCAACGGCCAGAAAACTGGCCGCTCAATACTGGCGTTTAATTGTAAAAGGAGCCGACTTTGTGGAAAAAGGGCTGCAAGCCTATGAAAATATCATTAAGGAACAGAAACAAAGGCGATTAGAGAAACTCGCCTTTGAACTAAATAGGGAACTTGTACCTGCTTAAATTATTATGTCATGGGTAGGAACGAAGCATCTTCTTCGCCCTGCATAGCGGCTCTGCTTATCCAAGAAGATCCTTCGCTATCGCTCAGGATGACAAATATCCTTTCCTCATCAAACAAAAAAAGAAGCCCGAAAACTTTTCAGTTTTCGGGCTATTTTATCCCTTCGCACTATCCATATGGTTGATTCAAATCAACCAATTCAAATATTTGTGGGTCTTGAAGGCCAGCCGGTTCGTTCGTTTGAGACTTTCACCAGTGATCTGGTATCACTTAAGAACTATTTATTGGAGCATAAGGTAAGTACAGTGGCAATGGAAGCCACAGGAGTATACTGGTATGTACTTTACGATATTCTTTTAGATGGGGGATTGGATGTGTGGCTTGTTGACGGAAGACAGACGCGCCAGTTACCAGGCAGGAAAACAGATGTAAAAGATTGTCAGTGGATACAGCAATTGCATAGTTATGGCTTGCTGAACCGCTGTTATGTATCCGAAGGTCATATCAAAGAATTGCGTAGTTACCAGCGCCTTCGTGAGGATCATCTTCGGAGTGCGGCCATGCATGTTCAGCACATGCAGAAGGCCTTAATAGAAATGAATATCCGTTTGCCGGAGGTATTAAGCCAGGTCCATGGAGTAAGCGGGATGGCGTTAATCGATGCGATACTGCAAGGCGAGCGAGATCCTGATAAGTTGTTTTCACTTTGCCATAAAAAGATCAGGGAGAATAAAGGGGAAGAGCTATTGAAAGCCCTGCAAGGTCATTATACAGCGCAAGGGCTTTTTGCATTAGGTCAGGCCTATAAGGCTTATGGTTTTTATCAAGGCCAGATAATGGAATGCGACAGCCAGATTGATAGTGTTTTACAACGGATCAACAGGGATAAGAACCTGCCACCGGGAATAAGCGAAGGAAAACGCAAGGCGATCCGTCACAACAAACCTCATATCAACAACCTGGGAGATCATCTGTTAAAAATATTTGATGGTAAGGATGCAACTAAACTTCCGGGTATTACAGATTACAACTGGTTACAGTTATACACAGAGGTGGGTTCGGATCTTAGCCGATGGCCAAGTGAAAAACATTTCACAAGCTGGCTTGGTTTATCTCCCGGCCAGGATCGTTCAGGGAAAAAGAACAAAAGTAAAAGTAAGGGTAAACCGGCCGTCGGGCAAATATTCAAACAAATGGCCCATGGATTATTGAACAGCAAGTATATCGGCTGGGGTTCATTTGCAAGAAGATTAAGGAGCAGAAAAGGTCCGGCAATAGCTATTAAAGCAACGGCCAGAAAACTGGCCGCTCAATACTGGCGTTTAATTGTAAAAGGAGCCGACTTTGTGGAAAAAGGGCTGCAAGCCTATGAAAATATCATTAAGGAACAGAAACAAAGGCGATTAGAGAAACTCGCCTTTGAACTAAATAGGGAACTTGTACCTGCTTAAATTATTATGTCATGGGTAGGAACGAAGCATCTTCTTCGCCCTGCATAGCGGCTCTGCTTATCCAAGAAGATCCTTCGCTATCGCTCAGGATGACAAATATCCTTTCCTCATCAAACAAAAAAAGAAGCCCGAAAACTTTTCAGTTTTCGGGCTATTTTATCCCTTCGCACTATCCATATGGTTGATTCAAATCAACCAATTCAAATTATTAATATTTCAAAGTCGATCCATTCCTGATCTCGTCTGATGCTGCTTTTACCAGCTTATCATCAGGTTTCAGGTCGCCGCCGAAGATTTCGATGCTATCGCCGTTGCTCAGTCCTTTTTTAACATCAACCCAAACCGCTTTATGGTCGACAACCTTTATAACAAAAACCTTCTCGGTTGAAGTAGCAACAGCAGTTTTAGGTACTACATAAGTGCTGTCACCGGCAGGTAACGGTACACTTACTTCGGCAAACATGTGCGGAAGCAGTTTTTTTTCTTTATTATAAACATCCATCTCCAGGCGCTCGGCACGTAATTTTTCATCAAGTGCGCCAGCTATACGTTTTACCTGGGTGGTAAATGTTTGGCTTGGCAATGCCCTCACTGTAAATTTAACCTCGCTTTTGTTGCTTAGCGCACCGGTGTAAATTTCAGGTACAGATACTACTAAACGCAAACGGTCCTGATCCTGTATGGTAAATAACGGGTCGGTACTTTTACCCCCCGGACCGACGTAGGCTCCCAGGTTTACATTACGACTGGTGATCACACCGTCAAAAGGAGCACGGATCTCCAGGTAAGCCAAATTGGCCGACACCTCTTTTAAACCAGATTTCGCGGCGTCGATATTAGCCTGGTCGGCTTTTTTTTTAGCTTCAGCTTGCTCCAGATCGTTTTGCGAAACAGTACCCGGAGTTTTGCTGGTACTTACCAACCTGTCGTAAGTAGCTTTGCTGGCAAAATAAACGGCTTCAAACTGTTTAATACGCGATTGCGCCGCAGCCAACTGTGAATTAATTTCCGGCGCTTCAAGCACGGCTAATAACTGGCCCTGTTTAACTTCCGTACCAATATCAACCAAAAGCTTTTTAACATAGCTGTTGGTTTTGGCATACAGGTCAACCTGTTGGTAAGGGATCAGCTCACCGGGTATGGTGATATTGCTGCTTAACCTGCCTTTGGTTACCGGCACAATTTGTACTGTTGGAGTCTCAACAGCATCCTGCTGCTGTTCCTCTTCCTGCTGTTCCTTTTTTTCTTTCTCATCTGAGTGACAGGCGCTCATGGAGCCAATTGCCATTGCTAAAACGGCAAAAAGCAATATTGATTTGTTTTTTAGCTTATTCATGGTGGTGCAAAGGGACATAAAATTTACTTTCTTTATCTTCCGGGTCTAATGAAACAGATTGGGTGGTGGCGTTACCTTGTACCCAGGCAAAAACCAATGGTAATATCAACAGCGCGGCAAAGGTTGAAGCGATAAGCCCGCCGATAACTGCGCGACCAAGCGGCGATGTTTGATCACCACCCTCACCTAAGCCCGATGCCATTGGTACCATACCTACAATCATAGCCAAACTGGTCATCAATATAGGACGAAGACGTAATGCTACCGCTTCACGGGCTGATTTCAGTGCATCGCCATTGTGCTTGCGCAGTTCTTCGGCATTGGTGATGAGTAACACGGCGTTTGAAATAGATACACCTACCGACATGATCATACCCATGTATGATTGCAGATTAAGTGTAGCGCCGGTGATCTTCACCAACAGCAATGAACCAAACAATACGGCAGGTACGGTTGACAGTACCACCATCGACATTTTGAACGACTGAAAGTTTGCCGCCAGCATCAAAAAGATCACTAATACCGCTACCAATAAACCACCTTGCAAACTGTTCAGGGTATCGGTAAGGGTTTGGCTCATACCATGCATCTCAACTGTTAAACCGCGTGGCGGCTTACCCAATTCGTCAATCGCTTTTTGTACATCATTGGTCGCCGTGCCTAAATCCTTTTTGTTGATGTTTGCCGTTACCGATAGTGTCGGCACAGCGCCTACGTTATCGTTTTCGCCAAAGGTAGTGCCTGTTTTAACATCAGCCACATCGCCTAAAACAGGGCGGGCCTGATTTGCCAGTATCGGGATCTCCTTAACATCATTCAAACTGGCCATCTGGTATTCGGGAACCTGCACCTGTACGAGGTAGCTTAAATTCGATTTCTCGTCAATCCAGTTATTCTTTTCGGTAAACCTTGATGATGAAGTTGATGCTACTAATGAACGTGAGATATCATTTAAACCTACACCAAGCTGTGCGGCTCGCTGCCTGTCGATATTGATATCGATAGTTGGGTAATTAAACGACTGGCCAATCTGCACATCGCGCAGGTATTTGATATCCTTTAGTTTATTGATGATCTTAAAGGCATACTCAACATTTTGCTTTTTGTTTTTACCGGTGATAGCTACTTCGATAGGAGTTGGCGAACCCTGGCTCAGGATCTTATCAGTCAATTCAATCGGCTCAAATGATAGTTTAACGTTGGGTAACTGTTTTGCCATCTCATGCCTGAATTTTTCCTTCAGGTCATCAAGATTAACCTTATAATCTTCCGTTAAACTCACCTGCATCACAGACTCCTGCGGACCAGCCATAAACAGATAGATAGGGTTGGTTGAGAATGATGAAGGGTGCGAGCCAACAAATGTCGAAGTTATAGCTATGTGGTTTTTACCCACAATATCGCCCAATATGTGTTGCGCCTTAACAGCTATTAGTTCTGTACGCTCTAAACGGGTACCATCAGCCGCCCGCAAACGTACCTGGAAGGTACCTGAGTTTACCTTAGGTAACACGTCACGGCCTATTATATTGAACAACAGGAAAGCAAGTCCACATGCAGCTACTACATACACTGCCACCAGTACTTTGCGCTTAGGTAACATGCGGTCCATCAGGCGCATAAAGCTATCCCTGAACTTATCAAAGCGGGTTACCTCGCCATCTTTATGCTCAAGGGCTGCTTTCATTGCTTTTTCTTTCTGTTCCCATGGTTCGCCTTCATCCTCCAGTGCAAAACCATCTTTATGGCTGTGATCTTCATGTTTGTTTACCATGATCCAGTTGGCCATGATAGGTACAAAGGTTTGCGCCAGGAAGTAAGAAACTATCATGGAGAAACCAATAGCCAATGCCAGCGGCAGGAACAATGCGCCGGGAATCCCGTTCATAGTAAAAGCAGGTGCAAACACTGCAAGAATACAGAACAGGATCAGCAATTTAGGAAACGCGATCTCCTTACAGGCGTCCCAGATAGCCAAAGCTTTCGGCTTGCCCATGTCAAAGTGCTGGTGAATATTCTCAATAGTTACCGTCGATTCATCCACCAAAATACCTATTGCCAGCGAAAGCCCGCTCAGTGTCATGATATTGATGGTTTGGTGTGCCAGCGACAGGAAGAATATAGCCGAGATAATACAGGTTGGGATGGTAAGGATCACGATAAGCGCTCCGCGCCTATCACCCAAAAACAGCAATACCATGAGCCCGGTAAGTACCGCACCTATCGCGCCCTCCTCTGCCAAACTTTTTACGGCATTAATTACATATACCGACTGGTCAAACACGAATGACAGCTTCACATCATCGGGCAGCAAGGCCTGGAACTTTGGCAATGCCTTTTTCAGGTTTTGCACTACTTCCCAGGTTGAGGCCGTTGCCGATTTGGTAATAGGCAGATATACCGAACGTTTGCCATTAATAAGGGCATAACCGTTGGTGATATCGGCACCATCTTCAATAGTGGCAACATCCTTCATAAACACGGTTTGGATCCCATTTTTATAGAGCGGAATATCTCCAAAATCCGGGATTTTCTTTATCGTAGTATTTGATGGTGCGAGATAATTGTAATCACCTATACGCACGTTACCTGCAGGAGTGTTCTGGTTATTCTCGCGCAGGGCAGCCACGATCTGGTCGGGTGTTAAATTGTGCGAGCGCAACAGGTTTGGATCGACCTTAATCAGGATAGTACGCTGGTTACCACCAAAAGGAGCCGGCGCAACAAGGCCGGGGATTGAGGTAAATGACGAACGTACGTAAACCAAAGCATAATCGAGTAATTCGTTATTGCTTCGGGTAGCGCTGCTCAACACCAGTTGACCAACCGGCAGCGTTGAGGCATCAAAGCGCAAAATGAAGGGTGGCTGCGACCCCTGCGGGAACGCGGCCTGCGCCCGGTTGGTGTAGCTTGTGACCTCCGCCGCAGCCTGGGCCATATTGGTACCCTCGTAAAAAGTAACTTTTATTAACGTTAAGCCTTGTATGTTTTTCGTTTCGATACTTTTTACGCCCGATACGAAAAGCAACAGGTTAACATATTGCTTACCAAAGTAAGCTTCCATTTGGTTTGGGGTGAAACCGCCGTATGGGTGCGATACATATATAACCGGCAGGTTCAGATCGGGAAATATATCGATTTTGATAGTCCGTACCGCATTTATACCGAAGAAGAACAGCCCGGCTACTATAACCAATATGGTAATTGGTTTTTGCAGCGCCCCTTTTATCATTCCCATTGTATATGTGTGTAACTGTTAAAAATTATTGATGAATATCCCGAAATCGCCTGTAGCTGCTGATTTGAACAGCAGTGCCTGCCATACGTTATTCAATGCTATGTATTTGTCAACCTCGGCCCGGTTAAGGGTATAAAGCGCCTGTGTAAAATCAACTATGTTTGATAGTCCGTTTTTATACAGTGTATATTTTTGAATATAAGCGTTGTTAGCGGCCGAAACTTCAACCGGAACTTCGTTCACATTTTTAAGGGCATTGCCTATGCGTGTTTCGGCCAAGGTGCGCTGTGCTTCCAGTTGTTTATCAACCAGTTCGTAGTCGTTTTTCAATTGTTCTGATGTGAACTTTTGCGATTGAACCTGGTAGTGAATCCTGAAAACACTGGTAAAGTTCCACACCATACCAATCCCAAACAGGTAGTTATAACGGGTTGGGTCAACACCTGCGCCGTAACTGCCGGTGTAGCTATCCTGGTTGGTACCGTAATCAGACTTAAAGCCCGACCCCCTGCCCTGATAAACACCAAAAAGACTAAAGGTTGGCAAGGCAAAAGTGCGAAGGTATTTAGCCTGTTGATCACTCACATTTACCCTGTTTTGATAAAATTTCAAAGTTGGGTGATCTGTAGTGGCAACAGCGCTTAAAGCCTCCAGGTTGTTTGGCTGTTTGGTGATAAAAGCGCTATCCAACTGAAACTCCTGCGCCGGAATACCCAGATAAATAGAAAGCTGGTTACTTTGATCCTGCACTGTTTGCTGAGAATTGGTAAGCGCTATTTTAGCGTTAGATACTTCGGCATTGGCCAATGAAGAATCCACTCCCGGATTTAAACCGTTCTTTACGCGGGCAACTACTACTTTTTGTAAGTCCATTGCACGGTTAAGGTTATCCTGCTGCGCTTTGGCAAGCTGCTGTGCTGCCAGTAAGTTTAAATACGTGGCTGCAACGCGTACCTGATGCTGAAATTGCTCCTGTGCAAGATCAGTTTCATCGCGCGATACGATGGTTTTCTGTACGCCGATCCTTTGCTTCGATCTGCCGAAGGCGAAAAAGTCCCAGCTAACGTTGGTTAAATATAGCGCGCCAAATGCGGCGTTCCAATTCTGTTTGGCCAAAGCTGGCCCCGATGAGGACACCGACAGGCCACGGTAACCATACGATGGTCCGTTTTGGCCGTTCACTGTGCCGTAGTCCTGCTGCGCGGAGAAATTTACGTCCGGCAGGTACTCCGTTTTTGTTTCTTTGAGGTATGCCTTAGAGGCGTTAAGCTGGTTTGCCTTCGACTTGATGGAAGCATAGTTAGCAAGGGCCATTTGTTCAGCATCCTTAATGGACAGGACTTTTTGCTGAGCTTGTACGTGTAAGACATATGAAACACTCAAAAAAAACAGGAGTAATTTTTTTGAATTTGTGTTTAACATGAGGTGTATTTTATACACAGCAAATGTATACCTATATGATTCATGAAAAAAATGAATTAATTTTGTGTAAATCATTAGCAAAACTAATAATGAATATTGCATTACATCATTTCAGGTTAGTTGATACCATTTCAAAAGAGGGTTCGCTGACCAAAGCGGCGAGCGCTTTACACCTAACTCAATCTGCCCTGAGCCACCAGTTAAAAGAGCTGGAGAAGGAACTGGATATAGAGGTGTTCCATCGCCAGGGAAAGAAGCTTCAGCTTACCGAAGTGGGCTACCGTTTCCTACGAAGTTCGGAAAAAATATTGGCCGAAATACGCACCCTTGAAGAGGATATTAACAACTATAAAAATGGCAAAACCGGCAAGCTCAATATCAGTATGCAATGCTATACGGCATACCACTGGTTGCCCGGCGTAATTAAGGACTTCAAGAGCCAATGGCCTGATATTAATATAAATATAGTTTCAGACGCAAGTCGCCGGCCGCTCGAATACCTCATGCGGGGCGACCTTGACCTGGGCATTGTGCGCACCCAAATGGTGAACACACAAATTGTTTACGAACCCATTTTTGAAGATCAACTTGTGGCCATTTTACCGGCCGATCATCCGCTGGCAAAAAAGGCAATTATTGACATCTGCGACTTCCAGGATCAGGAGTTAATCCTGGCACTTTATGACCCCTCATACCAGGAAACTCCGATCATCGAAACACTCATCCAGGAGCAGCATGTAAAGCCCAAAACATTGAACCGGATCCACTACACTGATGCCACTATTGAGATGGTAAATGCAGGCCTCGGAATAAGCGTTATGGCCGACTGGATTGTGAAACCATACCTACCCGGTAAACACATTGTTACAAAACCGCTGCACCATAGTATAGCAAAACGTACCTGGTATGCCGCTACCTGTAAGGATACACCGGCAATTCAGAACTTTTTGAGCTGCCTCAAGAACCATTTCTGCAAAACTGAGTTATTGTGCAATGATGCTGAAGAGGTTTCCGCTTACCCCGAACTGCGTGCGATATAGCCTGCTGATATTTTCAATATTTTTCATGAACGGCCTTCATGCACAGGTTGCATTAAGGCCGTTTCCGCAACATAGCCAGTATGCCACTGGCGCTATTAAACCTAATCACCTTAATCAGCAACAGCTGGATAAACAGGTAACCACTTTTTACGATCAGTGGAAACACCGGTATATAAAACCCGGCTGCGATAAAGGCCAGTTTTATGTTTGGTTTGAAAAACCAGGTAAAGAATGCGTATCCGAAGGGCAAGGCTACGGTATGGTGATTACCGCGCTGATGGCCGGATATGATAAGCAGGCCAAAACTACTTATGATGGGCTGTATAATTATTACAAAGCCCATCCGGCCAAAGCGTCCCCATACTTAATGGCCTGGGCCCAGCTAAAAAATTGTAAAAACCATGACAGGGACGCTGCCACCGACGGCGATATGGATATAGCCTACTCTCTCCTGTTAGCCGATAAGCAATGGGGAAGCAAAGGCCAAATCAACTATCTGCAGGAAGCAAAGAACATGATGGCGGCAATTATGCGATACGAGATCAATCCAAAAACGTTTTCTGTTTTGCTAAGCGATGGCAGTGACGGGGATAGTGAAGATTATTACGACATGCGTGCTTCTGATTTTATGCCGGCCAATTTCAAAGCATTTGAAAGCGCATCAAAAACCGGTAAATGGCAAAAAGCCATTGATAACAATTACCGTTTATTTGGCTATCTCCAAAAAACTTACAGCCCGGATGCGGGCCTGGTGCCTGATTTCATCAGAGGCATAAACGCTAAAGCCCGGCCTGCTCAACCCAACTACATGGAATCAAGGTACGACGGTTATTATAACTACAATGCCTGCCGGGTTCCATGGCGCATAGCAACCGATTATTTGTTGTATGGCGATAAACGTGCAAAGATGTTTGTTGATAAAATAAATCATTGGATCAGGCAAACTACTGATGGGAACCCTGATAATATTTCGGCAGGGTATACATTGGAGGGGAATGATATTAAAGGCAGGTATTTTGAAGCATTGAGTTTTATAGCGCCGTTTACGGTATCGGCTATGGTTGATCACGATAATCAACAATGGCTTAACAAAGTATGGGATTATCTTGTGGCTTTTAAACTGAAGGACTATGATTACTACGATAATACCATCAAGATGCTGGATATGATCATTGTGAGCGGGAATTATTGGAGGGTGGAATGAGTTGTTACATCGTAATTAATTAAGTAAATTTGATTATGCTTACAGTACAAGTAAAATTATCGGTAGAAGATATTATCAACTCCTTATCAAATCTGGAGGCTAAAGAAATTGATAAGCTTCAAAAAGCTATTGCCGACTTCAAAAACGATATCGCATTGCAACAATCGATAGAGAGGGGGCTTGAGGATGTCAAGAACGGAAGAATAACCCCAAATGATGTTGTAATGAATGAGATAAAAGCCCGGTATAACTATAATGGATGAATTTGAGATTTTCTGGTCGAGCGAAGCCAGAAAAACCTTTGTTGAAATTATAGAGTATTTAGACTACAATTGGACAATAAAAGAAGTCAATGATTTTATTTCGAGAACAGATTCCGTTTTAATAAAAATCAGGAAGAATCCGTTTTTATTTCAACAACGCAAAAATGATCCTTCAATAAGGCAGGCCGTACTTCATCCCAATGTTTCTTTGTTATATCGAATAACGGACGATCAAAAAGTTATATTTCTTCTTACTTTTTGGGATAACCGTCAAGATCCGGAAAGATTGAAATTAGAATAATATAGCAACGGCGATAAGAAAAACTTTGCGTCTTACTGCCTTTGCGTGAAATCTTAAAATCTTACTTAAACTCCAACAACATCTCTGCCGCCCTCAAACCACTTGTAAGCGCGGCCTCAACAGTACCCATAGCTGTACCTTCGTATAAATATTCACCTGCAAAAAATAGGGTATCGCCTATTGGATGGCTCAGGATCTTTCTTGCTTCTGCTGTTTCTGTGGTATCGTAGCTGTATGATCCGCGCGAAAATGGATCAACGGTCCAGTTGATCACATTCCAGGTGAGGAGTTTTTCCTTCAGAGTGGCGATATCTACCTTAAAAATATTGGAAATAGAACCAAGGGCTTCTATCAGCATATCTTCATCGCTGGTATTAACACGTGCAGCAGCAGGTGGCCCGCCAAGCCAACCAGTAAGCAGCGGGCGATGTACAGGCATCTGGGTCCACCAAACGGGTATGGCTTCATTTGAAAACAGGAAACCCATATCTTCCAGTTCGGCACCGGTCATTTGCCGGGTTTCGTCACTGTACCAAAATGCTTCATCAAACTCAAGTAACACTTTAATCACCGCCCCAAAGCCAAGCGATTTTAAGGCATTGATATAATAATCAATCGGTGGATCAAAACTCAGTGTGCCCTTCAATCCGACTTCGGCCTGTAAAATTCCAAGCGGTACGGCAACCAACAGTTGCCGGGCATGATAGGTTATCCCTATATCTGTGCTTACTGTAACATGATGTTTGCCCCAGTCAATATCTTTTGCAACGGCATTAAGATAAATATGCCCACCTGCCTGTTTAAACTCATTTGCCAAATAGCTGATTAACGTACAGTAACCTCCTTCTACACGGTATTGCGCATCCTCATGCTCATTTTGCCACTCTTTACGGATAGAAAAGGCACTGGCTTTTTTAGGATCGGCATTATCATATCCCGACACATAACCCTGTACCGATTCCCGGAGACCTGCATACTGCTCGCCAGAAAATTCCTGCTGCATGAACGCTTCAATGCTCATGTCATGCTTTAGTTGCATGATACTCTCCAGAAATTCATCCCAATGTTCAATAACATGCCCTTCGGCTATAAATTTCCCGTCATCATATCTCCACATGGAGGCGGAGGCAGGGGTATATTTAATGCCGGCTTCATTAAGCAAGCTTTGAGTTATGGGTAAATCGCCATGAATAAATTCGGCACCCAGTTCGGCAGGCTCCAGCGAAGTACCATGTTCAAGTGTATGAATGCGGCCGCCGAGCCGGTTTCGTCCTTCAAGCAGCACAACATTTTTACCTGCTTTGGCAAGCGTACGGGCAGCCATCAAACCTGCTGCCCCTCCTCCTAAAATAATTACATCTGTGTTTTCCATATGCAATATGCGTTCAGCAAGATAAGCAGATTTTTAAAGCTGCACCTGTACAGTAAGTCATTCTTAAACAAAATTTAACTTAGATATAAGCACGCAAAGGCGCGAAGCCGCTAAGAAAAAAACTTTGCGTCTTCGCGCCTTTGCGTAAATATTAAGTTAAAAAAAATTATTGCAATGCTATCACCTGCTTATCCAAATTCCAGCCTTCAAGCAATATCGTTGGTTTTACCGTTCCTAATTTGGCTACCGGAGCACTTACTGATACCGTGATGCTTTCATGTGGAGCGAGGGTAAAATAATTGCCTGTCCAATAGCTTGGCATTACCTCCTCACCGTTTTTCATCAATTGCGGGCGGACAAAGAATGCCAGTTGATTTGAATTATTGGTGAACTGCATAGTCCATTTATTTTCGCTCAATCCTTTTTCAGCTTTGACCACTTTACCCTGTACCTCTGCATGTTTCATATCGTTCAGTGATGTAAAATCATCAGTGGCCGATAACCAGTAAACATTATGTGACATAGTTTTGCCTGCGGCGTTAGTCAAGTTAAGTACCACGAAACTTACACCTTTTGTGGCGGCAAGTACGTCTTTGAACTGAATCACTTCCTTAACGCCGGTTTGTGCTAATCCTACATTGCCAACCTTTTCTGATTTTATCAGTTTACTGTTGATATCATAAATATCGGCCGTTGCGGTTAAACTGCCGGTTGCATGATGCGTACGGTTAATGATAGCTATCGACGAATTATCATAATTATACTGAATGTGAACAGGCTCGCAAGCATTTTGCATAGTATAGTAGCCTGCATTGGGTTCAAGATACCAATCGTAGATCTGCCATATTACACTTGGCAGGGCCGCATTTAGTTTCCAGAGCATTACACCACCGGTTTCGTTCAGTTTATGACCATCGGCCTCAAAAATACCCTGGTAGCCTACAGTGTTCATAAGTTGCATCTTGTCCGAGAAATTAACGATGCTGCTTGGTTTGCCGTACCTTTTGGCCATCTCCTCATAATACTTATCATATTTACCGGCTCCGGTTGCTGCGTCATGGTAGCCCCATGAATTATTAAGGGGGAAAGGCAAGTTGGTATCCCAAACCAGGTTAGGGATAATCTTTGGCAACGTGGTATACGGTGGTTGTGATGGAAGGCCGGTTTCGTCTTTAAATACCCAGTCCTTAGCATCATTCGCCAGCTTGTAGTAGTCTTTAGGGTCTTTCCATTCGTACGGGCCGCCGCTGTAAACGCCCGATGGCATCTCATCTGGCCATGATCCTTTCCAGCCTGCAGGCAATTTGGCAAAGCCCGACGAGCTTGGGATAAACGGACGCGTACCATCTAAAGTGATGATATCATTACGCATTACATCATATAACTCTTTACGGGCATGGCCTTCGTTACCGCCTGTCCATACCAACAAACTCGGGTGATTGCGGATGCGGTAGATGGTACTTTCTACGTTTTTGATGAACACGTTACCTTCCAGCGGCCAATCGGGTGAGCCTTTAAATTCGCCCTGGGTATCACCGGTGATCCAAAAGTCAGACCATACCATCTGGCCATATTTATCGGCAGCATTCCAGAAAGCATCGGGCTCGGTAACGCCACCGCCCCAAATACGTACCAGGTTAACATTGGCATTGCGGCAAAGGTGCATTTCATAATCATAACGGGCCGAATCGCGGTTTACCATCATATCCGGCACCCAGGCACCGCCTACCAAATGCACTACCTTACCATTTACATAAAACTTACGGCGCACAAAGCCATTAGCTGTAGTTTCGGCCTTAGAGGCCACCTTACGGATGCCGAATACGAAAGTGGTATCGTCACTCACCGTATTTCCTTCGGTGTATTGCAGGCGAATTCGGTACAGGTTTGCCTTGCCATAACCATTAGGCCACCATAATTTAGGCTGACGGATTACAAGTTGGCTAATCTTATCGGCATTTAATTCAACACCCTTTTCTGAACCACCGGATACGACCACAGGCTGACTAAACTGTACCGGCGCACCTACAAAGTTTTCAGGCTTGATACTAACGGTTAGCTTACCGCCGTGCGCTGTAGTAGTATTGTTGGTTAAGGTTAAGTTTAATGAAAGTTTAGCTACACCTGTGTCGGGCAGGTTCGGCAAATCAGTAACCAATTTTGGTCTGCCAATAGTTACCGCACCGGTAGTACGCAGAAAAACCGGCTGCCAGATGCCCATATTACGATCACGCACCGGCGGAATCCAGTCCCAGCCGGAAGAGCAAAGCATAGTTACATTTTTGCCGATATCGCCCGTTGGGCCGCCATTTTCATAAAACGGAGCGAGGGCTTTTAATTGTTCTTTTGCCGGATAGCCCGGATAATCGAGCGGGTAAATTTTTACGGCGAGGGCATTTTCGGCACCTGCTTTAATTGCATCACTTACATCCAGGTTATGTTCGGCAAACATGCCTGCCATTTGGGTGCTGTCGGCAATTTGTTTACCATTAAGCCATACAGCAGCGCGATAGTTGATCCCTTTAAATATCAGCTGGAAACGACGGCCTTTATCTGCGGCAGGCACTTTAAAAGTAGTGCGGTACCAGTATGGCTTTTTCCAGGGATTAGGGTCATTCGGTAAATGACTGTATTGTTCCAGGTTATATTCTTTGTTAAACTGATCGGATGCATCGGGGATCAACATGTTATTAAGCCCCTGGTATGGATCAGGATAAATATGGTTGGCCACCAGTCCGGTAAGTACCGTAGTTGGAACCTTTACAGGAAACCAATACACCGGCGAGTGATATTGCTTATTGGAGAGTTCGGTGCCGGAAGCACTTATCAATGCAGAGGATTGCAGATTAAAATTGCTTAATTTAACTTGTCTTACAACTCCTGATTGTGCCGATACAAAGGCTGGCAAAAGACAGGCGGCTATCAAACTTAAAGCAGAGCGGATACTTTTGTTCATTTAATATATCAATAAATAAGTGTGGTAAAACTACTTAACGTACGGCAAGATACAGCTGTACTTATTTATCAATTTGTGGTACAAATGATACGTTCTGGAGTTTCTATTTGATAGTGGACTATTATCCTCTTAATATTCCTGATGATAACTAACGCAAGAAAAGTAGATAGTAAGTATTTGTGAGAGCACAAACACCACGAATGCGGAAGCGTCTAAAAATATTTTTTACTTATGTATCGTTTTATTCTGCAGCACAATGATCGGTTCGTACAAATCCCAGTTGGGCTTATAATCCTTTTGATTCATGAGGCCCCGAGCCCCTACTGAAAAATTGCCCAAAACAAGGTCTGTATCACCATCTCCATCAATATCACCGGCCTCCATCGAAATCCACCGGCCTAATAAATTAACCGGAACCTCATGAACTTTAAACTTGCCGGGACTAACTTGCTCATGATAGGTAACACCTTCGGTAGGGTGATATTTATAATCAGGGAAGAAAGCGATCACGGCCAGATCAAGATCTCCGTCCTTATCAAAATCGGCGGCGATAGCTTTTGAGCAGCCGTTTATATGGTAGAAATAGGTTTGTTTAAATTTCCAGTTGCCCTGGTTGGTAAAAATGTAAACCCCGTGGTAAGGTTTAAATATGGGGGAATAATCGTTATTATCACCGCAGGTGTAAACTATATCAAGTTTACCATCGTGGTTAACATCCACCAACTGGAAACTGCTCGACCCGTAAACCGATGGGAAACGGATGATGTTCCTGGTAATAAAGCCGCCCTGTTTATCATTTAAGAACAGCCAGATCCCTTCATCGGCCTGGGCAAACAGACATGCAATATCAGGCCAGCCATCCCCGTTAAAATCTCTGGTATAAACTATTTCAGGCCCGGGAATTGCACGGATGATCTTTCTTTTAAAAGTATGGTTTGAGCGCTGCTGTAACAGGAACAAACCACCCCTGTCATGACCAAAGCCACAGCTTACATAATCCATCAGGCCATCTTTGTTAAAATCGGCCGCCGCACTTTTAACCGGCCGGGGCAGACTATCGGCCATTAAAGTGGTGTCTTTTGATTTCTTGTCGAGATTAATATGTGTTAATGTTCCTTTAAGCTGGTCGTTAGGTGGAAGGATGCCTATACAGGTAATAACAGCATTATTAGGTTCAGTTACCGATTGATAAAAGGTAGCATCCGTTATTGGGGAATGGAATTTTTTGACCAGGGTAGCTGCAAGGTCACCGTTCCAGCGGTAAAGCTTGTTGCCGGCATCACCCGTATAAAAGTGCTTATCAACGTCATTAAACTTAACCATGGTGGTCATGGCCTCACCCGATTTTGTATCGACATTAGCAGGCCTTTTCACCGAAAATATAGCCGAATCAATCACAGCATCTGGCTTGGGGATCTTTAGCTTTTTGGGCGAGGCGTACCGGTAATAAACAACAATCTTTGTCCAGTCGGCAAGTGAAAGCGTAGCCCTTGGCCCGGCCACATACTGATCCATAAAGGGGCGCATGCCAAGTTTCGCTCCCATAGCCGGTAGTATATACTTGTCCCATGTGGCACTATCCAGTAAAGAAGCATCCGGTGGTTCATGGCAACTTCCGCAATGTTGAAAGGCCGTTTTTTTTGCACCAGCTAAAAGCTCCTCGTCACTCGGTTCATTATCGCCGCAACTATTTAAAGCAGCCACGACAATAGCTGCGAATATCATAGTCAGTAATAATACCTTGCGTTTTATTATGCTTTCCCGTCCTGCTTTCCTCATTTACAACTTGGTATCGCTTTACTTTTTGGTGTGATTTTCGAGCACGATCAATGGCAGGTGCTGATCCCAATTGGGTTTAAAACCATCCTGGAACATAAAGCCATCGGCATAGTTACCTAACACCAGATCAGGTTTGCCATCTTTATTCAAATCTGTCACTTCCATACACATCCAGTGACCAAGGTTGCTAATTGGCAAGGCGTGGGGCTTAAAATCAAAAGGTTTACCCTGCTCAAAATAAACAAACTCTTCGGCAGGCATATTTTTCATATCAGCAAAGAAAGCTATCGTTGCAATATCGATATCGCCATCACCATCAAAATCAGCGGCAATGGCTTTTGTACAACCGTTTATAGGGTAAAACCAGCGTTGTTTAAAGCTCCAGTCGCCCGTATTGGTAAAAATGTATAAGCCGTGGTAAGGCTTCAGGATCCTCGAATCACGGTAGTTGTAGCCGCAGGTTAGTACCAGGTCAAGTTTGCCGTCATGATCCATATCAACCAATTGAAAACTGTTTGAACCATAAACCGGCGGAAAATGTAGCAGGTTCCGGGTTGTAAATCCTCCTTTTTGATCATTCAACAACAACCAAAGGCCTTCATCACCGCTCCCGGTTAACAGCATTACATCTGCCCAGCCATCGTTGTTAAAATCGCCGGCTAAAGCTTGTGCAGCGCCCGGCTTGTCATAAATGGTTTGTTGCTCATACGTATGATCCTTATTTTGCTTAAGCAAGTAAACGCCTCCTTTAAACTTGCCCTGACCGCAAACTACAACATCCTGCAAACCGTCCTTATTAAAATCGCCTGTTATTGTGCCAACAGGCCGGGGCAAATCAGATGCGATGTAAGTTTGTTCGTTATTAACATGCTGCGCATCAAGGTTCACTTTAACTACTTTACCATTCGGAAAATCAACCGGTGCCATACGCCCAATACATGCGAAAAAGCCTATATTATTCCCGATACTGTCCTTGTCAAAACTAACCCCAACTGCGGCTGATGGAAATTTGGCGAGGGAGTCCATTTTTAAATTACTATCCCAGGTATACAATTTTTCATCCACAGCGTCGGCACTGTACATACGCCCTGTAGCTGCATTGACAGCAAGCATGGTAGTAAAAGCGGTATAACTTACCGGTGCAGGCTTTTTAAGTATAAAGCCAGCCCAATCATTTATTAATGGAATGGGCTTTTTAGCCGGCAGCAAGGTGTCGGGTGCTGCTTTTTTATAATAATCTAAAATGGCCGTCCATTCTGCAATAGTGGCGCCTGTAGTATCAAGCGGATTATCCTTATAGTATGACGAGCCCCCGTAAGTTGAAATATGCAGCAACGGCGCCATATTAACCAGCGTGTGGTTAAGCCAAACATCCTTAGGTAATGCATCAACAGGCACTAACGAGTGGCAGCGGGTACACTTTAATTGTACCAGGTTTTTACCATCAACTATCACATCGCCGGTAAATTTATAAGGTTGATATGCCGGTTTACGCTTGCAGCTATTGATGAGCGTTAAACCGGCTAATAATGCAGAAAATGAAAAAAGATATGATATGGTTAATACGCTTTTTTTAAAATTCATAAAATAGCTAACCTCTTATTTTTTAAGTTTTAATTTTTTCCAGATGTATTCACCTACCTGTCTGCCCTGTACAGCACCCTGATTAACGCTGTTGCGGAAGTGGATTCCGCCGTAAAACCTGCTTATTGAAGTTTCGTCGGCAGCTTTCAAAAATGAGTCGAAATGGCGCTGCATGCCTATGTAACGCAGATCGCTGGTATCCTGGTAGGCAAAATTATCGCCAAATAGATGCGTAAGCACCACCGCCGAGGCCCCACTGATATCGCTGTGCCCGCTTGGATACTCGGGGAATGGGGGCGTTTGCAGCATAGGCAACCAGTCGTGATCAATTTTATCATTGATGATGGTTACCGGTCTTATATAATTAGTTTCATATTTAACCTGCCAGCCGCAAATAAAGGCATCATACAAAGCTATTGAAGTAAGTGCATAAGCCTGGGCTGTTTTTACAACATCAGCATGGGTTTGCTTACAAGCAATAGCTGTTATACCAATCCAATGGCCACCAGGAGTGATTTTTTTATTGGCAAACATCATGTGGCCGTTGTGCTGAATCACAAAGGGGTTATCATCCCAAAAACGAGCAATCTCTGCCTGTTGTGGTGTGATATGCTTACTCAGGTCATATACCTCCTGGGTTTGCTTAAAATACTCACTGTTTTTATCCTCGCTAAAAGGAGGCGGGGGCGGCAATGGAAACATGGTCGAGGTATCAACCGCGAAGGTGTGCATCGTACCCCAGCAAAACTCAACAGCATCCAGGTAATCAGGAGGTGTAGGATGCCAGTTGCCGGGATTATCATTACCCAAAAACCTTGGCTTGCCGCGGGTTTGGGGATAATTATCAACCGCTGCTCTTTTCAAAATGTACTTACCTATCTTTTCGCCAAATGCCATTGAGCGGGCATAGGTTGAATCATCAAGATTATCTTTATACATGGCATAAACTTTAGCCTCATACTTTTTGAGCGAATCGATAGAAAAGGTAACCTTATGAGCTACCGCAAAAAACGCCGATGTAGCTGCGAGCGTGTAATTATATTTTACCCCAACCTGCGGCTGAGGCGGCTTACCAAAGCCCCTTAGCTGTGCGGTAATTGAATTATAATCAGGGCTTTGATAACGTAGCGCTTCATATGCTGCCAGCGTGGCATATCCATAAATACGACTTGAAACCGGGGGACTGAATACATCATAAATAATAACCTGCGTAAGCTGATCAACGTTGTTATGAATAACATCAGCATCTTTCATCATCGGTATCTTTTTAGGCTTACTTCCGCAACCTAAAACAAGGGCACAACCTGCAACGGCTATAAATATCTTAAAGCATCTCATTTATAATAGTTTAATTAATTGGTACATTACGTTGATGGCCAAAACTGTCGGTTACAGTTATCGATGCCATGTTATCATCAATATTAATGAATCTGCCCGATTGAGACAAGAAAGAATTACCATTGTAAAACTCCTGTTTGGCAATTTTGCCATTCTTGTATTTTATGGTTGCAAATGCATCGAGTGGCTGCAGGCCATACGTTTTAACCGGCCTTTTCAGCTCAAATAATTTCATCCTGTCACGATTTTGAGTAGCCGCCAAAAGGTAATTACCCCTGGCCCCTTTAAGTTTCACCAAAGCTTTGCCATCTCCGGGAATATAAATACCGCTTTGCATAATACTGAGTGGTTTAAAGCCGCCCTTGCCATCACCTTTTAATAATAAACCGTTAAAAGCATCGTAACGACCCGTTGCAACCTCGGTGCCGTAATCATTGCCATTCAGCGCAACATCCAGGTTGCCATCCCCATCAAAATCATCAACAGTAATGCCGCATAGTTCAGACATTTGTGCTTCAACCGGCAATGGAACGACAGTAAATTTACCACCGCCGTCGTTACGTAAATAAACCGATTGCAGGTAGTTCACTTTTAAGCGTAATGCCCCCTCACGCATTTTTGGGGTTATCACCGAATCCATTGTTGCGGTTGCAAACGACCGGTAATTCTGGAACCTGATACGCATACTGATCATTTGCTTCACAATATCATCGCGGCCAAAAGCCGGGAACTCCTGTAGCTTACCATCCTGATCTTTCAGAAAAACAGAAGGGAAGGCGTCATAGCTGCCATTGTTGTCAAAATCTTTAGCGGTAATATAAATCGGGTATTGATCGGTTGCTTTATAAAAAGTATTCAAACCCGTATTGCCCACAATGTAATCCGTATCGCCGTCGTGGTCAAAATCTCCGGAGGCAATGGTATTCCACCAGCCAAGCTTATTTTCGACGCCGGTGCTTTGCGTTACATTTTTGTACATGCCATGATCGTTTTTAAGGAAGGTGATCGGCATCCATTCGCCTGTAAGGATGAGGTCGGGCCAGCCATCGTTATTAAAATCGGTAAAGGCGGCATCACAAACCAGGCCTATTTTATTCAATTCTTTGGCTACTGATGCAGATACATCGGTAAATTTTATAACACCATTCTTGCTATCGTTACGCAAAATAAAACTTGAAACCGGCTTAGGGTAGTTCCAGGGATTTACACGACCAGATATAAACAAATCCATTTTGCCGTCGCGGTTTATATCAGCTGCTTTTACACACAGTTTACTGGTGAGGTTTTTAGGCAGGGCTTCAGGTTGCAGTTTAAAGTTCCCCTTACCATCGTTAACATAAAGCCTGTCCTGGTAGTTTGACGAACCGGACTCACTTTCATACCCGCCACTGGCTATATAAAGATCAAGGTCACCATCGCCATCTGCATCAAAAAGCAGCATACCTTCATCCTTGACCCTCACAGGCGATACCATATGCGCCATATCATTAGGATTACCAACCTGGGTAATAGTTTTGGGCTGAGGTACCAGGTCGCGCTGAATAAATTTGCCGCTGGCTTGCTGCAGTAATAATTGAGCTGGATATTTGGTAGTACCGCCTACCACCATATCATCAAAACCATTCCCGTCTACATCGCCTACTGCTATCGCCGGCGCATATTCCGACAGTTTATGCGGAAGCAGTTTCTGAACATTAAAGTCGATATAATCCTGATCATTATGCTTATAGGTTATGCCTGCCGATTGAGTGACATCTTTAAACAGGGCAGTGTTATCTACCGAAGGCTGTTTATTGCTATAATCAAGCTTAGCATCGCCAATTTTAACCTGGAGAATTTGATTGGTTTTAACATTGGTTAGCACCTGTTTTTTACCGTTATCCCAGCGTATCACCACCGAATCGAGTTGAGATATGTTACCCAGGCCAAAGTGGGCGATATCCTGTATGGTTGATAAATAACCACGGTAAGGTGTATTTTCATAATATTGATGTTTGCCATGATCGTAATAAATATCTGCAAAAGCACCAAGGCCGCTCAGGTTTTTGGGGCCGCCATGAAATTGTATATGTAAGTAGTTACTACTGTTAATTGCACTTTTACGGGAGGTGTTTTTATAGATGAATGCTTCGTCATTGATATTGTTAATAACCATATCCATGGTGCCGTCGTTATCCAGATCGGCATAGGCACATCCGTTTGAAAACGAGGGAGCACCAAGTCCCCAGCTTTGGGTTACATCTTCAAACTGCACACCATTGGTATTACGGAAAGCATAATTAGGTATTTTTACTATCGGAATCTGGTCAAGCACCTGTTGGGTTGACGCGACCGAATAGGCCATTTGCCTGAACGTTATAAAATCATGATCGGTTACATCGCGCGGATAACCGTTAGTTATTACAATATCGCGATACCCGTCATTATCAAAATCGGTTATCATAGGTCCCCAGCTCCAGTCTGTTTGTCCAACACCACTTAAAAAAGCCACATCGCTGAATGAGGGGTCGCCAATAGAATCATTACCGCCAATTCGCGGGCCGTTGTTTAATTGTAAAGTATTGCGGGTGTACTGGTATTGATATTGATACCTGTCGAAATTTTGAAATATCTGGTAATTGTTGGGCGGCATGAACATCTTTTTACGGTAGTTATCCTCGGGATTCATGTCAACCTCAAAAACATCGGCAAGGCCATCGTTGTTCACATCCTCAATATCCTGCCCCATAGAGCTGAAGGCGGTGTGCTTAAAATAATCCTTCACTTTATCAGTAAAAGTACCGTTGCCATTATTAATATATAAAATATTATCGGTCAAAAAGTCGTTGGTTACATAAATGTCTTTCCATCCGTCGCGGTTAATATCCACTATGGTAGCTGCGTGACCATAGCCTTCGGTACCAATGCCTGCCTGTTTTGATACATTGCTGTAAACCGGGTGTTTTAGTGCAGCATCCCAGTCGCAGCGGTAAAGCTGTCCGGTGCTTCGGTGACTTCCATTAGTAATTATTGGTCTGAAAGTACTCTGGTTGTCTCCCGCTACAGCTTCATTAACGGTTAGGTACATATCCAGGTCGCCATCGTTATCATAATCAAAAAACGAGGCCATGGTTGAGTGGAGCTTCACATTAAGGCCATATTCCTTAGCCATTTCTTTAAAGCGGGGTACGCCGCCCTTTCCTATCCCCTGGTTTACATAAAGCAGGTTAGTGCGCTTAACCGAATCATCAAGCAAAGTATAGCACACATATATATCCATAAGGCCGTCGTTGTTAATATCAACAACAGCCACTCCCCTGCCCCAGCCGCCACTGCCGCCAACACCTGCTGCTGATGTAGCATCCTCAAACTTCATATCGCCTTTGTTAAGGTATAGCTTGTTTGAGGTAGTATTAGCAACAAAGTAGATATCCTGCAGGCCATCATTATTAAAATCGCCTATGCCCACACCGCCGCCATTATACAGGTTAAGTTTGGTAAGCGGATTTATGGTATCATTTTCAACAATTTTATTATTAAAGGTAATACCGGAGTGCGAAGAAGGAATCTGTTCAAAAAGTGTAGCTTTTTTACAGGCACTAAATAAAACGGCAACCAGGCATATAAGGGGAAGGGCGTACTTCATTATTGATTAGTAAGCTATAAAAAAAGGTGGAGATAACTATCTCCACCTAAAGTTAAATATTTAAAATCAATGGTTAATTAATAACCAGGATTTTGTTTTAACACACCTTGTCCGGTTGAGGCAGACAAATCAATCTCACTTTGCGGAATTGGATAGTATTCGTTTCTACCTTTGGTGAAATGAGCACCTTTTAGCTGTAAGTTGATATTGATATCATATGCAAAGAAAGCATTGATCTCATCAGCCATGCTGCCGGTACCCTGATCCCAGCGTTGTAAGTCGAAGAACCGCTGCCCTTCCATCGCTAATTCCAATTTACGTTCAAAATGGATAGCTGTGCGGGCATAGTTTTTATCGGCAAATGCACCTGCAGGATAAGTTTTAATCAGATAATTATCAGCCGGAGTAGTTTTAACAGTATACTCAGATTTTGATGGATCATAAGCTGAATTTTTGTAAACCCACCAGGTAGTGCCGGCTGCGCGGGTACGCACGAGGTTAACATATTCAAGCGCTTTATCTGTGGTGCCAGCTTCTACTTCGGCTTCAGCAGCCATTAAAAGAACATCGCTCCAACGCATTAAGTTCACATTATTTGAGGTAACCTCGTTAGCAGCCCAATAGTTTTCAGTACTTGAATTAGTTCCTTTTTCCGCAGATGAATAAACATTTTTACGTGGGTTAAATACACCATCTGTAGGGTCACGGATCCAGGCAGCCGGAGGATTACCCCAGTCAAGATACGGAACATTGGGACGCCCCATTGTAATATCAATACGGGGGTCGACTGTACCGGTATATGGATTAGTTTTCCCGCTAACTAATTGACCATTATTGAAAGTAGTAAATAGCGGCAAACCGTTAGCATCGGTTTTAAATGAGTTTGCTAACGACTGAGATGGGTTAAACCAACCGCAGCAAGCGCCGGGGCCGCCGGTATATGGAAAGTTAAGCTCATCACCTGTATTACCGTTGTTACCGCCAGAGTTATCGTTAACCGAGGCCTGTGCAGCGAAAACTGATTCAGGGCTGTTTTTTTGAGCAGCCTGAGGGCTAAAGTTTCTTTGAAAGTTAACATTCAAAGCAAACTTATTTCCATCCCCCTTTACGCCGTTAGTAATCAGGTCTGTAAACAGGGTCCTTGCTTCAGCAAATTTGTGCTGAAACATTTTGGCTTTAGCCAAGTATGCAACTGCTACCCATTTGTTAGCGCGCCCTTTCTGAGCCTGTGTAACAGGAATATTATCAATACCGGCCTGCAAATCAGCTTCTATATTTGGCCATATATCTTTATCATTAGGCAAGTTGTAATTGGTGACGTTTTCATCAACATAAGGGATCATGTTGTACATTTTTTTGAGCTCCATATAATAATACGCTCTTAAAAATTTAGCTTCACCAGTTATCCTTTTAACATCATCAGCGCCAATATCCTTTGCAAGGGCCAACGTACGCAAAACGTCATTTGCACGAGCAACACCATCAAAGCACAAGGTATATTTTGAAGTGATATAAGGATTTGAGTTTGCCAAAGTAAAGTTACCTACAGGTAAAGCATCATTACCACCATCAGATGGCTCAGAACCTTTGTAAGCATCACCCGCTGCCACACTACCAAATAACCAGTTAGACCCCGCTGCGTTAATACCACCGCCACGACCGCCTACACCGTCAAGTAATGAATAAGTGCCTATCAGCAAACTCTCAACACCAGTTTTATTTGCCACGATGCTCGGGCTTAATGAGCGTTGTATAGGCCTGTTCAAAATATCCTTTTGACAGGCGTAAACCATACACACTAACAATACTGTTAATGGTACAATTACTTTAATGTTTATTTTTTTCATAACTTTTATGATAATATAACTATTAGAATGTTGCGTTTACACCAACGTTATAAATTTTCTGATTTGCAGGGTAGTTACCGAAATCAATTCCAAAGCTGGTGTTATCCTGTAAATTTGAATTTTGAAGTTCGGGGTCTAAACCTTTGTATTTTGTTATGGTAAATAAGTTATTGGCTAATAAATATACCCTTATTCTATTGATACCTAAACTTTTAATTTTTGACTGAGGGATAGTATAGCCTAATGTCAATGATTTAAGTCTTAAGTAAGATCCATTTTCAACATAAAATGAGTTGAATACGCTCGAAGTACTTAAGTTTGCATTTCTACTTAATTGAGGTACAGTTGCATGGCTGTTATCAGCACCTTCGCGCCAAACATTGGGACCTAAAATGTCGGCACTTACGTTGCCGTTAAACACCTGAGGGAAATAAGTCCAGTATTTAATATAATTAACTACTTTATTACCGTAAGTACCGTAGAAGAACGCGTTAAAGTCGAAACCTTTGTAGCTTGCTCCTAAGGTTAAACCACCCGTAAATTTAGGATTAGGATTGCCTATAAACGTCCTGTCCTTATCATCAATGGTGCCGTTATGGTCTACATCCACATATCTGAATGTACCAGGTGCTTTCCCAGGCTGAGCTGGCGCAGCATCAACTTCGGCCTGGTTTTGGAATAAACCAGATACCTGATAACCAAAAAACTCACCTACAGGTTGACCTGGCTGTAACCTAACGAAATTTTGCAAACGGGTTGAGCCGCTACTATTGTAATCTTTGTATTTCGAACCGCCACCTAAAGAAACCATCTTATTGCTATAATGGCTAAAATTTAAACCGATGTCATATTTTAACCCATTACCTGCTACCCCATGGTAACCAAAATCGATATCAATACCTTTGTTTGTGATGTTACCACCGTTAACATATGGAGCAGCTGCACCGCCTTGCGAAGCATATAAAGAGGAAGGAAATAATAAGCCTGATATATCCTTTTTATACAACTCTACAGACAATGTAAACTTATTGTTAATGAAAGTAGCGTCAAAACCAACGTTAGTTACTTTATCAGTTTCCCAAGTTGTTGACTCATTTCCTATCTGTGATTTATACAAGCCTGTTACAGTTGAATTACCTGTACCAGTAATATCATAGTTTGCATTACCATTCGATTGTGCATATAACGAATAAGCGTTACTTTGTTGCTGGTTAACACCTGACAATGATCCTAATGAACCGTAACCTCCCCGAATTTTAAAATCGTTTAACCAGCTTACATTTTTCAGGAAATTTTCTTTTGAGATACGCCAAGCACCGGTAATTGATGTAAATGTACCATATTGGTGGCCCGGTGCAAAGAAAGATGAACCGTCATGACGAACTATACCGCTTACATAGTATTTTTCGTCATAGTTATAGTTGACTTGCCCAAATTGTGAATACAATGTATTGTTGTAAAGTTGATCAACACCATTGGTTGGGGTACCCGTACCGTTTGCAACAGTGACGTAGTTAGGATCATAGCTTAAGTTGTAAGTAGTGTTACCTGCTCTTATACCACGGCCATAGTTTGTAATAGCCTCAGTTGCAACGAATGCTTTAATACTGTGCTTGCCAAATTGCTGGTTGTAGCTTAACTGGTTTGTCCATGTATATGAGCTGTTATAACCTGCAACCTCTGTAAAAGAGTTGTTGGTAGTGTTACCTTCCGAATTCTCGTAAGCAGTTGGGGTGAAGAAATAATAATAATAGTTATCTACCGTGCCACCAAATTGCGTACGGACGGTAAAATGCTTCAGGAAATCAACTTCAGCAAAAATATTACCGGTAATATCCCAGTTATTATTTCTGTTGTTTCTCGTACGCTCCTGAACGGCAACCGGGTTACTTGAGTTACCTAACGAACCAGGACGTGTACCTGCGAAGTTACCCATAATATCGTAAACCGGAATTATTGGTGGTTCACGATAGATGTATGAAATACCATTACCCTCGTTTTGGTTATTGCTCACATTAGGGTTCCTTTTATAAAAGATATAAGCGTTTTCACCAACACGTATATTTTTCCCAATATTGAAGTTGGTGTTTATCCTTGATGAATAACGTTTGATGTAGGTATCAATAAGGGTACCTTGTTGGTTATAGTAGCCAACCGAAAATAAATAAGTTGATTTTTCGCTACCGCCACTTGCTGTAATGTTGTGGCTTTGAATAGGAGCTGGTTTAAACACTTCGTGAAACCAATCAGTACCTACTTTATTGGCTCTGGTAATATTGTTTACACCAAGCTTATCAGTGGCACTGGTAGCGTTAGGCGCAAGACGATTAGGATCCAAGGGGTTCCCATTTAGTGGATTAAGGTTGTACCAATCAGCTGTAGTCCCTAAATCACCAACGCGTGCACCTGCTGGTTGAATAAAATCTGGAATAGTCCAGGTGCCGGTATTTTTAGGATCAAACTGAGTGTTTGTGGTAAGTGCACTTGAATTTTTATATGATTCATAAACAGCCTGCATATAAGTTTGGGTACCAGCAAGCTTAAAACCATCCGCAAGAGGCCTTTGGGTACCATACATACCGTCATAAGTTATAGTAGCAACACCCGATTTACCTTTTTTAGTTGTTACCACAACCACACCGTTTGAACCACGAACACCGTAAACAGAAGCAGCGCCTGCATCCTTCAACACCTGGATCGATTCAATGTCGTTAGGATTAACGTTATCAAGATTACCCTGGGTACCGTCAATAATCACCAGTGGAGCTGTACTATAAATAGAGCTGATACCACGGATATTAACCGATGTTCCGCCGCCAGGGTTACCAGAGTTGGTAACAGTTACACCTGCCGCCTGGCCCTGAAGTAAAGAAGTAGTGTTACCAGAAGGTACGGTTTTTAAACTTGCGACGTTAACCACCGCCACCGAACCGGTAATATCCTTTTTACGTTGCGATCCGTAACCTGTTACCACAACCTCATTAAGAGTGCTGCTGCCAGATTGTAACGTGATACGCAGATTTACATCAGTTCCTACTTTAACTTCGGTACTTTGATAACCGATGTAGGTAACTACCAGGGTATTGCCCGGGCTTAGGGTTAAGGTGAAATCACCGTTAACGTCAGTCACAGTACCAGTACTTGTACCTTTGACGCGTACGGATGCGCCAACCACAGGAAGTTTATCGTCCGAACCGATAACCTTACCTTTGTACTTTGTTTGTGCTGTAACTACCAATGAAGACACCAGGCAGCATAGCAGCAAGCCCAGGAATCTTCCTTTTAGGAGTAAACTTTTAAACATGAGATTGAGATTTAGTTGATTAATATATTTGATTTAAGCTTTTAAGTCGATAATTGGTATTGCTAAGTTTTAAAATAGAAAATTGCACACTTGCGGGTAGCCTGTTTGAACTGAGCGATTGTGAGATAAGCTCTGTTAAACAGATTAATGGAAGATGAAGTGTTGGAAAATAAAAAATGTAAAAGTTTTATCATATGAACTTCTCTCGTATAATTTTTTTAAACTTTTTTTATCCGTGTAATCACCTTTTTTATGCTCCCGCTACTGAAGCAACATTAAAGTTAAAATGTTATAATAATATTAGATTTTGAACGATTTCTGTCAAAACAGAAATTTATATTGGCTATGGAACTAATGTAATTAGTGTGTACTGTATACACAAGTAAAATAGGCAGATTTACAAATTAATTATTTATAGGTCTATTTCTCCGATAAAATTACAAATTGAGACCACTTCGTTGATATATTGATAACACATGGCCTATTTTTTTAAAAATATCGTATTGTAAAAGTATTGCTATTATTCTGTAACAGGTGCGAAAAAGTTGTTGAAACAACAAATATTAACCCAGCCAAGCCGTTATCTTAAATATTTTGCCTTGGATTTAATGTGCCGGACCTCCCTGGTATAAGTTACCAAAGTGTTAAAATATCATCATACTTTACATATACTGTCAGGCCAACATTTATTATTAATTGCTCAATAATAAATGTTAAATATACATTTACGCAAGCAGCGCTTTTCAAACAATAAATGTTCAGATTACATTTATTACAATCGATTTCACCTCAAAAACACAGCATTTTACCCGCTTTTTTTCAAAACAAAACAGCACCGGCAAATCTACTTACCGGTGCTGTCAAGATATTTTTGCATATCCAAAAATATCTTTTCTTTTTTAACCAAGTGCTAAAAATGTATTATACTTTAAATGGCATTATTTAGCCCACCAAACTGATGCGTTGTGCGTATTGGCCGAATTTGTTCCTATTTCAACCACAAATTCGCCGGGTTCCCAGTCATACTTAAGCTGACTGTTGTAAAATTTCAATTGTTCGGGAGTAATATTAAAAGTTACCTGTTTTGAGCCGCCTGGCTGAAGGCTTATTTTTTGATAGCCTTTAAGCTCTTTTACCGAGCGACTGATGCTTGCCACAGGATCACTTATATACAACTGAACCACTTCTTCGCCTGCATATTTACCTGTGTTTGTTACGGTGACTGTAGCTGTTAAAGTTTCATTACCTTTTAATTTGTTTTTGCTTACAGTAACTGCGCTGTAACCAAAGGTAGTATAGCTTAAGCCGTAGCCAAACGGATAAAGAGGATCGTTCGAAATATCAAGATAATTTGACCTGAATTTTGATGGGCCGCCGCCGTATGGCCTGCCCGTGTTTTTGTGGTTATAATATATAGGTATTTGCCCTACGCTACGCGGGAAGGTAGCAGTCAATTTACCGGCCGGATTATAATCGCCGAACAGTACGTCAGCAATAGCGTTACCGGCTTCGGTGCCGGGCGCCCAAACGTCAAGTATCGCGTTAGCATGCTTATCTTCCCAGGTTAAGGTAAGCGGACGACCGTTAAACAGCACAATCACCATTGGTTTGCCCAATTTTGAAAGTTCCTTCAGCATGTTTTTCTGGCTTTCGGGAATATCTATATCCGAACGGCTTGACGATTCACCCGACATACTTTGCGATTCGCCAACCACAGCCACAATCACATCCGATTTTTTGGCAGCCTCAACCGCTTCTTTTAATAGCTCGTCCGCCGGTTTTGCATCTAAAGAAACCATACCGGGGCCAAAGTTCAGTCTTTTAATGAACAGACTATCCTCTGTAATATTAGCACCTTTAGCGTAGTTAATGGTAACATTATTACCCGCTACATTTTTGATACCTTCCATTACGCTTACCGATTTTTGCCATTCGCCGGCAATAACCCAAGTACCCAACATATCCCGGTGATTATCGGCCAGCGGGCCTACCAATGCAATACTGCCGCCTTTTTTAAGCGGAAGTGTCTGATTATCGTTTTTTAATAATACAAAAGAGTGTTTAGTGATTTCCCGTGCAGCAGCGCGGTTCGCAGTCGATAACTCTTCTTTAGCTTCCTTACCGGCATCCATCGATTTGTAAGGATTATCAAACAAACCTAATTTATACTTAGCTTCCAATACACGCCGGCAAGCCAAATCAATTTCCTGCTGGGTTATTTTCTTTTGTGCAAGCGAGTTTTTCAACGTTTTCAGGAAACCCTCTCCTACCATATCCATATCCAAACCAGCTTTCAGGGCAAGAGCAGATACCGTTTGCAGGTCGCCGAGGCCATGATCTGTCACCTCGTTTACCGCGGTATAATCAGATACCACGAAACCTTTAAAGCCCCATTGTTTTCTTAACAAATCAGTTAATAACCATTGATTAACTGTTGCAGGTACACCATCAACAGTATTGAACGAACTCATGAAACTGCCTGCACCCGCATCAACTGCTGCTTTATACGGCGGCAGGTAATCCTGGTACATTTTTATACGGCTCATATCAACCGTATTATATTCACGGCCGGCTTCTGCACCGCCGTAAAGTGCAAAGTGCTTAACGCAAGCCATCACAGCATCAGCATCTTTCATGCTCCTGCCCTGGTAACCTTGTACCATAGCCTTTGCTACTTGCGAACCATACCATGGATCCTCTCCCGAGCCTTCAGAAATGCGGCCCCAACGCGGGTCGCGGGCAATGTCAACCATTGGCGAAAACACCCAGTTCAAACCTTCGCCGGTTGCTTCTTTTGCTGCAATTTGTGCCGATTGTTTGATCAGGCCCATATCCCAGGTAGCTGACATACCCAACGGGATGGGAAAAATAGTACGGTGACCGTGGATCACGTCCAAACCAAATATAAGCGGAATGTGCAGCCTTGAGTTTTTAACGGCTATATCCTGGACCTGGCGGGTTTGCTTAGTGCCCCATACACCAAATACCCCACCAATTGATCCTTTTCTAATATTTTCTTCAACACCTTTATTTACTACCGATCCTGTTGTTGCCGCCCCGATGGTTACCAGATTAAGCTGCCCTATTTTTTCATCAAGGGTCATTTTACTCATCAGGCCCTTTACATAGGTGTGCATTTTCGCATCTTCGGTTTTAGCCTGCGCCAGCGCCTTGTTAAAGGGCGTCAATGCAACGCAAAATGGCATCACGACTATGACAAGCCGGCTTGAAAAATACTTTTTCATTTTTTAATTTTTTTGGGTAGTAAATAATTGGTTAACAAATATGACTAATAATCAGGGCATTTCATTGTACCCTTAAATATTTTTGATGATTTTTAAAGCGATATGCTATGGCATCCTGCATAGTGTATTAAGTACACAATTGTAAATATTATAATTAAAAAATCAAACTTTATTTGTACAATAGCGCAAATGTTAAGTAAACAGCAACTTATAGAGTACAGCGAAGAAGCCCGTAAAAACTACGTGAACCACATTTCTATTGATTGTGTTGTATTTGGATTTCATGAAGGGCAAATGAAAGTGCTGTTATTAAAAACCCATAATGAAGAAAAGTGGTATCTGCCCGGCGGCTTTGTGCTTAAGGAAGAACCGATAGACAACGCCGCTGTAAGGATACTACAGGAGCGTACCGGTTTGGATAAAATATTTTTGCAGCAATTTCGTGTATTTGGCGATCCTGACCGTTCAAAGGTTCATAATGATATGTATGCCGATATGCTGCCTAAAGAACAAAACTGGTTTTCGGGCCGGTTTATATCCATAGGATACTATGCACTGGTTGATTTTTTTGGTGTTATGCCTCACCCCGATCAGTTTTCGGAGCTTTGTGCCTGGCGCGACCTAGACGATATGCCTGAAATGCAGCTCGACCATGAAAAGATCTATAAAGGCGCTTTAGACGCCTTACGCCTGCAGCTTAACTATCAGCCGATAGGCTATAACCTCATGCCCAGGGAATTTACCATGCCCGAGCTGCAAAAATTATATGAAACCATTTTAGGCAAAAAGCTTGACAGGCGTAACTTTCAGCGTCGTATATTAGGCTTCGGCATCTTGAACCGGTCTGAAGAACCCCGCAAAGGCGGCGCCCATAAAGCGCCATACCTGTATTCGTTTGATATGGAAAATTACCGTAATGCTTTAACCGAAGGGTTTAAGGGCGGATGGTAATTAATGCAAAAGAGCAATAGCTTACGCCGCAGCTATCGCCCTCTTCAATGTAAAGTAAAACGTACTGCCTGAGCCTATTTCGCTTTCAACATTGATCTTCCCCGCCTGGGCTTCAATAAAATCTTTGGCAATAGCAAGGCCCAGTCCGGTGCCGCTTTGCTCAGATGTGGCATTTGGTACTTTAAAATAGCGCTCAAACAAGCGGGGCAGGTATTGACCTTCAATACCTTTGCCATGATCAGTAACTGAAAATTCGATCTCGTCATTCTTGTGCTTTTTAACTACCAGTTCAACGGTTGATTTTTCATGACTATATTTTATAGCGTTAGAAAGCAGATTGATGAGCACCCAGGTGGTTTTATCCAAATCGGCGTGTACTTTGGGGAGACTTTGATCGCATTTCACCTTAATATCCACCTGCTTCTGATCGGCAATAAACTTGATGGCCTTCACCGCGTAATCAACAATATTTTGAGGATGTGTGCTGCCAAAGTTCAGCTGCAGCTTGCCGGTTTCAACCTGGGCCATATCCAGTAATTCACCGGTAATAAGCAGCAACCTGCGGGTGTCCTCGTCAATATTGGTGATCAATTGGCGCTGTTCGGAGTTTACCTCTCCAATACGTTCATCTTCCAATAGCTTCAGGCTCATTTTTATGGATGAGATGGGTGTTTTCAACTCGTGTGATATGGTTGCGATGAAATTTGTTTTGGCCTCGTCAAGTTGCTGGTATTCGGTGATGTTTTTCAGGATAATCACCTTGCCTATCACTTTATCCCTGCTGCTTACTGATAATGATTCGCGGGAGTAAAAACCTTCGCGCTCATCAGCAAAGATCCGAAGCTTTGCCTGGTCATTAACAAGCAGCTTGCGCATCAGGTCATTTTCGATAGCAATATCTGGCGCGTATTTACCGTTGAGCTGATCTGGCTTCATGCCGATCAGGTTGCAGGCTACCTGGTTGGCAAAAATGATAACACCTTTTTCGTCAAGACCAATAATGGCATCATGCATGGAATTGATAATAGTTTCAATCCGCTTTTTCTCAAACAGGATACTGGCCAGGTTACTGTTTTCAAACTCATCAAGCTTGCGGGTCATGTTATTAAAAGCCTGGCCCAGTTCGCCAAACTCATCGTCCGACTCAAAATGAATCTGCTGATGGTAGTTTTTGTTTGATACCTCTTTAATACGGGCCGTAAGCTCCTTAATTGGGTTGGCGATGTATCCCGGGAAATTAACCGCGAAACTGAATGCCACCAAAAACAAAAACGCACCTAAAAATGCTACCAGCAACGACCCTCGTTTTGAAGTTGTGTTAGCTATATCATTCTTTCGTGCGATGGCATCCATGTTGAGCTTCATTATTCCATATACCTGCTTGTGCAGGCGATTGCGTAAGTCGTCTTCGGTTATTTTATTATTAGGTTCCTGCGTTAAACGTTCAAAAATAGCACGCAAAGAATCTGTAAGCTGCAGCTCACCTACCTCTGTGATATTGTGCTCCTGCAATACCAAATTGTCATTTATCTTTTTTTGTTGGTCGGCCGATAGTTTGTCGGTGCGCAAATCAATAGCCGTAAGTATATTTTGCATATACTTTACTGTTTTATAGTTATCTTTTAATACGGCCCCCGCGTCGACAGATAGCCGGTTTAGGAAATATATCGACATTCCGCAGCAAATTATTGCCAGTACAAACAGGAAACCTATTCCTGCCCGGAGTTTATTTTTTATAGTCATGGCTATGAAAGTATTACAAGGTCAATATCAGTTTTCGACATTTTATTTAGTAGCTGTGTAAACACCGCTGTTTTCATGATAAGCTGGTAAAATTTAAACCGCGGCTTGCCAATGCAAATCGTGGTGATGTCATATTTTTCGGCCGTTTCCCAAATGGTGCGGGCTACATTATCGTCTTTTACCTTCAACACTTCGCCCCCCAGTTGCGTGGCCAGCTTCATGTTGTTAATAAGGTGCCTTTGCGCGGCTAAGTTAATCTTATCACTGCTCTCCCGCGATGTTTGCACATACAACAAATACCATTTGGAGCGATAGTATGACGATAACCGCGCCGTTTTACGGATAATAACCTTGGCTGACTCATCATTAGTACTGATACAAGCCAAAAACAGCTCGGGCCTTAGCTTAATTGTTTTGGGCACCTCAATATCAATTTTCCGCTCCACCTGGTGGGCCACCTCACGCAGGGCCAGCTCCCGCAGCTGCAAGATCCGCTCCGCCTGGAAAAAGTTACTTAGCGCTGTCGGGATCTTTTTCTCATCATAAATTTTGCCTTCTTTAAGTCGTTCAATCAACTCATCGGCGGTAAGGTCGATGTTTACCACCTCGTCGGCCAGTTGCAGAACCTTATCGGGCACGCGCTCATTGATAGTAGCTCCGGTTATCCGCTGCACTTCTTCGTTAAGACTTTCCATATGCTGTATATTCACCGCGCTGATCACATTAATACCCGCGTTCAGGATCTCCAGCACGTCCTGCCAGCGTTTTTCGTTGCTGCTGCCTTCAATATTGGTATGGGCAAGTTCATCAACAATAACTACCTCGGGGCGCAGGTTTATTACGGCTTTCAGGTCCATCTCCTCCAGTTCCTTGCCCTTGTAAAAAAGCTTACGACGTGGTATTACAGGCAAACCTTCCAGCAGGGCGTGGGTTTCTTTCCGGTTATGGGTTTCGATGTAACCAATTTTTACGTCGATACCATTGCGCAGCAAGGTTTGGGCTTCCTGCAGCATCCGGTAGGTTTTCCCAACACCGGCGCTCATGCCTATATATACCTTGAACTTTCCGCGGCGCGATTTTTTGATCAGCTCCAGGAAATGCTCTACAGATCGCTCTTTAGTGTCCTCATTCATAAGTCGCCTTTGAATCTTCCTTTACTTTGTATGGTGTTCCAGGCCGGTCAGGCTTTCCGCTCACTTTGCGCATGCTTAGCCACGATGTCTGGATCTGCTGTAATACCTAAGCATTTAATTGCTGCTAAAACCCATAAACGGCTGCCAGCACAAACTGTGATGCAGACCTTGTCAGATCACCATTGCGTGCTTTAAACTGCTCTACCGATCCGTGATCCAATCTCACCTCGGGTATTAATGTTAACGGGCCTGCTTTAACGTTAGCAGTAAGCGTTGCCGCTGTAACCGATTTACCATTTGCCGGCCCTGCAATTGCGGTATAAGTACCTGTTTTATGCTTAAAATATTCGCCCCTTAAACCAAGTGTAACGTATTTTGAAACTGCCAGTTGCGGATACAAAGCTACGCCCGAAAAACCGCCGGTAACACCTTTGTTTGCCGAAAAGTCGGCCGCGTTCAGGCCCAGCTTAAACGCGTTTGTTATTTGATAGGCAGTTGTTAAATCAAACTCGGTGCCTACAATCCCTCCGGTAATTACGTTTAAGTAGGCGGTCCAGCCCTTAACCGGGTTTAATATTAGCTGAGCGCCAAAACTGTTTACTTGATTTGACGACCGGTAATAATTCCAATTATCATTAAACACACCGGCCATCACGTTCACTTTATCCGAAAACGAATATGCGGCTTTAAAACCCGCGTTTTGAAACGGGCCATTGGTAAACAGGTAAGAGGTTGAGTAGTTAAAATTGCCAACCGGGCTCACCACTTCATAACCTATAAAGGTAGCCATATATCCGGCAGTAAGTACAAATTTATCTGTTACATCATAAGCCACATACAAGTTTTGAATATGATACGAATCGCCATCAGATCCGTTTGGTATCGACTGGCTTTGTCCTCTCGGACCAAATGATAACTCGCCTACAAAAGCGGCCCTGCCAACCTTTTTCTTTAAACCCAGATCTATCATCCCGATAGAAATTGAATTGTGATCCGTTGCAAAACTCGTCGGGATCTGCGATCCCCTGTTTGCGAAATCATATTTAAAATAGGTATCAACCGAGCCATAAATCACCAAAGGCGCATCGGATGTGGTTTTGACCGTATCCTGAGCCTTAACTATAAAAGCACAGGTTAACATCGAAAATATCAATAGCAGGAAAAATTTCATTTAAGTTAGGTATTAAAATTTCCGGGTTCCTTATTGGTAACCCAAATTGTGTTTGTATCCTCGCCGTTGCTAATTATTGCTAACCCCGGCGAGGATTTGAGCTGCGCTAAAACTGCGGCAGCCTGGTTTTTACTTCTTCAATCCATCTAAAGCCACATTCAGCTTTAATACATTCACTTTAGCAGGACCAAACAAACCTAACAAAGGCTGCTCAGTATGCTCATCAACCAGTTTACTTACGACATCGGCAGATAAACCGCGAACTTTGGCTACGCGGGCTACCTGTACTTTTGCTCCGGCTGGTGAAAGATCAGGGTCCAAACCGCTGCCTGACGCTGTAACCAGTTCGGCAGGAATTTGTGAGCGTGTTACGCCAGGGTTATGTTTCAGGAAATCCTCAATCCTGCCTTCAACCTGTTTCAGGTAATCAGGATTTGACGGGCCTTTGTTTGAGCCTCCTGAACCGGCAGCATTATAATCAACTGCTGACGGACGGCCCCAGAAATACTCGTCTTTAGTAAACTTTTGACCAATGTTGGCGTAGCCAACTACACGGCCTTTGTATGTAATGGTTTCACCATCGCCTTTACCCGGGGTAAATTTACCTATACCGGCTATAGCTAAAGGATAGATGCCTGCTGTTAATACTATCAGTATTAGGGTAAGCTTGATGGATGGCAACAAATATGTTTTCATTTTATTTAATTTTTAAAGATGAGTTTGGGAACGTGGGGTTTGTGACGGATGGTAGTTAAAGCTTATCTGTCGCCCTAAAACCATACCCCACGTCCCCGGCTCATTTAGTTTTTATATGAATAATGAAACAGCTAAATCAATTAATTTAATGCCTATAAAAGGTATAATAATACCGCCTAAGCCATAAATGAGCAGGTTACGGCGTAACAACGCACTTGCGCCTATCGGTTTATACTCAACACCACGCAAAGCCAGCGGGATCAGTAGCGGGATAATAATAGCGTTAAATATCACTGCCGAAAGTATAGCCGATTGCGGACTGTGCAGGTCCATGATATTTAGCGCCTTTAAAGCAGGCATCGATACCATAAACAGTGCAGGAACAATAGCAAAGTATTTAGCCACGTCGTTGGCAATACTGAAAGTGGTAAGCGTACCGCGGGTCATCAATAACTGTTTACCAATTTCAACTATCTCTATCAGTTTGGTTGGATCATTGTCAAGGTCAACCATGTTGCCTGCTTCTTTGGCAGCTTGAGTACCGCTGTTCATCGCCACACCAACGTCGGCCTGGGCCAGCGCGGGGGCATCGTTTGTACCGTCGCCCATCATGGCTACCAGTTTACCGCCCTGTTGTTCTTTCTTAATGTAGTTCATTTTATCCTCGGGCTTAGCTTCGGCAATAAAATCATCTACACCGGCTTTCTCAGCAATGAACTTGGCGGTAAGCGGGTTATCGCCGGTAACCATCACTGTTTTAACCCCCATTTTACGCAAGCGCTCAAAACGTTCGGCAATACCGGTTTTAATGATATCCTGTAGCTCGATCACCCCCATGATCTTTTCATTTTGCGATACTACCAATGGGGTACCACCATTTGAAGAAATTTTTTTAACATTCTCTTCCACATCAGCAGGAAATGGGTTACCTGCTTTCAGAGCCATGTTGCGGATAGAATCAAAAGCACCTTTACGGATGCGTAGACCATCGGGTGTATCCAAACCACTTGAGCGGGTTTCAGCAGTAAATTTAATAAACACCGAATCGGCCGGAGCGTAGATTTTCAATTTGTACGGGCCTTGCTCGGCCAGCTCAACAATCGACTTTCCTTCCGGAGTTTCGTCGGCCAGCGAGCTTAATACACATGCCATGATAAAGTCTTGTTCATTTACACCTGCTGTAGGGTAAAAACTGGTTGCTTTACGGTTACCAATAGTTATGGTACCGGTTTTATCAAGTAATAAAGTGTCTAAGTCGCCCGCTGTTTCAACGGCTTTACCGCTTTTGGTGATCACGTTGGCACGCAAGGCTCTGTCCATCCCGGCAATACCGATGGCCGATAAAAGGCCACCGATAGTGGTAGGGATCAAACAAACAAACAACGATATAAAGGCGGCTATAGTGATGGGCGTATTTGAATAATCGCCGAATGGCTTCAGGGTGACACATACGATAACGAAGATCAGCGTAAAACCAGCCAGTAAAATGGTTAAGGCGATTTCGTTAGGGGTTTTCTGGCGGGATGCGCCTTCTACCAGCGCAATCATTTTGTCCAAAAAGCTTTCGCCCGGTTGAGTAGTAACCAATACTTTTATCCTGTCGGATAATACTTTGGTACCACCGGTAACTGATGATTTGTCGCCACCTGCCTCACGGATCACCGGGGCAGATTCGCCGGTAATAGCTGATTCATCAATGGTAGCGATACCTTCAATGATCTCGCCATCGGTTGGGATATTATCACCGGCTTCGCAAATAAATACGTCGCCTTTTTTTAACTGTGATGACATCACCCTTTCTTCCTTACCGTTAACCAGCAAACGAGCCGGTGTTTCCTCGCGGGTTTTACGGAGGCTTTCGGCCTGGGCCTTGCCGCGTGCTTCGGCAATGGCCTCAGCAAAATTGGCAAACAGCACAGTTAGTAATAATATGATGAATACGGTAAAATTATAGGCAAAGCTACCCTGGCCTTTATTGGTCAGCGAAAATATGCTTACAATGAGCATTACAACTGTACCAATCTCCACAGTAAACATCACAGGGTTACGGAACAGCACGCGAGGGTTTAGTTTGATAAAGGATTGTTTTAAAGCATCCCTCATCTGATCGCCCTGGAACAATGTATTTTGAGTTGAGTTCATGATTATTTTAATGAAAAATGTTCAGCAATTGGGCCTAAAGCTAATGACGGGAAGAATGACAGCGCTGCAATAATTACAATCACCGCAAAGATCATCAACCCAAAAGTTGAGGTATCGCTCTTCAATGTACCGGCCGATTCAGGGATATATTTTTTATTGGCCAACAATCCGGCAATAGCCAGCGGACCAATGATTGGCAGGAACCTACCCAATATCATCACGATACCGGTGGTATAGTTCCAAAAGATATTACCATCGCCCAAACCTTCAAAGCCCGAACCATTGTTAGCTGCCGATGAAGTATACTCGTACAACATCTCCGAGAAACCATGCGTGCTCGGATTATTTAACCAGGCCGAAGGTTTAACAGCCCAATCGGCGCCGGCAACATTAACCACGTAGTATGATGATATGGCCAAACCTACCAGGATAATAAATGGGTGGAGCAAAGCAATCAGCGAAGCTATTTTCATCTCTCTGGCTTCTATCTTACGGCCTAAAAACTCAGGCGTACGGCCAACCATCAATCCTGAAATAAATACTGCTACTATGATAAATATGTAGAAGTTGAGGATACCAACCCCGCAGCCACCATAAAAACAGTTAACCATCATACCCAACAACATCATAGTACCTGATACCGGCATAGCGCTGTCATGCATTGAGTTTACCGAACCTGTAGAGATAATAGTAGTCATGATGCTCCAGTAAGCTGAATTGGCAGGGCCAAACCTTACTTCCTTACCTTCCATAGCACCTGTTGGCTGGCTGATACCCATTTTTGCGATAGCGGGGTTACCATGCAGTTCGGCATTCATGGTAGGGATTACCAACATCAACATGCCCAACGTCATTACGCCAAAAATTACGTAGGCGAATTTCTTTTTATTGAGATAGAAACCCAATGCAAACACCAAAGCGATAGGGATAGCAACCTGCGCTACCAGTTCAACGGTATTGGTTAAATAATTAGGGTTTTCGATAGGGTGGGCAGAGTTTGCACCAAACCAGCCGCCGCCATTTGTACCCAGGTGTTTAATAGCAACCAGTGGCGCAACCGGCCCGCGGGATACGTGAACGGTATCGCCCTGCATACTGATAAAAGTATCTTTACCTGCATAGCTGGTTGTCATGCCGTTAAAGGCAAAGATCACCGCTATTACAAATGAAATAGGCAATAATATGCGGGTGATGGTTTTTACAAAATACTCCCAAAAGTTGCCCAGTTTATCGGTAACCTTATCTTTCATAGCCCTGAAAACAACTACAAGGGCGGCAATACCGGTTGCGGCCGATACAAAGTGCAGGAACATGAATACAAAATGCTGTGTAAAGTATGTAGCACCACTTTCGCCCGAATAGTGCTGTAAGTTACAGTTTACCAAAAAGCTGATAGCAGTATTAAAAGCGGTATCAGGCGATTGACCGGGATTGCCATCCGGATTAAGCGGTAAATGACCTTGCGCCATCAGGCAAACAAAGGCATAGATCAGCCAAACGCTATTAATGGTAAGCAGGGCTATCAGGTGCTGTTTCCAGTTCATTTCGCGTTTGGTATCGATACCGCTGAAGCGGAAGATAAAGCGATCAAGCGGGGCCATAAAATCGAGCCAGGTTTTTTCGCCCTTAAATACCTTAGCTATGTAGCGGCCAAGGGGAATGGCAATGGCTAAGGTGAGCAGATAGGTGAAAATTACACCCGTTAGTTCAGTGTTCATAGTTTAATGTTAAAATTTTTCGGGTTTAAGGAGTACGTACACCATGTAAATGAACACGGCTATTGCTACGATGAATAATGCTGCCATGGTGTTAGATTTTTTCGAAGTACGTTACAGATTTAAAAAAGATCCAGAACACCACTACAAATGTGGCCAGGTAAGCGATTGTGAGTAAAGCATCCATTTTTATGTGTTTTGCAAAGGGCTTTGCCAAGCGGATGCCAAGAAAATTAAAAAATATATAAATAATTGATTATTAGTTATTTATATAGATACAGAAATGTTATTTTATTTATTTAAAGGGAATTCAACTATCATTTTGATAGGTGATTATCAAAGTGGAATCGAGGAAGGTCTTAGCGGCCGGGGGTGTAGCGATAACGTAACCTGTGGTGCGCAATATTTTAAGCTTTCAGCTTAAATTTGAAGCTGAAAGCTTAATTCATGTTATAAATTCATTAAATCCGAAATCGAAATTCCGAAATCCGAAATCATTCTAAATTATATTCCTTTAGTTTCCTGTACAATGTAGCCACACCAATGTTCAATAAATGTGCAGCTTCTGCCCTATTACCATGCGTATGGTTTAAAACCCGTTGAATATGCAGTTTCTCTACAGATGAAAGATCAAATGCCGAAATAGGCGCACCGCTTTTTACCTGTTGCTGCTGAACTTCATAAGGCAGCAGACTTTCATCAAGTACATTACTATCGGTAAGGATCACGGCCCGCTCAACTATATTTTTCAGCTCGCGAATATTACCGGGCCATGGATACGCTTCCAGTTTTTCTATAAACTCGTCGCTTAGTGTATTTACCTGCTTTTTTACTTTAAGGGCAAAATGCTGCATAAAGTATTCGGCCAGCAGCTTAATATCCTTTTTGCGCTCACGCAGGGCCGGCAGCGTGATCTGGAAAACTGAAAGACGATAATATAAATCAGACCGGAAATGGCCGTCATTGATTTCGTTGAGCAAATTACGGTTGGTAGCTGCCAGAATCCGTACGTTAACCTGGGTGGGTTTAGTATCGCCAATTTTAATGAATTGCTGCGATTCAAGTACGCGAAGCAGTTTGGCCTGCAAGTCGTGATCGAGCTCACCTATTTCATCTAAAAATATAGTGCCGCCGTTGGCCTCTTCAAAAAGTCCTTTTTTATCTTTTACGGCCCCGGTAAATGAGCCTGCTTTATGCCCAAACAATTCGCTTTCCAATAATTCTTTAGTGAACGCGCTGCAATTTACCGCCACAAATGATTTTGCGCTTCGGTTGCTGGCCTGGTGAATGGCTTCGGCAAAAATTTCCTTTCCGGTACCGGTTTCGCCCAGTAATAGCACAGTAGTATCGGTAAGTGCCACCTTTTGGGCAAGCTTAATTACATCACTGATAGCAGTCGATTTACCGATGAGCCTGTCGAAACCAAACTTATCATTCAGCTTGCTTTCCAGTTCTGTAACTTTTTGTTGCAGCAGGGCTTTATCCATGGCCTTGCTTACCAGTGGGATGATCTTTTCGTTATCATCGCCCTTGGTGATATAATCAAACGCACCCGCTTTAATCGCCTTTACACCATCATTAATAGTGCCATATGCGGTCAAAACAATAATCTCGGTATTGGGGTAGTTTTTTTTGATGGTTTCAGAAAGGGTGATGCCATCAATGTCCGGCAGCTTTACATCGCTTAGTACCACATGTATAGTATCCTGCTGGAGTTTTTTAAGTCCCTCTTTGCCGGTACCTGCGGTTATTACCTCATGACCTTCCAACTGCAGAATGCGCGCCAGTAAGTTACGGAGGCGTTCTTCGTCGTCGATAATTAATAGCTTACCCTTTTGCATCGTGGCAAATATGGTAATTTATTTTGAACCTTGATTTTTAGGATTTAAGGATTTCTTGATAGAATAGTCCGAAATAATCTCATTCAAAACCTCAGGGAATCCAATAATCAAGCGAATCAAGGTTACCAACGGTAACGCCTTGTCGCCCGCATCAGTTGCCTGTGACGTTTAGCCTCATAATAATCGCTGGTTACCAGGATGGAGTGGATCACGCCCGGGATCCAGAAGAAAAGGGTTAAAAATATATTCAATATAAATGCACCTATCCTGCCGGTAGTAAGGATGGCAAGCGGTGGCAGTAAAAAGCACAGAAAATATCGCATAGCAGTAGTTTTAATGTTTAAACCATTTAGACAATGCGCCGGGAATTTTGTTACTGCTTTATTTCTTCACCAAGATTGGGTGGCAACTGGTCGCCAAAAAAAAGCGCTTTCAATTCAGTAGCATCATTAGGGTTCATTTTTCCGCCTAATATTAACCTCAATTGGCGGCGGCGAAGTGCACCCTCATACAATGCGCGCTCTTTATCCGTTTCAGGTACCAGCTCGGGCACAGTTGTCTTTTGGCCATCTTTATCCAAAGCAACAAAGGTATAATAGGCTTCATTACTTTTTACTTTAGTGCCCGACGGAATGTTTTGCGCCCATACATCCATCCTTACCTCAACAGAAGTAGTGAACGCGCGGGTAACCTTTGCTTCAATGCTGATCACATCACCCAGCTTTATCGGCGATTGGAACGATACGTTATCTACTGAAGCGGTCACCACTATCCTGTTACAGTGCTTTTGTGCCGAAATAGCAGCGGCAATATCCATCCAATGCAGCAGGCGGCCACCCATCAGGTTGTTTAAAGTGTTGGTATCATTGGGCAATACCAGTTCGTTCATGATGGTGTATGATTCCTGCGGCGATTTTCCGGTCATATTCAGTCTGCTTTTGGGGCAAAGATAGGAAAAAACCTCACCCCAATCCTCTCCCTTGAGGATTGGATGAGCTAATTGATTCATACCATGCAGCGACGAGCGCGATGAGATTAAAAAACAGAAAAGGGCTGAAAAATCTCCGGCCCTTTCTCTTTTATCTAAAATCTTAACTTCCCGGGTCTTGATTCCTGACTTCTTAAATTTTACTTCTTAATCACCAGGGCGTTTCGCCATAATCGCTCACATACTTACCTGTCGGGCCATCAGCATTTATCATGGCGTACGCTACAATTGGTGCAGCGCCATCTTCAACGGGTTTAGGCCCGCGGTTACCGTTAAATTCGGTGTTAGTGTAGCCGGGGTTCACCATGTTTACTTTAACCTGGTCTTTAAGGTCATAAGCCAGGGCAACAGTATAGGCGTTCAGTGCTGATTTCGACGGACCATAAGCGCCTGTCTTAACCTCGTAATGCTCCCAGTTAGGGTCATTATGATAGGTTAATGAACCGAGGTCGGATGTTACGTTCACTATTCTTGGGTTTGGGGATTTTTTAAGCAGATCGAGGAAAGTCCGTGTTGTACGGATAACACCGAAAAAGTTTACTTCAAACACCTCTTTCACGGCATCATCGCTCAAATTGGGAGCCGGTTGAGGAAACGGGCCGGGAATACCGGCGTTATTGATCAATACATCCAAATGATCTATTTTGGCGGCTAACTCATCATGAGCAGCCTGTACAGATGCCTGACTTGTTACATCTATCAGCAATAGTTCAACATCATTTAATCCTTCGGCTTTAAGTTGCCCAACGGCTTTTTCGCCTCTCTCCTGGTCACGGCTGCCAAGGTAAATATAGTAGCCGGCGGTAGCTAACTGGCGGGCGGTTTCCAGGCCAATACCTTTATTGGCCCCTGTTATTAAAACTGTTTGTTTTTCCATAATACAAAACTACGGAGGTGCGATATTTTTACCGCTGCACATAGCAGGGCATTAACTGTACATTTCCCGGATTTGCATCCTGAAAGCTATAGGCGTGGTATCGGCAAGGCGTTTAAAAAAACGGTTAAAGTATGCAGCATCTTCAAAACCAAGCTCATCGGCGATTTGCTTTACCGATAGTTCGGTATGCAGTAAGCGGCGTTTGGCCTCAACAATCAATCGTTCGTGGATGTGGGTGATAGCTGTTTTACCGCTTTGTTGTTTAATAACTTCCGTAAAATGCCCGGGTGTAAGATTTAGCTTTTCGGCATAGGCGGCAACGTCATGCTGGCTGGCATAATGCTCGCCAATAAGTGCCTGAAAGCTTTTAAGCAGACAATAGTTTAGCGTAACGCAGGTTTCATTATACTGCTCGCTGTACAGCCTGCTCAGGTATATCACCAGCACCCGCAGCCACGAGGTAAGCATTTGGTTACGCCAGGTACCATCAGCATTAAACTCAACCAGCATTTTACGCATGGTATCTTCTACAAAAGCTACATCTGCCGGGCTAAGCCTTATTTCGTGCGCGGCGGCAGGGTTTTGAATAATAGGAAGCTGTTTAAGTATGCGGTTGTCCTCCAGTTGTAAAAACTCGTCGGTAAAGCTGGCTATAATGCCTTCAGTAGGTTCAGAATGTTCTTTCAGTTGTACCTGTTGCGGTACTGTGAAGTAAAAAGTATCGGGTTTTACTGTATAAGGAACAAAATCTATCCAGTGCCGGTTAGCACCACTTTTAACCAGTACAAAAAAGTAAAAATCCTTTCGGTGAGGTTGCAGAAATGCAGGATCAAGTCTAAACTCGCCGCAATGCCCACCCACCTCGCGCACATCTATCATAACCTTACCGCCATGGCTGTTTGGAGCAAGCGTGTAAGTGGGAATAGAAACTTTTTCGGGAACGGTTAAAACAAGCATAAAGCAAAGTACGCAATTAATTGATATTGTTTAAATAGCCAACTAACAGCGCATTGTAAATGTTTTTAGCCAGCCCCCCTAAATTTCCGCCGACAGAGGAGACTTTTAGACACGTCTTTTATAAAAGCCCTCCCCGGTGGGGAGGGTTGGATGGGGCTTTTGCCTACTCTGTCTTTAAACTCTTTACCGGGTTCATCAGTGCTGCTTTCACACTCAAAAACGAAACTGTTGCGAAGGCAACCAGCAATACCAGGAAAAATGGAATAACAAACAGGAAGGGGTTGATATCCATCCTGAAAGCATATGTTTGCAGCCATTGATGAATAGCGTACCAGCCTATTGGTGCCGAAATCACAAACGATACAACTACCAGCAGGGCAAAGTCTTTATACAGTAATCTTAAAATACTGTTTACCGAAGCTCCCAGTACCTTGCGGATGCCGATCTCTTTGGTGCGCTGTACAATGGTATATGATACGAGGCCAAATAAGCCCAAACAGGCCACAAAAATGGCGATGCCCGTAAATACGCCAAACACCTGCCCAAAGCGCTGATCGGTTTTGTATTGCTCGTTAAAATGCTGATCTAAAAAGAAATAATCAAACTGGTCGCCGGGAAAAAAGGCCGCCCAGGTTTTCTTTAATTCCGCAATGGTTTGGGGCAAATTGGTGGTGCTTATCTTTACAGATACCGGCCCCCGCACATCTGGGATACAACGAAATATCATGGCATCATAAGCATCATGTAATGATTGCTGGTGAAAGTTATCGGCCACACCTATTATCTCATAAACCTGTCCCCAAAAATCAATGCGTTTACCCAGGGCATCAGCAGGTTTGTTAAAGCCTAACTGCTCAATCCCCTTTTTGGTAAATACCACCTTGTGCGGCTCGTCGCCAAACTCTTTCGAAAATTTACGCCCCGCTATCAGCTTCATATCGTAAGCGTTAAGGTAATCATAATCGGCACCTATGATACGATATTGCTTGCTGGTGCTCTGATCAGAGCCTACCAGCTTGATACCGCCTGCGTTCCAGCCCACAGGTTCGCCAGGGATTGAGGTTGATACCGTTACGCTTTTAACCGCAGATTGCGCCAGGCATTCGTGTTTAAATGAACTCATGCTACGATAAAACGAATCTACCTTAACCAACGGGGCTTTAATGACCAGTGTTTGATCTATTTTTACCCCTAACTTTTGGCTTTGCATGTATTTAAGTTGTTTGAACACTGTAAGCGATCCTATCAGTAAAAATATCGAGGCAGCAAACTGGAATACTACCATTGCCTTACGTAATATCACTCCCCCTGGCGACGCCAGGATCTTGCCTTTCATCACTTCAACCGGCCTGAACGCCGATAATACAATGGCCGGGTAAAAACCGCTGAAGAATGAGCCCAACACAAAGATTCCCAAAACAGCCAACCAAAAAGCTGCTTTAGCAAATAACGTAAACCCCATCTGCATGCCGGAAATATTGGCAAATGCAGGCAAACAGGCCATAATGATAAGCAATGCCAGGCCTATAGCCATGGCGTTAAGCATCATGGCCTCCAACATGAACTGGGTAATCAACTGTGCTTTTGACGAGCCCAAAGTTTTACGCACCCCAACCTCTTTAGCCCGGCCAATACCTCGGGCAGTAGCCAGGTTGATATAGTTGATCCATGCTATGATGATCACAAAGATGGCAATCCCCAAAAGCAAGTACACTGATTTGCCATCACCATTGGGCTGAAACTCCAGCATCCTGTTGGAATACAGGTGGATATCCTTTACCGGCTGAAGTGTATAAATGCCGCCTTCGCCCGTGCCGGGATATTTATCATAAGCTTTTCTTACTACGGGGATAAACTTAGCTTCCAAAATACGCGGATCAACTCCGGGTTTAAGCAGCAGGTAAGTTGTGCAGCCGTCATTTAGCCAGGCATTATCGAGATTAAAATCTTTATTAGGCGGGTTTTCTTTAAGCAGCGTAGTGTAGGATTGCATGATATCGAAATTCATATGCGTATTGGCAGGCATATTTTCCATTACGCCGGTAATTTTAAGCGGCTTATCTGTATTAATATACAAGGTTTGCCCAACGGGATTTACGCCATGAAAAAGCCTGTCAGCAATTTGCCGGGTAATTACCGCGGTGTTGGGTTCTTTAAGTGCAGTATTTCCGTCGCCGTTTATCAGCGGAAAAGAAAATGTTTTAAAAAACGCATCGCTTACATAGTAAACATTCCGGATTACCATTTTCTGATCCCTGTAATTGGCTATGGTTTGCCCTGCTCCTACAATCTTTACGTACTCTTCAATATCGGGCAACGCATTTTTAAATGCTGTGCCGGGTGCAAAAGCCCCGCCAGCCCATTGGGTACTTAACTTGCCATTGTTGTACCTGTCCTGATTAATCCGGAAAACGCGGTCTTTTTTGATGTGGAAGTCATCGAAACTAAGCTCAAAGCTAACATATTGCAAAATGAGCAGGCATGCCGCCATACCAATAGCCAGCCCTATTATATTAATAGCTGAGAAAGCTTTGTTTTTTGAAAGGTTTCTAAAAGCGACCAGCAGGTAGTTTTTAAGCATAATTGTAATGGTTTATACCTGAATTTCAGCTAATTACATGCCTTGTTTTTAATTTACTGAATATCAATATTTTAAATTAAATACAATCTACGGAAGTGTTCGTTTTCGAACAGTGATTGTGCGGTTGTGGTTAGAGATTTGAGGTTAGGTTATTTTTACTGCGCAAGTATTGTGTGGCTGCCTATGAGAGGATTACTTGCGCCTTCTGCATCTTGTCCGGGTAATTTGAAATCGTTGGACACAAGCAAATGAACGGACAGAGAAGGCTTTGACCAAACATCATTACCTCGTGTAGTGGATTGTTTAGTGTTTTGTATTGATTAAGTATTATAACTAACTTACAGACAATTATAAACCTGATTATCAACCAATAACAATCAACCTTATTTTCAATTACCATGGATCAACCCAAAGTATTTATCAGTGTTGGGGGAACCTCAACTCCCAGCCAGGAAGATTTTGTAAAAGCTATAGAAGACAGACTTAGAAGCGAAAATTTGATTCCCAACACCATCGGAAGAAATACATTCAGTTCTGATTCGCCTTTAAAATCAATAAAGGGATTGATGGATGAATGTTCAGGCATTTTAGTTATTGCACTTGAGCGAATCTATTTTGAAAGCGGGATTGAAAAACGGGGCAGCGCTAATGAAATAACACTATCAACAACCAAATTTGCTACTCCCTGGAATCAAATTGAATCAGCGATAGCATACACTAAGAATCTTCCGATTTTAGTTATCGTGGAGGAAGGAATACGTGCCGAGGGCTTATTAGAAAAAGGCTACGACTGGTATGTGATGACAGTAAAACCCAACCAAAATTCGTTATCAACAGTAGAGTTTAATGGTGTTTTGGCCAGTTGGAAGAGCAAAGTAGAGGCACTCAGCATTAGCAAAAATAATACTGCTGCCGAAAGAAGGAAAATTGTCCCAGACGAGCTAACTGTCGGCGAGTTACTATCAAATATGAAACCTGCTCAACTATGGGGAGTGTTGGCCGCTATTATTGCATTAATGGCTGCAATTTTCGTGATTGGCCAGCATTTTCCGGCTAAATAGAATTTTAAGTTTGTAGTAGATCATTTCCTTGCGCAAACATTGTGCTTCTGCCTGTAGGGTGGCTTACTTACGCCTTCTGCATCAGATATCTCATGTCCAGGCAAATAAAAAAGGGTTGGATACCGGCAGGTGGACAAATAGTGATAAAAATGAAAATACCGTATTATATAAGATTCTTTATTTTTGCTGAAGCAACCAAACCGATAATCAAAATAAGTCATCATGGGGCTATTCGACCTTTTCAGGAAAAAACCACCAGAACAAATCCAACCAACTGCGCAGCCTCAGAAAGAAGAACCTATTGCAAAATATAGCGATTATAATGGCTACCTCATAGAGGTACTTAAAGACAGATTAGTTGAAATGGGGCACCAGGTTGAACGCTATCCGCAATATCTTACTTTGATACTTGATTCGGGCTTAGAAATATCCACCTCAATTATTGACGTGCCAGATGCACATCCATTTTTGATACAACTTAATATTTTAACCAGGCATCCTTTATATCTTGAGCAAGGGATATATGAATGTTTAGCCGGTATTGGCGAAACAATGGATAAGAGGATTACTTCGGCCTTAGATAATTACCTTAACATTGTGTTTCCGCCAATAATGGAGGGCTTTACGGATACTCATGACCCGGAAGCTGATATGCTGGTAATTACAAATGCTCGGGAGATACTTTGGCACCCTAAGTTAGGCGACTTAATGGTGCAGGGGCAATGGGAGGAAATGCCGGACGGAAAATATCTTTTTGAAACTTTAAGAGAGAAAATTCAACCGTTTTTAATCAACAAAAAATTTAACTCTCTAAAAATTTATATTTCCAAACGAGCCGATGGCACTATAATAGGCGAATGCGTTTTTAATAATCAGCAATGGAACGATGGCCTTGACGAAATGACCAAACACGCAGAAACCTGGGTAGTGAAAGGTGACTTTATGGCCTTGAAACAAGTAATTATGTTCAGGAGATGCGACGTTTATGATGGTTTGTAGCGGCCACCAAATCCTCACATCAACTCATTATCCTTTTTAACATGATAAGCCTTGTACGATAAGTAAAACAAGGCCAAAGCTGGCAGAGCGCCAAGGATTACCCCAACTGTATTAGGCTTTGGATACGTAGCTACAATTTGCACAATAAACAATATAGTTGCTACTATGCCACCTATAAGGTAAAGATATTTGAATTTGGGGTTCATATGCTATACACATTTAACAACGCCATCTTGAACTTGTTTCAGGACCTCACAAATGGCTAACACTCGCTATTTTACTAAGCGTATACCTTGCATGTGGGGTCCCGAAACAAGTTCGGGATGACGCATTTATTTTATCAGGCCAGCTTACCGCTTCAACTCATATTTAGCAGGCACATCGGGTACCAATTTAAATACAGCGGCCGCAAGCGGTGGTATGGTAATTTTAATAGACTGGCTTTTACCATGCCAGCTTACCGGATCGCTGTTTACAGGCTCATAGTTAATGATGCCGCTGCCCCAGTATTTCTCGTTATCGGAGTTAAAGATCTCTTTCCACTTACCGGCAGCGGGTACGCCTATGCGATAATCGCGGCGCACAACAGGGGTCATGTTCAGGATGATCATCAGGTCGTTTTTAGTGTCATGCCCCATCCGGCGGTAAACCAGCATGGAATCGTTGGCATTGCCGCCGTCAACCCATTCAAAACCCTGGTGCGAAAAGGCCTTTTCATACAGCGCAGGCTCTGTACGGTATAAATGGTTCAACGCCTTAACCGTTTCGCTAATACCCTGGTGATTTGGATACTGCAGCACATGCCACTGTAACGATTTGCCGAAATCCCATTCATCGCCCTGCCCAAATTCGCCGCCCATAAAGAGTAGTTTTGAGCCGGGGTGTGTGAACATGTATCCGTACATCAGTCTCAGGTTAGCAAACTGCCTCCACTCATCGCCGGGCATTTTGCGTAGCATACTGCCTTTGCCATAAACAACCTCGTCATGCGAGAAAGGCAGCATAAAGTTTTCGGTAAAGGCATATATAGTACTAAAAGTTATCTCGTTATGATGATATTTACGATGGATAGGATCCTCATGAAAATAATCGATAGTGTCATGCATCCAGCCCATCATCCATTTCATCCCAAAGCCCAGGCCGCCTAAATAAACCGGGCGACTAACGCCTGTAAATGACGTAGATTCTTCAGCTATGGTTTGTACCGATGGAAAATGGCTGTAAACAGCTTCGTTAAATTCTTTCAGAAATGATATAGCTTCGAGGTTTTCGTTACCACCATACCTGTTAGCTTCCCATTCGCCATGCTTGCGCGAATAATCAAGGTATAACATTGAGGCCACCGCGTCAACGCGTAAACCATCGGCATGATACCTTTCCAGCCAAAACAGAGCGTTGCTGATCAGAAAAGCCCTTACCTCGTTGCGGCCGTAGTTAAAAATATATGATTTCCAGTCGGGGTGAAAACCTTTGCGGGCATCGGCATGCTCATAAAGGTGTGTACCGTCAAATTTATACAGCGCATGGATATCTCCCGGAAAATGCGAAGGCACCCAATCCAGGATTACACCGATGCCGGCTTTGTGAAATTCTTCAATCAGGTACATCAGTTGTTGTGGTGTACCGTAGCGTGATGCCGCTGCAAAATAACCACTTACCTGGTAACCCCAGCTCGGATAATACGGGTGTTCCATAATGGGCATGAACTCCACATGGGTGAAGCCCATTTCCTTTACATAAGGCACCATTTTTTCGGCAAGCTGAGTGTAAGTTAAAAACTCGTCCGGACTTTCGGGATTACGCGCCCATGAACCCAAATGCACTTCGTAAACCGAATATGGCCTGTCGAGCGCGTTATGTTCATGACGGTTCTGCATCCAATCCTGATCCTTCCACTCATAAAAAGTATCAGCAACTATAGAGGCAGTACGCGGCGGCAGTTCCCAGCGTAAAGCAAAGGGATCGCTTTTTTCCAGGTCTTCGCCGGTTGATGATTTGATATAGTATTTATACGTTTCGCCATTGCCAACATTTGGAATAAAACCTTCCCAAATACCCGATGAATCCCAGCGGGCATTCAAACTATGCGAACCGCGGTTCCAGCCGTTAAAGTTGCCAATTACCGCTACGTATTGTGCATTTGGAGCCCAAACGGCAAAATAAGTCCCAATAACACCCTGATATTCCACTACATGCGAGCCCAGTTTTTCATACAGCTTATAATGTTTGCCCGACTTAAATAAACTGATATCAAAATCCGTAAAACGGCTGTATGGTTCAACGGCTTTAAGCATTACAGGTTGCGGGGCAGTTTCTGTCGGGTTATTGGCATTCACCGCTTTCGGCTTAGCCGGCGCAGCTTTTTTAACGGCGGAAGGCTTCTCAGCAGCAGTCGATTTTGTTTTAACCGGCGCAGCTTTCTCTGCAACGACAGGCTTTTCGGCAGTTGCTGCTTTTGATTTAACTGCTTTTTTAGGTTCCGGGGCTCCTGTTTCAGGCGTTACTTTATCGGCTTTGACCTTAGTGACGGCTTTTTTTTCCTTTACAGGCTTTGTATCCGGTAAGGGGTTCTCGGTTTTAGTTGTTTTTTTGGCCATGATATAGATAACCTGTTAGGGTGTTAGTAAATAACCCAAATCACAGGAATGAGTTTGGTTTATATGTAATCAAATATAACAGGATTAATATATTATGCAGGGTTTTGGAGATTTATTTTTGGAGGGAAGATTGTCTGAATCAGAATTTACTGAATTTGAGAATTAACAGAATAATTGTATGAACTCGAATTCATCGAATTAAGAGAATTCATTGAATTTACTAAGCATTCTGTCCATTCATCTAATTCAATAAATTCGAGTTCATACAGGAAACGCCATTGCCGTAGCAATGGCGTTGTAATGAGATGCCCTTAACATAAGCAAAGCTATAAAGGTTCTTGTTTCTTGATTTACAAGGCTGCCGCTACCTTTAACCTTTTGCCTTTCAGCTTTAACCTCTTCTAAATACTATCTGCTTATTTCAATATGTTTAAAGTTTTTACTGTATTTAAACTCTACCGTTTTATCATCATTTAGCTGAAATTCTTTAATCTCCTTACCATCTACTTTTATTTTTGATGGCGTAAAAGGCAAACCTATCAGGTTAAAATGATAGCCGTCATAACGTGGGGTATATAAACCTTCCAGGCTCTGATCAATAGTTAAATTTTTGCTGCTGCCATTTACCACAAACTTTTTCTCCAGGTAAATATCCTGCTCGTAAGCAAATGTTTCGCCGTAATCTTCAAACAGGAATGAGTTTACTTCATAATCGGTATAGTAAATATTCAGCTTTACTTCTTCAATCTCTTTGTGGCCAACATACTGCATTACCGGGTATTCAGGTATCACCGAACCAGCTTTTATAAACAGCGGTATAGTTTCAAGCGGCGTATCAACCGATACTTCCTGCCCGCCGTCAACAAGCTCATAAGTCCAGAAGTTGTACCATTTACCTTTAGGCAGATATACATTGCGTTTGATCTGTCCCGGTTCCATCACAGGGCAAACCAGGATCTTATCACCATATGTAAACTCGTCCTGGCGGAAATGGTTAACCTGCGTATCCTGCTCGTGCATCACTATCGGCCTCAAAATAGGAAAACCATAGCGGTGGTGCTCCCAGAAAGTTGAGTACAGGTATGGGATTAAACGGTAACGCAGTTCGATAAACTTACGGTTGATTGCCGTGAACGGCTCGCCAAAACTCCACGGTTCACGCTCTTTGGTATCACCTGCCGAGTGCGCGCGCATAAACGGCGAAAAGGTGCCCATCTGGATCCAGCGGGTAAACAGTTCGCCATCGGGCTCACCACTAAAACCGCCAATGTCGGTACCGCAAAACGGAATGCCCGATATCGACAAGCGCTGACACTGGATATTACCCAGCTTAAGGTGTTCCCATGAGGCCACGTTATCACCGGTCCACACCGATGAAAAGCGTTGTACGCCTGAGTAACCTGCCCTTGTAATGGTAAAAGGACGTTTGTTTTTCATGATCTTGCGCAAGCCTTCGTAGGTTGAGCGCACCATCTGCATGCCATAAATATTATGTGCCTTACGGTGCGAGCCGCGGTAACCATCGTACTGGTGACGCACATCATCAGGGAAAGTACCTGCTCCAAATACAGCAGGCTCGTTCATATCGTTCCAAACACCGGCAACGCCCATTTGCACCAGTTCATCAAACAAGCCGCCCCACCATTCGCGTACCTCGGGGTTGGTAAAATCAGGGAACTGGCAACGGCCCGGCCATACGTGGCCTTCCATAAAGTAATCGTCGCTGCGGCGGCAGAAATATTTTTTCTCCTTACCTTCCCTAAACACCTCGTAGTTATCATCCACACGGATCCCAGGATCAATAATTACAACCGTTTTAAAACCATCGGCAGCAAGCTCGCTGATCATCTTTTTAGGATCGGGGAAATACTTGCGGTTCCAGGTAAAGCAACGGTAACCATCCATATAATCGATATCCAGGTAGATACCATCGCACGGGATCTGGTTTTCGCGGAAACCTTTCGCAATCTTTTTAACTTTAGATTCAGGATAATAGCTCCAGCGGCATTGGTGATAACCCAGCGCCCAAAGTGGTGGCATAGGGTGCGTACCGGTTAAGGTATGGTAGCTTTTCACCACGTCCATCATATGCGGACCGTGGATATAATAGTATTGCAGTTCGCCGCCATCGGCCCAGAAACTTGTTTTAGTTCTGTCTTCGGCACCAAAATCAAACTGTGCTTTAAAGGTATTATCAAAGAAGATACCGTGTGCTATACCCTCATTTATACTGATGTAAAAAGGGATACTGCGGTACAAAGGGTCCTGGTTCCACTGAAACGAGTAGGCATCAGTGTTCCAGTTTTTTAGCCTTTTGCCACGCAGGTTAAATTCGGTTGGTTTATCGCCTAAGCCAAAGAAGCTTTCGTCGGGTGCACAGGTTTTGGTACAAAACACATAATAACCGCCCGCCTGCACGTTCTCTTCCCAATGCATTGGCACAGCATCGATGCTGGTTACATGGTTGCTGCTATCTGAAAAAGAGATAAAGAAATCCTTTTTGCGGATATGGCAGTTCACTTTATAAGTAGATACCCGAAATTCATTATCATCTTCATGCAGGGTAAAACCTGCCGCCTTGGTTGGCAGCTTAGGTACCCCGTATGAAAAATCATCTAAAAAAACGCTATGCGGCGCAAGCCTCACACGAATAATCTCGTCGGTAACAACTATTACTTCAACTTTAGCGTCGCCATCAGTAAAGTAGAACTTATTCCCCACCTGATCGGCATGATTGGGTACACCGAGATACTTTTTTACAACCGGCTTAATACCATCGGCAGGGTTATTAAGATGGTGAAATTCCTCTTCTTCTTCAAGTAAGTTTTCTGCTTCAATTAACTTACTGGTTATCAACTCCGGATTTGGGGTATTACTTTCCATTCAAACAAATTAGTGGCTTCTGCAAAGATGTATAAAGTGTACTTACTACGCAATATACAATAATTGAATTAACGAAAAACCATTAACCGTGCCAAATCCTTAACTTTTATTCAATTTGCAGCTTCAATTATTTGAATTTTCTTACCATCCCGAACAAAAAGAACAGCTATCGCCCCCAGGAACATAAAAATACCGGCCATTACCAAAGCATAAATGGCATGCCCGCTGTATGCATATTTCACTATCGGACCACCAATAATGCCATTAACTATTTGCGGAAAAGTAATAAAGAAATTAAAGATACCCATGTATACGCCTATCTTTTTGGCTGGTATTGAGCTTGATAGAATAGCATAAGGCATAGCCAAAATACTTCCCCAGGCTAAACCAACGCCAATCATTGACAATATTAACAAACGTGGATCCGGGATAAAAAATACGGAGATTAACCCTAAACCGCCCATAGTTAATGAAAACGCATGCGCTTTTTTTCGGCTCAGTTTTTTAACTATGCGCGGCAATAACAAAGCATACACTGCCGATACTAAATTATATACACCAAACAATACATTTACCCAGTTGGCGGCATCATTATAGGCTGCTGAGGAAGTATCCCCTGCCGGGATGTGGTAAACATGATCAACAACTGCCGGGGTGGTAAATACCCACATAGAGAAAAGTGCGAACCAGGAGAAAAACTGTACCAACCCTAATTGTTTCATAGTTTTGGGCATGTTGACCAGATCGGAGAAGATCTCCAACAAACCGCCCTTATGCGCAGATACTGTTTCGTCCTTTTCATGAAAAGTTGCATAAACTTCGGGGGGATACTCTTTAGTGCGGACCACCGTCCATAAAATAGCGCCTATCAATACAGCCGCACCGATATAGAAAGAATAAAGTACGTTATCGGGTACAATGCCCTGATTGGCTGTTTTGGCTATTCCAAACCATTCGGCAAAAACATAAGGTAACCATGAACCAATTACAGCGCCTACACCTATCAAGCAGGTTTGCATGGAAAAACCGGTGGTATGCTGACTATCGGGCAGGTTATCGGCCACCAGAGCCCTGAAGGGTTCCATGGCCACATTAAACGATGCATCCATGATCATGAGCATGCCTGCCCCTACTACAATTGGCGGGATCAGCGCGGCCAGCATAGATGAATTTGGCATAAAGAACAGTGCTGCACCAGATAAAATAGCCCCTGTTAAAAAATACGGGCGGCGGCGGCCAAGGCGGTTCCAGGTCCTGTCGCTGTAATGACCAATAATAGGCTGAACAACCATACCTGTAATAGGCGCAGCCAGCCAAAACCACGACAAATGCTCCACATCGGCACCAAAAGTTTGCAGAATGCGGCTTGCGTTACCTGTTTGTAAGGCAAAACCAAACTGGATGCCCAAAAAGCCGAAGCTCATGTTAAAGATCTGCCAAAAGCTTAACCGTGGCTTTTGCGCGATAGTTGGTTTACTCATAATTGGTTTTATAATGTCAGAATCAGAATTCACAAAATTTTAGAATTTACAGAATACAAGGGTATCATACCGGGCCTGTCGAAGCATGATGAGCAGGGTTTCTGCACGCGACCCTTCGACAGGCTCAGGGTGACAGGCCTCAACCGAAACACTATGGTATTTTCACAACATGATAAGCATTCTGTTAATTCTAAAACTCCGTAAATTCTGATCAAAACTCCAGCAACATACCACTCATAGCTGGCAGGCTTACTTCAACACCATTACGTATATCATCGGTATCGAATTTAGCGCCGCTTAGCAGGTCGGTAAATTGTTTATGGCCGCTTTGGTTTAATTTTGTTAACAGGTCTTCAGGAAGCTTTACGGTTAGTTTACGTTCGCTCCGGTTAAAATTGGTTATCACTAATATACGCTGATTATTAGTATAACGCACGTAGATATACAAGCGGGTATCAAATCCCGGTTGACGCTCGTTAGCTATCATTAACTCATAAAACGCACCCGATTTAAGAGCATCGCTGTTATGCACCGCTGTGAGCAGGTTATGATAAAAGCTACGGAGCTTTTGCTGATCGGCAGATAATTGAGCGCCATCATACGCATGGTTGTTTACCCATTTTTGATGCTGAGGCACACCCCAGTAATCAAATATAGAGGTACGACCGTCGTTACCGCTAAAACCTTCATTACCGATAGCAGGCTCCCCTACCTCCTGACCGAAATAAACCATTACCGGACCGGTGTTCAGCGTAGCCGTAACAATCATACCCGGAACAGCCAGCCATGGGTTACCGGCGAAATCATTAGAAGCAATGCGCTGCTCATCATGGTTTTCCATAAAGCGCAGCATATGCTCGTCAATACCTTTGCTATCGTGGTTCCAAACAGCGTTAATTTCCCAGGTTGATGAGTTATGTTCATCGCGGGTAAGGCGTTTAATGGCATCGTACAGGCCTACCTTATCATACAGGTAATCAAACTTGCCTTTAAAAATATAATCGTTGTATTTGCCTTTGTCGTAAGCTTCGCCGATGAAAATAATGCCCGGATGTTCAGCTTTAAGCTTAGGGATCACCCAGCCCCAAAACTCAATCGGTACCATCTCCACCATATCGCAGCGGAAACCGTCGACGCCTTTTTCGCTCCAGTAATGCAGGATATCATAAACCTTGTTCCACAGTGGTGGGATAGGGTCAAAATAGCCGCGACGGTGATCCATATAATCAACACCATAATTCAGCTTCATGGTCTCAAACCAGTCATTAATTGACGGGGCAGCACTGAACACATCATTGCCGGTTGCCTTAGCCGGGTTCTCATCAAATTTGCCATCCTTCAGCGGACTATTAAACTCGTCACCTCCCGGATTATAACCCGACGGTACAACAAAAGCCTGACCAGGCATATAGTAAAAATCGTTAGTTGGACTAAAAGCCTTGCTCTTATCATCATCCTCGCCAAAATCACGCACCCCGGCCGGTTTAACGTCCGAACCATAGGTACGGGCTACGTGGTTTGGAACCAAATCCATCAATACTTTTAAACCGTTGTTATGGGTACGCTTGATCAACGCTTCATACTCACCTATCCGGTTGTGTACGTCAACTGCCAGGTCGGGATCGATATCGTAATAATCCTTAATAGCATAAGGCGAACCTGCCCTGCCCTTCACTATATCCGGATCATCGGCTTTAATACCATATTGCGAATAATCAGTCATGGTAGCGTGCTCAATTACGCCCGTGTACCAAACATAGGTAAAGCCCATTTTTTTGATCTCCTGCAGGGCTTTATCGTTGATATCGTTCAGCTTGCCTACACCGTTTTCCTCAATGGATCCATTAGTTTTATTAATTGTGTTGGTATTGCCAAACAGGCGGGGCAATAACTGATATATGATGAGCTTATGGTTGGTAGTTTGTTCCATGCGTTTTTTTGTATGATGTGGTTTTACCTGTGCCAACGTAATAACGGGCAACATTGTTGCAGCAATAAACCATGTAAAGATTTTATTGCCTTTCATCACACTTCAACCAGCAGTTCGTCATTGGCTTTCACCAATTGCTCTTTACCATAAACCAGCACTGTTGTTTCCACATCCGAAGCATTTTTGATCTGCACACCTTCCTTGCTTACTTTTATATCCAGTAAGGCACCACGGAAACCAATATGGAACGAAAATGACGACCATTTTTCAGGAATAAACGGTTGGAACGAAAGCTTACCATCCCTTACACGCATACCGCCAAACCCTTCAACAACAGCCATCCAGGTACCGGCCATTGAAGTGATATGGCAGCCATCCTCAGTATCATTGTTATAATCATCCAGATCCAAACGAGCTGTGCGCAGGTAAAACTCATAGGCACGCGCTTCATCGCCAAGCTTGGCAGCCAAAATAGCGTGCACGCATGGCGATAAGGATGATTCATGCACGGTACGTGGCTCGTAGAAATCAAAGTTTCGGCGAATGGTATCTATATCGTACTGATCTTCAAAAAAGTAAATCCCCTGCAATACGTCGGCCTGTTTAATGTAGCATGAACGCAGGATCCTGTCCCAGCTCCATTTTTGGTTAATAGGTCGCTCTGACGCGGGCAGATCTTTTACCAGGATCTGCTCTTTATCCAGGTAACCATCCTGTTGTAAAAATACCTGGCGTTTCTCGTCGTATGGGTAATACATCTTTTGGATAATATCGTTGAAACGGCCAAATTCGGTTTCCTCATTCAGGCTTACCTTGCTCATCAATGCGGCGTATTTTTCCGGATCAGCTGTTTTTATCTTATCAGCAACATCAATAGTATATTGCATACACCAGGTAGCAATAGTACTGGTGTACCAGTTATTGTTTACGTTGTTCTCGTATTCGTTTGGCCCGGTTACGCCCAGCATTACGTACTGCTGTCTGTCCTCCGACCAGTTAACCCTTTGCGACCAAAACCTGGCTATACCCAACAATACTTCAAAACCGTAATCGCCTAAATAAGCTTCATCGCCGGTATAACGCACGTAGTTATAAATAGCAAACGCAATAGCCCCATTACGGTGGATCTCCTCAAAAGTGATCTCCCATTCGTTATGGCATTCGGTGCCATCCATGGTAACCATTGGATATAAGGCAGCGCCATTTTTAAATCCTAATAATTGCGCGTTTTCAATGGCTTTACCCAATTGTTTATAGCGGTAAAGCAGCAAATTACGGGTAACCTTTTGTGGTGCAGTTGAGAGATAAAAAGGCACACAATAGGCCTCAGTATCCCAATAGGTAGAACCGCCATATTTTTCGCCGGTAAAGCCTTTAGGGCCGATATTCAGTCGGTCATCTTCGCCGGTATAGGTTTGGTTAAGCTGATAAATATTGAAGCGGATAGCCTGTTGTGCAGAAACATCACCATCAATGATAATATCATTATGTTTCCATTTTTCGGCCCAGGCAGCGGCTTGCTCGGCAAGCATGGTATCAAAACCTTTCGCGCTGATCCGGTTTAATGTAGCGTTTAACTGCTCCACCAGCTCTTCGGGCTTATAGTTTTGGGATGACAGGTTAGCGGCGTATTTAATTACCGTAATACTTTCGCCCTGTTTTGCCTGCAGATCAACTTTAGCAGCTACGTATTTTTCTTTTTCGATAGCCTTGGTAGCCGGTTCAACAGCAACGCCATTTTGAAGGATGTTAAACTTCATGCCCGTAGCAACCTCAAATCCCGTTTTTTTGGTGCGCATTACAATGTAACCGCCATCGGTTTGTGTGGCTTTGCTCACTTCGTCCCAAAATTTTTCATCATAGTTGGAATCTTTGTTCACCACATCGCCATCAATTGAAGGCGTTAAGGTGATGGCCCCACTGAAGTTTAACGGCGTAAGGGTGTATTTGATAGCACCGGTTTCATCGTCGGCCATACTGCAAAAGCGGATAGCCTCTACTTTTACTTCTTTACCAGATGCTGTTTTAGCGCTAAAATCGCGCTTCAGGTAACCTTCTTTCATGTTTAGTTCCCGGCGAAAACTGAATACTTCGCATTTAGCAAGGTCAAGTTGCTCGCCGTCAATTACCACATCAATACTAACCCAATTGGCGGCGTTAAGCACTTTAGCAAAATATTCGGGATAACCATTCTTCCACCAGCCTACACGGGTTTTATCGGGATAGTACACCCCGGCTACATAGTTGCCCAACAGGGTATCGCCGCTGTAAGCTTCTTCAAAATTGGCGCGCTGGCCCATGCGGCCATTACCTAAGCTGAAGATACTTTCAGAAATTTTATTGTAATGAGGATCGAAGCCTTCTTCAATTATCTTCCACTCATCAGCTTTTATATAGTTTTTCATTTGCCCCCTCTGAATCTCCCTCTAAAAGGGGAGACTTTTAGTTTAATAGTTAATAGTTTATTATGCCTCCATGCAATTCAAACGCCCTCTCCCTTTAGGGGAGGGTTGGGTGGGGCTTATAGTTTATACAATTTATCCAAAGTCATTTCGTCCAAACCTTTAATAACCAGGTTGGCGCCCTTAAGCACATCGGGCAAGCCGATGCCTACCACTTTCATATCCCCGGCAACGGCGGCCTCAACACCAGCAATGGCATCTTCAAAAACCACGCATTCTTCAGGTAAAACGCCCAGGGCCTGTGCACCCGCCAAAAATACTTCGGGATCTGGTTTGGCTTTACTTACTTTGTTACCATCAATCACCGCATCAAACATATCGGTGATACCAATTTTTTCCAATATGGTCATTGAGTTTTTACTGGCGGAACCCAGCGCCGTTTTAAGACCTACCGCACGGCAGGTTGTTAAAAACTCTTTGGCACCAGGCAGGATCTCTTCGGGTTTCATTTGGTTTACCATTTCCATATACCAGGTATTTTTCAGGGTGGCCATTTGCTCCTGCTCGGCCTCTGTTTTGGTAACACCGCCCCAGCTCAGTATCAATTGCAGCGAACGTACACGGCTTACGCCCTTCAACTGTTCGTTCTGATGTTCAGTAAAATCAAAACCAAGCGAGTTGGCCAGCCTTTTCCAGGCTTTATAATGATAAACGGCGGTATCAACTATTACACCGTCGAGGTCGAAAATACAGGCTTTTATTGTATTCATTTTTTCGGTAAAACACAGGGAATTAGTCCCCTAAGATATTATTTTAATGGGTAACACCGGGTATTAATTCTAACACTAAAGTTGTTTTGCCCGGTATAGTTACTTTATCCAGACCAATCATTTCATCCGTTAGAACATTCCTCGCTTTTTTGGCATCGCCAATACGCTCAAAATACCGTGCGGTAGTAGTTTCCTGTTCCTTATCGCTGCTGTTGAACATGATCATTACAGTTTTTTGAGCATCGTATCTGAAATAAACATAAATACCTTTTTCGGGTACAAACTGCATCATTTTACCGGCTTGCAGAGCAGTAGTGCTTTTGCGGTAATTAGCCAGCTTACTCACATAATTAAAAGCGTCATTTTCTTTTTTACTGCGGCCTTCGGCAGTAAATTTGTTTTCCTTATCGCCGGCCCAGCCGCCCGGGAAGTCCTCGCGTACCAAACCATCGGGGTTCGAGTAGTTTTTCATCAGGATCTCATCGCCATAATACATTTGAGGCACGCCCCTCATGGTAAGCAGCATAGCCATAGCCGACTTGTATTTGGTAACATCCTCCCCTACCATTGATAATAAACGGCTCATATCGTGGTTATCCATAAATATGGTATTGCGGGTAGCATCCTGGTACAGAAAGTCCTGAGCTACTACCGAATACAAGCGACCAACGCCGTCTGTCCAGCCATCATTACCATTAATAGCTTCATAAATGGCATCTTTTAAAACAGCATCGGTTACACCGGGTAGCTGGGTATCAAAACCCCGGTTAACCGTATTGCCCTGCGTAAAAAATGCCTGGTTAGCTGCCGACCATACCAGTGTTTCGCCAAATATGGAAAGCTTCGGAAACTCGGCTTTTACGTCTTTTGCCCATTTGGCCATATAAACAGGTTCATTATAAGGATAAGTATCCAGCCTGAAACCATCGATACCAGCATACTCAACCCACCAGATGTGGTTTTGGGTAAGATAGTTTTGCACGTAAACATTATCCTGGTTCAAATCGGCCATGCGGTGGTCAAACCAGCCATCCTGCATTAGCTTGCGGTCCATTGGTGAAGCGTGCGGATCCATCACAGCCGCGTCGCGAAAGTTTGATTTGGTATAACCTGGCCACTGGTGTACCCAGCTTTTCATCGGCATATCCTGTATCAGGTAACCTTCGGTACCTGCGTGGTTATGTACAAGGTCTTTAATAACCTTAAGCCCCATGCTGTGGCATTTTTCAACAAACTTTTTGTAAAGCTCATTAGTGCCGTAGCGGGGGTCTATCTTATAATAATCGGTAACGGCATAACCGTGATATGATGCGCTTGGCTCATCGTTTTCAATTTCGGGGGTAAGCCAGATAGCAGTAATGCCTAAATTTTTCAGGTAATCCAAATGGTTCATGATTCCCTGTAGGTCACCTCCATGGCGGCTAAACATCGAATCGCGGTGGATGCCTCGCTCACGCAGGTTATCAAATGAGTCGTTGGCAGCATCGCCATTGCTAAACCTGTCAGGCATAATGAGATAGATCAGATCTTTACTGGTAACACCTTGTGCCCTACCCGCCGACTTGTCGCGTTTATTAAGCGTATAACTGTAAGTAAGGTCTTTTTCGCCTGCTTTCTTAAATTTTATCGGGAACGTTCCCGGAATTGCCGATGAAAAAATTTGCAGGTCGATGAATAAATAATTCGGATTTTCAACTTTATGAACTGCATTAAGCTTTACACCGGGGTAAGTAAGCACTACATTCCGGGCGGCGATGTTACTGCCATGAACCACCAGTTGCAGGTTGGGGTTGCTCATGCCAACCCACCAGGACATGGGCTCAACACGCTCAAGTGCAGGCGTTTGTGCCTTTACACCCAAAGCAGCCAGCAAGCAGCATAAGGCGGATAGTAAGGTTTTTCTCATATTAAAAATGATAAAAGGATAATTGGTTTGATTTCGGACAAGCCCGTAACCACGTTCCAAATTTATAATAAAATTAATTGCTTGTATGAAAAAAAATAATTCACACTAATTATTTCGAATTAGAGCGAATTACACGAATTTGTTTTTCTGGGTAATTTGTGCAATTCGTTTAATTGTGTGTGTACGGTACTAAGCATGCGTGTTAAAAAATTCCTACACTGTTTTAGCCAATTGATTAAACAATATTAATTGCTTCTACGCAATAATTCGTGTAATTCGAATAAATTGTATCGAACATCCAAGACATTCGTGTTGAAAATTATTTTCTATCTTTATTTGGATTGATTACAAATAATACCAATATTTGCAACCGTTATATGATTGCGACCACCGAACTAACTTTATGGACCGACGTTTTTAGCACCAAGACAGGTGCAGTTTACCAATGCGATGCGGAGTGTTGCTGGTATGTCGATTTCGCCGGTAAGGTTGCCCGGTTTGATCATCGCAATTTCTTAAAATTACGCAAAGCGGTTTATGCCATCGACATTGAGCAAAAACTGCTGAACACTACTACTGATCCCGACGTAGAGATCATTTTCATCTGCGCCTGCGATCATTGTTATGTACTTTCACTGGCTCAAATCATCGGCCTGAAAGAGCTTTTAGAAGGTACTTTTGTAATGCTGGAACTCAACCACATTATTCATGATCGCCTTTACAGCAACTCACTGTAATTTAGACTAATTATCAACACAATTTAGATTAATTTCATATTGTCTTTAAATTAAACTAATATGCTTTTACAGCATTATTATTGTATATAATTTCCTGCGATAAGACATATAACATTTAATTTATTAAGATCATGAAAGACCTACTCCGCATAAAAAGCCTGATATCATCAGATATCGAAGTGCTTTTAAATCAGCAAGTTAAAAAAGAAGCATTTTCTTCGTCAGCATATTTGGCCATGGCTTCATGGTGCAACCGCAATGGTTATGATTTTTCGTCAGAATATTTTTTCAAACAGGCCGAAGAAGAGCGCCATCACCAGTTAAAATTTTATAAATATATCCTTGATATGGGCGGCAATGCCGTATCACCTGAGGTAACCGGCATTAAACAGGAATATAACTCATTCCGCGAAGTATTTGAAGAAGCCCTTGACCAGGAGATCAGCGTTACCAATTCTATCAAAAACATTTATGCACGCTGCATGAAAGAGCAGGACTTTGTAACTATGGAGTTCCTGAACTGGTTCCTGAAAGAACAACGCGAAGAAGAATACAAAGCCCGTCGCGCTCTCGAACTGTTCGAAGTTATCGGCGAAGAAGGCACCGGCAGATGGCAGATTGACAAACATGTTGGTCAGATAAAATATGATAGTGAGGCGTAAGAGCCTTACCCCAACCCTCTCCAGAGAAGAGGGAGTAAATAAAAAGGTCCTTTTGCTACAGCAAAGGGACCTTTTTTATGCTTGAAACTTTTAAAATCCTCTCCTTTGGAGAGGGATTTGATGGAGCTGTCTACCCAATCAAGTCCATCAGTTTCAAAACATCTTTAGCGTGATATTCCTTTAACCAGGTATTACCGGGCTGGATACTGCACACCGGGGCATACTTACACCTGTCGGTGCATTCGGTTTCAATTACCTCCAACTCTTCGGGGCCGTGATGATGTTTAATGTACGATTTTGCAATTTTGTACATCTCCTTACCGCCTCTTTTTCCGCATTTGCTGCCTACGCATACGTACAACACTTTATCAGGTATGGTAAATTTGCTCATAATGGCAATTATTAAGACTGTGTTAATAAATAACAAAGTTAATGCTTTAATGCTCCAATTTTATCTGAATAGGGATTTAATTGGATTTATGAGATTGAGAGGATTTTATTACAATGCCGCTGTCCGATCGGACATGCATACATCGATGTGGTGTCGATGGTAATTTTTTTTTAATTGTGTATTTTTAAAAGATAAATTTGGCATTCAATGTGGGGTTAAGCCAACCCTTGAGCATTAAGCAAAGCTAAATATATGAAAGCAATTGAAATTATTTCCATCCCCGTAACCGACCAACAAGCAGCCAAAGCGTTTTATCTGAAAATTGGCTTCGAAATATTGGTTGAAGCGAATTTCGAAAAACAAACCTGGATCCAGATGGCATTTCCCGGCTCGCCTGTTTCCATCACCCTCGTAAACTGGTTCCCGGAAATGCCGGCGGGAAGTGTACGCGGCCTTGTAATTAAAACCGACGACCTGGATAAAGATATAGCAGATCTTAAAGCCAAAGGCCTTGAAGTAGGCAATGTTGACACAACCCCATGGGGTCGCTTTGCCACTGTTAAGGATCCCGACGGAAATGCGTTGAGCCTGCATGCGAAATAATTTCAGATGCGCAAATATGCAAATTTTGAATGCGCAGATTATTTGTTAGATAAGCTCATCAAATCTATCTGCACATCTGAAATATGCACATCAATAAATTCATCTGCATATTTGCGCATTTGAAATCTGCACATCTATAAATTCATCCAAAATCCGCACATTAATATATGATATTTAAAAAGTACTCTGCCCTCCTCGTCCTTGTATTCCTTATAATTGCCGGTTGTAATCCCAATAATACCAAACAACCCGATGCCGGTGTTTATAAAGTTGTGAAGATAAAAGATGGTGATACTTTGGGTTTGCTTACCGGCGATAACCAGCAGATTACTGTGAGGCTTGCCGAAATTGACTGCCCCGAAAAATCGCAGGCCTTTGGACAGGCAGCTAAAAAATTCACTTCCGATCTGTGTTTTGGTAAAGAGGTGAAATTAATTGGCAACGAGCATGATCGCTATGGCCGTACCGTTGCGCAGGTGGTACTTATCGATGGCACTAATGTAAATTATGCGCTGGTAAAAAACGGCTACGCCTGGCGGTATAAAGCCTATTCCAAAAACACCGAACTGGCTGCTCTGGAACAACAGGCCCGCGAAGACAAACTTGGTTTATGGCAGGATGCCAATCCTACCCCGCCCTGGGACTTTCGCCGGGAAAAGAAACAACCTAAAACAGACTCACTTCAAACTCCTAAACCTAAAAAACATTACCGGAAGCGTAAGCCAAGACTTGAATATGCAGCCTAAATGGTTAACTTTAGGGGCATATCATTACCTAATCAATGAAGTTTACAAAAGCGCTCCTATCCATATTTATAACACTTGCCCTGATCTGGGCATTGCAAACTAAATTCGACACCAAAAAATTTGGCGCTATACCCCCACTCGGTAAATTGCTGAGCCCGGCCGATGGCTTTTGGCAAAATGCCGAAAGCAAGCACATTTTGCCAACACTCGACCTGAAACTTAAAGGCTTGCAGGGTAAAGTTACCATCAAATTTGATGAAAACCACATTCCGCACATTTTTGCAGAGAATGAACATGACCTGTACTTTGCCCAGGGATACATGACAGCAACCGACCGCCTTTGGCAAATGGATATCCAAACCCGGCAGGCAGCAGGCAGGCTGGCCGAAGTTATCGGCCCTAAAGTACTGGATATTGACCGCTATCACCGCCGTATGGGCATGGTTTACGGCGCCGAAAAAACAATAAAGGCAATGATGGCCGATCCCGTAGTGCGCAATATGATCCTGGCTTACACCGATGGCATCAACAGTTATATCCATCAGCTAAGCCCGAGAAATTACCCCATAGAGTTTAAACTCCTTAACTATGCCCCCGAAGACTGGAAACCTATCAACTGCGCCTTCTTGCTTAAGCTGATGTCGGAAACATTGGCCGGCGGCTCAAACGAATTTGCCATGACCAACATCCTGCGCAAATTTGGCCCCACTACTACAAATGATCTCTTTCCCGATTATCCTATGCACGAAGATCCCATCATCCCGACGGGGACAAAATGGGATTATTTTAAGCCATTGCCCATTCCCAAACCATCCGCTAATTTTTTAGCCGGCATGGCGGATAGTGCAAATACTAAACCCCGTGTTGAAGGTATCGGCAGCAATAACTGGGCGGTAGCGGGCAGTAAAACAGCAAGCGGGTATCCTATTTTAGCTAACGATCCCCATCTTAACCTCACACTACCTTCTATCTGGTACCAGGTACAGCTTTCGGCGCCGGGCATGAATGTGTATGGTGTATCATTACCGGGTGCCCCCTGTGTTATTTTAGGCTTTAACAATAACATCAGCTGGGGTATTACCAATGTTGATGCCGACGTACTGGATTGGTACCAGGAAAAATTCAGGAATACCAAAATGGATGAGTACTGGTACAATAACAAATGGAATAAAACTACCCGCCGTATTGAAAAAATTGAAGTACTTGGTCAAAAAGCGGTTTACGATACAATAGTTTATACTCACCATGGCCCGGTTGTGTATCAAAATAATGCTCAAAAAGCCGATGGCCCTGATTTTGTTCCGGTTGGACATTCTTTAAGGTGGATAGCACACGAATCATCCAACGAATTGATGGCTATGTACCTGCTTAATACAGGCAAAAACTATGACGATTACCGCAAGGCGCTTACCTTTTTCAGTGCCCCTGCTTCAAATTTTGTTTTTGCCAGTAAAGACGATATCGCCATAACGCCAAACGGTAAATACCCGCTTAAATACAAAGACCAGGGGAAATTTATTTTAGATGGAACCGACCCGGCAGACGACTGGCATGGCTGGATACCATTTGAGCAGGATCCAACCATTACAAATCCGCCTCGGGGATTTGTAAGCTCAGCCAATCAGTCGTCAACAGATCCTTCTTATCCTTATTATATCAACTGGTCATTTGCACCCTATGAACGCGGTAAACGTATTAACGACAGACTTTCGGTTATGACCAAAGCCACCGTTGATAGTATGCGCATCCTCCAAACAGATGTATACAGTATCCGGGCACAGGACATTTTACCAACGCTGCTTAAATATATCGACCCGACAAAACTTGATGCCGCACAACTTAGTGCTTACGATCAGATTAATATGTGGGACAAAAATTTTTCGCCGAATTCAATAGGTGCTACTGTGTTTGCCAACTGGTGGTCGCAATTGTACAATGCTGTGTGGGGGGATGATTTTGCAGATAAGACCCTGCAGAACAATTTTCCTTCAGTAGATCGCACAGAAAAGCTACTGCTTAAAGAACCAACTTCCAAATGGTTTGATGATATCCGCACACCAGCAAAGGAAACTGCCGCAGATATCGTTAATAAAGCTTTTGCAGCTGCGGTAAAGGAAATTACCGACAAATGTGGTAAACCCGGAGCAAATTGGCAATGGGGTAAATTTAAAAAAATGGAGATAGCCAGCCTTTCACGCCAGCCGGCTTTTGGTTCAGGCAATTTTGAATCAGGCGGCACAGCATCAACGGTTAATGCCCTTCATGACGGGCATGGCCCTTCATGGCGCATGGTGGTGCAAATGGGGCCCCAGGTAAAGGGTTACGGTATTTTTCCCGGCGGCGAATCAGGTAATCCCGGCAGCTTTTTCTATAATGATATGTTCAAAACCTGGAATGAGGGACAATTAAAAGAACTGCTCTTCATGCAATCAGTAAATGAACAGTCACCACGCATAAAATCAACTTATACAATAACCGGTAAATAATAGCACTATGTTGTTCTTCATCATACTTATACTTTCATTTGCCAGCGGATATTTTTTACCCTGGTGGATAGTTGCCGTCATATCATTTTTAACGGCCCTTTTTATTGGCACAACAGCAAAAAGTTCTTTTTGGCAAGCCTTTATAGCGGTTTTGATGGTGTGGATAGTACTGGCTCTCTTTAAAAGCATACCCAATGACCATATCATGGCTACAAGGATAGCCCACTTATTTCATTTGCCTGGCTGGGGTTATATATTAGCTGTAACCGGCATTTTAGGAGGCTTAGTGGGTGGGATGTCGGCACTGTCCGGACTACTGCTTAAACGGGCATTTCAAAAGCATTAAAACAAAAATACCCGGAACTTAGCCGGGTATTTTTGTTTATCAGCGGATTGCTTTTAAAACGCGGCCAATGTTTCTTTTAATGTTTTAACCGCCTCGGTATTGCTGCTTGCCTGAGCAAAAATATCCTGCGAGGTGGCTTTGGCTCCATAATAAGCAGCGTTTGAATCCTTATCAATGCCCAGGTTTGAGCCATTGATGGTTATCCCGGCAAACAAACCACGGCTGCGTGAGTATGAGTAAACCTCGGCCTGCAGCTTATAATCGGTACTTGCAGTCGAACTGCGGCCAACAGGGCCGGCTGCTGCAGAAATATCGCCACCGATGGTAAAATCGCCATTTTTAACTTTGGTTAACACACCTTTATGGCGGAACACCAGCACCAGGTCGACAGATTGTACGCCGATTTGCAAGCCAAAGCTACCGCCTGTTAAGGTAACAAACACCGGATCACTCCATTTGCCATTACCCAGTTTCACCATTGCCACACCTTTGCCGCGTTTACCGCCAATGCCAAAGCCTGCATTGATCAGTTTGGGGATGATCACAATCCCTTCGTATTCTTCCAATAGCTGATGTGGGATGCTTTCTTTCATCTTGGCAAACTCTTTCAACACATTTGATGAATTATGGATGCGTTCTGTCTGTTTGCTGTCATCGGCCGGTTTTGCCGATATCATTACAAAAAAGAGACCTAACAAAACCGGGAGTCTCAAGAATTTTAATGTTTTCATGGGGATGGATGATTAATATTATTAATTATATATATTCAATACTTAACTAACCCCCAAAACACGTACTTGTTTTTTAATTTTATGTAATAGGAAAGTCAAACACGCTCAATTTTGCATATAAAACAGCATGCCTGGGCATTTCTGGCATGCAAATATTCAACATTATCATTTTCGACAAATATTTCATCGATCAGTTCATCAACATCGGCATCACCAACAAGCCGGGTTAAAACCATGTGCTGCGCTTTGCTGTAACCGATGAGCGACAGCGGGAAACTCTTTTTATTAGCCTTAATCTCCGGCGGGAAACGATAAATGTCGCTGTATTCCTCCACATCTTTAGCGTGAATAAAAATAGGCCCCGGCTGGTTATAGGCATTTTCGATTTCAAAAGGCGAATGCTTTAGCAGCAGGCGTTTATCAACGTTACGTTCAAATGGTTTAAGTGAAACCCGGCATGGCCCAAGTCCGGTAGCCGGTTGTTCAGCCACTTCGCCTCCAAAATCGTCGGTCATGGTTGCCCTTATTTTTGTGGCGAATGATTTTGATAGCGGTACAATTTTAAATGTGTTCATGATTATTGTTTTTTTAGATAGATCAAAGGTCAGGCGATAAACAAAGCGTTTCAACCCGAAACTTGCGGAGTTTCTGAACCGGGATTTATAGGATTTAAGGATTCACCGGATGCATGTTTAAACGCCAGCGCCTAAATTCAAAAACCAGATTAATTCCGGTTCAGATAATCTGCACATCTGAAATCCGCACATCTGCACATTTACTTTATCTTTGCTTCAATGGACAAACCAGGTAAACAGCAGATATTTTCTATCAGCACCGAAGAGCAATTTAACGACGCCGCCTTGCAGGTTTTCAACTACCAGGCACAGCATAACCCGGTTTACAGCCAGTTTATTGAGGGATTAAAAATTGACACCGCATCAATTACATCTTACAGTCAGATCCCATTTTTACCTATCGAATTTTTTAAGTCACACACTATATTAAGTACCGGTGAGCCTGTTGAGGTAACCTTTACCAGTTCAGGTACCACCGGGATGATCACCAGCAGTCACCGGGTTAGCGATATAACCTGGTATGAGGAAAGTTTCCGACGCGCATTCAATATTTTTTACGGCGATATCAGGGATTTTACCGTACTGGCTCTGCTCCCGTCTTACCTGGAGCGCGAAGGCTCATCGCTCATTTACATGGTTGATGATCTGATTAAACAATCAAATCGCCCGGATAGCGGTTTCTTTTTGTACAATCATGATGAGCTGTTTCATCAACTTAAAAAACAGCAGGATGCCAGGAAACCTACACTTTTAATAGGCGTAACTTTCGGTCTGCTGGATTTTATCGAAAACCACCAGGTCAATTTTCCTGAGCTTGTTGTAATGGAAACCGGCGGCATGAAAGGCCGCCGCAAGGAAATGATCCGCGAGGAGCTGCACACCATTTTGGGCAAAGGCTTTGGTGTAAAGCAGATCCACTCTGAATATGGAATGACCGAGCTCCTGTCTCAAGCCTACTCTAAAGGCGATGGTATTTTTAATTGCCCTCCCTGGATGAAGATCATCATCCGGGATACTAACGATCCGCTCAGTACGTTACAAACTGGTAAAACAGGCGGCATCAGCGTTATTGACCTGGCCAATATCAACTCCTGCGCGTTTATTGCTACGCAGGATTTAGGCAGGATTTACCCTGATGGCTCTTTTGAAGTATTAGGCCGGTTTGACCAGTCAGACATCCGCGGATGTAATTTGCTGATTGCTTAATACCATTTGAGAATCAGGACGTCAGGAATCAAAATTCAGGAAAACTTGATTCTTAACGCTTGATTCTTGACTCTTTAACAGGTATAATTGTTATTTTTGCGCGCATCATAAATGCTAAAAATATGATTGAGAAATTTTTAAACGAGGAACAGGACCCCAAAACAGTTGAAAAGGTTTATTCACGCCTTGTTGATCTGCTTTCTTCAGGCGAAGAGGTTATCTACATTGCCGTTCAGAAAAAGCCGCTGGTAAACCTTTTTCCTGATTGTATAGCTATTACCAACAAACGTGTGCTGTTTTTTACCCCAGCCAACCTGGGGCTATCTATCAAGTTTGTTGATTTTGTTTGGAAAGATATCGTTGACGTATATACCAAGGAAGAAATTATCGGCTCCATTTTCAGCGTAAAAACTACCGGTGGCGCCGAAATGGCTGTTGATTACCTGCCTAAAGTTCAGGGCCGTAAATTATACCAGTACGCCCAGGAACGCAAGGAAGTTGAGCGTGAAGCCCGCCGCCAGCGCGACCTGGAACAAAAACGTGCCGAATCAGGTGCTATCCAGCTGGAAAATTCGCCTGCCCGTGCTTTTGTGCCACCGGCATCGCCGCAGCCTTTTTCTCAACCAAATGGCTACACAGCACCTGCCGCACCGGTAACGCCACCTGCGCCAGTCACGGCCCCTGCTCCTGTTGTACAGGAAACACCTCCGCCTGCAGCACCAAAGCCTGATGAACTTACCGAAAAACTAAAAAAACTAAAAACCCTATTTGATAATGGCCTTATTTCGCAGGAAGAATATAACGCCAAAAAACTTGACCTCCTGAGTGATTTATAGTCTTTTAGGGGACATGGTACCCTTATAAAAAAGGAGGCTGTATCAGTGATATAGCCTCCTTTTTTATCTATAGGCTGGCAACTAATCTCTAATCACCAGCCTCTAATCTCTAAAAAGAATTAAAGCGCTAAAACCTCTTTAACACGGTCGGCAGCTTCTTTCAGCAATATTGCCGAGTAAACTTTCAAACCTGAGTTATCGATCAGTTCTTTTGCTTCGGCAGCATTTGTACCCTGTAAACGAACAATAATTGGCACCGGGATATTACCGATCTCTTTGTAAGCATCAATTACACCTTGCGCAACACGGTCGCAGCGAACAATACCACCAAAGATGTTGATCAGGATGGCTTTTACGTTAGGATCTGAAAGGATGATATTGAAACCTGCTTTTACAGTTTGCGCGTTGGCAGTACCGCCTACGTCAAGGAAGTTGGCAGGCTCGCCACCGGCAATTTTAATGATGTCCATAGTAGCCATAGCTAAGCCGGCACCATTCACCATACAGCCTACGTTACCGTCAAGCTTAACGTAGTTAAGGTTTGATTTGCTGGCTTCAACCTCGGTTGGATCTTCCTCATCGGTATCACGCATTGCAGCGTAATCCGGATGACGGTAAAGCGCGTTATCGTCAAGGTTTACCTTAGCGTCAACAGCTAAAATTTTATTATCAGAGGTTTTTAAAACCGGGTTAATTTCAAATTGCGATGAATCGGTACCTTCATAGGCTTTATATAAAGCAGCAATGAATTTGGTCATGTCTTTAAATGCTTCGCCTTCAAGGCCAAGGTTAAAGGCTATTTTACGGGTCTGGAAGCCCTGTAAACCAACTTTAGGATCAATCTCTTCTTTAAATATAAGTTCAGGAGTTGAGTGTGCAACTTCTTCAATATCCATACCGCCTTCAGTACTGTACATGATGATGTTGCGGCCACGGGCGCGGTCAAGCAATACGCTCATGTAAAACTCTTTGGTTTCACTTTCGCCCGGATAGTAAACATCCTGTGCAACTAAAACTTTCTTAACTTTTTTACCTTCAGGACCAGTTTGCGGAGTTACCAATTGCATACCTAAAATATTGCCGGTATGTTCTTTTACCTGGTCGATGTTTTTGGCAAGCTTAACGCCACCACCTTTACCACGGCCACCTGCGTGGATCTGTGCTTTGATCACTACCCAGCTTGACCCCAGGTCTTCTTTCAATTTTTGGGCAGCCTCAACAGCCTGCTCAACAGTATCGGCTACAATGCCTTCCTGAACTCTAACGCCATAGCTTTTTAATATAGCTTTACCCTGATATTCGTGAATATTCATGTTTTGAAGAATTTGCGGTAAAGCTACAATTTTGTTTGAAACGGTAAACACCTTGTTTCAGTTTATTTGCCATTGTTTGGGTAAATAACATTGTATTTACAATAACAAATACTAATTGTCTGAACCAGGATTTGGAGGGATTGTGGGATGGGCAGAATTACTTTTATCTGAACTGTGATTTTTAGGATTAAGGGATCAGTTCAAAAGCCCTGTTAATCATAAAATCCTCCTAAATCCGGGTTCAGACAAAATCAGTGCAATCAAAATCACCAACAATCGATCGGTGTAATCAATACATAATCGGTGTAATCCCAACAAAAATAAATCCAGCTAATCCGTTAACTTTGCCAAATGCTTAAAGCCAGATCTATCCATAAATCATACGGACAGTTACAAATATTAAAGGGCGTTGACCTTGAGGTACAAAAGGGCGAAATCGTGACTATCGTTGGTGCTTCAGGTGCCGGAAAAAGCTCGTTACTTAACATATTAGGTACCCTTGACCGGCCTGATTCGGGCACTTTAACTATTAATGATATTGAACTAAACAAATTAAATAATAAACAACTAAGCGATTTCCGGAACCGGCAGATTGGTTTTATATTCCAGTTTCACCATTTACTGGCCGAGTTCAGCGCTCTTGAAAATGTTTGTATCCCGGCCTTTATCGCAGGAAAATCAAAATCTGAAGCAGAAAAAAAAGCGGCCGGATTGCTTGACCTATTGGGTTTGAAAGACAGGTTACACCATAAACCTAACCAGCTATCGGGAGGCGAACAACAACGGGTAGCTGTGGCACGTGCGTTAATCAACAATCCGGCACTTATTTTTGCCGATGAGCCTTCAGGTAACCTTGATTCGGTAAACGCGCTTGAGCTTCATGAATTATTTATTAAGTTGAAGAATGATTTCAGGCAAACCTTTGTAATTGTTACTCATAATGAAGATCTTGCAAACCTGTCAGACCGCACAGTTACAATGAGGGATGGTTTAATTGTTAACGGTCAATAGCCATATGAGCATTTTAATTACCGCCGCCACATCGGCACAAGCCTACCAGCTCAAAAACAAACTGGAAGGAAAAAATATTATTTTGGGTGATCATATGGACCTGCCCGATTTTATGATAAAAACGGGCAAAATGTTATTATTGCCCAATCCAGCTTCGGCAAGTTATACACATGAAATGCTAACACTTTGCCTGGATAAGGGCATCGATTCGGTTTATTTATTAAGGACTGATGAAACAGCGCTCTTACTAAAGGCCGAAACCCTTTTTAATGAATACGATATAAACCTACACGTAATTGCTTAATGGATTATAAGGATATTGATAAACGTAAAACAGCTTTTATTTTTGAGTTAGATGATGTGCTTTACCCGGCAAAAGATTACTACTTTCAGGCTTATTACCTGTTTGCAAATATGCTTGAATATATTGAGCTGATAGATGCAAAGGCCGCAACCAAAGTATTAACGGATACGTATATAGCTGAAGGGAAGGATACCACATTTAACCGTTTGACGGAGCAGTTCCCGGTGGCCGAACAATATCGCGATAAATTTGAGAACCTGCTTTTAACTGCCAAATTACCCTTAAAACTGCTTTTATATCAAGATATACTTACCTTGATGCAGGATATTGTGGTCGACCGCAAAAAACTGTTTATTGTAACTAACGGCAATGTCCGGGAACAGGTAAATAAAATTAAACAAACAGAATGGCACGGACTGGAAAAATATCTCCGCTGCTATTTTACCGAAGAAACCGTACCAAAACCCGAACCAGATGTAATTAACCTGCTTATTCAGGAACATGGAATTCAGCGTAAAGAAATAGTGATGATTGAAAATTCGGAAACCGACAGGCTGTGCGCCGAAGCAAGCGGTATTGACAGCATCAACGTTAAAGATTTTTTATAGCATTGGCTATAACATACTTACTAACAAGGCGTTTAAATACTTAAACTCAAACTGATGAGAAAAATATTTTACTTTTTAATCCTTATCTCCATTGCTTCATTATCGGCCTGCAAAAAAAACAAACCGCTGGATAATGGCGATGGTGACACCTCGGGACCATCAAGCACCGGCACCGCACTCGACCGCATAAGAGATTCTGTTTTTTTATATCCGCAGGAAACTTATCTGTGGTACAACCAGCTACCAACCTATAAAAACTTTCAGCCCCGTAACTATGTCAGTGCCGACACCATTACCGGGTTAAGCAGCGAGGTTGACCATTTATCACAATATGCCATAAATCCGGCAAGCTCTCAACCGTACGAATATTATGATAATACCGGCACGGCTAAATATTCGTTTATTGATGACGGATCGGTATCGAACGAATTGAGCGGTAATGGCGGCGACTTCGGCTTTTCTGTGTTCTATCCTACCCGTACTGATCTGCGGATCAAATATGTATACCCCGGCTCACCTGCTGACCAGAAAGGTATTAAACGCGGCTACCAGATCACTAAGATCAATGGTCGTACCGACCTTGCTTATGATGATGGCGGTACAACTACCCAGTTTGTAATACAAGCCTATGCTTATAGCAAAACGATAACCATGACGCTAACCAAACCCGATAATACCACGATTGATGTAACGCTGAATACGGCTAATTATACGATAAACCCGGTTATCACTTATAAAACATTAGACGTGGGTTCGGGTAAAACCGCAGGTTATATGGTCTTCAATTCTTTCACAGATCTGGCCAATGCCAAACCTAAAATATTGGAGGCCTTAAACAGCTTCACCGGTATTTCTGACCTCATCATTGATTTAAGATATAACGGCGGAGGATCGGTGGAAACTGCCGAATATTTTGATAACCTTTTGGTGCCTTCGGCAAAAAACGGCACTAAAATGTATACTGCTTATTTTAATGATAAGCTCACTAATGATAACTATACCTTGTTTAAAAATCTTTACGAAATCCCTAAAGGCTTTTTCTCGGTGAGCAACCAAACTGTTAATTTTCAAAAACAGGGCTCACTTAATTTAAGCCGTATATTCTTTATAGTTGGTAGTGGCACAGCCTCGGCAAGTGAATTAACCATTAATAACCTTATCCCCGAACTGGAAGTTCAGCTCATAGGCTCAACTACTTACGGTAAACCGGTTGGCTTTTATGGCATTGATATCAACAAATATCAACTGTACATGCCTATGTTCTCTACCAAAAACTCGGCAAACAATGGCGACTACTATACTGGAATGACACCGGGAAAGGATCCTTATAAAGGGATTAGCGCTACCGACGACCTGACCAAGGATTTCGGCGACCCTACAGAAGGATTGTTAGCACAGGCTTTAAGTTATATTTCGACCGGTAAGTATATAACCCGTTCGGTACAGACACAGAGCCTGGCCAGTTCATCAAAAAATGTACTTTCGGCAGATCAAAAACGCGAGATGGAACACAGGTTTAACCCCAGTAAGGTTAAAGGCCTAATGCTTAAAACGCCATCGGTGTTTAAAAAGAAGAACTAAAATTTTCCGTATCATTTAAAGGCGAAGGGCTGAAAAGCTTTTCGCCTTTTTTATTATGCTAAAGCTTGCCGTTGTTGGTGTTGTCACCAACAACTTTATGCTATGCGTACCGGCTTTAGTGGTTAATAAAATTATACGGGTATACCAAGTCGTTGGTGACAACACCAACAACGGCACGAGCTTTTAGCTTTCCGCCTTAGGCTTTAAGCTCTAATCAGCCAGTTCCCTTAAATCAACAGGCACCACGCGGGATATCCCTTGTTCAACCATGGTTACGCCGTAAATAACATCTGTACTTGCAATAGTTCGTTTGTTGTGGGATACAATGATGAATTGAGAGTCTTTAGAGAAGGTACGGATAATGTTATTGAACTTATCAATATTGGTATCATCAAGCGGCGCGTCAACCTCATCAAAAATACAGAACGGGGCCGGTTTTAGCAGGTACAGTGAAAACAGGATAGCTGTTGCCGTGAGTGTTTTTTCTCCGCCCGATAGCTGGTTGATGGATAGTGGTCGTTTACCTTTTGGCTTCGCGATGATATCGATATCCGATTCGAGCGGATGATCAGGATCGGTCAGGATCAGATCGCATGAATCCTCTTCATTAAACAGCGAGCGGAATACTTTGATAAAGTTTTCGCGCACCATAATAAACGCCGTCATGAACTTATCTTTCGCAGTATCGTCAATCTCCTGTATGGTAGCCAGCAATGATGCTTTGGCTTCGCTCAGGTCTTTCTTTTGCGCCTGGATAAAGGTATAACGTTCGTTCATTTCGCTATAGGCTTCAACCGCCATCGGGTTTATGGCGCCAAAATCATCCAGTTGTTTTTTTAGCTTTTCAGCTTTTTCACGCAGCTCCTGTTCGTTTTCACCTTCCGGCGCTTCGCTTTCAGGCAGGTCTTCAATATCTATATTAAACTCAACCGAAAGACGCTCTTTCAGCGCGTTCAGGTCTATCTTTAAATTATTTCGTTCGTCGCGCAGCTCGTTCTCAATAACTTCGCTGTTTTCTTTTTTGCGCCTCAATGAGCTTACCTGGCTCTCATTTTCTGTGATGAGGCCTCGCCATTGATAGTACTCTTGTTCGGCTTGCTGTGTAGCTTTCTCGAGGCTTTCCTTCTGCTCATACATTTCAAGCAGGTTGTCGTCTGAGTTATCGGCCAGTTTCAGGTTTTCCTGTATGGCAACTTTTACTTTTTCAAGCTCGCTGCTATTTTGGCGGATACGTGTTTCAAGGCTTTCCTGCTGGGTATCACGATAGTCAAGGTCTTTCATTAAACCCGATACCTTATTTTGTTGCTGATGAAAACGGATGTTTTCCTGATTGTAGGCGTTTGACTGTACGGAAACGTATTCGTTCAACTCGTTAAAAGCCATCTGCTTATCGGCCAATAAATCACTTTGGATCTGCCGCTGGGTTTTCAGCTCGGCTAATTGCGGGTGCAGGGCAGCCATTTCATCTTTTATCCCGGAAATTTTGCGGGCGATATCTTCTTTACGGTTAAGGCTGTTTTCAATAAAAGTTTGATATTGCTCCTGGCGGGTTTTTACAGTGATCAACTCGTTATTTAAACGGTTCAGGATCTGTTGCTGTTCATTGATCTCAGCTGCCTTGGTTGACGAACGTAAAATTGCAAGCTTGTTCTGTAATTCTTCAGACTTCGTACGAAATGAACCCACCTGGTTCTCTATTCCCCGGATCTCTTTAGCCAAATTCTCCAGGTTTTTAGCACGCCCGATCCTTTTACCTTCAAACAAACCCACAGACCCACCGGCCATGGTATGTTTTGATTTATTGAACTTACCGCTCTTGCCGATTAACACAACGCCCTGCGGTAAAGTTTCGCTATTGATCTGGCCTTCTTTATCGTCATCAACCAGGTAAACACCTTTAAGCAGGTAATTACAAAGCGGCAGGTAACGTTTTTCAACCTCAATTACGCCAAGGGCCGGTACGGCATCTGTTCTTTCAAAATTAACCTGCGCAGCTACCTCATCAGCATAATTGTTCAGCACAAAAAAGTTTGCACGCCCCTTAGCCGAATTACTGAGCAGGTTGATAGCCTTTACCGCGTCATCGTAACTTTCAACCACGTAGTAGTTCATGAGCGGCTCCAGGTAGTTTTCAATAGCTACCCGGTATTCCTCCTTGCAAAAAAGCACATCACTAAATAGTGGAGCATTTTTGGCCCAGTCAGTGTTCTTTTTCAGGAACCTGATTGACTCGGGGAAGCCCTCCAAGCTATCAACCATACTTTTGGTAAGGTTATATTCGTTTTGCTTGGCATCAAGACGACGGCTCTCTTTTATAATGGTATCCTTAACCGAGTTCAACTCAACATCGGTTTCGGCAATTTGTTCTTTTAATTTATTTTCAAACTCAACAGCCTGCTGAAATTCATCGTCGAGTGTTTCCTTGCGGTATTGCAGCTCGGCAACCACCTGGTTAAAGTGCGATAGCTCCACCTCTTTATTGGTGGTATCTTCCATATTGCGCTGGCTTTCCTGCTCCAAAGCCTGCTGCTGAATTTGTAATATATCCAGGTCTTTTTCTGCCTTATAAGCCTGGTTTTGCAGGCGGGTATTGATAGTATTAAGCTCGTTGAGCTCATTACGTGCTTCGGTTTGTTGTGCACGTAATTCATCAACGGCTTCTTTTAAATCAGAAAGTTTGCTTTGGATGGTTTGCAGCGCTTCATCCTCGGTGGCCTTTTCCTCGTTTAAGCGTTTAATGTTGTATAATACGTGGTTCAGCTGGTTTTTGTCCCGTTCTAACTCTTCAGTCAGACGCGATTCCTTATCTTGTTGAAACTTCAACTGTTCATTCTTGATCTTCTTTTCGCTTTCGTAAGCCCGAATCTTTGAAACAAACTCATTGGTTGTTTTTTGCTGAACAGAAAGGTTCTTTTCTTTGGTGATGCTATCCAGCTTTTGTTGCTGTAAAGTCGCTTCCAAAGTATCAATCTGGGCTACGATATCGCCCTTCTCGGCCTTATGCTTTAGCTCCTGCTCCTCTATCTTTTTCAATGATTCGCTGAAAGCCACGATCCTGAATGAAGCCAGCATAATGCTCAATGTTTTATACTGCTCCTTGAGGCGATAGTATCGTTCAGTTTTCTTCGCCTGGTTCTCCAGCGATTTGAGGTTTTTCTCAATCTCAAACAACAGGTCATCAACACGGGCCAAATCGGCTTCTGTCTCTTTCAGCTTACTGAAAGTTTGCTTTTTACGAAGCTTGTATTTAGAGATGCCCGATGCTTCCTCAAACAGGTTACGGCGCGAGCCCTCCTTGTTGGTAATGATCTCATCGATCATCCGGAGCTCGATGATAGAATAGGAGTCGGAGCCGATACCCGTATCCAAAAAAAGATCGGTAATATCCTTTAAACGGCACTGTACATCGTTAAGCCGGTATTCGCTTTCGCCCGTGCGGTAAAGCTTACGGGTAAGTGTTACCTGCGAATAATCGGTTGGCAGTACGTTTTTTGTATTATCAAAAGTGAGAGAAACTTCGGCAAGGTTAGCTGATTTACGGCTTTTGGTACCGTTAAAAATAACGTTATCCATTTTCTCCGAACGGAGCATCCGGGTGCTTTGCTCACCCAAAACCCAACGGATAGAATCAACAACGTTCGACTTACCACAACCGTTAGGCCCCACAATAGCGGTAACACCCTCATTAAAATTGATGGTTATTTTATCGCCAAAACTCTTGAAGCCCTTGATTTCTAAACGGGTAAGCTGCATTTAATTTATTAAGTACCTTGCAAAGTCCAAACCTCCAAAGTAATCATAAAAAATTGAGTTTTGAAAGTATATTTTGATTTGAGGCGAAAGGAAAAAGGCTAAAGGTGAAAGGATAATGTAGTTAATCATTGCGAGCGCAGCGCGGCAATCGCTTGCTTTACAGGGCGGCTATGCCTCTGCGCGATTACTTCGTCGTTCCTCCCTGCAATAACATGAAGAAGGAATCAAACCCTTATCTCCCCTTTCAAATAAGTAACCGCTTTACCGCTCATCAATACCCTGTCACCTTTAAGCTCGCACCAAAGCTCACCGCGGCGGGCCGAAAGCTGGTAGGCGTGAAGCGTATCCTTACCCAAGCGTTTAGCCCAATACGGGATCAGGTTACAATGTGCCGAGCCGGTAACCGGATCTTCGGGGATGCCTGCGCCGGGGGCAAAAAAGCGGGAAACAAAATCAGAGTTTTCGCCGGGTGCGGTAGCTATGATCCCTACCGTATCCATTTTTGACATGGCAAAGAAATCGGGCGTAAGTTCTCTGATATCCTGCTCGGTTTCATAAACAATGAAGTAATCGCGTGAGCGTAAAAAAGCTACAGGCTGTTTTTCGCCAAGCGCTTCGGCTAATCCGTTCGGCGCCTCAATGGGAATTGGCGGGCGCGACGGAAAATCCATGGTATATTTATCGCCATCGCGCTTTACGGTTAGCGTTCCGGCTTTTACTGTTTCAAAATGGATTACATCTCTCTCATATCCCAGCTCCGAAAAAAGAATATGAGCCGATGCCAGGGTAGCATGCCCGCAAAGATCTATCTCATACTCGGGCGTAAACCAGCGAAGCATATAGCCCTCCCGACTTTTTACAAAAAAAGCAGTTTCTGCAAGGTTATTTTCGATGGCTATCATTTGCATAGTAACATCAGGCAGCCATTCATTAAGCGGGCAAATAGCCGCCGGGTTACCGCCAAAAAGCTTATCGGTAAACGCGTCGGCCTGGTATATGGGGATGGTCATAAAAAATATTGTATTTTAGCTAATATAGTAAGGAGAGTGTCAAGATGCAAGAATATGAGAAACAAGATACAAGAGAAAAGAATTAAGATGCGAGACTATAAGAGTCAAGGTTTTTATTATTCAGAGCCCGTAATTGCTTTTCCTGCTTCTTTATTCTTTCATCTTGACTCTCATAGTCTTGATTCTTACCTCTTGGTTCTTGCAATCCTGCTTCTATAATTGTTCGATCCATAAAACGGAATTACCCGAATTATATTGGTTAGGTTCGTAAAGTTTATTGCCCGGGTCAATCATCCATTTACCATCTACAATAAACTTGTACAGTTGCTTGCCGGGTTTCAGGTAAACACTTACAGTCCACTCTTTACCGTTAAAAGCAAGTGTGTAACCAAAATCATCAAAGTTGTTAAAACTGCCTGCTAAATGCACTTTTTTAGCATTACTGAAGCCGCTTAGCTTAAACGTATAATTGGGTTTCACCGAAATATATGAATTAACAACGCCACCCTCCATCATATTACGAGGGTTTTTGGGGTCGGTGATCCAGTTATCATCCACAACAAACTTATAGCCATAATTGCCCGGCGGAATAATTAAGGACGATGCCCAGCCCGTTTTGGTTTTGGTAAGCGGGATCAGGCCATGTTCCCAATTATTGAAGCTTCCGCCTACGTACACTTTCTTTGCGCTGGTATAACCATCAAGCTTAAACACAACCGTTTCGCCAAGGTTCAGTACTGAGTTGGTATATCCATCAGCGCTCTGTATTTTATTAGGATTAGCCGGGTCGGTGATCCATTTGCCATCAACCAGGAAACGATATGCCTGTGTGCCTTCGTGCAAGTAAAGCTGTTTTTGCCAGCCTTTGGGATTTTTCTCGAGGACGATATTGTTAGCGTCCCAATCATTAAAGCTCGCCACCAGTGTTATTTTACGGGCATTGGTGTATCCGTTCAGCTTAAAAGTATAGTTATAACGAAAGTATATCGAATTATCATCATGATCGCTCACCAGGTTGTTATAACGGTCACTGATCCAATGGCCATCTACAATAAACTTATATTCATACTTGCCGGGTTTCAGTTTTATGTCGGCAATCCAGCCGCTGTCGGTTTTGGCCATGATACCTTTAAGGGTGCTCCAATTATTGAAGTTGCCTGATAACAACACTCTTTTATTTTGGGCATAGCCGGGCAAAAAGAAACGGGTTAAACCAGATGGCAATTCATGAACGGTAACTTTAGCAAAGTAATTGATACCGAAGCTAACATCAGCCGGATACCCCGGCGACTCGTTATCATCGTTATCTATTTTAGTAGTTATCAGGTACGGTGTGGCTTGCGGATTCAGGTTAAGGCTCTCAAGCGGCCTGTCGAACTCTATTACATTTCCCCGTTTTTCGGCCATTGTCCAGCCGTCTTTTTTCAGGACGGTAAAATCGCCTTTTAAAACAGCAGCCGCATTTGCATCTTTTAACCCGGCTTTTTTGAGCAAGCTATCCAATTCTGTTTTGGATGAGCGCATATCAATAAGCAGGACGAGATTATCCTTGCCCATGATCAGTTTATTGCGTTTTTGCGCTGTTGCATGTATGGCCATGCAAACCATCGCAAAAAAAACAATAACTATACGCCCGCGCCTTTTCATATTACTGGTTACTGTAAATGTACATTTCAAATTCTTTTTTAACAAAGTTGATGGTGAATATGCCGCGCACAAAGAAGTCATATCCTAAAACACCATCAATTTTATAGCCATAAGCATTCCCCATTTTTTCGAGATTGGTTATTAAAATACGGTTTTTAATGTACTTTCGGTCGCCGACAACCAAATTATCAAAGCGCGTATAGATCACATCGATAGAGGTACCGCCGATACCCGTAATTTTTGAGCGGCTGATAACCTCCATATCAGGAATCAGTTTTTTTGAACGCCGGTAGTCGAGCAAACTGGTTTCGGCGGCGCTGTCAAAAGCAAACCAAAGCGCATTGTCGTTAACAGTACCCTTCAGTAAAATAACATCATTGAGCATACGGAAAGAACTTACCATAAAACGATCGTGAAATACCTTTTCGGCTTCGGGGATGTTACCATTCTCATCAAGCTTTTGGATGTATAGTGTATTTCTGAAAAGATCAACAGTGATCGCGAAATCGGAAAACAGCCCGGTACCCAGCAATCCCAATATTTTGATCCGCTTACCGTTTTCTATAGATGAGAGATCGGTAACATCGGCCCGGAGCTTTGGATAATGCAATTCAAGGATGTTAAAATTACGGATATAAGTTATAAATGAGCTGTTAGCGTACCCGTTAATGCCCGCCGATTCCTGTTCGGCTACGTGTGGCAGATACCTGAAATAAGTTTCGTTTAAAACCAGGTACGGTGCGCCGGTATCCAGCACAAAATTGCCTTCAAGGGTATCAACCTGAGCTTCAATAAGGATCAGGTTCCCGGCCCTTTTTATTGGAACGACTAAAGTTTTAAAATCACCGGTGGGCGATGGATCAGGTTTTGCATTTTTAAAGGTGATGCCATTGATGGTCACGTGTTCGCTACCTGCCGCATTGAAACTGCAGGTAAAAAGCAACATGATCAACAGAAAATAAACCTTAGGCATCGCGTTAAATACTGATACCTAATAGACAATGGCTAAACTGATGTAGTTACAGTAGAAACATTATTTAGTTTCAGAATACGCTACTTGTTTCGGAACGATCCCCTATTTTACGTTATATGGCAATGAGCCCGGTACGTTGCTCCATACTAATGTGTTGTTCCTGCGATATATAGAACGGGGAAATACTCATTCCATGTTTACGTCCACGCTCACTTTAGCGTTGCTATGTGAGCGTGGACGCTTGAGGGGAATTGCATATTCCCCATGCTCACAAACCTTATTCAACCCGCTCCTTCAGCGCTGCTTCCCAGCCTATTATTGCGTTTTTACGGGTACTGCCCCAATGATACTGGCCGATTTCGCCAGTTGATTTGATTACCCGGTGACATGGGATCAGGAACGCTACGGGGTTACTACCCACTGCGGTGCCGACTGCGCGGTAAGCATTTTCGCTGCCTGCTTTTTTGGCAAGTGAGGAATAAGTGGTCAATCCGCCGGGAGGTACTTTTAATAATGTTTCCCATACTTTGATCTGGAAATCGGTTCCTTTTAGATGCAGCTTGATCTCGTCCAAACGGCTCCAATCCTGCGTAAAAATAAAAAGGGCGTTCTGCTGGATCCTGTCGACTAACTGGTTGAATACCGCATTAGGAAAACTTATCTTCAGTTGCTCCAATGCTTTCTCTTCGCCCTCATCAACAAAAGCCATATGGCAAATCCCTTTAGCAGTGGATGCTACAATCACCTTACCAAAAGGTGTATCTGCAAACGAATAGTTGATATGCAGCATGGCTCCACCGTTACGGTATTCGCCGGGGGTCATACCTTCTACCTTAATAAAAAGGTCATGCAGCCGGCCACCTCCCGAAAGACCTGTTTGCAGCGCGGTATTAAAAACATTCGCGTCTTCATGTTTCAATATTTCCTTGGCATGCTCCACACTCAAATACTGCAGGAATTGTTTTGGGGTTACCCCTGCCCAATCCTTAAACATCCGTTGAAAATGAAAGGGACTTAAATTAACATGTTCCGCAACTTCGTCCAGTTTAGGCTGTGCCTTAAAATTCTCCCTGAAAAAGCCAATCGCGTCGGCTATGCGGGTATAATCTATCTCTTGTTGAGTTTTCATAAAGCCTTTTTTTAAATAAATTAAATTGTGTTTTTTGTATTTACAACACAAAGGTACCGGCCTCGTCTATGCTCAACAATCCGATTCTTGCGGAGTTTTCAGGCGATATGCTCTTCGATTATCTTGCTTAAAACTACCGCATTATTTAATTTCGGCTCTTTTGAAGAAAACACCAGCGTCACTGTTTTATGCTGCCTGATATAATCTACCAATTCATCCAAAGCCTTTGCACCCTCAATTTCGGCGCGGTATTTTTGGTTAAAGGCTTCAAATTTTTCAGGATCATGGTTGTACCATTTTCTTAGTTCGTTAGATGGAGCTACATCTTTAAACCACTTGTCAATTCGTTGGTCTTCCTTTTTTATCCCCCGCGGCCAAAGGCGGTCCACCAAAACCCTAACGCCATCTGCCTCGGTATATGGTTCATAAACCCGTTTAAGTTTAATCTTCATGATAATGTATTTTAATATTTTTTCTTCGATGGAACCGAAAGTATAAATTCCGCAAGAATCGGATTGCCCACCAATCTTACTAACGATAGTTTTGATATTATTCAAAATAACAAAAATGACACCAGAACAAACACTTAAAGATCGTATCAAAAATCTTGATTGGGATCAAATTAATAAAACATTACATGACAAGGGTTTTGCAATTGTTAAACAGGTTTTACGTGAACGCTACTGCGATACATTAATCAGCGATTATGACGCAGATGCTTACCGCAAAACCGTCAACATGGAGCGCTACAGATTTGGATATGGCGAATACAAATATTATAATTACCCGCTTCCTGCAATTATAACCGATTTAAGGGAGAGCGTTTATCCGTACATCGTACCTGTGGCCAATAAATGGATGAATGAACTTGGTTTTGACAAACAATTCCCCGGCACCCATGAAGAAATGAAACAGTTAAGCCATGAAGCCGGGCAAACCAAACCCACAGCCCTGATATTGCAATACACAGAAGGCGGATTTAACACCCTGCACCAGGACCTTTACGGCGAAGTATATTTTCCCATCCAAATGGTTTTCATGCTCGATCAGCACAACAGAGACTATACCGGCGGCGAATTTGTAATTACTGAGCAAATTCCGCGGGCGCAATCAAAAGTTAATGTACTTACTCCCGGCATGGGTGATATGGTTTTATTTACCACTAACTTTAGGCCGGTAAAGGGAAGTAAAGGTTATTACAGGGTAAATATGAAACATGGTGTAAGCCCGGTTCACAGCGGTAAGCGCCATAGCCTGGGCATTATATTTCATGACGCGCTGTCTTAAACAGATGATGTGACTTTGATCCTGACCATTGAACAACGTATAACATGTTGCAGAACCGCGTAAATCCATTTGGACAACTTATTAAAACAACAGCGCGGGGTGCCTGGCTTGGTAACCGGGGCGTAATCCATAATGAGGACAAGGAAATTGTACGCGCTTTTAAAATTAAAGCCTGGATAACCTGCGTTTTGGAGTTCAGGGGCCGGCATCGCGAAATTATGCAGCCCGACCGCTGGACTGAACTCTTCTTCCTTGATGAAGCCACGGCCTTTTCAGCAGGGCACCGGCCTTGTTTTCAATGCAGGTATATGGATCATCAGCGATTTAAAGAGTTTTGGCTAAAAGGTAACCCTCAATACGGTTTTGACATGAAAACACCGGTAGCCAAAATAGATGATATTTTGCAGGCAGAGCGTATTACAGCTGATAAGTCAAAAGTTACCTATGAAGAAAAACTAAAAGCCCTGCCTAACGGCACATTTGTAAACTACGATGGCAAATCACATTTACTCAAAGATAACCTGTTGTATTTATGGAACTCTGGCGGATACGAAAAAGGAGTCAGGCTCCCGGATGTTGATACAATCACAGTACTAACTCCCCGGTCAGTTGTGAACATGTTCAGTGCGGGGTATGTGCCTCAAACAGGGATTTATTAAAATATTTTTTAGCAGCCTGCCATAATCTCAGGGAGTAAATAATTTCCAATGCCCCTCAGAAATAACTTCGACGGCTCCGTCAATCACTTTAATTGCGGTTTGATCGTCAATAGCGTATGATGGTACAGGTATGGAAACAGCCAGTTTCTCAATATTGGCCAGTGAATTCTTTGGAAACGACTCGTGATCCAAATGCGGGTGGATAGCAAAGTCAACAAAACTTAACGACTTATCACTATCAACCGGCAGCATATGGTTGCCATAGGTAGTACCAAAGCGCGTCATGATCATACTACCGGCACTCAAACCAATATATACCATCTTTTGTAAAAGCGAGGGCAGCAGATCCGCCAGCCCGGATTGCTGCATCCAATAGGTCAGGTACTGGCAGTCGCCGCCACCTACCAGTAAAACATCGGTTTCCCGGAGCATATCAACCCATAACTCTTTTTTGATACTGGGTAAGGCGGTAAGTTCCAATAAGCCCAGCGACTTCCAACCTAATTGGCAAAAGGGATCGCCTAACGATCCGCAAATAACCTTTCGTACTATCTCACCACCGTTAGGTATGGCGTATATCGCGGTAGGAATAAAAAGGGCGTTCGCTTCGGCAACCGGTTTGCCTAACAGCTCTACTAAAGTATTTTGAATACTCATATTACTGATTCCGGCAGATGTAAGAAGTAGCTTCATAATTTGTTGGATTATCATCAATGTTAATCAAAACGCTGAAATTAAATTCATAAAATATCCAAAACTTTCCCTCCATCCATTCAATTAACCCGTTCGTCGGTACAAAATTTCATATTAAAGCCTCACAATTACCTTTACATCATCAAATAATAATTTGATCAGTGATAAGGTTTAGGTTAAAGCTTCCAAGCAGCGAGTGCAAGGAAGCTTTTTTATTTCACCTGTATTGGCTTTTTCAAATCCCCCTTCTTCTAAGTCAACAATACTAACTCTTAAGTAAAAGTCGTTTTTTCCTATTTAGAACTTATGGCTTTAGACTAAAGACTATTGTTAATCTACAAGATGATACGACAGCCTCCCGTTCATCTATACAATTTCCCGGTTCACCGACACATGATTGCTAAAACTCCCGCTCATCTTCACCTTTGATTTATAATTCAGAAGCAGGGACACTGAATTATAGTTTTTTTCGTATAAGATGAAGCACCTGTGCAATGTACAGGTGCTTTTTTTAAATTAGATGCTAAAATATTGTGCCAACCAGTAGCTCCGGTATTGATGAATAAAAGAATCTTAAAATAAAATGATCCGCTCAAAAGCAACCACTTTTTTCATTCATGCTGCAGGCTGGCTTGTGTTTTTAGGGTTCCCGCTATTATTCATGAACCGCACACAACAAAGTAGCGCCGGCACCTATACCGTCCTGTTTTCGCCTTACTACTGGCTGTTTTGTCTCACCTATATATCTATGTTTTACCTGAACGCCTGGTACCTGGTGCCAAAGTTCGTGTTCCGTAAAAGATATGTCTGGTATGGGCTTATTGTGCTATTACTTTCAGGCTGCGTTTACTTTTTGCAGCCTTTTGATAACCTGCTTCTTCACAACCTCATTAAAGAGAATAAACCTGTAGCAACAACAGCCCCAAATCCGCAGCCTATAGGGCCGCAAATTACGCCAACGGGAATTGACAGCTCAGCACCTAATCGGCAAAATATGCCTTTTGGCCCGTTGCCGCACGAGGATCTGCGGATGCAGGACCCCAGCCTTAAACCCACCAACCGAATTATTTTTATTCATCAATCCGGTAATATTGATATGGTAGGTTTGTTTATTTTCATCATTGTGATGGGGCTGAGCGTTGCCATTGCTACGGTTCAAAAATGGCAGCTTACCGAACAGATGGTCACCCGTGCCGAAGCTGAAAAAGCCCATGCCGAACTTTCTTTCCTTAAAGCCCAGATCAATCCTCATTTTTTATTCAATACGCTGAATAATATTTATGCCTTATCGGTTACCAATAGTGAGCATACTTCCGAAAGTATCATGAAACTCTCTAACATCATGCGCTATGTAACCGATGAGGTAACGGAGGATTTTGTTTTACTGCAAAATGAAATTGATTGTATCAATGATTATATTGATCTGCAACGCCTGCGCCTCGGCAAAAAAACAAAGCTTGATTTTGAAGTTTCGGGCGAGATTGACAACCAAAAAATTCCGCCCCTGATACTGATGACCTTTATTGAAAACGTATTTAAATACGGCGTAAGTAAACATCAGCCATCAGTTATCAATATCTGTTTAAGGGTAAACGGCAACCAAATGCTGTTCATCTGCAAAAATACCATTTTCGAAAAACGACCTGCCTCCGAGCGGAAAGGGATCGGCATTGCCAATAACCGCCAGCGCCTGCAACATATTTATCCTAACAAACACCGGCTTGACATTAGCGTGGCCGATGGCAATTTCATTGTTGAACTGGAGATTAACGCTTAAACTATTTATTATGCAATTAAAATGTGTAGCTATTGATGATGAGCCGCTGGCCCTTCAAATAATTGAAAAATATGTAGCCGAATATCCCGCGCTAACATTGGTTAATACTTTTGAGGATGCTATATCGGGTGGGGAATACCTGAAACTGAACAAGGTAGATGTGCTGTTCATAGATATTAACATGCCTGATATTACCGGTATCGACCTGGTAAAATCATTGGCCGATAAACCAATGATCATTTTTACCACTGCCTACAAAAATTACGCATATGAAGGTTACGAATTGGAAGCGGTTGATTACCTGCTGAAACCAATCAATAACCTGCGCTTTGGCACGGCGGTTCAAAAAGCAATTGGTTATTACCAGTACAAACATACCGATACCCCAAATGAAAGCGATTTCCTGTATGTGCATTCAGAATACAGGCTGATCAAGATCAATATTAAAGACATTGAATATATTGAAAGCATGCAGGATTACATCAAGATCCATATACTGGGGGCATCCAAACCCGTGCTTACACTTATGCCCTTGAAAACTGCTATTGAAAAACTGCCTGCTTCAAAGTTTATCCGCATTCATCGCAGCTTCGTGGTAGCGCGTGATCAGATCAGGTCTATCCACAACCGCAAGGTAAAACTAACCGATGTAGAGCTTCCTGTAGGTACAAACTATACCGATTTTATCAAAGACTGGCACAAATAATCAATTCATCGGCACATTAAAGGCGTTGAACGACACATTATTTTATAGCCCCTTAAATAGCCCCAACTTTATATTATTAAAATTGACACTAATCCTTAAAGCCATGAAAACAGCAGGCGATAAAAAAACCATCTTAGTACTTGATAAAAACAGCCGGATGTTATCGGTAATTGATGACATTATGTACTATGGCGATTTTAATGTGCATTTAACTTATGACCCCAATGCCATATATGACAAGGCCAAGGTGATTAATCCGGATTTGATCATTTTGGATTATTTGTTGGTAGATAACGATTGTGAACTGGTTTGCCGGGACTTTAAGGATGATAAGCAACTATGCAATGTACCTATCATTATTGTAACCGCTTTTAAAACAAAAAAAGCACAGGCCGACTCCTATAAATGCGATGCCTTGTTTGTAAAACCGATGGATATGGAAGTGCTTGCATCGAGGATAGAATACCTGATGGCATCCTGAAGCTGGTTTTGCAAACTCATATAAACCTGCTAAGTTTAGCTTTTATTAATTAAACAAACTTGTACTTTATAAAATGAAACTCAAAAGCAACATAGCTACCAGCGAAAACGGGTTTATTTTTAACCCTGCCACCGGCGATTCATTTTCCGGCAACAGTATGGCGGCACAACTGCTTGAGGCTATGAAAAGCGGCAAAAATGAAGATGATATCAAGCAGGATATTCTGAGCAGGTATGAGGTGAGCGAAAGCCAGCTTAACAGGGATTGGGATAATTGGATGCTGCAGCTAAAAGAAGCAAACCTGCTCGAAATTTAAGGACAATGGCAAACAAGTACGATAATTTATGTATTGCCGTTACCGGGCTCAATGCCAATGATAACCCTGGCCCGGGGATGGCAGTCATCCGTTCTTTAAAAGAATGCTTTGGAGATGGTTTGCGCATAATTGGCCTGTCGTACGAATCGCTGGAGCCCGGGATTTATCTGCGGGACTGGGTAAATAAAACTTACCAGGTCCCCTATCCAACCGAAGGTACAGCAGCCCTTGTTGAACGTTTGGCATATATTAACGGGCAGGAAAAGCTTGATCTCATTATCCCCAACTTTGATTCAGAGCTGTTCAATTTTATAAAGATAGCGCCACAATTGCAGCAAATGGGCATAGCAACTTATCTCCCAACACACCAGCAACTGGCGTTAAGAGATAAGGTGAACCTAAAAAATTTCGGTACAAAAAATGGCTTTTATGTGCCCGCCGATCATAAGCTTTACACTATCGACGATATCAAAAAAGCGGCTGATGAGTTCAATTTTCCTATGGTTATAAAAGGTAAGTTTTATGATGCTTATGTTGTATACACGATAGATCAGGCATTGAAAGCCTTTCATCAATTGCATGCAGCCTGGGGCGTACCGGTAATAGCGCAGCAATACATCAAGGGCAACGAAATCAACATCTCAGCCCTGGGTGATGGCAATGGCAGCAACGTCAGTTTGGTGGCTATGCGCAAGCTTTATATTACCGATAAAGGGAAAGCCTGGGCGGGTGTTACCATTAAAGATAACAAGCTTACTCAACTGGCTGATAATTTTGCCCACGCAAGCAACTGGAAAGGCGGTTACGAAATGGAGGTCATGAGCAATGCCGAAGGGCATTTATACATATTGGAAATTAACCCCCGGTTTCCGGCATGGGTTTATTTAACTGCTGCCGCCGGCCAAAACCAGCCTGCGGCATTAACTAAAATGGCATTGGGCGAAGTTATTGAACCCTATGTCGATTACCAAGCCGGTAAGTTATTTGTCCGGTATTCGTGGGACCATATCGCTGATATCGCCGATTTTCAGCAGATCTCGGCGTTTGGCGAATTATAATTTATAACGATGGAAAAGCTGGCATACGAGAAACCATATATAAAAAAACTACAGGCCGGTGCCCTTAATAAATTCGGCTCCCGCACCGGTGTGCAGCCTGTTAAAAGCATCGATGGGGTTTCGGTTAAAAGTTTAATTGAAAACTATGGCTCGCCGGTGTTTGCACTGTCCGAAAAACAGATCCGCAAAAATTACCGGTCGGCGTACCGTGCTTTCAGTACACGCTATCCAAAAGTACAATTTGCCTGGAGCTATAAAACCAACTACCTCAATGCCGTTTGCCAGATCTTTCACCAGGAAGGTAGCTGGGCCGAGGTTGTTTCGGGCTTTGAATACCGTAAAGCATTAGGCAATGGCGTACCGGGTAACAAGATTATTTTTAACGGCCCGGGTAAATCAATTGCCGATCTGCAGTTGGCTATTGATCATGATTCCCTGATCCATATCGATCATTTTGATGAGCTTAACCAACTACTTACTTTAGGTAAAAACCTCTCCAACAAACCGCGTGTAGCTATCCGTGTAAATATGGATACCGGCGTTTACCCACTTTGGGACCGTTTTGGCTTTAATTACGAAAATGGCGAAGCCTGGTCTGCGGTTACAAAGATCACAGGCTCGGGAAGTCTGCAATTGGTGGGCTTGCATTGCCATATAGGTACTTATATGCTCTCTGCTGATGCTTATGGTATAGCAGCTAATAAACTGGCCGAACTGGCTGTTCGTTGTCAAACTCAGCTCAATCATAAAATAGAATACCTTGATCTTGGCGGTGGTTTTCCATCTACCAATACACTAAAAGGCGCTTACCTGCCGGGAAACGATACAGTGCCAACTGTTGATGATTTTGCCGAAGTAATAACTTCGGCTTTGCTCAATTTTGGCTTTGCCAATGATGATCTGCCCCTGCTGATATTGGAAAGCGGCCGTGTTTTGATAGATGATGCCGGTTACCTGCTGGGCACCGTTATTGCCAACAAACGTTTGGCCAATGGTAAAGGCGCCACCATCGTTGATTTTGGGGTTAATATCCTGTTTACATCTTTTTGGTATGAACACCAGGTAAGCCCCGCCCAGGATTTTGTAGCACATACCGAAAACATGGTGATATACGGACCGCTTTGCATGAACATTGATGTGATAAGGGAAAGCATTAACCTGCCTGCGCTAAACCCCGGAGACCAGGTTGTTGTACATAAGGTTGGCGCTTACAACATGACCCAATGGATGCAATTCATCACTTTAAGGCCTGCTGTTGTATTGATAGACGAGAAGTTGCGTACGCATCTCATCCGCAAAAACGAAACATTGGAATATACTGCCGAACCAGAGTTAGTACCCGCGCATTTAAATAACAACAAGTGAAGCAAATTCCGGCATTCATAAAAACCGTCATCAATTCCTATTCGGTTCTGTTTTTTTCTCAAAACAGGGTATTGGGGATTATTTTACTGCTGGTATCATTTTTCAACCCGGTATCCGGCTTTGCAGGGTTGGGTTGTGTCATTTTCTCTTTGCTGATAACAAAGCTGTTAAAACAGGATAACGAAGATTACCGGGCCGGGATCTACAGCTTTAACAGTTTATTATCAGGGATAGCATTTGGTGCTTTTTTCCAGGTTAACGTCATGTTTGTGACCTGGCTGGCAGTTGCCTGTTGCCTGGTAGTGCTTGCTACTATCATTATGTCAAAGCGCATGAGCAAACCGGGTTTACCTATACTTTCACTGCCGTTTATCCTGGTTTTCTGGCTTGTACTGCTGGCATCCAACAGCATCTTCAACACAGGTTTATTTCAAAAAAGCAGCTCCCTGCTCGAAGAAATTTACACCGGCCCGGGTAACCTGGCCGGTGCCGAAGGCTATCTTGCCACGACGTTGCCAAAACTGATGAGCTTATTTTTCCGCTCATTGAGCGCAATTCTGTTTCAACATAATATCATAGCCGGAATGCTTATTGCTATGGGGATACTTGTACATTCGCGCATTGCATTCAGCCTGCTTATCATTAGTTTTTTAACGGCCTGCTGGTTTAACAACATTATGCATACCTATCCCGAGGGTATCAGCTATTATCACCTTGGTGCTAATTTAATGATGGCTTCAATGGCTATAGGCAGCTTTTTCACCATCCCATCGTTACGCTCTTATCTGCTGGCAATTCTTTGCATCCCTTTGGGTTTCATACTCATTAATGCCCTTACCACACTCATGGCTTTGCATGCGCTGCCTGTTTTTTCGTTACCGTTTTGTGTGCTTAATATCAGCCTGCTTTATTTTTTAAAATTGACCGGCCATCACACCAAATTGCAGTTAGCCATAGCGCAGCATTACTCGCCCGAAAAAAATCTTTACCATGTTTTAAACCTGCAAAACAGGCTGAACGATCTGAAATACTTCAAGCTCAATTTGCCGTTTATGGGCTATTGGACGGTTTCGCAGGGTTATAATGGTGCCATTACCCACAAAGGCGAATGGGGCCAGGCACTTGATTTTGTAGTTACCGACGACGAACAAAAAACGTTTCAGCATCCCGGCACCCTTCCCGAACATTTTTATTGTTTCAATAAGCCGGTACTGGCCTGCGGCGATGGCGTTGTAGAACTGGTAGTAAACCATGTGGAAGATAATGATATTGGGGAAGAAAACCTGAAAGAGAACTGGGGTAATACGGTAGTGGTCCGTCATGCCGCAGGGCTTTATTCCAAACTTTCGCACCTCAAAAAAAACTCGATAAAAGTTAAACCCGGCGATGTTATAAAACAAGGTGATCTGCTGGGGTTTTGCGGTAATTCGGGTCGCTCGCCAGAGCCGCATTTGCATTTCCAGTTGCAGGCTACGCCTTATATAGGATCCAAAACATTGCCTTACCCGTTCGCATATTATTTTACCAAAAAAGGTGGTCAAACCAACCTTGCAAGCTACAATATCCCAAATGAAAACGAATTAATAAGCAACCCCGAAATCAATGCGCCGCTCAAAAAAGCATTCGATCTGCAACCGGGCTTCGTATCTAAATTAGTTAACGAAAACGGCGCAACCGAGAAATGGGAAGTTTTTAACGATAATTTAGGACAGTCATACATCTACAGCAAAACAACAGGTAGTGTTGCTTATTTTATTAATAACGGCACTATGTTTTACTTCACCAGCTTTTATGGCGATAAAACGTCGCTGCTTCACTATTTTTATCTTGCCGCATATAAAGTTATTTTTAACGATGCAGGATATATCCAGGCTAATGATGAGTTCCCGGTACCGCTTACCCATAACAAAACATTGCTTTGGCTACAGGATTTTATTGCGCCTTTTTACCGGTTCATCAGCATAAAATATAAAAGCGGGATCCAGCTAAAAAAAACGGGGCTAAATATTGTATCCAAACAATACCAGGAAATTGCAGGTAAAACAATACCACTTGCCGAATCAACAGTTTTTGTTGATCATGGCAGCCTGCAAGCCTTCATTATAAATATAAACGGCCAGCATATTGAAGCACAATGGAGTACAGAAAATTAACCATCCTTTTTGCACTGCTATTTGCTGCTCTTGTAACCCGCGCACAAGACAATAAACTTGCCATGGCCGATAGTACGGCCGAACAATTGTACAATGCCGGCAACTGGAAACAACTAATCAGGTTTGTAAATCAATCGGTTGCCGATAGTGTAGACTCGCCCACTTTACGCTTTAAGGCAGGGTACGCTTATATGCTCACCGGCAATTACAAAGCTGCCATTTATCAGTTCAACCGGGTTTTACTTAAAGAACCCCAAAATGTCACTGCATATTTGTATGCTTACTACTGCAACACCTATATCAACAACAATAACGCTGCGTTTTATAATGCATCGCATTTAGACACAGCAACCTTGCATTCCGTCAAGCTATCACCCTTTGGTTTAACTGACCTGGTTTTGGAAAGCGGCATAAAATTGCCTAACAACAACGAACGCGACAACGGCTTTTTTGAACGCACGGGTATCGGTTTAAGATTATCGTGGCGTTTGCAATTAGATCAATCATTTATGTTTTTCAAACAGAATATATTCAGATCGGGCTATATTGATTACTTTAACCAAACAGGTGAAACCGACAGGCAGGTTGAATATTATGCTAAAGCGAGATACTCTTTGACTAAAAACATAAGTTTGCTTGGCGCGTACCATTATTTACATACCAGCTACCGGAGCAATATTTACCAAAGTAACCTTGGGCTGTTAGGAATAAAATATGATACCCGTTACATTGATTTGCAGGGCGATATTAACTTTGGGAAACTCATTAATAAAACTTTAAAACAATATGATGCCAGGGTAGATTTTTATCCGTTGGGAAACCTTAATTTGTACACCATAAGCAGGGCATCGGTATTGAATTTAAGCGGAACAAATAATTTCATCTACAGTCAGTTGGCAGGGTTTAAAGTACTAAACAAAATTTGGCTGGAAACGGCCGCTACCTTTGGCAACCAGGATGATTACCTTGATGCCGACGGACTTTATGTGTATAATGCCATCGATCCTACAAAATTTAAATGCGGTGAAAGCGTTTTTTATCAGTTAGGTAACCATGCCTTATTGAATTTAAATTACTTTTATGAAAAGAAAACAGACATTTACCGTGCTGTTAAGTATAACCAAAACTCTGTTACGTTAGGTATAACATGGAAATTTTAAAGAAGACCTTTATTCCCATTTTTTTATTTGTATTTGCAGCACAATTGCAGGCACAGACAAATGTGGTGCTTCAAAAAGCTTTTCACAACAGTTATACCAATGAATTAAATAAAAACTACGTTGCGGCCATTGCCGATATTTATCCCTACTATTCGGAGAATAATTATGAGATAACGATCAGGCTGGGTTGGCTCCATTACCTCAATAAAAACTACACTGCTTCGCAAACTTATTATCAAAAAGCAGTTAACCTGAAGCCCGGTGCCATAGAGGCTAAGTTTGGTTATATAAAGCCGCTCTCCTTTTTGCAAAACTGGGATAAAGTGCTGGAACAATACCTTGCTATCCTGAAGATAGACCCACAAAACACGCAGGCTAATTATTGGGGGGGCGTAATTTATTATAACCGCAAGCAATACGAACCCGCTATTAAGCTTTTTAGGGTAGTAGTAACGCTTTACCCTTTTGATTATGACGGCAATCACATGCTGGCCTGGTCAATGCTTATGGCCGGCAAAAAAGCGGAAGCGAAACCTTTTTTTGAAAAAGCGCTGATCATTAAACCTGCTGATGCTTCCAGCACCGATGGTTTATCAAGATGTAATTAAAGCCATTGAATTTTTTGTAGAGACGCATAATTGCCTCTCACTTGCAAATTACAATTGACCGACAGCCAATTTCAATCAGCGTGGCGTCTTGTTTTGCCCCTCTGAGGCCAAAGATATTCCTATAATTTTACATGCTATAAACCTTTTGCACTTCTGGTGCACCTGTCCTTAAACACATCTCAATTAATACCAGTTTATCAAACTATAAAAATCCCCCAGAGGGGAAAAGGTTTGTAGAAATAACGTTCCATCCCTTATCCGAACCCCAGAGGGGTTCAACTCACGCGGATTGCTAAATATTTATGGATTAAATTAAACCTACCGGATACGCGATTATGCATCTCTACAGCTCTCAAACGTCTTCCAACTATCTTCATACGTCGATTTAAATCACTCATTTGTCGACACATTACCTGGCGGCTTCGTTTTCCAATTTAATTTTAATTAAACCTGTCCAAAAAAGGCAGCGCTAATTATCAATTTAAATTAATTCTATGAAAATGAAATCATTTTACGCCTCATTATTGATGGTAGGCACAGTAATTGGCCTGGCATCATGTAAAAAGGAGAACGCTTCAAAATCAGCTTCGGCCGGCAGCGTTTCGTCATCAGCCGTTACATCAACCGGCGCCATCGCTATTAGCCTTGCATCGTCCGGAACTATTACCGACAGCGTTTATATGGTTGGCTGCTATGGCAAGCATGACACCAAAGACACCGTTGCTTTTAGCACATTACCTACAACTATTGGCACTTACCTTACAGCTAATTATAGCGGTTATACATTCAAAAAAGCATACTCCATTATTGATAGTACCAAAACAGTTATCAATTACATTGTGGTTATCAAATACAACAGCGCTTTGGTTGGCCTCAAATTCACTGCTGCGGGTACGTTTGTGAGCATCCTTGAGCAACGCGAAGGTGTTGACCTTAAAGGACCAGGATGGCACTTAGGCGGATTCTTTGATAATCGTGACAGTAAACACCGTGATACCATTGCTATTTCGGCCCTTCCTACTGCTGTGAGCAGCTATTTTTCAACAACCTATCCAACAGATACCTTGTTGCATGCTTCTATCGCACCTGATAACGTATACATTTTGATAAGCCAGAATGGTGTACTTTACTCAACAACGGTAACCGCGGCAGGCAAACTTGTAAAACGTATTCAGATAGAAAAACACGATTTAAAACATGCTGTAGTAACTGAAGCTAACTTACCGGCTGCTATTACCACTTATCTTACTGCTGCTTATCCGGGCTACGTATTTGATAAAGCATTTTCTGAAAGCCCCGGCGGAACTCTGCAAGGTTACGTTGTGTTGATTACATCAAACAGTACCAAATACGCTTTAATTTTTAATGCGTCGGGTACATTTGTCAGAGTCCTGCCTATCCACTAAACAATCGAGATCATAGCGCTGTTACAGTAAGCCATGTTTTTAATTAAACATGGCTTTACCTACTGTTAGTTAAAGCTTAAAGCAAAAGGCCTAAAGCTAAAAGCCAACCTTTATGTTTTCCAAATCAGTTTCGCACAACACAATCAAGCTTTAAGCCTTCGGCTTTCCACTTTTAGCTCCTAAATCAATTAGCTGTTAAGGCCACCGGTGCCAACTGCCTTGGGGCACCATCAGGGCCAACTGCAATAATGTTATCAAAAATCACATGCGAACCTGGCTTAATACTACTGAGCGATGCCTGCATCTCGCTGCTTAAAGCATTTCCCGAAGTAACCTGAACCGAAGCGCTTTCGCGTGGATTGGCAATGATCAAACTGAAACGTGTTATTTTAAAGCGTGCATCAAAGTCAAAGTTATCCAGCGTGGCATAAATGGCATCCTGCGCTTTAAGGGCAACTGTAGGCACACCCCCGCCTGATCTGCCTGAAAATTTGGCTATCGGATCAGGAATCCTTTTGGCCCTGAACTGCGTACGGCTCAATACTTCTGTTTTACCGGGAAAGATCTCGGCCGATACCGTTACAGTAACCATACCCGGACTGGTTACCCTTGCCAGATATTTACCCGATGTGCCACTTAATGAACCTGCCGAAATACCTATCCTGATATTTTTTGAGGGGATACCCGGTACAGATACCGACACGGGATTATCTACACCGATATAAAAAACATTCATCTTATCGGGCGATACCACTGCCGATGGCCGGGCAACCATGTACTGCTGCTCGGGCGTGGTATAGGTTTTTATGCTGCCATCGGTTTGTTTTACTTTGATGGTCCCTCTCCAGCTGAAAACACCTTCCCTGCTGGTTGAAGCATTATATACACCCCGGCCATCGGTAACACTGATCGGGCTGCCGCCAACTTCCATTTGCGGGGTCGACCGGGAATCATAAGCTGTTAAAAAAACCTGCGCCTTGTAAGGCTGCCCCTGTATCAGGTATGAAGTTGGCGCTACCGCCACAGCTTCAAACTTATCCAGGTTAACAATAGCCCGGTCCATTTTACCCAGGATCTTCTTCACCACTTCCGATTCGGCATTTTTATTATCGGCCTGTATTTTCGAAAGTATCGTAAAATCAGCCGTTAGCGGCACCCCCTCGCCAAAATTCAGTTCTTCCCAGGTTTTGGCGTTCCCGTTATGCTTAACAGGATCATTGGCGCTCAGCGTAAACGATACCGCGCTGCTATCTTCCTTACCCAACAGCAGCTTCAGCTTTTCGCGGGTATCGTTGATCTTTTCTCTGAGCGCTTTAGCCCGCTTTTTGTTGATCATCACATTGTAACCTATATCCAGGTTATCCCGCTCCTTCAAATCGCCGGTGAGTTCATCATAGCCCGAACTTTGCTTAACCAGTTCGTTCTTTATCTGGGTAATAAGATCATTTAACTCTGCGCTAACCCTTTGGGCAGCTTTTGCCTTTTGATAGATTGGCGCTGCCCTTTCGGGCGATTCTTTAAACCGGGTTTGTTCAAAAGCCGTAAACAATTGCTGTACCGAATTACCAACGTTAGCCGCCGAAGCGGTTAAGCTATCGTTGATGGTTTTAAAGGCATCTAAAATAGACGAAGACACATTTAACGCCAGCATTGCCAACAGCACCAGGTACATGATATTGATCATCTTTTGCCTGGTGGTTTCCTTTCCTGCAATAGCCATTTCTTTATCTGATTAAAATTTACACTAAACCGTTAATACCAGGTTCCTGCAATTACATGCGGGGCTGGTTCATAGCCGAAAGCATATTGGCATAAAAAACATTTAATGCCGATATATTTTTGGCCAGCTTGTTAACCTCGTCTTTAAACTGCCTGCTGTCATCAGCCGATTCATTGAGGTTTTGCAGCGTTTTGCTCAACCCGTGGTAAAAATTATTTACCTGTTTCAGGTTTTCATCGGCCCCTTTCAGTTCCGATTCATAGAGGGCATTGAGCTGTACCAAATTGCCGGTAAGCTTTGCCACCTGATGCTGATAAGCATTGGTATCTGCCCTGCTATCGGCAATAGCCGAAAGGCCCGATGTTGCCCGCTCAAAAGCAATCCCAAACAAATCAAATTTTGATGCTGCCTGCTTTAGTTTTACTGCAAACTCATCGGTACCTAATGAAACATCGGCGATAGTATTAATCCTGTCAACCTTTTCGGCAAACACTTTCAGGCCTTCGCCAAGCCGGCTAATGCTTAACTCATTCAAATCGGCATCGGTTAAAAGCTTATCAAGTGCAGCAGTTTGGCCTCCCGCTACAGGCATCATCCGCGATTTATTTACCGGCCCTCCTTCATAATCTACAGCCAGTTCGGGGTATACCCTTTCCCACTCGGGCTCCTGTGCAGGCGGGAAAAAGCCGAGGGTAAAAAACAGCATTGCTTCTACCGTAAGGCCGAGGCCTATCATATAGGTGCCAGCCTGGCCTCCCCAATGGTTAATTTTAAACATAGCACCAAGAATTACAATACTGGCGCCCCATGATATGGCTACGTGCAGCCAGTTAATTTTGCTCTTTTTCATGTTCTTAATATTTAAAGGTTAATCAATTAAAATCTGTAGTAAAGTGTAATCGCGGCATTCATCCCCGGTAATAATCCACGCAGGCCGCTGCTTACTTTTTGGGCTTTATCACCATAGGTTGATGTGGCCGAACTTGTAGGAATAAAAAATCCAAAATCTGTACGGAGGCCTATATTGTGGCCCAAGCGCATGTTGCCCAAACCAGTACCTATATAGGGCCGCAGCTTTGACATGTAGATATAGTAATTGGGAGTTGTGCCCGCTCCTTCCCGGTACAGCGTATTGTTAAAATAATAACTGATACCGGCAGATAAATACCATTTACGCGAGAGCCAATCGGCATTACCGTACATGGGCTGCCAGTCAACAATACCATAAACGGATGTGCGGTTAAGACCCAGATCGCGGCCGTTATATTGCACGGTTATATCTGGCACGGTATTAAATCCTATCCGGGCGTTAAACATCCTGCCAAAAGCAGATGTTCCCTGCAAACCTATACCTTGTGTGCCCAGTTGCAGGCCTATTGAGTTTTTGGGGAAGGCACTATACTCAGGCAATACCTGAGCACTTGCTCTGCCGCAATAGCCTAAGAAACCTACAAACAGCATCCACCACATAAAATCTTTCAATAATCTTACTTGCGTTGTCATGGCTTTTCCTCCTTATTATTTTGAGTTTGATTAACCAGATTCTTATCATTAATTCCCCGGGGATTTTTCCAGATGTTTTTCTTCAAATCGGCAATTTTCTGTTGCAGCTTAAGTGCTTCGGGGCTACCGGGATCAAGTTGCCCGCTTTCGGCATTACCGGGCGAGAATTGCCTGATGAGATAGGCCGAAAACTTTTGCTGCATAAAAACATCATCCAGCGTTACATCGAAAATCCCTTTATCTGGCTCACTTACGTCCTCCTGCACCAACGCAAAGCGCAACTGCGGAAAGTAGAGCCAGAATGCCGGTGCCGACGCCATGTTTGCAGGCAAATCTGCAGTACCGGTGATGTTCATCATAGGCGCGAGGCCGATAATGCGGGTATCCACCTTGCCCCGCTGCCTGTCGAAATAAACATCTTCCTCTATCCTGAAGCGGGTGATCCTGTCGGGATTGAAATCGTTGAGCACCATTTTTGATGAAATCTGATTGCCATCCTTATCAAACTTTGGCACCAGTACCGAATCGGTAAAGCGCATAGAGCCTTGCTTAGCGGTAAGCTTCTTTTTAAAATCATCCTTTTCATAAGGTGTAAGCTTTCCTTTGGATAAGCCTTTCATGATGGCTTCCATTAATGAATGACCGGGTATAGCGAGGATGGCGTTGGCGCTATCGGCCAGATCAATAACCCGCCAGATCCTGGCATACATCCTGATATTTGCCGGATTGGTTTTAGGGTAAGGGAATGGCCTTGCCTGGCTCAGATCAGCCTTTTGCAGATAGCTGTCAAACGAGGGCAGCGTATCAGTAACAGCGCTATCCGGCAGTGCCTGGGCGAAGTTTTTATGAATGCAGGTCCCCATAAGCAGTAGGACTACTGCAGTTACTTTTTTTAACATGTTCATGATTGTTACTTTTTAGTGTATTTCCTGGTTTTAACCTGCTCGCCGGTGAGTTCAAAAGCGGCCATAACGCATCGGAAGCCTATGTAGGAATGGGCGGCCTCCTGATCCTCAAAACTGCGGGTATCGGTGTTCAGCATTTCGCCGTTGTCCTTCCATGAGCCTCCGCGCACTACCTTACGCCGCATCAGCATGGCATCCTTATTGGTTGCATCATACAGCAAAGCCGGGTTCAGGTCATTAACCAGTTGTGATGATGAAGGGCTGTAGGCATCAAGTGTCCACTCGGATACATTACCTGCCATGTTATAAATACCGAAAGCGTTGGGCGTATATGAAGTAGCGGGAAGGGTAAATGTCGATCCGTCGCTGGCATAACTGCCTTCACCCTGTTTAAAGTTGAGCGAAAGCTGCTCTTTACCAGTGGCCTTATCAACCGTGGTTTTCACCGTGTGGTCGGTAGTATCATTAGGACTAAGCTTTGCTTCGGCAGCAAATTGCCATTGCGCTTCGGTAGGCAAACTAAAGCTAAGTTTGAAATTACGCAGGTTAGGATTGTTTTTGATCATGAGCCTGAGTTGCGTACCGCGCCAATCGGCATAAGCCCGGGCCTGTTTCCAGGTTACTCCGACTACCGGGTTATACTCATAAATTTTATTGGTGAAGTAATTGGCATCCATTACCGTCATCTGCGAATTGGGAAAATCTGCCGACCAAACCGATTCATGTGGATAAACACCTACGGTATCCATCATGTACTCGTTATTTTTAACGCCGTCCATCCTGATGTAGTAAAAACGGTAAACAACAAGCTCCGGATTAGGCACCCGCACGCCGTTAATCATCGTCATCATCGGAGCCAGCTTCTCCTTAACTTCGGGCGGGGCCTTTTTCCAGAGGGGGGAAATATTATTGACCTTGCTCCAGTCAATCAGTCTTTGTTCTTTACCTGTACTGCCAACGGTTGCACCTGTTGCAGGCATAAAAAAGGAATCGTCATGCAGGTAATCGGTAATGGCTACCGAATCGGCAACCCAGTTTACAAAGGCCTGGTACTGCTTGTTGGTTACCTCGGTTTTATCTATAAAAAATGCGCTAACGCTTACCTTGCGCTGTTCGGCCTTGTCATCGTTCAGCATTTTGTACATGAACGTTCCCGACGGAATGTAAACCATCCCCTGCGGCGGAATAAGCCGTTTTACAGAAACAGCGCGTGTTTTGGGTGTATTATAAATACTTGGCTGGCAGGCGCTGAGCATCAGCAGCAGCAATCCTGTTATTGGAACAGACGATCTCATTCGACAATTAATTAAGAATTAGTTAAGTCAGAATGATTTCATATAATGATTATTGATTGAGTGGTTAAACAATGATCAAATATGAATGAAGCCGCTGTTAAGAAGTGCTATGTGTCGACAAAGCGTTCGATGTTATCGATGAACCTTTATTTTATGTCGCTTATTTCTTTGAGATGAGTTTAAAATTGGAGAATTTAACATATGAACGGTGCGGGCCATAGGTACTGTGATAAAGCCCTATCTGCAAATCGCCGCCGTTTAAATCAGGCCTAACAACCGGGCTTCCGGGCAAATCAGCCCAGCGTATGCCGTCACTACTGCTCCTGATATAAAATACATCGCCCGATTTTTGGATCTGCAGGTAGCGGTTATAATTCCAGCCTGTTTGGGTATTGGCTTGCATACGGTCGCCGGTTTTAAAGTTGGTGAGCATATTGCCGCAATTCCAGGCTGGGAAAATACTGTTCTGGATGAGGTTTTCGCTTCCTTCAGTACCGGGTTGTTTTGCTTTACGTACCATTAAACCCATATCGCTGTTGCCGGCAACCTTTTTTTCTTTCAAACCGCTAACATCAACTACTTCCACTTCGGCTACGAAATCGCCTGAAACATTGTGGTATAAAAATGGCCCATAAGGCAGGTTACCATCCCAGTTTGAACCTTTTGATTCCAACGTAAGCAAACTATCACTGATAGATACTTTATTCTCCGGCTTGTCCCCGCCTATCAAACCATTCCATATAGTGCCGGTTACGCCATTAGTCACAAAGTCTCTATTAATTGTAAACCCATCTGCAACAGCATTAAATAAGATCGAAGCCGTACTTACAGGCAATGCCACAGTTTTTGAACTTACATTACCATAATTGTCCTTAACTTTAAAAGAGTAGCTATAATTTTTATCGGCTGCAAGCCCATAACTGATATAATGCGGATCAGCCTGCCAGCCGCTTGATTTGCTGTTGTCTGTCTCATTGATAAAATTGTACTGCAGGTTTGATTTTACAGAAGCATATTCAGGTGCCTCCATTTCAACCATACCGGGTGTTACAGCTTTCGGTGCGGCTTTAAACGCAAACGAACCTACTACAGACGGGTGATAATTCTGTTTCCAACCCAGGCTCAATTGTTTAATTTCTGCTGATGATAAGCTATGTTTATAGATCACAAGATTAGATACTGCGCCATTAAAACCATCGCCCAACAAGAGCTTACCGGTGAGCTTATCTGTATTTAACACTGTTGAAATCAAAGCACCATCTACATATAATTTAGCGATATTTCCGCTAACAGTTTTTATAACGTAGTGCCATTGGCCCACTCTTAAATATTTACCTGCGTTGATGAAAGGCTCTTTCAACGATTGAGATCTAAATATCGAGCCCTTTTGCATTGATGTGCTTTGATAAACGCTTAATGCTAAGCTGTAACCTTCTTTGTTATTCACAGCAAGGTCGCTATCAAATATGATTGGACTTTTGCCATCAAAGTTAACGGCTATCTTACCTGCAATATCGGTTACTTCTGCGCCTTGTCCATCAGCAGATTGAAAAGCTCCGCCTGCATCGCCGTTGTTAGTCCATTTTTGAAGCGGGCCATAGTTAAGTTTTGCGGCATCGAGGTAAAGGGCAATATCTGACTTTGCAGGATGTAAAGCCCATTGCTTTATCACACTATCGGCCAGCGATTGATTATAAATTTTAAGAGAAGAAATAGCACCTAAAAAATAAGCAGAACGATTTGTTTTAGCACCGATGATGAACTTATCTGCAAGCTGCAGAAACAGCATTTTGTTTTCTGTATTGTTCAACTCTCCGTCGACAAACAGCTTTTCGAACGATCCATCAAACGTAACTACTACCTGGTGCCATTTCCCCGCGGCGGGCATCGTTTTGTATTGAAAGTCAGAAACGCCAAAATGCTGCACCGCACCGGTGGTACGGTTGCTGCCGTAACCGAAAGTAGCACTGCGGTGATCTGATTCGCCGTTTGTCCAGCTTAGTACCGGGTTTTCATCTTTTATCAAATCGGCATAAACCTCATACGATACCGTATAACTGTTGTTACCTGCAAGTGAACGGGTTACAGCTACCGTTGATTCAAGTGATTGCGTACCGTTAAACAACAGTGCCTTTTTACCCGCTATAATATCGATAACCGGCGGTTTACCATTCGCAGTAAAATTACCGCTCAAGGCACCTTTATTGGCCCATTGAGTAACCGCTTCGCCGGCCTGAAAATTATCGGCATTTAGGTTTACCAATAAACCTTCTTTTTCGTTTGGAACTACAGCCTTTGATATTTCCTTTTTATCGGCAGAATCAATATTTCCGGTTACTACCCGTTCACCATAAACTTTCACGTTCCAAATAGCTTTGTATAACCCAGGATATTCCGTTCCGGTAATTGTTAAGCGGATAAAGCGGGCCAGGGAATTTCCTGAATCTACCATCGGCGAACCATGTTGTTTGTTCTCTCTTCTGTCGGCAAACAGTTTCCAGGTTTTGCCATCTTCCGATGATTCTACCAGGTATTGATAGTACCAGGTGGCGTATTCAAATTGCGTTAACACCTGCTGCACGGTCTTTATCGCACCTAAATCGATGGTGATCCAAGCCGGCCTGCGACTGTTATCGGCAGGTTTCCATAAGGTGCCGTTATTGTTATCAACCGCAAATGATGGCTTATAATTTTCGTTGTAAAAAGATGAGGCTGTCACCTTTTTTTGATAAGCTTCGTCGGGAGCATTAATAGTACTTTTTCCTAATAGCCCAACTCCAAGATGGGTAGGAACAATCTTTTCAATATTGCCTTCGGCATCAAACCCGATCTTATCCGCGCAAACCTGCCGGTGATAGCCCCCGTTGGAGTGCGGGTTATTATGGCGATGATACACCATATAAAAATCATCCCCAACCTGCACTACCGACTCATGGCCCGGTCCGTGAATAGTTCCATCAGCATTGGTACTCAGCACCGGGCTGTTTTTGCCGAACTCAAATGGCCCCATCGGTCCGGTTTTACTGATGGCGTATTGAACCCGGTAGGTGGAGTCTTCGCATAGTCCGGATGAATAGGTAAAATAATAGATGCCCTTGCGTTTAAACATGAAAGGCGCTTCAAAAAAATCTTTAGCAATGGTATTGGGGATCTTTGCTGTTTTGGCAAAGGTGTGCATATCTGCGTTTAACAACCCTACACCACAACCATGATCCGGATAAATGCCCCAGGTACCCCAAAACATATAGATTTTACCGTCGTCATCTTTAAAGGTTTGCCCATCCAGTGTGATCACGCCCGGGATAAAATAGTTAGGAATCATTGATTTGCCATCGGGCAGTAAGGGCGTCCACGGCCCGGTAGGGCTTGCTGACGACGCGCCGTAAATATCAACCGGCTGGCAGTAGTACATGTAATACTTACCATCGTTACCATTGATAACATCCGGGGCCCAATAATAATTGGAGGTTGGCCAGTTCATATCATGCATGGCCCAGTTCACAAAATCTTTGGATGTCCAAACCTGTGATGGACCGTGCCCGCCGCCGTTGCCATCGGTGGTAGCATAAATGTAGTAGGTATCGCCAAACCTGCGTACAGTTGGGTCGGCAAAGTAGCCGGGAATAATGGGATTACCATTACCCGGCACTGTTGCTGATTGTTGCTGTGCAGAACTGTTTAAAACAGCCAAACACATATACCAGAAAAGAAAAACCGTTAATTGAAGTTTATGCATTGTACCTTGTTACATAGGTAAAGCTAAAAGCTGAAGGCACAACGCCAAAAGCTAACTACCCTTTATCAAATATTAAAATACCTGTAGAGGATTTTATTTAATTATGTGCTAACTCATCCGTGTTTCTTGCAGGCGGCTCTGCGTTAAGCAGGTGCTTTACAAAAAAGTCCCGTTTCTTTTTACGACCGTAAGGACCGCCATCGCTATGGCCCATACCCGGCACCACCAGCAGGTCGAACATTTTATTGTTTTTGATCAACGCATCCGCAAAACGGAAGGTTGATTCAGGCGGCACATTGTTATCAGCTTCACCTACTATCAGCATCAAATCGCCCTGCAATTTACCAGCGTTAGTGATGTTTGATTGCTGCTCGTAATGCGGCCCAACAGGATAGCCCATCCACTGCTCATTCCACCACTGTTTATCAATGCGATTATCATGACAGCCACATGCAGATACCGCGGCTTTATAAAATTCAGGATGAAACAACAAGGCTCCCGCCGAATTTTGCCCGCCTGCTGATGTTCCGTAAACGCCTATCCTGCTGATATCAACCTGTGGATATTTGGCAGCAAGCGCCTGCATCCATAAAATACGATCGGCAAAACCAGCATCAGCAAGGTTATGCCAGCATACATCATGAAAAGCCTTTGAGCGGTTGGCCGTACCCATGCCATCCATTTGCACCACAATAAAACCCAGTTGGGCTATACTTTGCATTTCATTAACAACAGAAAAGCTTTTAGGTACAAATGAATCCTGCGGACCAGCATAAATATTTTCAATTACCGGATAGCCTTTGTTAGGGTCCATGTTTGCCGGGCGATAAACTACACCCCAGATATCGGTTTTGCCATCCCTTGCTTTGGCAACAAATACTTCAGGCAGTTTAACACCAGTAGCTAAAAGACCGGTCAAATCAGCATGTTCAAGTTCCATAACCGTTTTCAGGTCGGCTGTGTTTTTAATCACAATGCGGGGAGCAACATTAACTTCTGAATAAGTATCGATGTAATACTTTCTATCTGGCGAAAAGCTTAGGCTGTGGTTACCTTTTTCGGGGGTGAGATCAACCAGATTTTTACCATCAAAGCCAATGCGGTAATAGTGCATAAAATAAGGATCTTCGCCGACATTTTTACCGCTCCCCTTAAACCAAATCTGTCTTTTCTTAACATCAACACTATCAATATCGCGTACTACCCAATCCCCTTTGGTTACCAGTTTTTCTTTACCGCTCAATTCATCAACCAGGTAAATATGACGCCAGCCGTCTTTTTCGGTTACCCATACTACCTCATGCGTTTTTGAGGCGTAATAAGTGTAAATCCTTTGCTCATAAATAAAAGTGTTTGTTTTTTCATCAATGATGTTGCGGGTTTTGCCGTTGGTAACATCTACCTCAATAACCCTGAAACGCTGGTGCCCACGATCTGCCTTTTCATAAGTAAAATAGCGACTGTTACCATCGCGCCAATGCAATCGCGGCGCACCAAAAAAGTCGATCTTTTCGGCATTGGTTTTTATCGCGCTTTTGTCAGCGATGTTAAATATATATTGCTGATACGAGGTAAACTCATCGCCAGGCTGATCATACTCATGCGATTTCAACACCGCCCGCGTGGTGCCCGGCACCGAGCTCAGCAGATAATAAACCTCTTTAGTTTTTTTAGGGTCGATGCGATAACCGACAATATGCTTGCTATCCGGCGACCAGGTAAGTTCGCCGTAAGGCTTATCTAAATTACCATCGGTGGTCAACTTGATTTCGGTTGAGTTTTTTAGCGATTTAACGATGATGTTTCCGCCTTTAACAAAGGCACTCCATTGTTTATCTGGCGATACAGAATCGGCGCTAACACCTTCCCAACGGTAATGGCGTTCCTGCAGCGGCTTCTCGTTATCATAACTTTGATGTACCGTATCAGTAGTTTTAATGCATTGCAATGTGCCCAAATCGCACTTAAGCCAGGTACCGCCTGTTTTAAATGTTGCCTGCTTTTTATCGGCACTAAAAAACATATCTTCAATACGGAAGCCGCCATCTTTTACAGGCTTGCCTGTTGCTTTGCTTACCTCATTACTTAGCTGGCCGCTTTCAAAAATGGTTTTCTTTGTTCCTTTTTCAGGGTTAACCAAAACATAAGCTGTTTGATTGTTGGCAATCTTTTTACCGTACCAGAATTCATTACCTCCTGCCTGCCAGTTGGGCCTGATGCCGGTAACAAGCGGAATCTTTTTTAAGGCAGAATCAAGCGCATCGGCGGCTTTATAGTTTTGCAGTACTTCCGCGTGGGTGGGATAATATGGAGTAGCTTTTTGTTGTGCATCGGCTGATTTACCCGCGGCTACTAAAAAAAAGGCTAACAGTAAGTATTGGTGGTATCTTGTCATAAGTTATAGTGTTGCGTAAAGTTAGCTAACACCGCCGGTTTATATTTACATAAATTAACACATCATAGCAGGCATTTAACAAATCGGCCCGCATCTTTTTGATACGGGCCGATTTACCTGGCAAATGTCTTATGAAATTTCACGCAAGTCCAAGCGCGCTTTGCTTGAATTATAAAATCAGGAAGTGTCCACACCAGAGCGGCAAGGCAGTCGAGGGGTTAACAGGGTTAACATAAATTCAATTTTTAATACATAAACAACTAACAATCAATTAATTAAGCAAGATACAGGGTTACGTATGAATCCACTATTCCGTTAAAGCTGAGTGGCCGTTAGCTCAAGAAACTAAACGAACAAAGGATTTAAAAAATCTTCTCTTTAGAACAATAACCCATGACTGAACGCGAGTAAAGAATTAAACGCCGTATCGACTCACCCCGACATCGCTGCGCTCGTCACCCCTCTCTACGCAAGCGTAAAGAGGGGGTTTTACTCTTCTTTCCTTTACCCTCTTTCCGCCAAAGGCGAAGAGAGGGTGGTCCGGCATAGCGCAGACCGGGTGAGTCAACTATGCGCCATATCACTTTTATTTATCCGCTATCCTCTCAACACCTCAATCTCCTCACGGGACTTAGGCAAATATTTACCTAATAGCTGGTTGCCGGTATCGGTTATCAAAAAGTTATCCTCAATACGAATGCCGCCGAAATCACGATAGGTATTCAGCACATCGTAATTAATAAACTCCGTGAATTTCTTTTCGGCCTGCCAGCGATCAATCAATTCCGGAATGATATAAATACCTGGCTCAACTGTAAGCACATAACCGGCTTCCAGTTCGCGGCCTAACCTTAATGATTTTAGACCGAAAACAGCAGTTTCCTTTTTCAAGGTATCGGTATAACCCACATATTGCTCACCCAAATCTTCCATATCATGGGTATCCATGCCCAGCATATGACCTAAGCCGCATTGAAAAAACATGGCATGTGCTCCGGCTGCAACAGCCTCTGCCGGGTCACCTTTCATCAGGTTTACGGCTTTCAGGCCTTCGGCCAGTTTCTGGCAGGCTTGCAGGTGCACATCTTTATAGCTTACACCTGGTTTCAGCATACTGATGGCATGATCCATTGAATTTAAAACCACATCATACAACTCCCTTTGGCGGGTACTGAACTGCTTGCCTACCGGGAAGGTACGGGTAAGGTCTCCTCCGTAGTGCATGGCATTTTCGGCACCAATATCGCTCAGTACCATATCACCCTCTTCCAGGATATTGCCGTAATAGTGCGTGTGCAGTGTTTGACCGTGTTTGGTGATGATTGCCGGATAGCCCAAGCGAGAATCATTAGCAATAGCCACTTCATGTGCTTTAGCAACCAGTTCATACTCCCTGATACCCGGACGGGCATATTTCATTACTGCCAGTTCCATGTCAACGCTTATGGATACGGCTTTCTCTATCTCGGCAACCTCAAGCGGAGTTTTGATCACCCTTTGGGCTATAATCGCTTTTACCAGTTGCAATGAAACACGACCGGCCACATCTTCCAGACTGGTATTTAACCAATCAGCCAGTTTGATTTTATTTTCCGGGCGATAAGGCGGCAAAATATGAACCGGGCGACTGCCGGTAACCGCCTTATGAATATAATGCTTTATATCGGCATAAGGCCTTGTTTGCGAAACGCCAACCAGCGCGGCCATTTCACTAACAGATGGCAAAGTACCTGTCCAGACAATATCATCAATGGTAAGGTCATTACCGAAGATCACCTCTTCGCCGGTATCGGTGTCAATGATAGCTGCTAAACCAGCTACATCAAGTCCGAAATAATATAAAAAGCTGCTATCCTGCCTAAACAGGTAGGTATTGTCTTTATAGTTCATGCTGCTATCCTCGTTCCCTAACAAAACGATGATACCGTTGGCACCCATGCTCTGTTTTAAAACATTGCGGCGCTGTACGTAAACCTGCTGATCAAAAAGTTGAAGTTTCATAATGCAAAATTAAACATGCCGGCTCTGTTGAGGAACCGGCATGTGCAAGTATAACTTAAATTTGATTATCTGATGATGATTAACGGCTCACTATTTCTTCCATTCGCCATCAAACAAACGCCAGATATTTGTTGGGTTGGCCTGTTGTAAAGCTAAAGGCAACAAAGCATCCGGGCAGTTTTGGTAGCAAACCGGGCGTACCCATCGCTTAGCTGCATTGATACCTACCGCTGTAAAACGGCTATCGGTAGTGGCCGGGAACGGACCGCCATGCACCATGCTTGCGCAAACCTCAACACCTGTTGGTACACCGTTAAACAGTACCCTGCCTGCAATTGAAGGCAATAATTGTAATAAATTTGGATGGCCTGCAAAATCCTCGTCGGTACCCATTACCGTAGTAGTGAGTTGTCCCGATACCGATTTTAAAACTTTGATCAGTTCCTGTTCGTCTTTACAAGCTACCATTAATGAATATGGGCCAAACACCTCTTCATGCAATAAATGATTTTCAAGGAAAGTTTCGGCGCTTACCAGGGCGATGGTTGGCTGTGCCTCGATGTCAATAGCCTCTGTGGCTGATTTAACTATGTTGCTTACGCCACTTTGCTCCAAAGCCGCATGGCTCTTTTTTTCGTAAGCCGAATGGATACCGGCATGCAACATTTTGGCTGGTTTAATGCCTTCAATGCCATTGCCCAACAGCTTATAGAAATTATCAAGGCCCTCACCTTCTACAGCCAGCATCAAGCCCGGATTGGTACAAAACTGACCAACACCCAAAGTAATGGAGCCGGCATATTGCGCAGCCAAATCGGCAGCGTTTTTATTTAAAGTATCCGGCAAAAATATAACCGGGTTAATACTGCCCATTTCTGAAAATACCGGGATAGGCTTTTTGCGTTCCGATGAATATTGCAGCAAAGCCAAACCACCAACGGTTGAACCGGTAAAGCCAACAGCAGCGGTATCATCCGCCTGCACCAAAGCTTTGCCGCTTTCAAACGAGGTACCGTGTACATGTTGAAAAACATGCTCTGGCATATTACTGCTTACAATAGCTTTTTTAATAGCCTGGTAAACCATTTCAGAAGTTTCGGCGTGGGCTGGGTGAGCTTTTACCACTACAGAACAACCCGCACCCAACGCGCTTGCCGTATCGCCACCAGCGGTTGAATACGCGAATGGGAAATTACTTGCGCCAAAAACAACAACTGGTCCCACGGGGACAAGCATTTTTCGGAGATCCGGGCGAGGTAATGGCTGCCTGTTGGGCAGGGCGGTATCAATACTGGCCTCAACCCAGCTTCCCTCGCGCAGCATTCCTGCAAACATGCGCAGCTGACCTGTGGTACGGGCGCGCTCGCCGGTTAAACGTGGCAACGGAAGATTAGTTTCTTCGGATGCTTTTTGCAGCAGGGCATCACCTGTTGCTTCTATTTCATCAGCAATAGCTTCTAAAAACAGGGCCTTTTGTTCGGCACTTGTTTTTTGATAAGCCCCAAACGCGCTTTGCGATTGCTGCATAATGATATTTATTTCTTCAACGCTTTCCTCTTTAAAGTTGTTAGCCATAGCAGATATTTTGATAAAAAATGAACGGCTTACGCCATTAATATGCAAGAGCAAATATATTTAACCTTTTATGATACGCACTGAAGATTCCTAACCAGTTATAGCAGGATTTTATCTTATTTAAACAGCACAATCTTAAAACAGATTAAAAAACGGTCAAGCTATCCGGTATTCAACAGGCAAACAACAGTCTTGTTTACATCAGTTTATAAAACCTTACACCATGCGGCGGGATGTTACACGAAACTGAAGAGGCATTTTTTGCGAGATCTTTTTGCTGCCAGATATCACGTACTGTTTTGGCCTTACTCAGTTTTATACTTTTAAACTGCAGATCATACTTTGCATATTTTTCACCAAGATTAAAAATGCCTATCGCTTTGCTGCCATCTGCCAGCTGTTTAACCCAAACCTGGATTTGCTTATCATTGATCATCCGCTCGGCCTGCTTGCCTGCTACATCCTGATCAATCGCAATTACTTCACGGTTTTTTAACAGGTTGAGGGTAAAATCATCAAGCTTATCCATATCACAACCAATAAGCAGCGGTGCCGATAAAAGGCTCCACAGGCTCATGTGGGTATACTGCTCATAAGGTGTCAGATTGGTTTGGTGCAGGTTTTCGCCCCAGCCTACCCTGCCTAAAATAAGCATATCCGGGTCGTTCCAGCCTCCAGGCCCCGCATAGGCTGCATTATTGGTTTGGCTAAAGCCGATGCCGTAAAGGCTTTCCCATGTATCGGTAATATCCTCGGTTGTACGCCATAGGTTACCGTTCAGTTGCGCGCCCCATTTCCAAACGTCTTTGATACCGTACTGGCAAATGCTGTAAATAATATCCCGTGGTTGTTTTGACAGTTCATCGCGCATGACCATGTATGGCTTTTGCTGGGCGAAAAGCGTTGTATCTCCCGCTGTTTGGTCGGAGTAGCTGCACAGGTCGTATTTTAGATAATCTACGCCCCAGTTAAAGTAGGTGGCAGCATCCTGCCCTTCATGCCCTAACGAGCCCAGGTATCCGCCACAAGTTTTAGCTCCCGGCGATGAATAAATGCCAAATTTTAATCCCTGTTGATGCAGGTGCGCACCAAGGGCTTTCATATCCGGAAACTTTTCGTTTGCGGCTATTTCTCCGTCCTGTTTTCTTTCAGGAGCCTGCCAACCATCGTCAACGTTGATCGAGTTCCACCCGTATTCAGCAAGCCCCTTATCAACCATAGCTTTAGCCGAAAGCCTTACCTTTTCATCACTTACATTTAATCCCCAGCAATTCCAGCTGTTCCAGCCCATGGGTGGGGTAAGTGCTAATAATTTGCTCGATTTAATAGTAAAGGTTCGTTCGCTTTTTCCTAAATTGTTGCTTACCGAAACAGATACTTTATAATTTCCTGCTTGAGGTGCTACCCCGGTTATAATCCCTGTTTTACTATCAAGCGCTAAACCTTGCGGCAGATTCCTAACTGTATATGTTAACGGATTTTGCCCGCTTGCAGCAATTTTGTGAAGTACGGGTGAACCGGGATGAACGCCTAAAACCGAAGCGCTATTAATCATTGGCTTTAAAGATGCTTTAGGAGTAAGCAAATACGGCGCTATTTCGGCAAAGGTTTTGGTCTTGCCGGATGCTGTTTCGGTAAACTCGTAAAGCAGTTTGATACCTTCGCGGTGCGGGAAGGTAAGCGTATAAGTTTCTTTGCCCAGGGATGGAAGGTTAGCAGCGATTGTTTTTTCGGCGATTGTCTTTTCGGTCACTTCGTCAACTATCCTGTAATGAAACTTACCAGTGATATTGGTTTTAAAGCTATTCCCTACAGTTAATTTCCGAACAGACTTCGCGTTGGGTAAAAAGCTGATGTCTGTTTGGGTGAAAACAATACCGTCAAATTTCTCCAGTATGTCAATATAAGGGCTTCCCATAAAAATACCGCCCGAGCCGCCGCCATCGTAAACTTTTATGGCTATGATATTTTCCGCATCCCACTTAATAGCCGGATCATTTGCCGCTACGCAATAATTACGCACAGCAGGCCACTTGCTCACATAACCGCCCTTATCTTCGGGAAAAGCGCCCGTTTTACCAATCAATTTGCCGTTAAAATAAGTTTCATCAACATCATTAACATGCGCAAGAAACACCCGCAAACTATCTCCCCAAACTGCCTGCTTTTTTAATGAAGATGGGATAACCACATGGATGCGATACCAGGCAAAGCCGTGATAGTCCGGGTAGCCCTGCTCCTGCCATACATCGCCAACTTTAATATTTTTCCAATTGGCATCGTTGAAGCCGGCTTCTTTCCAGGCGACATCATTCCCGGTAGAGAACTTTGCAGTGCTCAGCTTAATAAAATTTCCGTTTTGAGCGAAAGCTGCTATGGCGATAGTTAAAAGCCACAGCAGCGATAAGATCTTTTTCATGAATTGATTTAGTGAATGTCCCCGGTCTATAAACTTTCGACCGGGAGTTCAGCAGCCTTACGTTGTTTGCTGCCGCCTATCAGGTAATATACCGGGATGCCTGTTAAAGTAATAATTAAGCCAGGGTAAGTATAAGCAGGCTTATATTTGATGAGCAACAGGCAAAAAGCAATGCCCATAATGATATAAATAACCGGCAGTACCGGGTAGCCGAAAGCTTTGTAAGGCCGCTCGGCATCAGGCATTTTTTTGCGGAGGATAAAAATTCCGATGATGGTAAGAACGTAAAAAACCACCACCACAAATGAGATCATATCCAGGAGATCGCCGTACTTACCGCTCAGGCTCCACAGGCAGGCAAAAACACACTGCAACCACAAACCAAAACCCGGCACTGAGTTTTTATTCAGCGTACCTACTTTTTTAAAGAAGAGCCTGTCTTTAGCCATAGAGTAATAAACCCTTGCTCCCGACATGATAAGCCCGTTATTACAACCAAAGGTTGATACCATGATAAGCAACGCAATAATCACCGTACCCGAACTACCAAAAATGTGCTGCGAAGCAACTACGCCCACCCTGTCCTTATCGGCACTGGCAATGTCATGCAGGGAAAGCACGCCTGTATACATCACATTGGTTAAAATATAGATCACTGTCACAATCAACGTACCAAGCGCTAAACTTAACCCGATATTCCTTTTCGGATTTTTTATCTCGCCCGCAATAAAAGTTACGTTATTCCAGGAATCGCTGCTGAATATGGAGCCAACCATGGCTGATGCTATTGCGCCCAGGGCAGCAATGGTGGTGTACGAAGCAATGGAACCATTAGCACTGAGGCTATGCATGCTCCAGGCATTTTTCCAGTTCTCATTCCATACGGAAGCTTTTAAAGAAAACAGACCAAACACAATTAAACCCAGCAAACTCAGCAGTTTGGCCATGGTAAAAATAGTTTGCACAATTTTGCCGCTGTTTACCCCGCGGGTATTGATATAAGTTAAAAATACGATCACCAGGATTGAAAGCAGCTGAGCCGGAGATACGGTAACGAAGCCCAGATCTACAGCAACCAAACTTTCACTCAATTGAGGGATCAGGTAGGCCGTAAACTTGGCGAAGGCCACGCCCACGGCCGCTATGGTAGCCGTTTGTATTACTGTAAAAAAGCTCCATCCGTATAAAAAGCCAACTAATGGGCTGTAAGCTTCCTTCAGGTAAACATACTGGCCCCCTGCTCTTGGAAACATGGCGCTCAATTCGCCATAACTTAAAGCTGCGGTAAGGGTCATGAAACCGGTGATAAGCCACACAAATAGCAGCCAGCCTGCGCTGCCCACATTGCGGGTAATATCCGCGCTAACAATAAAAATACCAGAGCCAATCATGCTGCCCGCCACCAGCATGGTGGCATCCATTAACCGCAACGAAGGCTTAAAAGAAGTGCTGTTCTCCATATGTTTTATATAAAAGCTTAAAGCTGAAGGCACAAGGCTTAAAGCGGATAGCCTTATTAATAGTTTTTGTGATTATTTAGCTCCGAAATCGTAAAACTTCCAGCTTGTTGTAAAATCTTTGGTTAATGCTTGATTGGTTAATGTTGCCCGAAGCATCTCAACAGGGATCAGGTTTTCTTTAATGGCAGCATCGTGGAATTGCTTATAGGTCATTTTTCCACTGTCAACCAGTTCTTTTCTCAATTCTGTCAACTGCAAACCACCTAACAGGTATGCTACCTGGTAAAGTGGACTATAGCCTCCCTCAAACGAGCGCCGTACTTCACCCTCGGCATTGGCCTTTTCATGTCCTACACGATCAACTAAAAAGTCGATGCATTGCTGAGGTGTCCAGTTACCTAAATGATAGTTAAGTGAAAATATGATCCGCGCACAACGGTGCATGCGCCAAAACAGCATGCCTACACGTTCTTCAGGGGTTTTAGCAAAGCCTTTATCATATAATAATAGTTCCCAGTATAAAGCCCAGCCTTCAACAGCGAATGGGGTACCGAAATCCTGACGATAAGCTTTGTAACGGCTGTTCATAAAATACTGCAGATTATGACCGGGGATCAGTTCATGCTGCACCGTACCTCTTGAAAAATAAGGGTTGTTACCGCGCATGCTCATCAGTCGGTCGTCGTACTGCATGGTATTGGTTGGGTATGAGATGCTGATCTCCTTGCCACCGGTAAAAAACGGGTTAACCAACTGCCTTTGCGGCGACATCATCACCATGCCCCAGGTCTCCTCGGCCAATGGCGGTATCGTGATCAAATCGCGCTCTTTGATGAAGCTTAATGCATCATTATATAGTTTAACGATTAACTCGGGCTGATGGCCTACAGGTACGTAGCTGTTCTTTACTTTTTCGAGTGCTTTTTTCCAATCGCTGCCAAAACCCATTTCCTGCGACGCTTTCAGCATTTCCTTATCGCACCAGGCAAACTCTTTGTTAGCAAGCTTTATAAGTTCCTCGGGTGTATAAGGGATCATCTCGGCCTGTAACTGGTTGATCAACTCTTCCCTTCCTATCGGCACGCCTTTGATACCGCTGCTATCGCTTTTTTGACTGGTGTTCAGCTTTCCTTTGCTGATGGCCAGTTCGCTGTACCTTTCCAGCGCATTGTCAACGGCTTTATAAGGTTCAGGCACCCACCAGGTAAATGATGGATCGTATTTATTATAGAAACCAAAAAAATCCTTTAAACGGCCTTTTAAACCCAATAAAGCAGCTTTGGTTACCTTAGCTACGGGCATATCCACAGATGGAAGTTTACGATACGCTGTGGTATCTGCTTTAAGTTCTTTTAAGATCTTGTTCAGATCGCCAGCAACTTTTTCGCCATCAACAAATGTTCCGCGGCGGCGTTTTTGTTCAAGCGCGTAAATCTCATCGGCAAATGAAATGTATTTAGCAGCCTGACTGTACAGACCATCTTCTTTCTTCAGATCTTTCAGATCAAAGTTGATCCGCTTTTTCAGCAGGATATAATCAACCTTGCCATAAATGCTCAGGGCGTTAAAATCGGTTTGCTCCAGTTGTTTCAGATAATCATTATCAACCTCCATTAACCTTTTACGTTGTTCGGGCGAGTTAAGCACATCCTGTTTGTATTGTTCTTCGGCACGATCATTAACATTATACGGTGAATAAAAATCATGAATAGCATTCATATCCTGCCCGTACCTGATAATGGTACCGGCTACTTCGCTGCTTTGCTCATACAAATTGCCGGCAGGGGCGGTCTGCGCTTTAACGGTTAGGGTACCAATAGTAAGGGCATAAAGAGCCAAACCTTTTATGGTTGTTTTAGTATTAATTAGCACGATAAATGTGGTTTGAGGTAAAAAATTAAAGCTGTTATATTAGCTGGCAGCCCTGCTAAGACTGATAAGATTGTTATTGTATGAGTCGAGATAGCCTCGTGGCGAGTTGCCAATTACACATTTGAACACCCGGTTAAAGTTGGTAATACTTTTGAAGCCGCACTTGTAAGCCACGGTGTTAATGCTTTCAAATTTATGGGCGATCAATTTTTTGCAAGCCTCATTGATCCTGATCTCGTTCAGGAACGAAATAAAAGTATGACCGGTATGCTTTTTGAAATATCTGCAAAACGACTCCGGCGTCATGTAGGCCACCTTAGCAACATCCTCAAGTGTGATAGGCTCGCTATAATGCTGCATAATGTAGTTATAGATATTCCCAATCCTAATCCCTTCGTTTTCGGTTATGCCCGGCAAATTGCCGTAGGTTGATAAAGGATCCAATTTACTTTTGATATTGGTAAGCCCTTTAAGCAGATGAAAAAACTGGATAAGCTGATCAGGACCGGATGCCTTTTGCAGGGCGATCATGATCTGCGATACTTTGTCAACAACAGAATGCGGTAATTTAAAACCCTGTTGATGCTGCTGCATAAATATGAGGCTGGGTTTTAGCTCAGGTAAATTAAACAGCGGTGCCAGCGCACCTTCGGGATTAAAAAATATGGTAAGTGCTTCTATTTGTTTATTGGCATTGGGCGCAAAGTATTCGGGGTTACTTTTAAACACGTGCGGCAGGTTAGCACCAATTAAAAACAAATCGCCTGCAGAGTAATCATGCATGTTATTTCCGGCAATCAAAGTACCCTCGCCCTGCTGGATCCAGGTGAGCTGAATTTCTTTGTGACGGTGCAGGTAGGGGTAATGGTAAGGCAAGCTAACCTTTTCTGCTATCACACTTTTATCGTGCGGAACCGGGATAGTAAATTGTAAAACTTTCATCTGCTACTTGATTATCACTTGTTGAATTTACAATTACTTAACTTAATTTACCAACAAATCCAGATAAAAGGATAAAATACGGGCAATATTTGATAATTTACGGTTGATGCAGGTGCCAAAATTGACCGAAAAACCCATCTTTATCCAACAAATAGAAAGTAAATTAAATGTTATACAAACAATTAAAATCAAAATTTTAGGCACTACAGCCACTATTTGACCGAATAAAATATTTTTAATTGTACAGAATACAACTATTGTACATTTTACACTAACCATGAATTTTGCGCAGAAAGCCCACTTTTTCACCTATTTTTTATGATACAGGTAATAAAACGCACTCCTGTTAACATAAAAAAACCGTTCATCAGGGGTGAATGAACGGTTCCGTTTTCCGGCATGCCGGAAGGGTAATCAATTGTTTAAATTAAGATCTTTCAGGGGCAAATTCTTTAATATCGATAGTAGTTGGCTTGCCTGATATGATTTCACTTGCCAATAAACCGGTTGCGGCGCCAAGACTTAAGCCCATCATGCCATGACCAGTTGCAACAGTAAGGTTGCTGTATTGTTTGCTCCTGCCGATATAAGGCAATCCATCGGCAGATGAAGGACGGAAACCAAACCAGATATCCTTTTGTTCAGGAACAGCAGGTTTTAAACCCGGAAAGTATTTGGGCACTGATTCAACTATGCCTTTCACACGGTTCATGTTGATACGGTCGTTAATCTTGTCAAGTTCCATGGTACCACCATAACGTAAACCGCCATTCATTGGGGTGATGGCAACCCTTGCTTCGGCTAACAATGCCGGGATATGCATGGTTTCATTATTATCTTTTACATTGAAAGAATAGCCTTTGCCCGGCATCAGCAAGATCTTTAAACCTAACAACCTGCCAATAGCCGGCGACCATGAGCCGCCTGCAATAATGTACTCATCAGCAGTAAATTCCTCATTACCGGACAATACCCGGATCACCTTAGCGCTTTTGCTTTCAATTTTAGTAACTTCTTTATTGGTAAGTAAGTTTATGCCAACCGATTTCAAATATTTGATCAAAGCCGCCATCAATTTATTGGGCGAAAGGTGCGCATCGCAACGGTAATGTACCGCACCCAACACATCAAGCTCAAGCTTTGGCTGCAGCTTTTTACAATCATCAACACTAAGCACAGCCATATCCAAACCTAATTCTCTGCCCTTTTCGGCTATATGCGCTTCTTCCTCGCCGGCTTTTTCGGTTTTATAAAACATCAGGATGCCTTTTTCAACCAGGTCAAAGTCAAAACCGGGCTCTTTGCTCAGATCTTCGTAAAGCTTTTTGCTAAGCAGGGAAAGTTCCGTTAACGGAGCTGCCGATTTTTCAACATGCGCGGCATTCGCTTTCTTTAAAAATTTCAATCCCCATGAAATCAGTTCCGGATTTAAGGATGGTTTTACATAGAACGGGCTTTTACTGTTAAACATCCACTTAATCCCCTGCGAAACCATCCCCGGCGTTGCCAGCGGGATAAAATGGCTCGGTACTATCATGCCCGCATTACCATACGAGCAGCTGTCGGTCATATCGCCCTTATCCAGCACAGTAACCTCATGTCCGGCCTTTTGTAAGTAATAAGCCGAGCTAAGCCCTACTATCCCACCTCCTATTATCAGCACCTTTGCCATTTTTATTTTAAGCTGAAAGCTTAAGGCGGAAAGCCGAAAGCTTGTTAATATTTTTAAATCTGTTAAATGAGAACGTCATTATAAGGAACGAAACAATCCCTGATTAGCAGGTTCGCCCTGTATAGTTTGGGATTGCTTCGTTCCTCGCAATGACGTTTGGTAATATATTAGATCACCTGAAACCCGTGAGCATAAGGGTCATCATCATCTATCTTGATGGTGTTGTAGCCATATACTTTGGCCCAGCCTTCTACACTTGGTATAATGGCATCAATATCATTGATCTTAACCACGTCTTCAACTTTGCCAATAAATTTACTGCCGATGATACTTTCATGAATAAAAGGCTCACCCACCTTCAATTTACCTTTGGCAAACCACTGCGCCATACGGGCCGAAGTACCGGTTCCACAAGGCGACCTGTCGATAGCTTTATCACCGTAAAACACTGCATTACGGGCGGTAGCATCTTCAGATAATGTGGCACCTGCCCAAAGGATATGTGTACAGGTATTTATGGTAGGATCCTGCGGATGAACAAACTGGTACTTTTCGTTAATACGTTTGCGCAACACCTGGCTCCAGGCTATCAGCTGACCTGCTGTATAATGCTCGATGCCTTTAAAGTTAGGCTGAGGATCAACAATGGCATAGTAGTTACCGCCGTATGATACATCAATGGTAAGCGTACCTAAATCAGGGCATTCAACTTCTAAATCAGTCGCGGCAAGATATGCGGCAACATTTCTGAGTTTTACCGAAGTTACCTTTTTACCCTCCTGCTTGTACTCAATAAGCACAAGACCGGCAGGTGCTTCCATGCGTACAATACCCGGAGTTTTAGGCTGGATCAACCCTTCTTCAATAGCTATAGTTATAGTGCCGATAGTTCCGTGACCGCACATGGGTAAACAACCGCTGGTTTCGATAAACAAAACAGCAACATCGTTTTCCGGGTCATGTGGTGGATACAGGATACTTCCCGACATCATATCATGACCGCGTGGTTCAAACATCAGGCCGGTCCTGATCCAGTCGTACTCCTTTAAAAAGTGCTGACGTTTCTGGCTCATGTTATCGCCTTTAAGCGTGGGGCCACCACCGGCCACCAGCCTAACGGGATTGCCGCAGGTATGGGCATCAACACAAAAGAAAGTTTTACTTGCCATATGTTATTATAACGCTACTTCTGTTAATTTACCCCAGCTTCCAACAGGCAATTCGGGCCTTGCAGCAAGTGCGTCATTTATAATTTTCTGAACTTTTTCACGCTCTGCACCAATTAATGGTAAACGTGGCGCACGTACATTTTCGGTACCAATACCGGTTGCAACTTCGGCCAGTTTAATGTATTGTACCAGTTTAGGGTGGATATCCAGTTCAAGCACCGGTAAAAACCAACGGTAAATGGCCAAAGCCTCATCATAGCGTTTTGCTTTAACCAAACGGTAAATAGCAACAGTTTCTTTAGGGAAAGCGTCAACTAAACCGGCAACCCAGCCATCGGCACCCATAACAAGGCTTTCCATAGCCAACGGATCAACACCGGTAAAGATCTTGAACCTTTCGCCAAAACGGTTAATCATACGGGTAACGTTTGATACATCGCGGGTCGATTCTTTTACCGCCTGGATATTATCGTAAGCAGCAAGCTGTTCAAACATATCTAAAGTAACCTCAACTTTGTAATCAACAGGATTGTTATAGATCATGATTGGCAATTCGGTACTTTTTGCAATAGTAGTAAGGTAAGCCACCGTTTCGCGGGCTTCACTATTATAACGCATTGGCGGCAATAACATCAGGCCATCCGCACCTTTATCAAACGCTTTTTGTGCATATGCAACAGCCGCTTTGGTAGTTTGCTCGGCAATGTTCAGTATAACAGGTACTTTTCCTTTTACAAACTCAACAGTATGGGTAAGCAGCGCGAATTTTTCATCATCGCTTAAAACGCTTGCTTCGCCTAATGAGCCGCCTAATATAAATCCGTCAACACCGGCCTCAAGCTGGGCGTTCAGGTTTATATCAAAAGCTTCAAAATCAAGTTCGTCATTATCTGTAAATTTTGTAGTTACTGCAGGGAGTACGCCTTTCCAATCAAAAGTTATCATTGTATAATATTTTTCACAAAACTAAAAATAGTATTAAATAAGTTTATTTAACAATTTAGCAGACACTAACCGTATTTTAACCAATAATGCCAAACACATGCCTATTGCCTGCTAAATAATGCTTATTGCGCATCCCACCAAACCCTGTCGGTAAGCTTAGCGCTTTGCTGCGGCTGCGGGTTTGCAGTCATTTCCGACTGCGGATACAACACCCTGCGCGGAATATCCGACAAGGCGTTCTTAACCTTGGTTAAGGCCGGATAGCCTGTACGCCTCCAGTCGGTATAATTCTCCATTGACAGGAAGTTCGCTACAACCTTTTCCTCGATAATGAGCTTCATGGCATTGGCACTGGTAAGTGTTCCCCTTGAATTTAAGTAACTATCCGCAACGGCATCAGTGATACCCAGCTTTGACATGTGCGATTTAACAGCCAACGTATAAACCGGCTGTGCAGCAGTAGCCCCGGATATTATAAACGTAGCTTCGGCTTTTAAAAATAGCGCCTCTGAATAAGTAACAATATAGTTATTTGAGCTCGTACTTGCATAAAAAGAGCCACCTAATGAGTAGGCCTCTAAACTGCCAATGTCGTCCGAGCCGATCACCCGTCCGGTATACAACCCGGTTTCAATTGCAGGCGCTACCATTTTTGATTTGCGCGGGTCTTTCCTGGCTTCAAAACCGTCAACAAATGTTGATGCCAATACCAGCGTTGAACCAGGCAAAAAGTTTTGCTGCCATGGGTTTTCGGCTCCGGCCCCGCCGGCGAAAGGCATCTTCATATCATCGTCATTATTTGCCATGCCATTTTGAAGGGCGGTGAGTGCCAACTGTGCCTGTGCTGCTGCCGTATGACCGGGTGCTTTAGTAAGGTGCATGTAATAACGTGCCTTTAGCGTATAAGCCGCCTTTTTCCATTTGCCCATATCACCGGTATAATAGAAATCATCGCCCGATGGCACCGTGGTGCTATTTTTGGCAATATCGGCAATAGCGTTATCAAGCAGGGTTTGAATTTGTGTGTAAACAGATTCCTGGCTATCATAAGTTGGAGTAAGGTTACTTGTTCCTTCAAAACCTTTTGAAAACGGGACATCTCCCCAGGCATCTGTCGCCGAACCCAGCGTATAGGCAAGCAATATTTTGGATATACCGGCATAATTGGCATTGCCATCGGCCTCGGCTTTTTTGTTGAGTAAAACCAAATTATTCATTACCTGCGTGTAAAAATTATACCAATCGCCATCCATATCCTGGTGGTACATAAGGTAGGTGCCAAAATTTGGCGGCACCTGGTTCAGGGCAATTACCTGTAAATATTGTTGCAATACTACAGCAAGATTACCACCACCCGCGGCGGTAATGTTTTGTGATATGGCAGCTTCAACCGGAGCAAGGATCAAAGATTCTTTAACATCTATTGGCCTGTTAGGATCGTGGTTTACATCAATGTACTTTTTACAGCCCGTAAAGCTTACCAACGCGCATGTTACTAACGTGATATATTTATTTTTCATGACAATTTCTTATTAATGATTTTAAATTATAGGGTAACTTTCAGGCTAAAATCAACTGATCTTGAGGTTGGGGTTGAGAATGAATAGATCCCCTGTGAACCGTTTGATGAGCCAAATGAGCTAACTTCCGGGTCGCCGCCGGTAAAGTGCGGCGCATGGATCCAAAGGTTGCGGCCGGTTACACTGAATGTTGCCGATTTGAATGGGCTTTTGCTTAACCATGATGGCTTTAAAGTGTAGCCCAAACTAACATTACGCAGTTTAACATAGCTGCCATCCTGAATAACAGACTCCAAAACGCCGTTTGCCCGCTGATAATAAGCCTGGCCGTTAACCGCTACCGTATTTGGCTTACCGGTAGTAGCATTTACACCGTCAACCACCCTTAAGCCACGGTTTTCGGTAACTTTTGGTGTACCATAGAAATAACCGTAGCCATCAACATTGTTTTGGATATCGCCGCCCCGTTTGATATCAAAAAAGAAACTGAAATTAAATTGTTTATACCTGAGGTTATTGTTAATACCACCAAGCCAGTTAGGATTGATATTACCTACTATTCCCTGATTATCATCGGCATACGGAAGACCCGAATCATCAATCAATAACTTACCTGCCGCGTTACGGGCATAGCGTGTACCATATATAACACCATAAGGCTGCCCAACTATAACATTAGTAAAACCATTGCCAATCAATGACAGGTCTTTATAAATAGACAACACCTTATTCCTGTTACGTGTAAAATTCAAAGTAAGGTCCCAGTTAAAATCGCGGCTTTTGATAGGCGAAACATTTAATAATATCTCGATACCCCTGTTACGCATCACCGCTGAGTTTACACTTGTTGCGGAATAGCCGGTTGATGGAGCAAGTGCAACGTTAGGTATAATACCATCAATTGTCTTTTTGCTGTAGAATGAAGCCTCGAGGCTGATCCTGTTATTAAAGAACCCTGCTTCAAAACCGGCTTCAAACTCGTTGATACGTTCATTTTTAAGATTAGGGTTACCAAGCACATCGCTGATTAGAAAACCAGCCTGCTGGCTATAAGGGAAAGCGAGGTTCCGGATAGTTGCTTTGTTGTAAGGCGTTAACAAACCATACGCGCCAATGCTGCCGTCATTACCCACAGTACCATATGAAACCCTTACCTTACCCAGGTTCATTACTTTTGAAAATTCGGGGCTAAAAAACTCTGAAAATATAAAACTACCAGCAGCTGAACCATATGGATAAAAGCTGTGATCTATTGAAAGTACAGAGTTCCCATCGTACCGCCCGGTTAGTGACAATAGCAGGAAGCGTTTATATTCGATATTTGATTGCAGGTAGAAACCAACTTTTCGCTGCAATGATGAGCCTTCACTATAATTAACTGTTGATGCGGAAGACATATTATACAAACCAGGTACAGTCAAACCAACACCATTGGCGTAAGTATTTTCATTATAGGTGGAGATCAGGTTATTACCCAATACAATATCTACATTAAAATCACCAAATTGCTTATTGGCACTAATCAATAAATCATTATTGTACTGGCGGTAAGTAAGGTTCTGATCAACCAGTCGGCCATTGGGATTTGACACCGATTGGGTTGATTCATGGTACCTGTCCATTTCAGCATAAACATCGGCACCAAACCTTTCGGTGATGGTTAGCCATGAAAAGGGTTTATAATCGGCAGTAAAGGTTGGTAAAAACCTGTTAACACCAGAGTGATTTTTGATGTTATCTAAAACCCAATATGGATTATTACGCGAGAAACGATACAACCGCTGTGTACCATCCGGATTTAAATAAGGCTGCAGATTGTATGAAACCGGCGCGGTAAAAATTGTCCAAACCGGGCTCTCCAATGCATATCCTTCAGGCAGCCTGTCATTTTGGGAATTAGAATAGTTTAGCTGGAAGGTGGTATTCAGGTTTTTAAGTATCTGCGCGCTGTATTTAGCGAAGAATGTATTACGCAAAAATTTGGTTGTTGGTACCGTACCCTGCTGGTTAAAATTAGAGTACGAAACCAGGTAAGTAGAATTGTTACCGCCGCCGCCAATATTTACAGTATTGTTGTAAGTGTGGCCGGTTTTAAAAAACAGGTCGGATTGATTATAAACTTTTGCAGGCTGCCCGTTTATTTTCAGGGTGTCCATGCGCGCGCCCCATGACGTACTTGTTTTTTGCGTTACGCCATCATAGTAAATGCCGTTTGTACCTTGCGAATACTTATTTTGAATTTGAGGCAAAAGCGGGTTTTCGAAAGAAAAATCAGAAGAAAAAGTTATCAGCGGTTTTTGATTTAAGGCGCCGTTTTTAGTGGTAATAATAACCACGCCGTTGGCTCCCTTTGAACCATATAGGGCCGTTGCCGCCGCACCCTTCAACACATTCATGCTGGCAATTATGGAGGGATCAATATCAGCTATCCTGCTTGAACCAGGACCGGTGTTAAGGTTACCTGTTTCTGAATTATCAACAGGCACACCGTCAATAACCATTAAAGGCTCGTTAGTACCATAAATTGAAGATCCACCCCTGATCACGATCCTTGCCGAACTACCCGGTGTACCAGATGAGCTTGTAACCTGAACACCTGCCACCTTACCGGCAATAGCATTTACCAGGTTGGGCTCTTTTGATTGCGTGATCGATTCGGCTTTTACCTCCTGAGAGCTGTAAGTCAAAATCCTTTTGTCGCGTTTTATACCTAAAGCGGTAACAACAACCTCGTTCAGCACTTTGTTATCCTCGGCTAAAGCGATGTTAAGCTGCGCCTGACCTGTTAACTTAATTTCCTGCGCGGTAAAACCGATTGCACTTACAATTAGTGTACCCGGCCCGGTATAGTTAAGACTAAACATACCGCTGCCGTTGGTAACAGAACCGGCATTTGTATTTTTTATTTTAACGGAAGCGCCAACTATGGGCTCGCCCTTCTCGTCGGTTACCTTTCCTTTTAATGTTACTGTTTGCGCGTAAGTGCTGTAACAAAACACAAACACACTTAGTAAAGGCAAAATGAACCTCTTTAGTAATTGTTTAAACTTCATAAATTAAATTTTGGGGTTAAAAACTATATATTACATGCTGTATTCCAGACACGTAAAACTATCCGCACACCGCCCCTTGTTTTTTTATGAAATTTGCCAATACTACCCGTATCTTAACATTCCTGTTACAATAGCATTAAATTGATATTATATTTATATAAAAGCCTGTTAAAGCGTTAATTTATTGACAGTTAATCGGCAGCGCCATTAAGAAACTTACTTTAAAAAGCCAACGCATAAAAAAAACGGCTAAAATCCTGCTATCAACTGCAAAATATCATTTAAAACAATTGTGAAAAACACACTAATTTAGTTGACAGTTATTCTTACCGTTATACAAACATATCATGCTAATAAAAAAGTGGTTTAAATTGAACCTATGCCTCGTAGCCTGCTTAGCAGGGGCACAAACAGTACACGCGCAATCCTATGTACCCGAATGGAACGATACCCGGATAAAAGTAAAACCGATAGTTCCGGTTAAAGCCTATTCTTTTAATTTAAGGGATGTTCAATTACTTGAGAGTCCTTTTAAGAAAGCGATGGAGGTTGATGCTGCTTATTTATTATCAATAGAGCCAAACAGGCTGCTTTCGGCCTTCCGTTCGCACTCGGGCCTTACACCTAAAGGTAAAATGTACGAAGGCTGGGAATCATCAGGTTTGGCAGGCCATACGCTGGGGCATTACCTGTCGGCCATTTCCATGCACTACGCATCAACGCGCGATCCTGAATTTTTGAAACGCGTAAACTATATAGTTAAAGAACTTGATGAATGCCAGGTAGCCCGTAAAACAGGTTACGTGGGCGCAATCCCTAAAGAAGATACCATCTGGGCCGAAGTCGCCAAGGGCGAGATCCGTTCCCGTGGCTTCGATTTGAATGGCGGCTGGTCGCCCTGGTACACTGTACATAAAATTATGGCCGGTTTGCTCGATGCCTATTTATATTGCAACAATGCCGAAGCCTTAAAAGTATGCAAAGGTATGGCCAACTGGACCGGCGAAACCATCAAAAACCTTGATGACGAGAAACTGCAAAAAATGCTGCTGTGTGAATATGGCGGTATGGCCGAAACATTAACTAACCTTTATGCTATTAATGGAGATAAAAAATACCTGGAGCTATCATATAAATTCTATGATAAAAAGATCCTCGATCCGCTATCGCAAAAACAGGATATACTGCCCGGCAAACATTCCAACACACAAATCCCCAAAGTAATTGCCAGCGCACGCAGATATGAGCTTACAGGCGATAAAAAAGATAAAGCCATTGCCGATTTCTTTTGGGAAACCATTGTTAATCACCATTCCTATGCCACAGGAGGTAACAGCAATTATGAATACCTGAGCGATGCAGACAAGCTGAACGACAAGCTAACCGAAAATACTACCGAAACCTGCAATACCTACAACATGCTGAAATTAACCCGGCATTTGTTTGCGGTTGAGCCTTCGGCCATGCTGATGGATTATTATGAAAAGGCGCTGTATAATCACATCCTTGCCTCGCAAAACCACGCTGATGGGATGATGTGCTACTTTGTGCCATTGCGGATGGGCGGAACTAAACATTACAGTACTCCTTTTGATGATTTTACCTGCTGTGTAGGCTCGGGCATGGAAAACCATGTTAAATACAACGAAAGCATTTATTTTAAAGGAGCTGATGGCAGCTTATATGTAAACCTGTTCATCCCCTCTGTGCTTAACTGGGCATCAAAAGGTTTATCGGTGAAGCAGCAAAGCAGTTTCCCTAATGATGATCACATCTCATTTACGGTAACCACTAAGAAGCCGCTTATCATGGCTATCCGCATCCGTAAACCAAAATGGACCGCCAACCCAACCATCAGCATTAACGGGAAAACTCAAAATGCTGCCACTGATGACCAGGGATATATTGTGTTACACCGCAAATGGAGCAACAACGATAAAATAGAGCTTACTACGCCTGAAAAGCTTTATACCGAAGCCATGCCCGATAATGCCAACAGGCGCTCGGTATTTTACGGCCCGGTATTATTGGCTGGTGTTTTAGGCAATACAGAGCCCGATCCGTTGAAAGGTGTTCCGGTTTTTGTGACCAGCGAAACAGATCCTAACCAATGGCTGCAAATGGTTGATAAAAAACAGTTGAGCTTCCGTACGGTGAATATTTCCAAGCCTGAAGAAGTTACATTGATCCCATTCAATCAAACTCAAAATCAATACTATTCTGTTTATTGGGACGTATTTACACCACAGGCCTGGGTGGTACAGCAAAAAGCGTATGACGAGCAAAAGAAAAAACAACAGGAACTGGAAGCCCGCACCATGGACATTTTACGTGTAGGCGAAATGCAGCCCGAGCGCGATCATAACTTCAGCAGTGAAAACGCCACTACAGGCGAAGATCACCAAAAGAAATGGCGGTCGACAGAGAACGGAGGCTACCTCCAATACGAAATGAAGGTTGATGCCAATGCGCAAAACACACTCATCAACAGCTATTGGGGCATGGACAACCGCGGCAGAAAATTTGATATTTTGATTGATGGCATTAAGCTGGCATCTGAAGATTTGAACCAATATAAAGAGAGCCGTTTTTACGATATCAGCTACACCTTACCCATTGAACTAACAAAAGGCAAACAAAAAGTAACCGTAAAGCTGCTGCCGCAAAAAGAAAACAGCGCAGGCCCGGTTTACGGCAGCCGGATGGTTAAAAACTAATTTTAAAGTAAAAGAACTTGAATATCATGATCAATAAACAAAAAGCTGTCGGTGCACTTGCCCTTTCACTTGCCGCACTTACAAGTCCGGTGTTGGCACAGCAAAAAGATTACCCTATCCAACCTGTTGCCTTTACCAGCGTACATGTAAATGACAACTTCTGGCAGCCTAAAATGGAAGTAAATGCCAAAGTTACTATTCCGTATGTACTGGCGCAATGTAAAGCCAATGGGCGTATGGATAACTTTTTACGTGCAGCAAAAAAACTGGATGGTGATAAGTTAAGTGAATTTCCGTTTGATGATACCGACGTATATAAGGCCATTGAAGGTGCATCCTATTCTATGCAGAATAAAAGGAACCCGCAGCTTGATAAATCCATTGATAGCCTTATCTCCATTATTGGCGCGGCCCAGGAGCCTGATGGCTATTTATACACTTTCAGGACTGTTAACGCCAAAAAGCCGCATGAATGGATAGGTTCCAAACGCTGGGAAAAGGAAGAAGATCTGAGCCATGAGCTGTATAACGCAGGCCACCTTTACGAAGCCGCTGTAGCACATTACCAGGCAACCGGTAAACGCACACTGCTCAACATCGCCATAAAAAATGCTGACCTGCTGGTTAAAACTTTTGGACCGGGCAAAATTGAGGAATATCCGGGCCACCAGATTGTGGAGATCGGCTTATCAAAAATGTACCGGGTTACCGGCAACAAACAATACCTTGACCTGGCCAAATTCTTTTTAGATGTTCGCGGCCCTAAAGGTGATGCCTACAACCAGGCCGACAAAAAAGTAGTTGACCAGCACGAAGCCGAAGGCCACGCGGTACGTGCAGCTTATATGTACACTGGTATGGCCGATATAGCTGCATTAACTGGCAATACCAAATATCTGGCGGCTATTGATGATATCTGGAGCGATGTGGTAACCAAAAAATTATACATCACCGGCGGCATTGGCGCAACCGGGGCGGGTGAAGCTTTTGGCGAAGCATATCAATTGCCGAATATGTCGGCTTATGCCGAAACCTGTGCGGCCATTGGCAACGTTTACTGGAACAACAGGATGTTTTTGCTGCATGGCGATTCAAAATACATCGACGTACTGGAACGTACGCTGTATAACGGCCTGCTATCAGGCGTATCGCTGAGCGGTAACAGGTTCTTTTACCCCAACCCACTTGCATCTATGTTTCAGCACCAGCGCAGCGCCTGGATCAGCTGTGCGTGCTGTATCAGCAACATGACCCGCTTTTTGCCTTCATTGCCGGGCTATGTGTATGCCAAAAACAAAAACGACCTGTACGTCAACCTGTTTATGAGCAACTCAAGTAACATCAAACTTACTTCGGGTAACGTAAACATTGTACAACAAACAGATTACCCCTGGAAAGGCAGGGTTGACATTACCGTTAGCCCCGATAAAGCCGGCGAATTTACTTTAAGAGTGCGCATCCCGGGCTGGGCAAAACAACAACCTGTACCCGGCGACCTGTATACGTTTATGGATAAAAAATCCTTCCCGCTTACGCTGATGATCAACGGGCAGGCAAAATCATTTGAAACCGAAAAAGGCTACGCCGTATTAAAACGCATCTGGAAAAAAGGCGATAAGGTTTCACTTTTATTACCGATGGAAACCGAAAAGGTATTGGCCAATCAACAGGTTAAAGACGACCGTGGCAGATTTGCCTTTGAGCGCGGCCCTATTGTTTATTGCCTTGAAGGCCCGGATAACAAGGACAGCCTGGTACAAAACATATTAATTGATAAAAATGCCATTGCCGATGCCAACTACGATGCCGACCTGCTTAACGGTGTTGATGTAATCAGTGCAGAAGGAAAAAGCGCCAAACGCCAACTAAAAACCGACAGCATTTTACAAACCGACCAAATGGTGAAGGCTATCCCCTACTATGCCTGGGCCAATCGCGGACCAAGCGAAATGACCGTTTGGATCCCTTATGAAACTTCGGCTGTACGACCAAAACCGGCCCCTACCATTGCCAGCACCAGCAAAGTAAGTGCTTCGTTAAAAAACGTAAGAATGTTTGCTGCCATAAAAGACCAGTATGAACCCGCCGATTCCAAAGATACCAATTACCCATACCTGCACTGGTGGCCTGCTAAAAACACCAATGAGTTTGTACAGTATGATTTTGATACTGAACACACCGTTAGCGAATCGAAAGTTTACTGGTATGATGACGGCCCATGGGGTGGCTGCCGCATCCCGGTATCATACAAGATCCTGTATAAAAAAGACGGGCAGTGGGTTCCGGTAAAAAACACCACACCTTATACCATAAATAAAGACAGCTTTAATGTAGTTACTTTTGAACCGGTTGCTACTACAGCCTTACGGATGGAAATTCAGTTACCGGTTGATAACTCTACCGGGATCCATGAATGGGCGGTTAAATAACCTGCTGCTAAGTCAATAGTTCTAAGTTGGAAGTCAAAAGTCGCTTTTCTTTTTTCTGCTTAGAACTTATGACTTTAGGCTAAAGACTAATTTATAGAAGAAAGGATTACGATTTGCGTGTAACCTTATAATCCCTACATTTGCGGCCTTAAAAAATAAAAAAATGATAAATTTCGAAAAAGTGAAAGAAGTAATCGCAGCAGCTGAAGCTGATGCGGCAAGCTTTTATGAGAAAGGCAACAAAGCTGCCGGTACAAGACTGCGTAACGCTATGCAACAATTAAAAGTATTAGCTACGGATATCCGTAAGGAAGTTACTGAAAAGAAAAACGCAGCAGCTTAATCACTGTCAAAAATGTTTTAGATGAAGCGGGGCTGGTTTTCCATGTACCCGCTTTATCAGTTAAAAGCCTGGCATATGCTTTTTAAAGCAAGCCAGAATTTAGATTTACCAGCCTCTTATAAGGTTTAATCCCCTAACATTTGCTTTCTGTTTAAGGTTTCTATTGCTAAAATCTCATAGGTTGTTTATTTTCAGAATAAAAACAGGTTATTATTAAAGTAGTTAATAAAACCCATCAGCCCGGTTTTGGAAGCTGATTCGTTCAATACCTTTTTTGTGAATAGAGCAACTGCCGCAGGTTTAGCGCCAGCGTAACCTGTGCTCTGGCACATCTGAAGTTTTCCAGCTTCAATACTCAATCAAAAAAAAGGATGTCACCCCAAATAGCGACATCCTTTTTTATTGGACTGCAAATACACAGCGACCTTATTTCCCTAAAACATCCAAAATAGGGTGATCAATTGCGTTTAACGTATTTTCTGATGGTTTTATCAGTTCAAGTACAGTAATTTCATTATTACCTTTTTTGAGCCATTCAACCGGCACATACAGGGTTTGTTGCGGACCGCAATTCCAATAGCGGCCTAAGTTGTGCCCGTTGAGCCAAACAATTCCTTTCCCCCATTTACTCATATCAAGATAGGTATCGGCCAATTTATCAACCTTAAAAACAACCTTTTTCAATAGCGGAGTATTGTTAGCTGCAACCTTTCTAATTGCCGGATTTGTTTTCACTTTACTGATATCATCAAAAGGCAGTGAATACATTTTCCAGTTTTTCAGCTCAGTACCGGCAAAAAGTACTTTTTCGGTAATGCCCTTTTTGTTTTTAAGCAGGTAAGGACCAAAATTGATGCGGCCAAGGTTTTCAACCAAAATATCCAATGTTACTTTTCCTTTTGGCAAGCTGATCATCAGGCTGTCCTGGTATTTACGCCTGTCGAGGATCCCTGCACGTTTACCGTTTACATATACTATACCGTAATCGCGCAGGTTTTTCAATTTAAGCAGGCCAGATTTGCCGCCGTTAATAGTTGTACGATACAACACAAAACCGTAAGCCTGATTCAGGTCTTCAAAAGTAAGTGGTGTATTGTTGGTCTTTGCAAGCGGCAAAACATTAAACAAACTGGTTGATTTAGTAAATTTAATTGCCGGCAGACTCATAGCAGGTTTAGCAGCCGGAACTTCGGGCAGGGTTATACCCGCTGGAAGGTGTTTACTGATCACAGCGCGAAACTTCATAAACTTATCGGTAGCATTACCTGCCTCATCGAGCGGGGCATCATAATCATAACTACTGATCTGCGGTTCATATGGATTTTGGTCATTATAGTTTGCACCGTTCATGAAACCGCGTGTTGTCCCGCCATGAAACATATACATGTTAATGGAAATACCCGCAGCCAATACCGAATCAAGTTTTGGTATAAATTTAGCCGCCGGTACAGTATGATGCGCGGTTCCCCACCAGTCAAACCAGGCCGGGTACCATTCGGCAATAAAATAAGGGCCCTTGCCATTATAATTTTCGCCTATCAGCTTTTTAACTTTTGCTACTTCATCCACCCCATTTATAGCAGGCAGCAAACCCGGTAAATGACCATCCTTTATAGCGGGTTCAGGGTCGCAGGTGTAAAGCTGGCCATCAAAACCGGCATCTATAAACATTTGGCGGTTAAGGGCCAGGTAATCTTTGTCGCTACCGTATGAACCGTATTCATTTTCTATCTGTACCATTAAAATATTGCCGCCATGATTCACCAACAAGGGTGACAGTTGCTTACCTACCTGGGTAAGATATTTTTTATAAGCTTCCAGGTATTTGGGTTCTTTGCTGCGTACCACTAAACCCTGCTCTTTTTCAAGCCAGTATGGGTAACCGCCAAACTCCCATTCGGCGCAAACGTACGGGCTTGGCCGCAGTATCACCCAAAGGCCCTCCTCCTTCGCTATTTTAACAAACTCAGCAATATCATGATTGCCTGTAAAATCATAATGTCCTTTTTGTGGCTCGTGAACATTCCAGAAAACATAGGTGCCAATAGTATTTAAACCCATTGCTTTGGCCATTTTCATGCGCTGGCGCCAGGCCTCGCGCGGAACGCGGGTATAGTGCATTTCGCCTGAAATGATCTGCAGCGGTTTACCATCAAGCAGAAATGTAGTATCGCCAAGAGCGAAAGTATGTTTGGCATTTTGCGCCTGCAGCTTTGCGGATGCAAACAGGATAACAGAGAGGAACAGTAGTTTTATAAGTTTCATAAATTGAAAAAATGCAGGATTTTAGTTTTTATTTATATTAGGGGATGACTATTTTACGGTTAATGGTATAGTTGATGATTTAAGATTACCGGCACTAAACTGAAGCTGTACCACACCAGGTTTACCTGTAGTTTGTACATAGGCTAATAAGCGCCCATGCAATGCTTTGCGTTTGTTTGATTGATAGCTTTCATGGCTGCTGTTGCTGCCGTTTTCAAGGCCTAATAGTTGAGCCGCTCCGTTAATTGTTACTGTTATCTCATCGGTAGCAGTAAATACAGGGTTACCGTTTTTATCGGTAATATAAACCTCGATCTGGCTCAGGCCTTTTGTGTTACGGCTAAACAGGGTATTATCAGCTATCGCTTTAAGTTGATAAGCATCGCCGGTTGTTTTTATACTATCGGTGCATACTTCAATGCCGTTGTTGTAACCTTTAACAACAAGTTCGCCGGGCTCATAGTCAACCTGCCACGATGGAACTTGCCCCCTTGCGGTGCTGCGTGTTTGTCTGCCAAGAGATTTGCCGTTCAGGAACAATTCTGTTTCCTGGCAATTGGTAAAGCAATCAACTTTTACTTTGTTGCCGGGTTGCCAATTCCAAACGGGCTCGGCAGTACGGTGGCTCCAGATCCCTCTGTCATCAGTTCCGGTTATAGGGCGTGAACCTATATAAGCCATGGGCTTGTCCGACCAAAGACTTTGCCTGAAGAAATATTCCGGCTTTTTAAAACCGGCCAGGTCAATAAGCCCTGCCCCATTGCTGCGCTGCGGCCATTTGCCGGCCTCACCCAGGTAATCTATGCCAGTCCACAGGTATTGGGCCGAAATATATTCATTACTGTCAACAGCGTTCCAGGCTTGTTTTTGCATCCCGTTCTCACTGCCGTAAATAATACGGTTGGGATATTTTTTGTGATCTTCAGGGTACCTGTATTCCTGGTAATTATAACCCACAACATCCAACACATCAGGGTAACCTACTTCATTCGACATCACCACACCGGCCAGCGCGGCAGTTACCGGGCGGGTTTGATCAACGGCTTTTACAGCTTTAACCAGTTGTTTGGCTATCGGTGTTAGCCCGCTTGCCGGGGGATGATCTGGCAGGTAGCCCTTACCATAGATCTGCGGATTGCGGCCGGTGTTTAATACTTCATGGGTATATGGATCATTCGGATAATCTATCTCGTTACCAATGCTCCACATAATGACACAAGGATGGTTGCGCGCTCGCAGTACCATATCAGCTACATCCCGGTCTGCCCATTCCTTAAAATATTCGTGGTATCCGTTTTTAGATGGCGTACCAACATTCCAGCCTGCTACCCATTTGTTTTTGCCTACCTCCCATTCGTCAAAAGCTTCGTCCATTACTAAAAAGCCCATCTTATCGCACAAATCGTACAAATAATCAGCATGAGGGTTATGGCTTAACCTGAGCGAGTTTACACCTGCATCCTTCAATAATTTCAATCTGCGTACCCAAACTTCCCGCGGAACGGCTACGCCCAACGCACCGGCATCATCATGAATACATACGCCTTTAAGTTTGGTGCTTTTATCATTTAAAAAGAAACCCTTATCCTTATCGAAACGGATACTGCGGATCCCTACCGCCTGGGTTATTTCATCGGTTCGCTTGCCGTTACGGTTAAGAGATACCTCAAGCTTATAAAGGTTAGGCTTTTCGGCATCCCATAATTGAGGAGACGATATCTGTTGATCAAACTCAACCTCATGTTTGCCTGGCTTCACGATTGCCTGTTTTTGCAGGGAAACAGTTGTTTTACCCCTTTCATCAAGCAGGTTCACTTTTACCAGTACCGCTGCATCAATGACCTTGCTATTGGTAATATTCACCTTAACTTTTACTGTAGCTTTAGCTGCTGAAACATTGGGCGTGGAAAAGGCCACATCCCAGGGGGCGATGTGTACCTTGTCTTTAACGATGAGGTATACATTACGATAAATACCGGAACCGGTATACCACCTCGAATCAGCGAACTCGCTGTGATCTGCCTTTACAGCTATGATGTTAGTTCCATTTAGCTTTAAATACGGGCTCAGCTCATACTGAAACGAGATAAAACCATTTGGACGTTTACCTAAATAATGCCCGTTGATCCATACCTCGCTGTTTTTATATACGCCATCAAAATAAATATAAACCTGCTTCCCCTTCCATGCATTATTGCCGGCGAAACTCTTTTTGTACCAGCCAATCCCCCCGGGCAAATAACCGGTAGCACTTGCCCATTCATTGCTAAAAGGGCCTTCAATACTCCAGTCATGCGGCAGGTTGACAGTTCTCCATTGCGTTTCGGAAGTGATCCCGCTGATCCCTGTACCGATGTCGCCCTTGTGAAAAGCCCATGCCGTATTAAATAAAACCGGCTTGCCTGTGCTCTGGGCCTTAAGTAAACCAGGCAGCAATAGCATGCCAAGTACAAAAAGAAGCAGATGTTTTTTATTTTTCATTTGATGACACCTGTAAACGTGACAATGGAACGTGCCGGAATAACATTCTTATCCCAGGTTGCTTTACCGGCTTTAAGCTCATCAACCTGCGATGTTAAATAGGACGATGTAAACTGAACTTTAGCATTATCCATATGGAATGCCGCGCTTACCTCATTGGCGCTCTGGTTAACTATAACCACGGTTAAGTTTTTTCCATTTTTAAATGCCGACACCAGCAAGGGCTTTCCTTCGGCTACTGATGAAACTTCTGCATCAACCCTCACAGCTCCGGGTTTAACAAACCTGCTGTAGTTACCCATGACCCAAAGCATTTTGCTGCCGTAAAAATTGCCGTCGGTTTTATTTTTGTCGATGTAAATCAGGCCATCCTTATAATCATAGGCCGAAATGGCTGTCCACCATTGCCAGGCCGACGCGTTGGCTGCCGTAAGATCGGTATGGATCACTGATGCTAAATATAGCGCCGCATCAATACCCAGATCACGTTTGTTACCATCAATCTCACCCGCGTTATCGCCTAAGATGCAATACTCCGACTGCCACAAATCAAGGCCCTTAACAGCCGATACACTATCAGCCAATGCCATACGAGCTTTTACTGACGATGCCATAGGCGACGTAGTGAAATAGCTGTGCGCCGCAATGGTTTTGGCTACAGAAGGCAGGTCGCCTATGTAATTGGCCGATCCGGGCTTAAAAAAATCGGTTATCTGGCTGCCTTTACCCGGCTTATCACCTTTAGTAAATAAATAGTTGATGCTCCCGGCCTCGCCAACCAAAATCTTTGAGCTAATCTTATTATTGATAAATTCTTTATTGATGGCCCGTATCAATCCTGCTACCTCAGCATTATTATACGGGGCTCCCTCCTGCCCACCATCACTCCAATCCCACTGAGGTTCGTTTACCGGGCTTATGTAATCAAATTTTAATTTGCTTACCTGCTCAACTCCCTTTACCACTTTAGCCAGGAACACGGCATAAGCATCATACTTATCGGGTGCTATATTGACTTTGCCGCCGGTAGCATAAGCCTTGCCGTTAATAGTAAACTGCACCGGCGGACTGTTATTAAAACCTAAAAATTGCTTAACCCCGCGCTTTTTGGCAGCCTCAAGAAACCACAACTGCCCGGCCTGGTTTTGCCAGTTATAGCTGCCATCGCCGTTTAAAAACGATTCAGCACGGCGCCACTCGTCTTTAATGCCACTTTCGTTTCCCTGCTGGGTACTGCCTGCACCAATGTTAAACCTCCATAATGATAAACCTATGCCTTTAGGTGAACCATCGGCATAGTTATCCCGGCTAAAAAGCAGGTCGGCAATTTTATTGCGCTTATCATCAGGCCAGTTACCTACAAACTGGCATGCCCATGCATCCGACGCTCCAAAGTTGCTGATGGTTTGGTGCGCTTTTGAAAAATTGATATCAATAGTTACTTCTTTGCCCTGGCTGCTTACCAAAGGAATATTAATCCCCAAAGCAGCTACAGCCATCAGTATTTTTTTTATAGTAGTTTTTATTATCATCGCGTTTAAATCAACAAATAAAACAGCACTGTTTAGTGCTGTTTTATTGCAATATTATTGTTGCACTATTTGCCATTGCTGGTTAGTAGCGCCGCCATAAGGCCACTGAATAATGCCTGCACCATTTGTGATTGATGCGCCGTTAACATCGAGCGCAAGCCCGCTGTTACGGTTGAGTGCTTTATAAATGCCATCGCTGGTAGCAGTAAGCTGCCATTGCTGGTTGTTGCCGCCGTTCCACGGCCATTGTATAATGCCCGCTCCGTTGGCAGTTGAACTCATATTAACATCAAGTGCCTGGCCGCTGTTGCGGTTAGTTATTTTGTAATAGCCACCGCCGTTGGCAGCAATAACCCATTGTTGGTTATTGCCCCCGTTTTGAGGCCATTGTATGATACCTGCTCCATTAGCAGTTGAGCCGCCATTAACATCGAGTGCCTGGCCGCTGTTAACATTTAAAAACCTGTAGTATGCGCCAGTATAAAATGTATCGGTACCGCCGGCACCCACGCCCCAGGCATATTTGATACGGCTTAACCCCGATGCATTTGTGGTTGATACAGTAAGGCTTGTACCTGTACCGCTCAGTTGTTGAATGGCATAGCTATCGCCGGTACGTACGCCCGGCCAGTAAACCGCGCCCATACCGTAAGCACGTGCCTGGTTGGTTAAGCCCTGCAGGTAGGCTATTTCCTGGTCGCCGCCAATAGCGCCGGTGTAATTTTTACCACCTGTCATCGGGATACCAAATTCGGTAAGAACCGCGCGGCTACTATAGGCCCCGATATTACCCTTTAAGCGATTTTCCCATTGTAAAGCGGTTGTAAGTGTGCCATTACTAAAAAAAGTATAATCATGTATCGACAATAAACAACCCGAAAAACGGCTATCGGCACCAACGCCGGTAATATCCTGCGAATAAGAGGTACCGCTAATAAGGATCCTCCCCTGCGGAACAGAAGGGTAGTTGCTTAACCACTGGGCGCAAATGGTTGTCCAGTCGGTTAAAGAATAGCCATGCGGCTCGTTAAAGATCTCAAAATAAACATGCGCATTGCTGCCGTATTTGGTAACAATGGTTTGCCACATCGACCAAAATTCAGTGGTATTATCTATCTTCCCGTCTGCAGATGATTTGGCTTCCCAGTACCCCAATATCACATTCATTCCTTTGCTCAGGGCTTTGTCAATAACACCGGTATAGGAGTTCCACCAGGTTTGTGATACGGTTGAATAATTTACCGGCAGCCTTACGGTATTAGCTCCTGTATTGGTTTGGATCCCTGTTAATACAGCGTCGGCTTTTGCCGACACCGTGGCGTAACTATCGGCAGAGGTTAAGCCGCTTAATACCAGTATTCCATCACTAAAGTTATCACCATCGGCAGCCCAGTTCACGCCTTTCAGCGCGCTTGCCGGTGTTGAATCTGTAGTTACTGTTTTCTCTCCTGTTTTTATTTCATCCGGAGTTGATGATTTTTTTACTGATACGATATCCTTTTTACACCCGGCCGCCAAACAACACATCGCTAATAATGCAATACTTAAGTTCTTCATAATTTGTTATAGGTTAGAATTGGGAGAAAAAAGGGGGAAGAAAGAAGCTCTTCCCCCGGGAATATTGGTTATTAGTAACCAGCGTTTTGTTGCAATTGGCCACCAGACGCTTGAATCTCAGCCCTTGGTATCGGCAACCAGTAATGTTTGGTTGCAAAAGAGCGGCCATCCAAAGCTACTTTTGGTGTATAAGCAAAGCTGCCATCAGCGTTTTTGGTGATGATCACCCCACCCGCCGGTTTATTTTCGGTAACATCAGCAATTTTCCAGCGGCGTACATCGTAAAAACGGTGCTCTTCAAATGCCAGCTCAACACGGCGCTCGTAGCGTACAGCATCACGCATCTGTGATTGCGACATACCTGCAGCCAAAGCCGGCATATTAACACTTGGACGAGAACGGATCAGATTAATCGCTGTACGTGCAGATAAGGTTGAACCCGAAGGGATCACATCCGGTCCGTAAGCTTCGTTAGCAGCCTCAGCAAAGTTCAACAGGATCTCAGCATAACGGAAATAAATCCATGGCTGGAAGCCCGCGTTACCCCACGGATTTTGAAGCGGATATGCATCATTCATATATTTTTTGAGGTAATAACCTGTTTTGGTAGTATTCCAGTTATCTGCTCCGTCTTTGCTATCCTTACCACCTGGAATAAAAGATTCAATAGCCCGGCCCCTGTACATCGCACCATTGTATAATACAGTAGCTGCAAACCTTGGGTCGCGGTGATCATATGGGTGGGTCGGATCATAACCTGATGTTGGATCGGTAATAGCTTTGCCATTATCCATTTCGTAATCGTCAACCAGGTTTTGCAATGGTGTATTACCCGCCCAGCCGCCATAGCCGTTTGGCCCGTTGGCTATTTCAAGGTGGGTATGATTTGCATTTTTGGTGTATAAACGTTCAAAAATGGTTTCGTTTGTTTCATTAACCAAAAACAGGTTGTTGTAACCACCAGTATAAATACCATATTTATTAAGGCTGATAACAGCTTGCGCCGCCGTAACAGCATCAGCCCAGGTACCTGCAGCATATAAAGGACTTGCAGCATATAATTTTAGCCTTGATTTTAAAGCCAGCGCTGCACCTTTTGTAGCACGCCCTAAAAGCCAGCTACCATCGTTATTTAGCGGCAACTTAGCAGCGGCATCATCAAGCTGAGCAGACACGTAATCGATACACTCTTTAATGGAAGCACGCTTAAATAGCGATGGGTCCTGCAGGTTATCATTAAGATTAGTCACCTTATCACCCATCAAAACAACACCGCCATAATTACGGATCAGATCCTGGTAACGGAAGGCCCTGATAAATTTAAGCTCACCTTCAAGGTGCATTTTGTGTGCAGCGCTGAATGGCATGTTTGGCAGTAAAGCCAAAGCCGAGTTTACCTCGCGGATACTACGATAGCTACGGCCCCAAAGTACGCCTGCGCCACCTAAGTTTTCGGGGGCAAGCTGTCCCCTTTGAATCAGCCATGTGGCATCGTCGTTGTTGTAGATCGATTCATCGGTCAGTGAGCTCCACATGCTGTATTCAAAACCACGGCCAAAGCCTGGGTTTGAGCCATCGCCCTCTTTATCCTGCAATTTGGCACCGATATAACGGTTGGTAACATAAGCTTCATACACCGCGGTATCCGAAGCAATGGCCGATGAGGCAATCCTATCCGTAGGGGTTACATCAAGTAAATTCTTTTTACATGCTGTGATGCCCAGCATACCGCCCATCATTAAAAATAATAGCGGAGTTTTATATTGTAGTTTCATTATCGTCTGATTAAAATTTCACGTTAACACCTAAGTTGATAATTCGTTGTTGCGGATAAAACTGGCCGCTGCCACTGGTTCCCTCCGGATCGTAATCTTTCACTTTGGTAATGGTGAACAGGTTGAACGCGCTTGCATAAACCCTTAGGCCCCCAAGCTTAATTTTAGAAAGGAAAGGTGCATTGAAATTATAACCTAACTGCACATTTTTTAACCTAAGGAATGAAGCATCATTAAGCCAGAAGGTATTGTTATATAAACCACCGCTTATGGCGTTTGATGCACGGTCGGTCACGCGTGGATAAGTTCCGTTGGTATTTGTACTGCTAAACCTGTTATCGGCCCAACTGCTGTAAAAGTTACCTATGCTACCTGCTTCGGGTAATACATACTGGCTAACCTGCGCCTGGCCTGCAAACAGTACTGAAAGGTCGAAGTTTTTGTACGCCGCGTTAAGACTAAAGCCGTAAGTGATTTGCGGAATGTTGCCGTATTTAGTACGGGTTTGGTCATCGGCAGTTATTTTGCCATCGTTGTTATAATCAAGGTATTTCAGATCGCCAACTTTTGCTCCGGTTACGTGCGGGTAAGCATCAAGTTCGGCCTGCGTGCGGAATATCCCTATTGCATCATAAAGCAAATAAGTATTCATCGGCCTACCGGTTGCGCGCTGATAGCTTAAGGCACCACTGGCTTCATCAATAAATACGATTTTACTTTTTGCGTAAGTAATGTTACCGCTTACACCCCAGCTAAATTCATGCCCGGTATGACTATAACCCAATGTAGCCTCAAAACCATCGCTATTAACTTTACCAATGTTTTCTGCCGGTACAAGTGAGTCGGAACCATAAGGATTTACTATACCTGATGAACCTGGGATCGAGGCATTTCGGGCAGCAAGAATATTACTCCTTCGTTGCTGAAAGTAAATCGCCTCTACCGTAAAATTGTGAAGAAAAGTGGCGTTAATACCAATGTCAAGCTTTTTGGCAACCTCCCAGGTGATATTCGGGTTTGCAAGTTTTACAAGATTAACGTTTGGCTGAATAACATTTGAACCACTACCAGGACTGCTGGCAACAAAGCCGTTATTAACTAAAGCATAGTTATTAAAATACTGGAATGGCGATATGTTATCGTTACCTAATGAACCATAAGAAGCCCTCAGTTTCAGATCATCAAAAAAGCTCACACTGTTTTTAAACCAATCTTCTTTCGTGATTCTCCAACCAACTGAAGCGGAAGGGAAATAACCCCAGCGGGTAGCGCCTGGGAATACAGAAGTTCCATCAGCACGTAACTGGCCTTCAAACAGATACTTTTCATCATAGGCATAAGTTAAGCGGCTAATATAGCTTGCGCGGTTGTAATTTGAGCTTAAACCAGAGTTCAGGTAATCGGTAGCAGCACTTCCACCTTGCGACAAGTCCGGTAGTTGCGACGACAAATAATTGAAACGTGTAGCGTCAAAATATTCCTTGTGGTTTTTACTTTGCTCATAACCTACGAACGCGCTTATATCATGTAAACCAAATTTATGCGCATAATTTAATTTAACGTTTGAAGTTAGCAGCGCCTGATTTTCCTGCGACTCGAATAAAGTAGCGGCGTTATTATTGCCCCCCACGGTAACTTTGTTATAAATCTGAGTGCTTGCGGCATAGCTGTACAAAACATATGGCTTGCTAAAGTTTTTATCAAAATTATATGATTTATCAACTGAGAAAAAACCATCAACCGATAAACCTTCAATGCCAGGAATAGCATAGCTGGCTTTTAGAATGCCATTGAAAACCTGTTTGGGGTTATTATTGATACCACCAATGTCGGTTACCTGGACAGCCGGGTTATTGTTTTCGATACCTGTAGTTGGCAAGCCGTTAGGGTAGTAAGCTGCAACAATAGGCTTAGCTCTGTAAACAGAACGGAACAGGCTGCCGGCACCTACAACAGGAAATTGCCTGTCTTCTTCACGGCCTGAAAGTGACAAGCCAACCTTTAAGCGCTTGGTAACATTAGCATCAATGTTTGAGCGGAAATTATATTGGTGATACTTAGTTGCTCCGTTTTTATAAATACCATCCTGATAAAGCGTTCCTAATGAAACGAAGTATTTTATATCCTCGCCACCGCCCGAAACTGAAAGGCTATGTTGGTTTTGCAATGCCGAACCTTTAAGCGTTTGCTTTTCCCAGTTGGTATTCGGGTAATTTAATGGATCTGATCCGTCCCTAAACTTTTGGATTTGTTCAGCTGTGTAAGATTGATTCAATCCGCCTGCTGGGTTTGAATCATAATTGATCTCGTTCATGATCTGGGCATAAGTTGCCGCATCGGCCATTTTTGGCAAGCGGGTTGGTGAACTAAAGCCTTGATTAAAACTGTAATTAATAGTTGGCTTGCCCGATTTACCGCGTTTGGTGGTAATAAGTATAACACCGTTTGCAGCCCTATTACCGTAAATAGCAGCCGATGCATCCTTTAATACCGACATGTTTTCGATATCGTTAGGATCGAGACGCTCTAAACCACCTATCTGGGCCGGTACACCGTCAACAACAACGAGTACATCATTATTGCCTGTAGTGGCTAAACCACGCACGGTAATACCTGAACCATCGTACCCGGGCTCACCACTGCGATTATTAACAATTACACCAGAAAAACGACCAGCTATACCATTCGAAAGATTGGGCTGTGGACTTTTCACCAACTCCGAACCTTTCACTTGTGATATTGAACCTGTTAAGGTCGCTTTTTTCTGGGTACCGTAACCTACAACTACTACCTCGTTCAATGACTTTGAATCAGCAGTTAATTGCACGTTGATAGTGGTTTGCCCGTTAAGAATAACTTCTTGTGAGGTGTAGCCGATGTAGCTAAACACCAATGTGCCCGATGAAGCGTTTGGAACATTAAGGCTAAAGTTACCTTTAATATCGGTTACCACGCCGGTTGAAGTCCCTTTTAAGGATACACTTACACCCGGTAGTGTTTCGCCTTTTTCGTCGGTTACTTTACCGGTTATCCTGGCATCAGGTAAGCGCTGCTCGTTAATAGTACCCGCAAAAGCCATTACCGGCATTTGAACTGTAGCAAAACAAGCTACGGCCATGCCGGCCGCAACGATGAAAAAGCGGGGTGACCTTTTCCGATGGGGAGAATCCTTTACATGTAAATTTAATTTCATATAGTTTTTAATTTGGTTTTTAATTGATTTAAACTCTGCTCTGCAAGGGCATAAAAACAAGGGGGCGACTAAAGCATTGGTTAGTTGCTATCATCTTTTTCCTTATTACAATAATGCCGGATACAAAAGCCTGGTTTAAATCTTGGTTATTGGTAGGGCTAAATTGCACGTAAAATGCAAAAATGAGTGAGGGGTAAATTCTGATTAAGACAGGGGGTATTTCATAAAAAAGCCTCAAAATCATTGTTTTTGAGGCCTTTTAAACAGGGGGTAAATTAATATTGCTAATTCTCCTTTATCACATCCCGGTTCACATTGTAATTATTGTGAAATGGCTTGCGGTATTTCTTGATATAATCAGAAGGGTTTATCCCGAACAACTTATTAAACTGCTCCCTGAAGTATTTCAAATCATTTAAGCCCACCTTATAAGCTGTTTCATAAACTGTGCTATCGGTTGTAAGTAAGATTTCGGCAGCCTTTCGCAAGCGGATAAAACGGATAAAACTGTTTGCCGATTGCCCCGAAATGGATTTGATCCGCTTGTACAAATTAGAGTGGCTCATGCCTATTTCGGCAGCAAGCGTTTTGATGCTGAAGTCGGGATCGGTTAAGTGCTGTTCAACTATCTGGAGGCATTTCTCCAAAAACTCTTTGTATTCCTGCGAGATCTTCAGATCGTTGGATTTGTTAAGGGTTATTTCATTATAGAAATATTTTTGCAGGTTGTTCCTGCTTTTCAGGATCCCGTTAACACGGGCCACCAGGATCTCTTTTTCAAAAGGCTTGCTGATATAATCATCCGCCCCGCCTTCAATACCTTTAAGCTTTATTTCAGGCGAAGAACTGGCGGTAAGCAATATCACAGGGATGTGGTTCAGCACAGGATCTTCCTTAATACGGCTGCATACCTCAATACCGCTTAACCCCTGCATCATTACGTCGCTTATCACAATATCGGGTACCAGGTGATAAGCAAGCTCCAGGCCATCTGTACCGTTATCAGCCTCAAAAATCTCAAACTCACCGCTAAAAATTTGTTTAAGGTAAGTACGGATCTGCTGGTTATCATCAATCAGCAGCATGGTTTTAGTATCAGAGCTTAAAGCTTCAGGGCTTTTAGCGGTTACTGCACTTTCGGTTTCAACTGCTGCCAACTCACCTTTGTTCTCCATCAGTTCATCCAGGAATACCGAAGTTTCGGCAACATCTTCAAACACAAACTGCTGCCCAAAATGTTCTCTGCCTTTTAACAACGATACATGAAACACCGTACCCTGCCCCTGCTGGCTGGTATAACTGATACTTCCTTTATGGTTTTCAATAAATGCTTTAACCAGGTATAGCCCAATGCCAAAACCGCCTGCCATTGGCGCCGAATTTTGCAACTGGTAAAACTTGCCGAATAACTGATCGCCGGTACCCTCGGCTATTCCGCAGCCGCTGTCCTTTATCCCGATGGTAATTTTATCGTTAAAATCGGCTATTGTACAAGTTACTATGCCATACTCCGGCGTAAACTTCAACGCGTTTGAAATCAGGTTAAACAGGGCTATTTCCATTTTTTCCCTGTCGGCATAAATCTCTATCGCATCCCTTTGGCTTACAAAATCAAACTGAATATGTTTGGTACGTGCCTGGTGACTAAAACATAAAAACACCTCATGACAAAGCGATACGATATTGAGCCTTACTATTTTGAGCTTATCGGTGTCGCTTTCGGCCTTCCTGAACAGTAAAAGCTGGTCAACCAAACTCAAAAGGCGCCGTGCATTGCGGTAAATGATATGCAAATTACCGGCATCATCAGTAGCCTCGCCCTTTCCGAACAACATATCCTTTACCGGGTTGATAATGAGCGTTAGCGGTGTACGGAACTCATGCGAGATATTGGTAAAAAAGGAAAGTTTACGCTCGTTAAGCTCCTTATCTTTTTCGGCTGAAAGCTGGGCTACTTTAACCTCGTATTTAAGCCTGGTTTGGCGGTTTCTGTAAAGTATATAGTAATAAGTTACAACCCCTGCTGCTGCTATATAAATTAAATAAGCCCACCAGGTTTTATACCAGGGCGGCAGGATCTTAACCTGTAATGTAGCATAATTATCAAACCACAAACCATCCTGGTTGGATGCTTTTACCCTGAACGTATATTCTCCGGGTTCAAGGTAACGGTAAGTCGCAAGCCGCTGATCGCCAACGTAGTTCCAGGTTTTATCAAGGCCATCCAGTTTATAAGCAAACCCGCCTTTATCCGGATAGGTATAATTTAACGAGGCATACTGGATAGAAAATACCGACTGATCGGGCTGTAATGTGATCTGCCTTGCCTGGTTAATGGCTTCGGGCAATACGGTGCGGTCCTTGTCAAGCCCGCCAACTTCCACCTGTTTACCAAAAATTTGTAACCCTGTTATAATAACTTTTGGTTTATAGTCGCTTTGATTTACTTTTCCAGGGTCAAAAAAATTCAGGCCTTCCGTTCCACCAAAATACATTAAGCCATTAGCAGAATCGAACAAAACAGACCCCGCGTTAAACTGCCCGGCCTGCAGCCCATCCGACTGATCATAATTTAAGATCTTGTTATTACGGACATTAAGGTTTGATAAGCCTTTATTAGTACTTAACCATAATGAACCATCAGATGATTCCTTAATAGCCGATACTGTATTATTAGCGAGACCATTAGTTTCATTAAACTTTTTAAAAACCCGGTTTTGAAGGTCGTATGAAATTAGTCCATCGCCTTCAGTTCCTATCCATAACCTGTGTTGCTTGTCGGGATGGAGCGAAAATATCACCTGGCCTGGTAAATTGCTTTTTTCATCGGTGGGCTTAAAATACCTGCTGAATTTCTTTTGCCCGGCATTATAAAAATCCAGCCCCCCGCCATAAGTACCAACCCATAAATTACCTTTATCGTCTTCGGCAATTGATCTTACATCGTACGAAGTGAGGCCGCTATTGGCAGGGGTATAATTAGTGAATGTTTTTGTAACAGAATTAAACAGGCACAAGCCGCCGCCGTTGGTGCCAATCCATAAATTTTTATGCATGTCCTGGTAAATAACCCTTACGTCGTTACCACCCAGGCTTTTGTTGTTTGCCTGGCTGTGTGCGTAGTTGACAAACGAATCTGTTTTCTTGTTATACTGCAAAAGTCCCTTTGCATAAGTACCAAACCATAAATTACCATCCTGATCGGTATAGCCAAATAAAATGGCATTATCGGTGATGCTGCCGGGTTGCCCGTCTGCTTTGTATTGCTTTATCAGGGTGCCGTTGTGGCTGGTTTTGTAGATCCCCTCTCCATCAGTGCCCAGCCATAAAAAGCCGTCGCGATCCTGGCACAGGCCATAAAATCTCACCAAGCTTTCGCCGCTGGCCCCATATCGCTTTTTAGCAATCTTTGAAAATTTCTCCTTGATGCTGCTCACCATGTAGATACCATCGCCATAGGTACCTACCCAAACATTTTTATCCTTATCTATATAAAGCGTTTGAACAGAGCGTTGCGTAAGGTAATACCCGTCATCGCCGGTTACCGGCTGCAGGAAAAAATTATTAGTGTTATAACCGGGGTTTGTGCCAATGTTAACTTTAAACAGACCACCATCTTGCAGACCTACAAGTAATTGCTTATCACTATCCTCAATAACTGATATGTATCGTTTACTTTTAATACCCTGCTGACTGGTTTGCAGTAAGGTAAATTTATTTGATTGCCTGTTGTAGTAGCCGAGCCCGCTTCCGGTTGCTATCCACATGTTGTGAAAATGATCCTCAAAAATATCATTGATGCGGGTACCCGGCAGGTTGGCTATTGGAGGGCCTATGCCGGCAAGGTTGGCTATCACACCATCCTTATGACTAAAAACATTGATGCTGCCTTCCTGCGTACCTACCCATATCAGTCCCTTTGAATCTTCGTACAAACAGAGCACCCTGTTGCTTGACAGCCGGGATAAATTGGCCTGAGTGTAGTTAATAACTTTTGCCGATTTGGTATTGAAATAAGAAAAGCCCTGCCCGTAGGATGTGATCCATAAATTACCATCGTGGCTTTGAATAATATTACTGATATCGTTTTTGACGGCCCTGTTAGAAGTGAATTTATAATGGATAAACTTTTCTGTACGGCTATCAAATTTGCTGAGGCCGTTTCTTGATGAAACCCAGATGCTGCCATGAACATCGCACAAAACCTTTTGTACATAATTACTGGCCAGCGCAGTTGAATCGCCCAGGCGCGATTTAAAAACCTTAAAAGTTGTACCGTCAAAACGATTGAGCCCATCATTGGTGGCAAACCACATAAAACCCTTATCATCCTGTGTAATGCTATTTACAATACCAAAAGAAAGACCATTTTTTAAAGAATAGTTGAGGATCTTATTTTTGATGGGCGACTGGGCATGGGCCAAGGAAATGATCAAAAAAAGAACAATGCAGCAAAAGGATCCCTTTTTCATTAACAAATTGCAGGCTGTGAATTACACAAATAATTGGAAGATTAAAGCTACCTAATTAATTGTAAAGTAAACAATAATATTACAAAAATGTAAAATACCCGTTACATTAAGGAGAGATTTGCTTATTCAGGCACATAGAAAATTATCAGTCCGGCATTATTTACAATGGCGATCACTACACATTGGTGATCTGTAATTGCTGATAATGATCCATTACCTCGTCGAAACATATGGCGAGCCACCTGGTATAATCGCCCGGGTTTTCTTTCAGGTCGGCTGCCAGCAGGGCCATGGTTACATATTTAAATGAAGATACTTCCTCATGGTCAGGCGTCGGTAAGGCATCGGTGACGCCAAAAAACACGTGATCGTATTCATTTTCAACCAGGTCATCCTGGATAACTGCACAGTATACAAAAGAAAATACAAAGTTAAGTTCGGCGGCTATTCCCATCTCCTCCTGTAACCTGCGGTGCGCTGCTTTAAGTGTGACTTCACCGGGCCTTGGATGGCTGCAACAAGTGTTTGTCCATTTACCGCCCGAGTGGTATTTGCCGCCCGCCCGCTGCTGTAGCAGGAGCTCCCCTTTTTTGTTAAAAATAAAAACTGAAAACGCACGATGCAGGCTCCCCTGAAGGTGTGCCTCCATTTTTTCCATAGTACCAATTTCCTGATCATCGCGATCAACCAAAATCACGGTTTCTTCTATCTTCACTCGCTATAATTTGTTGTTACTTTCCTGATGAGAAACGCTAATCTCCGGAATTTCTTGTCATTTTTTGTTAATCCTAAAAACAGGACCAAAGCCATGCCACAAATTTCAGCTTTATTTTCAATAAAAAACGGATTTCCCTTAGGAGAAACCCGTTTTTCAGTTTTATTTTACGAAGTGACGCTTGCTTAGTTTACATCAAACCAAAGTTTGGTGGTAAGGGCATCGGCACCCTGTGCAGCAACTGCAGCCTGGTAATTTGTTTTGTTTAACGATTGTTCGGTGCCGGGGTAAATAAACCTTACCGGTATTTTACCATTCAGCGTACCTGCTACCGCTGGTTGCAATTGCGGATAATCAAGCCTGCGCCATTCGGTCCAGCCTTCAAATCCCTGGCCAAACAGGGCTAACCATTTTTGCTCGCCAATTGATTTTTTATAGTTAGATGCATCGTATTTAACTGCCGGCTGTGCCATATAAGTAGCGATATCAGCCGAAGTAATACTGTATTGTGTCAACGCAGCAGTAACCGCCTGACCGTATAATGAAGCGGCATCTTCGGCAGTAAAACCACGTGCAGCGGCCTCTGCCCTGTCAAACAAGCTTTCTGCATAGCTTAATATTACAGCAGGGGCATGAGGTGCCCTGAAGTAAGCGCCCGGTTTAGAAGTTTTGGTGAAGCCGTAATTGCTGGCATCGCCCACCAACAAACCGTTTGGCAAGCCAACATAATTTTGAGGCGTGGCATCCTGTGTTTTAGCGGCATATATTGATAAGCGGGGGTCATTAAGTGCAAACAACTTATCTACTATGGTTTTGCTGATGCGGTAATCATCACGGGTATCAAACAAGTTGCTTACCGGGTTTTGGTTAGGCGAATCTAAATAAACCAATTGCGCGGTTTCAGCATTCGAGCTGATGTACGAGCCGCCTTCGGTCTTGATATCGTCCAATACTTGCTTAGCTTTTGCCGGTTCCCTGTCTGCAATGCGTAAGGCGATACGAAGCCTTAACGAATTGGTAAACTTTTTCCATGACGCAATATTGTTGCTATAAATCACATCACCAGCAATCGCTTTGCCCGACGGATCAAGCGCCGTTTGAGCTGCCTTCAAATCATCTAACAAAGCAAAATAAACATCCTTTTGGGAATCATAAGCAGGGGTAAGATACTGATCGATATTAGTTGCCTGTTTGTAAGGGATGTTACCGTAAGCTTCAGTTAATAAACTAAATGTCCATGAGCGCAATACCAAGGCAACGCCTTTGTAATTTGTATTACCCTGGGCATCGGCGAGCTTGATGATCTGGTTAAGGTTTACAATACTTTTTGAATAGCCCGTGCTCCAAAGCTCCTCAAACGCACTGCTGGCATAAATATACCTGTCGGGGTCTGTATATTGAATTTTAGACCAGTATTGTACAAAAAGCAAACTGGCATCCATGTTATTGGCTACGCCCCAATAGGTATCTGAGGTTGCTTTGGTGGCTGCCGTAAGCAGATAGTCGGGTTGTGCTGTTTGTGAGCCGTTAGGGTTTTGATTGATCTTTAACAGATCCTTTTTGCACGATGTTACCGATAATAAAACCGCGGCGGATAATATGCTGATATATTTAAGTTTCATGATGTTTTAAAATTTAAGGTTTACATTAAAACCGATGTTACGCACGGTAGGCAGGGTAAGGTCTTCCAGTCCCTGTCCGTTACCTGCGTTAAAGGCTGTTTCCGGATCAATATTCGGCGCGTTTTTATGGATGATCCACAGGTTACGGCCAACTACCGAGAATGTAGCTCCCTGGAAACCAATTTTATTTACCCATTTAGCAGGTAAAGAATATCCCAGTTTTACTTCGCGAAGTTTGATGTAGGATGCGTCGTAAACAAAGGCTTCATCAATATTAGTAAAGCCTTTATAATATGATTGCGCAGGAATGATAGTGGTGTTTGGCGAACCATCAGCCTTTACACCTTTAAATATCATACCATCATTATAAACGGTTACACCCGCCGGAGCTGCGCCGGTTACCTGCACCGCTGGATTTGTTGTTTTATTATCCGGATAGTAATAGCTTAAACCACCATTAGCAGCACCGCGGCCTGGTAAGGTAGAAGCCAGTACGCCGGTATAGGTACCTGTACGGTTGGTATTTGAATAAATTGATCCGCCGAAACGTGCATCAACCAAAAAGCTAAGGTTTATTCCTTTGTAGGTAAAGCTGTTATTGATACTTCCCAGCCAATTTGGAGTGAATTTACCTAAATAACGTTTGGTGGTATTAAATACCGGTGTACCGTTAGCGTCGATAATGATCTGACCTGAAGCATTACGCGTGTAAGCTGTGCCATAAAGTGCGCCATAAGGTTGGCCAAGTGCAGCTACAACCTGCACTGTACGATCCGTACCTAATACCACACTCTGCAATCGGCCATCAGCGTCAAGTGAGGCTACCTTACTGCGATTTAATGAATAATTGGTGGTAATATCCCAGGTAAAGCTTTTTGATTTAATTGGTGTAAGGCCTAACTGAACCTCAATACCTTTGTTATTAAGACGACCGCCATTTATTACTTTTTGGCTGAAACCGGTTGATGAACTTACCTGTACAGTAAGGATTTGGTTAGTGCTGTTGGTATTATAACCACTTACATCTAAATGTACACGATCATGGAAAAAGCCTAATTCAAAACCAGCCTCTGCCGATGTGGTGGTTTCAGGCTTAAGATGATCATTCAGATCAATAGTAGATATACTTTGTTGCGGATTTGAGCCAAATAGGTTTGAAGATGTATAAACATTTATTAATTGAAAAGGGTCTGTCGCCTTACCTACTTTAGACCAACCACCCCTTAATTTAGCATAGGTAAGTACATCGCTCTTGATATCTAATGCTTCTGACAGCACTAAACTTCCGTTTACTGAAGGATAGAAATAAGACAGGGCATCTGATGGTAAAGACGAAGACCAGTCATTACGGGCAGTAAAGTTTAGGAAAGCATAATTTCTGAAGCCAACCTGGGCCGATCCAAAATAGCTATAGGTTTTAAGCTTTCCATAATAATTTGTCGATACCAGCGGATCGCGGGAGTTGCTCAATGTATACAAGCCGGCAACGGCAAGCTTTGGAGCCAACTGATCATTATTTTCGGTGGTCCTTACGGCTATATTACCACCGCCAAACACATCAATCGAAAAATCATTGTTCAGCTTTTTAGTGTATTGCAACCTGGCTTCGGTATTGTTTTCGTTTACGCTGTAAGCATCCTCTTCATACGATCCGAAGGGCGTTCCGTTAGTGCCATATGCTACTTTGATCTTACGGCGGTCGTTATAATAATCAGTTCCTGTACGGAAGTTTGCTGATAAGCCATCTATGATCTTATAATTCAGTTCGATACTACCTATCAGGTGATTTTTGTGCTGCCCTACCGTATTTTCATAGGCCAGCCAGTAAGGGTTACTATAGTAACTGTTATTCCAGTTAAAAGTATTACCGTTAATATCCTTGTAGTTTTTAAGCCTGTTGATATCAACCTGGCGGCCAAACCAGGTAAACTGGAGCATGGTACTTGTTGCACGTTTTCCATATGTGCCGGGAAGGTTATCAGCGTCGTCCTTACTGTAATCAACAATAGTATTTACAGTTAATTTAGGATTGATACGATAGCTTGAGTTTAAAGCAAAAGAGTTGCGTCCTTGTGATGTATTGGGGACAATACCGGTTTGATGCAGGTTGTTGTATGAAAGCCTGAAATCGCTTTTATCGCTGCTGCTTGCTATCGCGATGCCATTATTAAGCGTTACACCGGTTTTAAAAAAGTCTTTTACGTTATCGGGATGCGCTACGAAAGGCACGGCCTGACCGTTTGAATAAAACTGTGGGATCAGCGAACCATCCAGGGCAGGGCCCCAGCTTTCGTCAACACCGTCGTTAACACCCCCGCCCTTGCCATCTACATAGCTAAATTTGCCATTTGAGCCCTGACCATACTGGTTTTGATAATCAGGCAAGATCTGTACGTTCGAAAAGCTGGTGTTTGAATTTATGGTAACACCTAACCCCTTCGCGCCTTTACCGGTTTTAGTGCGGATGAGGATAACGCCTGCAGCAGCACGTGAGCCGTAAAGCGCTGCAGCGTTCGGGCCTTTCAATACACTTACCGATTCAATGTCTTCAGAATTTAAATCAGAAATGGCATTGGAGAAATCTCTTGAACCATTAGTGCCCAAAAACTGGCTATTATCAACAATAACCCCGTCAACTACAAATAAAGGTTGATTTTCCCGTGAGATAGACGTTTCTCCACGGATAATGATACGGGATGAGCCCATATCGCCCTGGCTGTTGGTAACCTGCACACCGGCAATTTTACCTGTGAGCGCGTTAACAAAATTGGTTTCCTTAGCTTCAGAGATATCTTTCGATTTAAGCCCTTGTACTGCATATCCAAGCGATTTTTTATCCTTTGAGATATTGAGGGCCGTTATCACTACCTCATTCAGAGAATTTGGTGCTTCAACCAAAACCACGTTTAAGGTAGTTATTCCTTGCGTAATCGGGATCTCCCGGGTTGTAAAGCCAATGTAGCTAACCCTAAGCACATCATTAACATTGGCGTTGATGATAAACTTACCATCAACATTGGTTTGTGCACCCGTGGTTTTACCTTTAACATATACGCTAACGCCCGGCAACGGCAACCCATCGGATTTGGCGGTTACCACTCCGCTAATTTTAACGGATTGCCCCGCAACCGTCTGGACGAGAATAAAAGGCAATATAATTGCCAGTAATAGCTTGTAAATTTTTAACATGATAATTAATAATTGAGATTAATTTTTGATGCCTTTACCGGTACAAAAGACATGGCTATCGCCTTAGCGGGCATAATTTGCCCGGCTCATAAGCCTATCGTAACTGTAAAGAATTGATTAGGGGATGGTAATTATTAAGCTAAGACAAGCTGCAGCAAGCCCGCATTTAAACACCATGCATGCTGTAAATGATTAACAGCAACAATGCATGCTTTGCATATTGAGACAGAAGGATTTGCAGATTGACTGGCTTTCCGAAACGAAAGTTTTCTTGTGTAAAAAAGTAGATTCTGTTTTCATAAAACGGGTATTAAATAAGTACTGATAGATTCTTTTTAATTGATGGACGCTGTTTTGTTGTTTACCAAAGCGTCCACAGCTTTTAACATGGATGCAAATTCCTGTTTATCGTACAAGCGGGTGAGGTAAACAATTTTCCCATCCCGATCGATAACCACATTGCGGGTAACACCACTCTTTTTGCTGGCAAACCGGCCAAAAATCTCAGCACCAGGATCAAGTGCCAACGGATAGCTTATATTCATGACCTGGTGAAAACTTTTTACTTTGTTGAGCGGTTCATCGCGGTCAACGCCTATTAAAACAAGGCCTTTATCTTTATAAGTCTGCCAGATCTCTTTTTCCAAACGCGGCATTTCTTCTCTGCATACGCTGCACCAGCTTGCGGTAAACTGCAGGATAACCACCTTACCACGCAACTCCGTTAAAGAAGTTTTTGTACCATTGGTCAATACGAGCTCAAAATCGGCAGGAGCAAGATCACCGGTTTTTATGATATAACCGCGGTCGTCAGCTGTCGGATCAATTGCCTTGGTGGTCTGCGCAACAGCCGGCAATGTTGTTATGAAAAGCAAACAGGTAAAAAGTAATTGTTTAATGTTCATTGCTATACAGGTTAAACCGTAATATCATCCCGGTGATATTTTCAATATTTTAATTAGCAAGAAAAATGAAGAGGGAAAAGAAGTATACAACACCTTGCACTATACAAGGCCATAGCGTATTACATTATCTTTTCTACCCTATTTTGGGCAGACAGGAATTAGCACCTTTATAACAGTGGGCTTACAGGTTGCTAAGACATCACAGGGCCTTTCCCTCAGTCTTTCTTGATAATAAAATATTCAAAGAACCGCTTTGACTGTGCAAATATATATAAATTCTACTAAAACTATAGATATTATATAATTATTGCAATAAAATGAATAACAACTGCTAAATTCGGTGTCATTAGTTGGAAGTCATAAGTCATTTTTCTTTAAATATTTTGACTTATGGCTAAAGACGAGGGACTTAAGACTTATGGCTAAATGCGGCTAAAGCTATCAGCATCAACAAAAAGGATAGCGCTTTCATGTGTTTTCAAGATGGTTGAAGGATAGCGCTCCGACACCGGCTCTTGTATGGTATGTTTTATAGCGGTTGCCTTTTTAACGCCGGGCACCACGCAAAATATATGAGCAGCGCTCATTAGAGCCGGGACTGTAAGTGTGAGCGCATATTTGGGTACAGCATTCAATGTGTCAAAACAACCATCGTTAACCTGCTGCTGCCGGCAGGCCCGATCAAGCCGCACCCTTTTTACTATTTCCGGATCATGAAAATTTGCAACATGCGGATCATTAAAAGCAATATGAGTGTTCTCCCCTATACCCATGCATACAATATCAACCGGATTACTTTGTAACAACCGTGCATAGCGGGCACATTCGGTTTTGTAAACAGCCGGGCTACCATCGATGTAATTGACCGATGCAAATGGCACCTGCTCAAAAAGTTTCTTTTTTAGGAAGCCGCTGAACAGTTGAGGAGCAGCCAGGGGTAAGCCGAGGTATTCATCCATATGAAAAGCATTTATTTTTCGCCATTCAATACTACCGTCGTTCACCAAAGCATTCAGAAATTCGTTTTGCGAAGGCGCCGCCGCAAAGATCATATTGACTACAGTTTTTGTAAGCAACAACTGTTTAATTTTTTCACTTACCATCTTAGCTGCTGTTTGGCCAAGGGATGCACGGTTTTCCAACACGATCACTTCGAGCTTTTCTGCCTTTATTTTCTTTAACATAGAAGCCTCATTAACTATTTAAATAGAATAAACAATTTCACCGCCGATGATGGTTTTATGCAGATTGATCTCATCGTCAAAAATGACCAGGTCGGCATCTTTCCCTACCACTATTGATCCCTTAGCCCCATCTGCACCCATAATTTTAGCGGGGGTTGTTGTCATCATTTTTACGGCGTCAATCACAGGCACATCGGCAAGAGTGATCATGTTTTTAACCAGTTGAATAGTAGTTGCAACGCTCCCCGCAAAAGCGCTTCTGTCGGGCAGTTTTGCCACGTTATCTTCCACTATCACTTTCAAGCCATTAAGGAGGCCACCTAAAATACTTTCGCCGGGCGCCATTCCGGCGGCACGCATGGCGTCGGTAATGAGTGCTATTTTTTCCGGCCCCTTGATCTTATAAACAAGCTTAAGCAAAGCCGGGGGCAGGTGCCTTCCATCGGCAATGATTTCAACCGTCATATCTTCTAACAGGTAACCGCTTTCAACAACGCCGGCATACCTGTACGCATTACGCCTGGATACGCCCGACATGCATGAATAAAAATGCGTGATGTGCGTGTAGCCATTTTCATAAGCTTCAAGCACCTCTTCATAAATGGCGTTGGTATGCGCTATAGAAGGCAGGATCCCTTTTGATTTCAGAAAACGTCCAAATTCAATCGCACCTTTTAACTCGGGGGCTGCGCTCCAGCGTTTTACAATGGATGAATGCTGTAAAATTTCATTGTATTCCTTTGGATTAGGTAAACGGATAAAGCGGGGATCCTGAGCGCCGCGTTGTTCCATGGCAAAGTATGGCCCCTCGATATGCATCCCCAAAAACTGCGCCCCGTCTTTGTTCAAAGGCTCCGATTCTTCATATAAACTCAGGGTTTTGAGTAAAGCATCCTGCTCGCAGCTTAATGTGGTTGGTGTAAAAGCTGTTGTACCGTAACCGGCGTGCAATTTTGCAATTTCAAGATAAGCCTCAACAGTATTATCCATAAAATCATATCCCCCGCCGCCATGCACATGGATATCAATAAATCCGGGCGACAGGTATTTGCCCCCTGCATCAATTACCGTTTCACCTGCACTATCTATAATATCTTCGGTAACCGCAACGATCTTTCCGTTTCGGGCCAGTAAAGTTCCATTCTTTATGATCCGCGTTGGGGTAATAATTTTAGCATTGATGATTTTTAAACCGGGAGCATCCATCTTATTAAAAAGCTGATGTGAAATTTTATAAATTATCTATTATAAAAGCATTCGTGTACGTACACGAATGTACATTATTTATTATATTCTTGACAAACACACCAAAAATTATTCACAAGTGGGTTGCGTAAATCTTCAAAACACTGTCTCGTTAATTCATAAAACAAAAGCCCCTAACGCTCACCGCAGGGGCCTTTAACCTAAACTTATTTGTAGATTTCTGATTACATCCACTATAACTTTAAGTTTCGCAAAAAGGTTTCAACTCTTTACAACCTATAGTTGAGATTTATTGGCTTCAGTTAAAGAGGCTCGAAAAACTGTTTTGGGCAGTTATCTTTTCAATTAAGTTTTCCAGCGTTTTATAAATGTTCATATTCAAAAATGGGCCTGCACTGATCCTTTTAACACCGGCATTTTGTAATTCTTTAAAACCGGGGAGACCGGGCATACACATTACGTTAACAGGAAGACGGGACAATGCCGTTACTTTTTCAATATCGGCTATTTGCGTGATACAAGGAAAAAACAAACCATGTACTCCCGTATCCTGGTAAAGTTTAATGCGGGTCAAAGCGTCTTCCAGGGCGTTGGGTAAACCAAGCAGAAAGGAATCGGCCCTTACGTTTATAAATATTTCAACCCCTGCATCAGCTAATAACGAAGTTACCTGTTTAAGTTTTACGGCAAAGCTCTCAGCATCAACAATGCTTCGCTTACCGTCGGTCACTATGGAATCTTCTATATTGATACCCACCACGCCAATATGATATAAACTGGTTATGTTATTACAGATTTCCTCGGGTGTATCGCCATAACCACCTTCAAGGTCGACTGTTAGCATGGCTGATGTTGTTGCAGCTATACGTTTAACAACAAAAAGGTAATCTTCAAAACTCATTTCTTCGCCATCTGCAAAGCCTAACGAGCTGGCCACAGCCGCGCTTGACGTGCCGATTACTTCGAAATTTAATTTATCATAAACCTGGGCGCTTTGTGCATTCCATACATTGCCAATCTGCACAGCTTCTGCTTTATGGTGCAAGGCTATAAATTCATTAAATCTATTTTTCATGTTCTTGTTTTTATTTTATGCTCAAAAGTAGCACTACGGTTGTGTCTAAAATTGTATAAAACGGAAGAGATTGAGGTGAAAGGTGAAAGGTGAAAGGTGAAAGGTGAAAGGTGAAACAAAAATGGCCGGATAAACCCGGCCATTTTTGTTTCATGAGAGTAGCAGGACTCAGGCTACGAGATTAGCCTCGGCTCCGAAAGCGTGATCGATGATAATTTTCCAGCTGCCATCAGGTTGCTGTTTCATTAGCTCGATACCTTTTGCCGCAACCTGTGTTGTGCCATTGTCGGTAACGCTCCACTCTGACCGGCCTACGGCTACATCGCCTGATTGCAGGCAATAGACGGTTTTGATCTCCATCACTCCCGGAACCGCGCAGATGCTTTTCACAGCTTCTTCAAATTGGGCTCTGCCTGATACTTCTTTTCCTGGCTCGGGAAAAATGATGCCGTCAGCATCATATACATTCATAACTACGTTTACATCTTTAGTGTTAAAAGCTGCTGCGAGTACCGCGTGCACCTCCTGTGGTGTTCTTGCTGATTTCATTTTTTTGTTTTTTTATTATCAGCAAAACTATGCCGCTTAAACGACCCAAAATTGTATAAAACGGAAGTATTAATTGCCGGCCAATACCTGGTTTATTGGCGATGCCTGAGTGGCAAAGGCATTGGGTGTAAAACCTGTAAAAAGTTTAAATTCTTTTATAAAATGAGCCTGGTCAAAATAACCGGCGCTATAGGCTACATTAGTCAGTTTTTCTTCGTTAGAGCTTACCAGGTTAAGACTATGCTGAAAGCGGTTTATTTTATAAAATAATTTTGGCGGCAAACCGGTGCACTGTGAAAAAAGGGTATTCAAATGCCGTGAAGAAATATTATATCGATTGGAGATGGACAGGATATTATCATCGCTATAATTCTTTTTAAGATTGCTTACAATATCTCCTATGAATTTGATTTTTGAATGTTTTTTTTCAGATACAGATAGACGGCTCCATAAATAATCTTCAATCATAGCCACCTTTGCGTTCAGGTCGGCAGTTTCTAATAATCTTAAATAAAGCGTTTTTAGTTTAGGACCGAACACATGTGTGGCATCAACGATTTCGTTATTAAACTCTGATACGTTTTCGTCAAAGAAATAAGCAGCCGAATGTGGGTAAAAACGAAAACCCAACATGATATTTCTCCCTACCGATTGGATGGCCAGGGGCCTGGTGATCTGCCCCCAGAGCTCTACAGGAGGAGTGGTGTAAAATGCATCGCCCTTTTTTGATTTCCAATTTCCGGCACCAAGATTAAAGATCACCTCCATAGTACCGCTCGGGAACACAATATCATCATAGCTTCTGTCCGAATCAGATTCATACAGATAGAAGCACTTGATATAAGGCTGCAGCCTTGGTTCCGGAAGCATTTCTTTGAAAACCATTATTACAAATATAGGATACAACAGTAATTCCTGAATTGTAAAAAACGGAACATATTTTTAGTAGCTTAAAGCGGAAGGCATAAAGCTTAAAGCCAATATCGGTTTAATTAGCTTACATAATATTTATAAAAAAGCTGCCATGTGAACCTTTAACAAGTTCACATGGCAGCTATACCATTATTTATATAAACAGGGGTTACTTTTTAACCTGTACAGGTTTTATACCTTCATGTGTAGGGGTTACCTGTTTGATCAATCCATTGCCATCAAATTCCATTTTATCAATACATACCTCACGGTTGTAGCCTGCGGCATCGCCCATGGTAATCCCTTTGGGATAATTGAAACGGTGATAAACAATATACCACTCATCGGTACCAGGGATCTGGATAACAGAGTTATGACCGGTTCCGTAAATACCTTTGGCAGCATCTTTGGCTATAACCGTATTTTGCTGCGGAATTTCGATTGGCCCCAAAGGAGATTTAGAAGTGCCGTAATGCACACTATAATTAGGGCTCCGGGTATCATTTTCCGACCACATGAAGTAATAAATTCCATTGCGATAAAACACATAGGTGCCTTCGTTATAATGCGAGTAAGGCGTGAGGATCTTGGTAGTACCTGGTTTTAATGAAATCATATCATCGTTTAACTCGGCCACAGCCATATAGCCATTTCCCCAGTACAAATAGTTTTTACCGGTTTGCGGGTCGGTAAAAACATCAGCATCAATCTGCTGTCCGCCTTTTACACCTTCAGGCAATTGTGCTATCAAAGGTTTACCCGAGTCGGTAAACGGCCCTGCCGGATCATTTGCTGTTGCCACTCCTATTTTTTGAGCGGCGGCAAAATAGTAGAAATATTTATACTCATTGTCGATCTTTTTTTCGATGATACAAGGAGCCCAGGCATTCTTTTTAGCCCAGCTCACGTCCTGCGGTAAATCAAGTATCTTACCCTCGTCTTTCCAGTTCACCATATCATCTGAAGAAAAAGCCTTAAAATATTTGCCCGACCAGCCATCAAAGCCATCGCTGGTAGGATAGATATAGAATTTGCCTGTCTTCTCGGCATACAAGATCTCCGGATCGGCATAGTATCCTGCAATAGCCGGGTTATGGGTTTCCTGGGCAGTAACCTCAAAAACCTGCGCTTTTTTACCGGCTATAGTTACAGAATATTTAACCGGGCCTTTGGTAAAATCCTGCGGTTTCACCGGGCTGATAGTAACGCCGGGAAATAAGGTAAACCGGGGGTCAAATGATTTTAAACTTGTACCCGGTTTTACAGGCAGGTGAACTTTATGGTTCGCCGTATCTAAAACGATATTGATAGTTTTAATCTGCTTGTTTACCGGCGAAAGTACTACATCTTCAGCCGTTTCCCATTTGGCAGTTAACCTCGTCGCCTCTTTTGAAGTTATTGGCATCACTGTACCATGGCGTGGATGAAAATTCATGGATACCTCATCATCAATCAGTTTAAAATTTTCGAGATCGGTTGTCCTGGTGAACTGGTACTTACCTTGCGTATACATATCATACATCAAAATATAACCGCTGCCATCGTTTAATTTAAAAGTACCGGCCCCTTCTACCGGGTCTTTGGTTTGCTGTACGTATTTATCGCGCAACACATAGCCTGAAGTTAACTTATCCGATACGGCTATCTTTATACCTGCACCTGATCCTTCTGTTTTAAAAAACAGGTAATATTTATTGTTCTTATAAACAATATCTCCGTCGATACAAGCACCGCCATCGGGTTTAAAGAAAAGCTGTTTAGGTTCAGCTTCAAGGCCTGTAAAATCCTTGTTGGCATAGGCATAATAGATCTTATCGGCCTCTTCACCAAAGCGCATCGACCAGTAGATCATATACTTTTTTTCCTGTGGATCATAAATAGTTTGCGGCGCCCATACCCTGTTCACGCCTGCAAACTTTTCAAAAGTTTTGGTGATATCAATCGTTTTTGAAGTCCAGTGTACCAGGTCGGTTGATTTCAGCAGCACCATGGAATAATCTGGCCCCCAGCCGTATTTTTCGGTGTTCATATCGGTTGCTACCATGTAAAAAGTCTTACCGTCGGCAGCACGCATAATGTGCGGATCACGTACGCCGCCCGTAGCACTGATATCGGCCGAATTTAAAACCGGGCGATTGTTATTCAAGGCACGGAAATGATAACCATCGTTACTCAAAGCAAAACGAATTTCTTCGCCGCCTTTGCTGCCTGTAAAATACGTAAAAAGATAGGCGCTGAATTTCTGCTGTGACTGTGCTACAACTACTGTACAAAAGCTGACTAAAATACACAGTAAAACTATTTTCTTCATGTATAATTGGTTTGTTTTTTTATGTCCAGGATAATTATTTGTTCTTTTTTGCATTTGCGCCACCAATTCTGACCACGGTCAATGAATAGGCAGGTACAGTGAAAGCCCATTTTCTTTGCAATTTTATTACTGAGGATTGTGGAAGAACAGCTTGCGGGTTTTCGGAAGAATTTTTCACTTCTGGCTTTCCTGTAATTACTGTAAGTGTTGCCGATTTAGGCAGTTGGCCAATTTTTGACAGATCGGCCTCTCCCGAAACGGGAGCATTACCGGCATTGGCAATTTTCAGGATCAAATCTCCTGTAGCTGAGTCGCGTACTATTGATACGCCTGCCGTAGTGTCAATAGCTGCTTTTTCACCTTTCAGCTTTATTACACCCGGCAAATACTCATTGCCCGAATTAACGGCAAATTGCTGCTGAACATAATAGTTTACAGTCGGAAAAACCTGCGTGCCGTTAAAATATATCAAATTGGGATTCCATGAGGTATGGCCTATCCTGGCAATAAGCGGAGCATAGGATGCCATCCTTACAACATCGCCGTTACGTTCTAAACTGGTCATATAAACAGCTTCGGCCAGGGCATTGAACAAGGTATTACCCCACGAAGCATATTCGCCTATGTAAACTTTTGACCTTAACCTGTTATATGAATCATAACGTGAGGTGTTTTTCAAAAACCATTGCGGTTTTTCATAATAATGCTCATCAACAATGCCAACCGAAAGCTGATCGGCCAACTTCCATCCTTTTTCAAAATCTTCGCCTTTCGGACTTGGCCCAACCGTACCAATAATTTTAATTTCGGGATAGGCCTTGTGTACGGCATCATAGATCATCCTAAACCGTTCTTCAAATACGCCGGTGATTTTATCCTCATTGCCGATGCCAAGGTATTCCAGGTTAAAAGGCGCGGGATGCCCTGCCGCGGCGCGTTTAGCCCCCCATGTTGAAGTAGCCGGCCCGTTGGCATACTCTATCAAATCAAGAACATCCTGTACATAAGCTTTCATTTCTTCCATCGGGATACCCTTTTGTCCGGTGCCGCCTATTTTCCAGGTTCCACCCGAATTTTGACAACTTACGCCTGCCGCAAGCACCGGCACCGGTTTTGCCCCGATATCCTCACAAAACTGGAAATATTCAAAATATCCCAAACCTACCGACTGATGATAGTTCCAGATGTTACGCTGTTCTACACGCTGCTCAACCGGGCCGATGGTATTTTTCCAGCGATAAATATTGGCGACACCATCACCATGGGTAAGGCAGCCGCCGGGAAAACGCATAAACTTTGGCTTTATGTCGGCAATAACCTGTGCCAGATCGGCCCGTAATCCATTTTTATGATTTTTAAAAGTTTCTTCCGGGAATAATGACACCATATCAATCCCAACTTTCCCCTTTGCCTTGATCAATAACACCAATTTGGCGCTGTCGTTATCAAACGACACATGAATCTGTTCGGCGTATTTTTTCCAGCCTTTATCGGCTGTTGTAAATGAGGATGAACCTAATTCTTTACCCTTCCGGTCAACAAGGGCGACCTTTACAGGTAAAGACTGATTGGACAGCACGTTCAAAAAAACCGAAAAATTATAGTTTTTACCAGCCTTTACAGGGATCCCATCAAACCCGGAATTTTCAAGTCCTACACCCTTTTGTCCTTCATCCTGGATATCAAGTAAAATATAATGCGGGTTATTGGGATGAACCGGGGCGGCAGTCTCCACCGAAATTGTACCGTAACCAAAACCATCCGTCTGGTATTTCCAGGCGGTCAGCGAGTTCCAGTCACGGTTATCGGCCGGGCTGTACTCAAATGAGCGGTTTTGAATAAGTTCGGCATAAAGGCCACCATCAGCAGCATAACTTAAATCCTCAAAAAAGATCCCGAAAAGATCCGGACTAATCTTTTTAGGTCTTGCAACATCGGCTTTTTGCTGGGCAAAGGTCTTAAAGCCGGCAAATGCAAGTATTAACAGCAGTGTAATGCAGCCTATTTTTCTCATCATAACAGGTTATAAGGTTAATTGAACTTTTTTACTCCTTTAGTGCTCACCCTTTTAATATTACCGTTTGCGTCAAAATTTAAACTGTCTAAACACAGTTGTCTTAACACAAACGATTGCTTTTGCGGAAAAATGCGGTGATATAAAATATAACGTTGTCCTTTTTCAACAAAGGTGGTGTGGTGGCCGGGGCCTATCACCGTACTATCGGCAGAGGTGCTTAATATAACACGGTGCTCATCTTCTTGAAAAGGGCCAAGCGGGCTACTCCCTTTTGCATACCCTACCTGGTAGGTGGCATCAATGGCCTTACCTTCGGAAAACATGAAGTAATAGGTTTGGTTACGTTTAACCATATGCGCACCTTCAAAAAAATGAGGCGTGGTGATGTCTTTCGGCACCCCGTCAAACGACACCATATCATTCTTTAGCTTTACAGCCATACAATGTCCGTTGATCCATTTGTATCCTGATCCCCAATAAAGATATGCGCTGCCATCGGTATCAATAAAGCAATCCGGATCGATATTATGCACCTGCAGGTAATCGGTAGATTTCACCATTGGCGTATTATCGCTCTTTAAATTTTTCCATGGACCAAGGGGTGTATTGCTTACGCCTCCCCAAACCTCGCCGCCTACGGCCACATACATATAAAATTTATTGTCCTTTCCTTTCACTACCGATGGCGCCCAAACCATTTCGTTAAGCGAGGTTGTAGTGGTGCAGGCTTGTTTGGTTGGCCAATTGATATGATGACGCGTAAATTTAACAAAGTCGGTAGTTTCCAGCACAGCCAGTTCTTTATCGCCCCAGGGGTCAATTGTGGCATAAATGAAATAGCGACCTTTATCCTTTACAATGGTAGGATCGGCAAAGTACTTCCCGGTTATTGGATTTGGGATCATGTGTTTTTGTGCACATGAAGCTGTGCCAATCAAAACAAGTGTAAAAAAGAAAAGTATGCGCCTGGTCATAATGAAGGTTAAAACAATTCAATATTAAGTGTTATTTTAACAATTAACGAATTTAATACGATTTTATCTCAATTATTTTTTCATCGTTACAAAAAACAGAAGCGCCTATTGGAGGCTATTTAAAAATGAAAAACGTCATTGCGGTACGAAGCAATCCCCAATAGGCAGAGATGCTGTGCAAATTAGCCCTGTAAAATAGGGGATTGCTTCGTACCTAATGACGTGATTGTGGGTCATTGATTATTAAAGGTAATTTTCGTTTTAATTATAACGTGGGCGTTGCCTCCGGCCCGGGCTATTCGCTACAAGTCCTCGCCTTGCCCACACGCAAGGCCCCCGTACGCTGTGGGCTTTCCGCTACTATCCCTAACGCTGCCCCACGCACCATAGCTTAAATATACAAAACCGAAGACATCATCACATTTTTTTCAGGGTCCCCCTGATGGATACTCGCAATGACGTTGGGGTTATATCAGTTTTTTTTGAATTACTTTTTTTACAACTTCTTAGTTTATATTTTCAGGAAAATCTTATTCCGGTATAAGAAGTACAACAAAGCAAGCTGTACAACTACAATAGATATTGCTGCCCACACCGGTTGCCAGCTTTGAGCGAGATGACTGATAATTCCCCCGAAGAAAAAGTTAGCAGTATGTTGAAAATCAACCATCCCTTCAGATGCCAGGTAAATCAGGATAGAGTTTACACCAATAAGCACAAAAGGAAATGCCCATTTTTTATATCCGGCAACATCTATCACCAGGTAAAATACCGACAGGAAAACCAGGCTCCAGCCACCTACAAACATTACAAACGAACTTGTCCATAAACGTTTATTTATCGGGAAAGCAATATTCCAAAGCATGCCTAACCCGATAAATAAAATACCGACCGCTAATAAACAAAAGCCCTTTTTCCACATCGGCCATTTTACAGATTCAAGCTTCAGGAACTGGCCTGTAAAAATCCCCAGCATGGCGGTGCCAATAGCCGGAATGGTAGATAATATACCTTCTGGATCATGTACCTTATCGTGCAGGCGACCGGGAAGTAATAAACGATCAATATAAGATTCCAGGCTGCCATTCATTGTTAAAACCCCTGCCCCGTAACCCGGAACCGGGATTAGTTCCATTGCTGCCCAATAGCCAAACAGCAAAATACCAAACCATAAAATTTGCCCCCGGGTACCGAAATTCAGATAAATTACACCTGCAAAAAACCAGGCCAATCCAATACGCCCCAGCACACTTGCAAAGCGGGTATTCTCCAATCCGTTAAACTTAAACAAGCCGTTAACAACCACCCCTAAAAATAACAGGATAATGGTACGCCTGATCATGGAACGATAAATTTCGCCTTTGGATGAGGAGGGCAACAGATAGGGATAAACTACCCCATACTTAGCAACTTTATTGCCCGTTGAATAAGGCATGGAAACGCCGGCAATAAACAAAAACAAGGGAAAAATCATATCATAAAAGGTAATGCCATTCCATTCGGTATGATGCAGCTGCCCCGACATCCATACCATGAGCGGCCAGCCCGTAGCTTTCGCAAGTGCGTGCACTACTCCTTCCCCACTCATGATCCAAAACATATCAAACCCACGAAGGGCGTCTAACGACAATAACCTTGCCGGCTTTACAATGGTAGTTGTAGATTTAGCTGTCGATGTATCCATTACTTAAGATCGTTACCCATGTTTGTCCTGTATTTTTCATAAAGCTGTTTTGCAACTGCAGCGCTGCTTCCGGCAGGAGCAACCGGGTAAGTTTTGGACGAATTAACCCATTGCCATTCCCAATTGCTTATTGATTTGTCAAATTGTTTAAAATCGGGCTCTTTACCTGTTTTAAGTGATCCTTTCAATAAGTCAAAGAATTTTTGCCAGCGTACTTTATAAAAGTCATTGAGCAAACCGCTCCACTGTCTACAGGAGTATTCATGCAGCGGACTATTGGCATCGCCCCAAAGCGTTATCAGGTTACGGGCATTTTTTTCATAAAGCGCTTTTTCGTTGGGATTAGTCCCCCAGCTACGGGCATCGGCTATCCAGGGCCCCAGCATAAAATCTTTACGGGTGGCAAGCAACCTGTCCATATCGGTTATCAGGTTAAGGTATTCGGCCGTATACTTATCAAAAGCCTTTTCATCTTTATCATGATATGCCTTGATCCATTTCAGCTGGATTGGCCTGCCGTAGTTAGCCAATATTTGTCGCGTTACATCAACCAGGTCATAGTTAAAACCACTGCTTTGTTTGCACGCAGGGATGGCGGTAATCATTTTATCCCAGGCAGGCAGCAGGTCTTTCCGGTTGTAGTTTAAACGGGTGCGTGTCCATATAGCGGCCGAATCAAGCGTTGGCCTGCCGGTGATGATCGATTCGGCACCATCACGAATATCCTTTCCGTTAAAAACGGTAGTCCTGAGTGTTTGCCAGGCATCAAGCGCATCTTTGCTTTTTACACCATAGCGGTTAAACAAGTACTCCGGCAGCCATTGATCAAGGTCAATTGGCTTATTTTGCCAGGTATGTTGTGTCATCAGCTCGTAAAGCACAGGGGTTTGTTCAATGGCTTCCATGGTTAAACCAATACCCACCATTTTTCCTGATTTAGGGTCGTTAAGAGCCTGCGCGGGTTGGGTTGCGACGGCCTCTATCCTACCAAACAAGCTATTGTTACCGCCATAGTTATGCAGCATATTCCAGATCCAGGGTTTGCCGTAAAATGCTTCGGTGCGCTTCCATATCGGTTCATAATCGGTATTGAGGTCAAGCACTATCATATGATCATCGGGCACGGCATTCAGCAATGCCTTGATCTGCTCATTTTGCCAGAACTTGCGGTCGCTGAAAAACAACCAGCCCTGCATTACCCAAACAGCTTTCGGATCGGCCCCTTTCATACCATCATAAACCCGCGCGCTTAGTTCCGAAAGGAATTTAGGATCATTTGATGGAGGCTCATTCTCATTAAAAGTATCGGCAGAATATAAATGATCCGTGCCATAAACCTTGGTTTGTTCCTGTATAAACTTTTTACCGATCTCTGCAAATAGCGGATCTTCCGAATCCAGGATATAAGTATCGGCAAAACCGTTATTCCAGTTGGTTTGCTTTAGTTTAGCATTAGGGAAATGTTTTTTAAACGATGCCGGCACATGACCAGTAAACGCCGGAAGCACCGGTTTTATACCAAGTTCGCGCTCACGCTGCAATATTTTGATCTGCAAATCCCGGTGACTGGTTATCCAGCTTGCGGGCAGCGGGCCGTCCCATTTATCTATATTGCCCATATAAAACCAGCCAAAATATGCGGGACCGGTAAAAAAGTCCTGCATATCTTTATTGCTAAAGCCCATGCCTTTGTAAACTTTGTCCCAAACGTACTCCTGCCCGGTTATGGCCAGCGGCATATTGATGCCGTGAAGGGCCATCCAGTCAATTTCCTTTTCCCATCGTTTCCAGTCCCACCAGCTCATGCTATAGCTATAGGTACAATAGTTAAGATAATACCGGTATTGGTAAGGCGTAGTTTTATGAACCTTTTGGGTTGGGATAGGCAACTTTGCGGGAAGGTTCAGATTTGTACCATTCCATGTGATCTGGCAATGGGCGTATTCGGTAAGGTAATAATATAAGGCTGATGCCACCGCAATGCCATTATTGCCCCTTAATATAATTTTGCCTTTAGCGCCATCTACCTCAAAAACGTCTTTGGCTTCATTTTCAGAAAGTGGTTGAACAATAAAATTTTGTGCATAACCTGGCACCACCCGTTTAATTAAAGCATAAGAAGCCGGTATATGCAACTGTGCCTTAGCGCCCATCATTCCACCGCATATGCCACACAGCAGCACACAAATGAAAACCTTTGTTTTATAAACCATTTACTTTAGATGTTTTTATGATTGTTGACTTTTAAGCACATCGGCCGATAAAATTTTGAATTATTTTACGTCCCCCTCATGAGGTTCAACCGCATTCTGTATTTCTACAAGAGCATTCGCAACGGCGAATTTGCCCGGCGTATACATCAGGGTCCTCTGCGAGAAACCATGATGGGACGTTAATCAATGAATTTCAAAGTTATCATCGCACGCTTACATGATGTGCATAAACTCAAGGCAATAAAAACAAAAAAAGGCATATTTCATTAAAAATAAATCAAAAAGGGAAAATCGCTTTAAAACTGATATTCCGCCCGATATTATAAATACCCAGGTGCCCGTTTGGCGACGACCGGTAATACTCAAAATACTTTAAACGGTTAAGGTTGGATTGATAGGCTTTATCAAACAAATTATCAACCTGCAAAAAAAGCTCACAGATGGTTTTGTCCAATTTGTTTTTGATAGTAGTACCGGTTCCTATATTAAACAGCGTATAGCCGGGCGTAGCCGTTTCGGTATTATCTAAAGCATAAAAGCGGTTTTGTGTGGTATAAGCATCCATTTCGGCCTTAAAGTAAATCCTGGAAAAAGCACCATACGCTTTCTGCAAGCTCGCCTTAAACTCCGACCGGACGTGCAACGGCGGAATAAATGGCAAATATTTAGCTGCCCCATTGGATTCATCAACAAGCTGTTTATTGCCGTTGATTCCTGTTACATAAGCCAGGCTGTTGTTAAAAGCCAGCCATTTTACATTTTGCGGATGCACATTTAGCGTGAACTCGGCTCCATACAACCGGGCACTGCTTTGCTGATATTGATAAGTGCTGTTACCCGGCACAATCACCACAGGATTACCATTGGCATCGGTTAGTTTGGCCTGGTAAATGTAATTGTTGATGTGGTTATTAAACAGCTCAGCAATCAGGTCAACATCTTTAAGATAAGCGATGAACCCCAGGTCCTCCTGTAAACTAAATTCGGGATTAAAGCTGCGGTTGCCTAAATAAACAATATGCGCGCCGGGGTCGAGCCCGTTTGATCCTATTTCGGTGATATTGGGCGCCCGGTATCCACGGGCAACATTAGCCTTAAACAATAAGCGTTCGCTGATATTGTAGGTTATACCCAAACTCCCCGAAACACCCTGATATACATGTTTAAAAGCCGGAAACTGTAAATGAGCACCTGCTGTATCCGGTAATTTCACATGCTGCTCAAAGCCGTTTTTAGAGTTTGGCCCCACATAAAAATCGTTCCAGCGGATGTGCCTGTTATCATACCTGATGCCACCTGAGATATCAACCTTCCCAATAGTCTTTTTAGCGAAAAGAAAAGTCCCGGCATCAAACAGGTTATAATCAGGGATGGGAAAATCCGTTGCAGCCTTGCTGCGGTTAGTCTGGTACATCCCGTTTACACCGAGCGTACTTTCTATACCTCCTATAGTTGGTAAATTGTATTTCAGATCGTAATTAAGTGTGTTAAGCACTACGTACAAACCCGGCTGATCTGCCAATGTAGGGTGATTATATTCCCTGCGGATGCTTTGCTGCAGCCCGAGCGAAGCACTGATACTGCTCCCTTCGCCAAGTTTAAACTCATTGTGCGTGTAAATGCGATAATGCTGAATACGCTGGTGCAGTGGGGTTATACTGTATGATCTTAACTCGTCATTACTAACAATTGGCCGGTTCCGGATATTATCAGTACTACTTTCTGCTATTTGCTTAGTAAACTGCCTTGTTAATGAATCGCGGCTACCATCGGGAATTTCCTGCCGGTTATCATAAACAGTTGCTGCAATTTGCGAATAACCCCAATTTTTATCAACCCTGGCCATGCCTGATAGGTTAAACTCACGGAAACCGGTGTTGTATACATAACCATCAATGCTGTTTTGATAATCATGCGCCGCTTTTGCCGTTGCCCGGAAGGTATACCTCCAATCGTTCTTTTTGTATGACAAACCCAGCGAAGTGCCGATCATACCGTTATTGGTATGGTAATCGGCGGTATAGTCACCTCTCAAAATATTGTTTTCGCCAACCGGCAAGTAAGGGATCATGTTGATCACCCCTGCCAGTGCATCCGAGCCATAGGTTAAACTTGCCGGGCCTTTCACTACTTCAGCGCGACCGATACCATACTGGTCTATCTCAATACCATGTTCATCACCCCATTGCTGTCCTTCCTGGCGCACGCCGTCATACAAAGTTAACACCCGGTTATAGCCTAATCCCCTGATAAATGGTTTGGAAATATTAGGCCCCGTGGTAACGGCGTTAACACCCGGTACTCCTTTTACAATGGCATCAATAACATTGTTATTCACATTCTGATCCATTTCTTTCCGGGTCATCACTGCAATAGGTATGGGATTACTTCGTAGCTCGGTTTTACGTGAAACCCCGGTCACAGTTACTTCACTCAATTTAGAACTGCTTTCCTGAAGGTTCCCATTCAGTAAGGTAGCCTCATCCGGTTTTACACTCACCTTATAACGCTCGGTAACATACCCAATATTGGAAAATACTACGGTATATGTACCTGCCGGAACATTTTTTAAATGGTAGTAGCCTTTATCATTTGTAGTAACGCCGATAGCAGTTCCTGAAAGTGCAACAGTAGCAAAAGAAAGCGGTTCATTGCCGGCTGTTAATCTTCCTTTGAGGGAACCATGCTGAGCAAAAACCACAGCCGGCGTTAATAAAAAACATAGTAAAGATAATATTTTCATTCGTTTTAGCACATCATAAATAATATACAAAACAAATAAAAAAAATTAGTCTAACCTAATTTTTATAATAAAGCATATAAAATTATTTCATCTATTAATCCAGGTAAAAATTGCGCTGCAAACAGCAGTTCATTAATTGATTAAATAACTTGCTTATGCTGACTTATAGAAGGCTGCTGCGAAGAAAAAGCCAGCATAAAATCCTCAGCCTGCTTAACCATATTTTCCGAACCAATGAAAATAGCCGAACGCTGGTGAAGTTCATTAACATCCAAATCCAGGATCCGCTCAAAACCTGTAGATGCCATACCGCCGGCCTGCTCCACAATAAAGGCCATTGGGTTACATTCATAAACCAACCTTAGTTTGCCTTTTGGATACTGTGCAGTGGTTGGATATAGGAAGATGCCGCCTTTAATGAGGTTACGATGAATATCCGCAATCATTGATCCGGTATACCTTGAAGTATACGGGCGACTGGTAGTTACATCTTCAACCTGGCAATACTTAATATATTTTTTTACACCCAAAGGGAAATGGGTGTAATACCCTTCATTTATTGAATAGATATAGCCATCCTTAGGCATTTTAATATCGGGGTGCGACAGGCAAAACTCTCCTATCGATGGGTCAAGTGTAAAACCATTAACCCCTTTGCCAGTAGTATAAACCAGCATGGTTGATGAACCATAGATCACATACCCCGCTGCAACCTGCTCGGTACCTTTCTGCAGCACATCTTCCAGAGTAGCAGCACCTTCGGTGGATTTACGGCGATATATAGAAAATATAGTGCCCACGCTCACATTTACGTCAATATTTGATGAACCATCCAGCGGATCAATAGCAACAATGTATTTGGCATGCTTTGAAATCTCCGATTCTATCCGGATATGCTCGTCATTTTCTTCTGAAGCTACAACGCAACACTCGCCGCCACTACGCAATGCCGCGATGAATTGCTCATTGGCATAAACATCCATCTTTTTCTGACGCTCACCATGCGAATTTACCGAGTCGGTTTCGCCGATGATATCAATAAGCCCGGCTTTGCTGATCTCGCGGTTTACAATTTTAGCGGCAATGCCAATATCCCGCAAAAGCCTTGACAGTTCGCCTTTAGCAAAAGGGAAATCTGCCTGTTTCTCTATAATAAATTGTCCTAAGGTCTTTACGCTTTTCATAAGGATGTGTATTTAATTAGTTAACAGAAATATTAAAAAATACCGGGGTTTAGTCGGATGATTTATAATTAGGAGGCGGCAGTTTGACAACCGATGAATAAAAGCATCAAAAGATAAACAGTCAATAAACTTGGCCCTATATCCTCATATTCAACTTTTTGCTAAGTTAACAGCTTTTAATTGCCGAACTGTCATGCCCCGTCTCCCTGTATTTTAGTGGTTATTTACTATAATAACTACCTATTAAAGCCAATTATGGGCAGATAATATCATAACTACTTAACCCCCCTCCCCTTTTGATAATATCGTATAATAATTGGATAACGGTTGGATAAAAATGGGAGGCGGCATTATCCATCTTTGTTTTATATCAAAACCAATTAACCAGGGCCAGCTATTATTAATATATAAGTATATGCCGCAAACTGAACATCCTTATCGCGACATCACTATCCGGTTTCCGGGTCAGGTAATTGTTAGCAAAAACTCGCTTTTTAAATTAACCGGTGATGTTATCAGCGGCGGGTATAAATCAGCTTTAATTATTACCATCAGTCCGCTGTTAAATAAACTTGAACCACTTTTAGCTCAATTTAAAGAAGTAGGAATTAACACTCATGTTGATACATCAATAGTAAAGGAGCCTTCGTTTAGGGATTTTGAAGATTTGCTTACATCTGTAAAACATACTGAAGCCGATGTGATCATAGGCATTGGTGGCGGCAGCGTACTTGACGTGGCTAAACTCATAGCCGCACAAATTAATAATAACCAAACCCTGGCAGAGATAACCGGCATTGGCCTGCTTAAAAACCGTACTAAAAAACTGATCTGCATTCCCACAACAGCGGGTACAGGCAGCGAGGCATCGCCTAACGCCATATTGATAGATGATACTGATAATCAGAAAAAAGGCATTATCAGCCCATACCTGGTTCCGGATGTGGTGATCATTGATCCGGCTTTGATGATCAGTTTGCCCGCAGAGGTTACCGCCGCAACCGGACTTGATGCACTAACCCATTGCCTTGAAGCTTACACTAACTTATATGCCCACCCTTTTATTGATATGTACGCACTTGAGGGGATCAGGCTTATCGCTGCTAATTTGGTTAAAGCGGTAAACGACGGTGCTGATGAGGACACCCGTACACAATTAGCTATTGGCAGTTTAATGGGTGGCTTTTGTTTAGGCCCGGTTAACACAGCTGGTGTCCATGCGCTTTCCTACCCCCTGGGCAGCATGTACCACATTGCACATGGCCTCTCAAACGCGCTATTGCTGCCTTTTGTAATGGAATACAACATCCCAGCAGCACCGGAACGCTATGCTGCAGTAGCCCGTGCATTGGGTTGTAATAGCAGTATCAACGATTTTGAGACAGCTCATGCCGGTGTTGAAAAGATCAGGCAGCTGATCGGTGAGTGCAGGATCCCGGCAAGTTTAAAAGAAATAAACATTGATAAGAACACGATACCACAGATGGCTGCAGATGCCATGAAAATTACCCGGCTGCTTAAAAATAACCCGCGACCGATAAACATAGATGATGCCGTTAACATTTACGAGGCTGCTTATTAAAACATACTAATGAAACTAAAAAAGAAATATAATGGCCTGGTAGTGCCATCCATTACACCACTTACCAATAGTTACAAGCTTGACCATGACGCGGTTGAAAAAATATTCGATAGCATCTTCAACTACGGCGGCGTACCTTTTATATTGGGTACTACCGGCGAATCAGCCTCATTACCCAACGAGCTCAAGCTTGATTTTATTAAACTGGCGGCCTCCATAAGACAACCCGGCAAGCTGCTTTATGCAGGTATCTCATCCAATTGCCTGTCAGATTCTATCGAACTGGCAAAACGTTGTGCCGATGAAGGCATTGATGTTGCAGTAGCCCATCTGCCGGCGTACTTTACCTTAACCGAGTATGAGATCAAAACATACTTTGAAACACTGGCCAATGAAATCCCTATTCCGCTGATAGTTTATAATATTCCGGCTACTACCAATGTATCAATCAACTTAAACCTACTTAATGAATTAAGCTATCATGATAATATCGTAGGCACCAAAGATTCGGAACGAAACCATGACCGTTTAAAAGATTCACTGAAGCTATGGGCCGGCAGGGCCGACTTCAGCCACTTTTTAGGCTGGGGGGCGCAATCCGCCCATGCGCTGTTTACGGGAAGCGACGGACTGGTGCCAAGTACCGGAAACCTGTTCCCCGATATTTATTACAAAATGATAGTGGCAGCCGATAATAATGACGAAGCCGCCGCGCTGCAACTGCAACGGCACTCCAACCTGATAGGTGATATTTACCAGGGAAAACGCCTGCTGGGCGAATCATTGGCGGCATTGAAATCGCTGATGCAAAGCGCCGGGTTATGCCGCTCGTACATGATGTCACCTTTGTTAAAAGTTAGTGATGCAGAAGCCGCCGATCTGCAAAAGAAACTGCAAAGTATGCTTAATGTTGAAAACCTTAGTTTACCGATATATCAATGACAGCCGACAGACCGATCATAGCCATAACCATGGGCGATCCGGCCAGTATTGGCCCTGAAATAGCCGTCAAAGCTTTATTAACCGAAAGGTTATATGAGATCTGCCGTCCGTTAATTATTGGCGATACCGGTGTGTTTTTTGACATCGTAAAACGCCTGGGTTTAAACGCCACTATCAATTCTATCAAAGATATCCGTAACGCGCGTTTCGTTTTCGGCAAGCCGGATGTATTTGATTTGCAAAATGTGGATATGGAACAGTTGCGTTTTGGGGAAATCTCGGCCATGGCTGGTAATGCCTCATTTGAAGCGGTTAAAAAAGCGATTGAACTGGCGCTTGCCGGCGATGTTGACGCTACCGTAACTGGCCCTATCAATAAAAAATCCATCAACGAGGCCGGGCACCACTTTGCCGGGCATACCGAAATTTACGCCCATTACACAGGTACAAAAAAGTATGCCATGCTGCTGGTTGAGCATAACATGAAGGTGATCCATGTATCAACCCATGTTTCGTTACGGCAAGCTTGCGACCTGGTTAAAAAAGACCGCATCATTGAAGTAATCGAGCTCTTGCAGGATGGACTCATTTCCCTGGGTGAAAAAAACCTGAAGATCGGCGTGGCCGGGCTTAACCCACATGCCGGTGACTCGGGGTTGTTTGGCACCGAGGATGATCTTGAAATTCTCCCCGCTGTACAGGAGGCTTTAAAATCAGGTTACGATGTGGAAGGCCCCGTACCTGCCGATACATTGTTTTCTAAAGCATCAACCGGGTATTATGGCGGTATAGTTGCGATGTACCACGACCAGGGACACATCCCGTTCAAGCTTACCGGCTTTAAATGGAATGCCGAAAAACAGCAAATGGATAGCGTCAAAGGCGTTAACATTACCATGGGCCTGCCGATCATTCGCACTTCCGTTGATCATGGGACAGCCTTTGAAATTGCAGGCAAAGGCGTTGCCAGCAGCGATGCCATGATACTGGCAATCGAATCGGCTGTACAATTGAGTAAAAACAGGATAAAAGTATAAGCTATATGATCGCTGTAATTGCAGATGATTTAACAGGGGCCGCCGAACTGGCAGGCATAGGCCTTAACCACGGATTAAGAACCGAGGTGAGTACTACTGTTGATGAATACTGCGATGCAGATCTGCTTGTTATTGCTACCGACACGCGCTCGCTTTCGGTAGCCAGGGCAAAGGAGATCGTTCATGATCTTACTGTTCGGTTACAGCAACTAAAACCCCGGTTTATCTTTAAGAAGATAGATTCGGTTTTGCGGGGGCACATTATTGAGGAGTTACAAAGTCAGTTGACAGCTTCCGGATTAAAACGGGCACTTATTGTACCCGGCAACCCACATCATTCAAAAAAACTCATCGGCGATACATTTTACTATAACGGCGGGCCTATCCATCTAAGTGCTTTTGCTAACGATCCTACTTTCCCAGCCTTAAGTTCAAATATTGTTGAATTATTAAGGGCAGATGAAAAGGTCTCATTGATTAAAAAAGGGGTGAAACTGCCACCAACAGGAATCATTATAGGAGCGGCAGATGACGAGGATGATCTTAAATACTGGATAAGCAAAACGGATAGTGAAACCCTTTTGGCCGGTTCGGCGAATCTGTTCACCTGCCTGCTTCAATACTTAACAAAACCGCAAAAGGTTGAAACCAAAGATTCCGAAACCGCCGGCAGGCGGTTATTTGTATTTGGCAGCACTTTTTACCAGGGCAAGCTAAACCTTATTGACGGCAAACACAACAATATCCCGGTACACTATATACCCGCGGCAACCATCTGCGCCGAAACCAGCGGCGACAATGTGCATGGCCTTTTTGCCAGTCATGTAGCTTCCAGTATTATCGCCGGCAACAATGCCATTATCGCCATAAACCCCGATTTTATAAGGGACATTAAAGTGGACCCGGTATTGCTGAGCCACAAGATGGCCGATATTGTAAAACAGGTTATTGACCACACCTCGCTTCATGAGTTGCTGATTGAGGGCGGCGCAACAGCCTGGGCTATACTTGAGCGTTTAAACATCGAAAAATTATATCCCTCAAAACTAATAGCTCCCGGAGTTATTCATATGCGCATAGCGGGCAATAACCAATTATGTTTAACTTTAAAACCCGGCAGCTACCCCTGGCCTGCACCCGTTTGGGAAACCAATAACTATACCTGCATATGAAACATGAAACCCTGCACCTGGCAGATTATATCATCATTGCCCTGGCACTGGCCATTTCATTAACCATTGGTCTTAAGTTTTCGAAAGGACAAAACTCCACTAAAAAATATTTTGTATCCCGCGGTTCTATCCCGGCGTGGGCAATAGGCATGTCATTAATGGCAACGCTCATCAGCAGTGTAACTTTTCTGGCCTACCCCGGCGAGGGGTTTGCTTCTAACTGGATCTTGCTGGTTCAGGGTTTAATGGTGCCTATCGTATTGTTATTAATGGTTTGGTTCATTGTGCCGCTTTATCGTGAAGTTATAGGTGTAAGCACGTATGAATACTTTGAAAAGCGCTTTGGTTTGTTCGCGAGGTTCTATAGCTCCATAGGTTTTGTATTAACGCATTTTTCGAAAATGGGTACCGTGTTTTTCCTGCTGGCCCTTGCACTTTCCAACATGACCAACACCAACACCTTTGTTATTATCTGGATCATTGGATTTGTAATCGTCGTTATTACCCTTATAGGTGGTATCGAGGCGGTTATTTGGGCCGATGTGGTACAGGGGTTTTTATTGATCGCCGGCGGTATAGCCTCATTTATTATCCTTATTTGCTCCATCAAAGGCGGCTTCCCCGAACTCTGGCATATTGCCAGCATAAACCACAAAAACAATTTCGGCCCCTACTCCTGGGATTTCAAAAAGCTTACATTCATTGTAATGGCCATTAATGGTGTTTTTTATGCCATCCAAAAATATGGCGCCGATCAAACCATGGTACAGCGCTATCTTACTGCCAAAACCGATAAAGCGGCCATCAGGGCATCGTTATTAGGGGTAGCGCTTACTGTACCGCTTTGGGCATTGTTTATGTTTATCGGTACTGCTTTGTTTGCTTACTACCAACAAAATCCTTTGCCTGCAGGTATTAAGGCCGATGCAGTTTTCCCCTACTTTATTATGAGCAAATTGCCTACCGGTGTTGTGGGGTTGATATTGGCGGCACTGATCTCGGCAGCCATCTCCAGTTTAGGAGCCGATCTTAATTGCCTTTCCGCTATTGGGGTAGAAGACTATTACAAAAAATTCAGGCCCAACAGGTCTGACAAAGAATATTTAAAGGCTGGTCGCTGGATAGTGGTACTGGCCGGCCTGGGCGCAATGGGTATAGCCACCTTATATATGCTTGCCGGCGACGAAGGCGCGTTGGGTATTGTATTCACCCTCTATGCTATATTCTCCGGCGGTATTGCCGGGATTTTTTTATTGGGATTGTTTAGCAGCCGGGCTAACCGGCAGGGACTAAACATCGGCATTATTGCCTGTATCTTATTTACAGGCTACGCCTTTTTAACCTCAACCAAAATCGGTTTGGGCGCCGATAAACATATCCTGCTTGATCTGGGCAAATACAATTTCAATCAGCATAAATACATGCTCGGCGTATACAGCCATTTGGTGGTGATCATAGTTGGTTACCTGGCCAGCCTGTTTTTCCCTAAACCCGAGTTGAATAAAAACCTCCTTTTCAGCGGGTGGCTTGAGGCCAAACGCGCCGGAAAGCTTACCAAATAATTTACAGCAATGAAAAAGTTACTGGCTTCAGGTCTGGGTTTATTCCTGTTTATATCGTCGCAGGCACAGGTAAAACTGGCATCCATTTTTACCGATAACATGGTGCTGCAACAGCAAAGCCAGGCACCAATATGGGGTTGGGATAAAGCAGGCTCAACAGTTACTATCAACACTTCATGGAACAAAAAAAACTACAAAGCCAAAGTAAATGCCAATGGCAAATGGCTTGTTAAAGTTGCCACGCCAATTTACGGCGGACCATATACTGTTACCATCAGCGATGGCAATACTATTAAGCTAAATAACGTGCTTATTGGCGAGGTTTGGCTTTGTACCGGTCAGTCAAATATGGAAATCCCGATGAAGGGTTACAAAAGCCAGCCCATAACGGGTTCTGTTGATGCTATACTTAAATCGGCCAATAGCAATATCCACATGTATACTGTACCCCGCTCATCAGTAACCGAAGTTCAGGAAAACAGCAAACCATCCGAATGGCATGTAGCCGCTACTGAATTTGTTGCTAATTTTAGCGCTACAGGTTATTATTTTGGTAGATTGTTGAATGAGATGCTTCATGTACCTATTGGCTTAATCAGTGATTGTTACGGTGGCTCAAGTGCCGAAGCATGGATGGATCCTGGCGGACTGAAAGATTTTCCGGAGATCAAGATCCCGGCTAAAACAGATTCGATCAAAGCTATATCGCGCACACCTACCACGCTGTTCAATGGCATGTTGAACCCGGTGATTGGGTACGGCATCAAAGGCTGCATCTGGTACCAGGGGGAATCGAACTACGACCGTCCCGATCAATATGAAAAACTTTTCCCGGCTATGGTAAAACGCTGGCGCGATCTCTGGCAGCAGGGCGACTTCCCATTCTATTATACACAAATTGCCCCTTATGATTATACTCAATTACCACCATACAATGCGGGCGGTAAATACAATTCGGCTTACCTGCGCGATGCTCAGCGTAAATCGCTAAAAGTTATACCTAACAGCGGCATGGCTGTATTGCTTGATGTTGGCGAACAGGCTACCATTCACCCACCACGTAAAGAACCTGTCGGTACACGACTGGCTTACCTGGCCTTAGCGCAAACTTATGGCATTAAAGGGTTTGATTATGCAAGTCCGCTGTATAAGGAAATCACTGTTGACGGCAACCGGGCTACCATCAGGTTTGAGTATGCCGAAAACGGGCTTACCTCATTCAACAAACCTATCCAAAACTTTGAAGTTGCCGGTAAAGACAAAATGTTTTACCCGGCGCAGGCCATGATATCGGGCAGTGTAATTATTGTATCTTCACCTTTGGTAAAAGAGCCTGTGGCCGTACGATACGCCTTTAAAGATTTTGTTGTAGGCGATTTATTCGGCACAAACGGCCTCCCCGTTTCCTCATTCAGAACCGACGACTGGTAATATGAAAAAACTCCTGCTGCTCTGCTTCCTGTACTGCAATATCGCGTTAGCTCAAAACAAAGGCATCGAACAATACAATGAAGTATGGGCCAGCCAGAGTCAAAACTCAGGCCAGTCGATGCCCTGCGGAGGCGGCGATATCGGCTTAAATGCATGGGTTGAAAAAGGCGAACTGCTTTTTTACATCGCCCGGAGCGGCACTTTTGATGAAAACAATGCCATGCTTAAACCCGGCCGGGTCAGGATCAAACTATTACCTAATCCTTTTGCGGGTAATGATTTTAAACAGGAGCTCAAACTTCAAAATGGCTCGGTACTCATCAACGGAAAAAACGGCGATTTAAAAGCCGAAATAAAACTTTGGGTTGATGTTTACCGTCCGGTGATCCACGTTAACATTAATAGTAATAAAGCCATTAAAACTGAAGCCATTTTTGAAAGCTGGCGCTACCGCGACAGGGATGTTAAAGGCCTCGAAAAAAATGAAGGCTCCTGGAAATTCGCCCCGCGCAATGATGTCAAAACACTGAAGGATAACATCGACTTCAAAGGTAATGCCATCATGTTTTACCATCACAATCTTGATTCCACCATATTTGATGTTACCGTAAAACAGCAGGGTATGGATGCGGTTAAGGATCAAATGTACAACCCGCTTAAAAACTTAACCTTTGGCGGGCTGATGCAGGGCAAAAACCTAAAGCCTGCAGGCACTACCAAAGGGCAATATCTTAACACCGATTTTGAAGGCTGGAAACTGAAGAGCATTAAGCCAGTCACCAACCAGGATATTGAGATCTATCTTAATACGCTACAAACCTCATCGGTAAATGAATGGCAGCAAGGCCTCGAAAAAGTAATTAAAGAGTCTGAAAGTAACACCAAATCCGCCTGGCAAAAAACAGCCGGTTGGTGGAAACAATATTGGGACAGGAGTTTTATCTGCATCAACCCGACCAAGCCTGACAATGACACCACAGCCTGGCAAACCGGTAAAAACTACCAGTTGTTCAGGTACATGTTAGGCTGCAATGCATACGGACATGCTCCCACCAAATTCAACGGAGGCCTGTTTACCTACGACCCTGTTTTTGTAAACCCGCAATATGCCTTTACACCCGATTTCCGCAACTGGGGAGGCGGCCTGATGACTGCCCAAAACCAGCGTTTGGTTTATTTCCCGATGCTCAAAAGCGGCGATATTGATTTGATGAAACCGGAGTTTGATTTCTATCTCCGCTCACTCAAAAACGCCGAATTACGCAGCAAGGTGTATTGGAACCACAATGGCGCCTGCTTTACTGAGCAGGTGGAAAATTTCGGTCTGCCCAACAGCGCCGAGTACACCTGGAAACGCCCTGCCGACTTTGACAAAGGGCTTGAGTACAACGCCTGGCTGGAATATACCTGGGATACCGTTTTTGAGTTTTGCCTCATGATGATGGAAACAGAACGGTACAAAGGCGACGATATCCACCAATACATTCCCTTTATTGAAAGCTGCCTCACTTTTTTTGATGAGCACTACCAATACCTTTCGCGCAAGCGCAGCGCTAAAGCGCTTGACGGCAACGGGCACCTTGTACTCTATCCCGGCTCATCTGCCGAGACTTTTAAGATGGCTTATAACTCCAACTCGACCATCGCTGCTCTGCAAACCATCACCAAACGGATGCTGGCATTGACGGATAGTTACCTGAGCAAAGAAGAGCGCAGCAAACTGGAAGGCTTTTTAAAGCGCATCCCCCCTATTACATTTGGCGAGATTAATGGTCATAAAACCCTTACCCCGGCAAAATCATGGGAGCGGGTTAACAACGAGGAAAACACCCAGTTTTACCCGGTATTTCCATGGGGTATCTTCGGCTTGGGCAAACCGGGATTGGATACCGCTTTGAACACCTGGAAACTGGACACCCTTGTAGCCAAATTCAGGAGCGGCATTGGCTGGAAACAGGATAATATTTTTGCGGCCCGCTTAGGTCTGACAGATGAGGCTGCCAAACTTACCACCTTCAAACTCAAAAACTCCGGCAGGCGCTTCCCTACTTTCTGGGGCCCGGGTTTCGACTGGACACCCGATCATAACTGGGGTGGCTCTGGCATGATCGGTCTGCAGGAAATGCTGATGCAGGTTGATGATAAAAAGATCCTGCTGTTCCCCGCCTGGCCAAAGGACTGGGATGTGCATTTTAAACTTCATGCGCCTTATAATACCACTGTTGAGGCCACACTAAAGGATGGAAAGATGGTTAATTTAAAAGTTCTCCCCGAAGATAGAAGGAAGGATATTACAATGATGTTAGCCCAATAATTCCCTCGTTCATTTGTAACAAAAAGGGTGTCCCAATTTTTTGATTCTCAAAAAAAAATGAAAAACTCCCGCTGTTCTTTTTTGTAAAAAGAGACTGTTCCATTTTTTGAGAGCAAAAACGCGGAACACCTTAAAAATGAAACACACTGATAATCAAAGAGATATCAATTCACTTGAAACACTGTTAAGTAACTGATTATCAAGAATTAAAACTTTAAAGAGTAAACTTTCCTTATTTCAAAGACAGGTAAAAAAAACTTTTTTATTTCGTGTTTTTTTAAATTTTTTTGACTTTTTTGAAATTGATCACCTCAGTTATAAATGGTACTGACAAAATAATGCCACCAAAATCGCGGGGATGAATACCGATATTTCATGCCCATCCGGCTAAAGCTCGGCTAACCTCATATTAGGACAAAAATAACCGCGGCCAATTACCGGCCGAAGTTTTAAGTGTAAGGACAAAAGGCTGCTTTAGTCCCGGCGGCCAGAGGCCGCCCTGATAGTTGCCACCCGGCTGGGAGCCGAGCGGCGGCGTGGAGCTTTTTTGACCTTTCACCTTTTGCCTTTCACCTTTTGCCTTTCGCCTTTCGCCTTTCGCCTTTCGCCTTTCACCTTTCGCCTCGAAATTACCTGTCCAACGGCATCCACGTTTCCATATCCACATGTCCCCGGTTACCCCATGCATAATACGGGATCAGCCTGATATCAACAGCGTTTTGTTTTGGCGCGGAGACTTCTTTATAAAGCCGGTTAGTCCAGTTATTTTCCTCACGCAGATCAGCTTTACCGGTTAAGCTCATGATCTCACTGTTATCTATCCTGATCATTTCGGGCTTAAGTTGATTATTGGCAGAAAGCACCACATCGAAAACCTTTTGCCCCTTAGCCAGATCGGCTGATTCCAAACAATAAACCACCGGACCGCGTTTTACTGCAACCTGATTACGGGTTTCCTCAACAAGCGGGTTTGCTTCCATTAGGGTTACCGGCATTGGCAGGTCGAGATCAATTGTCATTCCTTTTCGCCAAACGGCGTTAACTTGCGTATAAGTTCCAGGCGTAGTATCTAACTGCGGCACCGGCTGACCTTCGAGTTTGATACTTGCGCCCTTACACCAGCCAGGGATCCTCAAAAATACCGAGAATGCTTTATTGCCCGGTACTTCATCAAACCTGATATGGATCTTCCCATCCCAGGGGTAATTTGTAGTTTGAGTGAGTTTTACCGGGGTGCCATCTTTCAATTTAGCGGTTATGGTGTTGCTGCCATACAGGTTAAACCACAACCCTTTATCTGATACGCTGTGGGCATAATCGCTCACCTCGGCAATGGTACGCACCACATTGGGCGGACAACAGTTAGAAAGTTTGATATACCCTATCCTATCCTTAGACCAACGCTGCTTAAAGGGCAAACTATCTGAATAAGCCAGTGGATTGGTATATAAAAAGTTACGACCATTAAGGCTGATACCCGAAAGTACGCTATTGTACAACGCCAGCTCCATTACATCGGCATATTTGGCGTCGCCGGTTGCCTGCAGCATGCGCCAGTTCCAGAGTACATTGCCTATGTTGGCGCAGGTTTCGTTGTGCGCCGTGAAACTTGGCAATTGATAATCGCGTCCGTAAGCCTGGTGTACCTTTTGCACCTCGTTAGGATTGTAAGATGTCCCATCAGGAGAAACACCATCATAGAGCGAACCGCAGCCACCGGTGATATACATTTTGCGGTTAACTACATCGTTCCACATTAAATTTAAAGTGTGCATGAGTGTGGTATCCCCGGTTTCGGCATAAACATCGGCAGCGCCCGCAAACAGGTAATTGGCCCTCACCGCGTGCCCCATCGCCTGTGTTTGCTGCCGGAAAGGTGTCCTGTCCTGGTTATCGTCGGTACCATCTTTCATCAACCCACGGATATCGATCAGGTTTTTAGCCAGTTCCAGGTATCGGGGATCGCGGGTGGTACGGTACATTTCTACTACGCCCATGTAATGCGAGGGGCAAATGGCATTCCGCGCCAGTTCGGGCGAGGCCGTTTTATAAAATTTATAGAGATAATCGGTTGCTTTAACAGCTACTTTCAACAAGGTAGTTTTGCCTGTAACCCGGTAATGCACACAAGCGGCAGTCATCAAGTGACCGAGGTTATAGGTTTCAAAATTAAGGCGGTCATTAAACGCTTTTTCCTTGCCGCCGTTCTTCCGTTCTTCAATAAGTGTCGGCGTGTGGATATAGCCATCGGTACGCTGCGCTTTGGCAATAACCGCTATAGTTTTATCCATCAGTGCATCCAGCTTCGGATCATGTGTGTTAGCATACATGCTGGCTACAGCTTCAAAAAGCTTGTAAAAATCACCATCGTGAAATGGCGGCCCTTCGTGTGAACCGGTGTCCAACCCGGCGGCTATCTCAAAATTACGGTACGCATGACTGATCTTCGGGTCAGTATAAACACGCCACAGGTTAGGGATCATGGTATCACGGCAAACCTTGAACCTGTCGGCCCAGAAGCCGCCCGTCCACTGTACCGCGCCCATATCAAGACTGCTCAGTTTGGCGTAACTGCTTTTGCTGGTGTTGACCAGCGCCTTGTTTTGTGCGCTAAGCTCGCTGCCGAAAACTACTAATAGCATGATGACAAGACACTTGTACAATGTTTTCATATCAAGGGTAAGCGAAGCCCTCAGGGTCCTCTGCGAGAGACCCTGAGGGGACGTGAGATATTTATAAAATGTTTTCATTTTATTGTTTTTGAAAAATGCGAAGACCTTAGGGACCTCTGCGAGTTTAAGTAACTCACAAATTGTTTTATCGTTTAATCGTAAAGCGCTTGTTTTGCCCCTCTGGGGCAAAGGATATTTCTATAATTTCAAATGCTACAAACCTTTTGCACCTCTGGTGCACCTGCCTTAAGCATATCTCAATTAACATCTGTTAATTATAAAAATCCCCCAGAGGGGGTAAAGGTTTGTAGAAATAATGTCCACCTCTTATCCGAACCCCAGAGGGGTTCAACTCACATTGATTACTCAATTGACAATAACCATTTGATTATTAATATATGGATTAACCTAAATTCGCAGCCAGCCCCTATGGGAATGCTAATAATGAGATACTTATCTATTTTTTTCATATCATTAAGGGATATAAGTGAGCAATTTCACCGGGCTTAGCAAACCAGCCGGCAAAAGCGGGCGACCTTCCAACCGGTAGGGCGCGTTTGTCCAGGTAATACGTTTATTTTCGGGTAGGGCATGATCGCCCATCAGTCGATTAGCCCAGGTGTTGGTTACTTTGATCATCAACTTATTTTCCCCGGATTTGATGGCTTTGCTCAAGTCTACCCGATAAGGATAAGTCCAGGCCGTGCCGCAATTGACGCCGTTTACATACACCTCGGCCATGTTGGCGATATTTCCCAGATCAAGATATGTTTTGCCCTTGGCTTTCCCGGTAAACTGAAACGTATGATTGTAAACCGCTGTTCCTGAATAATACTTTATACTATCGTTGGCGTTGCGCGACCAGTCTTCAGGCTGATTAAACATAACCGGCGTTGCAGGTCCTCCATATTTAGGGTCGAACTGTATTTGCCAATCTGTAAAAGTTTGTACCGTTTTAAAATGAGATGGCTTATTATTCTCGCTTTTTGCAATAGCAGAAACCTTTCTGAAAACGATAAAAGCAGAGCCATTGGCAGCCAACTCAAGCTTAATATTTGTCCGGGATGATTTACCGGTATTATGCAATTGTCTGACCTCACCGGTTAAAGGATCCCAAAGCTCAGGGTTGCGCCCCGCTGCCCTCAGTGATAAATTAATGGTACGATTTAAAGCCTGCTGATTGGAGACGAAGTAGATATCGAGATTAGCTGAACTACGATGTGTCCAGGCCAGATCCTTTGCCTGTTGATTAAGAGAATCAGTCGCCATCAGATCGCGACTTACGCCTAATTCATCAAACGTATCTTTTTGATAAGGACCGATGAGTAATTTGCCCATAGAGCTTTTGGATAAAATAGCTTTCATCCGCTCATCGCCCAATAAAATGTTAGCGCCTTCATTTACCAGTTGCTGAAGTTTTTTTACGACCTCTGCTGATAACTGCCATGGCTGCGGCGACATCTGGCTTACACCGGGTATCACCAGCATGGCATAATTTGCACCGCCGGGCAAAATGATCCTGCCATTTTTTACTGTAGCTAAACGCAGTAACGCGTCTTTGTTAAAGGAATCATAGTTATATCCTCTCAGTGGGTCTATCCAGTTCTCGGGCAGCGCCATATTGGCCGAATGACTCGCATCCTCAATCGAATTAATAATCGGCACACCTTTGTTGGCTAAGCGCTCCTTTTCCTCCTTCACACGTTCGGTGCCGAAGATCCCGGGAAGGGTATTAACCAACCTGTCGGGCAAAATGGCCCGACGTGGTGTTTCTTCGCCGGTAAAAACAGCGATATCGGCAACCGGATGCCCCTGTTGCAGCATGGCCTGGCAACGACTGATATAATCAAACCAGGCCTTGCCCGGCTCCCACCAGGTTTGATCGCGCTGGAAAAACAGGCCGATGCCGTCAAGCGTCATACCCGGTTTACGGTCAAGCCAGGGGTTATGCACACTCACATGGAAAACATAACGATTGATGCCAAGCGCAAAATTGCGGTCGGCAGCGGTTTTGAGCATGCCAGGGTGTTCGTCCCATAAAAGCCTCAACTCGGTAAAAGCCTCGGCCTGGATAATATTTTTGCCGTAGATGTGCCCGCCAGAAATGGCATCAAGCATATCATTGGGTTTATCGTGCGTAGGGCTCCTGAACCAAAACTCCCCCATCGGGATATCAGCCTTTTGATAATGCAGCATCCCATCGCTCATCATAGTTGGCGCAACACTTTCGGCGGTAAATGTGCAGCCTTTTTCATGCGCCAGCTTAGCCATTGTACCGTAGAAATTATCTACCAGTAATTCGGCTATGGTTTGCCTTACATCTACCAATACTTTTTCAGATTTTTCGGCGCTCACCATCGGCACACCTGCCATTAAAGGCAGATATGGTAACAGGTCATAATTCCTCCGCTTCTGAAATTCAGCAGCAAAAACCGGCGACCAGTTCTGGCTCCCGCACTCCCAGCTATCCACGTGAAAGATTTTTAAAACTCGTTTAGCTAAATCCGGGCCTACCTGTTTTACAGCTTCACCAAACCAGTTATCAAATTGTAGTTTAGCAGCTTGGGGATTAAACTTATCACACTCCAAACCAATCCCACCCCCACCGGTTGCATTGGTATGCCCGGTTGAAGTATGCCCGATGCGGATAATTGTCCATTTACCAGCAGGCACCTGCCAGTTCAGTTTACCATCTGCTCCTAATTTATCGGTAAGGTTGATGACCTTGCTTTTATCTACACAGAGATTAGCCGGCAGCTGGGCATTTGTTATTTGCTTGCTTAAACGCCAAACCTCACCGGTTTTACTTTCATACTGATGGATGTGTGGAGCGGCCAGCAACTCAATGCCCGATAGTTTCAGCGTGGGTTTCCATTTGGCAAAATCCAGATCCTCGGCCCCTGGCTCCGAACCTTCTTTATCATAAGTAAACCTGAAATATTTTGCCGTTGTCGGGGTTATGGCGTGTGTGATTCCCGCATCGCCATCCTGCCAGCCATGACGCGGGGGCTCCAACCTGCCCAACGAACGATAATTTTTGCCATCATCGCTCACTTCAAGCAGCAACCTTTGCGACTGGTAATTGCTTGCCGAAGTATGAATAACAAGCGAGCGACAGGTAAAGGGCTTTTCAAATTCAAGCTGCAGCCAGCAACGTTCACTACTGTTAAAGCTTTTGGTATTTCCTTTTTCCGCAATATATTGCACGTCGGCATTGGGTAAACTCGTGCTTACCTTCGGATGCTCATCATAACTGCTAATCCCTTCTCCCGGAAGCGATGGATATGCCAGTACCTCGATATCCTTATAATAGTTTTTATAATGCTTTGGAACAGGCAAAGTATCATGATAAACTTTACCGCCTTCAACCTCAACTTTTGACCACACTACTTTTTGCATGGAAAGCTCAGGCGTTATCCAGGGGCCACCGGCCAGCGCGAAACCGTCGCTATCATGCATGGCCAGTTTTACACCTATCCTGTCGGCTTCCTGCATGGTATACTTTACCATTGCCCACCACTCCGGGCTCAGCTGCTTAATTGATGGAGTAATAAACGGCGGATTAGCGGGCCCTTTGATTGGCATCAAATACGCTCCGGCTATGCCCGCCTGCTTCATGGCCTGCAAATCGGCAGTAATGCCTTCCCGGCTTACCGCGCCCTGCATCCAGTACCAAAACACCCATGGCTTTGCCGATTCAGGCGGATGTAGAAAAGCCTGCTCTAATCCATCTTTTTTTGGAGATGATTTACGCTGCTGAGCTATAACCGGCGTGAGGCAGCATAAGCATAAAGCGATTATTAACGATTGCTTCCTCATGGTTTCCTGTTGAATTTGATCTGATATGCCGTATTACCTGCCGCATCCGGTTTACCCTCATAAGGTTTCAGGTAAAAGCTGTATTGATACTTTTTGGCTGGGACCCGGTATTGCTCCAATGGCTCGGCCACTTCCGACCAGCTATCGTTACCGCCTACGCCCATCTGTATCAGATCGATATTCAACGTGATAAAACCGGCATCCTTTAGCTTGTAGGTGTGCTTCGCTTTTTGAATAATCTCTTCGGTATAAGGCCAGGCGCTCATGCTTAGCAGGCTATCCGCAGTGATCAGTAAGCCACCTGTTTTATGATGCAGCAGCATCCAGCGTACATCCGTACGGTTACCGTTTTCCTGGGGTACAACATAAGTCTCCATGAATTGGTTAATGGTTTGCGAATAAATGCCCGCTTCCGAGCCTGTACGCCTGTCGATATAGTTTTCATAAGGGCCCCGGCCATAATAATTGATATTACTATCGACCTGCGCAATCCCCATTTGCATACCAACTTTAGGGAGGTTTGGCAAACCTGGTTTAGCGTCAAAAGTATACGCAACATTCAGCAAGCCATCGCCCCGGATGGTGTAGTTCACTTGTACCGAGGCACTGTCATTAAGCATTGAATACGTGCTTATAATTACTGTCGAGCCATCTTCGGCTTTTTGGCTTGAGATCTTTTTCAAAACAGGCACCGCTTTAAACCAGGCCGCGAGTTTCTTTTCCATCTTCCAGCCACGATGATCATTATCGGTAACCGGGCGGGTAAAATGCGGCAATAACGGTGCAAATACCTGCTGATTGCCTTTGTACAGGTACGAGGTTAAAGCACCATTTGCTTTGCTGATGCCTATCTCAAAATCCTTTCCGCTGATGTGGTAGGTCTTATCATCTTCGGATAGTTTTGTTTCCGGGGATTGCTTACGGTCAGTTTTTGCAGCGGATGTTTCAAGCTTACTTAATTGAAACTGATCGCTGGCTATTTCGTAGCCTTTGCTTGCCCAAGGCTTATCTTCAACAAGGGTAAAGTGAATATCGGTCAGGTATTCGTGGTTGGGTTTTAAACCGGGCAGGTATTGTTTAATGTTGATTGTCGTATCATGCCCGGCTGCAAGGTTAATGCGAGGAATCTGTTTTTTCAGGATGATGTTGCCGTCTTCTCTTAACTGCAGGGTAATATCATAATCGGCCAGCGAAGCTACGCTGTGCCAGTTTTTGATGTGGATGGTTGCTTTATCAGCATCAACCAATTCACAAACTGCAGGCTGAAAAACATGCTTACATTCGTAAATGGCAGGCTTTGGGCGGCCATCCGACGCTACGATGCCTTTGATGGTGAAATTGTCAAAGTATCGTTCACCATAATCACCGCCATAGGCATAATACGCCTTACCTGTTGAATCATGTTTTAGTAATCCCTGGTCTTTAAACTCCCAAATAGCTCCGCCGATAACCCTTTTTGTTGATCGCCACTGATCCCAAAACTCCTTTAAGTTTCCGTTGGAGTTGCCCATCGCGTGCGAATATTCTACAAAAAATATCGGGCGGTTATTGCCATTTTGCTGATTGGCCAGCAAGGGTGCGGTATAAATGCCGGGGTACATCCGGCTTACGATATCCACATAGGGCTGATCGATTGGATTCTGCCACCTGTGCGAATGATCATTAGTTTTTGGATAGCGTGGATCTGTCGGGTCGATATAACCTTCGGCTTGTGGCGTGCCCTGTGCAGGCTCATAATGAACCGGACGGGTAATATCAAAATCATGGATCCAACCGGCCATTGCCGCGTGGTTTGGCCCTCTGCCGGCCTCATTACCCAGGCTCCAGATGATCACACTCGTGTGGTTTTTATCGCGCATCACCATACGGGTAGCCCTGTCGAGATAAGCGCCGGTCCACATGGGATCGTTGCTTAGCTTTGAACCCAGACCATGGGTTTCGAGGTTGGCTTCGTCTATCACCAGTATCCCATACTCATCGCACAGGTCATACAGGTACGGATCCATGGGATAATGACTGGTTCGGATACAGTTAAAATTGAAACGTTTGATGGTGCGCACATCATTCAGGATATCCTCACGTGATAAGGCTTTTCCTTTCACCGGATCATGATCGGGGCGGTTTACACCGTACAAATAGGTTATCTTGCCGTTTATAAGCAGCTTGCTATCCTCTTTGCTAAACTCAATGCTCCTGATCCCTACCTTACAGCTTTTAACTTCCAGCGTTTGGCCGGTGCTATCCACTAATGATAAAGTAAGCGTATACAGGTTTGGCTTTTCATCGCTCCATTTATCCGGATTTTTCAGCGTGGTTTCCAGTAAGCCGAATTTCACGTTATCCAACCTTGGATAGATCTCGTTAATGATACTCTCCACGCTCCGCTCCAAAGTTTTTTGTAATACCTCTTTATTGTTTTTGTCGAAAAGTCTTGCCTCAATTTTATAACCAGGCACAGCCTTGCCTGTCAGGTTTTCAATCCGTGGACGGATACTGAAAACAGCATCTTTATATTGCTTGTCCAATTTGACCTGCCATTGAAAATCAGCTATGCGCAATTTTGGTTCGGCCAAAAGCATTACTTCGCGGTGGATGCCGCTTATGCGCCACTGGTCCTGGTCTTCCAGGAAATAACCGTCGCTCCAGCGGATCAGTTGTACAGAGACCACGTTTTCACCCGCTTGAAGGTATGGGGTAATGTTAAACTCTGATGGCAAAAAGCTATCCTCGCCATAACCTAAAAACTTACCATTCAACCAAACCTTAAAGCCCGAACTAACCCCGCCAAAATGCAGGGTAATGTTCATATCTTTCCAATTAGCTGGCAGGGTAAATGTACGCTGATAGCTGCCAACGCCGTTATAATCCTGCGGCACATGCGGCGGGTTAACCGGGCGAAACGGATAAACCGCGCTTTTATAAATGGGCTTGTCATAACCCTGCATTTCAATGCTGGAGGGAACAATGATCTTTTTCCAGCCGCTCACCCTGTTTTTATAAAAGTCTTTTGGTGCATCGGCCGGTTTCGCGGCGTAGCTAAAATCCCAATAACCATTCAGGGACAACATTCTGCCTGATTTTTCTCTGTAGCCAGCAAGTGCGTCTTTGATACTGCTATACGAATAAGCTGTAGCACGTGCTGCATCCCGGTTAATACCGTCAACCAAGGGGTTTTCCCAGGGTTCGGCATCATAAACTGTAGGCACATTTGGTATGGGCGCAGGGGTTTTATCAACCAGTTGCGCGTAAAGCCCTGTTGATGAAAATGCTGTTAAAAGCAGGATATTAATGAGCCGTTTCATCATCTTTTTGCGCTGTAGTTTATGGTGTATTGTTTTTGTTTTTGGATGCTAAGCTCATAGGTACCATTCCCTTTTGCGGTTAATTCTCCTTCCTTGCAAACAGGTTTGGATGTGCTGGCAAACCGTAGCAGGCCTGTTCCGGTATTGCCGCTTACTTTAATTTGTTTGGTACTGCATGATACTTTGATATCTCCATCAGCGGTCGGCACGCTGCCTTCCATCCATTGTAAGCCACCCAATTTAGGCTCGATCACATATTGCTGATAGCCCGGTGCAGTTGGTTTTACGCCCAGATAATATTTACCCAGCAGGTATATCGGACTGGCGCCCCAGGCATGGCACAGGCTTTTACCAAATGGTCGCCCGTACATGGCGTAGCGGTCGGCACCTGTTTTAGCCGGATTATACTCTTCCCAAAATGACGTTGCGCCAAGGTTAAGCATCCCGCCCCAGTAATCTTTCATTTCTTTGAGCACATAACTTTGTTCGCCCATGGCGCAAAGCGCTTCAAGCTCGTAAAAGCGCATGTAAGGTGTAGTTATCTTTTGGATATTATCATTCAGCAGTACGTATTTTTTAATTTCCTGCTGTTGACCGGGGTTCAGGTAATTGAAAAATATCGAAAACATATTGGTGTAGCGGGTCACATTGTCGCTTTGCTTGCCATTAACCAGGCTGTGTACAAAAGCGTGCTTATCACTGTTCCAGTACAGGGAAAAGATCTTTGATTTTAGGTCTGCCGACAGTTTTTGGTATTGATCGTTGCCTGTTTTATCATCCATGATATTGGCGCATAAAGCCATGGTTTCCAAGCTGCGGCAAAGCAGCAATTGCTCAAAGCTTACTTCACCTTTTTTGCTGAGTTTATCGGCCCAGTCAATAAATACCCAGTCGCCAGGCAAGCCTTCCATGAGGCCATTTTTATCGCGACGCTGCAGGCAATAGTTCATCAGGCTTTGCATGCGGGGGTACATTTGCTTAATAAAACTTTTATCGCCGGTGTATTGGTAATAATCATAAATACCCATGAACCAATAAAAGGTATAATCCATAATGGTATTGATATGGCTGGTTACCGGGTCTTTACCGCGGAGTGCATACAAGGTGCGGGTTACCGTTGGCGAATCAAAGTACAGGTAATAATTCATCAGATAGCTCTGATAAGCATCGCCCGACCAGATCCACCTGTCTCTCTTGATCCCATCGATAAAAAACTCGCGGGTATTCAGGTGCAGAGTATAAGTCGAAACGTCCCAGATCTTATTGACCAAATCATCCGAACATTTGAAATTACCCCGCTGCTCAACCGGTGAGTATTCATATAGCATAGCTACATCATCTGCACTCACATTATCATCAAACAAAACATTGATGTAGCGGAATGCACGGGACCCCTCCATGGTATAATCAGCTTTTTGAGGCTGATCGATATAAATACTATCCAACAGTTCGCAAGCGCTTAGGGATAAAGCTTCTTCTTTTGATTCACCGTAGCAGAGTTTAATATTGCCCTTGCCTTTTAAGCCGATAAGCTTGGCGTAACCAAATGTTTCTTTTCCAAAATCAACCAAAATGGAATGTTCCTTCCGTTCGATTTTTTCCGGCTTATGTTCCTCTGTGGGTAGGCGGAATGCTGAGGGCAATTTATCCGCCGAGTCAAAATTCCAGTTACCCGCATTTACGTATTTGGTGGCCGATACATCCGAAGTTTTACCCGATTCATCAATCCACTCCTTATCCTCGTACGTTACCAGCCACGAGGTATCTGACACCAGTTGCTGCCCCTTAACAAATATGGCGGGGGTAGCAGCCTGGTTATAAACTTTGAGACTAAGCCTGTGCCTGCCAGCCGGCACATGAATATTTTTGGGATAGCCAGCCAGTGCCTTACCATCAAGCTTTACATTGTATTGCCCTTCAACCGCCAGTTCAACGGTTTCAGGAGAGGTAAGCGTAAAATCCTTATGAAAATCAACCAATACATAATGGCTGTCCAGTTTCCAGAATGGCGGAAAGAAAGCACCCCGCTCGGTGCGGCGGTTTTGCATCCGGTTGCTTAGCCAGACCTCATAATCGCCGGGATACCAGATCCAGGTAGCCTTTTGCGCTTTAGCCATATCGGCAAAAAACATACAGCTTAGAAGCATAATTAAAAAATGCAGCTTATTGAGTTTTATATGGGTAGATGTTTTAATCATTTTAATGTCCGTTGAAAATGAGGTATAGAGCGATCATGACTATTGTGAGAAGTACCCAGGCAATCTTCACGCGTTTCGTAGGTTTTAAAGTGCTTTTTGTTTCAGATTCCGTAGCAACGTAAACAGCAGGCGTTTTATCAAACAGCGAAATCAAAACAGCCGATATCGCCAGGAACACAAATATGAAAAACGACAGCATCAGGTAATGAGGCCAAAAGCTGTACTTATCTGGCGGCAATATCCACAGGTACACCACACCGGTACCCAGGCTAAAAGCCGAACCCGCAGAAAGAATTATATTTACAGCTTTTCGGGTAGTCCGTTTCCAATAAACCGTAAGCAGGAAAACCACAGCCAAAGGCGGCGCGATAAAGCCCAATACAGACTGGAACACATCAAATAGATTAAGGCCTTTAATGCCGTCGATAGCCAGCGCCACGCCTATGGCAAACAGGCAGCCACCAATTACCGTGTATCGCCCTATACGGATAAGATCTTTATTGGTAGCATTGGGATTGATCTTTTCGGCATAGATATCCATAGTGAACACCGTGCTTAATGAGTTTAAGGACGAGCCGACGGTACCTATCAAAACGGCTATCAATACTACAATGACTAACCCATTCATGCCCGGCGGGAAAAGATTGGTGACCATAGTCATGTAAGCTAACGCCGGGTCGCTCAGATGCGGAAACAGGATGAAACATAATATACCGGTGAGGATAAACAAGGGCAGCGATAATATTTTGAGCCAGCCAATAAAGTTAACGCCAAGTTGCCCCTGCTCCAGGTTTTTGGCGCCCAATACCGATTGCACCATGGCCTGATCTGTACAGAAAAAAGCCACGGCCGATACCGGGTAGCCCAATAAAATAGCATACCATGGATATTTGACATCGCTTGCCGGATGGATGAGGTTCCAGTAATTCGCAGGCGTTTGATGAAAAACTGCTGATAACCCACCGGCCTTGCTTACACCTAAAACGGTTAAAGTTAGCGATACGCCGATGAGCAGCAGCATCTGGAAAACATTCACTTTGGCAATTGCCTTTAAGCCACCGGTAAACGCGAACAAGCCAGCGAACGATACCAGCACAATGACCGATTGCCACATGGGGATGCCCAATATCTGCCTGACTAAAAACCCACCTGCAAACAAACCTAAGGAGAGCCATGAGATGAGCATTTTGATGAGCGCATACCAGGCCAGGATATTACGGGTTGAATCGCCATACCTATTACCCATAAACTCGGGCATGGTTGATACTTTGGCCGCTATGTATTTAGGCGCAAAAACCAGGGCCAGCAGCATCAGGAAAACAAAGGCATACCAGTCGAAATTGACAGCAACAATACCTGTACTGTAACCGATACTGGCAAAAGCCAGCAGCATGGATGGTCCCACATTGGTACCCCACATGTTAAATCCAATACTCGCCCAGTCCAATGATTTATTGGCGAGAAAAAGTGTTTCGTCACTTTTATTTTTATTGCTAAAGCTGGCGCGGAACCCGATTATCATCAAAATAACCAGGTACACGGCAACCACCGAATAATCAAGCAGCGTGAGGCGCGATACGATATTGCTCATGCCCAGGATCATGCGCTTAACTCGGTTACGGTTAAATTAAACTCGGTCAGGATCTCATCAACCTTTACGGGTGTGCCGCTTTGTAATGAACGATCCATAGCCTGAAGCAGGGCGATAGTGCCAATACCTTCTTTAATATCGGGGTAGGCGGTATAGCCTTCGGTGATGCTATCGGCAAAGTACTCGAGGTAATTTTGGTATTCACCGGCATGGTGGCTTTTGCCTTCAAACCTAAAGTAGTGTTTCAGCTTATGTTCCCAGGTAATGATGCGTTCTTCGCCGGTATTATCAGTAATGGCATAACGCAAATCCATATAATCGCCCTGGCTGCAGCCCTCGGTTCCGCGTAAAATACAGCTCATCTCGCTGTCGCGGGTAACGGGTTGCACCGGACCGGTATAACAACCGCTTACACGTGCTATCCGGCCATCTTTCGCTTTGAAAATAAAGTGCATGGTATCCGGATTCTTCAAACCGCCTTTGGCGCCGTTAGCACTCAACATCCCGTAACCCATTACCTCTTCAATCTCCGGCAAATACCAGCGAATAAAATCAACCGGGTGACTTAAGCCACCGTACAACCATTTAAAAGCCTGCTGCAACGACCACGGTTTCTCTAAAAACCAGCGATGATCGGCATGGTAATAAGCTTCAACCGTAATCAAATCCCCTATTAAACCAGCCTCGTAATCTTTACGCTGCTTTTTCATCGGCTCAAAAAAACGTGAGCTTTGGCCTACAAATACTTTTTTGCCGCTTTGCTCAACCAGTTCGAGCAGTTCGGCAGCTTTGCTTAGGTCATCAATAAAAGGTTTGGTGCATACCACATGTTTGCCATGCAGCAGAGCCTGTTTAACGTGTTCGGCATGCAAGTGATCGGGGGTATAAATGGCAATAATATCTATTTCGGCATCATTGAGCATGTCCTGATAGCTGGTAGTGTAGTTATGAAAGTTAAACTCCTCTGCGCGATGTTTGCACATTTCAATATTCATATCGCATACCATTTTCAGTTCAAGCTTATCGCTTTTCAATACTGCCGACATGGTGCTACGTCCTTCGCCTAATCCTAATATTCCTATTTTCATTTTATAATGATCTTTTAATGTCGCTATTGTCCGTTACCTGTTTAAAAAATACCCATACCTCTCCCTTACGAGTGCCGGGAACACCTTCCTGGTATTTCTTCATCAACCTGTTCCAATCGTTTACCCGCGGGTTATTTTCGATGGTTTTAGGATTGAGATCCTCAAGTTTTTTTCCTTTCGGGATACTGATCACCAGCATCAGGCGGCGCCCGTTCCTGAATACAAGCAATTGCTGAAAACCGGCGTTACAGAACCCTTTAGAAACCTCGGGCCAGTTTTTAAACTGTGTGGCGTGATAATCGATATATTCCTGCTGCAGGTGTTCGTCGGCAACAAGATTTGCCGTTAGTATGATGTTATCCCATCGTTTAGCAGTGCCTTTGCCACCACAACGAAGCCTGCGGTTGAAATCATAAAACGGGTTACTGTAAACGGCAACCTGGCACGAGGGGTATGCTACCTGCGCACTTTTTTGTATAGATGCCGTATTTAAATGCTTGCCATAAACAATGAGATGGTTACCCCAACTGTAAACCGCCGAAGCCGGTAATCCCTGCTTGCGGGCAATATTCCATAAAGCTGTATAATCGAGTTCCTTACCCTGTACCCCCGTTACTTCGACTATGTCATAAGGGTTTGGAGCTGCTTTTACGTTACCTGCCAGCAACAGTAAAACCGCCGTGAACCAAATTATATATGCTTTTGATATTTTCATTCTGTTTTATGATTAATAGGCGAATTGTCCAGGTTTAGCTTTCGATATTGAAACAGATAGCTATAAGGCCGTTCTATCCCTGCAGATTGCTTTACAGCTGCATCAACCTGTGGACCGTTATTTTCCCATACATTGCCGGGACCATTGGCATTTTTCAAGAATTTGTCTGCCGGGCACCAGTTGTTCTTTAGGGTGATGTATGATGATCCCTCGTCGGTATACAGGTAAAACCAATGCTGTGGATCATGCGCGTAAGGCGCTTTGTAAATGCTATCCACATAGTTATCACTGATAACCGAACCGGGCTGTGCCGATAGGGTGTAGATGCCCGCCACATCATACATATTGCGGGCGTAATGGTGGATTTTATTAGCGATGATGTGATTATCGCTCATGGCGTTAACGGTCTTTGTCCAGCCCCAGCCCATGCTGATGCCGGTGTAGTTTACATCGCAAACCTCGTTATGTGTTATGCTGATGCCTTTAACATAGCCCGCGCCAATGCCTACGCTACCCCAGTCTTCGTTAGTAGCGTCAGTGATTAAATTATTGGTGATGGTATCATAGGTGCAGATCTCCCGTTTATCGGCTGGGTTGTAAGGCAGGTGCACCTCCTGTGCTTCGTCGGAGTACACACCGTCCAATACCGCGGTGCCGCCGATATCTTTAAACAGGCTGCCTTTAACTGCATCATGGTGTGTGCCGCGCTGAAAATCCAAGCCGGTTGAGGCCATGTGTTCAAAACCGCAAGCATTAAAGGTAATGTGCGAAGCGTAAGCCACCTCAACAGCAGCCTTTGGCCGGCCTACCCATGCCTGGTTTTCCAGCCCTTTTTTATCCGGCGTACCGGGAATTTTAAGCTTGTAAGCATCCAGCATATACATGCCAGCCTGATGCGGAACCAAGCCTTCTTTTGATGGCCGAAGCCAGCTGCTATGCTCAAAACTGATATTTTTAAAGCCGATATAATTAACCGGGTTATCAATGGAGCCCTGCATTTTAACCAATGTTTCCAATTGCGGAACGGTTACGGTATCCGTTTGCAGATCTTCGCCCTTACGGGGGATGTAGTAAATTTTGTTAGTCTTACGATCATGATACCACTCGCCGGGTTTGTTTAAAAAGCTGATAGCATTGCTGAGATAAAAAGCCGAGTTACCTGTTTTTTTGGAAAGCCAGGGTGCAGGCCAGGGGTGCTCTGACTGGATACGGCTTTCGGGCTGATAAAATGATAAGCGGGCGCTATCGCCCATCACTTTAACAGCCTTAACCCGCAAAATGGCGATGGCCCACCACTGGTGAATAAACATCTCCATACCCTTAAAATGAGCGGTATCCGCCGAGGCCGACCATGGAATTACGCAGGATTGCGTTTTATGATCCCAGGAAAGGATGCGGTTCATCAAGGGGGCTTCTGTATCGCGGGCGCGCGTGGCCTTTTCATTGTTCACCCAAAGCTGCCTGAATTGCAAAGGTTCATCGCCCATAACGAGGCCGTCGGCAACCCAAACTTTACCTTTGGCATCCGAAGGCAGGCCAGGAACTGCAGTATTGACTTTTCGCCAACCACTTACTTTAATACCACCACTTAAAATAGTTTTACCTATGCCCTCACCTTCGATAATAGTCGGGCTATCGGCAGTACCTGAATCTTCCGGGCGGATAAATAATGGTTCATCTAATCTGTAAATTCCGGCCGCGACTTTGATATAAATGCCACCTTTTATTGATGCATCGTTCAACCTCCTCAATTCACGGGCTTTCCTGATGGCCATAGCTATGGTGGCCAGTGGTTGCTCATGTGTACCTGCATCATTATCAGAACCTGCAGGTGATACCCAGATTTCGGCCGCAAAGAGGCTATCTGTCAAAATAACATTTAACAGGAAGATCAAAAAAACTATGCGGCGGATATTCATTTACGTTAATTACTTAGCCTGAAAAATTGATTTTACGTATGAGGTATTGGCGCTGAAATTCCACTTAACGTTCCGTGGGTCTTTAGCATCGCGCGAGCGTTCAATCACCAGCCAGCCTGTCCAACCCATTTTATCTAAAGTGGCTTTTACATGCTCCATGTTGATTTTAGGATCATTTTGCAGCCAAACGCCATCATCGTTAGTACAGTGGATCTGAATGATGTATTTTTTACCCAATATCTGAAGCTCCTTATCCAGGTCGCGACCGTTTCTGATGGCGTTTTCAAAATTGAAATAGCTTTTGATGGCCGGCGAACCTATATCTTTCAATAGTTGCAGCTCGCCTTTGGCATCCAGCGCAGTTTCAATACCAATCACCACACCGGCCTTTTCGGCTATTTTGCCAACCTCCTTCAGACGGGAAACTATAGCCGGACGCAGTTCAGGAAACTTCACCAGGTCACCTTTTATCCCCATCGGCAAAAAACCCACTTTAACGCCCATTTTGTTCATGGTATTGATACAATCGGTAGCCGCTTTAATCGCGGTTGGCCGTTCGGCAAATGATTGGGCGAAGAAACCGGTCATACCCATCGAAGGGATTTCGAGGTTCAGTTCTTTCGCCTTGCTCAAAAACACTTTTCTGATCGAATCATTGGCCAGCTGGTTATCAAAAGTTTCCCGGTCACCAAGGCCGCCCATATCAACTTCAACCCCATCCGCCCCGATGTCTTTAGCCAGCTGAAAAGCGCCCAGCTTTTGCCGTTTAAGGATCATCAAATCAACCACCGCAACTTTATAGCGTTGCTTTGAAGTAGTTTGCGCAACCGCTGGCGAACCAAGGGCACACATCATTAATCCAATCCAAAAACCTGATATCAACCTGTATTTCATAACTTATTTTTTTGTTGCCTGTGCAAATACTTTCTCTAACTGATCAAACCCTTTTATGGCATTGGCAGGGAGTTTTTCGCCCTTATCTCCAAATACATACATAGCAGACTCACTTTCGATGGTGACCTTTTTATCATCGAAATTGCCGCTGCTGTCTTTAATCTTATTAAGATCTAACCGAAAATTTTTTGCCACGAAAGCGTATAATGCAGCTCTTTTCGACGAACCGAAATCATGCCCCTCATTAGGCAAATGCACATTCTCGACTTTGTCAGCAACTCCGTAGTAGCCGTACATTTTTTGGAGGTAAGGAAAATCATGTTCTGGCATATTGGCTGTCCAGTCCTGCCCGTCGGAGATCAGGAGCTGAGGTCGGGGTGCTGCCATGGCCGCCAGTTCTACATTGTCGGTTCCGTTGCCGCATTGATGGATAGGCATGCCGCTTTCGCAAGGGCATCCCCCATAAAAATAAGATGACACCGACACCACCGGCGCGCTCAGCTTGATCCGATCATCAACGGCGGTCATCAAAACTGTATGGCTTCCCCCGCCTGATCCGCCGCTGATGCCAACGCGTTCGGGATCGGTTTCTTTAAGTGAAAGCACATAATCCAATATCCGGATGGCGCCAAGTGCCTGGATAGTTTGCGCCAGGCTGCGGCGATGATCCTCATCCTTAAATTGCAGCAGGGATTCGCCCCAGGCAAAAAGATCATAACTGTAAGCCATCGCCCCCATCCGCGCCAGCGATGCACAACGGATCTGGCAATCGGCACGGTAACGCTGGTGCTCCCAATGTCCGTCTGGACTTAGTATCACAGGGATCTTGCCTTTTATTTTGGATGGTTTGTACAGCGAGCCATTGATGTACAAGCCGGGCAAAATTTCAATAGCGATATTCTCGACTGTGTAACCCTCAAAAGTCCTTTTTGGCGTGATGATTGGTTTTGAAGCAGGTTTAGCAGGCAGAGGTAATAACTCCAAAGCTTTGTAGAGCTCCGGTTTTAATATGGCCTTGCGTTGCTCCCAGGTGTCACGGTCATGATATTGGGCGGCTATCCTGTCAAGCTCCTTCCAGCCGTCGCTTACCGACCAGCGGAAGTATTCGTACTCTTTTAACTTATACCTGCCGGGAGCTTCTTTATTCACTTTCAAATCAAGCGGGGTAAGAATATTAGCCAGCGTAGTATCCACATTGGGCCTGAAACGCCATTGCGCGTAGTTAACCCATTTACCATCAACCTGGGTGGCGGTGTATTTGATCTTTACATGGTATTTATCCTGCACCTCATCAAGTACCTCCTTCAGGGTTTTCCTGTACATGGCATCGGTAGTTTGCTGCGCATGAGTGTCAAAACTTATTGCTGTAAAGCAGATTACCAGTGTATGGATCAGTTTTTTCATTGTTCTATTTTTTGTAGAGACGCATCACATGCGTCTCCCGTGTACCAGTCATATTCGCTTATCCTAAAGGAGACGCATGTGACGCGTCTCTACATACCGTATTTTCACCGTCCCATCAGGGTCTCTCGCAGAGGACCCTGATGTATACGCCATGCAAATTCACTCTTCACACAGGGCTGTCACCCTGAGCCTGTCGAAGGGTCGCGCGTAAAGGCCCGCCCACCATGCTTCGAGGGCCTCAGCATGACACCCGGTTTACTTATCAACCGAGTTGCCTAATGATACTATCCTCACTCCTTACAAATCCTTAGTCTCCCCCGACGGTACCGGCGGCGTATAACCATCAACCTTAGGCCAAATGCCATCCTTTATTTCTTTCAATTCCAATTTCGACGGATCAATAACCACATGTTTTATCTTTTGCCTGCGCCAGGTGTAAACCACATGCACCATCCCATCCGAAGTTTGGATAACCGATGGATAGGAATACTGGCTGATAGGTGAATCCTCCAGGATCGACGCTGCGTACCACGTAATACCATCTTTAGAAACAGCCACATTCAACGGCGTACGTGCGCCCTTTGCCAGGTTTCCCGGGGGCAAAACGTGGTTATAAACCAATAGCTGCCTGCCGTCTTTCAAGGTCACTGCATCGGTACCGGAATTGTTATTCGGCAGACTGGTCTTTTCCAAAGGTGACCATGTTTGTCCGCCATCCTTAGACCATGTGCTTAGTATAGCCCTGTTTTGACTGCGGCAAAGCGCCTGCAGCCTACCGTCTTTATAAGTTAAAATACTTGGCTGGATGGCTTTCAGGTCTTTACCATCGCTGATTGGGCCGATCATTGCCCAGTTTTTACCAAAATCTTTGGTGGCCTCAAAATGCACCTGCCAGGCTTTGCCCTCGGTACTCACCGGACTTAACAGCGTACCATTTTTCAACAACACCGGTTTGTTTTTGATTGGGCCTAAAAAGTCATTAGGCAAAGCCTTTTGCTCCGACCAGGTGATGCCCCCGTCTTTAGATGTTTTTACAAAACCTTTCCACTTTGCCGGGCTTGGGCCTATTTTATAATAAAGCTGCAATTCGCCTTTGGGCACCTGGTACAATACCGGGTTCCAGCAGGCATAGCGTAAAGTATCGTTCTGAATGCCATTCGCCACATTAATGCCTTCCGCCCATTTGCCATCAACAAAACGACTTACCCAAATACAAACATCGGGATTACGTTCTTTGGTGCCGCCAAACCACGAAGCCACTAAACCTGTTGGTGTTTCGGCAATGCTTGCGGCGTGGCACTCAGGGTACGGCGCTTTATCGTAAATAAATTCATCTTTTATGATCCCTTTTCGCCATGGATTATGCTGCGCGAACAATTCTCCACTAAAAAGCAGTGAGTTTAACGCTATAAATAATCCCTTTCTTGCCATCTTCCTTATTTTGTAATTCATTGTTTTAGTTCAATTTTTTGGCAGCGTCAGCAGCTTTCTTAGCTTTCACCGATTCAACATAAGCCTTAAAAAGCTGTTGCCAGTTGCGGCCATTAGTATTAAGATATTGCTCGTTTTTGGTCTTGTAGATCTCGAAAATGGCCGATACCTGTTTGATGTTTTTAAAATCGACGGCCTGCTCGCGGGCCTGTTTCAGATTAGCAAGAATTGTGGCTTCTTCAACAGGTGTCAGATCCGGAACAATCGCTTTATAACCGGCCAGCGTAAAGGCTACCTTGCCAATGGTGTATTTATCCAATATGGTTTCAACCTGCTCACCGGTTAAATCCGCCCGTAATCCGGTCATCAGGTTTTCATGTACCGATTTTGGCAGCGAAGAGTTTATGATGATCTGCCTGTCCATTGTGCTTAATGCTTTCCCAGTAGCCGGATCGATACCTGCCGGCACAGCTTCATACGAATGGCTGTTATTCCAGTCGCGGATGGCTTTAAGATGGGTTGCGATTATATTTTTTACACGCGTAGCCTTCGCCGTATCAGTAAGCGATAAGGAGGCAACCCAATCCGTAGCTTTCTTTTCCACCTCAGCATCGGCTTTGGCCTTGGCTTCGGGAGATTGGGCTGTTTTAGTTACCTGTTGTTGCTGGGCTTTCAACGTGCCCGACAGCGACAGTAAAACTATCATCATAGCACTCGCCATGTTTAATTTTTTCATATCAATGTTGGTTTAATATTTTACTTCAAAATCATAGTCACCAGAGCCAATGCTGAGCACCGCTCTCCCGTTCTCCATCTTTATCGCTTTAATTTCTTTTATAGCTGATATTTTCTTCCCGCCCTCGGTTACTTCATCCATATATTTTGCAGGCACATAAACCAGTGCCGAACTGTTTGGCGGTACGGTAACATGCCAGTTAAAACTGCTTTTGGTATTGGTATAATTGCTTTTCACAGTGCCATAGGCTGTTTGGTACGAAGCGTTAACACTATTCAAACCATTAATAATCGCCGGCTCCATAACCAGTTGCTTAAAGCCTGCGTTAACCGTTTTTATCCCGGCTGCGTCCTGGTAAAACCAGGCAATCAGATCGCCCAGCAGCATGATATGGTTACGTGAATTCATGGCCGGATTAGCGGTATCGCCGTTCCATAACTCCCAAATAGTAGTAGCTCCCCTATCGGCCATATAACCCCAGCTTGGGTATGAAGTGTTAGATGCAATCTTCCAGGCCAGATCGGGGCGACCAAATTCGGCAATTCCGCGCATGAGCCATTGGGTACCGACTACACCGGTACTTATATGATCATGTGCCTCGTTGATCTTAGCGACTATGTTTCTAAATACAGCCTGTTTATTGGCAGATGATGTGATCCCGAAATACAATGGCAACAGGTTGGCGGTAACCGTATTGTTGCTGTATTTTGATGTGCTTTTATCAAAGTATTTATCATTAAATGCTTTGCCTACATTTTGTTGCATGGCAGCAAAAAACTTTACATCAGCAGATTTGTGTAGCATACCGGCAAACTTTTCCATCAAGCCAGATAAGTGATAGTAATAGGCTGTGGCAATCAGTTGCCCATCGGTATTTAATGATGAATCTTTGGCATGGATCAGTTCCAATGATTCGGGCGGTACACACCAATCACCATATTTATCTTTGGTGACGATGTTATTTTTCATGTACTTAACCCGCATATAATCCATCCATTTTTTCATGGAGGCATAGTGCTTTTCAATGGGGGCTTTATCGGCAAACTGGCGGTAAAGCATATCAGCCACCAGGATATAAGTGCCGGGCCAGGTCATGTTATCGCTATAATAATTCCAGTAAGCGGGCGCTACATCGGGGATGGCACCATCCGGCTTTTGCGATTGCGCTATATCATCCAGCCACTTGGCGTAGAAATTTCCATTGGCAAACACAAAGCTTTCACCAAGTGAACCTACCGCCCTATCACCCAGCCAGGGCATGCGTTCATTACGCTGCGGGCAATCTACAGGCATACCTTTATAATTGCTCAGCATCCCCCAATAAGCATTATGATAGATTTTGTTGACGATGGCGTTAGATGTTTCAAAACGGCCGATAGTTGGCAAGGCATCGTAAACTACCTGTCCTTCAAAATCGGCTAATTCAGGTTTACCAGGATAGCCGCTGATCTCCACATACCTGAAACCGTGATATACAAACACCGGGTGCCAGGTTTCTTCAGCTCCACCTTTCAGCATATATACATCGGTTACTTTGGCATCGCGGAGATTAGCTATATAAAGCTCATTATTGGGCTGCAGTGTTTCGGCATAACGGAGAGTTATTTTATCGCCCCGGTTCCCTTTCACCCGCATCTGCAACCAGCCCGCCATATTTTGCCCCAGATCCAGGATCCATACATCTTTGTTAAGCTGATTGATGCTGACAGGTTTGATGGTATCCATCACCCTGATCGGCTCGTTCATCTGCGCGTCAAGCTTACCGCCGGGTGCCTGCACCAGTTCGGCTTTAAGCCATTGGCTGTCATTGAAACCGGGTTGATCCCATCCAGCAAACTCTTTAGTGGCGTCGTATTCTTCACCGTCATACTCGTTATTGGTACGGATAGGGCCATCGGCAGTAAAATGCCAGTTGTCATCGCTTACGATGGTTTGTTTGGTTCCGTCGGTATATTCCACCTCCAGTTGCAACAGCATTTTGGGGAAACCAAATTCTTTGATCTTTTTGGGCTTGTACTTTGGCCGCATGGTAAAATACCGGCCATTGCCTAATACCGTTCCGATTGCGTTATTACCCTGTTTCAGATAAGCGGTAACATCAAAGGTGTTGTACTTAACAGATTCTGTGTAGTCGGTAGGAGCCTGGGCCAAAACCTGATCGCCAATCATTTGTCCATTTATATACAACTCATAATGACCCAAACCAACTATGTAAGCCGTGGCGCGTTTGATGGTTTTGTTTAAACTAAACCCGCGGCGATAATACCGGGCCGAAAGGCGCGAAAACTTAGACACGCTATCCCAGGAAAAACCACGGTCACAGCCTATCCATTTAGCTTTCCAATCGGTGGGGTGTAAAAGACCGGTGCTCCACAAAGCGGGTTTGCTCCAATTGCTTACACCTTTGTTTGTCCATACCCTGACTTTCCAATAACATGCCGCACGGCTCTCCAGGGGTTTGCCCGCGTAGCTGATCATGATGGATTCAGCGGAGTTTATTTTGTGCGAATCCCACAGATCGCCTTGCCCAGATGTTAGCTTTTCGGGAGTTGAGGCTACCAGGATTTGATAAGCTACCTGGTTGATATTCCGGACATCGCCGGTGATTTGCCAGCTCAATCGTGGTTTACCGGTGCCGATGCCTAACGGATCATTCAGCATTTCGCATTTCAGGTTTTGCAAACCGATACGGCCATCCGCATAGCAATTGCCCAGGCAGGTTAAAATAACCGCTGTAGCCAAGCTTATATGTGCAAACAACCTTTTCATCCGTTATTTACCAGAAAAATCAAAATACAGGTTCAGCGAAAGCGCATCTTCTATATTCCTGTCGTAATTAAAATATTGGTTCTTTTGCCCGCCCGGACCAAGCTTTTCAGGCTTTTGCGATTTGGTACCTATCGGCGTTATACCATGCATAAACGAAATATCGCCCGGAGGGAAAGCCGGTGCTACATTATATGTTTTTGCAGGATTTGCCGGGGTAAACAGGCGCATAAAAACATCGCGGCTGTTGCATACTATAGTTACAGGCTGCCCGGTGGTTTGCAATTTCATCCAATATAAATTGGAGTAATAGCCTTTAAACTCCGGGTAAACAACCTTGCCTTGCCCGGTTATGGTATTGTTGTACGTTTTATCCCATACACCCAGCGACGTGCCTTTCATGCGGTTTTTCCATACCCGGTAGGGGCCGTCGCCCATATAGCTAACCCCCTTGATCTCTTTTTCGGGGAAGGAGAAATTAACGCCAAGCAACGGAGCATCCTCGCCAATCGGCCAATATTTTACCTCAAGCTGCACCCAGCCCGATGGGTAGATCGTCCACTTCAATAAAGGCTCGGATTTTTTGGGTGGAAATACTCCCTCAACCACCAGGTTATCGCCTTCATAATGATAGGTGAGCTTTTCAAAACCTGTTTGATCCTGCCCTTCAACCAACACAGGGCCATTGTTGAAAGGAATATCGCCCTTAGCGTTTTTCACACTAACCAATATGCCCGAATTGCGGTTAAACGCCAACTCGATCCCGTTACCGGTTTTTACCTTGTACAGCGAATCCGTTTCGGTAATTACAGCCTTGCTTCCGCCTGTTTTAGTGATAATACGGTTAGTGATCTTATCATGGTTGCTTACCGGAAAATTCCAGGTAAACAGCTCGTGCTTGTTTACATCAAAAGCCGATATATACAGCACATCATAATTTTGCCAGTCCTTTGGTAATTGTAATTGCAGGTTTCCATACTGACCGGGCGCAACTTCAGGTGAAGCAATAGTACCTTTTTTACTGGTTGAAGCAGCCCCATTGAGCGTAGCCAGTTTATAGCTGAATGTGCATAGTTTGAGGTTGGTGAAGGAATACCTATTCTCTAAACGCAAGGTACCATTGAACGCAGGAGTTATTTCGCGTGGTTCCAGGTAAACCGGGCTCCAGATTTCTTTAATAGCATAATAGCTGCCTTCCTTCTCGTGGTAAGGGCCTACAATACCGTCGGGGCCGTGATCGCCATCGGTATCAAGCTCACCGTTTTTATCGGTACGAACTACGGCTTCATCAGCAAAGTCCCAGATAAAACCACCTGCCGAAATTGGCGTATGCCACATCTGTTTCCAGAAATCATCCAGTCCGGCGCCTGCGCCACCATCGTATAAGCCGTGTAAAAACTCGGTCGGGAAAAATATGTCGTGACCATTTATTCCGGTGTTGGTGCCGTAGTCGTAGTTGATGTAATGCTGCGTATTTGTTCCGCGGAAGATGCCCCATGGATGGATCAGCGGGCGTTTTTGAAGATCCAGCTCATCAAACCAATGATCGAGGTTGAAGTTAAAACCTCCTTCATTACCGTTATCCCATAGAACGATGGATGGGTGATTGATATCTTTTTCGATCAGCTCTTTTGCTAATTTGGAGCCAACCACATCGTCATAGGCATGATGCCAGCCGGTAAGCTCGTCCAGTACAAAAAGACCCAATGAATCGCATACGTCCAGGAAATGATCATCAGGAGGGTAGTGCGACATACGTACCGCGTTCATGTTCATGTCTTTCATCAGCTGAACATCCCCAATGCTTACCTTTTTGTTTAAGGCCCTGCCTGTGGTTGGCCAAAACGAATGGCGGTTTACACCTTTAAATTTGATCTTTGCGTTGTTTACATAAATACCGTCATGTTCCCTCAATTCAACCGTACGGAAGCCGATGCGTTGTTTTACAGTATGAACAGGCTTGCCATTTTCATTCAGCGTAAACACTACTTTATATAGATTAGGGAACTCCGGCGACCATAATTTAGGAGAAACTACATGCGTGCTGATATTGACAAGGGTATCGCCCGTATTAACTTTGACGGAGAAAGGAGTACCTAACTTTTGGCCGGTCAAGGCATATACCTGTCCTGTTATTATACCGCTTTTTACAGATGTCAGCCGCAGTCGTGCTTTTAAATCACCATTGGCTTTGGCATCAACAGCGTAATAGCTGATGTGCGATTTAGGGGCGGCTTCTAAAAATACCGGCCTGAAAATCCCACCGAAGATCCAGAAATCACCTTTGCGTTCGGCTGCGTTTACTGATGCATTGGCCGAATGTTTGGATACAGTTACCTCCAGCAGGTTTGATTTGCCGTAATTAAGCGAAGCGCTTACATCGTATTTGAAACGGTAAAATGATCCCTGGTGAATTGGTCCGGCGGATTTGCCGTTTAACTTCACCTCGGTATCGGTCATGGAGCCATCAAAAACGATGTTTATGGCTTTACCCTGCCATGATGCGGGCACGTTAAACTCGTATTTATAAAGCCCTTGCTCCTTACCTCTTAAACTATCCTTAGCAAGACCGTAGTTGTACTTACCAAAACCCTGAAACTCCCAGTTTGAGGGAACAGGGATGGTAGTCCACTTGCCCGAATTATTGCCCGCGGTGCAGAAAAACTGCCAGTTTACTGTATGATCGCTCCCTGTACCCGACAGGAATAACTTTTGTGTTTCCTGGGCATGGCTTACCGACCGGCTGATAACAAATAGTAAAACAATCCATATTTTAAAGCAGGCAGATTTCATTAGTATATTCAGTTAGCAGTTAAAGTAAATTTCAAAGGATTATCTGTACGGAAGGGAGCAGCAGGCAAACCATCCTTGTTATAAAAATTAGGCTGAGCGGACTCCGACCAGGCAAAGCGCGCGGCTACAGGTTTGGTAGCTGACGTAGCCGATACTTCAACCGTATTCCCTTTTATTATGGCAGTGGCGGCAACAAAGTTGCCATCAGCCCCGGCAATAGTGAAATCAGTTAGTGGTTTACCATCGTGGCTCTCCAATCCGGTACCTACATGCTCAAACTCAAGGATGATCTTGTCGCCGTTTATTTTCATGCTTTTGTACACCGGGCCCGAAAAAACTACCTGTTGTTTATAGGTATTGGCGAGTGCCTGTAGTTCCAACCTTCTACCTATCTCCCATTTAAATGGCGGGTGGATATTTTTGAGATCATCGTTCAGGTCAGTTGTAATGATCATACCTGTATGCGGAATCTGCAAAGCTGCGGCCTGCGCTTCGCGCAATTCGGGTTCGGTAAATGAGGTATAGGTTACGGGGCCTTTTCCCTGGGTATAGTAATACGGCGCTATCTGCACGTAATAAAACGGCAATGTTTTATCGGCCCAGAGTTCACGCCAGTTATTGATCAGCGCCTCCATTTTGTAGGTATAGCTGATGGTTTCACCTAAAAAGCAGGCGCTTTCGCCCTGGTACCATAAAAAGCCTTTCAGCGCGAACGGAGCAACTGGTTCAATCATTTTGGCATAAAACTTACCCGGATCGCCATCAATTTTAATATTATTTGCCTTGAAATATGGGATAGCATCAAAACCCTCCTGCGAGATCCAGGGCTCGATACGGCTACCGCTCACTGCCGATGAAATAATACCTACCGGTACATTGAGATCATGCTGCAGGTTTTTAGCGAAGAAATAGCCCGCAGCTGAAAATGCCCTCAAAGCCGAATCTTCGGCCACGCTCCATCCCGAGTGGGTTGAATCGGGCTTTAACATATTTTTCTGCGTAACCAGGAAGATCCTGATCTGTGGGTTATGTGCGCGATCCAGCTCATCAACCGGCGAGTTTGCTGTACTGGTATCCGGCTTTTTCACCTTGCTGTTCTTGCGCATTTCGTACTGCATATTTGATTGGCCTGAGCAAAGCCATACCTCGCCCACCAGTATATTTTGCAGTTGAATAGTGTTTTTTCCTAAGATCGTCAGCGTCGCTGGTTTGGCAGATGCAGGCATCGCGTCAAGCTTTACCATCCATTTGCCCGCCGCATCTGCCGTGGTTGTTTTGGTTTGCTTAGCGAACTTTACCGTTACCTTTTCGCCCGATGTTGCAGTGCCCCAGACAGGCACCGGAGCATTACGCTGCAATACCATATTGTTGCCTAATACTTTGGGCAAAACAACCTGCGCCCCGGCAATTCCGGAGCTTAGCAGGCATATCGTCAACCAACAATATTTTATCAGGCGTAACATTAGTAACTACTTGTTTTAAATGATTTGATATAGAAAACAGCTTGCTTCGCTGATTCTCCTGCGTTTGGCCGGTCGTAATCCTGATCGGTAGGGGTATCAGCATCCGGGAACCTCCGGATATCCCCGGTACGGAACACCACCCGGTTTACACTCAGCACCGGCGCGAAAAACAGGCCGGTAAGTACATCCTTTCCGTTTACATTCACCGTGTAAAAGCGGGTATCGGTATTCAGCTTTATTACCACATGATATTGCGTACCGGCTTCATACTTCATAAAATTTCTGTTGCGATACCCGGCCTTGGTCCTGAACTGCCCAGCCGAATCAAGCGTAAGCCTGATAGCAGCAGTACCTTTTTCATCCTGAAATTCGAGATCCAGCATACCGGTATTATTTTGCCCGGCGGTGATGGTGAAGTCGGTCATTAATTTTTTTGAAACAGGCACAACACGTTCTGCTTTGGCAAAATCAAAGGGGTCGCTATCTTTTAGGGTTAATGCCCGTTCTCCATCGGGTGACTTATCTATAGCCGCAGGTGCCCATTGCGGGCTGTAGGTGTTCCATTTCTCCAATTCTTTACCGGCAGGTAGTTCGTTAAAGACCTCATTGGCATGCGCGTCCGCTTTTTCGGTGATCGGTACCGGGATGGATGATACCCAGATGTCCTCCTTGTTCATGCTATAAGTAACCCAAAGTTTGCCATCCGGCGGGGTACCATTCCCTTCTTCGATACCGCGTGTATATTGCGGGCCGTATGATTTGTAAGCGCCGCCATAACGCATGGTGGTGATCTCGCCGTTAACCAATAACAAATTAGTATAATCCAATCCGTCTTTACTAACCGATAAGGCCAGCGGCCAGCGAAACTCCGAAGGATTGTAAACCGTAGCATATTTACCGTCGGATGTGCGCTGTCCCCAGATCTTGGCGTTGGCAGTTACAAAACGTGGTGCACGGGCGGCATTTGTTGGCCAGGTTTTGCCGTTATCGGTACTGATAGCGGTAAGCGCGTATTTCCATAAGCCAACCACACGGCCATCGGGCAGGTGATAAAAATTAAATGCTTTATAATCTTTATGCAGCGGGATCAGCGGGTCTTTTTTATCCGTTTCCTCAACCCATTGCATCATCATCAGCGGGTTGGCCATCAGCTCGTCGCAAGCCTGCACAAAGCCTTTGTCTTTGCTCTTTTTATAAAAAGGATATGAGGTATTCTTTTCGTTCCATTTAGGGTTGTAGTGGATGAAATAGACCGGACCGAATTTGCCATTCGACAATACTTCACGCACTACGCGACCAATGCCCAAGCCATCATTCGGATCATCATGACCATCCAAACAAATCCCATAAAAACCCAGCACCAGCAAGCGTTTTGATTTGGAAGTATAAAAACCCATACGCTGGTGCATTACCGAATACAGGTCTTTCGCCACGCCGGGATGCCCTTCTTTGGTAGTGCCATCGGGTATTTTATACTGAGGGAAAATTACGGTAGGTTTTGACCATACTTCGCCATCTTTCGAGGTCATGAGCAGGGTTTGGCCCGGCGGTACGCTTTCGCCTACCTTATCGCTCAGGTATTCAACATAAAAAGTATTGTTCCAGTAGGCCAGCATGGGCGCATGATTGTAAGTAAAACCGAAGCCTTCAGCCAGTTCAGGATGTTCACGGTTGGCCCTGAAAATCTGCCTGCTGTGTACGCCTATCACCGGGGTTAGCTGCCCGTGATGGTAATCGACATTAGCTATGGTATTGCCGCTGTAATGCACTGTATCCTGTGCATGGGCTATCCCGGCCATCGATATAAAAAACAATATGATGATGAACTTATTCATGTTTAGCTGCTTTGGTTTGCCCGGCTGCCTGTAAAAGCTGCGCAAGCTGTTTTTTAGTAACCTTAAATATGGTACCGTGCTTATGCCCCACCGGTACACTTACACTATCGGCCAGGTTGGTAAAAGTTTTAAAATCGGTTGTGCGCATGGCGCCATATCTTTTTAACCGGTACGAATCATAATAGATCAGCCAGTTATCGCCTGCCTTGATCATGCTCGGCCCTTCGCTAAAGGGCTCAGTAAATCTCGGCGTGTAATTACGATAAGGCCCCAGCGGATTATTACTGAAAGCCACGAGGATATTACGGTTAGGCCGGGTATTATCCTTCATCACCAGGGCATAATCATTCTTTGCCCGTTTTACGATCTCCGCATCAATTACACTAAAACCCGGATCAAGAAAAAGCTTTGAGGGATTGAAAGTTTTAAAATCTTTAGTTGTGGTATAGTAAAGGCGGTGATTGTTATTTTCATCCTCCTGCCCTTTCGGAAAGCGGAAAGGCACAGTTGAAGCCCAAACGATAATGAAATACTTGTTATCCTCATCGTAAAATAACTCCGGTGCCCAGGCATTCACCGCGGTAGGTTCATTGGCCATTACCTCAATATGCTGCTCGGCCGACCAATGTATGAGGTCCCTTGAGCTGGCATAACCGATACCTTTATCGTTTTTCCAGCCGGTTGTCCATACCAGATGATAAACTCCGTCAGGCCCCTGGGCGATGGAAGGATCACGCATGATTTTGGCATCGCCAACCTCCGGTTTAATGAAAATGTGATCGATGGCGTTCCAGTGGTAAGCATCGTTGCTGTACAAAAAGCGCAGGCCTTCATTAGCCGGCTCATGAAACGAGGTAAAGAGGTACACGCTTTTACTTGCCTTACATGAAAACATCAACGCAATGGCTAATAAAAAAATGATATGTTTAATCGCCCGTTTCATTTATATCGCGTCGATAATGAGCACCCAGTCGTTACCGTTTGATACTTTGCCGGGTGGCTTAAATTTGATTGTTTTAGCTTTCGCGAAGGTTCCGACAGTCGCAGTTTGCCCGTTGCGCGGGTTAAACCATGATGCTTTTAATTTTGTGCCCTCCAGTTGATCAGCGTTGATATTCATCTCCCGGCCGGTATAGGTATAAACAAAGGCATAGTTTTTACCACGGGTAGCTATCAGCCTGTTATACTTATTTCCGTTGTTATCTGCGATCAATGACTGATCAGGCACACGATCAAGATATGGGCGTGACAGCATCAGCTTTTTCAAATAAATCATCTGCCTTGCCCCCGGATCATTAATTGAATTATACCAGTATCCTTTTGAACCGTAAGCGCTGTCTTTATCAGTCGGTTTGTGCATTTGCATCACATCGTTATCGCCATAGGTATACCCGCAGGCCCCGGCAAAAACCGACCAGTAACCATAACGTCTTACATCGGCCGCAGTCCAGCGGGGTAGTTTGGTATCGTGTAATCCGTAAGGAATTTTTTCATACGATGGCTCAGCATCAAGCGTAGGTTTTATGGGTGATAGATTGTAATCCGTTTCCACATAGCGCCAGTTGTCCTGGCCATATTTTAAATCCTTTTTTGAGGTATCCTGAGCATAAGTACGATGGCCCGACTGGAAGCAATTGAAATCTAACCAGCTTTCGTTATGAAACCATTTTGATGATTGCGTACGGCCACGTGGATGGTAAGTTATCAGATGCGTACCATCAACATCATGCAAAGTGTTACCGATGGCATTCCAGGTTTTTAACGAATCGGAACCGGCGATGTCGCCGCCATTCATCCAGATCACATTTGAGCGGCCGCGGTATCTTTTGGCTAAAAATTCGGCATAGGTCTTCGCCTTATCAGCACCGATATGGCTCTCTTTAACAACTGATCCCCAAACCGGCACCATGGCTACGTATAAACCTTTTTCGGCAGCTTTGGTGATGATCCAATCAATATGGTCCCAATAATCATATTCATCTCCTTTGCCAAAGGTATTGCCGGGGGTTGTTTTTGGTGCAGCGATATTCTTATTGCTCAGGGCCGAATCGCCGTAGGCATTGGTTTCTTTGATGTTATGCACCACCATTACCTGGATCACATTAAAGCCTTGTTTAGCACGGACATCAAGGTATTGTTCGGCTTCCTCTCTTTTCAGTTTAGAAAACAGCAGCCAACCGGTATCACCCAGCCAGAAAAATGGCTTATCGCCGGCCATGAAATAGCGGTGATTGGTGGATATGCTTAATCGTGGCATGGTTGTTTCATTGCTTTTAAATGCAAAAAACAAACAGGCAATGGCAATTAGTATGGTAGATTTTTTAAGCATCATATAGTAACTTTTATCAGTTCCCCTCTTGAGAGGGCGCGCGTTTGGCCGAGCGTTGGCAGGAGTGTGTTTCGTCCGCGTTTATTACCGCTTTGTTAAACACACCCCTCCGCCCCTCTCGAGAGGGGAATCGCGCGGGCCCTCCGTTCTTTATTATTTTTTTCGTCCCCTCGGGGTCTCTCGGAGAGGACCCTGAGATTTCCAAAGTTCCCCTCTTGAGAGGGGGCGCGTTTGGCCGAGCGTTGGCAGGGGTGTGTTTCGTCCGCGTTTATTACCGCTTTGTTAAACACACCCCTCCGCCCCTCTCGAGAGGGGAATCGCGCAAATCCCCTCCTTTTAATTCCTTTATTCAATTCCGGCTCAACCATAAAATGGCAGCCTCGTTGCCTTGTGCTTTAATTTCTGTATTTGCAGCACCTTTTATCGTTTCGGCACCGGGTAAAAGCTCGCCGGTTTTAGGATCGATCCATTGGCCTTTGTAAGTGATACCTGCCGATAAATCAAGGTGGATATCACCGCCGTTGCTATAAACGATGTACCCTTTTGATGAAGCCAAAGCCCATTGATCTTTAGGCGAACCCGGCAACTCAGCAGGTTTCATGCTGCTTGCATCAGTTAGGAAAGCTTTATTGGTATTTGCAGGCAGCACCGGCAATGATCCCCCGGCTATGAATACGGCCCAGCCAAAATGATCATAGCCATCGGCAGAATAAAGCACAGCTTTATCCGGGTATTTGGTACGGTACTCGTGTACCGCGCGGTAAACCTGCTCAAACGATGAAGCCTTGGGTTTAAAGATCCGGGCCTGTTGGCGTGGGGCCAGGCTTTGGCCGCCGATGGGTTCATAAGCCGTTCCGTTGGCCTGGTAGTACCAGTAACGAATATCGATAGCATTGATGACCGAAGCTGTAGCCGGATTAGCAAGTATAGCGTCCTGTACATCCTTCGTGGCGCTCAACCCAATGATCTGTTTCTTTTTATGCGTGGTTTCCCATTGCTTAATGGTTTCTACCCAAAACTTCATGAAATGCAGCGGACCGGTAAATTCCGCTCCAATCTGCTGGATCACCCCGGTATTACCGGCGAAGTTGTCCATGCACTTATTGATGTAGGCAATATGCAGCTTACGCCTTGCGGGATTAGTTTCGTCATAAAACTGTTCGGCCATAAACTGGCGCTTATCACCGGCGTAAGGTACCGGTTCAGGGAAACCGCTGCCATTAATATTATTGGCTGTACGCCATGGAAAATCAGTATAATGCGCGCCGGCCTCAATAATATTGTGCTGAAAATAGTTTTGGTGGACCAGCACCAATCCTTTCTGATCGGCCAGATTGGCAAATCGTTTCAGGCGGTTCCAATACCATGTATTGTATTTGGTCAAGTCGTATTTGCTTAAGCCGTCGTAAGCCAGTTCTTTACCGCTGCGGGCAAAGGGCAGTTCATAAAACGGGGCCCAAACATCGCCGTCCATCCGGCGGATCCGCTCATGGTCATCGCGGCGGCGATCATACCATAAGCCGTAGTTATGTTCAAAAACTACAATATTACCTTTCTGCATCCAGTCGGTTACCGCGTTCAGGTCGTCAGTTAAACCAGTTCCGGTTTGGCCGGGTACCCAGCGGGAGATGGCAGGTTTAGCCTCTTTTTCGGTATAATCGGGATGCACGGTTCCGCTCCACCATGGTGTTTCAAAATGCCTGCCGGTTAAAACCATATTACCACGGGTGAGCCATCCGTTCGTGATACTCATTTTGGGTGCCAATGCAGCAACAGCGGGGCGTTTATATCCTATTTCATCAATGGTTTTGGCATTTGCCGATGAAGTGCTGATAGAATTTCTCTTGGGCGACTGATCTATCCAATCGCTCATGGTAAAAGCAGGTTTACGGGCAGCGGCCATTAATTCGGCAGCTTGCTCAACCGTTGGGCTGCTTGATGGTTCGGTGGCCGGATACAGAATATCAGCCTGTTTAGTTACATTTTTACTAAGCCGGTTGGCCAGTTGAGTATAATAAAAGCTTCTTGGGCTGATAGTGCTGTTTGGTGTGCTCCAGTAACCATCGCCCGCAAATTGGGCCCAGGTACCAAAAGCCCAGTTTTGAGCGGTGGGTGGCTGGTAGCAATCAACACGGGCTGCAGTACAATTCCAGAACAGGCTGTTGGCCGCGCTCCATCCGGCACCCTGTCCGTCCTGCCCGCGGTTCATATAGCTTAACGGCTGTCCATCGATGTTAGCGATATCAAACAGAACGCCCGAGGCCCAGCTATCAATACCTCCGCTGAAACTCAATGAACCTACCGACATACATTGCACAAAAGCATTAGGCCCCGGCGCGCAATATCCGGTAGCAAAATCATGAAAACCTTGTTCGGAATATAAACGCTGAAATAGATTTTGCCCACCCATAGTCACGAACGTATTACGGCGCTGTCCTCCTATTTCCGAAACCGGCGCGAGCGATTTACAATCCTCAACTGTAACCCGGTTTCCGGTAGTGCCAACAAACACCGCCGAACCTGCAAAATGCTCAAAGGTTACCTGGCGTACCCAGGCGTCGCTCGTATTCTCTATAGTGATAGCCATCCAGCGGTGCGCTTCGTCTTTTGCGTTTGAAGCATCGTAAGCTGATTGCAGTTTTAAGTTTTCGATCCCCACCTGCACAATTCTGCCGGGCCATTGATAAGAAGCTATCAAACCACCGCCGTATGCAGTATCTAATGCTGTTGTTAAAGGTGCGTCAAGGGTAACTTTGTTACTTTCTACTGATATAACTTTCCTATCCCAGTAAATATCGCGTTCGCCGGGTTTCCAGGCCAGGGCGGTTAAGTCGCCACCAAAATGATCGGTTTTGATAGTACTGATCCAGGCCTGTGTGCTCGGGCGGTGGATCAACACCATGTCGCCGGTTCTTAGGCCTGCGCCTTCAGCAATGTGCAAAGTGTTGGCATTTACCGGAACATAGGCATCTGTAATTTTAATTTCTTTGGATGTCTGCCGGTCATTTTTGCCGGTAACATGAATAAAGGTTTCCCTGTCGGTCCCGGCTGCAAATAGTAAGGTACCGTTGGTAGCCATCCCGCTTCCGCGCAATACAACGCCTGAAGCATTTATTTTAAGGCTACCGTTAACCTGGTATGTACCCTTGTTAAGCAATACTGCGCCACGAAAACCATCTTTATCGGCAGGTAATCCGGCTACATAATCTAAAGCGGCCTGGATCCTTAATGTAGCATCGCCTACTTTTACGGGCACTACAACTTTAACAGGTATAAATGGAATTGGCTTTTCAGAAGCCATATATCCGCAGTACGAATAATCAGGAATGCGGTCGCCATTGGGCGCTGCAATGTAGTTTAGTTTGCCATTTTTATCGGCAGCAACGGGGGGCTGTGGTTTAGGAGCTTTCTTTTTGTCCTGCGCAAATAAGGGGGTATGCAAAAGCATACCCCCGATCATTAAACCAACCAAAAAATAAAAACCCCTATTAAATTTAAGTCCCCGCATTAGTATCTTTTATTATTTTAACGAAGCAAGCTTCTTTTCGCCTTTAACGGCTACTGTATTTAAATATACTTCGATGTTAGAATAACCACCGCCATTTCTTGCAGGCAGGGCCGAGTCATTCCCATCTTTAGGGTTCAGGCCATGAGCCAATTCCCATGCATCAGGCAAACCATCATTGTCCGAATCTTTGTAAGGCGTGCCTTTATATTCAGGATAGCCACCAACCTGCCATGGAGCAGTGATAATACCCAGCTTGTACGAGTCTTTAGGTAATTTACGCACTTTAAACTGGTAAGCAGTATCGGTTTTCATTTCTTTATAAGTTATCTTACCGGTACGTACCTGCTCGGTGATGCGCACATCAACCGGATCGCGTTTTGGCAGCGTTGCCCCGGCATTAGCGATAACAAATTTAAAGGCATCTTTTGCCGATAGGATAGTCATCGGAGGCATCGGGAATGGAACATCTGATTTCATATAATCCTTGTACTGACCAGCGTCAGGTAATTCTTTGCCACCAGGGCCTTCAACCTGAATACCACCGTTCCACGCATCTTTGGTAACTTCGGGATAACCTTCCATAATATTACCTGATGCATAAACACGACCGAATACTTTCTCTTTCAGCTTGCTCCTGCCCGATTCCGGTTTCAGAATGCGGTGACCAACCGGCTCGTCTTTAGGTGTAACCGGACCCGGCTTAAAGTAGTTATTGATCACGTTATAATTGGTGGTATAATCGCCGCCGTCCATTGAGCGGTGGTGCCAGTTAAATACCACGTTGTTTACAAAGTTGTAAACACCATTCCAGCCAACTGAAGGGTTCCGGCCAGTATTATCGGCCCAAAGGTTCCGCATTAATGAGCTGTTTTCGCCACCCGTTGTCGAACCGAAAGCATGGTTCCAGTAATCCAATGATTCTGAATAGATACAGTTCTGGATAGTAATGTTCACGGTACCCAGCTTTTCTTCTTTCGAGCCATCGCCCGGATCAAACATGTGGCGGTACATCGAAAAGTTTTCGTCCAGACCCCAGCTCGCCGATACGTGATCGGCAATGATATTACCCACCGGGTTGCCTCCCAAAGCATCATCACGGCGACCAACATTGGTTTCGCCGCGGCGGAAACGCATATAACGGATAATTACGTCATGTGTATTCACCCAAAATGATTCGCCGGCGATGCAAACGCCATCACCCGGAGCAGTTTGGCCTTCAATAGTAATATACGGAGCCCTCACGATGATCGGTGTTTTGATGCGGATAATGCCCGCAACATTAAATACCACGATACGTGCACCGCCTTTTTCGCAGGCTTCGCGCAGTGTACCGGGGCCATTATCTGCCAAACTGGTAACTACATATACCTTACCACCACGGCCACCAAAGGTAAACTTACCACCCCCTTCGGCACCCGGAAAAGCCGGGATCTTAGCTTGCGGCAAATCTGTTGGGCGCGCGGCCCATGGTACGTATACTTTGCCACGGCGCTGATCGGCCTGGATAATGGGCAGGGCGACCGCCCATGCTGAATCTGAACGACGGGTAGCCTCTTTCATCAAAGCTTCACTCTCTGCTTTAACCTTCTCCGGCACTTCAGGGTATTGGGCAAAAGCCGGTTTAGCTAAACCCAATGCCGCTGCTACTAAAAATAAAGCTGTGTGTTTTTTCATATTTGTATTCGTAATCTTCTTTTGTTAAATGGTTAGCAGGCACCCATCGTTCAATTAATTTATTATTGAAGCGGATCAAACGGCCCACCCCAGGTGTTATTTTGCTGTAAATTGATATTATTTAACAATGCCGCCGAAGGGATACCGAAAAAGTAATCTCCCGACTGAACCGCAATGTTATAAGAATCCATAGTTTTAGTTTTAACGGTGAAAGATGTGCTGTACAGAGCATCCAATGATGCAGCTGCTAAAGCATCTCTTGTACCGGTAAGATAATCTTTACCGCTTGCGTTGTTATTAAGTGTAACTGTAAGCCCCGTTCTCATTTTACCATTCAATGTACTTTCGAGCAATTTACGGCGACGAAGGTCCCAATAGCGTTTACCTTCAAAGGCAAACTCAATTTTACGTTCATTCATGATAGCGGTGATCATCTGATCAGGGCTCATGCCTGCATCTAAACCGTAAAGGTTATCGGCACCTGCTTCAATACCGGCACGTTTCCTGATAGCTGTTATATTGGTATAACCGGTAGTTACATTACCTAACGCGGCGGCACATTCGGCCTGGTTCAGTAAAACTTCGGCATAACGGATCTCCATCCAATCTGTACCAATATATGGTGTATTTGCAACGCTAACATTGGGATCTATAGCTTTACGCAAATAAAACCCGGAGTTGGTTGCTGATGCCGGTTCGGTAGTTTTAACACCGGAACCATCCGCTTTATTGTAATAAAAGTAAGTCCACAGGCGATAAGAGCTATTGCCATTTATAGGCCAGTTGCAACCGTTATAGGCAATAGTTTTGTTAAACCTTGGATCGCGGTTGTCAAAAAACGTTGCATCATCATAGGTATACTTTAACGAGGTACCTGGTGCTTTTCCGTCAAGCATCGGGTATGATTTTACAATATCCCAGGTAGGTTGATTGGAACCGCCTTTAGTACCTAAATAAGCAGGACGGGTGGCGTTATCGTAGGTATTGTTATTCTGGTTTTGATCGGTTGATGATGTGTTAAAACCTGTTATCAATACTGCCTCCGGATTGCTGCTATTTTCGGTAAACCACATATTATCATAAGATGGGTTTAAACCGTAGTTATTAGCGGATAATATCTGCATTGCCTTATCATTGGCATCCGCAGCTGCTTGCCAGCGGGCTGCATCATTGCTGGGGTTAAACTGAGGACTTGCATAAGTTAGCAACACCCTTCCTTTAAATGCAGCCGCGGCAGCCGATGAAATGCGACCGTAATCGCTGCCGCTCCATTTGGCGGGCAGGTATTTTATACAGCTGTCCAGATCGCTCACAATTTGTTTAAAGCATTCGGAGGTTTTGTTACGAGGCAAAAGCGCCGCGTTTTTGGCGTCCTGACCAATTGCATCAAGCGGTTTTAATACCAGCGGCACACCGCCATATAGCCTTACCAGGTCAAAATACCTGAAAGCTCTCCAAAAATAAGCCTGTGCTTTATACCTGTTTTTGGTAGAGGCAGGCAAGGTGCTGGCGTCGAGGTCCTGCAGGGTTTGGTTAATGTTACGGATGCGGCCGTAGTTATTGCTGATATTCACCGAGGTACCAATGTCACCAACAGTTTCGATGGTAACCGTGCCTTTTACGTATGCGTTATCGCTGTAAAATTCGTCGCATTTGTCGCCCCCGCTGCCGATAGCGCCGCCGGTATCGCCAAACCAGCCGGGCTGGTTTGCTGTGTACAGGTAATTGATATTTAAAATAGCCACCGTTGAGTCATTAAAAATCTGACCGGGGGTGCTGTGTGTAAGATCTTCCTTATCAAGCACTTTTTTACAGTTTGTAAACAGGGCTGATACGATCAAAGCTGCAAATATGGTTTTAAATAATTTCATGTCTTTCAAAGTTTAGAAGCCTAAGTTTAAACCAAAAGATACTGTGCGTAAGTTGGGATATGCCCCAAATGGTGATGAAATATCACGATAATGTTCGGGGAATGGGTTTACAAAGTTGATTGGGTTTGTAGCTACCACATACGCCCTTATGCTTGACATTCCGAGCCTTTTGGTTATGGAAGCAGGCAGGGTATAGCTTAAGTTAGCACTGGAAATATTCCAGGTGAAGGGGCTAACAAACCAAAAATCACTTGTAGCACTCACGTCGTCCGAGTAATAAGGGTCGGGATATTTAGCATTTGGATTAGATGGGGTCCAGTGATCGGCCCAGAATACAGGCCTGTTCTGGTTAGCAGTGGCTTGTTTAATGGCCGCGCTTTCGATTGATTGGTTACCACCCCAGCTCATTCCCATAACCACATTTAAGCTTAATGTTTTATACGCACCGCCAAAGTTCAGGCCAAGATTGTAGTGGTTTGATGATTTCTTACCTAAATAAAACTGGTCGTTGATATCGTTTTGTTTGATAATACCGTCGCCGTTTTTGTCAACATAATTGATCATACCGGGTGAAGGCACGTAACCAAAAATCTTAACGTTTTGCGCGCCACCGGCTGCTGCGGCCCTTTCGGCAATGATCGCGTCAGCATCTGCTTGTGTACGGATGATACCAAGTGATTTGTAACCGAGTGTTCCCTGGTCGCTTGATTTCCCGGTCAAATCCTGAATGGTACCCACCTGCGCGGCAGAGATATCGTATTTAATGTATTTATTATCGCTCCATGAAAAGAACGGGCTAAAATTATAGCTAAAATTAGAACCGATTTTGTCTTTCCAACTTACAGAGATCTCGTATCCGAAAGTATTGACGATACCATAATTTTCGGCAGATGGCGCTGCACCTATAGTTACAGGAACTGAAGTGTTCAGCGATGCAAGCATATCATAGCGGTGCTCCCAGAAATAATCGGCCGAAACTGATAAGCGGTTACCCAGGAAAGCGGCATCTAAACCGTAGTTTGTTTTCAGGTCATGGTCCCAGGTTAAATTAGCATTCGGGATAGCGATATTTAGCAGTGCGCCGAGGCCCCTGTCGCCATTGCCGCCGAAAACAGCACCGCCTTTGTTGCCGGTACCAAACTGGTAGTTAACCGCATACAAGAATGAAGGTGTATTATCAGAACCCAACAAACCTACCGAACCTCTGAATTTCAAAAGGTCAACAAAGCTTACTGATTTAAAGAAATTTTCTTTTGAAACTACCCAACCTGCCGAAGCCGAAGGGAAATATCCCCACTGGTGGCCCGGTGCAAAGTTAGTATTAGCATCCGCCCTCATGGCCAATTCAACCAGGTATTTATCGGCGTAGGCATAATTTACCCTACCTGCAACAGCTTTACGGCCATATTCCTTCACCATTGTGGCCTGGTTTGATGATTGCTCGCCGATGGTGAATGTCTGGTTGTCCTTTCCACCCACAATTACACCGTCGGCCTCAGCAGCCACACCTTCGCTGTATGATTCATATTGCTCATACAACGCAAGGGCTGTAATTTCATGCGCGCCAAACCTTTTGTGATAAGTAAGATTTGCATTGAACTGGTAATTATCGGCCATTGTTGGTGTAAGGCGCACCCTATCACCATTTTTTATCGCTTTTACGCCTACCACCGTTCCTCCGGGAATATGGTTATTGTCGCCTTCGCCCGAATATTGGTTATAATAAAATGTTGAGCCATATTGCTTGTTAAAGGCATTATTAAGATTACGGTTGTAGCTTACATTGGCAGTTAACCCGCTAATGCCCGGAATTTCGTAACTCAAATTGGCTAAACCATTAAATACAGTGTTATTATTACCTGTGTAGTTATTGGAATTTTGAACAGCAAAGAAGTTAAGGTTATCATTATTGCTGGTACCTAAGTATACAGGGTGCCCGTCGATAAAATATTTTTGCCATGGTGGTGCCTGGTTAAGCGACAGAAAGTCGTTATCCGGGCTTTCGCTGGTGCTTGAAAGTTTGTACCAGTAAATCCGGCTCTTTGCAAGGTCTTCGCTCAACGACAATGAAAGTTTTAAACCTTTAGCAACTTTTGCATCAACACTCGCCCTAAACCCGAAGCGATTGGTATTTACACCTTTAAAGTTAGAGTTTTGATTTACGTAGTTCGCGCCGGCAAAATAGGTAACCTTATCATTACCCCCGGTTATGCTAAGCGCGTTCCTGCTGGTTACTGCCGGTTTAAACGCCTGCTCCAGGAAATTCTGGTTATTAGCTTTAAAATACTCAAGCTCATCAGGCGTATAGTATTTTAAGTCTTTATTGCTTAAATCGCCGTTGATATAACCTTCGGGGGTTATGGTGTGGTTATACCTGGTTTGCTCAATATCATTCAAATAGGTAGCCATTTGAAAGCCCGACATCATTTTAGGCAATTGAATTGCATCGGCAATACCTACTGATGAACTGAAGCTCACCTTTGGCCCGCCGGCCTGGCCGCGTTTGGTTGTTACAACGATAACGCCGTTCGCGCCTAAAATACCGTATATGGCAGCGGCCGCGTCTTTCAATATCGAAATATTTTCAACCTCGCTTTGATCAAGCAAGTTGAAATCTGCTTCACTGCGTTGCACGCCATCAATGATGTATAAAGGGGTTGTACTGCCGCCATTCTTTGCCAGGAAAACAGGGTTACGGATAGTGATGGTTCCGCTTTGGCCAGGCCTTGCAATACCCCCGGTAACACTTACCGCGGCATTGGTTCCGCGCAACGCGGCAGCAAGATTAGTGGTTGGGATATCCTGGATGGTTTTCATATCTACCGCGGCAACAGCACCTGTTAAGTGAACCTTCTTTTGAGTACCGTAACCTACTACCACAACCTCATCAAGGGCGTTTTGTGATGGTACCATTTTAAAATCGGCGTTCATTTCACCAATCTTCAGAGTTTTTTCCTGATAGTTGTATCCCAGAAATTTAGCCCCAACCACAATGGCCTGCAGGTTGGTAGCCTTAATTGAATATTTACCATCGGCGTTGGTGATAGTACCTGTGGTACTGCCCTTTACCTGTATGGCAACCCCTGGCAGCGGAGCACCTTTTTCGTCCGTAACCGTACCTGTTATATTACGGTCCTGGGCTTTTAGCGCGCTGACTAAGCACAGCAACACCGAAAGTAAGAGGAAAAGTTTTCTCATAAACTTGATAATTTAATTTTCATGATCAGGTTAATTAATTAGTATAATTGGTTTGCCCGGCTAAAGCTTATTTCATGATACCGGGATATTTAGGTTAGTTCAAAAATTATTGTTTTGCGGCCTGCCGCTCTTTAATCCGTTTTTGCCACTCCTCTCCCTCCTTTTTCATATCGTAGCCCTGTGCAGACAGGTAATTATTAATGCGGCCCTTAAACTTGCCAAACCAGGCATGTTTTTTCTCTGCCGATTCGGCATCTATAGCATTCTCCCGGGCTTCCAGCAGCCATCCTTTAATTTTGTCTTTCTGCTCCCCGGTAAGGGCAGGTATTTCATCCTGGTAAGCGGTGTAAGTGATCGGGTAAATGCGGTAGGTCATGCCGTCTTTTATTTTATCAACCTCATCAGCGCTTAATTCCTTATTCAGCTTATTGATATATGAGGTATGTAAAACCTTAACCTGCTTAGCCACATTACTATCTACAAGGGCGATTTTGGCATTGGCACCTGGCTTGTCATCGGGCATCTGGGTTTTAATATCATTTACTTTTGCTTTACGCGCATCATAAATGGTATTCAAATCACTGTACTGGGCAACTACAATATCACGCACTTTCTTAAATTTTACCGAGTCGGCAATGCCTGCTCCTGTAACAATTTTGTTTGAACGTTCGGTTATAACTTTTATATAGTTGTTATCCGCGGGTGCTTGCGCGAAAGCCGCACTGCCCGCAACTGATAATAACAATATCGCTATGTATTTAAAGTGCTTCATGGTTGTTTCAATTGGTTAAATTCTTTACAGTTTTTATAAAGGCCCTAAAAAAAGTATATAATATCCTGCCGTTTTTTACGCAATTAATTGTTCATATCACAATCAATTAACTGTTAAAATCTTGTCAGTTTTAAAAGGCTGATAAAAAGTATAATTAATTTTATTGGTTTATATTCCCTGGTATCCTGCAGCCTGATTTACAAGTTGCTTTAACAAATATCAATGGTTAGCCTTTGCGTTTCCTATTTGTATTTATCTATTTATTATACAATCTTACCATAACCCACTTTTCGTGTTAAGCTAATTTTTTGTCAAAAGAAAGTTACATTCGTGCAAATTGGGTTTGATTAAAAATTACTACTTTTAAAATATAAACCGGCGCGACGCATACTTAATTGTCCGCTCACCTGCTAATCTTTATTGATTTTTACAAAATGAAGCCCCATTTTCTCAAGGTTGCGGTAAAACCGCAAAATTCATTCAGTATCAGGCATGATATTTTGCCCACCTTCCGGGGTATCTGGCATTACCATCCCGAGCTTGAATTACACTACGTAATAAAGGGCGAAGGGGTTAGGTTTATTGGTGATAATATCAGCAATTTTTCGCCGGGTGAAATTACATTGCTTGGTGAGGCACTCCCGCACTGCTGGCGCTGCAAGGATGAATATTTTTTGCCCGATTCGGGATTGAATGTTGAGGTGATCGTGATCCATTTTTTGCCCGACTGTCTTGGCCGTTACTTGTTAAATTTACCCGAAGCCTACATACTGCCCAAGCTTTTTGAAAAAGCAAAAAGCGGTATGGTAATTAAGGGTGACGCAAAAACCGAACTGGCCAAACTGATGCGCCAGGCAGTTGATGCTACCAATCTCGACAGGATCATTATCCTGCTATCCATACTTAAAGTATTAGCCGAAAATGAAGACTTTGAACCGATAACTTTATCACACAGCGATTTTCACCAATCCAATGAATCGGATACCATCCGCCTTAATAAAGTATGTTCATATACGCTGGCCAACTACAAACAGGAGATCAGCCTGGAGAAAATAGCGGCTATCGGCAACCTGAGTGTCACCTCCTTTTGCCGGTATTTTAAACTGATGACCAAGAAAACGTATTTTGATTTTTTAACCGAGATCAGGATCAGTCATGCCTGCCGTTTTTTGATTGAGGACAAATTGCCTACCGAAGTTTTGTGCTTTGAATGCGGCTATAACAATATTTCAAACTTTTACCGTCACTTTAAAAGGGTTACCGGGATGACCCCGCTTGAGTATAAACGCCGCTATATTAAAGGACAAAAACAGGCTATTTCTGCCTGATTTTTGTTAAGTCCTTAGTCAGAAGTCTTAAGTCTTAAATCCTAAGTCAGGTAATGACTTCTTATTTAAAACTTAGTACTTAAGACTTTCGACTTAAGACTTAGTACTCCCCAATACCTATCTCGCTTTGAAGTGTAGTATAGTTAGTGTACAGATCTTCTATCTTATTACGGATAGCAGGCGAAAAATAGCCGACATCTCGCCGGGTAGTTGTTGATATTTTGAAGCCTCGTTTGGTAAGATAATATTTTGCAATAACCGGGTACACATTGTGCATTACATCCATGTTTTCGGTTAAAAACTCCTGCACCATGGCAACCTCGTGCTGGCGTGATGCATCGGCATAATGATCACATAACCAAACAATAAGCTCCGGAAAAAAATTTCCCTGAATACATGACAGTCCCGCCGAACCTGCTTTAAGCGATTCAACCGCGTGAACCATGTAAGCATCATACAGCCCAAACGCCGGATTAATTTTGCTTGCTTCCAGTTTTTGTTTTACTACCTCCAGGTTAAGACAGGTATCTTTATGATATATTACCCTGCCAGTTGCCACAAAATGATGAAGCTGTTCTGCCGACAATAGCCTTTTGTATGGCACGGGGCATTCGTAAAAACCTAATGGAATATTTTCGGTATGATTGAACAGGTCAAATACGCGGTCATTAAGCGCAGTATCCGGTTCATGGGCATCGGCCAGCAAACTGGTAATGGCAATTACCGCCGAAGTGCCTGTATCGTATACCCTTTTTATAAAATCAGCTTGCTTTTCAACCGGCCCGCCAAAGGTACCGGTAGCTACCACAGGAACAGCACCGTCAACAGTTTCAACCACATGTTTGATAATTGCTAACCGCTCCTCGCCACTTAGTTCAAACATTTCGCTTGAGAGGCAATTGGCAAACACACCGGCGGCACCCGCGCGCAGGTACATTTCGGTTAAGCGGGTAAGCGCTGCATAATCAATAGCACCGTTATCTTTAAAAGGCGTTAACATTACCGGGATAAAACCCTTCTTTGATTGTTCCATTTGTGATGATGATTAAACTGCTAACTGCCTTGTTTTTGTTAATAAAATACCCGTTAAAAAAATAGCTAATGTACCTGCAACAATAATCATGTTAGTATTCAGCGTACTGCGGAGAGTTGCATATTGTTCCGGAATGAGCGCCGGAAAGGTAAGCCAGAGGATCACCAAAACACCTATGATACTGGCAATGATAGCCTCATGATTACGGGTTTGCCTGCTGATAATGCCCAGCAAAAACAGACCGAGCATGCCAGCAGCAAAAATACCCGAAAGCTGCCACCATAAATCAAGGATGCTTTTTACCCCTATTATGGCTATCCCCGCTGCCATACCCGCAAAGCCAAAAAGTACTGTGCCTACGTGCAAAATGTTTAGTGTGCTTTTATCGCTGAGCTGTGGTTTAAAATATCTTTTGTAGATATCTATAGTAAAAACGGTAGATGATGAGTTCATGCCCGAACTGATGGTGCTCATGGCTGCCGATAAAATTGCGGCTACAATAATACCGACCAATCCCGCAGGGATTTTGGTAACCATAAAATGCGGCATGATCTTATCGCCGTAATCGGCAGGGGTTAGTTTGTTCATAAATGCCGAAACCTCGGTTGCTGAAGCTCTTGCAGGCAGGCGTTCGATAGCTACCTGGTGCTTAAGGCTTAAGATCAGATCGGGATGCTGACTGTAGTAAGCATACAAACATGAACCTATTACAAAAAACAGGAAAGAAGCCGGCACATAAATACCAACGCAAAGCCACACCGATTTGGCTGCCTGTTTGGTAGATGTAGCCGCGTGATAACGCTGGATATAATTTTGATCCATCCCAAAATTGTTGAGATTGATGAAGAAACCGTAGAACAGGATCACCCAAAAAGTTGGTTCGGTAAGGTTCAATGAAAAACTGCCCAGGCTAAATTTGTGATCGGCTTTACCAATTTCCACGATCTTATCAAAGCCGCCGGGGATACTGCTTACTACCAAATAGATGATCAGCAAAGCGCCTAAAGTTTTGATGATAGCCTGCACCACTTCAGTCCAGATCACAGCTTTAATCCCTCCTGATACCGTGTACAGGATAATAGAGATTCCCATTACCACCATAATGGCCTTCATAGACAGACCAGTAAGCGCCTGCAGACTTAACGCTATGCCAAAAAATACAGAGCCCATGCGGGCTATCTGCGTGAGCAAAAAACAAATAACCGCATAAACCCTGGCCCATGGACCAAAGCGTTTTTCGAAATGTGTATAGGCTGAAATATTGCCGGTATTACGATAAAATGGTATAAAATATTTTACTGCTATCCAGGCCGCGATTGGCATAGATAAGCTAAACACAAAAGCGTTCCAGTTGCCCCCGTAGGCTTTGCCGGGTACACCTAAAAAGGTGTTACTGCTTAAAAAAGTGGCATAAATGGATAAACCGATAGCCCAGCCCGGTATTAAACCAGATGCGACGGTGAACTGCTCGGGATTTTTATTTTTACGCGAAAAATAAAAACCCACCAGCACCATGGCTATAAGGTAAATACCTATAATGGTAAAATCTAACACGGGCAACACTTTCATGCGTTAATCGGGTAGTACAGTAAACGTTAGTATTATGGTTTAAAATTGTATAACAAATGTAACGTACTGCTGTTAGCCTTTACTGTAATATTTTCGCCTGCTATTGTAGGATATTATCACCAACGAAAATAAATCTACAAACAAAAAAATGCCACCGCTCTACTGGATTTTAAAAACTCCCCTCTTGAGAGCGGAGGAACGAGTGGTGGCAGGGGCGTGTTCTGCTATATACCCATCAATGCAGAAACACACACGCCAGGGGGAGGAAATCGCACAATCCCACGCTTTTTTTATTTCTTCTGAATACTATGATAACCACACCAACGATGGCCAAAAAGGCGGCAGTTATTTTAAATTGTTTTTATCTTCCTCAAAACAAGCTCCATCCGTTCCCTAACAGTGGTATCTCCTTCAATAACCAGCAAAGGCGTTTTTATATTATTCATCCAATTCTTGTGCGAATGTAAGCTTCGGCTGTTGGTAATAAGCTCATCATAACCTCGGGCCCATTCAATAAATTCGTTGTAAAGCTTGTTTCGTTCTCTATCGGTATAGATGATATCTCCATAACGTTCAAGCTCCCTTTCCTGCAAACGCCGAACCCTTATTGCTGGCGGGATGTACAAAAATACCGACAAATCAAATTGCCAATTATTGTTCCAGTTGATAACCGAACCGCCAAGGATCCAGTTTTGCATACCGGCCATTTCACTGTTAATCATAGCATTTCGTTCTTCAGGCGGTCGCCGGTTAGTAAAAGGAGGATCGGAAGGAAGCCAGAAATAATGATCGCTGTCGAAATACGGGTAATCAAGTTTCTCGCTTAAAGTTTGGCCAAGCGTAGTTACCCCTGAGCCAGATGCGCCGAAGATGTTGATGTGCATAAAACAGGTAGATTGTTCTGCAAATAACTAAATATTCACTAAAGACAGGGTAAATGAAATTCCAAAAACGAGCTAAAAACCAGCCTGCCTTGCCGTAATTTATATTTTACTCAATACACTGAGTAAAATTACTCAACGTATTGAGTAAAAAATCAAATGGCTAATATTGATGCCCTCCCGATAAACACGATTCTGCATATCCGATAATTTCCGGTTTGCTCAATTCCTCTAATCGGGCTTTAACTAAGCGGTAATCAATCGAAGCTGGTACATCCATGGCAAAATATTTATCCCCCATACCCTCCCAGTTACATCCCATTTCTTCAAATAATTTACCAATACTCTTGAGATCGGCGGCATCGTTCATTAAAATCACATGAATGGTTGAATTACCGGAGTATTCCCTTGTTTCACGGTAGGCGAGCATTTGTTCATCTGAATCATATTCCGCAAATACTATGTCACCGGATGCTATGACCGGCAGATAAAAAGGGATATTATCCAACGCATAAAGCCCTTGCTCTTCATTAACCACTTTAGCCCACATGGTTTCTACTGTCATCTCCTCTAAAATGCTACTGTATAACCTAAATAGTATTTTTACATGTTTATCATCAGCCATAAAACAAACTTACTCATTTCTCACCTTAACCCTCCGCTCCATTACCTCTTTCCATGTAGTTAAAATGAAGCCCTTTTGTTTAAGATAGGCTTTCAGTCTCGGGTCGGTCATGGCCAGCAGGTCGCCTTTTCGTTTCTGGCCTTCGTTACAGATATTTTTAAACTGAGGCGATGGCTGCGTGCAGTGCATCAGTACCATCGTTAACCCCGGCGAAAAACGCTCGAAGTTTTCGATGTAGTGGTCTGTGTACCATTTTTGCAGTTCCTTATCGGTAGCCTTGTCAATATCCGGCATTACCCAGTCATAGCTTGAATTATCAAGGTCATCTAAAACAGGCAAGCCGCCTCTCCATACTATTTCGCCAAGCTCTTTCACTTTATTCAGTTCTGCCGGGTCGGCGATGGTCATCCCCTCGGTGTATTTACCCTCTTTTTTAAGCCGGGCAATGGTAGCATTTTTTGCCTCCTCACGGTAAAAAAGATCTTCTCCGCCGGGAAGCATTACAGGTATTTTCTTTTCAATACCCAGGTTAATATACTTTTCAAGAAAAGCAGGCTTGGCAAACAACGTCCCCATATGTGAATCCAGGTGGGTAGGTACAAATCCCATGGACAGGGCGCGGTCAAATTGTGCACGTATTTCTTTATCCACCTCATCGGCTGTAGCCCGGAAATAAACAGCAGGCACCGCGGGCCAAAAGGCACCTTCTTGGTCAACCAGTCCCGGAACTGCGGCTTTACCTGCAAGCGGCCCCCATCGGTAATTTTGCCATTCGGAAGTTAAGGTTAAATGCAATCCGGCATCTATACCGGGGTGCTGATCCATATAATGCTTAAAATCGGGCACCCAGGGGCAGGGCATCATCACACTGGTTGAAGTGGCTATACCCTCACCAATGGCTTTTTCAACCCCTTCGTTTGATTCGTGCGACATACCGGCATCATCAACATGCAGGATAATTACACGTGCGCCTTTAGGCCAGCCAAGCTTTTCGGCATAGGTTTTGGTTTGCTGTGCATAAACGGCAATGTTAAAAACAATGCATGTTGCTGTGAGCAGTAAGTTCTTCATCGGGATAGTTTTAGGGTATAAAAGGTAAATAAAAATAGAAATTTAATTACCAAATGTGACATGCAAATGCCAATTTAAGCCCTGCAAATACACCCATTTTTACTACTTTTGAAATTAATGCTCCCCGCAACTAACCATACACTCGAGAAACTGGAAATGCTGTTAAAAACGGCTGGTTATAAAGTGCGTTATGAAAAGGGGAACTTTAAAACCGGTGCCTGCCTGCTGCTTAAAAGTAAAATGATTGTGGTAAACCGTTTCTCTAACCTGGAAAGTAAGATCCTTGCTTTGGTTGAGCTATTGCGCGAACTTGAGGTGGATTACAAGCTGCTTGATGATAAACAGATTGCGTTTTTGCAGGAAATTAAACAAACTAAACTGCAGCTGTGACCATAACATTTTTAGGAACCGGAACATCGCAGGGGGTACCTGTTATTGCATGTAATTGCGAGGTATGCCTTTCAACAGATAAGCATGATAAGCGCCTGCGCAGCTCTGTTTTAATTGAGGCCGAAGATAAGGTTATTGCCATTGATTCGGGCCCCGATTTCAGGTACCAGATGCTTCGTGCCAACGTACAGCACCTTGATGCCATCGTTTTTACACACGAGCATAAAGACCACATTGCCGGTATGGATGATATTCGCGCGTTTAATTACAAACAAAACGCACCGATTGATATTTATGCTGATGAAAGGGTGCAAAAAGCCCTTGTGCGTGAATTTCCCTATATTTTTGATGGCACGGGTTATCCCGGCATTCCGCAGGTAAACATGCACATTATTGCGCTTGATCCCTTTATGATCGGTAATGTTGAGCTCATCCCTATAGAGGTATTCCATTACAGATTGCCTATTAAAGGTTTCAGGGTTAAAGATTTTACCTACCTCACCGATGCCAAAACAATTCCGGATATAGAAAAGGAAAAAATAAAAGGCACAAAAATATTGGTGATCAATGCCCTGCAAAAGGAAACCCATATTTCCCATTTTACACTTGAGGAAGCCATAGCTTTTGCAAACGACATTGGGGCCGAAACCACTTACTTTACGCATATAAGCCACAGGCTGGGCAAACACGCTGATGTTTCTAAAGAGCTGCCTGCCGGTATCGAGCTGGCTTATGACGGCCTGAAACTGACTATTTAATATCGATATCAATCCCCGGTTTTAAACGGCAAGCGTACATTTATAAAAAACCCTAACCTTTGTTGCAAACAACAGAGTTTCTCTCAATGTTGCCTATTTTAATTAATTGTTTAAGCCCCTCCCTGTTTTATGCTGCAGCTCGTCTATCCGTTTTGATGCTTCGGCCTTGGTAAGCGATCCGTCAAACTCTTCGCCGGCCTCGTCAGATAATGTTTTGAGATAGGACTGCTGTGCGCCGGTCATGGGTTCATCACCTGTTGACCATTCATCCGGGTCCTTTACCATATTTGAACCTTTTATTTGATTTTGATTGATGATCTCCTCATCATCCGATTCATCAAAAAAGCCATTGTCGGGTGTATCATTGGGGTTGATAGCCATAACTATTGTTTTATAATTACAACTGTTACCGGCTCACATTGTTTTTATTTTCAAAGGCGTTGAAGATCACAGCTCTATAAAGCTCACCCTGTCTATAGTGCCTCTGTATTGTTTTAAATGCCCTTTATCGCCCGCATCAACCACACCCCGAATAGTTACTTTACGTTTATTCATCCGGATAAACTGACCATCGTTATAGGTAAACAAACCTATATGAGTGCCCGGCAGGTAAAGGGGGCAATCCTGGCTAAAATCAACCCAAATGGCATTATGTAATGCGTGGCTCGAGAACAGGCTGTCATTAAAAAGCGCGGATTGCTCGTTCCCTTCCTTGTACTTACCGCTAACTTCAACATATTGTTTATCGTATCTTTCAATATGACTGGCCAACTCTGTAAATGAAATCTTTTTATAATTTTTTGAACTATTGCAATCGCTTTGGAAAACCTTTTTTTGTTTGGCACATGCACCAAGCAAAACCAACAGCGGCAAAATCCGGAGCAAATTTTTGATATGGGTAAACACCGCGGCCATTTAAATCAGGAATGATTAAGATAGCGAAAATATCTGTCAATAATCCTGATAACAGATATTTTACAGCGAGGTTACAGATGCTGTAATTAAAACGGAATTTATCTTTTGCTAAAACGTTTAAGCACCTTGTTTCTTAGCTTAATGCTGTTATTTTTGTACATCAACATTTAACCTGAATTAACCACCCATGAAATTAAAACTGATAGGTACCTTACTCCTATTGTCGGCCCTTGGCGTACAGGCCCAGCAAAAAATCATCCCGCTTTACCCCGGCGCAGCTCCCGGTTCTGAAAACTGGACCTGGAACGAGGGCGAAAGCGACAGCAACGCGTTTAATACCAAAGTAGTTTATAATGTTACGCACCCTTCCCTGGGTGTTTTCCTGCCCGATTCATCCATCGCTACCGGCACCGCGGTGGTTATTTGCCCGGGTGGCGGCTTCCATACCCTGTCAATCAACAGCGAGGGTTATGACGTAGCAAAATGGCTTAATAAACAGGGCGTGGCCTGCTTTGTATTGAAATACAGGTTGGCTCACAGTTTAACTAACGATCCGGTAAAAGAATTGGTAGCCAAAATGAGTCAGAAGGATTTCCCTAAACAGGTAGCGCCGGTTATTCCGCTGGCTATCGCTGACGCGCATGCAGCGCTGACTTATGTGCGTGAACATGCCTCCGAATACCATGTTTCTCCGCAACGAATCGGGATCATGGGCTTTTCGGCAGGCGGCACACTGGCCGGTGCCGCAGCTTTCAATTACACCGCAGCTAACAAACCCGATTTCGACGCGCCTATTTATGCATACGTGCCTCCAGAGCTGATCTCAAAAATCCCTGACGATGCGCCGCCGATGTTTATAGCTGCAGCTACTGATGACCAGCTCGGCCTTGCGCCGCACAGTATTGAGCTTTATAGCAAATGGCTGGCATCAAAACATAGCGCCGAGCTGCATATGTACGCTAAAGGAGGCCACGGTTTTGGCATGCGCAAACAAAGCCTGCCTACCGACAACTGGATAGACCGCTTTAACGACTGGCTCGATCTGAAAGGTTTTTTAAAACCCATAGACCCTAAAGTAAAATCAGTTAAAGAAAGGGCCGATCAATGGGAAGCCTACCATAAGCAATGGGAAGATGCATTTCATAAAGACTGGGCAAACATGACCCGTTACAAGGCCGATAATGAAAAGGTAAAAGCATCAGCCCCAAACCCTAAAAGTGTAGTTTATATGGGCGATTCCATTACAGATTTCTGGATCAGCAGGGATTCAACCTTCTGGAGCGGTAAACCATATTTTGACCGCGGCATCAGCGGACAAACCACCACCCAAATGCTGGTGCGTTTTCGTGAGGATGTGATAGATCTGAAACCTGGCGCCGTGGTGATCCTGGCAGGAATAAATGACATCGCCCAAAATAACGGTCCGATAGCTATTGAAGATATTTTTGGCAATATCCAATCCATGGCATTGCTGGCCAAAGCTGCCAATATTAAAGTGGTGTTATGTTCAGTACTGCCCGCCTATGCCTTTCCATGGCGTCCCGGTATGGAACCTGCGCAAAAAGTGGTGCAGCTTAACGCCATGATTAAAGCCTTTGCCGATGCCAACAAAATGGTTTATGTAGATTACCATAGCGCCATGGCCGACGAGCGCAAGGGTTTGCCGAAAAATTTAGCCGCTGACGGCGTGCACCCTACTGTTGAAGGGTACAGGGTAATGGAGCCATTGGTTGAAAAGGGTATTGCGGAAGCGTTGAAGAGGAAGTAAGCCCGATAAACTTTAGCAGTTCATGTTGAGTTTCGAATCTGGCGAACTTTCGGGGTGCAATGATAAGCCGGACAGACTTGCGAAGTTTTAAGAACTTCGCAAGTCTGTCTTCTACAACATGGCCCGAGGACACACATTTAAAACCGGTAAGCAAATACCTTCTTTTAAAAATGTTGATGTTTTTAATTTAGTAAATCGCATATTGGGACTTAAATACAGTGGCAAAGTTGATGGCACAGATCAACTTGCCGATGAAATCCTCATAAAAAAATAGAAGATCCCCATGAAAAACTTATTCAAGCTCCTGATCATCATATTATCGCCGCTGGCATTACATGCTCAAAATCCGGTAGTTGTAAAACAACAGGCAACCCTGATGGCCCAAAGCATGACCAAAGGAGATTATAAGACTATTGTTAGTTATACTTATCCCAAAGCGGTGCAAATGGCCGGCGGCAAAGAAAAAATGGCCGATATGATTGGTACAGCTATGCAGCAAATGAAAACTGCGGGCATCAGCTTTGAAAACATTACAGTTGGCACCCCTGGTAAATTTTATAAAGCCGGGAAGGAAATCCATTGCCTGCTGCCCGAAACTATCATTATGGCAAGCCCTAAAGGCCGTATGGCCATGCACAGCAACCTGCTGGCAGTTAGCGGCGATGGAGGCAAAAACTGGTCGTTCCTGGATATGAACAATTCAACCGCGGATAAGGTGAGGCAGCTGATCCCCAACTTTAACCCGGCTATGAAAATTCCGCCGGCTACAACAGAGCCATTACAATAACAGCGAGGTTTGGGCGGTTGGCTTATTATCGTCTCTCTGGATAAATTGCGGGCGCATTAGTTTTGCGCCCAAAGCGTCGTTTAGTTTTTCAACCACATAATCGGCAAGTTCCGGTGAGTAGCGCTCATCATGCTGGTGCATAAAAAACCATACCGATTTAAGGCCTTGATCTTTCCAGTTTTTGATCCGCTCAACCCATTCATCAACGCGGGCATAATCTGTTGGGTGCAGGCTGTTACCTACAAAACGGATAAAGGCGTGGGGTGTAGGTAATGCCATATGCACCACATCGCGGCGGCCGCTGGCATCAGTTATGATAGAGCCAATATTCAGATCGCGGAAAAGATTAAATACCCTGTGGCGGTTTTCGGCAACGGCAAACCAGTCTTTATGGCGCAGTTCAACAAATACGGGAATATCTTTTGGTAGTTGTTCAAGATAGGCTTTAAGCTCCGGAAAACTCTTTGGTGTGTAATTATCGCTCAACTGCAAAAACAGCGGACCAAGCTTATCGCCGAAGGCCAAAATGCCTTCATAATATGTGGTCGTGATATCCTCCGCGTTTTTTAACCGGCGAATGTGACTGATGCTTTGAGAAAATTTGGGACAAAATTTAAACCCTGGATTGCTATCGGCTTTTTCTTTCCATTTGGAAATGGTATCCGGACCGTAAACCTGGTAAAAGGTAGCGTTAAGCTCAATGCAATCAAAGTGCTTAACGTATTCATCTAAAAAATTGGCATCCTTGGTTTTTGGCGGATAAATTTTTCCAACCCATTCCTTGCGCCCCCATTTCGCGCAGCCAACATGTACCTGCAAAGGCCCATCATTTTTTGCAGCGGCAAGGGTTTCAACAGTTATCTGCGGATCGGCCGGCAGGGTAAAATCAACCCGGGATAATTCTTCGTCCGTTACTCTACCAAATTCCATTTGCTTTTTTGTGCGAAAGATAGTGATTTGGTTGGATTGTATAATGGTTGATTAAGTGAGTAGTTGATTAGGTGAATAGTTGGAATGGATGGATAAACAAGAATTAAGATAACCACTCACCTAATCAACTCAATCAACCATTCACCAATTAAAGAAACATCCCGCCCGAAGCCTCAATACGCTGAGCGTTGATCCAGCGGGCATCCTCAGTGCAGAGGAAAGCTACTATGCCACCAATATCATCCGGCTGGCCTACCCTGCCCAAAGCTGTTGACTTTGACATCATTTCTTCCAAACCGGGATGCGAATCAAATGCAGCTTTGGTAAAATCAGTTTGAATAATACCCGGAGCAACGACATTTGCGGCTATACCACGGCTGCCCAATTCTTTTGCCAGGTATTTGGTAAATACCTCGATAGCACCTTTCATGGAGGCATAAGCGGCATACCCCGGAGTTGAGAAACGGGCCAACCCGGTCGAAAAATTAATGATCCGGCCGCCGTCGGCAATTACCGGTAAACTTTTTTGGGTTAAAAAGTAAACACCTTTAAAATGAACATTAAACAGGTTGTCAAAATCTTCTTCGGTGGTTTGTGCAAATGGCGAGGCAGCGTCGATACCAGCGTTATTGATCAGGAAATCAAAGGCAGTACGGTCCCATTTTTCGCTCAGGATTGCTTTTAGCTTTGTAATGAAAGCATCAAAGGTGGATACGATACCTGTATCCAGTTGCAAAGCAGCAGCCTTTTGCCCCGTCGATTCAATTTCAGCAACTACAGCTTCAGCTTCTTCTTTTTTACTGCGATAAGTAACTATTACATCAATACCTTTTTTAGCCAGGTGCAATGCAGCATTTTTACCCAGCCCGCGGCTGCCGCCGGTTATCAGTGCAATTTTATTTGTTCCCATTGTGATGTTTTTTTAATGTTTTAACAATACAAAGGTGCAATAGTTAGGAAGTAAAATTATGGTGACTACTTCAGATTAAATGGTGACCATTTCAGTTTTTTTCCAAAATATTTCTACCAAAAATTCCCAAAAGTATTGGACTGAAACAGCATCAATAAATTTATCAACCTCAAAATCAACAAATAAGAGATAAAAAACTAATTAAACTACTAAAACTATAGGAATTATATAATTTATTATTACATTTGCATTGTCAACAACGACAAAATGTTCTTTTCATAACTTATCAAGAAAGACTGAGGGAAAGGCCCAAAGACGTCTTAGCAACCTGTACATCCGCATAATGTAAAAGGTGCTAATTCCTGCTCCTGTGCAAAACGGGAGAGAGATAATTATATCTACACCCCACAACCGATCTGATTAAGTGAATTTTATGGTTTTCAAGTCGCGTGACCGAGAGGATAGGTGGGGGTCCGCAATACCCTAAACGGCAGTTCGAATCTGCCCGCGACATCAAATTTTTTCCAATCTTTTTTGTTTATAGCTTACAAGTCAACTCTGTACCTTGTTGAAATCCGCAGGTAGGGGTAAGTTTTATCCACATCCGGATGATTTTTATAGTTGCCTTCCAGCCTGAAATATCCGGGTTCGGCACTTATCGAGAGGTCTTTTAACACACGGTAACTTATCTCATTGGTTATGGTATGTAAAAAATAGTGCGACTTATTGCCATTAATAGTCATGAGCCAACTACCCCGATAATTAATATTATAATAAAATCTATTACCTATATTAAAACCAGCTCTGCCATTTATGGCAAAACCCGAGCCGTAATCATAATTGCGCCCTCTATATAGATAGGGATCGGGAGCGGCTCCTAAAATGATAAGCCCCGCACCCACCGCAGTATTCACTTTAAAGCCATTCAATAATTTAAATTCAGATAGTAGATTAGCCTTTACGCTTTGCCCTCCGTAAAAGAACGCAGCATTACGTATGTAATCATAATTAGCCGATATGATGATCAGGTTCTCCACGCTATCCGATAACGAAACGTCCCATCCTGCAAGAGATCCGTAAACACTGATCACATTAACCGCACTGCTATCGTCTTTCCCAAACTCGGCTGTGATGGAAATATTGCTGAAAGGTGTGTGCAGATTTTCGTTAGACGCGCCGTAAAGCAGCTTCGCCCTGCCAAACCAACCAAACCGTCCGTGGGTTAGCAATCCCTGGTTGCCGCTGTTAAACTTACGCGCACCCAGATCAAATTCGGCACTCACTTTTGATGAATCATCCTGCGACCTATTTGCCGGCCCAACAACCTTTCCCCATTTTCCATCAATAATGCGGTTAAGGCCATTCATCGGGTTAACCAAAAAACCCAGCACCTCACTGGCTTGCCGCTTAAAACCGCGGCGGTGATTATTAATGATCTTATTCGATAGCCGATAGGTCATTTCGCCCAATACTATGCCGCCAAAGCTGGTGTTGATAAAATCATTAGGGGCAGGTGCCTGGTTTTCGGCAAATGTTTCCCACAGATAACTGCCCGCCATAGTAGCCGGTACTGATTGCCAAAAACTAAAACCATTACTCCTGAAGGCGCTATAAAACATGCTGCCGTGATATGGATGTCCAAACTGGTTGGTTTGAAACGGATCATTGTCCCAGGTCCAACTGCCTGGTTTCAGGTTATGGCCTGTTGTTTTCCAGGAAATCCGGGCATAATCAACGTTGACTATATAGCGATCATATGTCCAGGGCACAATCTCGGCGAGGCCAAGCTCTAAGGCAGCCCTTCCAAAACGTTTCTTTTTTGCAGGTGGATCTGAAAATCGTGTTATGGTATCTTTTTCCTTACGCAGGTCAAAAATATTAACCTGGGCCCCTACTTGCTGGCTGCAGAAAAACATGAACAGTAAAAGCGGCAGTATAATTCTTAACCTTCCGGAGTGTTGCCTGGTAAAATGGTAATCCGTTAAAGTCATATACACTAACAATTTAAAAGATACAGCTACAAAAGTTATAAAGGATGAAGTGAATTAGGTTAAAAAATGTTTGAGCAATGTTTAATTAATGTTAGGGCGGATATAATTTTGAAAATGCATTGGGCGGTAATGGCTACCAATAATTGTTATTTCCTTATTTAAGTACTGAAACATATTTTCATATATTTAGCATTGCTTAACCTGCATATTAAGCACCATAACCAGTATAAATTATTGCAATTGCTTTTTACTTATGAAGATCTTCAATATCATATGGGTTGTACTTTTTGTCACTTTTGCGGGTTTACAGTATAACGACCCCGACCCTTACCTTTGGATGCCCATTTACCTTTATTGTGCCTGGTTTTGCTACCTGGCAGCTAAAAAGGAATTTTACCCCATTGGCTATGCAGCCGGCATAATCATTTTTACAGGTTATGCCATTTATAAGATATTTGATAACAACGGCCTTATCGACTGGTTTAAGTTCCATCATGCCGAAAGCCTTGTCCAAACCATGAAAGCCGAAAAACCCTGGGTTGAAGAAGTGCGTGAGTTTTTCGGGTTACTGATCTGCGTAGCAGTACTGGCAATTAACTGGATCTATGCTGTAAGAGAGAGCAAAAAAGTACCGGTTAAAAAAGGAAGACGATAAGCCGCCCCTAATCCCCCCGGGAAGGGAGAATTTTTAAAGTCCCTCTCTTCCGGAGAGGGATTTAGGGTGAGGCTCCTTACAAATACGACAACCCTTTAAACTCCCCATCACTATAATAAAATGGCTCAAAGCCATCTTCGGCAAGTTCACAACTTACCTGCATGGTGGTAAAGGTAACATCGCCAAAAATATTAGCTATGGCCGAGTCGGCAGCATCATGGCCGGTAGCTATTTTGATGAGGCCGTTTAAAGGTACCAGCCGCGTGGCATCAAAAAGAATCCACTTACCACCAAGATAAGCCTCAAAGCAGGCGTGAAAATCGGCTGGTTTCAAGTGATAGGCGTACCCAGTAAAATAGCGGGCAGGTATGGTCAGCGCACGGCAAAGGGCTATGCCTAAGTGTGCAAAATCGCGGCAAACGCCGGCCTGTTCGGTAACGGTATCAAAAGCCGATGTTTGTGAATTGGTGGATCCGCTTAAATATTGTACATTTTTGTTGATCCAGTTGGTCAATTCGGCCACCTGCTCAAAAGGATTGGTAACATGCCCGAACATATTATGTGCAAGCCGGTATAATTTGTCCGACTGACAATAGCGGCTTGGATTTAAATATGGCAGCACCGGCGAGGGCAACTCAGAAACGTGGGTTTCCTGTAAATTACCGAAATCGGTTATTTCATAACAATTATCAACCGTAGCTTTGTAGGCAACTTTAATGTTGGGCGTATCGGCACCTACATCAAAACGTACCAAACGATTTTCGCCCTGCAGGGTTTGCAGCTCTTCAAACTTAATATAGGGTTCCAGGCCAAATTCTTCACTTATTACCGTTTGGCTTGGGCTGCGTAATGCGTGTATGTTTAAAATCAATGTGCCCGGCGACCGTACTACGTATTCCATTTGGGTAAACACATCGAATTTCATGTTATCAGCTTTCTGTTTTTATTTCTTCTAATTTGTTAAATGTGGCATCCATCCAATCCTCCGAAATATGCTCAAGTGCCAGTTTCAATTCCTCGGCCCATTGGGTTGAGATATGTTCAAGGTCCTGCTTATTATAACGCTGTTCAACAATATTGAAACTATCCTTTTTATAAACAGCCACATCTATCGGGAAATCGACATTGTTCGAGCTTACCCTTGTTGAATCAAAGGAAAGAAAACCTGTTTTCAGCGCCAGTTTCAGGCTCGAATCTTCATTAAGGATACGGTTAAGGATAGCTTTACCATGCCCCGAATTACCGATAACCACATATGGTGCCCCCTGCCCTAACTCCACCCAGTTTCCTTCGGGATATAGCAAAAAAAGCTTGTGTTCATCATCATCGCGCAATTGCCCGCCGATGATGGTATTCAAGTCAAATCGTAACCCGGAAGCGTCAAGTGACTCCTTATCTTCCTGGGCCGCACGCTTTACCTGTTCGCCAAATGCATTCACAGCCTTGTACATCTTATTAAACTCGGCTGTCTCCAATAATTCATTAAAATATATCACGGCCTTATCGCGCACCGAGCGCAAGCCGCTGGTCATGATAAATAGTGAAAAATGATCCTTTTGTTCAATGGTGATCTTCTTTTTTACAGTGGTATCCGTCCCCGAAGTTATACGGGTATCGGCAATGGCCAATAAACCCTCTTTAACTTTAATTCCCAGGCAATAAGTCATTTGATTAGCGTCGTTCGTTATAAATTAATACTTGCCAAAGTAGTTAAATAATGCGAGATTTATTTACCGGTTATTCATAAACCATTTATTTGCCGATACATTTTTTTCGGACCCAACTACCTTTTATTTTATTGCATACAATGAAATTCAAATCAGTATTATTCATCCCCGCATTGATTTTTAACCTCAACTTTGTCAAAGCGCAAAAACACAGCCCTGTCCCTGTTATTTTCGACACGGATATTGCCGGAGATTATGACGATGTTGGTGCAATGGCTATGCTGCATGCCTTTGCAGATAAGGGTGAGGCCAAAATATTAGCTACCATATCATGCAATGCCTTTGAAACTACCGCACCAACCATCAGCGTGATCAATACCTATTTTGGCAGGCCCAATATCCCGATAGGTATTGTAAAAAAAGACAAGCCCAATAAAGACTGTGCACAGCAATGGGCCCAGGCTATTATTGCCAAATACCCGCACAACGTAAAATCAAACAGCCAGGCAGTTGAAGCGGTAGCACTTTACCGCAAGGTGCTGGCAAAGCAACCCGATGGCAGCGTAACTATTATTTCGGTGGGCTTTTTCACCAACCTGGCCGATCTGCTCCGGTCGGGAGCTGATAAATACAGCAAGCTGGATGGAGAACAACTGGTGAAAAAGAAAGTAAAAAAACTGGTATCCATGGCTACAGGAATAGGTGCCGACGGTAAAACCTTTAGCGAATACAATGTCAATGTGGACGCAGGCTCTGCGCAAAAAGTGTTTAAAGACTGGCCTACACCTATTACCCTTAGCGGTTTTGAAATAGGTGAAAAAATCCTGATCGGAATCCGCCTGATCAACAATACATCAATAAAAAATAGCCCCGTAAAAGACGCCTTCCAGGTAGCACTTACAAAAGACAACAACACAACCGGCCGAAACAGTTGGGACGAAACCGCCGTACTAACAGCCATCAGTGGGCCCAAACCTTATTTTACCTATCGCAAACTTAACATGGAAATAAAGGACAACGGTACTAATGTAGTGGTACCGGGAGAACGGTTTCTGTATCTTCAATTTGCCATGCAGCCCGGGGATATTGCAAAGGACATTGAACAATTGATGATGCACCAGCCTGTTAAAAAATGAACAGCGCCACACTGCTAAAAATACCAACTACTTGGTATTGAATTTTCACGCGATTGATGGCACCTTAGTCTATTATGAGCGAACCCATTAAAATTCAGGTATCTATTTTTTGCGAGCCTTGCATCATCTGCGGCAGCAGGCCGGTAATTGCACAGGCCAAAGGAAAATTTATTGTAAGATGCGGCGCCAACCCAAATCATTATCAAACGCCGCCCGGATTGGTGGATATAGCCAATTGGAATAAACATAACCGCCGGGAGCCTGGTATTACCCCAAATATGGGGCATCTTAAACAAGGTTGATCACTTAAAATACCGGGTTACCATATAGCCGATGGCTTCCTTTATATAAGTCCCCCAGCCTGCTAAAGCACCTGCATTAGGCAGGAAATCATCGGCAGATACCGAAAACCTGCGGCTGGAAAAATTGCAGGGATATGCAACCACGTCAACTCCCTGTTTTTTAAATATCATCAGGGAACGGCGCATATGGAATGCCGAGGTAACCAGTAAATAAGGTCCTTTAAGTTTATGCTGCTGCAAGAGTTCTTTTGAAAAAGCGGCATTTTCAATAGTATTGCGGGATTTCGGTTCGCTTAGTACGCAACTATCCGGAACCTGCATTTCCCTGAGTTGCTCCCTTACCCAATCAGCCTCCCTAAAACCCGATGGCCTCAAAAGCCCGTTTCCTCCTGTGATAAGAAGATGGCTAACTTTACCTGTTTTTTGCAAACGAACACCCTGGATAAACCTATCAGCGGCAGAGTTAAAGAAACCGCCGCCATCGCCATCATCCGAGCTAAAACCACCCAGCACTATAGCACAGGTATACTTTTTACCAGTTGGTACAGCGGTTTCCCTGACATCCCAACACCAGCTAACCAGGTTAAGTAACAATGAATTAGAGAAAATATAAAGCACAATAATACCTGCAAGCAAAAATTTCCGTTTACGTTTTACGTTCTTTGAAAAAAGGGCTATCAATAAAATTGCGAATACCCATAGAAGCAAATTCATTAAAAACGAAAGAACTTTTGAAAAAATAAAAAACATATGGCGGTTATGGTGTTTAAGTACTTCAAATATAGAAGCTTTTATCAGGTGAAGTAACAAACTGGCATCATCATTGTCATATATCAGAAAAGAAAAATAAATTATGGGCTTTATCAAAACTCTTGCTATAGGTGCTGCAGTTGCTTACGGAATAAATTACGTAACCAAAAAAGGACCCGACGGTAAATCAATTATCGATAACCTGGTTGACAACGCCCCCGAATGGGCAGATCGCGCTAAAAAATACGGCGAACTTACTTTAGAACAAATTGCCGTACGTACTCAAAATTTCAGGGATAACAGCAGGCGTTAGTAAAATCTGCTTTATACTTTATCTATAATATATTATTAGCCGGCTTTATCTCCCGCTTTAAAAAACCGTCATAGAATAGAGAAAATATAGCATTGCGAGCGTAGCGTGGGAGTCGCATAGAGGTATAGCCGCTCTGTATAGTATGCGATTGCCACGCTACGCTTATAATGACACATTTATAGGTCATTGATTATTAAGGATATTTGGAGATCGGTTTTATAAATATGGGCGTTGCCTGCGGCCCGTGCTATCCGCTCATACTGCGCAAGGCCTTAACCACTTGCCGGTATCCGCTACTATCACTAACGCGTCCCAGCGCATCATCGCAAAAATACACGTTAAACGGTATCACTATAGGACTGCCCGCAAAACGGCACAACTCTTTAACAATTTTATCCTGTAATCCTCCAATCCTATAAATCAAGGTTCCTTACCAGCCACTGTTCACGATACTGTTTTGGTGTAACTCCCTCAAAACGCTTAAAAAACTTGGTAAAGTTTGACGGGTCGAAAGTAAGCCGGTTAGCTATTTCGGCTACGCTTACTGTATTTTCCTGAAGCATGGTTTTGGCAATCCCCATGATTTTTTCCTCGAAAAAGAAACAGGGATGTTTGCCTGTGGTGAGTTTAATAGTATTGCTCAAATGGGTAGGATGGATATGCATTTCATCAGCAAAATCACGGATCTCGTACATGTCCAATACGCGGTTGTTCAGCACATCCTCAAGGTGTTTGTCAATGGCCTTCAGATAGTCGGCGGTAATTTCATGCTGACGGGCCAGTATCTTTTTCGGAACAGTAAGCGTTGCTTCCATCATACAAAATTAAGCAAACAGATCGGGCTTAAACAGCGGTGCTACCCGCTTTTTAGATGCCTGCTCATAAGCATATCCCAATTTTATAATGTCGCCCTCTTTGTAGGCTGTACTAAAAAACGATAACCCAACCGGCAGGCCATGGGCCAACCCCATGGGCACTGTAATATGCGGATACCCCGCCATAGCTGCAGGGCCTGAAAAGCTAAAACCATTATCATAGTCGCCATTTACCAGGTCGATACATACAGCCGGGCCATTAGTGGTACCTATGATGGCATCAAGTTTATATTTGGCCAGCATATCGTCAATAACTTTACGGGTACCTGTATTGGTTTGCTTAACTGCGTCAAGATACTCCTTACTGTTCAGGTCACCTTTGGCTTGAGCTAACTCCATCGTTTCCTGTTTAAAGAAAGGCATTGCTTTAACCTCATTTTGCTTGTTAAAGGCAATTACATCGGCCAGGGTTTTTATTTTGCTGTTTGCGTTGCCAAAGTATTGATTAAGGCCGTCTTTAAATTCATAAAGCAGCACGGTAAATTCATTTTTCCCTATGGTTTTCAGCTCCTTGTTCAGTTCAATCTCCACCACTTCGGCACCTTTGCTTTTCAGGGTTTTGATGGCATCCTGTAATAATGCAACAACGGCCGGCTTATCGTCAAACGCTGTTTTTTCAATACCCAGCCGTTTGCCTTGTAAACCATTAACATCTAAAAATTTGGTATAATCCGCCTCAACCCTGCCTTTACTGCCAAGCGTTGCCAGGTCGAGCGTATCAACACCGGTAAGCGCGCCAAGCAGTATCGCGGCATCTTTAACGGTACGCGCCATAGGCCCGGCGGTATCCTGGGTTTTGGAAATGGGGATTATGCCCGACCTGCTCCATAGGCCCACTGTAGGTTTAATGCCTACCAGGCCGTTAACCGACGATGGCGAGACTATCGAGCCGTTGGTTTCGGTACCGATGCCCGCAACGCAAAGGTTGGCAGCTACAGCCGTTCCCGTACCGGCGCTTGAGCCACTGGGGTTCCTGTCTAAAATATAAGGACATTTGGTTTGCCCTCCCCTGCTGCTCCAGGCGCTGGTTGAATGTGTAGAGCGAAAATTCGCCCACTCGCTCAAATTGGTTTTCCCCAATATCACCGCCCCCGCCTCACGAAGCTTATGCACTATAAAGGCGTCCTGTTTAGCAAAATTATCGGCCAAAGCTAATGAGCCCGCCGTGGTGTGCATGTTATCGCCGGTATTAATATTATCCTTTATCAGCACAGGTATACCATGCAGCGGACCACGCACCTTACCCTTTTCACGTTCCCGGTCCATCGCATCGGCCATGTTCAAGGCATCTTTATTAAGCTCGATAACCGAGTTAAGCATGATGCCTTTTTTATCTATCTGATCAATGCGTTTCAGGTACAGTTCGGTAATCAGCCTTGAAGTAAATTGCTTGCTCTGCATTTTTTGCTGCAGATCGGCAATGGTTATTTCGCTCAATTCAAATATATCGTCCTTACTGTTATCGGCAGCGGCAGTTTCATCGGCTTTATTTTCGGCAGATGGCTGATTGCAGGATGCCGCTACTAAAGTAGATATCGTTAACCCAGCTAATGAACCGGTTTTGAGGAAATTTCTTCTGTGCATAACTGTTTAAATAAAAGGCATTACAAGTAACAAAATATTTAACTACTTTGAAAGGAGGGGAGGGTGCAGATAGTGAAATGTTACAATGAGGTGGTAGATTATCATGTACGGAGAAAGCCCCGTCACCCTGAGCTTGTCGAAGGGTCGCGCGTGGAGGCCCCATCCGCCATGCTTCGACAAGCTACCCATGACAACTTCAAACGGGTGTCATACTGAGCTCGTCGAAGTATGGCGGCAGGCCTCTCCGCACGAGTCTTCGACAGGCTCAGACTGACAGGCCCTCTTTTGTCATTTCCCCTTCAGAGGCCGCTGGATTTAAACACTCAGCATGACACCCTATTTTTATTTATTTACCCTTATTTAGATATCATCCCCGATATCACATTAATGCTCAATGCCACAATAGCTGTATTAAACGCAAAAGAAATCAACCCATGCAGCCAGGCCAGCCTGCGGATAGAGCGTGCGGAGATCTCCACGTCAGATACCTGGAAAGTCATGCCTACTACAAAAGAAAAATATACAAAATCGAGGTAATCCGGCTCTTTTTCATCGCCCGGAAATTCGAGACCGCCGAGATGTTTGAGTTTTTTATCATCATCGGGATCTGTAGTATAATACATATGGGCATAACGCAAGGTGAATATAGTGTGTACCAGCCACCATGAAACAATAACCGATGCCATGGCCAATAAAACCCGCGCCGTCACAACCGCATCTGACTGGTTTTTTGTGGATAACAACAGAAATACTATTGCCAGCAAACTCATCAGCGATGATGCTATCACAAACAAAAATATCAGCGTGCGGCTTGAGTCTTCGATACTGGCTATTTTACGGATATCGGCGGGGTTAGCCGTCAGAATAATGATCCAATCCATAATAATGATGCATAAACCAAATGCTATCCAGGTTACTAATGCCACCGTTGGCGCCGAAAAATGGGCCCAGGAGAAAAATAATGTTATTGCTGCAGCTCCTAACGAGATCAGGAGGCGGTGATGGGCATCAAGACTAAAAAAAACTTTTGTTTTGGCTTTGGCTTTTTGAGGCATACAATTTAAGCTACACCATAAATATGATAATGTTTGATGTAGATTAAATGAAGATACTAAAAATCGTCTTCCTCAACAATCCAGGCCACACGGCCTACCTGCCCGTCATCCAACTGCACTTTTATTCCGCGCGAGTGGTAAGCCGCGCTGGTGAGCAACCGTTTTACAAAGCCCCGGGTTAGCGTACCTGTACGCTGATCTTTTTTCAGTATGATATCAACCTCAAGGCCTGGGTATATATCGCTTCTGTTTTGTCCATTCATGACCGTTGATTTATTTGATTACGTTGATTTCGCTGATTTTTATTTTTTGATATTTTGATTGGGTTGATTTATTTGATTTCACTGCTCTAACAGGATCGATAAAGCTTTTTCTTTTGCCTCATCACCAATTCCTTTAAATGGCTTTATTTTCACCCATCGCTTTATTATCCACTCAGGCAATTGATTTATTGACTGATCATCATCAAGAATAACAAAATTTGTATCATGATTGCCCCTCACCCAATCTTCTATTTCCGTTCCCCGGTCTTTCATTTCAGCAAGAGACTGTTTGTCGTTCAGCTTTGAAATATTGCCTACAGATATTCCTCTTACCCGAAAAATCTCTAACCATTGCTTATTCGTAAAATTGATCCGATGAGTAGTGGTTAAAACTACAGCAGCATTTGTCTGTTCTAAAATATCGCGAAGGTTATCTGCGGATTCTTTATTAAACCGCATGAATCCGTCTGCTTCTGATTCAACTTTTCTCCATGACGGTTCGGTTACTGAAACACCATCTAAATCGAGTAAGATGACCATTATATCTATTCAACCAATCCTTTTATTGCCTGCTCTACTTTTCCGAAATCAAAATTATCGATCAGTTTATTAAACGAAGCAGAGATCTGCTCATTGCCCAAATTACCGATGCTACCCTCATGAGTATGGTTCACCGTTTTATCAGGGTTAAAATTGCCTGCTTCAATAGCCAAACCAATCTGTTTATAAGCATCGCGGAATGGTGTACCGCTCAGCGTTAAACGGTTCACTTCCTCTACACTAAACAGGTAAGCGTATTTGGCATCGTCCAAAATATCAGTTTTTACAGTGATATTTTGCAGCATGAAGGTTGCCATTTGGATGCAGTGTTTCAGATCGGCAAAGGCTGGGAACAACAACTCTTTTAACAACTGAAGCTCACGGTGATAACCTGATGGTAAATTAGTGGTCATCATAGCTACATCAGTAGGCAGGGCCTGCAGGCGATTACATTTGCCGCGCATAATTTCCCAAACATCGGGGTTCTTTTTGTGAGGCATGATGCTGCTGCCGGTAGTCAATGCATCAGGATAGCTTACAAATGAAAAATTCTGGCTCAGATACAGGGTTTGATCCATAGCCATTTTAGCCAGCGTTGCAGCTATGGTTGATAAGGCTTGTGCAATAATTCGCTCGGTTTTACCGCGGCCCATTTGTGCGTAAACAACATTATAATTCAGGTTATCGAAACCTAAAAGCTGTGTAGTTAAGGTACGGTTAAGCGGAAACGATGATCCGTAACCGGCAGCCGAACCCAGCGGGTTTTTGTTGGTGATGCGATAAGCAGCCAAAACCAGTTCAAGGTCATCAACCAAACTTTCGGCATAGGCGCCAAACCATAAGCCAAATGATGATGGCATGGCCACCTGCAGGTGGGTATAACCCGGCAATAAAACATCTTTGTGTTTTTCGCTCAGTTCAATAAGCTGGCGGAACAAGGTTTCGGTGCTTTCAACAACTTCCTGCAACTGATGGCGAAAGAAAAGCTTAAGATCGACTAAAACCTGGTCGTTACGGGAGCGGCCGCTGTGGATCTTTTTCCCGGCATCACCAATGCGTTGTGTAAGCAGCAACTCAACCTGCGAGTGCACATCTTCCACATGCTCATCGATCTTGAAACCGCCTTTGGCAATATCGGCGTAAATATTTTTCAACTCGCGTTGAACAAGCTCCAGGTCGGTGCTGTCCATCAGCCCAACGCTTTGCAGCATGCGGGTATGGGCCAGTGACCCCAAAACATCAAACGCAGCCATTTGCTCATCAAATTCGCGGTCGCGACCAACAGTAAAGTTTTCAACCAGTTCGTTAACGTTGGTAGTTTTTTGCCATAGCTTGCTCATGGTGCAAATGTATAAATTTGTGAATTTATGTGCATTGTTGAGTATTATTTAATATTGCAACCGCGTGACTCCAGCCGAGTGGTCATTATTTCCGACGGCCTCTGGCCTTTTCTATACGCCGGCCAGAGGCCGTCTGATAGTTGCCACTCGGCCGGAACCGAGCGGCGGCGTGAATTTTATAAGTGAAGAATTGTGAATTAAGAAATTCAGTTGCAAGCATTCCACGCTTGAACGTGCGAAGAAAAATCGGCGAAATCAACGTAATCAAAAAAATCGACGGTCAAAATCCCGGTTCAGACAGTTCAGGATGCCAATCCCAATCTATCCGGTTAACATTGTTGATTGTGACAACTTATCATAAGCTTTGGCCAATATTGTATAAACCGTTATCTTAACCACATGAAACACCCTTTATGTAAGCCATTGCTTAGCATTGCCTTATCATTTTACTTTTTTTCGGTAACACAAGCCCAAACGCCCGGGGCTGCAGGTCTTAAATCCGAATATCTTGTAAACCCGATAGGGATCGACAATGCCCATCCCCGCTTAAGCTGGTTGATGAATGATAAAGCACAGGGAGCAGCTCAAAGTGCTTACCAGTTATTTGTTGGTACCGATTCGGTTGCTGTTTCGACAAGCAAAGGCAGCTCATGGACTACATCCAAAATTGCTTCATCAAACAATCTTGCTATTTATAGTGGCCAGCAACTAAAACCTTTTACTAAGTATTTCTGGTTGGTTCAGCTTTGGGATCGGACAGGTAAAAAGCTTGCTCCATCAGCTATAAACAGTTTTGAAACCGGCATGATGGGCATGCAAAACTGGAAGGGCTCATGGATAAGCGATAATAAAGGGATAGCAGTAAACCCTGCCCCTTATTTTCGCAATACGTTTAAGGTAATCAAGCAAGTCCGCTCGGCAAGGGCTTATATTGCAGTTGCCGGTTTGTATGAACTTTATATCAACGGTAAAAAGATCGGCAATCACCGTCTCGATCCTATGTATACCCGGTTCGACAGGCGCACGCTTTACGTTTCATATGATGTTACCGCGCAGCTGCAAAGCGGTAAAAACGCAGTGGGCGTGTTGCTGGGCAACGGTTGGTACAATCATCAAAGTACTGCGGTTTGGTTTTTTCACCAGGCGCCATGGCGCGGTCGCCCGGCGTTTTGTATGGATCTGCGCATTACCTATACCGATGGTACGGTTGAAACCGTAAAATCGGGCACCGATTGGAAAACATCGCTTAGTCCTGTCGTTTTCAACAGTATCTATACTGCCGAGCATTACGACGGTCGCTTAGAACAACCGGGGTGGAACACCGCCAATTTTGACGACAAAAAATGGAAACCTGCCATTAACCGCTCAGCTCCATCCATGAACATCGTATCGCAGGCTATGCAGCCCATTCGTGCGGTTGATACCATCTACACCAAAAGCGTTACCAAAATTGACAGCGATGTTTGGGTGTTTGATATGGGCAGAAATATTTCGGGCGTAAGCCAGATCACTGTTAAAGGTGATTCGGGCACGGTGATCCGTCTTAAACATGCCGAAAGATTAAACAAAAACGGACACGTTGATCAATCAAACATCGATCTGCATTACCGCCCTACCGATGATAAAGATCCATTCCAGACCGATATTTTCATTTTGGGAGGCAAAGGCGAGGAAACATTTTCGCCGCGTTTTAACTACAAAGGGTTTCAGTACATCGAGGTGAGCAGCAGCAAGCATATTCAAATCGGCAAAGAAAACATCAAAGCGTTTTTTATGCACAGCGATGTGGAGCCTATTGGTACAGTTAAAGCATCCAATCAAACCATTAACCAAATCTGGACGGCTACCAACAATAGCTACCTCAGCAACCTGTTCGGTTACCCTACCGATTGTCCACAGCGGGAAAAAAACGGTTGGACCGGCGACGCCCATATCGCGAGCGAAACGGGTTTATACAACTTTGACGGCATCACTGTTTACGAAAAATGGCTGGCCGACCATCGCGATGAGCAGCAACCTAACGGCGTATTACCATCCATTATCCCAACGGGCGGCTGGGGCTACGAATGGGGTAATGGCCCCGATTGGACAAGTACCATCGCCATTATCCCTTACAATATTTATTTGTTTTATGGCGATAGCAAACTCCTTGCCGATAACTATACAGCCATTGAAAAATACGTAAACCATATTGACGAGCTTTACCCAACCGGCCTTACCACCTGGGGCCTGGGCGATTGGGTACCGGTAAAATCAGTTTCGCCGGTTGAGCTTACTTCATCGGTTTATTACTATACCGATGCCAGCATCCTGGCCAAAGCAGCCAAAATATTAGGCAAACAGAGCGACTATGTAAAATACTCAGCATTAGCCAACAAAATCAAAAATGCCATTAACGCCAAATATTTAGATACTACCACCGGCATTTATGGCAAAGGCCTGCAAACAGAGCTAAGCGTGCCACTTTACTGGGGAGTAGTTCCCGATAACATGAAAAGCAAAGTTGCCGCCAACCTGGCTAAACGTGTTGAAGCCGATAATTTCCACTTAGATGTGGGAATCCTTGGTGCAAAAGCCATTTTGAGTGCATTGAGTGATAACGGTTATCCTGACGTAGCCTACAAAATAGCATCGCAGGAAACATTCCCATCATGGGGATGGTGGATGGTGAACGGCGCTACCACCCTGTATGAAAACTGGGCTATTGACGCAAAATCCGACATCTCGCTTAACCACATCATGTTTGGTGAAATCGGCGCATGGTTATACAAAGGCATTGCAGGTATTCACCCCGATCCCGAGCATCCCGGCTTTAAAAATGTATTATTGCAACCGCACTTTGTACCGGGTTTAAATGAGTTTACGGCTACGCACAAAGGGCCTTATGGTAACATTGTTTCATCGTGGCAACGCACCGGTAACAGTGTAACTTATAAAGTAACCGTGCCTGCAAACTCAAGTGCAACAATTAGCTTCCCGGCTGGTAAAGTTTATCTTGCGGGCAAAGCAATCAACAACCCTGCGTTGTATAAAATAAATGCGGGCAGCTATGTGTTCGAGGTAAAATAATATCACCGCAAATGCCATAGTATTTTCATATTTTAATATCTGCACATATCAAATGACCATTTACTGACAGGCCGGGGCAACCCAGGCCTGTTTTTGTATATAAATTTGTCACACCTTATTTACAATCACTGATACACCATGCGCAGGATACTTACTATCGTATTTTTATTATTTGTTGCCAAATTTGCCATGGCAGGCCCTGAAGAGCCATGGTCATTAAGCACCGACAAAGAAGGCATCAAGGTTTACACCCGTCATATTGCAAATTCAAAAATCAAAGCCATAAAAGTAGAGTGCACATTTAATGCTTCAGCGGCACAATTGGTGGCTGTACTAATGGATATTAAAACCTGCAGCGAATGGGTTTACCACACCAAATCTGCCACTGTAATTAAGGAAGTGTCTCCTTCAGATATTTATTACTACTCGGAAGTAAACATACCATGGCCGGTTCATAACCGTGATTTTGTGGCACATTTAAAAGTTACGCAAGACCCTAAAACCAAAGTGGTCACCATCGACGCGCCGGTTATCTCAAATATGGTACCCGTAAAGGATGGCATTGTAAGAGTTGAAAACTCGACCGGCCGCTGGGTTATCACTCCTGTCGATAACAATCATGTAAGTATCGTTTATACCCTGCACCTTGATCCCGGAGGCTCGGTACCTGCCTGGTTGATCAACATGTTTGCAGCGCAAGGCCCTACGGAAAGCTTTAAAGGGTTAAAAAAACAATTGCAGAAACCGGCTTATAAGGATGTGAAGCTGGCATATGTGCAATGAACGCCCTGCCCCCTAAAGGGGGAGCGTTTAGCGACGAATTTATAATTGAAAACAAATTTCGCGTTAAGGATTGCAGCGGATACCGGCCAATGTCATTAAGTTAAGAGATTGACAAGCTGCACCAGAGGTGCAAAAGGTTTGTAGAAACCATTTTGAATAGATTTTTGGTGTGCCAGCGGTACACAACTCCGGTGTTCCGTACCTCTGGCACGGTTGTTATCGGTATAATATTTTGCTACAAACCTGTTCCCCCTCTGGGGGATTTTCCTTAACTTAATGACATTGGGATACCGGCCCTGTGGCTAATGCCTGTGTAGTATGAGCGGAAAGCCAGGCCGGAGGCAACGCCCTAAATTCTGAACCGGGATTTTTAGGATTAGAGAGATTTTTAGGATCTTTTGTCTGAACTCGAATTTCTGGGATGAAGGAATTGACAGAAGCTTTTCACGCAACAAATTAGCAGGCAAATTCAATAAATCTTTAATTCTACAAAATTCGAGTTCAGACAAAATCCTGTCTTCCAAAAAATCCCCCAAATCCTGGTTCAGACAATCTGCAAATAAACGTCAGCATTTTGCAAATAAAATTGAAAACTCGTATCACACTTAGCTGTACTTTCGATGTTAGTATATAACCGTTTATTTTGCCGGCAGGATACCAGAGGATAGTTGTGCAAATTATAAACGCTAATATTGCTTTAACCAATAAAGTAAACGTGTAAACGATGAGAGTTGCCTTGTTTGTTCCTTGCTATGTTGACCAGTTTTACCCAAAAGCGGCTATTGCCACACTTGAGTTACTGGAGAAACTTGGCTGTGAGGTCCATTATCCTAAAAATCAAACCTGCTGCGGGCAGCCAATGGCCAATTCGGGCTATGAGCATTTAACCGACGGCTGCAATAATTTATTTGTCGATAATTTTTCGGGATACGATTATATCGTTTGCCCTTCGGGGAGTTGCACCCTTCATATTAAAGAGCATTTACATGCTGATGGGAAGGAAGAGCAAGCAACCGAGATCCGCAAAAAAGTTTATGAGCTTACCGAGTTTTTGGTTGATGTTTTAAAAGTACAACAGCTTTCGGCCAGCTTCCCTTACCGGGTTGGTTTGCACCAAAGCTGCCATGGCCTGCGCGGATTACGCATTGCCCAAATGAGCGAGTTGGTTGCCGAACCATTCAGCAAACCGGCCCGGTTACTGGATCTGGTAAACGGATTGGAACTGGTGCCGTTGAGTAGACAGGATGATTGCTGCGGTTTTGGAGGAACGTTTTGTGTAGTAGAGGAGGCAGTGTCGGCCAAAATGGGGAAAGACCGTGTAGCTGATCATGTATCGCATGGGGCGCAATATATTACCTCGGCCGATCTTTCGTGCCTGATGCACCTTGAAGGTATCCTGCGCCGTCAAAACAGTGATGTTAAAGTAATTCACGTAGCCGAAATTTTAAACAACAGCCTGTAATGAGTACCGCTCCTACCAAAGATCACCCGCATTTAGCTGCCGATTTTAACCGTGACGAGCCTCGTGTGAACTGGCACGACGAAACCCTGTGGTGGGTACGTGCCAAACGGGACATTGCCGCACACAAGCTTCCTGAATGGGAATTGCTGCGTGAAACCGCATCGCAGATAAAATTCAACGTGCTTTCAAACTTGAGCACCTACCTGGAGCAGTTTGAGGCCAATGCTATTAAAAATGGCATCATAGTGCATTGGGCTGCAGATGCAACCGAACATAACCAGATTGTACACAGCCTGCTTGAGCAAAAGGGCATTACTAAAATGGTAAAAAGCAAATCCATGCTTACCGAAGAATGCCATTTAAATGAATACCTGAAAGAACAGGGCATCGACGTAATTGACTCCGACCTTGGCGAACGCATTGTGCAACTGGCCAATGAACCGCCAAGCCATATCGTACTGCCTTGTATCCATAAAAAGAAAGAAGAAATAGGCGATATTTTCCACGAGCATTTAGGTTCAGCCAAAGGCGAATCGGACCCTAAAATATTGACTGAAACTGCCCGCCAGCATTTGCGTGAGGTATTTTTAACCCGTCGCGCGGCACTTACCGGGGTTAATTTCGCAGTGGCCGAAACAGGTGAGTTCGTGATCTGTACCAATGAGGGTAACGCCGATATGGGGGCGCATTTAGCCGAGATCCATATCGCATCCATGGGCATCGAAAAGCTTATTCCAGAAAGGAAACACCTCGGTGTGTTTTTGCGCCTGCTTACCCGCAGTGCTACCGGACAGCCTATTACTACTTATTCAAGCCATTTCAGCAAACCACAGAATGGTACCGAAATTCATATTGTTATTGTTGATAACGGGCGCAGCATTCAGCTGGGGCGTGAGGAGTTCCGCAATTCATTAAAATGTATCCGTTGCGGCGCTTGTATGAACACTTGCCCGGTTTACCGCAAAAGCGGCGGGCACAGCTACCATACAGCTGTTGCTGGGCCAATCGGTTCTATCCTGGCGCCAAACCTCGACATGAAAAAATATGCCGACCTGCCATTTGCCTCTACCCTATGTGGTTCGTGCAGCAACGTGTGCCCGGTTAAGATAGATATTCATGACCAACTGTATAAGTGGCGGCAGGTGATTGTTAAGGAAGGATATTCGCCCAAAGCCAAAACTATGGCCATGAAGGCCATGGCGTTGACGCTGGCATCGCCTACTTTATACCGCATGGGTGGCAAAACCGGGCGACTGGTATTTAAATATGCGCCGTTTGCGGTAAACAATAAATTAAACCCCTGGTACAATCAACGCGAAATGCCAAAAGCACCCGATGAATCGTTTGGTGAATGGTATGCCAAAAGGAAAGGAGCAAAAAACTCATGAGCCGCGAAAAGATCTTAGCTGCTGTAAAATTTAATCAGCCCACCGCTATGCCGCTGCCAGATATGGAAGTGCTGAATACCCTAACCGATGTCAGAACCGATCTGGCGTCAAAATACAAAACCATAGCTACAGCAGGCGGCAGCTTTGTTTATGAGGTTAGTGGCTTTGATGAGATCAAAACCATCATTAATAACGAATTTAAAGCCGGCGTTAAGGTCATATCAGCCCTTAATGAGCTGAGCGATTACATTTACGCCGAAACCGTGAAACACGAAGACGGCCACAACTTTGCCGATGTAGAGCTAACTGTACTTCGTACTAAACTTGGTGTTGCCGAAAACGGGGCCCTCTGGCTTACTGAAAAGGATATGGGTAGCCGGGTGTTGCCATTTATTGCCCAGCATCTGGCGGTAGTGATCGGCAAAGATGATTTTGTGCCTACCATGGCCCAGGCTTACCAGGTAATTGCCGATGCTGATTACGGCTATGGCTCGTTTATCTCCGGCCCTTCAAAAACTGCTGATATTGAGCAATCATTGGTGATTGGTGCACACGGGCCAAGGAGTTTATCGGTGTTTATACTTTCTTAAAGATCTTTTAAAAACAACGTCATTCCTGTTTGAAGCAATCCCCTACTTACAGAGCCGCCCTGTACTGTTTGGGATTGCTTCGTACCTCGCAATGACGCTTTTTCATTTGCATCACCCCCAACTTCCTTATCTCGCGCTCGTTTGTAACCTACCGTGTACCCACATCTTATCAAACCTTTTGATTAAACAAAAATTGTTGTCATTTCGAACGAACCTTGGGTAGGGTTGTGCGCCGGAGGTGAGGAGAAATCTTCTACAAGCAGCCATTCCGGCTTGAAAGGCGTATAAGATTTCTCCTCGCGCCTCGCTTTTCCCCGCGCTTGCTCGTTCGAAATGACATTTTCCTATAATAAAAAGATGTGGGTACACGGTAGGTTACAAACGAGCGCAAGAACCTAAGCCCTATGCTTTCACTCTAAAAATCAATAATTTACAACAATGACAAATGAATGATACAAAAATATACCAATTGGTATATTTTTGTACTGTCAAAACTAAATGACACTCAACAACATGAAAACTTCACAAAATACAGTACTGATAACCGGCGGCAGTGCCGGTATAGGTTTTGAAATTGCAAAACAGCTATCTGCTAAAAATAATCATGTAATTATTATAGGCCGCAACCAGGATCGTTTGGATAAAGCCGCTGCTCAATTACAAAATGTAACCGCAATTAAAGCCGATATATCAAATGCAGAAGATGTGGAAGCATTAACCGCACAAGTGAAAAAAAATTTCCCTCAGCTAAACGTGGTAATCAATAACGCCGGTGCAGCTTCAATCAATGACCTGCTCACTACGCCCAACGTTTTTGAAAACGCGCAAACTGAAATGTTTACCAACTATATTTCAGTAATCCGCCTTAACGAAAAACTGCTTCCGGTTTTGCAACAGCAAAGTGAAGCGGCTATCGTAAATGTATCATCAATAGTTGCCTTTTTGCCAGGTAAACAAACTGCTACCTACTCCGCAACTAAAGCAGCCCTGCACTCATACACAATATCATTACGTGCCGCTTTAGAAGATACCAACATTAAAGTATTTGAGCTGATGCCTCCACTGGTTGATACCGAATTTTCGGCAGAAATTGGCGGACATAACGGAATTCCGGCGTCACAGGTTGCAGATGAATTTGTAGCTGGTTTTGAAACCAACAACTTTGAGATTCGCGTTGGTGGCACCGAACCATTCTACCGCTTGTTCCTGTCAAACCCGGCCGAAGCATTGAAAGCCCTGCATCAGAGATAAATCTCTGATTTAATTTTTTGTCCTAAAAAATACCGATTGGTATTTTTTAGGACAATTTTTAGTTTTTCAATTCATATTTCAATGAAAAAAAGCATCCTTATCATTACCGTTATAGCCGCTGCTATCATGGAACTGATAGACACCTCAATAGTAAATGTTGCCCTCTCGCACATGAGCGGTAATCTTGGCGCTACGCTCGAAGATACTTCCTGGGTTATTACAGCTTATGCCATTGCCAACATCATCGTAATACCGATGACCAGTTTTTTAACCACCAAGCTTGGCCGGCGTAATTATTATATCGGGTCTATCATCGCGTTCACTTTCTTTTCGGCCATGTGCGGGCTCTCGTCAAACATATGGACACTGGTCGCTTTCCGCTTTTTGCAAGGCATCGGCGGCGGCGCTCTGTTATCAGTATCTCAGGCTATTGTATTTGAGGTTTACGGCAAGGAACGTGTGGGCATAGCCAGCGCGCTGTTTGGCGTGGGTGTGTTTTTAGGCCCGACTATTGGCCCTACTCTGGGTGGGTTCATTACCGAAAATTATAGTTGGCCATGGATCTTTTACATCAACATCCCTATCGGTATTGCTGTAACTATATCCAGTTTATTGCTGGTCACCGAACCGGAGATCAAAGCCAAAGTAAAAAGTGTAGACTGGTGGGGCATTCTCCTGCTCGTCATCGGCATAGGCTCCCTCCAAACCGTATTGGAACGCGGCGAAACGGACGACTGGTTTTCGGCAGGTTATATCATCGTGCTTACTATAATAGCTGTCATCAGTCTCAGTACTTTCATTTGGTGGGAGCTCACAACGCCTAACCCTGTTATCGATCTTAGGGTGTTGCGAAGCAAGTCGCTCGCCGTAGCGGCTATACTAACATTCGTAACCGGATTCGGGTTGTTTACGTCGGTATTCCTAACACCTGTACTGGCTCAAAGGGTGCTCCTGTTCCCGCCAACTATTACGGGGCTTATTCTGTTGCCCGGCGCGGTACTGGCCATTGTGGGCTTGTTATTTTCGGCCACATTGTTAAAAAAAGGTGTATCTCCGTTAATCATCATTACCGCGGGGTTCGTTATCTTCATCAGCTTTACCTGGCAAATGTCGCGCATGAACCTGGAGGCAGCGCCTGGTGATCTGGTTGGACCACTAATTTACCGGGCAATGGGTATTGCCTTATTAACCGTTCCGCTTACAGCTTTGGCTGTATCCGGGCTCGAACCTAAAGACATTCCACAGGGAACTGCTTTAAATAACATGATGCGGCAGTTAGGTGGGTCATTTGGCATCGCCGTAATCAATACATACGTAGCCCAACGTTTCGGATTACACCGCAATGACCTTCTATCGAATATTAATATTTTTAACGATCAAACTACCGCGCGGATAGCTAAGCTTACCAATTATTTCGGCAGCCGGGGCTTTTCATCATTTGAAGCACATAAAAAGGCCATTGCGGTTATTGATAATACTATTAACAGGCAATCATCATTGCTTAGTTACCTGGATGCTTACCTGTTTTCGGGCCTGATATTTTTACTGGCTATGCCACTGCTGTTCCTGGTTATTAACCGTAAAAAACAAACCCGGGCTGTTGTTATCATAAATGATCACTAATTAAATACCAATTGGTATATTTGTATTATGGAAAACGAATTGTCAAAAGCCGAGCGCACACGCCAGTTCATTATCGAGCGTACCGCATCTATATTTAATAAAAAGGGCTACGCAGGCACTTCCCTGTCTGACCTTACAGGAGCTACAGGCCTTACCAAGGGCAGTATTTACGGCAACTTTAAAAACAAGGAAGAAGTAGCTGCTGAAGTTTTTGATTACAATTCGGCCAAAGTGCGTAACCAGGTACAGGAGCGGATTCAAAAAGCCAAAACTTACCATGATAAGCTGCTGGTTTATGCACAGGTTTATCATAGCTTTTCGCGGGGCGATTTCCCTGCTGGGGGCTGCCCGATATTAAATACCGCCGTTGATGCAGATGATACCAACCCGCTTTTAAAAGATAAGGCCGCCAAGGCAGTTGTGCGATGGAAAACACGGATAGAAACCCTGATAACCGAAGGCATTGAAACCGGCGAGTTTAAACCGGGCATTGATATAACCGAAGTAGCTTTATCAATGATAGCACTGATTGAAGGTGGTATTATGATTGCTAAAGTAACCGATACACCCGCTAATTTAGATACGGTTTTAAAAAGGGTAAATAAACTGGTAGACGAACTAAAGGGGTAAAATAATATATATTTATAGCTACAGGTTGTTACTTGATTGTTACAATAATTGGATTTAACTTTGAAAACAAAAGAAACGCTCCCCGCGTTATCTTCTTTACCAATTATTAATTATGTCGAAAAAGATATTGATCCTTGATGATAGCGAGGATATTTTGGAAGTGATGAAAGAAGCTCTGGAAATGGAGCACTATGAAGTTGAGGTACTGAACTATACTGATGACATATGCAAGGCGGCTCTATCAGCAAATGCCGACCTTGTGATTTTGGATTACATTTTGTTCGGTATAAACGGTGGTGAACTTTGCCACATGCTAAAAACCAACCCGGCGACGGCGCACATCCCGGTGGTGATGGTATCGGCTTATCCGCGTGTGCTGGAATCCTTAGGCAATTATGGCTCCGACGCTTTTATTGCCAAGCCTTTCAACCTGAGCGATGTTATTGACACGGTTAACCATTGCTTTTTAACGGCCGGCGATGATGTGGCGCACATGGCCTGAGATTTTCTGCTTGAGGATTTTAAACTTACGAAGTTTTGAAAACTTCGTAAGTTTTCCTCTCCGCTCTATTTCATACTTTATCTAAACAAATCAAAACTATACTGCGCTACGCTCCAAAACTCATCAAGCGCAATAATTCGTGGTTTAAAAAAAGAGATAAGCGAAGGCCAATCCTGCTGGTTAAATACGCTTACACCGGGCAGGGTTTTAATAATGCGGCTTACCGTTTTGCCATATTCATCAGTAGTATGCAACTGCCAGTCCCATTCTTCGTTAAGCTGGCCGTTCAGAATATTCTTCAATTCCATAAATTGATCAAACATCAATTGCTGGATATCAGCATCGGGATGACTCATTTCAATAGCAATAAAAGCCGACTTTTTATCAGCCTCCATTTTAAAGTACAGATGCTTGATACCCGTTTTATAATTAACCCAGTTGGTGCGCAGGCCATCGGCCGAAAGCCGGGGCTTGAGGTATTGTCCAAATGCTGTCCAGAAAGCTTGTTTTAGTTGAGTTGCCTGTTCTTTTGAGTACAATTTACCGGGATTGATGAGGGGCAAAAGTAAGGTTTTTAAAATAAACCGTCATCCTGAGTTTGAAACAGGGTGAACGTTGAAGGCGGTATAACAAAGGAAGGGCTGTCAGTCTGAGCCTGTCGAAGACTCGTGCGCAGAGGCCTTGCCCACCATGCTTCGACAGGCTCAGCATGACACCCAATTTTAATCTTTTCGCATGTGACCTTTCGAAAGGCGCACGCTGACACTCCAAGCATAACGCTTTTAATGACTTTCTTCTAACCTTCTTATTACTTATTAAATCCTATCTTTACCCATACCACATTGATATTTTATGGCAAGCTACCAGGTAAACTGTATTGATAAATCCAAAGCATCAGGTACACATGAGCAGATAACCCACATTGGTTATTATGAATCGTTAGACAGACCAAGAGTAGTAATCTCCGTTGCCGAAGCCATAGCCCGCATTGAAGCCAACAGCCAGGCATTTTATGTAAGCACCGAGCGGGGCAAAACCTATCTTACCGTAGTGAAACCTGAAAACGGCGGCAAAAAACATCTCCAATCTCTAACCGACAGGGCGGGTATCGATAACCTGCTAACGTTGGAAGAAGTTTAGATAACAAAGGACAAAACCTTTCTCCTTTAACCTTTTTCCTTTCACCTCAAAAACAATCTATTCCTTTTTATCAACTATGTACGAGGTAACCCTTTTCACCTTGCCATTTTCAAGCTCATAAATATCGGCATAGTACATAGCCATGTCCTTGCCATTTTTGTCTTTGCACCGAACAAGGCCGTCGACAGCCGCAGTGTTGCCGTCCACAATAATATGCTCCTTGGTTGATGAAACCATTTTTACATCTTCCATGCCGCCTAAAAATTGCTCCACTTCATTCTTCCCGTTCATAATAGTTACGGATGAGCCTTTCATAGTCCATTTTACGTCGTCGGCAAAAAAACTTAAGATCTTTTCAACGTCATTGTTATCAAAAGCGTCGATAACCTGCTGTACAATTTCTTTAGTTGCCATGATAGTTTGTTTTTGTTTAATATAAAGTTAGGCAGCATCCCCCGGCGCTGAGAGGGGCAAAAATGACATTATCGGGGCGTTTTACGACCATCGCGATTTAAAAAGTACAACCGTTTAAATTATCCTTCGGCGGCCTACCTTTAAATCATTTCTATTATTTATCTTGCTTCAAAATAGCCAACCTTAACATGATCAACAAACAATCGGTGGTTCAAAACCCCAATACCTTCGTAAAAACAATATCAATCATACACCTTGCTTTAATAGCCGGACAAATCATCTTTGCTGCAGCAGCTTTTATGACAACTAAAAATCACACTACAAGTAAAAGTGATGACGTGTTTATTTACGTTGCGCCGATTATGGCCCTTAGTGGTTTTGCGATAAGCAACATATTATTTAAAACATTGGTGAACAAAATAGACGGCCAAAGTCCGTTGAAGACTAAACTCGCTGCTTATCAATCTGCATTGATCGTGAGGTTTGCTTTATTAGAGGGGCCTTCCCTTTTTGCTATTGTGAGCTTCATGCTAACCGGCAACCTGATTTTTTTGGGCATATCCGGAGCTATCATAGCCTACTTTATTTATCTGCGCCCGACAAAGCAAAAAATTGAAGATGATTTAAATTTAGGGTATGAGGAAAAGGCAGAACTTGATGGCGCAGGTAAAGTTTATTAATGATGTATTAGACAAATGAGATCCAAGTTCAAATTTTGGCCTAAATTCCTTATACTGATGTGCCTGTTTTTGAACTGCCTGATAGTTTTTTTTATTTTCATTAATTTCGATATTTTTTTTGCTCATGGTAAGCCCCTTCATTTCCTAATATTTCCTTATATGATATTTAACTGGACTATCTGTAGTTTGATAGGGTATCAACTAAATCATAAAGCCCATAAAATAGTTATTGATGGTGACACAGTAATCAGGGTTCGCTGGTTTGGATTTGGCTTAAAAAAAGTTTATAAAATAAGCGATATAGAAGGTTTTTTGACCTATTCGATATCTGGCAAGAAAAATGCGAACGAATATCTATACCTGATTGCAGGCGATGAAAAGGTAGCGAAACTATCAACCTATTACCACAAAAACTATCAGGAACTAAAGCTGTCTATAGTTCAGCATCAGATCAAAAATTTGGCGAACGAACATTGGGCGATATGGAAACATCTCACGGCATAATCAATTGGAGCTTTAATATAAATAACATTTATTTTGCCGGAGATATAACTCTAATTGGCGCAATTCAATCTAATTCGAGAGATTTGTGTCGATCAACTCAAGCCTGATATATGTATCCCGAACTCATCAACCACATTAAAAGATACGTCCAGTTATCCGCGGCCGATGAGGCAACCATTTGCAGGCATTTTGAGCCTAAGAACTTTAAAAAGAAGGAATTTATCTTAGAATCCGGCAAACTTTGTGCAGGTAATTATTTTGTAACCAAAGGCCTGTTGAGGCAATACTTTGTTAATAACAAGCTCAATGAGCAGATCATCCAGTTTGGTTTGGAAAACTGGTGGATAGCCGATCAGGACAGCCTGCTTAATCACCAGCCCGCCACAACCTACATCCAAACCATTGAAGCTTCGGAGCTGCTGCTGCTTACCGAAAAAAGCCGCGCGGCGTTGTTTGAAGCTGTGCCGCAAATGGAAAGCTATTTCCGTGTCATGATGCAAAAAGCCTTTGTTGCGTCGCAACGGCGTATAGGATATATTTTTAATCAGAACGATGAGGAGCGTTACCGGCACTTTACCAGCCTTTTCCCGGCCTTTGTGCAGCGGGTACCACAATACATGCTGGCATCATATTTAGGCTTCACCCCACAGTTTTTGAGCCGGCTCAGAGCTAAAAAAATCTGATTTTCTTAAACTCAGTTCATTTTTTGAGGGCATGTTTATCCCCAACTTTGTATTAACAAAAAAGAAAAAAACATGAACCGCTTAAAAATAAACACCGCCGAACCGGCTGGATACAGGGCCATGATCGCCCTTGAAAAATATATTGAAAGTACAGGTTTAACCACCCGTCATAAAGACCTGATCAAGATCCGCGCCTCACAAATTAATGGTTGTGCCTTTTGCGTGGATATGCACACTGCCGATGCCCGCAAAGCCGGCGAAACCGAACGCCGCATTTACAACATCAGCGTTTGGCACGAAGCACCTTTCTTTGATGAGCAGGAACGTGCAATATTAGCCCTTACAGAAGAAGTAACCCTGATCGCCGGCCGCGTATCTGACGAAACCTATAAAAAAGCCGCAGAATTGTTTGACGAAAAATACCTGGCACAAGTGATTATGGCTATCATCACCATCAATGCCTGGAACCGCATTGGTGTAACTACCCAACTTCAGCCACCACTTAATTAATCCTTTTAATTTTGTTGTTTTGATTTTAAGCCGCCTGCGTAGTACCGGGCGGCTTTGTTGTTAAATTAATAACTAATCTGCGCCCCAGGCCATCATCAATGCCACTTCATAAGTGCCTAAAACATTGGCCGGGTCATTGGCGATAATTTCGTGTACCTGAGCTTCGTCATCAACTGTAAGGATGCCAAGGCCATAAACACCTTTCGGGTCGAAAACCGGGCCAAAAATAAGCACCAGGCCTTCTTTCATTTTCCCTTTCAGATATTCGGCATGAGCTTGCATAATAACGCGTTCGTCATCGGTCATATTGTTAGGAAACGTTGGGCGGTTACCGGTCAGCTTTATTACGAAGTGCTTTTTCATCCTAATAAATTTAAGAATTATTTACTGAATGATGTTTAAAGGAATAATTATTGATAGTTATATATAAATCATTGTAACCTTAAATAATTACTCCTATGACAACAGAAGCAGGTGCAACAGTTGGCAGCGCCAATGACGTAGTGCTTTCCTTCATAAAAGCATTAAACGAAGAAGATTTTGCAGAGGCCCGCAATTGTGTGGCAAACGACTTGAAATTTGTAGGCGTACTTGGCCAGCGCGATGGTGCCGATGCCTATTTTACTGATATGCAGCACATGAAGCTGAAATATGATATTAAACGGGTGTTTAGCGATGGCGATGATGTATGCATCTTTTATGATATTGATATGGGCCGCGCTAACATATTCAGCTGCGGATGGTATCATGTGGTTGATAGTAAAATAAACTCTATACGGGTGATATTTGATCCGCGGCCATTGTTATAGGTATTAGCCATATTAAAATCGTCATTGCTTCGATCTTCAGCAATGACGATTCTTTAATAACTATTTTCCCGGCCAATTATCCGTGCGGAAAGGCGATGCCGGTAAACCAGCGCCATTATATAGGGTGATCACCGGGTTATTGGCCCAGGCATACCTTACCGCAACCGGGCTTTTAACATCCGGGCTGCTTACTATAACCTTATTGCCTTTTATAACAGCGGTAGCCCAGTGAAACTTCATATCCTCGCCGGCAACGGCAAAGCCCTGCAATGTTTCGCCACCCCGCGCTTTTAAACCGCCATCGGTATAATTAAAGCTTAGTTCAATTTTATCACCCTCTATTTTCTGCGATTTATACATCGGTCCCGAATATGGCTGCGATTTGTGGTAAGTTTTATCTAAAGCTGCCAAAGCCAGTCTTCGGCCAACTTCCTGTTTATTTTTAGGGTGGATATTATCAGCGTCCCCCAGATCGGCAGCTACGGCCATACCTGTATTGGGAAGCTCAAGCGTTTTTGTTTGTGCCTCCCGTAACTCTGCCCATCCTGATGCTACGGGCTCGGCTTCACGTTTTTGCCAGTTAGCTAACTGTACAAAATAAAATGGGAAATTGCCTTCGTTCCAAATGGTACGCCAGCCATTTATCATCCCCTCAAATAACTCATTATACTGCCCCGGCCTGCCGGTATTAGCTTCGCCCTGGTACCAGATTACGCCACGGATAGCCATAGGTGTAAGCGGATTGATCATCGCATTATACAACACAGCCAACCGGTTCGGGTTATTGGCAACAGGCATGGGTGGCAGGCTTTTTATATTAAAACCTACTTTATAATCCCAGTTACCGGCTAAGGAGATCTTTTCACCCGACGCTGATACCAACTGCATTTCATCGGCGCCATACAGACCGCCGCCACCGCCGCTGTCAAAAACCCGCACAGTAATCACCGACTCCCCGGCCTTTACTTTTGCAGCAGGAATAATGTAATCACGCGACTTTGTGTAACCATCCGTAGCGCCTATCTTTTCACCGTTAAAAAATGTTATTTCATTATCATCTATCTTACCCAAGCTAATCTTCACATCCTGCCCGGCCCAGGCTGCAGGAATGGTAATCTTTTTACGGAACCAAACAACGCCATCGAAATCTCCTAAAGCGCCTTTTTCAAAAAACTGGGGCAGCAGCATGCTCCGCCAGCCGGCAGTATCCAAGTTGAACGCGTTATTATTGGTATACCCCCAATCGGCAGCGGTGGCAAGCTTGTTCCACTCATCCAATTTTTGTGCAAAGGTAGATGGAGTTTCTGTTTTAGCAGATTCCTGCTGCTGTTTGATCTGTGCACTGAAAATCGGGTTATTAGTTAACGTATTTTCATCACTCCAGGCCTCGATCATGGTACCGCCCCAGTTTGAGCTGATGAGGCCGATGGGAATTTTAACCTGTTTATTGATCTCCCTGGCAAAAAAATATGCTACCGACGAAAATTCGCCAATAGTTTGAGGCGAGCATACCATCCAGCCGTTATTAGCCACTTTTATATTGGTTTGCGGGGTAAGGCTTGTTGCCTGCGATACCTGTAACAAACGGATCTCCGGGTAATTTGCGTTGGCTATTTCTTCTTTATAATTATTTACCTGGCCCCAACCGGCCACGGGCATTTCCATGTTCGACTGGCCGGAGCAAATCCACACCTCCCCTATCAATACATTATTTAAAACTACGGGCTCGCTGCCATCGGTTATGCTGACTTTATAAGGGCCACCATATGATGGGGTTTTGACCTTGATTTTCCAGTTACCTGCTGCATCGGCTACGGCCGTATAAGTTTTATTATTCCATGACGAGGTAATGGTTACCGTTTTACCGGCATCGGCCGTGCCCCATATACCAGCCATAGTTTTTTGCTGCAAAACCATGTTATCGCTAAAAACACCAGGTAATACCACTTTGGAAAAAACATTGCTGCTTAGCAATAAGCCGCCGATTACAACAGGTAAATACTTTTTTAAATTCATTAAGTTTTATTTTACAAGCGTTAGGTTATTGATTAAAAGGAATATTACGGCATCAACAATTACCGCGACATTTATTGTTTATCGGGCACAAAATTTACCGGCTTTGCCGGATCAAAGGTAACATACACCCGTTTCCAGGGCTCATCATCCATCAACCGCCATTTGTGCGCAGTCCCTGTAGTATCCTGGGCTATCAGGATTTCGCCGGGCTTAAGTATAAATTTTTCGCCGGGATAAGTTTCAAATTCGAGGATACCGGTAAGGGTTATTACATACTGATTAGTTGGAGCATTATGATAATCATAAAATGCATGCGGCTCCGATTCCTGAAACCTAACCGCAAGGGCTTCGTTAAGTGTCCCTAAATCAACCATCCCTTTTTGTACATGTGAATGACCGTCATCAGCGGTATATAACCTGTAGGCTTTTATCATACGGGCTAAACTAACATTTAAGTGCTAATTCAGCTTAATTATTGTGTAAATATTATAACGCAGCTATACTTAGTATGTAACGTGTTCATATTGATTAGTATTAAAGATTATTTATGCGCCATAAACCTTTAAGTATTTATTTCCTTAACCGATAGCTCATAAAAAACACTATTTTTATTGCAGATAATTACAGCACCGATAAGAGCTTTCTATCAAACCATGAAAAAACTTTTACTTATTTTTTGCATTGTTACAGCCGCACACAGCTTTGCATTTGCCGATAAGACCGCTATTAACAACTTTGTAGTTAAAGAAAACCCCTTTGCGGTTGATGAGGTAGCCGTAGTTGCAACCGATACGGCAGGTGTGATCCAGGAAAATGTAAACGGCGTTTTCACCTTTGTAATGAACGGTTTCACCGAAGAACTTAAGTTTGACAAAGGCACGGCTTTTTATCGCCACAAGCTTGACCGTTCAACCTTCCTGTACGCCAAACACATGAACGATTCCGGCACACATGCCATATTATACTACATTTACAAACATGACAGTAAACTAAGTCCATTCCATATCAGCTGGGTATTACTGATAGCTATCCCTCTGTTACTGGTGTTGCTGGCCTATATGTTTAAGCGGTTCATCATTATTGCCGTGGTTATCTTTTGTATCTTCCTGTATTTCAACTACCACAACGGGTTAAGCATCCCCACCTTTTTTGAAAGCATTATTGACGGGTTGAAGAATATGTTTTAAGCGTTGAGCGGAAAGCCGAAGGCTGAAAGCACAAAGCTTTTAAGGAGAGTTGAAAGCTAAAGTAGTTAAAATCTTTATTTCTTACTGCTTTTAGCTTTCTGCCTTAAGCTTTAAGCTCCTTAAAACGGTAATCCAATACCGAAGTTCAACTGCATAAAGTTGTAATCTTCTCCGTTGGCTGCTTTGTAAGCTTGTTTGAATGAACCTTTACTAAACAATTCGCCGGCATGGTTAATCAGCACCCATTGGTTAGCTCCGCTAAATTGCGGATCTTTAAGTTTAAAGGCGGCATCAAGCCGAAAAACGAAGAAGCTTAGATCGAACCTCAATCCTGTACCAATACCTACGGCCGTTGAACTTAAAAAGTTGTTCAGTTTAAACTGCCCGTTGGGATTATCAGGCTCATCATGCAAACGCCACACATTCCCGGCATCAACAAAAACCGCACCTTTAAGTTTTGCACCAAAAAAGTTATTTGCCAACAGGTACCGGTACTCGGCATTGGTAATAAATTTGATCTCGCCGAATTGATCAAGATATTTCAGGCGGGCACGGGTATTAACATCAGTTCCATAAAATGAAGCACGATTGAATTGCCCCGGGCCTAATGTGCGCGGCAACCAGGCCCTGATATCATTGGCCCCGCCTGCATAAAAATTCTTTTCAAAAATAAGCTGATTGCTATTACCGTAAGGGATACCTATACCCGGGTTGATACGGAAAACAAATTGTTTTTCGCCGCCAAAGTTTCGATAGATGCGCGTATCAAGCTCAACTTTAGTATACTGCGCAAAAGTATATCCAAAAAGCTTATGTTGCCCAAGCGTATCTTTAGGAGCATTGGTGAGATTGCTTACCAGGTTAAGAAAATTTCCGCCAATATCTAAACTGCCCCGGAAATAGGTAAAATTTTCATAACCATTAAGCTTTATGGCATTAACCTGATAAGTGTATTGACTGCCGGATGTAAAAACGGTACGCCCGATAAGGTAAACATATGAATATCTATTTTGCTTAAGCAGAGAATCTCTTGCAGCCGGATCAATTATACCTCTCGAAAACTCAATGTTAATGGGCGTAATGGTATGTGTTTTATAAGGCGTATCAAAAAAGTCGTAAGTAATGGAATTGATAAAACTTTCGCGCTTAACCAGATCTTTCTGGTAAAACAATGAATAGTTTGATGAAAACGTAGTGTGCGGAACCGCAAATTTACCAAGAAACGGAAATTTGAACGGAAGCAAAAGTCGCGGATAGACAAGCTGTGCTCCTACCCTAAACTCCTGGTTTTGGATACTGCTGTGATCGTTACCTACATCGTTACCATTATCAAAAAGGATACTCCAGTTAACTTTCAGCTGCAATATAGCGGCCTGTTTAAATAAATTCCTGTCGGTAAAAGTATTACCCACGTTATAACCAAAACGACCTCCGCTAAAAAGCACCTCACCCTCTACACGGTCACTCATCCGTTTAAGCGGCACGATATCAATCCGGGTATTAAGCCTGTTAGAGCTATCCTTCAGTTTTTCGTAAACGGGGTTGGGCACATTTCTGAAAACATTTAATTCGGATAAGCGAGTGGTGGTGCGTGTTTGCTTATCAATGTCGTATATTTCGCCTTTTTTCTGAAAAACGTAATCGGTTACTACCCTTGGTTTAAACCTTTTTGAGTAGTCAACAAACCTGAATTGTGAATCAACTTGTATCGTATCAACTTTACCCGGCGTACGCCCCTGGCTGTTTGATATCGTAATTAATGTATTGTTGATAGTATAAACCGGGTGCTGTGTTTTCCCCGCCGGGTTGTCAATGATCATTTTTACATCAACCACACTGCTGTTAAAGGTAGAATCATAGGTAAAATTGATGTACTGCCTGTAAAAGTCGTAATAGCCATTATGCTTCATCAGCAAATAGAGCTGGTCGCGGTCGTAAGCTAAACTATCGGTATCAAACCTGCCGCCCGGCTGTATGTGTGATATCCTGTTGCGGTTACCATTATACAATGCTTTAATATTATTATCGGCAATACTATCAGTAAATTTGCGGATGCGGAACATAGGGCCTTCATCAGCAGTAAAAATCAACTCAGCCTTTTGCTTTTTTATCACTACACTGTCGGTGACCTTTGCTTTCAGATAACCACGACTGCGGATATATTTTTCCATCTGTACACGAGAGTACTCGATCAGGTTACTATCAACAACAACAGGGGCTTCGCCTATATTTTTTTTACCTTTATTGCTAAAAGTATAGTACAACTGCAAATTGAGCCAGTTATTGGGCTGTTGCTCCTTATCCACATAATTTATAGCAGTCTCCGCAAATTGCTCGTCAATACCTTTTATAGTAATTTTGCGTACCAGCGCCTGGTCTTTACGAATGCCACGGGTAATGCTGCAGCCCGAACCGATAATAACCAGCAAAATACTTAATATTGTAAGGCGGTAAACAGCAGGCTTAGTATATGCTTTCAAAATCACAGATCAGTTTATTAAAATCCTTACAACATAAAAAATTCCGTAAAGAGCATGGTTTGTTTTTGGTTGAAGGTTACAAATCAGTTGTTGAATTTGTAAACGCTGCATACCAGGTTGATGCTATATACCATACATCCGAAATTGCTTCAAAAATGATGAATTTATCCCGAAAAATAAATTTTCAGGAAATTTCATTGACCGATCTGGAAAAGATCAGCAGTTTGAAAACCCCGCAGGAGGTAATTGGTTTGATTAAAATACCAAAATGGCCCCGATTAAATTATAACTTACTGAAAAACAAGTTCTCGCTGGTGCTTGATGGGGTACAGGACCCCGGCAATATGGGCACCATTATCCGCACGGCCGACTGGTTTGGCATTACCGATATTATTTGCTCAGATGATACCGTTGATGTTTATAACCCCAAAGTAGTGCAGGCTACCATGGGCTCATTAGCACGGGTAAATGTGCATTACGGCGATTTAACGACCATCCTCCCCGAAATAAAGCTTCCTTTGTTTGGCGCTATGCTCGATGGCGAAAATATCTACAGCACTAATTTCGGCCATGAGGGTTTACTGGCTATGGGCAACGAGGGAAATGGGTTACGCCCTGAAATACAGCAGTTAATAAATAAAAAAGTAACTATACCCCGGATAGGTTATGCCGAATCATTGAATGTAGCTATAGCTACGGCCATATTATGTTCAGAAATAAAAAGAAATTCGTTCAAATAAATTTGTCCGCTAAAAATAATTACTATCTTTGCAGTCCTTAAAAAAGGGTCGGATGGCCGAGTGGCTAGGCAGAGGTCTGCAAAACCTTTTACAGCGGTTCGAATCCGCTTCCGACCTCAGGTTTAAAAAAATTAAAAATAAAAGACAATGGGCGTTACTCGTTTAAAAAGAAAAGACAGGAGAAATAAAACTTTTTCACGTTTAGAAGTACAGTTCTTGAAACTGGCTACTAACCTTGAATACGGAAGCCGTTCTGCTGAATCAAAACACAGCCAGATAGCTAAAAACAATGCAGCTTTAGATATCGCATTAGGCAAATAATTCTCTCCTTCTTCGGAAGAAAAAAATTTAAAGTCCTGCCGGTCTCCGGCGGGACTTTTTTACTTAGGCATGATTTTGAACCATGATTTTCGGGATTTGAGGATGGGCTTGATATCTTCTTCTAAAGCCTACGCCCTTACGAGTTCAGACAAAAATATCGTTCATTAAAAGGCGTTAACGTTTCCTTGAGGACACGGAAACGGGGTATTCGGTATTAAAATGTATCTTTCAGGGCAATCCTTAAATCCTAAAAATCATGTTTCAGAATTTTTTTATTGATCCTGCCGATCAAGCCCGGCCCTTCATAAATAAAACCGGTGTACAATTGTACCAATGAAGCACCCGCGTTTAGTTTCTCAATGGCATCCTCCGCAGAGTGAATCCCTCCTACTCCAATAATGGGGAACGACCCGTTAGATTTTTTACGCAGATAAGCAATAACTTCTGTTGAGCGTTGGGTAAGTGGTTTACCACTCAAACCGCCGGTTTCTTCCTTTAATTTTGGTGGGGATAAAAGGTTTTCCCGGCTGATGGTGGTATTGGTGGCAATTACCCCGGCTATGCCTGTTTGCTGCACGATGTCAACAATATCATCCAGTTGGGAATCAGTTAAATCAGGCGCTATTTTTAGCAGGATAGGTCTGCTGATACCGTTTTTACTATTGCATTGCTGTAATGTATTCAGAATTTCCATCAGAGGGCCTTTTTCCTGCAGGGCGCGCAAGCCCGGGGTATTGGGTGAGCTTACGTTCACTACAAAATAATCAACTACATCAAACAGGCGGTCAAAGCATTTAATGTAGTCGCTCACAGCATCCTCATTAGGGGTAACCTTGTTTTTACCAATATTGCCGCCAATAATCAGTTGTTTATTGATATTTTTAGGATCGCGCCTGAACGCAGCGATTCGTTCGGCAGCTATGTCTACACCAAAATTATTGAACCCCATGCGGTTAATGAGCGCACTATCTGCCGGCAGGCGAAACATGCGTGGTTTTTCGTTACCAGGTTGCGGCAGCGGTGTAACAGTACCAATCTCAACAAAACCAAAACCAAGGTTGGCCATTTCGCCCATCAGTTCCGCGTTTTTATCAAAACCCGCGGCCAGGCCAACCGGGTTCCTGAACTTCAGACCAAAAACTTCGCGTTCAAGCTTTGGATCTTTTACATCCCACATCGCTTTACTTAACGATGCACCACCCGGAAAACGATTAAAGCGTTTCAGGTTGCGGGTAACAAAGTAATGCACATTTTCCGGATCGAACTTAAACAGGATGGGTTTTATCAACTGATACATGCCGCAAAGTTAGCACATTTTTGTGATGGTGAATAAATGTACGGGTATAACCGGCATCTGTTTCATCTCTGTGATATTACGCTGTGTTGCCTCCTCCCTGCCTCACAAGGGCGAAGTGCATCTAAATCAAATTCAGGTTTCGTCAATCCATTTTTAAACTAACACATTCGGCGAAGCCATTAAACAGTTTTGAAAAATAAAATAAAAAATATAGTACTATGTATTGTATAGTACCATGTTTAATATTAACTTTGTTTTAATCGAACTAAAACAATCTGAATATTATTAAAATGGATACTAAACCGCTACTCTATACAGGCATCATTATTCCCATTATATTTTGGCTTTCAACCATTATTTGTGGGTTTGTGCATGGTAATTACAATCATTTCAGCAACACTATCAGTGAGCTGGGCGCTATCGGCACAAAATCTGAAACGTTGATGGAAACATTTACGCTGCTTAATACAGTGGTCAGTGTGTTTTTTATGGCGGGCCTGTTTATTGCGTGCAGCCAGTTGCAGCTTAATATCCTGCCCGTGTTTGGGGTGATAGGTTTCCCTATCATGTTTGGCTGGGCGGCTATATTTCATGCAGGTAACCCACTGCATTCGGCATCCGGGCCGGTGTTTTTGACGCTTTATATCGGTGCGCTGCTATCTGCTATTTTATGGCGGGGAGAGGAGTTTAGGCAGATCAGGAAACTTTCGCTATTAAGCCTGGGTATTATGCTGCTCATCTTTATCCGCTTCATTCCTTCAGCTACCATTCAAAACAATTATACCGGGCTTATTCAAAGATTGGCCCACCTGGGTTGGTCGGTTTGGTTTATATCGCTCGGCTCCTGCTTTATAAAACTGCTCAACGCCAAAGAGCAGCATCAATTAAAATAATCAACATTAAAAAACAACAACATGAAAAAATTATTAGGTTATGTATTGGTTATCATTGGTTTGATAGCTTTGTTAGATGCCTGCCACATAGGTGGAAGACACACAGTAATTTCTGAAAATGGTAATGGCAGAGAAAGACGGATTGAATACTGGGGCCACGTGTATTTTACTGCTGATAGCACGGGCATCAGCAGGATCTCGCCAAATGGGAAAGTAAAATACAAAAATAATGACTTTGAAATCAGTGCCGAAAGCGATTACAACGGGCGTATTACCTATCAGTTTAATGACGGCGAAAAGAAAAAGGAACTTGATAATAACGAGAAGATTTCATTAGCGAGTGCCGTACGGGATATGATGAAGATAGGGCATTACGCTAAGTAACTATTATATAGGGTAAGCGTAGTTTATAGTTTACTCACCCACCGGTGTCTCCTCTGCGTTGCAAAGAGGGCAAAAACCTTCTCCTCTCTTTATGCTTATTTAGAGAGGAGGTAACCAGCATAGCGATGCCGGGGTGAGTAACGGCCACTATTTCATCCGTACATATACCTCATTATACCCATCGGCTATATAAATTTCATTCAGGTAAAGCGTATCGTGCCTGATGAGGTATGAAACCGGACGCGTATCAAGGGTAGGTGCGGAGATCAATAATATGTCTGCCTTTTCTGTTGGGCTGTACTGGTAGTTTGGAGTAGTACGAAAATTGCCGCTGATCTGCAGCACGTTGTTTTGGAACCTTTTGAAACTGCTATCAGCATAAAATTCATTTCGAATATTGTAGCCGCTGCTTTGTGGCGTAACGGTAAAGCCGCCAATACCGCCAACTGATTTTACCCAACGCCATTTGCCAACTATACTGCTGCTGCCAGGGCCCGGAAGGTTACCTTTATTGCAGGCGGTTATACTACATAATAAAATTACGGATGCTGCTAACAGGATAATTTTCATAATTGTTGGTTTATAAGATACCTTACGGTACAGCACATGGCTTTGCTACAATAGGTTGTAAAATAATTTAAAGGGAAATGCCTGTTGTATATTCAGCAAAATTCTTTGTATCATTAAACCATGATTATTGTAATACAGTGTAAAGACAAAGTGGGCCTTGTAGCGGCCATATCTGCAACATTAGCCAAACACCTGCTCAATATAGTTTCCATGCGCGAGCATGTTGATCATAACGAAAATGTTTTTTTTACACGTCTGGAAGTTGAAAAAGGCGATGATGCCGGCCTTGAAGATTCATTACGTAAGATATTGCCCGAAGGGTCCTACATTTCAGTAAATCCTGAGCCTGTAAAGAAAGTGGTTGTACTGGCTACCAAAGAGTATCATTGCCTGAGCGATATCCTGGTGCGCAACCACTTTAATACCCTGGGTGCAAGTGTGCAATGCGTTATCGGCAATCACGCCAAGCTGCAAAACATATGCGAGCGATTTGACATTCCTTTTTATCATATCAGTCATGAACAGGTAAGCAAGGCCGAATTTGAACAGCAGGTGATCGGTACCATTAAACAATACACCCCTGATTACGTGATATTGGCCAAATTTATGCGGATCCTGTCGCCCCAATTTGTGGCTGAATTTCCGATGAAGATCATTAATATCCATCACTCGTTTTTACCCGCGTTTATAGGTGCCAATCCCTATAAGCAGGCGTTTGAGCGGGGTGTGAAACTCATAGGGGCAACAGCGCACTACGTATCAAATGAATTGGACGAAGGGCCGATCATCGCCCAGCAAATTGTTCCGGTAAATCACTCATATAGCTGGACAGACATGGTAAAAGCCGGCCAGGAAGTGGAAACTGCCGTATTAGCCAAAGCGTTGAAGCTTGTTTTTGAAGACCGGGTATTTGTGTATAAGAACAAAACGGTAGTGTTTGAGTAAACACACAGCCGATGTTTCGGACAGTAGTGATACCGACCAATGCGAAGCTAAGCTTGCTCCTGGTACCTTTGCACATTTCTGTAAATTCTGAATAGAATTAATCCTGGCTTACAAAATTTTTGGACCTTCGTAAGTCTCCGCCGGTTAAATAATCTTCAGCGTGTAGCTTATATTATAACGTAATATTTACTTTTAACTTTGTTCAAGTGCCGTTGGCATCTTATCTAAATATTACTATGAAAAAACTACTTTCTTTATTATTCATGGCTATACTTTCTGTTTCAGCAAGTTATGGCCAGCACCAGCTTACTATTGCTACGTATAATTTACGTAATGATAATGCCACAAACGATGATTCGGTACGAGGCAACGGCTGGAAACAGCGCCTGCCGGTTATAACGCAGCTCATCCGTTTTCATGACTGGGATATTTTTGGCACCCAGGAAGGGCTGGTACACCAGCTTAATGGTTTAAAACAGGCCATGCCTCAATATGCCTACACCGGCATAGGCCGTGATGATGGTAAAACTGCCGGCGAGTTCTCGGCCATTTTTTACAAAAAGGAAAAATTTAAACTACTGAAACATGGCGATTTCTGGATGGCGCCAATTACCAACAAGCCCAACAAAGGCTGGGATGCCGCACTTCCAAGGATCTGCTCATGGGGATATTTCCGGGAAGTAAAAACCGGTTACAAGTTTTACTACTTTAACCTGCATATGGACCATATAGGTGTTGTTGCCCGCCGTGAAAGCGCCAAGCTGGTATTGAAAAAAGTGAAAGAGTTAGGCGGTAACTCGCCTGCTATTTTATCGGGCGATTTTAATGTAGATCAAACGTCTGACAGCTACGCGGTAATCAATAACTCGGGTACACTGAAGGATAGTTATGAGCTGTCGCCAATAAAATATGCTACCAATGGTACTTTTAATGATTTTGATGCTAATGGTAAAACCAGCGGCCGCATCGATCATATTTTTGTAACCAAAGAGTTTAAGGTAAAGAGATACGGAATCTTAACGGATACCTACAGGGCGAAGACTAAAGGCTCTGATAAATATGAGGCTAAAGAGCCCAGCGACCATTTCCCGGTAATGATAATGGTGGATCATAAATGACCCACCATACCAGAGATTTAGTTGATTGATTAAACTAAAGATTTTTATAAAGATTACTTCACCATAAGTGTAGCAATTGAGTGCGGCAGAGCAGTGGTGCCTGCCGCTTTTCCTTTTATCCAAAGGCTGTAATCTATTTTTTCGTCGGTTTTGTTCATTACCACCACTGCAATTGAACCATCGGGGTTTTGGTAAGCGGTTGTTAACAGCTTGTCCCTGCTGGCCACCGCGCTGATGCGTTTTGCACCCGGGTGAATATATTTAGAGAAATGACCGATGTAATAGTATGAACTGGTGTAGATGAGGCTTCCGTTACGCAGGTCGGCATGTACGGGAGCAAAGCAAAAGTTACCTACGTGATTTGGCCCGCCTTTTTCATCAAGCAATACGTTCCAATCGGTCCATGCTACGGTACCGGCATTAAAGTCATTGATCATTGACAGGCCGTAACGTTCGCCAAGCGACCAGTCATTGATCTTGTTGAAATCAAATTTTTCGATACAACCTTCGGTAAATACCAGGTTTTTGCCTGGGAATGCTTCATGGGTACGACGGGTGGCTTCAAAATTTTGGCCTGCACCGGTCCAGGTTTCATACCAATGGAAACCGATACCCCAGATGTATTTGGCCGCTGCCGGATCTTCCAGGATAGTGCTGGCGCGTTGATAAAGCAAATCGCGGTTATGGTCCCAAACTATCAGTTTTTTATTGGACAGGCCTTGTTTTTGCAATGTTGGGCCTAAAAAGTTCTTTACAAAATCACGCTCCTCTTCGGCGGTGTACATGCATGATTCCCATGTTTGCTTAGCCATCGGTTCGTTTTGTACCGAAAGTCCCCATATAGGCACACCTTCTTTTTCATAAGCTTTAATAAACTTAACGTAAAAGTTGGCCCAGCTTTGATCAAATTCCTTTTTGAGCTTACCTCCATGCAGTACATCGTTATTATCTTTCATAAAAGCAGGAGGGCTCCAGGGTGATACAAACATGGTCAGTTTACCTCCCGCAGCCGCTGCGGCCGCTTTAATAAAAGGAATCCGGTAGGTTTTATCATGACTGATATCGAAGGTTTTTAAGTCCTTATCACCATCTTTTACATAACTGTAGCTATCGCTCGAAAAATCACAGCTTTGAATATTGGTGCGGCCAAAGGAGTAACCAATACCTTTGGCTTTATCATAGTAAGCGGTTAAAAATTCTTTCTGTTTATCTTTTGGCAGTTTGGCATAAGTTTCGGCTGCCGCATCTGTAAGCGCACCGCCAATTCCTATCATGGTTTGGAATGTTTTGGCCGGATCAATAAAAACCGCTACCTCTGTTTCTGCGGGTTGAGGTTTATCTGCAAACTTCAGGGTTTCGGTTTCTTTAAATTTATATCCGGCTTTTTGCTCAGAAACAATTACCTTGACCGATTTACCCATTACCGAATAAGGCGCTTTACCCTGCGCGCTGACAAAGCCAGCCTTTAATAATAATCCGCCAGCGATGAAACAGGCAATTAAATACTTTTTTTGCATGAGTTTAATTAAATAGGCTTACCGGCTTGGTTACGAGCCTGGACAGTTGGCTAACCGGAGTTGTCAAATTTATTAAACTTAATTAAAAAAAAGCGAAAATCCAGATATAAATTATCGCATCAAGGCGACTTGCCGGGCAAATTGATACGCATTAATACCAATTTTTACCCCCATACAAACAATTGATAATAAGAATATTATACACCAATTCACAACAAACTTGACTCCAAATTTGATGCGCTAAAATGCATTTAAATTATAGTGTATTTTTTACACCTGCTATTGCTTTTGAGCTTTAACTTCTTCCTCAATGCGCAGGCTTTCTTTATGGATAGCGTTCATAAGTTCGGTAATGAATGTTGCAGAGAGCCCTTCCTGTTTTCCGGCTTCGACAGTTTTTTCCAGTACTTGCTTAAAACGGTCGGCCTGGAGGGCCGGAATATTGTTTTCTGCTTTATAGATGCCGATCTCTTTTACTACCCTCTCACGTTCACCCAGTAAGGCTATAATTTTTTTATCGATGGAATCAATTTTGATCCGGTTGTTTTGTAATGGATTGCCGGCAGAAGTTTGGGTCATAGGTGTTGATTGGGCGTTAACTAAACTGTACCGGATCATGCACACTAAAAATAATATAAAAGCGCGGTTAAATAATTTCATATCAGATGATTTTTTGAGGCAAATTTATAGAAATAACCTTGCTGTTAACGGATTGTTTCAAGATTGATGCAGAGTTTTACTCCTGACATCGCTACCCTTTTATTTAATACGCCCTCATTTCATTTGCTCTATTTACCAGGCTAATGAAGAGCGCAGGCCGGGTGAGCCGACTTCGTGAGATATTAATATCCTTTCAAAGAATTTGCATGTACCTACATATATACAAATAAAATTTCCTAAATTTGAATAAAACCTTTTACCGGTGAACCTAATTTTAGATATGGATTTTTTAAAAGCGATATACGAGCATATTACAGGATTTTTTGGCCTCGGCGGATTGTATGCCATCATCAAATCGGGCGATTATAACAAACTGCTTACCTACGATGGCATTACGGCCTTATTAGGCCCTATGCTACCTGTATTGCTGGTGTTTGAGATCATCAGGGGGGCTTTCTATAAAAAATTCAAGGTGATCCATTACAAGATCTCTTTTTGGACATATGTGTTAAATGCTTTTATAGGCAGCGTACTTTCCATTGCCATGGTAGGGTTTTGTATCGGCTTCTTTTCGAGGTTTGCTATTTTTAAAACAACGTTTACCTGGTACTGGTTCATTTACGGCTATATCGTATGGGAATTTGCTCATTTTTGGTATCATTACCTTGCGCATAAGGTGAGGATCCTGTGGTGCCTCCACTCAACCCATCACGCGCCCGAAAGCATGAACCTTTCGGTCACTTTCGCCCATTTCTTCCTCGAAGCGCCCTATGCCGACCTCATCCGCACCAGCATTTGTATTTTATTGGGGGTGAACCCACCTATGCTGTTTGTAATTATGTTTATTGATGGTTTTTGGGGGTCAATGATCCACATTGGTGAAAATCTTATAGAGGATGGACGCCTTGGTTTCCTCAACAGAATCGTACTTACGCCATCGCATCACAGGGTACACCATGCGCGTAATCCATTATATATGGATACTAATTTCTGTAACCTGTTACCGATATGGGATAAAGTTTTCGGAACCTTCCAAAATGAAGACCGCAAGATCCCTATTGAATATGGAATTAGTCGCCCGATGATTAAAAACAGCTTTTTAGATGCTTATTTTGGCGAGATCATAGCACTGGCCAAAGATGTACGCAAGGCGCCGGGTATTAAAAACAAGTTTTTATACATTATAATGCCCCCCGGCTGGAGCCATACCGGCGATCATAAAATGACGACAGTTGTTAAAAAGGCCTATTTTGAATCGCTTGAGGAAGAGGTAAATAACCAGGAAATAAAAGTTGTGAAGCAAGGCGAAAAGGAAGAAATGGTTTAAAAGTAATTATAAAACCATGTCATTGCGAAGAAGCGTGGCAACCAAACGGAAGCCCAGCCGTCATTCCTCCTCACAATGACAACTTAAAACGGGTGTCATGCTGAGCCTGTCGAAACATGGTGGGTAGACCCCTGCGCGCGAATCTTCGACAGGCTACCCATGACAACTTCAAACGGGTGTCATACTGAGCTCGTCGAAGTATGGCGGGCAGGCCTCTCCGCACGAGTCTTCGACAGGCTCAGACTGACAAGCCCTCTTTTGTCATTTCACCTTCAGAGGCCTCCGGATTTAAACACTCACAATGACATGTCTTTTATTTTAAATACTTCATCTTTAATTCTCCAGCACTGCCCTCCTGCAATATTTACTCCTGTAATCCTGCGGGGTTAGTCCTGTTATCCGTTTAAAGATCTTCCTGAACGTTTTCAGGTCGTTATAACCAACTTTATACATCAGTTCGCTAATATTGAAATTGGTTTTCTCCAGCCCTTTTTTTACCGATTCTATCTTTACCTTTTGCAGGTATTCCATCGGCGTATTTTGGGTGGCGCTTTTAAAACGGCGAATGAAATTACGCTTGCTCATATTGGTTTGGCCCGCAATTTCTTCAACAGAAATAGGCAAATGGTAATTATTTTCGATAAACAACTGTGAGCGCATGATTTCCTGATCTTCATGTTGGTGCTGCCCTTCAAATACCTTAAAGTGCGCCTGGCTGGTACGGTCGATATCCAGCGAAAACATTTTACTGGCCCAGATGCCTGTATCTCTGCCGCAATATTTTTCAATCAGGTACAGGATCAGGTTCATGCTTGAAAAAGCACCGCCACTGGTATAAGTCCCGTCTTTATCGGTGGTTACCATATCTGGTAAAATATTCACGCTTGGATAGCGACGTTTCATATCGTCCACAGCAACCCAATGCGTAGTACAGGGTTTGCCGTCAAGCACCCCTGCTTCGGCCAAAAAATAGCTGCCGAAACACAAGCTGGCCACTTCCGCGCCCTTATTATACATGTTCCTTATAAAGTCGATCAGGTTTTTGTTTTTACGCATCACCAGATCAGGCGGACCATAAAACGCCGGGGCTATTACCAGGTCGATCTCTTTGATCTCATCAATGGTTTTAAAACCGGTAAACTGTGCCGGGAAATAAAGCAGGTTATTGTTTATTCTTTCCCCTACAAGCATTACACTAAAGGCCTCGGTTTTGCCGCTTTCTACCAAAAAACGGTTAGTATGCCTCACCATATCCAATACACCCGATATGGTTGAAAGATTAATGTCTTCGTGAATAAGCAGCGCTATTTCTTTCATTTGTTATAATTCAGGTTATTACAAATATATAAAAGCACCCGGCACAAAAACATGCGATAAGCCTTAAAAAACGCGAATCATTGATAAAAAGCTATCACTTAACCAGTTTAAAATTAAGCGTTTAAACATCAACTCAAGATTTCCGCTATCTCTTCAAAGCCTTTTTCGCGGGCCAGGTCGGCGGGAAGTTTGCCGCCTTCCATCCGGGTGTGAACTTCGGCACCGCTTTCGAGCAGCAGGATGATCAGCTCAAGATTACCATTTTGCGCGGCCGAATGCAGCGGCGTAGCGCCGGCTTGCTGCACAACGTTCACCTGAGCGCCGTTTTCGATCAGCATCCGGGCTATATCGGTATAGTTTCCGGCAGTTGCCGAATGAATGGGGAATACGTTAAAACCGTTATTTGATTGAAGGTTAACATTTGCACCCTTCAACACCAGGTACCTGGCCACATCAAACTGCCCGAAGTAACAGGCCAGCCCAAGTGCAGTAAAGCCATCGTCAGCATAATCATCAAGTGTGTTCGGATAGGTAGCAACCAGGTGGGCAACCGTATCAAATTTACCGGCAGCAGCGGCTTCAAATAAACTGATATCGCTTACATAATTTAACAATAAATTGGTAACTTCTGGCTTTTTATAATAGCAGGAAAGCATAAGCGGCGATACGTTAAGGCTTGTTTTTTTTAAAGCCAGCGCCGGGTCGCGGCCAAGCAGGGTATTGATACTATCTAAATCGGTTGATGCGATATATTCTTCCAGTCTTTCTATGCTCATTACTTAGTTAAGTAAAGTGTTTACTATTAAGCGCGCTGTTATATTACTTTGTTAAATTTACGTTTTCTGTTACAGGCAAATGTTGTTTTTCAATTATACTAAAAAATTAAAAATGTTGCCAATAAGTTATATAATCTGTTAACTTTATATTCATTCGGCCTGTAATTTTTTGCAGGTTAATGAATCTTATATAAAATATTTACCGGGTGTAACTGCAAAGTTCACATAGGTAAAATTTTACGTAAGTTTGCACATAAACGATTGTTACATCAGGATGCCGGCAAAAGGAAACCAGTTTAGATCAAATAATTTCAAGGGAGAAAATCAGCCTCGCCAAAGCGGCAAGGCCGAAAAGGAACGAGTGGCAGGCAGGAAATTACCTAAACTGCCCAGTTTTGACTTTGACTATGAAAACGGCAAGGCTGTTAAAATAGCAGGCTTGTTTTCACTGCTATTATCCATTTTTTTCCTCATCGCTTTTACATCTTACCTGTTTACCTGGCAGGAAGACCAGAGCTACATTTCCAAAACAAACGGCGGCTGGCATAACCTATCAACAGGCACTACCGTTCATGAAATTGCCGACCTGAGCGATCCAACCATCAGGGCACAAAATTGGCTGGGCAAGTTTGGCGCGTTATTATCCAACCAGTTTATTTATGAGTGGTTTGGCGTAGCTTCATTCTTGTTTATTTTTGTGTTTTTTGTTGTAGGATACCGCTTGCTTTTTAAAGCGAGGTTGTTTTCTATCCGTAAAACACTTGCATATTCGTTATTCAGCATTGTTTTTATTTCTGTGGCGATAGCTTATCTTCATTCATTTGTGATTGATTATCCCCACTACCTTGAAGGCGGTTTCGGTTTTTGGAGCAACCGCTTACTCGCGGCTCAGATAGGTGAAGCGGGAACCGGCGGATTGCTGGTGTTTTTGGCACTTACCGTATTGGTAATAGCCTATAACATCGACTTTAAAATACCCCAGCGTAAAAACCGCCCGGTTGCAGCAATGAGCGTTGATGAGATAGCACCTGAACCTGTTGAACTAATTGATGAGGAGCCGTCAATGCCGCTTGAATGGCCTCGGGGTAATAACAAGATCCGCGAAACCCATGTAAGCAGCATCATGCCCGAGCCCATGGTACAGGAGCCGCTTATACCGCCATCACCGCTCAGGCACCCCCCAATGGAGCAAATGCCCGGATTCCACGAACCGGTAGTTTTAAGACCGGCAAACACGGTTAAACATGAGCCGGAAGAGGAAGAAGAAATTCCCCTTACTATTGATACCAACAGGCCATTGCCCGAATTGAGCGTTGAGAAAACCGATAACGAAAAAGCAAACGATCTGGTAAACCAGTTTGGTATATATGACCACAAGCTCGATCTGGCTTCATACAAACTGCCGCACCTGGAGTTATTAGAAAACCACGGTTCGAACAAGATCTCGGTTAATGCCGAAGAACTGGAAGCCAACAAGAACAAAATTGTTGAAACGCTGAACCACTATAATATCGAGATTGATAAGATAAAAGCCACTATCGGCCCAACGGTTACCCTGTATGAGATCATTCCGGCCCCTGGTGTCAGGATCAGCAAGATCAAGAACCTGGAGGATGATATCGCATTAAGTTTAGCCGCATTGGGTATCCGTATCATTGCTCCTATGCCGGGCAAGGGGACCATCGGTATTGAAGTGCCCAATCAAAATCCCGAGATGGTTTCGATGCGCTCTATCCTATCGACAGAAAAATACCAGAATACCACAATGGACCTGCCTATCGCTTTAGGTAAAACCATATCTAACGAAGTATTTATTGCCGATTTGGCCAAGATGCCACACTTACTGGTTGCGGGAGCCACCGGCCAGGGTAAATCGGTTGGTATTAACGCCATCCTGGTATCGCTGCTGTATAAAAAACACCCTGCCGAGCTCAAATTTGTACTGGTTGACCCTAAAAAGGTTGAGCTTACGCTGTTCCGTAAAATAGAAAGGCACTTTTTGGCTAAGCTGCCTGATGATGGCGATGCGATCATCACCGATACCAAAAAGGTGGTAAATACGCTCAATTCGCTTTGTATTGAGATGGACCAGCGCTATGACCTGCTGAAAGATGCGCAGGTACGCAACCTGAAAGAGTACAACGCCAAATTTGTGAACCGCAAAATCAGCGATCCCGAAAAACATCGTTACCTGCCGTTTATAGTTTTGGTGATTGATGAGTTTGCCGATTTGATGATGACTGCTGGGAAAGAAGTAGAAATGCCTATTGCCCGTATCGCACAGTTGGCCCGTGCGGTGGGTATACATTTGGTTATTGCAACGCAGCGCCCTTCTGTTAACATCATTACCGGTACTATCAAAGCCAACTTCCCTTCAAGGCTGGCATTCAGGGTGCTTTCCAAAATCGACTCACGTACCATTCTTGACGCAGGTGGCGCCGATCAGCTCATCGGCCGCGGGGATATGCTATTTTCAACAGGTAGCGACCTGATCCGTTTACAGTGTGCATTTGTGGATACCCCCGAGGTTGAAGCTATATCTGATTTTATCGGCAATCAGAAAGGTTATCCATCAGCTATGTACTTACCTGAGTATGTAGGCGAAGGTGAAGCAAGCAGCGGAGCCAAGGAATACGATCCCGACGACCGCGACCCAATGTTTGAGGAAGCCGCCCGCTTAATTGTACTGCACCAGCAGGGTTCAACATCACTTATTCAGCGTAAAATGAAATTGGGCTACAACCGCGCCGGCCGCATTATTGACCAGCTGGAAGCAGCAGGAATTGTAGGCCCTTTTGAAGGCAGCAAAGCCCGCGATGTGCTTTATCCCGACGAATACAGTCTTGAACGCTACCTCGAAACACTGCAAAAACCTATTAAAGATTAAACCAAACAAAATTTAATTACTCTAATCCGATAGCTATTAATAACAATAGTTGTTGTTGAATAAAACTGAATGAAAAAGATCATAGCATATACCATTTTAGCAATAAGTACATACAGCACTGCTTTTGCACAAAAAGACAGCCAGGCAAAGGCAATTTTAAACCAGGTAAGCCAAAAATACCGCTCATACGATGTTATTAAAACCGACTTTACCTTTAGCCTTAATAACCAGCAGGCCAATATTAAGGAAACGCAAACCGGCACCCTGATATCAAAGGCAAAAACCGGCAAATACCGCGTTACGCTTTACAACACAGCTGCAAAACCCGAAGTTGACAAAGAGATTTTAAGCGATGGCAAAAATCAATGGACCTATCTTAAAAAAGATAAAGAAGTACAGGTAAGCGATGCCGACAAAAGCGGCGATGGTTTGAACAACCCCGCCCAGATTTTCACCATGTATGAAAAAGGGTTTAAATACCTGTATACAGGCGAGCAAAAAATTGCCGGTAAAGCTTACCAAAATATTGAGCTTACGCCCGAAGATGATAAAAAAGCCATTTTTAAAGTGAAGCTTACTATCGATAAAGCAAAAAAACAGCTCTATAGCGCTTTATTGTTTGATAAAAACGGCAACAGGTACACGTACACCGTACGCACCTTTACCCCTAACGTACCCGCTCCTGATGCCACCTTTGCGTGGGATGCCAAAGGCCATCCGGGCGTTGAGGTAGTAGATTTGAGGTAGGCTTTTTTAGATGTGAGATTTGAGATATTTTAAAGCGGGAGGTTTTACTTTCCGCTTTTTTTGTATAACACCGCCGCCAGGTGGCAATTATATAGTATAACTACAGGGGTTAACAGGGTTAACAGGATTTCTATTGCTACAACACAAACTACTTACAATCAATAACTTAATAAACAAAAGGGTTAACACAAAAGATTTACTAAACATATTTAGCTCCCGCTGCCCGGGCTCCTGGCAACCGGCGACAGTTTTTTTAAGTTTTTATTTTCACGCCGTTATTGGTGCCGTCACCACAGATGTTCGGAAGCTTTTATAATTCCCTCCTTTGGAAGAGGGATATCGCGCAATCCCGCGCTTTTTTTCTATAAGTCAGCGACAATGACACATCTTAGCTTCTAATGATTTTTCAACGCACGCTTTTAATAGTTAAGCATGCAGACTGCAATCCATCGGCAGCAGCCCTAATTGTAATTTCCCCGGCAACAGATTTAGATTGAATAATAGCCAATCCCAAACCATTAAACAAATGGTGCTGATCGGATACAAACGGATCTTGATCCGTTTGTGAACCATTATCCACACCCTTCAGTATCCCTTGTCCGGTTACTTTAAATTTCACCAACTGGTTGGCATCCGCCACCGGAACATTGTTTTTATCTAAAACAGACACAGTAATATACGAAAGATCTTTACCATCGGCTTTAATTTTACTTCTGTCGGCCTTAAGCTGTAATTTATATGGTTCACCGGCTGTAACAACCTGTGTGGTCATGACCACTTTACCCTTACGGCGCGATACGGCTTTTAATACTCCCGGCTCGTATTTAACACGCCACATTACATGCAGGTCATCGCCGGTTTTCTTCCTTACGCCTATCGATTTGCCATTCAGAAATGCTTCTACCTCATCGGCATTGTTGTAATAAGCCCATACATCAATCATTTGTCCGGGCTTCCAGTTCCAATGCGGTAAAAGGTGTAAAACAGGTTTATTTGTCCACTCGCTTTGGTACATGTAATAAACATCTTTGGGGAAACCGGCCAAATCAACAATGCCGAAGTATGAGCTGCGGGCAGGCCACAGGTACGGGGTTGGTTCGCCGATATAATCGAAGCCTGTCCACACGAAAAGTCCAGAAAGGAAATTATGCTTTTTAATAATCTTCCACGTTTCCTCATGTGTTGAGCCCCAATAGGCCGACACATTATCATACGATGATACCGTGAGATCGGCGTTGCCATCCTTCAAAGGTGTTTTACCATCCTTTGGCCAACGCCTGATACTATCCGACGGCATATCATAATGCCCTCTTGTTGCCAGGGCCGACATATTTTCGGTGCCGATAAACTTTTGATCGGGATAATTTTTCTGAAAATCAGCGTACACTTCCTGGTGGTAATTTAAGCCGATCAAATCAAGCGCGCCCGACTGGTAAATGAAATTCTTTTTAGGATCAGCATCGCTCAGGGCCGATGTAACCGGCCTGGTACTATCCAGTTGCTTTACAATTTTAACCAGCTCACGACCAATACTTACACCTGTACTGTCAAATTGCTCCCTGATTTCGTTACCTATGCTCCAGGCAAAAATCGAGGGATGGTTACGATCGCGCAATACCTGGTCTTGCAGGTCTTTTACATGCCATTTATCCCAATCCTCATGGTAATCATGCTTGCTTTTTTTCTTCTTCCACATATCAAAGGCTTCATCCATCACCAGGAAACCCATTTTATCGCACAGGTCGAGTAATTCGGGCGCGGGAGGATTATGCGATGTACGGATAGCATTACAACCCATGTCTTTCAAGATCTGTAATTGACGTTCGATAGCGCGGGTATTAACAGCTGTACCCAAAGCGCCCTGATCGTGGTGCAGGCATACACCAAGAATTTTCATCGGTTCACCGTTCAGGCTGAAACCTTTATCTGCATCGAAATTAAAATACCTGATACCTGTAGTGGTGATATAATCATCAATAACCTGATCTCCAGCCATCAATTGCAGTTTCACTTTGTACAGGTATGGATATTTTACCGACCATAGTTGAGGATTACTAACCCGGATACCTTGCTGAACTACAGTGTCCTTTACAGCAGTGGTAGCAGATCCAACAACCTTACCTTTATCATCCAGAACAGAAGCTTTAACCTTAAACTTTGAGTTAACGAAAACCGGTAAAACCGTACGAATATTAATCTCCGCTTTTTGATGATCAACCTTTGGAGTTGTTATAAATGACGACCATTGCGGCAAATAGATTTTGCTCGTAGTGGTTAGCCACACATTACGGTAAATGCCCGAGCCGGTATACCAGCGTGAATTAGGCTGATCGCTGTTATCAGCCCTCACGGCAATCACATTTTGTTGTGTGCCGAATTTGAGATAAGGCGTTAAATCATATCTGAACGAGATATAGCCATTGGGCCGTTTACCTAAATAATGGCCATTTATCCAAACTTCGCTGTTATGAAAAACCCCGTCGAAATCAATCAAAATTGTTTTTGTTTTTGATGATACGGCAATCAAAAAGCTTTTACGATACCAGCCAATGCCGGCTGGCAACCCGCCTTCGGCCTGCGTGGTGGGGTTTTTACTGTCGAATTTACCTTCAATGCTCCAGTCATGCGGCAGATCAAGCTGTCGCCAGTGGCTATCATCATATTTTACATTATTCGCCGTCGAATCATCTCCTAAAAAAAACTTCCAGTTGGAGTTAAAACTTTCTGTTTTGCGTACGTTTTGGGCCGATGCAAAACCGGTCGCGAAAAACACTAAACACAGCGTATATAGATAGTGTAGCCTCATGATTTCGTTTTGCTTTTCTTAACAGGCGGCGCAACAAAGTTCAGCTCACTTTTACCCAGATCTTTTGATACAGCTACCGCTATACCACGCTGATCCGCCTTGTTCACGGCGCAATAAAAGTGATAAACCGTGCCTTTATATTTTATCACACATGATTTATGGGCGAACATATTATCATAAGGCTCGGACGATTGGATGAGCTTCTCTCCGGTCCAGTCTGTCCAGTGTATCAGATCATACGAGCAGGCGAAGCGGTTAAACACACCTGAATCACCAGTTTTCCAGAAAGCACCGAAGTAGAACATGACATATACATTTCCTATTTGCTGAATGTACGGGTCGCCGGTAATACCGTCGCCGTGATTCAATACCGGGTCTTTGCCGTAGCGTTTCCAGTGCAGCATATCATCAGATACAGCCATGCCAATGCGCTCGGCACCGCGTTTTTTGTTTACGCTGTCGCCATTGGCGTTATAATACATAATGAAAGGGTGACCGGTCAGTTTCTTTTTATCCCAGATCACCGTTTGCTTGTATTGCGTATGGTTATCCCACCAGCTTACATCTTTATCAATGCTCGACAATACGGGATGATCTAAACCCTGCCATTCATGCACCGTACCCGGATCTTTATCGGTAGAAGCCACACTTATAGATAGCAAACCTTTCTCGTACCCCTTACTTTGTCCACCGAAGTACGATAACCAATATTTGCCATTGTACTGCTGTAACTTGTACGAACCGCCCCATTTATAATCCTGCAAACCGACATAACCGGCTTTTTGGTTATTGTCCCATTTGGTAGTATCGTCTGAAAATGAAAGGATGCGGCCCCGTGTTTTCCAGTGCAGCAGGTCTTTACTATCGGCCAGCCAGGTTTCGTATCCGCGACCGTTAAAAATAATATAGCTCATATACCAGCTGTCACCCTGGCGGAAAACCATCGGACAATCTGCTTTTTGACTATTATCTTCGGGCGCTATCACCAGGCCATACTTATGAGGCGTTTTTACCTGCTCGTAAATATCCTTCATCACCTTCTCGGGTACCTCCTGGGCATGTACCTTCAGCATTAAAAAAGTACAGACGAAGAATGCAGACGATTTAAAAATGTGTTTCATTTTGATTTTAATATTATTTGGCGATGAATGTGTAATTACCTGATCCCACCTTGATTTCTGCTTTTCCATCGTGATAGCCGATAAACTTAAGATCATGGCGGGCTTTGATATTTTGTCCATCTACCATGATAGCCACACCACCTTTTACAGGCAGAAAAATGCTTGCGGTAGTATTTGCGGGGATTTTCACCTCCAGTTTAAACTGGCCTTTGGCCTTTGTCCAACTGCTTAAAATATTACCATAAGGCGATTGGTAGTTGGCTTTTGCCCAGGTTACATTACCCACAGTTTCGGGCCTGATCTCGATTTTGTTAAACGCAATGGCATCGTCGGTTGGCCGGATTCCTGCCAAACCGCTGTAAAACCATTCCATCAGGTGCCCCAACATAAAATGGTTATTGGATACCGATGGCAACGCCGCCCATGATTCGGTTAAGGCAGTAGCGCCATGGGCCAGCTGATAACCATAGCCCGGCACATCAGCCCTGCTATTCATGTCATAGATTATATCCGAAAGACCTTCATCGTCCAACACGCGCAACAGGTAACGATAGCCAATGTCGCCGGCAGTAAGGGCGTTACCACGATCACGGATATCTTTTACAATGTTTTTTACTACGGCTGCCTTGTATTGCGGTTCAACCAATCCGGCATAAACCGACATGGCATTGGCAGCCTGACTGCCTGTACCGTATTGTTTAGTATCAGTATTAAAAAACGTTTTGTTGTATGCCTGTTTAACTTCGACTGCTGATTTTTTGTACGAGGCGGCATCATCGTTTTTGCCAAGCAGCGTAGCTATTTTTCCGGCTATATTAAGGTCATAATAGTAAAGCGAAGTAGCCGTAATACCTTTGGGAGTTAGCTGCGAAACGCCGGGTGGTTTGGGGCCGAGGTCATACCAATCGCCCAGGCCCTGGTACAACAAATGATTTTGTGATTTTTTATCGAGATAAGCCAGGTACCGTTTGATCATATCATAGTTTTGTGCAAGCACCTCTTTATCGCCGTACCACTGGTACACATACCATGGCAAAATCACCGCGTTGCTCCCCCACTCGGGCGAATCGCGGAAAGGCTCATCAAACTTTACATACTCGGGCGAGATCTCAGGGATCAATCCGTCTTCCGTTTGGGAAATGCGCATATCGTTAATACACTTACGCGCCAGGCCCACAATGTCATAATTATAATGCAGGGAGCTGCCAACTAAATGCGCTTCTTCCAGCCAACCCAGTTTTTCGCGGTGAGGGCAATCGGTAAACACGCTGGCCATATTACTTTTCATGGCCCAGTCAATCAGTTTAAATGTTTTGTTGAACAGCTCGTTTGAGCAGGCGAAACTGCCCACTGTTTTGGCGGCGTTACGGGCGTGTAAGCCTTTAATGTCAACAATTACGGGCAATTGCTTCGGATTGACTTCGTTTTGAGGTACAGCGCCCTGTACCTGCAAATACCTGAAACCGTAATAAGTAAACAGGGGATGCCAGGTTTCAACGCCGTTACCTTTCAATACATAATCATAATAATGCGGACTGCCGGAAGCTTTCTGATTAGCGCTGCCATCCTCATTAGCCAGTTCGGCGGGAGTGATCCGCACGGTATCTCCTTCTTTGCCTTGCACAGTAATTTGCGGGATTCCTGAAAAATTTTGACCTAAATCATAGATCCATGCGCCATTAGCGAGTTGCTTTTTACTTTGCGGTTTCAACTCCTGCATAATTTTCAAAGGTTCGGCCATTTGCGCGTTCAATTCGGGTATACCATCTACTTTAACAACATTTCGCCATTTGGAATCATCAAAATCGTTAGCATCCCATCCCGGTTGTTCAAGGTTGGCGTTAAAATCCTCACCGCCATAAATACTGCTGAAAGTAACCGGCGAAGGTGCTGTTTTCCATGAGCCATCGCTAACAACATTTTCTACCTTGCCGTTATCATATTCCAGCATCAAACGGCAAATCATTTTAGGGTAACCGAAAGCACCGGTGAGTTTCCGGTAACGCCTGTCGCGCGGGATGTAATAAAATCCATTGCCCAGCATTACACCTATGGTATTTTTACCGGCGATGAGTTGATTAGTTACATCAAAAGGCACATACAAAGCCTGCTTATCGTATTTTGTCCAACCGGGATCGAGGAAATGATCACCGACTTTCTTACCGTTCAGGCTCAGCTCAAAATGCCCTAACCCGCATATATAAAGGGTTGCTTTTTTCAGTTTGACATCAACATTAAAGGTCTTGCGTATTAAAGGCAAAACATTATTGGCAGCACCCAGTTTTTTGGGCCCTTTACCGTGATAGAACGGTACAATAGCCGAAGAATCAGGTAATTTATCATAGGCAATCCAATCGGCACCATACCAGTCTTTTTTTGTAAGCAGGCCTATTTGCCAACTGGCAGTACTGCTCCATGCCGATGCTTTGCCATGGTTGTCCCAAACCATTACCTTCCAGTAATACGTTTTGGCGGCTTGCATGGGCTTACCATTATATGCAACCTGCAGCGATGCATTCGATAGTACTTTGCCCGAATCCCAGATATCAGCATTGTTGCTTGCCAGTTTAGCCACGTCACCGGCAACCAAAACCCTATAAGCGGTTTGCATGGTGTTACGGGCATCACTTTGTATTTGCCAGCTCAGCTTCGGCTTAAGCGATTCGATACCCAGCGGATTGGTTTTGTACTCACATTGTGGGTTTAACACCTTGAGGCTTTGAGCAAAGAGGCTGAAGGGCAGTAACAAAAACAACAGGCTGATACTTTTTTTCATGTTAATATTTTATTGCATTTCGATACCCGAAACGGCCAAACCATCGGCCTTAATTCCTGTGATTACCAGCTTATAATTCCCCGCGTTGATACTTGTGCCCGTGTTGGTTGCAACCGTGCCCGACTTATTTTTGGCAACCGGTTTAAAACTCAGTTCTTCCTCCTTCATCACCGTACCATCGGCGGCCAGTAATTGTATTTTTGCCGTAAAAGTTTGATTGCTCTGGTTATAATATTTTATGCGCAAGGCGTACAGATCGGCAACACCCGGCGTTAACGCGAATGCCACACTGCCGCCCGCACCGCTGCTAAATTTAATTATTTTTTTTCCGTTCAGGGTGTCGGCTTTTAAGCCATAGCCTTTTATCTCAGCTGTCTCCGCCTTATAACTTATGGTTTTACGAAGATCAGTAGCCGGTTGCAGCGAAGTAACAGGTAATACCACTACCGTGTACATGAACCTGCCTTTATTTTCGCCTAAAGTTACCACCCCGGCCTTTTTAAAACGTTTCCTGTAAACAGGCAGCTGATGGCCTCCATCAGCATCTGTTTTTACAAACAAGCCGGTATTTTCATAATCAGCAAGCCATGCTGGTCGTTGCAAAGCGGGTACATCCATGGCAACATAAACATCGGCATCGGCATTTAAAGTAAAAGCCCCCTCTAAATCTCCCCCGGAAGGAGAGACTTTTAAAGCCCTCCCTACCGGGGAGGGTTGGGAGGGGCTACTGATCCAGTCGTCCCCATAAAATATAGGCGGCAGATCATTAAAGGTTACCCCCGCATTGGTATATTGTTTTTGGCCGATATCCATCCAGCTTTTTATTACCCATTTGTTGTTACCCTGTAACTGGCCGATTATTCCTTTGCCCGCCTGTTGCGGCTTTACCGCCTTATTTAAAGTACTGATAGCAATGGCTGAGATAATCGCTTCACCTGCTGCAGCATTTGGAAAAGATATGCTTACCATCCCACCGGTAACATGCGCGATGATACTTTTTTTAAGGGCCTTGTCGTATCCTGCTTCTTTCCAGATATCCAGATTTCGGATCATGGTTTTATCATTCACAGCTATATCAAACAAACGCCAGCCTGAACAATCCATTCCGCCGCCTGTGCCATACCAGGGTTCGGTAAAATATAGATCGATGCTATAATCACCATCGGGTACCGGGAAATTAAATTTTAGTTTATCTAAACCATACCTGAAAGTCTGGAACAAGGCACCATCAGCCGTGTTGCTGATCCTGTCGAAAGTGCGTTGCTGACTGGCAAAAAACTGGGGCATACCCGGATAATCATCCGTCCATGATGTGGAGCCGGGTTGGCGTTGATTATCCTGATGTTTGTCGGCCATCCAGGTATTGCCGTAGGTATCGGTATAATCCGGTCCGCCGCAATTGAGGCGGTACAAATAGTTGTAACCCGTTTGTGGTTTCAGGATAGCAGGATTCTCTTTAGGCAAATGAGGTGCTTGTGGCAGATGATTCAGCATAATTTCATCATGCGTTATCTGCTTACCATTAACATATCCCACAGCGTACAGCACATTGTACTTAATATCCGCGCCATCCCATTGAAAGTGCGTGCCGATGCCCTGCCGTTTTCGTTTGCCTAAAGACTCATCGTTGAGATCATTAAAAAGCTCAACCTCATCGCAGTTGGAATAAACAATGATACTATCCTTCTTACCCGGAGCCAGCCAGCGGTTTGGCCAGGTGTGCGATACAATGTAAACCATCGGCTCCTTATCTTTAGGCGCATAATTGGCCCTGTACATATAAAAAGCATCGGTTGGTTGGCCCCAGGGTGTAAACAAGCCTTTGTAATTAATGGGGCCTACTCTGTCAAGTTCTCGCTGGCCTTCGCCACCCTGCGTTCTTCCGGGATTTTCATGCGAATACAATAGCCATTGAAAATGCCCCGCAGCCTGATCTTTTACAGACTCGGCCAGGCATACTTTAGTTTCCATGAGCTGGGTCATACGGTCTTCACTCAGCGGACCGTTAGCGTTAAAAGGGCCTTCTGTATGCAGACCCAAACTTCGCCATGCACCATACTCGCCTACTAATATTTGTTTTTTCAGGTCATCACCATAAGTAAGCGGGTTACCGCCGTAGGTACCCGTCCAGTTTTGGGGCACGTCCCAATCGGTACCTTCGCCGCCGTTGCAGGTTGTTATTTTACGTTGCGATGAGGCCGTAGGGTCAAGCTTACGGATGATATCGCTGCATTCGCGGGCAAAATTAGCAGGGAGTTTACTTTCGTTCTGCAGTCCCCAAAGAATTACCGAAGGGCTGTTGCGCCGTTCCTTCACCCAATCAATCAGCAAAGCTTTGTAATTGGCCCTGAACTCCGGCGAATCATACCAGATATGTGCCGAATACTGCGGCCACCATAAAATGCCCAGCTTATCCCAATATTGCTGATAAGCGAGGTTATGCGGCTGGTGCGCATCCCTGAAAGCATTGAAACCGGCGGCTTTTACCTGCATTACCCTGGCTTTTATCTCCTGCGCTTCAAAAGCCTGGCTTTTGCCCATTAAATGTTCATACTCGGCAATGCCATTGATAAACACAGGTTTGCCATTGAGATAAAAACGATTGTCGTTATTATTTCTGCCAATTGGCCAGCTGATCCACCGGATCCCATACGGTGTTTGCGTTCTGTCGATCAGTTTTGCATCGACCCAAACCTCTGTTATTACCTGATACAGGTAAGGCTTTTCTAACGACCATAGCTGCACGTTTTTAACATCGGAAAGTTGTTGAGTTATTACATTGCTCTCCCCGGCGTTTAGTGTTTTGTTGGTTTTTACTTGGGTGATGATTTTGTCGCCGGCATCAATCAAGCTGTTTAAGACGATTACTTTAGATGGCTTTCCACTATAGTTTTTAACTTCAGTTTCAAGGTTAAGCGTGGCTGATTTTTCGCGAACAGTGGTATCATTCCAGATATGTACACCAAAAGGTTCTACCCTGACGGCGTTAGTCACCACCAAATGCACCGGTCTGAAAATGCCCATCGGCTGCGAACCTTCCGAAAAACCCGGATCATCTGAGCAGGCGCCGCAAACCCATGGCAAATCTTTTATGAATGAAGGATGATCGGCCTTAACGCATAACAGGTTTTGTTTGCCTGCTTTGATAGCATCCGTTATATCGATAGTGAAAGATGTACGCCCGCCGGCGTGATACCCAACCTGTTTACCGTTGAGCCAAACGGTAGCATAAGAACCAACACCTTCAAACCAAAGGAAATAGCGTTTATCGTTTTGCTTATTTTCAAGCGGGAATATTTTGCGGTACCATGCCGTGCCATGCCTGTTGCCATGTTTCAGTCGGCGATAGCCCCCGTATGTATCCCAGTTATGAGGTACGTTTACCGTTTCCCATTTGGCATCATTAAAACCGGTTTGCTCAAAACCGGTATTTGCCTTTGAATTATTATCATCGGCAATACTTTTCCAGTTGGTATTTAATGAGATATCATTACGCTGTGCAAAAAGGTAACTTTGTGAAAAAAAGAGCAAAAACAGCAGTGAGGTGATTAGTTTAAAAAAAGAGAAACATATGCCTCTACTCCCCTCACGAGCTACTGTGCGTACACATCTTTTCAAAAAAAATAAAATGTCATTTCGATAGAGCTGGGGCAGGCTGAGAGGTGGGGCGAAAGAGAAATCTTCTGCATCTGGCTGTACAACCATGCCTGTAAAAGCAGGGCGTAGAAGATTTCTCCTCACCTCCGACACATAAATCCCACCCTGGTTCGTTCGAAATGACATTTTTCTATTAATGATAAAATTAAAATGGTGTGTCGGTAGCCCTTAAGGAGAAATCGCACAGTGCCAAAACACGCTGTTCTTGAGTTTCACCCATCTTTTACAATTGTTTCAGATCGGCATCAAAGCGATAGCTTTTACCTTTTTGAGTTTCGACATCAACTGCTTTTCCGCCATAATTTAAGCGACAGGTTTTACCTAATTTTGAAAGTACCTGCAGGTTTTTCAAGCGCCCGTTTTGCCATTCAAAATCCAGCACAAAGCCGCCCCTCGCGCAAATACCTTTGATGCTACCTTGCGGTAATGCAGTTGGCAAAGCTGGAAGCAATTCAATAACATCACCCTGACTTTGTAAAAGCATTTCGGCTAAACCTGCTGCGCCGCCAAAATTGCCATCGATTTGAAACGGCGGATGCGCATCGAACAGGTTATGGTAAACGCCGCCTTTCTCCTTACCCGAGGTTACATCCGCGGGCGACAGTAGTTTAGTTAACATCAAATAAGCGTGATCTCCCTCGTGCATCCGCGCCCAGATGTTTACTTTCCAGGCGATACTCCAGCCAGTGCCTTCATCGCCACGGTATTTCATAGATTGTTCGGCTGCTTTTAACAGTTCGGGAGTTTTGAGCGAGATCTCCTTGCCGGGATAAACGCCCCACATGTGCGAAACATGGCGGTGGGTATCCGTAGTATCGTCCTTATCTTCCAGCCACTCCTGCAGCTGGCCGTACCTGCCGATTTTATTGGGTGCTATCTGCCTATATTTGAGTTTGAGTGTATCGGCAAAAGCTTTATCCGTGTTCAGCGCTTTAGCTGCTTCGATACAGTTTTTAAACAGGTCGCGGATGATCTGGTGATCCATTGTTGGCCCTGCAACTAAACCACCATGCTCCGGAGAGTTAGATGGTGTGCTGATGAGATAGCCTGACTTAGGGTCTTTTACCAAAGAATGCACAAAGAATTCGGCTGCACCCTTCATTTCGGGATAAGCCCGCTTTTGCAGAAAATCCTTATCACCTGTGTATAAATAATGCTCCCATAACTGATGGCAAAGCCAGGCAGCTCCGCTCACCCAGATACCATGATTGGATGCGTTAACAGGTGCAGTGCCGAGCCATAAATCCGTATTATGATGCAATACCCAGCCCGGTGCACCATAGTGTTCAACCGCCGTTTCATGCCCGGTTTTGGCGAGATCATCAACGATACTAAAAAACGGCTGGCTGCAGGCCGATAAGTTAAGTACCTCGGCAGGCCAGTAATTCATTTGGAGGTTGATATTGGTAGTGAACTTACTACCCCATGGCGGTGTAAGCAGGTTATTCCACAAACCCTGCAAATTCGCCGGACCACCGCCCGGACGAGATGATGAGATCAGCAAATACCTGCCATACTGCATGTACAAACTGACAAACGAAGGATCAGGCTCATGGCCAAACTTCAGGATCCGCTCATCTGTAGGCAGATCAGCATTTTCGCTCCGACCCAGATCAACAGAAAACGTATTGAAATACTTTTGATAGTCTTTTACATGAGCAGCTTTAATGGCGGCATAGCTTTTATGTGATATAGCCGCAATCTGAGTCTTACAGGTAGCCTCGGGATTGCCCGAGACATCATGATAGTTTTTAAAATTGGTTGCCGCTGTGAGATAAAACGTAGCTTCATTAGTTCCGGTAACTGATATATTTTTTGAATCGATCAGAACCCTGCCGCCTGTAGCCTCCACATGCAGATAGCTCAGGCCACGCAAAACGCCTCCTTTTATTTTTAACGAAAGCGCGAGTGTATGATCATCAATTTTGCGGATAACATAGTTTTTATGCAGACTGCTCAATAAAGCCTTCAGTGTAATTTTACCCGGTTTATCGGCAGTTAAATGCACTGTCATCACCTGGTCAGGCGCACTGCTGAAATATTCGCGGGTGTAAGTAACACCACCGGCTTTATAGCTCACATGGGCAGTGGCATTGGTAAGATCAAGGTCGCGTTTATAGTCTGTAACTGCCTGTTTTGGAAATTGCAGGTACAGATCAGCAAAGGGTTGGTAATCGGCATTGTAATGAGGATATGCCGGTGGGTTATCATCCTGGATAAAATATTTCCATTGACCGGCAAGACTAATCGCATCGCTTTCACTTCCTTCGGGATAAACCGATAAAGTTTTAGCGTTGCTTGTAAATCCACCTTTATCGTAAAAATTGATTACCTGTATGGCAAGTTTATTATCGCCAACAAATAATTTACTAGCAGGGATAATGTATTTTCTATAGCCATTACCTGAGGTAGTACCGAGGTAATCTCCATTGAGCCAGGTCCGGTCAATATCACGTATCCTTCCTAAGCTAATCACTAAGTTTTTCCCCTTCCAACCGGCAGGAATATTAAAATGCTTAATGAACCAAACTGCACCATCTACTCCTTCAAAACCGGGCGTTGTTTCCCAACCTTGCTCAGTCGGCAAATTGATGGCTTTGAGATTGTCGTCATGAAATAACTCGTCTTGAGGTAAATGGTATGAGTTCACCATTTTAAACCATTTTGCCGAATCAACCGCATAAGTAGCTTCATTGCTTTTCGTGCCCATAAAATGCTGTTGGGCCATGGCCTCTGCTTCGGCTTGCTTACCTTCGGCAAGGAGCTTGCGGATAGGCTCCAGATATTTCACAGCACCTTTGCGGTTATAGTCGCGCGGGCCGCCTGTCCATAGCGTTTGTTCGTTGTATTGGATATGTTCTTCGGCAACGCCACCGTAAATCATTCCCCCTATCCGGCCATTGCCAATGGGTAAGGCATCCGTCCATTTTTGGGCGGGCTGTTTATACCAAAGTTTCAAGGGTTGCTGGGCAAAAGCCTGTACAACCCCAAACATCAAAATTGCGATAAAAAAACTCTTCCTGCTATTCATAAATATCAGTTAAAAAGCCAGCGTAAATCCTTTATATTACCTTCGTTACTCAGGCCGGCGTCGTACACCGGCACGTGGGCATCCGCATCAACAATGCCCAATACCAACGCGGCACCTCTACCTAAGGTAAGGGTATTTGAACCGGTTTTAAAGGTATAGGTATGAATATTTACCGGAGGCAAACCATCAATTTGAATGGCATTGGCAATCTTAATATCGGCCTGGCCATAATCATTAGCGCTGGCATCTGTTTCCAATTGCGGTTCGGGCAGGTATTGAGGCAATTTGCTATTGAAAAAACCAACCAGTACTTTTACCGGCTTATCATTTTTAAAGCTGATGGTTGTGCCATTCTTTTGCTGATCTGCTTTGGATAATTTCACACCTTTTAAACCTGCCAATTCTTTTGCGATATTTTTTATCAGAGCGGTTGTATCGACATAAACTGCTTCGCCTGAATTTACCTGATAACTGCCACTGCCACTATTTTCAAACTTCAAAGGCGCATCCTGCAAAACGGTAACCTCCTTTTGCTTTTGCTGTGTTTGAGGTGATTTCAGCGAATCGATATTCCGTTTAAAATTGTCCAGTTCCTTTTGATAAACCGGCAAAAGCTCGGCCCAGGTTTTCATTTTGGCATCATTGCCGCCAACCGGGATTTTGCGTTGCTTAGTCTGCATGCTGTTGGCATACAAATAAGTATTTTCGGTTAGTTTCACCAGTTGCTTATAATAATCCAAACTGGTTTGCAGCTCGGGTAAAGCCTTTTCCAGATCGGCAACATTATCCGAGTATTTATAACGTAACACCCATAAGGCTGCTTTTGCCTTGTGAGCGTAATTATTGGCCATTGCGTTATAACAATACATATCATTTTTTAAGCGGGCAAACTCGACTTTATCCTTACTAATTTTCGCAGATACCTGGTTGATAGCCTCAACCGCTTTTTTCCCCTGCACTATTACACTATCAATAACTTTAACCGGTGTTTCGCCAATATGTGATTGGTGTTTCCATTCCTTTTCGGCGTACTCGCTCATCATTTCACCAACCGGACCTTCGGAGTTATAGAGCAAGGAAAACAGGCCGTACTTTTCAGGATTAACCAGCTGGCTCATCAGCATCCCCAAAGTCATAGTTTGGCGGTTGCCGTCGGTAATACCGAAACGGCGCAACAGTTCGGGCGAGATATTGCCTGATTGTTCATAAGCTTTTAAAATAGCCTCGCCGTGCGCCTGGTCGCATCCATACTTATCAGCAATTTGTTTTGACCAATAGTTTATTTCGCCGGCCCTGTCCCTGTTGCTATTCCAGGCATAGCGCGCCCACGCTTTGTACCAGATCCAATCCCTGTCCAACTGCAGCAGGCGTTTGCCATCAGTTTTATCTGCTGTATAAGGCCAATCCCAATAAGATGCCTGCGGATACAGGTGGAGGGCATTCGCCCCATAAATCTGATGCATAGCCTGTACGCATTTCTGAATAAAATCGGCCGAACCATAACGGAATGGCTCCAGGTTGGCAAGAATATGCACGTTTTCGATTTGTACGGTGCCGATATTACTCAAAGTCCGATGAAGATCTGCCCAGGGACCATGTGGTTCATAAGTAGTAAGCGCTTCACCATTGTATTTGGCCATGGTGTACAGGTTGTGATATAAAGGTTTGGCGTATTTCATTACTGTAGGCGCATCAGTATCATGCGCGCGTAGTACGATCGGTGGTTCATCCGTACGACCGAGGGCTTTTAACCCATCTTTTACGCCCGGAATAATGGTTTGTGTAAACCAGTCGATATCATCCTGACCCGCACCTTCCATAGCCTCGCCCAGCGTAATCAACAATCCAACATGAGGGTATTTTTCAACAAAAGCAGCTATAGATTTACGGGTATAATCGGCAATGATGGGTACAATGTGCCGGTTCCTGTCCTGCGTTTTCAGGTTATTTTTTTCGGCGAAGGGTTTGGATACGATGATGTTATAAAAACCCTGAATAAGCCAGATGCCGCGCTTATCAGCTTCATCGGCCAAAAAACTGTAAATCTCTTCATTTTTTTTAAAGGTAGCGTCATCAACCTCAACAGCGTAAGGGTATTCTTTTACCCTCACCAGCGAGGCAAAAGGGTGCCCGTTCCACAAATACAAGGAGTTCATGCGGTTTTCAGCCAACGAATCCAGGTAACGAATCCATAATGCTTTATCATAAAACCATGGGAAATTTTGCGGCGTGTAAGGGTACTCATAAGTACCGCGACCGGGAAGTAAAGCAGGCTTTTGCACACCGATGCAAGTCCCCCGCAAAACCATTTCGGGCTGATCATGCAGATTAATATTGACCGGCAGCTTTTTATTTAGATCGATCCTACCCGCCAGTTCAAGACAGCCGTAAAGCGCACCTGAATTATCAGCACCCGCTATCAGGAGTTTATTTTTAAGCCCGAGACCGCTAATAATAAAACCCTCTTTTCCGGGTTGACTATTTTTAGCACCCACCAATTTCTTAATCGAAACATCGGTAAGGAGACCAATAATTATGGTATTGCCGGATGGAAGCGCACCTTTATAAGATTGTTCGGCAACCGAATAACCTGCGCTTTTTAAAACCATCGTTAACTTTTGCACACCATAACTTATCCTTGAATGATGCTTAGGCAAACTAACAATAGTGACTTTTTTTGACTGAACTTGCGCTTGTAAGGATGAATGAAAACAAGAGATCAATATAAGCAACAGCAGCAGGCAACGGTTAAACAGCTTCATTCTCATTAGTATTTAGACAGGGGTACTCCAAGCAGGCTTTCAATATCTAAAGCGAATTAGCTTCTGAAACCTACTCTTTAGTTTTGAACTTAATTGGTTGTATAGTATTCAAAAATATCAGTACGCTGCTGCAATTTCATCTGATATTTTCTCTATCTACTATACGATATTATCATCATTAAAGCCAACAAGCCAATAAAAAGAGAGAAAATGAGTCAGGATTTAACCCGGGAGTTTCACCAGTACATGTTTCAGTTGCGTACTCCGGGATATTGCCTTACCATCGGCATAAATGATAAAACCTTTGCCTTTGTGATATTTAGTACCGGTTTTATCCCAAACTACGCTGATAGTATGCCCGTGATAAAGCACATTATCCAGCGCAAACCATTTCCATTGGTTTTGGGGGATAAGCGGGAAAATTTCCAGCATATTGTCTTCACGAGGTTTCAGGCCAACGAGATTGCTGATGACCAAATCGCAAAAACCGGAGTGGTTGTAATAGCTGCTTCTTGGGTTATCCCCTTTAAGCCAGTAACCTGTTTTTTCATCCTGGTACTCACCCAAATAAGGCAGTCCGCGTTTGATGTGCGAAAGAGCATATTTATGCAGTTCATTATAAAAAATACCGGGTGTCATAGCGCCTTTATTTTGATAAGCCGTAAGCAGGTTAGCCAGGCCTTTTAATGTTTGCGTGGTCGCGAAAGGCCATACCGCACCATCCCACTCACAACCGTGACCGGTACCATGGGTACGGAACAATGGGTGCCTGCGTTCGGCAGTGGTGATGCCCCAGGGTGCACTGAAACCTTTAGTATCGGTTAGCTGATCCCACTGTTTGGCATAAGCTGGTTCATCATCGGGCAGGTTAAAGTACCAGGGAATAAAACCTAACTCCTCGCGGGCATTTGCAAAATGCCCGTCGGGTTTGCGCACTTCAAAAAAAGATGCGCTGTCGTTCCACAAACTATCCTGCACCAGTTTTTTTAGGTCGATAGCTTTTTGTGTGTATTTTGTTTTTAGTGAATCATTGCCGGTTAGGGCCGCCATTTTTGATAGCGCCACAGCATTGCCATACATGTAGCTGTTAATAGTAGGCCGGATGTTTTTGACTTTGCGCCCCCCGCTGATACTTTCCTCCATCGCGTCGCGCACGTCGAACTGCCAGAACAATTTGGAAGGCAGCTGCTTTTCCTTTTCCCAAACATGATAATCAGTATTAAGCAAAGGCAAGGCTTGTTCAACAAATTTTCTATTAAGGTTTACGAGGTAATAATTGTAAACCGCGTCATCTATCCAACTGCTGAACGCATGCAGATGGGGCTTCTTTTGCTTAGGATCAACATACAGCCAAAAGTTGATATACTGATTGATGTACTGCGGATCGTGCAGCCAGCGCCCCTCATAAATTTGGTGGCCAAGGGCACTGCTCGAACTGTTGTAAACGCCGGTAAAGCTAACCGGCGTTATAAATTCAGTAAAAATGAAGCCATCGGGTGTTTGTTTCAGGTGTTTCCTGAATGTCCACCAGCGGTAGTAATAGATCTTTTGAATGGCCGAATCCGGGCACTCAAACAAGGGCACATTTTTGGCAAGCCATTCGTAAGCGTGATCATTGGTGATGTAGTTTTTTACCGTTTCGGTATCGGTTTTATTAAAACCGTTTACATACGTTTTCAGCTTGTCAAAACCCAATACACGCTTTTGCTGCGCGAAAGCATTGCATGCAACACAAAAAAGCAAGCCGGTCAAAAACGCCCTTTTCATCATCAATATACCTCTACAATAGCTATACCTCTACAATAGCTTTTATAACGCCATTTGCCGGGTTAAGCCAGCTTTCAAACTGATCTTTTACTTCATCAAAAGTTACCCGGTGGGTGATATAGGTCTGCGGGTTTACCAAACCATTTTTCATGGAACGGATCACGTGTTCAAAATCCTCGCGGGTAGCGTTGCGACTGCTCATCAACGTGCTTTCACGTTTGTGAAACTCGGGGTGACTTACAATAAGTTCGTCTCGTTGTAAACCAACCAACACATACCTGCCGCCATGCGCCAGGTACAAAAACGCGCCGTTTATAGCCTTTTGATTGCCGGTAGCATCAATCACCACGGTAGGCATATCGCCATTGGTGATCTCTTTCAGGCGCTCATTCACATCTTCGTTTTTCACGTTGATGGTATAATCAACCTTCAAATTTTCGCTGCAAAAATTAAGGCGCTGTTCGTTCACATCGGCAGCAATGACTTTTGCACCGGCAATGCGGGCAAATTCCATAATACCCAAACCTATAGGGCCGGCGCCAATAACCAGTACAAATTCGCCCGGCTTTACATCTGCCCGTCGTACTCCGTGGGCACCAATAGCAAGAGGCTCAACCAGGGCCAGTTCGTCAAAACTTAATCCCTCTCCATGAACCAGTAAATGTGATGGAACCTGCAGGTATTCTGCCATGCCGCCATCGGTATGCACGCCGCAAACCTGGATATTTACACAACAATTTGGTTTGCCCGAGCGACAAGCGATACAATGCCCGCAATTGAAATACGGAATAAAAGTAACGGCTTCACCTTTTTCAAAACCTTCGGCATCGCCGGCTTCAACCAGTTCGGCGGCAAGTTCGTGGCCTAAAATTCGTGGATAGCTAAAAAATGGCTGAGTACCTTCAAAGGCATGCAGATCGGTACCGCAAATGCCTATACGTTTTATTTTGAGCAGTGTATTACCCGGTTTTAATTGCGGAGCTTCGGCAGTGCCGTATTCCAATTGACCGGGTGTTGTACAGGTTAGTATTTTCATTAGTTGGTATTAAATTTAAAGTACTAAGTCAGAAGTTTAAAGTCAGTTTTTTTTTATTTTCCCCTTCCTCTTTCCGTGTCCTCACGGAAACAAAAATGCTTTTTCCTGAATCAGTTTCCCTGCGCTTTTTCATTCCAAATGCTTGCCTGCATGTGTTCGTGGGGACACGAGCACGGGGAATGTACAGAAATCATCATTTTAAAGTGAAACCCCTCTTTTCCAGGGAATAAAATCATCCTGACCGTGTCGTACAGCATGAACTTCAATTTCGCCGCTTGCAACTTTTACCACATAATCCAGGATGCGTTCTCCTGCTTGTTCAATGGTTTCGTCACCTTCTACAATTGTACCGGTATTTATATCAATAATATCGCTCATTCGGTTAAACAATGCAGTATTAGTGGCGATTTTTACAACCGGAGCTATTGGATTGCCGGTTGGCGTACCTAAACCGGTAGTAAACAATACAATATTAGCGCCCGAGCCAACTTCGGCCGTGGTCGATTCCACGTCGTTACCCGGGGTACACAACAGGTTTAGCCCCGGCTGTGTTACTTTTTCGGGATAATCCAGCACATCCGCAACCGGCGATGTGCCGCCTTTTTTGGCTGCCCCGGCAGATTTGATGGCATCAGTGATCAGGCCATCTTTAATATTACCCGGCGATGGGTTCATGTAAAAACCAGAACCGGCCTCTTGGGCCCGTTGACTGTAGGTACGTACCAGATCGGCAAAGCGCTCGGCTTTAGTTTTATCCAAACAACGATCAATCAGGTTTTGTTCAACACCACACAGTTCGGGGAATTCGGCCAAAATAACCGAACCACCCATCGCCACTAACAAATCAGATGTGTAACCGATAGCAGGGTTTGCCGAAATACCAGAGAAGCCATCCGATCCGCCACACTCCAAACCGATGGTCAGTTTACTTAAAGGAGCCGGTTTACGGGTATATTGATTTGCCTGCATTAAGCCTGCAAGCGTTTGCCTGATGGCCAATTCCATCAAATCGGCTTCTTTACCGGTTTTCTGCTGATCTAAAATGTAAAGTGGTTTGTTAAACTCCGGCGAGCGTTTATTGATCTCCTCCAGTAGTGTTTTTACTTCGGCATTCTGACAGCCAAGGCTTAATACTGTTGCCCCTGCAACGTTAGGGTGCGTAATATACCCGGCCAGCAAACCGCAAAGCGCAGTTGAATCCTGGCGGGTACCCCCGCAACCGCCTGTATGCGTTAAAAATTTAATCCCATCAACATTCGGGAAAACTTTATTACCGGCGTTTTGAGCGGTGTCGCTGCCTATTTCGGTGTATAAAACCTCATCTATCTCGGCGCCTGCTTTGATCTTACCGATCAACTCCTGCGCTTTGATCTCATATGTTTTTTTGCGGCCATAACCCAAAGGTTTTACCAGGGCCTCCTGCAATACTTCAATGTTACGGTTTTCGCAAAACACCATGGGTACAACCAGCCAGTAATTCGCGGTGCCCACGTTGCCATCTCCCCGGTGATAGCCGTTAAATGTTTTGCCCTCCCACTTGCTGATATCAGGCCGGTGCCAATCGGTGTGGCTCTGGCCTGTTAAAAAGCTGTTTGCCGCATGTTTTACATTAGCGGTACTGAGCAACCCGCCTACCGGGATCAGGCTTTGCGCTTTGCCCACCAGTACGCCATACATGATAATTTCGCCGCCTTCGGGGATCTCGGTAACAGCGAATTTATGCTTTGCCGGGATCAATTCTTTTACGGTATAAGTTTCACCTTTGTAAGTAACCTGCTCATTAGCCTGCAGATCTGTAAGTGCTACAAGCACATTATCGGCAGGGTGTACTTTTAATATATTCTGTTTCATCTGTCCTCTTATTTAAATAGCGCTTATTTCCAGTTTTCCCTGTTCGTTAATAAGCTTAAACTGTGCTGTCACTGCTTCGGTAAAGCCGGGTAACGTTGTTAGATCTGTATCCCAAAGGCTTTTATTTTTAAGAATAGCCACTATCGCTGTTTCCGCGTCAGCACCATTCCATGCTTTGCTCAAATTAGGTGCCTGGTCGTCGGTTACCATGTAATTATCCGAATGTGCCGTTCCGGTATATTTACCATCAGCAGATTCGGTGATCCGCATAAAGCGGATAAAAGCTGCAAAACCCAGGGCCATCATTTGAGGCGCCTTATTGTTTTGTTTATAATAGTTCAATAATAACGGAATAACCCGCATTTTAATTTTAGTAGCGTACTGCACCGAAATGCTCAGCCACTCGTGCCTGATGTTGGGATTGCGGAACCTGTCGAGCACCTTGTTACCAAAATCACGGGCTACATCTTCATCAATCTGGTAGGGGATAGATGGCATGATCTCGGTAAACATCAGTTGGGTGATGAATTTGGTAAAATGCGCATCATCCATTGCTTCCTTCACTGTTTTAAAGCCGGATAGATAGGCTACGGCACAACTCAAGGTATGCGTTCCATTGAGCAGCCGGAGTTTCAATTCCCTAAACAGTTCAATATCAGGGGTGATCACAACACCTTTATCAATCTGGGCAAAAGATAGCACTTCGGCTATTTTCTCATCGCCCTGGATAGCCCAAAGACTGTACGTCTCAGACATGATGCTGAGGTTATCAGTATAACCGCGCTCGGTTTCCATGGCGTCACTTAACTGTTGATCCGGCCTGCCAGGCACAATCCTGTCCACCAGCGAATTGCAGAAGCTATTGCTGCTCTCCAGCCAGTCCATAAAGGCGGGCTCCAGTTTATTCAGGTGGGCAAGTTCCAATACTATGGCTTCCAGCTTTTTACCGTTATCAATGATTAGTTCGGTTGGGATGATCACCAAACCTGTATCGGGCCTTCCGTTAAAGGCCCTGTAACGCTCATATAAAATAGCCAGCAATTTGCCGGGGAATGATGCCGGCGGATGTTTACGTACATCTTCCTTCACCAACTGGATCCCAACTTCTGTGGTGTTTGAAATCACCACCTGTAAATTCTTGCTTCGTGCTATTTCCAGGATCTCCTCCCACTCGCTTGAGGCCGAAAGCACCCGGCTGATCGCCGAACAAATTACCTGCTCATTAACTTCTTCGCCGTTTTCAATTCCTTTTGAATAAATGGTATACAAACCATCCTGCATATCGAAATCCGTTGTCGAACCTTTGTCGGTGGATTTAACAACCGCAACCCTGCCGTTGAAGATCCCGGCACGGTTAGCCTTGTCGATAAAGTAATCGGGCAGGCCACGCAACAATACGCCTGTACCGAATTGCAGCACCTTTTCGGGCAGATCGAACACATTTGCAGGCGGCAATTCAGATGCCGGTACGGTTGTTTTGTTGAGGTTATATCTTGATAATATCATGTTCTTTTTAATTGTAATAAGTTACTATTTTTTTGTTTGAGGAATTTGTTTAACCAACCAATTGACCAAATCGTTGGCTGCTTTAAAATTGTCATAGTCGGGTGGCAGCTTTCGGCCATCTGTATATTCGTTATAAAACCAGGGGTCGCCAACGGCAAACACAGTGCCTTTACCATATTTAGCGGTAGCTACAATGATATCCTTGCCGTTAATTAACCGCGGTACAGCGGGCTTAGTTAACTGCAGGGTGCTCAGCTCCTTGATGTAAACCTTACGCGCCGTCTTGAAGATGGAATTATCCGAAGGGATGTTGATTGCTCCTTGCTCAAAGTTGCGCCCAACTACCCTATTAATACTGTTTTGGTTAAAGCTGATACCACATTTGGCCATTAGCTTGTTCAGGTGTGTAAACTCGGCGTTGCCGGTATCGTTGTTTAAAACCACCAATACACCGCCATTTTCAACCCAATTACTGATGGCTTTAATATGTGGTTCTTCAATATATTTAGCATCCGGGTTCTCTTTAGGAATATCAGGATCAACAATAATATAAGCAGCCGCTTTTTTCAGATTTACATCATCAGGCGCTTCGTTTAAAGTTTTGGTGTGCAGACCATAATTGTTAAAGATCTGTGCCAAAAATGAAAAGCCATTGTTATCCAGCTCATCCCATTTATAATGGAAAGGGATGCTTTTGCCGGTAACATCTGCGTGGTGTTCGTTATTAAAATAGCTATCCAAAAGCACAGTTTTGCCTTTGCCCGCCTTCAGGTTAGCCAGGCGTTCCATCTCCACACTTGCCAGCATAAACGCGCCAACACCTTTAGTTTCGTTAACGACGGTTTTTACACTGGTATAGTATTCATAACTACCGTCGCGATATGGCTTGCCGCCCACACCAACAGCGCCCGCAGTTCCTTTAATGTTTACCTGCCCTTCGGCATCTGTTTCAATAAAGTTTTTGATAATAGCTTCATAGGCCTTTTGAGCTACCGGTAAATATTGAGGAGGGAGATATCCTTCCCTAACACCTTTAGCAAACGCGTAAACAAACATGCATGATGCCGAAGCTTCCAGGTAATTACCCTTTTTGCTGCCTTTATCAAGCACCTGGTACCATAAACCCGAACCCTGGTCCCGGGAAGCCCGGATAGCTGCGGCAAGACGGTTCAAAATGGCTATCAATTTGACACGTTTAGGATGATTGGCAGGGAAATAGGGCAACACATCAACAAGCCCCATGGCATACCAGCCATCGGCACGGGCCCATAAACTTGCCGACAAACCCGTTTGAGGGTTAGCCCAGCGCTCTTTCCTGCTTTGATCCCAGGCATGGAACAATAAGCCTGTTTTACTATCCCGCGAATGTTGCTCCATCAAAATAAACTGATCCGCTATCTGGTCAAAGTCGGTATCTTCGTGGTAAGCTGAAGCGTATTGAGCATAAAAAGGTTCGGCCATGTACAAACCATCGAGCCACATCTGGTTGGGATATCGGTTTTTATGCCAAAAACCGCCTTCAGGCGTTTTGGGTTGCTCACTTATCTGCTTACGAAGCAAAACTGCTGCTTTATAGTATTTTGGGGTATTTAATACCCGGTGCAGCAGTAACAGGCCCCGGCCCGGCAAGATATTATCGAGGGTATACTCACTGGCTTTATAGGTGCGGATAGTTCCATCCGTGCCCACATACCTGTCCATCGCTTTTTGGATATAACTAAAATATTCGGCTTTGGCCGATTGCTGCCAAACGCTTTGCAGCCCCTGCAAAACTACCCCCTGATCATACGACCAGTTGGCGCCCGGTAACGAATCTGCCCAGATATGCATAGCAGTATTAGCCATCCGCTGTGACCATGGCAGCGTTTGCGCCCTGAGCCCCAGGCCCGCGAACAGGAAAGCACATAACAATAATATTTTCTTCATTATACAGCTCATTTTATCAATATTATACTCCTGGTTATAATTCCCTGCACAAGTTATCAATGTGTTTTTTTCAATCAGCTTCGGCGTTTGTTTCGGCTATTCATTATTTGTACCGGTTAGTGCATTTTCTGATGCGCCCGAAACAAATTCAACTTTTTTCTTAGCCTTTGCCGCATCTGTATCAAGCAATTTAATTTGCCGCGACCTCTTCCCGCTGATCTTGAACAACAGCCTGGTGTCGCTATAGATAATATGGTTAAAAGTTATGTTGTTGCTATTTTGAATACTGATGAGCGGGTTGGTTTCTTTGTTTTTGAAGTAGATATTCTTTAAAAAAATGTTCTGTGCCTCTATTACGTCAGCGCCCTTAACGGTTTTGAATGTGCTGTTTTCAATGTGTATATCTTTAATTCCCATCTCGGGTAACCCCCGGATCATGAGCGCTTTTTCGGCACCGTTACATACTACATTATCTACATAAAATTTGCGGAATGAGGGTGTAGCTTCTGTTACCGGCACAATAACCTGATTGTTTACATCATCCGATTCGCCAGGCGATTTACCACTATAGTACATATCAAAAAGTATGGCCTCATGAGCGATATCCCTCATGCTGATATTTTTGATGAAAATATTCTCAACTACGCCGCCCCTGCCGCGGGTAGTTTTAAAACGCAGACCGATATCGGTACCGATGAATGTACAGTTAGACACGAAAATATTTCGCGCGCCACCCGACATTTCGCTGCCTATAACAAAACCGCCATGGGCACGGTAAACTATATTATCCCTTACAATTACATTTTCAGTTGGCATGCCACGTTTACGACCTTCCTCATCCCTGCCCGATTTGATGCAGATACCGTCATCGCCGGCATCAAAAGTACTGCCTTCAATTAGCACATTCCGGCACGATTCTACATCGATACCGTCACCGTTCTGGGCGTTCCAGGGGTTTCTGACCCTTGCGTTCTGTACGGTAAGGTCTTCGCATAGTAAAGTATGGATATCCCATGCGGGCGAATTTTGAAGCGTAACACCCTGCAGCAATACTTTTTTACAATTGGTAAGCACCAGCATATTTGGCCTGAAAAAATCTTTAAAAGGTTCGTTATCCTTTATAGTTTTTCCATTGCCAATCACACCTGCCCCAGGTGCTTTAAGTCCCTTAACATAACTTTCAGAAGGGTACCATGACCTGCCATTTTCGCTTACTACGCCTCCCGATGCCACCAGTTTTTTCCATTCAGCTTCGGTAAGCCTGTCTTTGCTGATGGCCCGCCAAACCTCGCCGTGCCCGTCAATGATCCCTTCGCCGGTGATGGCGATATTGGTAAGGTTGGTACCTGATATCGGCGATTCATTGCGCACAGCGGCATGGCCTTCATAATTACCTTCAACCAGTTTATATTGAGTTTTATCACCGGTAAACTGGAGCAGCGCCGCACGGCTTACATGCAGGTTTACGTTACTCTTCATCACCAGCGGCCCGGTTAACCACAAACCTTGCGGAATAAGCACTACCCCGCCGCCCTTGGCGCTGCAGGCGCTTATTGCTTTATTGATACTTGTTGTATTTAACGTAATGCCATCCGCTTTGGCTCCATATTTTAAAATATTGATGGTATCCTTTTTAAATACAGGCTCATTTATCTGCGGCAAATGCTGCCACGAATACTGCTGACCCTGTGCCCGCGATGTCAGAAAACCCGCCAAAAGCAAAACCGCTATCCCTATCCTTGTTTTTATTACCGACATGTTTTTATCTTAAAACAGCTATTTATCGCCCTATAATTGGTGAAGGATCATTAAATCCTAAACAAGATTAAAGGCTGACGGCAATAAAAAAAAGAATTTGCCCAACTAAAACCGCGCAAACGTTCCCAGAAACGTTTGCGTAGATTTGAGCGGTTTGAAAGGGGGACCGGATTTCTTCAGCTAAACTAAAACCAACTCCGGTTTTAGTGCATTAGAGTACATAGGCCAGCGTAAAGAGAATATGGTAGTTGCCGGGCAGCAAGCCATACAAACTAAACGTACCTGGACATTGCTTGATTAAGTACAGTTAAAGGTTCCTATAAAATAAATGCCTGCCGCTTCAACATATCGCGGCAGGCATTCATTATAAACGAAACTGTTTTATTACCGGCTTTCGGCACCGGCCATTAACAGTTGTTCCAATATTTCGGTATAACCGCGCTCACTGGCAAAATCCATAGCGTGCCGGCCGTTATTGTCCACTGCGTTTACATCGGCGTTATTTTCGATTAAAAAGGCTGTAAAATCATTAAATCCGCACTGTGCCGCCACAATAAGCGGAGTTTCACTAAAGCTGTTACGCGAGTTGATCTCGGCCCCTGCCTCAAGCAGCATTTTGCCAAGATGATAGTTGCCCATCCCTGCCGCATAGTGCAATGCCGAATTACCATTCTGTACATGCAGGTTAACATCGGCGCCATTTTTAATCAAAAGCCCGGCCACGTGTATATTGGAGTTATTAACTGCAAGTATCAGCGGACTAACGCCATCGTTATTTAACCCGTTTACATCCCATACCCCCGATTTGAGCAAAGCGCTTATTGTTTCGCTATGGTTATTGTAAACCGCCTGGTGAAGCGGTGTGTTCCCGTTGTCATCTTTTTGCGCGGTTTCACCATCCGACAATTTTGCAACCAGATCGCGCATACCGTTGGCTGTAGCGTGATCGAGCAAACTGTAACCGGCATTATCTTTAACGGCGATATCGGCACCTAATGAGATCAGGTAGAGCGAAGTTTCTATTTTACCAGCAAGTACAGCATAAAAAAGCGGTGTTTGCCCGTGGTTGTTACCAGCATTCACATCGGCACCGGCATCAGTTAATAATTTGATCAGGTCTTTACTGCCACTGCGCGATGCACAATGCAGGGGTGTTTCGCTTAGATTATTGCCCAGGTTAACATCAGCGCCGGCATCTATAAGCATTTTAGCAATATCCTTTGCACTTTTTAAGCATACATAATATAAGGGCGTATTGCCCAAGCTATCGCGTTTGTCAACATTAATCCCTCCCTTTTTCAGGAATGTTTGCACTATCCCTTTTTGTGCGTTTTTACACGCGTTTAAAAACATATTATCCATAGGTGTCTATTTTATTACCGGCTATGCAAGCATCAGTTTAACAACAGCTTCATTATTATGCTGAACTGCTACATCCACAGCTGTTTGCCCCGCATTATTTACATTTTCAACTGTCGAACTATCTTTATCCAATAACAACGAAACTATCTTTTTGCCCGACATTTTATCGCCATTTGCAGCAGCGTACATCAATGCAGTGTTACCGGCTTTATCGGCGTAGGTAGTATCAGCGTTATTGTCCAACAGCAGTTCGGCAATATTGTATTTAATTTCGTTACCTTTTTGTGCAAAACTCATCAGTGGTGTTTTGCCCCAAACGTTAGGTTTATTGATATCGCAGCCGGCTTCAACCAATTCTTCTGCCAGTACAATATTTAAATCGGCCAGGTAACCGGCCTGGCATACTATGTTTAAAGCAGTATCACCATCGTTATTCACCGCTGCGTCAAGATCAAGTCCGTGCCTGATCAATATGTGCAGCATTTTCACAATATCTTTTAGGTCGCGGCTCATGCCCCTTCCAAAATTGCTCACAGCCCTGGTAAGCAGTATAAAAACGGCAGTGTCGCCATTACCCGTCCTGAAATTCACATCTCCGCCACCTTCGGCCAGTAACTGAACCATTGGTTCTGAGGGATACTCGCAGGCCAGCATTAAAGGTGTGCGCTTGTACTGATCAGAAAAATCATCCAGGTCTGCCCCGGCTTTGATAAGTGCTTCCACAGCTGCAACATCACGGTTCAATACAGCTTCATGAATACTCATCCCCCCGGTAGCTATGTCGGCTTCATCACCCGATAGCAGTGCAGCTATTTCCTTTACTCCGCTGCGCTGCGCGTAAGTAAGCGGTGTTGTATCAAATATGTCTTTATCCTCTGTATCAATACCACTTTTTTCCATTAAGATCTTTACGGTTTTCGTTGCTGCATCTATGGCTCCGGGTATGGTTTTACGGTGTACCAGTTTATCACAGATAACATGTAAAAGATTTTTTCCTTCCGATTCTGTTGCATCCATCTTTATCCCGGCATTGCCCATAGCCTCGATAAAAGGGTACATGTATAGCTGCCCGGCCTCAAAATAGGCTAATTTGCCCGAATCGTTTTTCTTTTTAGGATTGATACCAAGTTCCAGCAGTGCAGTAGCGGTATCAAATATTTTCTTCGCCTTATCCTCAGGTGAAGTACCCTGCAAATCAAACCTGGCGGTAGTGAGTGCGTGCAAAGCCGTGTTGCCGTATTTGTCGGGTGCGGGTTTCAAACCCGCACCTGCTAAAAACCGGATGGCTTCCGGATCGGTAAAACGGGCTGCAAGGTGAAACAGGTTTTCTTCCTGCTCATTTACAATATGAATATCAGCTAAATCCTTATAAATGCTCATCGCATCAACAGCGTCGGGCACCGGATTAAACATGTTACGATGATAGGCATCCCTGATCTGATTAAATTCGTTTGTCATATTTAAATTCGTTCTTTGGCTATCCGCAACGCATCGGCAATGTTTTTATAATTTTTGTGCGCAATGGGAGTAGCAATCTCAATAACCTTTTGATATGCTTCAAGCTGCAGCCAGCAATCTGTTTTAAGCCGCGCGATATTATCCTTCGCCACCCCACCAAACAAAGCAATATATTTTGACGTGAGGGGCATTTTGTATTCATCGGCAAGATTTTGCTTTTCCCTGATGGCTTTGTAAAAATTATCGCTGTTAAGGCTTATCCCGCCCTGATCAATCGGCAGTAACATCTGGGCCTTATCAAGGCAAACCAGTGTTTCACGATAGCTGCCAAGCCAGTAAAAACATAAAGCAAGGTTAAACAAGCTGGCCGGCCGCTGGGGCGTTTCCGTTTTTAAAAGCAGGTATGCTTCGGCGTAACGACCCTGGCCAATCAGGTTAATAATTAAAAGCTCTTCAGCCCCCCCGGGAGGCACCTGCGATGATTGTAGCAGCATACAGCCTGTTGAATTGATATAAACCCGGAAAGCCGGCATTTGTTGGCGATCCGGGTTCGTTAATTAAAATATAGTGATAGGTAAAAGGTAAAAAATGGCTTCCAGGATATGGCCGTTTGCCTGCTTTATGGGAGAATTATTTGGAGAAATCAAATTTGCCTTCAAATAATTTACCCACTACCGGCAACGGTTTAATGGCCTCATTATTGGCGGCTATAATACCCAGCAGCAGCAATACAAACGTAAGGATGCTGATAACCAGCGATACAACCGAAAGGGCCGGGACAATTGCTGCCAATACCGAAAGAGCAACTCCCAGGATCACTGATAAAATAATGAGGCCGAGCGATTGACCGAGGTGATAATTAACCAAAGGACTTTTATCAGCTCGCTTTTTATATTCAAGATAAGACACTATCCAACCAATAATAGTGATGTAAGCTACAATGGACATGCTTTTGTTTGTCATAACTTTTTGTTTTTTAAGGTTAAACGATAAATGATGTGATCCAAAATTAGCCGCCTATATGCCCTGATTCAAAAGAACGACGACTACAAGCCGTCTACCATCCTGATTAACAGTGTCTACAAATCATCTACAACAATTACTTAAACTTCTGTGTTATAATGCAGATATTTAATTATCGGCTTAATATCCGGGTAATACCTAAAGCAAGAAATAATACCTTTTATATGCCTTTGACGAATACAATCACCGCAATAACCTCCCTTTTTTTAATATCATACACAACCATAGCCCAGGCCCAATCACTCGTAACCGACTCGCTACAGCAAGTTTTAAAAACTGCCGGCAGCCGCGAAAAACCAGTTGTAATGGCCGAACTTGCCAGGGCCACCGTTGAGAAAAACATTGATGCATCCATAACCAACGCGGGCAAGGCCATAACCGTGGCAAAAGAGAACGCCGATGCCGGTGCCACCGCTTTTTGTTATGCAACTATGGGATATTTGCTGATGCAGAAAAACCAGCAACACCGGGCTTCCCTTTTTATCGACAGCGCGGTACAGATAGCCACAAAATCAAAAAATAACGTGCTGGTTTCTTTTGCCTGGCTACGCAAAGGCTGGCTGGAATTGGTAAAAGGCAATAATGAAAAGGCCATGTCAGGTTTGCTGAAAGCCGAACAACTAATACAATACGCCGACGACCGGCGCGCTTGCAGCTATAAAACACTCATCAATCATTACATAGCAAGCATTTACGCTTACGGCAGTGATACCCTTAAACAGCGCAAATACGCGTCAGATTGCCTTTCGGCGGCTAAGCGAAGCTTATATCCGGATGATTTATTATTAGGCTACATGACCCTGGGCCACAGTTTTTTTTCGGCTTTTGAAAAGAATAGGTACAGGCGTGCACTGCTTGATTCGTCAATGGTATATTACCGGGTTGCGTTAGCCACCTACCGGCATAATACGGAAAAAATACTTTTGCAAAGTAATGCTTCGGCCACGGCCCTCAATATCGCAAACAGTTATTTCAAATACTATCCTCCCGCTTATAAAGACAGCGCTTATAGCTATGTTAACATGGCACTTGATATTGCCAGGCGCACCAACGGCAAAGAAATAATTGCCAATTGCTACGGCATATTGAGCGAATATGCGCTGCGCGAAGGGGCGCCAAAAAAGGCAGAGCAATACCTGCTCACAGGGATATCCGAATTAAAGGATTCTGCCCCCGGCATCGCTATCACACGGTCGCGGTTAATGTTAGGACTTGCAAACGTAGCCGAAAAAAGCGGCGACAAGGCCAAAGCGCTCGATTATTACAAAAAATATATCGACTACTACAGCAAGGTATTTGACAGCCAGAAACTGGCTACCGTTCAGCAACTGGAAGAGGAATATCAATCTGTACTTAAAGAAAATGAGATTGCCCGCCTGCGCGAACGCGCCGATTTTAATAAGCAACTCAACTGGCTTTATGTAGCTATCGGGTCGGCAAGTATTATTTTACTCGGGCTGTTGTTAAGCTCTTACCATTACAAACTAAAAGCATCGCAGCAGCAAAAACAGCTTACCGAACAGGAGAAAGAAGAAATAAAGCTTCTGGCGCAATTACAACAAGCCGAAGCCCAGCGCTTAATGCTCGAGAAACAGGAAGCCGAACTGCAGGTCTCCCTGCGCGAAAAAGAACATGCCCATGCAAAGGCCCAACAGGAGTTGTTACAGGACCGTACTGAATGGCTGGAAAAAGAGTTACTGGCCGGTTCATTGAAGATTGAAGAGAAAAACGCTATTCTCGAGTTGCTAAAAGAAAAATCGCGCAAGGCCGATTCTCCGGCTGTAGCCAGGCAGATGGGCCGCATCATTAACCAAAACCTGCGGATGGATAAAAGTATTGATGAGCAGCAGGTCATAAGCCAAAGTCGTCCCGGTTTTTTCAATGCCCTGCAGCAACAGGCCGAAAACAGCCTTACCCGCCTCGACCTAAAATATTGCTCATATATTTTAATGGGGCTTGATACCAAGGAAATAGCTAACCGCCTTGGCGTTGAGCCAAAAAGTATCCGCATGGCCAGGTACAGGCTTAAACAAAAACTTAAATTAGCTAAAGACGACGATCTTGACCAATTTATTGGCAGGGTTGGTTAACGTAAGGTAGAAGTGCAGGTGAACGCTCTCAATATTAGTAAACATTTGTCAGCCTGCGTACCTATTTGCCGATGCAAAATTTACTAAATATATTCTCCAGCAAATCATCTGTGGTAACAACGCCGGTGATCTCACCGAGATAGTGAAGCGCCTGTTTAATATCCATCGACAAAAAATCGGAAGTTATACTGCCATCAATACCGCCCAATACCCTTACAAGCGCCTCTTCAGTTTTTTGTAAGGCTTCGAGGTGGCGGATATTGGTTACCAGCGTTTCATCGCCACTGAGCTGGTCTTTTACGGCAGACGAGTAGATCTTGTGTTTCAATTCGTCAATATGATGTTTTTCTTTGGCGGAGATAAAAATTATGTCCGGAACTCCGAATGTCCGAAAGTCGGGGGATGGAGAAGTGAATAAACCTCGTTCCCCGAAACCGTAAGCATTATCGAATAAATCAGCGAAGCTTCTTTCGGACTTTTCGACTTGCTGGCTTTCTGACTTATTTAACAAATCTGCTTTATTGGCTACCACTAACATGGTAACCCCGGGTTTTTGCAGGCTGGCGATATCACTATTCAGTTCTTCAATAGTAATTTTAGCGGCGTCAAAAACATAAACCAACAGGGCCGACTGGCTGATCTTTTCCATGGTGCGCTGTACGCCAATCTGTTCAATAGCATCGGTAGCTTCCCGGATCCCGGCAGTATCAATCAGCCTGAAATTAATGCCCTGGATATTCAGCACCTCTTCAATCGTATCCCTTGTGGTTCCGGGGATGTGGCTCACTATGGCACGCTCTTCATTAAGCAGGGCGTTCAGCAGGGTTGATTTACCCGCATTTGGCCTGCCTGCTATTACAGTGTTTACACCATTTTTAATGGCATTACCCAACTCAAATGAGTTAACTAACCGGCCAACGATTTTGGTGATTTCATGGATCAACTGTTTCAGCTGATCACGGTTGGCAAACTCTACATCTTCCTCAGCAAAATCGAGTTCCAGTTCAATGAGCGAAGCAAAGTTTACCAGTTGCTCGCGCAGGGCCTGTAACTGAGTGCTGAAGCCTCCGCGAAGTTGTTGCAGGGCCACCTGCTGCGATGCTTTGGAGTTGGAGGCGATCAGATCGGCAACAGCCTCGGCCTGGCTCAGGTCGAGCTGACCATTGAGGAATGCCCTTAGGGTAAATTCACCGGGTTTGGCCGACCGTGCACCTTTTTTGATGAACAGTTTAATGATACTTTCAATAATATAACCCGAAGCATGGCACGAAATCTCAACCACGTTTTCGCGGGTGTATGACCGCGGACCAACAAACAACGATACCAGTACCTCGTCCAAAATCAAATCGCCATCAGCAATACTGCCGAAATGGATAGTATGCGATGCCTGTTTGCTCAGGTCTTTGCCTTTAAAAACACTGTTGGCTATGTTTATGGCATCAGGGCCCGAAAGGCGGATCACAGCAATGGCGCCCACGCCGTTTGGTGTGGCAAGGGCAACTATGGTATCGGTATTATCTGTCATTTTTTTGTTGATAGTTAATGGTTCATAGATCATGGCCTAAGCCCGCCTAATTTACCAAAGTGCAAAGGTCGTTATTTCGTGGTGATTTTTCTTATCTACTCCTTCTAATCCATCTCCATATGACTTGAACATGAAAAACGCAGGCACGCCATGAACTATGATCCGTGAACCATTAACTAAAATCTTTACCTTCGCAGGCAATTATGGTAACTTTTTTTGAAGCTTCGCTCGATACTATTTCGGTACATCACGTTGGTAATCAGTCGCAGGAAGAGATGTATGCACTTTCCGAACAGCCGTTGGAATTAAAGGATGAGATTATTCCCAACCTGCTTATGCAATATTTTCTGAAACCTTTTGAAAAGGCTAACGAGGTTTATCACCTGATGCATAGCAGTGGCGACCTGGAACTGAACGAACTCCATCACTTTGCCACACAGGTATTTGATGACAACACTAAGTTTCATGAGGCATCTGAGAAAATAGCGAAACATTTGTACAAGGTTACCAATCACCCTAATATTAAAGGCGGTGAACTTTATGTGGTTTACTTTAATAAAGTACAAATTGAAGGCAACCCACTGGATGTCATCGGGATCTTCAAGTCGGAAAACAAGGAAACTTACCTTAAAGTTTATCCCGACAAGGGTGGTTTCCAGGTTGACTATGAGCAGGACGCCATCAACATCAATAAGCTGGATAAAGGTGTATTGATCTTCAATATCGAAAAAGAGAACGGCTACAAAGTAGTGGTTGTTGATAAAATCAACGGCGGACAGGAAGCTGCCCGTTTCTGGAAAGATGATTTTTTGCAGCTAAAGATCCGGAATGACAGTTTTAACCAAACCAACAATACGCTCGGTATCTACAAAAACTTCGTGACCGAAAAGCTTGATGATGAGTTTGAAATGAGCAAAGCCGACAAGATAGACCTGCTGAACCGCTCCATGAAGTATTTTAAAGAAAAGGAAACCTTTGATATGGAGGAGTTTTCGAACGAGGTAATCGGCAACGAACAAGCCATCGAATCGTTCAAAAATTTCAAAAACCAGTACGAGCAGGAATTTGACAGCCCTATTGCCGATAATTTTATTATATCAGAAAATGCTGTAAAAAAACAGGCCCGTGTTTACAAAAGCGTTTTAAAGCTTGATAAAAACTTCCACATCTATATTCACGGCGATAAAGAACTGATTGAGAAAGGCTTTGACGATGGCCGGGCGATGAATTATTATAAAGTTTATTTTAAGGAGGAGGCGTAATGGCAAAAAACAACAGATAGTGAATAAACCTTTGTTTCTCGCGTGAGTCATACCTGCAACACAAGAAAAATAAACTAAGTCACATGTCTGCTCTAAAAAACACGCTCATTATTCTGTCAATTCTACTGATATTCTCCGGTTGTAGTGTAAAACATTATACTATTGGGATGAGTGAAAGCGAATTTAAAAATTCCGAGAAATACAATTTGGAGTTAGTCGAAGAGACATCGCAACACGCAGTTTACAGGCGAATAGCTTCAGCAGATGCCCAATCAAAACCATTATCATATCATTATTATTATTTCAATAACGGCACATTGGTACGCACAGAGCTTGTTGATGCGCCTAAGCCAGACATTGTAGTTTTGGGCAAATAGGATACTACTATATTTAAAACTGCACACCCCAGCGTTCTTCAATCCCCAAACCAAACAAAGCAAAATCATATTTAACCGGGTCGTTAGGATCGAACTCGCGGAGTCTTTCGGTCAGTTCAACGGCCGTTTGCCAATCGGTTTGCTTGCGGTTAATAAGATTGAGTTTGCGCGATACCCTGTCAACATGCAAATCAAGCGGACAGATCAGACCGGCCGGTTTGACGCGGTTCCAGATGCCAAAATCAACGCCGTTATCGTCCTTCCGCACCATCCAGCGCAAAAACATATTCAGCCGTTTGCATGTTGATTTTTGTGACGGTGATGATACGTGTTTTTTTGTACGATGGGGAAAATCAGGCAGGGAAAAGAAATATGACCGAAAGTAATTTAAGGCAACCTCAACTACCTGATCCTTTTGCTCCCCCTTTAGGGGGCCGGGGGACATCGGCATAAACGCGTCTTCCAACGATTCAAACTTTTCGTAATGCTGCCTAAAAAACGCGATAAAATACAGCGTATCCACATCATTAAATGTCCGGTGCTTAAACTTCAGCAGTTTTTTCAGATCGGGTTCTTCGTGGTTGATGATAAAATCAAATGGAGCACCATCCATCAAGGCTATCAGTTCCTTACATTTTTTGATGATGGTAACCCGTTGTCCCCAGGCCAGTGTAGCAGCCCAAAAGCCCATAATCTCGATATCCTGTTTTTGGCTAAACATATGCGGGATGGAGATCGGATCATTCTCAATAAATTCGGGGCGGTTATATTGGGCAACTTTCGCGTCGAGGAAGGCTTTGAGATTTTCTGTCATGATTTTATTAGTGGCAGTTGCGGTAGCAGTAGCAGTTACTCATTTAACTAAATTAAAACAACTGCTACTAACCGCTGCCACTGCTACTTTAACTTAAAGCTTGTTTAATATCCTCGAGCAAGTCCTCAATATCTTCCACACCAACGCTCAGGCGCAGCAGGTTATCAACTACGCCGGCTTTTTCACGCTCGGCTTTGGGAATTGAGCCGTGGGTCATGCTTACCGGGTGATTGATCAATGATTCAACTCCTCCTAATGACTCGGCCAATGAAAATACTTTAAATGACGAAGCAATACGGAAAGTCTCCTGCAGATCGGCACCTTTCAATACGATGCTGATCATACCACCAAAATCGCGCATTTGTTTTTTGGCGATATCATGATTAGGATGATCGGTAAAGCCAGGCCAATAGATCTTTTCAACCTTAGGGTGATCTTTCAAAAACTCGGCAATCTGCCTGCCGTTTTCGCAATGGGCTTTCATACGCAGGTGCAGGGTTTTGATACCTCTCAAAACGAGGAAACTATCCATCGGTCCAGGAGTGGCTCCGCAGGCGTTATAGATGAACCAGAGCTTTTTATAAAGTTCTTCATCGTTCAGCATCAGTGCACCCATTACCACATCGCTATGGCCGCCAATGTATTTGGTTACCGAATGCATTACAATATCAGCACCCAGATCTATAGGATTTTGCAGGTATGGTGATGCAAAGGTATTATCAACCACAAAAAGCAGATTCTTTTCTTTGGTGATCTTACCGATGGCTTCCACATCTACAATGCGCATAGTAGGATTGGTTGGTGTTTCAATCCAAACCAACTTGGTTTTATCATTCACATGAGCGCGAACAAGCTCCGGATCAGACAGATCTAAAAAGTGGAACTTGATACCGTAGTTGGCAAAGATCTTAGTAAAAATCCGGTATGAGCCTCCGTAAAGATCGTTACCGGTAATAACCTCATCGCCCGGGGCAAGCAGCTTCATCACCGCATCGGTAGCGCCCATGCCGCTCGAAAACGCCAAGCCAAACTTTGCATTTTCCAAAGCAGCCAAACAATCTTCCAAAGCCTTACGGGTAGGGTTGGTACCACGCGAGTACTCATAGCCCTTATTATCCCCCGGCGATTTTTGCCAGTAGGTTGATGTTTGATATATTGGCGTCATGATAGCGCCGGTAGTTGGATCGGGCTCCTGCCCTGCGTGTATTGCTTTAGTTGCGAATTTCATGAGTGGTGAGTGGTTGTATTTTTTAGGTGAGTGGTTGATCGGGTTGATTAAGTGAGTGGTTTGCTTTCGGAATTAACAACTCACTCAATCAACCATTCACTTAATCAACTGTTCCTTTTTTTGTCTTTAAATACTGAATGTAACCATTTATTAATCTCAGGCAACTATCGTATTCTACCTGAAACGCTTGCAGTGTCTCGTTTGTTATAATCTCTTCATCTAATGCGATTATCAAATGATCGAGTGTTTCTGTTAAGGATCCTCTGGCCATTATACAAAAGCGAATATTATCCTGATAATGAAACCTGCCGTGTCCCTCAGCTAAATTATTGCCTATAGAACGAGAAGAACGGACAATTTGATCTGTAAGTCTATACCTTTCTTCAACAGGAAAGTTTTTTACAAATCCAGAAATGATATTTCTAATTTTCCGTGCTTGTTTCCATGTTTCAAGATCTGTAAATGAAGCCATTATTATTCAATTAGTGAATAGTTGTTTAGGTTATCCGATTGATAAAGTTATGAAGAAATTCTAATCCTCAGCAAGAAGATTGAAATACCAACCACTCACTTAATCAACCCATTCAACCACTCACTAACATTTAATACGCCCTCGCAAATAACACCCGCTGCGTCGATGGCTTACCTGTCAAAATACATTTACCTTCTTCCTGTTTATTATTTAAAGGTATGCAACGGATTGTCGCCTTAGTTTCCTCTTTTATTTTTTGTTCGGTTTCGGATGTGCCATCCCAGTGCGCGCTGATAAAGCCGGGTTGCTCGTCGAGCATGCGTTTAAACTCGTCCCAGGTATCCACCTCGGTGGTGTTTTCGGCACGGAAATCAAACGCTTTTTTATAGATATTTTGTTGGATCTCTTCAAGCAGGTTTTCGATAGTTTGTGCAAGACCTTCCTGGTTAACAGTTTCTTTAGTCTTGGTATCACGACGGGCCAGCTCAACTGTTCCGTTCTGCATATCACGGCTACCGATAGCTACACGTACCGGTACACCTTTCAATTCATATTCAGCAAATTTAGCACCCGGGCGGTGGGTATCGCGGTTATCAAATTTAACCGATATGCCTTTGGCCTTAAGTTCTTTGCTCAGGGCTGCTACGTACGCCGAAATGTTATCAAGCTCTTCCTGGTGTTTGTAGATAGGTACTACAACCACTTTTATAGGCGCAATTTTGGGAGGCAATACCAAACCGGCATCATCACTATGCGCCATGATCAGCGCGCCAATCAAACGGGTTGAAACACCCCATGAAGTAGCCCAAACATAATCGAGCTTATTTTCTTTATTGGTGAACTTTACATCAAAAGCTTTGGCAAAGTTCTGTCCTAAAAAGTGCGATGTACCGGCTTGTAAAGCTTTACCATCCTGCATCAGCGCCTCAATGCAATAAGTATCCAAAGCACCGGCAAAACGCTCATTAGCAGTTTTACGGCCTTTTACTACCGGCAATGCCATCCAGTTTTCGGCAAAATCGGCATATACGTTCAGCATTTGCTCGGTTTCGGCTACCGCTTCTTCAGCCGTTGCATGCGCGGTGTGGCCTTCCTGCCATAAAAACTCGCTGGTACGCAAAAACAAACGGGTGCGCATTTCCCAGCGCATTACGTTGGCCCATTGGTTAACCAGGATAGGCAGGTCGCGGTATGATTGGATCCAACCCTTGTAAGTGTTCCAGATAATAGTCTCTGATGTTGGGCGGATGATGAGCTCTTCTTCAAGCTTGGCTTCCTCGTCAACAATAATATTTCCTTCGCCATCATTTTTGAGGCGGTAATGGGTTACAACAGCACATTCTTTGGCAAAACCGTCAACATGGCTGGCTTCTTTACTAAAGAATGACTTGGGTATTAAAAGCGGGAAGTAAGCATTACTGTGACCGGTATCTTTAAACATCTCGTCAAGTACCGCCTGGATCTTTTCCCATATCGAATAACCGTACGGTTTAATGATCATACAGCCTCTGACCGGCGAATACTCGGCCATGTCAGATTTAATTACTAAGTCGTTAAACCATTGCGAATAATCTTCGTCTTTACTAATAACACCTTTGCTCATATTGATTGGATAGAATTTGGACTTGTGTAATTGTTGTATATTGCTGCCAAATTTATAAATTTAAAACTTATTTGACCTTGAACTTTTTACTAACCTGCATATGAAACGGAACATCGCGATAGGAATGTTTATCATCGGTGCCATGGCATTGAGTTCCTGCTCTACAACCAAGCTTGCATCAAACCAAAGTAATGACAACGTTTATTTTTCTGATGCACGAGCGGGCGATGAACCTGTTTATGCACAACAGCCGGCTTATAACCAAACCCCGATTGCAGAAGATGGATATAGTGATGATGACGATGATTACTTTTACTACGATGATTATTCGGCACGTATAAACCGTTTCAGTTATTTTTCCCCTTTTGGTTATTACGATGACTTTTATTCAGCATATAATAGCTATCCTTACTACAACTACGGCCTTGGTTATGCTGGCTTAGGCGGCTATTACGGCGGCCTCGGTTATGGCGGCTACGGCGGCTGGGGACCAGGATACGGATATGGCCTTGGCTGGGGATATGGCGGTTGGGGATTAGGCTACGGATATGGTGGCTGGGGTTATGGAGGTTATGGATACGGCGGTTATTACGGCGGCGGTTACGGATACGGTGGATATGGCGGTTACTATGGTGGAGGCTATGCTTCATCAGGTACAGCACGTCCTTACCGTGGTAATGGCAATCCGTTTGCAGGCAGTGGTGGCCGTCCTGTTAGCAGTGCCGTTTCAGGCATAGGTTATGTTCCCGGAGGCCGCAACAGACCATTGGGCAGCCGCACAAACACCTACAGTACCGGCAACAATAACGCAAACAATACCTATAACAACAGCAATGGCACCCGTTATGCACGTCCTGCCCGTACGGATGCAGCACCATCACGAGGTGACGCACAACCGGTTTACAGACAACCACAGGTTGAACGTACAACACAACAACCATCATATACACCATCATCAAGTTCAAGCAGCGGCGGCAGCTCACGTAGTACCGGCAGCAGCAGTGGCGGTGGTGGCGGCAGACCATCAAGACCTTAAACCTAAATCTTATATTTTTACCTGAATTTTATGAAAATCAAGTATTTACTAAGCGTAATTGCTATAGTAGCAATTACTAAAGATAGCTTTGCGCAATACTCACAGGATGCCATCAGGTTTTCAACCTTTCAAACCGGATCAACCTCACGTATCAAAGCTATTGGCAACGCCGGCACAGCTGTAGGCGGCGATTTGAGCTCGGTTAGCGGCAATCCCGCCGGCTTAGGCTTTTTTACACACTCGGAGGTTAGTATTACCCCCGAGTATGATAACTCCAAAATAAGCTCCAGCTTTTTTGGGCAGGCAGGAAGCGCCAACCGTAACGATGTGAACATGAGCAACGCAGCCATCGTATTTTATCAGCAGCTAACCACTCGTGGGCGCGACAAAAGCAAAGGCTGGCTAAGTATCAATTATGGCGCTGGCTACAGCCGTACCAATAACTTTTATGAAAACGTTGCTTACGGCGGCACCAACCAAACCAGTTCTATTTCTGATTATTATGCAGGTATTGCCAAGCGCGAAGTATCTCAATATGGCAGTGTTAACCCCACCGGGCTCGATGGCTGGGCATATGATCATATCCTGATCGATAATTTTGGCCCTGCAACTGACCCAAATTCGTATGCAAGTACAGTGAATGTTCCGGTAAGGCAGCTGGCAGGGATTACCCGTACCGGCGGCCAGTCGGAGTTTAACCTTTCGTTTGGCGCCAATTACAGCAATAAGCTTTATATAGGTTTGGGACTGGCTATTACCGATATCAGGTATAACTCGCATGCCAGGTTTACCGAAAATGGCAACGCCATTATAACCAATGGCGGCAACCCTACCGACTTTTCATCCACTTTTGCGCAAGACCAAAGTACCAAAGGCTCGGGCTTCAACGCCAAATTGGGTATTATTTATAAACCTATACAGGCCTTACGTTTAGGTTTTACATTTACCTCACCAACGTTTTATAATATTGATGATTCATATGCCGAAGGGCTTGCCACACAATACACAGGTGGCAAGAGTTATCAAAACGTATCCGAACCATATCAGCTAAGCTACAATCTGCGTACGCCGTTAAAATTGGCAGGTGGCGCGTCTGTTTTCATAGGCAAATATGGTTTCATAAGCGGCGATGTTGAATATATCGATTATACCACTACTCATTTAAGCAGTAACGACAGCTATACTGCCGATGGTGATAACAGCGATATCAAATCACTTTACCGCTCAACAGTGAACCTTCATGTGGGCGCCGAAGTAAACGTGAACAGCCTCGTTTATCTGCGCGGCGGTTACAGCCAGCAGGGCAACCCGATGAAAGACCTGGGCAGCAATATTAAAACAGTTAGTGGCGGCATAGGCTTCCACTTTGGTGCTTATTTTGTTGACGCTACTTACGCGAGGGTAACCGGCAAACAAACCATTTTCCCTTATGAAGTAGGTGCGACCAGTCCTTTCGCCGATTTGAAAAAAACTAACAACAATGCATTCCTTACTTTAGGGTACCGCTTTTAACCGTTGATTTTTTTGACTGATTACGCTGATTGCGTTGATCTGTTCTACAGCCTGTCTTTTCGCTACGAAAAGACAGGCTGTTTCATTTAACGTATATCGTTGTGCCGTCGTTGATGTCGTCGCCAGCAATGCCGAAAAAGTCAAAATGTGCTATTATCAGCGAAATCAACGTAATCAAAAATATCAACGGTCAAATTAAGTAACTTGCCATTCATAATTTAAATTGACCATGAACAAAAATCTACTTAAAAGCACCGGTTTGTTAGTGCTATTGACTGGTATCGGCATTAATGCCCGGGCGCAGCAATCGGCCGAAACAAAAGCCTGGGTAGCCAAATCAAATGAGTATACCAAAATCATCATCGATCTGGATAAAAAATACTCGCCCGAATACGGATCATCGCAAGGCCTTGCAGAGTACGACAGCGACATCGCTGTACCAACCCTCAAAAACATCATGGCCGAACGCAAGGATGAAGAGGCCGTTGTCGCTAAACTTACCGAAGCCCTTAAGACTGAAAAAAATACTTTTATTCAACAGGATATCAATATCATTATAACCCACCTCAAACTGGGTTTTCGCCAGCAGGACTTTGAGTTGAGCCGCCAGGTCCCTTTTTTAAATGCGTCCTCAACCATTTACAGCGGACTGGAAACACTGCTTGACGATCAAACCCCCGAAGCCCGTCGCCAGGCAGCGGTAATGCGTATCCGTAAGTATGTAGGACTGGAAAAAGGTTATAAACCATTGACAACCATTTACAGGGAACGTGTACAGCACCAGATGGAAGGTAAAAACATGATCTATCCGTCAAAGCAACGCATGGAAACCGATCTATCGCGCAATGCGAGTATCGTAAGCGGCATCGCCGAGCTTTGTACCAAATACAAGGTGACCGGATGGGAACAACCTTATGCAATCCTGAAAAAACAGCTGGAAGATTATGACAAATGGGTAAAAACAAATGTACTGATAAAAGCCCGTACAGATTTCAGGCTCCCACCCGAAGAGTATGCTATGAACCTCGAAGCTTATGGCATAGATATTCCCCCTGCGAAAGTAGCTGAAATGGCACATGCCCTGTTCAACCAGATCCAGGACGAGATGAAGCCTATTGCCGGGCAGATAGCTAAGAAACGTGGCCTGCCCTCAGGTGACTATCGATCTGTAATTCGTGAACTTAAAAAAGAGCAAATCCACGGAGATTCTATTATTCCGCTGTACGAGCAGCATTTAAAAGATATTGAAGGCATCATTCGCGATCATCAACTGGTAACGCTGCCAAACCGCCCGGCTATTATCCGTTTAGCTACGGCCGCCGAAACCGCGCAGAGCCCGGCCCCACACATGGTGCCGCCGCCGTTCCTGAACAATACCGGCCAGCGCGGTGTATTTGTGTTGCCTTTGAACATGCCTTCGTCACCCGGTGAAAAGGCTACGGACAAATACGATGACTTTACTTTTGATGCCGCTTCATGGACTATCATAGCCCACGAAGCCAGGCCAGGTCACGAACTGCAGTTTGATAAAATGGTAGAGGAAGGAGTATCACAAGCCCGTGCATTATATGCATTTAACTCAACCAACGTAGAAGGCTGGGGTTTATATTCCGAATACATTACCCGCCCTTACATGCCTTTAGAAGGTCAGTTAGTATCGTTAGATTACCGCCTGCTCAGGGCAGCCCGCGCCTTTCTTGATCCCGAATTGCAGGCCGGTAAAATCACCCAGCAGCAGGCGCTTGACGTGTTAATGAATGATGTGGTACAATCACGTGCATTTGCCCGCCAGGAGGTTGAACGCTATACCATTAACGCCCCCGGACAGGCTAACAGTTACTTTTATGGCTTTACCAAGATGATTGCCCTCCGTAAGGATACAGAAGTAGCCTTAGGCAGCAAATTCAACGCTTTGCATTTTCATGATTTCATCCTGTCGCAAGGTATTCTGCCACCGGCATTGATCCGTGAGGCAGTGATGAATGATTTTGTGCCGAAGGAGAAGGCGTTGTAAACTTATCTCAGGAATTAGATAAGCCCAAAAACGTCATTGCGAGGTACAAAGCAATCCCAAACTATACAGAGCAGCTCTGCTTATCGGGGATTGCTTTGTACCTCGCAATAATGCTTTTTTATTCGATGCTTCCTTTTACTTCTTCGCCTGTTTCAAAAGCCATTGTGCGATATCATTCGCAGCCTTATCATTCTCATAGCCGGCCGGCAACCTGCCATTCACGTACTCATTATACAGCCATGGATCGCCAACGGCGATTACCGTTCCTTTACCATATTTGGCAGATGCTATAATAGTTGCTCCTTCTTTATTTTTAAGCACAGATACAGCAACACCGCTTAAGCCAATTGAACATGCATCCTTCATGAAAACCTTGGTTGCTGTTTTAAGTACCGGATTATTTTTAACATAGATAGCGCCATTTTCAAAATGGGCATCATCAATAACATGGTTTTGCAGATCATTGTTAAAATGCATCCCGAATTTGGCAGCAAGGTTGTTGAAATGCGATAGTTCTACGTTTACACTGTCATTCGCCATCATCAATAAAACACCGCCCTTTTTCACCCATGCGCTTATCTGCTCAATATCATCTTCCTGGATATAGTTAGGGTTCAGGCTCTCCTTTTTGGTATCAGGATCAACTATGATATAAACAGATGAACCTTTCAGGTTGCTCAAAGTTGGTGCTACATCAAGTGTATCCAGCTTAGCGCCGCGGCTTGTAAAAGCCTCGCCAAAGATCTTGAAACCGTTGTTGTCCGCTTCATCCCACAGATAATGAAAGCGTTCCGGTTGCCCGGTTACTCCTTTATGTACTTCGTGGTTGAAGTAATAATCGAGCGTTACGGTTTGTGCACTTGCGGCAAAGCCGGCAAGGGAGAACAGGGTTATAATGGATAATCTTAGTTTCATAGTAGGTCTATTATTTGGTTAGCCTGTGGTAGGTGTTATCACCATAGATTTAACTTTTTTATCTATTTTCCAGGTGTTCAATTTTTTTAGGTGTAAACACTTTCACTTACCTTCAAAAAAACAATACTGATAATCAACAAGTTAACTTTATTAAAAAGCACCTCTTTAACAGAAATGAACACATACCCATTGATAATCAACAAGTTAATATTTTACAAGATCAAAAATTGAACACTGTGTTTTTTAAAAAATTGAACACTTGTGTTTGTGCCCAGTTTTACGGCCATATATCTCAGCGGTCATGCTGAACTTGTTTCAGCACCTCACTCGCCAGGTAACCGTCATGTATGAAGCCGACCTTAACAATGGGATCCCGAAATAAATTCGGGATGACCTTAGTTATATTATTCCCCTAAACTCCTCCAAAAATCGAAAACCCTCCGTCAACGCAGATCATCGAACCGGTTACAAATACCGAGGCATCGCTCAGCAACCATACCAGTGCTCCTTTCAGTTCGTCGGCATGGCCAAAGCGTTTAAAAGGTGTTTGTTTGATCACCAGTTCGCCCCTTTGGGTATAACCGCCTTCGGGTTTAGTGAGCAGGTAACGGTTTTGTTCTGTAAGGAAAAAACCAGGCGCCAACGCGTTCATCCTTATTGCATCACCATAACGGTTAGCCAGCTCAACCGCAAACCATTGGTTATAGCAATCAACAGCGGCCTTGCCTATATTATAGCCTAATACCTTGGTTATGGCGCGTTTTGAGTTCATTGATGATATATTAACGATGCTGCCCCTACCTGTTTTGGCAATGGCTTCGCCGAAAACCTGTGTAGGGATCAGTGTACCCCAAAGGTTCAGCTCCATTACTTTTTTCATGCCATCGATATTCATTTTAAAAATATCCTCATCGGGCTGTAAAACGCCTTCGGGCATGTTGCCGCCCGCACCGTTCACCAGGCCATCTATCCTGCCAAAAGCTGCCAGCAATTTATCTTTGGCGGCCACCAGTTCAGCCTCGTTCATTACATCGGCCACCAATGCTATGGCTTTGCCCCCGGCTGCATTTATGGCGTTGGCACGTTCTTCTGCTACCTGGGCATTACGGCCAAGAATGCCTACCGCGCCCCCCGCCTCAACAATACCATCTATAAATGCTTTGCCTAATATGCCTGTTCCGCCTGTTACTACAATTACTTTACCGGCTAATGAAAATTGATTCTCCACTTAAACTATATTTTTAAGGTTGATGTATAATTATTTCAGATCTGTTATAGCTATGGCGTCCATGTCGGTGTAGTCGAGGTTTTCGCCTGCCATACCCCAAATAAAGCTGTAATTTGCCGTACCGCTGCCCGAGTGGATGCTCCACGGCGGCGATACCACAGCATCGTAATTATCCATGGTGATATGCCTCGTTTCCTGTCCTTCGCCCATATAATGAAAAATCTTCTGACCGGCAGGTACATCAAAATAAAAATATGCCTCCATACGCCTGTCGTGCACATGGGCCGGCATGGTATTCCAAACACTGCCTTCATGTAGTATGGTAAGGCCCATTACCAGCTGGCAGCTCCGTACACCTTCCAGGTGGATATATTTATTAATAGTGCGTTTGTTTGCCGTTGCTACCGAACCCAGCTCAACCTTAACCGCATCGGCGTGCGTAAGCAGGGTTGTGGGGTATACCGCATGCGCCGGTGATGACAGCAGATAAAATACAGCCGGTACTGATGGATCGGCACTTTCAAAAGTTACGTTTTTTGTCCCTTTACCAATGTACAGGCAATCAAGCTTGTTCACTTCAAAGACCTGCCCGTCGGCTTTTACTATACCGGGGCCGGCTACGCTGATGATCCCGATTTCGCGGCGTTCTAAAAAATATTCTGCACGCAGGTTTGGGTAATTTGGCAGCTCAAGTGTTTTACTTACCGGGTTGGCCATACCTACAATCATTCTGTCGTAATGGGTATAGGTACAATTGATCTGGTCGGGCTGAACCTGTTTATCTATCAAAAATCTTTCGCGTATGGTAGTGGTATCGTAGCTTTTAAAATCCGTTGGGTGGACGCTGTGTATTGTTTTCAAAGCAAATATGTTTTAGAAAATCTTTTGTTAATAAATACAATTCTACAATCTTATAAACGATTTCAAAAGCCATTTAAGCCTTATTTTCACTCCAACGTTATAGTTTATCTGCCGTACATTAGCACAAATAAAAATCAAACTATAACGTTAAAGTAAATATTTAACGGTTAGTATATTGTTTTATTTATTTAAGCTTGTATAATTGATACTTAATGAGCTGCCGAACCAGGGCAACGCCAATTCAATAACCGGTAAACTAATAAACTATGAAACAATTAGCAGCCTATAAAAACATCGCGCTACTAACCGTCTTTTTGCTTGTTGCAGGCATTGCTAATGCCCAGCAGCAGGAGCTTACAACTAAAAGCGCAAAAACATGGGTAAAAAGCCGCATCTGGGCTAATGGCTTAAAGCTTAAATTAAACTCCTCAACCAATAACCTCGAATTTGCAAAACAATATGCCGCCAATAAAGCGGTATGGGATAAGGCTTTTGAATTTCTGCGCGAACGCAATCTTGACCAGATAGCTCCCGGTAAATATCCTATAGATGGCGATAATGTTTATGCATCCGTTACTGAAGGCCCTTCCAAAGAGTTTGAACAATCGGCCTGGGAATCGCACCAAAACTATATCGACCTGCAATATGTAATCAAAGGCAAGGAAAAGATCGGTGTCGCCCCTATTGAAAGTCTTACGGTTACCAAACCCTATGACCCGGCTAAAGACGGTGCCAACTACAGCGGCGAGGGTAAATACTACACCGCCACTCCCGACGAGTTTTTCCTTTTTTTCCCCGGCGATGGTCACCGGCCTAATATCAAGGTTGACGGCTATGATAAGGTGAAGAAATTGGTTATTAAGATAAAAGTGGTGAAGTAAATTTTACCTGTCATTGTGAGTGTTTAAATCCATGTACTCTGAAGGTTAGATGAAAAAGGAGGGCTTGTCAGTCTGAGCCTGTCGAAGACTCGTGTGCAGAGGCCTGCCCGCCATACTTCGACGGGCTCAGTATGACACCCATTTTTTAAGTTGTCATGGGTGGGAGGAACGACAAAGCAATCGCACGGAAACACAGCCGCTCTACATAGTATGCGATTGCCATGCTATCGCTTATAACGACGTGATGGTAAGTTGCCGGTTATTAAATATATTTCTCGATCGATATTATAAATATGAGCGTTGCCTACGGCCCGTGCTATACGCTCATACTGCACAGGCATTAACCACATTGGCCGGTATCCGCTACTATCACTAACGCGCCCCACACACACCTCCGCTAAAATGTATTTTACAACTCATCACAGTTTTTTCAGGATTCCCTGACGATTACTCACAATAACATATTTTTCAGGTATCTACCTACACCTGCACCGTTTTCACCAGTTTCCTTACGTCAAATCCCTGATTGGCAGCCTGCACCACCAACTGATTATAGATCTGTTCATCAAGTGTTGAACGGCGGCTCAGGATCCATAAGTAATTTCTATTCGGGTGCCCTACCATGGCATAGCTGTAATCATCAGCCAAAGCAATGATCCAGTATTTACCTTTAAACGGCCACTGAAATTGTACGTCCAACTTTGCGTTACTGGTTTTATCAGCAACAACAGCACTGCCCTCGGCAATTTTTATCTTAGTATCTTTTATACAACGGTTTTTAACAATGATACTACCATCTTTTGCTAAACCATAGGCTGCCGAAGTAAAACTGCAACCCGACTCAAAACATTGCGGGAAAGCTGCAATTTCAAACCAGGAACCAACATATTTTTTCAAATCTACATAAGGAACAGTTTCAAGCGGTTTGCAGCGGGTTGCCTGTAAGGCTAAAGCAGTTAAACCTAATGCTACAGAGGTTGCAATGATCTCTTTCTTCATAAACCAATAACGCCTGTTATGCCCAAAAAGTTTAAAACAAAAGCATATTAACGAAAGCCAAACGCCATATCATTATTTAATTACCTTTGCGCCAAAGCATTATTTTTATAACATGCCCGGTAAAACGAACATCAGTATTTTGGGCTGCGGCTGGTACGGCAGCGCATTGGCTAAAGCGTTAATTGCCGATGGCATGCAGGTAAAAGGCTCAACCACTTCTACCGCAAAAATGGATAACCTGGCTGCTTTGGGCATCCGGCCCTATGTAGTTAACTTTTCGCCGGGCGAGGAAATATATGATGCCGATTTTTTTGATTGCGATGTTTTGTGGATAGCCATTCCGCCCAAAAGCCGCAGCGGTGAGGGTGATATTTTTTTAGAGAAGGTTAAAGGCATTGTCCATGCCATAAAAAGGTTTGCTATACAGCAGGTGATTTTCGTCAGCTCCACAGCGGTTTATGCCGATAACAACAGGCACGTGAATGAAGAAACCAATCCCCAGTCCAATACCGCAGCCGGCAAAATATTATTTGAAGCCGAGAACCTTTTCCGTGCTGAAGATAGCTTTAAAACAACCATTATCCGTTTTGCAGGGCTGATTGGCCCCGGACGCAATCCCGGCAGGTTTTTTGCCGGTAAAAAGGAGATCCCTAATGGATACGCGCCAGTGAACCTCATCCATCTTGATGATTGTATCGGCATTAGCAAAGCGATATTGGCGAAAGAAGCATTCGGTTATCTTTTTAATGGATGCGCGCCGGTTCACCCTGCTAAGGCTGATTTTTATACACAGGCTGCTCTTGATTCGGACTTTGAAAAGCCGGAGTTTGTTCGTGAATTGAAAGAATGGAAGATTGTGGACAGTGTAAATGTAGCAGTTGTGCTGGGTTATGAATATAAGACTTTGCTGTAGCAACCATTAAAGCGCAACAGCTACTCTTTGTACTCAATTGTCTTTTTGAACACCACATCTTCGGCGGATCGTGCTATCATCACATCAAACATGCCCGGCTCGGTTACCAGTTTCATATTGTTGTTCCAAACGGCAATATCTTCGGGTTTTACAGTAAACTTTACCGTTTTGGTTTCGCCGGGTTTAAGAGTGATCTTGTCAAAACCTTTGAGTGCCATTACCGGCGTAGTTACCGAATTTACTTTGTTGTCCAGATACATTTGCACCACTTCCTTACCCGCCATACTGCCGCTGTTGGTTACATCTACCGAAACCGTTATAGCCTCATTTTTTCCGAACGACGCTGCCGATACCTGCAGATTACTGTATTTAAATGAAGTATAGCTCAAGCCATAACCAAAGGGGAACAGCGCATCCGGCGATGAAAAAACATAGTCTTGTCCCGGTTTTTCGGTTGAACCCGGATTGTGATAAAACCCTTTATTGGATGCCACATGGTTATAAAAAACCGGGATATGCCCGGTTGACTGCGGGATAGATACCGTAAGCCTGCCTGATGGGTTTACCTTGCCGAACAGGATGTTGGCAATGGCATTGCCTCCCCTTTCGCCGGGATACCAGGTCTCCACAATAGCCGGGATATTCTCTTTTTCCCAACTGATGCTTTGCGGCCTGCCGTGTACCAGTACCAAAACTACAGGTTTACCTGTTTTATAAACAGCCTGTAACAGTTCACGTTGTACCCCATCGGGATCAATGTCGGTTACATCATAGCCTTCGCCGCAGGTAAACGGGTCTTTAGGCTCGCTTTCGGGTGCATGCCCGTTCCAACCTACGCCGGAGAACACCACGCTGGTGGTGCCCAAAACTACTATTACGGCATCACTGTTTTTTGCAGCCGTGATGGCTTCGGCAAAGCCACTTTTGTCCGGGCCCGACAGGGCGCAGCCTTTAGCATAATTGATTTTTATTTTATTGCCGGTCAACTGTTTTATGCCATTAAGCACTGTTGTGCCCGAGCGGCTGTCGCGGGTTGAACTGTAATCGCCATACTGAACCTGGTTGGCATTTGGGCCTATTACCGCCAGCGATTTCAGGCTGTTCATATGGAGTGGCAAAAGCTGCTTATCATTTTTAAGCAGGATAATCGATTCTTCAGCAATCTGCTGCGACAGGGCGATATGCTCAGGCGTGTGTACCCGTTTTTTTAGCGCTGATGTATCGGGCAATGCCTTTTCAAACAAGCCTGCTTTAAATTTTATAGTAAGGATGCGGGCAACAGCGCTATCAATCAACGCCTCATTTACTTTTCCGCTTTTCACCAGGTCAATCAGTTTATTATATACATCGGGGCTTGGCGCTTCCAGGTCAACCCCGGAATTCAGGCCGATTGGAGCAGCGCCTTCGGCATCTTTAGCAATATGATGAAAAGTGTATAAATGTTTTAAACCTTCATAGTCCGAAAAAACATAGCCTTTAAAACCCCATTCCTCCCGCAATATGGTTTGCAGCAGGAAATGGTTGGCATGTGCAGGCACGCCGTCAATTTCGTTGTAAGCCGGCATCACGGCATAAATATTTGCCTTTTGCACTGCATCTTTAAAAGGCGGTAAAAACATCGACCGTAGCTCTCTTTCCCCTACTGATGCCGGGGCTAAATTGATACCTGCCACAGGGATGCTGTAGGCCGCGAAATGCTTGGCTGTACACATCACTTTGTCTTTACCAATGCCGTTTATTGTTTGCGAAGGATCACCCTGCATCCCAATTACAAACGAGGTACCCATCCTGCTCACGAGATATGGATCTTCGGCATAACATTCCTCATTACGGCCATAACGCGGGTCGCGGATGAGATCGAACAAAGGCGAAAGCGCCTGGTCAACTCCTGATGAGGACGCTTCATAAGCTATTACCGAACCCATTTTTTCAATCAGCGCCGGGTTCCAGGTGCTGCCCTGCGCTATAGCCTGTGGAAAAATGGTAGCACCTGCCGCCAGTTGCCCATGCAGGCATTCGCCTATTTGGATAGGAGGGATGCCAAGTCTTGTTTTTTCTTTAGCATATTTTTTTGCAGCAATTGAGCGTGATGCTATATCATTGATATTGGTAAAAGGGCTTTCACAAACGCCATAAGCAATTGGGTTTTGCATGGAACCTTTTAACGAGTTCATGCTCATCTGGCCCACCTTTTCTTCCAGCGTCATGCGGTTTAACAAGTCTTTTACCCGCTCGGCTACGGCCGCTTCAGGATTTTTGTAGATCTGCGCGCTGGTAATATTTATTACAAAAGCAAACGCGGTAAACAGGCATAATTTCTTTTGCATAGTATCCAAATATTTAATTTTCATCATGTTCCCTCAGGGTCCTCTGCGAAAGACCCTGAGGTTTTTTGCGTTCTAAACATCTACCAGAATATTCAGAACAGCGAACCAGCGTGGCGTAGACATCAGGGTCCTCTGCGAGTTTAAGTTTACCCACAAAATCAATAGTCAATTTGGGTAATCTTCATAAGTTGAACCCCTCCGGGGTTCGGGTAAGGGGTGTGACATTATTTCTACAAACCTTTTCCCCCTCCGGGGGGATTTTACAATTTAATAAACATATATTAATTGCTCAAGGACAGGTGCACCAGAGGTGCAAAAGGGTTGTAGCTTGTAAAGTTATAGAATATCCTTTGCCCCAGAGGGCCAAAACACAACGCCTTGCTGTTTAAGCGAGAAGCTTTGTGAGTAAACCTAAATCTGCGAGAGACCATGATGGGACGTTAATCTACTGAAATTCAATGCATCAAATAAAACTTAGGATAAAGCTTTTCCCCTCCCTTCATTTTCAATTCAATCAGGGTTTGATTCTCATTGACCTTATCAGCAATATAATGTCCTCTTAAAGCGTAAACACCTTTTTTCAAGTGTAATAAGGCTTTCTGCGGTTCAACATAAATATTCATCCCCATTTTAATTACCGGCACTTCATCCAAAAACAAAGCAGGACTAACCTCAAAGCCGGTCGTCAATTCATAATCCGCTTCCTTATCTATTTTGATAAAACCTTTAATTTTAACCCAGTTAATAAAGCCTTCGGTAACAATTTTAACGGGTACAATCAGGCTTGTTTCGCCGGTTTCCGTTGGCTTTTCATTTTCCAGTTTATCTATATCACGTTCCCTCGTTTTAAAAACCTGGTAGGCCATGCCGGGTTTGAGGTTAGCAACTTTTTCATGTGCAGGCTTGATATTCACCCGCCTGATGTTGGCCATTTGGCGAATGTGCTGATCATTCAATGTCCAGGTGGTGAAGGTTCTTAAACCGATACTATCTTTTAAAGATACATTGATATTTACCGGGAAAGGTACAGCCACGCTATTGGCATCCGGCATTTTACCGTTTAACGCGTACCGCACTTTAGCTCCTTTCAGCGGGTAGCTCAGCGTTAGTTTAAACCGGCTTTTATTGGTAATTACATTGTCTACGCCGTCAATATCAGGCAGGCGGGCGTTGAAATCCCACAACTTAAACAGGCCGTACTGGTTTTTCATTTTCCAGCCGAAGCGCTCCAGGTTTTTTTCATTTTTCGGGCTCCAGGTGAGTTCGGCCACGGCGAGGGCACGGGGGTAAACCATGTATTGCAGGTGCTGCGCGTTGGGCACCTTTTCGTTCCAGATATTGCCCTGGGCACCTAAGATATACTCGGCTTCGGCATTGGTTAGTTCTTTCGACTGCGGCTCATAATTATAAACCATTTGCCAGGTAACCGGCGGGTTCCAGCCTATCGGTTCCAAATCTTCGTTAGCCTGCGGAGCATCAAAGTACATGTATGGCAGCGGTGTCATTACCACATGATGATGCATCCTGGCGGCAGCTATCCCTCCTGCTTCGCCCTGCCAGCTCATTACTGTTGCTGACTCGGCAAGGCCACCCTCCAAAATCTCGTCCCAACCAACCAACTTCTTATTTTTTGACAGCAGGAACCTTTCTATTCGTTTAATAAAATAACTCTGCACTTCCTTTTCGCTTTTCAGGTGCTCGCGCTTCATGAGTGCGACTGCTGTAGGGCTTTTGAGCCAGTCGGCCATTTCGGCCTCATCACCGCCAATGTGAACGTATTGGTTCGGGAACAGGGCTATCACTTCTGTCAGCACATCTTCCATAAATTTGAAAGTATATTCACTCGGGTCAAGCATCCGCACGCGGTGTTTAGCCCCTGTCGAATCCTGGCAGCCCAGTTGCGGGTAAGCAAAAATAGCAGCCTCGCTATGACCCGGCATTTCAATTTCGGGCAGGATGGTCACAAATCTGTCCTGCGCATATTTGATCACATCCCTAATTTCATCTTTGGTGTAAAAACCATCGCGACCGTCATCTATCAGGTTGTCCAGCTTGCGGAATTCGCCCCGTTTGGCATAGTAGCTGATCCTGGCGCCAACTTCGGTGAGGCGGGGATATTTATCAATCTGGATGCGCCAGCCTTCATCATCGGTTAAGTGCCAGTGAAACACATTCAGTTTGTAATGTGCCATTACATCGATGTATTTTTTCACTTCATCAACCGTAAAAAAATGGCGGCTTACATCAAGGCTCAAGCCACGCCAGCCAAAACGTGGTTGATCAGCTATGGTACAGGCGGTAATTTTTAGGGGCGCAGTTTTATCTGTCGGCAACAACTGAATTAGTGATTGTACCCCGTAAAAAACACCGGCCCCGCTACCGCTGATACTCACCGATGCAGGATTTACATTCATGGTGTATGCACTCTCAGCATTTGACCAAACATTGTTTAACCTGATGGTTGTTTTGGCTGGGATCTTTTCAAAAACTTTTACCGTTGTTTGCAGGCCGTAGTTTTGATTAAGGTAATCCTGCAGGTATTTGCCTATCGGTTCAGTTTCTTTATTAACTCCGATCACAGCATACTTGCCTAAAATAAAACTCCCCTTCCCTGCTTTTAAACTTACCGGCTGCGGGATGATATGAAACTGTGCTTTTACCGTTATTCCCGATAAAAACAGTGAGGTGAAAAGTAAAATATGTTTAAAAGATAGTGTTTTCTTCATTTGGGTAGATGATGGATAAAGATTATACCTTAATGGTAATATTCCTTTTGTAGAGGATCCAAACCGGGATAAAAATGATCAGCACAGTTAGGATAGCTCCGGCCAGTGAAGCGTTTTCGGGCGAGAGGTATGGTACAAACAAATGATTGTAAGTGAACGACCATAAATTGGTTTTACCTACCGGGATAGCGGCTATTAAAGCAGGGATAATATCGGCCAAAACATAGGCAGCAATGGCATTACGCCCGAACGCTAAAAATGGAGGCAGCAGGGCTTTATTCCCTTTGATATCAATAAACCAGTATGACAATGCAAGAATATTGATAGCCAGCCCGGCAGTAAGCAGAACAAACGAGCTTGTCCACAATTGTTTGTTGATTGGGAAAAATGGATTCCAGATCAAAGCCAGTATGATCAATACGATGCCGGCTCCCATTATTTTAAGCAGATCAGCACGGGTTGCAAGCTTGCCCATTTTGAGCCAGGTACCGGTGAATACACCTAACAAACAGGTAGCAACAGATGGGATTGTCCCAAGCAAACCCTCCGGGTCCCAGGTTTTGGAGGAACTCCAAAGGTGGTTTTCGGTAAATACCGATCTGTCAATCCAGGCGCCCAAATTGGTTGCCGGTTCAAGGTTAGGTGTACCGAAACCCGGTACAGGTGCCAGCGTCATCAATAAATAATAACCAATTAAACAGCTTACAGCAATGATTACCTGTGTACGGATGCCGGTTTTAACGTACAGCAGGGCAGTTATGCCAAAAACAAGCCCGATGCGCTGCAACACACCGGGAAAACGCAGATGCGCGAATTGAAAATCGTTGATCAGTGGTAAACAAACGCCAAGGGCTATGATAATCAGCGTGCGGCGCAGGGTGGATAACAGTAATTTGTTATGATTAGCTATATCCGCTTTTCTACTTTCCATGGCATATACGATAGATACGCCTACCATAAACAGGAAGAAAGGAAACACCAGGTCGGTTGGTGTACAGCCGTTCCAGTTGGAGTGTTCAAGCGGCCAGTAAATATGGCCCCAATCGCCGGGATCATTTACCAGGATCATAGCAGCTACGGTAAATCCCCTGAAAAAATCAAGCGACAAAAGTCTTGGGCGGCTTGCCTTTGCTGTGCCTGTGTTTTTAAGCGGTTCCTGCTGATTGATTACCATAGTTGCCATGTATTATAGTACCATTAGGTGTTTTTTTTATGGGTTTTTAAAATGTATTTGAACTGGTAAGTACCCGAGCCCACATCCATCTGCATATCACCGCCGTCCGGTTTGATGTTAGCGATATCTTTATTGGTATTAATGTCGATATTACTTTCTGTCACCGGGCCATCAACCGCCGGCAAAGTGATCGTAGCAGTAGTATTTGGCGGCACAATTACATCAAGGGTAAAAATGCCGTTATCAATACTCCAGGCCGATTTTACCTTTCCGTAAAGTGTTTCCAGCTCGGCATTGGCATTGGTCAATTTACCGCCGGGATGCGGGAAGATATTTATTTTATGAAAACCAGGGCCTCCCTCGTCAGTGTTGATCCCTGCAATAACCCGGTACATCCAATCGCCAATGGCGCCGTAAGCATAGTGGTTAAAGGAGTTCATCTCCGGATCTTCAAATGTGCCGTTGGGTTTTATGCCATCCCAGCGCTCCCAAATGGTAGTTGCCCCGTTTTTTACAGGATAAAGCCATGACGGGTATGACTCTTTCATCAACAGGTCATAGGCAATATCGGTATGACCGAAACGACTCAACACATGGCAGATATAAGGTGTGCCTAAAAAGCCTGTTGTAATGTGTTCATCATAATCTTCAATATTGTTTACCAGCCTTTTAGCGGCAGATTCGCGCAGGTTCTCTGGCAGCAGGTCGAAGTTGAGGGCAAGTACATATGATGTTTGCGTACCCGAAATCATACGTCCGTTAGGTGTAACATATTCTGCCTGGAAAGCCTTTTTGATATCAGCTAACAGCGCGGTATATTTTTTAACATCATCTTCCTTACCCAATATTGTGGCGGAATTAATAACCAATTGAGTTGAATAGGCATAAAAAGCCTGCGCTATCAGGTTTTTATCGGTAAGGGCAGCGCCATCCTCATAGTCGGTGCCAGCGTAAAACAGCCAGTCGCCAAAGTGGTTGCCGGTGTCCCAAAGGCCGTTTCGGGTATGCCGGGTAATATATCCTACCCAGGCGGTCATGCTTGGGTACTGGTTTTCCAATACCTTTTTATCGCCGTAAGCCAGGTAAATATTCCAGGGGACAATAGTTGCCACATCGCTCCATCCTGAGGCTGCCGCCGACGCGCTATCCAGCATGTTAGGGATCACATAAGGTACCGCGCCGTTTTTATGCTGATCGGCCGAAAGATCTTTCAGCCATTTGGTAAAAAATCCGGCCACATCCATATTGAAGGTAGCGGTGCGGGAAAAGGCCTGGGCATCGCCCGTCCAGCCCATACGCTCGTCGCGTTGGGGGCAGTCGGTAGGTACATCAATAAAATTGCCCTTTTGCCCCCATTGAATATTATGCTGCAACTGGTTGATAAGCGGATTAGAGGTAGAGAACATACCCGTTTGCGCCATATCCGAGTACAAGGCAAAGGCAGCCACATTGGTCGAATCCAACTGGCCTTCATAGCCTTCAACCTTCAGGTACCTGAAGCCCTGGAAGGTAAAATGAGGTTCGAATGTTTCAACGCTATCGCCCTTAAAAACATAAACGTTTTCCTGCTTGGCTGTACGCAGGTTTTTTGTGTAGAAGTTCCCTTTCTGATCCAAAACCTCGGCATGGAACAGCTTTACCGTATCGCCTGCTTTTGCCTTTAATTTAAACTGTACCCAGCCAACCAGGTTTTGCCCAAAATCAACCACATGCTCGCCTGCAGGAGTGGTAAACACTTTAAGCGGCTTAAACATTTCGTGTTTGCGCACCGGCGGACCAAATGTGGCCACTAAATTATCTTTAACGGTATCAATGGTGCGTACCGAATCCCAGTTTAAATCTTTGTAAGCAATGGTCGACCAGCCTTTCTTCTCCTTGCGGGCATCATAAACTTCGCCATCAAAAAATGATGATGAACGGATCGGCCCATAAGCCACCTTCCAGGTTTTATCCGAATTAATGAGTATCCGTTTACCGTTAGTGTACACCACCTCTAACTGAAAAAGCAAACCAAGCTTGGTGCCATACACATTCTTTTTTCGATTATAGGTATAACCCCGGTACCAGCCGTCGCCAAGGGTTACGCCAACAGCGTTATCGCCTTTCAACAGATCGGCAGTTACATCATAAACCTGGTATTGCAGGCGTTTATTGTAACTCGTCCAACCGGGGGCAAAGTAGTCGCCGCTAATCCGTTTACCATTAAATTGCGCCTCATATAAACCGTGGGCAGTAATGTATAAATGCGCCGCGCGCACCTTATGATCAAGCTTAAATGTTTTCCTGAACATGGGGCATGGGCCACCGGTAGTGTCCGACAGGTAATTATTTTCTATCCATTTGGCGCTCCAGTCGGCGGGTTTAAGCAGGCCCATTTTCCATGAGTTAACCATGCTCCATGGGGTAACCTGCTGCCTGTTGTTCCAAACACGTACCTGCCAGTAAACTTTTTGACGTGAAGCGAGTGCGGGGCCGCCATAGTAAACATGTAACGATTCGCTGGAGTTAACTTTTCCCGAGGTCCAGAGCAGGTCTTTGCCTTTCAGTAAGGACACGGCATTGCTGCCTACCCTTATTTCATAGGCAATTTGCTGAATGTTACGATCCCGGCTTATTAGTTTCCAGCCAAGACGGGGAGCGGCATCGTCGACAGAGATAGGATTTATTTTATACTCACAAACCAGGTTATCAACCCGGAACGGCGGAGGAACCACCGGCACTTTTTGTGCTTGTACAATTATTGGCAGAAAAGAAAAAAATAATATAATGACGCGTGTGCATACCTTTTTACACATACCTTTTTTGGGGTTTTAATAGTTCATGCTATTAAATATACTTTAACAGCAATATTGTTTTGATATGCACCTGAAATTTTTCATTGAGCCTGCCCACAAAACGTGCGTTCATCGCAATATACACCTATAAACGTAATATGGCCCGGTAAAAGTTTCACCCCGGCCATGTAACATTATTAATGTTCGAGGTTTGCTTCATTTAAAGGATACTGGAACAGCAGGCGGATATTGCTATAGGCAGCAGAATTAATTTGCCATGAACCATTTTTATAGGCCCGTTCGCGGGTAGCATGCGCTTTCATTACCTCTGTCGCTTTACCTGTACGCAAAAGATCAAACCAGCGGTGATTTTCAAAGGCAAGTTCAACCTGGCGTTCATGAGCTATCGCCGCGCGAAACCCATCCTGGCTGGTAACATTTAAATCTGGATTAGCATTGCCCATTGATTTAGGTTCAAGACCGGCGCGCTGCCTAACCAGGTTTAAATATTTAAACGCGTCGCCGCCAGCTGCAAAACCCTGTTCGTTTAAACACTCGGCCAGCATCAGGTAAACATCTGCATAACGATAAACCGGGAAGTTGTTGCCGGTAATGCCTTGTACCGATCCGATGCTCTGATATTTCTTTATGAAAGGCAGATCGATACCGTACTCATCTGATGTAAAGTCAATTAGTGAAGCATCTTTCCTTTTATCGCCCTCTTCATAGGCATTTACGAGGTCCTGTGTAGGGATATTCCAACCGTTTTGCGCATTGTTACCAATGTAAAAGCCGGTAACGTCATTATCATAGTAATCCCAGGGGATAAAAGTATCTATAAAATCAGACCCCAGGCCGTTAGAGCCTTCAATATACTGAATTTCAAAAATTGACTCGGGGCCGTTTTCTTTTGTAATATCAAAATTATCCGCATAATCAGCGTTAAGATTGTAAGCGCCAGATGATATAACACTGCGTAACAGCGGTATGGCCAAATCAAATTTCTTTTGGGTCATATAAACTTCGGCCAGCATGGTCTCGGCGGTACCTTTGGTTACCCTGCCTTTATTGGCGGTGGTTTGGTATTTTACAGGTAGTTTAGCTATGGCAGCCTGGGCATCTGCGATGATCTGCGTATAAACAGCAGCTGCCGGTGACTTAGTAGACAGGTCATAAGCATCACCCACCGATTTTGGCTCGACAAGCACCAGGGGTACATCACCAAACATGCGTACCAGGTTAAAATAATTGAACGCCCGTAAAAACAAAGCTTGCCCCCCTATAGTATCGGTAGTGGCGGCATCAAGCCTGGCAGCCGGCAAGCGATTGATGATAACATTGCACCGGCCGATACCGGTGAAACATGAGCTAAAGTACGCCTGCACAATATCATTATTATTCAATTCGCGAAACTCATCCAACTCCTCCTTATTGGTACCTGAACGATCATAAGGATCATATTCATATGAAGTATTATCAGACCGCATTTCACCCATTGCCCAAAACGACCCGGTATATAAACCCTGAAGAGGGGCATAAGCACCATTGATTGCCTGAACAAACTGGGCCTTTGTTTTAAAAAAGTTGGCGCTGTTTTGAGTATCTGTGGGTTGCAGGTTAAGATAATCCTTTTTACAGCCGTAAAAACCAATAGCTGCGAGGCTAAGAAAAAGGTATATGTTTTTTTTCATGTCTTCTGATTCTTAATGTTGCTCAATTGTGTTTTCAAAAATCGCTGTACTGACTAAAATGTTACGTTACAACCTAATGTGTAAATTGCCGAAACCGGATAGCCTGTAAAATTCACATTGGGTGATAACGAACGGTTACCCTGTTGTCCCTCAATGCCAACCTCGGGGCTGCCTCCTTTATAACCTGTAATCAGGATGGCATTTTGAGCGCTGAAGTATACCCTGAAGTTTTTGCTGAATTTTGTTTTGAAATTGTAACCGAGATCAATATTCTTCACCATTAAATACGAGTTGCTCACTACCCAATATGAGGGATAAAAATCGCGGGCAAGGCCAGTGTTTGAAGTTGTGGTGGGCAATATGCCGGCTCCCGGCTGCTGCGGTGACCTCCAGCGGTTTATAACACTTTGCTCAACATTAAAAATACCATCCAAATTGGTTGTAAACTGTTTGTACATATCAAACACATGCCCCCCTACCGAGCCGGCCGAGATAATGTTCAGGTCAAATTGTTTATAACTGAAGTGGTTGTTAAAACCAAATGTAAATTTAGGCCAGGGGTTGCCAATAGGTACCTGGTCTTTACCATCAATAACGCCGTCATTATTAACATCCTTATACCTGATATTGCCTACATTTTCACCTTCAAAATGCGGGTATTTGTCAAGTTCGGCCTGGCTTTGGAATATACCCTCGAAAATATATCCGTAAAACTGCCCAAGCGGCAACCCTACCAGTGTAATACTGGTTGGGTTGTCATTCCGGGGCGCGTCATAGATTTGAGGTGTAGGGCCAAGGCTTATAACCTTATTACGATTTAACGATATATTAAAATCTGTACTCCAGTTAAAAGCTTTGCTAACTATGTTTTTGGTTGTTACCGTAAACTCAAAACCGCGGTTACGCACGTTGCCAACATTTGATAAAGCATATCCGTAGCCCGAAGCTATCGGCACGGGTATATATTGCAGTAACCGTTCGGTAAAGCGGTTATAATACTCGGCAATTAAGTAAACCCGGCCTTTAAATAAAGAAAGGTCCATGCCTATATCAAACTGTTTGGTTGTTTCCCAGCCAACTTCAGCATTACCGAGATCGGTAATTGACTTTCCGGGAGCCAGTGCTCCGCCAAAAGTATAATTGGTTTCGTCTACAGTGGCTATATAATCGTAGTTACCCACGCTGTTATTGCCCGCGTGACCGTAGCTGGCTGTGAATTTCAACTGATCGATCACATTTGTTTTTGGGAAGAATGATTCGTCAGAGATCCGCCAGCCGCCCGATACCGAAGGGAAAGTTCCCCACCGGTGCCCCGGCGCGAATCTTGACGACCCGTCGCGGCGTATGGAGGCGCTTAATAAATACTTATCCTTATATGCATAGTTCACCCTTCCAATCAGCGATAATAGCCTCCATTCCTCGTCACCGGCATCAGCCGTGATAATGGTAGCGGCCCTTACCGAACGGACTACATCGTCGGGAAAACCGGTGCCATAGGTTAAACGATAGTGGCTGGTTTCCTGCTGTATCGAATAGTCGCCCAAAACAGTTAAGGTATGATTGCCCCAGGTTTTTTTGTAGGTTACGGAGTTTTCGCTAAGCCAGTTGAAGGAATTAGACGAATTAAATGATCCTACAGCTTTGACCTGGGTTCCGTCCTTATTGGGAATGCGGAAGCTTCCTAAAAACGACGGACGGAAGTAATCGCCATTGCTATTCTGATAATCAATACCAAAAGTAGATTTTACATCTAAGCCTTTAATTATTTCCCAGTTAACGTATGTGTTAGCCAACGTGCGGAATTGTGAATACTTATTAGTGGTATTAACCAGCTCACTTACCGGATTGGCGTTAAGTGCTGTACCTGCAATATTCCCGTTTCCCTCCGAACCTACCACATTAGTATATGAACCGTCGGGCTGTTTTACCGGCGTAAGCGGGCTTTCAAGATAGGCCTGGCTTAATACAGCCTGGTCAAAATGCCCGTCTGTTTGTTGTAATTTACGCTGGCTGTAAGTTGGAGCGATGCTAAGGCCGGCCGTAACATTTTTAAACAGATCGGCATCCATATTGGCTTTTACCGAATATCTCCTGAATCCGGTATTAAGCACCGTACCCTGCTGATCAAAATATCCCAATGAAAACAAAGAGCGCACTTTATCGGTACCATTTGAAACAGTAACATCATAATTTTGCATAGGCGCATTACGGGTAACTGCATCATACCAATCAGTACCTTTGCCAAGTACTTTTGGATTCCTGAACGCCTCTGGCACCTGGTCCATGCTGAACGGTACCCCGTTCACTTTATCCAGATCCTGCAAAGCTTCAATACGCCATTGCGCGTATTGCTCGGCTGTCATCATTTTTAATTTGCTTTTGGGCAATATGGTTTGGATTCCTGTTGAAGTATTTACCGTGACTGACGACTCACCTTTTTTCGCCCTCCTGGTAGTGACCAAAATAACACCGTTTGACCCGCGCGAACCATAAATCGCTGTAGAAGCAGCATCTTTCAATACACTGATATTTTCAATATCATCCGGATTGATGGTACTTAAAGGATTTTGATATTGATCAAATCCCGGGGAAATGGGGAAACCATCTATTACATATAAAGGATCATCACCGGCACCCACTGAACCGGCACCGCGTATATTTACAGAAACACCACCGCCCGGAGTACCGGTTACCTGGTTTACGGTCACACCCGCGAGCTGGCCGGCCAGTTTCAGATCAAGGCTCGCCGTTTTGATTTCCTTAACATTCGCCATTTTTACCGAACCAACAGCGCCTGTTACATCCTTACGCTCCTGGTTGCCGTAGCCTACAACAACTACCTCTTTTAATTCCTTGTTATCTTCACTTAAAACAACGTTGATAGTTGTTCTTTTATTAACCGGTTCTTCTTTGGTTTGAAAACCGATAAATGTAAATACCAAAACTGCATTATCTTCGGCATTTAAGGTATACTTACCGTCCACCCCGGTTATGGCACCAACATTGGTACCTTTTACTTTAACATTAACACCTGGTAAGGGCTGATTTTTATCATCTACCACAATACCGCTTATGGTTATGGGTACCTGGGCAGTGCTTACATCGGGCGTTTTCTTTTTATTTACGATGATATTTTTATCATCAATAATATACGTTAAGGGCTCATCCTTGAAGCATTGCTGCAACGCTTCCTGTAATGAAGCGTTAGTTAGTGAAAGATTAACCGGCTTGGTTTTTGAAATATCCTTATACCTGTAAAAGAAATAATAGCCGCTTTGCTTTTCAATTGCTTTAAAAGCTTTATCAAGTGCTATCCCCCTCGCATTGAGGGTTATGGATTGTGAAAAGCTTTTTGCACTTAGCTGCAGGCAGCCGAGAGTTAATAATAAGACGGTTAATCTCATCGTCAAAAACAGTTTTGAATGTGTACCAAAGGCACTAAATACTTTACCAGTAAAGTTTAAATGCATAACTTCGTGATGTTTGGGTTAAAAAAATCTGTTATTGAAAACTCAGGAAAGCTTGATCCAATTCATTATGCCGGAAGCGTTGCAGCGCTTCCGGCTTTTCTTTCATTTAGATAAGGGGAGCTTAGGTTGGAATATTTTGAGATTTTATCGTCAGTGTTTCTTCATAGTTTTGGGTTTAGCAGTTAAGAATCAGCTGCCGCTATTTAAGGCGTAACAATTATTTTTTTGTTCTCAATCCTAAAACGCACGTGGCTTAATTCAAGAATGTGCAATACCTGCGATAGTTTTACATCCCTGCTGATCTTACCTACAAACTCATCATCAGGTATTTTACCTTCGTATACTACTTCGGTACCATACCACCTCGAAAGCTGCTTCATAATATCTTGTATGTTTGCCCGCTCAAAGTCAAAGAAGCCATTTTTCCAGGCTACCGCTTCGTCGGTATCAACATCAATAATTTTAATGCCTTTATTGTTTATTACGCCCTGCTGACCGGGCTTTAACGTATTAGTTACATTACCCTGTGTTAATTTCACCGATCCTTCAAGAAGGGTGGTTTTAACAGCGGCCTCATCAGTATAGGCCATAATATTAAAATGTGTACCCAACACAGCTATTTCAATGTCTTTAACCTTCACATTAAAAGGCCTCGCTTTATTTTTAGCCACCTCAAAATATCCCTCGCCAGTGAGTTCAACTTCACGTTGGGCACCTGTAAATACCGTAGGGAATTTTAGTGACGAGGCAGAGTTAAGCCAAACTTTTGAACCATCAGGAAGCACTACCCGGTACTGGCCGCCCCTGGGGGTGCTAATGGTGTTATAGGCAACCGGGCCGTTTTGCTGTTGGTCTTTATCCGCGGTGTAAACCACCTGCCCATCCTGCGTTTTATTAATGCTGATGTTACCCGATTGATTCAGCAAGCCGATCTTAGCCGAATCCAGTATCAGTTTGGAGCCATTGGCAAGGGTTAAAACGGCCCGGTTATCACCAGGCTCGACATCGTGTTTTACAATTGCTTTGTTTTGAACAACCAGTTTTTGCTGCCAGTGTTTATTACACCAATGATAAACAGCAGTACCCGACACGGCCAACAGAATAACAGCAGCGGCAACATTTCTGAAAAAATGCAACCTTATAACTTTTGGACCCTTGTTAGCCACCGGCCCGGCTATCGCCTGCCTGATGTTGCTTAACATGCGGTCTTCCAGTTCCTGCTTTACATCAATTATTTTTTCATCCCATTCGTCGGTATCACCCTGAAAGCTTTCGAAAAAATTCAACAACTGCTCCTTCTCCGCGGCAGTTGCCTGCCCGGCCAGGTATTTATCTATCAATTGTAAAAATTCTTCTTTTTGCACAAGTATGGTTTTGTGAGGGAGAGTAAAAAAACAGGGGTATCCCCTACGCCGTAATGAAAAAAATTAAAATTAATTTCAGGCGGCAGAAAAAGAAAACGTTTTTACATTGCTATTTTCCCAATCGTCGATTGGGATATTACCAAATCATGAAAGATCGCCATAAAATAATTAGAATTATTTATCTAAAAAAAACATCAACGCTTCCAGGATAAAAGCGGAGCCCAACGAGCCGCGCAACTGACGAAGCGCTTTAGTTAAATGATTTTCGACGGTTTTAGTGGATATGTTCAGTTGCAGGGCTATTTCCTTATGGCTAAGACATTCTTCCCGGCTCAGTTTGTAAACTTCCCGGCATTTTTCGGGCAGGGTATCAATCACCTGGTTTATTTGCAATAGCAGTTCTTTATGCTCAATCGTGTTGTGGGTAGCCGGGGTGTGCAGGCGCTCTATCAGATCGTCAAAAATCTCGCTTCTTACGGGCGTCCCTGTGCGGATTTGCCTGTAAACCCCGTAACGTACCGATGCATACAGATAAGCTTTAAGCGATATAGTGATCTCCACTTCGGCCCGGCAATCCCAAAGCTTGATAAACAGTTCCTGGATAATATCCTCGCATGCCTGCCTGTCTTTCAAGATGTTATAAGCCGCTTTAAAAAGCAAAGCCCAGTACCTCCTGTAAACCATGGTAAGCGCCGCTTCATCATCAGCCTTTAGCCGGCCAATGAGCTGCATATCGCTCATCACAATTTTGTCGGGCATAGTTTACCAATTAAGTTCGTCCGGGAAACAAAGGCTAAAATTACTTAAATATTAATTTAATATATTTAAAAAGTAAAAATAAGCTTACCTGCTAATTATGAATCCCTTAACCATCATTTCAAACTACCGGTTATTAATATAAAATAACCTAAAGGTTATCAAAAAGCATAAGCATAACTTATTTATTATACAGGTTAGTCAATACTATCCGGCAAATCGAGTAGGAAGTAAGGGAGTGAAATTCTCCCTTACCGTCCGCTCACACCACCGTACGTACCGGTCTGGTATACGGCGGTTTGTCAGAATATAGATAACTGGTGTTTAGTTTTCCAAAAGTATCTGTTCTCGAACCCTGTGTATCCTAAGTTATTAAAGTACAGATTGTTAAGCGTGGTTTGCAGTATGGGGCTGTGGGCTACCCGACAGTATCCCTTACTGCTATTTCCCCACTCATAAGCTTTCCTTTTCTTAACGCCCAGCTTTATTAGCCGCTTCACCCTTGCTTTTGGTAGCTTCCATTGTTTCCATTGGCATATCCGTAAACGGGTTCGTACCAGTTCATCCAACATTCGCATCTGCGATTTTGCCGTGGCTATCCAAAAATAATTTATCCAGCCCATGATGACCGTCTCCAATTCTCTTATCTTTTCGGCTATTGGGTTCGGGTGCTTCCGCTCCGTATGCCGGCGAATCTTACCTTGAATCCGTTTTACCGTCAGATTCGATAGCCGTATCTCCCATTTTCCTTTGCTGCGATAGAAAGAGAAGCCTAAAAGCGTGCTTTTCGCCGGGGCGCTGACTTTCGTCTTTGTCCTGTTCACTTTTAGCTTAAGCTCCTTTTCTACGTACCGGATAATACTGCCTTCTACCCTATGAGCTGATTTCCAGTTCTTAAGGTAGATGCTGCAATCGTCGGCGTACCTCACAAAGCTGTGCCCGCGCCGTATAAGTTCTCTGTCCAGTTCATCTAACATAATGTTGGAAAGTAGAGGGCTAAGCGGTGAACCCTGTGGGGTGCCTTCCAATCGGACGCTTGAAACCCCGCCTTCCATAATACCGCTGCGCAGATAGCTGCCGATCAACGCAAGGATGCGTTTATCTTTTACCTTTCTTGATAGCGATCCCATGAGTTTGTCGTGGTTGACACGGTCGAAGAACTTTTCCAAGTCCAACTCTACTATCCTTGTTTTACCTTCATTGAGGTACTCCTGGGCCTGCATGACCGCCTGACGGGCGTTCTTGCCTGGCCTGAAACCGTAACTTGTTTTGGAAAACTCCGGTTCGTATTGCGGACTTAGCCATTGACTGATGGCTTGTTGAAGGAGCCTGTCGATTACGGTTGGTATGCCTAACATCCGGCGACCGCCTGTGGGCTTGGGGATTTCTACTTTCCGTACCGGGCTTGGTTGATAACTGCCCTCTAAAATACTTGTTTTGAGCGGACGCCAGTGCTCGTTCAGGTAGTCGCGAAGTTCATCGGTCTGCATACCGTCAACCCCACCAGCGCCTTTATTGCTCATTACCTGTTTCAGCGCTTTGCTGATGTTCCTGTAATCAAGTATTTCTTCGAGCATACTTCTTTTAAAAAAAAAACATTTGTTTCCGGCTTACAGCCGCCTTGTTCGCATGTCGCACCTCAACTCCTCCTGCACTTTACTTTCGGCTTCCGGCCTATCCTCCTGCAGGCAGTTCGCTTATGGGGTTCCGTTGTTAGCGGTGACGACACAGAGCCATCAGCGTCTTGGCCAATTCTAACATGCAGTCCTTCATCCTTTTGTGAGACCTCTCCGCTTTGCGGAGCTCGTTTCGGAACTAATATGACGTTTGCTGACTTCTGCGCTTTACGAACTCGTCGTTACGCAGACCTCCCAGGGTAAGTGTGTCCGCTTTCCGTTCATGTAGCCTCTGCATTTACGTTATAGTATCCTGTACAGTGTCGGGCTTTTGCTTCTTTTGCAGCATCACCCATACTATCCCGCCTGATATGCAGTTTCTGTTCGTAGGCTCGAACTTTTGCCGCTGGCTTCCTTCAGATTTGTGTTCACACACTTTCTCCTTGCCTTAAGCTAAGACTTCCCACTGTAATGCGTCTTCGGGACTTGCACCCTATAGATGACACACGTGCCTGGCACACAAAAAAAGAGCCGCCCCTCCGGGCAGCTCTCCACTCTTAAACACTCAACTTTGAAAACAATCAATTCTTCAGTATCTCGTTTGCCAGCACAATTTCTTCATGGGAAATAGTATGCTGGCGGCCTTTATATATTTTGAGGGTTACATTCGCATTTAATTCTTTTAATATTTCAACACTGTCATTAACCCTGCTAACTGGTACATGCGGGTCGGGGTCGCCGGTGGTGACCAGTACCGGGGTATTGTTAAAATCGCCTTTATAGTTTTCCTTAACCAGCTCCTCTCCTATCAATCCGCCGGTGAAAGCGATAATCCCCCCGTACCTGCCGGCATTGCGGCCGGTATAGTCAAGCGTTAAACATGCGCCCTGCGAAAAACCAAGAAAATAGATATTTTCCTGTGCTATTCCTTTTTGCCTGAGGTCCTCAACCAGTTCGTCAATTACTTCAAGGGCCGAGTCCAATGCCGGTTGATTATTTTGAACCGGGGCCATAAAGCTGTAGGGATACCAGCTATGTTGATTGGCCTGTGGTGCATAGATAGCGTACCCATCTAATTCAAGATGATCCTTAAGCGAGATCATGCTGCTTGCCGATGCGCCGCGGCCATGCAGCATAATGATGGCTTTTTTGGCCTGTTCGGCGGGAACTCCCGCCGAAACAACCTGTTTTGTGTGCCTGTACATCTATTTGATTAAACTAATGATGGTAATATTTTCTCCAACTCGCCGCGCAGGTTTTCATACTGTGCAGGTAATTTTAATCCTGTGCCCAATAATTCGGCTGGTTCATCAACCGCGAAGCCTGGGTTATCGGTTGCTATCTCAAACAAAACACCACCTGGTTCGCGGAAGTATAATGAGTAAAAATAGTTTCTGTCTATTTTATCGGTGATATGCAAGCCAAGGTTGGCTATCTTTTCACGGTATTCCATCAATACTTTTTCGTTTGGTACGCGGAACGCAACGTGGTGAACAGAACCACCTGCTACATGACCGGCAACTTCTCCCGGAACTTCCACCAAATCAACTATAGCTGCATTTTCGACAGCATCAGTAATAAACCTGTAGCGGTTAACATGCTGTTCCAGTAAGCGATAGCCTAATACACCGGTTAATATTTTGGCAGTAGCCTCAATTTTATTTGATGTAATAGTAATGCTGTGAAAACCTTTGGTTGCATTGGCTGCGGTTACTTCGGCAGTTTCCCATGGCGTACGGTTATCGGCTTTTTGGGGAACGATAAGCTCAAATTTCAAACCATCAGGATCGAGGAAAGTAAGATACTGCTCACCAAATTTTTCGGCCGGTTTGTTGTAGATCACATTGTTATCCTCAAACCTTTTCAACCAGAAATCCAAGCTACCTTCAGGTACCGAATAACCAATTTCAGTTACCTGCCTTGCACCCCGGCGACCTGCTGTGATGCCTTCCCAGGGGAAGAAAGTAAGGATAGAGCCGGGAGTACCGTTCCCATCGCCATAATACAAGTGATAAGTACCGGGGTCGTCAAAGTTTACGGTTTTTTTAACCAACCTTAAGCCTAATACACGGGTATAAAAATCATAGTTTTTTTTAGCATTGCCTGCAATTGCAGTGATGTGGTGAATGCCGTTTATAGTGTTTTCCATTGTTTTCCTTGTTTTAAATATTTTAATACTTGCTGTGTTATTATGATTCAAAATTACGGTCAAAATCGCCGGCAGCACTTGATGTAGGATAAGAAAAACGGGGGAGTGTTTTTTTATTGAGAAGGTAAAGGTTTTCATTTAAGGAGGCCTGTCAGTCTGAGCTTGTCGAAGACTCGCGCGCAAAGGCCTGCCCACCATACTTCGACAAGCTCAGTATGACACCCCCCGTTTTTACTTCTCATGGTAGGACTAAGCACCCGCTTCGCTCTTTATAGCGAAACTGTTTGTCGGAGGAGACAATAATTTCTTTATCTGCCTTTCTGCAAAAAAAGTATATTCGGCTTTACATTTACTTTGATGGTCAAGCTGTTTACATCCCGTATTTTTTTCAGTTGTATTTTATTGTGCATCCTTTTTGCAATGGTTGCGCATGCACAGGTTAAGGAAGAAGGTATTATTCCGAGACCCGTTAAGATGGTAAAAACAAACGAGGTTTTTACGTTTAACAAATCAACAACCATAGGAACTGCTCAAAAGATCGATGCGGATGAACTTACGTTTTTCAATGCTTATTTTAAATCTGCTGCCGGTTTTAGTCTTCCTGTAAGTCATAAGTTGAATACTTCCATTTACTTAACTATTGACAGTGAAGCAGTAACCCATCCCGAAGGATACAAGCTGTCTATTACAGCTAAAAAGATCAAGATCATTGCTCATGATGAAGCAGGTGTGTTTTATGGTTTGCAATCGCTTATCCAATTACTAAAAGTATCCAATGGAAAAGTAACGGTCCAAAGCTGCGCCATTATGGATTACCCCTGTTTTGCCTACCGCGGAATGCATTTAGATGTAAGCCGTCATTTTTTCAAGCCCGAAGCTATCAAAAAATGGATAGACCTGCTGGCACTATACAAGATCAATACTTTTCACTGGCACTTAACTGATGACCAGGGCTGGCGCATCGAAATAAAAAAATATCCTTTACTGCAAAGCATTTCGGCTTACCGCGATGAAACTATTATCGGTCATAAAAAGGATAGTCCGCATAAGTTTGATGGCGTACGTTATGGCGGTTATTATACCCAGGATGAGGTTAAGGAAATTGTAAAGTATGCCACTCAAAGGCACATCACTGTGATCCCGGAAATTGAAATGCCGGGCCATGCATTGGCGGCGCTGGCCGCTTATCCGCAATTGGGCTGCACCGGCGGGCCGTATAAAACCGCAACATTTTGGGGCATTTTTGACGATGTGTATTGCGCCGGCAATGACGAAACGTTTACCTTTTTACAAAATGTGATGGATGAGGTATTGCCGTTGTTCCCTTCAAAATATATCCATATAGGTGGCGATGAATGCCCTAAAACCAAATGGAAGGCCTGCCCCAAATGCCAGCAGCGCATTAAGGACGAGCATCTGAAAGATGAAAAGGAACTGCAAAGCTATTTCATCGGCAGGATGGAAAAATACCTGAACAGCAAAGGCCGGCAGATCATAGGCTGGGACGAGATCCTGGAAGGCGGGCTTACCCCCGGTGCAACCGTCATGAGCTGGACTGGCGAAGAAGGTGGTATAGCTGCCGCCAAACAACATCATGATGCCATCATGACGCCCGAAAAATATGTTTACCTTGACTATTACCAATCGCTTTACCCCGCCGAGCCATTAGCAGGCGGAGGTTATACACCACTAAGCAAGGTCTATAATTATGAACCAATAACCGGCGACCTGAGCGGCGATGAAGCTAAATATATCAAAGGCGTACAAGCTAATGCCTGGAGCGAATACATGGCCAATCCCGCACAGGCCGAGCGGCAATTGTTTCCGCGGATGCTGGCTTTGGCTGAAGTTGCCTGGAGTTCAAAGAAAAATAAAAGCTATCCGGATTTTTTGAAACGACTAAGGTACCAGCAGCCTTTGCTCAAAAAGTTAAATATAAACGCGGCTGATGTATTTGATGAGATCACCGATTCGGTAACAGAAACTGTAGATCATCAAGTGGCGCTGAACCTTCAAACAACTTTACCCAACAGCAAAATTTATTATTCAAACGATGGTAGTACACCTGGTTTAAATAGCAAGATTTATGCGGGTGCAATTACCATAACCTCATCGGGGATTATTAAAGCAGCTGTTTTTAATAATGGCAGGCAGCAGGGCCGGACCTATGAAAAGTCATTTACCATTCATAAAGCCATAGGCAAAACGGTAACGCTTAAAAACCAGCCGCAAGGAGGGTTTAGTCCGGGTAATACCTTTGGTTTGGTAAACGGCATCTTCGGCAGCAAGCTTTATAATGACGGGCAATGGTATGGTTTCAGCGGAGATGATCTTGAAGCGGTAGTTGACCTTGGAAACGTGCAAAGCATATCAAAGCTTGGCATTAACATATTAAAATACCACTGGCAAAAAATGTGGGAGCCAACATTGCTCACGTTCGAGGTATCAACAGATGGCAGTAATTATACCGAAGTTTACCGCCAGACTGATTTCCCGGATAACGGCATCAACGCTGTAAGGGCAAACATCAAAACACAGCAGGCAAGATATATCAGGGTAAAAGCAACTAACAAAGGGATTATTCCGCCGGGTGAATACATCGCCGGCGCGAAGGCTTGGTTGATGGTGGATGAGATAATTGTGAATTAATGAACTATGGTCGTCTGAACTCGAATTTATTGAGTTAGGGAATTTATTGAATTTGCTGAGCATTCTGTCCATTCTTTTAATTCAATAAATTCGAGTTCAGACAACATTCATAATCAGCGTAATCAACGAAATCACCCTAATCAGCGGTTATTTTTTTATATTTTTATACCAAACACTAATGCCTGCGTTATGTTGAGTAAAAAGTTTTTAATATTTGTCACGAATACTCATTCCCCAAGTATAACTCAATGAGCAAAGTATTTACTATTACCGAAGGTTTGGAAAACATGGGGGCTTTACGAACGGGCGGCCAGGGCTCTGTTTATAAAGGTCGCCGTTATGGGCCTATTATCACAGCGGTAAAGCTCCTGCCCACTCCTATTCACACCGAAAGCACCGACGATAAAAATTTTCGCAATTTCCAGAACGAGGTTGAAAAACTAAAAAAGGTAAACGAAGAGCCTAACCCAAATGTGGTTAAGATCCTTAATTCGGGTATTACCGAAAGTGGTTCGTTCCCGTTTATCGAAATGGAATATATTGATGGCCCCGATTTGGAAGACCTGCTGAAACCACCTCATGAGGCTATCTTCAGCATTAAAGAGATCATCAAACTGGCCGATCAGCTGGCAAACGCGTTATCGCACTGCCACAAAGTTTCGGTAAAGCATGGCGACATCAAAAGCAACAATGTAAAGTTCAACGTACATACCGGAAATTACGTGCTGCTTGACTTTGGTCTTTCGGCCATGTCTGATGATCAGCGCCGTACCAGTATACGTCATGCGGGCGCTATTGAATTTATGGCGCCCGAACAAAACGAGGGCCTGATGTATTTTCAAACCGATGTTTACAGCTATGGCATCATCCTGTATGAATTGATTGGAGGGCAAGTGCCCTTCCCGCTAAAAGATAATGGCGAAACTGCCCGCAACGCCGTGATGCTGGCCCATATGGAGTCGGAGATGCCTGATGTAATGGAACTGCGCCGCAAAAACCTGCCCGAAAGCTGGTCGGACGAAAAAAAGGAAATGCAAATGCAGGTTCCGGCCTGGCTATTGCAGATTGTAGCTAAATGCCTGCAAAAAGACATCAATAACAGGTATGCCAACGGTATTGAATTACAGGAAGCTTTGATGCAGGGCAGTATCGGCGCTATCAGCCCAACGCACCCCGATGAATCGTGGAACACCGAAGTTTTATTGAAGGAAAATGAACGCCTGCAGGGGCTGGTGCTATATTACCAGGAAAACGAGAACAAGCAACCGGCACAGGTAGTTAACAGCGAACCTGTGGACAATAAAGCGGTGCGCATGTCAAAGCCAATTTTTGTTTTGTTCATGATATTGCTTTGCGGTTTCACCGTTTTCTCTGCAGTGGTGATGGATAAGTTTGGCGGGCGTATTTATAATGGGGTGGTTAGCAGGCTGTTTAAACCTTCGAAAAAGGCAAGCGATTCGGCTGCAAGTAGTAAAATTATCCCCTCCCAAAAAAAAGACTCTGTACAGCAGCCTAAGGCCAGTGATTACAAAGATGAGAGCAATATTCCACCGGAAGTTGATTCAACCGCCGATTCGATATTGCGTAACATACAACGGGCAAAACAACAAAAGGAAGATACGCAGTTTTATCGCGATAGTGTGAAAAAAGCGGATACCTCTAACTTAAACTTTTAATGATTTAGCAAATACAGCATGGAACCTAAATCAACATTTTGGAAACGGATAGGCCTTCAGGACTGGTTTTTACCAAACGGAAAACCAGTAAACGAGGAGGCTGTAAAAATAAAAGCGCTAACGCCCGATGACGTGTATTTATACATCATCGAAAAATTCAAGGAATCGATCAAGCAGCTTTCTTTTGCCGACAGGATAGTTTTTTACCATGAATTTATCATCAGCTTTAACGAGGAAGATTACCAGGATTTTGTAAATAACCGCTCTGGCTTGTTCGGCATTATTGTTAATGAATCTGTAAAAAAGTTTTATGAATTGCTGCGCGAACACCAGGAAGTAGGCAAAAAGGTGGAACCTTCAAGCTCAAAATGGGTATTCAGGCTGGTATCACACCCGGATTATAAACGCGGCGATAAGGGCTTCATAGGCAAACTGCTGCCCGGCACAAGCGCCAAAAAAGAAGAGAACCTGCGGGTTACCTTCATTCCGCGCCAAACGGGTGTTGCCCAAACGCTGGATATCAGCAATGAGGTTTTAAAAGGCTTTACTTATTACAGCGAGGGTTATTATGAATTGCCTTATGCTAATGACCTGCAGCACAACGAAAAGGACGTAGTTAAGCCCGGAACCAAGGTGCTGGCCCGGCTGGAAACCATTATGCCCGATAAGCAGTTTGTTGGCCGCAAGGTGGAGTACCTGATCAAGGATGATGATATTGTTGTATCGGGCAGTGATGAGGAAAGGGACGAGCAGGCCGTGTTTAAGGTACCGTCTGAATGGGTGAACACCCCCCACCTGCGCATCCGATTAAATAAAGCCGATGGCAAGTTTTACATGGCATCTTTTGGCGAGCGTACCCTGATCAACGAATTGGAAGTAGCCGGTAGCGACGTGAATTCGCCGCAATGGGTTGAGCTGCCGTTCAACTCCAGGATCCTGCTCAATGGCATAGTAGGTATTAACATATTTAAACCCGAACCATAATGTCACAGGTATTATCAATAGGGCTGCTGGCAATATGTGTGCTGTTATTGGTAGCTCATTTTATCGACATAAAAAAATCCAGTTAAAACCATGGCAAATAATTTTTTCGGGATAACAGATACCGGTAAGCAAAGGCAAAACAACGAGGACGTTTTTATTGCCGAAAAATCTGGTGATGGTAATTTTATCATTGCCTGTGTGGTTGATGGGGTTGGCGGTTATGCCGGTGGCGAAATAGCTGCCGAAATTGCCCGCGCCACCATCCTGGAGCAATTGCAATATATAGCCGGCGATATTGTGCCGCTGCTGGTAAATACTTTTACCATTGCCAATCAACGGATCTACGACGAAAAAGTACAAAACAAAGATCTTGAAAACATGGCCTGTGTGCTTACGCTGGCCGTGGTTGATGTGATCAACAATAAATTTTATTATGCCCACGTTGGGGACACGCGCCTGTACCTGCTGCGCGATTATTCGCTGATCAAGATCTCGAAAGATCATTCTTTTGTAGGCTTCCTGGAAGATTCGGGCCGGCTGACCGAGGAAGCGGCCATGGACCATCCCAAACGCAATGAAATTAATAAAGCCCTTGGCTTTGCCGGGCAGATAGGCCAGGATCCCGATTTTGTGGAGACTGGTAACTCGCCCTTTTTACCGGGTGATATCCTGCTCATTTGCAGCGACGGCTTAACCGATCTGGTTGATAAAAGCAAGATCACCAGTATCCTTACCAGCAGCGATAACCTGCCCGAAAAGGGAAAAAAACTAATTGATGCAGCCAATAACCGTGGTGGAAAGGATAATGTGACCGTGGTACTGGTACATAACGATAAGGAGCGCAAGCAACACAGCGCCACTAAACCAGTGGTAGCTGCTGTAAAAGCGCCCGAACAGCAGGAAGCAATTACGCCCGCCCCGGTAAAAAGGCCGGAAGAGCCTGATCCTGTGGTGAAAACCAAAGGCAACGGCGGCACAGTAGCTGTACTTACCCTGCTTTGCTTTATCTTTTTGGGTGGATTTATCTGGCAGTTTAAAAAGAACGCCGATCAGGCTGCTATTCCTAAAAAAACAGATACGTTGGTAGCTCAGCATATTAAAAACGCGGTAGAGCTCAAGCTTCAGGATACTATTAACAAATTAAAAGGCCATACGCTGTTACTTTCGGCGGCTGATTTTCAGCAGCCTATTGTGCTGAGCGATACGCTGCATATCAATAAGGATAGCCTGTATATTAAAACAAAGGGTGCCGTCGTATTTAAGAAAGATTCTACCTATTCGGGCCCGGCTATCGCGCTGGCTGCTAATTGTAAATATGTAGTGTTGGATAGCGTTGCTTTTGACGGCTTCCGCACAGCCATTATTACACACAACGATGCCTTGGTGCTGAAAAATGTGCAGTTTAATAACTGCTTAACGCCGGTCCAGGCATCGTACATGTTCCCTAATAAAAAATACATATCAGGCAGATTGTTTGGCAGCATGTTCAAAACTGATTCTGTTCCAACTAAAGCTACCCACTGATAAATGGCCCAGGAAAATCCCAAGGTACCCGGCAGGAGAATGGAACGGCTGTTCCTGTTGCTTACAGGCATATTACTGGCCGTTTTATTTTTGAAGCTCTATAGCGTATTGCAACTTAAATTCACTGATGTTGATAAGCGCCTGAAGGACGGTACTATCGTAAATCTTAACTCGCCCAATACCGCTCAAAACGTAAAGGCGCTGCTTAAAAAGGGTTATTATTTCGATGATCCCAGGGATGTTGATTACATTGAATCGGTAATAGCATCGCGTAAAACAACCGGCGACCTGGTTGATAATACCGGCGAACTTAACAAACGTAAATACTACGTAAATGCCGACGAGGCCTTTGAAAAAGGCGGTGAAACTTTCAAGAAACGCGTACTTACCTCCCGCACACTTTTAGGCTATACCGGCGATGATTCCATCCGCTTTGAACAGGAATTGAAAAATCCACCATCATTGGGTGCCCAAACCGATCTCAACCTTGGCGAATACAGCATTAAAGGTACAATAGCCCACAAAGGCGAACCTGTGCCCGGTGTACTGGTAAAGCTCACCATGATTTTGCCCCGCGACAGCATTTTCAGCGATGAGGAGACCGGGGCTAAAACCTCCTATTCGGAAAATGCCTCATCATACAAAAAACTGTATGTACTTAACGATCAGAAAAAGAAGGTACTGCAGTCATTAACCGCCTTTGCCCGTACCGATGAACAGGGGCGGTTTGTATTTGCCAAACTGCCAACCGGCAAAGCATTTTCGGTATTGCCCATGCAGCCCGGCTTTGAGTTTGGCCGCTCGCAGGGCGTTGACGAACTGGACAAAGACGTAACCTTTAAATTTAACCAGGCACCTCATAGTATCAAGCTACTCTCTACCCGCGATTTTAACATCCTGAAAAAAGAGGGTGCCTTTATCGTGCGCTACCAGGAAGAGTTTAACATGTGGTACTGGATTATAGCCGGAAGCTTTTTTGCAAGCTTTATCATCGTACACCTGTTACTCAGCGCCCGGTATCCTAATGCCGATCAGATCATTTTACCCCTGATCATGATGCTTACCGGTATCTCATTCCTTACGCTTTTAAGCCTGCAAGACCCACTGCGCGATAGGTTCCTGGCTAAGGATACGCTTGTTTATTTGGGCATCGGTATGGCGGGGATCTGCATCATTCAGCTATTTAACCTTCGCCGTCTTAACCCCGACTCAGGCTTTTACCGTTTGCTTATTTTTAAATGGAGCAGGAGTGCCGCCAATGGCTGGCCCTGGGCTATTGTTGCCATGGGCATCCTCTTTTCCACTATCTTGTTTGGTACCGGCCCCGAGGGTAGCGGTGTAAAAGTTAACCTGCTGGGTTTTCAGCCAAGTGAAATTGTAAAATACCTCATTGTTATCTTCCTTGCGGGATTTTTTGCCACCAACGAAAAATTCATCAGTCAATACGCCAGCTGGGGCAAGCGTTGGTCGTTCTTTTCTTTTGCACTTATAGCCACAATAATAACCCTGCTGCTGTTTTTGGTTTTAGGCGATCTGGGTCCGGCCATGGTGATCTGTTTTACGTTCATCATCCTGTTCTCTTTTTCCCGCGGCGATTTCCTTTATATGGCGGGCTTTGTGGTGCTATTTGTGCTCACTACCTGGTTTTTTGATAATATATGGCTTAGCGCGGGCATCACATTTTTTTCGCTCGGGAGCGTAGTATTTTTCAGGCGGAGGAGGTTGAGTGAATCGGCCATTATGGCGCTCGTAGTGATCACTGCTTTTTTAACCATCGATAAAATTCCGGGGCTCGATAAAATTATCCCCGGTCCGGTGGAACGCCTGGTTGAGCGTAAGGCCATTTGGCAAGACGCCTGGAATAATGAAGTTTATGGCGGCGACCAGGTAGCTAACGGACTTTGGGCCATGGCCAGTGGAGGGGTAAGCGGACAAGGTGTTGGTCAGGGCTTTGCCAAAACTATCCCCGAGGCACATACCGATATGATATTGCCATCCATTGGCGAAGAGTTTGGCTGGGCCGGCATGGCCGCGGTGTTCATCTTGTTTTTGTTGTACCTGCACCGCTCCATCATCATAGGTCGGCAAACGGGGATGCCCCTGCTGTTTTACCTCAGCGCAGGTATCGGGGTATGTACCTTTGTGCAGTTTTTGCTGATTGCGGGCGGCTCTATCGGAGCATTGCCATTATCCGGGGTTTCCCTTCCTTTTGAAAGTTACGGCGGCTCATCATTGGTAATAAATCTGCTGGCAGCGGGCTTCCTGTTGTCGGTATCATCTGTTAGGGGTACGACTGTGCAAATGGATTATATCACCAAACAACAGGATAAAAACCTGGTACCTGCATTGGCAGCCGCGCTTGCCGGAGTGGTATTATTGGTGGTGAATGTATCGCGTTACACAACAGATAATAAGCAATGGGTTGTAAAACCTGCTTTGGTTGCCGATAAAAGCGGCCTGCGAATGTTTAGCTATAACCCACGTATAGCCATATTGATGAACAGGTTGCAGGCCGGTACCATCTATGACCGTAACGGCCTTATCCTCGCTACCAGCAAACCCGAGCTTATCGAAAAACAAAAAAACAAATTAAGCGCTTCGGGCATGCTACATTATGACCTGGATTCGGCTATGCACAAGCGTTTGGACAGGTTTTATCCTTTTGAAGAACAAATGTTTTTTTGGACGGGCGATCAAAACACCGGTGTCTTCAACGGCAGCACCAACGGTTATTTTGCCGAGTATGAACATGCCGCCGAACTTCGCGGGTTTCATATGCCTATCACCAATTATAATGTGAAGGCATCACGTTACCAGGAAGACCGGTTCCTGCCCCGCGGAATGAAAGAAATGACCGTAGCTAAAAAGGACTACAGCGCCTTGGCCAATCTCCTTGTAAGTGATATCAACGGCCCAGAGGTAGAGGCTTTCAAAAACAAAAACCGCGATGTAAAGCTCACGATGGATGCCGATCTCCAAACCAGTATTCAGCAATCTATCGCTTCCGACACTTCGCTGTATGATAACAGGGTTTCAGTAGTTATCGTGGAATCCAACACCGGCGATGTGCTTACATCGGCACAATACCCGCTGCCTCCTGTGCACAACTGGGACCAGTTGACTATGCCACTGGCCGATCAGAATAAACTGGCTACCTGGTTAACCACTACCGATCTGGGTTTTACCTATGCCAGTCAGCCTGGTTCAACGGCCAAAGTTTTAACGGCGATGTCGGCATTTAATAAATTAGGCATCGCTGCATCTGAAATACAATATCATGTGAGCACCCAGGAGCGGATCCGTACCAAGGGCATTGAGCCCGACGAGACAGGGATGATCACCATGGAGCGCGCCATTGCCAAATCAAACAACGTATATTTTATTAAACTGGCCAACCAGGAACACCTGGAAGAGTACATGGCAACGCTGTACCTTAAAACAGGGATGTTTTTGCATGGCGTAGGCGGTTACTATTATAATAAACCGGTATTGAATGCCACTCAGGAAGATAAGTGGCGCACCTTATGGCGTAAAACCGAATTTAATACCAAACCACGGTACGATCCTAACAATATCCATAAAACAAGGGCAAAAGGTATTTCGGGCATGGCCTGGGGGCAGGGCGAGCTGATTGCTACCCCCGCGGCGGTAGCAAGGCTGGTATCAGGCGTGGCTAACGACGGTATGTTACTGGCAAACAGGTACGCGCTAAAAATTGCCGATTCAACAGTGGCTGTAAAAAGCGGTATCAAGCTGGCCGAAGATCCGCGTTATGCTGCTTTGTTAAAACAATATATGATTGAGCAAAGTGCGCCTAAAACGCCTATATTAGGCATCAAGGTAGCGGGCAAAACCGGTACGCCGGAACGTATTGTAAGGAACCAGAGCGTTAACGATGGCTGGTATGTTTTCTTTGCACCAAAAGAAAAAGGCAGCGGCTATTTGGTGGTTTGTATCCGGGTAGAATCAACCCGCGGATCATCAGACGCGGTACACCTGGCCGGCAATCATGTGATCCCTTTCCTGCTGAAAAAAGGTTATATAAAAAGCATGGAAACGGAAACCACTACCGAAGAATAGTGTTTAAGCAGAAAGGAAAGAGCAAATGGCATTTAGTTTATTTAAAAGGAGCGGCGAAAAACAACCCTGGGATGTAAAAAGCTTACGTGAGGCTATATTACGTTTCATTAAAGAATCGTTACAAAAGATAGAAGGTGGAGAAGGTGGCCATATCAAAGAGCTGAAGCTTTTTATAGTTGCCGATGCCGAGGATAAGCCTATTTATGAGGGCGCGGTTTATGTACATGATAAAGCGTTGTTCAAAAACGAGGTTCAAAAAATAGCCGACGATTTTGACATCAATTTGCCCCCTGACTGGACGCTGGACGTTGAGTTCACGGAAGAACTCCCGGCGGAAGCGAAAAGGATTCCCGATCTGGATGCAGCCTTTATCATGAATACCCGCAAGCAGGTTGCTCATAATGCGGCCTCCTTTACAGCCTATTTACGGATCCTGAGCGGTGAGGCCGAAAAAGAAGAATACCTGATTAAAGCTACCGACCCCAAACTCTACATTGGGCGAGATAAAAAGTCCGTTACCGAAAATGGATCGTTCAGGCTAAATCAATTTGTTTTTCCGGGAGAGAGCAGGGACGAAAGTAATAAATACATCAGCAGGCAGCATGCCCATATTGAATGGGATGCAGAAAGCGAGCGCTTCATGATCTTTGCTGATGAAGGCGGCGTACCTCCGCGCAATAAAACCAAGATCCATATCGCGGCCGATGGTAAGATGATCAAACTCAATTCCACTCAAATTGGCCACCCCCTAAGTGAAGGCGACCAGGTAATATTGGGAGAATCGGCGGTGTTTTTGTATACTACGATAGCAAACCGATAGAGCTGAGAAAAGAACGGGCGTTAGGAAGCGAAAGAAAAATCCCTAACCATGCACTGTCGAAATGACCTTCCTACCGGCATATGGTTAAAGGGAACTTATTTCCTGTACTTTAATCGCTTCCAAAATCCCATCCCAAAGTGCAATGCGCGCCTGTAATGCTTCTTTAACAGCAACAGTCGCTTCGGCCCATTTGCTGTCATCATCGCCGCAAAGTTCGGCGGTCATTTGATAGGCCAGTTGGGAATGATGATCGCCGTCAACTTCTATATGGCGCTCAAGGTAGTATAACAATATATCAACCTTACCCGGCAATTGTTGGCTCAGCTCCTTTACTATGCTTACAAACATATCCGGAATCAGGTCTTCACGGCCAAAGGTGAATACTGCAGCTTGCAGATGATCTTTATTGGTACCGATAACATCAAATGTGTGCTGCACAAAATTTCGGGCGGCAACAGGAATATTGGCAATGATCAGCGCTTCATCAATATGCTTACCGAAGTTTAATTCATTAAACAGGTTATTGATGCCTTCGGCGGTACTCCCCGCTTGCTGCATGGCACGCAGGTAAAGCTCAAAATGGCTTGCACGGTTTCCCTGCTCATCCATATCGCTTTCTTCGCCCGCAACAATTTCATTAATAAGATAACGGGTATTGGCGTTCCCGGTTGGCATCCATGGGGTGACGGTGCAGGTAAGTTTTTGCTGCAAAGCTTTTAACAACGACATAAAATCCCAAACAGCAAACACATGATGCTCCATAAAAACAGTAAGCTCATCAAGCGATGTAATATTTTTATAAAGCTCGTGACTGATAAGCTGATCGCGTAAAGGCTGGATCTCGTTTTTTAACTGTGCAATGCGGTTGCTGTAATTTGCCATATATCAAAAATTGTATGGGTGGCAAAAATAGCAAACAACGTGGCCGCTAATGAAATGATTATTTTTTTTGACGACGGGGTGATGGGGGGATTATTTAATCATAATTACTTTAATAAGGATTAAAAGCACAGCTAACTCGGAACGGATCAGATTACTGCTACAAGCGATATCATTAACTTAAATTTAAGAAATTGACAGGCTGCCCCAGAGGGGCAAAAGGTTTGTAGAAAAATAATGTAAATTTGATTAGAGCACCAGAGGTGCTCAACTTAACGAACCTGATCACGAAGGATGGCAAGAACACTTATTCTCAGTTACATATCCACATCGTTTTCGCCGTAAAATATCGTATGGCGTTAATTGAAGATACCTGGGCCGAGCGGTTAAGAATGTACATAACTTCGATTATTCAAAACCAAGGGCACAAATTAATAGCTATTAACAACATGCCCGATCATCTGCATTTATTTATCGGATTAAATCCCAATCAATCTATTTCTGAAATTGTGCGCATCATAAAAAGCGACTCATCCGAATGGATTAATAAACAAAAATTAGCCAATGGCGGATTTCAGTGGCAGGAAGGATATGGAGCTTTTAGTAATAGCAGGTCACAAATTGATAAGGTGGTAAACTACATAGCAAACCAGCAAGGGCATCATCGAAAAATTACATTTTTAGACGAATACAGGAAAATGCTAAATGATTTCAATATCGAATTTGACGAACAATATATCTTTAAATTGCCTCAATAATTAACTTGTTGGCTTTGTTCAGCCCCTCTGGGGCTGTAAAAGGAGGGGCATTTATTTTTCTACAAACCTTTTGCCCCTCTGGGGCAGATCGTCATGCTTAATAATTCACCTCCATAAGTTTACCATAAAGATTCGAAGCATCACTACCTTTCACATAACTCCTTACTTCCCCACCACTATCTTCTCCCCCATTCGTACGTTGATATCCGAACCAAGTGCATAAAAAGCAGAAACCGGCTCTTTTTCCAAAAACGGCTTAAAAGCTGCGCCATAGAGTGCGGCAACATCAGCGTCAAAAACATACTCGCGCACCAAACCCGTTTGCCATGAAACATGCTCAACCTGGTACTCCATTGTTTTTATTTCACTTAAACCGTTGTATCCCCAGTAATGTTCTAAAATAAACTCTTCCGGGCTGCCGGGCTTAATATCAACCAGGGTGTCGCTTGCCGTAGCGCCAAGCTTGTTCCAGCGCCCCTTAAGTTTCCATTCGTATAAAAATTGGGTATGGTGATCTGTTGTCGCGGTTATAAAGCTACGCATGGGCAGTGCACGGTAATGTTCCTTATAAAGATTGTTGGCAATGAGCGCAATCATGCTTTTAGGTACTATTTCGCTTATAAAAACGGCGCCGCGCTTCCATTCGGTACCATTAAAGTATCGCACGTAAAACCGCAGGTTAACTTCTTCAAAGTTTATATGCCAGGGCCATTTAATACCCAGTACCCGGGTATCCAAAAACATGAAGCCAACCATGCTTACCAGCGCTTTTCCTTCCCAAAGGTCGAACAGCGTTCCTGCCGGCGTATAAGGTTTTAATATTGCCGCATCAACCTCGTAATTGAGCATTACGAGGTTTTTCCACTGGGCCTTTAAAAATTCTTTTTTAGCCATAAAAGAAAAATCCCGCCTTTTCACGGGCGGGATCAAATAAAATGATTAATTATTTTTTATAATATTTCATGGCCTCGGGTATGAGGTTTTGGATATTGGCAATACGGGTTGCATCAGCAGGGTGCGTGCTCAAAAATTCGGGTGGAGCACCTCCTTTATTTTGGGCTGCCATGCGTTGCCAAAAAGCAATGGCATTATGCGGGTCATAACCGGCCATAGCCATAAAGGTTAAACCTAAACGGTCGGCCTCCGATTCCTGGTTACGTGAATAGGCCAATAATTTCAGCTGGCTTCCTACTCCATATAAAGTACTTATGGCAGTTTGCGTAGCCTGCGATTGCTGGCTTGTGGCTGCGCCTACTAACTGACCACCGCCTTGTACCAACATCTCCTGTGAGATCCGTTCGGCCGAGTGGCGGGCAATGGCATGCCCAATTTCATGGCCCATAACTACAGCAAGATAGGCATCGGTATTGGCAACAGGCAATAAGCCGCTGTAAACCGCAACTTTACCGCCAGGCATGCACCAGGCGTTAACCTCATTGCTTTGAATCAGGTTAAACTCCCATTGAAAGCTATACTGATCGCCATAACCGTTTTCTTTGAGGTATTTTTCAATGGCTACAGCCAGCCTGTTACCAATGGTTTTAACGCGTTGCGCGTCGGCGCCGCTGGCCACCACTTTGGTTTTAGGGTCGGAGAGCAGTTGCTTATAACTTGCCGCGGCCGACTGGTTCACTTCGGCATCGCCAACAAGGCTTAATTGTTTACGGCCGGTTAAGGGCACAGTTGAGCAGGAAAAGACAGCCATGATGGCTATCAGGACTAATACAGGTTTAAACTTTTTCATGGTGATCAGGCAGCTGTTGTTTTCTTCTTAAAAAAATTAACTTTCGATTCTTTGCCTCTTATTAAGCGTTCAATGTTTTTTTGGTGGGTTACCAGCACAAGCACGCAAATACACATGCCATAAATTACTATCGACCGGATAGGTGTCGGAAAAACAAATGTAACGCCTATAGGATAAGTAAAGGCAGCTGCAATTGAACTAAGCGACACATATTTTGAGATCAGTAACACCGTTATAAAAACCACTATACATAATAAGGCAGCATGAAAATGTATAGCCAAAATCATTCCAAACAAAGTTGCAACGCCTTTACCGCCCCTGAAACCTGCAAAAATAGGGAACAGGTGGCCCATAACTGCCGCTATGCCTAAAGCCAGTTCATAATTGGTATATGCGGTTGAATTGATAGCACCTGTAGCAGATGCGCCAATGAAATAAGCAAAGTTTGTAGCTGCCCAGCCTTTAAATATATCAAGCAGCATCACAGGGATACCTGCTTGTTTGCCAAGCACCCGAAAAGTATTTGTTGCACCGGCATTACCGCTTCCGTACTCGCGTACATCCACATTGTAAAAAGCCATACCAATCCAAACAGCCGTAGGTATTGAGCCGCACAGATAAGCCATTATAAGTGCTGTAACAGAGTAAACGGTTATCATTCTCCTGCAATATTACAAAATTGAAGCGGTAAAAGCGTTTTAATCATAGCGCTTTTACCACTAAACTTTGTTTAACAATGTGTTATTTGATATTTTAATTACCCTATTTTACGGCTTTCAGGCTAAGGTCAAGGCTTTTAACCGAATGGGTAAGCGCCCCAACAGAAATATAATCGACCCCGCAATCGGCATATTCACGTATACTATCAATGGCGATACCGCCCGAAGCTTCGGTAATATAACGCCCTTGTATTATACCAACAGCCTGCCGCAGGTCATCAAAATTGAAATTATCAAGCAGTATGCGGTTCACCCGGCCGGTTTGTAAAACCTGCTCCAGTTCATCAAGGTTACGTACCTCAATTTCAATGGCAAGTTTTTTTCCATTGTCGGTTAAATATTGATTAGCGCTTTCAATAGCTTGCCTTATTCCGCCCGCATAATCTACATGGTTATCCTTAATCAGGATCATATCGTACAAACCAAATCTGTGGTTTACGCCTCCCCCTATACGCACCGCCCATTTTTCGAGATAACGAAGCCCCGGCGTGGTTTTACGGGTATCTAAAACTTTAGTATTGGTTCCTTTCAGCAAATCAACTATCTGCCGGGTTTTTGTAGCAATTCCCGACATACGTTGCATACAATTTAGTACCAAACGCTCGGCGGTCAAAATGCTGCGCGAATTGCCCTCAACCTCAAAAGCTATGTCTTTATATTTAACTGGGGCTCCGTCCTGCAAAAACACATTAAGTTTAAGGCTTGGATCAACCACATGAAATATTTCGGCAGCCAATTCAACACCGGCCAATATTCCTTCGTCCTTAACTAAAAGTTTTGCTTTGCCGGTAGCGTTGGCAGGGATGGTTGAAAGGGAGGTATGATCGCCATCGCCCACATCCTCACTTAAAGCATTATTTATAAACTGGTGTATTAGTTCTTTATCCAATTGTGTACTTTTTGAGTGTCAAAAGTAACAACAATTTTTAAATGGAGGGGTTTGATTATGGTAAAGATAATGGTTCATTGTTCATGGTTCATGGCAAATCTCTGACTATGAAAACGGTTCAGCTCCAAACAGGTGCTATGAACCATTAACTATGATCCATGAACTACGTCACTTCACCTTTTCATCCTCAATCTTCAGCTCAACAACGTTAGTGCCTTTACCCGCGTCTTTAAGCGTGATGGCAACCCGAAATTCGCCTTTATCTGTATTCAAAATATAAACACCAAAATGATAATTACCCCCCGAATTTATTTTATGTAACAGCTTAATACTTTTAGGCTTATTCCTGGCGAAGAACTTATCCAGTATAACCGTAGCCTGGTTTTGCGAGTAAACATTCTCGTCTTCCATAATGGTGATCTCCACATTATTGGCAAATAGTTTGGAAAGCTCTTTTGTATTACCTGTTTTTAAAAGATTGGCCACGTTATCTATGGCATCTGCCGTTGAGGCATATGGAAGCAGCAGTAAAAAAATAAACGACGGCAGGTATATTAATTTCATACAATAATAACGTACTAATTGGTGCTAAAGTTACAAAGAGCAGTTAAGTGTTTACTTGCTTTTCAATAAACTAAAAAGCTGTGTTTCTTAAAACTGTATAATAAACACTAACAGTATAATTTAAGTTTTATTTCAGACTGCTAACCTAAATTAAAAAATTATATATAAAGTACCCCGTTGCCTTTATATTTGCATTGTGGAAAACAAAAAGAAACTCGCACTAATAATACTTGATGGCTGGGGTTATGGCCGCAACGATCAATCAAACGCTATACTGGCTGCCAATACTCCTTTTGTTGATGGCCTGCTTAAGCAATATCCAAATTCAAAACTTGAAGCCTCAGGAACATCGGTAGGTTTACCTGCCGGGCAAATGGGCAATTCGGAAGTTGGTCACATGAATCTTGGCGCCGGTCGCGTAGTTTACCAGGAGCTTGGCCGTATTCATAAAGCGGTTGATGATAATGAGCTGCCAACCATCCCGGTATTAAAAGATGCCTTTGAATACGCCAAACAAAACAATAAAGATGTACACTTCATCGGTTTAGTATCTGATGGTGGTGTACATTCGCACATTCGCCATGTAAAAGGCCTTTGTGATGCTGCTAAACAACTGGATGTTAACAATGTATACATCCATGCTTTTTTAGATGGCCGCGATACCGACCCTAAATCGGGTTTGGGTTTTGTTACCGAATTAGAAGAGCATATTGCCGGTACCGGCGCTAAAATTGCTTCGGCAATTGGCAGGTACTATGCTATGGACCGCGATAACCGCTGGGAGCGCGTTAAACTGGCTTATGACCTGTTGGTAAACGGTATAGGTGCACCAACTCAAAACGTTACCGATTTAATCAAGCATTCATACCTTGAGGATGTTACCGATGAGTTTGTAAAACCGATAGTTGCTGTTGATGACGCAGGAAAACCTTTAGCCGTGATTAAAGATGGCGATGTGGTGATCTGCTTTAACTTCCGTACCGACAGGGGCCGCGAAATCAGCATCGCGTTAACTCAAAAATCATTCCCTGAATATAATTTACACCCGCTGGATATCCGTTACATCACCATGACACCATATGATGAAACGTTTAAGAATGTTCAGGTTGTTTTCAACAAGGAAGATCTGACCAAAACATTGGGCGAGATCCTGCAAAACGCAGGTAAATCACAGATCAGGATTGCCGAAACCGAAAAATATCCTCACGTAACCTTCTTCTTTTCGGGTGGGCGCGAAAAAGAATTTGATAACGAAAAACGTTTATTAGTACCATCACCAAAAGTGGCTACTTATGATCTTCAGCCAGAAATGAGCGCTGCGGGTATCCGTGATGCCATTATCCCTGAACTGGAAACCGGCTGGCCTGATTTTGTTTGCCTTAACTTTGCCAACACCGATATGGTGGGCCATACCGGTGTTTTTAGCGCCGTAGTTAAAGCAGCCGAAACTGCCGACAGCTGCACCAAAGCTGTTGTTGAAGCAGGTTTGGCCAACGGCTATTCGTTTATTATCCTGGCCGACCATGGCAATGCCGATTACATGATCAACGAAGACGGATCGCCCAATACGGCACATACTACCAACCTGGTACCATGTATTGTGATTGACAAAGATGTAAAAGAGGTAAAAGACGGAAAACTGGGCGATGTGGCGCCAACCATATTAAGCATATTAGGTGTTGCCATCCCTCCCGAAATGACTGGTAATGTATTGGTGTAATCCAAAAAACATAAGCAAAGCCGCCCTGATGGGCGGCTTTTTATTGTTAATAGCAAATTTATATTCCTGCCGGCCCGATAACAGGCAAAGCGGTGCCAAACTGGTTTACTTCGACCTGAAAGAATTTTTCAGGGCCGATTCGGCACGGCTTACCAGGCTAAACCCCGAAGTAAACAAAACGGTTACCCACAATGGCGTTACCGAAACCAAAATAGTACACATTGGCAACTGGAACCAGGAGCTTAATTTGTTTATCCAGTCGGACATTAACCGCCCGGCCTGGAAAAACAGCTATACAGTTAGTACAAGTGATAGCGCTATTATTTATAAGGCCCGTACCCCCGAGCTTAAAACCCGCCGCATCATTATCAAAAAAGCCGGCGATAAAGTGGAGTGGATCCTGATCTACAACCACACAAAAAACTTACTGTACGAAACCAACGAAAAGTTGAGTTATTTTCCCGATTCACTCTACCTGATCCAAAAAACACAACACGTGAAACTGATGGGTCGGAACGATTACAAGGTGCAGGGAACGTTGCCCAAAAGATAAAAGAAAAAATTCAAAAAAATTCTTAATGCTTCACCAGCGTATTGCTTGTAGTAGCCTGGATCAATTTTTCTTTCGACTGATCGATCAGCGCAGAAATATCCATACGGCTTGGGTTATCGGAAAGCACCTTTTCCAGGTCGGCGATAGATGCTTTTAATGAATTGATACCTCTTGCTCTATCGAAAAAATGGGAGGTTGGTTGTAATTTAAACATACCATAGTCGCGGTAAGCTATGCCCCTGTTTTGGTAGTATTTGTTATCCCTGAGATCGCTGTTAATAGAGATGGCTTTTGTAAGATCCACAATAGCGCCTAACAGGTAAAGCTCCTTGTCCGCCGCCGAAGCCTGGCTGTCTCTGCCAAGGTAGCTTTTTGCCCTTGCCCTGTAATAGTAAGCGGTCGCATCGGCCGGCTTTATAGCAATTACTTTGGTATATGCCAGTATCGATTTTTTGTAGTTATCGCTGTGGTAGTATGAGTAGCCCAGCATCCACATGGCATTGGCGTTTGTTGAATCAGTTATGCACGCCTTTTCCAGGTGTGACACTGCCGAGCGGAAGTCGCCATCCATGAGTGCCTGCTGGCCAAGCCGTACATAAGCGTTTTGCGCTATAGCCGACTCAAGCGAAGACATGATCAGAAGGGGCAGGATAACTGATAACTTCATTAAACGGATTACTGGTAAAACAAAAATGGTATAATATTAACTATTAATACATCAAATTATTATGCCTTATCGCGGTTTTGTTTAAATATTTTCACACGTAAAAATAATTTGAGCACAGCGATACTATGACTTTTTTTCATCTTTACCAATAAAATCTTATTTATTTACAATTCGTTTTACAAATTTGTAACAAACATGTACCCAGTACGTTAAATCACCAAATTAATTGTTGTTATTTATTATCGTAACTTGGCACAGCTCTTGAACCATTGTTATGTGCGATTGATAATCGCAATTTAACCTGTAATTGAAGTGGATACTATCTTGCAGGCTGACAACATGACGTTTTATTCTACTAAAATATAATAATGAATTTCGATCCGTTTGATTTTAAAAATGCCTTACCGGTTATAAATGAGGATTCAGAGTTTTTCCCGCTAATGTCATCGGAAGATGAGGAGGAGATGAATAATGAGGAACTGCCCGATGTAATGCCTATTTTACCCTTGCGCAATACCGTACTTTTCCCTGGTGTTGTGATCCCAATTACAGTTGGCAGGGATAAATCAATAAAACTAATCCGCGATGCCAATAAAGGCAGCCGCATGATTGGGGTGGTTTCGCAACAGGATGTGGGGATTGAAGACCCTACTTTTAACCAGCTTAACAAAGTTGGCACTATAGCACTCATTATAAAAATGCTGCAAATGCCTGATGGTAACACCACCGTTATCATCCAGGGTAAAAAACGTTTTTATTTAAAAGAAGAAGTACAGAGCGAGCCCTATATAAAAGCCACAGTTGAACCCTTCCATGAAATAAAAACCAAGGAAGATAAAGAGTTTAAAGCCATGGTATCATCCATTAAGGATATGGCCATGAATATTATCCAGCTTTCGCCAAATATCCCGAGTGAAGCAGGGATCGCAATCCGCAATATTGAAAGCACATCGTTCCTGATCAACTTCATATCATCAAATATGAACGCTGATATGACGGCTAAGCAACACTTACTTGAAATTGCCAACCTGCGTGAACGTGCCAACCTTGTGCTTGAGCATTTAACGCTCGACCTGCAAATGCTGGAATTAAAAAACCAGATCCAGACCAAAGTACGCGTTGACCTTGACAAACAGCAAAGAGATTATTTCCTTAACCAGCAGCTAAAAACTATACAGGAAGAGTTGGGCGGCAATACGCCCGACCTGGAAATTGAGAGCCTGCGCCAGCGTGGCATCAAAAAGAAATGGGCAAAGGAAGTTAAAGATCATTTTAACAAAGAGCTTGAAAAACTGAGCCGCACCAATCCCGCAGCCGCCGATTACTCGGTACAGATCAATTATCTTGAACTGCTGCTTGATTTACCATGGAACGAGTTTACCAAAGATAACTTTGACCTTAAGCGTGCACAAAGGATCCTTGATAAAGATCACTTTGGTTTGGATAAGGTAAAACAACGTATTATCGAATACCTGGCCGTGTTAAAATTAAAGCACGACATGAAAGCTCCGATACTTTGTTTGGTTGGCCCCCCGGGGGTTGGCAAAACATCGTTAGGTAAATCAATAGCCAAAGCTTTGGGCCGTAAATATGTGCGCATGGCATTAGGCGGAATCCGTGATGAAGCGGAGATCCGTGGCCACCGTAAAACATATATTGGTGCCATGCCGGGCCGTATTATCCAGTCGATAAAAAAAGCGGGCGCATCAAACCCGGTATTTATTTTAGATGAGATAGATAAAGTAGGCAACGATTTCAGAGGCGATCCTTCATCGGCCCTGCTTGAGGTACTTGACCCCGAACAAAACGGCACTTTCTCTGATCACTATGTTGAAATGGACTATGACCTTTCAAACGTGATGTTTATCGCTACTGCCAATTCGCTGAGCACTGTCCAGCCTGCTTTGTTAGACAGGATGGAGATCATTGAAGTGAACGGGTATACCATTGAAGAAAAAATTGAGATAGCCAAGCAACACCTTGTACCTAAACAGCGCGAAGCACATGGCTTAAAAATAAAAGATGTAAGCCTTAAAGCAGATGTGATCGAAAAGGTGATAGTTGATTACACCCGCGAATCGGGTGTACGTTCACTGGAGAAAAAGATTGGCTCGGTTGTGCGCGGAGTGGCCAAGAGCATAGCGATGGAAGAGCCTTACAATAGCGTTGTTAGTAAAAAAGATGTTGAAAAGATACTGGGCGCGCCTATTTTTGATAAAGATCTTTATGAAGGCAATGATGTTGCAGGCGTTGTAACAGGGCTGGCCTGGACTTCTGTAGGCGGCGACATCCTGTTCATTGAAGCCAGTTTAAGTCCCGGAAAAGGCCGCTTAACGCTTACAGGCAGCCTTGGCGATGTGATGAAAGAGTCAGTAACCATTGCCCTTGCTTACCTGCGCGCCCATGCTGCCGATTTTGACATCAACCCTAAACTGTTTGATCAATGGGATGTACACGTACATGTACCGGCAGGGGCTACGCCTAAAGATGGCCCGTCGGCGGGTGTTACCATGCTTACAGCGCTGGTTTCGGCATTTACGCAGCGTAAAGTAAAGCCTAATTTGGCCATGACGGGCGAGATCACCCTCCGAGGTCGGGTTTTGCCTGTAGGCGGTATCAAAGAAAAGATCCTGGCAGCAAAACGCGCCAACATAAAAGAGATCATCCTGTGTAAATCAAACCAAAAAGATATTCTGGAAATTAAGGAAGATTACATCAAAGACCTTAGCTTTCATTACGTTACCGATATGAGAGATGTGATAACCCTGGCCCTGCTTAATGAAAAGGTTAAAAATCCGATAAATCTTACCGTTAAAGAAGACGAAAAAACAGCCATTAATTAAAGCGGGGCTATTTCCCGGCATAAAACAAAAAAGTTTTACAGGTACACGCTGTAAAACTTTTTTGTTTTAGAAGTTCTTCATGACAAGGTATCAAAATATAATGCCCAACTTAAAATAGTGTTCGCGGCTTGAAGTTTAATTTTCACTTGTAATCTCAACCCCGTCCCTTATTGCCGCTTCAAGTATATCAATGTTTATATCTTTTAAATTATTGAACTTAATACAATACCCCGTCACGCTCGCTTTACCTATTTCTTTTCCATATGTTTGGGATAAATAATTTTTATCCTTAATACCAAGTATGTAGATAGAAATCCCCGTAGTGTTGGCGCTCATACCAACCTGAAAAAACTCCCTGATTGTTCCGTTAGCATATTTTATGGTGTAAGATCCATATCCCACATTAGGGTTGCTAACAACCCGGCCGTCAGTGTTTCTACCATCCTCAAACCATAATTTACATCCCGGTAATACTTGAAGTATGCGCCTATGCAAAATTTGCATATCACTACGTTTTGGTTCAGGTTGGCTGGTGATGTACTCTTCGGTTTGTTGCTGCACGTTCATATAAATATGGGATTATGGTTGCTTACTTGTCTTTTAAATTTCGTTTTATTTTTAGTAAAACCCTAATTCATTCTTTTACTTTTTATCGTTGTAATTTTCTCTTTGTTTTGATTCATCAGGCAAATTTTGAACTGAAACATTAGCTAAATTTATAACTGCTTTATTTGCATCGGGTTTTTTATATATTAGCGCACATATATACTATTATACTATATAAACCCCAATGCCTAATAAACTATTTTTAACACTGGTATGCCTGCTAAGCGCTACCTGTTTATTTGCACAAACCCGCGGTCATGAATTTGGTATCCAATCTGACAATGATTCATTCCTTGGTCAGGGATCTGACAGGTACTACACCAATGGTATTTTCTTTTACTACCGAAAGGCGTTAACCGTAAAGCCATCCGAAAATTCGCTCCAAAACAAAGTTTTAGGGTTCGAGTTAGGGCAAAAAATGTTCAATCCCCAATCGGGCTTTGTACGCGGGCCATTTGATATTGACAGGCCGTTTGCTGCATATACTTATTTAGGCTCAACCCTTAACTTACTGTACAAAAACGAAAGTAACCTGAAGCTTGGTGCCCAGATAGGCCTGGTAGGCCCGGCCGCAGGCGGCGAACCTGTGCAAAAGCTTATTCACAACACCTTTGGTTTTTACAAACTTAACGGCTGGCAATACCAGATCAAAAACGATGTGGAGCTCAACCTTTCAGCCGAGTATAATAAGCTGCTGGCCCGTGCCTCATGGATTGACCTGAGCTTTAGCTCGTATGCCAGCCTGGGTAACGGCTTTACAGGCGCGGGTGCCGGGGGTATCGTACGCCTGGGAAATTTCAACCAACTGTTCAATTCCATCAGTACCCAAAGTACGGTATCAACCGGCGGCGAAGAAAAATTACTGCACAAGCACGAGATCTTTTTTTACTACAAGCCTTTAGCTAATTTGGTTGGTTATGATGCAACCATCCAGGGCAGCCTGTTCCGCAAACATGACGACCCAAACAGTCTGGAAGTTGTTTCAGAAAAGAAACCGTTTATATTTAGCCAGCAGGTAGGTATAGCTTTTACAACCAGCCGTTTTGCGTTTGATATAGCAGCTATATTCCACACCAAAGACACTAAAGAAATGCTCCGCTCGCATCAATGGGGATCAATTACCGGATTTTATAGGTTTAAGTAATGTCGTAATTTGAAAATGCGTTGATTTGAAATTTGAAGATAGTCCTGCCATTTTTCACAGAATCGGTGGCTCAATTTAAGCTTACATATGCACTTTTCATTTTCAAATTTCCAAATTGGCGAATTTTCAAATTAACTACTCCCTAAAATCATTTTTCCTATTCTCCTTCTTTACCGATTGCATTTTCTTGCTGTCCAGCCTCGCAGCTTTGGCGGCTTTACTTACTTTAGTGGGTTTACGCATTTTGGGCTTTTGAAGGGCTTTTGTTAGCAGCGATGTTAACTTTTCAATTGCTTTTTCTTTATTGAGATACTGGCTTCGCTCTTCATCACATATTACCTGCACATAACCATCTTTGTTAAGCCGGTTTTGAAGTTTTTCGGTTAGCAGCAGCTTTTCCTCATCGTTAAACAAAGCGGACGAACCAATTGAAAATAACAGTTCAACCTTGCTCGAAACCTTATTTACATTTTGGCCGCCCTTTCCCCCGCTTCTTGATGTTTTGTAGCTCGTTTCCTTTTGGAGATCGGCTTTGTTAAAATTCATCTTCAAAAATAAGTCTTATTGACTTACCACTATCGGGCCATTTGCTAATAATTTACTATTTTAGCGGCTCTATGAACAACAATATCGTAGTAGCCATTGATGGTTATTCTTCGTGCGGGAAAAGCACCCTGGCAAAAGCCTTAGCAAAAGAGCTTCATTTTATCTATGTTGATAGCGGCGCTATGTACCGTGCCGTAACCTTATACTTTTTAAGGCATAACATTGACCTTGAAGATCATGCCCAGATAGCGGACGCGTTGCATAATATCCATCTTAATTTTCATACGCAAAACCATAAAACCTTTATTACCTTAAATGAAGAGGACGTGTCTGAAGAGATTCGCCAGATGCACGTAGCTGATAAAGTTAGCTCGGTAGCAGCTATAAAAGAAGTGCGCGCAGCCATGGTAAGGCAACAGCAGCGTTTAGGCCGCTCCAAAAATATTATTATGGATGGCCGCGATATCGGTACAGTAGTATTCCCGGATGCCCAGGTGAAACTGTTCATGACTGCCGATCCGAAGATCCGCGCCGAACGTAGATATAAAGAGTTGTCACCAACCAATCCTAATATTACTTTAGAAGAAGTTTTTGATAACCTTGCACACCGCGATTACCAGGACACCACGCGCGAGGAAAGTCCCCTTACCCGCGCCGAAGATGCCATTATATTAGATAACACCGACCTGAGCCAGGATGAGCAATTGATGTTTGCCATAAGCCATATTGAACCGTTTATTGCGGAGTAGCGGTTGGTGATTGGAGGTTAGAGATTGGAGATTAGTTTCTTTTCAGAGATAAGAGATTAGATTTACCCTTGAATAAAAAAGCGTCATAAGCAAAAACCTTATGACGCTTTTTTATTCAGAAACTGATGATTATATCAGAAGCCAATCTCCCCAATTAATCAGTGTAATCAAAAATCAATCGGTGAAATCTCGGAAAAAAATCAACGTAATCAAAAAAATCAACGGTTAAACTTCTCCGCCTTCACCCCAAACCTATTCAAAAAATCTACCCCCTCGTCGCTCGCTAAGCCTTTATATTCGGCATATGATTTATCATAATAAACCTGGGTAATCCCGGCCGAATAGATGAGCCTTGCGCAAGGCAAACATGGCGACAGCGTGGTATACAAGGTAGCGCCTTCAAGTCGCGCGCCATTTTTTACCGCATAAAGTATCGCGTTTTCTTCGGCATGCAATGCAAGTGAACAGCTGCCTTTTGAATCGCGCGCACAACCTGTCTCCGGCCATTCCACATCACAATTATGTGTACCCGCCGGCGGGCCGTTATAGCCTATGGAAATAATCCGCGTATCACGCGTTAAAACCGCCCCCACATGCGCCTTAACACAATGCGACCGCTCGGCCAGATCAGTGGCCAGGTTCATGAAAATCTGATCGAAGCTGGGTTTTGTCATCGGTGATCGGAGGTTAGAGATTTGAGATTAGTTAAAATTATTATAAAAAGAAAGAGGTTGAAAATTAAAGGCCTAACCTCTAATCTCCAACCTCTAATCTCTAAAAATATTAATGTCCGCCTTTAACTTCAACGTGGTCAAGGTCGATACCCTGATGACGGAGTTCGCGGCTAACTTTCCATGCAAAATAAGCAAGATATGCAAAGCCTAATACAGGTACTATGTAAGAGAAATGGATCCCGCTCATACCTGGTATAACATTACTTGCGCCATCGGCAACTTTGCCTTGCAACGGCGGGATGATAGAACCCCCTAAGATCATCATGATCAAAAATGCCGAGCCCTGGCTGGTGTATTTACCCAAACCTGTAATAGCTAATGAGAAAATTGATGGCCACATGATAGAGCAGCATAAACCACCGCTAATAAAAGCAAAGGTAGCTACCTTACCTGTAGTAAATAAACCAATAAGCATGAACGCAACGCCCAGCAAACCAAGTACAGATAAGGTACGGGTTGGCTTTTGCTGACCGATAAAGAAAGCAACGATCAGGATAGCTACGCAAATTGCATAAGCGTAAAGATGGCTTACATTAGCACCTGAAAAAATATTCACGAGCAATACTATGCCAAATGCAAGGAAAGGAATTAAAACATATAAAATGTACTTAACCGATTTTGAGAGATTGAACGCGTCGATAGATCCGGCAAAACGCCCGATCATCAAACTACCCCAGTATAATGAAATATACGGTGCAATATCCGATTCGGCGAAAGAACCAAACTCCGGGGTTTTCAATAATGAACCCATGTTACTTTGAATAGTTACCTCGGTACCTACATAAGTAAATATGGCCAGCATACCTAATATTAACTGTGGATATTGCATGGCGCCCCAGCCTTCCTTACTCTTTTTAGCGGCGAAAATAGTACCTATCAGTGTAAATACAATTATAGCTAACGAAGCATATACAAAATATTGGCTTGGTATGCCTATAGCTTTGCTGATAGGATCGGCTGCAAGTATCAAACAAAACGCTACAAACATCACCAGCAATGGTGTATTTGCTTTTGAGCTTGATTCGATCTTTTCATCGCTGGTAACCTTTGGCAGGTTCGAAAACCAGAAGAACAAAGCAACTGCTATGAACAAGCCTGCTAACAGATAATACAGGTTATTGATTGATGATATTTTAACATCAGCCGCGGCAGTTTTAGCCGTGGCCGAACCAAATAATACCACACTTACTACCACGGGGCCCAATAAAGCGCCAATGTTGTTGATACTGCCTGCAAAGTTTAAACGATTTGAACCGGTTTCGGGAGGTCCTAATGCAACAACAAATGGGTTTGCAGCTGTTTGCTGTAACGAAAAACCAACAGCGATAATAAAGAATACAGCCAGGATAAAACCAAACGCGCCAGAAGCTACGGCAGGGATCATAGCCAATGCACCAACAGCCGAAACAACGAGGCCTAAAATGATACCATTTTTGTAACCTAACTTGTTCATGATATCAACCTTGCTTGCCTGAGAAGCAAAGTAAAGTATCAATGAACCGATGAAATACCCACCGTAAAATGTAAAGTCGATAAGTTGTGATTCGAACTGGGTAAGGTGAAAGTGCTCTTTACAGAAAGGTATGAAAATACCATTGGAGGCGGCTAAAAAGCCCCAAAAGAAAAACACGGTAATCAGCGTATACAGGGCTGTACCGTAGTTCTTAGCATTGTTTTGTTCCATTTTAAAATAGGTTGTACAGATTTGATTTTTGAATTTCTAAACATAATTCAATTTTGGTAAAACTCTCTGGTCTTTTTTTAAATAAATTAAATCACAATTTTAACTTTCGTTGTTTATGAGATAAAATTGCATATTCGCAATGTTCAAAAAAGAACAAAGCTTAACTTAATGATAAAAGCCATTGTTTCGGGTATCGGGTTTGGATTAGTACTTACATTTATTACCGGCCCGGTTTTTTTTGCGCTCATTAAAACCAGTATCGAAAAAGGGTTTCATGCCGGTGTTTCGCTTGCCCTTGGTGTGGTTTGCAGCGATGTGGTTTTTGTAGGAGCAATCCTGTTTGGTTCGCAATATATCGATGTATCTGACCATACCAAAGTTATAGCAGGCGTTGTAGGCAGCGCCATATTATTCGCGCTTGGCCTATATTACATGTTCAAAAAAAGCGAGATCAATTATGAAAACAAAGTCCCATCAGGCGCCGACCGCTTTGGTTACGTACTTAAAGGTTTCCTGATGTGCATTTTTAACCCTACCCTCCTCTTCCACTGGACGGTAGTGATCGGCGCGGCCAGTACCACATTCCTGGTGGGTACCCCGCACAGGTCGTTTCATATAGCTGTTATGTTTTTAACCATACTGATCATCCAGTTTGGTATGGATACCCTCAAAGCCTTTTACGCCAATAAGCTCCGGGCACGCATTTCGGTTAAGTTTATCCACCGTTTAAATGAGGTTGCAGGTATTGCCCTTATTATCGCCTCGCTGGTGTTGATTGATAAGCTGGTTACCCATTTTGTATTTGCGGCACCGGCAGGATCATAGGAAACTTTTCTATCAGTATTCACTACATTTACTTTAAACCATAAACCTTATTGTCATGTTCCAGGAAAGCATTTATATACTTCTTTTTATTGCGGTTGATTTAGTTGTTTATTCAAAACTGAATAAAACCGGATGGGTAAATGCAAAACAATTCAAGCTATTTCTTATAGGCACTATATTATTGATTTTACTACATTTTTTCAACCTGCCATTCCTAATCCTAATGCCAATGCGTACTTTTTCAGGGCTTATTTTCTTTTCATTATTTCCCCTGTTCGCTTATTTCTGGTTTACTTATTTTGCGGTCAAAAGAATACACAGGATAACAACACCGCAAAACGAAAACTTTATTTCTACCGGCCTAAAAATATTCTCCTTCTTTTTTTTAAAGCTTGTTTATGCAATGACTTTGATTATGCAAGTATCGATTATCCTTTCACTCATAAAATAAAACTTTCGTGGTTGTTGGTATTGTCACTACGTGCGCTGTGACATATTTCTCGTCATTACCTAAACAATGATTTTCTTTTAAAACAAAAAAGGCGATGAAAAACTCATCGCCTCGTATATCATTCCCCCTTTAGGGGGTTAGGGGGCATTACATATAAGCTCTTTGGTTTTTACCTTCCATCCAGTTAACAAAGGCGCGGTTAACAACCTTGTTACCGCCCGGAGTTGGGTAATCACCACTAAAATACCAATCGCCAAGGTTATCAGGGCAAGCAATATGCAGGTTGTCTAATGTTTGATAAATTACCTGTACCTCGCAATTCACATTTTTAGGTGTGATGATCTGCGCAATACGGTCAGAGATCTGCTGATCGGTAAACAAGGCATAAATCTCTTTCACATAATTTTCAACTTCTTCCTTCGGCAGTTTCTGGCTGTCTTTACATTTTTGATAAACATCCAGGATCACATCTTCCCTGTCCATCTCTTTTAACAGGCTGATTGCTGCCTCAAAGGCCACAAACTCACCCATACGTGACATGTCAATACCATAGCAATCGGGGTAACGGATCTGCGGAGCAGACGAAACCACAACTACTTTTTTAGGGCCAAGCCTGTCAAGAATTTTCAGGATACTTTGTTTTAGTGTAGTACCACGAACTATAGAGTCATCCAATACCACTAAGGTATCGGTGCCTTTTTTGATCAATCCGTAAGTAGTATCGTATACGTGTGCCACCATTTCGCTGCGATCCGCGTCCTGGGTAATGAAAGTACGCAGTTTAACATCCTTAATGGCTATTTTTTCAACCCTTGGAGCTACCTGTAATATTTCGGTAAGCTTTTCTTCGGTAATGTCGCTTCCAAGCTCAAGCAGTTTTTCGTGCTGATATTTCTTTACATACTTATGCATGCCCTCAACCATGCCATAAAAGGCAACTTCGGCGGTGTTTGGTATGTAAGAGAATACCGTGTTTTTAATATCATGATTCACGAAATCCAATATCTGCGGGCAAAGCAGGCGACCTAATTGCTTACGCTCACGGTAAATGGCCGAATCGCTGCCGCGCGAAAAGTAGATCCGCTCAAAAGAACAGGCTTTCTTTTCTTTTGGCTCGCTGAACATATCCTCGGTTATCTTACCATTCTTTTTAACGATCAGCGCGTGGCCGGGCCTGATTTCCCTGATCTCCTCCATCGGCACGTTAAATGCCGTTTGGATAGCGGGGCGTTCAGACGCCGCAACAACGATCTCATCATTATAATAATAAAATGCCGGACGGATACCCACCGGATCGCGCATTACAAAAGCATCACCATGGCCCAGGATCCCGGCAATGGTATAGCCACCATCCCAGTTCTTTGCAGATTTACGGAGGATCTTGGCAACATCCATATCATTAGCTATAAGCTTACTGATCTCCCTGTTATCGTCCAATCCTTCGCGTTTGTACTGATCAAATAAGCCCTGGTTTTCGGTATCGATAAAGTGCCCTATTTTCTCGAGCACTGTAACCGTATCGGCTTTTTCTTTTGGATGCTGGCCTAATGCATACAGTTGTTGCAGTAATTCATCAACATTGGTCATGTTAAAATTACCGGCAATAACCAGGTTACGGGTCATCCAGTTGTTTTGTCTTAAAAACGGATGGCAGCTTTCAATGCTGTTTTTGCCATGGGTACCATAACGCAGGTGCCCTAACAAAACCTCGCCGGTAAAGCTAACATGTTCTTTAAGCCACTCAGCGTCCGCCATTTTTTCGGGGGTCTCTTTCTGAATGTCCGCAAATTTCTTTTGGATATATTCAAAAATATCGGCAACGGCATTTGAGGCCATTGAGCGGTGACGGCTGATGTATCTTTTGCCAGGTTCAATATCCAGTTTAATGGTAGCAACACCTGCGCCATCCTGGCCGCGGTTGTGTTGTTTTTCCATTAAGAGATAAAGTTTGTTCAGGCCGTACAGTGCAGTTCCGTACTTTTTCTGATAATAAGATAGTGGCTTTAGTAAGCGGATAAATGCCACACCGCATTCATGTTTAATCTGATCGCTCATGATTCGGAATGAGGCTGCAAAGGTATCATTTTAAAATGAAGTATCGGTAAAATCTATTGTCATAAATTAGTAGTTTATTGATTGCCAGGTTGATTTGGTGAATGGTTGATTTAGTGAGTAGTTATTACACTGAAAACCAACCATTAATCTAATCAACCCAATAAACCACACACCTATTTCTTAAACCCAACCATCTGGTGCAGCTTAACCGGGTCATAGATCCTGCCCTCTTTTATTACTACTGATACCTTCCTGATCTCCCTGATATTGCGCAGTGGATCACCATCGATAATAACAAGGTCGGCTTGCTTTCCCGCTTCAACCGAACCTGTTATTTTATCAAGCCCCATAACTATAGCAGGTGTTATCGTTGCTGTTTTGATAGCCTGCGCCGGGGTAAGACCGGCTTCAACATATAATTCAAGTTCGCGGTCAAGACTATAGCCGGGGAACCCCATATCTGTGCCCGCGACAATAGTAACTCCGGCATCATGCAATACCTTAACGGTTTTCTTCATGCTTTCATACAAGGGTTTCAGCCCAGCGGCCTTCTCCGGTTCTTCGCCCATGTTTTTAAACAATGCCTGGAGCGGCAACGGTAGGGTATAATAGTTAGGCTCCAATTTGGTTATATCATCCTTAACATTGCGGAACGCAAGCTCGAAAACACCTATGGTAGGATCAATTACCACGTGATGGTCTTTTATAAACTTAATAGCCGCGATACTTACCGAATCATCGAAAATAACCGATCTATCCTTATCCCGCTTCATTATGGAATACACATACTGAATATGGTTAACCATATTCATCCCCGAATCAACCCCTTGCTGCAGGGTCATCCCCTGCGGGATATGGCCTGTTACGGTTAAACCCAATCGGTGTGCCTCATCACAAATAACTTTAACTATAGCCGGTTTTACCGAACTATAGATCTTGATCTGCTGAAAGCCATTTTCTTTATAACGGTCTACTGCCTTTATAGCCTCTTCCTTAGTATCAGCCTGGATTATCCCCAATGCATAAGGCCCTTTGCCGTCAATAATGCCGGCTTTAATAATGTTAGGGCCAACGCCTTTGCCGCCATCAATAGCGGCTTTTATAGCATTAATATACCCAAATTCGTTGCCGCAATCGCGCACGGTAGTTACCCCTGCTGCAAGGTAGGCCGGCCCCCACTCGGCCTGCTCAAAGTGCGAGTGCATATCCCACAGGCCCGGTAAAATGGTTTTCCCTTTGGCGTCAATGAGCTTAGCCCCTGCCGGTATTTTAACCTCACCAACCTTGCCTGTTTGTTTGATAATGCCATTTTCTATCAATACAACAGCATTAGGTATGCTTATACCTGTATTTACGTCAATTAGATTGCCACCAGTAACAGCTGTCACTTTATCAGCCATACCTGGTGGTGAAGCTGCCTTGGCAAACAGTTCCATACCGTAGGTAGCCGCCTTGCTGATGAGCTGCGGTAACAGCTCTTCGTAAGGCACCCGCATCATTTCCAGTTTGTCGCCTTCGGCATCATTAGTGATCAGGCAAATAAGTTTACCTTCATTATCAGTCCAAACCAATTCGTTGCCCCAAACCAGTCCGCTTATGGTGAGCCGGTTAAGTGTAAGCGGTTTACCGTTAAACGTAAGCTGATCAATGCCTGCTTTTTTGATCTGTACCGCGCCAAATGGCAGTGTATGGATACTTGCAGGTTGTTTATGTTTATTCCAATATTGGATGAGCACCTGCTGCACAGTGCCCGGCGAATAGCCCGCTACCGGGAAGCTGAGCGGCAGTACTTTTTGTGTATAAGATGAATCATTAACCCTGATAGCTGCTTTAGATCCGCGAATGGTCACCTGATCATCAATGGTCGAAAACCTTGAAGTATTGCCTTTTATGGTCAATTCCAGCGGATCGGCTACGGGGTTCACCTTCAACTCGGCAGTAAGCGGCACCGGCGAACCGCGGTCAACGAACTTAAAATCGATATTATAATGAATAGCATCTTTATACTTGTGCACGTAATAGGTTTCCTTACCAATGTGTTGCTCAAACTTATGCAGAAAAAAGGTACCACTATCGGTTGGCAAATCGGTTTGGGCGTTGGCGTTTGTTATTAAGGCCGAAAAGGCGGCAAATAATAATAAAGGTGTTTTCATAAGGTCAGTAATGTTAATGTAAGATAGTGGTTTGTTTAGGATGTTACAAAACAGTTTTTTTGTGCAGAGATGCATAATTGCGCCTTCCGTTTTCCGACCAACCACATCATCAAAGCAGAAAATTTTTACCCAATTCTTCTAAACGTTATATTAATCCTTGCCCCCTGCATCCTGCTTGTTTTGGGTACCTGATGAAGCCAGTGATGCTGTGTTTGCCCCTGCATGATCAGCAGATCACCGTTGTTAAGTACGACAGAGGCTTTAGCATTCTTTTGCCGCTTATGTTTAAACTGAAAAACCCGCGAAGCACCAAATGATACCGAAGCTATGACAGGGTTATCGCCAAGTTCGCTTTCATCATCACTATGCCAACCCATGCTATCGCTGCCATCACGATAATAATTAAGCAGCGCTGTATTAAACCGGTGACCGCACTGCTGCTCCGCCGCCTGCTTAATGCTATTAAGCAGCGGACTAAACTTAACCGGCACATTTACCACACCTGAATATACATATACTTCATCGCGCTCTCCGTACCAGGCCGTAAGCCGCGGGAAGTTCACCTCCTTGCCATAGATCTTCATTTTATCCTGCTTCCATGGGGTTTCCTCAACCAGCCGCGTAAATACATCGTCCTTATAAAAATGGGGATAAAGCAATACCTCACCATTAAAAGGTAATAGGTTTTTTGGCGCACCAAACAGGTTCAGCTGGTCATTATTGAATAGATCCATGTTCAAATATCAGTAATACATAAATAAAACGCGATGGCCTGTCCTATTATCAGAATGATAAAACCTATCATTTTGATAGCTTTTCCTCATATTGATAAAATCTTTCTCATTTTGATAAACTCCTATAAAACAAGGCTCTAAATAAAACAAAAACGCTGTGGCATGCTTATTGGCCATGCGGCATTCACAGTACAAAATATAATTTACGATGGCATTGTTTATCGCTGCTACAACAAAATTCACAAAACGGACAATAAGTTCCTTCATTGCAGTTGGTATCATCTCCTCTTTTTCCCCTAACAATTTATACACTTCATGAATTCGCACGTTAAGCAACTCACTTTCGCGGGTATGATCGTTACCCTCGGTATTATTTTTGGCGATATCGGTACCTCTCCTCTTTATGTTTTTCAAACCCTGTTGGTTGAAGGCGGTAAGGTAAACTCCGCGCTGGTATTAGGCTCTATTTCCTGTATCTTCTGGACACTCACTTTGCAAACCACATTCAAGTATATCGTTATTACGCTGCAGGCTGATAACAAAGGCGAGGGCGGTATTTTTTCATTATATGCGCTGGTAAGGCGTTATGGCAAATGGCTGGCCATTCCTGCCATTATAGGCGCGGGTACTCTACTTGCCGATGGTATCATCACCCCGCCCATCTCTGTAACCTCGGCAATTGAGGGTTTAAATTTAGTACCGGCATTTTCAACCGTTATTGTCCCCGGCAATAACCTGATCCTCATTATTGTAATTACCATCATTTTATTGCTGTTCTTTTTTCAGCAGTTTGGTACCAAGGTGGTTGGCTCGGCATTCGGCCCGGTTATGCTGATGTGGTTTATCATGCTGGGTGTATTGGGCAGTATACAGGTAGCACATTTCCCCACTATTTTTAAAGCTCTCAATCCTTATTATGGCGCCCATTTACTGATGGACCATCCTAAAGGTTTCTGGCTGTTAGGCGCGGTATTTTTATGTACTACAGGTGCCGAAGCCCTGTACTCCGACCTGGGCCATTGCGGCAGGCGTAACATCCAGGTAAGCTGGATCTTTGTAAAAACAACCCTGATATTAAACTACCTGGGGCAGGGCGCCTGGGTGCTGTCACAAGCTCCGGATAAGAACTTTACCGGCGTTAACCCATTCTTTGAAATCGTTCCTCATTTCTTCTTATTACCCGCGATAGCTTTGGCAACATTGGCAACCATTATTGCCAGCCAGGCTTTGATCAGCGGCTCGTTTACGCTCATCAGTGAGGCGGTAAGCATGAACTTTTGGCCAAGGATCACCATCAAATACCCGTCAAATATCCGCGGGCAGATCTATATCCCCAGCATTAACTGGATGCTGTGCATCGGCTGCATCCTGGTATCGCTGTATTTCCGTACCTCAAGCGCTATGACAGCTGCTTATGGCTTCAGCATCACCATTGCTATGCTTAGCACTACCATTTTAATGTATTACTTTATGCGCTATGTAAAGCACTGGCCTGTATGGCTGGTTACCATTATCCTATGCTTATTTGTAACCGTTGAATTCTCCTTTTTTGTAGCTAACGCCGTTAAGATCTTAAAACGTTTGTTTTTTGTGGGATTTGAAGTTGGCCTGATCTTTACGATGTACACCTGGTTTAAGGCCCGTAAAATCAATAACCGCTTCCTTAATTTTACCGATATTAAGGAGAAACTGCCTTTACTAAATGCGCTGAGCAATGATACTACCATAAACAAATACGCTACGCATCTGATCTATCTTACCAAAGCCAATAATGGCAAACAAATTGAAGAAAAGATCATCTACTCCATCATGAGCCGCCGTCCTAAACGCGCCGACACCTATTGGTTTGTGCACATTGAACGTACCGACGAGCCATATACCATGGAGTACAGTGTTGACCAAATTGAGCCGGGCAAGGTGATCCGGATCGAGTTCCGCCTCGGGTTCAGAATCCAGCCAAGGGTAAACGTACTATTCCGCAAAGTGGTAGAAGATATGGTTGAGCGCGGCGAAGTGAACATTACCAGCCAGTACGAATCATTGAAGCAATACAATATGGCTGCCGATTTCAGGTTTGTGATCATGGAAAAATTCCTGTCGTACAATAACCTGTTCAATGTATCGGAAAGCTTTATCCTCAACAGCTATTTTGCCATTAAAAAACTGGCCCAGTCGGAAGCTAAAGCTTTTGGACTTGATACCAGTGAAACACGAATTGAAAAGATCCCGCTGGTGGTAAAACCGGTTAATAATATCCACATAAAAAGGGTTGACCCGGTTACGCATAAAGCGGTTGAAGGTATGGGTAAGAAAGTTTTTGCGTAGCGCTTTTGATTCACCCCCACGTCGCTATACTTATTAGGGGCTGTCTCAAATAGACTGCCCCTTTTTGCGCTCATTTTAAACGAGTGCTTATTGCGGCTGGGCAATTGTACTGCTTTTCGCGTTTTAAACGCCCCCTGTTAAACATTCGTTGCAAATGAGCGCGGGACGAATACTTCTAAAATGTCGCAATCATAACGGTATAATGTCGTGATCATGCCTTATTCTGCAGCCGCTGGGCCTGTAACTTTGTAATATCAATTTACCCTAAAACGGATCGGCATGAGAAAGTTAAAATTACAAATGAACCTTGCACTCAACAATAAATGGGACAGCGGAATGTCTGATTTCAGTATCGACAATCTTAAGAATGTGGACTGTATTTTACATGGACGAAAAACAGGTGAAGGTTTTATTCCCTATTGGACAGCAATAGCAAACAACCCCAATGACGCTGAATATAAGCTGGGAAGGCGTTTCGCGGATATTCCAAATGTTGTTTTTTCAAACACCCTCAAAGTAAGCCCATGGGACAACACAACAATTATAAGCGGCGACATAAAAGCGGCGATAGAAGCATTGAAAAAGAAAAATGGTAAAGACATCCTTGTTTATGGAGGAGATTCGTTTGTATCATCCTTAATTCAGCATGATTTGGTTGATGAGTTTTATTTGCTTGTAAACCCCGCTGAAATTGGTAACGGACAACAAACCTTTAACCCTTTAAAAAATGATTTAGAGTTAAAATTGGTGAATTGTAAACCATTTGCCTGTGGTGCGGTTTTGCTTTCTTATACAAGGGCGTAAAAAGAGGCTCACTCCTCCGCGCCCCATCTCAAGAGGAGATTTTTAAGTTTTTCTCCCCAATGGCGTCACGCTTACCATAATATCAGGGGGCGTGTATGCTCCTGTTAAAAAGTCATTCAAGCGTGGGCGCTTGAACCCGCGTTAATATTTTAAATTCCTCCCTAATCGAGTAGGAAGTAAGGGAGTGAAATTCTCCCTTACCGTCCGCTCACACCACCGTACGTACCGGTCTGGTATACGGCGGTTTGTCAGAATATAGATAACTGGTGTTTAGTTTTCCAAAAGTATCTGTTCTCGAACCCTGTGTATCCTAAGTTATTAAAGTACAGATTGTTAAGCGTGGTTTGCAGTATGGGGCTGTGGGCTACCCGACAGTATCCCTTACTGCTATTTCCCCACTCATAAGCTTTCCTTTTCTTAACGCCCAGCTTTATTAGCCGCTTCACCCTTGCTTTTGGTAGCTTCCATTGTTTCCATTGGCATATCCGTAAACGGGTTCGTACCAGTTCATCCAACATTCGCATCTGCGATTTTGCCGTGGCTATCCAAAAATAATTTATCCAGCCCATGATGACCGTCTCCAATTCTCTTATCTTTTCGGCTATTGGGTTCGGGTGCTTCCGCTCCGTATGCCGGCGAATCTTACCTTGAATCCGTTTTACCGTCAGATTCGATAGCCGTATCTCCCATTTTCCTTTGCTGCGATAGAAAGAGAAGCCTAAAAGCGTGCTTTTCGCCGGGGCGCTGACTTTCGTCTTTGTCCTGTTCACTTTTAGCTTAAGCTCCTTTTCTACGTACCGGATAATACTGCCTTCTACCCTATGAGCTGATTTCCAGTTCTTAAGGTAGATGCTGCAATCGTCGGCGTACCTCACAAAGCTGTGCCCGCGCCGTATAAGTTCTCTGTCCAGTTCATCTAACATAATGTTGGAAAGTAGAGGGCTAAGCGGTGAACCCTGTGGGGTGCCTTCCAATCGGACGCTTGAAACCCCGCCTTCCATAATACCGCTGCGCAGATAGCTGCCGATCAACGCAAGGATGCGTTTATCTTTTACCTTTCTTGATAGCGATCCCATGAGTTTGTCGTGGTTGACACGGTCGAAGAACTTTTCCAAGTCCAACTCTACTATCCTTGTTTTACCTTCATTGAGGTACTCCTGGGCCTGCATGACCGCCTGACGGGCGTTCTTGCCTGGCCTGAAACCGTAACTTGTTTTGGAAAACTCCGGTTCGTATTGCGGACTTAGCCATTGACTGATGGCTTGTTGAAGGAGCCTGTCGATTACGGTTGGTATGCCTAACATCCGGCGACCGCCTGTGGGCTTGGGGATTTCTACTTTCCGTACCGGGCTTGGTTGATAACTGCCCTCTAAAATACTTGTTTTGAGCGGACGCCAGTGCTCGTTCAGGTAGTCGCGAAGTTCATCGGTCTGCATACCGTCAACCCCACCAGCGCCTTTATTGCTCATTACCTGTTTCAGCGCTTTGCTGATGTTCCTGTAATCAAGTATTTCTTCGAGCATACTTCTTTTAAAAAAAAACATTTGTTTCCGGCTTACAGCCGCCTTGTTCGCATGTCGCACCTCAACTCCTCCTGCACTTTACTTTCGGCTTCCGGCCTATCCTCCTGCAGGCAGTTCGCTTATGGGGTTCCGTTGTTAGCGGTGACGACACAGAGCCATCAGCGTCTTGGCCAATTCTAACATGCAGTCCTTCATCCTTTTGTGAGACCTCTCCGCTTTGCGGAGCTCGTTTCGGAACTAATATGACGTTTGCTGACTTCTGCGCTTTACGAACTCGTCGTTACGCAGACCTCCCAGGGTAAGTGTGTCCGCTTTCCGTTCATGTAGCCTCTGCATTTACGTTATAGTATCCTGTACAGTGTCGGGCTTTTGCTTCTTTTGCAGCATCACCCATACTATCCCGCCTGATATGCAGTTTCTGTTCGTAGGCTCGAACTTTTGCCGCTGGCTTCCTTCAGATTTGTGTTCACACACTTTCTCCTTGCCTTAAGCTAAGACTTCCCACTGTAATGCGTCTTCGGGACTTGCACCCTATAGATGACACACGTGCCTGGCACACAAACAAAAAACCCGGCCTTGCGGCCGGGAGTTTCATTAGATTTATTGGATTGGTTGGAAATACTTGATTATAATTTTTCGCCGTGCTGGCTGAGGTCAAGGCCTTGTTCTTCTTCTTCGGCAGAAACTCTTAACGGCGAGATCATGTCGGTGATCTTTAACAATAATAATGAACCAAAGAATGCGAATATCGATACGCACACCAATGCTACCAACTGTACAAGGAACAGGTGCGTCTCGCCAAAAAACAAACCGTTGCCTGTTGTATTATTAGCATTTACATGCTGACTGGCAAATACACCGGTTAACAGCATCCCCACCATACCACCAACGCCATGACAAGGGAATACATCAAGCGTATCATCAATAGAAGTACGGGTACGCCATTCCACAACCAGGTTACTCACCACGGCCGATATGATACCGATAGCCAGCGAGTGCGGTACAGATACAAAGCCGGCCGCTGGTGTAATAGCCACCAAACCTACAACAGCGCCAATACAGGTACCCATTGCAGATGGTTTGCGGCCGAGCAGCATGTCAAAAAAGATCCAGGTAACACCTGCAGCTGCCGAAGCAGTGGTACTGGTTGCCAAAGCGGTAACGGCCAACGCGTTAGCCCCAAAAGCCGAACCTGCATTGAAACCAAACCAGCCAAACCACAACAAGCCCGTACCTATCATTACATAGGTAATCCGGGCGGGGGAATGATTAGCCTCGTTACGACGTTTTAAATATAAGGCCGATGCCAGGGCAGCCCATCCGGCCGACATGTGTACTACCGTACCGCCTGCAAAGTCAAGCACACCAAATTTGGCTAATATGCCATCCGGGTGCCAGGTGCAATGCGCCAGCGGCGAGAATATGAAAATAGAAAACAGTACCAGGAAAATAATATATGAGTTAAAACGGATCCGCTCGGCAAATGCACCGGTGATAAGCGCCGGGGTAATAATGGCGAATTTTAACTGGTACATGGCAAAAAGCAGTAAAGGAATAGTTGGCGCGGCTTTCCAGGTGGCGTTACCCAACATGCCCTTCATCATGAAATAAGTTCCCGGGTTACCGATCAGGCCATAAAAGCTATCGCCAAAGGCCAGGCTGAAACCAAAGATCCCCCACATTACCGTAATGATCACCATACAAATAATACTTTGCAGCATGGTGGAGATCACATTCTTCTTATTAACCATCCCTCCGTAAAAAAACGCGAGACCGGGTGTCATGATCAAAACCAGCGCCGTCGACATCAGCATCCAGGCGATATCACCCGTATTAAAATTCGGATGACCGGAGTCCTTAAAATCAACCGACGGAAAAATGAAAGTAAGTGAAAGTATAATTAAGATCAGGAAAAAAGGGAAATACCTCTTCATGTATTCAGAAAAAATATGTTTTAAATCAGCACGAAAGGTATGATTTTTTCTAAAAACAAAAGAAACTAATTAACTTTTGTTGAAAAAAACATCAACTACAGATATTTCAGGATAGAATTAGGGAGAATACCTAATAAAACAAGCAGAAAACTTATAACAATAGCCAAAACAAGCAAATTATAAGATCTTTCACTGGCAACTTCGGCGTTTTCTATTCTTTTCAGAAATAAATACAAAGGAATTTTAAGGTAATAAAATAACGATACTACCGTGGTTATGGCGCCCGTTATCATCAGCGACAACAGCCAGATACTGTGCGTTTGCTCATAAGCGCTATAAGCCGCCGAAAACACAAACAGTTTACCCGTAAACCCGGCAGTAACCGGGATGCCGGTTAAAGAAATGAGGATAATTACAAAACAAACCGACGCTACAGGGTATTTTAAGCCCAGCCCTTTGTAAGCTTCCACCTCTTCAGCGTTCACAATATTACTGAAGTACGATGCCAGTGCCAGCGCCCCAATATTGGCTAACGCGTAAACGGCAAGGTAATAGGTTAATGATGATAAGCCCTGTAAATTGAACGTAACTACCGCCATTAAAGCAAAACCGGTATGGCCGATGCTTGAATAGGCCAGCATCCTCTTTACATTACTTTGCAAAACAGCCGCAAAATTCCCAGCCATCATGGTAATAATACCAATAGCCGATAAAACGATCCCAAAATCAATCCCTTTCCAATCCGCCGAAAACAGGAACAAAGGCATCACATTTACCAGCAATGCAAAGGCAGCTATTTTAGGCACGGTTGACAGGTATGCAGTAACCGGCGTGGGCGCTCCCTGGTAAACATCGGGCACCCAAAAATGCATCGGCATAAATGATAATTTAAACCCTAAACCCATCATCACCAGCACCAAAGCAAATGAAACACTTACCGGGTTTACGTTGGGTAACTGTGCTACAATACCCGGCAGATCGAGCGAGCCGCTGAAGCCGTACAGTAAGGAGATTCCGTATAACATAACAGCCGATGATGCCGCGCCGAAAAGCACGTATTTTAAACCGGCTTCGGTACTTAAAGCAGTTTCAGACCGGTAAGCCACCATCAGGTATGACGCTATGGATACCATCTCGATGGCAAGATAAACAGAGAGCAGGTTAATAGCCATCGCCATTAAATGCAGGCCTAAAATGGATGCTATAGAAATGGTATATAGATCGGATAATCCTTTTGGATGGTTTTTCAGCTTGTCATCCCAGGTGAAATTTAATAACAGGATGAATGATAGCAGATCGATAATGATCTTGAAAAATACCGCCGACCTGCGCAGCAGTAACATACTGCCGAAAATAACATGATCGCCGTCAAGGATCAGGGCTACCTGCTGCAGATCTTTAAACAACACCAACAGCAAGCCGGCGCAGGCTACTATTTTACAAAGCTTTACAGATCTGCGCCCAAATATCAGGTCGGTTATCAGCACTACCAAAAACAGCCCGGTTAAATAAATTTCGGGCATAAAATAGGGTATGCTGCCAAAAACATTGGTTAACTGAACTGATATATGGGGGAGCAGATCGTGCATTTATATTTTATTGTACTATTACTGATTGATTTTTGGGGTATTTAACCTGATATTTTAGTTTCACCTTCTTTTCATCGAGCGAATTTAACATGAAATTCCATGAAACCCTACCTGTTGTTGCATCAGGTTTTGCGCCAGATGTTTCCTGCGCCTCTACTTCGATATCTTTATTTTGTGAAACCGGCACCTGGTCTTCCACCAATAAATTAACCGACTGGCTTTTCCTGTTTTTCACGTCGATTAGCCAGTTACGGGTTTCCTTTTGGTTGGAACCTGATGACTGGCGCATAGCGAAACCTTTCTCCAATGTACGGGTAACTACAATGTTTTTATCCATACCTAACGATAGGTTCAGCGTATCCGTAGTAGCATCGGTATTAATCAGCGACTTGCCAATGTATGTTCCTTCAAAAAACAGGTTGGCCTCGCCCGAAAGAAAACTGTATTTATTCCAGTTGGTAAGCTGCGCGGTAAGGAATACATCGGTACTCAATTTTGGCGCCACGTAATATTGATAAGTAGCATCGATATTATATTGGCTAATTTCAACCGCATATTGTTTGCCATCGCTTGGTACCGTATAAGGGTTGGCGATATTAAACTCGATATTGGTTTGGTTCTCTTCTTTTTTTACTTCGATAGGAACCGTGTTAATTATATTTTTATCTTGTATTCTCGCAACAGCGCCGGTCAAATCCCTTTTATATTCCGTGCCATAACCTGCAACAACCACCTCGTTAAGCTGTCGTGAAGACGGATTTAGCGCCACGTTGAGCATTGGCGCATTGGCCTGCCTTTCTAATGTTTCATATCCAATAAAACTGTAAGTAAGCACAGCATTGGCGTTAGGGATCTGGATGCTGTAATTTCCACCGGCATCACTTACGGCCCCTATTGATGTACCTTTTACCCTGATGCTTACACCAGGTATTGAGCTGTTATCATCCTTACTCACCACTCTACCCATTACTTTAGTTATTGGAACACCAGTACCTGAATAGTACATACCAAAGTTAAGATAGGTAGGCGTAAGCTCGGGCTTCGCCCCATTTACGCTTGGGTTACCGGTTGATAAGGTAAGCTTAGCGCTTTTCCAGTCCTCACCAGTTTTCTGCGACACGTTGGCTTTGTAAACGATAGTTATTGGACTGTTAACATTTTTAGCACGGATATCGTAGGTAGGGAACCAGCTCGCGTTTCGCACCAGATAACTTAAAGTAAAATTTGCCTGCAAGGCTACTTTTGCCGATACAGTGACCAAAACATTACTGGTTGTTTTAACACCTGCTTTGTTAATCTCTGCAATTTGTTTGTTATAATCTTCCAGCTGGTCGTTAAACAAATCTATCTGATCATTTACGGCTTGCTGATTCTTTTTGATCTCGTTTAAGCGAGCTGTCTGAAAGTCGAGTGTCTGTTTCAGCTTAACCGGATCCAGCGCAACATTAGTACCATTGCTCACCGGGTTTTTAGCCAGTGTATTAGCTTCTTCCTGGTAAATAGAGAGCACGTTGTTTTGCAAGGCTATTTTGTTTCTTACCAGCTTTGCCTTCGCTTCAATAGCCTGTATATTTTTTTGCCTGATGTCATTATCGGCAAAATCAAGTTCGTGATTAACCGACAGAATGGTAAAATCGCCGCCTGCATTTACCTGGATGCTCTGCACATCAATTCCAGGCGACAGGTTTTCAAACACCAGCGTTGATGTGCCGGGGCTGATATTGACCAATGCGGTACGACTTACCTGTGCCCCATTCAAAAACACAGTTACTTTCTGAACTTTGGAGGCTACTTTTTGGCCTTCATCGGCCCTGGTTGCTGCAGCAATAAAAAGCAATACTGCTGCGATAGATAATTTTCTTAACATAATTCCTTCGGTTAAATACATACCATCTGTTATTTCGCTTATGCCCGGGTTGCCGGGGGCAGCGTAAATAAAAGATGCAGGTGTATGCACTTTTCCATAAATGAATTTATGTTGAAACACTATTTTTTTATTTAGCCTGTAAAAACTGTATCAATGCCAGTACCGAATCATTGATTTTTCCAAATACCAACGATGGCATCAAACCTAAAGCAAGCGCCGCAGCAGCCATTGGTATCAATGCCAGCTTTTCGCGAATGCTTACATCGGTAAGTGCTATTTTCCAAACCTCGCCGCCTTTAAGAGATACTTTTCCGAAGAACATGCGCTGCAGTGTCCACAGAAAATAAGCTGCTCCCAACAGGATACCAACCGAACCGCAAACAGCCATCCAGTATGGCAGCAAACCGTTAACCGTTGGCGATTTAAATGTACCCGCCAGTGTAAATGCTTCGGCCACAAATGCCGAAAAGCCCGGCAAGCCTAAGGAAGCAAAAAAAGCCACCATAACAAAGGCTGTATATTGAGGCATCTGCATGCCCAATCCGCGGAAATGATAAATATCCCTGTCGTGCACGCGGTTATAAACCACACCCACTAAAAAGAACAGCATTGATGATAAAAAGCCATGGCTTACCATCTGCATCACTGCGCCGCTTACACCTTCGGCAGTTTGCGAGGCAATGCCCAGTAACACAAAACCCATGTGCGATACCGATGAGTAAGCGATCATCCGCTTCAGATCGCGCTGGGCCAGCGCGTTGCAGGCACCATATAATATCGAAACAACCCCAATCAACCCAAGCCAGAAAGCTCCGGATGATGCTATCTCCGGGAAGATCCCCAGGCAAATACGGATAATACCATAACCACCAATTTTAAGCAATACCCCTGCAAGAATGATAGATACCGGTGTGGGCGCTTCAACGTGCGCATCGGGCAGCCAGGTATGTAAAGGCACAACCGGTACTTTGATGACAAATGCAATAAACAATACCACAAAACCAACCGTACGCGCAGGCATCCCCAATATAGTTTGATGTGCCGCCACTGAAAATACCGAACCTTGGGCATAGTTAGCCGGGTTCATCATCTGGATAATATTAAAAGTATGGCTGCCTGTTGCCGGGTCGCTTACCGAAAGATATAAACCTACCATCACCAGTAACATAAATACGGAGCCAAACAGCGTGTAAAGGAAAAACTTGATGGCTGCGTATTCCCGGCGAACGCCGCCCCACATCCCTATCAGGAAATAAAGGGGCAGTAACATGAGCTCATAAAACAAGTAAAACAGGAAGAAATCCAAGGCACAGAACACACCCATTACAGCCATATCCAGCAGTAAAAACAACAGGAAGAAACCTTTGAGATTACTTTTGATCTCCCAGGAAGCCAGCGTAGCAACAACCATCACCAGTGCCGACATTACCAGCATTGTTACAGAAATGCCATCTATCCCTACAAAATAATCTATCTGCATTTTGCCCATGCTGCCCAGGTTAAGGGCAATCCATGGCAGTTTCTGTACAAACTGAAACTGATCTTCATGATTAATACCGGCCGTTGCCGCACCTGTTTTAAAGTTAAGGTAGATCACGATGCTGATACCAAGTTGTAAAAGCGTAGCCAGCAGGGTAATATATTTAAAACTCCCCCGAACCGACGATGGCAGCAATACGATCACCAGCGCAAACAGTACAGGTATGAATATGAGTAGGGTTAGTAGGTTCATTAAATTCAGATCAGTATTTTTAAAATAAAGAGTACCAACACAATGAGCAGCATGCTATACAGGTAGTACTGCACTTTTCCGTTTTGAAATTTACGTGCAAAATTGCCAATACTTTGCACTAATGCAGCCATCAAATGCAAAAATCCGTCGACAATATATTTATCACACCAGGCGGTAAGGTCTGCTATCTTCCGGCTCAGTCGTTCAATTGAATGGATTAGTCCGTCAATAATATTCCTGTCGAACCAGAAGCAGGTTTTACCCAGGCCAAGGATTGGTTTTACGATTACTTTTTTATAGATCTTATCCAAATACCATTGATTATAGGATAAGCGGTAAAAGAAGCCGGTTTGCGGAAACGAGAACGTATTTCTTTTTACGTAGATAGCATAGGCCGCGTACATTACAAAAACGCTTAAGATATTCACCCCTATCGGAATAATGGTATGGTAGATATTTTCGCGGGCCATGAATTCGGCAGGTTTTAAGCTTTCGAATAGCCAGGCTTTTTCATAAAAGAAAGGATTAAGCGAAAACAAGGGAAACAAACTACAAACCGCCAGCAGGATCAATGGCACACGATATTGCCAACCTCCATCGCTGATATGTAGTTTAATGTCAGGGTGATGTTTCAACAAGCGAAACTCTCCAAAAAATACTTTCACTATTAACCTTGATACATAAAAGGCAGTAAGCCAACTGGTAAATAATGCACCTGCCGGGATCAGTTTAAGCCATGCGCTTCTACCCTCGGTCCATTCAAACGCCTGGATCAGGATCCCATCTTTTGACAGATAACCCGATGTAAGCGGAATACCGATCAGCGCAAGCGAGCCAACAACCGCGACCATAAAAGTGAGCGGCAGCTTTTTACGCAAGCCACCCATATGCAGTATATTCTGCGGGTCGATATCCAGGCCATTTTCCTCTTTAATATGCTGCATTTCATGGATCACGATTCCGGCTACCAAAAACAGCAGGCATTTGAAAAAGGCATGCGTAGCCAGGTGGAATAACGACGAACCATAAGCCCCAACCCCCATCGCCAGGATCATGTAACCCAATTGCGATATAGTTGAATAAGCAAGTACACGTTTCAAATCGTTTTGCGTAAGCGCGATGGTGGCGGCCATAAAAGCTGTAAAGCAACCTATAACGGCAAGAACCGTTAACTCTGTATCGGTAAACAAAGGATAAACCCTGCCCAGCAGAAATACACCGGCAGCCACCATAGTAGCCGCGTGGATCAGCGCCGAAACCGACGTTGGCCCTTCCATGGCATCGGGTAGCCAGGTATGCAATGGGAATTGCGCCGATTTAGCCGCAACAGCCATAAATACACCAATGCAGGCCACATATTGCCATATAGCGGGGATCTGCCCTGAAGCAGAGATCCACAAACCATCATGAATAACGGATTTAAACACCAAATTATCGTTAATGAAAAGTGTGGCAATATCAAATGTATGGAACTGGGCAAAAAGGATGATGATGGCGCTCAGTAAACCAATATCGCCAATACGGTTCATGATAAAGGCTTTTTTATTGGCCTGTACCGCTTTATCCCTCGTAAACCAAAAACCGATAAGCAGGTATGACGAAAAGCCCACCAGCTCCCAGAAAGCGTAGAACAGCACCAGGCTATCCGCCACCACCAAAGCCAGCATACTGAAACAGAAAAAGCTGAGGTAAGTGAAATAACGACTGTATCGGTCGTCATGCTTCATGTACGCAGTAGAGTAGACATGTACCGGTAAAGCGACCAATGATACCAGCAGCAACATCATCACTGAAAGGTTATTAAGCAGGATGCCCGCGAAGACTTTGGTATTGCCTATAGTAAACCAAAGCTTTTGTGTATGCAACGGTTGCCGGTTCCAAACTGTGGCAAATACCATAGCCGATAATACACAACCCGCTAAAATAGCCAGCGTCGATATCCAGCCTGCTGCTTTACTTTTTACGGGCAGACAAAAGTTGATGAGCGAGGCCGCCAACGGTAAAGCCACAGCTGCAATGGTGTAGCTGATGATAGTTGGCTCGGTATATGGTATAGCGTTGTTCAATTATCTTTCTGTCTCTTTATTTTCTGTAGAGACACATGTGATGCGTCTCCAAATATGCAAATCTTATTATGATTGCTCGTCCTAAGGGAGACGCATGTGATACGTCTCTACAATATTTTAATCCCTCAAATTTTTAATCTCATCCGGATCAATGGTTTTATATCTCCGGTAAACATTCAGGATAATGGCCAGGGCTACTGCCGTTGTTGCTGCGGCCAACACAATAGCAAACAGGGCGAACACCTGTCCGCCGTTGTTTAGTTTATCATATTTACCGAAAGCCACCAGGTTTAAAATGGCAGCATTCAGCATCAGTTCAATACCTATTAATACCTGTATGGAGTTGCGTTTGGATACAATCATGTACATCCCGGTACAAAATAACAGGGCACCTACCAGTAAAAAATCGGTTAACGTGATCATGCCCTGCCCTCCTTACGTGATAAATGCGCCGCACCCACCAAAGCCATCAGCAGTAAAACAGAGATGGCCTCGAAAGGTAACAGGTAAGTGGTCATTAAATTAATACCGATATTTTCGGTCATCAAAGTAGTTGGTACGATCTCATTTTTTTGCGCGATGGACTGCTTTACCCATGGCAGGTTATCAGCATCGGCCTTAAGGATAACATTTATGATCACCGCAAAAAACAGTACAGCCAGTATAACAGCCGGCACTTTAGCCATATTAATGAATTTCCCTTTTTGCTGTTGGATCACATTCAAAGTTTCCCGACCGGAGAGCATAAATGCAAAAAGGATGAGCACCAGGATGCCTCCTACATAAATCACCACTTGCGTTACCGCCACAAAATCGGCAAGGGCCAATACATACAAGCCGGCCAGTGCAAACAACGTCACAAAAAATATAAAAATACTCCTTACCAGGTTCTTGCTTAATGCCGCATAAAGGGCCGAACTTACCGCAATAAAGCTCATCACATAAAACAACATACGCACTGAGCTCATGCCCCGCCCTCCTTTTGTTTCATGGCAGCTAATTTGGCAGCCTGTTTTTCGGCCTGTTGTTTGTCAAAAAGGGCACGCTTTTCGGCGGCATCTTCGGGTGTCATATCCGAAAACTGGTAAACCAGGTCGCTTAGCTGAAAAACAGTTTTATCATACTGGTTAGTCATGGTAATGCATTCGGTTGGACACACAATGGTACACAAGCCGCAATACATACATTTGGCCATATCAATATCAAATTTGGCTGCATACAAACGCTTGGTTGTACCGTCGGATGTTTGCCCGATAGCTTCCGTTGCCTTGATCGATTCAATATCAATACAATTAACCGGACAAACCTTGGCGCAAAGGTCACACACTATACAATCGTCCATTTCCACATCCAGTTGGTACCGGCCTACTTCGGGCACCGGCAACTGCTGTTTAGGATATTGAATGGTATTGGTGCCATACTCCAGCTGTTTAAAGTAATTGCTGTCGCTCACGGTCACGATCTCCCTTTTGCCGTTGCCCGCAAAAAGGTGGCGTACGGTAAGGCTTAAACCTTTCCATGCCGTTGTAAACGCGTTAATTACTTTCTGAACCATGATTTTTAGGATTTTAGGATTGCCAGGATATTGCCCTTTCTCTTCGTTAAATCCGTTATTTTATATTTTAATAAATTCTATATTTCAACTTTTCCAAATCCGAAATCGAACATCCGACATCCGAAATTAAAAATCACATTAACCACAACCTCCATACACCCGATATCAGCATACAGGCGAAAGCCAGCGGGGTTAATACTTTCCAGCAAAGGTTCATCAGCTGGTCTACCCGTAAACGGGGCAGTGTCCACCTGATCCACATTTGAACACCCACCAGGCTCAATGTTTTTATTACCACCCATAGTATCCCCCAGGCCACCCCGGTTGTCCAGGTTGCCAGCTTAACACCGCCAATATTAGGCAGCGGCGTATTCCAGGCCCCTAAAAACAATATCACCGCTATCATGGATACCAGGAACATCATCGAATATTCGGCCAAAAACACAAGTGCAAAGCGGATGCCAGTAAACTCGGTATGGAAACCGGCTACCAGTTCCGATTCCGCCTCCGGAATATCAAACGGAGCCCGGTTACTTTCGGCTAATGAAGCTATGAAATAAATTACGAATGCGATGAGCAAATGCGGCGCCCTAAAAACATTCCAACTAAATAAACCACCTATTTGAGATACATCCCAAAAACCGGCGAATTTTATCTTTTCAGCAGCCAAAATGCCCTGCTGGGCCGAGATCACCTGCAAGTCGAGCGTTTGAGCAATCATTACAACAGATATGATGGCAAAGCCCGCGGGAATCTCGTACGAAATGATCTGTGCCGCAGAGCGCATAGCACCCAGTATGGAGTATTTATTGTTCGATCCCCATCCCGCCATCAGGATGCCCAATGTCTCGATAGAGATAATAGCGAAAATATAGTAAAGACCAATATTTGTTTTTGAAGGGATAAGTCCGGGGGCCCAGGGTAGCGCGGCGAAACCAAGGTACACGGCAATAAATATCACCGCCGGTGCCAGCATAAACAACCACTTATCTGCCGCTGCCGGGACGATCAGCTCTTTCTGAAGCATCTTTAAAATATCGGCCAGCGTTTGCAGCGAACCATATTTTCCCGTTTCCGTTGGACCGAGCCTGTCTTGTATAAACGCTGATATTTTACGCTCGGCATATACACCGAATAAAGCGAAAAAGGCCGAAAAACTGAACAACCCAATTGCTGCAATAAAATATGTAAAATAATAGTTCAACAGGAATATTTGCTTAAGGGTGCAAACTTACTAAATGTTGAGTTATTTAGAATGATTAAATTATATATTAAGTTGATAGGGTTTGTTGTTTTTTGAGTTTGGTGAATGGTTGATTAGCTGAGTGGTTCTGATTTGTTCGTCTGAACTCGAATTTAATGAATTTCCGTTTTTTAGCGCAAGTCTTGTGTGACGGGATTAGGGTGGCTGACTTGTGCTTTTACACTCACTTGCAAGCCACCAAATCATTTGCCGATATAAACGTTGATTTTACCGGGGCCGAGAAGAATAGCGACGCGTGATGGTCAAAATCGGCAGTATCGTCGGTAGTGGTATAAAACTTATTTTCGCCATTCCGGCTCAGCTTTTGCTCAATTTCGGGATGGCGGTTTAAGTAATTAACCAGGCTTTGGGCAACTATATCGCCCTGGCCAACTACATTCACGCCTTCGGGTAAATGCGCTTTAATTTTTCCCTGGATGATAGGGTAATGTGTGCAAGCCAGTAAAATGGTATCGATGTTGGGCGATTGCGCCATGATCTGGTCCAGGTACAACTGCACAAAAAAATCGGCACCGGGTTTGTCATATTCGCCGTTTTCAATTAACGGCACCCAAAGCGGGCAAGCCTGTTGGTAAACTTTTATGTCGGGGAAAAAATTCTGAATCTCCAGCAGGTATGAGCCAGACTGTACTGTGCCCTTTGTACCAAGTACTCCAATTTCTTTGGTTTTAGTATAATCGCCAATAACCTCGGCCGTAGGGCGGATGACACCCAATACCCTTTTCGACGGATCACCTATCTGTTTAAGGTCCTGCTGTTGAATGGTACGTAATGCTTTGGCCGATGCCGTATTACACGCCAGGATCACTAAGGGGCATCCCTGGTCAAACATCCACTGTACGCATTCCCAGGTATACTGGTGTATGGTGCTGAATGAGCGGTTGCCATAGGGTGCACGGGCATTATCGCCCATATAAATATAATCATAGCCGGGCAGTTGCTCAATGATAGAACGGAAAACTGTTAACCCGCCATAACCCGAATCAAAAATACCAATTGGTTGATTTGACATATACAAACATAAAAAAAGCGCCCCGTAATTACGGGGCGCTTTTGTATAATTTACTTAAAGGTGATTTTATTTTAAACCCAATTTCAATTTCACGGCAGCCATCAGGTCGTCGCCTGCAGGAGATACGATCATGCTAACCTGTGATGAATCCAGTACATAAGCATAACCTTTTTCTTTAGCTACTGCCTGTACAGCCTGGCTAACTTTATCAATAATGGGTTTGCCTAATTCTTGTTTTTTAGCATCAACTTGTTGCTGAGCGTTGTTTTGGTAATCGTTCATGCGTTTCTGGATATCCTGCAATTCAGAAGTTTTTGCTGAACGGGCAGCATCTGTCAAAGTTGAACCGTTTTTTTCCAGATCGGCACCTTTGGTTTGTAACTCATTGTTCATAGTGGTTAACTGATCAATGAATGTTTTTTGATAGGCCTGTAATGTTGTAGAAACAGTTTTAGTTTCAGGCATCTGATCAATAACCTGGCTAAAATTAACATAACCTATTTTTGTTTGCGCTTTAGCGAAACTACCCACGAACAACATACCTGCTGCAACTAAGGCGACTTTAAATAGTTTTTTCATTTTGTTTTGTGTCCTGTGTTTAATAATGGATAATAATTATCTGTTTGTTTTTGTAACGTGTATCAGCAAATTACTTATGAACTAACCGCAGGAGAGCTTACAATGAACAGGAACATTTGACAGCTACCCTTACCCCGGCTAAAATAACAATGTGTAATTTAAATGGCAAACATAAAAAAAGCGTCCCGTTTAATCAGGGCGCTTTTTTTATGTCATTTGTATTTCTTATTTCAAACCTAATTTTAATTTCACAGCCGCCATCAGGTCATCAGCATCAGGAGATACCAATAAAGTGATCTGTGATGAATCCAATACATAAGCATAGCCTTTTTCTTTAGCTACAGCCTGTACTGCCTGGGTAGCTTTATCAATAAGCGGCTTACCTAATTCCTGCCTTTTAGCATCAACCTGCTGCTGGGCATTGTTTTGGTAATCATTCATACGTTTTTGAATATCGGTAAGCTCGTTTTCTTTAGCAGTACGTACAGCATCGGTCATGCTTGCCCTTTTTGACTGGTAGTCCTGGCCTTTTGTCTGGTACTCATTATTCATTGTAGTAAGCTGATCAATAAATGTTTTTTGATAAGCCTGTATCGAAGCAGTTACAGTTTTAGTTTCGGGCATCAGATCAATCAGCTGATTGAAGTTGATGTGGCCGATCTTAGTCTGAGCATTTGCAAAGCTGCCCGCAAATAACAAACCTACTGCAACTAAGGCAACTTTAAATAGTTTTTTCATTTTCCTTTTTCTGTGTTTAAATAATAGTTCGATTTATTTTAATTCAAATTATTTAGCAAATACCCCGGGTTTTAGTCCCAATCTGGTTATAACATCCGCGCTTTTATCATACCGCGGGTTAGCATATAACATAATTACCTCGCTGTTTTTATCAAAAATCATATCCAGGTTATCGCCTTCGGCAATTGCTTGTACAGCTTTAGACACCCTATCCTGAATTGGTTTAATCAGCGCTGTGCTTCTTTGTGAAAGCTCACCATCCGGACCAAACTTCTGGCGTTGAAAATCTTTCGCGGCCTTTTCTTTATCAACAATTTCGGCCTCACGGCGTTTTTTCATATCAGGGGTCATCAACACCTGGTCGGCCTGATAAGCTTTATACAGGCGGTCAATTTCCTGAAAACGGCCATCAACTTCCTTCTGCCACTGATCAGATAATGCAGCTAATTGCTTTTGTGATGAGGCATACTCGGGCATGTGCTTTAATATATACTCCGAATCAACATAAGCAAAACGTTGCGCATAAGCGCCTGCAAAAGCAGTTAACGTTAAAAAGGCCACTAAAATTATCTTCTTCATATATTCGGTACGCAAATTAATTAAAACCGCCGGATAAACTCTGAGAAATTGTAAAATGGAACTGGCCTTTATTTGCATCCGGTTGTCCCGGTATTTTATCAAAGCCATAACCATAATCTAACCCCAATAAGCCAAATATAGGCAAAAATATCCTTGCGCCCACACCTACCGAACGCCTTACGTTAAACGGATTAAACTGGCTAAACTGGTTCCACGCGTTACCGCCTTCGGCGAAGGCCAGCAAGAAAATTGTTGCCGACTGGCTTGCAATAACCGGGTGGCGAAGTTCCAGTGTGTATTTATTATAAATAGCGCTACCGGTGTTTGTATTTTGAGTTTCGTTTGAGCCTTCAGGTACAATTGAGAAGTTTTGGTAACCACGTAAACCGATGATCTCGCTACCCTGTAAAAACTGGTAGCTCTGCATACCATCGCCGCCTAATTTAAAGCGTTCAAATGGCGATGGGCCAACTTCATGATTATACTGGCCAAGGAAACCAAACCTTACCTGCGACATCAATACAAATTTGCCTACCAGTTTCGAGAACCACTGTGCATCGTATTTAAACTTATAGTACTCAACAAAATGGTAACGATCTTCGGGGGTTGCTATTTTATAATTGATGTTATTAAACAATGAGTATGGTGGTGTAGCCTGTACCGTAAATTTAATGTTTGAGCCCTGGGTTGGGAAAATAGGCGCATCTATTGAGTTACGTGTCAGCTCCTGGGTTAATTTAATGTTATAAGAGGTACCGTTGGTAAACAGGTAACCGGTATAGTTATCAAGGCTGTAATGATCAAAGTTAAGTGAGTAGTTTAACTGGAAATAGTTATCAGGCCATTTTAAGCGTTTACCCAACGTAACGCCCACACCGTTAATACGCAATTTGTTGTAGTATGGGCTTGTTTTTGGATAATACTGCCCTGTTGAACTTCCCTGTGTATAAGCCGACAATGCAAAGTAGATTGGTTTTTTGCCACCTAACCACGGCTCGGAAAATGTGAACGAGAAGTTTTGATAAGTACGACCGCTCGATTGCCCCCTTAAGCTCAGTTTCTGACCATCGCCTTTTGGTAGCGGTTTGTAAGCTTTAAGGTGGAAGATATTACGGATAGAGAAGTTATTAAAGGTTAAACCCAAGGTGCCTACCAACTGGCCGCCACCAAAACCACCCGAAAGCTCGATCTGGTCTGAAGGTTTTTCAACTACGTTGTAAACCAAATCAACAGTACCATCCTGCGGATTGATGTTGGTTGGTTTAGGTTCGGTTTTTTGCTCGTCAAAGTTGCCCAGCTGGCCAATTTCACGCGCACTGCGAATCAGTAGCTCTTTGTTGAACTTTTGACCCGGTTTTGTCTGGATCTCACGCATTACCACTTTATCGTTGGTAACGTCGTTACCTTTTAACATAACGCGGTTAATGGTATACTGAGGGCCTTCATAAATCCTAACATCAACATCTACAGTATCATTATAAACCCTTGTTTGTACCGGATCGGCATTAAAGGTTAAGTAGCCATCATTAAGGTAAAGCGATGAAACGTCATCGTTACCCGGAGTTGGGCCGCTTAAGCGCTTGTTCAATTCATCTTCGCTAAATACATCGCCTTTTTTCACATGAAGGATCCTGTTTAACAGATCAGTGGTATACTTGGCATTACCCGAAAACTTAACATTACCAAAGTAATATTTAGGGCCTTCGTATACCTTCAGCTTTACGTTTACGGTTTCATCGTCATGCTTCCAAACAGAATCGCTCAGGATCTCGGCATCACGGTATCCCCTGGCCTGCATTTTTTCAACGAGGTTCTGCTTATCTTCTTCGTATTTATCCTGTTTAAACTTCTTCGAACCAAACAGGTTATACCATTTACGCTTGCGGGTTTTACTTAAAAATCCGCGCAGGGTTCCGGTGCTAAATGCTTTGTTGCCTTCAAAAATAACGTCGTTAATTTTAACCTTGGTCTTTTTATCAATGGCAACATCCAATATAACGCTGTTAACATCGCCCTGATCTTTACGCTGGGTAATGGTAACGGTAGTGTTTAAGAAACCTTTTTCGTTAAAATGCTTTTTAATTATAGCTGTAGTTGTGCTGATAAGATTTTCATTTACGATCTTGCCTACACGGTCGTTCAATTTTTTCTGAACATCTTCAATTTCGCCTTTGCGAATGCCGGTTAAGTGCATGCGTGACAAACGCGGACGCTCCAACACAGCAATCTCCAAATAAATAGTATCCATATTAATTTTGGTGATGTTTAACTGAACATCATCAAATAAGCCCTGTTGATATAAGGTTTTAATTACCTCGGCATTACGTTCGCCCGGCAGGTTGATACGATCGCCTTTGGTTAATTTGGATAACTGGATCAGGATGTCTTTATCAAGATATTTTGCGCCACTAACAGAAATACCACCAATAATATAATCTTTAGGATTAAGATAACTTAAACTATCAGCAGGTATCGATTTTGTAAGCGTAGGCCTCGGCCCATTGGATATCTGGGCGAAAGCCGTAGTAGCCAAAACCGAGAAAAGAATAGCAAAAAGAAATTTATACATTCGAATATTTTAGTGGGCTAAAAATAATTTATACAGTTGTTAAAATTTGTTAAAAGTAAAAATTTAGTTCACCTGCTCACTTGTTAAGCCAAAACGGCGCTCGCGTTTCTGGAAATCGATCACTGCTTCATACAGGTCTTCTTTCCTGAAATCGGGCCATAATTTGGTTGTAAAATACAACTCGGCGTAAGCAATCTGCCATAATAAATAATTACTTATACGGTATTCACCGCTGGTTCTGATCAGCAGTTCGGGGTTTGGCATATCGCCTGTAAAAAGGTTTTGTTCAAAAACCTCTTCATTAATATCTTCCGCATTCAACTCGCCGTTTTTTACCTTTATGGCTATATTTTTTGCGGCCCGTACAATTTCGCGGCGAGAACTATAGCTTAAAGCAAGCGTAAGCACCACACCGGTATTGCCGGCTGTTGTTTCAATAGCATTATTAAGTTCGCGAAGGCATTTTTCGGGCAGTGTGTCCAGATCGCCGATGGCATTTAGCCTGATATTGTTTTTCATAAAGCCGGGAACCTCTTTATGAATAGTGGTTACCATTAACTCCATAATAGCCATAACCTCCAGCTTGGGCCGGTTCCAGTTTTCGGACGAAAATGTATATAAGGTGATATATTTAATACCTAATTTATCGGCCCCCTCAACAACATCCCTAACAGATGTTACACCGTTGTGATGGCCAAATATTCTTAATTTGCCTTTCCCTTTTGCCCAGCGCCCGTTGCCATCCATAATAATAGCTACGTGCTGCGGTAGTCTCGACAAATCAATCTGATCCAAATAATCCATATTACTCCTTATCAAAAGCCACCCTGTACAAACACAATTGTGTAAAATTTTTCATCAATACTATGGTCTGCGATATTCGGTTGTTAGACTAATCAATTATTAATTACCCGTATCTGCCATTTTTGCTACGCAAATTGACGGATTTTTCAGGGTACAAAGGTAAAACTTACTTTGTATTTTTTTAGTATCCCGTGTTAAAAGAAAATGTTATTGCGAATAATATATTAAAACTGCCTAAACAGCTATCAAAACAATGATTTTTCATAATATTTGGTTTAAAGCTTAAAAAAACAAGAAGCCGGCAGCCATTATCTGCCTGATAATGAAAGCTGCCGGCTCCGAAAAGCTGCCCGCAAATTTGCTTACAATTGCATCACACTATTATATCCCTTTTTGTTTAAGCGCATCAACATCGGCTGGCGCAATATCGACTATGGCATATAGCTGAATGCCGGTAATAGCCAGTTCATCAAGCGTACTCACCAAATTACTGTATTGCGATTTATCGCTTGGTTTTACCAATACTATCATACTCTTGCCTGAGCTACCGTGTACTTTTTTATTGGTTTCGATGATGGCCTTTCGAATGCCATTGGCACTAAAGTCGGTAACCAAGGGCGCGATGATGGGTTTCTGTAACTCGCCCAAAAAATACATGACCTTGTTATTTTTTCCTAAAACAACAGTTAAAGTGCGGCTCGCCGGAACAGGCAGCCCTGTATCGATACCCGTTTTATCCGGCATGGTCAAATCCATGGCCTTAGGTTTAGCCAGCGTGGTGGTCATGATAAAAAAAGTAATGAGCAGGAATGCCAGGTCGACCATGGCAGTAAGATCAACGCGGGCATTTATTTTTTTGCGTTTGTGCTTTCCGCCGCCATTTTGGGGAGATGAGTTTAATTCGGCCATGACTTTAAAAGATTTTAGGTTAATAATTAATTACAATACTAAATTAGCAAATACAACACAAAATTGAAATTAAATATCGTTTTTTAAATTTAAAACGAATTAAATATTGAATTATTACCTAAAGAGCAGCAATAATTCCACAGCATGTATTGCAGGCCTGGTGTAATTAGTAGTAGCAGTTTGCCGTTACAAAAGTAAACGAGATAGTAAAGTTGAGGAAGAAGTAGGTATCATGCGATTTAAAGTCGCCACGCTGAGAACCAACGGTACCGATATAATTACCCGTTTTTTCGCCCGAACGATCAGAAAGTAAAGCGCCGGCCGTGGTCATTTTACTTTTATCGGCATATACCCCGCTTACATCATCCAGGTAATCTGTAAATGCATACCGGTAACCCATATCGGCCATAACTGTAAACTTACCGGATAAATTATACTTGATACCTAACCCATATGGTATTACGACAGTGTTATTACCATAAGGCTTAGCCTGGCCTTCGGTTTTTAGCTGCCTTAAGCCAACCTCGTGCCCGTTAAAATCCTGTGCACGCGGCGCGTAAGATGTAATACCTATACCTGTAAATATATAAGGCGTGTATTTGTTTCGTCCGGCATCGGGGATATAGTTCATAAAGTTAAACTCGCCCACGAGACTTACCTCCCGCAATTGATCTTTAAAATTGAGATTACGATCACGAAACTGCTGATAGCCGGACCGGTTGTCATAAGCCGATATATTACCAACGCCGATATTCAGTTTAGCCGAAAAATAGCCATCAAAATTTCTTTTACCAAAGATACCTGCCGAAACACCGCTCACTTTAACAGGGTTATTAGGGTTAAGATCACCTATATACCCCGCGCCGCCTATCGATCCGCCTATTTCCCAGGTTTGGGCCTGCAGCTGATAAGTAAAAAACAAGAATATGGTAAGAAGTAGAAATTTAGGCATTAATCAAATTTAGTAATTACGGGCGTCAAGGCCCCAAAGCAGTTTATTCCTTAACGTAGTTAAATAGCTTTCATTACTAAGGCGAATTAAATTTAACTGAAAACTGGCTTTTTGAACATGAAACTTAACTGTTTGATCTAAAACTTCCGTCCGCGAATCGCAGGAGATGATATAATTAGCACTGCGGCTTTCCACCTCAAAACAAAGTTTGCTGGTATCAGGGATCACTATAGGCCGCACGTTAAGGTTATGGGGCGATACCGGGGTTACCACTATACTATTTGATTGCGGAAAAATAATAGGCCCCCCGCAGCTTAATGAATAAGCTGTTGAGCCGGTTGATGTTGAGATGATAATGCCATCGCCCCAATATGAATTTAAAAACTCATCGTTCAAAAACACATGGGTTATGATCATGGCGGCATCGTCGCGCTTATGGATGGTTACATCATTAAGGGCGAAATTATTGCTGCCAAAAACATTAGGGTCCGAGTCGACGGTAAGCAATTCGCGGCAATCGCAGGTAAACTGCCTGTTCACCACGGCATGAATGGCTGCCGTAATATCACTTTTATTAACGCTGGCCAAAAAGCCCAGGCGGCCAAAATTGATACCGATAACAGGGATCCCCGAATCACGAATCAAGGTAACCGTATCAAGCAGGGTGCCATCGCCCCCAAGCGTTATAAAAATATCTATAAAGCCTTTTAAGGTTTCGGCAGGGCGCAACACATTATATTGCACTGTGGTTAGTTTATCCTGCAAATATTCGTGGAGTTGCTGGTGTACATAAATATCAACACCGTGCTGTGCAAGGCTATCAAAAACCTGCTGTATAAAAGGTAAAACAGATGGCTCATTAAACGGCCTGCCGTAAACTGCTATTTTCATTTTTTAAAAAAGCGAATATCGAACTTTGAAAGTACATTAATGCAGCAAGGCATAAATAATTAATACCGGCATAAACTAAACATTACAATCCATCCATCACCATACATTTTTCTTATAATGGCAAATTGCGCACTATTGTTTGCTTATATTTCCTAATAAAGCCATTTTAATTGCTTTAACAGATAAATAACTTCAAAGTAAAATAATTAAGTTTAACTATTTTGGCCTACCTTACCAATATTAAACAACGGTTATTTTATTGATGGATAAAACTTTTACCCAAAAACTATCGGAGATACAATCAATAGCTGATGACCTTCCTTCTGCATTAATAATTCATGAGGTTGAAACGCTGCAGATAGTATATATGAATAGTGTAGGCCTCGATATACTGGGTACCACGCTCGATGAACTGCAGGCCATTGGCCCTGACGCTTATTACGTTAAATATTTTAACACCGAAGACAGCAACGAATACGTACCCAAAATTTTGCACCTGATAAAAAGCAAAACACAGGAGCAGGTATCCTATTTTCAGCAGGTACGTGTACCTGACAACCCCGAATGGCAGTTATTTGTGAGCAATACCAAAGTTTTTGCACGCAATGAAGCGGGCGATGCTGCATATCTGTTAACCATTGCCAGCAGGCTTGATCCTGTGCATCATATCACCACCAAGGTAAACAGGCTTATGAATGAGAACGCTTTTTTACGCCATAATAACCTGTTATTTTTAACGCTTACCCGGCGCGAAAAAGAAATTCTGAAATATATTGCCATGGGTATGAGCTCGGCGGAGATAAGCGCGAAATTGTTCATTGCCCCGGCTACGGCCGAAACGCACCGTAAAAACATCAAAAATAAACTGCACCTGAAAAATAATTATGATGCAGTGATGTTTGCGCAGGCTTATAATTTGGTTTAAATTATAAGTCGTAATTCGTAAGTTTTAAGTCTCAATATTTGGTAAAAATAATCCGTGATATCGACTTAAGACTTTAGGCTTAGGACTTAAAACTTCCGACTAAGACTTCGGACTTAATACTACAAATTAAGGTAATTCATGAGCGAATCATACCTGTCGCGGGTGGTATCGTTGATATCGGTATGATTAAAGGTAGCTTTGATATCATACTCATACCGAAGGAAGCTGGCAGTTATAGCCGAAATATCCTGCTTGTTGACCTTAAGGGTAACTTCCATCCGGGTTGAATCGGGAAAGGACTGAACATAAGAGCTCAGGATCTGCGCGTTGTCTGACTCAACTATTTGCGCCATGTGCGCAAGCGAATTATTTTTATTACTGATCTCCAGTACAATAATGCCTCCCGGTTGCGATACCGAAGTTATTTTTGCGAAATATTCTGTAATGGCGTTAATGGATATCAACCCAAGATAGTTGCTTTTAGCGTCAAGCACCGGTACAATCGTAAGCTGCTGCTCATAAAACAGGCGGATAACATCATAAATATGCTGATCTTCCAGCACGTAGGGATTAACCAATGAAAGGGCCAGCGCACCTATGGGTGTTTGATAATCACTTTCGGCTATCAGGTCATCCTCGGCAAGCAAGCCTAAAAACTGCTCTTCATTTACAATAGGCAAATGCCTGAGGCGAAACTCAATCATACGGTCAAGCACTTTCTGAATGGTATCAGAAGTGTGTACCGGCGGTATCGAGTCAGCTATCAGGTCAAGTGCTATCATCTATGCATTTACTTTGGTTTCTAATTTAGCTAAAAACTGCTTAAGTAAAGTATTAAATTCTTCCGGGTGCTCCATCATAGGTGCATGACCGCATTTATCAATCCAATGAAGTTCCGAATCGGGCAGCAGCTCATGAAATTCAACAGCTACCTCGGGCGGGGTGATCTTGTCATTTCGTCCCCATATCAAAGATACCGGGATAGTGATCTTATGCAGATCTTTTTTCATGTTGTGCCTGATGGCCGATTTTGCCATGGCAAGCAAGCGGATCACCTTATGCCTGTCGTTAATGGTCTGAAAAACATCAAGTACCAACTCATCGGTGGCTATAGCCGGATCGTAAAATGTAAATTGCACTTTTTCGCGCACAAAATCAATACTTTCCCTGCGCGGAAAAGAGCCGCCGAAAGCATTTTCATATAAGCCCGAGCTACCAGTTAAAACAAGGGCCTTTATGTTTTCGGGATGCGTGGTTAAATAAACCAGTGCCACATGCCCGCCAAGCGAGTTACCCAATAAGGTAATATTGCTAAGCTTTTTAAACTTTATAAACTTATGTACAAATTTCGATAAACTTTTTACCCCGGTGCTGATCAGCGGCATGTCATAAACAGGCAGCATGGGGATAATAACCCTGTACTTTGATTTAAACTCATTAATAACACCATCCCAATTGCTCAATGCCCCCATTAAACCATGCAGCAGTAACAGCACCTCTCCTTCGCCCTCATCGATGTAACTAAAACCGTGTTCCTCTTTAAGCACGAACTCCATATAAAATACTAAAAATTAATTTTTCAAACTTATCTTATACCAAAATCGCTTTCAGTACAAATTCCTGTTATTCCGCTGTAAAATTAGTTTATTACGAACGACATTTAGCAAGTATAGTAATTATTTACCAATGTAGTAATGTTAAGCTTTTATTAAATAAGATTAACATTAACATAACATTGCGCAAAAAAGCGCCGTACTAATTAAATGGTAAAAACTTAACCCAATAACTGTTTAACCACCTCTGATATTGTTTTACCATCAGCCTTGCCTGCAAGCTCTTTACTGGCCATACCCATTACGCGGCCCATGTCTTTTACCGATGTAGCGCCTATCCGGCCAATGAGCTCTTCAAGGTAGCCTTCAATTTCGAACTTGCTCATTTGCTGCGGAAGGTATTCTTCAATAACCAGCATTTCGGCTATTTCAACCTGGTAAAGGTCGTCGCGGTTTTGCTCCTTATAAATATCGGCCGATTCCTTACGCTGTTTTACCAGCTTTTGCAATACTTTAATTTCAGCTTCCTCGGTTAGTTCATCTGCAGCGCCTTTTTCGGTTTTAGCCAAAAGCAATGCCGATTTGATGGCACGCAATCCCTGTAAACGATCTGCCTGCTTGGCAAGCATGGCCAGTTTAATGTCCTGGTCTATTTGTGTAATTAATGACATATCTTTAATTAGTGAATTATTGATTTAGTGAGTTAATGAATTTTGATGTGCAAATTTCAGATATGCAAATGTGCAGATTATTAAAATTCACATTTTCAAATCTTCAAATTGGCAAATTATCAAATTAAATCTGCTCATCTGAAATTTGCACATCTGCACATCCACTACCCCCTGAATATTGTACCGGCATTTGCCTGTGCTGCAGGCATGATCACGAGGTCGTTAATGTTAACATGTGCCGGGCGTGATACTATGAACCAGATGGTTTCGGCCACATCTTCGGCCACCAATGGTTTAAAACCATCATACACTTTTTTAGCCCTTTCCTTATCACCCTTAAAGCGCACCTCCGAAAACTCGGTTTCCACAGCCCCCGGATGTATCGCCGTTACCTTAATACCATGAGGTAAAAGGTCAATCCGCATACCTTTATTTAAAGCATCAACGGCATGTTTGGTAGCGCAATATACATTTCCGTTGGCATAAACTTCCTTACCGGCAATCGACCCAAGGTTTATAATATGCCCCGTACCATTTTCTATCATCCAGTTTGATACTACGCGACTTACATACAGCAAGCCCTTAATATTGGTATCAATCATGGTTTCCCAATCGTCAATGTTTCCTTTTTGAATTGGATCAAGGCCCTGGCTTAAACCGGCATTGTTTACCAGCACCGTTACTCTTTTCCATTCGGCCGGCAAAGCTTCCAGGCTGTTAATGGTATCTTCGCGGTTACGCACATCAAATGACGAAACCGCAACTTCTACGTTATATTTATCATTCAGGTGTTTGGCCAGTTTCTCCAACCTGTCTAACCGGCGACCGGTTAATACCAAATTATATCCCCCACGGGCAAAAACGTGCGCGCATGCCTCGCCGATGCCGGCGGTAGCTCCTGTAATTAAGGCAATCTTACTCATAGGTATTGATAACTATAAACAGCGAAATTATGTTTTTTAGTTTAAAATATTGTCGGTTGTGGGTAAGGATGTTTTTGTATGGGGATTTTCACCGTTTGCGTTAAAAACGCAAACCCACTTTAAGCACTCATTATAAATGAGCGCAAGAAAACCCCAGGAAAGAAAAAGCTTTGCGCCTTTGCGAGAAATGCTCCTACTCAAAAATCAAACTAAACATAATGGTATGTAAGCCCAACCTGCTGAGGGGCGCCGAATAGGGGTTATACTCGCGCATCAGTACGTTGCCTAATGAATTGGAGATCTTAATCTCGGGCGAAAGCTTAAAAAATTCAAAATAGATATCACAACCAACGCCCGCCTCATACGAGGCAAAGCCACCTACATTTTTAACCAGCTTCTCTGAAAGGTCGAGATTGGCATCCGCGTTTTTCTTAGAGCCTATGGCCTGGGTATATTTCAGGCCGCCTACAACATAAGCCCTGAAATCGCCCAGCCTGTCTGATTTTAACTTCAATTGCAAGGGAACGTCTACCGAAGTGGTTTGTACTTTTTTATCCACATCTTCTGACGGATCTACATAAGAATAATGCAAAGCCCTGTCGGCAAAAATTAATGATGGTGTGGTGCGTACCTCCAAATGCTCGGTGATCCTGTACCGGGTTAAAAAACCTACTCCGAAAGCCGGTGAACTTTTTGAGCTGATGCTGTTAAGCGGTCCCTTAACCTGCACACCATTCTCATTTAAAAACGCGTCGCGAAAATTGGGCTGGTTAACAATTTTAAAATCAGTGCTTACATAAGTAAAACTGAAACCAAAGCTCAGATCCTGCTGATCGGCACCGCCACCCCATGCAGGTACACCCTGAGCAAACAATAAATTGCTGCTAAAAATAAGTACAACTACAAGCAGGTAACGGTTTATAATCATTTAATACCGGTGTATATTGAACAGATACCAAACGTTAAAGGCCGGCATTTGGTATTCTTAAAGCCCACTTTATCCATCAAACCCACAAAAGCCTGCCCATCCGGAAAAGCAGCTACCGACTCAGGCAAATAGCTGTATGCCCTTGCATCTTTACTAAACAGTTTACCAATCCCCGGGGTAATATAGCTGAAGTAAAAATTATACAACTGCTTTACCGGGAATACTTTAGGCTTCGAAAATTCAAGCACCACCACCTTCCCCCCAGGCTTTAGTACCCGGATTATATCAGCAAGGCCTTTTTCCAGGTTTTCAAAATTACGTACGCCGTAGGCAACCGTAACAGCATCAAACTCCGCGCCCTCAAACGGCAGTTTCTCCGAATCGCCCAGCTTTACAGCAAATTTATCGCTCAAACCCCGTTTTGCTATTTTTTGCTCCGCGATGTCAAGCATGCCCCTGGAAATATCTACACCAATAATTTTTTCAGGTTTCAGGATAGATAAAGCCTCAAAAGCAAAATCGCCGGTACCGGTAGCAACATCAAGTATCAGTTTGGGTTTATCCTTTTTTAATTCGTTGATGGCTTTTTTACGCCAGATGATATCAATACCAAGCGACATGAAATGGTTAAGGAAATCATACGTTTTTGATATATTGTTGAACATATCTGCCACCTGTTCTTTTTTGGTAGCCTGCTCGTCATGGTATGGTGTTATGGTTTTGCTCATCGCGGCAAAGATAATGATTGTATACCGAATGCATTAACACTAACAAGGGTGAAAAACGAATACTGAAACAGGGCTGACAAGTTAACTCACCCCGACTTCGCTACGCTCGCCACCCTTCTCTGCTTCGCAAAGAGGGGATTTTAATTTATATATTTTCTTACCCTCTTTATCCGAAGGATAGAGGAGGGTGGCCCAACGCAGCGCAGGCCAAATGGACCACCTATGCGTTACGCTGTAACTAAACCGATTTTATATTACTACAATTATGTAAATGTTAAGTCAATTCATTATTTTTAAAAACCAATTTCGGCCGGTAGTCCCGGCAAATCACATTTAAAATTTGTTTCCTTATCCTTATGAAAGACGAACAAGAATCCTCGCGCCGCAGTTTTATTAAAAAACTAACCACTGCAACCGCGGCCGTAGCTGCCGGATCGGGCCTTTTAGCCAGCCAAAGCCAGGCCAAAACTTTTTCCATCCAGAAACGCCTCATCGGCAACAGTCCTAACGACCAGGTAAACATCGCCCTCATTGGGGCCGGTGGTATGGGTACTCAGGATACCATCACCGCCCTGCAGGTGCCCGGTGTTAAACTGGTAGCTGTATGCGATTTGTATGACGGTCGCTTAAAAGATGCCAAAACCCGCTGGGGAGCCGACATTTTTACTACCCGGGTTTACAAAGAGATCCTGAACCGTAAAGACATTGACGCGGTAATCATTGCCACGCCTGATCACTGGCACCAGCAAATTTCTGTTGATGCCATGCACGCCGGTAAACATGTGTATTGCGAAAAACCAATGGTGCACGCCATTACCGAAGGTCCGGCGGTGATCAAAGCGCAAAAAGAAACAGGAATGATATTCCAGGTAGGCAGCCAGGGGGTATCATCATTAGGCAATGAAAAAGCACACGAGTTATTAAAAAGCGGCGCTATTGGCGAATTAAACTATGCCGAAGGTTTCTGGGCCCGCCGCGCGCCGCTTGAGGTTTGGCAATACCCCATCCCTGAAGATGCCTCGCCTCAAACTGTCGACTGGGAAACTTATATCAGCAATACCAAAAAGCGTCCGTTTGATGAAAAACGCTTTTTCCGCTGGAGAAATTATACCGACTATGGCACCGGCATGGCAGGCGACCTTTTTGTTCACCTTTTTTCAAGCCTGCATTTTATAGCCGATTCAGTTGGCCCTAACAAAATCTATGCATCCGGCGGCTTACGTTTCTGGAATGATGGCCGCGAAGTACCTGATGTACTTTTAGGCACTTTTGATTATGGTAAAACACAGGCACACCCGGCCTTTAATCTTTCCTTACGTTGCAACTTTGTGGATGGCACCAGCGGTACCACTTATCTTAAACTGGTAGGCAGCGAAGGCTCAATGGATATAACATGGGATAAAGTGACGCTTAAACGCAATAAAGTGATGGACTCTGATGATCCATTCTATCTTGATAAACTCAAAAAAGCAGGCAGCGGTTATGCCGAACGCAAAAAGATGCTACCTCCCGAAGAGATCACGTATGATGCCGAAAAAGGATACAAAGGTGGCCCATATGATCATATGGTGAACTTTTTTACTGCTATCCGCAATAAAGACAAGGTAACCGAAGATGCGATATTTGGCTATCGCGCGGCGGCCCCTGCCCTGCTGTGTAATGACAGCTATTACAATAACAGCCCCATGTTCTGGGATCCGGAAAAAATGCAGGTTGTCAAAAAATAACAGATCACAGCAAATACCTTATTATGAAACAACAGTTTAAAAAATTGGGTTTGGCACTGGCTGCTGCAGGCTTAGTTTGCGTACAAACGTCAGGGATTCCGGTTCATAACGCTAAACTTCCTAAACAGGCTACTCCTGCAAAAGGTACCTGGATAAATTTATTTGATGGCAAAACACTAAAAGGCTGGCATGGCTTTAATAAAAAAGGTCCGGTAAAAAACTGGACTATTATTGATGGTGCCCTGGTTTGCCTTGGTGCAGCGCAGGGCGATACCGGCGGTGATATAGTAACCGATAAAGCTTACACCAATTTTGAGCTTTCATGGGAATGGAAGATAGAAAAAGGCAGTAACAGCGGTGTAATATACCATGTGGTTGAAGATCCAAAATATCATGGCCCCTATGAAACCGGTCCCGAATATCAAATCATTGACGATGCAGGCTGGCCTGAAAAACTGGAAGACTGGCAAAAAACAGGCTGTGATTATGCCATGTACCTGCCAAACGCCTCAAAAAAGGTAGCCCCGGTTGGCACCTGGAACACCAGTAAAATTATTTTCAACAACGGCCATGTTGAGCACTGGCTCAACGGCAAAAAGATTTTAGCTTTTGAAGCCTGGACCAGCGACTGGAAAAGGAAAAAAGCCGAAGGTAAATGGAAAGATTATCCCGACTATGGCAACGCCAAAACCGGCTTAATCGCTCTGCAGGACCATGGGCATAAAGCTTATTTCAGGAGCATTAAAATAAAGGAATTATAAAATTTATAGTTTTTGCTTCGTACCTTCGCGCAACAGTTTTATCTTTATCAAAAAACTCATTGGGGGTACGAAGCAATCCTTAACAGCAGGCAACCATGCAATATCGCCGGCAGAGGACCGCTTCGCCGTTCCGCCTCCCAATGATCGGGAAAGATGAATTATCTTTTTAATCCCCCGTTGAATATATAACCCACAATGAGTTTTTTTGTTTGCTTTTTATCTGTTAATTAGCCAGTTGCAGTAAATTTTCTATATCCAACCTGCGGGTAAACATGGTCAAATTCCCTTCCTGATCTACAGGCCATTGTTCTTTGGGGCGATCCCAGTAGAGCTCAACCCCGTTTTGATCGGGATCGTTAAGATAGATGGCTTCAGATACACCATGATCAGATGCTCCTGTAATATTGTAACGGGCATCAATCAGCCTTTTAAGTATAATGGCCAGGTCTTTTCTTTCGGGATATAAGATGGCAGTATGGTATAAGCCTGATGCGTATTCCGGGGCCGGTGAAGCGCCTTTGCTATGCCAGGTATTTAAGCCAATATGATGGTGATAACCACCTGCAGATATAAATGCAGCCTGATCGCCGTACATCACCATTTTTTCAAAGCCTAACAAACCACAGTAAAAATCAAGAGATTTTTGCAGGTCGCTTACTTTTAAGTGTACGTGACCAATGTGGGTTTGGGCGGGTATTTTATAATCGTTCATATAATTGCATGTTTAAACATCAAACTTAATTATTATTGCGCTACTTTTTGTTTTCCTATTGTAAAACAAGCTTATAAATAAGCAATGGCTATTTACTCCATACTATTACCACAATGAACGCATTAAGTAAAAATACTACCTTTGCAGAATGATCGTAAAATCGGCCGAATTTATTTGCAGCAACAGCCAGGTAAGCAAGTTACCTCCACCCGTTAAAGCGGAGTACGCTTTCATCGGGCGCTCAAATGTGGGCAAATCATCCCTTATTAATACCTTAACTGGTAAAAAGGGCCTCGCTAAAACGTCGCAAACTCCCGGCAAAACGCAGCTGATCAATCATTTCCTGATCAACGAGAGCTGGTACATTGTTGATTTACCCGGTTATGGCTATGCCCGCGCATCAAAAACGGAAAAAGCCAAATGGGATAAGTTCATCCATACTTACCTGGACAAGCGCGAAAGCCTTCAATGCGTAATGGTGCTGATCGACAGTCGCCTCGAGCCACAAAAGATCGACCTTGAATTTTGCAACTGGCTTGGCGAAAAAGGTCTTTCATTTGTGCTGGTATTCACCAAAGCAGATAAACAATCGAGCATTAAAACAGATCAAAATATAGCTAAATTCAAAAAAGCCCTGCTGGCTACATTTGATGAAATGCCACAGTTTTTTGTCACATCATCAGAAACACAGCAAGGCCGCGAAGAGATCCTTGAGTTTATTGATGTAGTAAATCAAAATTTTGAAGTACCGGTTTTCTTTGGCTCCCCTCTTGAGAGGGGGCGCGAAGGATAGCGCGATGGCAGGGGTGTGTTGTGCAAGCGATAAGTAACATGCTTGAGAAACACACCCCTACACCCCTCTCAAGAGGGGAATCGCACGGGGCCTCGCTTTTGAAAAAATCAGAAAAGACAGTTCCCCTCTTGAGAGGAGGCGCGAAGGGATAGCGTGATGGCAGGGGTGTGTTATGCAAGCGATAAGTAACATGCTTGAGAAACACACCCCTCCCCCCCTCTCAAGAGGGGAATCGCACAGGGCAACGCTTTTGAACAAATCAAAAAAGAAAGCTCCCCTCTTGAGAGGGGGCGCGAAGGATAGTGCGATAGCAGGGGTGTGTTATACAAGCGATAAGCTCAGCAAATGAAGAAACACACCCCTACACCCCTCTCAAGAGGGGAATCGCACAGGGCCTTTTAATTATTTTTAATATTGAGCAATATGCCCCGCACAATCATTTCATACAATCCCCGGTTAAAAGAGCTGGCCCGGAAATTAAGGAATGACAGCACAATTGGCGAAATATTGCTTTGGAAAGAGTTAAAAGGCAAACAAGGTTATGGATATGATTTCCATCGCCAAAAGCCTCTGTTAAATTATATTGTAGATTTCTATTGTTTCGAACTAAATTTGATAATAGAGATCGATGGTCAATATCATAACCACGAAGAGACATATAAACTGGATTTGATACGTGAGCAAGAACTCGAAAAATACGATTTAACAATTATCCGTTTTACTGAACTGGAAGTAAGAAAAGACATGTTCAACGTTTTAAGAACAATTGAGCAACATATAGAGAAATTTAAAAACAACGAAGTAGATCACACCTCTTACCCCTTTCAAGAGGGTAGCCGAATATCATGAAAAAATATTTATCTTTAGTAACCTTTGCCCATACCATCTTCGCCATGCCGTTTGCATTTATCGGCTTCTTTTTGGCAGTAACTACAACCCAGTATCATTTCGACTGGCTAAAGCTGGTTTTGATGGTTTTATGTATGGTATTTGCCCGTAATTCGGCAATGGCCTTTAACCGCTACCTTGACAGGGATATCGACATTCAAAACCCACGTACCAAACAGCGCGATATCCCAGCCGGCCGGATCAGCCCAAAAGCTGCTTTAACATTTGTTATTATCAACTGCCTGCTGTTTATTACAGCTACCTGGTTCATCAACAGGCTTTGTTTCTTTTTATCGCCGGTAGCTTTATTTGTGGTAATGGGCTACAGCGCAACCAAACGTTTTACCGCGCTCTGCCATCTGGTATTAGGATTGGGTTTATCGCTTGCCCCTATCGGCGCTTATTTAGTGGTTACCGGTCAGTTTGCTATTACACCCATATTCTTTTCACTATCCGTACTTTGCTGGGTAAGCGGCTTTGATATTATTTACGCCCTGCAGGATGAAGATTTTGACCGAAGCCAAAACCTGCACTCTATCCCGGCGTACTTAGGTAAAGTGAACGCCTTAAGACTCTCCACGTTTTTACATGTGCTTTCGGCCGTTTTCATTATGATGCCGGCATTTGAAACTCAGGTAGGCTTCCTGTACTACATTGGTATCGCGTTTTTTTGCGCCATGCTTGTTTACCAGCACTTGCTTGTAAAACCAAACGACCTGAGCCGCGTTAACTTTGCTTTTATGACTACCAATGGCATTGCCAGCGTAGTATTTGCTGTATTGTTTTTGCTCGACAGGATATGGATTCACTAACCGCCCTCCAAAAGTTTCGGCAGTATTTTGAAAGATATGTTCCGCTTATCGACGGAGAGTGGCTGGCTTTATCGCAATATCTAACGGTAGATGCCTTAAAAAAGAAAAGGTTTTATGTAGAAGCCGGTAAAGTGTGCGATCATATCGGCCTTGTGGTAAAAGGATCCGTGCGCTATTACCACGTTAAAGACGGCGAGGAAATAACCGGCTATTTCAGCTTTGAAGATGAGATGTTAAGCTCATACAAAAGTTTCCTCACCCGTACCCCGGCAGCAAATTATATCCAGGCGCTTGAAGATTCGGTAATTGTGAATTTAAGCCACAAAAATCTGAAAGAAGCTTGCATGAATGAGCTGCTCGGTTTTAAGATGGAGCGTTTTGGAAGATTAACAGCCGAACACTATCTCATCTGTTACGAAGAACGTATTACTTCCTTTATCACCCAATCGCCCGAAGAGCGTTACAGCGATCTTTTACAAACAGGTGGCGAAGCATTATACCGCATCCCCCAGCATTATATTGCCAATTATTTAGGGATTACCCCGGTTTCGCTCTCGCGGATCAGGAGAAGGATCATGAAAATAAGCGCTTAAACCTCACCCCAACCCTCTCCAAAGGAGAGGGAGTAAAAACATAAATTTTAAAGTCCTCTCCTTTGGAGAGGATTTAGGAGAGGTCAATTCCTTATCTTTTGTTAACGTTTTGATTTACAAAGGGCACCTACCTTTGTTATACACAAAACGAAAAAAGTCATGCATACTATATTAGGAGCCGGCGGTCCGGTAGCAAACATCCTCACCAAAGAATTAATCAACCATAACGAAACCATCCGTTTAGTTAGCCGCAAACCGGTTAACACTACTAACGATAAAGTAACCTGGCAAAAAGCCGATCTGCTTAATTACGATGAAGTACTTGCGGCAGCAAAAGGATCGACAGTAATTTATCTCGTTGCCGGCCTGGTTTATGATAAAGACATCTGGTGGGCGCAATGGCCGGTGATCATGCAGAATGTGATCAATGTTACCAAAGCCACCGGTGCCCGCTTAATATTTTTTGATAACGTTTACATGTACGGGCTGGTTAACGGCACTATGACCGAGGATACTCCCTACAAACCCAATAGCGCCAAGGGCGAGGTTCGTGCAGCAATTGCCGAAATGCTGATGAACGAGGTTAAAGCCGGAAACATCCGCGCCACTATTGCCCGCGCTCCCGATTTTTATGGCACCGACTCAACCAATAGCTTCATTGATATGCTGGTATTGAGCAACTACGCCAAAAAACAAAACGCCAAATGGATTGGCGATCCTAATTGTAAACACAATTTTATTTATGTGCCCGATGCGGGTAAAGCCATGTTTTTGCTTGGACAAAATCCGGATAGCGACAACCAGATATGGCACCTCCCTACTCCGCCTGCCATCACCGGTAAACAGTTTTTAACTATTACCGCCGGGGTTTATCGGGTTGAGCCCAAATATTCACGCCTTAACAAGGTGATGCTTTGGCTGGCCGGTTTGTTTAAAAAAGTGATCATGAGCACCGTGGAGATGTATTACCAGTACGATCACGATTATATTTTCGACAGCAGCAAATTTGAAAAAGCGTTCAACTTTAAACCAACAAGCTATGAGGATGCGATAACTGAGATATCGAAAACGCTTCATAAGTCTTAAGTCAAAAGCCTTTAGTCTTAAGTTTTTTTAATTTATTAAAGTCCGCGAGTTGCTGTTGCTCCTTGCGGACTTTTTACTTTTCTTTTATCAAATAAAACACATTTAAACGTGTATTATTTGCACTTCTCCAACCATAATCTGCACATTTGCAAATACGCATATCTGCACATCTAAAAATCATGATCCACAAAAAAACGAGAACATATATCCCGGCTTCCCTTGATATTAAATGGGAAACCCTTGAACCTTTTTATAAAGAATTATTAGATCGTCCAATTCACTCAGTTGAAGAATTGGAGAAATGGCTGCGCGATAAAAGTGAGCTGGAAGCAGCTTTGGAAGAAGATTTCGCATGGCGCTATATCCGCATGACCTGCGATACCACCAGCGAAGACCTGCTTCAAAAGTTCCAGTACTTCGCTACCGAAATTGAGCCTAAAATTGCTCCATATAGTAACGAACTAAACAAAAAGCTGGTGGCCAGCGAATATGTAGATAAACTGGACGGCGAGAAATATTTTGTATTCCTCCGCGCTGTAAAAAAAGCGCTTGAACTTTTCCGCGAGGAAAACATCCCGGTACAAACAGAGATCCAGGTGGAGCAGCAAAAGTATCAATCTACCACCGGCGCAATGTCGGTTCATATCGATGATAAAGAGTTTACTTTAGAACAAGCTTCTGTATTTTTAAAAGGTACCGACCGTGTCAAACGCCAGGAAGTTTGGGAAAAGATCACCAGCCGCCGTTTACAGGATAAAGACAAACTCGATGAACTTTTCGACCATTTGCGCAAGCTTCGTCATACTGTAGCAACAAACGCCAATTTTGAAAACTTCCGCGATTATATGTTCCAGGCGCTTGGCCGTTTCGATTATACCCCGCAGGATTGTTATGCTTTTCATGCAGCCATCGAAACTGAGATTGTTCCAATCCTCAGGGCACAAGCCGAAAAACGCCGCGAAGCTTTAGGTTTATCTGTCCTTAAACCCTGGGATATGGACGTAGATATTTCAGGTAAACCAGCCCTCAAACCATTCCAAAATGGTGATGACCTGATCGAAAAATCTATCCAGTGCTTCAGCAATATCAACCGCTATTTAGGCGAGCGTTTGGAGATCATGAAAGATAACGGCCTGTTTGATGTGGAAAGCCGTAAGGGCAAAGCCCCGGGTGGTTACAACTATCCGCTGGCCGAAACAGGTGCGCCGTTTATTTTCATGAACTCGGCCAATACCTTCCGCGATTTAACTACTATGGTACATGAAGGCGGTCACGCGGTGCACACTTTCCTTACTGCCGATCTGGAACTGAATGATTTTAAACATTGCCCATCCGAAGTTGCCGAATTAGCCTCCATGTCGATGGAGCTGATATCGATGGATAACTGGAATGTGTATTTTGATAACGAAGAGGATCTTAAACGCGCCAAACGCGACCAATTGGTTGATGTACTGAAAACCCTGCCCTGGGTGGCTGTGGTCGATCAGTTTCAGCACTGGATCTATACCAACCCCGCCCATACCGATGCCGACCGTACAACCGCCTGGATCGAGATCTTTGAACCATTCGGCGCAGGCTTTGCCGATTGGAGCGAACATCGCGAAGCATTAGCAAATCTTTGGCAAAAACAGTTGCACATCTTCGAGGTGCCATTTTACTATATCGAATACGGCATGGCCCAGTTAGGAGCTATAGCTGTATGGAAAAACTACAAAGAAAATCCTGAAAAGGGCTTGCAGCTGTATCTTAATGCCCTTAAACTCGGTTATACCAAAACCATTAAAGAGATTTACGAAACCGCCGGCATCAAGTTTGATTTCAGCGCGACTTATGTAAAAGAGTTGGCCGAGTTTGTTAAAGCTGAACTGGATAAGTTGAATTAAAATTTTCTCCCATAAACAACAAAAGCGCCAAATGGCGCTTTTGTTGTTTTATAAAATCTGCCGCGGGTTTAGCGTAGCGTAACCCGTGGTTAGCTATGGTTAAAGCTTTCAGCTTAACCGCTTGGGCTGAAAGCCCAATTATGAATTACCACAGGTTACGCTTCGCTAAACCTGCGGCAGTTAATTTTACCCCAATACCCTATTATACAACTCCCAATAATCCTTCACCATTTTATCGCTCGAAAACTGCGAATTTGCCCAGTCGTAACAATCAGCCCTGCTAATCTGATCGAGCCAGTCAACTGCTTCGGCGGCTTCATCAACCGTATTAACCAAAAAGCCGGTCTGTGCGTTTTTGATTAATTCTGGCATCGAGCCGCGGTTAAAAGCTATGACCGGCGTACCGCACAGCATTGCTTCAGCCACGCTCAGGCCAAAAGGTTCATCAAAGCTAATGGGATGCAACAGTGCATAAGCTCTGCCTAAAAGTTCCTGCCTTTTATCAGGCCCGGCATGGCCTACATACTCCACATCGGCACAAAGCAATGGTTCTATCTTTTCCTTAAAGTACTTGGTATCCTGAACTATACCGGCTATAAGCAATTTTCGTTTACTTTTCCTGGCGATATCGATAGCTTCGGCGGTCCCTTTATCGGGATGGATGCGACCGAAGTACAACAGGTAATCATCCGGCTGCTCATAAAACTGAAAATCACGGGTATCGACGCCGTTGTATACCGTGGCTAAATAATCAAGTTCTGGACTACGGTCGGCATTGCTGATGGAAACGTAGTGCCCCCGGCTATTATATTTTTTATAAACCGGGATGATCTTTGATGATGAAAACCCATGAATGGTAGTGATCAGCGGCGTTTTAATCAGGCCCGAGTATGTGAGCGGCAAAAAATCAAAATTATTATGAATGATGTCGAACTGATCGGCCTTTTCCATCAGGTTACTGATATGCAGGCATTCCAGCACTTTGGCATCCTGTGTTCTGTCTTCCTCATAACCCGTATCACAAATAGCATCAAGTTTACCCGCCGTTATCGAATCACCCGTAGCGAAGAGGGTTGCCTCCGCGCCCATTTTGATGATCCCTTCGGTTATGTTTGATGCTATCTGCTCCCAGGGCCCGTAGTGCCTGGGCGGTGTGCGCCAGGCAACAGGGGCTAATACAGCTACCTTCATTTAACAGATCTGCATTTTCTGACCATATTTATTGTACTCGTATTCCAGCTCAAAAGCTTTCAACACCGTAAGGTGCGATATCAAATAAGCCAGTGTACTTTCGGCTCCCTGGTTACGGTTAATACCACTGGGCAATAAGCCATCGCAGCAACCTTTGGTTTCATGGTCATACAACGGCGCCCGCAAAGTATTTTCGCCCAGAAACCACTTATAGCTCAGGAACATTTTTTCGATATACTGCGGTATCCTGAAGATCTGGTATGCCTGGAAATGCATCAACACCATAGCCATGGTTTCAATAGCCTGCTGATCAAACGTAGGGAATGTACCGCCACGGTAATACCAGCCATCGTTACCAACAGGACTTAAATACCCGTTTGATAAAGTAAGCTGATCAAGGAAAGCCATGGTTGCCAAAGCTATTTTCCTGGCCTCTTCATTACCGGTGATCTCGCATGAGTGCAGTAAGGCCAACGGAAGAATAGCGTTATCGTAAGTCATCTTTTCCTCAAACCATTGCCAATCATCAGACTGGGTGTTGTTATAAGCATCAATCAATGGCTGGGTGAGGTTGGCTAATATTTTAACCATACCCTCATCTGTAGGATAAACCTGCAGGTAAAGACTGATACCAATTATAGTATTGGCCACACCCCTTAAATGTTTCAGCGCTGAAAAATGCGGCACCGATTTATGGAAGATCTCCAGGGCGAATTCACGGTATGAATTGCTGGCCGCGCAGCCAATCAAATGGCCAAGGGCCCAAATGGTGCGGCCAAATGAATCTTCCGACCCAACCTCGTCCAGGTAGCGCCTGTCAAAACTCAGGAAGTTGCGGAAATTACCATCATCTGTTTGCATATAGTGAATATAGCTCAGGTAAATGGGGAGCAGTTCAAATGCTTCACGGCTTCCGTTGCGTTGGTAGGCCATCAGCGCCATAATGAGCGCACGGGCATTATCATCCAAACAATACCCTTCTTTTAAATTCGGGATCCCGTATTTGGCATGTTGTACAATCCCGGTATCATCGGTTAGCCGCAGTACGTGGGTTAAGCTGAATTTCGGCAAGATCTCCGGGTCAACGATGCTGTTGCGCAGAATTTTATCGCTGAAATCAAAACGTACCAGTGATTCCCGGGCCACTTTAATAAATTCGGCACCGATAACCGGCCAGCGTAAATGCAGGCCATATTGGTAAGCGTTTTCTTTCAGTTCGTTCAGCACACGGTCCTGATCAAGCAATTCAATAACGGTATCGGCCAGCGCTTCCGAATTTTTAAAATCAAATAACCTGCCGCGCTTTTCGGCCAGCAATTCGGTAGCATGCCAGTATGGGGTTGATACCACAGCCGCGCCTGCACCTACCGCGTATGATAACGTGCCGCTGGTGATCTGTGCTTCGTTTAAATATGGTGTTACATAAATTTCGCAAGCTGTTAAATAATTTACCAATTCCTCTTCCGACACAAACTTGGCAATAAATGCCAGGTTCTTCGAAACCCCTAACTGCGCCGCAAGCGATTTCAAATGATCACGATATTCTTCGCCCGAGCTTTTGATAACCCCGGGATGTGTATTACCTAATACCACGTACATCACATCAGGGTGTTTCTCTACGATCTTGGGCAATGCTTTTATCACGGTTTCCAAACCTTTGTTGCGGCTTAGCAAACCAAAGGTCAACATCACCCTTTTGTTTTTAAAAGACGACAAGCTTTTAACCGGGTTTTCGGCAGGGGCTTCCACATCAGGTACGCCATGCTCTATGATCTGGATCTTATCGGCAGGGATCTCATAAATATCGGTCAGGAAATCTACAGCGCGTTTGCTCATCACCACAACTTTTGATGATTGCTCAGCAATTTCGCGGATAATGATGCGCTGCACATAACTCGGGTCTTTCAATACCGTATGTAAAATGGATATCAGCGGCTTTTCAAGACGATTGATCAGCGGTAAAATATAAATGCCGCTTTCGCCGCCGTAAATACCAAACTCATGCTCCATGATACACACATCGGCATTACTGGTGTTGATATAATTGGCCGCACGGATATAATCTTTCTGGTGATTTTGGCGAATAATATATTTTACCTCCTCCGGATATTCATACTCCTGCAGGTTTTCAGAATCATTGAGCGCTACAACGAAGCCATTTTGTGCTAAGGTGTGCCTTTCAGGAAAATTTGAACTGATGGCACGCATCAAATTATTATTAAATGTTGCAAGACCGCATTCGCGGGGGGGATAGGTTGATATATATGCTATTTTCATATGTAGATTGTGTATAGATGCTTTGATAGTCGTTTTACAACATTTAATTAATTGTAAAAGCAGGGTGACCTTAAAAAGATGCATCAGTGACCTTATTTATTGCCTTTAGAACACCGAAAGCATTGTTTTTATAGGCATTGCTATAAATACACAAACCATACCAATTTAACTCAAACTATAATCCATAAGAATCATGGAGGGGTTGTAACAGGCAATTTACAGGGAAGAATAGCGCAGGATCGCCCCGCCACCCAACGTCGATGCGCTTGCCGGCCATCTCTGCTTCGCAAAACAGGGAAAAAAATACTTGTTGGCATTTCGATAGCGCAGTAGTGGGATTGCGCGTTAGGCGAAAGAGAAACCCCATACGCCATCGAGGCTGGATTTGCATGGTTTCTGTTCGCAGAGGATTTCTCCCCATTCGACAAGGAGGAATGTTATATTTTTATTTACAGGTGTAGAAATCAATTGCTTCTATGATCACCCCACAAGCTTTCCTGATCTCGTCATGGGTAATGATCAAAGGAGGCGCCAAACGCATAGAGTTGCTGCAATGTAAAAACCAATCGGTTATTACACCATTTTCGATACAACGGTCAATTATCTTTTTATTAAGGTCGAAGTTTTCCAATTCGATGGCCATCATGAGGCCTTTGCCCCGTATCTGTTGCATAGCCGGGTTTACAAGCAAATCCCGAAACAAAGCTTCCTTTTCAGCTACGCCGGATACCAGGTTATTATCCAACAAAAACTCCAATGCGGCCAAACCCGCCGCGCAGCATACCGGGTGCCCGCCAAAGGTAGTGATATGACCAAGGATTGGGTTTTCCTTCAAGGCATCCATGATCTGGTTTGATGAAATAAATGCCCCTATCGGCATTCCACCGCCTAAAGCTTTTGCCAGTAACAGGATATCTGGTACGATACCAAAATGCTCAAACGCGAAAAGCTTTCCTGTGCGTCCAAACGCCGCTTGGATCTCATCCAGGATCAACAGCGTACCGGTTTCGGTACAACGGGCTCGTAAAGCCTGCACATATGCAAGATCCGGCACACGGATGCCGGCCTCACCCTGGATGGTTTCGATAATCACGCAGGCGGTTTCTTCAGTTATCAGCATAAGATCTTCCGGGTTATTAAAACGGATAAAATTTACGCCCGGTAATAAAGGACGATAAGCCTGTTTAAACTCCTCATTGCCCATAACACTCAATGCGCCATGTGTGCTGCCATGATATGAGTTAAGACAAGCCACAACCTGCTGCCTGCCTGTAAAACGCTTGGCAAGCTTTAATGTCCCCTCAACGGCCTCGGCACCCGAGTTGGTAAAATATACTGATTGGAGAGGTGCCGGTAATACCGAAACAAGCTTTTCGGCAAAGCGCACCTGCGGGGTTTGTACATATTCGCCGTACACCATCAGGTGCATATATTTATCAACCTGCTGCTTTATCGCATCAATAACATAACGATTGCTATGCCCAAGACTGCTTACCCCGATGCCCGATATCAGGTCGATATAGGCTTTGCCCTCCGCATTGTACATATAAATACCTTCGGCACGCTCAAATTCAAGCAATAAAGGAAAATTAGTGGTTTGCGCGTTATTGGCTAAAAAAAGCTGGCGAAGAGTAGACATAGCAATTAGTGAATTAATGAGTTAGTGAATTAGTGATTGCCTAATCGTCGCAAAATTCAACATTTCGTTCAATAAGCCACAAATAAAAAAGCGAACTTAAAATTCGCTAATTAAATAATTCACTAAATCACTAATTAATTCCCCGCTCTTTCGCTGCGTTCGCTGAGTTGTTTGATGAGTTCGTCGTTAAACTCCTGTTCGCTTTTGTACAGGATACTCACCTTTTCGGGCGGAAGGATCTTGGCAAAAGAATCGCGGTAGCGTTTACGGATCCCAACCAGCTGGCTTTCGTAATAAATTTCCTTATCTATTTGCTCGGTGCCGTTGGTTGATGAAGTGGAGTTATTTAAACGCTTCAGAATGCGCACAGCAGTAAGCTCCTGCTGGTACTGATTATAAAGCGGCCAGAATTTGTTAGCCTCTTCATCAGTAAGATCAAGCTGGCGGCTGATATACCTGTTACGGGCAGCCTCAAGTCTTTTACCCATAGCGCCCTTTTTGTTGCCATTAGGGCGTACCGGGTTAAGCTGGGGCCTTGAGGGCGTTTGAGCCGGAACAAAGCGGTTAACCTGTCCTACAGCTTCATAGCCTATTGCCATAACAAATAACACAATACAAATATGCCTGATCAATTTACTCATTAAATTTTTTCCTCTGTTTAATTATCTATATAATCCGACAGATCTTCGTCTGCATTACTTGTGTTGCTTTTTTGATTAGCATCTATCAGTGTACGGGTGTCACTTGCGTCCATGTGTAACTGAAGATAGTTTTTTATTTCATCAACCGGCACCGATGATACCTGCTCATGCAAGTAAGAATGATTATGATCCGGCGCCTGGATATCTCCCCTGAAAATAACACCTACACCTAATATCAAAGCAAAGCAGGCCGCTGTAGCATACCTGATGGTAGGCGACAACCAAAGCCTCCTCACCATACTTTTGTTCTGTACAGGTTTAGTTTTGTTAATGCTTACAACATTATCAAACTCCTGCTCCTCTTCAACTTCTGCATTAACAGTTTTATCCAGGATACGCTGGTTAAGCTGATTAAAGTAATCTATCGGTACAACAAAGCCTTCGTGCTCAGCATTCACTGCTTCCTCAACTGCTATACGGCTTTGAATGTTGACGCTTAGTTCCTCAAAATAATTTTCAGGAACAGTAAACCCTTCATCACCCATAACCTCCTCAACCGCTATACGGCTTTGGATGTTGCTGCTCAGTTCATCAAAGTAGTTTTCGGGTACGGTGAAGCCTTCATCAGCCAGGTTCATGGCCTCCTCCACCACTATGCGGCTTTGGATATTGCTGCTTAGTTCGTCAAAATAGTTTTCGGGCACCGTGAAACCCTCACCCGCATCCATGGCTTCATCAACCACAATACGGCTTTGAATGTTGCTGCTCAGCTCATCAAAATAATTTTCGGGAACGGTAAACCCCGAATCACCGGCGCTAAAAGCACGTTCAATATTTATACGGCTCCGGATATTGCTATTTAACTCGTCGAAGTAATTTTCGGGTACCGTGTACCCTGCAGATGGATAGTTCTTTAATCCCTCAAGCCTTATGCGTGTTGTTATGTGCTGCGCTAACTCTTGGAAATAGCCATCAGGCACTGTGAACGGGTTAGTTTTGCTAACCTGTTTCAGCGCGATGAAATCATCCAGCCATTCCCTATTGTCCATATCGCTTTTCATACACAACTATAGATTGGTATAGTGCTAAAAGGTTTAACGTAAATTAAAAAATTAATCCCTGCCAAGCAAATGGGCTTCTATCTTCTTGACTGCCAGGTGAAAAGAAGCCTTTAAAGCCCCCACACTGGTACCCAAAACCTGCGACATTTCTTCATACTTCATGTCTTCATAATATTTCATATTGAAAACAAGCCGTTGTTTTTCGGGCAGGGTAAGCAATGCTTCCTGTAGCTTACGCTGCGCCGCATCGCCGTTAAAATAGGTTGAGTCGGCCAGTGTATCGGCCAGCTCATAAGCAACATCATCCAACGAAACATTATTTTTTTGTTTTTTCTTATTCAAAAAAGTAATGCATTCGTTGGATGCTATCCTGTACATCCAGGTGTACAGTTGCGCGTCGTTTCTGAAACCGGCCAGGTTTTTCCAAACCTTTACAAAAACATCCTGAACCAGATCATCAGCATCGTCATGATCAACAACCATGCGCCTGATGTGCCAGTATATTTTTTGCTGGTATTTTTTCAACAACAGGTTAAATGCCTCATTCCGGGTTTTTTCGTCCTGAAACTTGCTTAATATCTCTGAATCTTCAACCTGTACCGACATTTTTAGAATTTTATTAATGTTAAAGGTTTAATTAACCTTTTTTGTTTTTTCTTTCTATCACCTTTTTCACCGCTGCCACAATATGATCGGCATCCAGGCCGTACTTGGTCATCAGTTGTTCAGGTGTACCGCTTTCGCCAAAGCTGTCATTTACAGCTACGTACTCCTGTGGTGATGGGTTGTGCACTGCAAGTACCTGTGCAACGCTATCGCCTAAACCACCCAAACGGTTGTGTTCTTCGGCAGTAACTACGCAGCCTGTTTTAGCAACCGATTTCAAAATAGCTTCTTCATCCAGTGGTTTAATGGTGTGGATGTTGATGATCTCGGCATCGATACCCTGCTCAGCTAAAATTTCGCCGGCAAGGATAGCCTGCCATACCAGGTGACCAGTAGCAAAGATACTTACATCGGCACCTTCGTTCACCATCCATGCTTTACCAATTTCAAATTTTTGATCAGGATCAGTAAAGATCGGAACAACCGGGCGACCAAAACGTAAGTAAACCGGGCCGTCATACTCAGCAATAGCAACAGTAGCGGCTTTAGTTTGATTGTAATCGCAGGTGTTAATAACGGTCATGCCTGGTAACATTTTCATCAGGCCAATATCTTCCAGGATCTGGTGGGTAGCACCGTCTTCACCCAAAGTTAAACCGGCATGTGAAGCGCAAATTTTAACGTTTTTGTTTGAATAAGCTACCGATTGACGAATCTGATCATAAACCCTGCCTGTTGAAAAGTTGGCGAAAGTTCCGGTAAATGGGATTTTACCGCCAATGGTCATACCGGCAGCAATACCGATCATGTTAGCCTCAGCAATGCCTACCTGTACAAAACGCTCAGGGAATGCTTTAATAAAATCGTTCATTTTTAACGAACCGATAAGGTCGGCGCAAAGTGCAACAACCTGGTCATTTTTCTGGCCTGCTTCCAGCAACCCGGCGCCAAAGCCCGAGCGGGTATCTTTTTTATCTGTGTAAGTGTATTTTTTCATGATGGGCGTCACCCTGCCCTCTCCAGAGGAGAGGGTTTTGGAATTTTTAATAATGATAATTAATTTGATGTTTTAACTCTCCCCCTTTGGGGGAGCTGGAGGGGGCTACGCTTAATAATCGCCCAGTGTTTCCTCTAACTGATCTAAAGCCAGTTTAAGCTGCTCATCATTTGGCGCAACACCGTGCCATTTGTGACTGCCCACCATAAAGTCAACACCGTAACCCATTTCGGTATGCATCAGGATCATGATCGGTTTGCCCTGACCTGTGCGGCTTTTTGCTTCTTCGAGCACCCTAACCACATCGGCCATATCGTTACCTTTCATATCCAATACATCCCAGCCAAAAGCTTCCCATTTAGCGCGAAGATCGCCTAATGAAAGTACCTGTTTGGTTGGACCATCAATTTGCTGACCGTTAACATCAATAGTTGAGATCAGGTTATCAACATGATTGTGCGGGGCAAACATCGCAGCTTCCCAAATCTGGCCTTCCTGGATTTCGCCATCGCCATGCAGGGTAAACACCAATGATTTATCACCGTTTAATTTTTTTGCCAATGCAGCTCCGATAGCTACCGATAAGCCCTGGCCCAATGAACCCGAAGCAATACGGATGCCCGGAAGGTGCTCATGTGTAGTTGGGTGACCTTGTAAACGCGCGTTCAGTTTACGGAAAGTTGCAAGCTCGGCTTTATCAAAATAACCTGCGTGTGCCAGCGTACTGTAGAACACAGGCGAAATATGGCCGTTTGACAGGAAGAAAATATCTTCGCCAACTGCGTCCATATTAAATTTAGGATCGTGGTTCATTACCGAAAAATACAATGCGGTAAAGAAATCGGTACAGCCCAATGAGCCGCCCGGGTGGCCTGATTGACAGCCATGTACCATGCGTACAATGTCGCGCCTGATTTGTGACGCGGTTTTTTCTAATGTTTGTAAGTCTGCTTTCATTAATGGAATTTAGGAACTGCTAAAGTAGCTATTTTAATTGTGTTTTCAACACTTATTTTACAAGATCGAGCACCTGCTGAGAGGAGGCCTTAGTATCAACCTTATTGATCACATGCGTAATAATCCCCTCTGCATCAATTACAAATGTGGTACGGGCTGTACCCATATATTTTTTGCCATACATGTTTTTTTCAATCCATACACCGTAAGCTTCAACAATTTTAAGCTCATTATCGGCTATTAAGGTAAATGGCAGGCTATATTTGGTTTCAAATTTTTTGTGCGATTTTTCATCATCCGTACTTACCCCTATCACCTCAAAACCTTTGCTTAAAAGCGATTGATAGTTATCCCTGAAATCGCATGATTCGGCAGTACAGCCGGGGGTATCATCTTTAGGATAAAAGTAAAGGATCACATTTTTCCCTTTGTAATCGGCAAGGGATACTTCTTTGCCGTTTTGATCTTTAGCGGTAAAAGCAGGAGCTTTATCGCCTTCTTTTAATGTTGCCATGTTTTATTTAGGTACTTATCTGTAAAAATCGGCGGAAAATTCCGAAAAATTATTCTTGTTATCAACTAAAGTCAACTTAAACACGTGTTTACCGGGTGCAATATCGCTATTAATGGTGTAACTTAATATTTTAGTTTTATAATCATGCTCCATTAGCACCCATTTACCGTCAATTGTACCTGTATAGCTCTTAATTCCTGATAAATTATCACTTATTCTAAAATTAACACTGCGGGCAGCCTTCATATTGCTCCCGTTTTTGATATTGAGCGGGCGAATAACCGGGGCTACCGTATCTACCTTGATATAATAGTCGCCAAAGGCACTCACCTGCGATATCACATAGCCATCTTTAAAGTAACCGCCCTGGCAGCCTCCCCATGAACTTACAATAACCGCCTTATCAGTGTACTTACCCAGGTCAACATCTGGTTTGATCCAGATCTCATAGCTATCATGAATAGGTGTTAGCCTGTTATGGATATGATGCATGGCTGAATATGCCCCTGCAGGTTTAGCCGAAGCCGAATATTGAAAATCCAGATCATCATACAAATTGCCAGGCATAATGATCACTTTCACTTTATCGTTGGCAAACTCGCTCCGCTTATCATAGTAAAACATAGTACCGCTAGGTTTTACAGGCTGGAGATTGGCAAATGGTGATGACTTTACTTTTAATTTCAACGAGGAGGTATTGCCCGCAACATCTTTCACCACATATTCCACATCATGCGTGGCATTATCGTCAAACGTAATAATACCATTATTTACCGATTGCGGATACAGCGAAATGCGGCTACCGGGCAGGATGAAACATTTCTGCATCCACCTGCGCGATGATTCAAATGCGGGGTAATCTATATAGGCATTAATAGCATGGGTTTGATCAAACGCGAAACGTTCAACAGCAAAGGTATAAACGATTTTACCGTCGAGTTTTAGTTCGATAGAGTAAACGCCATTATGATTAAACGACGTGCTATTCATATCGGTGGCATTGATCCCGAATCCGATATTACCGCTCAACTCCAGCGTTTGCGATTTAATGAGGTGATAATTACCGCCAGCTCCGGTAACGCCTAAAAACTCTTTAGGTGTTTTTTCGCTGAAAGGTTTCCCGTTCAAGTGATAGATCCCGATAGAAGTGATTGTTGGCGGTACTTTATCCGGAATAGTTAAACCAAACAGCTGCGCATTAATGGTTTCCTCTGTTTTAGTGTCCCTGATCTCAAAGTGCACATGCGGCCCGGCCGATGCACCGGCATTTCCTGAAATGGCTACAACCTCATCTTTTTTAACCGGCACCTGTGTTGATGTAAGTTTAAAATCAGCTTCGTAGGTTTGATGCTCATATTGATATTTCTTTACCAACTCAATAACCGCCGGACTAAAACTTTGCAGGTGACCATAAACCGTAGTATACCCATTGGGATGGGTAATATAAATAGCTCTTCCAAAACCGCCAAACTGTACACGTACCCTTGATATGTAGCCTTCGGCAGCGGCATGTACAGGGTAGCCGGTACGCTGGTTGGTTTTAAAATCGAGCCCGGAGTGGAAATGTGACGGCCTTAACTCGCCAAATGAACCGGCTGTAGTGGGGGGCGTAAGATCAAGCGGATACCTGAAATAACTTTGCGGGTATTGCCTGCTTTGTATAATATCACTTTGTGCAAACGCGTTTGAATAAAGCGCCAAACACATTGCACCTGTAACCAATAGTTTTTTAATCATGCTTATTTAACGTAAAAATCGAGCATTTTCTCATCTTCGAGGTATCCCTCAAGTTTGTCGCCGATTTTTACTTTTGATACACCTGGTGGGGTGCCGGTAAATATTAGGTCGCCCTTTTTAAGGGTGATGTATTTTGAAACAAAGGCGACGATGCTCTCAAACGAGAAAAGCAGATCGCGGGTGTTGCCCTGCTGGCGGGTTTCGCCGTTAATATCCAGCTTAAAGTTGATATCATACACTGATTCAAACTTTGTTTTAGGCACAAAAGTGCTGATGGGTGCCGAGCCATCAAAAGCTTTGGCCAATTCCCATGGCAAGCCTTTTTCCTTATGACGCGCCTGAACATCGCGTGCGGTAAAGTCAATACCTAAGCCAATTTCTTCATAGTAATTAGCGGCAAATTTCTCGCTGATGTGCTTGCCCTCTTTACTGATCTTCAAAACCAGTTCAATTTCATGGTGAACATCTTCCGAAAAATCGGGATGGTAAAAAGGCTTATTCTCTTTTAATAAAGCCGTGTCGGGCTTCATGAAGATAACCGGCGTTGTGGGTACCGGGTTATTGAGTTCTTTGGCGTGTTCGGCGTAGTTGCGGCCAATGGCAATAATTTTCATAAATGAACGCTATAATCGCCAAAGCTAAAAAATTTGATGGGTTTGGGGGAAGGTTTATAATGTTGTATTAATAATTTGACGTTCCCCTCAAGTAAAACTTACGCAGGCAAGTTGCGTACCTCTGGCACGCCCAAAATGGGGTTCATTCAATTGCTACAAACCTTTTGCCCCTCCGGGGCAGTCAAAAATGAAAAAATTAAGTTTAATCGATTTTAATTAATAACCGAAATCCTTTTAATAACGGATTCGGTACCGGCCACAACGCGCACAAAATAAAAGCCGCGGACCAGCTTATTGCTGATAGGGTAATTTAAATTATGATCGCCGGATTCAACCCTTTGCGAAAACAGGGTAGAAATATCGTTGCCCAACACATCCATTATTTTAATGGTTACGTTGGTATTGCGCGAAATGGAATATTTAAGGTTGATCTGGTCGGTTACCGGGTTAGGGTACAATTGTACATCGCTTAGCAACTTGTCATCCGGTCGGGATACATTCAATTTTACACTTGAAGTAACAGCGGGCTTTAACGGAGGAAGCGAAAGGTGCAGGCCATTCTTTAAATAAGACGTTTTGGCGGCTTTAGTTTTACCCCTAAGATACACGGTATCAGACTTTAGCGAATGGCCATCAGCAACAAAGGCGAAGTTCACGAAAATTGCCATCGCAATTATCACGACCCATGTGTAGGTATAAACATAAAAATATGTAAAATTTCGCCTCATTATTTAGTATGATTCTACAAAAGTATAAATAATGCCCTCATCCCATTAAATATTAATGTTTTTGTAAAACTTTTTAACAAATTTTAACAAAATGCACAGCCTTATTGTATAACAGACACATAATTTCCTTATACGTTTAATCATTGTAATGGTTTAACCAAAAAAATTAATATTTTTGCCATCTCTAAATCATAAAAGTGTCAAATCATAAAGATCTGCATAAACTGTCGGCCGCGGGCTTTCTAATCAGTTTAGGAATAATTTACGGTGATATTGGTACCTCCCCATTATACGTATTCAAGGCTATAGTTGGCCAGCGTCAAATTTCAGAAACATTAATTCTTGGAGGTGTTTCGCTCATTTTTTGGACATTAACCCTGCAAACCACTTTAAAGTATGTGGTGATAACCCTAAGGGCTGATAACAAGGGCGAAGGCGGCATTTTCTCGCTGTTTTCATTAGTACGGCGTAAAGCAAAATGGCTTATTATACCGGCGGTTGTAGGGGGCTGCGCCCTTCTGGCCGATGGCATTATTACCCCGCCAATTACCATATCATCGGCCATTGAAGGTTTGCAAACCTATTATCCTAATTTGCCTACTGTATATGTGGTAATGGCCATTATTACCGCTTTATTTATCATACAGCAATTTGGCACATCACTGGTAGGTAAGGCATTCGGGCCTATCATGTTCGTTTGGTTTACGATGATGGGCTTTTTAGGTGTTACCTACATTGTACATGATCCATGGATTATCCGCTCTTTAAACCCGTACTACGCAATTAAACTGCTTACCTCAAGCTCAAGCGATGGCGCGTTTATTATATTAGGTGCGGTTTTCCTGTGTACTACAGGTGCCGAAGCATTGTACTCCGATCTTGGTCATTGCGGTAAAGCCAATATCCGCGTAAGCTGGGTTTATGTAAAAATATGTCTTATCCTAAACTATTTAGGCCAGGCAGTTTGGTTGCTACAACGTAACGGCCACGTCATGGACCTTAACGCTCAAAACCCTTTTTATCAAATCATGCCAACATGGTTCCTGATATATGGCATCGGCATAGCTACAGTAGCGGCTATCATTGCCAGCCAGGCGCTGATATCAGGTTCGTTTACGCTCATTGCCGAAGCTGTAAGGCTTAACCTTTGGCCAAAAGTTAGGATCAACTATCCATCAGAGCAAAAAGGACAGTTATATGTGCCCAGCGTTAACTGGCTGCTTTGGGCCGGTTGTTTAGGTGTAGTGCTGATATTCAAACACTCGGACAAAATGGAGGCTGCTTACGGTTTAAGTATTACCGTAGCCATGCTCATGACTACCATACTGGTATCCAAATTCCTGAAACGCAAAAAAGTACCTAACTATATCATCAATACGTTTTTGGCGGTTTACCTGCTTATTGAAGGAACCTTCCTTACCGGTAACCTGCATAAGTTTTTAGATGGCGGTTGGTTTACACTGTCGATAGGTTTTGTGCTGTTTACTGTAATGTGGACCTGGCATACCGCCCGCAAGATCAGGAACCGTTATGTGAAGTTTGTTGAGATAGAAGATTATTTTGACATCATAAAAGAGCTAAGCTCCGACGAAAGTGTGCCTAAATATGCTTCGCAGTTGGTTTATTTAACCAGCGCCAACTTCAATTCTGAAATTGAATCAAAAATTGTTTATTCCATACTGCAAAAGCAGCCTAAACGTGCCGATGTTTACTGGCTGGTACACGTTGACGTAGTGGACGAACCTTACAAACGCGAATACGAAGTTGACCATTTAGTGCCAAACAAACTCATCCGGATTGACTTTAAGCTCGGTTTCCGCGTTGAACAGCAAATAAACCTGCTATTCAGGAAAGTGGTAGAAGATCTTGTTAAAAAAGGTGAGGTTGATATTACCAGCACTTATAAATCACTGAACAGGCACAAAATTGTCGGCGATTTCCGTTTTGTGGTGATCGAAAAGATCTTCTCACGCTCACACAACCTGTCCTTCATCGAAAGATTTATAATGGATTACTACAAGCAGCTTAAAAAAGTGAGCTTATCCGAAGAGCGCGGTTTCGGCCTCGACCTGAGCTTTGTAACGGTTGAGAAAGTACCGCTGGTGCTTGCCATACCTGAAGCAATTGAAATCCACAGGGTTAATTAAATTTCCCTTTCAAATATTGAAAGCCTTCCGAAAACGGGAGGCTTTTCTTTTTGCATTCTGCCGCGGGCTTCCAGCCCGTGGTGCGCTATGGTTTGAGCTTTCAGCTCAAGAGAAGTGTAAGCTGAAAGCTTACCTCATGTTACCCACAGGCTGAAAGCCTGCGGTAGTTTTAGTATTAGTTTTATTGCCCCGTTTCCCAGGCCATCCGCATATATTTCCGCACCTCATCATTAATATCTACCTTAAAATACATCCTGAAATAATGGTTGTATTGATCGGTGCCGGGCACTTGTTTTATTTTGCTGAAGCACAGGTTATCGTCATAAACCTGTTTAAAGGGAAATACCACATCAATAAAGTTTTTACCTAATTGGGTAACATAGGCAAAGTTTACCCTTGCTCCCAATGCGATCATGCTTTTGGTAGGATAAACTTTAATTTCGGCAATTTGCAGGTATTCGTCAACCAAATGATCAAACAGCGTTATCGTATGTGACGACTTACCACTTAGCGCTTCCGATAGCTCCCTGTCGCGGCATGAATGTACCTGGTTGGCAGCGGTAAATTCACGTTCGCATAAGGGGCAGGTCCACATAAGTTTACGCGGTTTTGGTTTCTTTGCCCAACACGCTGTTTTTATAGCTGTAGGTGGCATAAATTACCAAACCGATCACCAGCCATATTAAAAACCTGAGCCAATTGGTGTAGCCAAGCTCGGTCATGAGGTAAAAGCAGCTCATTAGCCCCAAAACAGGGATGAGCGAGAAGTTTTTAATAAAGCTATAAACCGCAATTACGATGATCAGGATAAAGAAGAGATAATTAGGGAAATTGTACAGGAAACCATCAAACCCTAAATAATATTTCTTGGCCTCGCTGATATCATTAGTTTGCCTTAGCGCAGTATTGAATTTATCCTCCTCTATATCCTTAAAATATTTTTTAGCCGAGTCGGGCTGGGCAGTTACATTAGCGTTATACAGCTGATTGGTAGTTTTAAGCAGGCTCAGCTTGTCATTGTTATCCATATTATCAATGATATCGCTACGGTCTTTTAGCTTCTTAAACTGCATCATTTCAACCTGCGCGGCCGGTTTAAACCAGGCAACCGAACCCAAAATCACCAGGGTGATAATTGGTATAATAAATTTACCATTCACATACGGTAAATGGAATTTGCCTTTAACGGCCTCTTCACGCGGCAGCAGCAGCACACCGCCGCAAACCAGTACAAATGCAAACAGGGTACCTATACTGGTCAAATCGGTTACTTCGGTAAGGTTCATGAACAAAGCAGGTATCGCCACTACAAAACCGGTTACTACCGTGGCAAAGGCTGGTGTTTGATATTTTGGATGGATACGTGAGAATGCTTTGGGCAATAAGCCATCGCGGCTCATGCTCATCCAGATCCTCGGTTGACCTAACTGGAAGATCAGCAATACACTTGCTGTAGCAACAACCGCACTGATGGAGATCACATAGCTTATCTTGTTTAAACCCACTTTTGCAAAAACAAAGGCCAGTGGGTCGCCAACCTGCAGGTCTTTATAGCTTACCATGCCGGTGAGCACCAATGCTATCAGGATATACAATACTGTACAAATCACCAGCGAATAGATCATGCCGCGGGGTAGGTCGCGCTGGGGCCTTTCACATTCTTCGGCTGTGGTTGAGATGGCATCAAAGCCGATATAAGCAAAAAACACCCCTGATACGCCTTTCATAACGCCACTGAAACCGTTAGGCATAAATGGGTGCCAGTTGGCAGGTGTTACATAAAAAAAGCCAACTACTATAACTGCTATAACAATCACTATCTTCAAAACCACCATAGCATTGGTGGCCTTTTTTGTTTCGCGGATACCAACATAAACCAGGTAAGTGATGATGATAACAATTAAAAGGGCCGGTAAATTGGCTATGAGTTTAAAACTGCCTATGCCCGGCGCCTGGTCCCAGGCCAGTGCTTCAACTTTTACTTTATCACTGATATCGGCAAGGCTTGCCCCTGCTGCCTGAACCTGCTCATGCCCGCGCAGGGCCGAAACATAGTCCATAGTCAGAAACTTGGGCATATGGATATGAAAACCCTCCAGCAGGTTTACAAAATATTCGCTCCAGGAAATGGCTACCGCGATGTTACCAATGGCGTACTCCATTAACAGGTCCCAGCCTATGATCCAGGCTATCAACTCGCCAAAAGAGGCATAAGCGTAGGTATATGCACTACCCGCGACCGGGATACGCGAGGCAAACTCAGCATAACAAAGGGCCGAAAAGCCGCAGGTAACGGCAGTTAAAATAAACAGGATGGAAACCGCCGGGCCGCCGTGAAATGATGCTTCACCAATTGTCGAAAATATACCTGCCCCCACAACAGCGGCTATGCCCATGAGGGTGAGGTCTTTTACGTTAAGTTCTTTTTTGAGTTGGGATGACGTTGTACCGGGATGCTCACTATCACTAAAACCACATTCAACATCATTTAAAATTTTTGCTACCGACTTTTTACGAAAGATACTTTTCGACATGTAGTTTAATTAATAAGTGCTAACCAATCTCAAAATTAATCATTTTTTTGCATTGAATAAGTATATGCTTACTTTGCAACATGAAGATAGGAATAAAAGACGTGTTGCACAGGATCCGCCCTTTTTTTATCCTTTACCTTATCGTTTTAGCCACCTGCCTGACTATCAAACTGCTATTTACCCGTGAAGCTATTTTTTTTACAGTAAATGGTTGGCACCAACCCTGGCTTGATACCATTGAGCCTTATGTTACAGATATCGGCGACGGCGCCACAGCCGTAATAGTATCACTTGCTATGCTTTTGTTCAGCTACCGCAGCTGGCTATTGATGGCCTCAAGCTATGCCATAACATCCATCGCGGCACAAATCCTTAAATACATTTATATAGCTCCCCGGCCAAAGCTATTCTTTGCCAGCCAGTGGACCAGGGTACATACCGTAGAAGGGGTTTATATATTGGAGAAATACAGCTTTCCGTCCGGACATACGGTGAGTGCTTTTTCTGCTGCACTGGTAATAACGTACCTCTGTAAAAACAAAGGCTGGGGAATCCCAGCCTTGTTTGTTGCCATAATGGTTGGCTATTCAAGAATTTATTTAACCGAACACTTTTATGAAGACGTGCTTGCCGGCTCGGCTATTGGTGTGTTTGTTACTATATTTTGGTTAACATGGCTTGATGGTAAGCAGTTCATCAATTCGGCCAAATGGAACAGGGGCCTGCTTGACAGCGTATTCAAAAAAGCCCCTGTCGCCAATTAAACTCCAGCTTCCAGTTGACTGTTTTTACGTTTGATCACGGTTAATACGATAATCAGTATGATAACGGCGCCGCCACCATAAATACCTATTTTGGCCGGGGCAGACATGCCTTTTGCGTCAGACAAATACTGATCGCGGCGATCTAAAGTAGGTGCGATTTTTATAGAACCCGAAAATTGTTTCAGTTCGGCCTTTGCCAGATCAAGTCTTTGCTCCGGATAGTTATATTCAAAAGTATAGGTTACGTCCTGGGTATATAGCAGAATAAAATTTCTTAACTCCGGAGATTCGCCGGTTGAACCGCTGTTATCAATCCGGAGGGTAAATACCTTTCCTTCCAGTTTGCCGATAGTGGTATCACGCGGATACATTACACTGCCATTAACAGATTGTTTTTGAATCCCTTTGATGTAGGTTTTAAATACATCCTTCAAGTCGCTCTCTTTATTTAAAGGTTTGGTATTGGCGTTTGGCACGCGTAAAACAAGAATATTACCTAATGATGCACTACCCTGGTAGATCTGCTGCCCTAATGTATCCTTCTTAGTAAAGCCTTCGGGTAGCGAAACCGTGACAAGGCTATCTATCTTTACAGGTTTGAGTGCCTGGCTAAAACCTGTAAGCGAAAACAGTACTATGCTTAAGCTTAAAATTATCTTTTTCATATTTATTTAACTTGAAAAAGAAGAATAAGTTTTAACTAATAATATATTATGAGATTTATATGAAAGTTAAATGACTTATAATCAACAATATAAATACGAGCTGAAAGCTTAAGGCTGAAAGCTTTTCAAACACAAAGCTTTTCGCTTTCAGCCTTCGGCTTTGCGCTTAAATAAAGGCTTTAAGCTTTTTTAAAAGCTCATCCAGGCATACTTCGGCGAAGGCAGTTGATGAGTCGGAAACACCGTATGGAATAATGAGCTTATTATTGTGCACAATAACCCCGCATGAATAAAGCACGTTAGGTACATAGCCTTCCCGCTCATCACTGTTGGGAATCAGCAAAGGCTCATGCAGACGGCCAATTTCAACCGTTGGGTCATCCAGTTTAAGCAGGCTTGCACCCAGTACATAACGGCGCATGGGGCCAACGCCATGAGTTATCATGATCCAGCCATCGGGTGTTTCAATGGGCGAGCCGCAATTACCTATCTGCACAAACTCCCAGCTAAATTTTGGCTGTTGCAGCATTACCGGCTTTTCCCAGATATTGATCTTATCCGAATACATGATATAGTTATTGCAGCCGTCTATCCGCGATATCATCACATATTTGCCATTCACCTTGCGCGGAAACAAGGCCAGGTTTTTATTCTGTGCGCCGGCACCGTACAAAGGCATGATCTTAAAGTTATAAAAATCAGTTGTTTGCAGTAGCTTAGGCATAATCAGCGAGCCATCGTAGGCTGTATAGGTAGCATAGTATAGTTTGCTGCCGTCATCGTTGGTAAACTGTACAAAACGGGCATCCTCAATACCCTTACGTTCATATTCGGATATTGGGAAGATTACCCTGTCGGAAATATCGGTATCCAGTGAAAAAACAATTTCATAATAGGAGTCTGCAAGCCAAAGTACCTTATCATACTCCAGCCGCTTCATATCGTCTTCCTGCAGTTTTTGCGAATCCATAATGATCCGGCGCAGGTTGGCGTACTCAAAATGATGATCGAGCTTTGATTCCAGCTCGCTTATAACATCAATATTGATTTGCGTGATGGCTGCTTTTTCAAAAAAAAGCTTTTTATTGTAAACGGCATTCCTCACAATTTCGGCCTCATCAATATAGCTGCCGGCAGGTTGTATGCTGATGTTGTTATCCTTATCTATCCAGGCCCGGCGAAAAGTTATGGAAGAGATATGCCCCTCGCCTACCGCCCGGAAGCTGATGATCACCCTGCGCTGGCCGTCTTCAAGCTCGGTTTGGTCAGGATCTTCTACTATCGAGGGATTAAAGAAAGCGGCCGATTCTATTGAATACTCATGCGTAAAATAAGAGCCAATGAGCAGCTTGCGGTAAACGGTAAGCGTATCAAAATCAATGTTCAGTTCTAAAAACAAGGGCTTAAGCTTGCTGCAATGCCTGTTGAGCACCCGGGTAATATTACGGTGCCTTTTGGAATACTCCTGCAGCAAGGGCGATACGATGCCAAAAGCATCATCCTCGCTGATTAGCATTACACGTTCAATAACCTCTTTGGCACGGTCGTTCCCATTAAAAAAAAATCTTGCTATTACACGTTTCGGATCTGGATTTACCCGGATGGGTTTGCGTTCGATAGAAAGTCTCATACAATGAAGTGGTAGCTTTTAGTTTGTAACACCAATCGGCGCAAATTGATTTGCGCTTTTTTAATTTAAACGCAAGATTTAAAAAATGACACTTTACAGGCCACTATAAAAACCTATCTTCATATTTTATTAATCTTTGGTACGGTACTTTGCCTGCCATGAATAATCTTGATCCTGTAACCCTTATTGATAGTTCCTGTAAATGCACAATTATGAACGTACTAATTGTTGAAGACGAAAAAGGCCTTGCGCTTGAGGTTGATGAATTTTTAAGCCACGAAGGTTTTACGGTTGAACATGCCCGCACCAAAAAATCGGCATCTGAAAAAATCTTCGTAAACAATTATGACTTTATCCTGCTCGACCTCGGCTTGCCTGACGGTGACGGCTTCGACCTGCTTAAAATGCTGAAAGGCATGAACGAGCGCGAAGATGCCGTAATTATTCTCACTGCCCGCGGCGCTGTTGACGACCGGGTATCGGGTCTTGAACAGGGTGCCGACGATTACCTGGCAAAACCATTTTCATTAAACGAACTATTAGCCCGCATGCACGCCATTACCCGCCGCAAACACCGCCTGGAGAGTAATGACATTAATGTAAAAGGCTTAAAGATCAACATACAGAACCGTACCGTTACCTACAACGATGAGCGCATAACCCTCACCAAAAAAGAGTTTGAGATTTTCAACTACCTGGTGCTTAACAAAAACAGGGTAATATCCCGCACTAACCTTACCGAACACGTTTGGGGCGATGTATTGGAAATAAATTCCGACTCCAACTTTGTAGATGTGCACGTTAAAAACCTGCGTAAAAAGCTATCGGTATATATTGCTATAGATTGGTTTGAAACCGTAAGGAGTATCGGCTACCGTATCAACATCTGAAATTACCAGCCTCATGAAATTACAGGTAAAACTGGCCCTTTATAATACGTTAACCAAATTAGCCATTATACTTTTCACTGGCCTGCTTATCCTGCTTTCTATCGAGAAGATCTCGTATAATCATGTAGAGCTCAGGCTTGAGGAAAATGAAAGGCAAACACTTAAAAACCTCAGTTCAAAAGAGATTAGTAGCAAGCTCGCTAATCAAAAGCCTTATACCGATTATAATATTTTAAAAGAGGAATTCATTATTATAACCCCTGTTAAATTTGAGCCCACCGAAACCAAAGCTGCAAAGTTCACAACCGAAACCCGTACCAGTGACCTGGTCACGCAAACTTATCGTATCCTAACTCACCAGTTTAATTTTAACAACCATACCTATCTGCTTGAAATTGGCGTGTCAGTTACCTCCATTGAAGAATTAAAATCCATCATTAAACGGTTTACCCTTTTAACACTGGTGATAGCACTCGCCCTCACACTGGTAAGCGACCTGGTGTTTACCAAATTTTTGCTTGCCCCCTTTTATAAGATCATCGACCGCAAACTGATCAAAGTAAATGATCCCATGAACTTTGATTATGAAAAGATCCAGACCACCACCCAGGATTTTGAACTGCTTGATGACAGTATCAGTACACTCATGAAAAAGATCAGTAACCTGTTTGCTCTGGAAAAACAGTTCATTGCCAATGTATCGCATGAGTTACTTACGCCCATATCAATTATCAGCTCCCGGCTGGAGAATATTTTATTGCAGGAAGAACTTAGCGAAGCCGGCGAAAACAAGATGCACGCTTCGCTGAAGACATTAAACCGGCTTAAATCTATTATTAACAGCCTGCTGCTCATCTCAAAAGTTGAAAATAATCAGTATGACAAGGCCGACGTAGTGATGATAGCAGGCGTAATTATGGAGATCCAGGAAGAACTGGAAGACCGCCTGGAGGAAAAGCACCTCACTTTTAACAACAACATCAAATATATTTACTCCATTATGGGTAACCGCCCGCTGATGCATACCCTGCTATTCAATCTCATCAACAATGCAATCAAATACAATAAACCCAAAGGCAGCATAACCATTGCCGATGAACTTAAGGATGATATTTATATACTTGAAATTACCGATACAGGCCCGGGCATGGACCAGCAACAAATAGAAAACGCTTTTAACCGTTTTGAAAAATTTGAAACTGAAGAAAAGGAAAGCTATGGCCTTGGTTTAGCCATTGTAAAAAGCATTACCGCCTTTCATAGCATCAGGGTAAAAATAGACTCGATAAAAGACCAGGGCACCAGTATATTCCTCATATTTGACCGCGGACCGGACTTCACTTAAACTTCATATTGTGCCCATACATTTACACAGTTTATTTTATAAGTAAATCCCCCTATTTAACTATAGAGGCCGTTATCCTGATGGAAACGGCCTTTTTTTTCAGAGACGCATCACATGTGTCTTACTAATGAATATCGGCGCCGCGTATTCGGAGACGCACATGATGCGTCTTAATAATGAAAATCGTGTTATATCATCTTATTGCGCTTAACCAGGTAGGTATTCAGGATATGATGATAGCCTTCATGAATATCAGCATCAACCAGGTCAATATGATACTGCGCACATTTTAGCTCCAACTGATGCCGGTATTCTTTTAACGATGCTTTATAAGCATCGCGGATGCGGGCCGGGTTTACCTTCAGCTCGTCGCCGCTTTCAATATCGACAAAGTGATGTGGGCGGTTATCAAAATTAAACTCAAGTTCTTTTTGCTTATCGGTAACATTAAAAATTACTACCTCATGCTTATTAAACTTTAAATGCTGAATTGCCGCAAATAAAGCTTGCTGCTTTTCCATATCCAGGTTATTCTCCAGCATATCGCTAAAAATGATCACCAACGAGCGCTGGTGAATTTCCTGGGCTATATGATGCAGTACATTGGTGATATTGGTTTGGGTATTTGCTTTAGGGCTGGCATACATTTTTTCCAGTTCGGCATATAAATAAAACAGGTGCGTAGTTGTTGATTTTGCCGCGCTGATCCAGTCTATTTTATCCGAAAAAAGGCAAAGTCCAAAAGCGTCACGTTGTTTTTTAAACAGGTACATGAGCGATGCTATGGCATAAACAGAAAACTGAAGTTTATTAGTACCCGTTTCAGGAAAGTTCATGGATGATGAAGTATCCAGCAGCAAAAAACAGCGAAGATTAGTTTCCTCTTCAAACTGCTTTACAAACAATTTATCGGTACGGGCCAGCAGCTTCCAGTCGATATTTTTTACCGATTCGCCATTATTGTACAAACGGTGCTCGGCAAACTCCACAGAAAAGCCGTGAAAAGGACTTTGGTGCAGGCCGGTGATAAAGCCTTCAACCACCTGTCGGGCCAGCAACTCGAGATTGGCCAGTTGCCTTATTTGCTGATCATCGTTTAATTTGGGCATAGGCTAATATAGGCATAAAAAAAGCGCTGCAAAATTGCAACGCCTTTTCAAAAAATATGTTGTGTTAATGCTACAATGTGTAGCATTAAATAAGCTTAAGGGTTATGCTAACTGTTTTACCAGTTTATCAGTTAATACTGATTTTGGCACAGCACCGATTTGTTTATCCACAATTTCGCCATTTTTGAAGAACAATAAGGCAGGGATGTTACGGATACCGTATTTTACAGATATGCCTGGGTTGTTGTCAACGTCTACTTTACCAACAACAGCTTTGCCTTCATATTCTTTTGCAATATCTTCAACTACCGGACCTACCATCCTACACGGACCACACCATTCTGCCCAAAAGTCAATTAATACCGGTTTGTCTGATTTCAGGACAAGCTCGTCAAAGTTTGCATCAGTTATTTCTAAAGCCATGATTTCTATTTTTTTAAATTTTGTACTTACAAATATATGCTATTCAAATTGCTTGCCACAAGTGTACTACTGACAATGTGACAATTATATTATTATAATCCATGCACTTAACTCGGGTATGACCATTTGTCGCATTTACACCCTCAAATACAGTTTTGCGACATGACGTATTAACACAAATTACCTGTTTCCGAACGATATTTACAACTACACCGGCGGGTTACTTTTTAACATTGGCGGTATTAATTAACATTAATTGTCTGAATCAGAATTTACAAAATTAAAAAATTAACAGAATGAACTGTTTAGTAAGGAAGCGACTTGTATAATTTGCTGAATCTGCTAAGTATTCTGAAAATTCACTAATTCTGTAAATTCTGATTCAGACAATCACGGCAATCATTAAATCAACAGATAATGACATGGGCGTTGCCTGCGGCCAGGCTATCCGCTCATACGCCTGCAGGCATTGCGCTCGTGGCCGGTATCCGCTACTATCCTTAACGCAAAAAAGCGATAAATGTAAATTCATCGCTCTTCTATTTTATATTTTATAAAGTCTCCCCTTCAGGGAGAGATTATTCGCAATTAATTTGTTTTGGTGCCCATGAGGGCTACGCCGTTTAGAGGGGGCTTATGCACCTTTCAAAGTGGCCATACCGCCATCTGCAATCAATTCAGCACCGGTTATAAATGTTGAATCATCAGAAGCGAAGAAAGTAACTGTTTTGGCAATTTCTTCGGCCAAACCAAAACGGCCCATCGGGATCTGTTTTATCAGTTCGGAACCCATGCCTTCTAATTGTTCCTGGGTTAAACCTAATTTATCGGCAGTATGTAAAGGTGTTACAACAGGGCCAGGGCTTACAGAGTTAACCCTGATGCGACGAGGCAACAATTCGGCCGAAATGTTTTTAGCTAATGAAAGCAATGCTGCTTTACTTGCTGCATAAACAGTTGCCCCGGCCATACCAATATGTGCGTTTATAGAAGTATTAAGGATGATAGAACCACCACCATTAATTAAAGGTAACAATTGCTGAATGCTGAAATAAGCACCTTTAAAGTTGATGTTCATGATATCATCAAACATCTGCTCGCTCATTTGCTCTGTTGAATTAAACTGACCGATACCTGCGTTAACAAATACGATGTCAATTTTTTCGGCAATGGCTTTTACTTTTTCGCCAAGTTGTTTTACCTGGTTCATGTCGCCGCTGTCGGCAATTACGCCTTTTGCATCGGCACCAAGTGTTTCAAGTGCTTCGTTGATTGATTTTTGATTCCTGCCGGTGATGATCACTTTTGCACCTTGTGCGATGAATTCCTGTGCTGTGGCCAGGCCTATACCACTGTTGCCGCCTGTTATTACTGCTGTTTTTCCTTGTAACTTTTTCATTATCTTTGTTATTGATACATCAAATGTACAGTGAGTTACAGCTCCCCACAAGAATGCACCATTTTGTGTGCAACATACTTTTTGGTAGGTTATGAGCCGGTTTGATGCAATCGACATATCGCTTTTTTCATTATGACAAAAAACAGACATTCCGATCACTCCTGCACTATGGCAGCAGCTCTAAGTGTGATTAGTGGTAAGTGGAAACTGAGTATAATAAACCAATTATTAACCGGCCAGAAGCGTTACAGTGAGATAAACCGGGCAATCCCCGGCATGACCGAAAAGATGCTTTCACAACAAATTCGCGAACTGGAAGAAGACGGCATAGTATCCCGCCATATTTTTCCCGAAGTACCGCCAAGGGTTGAATATTCCCTCACTCCCATCGGCCAGGAGTTATCATCTATATTTTACACCCTCGAAAGATGGGGCAGCCATTACATGACCGTTACTAACGCCAACGGTGAAGTGGTTCAGCCAGATTATACTTGTTATACTTTGGTTAAACAGGATGATGAGGTGGTGAGAGTGGAAGTGTAACACAGCTTTAAGATCCTTGCGCTCGTTTATAACGAGCGCGAGTTAAAGATCGCTTCTTTTCTTGAAATGACGACAATATTTTTAATTATCTTGAGATTGATCATCAGAACGGCATCTCATTTTGACTTTTACTTCTTCCCAAGGAATACCTTTCTCCTTCCCGCTTTCATAATCATCAACGCGCCATTGCATTTCATTTACAAAATCTTCATCATCCCAATGATCTTGTGGTTCGTTTTGATTCTTTTCTTCCATGGTAGAAAACTTTTTAACTCAGCACCGGTTCTTCATTAGTTAAACTATGTATCCCTGCCATAAAATCATCGCTTGGGTTTACCTTGAATGATTTGGATGACAGTTCAACCAGCATTACCTCTTCCCTATCCCTGATCTGGAAACGAAGCTTACAGTTTTTTACCGGGTACTTTTGGTTATTATCATCAATCATGTGTTGAATATCATCAAGCAGTTTGCTGTTAAGCATGTTCATATCAATGCAAACCGTTAATGATTTGGTGAGCTTATCACGCATTTCTGATAGCAGGTCCATCACCGCTATGCGCAGGTCCCAGTTATCTTTCTGGCGGAATTTTTCTTCGATAGTTCCTTTAATATGCAGGAAGTATCCCTCCATCATCATATTACGGAACTTCACATAGTCATCGCCAAACAGCGCAAACTCGTACGATTCATTGTAATCTTCAAACACAAAGGTACCGAATGGCTTACCCGTTTTGGTCATTTTATGCTGAACGCTTGATACAAGGCCGCCTATCCTTAACTCGCCGCGACGGCGTAGTTCATTGAACGCGGCCGTTACATCTTCGCCACCTTCCCCCGAGCGGGCTTTTTGCATCAGTTTCAGGTCGCTGATGGTGGCATTACAGAAGCGTTTAAGCTCAACTTTATAATTATCCAACGGGTGACCGGTTAAATAGATCCCGATTACCATTTTCTCGTACTTCAGCTTTTCTATCAGCGGCCATTCTTCAACATCGGGCATAGCCGGCTCAGGTACATATGACGCTACCGAACCGCCAAATAACGACGATTGCGAGCTGCTTTGCACGTTTTGATAATCATTGGCGTACTTAATGAGCCGTTCAACACCGGTTAAGGTGCCCAGCTCAGTTTTGGCAAAAAATTGTGAGCGGGCTATCCCAAAACCATCGAACGCACCACCATAAACCAGATTTTCGTACGATTTACGGTTAACGCTACGCGTATTTGAGCGCCGTGCAAAATCATACACCGTTTCAAACGGACCGTTGGCATTACGTTCTTCAATGATACTTTCTACCGCTTTATCACCCACACCTTTTACACCGGTTAAACCAAAGCGCACCTGCCCACGTTTATTCACCGCAAAGGCCATGTCCGACTCGTTAATATCCGGCCCCAAAACCTCGACGCCCATACGGCGACATTCCTCCATAAAGAAGGTAATTTTTTCAATGTTATTCTGGTTATTTAAAACCGCCGCCATATACTCTGACGGGTAATGCGCTTTTAAATAAGCTGTTTGGTATGCCACGAAAGCGTAGCATGTTGAGTGCGATTTATTGAACGCGTACTGGGCAAATGCCTTCCAGTCGGTCCAGATTTTGGTAAGCTTATCTTTTGGATGGCCTTTAGCTACCGCCCCATCCATAAACTGGGCTTCCATCTTGTTCAATACCTCAATCTGCTTTTTACCCATCGCCTTACGCAAAACGTCGGCATCACCTTTACTAAATCCGGCTAACTTTTGCGACAGAAGCATCACCTGTTCCTGGTATACGGTAATACCATAGGTTTCGCCAAGGTATTCCTCCATGTCGGGCAAGTCGAACACTATCGGCTCGCGGCCATGCTTACGGGATATAAAGTTTGGAATGTACTCTATCGGCCCCGGACGGTAAAGGGCATTCATGGCTATCAAGTCTTCAAACTTATCGGGCTTAAGCTCGCGCAGGTACATTTGCATACCGTCACTTTCAAACTGGAAAGTACCATTGGTATCGCCACGCTGATAAAGCTCGTAAGTTTTAAGGTCATCAAGCGGAATGTAATCGATATCTATCACCACACCGTGATTTTGCTTGATCATGCGCAGGGCATCCTTAATAATGGTAAGGGTCTTCAAACCCAAAAAGTCCATCTTAATAACACCTGCGTCTTCGATTACACGTCCGTCATATTGGGTAACCAGCAGGTCCGAATCTTTGGCAGTAGCTACCGGTACAATATCGGTCAAATCGTACGGGGCAATAATGATCCCCGCGGCGTGTACACCGGTATTACGTACCGAACCCTCCAGCTTTTCGGCTTCGCGAAGTACCTGGGCTTTAAGATCGTTGCCGTTTAGGATCTCTTTTAGTTCGGGTACTTGCTCAATAGCATCCTTCAGGGTGATACCCAGCGTTTCGGGTACCAGCTTCTTCATAGCACTTACATCGGCCAGTGGCATATCAAGCACACGGCCTACGTCCTGGATACTGGTACGGGCAGCCATGGAACCATAGGTGATGATCTGCGCCACCTGGTTTTTACCATATTTATCAACCACGTAGTCAATAACCCGTTGGCGACCGGCATCGTCAAAGTCCGTATCAATATCGGGCATCGATTTACGGTCGGGGTTCAGGAACCTCTCAAACAGGAGATTGTACTTCATCGGGTCGATATTGGTGATCCCGGTACAGTAAGCCACCACCGATCCCGCCGCCGAACCACGGCCCGGGCCAATGAACACGCCCATATCACGACCAGCCCTGATAAAGTCGGCCACGATAAGGAAGTACCCTGCAAAACCCATAGTACGAATGGTGAACAACTCAAAGTTGATCCGCTCTTCGGTCTCCGGGCTAATATCTCTGTAACGTTCCTTAGCACCCATAAAAGTTAGATGCTTTAGGTATTCCCATTGGTTTAGGGTATCGGCATCGTGTGTTTTATGGATCTTAAATTCGTCGGGGATAACGTAATTGGGCAGCAGGATATCGCGTTTCAGTTTTAGCGTCTCTACCTTATCAACAATTTCGTTGGTATTATCCAATGATTCGGGCAGGTCATGGAACAATTGTCCCATTTCTTCCTGGGTTTTAAAATAAAACTGATCATTGGGAAAACCGAAACGATAACCTTTACCACCCTCTTCGTCGGTAGCAATTGGGGTGCTTTGCATATCACCTGTATTTACGCAAAGCAAAATATCATGCGCGTTCGAGTCCTGCTGATCCACATAATGCGAATCGTTTGAGCAGATCACTTTTACGTTATACTTTTTAGCATACGTAAGCAACACATTATTAATAGTTTGCTGTTCGGGGATCTCGTGGCGTTGCAGCTCGATATAAAAATCCTCGCCGAACAGATCAAGCCACCATCTGAATTCTTTCTCAGCGTTCTCAGGTGTATCCCTTAAAATTGCCTGCGGAACCGATGCACCTATGCAGCAGGTAGTAGCAATAATGCCCTCATGATATTTTAAGATCAGTTCCTTATCAATACGGGGCCATTTACTATACAGCCCTTCCATATACCCCAACGAGCATAGCTTTACCAGGTTTTTATAACCTGTAGGGTTTTTAGCCAACATGAGCTGGTGGCGCCGAACATCCTTATTTTCTTTGGTGAACTGCTTTTTATGCCTGTCTTCAACCACGTAAAATTCGCAGCCTACAATGGGTTTTACATTGTGCTTGCCGGCTTCGGCCACAAACTTAAATACGCCGAACATATTACCATGATCAGTAATAGCAAGGGCCTTCATTCCGTCCTTAGCGGCTTTTTTATACAGCTTGGATATATCGGCTGCCCCATCAAGCAATGAGAACTGGGTATGTACGTGGAGGTGAGAAAAATCAGGCATAGTTAATCCGTTTCGACAAAATCTTTATGAAGTACAAAGTTAAAACAAGTTAGGGATGTAGACTGTTAAAAAGTAGCGCTGTGGAAATTTAATTAAAGCCGGCCCCATTTTGTAAATTATACAACAACATGCAGCGAACTGCTATACTTAGCATGTTATTTGTTTATATTGATCAACAGCATCTTCACCTTTGAAATACAAATACAATTGAAAAAAATACTACGAATAACCCTTAAAACGATACTTTGGATACTGGTGAGTGTAGTTCTGCTGGTTATCCTTGTAGTAATTTTGATACAGGTTCCCGCTGTACAAAACTTCGCGAAAGATAAAGCCGTAACTTTTTTACAAAATAAAATCCACACCAAAGTTAAGATTGGCCATATCAGCCTCGGCCTGCCCAAACTGCTGGTGCTGGAAGATGTGTATTTTGAAGATCAGAAAAAAGATACCCTCATAGCCGGCGAAAAACTAAAAGTTGATATCAGCATGCTCAAACTGCTGCACAGCGAGGTTGAGGTGAACGAGGTAAACCTGCAGGGCATCACCGCCAACGTAAACCGGAGCGCCGACAGCGTATTCAACTTCGGATATATCATCAAAGCTTTTGTTGGCGAACAAAAGAAAGAAGTTAAACCTACCGATACTACGTCAACCATGAAATTTTCTGTTGATAAGATCATCCTCGATAAAATCAACGTAAAATATAAAGATGTCATTACCGGCAACGATGTAAAATTTTTGCTTGGCCATTTTGATACCCGCGTTAAGGATTTTGATATGGATAAAATGAAGTTTACCATACCAAAAATTACCCTGAGCGATGTAAATGCTAAGATCATCCAAACACCAACCGGCCCGCCCCCTCCTGATACGGCCACAGCCCCACTTAATATGGATTTGAATTTAGGGGTGATCGATATCTCCAAAATCAAAGTCGATTATCAAAGTTCCGAAATGGGCGCCAAGGTAGACCTAAGTAAGTTTTTGGTAGAGATGGATAAGATCGACCTGAAAAACCAAAAGGTTGGCATCAAAAACATTGAATTGAGCAATACCACCGCCGGATTGACCCTTGCCAAGCCCAAAACAGTGGTTAAAGAAGTTGTTAAAACAATTAAAAAACTGGATACACTGGTATCATCACCAACCAAATCGGCATGGCGGGCTACCATTAGCAAAGTTACCTTCACAAACGATCATATTAAGTTTGATAACGAAGCGCAGAAGGCTATCCCCAAAGGCCTTGATTTTGGCCACATGGACATCCGCGGCCTTAATGCCGAAGCCGAAAATATCTCCTATAGCCCCGATACCATTTCGGGCAAAATTAACTCCTTTACCTTTACCGAAAAAAGCGGTTTAAAGATCAATAAGTTTCATACTGCCTTCCTGTACGGGCCAACTAACGCGTACATGAATGATTTGTTACTGGAAACGCCGAATACCACATTGCAAAAGTCGGTACAGGTACGTTACCCTTCTATTGATGCCATCACCAAAAACATTGGCGTGCTGGGTATCAATGCCAATTTGGATGGCAGCCGTCTGGGCCTAAAGGATGTTTTACTGCTGATGCCAACCATGGCAACTATGGAACCTTTCAAATCTTCGCCGGGTACGGTGCTTAAGATCAATGGCCGGGTGAGCGGTCAGGTGAACAACCTCGAGATCCCCAACCTGGAAGTTACAGGTTTAGGCAGTACCCATATTAAGGCATCGGCCAAAATGAAAGGCCTGCCCGATGTAAACAAAGCCAATTTTGATATTAACATTGCTGATTTCAGCACCAGCCGCCATGATATTGCTAAACTGGCCCCGGCAGGCAGCATCCCGCCCAATGTGAGCATTCCTGAAAAAATGAACCTTAAAGGTAATTTTAAAGGCAGCATGTATAGCTTTAATACCAAAATGATACTCCGTTCAAGCTATGGCGCGGTTGACCTGGTTGCTGCCTTAAAGAACGGACAGAATAAAAACGCGGCAATCTATACTGCCAACATCAAGGTAAATGAACTTAATGTAGGTGCTTTAACCAAACAACCACAAATGGTTGGCCGTATAACCATGAATGCCAATTTAAAAGGTAAAAATCTCGACCCTAAAAAGGCAAGTATAGCTTTTAATAGCAATGTTGCAAAGGCTTATGTTAAAGGTTATACTTACCAAAACCTGGTAATGAAAGGCACTTCAAGTAACGGCGCTTATACCGCCATAGCGACAATGAAGGATCCTAACATTAATTTCAGTCTGGATGCCAAAGCCAATCTCAACAAAAAATACCCGGCAGCTAAAGCCACCTTAAATGTGGATAGCATCAACCTCAAAAACCTCAATTTTGTTAAGGACGATATGCGTTTTCATGGCAAGATCGTAGCCGATGTACCAACTGCCGATCCCGATTACCTGAATGCCGATATTAAAGCAACTGACCTGTTGGTAGTAAATAAAGGTCAGCGCATCCGGATGGACACTATCAGCCTCATCTCTACAGCCAGTACCGACAGCAGTACGCTTCGTTTAAAAACTGCTGTTATGAGTGCTCACATGGCTGGTAAATACAAGCTTACACAGATAGCTCCCGCCGTGCAGGATGTGATCAACAAATATTTTAATACTGCAATCGCCGGTGGGCAGCAGGTAGTTGTAAAAACTAAAGGCGGCAAAACGATAAAAGCCAAACCTGCGCCTGCGGTTAAATATTCTCCGCAACAGTTTACTTTTGAAGCCAAACTGGTTAAAACGCCATTGCTTACCCAGTTTGCTCCCGACCTGAAACAACTCGACCCTGTTTTACTGAACGGCAGCTTCAACAGCCAAACCGGCGAACTTATTGTTAAAGGCTCCATACCAAAAGTGGTTTACGGCACCAACACCATCAACAAAGCATTACTCAATATCAATACCAGCGATAACGCCCTTAACTATAATTTTTCAGTTGATGAAGTTAAAGTAGGTTCGTCCGTCGATCTGTTATATACCAGCATTTCCGGCGCTGCACAGGATAATAAAGCAGGCCTAAGTTTACAGATCCGCGACGCGACTAAAAAGGAACGTTTCCGTATAGCGGGCACCTTCAGCATATTGCCTGATGAATACCAGTTCAGCTTTAATAAAGACGGCCTCCTGCTGGATTACCTCTCATGGGCAGTTAGCGACGATAACTTTTTGCAATACGGATCAAAGGGTATATTGGCCCATAACTTTACCATTACCAATAACAACCAGGTACTGAGCGTTAACAGCAGCACACAAGAGTTTAACAGTCCGCTGAATATCAAGTTCAACAATTTCCATATTGAAGCGCTTACCAAAATGGCCAAACAGGACTCGTTACAGGTAGGCGGGACCATTAATGGTGATGCTATCGTAAGCAACTTCCAAACCAGTCCTGTATTTACCGCCGCCATCAACGTTAATGATTTTAATTTTAAAGGCGATACGGTGGGCAATATTGCCCTCAAGGTAAACAACCAAACTGAAAACGCCTACGCCGCCCAAATGAGCATTACCGGCAAAGGCAACCAGGTTGATTTGAATGGAACGTACTATGCCTCGCCCGAAAGCCGCTTTGATCTCGACCTGAATATTGTGAACCTGAGCATGAAGAGCATCGAAGGATTTAGCTTTGGCAACCTGCGTAATGCTACGGGTAATATTACCGGGGCGCTCAAAATATCAGGCACTACAGATGCACCTTCGGTACGGGGAGATATCAACTTTAATAAGGTTGGCTTTAATGTAGCTATGCTAAACTCCTACTTCCGCATGCCGCAGGAAAGCATCACTTTCAACAACGAAGGGATCCGCTTTAATGACTTTACTTTGGTTGATTCGACCGGCAACAAGGCTGTGGTAAGCGGCAGTATCTACACTAAAACTTACACCGATTTTGCCTTTGGTATGGATATTAACGCCAATAATTTTAGGGTCACCAACTCAACCCAGGCTGATAACAAACTTTACTACGGTAAACTGTATGTGGATACCCGCATCAAGATCCGCGGCAATATGACTAAGCCGGTGGTTGATGCCAACCTTACCGTTAATGACAAAACCGACATGACCTTTGTGCTGCCCACCAATGACCCGGCGCTGGAAGACCGGAAGGGTGTGGTTGACTTTATTGATAAGGATGCCCCTAAAATGGACTCCATTCTGCTGGCCAGGCAACTGGATTCGCTCAAAAAATCGGATGTTACAGGGTTGGATGTTTCTGCGACTATCAATGTAAATAAAAATGCCGCGTTTACTATTGTAGTTGATGAGCGAAACGGCGATATCGTACACCTCAAAGGCGAGGCCAGCCTGAATGGCGGCATTGACCCAAGCGGTAAAATAAACCTTACTGGTACTTATGTGGTTAACTCAGGCTCGTACAACCTGGCTTATGCAACTGTTAAGCGCACTTTTAACTTTAAAAAAGGTAGTACCATTGTCTGGACCGGTGACCCAACCAGTGCCAATATTGATCTTACCGCTATTTACATAGCCAATGTACCGCCAATTGACCTGGTTTCAAACCAGCTTTCGGATGCGCAAAATAGTACAATGTACAAGCAAAAACTACCTTTCAACGTTAACCTTAACCTGAAAGATCAGCTGCTCACGCCAACCATCAGCTTTGACATCGTACTGCCAGACAGCTCTTATTCTGTATCATCCGATGTGGTAAGTACGGTTAATACCCGCCTAACTCAGATACGACAGGACCCCAACGAGCTTAATAAGCAGGTATTAGGTGTACTGGTATTGGGGCACTTTATTGGCGACAACCCGCTGCAAAGCCAGGGCGCAAGCACCACTGTTGAGGGCACTATCCGCAACAGCGTAAGCAGCCTGTTATCCGATCAGTTGAACAGGCTGGCAGGAAGTTTAATATCAGGAGTTGATCTGAATTTTGGTTTAACCTCAGGCGAGGATTACTCATCGGGCACGGCCACCAATCGCACCGACCTCAACGTTGGCCTGTCCAAGCGCTTCCTGAATGACAGGCTTACCGTAAGCGTTGGCAATAACTTTAACCTGGAAGGCAATCAACCAGGTCAAAAAGCATCGAACATCGCGGGTGACGTATCCATAGCCTATAAACTTAGCAAGGACGGCCGCTACACCCTGCGTGCTTATCGTCGCGACGAATTTATTGTGATCCAGGGCCAAATCATTGAAACCGGCGTAGGCTTTACCTTAACGGTTGATTATAACCGCTTCCGCGAGATCTTCCGCAAACGTACCCCTGAAGAACGCAGGTTGCGCCGCCAGTATCAGCAGGAACAAAAGGAGAAAAAAGAAAAACAGGACGAGGCAGATAAAGCATTGGAGCAAAAGAACATGCAGCAGCAACAGGAAAACAAACCGCAAACTACTTCAAACTAAGCCCATGACCAAACATTTAAAATATATATTGCTTTCATCATGTGTTTTACTGAGTGCCTGCAGTACGACTAAATTTCTGGCTCCGGGCCAAAAGCTATATACAGGCGGTGAAGTAGTGATACAGGATTCGGTTTTAAAAAAGAGCGAGAAAAAAGCTTTAAGTGAAGAACTTGAGGCTTTACTAAGGCCCGTGCCTAATAGTACTATATTAGGCATGCGTTTTAAACTTTGGCTGTACTTTAAAACCAAAACCAATAAAACCAAGGGGCTGGCCCACTGGCTTAATAAAAAGGGTGAGCCTCCTGTACTTGTAAGTTCAGTAAACCTTGAGCAAAACAGCAATATCCTTCAAAACAGGCTGCAAAACGAAAGCTACTTTCAGGCGCAGGTAAGCGGCGATACGATAAGTAAAAAACCAACCTCAAAAGTTGCCAAAGCGGTTTATACAGCAGTAACCGGGCCGGGCTATAAAATCAGGAAGGTAGTATTTCCGCAGGGTAACCGCACTATCGATACCGCCGTAGCCGGAACATCGGCAAAAACGCTGCTAAAAGTTGGCGATAAATACAACCTTGATGTTATTAAAACCGAACGGCTGCGCATTGACGCTAAACTTAAAGAAGAAGGTTTTTACTATTTCTCACCCGAAAACCTCATCATGCATGTGGATAGCACTATAGCCGGGCACCAGGTTGATATTTTTGTGGCTGTTAAAAATGAAACACCTGGTCGCGCCCAAAACATTTATACCATCAATAATATTTATGTGTATCCGAGTTACTCGTTAAGAGATACTTCGCTGATGAAGGATAAAGCTGTTTTTTATAAATGGTATAATATTGTTGAGCGTCGTAACACAGTACATACTTACACTTTTGCCAATACCGTGCTGATGCGCCCCGGCCAGGTTTATAACCGTACCGCCCATAACAATTCGCTTAACCGCTTCATTAACCTGGGCCCTTACAAGTTTGTAAAAAACAGGTTTGAGGATGTATCAGCCGATTCATCGAAGCTGGATGTTTATTACTTCCTGACCCAGTACAAAAAGAAATCACTATCGCTTGATATTTTAGGGCGCACCACATCAGCCAATTACACCGGTACACAGGTAAATTTAAACTGGCTCAACCGTAATGCCTTTAAAGGAGCCGAGGCCCTAAAAATAACTCTGTTTGGTAGCACCGATGTTCAGGTGGGCGGCCAAAATGCAGGCTATAATGTATATCAGGCCGGTATCCAGACAACGCTTTCATGGCCGCGCTTTATCGGGCCTATCTATCCAAAAGCAGCTGATGCCTATATCCCGCATACTAATCTGAGTTTAGGATATTCGATAGTAAACCGCCAAAAACTATATAACTTAAATTCATATAACCTATCTTTCGGCTACCAGTGGCGCGAAACAGAACACCGTTCGCATGAGCTTAACCTCATCAATTTTCAGTTTGTAAATCCGCTGAGTGTCTCGCAGAAATATAAAGACAGTATCGACAGAAAAGACGTTCCGGTTAATCCTGCCCTAAAGCATGTTATCGATAAACAGTTCATCCTGGGCCCAAGCTATAGCTTCACTTATACCAATACCAACGAGGATTATCGTACCAATACGCTTTATTATAATGGAAAAATTAGCCTTTCAAATAATATATACGGATTGGTTACCGGTGCAGATAGCGCAGGCGGAAAACCTAAAAAGCTATTCGGAGCTATATTTAACCAGTTTGTAAAACTGGAAAATGAGATCAGGTATTTTCATAAAACCGGGCCGAACAGCACAATAGCCAGCAGGCTTATTGTGGGCGTAGGTTTACCCTATGGCAACTCAACACAGTTACCTTATAGCCAGCAATTCTTTATTGGTGGCCCTAACAGCTTACGGGGTTTCAGGGCAAGGGCCATCGGGCCAGGTTCATTTGACCCGAGCAGCGGCGTAGGCACAGGCGGCTTCCTTGCCGATGAATCGGGCGATATCAAGATAGAAGCTAACATTGAGTACAGACCAAAACTATTCAGCATAGTACGCGGAGCTTTATTTGTCGATGCGGGTAACATCTGGCTACTGCACTCCAACGGATCACAGCCAGGCGCCGTGTTTACCAAAAGCTTTTTAAATGATTTTGCTGTTGATGCCGGCTTCGGTTTAAGGTTTGATTTAACGGTACTCGTGCTTCGCACGGATTTGGGCATCCCCATTCGTACACCGTATGTTCGTGCTAATGAGCCGCGCTGGGATTTCAACTTTAACCGTAGCGTATTTAACTTAGCTATAGGATATCCATTTTAATTTTACTGCCCAACATAACTAAAGTTAAGGCTTAGCATATAGCATAGGCGTCAAAACAGCACAATTAACCAAAAGCGATTGTACTGTTGCTTTATATGCAATCATTCACATGCGTCGTCTATTTTACACTGGATCGGCTCCTTCGCCGTTTTCAAACTGTGTTTCAATACATATCATTTCTTTTTAAATTTATTACATATATAGCAACACAAAAGCCGTATACGCCGTATCATTGCGTATTGATAAAAGTAGCGATGTTAAATTGATACAAATTATAGAATGCCGCTAAAAAACCCTTTTTTTAAACTTTTAATATTAACACTGTTTTTATTCCCGGGCCGGGTATATGCCGACACTCCCTACCAGGTAGTTTACCTTAAAAATTATAGCGCGCCTGATGGCCTGCCCAGTTCAAGGGTCAACTATTTAATGCAGGACAGCAGGGGCTTTATCTGGCTGGCCACGGATAAAGGCGTGAGCAGGTTTGATGGCCAGCATTTTAAAAACTTCACATCGGCCGACGGGCTGGAAAACAATGAGTGTTTCCGGATTGCCGAGGATAATTACCACCGGATCTTTTTTTACTGTAATAACTACCGGGTTTGTTATTATGAAAACGGACTTATACATAAGATTAATTCATCTCAAAAAATAATCGTTTCGCCCTTTGCCAATTTCTTTTTTAACCGTTATAATGAGCTCTGTGTAAATTACAGGCTTAGTACCAAAGTATACCATTTTGACGAGCTGAAATCGGAAAGACATGCTATCCGGTATTTGAACGGGTATATTTATGGCACCGGCGGAGAAGAGATCGCCTTGTCTGAAAACGATCTTGACATCCTCGAAGAAGAGCTTAAGGCCGGGAAGTTAAACTTTCAAACCGCCAATAACAATACCAAACCTTACCGGTTGGCTTTACAGCAAAATTATTTGTTATTGATTACTAAAGATTGGGTGCATGTTTATCAGTATCAAAAAAGCGGGATCATCCCGCTCCATAAAATCTATTTTACCGGCAATGTGACTTCGGTGTACCTTACCGGCAAAAATACGTTTGCCGTTACAACGGTAAAACAGGGAACGTACATTATCAACTATCTTACCGGCGAACGGAAAAATTACCTTAATAATAACATCACTACCGCTACGGTTATTGACCAGGAAAATAACATATGGTTTGGCAGTTATGATAAAGGCTTTTTTCTATGTACCAATCCCGAAGTAAAAATCATTAACAAAGAAAGCGGGCTGGCCAATGAAGATGTTTTAAAACTGGGCATTGCAGGAGGCTATCTTTTTACCGGGCATGTTTTAAGCACTCTCAGCTATATGAAGCTTGGGACAAATCAATCGTCATCAATAGGCACTATATCCATCAATCAAAACCGGTCGGACTTTAACCGGATAACCAGCCTGGTTACAATTCCGGGCAACAGGCTCATGATTGGTACCGACTATGGTATGTTTGGGTTAGATGTTTCCAATGGCAACCCGGCGTTATGGCACCCTGTAAAATACGCCAATGGTCCTATAAAAGCAATCACTACACGACATGATACAGTGTGTTTTGTTTCACAAAACAATGTTGTTGTATTATCAAATGAGCTCAAACATGAGCAAGGTTATAGATTCAAGCCTATACGCACGACATCTATTACCAGGTATAAAAATAGCTTGCTCATAGGTTCACTTTATGGGCTATATCAGTTTGCACCCGCCCCTAACAATCTGATCTATTTCCGGATCCTGGCCGGGAACGGAATAAATGTTATTAAGAGCCTGGCATCAAATAATGAAGTATGCGCCATAGGTACTGAAGCCCAGGGGGTGTTTTTGTGGGCCGGTAAAAAAATTATTCAATTTAAATCTCCTGCTATTTTTTCAGGCGATATCCGTAAACTGGTATGGACAGATGCCCATACTTTATGGGCCTGTACCGCAAACGGTGTAAGCATTATCCGCTTCAATAATCATCAAAACTACCGCATAAGTTTACTCAATACCAGCAACGGGCTCCCCTCTGATAACGTTGCCGATGTAGTGCAGAACGGCCCTGATTACTATATAGCCACCGATCAGGGCATAGCCGTCACTCAAAATTTAGGAAATACCACCCTGCCTAAACCGATATTGATTAACGACGGAATACCCGGTACTCAAAGCAGCTTTACTTACGGCCGGCCGGTTGTATTTAACTGCGTTGCCTTATCCTACAAAAGCATGGGTAAAATACAATACCGCTTCAGGCTTAAGGGGGTTGATAAAAATTGGAGCGTCGCGCCTTCCGGCGAAAAACGGTTCGACCTGCTCCCCCCCGGAAACTATGAGTTAGAAGCCCTGGCTGCCGACCGGTTTAACCAGTTAAGCCGGCCCCTCATTTTTAAATTTACCGTTATGCCTTTATGGTACCAGCAGTTATGGCTGCAGGTGGCGGCTGTATTAAGTGCTATAATTATCGTTTTCCTGCTGGTACGCAAATATTATCAGTCTATCATCGGCTTACAAAAAAAGGACTATGAAAATGCACTTGCCCTGCAGCGCGAACGACAGCGGATCAGCAGTGAGGTGCATGATGATTTAGGGGCAAGCATCTCCGGCATTAAGCTCAGGACCGAATTGCTCAGCCGCAAAACCGCCGATCAGCCTGCCTTTAAGGAGATAGATGCTATTCATGAAGCCATTACCGATATATCTACCCAGGTAAGGTTAATTATCTGGAGCCTTGATGCCGAAAACGACGAGGTAAGCAACCTGGCCGGTTTTATTCATAAACAAGCCATTAAAATATTTGAATACAGCAATATTGACCTTCATGTAAACGCCTCCGTTAGCGAAACCCAGGCTATCATCAGCGGCGAAAAAAGACGACAGGTATACCTCCTTGTTAAGGAAGTATTAAACAATATTGTTAAACATTCGGAAGCGAAAAACGCGTTTCTGGAAATCAGCCTTTACAAAAACCGCCTGCAGATCAGTATCCGTGATGACGGGCGCGGCTTTGACCCAGACATTCGCAAACACGAAACCATGGGCATCCGGAATATTTACGCCCGCGCAAAAAGAATGAACGCCGAACTCAAAATTGATACCGCCCACGGTAAAGGCACAGCCATCGGCCTTAAACTATTCCTTTAGCGTATACCCCATAATAGGTATAAAGAAAGCCGGGATAATTTAGGAAATTAGCATTTTATATTTACCGCAAAGCATGCTCCAGATAGTTTTATTAGAGGATAATTTACATTACCGGCGCGGGCTGGAACAGATTATTCATGATATGAGCGGCGTAACTTTAATTGGTTCTTATACCAATGCCGAAGCCGTATTAAAAAAAATTGACCAGCTTAATCCGGATATCTTTATCGTTGATATAAACCTTGAGGGCATGTCGGGCATTGAGTTTATACGGCGGGCCAAGCCTTTTGTCCCCGATGCCGAATTTTTGATGTGCACCATCAACGACGACAATACCAATATTTTTGAATCCTTAAAGAGCGGCGCTACCGGCTATATGCTCAAAGAATCTTCGGCCGATGAGATCAGAAATGCCATCACCGAAATCGCGGCCGGCGGTTCGCCCATGAGTGCCTATATCTCGCGAAGGGTCATTGCTTCATTCAATACCGACGCTGATAAACCGCCCGCCCCTGCCACCGAAAACCTCACCGAACGCGAGGTTGAAGTACTTAACCTCCTGGCGCGCGGACTCCAGTACAAAGAAATCGCCGATCGCCTTGATATCTCCACCGGAACCGTTAAAAAACACATCCGCAATACCTACATCAAACTGCAGGTTCAAAACAAAGTAGAGGCTATTAATAAATTCCGCGCAATCTGATATACCACTTTTTCAGTATTGCAGGCCTTAATGGTTAATGATAATTTAGCCTCATAAAGAAACTAAAAGGCCTTGTTAATATTAACTTCCCTGTTAGTGCCTTTTAAAGCCTAAACCTTATCACAATTGAAAGACCGGGCCGTGAAAGATGGCCTTTAATAAATCTTAAAATTACCGCTGGATTTTTTTCTAACAGTACCAATAATAATCACTGCTTTAATCTGCACATTTGCACATCTGTAATTGGCATATCTGCAATGATTATATCTGTCCCGCTTCGTATTATCGACCTGCATGACGATGGCTTTCACCCGCTGGTTGAAGTTTTGTTGTTTGGAAAAACTTTTATTATGGTGCTGGATACCGGTGCGTCAAAAACCGCCTTCGATCAAACGATGCTTTCCGAAGCCAATGAAACCATGAACATCCTAGCCAGCGATAAACTCTCCACGGGCCTCGGCACCAATACCATGGAATCTTTTACAGCAACAGTAAGTGACCTGCACATCGGCAACTTACCTATCGCCGAATTTGAAGTAGCCGTGCTTGATCTTTCCACCATTAATACGGCCTACGGCCAAATGGGGTACCCGCAGGTATTAGGTGTTTTGGGCGGAGATATTTTAATGAAATATAAAGCCGTTATTGATTATGGGAAACGGGTGCTGAAACTAAAAAAGCCTATGCCAAGCATGAGCAGGGCCTTGTATATCCAAAGGTAATTTTAAAAATCACCAGGGCTGTGCTCCCAAAAACACTCCCCCAGTTAAAACAAAGCTATAATTGGCATAATAGTCAAAATGACAATTATAATTTCGATATCAATCGAATAAAAAGATAATAATTCCTAAAAAGAATATTTTTTTGTTATTTTATATTAATAAATTCATAACATTTTATTTATACATTGCGTATAAGTTAATAGCGCTGGCCGGCTGCTGAAATTAATTCTTCTTTTACATCTAAAAACGTAACGAAAACAATGAAAAGAAAACTATTATTAGGGATCGGACTAAGTGTGCTTGTCGGAATCTCTGTATTATTCTCCTGTTCAAAAGACAAGGCTGCAAAAACTACGACCACCAGCCCAACCGCTATCCCAGACGATGTACTGAAAAGCATTACAAACTTAGGCTTCAGCACCGATGAAGTGCGCAGGCAAGGCGATGGCTATCTTGTTGAGGGCGATATCCTGCTCACCAAAGCCAATTTAGCCGAAGCAAGCACCAGCCCTACTTTAAGAATTGCTGATGTTGAGCAGTACCGTACCACAAACCTGGTTAAAAACCTGCCCCGAACAGTAACCGTATCAGTTACAAACTTGCCTACTGTTTACCTTAACGCGGCTACCGCCGCAGTCGCACGTTACAATGCTTTAAATCTTACGCTTAAATTTCAAATGGTTAGCAGCGGCGGCACAATCGACATCATAGGCTTTAACGAAGGGCCAAGCGGTGGTTATATCACTTTAGGCTCATCAGGCTTCCCTACTTCATCGGGCGACCCGTATAGCCAGATCCAGATGAACACCAACGAACAAGCTTATGGCACAAACCCTGATCTGGGTTATGTAACATCAGTTATTCAACACGAGTTGGGCCATTGTATCGGTTTCCGTCATACCGATTATATGAACCGCGCGTTCAGCTGCGGCGGCCGACATGTAAACGAAGGTTCGGCAGGTATTGGTGCTATCAACATTCCGGGCACACCAACCAAAGCCGATGCCGGCTCATGGATGTTAGCCTGCTCAAGCGGTACCGACCGTACGTTTAATGCCAACGATCAGATAGCGTTGAATTATTTATACTAATAACGCCTATAGTTGTTTTTTACATTTCAACTAAATAGCTTTATCAATAAAGGGGATGCTGCAGCTCCCCTTTATTGGTTTGATCACATTACCGCCTATGACAAAAAGAATACCTGTTACCGTATTACTCCTTTTTTTATGCCTTAAAGTGTCATGGTCGCAAAAACACATGAGCGACGAGGCAGTTGTTTCACTTTATAAGGCAACATCTTTATCTCCGCAAAAAAATCCCAACCAGTATTACCTTGTAAAATTTAAAGATCCGGCGCATATCGATAACCGGAAATACAATATCATCAAACGGGTTTCCTATAACTATTACGTAGTATCATCAGCCCTGGCTCTCAAAAGCGATCCTAATATTATAAATAACAGCGCCGCTTCCCCCATCTGGAAAGCTTCGGATAATCTTGCGAAAAACTGGAAGCAGCATCCCGCACGCACACAAGCCATTGAGATTGCGGTTACCGCTGTTAATGACACCGTTATTAAGCACTTCCAACAATCCGGAGCCATTATCGGCCAAACCGGCAACTTAATACGTCTTAACATCAAATTAGAAAGCCTACCTGCCTTACTTCAGCAGGACTATATATTATTTGCCAATGAGGTGCGCCTGCCCCATGAAGAACTTGCCATTAGCGATATTGACCTCGGTTTAAATACCATGTCGGCCATAGGGGCTAATTTTCCGGGCGTAACCGGATCCGGCGTTAATGTTTCTGTAAAAGAAGACCGCTACGACGATGATCTCGACCTTTTAGGCCGCAGCTTCACATCCTTTAAAACCTCCGATATCACATCGGGCCATGCTACCACCATGGCAACACTCATAGGCGGCAACGGCAACTCATACATTAAAGGTTTGGGAGTTGCTCCCAAAGTAAATTTCACCTCATCATCTTTTGCACAATTAATGCCGGATAGCGCCGCCATTTTTAAATCATTCAGGATTTCGGTGCAAAACCACTCATATGGTACCGGCATCGAAAATTATTACGGAGCTGAAAGCGCCGCTTATGATCAGCAGATTTTTGAAAATGATTCGCTGGTGCATGTATTTTCATCGGGCAATATCGGCACATCTGCACCCGAAACCGGCGTTTACAGCGGCATAAGCGGGGTAGCCAATCTCTCGGGCGACTTTAAGCAGGCTAAAAATGTATTGGTGGTTGGCGGCACAGGCAGGACGGGTGCCCCCGAATCCTTAAGCTCGGCCGGACCAGCATATGATGGCCGCATCAAACCCGAATTGATCGCGGATGGAGAAGATGGTACGTCTGGCGCGGCAGCCCTGGTATCAGGCACAGTAGCTTTGCTGCAGCAAGCTTATAAAACACAATATAAACAGATGCCATCTGCCGGGCTTATAAAAAGTGTACTCATTAACTCGGCCGATGAAACAGGCTCATCAGGTCCCAGCCATAAAACAGGTTATGGTTCGTTGAATGCATTGGAAGCATTACGCACCATCAATGAAAAACGCATTTTTACCGGCTCCGTTAGCAATGCTACACAAACAGACTATTCCATAACGGTCCCCGCGAATTGCAGGGAGCTTAAAGTTTCGTTGGCCTGGAATGACCCCGCGGCGGCCGTTAACGCACCATGGGCATTGGTAAATGATCTCGATCTTACTGTTACCACACCATCCGGGCAGCAAATTTTACCATGGGTGCTCAGCAGCTTCCCCTCTGCCGATTCGTTATCCGCCCCGGCAGAAAGACGAGTGGATACATTAAACAACACAGAACAGGTAAGCTTACAAAACCCGGCAGCAGGCATCTACATGGTGCATGTTAAGGGCAGAAAGGTTACTGCCGGTACACAAAAATTTCATGTTGCCCACCAGGAGACCATATCAAACCGATTTGAATGGATCTACCCATCGGCCGGCGACCAGCTTTTTGCCGGCGAGGATAATTACCTGCGATGGCAAAGCTCATTCAATACCGCATCAAGTACAATAAGCGTTAGCTATGATCATGGCCAAACCTGGCAGGTTATTAATAATGCCACTCTTAAAAACCACTATTATACCTGGACAGCGCCCGATGTTTTTAATAAAACCATGCTTAAAATGGATATCGGCGGTCAAACTTTTACCAGTGCGGAATTCAGCATTTCAAAACCTCTAACACTTGATATAGGATATAATTGCGCCGCCGGTACGCTTCTGCAATGGAAACCTCAGCCGGGCAGCACAGGCTATAGCGTTTATACTATTAAAGATAACCTGCTTCAAAAATTTGCATCAACCGCCGATACCAGCATCATTATACCGGCGCAGCAGCAAACTTCAACTTATTTTGCGGTGAGCGCCACAGGTAATGGCTTTGAAGGCATAAAAAGTTATACCATTAATGCTACAACACAGGGGGTTGGCTGCTATGTAAAAACATTATTGGCAAATGTAGTTAACAACACCGTTGTGCTCAACCTGCAGTTGGGCAGCGTTTATAATCTTAAATCCATCACCTGGGAAAAAACAACCGCCGCGGGCCGATACGTTACTTTAAATGTCATACCGGTTAGTACATCGGTAGCTTACCTGTACACCGATAATAATCCCCGGCAGGGCAAACAATATTACCGGGCAAAACTCACCACAATCAACGGCGATATCATTTATTCCAACGTAGCCGATGCCGTTTATTTACAGCCCAGTCAATTTGTTATATACCCCAACCCTGTTGCCGGCCAAATCAATATCATCAGCGGCGATATTAACAACTACGAATTTAAATTGTACAGTACCGATGGCAAGCTAAATATGGTTAAAAGCATTAACGAGTTACAAAACACTATCCCGGTAAAGCTTATAGCAGGAGTGTATGTTTACACCATCGAGCTAAATGGTAAAGTAATTTATAATGGCAAACTGATAAAGATTTAAATAATGCGATTGTCGGCCAGCTCAAACCTGCGGCAGCGCTGCTAAGCATAAAAAAAGCCGATTATTCGGCTTTTTTTATGGCTTTTTTTGCTTTTGCTTTTGGAGCTGCTGATTCGGCTTCCGGTTCAGCTGTTACAGCTTCGGCAACGGGCTCTTCAGCAACCGGAGCCGGGCCCTGGGTTGGATCGGCCTCTTCAAAAATTGGAAGCGGCTTTAATATCTGGAACCAGGCTATTACCTTTTTAATATCAGATGAGTAAACTTTCTCCTCATCATGATCTGGCGCTACTTCATAAAAGAAGGTACGCAATGCTTTACCGTCGGCTTTAACATCCGGTATGTTTGATGCCGATTTCATGCGCTCAAGTACATCAGTTAGCCTGATATCATCCTCAACACCAAAAATGGTGATCTCGCTCAAAGCAGCTAATTTAGCTGTAGAAAGGTTAGCTATCAGTTTTGTTTTCTGTGCATCTAAACTTTCCAGCACATAGCCGGTTTTATTTTGTGCCAAAGCTTTCCATAAACCTGGTTTTCCTGATACCGATACAATTCCCTGTAAATTCATATATTTTTTGTTGGGTTGATTGGCTGAGTAGTTTATGATGTTTAAACAATAAACTACTCACCTCATCAACTATTCACTTAATCCTCAATAACTTCGATACCTAAAATTTTATCTCCCTGGCGAATAGCGTCAACAACGTCAACATTTTCAATCACTTTACCAAAAACGGTGTGGTTACGGTCAAGATGGGCAGTGTTTGTGCGATTGTGGCAGATGAAAAACTGTGAGCCACCAGTGTTGCGGCCTGCATGGGCCATTGAAAGCACACCACGGTCATGGTATTGGTTGTTGCCGGTAAGCTCGCAATCAATTTTGTAGCCTGGGCCACCAGCACCGGTACCGGTTGGGTCGCCGCCCTGAATCATAAAATTAGGGATAACACGGTGAAATATCACGTTATCATAAAAGTTTGATTTTGCTAATTTTTTAAAGTTAGCAACGGTATTAGGGGCATCCTGATCGTAAAACTCTACGGTCATGTCGCCTTTTTCGGTTTTGATTATTGCTTTGCTCATGTTTTTGTTTTTTAGAAAACAGTTGGCAAAGGTAATAAAATTGAGGATTAAAGAAAAAGGTTAAAGATGAAAGGTAAAAGGCGAAAGGTTTGTGATATTTATTAATTACCAGAGTGTAAAAATCTCCTTGTTAGGTGAGTAATTGGTTCTCACCTTTTCTTTTTCAATCGGGAAAAACACCTTTGATGATAACGGATAAACTCATGTAAGCCGAGGATTTAACAGCACCATAAAACTAAAAAATGTACCTGCGCCAGAAGCCCACAGGTGTTAAAATTGAATAAAATACATTAGCCGTTTATTCGTTACATTTGATAACCCGGCAGTAAACAAATCAACAAGGATCGTGAATAATTCATCAGGCAATAACTTTTCACCTCTTACATTTCGTCTTTTACTTATAAAGCTAAAGTTCCTTTTACCTTTCGCCTTTTACCTTTTACCTTTAACATCAAGGGCCGCATCCATCTTAATCCCTATGGATGATGAGCAAAAGGACCATCTCAAATCATACGGGATAGCTTTCTGGGTACTCAAAAACGGCGAGGAGGTTGACTGGCTGCTCAACTATCGTGGCGGCAGTTTCATGATGAAGTACGGGCAAAAAGTTGAGGAAGAATGCAAGATCCGCGGGGTAAGCTACGAAGTTATTGCCGACGCCAAAGCCACCGAAATTATTACCGAAGTAAGCGATCCATCAGTAAATATGGACCTTGTTAAACTGGAAAAAGCGCCCCGTATGGCAGTCTATTCGCCAAAAAACAAGCTACCCTGGGATGATGCTGTTACGCTCGTACTGAAATATGCCGAAATTCCGTACGACGTAGTTTACGACGAAGAGGTGATCCACGGCGAATTGCCCAAGTATGATTGGCTGCACCTGCACCATGAGGATTTTACAGGGCAGTACAGCAAGTTTTACGGTGCTTTCCGTTATGCGCAATGGTATACCGATGATATCAAGATCCAGGAGGCTATGGCCCATAAACTTGGCTTCAGCAAAGTATCAAAAATGAAACTGGCCGTAGCCCAAAACATCCGCGATTTTTGTGCAGGCGGCGGCTTCCTGTTTGCCATGTGCTCAGGTACCGATACTTTTGACATCGCACTATCGGCCGCAAATACCGACATCTGCGAACGCATGTTTGATGGTGATGCTGCCGACCAGGACGCACAATCCAAGCTCGACTTTAGTCAGACTTTCGCCTTTCAGAATTTTACACTGGATATGAACCCCATTTCGCATTCCTTTAGCAATATCGATGTTACTACTACCCGCCAGGTAGACCGTACACGTGATTTCTTTACGCTGTTTGATTTTTCGGCTAAATGGGATGTGGTGCCAAGTATGCTTACGCAGGATCATGACAAAGTAATTAAAGGTTTTATGGGTTTAACTACGGCTTACAACAAAAGCATGCTCAAACCCGGCGTTACCATCATGGGCGAAATGAAAACCGCCAATGAGGCCCGCTACATTCACGGCGAATACGGCAAAGGTCAATGGACATTTTACGGCGGCCACGACCCTGAAGATTACCAGCATGCCGTAAATGATCCGCCGACAGATCTTAAGCTTCACCCTAACTCACCGGGTTATAGGCTGATATTGAATAATGTGCTGTTTCCGGCGGCTAAGAAGAAAAAACAGAAAACGTAATTTTTTTAGCCTAAAGCCAAATGCGGAAAGCTTAAAGCTGTAATAGCCACTCGCGCTTGATACCCGCGCTCGTTTGTAAAGCAAGGGCGATACAATCGCCAAACCATATTAAGCGCTCGTTACAAACGAGCGCAAGGTTAAAAGGTAATAATCGCTTCTAAATAAAAAATCCCGGCCAAACATGACCGGGATTTTCAAATATTATAAAGCCTTTCGCTTTCGGCTTTCCGCCTTAAGCTCCTTAAGCTAACTTAGCCAATTCTTCTGCCATGGCAGCGCCAATTTCGGCTGGTGATTCAACCACGCGGATCCCGCACTCGGCCATGATTTTCATTTTAGCAGCAGCTGTATCATCGGCACCACCTACGATAGCACCTGCGTGACCCATACGGCGGCCCGGAGGCGCAGTTTGGCCAGCAATGAAACCAACAACCGGTTTAGTACCATTTGCTTTGATCCAGCGGGCAGCATCAGCTTCCATGTTACCACCAATTTCGCCAATCATGATGATACCATGAGTTTCCGGATCGTTCATTAATAATTCAACAGCTTCTTTGGTTGGTGTACCAATGATCGGGTCACCACCGATACCGATAGCTGTAGTGATACCCAAACCGGCTTTAACCACCTGGTCAACCGCTTCGTAAGTTAAAGTACCTGATTTTGAAACCACACCAACGTTACCTTTTTTGAAGATAAAGCCTGGCATGATACCAATTTTACTTTCATCAGCAGTGATGATGCCAGGGCAGTTAGGACCAATCAGGCGTGCGTCCTTATCTGTAAGATATTCTTTAACCGCAATCATATCCTTTGTTGGGATACCTTCGGTAATACAAACAATAACCTTAATGCCGGCTTCGGCAGCTTCCATAATAGCATCTGCACCAAAAGCAGGAGGTACAAAAATGATGGACACATCGGCACCGGTTGCAACAACGGCGTCTTTAACCGTGTTAAAAACCGGCCTGTCTAAATGGGTTTGACCACCCTTACCTGGTGTAACACCACCAACTAACTGAGTGCCATAAGCAATCATTTGCTCAGCGTGGTATGAACCCTCTTTACCGGTGAAACCTTGTACAATAACTTTTGAATCTTTATTTACGAGTACACTCATTGGTTTTTTCGTTTTAGTACGGCAAAGCTAAAGTTTTTGCCCGAATGTCAAACCCTATTGTAATCTAAATTTATATGTTAACATAAAAGTGACTTTTAATGGGATTGGATGTGGTTATAGGGTGTTTATGTGTTTTAAATTTTTTATGATTATAAAGTTCCCGTTGAATAAAACTGCCAACTGAAAACTATCTACTGCCAACTAAATTAGGGCGTTGCCTGTGGCCCAGGCTATTCGCTCATACGCCTGCAGGCATTACGCTCATTGGCCGGTATCCGCTACTATCCTTAACGCTGCCTGTCTGAATCAGAATTTTCAGGATTTAAGAATCTACAGAATGAAAAGCCAATTCAATAAATTCTAACAATTCGTTTAATTCGGGTTCAGACAAAATCGGCGTAATCAAAAATCAATCGGTGTAATCCCAATAAAAAAATCCGAAATCGAACATCCGAAATCCGAAATCATTCCTGTTCAACAAACTCCCCCTCACTCTTCGCAATCACAATTGTAGCAACCCCATTACCTATCACATTGGTTATAGCCCGTGCTTCCGACATAAACCTGTCAACCCCTATCAATATCGCCAAACCTTCAACCGGGATTATTTTAATGGCCGTGAGCGTGCTGGTGAGCACTATAAAACCACTGCCGGTTACACCTGCGGCGCCTTTGGAGGTGATCATCAGTATGCCGATAATAGTTAACTCCTGCCCCAGCGAAAGCGGGATATTGAACACCTGCGCCAAAAATATCACGCACATGGAAAGGTAAATGGTAGTGCCATCCAAATTAAAAGAATACCCCGTGGGGATCACCAAACCAACCACCGATTTGGAACAGCCAAACTTTTCCATTTTCTCCATCATGGCAGGCAAAGCCGATTCGGACGAGGAGGTGCCCAGCACGATCAGGATCTCCTGCCTGATGTATTTCAGGTACTCCCAAAGACTGAATTTAAACAACCTGCAGATAATATTCAATATCACAAATATGAACAGGAACATAGTCAGGTAAACAGAGCCCATCAACAGGGCCAGCGGTTTCAATGTTTGGATACCATATTTGCTCACCGTAAAAGCCATCCCTGCAAAGGCCCCTATCGGCGCCACCTTCATCACTATTTTCATGATATTAAAAAACACTTTCGAAAGCTTATCAAATAGCTGAATAACCGCTTCGCCACTTTTACCCATCCTGCTTAACCCAAAACCAAACAGTATCGCAAAAAACAGGATCTGCAAAATATCGCCTTCAGCAAAAGCTTTAAACATATTTGAGGGGACTATATGGGCAATAAAATCGCCCCAGTGCATTTCGGCGGCGGCTTTTTCGTAAACGGCTAATTTGCCGGTATCCATTTTTGCAGCATGGTTTTCAAAACCTGCACCAGGCTTAATAATATTGGCTACGGTAACGCCGATGACAAGTGCGAACGTGGTTACGATCTCGAAATACAACAAAGCTTTACCGCCTACCCGGCCCACTTTTTTCATATCGCTCATGCCGGCTATGCCCAGCACAATGGTTAAAAATATGATAGGCGCGATCAGCATAGTGATGAGGCTGATAAACGTTTTGCTGATCAGTTCGGCAGTCGGGGCAAAGCCTTTAAGGTATAAGCCGGCCACTACCCCAAGGGCAATGGCAATAAGTACCTGGAAAGTAAGGTTTGATAAGAGGCGTTTCATAATTCCCCCCGGCCCCCTAAAGGGGGAGCAACAGGTTGGGGCGGCAATATAATAAGTTATTGTTTCAGGCACAAAAAAGCCCCGTACCGGAAACCGGCACAGGGCATAATTGATTGATTGAAAGATCGTGATTATGCAGGCGTTGATTTACCGGTTAGTAAATCAATTAAGAAAATTTTATTAAGGAAAGTCAGCTTTGCCTTGTGGTTGCCCAGGAAAACAATGGTACCGCTGTAGTCCCAGCCGCCGCCGTTTGTTTTTCCTTCCGAACGGAAAGTAGCTGTACCGCTGGTGATGTCAAAGTTATCGGCGCCATGTACATACAGGTTAGTGAATACGTAGGTATTATGCACCCTGCTAAACGTTTTGTATTTAGTGTATTCGTTATCGACATAGGCTTTCATCGGGCCATCAAGCGAGAAGTTTGAGTTATTGGTGTTAAGGCCTCTAACTTTATATTTCTGCACAATATTGTAAACGAATGAATAGCCGGGACCGCTTCCTACCGTGTTTAATGAATCAACCGAATCGTAACCAACAGTTTTGTTGCCGTCACAAATAAAATAATATTTGGTACCGCCTGTTTTGGTTGCTTTTAAAGTATCACCTTGATTAAATACTCGGTTCAGGCTGGTATCAATATAAAAACCGCAACTATATGTACTCTGTACTTTAAGCTTTGATGAGGCATTGGTTGAGGGGGTAACACCGTCGTTAAGGCTGGCCCCTCCAAATGAACCGGCCAACGATTTTGCCAGGTTATCTGCAATTGCCGAACTGGCTACATTATCGCTTGCTTTTACAGTTGATGGATCGGATTTTACATTAATTCCTGTTTTTGTACAGGCCGAATAAAGAACAGCTACACCTGCTAATAAAGGCAATATACTGCGTAGATTTAGTTTCATAAACGTATCAGATAAAGTTTAGATCTCTTTGCCTCATTCGGCAATAAGCATACCACAGATGAAACACTTCGCCAAAAAACGCACTGGTATATGTTTTTAGGCTCATTTTCCTTTTTAATAAAGCGGCTATAGATTTACGCTGCTGATAGCAATGAAACACAAACCACACCCATCACCTGCTTTCCCCATTTCGAGGAAAAACATGTAGAAAATATTCCCCGTTTTTTTATCAATTACACAGGCAATAAAAAGTATGCCGTATCAAAAACGGCAACATATAAAAAGCCCTGCATCCGGTTTAGGGAGCAGGGCTTTTCATATATTTTAAAACCGGGTTAGTTAACTTCACCGGTCATCAGATCGGCAGTGTAAACCGTACCGTCGATAGTGATCTTAGCTTTGTGACCACCCAAAAACGTTATCGTCCCTTTATAGTTCCATGTGTTTTTTCCAATACTTCCTTTACTCGAAAAGGCAGCACTTCCGCTTAAAATAAAATCGGGGTCTTTTGTAGGATCAACAACAATTGATTTAAAATTGTAGCTAAACGTGCCTTCAACATTTGGCTGATCTGTTGTTGGCTTGGTATAGTTAACCCTGGCATAATAATTCACAGGGCCATCAAAAGAATATTGCGCGTGTTCAACACCCGGATTAAGGCTTCTGAGTATCAGGTTTTCGCCCATTCTTAAAACCATTGTAAAACCGCTGCCTGCCATGGTCATATTTAAACTATCATTAGCGGTAACACCTGAAGGTACTCCATTGGTACAGGTAAGCTCATATTTAACCTTAGCCCAGATATCGATTTTAGAGGTATCGCTTTGATCTAAATTAAATGCTATCGTGGTATCCATTTTAGCGCCACACTGTGGCTGAGGGTCAACAGATTGTACTTTGATCTTACCTTTTTTGTTCAGGGAAAGATCGGTTGGCATACTTAAACCGCTCTTAAAATCAAACCCGCCGTTTTCGGGGTTAAAAATACCAACAAGGCTTTGCGCAATTTGCACACTCGCTTCTTTTTTACTTACTGTACTTTGATTGTTAGGCGCCATGTTAAGTTTATGGCACGAGGTGTAAATGGCAGTAATACCGGCAAGCAGCAATACTATAATTTTGTACTTGTGTTTCATGTTTAGGATTTTAGTTCCGCGCAAATTTAACTTATTATCAATTAATTAAAGAAATTTTAAAAACATTTAGGAGCAGGGGCTTATAATGTTATTTACCCTCATTTTGAACAATGAGTACCGGCAAAAGGTTAGCCAATGTTGAAACCTACCTTTGTAATGACAGATATTTGGAAGAAAAAGCATGAAATTGTGCAATGCCCCCCTCACCAGGAGTATATAACGCAAGCATCATTAAGCTAAGGAATTTACAGGTTGCACCAGAGGTGCAAAAGGTTTGTAGAAATAAAAAGAATGAAATCTTAGTGTGCCAGAGGTACACAACTCCGGTGTTCCGTACCTCTGGCACGGCTATTTTGGGTATATATATTGCTACAAACCTGTTCCCCCTCTGGGGGATTTTTTCACCCCAATGAAATTAGGGTTTGTGAAGCGCTCATCAATAAACCCATTCTTCTGAAATGATGCATAAACCCCTCCCTGCCACTATACAGCCCACCAACCCGGGCCAAAAAACATCGCTACCCTCAACTAATCCATTAATAACTACTAAACTAATAGGGAAATGCTTAATTTCGCAACCTCATACGCGTAAAACATCAAATGGACTACCAATTTAAAGAGATAGAGCAAAAATGGCAGCAGTTTTGGGCACAAAACCAAACTTTCAAAGCCGAAGACAAAAGCAGTAAACCCAAGTATTATGTGCTGGATATGTTCCCTTATCCATCAGGGGCCGGCCTGCACGTTGGGCACCCGCTGGGCTATATCGCTTCTGATATTTTTGCACGCTACAAACGTTTAAAAGGTTTTAACGTGCTGCATCCCATGGGTTACGACAGCTTTGGCTTACCGGCCGAGCAATACGCCATACAAACCGGTCAGCACCCCGCTATAACTACCGAAGATAATATTGCTACATACCGCCGCCAGTTAGATCAGATCGGTTTTTCGTTCGACTGGAGCCGCGAGGTACGTACCAGTTCGCCCGATTATTATAAATGGACGCAATGGATTTTCATGCAGCTTTTCAACAGCTGGTATAATAAAGATGCCGGCAAAGCCCAGTCAATTGATCAACTGGTTGCGCATTTTGAAACTAAAGGTTCTGCCGGTATTAATGCTGTTTGCGATGATGAAATTTTAAGTTTTACCGCCGATGAGTGGAAAGCGTTCAGCAATGAGGAACAACAGTCCGAATTGTTAAAATACCGCCTTACTTACCTGCGCGAAAGCACCGTAAACTGGTGCCCCGCCCTTGGTACCGTATTGGCCAATGATGAGGTAAAAGACGGCTTTAGCGAGCGCGGCGGTTACCCTGTTGAACAAAAGAAAATGACCCAATGGAGCATGCGCATCACCGCATATGCCGAAAGGTTGTTACAAGGCCTTGATACAATTGACTGGCCGGAGCCTTTGAAGGAAATGCAAAGGAACTGGATTGGTAAAAGTACCGGTGCTTCAGTAAAATTTCGAATTTCGGATTTGGGAATTCGGAATTCAGATAAATCCGAAATCGAAAATCCGACATCCGAATTCATCGAAGTATTCACCACTCGTGTTGATACTATTTTCGGTGTTACATTCTTAGTAATTGCACCAGAGCATGAATTGGTAGCTTCATTAACTACAGCCGAGCAAAAGGCAGATATCGAAGCATACATCGCCCAAACCAAAAAGAAATCTGAACTGGACAGGATGGCTGATGCCAAAACTGTATCGGGCGCATTTACCGGCAGCTACGTGCTTAACCCATTAAACGGCCAGCCAATCCCAATCTGGATTGCTGATTATGTTTTGGCAGGTTACGGAACAGGGGCGGTTATGGCTGTACCATCGGGCGATCAGCGTGATTACCTGTTTGCAAAGCATTTTAACTTGCCGATAGTACCGATCCTCGATATTCAAAACATTGAAACCGAAGCTGATCCAACCAAAGAAGGCACCTACGTCAATTCCGACTTTATTAATGGCTTAGCTTACAAAGAAGCAACTGCCGCCGTGGTTGCTAAACTGGAAGAAATTAACGCCGGTAAAGCTAAAGTTAACTTCAGGATGCGCGATGCCATTTTTGGTCGTCAGCGTTACTGGGGTGAGCCGGTGCCGGTTTATTTTAAAGATGGCTTGCCATATTTAATTGACGAAAGCCACCTGCCATTGTTATTGCCCGAAATTGATAAATACCTCCCAACCGAAACCGGCGAACCACCACTGGGCCGTGCTGAGGATTGGAAATATGAAGGCGGCTTAGCTTATGAGCTAAGCACCATGCCGGGCTGGGCCGGTTCAAGCTGGTACTGGTACCGCTATATGGATGCCCAAAACGATAAAGAATTTGCATCGCGCGAGGCTATTGAATACTGGAAAGATGTTGACCTGTACATCGGCGGCAGCGAACATGCTACCGGTCACTTGCTGTACAGTCGTTTCTGGAACAAGTTTTTGAAAGATCTTAACCTTGTTGTTGAGGAAGAACCTTTCAAAAAGCTGATTAACCAGGGCATGATCCAGGGTCGTAGTAATTTTGTTTACAGGCTGATTGACGATGAAGGCAAAGGTACCAACACCTATGTATCGCATGGATTGATCAAAGAACATAAAACTACGCCAATACACGTTGATGTTAACATTGTTGAAAACGAGGTATTAAACATTGCTAAGTTTAAACAATGGCGACCTGAATTTGCAGATGCTGAATTTATCCTGGAAAACGGCAAATATATCTGCGGCGTTGAAGTAGAAAAAATGTCAAAACGGTATTACAACGTTGTAAATCCGGATGATATAGCAACCCGTTTCGGCGCTGATACTTTGCGCATGTATGAAATGTTCTTAGGCCCGCTGGAACAGAGCAAACCATGGAATACCAATGGGATCGAAGGGGTGTTTAAATTCCTGCGTAAGTTCTGGAGGTTATTCCATAATGATGCCTGGGAATTTGGCGTAAGCGATGCTGTTCCGTCAAAAGCTGAGTTGAAATCATTACATAAGATCATCAAAAAGGTTGAGGAAGATATCGAGCGCTTCTCGTTCAATACTTCAGTTTCAAGCTTTATGATCGCTGTTAATGAATTAACCGATTTGAAATGCAACAACCGTGCGATATTGCAGGATATGGTGATCATCCTTTCACCTTATGCACCGCACATTTGCGAAGAGCTTTGGTCGCTATTAGGTAATGCCGATGGTACTTTATCATACGCGCCATTCCCTAAATTTAACGCCGGGTATTTGGTTGAGGATGAGTTTGCTTACCCGATCTCTATCAATGGCAAAATGAAAATGAACCTGAGCATCTCGCTAAGCCTTGATGTAAAAGAGATAGAAGCAGCCGTTTTAGCCAGCGCCGATGTACAAAAATACCTGGATGGCAAAACACCTAAAAAGGTGATTGTGGTAAAAGGCAGGATTGTAAATATGGTGGTTTAGTCGCCCTCCGCCCCCTGAAGGGGAAACTTTAAAATCTAAGCCCCGGTATCGCTTCGCGATACCGGGGCTTTTTTTATTATGCTTCTAACAAAAGTAAGGGGGCGATCACCCTGAGCTTGTCGAAGGGTCGTGCGCAGAGGCCCCACCCACCATGCTTCGACGAGCTCAGCATGACAGCCGTTTTTCATTTATCATTTCTTATACAGTTCCACCTTTCTGCCATCCGGATCAACAACTACTACTGCCATAAAACCAAAATCCGTTTGCGCCGATTCAGATGCAAACGAGACGTTGGCTTCTTTTAATAAATGAATCTTCCTATCAAAATCATCTAACTCAAAACCTAAGCGTAAGTTTTTATCCGCCTCCGTTTGAGTTTTTGTAAGCGGATATATCTCAATCACCGTCCCATCAATAATAGCTGAATAATGATAAGGAGAGTTGCCATGTTTATGATAATCAAAACCAAAGCCCAATAACGCATAAAAATCAACCAGCTTCTGCATATCGGCAGTTCTTATAACTAATAATTTAAGTTTGATCATGACTTTCTTTATCGCTATTACAAACCCAACTCCTTTTTAACCTTGCCCGGCAGCTTATCAGCGATAAGCCTGTACGATTGCCTGATATAGTGCTCCCATTCCTTTTCACCCAAACTACTGATATCACGTGCCAGCACCCATTTATAGCGGGCAATGTAAGGCTGCGGTTCAAGCCCTTCTTTGGAGATGATCTCCTCAAAATCTTCGGCGGGCACTTTGAATGATGCCGATGGCGGTACGCCGTCGGGATGGGTAAACAGAAAAGACTTTCCGCCAACATTAAAACACAGGTGTTCGCCCAGTTTAATATCTTCGGTTACACCGGGCAACGTGTGGCAAATGGCTTGAAGGGTTTCGATGGTCATGATCTATGAAAATACCGTAGAGACGCATAATTGCGTCTCCCGCTTTGCAAAGTAATGAACAGTTTGCACACCTGCATATTTCAGAGACGTAATTATGCGCCTCTACACAAAAACTATCGCTTCTGCTTCGGCAATTTAATCAATCCTGTTCTATACAAATCAATAGCTTCATTTAAAATAAACCGGATAGTATCAACAGGTAAATCCTCTTCGGGATTTAAAATCATGATCTTGATCCGGGCACGATCTTCAAACGTTAAATCGGGATGGTGCAGATGTTTTCCTTCAACCATACCTAAAAATGGCAGTTGCGTCTTTTTATGAATCCACAGGTAGCAACACATTTTACCTTTATAGTAAAAGAAAGGCATGCTGTATTTCCACTCTGCTGTGATGTCAGGATCTTGTGCAAGAATAATATCGCGCAGGGCTAACAAGCAGCTTCGGTTGGGTTCATCTTTGGTGAGGTAGAAGTGGTCGATGGGGATGAGCTGCATAACTTTTTACGATAGATGTTCAATAATGTCATCGAGCTGGTTTACAAGTGCTGGTATATATATTTGATCTAAATTTAGCTGAAATCTCAATTCATTTCCATATCCAACCTGCTCCATTGCTATGCCATCTGCAATTAAGAGCCCAAAGCCATCGCCCTTAATCTCTATTTCTAATTGTTTTTCCAAACTAACAAATTTGGCAACTCCGTTCAGGTCATTATAAATTAATTTTAGACCATCTCTAAAAACACTAAAATCATACAACATAAATGCAGCTTTATAGTTCACCTGCTTTGATCTCAACATAACTTTACAACCAATCATCACTTGTAATTGATTTTATTGTGATTGAAATCATATCGCCGTTGCTGGCTAACTTAAAAGATAACCCGTCAAGTTCGTTCATATTTATAAAAGTAATAATTTCGGTCTCCTTCTCCCCACCATTATTTTGACATTCCCCTACCCAACCTTCCCCTGCAAAATCCCTATCTTTGCGGCAACATAAATTATCATCTATGCTTAAAGGATTTTTTAATGTTCCGGCACCGGTAAATGAGCCCGTTTTAAATTACGGTCCGCGGAGTTTGGAGCGTGTGGCGCTTAAGGCAGCTTTAGAAGCCGGTCGTGCCCAACAATTAGATATACCTATGTACATTGGCGGCAAGGAAGTACGTACCGGCACCAAGCTGGAAATTCGTCCGCCGCATGATCATAAACATTTACTGGCAACCTTCAGCGAGGGAGATGCAAGCCACGTTACCGCAGCGATTGATGCTGCCCTTGCAGCTAAAGCCGACTGGGAAAACCTGGCCTGGGAACAACGTGCCGCCATTTTCCTGAAAGCAGCCGAGCTGATAGCCGGCCCGTACCGTGCCGAAATTAACGCGGCTACCATGCTTGGCCAGTCAAAGAACGCTTACCAGGCCGAGATTGATTCGGCTTGCGAGCTGATCGACTTCCTGCGTTTTAACGTAGAGTACATGACCGAGATCTACAAACAACAGCCGCCGGTATCGGGCAAAGGTGTTTGGAACCGCGTAGAGCAACGCCCGCTGGAAGGATTTGTGTTCGCGCTTACGCCGTTCAACTTTACGGCTATTGCCGGGAACCTGCCTGCGTCTGCGGCCATGATGGGCAATGTTGTAGTTTGGAAACCTGCTTATCCGCAAATCTATGCTGCTAACGTGATCATGAAGATCTTTAAAGAAGCCGGTGTACCTGATGGCGTTATCAACCTTATTTATGTTGATGGCCCTGTTGCAGGCGAGGTGATCTTTAACCACCCAGATTTTGCAGGAATCCACTTTACCGGTTCAACCAAAGTATTCCAGAATATCTGGCAAACTATCGGCACCAACATTCACAAATACAAAACCTACCCGCGCATTGTAGGCGAAACCGGCGGTAAAGACTTTGTACTTGCCCACCCGAGCGCCAACGCCGATGTGGTGAGCACCGCTCTTGTTCGCGGCGCTTTTGAATACCAGGGACAAAAATGTTCGGCTGCTTCAAGGGCTTATATCCCGGCTTCATTATGGCCGGCGGTAAAAGCAAATATGCAGCGCGATATTACCTCATTTAAAATAGGCCCGGTTGAAGATTTTGAAAACTTTATCAATGCCGTGATCACCGAAGTATCATTTGATAAACTGGCCAAATACATCGACGCTGCTAAAACCGACGAGGGCGTTGAAATTGTTGCCGGCGGTAACTATGACAAAAGCAAAGGCTGGTTCATTGAGCCAACTGTGCTAAAAGTTGAAGACCCATATTACGTAACCATGTGCGAGGAGCTTTTTGGCCCGGTATTAACTGTGTACGTTTACGAAGATGATCAGTTTGATGAGATCCTAAATATTGTAGATAAAACATCTATCTACGCGCTTACAGGCTCAATTATCTCGCAGGACAGGTATGCTATTGAAAAAGCTACCACCCGTTTACGCAACGCGGCAGGTAACTTCTATATTAACGACAAGCCAACAGGTGCGGTAGTAGGTCAGCAGCCATTTGGCGGCGCCAGGGGGTCGGGCACCAATGATAAAGCCGGTTCAATGATTAATCTGCTTCGCTGGGTATCGCCACGCACCATCAAAGAAACCTTTGATCCGCCGAAGGATTACAGGTATCCTTTTTTGGCGAAGGAGGTTTAGCCCCCCGGCCCCCTAAAGGGGGAGGTTAAAGAAAGACTTTATATTAAAAAGCCTGTTTCTCAATTGGAAACAGGCTTTTTCTTTTGCACCATTCCTCCCCCTTCAGGGGGCCGGGGGGTTACTTAAATTTAAACACAGCATCCATGTTCTCATTGCTGGATGTGCTTACTTTCATATCATTAATAAGCCCTGTGCTGAGGCTGTAAACCCAGCCGTGTACCGCAAGTTCCTGCCCATTTTTCCAGGCATTTTGTACTATGGATGTTTTACAAAGGTTATTCACGTTTTCTATCACGTTCAATTCAACCAGGCGGTTACTGCGCTCAGTTTCATCGGCAATGGCGTCAAGCTCATCGGCATGTAAACGGTAAACGTCTTTGATGTGGCGCAGCCAGTTATCAATCAGGCCAAACTGGGTATTGCCCATGGCTGCATTAACACCACCGCAGCCGTAGTGGCCGGTTACAATTACATGCTTCACTTTCAATACGTTCACGGCGTAATCGAGCACACTCAGCATGTTCATGTCCGAGTGGACAACCATGTTGGCAATGTTGCGGTGCACAAAGATCTCGCCCGGGGCGGTATTGGTGATCTGGTTGGCAGGTACGCGACTGTCGGCACAGCCTATCCAAAGTATAGGGGGCTTTTGCCCGTTAGCCAGTTTATCAAAATATTGAGGATCTTCGGCTAAAGCACCTTCAATAAATTTTTTGTTTCCTTCCAGTAAGCCTTCATAGGTAATATGGCTGGTATCATGAATTTGAGCACACATATATTTTTAAGATTGATGTTTTAGGATGCGGTTTGACGTTTTCTGCCCGATGCAAACATACGGCTAAGTTTATGCAAAGCAAGCGGCGAAACATCATAATACATAATGGTGAGCAAAATAACCGGGATAAAATAAAAAATGGCAAACTCATACAGGTTAAAAAAGTATCCGCCTGCCAGTGCGCCGAACAGGTAAAAACCAAGCACCGTAAACCTGATCAGTATTTTATTACCGGCGGCTTCCGTATTTTTGGTACGCGGATGGAACCATTCGGCCACCTCACTGCCCAGGTCGGTAAATAAACCGGTTAAATGGCTCGATTTGATCAGTCCGCCTGAGATATTGGAAACCAGGCTGTTCTGCAATCCCATCGAAAACAAAATAGCACTGATCACTATTTCGCGTTCCAGTTGTGTTTCCTGGTAAAAATTATGCCCGTAAATGGCAACTCCCAGTAAAATAGCAGCTTCAATTATCATTGGGGTAGAGTTTGCCCGCCACCTGCTTTTATCATCAAATGAACGTACAATGAAACTGGATACAAAAGCCCCGACAAAGAACATCAGCAGCCAAACTAAAAAGATGATCATCTGGTGGTAATTCTGCTGAACTATATGCTGAGCCAAATTAGCTACATGCCCGGTTATGTTAGATGTAAAAGCCAGGAAAGCAAGCATACCCGCCACATTGGTAACCCCGGCCACAAATGCCGTCGACGAGGCCAGCATAAGATTTTCTTTAAGGGTACGTTGTTCTTTTATTGCTTTAAGCATAGATATTTCACGGCAGAAATTTTATTTAAATTACAAAAAGACTTAACCGAATTTATGCCTGCTTGTTTGATGCGGCGGATAAATATTTTAAACAGATAGGGAATACATTTTTCAATTCCCCTCTCAAGAGCATAGCCGTCAATTTAAGCGAAAGCAATAAAAAAGAGTTTGTTTTTTTGAGATTGAGGGCAGAACGTAGTTTGCCCGTAAAGGCAAACTTTATGTATTTTTGCTCTCATAGTTTTATTTCTATTTTTTTGAAAGGCAGATCGGTAAAGGGTTCTGCCTTTCTCTTTGTTTACACCTAAAGATAGCATTTAATATATTGATTATCAAATAATTATTACAATTTCCTCTGTTTTGAGCCGTCCTTTTTTCTGCTCTTTAAGCAGTTTGTAAAACGGAAGCTGTTCGAGCATATCCAGCCACTTACTGCTTAATCCCCACAATTGCAGCCTTAGCTCCTGCATACCTGATGCTATAAAACTGTGTACCTTGAGGATACTTACCTCGCCGATCTTACCGATTGACATTGTTATCTTCCAGCTTAACATAGCCCATAATAGTTTGCTGTAAAGTGCACAGGTGATACGGTGGGTATTTCCTTTAGGCATCTGATGGATCTTCAACGATGATTTCCAGCCTTTGAACACCAACTCGATCTGCCAGCGGAGATGATAGAGTTTCCGGATCAGTTCGGCACTGTAAGTGCTATCCAGGTTGGTTACAATGAAATTAAAGCCTGCTCTGAGCTTGAAAAGCGCTGTTGTCTGATGGCCTTTCTTTTTGTTGTATTTATCGGTATGGCTTATCCGGTTATTTTTTATTTCATCACTTACCGGTTCAATAATCATCCGGACAGGTAGCTCGTCTTTTCCAATATAAACTAAACCGTCAAATGCTTTTCCTGATTTTTGTAAAGCGGTCAGGTCCAGCTCCTGGTATACTTCATTACGCAGAATGTGTATCGATGTTTTGGGGCTTAACTTATTGACAAAGAATGCCTTCTTTTCGATAATGTTGCTCATATAAGCAATATGGCTATAACCCAGGTCTCTCATGTATAATACACCCGGTCGAATCATCTGCTGATCGAGGTGGCTTTCTTTCTGGTCATTGCAATTGCCCGGTGTTAGCCTGATATCACAACTTCCACTTTTGATCCCAAACTCAAACTGCAGGGCCGCGCCAGCTTTTATCCCGCAGCCTTTTGTCCCCGGATAAACATCCGCCATTGCCTCCGGTAAGGCAAAACGTGTGGAATCTTTGATGTTGATCTCAAGCCCTTGTATCTCTCTACAAGGCAATTCTATCGCTAAAAGTCGCTCCAGAGCCCCTTTGATAAACTCCGTCAGCCCTTCATTATACTTTTGATGCAGAGCCTGTTTTGATATATTAAGTGAATGCCTTAACATCAGCTGCATACTCATGCCATTAAATGATTGATTGCTGTCAAATAGCAGCGTATCCAGAAGATCTGATCCGCTTATCTTCCTTAAACGTTTGATCACTCCCGTGTTTTTAGCAAGGGTATCAAGAAATCCATGGTCAAATAATTCCGCTTTTAAGCGTTTAAATAACCCTGTCAGGTTTGGTTGGCCGATTCTTGCTCTTAAAAATTTTTATACTACTCCTTAAATTGACGGCTATGCTCTCAAGAGGGGGTGCGGAAGGCGAGAGCGGGAGCAGGGGTGTGTTTCAGCGCTCTTTGTTGACATGAGGCAGAAAACACACCCCCTCCACCCCTCTCGAGAGGGGAATCGCACAATCCCGTCCTTTTTTAACGCCGCCACCGTTTAATTGCGGCTTAAGTCGTACAAAAAAAATCCCGGCCACTTCCTAAGAGCCGGGATCAACTTAACAATCAAACCTCCCTCCGCCCCTTACAGCGTCGGAAGCTCCAATCAAATTATATTTTAGTGTGCAGCTACAGCTTCAACATCAAGCTCATACACATAGCCTAAATTGTGCGGGCTGCTGCTGGTCACTTTCAGATCTTTAACCAGGCCGCTGCCCAAATCAATTACCCAACCGTGCACTTCAAGGTCATGACGTTCTTTCCAGGCATTTTGAATGATGGTGGTTTTGCACAGGTTATATACCTGCTCGGTAACGTTAAGCTCAACCAGGCGGTTAACTTTGGTTGTTTCGTCGGTAATGCGGTCAAGCTCATGGCTGTGTAAGCGGTAAACATCTTTAATATGGCGCAGCCAGTTATCAATTAAGCCAAATTGTTTGTTGCTCATAGCGGCAGCGACACCGCCGCAACCATAATGACCGGCAACAATAACGTGTTTTACTTTAAGCACGTTCACTGCATAATCAAGCACGCTCAGCATGTTCATATCCGAGTGTGCGCATACGTTGGCAATGTTACGGTGTACAAACACTTCGCCGGGCTTGGTACCGGTTACTTCGTTAGCCGGAACACGACTGTCTGAGCAGCCTATCCACAGTACTTCAGGGCTTTGACCTTTGGCCAGGTTCTTAAAATACTCGCTATCCTCGGCAAGTTTACGCTCAACCCAGGCGGCGTTGTTTTTAATTAGAGCGCTGTAACTGCTTGACTGGACCAGTTTAATATTGTTTGTATCTATTACGGCTTTGCCGTTTGTTTTTTCTTGTGTTGACATTGTTTTTCGATTTTTTAGTTAGGGTTATAAACCAGTTCTTTTAAAGGAGGTACGTCATACTTGTCCTTTACATCGTGCAGTTGCACAATAATGCCCTTGGTATAGGCATTGTGCTTGTAATTGTGGATGATCTCCAGCACATCCGGATCGATGTACCTTGAGTTCGATCCGTCGATCACCACTTCGGCGCCTTGCGGTAAGCTGGTAAGCGTTACCTGTATGGCAGCCTTGTTCAGGAAGGATACTTCCTCGGCCAGCTTAATCTTAATAACTTTTTTGCTGCCATTTTTTTCAATGTGATAGAAGTAGGGATTACGCAGGTTGGTACGCAGAATATAAAAGATCCCCACCAGCATACCTATACCCACACCTATAAGCAGGTCGGTCATAACAACGGCCACAATGGTAACTACGAAAGGGATAAACTGGCTCAAGCCCTGATGCCACATGTGCTTGAAAAGGCTTATCCGGGCCAGTTTATACCCTGTCATAAGCAGGATCGCTGCCAAACACGACAGCGGGATATGGTTAATTAAAGACGGTATCGCCAGTAAAGCAACCAATAACAATATACCATGCAGTATGGCACTCACTTTAGTGCGGGCACCGGCATTTACGTTTGCCGATGAACGAACAATTACCGCGGTCATGGGTAAGCCGCCAAGCATACCGCTAACAATATTGGCCGTTCCCTGCGCAAGCAGTTCGCGGTTGGTGGGCGAGATGCGTTTGATAGGATCTATTTTATCTACTGCCTCCAGGCTCAGCAGTGTTTCTAAACTGGCAACCACCGCAATGGTGAAGGCCGTTATCCAAACCTGCTTGTTGCCTATCTGGCTAAAATCAGCCGATTTAAACAGCGCAAAAAATTCGGCGCTGCTGTTTACCAGCGGTATGCGTACAAACTGCTTATCAAGCAAGGCGAAGCTTGTGCCGGTAAAGGCAAGGCTTAAACCTATCCCGGCCAGCACCACCAGCAAGGGTGCCGGAACAATAGCCAGCTTTTTAAACTTAGGCCAGTAAATCATGAATGCCAGGGATACCACGCTAATGATCACCGCGCCGTAGTTGATCCGGGCGAACGCACGGGTTATACCCGAAAAAGTATTATGATCATCAATTTGTCTGAAGCCCTCATCACCCTCAAAATCGGCATCATAGCCAACCGCGTGCGGAAACTGCTTCATGATCAAAATAATACCTATCGCTGCCAGCATTCCCTCAATAACCGATGACGGGAAGTAATTGGCAATGGTGCCGGCTTTAACAATTCCAAGTATGATCTGGAAAACACCCGCCAGCACCAGGGCCATTAAAAAGGTTTCATAAGCACCAAGTGTAGTAATGGCATTAAGTACAATTACCGTTAAACCGGCTGCAGGACCAGCCACACTTAATTGCGAGCCGCTAAGTGTACCTACTACTATACCGCCAATAATGCCTGTTAATACGCCCGCGAAGAGCGGCGCGCCCGATGCCAGCGCTATACCTAAACACAGCGGCAAAGCCACCAGGAATACAACGACACTTGAAGGAATATCCCTTTTTAAATTTTTTGGCAGAAAATATTTTTTTAGGTTGAGATTGCCCATAGCAGCCTCACCTTGCTTGATTTGCATAAGAATGAAAGATTGAGTAAAACTTTAAAATGAATTAAATAGCATTGCTATCCGGATAGGGAAGTATCCGGTTAATCATTTTAAACGTTGGGCGGCGGCGTGGGGACCACAGGGTGATATACCTGCTTGTATAAGGCGTTTTCCTGGTTATGGAGAACCTTGGTTTCGGTAATAAATGTGATGAAGTTTATGGTATGAAGGTCATACTCATCGAAGATTTTTTTCTCCTTCACAAGGTCTTTTTCGGGGCTGTCTTTTTCAGTTTTGCTTTCCTGCTCCAGCTGAAGGATCACAGCACTTACCGTTTTATTATCAAGATATAAAAAAACAGGTGCAAGCGAAATGCCCATCTTTACTACAAAGACGGTCATGAACAGCGCCACTACCCATATTTTATTATTCCTGATCTTCATCAACACAAATATATAAAAATCCGTTATTAAACCACCAGAATAAGTAAGCAAAAGCTATTCTTACAATATAATTACTATTTTTAGACAATTACTAACAACCTGAATTGTGGATAAAAAGCTTGATCTGTTAAGGCTAAAACGTCATGAAGCCATGCAGGGCGGAGGCCCGGTACGTATTGAAAGTCAGCATAAAAAAGGAAAATTAACGGCACGTGAACGTCTGCATTTTTTATTGGATGAAGGTTCGTTCCAGGAGATAGGGATGCTGGTTACCCACCGCTCCATTGATTTTGGCATGGAGAAAGAAAAATATCCCGGCGATGGCGTTGTTACAGGTTATGGCACCATAAACGGGCGGCTCACTTATGTATTTTCCCAGGATTTTACAGTGTTCGGCGGCTCGCTTTCCGAAACCCATGCCGAAAAGATCTGCAAGATCATGGATCTCGCCCTTAAGAACGGCGCTCCCCTTATCGGCCTCAATGATTCGGGCGGAGCACGCATCCAGGAGGGTGTGGTATCCCTTGGCGGTTATGCCGATATCTTTTATCGCAATACCATGGCATCCGGCGTTATCCCGCAAATCTCGGCCATTATGGGCCCATGTGCAGGCGGCGCTGTTTACTCGCCCGCCATTACCGATTTTATTTTAATGGTTGAGCATACCTCATATATGTTTGTTACCGGGCCTAACGTAGTAAAAACAGTTACCCATGAAGTGGTAACTTCCGAAGAGCTGGGCGGCGCCAACACCCACGCCAGCAAATCAGGCGTTACGCATTTTGCCTGTGCCAATGAAATAGCCGCCATTCAGCATATCAAAAGCCTGCTGAGCTATATGCCTCAAAATTGTGAGGATAAAGCTCCTGCCGCTCCCTACGAAAACGGCGACGAGCTTAGGCCCGAGTTAAACACCATCCTGCCATCAATAGCCTCACAACCCTATGATATCCGCGAGGTTATTGACCATATCATCGATAAAGCTTCGTTTTTGGAAGTGCATAAAGATTTTGCCGAAAACATTGTGGTAGGCTTCGCGCGCCTGGCAGGCCGCAGCATTGGCATTGTGGCCAATCAGCCCGCTTTTTTGGCCGGGGTACTGGATATTCACTCATCAACCAAGGCTGCCCGTTTTGTGCGCTTTTGCGATTCCTTCAACATTCCGCTGCTGGTGTTTGAAGATGTTCCCGGCTTTTTGCCGGGTACCGACCAGGAATGGAATGCCATTATCACCAATGGCGCTAAACTATTATATGCTTTTTGTGAGGCCACCGTTCCCCGCGTTACGGTGATCACCCGCAAAGCCTATGGTGGTGCTTATGATGTAATGAACTCCAAACACATCGGTGCCGATATGAATTTTGCATGGCCGTCGGCCGAAATTGCTGTGATGGGCGCCAAAGGTGCCGCCGAAATCATTTTTAAACGGGAGATCACGAAGGCCGAAGATCATGAAGCCAAGTGGCTGGAGATGGAACAACTATATTCGGATACTTTTGCCAACCCTTACCGCGCTGCCGAACGCGGATTTATCGACGAAGTAATTGAACCCGCCGAAACGCGCATTAAACTGATTGCGGCATTTAAAATGCTGGAAAATAAAGTAGTTAACAACCCGAGGAAAAAGCACGGGAATATTCCGCTTTGATTTGGGATTTTCGATTTCGGATTTATTTTCTTTTTTATTGTAGATGCCGTAATTGCCTTTCTGGCTGTTTATGGCGTAAGTATTGTGCGGCCGCCGGTGCTGTGATTACTTGTGCCTTCGGCTATAGAAAATCAGATTTGTTTACCTTTGCGTTTCTAATTCCGAAATCGAACATCCGAAATCCGCAATGAAAAACATCTCTATCGAACAAATCCGTCCGGAGCTTACCTGGCGGTTAAGGCAACGTATCTTATATCCCGAAAGCAAGCTTTATGAAATGGAGATGGAGGAGGATAACCAAGGCTATCACTTTGCTGCTTTTAAAGATAATCATATCATAGCGGTAGTATCCCTTTTTAATAAAGGAAACGACTGGCAGTTTCGCAAATTTGCTGTTGATCAATCAGTTCAAAAAATGGGCCTCGGTAAAGCGATGCTGGAGCATATAACCGATTTTGCCCTTACCAATGGAGGTGTGTTGTTATGGTGTAATGCCCGGGTATCGGCCATTGGTTTCTATTTAAAACATGGCTTCACACATACCGGCAAGCTTTTTTCAAAAAACGGCTTCGACTATGAGATCCTCGAAAAACAACTTATTCCTTCTCCGGGTCAGCAATAACAAGAGTGGTAAGCTGCCGAGCCCACAACAACTGCTTTAGGCCCTGTGCATTTTGCTTTCCGCTTTTAATTACTCTTTCATCAAATCAACAATAATAGCTTTGGCAAAATCATTGGGCTGTTTCTGGTTGGAGATCTTGGCCACATCAAGCGCGGCGTCAATATCACCCTGCGCTTCATAAACCACCGCAAGGTTGTAAGCAGCTCTGCTGGCCAGTTTTGAGTCCGACCCGTCAATAAGTGGGTTTAGTATCTTGAAAGCCTGATCAAATTTTCCGGCTTTGATCAGTTCTACCGAGCTGCTCAACTGATCGCCATTGGTATACAGGGGCCTGTCGTGGTAATCGGTATATGGCAGGTAATCCTTAAGCGCATCCAATGCCGAATTACGGATAGCATCAAATAAAGGCCCGCCGTGGGCAAGTAAGCTGGATGCATTACCATAAGGATTATTATCATTTATTTCGGCCTCGCCGTTTAGCTTTTTAAAGTAGATGCCATTGGCTTCATAAAGGGTGAAACTGGTTTTAACCACCGATACCCGGTAAACCGATGGCACGCCGTTGTAATAATCCTGCTGCAATTTAGTTTCGCCTTTAAAATCCTCAAACGCGAGCACATAAGAAGCGTTGTATTTTTTTGCCAGAAATTTCACCGAATCGGTATTGGCGGTAAAGTTAACCGAATCAACCAGTTGTACAACTTTTACACCGGGCAGCGCATGCAACTGTACAGCGGCATTGTTTATGGCGGTATAAGCGGCGGCTTTAAATGTAGTCAACACGCGTTTATTACGATTACGGGCCGAATCGGGCAGGTAGTGGTTAATGACTACGATGGTTGTTTTTGCCCTGTTAAAATTCAGCTTCGGCGCGTAATCAACCGGAACATTTACATATTGAGGTACGCTGCATGCCGCTAAAAAACATGCAGCAAATAAGATACAAATTAGCCTGAATAGTTTCACCTTATTAAAAATTAAATATCGCGGAAAGGTATAACATAAGCATGAAAGCTTTATGAAATAACCGGTCATTTTTGTATCAAAACAAACCAGCGCCTTCATTGTGACTAAATATTTTCAAAAACGTTTAATATTGATTTTATATAATTGATATACTGCTTATATCCGGCTTAATTTTAGTGCAATGTCATGAGCTTTGTTATATTTGCTGTATTACTACATTTAGATTGAAAACATTAATTCAATATGGCTAAAAAGAAATCTGACGCCCCACAGCATACTTCCGTTGTAAACGAAACTTCACTCGCGTTCTTTGAAAAATATATCAACAACCCCTCACCTACAGGTTTTGAATGGAAAGGCCAGGAGCTTTGGCTCGAATATCTGAAACCTTACATTGATACCCATTATGTTGATAATTACGGCACCGCGGTTGGCATCATCAATCCAAAAGCCGATTACAAAGTGGTTATTGAAGCTCATGCCGATGAAATTTCATGGTTTGTGAATTACATCACTAACGATGGCTTAATATATGTTATCCGCAATGGCGGCTCCGATCATCAGATAGCGCCTTCAAAACGTGTAAATATCCATACCGATAATGGCGTAGTTAAAGCTGTTTTCGGCTGGCCCGCTATCCACACCCGCCTGGGCGGTGACAAGGAAGAAGCGCCTACCCTTAAAAATATCTTTTTAGATTGCGGCTGCACCTCAAAAGAAGAAGTTGAAAAACTGGGCATTCATGTAGGTTGTGTTATCACTTACGAGGATGAATTTATGGTGCTTAACGATCGCTATTATGTTGGCCGCGCGCTTGATAACCGTGCAGGCGGGTTCATGATTGCCGAGGTAGCCCGTTTACTTAAAGAAAACAATGTAAAACTTCCTTTCGGTTTATATATAGTTAACGCTGTGCAGGAGGAGATAGGTTTACGCGGCGCCGAAATGATAGCGCATAAAATTAAACCTAATGTGGCTATTGTTACTGATGTTACGCATGATACCCAAACGCCAATGATCAACAAAATTACCCAGGGCGACTTAGCCTGCGGTAAAGGCCCAGTTATATCATATGCCCCGGCAGTACAAAACAACCTGAACAAGCTGCTTATTGAAAGTGCCCAAAAAGCAGGCATACCGTTCCAGCGTCAGGCGTCATCACGGTCAACAGGTACCGATACCGACGCCTTTGCTTACTCAAACGACGGTGTACCATCGGCATTAATCTCATTACCTTTACGTTATATGCATACCACCGTCGAGATGATCCACAAAGAGGATGTTGATAACGTGATCCGTTTGATATATGAGTCTCTGCTAAACATCCAGGCCGGTCAGGATTTCAGGTACATCAAATAACAAAAAGTACAATTTGTGAAACAATAAGGACAAAAATCCATTCCCTATTAACATAATTATAAAATAGCTTTTAAATAAAATACCCCAAATACTATCTATGAAACCCACGTTATTAATATTGGCCGCCGGGATGGCCAGCCGTTATGGCAGTATGAAACAAGTTGACGGCTTTGGCCCCAACGGCGAAACAATTATTGACTATTCAATATATGATGCCATAAAAGCAGGCTTTGGCAAGGTAAGTTTTATTATCCGCGAAGAGTTTGCCGAAAACTTTAAGGCAATCTTTGAGCCCAAACTCGCCGGCCGCATTGAAACAGACTATGTATATCAAAGCTTTGATCTTAAACCATTTGGGATTGATAAAGAGATTGAACGTGCCAAACCATGGGGAACAGCCCATGCTGTGTTAGCTGCCCGCAACCAGATCAACGAGCCTTTTTGTGTGATCAATGCTGATGACTTTTACGGTTATGATTCATTTGAAAAAATGGCTAAATTTTTAACCACCGACGTTAAAGACGATCAGTATTCAATAATCGGATACCAGATTGACCGTACATTATCTGACTATGGCTCGGTATCACGTGGTGTTTGCAGCGTTGATGATAATGGTAACATGGTTGAAATTAACGAACGTACTGAAGTTTATTTTAAAGAGGACGGCAGCGTAGCTTATAAAGACGCAACCGGCGAACATCCGCTTGATAATGAAACACGTGTATCGATGAATTTCTGGGGATTTACACCCGCTATTTTTAAGCAAAGTGAGGATATGTTCAGGGAATTTGTTGCAGCTAACGAAAACAACCCGAAATCGGAGTTCTTTATTCCCCTGGTTGCCGATAAGCTGATCAAAAATGGAACAGCCTCCTTTAAGGTGATCCCAACCGGTGCAAAATGGTTTGGAGTTACTTACAAGGAAGATAAACCAATAGTGCAAAAATGTATCTCCGACCTGGTAACAGGCGGCGTTTACCCCGAAAAACTTTGGGACTAATTAATAGTTGCTCCTTCAAACAAAAAGCTCCCGTTCCAACCGAACGGAAGCTTTTTGTTTGATATGGCTTCCTAAATTAGTCCTGGTAAATAAAGAATGTTTTTTGATCACCGTCTTCATAAACGTGCAGGGTTTTCTTAACCACCTGATTATTGGTTTTAACTTCCATAATGTAATCGCCATCTTCAAGATTGGTTAAAACATAGCCCCTTTCAACATCGGTTTTGGTTGATACAACGTCTTTTAGCAAAAGTTCATTTTGTTTGCTGTAAACGCGTACAAATGAACGGCCGTTTTCTGATTTTGCAAGCGTTAATTTAACACCGCGGTCGTGGTCAAGCGCTTTAAAGGTAACAACCTCTTTTGCTTTTGGGGTTACATCGGCGGCTTTAGCTGCTGTAGTAGCAAATACACCTGCGCTTAATAAGAAGAATAATGCTGATAATTTTATTGAAGTTTTCATGATTTTGAGCTTTTAAGTATGTTAAATATTTTTTGTTTGTTATTTTCAATGATCAAATGAACAACATTAATTTTAACTGCTAAAAAGTGTTATACCAGCACCGAAAAGATATAGACCAATACCCGAAAACGTTCGGCAAACACCAAAAACACACTAATTATCAGCATTTTACATTTGGTCGAAAATTAAAGGGCGTTGATCGGGCAGGAAAGCGGGTTGGTCGTTTTTGGGGATGAAATAGAAAAATCCATGCGTTTTTGAAGCTCAATTAACAACCATGTCGTTGCGAGGAGCCGCAGGGGAAGAAGCCCCTGGAGCGACGTGGCAATCTCGTAGCTATACAGATCGGACTTGCATTGGCTACGAGATTGCCGCGCTGCGCTCGCAATGACAACTTAAAACGGGTGTCATGCTGAGCCTGTCGAAGCATGGTGGGTAAGCCTCTGCGCGCGAGTCTTCGGCAGGCTCAGACTGACAGGCCCTCTTTTGTCATTTCACCTTCAGAGGCCTCCGGATTTAAACGTAATGACATGGTTTCTATTTGTTTTCCAAAGCAACTTTCCCCTTCCCAATACCTATGGTTACAAACGAGCGAGAGTTAAATGAAAAGAGGAAAATCCGTTGACGTTTATCTCAAACTCACATTTAACAAAACCAACCTAACCAAACAACGTTGCCTTTAAGTACCTTTATCTATTCCGGGTACCCCACAGGCATGAATTTAGAAATTGCAGGCAACGTACAGGGCTTTAAACAGCAGGATGGTATTTTAACAATTAAAACCGCCGAAGCTGAAGCAAGGGTTTACATATACAGCCCTACAATTATCAGGGTAAGCATCAGCAAAAATTTCAACCCGGGTGAGACTTCTTTCGCGGTAATCAGACAGCCACTGGCCGATTTCGATTTTGACGAATCATCAGCCAATATTGATATTACTACACCAGCCTTAAAGCTCAGCATTCAAAAATCGCCATTACGATTCAACTTTTTCACATCTGCAGGTATCTCGCTGAGTGAAGATCACGCCCGCTTTGGTACAAACTGGCAGGGCGAACGGGTGACCTGCTATCGCCGGTTGTTTGAGGGTGAACGGTTTATTGGCCTGGGCGAAAAAACCGGTAACCTCGACAGGCGTAGCGCGGCCTATGTAAACTGGAATACCGATGCGCCAAACCACACGCCCGAATCCGATCCGCTGTATAAAACCTTTCCGTTTTTTATAGGATTACACAGCGGGTTAACTTACGGTTTGTTTCTTGACAATACCCATAAAAGCTACTTCGACTTTGGTGCATCCACAGATGAGGAAACAAGCTGGTTCGGGGCAGATGGCGGCGATTTGAATTACTACTTTTTCGGGGCACAAGGTGTTGCGAAAATAATTGAAGATTATACCTGGCTTACCGGCAGGATGGAAATGCCGCCGCTCTGGAGCCTGGGCTATCAGCAATGCCGATGGAGTTATATGAGCGCCGATGAAGTATTGAACATCGCCCAAACCTTCCGCAAAAAACAGATCCCTGCCGATGTAATGTACTGCGATATCGATTATATGGACGATTTCAAGATCTTCACCTGGAACAAAAAAACTTTCCCTAAACCCAAGCAAATGCTCGATAAACTAAAGGCGATGGACTTTAGGCTGGTTACCATTGTTGATCCGGGAATTAAGGTAGAAGAAGGTTATAAGGAATACGATGAGGGTATTGAGCAGGATTATTTTGCCAAATATCCCGACGGCGAAAATTATACCGGCTATGTGTGGCCGGGCCGCTGTCACTTTCCGGATTTTTTCAGGGGAGAGGTACGCGAATGGTGGGGAGCAGCCTTCACCGCTCTTACTCAACCCGGCGTTGAAGGTTTCTGGAATGATATGAACGAGCCTGCCGCCTGGGGGCAAAATATCCCCTGGATAGTAAAATTTGGAGATAAGTTTATGCCGGAAGTGCGTAATGCCTATGGCATGCAAATGGCCCGCGCCACTTATGATGGCACAAGAAAGATCATGGGAAACAAACGGCCGTTTGTACTTACCCGGGCCGCCTATTCGGGCACGCAGCGCTATTCGGCCGTGTGGACGGGCGACAACACCGGCACCGATGCCCATATGCTTTTAGGACAACGACTGGTAAATAGTTTGGGTATTACAGGTGTGAGTTTTATCGGGGTGGATATAGGTGGCTTCAGCGGCAATCCTACGCCTGAGCTCATGGTACGCTGGAACTCGTTGGGTACTTATACGCCCATGTTCCGCAATCATGCCATACAAGGCAGTAAAATGCGCGAGCCCTGGGAATGGGGCAAGGATAATGAACAGATCATCAAAAAAGATATCGAACAACGGTATAAACTCCTTCCCTACCTGTACAGCAGCTTCTATCAGTCAACGCAAACAGGTTTGCCGGTAAGCCGCACATTAGCCATTGAGCACAGTTTTGACGGGAATGTTTTTGATGAGCGTTTTCAAAATGAATTTATGTTTGGCGACGCGATGTTGGTTGCTCCTGTTGAAAGCACTAAACTAACCGAAGATGTTTACCTGCCCCGAGGCTCGTGGTATAGGTTAAGCAGCGATAAGTTTTATGAGGGAGAACAGATTGTTAATATTCAGGCGCCGCTAACAGATTTGCCGGTATTTGTTAAGGCCGGCGGTATTATCCCCATGCAAAGTGTTGTACAAAGCACCAATGAAAAAGGCGACGGGATATTGCAGGTACACGTATGGAACGGCAGGGAAGCAAATAGTTTTATTTATTACGAAGACGATGGCGTATCATATGATTATGAGCAGGGTGTTTATTATAAACGTACTATCAGTTTCAATCCCATAGAAAAGAGCCTCAGTCTATCATCAGTTGAAGGCTCATCTAAATCGAGGTTTACACATCTGAAATTTGTTTTGCATGGGTTTGAAGATGTAAAGCTGAAAGATGAGATGGTTGTGAATGAAAATGGAGCGGCTGAAGTAAGGTTATAATTGCTATCGGTGGTTTTGAAATTCTGGTGATAGTATTTACATTCGGTTAAGTATCTCAATAATGGCCAATACCTTTTCACAAATCTATCTTCAATTTGTTTTCGCGGTTAAAGACAGGTATTGTCTTATATCAAAAAATAACAAAGAAGAATTGCATAAGTACATTACCTCATTGGTTCAGGCCCGGGGTGCAAAATTGCTTGCAATAAATTGTATGCCCGATCATATACATATTTTTATAGGTTTTAAACCAACGATATTAATCTCCGATTTCGCTAAGGAAATTAAGGTGCAAAGCAATGAATTTATTAATAGCAAAGATTGGATAAGAGGCAGATTTCAATGGCAGGAAGGATATGGAGTGTTTTCCTATTCGCAGTCACATATCGATTCAGTAATTAATTACATCCAAAACCAGGAAATTCATCATCACAAAAAAACATTCAAACAGGAATATATAGCGTTATTGGAAAAATTTGAAATCCCGTTTGAAGAAAGATATTTATTTGATTTTTTTGAACAATAGCACATTTGCAAAGCGAAGATTACGAGGCACCTACGGAGCCGAAAACGCTTACCAGATTCCATGCTATAAACACGTGACTCCTACCGGAGTCCTTAGCAGATTGGTTAGAAATAAAAAATGGCCTATATATTAATCCTGTAGGAGTATCGTGTTTATAGTGTAGAACACGAGGTGGAGCTGGGAACGTCTTTTTAAATTGCTATAAACACGGTACCCCTACGGGGTCGATCTATAAAGACCATTCTGCTTCACTTGGCGACTCCGTTAGGAGTCACGTGTTTATACGAGTTTTCCCGGCTCCGTAGGTGCCCCGTTCTCCTCTATGCTTCTACAACAAAACAACCTACGGCAACAAAAAAGCCCGGTCTGGAATTAACCAAACCGGGCTTAAATATTATCGAAACAAAATTAATTATTTCACTTCTTCAAAATCAACATCTGTTACGGTGTCAGAGTTATCTTGCGCGCCTGCACCATTATCACCGGCACCTGGTGCGCCTTGAGCACCTTCGGCAGAAGCTTTGTACATATCTTCAGATGCAGCAGTCCAAGCTGTGTTAAGCTCGGTTTGTGCAGCTTCGATAGCGTCAAAGTTTTTAGCCGAATAAGCTTCTTTCAATTTAGCTAAACCGGCTTCGATAGGAGCTTTTTTATCAGCAGGGATCTTGTCGCCGTATTCTTTCAATTGTTTTTCAGTCGAGAAGATCAGGGCATCGGCAGCGTTCAGTTTTTCAACTTCTTCTTTTGCCTTTTTGTCAGCATCAGCATTAGCTTCAGCTTCGTCCTTCATCTTTTTGATCTCGGCATCTGTTAAACCTGAAGAAGCTTCGATACGGATCTTTTGCTCTTTACCTGTAGCTTTATCTTTGGCAGATACGTGCAGGATACCGTTAGCATCAATATCGAAAGTAACTTCGATTTGTGGAACACCGCGAGGTGCTGGTGGGATGCCATCCAGGTGGAAGCGGCCTATAGTACGGTTACCCGCAGCCATTGGGCGCTCACCCTGTAATATGTGAATCTCAACTGAGGGCTGGCTGTCGCTGGCTGTCGAGAAAGTTTCAGATTTTTTGGTAGGGATGGTAGTGTTTGACTCGATCAATTTGGTCATTACACCACCCATAGTTTCAATACCTAATGAAAGCGGGGTAACGTCAAGCAATAATACGTCTTTAACCTCACCGGTTAATACACCACCCTGAATAGCAGCACCAATAGCCACAACTTCATCAGGATTAACACCTTTTGAAGGAGCTTTACCAAAGAATTTTTGTACAGCTTCCTGGATAGCAGGGATACGGGTTGAACCACCTACCAGGATCACTTCGTCGATATCAGAAGTGCTTAAACCGGCATTTTTCAAAGCCGATTTACAAGGCTCGATAGTACGTTTGATCAGGTTATCAGCCAGTTGCTCAAATTTAGCACGGGTTAAAGTTTTAACTAAGTGCTTAGGCATGCCGTCGGCCGCAGTGATGTATGGCAGATTAATTTCAGTTTGAGCTGAACTTGATAATTCAATTTTAGCTTTCTCGGCCGATTCTTTTAAACGCTGTAAAGCCATTGGGTCCTTACGCAGGTCAATGCCTTCGTCGCTTTTAAATTCTTCTGCCAGCCAGTCAATAATTACCTGGTCAAAGTCATCACCACCTAAGTGCGTATCACCATCGGTTGATTTTACTTCAAAAACGCCATCACCCAACTCCAGGATAGATACGTCATGCGTACCACCACCACAGTCAAACACAGCAATTTTCATATCCTTGTGCGCTTTATCAAAGCCATAAGCTAAGGCAGCAGCAGTAGGTTCGTTAATGATACGGCGTACTTTTAAACCCGCAATTTCACCGGCTTCTTTGGTAGCCTGGCGCTGAGCATCGTTAAAGTAAGCAGGAACGGTAATAACTGCTTCAGTTACTTCGGTACCTAAGAAATCTTCAGCAGTTTTCTTCATTTTCTGAAGGATCATTGCAGAAATTTCTTGCGGGGTATACTTACGGTCGCCAATTTCAACACGAGGGGTGTTGTTGTCGCCTTTAACTACTTTATAAGGTACACGTGCCGCTTCACTTGTAACTTCGCTAAACTGGTTACCCATAAAGCGTTTAATTGACGAAATGGTTTTTGTAGGGTTTGTGATAGCCTGACGTTTTGCAGGATCACCAACTTTACGTTCGCCATTATCAATAAAAGCTACTACAGACGGCGTAGTACGTTTACCCTCGCTATTGGCTATAACTACAGGCTCGTTACCTTCCATTACAGCAACGCAGGAGTTTGTTGTTCCTAAGTCGATTCCAATTATTTTAGACATATATGACTGTTTTTTCTTTTTGATTTATTGTTTACTTACCATTGCTGTTTATCAATGCCTGTGCCAATATGCCAATGGCAGTAAAAATTGCCTGTAATTGTCAGTTCATGAACAAGGCGACAGGATAGCTTACTTTGTGATGACAGGTTGGCAGGGATTGTGGAGGCGAAAGGTAAAAGGCAAAAGGTTGTTCTGCATTTGCTAATTGGCAGTATATCGCTTAACTTAAAACACGTAATTATAACACCGTTATGAAATATATCAGGGAGGGCAACAATAAGTTTGGAACCGTACTATACACCATCGATGGCAGCTATGTGCGCAAAGGCCAGGGGCGGTTCGGTGATATATTATATACTATAGATGGCAAGGTAGTTAAAAAAGGCCAGGGGATGTTTGGCGACGTAGTTTGTAACCTTGACAACAACCTGATTAGAAAAGGCCGCAGCCTCTTTGGCGACGTGCTGTATAATATTGATGGAAATTTTGTGCGGGAAGGCCGCAGCCGGTTTGGGGATATCAAGTTTTATATTGATGAGTGATGGTAAACCGATTGTCTGTCAGATAAAAATCATCTGCCAACTGCCTACTCAAAACTGCCAACTGATACGGGCGTTGCCTTCGGCCCGGGCTATACGCTCATACGCCTGCAGGCATTACGCTCATTGGCCGGTATCCGCTCCTATCCCTAACGCACTTTTCGGTTTTATAAAATGTCGTGGATTTCCAACTAAAATCCCTTATATTTATCCTAATCAAACAATCGCCTCTGTTACTTAACAAACCAAACAGGCTTATTCTATTGCCTGGAATTGCATAACAAACAGCCTTATTTACGGCTGTGCCTTCACTTTAAAAAAAGCGAACTGGTTTCTTATTGTTATTTAATTCCAAACACCAAATGTTTTCTATACAATCACAATGGTTGCAAATGATACCGTTAACACGCGAACAACTATTACTGCTTAAACAGGATCGTAAGCTTATGGAGCTTTCATTAGGCCTCAATCCGTCTGCTATGCTGATCGATCCGTTATATGTTAGGGAAATTGACGATGCCTTTGATAATTTCTGGCTACCCAACACACTTGCTTTTCCGGATAAACACCTTTGGTATACAGCCTGGGAGATAGTTCTTAAAAGTACCAATACCATTATCGGAGGAATGGGATTCGCCGGATATCCAAATGAAGCCGGAGAAGTTGAGATTGGTTATATGATCGACGCTAACCAGCATAACAAAGGCTACGCTACAGAAGCATTACAGCTGCTTTCGCAATGGGCATTTACACATGAATTTGTGAAAGCTATCATAGTGCACACTTATGCAGATAACCTGCCATCGCGAAGGATATTGGAAAAGTGCGGTTTCACGTTGATGAATGATGTTGAATGCTTATTGACTTATAGCCTGACCCTCGAGTAAACAGATCAGGGAATCACCACGATTTTTACCTAAAACGGCGGTCAATTACATAAAAAACGGCCCACTCAAATGAGTGGGCCGTTTTTAGTATCTGTTAAACCGAATAATTAACTATTCGCCTTTTTCAGCGTTTTCTTCGTTTTCAGAAGGTGCCGGTGCTTCAGCAGCCGGTTCTTCTTTAACGTCTTCAACTACTACAGCTTCTTCTGCAGCTACCGGGGCAGCAGCTTTAGCTTTTGCACCAGAACCACCACGACGACGGGTTGATTTCTTAGCAGGAGCAGCAGCGTCAGCACCGTAAACAGTGTTGTAATCAACAAGCTCGATGATTGCCATTTCAGCGTTATCGCCTAAACGGTTTTCTAACTTGATGATACGGGTGTAACCACCTGGGCGGTTAGCAATTTTCTCAGCAACCTCACGGAACAAGATCGAAGTTGCATCTTTATCCTGCAGGTAGCTGAATACTGTACGACGTGAGTGCGTAGTATCGTTTTTTGATTTTGTTAAAAGTGGCTCAACATAACCGCGTAAAACTTTTGCTTTTGCTAATGTTGTAGTGATACGCTTGTGTAAAATAAGCGAAGATGCCATGTTAGCCAACATCGCTTTACGATGGGCTGTAGTACGGCCTAAGTGATTGTTTTTGTTTCCGTGTCTCATTGTTTTATATATTTCACGTGCATACCGTTGGGCGATAGGCTCAAGCCCTCGGAATTATGCTTTCGCTTAATTATTAGATTTGAGATGTGAGATATCAGATGTGAGAATTTAGCTTCCTGATCCATTATCCTGATCTCGTTTGTTACAAAATAAAAAATGTTAGATTCTGAGGCGAGAAAATCTCATGTCTCAAATCTAACATCTCATATCTTATTCTTCGTCTAACTTAAATTTAGACAGGTTCATACCAAAAGATAAGCCTTTTGATTTAACCAGGTCCTGGATTTCAGTTAACGATTTTTTACCAAAGTTCCTGAATTTTAACATGTCAGCAACATCGTACGATACCAGATCAGCAAGGCTGCGGATATCAGCAGCTTTAAGGCAGTTAAGGGCACGTACAGAAAGGTCAAGATCAACCAGTTCGGTTTTAAGGATCTTGCGCATGTGCAGGATCTCTTCATCCACTTCTTTGGTTTCTTCTTTAGCCTGTGCTTCAAGCATCATGTTTTCATCGCTGAACAGCATGAAGTGCTGGATCAGGATTTTAGCTGCTTCTTTCAAAGCATCTTCAGGGTGGATCGAACCATCGGTAGCAATATCCAATACTAATTTCTCATAGTCGGTTTTTTGCTCAACACGATAGTTCTCGATGGTATATTTTACGTTTTTGATCGGCGTATAGATCGAGTCGATAGCGATCACACCTACGTTAGCGTCAGGATTTTTATTCTCCTCGCTTGGTACGTAACCACGGCCTTTGCCAACAGTAAGCTCAACTTCAAGCGTTACAGCCGGGTCCATATTGCAAAGTACCAAATCAGGATTTAATACAGTAAAGTTGTTAGAGAATTTGGTGATATCTCCTGCTTTAAATGCATCCTGGCCATTTACAATAACAAATATTTTCTCGCTGTCGCCAGATTCACCTGTTTTCTTAAAACGAACTTGTTTAAGGTTCAGGATGATCTCGGTTACGTCTTCAACAACACCTTTGATGGTTGAAAATTCATGAGTTACTCCCGAAAAACGAACAGAAGTAATTGCATAACCTTCAAGTGATGAAAGTAAGATACGACGCAGAGCATTACCAATGGTTACACCAAAACCTGGTTCTAACGGACGAAATTCAAACGTACCATCAAAATCATTTGCTTTTTGCATGATAACCTTGTCTGGTTTTTGAAATGCTAAAATTGCCATTTATATCCTTTATTTATTGTTTACTTGATAATTGATTTGAGATATGGGATTTGAGATGTGAGATTTCCTCTGTTGTTCAAACGCTTATTCAAATCTTTTGTTTGTGATTTGCATATATACGAAAACCAGAAATGAGATTTGAAAAAACTCTCAAATCTCACATCTGATATCTCATATCTTATTTAGAGTACAACTCGACGATCAGGTTTTCCTTGATGTTTTCAGGGATCTCATCGCGGTTAGGATAGTTAAGGAATTTACCTGTAAGGTTGTTCGCATCCCACTCTAACCAGCTGTATTTGTTGATTCTTCTTCCGGCTACTGAAGTAGTGATAGCCTCTAATGATTTAGATTTTTCACGTACCGCAACCACGTCACCAGCTTTCAATGCATATGAAGCGATGTTTACAACAGCACCGTTAACAGTGATGTGTTTGTGGTTAACCAATTGACGTGCTGCCGAACGCGTAGGAGCAATACCTAAACGGAAAACAGCGTTATCTAAACGTGCTTCCAGGAATTTCAACAGGTTTTCGCCTGTGATACCCTCTTTAGCAGAAGCGCGGTGAAATAAGTTTTCGAACTGACGCTCTAATACACCATAAGTGTATTTAACTTTTTGTTTCTCTTGCAACTGAGTTGAATACTCTGATTGCTTTCCACGGCGTTTTGAAGCACCATGCATTCCCGGCGGGTAGTTTTTACGTTCTAACGCTTTGTCCGGACCGAAGATCGGCTCACGGAAACGACGGGCAATTTTGGATTTTGGTCCTGTATATCTGGCCATTTTTGTGTGTTCTTAAAGTATCATGCAGCCTGCAGCTGCCGAATCTTAGCTTTAAAAAATATGTTAATTAAACTCTTCTTCTTTTTGAAGGACGGCAACCGTTGTGTGGAAGCGGTGTAATATCTTTAATCGTAGTTACTTCGATACCTGCAGTTTGCAAAGTACGGATAGCTGACTCACGACCGGCACCTGGGCCTTTTACAAATACTTCAACTTTACGTAAGCCTAAGTCATAAGCAACTTTACCGCAATCGGCAGCAGCTTGTGAGGCAGCGTAAGGAGTATTCTTTTTTGAACCTTTAAAACCCATTTTACCAGCTGATGACCATGAAACTGCCTGGCCGGTTTTGTTGGTAAGGGTGATGATGATGTTGTTGAAAGTAGCATTGATGTGTGCTTCGCCAACCGGCTCAACAATCACAATGCGTTTCTTGGTTACTTTTTTAGCTTTAGCCATTTCTTTAATTTTTGAATTAATGAATTACTGAATTAGCGAATAATCCGGACCCATTAATTATACTGTCAAAATGAGGTATTCCTGATGATCTTAAAGCGACAACTACTCACCGCTCTCTGCTCACCAATCACTTACTACTTAGTAGCTTTTTTCTTGTTAGCAACTGTTTTACGTTTACCTTTACGGGTACGTGAGTTGTTTTTAGTACGCTGACCACGTAATGGTAAACCTTTACGGTGACGTGTACCACGGTAACAACCAATATCCATCAAACGCTTAATGTTAAGCTGCACTTCTGAACGTAATGCACCTTCAACCTTAATTTGGTCGTTAATAATTCCGCGTATAGAAGATAATTGCTCATCGGTCCAGTCTTGTACTTTGATATTAAAATCAATACCAGCCTCAGTCAAAATTCTTTGAGCTGTTGAGCGGCCAATACCGAAAATGTAAGTAAGTCCGATTTCTCCTCTTTTATTCTTTGGTAAATCAATACCTGATATCCTTGCCATATTGTTTATTTAGTGATTTAGTGACTTAGTGATTGGGTGAGTTTTTGCTTTTAATAAATTCAGCAACTCACTAATTCACTAATTCAAAATTAATTTTTCTTAGCCCTGGCGTTGTTTAAACTTCGGGTTCTTTTTGTTAATAACGTAAAGTTTCCCGTTACGGCGGATGATCTTGCAATCAGCGCTGCGCTTTTTGATGGATGCTCTAACTTTCATCTTTTTATTTATATCTATAGGTTATTCTACCCTTTGTTAAATCATATGGACTCATTTCCAGTTTCACCCTGTCGCCAGGAAGAATTTTAATGTAGTGCATACGCATTTTGCCCGATATGTGCGCTATAATCTCATGACCATTTTCAAGTTCAACTCTGAACATTGCATTTGACAATGCCTCTCTAATTGTACCGTCTTGCTCAATCGAAGATTGTTTAGCCATATTTTGTTGATTATTACTTAATTATCCGCCCTAAAACCGGGATGCAAAATTAATAAAAAATTATTTAATTATTATTTTTTTCTTTTAAAACATTTTCTACGTAATCAAACGTCGATAAAATGTCTGGAGTACCTTTGCGTACCGCTACAGTATGCTCATAATGTGCCGAAGGTTTCTTGTCAGATGTTGAAACTGTCCAGCCATCATCCCAAAACTTAACACCGGCACGGCCGGCATTGATCATGGGCTCAATAGCTATCACCATGCCTTCTTCCAGTTTGATACCGGCACCGCGTTTACCATAGTTAGGTACTTCGGGTTTTTCGTGCAGTTTTAATCCTACACCATGGCCAACCAGTTCCTTTACTACACCAAAGCCGTTCTTTTCGGCATGCTCCTGTACCGCGTATCCAATATCACCTATCCGCATCCCTACAACCGCTTTCTCAACACCCAACTTTAAGCATTCCTGCGTTACCCGCATCAGCTTTTTAACCTGGTCGTTAACCTCACCAATGGCAAAGGTATAAGCCGAGTCGCCGTAGTATTTATTTAAAACAACACCGCAATCAACTGATACCAGGTCGCCTTCAGTTAAAACATGCGATCCGGGGAAGCCGTGTACAACCTGGTCATTCAGGGAAATACACAGTGAATAAGGAAATCCGTGATAGTTTAAAAAGGCAGGCACGCCGCCGTTGTCCCGTATAAAGGTTTCGGCAAGCTTATCCAGTTCAATTGTTTTAACACCCGGAGCAATAACCTTAGCTATTTCTCCGAGTGTTTTTGAAACAAGTAAAGAACTTTCTCTTATGAGTTCTATCTCTTCGACAGACTTATAATTGATTTTTGACATTGCTAATTAAATCGCTGTCGGACTGGTACCGGCAGCGGCAGGCATAGCTGTACGTCCCTTAATCCGTCCGGTTTTCATTAAACCATCATAATGGCGCATCAACAGGTGACTTTCTATTTGCTGTAATGTATCCAGCACAACACCCACCAGGATGATCAGCGATGTACCGCCGAAGAACCTTGCGAATATTGGAGATACACCAACCAAACTGGCCAATGCCGGGATGATTGCTATAATAGCCAGGAATACTGATCCTGGTAAAGTGATCTTTGAAATTACGCCATCAATAAACTCAGCAGTAGTACGGCCTGGTTTGATACCCGGAATAAAGCCACCGTTCTTCTTCATATCATCGGCCATTTGGTTAGGGTTAACCGTAATAGCAGTATAGAAGTAAGTGAACAGGATGATCAGGATCCCAAACAACAGGTTATGCTCCCATGAGTTATAGTTAGCTAAAGCTATCAATATACCGCTTGATGATACATTAGGGAAAAATTGCGATACGGTTTGCGGGATGAACATTAACGCCTGAGCAAATATGATTGGCATTACACCGGCAGCATTTACCTTTAAAGGTATGTACTGGCGTACACCGCCATATTGTTTGTTACCCACTATACGTTTAGCGTACTGTACCGAAATTTTACGTGTTCCCTGTACTATCAGTATAGTAAACATTACCACACCAATCAAACCTACGATCTCCACAATGAAAGCGATCAAACCACCGGCACCGCCATTACGCGAAATGAACTCGGTTGTAAAAGCGCCAGGTAACTGAGCAATGATACCCACCATGATAATAAGTGAGATACCGTTACCGATACCTTTATCGGTGATTTTTTCGCCTAACCACATTACAAATAATGTACCTGCCGTTAATACAAAAGTATTAAGGAAGATGAAGGTGAAAGGATCGGCAATAGTTCTTGCATCAGCAGCAACCTGCGATTTAAGGTAACCTATAGCCTGTAAAAAGGTAATACCTATTGTTAGGTAGCGGGTCCATTGGTTAAGCTTGTTGCGACCGCTTTCACCTTCTTTTTGCAATTTGGTAAAATACGGAACGGCAATACCCAGCAGTTGCACCACAATTGAAGCCGAAATGTAAGGCATAACACCTAACGCGAAAATAGAGGAACGTGAAAACGATCCTCCTGCAAACATATTCAGCAATCCTACTAATCCTTCTGCTTTTTGGGTTGATGCTACCGCGGCGTTAACGCCCGGTAAAACCACGAATGAGCCTACACGATATATTAAAAGAAATAAGAGTGTGTTAATAATACGCACTCTCAGATCTTCGATTTTCCAGATATTGGATAATGTGGTGAAAAATTTCTTCATCGAAATTATAACTTAACTATGGTACCACCTGCAGCTTCAATAGCTTTCTGAGCTGTAGCAGTAAATGCATGTGCTTTAACTTCTAATTTGGCAGTAAGCTCACCACGGCCCAGGATCTTAACCAGGTCGTTACGTGATACCAAACCGTGCTCTTTCAAAGTATCAAAATCAACAGCAGTAAGCGAAAATTTTGTTACTAATTCCTGAAGTACGTCAAGGTTTACACCTGTGTACTCAACACGGTTAGGGTTTTTAAAGCCTACCTTAGGCACACGGCGCTGTAAAGGCATCTGACCGCCTTCAAAGCCTACCTTGGTGCTGGTACCTGAACGTGAACCGGCGCCTTTGTGGCCACGGGTTGACGTACCGCCACGGCCAGAACCTGTACCACGGCCAATTCTTTTTCTATTTTTGGTTGAACCTTCTGCAGGTTTTAAATTACTTAAATTCATGATATTAAATATTTTCAACCGCTACCAGGTGGTTCACTTTCCTAACCATCCCAACTATAGCAGGTGTAGCCTCAACTTCCACACTGTGGTTAATTTTACGCAATCCTAAAGCCTGGATTGTTTTTTTCTGGCGTTCCGTTCTGTCGATCACGCTCTTAATCTGTGTTATTTTGATCTTAGCCATGACTGATTATCCGTTAAATACTTTACCTAAACTGATACCGCGCTGTTGTGCTACTGTATTTGCATCACGTAACTGGGCTAATGCCGATACGGTTGCTTTTACCACGTTGTGCGGGTTTGATGAACCTTTTGATTTTGCCAATACGTTGTGTACACCTGCCGACTCTAATACGGCACGCATAGCACCACCTGCAATTACACCGGTACCGTTAGCAGCTGGTTTAATGAAAACAAAACCACCGCTAAATTTACCAATTTGCTCATGAGGTACAGTTCCGTTAATGATCGGAACTTTTACCAGGTTCTTTTTAGCATCATCAATGCCTTTAGCAATAGCTTCAGTTACCTCTTTAGCTTTACCTAAACCGTAACCTACAACACCGTTTTCATCACCTACTACTACGATAGCAGAGAAGCTGAAAGTACGGCCGCCTTTGGTTACTTTGGCAACACGCTGTATGCTTACCAAGCGGTCTTTTAATTCGATCTCGCTTGTTTTTACTCTTTTTATGTTGATTGTTGACATTTCTCTTTTCGATTAAAAGTTTAAACCACCTTCACGTGCACCTTCGGCCAATGACTTAACACGGCCATGGTACAGGTAACCGTTCCTGTCGAAAACCACATCTTTAATACCTGCAGCGATAGCTTTTGAAGCTACTAATTTACCAACAGCTACTGATTGATCTGATTTTGTACCTTCAGCGGCAAAATCTTTTGATAAAGATGATGCTGAAACTAAAGTTTTACCGGTTACATCGTCAATGATCTGCGCATAAATACCTTTATTACTTCTAAATACTGACAGGCGGGGACGTTCTGTTGACCCTGAAAGGCGTTTCCTGATGCCTTTTTTAATCCTGTCTCTTCTTGATAGTTTAGCTCCCATGACGATTATTTTTTAGATGCTGATTTACCTGCTTTTCTTCTCAAAATCTCGCCCTGGAACTTGATACCTTTACCTTTGTAAGGCTCTGGTGCACGTAATGAACGGATTTTAGCTGCTACCTGGCCAATTAACTGTTTGTCAATTGATTCAAGGATGATGGTTGGGTTTTTACCCTTATCAGCAGTGGTTGTAACTTTAATTTCTTGAGGTAATTCAAATACATAGTGGTGAGAGAAACCCAACACTAAATCTAATGTATTACCGGTATTGGTGGCACGGTAACCTACACCCACTAATTCCTGGGTTACTTTGTAACCTTCAGTTACACCAATTACCATGTTATTTAAAAGCGCGCGGTATAAACCATGTAACGCTTTGTGACGTTTTTGATCAGACGGGCGTTGAACCAGTAACTGACCGTCTTCCTGTGCAATAGTGATATCGCTATCAATTGCCTGTTGCAACTGGCCTTTAGGGCCTTTTACGGTAACAACATTATCTGCTGAAACTGTAATGGTTACTCCCTGTGGCAGTGCTATCGGTGCTTTTCCTACTCTTGACATTGCTTAAATTTCTTCTGTTAATAAACGTAGCATAAAACCTCACCACCAACATTTTGCTGACGTGCTTCTTTATCAGACATAACGCCTTTAGAAGTTGACAGGATGGCGATACCTAAACCATTTAATACACGTGGCATGTTTTCCATACCTGCGTATTTCCTCAAACCTGGTTTGCTGATGCGCGAAATGCTGCGGATAGCAGAAATTTTAGTTATCGGGTGGTATTTCAAAGCAACTTTGATAGTGCCCTGAGGACCATTATCCTCAAACTTATAATTTGCAATGTAACCTTTGTCGAAAAGCACCTTAGTGATTTCCTTCTTCAGATTTGATGCAGGAATTTCAACAACCCGGTGGTTGGCTTTAATAGCATTCCTTACTCTTGTAAGATAATCTGCGATTGGATCTGTATTCATTTTATTGTGTTATGACGGTGGTTTCCTTCCCGTAACATCCGGGACGACCTTCCATCGGTTAATTCATTTTGTATTTGAGATTTCGGATGTTCGATTTCGAATTTGCCACAATCTCAAAAAAAATTAAAAATATCGAAATTCCGAAATCGAAATTCCGAAATCCGATATTTTTATATCTTCTTACCAGCTTGCTTTTTTCACTCCCGGGATCTTGCCTTCAAGAGCCATTTCACGGAATGTAACACGTGAGATGCCAAACTGACGCATATAACCACGAGGGCGGCCGGTTAATTTGCAACGGTTGTGCAGTTTTACCGGTGATGATGCTTTTGGTAATTTATCTAAAGCAGCGTAATCGCCAGCTTCTTTTAAAGCAGCTCTTTTTTCAGCGTATTTAGCTACTAATTTTGCGCGCTTTACTTCACGTGCTTTTACACCTTCTTTAGCCATTGCTATTTTGATTTTTAAATGGTAAACCAAATTGTTTCAACAACTCCAATGCTTCAACATCGTTTGTTGCGGAGGTTACAAAGGTAATATCCATACCTTGGATTTTATTGATTTTGTCAATATTTATCTCAGGGAAGATAATTTGCTCAGTAATACCTAATGTATAGTTGCCGCGGCCATCAAAACCTTTATCGTTGATGCCTTTGAAGTCACGGATACGTGGCAGGGCTACAGCGATTAAACGATCCAAAAACTCGTACATTGTGTTGTCACGCAGGGTAACGCGTACGCCAACCGGCATATTTTTACGCAATTTAAAGTTTGAGATATCTTTTTTAGATTTTGAAGATACTGCCTGCTGACCGGTGATGGTAGTTAACTCGGTGATGGTGTTTTCGATCAATTTCTTGTCGGTAGTTGCACCACCTACACCCTGGTTAATGGCAATTTTCTCCAATTTAGGAACCTGCATTACGCTTTTGTACTGAAATTTATCTTTCAGCGCGGTGCGGATTTCGTCCTTGTATTTTGATTTTAATCTTGGTACGTAAGTCATTACTTAATTTCCTCCCCTGATTTTTTTGCTACCCTTACTAATTTGCCGGCGTCATTTTTTTGACGGCCAACACGGGTTGTATTACCTGTTTTAGGATCAACCAGCATTAGGTTTGAAATATGTATAGCAGCTTCTTGTTTAACAATTCCGCCGTTAGGGTTAGCAGCATTAGGTTTAGTATGTTTTGATACCATATTGGCACCTTCAACAATAGCCCTGTTCTTATCTACCAAAACCTCAACGATTTTGCCTTGTGATCCTTTTGAATCGCCGGCGATAACTTTAACCAGGTCGCCTTTACGGATCTTTAATTTTACTTTCTTTTCCATGTTACAATACCTCCGGTGCTAATGATACAATTTTCATAAATTGTTTCTCGCGCAGTTCCCTTGCAACAGGGCCAAAGATACGTGTACCTCTTGGCTCGTCCTGGTTGTTTAACAACACAGCTGCGTTATCGTCGAAACGGATATATGAACCGTCTTTTCTGCGGATCTCTTTTTTAGTACGCACAACTACGGCTTTTGATACGGTACCTTTTTTCACGTTACCTGATGGTAAAGCGCTTTTTACGGTAACCACAATTTTATCGCCGATTGATGCATACCTTTTACCGGTACCACCCAATACACGGATCACTAAAACTTCTTTAGCGCCGCTATTGTCGGCTACTGTTAATCTTGATTCCTGTTGTACCATCTTATTTAGCCCTTTCTAAAATTTCAACTAATCGCCAGTTTTTGGTTTTGCTCAGCGGGCGGGTTTCCATGATCAATACTGTATCGCCTACGCCACAGGTATTGTTTTCATCATGAGCCTTGAATTTGGTAGTTTTCTTTACGAATTTACCATAGATAGGGTGTTTCACCTTACGCTCAACGGCCACAACAATAGATTTTTCCATCTTATTGCTTACTACAAGGCCGGTACGTGTTTTTCTTAAATTTCTTTCCATTTTTACTAATGTTTAAAAAATTAATTCTTTTCAGAAGCGGCCGCCGCTTTACGTTTTGTTAATTCAGTATTTAACTGAGCAATTCCTTTGCGTACTTTGGTTATACGGGACGGGTTCTCAATAGCTGAAACTGCATGAGCAAATTTCAATTTGGTTAGGGTAGCCCTTTCCTCGCTGATCTTAGCAACAATCTCTTCAGTTGATAGGCCCAAAATTTCTGAGTTCTTCATTTTTCTTTGTTATTTGTTGTCTGTTGGTAAGTTTAAACGTTGTATTGTTTTTATTTGAATGGTGAAATTCGGCATCTAACTTCACAACATTAAAACTTTACAACTCTTCAACTAACTCCTCAATTTATGCTTCTACGTAATCCCTACGTACAATAAATTTAGTTTGCACCGGTAATTTCTGTGCTGCAAGGCGTAAAGCCTCTTTAGCAACTTCCAAAGGCACACCTTCGGCTTCAAAAATGATCCTTCCGGGGCGTACTACCGCAACCCAGTATTCAGGAGCACCTTTACCTTTACCCATACGTACCTCTGCAGGTTTCTTGGTTACAGGTTTGTCAGGGAATATCCTGATCCAAACCTGTCCTTCACGTTTCATAAAACGTGTTACAGCGATACGTGCAGCCTCGATCTGACGGCTGGTGATCCATGCCGCTTCGAGTGATTTAACACCAAAAGATCCGAATGAAAGTTCAGCACCACGGGTGGCTAAACCTTTCATCCTGCCTTTTTGCATCTTTCTGAACTTCGTTCTTTTTGGCTGTAGCATTTTCTTAAGCTTTTATATCGTTATTCGATATTTGTCTTGTACTTTAATTATTATCTCTTACCTGGGCCACCCGGACGGTTTCCACCTTGTCCACCCGGACGGTTTCCACCTTGTCCGCCCGGACGGTTACCACCGCCACGACGATCGCCACCTGGTTTCCTGTCGCCACGACGCTCACCGCCGCGCTCGCCGCCTCTTTCGTTACCACGGCCACCAAAGCCTGGTGCACCGCCCTCTGGCCTGCCACCTTTGCCGCTTGCGCTGCTGGTACCGCCAATGTTTGGAGAAAGATCGCGTTTGCCATAAACCTCGCCTTTGCAGATCCAAACTTTAACACCTATTTTACCATAGGTAGTTAATGCTTCTGCTAATGCGTAGTCAATGTCAGCACGGAAAGTGTGCAAAGGAATCCTGCCTTCTTTATATTGCTCGCTACGTGCCATCTCAGCGCCGCCTAAACGGCCTGAAGTCATTACCTTGATACCTTCGGCACCCATACGCATGGTTGCAGCGATTGTGGTTTTCATGGCACGACGGAAAGAGATACGTGCTTCTAATTGTTTTGCAATGCCTTCTGCTACTAATTGTGCATCAAGCTCAGGACGTTTGATCTCGAAAATGTTGATCTGAACTTCTTTCTTGGTAAGTTTTTTCAACTCTTCTTTGATCTTGTCAACTTCCTGACCGCCTTTACCGATCACAATACCCGGACGGGCAGTGTGGATAGTTACGGTAATGCGTTTTAAAGTACGCTCGATAACTACTTTAGATACACCACCTTTAGCAATACGAGCTGAAAGGTATTTGCGGATTTTTTCGTCTTCAACTAATTTATCGGAGTAGTTGTTGCCACCGAACCAGTTAGAATCCCAACCTCTGATGATTCCTAACCTGTTACCTATTGGATGTGCTTTCTGTCCCATTTCAAATTAATTGTTATCGTTTTTACTATCCACAACAAGTGTTACGTGGTTTGAGCGTTTGCGGATACGGTATCCCCTTCCTTGCGGAGCAGGGCGTAACCTTTTTAACTGACGGCCACCGCCTACAGATACTTCCTTAACAAAAAGGTTGCTGTCTTCAACACGTTTGCCTTCGTTTTTTGCTTCCCAGTTTTTGATAGCTGATAACAAAAGTTTCTCTACACGAATAGCAGCTTCTTTGTTAGTAAATTTTAATATGTATAACGCTTTCTCAACGTTTTCACCGCGGATCAAGTCAACCACCAAACGCATTTTGCGTGGTGAAGTTGGGCAGTCCTGTAACTTAGCAACAGAAGCGCCGCCTACAAGAGCTTTCGCAGCTTCTTTTTGTTGCCTGATCAGTACAGACTTTTTAATTTTTGTTGTTGCTTCCATTGCCTGTTATTTTTTCTTTTCTGCGTGTCCGCGGAATGTACGGGTTGGGGCAAACTCTCCCAGCTTGTGTCCAACCATGTTTTCTGTTACGTACACAGGGATAAACTTGTTACCGTTGTGTACTGCGAATGTATGACCAACGAAATCAGGAGAGATCATGGAACGACGTGACCATGTTTTTACAACTGATTTTTTATTTGCATCATTCAGCACCATAACTTTTTTATCTAAGTTATGATCGATGTAAGGTCCTTTTTTTATTGAACGAGCCATTATTTCTTCCTTCTTTCAATGATGTAACGATCCGATGTTTTCTTCTTGTCACGGGTTTTGTAGCCTTTAGCCAATAAACCTTTACGTGAACGTGGGTGACCACCTGAGGCACGGCCTTCACCACCACCCATAGGGTGATCTACCGGGTTCATAGCTACACCACGTACCCTTGGCCTGCGGCCTAACCAGCGTTTGCGGCCGGCTTTACCTAACACAGCGTTTGCTCTTTCGCCATTTGAAACGGTACCGATAGTTGCCAAACAAGTTGACAGGATCATGCGGGTTTCGCCTGAAGGCAATTTGATGATAGCATATTTGCCGTCACGTGCTGATAACTGAGCGTAAGTACCGGCGCTGCGGGCAATTACACCACCCTGGCCAGGGTTTAACTCAATGTTGTGAATGATCGAACCAAGAGGGATATTCTTTAATGGTAAGGTATTACCTACTTCGGGAGCTGCTGTTTCGCCTGCTGTTACTATTGTACCAACTGTTAAGCCTTCCGGAGCAATCATGTACCTTTTCTCGCCATCGGCAAAGTGTAGCAGGGCTATACGTGCCGAACGGTTAGGATCGTACTCGATAGTTGCAACTTTTGCCGGGATATCAAACTTATTACGTTTAAAATCAATTAACCTGTATGCTTGTTTATGACCACCACCTAAGTAGCGCATAGTCATTTTACCGCTGTTGTTACGACCGCCCGATCTTTTGTTTGATGCTACAACCAACGATTTTTCAGGAACGTTTGTTGTGATATCTGAATTAGATACATCAACTCTGAAGCGGGTACCCGGGGTAACCGGTTTAAATCTCTTTACTGCCATTTCTATAATTATATATTGCTGTAAAAATCAATTACTTCTCCGTCCTTTAACGTAATGATCGCTTTTTTGTAAGTAGCTGAACGGCCCTGAACGGCGCCTGCCTTAGTATTGCGAGTTTTAAGTTTGCCGACGTATTTCATGGTGTTTACCGCCGTAACGTTTACACCGTACATTGCCTCAATGGCACTCTTGATCTGAATTTTGTTAGCCCTGTGATCAACTTTGAAAGCATAACGGTTAAGCTTGTCAGTTAACTGAGTAACTTTTTCAGTAAGTAGGGGTTGTTTTAAAATTTCCATAATTACTTAGCTAATGCTTCCTCCAAAGTTTTAACAGCACCTGTAGTTAACAACAGCTTGCCTGCGTTTAACACATCATAAGTGTTAAGCTGCTCAACTGAAATTACTTTGCTTTTCTTCAGGTTCCTGCTTGATAAATAAACGTTGTTATTTTCAGCGCCTGCTACTACTAATAATGTTTTATCATTAGTAACATTCAAATCGGCCTCCAATTTAATGTAGTTTTTAGTTTTGATGCTATCAAAATTAAAGTCTTCTAACACTAAAATGTTGTTATCCTTTGCTTTGTATGATAAAGCAGAGTTACGGGCCAGTGATTTAAGCTTTTTGTTTAATTTGAAGCTGTAATCGCGTGGTTGCGGACCGAATACACGGCCACCACCGTTAAATAATGGTGATTTAATACCACCAGCACGGGCACCGCCTGTACCTTTTTGCTTATATAGCTTGCGGGTTGAACCTGCAATCTCATTACGCTGTTTTGATTTGTGTGTACCCTGACGTTGGTTAGCAAGATATTGCTTAACGTCAAGATAGATAGCGTGATCATTTGGCTCAATACCGAAGATCGACTCAGGAAGCTGCACCTTGGCACCTGTTTCTTTACCTGATACGTTTAATACGTTAACTTCCATCTTATTTATCCACTATTACAAATGAACCCTTAGCTCCAGGGATGGAACCTTTAACTACTAACAGATTCTGCTCCGCGAAAACCTTAACTACTTCAAGGTTTTGTATTTTAACACGGGCGTTTCCGGTTTGACCTGCCATGCGCATACCTTTAAATACACGTGATGGCCATGATGACGCACCCAAAGAACCTGGCGCACGTAAACGGTTGTGCTGACCGTGAGTTTGCATACCCACGCCGCCAAAACCATGACGTTTTACCACACCCTGAAAACCCTTACCTTTTGAGGTACCTACCACGTCAACAAAATCTCCCGCAGCAAAAATGTCGACAGTAACGGTGTCGCCTAATGCTTTTTGATCTTCGAAAGTTTTGAATTCAACCAGTTTACGCTTTGGAGCGCTACCGGCTTTCTGGAAGTGTCCTTTTAGAGGGGCAGAAGTGTTTTTTTCCTTTTTGTCGCCATACGCTAACTGAACAGCAGCGTATCCGTCTGTATCCACAGACTTAACTTGTGTTACCACGCAAGGGCCAGCTTCGATTACTGTGCAGGGAATGTTTTTCCCTGTTTCGTCGAAAATGCTGGTCATTCCTACTTTTTTACCAATAATTCCTGACATTTTTTTAATTGTTTTTGTGCCCATCGAAGCAGTAGGGCTTCGTTCAAGGCATATTTCTCCCCCGAAAGGGACGGCAAAGATAGAAACTTTGTATTAATTATCAAATAGTTAGTAAGTTATTTTTTTATAATTTTTGCATCCGCGTTTTAACATATGTTTGAAAGGTATTTGGCTAAGCATTAGCCGCTTTGATTTTTCGACTTTTCAGAGCCTTTTTGGGTGGCATGTTACCGCATCATCCAATTGGCGGCGTAAAACCGGAGATGTTGAGGAAATTTTTAAAGATCATCAGAAGTTACAGAATCAATTAGCATGGTGCATTTGGTGTAATAAATGCACATTAATTACCTTTCAAAATGATTCAGTAACTAAAATTAATGACCGGAATTTACCTGAAAGAGGTATGCTTTGGATGAATGATGTAATTAATGAAACCCCTGTTGTTTCAGTAATTGTAAAAATTGAAGTATTAGGTTACAAAACCCACCTGAAACTGAAGCATTATTAAATGAATTTATTGATGCCAGTATAATGATTCCATTATCGGATGAAATCATAGACCAAACTATTCAATTTAAAAAGGCATATAAGATAAAAACTCCCGACGCGATTATAGCTGCCACTGCCAAATCACTTGGACTTACCTTAATCTCACGTAATGTCGGTGATTTTAAAAACGTAAAAGGGCTAATGATGATTTACCCATGGGCTGTTTAATTCCTTATAAATGGCGCATTTTGCATGCTTCTGTTTAGTAAAGTACATGCACACTTAATTTAGTCCTTTATCCTCCCCCATTTATTCCTTATACTTATACCCGAAAAACAGGTATGATCTACTTAGAACCACAGGGGGGACTGGCCAACAGGCTACGGGTTATTGCCAATGGCATCTGGCTTAAACACAAGCTTAATACCCGGCTGTGCGTAATCTGGACCGAAACGCAAGAGCTTAACTGCCCCTATCACCTGTTGCTTGAGCCAATTGCCGATTTTACCATTATCCCCAAAAAGCGGGTATTTGATTTCGTAACGCGTACCGTTCAGCCCGATAATAAAAGCCGGTACAAGGCCAAACTTAAAAACCTGGTAGCCAGGGTTGATATCTGCATTACCGATGCAGACCACCAGCTTACCGATGTTTATGAAACCGTGCGCCATCATAAACGCGTCTACATCAAAACCTGCCAGCGCTTTACCGATAGCATTGACGAGTTTAAACTTTTTAAACCCATTGCCTCGCTTAACCTTAAAATTATTGAACTGTTACATACACTGGGCCCAACTGCAGTGGGTGTACAGGTTAGACGGACAGATAACATCTTGTCAATTGCTAACAGTCCGCTGGAGCTGTTTATCGTCCGGATGAAGGAACTCCTGGATATCGACGATACAACCCGCTTTTTCCTTGCAACAGATGATATTAATGTTGAACTTGAATTGAAGCTAACATTTGGCAACAGGATCATCAGCCCCCTTAAAGACCTGAGCCGCCAAACAGTTACCGGCATCCAGGCCGCTGTAGTCGACCTGTTTGTACTTGCCGGTACAGGGCGCATCCTGGGCTCGTACTGGAGCTCATTTTCGGAGGTGGCAGCCTGGATGGGGGATATTCCTTTGGAGGTAATTAAAAAAGATAGCATAAACGTGTAAAATGAAAGCTTATCTAACCGTTATCCTTACCACTTAATTCATCAGGCGTTTGCGCAGCCCAATGCCATTATTCCCCAGGGGGCTGTCGTTAACTTAAGTAATCGATTGAACAAAAGACTTTAAAAATCCCCTCTTGAGAGCAGGGCGCTGAGAAATGAGCGGTAGCAGGGGTGTGTTTCTACGGTAGACTTATCAAAGTAGCCCCCCATCCGCCTCCCGAATTAATTTCTGGACAGGCTCTCTCAAGAGGTTTAAGTTTACCCACAAAACTTGTTTCTTAAACAGCAAGGCGTTGTGTTTTGGCCCTCTGGGGCAAAAGATATTCTTTAACTTTACGAGCTACAACCCTTTTGCACCTCTGGTTCACCTGTCCTTGAGCAATTAATACATGATTATTAAATAGTAAAAATCCCCCGGAGGGGGAAAAGGTTTGTAGAAAATAACGTCACACCCATTACCTGAACCCCAGAGGGGTTCAACTTATAAAGATTACCCAATTTGACTATTGATTTTGTGGGTAAACTTAAACTCAAGAGGGGAATCGCGCGTTACCCCGCTTTTTCAACCTTTTGCACCCCTGGTGCGGCCCATCAATCTCTTAGCTTAATAGCCTTGTAGCCTGTACCCCCACTTTCATCAATTCATAACCACCGAGCTCGCAGGCACCTCATCGGCATGCGAAAACGAGCGCATGAAGCCCGCCTTGTAATAGGGTAGCTTTTCCGTACGGTTTTGCGCCTTTAAACTTTGGTACATGCCCAGCATCGACCAGCCGTTACCCGGGTTACGTTCCAGGTCTTCGCGGAAAACTTTTTCGGCCTGCGGGTTATAATCGGTTTTGAGCAGGTAGGCCCCCAGGAACTGCCGTGCCGGGATAGGCCACTCAGCAGGTTCCGAGTAAATCATGTTATCTTCTGTCTGCACTGCTTTTTTTAATGCCGCCATACCATCATCAAACTTATTGCGGCCAAGCAAAATAGCACCATCCAATATATTTTCGGCAACCGTGGCGCCATCCAGCGCGATATTAAAAGGAATATGCCGCTGTTTTAAAGAGGCATCATCAAGCCTGCCACGCAATAAAGCAAGCTGGGCCACGGCCGAATCCTGCCCGCCCGTATACAGAAATGCCATTCCGCGGGCAAAATGGTATAACACCCGCGCATAGGCCCAGTCGCGATTGGGGCCAACGCTGTCTTTGAGCAGTTCGTGCCATTTGCCAAGGCGCATCATGGTAAATACCGGCATCATGTACAGATATTGCGAATAAGTATCACCTGCCGAAGGTTTTACCGCATTGCGGCAGCGTTGGGCCGCTTCCATCCCCCGCTCGTACATAGCCCCGTTAAAGGCACAAAGTGTTTCGACAGCGTAAAAGTGAGAGTTTATTTTTGTGAGCTTTAAATTGGGCGCCAGGGCGGCATAATTAACAATACATTTGGCTGCTTTTTCATTAACGTCAACACCCTGAAAATACAAACCATTGCGCTGATAAACATGACTGGCCATATGCACCATATGCCCGATACCGGGGAACAACCTTTTTAAAGCCCCTGCATTGGCCAGCGCGGCGCCGGGGTTACGCGAAGCCTCGGTTAAATGGATATAATAATGCAGCGCCGCCGGGTGCTCCGGATTGGTATTTAAAACGCCTTTACACAAGGTAACCAGTTCGGCTGTCCAGGGTTTATCGGTACCGTCGGGCGCCCAAAAATCCCAGGGGTGAATGAGCATTACCGCGTCGATATACAGCATTTTAAGGTCGGCATCGGTTGGGTAAGCCTGCATCAGTTTCTTCAGATCCTGTGCATAAGCTTCATTATCACTTGCGTTGGTGCCCTCCTGCGGGTAACGAAGGTTCATCGCCGCTATCAACGCTTTTTCTTTTTCGGGAGCGCTGCCGGCAACGGCGTTCATTTGTTTCAAAACAGCAGGCAAACCGGCAGGAGCAACATAAGGTCCGCCTGCGTTATAGTAAGGGCCCAGGCTTAAAGCCTGCCCCCAGTAAGCCATGGCAGCCGAGGGGTCAAAGCGCGACGCTTCTTTGAACGACGCGAATGCCTCCTTCATGTGATAGCTGTAATACATGGTTAAGCCCTGGTTAAAGTAAAACCGGGCGCTGTCATTACGGGCAGCAATGGCATAGCTGTGATGCCCCCAGCCGGGTAAGCGCTGTATAAATTTGCCGTTCCGTGCCGTATCTGCATCCTGTACTATACCCGATCCGCACATTACCGGGATTACCGGTTTTGTTTTGCCCGATACTTTAATTTTTTTTCCCTGGAACGCAAACAAATAGGTAGCGAACAACACCACAGGGAACACAAATAACAGCGATACCTTTTTCATGTTCGGCTTTTTTAAATAAGGGCTATAATTGGCTGGTTATGAAAACCTATACTAATATAAGGTATTATAGGCGGGAATGGATGGAAAAGTAGCAGGGTTGCGGGGAAATCGCGTTTAAAATAATTCGATCTGTTTTACTGATCTTATACTGAAAAATTTTTACACAAATGCTTTGCAAGCTCTCCACAATTAATCGAATTACACGAATCTTAAATTGATTCAATTCGTGTAATTCGATTAATACGTAAAAATTAGTGTAGAATCTTCATTTATTGTTTTTCAATCAGCAGGTGATTAAGACGATTCGTCGCTACCAAGTGCAATGTCATTAAGTTAAAGTTAAGGAAGATCCCCCAGAGGGGGAACAGGTTTGTAGTAACATAGATACCGAAAACAACCGTGCCAGAGGTACGGAACACCGGAGTTGTGTACCTATGGCACCAGGAGCCTATTTGAATTTATTTCTACAAACCTTTTGCACCTCTGGTGCAGCATGACAATCTCTTAATCTGCAAATTTATCTCCCCCAATTATCGCGTTAAGTACCCTCACTTGTGGCTCGCGTTTAGATAATCAAGCTAATATGAAACCATTGTTTTCGTCGAAAATCATTTCCATGAACTCAACTCCTATCCATCACGTCTTTCGCCCATTTTTCAAACATCCCCTCCTCAAAATTATCCAAACCTTTAATTCTGAATAACCCAAGCAGGAGTAAAAACAGCATTGCTCCGATGATAAATGAGCCGCCAATCCATGCAAGCTTATTGCCATTCCGTTTTTCAAACGACTCATAAACAGGCGAAAGCATTGTTTGCTCTCCTTCAGCAACATCATCACGCGAGTTTATGGCTGCCTCGTAGTTGGCTACCTCATTGTCATTAGGTAAGCGGGCCAGGTATATGAATTTGTTTAACGGCTTGTATTTGAAAGCAGTGTCGCAATCTTTTGCAAACTGACTGAAATAGGAATTCTTTTCACTCGTGGATAAACTATTGCTGATAGTTTTGTGGTATTTAAAAACAAACCACGCGGCAGGCTCTATTTTCGGGATTATAGGCTTTATCTTAAATTTATAACTCCGGGTTACAACCGCTAACGCGCCGTACTTACCGGCCTCCCCGTATTTAGGCATCACCATAGTAGGATTGACATAACGCATCATCATTATCGAGTCGGCAGGTAATTTTTTTAAAAACAACATATTGCGCAGCGTATCATTAATGATCACCAGTGTTTTAGGGTTTACCCTTTTTCGCATAGCAGCTATCTTGCTGGTATCGGGAAAAACACGGTCAAAAACCGGCACCGCGGCATAAGCATCCATATTAAAATCTACGTTATTTTTACCACTAACTGAAAGGATAACCTTAAAGCGGGCCATATACTTGTTAGGATACTTCTGTTTAACGGTATAGTACTTAGTCGCCGGCAAATAATGTACCTCGCTTATGCTATCCAAACGGGTTAGCTTACCGGTAGCTGATTCAAGATAATTTTGTGCGATACAGATAGGTACAGCAAATGTAAAACCGCCTACCATTAACAAAATAGTTATTGGATCACGACTGGTTGCTTTATATGCCTTTAATTGCCTCAACTTAGGAAAAAGTAAAAGCTGTGGCAAAACGAGACCTACAATACCGGGAATAAGAAAATCGGCGTCTTTATCTTTCAGCGTAAAAACATTAAACCTGATAAGCAGCAGCCAATGCAAAAAGGTATAAATAATTATGGTGCAAAGACCTATAAAAACAAAGGGTAAAAAAATGTACTTAAACTTAGCTTTGAACTGGCGCATGTAAAGTTCAGGTTGTGATCAATAAGTTTTAAATATACTGAACGAAAAATTACAGGCAAAAAATTGTTCTGATTTATCAAACACTTGCGGTAGCGGTGCTGCGACACACGCCTAAACCCTCAAAATGAGGAGATAAAAAATTTTCAGAAAAAATTGCGTAACTCAAAAGTTACCTATACATTTACGTAACTTTAAAGTTACCCATTTTAACAAGGCCTGTTAAATAATGAATTATTCAACTTAAAGATCAAAAAAATGACAACTACAGATTTCACAACAACCTTATTAGTAAACCAAAGCCCTGAAGAAGTTTTTGATGCGTTAAAAAATGTCCGGGGATGGTGGTCAGGCTTGCATTCGGAAATATTTGAAGGCGAGTCGGAAAAACTTGGCGACGAGTTTTCATTCTTTGCCGGCGACGGGGCGCACTACACCAAACAAAAACTTGTTGAATTGGTCCCCAACAAGAAAATAGCCTGGCTGGTTACCGATAGCAAGCTCACCTTTGCGCAAAACCAAACCGAATGGACCGGCACCAAACTTTGCTTTGAAATTTTTGCAGAGGGCGATGCTACAAAAATTGTGTTTACACATGTTGGCCTGGTACCAGGATTTGAATGTTATCACGCCTGCGCACCGGCATGGACACAATACATCCAGGAGCGGTTGCTAAACTGGATAAATACAGCCACGGCAAGCAAAACAATGTCAACGGCGCAGTAAGGACTTAATTTAATACTGCTTACTTCATAGCGTCAGCTTGCGCGAGCGGCAAGCGTGGCAAGCTGATGCTATACTTTAAATTACAGCGAATAAATTTTAAAAACATTAGGCTCAATTACCAGCACGCACGTTTTGTCCATAACATTACCTCTATTTATTGAATAACTACTGATGAACTGCCGTTCAGGCTACTTAATTGCAATTATATAAAACCAACCGTTTCACTCCAGCCTAATTAAAGGTGACCTTGCTTATTTTGTGTACCCCGGAGTTTACTATATAAAGATTTCCGGTAGAATCAAAGGCAAGCCCCAAAGGACGGTTGGTAGTGGCTGTTCCAAGAGCGCCGTTAACAATGCCATTTGTTGTATTACCAGAAATAAGGGTTATCACCTGGCCTAATTTATTGAGCATCCTTATCCTGTAGAGATGGTTTTCAAAATCAGCATCGCTAAAAAATATATTACCTTCTGCGTCTGATACCAATGATTGAGGACCGAATATTTGTGCATTTGTTCCCTCGTCATCGGTAAGGCCAAATGCTCCATTACCTATAACAGTACTAACTTCGCCCTCGGGAGTAATTTTACGGATTCGGAAATGATCGGCATCAACTATATAAACATTACCTGTTGGATCGGCAGTTCCTCTGGTCATAACACCAAACCTCGCAGCACTTCCTTTCCCGTCAACATATCCCTGCTCTCCGGTTTTACCACCTGCAATAATTGTAGCAACTCCTGCGGGAGTGACCTTAAACACACAACCGCCACTGCTTAGATAATACAAATTTCCTGCCGCATCAATAGGTAAATCAATTGACTGAGAACCTAATTTTGCAACGGCTCCAGCACCCTCTGCTAATCCTGTACTGGTAGCACTACCAGCTAAAACAAATACATTTTTTCCGGGCGATACTTTCAATATCGTGCCTGCAACTGGTATGTATAAATTGCCCTGTACGTCGGCAGCGAAACCGGTGAAATTACTCACAGAAGTATTAGTGTAATATATCTCTTGCACACCCGGTTTTATTTCATACACGTTAGTACCGTCGGCACCAAACATACGTCCTGTGCCATCAAACTTAATTTGATCAATATTTATAGCTCCAAGAGATGCAAAATCAGTCATTGCTCCTGTTCTAACAGTAAAACCTGTAGCCGACGCCGCCTTTTTTCCGTTACTAAGTAATTCTATTTTACCGGTAGCTGCAGTTGCAGGTACCGTTGCTACGATTTGAGTTGCTGTTACCGAATTAATTTTGGCGGCAACACCGTTAAACGTAACCGTGTTGTTAGCTATAGTAGTGTTAAAGTTTGTTCCTATTATAGTTACAACGGTATTGGGTAAGCCTTTTGCAGGGGCAAATGCTGTTATGGTAACCGGCAATTCGGGATTAATGGGTGGCTTGGGTTGCGATTTTGAACAGGAGATGAGCAAAATTGAAAAAACGGATATAACAACGAGGTTTAAAATTGCCTTTACCGGATAAAAATTGTGCATATATAATTTATGATTGGTTTAGGCAACAAATGTAGCTATTTATTAACGGAGATAGATACAATCAAGTACTGACACCATCCTGTCAGTGTTCAATTTTTCAAAAACAGGGTGTTCAACATTTTACGAGCCAAAATTACAACCCATTGATTATCAATATCAACCTGTTCAAAACAGCGAATAGATGATTTTACAGACTTTATAAACAACTGATTATCAACAACAATCAAATTACAAAAAACAACAAGTGTTCACACCTTAAAAAATTGAACACCTGCCAATCAATCCCAAATCCGACATCGAAAGTCCGACATCCCAAATCAAAACTACTCCATCATCAACCTGCGGATCAGCTCCGCGCTCTGGGCTTTACCCTCTTCAAGCCGGTGACTAAAGAATGCCTGCGTATCGTTAAAGTGTTTCTTATACCCCTCCATATCCCCATATCCAATAATAGCCGACCATTCCCTCACCGCCGAGTGAAATTCCAGGTCATCCCCGCGGATGGTTTTATCGTACAGGGCTGTTTCCAGTGATTCTTCCAGCAGCTCTTCATTCTTGAACAGGTATTCGGCAATGCCCAAACGCAGGCGAAAGGGCGGGGTTTGGCAAATGAGGTTGTCATACGGATTAACCCCAAGATGGTACCAGGCATCAACCATACTTAAAATACTGAGGTGCGAGTTTGGCTTTTGATGATCGGCATGCTGCGAGAGCGAAAACTCCTTCATCACCGTATCATTAAGCATAATGGGCTTACGGCTCTCGTGAAAAACAAAGTCGCGCGCGCGGTAAAGGCGCTGCTTAAACGCATCGGCTTCTTCCTTGATCATCAGCTTAAACAACTCCGACTCCGATTCGGCATATCGCTTCACCTGCTGGCGGGCATAGGGGTTGAGGATGGCCAACCCGGCGTAAACGTGGGCCTTATAGCTGAAGATGCGGAGGGTGGTCAGGATCTTCACATTATCTATCCCCCCAATATATGAAGCGTTTTCCCAGGGGAAAAACCCGGCCGATTTCCAGGCGGTGCCCATGCTCTCAAAACCAACGTGGGTAACGGCCTGGGTATCGGCTACGATGCGGTCGTGCTCGTGGTAGTCGGCAATTTCAACTATATTGCTGCCGATGGCCGTAAACAGGTCGTACATGCGCTGGTAGGCATCGGGCGTTGAGCGGTGCGGGATCAGGATGAGCGTTTGCCCGGCGGGTTCAAATCCCGGGCCGTGCATCCCATGAAAGGTAACTATCTGAGCATCGGCAGGCAGGTGCTTTTCAAAGGTGGCAATCTCCGGGGATTTGACCGAAGTTTGCCCGGCCACTATAGCGCCGTACTTGGTTGAAGGGCCATACTCGGCAACCACACGCTCCATGCTATCGGCCTCAACCGAATAGACGATCAGGTCGTTGATGCGGGCAACATCGCTGCCGTGATCCATAACGGTGATGCCGTGGGGCGTAAGCTCTTCTTCAAGCTTTTCACGATTGGCCGGCAGGTCGCAGCCCGAAACGGTGTAACCGGCCTTTGCGAAAGCCTTTGCGTACAGGCGGCCCATGTCGCCTAACCCAATAATACCTATATTCATGCCGCTAATATAACTATGAGTAGGTTAATTACGTACGAAAGCTTATTTTAGCCTCAAAAACGCAGGGTGCATATAATAAAAACCGTAAACATCCTGTTTTGTTAATAGCATATACCTAATTTTACATTTGATGAACAAGCATTTACTACTTACGATAACGGTTTTAATAGCGATGATAACGGGCAGTGTTGCGGCAACTTTTGCACAGGACAGCACCAGGAAAAAAACCGCTACCTTAAAGCCCAATGCTATTCCGCCCATTGTAAGATCGAGCCCGGCAGCGCTTAAAAATCCGGCTGCAACGTCGCAGCAACCGGCTAAATCTGCTTATACCCTGCCCAAAATCAGTGCTGCTGCCGATTCGGCCCTGCAAAAAGATAAAAGCCTTAATGGCCAGTACAAATACCTGCTCAGCAAACTATACCACTATCAGCAGCCGCTGGTTGCCGCCCTGTGGAAAAACATGAAGGATACCCTAAACACCGAGCGCCGCCAGCTTAAAGAGGCCCGGGCCAAACTTGCCGAACAGGGTAAAAATGTTGAAAGCCTTAAATCTGACGCAAGCAATAAGGAACAAGCCCTCAACGAATCAAACGCCAAACGCGACGAGATCAGCCTGCTGGGGATTCCCTTCACCAAAGCAACGTACAACCTGGTAATGTGGGGCTTGGTTATTGTTTTTGGGGTGGTAGCCGTTATCGTGATAGCCCGCTCTGGCAGTCACAGCCGCGAGGCTAAATACCGTATCAAGCTTTATGAAGAGCTTGACGAAGAATATAAAGCCTATAAAGCCAAAGCCAACGAAAAAGAAAAGAAACTTGCCCGCGAACTCCAAACCGAACGCAATAAGCTTGATGAGCTGTTAGGCAGAGGATAATTTAAATTTCGGAATTGGGATTTTCGATTTCGGATTTCGTGGAGAGCCTCTCATCCTGAACCTGTCGAAGGATGTACGCAGAGGCCGCCCACCATGTTTCGATGTACTCAGCATGCCCCCCTTTTGGCTTCCAAAAAAACACACCTATTCTATTATGCCCAACACCAACCTGCTTTCCCTCATAACCCAATTACGTTCTGTTGCTGATACCGGTCTGCTATACGCCAAAAACGAATATGACATTGAGCGCTACCGGGAGTTGCAACACCTGAGCACTCAAATGTTTGATGAGGTAAGCCGCTATGGTGCGGAGACTATCAACCTGCTATTTCCACAGGCAACGGATTACCCTACTGCCAAAGTTGATTTACGCGGCATCCTGCTATCGCCGGATAATAAGATCTTGCTGGCCCGGGAGAGCGGGGATGGAAAATGGTCGTTACCGGGTGGATGGGGCGATATAGGTTATACACCTAAGGAAACCATTGTAAAAGAGTTTTGGGAAGAAACCGGCTTGCAGGTTACCGCCGACAGGCTGCTGGCTGTATTTGATAAAAAAATGCACGCGCATCCGCCACAGCCTTTTTATGTGTATAAAATGGTTTTCTACTGTAAAGCCATAACCACAGAAATTAATAAAGGCTTTGATGTGCTGGACGTGCAGTATTTTGACATCAACAATCTGCCCCCACTATCGGAAGACCGGATCCTGAAAAGCCAGATAGAACTGCTCTACCAAAAGATCATTACTAACGATATCAGTGTTTGGGCCGATTAGCCATGCCAACTGCCCACTGAAAACTGCAAACTGAATTTACTCTTTCAAATCAGGCAGCGTACGTTTATCAGCCGGCAGTGCCAGATACTTCTTGTACGAATCATTGATATAAACCGCCAGCGATGGACCACTGTTACTTTTGATGAACGCGTATGAAGGCCTGTAAAGCGTCATGAAATTTTCAAGCTCCCGGCCACGCAGCGGAATAATGCTTTGCACATAGTTCATGGTAAACACTTCGTCTACATGGCGCTCCTCTTCTTCGTGCTTAAAGTATTTTTTTAAGCGACGGGCATCTTTCGCCTCCTTGCTAAACCATGAGGTTGGGGATAGGGGATAAATTTTACTCCGGGTGTATACCTCGGGATATTCTTTATGAGCATCAAAAGTTTCGCGTTTGGCGTTGATGTTAACCTGCCTTAAAGCTATGGTTTGAGCAACTAATTCTATTTTTTTGTTGGTAAAATCGGTAACATATAAGGTATCCGATACATAACCCGGAGAACTGAAAATAAGTGTATGCCCTGTTTCGGTACGGATACTGAAATTACCTTTGCTGTCGGTAATGGTCATCTGCCGGTTCTGGTTATCGCGCACAAAAACATCCCCCATTTTATTGTTTTTACCAAACTCAAAAACAGTGCCTTTTACAACGGTTTGGGCATTTACGGTGCAAGCTAAAAACAGTAATGCGGATAATGCAAGGTATCGGTATTTCATAGTAGATTATTTGTGCTGTAAATTAAACTTATTTTTTGTACCAAAGGTTTTCAATTTAACACTTTTTAACCCCACCCTGGTCTTAAATGACAAACCCTGAACCAGCATTACAATATGGTGCAAAAAAAACGCTCCATCAAATTGATGGAGCGGATGGCAAGTCATTATTGTTGTATTATGTCCCGGTATCGTTTTACTCAGGATTTAGGTTAATATCGGTTAACTTTAAAATCAGAGATCCCACCACTCATATGGATCAGGATCCTGTTTTTTGCGGCATCAAAGCCATCGGTTTCGTAGTCGTTATCACTCTTTTTACTGAAGCCCTCAAACTCATTTGAGGAGAGGCCGGTATTGGAGGTGATACGGCATGCAACGCCCTTTGGTACCCTTATAGTAACCTCAGACGCGCCAGTTGACACCTCCACATTTGTGTTGGTAAGGGGGGGGCCAAGCTTCACATCAAACGATGCTGCACCACCCTTTAAAGATAGGCTTTTTATTTTGAATTTTGAAAGATCAAAATTTAAATCTGTTGCACCTGTAGTTACGTCAATATCCCATACCGGATTGGTGTTTAATTTAATATCAGCCTTATTGTTTTTGCGATCGTCGGAGTCAAAATGAAAGCCTTTATTATTTTTCAAATTAAGGTTAAGCACATATACTGAATCATCCTTACTTTGACTAAAAGTATACTTACCGTAAAGTTCCTGCGTTTGGGCATTGAACAAATCGGCAGTACTATCGCTTAAATTATATATGGTACCGCCGCCGCTGATGTTAAGGCGGGCATGTTTAATATTTGCATTATACTCCTGTTTAAAAGTTTTATCGCCACCTATTTTAACTACGCCCTGATCGGTGTTGGTGGTATCACTGTCGTCGTCATCATTGTCATTGTTATAATCATCGCTATGGAATGTCCATGCATTTGGCCAAAAATGATAGCGCTTGCCAAAGTTGCCAAATACCAGCAATGCAAAGCAGCCTATTACTACCGCCAGCTTAAGGATAGTAGCCAATGGCGACCGGTTACCTGCAAACACCAGGCTGATACCACCCATTATTAAAAATATAGGCCATAGGTACAGGAGGTTCATCCAGTCGAAATTTATTACGTGGAAGTTATCCAGCAGGAACACTACTCCCAACAAAACCAGGATCGCGCCCGGAACAAGTTTATCGCTTCTCATAATATTTATATAGTTGGAGGTGTATCTTTAGTTTCTGTTTCTTCTTTAACAGGCTCTGTTTTGGGGGCATCGGTTACCTCGTTAGCATGCCAGCTTTGTTTTTCCCATGGCTGTTTTTTTACGCCCGAAATTATTAGGGCAATACCAGCGCCTACCAGCATAACGGGCCAAAGGCTTTCAAAATCCCAGTCGGGCATCAGGTCAAGCTCGTTAAGCAGGAATATCGAACCCAAAAAGATCATCGCCACGCCAAATATTAACCCAACTGTTGAAGCCTGCTTTTTAGGAGGATTTACAAATGGCGGAGGATTAAAAGGCCGATTGGCAAATTTCGGGTCGTAAAATGGCCCCGATTGCGATGCATCTGTAAAAGGATTATCCTGGGGAGGCACCCTGTAGTCAACGCCGGGGGTAAAGTCAAAGCCTTTTTTAGGCAGCACTATCCACAGTACTATATATATAGGTAAGCTAAAGCCTTTTAAAATAAGGGTTACTAAAAATATAGCCCTGATTACTGCCACATCCGTGCCGAAATGCTCGGCAAGGCCTGCGCAAACACCGCCTATTACCTTTCGATGCTCGTCACGATGAAGTTTCTTTTCCATAATTTATGTTTATTTATGTTTTAAGTTGATTTATCATAACTGGCCCGGCGCAGGTTTTATGATGATTTCGTCGACATTGGCGCCGGGGCTCATCCTGTAAATATTGATGATTGCCGATGCTATGTCTTCGGGCAGCACCATGGTATTTGGGTCAACCACCGCGTCTTTCCATGAATCCGTTAACGTTGATCCCGGTATTACGGCGGTAACTTTTACACCATGCTCCTGCATCTCGAGCCTCATTACTTTTGTTAGACCTAACAGCGCATACTTTGTTACACTATAACTACCGGCTTGTGGTACAGGATTTATGGCGGCTACCGAACATATATTAAAAAAGTGGCCTTTACGTGCCTTTATCATGGTTTTACCAAAATAGCGGTACAACTCATAGGCCGGCATCAGGTTGGTATTCATCTGTACCTGCAAGGTATCATCGGTATCGTCCAGTATGCTCGAGGGGATAAACGTCCCTAAATTATTTACTACAACATCAATAAAGCCAAATTCAGCTTCCGCTGCAGCTGCAAATTTCAACAGTTCGGCTTTATTGCTGCCATCGGCCTTCATAGCGAAAACTTTTACCCCGGCATCAAATTGTTCAAGCTCATCTTTAAAATTCAATAATTCTTGCTCATTCCGCGAACAAATTGCCACGTTTAATCCTTCATTAGCAAAAGCAATTGCAATTGAGCGGCCCATGCCTTTAGTTGAACCGGTGATGAGTACGTTTTTCATATTGTTAAATTAATTTTTATTGTTAGTGAAGCTTTATGCCCGCAATTTACGTAAGCATAGTAATTGATACGCTTATAAATTGAATTTAAAATGACTTGTTTTAACACCTGACCATTTAGGCTTAAAGGTAAAAAGCGTATTTTTAACCGATTTTTATACATATAGATGTTTCATAGTTTAGGAAAATATATACTCTTACTGCGTTTAAGTTTCAGGAAGCCCGAAAAATTCAGTGTGTACTGGAGCGAGATCATGCGTGAAATGGTTTCGGTGGGCATTGGCTCGCTGGGTATTATTGCCATTATATCGCTGTTTATCGGCGCGGTAGCCACTATCCAGACAGCATTCCAGCTTATCAGCGATTTTATCCCAAAATCAATAGTAGGCGGCATTACCCGCGATTCAACTATACTGGAGTTTAGCCCAACCATTTCGGCATTGGTTTTAGCAGGTCGCGTGGGCTCAAGCATGGCTTCGCAAATCGGCACCATGCGGGTTACCGAGCAGATAGATGCCCTTGAGATTATGGGTGTAAATGCACCGGGCTACCTGATCTCTCCTAAAGTTATTGCCGGCATAACCATGATCCCCTTACTGGTCATTGTATCTGTCGGCCTGGGTTTAACCGGCGGCTATATAGCCTGCCTTGCATCAAATGATGTATCAACAACTGATTATATTGCAGGTTTAACAGATGGCTTTAATCCGGTTATTGTTACTGTATGTGCGGTTAAAGCTATATTTTTCGGCTTCGTTATCACGTCCATCTGTTCGTACCAGGGCTTTTATGTAAACGGCGGCTCGCTTGAAGTTGGGCAATCGGCAACGCGTGGAGTTGTTTGGAGCTGTATCATGATCCTGTTTTGTGACCTTATCATTTCACGCCTCTTATTATGATCGAAATACAAGACGTATATAAAACCTTCGGCGAAAACGAAGTTTTGAAGGGGATCACTGCAACTTTCCAGGCCGGAAAAAATAATCTGATCATCGGCGGGTCCGGATCAGGAAAAACCACTTTACTGAAATGTATTGTTGGTCTGCATGAACCTACAAAAGGTAAGGTGGTTTTCGACGGCGAAAACTTTACCGACATGAACTTTGAACAACGCGTACCTATCCGTACTCAAATAGGGATGCTTTTTCAAAACTCCGCCCTCTTTGACTCCATGACAGTTGAGCAAAATATTATGTTTCCGCTTAACTTGTTCACCAATCAATCAAAAGCCGAAAAACTCGACCGTGCCAACTTTTGCCTGGAAAGGGTTAACCTCGCCGGTAAAAATAAACTATACCCCTCCGAATTATCGGGTGGTATGAAAAAGCGTGTGGGTATTGCCCGCGCCATTTCCATGCAGCCCAAATATTTATTTGTTGATGAGCCGAACTCCGGGCTTGATCCTTTAACGTCTATCCTGATAGATGAATTAATCGCTGAACTTACACAGGAGTATAGTATCACCACCGTAGTAGTTACCCATGATATGAACTCGGTGATGGGCATAGGCGACAATATCATTTTCCTGTACCAGGGCAAAAAATGGTGGGAAGGATCAAACAAGGAGATAGCCAAAACCGACAACAAAGAACTCAACGATTTTGTATTTGCCAGTCCGTTTATGCGGGCAGCGAAAGCTACTTTGTAGTTGGCAGTTTTCAGTGGCAGTAAGCAGTGTGTGCAGAGTTATCTGCATGTATTTTTATAATAACTATATTTGCAACCAATTTATTGACTGGGGCATGCAAACTGCCAACAGCATACTGCAAACTGAATAAGAATGATCCAATTACTTACCCCAACGCACTGGAAAGATTACGAACTGATTGATTGCGGCGACTTTGAAAAGCTGGAACGTTTTGGGAACACTATACTTATCCGCCCCGAACCACAGGCGGTTTGGAACAAGACCCTGCCCGCTTCTGAGTGGCAGCGCTTACACCATATCAAGTTTAAAGGCCGTTCGGCAACTACAGGCGAGTGGTTGAAAAAAGATTCTAAAACTCCCGACCGCTGGCACATCGAATATAAAAACAAGGAAGCGGCTATTAAATTTAGACTGGGGCTTACCTCGTTTAAACATGTGGGTATCTTCCCGGAGCAGGCTGTAAACTGGGACTATATCAGCCAAAATGTAAAACGCTTTAAAACACCCGAGCCCAAAGTACTTAACCTGTTTGCCTATACAGGCGGCGCTTCATTAATTGCCAGGGCCGCAGGTGCCGATACCACTCACGTTGACTCTATAAAACAAGTAGTAACCTGGGCCAATGAAAACCAGGAGATCTCGGGTTTAAACAATATACGCTGGGTTGTTGAAGATGCTTTGAAATTTGTTAAACGCGAACTAAAACGCGGTAAAAAATATAACGGCATCATCCTCGATCCGCCAGCTTACGGCAATGGGCCAAACGGCGAAAAATGGAAACTGGAAGATAATATCACCGAAATGATGCGTGATGTAACCCAACTGCTCGACCCTGAAGAGCACTTCCTGATCCTGAATACTTACTCACTTGGCTTCTCTTCCGTAATAGTTGAAAACCTCATCAAAAGCTCGTTCCCGCAGGTGCAAAACCTCGAAATTGGAGAGCTTTACCTGCAGGCCACAGCCGGGCCAAAACTACCTTTAGGAGTTTTTGGAAAGTTTCATAAAATTAAAAGTAATTAATTTCCAATATCTATCTTTGGCGGCGACCGAACCAACACAATTGCTGCTTATAAGTAGCTGGAAATTGAATTAATTAAACACGCCTTACATACACCTGCATTATATTGAACGTTAAAACAATGAAATTAAAAACGCTTGTACTATCCGCTACAATTGTGGCATCGGCAGCTTTGCTTTTAAACAGCTGCTCACAAAATGGCAACAATGCCAAAACCGACGGTAAAAAAACCGCCGCTGCAGTTAAAGGTGATTCGGCCCAGGCTGAAACAGCAGATACCTTAAGCGTTAAAAAATCCACCTATCCTCCTATTGATAAAAAGCTGTACGATTCGTTGATGAAATTCAATGCGCATGGCGATACTACAGGCAGGTGGCCTGTTAAAAATACCCCGTACCCTATAGGCGGTGCCATTTTACCATTTAAACGTGTAGTCGCCTTTTACGGAAACCTGTATTCGAAAAGAATGGGCATTTTGGGCGAATTACCACCGAACGAAATGCTTGCTAAACTTAAGGGTGAAGTAAAACACTGGGAAAAGGCCGATCCTAAAACCCCCGTACAGCCTGCACTGCATTACATTGCGGTAGTTGCCCAGGGCGATGGCGGTAAAGATGGTAAATTCCGTTACCGTATGCCATTTAAACAGATTGACAGCGTATTGGTGCTGGCTAAAAAAGCCCATGCTATTGTGTTTTTGGATGTGCAGGTAGCTTTAAGCAACATCCGTGCAGAATTGCCACTGCTTGAAAAATACCTGGAATTACCACAGGTACATTTTGGTATGGACCCTGAGTTTTCGATGAAAGACGGAACCCATCCAGGAAAAAAGATAGGTACTTATGATGCAGAGGATATTAACTATGTGTCAGACTACCTGACCAAAATTGTTAAGAAAAATGGCCTGCCGCCAAAAATCCTGATAGTTCACCGCTTTACTAAAAAGATGGTAACCAACTATAAGAATATCAAGCTACATCCCGAGATCCAATTGGTAATGGATATGGACGGTTGGGGCGAACCTGATCTGAAAACCGGTACTTACCGTTACTTCATTAACCAGGAACCGGTACAGTTTACAGGCTTTAAATTGTTCTACAAAAACGACATCAAAAAACCACCTCACCACATGTTAACTCCTGAGGAGGTTTTATCAAGATACAAACCATATCCGATCTATATTCAATATCAATAAATCGGAAGTTTTAAGTCGAGAGTCTTAAGCCGAAAAGTCCTGAATAGATAATAAAACATTATTTACTCAGGACTTTTTATTTTAAAGCTATATTTTCGGTGACAGACTTAGAACTTTAAACTAACGACTTAAGACTTTAACAAAAATGATAAAATGGGGAATAATAGGATGCGGGCGTATTGCACACAGGTTTATGCAAGGCTTTGCTGCCGTTGAGGAGGTTGAACTGGTAGCCTCCTATTCCCGCCGAGCCGAAATCGTTGATGCCTTTGTTGCACAATATGGCGGTAAAGCTTGCCGTAGTATTGAAGAATTGCTTGCCAGTGATATCGACGCTGTTTATATAGCTACGTTACCCGATAGCCATGCAGCCTATAGTATTGCTGCCCTTAAAGCAGGCAAGCATGTGCTTTGTGAAAAACCGGTAACAGTAAACCTCACCGAATTTGACGAGGTACTTGCCGTTGCTAAACAAACGGGCTTGCTTTTCATGGAAGGCATGAAGCCTCCCTTCTTTCCCCTATACAGTAAGCTGAAGGAATGCCTGGTTAATGACCCCATTGGCCCGGTGGGTTATGTAAGAGCAGGTTCTGCTGTGGCCGATTGTCCGCACGGTCACCCAAATTATAATCTTGAGCTTGTTGGTGGCAGCCTGATGGGTATTGCCATTTATGAAGCTTTTTTAGCGCTCGACTGGCTTGGCCCCATGCAGGACATCCAAACCATGGGCAGGTTTGGTGAAACCGGGATCGATATGTTCGCCATTTTTCAAACGCTGCATCAAAATGGCTATGCACAATTGTATTGCGGCTTTGATATGCACGGCAAAGGCGATGCGCTGATAGTAGGAACATTAGGCCACATAACCATCCACAAAAACTGGTGGAACCCGGCAAAGGCAACTATCAGCTACCTTGATGGCCGCACGATAGAACTGGATGAACCATTTATCGCCGGAGGATTAAATTATGAGATCATCCATTTTTGCGAGCTTATAAAGCAAGGCCAAACGGAAAGCCCGGTATTACCACATGAGTTATCGAGACAAATGATTGCTATGATAGATCAGGCGAGGGAGCAAATAGGGTTAAAGTATCCGGTGGAGCGTTAATAAATAACTATCAGGACAGATCCGAAATTGGAATCCGAAATCCGATATCAAAAACTAAAGCTTAGCCGAGTTTAGTACTCTTAGCTGACGCTCCTCTGGCCCTGGCGCAAGGTACTGTCATTAAAAACAAGTTTATTTCGATAATATTTCATTTAACTTTGCCTTTGCGAAAGAAGGCATACGGCGATCAGTCGACGGATGACTATCTTGTGTAGCCTGGCTTTTGCCGGGCTACTTATTTTAGCCCGCTGGGCTAAGCGAAAGAAGGCTCCGTCTCCTTTTCTCCAGATATATTTTGTGTCGAAGCTTTATCAATTTTGAAAGCTTCATTTTTCTTCCATAATGTATAAATAAGTACCAATAATTTCTTTTGGACTGCAACATACGCTTTCATTTTCTGACCATGCCGCTTAAGAATACGATCAAAGAAACTCCTGAAATTGCCAACATCATAACGGATCATGTTAAACGCAGGTAAGTGTAATACCCGCCGAATATGACTGTTACCCTTTTTAGAGATTCTGGTTTTACCAGTGCGCTTGCCTGACTGATTTTCTACCACATCATAACCAGAGAAACTCACCAATTGGCTAATAGACCTGAATAAAGTAAAGCCATTGGTTTCTGCAAGGATTGTTGCTACGGTTATATTACCAAGCCCTTTTATATCGGTTATATGTTTTACTTTCTTGGCAATTTCCGGATCACTGAAAACCTGCTTATCTATTTCCTGTTTCATTTCCAACATCTCTTTTTCTATAGTCGAGATCAGTTTTTTGAGTTGTTTTGTTACCTTTTTATTGCTGTAAATGCTGTGTTCATCCGCATGCAACTGATTGCTTATATTAGTTTTCACTTCCTGAAGACTTTGATGATGGCGGGTAAGTGCGCGCAGCGTATAAAAAAAATCATCCATAGGCTGCCATAATTCCAGGCATTGCTCGGCACCCATACGGGCAAGGCCGATGGCATCTATCTTGTCATTCTTAGTTTTAAGCCCCAGGGCCTGCATGTACTTTTTCGCTTTGTTGGGTAATACTACGGCAAGCTCAAATCCAGCCTTAAACAAATACATTGCACAAGACTCGTAATAAACCCCTGTAGCTTCCATCACAATAAATAGCGGAATGTTTAACTCCTTTCTGTGATTACTAATCCACCCCAGCAATTCCTTATACCCTGTTGACTGGTTGGAAAACTTGTGGCTGGCTTTTACTTTTACTTGTTGATTGGCATCAATAACGGAGAGACAGGCATGAAAATCTTTTTGAGAAATATCGATGCCAAGAGAATACTTTAACATAAGCGATTTTGTTAAAAAGTAAAATATAAACAGGAACCTCTTATACGGCCTTTTCTCATAGCCTTATACAGGATGATAAACTATGTCTATCTCCTTAAGTACTGTTCTGGCTGGGTAAAAGAAACTAAAGACAGATTTATCTTGCGCCCAACATCCCATAAACGGTGTTTAGTATTGACTCGGTCAAAGTGCTGCCCTTAGTCCTGTTCGTTATCTTCAACAAAGATATGAGGTCTTGTGCGGTAGTCGGTGCAGGGCTAACTTGTGCCTTCTGCTCCATACAAAACATTTCAGCGATACAGCACAAGTCAACCACGCTCACACCCATGCGCTCAAGACTTGCGCTAAAAATATTCTCAAGCTGAAATATTCGAAATTGAAATTCCGAAATCCTATATACTAATTAAAGTTTCGCCGAGTTTAACACCGGATTCTGGCTCGCGTTTACCTGGTAGGTATAAATAGCATTCTGCTCATCAACTTCAACAATACGATACCCTTTGTAGTCGGTACCCCAGTCGCCGCCTATATGCGAATCAAAAAAATGCGGGAGTTTATCGGTATAGCGTACGCCATCTAACAAATGATCGTGTCCGTGAAAAACAGCTTTAACGTTAGGATAAGCATGCAGCAATTGGATTGTTTCCGGGCAATCAACAAATACATCATTCTTAACCCAGTTGGTAGGCGGGATATGCAGTATCACAAAAACAATCTTTTTATCGGCAAACTTATCTAATGATGCTTTGAGGAATGCATTATTGGGACAGGTATAAATGCCTTTAGTATCGGCGGTGTGGGCCAGTACGAAACCTATATCACCAAACTCTACCGTGTATTTATCTTCATAACCAAAAGCATTCTTCCAAACCATGGCATCCGCAAAATCATGATTGCCGGGGATGGTATGGTAGGGTACATTTAATTTATCAAGGTATTTTGTTTTGATCTCCGGGAGCAAATCCGGGCGGTTATGTACCAAATCCCCGTTAACGATCACAAAATCCAGGTGATTTTTGCTATGGTCCTCGTTAAGCCATTTAATCATATTGCCGGTATGTAAAGGAAAATCAGTATCCGGCTGACCGTAGTGGATATCAGAGGCTAAAGCAAACCTCAATTTAAGTTTAGCATTGGTACTGCGGTTATACCGGTTATCTTCGGCAGCAAAACTGTTAACAGCAGGTAAAAGACTTAAAGCGGCTACACCTGTTAAGGCAGTGCCAAAAAATTCGCGGCGCGAGGTCATAGGCTATTATTTGTTGGCAAAGGTAGGCTTGTGGTGTTAAATGAAAGTTAAGAATAATCGGGATCAGAATTTTCAGAATTTAAGAATGTACAAAATGTGCTGTGTTAATTTTGAAATTCAAACATTTTGAAAATTCTGATCCAGACAGTTTATCTCAATCCCTTCTCTTTCAAAAATTTCACCAATGCTGCAGGATGATCAGTTTGCAAACCTTTCAAACCTGCGGCAAGCGCCTTATTCCAATCTGCAGGCCCTTCACCGGCACTTTGGATATCCGGCCAAACCGGGATATGATATTCGCCGGCCAATTCAACCATCTCATTGGTGTATTGATTATATGAGCCGTCAAGGATATCGGGATGATACTGTTCGATGAAACTTTTCATACCGGTAGTATTTTTAACACTATCCGGAAGGCTCAGCATTAAGGGCATTTTAGGGGCAGCCTTGCGCCAGCCTGTAAACTGATTAGCACTGTTGATATAAACCAATACCTGCTTTTCCATGCCATATTCCTTGATCATTTGATAAGCCTGTTCAGGATCGGCAGCTTTAAAATCAAGATAGATCCCTATCCGGTTTTTACACAATTGCAGGATCTGCTTAAAGGGTGGGATCCGGAATGCCTGTTTACTTGCTGTATCTTTGCTCTTAACTTTTAACTGCAGCAATTCGGCAAGTGTAAAATCTTTTAATTGGCCTTTGCCGTCGGTCATACGGTTAATACTACCGTCATGCATGCTTACCAATTCGCCATCTTTAGTGGTACGCAAGTCTATCTCTACATAATCGGCCTCATTTTTTATGGCTTCCTTATACGCCTCTAATGTATTTTCCGGATAGATGACGTGATCACCGCGATGAGCAGCGACTATAAACTTATGCCTCGAAACCGGGGCCGGGTTGGGCAGCCATCCATCACCGGGCAGCAGCCATAGTAAACCCAAAATTGTTAATAATTGAAAACGCATCGTATTTTATTTTTTACCTGTAACACTATCTATAGCATCACCCACTTCATGACCTGCCACAGCTTTAAAATCAAAGCCCAATAAATTGGCTATGGTTTGAGCCAGTTGCTTATGATAAGTTGTTTCGGCCAGCTTCATTTCGCCCGAAGCAGGGGTGTCCGGACCTATAACAGCAAACCATGTTTGCTCTGAATGTACTACGTCCGATCCGTGATCATGCCATTTTTTCATTGGCTCATCTCCCCTGCCGTGGTCGCAGGTGATGATCAACGTAGTTTTGTTTTTATAAGCAGGTTCTGACTGGATATAATCCCAAAGTTGTTTTATAAAGCCATCTTCCTGTTTAATACGATCAAGGTAAAATTTATAGTTACCCCCGTGAGCCATATCATCCGGTTCATCAAACGATACATATAATGCACGCGGCTTGTATTGCATCATATAGTTTTTGGCAAACTCAAATGTCAGGAAGTCTATCCGGGTTGAATCACTGATATAACGTGGCGCTTCCAACTGCAACTCATTCAGATGTTTCAGGCGATCGTTCATGACAGGAACATCCAGGGGCATAAAACCTGCGTTAACTAAAATACCGGCACGTTTCGGGTTCAGGATCTGCGAAAAGCGCTCCCATGATGTAAATGCGGCAACTTTGTTTTCAAAACCTTTTTGCTTGTTCAGAAACTCAAGCACGTTCATGTTAGGGTTATAGATCCCATCATTGGTATTCATCCGCTTATCCGGGAAACCTGTAAATATTTCGTTATATCCCGGGTATGAAAAATGATAAGGGTTAGCTACTTCATCCTTGCTTCCCAAATCGCGGTTCCCGTACAGTTGCCCTTTTTCAACTACTGTACTCCAAAAGAAAGGCATCAGCAGTTTCCGGCGATCGCCTGCGGCATCGGCCCAGAAGTTTTTACGCACTTCATTCTTATCATGCGTATCATTTGAATTGATGATGGCCGAATCGGCGCCACGAAAAACTTCCTGCCAGCGTAAACCATCGATAGTGACGATAACTACATTTTGCGTTTTGTGCTGGGCGTATAACGCCGAAAACGACAATGCGAATAATACAAATAAGATAACTTTTTTCATGGCTTTTTTATTTAATGATAAAGGCCCCGGTTAGCGGGGCCTTTACGCAGATTAATCAAAACATATAAGCTGAGGTTATTTAAGTATGTACATGATACCATTAATATCATCGTTACCGCCATACTGACTCACTAACGCCTTGTTATAATTATCGGCATTTGAAGTACGCTCTGACTGCGGATACTGGAAACGGGTTGCTATACGACCACCGTTACCTGTACCTGGCCCGGTTGTAAAGGTTGGCACGCCGGTACGACGGTATGTGAAATATGATTCCAAACCTGAGTGACGGAACAACGCCAGGTATTTTTGCTGCAATATCTTAGTTAAACCAGTTGTACCGGTGGTATATTTAACACCGGTTTGTGCATAGTAGGTAGCCCAATCAACGTTAATGGTATAAGTATCGTAGTTAGATAAAGCCGCTACGTTGGTTGAACCAGGGCGGTAAAAATAAGCGGTGAAAGTACCTGAACCGGTTGGGATACTGTAGAAAGCAAACGAAGCTTGTATTCCTTTGATATAATAATCCTCCGCATTGCCTGTAGCCCAACCTCTGTTAATACCTTCGGCTATGTTAAACATCAGCTCAGGGTAACCTATTTGTATAGAAGGTTCGCCGGTATAAGTTGAGTAATAACGTTTCCTGTTAAGGAAAGAATATTTCTGCAAGCCTGCATTGTTATACATCACACCTAAATCCAGGCCCGGATCGGCACCGATAAATGATGAAAATGAGGTTGGACTTTCTTTCAGGTTATCAACATTGTACCGGGCAGGCTCAGCCGTTACAAACACGCGCGGATCTTTTAAGCTTGTTAACAGACCTATGTAAGTAGCTGAGGTGTTTTTACGCGACCCGCTCTGTCCAAAGTTATCGGGTGTTTGTGGGTAATAGTTAGTTGGCGAAACAAAGGTATATTGCAGGTTGTCAGCCGCACTGGTCATTAGCGGGTATTTTGTTGGGTTACCCAAAATGGCAGCAAATTGATTTACAACGTCTATATCAGCAGTTTTTTTGCTTAACTGTACAAGCAACCTGATCCTGAATGCGTTTACCACTTTTTGCCAGGCGGTTAAGCTATTGTTCAGGTAAATATCACCGGCAAGCGTATTGTCGCCTGAGGCAATTAACGTGGCAAGGTCAGCATTGGCGCTCTCCAGCCAGCTTAATGACTGGGTCATTACTGTTTTTTGAGCATCATAAGCAGGGGTAAGATTAGTTAAACCCTGTAATGCTTGGGTCATTGGAATATCTCCTTCTTCCATGCTCATTTTACTAAAAAAATAAGCCCGGAAAAATTTACCTAAAGCGCTATATGGGTTAACTGCTTTGGCCCCACCTTTAACGGCCTGATCTTCCATGGCCATAACATTTTTTAAAGCGTTGTAATAATTGTCGCCACTGCCAAAATCATACCGGTTATTTCCGTAATAATCGTAGTTATTGATGTAGTACTGCGAATAAGTTTCGTCCGAGCCATCGGGCATATCGGCCATGCTGTTTAAGAGGCCATTGAAAAGCAACGACGCCGGTACAGCGTTAGGTACGTTAGGGTTAACGGTTAACTCCTGGAAGCTTTTTTTGCAACCCGTTACCGTTAGTATCATAAATAACGGCAATAAGTAAATTAAAAATATCTTTTTCATATCCATCTGTTAATTAGAATGATAAATTCAGGTTAAATCCGTAGCTACGAATTGTTGGTGATTGCAATACGGTTTGTGCCTGGGCACCGTTGTATTGATCAAGATCCACGTCTTTAAAGCGTTTGTCGCCGTAGAAGTACAATAAGTTACGGCCATAAAGTGATGCAGATATTTTTTGTATAAAGCTTTTCTGCAACCAGGCTTTAGGGAAATCAAAGCCAAAGCTCACCTCACGCAGTTTGCTGAAGGTTTTGCTCATCAGGTTTGATTCGTCAACGTTATAATACTTACTAACATAATCCTGTACAAATGCAGTTTGCTTGTTAGGAGCATATTGCAGAGCGCTATAGTTCAACACCGCACCTGTTTTTGAATCGTAGTTGATAGCGGTACCATTAGATACTACCACGCCCTGACCTACATAAGTACCGTTGTAACCGGTTACGCCAAAGTTTTTCCAATCCTGGTAACGAGCGTCGCCAAGGGCGCCGGTAGCTGTTTCAATGTTTGCACCACCACGCATGGTTTTGTTGTGCATGTAATCGATAATTACACCACCAACCGAACCGTCAAACTGGAAACCCATGGTAAAGTTTTTGTAACGCAATTTGTTAGATACAGCCCAGGTATATTTAGCATTCTCGTTACCCAGGTATTGAGCAACCGGTTTAACTAAAGGCTTACCGGCAGCATCGTTGATGATCTGGCCTTCAGGAGTTCTTACAAAGGCTGATCCGTATAATTTATCGGTACGGTCGCCAACTTTAAAGAAGGTATTGTAAGTATCCTGACCGGCAGGTAACTCTTTGTAAACCTCTTTATTGGTAGCAACGTTTACTAACACATTCCAGGTAAATCCACCCAGGTTTTTGATAGGAGTACCTTCGATAGTTCCTTCATAACCTGACCTTTTGGTTTTCAGAGCGTTCAGATACAGGATGCTGTAACCTGAAGCTGTAGAAATTGGGTTAGCTAAAATTCGCGGACCATCGATGTATTGGAAAGCTGTTGCGCTTAACCCTAAACGGTTTTGCAGGAATTTGATATCAAAACCTTCTTCGTAGTTAACACGGGTTGATGTTTTGATGTTATTGATGTATAAGTAGTTGGTTGCATAACCAGCAGTTGTATTATTGTATGGTTTGCTGGTTGAATATGATGTATTTAAAGAATAATCCGGTCCGTTATATGGAGATGTATAGGTTGAGCCATACCCCAGCGGATTGTTAAATAACGAAGCACCGGTGCTGCCGCCAAACGCAGTGATTGAGCTGAATGGAGCCGGGCCTATAGTTGAGCTTGAAGCATCTGCTTTTACGTTAGCGTATGAACCACGAGCTTTCAAAAATGAAATAAACTCAGGCATTTTAACATAATCAGAAATTACAGTAGCCAAAGAAGCACTCGGGTAAGTGTAAGTTGTAGCGTTTTGGAAAGCGCTTGACCTGTCACGACGGTAAGTACCTGATAAGGTAGCGTATTTACCAAATGACATATCCAGTGAAGCATAAATACTGAATACTCTTTCAGACGCGTTGAAGCTGGTTGCCTGAATAGGGTTTTTTGAGTTGCTGAAGGCATAAACCTCAGGTACGTTCAAATAATCTGTTGATGTCCAGTTTGAATTATATGACATCTCACGTAAGTTAGAACCCACTAAACCAGACAGATTTAAGAATTTCTTGATGGTATAGTTATAATTCAGGATCAACTCCGTATTGTTATCAAATAAGTTCCTGCGATCCTCGCGATAGTCGCCCTGATTGCCTTCACGACCGTAAGGGTGGGCGCTGAAAGGAAGTTTTTCGGTACGTAACAGGTCATAGGTATCAATTTGTGAACGTAACCTCAAATTCAAGTTATCGTTGAATTTATAAGTAGCGCCTAAATAACCGTAAACGTCATTTTTGTAATGACCACGAGTCCACTCTTTTGTTAACAGGTATGGGTTATGGTAACGTTGATATTCGGCAAATACCGATTGCACACCAACTTTACCTGGCTGCCAGATTCCTTTGATATCAGGTGCGTCGATATTCCAGTCGGCGCCTGTCCAAACAGCTATATTATAGATGATACTGTTAGGACCGTACTGAACGTCGGGGAAATTATCAGTTGACTGCCTGTTAAAATCAATATTACCCTCAAAGGTTAATTTAGGAATAGGGGTAAATGATGCGTAAAGGTTAGCGTTAGCTATATTTAAATATTGCGAAGGGATATAACTTGTTTGATGTTGCTGCGACACCGAAAAACGGGTTACATAGTTATCACCAACGGCGCCGATTGAAACATTGTTGTTAGTTTGGCTACCAACTTGTAAAAAGCGCTTAAGGTTGTCTTTACCACGGGCAACCCACGGGGTTCCCTGGCGAACGCCGTTAACAACAGGGCTGTCATACTGGGGAATAAGCTGTCCGTTAAAATAAGGCCCCCAAACGTCGTAGTCACCGTCTACACCGCCTGGTGCACCACCTTTACCATCTACAAACTGGTAAAAAGTATTTTCGCCCGGACCAAATGAACTTTGTATACGAGGAAATGCCAGGAAACCTGTGTTTAATACCGTGCTGCTGTTTATATCAATGGTTAAGCCTTTCTTGTTTTTAGCACCATTTTTGGTGGTGATCAAAATAGCACCAAACTGTGCGCGGCTGCCATACAGGGCTGCGGCGGCCGGGCCTTTCAATACTGTATAGGTTTCAATATCGTCGGGACTGATGTTATAAGTATCTGTATTAATAGGGAAACCATCAACAACATATAGTGATACCTGGTTACCCCTAATCAATACGTTAGGGTTGCCCAATAACTCGGCCGATGGGCCTACCGATACACCTGCAACTTTACCTATTAAACCTGTAACAGGGTTAGGATCACGAGCCGTGGTCAACGCGTCGCCTTGCACTGTTTGAATTGCATAGCCCACTCGCCTGGTTTCTTTTTTGATACCAAGAGCAGTTACAACAACCTCATTAAGGGATTTATTATCGCCGGTAAGGCTTACGTTTATAATTGGTTTATCAGCTACTACAACGGATTGCGAGGTATAACCAATAAAAGAAAAAACGAGGGTTTGACCTGCGCTGGCGTTTATTATATAACGGCCATCAATATCGGTAACAGTGCCTTTATTTTGTTCTTTAATTCTTACACTTACGCCAGGGAGCGGCAAGTGTTTGTCATCGGTAACAGTACCGCTTATTTTGGTTTGTCCGAATAAAATAGATGGAGCTACGCAAAATAACAAAACCGTTACTACGATTTTTAATCTCTGGTAAATCTTGTTCATCTGCTAAAGTTTAAGGGTGAAATAGTTAAATTTTTCATGCAGCAATACTAAACTTTGTTTATTATTAGTAAACCAATTTAGTATTAAGCTATACTTAACTTGATGTTCACCCTGTGTTAAGCAGGTGATTTTTGTAACAGGCAGATTATAAATTAATCACAAAAACTTAATATAGTATTATTCATTTACCACTTGCAGATGCACCAGCGCAATAGCTTTTAAATGATTAAGGTTATTTACGGGTACATGCATTTCCTTGGCCATGTCGTCCCAGTAGCGCAGCCTGATGATAAGTTCGGCATCCTGGTTTAATTCAAATTCTGCAGCTTCGGCCGCAGTCATCACGCCTCCCTGAAATTCGAGGGTTGCTTTACTGGCATCCGACAGGCGATTATAGTATTCGGGGTATTTATAGGTAAGGTATCTTTTGGCAATTACATGGCCCTGCACCAGGTTGGCAACCCTTTCAGAAAACCCACGCTCCAACAGGTAATCGGCACCCAGGCGCTCATGGTCAACATTGCCCATGCCATCCATACTTTCTACTTCTTCAGCATCGGCACAAAGATGGCCTATATCATGGAAAAAAGCTGCAAGTACAACCTCATCGTCATAGCCTTCAGCCTCAGCAAGTGAAGCTGCCTGCGACATATGCTCCAGTTGAGAAACAGGCTCCCCGATATAATCGGCATCGCCAAATTTTTCGTATAAAGAAAATACTTCTTCAACTACAGCTTTCGGATTATATTGAGATGGTGCCATGCTATTAAAATTTTTAGGTGCAAATAAACAGCATACAGGTTAGGTAATTATTAAATATTCATGAAATATATTAATCAGAACCCATATTTAACATTAATTTTTAATACAACAGGCTCATCTTATATTAAGATAGACAATTTCAAAACTCACCTATTGTTTATGAAACTTAATTAATACAACAATATTATATAAACATCCGTTAACATTTACACTATACTGTTCAAAGCGTAACAAAAAAATCATTTTGGATAAATAGCCTGATTAATTACTTTGCGCACCAAATAACCCGCTATAAATGGAAGAAGACATACTGATACAGATCAGTAACCGGATAAAAGAACGCCGCCGGGAAAAAAACATAACCGTACAGGAACTTGCCATAAGGGCCAATGTAAGTAAAGGCCTGATATCCCAAATTGAAAATAGCCGCACTATCCCATCCCTTATCGTCCTGATAGATATTATTAAAGCACTGGAGATAGATTTGAACGAGTTTTTTAAAGATATGCGTTCAAAAAGCGACCATCTCCCGGTTTTAGTAAAGCGTAAACACGAGTACGATCATTTTGAAAAAGAACATGCTGAGGGCTTTCATTATCAGCGCATTTTTACCCAATCAATAAGTCAAAGTACTGTTGATATTGTAATACTGGAGCTTGAGCCCGATGCAACTCGTCCGCTTGTTGAAACCGAAGCATTTGAATATAAATATATCCTATCCGGGCAGGTGGCTTACCAGTTTAATGACGATACCATAACCCTTAACCAGGGCGATAGCATGCTCTTTGACGGGCGCATCCCCCACACCCCAAAAAACATGAGCGATACCACGGCCAGTATGCTGGTAATCTATTTTTTTGAAGAGAAGAAATAGAGGGGCAGTCCGGAAGTCCGAAGTCCGGAAAGTCCGAAAGTTGAAGAAGGGGATAGAGCAAAAAGCTTACAACCCTTCCGCTTCTATGCTTTTTACTTCCGACATCTGACTTTCGGACTCCCCACTTCACACAACTTTAACACTAATTTAGTTTAATTTTAATAAAAAAAGTTTAGTATTGCTAAACTATTATATTTGTTATTATGAGCATAAAATTAGTGGTATTTGATATAGCCGGCACTACGGTTAAAGATGATCATGAAGTTAGCAAGGCTTTCAGGGCTGCCATGCAGAAGTCTGGTTACGAGGTTGAACTGGAGAAAATAGACCCTTTGATGGGCTATGAGAAAACCCTCGCTATCCGCAAAATGCTTGCTGAACACGAGGCTGATCAATCAGTTATTACCGACGGATTGGTAACCACTATCCATAAAGAATTTGTGCAGCAAATGATTAACTTTTATCAGTTTGAGCCGGGTATTGAACCCTTGCCAAACGTAGAGGAAACATTTGCAAAACTGCATGAACAGGGTGTTAAAGTGGGCATCAATACCGGCTTCTCGCGCGATATAGCCGATACCATTGTTAACCGCCTTCAATGGCATGAAAAAGGCCTGATTGATTACGTTGTTGGTTCAGATGAGGTGGAACTTGGTCGCCCACATCCTTTCATGATCCGGAAAATGATGGAAGAAGCCGGCATTACTGATCCGCTGGAAGTTGCTAAAGTAGGTGATACCGAGGTCGATGTGCGCGAAGGGCAAAACACCGGCTGCAGGTACTCCATAGGTGTAACCACTGGCATTTTCACCCGTGCCGAGCTGGAAACCTATAATCCTACCTATATTATTGATGATATTGCACAAGTAGTTGAGATCATAAACCAATAGTATAATGAGGCTGATTGAAAGTTTACGTGCAAAAGTAGCCCAATTGCCTTATGCACTGATTTCAGTTTTGGCAGCAGTGTCAGCTTTTGGAACGTATACATCCATGTATGCTTTCCGTAAGGCATTTGCAGCGGCAACTTTCACAGGTCATGAGTATTTTCATGTTGATTATAAGGTTTGGCTGGTTATAGCACAGGTTATTGGTTATATGAGCAGCAAGTTTTACGGCATAAAATTTATAGCCGAAGTTAACAGCAAAACCCGCGCCCGCTATATTTTAACCCTTATAGGGATTGCCTGGGCGGCGCTGCTGGCCTTTGCTTTTGTACCCGCTCCGTGGAACATCGTCTTCCTCTTTATAAACGGCTTCCCGTTGGGCCTGATCTGGGGATTGGTTTTTGGTTATCTGGAAGGCCGCCGCTCAACGGAGTTCATGGCCTCGGTATTATCTATCAGCCTCATTTTTGCATCGGGCTTTGTAAAAACAACCGGACGTACCTTAATAACCGGTTTCCATGTAAACGAATACTATATGCCTTTTTTAACAGGGGCGGTATTTGCACTGCCACTGTTATTTTTTGTAGGTTGTATGGAGCTTATCCCCGCACCTACCGCCGAAGACATAAGTTTACGCTCCGAACGTACCCCAATGAACGGCGCCGAGCGTAAGCAATTTGTTATCCGCTTTTTACCGGGTATTATCCTTACCCTTATCGTTTATGTATTGCTCACAATCATGCGCGATGTGCGTGATAATTTTGAGGTTGAGATCTGGGCCAGCCTGGGCATAAAGGATAACAGCATTTTTACTACTACTGATATTAAAATTTCGCTGGTAGTTTTAGTCGCCATGAGTTTACTGATCCTTGTACGAAAAAACCTCCGTGCTTTTAGTATCATCCATTTAATGATCATTGCCGGTTGCGTGCTGGTAGGTATATCAACCATCATGTTTTCCTTTAAAATGATAGGCCCAACCTTATGGATGACCTGCGTTGGCCTGGGGCTTTACATGGGCTATGTACCTTATAATGCCATATTTTTTGAACGGATGATAGCCTCATTCCACTATAAAAGCAATGTAGGCTTTATCATGTACATTGCCGATTCGATGGGATACCTGGGCAGCGTAAGCGTCTTATTGGTAAAAGAACTTGGTCGCCCCTCAATAAGCTGGGGAGCCTTTTTTCAGGAAGGCGTGATGATAGTAGCCCTGGTTGGCGGTATTTGCGGCACATTATCGCTCATTTATTTTTTGCAAAGCGCTGCCCGTGATAAAAAAAAGATAATTGCAGATGAAACTGATGAGCAACAAACTCTAACTTTCAATCCAGCCAATTAAATCAATTGAGGTTTGAACAATTCAAACCAATGAACCAATGAACTATTGAACCAATGAACAATAACAAAAGTGCAATAATCATAGGCGCAGGCATTGTAGGTTTAGCTACTGCCCGCGCTTTGGCCATTCGCGGCTATAAGGTAGCGGTGTTTGAGCGCAATGAACGCGCGGTGGGTGCTTCCATCCGGAACTTTGGTATGGTATGGCCGATAGGCCAGGCTACCGGGCCCATGTTTGAGCGCGCCATGCTGTCAAAAAGTATCTGGAAAACAGTTTGTGCTGAAGCAAACATCTGGCATAATGAAGTTGGCTCCTTACACCTTGCGTATCATGATGATGAATTGCAGGTGATTGAAGAATATGTCGATGTAAACAAGCAATACCGTGATTGCGCTGTGCTAACTCCGGGCGAAGCTGTTTCAAAATCGCCGGCAATTAATCCCGATGGCTTGAAAGGCGCCCTGTGGAGCGGCGAGGAAATGATTGTTGAATCGCGGGTAGCCATGGGGCAGGTGGCAACTTATCTTGCCGAAAAATTTGGTGTCGAATTTCACTGGAACACTGCTATCAGCCGGGTCCAACATCCCAAAGTTAGCTCAGGCACCCAAAGCTGGGAAGCCGACGAGATCTATGTTTGCAGCGGTGCCGATTTTGAAACTTTATATCCGGAACTATTCTCGCAAACGCAGATCACCAAATGTAAGCTCCAAATGATGCGTCTGGTTACCCAACCCAATGAATGGCGCATAGGTCCGTCGCTATGTGGTGGCTTGTCTATGATCCATTACCCGGGTTTCCAGGCTGCAGCTTCGTTGCCTGCTTTGCGTAAACGCTATGAAGAGCAATATACTACCCACTTGAAATGGGGCATCCATGTTATGGTATCACAAAACGGCAGCGGCGAGCTTACTATCGGCGATTCGCACGAATATGGTTTGGTTCATGATCCCTTCGATAAAGAATTTATTAATAATTTGATAATTGAATACTTACATACGTTCGCCAATTTTAAGGACTGGAAAATGCTGCAGTCATGGCACGGCATCTACCCCAAAATGACCAATGGCGCGTACGAGCTTATCGTCGACATTGAGCCGGGGGTAACCCTCATCAACGGTCTTGGCGGCAATGGCATGACACTATCATTTGGCCTATGCGAGCACGAGATTGCCAGGCGGAAGGATAATTAGCATTTTTAGCCCATAGTCCATGGTCGATAGTCCATGGATGGAAAAAACTGTATATCTTGGTTTTCAATAAAATAACCATGGTCTATCGACCGTGAACTAAGAATAAATAACCATGGTCTATCGTCTATGGACCATCGACTAACAACAAAAACATGTCTGATTCAAGGAGAGATTTTTTAAAAAAAGCAGCCTTATTAACCGGAGCGGCCGGCCTCGCCAGCATTTTACCCGAATCTATTCAAAAAGCAATGGCCATTAACCCCGCACCGGGCAGCACTTACCTGGACGCCGAGCACATTGTGATCCTGATGCAGGAAAACCGTTCGTTTGATCATACCTACGGGATGCTGAAAGGGGTACGTGGTTATAATGACCCTCGCGCTATTGATCTGCCGAACAAAAACAAGGTTTGGCTGCAATCAAACAAAAAAGGCGAAACTTATGCCCCTTTCCACCTTGACATCAAGAACACCAAAGCAACCTGGATGAGCTCGCTTCCGCATTCATGGAGCAACCAGGTTAATGCCCGTAACGATGGCAAGTTTGACCAATGGCTTAACGTTAAACGTAACGGTATTAAGGAATATTCCAACATGCCTTTAACTATGGGTTTCCACAATCGCGAGGATATCCCATTTTACTATGCCCTGGCCGATGCCTTTACCGTTTGCGACCAGAACTTTTGCTCATCACTAACCGGCACCAACCCCAACAGGTTATATTTCTGGAGCGGTACTATCCGTGCCGAGCAGCATGAAAATTCACTTGCACACGTTTGGAATGACGATATGGATTATGGCAGCCTCAACTGGGCTACCTTCCCTGAGCGTTTGGAGGATCATAATATATCATGGAAACATTACCAAAACGAAATTGCCATTGATACCGGTTTAGAGGGTGAAGAAGATCCATGGTTATCAAATTTCCAGGATAACCCGCTGGAATTTTTTGGCCAGTACAACATTAAACTTTATGATAAACACATCGCCCATCTGCAAAAAAAATCAACTGTTTTACCTGATGAGATAGCAGCCCTTGAAAAACAAATTGCAGCTCTACCTGCCGGCGATGCCCATATTGATCACCTGCAAAAACAGCTTAAACAAAAACAGCGCGACCTGGAGAATACCAAAAAGGACATGGCAAACCTCGATCCTAATAAGTTTGCCAGCCTGTCGCAGCGCGAAAAGAACCTACACCAGAAAGGTTTTGTAACCAACACCAATGATCCGCACTATCGTACTTTGAGCCCGCTGAAATATAATGATGACGGTACCGAGCGTGAGGTATTGGTGCCCAAAGGTGATGTGCTGCACCAGTTCCGTGCTGATGTAAAAAGCGGCCAGTTACCAACTGTAAGCTGGCTGTCGGCCCCTGAACATTTTTCTGATCACCCAAGTTCGGCCTGGTATGGCGCGTGGTACGTATCTGAGGTACTGGACATCCTTACCCAAAACCCTGAAGTTTGGAAAAAGACAGTTTTCATTTTAGCTTATGACGAAAATGATGGTTACTTTGACCACGTCCCTCCTTTCACCGCACCTAATCCGCATAAACCGGGCACCGGTAAAGTGTCGGAAGGTATCGACCCAAGCGTTGAATTCGTTACATTAGAACAGGAAAAAGTACGCAACAACTTCCCGGAAGTGTTTGATCGTGAAAGCCCGATAGGCTTGGGTTTCCGTGTACCATTAGTAATAGCTTCACCATGGAGCCGCGGCGGTTGGGTAAACTCCGAAGTGTTTGATCATACCTCGACATTGCAATTTTTAGAGAACTTTTTAAGTCACAAAACCGGTAAAAAGGTAACCGAGCCTAATATCAGCGAATGGCGCCGTACGATTTGTGGTGATCTTTCAAGTGTTTTCCGCCCTTATAATGGCGAAAAGATCGAAAGCCCGGAATTTGTTGCAAGGGAAGCATTTTTAGAAAGCATCCACAAAGCTCAATTCAAAAAACTCCCTTCGGACTATAAGCTGCTTACTGCAGATGAAATTGCGCAGATCAATAAAGATCCACATTCATCACCGTACATGCCCCAGCAAGAGAAAGGGATTAAGCCATCATCCGCATTGCCTTACCAGCTTTATGCAGATGGCAAACTGAGTGCCGATAAAAAATCATTCGAAATCAAATTTACTGCGAGTAACAAAGCCTTTGGCGCAAAAGCATTAGGCTCACCTTTTAACGTATATGCCCCTGGCAAATACGCCACGATGAATGATCCGCAAAAAATGGAAGACCTGCGCACCTGGACCTATACCGTTAAAGCCGGTGATACACTGGCGGATGTTTGGCCTTTACATGAGTTTGAAAACAGCGAATACCATTTACGCACCTATGGCCCTAACGGCTTTTTCCGCGAGTATAAAGGCAACGCCGCCGATCCGTTAGTTGATATTGTTTGTGAATATGAACAGGTTGCAGGGAAATTAACAGGCAACGTTACATTGAAATTGATCAACCATACCAATAAAGCCCAAACTATAGCTGTAACAGATCATGGTTATAAAGCCGGTGATCATAAAGTTACTGTAAAAGCCGCCGCCAGCATATCTATTATATTAAACTTATCCAAAACCCATGGCTGGTATGATTTCAGCACAAAGGTTGAGGGATTTGATAGTTTTGCAAAACGTTTCGCAGGCCGTGTGGAAACAGGGAAACCGGGCTACAGCGATCCTTTAATGGGTAAAGCATTAGCATAATATTTAAAACTTTTATAATTCAAAGCCGGGTGTCTGACTCCGGCTTTTGCTTTTTATAGGTTTTTATGAATTGCAGATGACACTAATCTATAGTTTACCATTGTGATTTTTAAAATGCGATCATATATTTGCGTAATCAGTTACATAATTAGTTACTAATTATATGGAATTTTTCAATAAAGTAGGCAAAATGGCGATAGGCAGCAGGTTAAGGATGCTTACCGAAACCATGGTTGAAGACGCTGCGCGGATCTACAAATTATATGATATCGATTTCCAGCCTAAATGGTTCCCGGTTTTTTATGTATTGCAGGATGGTGGTGAATTTACAATTACCTCAATCGCCAGGGAGATTGGTCACTCCCACCCCTCTGTAAGCAAGATCATCGCGGAAATGGTAAAGAGCGGTTTTGTTACCGAGAAAAAAGATAAAACCGATGGCCGGCGTAATATGGTGAGCCTGTCGGCGAAAGGGATTGAGGTTGGAAAAAAAATCCAGGACCAGTATGCAGATGTGACTAATGCCGTTGAAGAACTTTTAGCCCAGGCGAATCATGACCTATGGAAGGCTATTGAAGAATGGGAATACCTGCTGGAACAAAAATCATTGTTGCGCCGGGTACAAGCACATCAAAAAATAAGGGAGAGCAATAAAGTACACATCGTGCCTTATGAACCTCAATATACGCAGGCTTTTAAAGCATTGAATGAAGAATGGATCTCCAAATACTTTGTAATGGAAGAGGCCGATTATAAGGCCCTTGATAATGCCGATAGTTACATCATTAACAATGATGGCCACATACTGGTTGCACTTTACAATAACGAACCTGTTGGTGTATGTGCCTTATTGAAAATGAACGATCCCGATTATGACTACGAACTGGCTAAAATGGCTGTTTCGCCAAAGGCACAGGGAAAAAATATCGGCTTTTTGCTCGGACAGGCTATAATTGAAAAAGCGAAAGCGCTTGGCGCCGATAAACTATACCTGGAAAGTAATACTATCTTAAAGCCGGCTATCAGCCTGTATCATAAACTGGGTTTTGTAAAAATAGCGGGCAGGCCTTCACCATATGAACGCGCCAATATCCAAATGGAACTTGAGTTGAAATAAACAGCCGAGCAAACACCTTTAATTAAAGACGTTCCGTTTTGCCTCCATTAATAAATATTTTAACTATTGTATAACAATTGTGAATAAAATCAACAAACAGTTTATAGTATTTTTTGTTTCTTGCAATTGAAACTTAAACACTATATCTATATGAAACATAAAAAACTCCTGCTCCCTACACTAATATTCCTATTATCTTTGAAAAACTTCAAAAAACATCTTATCATTTGTCTGGGTATCTGCCTATTTTGCAGCACTGCTGTACAAGCTCAGTTTGGCGGTTTTGGGAAAGCCATATTGGATAAAGGAGCCGATATGGTATCGGGCGGCAGCCTTAATAAATTGCTGAAACAGCCGCAGGCCATTACCACCAGTTTTAATGACGTTAACAAGGCAGGCTCCAAACCACCATCGTTTATGGAAGGGCAGGTGGCCGAGCCTTTATACCTTTTGCCAAAAGCACCCGGGGGCGGCTTTAAGCTTTGCGCCGGTTTTTATGAAATGACCAGCAAAAGCTATTGTCTGCATGCGGGTACCCGTGGCCCCAGTACAGGCGATGGTTATATGCTTGCCCCGGTGCTTGGGCCAAAGCGCGATGTGGTGATACTGATATTAAAACATGCTGAAACTCATCCCGAGGTTGACCAGCATAGCATCCAGATATTATTATGGTCGATTATTGCACGCACCAGGTTTGTTGATATGGGGTCCGATATTAAGCTTACCGCGACCAGGCTACTATCAGCTAATGAACTGTTAATGCTGGAAGGCGGTGCGCTTGGTGTATTGCCCGCCAGTGTAATGGATAAAGCTAAAAGCCAATTGCCGCCTGCGGTTCAAAGTGTTTTTGAGGCTGAAAACAATATCCGCCGATTAGCAGCCTCTGGTAATTCATCTTACGAAGAGATGGAAAAGTATGCCATGTTAGCCGGTTTGGCTCCGGCGCCTGATCCGGCGGTACCGTCAGGCATATGGTCATTACACCCTGATGGATATTACATCCGGTTTTATCCGCATAGCTATTCAAAAACCACTGTACAGATCTACGTGCCAAAAGAACTTCTCAGCACAAAACCCGGTTTGGTTTACGACGGGCCTAATGGCATTGCCTGTCCGGCCAATGTGGGTTCGCAGCGCCTGGCTCAAACCAATGAACCGCTAAATCCTGATTATAATCAAAAATTAAAAACGATCTGTAATCAATAGATAGAGGAAGGGTTAAAAGGAAAAGGCGAAAGGTTTTGTTACTTTTCGCCTTTTTTTGCTGGTGACCAATGCTTTATTCTTAAACAACCGGCGGATGAAAAAACTGAAGACTTACGAAGTTCTAAAAACTTCGTAAGTTTGGATTCCGAGGCCTCACATCACCCTTAACTCGGATCTTTATGCTGAAACTCGGGCTTCAGCAAGTTGTTCATAGCTTTACGCAGTTTCAATACTTTAGGTACCGAAACATGGGCGATATAGGGGCTATTCATATGCTGTCTGTAATATCCCTGGTGATAATTTTCGGCAGGATATAATACTTTAAACGGAACTACCTGTGTAACAATAGGGCTACTGTAGTGATGTGTAGTATTAACTTTAGCTATTACACTTTCTAAAGTTTTCTTTTCTTCCGGTGTCCGGTAAAAGGCTACTGAGCGGTAGTCGTCGCCCACATCCGGGCCCTGCCTGTCAACAGTAGTTGGGTCATGGGCATAAAAGAAAGCCTCGGCCAAAGCAGCATAGCTTATTTCAGCAGGGTTGTAGTATACCTGTACTGATTCGGCATGGCCGGTATTTTTGCCGCATACATCCTCGTATGTTGGATTTTTAGTTGTGCCGCCCGAGTATCCTGCTACTACCTTATTAACGCCCTTCAGCTCGTACAAACCTTCCGAAAGGCTCCAGAAACAACCACCCGCAAAAGTAGCAACCTTTTCGTCCGCCTTTGGGGCAGGCAGGCTTGCAAAACCGTTTCCGCCGGTTTGCGCATCGGCGCAGCCAACCAATATCAGCAGGCCAAGCAGGCATACATTCAATTTTTTCATTAACATGATCTTTTTAATTTAATGGTTTATTATTTAGCCGGAACAAACTTGAAAGCATATGAATCCATACAATAACGTTTACCGGTAGGTGCCGGACCATCATTAAAAACGTGGCCAAGATGTAAACCTGTGCTGGCTTCAACAACCTCTTCACGTACCATTCCGTACGATGTATCTTTAACAATTTTAATCGCTTTTGGATCGATAGGTTTAAAAAAACTTGGCCAGCCTGTGCCCGATTCAAATTTTGAATCTGAACTAAATAATGGCTTACCGGTAGCTGCACTTACATATATCCCTTTTTCGTGGTTATTCCAATAAGGGTTATGATAGGGTTGTTCCGTGCCTTTATTTACCAGGATCTCATAAGCTTCGGGCGTTAATACCTGTTTCCAGTAGCTGGCCGGCTTAGCTTGCGGATATGTTTTTGTATCAACGGTTTTATCGGCATGCGGAGTACTTTGACTGCAGGCACTCAAGGCCAATAATATCAATGGTATAATAAACAGATTTATCTTTTTCATACCCCTTTAGTCGTAGATATACGAAGAACCTTACAGTCGATAGCCGATTATTCTGTCATTTATTTGTCTGCATTTAGTTTGAACCGGAATATTAGATATTAACAAATCTTACAAACATCTCCTTTCATTAAGCCCTGGTTCAGAAAAATATAAAAAAGTTTGTAAGGATTCCCTCCCCTGCCCGACTAATGCACAAATCAAAACAGTAATACAATATGGGCTATAAACTTTTACACAAACCATTACCACCACATTGATTTATGCAAAGCCAAAACAGCACCAATCTTAACCTTGATAACAGCACCGAGCCCCGCGCCTGGGTAACGCGCCATGCCGACTATCTTTACAAGTATACCCTTACCCGCATTAACGACGAAGAATTAGCCCGCGATCTTGTACAGGAAACCTTTTTGGCCGCTCTTGAGCGGTTACAAAAATTTGAGGGCAAAAGCACCGAACGTACATGGCTTACCGCCATACTCAAAAACAAGATTATTGATATTTACCGCAAAAAAGCATCCGCTTTTGTTAAAGAACCTGCGGTAACATTCGCTGAATATGAAACAGACGATTTTTTTGAACCCGATGCCCACAACTGGAAACCCGATCACAGGCCTGCAGAGTTTGGTATTGAACAACCCGACCTACTCGAAAGCAAAGAATTTGAGCTGATACTACAGAAATGCCTGAAAAAGCTTCCATCGCTCTGGCTCTCAGTTTTCACAATGAAACATCTCGATGATGAGTCTACCGACACCATTTGCAGCGACCTTCGGATTACACCCTCTAATTTTTGGGTAATCATCCACCGCGCCAAACTGAGCCTGAGAGAATGCCTTCAAAAAAACTGGATTTAAAATATCGGATATGGACGAATTAACTAAAATAGCCTATAACTGCAAAAAAGCTACTTACCTGATTGAAAAACAGGAAATAGGAAAGATCTCCCTCCGCGAAAAACTGGAATTAAAGATCCACCTGGCGGGCTGCCAGGTTTGCAGGGTATTTCAGCAACAAAGTACCGCTATTAACCGCATGATCAAAAATATGTTCCATGAGCCTATTGCCGAAAACATCAAGCTTGATGACAAATTCAAGGATGAACTACAGCACCTGATTGATGAACAACTGGAAAAGTAAGCGCTATAGATAAAACTATACTTAACAACCTCTTTTATAACAAACAGTCAATAGTTAAATAATTATCGACTACGCTTTAAGCCTTACGCATTGTGCTTTTAGCTTTTATGTAAAACATTATACTAAAACAAAAACACAAACGTATTTATGCTAATCACACCGGGGTTAAAATTTTTAATCCAAAGTAGCGTAATGCCTGCTGGTTACGTAAAGTTAAAATATCAGTTTACTACCAATATTTTATTTTATGAAAACAGTTCAGCAAAAATTAACAAGGCGGGCAGGCATGATCGGGATGGTGTGTTTGCTGGCAGCAACACTCAGCTCGTGTTTAAAAGATCACAACAACTATGTTCAGCCGCCGGTGGCACTTGTTTCAGTCATCAATGCCTCGCCCGATTCTGATCCGGTTGATTTTTATCTTGAGCCCAACAGGGCGAACAATTTTCCAATTCGTTACGGTCATGGTATAGATTACATTAATGCTTATCCCGGTAAAAGAACAGCGACCTTTTATGTTTCGGGCACAAAGCAAAAAGTTGCAGACGATACCATCACCCTCGTAGCTAAAAAACTTTACTCGGTATACCTTGCCAACACAGCAGGCAAACGCGATGTAATTTTCGTTGCCGATTCTATCGTTCAGCCGGCCGCCGGGATGGCCAGTATCCGTTTGGCAAACCTCAGCGCCGATGCAGGTACGGTTGACCTGGTTACTTCAAAGGATTCGGTTCTGGCATCAAATAAAGCTTACAAGCAGGTATCTGATTTTGTGACTATTAAAGGAAATGTTACCTACACGCTTAACATTCGCCAAAAAGGCACCACTACGGTATTAGCCAGCCTTACCAATGTTAACCTTCGGGCTGGTTCTGTATATACCGTGTGGCTGCAAGGTATTAAAGCAGCTACCGACGATAAAAAACTAAGTGCAGATATTCAAACCAACGTTTACTATTATTAAATAACCTATACCTGTGTTGTAAGGCCCGGCCATTGTGCCGGGTTTTATTTTTTGCAGATCAACCTACAGGTTAACAATTTGATAATGTAAACTTCTCCATATTTAAACCTTACCATTATACATTTAACCCGGTTAATGTTTTTGATAAACCTCAAATTTTCGGAAAAGATGGATGAGCATGTAGTGATCATTGTGCCGGCCCGCATGGCATCAAGTCGTTTATATGGCAAAGTAATGCTGCCTATATTGGGTAAAAGTTTGTTAGCGCGTATGGTTGAACGGTTGGATATGATCCAGCACCAGGCCAGCATTGTCATTGCCACCTCGGAAGGTGCTGGAGATGATGTTATTGCACAAGAGGCCGAAAACCTTAACATTCCCTGCTATCGCGGCAGCCTTGGCAATTTGTTAGACAGGCATTACCAGGCCGCCAAATTTTTCCATGCCGACGTAGTGGTAAAAATCCCCGCTGATTGCCCACTCATCGATCCGCGGATCGTTGATAAAGTACTTGAATATTTTTTCAGCAACAGGCAAAAGTTTGATTATGTAAGCAACCTGTACCCGGCCACCTATCCCGACGGTAATGATGTAGAAGTAATGACCATGGCCTGCCTCAAACAAGCCTGGGAAAATGCCGGTCGCCCCCATGATCTGGAGCATACCTCGCCCTACATCTATGAAAATCCGCTTATTTTTAACATCGGCAACGTAACCTGGGAAACCGGCCTGGATTATTCCATGTCGCACCGTTTTGCACTCGACCACCCCGAAGATTTTTATTTTATCGAGCGTGTATTTAAAGAGCTGTACCCGGTTTGTAACCGTTTTTCATGCCAGGATATCCTTAACCTGCTGAAACTAAAACCCGAGGTCTACGAAATAAACGCCGGATATAACAGTACCAACTGGTACAACAAACACCTGAGCGAAGTAAAGCCCGAGTTTGCGATGGCTTGAAGGTAGAGATTAGAGGTTGGTGATTGGAGATTAGCGGAAGTTCATCTTATATCTCTCTTTTGGCGCAAGTGTTGTGTGGCTGCCTGTGGGATATGGCTCACTGGTGCCTAACTCAAAAGGTTTTTTTACTAATTATGGCGTTACCTTCGGCCCGGGCTATCCGCTCATACTACACAGGGCCTTAGCCACTTGGCCGGTATCCGCTTCTATCCCTAACGCAAATTTAACATCAGAATATTACCGCCAGTAAATTAATATCAGGCAATCCTCAAATCAGTTATATCAAGGTTCCTCATCAGCGAAATCAGCGTAATCATTTTAAAAATCAACGGTTATCTTTGCCGTATGTTGATATCGCCATCCACTCTACGCACATTTACCGAAAATATATTCAAAGCTATTGGCTGCAGCCATGAACATGCGGTATTAGCCGCCGACGTGCTGCTCAAATCCGATCTCCGTGGTATCGACTCGCATGGCGTGGCCCGCCTGAGCGGTTATGTACGCCTGTGGGAGAAGAAACGCATTAATCCTACGCCCAACATCCGGATAGTGCATGAAACGCCCACAACAGCCACTGTAGATGGCGATGCAGGGTTTGGTTTAGTAATAGCCCCCTTTGCCATGGAGGTAGCCATTAAAAAAGCTGAGCTATACGGCTCGGGTTGGATATCAGTACGTAACTCCAACCATTTTGGTATTGCCGGTTATCATGCGTTGATGGCTGTGGAGAAAAATATGATCGGTTTTGCCATGACCAATGCCAGCCCGCTGGTAGCGCCCACGTTTTCCAGTGAACGGCTTTTGGGTACTAACCCTATGTGTTATGCTTTTCCGGCAGGAAAATATCCCCCGGTAATTGTTGATATGGCCACCTCAGCCGCTGCTAACGGTAAACTGGAAATAGCCCAGCGCTTAGGCAAGCAGGTTCCCGAAGGCTGGATCCAGGATAAAGAAGGCAATTACACTACCGATCCGCATGCGCTAAAAACCGGCGGCTCTCTCCTACCCCTCGGCAGCGACCGCGACCATGGCAGTCATAAAGGTTTTGGTTTGAGCGCGACCGTTGATATTTTATCCGCAGTATTATCAGGTGCCAATTACGGTCCATGGGTACCGCCGTTCGTGGCCTTTCTTGATCCGCCGAATGATCCCGTTGGTGCAGGCATAGGGCATTTTTTAGGTGCTATGCGCATTGATGGCTTTCGGCCGGTAGATGAGTTTAAAGATCATTTAGATAACTGGGTAGAACGGTTTAAATCCTCGGCCACGGTTGATCCTGATCAAAAAGTTATTATCCCCGGCGAGCCCGAACTGAAAGCAGAAACTGACAGGATGGCCAACGGTATACCATTAGTTGATGCCGTTGTTGAAGATTTGAATAAATTGGCGGAAAGGTTCAATATTAGCCCGCTACCGCGGGTTTAGCGCAGCGTAACCCGTGGCAACCACAAAGTAAGCTTTCAGCTTACGGAGCTTCAGCTGAAAGCTGAAACCATGCTAAACCACGGGCTGAAAGCCCGCGGCAGTGATTTTATTAAAGTGAGAAGCCTGTTTTGCTAAGCAAAACAGGCTTCTCACTTTAATTCCCCCCTTCAGGGGGTTAGGGGCTAATGGATCAGATTAAACAACCTGCTCCAGCGGATCTTGTGGATGAACGATGCATTGTCGTCAACACTCATCCAAATAAACAGCGCTTTACCCACAATATGATCTTCAGGAACAAAGCCCCAGAAACGTGAATCTTCTGAGTTATGACGGTTATCGCCCATCATAAAATAGTAGTTGAGTTTAAAGGTATAGCTATCAGCTTTTTTGCCATTGATCAGGATGTCTTTACCGCTCACTTCAACCTTGTTGCCTTCATATACGGCTATCGCACGACCGTAGATGGGGAAAGTTAAACTATCCAGCTTTACTGTCCAGCCCTTTTTAGGTACAATGACAGGCCCGAAGTTGTCTACATTCCATTTATAGTCGGGAGTGTTAGCTCCTATTTTGTAGTTGGAGAAAATGGCAGGGTAAACCGGGTTCATCGGATCAGACGCTCCCGGCGGAGTTAGCCGCGGAGTAACTGACTTGATGTTTGAATATCCCCTCAGTGCTTTTGCCGATTCCTCGGTGGTATTGGTAATAAACTCAGTATTATTTACCGATGAAATATCCGACAAATGCAAATCCGTTGCTATCTGCGGGTTAAGCTCGTTCCCATCTGTTTTAACATCATAGGTGATCTCGCCTTTTGGTGGTGTAACAGCAGCTTTCCCATTTATAAATACCTGGGCCTTAACTACACTCAGCGTATCGCCCGGGGTACCCTGGCAGCGTTTGATATAGTTTTCGCGTTTATCAACCGGCCTGAAATAAGGCGAATCGGCATCCATAGGGTAATTGAACACTACCACATCGCCTTTTTTAATATCACTTAAACCAGGCAGGCGGTAGTATGGTAATTCGATACCATCCCAATAGGCTTTGGTGTTGATAAGCGGCATGGTATGATGTGCGAAAGGGAATGCAACTGGGGTCATAGGTAAACGCGCTCCATAGTTCACTTTGCTTACAAACAGGTAATCGCCAATAAGCAATGAACTCTCCATGGAAGCACTGGGGATCACATAAGCCTCAATAAACAGCGTGCGGATCAGTGTGGCAGCAATTACCGCAAAAATGATGGCATCAGCCCACTCACGTGCCTGGGTTTTCTTTAGGGCAATCTTATACTTAGTCCTGAACTCGGGGCTCGCCGACTGGCCTAAATATTTGGTATCCTTATCACCGCCCCATTTAGGGAAATATATAAACGGAAGGATCACACCCTGCACATGTTCAACAAAAGTGAACTTTCCGTACGATTTTAAAAAATCAACAATCAAGCCCAGCGCTATCAAAAAGTTTAAGCCTGGTATTAGCAGCATAATAAACCACCACGCCGGCCTACCAGTTAACTTAATGATGATGAAAAAGTTGTAGAGTGGCACAATGCCTTCCCAGCCTGGCCGCCCTGCCTTTTCAAACAGTTTCCATAAACCTGCAAATGGCAGTACTATAAAAAGAACAAATACTATTATTAATCCTATTCCGTTCACTTTGGTGTTTTTATATTTTCAATTAATGTATGCCCCTGAACAACCTGTTCCACCTTATTTTATCAAAGAAGCTGGCTGTACTGTCAATACTCATCCAGGTAAATAAAGCTTTGCCTACTACGTGATCTTCGGGAACAAAACCCCAAAAGCGCGAGTCTTCCGAATTATGACGGTTATCGCCCATCATAAAATAATAGTTGAGCTTAAAGGTATAAGTATCGGCTTTTTTTCCGTTAATCATGATATCCTTGCCAACAACATTTACCTTATTGTTTTCATAAATTTCAATAGCGCGGCCGTAAACCGGGAAAGTCAGGCTATCCAATTTAACTGTCCAGCCTTTTTTAGGGATAATGATTGGGCCGTAGTTGTCAACATTCCATTTAAAGTCAGGAAAATTAGGTGTGATCTTATAACGCGGGTACTTGGCAGGGTAAACCGGGTTCAGCGGGTCACTGGTACCCTTAAGCGTTAAAGCCGGCACAATTGATTTTACATTTGAATAAGTTTTCAAAGTAGCTGCCGATTCTTTTCCCATCATCATTTCATAACGGTTGCCGGTATTGCCCCTGATGTCTATCTTAAGTTCGTTCAAAATAGCCGGGTTAAATTCCTGCCCGTTGGTTTCAACAAAATAACCTTCCTTTCCCCTTTCCGGATTTGGAGCGGCCTTGCCGTTAATATAAACCTGCCCATTAACTACGCTTAAGGTATCCCCGGGAGTACCCTGGCAGCGTTTGATAATGTTTTCGCGCTTATCCACCGGCCTGAAATAAGGAGAATCGGCCTCAATCGGCGCGTTAAAAACCACGATATCCTGCTTTTTTATGTCGCTCAAACCCGGCAAACGGTAATACGGCAATTTTACGCCATCCCAATAGGCTTTGGTACCAAAAGGGGTAGTGTGGTGCATAAACGGGAATGAAACAGGCGTTATAGGCATCCTTGCGCCATAATTAACCTTGCTTACAAACAGGTAGTCGCCAATTAAAAGTGAGTTTTCCATCGAGCCGCTGGGGATAACGTAGGCCTCGATAAACAGCGTACGGATAAGGGTGGCGGCTATTACTGCAAATATGATAGCATCGCCCCATTCACGAAGCGCACTTTTTTTCTTTTTTACTTTAGTTGAATCTTTCTTTTTCCAGAATTTCCAGTTCATATTTTTGATGTGCAAATTTCAGATGTGCAAATGTGCAGATTGTTTTAAATGTGCAGATTACGGATGTGCAAATGTGCAGATTTTTTAATGTTTATATTTATGTATAAGATATATGTTACACGTTATATGTTACGCTCCTCAATAATAATTAAAAGATGTCAATCAAACCATTCATCTGCACATCCGGAATTTGCACATTTGCACATCTCTCTAATCAATCCTCTTAAATACCCTGTCCCATCTTATTTTACAAAATGAAGGCGAATTGGCATCCCAGCTCATCCATACCAATACGGCTTTACCTACAATATGGTCTTCGGGGACAAAGCCCCAAAAACGCGAATCTTCAGAGTTATGGCGGTTATCGCCCATCATCCAATAATAATCCATTTTAAAGGTATAACTATCGGCCTTGCTCCCATTAATAAAAACCGCGTTCCCTTTAACCTCCACCTTATTATTTTCATACACCTCAATGGCCCGGCGGTAAAAAGGCATGGTGATACTGTCCAGTTTAACTGTCCAGCCTCTTCGCGGAATAATAATTGGCCCCAGGTTATCCTCGTTCCACCTAAAGCGTGGATCATGCGGAAAAACCTCATGATCATACACCCCTCTTAACTTAACATCGGGCTTCACCGCCTTGATATAGGGATATGTTTTTAGTTTTTCGGCCGACTCCGCCGTTGTGTTTACTGTAAAATCAACCCGGGTAAATTGCTGAATATCTTCCAGGTGAAGATCATACCGCATATGAGGGCCAAACCCTCCTCCCAAGCCATTTGTACGCACCCGGTATTCCATTTCTGCGTTGGGCGGGTTAGCTATCAAACGGTTATTTACGTATACCTGGCCGTACTCCAGCTTTATGGTATCGCCGGGCGTGCCCTGGCACCGTTTGATATAATTTTCCTGCTTATCTACAGGGCGGTAAAACGGCGAATCGGCATCCATTGGATAGTTAAACACTACCGCATCACCCTTTTTTACTTCGCTGAAACCCGGCAATCGATAGTAGGGCAGCTTAATTCCATCCCAATAGGATTTGGTACCGGTGAGCGGCATAGTGTGATGTGCAAACGGAAATGCTATGGGGGTAATGGGCAGGCGGGCACCGTAATTGATCTTGCTCACAAATAAAAAATCGCCTACCATTAGCGAGCTTTCCATAGATGACGAAGGGATGGTAAAAGCCTCGAGGAAAAGCCCGCGGATAACCGTTGCCGCAATTACAGCGAAAAGAATGGCTTCCGTCCATTCCCTTAGTGGGGATTTATCAAGGTCACGGTATTTTTCCCTGAAATCGTCACTTGCCGACGGGCCAACATAACGGGTGTTTTTATCAAAGCCCCACTTGGGGATAAAAATAAACGGCAACAGCACCGACATGGTTATTTGCCCTATGCCCACCTTGCCAAACGATTTAATAAAATCAATAAGGATACCGATACTTATAATAAAGTTTATGCCCGGTATTAAAAGCAACAAAAGGAGCCACAACGGTCGCTGGCTCAACTTAAGCATAATGTAAAGATGGTAAACCGGGATCAGTGCTTCCCACCCCCGGCGACCAGCTTTTTCAAAAAGTTTCCAGTATCCGGCCAGTATTAAAATCAATAGCGGGCCTGTAATGATATAAAACCCTATATAGCCCGCTATTGCCATTTATATTAAAAAGCTATTAGCTGTTAAAATCAAACATGGCTTCAACAGAGTAAAAACCCTTCTTATCGTGCAGCCACTCGGCAGCCAGTACAGCGCCTAAAGCAAACCCATTGCGGTTATGGGCGGTATGCTTAAATTCGATGCTATCCACTTCCGAATCATAAATAACAGTGTGCGTACCCGGTACACTATCAATCCTTAATGATTCTATAAGCAATTGGTTAGGAGCAACATTCGCATCGTCATCGCTGTCGTCGGTGGTTAATACATTAACCCACTCGTTTTTGGTATCGGTGTTGTTAATGATGCCTTCGGCGATGGTTATTGCCGTACCGCTTGGCGAATCCATTTTTTGGGTATGGTGGATCTCTTCAACCTGTACTTCGTAATAAGGGTACTTGTTCATGACTTTAGCCAACAGCTTATTCACGTAAAAAAACACGTTAACGCCAACGCTAAAGTTTGAAGCCCACAATAATGATTTATTCCCCTCAATACATCGCTGTTTTACTTCCGGTAATTTCTCGTACCAGCCTGTAGTACCAATAACAACAGGTACATTGGCATTAAAGCAATGCTCAATATTTGATAATACGGATGCCGGGGTAGTAAACTCAATTACCACATCTGCTTTTTGCAGGTTTTCGGGTGTGAGGTCATGAAGGGTTTCATGATCAATGGTAAGTACAATTTCATGCTTGCGGCTAAGGGCTATCTTTTCAATGATCTTGCCCATTTTTCCGTAGCCAAGTAGTGCTATCTTCATTTCAGGTATTGTGGTTTTCCTTATTAAAACGTAAAGGTAACTTTTAAACCCGGAATATAAGCATTATTAGCCCCCTGCGCGTAAACCGGCTGATTAATTATACCCGGAGTTACTTTGAACGACAGGTTATTATCCACCGTGTATGAGTGGATGAACTTGGCATCGATATAAGCATCAATAGCCTGGATGCCCCATACGGCTAAAAAGCCAAGTATGCTCAAATCACGGTTACGCCTTGAATTTTCACGGGCATCGCTCAGGTTGGCGTCAGGCACGTCTTTATAAAGGTTATATTCTGTATAATAAGGGTCGCCTGGATTAGGAGGAGTACCCTGGCGGTATCTTGATAATGTTAAATATTCCTTGTAATAATGCTGGTTATATATAATGGCCGAGGTTAGCAAACCTAAACCTCCGTAAATTAACGGCACTTTCCACCATCTGTGGTTATACACCTGACCCCAGCCCGGTATCATCAATGAATGCATTACTGCTTTATGCGGAATATGGGTACTGTCAGGATGATAGATCTTTTCTTTGGCTGGATCAATCTTTGGGGCAAATGAGCCTGACGGGGTTTTAACAGGATGCTTTACTTTCAGCGTATCACTTTTTTTATTCCCCGTACTATCAATTACCTGACCCTGCGCGGCAGAAATAAAAAAAGTAAATACACCTAAAAAAAACAGATATTTATACATTATAGCTAACAATTACCAATCAAGCATTTCAAGGATGCGGCCAAGATCATCTTCCGAAAGGAAAGGAATCTCGATAACACCGCTTCCGCGGCTGCCAACTTTTAGTTTTACCCTTGTACTAAATTTTGAAGCCAGATCATCCTGGATCTTCTGCAACTGATATGATACCGGCTCAGGCTGTTTGCCTTCTTTTTTTACCGGCGACTTTTGCATATCTCTTACCAGTCCTTCAACCTTACGAACGGATAAACCTTCCTTAATAATATGCTGATGTATAAATAATTGTTTGGCAGGATCGGTTAGCGTTAAAATAGCTTTGGCATGCCCCATTGAAAGCTCGCCATCACGAATAGAGGCCTGGATAACCGGCGGCAACCTTAACAGGCGCAGATAATTGGTAACTGTTGAGCGGTTTTTGCTCACCCTGTCGCCCAGTTCTTCCTGCTTCAGGTTACATTCCTCAATCATGCGCTGAAAACTCAGGGCAACCTCAATGGCATTCAGGTTTTCGCGCTGAATGTTTTCGATAAGTGCCATCTCCAGCATTTGCTGATCATTGGCAGTGCGCACATAAGCCGGGATCTGGGTTAAACCGGCCAGCTTTGACGCGCGAAAACGACGCTCTCCTGATATCAGCTGATATTTATGCGCCCCAATTTTTCTGAGCGTTATCGGCTGAATTAAACCCTGCAGTTTGATCGACTCTGAAAGCTCGGCCAGTGCCTGCTCATCAAAATCGGTACGGGGCTGAAAAGGGTTTACTTCAATTTCGGCCAGTTTTATTTCATTAACCGAACCAAGGTCATTTACTTCGGCAGGGCTTGCTGTTTCTCTACTTCTGTTTTGGTATGGCTGTACATTAGGCGTGTCGTTCAATAGCGCACTCAGTCCCTTTCCCAGGGCATTTCTCTTTTCACCACTCATTTACTATACTGTTGCTGTAGCTGTTGCTTGTTCACCCTTTACCAATCCGTTTTTTTCCAAAATTTCGCGGGCAAGGTTTAAATAATTTATTGCACCCTTACAGGTAGCGTCATGCATAATTACCGACACGCCAAAGCTTGGCGCCTCGCTTAAACGGGTATTGCGCTGTATAATGGTGTCAAAAACCATATCCTCAAAATGAGTTTTAACCTCGTCAACCACCTGGTTGCTCAGGCGTAAACGCACATCGTACATGGTTAACAGGATCCCCTCAATCTCCAGTTGGGGGTTAAGTCGCGATTGAACAATTTTAATGGTATTCAACAATTTACCTAAGCCTTCCAATGCGAAATATTCACACTGTACCGGCACTATTACCGAATCGGCCGCGGTTAAGGCATTAATGGTGATCAAACCCAATGAAGGTGAGCAATCAATAATAATAAAATCATATTCGTCGCGCACCTTGTCAAATACCTGTTTCATTTTATACTCACGGCCGCTTAAATTGATCATTTCAATTTCGGCACCTACCAGGTCAATGTGTGCAGGTAATAAATCAAGATTGGGAGTTTCAGTTTTCTGAATGGCCTCATGAGGGTCAACCTCATTGATGATACATTCATAGATACTGTTTTTTATATTGCGGGGATCGAAACCAATGCCCGAAGTTGAATTAGCCTGCGGGTCGGCGTCAACCAACAAGGTTTTATAATCTAATACAGCTAAACTTGCAGCCAGATTTATAGATGATGTAGTTTTCCCTACGCCGCCTTTCTGGTTGGCTAAAGCAATAATTTTACTCATTCTATAGTTTAAAAAAATTTATAGTTCTGTGATTTATAACAACGTTAAATAGAAACAGAAATTTCTACTTTCGTAAAGTTTTTATCCGGTGATAAAGATACGGAATTAAATAATGCAGAATTCCACAGCTTTTGCCTATTTACAAACAATATTGATCAAATTAGTGAACTATCAGTGCGACAATTAATAAATATTATTACTTAATCATATTTATTACTAAAGCATTCATTAACAAAACATTACAAATTACTCAACAACGATATTACTAATCAGATCAGTCAGCAATTTACCAATAATAAATGATAACCATAATATCGTCAACCAACAGACCGGGAAGCTCAACGCTCAAACTTGCTAAGGTTTATCAGCAAAAACTGCAGGAAAAGGGTGTTGAAGCGGGCATCTTATCACTTGCTCAGCTGCCCCCAAACGTTATTGAAACCGACCTCTACAACAAACGCAGCGCAGCATTTGAGCCTATCCAGCAAATAGTTACCAATACAGATAAATTCATATTCCTTATCCCAGAATATAACGGCAGCTTTCCGGGTGTGCTTAAGGTTTTCATTGATGCCTGTAGTTTCCCCGAAAGTTTTTATGATAAAAAAGCGGCATTGGTAGGCTTATCATCGGGCAAATATGGTAATATCCGCGGGGTTGACCATTTTACCGGCGTTTGCCATTACCTGCACCTCAACATTATGGCGCTTAAATTACACATAGCGGCCATACACAAAGAGTTTGATGAAGAAGGGAACCTATTTAAACCCGATACCATCAAGTTTGTAAATGAGCAGATAGAAAAGATCATTAAGTTTTAACCTGTTTGATTTCTCCGATTGGATTGATTTCACCGATTATTTTGATAAAAGAAAGATTTAAACGTTGGACAGAACTAAACACCGACTATCTCCAGATCCGTTTTATAACATGAGCGTTGCCTGCGGCCCGTGCTATCCGCTCATACGCCTGCAGGCATTACGCGCGTGGCCGGTATCCGCTACTATCACTAACGCGGCCCACGCGCACCATCACTAAGATATATTTCATACGCCATAACAACTTTTTCCGGGATTCCCCTGATGTATAAAGTCTATGAATTAGTTTCAGTAATAACTTATAACTATAATTAATTTATTTACCTTAAGCTTTGTTCATTCTGCTTTTAACTTTATATAATCAGCGTACAATAAGCACCCAACCCGATAATAATGGTGCGTTGTTTTTAAGGTCAATCACATAGTAATAAGTGCCCGGGGGCAAAATATGACCTTTATAGGCTCCATTCCACGGTTTATCGTAACCTGTTGAGGTATATACTTTTTGCCCGCTACGGCTAAAAACATTCATGGTGCTTTTGGGGTAGGTTGATAAAGCTTCGATATCCCAGTAATCATTTAAACCATCTCCATTGGGCGAAAACGTTGATGGGATAACGATTTTTTTATAAACCCGCACAAAAACTGAGGCATTAACATATCCGCAACCAATACCCGATGAGGCTTTCAGGGTATAAGTAACATCATCGGTAGGGCTGGCAACAGGATTCAGTTTGGTAGGATCGTCGAGTCCCCCGGCCGGGCTCCATAAATAGGTCTCGGCATTGCTTGCCTGGGCGTCCAGTACTACAGACTGCCCTTCAAAGATTTTTTTCTGCGGACTTATACTTGCTTCGGGTGCAGGCATAACTGTTACAGTCACTGTTTGGGTTGCAGTACAATCCCCATTGCTTGTTACTGTTACTGTATAAGTGGTTGTTTCAGCAGGCTTGGCTATAGGGCTTGCCGCAGTTGGATCGGATAAGCCTGTAACCGGCGACCAGCTATAGCTTTTGGCATTGGGCGTAGTTTCATTGAGAATGATTAGGTCGCCCTTACAAATTGGAGCTGGGGTGAGAACAGGTATAACGGGTTTTAAGTTAACAGTTACTGTAACTTTATCTGATAAAGTAGGACAATCACCAGCCGAGAACACAGTAACCTGATAATCGCCATTAGCAGCAACAGTGGCATTGTCAATTACCAGAGGATTTTGAGCTTTATTATTAGCGGTAACGCCCGGCCCGGTCCATTCATACCTGATTGCTCCCGGCGCATTTGCAGTAAGTGTAAGCACATCCCCTTCGCATACAGCCGATGCAGTAATAGAAGGTTTGGCCAGGTAAGCATTAACCGTTATGGTGCGCACGTCTGAGTAAACGCGGCAAGTTGGCGAATTGATATTATCTCCTTCAGCAGCAGCCATCCTGTATTGGTAGGTACCTACCGGTTTATCCGCAGCAAATTGAAAAGCATAGCTAAGATCAGTAGCACCCGGAATGTTAGTCCAGCTACCGCCACCATCAGTACTGCTTTGCCATTGTACTTTAGGGTTGTTATAGCCGTTATTCAGATCGGCTATAAGTTTATAGTTTTGCACCTGCCCCTTGCAGATATTTTGCGGTTCGGTGTTGTCAACATTTGTAAATCCAACTTTAATGTTAGGTCCGCAAGCCCTGAATTCTATATCGTCAAGCAGCAAATCGTTTCCATTACCCCCCGGCCCATTATTCTTGATTTCCAATACAATTTGCGTAACACCGGCACCAGTTGAAAACGGCACACTATACTTGTTCCATTCAGGATTCGCGGTAGGCTGTATGGTATTTGTATCATACTGGGCTAACACCGTTCCATCCGGCTTTTTTATGGTAAACAGTAAATCGGGCTGAACAACACTTGCATCGCTTGATGAGAGTTTCATCAGGTTAAGCACATATGCGGAGAATTCGTAAGTTGTGTTTTCGCACAGATTAAGATCTTTTGTTTCAGTAAAAAAAACGCTCGGCGCATATGATGCATTCACGAGCATCATGTAGCCGCCCGCATTGCCTGTATGATCATGAAGTACATTATGCCATGTATTATAACATGAGGTATTGCTGCTTACAATCGAGTACTGACCATCTTTCGGACAACCAGAAACATAGGTCATAGTTGTAATATCTGCCGATAAAGAAGGGCCTGTACTACTCATCCCCGATCCGAAATCAAGTTTTACTACCGGATCGCCATAACTGCCATTACAAACAGCCGTTTTCACTTTAACTTTTGGAAAAGTAAAAGCAAATAAGATCAACAGAAATAATTTAATGAAATTAAAAGGCATTAACCGGTTGAAGGATATAAACATCGAACCATCAAAAATATATTTTTTTGGTTACCCAGGCGTATAAAGTCAATCAAATCATGAATATATTACTTACTGCAAAACATCCACTTATCCTAAACAATCTCAGCTTTTAAAAAGTTATTTGGCGGGTAAAGCATTAGCAGCATCTGTGATGGCTTTAAATGGCTGATTTACGAAGTTTTAGAAACTTCGTAAATCTTACTCTGCTAAGTGGTATTCTTTAATTAATGCAGAGGGAGGAATCCGAAGTAATGCGCTGAATTTCCGGATCATCGTAAGGGAAAGCGCCTGCTTATAATTTAAAACTTTACTTACTGTTCCTTTGTCGCCATATTGTTTAGCAAGATCGGCGGATTTATAGCCAAAATCCTCCATCCTGATTTTGATCAGTTCTATCGGATCAACATCAGGTAAGGTGCTATTTGCATTTTCATATTCCGAAATAAGGTGTGCCAGCAGAAGTTTTTCCTTATGCTCTTCTGTTCCTTTTGATGCTTTCCTTATTTCTTCAAACCGAGCAAGAGCTTTTGTGCATTCTTGCTCGGTTTCAATTAAAAACCAATGTGACTGTGCCATATTTTTATCATTTTGACTTCAATAATCCTATGTTATTAAGATTGTCTCAGCGTCAATATTAGTATATTCAGCGTGGGTTCCGATGAATCTAATCAGAACAATTCCATCGTCATAATCCACCTCAACAATCAGGCGGTATTTATTTCCCATAAGCTCAAATCTGGCTCTGTCATTTTTGATGATTTTAGCTTTAGGGAAACTGTATCGTACATCTGAACTTTTACTCCAAGTAACATCTTGTGTAATTTTAATCCAGGCATTTAAATGCTTACCTGAATCTGAATGTTTTCGAGCAAACTCGTATAGTCTGCTTTTGTAAATAATTTTCATTCGTTGAAATTTTTACAGTCGGTTTTAAAAGACTTCCCATCTACAAATTTTTTAGAAGTAAAACATATTGTTAATTATCCTGCGTAAGCAGCCATAGCCTTGATGACGATCTCACTAAACAAATGTAATAAACAGTTGGCAAAATACCAACTCTATTAATGTGGAAATAATTTACTCGAGGCTACCGCGGGTTTAGCGATAGCGTAACCCGTGGTTGGCATAGGGAAAGCTTTCAGCTTAACTGGCTCCACGATTCAGCTGAAAGCTGAAACCATAGTTACCACGGGTTGAAAACCCGCGGCAGTGGGAAATAATAAATAATGTTACCTACTCTTTCTTATAATCCTTATGTACAATCAGGAAACTCGCACGTTCTTCCTTATGAAAAGGAATATTCCAATTACCCTGGTAGGTGATTTTTGCAGGTAGCGGTTCGCCCTGGAAATTATTAAGCTCGATGTTCATCTGCACATTAAAATCAAGAAACATATTACTGAACTTCATATCAATATACCGGCCCAGGATCTGGAAAGTACGCTCATCAAAAATGGTGGTCATTTCCTTGATCATGGTATCACTGTCGGATGTGCTCGGCTTGCACCTCACCTTAAAGCGGTAAACAGGAATGGTGTCGAGGTATTTACCACGCGCGAATTCGTAATAATAATACTGGCGCATATCATTAGAGAAAATTTCCGTTTTGCTGCTAATGAAAGGGATTCCGCTTACCTTACGGCCCGGCGTAAAGATCAGCGTTTTGAGTTTGCTTTTATACGATTCATTTTTACCTCCCGATCCAGGCAGGGCATCACCCTTGGTAAAATCGGAATTATACGCGTTCATGAAAATAAAATCGAACATCTCAACCGTGTACAACTGATATTTGCCATTCTTTTTGTATACATCGCCGCTATCCTTTTTGGCAACATATTCAATTTTATGTTTACCGGCAGCGTTGCTATGGAGTATTTTGCGGTAGATGCGTCCGTTTACCTTGTTCTTATTATCGTAAGTAAAAATGCGGTTTTCGGCAGTAAAGCCGAACTGTTTCATATTTTGGAAAGCTTTGTAAAAGCCCGTATCAGCCAATACGGCATCAATAAAATCCTGCGCGTTGAGTTTATGCGAGCGGATATCAACCAGCGAATCAATTACGATAGTACGAATTGTATCCGGGTTAAAGCGATTGATCTGCTGCGCTTTTGTTAGCAGACTGGCAGAAATAAGGATAAGGATCAGGAATATTTTTTTCATAGTAAAATTAGGTTAAAGGCAAAAGGTTAAAGGCAGCTACACCTTTCGCCTTTAACCTTTCGCCTCAAATTAGTTACCTAACTGTTTAACCGCCAAATAGGCCATCAAACCGGTACTTATTTTAAATGCATCTTCTTCCACGTCAAAAGTAGGCGTGTGCACAGATGAAGTTATTCCCCGGGCTTCGTTACGGGTGCCGAGGCGATAAAAACAGCTGCTGGCAGCCTGCGAGTAATAAGCAAAATCTTCGGCAGCCATCCAGATGTCCAGGTCGAGCACGTTTTCTTTCCCCAGGTAAGCTTCGGCATGGCCGCGGGTGGCATGGGTTAATTTTTCTTCGTTAATCAGGAACGGATAACCACGCATGATATTAAAATCGCAGCTTCCGCCCATGCTTTCGGCAATGCCTTCGGCCATTTTTTTCATGCGTTTGTGGGCTTCCTCACGCCATTTTTCATCCATGGTACGGAAAGTACCTTCCAAATAAACCTCATTAGGGATTACATTGGTTGCACCATTGGCTATCACCTTACCAAATGATAATACCGACGGGCTTTTAGGGTCGGCAAAACGGCTCACCACCTGCTGTAACGCGGTTAATATATGTGCGGTGATGATAACCGGATCGATATTTTGCTGCGGCTGGGCGCCGTGACCGCCTTTACCTTTAACAGTAACATAAAGTTCATCAGTTGAGGCCATATATTTACCTGCACGAAAACCTACTTTTCCGGCATCAATTAAAGGCATTACATGCTGACCTAAAACGGCAGCCGGTTTTGGATTTTCCAAAACGCCCTCTTTAATCATGAGGCTTGCACCGCCGGGAAGTTTTTCTTCGGCAGGCTGAAAGATCAGCTTAACGGTGCCAGCAAACTGGCTTTTCAATTCGGTTAATATTTTAGCCGTGCCTAATAATGATGAGGTATGCGCATCGTGTCCGCAGGCATGCATCACGCCCGGGTTTTGCGATTTATACGGAACATCATTGGCTTCCAATATCGGAAGCGCATCCATATCGGCACGCAATGCAACCACATTGCCGGCATCCGACGGTTTTTCGCCTTTAATGAGGGCTACCAAACCTGTATCGGCCATCTTATGGTATTCCAGGCCAAGCTCTTCAAGCTTGTTGGCTACAAAAACCGAGGTTTGCAATTCATGAAATGAAAGCTCGGGGTTGGCATGCAGGTGACGGCGGTTAGCCACTACCTCATTGAATATTTTTGCGGATAATTCCTGTATTTGCTCTTTAATCATTATTAGGATCCGTTTTAGGAAGATTTATTTTTTCGGAAATGATGAATATGCTCGAAAACGACGAGCGCAGCTCCTGTACCAGTTTTTCGGCTTCAAGCCGGGTACGGAAATCGCCTGCCTTTACCTTAAAGTTGGGCTCGCGGTAACTGATGTACGTACGCAGTTCGGGGTATTGCTGCTGCAACCGGTTTTGCGCATTATAGGCATCCTTTCGGTTTGAGCCGCTGAAGAACTGTACGCGGTAGCCATAGGATGAATAACCGGCAGCATCGGTACCTGCTGTACTGTTCAGCGTAAATCTTTTAGCTATCAGGCTGTCAACCAGTGGGTCTTTGATTACTTCAACCTTGCCGCGTGTTTGGGCAAAGACCTGGCCTGATGTCAATAGTAATAATACAAAAAAGCAGTATCTGATAATGGCTGGTTTAGCTTGATGATCAAATACTGCTTTTTTCATATGATAAATTATTATTTGGCATTAATAGTGGATGAAACTTGCATAGAGGCCTGTCACCCTGAACCTGTCGAAGGGTCGCGAGTAAAGGCACTCCCACCATGCTTCGACAGGCTCAGCATGACACCCTTTTTTAACCGTCATTGCGAGGTACGAAGCAATCCCTGATTTGCAGAGCATCCATTAAAGTTTGCCCTGTATAGTTTGGGATTGCTTTATACCTCGCAATGACGTGATTATCATAGCCCGTTTTCACGAGCTTTATATTAATTCTGCCCTACGCCGTGGCAGTTTTTGTATTTTTTACCGCTACCACAAGGGCAAGGATCATTACGGCCAATTTTGTTTTCAACCCTTACCGGGGTAATTTTTTGCGGCTCCTGGAAATCATCCATAGGCACGCCGTTGCTTTCGCTCACTACTTCGGCCTTGGTAGTTTTCATTTTGCGCAGGTCAAGCTTCGGCTCGGGCCTTGCTTCCCTTACCTCTTCGGCCTGTTGCTGAACCGGGATCCCGCCGCGGAACAGAAAGCTTACAATTTCCTTGTTCACATTGGCCAGCATGCCGCGGAATAATTCAAAGGCCTCAAACTTGTAAACCAACAGTGGGTCCTTTTGTTCGTAAACCGCGTTTTGTACCGATTGTTTTAACTCGTCCATTTCGCGCAGATGCTCTTTCCATGCATCGTCGATCAGGTACAGCGTAACGTTTTTCTCGAAAGATTTAAATACCTCGTGACCGTGGTTTTCAACCGCTTTTTTAAGCGGAACAGCTACCTGGATGCCGTGGATGCCGTCACTAAAAGGAACAACAATGTTTTCGACATATTGACCGCGGGTTTCATAAACATCTTTAATAACCGGGTAAGCCTGTTGTGCAACTGCTTCCTGCTTGCGTTTATAAAAGTCCATTACGGTTTGGAACACTTCATCAGTAAGTGCCGGGATTGACTTAGCGGTGAATGTATCCGCGTCAATCTCCATATCAACCGAGAATAAACGGATAACTTCAAGCTTAAAGCCTTCGTAGTTGGCACTTTCTTTATATTCGGTAACGATGTCCTCAACCACATCAAAAATGGTGTTGCTCAGGTCAACATCTAAACGCTCGCCAAACAGGGCGTTTTTACGTTTAGTGTAGATCACCGTACGCTGTGAGTTCATCACATCGTCATATTCCAGTAAACGTTTACGAATGCCGAAGTTGTTTTCCTCCACTTTTTTCTGTGCACGCTCAATTGATTTGGAGATCATGGAGTGCTGGATCACTTCGCCTTCTTCAATACCCATACGTACCATCAGGCTTGAAATCCGCTCTGATCCGAATAAACGCATCAGGTTATCTTCTAACGATACAAAGAATTGTGAAGAACCCGGGTCACCCTGGCGACCAGAACGACCGCGCAACTGCCTGTCAACACGGCGCGACTCATGGCGCTCGGTACCCACAATGGCTAAACCACCGGCTTCTTTAACACCAGGGCCTAATTTAATATCCGTACCACGACCAGCCATGTTGGTGGCAATGGTCACAGTGCCGGCTTTACCAGCTTCGGCCACAATGTCGGCCTCCTTCTGATGCATTTTGGCATTCAGTACGTTATGTTTGATACCGCGCAGTTTAAGCATACGGCTTAATAATTCAGAAATTTCAACCGATGTTGTACCAACCAGTACCGGGCGACCAGCCTGGGTAAGTTTTACTATCTCTTCGGCAACAGCATTGTATTTTTCACGTACTGTACGGTAAACCAAATCCTGGCGGTCATCACGTACAATACCCGAGTTGGTTGGTATTTCAACCACATCCAGTTTATAGATCTCCCAAAACTCGCCTGCTTCGGTAACTGCAGTACCGGTCATGCCGCAAAGCTTGTGGTACATCCTGAAGTAGTTTTGCAGGGTAATGGTTGCAAAGGTTTGGGTAGCATCCTCAACCTTTACATTCTCTTTAGCCTCAATAGCCTGGTGTAAACCATCAGAGTAACGGCGACCATCCAATACACGGCCGGTTTGCTCGTCAACTATCTTTACCTTGCCTTCGTCAAGAATATATTCGGTATCTTTTTCAAACAGGGTATAAGCTTTCAATAACTGATTAACCGAATGGATCCGCTCAGATTTGATGGAAAAATCGCGCATCAGCTCGTCCTTACGGGCAATCTTTTCTTCGGTGCTTAATGCTGATTTTTCAATCTCGGCAATTTCGGTACCAACATCAGGCATTACAAAAAAATGTGGATCTTCACCAGATGCGGTGATCAGTTCAATACCTTTTTCAGAAAGTTCAACCTGGTTGTTTTTCTCGTCAATAACGAAGAATAATTCAGAATCAACCTTAGGCATTTCCTTACCCTGATCCTGCATGTAGTGGTTCTCTACCTTTTGCAGGATGGTACGGTTACCGCCTTCGCTCAGGAATTTGATCAATGCCTTGCTTTTTGGCAAACCACGGAAAGCACGTAACAAAGCTAAGCCACCACCATCAACATCGGTATTACCGTCGTTAATAGCTTTCTTAGCTTCGTTCAATACGCCGTTAACGTAGTTTTTTTGCGCATTAACCAAACGCTCGATGCGTGGTTTAAGCTCATAAAACTCATGCTCATCGCCACGTGGTATAGGGCCTGATATAATTAAAGGTGTACGGGCATCATCAATTAAAACGGAGTCAACCTCATCCACCATGGCATAATGCAGTTTGCGTTGTACCAACTCTTCAGGGCTGCGTGTCATATTGTCACGCAGGTAATCAAAACCAAATTCGTTGTTGGTACCAAAAGTAATATCGGCCAAATAAGCGGCACGGCGCTGCTCAGAGTTTGGTTCATGTTTGTCGATACAATCAACAGAAAGACCATGGAACTCATACAACGGCCCCATCCACTCACTATCGCGCCGGGCCAGGTAATCGTTCACCGTTACGATGTGAACACCTTGTCCGGCTAAAGCATTAAGATATGCAGGCAGCGTGGCTACCAGCGTTTTACCTTCACCTGTGGCCATTTCCGATATTTTGCCCTGGTGCAGTACGGTACCGCCAATCAGCTGTACATCATAATGAACCATGTTCCAGGTAACCTCGTTGCCGGCTGCTATCCAGGTGCTGCTATGCAAAGCCTTATCGCCTTTAATAGTAACGTTTGGTTTGCGGGCGGCAAGCTGGCGGTCAAACTCGGTAGCGGTAACTTCTAATGAACTATTGGCAGCCAGGCGGCTTGCTGTTTCTTTAACTACAGCAAATGCCTCGGGCAATATATTCATTAATATATCTTCAAGCTCTTTATTACGGTCTTTTTCAAGCTTATCAAGCTGAGTATAAAGCTCAACTTTTTCGGCTACATCCATATCAAGCTCGTTTTCTGTACGATCTTTAATGGCTTGTATTTCGCTGTCGATGCCCGAAAGGCCTTCGGCGATGGTTTCTTTAAAATATATGGTCTTAGCCCTAAGCTCATCATTACTCAGGGAGCCAAGCTTAGCATATTCAGCCTTAATTTTCTCAACTATAGGCTGTATACTTTTTACATCCCGTTCTGATTTGCTTCCGAAAAGCTTACTGATAAAATTTAACATATTATTTTATTATGATACAATTTGGTTCAACAATTGCGCCATAGCAGTCGTTAGAGCCAAATTGACAGGCAAATGTAAGATTTTGTGCCGAATGCCGAAAGGATAATGCTTTAAAGCGTTATGCGGGGATGTAAGATTGACATTACAGTGTTTGTATATGTTATTGTCTGAATCAGAATGTCTGAACTCGGATTAAACGAATTAAAGAATTTTGGGAATTTGCCTGGCATTCGGTTAATTCATTAAATTCTATAAATCCAGGGTCAGAAAACTCCCACCCCCGTTGCCGTGAGGGCACGACAACGGGGTAAAAACTGATCTTTAATTTTTAATCACTAACCACCCTATTCCGTTTTCAAACTTTTTACCGGGTTCATTGAAGCTGCTTTTATACTTTGATAACTTACCGTGAGCAACGTTATAGCGATAGCTCCTATTGCGGTGAGGCCAAATATCCACCATGATAAATCGGCCCGGTATTTATAATCCTGCAGCCAGCCCTGCATAAAGTAATAAGCTGTTGGTATGGCTATCAGTAATGATACCGACACCAGGAGCACAAATTCTTTCGACATTAATTGCCATAGGCTGAATATTGAAGCGCCCAGCACTTTGCGTACACCAATCTCCTTAGTACGTTGTTCGGCCATGAACGATGCCATCCCAAACAAGCCCATGCAGCTGATAAAAATGGCAAGCAGCGTAAAAAAGCCGGCCAGCTTGCCAATGCGTTCTTCATTGCTAAACTTACGGGCATACTCCTCGTCGGTAAATTTATATTCAAAAGGAGTACCGGGCGCATATTTTTTAAACATGGCTTCAATTTTGGCCAAAGCGTCATGCGCGCTCATCTTAGGGTTCAGGCGGATGTCAAGCAGGCTAAAATCATTTTTATCCAACAAAAACACCGATGGCTTAACCGGCTCATATGGCGACGACATCACCATGTCTTTGATTACACCAATGATCTTAAACTTCTTAAACCAATCTACCGTTTCGCCAACCGGGTGCTTAAAGTTCATGAACCTGGCGGCCGACTCATTAACGATAATACCCAGCGAATCGGCAAGGTTATTCTTTTCAAAATCACGGCCGTCAACAATTTCCCACTGGGCTACTTTTCCAAACTCGGGGCTAATAGTTATTGTACCAAAATCATCCTGTAAACCCGCTGGCTTATCCCGCCAGTTAAGGCCGCTGTTATTTGAATAAACGCCTGTAAGCGGACTGCCAGACTCGGCCATTTCAATAATAGCGCCGGATTTAAGCAGATCGGTCCTTACCGCTTCAAAGTGCTTATGGATCTCGTTCGTGCGCATGTCCATCTGCACAAGCCCCGTGCGCTCATACCCAATAGGCCTGTTCTTGGTAAACTGCACCTGCCTGAAAACAATGATGGTACCAATGATTAGGGTAACCGAAACTGTAAACTGCAATACAACAAGCACCTTACGTGGTATAGCGGCAAAACGCCCGGCCTTAAAAGTACCTTTAAGCACCTTAACCGGCTGAAACGACGACAGGTAAAACGCAGGGTAGCTTCCTGCTATTAAGCCTGTAAAGATGCTGAAACCTAACCCCATCAACCAAAATACAATATTGCCCCAAAGCACATGCATTGTTTTATCGGCTACGGTATTAAACCAGGGCAATATCAACTGTACCAGCAATATAGAAACTCCAAAAGCAAACACGGCGATCATGAGCGATTCAATAAAAAACTGGCTGATCAGCTGGCTCCTTAACGATCCTACCGTTTTACGGATCCCCACTTCCTTGGCCCGTTTCTCGCTCCGGGCGGTGCTCAGGTTCATGAAATTGATACAGGCCAGCAGCAGCACAAACACACCGATGATGCCAAACATCCATACAAATTTGATATCACCACCAGTATTAAACCCACCTTTAAACTCCGAGTACAGGTGCCATTTGCTCATGGGATGTAAGAAAACCGCAGCCTTAAAACTCACGCCCACATTATCGCCCTGGGCTTTAAGACCGTCAAGTTTTACATTCCTGATCTCTGCCGATACCTTATCCAAATTGGCACCCGGTTTTAGCTGAGCGAAGATTTGCCAGGAATTATTGCCCCAGCGCGTACGGGCATTTTTTAACCAGGGCATCGTGGTCATGTACAGATCCCATGGGGCAACAAAACCAAGATCCCGAAAATTGCTGTTATGCGGTATATCCTCATACACTCCCGTTACCTTAACATTCCACTCGTTATCAATTTTAATGGTCTTGAGCATCGGGTCGGCATCGCCAAAAAGCGCTTTAGCCAGTGATGCAGAAAGCATAACAGATGAGGGATCTGCCAGGCCCGAACGTGTGCCTTTCAGCATTTTGAGGCTAAGCAGGTCAGGTGCTTCGGCCTGCATGTAGTTCCCTTGTTTGGTGAGCTTTTTATCATCATAAGCCATAATATGCGTATCCGTCCAGGTTGAAAGCACTACATATTTAAAGTCATGCTTAAAATCGTCCCGGAGTTTATACCCGAGCGGCATAGGCATGGCTGTTTGCGCGTCGGTAACACCATTAAAGGTTTGATTTTGCCACACCTGCACAATACGGTCATAATTGTCAAAACTCTTATTGTATGATAACTCATCCCAGATCCAGAGGCCAATGAGTACGGCTACCGCCATCCCCACCGAAAGGCCCGTGATATTAATAAACGTATGCGCCTTGTTCTTAACAAGGTTTCGCCACGCAATGGTTAAATAGTTTTTAAACATGGTTCATTGGTTCAATTGTTCATTAGTTCATTGGTATCCCCTTCTCCTAACCTATAATCTCCAACCTCTAATCGCTTATTCCGATCGCAAATTCTTTACAGGGTTAGCCAGCGCTGCTTTTATGGCGTGATAGCTAACCGTTAATAAAGTGATTACCACAGCGCCAACTCCTGATGCCGCGAAGATCCACCAGGTTATGGTCGACCGGTATTCATACTTATGCAGCCAGTTGTTCATATAATAGTATGTTGCAGGAATAGCTATAAAGAGTGATATGGTAACTAAAACCACAAACTCGGAGGAGAGCAACCGCCACAAATTAGCCACCGAAGCACCCAATACTTTGCGTACCCCTATCTCCTTGATACGTTGTTCGGCAACAAATGAAGCCAGGCCAAATAAGCCGAGGCACGATATAAATATAGCCAGCACCGCAAATATGGTAGCAAGGTTACCTATCCGTTGCTCATCCGAAAACTTGCTCGCGTACTCATCATCATTAAACTTAAAATCAAACGGGCTGCCGGGGTTATATTTTTTGAACACCGGTTCTATCTTTTTTAAAGCCTCCTGCATGGGCATGGTTGGTTTAACCCTTAGTGTTATGAAATTAACCCAGCCCGGCAGCATCATAAATACAGTAGCTACAGGTTTTTTGTAAGGCGATTCCATCACCATATCCTTCACAACGCCCGTAACAATGTGATCCTGTTTATTCCACCTGATCACTTTGCCTACCGGATTTTTAATGCCGCTCATTTTCACTGCCGATTCGTTCAGGATAAAGGCGCCGGTATCCGTTGGGAAGTTTCTTGAAAAATCCCGCCCTTGGATAATTTTCCAGCCTACGGTATGCCCAAAATCATAAGTTGCAGCAACGGTACCAAAAGTTGGGTCGAACCCTGCAGGCTTGCCCTCCCAGTCAAAACCTCCGTTATTTGCCCAAATCTCTGTAGTAGTACTGTTTGATTCGGCCATATCCTCAACCGCACCGGTTTGGATCAGGTCGTTACGCATAGTTTCATAATGTCCGTAAATCTCAGGAGTCTTCATTTCGATAGAAAGCAAGCCCGCACGCGAATAACCGACCGGCCTGTCTTTAGCATACTGGATTTGCCTGAACACAACGATAGTACCTATAATCAGCGCTATGGATACCGTAAACTGCACAACAACCAAAACCTTACGCGGCAGAGACGCAAAACGGCCTACCTTGAAAGTCCCCTTTAAAACCTTCACCGGCTCAAATGATGAAAGGTAAAATGCCGGATAACTGCCTGCTATGACGCCTGTAAATAAGGTGAAACCCAAAGCCAGGAGCCAAAACCAAACATTGCCAAATGGCATATTTATTTGTTTATCGGCAATATGATTAAATGATGGCAGCGCAACCAAAACTATACCCACCGTAACCACCAGCGCCAAACATGCAAATATTACCGATTCGCTCAAAAACTGGTTGATGAGCTGTGAGCGCATGGAACCGATAGACTTTCTGATCCCCACTTCCTTAGCACGTTTCTCACTTCGGGCAGTACTCAGGTTCATGAAATTGATACAGGCCAGTAACAATACAAATACCCCGATAATACCAAACAGCCAAACCATTTCAATAAGTCCACCAACAGGTTTGCTGTTTTTAAAATCGCTGTACAGGTGCCATTTGCTCATGGGATGCACCTGTATACTTTCATCATTCATCTTAAAGTGCGGCTTGGTGATATTCCTGATCTTGGCCGATACTTTATCAAAATCCACGTTATCAGCCAGCTGAACATACAATGAGCAGCCATGGTTATCCCATGCTCCTGTTTGTGTGCCCCACCAATTGTTTTTATTAAAAAAAGGCATCAGGAACTTTGTTTCATAAAACGAGGTATTGCGCGGCAAGTCTTCATATACGCCTATAACTTTTAGGTTTGTTTTATTATCAGCCTTGATAGTTTTATTGACTGGATCTGCATTACCAAACAGCGCTTTGGCAATTGATTGAGATATAACTATTGATGAAGGATCCCTGAATTCGGTATAACTACCTTTTACCATTTTCAATGCGAGCATGGCCGGCAAATCACCTTCGGCCCAGGCCCCAATTTGTGATATCTTTTTATCACCTACCGCAAGAATATGCGCCCCACCCCAAAAAAGCGAAGTATGTTTAAAATCGCTGGCATACTTAGTGCGCAATTCGGCACTCAGCGGCACCACGGTCGATCGAAAAGTAGGCGTTTCTCCATTTGCCGTTTGTGTAACCATAATCTGCCCCATGCGGTTATAGGTGCTATGGTACTTATCAAACGATAACTCGTCCCAGATCCAAAGACCGATAAGCATGGCCACCGCCATCCCTACCGATAAACCCGCAATGTTAATAAAGGCATGCACCTTGTTTTTAACAATATTACGGAACGCGATTTTGATGTAATTCTTTAACATGATTATAGTTCATTGGTTCACTTGTTCATTAGTTCATTGGTGGCCTATCATTTAGTCATTGTTGGAGGATAACCGCATGCTAAGCAAATAGGCTCTGTATAGTATGCTGTTGCTTCGTCGCTTCTACTATAATGACATGATCATAAGCTATCAATTATTAGGTGTGTTTTTAATCTGCGTTATAATATGGGCGTTGCCTGCGGCCCGGGCTTTCCGTTGCAAGTCCTCGCCTTTCCTGCCCACAATCCAACCCGCGCTGTGGGCTTTACACTGCAATCCCTAACGCGCCCTCCGCACACCATCGCTAAAATATATTTTACATATCATCACGGTTTTTTCCAGGTTTTCCCTGATGGTTCCCTGCAATGACATAAATTGTTATTTGGTAATTCCGAAATCAAAAATCCGATATCCGAAATAATTAATCTATTATTCTGATCTCAAACTTTTTATCGGGTTGATCAGCGCTGCTTTAATACTTTGGAAACTTACAGTTGCCAGCGCTATCAAAATAATTAACGTGCCCGATAGTCCAAACATCCACCATTGTACCTGTGTACGGTAAGCGTAACCCTGCAGCCATTTTGAAGCAGCATACCATGCTATTGGTGAAGCAATAAGTAAGGCGATTACTACCAGTAACATAAACTCCGTTGATAAAAGCCTGAACAACGAGCCTACACTCGCGCCCAGTACCTTGCGGATGCCTATCTCCTTTACACGTTGTTCGGCTGTGAACATGGCTAAGCCAAGCAAGCCAAGACATGATATAAAGATGGCTAAAAAGGCAAATGCGTCCGATAGTTTACCAATCACCTGCTCGTTTTGGTATAACTTCTGATATTCCTCATCCGAAAAATTGTAATTGAACGGGAAGGCCGGATTTAGCTGTTTGCACAACTTTTCCATGCTGGCCAGTGCTTCGCGGGTTTTGCCGGGCTGCGTACGTAACAGGATACTGCCATAGTTTTCGTTTTCGGCACATCTTAACACCAATGGCTTAATTTCTTCATGCATGGAGTTAAAATGAAAATCTTTGATCACACCTACAATTTTGCCATGTTTGCCCCAAAAAGTCAGCGGCTGGCCTATTGGGTTTTTATACCCTATCCTTTTCAGCGCGGCTTCGTTAAGGATATAGCCAACAGAATCCGTCGGGAAGTCTTTCGAAAAATCGCGACCCTGCAATACTTTGATCTTCATAGTTTTCACAAAATCGTATCCTACCGATGCCTGGGTGAACTGGATATTAACATTGGGGTCCTTACCTATCCAGTCAACACCGCCCGTTCCATTCTGGATATTGGTTGGTGTATTGGTGATCCGCGTAATTGATTGCACCCCGGGCATTCTCAAAGCCTCTTGCTTAACGGTGCTGTATTTGGCTGTCAAATCACCTTCAAGCGGAATATAAACCAGGTTTTCGCGGTTATACCCTAAATTTTTCGACTGGATAAAATTCATCTGCCCCGCTATAACTATAGTACCGGTAATCAGCACAACTGATAGTACAAACTGAAACACCACCAACCCTTTACGGAACAAAGTAGTACCGGTATCAAGCTTCAGCGCTCCTTTGAGCACTTTAACCGGATTGAACGACGACAGGAATAAAGCCGGATAACTCCCCGATACTAAACCGGTTATTAGTGTAATTGCCACAAGTTTGAACCAAAAAGCAGCATCATGAAAGGGCAATTCAATTTGCTTTTGGGTTACCTCGTTAAACAACGGCAACAACAGTACAAGCAATATCAGGGAAACCAAAACCGAAAGTGCGGTAATGAGCATCGACTCGGCAATGAACTGGCCTATTAAAGCCGAACGCACGGCACCTACTACCTTGCGTACCCCAATCTCTTTAGCCCGCTTAACTGAGCGGGCTGTAGTTAAGTTCATGAAGTTGATACAGGCTATCAGCAAAATAAACACCGCCACTATGCTGAAAATACGTACATATTCAATACGCCCTCCTACAATTTTTCCATCTTCAAAATTGCCCCGCAGATAAGTATCGCTATAGCGCATCATCCCCAGGTCGATGATAAAAGTTGATGTTTTACGGTTTGTACCGTTATAAGAATCTAAAAAATGAGGGATCTTTTTAGCAAACTTCACCGGGTCGGCATCCGGGCGAAGCATAATAACAGCGGCTGGCCCCTGGTTGCCCCAGTCGCGCGCCCAGGTGTTTTCATCCAAAAAGTTATACCAGTTCATCACAAAATCAAACTTTTGCGAGCTGTTATTCGGCATGTCCTCATATACAGCAGTAACTGTAAAATCTTTAGCGTTTTCATAGCGGATTGTTTTACCAATGGCCGCCTCTGCGCTGCCAAAAAACCGGTTAGCCATTTTACGTGAGATGGACAAGCTCTTTGGGGTATTTAATGCGGTTTTGGCCGAACCCTGAAGCAGTTTATAACTAAAGATTTTGAAATAATCTTCGCCGGCGGAGGTACCGCCAATCTTTAATATTTTATCGCCTGCCTGGAAGGTATTCCACTGGTCGAAACCCATATTTGCACCGTACTGTACTTCCGGGAATACTTTTTTCATCTCTTCGGTAGTGTGGCCCGGAGTATTGTAACTACCATGCAGCTTATGGTCATACTTTTGTAACTCATAAACTGCATAGATCCGTGACCCATTTTTAAACCACGAGTCCATATCCAGCTCATTCTGCACCCAAAGCATGATGAGCAGGCTGCACACCAAGCCCACCGAAAGCCCCGCAGCGTTAATAAACGCATGCGTTTTATTACGCAGCAAGTTACGCCAGGCTACTTTTAAATAGTTTTTTATCATATGCTTAGTTCATTGGTTCACTTGTTCATTAATCCATTGGTCCTTTTTGCCAAACTATATCATTACGAGCGTAGCGCGGCAACTCCGCCGCGTTTGGATTGCCGCTATATAACTTCGTGCATTAGCTACGAAATTGCCGCATCGAGCTCATGCACTACCCATATTGTTGCACGACATATTTTATATTACTAATTCCGAAATCGAACATCCCAAATCCGAAATCAAAATCACTCCGCCTTCAAGCTCTTCACCGGGTTCATCCTCGCAGCTTTTATGGCTTGTGTGCTTACCGTTAGCAGGGCTATTACCATAGCCAGCACACCGGCCAGGGCAAACATCCACCAGCTTATAGATACACGGTATTCAAAGGCTTGCAGCCATTTGCTCATGCCCCACCATGCTATTGGCGTGGATATTACAAGGGCTATCAGCACCAGTTGTACAAAATCTTTCGACAATAACTGCACAATACCCGTTACACTGGCGCCGAGCACCTTACGTACACCTATTTCCTTACTGCGCTGTTCGGCACTGAAAGCTGCCAGGCCAAACAGGCCAAGGCAGGATATCACTATCGCCATCAGCGTAAAGGCATTAATAATTTGCGACAAGGTAACTTCAGTTTCATACTGCTTTTGCACCTCGGTATCTAAGAAAGAATATTCAAATGGTGCGTCGGCTATGTCTTTACGCCACAGCGCTTCCATTTTGCCCAGCAGCGATTTATAGTTTTTGCTATCTGTTGATACCACCATCACATTAAACTGCCTCGGATCATTACGGTAAACCAGCATAAACGGCTTTACTTCCATATGCAGGGAGTTATAGTTAAAGTCCTTCATTACCCCGGCCACTTCAACAAAGGTCACCGGGTCCGGATCATATTGGGTATACAATCGCGTCCCCGGAGCAGTCTGCGGGTTTAGTCCCAGGCGCTTACATAAGGTTTCGTTAATGAGTACCCGGGTAGTATCCCCTATCCGGAAATCCCGGCCGGCAATTATTTTTATGCCGTTCGCTTTGGCAAAAAATTCGTCGGTATTAATATTTTGTGCGTCGATAGCGGTAGTCATGTTGCCACCGGCTGGGTAAACCCCATGATCATGTGGTACAAACTGGCTCAGGTAATTATCAGCGTTGCTTACGGTTTTAACTTCGGCCAGTTGCCTTAAATCATTTGCAAAATTTTTCATTTTGCCTTGAGTAGTACCGGTATAAAAATTAAAGATGAGCTTTTGATTTTGGTCGAAGCCAAGATCTTTATTCTTTACGAAATTGAGCTGACTGTAGATCACAATAATGCCTGTTATAAGCACTATCGACAGCACAAACTGAAACACTACCAATGATTTACGGATCCCTGCTGCCGAAATATGACTGGTAAAATTGCCTTTGATCACCTTGATAGCCTTAAACGCCGACAGGTAAAATGCAGGATAGCTTCCGGCCACAAAGCCGGTAACCACAACTATGCCCATCAGCATTAGCCAAAGCCTGTAATTGCTAAAAAACGATAAATGAATATCGGTATGGGTTACCTGATTTAAATATGGCAGCAGCAATACGAGTAATGGTAAAGCTATGGCTACACCCATAAGCGTCAGCATAAATGATTCGCCTAAAAACTGCTTCATCAAATCGCCCTGGCCGGCGCCTATCACTTTACGTACACCCACTTCTTTAGCACGTTTGGATGCACGCGCGGTCGAAAGGTTCATGAAGTTGATACAGGCCACTACCTGTATCAGTACAGCCACCAATATCATGATATACAAAAACGATGGATCGAGTGTTTTTGTAAGCTCGTGCTCGCGCCCCGGCGTTGTATGTATGGTAGTTACAGGCTGCAGGTGCAATACTTTTTTCATGCCTATGGCTTTCAGTTGGTCGGCACCGTATTTATTTAAAAAGTCCGGAAGTTTTTTTTCCAGCGCAGCCGCGCTGGCATTGGGGCGGAGTTTTACATAAGCATATAAAAAGTTATTCCCGGCCCAGGCGGTATTCCGCCTTACATACTCGCCCAAACCACCGCCGTTCATGGCCATAAACATGCTGGCATGAATGTGCGACCGGCCGGCACTTTCGTCAACAACCCCCATAACCTTAAAATCATGCTTACCGAATGAATTGTCGATAGAGATCATCTTGCCCACAGCATTTTCGCCGCCGAAAAGCTTATCAGCAACCGGTTTCAACAATACAATACTATAAGGTTCGGATAGCACCTTATTAGCATTACCACTAACAAAATGGAAGTTGAACACATCAAAAAAGGTGGAATCCACATAAGCAGCATCCTGCTGATAAAATGATTTTTCTTTGTAGCGTAGCAGGTGCTGCTTGGCCCCAAATCCATCGGTGGTTACCAGGCGTGTAAACTGCAAAACCTCACCAAAATCATTTTTCATAGCTGGTGTAATGGGTGGCGAACTGGTAGCGCTGTTATGCTTATCGCCGGTTAACTCAAGCGAGGTAGTTATGCGGTAAATATCCTTAACATCTTTATGCTGCTTATCATAGCTATACTGATCCTGCACGTAAAGTAAAATGTACAGGCAGCACAGTGTACCTGTGGCTAATCCTACTATGTTTATCAAACTAAAGGTTTTGTTTTTCAACAAAAATCGCCATGCTGTTTTTAAATAACTTTTAATCATCTTATTGGTTCATTAGTTCAATGGTTCATTAGTTCACTGGTGCTTATCGCATAATTGTCTGAACCTGGATTTGAAGGATTTCCGGATTTTTGGATTTATTGATCAGGCCAAAATCCCGAAAATCAAAAAAAACCAGTTCAGGCAAATTCCAAAATCGAACATCCGATATCCGAAATCAATATTGGCGTTACCTTCGGCCCGGGCTTTACGCTCATACTGCACAGGCCTTAGCCACAGGCCGGTATCTGCTTCAATCCCTAACGCTGTCTGTCCGAACCTGGATTTGAAGGATTTTATTGATTTCGGGATTTCTCAGTCTGACTAATAAATCTTAAAATCCGGCAAATCCCGGTTCAGACAAATTCCGAAATCGAACATCCGATATCCGAAATCAAATCATTCCGTCTTCAAACTCTTTACCGGGTTCATCAGTGCTGCTTTAATACTTTGATAGCTTACCGTAACCAGCGCTATCATAATTGCCGCTATACCCGCCAGGGCAAACATCCACCAGCTCAATGGCACACGATAGGTAAAATCCTGCAGCCATTTGGTCATAGCATAATAAGCTATAGGTGTAGCTATTACAATGGCGATGAATACCAATTTTACAAAATTCATGGATAGCATGGTGGTGATGTTACCTATGGTAGCGCCCAGTACCTTGCGAATACCGATTTCCTTGCTCCGCTGCTCGGCCATGAAAGCAGCTAAGGCAAACAGGCCAAGGCAGGCTATGATAATGGCCAATACCGCGAAACTGGTAAAGATGCGGCCCATGCGCTGTACGTCGGCATACATACTGGCAAAACGTTCATCCATAAAAGTATAACGGATAGGCTGGTTTGGTGCAAACTGTTTCCAGGTTGTGGTGATCTGTGCCAGGGCGTTCTTTACATCGCCTGCTTTTATTTTTACCGATACTATCGACTCACTTGCCGACAAATGAAGCACCATGGGTTCAATGCCATCACGCATGGATTCAAAATTGAAATCCTGTACCACACCAATAATGGTTTTAGCCGGACCATAGTTGACGATCTTTTTACCTATAGGATTTTTGAGGCCAAGCTTTTTGGCCATAGTTTGATTAATGATCACCGCCTGCGAATCGGTTTTCATGTCGGGGTTAAAGTTGCGGCCAGCTACCAGCTTAATACCCAAGGTTTGCAGGTAATCATGATCTATATCCCAAAACTGGCCGCCAACACCGGCTTCCACTTTTTGCTTACCATCATTAAAAAACTGGTTTCCATTACGCTTGGTACCCGAAACCGGCAGAAAATCGCTGACAGAGGCACTTTTAACGGTCGGCAGTTTTAACAGTTCATTCTTAAATGCCTTTACCTGGTTATCAAGCGTATTAGTACCCTGGATCATTAACACCTGGTCTTTTTCAAACCCCACTTTTTTATTAAGGATGAATTGCATCTGGTTATAGATCACCACTGTACTGATGATAAGGATAATGGACGTTGCAAACTGAAAAACCACCAGCACATTCCTGAGCGCAGAACTTTTACTACCGGTGCTTAGCTTTCCCTTAAGCACCTCGGCAGGCTTAAAACCCGACAGGTAAAACGCGGGATAAATACCGGCCACAATGCCAATCAAAAATGCCGATGCCAATACCACCGGAACCAGCCACCATTGCGCCCAGGGCATATTTAGTGACTTGGATGCCAATACATTAAAATAAGGCAAGAGCGCCCATGCCAATATCAACCCTAAAACAAAAGAGCAAAAGCTGTATAATAACGATTCGGTAAGAAATTGCCTGATCAAACCGCTGCGTTGTGAACCAACCACTTTGCGCAGGCCCACCTCCTTGGCCCTGTTAGCCGACTTGGCGGTTGATAGGTTAATAAAGTTGATGCAGGCAATCACCAAAATAAAGCCTGCTACTGCGCCAAACAGCCAGATAAACCTGATATCTCCGTGCGCCATACCATCATGGATATCATATGAGCGCAAATTGATATCCTGGATATTCTGCACTTTCATGCTAAATATGTCCATTACCCGGCCTGCCCGCTTGTCGCCGTTTTTGGTCATGTTGGGCACATAATAGTTTTTAAGAATATTAGTGCTAACCTTTTTTTCAAAAGCCGGTATGTTGGTACCCGGTTTCAGTGCCATATAAATATGATAGTTATTGGCATCCCAGGTAGCTTGCTCTCCGTTCCAGAACTCAACACCGGCAAGGGTTATTAAAAATTTAAAATCGTGCAGGTGCGAATTATTCGGCATGTCCTGCATTACAGCGGCTATTTTAAAGGGCTTGGTTTTGTTATTGTTCAGGTACATCACCTTGCCTACCGGATTTTGACCGGGAAAATATTTATCGGCCTTGCTTTTTGAAATTACCATGCTCAGTGGCTCCGTGAGCGCATGTTTAGCGTCACCGTAAACCATCGGTACGTTCAATATATCAATCAGGCCCTGATCGGCATAGGCAAAACCGTCTTCGTGGGTATTGTCGGCCTGGTCGGCTCGTTTCAGTTCATTGCTGCCAGCGCCCCAAAACAACGAATTAGGCATTAAACGGCCTGATTTTTCCACTTCCGGAAAATCCTGGTTAATCACCTTTCCCATAACCGATGGCCAGTCAACACCTTTTTCATGTAAACCGCCATCATGATAGTCGCCAATTAAGCGGTAAACATTGGCGGCATTGGGGTAGCTTTTATCAAAGCTTAACTCATCGCGAATGTACAGAGCAATTAGCAGGCAGGCCGCAATACTAAACGCAAAGCCGCCGATTTTAATAGCAGTATACATTTTTTGCTTGCGCAACTGTCTTAAAGCGACCTTTAAATAATTTTTAATCATGGCGGTGCTATTTAAAAAGGGGCTATGTTGTTTTAATTTTTCAGTGCTGTTATAGTTAGTCTGCATAGTTTTCACCGGTTTAACCGGAGAAGGCGTTTCAACTACCGCTGATAACCCTGTGCCTTCCATATCTTTGATTTTTGCCTGGATCCTGCCAAACAAAGCCGAACCGTCACTCTTTGGCTTTTCCTCTCCATCATCCCACCATTTCGACATTAACCTTAGCTGGCTATGCAGCACCGGGTTTTCGGCCAGCAAGGCATTTAGCTCTTGCAACTCCTTTTCCGAAGCTTCATTAGCCAATTTCTTTGAAGCCAGGCTCCAAATGTGGTCATCCAAGTTCATCTCTCAAACAGGCGTTAGTTTATCAAAAGATAGAATACAACTGTTACTTTTGAATAAAACATGTGCCACTTATGAAACCATCTGAATATCAAATACTTATACAAAAACCACCGTTATTACTGTACGAAAGCGTACATCTGGTGTCCGGTTTTAAGCAAAGTATTCTTTAGCCTGACCAGTATGATAACACCTGTTACAAACTGAACATCTTTAACCATTCATTGGTGTAACCCCCTGCTTTTAATAAGTAGCTGATTACCAATTATTTATTTAACGTAATTCAAAATTGTGTTAACCCTGTTAACCCCCTCTGCCCTCGGCCGGCGCAAGTATTATTCGGCGGCCGGGCCGGGCTTACTTTTGCCTTCTGCCCTCAGCGTCTGTCAAAAATCAGTCACACCGCGTAACATAATCCTATCCCACGCGTCATAGGTGATTTACGCATAAAACATTTTGGCTGACAGGGTGTATATTTGAAAATTAACTATCCTTAACAGCTTGTAAAAAGCAAACTTTTTGTACTATATATGACTGATCGCAAACTAATTACAAAACTCATGCTGTCGTGTGTTCTTACCACAGCTATGACAACTGCCTACGGGCAGCAAACTCCTCCGCCAGATAACCCGGCATTAAAGATCTACCGGGCCGTACCAACTAAAATCAACGACCTTATTCACACCAAACTTGATGTGCGCTTCGATTACAAAAAACGCTACATGTACGGTAAGGAATGGGTTACTTTGAAACCTCACTTTTATCCAACTGATAGCTTAAGGCTCGACGCTAAAGGCATGGACCTTAAAAACATCTCGGTGGTAAAAAATGGTAAAAATGTGCCGCTTAAATTTACTTACCAGGACAGCCTTTCGGTAGCCATTAAACTGGACAAAGTTTACCGCAATAACGAAAGTTATACCATTTACATTGACTATACCGCCAAGCCCAATGAGCTGAAAGCTAAAGGCAGCGCGGCTATCAATGACGCAAAAGGGTTATACTTCATTAACCCCGACGGTACTGAAAAAGATAAGCCAACCCAGATCTGGACACAGGGTGAAACCGAAGCTTCGTCGGCCTGGTTCCCTACTATCGATAAGCCAAGTCAAAAAACTACGGAAGAGATCACGATGACCGTGCCGGCAAAGTATGTAACCCTGTCAAACGGTAAACTGACTGCTCAAAAAACAAATGCCGACGGTACCCGTACCGACACCTGGAAACAAGAACTTCCACATTCGCCATATTTATTTATGATGGCTGTTGGCGATTTCAAGATCTATAAAGACAAATGGAAAGATAAAGAAGTAAGCTATTACCTGGAGCCCAAATATGCTCCTTATGCCAAAGAAATATTTGGCTTTACCCCGGAAGCTATCGACTTTTATTCAAAAACTTTAGGTGTTGATTTTCCATGGGTTAAGTACTCGCAAATTGTAGTGCGTGATTACGTGAGCGGTGCAATGGAAAATACCTCAGCCACCCTTCATGGTGACTACGTACAGGCTACGCACCGCGAACTGATTGATGCTAATTTCAACAACGGCCGCAGCACCATTGTTCACGAACTGTTTCACCAATGGTTTGGCGATTATGTTACTGCCGAAAGCTGGAGCAACCTTACCGTAAACGAATCGTTTGCTAATTTCAGCGAAACCATCTGGGCCGAACATAAATATGGCAAGGACGAAGCTGATGCGCATAACTATGCAGATATGCAAAGCTATCTCCGTTCGCAGGGAGCCAGTACTAAAAACCTGGTGCGTTTTTATTATGCTGATAAAGAGGACGTTTTTGACGCAGTAACCTACCAAAAAGGCGGCCGCATCCTGAACATGCTCCGCAATTATTTAGGCGATGCCGCTTTTTATAAAGGCCTTAACATTTACCTGAAAACAAACGCATTCAAAAATGGTGAAGCTCAGCAATTACGTTTAGCGTTTGAAGAAGCCAGCGGCCAGGACCTTAACTGGTACTTTAACCAGTGGTATTATGGAGCAGGTCACCCAATATTGAACATTAGTTATAAATGGGACGAGGCTACCAAAACCGAAACGGTTTACCTGAAACAAACCCAGGACGGTCAAACTTTTAAACTGCCGATGGCTATCGACATTTACCAGGGTGGTAAAAAAGTGCGCCATAAAGAATGGATGAATGACAAGGTAGATTCTATCAGCTACCAACTGGCCGGCAAGCCTGATTTGGTGAACGTTGATGCCGATAAAATCCTGTTAACCAAGAAAACTGACAATAAAACAATTGACGAGTTTTCATTCCAGTATTTCAACGCCCCTAATTACCTCGACCGTTACGAGGCTATAGAAGCTGCTGCATCAGATCAAACCCGTCCGCAAGCGCAAAAAATCCTGATCGCGGCTTTAAAGGATAAGTATTATGGACTGCGCATTAAAACCATCAAGGCATTAAACCTCACTAAAGATGATGTGCGTAATGCGGCCCAGCCAATATTGATCGCATTAGCTCAAGCCGATAATAACACGCTTGTAAAAGCAGCTGCTATTACAGCATTAGGCAAATTGAAAGCAAGCGGTAATATGACTTTGTTTACCCAATCCATATCGAGCGAATCATACGCTGTACAGGGCGCTGCCTTAAACGCCATTGCACAACTTGACCCGGCCAAGGCATTAAGCTTAGCCAAAGGCCTTGAAAAAGACAACAAAGGCGCATTAACTGCCGCTATCATGACTTTATATACAACTAATGGTAATGATGCTGAATGGCCATTTGTTTACCATGCGTTTACCGAGGCAGGGATTCAGGAAAAATTCAATTCCCTTAAAAACTTTGCCGACATGACCGCTAAAGTTAACAAGCCCGAATATGCACAGCAAGGAATTGAAGAGCTTAAAAATGCAGGCATTAAATTTAAGGTTTACGGGGCTGCACCTTTTGTAATTACACAGCTGGAAGGGATCAAAGCTTCCCGTACCTCAATGAAGGATGATGCCTCGGCAAAAGCAGCCGATGACGCAATCAAAGCTATTAATGATGCCAAATAAGCAGAAAGCCAAAGGCTTAAAGCTAAAAGCTTTATAGCTTTGTGCATTCACCCTAAATACAAAAGGCCGCTCTTAACAAAGGCGGCCTTTTGTATTTAGCGTAAAGCGATGTGGTTTAGCTTAAGGCTTAAGGCCTAAAGCTAAAAGCGTTTTGAGTGTTAGCGTTATTAGCTTTGAGCTTTTTGCGTTCGGCTTTAAGCTTTAAGCCTTCTGCTTTTAGCTTAAATTATTTTACGAGCGTGCCAATATCTTCGCCTTTGGCAATTTTCATAAAGTTACCTTCCTTGTTCATATCAAATACAATGATAGGCAGCTTATTTTCCTGGCACAGGGTGATGGCGGTCATGTCCATTACGTTAAGGCCTTTGTCATATACTTCCTGGAAAGTGATCTCGTCGTAACGGGTTGCACTTGGGTCTTTTTCCGGGTCGGCAGTGTAGATTCCGTCAACGCGGGTACCTTTCAATACCACATCGGCTTTAATTTCAATGGCGCGTAATGAAGCGGCAGTATCAGTAGTAAAGTAAGGGTTACCTGTACCCGCACCGAAGATCACTATCTTGCCCATTTCCAGGTGGTGCATAGCACGACGGCGGATGTAAGGTTCACAGATCTGTTCCATTTTAATGGCCGATTGCAGGCGGGTTTCCACACCAATGCTTTCTAAAGCATTTTGCAGCGCCATACAGTTAATCACCGTTGCAAGCATACCCATATAATCGGCCTGCGCACGTTCCATGCCCGATTTTTCAGCACTTAATCCCCTGAAAATATTACCGCCTCCAACAACTACCGCAATCTCGATACCGGCATCATAAACGTTTTTAATGTCATGAGCATACTGCAAAACCTGGTTATTATCAATACCATATTGCCTTGCGCCCATCAGCGATTCGCCCGAAAGTTTCAGTAATATTCTTTTGTATTTCATTTGGTGTGATTTGCTAATAATAGAAAAAGATGAAACCTGCTTTTGTTTATATCAAGAATTGATAAAGCTCTGTTCATACGGGAGTAGTTCGCCAAAAATAGCGAATAAATTTCAGTGTTAAAATTTTATGTTGTCTTTGTTAAAAAATCACCCTTTAGTATAGTCCCAAGCACTTCAAAATCAGCATTAAAAATAACAAGGTCGGCATCAAAGCCTTTCTCTATTTTACCCTTTTTTGTTTGCGATGCTAACTCGGCGGGATATAATGATGCCATATTTACAGCCTCAGCCAGGTCAATACCGGCCAATTTAACGCAATTTTCAACTGCTTTAAGCATGGTAAGGTTTGAACCTGATAAAGTACCATCGGGCATGGTATACCTGTCGCCGCGTAACTCATGCTGGTATGCCCCCTCTTTAGTTGAGGTAACCGCATCAGTGATCAGAAAAAGCTTATCACCCAATTCGCGCTTCGCCAGGCGGATCATAGCAAAATCAACATGGATACCATCGGCTACGATACTGGTGTACGGCCGCTCTTCAAAAATAGCGGGAATATAACCAGGCTCACGATGGTGCATGGATGGCATAGCATTAAACAGGTGAGTTACTGCCTGTACCGGTTTCTTTAAAAATAATTTACCTTCGGCATAGGTAGCATTACTATGGCCGGATGATATGATAACACCCTGCTCATATAAATAATCTATCACATCCTGATCCTGCAGTTCGGGGGCAATGGTGATCATTTTGATAACGCCATCGGCCTTTTCAAGCCAGCCTTTAACTTCTGCAAGGGTAGCTTTTTTAATAAATTTTTCGGGGTGTGCTCCTTTTTTGGCAGGGTTTAAGTAAGGTCCTTCCAGGTGCAATCCCCAAAAAGCGCCTTTACTCTTTTCGCGATAGATCTTAGCAGCCTCTATACCCGTTTCCACAATATCATTGGTGTTGGTGCCGATGGTGGCAAACACCCCGATAGTTCCCTGGTTCAACAGGTCATTTTCCAGCTGTTCTAATGCTTCAACAGTGGGCTTACCTGCAAAAAGTTGCCCTCCGCTACCGTAAATCTGCAGGTCGATAAACCCGGGTGCAAGGTATGCGCCGTTCAGGTCTTTCTTCACAGCATTCGCGGGGATAACAGTATCGTCAATAATATCAGTGATAATGCCATCTGAGATCAAAACGGCTTTATCTTCGGCGATGGTGCCGGTTGAGATGAGTTTGAGGTTGTGGAGGGCGAGGATAGGCATGATTGCTTGATCAATGTAACTGTTAAAACCAATGCATTTTAAAGCGAGGGCCTGTGCGATTCCCCTCTTGAGAGGGGTGGAGGGGTGTGTCTGTCCGCTTTTACAAACACACCCCTACAAACGCTCTTTCCCGTCGCGCCCCCTCTCAAGAGGGGAACAAAACCGTCGTTTCAATTAAAAACAACAGGGCAAAAAAAATCCCCCGATTTTCATCGGGGGATAATATGATTAAGCTCCTAAAGCCACCCGCTTGAAGGCGGTTACTGTAAGGCCTTTTTCAACCGAGTCAAGGAATTGTGAAATGCTCTTAGATGAATCTTTCACAAACTCCTGGTTTAACAGGGTTGAGTCTTTGTAGAATTTATTCAATTTACCAGCAGCAATTTTTTCAACCATTGCTTCTGGTTTACCTTCTGCACGGATCTGCTCTTTAGCAATTTCAAGCTCACGCTCAATTACTGAAGCGTCAACACCATCTTTATCCAAAGCGATAGGGTTCATAGCGGCAATTTGCATAGCTACGTCTTTACCTGCTTCTTCCGCACCGGCACCATCAGCGCTCAAAGCCACCAATACACCTAAACGGAAGTTACCGTGGATGTAAGCAACAACCTTTTCGCCGCTAATAACTTCATATTTAGATACACCGATTTTTTCGCCGATTTTACCGGTTTTTTCGATGATAGCATCACCAATTTTAACGCGAACAGTTTCAACGTCAATTTCAAGGGCGTAAAGCTCTTCAATTGAAGCCGGTTTTGCTTCAACAGCTTTGTTAGCAATTTCGTTTGCAAAAGCGATGAACTCAGCGTTTTTAGCTACGAAGTCAGTTTCGCAGTTAAGCTCGATGATAACACCGGTTTTAAAATCTTCAGAAGTACGTGCAATAACAACACCTTCGTTTGATTCCCTGTCCTGACGGCTTGCTGCAACTTTAGCACCTTTTTTCCTTAAAAAATCGATAGCTGCTTCAAAATCACCGTTAGTTTCGGTTAATGCTTTTTTGCAATCCATCATACCGGCACCGGTTTGCTGGCGCAGTTTGTTTACGTCGGCTGCAGAAATTTGTACTGTAGACATGTTTTTTTGAGTTTTAAGATTTTTTATATCGGGTTACAAGTTACCGTTATGGTATTACGCCACTGTAACCTGCAACTATTTTTAATATTAAAAATCCTCCCTGATGCTTTTAACGGAATCAGGGAGGCTTTAAATATTTGTTCCTTGTTCCCCCTTCAGGGGGTTAGGGGGCTTATTCTTCTGTTTCAGCAGCCGGAGCTTCAGCTTCGCCTTCAGCAGCTACTTCAGCAACTTTACGGGTTCTTTTACCGCCTTCGTTAACTTCAGGAGCATCAGCTTTAGCTTTTGCAGCTACTGCTTCTTTTTCAGCTTCGTCTTCTTTCTCGCGTTTGCGCTCATCTAAACCTTCTTCAATAGCTTTGATGATGATGCTGGTAATCAAAGAGATTGATTTAGTAGCGTCGTCATTCGCAGGGATCGGGAAGTCGATATTTGAAGGATCAGAGTTGGTATCAACCATAGCAAATGTAGGGATGTTCAACTTTAATGCTTCTGAAACCGCGATGTGCTCTTTCTTAACGTCGATCAGGAATAAAGCAGCCGGTAAACGGTTCAAGTCAGAGATACCACCTAAAAGGGTTTCCAATTTGATACGCTCACGCTGAATCATCAGACGCTCTTTTTTAGAAAGGTTGCTGTAAGTACCGTCTTTAGTCAATTTATCGATGTTTGACATCTTTTTGATTGACTTACGTACAGTAGCAAAGTTGGTTAACATACCACCTAACCAACGCTCGGTGATGTATGGCATGTTTACGCTTTTTGCGTAATCAGCAACGATATCTTTCGCTTGTTTCTTTGTAGCTACGAATAATACCTTACGGCCTGATTTTACAATTTGTTTTATAGCTGCAGCAGCTTCTTCAACCTTAGTTAAGGTTTTATTTAAATCGATAATGTGGATACCGTTACGCTCCATGAAAATGTACTGTGACATTTTCGGATCCCATTTACGGGTAAGGTGACCAAAGTGTACACCAGCGTCCAGTAAATCCTGATAAGTTGTTCTTGCCATTTTGTTGTCCTCCTGTGATTAACGTTTACTGAATTGGAATCTCTTACGTGCTTTCCTGCGACCTGGTTTTTTACGCTCAACCATACGGTCATCGCGGGTCATTAAGCCTTTAGCACGTAATGCCGGTTTCTTTTCAGCATCAAGTTCAACAATAGCTTTAGCGATAGCTAAACGAACGGCTTCTGCCTGTCCTTTTACACCACCACCTGCAACGTTTGCTTTAACATCATATTTTCCGGTGCTACCAGAAACCTCAGTGCTCTGAGTAACGATGTATTGCAATGGCAAAGTAGGGAAATACTCTTTGTAATCTTTACCGTTAACGATGATCGCACCATTTCCTTCTGTAAGGTAGATGCGGGCAACGGCTGTTTTTCTTCTGCCTGAAGTGTTAGTTGTTGGCATTTTTTTTCTCCTTAAAAATTAAAAATTAAATGGCTGTTGGGTTTTGCGCTGCATGAGGATGCTCAGCACCTGCATATACATGCAAATTGCCGAATAATGCTTTACCCAAACGATTTTTAGGTAACATACCACGTACCGCTTTCTCGATGATGCGGGTTGGATGTTTCGCCAATAACTCCTTAGGAGAAATAAAACGCTGACCACCTGGATATCCAGTGTAACGAACATAAACTTTGTCGCTTAGTTTGTTGCCGGTCAGTTTTACCTTGTCTGCGTTGATAACGATCACATTATCACCACAGTCTACGTTTGGGGTGAAATCAGGCTTGGTTTTACCACGAATGATCATTGCGATCTTCGTAGACAAGCGCCCCAAAATCTCGCCTTCGGCGTCAACAACAACCCATTGTTTGTTAACGGTTTTTTTGTTGGCTGAGACAGTTTTGTAACTTAACGTATTCACTTGCTTTAAATTAAATTGTTTAAACGTTTATTATACCCCGTATTTTCGGGACTGCAAAGATAGGGTTAATTATCTTATTAGCAAATAGATTTTAAGGAAATTCTATGAACCTTGATTTTTAGGATTTGACGATTGGCGGGATGCTTAGTGTGAACCGGGACTTAGGTGGATTTTTGGTGGAATATGCAGGATTTTTTTCTCCCTGGCGGTCGTGTATTCACAACCGCGTGCCGGTACCTGTTTGAACCGGAATTCAGCTTATGGCCGGCGTTTTCACCGTACCACTTTTTACAGTTGCTTCAATTATTGCATCATGACCCAAATCAACGAGCAAATTCAATAAGTTAAAGGCGTTCAATCATCTGTTACAAGCGTAACTTTTGCATATTTATATTTATACTTTTTAATTATGCTTAACTCATTAGCAGATACAGCAGCCTCGCAGTTTCTCCAGTTTTTTGTGTAGTGCAAATTAGTCCAGTAGTTGGTTATACTTGCCGGGATTTCCCCTCGTAGTTGTGTATCAAAAATAACAATGGTATCGCTCAAAGCAGTATCTCGTTTATGTGATCTGCAAATAAATACATCCACAGCAGGTATAGTATCATTTTGGGAGCGTTTCGTAGTATTGTACAAATATGCAGCTAATATTCCTGGGCCATTAAAAGAAGTATCTATCACACTGCTATCAGCCTCGATCATTTGCGCGGTGTTCAAACTTATTGCAGCATACTCCTTTTTATCCAACGAACTACATGCAGTTATAAGCATCACATTCGTCAAAATAACCAACAACAGTAAACGTGTATTGAAATTTAAAGAGCGTCCCATACCTGTTTTTCTATTTAATACCGGTTATTTAAAAAAGTAACCTGATCATCATGATGGATTGGGCGTTGCCTGCGGCCCGGGCTATACGCTGCAAGTCCTCGCTTTGCCGGTGCGCAACGCCAACACTCGCTCCGGGCTTTACTCTTCTATCCCTAACGCAAATCCGTGTTCCATTAAAACTCACGGTTTATTTCGTAATAAGTTTTTTACATTCAGATGATATAAATATATTAGCAGGAACACTAATTAATCCCTGAATAATTGGCTCCCGCTGTTTACCGGCTCACCTTAACCTTGTTTGTACTTTTAAGTACCTGCAAGCTGTTTGCCCAAACCCTGGCCGATCCGGTTGATTCATTACAAACACAGGTAGACGCCAATGGGATCTTAGCTTCTATATTCAGCGGCAAAAGCAGCAAACCTGACGCGGCTACCGAACAGGTACGAAACCGTACCTACTGGTCGGTATTGCCATCGGCGGCTTATAACCCGAGCGTAGGTTTCGCCGGAGGGGTGATCTCATCAGGAGGAAAATACTTTGGCGATCCTTCAACTACAACGCTTTCGGTAATTAATGCCGGCTTTTACCTGTCAACAAGCGGGCTCTCTACTTTTGAATTTAAACAAAACGCTTTTTCGGCACAAAACAAGTGGAACCTGCAGGGCACTGTACAAATAGGGAAAACCGTTGCCATGGACAACGGCCTCGGCACCGGCAGGCGCAGTTTTGGCGAGGGCAACTTTTTCATGAACAACACCCATTTTGAAAATAATCCTGATGCATTTCCTATCCGTTATGTATACATCAAGGCTAACGAGCGCATCTACCGTAAACTGGCACATCATATATATGTAGGTGCCGGGCTAAGCTTTAATTATTACAGTCATATCGACGACAACCGTAAAGAAATCCCTATAACCCAAACACACAACTTTCGTTATAGTATTCGCAACGGTTTTCCCGTCAGTTCGTATCAGGCCAATGGCTTACTTTTTAATTTTCAATTTAATAACCGCGATCAGCCTAACAGGCCCTTTCGGGGTATTTATGCCGATATAGTTTTACGAAGCAACCAAACCTGGCTGGGCAGCAACCGCAACGCTATGCAGGTAAAGCTCGAATTCAGAAAGTACTGGAGCTTATCATCAACTAATCCCGAATGCGTATTTGCCGTTTGGCACTGGTCAAACTATTTATTTAGCGGTGCGCTTCCTTATCTTGAACTGCCAGGTACAGGCAGTGATGCTTACGGGCGTATAGGCAGGGCATTTATAATCGGGCGTTTTAAGGGCTTATCATTTGTATATAATGAGGCCGAGTATAGGTTTCCCTTAACTGCTAACAAACTATTAAGCGCTGTTACTTTCGTAAATGTTGAAACCGCCAACAACCAGCAAAGGGTAAAACTATTCAGATATTGGGAACCGGGAGCAGGCCTTGGCTTAAGGTTGTTGTTTAATAAATACACCCGATCAAACCTTTGTATTGATTATGGCAAAGGCACATATGGTTCAAGTGGTTTCTTTTTAGGACTTAACGAGGTTTTTTAACAATAATAGTTGCCTCTATCAGCTATAAATTTATAACTGGTGTCATTTTTGTACTTAATGCTTTTCAAAGGATTAATCTACTACAAATGCGCACTCCGTTAACCTCACAACTACTTGGCGATCTGATTGAAAAAGGCTATGAATATGTATTAGTTAAGATCAGCCTGAATCAACAGGAAGATGAGGCTGTCGACATAACACTTGTACCAATAAAAGAAAAACCGGAATTAAATAAATTACCAACAGGCTTTGAAACTTTTTACCGCATCACCCGCGAGCCCATGCAACTGGTTTGTGGTGTCGACAATACCAGTATTTTCATCGAATATCAAACCTTTGGTGACACTATAACCAGCCAGGACCTTTTCGACGACACTTATTTTAGGATGAGCGAGGACTTTTTCAGGCAGGTGTTGGACAGCCTGGAAGATTACGCGGTGATCACTACAGATAAAAATGGTGACGTTAACAGCTGGAATACCGGTGCCCAAAAAGTGCTTGGCTACACCGAACAGGAAGTATTAGGCCTAAGCGCCCGGATTTTTTTTACTCCCGAAGATATTGCCGAAGGTAAACCCGAAGCCGAATTAAAAAAAGCGCTGAGCCGGGGCAGAGCTATCGATGAGCGTTATCATGTACGCAAGGACGGCACACGCTTTTGGGGCAGCGGGCTGGTTTTCCCGCTGTTTGATGAACAGCACAATCATCGTGGTTTCACTAAAATCATGCGTAATCAACGGGAAGAACAGCGATCAAAAGAGCTTGGCATATAAAACAAAAGAGGTGCTCAAATGAACACCTCTTTTGTTTTATATCTTTTCGGGAAAAAGAATTAAGCATTGTAGCTTACGCCGTGATCTTCTTCTACCTGTGGGTTAATAAATGGTGAGCCTTTGGTAAAGCAACCTACAATTAAAAGGTAGGCACCAAAAATCAATTGCGGAGCTACCAATTTATCAGAAAAAGCATAAACCCATGGTGAGCAAAATAAAAATGATCCCATAATTACATCACCAACATTATGCATAACCATCGGGAATTGCTTGATAAAGCCCATTTCGTTTTTAGCAAAGATAGCCATGATAAGCTGTAACCAACCAATGATCAAAGGCAGGAACAAAGCAGCACCGCCAACATGAAGTGTATCAAACGTCCATAATGATGAAATCATTAACAGGGCTACAACGTAGTTTAAAAATCCGTAAGTTTTTGTTGAGATGAAGCCTTTCATTTTTAGCTTATTTATAAAGTATCAGTAAAATGATTTATATCTAAATTCTGTGCCAAAGGTAAACATTTGCACGGCTTAAGCACAGTAAATTTTAAAAAATTGAATTGCGTGGCAATCAATTAGCTACGAGGTCGCGAAATAACTGAATATGCCAGCTATCTTTAAACGGCACCTCCCATTTAGTTTCAAGCTCGGTCAAATTTTGAACCAGGTTATTATAAACAACTGTTTCCTTATTAATGCTGCCCTCTTTTAGTTTAGCCTCAAAATCATGCCGTGGTAACGAAAGCACTTCCTCACCCTCGCGATAAGCCAAATTAAACCTGTCGAAAAGATTAATCCCTAAATGCTGCTGCACCTGCTGCATAAAATGAACCGATTTATCGATAGAACATCCGCTGGCTCCAGCTTGGCTTTCATCAACAATCAATATAAAAAAGCGGTTGTACCTTACCTCGCCTTTGGCTTTTAGCTGGTTGTTGTGTGCTGTCCAGTTGGTGGTAAACCTGTCCAGCTCAGGCTGTATCTGCTGCACTTCCAGATCGGTTAATTTCCTGTCCGACTGATAGATCCAAACTCTTGACTGTGGAGAAAATTTCATTTCCAAAAATATCAATTTATTAACTTCGGGTTACATTTTGTTGTCATGAAAATATCAATTCTGCCATCAATTGGAAAAACTACGCTCATCACATCAATTTTAGCCCTTATTGGGCTAAATTACGGTTTTAAAGCCGAAATGAGCGAACAAGAATGGTTAAACTGGAGTAACAAGTGCCTCAACACCTCATTTAACCCCGCGCCTGATATCAACCTCAAAAAGTGGGAGATTACCCTTACCAGCGATTATTTTTTACGTTTGAGGAAAACTTATCAACATGGCAAACAGGAATATTTTTCTTTCAACCTGCACCGTTTAATCAATGTTGATTATGTGGGCAGCGACACCACAGGTGCAGTAAAATTCAACACCCAAACCGATGATATCATTGTACAAACCTACGAAGACCCCAATGGCAATATCGACTCAATGGCCACTACATTTGATTTACCGGTACATAACATGAGCTCCACCAAATTTGACAGTCTGAAGAGCGCGTTGAATTATTTCAGGACAAAAGGTTTATAACCCGTTAGCCCTAACCGTGATCTCTGCAATATCCAACACCTTTATCTCCTGTTCCTTATCCTGGTTTTTTACGCCATCAGTTAGCATGGTCATACAAAACGGACAGGCAGCGGCTACCACCTGCGCCTTGGCTTCTATAACATCGGCAATACGCTCTATATTGATATCCTTTTTGCCTGGTTCAGGTTCCTTAAACATTTGCGCGCCGCCCGCACCACAGCACAGCCCGTTTGATTTGCAGCGTTTCATTTCTACCAGTTCGGTATCCAATATCTCTAACGCCGCGCGCGGAGCCTCGTAAACATCATTTCCCCGGCCCAAATAACAGGGGTCATGATAAGTGATCCTTTTCCCCTTAAAACTTTCACCGCCCTCTGCCTTAAGCTTACCATCATTTATTAGCTGTTGAATAAGCTGCGTGTGATGAATCACCTCATAATCACCCCCCAGGCCAGGATACTCATTTTTTATGGTATTAAAACAATGCGGGCAACCTGTAACTATTTTTTTGATATTATAACCATCCAGCACCTGGATATTCATCATGGCTTGCATCTGGAACAGGAACTCATTTCCCGCCCGCTTTGCAGGGTCGCCGGTGCAATTTTCTTCTGTACCTAACACTGCGTAGCTAATACCCACATGCTGCAATATCTTGCAAATATCGCGGGTAATTTTGCGGGCACGCTCATCAAAGCTGCCGGCACAACCAACCCAAAACAATATTTCGGGTTCTTTGCCCTCAGCAGCCATTTCGGCCATGGTAGGTATCTTTATTTCGGATTTCGAATTTTCCATTTCGGATTTAAATTTGAATTTAAAAAGCAAACTGTTAACTAAAAACTGCTAACTGCCTACTGTTCCTCCGCCCAGTTAAACCTGTCGGCCTGGCTGTATTTCCATGGGGCGCCGTTGTTTTCGACGTTGCCAAACATATTATTTAAACTTGCCGGGGCCTGCGATTCTTCCATTACAATATAACGGCGCATTTCTGTTATGATCTCCAGCGGATTGATGTTTACCGGACAAGCTTCTACACAAGCGTTACAACTGGTGCAGGCCCAAAGCTCTTCGCGGGTAATGTAATTGTCAAGCAATGATTTATCATCTTGGTGGTCTTTACCGTGCTTATCAATGTTATTACCAATCTCGGTGATGCGATCGCGGGTATCCATCATGATCTTACGCGGTGAAAGCAGTTTCCCAGTAATATTTGCCGGACAAACCGAAGTGCACCTGCCGCACTCGGTACAGGTATAAGCTTCCATCAGGTTTTTCCAGCTAAGATCAGTAACATCCTTCGCACCAAAACGTCCCGGTTCACCGGTGTTTTCAGGCACGAATGACGGATCAAGCATTGCTTTCACCTCATTGGTAACCGATGTCATATTGGTAAATTTACCTTTAGGGTTAAGGTTTGAATAGTACGTATTAGGGAACGCCAGCAGGATATGAAAATGCTTTGAATAAGGCAGATAATTCAAAAAACACAGGATCCCTACAATATGGAACCACCAGCAAACGCGTTCGGTAATTACCAATGCCGAAGCGCTACCTGGCAGCAACGGCGCCAACAATGAACTTACCGGGAAGCTTCCGGCTGTAATATAGTGGCCAAAATGCTGTAGTTGTAATTTATAATCAGCCGCATTCATGGTCAGGAAAGCGGTCATGAGTAATATCTCGGTAATAAGGATGTAATTCGCATCAGATTTTGGCCATTGAGTCATTTCTGTACCCGTAAAACGTTTCAGATGCACAACATTGCGCCTGCACAGGAAAACGATACACGCCGTAAGTACCAATACTGCCAGTATCTCGAAAGCACCTATCAGGAAACCATACAAACCACCAAGCGGCTGCGAAAAGATGCGGTGCGAACCAAAGATCCCGTCAATCATGATCTCCAGCACTTCGAGGTTAATAATGATAAAACCTATATAAATAAAAAAGTGCATTACCGCTGCTACGGGGCGTTTAACCATTTTGGTTTGGCCAAGGGCAATTTTGGCCATCACTTTCCAGCGCAGGGCCGGCTGGTCGTTACGATCCGTGTCTTTACCCAGCAAAATATTGCGCCTGATTTTAGACACGTTCTTGCCGAAGAAGTAAACGGCAACCGCCAGGATGATAATAAATATAAGCTGAGCAATCATTATGCGTGCATAGTATTTTTCTCAAAGTTAAATGAATTGTTTAAAGCGCGAAATGTTTTGGGATTGAAAAAATATTTGAAAATTAATTAGCTGATTACCTGCATAATTATTTAAAACAAGCAGGCGAACAGAAACTTTTTTCAAAAAAAAGTTTTCAAACATAAAAAAAAGGCTACATTTGCACTCCCCAATCACGGGAACGGTTTGGTACCATAGCTCAGATGGTAGAGCAAAGGACTGAAAATCCTTGTGTCACTGGTTCGATCCCAGTTGGTACCACTTAAAAAATGAAGCCTTCAGATTAACTTCTGAAGGCTTTTTTGCTTTATATTAACTGTTTTAAATAGCTTTTCTCACTACACAGGTTAATGATTTTGGATCAAGCATAAAAATTGTGGGGGAGAAAAAAAAGTGTTTGCTTTGTGGATATAATAATCAACACGCGTCCACTTGTCATCAGCCCACGAAACCCTTGTCCATTTAATCTTACCAAAAGGCCTTTTAGACTATTTTGAACTTACCGATGTCCGTTCATCAGAGAATGGAGCGTTGAACATTTATCTGGAGGAGAAGAACCTTGCTCCATCCGGTTATGATAAGTCACAGTTAGAGTCAAAAGGCTTTTTACCAGAGACAGCTATTCAGGATTTTCCTATCCGCGGCCATAAAGTAGCCTTATGTATAAAAAGGCGCAGATGGGAAGTTAAAGCGAGTGGTGAGCTTATCACAAGAGACTGGGATTTAGTAAGAAAAGGGGCGCGAATGACAACGGAATTCGGCACTTTTTTAAAAGGAATATTTGGATAATCACCCGATCAGCAGCCATTTATTAGGCCGGCTATACCAGGTAGATGGCAAGCAGCTCGGTCAGCAATACAAAGATCACCTAAGTGATTTTCATAGCTGGAGCCAAAAGGACCATGCGGAAGACCTGATGCTGTTTGCAGATAACACAGGCCCTTATCTGAGTATAGATGAAACCGCGTTAAGCAATGGGGAACTCTATACCATTGTTACCAACAAACAAGCCAAAGGGAATAAAAAAGCCATAGTGGCGATGATCAAAGGCACACAGTCTGAACAAATCATCGCTGTACTGGAGAAAATACCCTTAAGGTCAAGGAATAAAGTAAAGGAGGTAACGATGGACATGGCGGCAAACATGATCAAAGCTATACGCAGATGTTTTAGCAATGCTGTGCGGGTCGTGGACCGATTCCATGTACAAAAGCGGGCTTATGACGCTGTTCAGGAAGCAAGAATAAAATATCGCTGGGAAGCTCTTGATGCGGAAAGTAAGCTGATTGAACAGGCCCGGAAAAACAAACAATCCTATCAGCCCGAAGTGCTCAGTAATGGCGATACTTTAAAACAATTACTCGCCCGAAGCAGATACTTGCTGTTCAAGCATCGATCTAAATGGACGCTATCACAAAAGGAAAGGGCTGATCTGCTTTTTTCAAGATATCCGGAACTGCTCAAAGCTTATAATCTTGCTATCAGCTTAGGTAATATATTCACTAATTGTAAAACCAAAGTGATCGCCTTTAAAAAACTGGCTATATGGTATAATGAGGTGGAAGACTCTGGTATTAATGCTTTTAAAACCGTTGCAAGGTCCGTTCAGCAACATTATGAATCTATCTTGAACTTCTTCGATAACAGAAGTACAAACGCATCTGCAGAATCTTTCAATGCTAAAGTTAAAGCTTTCAGAGCTACTCTCAGAGGTGTAAGAGATACTTCATTCTTTCTATTCAGACTTGCTAAAATCTATGCTTAAACTTTCATCCCCCCAACTTTTCCCCTTGATCCTATGAAACTCTACCGACAGCGGGTATGTACGGCTTTTAATGTGGTAAATGTTATAAGAGGGCTGCAAGGATTGCGATCCTCTTTTATTTTAAACCGAGATCCTCAGATTAGTCCGATGTTCTCCGGTGTTAGCTGACGATGGTCCGTTGTGCTTTAAAATTACCCTGCGCAGCCGTTCCTGATTTTCGTCACCCCAAAGGCCAATAGAACGAATAAGCGGGATCAGCGTTTTTCCGAATTCCGTCAATTCATACTCCACCTTTGGTGGCATCACCGGATAAATAGTTTTAGTCACCATTTCATGATCCTCCAGTTCCTTCAATTGCACATTCAGCACCCGTCTCGTCACGTCAGGAATCCTCCGCTGCAGTTCACTCGGTCTTAAGTAGCCTTCATGGATGAACCACAAAATGCGGATCTTCCATTTGCCATACAACACTTCACCAACCAGGTCAAGGCCGCAATTAAGTGAGGGAGTGATCTTTTTTACATACATCAACACAAATATACGTTCGCATCACGACGTGCGCAATACGGATAAATTTATCCCTATTTGATTCGTAAGCCCGTAATTGTATGGTATTCTGGTACTGTCGAGATTTGTACAATCAAAAACAACATTAAAAAATCATGATACAACAACTCAATTACGGCAATGAACTATCTGGCAAAATAGTCCTGGTAACAGGAGGTACAAAAGGCACGGGAAGAGCAATCTCCGAAAGGCTGTTGCAAGCTGGCGCAACGGTGATTATAACTGCAAGGAATGCTCCTGAAAAGGAAAACAGCAGCCTACATTTTATCCCTTCCGATCTAAGCAAGGCAGAAGACGCGCAAAAAGTGATCAGCGAAGTGCTGTCAACTTATGGCAGGCTCGATATTCTAATAAATAACCTTGGTGCTTCATCGACACCTGCCGGTGGCTTTTCAGCGTTGAGTGATGAGGATTGGCTATCAACCCTGCAAGCTAATCTACTTGCTCCTGTGAGGCTCGACAGGGGATTTTTACCGCAAATGATAGATCGGAGAAGCGGTGTTATTATTCACATAGCTTCCATCCAAGGCATATTACCACTATATGATTCAACCTTGCCATACGCAGCTTCAAAAGCAGGATTGATCAACTATAGCAAAAGCTTATCTAATGAAGTTACGCCAAAAGGTATCCGCGTGCTAACTGTTTCGCCTGGATGGATAAATACATCGGCATCCATAGCCTGGCTGGGCGAGATCGCGAGAAATGCAAATAGTACTGTAGAAGAAGCTCAGCAAGGTGTGATGGATGCATTGGGTGGAATACCTTACGGCAGGCCCGCTGAACCGGAAGAAGTAGCCGAACTGGTTGGTTTTTTGGTTTCGCCAAGAGCCAAATACTTAACAGGAACAAATTTCGTCATCGACGGCGGAACGGTGCCGACAATTTAAAAATCAAACAAATAAAAATCATGGAATTACCACAATTAGTAGCCAAATTTGTAGAGACGCAGAACACTTACAACAGCGGGGCCTACGCTGAATGTTTCACCGGGAACGCTATCGTTCATAACGAGGGCAAGACCCACACCGGCAAAGCAGAAATCCGGCAATGGATCGAAGAAGCGAATCAGAAATATAAGTCGGTGATGAAACCTCTCCGATATGAGGAATCTGGCTCAAACGGAGTATTAACCGCGGAGGTTTCAGGAACGTTTCCTGGCAGCCCGATCGTGCTGAAATTTCATTTAGGACTTAAGGACGGTCTTATCGATTCATTAAATGTGACCGAATAATTCAATTCTGATTGGCAGCATTGGTAAATATTATTAGAAAACCGCCTATCTTACATATGGAGGTTTTCTTAATTGTAAAGACAAATTAGCTTTCACTGTCTTAACATGGTCAAAGGATAACGGAATTGCCAGTTTGACATTTCGGAATTAGGTGGTCAAGGCCTCCGTATTCTCCATTTGTGCTATCTTGACGCAAGAAATATTTGAACAGTTTTCATTTTAGGTCTAAATTTGTTAATTTCTTTAAATCGTAAAAGAAATGTTGTGTTATAACTAAAGTCTGCACCACAGAAAGAAGAAGGTCATTTTTCGATAAGAAAGTGGCATTTTTGCGTTTAGAGGCATCTTTTCTCTCCGATTAATATTGATTCACATCTCATTGCTCCGTATTTAATTAAACGGCCTTCCCTCTCTTTAAATAATTCATCAACAAGCTTTTAATAATTCACTAACAAATTGTTTATGATATATATTATTTGTAAGTTTATGTAACCAATTGCATTATTTATGGTGATAAAATTTTAGGCATTATTTTGTCTTTACCTGGCTCTTTTTACCAAGAAGTCGTCGCCCTCCAAATAAAAACCGCTACCAGACGAAATAAAGCCTTATATCATATTAAACCTTAAGCATTATGAATAAGATTTTAATTTTCGCAGCTTTATTTAGTTTCTTTATTTTAGGATGTAAGAAAAAAGAGAAGTCGTCCGAGGCAGGCCTCTCGGGTGTGTATGAACTTGAAAAACAAGTACTCGACCGCGGAGGCAAAGACTCTGTTATTAAACGAACGCAAATTAAAATCTACACAGATCATAATTATTTATACGCCAGTATAGTTCCTGATTCATCTGTTGGGTTTGGTGTGGGCACTTATACACTTGACTCAGCTAACCGACTTAAGGAACATAGTATTTACACCAGCAGAGCGCTCGACTCATCCCTAACGTATAATCTTGAGGTTACAAAAAAACCTGATGGTTATACCCAAGTCATCCCCGACTTTGCCACGGTAAAAGGTGTAAAATATGCATTGAAGGAAGATTATAAAAAATTCCCGTCAGCGGATAGCTCAGTGCTTGACGGCTTGTGGAAAATGGAAAGAACCTATACCATAAAAGGCAAAGACACAATCCCGACTGATGTAACGCAGTATAAAATATTCTGGGGAGGGCATTTTATTTTCGTCCACAGGTTCGCTCAGAATAAGGAAAAAACCATCTTTAAAAATGGGTTTGGCACCGGGGTATTTACTTTTAGTAATGATACGCTCAGGGAAGAAGAGCAAATATCAAATTACCGGCTTCTTCAGGGTAATAAATTCACCGTTAAAGTCACGATGAATGGCCATGACCAATATACTCAGGTGATTAATAGTGCTACAAATGGCCAATCTGTAGAAATCTACAAACGAGTCAAATAAAAACTCTTTATTTAACCTTGTGTCACCGGTTCGATCCCTGTTGGTACCACAGAAAAGAAATCCTCTTAGTTAACTCTAAGGGGATTTTTTTCTTCTTGCAAATATCAATTTATTTTCAATAACTTTGTATTTCAAAGTACTTTTATAAACATCAATTACAGGTAAACATGCCCCTTTCTACCACACTCGATCAATTGCACTCTTTGGCAAAAGGAAATAAATGGATGCGGCTTTTTGCCGTTTTTAACAGGATAGTGCTGGCGGCCGGTTTTTTTATTGCCGGTAATGTTAAAATTATGGGCGAACGGTTCGCCAGTGGCTTATCGGCCAACCAACCAATGGGCCATTATTTAGAAGCGTTGCACCATACAGGTTATTATTACACTTTTATTGGCATTTTGCAGGTCGCAGCCGCTATCCTGTTATTGATTCCCCGTACCCGGCTCCTCGGGGCGTTAATCTATTTCCCGATTATACTGAACATTTGCATACTGGCCTATGCCGTCAGGTTTGAAGGCACCCGAATCACCACCTTAATGGTACTTGCCAACTTATATTTGCTGGGGTGGGATTATGACCGTTTAAAATTCATTTTGCCATTCAAGCAAAAAAATAGCTATACAACGCAACCTGAAATACGGAGTAACAAGTTTCCGTTCGTGTTTTTTGGAGGCGTTTTTGCAACAATTGCCGCAGTAATAGTAATTAACCAGTTCGTATATGATATCCGACCGGGCAATTCATTGATGGAATGCAATAATGGATGTGCTGGAAATGCCAAGCCGGAGGCTTGTAAGGTTTTTTGCGACTGCGTACACAACCTGGGCAAACCGCTGGACAGTTGCCTGGCCCAATATGATAAAGCTCCGGGTAAAACTATCCAGACATCAGGCGCGGGCAATGCAAACCATAGCAGGTGAGCAAGGGTATTTTATTTATCTCGTTACCTCTTCAGGCATCCCATGCTGTTGTGTAACCAGCAATTTGTGTAATAATATTTGATTAATTAGATCGCTTTTTAGCACCAAATTTGTCGCTTTAGCCGTATTTTTGAATATGTGGCATCCTTTTTTATGCCGCCGGCTATGAAAAAGAAGACGGAAAAGAAGTACGTAATTAAGACATGGCGAACCATGAAACGCCATCTCCGCTCTTTTGTCAAAAACGACGAACAGGAAGATTTGCATCGTTTTCGTACCGGGGTAAAAAAACTGCGGGCGCTTTTGATCTTAGGAGACAGCGCGGCAAAAGATACTGTGCTGGAGAAACGCTTCAAACCCGTTCGTAAGATATTTAAGCAGGCCGGGGAAATCAGGAATGCTTATATAAACCAGGAATTGGGCAAAGCAGTTGGTGAAAACATCGATTTTATCCGGGAGCAACAGCAGATCATGAAAATCACCACCCGGGCATTTAACGCCGATAAGGATCAGCACAGCGCATGGCTCCGAAAAACGCGCCGCAGACTGCTGAAGCGGATCAGGCCAATCAGTAAACATCACCTCTCCCTGTATTACAGGCAACACCTGGAAATCATCGCTGCGGCCTTAAACCATCCCAGTTTTAACGAGGAATTGCATACCTGCCGTAAACAACTTAAGGTACTGCTTTATAATTACCCCCTGGCCGGCCCGGAACTGGACCTCGCTTTTAATGAACCTTATCTTGACCAGGTGCAGGCGGCCATCGGCGACTGGCATGACAATGAACTGGCCATCGCACTTCTTTCGACAACTGAGACCCGGAACAGCAAAGAGACACTCAAAGGACTGAAGAGGCAGGCCACCGTGCTTAAAAGACAACTCACCAGGCTCACCCGGAATTTCCACGAACAGGCAAGCCCCCCGACCAAAATTTAACTATGGCGTAACGATGTGAGAAAATACACATTCGAATTATCCTATTATAGAACGCCTATAAAGATCGGGCTTCTACTGGCATATACAAATGGCTTAAGAAATCGGTGGTGTAGCCGGCTGGTGTATCTTGTGCGCAAAGCCTAATGCCGGAACGGAAAAACTTTAACTTCAGTATCTTTCTTCTCCGTTTTTATGGAGGCGGGCATTAATACTGCTTCGTTTTTTTAGCGGTAAAACGAAGGAAAAAGTCGATCCCATCCGGGGCTCACTTTCTACCCAAATGCGGCCCCCATGCCGTTCAATGATCTCTTTGGTAATGTATAACCCCAGGCCCAGGCCGGTAATGCTCCTGTTTACATCTTTTGCACGATAAAACTGGCTGAATATGTGGCTGATATTTTCCTTATTGATGCCCATACCGTAATCTTTAACAGATACCTGGATTTCCGTTTCTGACTTTTTTACTGATACTTCGATTTTATCAGATTCCGGCGAATATTTGATCGCGTTGGTGATCAGGTTGGTCAATACCTGCTCCAGCCTCATTTTATCCCCTTCTAAAATCATTTCTCCGCTTTCGTCAAAATAAATTTCATGTGATGTGTATGCTTCCCGAATAGCTTCAAGGTTTTCTTTGATAAGCTCCGTAAAATCAAATTCTTCAAAATAAAACTGCAATTTTCCGGATTGTATTTTTGAGATATCAAACAAGTCATTGATCAGGGCATTCAGTTTTTTTAACTGGGTTATTGCCTTTGCAACAAACGGCCGGTTTACATCAATTACCTTTCGTTCCAGCAGTTGTAAAAAACCGCTCATAGAAGTGAGGGGCGTTTTCAATTCATGGGAGGCCAAAGCGATAAATTCGTCTTTTTTCTGACTCAGTTCCTTTACTTCTGTGAACAGCCTGGAATTATCGAGCGCCACTGCCGCCTGGGAAGCCAGGCTAACCACGAAGTCTTCATGCTCTTGCAGGAAAACCCCGGCTTCCGGATGACCAAAGAATAGGCCACCAATAACATTGCCTGAACTGCTTATAACCGGCACGGCCAGGTAGCTTACTACCGGCAGATGCCCGTTGGGCATTCCAAAATATGGTGCATTTTGTCCATACCTGGGGTCTTTCGTTATATCATCTACCCTTAGTACGCCTTCACCGCTAAATGTGCGATGGAAAACTGCCGTATTCCAGGGCATTCCGAAATTTTCAAATGCCTCTTTTGGTGCGCCCGACAAAGAGTACAACATATAGGCTTCGCCGTCCTGATTGATGGTATTATAAAAAAATGCGCCAAAAGCGGCACCGGTAATTTGTGTAGTGGCATCCGTTACTTTTTGCAGGATAGATTCGGTATCAAGTTTCTCTGAAATGGCTTTCCCTATAGTATTCAGGATCTTCAATTTTGTCGCCTGGTGTCGGATAGCCGTTTCGGCTTTTTTTGCAGCTGTAATATCCCTGGCGATCTTTGATGCACCAATAATGGCTCCATGCCGGTCCCTTACCGGTGAAACAGTAAGGGATATATCAATGGCGCTTCCATTTTTATGTAACCTAACCGTTTGGAAATGATCAACTTTGTTACCGTTCCTGATGTTTTCAATGATAACATCTTCTTCGGACAGCCTGTCACGAGGAATGAGAATAGATATATGTTTACCGATAGTCTCTCTTTCCTGGTAACCAAAAATCTTTTCAGCACCACCGTTCCAGGTAGTGATGATCCCGTTAAGGGTTTTGCTAATAATGGCATCATCAGAATTTTCAACAATTGCAGCCAGCATGCCCCGTTTCTCTTCTGTCTCTCTTTCGTGGGTCACATCACGCATGATGTGTGATGCTCCAATAACCTCCCCCTGTTCATTTTTTATTGGAGAAATGGTAAGTGATACCGGAAAATCGACATGTAGTTTGTCGTTGCGGACAGTATATAAGTGATTGATTCTTTCACCTGACCATACACGTTCAAGAATAGCCAATTGTTCCTGACGGACGCTTTCGGGGATAAGGGTAAGGATGTTCTGCCCTAACAACACCGGCGCCGGGCAGCCAAACATTTTTTCAGCAGCCGGATTGCAGTTTAAAATAATATAGTCAAGATCATGGCTCAATACCGCATCTTCCATTCCTTCAAAAATGGCAGTTAGGGTGAAGAGGTCAGGTAATAAGTTATTTTTCATGAAAAGCTATCTTCGTTTTTGCCCTGTCAGTGAATATCCGGTCTTATTTAGATGTGTGGTTTATACATCTTATTCAATCATTGAAAACTCAACAGGCGGTTTCGATGCAGGAGTAACAGGGATTGGCAAAAAAGGTTTTAAGAACCGTGTATGCGGTGTTATCTTGTTATACAATAGCTAACGTTTATTCCTTCGTTAATGATCAGAAAATAAAGCCTATGAATGTTGCTGCTTGCGCTTGTATTCGCTTGGCGTACAGCCATATTTTGCTTTAAAAACCGTGGAGAAATAATTTGGTGTGGAGAAACCCACCATATAGGTTATTTCGGATATCGGATACCCTTCATTCATTAACAAATATTTCGCTTTTTTTAGCCGGCGGTTTAATATGTAATCAGAGATACTGCAGCCAAGCAATGCTTTAACCTTACGGTAAAGCTGGATCCTTGAAATACCTATCAGTTTGCATATTTCATCAACACTAAAGTTCTCATTCGCTAAATTTTGTTCTACAATACCCGCAAAATCATTCAGAAATTTTTTGTCAAGAGCTTTTGATACAGGCACAGTTGATTTACTTACATCACTGGTAAAATGTTCTTTAAGTGTTGCCCGGCTTTTGATCAAATTATTCACGGTCGCGAGTAAATAATCAAAGTTAAATGGCTTAACAATGTAGGCATCGGCCATGCAGGTAATCCCATCTATCTGTTGTTCAACGCTGCCTTGTGCCGTTAAAAGAATAATAGGGATATGAGAGGTGCGGATATCCGTTTTTAGTTTAACAGTTAATGTTTTACCGGACATGCCTGGCAGCACAACATCAGATATGATGAGGTCTGGCACGCGCTCAAAGGTTTCATTTAATCCGCTTGTGCCATTATCCGCTGTAAATATCTCATAAGTAGTTCCCAATTTTTCACACAGGTAGTTCAGCAGGTCCTTATTATCTTCGATGATCAATACAGATTGTTCCCTGGGAGTGCCGAATATTTGCCCTTCATCCGTTAATGTAACAGGTGCAGCCAGGTCTGTAACATAAATTTTTGCCCGCTCTTCAAGATCTGTTTGTTTTGTGTTGATATGCTCCTGCAAAGTTTGGCCAAAATGACCATTTCCCAATAGCAGGTTAATGGTAAAAGTAGTCCCTTCCCATTTTTTACTCTTAACTTCGATACTGCCATGATGCAAGGACACGATTTCTTTTGATAGCGCAAGCCCTAAACCGGATCCTCCTGAAGAGCTGTTTTCGGCCTGGTAAAACTGCTCAAATACATGGGCGGTGTCCTGCGGCTCCATTCCGATCCCGTTATCCTGGATGGCAATATCAACGGAGTTATCATCTCTGTTTTTGAAACTTACCTGGATACGGCCATTGTCGCTGGTAAACTTTAGCGCATTAGCTATGATATTAAAAAACACCTTATCTAACAGGTTAACATCATACCAAACAATTATCTGTTGCTCATCGCTTACCAGGCTCAGGCTGATATTACGCTTCTGGGCATTTTCCTGAAAACTTGTAACGATCTCCCGGACAAATTCAATAATATTATTAGGAGATACATTGATCTGCTGTTTATCATATTCTATTTTACGGTACTCGATCAACTGATTAACCAGGCGCAGCAAACGGTATACGTTTTTATGGATTAGTTTCAGACTTTTCCCTGCAACCAGGTTTAGCTTTTCATTACTCATCATATCTTCTACCGGCGAGAGGATAAGTGTGAGCGGCGTACGGAACTCATGAGAAATATTGGTGAAAAATTGCAGTTTAGCCTCCGTCGCTACTTCAGCTTTTGCCGACATCTCGATGAGCTGGTTACGCTGCTGCAGAATTTCATTATTTTTTACCTCAAGGCTTTTGTTGATCTTCCGGTTTTCCATGAGCCAGTAAAATGCAAGACCGCCAAAAACAATAGCTAACACCAGCGACATTACAATTACATTTAAAACCAATTGCTGGCTGTTGTACACCTCACGCTGCTCCGTCAATAATGATCGCTGCCGTTCAATATCTTTCTGCTGACTGCTGATCTTGCTCCATTGCATTTTCATTAGCTGTACATTGGCAGAGTCAATAACAACCGACTGTAACAGGTTTTCCCTTGCGAACGACTCTTTATTCAGGATCCTGAAAGCGGTCATAATTGCTTCTTTACCCCCTGTAGGATATAGCATACTGGCATTGATAGTTTTTGAAGCAACCATTTGCAGGCCACCTCCATGTCCGGGCAGGGCATCAACACCCAATACTTTAATGCCGTGCAAATTAAACCCGTCAAGCACCTCTCTTGTCCCGAGGGCCATTACGTCGTTATGCGCAAATATTACATCTGCATTTTTTATAACAGGCACTATCCTGGTCAATTGCTTTTTAGCGCTATCCTTTAACCAATCGCCATATATCCTGTCGGCTATATTAATATCAGCATATCGCCTTAACCCGTCGGAAAAGCCGCGGTCCCTTTCAATAGCCGGAGACGAGCCGGGCAGCCCCATAACTTCTACAACGCTCCCCCTTCCCTTTAAAAGGGCACCTGCATATTCACCCGCCATTTTACCTATCTGGTAATTATCCGCACCAACATAAGCTGTATATAAAGCTGATGATGTTTTACGGTCGATCACGATTACGGGGATACCTTTATTGTACGTTTGTTCCACTATCCCGGTGAGGGGCTGCGCTTCGTTGGGTGATATGATCAGCAGATCGACGCCATCATCCAGCATTTTTTTCACCTGTTCAACCTGTTTACTGCTGTTACCGTCCGCATCGGCATAAATAAACCGGGCGTCAGGGTGTAATGAAAGTTCCATCCTCATTTCATCAAGCATCGTACGACGCCAGAGATCAGAACCAATACATTGCGAAAACCCTATCGTATACTGTGATGTTTTATCAGCCCGCTTACAACCGGCAGCAATAAGCATCATAAAACCGATCAGTATGATACCGGTCCGTATGTTTTTTGCACGCCATTGATTAAGCAAGGTCATAAGCTCAGATTATTTGGAAGAAAAAGGTAATAAACAGGATTAATTATTGGTTTATTTTTTCCGTTTTAGGATTAAACAAAGTAAAGATATCTATAAACGTTCCTGAAAAACAAATTTATAGGGCCGGGCAACCTACCTCACAACCGGAGTGATGTAACCAAATTGAAAGTAACAGGTAACATAAACGAATATTTCAATTTCAAATTTTGCATTTTTTATTTTATCTAACTGAAAACCAACAAGATAAAACAAGATTGATTTTTATACTTTATTGATACAAAATCAGTAACCCTCACATGGCCCATTACCCTACTTTGGCCTCAATAAATCCAATATAACACCTTTTATAATTATTATGAGAAAACACTCCGTCCTGGCCTGGTCCATGGTCGTGGCCCTTGGTGGCTTCCTTTTCGGGTTTGATACTGCCGTGATATCGGGCGCCGAAAAATCTATCCAGCAATTCTGGCACCTATCCGTAGTGGAGCATGGGTTCACGATTTCTATCGCGCTAATAGGAACAGTCATCGGGTCATTGTTAGGAGCCCGGCCTTCAGATCTGTTTGGCCGTAAAAACACGCTCTACTTTGTAGCTGCGGCGTATTTGCTATCATCATTGGGCACTGCACTGGCCGATAGCTGGTATGTGTTCCTGGTTTTCAGGTTACTGGGCGGTCTTGGTGTTGGTATCTCATCAGTTACAGCACCTATCTATATTTCAGAAGTTTCACCTGCTGACCGCCGGGGCAGGCTGGTGGGCCTGTTTCAGTTTAACGTGGTGCTGGGCATTCTGATATCATATCTGTCCAACTACCTTATCAGCCAGGTTGGCGAAACTTCATGGCGATGGATGCTTGGCGTACAGGCTTTCCCTTCGGCTCTGTTTTTAATACTGATCTACTTTATACCTGAAAGCCCGCGCTGGCTTATTCTTAAAAAGGGCGAAATGGAAAAGGCCCTCGGGATCTTACGGATCATTAATCCGCTTAACTGTGAACAGGAGCTGGCATCTATCAAACACTCAACTTTAAATGATACTGCTTCCGGCGGCAACCTCTTCTCGGGTCAATATAAAACACCTATAATATTAGCTGTGCTGTTCGCCTTTTTCAACCAGGTTTCGGGTATCAATGCTATTATTTATTATGCACCCCGCATATTTGAAATGGCGGGCCTTGGAGCCCATTCATCGTTATTGTCAACAGTGGGTCTTGGGGCAATCAACTTTGTGTTCACCCTTGCGGCTATTAATATTATTGATAAAGTAGGTCGCCGGATTCTGATGCTCATTGGTTCGGTTGGTCTGATCATTTCCCTGTTCCTGGTAGCCTACACCTTTTACTCCGGAAACATGAGCGGCTTTGCCGTTCCCGCTTATATGATGCTGTTCATTGCATTCTTTGCGTTTTCGCAGGGTGCCGTTATCTGGGTATTTATTTCGGAAATATTTCCAAACCAGGTACGTGCCAAGGGCCAAACATTGGGCAGCTCAACCCACTGGATCATGGCTGCATTGATCGCTTTCTCCTTTCCGTATTTCGCCGAAAAGCTTGGCGGCACAATAACATTTTCCTTTTTCGGCACCATGATGATATGCCAGCTAATTTTTGTGTGGAGGTTGATGCCCGAAACCAAAGGCAGATCGCTGGAGCAAATTGAAACTAACATGGTAATGCATTAATCAAGATCTGCTATGATGAACCTACACACAAATACCATAACGCCGGCCATTTGCTATGGCGAGATACTTTGGGATGTTTTGCCGGATGGCCCCCAACCCGGAGGTGCTTTGCTGAATGTTTCATACCATCTTAATAAACTGGGTATACCCACCAGCCTGGTAAGTAAAATTGGTAATGACGCCGATGGTCAAAAGCTTGAAAACCTGCTCGACGACTGGGGCATAAAAAAACACCTGCTGCAAACAGATTCCGAACACCCAACCAGCCAGGTGATAGCCAAAATGAATAATGGCAACGAGGTATCCTACGAGATTATTTTTCCTGTAGCCTGGGATTTTATTAATGACAGCGAGCACATCAAAACACAGATCAGGCCTTCAACCTATTTCGTTTTCGGTAGCCTTGCGTCAAGGAACAACGTATCGCGCAACACCTTGTTTGAGCTGCTGGAAAGCGATGCTATCAAAGTATTCGACATTAATTTGAGGCCACCCTTTATAAGCCGTGACCTGCTGGCCGATCTGCTGCACAAAGCCAACATCGTAAAATTTAACCAGGCCGAGCTTGAGATGGTGCAGGGCCTGTTCAGGGGTTCATTCTGGAAGGAATCGGAACAGATCAAATTTATCCAGGATCATTTTAACATCCCTGAGATCATAGTTACCAAAGGCGAATTCGGCGCTTCTTATTATAAAGAAGATAAAGCCTATCACATTGCCGGGCGTGAGGTGAAAGTAAGGGATACCATAGGGAGCGGCGATTCCTTTTTAGCGGCATTCATAGCCAACCATTACCGTGGCGAATCACCAGAAATTTTACTAAAAAATGCAATAGCGATGGGCGGCTTCATTGCAACGAAGAAAGGAGGTTGTCCGGATTATAAAATCAAAGAATACCAAGACTTTATAAACAAAATGTTTTAACCAACCAATTACACTTAAACAAAAATCAATGAGAAAATTATTACTTATTTGTTCCTTTCTTATACTGCTCATAAGTGAAGGATATGCACAATCCCGCACCATAAGCGGGACCGTGTTAGACAACTCCTCGAAACCTATAGACGGAGTTACTATAGTGGTTGTTGAAACCCAAAAATCAACATTATCAGATGCAAACGGAAAGTTCAGTATCGCTGTAAAAAATGGTCAATCGGTGCGGTTTTCTTATGTAGGCGCCAAACCAATACTGGTTACTATCACTGCGGATACCAAAACACTTGACGTAGTATTTAAAGACGCGGAAAACAAGCTGAATGAAGTAGTTGTAACCGGTTACACTTCTGAAAGAAAGAAGGATTTAACAGGCGCGGTTGCGGTTGTTGATTTGGCACCGGTAAAAAACAATAGTTCGGGAAATACCATGCAGGCTTTACAGGGTCGCGTTGCCGGTTTATATATTGAAAAAGATGGCTCGGCAAATGGAGCAACCAGCAGGATCCTGATCAGGGGGGCCAATACTTTAGGCAATAACAACCCGCTGTATATTATTGATGGAATCCCTACCACCAGGCCGGAGGTATTTCAAAACCTGTCGCCTTCAAATATAGCGTCGGTTCAGGTACTGAAGGATGCTTCATCCGAATCAATTTATGGTTCACGCGCATCTAACGGCGTTGTCATCGTTACAACAAAAAACGGCGGCAACACCGAGGGCAAGGTACAGTTCCAGTTCAATAACAGTACTTCAATCCAGTCCGAAAAATCGTTACGGTTTAAAATGCTGAACTCTGTAGACAGAGGTAGGGCCTTGTGGCAAGCTTCAGTTAACGATGGGCAGGACCCCGCCGCGGGTTATGGAGAGATCTATAACTTTGATTGGAATAATAATTTCAGTAACCCTGTTTTAAACAGCGTTACGCCTAAACCGTTTGTAGGCGGCGACCCCAACACTCCCGCCGGCGATACCGACTGGCAAAGCGTGTTATATAAAACAGCTTTTGTCTACAATAATGATTTTACGGCTTCGGTAGGTAATAAAAACTCTTCTATCCAGATAAATTTTGGGAACATCAAGAATACCGGCCTTGTACGCTTTACCAAGTACGGACGCACCACAGGTAGCATTAATGCCATAACACGGCCTTTTGATGGCAAAGTTACCTTTGGCGTCAATATAAAAATCACTAACTCAAACGAAACCCTTACCACTAACGATCTGGGTGGTGCCTCGACCCCATTTCTGGCAGTTACGCTGGCGCCCACTATCCCCGTTTATCAAAAAGATGGTGTAACCTACGCCGGCGAATCAGGGGCTGGTTACTCTGACAGGAACAACCCACTGCACATGCAGGATCTTGCCAAATGGAATAACGCCAACAGGTTAAACACATTCGGCAACGTATTTTTAGAAGTACAACCCATTAAGAATTTATACTTCCGGTCAAATTATGGTGCCGATAATGCAGACTACCTGAGCAAGGTAATTACACCAACTTTTTCGGAGGGTGCATTAAACCGCACTACCAACAGCTTATTTTTTGATCAGAACCATTACCTGAGCACCACGCTTTCTAACACTTTGAGGTACAGCTATGATTTGAATAGCAGGCATCATTTTAAAATATTAGTTGGTACAGAGTATATTAAAACCTTTACTGATTTTCAAACTACCCTAAAACAAGGATACGCTATCCAAACAGAAGACTACTTTACCTTAGATGCTGGCACAGGAAATACTATTGTTACAGGCAGATCAACAGGTAACAGTTTGTTTTCGCAGTTTGGCCGCTTTGATTACAATTATGCAGGCAAATATTTAGTGTCGGCTACCGTTCGTCGTGACGGTTCATCAAGGTTTGGTGCCAATAACCAATATGGTATCTTCCCATCTGCATCTCTCGGCTGGAAAATAGACCAGGAAAATTTCATGAAAAACGGCACCCTTTTTTCTGAACTGAAATTAAGGGCAGGCATAGGCCGCGTAGGTAACCAGGAAATTGGTGATCTGTCACGTTATGCGCTTTACAATACACGCTATGGCACTACCCAAAACCAACTTACGCCAGGCTTTTGGGAGCAATATATGAATGTGGGCACTGCATATTCATTATCCGGCGCTAACACAGGTTCGTTGCCATCGGGCTTCGTTCAAACCCAGGCAGAAAACCCTGCTCTTAAATGGGAAACAACCGACGAATTGAATACCGGGTTGGACTTTGCTATATTAAACGGTAAGATCTCCGGTTCATTTGACTATTTTACCAGGAAAACCACCGGCATCCTGATTACGCCTCCCGTTGCATCGGCATTGGGCGAAGGACAATCTAAAACTGTTAACGGTGCATCAAAAACCAATAGAGGCTGGGAGTTTTTAGTAACCTATCACGGCCAACGGTCAGGAGATTTTAATTACAATGTAACTTTAAACTTTTCTCATTTCAGGGATAAGATCACCGATTTACCGGAGAACGTTAGACCAGCCTATCCGGGTAATATAGATAATACCATCATAGGGCATTCGCAGTTTGATATATTTGGTTATAAAACCAATGGCCTTTTCCAATCGCAAGCCGAAGTTGATGCTGCCCCAACGCAAATCGGCGCCGGGCCGGGCAGGATCCGTTATGTTGATATTAATCACGACGGAAAAATTGATGCCAACGATCAAACCTGGATAGGTACTACACTGCCGGCCTTAGAGTACGGCGCAAGAATTGACCTGACCTACAAAAAATTCGACCTATCTATATTCGGATCGGGTGTTGCCGGCCGAAAGGGATTTGACGTATATACCCTGTATAACAATTTGATGCATAGCCGGGAAAATGTAGGGCCGGGTGTATTTGATGGCTGGACACCACAGCATACCAACACCAACGTACCGGCATTAACACTAAAAGACAATAACAACGAAGGCCGTACTTCTGATTATTTCATTGTAAACACCTCCTATTTTAAATTAAGGAACCTTCAACTTGGATATACCATTTTACCTAAAGCTGTATTTACCAGGCTAAGGGTGTTTGCCATGGCCGAAAACATATTTACTGTAAAAAGCAGTAAATACCTGAGCCCTGATCCAGAGCGGATTGACCTCAACCCCATCCCAATTCCGCGGATCTTCAGTTTTGGCGTCAATGCATCCTTTTAACAATAAAAATCATTCAATATGAAATCGAAAATATTAGTAACAACTATTTTATCGGGGCTAATAATTTTTAGCTCCTGTAAAAAAGCATTAGATTATACTCCAAAGGGTGTATTATCTTCTTCAGATTTAAAGTCGCCAACCGCAGTTGAAGGTTTGGTAACCGCGGCTTATGCAGCTATTGGAAACGGTGATATGATAGGGCCTATATACAGCGACTGGGCTTATGGCAGCGTTCGTTCAGATGACGCTTATAAGGGCGGCGGCGGTACAGGCGATGTTGGCGAAGTTGACGCTTTGGAACATTACAACCTGGTAACGCCCTCGATGGATTCGTTTGTGTCACGCACCTGGAAAAATTTGTTTAAATCTATTTCAAGGGCAAATGTGGCGATTAGGGCAGTTAACTCCCTTTCGGATGCTGAATTCCCAAACAAAAAGGTCCGTTTGGCCGAACTGAGGTTTTTGCGGGCACATAGCTATTTTACCATGAAATTGCTGTACAAAAACATCCCCATTTTTGACGAAACCGCAACTGCTGCCGACATCCTGAAGGTTTCAAATACTTTATCAAATGACGATTCATGGAATAAAATTGCCGCTGATTTTCAATATGCAGTTGATAATTTACCAACTACGCAACCCGATCTGGCCAGGGCCAATAAATTAAACGCTCAGGCTTATTTAGCCAAATTAAGATTGTACCAGGCCTATGAGCAGGATGATAAACACCATGTGATCAATATCAATAAAACAAGGTTACAGGAAGTTGTTACGCTTACACAAGCGGTGATCGCATCCGGTAAATATTCCTTAAGTGCAGATATTGCTGATAATTTTTTACCCGAAACAGAGAACGGGCCGGAATCGGTATTTGCCATACAATTTACGATCAATGATGGCACAACTGCCGGGCGTTTAAATTTTGAAGATGGGCTAAACTATCCGCACGGGGCGCCTCAATATGGCTGCTGCGGGTTCCATGCTGCAAGTCAGAATTTAGTAAATGCCTATACAACTGATGCCAATGGTTTACCTAACTTTGATACATTCAATAACGGCATAGCCGATCTGTCGAAAGTCACTGTAGATACCAGGTTAGACCATACTGTTGGTATTGACGGGCATCCGTATAAATATGATAACACCAAACCATTCAGTAACAGTTGGGTGCGTGATCCGGGTGTTTATGGTAATTTTCATACTATGCGTAACCAGCAATTGGCTACAAGCGCATCTTATTTTAAACTGGGGCCGTTTATGGGCTCGGCAAAAAATTATGATATCATCAGGTATGATGACGTTTTATTAATGCAGGCTGAAGCTTACATTGAGTTAGGGCAACAAGCAAATGCACTGCCATTAATTAATCAAATCAGAAACAGAGCTGCAGCCAGTACAGGGCGACTTAAAAAGCTGGATGGAACTTTCCCTTCATCCTACAATATAAAACCCTATAGCCCGGCAAACTGGACACAGGACTATGCCCGCAAGGCTTTACAATGGGAAAGGCGATTGGAATTTGCTACCGAAGGGGCACGTTTCTTTGATTTAGTTAGATGGGGGATTGCAGAAAAAACTTTAAACGACTACATTAATGTTGAAAAAGTTAGGAGACCATTTTTAGCAACGGCTAAATTTACTGCCGGAAGAGATGAATACCTTCCGATTCCGCAATCGGAAATTACCTTCACCAACGGTTTATATAAACAAAACCCTGGCTATTAAACTATAATTAAACAACGGAAACCTGGCCTGAATTATCAGGCCGGGATTCCCTTTTTTATACCAAAAGTACCATAAGTTTTTGCATACCCTGCCAAATGTATAACCTATTAAAAGCTTAAATTATGAAAACAAAATGTGGCACATTTATATTGCCCCTCCTTATTGCTTTAAATTGTATTTGTAAGGCCCAGGATTCTTCCCAAAAACCTTATACAGATGAACATCGCCCTCAGGTACACTTTTCACCGGCCCAGCATTGGATGAACGACCCTAACGGTATGGTTTATTATAATCATACTTATCATTTATTTTTCCAGTATTATCCTAAAGACATTGTATGGGGGCCAATGCACTGGGGGCATGCGGAAAGTAAAGACCTAATCCACTGGAAACAGTTACCTATCGCATTGTATCCGGATAGCCTTGGATATATTTTTTCTGGTAGCGCTGTTGTCGATTCCAATAATACAACTGGTTTTGGTAAAAATGGCAAAATACCCCTGGTGGCCATATTCACCCATCATGATCCTAAAGGAGAAAAAGACGGCACCGATAAGTTCCAAAACCAAAGCCTTGCCTATAGCCTGGATGGCGGCGGCACATGGACTAAATACAGCGGCAACCCGGTTTTGAAAAACCCCGGTGTCCGTGATTTCCGCGACCCCAAAGTGATGTGGTATGGCCCGGAGAAAAAATGGGTAATGACCCTTGCAACTCAAGATCATATCTCCTTCTATTCGGCCCCTGACCTGAAAAACTGGAAAAAGGAAAGTGAATTTGGTATCAAAGCAGGTGCACACGGGGGTGTATGGGAATGTCCTGATCTGTTCCCGCTAAAAATGAACGGAAAAACCTACTGGATTCTGATCGTAAACCTTAATCCCGGCGGGCCTAACGGCGGTTCAGCAACGCAATATTTTGTAGGAAATTTTGACGGGAATAAGTTTAGTCCCCTTGATTCAAATACCAGGTGGCTTGACTACGGCCCCGACGAATATGCAGGCATTACGTGGAGCAATACCGGCAGCCGTAAAATATTTTTAGGGTGGATGAGCAACTGGCAATATGCCAACCAGGTACCCACAAAGGCCTGGCGTAATGCTGCAACCATTCCACGTGAGCTTAGCCTGAAACAAAGCAAAGGCCAAATTTTACTGGTATCCAAACCGGTGGCTGAATTAAAAAACATTGAAGAAAAAACAATTGTGTTAAAGCAGCCCGTGGTTACCAAGTCTCTTGATCTTACTTCAAAAATTAATAAGCTCAAAAGCCGATATGTTTTAAAATTGAGCTTTGCTACCTTAAAAGATTATAGCATCAGGCTATCAAACACCAAAGGTGAAGAACTGCTTATTGGTTACGACCCTGCAAAAGATGAATACTATATAGATCGTACCAAAGCCGGAAAAATGGATTTCCAAAAGAATTTTTCGGGCCGTTTTACCGCACCGCGGCAAAGCGCTGCTAAAAATTCCGACCTCATTTTAGTAGTCGACAAATCATCTGTAGAGCTATTTGCTGACGGAGGTTTAACTACTATGACTGCAATTTATTTCCCAACCGGTGATTTCAATAACCTTGCCGTTAAAACCACCGGAAAATTAGCCATTAATAATATTAGCATTTCCGGATTGAGGTCTATCTGGAAATAACCGGCAACAGTGAGCTAAAAAAGATTTGAAATGGTTTTGCACCCGTCATATGAATGTGTAATTCCATTTCAAATCTTTTTCTTGTGATAAGGTTTAGGTGAAATATTGTGTTTCCGAACTCCATTCAGTGTATTATCCCGTCTTGTCCATTGCAAATATACTAATATTTTTAGCATTTCAAATTCTAAATTTTAAAAAACAGAAATTCAGGATTAAGATCTGGTGATTGGGCTTCCGAAAAAGAATCATAAGCTCCGAAAGGTTGTTTTCATCCCAAAAACAACCTTTTTTATTTCCCGACATTTCCGGTTATTCTTTCCAATCGCTTTATCGCCTCGCTATATTATAATATTAATATATAAATAACCCCCATAAATTCCAGTTTTGCCCCCCATCCATGGGATTTTAAGTATGTTAATTTGTGTCACCAATTAACCAGTACTCTCATTAACTATCGGGAGAAGCACACCTATTAACCTAAAAAATCTTTATTATGAAAAATTTAACTTTTGTTTTAATTGCATTTATTGTGATTACATCGTTTTTTGCATGTAGAAAAGATAATGCAGCCACCGCTAATTCCGCGGTAACTACTTCAGCCAGTCATCTTGCAACCAATGCGGTATCATGGGTAAATGTTATTCCTTCTACCTCCTTTAGCTCGTACAGCACTTATTGGAATGACCTGTATCCATGGGGATCTGATCATAACGGGTCTGCCCGTATGCGCTCTCAAAATATTTCAGTTTCCGGAGGTGTACTTACATTAACCAGTGCACCCAGCGGCAGCGTAGGCAACAGCAATAAAGATCCATATTTACCAATCCATTATTATTCAGGGACAATTTATGCCAAGACCGTACCTGTGGTAACCGACTCCTGGCCTAAGTGGCATTTTAAAGGGGAATTTCAATGCGAATCACAAACCGGTACATGGCCTGCCTTTTGGGTAACAGGCGCCGATTCATGGCCACCCGAAAGCGACTTTATGGAATTTAAAGGGAGTGCTACCTGCTGGACAAACACCTACAAAAATGCGAGCGGAGGCTGGTCAAGTGTGGGTACAACTATTTCCAGCCCCGGAAACTGGCACACTTACTCAGTTTACATGACCAAGACCAATGCGACCGACGTGTCAATCGAATACTGGATAGATGGTGTTTTAAAAAGCACACAAACAGGCGCCAACTTTGTTGGTAAAAACCTGAATATCATTATCGATTACCAAATGGAAGGATCGTCAGGATCACCAGGTCCTACCGGCACCACTTATATGCGCGCAAGGAATGTAATTGTTGAAAAAAGCGCTACGTTATAACTTCAACCAAATTATAGGCTTGCTTCTCCGGTACCGGTGATATTGCTGGTTCATTAAAACTAAAAAGGGTATGTATGCGCAAAAGCGAAATACGTGCCCTTTTAGCTATTACTTCAAAAATGGAACCACGCATAATTTATAAATAAATTAATCAATACTATAATAACTTTTCCCAATTGAAGATTGAGCGTGGTAATACTATCTAATTTTTTTAAAAGCAGATAATATATCTTAACTTATGCAACAATATCATAATTGCCAATTATGTTCCGATTACTCTTTATTGATGACAGTAAACTTGACCATATTATATTGGATAAGCTTATTGCAGGAATCGAAGATTTTAACCCCATATCACATAGTTACGACGGTGAAGACGCGTTAAAATCATTAACAGATAACCCGGCGGATTGTCCTGATGTTATTTTTTTGGACATCAGGATGCCCAGGTTTGACGGCTGGGATTTCCTTGAAGGCTTTAAGGATCTGTACCCGGCATTACCGGTTAAACCACTACTCTACGTATTTTCCTCATCCATCGATCCGACAGACCGTGAGCGCGCGCTTAGCTATAGCTATGTCACCGGCTTTTTTAGCAAGCCGGTTTCACGGCCGGTGCTTGAGCTGGTATTGGCGGCATGTGGTGAGCGCTCGAAAACATAAGGATGATTACTCATTTCACAGGTGTTCAACTTTTAAAAGTGTGAACACTTTGTATTTTTCGCCAAAAAAATAGTGCTAATAATCAACAACTTACAGCTGTATTAAAATACACCAAACCGTGTTTTGAACAAGTCGTCATTGATAATCAAGCTATTACAAAATAGCATTTCCAAAAATTGAACAGCTGCTTTTTAAAAAATTGAACACTGACAAAATATTGTCAGTTCAGTGGCTGGATTATGAGGCAATCTTAAAAGTCACGGGTATCCAGCCCACAATCCCACCCTGCATACCCGCGCCTGAATGGGAACGGGATACTGCCGGGCGTAGCCGGTTCGGATTATCATAACCATAATAGAATATTGGCTTACCTATTTACAACAAAATCCCGGATGAAATCAACATCCGGGATTTGCATATGCAATACTTTGCAAACGAGCCACAAGCCAGAGGCTTGCGGCCCGCAATCATTTACGGCACGAAAACGCTTGCGGTAACGGGGTAGAAATGTTGGCTCAGTAAATAGCCCAATAAAAACACACTTAGGAAAAAGTACAAGAAAAACAACAAGTTTATGCGTTTGATTTCCTTCTTTTCCATATCATATTTTTTTAATTCTGTTTCAGGAATAAGTTTAGAAAGCATTATCATAATAATAATTGACAAAACAACCGTTGACGAAACAAATGAAATCTTTTCTTTCGGCATAATTGATATCTTGTAGATTTTTTCAAGCAATAGGCATAACGAAAACAGATTCAAATCCAAGCATATTGTAACAAATAACCTCATATTGAAATATGGCGTTCCATTTGGTCTTCGATGCTTAATTGCTAAATATAATCCAGTCATTGCATATTTTATTCCATTATTCATTTTATTCTATTTTAATTACAAAGTCATTGTTGGACCTGCCAAGACCTTTTTATCTGAAGGAGGTCCTCCCATTACTTTTTCACCAAGCCAATTATAGGCCTTATCGGTAACTCCAGTAGCATCTAAAATTGCCACACCTAATCCTATTGCAGGATTAGCATATTCACCAATTTCAACTCCCAAAAGTATACTTTTAACAACGGCCTTGGTAATATTCCCTGGTGTGGGATTATTAATTGCGTCATTAACCGATGATGCTGCATCTATGCCTGCACCTATAACACCTATAGTTCTTATAGTATTCGCTAACCCTTTGGCCCCTTTGCCCCATTCACCAGCTTTAACCATCTCATCAGTGACTCCAGCGCTTTCTTGAGCTCCTGCAAAGCCTGCCCCCATCGTGGAGTTTACTACACCAATGCCACTGTAAATACCATCAACTTTTGCTTTACTATCAGCGTCTACATTTACTTGATTTCTTGTTAAATAATCCCAGCTTTTTGTATCACCTGGATTTAACCGCACAACCATATTATTGCTTCCCGTATAAGTATATGCCTGATTATTTTCTGTTACATCAACTGCATCTTGGCCATATTTCTTTTGAGCGTCTTCGGTGCTTTTTACTTTGGCATCCCATTTAATCTCATTTCCTATTCTAACCCAATCATTTGGCCCCATGCCATCAGGATCGGTAAATCTCAGTGGATTATCAAATCCATAATTGTAAGGCGAATGCCTCCTCATTTTCTCCGCCAACGGATCAACACTTCCCCATCTCCCAATCACAGGATCATAAAACCTCGCTCCATAATCATACTGCCCCAATTCTTCCTGCAGCTCCTTCTTATTGTAAAGATACTCATTCTTAGGGCTTGCTGTAGTCCCCCTCGATATTTCCATACCAAACGGATAATAATCATCCTGCTGCCTGATCACTGTAGCCGAGTTTTGATCAAAGCTTAAACGATTGTTGCCCAAATGATCTGTCAGGGTGTATTCATAAATATAATTCCCCCCGCTATTGATCGCCCGGCCTTCTTCCGTTTGGATAAAAATGATGTTACCGTTTTCGTATTGAATGCCCTCAATATAATCCGTTATAGTTGCCCCGTTGTTTTTACGGAGCTTTTTACCTGCCGCATCATAGGTATAGCTCAGGTTAAAACCAGTTGCGGTTACACTCTGCGGCAGGTTCAGAAGGTTATACGCGATATTCTTCTGATTACGGGCATCAAATTTGACGTTCCCGTTCGGGTCGTATTGATATGTACCCGTGGTCAGCCCGCTTACCGACTGCAGCTGGTTGCCTGTATAATTATAAGTATAGGCTGAGCTTTGACGGGTAAGGTGCTGGATATTCCCTGCCAAATCATAATCAATGCCCTGTTCATTATAGTTCTCGGTAGTGGGACTGTAGATCCCTGCTGTCAACCTGTTCAGCGCGTCATAGGTATAATTATAACTTTTGCTTGCGCCGCCCTGGATCTGCCAGGTTTGGTTACTGATATTGCCATTAAACGGAGCGGTATTACCATTATTATAGGTTAATTGCATGGCAAACAAGGGTGAAGTACTGCTCTTTAACCATCCACGTTCATTATAGGCATACGCGATATTCTGCATAAACGGTGCTGCTCCTGTTGCTCCGTGCAGGTGTTTGGTTTGAACCTGGCCAATCTCGTTGTAATCTGTCTGGCTCAACAATATGTTCGCACCACTGTTGATTTGCTCTTTGCTCTGCACCTTGCGCCCCATGTGGTCATAGGCATAGGTGTTCAGTATCGTTACCGATTTTACCTTATCCGTATTGGTTGTGTTTTTGACATAATGTTCACGCTTACTGGTCGTCAGTTCGCTGGTAATGTTATTATACGTATTGGTAACCTGGTCATAGTTGTACTGGCTTATCGTGCCGCCTAAATAGTGCTGTTTAAACAGCTGTGTTTCCCTGCCCTTATCGTCATAGTAATGTACTGTCCACAAATAATCAGAGGGGTTGTTCAGCACCGCTGTCTTACTGGCTGTTATTAATCCTGTGGTCATTTGGCTGTTCCCCGATACGGTAAAATTGGTCGGGTAACCCGGTAAACTTCCCAGGTTATTGTAATCATCATAATAGTTAACCGTTAGCACCGTTCCCTGAGGGTTGATGGCGCTGTAACCTGTTGAGGTAGTGTTATCCCGGCTTAACCATAAGGTGCTTTGAGCTGCAGCCCAGCTAATCAGCCAGTTCTTCAGCGTATGGTCCGGCGTACTCAGATTCGTGTCGCCGTTACTTCCAGAAGCTCCTGTTGAGCTCCATAAACCTGTGATCACAACCCTGCCCAGCGCGTCGTATTGAGTATATGTCCATACCTGGGGCGTTTGGGTACGCTGGTTAGCATCCTGACTAAAAATCACCTGGTCTAATTTATTGTACACCATGAACTCCCATCCTTTGCCCGGCAGTTTCTTTTCGGTCATCCTGTTTCGCTCGTCGTAGCGGTACTGGTAACATAAATTATCCAGCGTAGTTTGATTGGCGGCGCTGGTGATACCCGCATCGGCATTGCTGTTAGGAGGCAGTACAAAAGCCAGGTTCCCCAAATCGTCGTACACATAATAGGTTGATAATACCTGTACCGTTGTGCCCACCAAGTTAAACGTCCGTTTTAGTATTACGTGCCCTTCTTTATCCTTATATTCTTCTGTGGTGCCCGGTTTACCGCTTACCCAGTTCTCATCTTTGCTGATCGTTACATACAACTGCCCCGCTGGATAATTCGCCCCGCTTACCCGGTTTAGCGTCCGGCTTTGGTCGCCATTAATCGCTACTGTGTACAAGGCTGCCAGGTAGCTGTTGTTTACATCTGTTAGCGCCGTGATATTATTGGTGGTGTATTCTATTTTATTGGTATGCCCGGCCGAACTACCCGCTACCGGCTGCCAAACGGCACCGGGAGCCCCCTGTTCCAGCACCCGGTTCAGTGGCGAAGGTTCAAAATTTGTCAGCGAAAAAGGGCTTGCAATCGCTGAAACGCCCGAGCCTGATGGCGGGGCGGTATAAAATGCGTTCTGGGCGCTCACCGCAGTGCTTTTATAGCTCCCGTCTGCTGCGCCCTGTGCCGCGTAAGGCAGGTACTTTTGTACTTCCCGTCCGAACTGGTCATACGCAAATGGCTGGACCATATCTTTACCCGCTGTCGACCCTTTTACCTGTACCGTTTGCAGTGGCCTGCCCAACCCGTCAAAGTATTGTACTGTTTGCATCAGGTCACAGGCCGTTTTACCGCTCGTGCTGAACGAGCTCATCGCCGTACGCGGCGTACTGGTAATAATATAGTTCTGGTTCTGGCTAAAACTGTTTGTTAGCAGCTGGCAGTCAGGATTGGCGATATACAGGTTCAGGCTGCTACCAGCTGCTGCCGTAAAGCTGAAGTTTGGGTTCAGCGTAATGCCCGTATAGTTATAATATGAGCCCGCTGCCGGTGCTGTTGTTAATGTTGCCGGAGGTGCTAAATAGGTTTGTGCTGCCAAACGCATACTGCCCATAAGCAGCGGTATAAGTAAGGAAACCGTAAAACGGTTTCTGTGATGAGCATTTCTTTTCATGCTTCAAGTGTTTAGGTGTGATATAGGTTCAGTTATTTTTTTGCTTTCCCTGACGCGGGCTTGAGTTGTTGCTTTAACTCGTTGATCTGTTCCTGAAGCGAGGTAAGTAACTTGTCTTTTTCCTTATCCTTCTGCTCGTTCTCTATCGCGTACAAGGTCAGTTCCTCTACTTTCTTCATCAAAAGTTTGTTCATTTCGCTTACATCCAGACCGTTTTTGATCATTTCGTTTTCCGACGGAATCTCGGGCAAATGCCGGTTTTGGTCGATGTAAGATTTTACGTCGGTTAAAGACGGTAACTGATAATCCTTTTGGAATACATAATCTGACCAACCGTCCAGATCAATTTTTACAGACTTTGCGTGCGCAGTTCCGTTGACATCCAGCTTATTTGTTGGATTAGAGATACCGATTCCCAGGTTGCCGTTCACCAGCGTCATCCGTAAATAGCTCGTTAATGTAGCGTTATTGATCGAATAGTTTGTCCCTGCAGTTGAAGGGGCGCTGTAGAAATTAATTGCACCGATATTACCGCCATTATTGTCCATTCTAATCGCAGCAAAATAATTGGACCCGCCATCACCCATTACAGTAAAAGTACCGTTGTTATTATCCTTAATGGCCCCGCCTAAAAACAGATTAGTATAACTATTCGCGGCCGCTCTCTGGGCAGAGATGAAGCCAAAATTATCAGCAGATATGACGCCGTTTACAGTGAGTTTAGACTGCGGGGTAATTGTTCCAATACCAACATTTCCAGATGCGTCAATTGTAAGTCTGCGGGTGTTAGCGGTAAGCAAGCTCAAAGAGGGCAGATTGGCATATCCGTTACTGCTTTCCAGGATCATTCCTCCCATTTTATCAGACTCAACTGTGCTGCTTTCACTCGATAATTTGAAAACAAGGCCGATCTGGCGCTGGACAGCATCGACATTCACACCAGAATGGTTCAGAACTACCAGATCAGCAAAGGTTGCCGGTCCGGTCCCCGTTACTACATTGAATTTGGACGTGACAGATGGAAATAAAGCTGCTGAAGCATTGACTACTGTTGGGGCTGTCGCCCCGATAACTACACTGCCTGCATTATTTGTATATATATTGGTGCCGCTGGTTGTCCATTGCGCAAAAAGATAGTTAGATATGCAAACGAATAAAATCGTGATTAAGGTTAATTTTTTCATGTCTCTGATTTGTAATGTTTTATTGTCCCTGATAATGATAATCAAAATGTTTAACGATATTACCGTCTTTATCCTTGATGTTTTGCAAACGTCCGAGGCCGTCATATTCGTAGTACGAGGCATTGTTCTTCGGATCTATCGAACCTGTGACACCAATTAATGGCGAATAAGTGTAAGTGGTCATTTGAGCACCTTTTGGATATAGCCGCAATTCATCTATGTTTCCTGATCCCGACACGGTTATAGTAGTTTGCCCTGTTACCTGATGTTCATAATATGTCCAGCCATTGATTGTTGTTCCTTTTATTGGGTAGCCGGTAATTGTTCCTGTGATTGTTAGTGCGGTTGGGTTCTTTGTCCAGTATGATACCACATAAGTGTTTGCTGCCGTTAAACCACTTTTGGTAATAGATCCATTGGATAGGTTATAGGATATACGCCCCGAAAACGCCGATGTGTTATCGCGTAGTGTTGAACCAATGGTCCACCCGCCGGTGCCATCCCATTCAAAACCGGCATAGGCAATATCGGTTACACCTGCATTAATTACCTGAGCTATGGGCGATGTTGAATTATAATCCCATACATATGAATTTAAAGCTCCGTTAAGCATATGCTGCTGAACGATATGCCCATAGTTATCGTACTGATCAAACAACACATATTGCTTATACCGCGTATCGATAGCTGCCGATGAGGCTGTTATACTTGATGGCGTAAAATCGCCGAGCGGCTGCACTGTGTTGGTTGCCTGTATCACATCGGGTAAAGGCAGCGTCGGCTTATACGAAGTGTAAACCGCACTAAGCGTTTTTTCGTTTGCCCCGTTGGCATCCGCCTTTTTTGTAATCTTTTCAACCACAGTGCCAACCAGGTTTTTATCAATTAAATTTTTTATACCCTGGGCAGTTGGGTTTGCAGGTGTCCCGGTTATGGTATAATCAAGCGGGTACTTGTTCTGGGTAATAATCTGCTCGCCTTTACTGTTGGTTGTTACCACCCGGGTAGGCTGATAGTGGAGGTAATTATCATAATAGTAACTGGTATTTACTTCCGAATATTTGGTGGTGTCATTTTGGGTATAATCCCGCTCTGTGGTAGTTCTCAGAGGCAAAAACTTCGATACAAGGTTAAAATAGCTCATCATACTGCCCGATTCGCATATATCGGTCGGCATGTCGCTGGTATAGGAGCCATTTTCTGCAAGTTCATAGGGGCGTTTTCGTACTTCCATGCCGTAAACCACATTATCATTCGTCAGCGAGTTTTCATATGTGTTTGTTACGCTTTTAGCTATCTGAAATTGACCGCCTTTATTGATATAATCTTTTTGCGCCAACAGTGAACCGTTCAGCAACTCAGGAACGTTGGAGGCATACGGTGGCTGAAGCGGTAAACCATATTCACTAAGCGGAGAGGAATAATCTGATACATGATCGGGCTGGTTAACATATTGATATTCGGTTTTACCATTTTCGCCGTTTTCGCCATATAAAACGGTTACACGGTCGTAACCCACCACCGCGCCGGCTGCCGAGCCATTTAAAGGTATGTCGCTATCAGCACTCCGCATAAGGCGTGGTGCCACAAACTGCCTGTCGATAGAACCCTGCGAAAGTACAACACGGCCAAGTACATCGTTTATCACAAAATAATTATACACCGGGTGCGACATCCTGCGGCCGTAGCTGTATTCTTTTTGCTGCCCGCTATTGTTTTTATCCGCAAAATAGTGGTAAACAAATTTTTTAACATTTACATTGGGACTACCATCTGCTTCGTGATCAATAATCCTGGCAATTCTTTGCCCTCCGCCTGTGGAAAAGGTAAGCGCATTGGCGTTGCCATAGAGTGTGGCCGTACCCACCTGGGTATAATAAGTAAAGTTGAAGTGGATATCCTGTAACGAGGATGCATAAGAAGGATCAACGTGAACCTTTAATTTGTACTTGCCTGGCGGCAGTAAAAGGTTACTGGAGTTATAACTTAACACAGGGCCTCCACAAACAGTACACCCCTCGGTGCTCCCGCCCGAGCACACCGGAAAGTAGGAGGCATCCTTATGCATTATAAGATTAGTGCCGGTTACATCGTAAATATCAAAAGTCATGATATCGGTTACCGGAAACGGATACGGATGTGTTGAACAATAATTATAATCCGAAAAGCGGAAAGCAACATTAAAATTAACGTATGTTGCATTTTGTGTCAAAGGATTCTCGGTGAAAATGTACTCATTAGAAAGATCGAGGGTATCCGAAGGAAAAAAAGGCGTTGTGTTTTGGTTATCGTAATTGATCGTTGCTATTTGTTGAATAATCGTATAAGTTTTATTGAAATAGCTTGCATCATTTACCTGCGATTGCTGTTCATCAAAATCATTGCTTTCATATTGAAACTCGGTTGAGCCGCCTGTTGGATATTGAATTTTCAACAGGGAGTATGCGTTAACATAGGAAGAATTTGGTTCCCGTTCGGGCCCGGGGACGCCGAGCGCCCGGGTTACCAGATTAGGCGAATTTACCTGTATTACGCTCGGAATAAGTGATGTATTTTCCAGTTTACCATTATAATACCCCCAGTGATCCCTGGCAAACGAGCCTTTGGACGGCATCCAGATATTTTCGTTATAGGTAAAAAGATAGGGCTTTTCGGCAGTGTTTACGTTATTGTATGAGCCCTTTTGCTGAACGCTGAGTAGTTTAAGCCTCGGTGAATTTCCGTTTCCTGCATCATTATCCGTGTTGCCGTTATCAAAATAGCTATAGCTTAAAGCAATGGTTTTTAATGGTTGGTTGCTTAAGGTACCGTTTTTATCTTTCATGAATACGGTCAGGCTATCCAACTTTTTATCGCCTGAAATGTCCAGCCTGTCGGAATAATTAAACTTTACTATGCCGGTATTAAAATCGATGTTATCAAGAACAACAAGGGTATAGTCCTTGCCGGGGATTGAACCTTTCTGCCAGCCGGTGTTATGTGCCGAGTAAAGCCTGTTTCCATCGGCGCCTCCGCCATAGGGCACCGGCAAATCCTGATAATCCAGTAACTCCGAGTATCCGCCTACCGAAGTTACATATCGCGGAACGGTAGTATAATTGAATGTAACCGTATTGCCTGTAGGCGATGTGATTTTTGTAAGATACCAGGCCGAATAATGATCTTCAAGGGAATGATAGCTTTCGGCGGCGTTAAAATCAAACGTATAACCATCGGCTGATTTAATTTGCCAACTGCTGCCATCAGTACCCGTATTAATAATCTGAATTTTTTCCTGCTTCTGTAATATTGCCTGCCGGTTTCGTTTAACTATAAACTTGCCACTTTTATCCAGGAAATTATAAAAATATTGATCCGGCTGAAAATCGACCGGCGTACTTTCGTGGAGATAATCGTAAATATCATAAGTATAAAGTGTGGGGCTATTGGCAATAGACTTATTAAACATGTTTAATGTACAGCCACGGCCAAGAAGATCCCTCGGCCCTTGCCCATCTGAAAAATCCATTACATTATTTTGAGCACTGTTAAAGTACACAGAACCATAAAAATCGTCATCGCCTATTATATTACGTGATATTGAACCCCCGGTATTGATCACCCATCCCAAACCTACCTGGCTGGCTTCTTCGGATACTTTAATGCCCGATGCATGATAACTTAATGAAATGGGCACCGTAATATCACGAAACTTAACATCATATAACGGAATAGATATATTCGGGATGCCTGTGTAAGGACTAACCGGAATATTACCATATTTTTGAAAGGCCTGCATATTGGGCGAAGGGGGAATTACTTTAGCCAAGGTGGGCCCGGTTGTTTGCGCTTTTATATTTATTGCAATTACAAATGCGCACAGTAATGACACTAAAAATTTGAATGATTTTATTGGTAACATGAGAGATAAGATTTAGGAAACGGAAAAATTGGCAGACTCTAATTAAGCGTTTTGAACGCTAACTATGAATAGCGGTGGCTTTTTTGTTGGCATGTGATAAGGTTTTAAGTGGTTATTTTTATTAAACAAAATTAATCGATTTTTTCACAGGTACAAGTTTTTCTTTCTTTTTTATACCCCATTAAAAGCGCCGATTTAGAACATACCTAAATCTAATCCTCTCACCTATATATCCATCCAACTCGTTATCCCTCTTGCAATCCACTCAAACACTTCGTCTTTCAATCGGCTAAGTTCACCTATTTGTTCTTTTGAATATTAACTCTCCTTTGGCCGGGGTTTAGCGATAGCCTTACTTTGCCGCCTCGATAATCACTTTAATTAACCCGGACAAGAGTAGTATGTATCCCAGAGCCATTGAGGCTGATATCCATCCCTACCGAGTCGCCGTAAAATTTACCGCTGTGCGGAATATCCAAACCGTTCACAGTTACTTTAAAATGAAAGCCGGCTGTATCAAGCTTTCCTTCTTCTATAGGAAATTCACCCTGCGGGCTTTTGGCCGTACCGGTTATAGAATCACCTGCAAGTGAAAGATTATATAATAAGGGGTATTCCGTTCCGTCGGCAGTGATAAGCTTACCCGACCATTTACCGGAAAGATCAGAAACCGCAGCTATAAAAATGGCGAAAGCGCTTAAAAGCAAAAAAAGTGTGAGAGTTTTCTTTTTCATGATATGGTTTATTGACCCTAAGGTAATATTTATTACACGAAATTAAAATTAAATTTTATAATGGCAGGCTGCTGCTGTAAGGATCAAAAATCATGTTATCAATTTGCATGCGGGCCACAAGCCGGGAGGCTTGCGGCAGCGAAAGAACATTGAGTATTTTCCATTAAATTATCATTGCTGATAATCAACAACTTAAGGTAAGTCTCAAATGCATTAAATCTTAATTTGAACAAAACGCTATTGATAATCAACCAATTGCAATATTGTATTTTCAAAAGCTGAACACCTGTTTTTTAAAAATTGAACACTGACAAAATGTTGTCAGTTCAGTGGCTGGATTATGAGGCAATCTTAAAAGTCACGGGTATTCGGCTTACAATCCCGCCGCTGCATACCCGCGCCTGAATGGGATGGATACTGCCGGGCGTAGCCGGTTCGGATTATCATAACCATAATAGAATATTGGCTTACCTATTTACAATAAAATCCCGGATGAAATCAACATCCGGGATTTGCATGTGCAATACTTTGCAAACGGGCCACAAGCCAGAGGCTTGCGGCAGCGAAAGAAAACAAAAAGCTTTATGAACGGCTTTTGCAGGCTGAACGCGAAAAGAACGAACTGCTGAAAGAAAGATAAACAGCAAAGCCCGGCGATTGCCGGGCTTTCTTGTCAAACTACTTTATTAGCTATGGTAAAATCTATTTGACCTAATCAAATTCTTTTATATAGTACTTTATTAAGGTCATAATTTTAGGATTGGTATATTTTTGGAACGTCAGGAATTGTCCGCTATGGATGTTATGAAAAAAGTATACTTTGCTGTCAGTTAAAATACCCCAATAGATATTCCCGTGATCTGATGTAGCTTTAAATTTAACAAGTAGGAAACTTGTATTTGAATCACCTTTATAGATCTCCAATTGTTTTTTTATGATAATTCTGTCTTTATAATTTTCCAAATTGAATTCTTTGCTCATATCAGAGAACTCTTTTTCGTTTTTTAGATAATTTAAAAAGTCAAATTCATACTTAGCAATACGAATGTCTTGATCGACCAATATTCCTTTTTGTGCTAAGCATTGTCCTGATAGTATCAGAAATAACACTAATACTATTGCCCGTTTTTCATATTTGAACATATTTATTTATGTGTTTTTTGTTTCATTGTTTCTCGATAATACTGTAGTTGTACTTTATATGGTTTACTTTCAGTCACTGATCGGCCTTCTTTATTTGTACTACTATTGTACGTTGGTTCTGTTGCATGAACTCCCTCGTGTGAAGCTACCGCACCTACATGTTCCTCTGTTGTATACATATTTGGTACAATATATGAGTTAGCTTCTTTACCACTCAAACTTACATTCATACCATCTTGATTCTGTTTGACGTATTCTATACTTTTTTCAAATACTGTTACGGTGAATGCTGCAGGCTTTGCAACTCCATTTTCATCTCTTTTAAAAGATGTCGCTTCAGTCAAACCGAGAGTCACTTTGCCACTTTCATCCTTCTTCAAATCTGTTGTATTATCTACAAGTTTAATACTTGCTTCTGACGATATCATGGCGTCGAGTTCTTTAGTACCTACCGAATTCTTCAACATAGCATTACCTATTCGTTTAGTATCTTCTGTTGCATTTACCCAACTTACATTTCCATCCTTGTCCTTAGTATAAGTTGCATTGCCTTGATTTACATTTTTGTCTGCGCCTTCGATTGTATACATTCCATCGGGATCTATAAATCGAATTGGGTTATTTCTGACATAATTATATGGAGACCATCGTCTATCTTTCTCCGCCAATGGATCCACACTTGTCCACCTTCCTATCACCGGATCATAAAACCTTGCACCATAGTCATACAGCCCCGTCTCTTCCTGTAATTCCTTGTGATTATAAAGATATTCATTTTTAGGTGAAGCTACGATACCCTGCATTGATTGTATACCATAGCCAAATGCATAGTAATCATTCTCCTGCAAAATTTTGGCCGTTTGCTGGGTTGGGTCATTGGGGTCCGGGGTTAGGGTTACCCTGGTGTTGCCCAGGTGGTCTTTCAGGTCATATTCATAGGTGTAGGTTGTTCCGCTGTGCCTGGCCCGGCCTTCTTCCGTCTGGATAAATGCTACATTGGTCGTGCTGTTATCATATTGGATGCCGTTATCATATTCCGTCGTCGTGGTTATCCCGCCTGCCGTGTACAGTTTTCTGAGTTTATTGCCTCCTGCACTGTAAACATAAACTACCGTGCTGCCGTCGTTTTTGGTGATCGTTTGCGGCAGGTTCAGCATATTGTAGCTGATGCTGCTGATCCCTTGTAAAGTTGCTGTTTAACTTACAGGTGTTCAACTTTTAAAAGTGTGAACACTTTGTATTTTCCATTAAATAATCATCGCTGATAATCAATAACTTAAGTTTAGCCTCAAATGTATTAAATCTTAATTTGAACAAAACACCATTGATAATCAATTAATTGCAATATTGTATTTTCAAAAGCTGAACACCTGTTTTTAAAAAATTGAACACTGACAAGATATTGTCAGTTCAGTGGCTGCATTATGAGGCAATCTTAAAAGTCACGGGTATCCAGCCCACAATCCCACCGCTGTATACCCGCGCCTGAATGAGAATAGGATACTGCAGGGCGTAGCCGGTTCGGATTATCATAACCATAATAGAATATTGGCTTACCTATTTACAACAAAATCCCGGATGTTGATTTCATCCGGGATTTGCATGTGCAATACTTTGCAAACGGGCCACAAGCCAGAGGCTTGCGGCAGCGAAAACGCTTGCGGCAGCAGGGGGCTTGCGGCAGCGATCACTTGCGGTAGCAGAGCGGTAGCTGGGCGGCAGCGAAAAGATAATAATAGCAAACATTTGGGCATAATTCGTTTGCGTGTATCAAGTATCTTAAATACCCCTCTCATTCCCTGCGCCCCCTTGTAAGCGAATTATCCAAGCACCGATAAACATAGTAAGAGCACTTAACAACCATAGCCAATATCCCAATTTATAACTCACAATGTTGGAATAGTTACCAGCTTCATCAGAAACTATTTGTTTAAAAAACAAAAAAGAAATCATAAATATCAGAGCACAACCAGAAGCAAGCATACTTTTTTGAGTGTTTTTCTTCCACAAAGACCAAGAAATAAATAGAATTGGATTAGCCAACCAAGTCAGGTTAGCTCCGCCAAAGACCAGCCCGACAATACCCATTATTAAGGCCATAAAAGAATTTCCACAAGAATCTGTAACGCAATAACAATCTTGAGTAAGTGATACAGAGTAGATGCCAATACTGAGTAAAATGACACTCTGTTTTAAGGTGATTTTTATATTATTTCGCATTTCTTAATCCTTTATCAACGGCTGGCATCAGGTGTAAAAGTATACCATTTATAAGTAGTGCCCCAGCATTATATGCAGGAGAATCAAAGACGGGCGCCTTTGGATGAATCGCAAGGGGAATAGGTAAGGATGCAGCTAATTCATGTTGAGTTCCTTCCGGGTGAATCCCTATTAAAGTTTGAGCCTTTATTAGCTGCCCGCCCACATCATAATTATCAATTTTACCACTTTTATTATTAAGGCCCAAATTCTCTTTTGTTGCTCCACTTAGCCCAGCGGCATTAAAGGTGATTGCATCTCTCCCGGTAGCTAACGAATTAGCTGCTGCTTCGCCACCGCCCAACGAATGCCCTGTGAATGTCAACTCACTTCCCTTGAGTTCGTTGTCTATTATTCTGGCATTTTGCACGGATTCTGCATATTGACCTGATCTTCCGAAAAGCTGAACGATATCTGTGCCAAGATCCAGAGGATTAAGGGGATTTGTTCCACCAGTCGCATAAGTGTATTCCGTTTTACCATCTGCATTAGTACGTTCGTAAAGTGCGGAGTTTAATCCATTGCTCGATTCGTTATATGTAATATTAGGGATATTCCTGTCAGAACGTTTCCAGCCTCCAATTAATCCATTGTTGCCGTTACTTTCTTTATATACGTTATTTGCCATTGCTGCTGCTTCTTCTACTGTAGGCTTAAATTCCATTCCGTCCGGATCAACAAATCTAATGGGATTATTACCGCCATAAATATAAGGACTAAAACGCCTCATCTTCTCCGCCAACGGATCAACACTTCCCCATCTCCCAATCACCGGGTCGTAGAACCTTGCGCCATAATCATACAAGCCCGTCTCTTCCTGCAGCTCTTTGTGGTTATAAAGGTACTCATTTTTTGGTGACGGCACAGATTGCTGCAACGACTGGATCCCGTACCCGAAAGCGTAGTAATCATTCTCCTGCAAAATCCTGGCCGTTTGCTGGGTCGGGTCATTGGGATCCGGGGTTAGCGTTACCCTGGTGTTGCCCAGGTGATCTTTCAGATCATACTCATAGGTGTAGGTTGTTCCGCTGTGCCTGGCCCGGCCTTCTTCTGTCTGGATAAACGCTACATTGGTGGTGCTGTTGTCGTACTCTATCCCGTTATCATATTCCGTTGTCGTGGTTGTGCCGCCTGCGGTGTACAGTTTTCTGAGTTTATTGCCTGATGCACTGTATACATAAACTACTGTGCTGCCGTCGTTTTTGGTGATCGTTTGCGGCAGGTTCAGCATATTGTAGCTGATGCTGCTGATCCCCTGTAAAGTTGCTGTTTAACTTACAGGTGTTCAACTTTTAAAAGTGTGAACATTGAGTATTTTCCATTAAATTATCATCATTGATAATCAACAACTTAAGTTTAGCCTCAAATGCATTAAATCTTAACTTGAACAAAATACCATTGATAATCAATCAATTGCAATATTGTATTTTCAAAAGCTGAACACCTGTTTTTAAAAAATTGAACACTGACAAGATGTTGTCAGTTCAGTGGCTGGATTATGAGGCAATCTTAAAAGTCACGGGTATCCAGCCCACAATCCCATGGCCGCATCCTTGCGCCTGAATGAGAATGGGATACTGCCGGGCATAGCCGGTTCAGGTTATCATAATTACAATAGAATATTGGCTTACCTATTTACAACAAAATCCCGGATGTTGATTTCATCCGGGATTTGCATGTGCAATACTTTGCAAACGGGCCACAAGCCAGAGGCTTGCGGCAGCGAAAGCCTAAATGAATTCTTCTTTCATTAGAGAAATTGCTATGCTTCTTATTTCTGCCCAGCTTTGATCGTCCAACGATTTTTCGTCCCACTCTTGTTCGTTATCGGAGTCACTTAAAGCATTGAGAATTGAATTTATCTTTTTTAATTTATTAAAGGCCGAAGTCGTTAAAAGACTTCCCTTTTGAGTGTGGAAATATCGGTAAGCATCATCAAACATAAGTGCGATTTCATCAATGCATGGAAATGATCCAGATTTTTTTAGATACTCTCGTTGTTCACTAGAATTCGCCGATAACAACTTAATTGCGTTGATTAATAATTCGTTCATATTTTTCTTAATTAGATGGTGCAGGCCTAATTTCACCACTTATTGAGCTGCCATTACTTACTTTCCAGTATGGATCGGGTCCATGATGTCCCCCGCCTGGATGCCAACGGATTACCCTGCCTGTTGCCTGCCCATTTCCAAAGTATTCTCTAAATACCCAACCTTGTCCCTTTTTAGATCCTTTTCCGAGCTTTTCAATCCTCCAACTAGTTGTACCGCCCACATCTCCCTCAACCTTTTTAGGGGATTTACCCCGTAAAAGATTTGGATTATCCATTACATCTTCTACGTGAAGCGGCACCATGTCAACGATCCCACTCAGTAAAGTAAAAATCCCTATTATATTGCTGGCTGGATCTCCCCAATCGTTACGTTGAGCAGTGAGAAAATCATAATAATCAGAACTATTACCAGTAGTTAAATATTTGGCTTGTGCATCCCTTGCATCCTCGCTTCGTAAATACCCGTAGCCTGCAATGTTTAATTGCGTTTCGCTAGCGACCTGTGGTAACGAATTACGCCAATAATCATTCCATTTTTTCGAATCAACATCTGAAGGACCACTACCGTATCCGCCGGCATTATTCACAGAATTCATAAATAAGGTATACATGTTCCAAGGTACTTTGTAAATATCGTTGCGGCCATCGTTTGTATTTAGAATTGTCCTACCTGTTGGATCGACATATCTTGTTGCTAGTCCGGGGTTATTATTTTCAAAAACATCTCTTCCATCAGGGTCGATATTTTTAATAGGATTTCCAATGCCATAATTATATGGAGACCAATGCTGATACATGTCGGCAAGGGGATCAACACTCGTCCACCTCCCAATCACCGGATCATAAAACCGCGCGCCATAATCATACAAGCCCGTCTCTTCCTGCAACTCCTTGTGATTATAAAGATACTCATTTTTAGGTGAAGCTACGATACCCTGCATTGATTGTATACCATAGCCGAAAGCATAGTAATCATTTTCCTGCAGGATCTTCGCCGTTTGCTGGGTCGGGTCATTGGGGTCCGGGGTTAGCGTTACCCTGGTGTTGCCCAGGTGGTCTTTCAGGTCGTACTCATAGGTGTAGGTTGTTCCGCTGTGCCTGGCCCGGCCTTCTTCTGTCTGGATAAACGCTACATTGGTGGTGCTGTTGTCATACTGGATGCCGTTATCATATTCTGTTGTCGTGGTTGTGCCGCCTGCCGTGTACAGTTTTCTGAGTTTATTGCCTGATGCGCTGTATACATAAACTACCGTGCTGCCGTCGTTTTTGGTGATCGTTTGCGGCAGGTTCAGCATATTGTAGCTGATGCTGCTGATCCCCTTGTTCTGATCACGCAACTGGTTCCCGTTGCCATCATAGGTGTATTCACTCGCCTGCTTTACCAGTTCGGTAAAACCGGCGGTACCGGTATAGGGGGAGGCATCGTCTACCTGGTTCACCCGGTAAAAGCTGTACGTATAGGTTAAAGTATCTATCTGCGTTTTGGTACCGCCTATGTTATCATATCTGCCCAGGCTGCTGATATTACCCATATTGTCATACGTTACGTTTTCGCCGTAAAAGTTATCCTTCGCTGTACTGCTGGTGGATACCGCGGCCCGCAGCCTGTTCAGGTGGTCATAGCCATAGTCATACGTCTGTTTTACCGGTGTTACTGTTGTCCCTCCCGCTACATAAGGTGCCGATTTCCATTGTACCGTGGCGATATTGCCATTATATTGCCGGCTGGCCGATGTCGCATCCTCGTAACTTAACTCTTCGCCAAACTGGTCGTTCGTATCGCTGCTGGTTATCCCGCCGTCGGCGGTCAGGTTCGCGTTATTGATGTTGCTCAGCCAGCCCCGCGGATTGTACCGGTAGTCGATGTTTTGCAGCCAGTTTGTACCATTATTAATCGAATGAACGTGCTTTACTTTTAACTGGCCAATCTCGTTATAATCGCTTTGCACCAATGGTATTGTCGTTTGCGAAGCATTGCTGCCGTCGCGCATCTGGTGCTGTGTGCGGCGCTTACGGCCCATATGGTCGTAGTTGATGTAATTCGTCTCGGTCAGCGTCAGCGTTGCTGCCGTCCCCCCTGCATTCTTAAGATAGTGTAAACGCTTTATTTGTGTCGGCAGTTTTAAAAAGTTGTATGTCGTCTGTACGTCGTCGTAGTTATAAATGCTTTTCGTTGTTGACCCGCCTACATAATGCTGGCTGAAAGTTCTAACCGTTTTGCCCTCATCGTCATAATAAGGTACCGTCCACAACGTATCGGTCGAGTTTAGCACCAACGTTTTCGACGCGGTAAGCAATCCCGTGGTTTGCCTGCTGTAGGCGGCGTTGCTGGTTTGGTTATAAGCCGCCGGGAAGCCGGGGATCCCCTGGTAACTGTCGTAATAATTCAGGCTCAGCGTCGTCAGCCAGTTCTTCGGCCAGGTGTTGGCTGTATAGCCATTGCTTGTTGAGAGGCGCGTTTCCCATTGCGCGCCCGTCGTGTCAGCTATCGCTTGCAGGCTTGCATGATAATCTACCCCGGCCGTGGTGCCGCTTTGCTGGTAAATGCCCGTCAGCACAACCCTGCCCATCGCATCGTATTTCGTGATCGTCCATTGCTGCCCGGCCGTCTTCATCCGCTGTACCGAATCCTGTGTGGCTACCGGCTGGTCCAGCTTATTGTAAATAATGTATTCCCAGCCTTTGCCCGGGATCTTCTTTTGCACCAGGCGGTTGCGTTCATCGTAACGGTACTGGTAGCAGCGGTAATCGATGGTGGACTGGCTTTGAGCCGAGCTGATCACATCCGGATTTGCCGCCGGGGGAACTACGAAACAAAGGTTCCCCAGATCGTCGTACACGTAATAGGTCGACAGCATTTCGGCCGTTTGGGTTTCTACGCCTCCGCTATAGGTTTTCTTCAGGTTATAGGTCCGCTTTACGATCACATGCCCTTCTTTATCCTTGTATTCTTCCGTGGTGCCGAAACAGCCCTCTCCCGGTTGCCAGTTCTCATTGCGGCTGATCGTTACGTACAGCTGTCCGCCGGTATAATACTCTACCGTCGAATTTACACCACGGCTCAGCGTACGGCTTTGGTTGGCATTAATGATGGCCCGGTAAATCATCACCCTGCGGCTGCCGTTGTTGGTAGTTATATTGGTTGTACTAAAAGCAGTCTGGTCGTTGGTGGTATAAACTATCCTTGATGAATGGCTGCTGCTGTTTGCATCCGGCGTGGCACCTGTTTGCCAGGCTGCGCCGGGCGCCCCCTGTTCTATAACGCGGTTCAGCGGGGAGGCCTCAAAACCGGTTTGGGCATAAGGGAACAAGGTGTTCGGGATCCCGTTGGTTTGCTGGGTGCCGGTGCTGCCTGCCGGATGATAGAATTTTGCTACGCCGGCACCCGCTGTCAGCGCGTCCGTTTTATAGCTCCCGTCGCCCGTTGCCGTGGTGGCATAGGGCAGGTATTTGAGCGCTTCACGGCCGTACTGGTCATACGCGAAAGGCTGTACGATGTCTTTAAATGTTGGCGAGGCCTGCCGCTGCACCGTTTGCAGGGGCCTGCCCAATCCGTCGATATACTGGATCGTCGTCTGCACCGAATCCCTGTTCGTGCTCAGCGTATCGAGCTTGCCGTTCCTCGTGATCGCCCGGTTCGGGGTCCGCGTCTTTATATAGTTTGTTTGAGCATGAAGGGCGGTCATGCCCAGCAGCATCAGCGCCGCCGCCAGGATCCCTTTTCTATATGGTTTATGGTAAAAGTGCATTTTCGGTTTGTGATTAAGGTTGGGAATTATTGTGCACCGTAATGATAGTCGTAGTTCTTGACGATGTTGCCATTCTGGTCTTTGATGTTTTGCAGTCTTTGGAAATTGTCATATTCGAAAGTCGTGTTTTCCCCTTTTTCGTCTTTGGTGCTGGTCACGCCAAACAACGGTTTATAAGTATAAGTAACGACTTGCGCGCTCGATAAACTCGGATTTGTTCGAAGCGGTGCCAAAAAGCTGCTTACAGTAGCGTCAGAGGGATTTAGATTATCCCGAAATGACTGGATAGCGGCCGCTCTACCAAGCGCAGTAACCACGGCGGAGTAATCAGCGTTTGTTGCCTGTGCAACTGGATATCCGCCGCCGTAGCCATAGATATAAGAGATTTTCGGCCCGTTTACTTTTGATACGCTCTGCACATTTCCAATATTGTCATATGCCAGGAACTGTATCCTCGGATCGTAATTAGCAGTTCCTGTTTTGGTTGATATAGTTACTGGATAGATCAAAGAATTGTTTCCATTCCAAACCTGGTAATCTGTTTTAGTAGATTGCAGAAAGGTCGAAGTGCTTGTCGCGGGGTCAAAGACGTATTCTTGTTGCTCAATACAGGGCTCCATATGTGCAGCGTGTTATACATTTGGTCGTACGGCGCTGTAGTTGCGAAATCAGCAGGGTACTTGAAGGTTGTCAATATGTTCTTACCATTACTTTTGACAATCGTTTTTTGAGTGGGCAATAAATGAATGGTATTGCCATATTGCGTTATTTCAGTTTCCGCAAAGCTATTTGATCCAGAAGATGCAAAAGTCGTAGTGATTACGGTATCGGGGTATATCCAGCGTGAATAGATATAGTTTTTCTTCACGTCAAAAGGACTGAATTGCGATTCTGTCGGCGGTGTGGTTGATGCACACAATAACTGATAACGCTTACGCACAGAATAGCCGTAAAACAGTTCACTTAACCGGCTATCGTCCTTGTATGTCATTTTTACAGTTTTCACTGATTGAAATACCGATCCTTTTTTAATAAAAGTATTTGTAAAAGTTTCCAATCCGCTTTTTCCAACTCCCCTGTTAGAAAGCGGGCTCGTAAGGATGTCATTGCCCATCACCACCTCACCAGGAGTATTAGGTTCGACTGTATAAATATGTTCGATCCCTCCGTTTTCAAAATTGAGGCCGCTGCTTTCTACGATGTACTGAAAATTGATGTGGTGCTGAGAATAGGCATATAAATTATTCATAGAATTTGACGACATACTCTTAAACTGGAATATAGTCCCGCAATCAATGACCGGATTCTGACTATCCTGTGGTTGACAGCTCACAGCAATTGAATAATCTGACATGTATGTCGGTGTTGCCACAACCGAACCGGAAGAAGTGGTCAAGTCGCTTAACTTTGAATAATAGTATTTTTTGAAGCTGCTGATTTTTTGCACTGGGTCGTATGTCCTGACGAAATCCACAATGACCCCGGCCGCCGTCTTGTTTTTTACTACTGGTACCGAGCCCTGGGTGTAATAAGAGAGATTAGCTGATCCTAAAGAATACTGACCGTAAGAGACACACCTCAAAATATAAGTTTTCCCTGCCTCAAGCGTAACGATATCATGAAGCTGCCGGTTCGAGGAATTTAAAAAGCCGGTATAAACGGTTTGCCCCGTTATTGTATTGATGAGGTATACATACACTTGTGCGTGGAAATCCTCTTCGCCGGAAGGTCCGTTAAATGTATAGGATGAGTTTAACGTGGTGGTTTGACCGCTCGTCATGGTGACCGGACTTGAATTCGTTGTCACGGCAGTGCTTAGATCGGCTCCGACTCCTGATACATATAGCGACTGAGAGACAGGGTCAGGCAGTTCCGTGACGGTATATGTTGGTGCTTTATACGCAATTGAATCGTATCCACCAGTTGGGTATTTTATTTTAGTCAGCAAGCCATATTGGGCATAGGTAAAATTGGGCGAGCGATCTGCCTGAGCATCAGGAAAAAATTGTTGATACGCTAATACAGGCTTCGGAATCAATCCTAAATTATTGGCACCATTAAAATAGCCATAATCGTCCTGAGCATAGCTTAGTCTTGGAGGCAGACCAGCAATATTGTTGTATTCGAATGAAAAAAGATGTTGTTCTGCTGTACTTGGTGCCGTTTCGGTTACTGTGGTAAGGAACGGCCTGAACTTCAATTGGGCATTGCCGGCGCTGTACTGATTTTGAAATGTCGTGCCAGATCCGTATATATAACTAAACCCAAAGGTCTTTATGGCTGTGGCGTTGCCATATTGAAAAACATTTACCGCACTTACCAGTTGGTCATAGGTTAGGTCTTGTCTGCCAGTGTAACTAAAAGTAAGATAGTTGCCGCTTGAGGCTGTAATCTTGGTAAGATATACGGAGTTGGTCGTAATAAGATTTTCACAATTTGTGTCATCAATAGTTATTGTCCCGCCCGTGGAACTGTTTGGACAATGCTGGGGGCCAACTACTGACTTCGTTTGGGATTGTGAAACGCTTGCCGGATACGAATACGGCTGTAGCGCTGCATATTCCAATATAATATTATCCCCGCTTGGGTCGGCCACTTTTGTAAGGTACCAGGCATTGTCTATAGCAATCGTGTGTGTCTTGCCGCAATTTTCTCCAATAGCCGAATTGTAGGAAGACTCTGTAGAATTCGCTCCGCCCGCAAAATAATAAACTACGCCTTCCGGGGTTGTGATGCGGAATCGCCCGCCAAAATCAGCTTGCCTTGTCGCGTTGAATTCTATCTTGAGATTGGTTTTCGTCAGCTGTACAGCTTGGCTACCGTTCAAAATAAATTGACCGGAATAGCCATTGAAATTAAACGAGAATATGTCCGGACTTGTATCTGTTCCGTTCAAATCAGTGTTTACCGCCTGGTCGAGGAAATTATACAGTTCAGTGGTATGCGCAAAGCTTGAAGGTGGAATAAGGCGGGTCGAGAGTTCGTCGGGTTGGTCGTACACGGTTCGAGTAATCGCTCCTCCAGATACGATAGACCAACTTATCCCAGATCGGGAACCAATTTCGTCTACTTTTACTCCATTGGAAGAATAGGACAGGCTTACCGGTATTTTCAACTTTCTTGATGAGAGCGTGTAAATCGGGAGATTATACAGAGCAGTTCCCGTTTGCATACCCAGGTTGATGCCACCGTACCTCGTCATCGCAAACGCAGCGGGCGAGGGTGGAAGAATGTCAGGAAGCTTTACATTTTGCTGTGCAAAGACGGAGCAACCGAGACACAGATAAAAAACGATCAATACCTGCTTATTGATCCATGTAAATGAGGTCATAGGGTTTTAATTTGAAATAACGATGATCTGATAGTTAATTTTTATAAAGAAAATAGGTCAGATGAATGGTCTGACGGTTTAAAAAACTTTTTGCGAGATTCGACAAGGATGCAAAAGATGGGCAATGTCTGTATTTCCTATAGAGTGCATGGTGATTGCACCAGTCGAAATGTGTGTTGCTCTTATTGTAAGTAAAAATTGATGAGGTTGAATGTAGTAATATGGCAATTGCATGTGATAAGTGAAGGTTATAAGCGTATTTTCTAAAATAATAATTAATATAATCTTATTCGTCGCGAATATAGTTATAAAGGATAAGGATGTAAATAGGGGTTTTAACGGGAAAAAGTACCGTGTAAACACCCATTAAATAGCTCTTTTGCAACCGCTGTTTAAATGGTCAGATGTAGGCAAATAGTACATCTGACAATCATAATTAGCGGCATTTTAAAAACTCCGCACTGCACACACAGTTGCATACGATGATATGAGGAATTGATCTGGTGCGTCGTTGACAGCATCGGTACCCAAACACCACGCTTCCCCGGCAACGGTGGTGGTCGAACTCCAAAAGTGTCCCGGTGCCAGTCCAAGCGGCATGTCATAGAGGTTTTTCTTCAATTGGGACAGTTCATCAATGGAGGGCAGATACCATCGCACTGGCAGTTTTTGTTGAGATAGTATACTCCCTCCAAATCTCCCCGCCATAAACAATGACCGTTTAATGTAACTCGGCAGTGCTGTACTGGTATCGATGTTTAAACCAGAGTACTTTAATTCCATATAATGACCCGCCATTACACCACAACCAACCATACCAATCAACTAAAACACCATCCCATTTCCACCCTCTAATTATTTTGCCTTCCCACGAGAATGCTCCCCGCCCCAAAAAGAATCTCATTCATTAATGAGTATAATAAAATCCTCCGTGTGTCTTTATGGTGACTGAGCGGACAAAGCCGGTCATTACACTAAGTCATAAACCTAAAAATTTAAAAACTATGAGTTTTTTTTACCAAAAAAAGTATTCGGCAAGGTGCCTTTTAGTTTTTTTGCTGCTGATAGGCATGGGTTATCATGCCGCGGCGCAAAGCCGTCAAATCAGCGGTACTGTAACAGATTCTGTATCCAGGGATCCTTTACCTGGCGTAACTGTGCAGGTTATTGGCACTACCAATGGCATTCAAACTGATGTAAACGGCAAATACAAACTAACCGTTAATCCCGGAGCAAAGTTATCTTTCGCTTTTGTGGGCTATAACACGCGTAAAGTGACCGTTGGCGACGACCCTGTTATCAACATTCAGTTATCAGGCAAAAGAAGCGATCTGGAAGAGGTTGTAGTGGTTGCTTACGGTACACAAAAGAAACCATCGGTGGTAGGCGCCATTGCCACGGTAAGCGCAAAAGTATTTGAAGACCGCGGGCCAACCAATAACCCTGTTGCCAATTTGCAGGGCCAGGTTCCGGGTATGGTGGTAACAAGAAGTTCGGCGCAGCCGGGGCGTGAAAACTGGAACTTCCAGATCCGCGGTGCGACCTCTGTTAACGGGCAGGACCCTTTGGTGATCTTAGATGGAGTTGCGCTTAACAACAACAATGAGCTTAACTCCATCAACCCTAATGATATTGATAATATTTCGGTTTTGAAAGATGGTTCGGCTTCAATATATGGTGCACGCGCTGCTTATGGCGTTGTACTGATCACTACTAAAAAGGGTAAAGCGGGTAAAATGCAGATCCAGTATGATCCTTCTGTATCTGAGAAATTTTTAGGTCTTCAGCCTAAAATGACAAATATTGATCAATGGGCAAACGGCCTGCTTCAGGCTAAAACCAATGATAATTATGGCGTAGCCCCTACAAGTGATCTTTGGTACCAGATGGCCAACTTTGCGCTGGCTAACAAAGGCACGGTGGTACTGGCATCGCAGATTCCGGGAAACACTACGGGAGGTATCACCGCAAATTCATTCTACAATGGTTTGCCCGTTCCTGCATTTCTTGATGTAAAAGAGCTTGATTTTATTGATGTATCCTTACAGCAGTATTTATGGGGAAGGGCGACATCGACACAGCATAACCTTGCCGTATCAGGCGGAACAGATAAAAATACGTATCGTGTTTCATTGGGCTACTTAAATGATGGCAGCCAGCTTCAGATTGGCAATAACGGTAATCAGCGCTATAACCTGAGGCTGAACAACAGTTATAAATTCAGTGATAGGGTGCAGTTGGAAACCAACATTGCGCTTGAGCAAAACAATATACAGCAACCAACCATGTATACTACAGGTAGTTACAGCGCGCTTGGTAACGGGTTTCAGGTGGGCTTGCCCATGTACACGCAATCAGGCAAACCATATCAATGGGGTGGTGTTGCAAGCCCGGCAGGTTTGCTGAGGGATGGCGGCGACAACCTGGAAAATAACAGCCGGGCCCTGTTAAACTCAACGCTTACCTATAATTTTATGAAGCACCTTACCTTTACCGGAACAGCTGGTTACAATGTTTGGTGGCAGGATGATCGTGTGCAAACCAAAACTGTACGCCTTTATTCATACGATGATAAGTACCTTACAGGCACCACCGCGCCGGCAGGTGGCACCTCAGGAGGGAGCCAAAACTATTTCCGTGCTAATATCAATGATAAATATTATAACCTCATCGGCCGTGTAACGTACGCCAATACCTTTAACAGGGTACATGATGTATCGTTAATGATTGGCAGCTCGTACGAAAGGGACGAGTATGATATGTTCAACACCCGTACCTACAATTTGGGAAGCGATGATGTACCTTCATTAAATTTAGGGTTGAGTAGTTTACAGGCGGGTTTTGTTTCCAATTTTGAACAACGCAACCATTATGCCCTTGGATCATATTTTGCAAGGGCTACCTATGCTTTTAAAGGCAAATATCTTTTTGAAGCAACCGGCAGGTATGATGGTTCGTCGAAATTTATTGCAGACAAACGCTGGAAACCATTTTACAGCCTTATGGGCGGCTGGCGCTTAGGCGAAGAAAGCTTTATCAAAAAAACAAATATTTTCAGCGAGTTAAAGCTGCGTGCTTCTTACGCTACATCGGGCAGCCAGGGCGGTATTGGCCTCTATGACTACCTGCAGTCACTGAATGTGAGCAGCAGCAATACCCTTTTAGGTACAGCGCTTGCAACTGTGACCACAACAACCGGAAACCTGGTTTCGCTTAACAGAACCTGGGAAACAGTAATTAAACGGAACATTGGTATTGATTTTGGTTTATTGAATGGTCGTTTAAACGGAACTTTTGAGGTATTCCGTAATCAAAATAAAAACATGCTGGTAAGTGTTACCTATCCGGCCGTTTTGGGTATCGGCGCGCCGCAGTCAAATAACGGCGATCTGAAAACCTGGGGATGGGAAGGACAATTAACCTGGCGAGACCATGTTGGGCAGGTAACCTATACCATTTCGGGTAATATAACTGATAGCCAAAACAAATTGGTATATTTTAATGGCGTTCCGGCATTAGGTGCCGGTTATAACGCCACTGTTGAGGGGTATCCGCTTGGCTCATATTTTGGCCTTAAATACGGTGGCCGTTTCCAGACACAGGCACAGGTTGATACTTATAACAATACCTACTATGCCCCGGGAGGAGTGATCAATACCATTGGCATCCCTATCGCTTCTGCCCTTACCAATTTGCCGGGTCAAAACTCAGGCTTACGCCCGGGAGATAATTATTATGTTGATGTTAACGGCGATGGCAAACTCACCACCGGTACATCAGCAAAAGATATGGGCGACCTTATTTATTTAGGCAGCGATGTGCCGCGTTATACTTTTGGTTTAACATTAGGCCTGCAATGGAAGGGCTTTGATTTTACAAGCATTTTTCAGGGTGTAGGGAAACGGACAATTTTCAGGGCCAACGGCAGTGCAAATAACTGGCGTGTACCTTTTGCGGCACTTGGCCAGGCACAAACTACACAATGGGTTGGTAATACCTGGACCCCTGAAAACACCAATGCATATTACCCTAATCTGCACAGCAACGGAATCAATGGTTACAACTACCAGATCTCCAGCTGGTCGGTTGAGAACGGGGCCTATGTACGCCTGAAAAACCTTGTTATCGGTTATACTTTACCTAAGTCGTTATTGGAGCGCACCAAAGCCATCAGCCGCTTAAGAGTTTACATTTCGGGAAGCGACCTGTGGGAATACAGCAAAGTACATGATGGCTGGGACCCTGAAATAACCCGTACCACCTCAGGCAACGAGCGTTATCCTTTTTACAGGTATGTAACCATAGGCGCAAACATTACTTTTTAATTGAAATGATTATGAAAAATATATACCGAAGGATCTTCAGTATCCTGTCAATCATTATTATTACAGGCTTGTCCGCTTGCAACAAGTCGCTTAACCTTATTCCGCAGGATCAGCTTTCAGAGGCTGCTTACTTCAAATCGGCCAATGACTTTAAAACATTTGCCAACCAATATTATGGTTATCTCCGTAATTTCAACAACTCGTTTGCAGATAACCCGCATTATGACGGGCGTGCAGATGTGTTTGGCGGCGGGGGCATTTATGGGGCAGGCATCAATACTGTTCCGGCAAGTGATAATTATTGGAATAATAATTATGTCAATATCAGGAATTGCAACTATTTGTTGGAAAAGGCCGCCACTTTTTCTGACCAGGCCAGCATCAGCCAATTTGTAGCGGAAGCTAAATTTTTCAGAGCTTACTGCTACTTTGAATTACTGCAATTGTATGGCGGGGTTCCGCTGATCACCAAAACGCTGAACCTGGATTCGCCAGAGCTTTATGGAGGCAGGGCAACACGCGACCAAATAGTTGATCAGATCGTAGCCGATCTGGAAGCAGCCATACCAAATTTGCCTGCATCCATCTTAGCCAATTCTGCAGATTTTGGCCGGGTGAGCAAACCTGCCGCGCAAGCATTTCTGGGAAGGGTTGCGCTTTATGAAGGTACATGGCTAAAATTCAGAAACGGTGATGCTGCCCGTTATAATATGCTGCTCGATAAATCAGCGGCAGCTTCTAATGCCGTAATTACCAGCAATCAATTTGCACTTTTCGGCACGCCTGCTTCAAATGCATTGGGCGGCAACAGCACCATATTGGGTGACTCTGCGCAGAAGTACCTTTTTATCCTCGAAAACCCAAAATCAAACCCGGCTTCAGTTACCAAAACTGCTAACCATGAGTACCTTTTATCGTACCGTTATGATGATGTGAGCAAAACAATCGGAACAAATATCAGCAGGCAGGGAACGCAAATTGGGCCTCAGCATAAATATGTTAACGCGTTTTTATGCCAGGATGGATTACCTATTGAAAAATCGCCGCTATTCCAGGGTTTTGAAACCTACGGTTCGGAATTTGTGAATCGCGACAACCGCTTAAAGTATACCATCAAAATAAATAACATGTATTACTGGTATGGTAATGCCAATTACCGTGTAACCTGGTTAAATGACGCCGCTGATATTGCTACGTCAACCGGAAAAGTTGTTCAGATCTCCGGGTATGGAAACCAAAAATGGGTAACTGAACGTAACTGCCCGGATACGAAAGAGTCGGAAGATTACCCGGTGATCCGTTATGCCGAGGTATTGCTCAATTATGCGGAAGCAGTTTATGAACGTGGCGGCGCTATAACAGATGCGGATCTTAACAAATCGCTCAACCTGGTACGTTTACGGGCTAATAAAAATATGCCGCCCTTAACAAATGGTTTCGCAGGCGCAAACGGATTAGATCTGCGCACAGAGATCAGGAGGGAACGTTTTATCGAGCTTTATTATGAAAACTTCAGGTTTGACGATATTAAGCGCTGGCATAGTGCTGCTACCGACCTGGTTACCAACACCGGGGGTACCGCTTATGGAAACATCAGTGCTTTTGTAAGCCCATGGCCGGTAGGTATTAAATTTAAAGGTACACAGGCCGATGTTGGGCCAAACCCTTTAAAGCCAGCTCCTACCAACGCTTTGGATGCCAACGGCCAGCTGATCCTTGACAATACAGCACGTAACTTTTCGGAAAAAAATTATCTATATCCGATCCCGGCGCAACAAATTACCCTTAATCCCGCGTTAACACAAAATCCGGGCTGGTAAATTTATTTAAACAATCAAAAGGCTGTCTCAGGGGCAGCCTTTTGATTGCTATGTTTTATCGCCCTATAATTAACCGACTAATAACTTTGGTTAAAGACTATTTGTTAATTTATAGCAGGCATTGCTCTACCTGATCCTGATCAGATAAAAATGATCCAAAGTAGTACTCCTCTTCTTTTTGATGATAAAGGGCAGGCTAAGGTTTTCATGAGGAAAATCCTGAAAAGCTTCTATTGTCGTATAGGCAATCCCTTTGTCTTTTAATTCGGCTACCGTTTTTTCATCAGCTACAACAATGCGGCTTTTCAGACTGTCGGTTTTCAGGATAGCATCAATATTAGTATAAGTAACGCTGCCTTTGTAATAAAAATCGAAGGTGTTTGATAAAACCGCGGCGCTCACTTTTTCCTGTGGATAGTTTTGATTGAGGTATTCAGCAGCCGAAAGATCTCCGCGGTAGTCAACGATAGTTGGATAAGCAACCGTTACGAGATAAGCATTCACCAGAACTGACACGGCACAGGTAAATAAGAATACGGACGGGTAAATCTGTGTTGGCTTTTTATAAATATAGATAGCCAAGCCAATAAACGCTATAATCAACACAACAAATACAGGCCAGCGCTCCGGCGCGAAAATGAAATTAAGCGCAATAACAGCAACCAATAAAAGCCCTGTCATGACATATTGAGTTATCTTGAAAAACTTAAATTCGGCGCCAATTTTTAATGAGCTAATAAATACCGCTGTTATAATAGCAAAAAACGGGAACAGGATATTAGTGTAAAATGGAAGCTGAAATTTGGAGGCCGAAAAGATCAGCAACATTAATACGCTTCCTGAGATACACAGATATTCGGGCAGGGCTATACGTTTAACCATTTTCCTGATGGTAGCATACAGCGCATAGAACAGGATAATAGCCCATGGCGCGAAAGCCCACAGCAAGGTATGAACAAAAAACAGTTTGTCGCCGTGTGTATTAGTAATATAACCGTTATTGTTGAAACGCCCGAACTGGCTATCCCACAAAAACCAGTGGATGCCTGAAATCCTGGTGCGACCGAAAACAACTTTTTCGGGGTGAAGATCAAACTGCGTGTATACCGAATAAATTTCGGGTAAAGTAAATATCACCACCAATATAAACGAGAGCAGCCATTTCCAATGGAATACGCCTTTGATGTTCCCTTTAAATAAATAGTCGCCGATGATGGACGTACCTATCGGGATAAGCAGGTAAATGCCTTTGGTCATTACGGCGCAGGCTGTAAATATGGATGCCAGCAGGACATTGGCCATGCTGAACCGTTCTTTTACCTTATAAAAGTGATAAACAGCACCCATGAGCAGGCCCATAATATAAGGCTCGGCACGTACATCCGTATTTGACATTACGCTGTGTTGAGCGGTAAGCAGGATCAAGATAGCGATAATAGCTGTTTCATCGCCATAAAACTTTTTGGCAAGCTTGTAAGTGTACGCCACCGACATGAAAAAAAACAGCAGGGCGGGCAATTTATAAGCAAAAGTATTGATGCCGAAAATCTTAAAACTGATGGCGATAATCCAGAAGGGGAAATGCGGTTTATCCAGCCAGTCGGCACCGTGATACATCAGATCGGTAAAGTTATTGCTTTGTGCCATGCTCCGGGCCAGGGCCGAATACAAAGCCCCATCATCAGTAAAGAATTTGATGCCGATACCGGCTACATTAAGCACGATAGCTAATAACAGCACAATAAAATAAGGCCGTTTTTGCGATGAAAAAATTGAAGCTGCTGTACTATCCACTAAAAATATTTATGCCCAAAAATAGCTGAATTTTAATTATTCCACGGAAGGTATTTGGGCTGATCATGGTTGATCAGTTCGGGCCTGGCCAAATTTAATTTTCGACCATTCAAAACCTGTTCATATAAGGTTAAATATGCCGCAGCCATCTTGCCGATATTAAAATTATCGACAGCATATTGATGGCAATATTGCTTATTAAAACTTTCAACGTTTTTAAGTCCGGCGGCTAATTCAGATTTACTGGCCGAAAGTAAGCCAACTTCAGCGGGCGCCAGTTCGGGCAACGATCCGTAAGGCGTACCAAAAACCGGGCAGCCAAAATAAAGGCTTTCAACAATGGCTATCCCGAATGGCTCATGCCACAGTACCGGGAAAAGCAAGGCTTTTGAACCGTTCATCACTATCGATTTTGCTTCATCACCAACCATTCCCTTAAAACGCACATTAAGGTTAGGCGTAAAGCGCAATCCCATTTTCAGGTTCAATCGTGTACCACCAAGTACAACAAGCTTATTCCCGCTCATCGTAGCTACATCAATAGCGCCTTTTACATTTTTAACGCGCCATGCTGCTTTAGCGAGGAAATGGGTATGGGTCCGTTTGTTGTTGAGATCGGGCTTTCGATAGTCGGCCGTATCTATAGCATTGTGTACAAATACCGCTGAACCGTGCCTTTGCGCATGATTGGCCGACACAAATACCGAGTTAACATCTAATTGCAAACCACCAGGGTTATTATGAACAGTTACGATATAAGGCTTTTTAGTAAAACCACTCACCTGAAACTGAAAATGTACCACATCAATATCATCAGGCACCTGCTGATTGATATCAACAGCCGGATCATAGATCAGCACCCTGGCAAACGGACAGGTTGAGCCCGCTCCTACCAAATAGGTAACCCTATGCCCCAACCGGTTCAACTCGCGGCCAAGCCACCAGATGATCCGCTCGGTGCCGCCATATTTTGTTGCCGGGATCGGGGTGTTGTTTACGATGAGGATGTTCATAGATGTTGGGGCAAAGGTAATCATCTGTAACAAAACACTTCTTATTACAAATAAAACAGAATCGTTATATTTGTTATATGGATACGCTAAAAATAAACATACTCAATCCGAAAGCTTTGAAGCTTTTGAATGATCTGGCAGAGCTTGATCTGATAGCTATCCAGGACGATTCCAAAGTTGGGTTTCAGGATGTGCTAAGGCGTTTACGAAACAAAAATGCGGATTTAACTCTCGAACAAATTACAAAAGAGGTGGAAACTGTACGTGCAAAGCGTTATTCCCGGTAAGTTGATTAAAGTAATTTTAGATACCAATTTATGGATAAGCTTCCTTATTAGGAAGGACTATTCTAATCTTGATACTTTACTTTTTAATAACCAGGTAAAACTTGTTTTTAGTAAAGAGTTATTGGACGAATTTTTAGAAGTTGCCAAACGTCCAAAGTTTCGGCGCTACTTTACATCGATCGATATTGAAGATCTCATCGAGACTATTGAAGAATATGCGGAATTTGTAGAGGTGAAAAGCACTGTGGAAGCGTGCCGGGACGAAAAGGATAATTTCCTCTTAGCCTTAGCTGTTGATAGCGATGCCACCTACCTGTTAACAGGAGATCTCGATCTTCTTGATTTAGGTTCGTTTAACGATACAACCATCACAACTATTACCGATTTTTTTAAAAGCGGCATCATTTCCTGAACCATTTCCTGCTGGCCACCAATAACCCAAATTCTTCCGATGGATATTTCTCCGTTGATTTATGATGGATTTTATGCGCCCGGCGGATCCCGGCCAGGTAGCGGTTGTTACTTTTGAAAGCTTTGAAACGATTATGAATAAACCAATCGTGGAAAATGAAATAAATGATACCGTAGATACTGATACCTGTACCTATCCAAAACCGGTAGTCCAGAGTTAAATGTCCTATCCACATCAGCCATAAAGCAAAAGCAGCAAAGCCGATACTGAACAGGTCATTCAGCTCAAACCAGCCATGCCTTTGTTGATGATGCGTTTTGTGAATAAACCACAATGGCCCATGGAAAAGGTATTTGTGCATGGCCCAGGAGATGAGTTCCATCAACGCAATGGTTAATACTACAATTCCTATATCTGCCAATACTATCATATCATTTAGCGGTTATGCTTCGGGCTATCAGGTTTTCCATCTTTTGTGTATTGATTTCTTCATGTTCACCATATCCCGTTTTTTTGAAGATCAATTTTCCCTGTTTGTTAAAAATAAAGACTGTTGGGTATCCTCTAAAACCAAACTGCCTGTCGGGGCATTTGGTTTTATCATCGGGCGTATATTTTGCTAATACCTTACCGGTGTAAATCTTTTCGTTACAACCTGGTATAAAATACACAGGTAATTTAAAATCGTCCCGCATACTGTAATGTTTATACAGATTAACAAAGTTAACCATCGATTTATCCTGTGCTATAAACCGCTTAACTATCCCGCTATCGGTTTGGCATAGGGTTATGAAACAAAATTTTTTATTGGCTTTATATTGGGCGTAAAGCTTGTGCAGCATGCCCATTTCACGAAAACAAGGCGGACAAGGCACAAACCAGCAATCAATAAACAGCACTTTGTTTTGGCCTAATTGCTTTAACGTGGTATGCTTTCCGTTGATGTCGTAAACCTCGATATCAGGTATTGATTTAATTTTTTTGGTTTGTGCATTAACTACACAGCCAAGCAAAATAAAAAATGCGAATAAGGAGCAGGTTATTACTTTCATAGCCGAAGTATTTACCGCTAACTTAAAATTAAAAAAGCGGCTATCAAATGATAACCGCTTTTAAATATTTCAAATTAAAAATCCGACATCGAAAATCCGAAATCCGAAATTATTAAATATGTATCGCCCTGTTTTCAGTAGCAGCCAAACATGCTTCACGCATGGCTTCAGTATAGGTTGGGTGGGCGTGGCTCATGCGCGAAATATCTTCGGCACTTGCACGGTACTCCATCGCTACAACGGCTTCGGCTATCATGTCGGCAGTACGCGGACCAATCATGTGTACACCTAAAATCTCGTCGGTAGTAGCATCGGCCAATACTTTCACAAAACCATCCAGATCATCGCTGGCACGGGCACGGCCGCTGGCTTTGAACGGGAACGAACCGGTTTTGTATTTAACACCGGCTGCTTTCAGTTGCTCTTCTGTTTGACCAACAGCGGCAACTTCTGGCCAGGTATAAACCACACCCGGAATCAGGTTGTAATCAATGTGTGGTTTCTGACCTGCAATGATCTCGGCAACCAGCGTACCTTCGTCCTCCGCCTTGTGGGCAAGCATAGCGCCTTTAATCACATCGCCAATGGCATAAACACCTTTAACTTTGGTTTCCAGGTGCTCATCAACCGTAATTTTACGGCCACGCTCTTCAACAGTGATGCCAATGTTTTCCAAACCTAAGCCATCGGTGTAAGCTATACGACCAACAGCTACCAGGCAGTAATCGCCTTTCAGTTCTTTCTTTTCGCCTTTAGGGGTATCAAAGCTAACGGTTACTTCTTTACCTTTTACGGCAGCGCCGGTAACTTTGTGGCCCAGGTAAAATTCCATACCCAGTTTAGTTAGTACTTTTTGCAGCTCACGGCCCAGGCCCTTATCCATAGTTGGGATAATGCCGTCCATAAATTCAATTACAGATACTTTGGCGCCTAAACGGGCATAAACCGAACCCAACTCCAAACCGATAACGCCGCCACCAATCAACACCAGGTGTTTTGGTACTTCGCTCAGGCTTAATGCTTCGGTTGATGTAATAATGCGTTTTTTATCGATAGGCAGAAATGGCAAAGCCGATGGTTTTGAACCTGTAGCGATGATCACATTTTTTCCGGTGATCTCGGTAACGGTACCATCACTCTTTTTAACGGTGATGGTATTTTTATCTTTAAATGATCCTACACCAAAATGGGTGTCGATCTTATTTTTCTTCATCAGGTAGGTGATACCGCTGGTGTTGGCATCAACAACTTCCTGCTTGCGTTTAATCATCTGTCCAAAATCTATCGAAAGATCTTTTAGATTGATGCCATGTGTTTTAAAAGCATGGGCAGCATTGTGGTAATGTTCAGACGAATCCAACAGCGCCTTCGAGGGGATACAACCTACGTTAAGGCAGGTACCACCAAGGGTATTATACTTTTCAACAATTGCGGTTTTTAAACCAAGCTGGGCACAGCGGATAGCGGCTACATAACCACCGGGGCCCGAACCTATAACTATAACATCATATTGCATAGTAGTGTGTATTTTATGGTGGGCAAAGTTAAGGATTTTAAAGTTGCTTTTGAGAGATTAGTGATTGGAGATTAGAGGTTAGCAATTATTTTCTGAACCATGATTTTAGGGATTTAATCCCGGTTCAGACAAAAATCCGAAATCGAACATCCGAAATCCGACATAAAATTTATCCCATACCAACAGCTTTTTACCCAGTTTGTAACAGAACCATTGATAAATCGGTTTATCGTTAACTCTTTATTAAATTTAACCCAATTTAACACGACTGATCTTATGAAGAAAATTAACTTATTTTTTGTGCTGGTATTGCTATATACCGGCGTTAATGCTCAAAGCACTTACGTAAAGGAGCATTTTACCAAAAAAGAGGTGTACATCACCATGCGCGATGGTGTAAAACTGTTCACCTCTATTTATACCCCAAAAGATGCTTCATCGCAAAATAAGTACCCGATGATGATGATGCGTACCTGCTACAGCGTCGCCCCTTACGGCGAGGACAAATATCCTCAAAGGCTTGGCCCGTCTGAAATTATGATGAAAGAAGGTTATATTTTTGTTTACCAGGACGTACGCGGCCGTTGGAAAAGTGAAGGCAGCTGGACTAACATGACGCCGGTTATCGATAACAAGAAAAGCAAAAAAGATGTTGACGAGGGTTCTGACACCTATGACACCATCGACTGGCTGGTTAAAAACGTAGCCAACAACAATGGCAAGGTTGGCCAGTATGGTATCTCGTACCCGGGCTTTTATACTGCTGCGGGCATCCTGTCAAACCACCCGGCACTTAAGGCATCATCGCCGCAAGCCCCTATTTCCGATTTCTTTTTTGACGATTTTCACCACAATGGTGCTTTCATTGAGGGGTACTTTTTCACCTTCCCGGTATTTGGTGTTCAAAAAACTGATACAACCAGCAAAGCCTGGTATACCATGCTTAAACCCGACAGCAAAGATGGTTACCAGTATTTATTAGATCTTGGCCCGCTTAAAAACGCCGATAAATTTTATCATGATAACTTCTTTTGGCAGGAAACTATCAATCATCCTAACTACGATGAGTTTTGGCAAAAACGTGGCCTGCTGAAACATTACGGCAAAGTAAAGCCTGCGGTGATGCTGGTTGGCGGCTGGTTTGATGCCGAAGACCTAACCGGTCCGCTGGCTATTTATAAAACCATCAACAAATCTGATCCTAACGCTTACAATACTATTGTAATGGGACCATTCGGTCATGGCCGCTGGTCGCGCGAAACCGGGCATACCATGCATAGCAATATTTACTTTGGTGATAGCGTGGCTACCTTTTACCAAAAAAACATCGAAGCCAAATTCTTCAACCACTTTTTGAAAGGTAATGGCGATAAAAATTCCGGCTTGCCAAATGCTTACATGTTTAATACCGGCAAAAAGGAATGGGCAACATTTGATAAATGGCCTGCCGCCAATGCCGTGCATGAAAAAATGTTTTTAGGTGCCGATGGTAAGCTTACTAATACTCAGCCTGCAACCGCAGGTTCAGTTTCCTATGTAAGCGATCCGCTTAAACCGGTTCCTTACACTGAAGACAACACCACTACCATGGGCTTCACCCCTCATAATTATATGAGCGAGGACCAGCGTTTTGCAGGTCGCCGTCCGGATGTATTGGTTTACCAGAGCGAGGTATTAAATGACGATGTTACCCTTGGCGGCGAGATCATGGCGCACCTTAAAATTGCCACAACAGGTACCGACGCCGATTTTGTTGTGAAACTGATTGATGTTTATCCGGCCGACGAACCAAACAATCCATACATGCCTAACAAAAACACCATCCTGAGCAATTACTGGCAAATGGTACGTTCGGAAGTAATGCCGGCCCGTTTCCGTAACAGCTTTGAAAAACCAGAGGCATTGGTAGCTAACCAAAAAACAGATGTGAACTTCCGCCTGCAGGATGTGCTGCATACCTTTAAAAAAGGTCACCGCATCATGATCCAGGTACAAAGCACCTGGTTCCCTATTGTAGCGCGTAACCCACAAAAATATGTGGAGAACCCTTATAAAGCAGATGAAAGTGATTACATCAAGGCTACCGAAACAGTTTATAACGATAGCTACATTGATGTACAGGTTTTGAAGTAGTTATTTAGAGGTTGGAGGTAAGAGGTTAGGTTTTTACTCCACTTTCCTTAAACCATTGGCCGGACTTTTTAATTCCGGCCAATGGTTTTATAAATAAGCTTTAACTTAGGTTTATGAAACTATCTTTCACCATCATATTGCTAATCATTATTACCCAGGTCTCTGTTGCTCAACTCAAAGTAATTAAGCTTAGCAAAGCAGATATCCCCAAACCCATTACTTACAAGGGGCATATCATCGATGCGGTTAAATACACGGATAAAACAGGCGATCATATAGTGATCACCACAGAAACCGGCGAAACCAAAACCAAAAACACCGAAAACAGTGACGGCCGCGATGCCGCTTTATATGCCTATCATTACAATATTACGGGTACCGATCAGTTTAAACTGAGCTGGCAGACTTATGATTTTGTTGCTGATTGTTCCTTTGATATAACGGCAAATTATGTTCCGGGAACATTTACAGTTACGGACGCAGATAATAATGGCGTAGCCGAAGTATGGTTGGTTTATCGTACCGTTTGCCGTAGTGATGTAAGTCCCTGTGATATGAAAATTATTATGCACGAGGGAGATAAAAAATACGCCGTTCGAGGCACTAACAAAGTAAAAATATCTGGTAAAGATTATAGAGGTGGCATTTATATTTTTGATGCAGCTTTTAAAGCCGCCCCGGCTGCTTTCCGGAAATATGCTGCTGATATCTGGCAGAAAAACATCATGGATACCTTTTAACCTGTTACAATTAAGTACATGAAAATAAAACAACTATATCTTGCAGCGCTCACCTTACTAAGCACTGCGACAATTAGCCAGCAGGCAAAGGCACAACTATTGAAAGAAAAAGAGCAGTTTACCCATGCCGATTCGCTTCGCGGTATGCTTACCCCCTTGCGTACCTGCTATGATATTAACTATTACCATTTAGATGTTAAGTTTGATATCGATAAAAAATTCATCAGCGGCAGTAACCAGTTTAAATTTACCGCCACGCAGGATTTTAACAAACTCCAGTTCGATCTGTTTGCTAACCTGAAAATTGAAAAGGTTGTTTATAAAGGTAAAGAGATAACCTTTACCCGCGATGGTAATGCGGCATTCATTACTTTCCCTCAAACTATAACTAAAGGCAGTAAAGATGAGTTTACCGTTTATTATTCGGGCAACCCAACAATAGCTATAAACGCACCCTGGGATGGTGGGGTGGTGTTTAAAAAAGATTCGTTGGGCAAACCCTTCGTAGCCACTGCCTGCGAAGGAATAGGTGCCAGCATTTGGTGGCCCACTAAAGATCACCTTAGCGATGAGGTAGACAGTATGATGATCAGCATCAGCGTACCTAAAGGTTTAAAAGATGTTTCGAACGGTCGCCTGCGTAAAGTAACCCAGCTTAAGGATGGGTACACCCGGTTCGATTGGTTTGTGGCTAACCCGATCAATAATTATGATGTGGTTGCCAACATTGCCGATTATGTTCATTTTGAAGATACCTACATGGGCGAAAAAGGCAAGCTCAGCCTCGATTACTGGGTGCTGCCTACAAGTCTCGAAAAAGCAAAAAAACACTTCCCCGCCAACGTAAAACCTATGCTAAAGGCTTTTGAACACTGGTTTGGCCCTTATCCTTTTTATGAGGACGGTTACAAACTGGTTGAAACACCTCACTTAGGTATGGAGCATCAAAGCGCCACGGCTTATGGCAACCGTTTTTTAAATGGATACCTGGGATATGATATGTCGGGCACTGGCTGGGGTACCAAATGGGATTACATCATTGTACACGAAAGCGGGCACGAATGGTTCGGCAACAATATAACTGATAAAGACCTTGCCGATATGTGGATTCACGAAAGTTTTACCTGTTATTCTGAATCTCTTTTTGTAGAGGATAACTGGGGCAAAAAAGCCGGACAGGAATATAACTACGGTTTAAGGCTCACCATTAATAATGACGGCCCTATAGTTGGCGTTTACAATGTAAACAAAGAAGGCTCGGGCGATATGTACTCTAAAGGTGCTGTGTTCCTGAACATGATCCGCACTATTATTAATGATGATGAAAAATGGCGTGGCATCCTGCGCGGGCTTAACAAAACTTTTTATCATAAAACGGTTACCTATGATGATGTATTAGGGTTTATCAACCAGCAATCAGGCATGGACCTTTCGGCAGTTTTTGATCAGTACCTGCATTACCGCAGTCTGCCCGTTCTTGAATTTACCAGTCATGAGAATAAGCTTTACTGCCGTTGGATAGCCGAAGCTAAGGATTTCAATATGCCTATCAGGATACGTGTAAAGGGTGGCGAATACAAATTTATCACCCCAACAAAACAAATGAGCCCTGTTGAAATTGCTGGTGCTACTAAAGACAATATCGAAATTGATTATTTAAATTACTACGTGGGTGCGCTCATGGATTAATCCCAATACATAAATGAAAAACAAACTACTGAATATATGCGCGTTGTCGATAGCAATTTTAGGCACCGCATTCCAGGTTACCCAGGCACAATTGGGCACCAACAGGCAAATATTTACCCGTGCCGATTCGCTTAGGGGCAGTTTAACAGCGCTGCGCACCTGCTATGATATTAACTACTATCACCTTGATGTGAAGTTTGATATCGATAAAAAATTCATTAGCGGCAGTAACCTGTTCAAGTTCACCGCTACCCAAGACTTTACTAAACTCCAGTTCGATCTGTTTTCTAATTTAAAAATAGAGAAAGTGGTTTATGAAGGCGCCGAAATACCTTTTACCCGCGAATTTAACGCAGTGTTTGTCACCTTCCCAAAAACGATAAAAAAAGGCAGCAAGGATGAGTTTACCGTTTATTACTCAGGTAACCCCACCATTGCCAAACGAGCCCCATGGGATGGCGGCGTAGTTTATGCTACCGATTCGCTTGGTAAACCTTGGATAGCAACGGCCTGCCAGGGTATTGGCGCCAGCATCTGGTGGCCTACAAAAGATCATCAGTACGATGAGGTAGACAGCGCCCTGATCAGTATCAGCGCTCCTAATGGTTTAAAAGATGTTTCAAATGGCAGATTGCGCAAAGTAACTGATTTGAACAACGGCTATACCCGCTTTGATTGGTTTGTAGCTAACCCTATCAACAATTATGACATAGAAGCCAATATTGGTGACTATGCTCACTTTGAAGGTACTTACCAGGGCGAAAAAGGCCCGTTAACGCTTGATTACTGGCCTTTAAGTTACAATGTTGATAAAGCCAAAAAGCAATGGGAGCTCGACGCGCCACGAATGCTCAAGTCGTTTGAATACTGGTTTGGCCCCTATCCTTTTTATGAAGACGGCTATAAACTGGTTGAAACCCCTCACCTCGGCATGGAACACCAAAGCGGCACAGCTTATGGCAACCACTATAAAAACGGCTATCTCGGTCGCGACCTTTCGGGTACAGGCTGGGGCCTTAAATGGGATTTTATTGTAGTACACGAAAGCGGTCATGAATGGTTCGGCAATAACATCACCTCAAAAGATGTGGCCGATATGTGGATCCACGAAAGTTTCACCAATTATTCCGAATCGCTGTTCATTGAAACCTACTATGGCAAGCAAGCCGGGCAGGAATACGTGAACGGCACCCGTAAAAATATCCGTAACGACAAGCCAATCGTAGGGCCGTATGGTGTAAACATGGAAGGTTCAGGTGATATGTATTACAAAGGCGGCAACCTGTTAAACATGGTACGTACCATCATCAACAACGATGACAAATGGCGCAGTATCCTCCGCGGACTTAACAAAACATTCTACCATAAAACCGTTACTTATGACGATGTCGTGGGTTATATCTGCAAACGGGCGGGCATGAACCTGGCGCCTGTGTTTGACCAGTACCTGCATTATAAAGATATCCCAACCCTGCAATTTGTAGTTAAAGACGGTAAGCTTTATTCCAAATGGCTGGCCAATGCCGATGGATTTAACATGCCGGTGAGGGTACGCGTTAAAGGCGGCGAATACCAGTTCATCAAACCTACCGATCAGTTTACCCCGGTTAAGATAGATGGTATCAACAAGGATAATGTAGAGGTGGATACATTCAATTATTACATTAAGGTTGATTGAAAGTTGATTGGGTGAATGGTTGATTCTTACCCCTGACAAAATAAAAAACAGGTGTCATGCTGAGCCTGTCGAAGCATCGCGGGTAGGGCCTCTGCGCGCGAGTCTTCGACAGGCTCAGACTGACAGGCCTTATTTAACCAACCACTCACCCACTCACCCCCACAAAAAAATCAGATCCCGTGCAACTTTCCTCCCCCTACCGGCGTCTAATTTGAAAACGAAACTAAAACAACTGTCATGAAATCAATCTCAAAAATATTATTAGCTGCAGCATTGGCAGCAGGAACAACTGGTTACAGCACTGCAAAACCATCGCACCCAATTGTTAAACACGCTGATCAAACCACGCAAGACCGTCATCTATCAGGCTTCAGTGCTATTGAGCTTGCAGGTTCATTTGATGTTTACTTTACACAGGGCTCAAACGAATCGGTAAAAGTCGAAGCGCCTTCGGATGTTATCGACAAGATCATTACCGAAGTTCAAGGCGGCGTATTGAAGATCTACAGTAAAAAAGGCACCAACTGGGATAACTGGAGCTTTGGCCGCAGCCGTAAAATGATTGTGCATGTGGTAGCTAAAGATATGACCAGCATTAACGTTGCCGGTTCGGGCGATGTTTATTTCAAAGATGGCATCAGCACTACCTCATTAAAATTAAAAGTTGTTGGCTCGGGCGATATGCTGGGCAAAGTGAACGCTAAAAACCTGGATAGCAGCATTTCTGGTTCTGGTGATATGAAACTTTCGGGCCGGGCCGATAATTCGAGAGTAAATGTTGTAGGCTCCGGTGATTTTACCGCCCGCGACCTGATCACCATTAACACCGAAGTGCACATAGCCGGTTCGGGCGATGCCACCATCAACGCCAGTAACAAAATTGAAGCTTCGGTGAGCGGATCAGGCGATGTGCATTATACTGGCGGTGCTAAAAATATTTCAAGCTCAAAAGCAGGTAGCGGCGATATTGAGAGAATATAAAAACCCAGCGAAATCCTTTCCGGAGAAGCACCTTGTTTAATATTTAGGAGCGTCATTGCGAATTAACAAAGCAATGACGCTTTTTTTATATATCCAATGAAGCTAATTTAGTGAGCTTCTTATTATCTTTATCTAAGATAATCACCTCCACCATTCCTATCGCTAACATGAAAAAGCTATTCTTCATCCTGATTGCTGCCTGCTTTTGCGCATGCAATAATCCGTCAAAACCAGCGGCAGATACCGCAACTGAATCATCAAACATTCCCTGCGAAATAAAAACCGGCGGTAATAAGCTCATTAAAGTTGCCGGTAAGTATAACGTATGGACGAAAAAAGTTGGCGACGGTAAAATAAAAGTGCTGCTACTGCATGGCGGTCCGGGTTTTTCACACGACTATATGGAATGCTTTGAAGATTTTTTGCCGAAGGAGGGCATTGAGTTTTATTATTATGATCAGCTTGGCTGTGGTAATTCGGATGCACCTGCTGATACCTCATTATGGAACATTCCGCGTTATGTTGAAGAAGTTGAAGAAGTGCGTAAAGGATTAGGACTTGATAATTTTTATATACTCGGACATTCATGGGGCGGTATGCTGGCTATGGAATACCTGCACAAATACCAATCGCATGTTAAGGGCGCCGTATTATCAAACATGACAGCCGGTGTTAAAGGCTATGTCGCCTATGCCGCCGAATTGAAAAAAAAGTTTTTTACGCCGCGTGATATCACTGTATTTGATTCGTTAGACAGGCTTAAACAATACGACTCGCCTCAATACAACGACCTGCTGATGAACAAACTATACACACAGGTAATCTGCCGACTGCCTTTAGAAAGCTGGCCCGAACCGCTATGGCGTGCCTTTAAAAAAGCTAATCATACCATCTACATACAAATGCAGGGCGTTGACGAGTTCCACGTAACCGGCAATTTCAAAAACTGGGAATTTTGGGATAAATTGCATGATATAAAAACTCCAATCCTTGTTTTAGGCGGTGTACACGATGAAATGAACCCCGAAGACATGAAAAAGGAAGGCCGTTTGTTGCCCAACAGTCGCACTTATCTATGCCCTAACGGCAGCCACATGAGCATGTACGATGATCAGCAAAACTATTTCAAAAACCTCATTGCTTTTTTGAAGGATGTTGACGCGGGTACATTCACTGCCGATAAAAAGTAGCACACCAATTATTAATCTTATATAACCACCACACACTTAATCATGAAAAAGTTATTTACCTGTATCATCACCATGATGATCTTCACTGCGGTAAATGTTTATGCGCAGTTAACGCCGCAACCCAGTTCAACCCAAAGTATTGTGCAGGATTTCGGCCTCGGCAAAATCAGTCTGGTTTACTCCCGTCCGGATGTAAGGGGCCGTAAAATATTTGGAGGCATGGAACCTTACGGAAAAGTTTGGCGCACGGGGGCCAATTCGGCCACGGTAATTAAATTTACCGACGAGGTAAGTATGGAGGGCAACAAGATCCCGGCGGGCGAGTATGGGCTGTTCAGCATTCCCGGCGAAAACGAATGGACCATCATCCTCAGCAAACAACCTAAACAATGGGGCGCGTATAACTATAAGGAAGCTGATGATTTTTTGCGTTTTAAAGTAAAAACAGAACATCTTAAGGTTTTAACAGAAACCATGACCCTCGCGTTCAGCAATGTAGCGGCAACTACCTGCGATTTGCAGATGATGTGGGAGCACAGCGGTTTCACGATCCACATGACCACCGATATTGATGCCAAGGTGATGGCCAGGATTGACTCGGCCATGAATACAGATAAAAAGCCATACTATGAAGCTTTGATCTATTATTACAACAATAATAAAAATCTGGACAAGGCCTTAGCCTGGGCAACCGAATTGGAAAAAGACAAGAACTTTCCGCCGTTTGTGCCCAAACTATGGAAAGCCCGGATCTTATTGAAAAAGGGCGATAAGGCGGCAGCTATAACTACAGCCCAGGAAGGTGCAAAAATGGCTGCCGATATGAAAACAGATGAGTACGTACGTTTAAATAATGAGCTGATTGCACAGGCGAAGAAGTGATGCATCGATATACTTATCATCGTTAAACAAAAAGACCTCGCCAGTGATATTGGCAAGGTCTTTTTATTGCGAAATAAGAAACAATCTTAAAAACGGCGGACTTGCGCGATTCCCCTCTTGAGAGGGGTGTAGGGGTGTGTCTCTGCTTTCAAAAAGCCAATCGTAGGTACACACCCCTGCTACCGCACAATCCCTTCGCGCCCCCTCTCAAGAGCATAGCCTTAGAAATCGCTTATTTATTAAAACCTTGTATAAAAAGCCAGCTGTGCTACATGATTTACCACATAAGCATCGGCTTGTTTAATGTATTGATTAAGATAACCCGCTTCGGCATCAAATGATTTGCTGAAGCGATAACCAACGGCTACATAAGCGCGGTTTTGATCAAAAAAGTGTTTATTTACCTTGTTCTTATTTTGCACGTTTACAAAAGCCTCGTTTTGCAGGGCGAGGAAAGTACCTTCTGTAAATACATCCGAATCTGGTTTCATTGGGATCACCGCGCGGGCAAAATACCTGAAACGCTGGGCAAAATAACGGTCATTTTTATTAGCGGCAGTATTCCCTAAAAAACGCTGCTCTAACCTAAAACGATGTGCCAGTTGCACATGTTTGGTAAGCTTATGGGTATATGTGTACTGCTGCCAGATGCGGTGTTCCGGGCGGAAAGTTTTATCGTCGCTGGCATTGCGGCCATAGGTAGCTATATAGGCATAACCCAAGGCTCCAACCTTGTTTTTGGCAAAATAATAATTAGCCGAAGGACGGAGCAGGATATGCTTTAGATAACTTACTTCATCATGCGAGCGCAATTGCCCGTCGAACGAATAGCCCCAATGTTCGGATAATTTTTGGCTGTGAAAAATAGCCGCCCAGCCCGAAAACTGGTTGTCTTGTGCAAGCAGCCTTGCAGGTGCCGCCAACAGTAGTACTGCAAAAATTAATAGTTGTTTTTTTAATTGCATGGATGATAAATATATGTGTTATAAAGGTTAACAAATTCCAATAACAGAAACTATGTCATTTCGATTGAGCAGCGGTGGTGCAAGCTCCGGGGCGAAAGAGAAATCTCCTACGCCATACAAAGCAATTACGCTCGGTTTAAAACAGGGCGTATAAGATTTCTCCTCACGCCCCACACATTTCCTTCAGTGTTCGTCGAAATGACAGTTTCTATATTTCAAATCAATCCTTAAACCTTACCAAAGTCTGGCGGCCCAGGTCAACCGTTATCCTGAAGGCCTCCTGATTGCTGCTGTACCCTGGTGTTTGGTGCAGGCTTAATATAAACTGTCCTTTTACCCGCTTGTATAAAAACGGCGTGTAAATAATATCAAGCCTGTTGTAAGTTTTCTTTTCAAAAAACGCGTCGCCATAAATAATGTGACTGCCCTGCCCCTTGTAAAATTCATCAAACAAAGCAAAACGTTTCCAGCTTAAATAAGCATTTGCTACAAAGCCTGCAGGTTTGTGAAAACCATCGACACCCCGTACCCGCTCAAACGACATCATGCCGCCTGCCTCAATAGATAACGAATCTAAAATGGTTTTATGACTTAAGTCGAGCCCCAATCTTATTTGTCCGCCACCATTATCCTGGATGTGGTCATCTGGTAAAAGCACCTCTGCTCCTGCATCATGCATCAGCAAAAAATAGTGCGATACATAAAAGGGCCCGGTTAAGGCTGGCCGATATTTACCCGAAAAGCCGAACAGGAACTGCTCGCGGTCGGTAACTGTTTGGCGGCTTACCCAGTCAATCCAGGCAGTTTCGGTAAAATGGGCATTATGAAAACGAGTAAGCAAACCCTCAACATTGGGGCGGTAGTAGCGTAATGTATCGTTCAATAAAGCCCGTGGATAATCATCCAGCAAACCCTCGCGCGGGAAAGCACCGGCATTGAACAGCCAGTTTTTACCGGTAAAGCTGTAATAGGCAACCGGGTTAACTTTCAAAAAATATGGTTTTGCGCCAAACTCGTGAATGCCGTTAACCCCCACAATAAAGTGGTTCATACTATCGATATTCAAGCCCAGGTCAAGCGCAGTACGTACGCCCGAATAGGTGCGTGAGCGGGCAACAAAGTCTTTATACTCACGGTTATCCATAAAGCCCAAACCGTTAAAATGGATATCAAGGCTACCCTGTGCAAGGGTGGCAGTAGTGGTTATGATCGAAAAAAGAACTAAAAAATATATCCGTTTAAACATAGTTGATTTATTATTTTACTGTAATGTTGATGATCTTATTATTACGGCCTCCCGGAAATGGTTCGGTACGGATGGAGAAGATCAGTTCGTACTTACCAGGTTGCATTGGGGCGGTCACGTTAAATTTAAAATGCCCGGTCTCGCCGGTTTTTAGTGAAATACGGTTAAACCTATCGTCAGATTGCTGCATACCTACCTGGTTGATACCCTTGAAAAAGCATGCCTCTAAAAACGCCTTGTGTTTTTGGTTGGTATTAGTAAAACTGATGGGAAAAGGGTATGGGTTTTTGAAAGTGAGATCAAAATCCTTTTTCTGTCCGGGCGCCAGGATTTCTTTATAAGATTCCACCTGAAAATCGATCTTCTGATAGGTGCGGACATCATCAACCCAGCCACCATACCAGGTACCTGCGTAAATTTTCATAGAATCGGTACTAATGGCGCGATCCGGAAAGGTATTGTTTACCACATAAACCCTTTTATGCTGAATGCTATCCTCAATAGGCCAGATATCATACTGAGTACGGCGATAGTAACGGGCATCGTAATCAAACCCACGTGTGGTATTGTTGTAGAAATTATATTTCGACGGGTTCTGGAACCCCTCGTTAAAAATCACAAAATTATCTCCGGCCTTTTCATGAATAAGATGGGCCCAATCTTTAAAACCAAAAAAGCTGCGCATGGCATCAACTTTTAACAAGGGAGGAAAAGCAATTATGAGCGCTACACGTAAGATAACTATCATGACAATATTGATCACAGCCAAGCGGTTAAACCATTTAGGTTTTGCCCCGGGCTGCGTAAAGCGGATAAGCACCATCATAGCCAGCGGAACGTAAGCGATCAGTGTCCAATGCAGTTGAACCTCTCCTTTAAACGATGTAAGGAAAAAGAATGCCAGAATCCCGATAGCGTTAACTAAAAGGGCCCGGGTAAAAGTATCCTGAACTTTTGCAGTAAACCCCTTATAAAATAATAGCCAGCCAATCAGCGGACCAGCCATCAGCAGTTGCCCTAAAGGGTACACGTAAGTATATTCAAAGTTATATTGCTCGTTTGAGCGTTCGGATAAGTGATAACTTAAGGATGGGAAGCCGTGTTTTGCCTGCCAAATGATATGCGGTGCATATAAAGCGAGTGCCAGCAATACAATGCCGTAAAAAGATCCCCGCTTAAGTAATTTTATATTAGATACAAGCGTGAAAGCAACCAACAAAATGCCATGGTACTTGCTATACAGCAGGCAAGCTATAACAACACCTAATATCATAGCCAGTTTTAAACTATCTTTTTCGATATACTGCTGATAAAAATAAAGGAACAGCACAGTGAAAAACAGCAGCGGCGCATCTGGGGTGGTAGTAAAACCATAAATATGGAATACAAAGATGCCCGAAATCACCAGTATAAAGTTAATGGCATCAACCTTATAGCGCTTTAGCATCATCCACATCAGGTATAAAGATGCGGTAGTACTGATCACCGTAAAGAGCCTCACCCCAAATTCATTATGAATAAGGCTGTAACCTGCTTTAATAAAAACGGCTACCATTGGCGGATGATCATAATACCCCCAGTCTAAAAAGCGGGAATAAACCCAATAGTAGGCCTCATCCGCATGGATCTCAAGGGTAAATGCCTGTACGGCATTTAGCAAAGCCCACAACAGTAAAAAATAAATTATTGGCTTGTTATATTTTACCGGCGTACTATTTAAAGAGGTATCCTGCATTAAAATGGATGAGTAAATGAATGGGCAAAGGTATGATAAAAGATATAAGCCATAAAACGTTGGCAGCGGCGATGTGATAATTTGACGAAAAACATACCACAATCTTCATAATTTAGCATGGCTGTTAAGCGTTAACCCTTCCCATATAAAATGAAACAAGAATTTGAAGTTATCAAAAAACCGCGCCTGATGCTGTTAAACGTTGTTAAAGATCTTAGCCCCGAACAATTTAACCACATCCCGGCAGGGTTTAATAACAACCTGATCTGGAACCTGGCGCATATGATTTCTGGCCAACAAGGTATTTGCTATACCCGCGCTGGTGTGCCCATTGTAGTTGATGACAAATACTATACCCCCTACCGCCCCGAAACAAAGCCGCAAGGTTTTATTAATGCCGATGATATTGCTGAGGTAAAAGAGCTGCTTATTTCAACTGTTGATAAGCTGGAGGAAGATTATCAGGCAGGTATTTTTGCAAACTATCAACCGATGACAACCCGTTATGGTGTTACCTTGAGCAATATAGAAGATGGTATTCGTTTTTTGCCTTTCCATGATGGTTTGCATACCGGTTATATCATGGCTTTGAAAAGAGCGGTTTTAGAGGAGATGAGCAAACTTGTTTAGTAAACAATTTTACTAAACGGGATCCCTATCGTTAACCCGATTGCTGTTTTATTGTAAGGCAATCGGGTATCTTTTAAGGAATTATTCATATCCTGAAGCAAAAGTTGTGCTTCAAAATTTATGGCCGGGACTCCTTTTTTATCGATCAATACAATAGGGATCCCGATGATAGAGTTGAGCGCCTTATAAGTCCCCCAGTTTTTTTCGATCCGGAAGCTAATGCCAACATGCGAGGTTCCGGGGATATACACCAACTTACCTGCCGCGAGGGGTGTTATAAAATTTTTGTATTGGCCTATGTACCGGTCGCCATTATTAATGGTGACGGTATTTGTTCCATCCAGTCCCTGTGCTCCTGTTACATCAGTACTGAATAGTGACCCACTTTGTACCGCGTTATTCACAAAACCTTTACCGGCAAAAGTTAAAAAGAACCTGCCCAATTTGGGGCTTTCCCAGAAACGGGTATGACTAATAAATAATTCGAGCGGATAATTGTAGTATCTGTTAACCTGTGTATTAACATCATTGCTCACCATAAATTTTTGTGGTATAACCGGGATGTAAACGCCCAGGCTTGTCCAGTTATCAGTTATGAGGTCATAATTACCTGTATTTACCAATAGATCTGATTGCTGTTCAGAAAATTGTTGAAGATAATCAGTGCGGAGCGAAGCGTAAAAAGTTTTCCTGAGTTTGCTTTTAACCTCAGTTAGATTCTGTCCAGATACCTCCTCCTGTTTCAAAAGATTAAGAGATAGCTCAAACTCTTCGGCTTTTTTTTTGATACTTTGAGCGATTGTATTTACCATTAATGCCCGGGCAGCATCCACCTCTTTCTTAAAATCACTATTGGCTGCATAATAAGTTTTCGGTTTTCCCATCCATGTTTTATGAATGGTAAAACCAAGTTGATTATCATAATACCTGTTAGCACTTTTTGCCGAATATGCGTTGGCAATATTTACCCTTGCTCCTACTACAACAAATGATCTTACCCAATCATCACTATCAATGGGCTGGTGAAAATTGTGATTGATGCTGATCGTCCCTTCGGCGGCATTGATATTAACATAGTTTTTATAGAGTGAAAGATCCTCGTTACCCGAGAGATAAGAACTCACTTTATTTGACAGGAAAATGTTCATCGCCTTGTTGGAGATCAACATTCCCTGTCCGTTACTATTAGGCCAATTGGTTACTTTATTGTTTATCGCTTTTATCTCATCGATAACCTGCCCAGTGGTCTGGGCTTTCAACTTCACCACGAAGCAACATACAAAGAGCAGACAGTATATTACTGCCTTCGCCGGATTTACATATTTCAGGCCAGCCCCCATTGCTGCGTAATTGGATTGGTAAAAACTTTTTGACAATCAGCATTGAGCAGAGTTTTCCGGGCGTTGATCCATCGGGTAGCTGCATCGCCATACATTCTTTGGATGCGTTGCGGGGTAATTTCGTTGGCTTTGCCCCAATGAAATGTAAAGGGGATATTTTCATGCTCAAGCATCAGCCATACCTGGGTATAAAAGTTATAAGCTTTGTCTGATAGCGGCGCGTCTAACTCCATAATGCAGGTATGTTCAAACCGGGTAAAGCCCAATGTGGCTTTGGTTTGTTTAACAAACCTGAATGAAAATACACCGCTGAAAGGGCCGATATCTTTATTGATCTTCAACATCAAATCGGCAACCCTTGGCGAAAGCTCTGCCGGGAAACCAATGGCAGAGCTCAATAGTTTGCCTCTTAACGTGGTATTGCTAAAAATTTCGCCCAGCGTACCAAAATGAGGATCAGTATTAGTTGTCATACTGGTATTTAACACCTTGGTAACTACAACCGGAACCAAAGCGGGCACAGCATCAGTAATAGTACCTATAAAACTGGCGGCATCATCTCCCGGGCCGATCCCTGCCGCATTATCAACCGGGGGCTGATAGTTGGTACGATACGGGCGCTTATACATAGTGGTTACAAAGGCCCCTTTGTCCAGATCGTACGGGTTAAGCAACACCGAAAAATGGCATGGACGCTCGTTGCCACATGGCAGCTTGTCGGTATCGCTAAAATCAAGTGTTGACATCATACCCTGAAGTTCGGCATCATAGGGCAATCGCTGTACATAAGTTTCTAATAAAAACAAGGGCTCTGTTTCCATTAATACACCATGTATAATACCAAAGCTCCCAAAACTCACCAAAGCGGCGTTGAAAAGTTCATCGTCCTGCACCAGTTCTGTCTGTAGCAGATCCATAAACCGTTGCGCTACAACGGGCGCGGAAGCCCTTTCCAACCAGATATGCCTGTCGGGACTTACTACAATATGGAGCCCTACTACAAAATCTGGTGTAGCACCAAAATCAAACGCCGAGCCATGAGTTCCTGTGCTAACCGCACCGGCTATGGTTTGTCCGTTGCTGGCGCCGGAAGTTTTAAGTGACATGCCCCTGTTTTTCAGAAACGCGCCGAGCTCCCAGATGCCATTGCCACTTTGTGCAAAAAGTAACTGTCCTTTGTTGCCTGTATAAGCCGGGTTTACGGCGGTATCTGCAACAGTAAACCGGGTATTAAGCGGCTTGGTATCCAGCATCACGCCATCTTTAACGGTAGCTATTTTTGTCCATGACCAGCCTGCGCCTAATGATCGTAACGGGGTATCGGTCTCAATAGCTTCTTTAATCAGGTTTTGAAGCCCTTTGGTAGCGTCATTATAACCTTCAAGGGCATCAAGATTGTCTTCGTTGCCCAATTCATACAGATCTTTAATTTGCTCTGTAAAAGTTTCGTGCCGGTTTTCCCAACTGCTGACCCCTGTTTTAATAACTTTCATAGCCGCTTATTTGATTACGCCATCTTTGGCGCAAGGTTTACCGCATTTCCACTCTACCCTTGCAGGGCTCCAGATACCTAAGGTTACAACAGTAAGCAAGGAATAACCAAAATTATTCTTCACCGTAACTTCGGCCATACCATTGGAGCCAAGGGAATCACATATAGGAGTAACGATTCGCTTGGGGCTTTGGATAGCCCCCCAAAAAAAGAAGTTTACATTCTGGTGCGATACCTCTGACCCAGCCTGCGCCTTTGTTTCGACACGGGCAGTGTAACAACTGCACAGCATTAATGAGATTAAAACAGCAGGGATAAGCTTCCTGTAAAAATACAGGGGCCTGTTCAAACGTGATGGCAACATATTGTAAGTATTTGGGAAATTTCCTAAAACACAATAAAGTAAATCCAAATACTTGATTTTCAAGCAAGTAAAAACACGTTTATTGAATACGTACTTTTACGTCATTTATTTGATTAATGAAAAGAAGGGGCTTATCTTATTGATTTGTACAATCCCAGATGCTTTGGCTTGGTTAAAACAATATGCCATAAATGGTTTTTTCTTGAGCGGAAGGATGCAGCGCTTGCACTAAGATAGTAGCGCCACATGCGGTAAAAAGTATCACCATATTTAGCATTAAGCTGCGGCCAGCTTTGCTCAAATTTTTTACGCCACTCCATACAGGTTCGGTCGTAATATATGCCGAAGTTATGCCAATCTTCCAAAATAAATAAGCCCTGCCATGCTGTTGAGAGCTGTGCTGCCGATGGCAGCATACCATTCGGAAATATGTATTTTGCAATCCAGGGATCGGTAACTTTAGTTGAGTAATTACCGCCTATGGTATGAAGCAGGCAAATACCGTCATCTGCTAAATTTTCGTTTACCCTTTCCATAAAGATGCGATAATTACGATAGCCAACATGTTCAAGCATCCCGACAGAAACTATCCTGTCGAATTTTTCATGTACATCGCGATAATCCTGCACCCTGATCTCCACAGGTAAACCTTTGTTAATCTCCTTTGCAATAATGGCCTGCTCTTCTGAAAGGGTTACACCAATTCCTTTTACGCCATACTTTTCGGCTGCATATTGAAGAAGACCGCCCCATCCGCAGCCTATATCAAGCAAGCTCATGCCGGGTTCCAATTTTAGTTTGCGGCAAATCAGATCAAGCTTAGCTTCCTGGGCCTCATCCAATGTTTGTGCAGTTTCCCAATAGGCACAGGAGTATATCATCCGCTTATCAAGCATCAACTCAAAAAGGTCGTTGCCAATATCATAATGTTTATGTGCAACCTCCTTAGCCTTTGATTTGGTTTGCTGATTACTAAATTTTGCCTTGAGAAAGTATTTAAGCGTATTTAAGTCGCGCGGGATCATTTTATCAACCCGGTGATACTGGACGCGGAAAAAGAATTCGTCAAGCGCTTCACAATCCCACCAGCCTTCCATGTAGGCTTCCCCAAAACCCAAGGACCCTCCTGCCAGCACACGATCATACAATTTAGGATTGTGTACCTGTAAGTCCCATGGGTTATTGCCATTCACGGTAATACCACCTGAAGCAAACATATTTGTAACAATCTCTTTTGATGATCCCATAGCTTTTTCCGGTTTATGCGGTGATAAAGATATTCTTTTTGCGGAAAAACGGGAACAATTGCTAACATAGTACTTGCCGCGGGTTGAGTGCGGTTTGCACTGCTACACTACTGCCGCGGGTTTAGCGCAGCGTAACCCGTGGTGTAACATGATTTAAGCTTCCAGCTTAAATCATGTTATAAATCAACACATCAATTCAATATCAATCAAGCCTTTATCATCCGCATAATCCCTGGCACTACTATAAAGAAAATGTTCTGGCTTATCAACCCAACCTGCGATAACAGGATTATTATGCAGGTAATGGAGTTTTTGATCAATCATTTTATCACCAAACAATTCTATAGGATGGTTCCCTGCCTGCCAAAATTGAAAATACTCGTTACCCGGATTATTCCGGTCTTCGCGTTCAAAGAACCAAAGCAACCAATCGCGCCTGCTTTCCTGTAAGTTTCCCTGAATCGCTTTTAAAATGGTTTTGGAAGTATGCCTTTTAATGTCCCTTAAAATATCCTGCATTGGCTTATCATTGTTCCAATAATTAAATGCACATGATTGCTCATGATAACCCATGCGTATAATTTAAGGCCTTTGTTTTTGATACAGTATTTGAGGCTTTCAACAAGGATATCCCTGTATTCAATTTCTTGTAAATACATCTATCCATTTAACAACGGTAAAGGTTACAAAATAAGGAAACTCCTGGTTGTGGAATTTATAGTTGCGGCTCATCAATTTAGGTTAGGTTGTTAGTGTTATTTAAGCTGAAAGCTTAAATGATATTACACCACGGGTTACGCTGCGCTAAACCCGCGGCAGTTTATATTTTACAACAAAAGCCTTCCGCATAGAAGGCTTTTGTTGTATTAGTTTAGTTTATCAGTGAAATCACACAATCAATCAGTATAATCCCAATTATACTTCTTCCATGCTTTCGCCGGTTACCGTTTCTTTGATCTTATTTTCCAACTCTTCCTGTAGCTCGGGGTTATCAAGGATCAGTTGTTTAACAGCATCGCGGCCCTGGCCTAAACGGGTTTCACCATAACTAAACCATGAACCTGCTTTTTTGATGATGTTATATTCAACACCCAGGTCAATGATCTCACCGGCCTTTGAAATACCTTCGCCAAACATGATATCAAACTCGGCAACACGGAACGGAGGGGCAACTTTATTCTTAACGATCTTAACCTTTACGCGGTTACCGGAAACCTCATCGGTGTCTTTAATTTGGGAGATACGGCGTACATCCAAACGTACCGAAGCATAAAATTTCAATGCATTACCACCGGTAGTGGTTTCAGGGTTACCAAACATAACACCGATCTTATCGCGCAGCTGGTTAATAAAGATACAGCAGCATCCTGTTTTGCTGATAGTGCCGGTTAGCTTACGTAATGCCTGTGACATTAAACGTGCATGCAGGCCCATTTTTGAATCGCCCATTTCGCCTTCTATCTCGGCTTTAGGAACCAATGCCGCAACAGAGTCGATAACCAAAATATCAATAGCGCCCGAACGGATCAGGTTATCGGCAATTTCCAGTGCCTGTTCACCATTATCAGGCTGGGAGATCAGCAGGTTTTCAACATCCACGCCTAATTTCTTGGCATAAAAACGATCGAAAGCATGCTCCGCATCAATAAAGGCGGCAATACCACCGTTCTTTTGCGATTCGGCAATGGCATGGATAGCCAAAGTTGTTTTACCTGACGATTCAGGCCCGTAGATCTCAATGATCCTTCCTTTAGGCAAACCGTTAACTCCCAAAGCAATATCAAGCCCTAATGAGCCGGTTGATATAACTTCAGTTTGTTCAACTACGGATTCGCCCAATTTCATGATGGTACCTTTACCGTATGATTTTTCCAGCTTATCTAACGTAAGCTGTAATGCCTTCAATTTATCAGCGCTATTTTTATCTATGTTAGCCATCGTATTAATTTCTTCAACAAATATAATTACATTTTTTAAAAATACTAATTTTTTTAGTAATTTATTTTTTATGTGAATGGTTCATTAAGTGAGTAGTTAATTAGGTTAGTATTGGCGAAGATAAGCAACTATTCACTTAATCAACTACCCACCTAATCAACCTTTATCCACACTTCTCTTCTTCAATTCCTTACCTATAATATTAAGGGCCTTTTTCTTTTTAGCTTCTTTGGCCTTCTTAAGTTTTGCAGCTTCAAGCCTTTGCAGCGCGGCTTCTGTATTATTGCGCTCATAATAGCGACAAAACCACGTTAGCGGACAAATATCGCATTTAGGGCTGCGCGCCAAACAAATATAGCGCCCATGCAATATAAGCCAGTGATGTGCAACACCTATATATTCTTTAGGGATATTTTGGACCAGCTGCCTTTCAACCGCCAGCGGGGTACGGGCATTATTGGTTAAGCCAATGCGGTTGGCCACCCTAAAAACATGCGTATCAACAGCCATGGCTGGTTCTTCAAAAATAACCGAAGCGATCACATTGGCTGTTTTACGGCCTACACCTGGTAATTTTTGCAGGTTTTCGATCCCGGAAGGTACTTCGCCGTCAAAAACTTCCATGAGCATTTTGCCCATGCCTACCAAATGTTTGGCTTTATTATTAGGATAACTTACAGACCGGATATATGCAAAAACTTCGTCGGATGTTGCGGCAGCCAGGTCTTGCGGAGTAGGAAAACGCTCAAACAGTGCAGGCGTTACCTGGTTAATCCGTTTATCAGTACACTGTGCCGAAAGTATAACGGCCACCAATAACTGAAATGGGTTATTATAGTGCAGCTCAGTAACCGGGTTAGGCTGGTTTTTAGAAAAATAATCAACAAAATAGCGATAGCGTTCGGCTTTTAACATTTTTAGTTCATGGTTGATAGTTCATGGATCATGGTTCAAGCACCCAGCTTAACGCAATGGCGATCCTGTCCAAAAGTATAGATATTCACAACAATAAAAAACCATGAACTATGATCCATCAACCATAAGCCATCTTAAAATAGAAAGGTTCATAAATCACTTATTGGGTTTGGGTTTTTCGATTCGCATCGGTAACCTTTTCAACAATCATGATCTATGAACCAGTGGGGGAATCCGCAATAAATACTAACGTAAGCTTTTTGAATAATCCAGGATCTGGTGTATAGTTTGCACTTTGGGTTTCCTGATCAGCAGGTCCAAATCAGCACGAATTGAATTGTAAAAAATCACTTCGTCGGCGTCCAGATTTTCTTGTGCGTTCCTGTTCATTTCAGCTTCGTTAGCTAATGCATTTAACGTTTTTGTAAAGGTTTCATCCATAAGCTTATTTTACTATAATTTTTATATGGTTTATAACGGTGGCTTAAAGATAATATTTTGTTAAATGAAAATTAAATGAAATTTTTATTTAAAGAAATTAGCCGCCGGAAGCTATGAATTACGTTATTGCAACAGTAAATAACTTTATATCAGCAACTAATGAAACAATATCAGAATTTTATACAAAAAATAAGGTTAGAATATTATTATCCGGTTTAACCTAAACAATAATATCCTAACCTTTTATCGCTAATCTCTTATACTAAAAAGCTAATTTTTCAGGCTTAGCTCTTTGCTCTGCATCATTTTGCGGAGGTTATTAAGGGCATAGCGCATACGGCCAAGAGCGGTATTGATACTAACATCGGTAATATCGGCAATCTCTTTAAAACTCATATCGCCAAAGTGGCGCATAATGAGCACCTCCTTTTGTTCGGATGGAAGCAGTTGGATCAGTGCTTTAAGATCCTTATGGGTTTGATCCCTAACCATTTTATCCTCGGTACTTTCATCATAATTACCAAGCACTTCAAAAATATCGAAATCATCGCCATTGCTGATCATAGGCGCACGTTTTTCACGGCGGAAATGGTCAATCACCAGGTTATGTGCAATACGGGTTACCCAGGGCAAAAATTTACCTTCTTCATTATATTTACCGGCTTTAAGTGTGTTAATCACCTTTATAAATGCATCCTGAAAAATATCTTCGGCAAGGTATTCGTCTTTTACCAGCAGGTAAATTGAGGTATATATTTTTGATTGGTAACGCCTTATCAATTCTACTAAACCGGCTTCGTCGCCGGCTACATATAGATGGATTAGATCCTGATCACTCTTCAATTGAAAATCCATAGAAAGTACTACTTAAAACTTAATTTTTAGTTAAAACCTTTTAAAGTAAAGTATATTCTATAGCGTGCTCCTTAGGGGTTAAAGATTTGTTTGTTCAAATAAAATAAATTATTGGTAAAAAAACAAATAAAATTTTTTTTTTTGCGTCCTACTTTACTATTAATCGGTATAATTACCTATAAAACCATCATTTATTTGGCACACTTCCGTTAGACTTATTTTTAATACCGAAGGTTTAATCATTCGCCAAAATAAATTTTTTAAAAAGTAGTTGTTAAAACAACATTAAGTTTTAAAAAGTCAGCAAACTGTAAACTCCAATATTTCACGCAGTTTAATCCAATAAACAATTAAAACCCATTTGGATTCTGCTAAATTTTTTAGGATTTTTGCATTCGCAAAAAGTTCATGGTTAATAGATCATGGTTCATGGTATAAATTTTGCGCCACTAACCTGCAAAGCGTCCTACTATGATCCATCAACCATCAACTATGAACTAATTCAATAGAATGAGTAAAGAAGCAGAAAAAGATCCGCAAAAACATATTATCATAAAAGGCGCAAGGGTACACAACCTTAAAAACCTTGATGTGGCTATTCCCAAAAATAAACTGGTGGTAGTTACCGGCATGTCGGGTTCGGGCAAATCATCGCTCGCTTTCGATACTTTGTACGCCGAAGGCCAGCGCCGCTATGTGGAAAGCCTTTCATCATACGCCCGCCAGTTTTTGGGCCGTATGAACAAGCCCGATGTTGATTATATTAAAGGCATTGCACCGGCTATAGCTATTGAGCAAAAGGTAATTACCTCAAACCCACGTTCAACTGTTGGTACTTCAACCGAGATCTACGATTATTTAAAACTGCTTTTCTCACGTATCGGTAAAACGATATCGCCCATATCAGGCAATATCGTAAAAAAAGACTCAGTGACCGATGTGGTTAACTTTGTGCTTTCATTGCCTAACGAAACCCAGGTAACCATTCTTGCTCCATTGCACCCGCACAATAACCGGAGCCTTAAAGAGGAGCTTGCCGTATTGATGCAAAAAGGTTTTGTTCGCGTTGAATACAATGGCAAACTTTCGCGTATCGAATCTTTATTAGAGGATGAAACAGTGGAGAACGTTCCTTTAATGGCGGCTGAACCAATTGTCGAGATCAAAAAAACAAAGGCAAAAAAGGGAGCTGCAGAAACTACCGAAATTGATCAGCAAATTGCAGTACGCATAGTTGTTGACCGCGTTACCAAGAATGAGGAAGACGAAACTATTAGCCGCTTAGGCGACTCCATACAGACTGCCTTTTTTGAAGGCAAGGGCGATTGTTTTGTTCGTTTCCAGGAACCTGACAACGATACCGAGCATGAGCGCTTTTTTTGCGACCGTTTTGAGTTAGACGGATTGAAGTTTGAAGAGCCTACGCCAAACTTCTTCAGCTTTAATAATCCGTACGGTGCCTGCAAAAAGTGCGAAGGTTATGGCAAGGTGATCGGTATTGATGAAGACCTGGTTATCCCGGATAAAAGTAAATCTATTTATGAGGGAGCCATTGCGCCCTGGCGCGGCGAAAAAATGCGCGAATGGAACGATGCGCTGGTAAGACATGCCTTAAAGTTCGACTTCCCTATCCACCGTCAATACAATCAACTAACCGAAAAAGAGCAGCGCCTGCTCTGGACCGGCAATAAGTTTTTCCGTGGTCTTGACGAGTTTTTCAAAGAAATGGAAGAACAAACGTATAAGATCCAGTACCGTGTTTTGCTGTCGCGATACAGGGGCAAAACTACCTGCCCGGAATGTAAGGGCAGCCGATTACGAATGGATGCCTCGTACGTAAAGATCAATAAAAAGTCGATAACCGATGTGGTACTGATGCCGCTGGATAAAGCCTTTGAATTTTTTAAATCGCTTGAACTCAGTGAAACTGAGGCCAAAATCGGCAAACGCTTGCTAATGGAAATAACCAACCGCCTCGGCTTTTTAAATGATGTGGGCTTGAGCTATTTAACGCTCAATCGTTTATCAAATACATTATCAGGCGGGGAGTCGCAGCGAATCAACCTCGCTACGTCATTGGGCAGCAGCCTGGTAGGTTCCGTGTATGTTTTGGATGAGCCAAGCATCGGTTTGCACCCGCGTGATACCCAAAGGCTGATCAGCGTATTAAAATCCCTCCGCGATGTGGGTAACACCGTATTGGTTGTTGAGCATGAGGAAGAGATCATGAAAGCTGCCGATCATATTATTGATATTGGTCCGGAGGCCGGTACCCATGGCGGCGAGCTGATTTTTACCGGTACTTATAACGAAATTATAAAAGACGATAAAAGTCTCACCGGCAAATACCTGAGCGGCAGGGAAGAAATAGCTATCCCCGCAAGCCGCCGCAAATGGCACGATTTTATCGAAATAAAAGGCGCGCGCGAAAACAACCTGAAACATGTCACCGCCAAATTTCCGTTAGGCGTGCTTACTGTTGTTACCGGCGTATCCGGCTCGGGCAAAACCAGTTTGGTAAAACGCATCCTTGCCCCGGCCGTTCAAAAGGCATTGGGCAATTATTCGGGCGAACAAACAGGCTCATATGATGCCATTGATGGCGATTACAGCAAAATTGAACAGATTGAACTGGTTGACCAAAACCCAATAGGCCGTTCATCGCGCTCAAACCCGGTTACTTATGTTAAAGCCTGGGACGAGATCCGAAACCTGTACGCCGCTCAGCCGGCAGCAAAAGCTGCAGGGCTGAAACCTTCGGCGTTTTCATTTAACGTTGAAGGCGGCCGTTGCGATGTTTGCCAGGGTGAAGGTGAGGTTAAGATAGAGATGCAGTTTATGGCAGATATCTTTCTTACCTGCGAAACCTGCGGGGGCCATCGTTTTAAGCAGCATATTTTAGATATCCAATACAAAGAAAAAAACGTATCGGAGATCCTGAACATGACCATCGATGAGGCAGTTGAGTTTTTTGCCAAAGAGCCAAAGATCATCGCCAAAATAAAACCGCTGGTTGATGTTGGTTTGGGATATGTTCAGTTGGGGCAGTCGTCAAATACCTTGTCAGGTGGCGAGGCACAGCGTATTAAGCTTGCATCGTTCCTGGTAAAAGGCAACAACACCAATAAAACGCTATTCATCTTTGACGAGCCTACCACCGGTTTGCACTTTGCTGATATTAAAAAACTGCTGAAATCATTTGATGCCCTGCTTGATCATGGCAATACCATCATTGTTATTGAGCATAACATGGATGTGATCAAATGTGCAGACTGGGTTATCGATATTGGCCCGGAAGGCGGCGACCGCGGTGGTAAAGTAGTATTTGAAGGCGTTCCTGAAGACCTTCTAAAACAAAAAGACAGCTATACGGGCAAGTTTTTAAAAGAGCGGTTTTAATTTAAAGTGCTCGTGTAATAAAACGGGCACTTTAAAATTTGCTTTATAAACATACTCCTACTTTAGGCCTTTCTCAACCAATGCCGGAATTGCCTTGAAAATCCCGGCCCAACTCTTTGAATATCAGCCTTGGTATTCCAAACGTGAATATTTATATTTACCTAAATCTTCCATACTTTTTTAATCTGAAACATCCGTTTACAGCAATTAATTTTATTACTAATACCTAAATTTCATTATCATGCCAGGTACAAAAGAATTTTATGATACTATCCGTGCGTCTGTATTTAAAGGCCACATTTCACAAAGCCAGGTTGATGGCATCGAAGCAATTTTAAAAGCCGCAGCAGATGCCGGCGTTACCGATCAGCGTAAGGTAGCCTACATGTTAGGCACCGTTTACCATGAATGCGCAGGCACTATGCAGCCGATAAATGAATTTGGCAAAGGCAAAGGTCATCCCTATGGCGAAAAATTTAAAATGGGCGGGGGGCCTGGTCACCGTGTTCCTTATACAACGCCCGATCAGCTTTATTATGGCCGCGGTTTTGTACAATTAACCTGGTACGAGAACTATGACGCCATGGGCAAGCATTTACACCTCGACCTGCTTAACCATCCCGAATTGGCGCTTCAACCTGATGTAGCTGCCAACATTATGATTGAAGGTATGACAAAAGGCATGTTTACCGGCGTTGGCTTAGGCAAATATTTTGACGCCACCCATGCCGACTGGATCAACGCCCGTCGTATTATTAACGGGAATGATCACGATGTGCTGATAGCAGGTTATGCCAAACATTTTTATAAGGGATTGACCGGTATTGATGCGTAAATTGAGTATGCGACTGTTTAGCTTTTAATTTCGAACAGTCGCACAACTTTTACTTTCGGCAATCAATCATCCCTGCGCAATAATCGACTAATAACCCACTCTGATATCGTGATATTTGATATATTAGCTTAAATGAATAAGCTGATCACTTACCTTTTTGTATTATTCTCCATTCAGCTTTGTTCCTGCCATACGGATACTTCTCCCGATCAGCACAAAACCGTTTTTAATATCAATCTTGAAGAGGGCCTTACCTCGCTTGATCCGGCTTTTTGCCGCAACCATTATACTATTTGGATGGACAACCAGCTTTACAACGGTCTGGTCCAGATCAACGATAGTTTAAAAACCATTCCCTGTATAGCCAAAAGCTGGGAAACATCAGCTGATGGTTTATTATATACCTTCCATCTGCGTAATGATGTATATTTTCATGACGACCCTCATTTTGCAAATGGTACAGGTCGAAAGGCAGTGGCCTCAGATTTTGCCTATAGTTTTAGTCGTTTGATCGATCCTAAAGTTGCTTCATCCGGCTCATGGATCTTCAGTGATAAGGTAAAGGACAAAAGCGCCTTCATGGCACCTAATGACAGTACTTTCCAAATCAGGCTTAAACAGCCTTTCGCTCCCTTTTTAAGCTTACTCACGGCACAATATTGCTCCGTAGTACCCAAAGAAGTGGTTGAGTTTTACGGCAAGGACTTCAGGAGCCACCCGGTAGGCACCGGCCCTTTCAGGTTTAAATACTGGAAAGAAGGCGAAGTACTGGTATTTTTAAAAAATGAGCATTACTGGGAAAAAGACGAAAAAGGCAACCGCCTCCCCTACCTGGATGCCATCCGTTCTACCTTTATTGCTGATAAGCAGACTTCGTTTCTGGAGTTTGTAAAAAAGAATATCGATTTTTTGAATGATATCGACGGCAGCTATCGCGATGATATCCTCACTAAAGCAGGCAAGGTAACGCAAAAATATAAGGGCAAGTTTATACTCAATACCGCTCCTTACCTGAACACCATTTACCTGGGTATGCTGGTGGATACCACTTTACCTATTGTAAAAAAATCCCCTTTAAAAATACTTAAGATCAGGCAGGCCATCAACTACGCCATCGACCGCGAAAAGATGATCAAATACCTCCGCAACAGTATGGGTACACCGGGCTACGGAGGTTTTGTGCCCGAAGGCATGCCCGGCTTTAACGGCACAGGGATAAAAGGATATACCTACGATCCCGAAAAAGCACGTTGCCTGCTTCGCGATGCCGGTTACCCCAATGGTAAAAACATGCCCGAAATTACCCTGGCTACCACCGTTGGTTACCGCAGTTTAATTGAGTATGTACAAGGCCAATTGGAACGCATTGGTATAAAAACAAATGTAGAGATAACCCAGGGCGCCAGCCTGCGCGAACTGATCTCAAAAAACGGCATCAACTTTTTTTATGGTTCGTGGATAGCCGATTATCCCGATGCCGAAAACTACCTTTCAGTTTTTTATTCCAAAAACAAAATCCCTTTCGGCCCAAATTATACCGGGTTTAACAATAAAAAGTTCGATGAGCTTTTTGAGCAAACCTACCAGGTAAAAGATGACGAAAAACGCTTTGCCATCTACCGCCAGATGGATAACCTCATGATGGAGCAATCGCCGGTTGTGGTATTATACTATGATAAACTGGTAAACCTTTATCAAAACAACATTAGCGGTTATAGCCTTAACGGGCAAAATTTATTGGTGCTTAAGAGGGTTGTAAAGAGGTCCTTTTAGAGATTCGAGGTTGGAGGTCAGAGATTAGTTGTACTTGGTTCGTCGCTACTTCTAATCACCTGACAAATTTCAAAACCTTGCAAAACCTATTACACAAAAAAAATCCCGGAGGGAAAACCTACCGGGATCTCTTTTATAAAGTTTTTGCAGGGTTATACACCTAACAACAACCTTGCAGGATCTTCAAGCAATTGCTTAACCCTTACCAGGAAGCTTACCGATTCACGACCGTCGATGATGCGGTGATCATATGACAGGGCAAGGTACATCATCGGGCGGATCACAACCTGTCCGTTTACTGCTACCGGGCGCTCAATGATATTATGCATACCCAAAATGGCCGATTGAGGCGCATTAATGATCGGCGTCGATAACATCGAACCAAACACACCACCATTGGTAATGGTAAATGTGCCGCCGGTCATTTCAGGGATGGTCAGTTTATTTTCGCGGGCTTTACCGGCAAGTACCACAATGGCTTTCTCAATTTCGGCAAGGCTCATGCTATCAGCATTGCGGATAACCGGAACAACCAAACCCTTAGGGGCAGAAACAGCGATGGAGATATCAGCAAAATTGCTATACACAATTTCTTCTCCTTCAATACGAGCGCCAACGGCCGGCCAATCTTTCAAAGCTTCAGTAACAGCTTTGGTGAAGAACGACATGAAACCTAAGCCCACACCATGTTTCTCTTTGAATTTATCTTTGTATTTACCGCGTAATTCCATGATCGGCTGCATATCAACCTCGTTAAAGGTGGTAAGCATTGCCGTTTCATTTTTAACCGATACTAAACGTTTAGCAACGGTTTTACGCAGTGAGGTCATTTTCTCGCGTTTTTCGTCCCTGGCGCCACCTGTAGAAGTTGCAACCGGAGCGGTAGCAGCAGGCTGAGCAGCCGAAGCAGTTGGTTTAGCTACCGGAGCTTGCGCGCCAAGGGCATCACCTTTAGTGATACGGCCGTCAACACCTGAACCTGATACTGATTTTGGATCAACACCTTTTTCGGCTAATATTTTGGCGGCAGCCGGTGATGGCGTACCTGATGCATAAGTTTTAGCACTTTCGGCAGCTGCACCACCACGTGGCGATTCATCGGCAGCGTTCACTACAGCCGGGGTTACCGGGGTAACTGCAGGTTGTGAAGCGCCTGCACCTTCAATAGTACAAACTACGGTACCAATAGCTAACACATCGCCTTCTTTAGCGATTGTTTTTAATGTACCTGCTTTTTCGGCGGTAAGTTCAAAAGTAGCTTTATCTGATTCCAGTTCAGCAACGGCTTCATCCATAGCAACAGCGTCGCCGTCTTTCTTAATCCAGCGGGATAAAGTAACCTCGGTGATAGATTCACCTACCGGCGGCACTTTAATTTCAACAGATGCTGCAGCCGGAGCGGCAGCAACAGGGGCCGGAGCAGGACCGTTCGCTACCACTTCTGGCTGTGGTTGTGCCGCGGGAGCAGCAGCTTCAGCGCCTCCGTCTTCAATATTGGCAACAACAGCGCCAATTGATAGCACATCGCCTTCATTGGCAACGATTTTTAAAGTACCGGCTTTTTCGGCAGTAAGCTCAAAAGTAGCCTTGTCTGACTCAAGTTCGGCAATAACCTCGTCCATTTCAACGTGGTCGCCGTCTTTCTTTTTCCAGCTCGAAAGGGTTACTTCAGTAATTGATTCGCCTACGGTAGGCACCTTAATCGCTAAGCTCATATTGTAGTATTGTAGATTTTATATTTTTTTTAATGGACTATATCAGGATACTTAATTGACGGATCAATCAGCACCGGCATCAGCCATTTTCTTTGTTGTTTTTTTAACAGCTTCTTTAACCGCTTTACCGGCAGGAGCCTCGAAAGCTTTTGAAACTATGTATAACTGCTGGGCGGCGTGCTGCTTGGCAAAACCGGTTGCAGTACTGCTGCCTTCTATCCTCGAAATAACGCTCAAATTAATCAGCTTATCGTTGTGGAACTTACGGCAAATGTAAGGCCATGCACCCATATTTTCAGGCTCTTCCTGTACCCATATAAACTCGGCCTTTTCATATTTGGCTTTAATTTTCAGGATTTGGGTAACCGGAGTAGGATAAAGCTGCTCTACGCGTACAATAGCTACATCCTTACGGTTATCAGCCTGTTGTTTGTCGAGTAGGTCATAGTAAACCTTACCTGTACATAACAGTACACGTTTTACCTTTTTAGGATCAGCGTAAGTATCATCTATCAATTCGTGGAACTTACCGCTGGTAAAATCTTCGATCGGCGATACACATTTAGGACTGCGCAACAAGCTTTTTGGAGTAAAGATGATCAATGGCTTGCGGAAGTCACGGTGCATCTGACGCCTTAAGATATGGAAGAAGTTGGCAGGAGTAGTACAATTAGCTACCTGGATATTATCATCGGCACAAAGCTCCATAAAACGTTCAACGCGTGCAGATGAGTGCTCAGGGCCCTGGCCTTCATAACCGTGAGGCAGCAACATTACCAAACCATTACCACGCTGCCATTTAGTTTCGGCGCTGGCGATGTACTGATCAACAATGATCTGCGCACCATTAAAGAAGTCACCAAACTGGGCTTCCCAAATGGTTAAAGCAGTTGGGTTTGCAAGCGCATAACCGTATTCAAAACCTAAAACACCATACTCAGATAATAAAGAGTTATAGATGCTCAGTTTAGCTTCGGGGTTAATGGATGCAAGCGGTGTAAATTCATCTTCCGAATCAACCAGCGTCAATACCGCATGGCGATGCGAGAAAGTACCACGTTTTACGTCTTCACCACTTAACCTGATCGGGTAGCCTTCTTTTAACAAAGTCCCATAAGCAAGCAATTCGCCCATGGCCCAGTCAAACACTTTGGTTTTGTTTACCATAGCGCTGCGGTCTTCAAACAGTTTCTCAATTTTCTTGAAGAACTCTTTGTTTGGTGGTAAAACGGTGATCTTATTACCAATCTCTAATATAGTTTCTTCGGCTACTGACGTATCAATAGCTTTTACAAGTTCTTTATGGCTTGCCAGGTGTAAACCGCTCCAGGCACCTTCAAACATGGCAATGGTATCAGTAAACCTTTCTTCTGATTTTACTTCGTCCAGCTTTTGCTGTAACTCATCTTTGAAGGTTTTTTCGATAGATTTCAAGAATTCAGCATCTATGCTACCTTCATCTATGAGTTTCTGATTGTAAATCTTTAACGGATTAGGGTGCGCATCGATAGCTTTGTATAACAGCGGCTGGGTGAATTTAGGCTCATCAGCTTCGTTATGGCCATAACGGCGATAGCAAAGGATATCGATAAATACATCCTCATTAAAGATCTGCCTGTATTCCATAGCCAGGTTTACCACGTACGCCAGAGCCTCAACATCATCACCGTTTACGTGAAAAACCGGCGAAAGCACAGTTTTGGCAACGTCGGTACAATAGGTACTTGAACGGGCGTCTTTATAGTTGGTGGTAAAACCTATCTGGTTGTTGATAACCAGGTGAATGGTGCCGCCTGTGCGGTAGCCATCCAGCTTTTCCATTTGTAAAACTTCATATACTATACCCTGACCGGCAATTGAAGCGTCGCCATGGATCAGGATCGGAGCGATCTTTGAATGATCGCCGCCATATTTAAAGTCGATTTTTGAACGGGTAATACCTTCTACAACCGGGTCAACAGCTTCCAGGTGCGATGGGTTAGGACAAAGGCTCAGGTGAACTTTTTTTCCGTTTTTGGTAAGCACGTCGGTTGAAAAACCTAAGTGGTATTTCACGTCACCACCAAAAGGCGATTCAGAATCGTAGTTTTTACCTTCAAACTCAGAGAATACCTCTTTATAGGTTTTCTCCATGATGTTGGTTAACACGTTCAAACGCCCGCGGTGCGCCATACCGATGATAAACTCCTCGATACCCAGATCGGCGCCTTTTTTTATTACCGAGTCCATGGATGGGATCAGCGCCTCGGCTCCTTCCAGTGAAAAACGTTTTTGGCCAAGGAATTTAGTGCCTAAAAAGTTTTCGAAAGTTACAGCCTCATTCAGCTTGTTAAGCATTTCCTTCTTTTCATCAAGGGTGAAAGAAGGAGCATTGCGACGGCTTTCCATCCGCTCTTCAAACCATTTTATTTTAATGGGATTGCGGATGTATTTATATTCCGTACCTATTGAACGGCAGTAAGTATCTTCAAGCAGTTGGCGGATATCGCGCAATTTGGCGGCACCTAAACCAACTTCAACACCGGCGTTAAAAACGGTATCAAGGTCAGCTTCGCTCAAACCAAAAGTTTCAAGCTCCTTGCCAGGGTAATAATGGCGGCGTTCGCGAACGGGGTTTGTTTTTGCAAACAAATGCCCGCGCGAGCGGTAACCATCTATCATGTTTAATACGTTAATTTCCTTTAAAAAATGTTCAGGAGTAGCTTCACCAACGACAGCAGGTGCAATTGCTCCGGCAGCATCGGTATCTTTACCAAAATCAAATCCTTCAAAGAATTTTTGCCATCCAAAATCAACCGATTCCGGTTCCTGTTTGTATTGTTCGTATAGGGAAGATATGTAGGCAGCGTTTCCGCTATTTATATAATTGAGACGATCCATGTGAAACTGATCTTTAAAACGGTACAAAAGTAATGATATACCGCTATATACTTCATAATTAATTGTAAAGAAATTTAGCCATTATTAGGCTTATTTTACCCATTGGGGTGAAAACTCAAATTATGGCGTGTTGTTTTGAAACGGATATAAAATATTTTGATACAGATAATATTTAAGTCCTAACCAAATCCCCGGCTTCATCTATGGATGATGGCTGCCAGGTATTCACAAAATCGGTTTTGGCTTCAAGCTCTTTGGGCAGCTTGGTAACTATAGCGTATTTGCTTTCCTTAGCATCGTTAACACCGGCAATAAAGGCCCAGTTGCCCCAATTGCTCGCCGGCGAATAATCAATAAGCTTTTCTTCAAAATAAGCAGCCCCCTGTACCCAGTCGGCTTTGAGGGTATTTACCAAATAGCCCGCTACTACCTGCCGGTTTTGATTACTGATATAGCCCGTAGCATTAAGTTCATGCATTGCTGCATCAATAAGGGGAACTCCTGTTTCACCGTTTTTCCATTTTTGGAGCAACAGGTCGGCGTCCGGTGCAAGGTCAGTGCCCTGAGCTTCGTCTTTAGCTTTGATAAATTTTTGGCCATGTTTTTTAAACATAAACCTGAAGTAATCGCGCCAAAGCAATTCAAGCTTTAACAGGCTGCTATTACTGCCATACTTCTGAATTTCCCAGTAAACCTGCCTCGGCGAGATACATCCTATCGAAATCCATGGAGAAAGTTTTGAAGAGCAATCAGAACCGTTACGGCCATTTTTTTGTTTCAGCAACTGGTCTGCATTGGCAAAACACTTATGCATTTGCACCAAAGCCGCTGTTTCGCCCCCCTGAAAATATTCGGTAGCGCGCATATCGTCAACAGGCTCGTTTAAACCTAATTGTTGCAAGGTTGGTAATTCGCCGGCATCGGTAATTTCCGGAACGCTGATATGATCGGGTTTGGGTACGCATGGGCGAACATTACTGTCACGTTCCACCTTCTTTTTAAAAACCGCGAAACTATCCGGGATATCCTTTATCGGGAAAGGAAGATCTTCCTTATGATACATGGTATGACCGATGAAATGCTTGAGGTTAAGCCTCATTTTCCATAGGGCGGTTTCAACCTGCTCGGAGATATTTGTTTCTTCGTAAGCTACTTCACGGTGATGGTAAACTTCATTTACCTGGTATTCCTGGGCAAGCTGGGGGATCACATCGGCAGGATTACCGATGCGGATGATCAATTCGGCACCAAAATCCTGTAAATTTTTGCGGAGATCGGCAACGGCCTCTAAAAGGAACCTCGCCCTGAAATCCCCTGTTTTTGAAGCGCCGCTTTCGGTATGCTGAAAATAATAAGGATCAAAACAATAAACCGGCAGTATTTTATCAGCCTTGCGTACAGCTTCTAACAAAATTTCGTTATCATTTATGCGCAAGTCATTTCTAAACCAAACCAGAATAGTTCTATCACTCATAGTTAAACGGGGGTTAACTGAATAATAATAATGCAGTATGCAAATTTGCAATTTATTTGCGCTTCATGCACATTTTACCGCAAGATTATGACATCACCCAAACATTCAATTATTTTATTAAACTAAGTAAAATGCTTTAGCTATATAAAATAATTACACCTACAGCGGGATCAGCGTGTAAATATACGTAAATACAGGCAATTAAGTTATATACCGTGCCCGGGCGGCTATCCCCTGTCAACCATTAAACTATGGCAGCTTCATTGATCGGCTTTGATCTTCGCCCTGATCACCGAATCTTTTTGGGCAGGGCTAAGCTTGTAATTAAACCGGAAAAGTGCCCCTTCAAAATCACCATATGAAGGATTGGGAATAACAATATACCTTTTGCCAAATTCCGTTCGCAGCTTTTGTGTAGTGGCTGTCCTGTTTTCTTCGGCCGGGTGATTATCATACAGCAGGTCAAAGTCGGGCAGGTTATCGCCGCAAAGCAGCAGGATGTTATGTGTTTTTAAAACGTTAAGACGGCGCGCTTCCTTGCTTGATGAAGTAGTTTTCAACTGCAGGTGTTCATCATCGGCATTAGGCAATCCATACAACTGTAGATTTTTAAGCGTACTTGCCCGCTCATTTTCATTACGGTTGGTGATGTAAAATATCGTGATCCCTTTTGATGCAGCGTACTTAAAAAAGGCAGGTGCGCCCGGCACAGTATCAGCAACGGCTTTGTCTGTCCATTGTTTCCAGGTGGCATCGCTGTAATCTAAGTTCTGTAAGGCGCGATGAGCATCATAGGGGCTATTATCCAGCACGGTTTCATCAATATCGGTAACAATAGCCAGCGGTTTATCACCGGGGTTCTTAATTCCTTCGTCAACCCTGAGCTTAGCTATATTATAGGCCTGAAAGCATAATGCTTTGTACTCCGCCGCCCGCTGCTGCCATAATGAAGCCCAGGCCTTACCATCGTTGGTAATGCTGGTATTAGGATTGGCAGTTTTTTTAACAGATGAGCAGGCGCTGAATAACAACAGGCCTGCAAATAGATAGCTATAGCTTTTTTTCATATGGGTTGATTAAAAAGAGTGCCGGTCGAGACCTTGTCGAAGACTCATGCGGAAAAAGTACGCCGGCATGCTTTGACGAACTACCGTTTAACTAAAACGAGTGTCATGCTGAGGCCCTCGAAGCATTGTGAGCAGGGCCTCTGCGCGCGACCCTTCGACGGGCTCAGGGTGACAGGCCCTTTTGCTTTATATTATTTCATCTTCAAAGTCGCTCGATTTGAACACTCCGTATGATGGGCATCTTATAACAGCTCCGGCTTTATTTTATCCTTAAACTCCTTGGCAAATTTATTGAGTTTCGGCTGGATAACAAACGCGCAGTACGACTTGTTAGGATTATCGTTGAAATAATTCTGGTGGTAATCTTCGGCGCTGTAAAATGTACTTGCCGGGGTGATTTCGGTTACGATAGGATCGTCAAAAACCTGCTCGTTGGTAAGCTTTTTGATCATCGCTTCCGAAGCCTGCTTTTGTTCATCTGTATAATAAAATATAGCCGAGCGGTATTGTGTACCCACGTCATTACCCTGGCGGTTAAGCGTTGTTGGGTTATGGGTTTTAAAGAAAACCAATAACAATTCATCAAACGAGATCACGTCGGCATCATACTCCAGGTGAATCACTTCGGCATGACCGGTAGCGCCCGTACAAACCTGCTCATAGGTTGGGTTTAAAACTTTGCCGCCCATATAACCCGAGGTTACTGATGTTACACCTTTAAGAGATTGAAAAACGGCTTCGGTGCACCAAAAGCAACCGTTGCCGAAAGTTATTTTTTGAATGTTCATATGACCTGTTTTATCAAAAGTAATGCCTGTTTAAATAGTTAGCTATGAGACAGATTTGAATATGTCAATTAAATTACCAAACTTAGTGTTTAACCTTATATTAAACCTATTAATTATGAAAATTGCAGTATTGATTGCCCGCGTTTTGCTGGGCCTGGTCTTCGTGGTGTTTGGTTTAAACTTCTTTTTCCAGTTTCTGCATATGGCCCAACCGCCCATGAGCGATAAGGCACAGGCATTTAGCGGCGGGTTATTTGGTTCAGGTTATTTTTTTCAATACATGAAGGTAATTGAAATAACCAGCGGCCTGTTTTTAATTATCAACCGGTATACGGCATTGTTTGTGTTATTGCTGCTGCCTATTTCGCTTAATATATTCCTGTTCCATGCCATTTTGGCACCGGCCGGTTTGCCAATTGGACTGGCGGTTATAATTTTAGAGGTATTTTTGCTGTTTGCCTATCGCAAGTATTACGCGAGTATTTTTACGGCCACACCAACAGTATAAGCACCCGGTGATTCTAAAGGCTTTATCGGCATATCCTATGTAACAAATAAGGTGTCCCAATTTTTTGATTCTCCATAAAAAAGTTAAAAATTGCCGGCGTTTCTTTTTTTGTAAATAAGAAATGTTCCATTTTTTGAGAATGAAACACCGGAACGGATTAAAAATGAAACACATTGATAATCAATAATTTAATATTTCAATCGAAACACTGTTAAATATTTGATTATCAGCAAATAAACCTTTTAGGAATATAAATTCAGCGTTTCAGATCCGGGCAAAATGTCCGGATTTTTTGTTTGTTTTTTTGCGTTTTTTTGGAGTTTTTTTGAAAATACACGCTGCTGATGATCATTGTACTGACAGTACATTGTCACCATTATTTTAATCTGGAATTAGTAGTAAAAGCAGCAAAATAAAAGCATAAATTGGCCTGTAAACCTTATCTTATGAACAGATACGCCGCCTTAATTATTTCCTTGGTTTTTATACTCTATTTCGATCATTCATCCGCACAAGATTGGTTAAAAACGGCTGAGGCAAAAGCAGCCAAAAGAGACACCAAAATATATCATCTTACATCCATCGATGGTAAAAATCAAACGGTGAAGATCGTTCCTGACTATGCAAACCATGTGCTTAAAATGATTTGCCTAAAGGATATTATTACAATAGATGATTTTTGGGGAGTGCCTCCGGAAATCAAGTTATTGAATAAAAGTTTTATCGAAATAAAATACGCGGTACGGGGAGGCTCAAACCTTGGTTTAGGCAATACGTTAATTTTATGTGTAAATAATACTCATCTGTATGAGGCAATGCATGTTTTAAGATATATAAACAGTGAGGCGCAGGACGAAAGGGAACACTATAAAGAAAACTATACTATAATATTCACCATGAAGAACAACAAACTTAAGGCCTATGTCCATCATGATGTTAATTCAAAAAGATCCCCCGAAACAAGCTACGTTTATGACAATGAAAGCGTTTTGGCCTTTGATACAAAGCAGAACGTTTTTTATAGTGTTAAAGAAAATTTATACGATCATTTTACCACCGCAAAAAACAAGACCAAACAAAAAGTTGCAGGTAATTTCCCTATGATCATTTTAGGTAAGGAAACTTATTACTTTATAAATGGCAGATGGTATACGGGTGGCCTTAGCAAAGACATGTTTGAGTTTCAATAATCACATGATCTTCTTTTGCCACGGAGGCCAGAGGCCGCCCCGATAGTTGCCACTCGCCGGAGGCGAGCGGCGGCGATTAGAGGCTTACACCATCTCCCGTTCAAAAATTTCCTGGATCATTGCTACCTGCCCGGCATAAATTGATTTTTTGCGGGTGCCGAAGTACAGCGTGTTCTCTATCTTATTATATCCCTCCCAAAGCAGTTTGATATTGCCGCTATCGCGCTCTTTTTTTGAAAGGAAATCCGGTATCACGGCTATACCCTTACCATTACTCAAACAACGAATAATAGAGCCCATGTTAGGGACGATGAAATTAGGCTTAAAATCAGGTCGTTTGCCAAAGTTGATATGCCAGAAGCGCCGCAAGTGTTCCATATCGCCCGATGAGCCGTACCAGGTTTGGGCTTTAAGCCATGCCTGGATCTGGTTAAGATCTTTAGTTTTCAATAGTTCATTAAACTCGTCGGTTGGTGTTTGCGCCCCGGCCAGTACCACTATGCGTTCCTTAAAAAAGGGTTTATACTCCAAACCTTTATAATCGCCTTTATGTGGCGTAACAATCATATCGAGGATGCCATTGTCCAGGTCGGCCAGCATTTCGGGGTATTCGCCAAATTTGATGATCACATTAAAAGGCAATGTGGGCAGGTAGGATTCGAGCGTGAATTGAAAAGTTTCAAAGCACATTCCTATACTTATAGTTGGTATATCTTTTTCGGTGCTTTTATGAAAGTGCCGTTCGGCATCCTCCAGTTTACAAATTGCCTCCAGGATATAGTTGTATAAGATCTTCCCCCGCTCTGTCGATACCATTTTACGCGAAGTACGGTCGAACAGTTTATAGCCTACATAGCTCTCTAATGAGCTTAAATGCAGGCTCACTCCCGGCTGCGAAATAAACAGCGCTTCGGCAGCCCCGGTTAGCGACCCGGTTTCATAGATCGCCTTAAACGTACGGAACCATTCAAAATTCACCATAGCTTATCTATTATAATTATGATACAAATGTATAAATTATACTATTTTAATAGTAGATAACATCGGTGTAATTTTGATGAAAATTAAACAAGAAAAAAATGACAAACATATTTGTAATAAACGGAGGGCAGGTCTTCGGCCACTCCGGCGGAAGATTTAACAAAACTTTATTGGATACTACCGTGCAGTATTTTACCCGTCATCCTGATTTTGAAGTTCGTTCAACCGACGTAAATAACGCTTACGATCCTATGCAGGAAGCCGAAAACTATAAATGGGCCGATGTGATCATTTACCACACCCCGGTTTGGTGGTTCCAGGTACCGCATGCCTTTAAAAAATATATCGACGAAGTTTTTACCGCCGGGTATCAAAACGGCATTTACCGCAGCGACGGCCGTACGGCCGAAAATCCAGGTATTAATTATGGTACCGGCGGATTGATGCAGGGCAAAAAATATATGCTTACCACCTCATGGAATGCCCCTATTACCGCTTTCACCTTACCTGGCGAGTTTTTTAACGAGCACAGTGTTGACGAAGGCCCCCTGTTTGGCTTTCACCGCATGAACGCTTTTACCGGCATGCAGCCTTTAGAAAGTATCCACTTTTATGATGTAATGAAAAACGCTAATATTGAGGAGAACCTGCAACGCTACCAGGAACATTTAAACAAACTATTTACCCAAAACAACCCAAGCCATGAAAATTTACTTAACAGCCTTAGTGAAGTGTAAAACCGGCACCACTGCCCAAATGAAAGATTTTTTGGATAAACTGGTAGCAGCATCCCGCCAGGAAGAAGCCTGCTTACAATACGAGCTATATCAATCAACCACAGATGAAACCCAGTTTATTTTTCATGAAACCTGGGCCAGCCAGGAAGGGCTTGATCAGCATGTTAAGCAGGAGCATTTCCAACTGTTCAGTAAGCAGATTGTTGATATTATAGATGGGCCGCTTGGGATATATAAAACCGATAAGGTTCATTAAAATTGATAGTTAACAAAACGGCCCCCGGTTTTCACCGGGGGCCGTTTTGTTATTTGCTGCAGGATTTATTGCAACCGCCCGAGGCTTTGCATGATTTGCTGCAGTTGTCTAAACACGTTGGCCTGGTGCATGACTTTGCACATTTGGTGCAATGGTTCATTTTGTTATTGCAGCAAGGCGTATTAGCAAACGAAATATTAAATATGGTAAACAGCATCACAGTGGTGATGAAAAGAAACTTTTTCATGATTTTTAATTTGAATTTTTAATAAAAAGATACACTATTAGAAACAGGCAGATGTCTTTTTATCAAGCTTTCGGAGGGTTCCAGCAGGCCTTGGCGTAATCGGATAAATTGCCTGCCAGGTAAAGCAAAGGGGCATTGCTCTTAATAATAACAGCAACAGGCCCGGCCTTGACAGGCTCAACTTTTAAAAAGCAGCAATTGTTGCACGATAGCATGGTCATGCACATACCACCGTCACATCCTTTTTGACCGCCATGCTGTTTCTGCGGCATATGATCCATATGACGACAGCATTCTTTCGACATATTATTCATAGGCGCCGCTTTCCCCGGTATTGTGGAAATGAGCACCATAAAAATTAACATGACAAAGGCGATTGCTTTCATTGAATTTTGAAACGGAATGTTAGAGAAAATAGTATTAAACACTGAGAAGCTGTTTAAAAATATATAAAAGCCGTCATTGCGAGTATCCATCAGGGAAGCCCTGAAAAAAAATGTAATGACATGTAAAATATATTTTAACGGTGTTGCGCGTGGGCCGCGTTAGGGATTGCAGTGTAAAGCCCGGAGCGTGCAAAGGGGTTGCGGGCGGGAAAGGCGAGGACTTGCAACGGAAAGCCCGGGCCGCAGGCAACGCCCATGTTATAAAATCCACCAAGAAAAATATACTTAATAATCAATAACTTACAATCACGTCATTATAAGACACGAAGCAATCCCTAAGAGGCAGATCCGCTAAGCAAATCCACCCTGTACAGTCAGGGATTGCTTCGCGCCTCGCAATGACGTGGCGGGTATAGTAGACTCATTTAATCGTTTTTAAACAGTTTCTTAGACGCCATTTAATATTTTACACATAATTTAGCATAAAGCGATCCCCCGGTTAATTTATACTATTCCTTTGCTTTTGGCCTATTATTTATAATTTAGTGTCCAAAATACATTTAATCCCAAACGATATTATGTCATCAATAAAAACCCACCGCGCCGGGGCTTATAAGTTTGCATGCATCCTTGCCGTCCTGACGCTGGCCGTGTTAAAACCTTTTGCCCAAAGCCGGCAGAAACTTGATTTTGATAAAAACTGGCGCTTTAACCTCGGCGCTGTTGAAAACGGCGAAAAAACAACGCTGAACGACAGCAAATGGCGCGTGCTCAATTTGCCGCATGACTGGAGTATTGAAGGTAAATTTTCAAAAGATAACCCAGCCACACCTGAAGGCGGCGCCCTGCCCGGCGGCATTGGCTGGTACCGCAAAACTTTTACTGTTCCTGCTTCATCAAAAGGCAAGCTGGTTTATATTGATTTTGATGGCGTATATCAAAAAAGCGATGTATGGATCAATGGCCATCACCTTGGCTTCAGGCCAAACGGGTATATCTCATTCAGGTATGAACTTACCCCCTATTTAAACTTTGGCGGCAGCAACGTTATTGCTGTTAAAGTTGATAATTCGGTGCAGCCAAACTCGCGCTGGTATTCGGGTTCGGGTATTTACCGCCATGTTTGGCTGGTTACCACCAACAAAACGGCTATCGATCATTGGGGCACCTATGTAACCACGAGCGATATCACCGGTGCCTCTGCCAAAGTAAATGTACAGGTGCAACTGCATAATGACCAGGCATCGCCGCAGGTGCTCATTACCACCAAACTTTATGACGCGGCCGGCAAACAGGTAGCTGCCGCCGGCGAAGCTACATCTGCAGCGCAAAATAAAAATGAATCTTTAACAGTAGCCAATACCCTTACGGTAAAAAATCCGGTGCTTTGGTCGGTAGAGAACCCGTACTTATATAAAGCCGTTACCCAGCTTATTGAAGGCAAAAAAGTAGTTGATGAATATACCACTACCGTAGGCATTCGCTATTTTAATTTTGATGCAGATAAAGGTTTCAGCCTGAACGGGAAGCCGATGAAGATCTTAGGTGTTTGTAATCACCATGACCTTGGCAGCCTTGGCGCAGCCATTAACAACCGCGCGTTGGAGCGCCAGTTGCAGATGCTTAAAGCGATGGGCTGTAATGGTATCCGCACCTCGCACAACCCTCCGGCACCCGAACTGCTCGACCTTTGCGATAAAATGGGTTTTATTGTGATGGATGAAGCCTTTGATTGCTGGGAATGGAAAAAGGCTACTTACGATTATCACTTGTACTTTAAAGAATGGCATAAACGCGATCTGGAAGACCAAATCAAACGCGACCGCAATCACCCAAGCATCATGATCTGGAGTATCGGCAACGAAATCCCGCAACAGGCGGATACCAGCGCGTTACGCATAGCGCCTGAGTTAGCGGCTATTGTTCACAACCTCGATAAAACCCGTCCGCTCACTACGGCTAATGACCGTCCGGATAGCACCAATAAAATTATAAAATCGGGTGCTATTGATTTGGTTGGTTATAACTATCACCAGTTCGATTATGCTAAATTTCACGACCGTTATCCGGGTAAAAAGTTTATTGCTACCGAAACTACTTCGGGTTTGGAAACGCGTGGTTATTATGAAATGCCTTCAGACAGCATCAGGGTTTGGCCGCCAAGCTATGATAAACCTTTTGTAAGGGAAGGTAACAATGTTTCGGCATATGACAACACCCGACCACCATGGGGATCAACACATGAAATGACCTGGAAGGTGATGAAAAAGTACGACTTCCTTTCGGGCATGTTCATCTGGACGGGCTTTGACTATCTGGGCGAACCAACTCCATATTCATGGCCATCGCGCAGCTCCTACTTCGGTATTATTGACCTGGCCGGCTTCCCTAAAGAGGTATATTATATGTATCAAAGCGAGTGGACCAATAAAAATGTGCTCCACATTTTCCCGCACTGGAACTGGGAGCCGGGAAAAATGATCGATATCTGGGCATACTATAACAACGCCGACGAAGTTGAACTTTACCTCAATGGCAAATCATTGGGCATCCAAAAGAAAACCGGCGACGACTTGCATGTAATGTGGCGGGTAAAATATGAGCCGGGAACGCTGAAAGCTATATCCCGTAAAAATGGCAAAACTATTTTAACCCGCGAGATCCATACCGCCGGAGCCCCTGCTAAAATTGAACTGACAGCCGACCGTTCACAGATCAAAGCCGATGGTAAAGACCTGTCATTTATCACCGTAAAAATATTGGATAAAGACGGCAATGTTGTGCCAGATGCTGATAACAAGGTAAACTTTAAGGTTGCCGGCGAGGGCTCCATTGCCAGCGTTGACAACGGCGATCCGGTTAGCCATGATCCGTTTAAAGCTGATTACCGAAAAGCATTTCATGGCCTTGCGCTGGCCATAGTACAGGCCAAAGAAAAAGCCGGCACGATAACTTTAACTGCTTCGGCTGATGGTTTGCAAAGTGCAACACTGGTGCTGAAAAGTAAATAACCTCAACCCGCTCCAAAGAAGCTACTATGTGTACACATCTTTTTAATTTTGTCATTAATTAAAAAAATGTCATTTCGAACGAACCAAGGGTGGGATTAGCGCGTCGGGGTGAGGAGAAATCTTCTACGCCCTGACTTTACGGATATAGTTGTAGAGCCTGATGTAGAAGATTTCTCTTTCGCTCCACCACCAGACCGCCCTCGCTCTATCGAAATGACATTTTCCTTTTTTAAATGATGTGTACGCGTAGCCAAAGCAGAGGGAGTTTAGAGCATAAAGAACAAAACCTGTCTCCATAAGACGGGTTTTGTTCTTTTATACATAATGAATTCCGTCGATCTTTTACGCTTAATGACATTCTCATTACCGATTACAAGCCCCCGCGTAAAAATGTATCATTGTTCCCCACTTCTGTATAAATCGCCCGGCTTTAATCACGCTAATTTTGTCTTAACATTTAAAAACAATAACAATGGCAAAGACAATTTTTATTACCGGAGCATCACGTGGTTTCGGTAAATTATGGGCCGAGGCATTACTGCAAAGAGGCGATAAAGTAGTAGCAACCGCTCGTAACCTGAGCGCTTTGGATGACCTGGTAAATAAATATGGCGACAGTATTTTACCGCTGCAACTGGATGTTAATGACCGCGCTGCAGATTTCGCAGCTATCAACAAAGCAAAAGAACACTTCGGCAGTATTGATGTGCTGATCAACAATGCAGGTTACGGTTTATTCGGCAGCGTTGAAGAAACTACCGAGCAGGAAGCCCGCGAGCAGATGGAAACCAATTTTTTTGGACTGCTATGGTTATCACAGGCAGTGTTACCTGTAATGCGTGAACAAGGCTACGGCCATATTATCCAGCTTTCGAGCGTACTTGGCCTCGTTACTTTACCTGTGCTGGGCTTATATAACGCTTCTAAATTTGCGGTAGAAGGTTTAAGTGAAACCCTGGCCGCCGAAGTAAAAGGCTTTGGAATAAACGTTTCCCTGATTGAACCAAACGGCTTTGCAACCGATTGGGCCGGTGCTTCTGCCGCGCAAACCGTGGCAATGCCCGAATATGATGCGGTACGGGCAACTTTCCAGGCTGGTTTAAATGACGCCGATATTTTTGGTGTACCGGAAGCAACTACAGATGCTGTGCTGAAACTGATTGACACCGAAAACCCTCCGTTGCGGTTATTCCTGGGTAAACACGCCCATCCGTGGGTTAAACAAACTTATGAAGGCCGTGCTGCCGAGTGGGATAGCTGGAACGAGGTAGCTGTAGCCGCGCACGGTAAATAATATCCTACAGTCTGTTAATTAATCAGACCATGCTTTAGGCTTTAAGCGTTCCGCTTTCAGCTTCTATATAAATGGTATTATCCTGACATAATCTACGCCGTAATTCGGCGTAGATTTGTTTAACTTTAATAATCATGCAGCATTTTAAAAATTTGGCCGATATGCACCGCTCCAATGGTTTCCCGATGCCGGAGAACCCGCTTTTCAGCCTGTACAGGTGCACTCATACCTGCGGCTTTGGCGATAGGGAATTTACATCTGATTTTTACATGATCGGGTTTAAAAAACTCAAAGCAGGTCAGATCATGTATGGTCGTACCAAATATGACCACGATAACGGCAGCATGATGTTCATCAAACCCCGGCAGGTGATCCAGTTTAACAGTGTGGAGTATGATGAGGATGCGTTCATCATGTTCATCCACGAGGATTTTCTGAACGGCCACTTTCTGCATAACGAAATTAGCAAATATGCTTTTTTCGATTACGAAGCCAACGAGGCGCTGCACCTTTCGCCATCGGAAGAGCAGATCATGTGGGACCTTTATTACAAGATAGAAGCCGAATATCACAATAACACCGATGAGTATAGCCGCGACATTATGCTTACGCACATTGATTCTATCCTGAAATACTCACAACGGTTTTACAAACGCCAGTTTATTAACCGCACAGAGCTTTCGGGTAAAACAGTATCAAAGTTTAATGAAGTGTTAGCAGCTTATTTTACCAACGGCTTATTGCTAAGCCAGGGACTGCCCTCTGTTAACGCGTTGGCCTCACAACTTAATTTATCTCCCCGGTACCTAAGTGACATGCTGAAGCAGGAAACAGGAAAAACTGCTATTGAACTGATCCATATTTACCTTATAAACGAGGCAAAAAACCGTCTTAAAAGTGATTACCAAAGTGTTTCGGAAATAGCATACGAACTTGGCTTTGAGAACCTTCCATATTTTTCACGGTTGTTTAAAAAGGAAACTGGTATCAGCCCTAATCAGTTTAAAAAACAGTTGGTAAATTGATGAGCTAAGGCACCTACGCGGGAAAGTCCAATTTATTCATATTAAGTTTCTGTTAACAACTCTTTCGGAATAAAACGATTTTGTAATTTTGGCTACAATCGTTTTCTTATGAAACTAAAACTCATCGCCGGCATTGTTCTTTTATGTGCGGCCTTACAATCCATCGCTCAAACTCCGGGTAAAATTGAACAAACAGGCCAGGTATTACTGCCCAACGGCTGGAAGCTTAGTCCCGCGGGCAGGTCTTTACCACTTGGCGATCTGCCGCTGAATATGCAGCTTTCCGTATCGGGTAAATTATTAGCCGTTACCAATAACGGCCAAAGCACCCAGTCGGTACAGCTCATCGACCCTAAAAATGAAAAACTGCTTGACGAGGTAATAGTTAAAAAATCATGGTATGGGCTTGCGTTCAGCCGTGATGAAAAAAAACTATACGCATCTGGCGGTAATGACAACTGGATCCTGGTATTCAACATAGCCGGAAACAAACTGGGCACCCCGGATACCATCAAATTAGCACCGAATGCCTGGCCCAAAAATAAGGTTTGCCCTACCGGCATGGTAACTAACAAAAGTAACAGCCGCTTGTATTCGGTTACTAAGGAAGACAGCACCCTTTATATTATCGATCCTGATAAAAAAGACATTCTGAAACAGGTAAAACTGCCGGCCGAAGCTTACAGCTGCATCTTATCGCCCGATGAAAAAACACTATACATTTCTTTATGGGGTGGTGATATGCTTGGTTTTTACAACATAGCTACGCAAACGCTCAGCACCATTAAAACCAGCAGCCATCCCAACGAACTGCTTTTAGATAAAAAAGGAAAGTTCCTGTATGTGGCCGATGCTAATGACAACGCGGTATCAGTAGTAAATACTTCAACTCATAAAATAATAGAAACCATTTCTACGGCACTTTATCCTACCCGTCTCACCGGCTCAACCAGCAATGGCCTGGCCTTATCGCAAAACGGGAAAACACTTTATATAGCCAATGCGGATAACAATTGCCTTGCTGTATTTGATGTTACTATGCCGGGCAGCAGCAAAAGCAAGGGTTTTATCCCGGTAGGCTGGTACCCAACAAACGTAAAAGTATTGGGCAATAAAATCCTGGTGTCAAACGGCAAAGGCTTTTCTTCAATGGCCAACCCAAAAGGGCCGCAGCCTGTTAAAAAAACAGATAACAGCGGTTACAAGCAAGGCGCCATCAACAGTCGGGAACAATATATCGGCGGCCTGTTTAAAGGTACACTATCATTTATCAACAGCCCATCTGATGCAGAGCTGAAAACTTATACCAAACAGGTTTATGCCAATACGCCGTTTACTGATAAAATTGCAAAAATTGCTAAGGGCGAAGAAGGTAACCCCATTCCACGCCGCCTGGGCGAAAAGTCGCCTATTAAATATGTGTTCTATATCATTAAAGAAAACCGCACTTACGACCAGGTTTTAGGCGATATGCCACAAGGCAACGGCGATACTTCGTTGTGCATCTTCGGCAAAAAAGTAACGCCTAACCACCACGCTATTGCCAATGAGTTTGTACTGCTTGATAACTTTTACGTTGATGCCGAAGTAAGCGCCGACGGCCACAACTGGAGCATGGCCGCCTATGCTACCGACTTTGTAGAAAAAACATGGCCAACCAGTTACGGAAGCCGCGGTGGTAATTATGATTTTGAAGGTACCCGCAAAGCCGCCTATCCGCGCGACGGCTTTATATGGGACTATTGCAAACGCGCCGGTGTAAGCTATCGTACTTATGGCGAGTTTGTGAGCGATGGTAACCCCGGTAAAGCAAACTTAAAATCGCTTGAAGGGCATTTTTGTATCAAGTCGCCTGGCTTTGACCTGAATATCAAGGATGTTAAAAGGACTGAGATCTGGGCTCACGACTTTGATTCGTTACTCACTATAAACGCCGTACCGCATTTTAACACCGTGCGTATTTCAAACGACCATACCAGCGGGCAGCGCAAAGGCGCTATATCACCCATTGCCGCCGTAGCCGACAATGATCTTGCCATAGGCCAGTTCATTGAGCATTTATCACATAGTTCGATCTGGAAAGAGTCGGTGGTTTTTATTTTGGAGGATGACGCCCAAAACGGCCCCGACCATATTGATGCCCACCGTTCACCGGTGTTTGTGGCCGGTCCGTATGTAAAACGCAACGCTGTGATCCATGGCATGTATTCAACCTCGGGTGTTTTGCGTACCATCGAGCTTATTTTAGGCCTGCCGCCGATGAGCCAGTATGATGCCGCAGCTATGCCGCTGTATGATTGTTTCACCAGCAAGCCCGACCTTACACCATATACTGCTAAGCCGGCACAGGTTGATTTGGAACAGCGCAACGTAGCGGTAAACGAAAGCAGCAAACGTTCAGAACTGTTCAATTTTGCCAGGGAAGATGCCGCACCTGATATCGACCTCAATGAAGTGGTTTGGAAATATGTAAAAGGCGAAGCATCGGTTATGCCTGCACCAAAAAGGAGCGCTTTTGTAATTTTAGAACCTAAAAAAGAACAGGATGATGATTGATTTGTTAACTTCGTTGAACCGGAAGTTGTCCAATTAACGAATTCTTAATACATTGGTTTAAGGCCCGGTTTATGATTTATAAAGCCGGGCTTTTACATTAATTATACACCTATGATCACTCATTTAGAAAACGACCACATTAAAGTAGCTATCGACACCAAAGGCGCTCAGCTGAGTTCATTTATCAATAAAGCCACAGGTATTGAACATATGTGGCAGGCCGATGAAAAAATATGGCCATGGCATGCCCCCAATCTTTTTCCGGTAGTAGGCGGCCTCATTAACAATGAACTTTTGGTTGATGGTGAAAAGTATGCCATGCCGCGCCATGGTTTTGCAAGGCAGTCGGAATTTTTCTTATTAGAGTCGGATGAGACATCGGCAAGCTATTCGTTACCAAATTGCGAAAACACCTTAAAGGTTTATCCTTTTAAATTTGATTTCCAGATCCTGTATCACCTTATTGATAACGCACTTCGGATTACCTATAAAGTGATCAACCTTGATAAAAAATCCATATATTTTTCTGTCGGCGGGCACCCGGCATTTAATGTACCCTTTAACAAAGGCGAAAACTACGAGGACTATTACCTGGAGTTTGAAACCGAAGAACATTTTAATACTCACCTTTTATCAAAAGATGGCTTTTTTAACGGTGTAACCCATCCTGTACCAACGCCAAACAAAAAACTTTACCTAACCCGCGACCTGTTTAAGGATGACGCGCTTGTTTTTAAAGATCTAAAATCGCGCATGGTAACTATTAAAAGCGATAAACATAATCAAACCTTAGCGCTTGAATTCCCTCATTTTAATTATCTTGGTTTATGGGCTAAACCGGGGGCTGATTTTGTTTGCATAGAACCATGGCTTGGCTGCGCCGATACCGAAGGCAAACACGTTGACATTAAGGATAAAGAAGCTATTCAAAAATTAAGCGTGGGGCATGTTTTTGAATCAGCTTATTTTGTTTGCTTATAAACATTTGGGTTACAATAATTTTATACTTCGGTAAAACATTTTTCGCATTTTTTCTCTTTCATAGAAAGAATCACTTAAATATTAAAACTATGAAAACTAAAGTTTATTTATTAGCCTTAACCATGCTGCTGTCATTTACAGCATTGAACACCTTTGCTGCTGATAGCCACGCGCTTACCCCGCTAAGCAAAGAAGAAATAGCAACCATGACAACCGAGCAAAAACAAGCCCGTGTTGAGGAGATCAAGGCCCGTGTAAATGAGATCAAAGCGATGGATAAATCGGAGCTTACCAAAGCTGAACGTAAGGAATTGCGTACCGAATTAAAATCAATGAAAAAAGAAGCTAATGCTCTTGGCGGCGGTGGTATTTACCTTTCAGTAGGTGCTATCATCATCATTATTTTGGTATTGATCCTGATATTATAATTTGAATTATCTTGTATAAAAAACGCCTCCGACGAAAATCAGGGGCGTTTTTTGTTGAAAAGTATCCTATGATGCTAATGTTACAACAACAGACAATCCTGCAGAAACCTACGATTGGAAACTAATCGTTATGTTTTACGTGCAAACTCACCACGAAGTACTTTAACGAAATCGACCTCTTTTCTTGGAAGAAAAAAACCGAGGATGCTATTTGGATTGCGGATGCATATTTGTATGTGGTTTTTGCGCTGAATGCCAGATCCGGGAAATGCTTCACCACCTTCCATAAAAGCGCCACGCACCGAGTCAAAAAGCTTAATATTGGAGTTCCCGTCTTTGATGAATTTTTCATGTAAGGCAAATATCCTTTCGTTCATGAACTCAATTACGGCACAGTCTAACTCCCGTTTAAGCTTATCCTTATGCTTATCACCTTTAATATCAGTATTTTCAGGCATTGGTTTACCAAGGGCATTATTGGAAAGCTTCATGAGGGTGTAGTATGCTGAAACAACCTCAATATATTTACTATCTAAAAGATCACAACAGTTACCAAGGTCAATCACGGCTCCAATAACCGCCGCTTCTTTAATCTTTTTCCGCTTTACGTAATCTTCCGCCCATTCTAACGCACGTGTTTCATTATACTCCCAAAAGTACATGCCATGCCCAAGCCAGTCGTAGGGCTTTTCGCTCTTTTTGATTTGATCGGGATGTGCTAATAATTTATCGCAGGTTTCGCGGTCGCAACCATGAAATCCTATAACCAGATTGGGCCTGCTATCATACATAATAATCAGGCATCGGCTTTCTCAAGTTCTTTGTAGGGTTGGGTATAGTTACCTGCTTTATCCAGTATACCAGCTGCAATAAAAGACTTAAGCGCCTCTTCCTTTGTCAAGGATTTCTCGAGCTCTTTAGCCAATTCTATTAATAACTGCAGATCTTTCTCACTCATATTCGAAGTCTTTCTCCTGGTTAATTAACACAAATCTACAGATATGGTTTAATATCTGCAATATCCCTCTTTTATGAAGAACCACACTATTGCATCGTTTAATAACCTATTCTTTCAATTAACAATGCCTCCGGCGCAAACCATGGTACACAAAAAAGCCCCTGAATATATATCCAGAGGCCTTCTATATCTTAATTAAATACTTTACTATTTTTTGCTGCTGTCGGCTTTAGGAGCAGCCGGTGTAGCAGACGGTGTTAATGCCGGAGTTGATGAAGGAAGCGCGTTGCTTGGTTTTGAAGCTTTTTCAATTTGCTCGCGCAGTGCCGGGTTATCATTGCTGCTTGAGGAGCCGCCTTTTACAGCAACGTTAATAGCCAATGATAACACCATAAGGGTGATAGCTAACGCCCAGGTGCCTTTTTCTAAAAAGTCGCCGGTTTTCTGTACACCCATTAATTGTGATGAGCTTGAAAAATTTGATGCCAAACCACCGCCTTTAGGGTTTTGGATAAGTACGATAAGCCCTAACAGAGCGCATACAATTACGGTAACAATGATTAAAACGATATACATTTCTTTATATTAATTAGTTTTCTTCTCTAACTCCTCAATTTGGCTTGCAAAGTAACGGCTTTTTTCCGGGAATTTCAACATCAATTTTTTGTAAGTTGCAATAGCTTTGTGATATAACATCTGGTCGATGTAAATTTGGGCTAATGTTTCACTTACCAGGTCATTTCTGTCTTCCGAGCTCTTCTTTGCTTTGTTTTCATTATCGAGCTTATCAATTGACGGCGGCCTGATCTGGGGCTCTTCTTTAATAAATTTCTCAATAATGATGTCTTCCTTTCTTTTTATCTCCGGCACATCGGGCTGAGGGGTTTTCTCCAGCTCTTCAAGAGATTGCGAATGGAAGATATTTTCATAATACTGATGCTGCAGTGCATCGGCTGTTTGGCTATCAGGCGCTACAGGTTTTTTTTGCTCTGCAACCGCTTCAATATTATAAGGCTGATAAGTTGATGCATATTCCTTACGGGTTTTATCTAACCACCACATAAAGGTATAAGGCATTTTCTCGTCGTTGTACTTTGATAAAACCTCCTGCTGTTCAGTGGCTTCAATTTCTGCCGACTGCGGAGCCGACTCCTGCGAGATGGCTTTATCATCATTCTTTGTGTCAACAACCGAGTTATCAAACAAAAAATAATCCGTTGAGGCGATATTACCGATTATCCATTTTTCAGTTACATCGTTCCTTACGTCTTTAGTTTCGTCAACTGTAACCGGCGGCTCATCGGCCACCTCTGCTTTATCGTTTATCGATGCATCGGTATTAACATCAGCAGCAACAGGCTCATTCCCATTAGCCTGCCCTATACTTATATTCTCGATGCCAACAATTTCATCGTAAACTTCATCATCTATATCATGGGTAGATGAAATTGATTCCCCGTTGGGTTCAGTTGCAACTGCTCCCGGATCAACAACCTCAGTTACCGGTTCTGCATCTACAGTTTCAGGTTCATGATCATCGGTATTGATAAAATCAAAACTGCTTTTATCCTGATCCGCGTCAGCGGCTAAATCTTCGGAGACAGGCGGCAGTGTGTCAGGCAGGTCATCAACAGCGGGACCGATATTAAAATAGTTTTCGGAGACTGGTGTATCATTTACCGGAACACCATCAAGCAGGTTAATTACCTGCAATGAATTTACCGGAGAAAGGCCTTCGGGCTCCTGAATTAATTTATGCAGTAAAACAGGCTTGTAATAAACGGCCGCGCGCTGTACATCTTTATTGGTACCTGCATGGGCAAGCAAGGCACGCAAAATACCGCTTTGCGGGTAGGCATCAACCAATTGCTGCAGGTTATAACCATAAAAAGAACCTGTCTCGGCCGGGTTGGCCAACAGTTCATCTAATATTTCGTATTGCCTGCTGTTCAAATATTGATCCACGTGGTTGAAAATACAAATTGCCTACCAATTAGAAAAGGCCCTGTTAAAAATATCGTCTATTAACTGCTTATTAATTTGCTGTATCAGGTTCTGTTCCTGCGAAGAAATATCCCCCCGGTAATCAGCAAACTTAGTAAAACTTTCTTCAAAGCTGAGTTTTTTATCTGCCGGAGTTTTTGCCGCATCAAATGAAAACTTAACCCTTACTGTGATAGTGAGCCTGTTAGCATCAGCGATGGGCGCAACATTATTTGCGGTAGCCTGGATAGATGCCGGCGAAATAGAATAACCGGTAATAGCACCCGACATGGTTGCATCGGCTTCGCCGCGGACTAAGCTTAGGCTGGTTTGTGTACGGATCCTGTCTTTTAACGATTCGGTGAAAGTTTGGCTCAGGTTATTAACCACCAGCGCAGCATTGTTTTCAAAAAACTGTACATTGATGGTCTTCAAACTGGGCGGGATTGATTGATTTTTGAGCGTGTAACATGATGGACATGTAAGTATCAGCACACACACTGAAATAATCCCCAAGAGTTTTTTCATCAATTTTATAAGTTTAATTCTTTTATTTTCCTGTACAACGTGCGCTCAGAAATACCTAATTCATTGGCGGCAAGCTTACGTTTGCCTTTATGTTTTTTTAAAGCCTTACGGATCAGGTCTGATTCCTTTTCAATCAATGATAATGATTCCTCTACCTCTTCGGCATCATGTGTTATATTAAAACCGTCGATAGTGTTGCTATTATTGCTATTGTTTGTAACGGTATTAACGGGTTGTTGTAAAGTAAATTGTGGTTCGTTATTACCATGCAGCTCAATATCGCGGTAAAGCTGATTTAAGGTTTGCGGATTATTGGCATAATGGGGCGAAACACCGCCATGCTCAATAATATCAGCCACCAGTTTTTTCAACTCTACCATATCCCGCTTCATATCAAACAATACTTTATACAGTATGTCACGTTCAGAAAAATCTTCTTTAGGCTGATTGTCCAAACGCATTGGCAGGTTACGCCCGCCGGCCTCGTGCGGAATGTAGGTAAGCAGGGTTTGGGCGGTAATGATCCTGTCGCGCTCCAATACAGCCAATTGTTCGGCCATGTTTTTCAACTGCCTTACGTTACCCGGCCATGAATAGTTTGTCAATACCTGCTGTGCTTCTTCATCCAGCTGGATGGGCGGCGTACGGTATTTGTCGGTAAAATCAGCCGTAAACTTGCGGAACAGCAGAAACACGTCTTCTTTCCTGTCGCGCAATGGCGGAATCTTTAACGGTACCGTGTTTAAACGATAGTAAAGGTCCTCACGAAATTTGCCGTTCTTCACCGCGTCATATACATCAACATTGGTAGCCGCGATAACGCGCACGTTGGTTTTCTCCACTTTCGACGAACCTACTTTGATATATTGTCCCGATTCGAGCACCCGCAGCAAACGGGCCTGGGTACCCAGGGGCATTTCAGCAATCTCATCTAAAAATATGGTGCCACCGTTTACGGTTTCAAAATAACCCTTACGTTCACCAACCGCGCCTGTGTAAGCACCCTTTTCGTGACCAAAAAGTTCCGAATCGATAGTACCTTCAGGTATGGCGCCGCAGTTAACGGCAATAAAAGGACCATGCTTGCGCGGGCTCATCTGGTGTATGATGTGCGAAAAAACCTCCTTACCACTACCACTCTCGCCGGTAATCAATACCGAGATATCAGTAGGTGCAACCTGGTTTGCTATAGTTATAGCCCGGTTAAGCAATGGCGAGTTGCCAATGATCCCGAAGCGTTGTTTTATTTCCTGTACTTCCATTGTTTTGTTAGTGAGTGGTTGATTGGGTTTATTAAGTGAATGGTAATCACCTAACAACTACTCACTCAATCAACCTAATAAACTCAATCAACCACTTTCCCTATCAACGTGGCCGTAGTGCTGCGCTCAATAAGTACGTTAACGTACTCTCCCGGCTTGTAATTTTCGCCAACCGGGAAAATCACCATCGCGTTTTGATCGCTGCGGCCACAATAGTCTTTGTCTGATTTTTTGGAGAAACCTTCTATCAGTACCCGCTCTACTCTGCCTATGCGGGCCTGCATCCTGTAAAAAGAATACTCCTGCTGTTTGGCAACTATTTCGGTTAATCTTTTCTGTTTTACTTCTTCAGGGATATCATCGGCATAACGTTTTGCCGCTAAAGTGCCCGGCCTTTCGCTGTATTTAAACATGTAGGCAAAATCATACTTTACATAGTCCATCATGCTTACAGTATCCTTGTGCTCCTCATCTGTTTCGCTGCAAAAACCGGTGATCACATCGGTTGATATAGCGCAATCCGGAATGATACGACGGATAGCATCGATCCTGTTGATGTACCATTCACGGTCATAAGTACGGTTCATCAGGTCAAGAATGCGGCTATTGCCCGATTGTACCGGCAGGTGGATATAATTACAGATGTTATCGTATTTATTGATGGCATACAGCACTTCATCGGTGATATCTTTTGGATGTGAGGTTGAAAACCTAACCCTCAGATCAGGATCGATCAGTGCAACCATTTCTAACAGGTTAGCGAAGTTTGTAGTAATAACATCCTCTCCGGTAGTTGAATATTTATATGAATCTACATTCTGCCCTAACAAAGTAACCTCACGATAACCTCTGTCAAACAGGTCGCGACATTCGGCAACTATCGATAAGGGGTCTCGGCTGCGTTCGCGGCCACGGGTAAAGGGTACCACGCAAAACGAGCACATGTTGTCGCACCCGCGCATAATGGATACAAATGCGTTGATACCATTGCTGTTTAAGCGTACCGGGCTGATATCGGCATAAGTTTCCTCACGGGAGAGCAGCACGTTAACTGCCTTTTGACCATCATCTACCTGGTTAATGAGGTTTGGCAGATCGCGGTACGCATCCGGACCAACCACAACATCAACTAATTTTTCTTCTTCCAGGAATTTTGATTTGAGGCGTTCGGCCATACAGCCCAATACACCTACTACCAGGCCCGGATTTTTTACCTTGGCAACGGTAAACTCTTTTAAACGGTTGCGTACGCGTTGTTCGGCATTTTCGCGGATAGAACAGGTATTGATGAAGATAACATCGGCTACGCTATAGTCGGCAGTGGTTTCAAAACCGCTTTCGGCCAATATGGATGCAACTATCTCACTGTCAGAAAAATTCATGGCACAGCCGTAGCTTTCAATATAAAGTTTGCGGCCATTATTTTTAGCTGTTTCGGCTTTTAACATTAACGCCTCACCCTGCCTGCTCTCATCATGTGTTTTATCCGGAATAAGCAAATCCATCATTTATATAAAAAATTAGTTTGCAAAAATAAACAAAATTTAAATACCTGAATGACATATTGTCAGTATTAAATAAAATCTCATTTATTTCATAAAAAACGGGTAACACTTTCGCGTTACCCGTTTATCCTATTCAAATAAGCCGTTACTTATTGTGTTAAAGCTACAGTGGTGATATTATTGATTTGCCAGATAGCTGCACCGGGCGTAGGGAAGCTAACACCCTTAGTACTACCTTTAACACCATTGTCCTGGCCAAAATAGTAAAGTGGATGCCCCTTGTACACCAGTTGTGTTTGTCCGAATACGGTTATCACATCAAAGTCGGCTTTATTTAAAATAGAAGGCACATTCTGAACCGTCGTTACCGCGTCAATTGGCCAGTTGGCGTCATGCGCCACCACACCGGTGCTGAATTTATTTGTCTTAAACGTATCCTTAGTAAACAGGTACAAAGTACGGCCGTTGGCATCTGTGATATATTGCGAGTTTTCGGTACCGGCGATACCTTTGCTTGTGTATTGGTTACCATCATGCCCTATCAGTTGCGCGTAGGAAACCATAACGGTGTAATCCGGCTTGGCTATAAACCATGATTTGCCAACACCATCACCGTTAACATCGGTAACTGCCACGTCTTTTGCATAATAATATAAAGGCCAGCCTTTATAGGTAGTTTGCTTATTTCCGTCAGCATTGGTGATAACGCCGAAGTCGGCAGCTGCCAGGCCGGTACCTATAGATGGATTTTCTTTATAAAAGGCAGGCCAGGCTACAGCGCATCCACCTGTACAGGTTGAAACGTTAGCAGCATCGTCAGAAAAAAAGTAAAGTGCGCGGCCATTATTATCTGTAATGATACTACCAAACGTACCGTTAGTAGTAAGTTGCACGCCGGTAACAACCGTAGACTTGGTTGGATTGTCGTGATTTTTTTTGCACGATGCCGCTAATAAAGTTAGGGCGATTGAGCCCGTCAGGGCTAAGTACATTTTTGTTTTCATCGGGAGTCTTATGATGTTAGTTATGGATATTTATAAACATAACGCCCTGAAATTCCCGAGGGTTGCTTTGCAGTTAAACAAAACCTTTATTTGAGTTAAACACCGGCATATAATCCCGCATTAACGATGATGAACTAAGTATGAGTTTTAACAAAAAATAACTTATCCATCCGCTACGCTATAACAAAAGTTGCTACCTTGCTGTTAAAGCATAAAACACAGGTAAAAAGTAACAACCGGTAAATGGCACTCAATTTTTTAAAGCACCAGTGGCAAAAAAAAACGTTCAAATTTGTGCTGATACCGGTTATAGTGATATTGCTGCTGGCTGTAGTAGTAAACAGGTATTGGTCGCCCATTTTGGCCGGCAAAGTAAAGGATGTGGTATTAAGCAGCAGCGACAGCCTTTACAAAGCCGATTTTTCGGATGCTGAACTTCATATCCTGCAGGGTAAGATCATTATTTACAATATAACCCTTAAGCCCGACACCACAGTTTATAATCAAAAAAAACGTTTACGCCTGGCCCCTAATACTCTGGTTGAGCTTAAGGTAAAACGGCTGGTGCTTAACCACGTGCATCCATTTAGTCTCTATTTTCAAAAAAAGCTTAATATTGGCCAAATCATCCTGAACGAGCCGCGCCTGAATGTAAGCTACCAGTTAAACCATACCAAAGATACTGTTGTTAAAGATCGCCGTACCGCCTGGCAGCGGATCTCCAAAAGCTTGAAATCGATCCACATCGGCAGCATCCTGCTTAATGACGTTAATCTGAACTATGAAGATTACTCGGGAAATAAGGTGGCCATTTCCAAACTTAAAGAGTTAAACTTAAGTGCAAACGACCTGCTCATTGATTCGGCTACACAATATGATAAATCGCGCCTGCTTTATTGCAAAGATATTATCACCGAATTGAACAATTACACCGGAGAAACACCGAGCGGTTTGCACACTTATAAGATCAGGCATCTTAAACTCTCCACCCTTACATCACGGCTAAATATCGAAGGGCTTGTTATGCAGCCAACTAAATCGGATGTTTTTTTCGATAAAAGCAAGAAGGACCGGCTGGGCTTACTGGCCGATTCTGTTCAGCTAAACAATTTTGACTATTTAAATTATCACAAATACCGCACAGTTTCTGCTTCAAGCCTAACCATGGCAAACGGCAAGATAACAGCTTTCACCAACCCCGGTAAGAAACCAGATCCTGTAACAGATAAGGTTAAAACGTTCCCCAATATGATGATCAGGAAATTAAACCTTGATTTAAGGATCGACACCATGAAAATCCGGCACGTTGATGTGATCTATAATGAGTTTAATAAAAAATCTCAAAAAACAGGCACCGTTACATTTAACAATACCAGCGGGCATATTTATAATATTACCAACAATCCATCGGCCATAGCCAAAAACAACATTACCCTTGTTAATCTGACAACCTATTTTATGAACCGCGGCCGGCTCGATGTGCAATTGAAATTTAATTTAAGCGATGCGGATGCCGCCTTCAGTTATAAAGGCACATTAGGATCAATGGAATTTGGAAGGCTAAATCCGGCTACCATGCCTTTAGCCATGGTAAAAATGACATCGGGCAGCGTAAAAAAATTCAGCTTTGATATCCAGGCCAACAGCAAGGTATTTAAAGGCAAGGTTGATTTTTTATATAACGATTTAAAGGTGGTGCTACTAAAAGCCGATACGGTTAATGATCGTTTCAAAAGGAAATCAATCATGTCGATATATGCCAACCTCTTCGTGATCAGGCGTAGTAATCCTGATGATAAAGGGAAGCTCACTTCATCATTAGTGATCTATAAACGGCCCAAGGATTCGCCATTTTTTAAAACTATCTGGAAAACCCTGCTTACCGGTATCAAACCATGTGTAGGCCTTGATGAAGAAAGCCAAAAAGCCACTAAAGACCGCATTGACGAGCACCTCAAAAACAAGGAAGAACGTTTAAAGAATAAAGCAGAGCGCCAGAAAAGAAAAGCGGAGCGGAAAAAGTTGATGGACCAGGGGAAGTTTTGATTTGAAAATTATTCAATTTGAAGATTTGAAAATGGAGCCCCTCGAGTTTTCTTCCGCCGCTGTTGGTGTTGTCGCCAACAGCTCCTTTGACTCTTGTAAGCATTAAATATTTGGAGAGGAGACTAAACAACACCAACAACGGCGGGGGCACGTTCGTGTCCCCTCATGATCTCTTTTGATTTAAGTTAACCCACGAAATTGCTTGTCGTTTAATCAGGAATCCGTCTTTGTTTTGCCCCTATGGGGCAAGGGAATACCGCTGAAATTATAGGCTACAAACCTTTTGCACCTCTGGTGCACCTATCCTTAGGTACATCCCAATTAATGCCCGTTTATTAATTCCGAAAAATCCCCCGGAGGGGGAAAAGGTTTGTAGAAATAATGTCTTACCCACTTGTACGAACCCCATAGGGGTTCAACTTACCCGGATTACCCATTAGCAATGACCATCTGACTAATTTGTGGGTTAACTTAAAAGAGCCCGGGGAGCAGAGTTTTCATTTTCAAATCTTCAAATTAACCCATCTTCAAATCAGCCTTATTGCAGCAACAACTTCAAATTAATCCCAAAATTGGTAAATGATGTATTAAACGTTTGCGAAGTATAGGGCTTGGTCAGGTTTGAATCATAAAACAAATTCAGGTTAAAACGCTGATTGATCACATAATCAACAGATGGCCTTACGGTAATATTTTGCGCCCCCGATGAGATCTCGGCCGATTCAACATCAGCCCGGTAAATGAGCGTTTTATTATCGCGCAATGAAAAATCGAGCTTAAAGTTCACGTCCTTATGCTGGATCCCTTCAAACCAGCCAAACGGAAAATGAAAATCTTTGGTGTGGTAACCAAAACCAAAAACAATGATTTTTTCATTTTGCTGTGCCAACTGACTGTTGAGCATACTTAAGCTTAACGAACGGCTTTGGCGATACTCGGCATTGGCGGTCATACTGTTCTTGAAACGTACGCTTGCACCCAGCAAAGGCACAAACTGCTCAAAAATGGTGACCTGCGAAAACTGGTACAAGGGTAGGAAATCATTATTTAAATCGCGCGAAGTGGCAGCGCCGTTTGCCTCGCGATATTGCAGTAGTGAGGTAAAGCCGCTTACATTATATGATGAACGGTAACCATGGCTCAGGTCAAACGAGTCAAAAATATCCTGGAACCAGGAGATCTTACCTAAACCATTGTACGTTACCTGCCAGTTAGGAATAGGAATTTTAGGAAATTGCGACAGGTTACTGCCCGAAGCATTTTTACCGGCATATGCTGCCAGAAACGCCGGCACCAATACGTTTTGCGAATTGGGCCCGTAGCCATCAGCATAACCATCGGCAACCCCGCCCGAATTTGGATTGGTACGTCCTAATCTTTGCGATATCACGGCGCGGGCATCCAAAAATTTCTGAAAAGTAGATGAAACATTGTTAATTCCCTTCGCCGATTCAAAGGCGGTGCCAATGGTGAGGAACGATACACTGTAATTACCCGATGTAACCGGGCTTAATGTTTCGATACTATTGCTTGAGGCCAGGTATTTGAAATTGGCCTGGTAATTATGATCCTGGGTTTTAAAGGCACTAAGCTCAATCCGCAGATCTTTAAATGGCTCTATAATACCCCTGAAATGCATATCCTCGTTTAGCGATGTGGTATACAACTGATTTTGAAGGGTATCGGTGGTGATCCAGCCATTAGCGACAGCCCTGGCTCGGATATCTGCCTGGCTGCCGAGTAAAAAGCCTAATCCGGGGGCATTACCATCTGCACCAAAAAAGCCCGACTGCGGTAAGTATCCCGGTAAAAACGTTCCCTGGGTACGGGTATAGGTCGCGCTCAGGTTTTTAACACTGGTTAGCAGGCCTATCAGTATGTTGCTTTTTTTATTGTTAGGATTATTGGCCTTACGGATAAAAGGGAACTTGTTATACAGCGAAACCATATTCAGGGTTGGGTTAAGCTGGATTGCCCTTGAGTTTTGAATACTGTTACCAACATCATAAGCGGTACTATTGATAGCAAACAGCGGCTGTGTTTGCCAGTTAAAGTGTGTACTGTAACGAGCCACTGCCGAAACCCAATCCAAGCCCGGAATTTTGTTAATCGGCACTGTATAGTTAAAGTTGATGGTGTGGTTATAATTGGTGGTACGGCCCAATTTTTTCAGGTTATCCCAAAGAGTATCCCGTTTTAAACCATTGATCCGACCTGCAGGCTCATCCACTACCGAAAGGTTTGTAGCATCAATATCCATTTGTAATGATTTTGACAGGTTCCAGCCTATGCCGTACACACGGGTTATGTTGAAATATTTATTGAATGTAGTTGTCGGGATTGGTATATAATTGTTGGGATCATTGTCGCGTAGGGTATTCTCCGAATAAAAGCGGTTAAAATTGATGCTAAAATTCAATCGCGACGGCAGCAAACTAAAGTTAAGGTCCCGGAACAGGGCCAGCATATTGCTTTTGATGATCCTGGCAAATGGGCTGTAGTATTTGGGCTGATTGGTATAGTTATAAGCGAGTGTGAGATTATAGGTTTTTTCCACATCATTCTGCGTCACAAAATCATGGTGATTGTATTCGGTGTAGGCATAAGTGGCATTAAAGTTTTCAATATCCCAAATATGATTGAGAGCATTTTGGTTTGTACGTGCCTTATGTACGTTGGTAAAGTTGATGCTTTTGCGGGTGGTAATATCAATAGCCGCGTTCCGGATAGAGTCGCGCTCTTTGGTGCTGGTTGCTGCCGCCAGCGATGCCTTCAGCTCAACATCCGGCGCTCCGGGATCATATTGCGGCATGCTCCTTTGTGATGACAAATTGATGTATGCCGGGATATGGATGCCGCTTTTATCCGGAAAAAACTTGCCCAGCTCAACATTAGCCGATACGTCATAGGTTTGATCATCACTCTGGCTCCGGTCGTTCAGCCTTGAATCAAGGGTACCGAAACCAATGGTTGTTTTACTGCCCGATACGGTAATATCGGCAAAGTCGGCAAGCTTGGCATCAATCCTCGCGGTAGCGGCCCATCCCCCGCGCTGATCAAAGTCTGTAAGGCGGAGCTCATCAAACCAAACAGTTCCTGATTTATCCAACCCATCATCCGGCAAAACGTTTGTGCCTTTATATGGATTGCGTACGCCAAGCATAATAGTACGCAGCTTGCTTAAATCGGGCTGGCCCTTGATATAAACTACCTTATCACCCTCGGTGTATTTAAAAAGCTGGTTGTAGGCCACGTTAGAGTGATTACGTGCAAGCTTTGCGCGGATCAGCAAATCAAGCTCCAGGTCCATTTCATTAACATCCGGCCATATTGCTCCTGCATCGCTGGTACCCGGCTGGGTTATTTTCAAAGGCAATTCGTACTCATAATAGTTATCCTGGTAATCAACCCCGAGGCGGATAAACGCGTTCAGGTCATTATCCTTCAAATAATCACCCTCGGCATGGATAAACATTTGCATGCGTTTGTATTTACGCAGGTCATTATAAAAAGTACGGAAGGCGGCCCTTGAATATCCATCGCGCAGGCTTTTTATATTAAGGGACAGTGATTGCTCGTTGAGCTTGGTATTGGTTTGCAGGTTATTGTAATTACGCTGGCGGTTAATACCGGGCGGCACCACATAAGGTATAGGCGTACGGTTACCGTTCTCTTCAATATTTACAGCCTGCACGTCGATGGTCGAATTATCTATCGGCGGGTTTTGGATAGCCGGATCGGCAATAACATTCAACGGATTTTTTTCGGTATTGAAAGCACGCCACTCGCCGCGCACCAGTTCCAGGGTCGCAAAACGAAGCACGGCGGTATCGACAAAATTGGTCATGAACATCCTCATAAAACGGATGGCCTTAAAATCCTGGATGTTGCCCACTTTTGATTGATAATCGGTAATCGGGATGCGGAACTGGTACCAGTTAACCGCCTGCGTTGTGCCGTTGGGCAGTTTTACCTGCGCGGTAACTTTATCGCTGATATAATTTTGCCCTACAACCATATCAGCCGGGCGCATGGATACTTTATACTGAAAGTATGAATCTTCCTGGCTCATGTTGTTGTCCCGGTTAATATCCTCACCATCGGGCAGGGATGTTGAAGCCGAGTTTTGCAAACCAAGTTCGGCCTGCGATTGCTGCGCCGTTTTCGAGTTACCATCCGTACCGTTGTATTTACTGTAACGCTCAAGGATGCCGGCGCGGGCCTGGTCAAGAGCCGGGCCCTGGTAATACTGATAATCATCTGACGACGGGTCGGAAGCGATGGCAGTTGCGGCCTGCGCGTTCAGTTGTCCTTTTATCTGCTGAACAACCGGGGCAAATTTGGTTTGCTCATCCTGGTCGTTCATGCCGTCCAAACCAACATCCTGCAGTTTACGGGCATCGGGATTGTTATCAAAAGCATTAATAACCGGCTGTAGTTTAGACACCCGCCCCCAGTTGGTTTCATCCACCTTGGTCAGGTCGCCATCAACAGGCAAACCATTTTCCAGGCTTTTACGTCCATCTTTTAAAATATCTTCCGATAGCGAACCTAAGTTAAAGTACAAATCACCACCAGCCGAGTTTGGTTTGTATATGAACGGATCAAGCATCCAAAATTCGATGTAGGATACGTTCAACGATTCAAAATCATTTGTTTCCAGCTTTCTGAACATACCACCCCAGCGTGTTTTAGGGTTTTGCAAGGTACCATCGGGATTAATACCTGTGGTAGCATAGTTGTACGGCCCACGGATAGTTGGATAAAAAGCCATGTTGAGCGTAGCCAGGCTAATCGGCTGCCCGGTAGCCGACTGCTTGTAAGGGAAAACTTCCTGCTCAATCACCTGCCTTACATAGTGGTTGGAAAGCTCGCTTCTTGATATAGGGATGGAACCTGTATTGGTATAAAATACGGGGTCGATATTATAAAATGCCAGCCGTGCACGGTTGTAGCCATAGCTCAGGTTATCAAATAAAGCCGATTCGCCAAATAGCTGCGGCGTCCCTGAAATTTGCCAGCTGTTAGCTCCTTTAATATCTATTACCGATTGACTGTTTTCAAAATCGTCAAGATAAGATGTGCCGTGTTTGGAGCCTGCAAAATTCAATGCACCGGGACTGCCCGGCATTAGTTTGGCAAACTCGCCATAAAAATTAATGGACGATGGCACCTTGGTATGGATGCCGGGGATCTTATCAACCAACCTGGTTAAAAACCTGGAGTTTGAACTGTAATTGGCATCAAAGCCCCAAATGGTATTAGAAATGGATTCTTCGCCGGCAATTTCATTTTGTGTGATAGGCTGCTCGGTAAGGTGCATCAAAGTAGCACCTAACTGAAGTTTATCGCTGGCATGATAATCAAGCCTGGTGCCGTACAATGACTTTTGCTGTACGCCGAACAATTCATTATTCTCCAGCTTTACGGTAATAGGCTGGCCGGAAGATAACAGTGCCTGGTTCAGGATCCTGATCCGTCCGGCATTGTAATCAACCGTGTAATCATTCCCCTCCTGCAACTTCACGGTACCGGCGGTTACATTTACCGATCCCTGCGGAATGTTAACTGCATTTAGTTGATACTCTGAACCACCTGTTGAGGTATAGGTTCCCTTGATCACATACCTGTTTAATGCCGGGAAATATTGCTGCGCGATGGTTTTGGTTGAGTCATACAATGGCTGATAAACATATCGTTTAACCAGGTCAGTCTCGCCCGGAGTAAATTTGGATGCCAGGTCCGAACCAAAAGGCTCCACCACCGGGAACGAAATTCGCCCGTTTTGCGAATCGATGGTGATTCCTTCTAAAAAATCAAAGTAGCCATCCGGCTTTTTATCGCTTTGCTGGTTGAGGTTATCAAGTCCTGCTACCTGGAGCCAAAGTTTGCCTTTTAGGTTTTGCCCCTCTTCCATTACCGTTTTTTCAATCCCCGTTTTATCATCGAGGCGGGTAACAGTTAACTTAAAATTGGTAGGGGCTATCTGAAAAGCTCCGAGGGAGTAAATGTTTTTCATCATCAAATCCCAGGTAGGCAGGTTGGTTTTCAATAACTCACCTTTCAGCAATTTCACAAAAAGCACATTAGGCGTATTTGGGTTAACCGCAACATCGCTGCTAAATTCACCCACCTGGTATTGCACACCGTTAACGGTATACTGGTAAGCAACCGCCAGCACCTCGTCATTATTTAAGGGATAATTTAGGGAGATATAACCTAACTGCGGGTGCAGGGTATATTCCTTATCAGTAAGCTTGCGGGCATAAGTTAGTTTGGAATAGTTATCTGTAGCACCCGATCCCTGGAAAAAGCTGGCAACATCATTGGAGTTGGTGAGCCTTGCATTTTGCGGCAAAACAGATAACAGGTTGTTTGATTGCAGGGCAAAGCCCGGCCCTTTAAAACCCGCGGGCAGGGCGCTGCCGCCGCCTACTATCCTGGTTTTATTGTATGGGTTATTTTCACCAAGGTCCATGAAAGCCAATATATCGCGCGAATCGGTAGTTACGTTGGTACGGTTAGTTGTCCAAACCTCAATTTTGGTAATGTTTACATTGGAGCTGATGATGGGGATATTGGCCAGCGCCCTGTTGTAATTATTCCTGAAATATTGCGACAGGAAGAAGTGCTTGTTGGCTTCATAATCGGCAGGGGTTAACCTAAACTCACCTTGTTGCGAACCATTGGTAATGGTGATGGTTTTTGACTGTGAGCGTTGCTGCGAAAAGATACTGGTAACATCCAGCCGCCCAAATTTCAGCTTGGTTTTAACGCCGAAAAGCGCCTGGCTACCGGTGATCAGCGTGGTATTAAGCGGCATACTAACCGTACCGGCCTCAATTTTCTGAATGATTTCATCCGGCGAGCCGGTATAATCCAGCTTGATCTGGTTTTCAAACTGGAACTGAGCGTCGGTATTGTAATTGGTGGTGATCTTTAACTTATCGCCTATATTACCGGTTACATTGAGCTGGATGCGCTGATCAAAATTAAAGTTAAACTGGCTGCGCTGGCGGGTGTTAAAAAGCGGGTTTTGGTTTTTATTTATCTGCCCGGCCATGATCATCTCTGCTGATCCTTGCGGACGGATATCAATCACCGAGCTGCCAAAGATCTGCTCAAACGTACGGCTCCTGACCTTTATAGGCGGTATAAAACCCGGCTGCTGCGAATCATAGGCATAATTATCTGCCAGCTGCTGAAAATAGCCCCGCTGGGCCGAACGTTCTTTAAGCTTTAAATATTGCTCAAACGTAAGATATTGCGGCGGGCGGTAAAGTAAATTACCTACCCTTTCGTATAAAATATATCGGTTTGTGGCCGGGTCATATTCAATGGTACGTACCAGGCCTGCCGGGTCAGTATTGAAAATACCTTCCCTCATCCGCTGGCTTCGTGGCGCGGTCAGGTTTATTGGTGCATTTGATTTGGTTGTATCATTTTTAGCCGCAGGCGAAGGCTTTTGTTGTGCATACACATTACCCGCCCCCCCGAACACCACAATGAACAACACACTTATAAGTGTCTTATAAGTAAATACTTTGGTCAAAAGTTAGTAGATATTTATCCGTAATTATAGCGTTTTTAACGCGAACTTAATAAGCTCTTCAACCGTTAGTTCACCATTATTTTTCTTGATCTCCTGGTCTAACACCTTTTCGGCAACATTACGGGCAAATCCCAGCATCACTAATGCTGATAGTGCTTCATCCTTAACCGTCTGGCTCACCGGCACAACAGTTAAGGTATCGGGGCCTTCCTTACGCAGCTTATCCTGCAGCTCCAAAATGATCCGCTGAGCCGATTTTGGCCCAATTCCTTTTATCCGCTGGATCAATGAAACATTACCGCTCACAATTGCCGCCTGGATTTCGGCCGGGCTGATGGACGATAACATCATCCTTGCCGTATTTGGCCCGATACCCGAAATGGAGATTAAATGTAAGAACAACCGGCGTTCACCATCTGTAGCAAAGCCGTAAAGTGTGTGCGCGTCCTCTTTTACGTGTAACCATGCAAAGAGTTTACATTTTTCGTCGTCACTAATGCCCGAATAGGTATTTACCGAAATATTAATATGATACCCTACCCCTCCCGCATCTATAACCACATACGACGGGCTTTTGAATATTAGTTTCCCACTAATATAATCATACATATATTATTACTTTATTAAGTTTATTAAACAATGATGTTAATGGCAAACAGCCTTTACAGTGATTATCCAAAGATAAAATTCCGGCGTCATTATGTTATATAATGACAAATAAAAAGCTGCAAGATACTCACCAAAAAAATAAAGACGCTAAGCATTTAAATACCAGCGTCTTTAGCCCCCTCTAAATCTCCCCCGGTAAGCCCCACCCAAACCCTCTTCGGAAGGGAGGGCTTTTAAGAAATCTCCATAAAGTCTCCCCTACCGGGGGAGATTTAGAGGGGGCTTGGCTTATTTAGCAGCAGCTTTTGCCTGGGCATCAACCACCGCAATAGTAACCATATTTACAATTTCACGTACCGAACTGCCTAACTGCAGCACATGCACAGGTTTCTTTAAGCCAACCAATATCGGCCCGACAGCTTCGGCACCGCCTATTTCCTGCAAAAGTTTATAGGCAATATTGCCCGACTCCAGGTTAGGGAAAATCAGTGTATTGGCCGGTTTACCATTGAGTGTTGAGAACGGGAAGTTATCATCAAGTAAATCAGCGTTTAGCGCAAAGTTGGCCTGCATATCACCGTCGACAACCATATCAGGGTATTTTTCGTGCAGTATCGCTACTGTTTCCCTGGTTTTTTCTGGTATCTCGCCTTCGTTCGATCCAAAGTTGGAGTATGATAACACAGCCACCCTCGGGCTGATATTAAACTGCTTTACCGAGCGTTCGATCAGCACGGTAATATCAACCAAATCATTCACACATGGGTTTACGTTCACCGTTGTATCGCCAAAAAACACAGGGCCTTTAGCCGTGATCATCATATACATGCCCGCAACACGGTTCACACCTTCCTCGGTACCGATAATTTGCAGGGCCGGTTTTACTGTGGTTACATAGTTTTTGGTTAAACCTGAGATCAGCGCATCGGCCCGGCCAAACTGCACCATACACGCGCCGTAGTAGTTACGGTCTACCAATTGCTTTTTAGCCTCGTACAGGGTAATCCCCCTGCGCTGGCGTTTGTTATACAGAAACTCGGTATACTCATCCATATGCTCACATCCTTCCCGTGGATCAATGATATGAACATCGCCCAAATCAAGGTCATTATCATGGATGATCTTCTTGATCCTGTCGATATTGCCCAGCAAAATAGGGGTGGCAATACCTTCTTCTTTCACGATCTGCGCCGATCTTAAGATCTTATAATTATCAGCCTCGGCAAATACAACGCGCTTAGGGTTCTGTTTTGCTTTAGCGGTAAGGTTACGCAGCAGCTTATCATTAGTACCCAGCCGCACCCTCAGCTCCTCTGCATACGCATCCCAATCGGTGATCACCTTACGGGCTACACCTGAAGCTATGGCCGCTTTTGCCACCGCCATGGATACCTCGGTGATCAACCTTTGGTCCATTGGTTTCGGGATGATATAATCCTTACCAAATTTCAGGTTAGTAAGGTTATAAGCCAGGTTAACTGCTTCGGGAACCGGTTTTTTAGCCATTTCGGCAATGGCGTGTGTCGCGGCAATCTTCATTTCCTCGTTGATAGCGGTAGCCCTTACATCCAGCGCACCGCGGAAAATGTAGGGGAAACCAAGCACGTTATTTACCTGGTTAGGAAAATCGGACCGGCCGGTTGCCATAATAATATCATCGCGCGTGCCGGCTGCAAGGTCATAATCAATTTCGGGTACCGGGTTGGCCATAGCAAAAACAATGGGCCTTTTAGCCATGGTTTTCAGCATATCGGGGGTTACTACGTTACCTGCCGAAAGACCAACAAATACGTCGGCATTTTTCATAGCATCGGCCAGTGTTTTAACATCTTTGCGATCAGTAGCAAACTCCATCCTGATCTCGTCAAGATCGGTTCGTTCCTGGTTTAATACCCCATTGATATCAAACATCACCAGGTTTTCTTTTTTAACCCCTAATGACAGGTACATCTTTGAGCAGGATACCGCGGCGGCACCTGCACCGTTAACTACCATCTTTATCTTATCCAGTTTTTTCCCCTGGATTTCGCAGGCGTTCATTAAAGCTGCGCCGGATATAATGGCGGTACCATGCTGGTCGTCATGCATTACGGGAATATTCATTTCCGCCTTCAGCCTGCGCTCAATTTCAAAACAGGTTGGGGCCGAGATATCTTCCAAATTTACACCGCCAAAAGTAGGCTCAAGCGCTTTTACGATGTTCACAAAGTCATCTACACTTTTAGCGTTCAGTTCAAGATCAAACACATCAATATCAGCATAGATCTTGAACAGGAGGCCCTTACCCTCCATTACAGGCTTGCTGGCCTCAGGGCCGATATTGCCCAGGCCAAGTACGGCAGTGCCGTTGCTGATCACAGCTACTAAATTGCCTTTGGCGGTATATTTATAAACATCTTCGGTATTATCAGCAATCTTTAAACATGGTTCGGCCACACCGGGCGAGTAGGCCATGGTTAAGTCGCGCTGCGAATTTGTTGGTTTGGTAGGTACAACTTGTATCTTTCCGGGACGGCCTTGCGAGTGGTAATTCAGCGCATCCTGTTTTCGGTTAGTTTTATTCATTTTTTTCAAATTGAAGCGCCCAAAATTACAATTCTTTTTATGGAACAAACATAAAAAAGCCCCTTTTTACGATTATGTTAAAAAGAGGGTAAAATATGGTTAATGTTTTGATAAGATGTGTTTAAAAGAACGGATTTGGCAACGTTCTATTTTTTCTTCTTAGTCTTCTCCATATTTTTCTGAACCCTGAACTTTACAATTTTGGTAATCAGATCCAGGGGCATAGGCTCATCAAGCGGAAACTGAACCGAGCCCTTGGCCCCTTTATAGCCCGAAAGCTCTTCTTTAAACTCTTCCAAACCCTGCGGTGCCGGATAAAAACCGATGTGATTTTTAAAACCGCCGAAGTGTACTAAATTGCCATTGAGCACAAAGGTAGGAATAGCATATTTGATAGCCTCCTCGGCATCGGGGGCGGCGGCTTTGATGGTTTCGCGCACCTGTTGCAGTTTCTGCTGTACATCCTCCGGGAAACCGGCGATATATTCGTCAATATTTTCCTTTGGCTTTTCCATGTTGATGAGTGATTGGTTGAATAAATCTACGAAGCTTTTTTGGCTTTTGGAATTACGTTACGTATACATCAGGGTTCTCTGCAAGTTTAAGTTTACCCATAAAATCAATAGTCAAATTGGGGTAATCTTGATAAGTTGAACCCCTCTGGGGTTCGGGTAAGGGGTGTAACGTTATTCTACAAACCTGTTCCCCCTCTGGGGGATTTATACAATTTAATAAACATGTATTAATTGCCCAAAGACAGATGCACCAGAGGTGCAAAAGGTTTGTAACTCGTAAAGTTATAGAATACCCTTTGCCCCAGAGGGGCAAAACACGACGACTTGCTGTTTAAACGACAGGCAATTTTGTGGGTAACCTTAAATCTGCGAGAAACCCTGAAGGGACATAACGGCTAAGCTGCTTTTGCCTCTCTTGCGCTCGTTAAAAACCTACCGTGTACCCATATCTTATCAAACCTTCTGATTAAACAAAAGTATTTGTCATTTCGAACGAACCCTGGGCGGGATTGTGCGCTGGAGGTGAGGAGAAATCTTCTACAAGCAGTAAACTCGCTATGTATGGCGTAGGAGATTTCTCCTCGCCCCCAGCTTTTCCCTGCGCTGGCTCGTTCGAAATGACATTTTATTTAATAAAAAGATATGGGTACACGGTAGGTTTGCAACGAGTGCTCAATATGGTTTGGCGATTGCATCGCCAGTCGCGTTATAAACGCTAACCCAAGTTAAGCACTCGTTGCAAACGAGCGCAAGTTAAATGGGACATAACGGCTAAGCTGCTATTGCTCCGGCGGCCAGAGGCCGCTTGATAGTTGCCACTCGCAAGGAGGCGAGCGGCAGCGAGGGGGTTAACAGGGTTAACACTTTTCGCAATTTGTCAATATAAAATCTTGATAATAAGATATATAATAAAAACAGGGGGTACACTAACAATCCGCTAAAAGTACTTTGTTTGCGGCCGCTGTACCATTGTAGCCATTAACCGGGCGGCGATTGAAGAACTTACAATAGTATAAAAGACAAGTCCGAAAGCTGGATCTCAACTTTTGGATTTGCGGACATCGGAATCTCCGACTAAAAAACTTAATTCTTTGAATACCCTCCGTCATCCGGCACATTGGCGGCAACTTCACCGGCCGATACTTTTAACATGGCCCCTACCGGCGCCCGGTTAGTTTTGAGATGGTTCCAAACTTTAAGGTCTGATACTTCGCAGCCAAACATATCAGCAATAGAAGCAAGTGTTTCGCCTCTCTTCACTTTATGATGGGTAGGGATTTTGCGTTCAGACTTAGCCGGTGTATATTGAACAGCGGCGTAAGCAGCCGGCTTAGCAGCAGGTTTCACCGATGCATCAACACCATTTAACACATTGTATAATGCCGCGTAATTATCTTTTGCGGTTTGTGGAATGATGAGCCTGCGGGGCGTTTTAGCGCTGCCATTAACCACAGCCATGCGGTAGGATGGATTAAGGATGGTGATCTCCCTTAAACTAACATCAAGCGCCTGGGCAACATTGCTCAACGGAACAACTCTTTTAACCATTACCGTATCGGTACGGGTAGAGAAATTGCAGGCCTGTGCAACGATGTTATGTTTATTAAAATAATGCATCACATAATTCATGGCGATGAAAGCCGGCACATAACCACGGGTTTCAACGGGCAGGTATTGGCGGATGCTCCAGAAATCGGTTACGCCACCTGCTTTTTCAACGGCGCGTTCCACATTGCTTTTACCGCAATTATATGAGGCAATGGCCAGCAGCCAGTCGCCAAATTCCTGGTAGGCATCTTTCAGATAGGCAGCCGCGGCATAGCTCGATTGGATAGGGTCACGGCGTTCATCAACATAGTTATCCATGTTTAAGCCATAAGTTTTTGCTGTGGTACCCATAAACTGCCAAAGACCTGTGGCCCCTACCCTTGATACCGCGTTTGGATCAAGTTTTGATTCAACAATCGACAGGAATTTTATTTCTTCGGGGATCCCCGCTTCGCGGAAAGCTTTTTCGTAAATGGGGAAGTAATACTTGGTTAGGCCCGCAACCTGGCCCATTTCATCACGGTTGTGCATATACAGGTCAATATAAGCCTGTACGTATTCATTGTAATCAAGCTGGATATCCTTGCGGATGGAATCTAACCTGCGCTTGTACAAACCGCCGTATGTACTTACTGGCAACGACTGATTAAGCACCGGTAAAATTGTAGTGTCGGCGTTTACAATATCGGGGTTAAATTTGGTTACCCGGTTTATTTGCTTAATTGACTTTGCCGAATTGGTTGTGTTTGTTTCGGCTTGTAAAACTTGGAGTGATAAGAGGCAAATGGTCAGCGTAAATAATCTCTTCATTTATTCAGGGATTTGATTAATTTATAATGCCCAAAGCATCAGCATATTTACTAAAATATCATTTTTATTACAGATCGAGAAAATATTTGGCAAAATCTAACAGTTGCTGTTCGCCAAAGTGCTTTGTTAATAACTGTAAACCTAACGGCAAACCATTGCTGTTATTGCCCGTGGGTATTGATATGGCCGGAACACCGGTTAGTGAGGCTTGTACGGTAAAAATGTCAGAAAGATACATTACCACCGGATCTTTCTCTTCCTTGCCTATTTCAAAGGCCGGTTCGGGAGCCGATGGTACCAATATAAAATCGTATTCTTCCAGTATCTCGTTGGTTTTTTCCTGTATCAGCCTGCGTACTTTTTGTGCTTTTGCATAGTAGGCATCGTAGTAACCCGCGCTCAAAACAAAAGTGCCCAACATAATGCGGCGCTTTACTTCCTTACCAAAACCTTCAGAACGGGAACGTTTATAAGTAGACTGCAGATCTGTCGCCAGCGGACTGCGATAGCCGTAATGCACACCATCGTACCTTGCCAGGTTTGATGACGCTTCGGCCATAGCCAGGATATAATAAGTTGGCACCAGGTATTCCAACAGCTCAAAAGCTATTGGGGTAACCGTATGCCCCTCGGCACGCAGCTTATCAATATATTGTACAAGATTATCTTTTACTTCGGTATCAACACCGGGGCTGGATATGGCTTCCTGCAGGTAAGCTATCTTCTTTTTTCCCGGCTTTTGAAGATTAGTATATGATGCAGGCGGCGGAGTTTGTGATAATGTACTGTCATATTCATCCGGACCTGCGAGTACTTCCAGCAATAACGCAGCATCTTCTACCGATTTAGTGATAGGGCCAACCTGGTCAAACGATGAAGCATAGGCGATAATACCGTGCCTTGAAATTGTTCCGTATGTTGGTTTTAAACCAACAACGCCGCAAAATGAAGCCGGTTGCCTTACCGAACCACCCGTATCCGTACCTAAAGCGGCATGGCACATCCCTGCTTGTACGGCCACAGCCGAACCACCCGACGACCCGCCGGCAACTTTAGTTTCGTCGGCATGGTTTTTTACCGGGCCAAAGTATGATGATTCGTTGGTGGCCCCCATAGCAAATTCATCGCAGTTACAGCGCCCAATGATCACCGCGTCTTCGGCCAGCAGGCGTTCAACCACGGTTGATGAAAAGATGGAAGTGAAACCGGTTAAGATTTTTGAGGAGGCACTAACCTGGTGCCCTTTATAGCAGATATTATCTTTAATGCCGATAACCATACCGGCTAATTTGCCGGCGGTGCCATTCTTTATTTTGTTGTCAACGTTTTTTGCAGCAATCAGCGCTTCATCAGCAAACACTTCATTAAAAGCGTTTAAATGAGCATTTTTTTCAATTTCAAGCAAATAGCCTTTTACAAGACCTTCAACAGTAATTTCTGCACGTTGCAACCCGCTCTTTATTTCGGTTAAAGAGGAATAAATATTAGCCATGGGGCTAAAATAAAAAACTTATCCGTTGAAATAAGAAATAAATCAACAGATAAGTTCATATACTCAATAAAAATGGCATTAAAACCTAATCCCTGTTAGGGTATTAAGCTTTTTTTTCTTCAGATGAAGAAGATGAGCCGTCGCTGTTTTGCGCGTCTTTAAATTCCTTAACGCCTTTCCCTAAACCTCTCATTAATTCAGGTATTTTTTTACCGCCGAATAATAAAAGTATCGCAATGATGATCAGAATAATTTCTGGTGCGCCTAATCCACCCATGATTTTAAGTTTTATGTATGATTAATATTATATTATGATTTGTATTCTTCTTCTTTTTCGGTATCCAGATGACTGCCGGTAATGGTCTTATCTAAATTGATATGACTTTGGTGTTCCGGCTCGGCCGGGGTATTTACATGATAATCACTGATAGCGATTGTATTTGGAACAGTATTTTCAACAACCGGCTTTTCGTGCTCAGCTGCAGTTTCCGGAGCTTCTGAAGCTTTTTCATCTAAAAGAGGCGTTTCTTCTTCTACCTTAGGTGCAGGTTTCTTTTCCTCGTAATTATTGATCTGGTTATTGATCTCACGTTTAACATCTTCAGAGGCATCTTTAAAGTCGCGGATACCTTTACCCAGGCTCCTCGCCAGGCCGGGCAGCTTTTCGCCGCCAAATAGCATCAATGCTGCAAAAAGTATCAGTACCATCTCGCCCGTACCAATATTTAAAAATAACAAAACTGAACTTAACATAGCATTCTGTTTAAGGATACAAATATATACAATTAAAATTTCTTATAGTTCATAACTAATTAGTTAGGCGCCAGCCAGATCTTGGGGTTAACCGGCGTTGCTCCCTTATAAATTTCAAAATGGGCTTCAGTTTCACCTGTCGACGGATCAGTTGCCACCACACCTATGGATTGTTTAGTACTTACTTTTTGGCCTCTTGCCACACTAACCGAACGCAAATTACTGTATGCAGTAAAATACTCGCCATGAACTATAACCACCAGGTAGGTACCGCTCACATCCATTACTTTTACAACGGTTCCATCAAATACCGCTCTTACCGCGCTACCCGAATTGGTACGGATATCCCAGCCGTTACTTTCACTCCTGATCCCTTCTGGTGTGGTATAAATACCAAAGCCCTGAGTTGGGATACCATTAGCAACCGGCCACGGCAAACTTCCGCGGTTACCTAAAAAGTCATTTGACAACTTAGCGGCTTCCGGCGTAGCATTTAACGCGCTTGAGTTTGTACGGGCAACCGGCTTAGGTGCCACAGGGGCAACAGGGGCCGGTTTATTTTCGGCTTTTGCCCTTGCAGCTGCCAGTCTTGCGGCCTCTTCGGCCCTGCGTCTTTCCTCTTCTTCAGCCCTGCGTCTTGCTTCCTCAATCTCCCTGCGGATCGCCTCCTTAATAGCACTGTTCGTTTTAGCTATCTTAGCCTGCAAATCCCTTTGTTGTTTTTTCAGGATCCCCGCATGCTGCGACAGATCGCTTACCACCCTAACCTGGTTGTTCCGCTCGTTACCCAGTGTTTCCTTTTCTTTTTGCTGATCTTTTAAAAGATCATTTTTTTCGTCTTTGGTACGGTCAAGCTCATTAATTTTAACATGCAGCTCTTTTTGCGTGCCCTGGATATAGTTTGCCTGCCGCTCGCGGTAGGTACCAAACTGCTGTAAATATTTTAAACGTTTATAGGCCTGGTTAAAGTCTTTTGACGCAAAAAGGAACATCATTTTATTATAGGCGCTCTGATTACGGTATGCAAACAGGATCATGGCTGCATACTCCTTTTTAAGCTGGTCTAACTGCGATTGTAAGCTACGTACGTTATTATTGCTCTCAGAGATTTGGTTATCCAGGTTTCTTACCTCCGAGTTGATATTCTCAATTTTTTCCTGGCGCAGGTTTATTTGCGCTTTAAGGATGCTTAATTGCTTTAATGAAGTTTTTTTATTGTTCAGGGTTTCCTGGTAGTCCTGGTTAAGCTGCTCAAGCTCCTTATTTAATTTATCGCGCCTGCGTTTCAGCTCATCGCTGCTTTGGGCATGCACCGTAAACGCCGTAAATACCAATACTAAAAAGAAAACTGCTTTTAAAAACTTCATCAAATAAACTTATTAATTATTTGCCAGGCTCGTATCCGTCAGGAATGCTGAACGGATAGTTTTGCTGTACTTCAAAATCGGCCTTAGTATAATGCAAATTAACTTGTATTTTTTTATCTTTTACTACTGATGCGATATCTATTTGTGCCGGCAATACCCGGTTTGTTGCTTCGATAAAGGTATTATTGGTAACCTGTAATGATTGCGCCTGGCGCTGGTTATCTAAATTGGTTTGCGTAACCTTATTATCCGGACCAAGTATCAGCTTGTAAACCAGATCGTTCAGGGTGCCGCTTAAGGTTGTGTTGCCATCGGCATGGTCAAAGGTCGACTGTTCGTTCAGCAGTTCGGGCACCGCGTTGCCAATCAGCAATGACTCGAGCGTTTTATAATTAACTTCTTTGCTGGCGTAAGTATATATATAGCTAAATGGCTTTTTAATATAAACGCTTTGCAGGCGGTTAATGATCATAATGCTGTCGGGCGTTATAACGGCGCGGGCCGCTTCAATGCCTAATACTGCCGTGATGGAAACCCAGATCCTTTTATCTTTTGCTATCCTGATATTCAGGGTAACATCATTGCTGTTATTATTGATGCTAAGCTTGGTTTTTGCCTTGCCCGCAAATGTTGTAAAATTTACCTGGTTTGCCCTTATTGCAGCCAGTTTGCTTGCAATATCGCTCGTCCTTGCGGTCGAATCGGCCTTACGGGTAACCAAAACTTGTTTACGTGCTTTACAGCTTACCATTACCAGCAGGCAGCAAGCTATAAGTAAACTATTCGCTATATTTTTTTTCATTTATCTTACGATCTAAAACTGGTGACTGCTCACCAAAGCCTTTCGCCTTTTTCCAGTTAGTTACGGCAGCATCGGTATTGCCAAGGAAGAACAATATATCGCCATAATGTTCATACTTAACCCCGCTATTGTCTTTATCATGCGTCAGGGCCTTCTCCATCCATTCTTTTGCCTGTGCATATTTTTTTTGTTTAAACAGGATCCAGGCATAAGTATCTTCAAACGATGCCGTATTAGGCTGCAACTCGTTGGAATGTGCCGACATTGCTGCCGCCTTTTCCAGTTGCTCATTCCTTAACGATAAATAATAAGCATAATTGTTTAAAGTGAATGCATTATCCGGATTGTAGGTTAAAGCTTTCTCATAACTCTCGTCAGAACTTTTTATGTTCTTCAGCTCATGATAGCAATCCCCCAATAATGAAAAACTTAACGAAAGTAGCTCCTTATCCTGAAGTTCTAATGAAGTAGCGTTTTTAAGATAACCAACCGCTTTATTGTTATCCTTTTTTTGTGCCCAGGCCACACCAACAAGATAGTTCATCCAGGCCTGGTTGGGGAATAATGACAATGCGTTTTCACCATCTTTAATTGCGGCGTCAAGGTCATTGTCGCCTAAATCCAGGCGCACCAGCTGTTCCTGAACATTGTACACCTGGTTATTAAGCTGGGCCGATTTTTTAAGTACCGGCTTTGCCTCCTTATATTTGGTATTCTGGATCAGCATATCACCATAAATGGCATAAGCCCTGGCGTCGTTAGGATGGGCAACGGTCAGGATCCGGCTTAATTCAAGCGCGCTGGCTTTAGCATTAGCCTCCGGAAACTTAGGAAAGTATCCCGATATAATATTAATTTTTTGATCGATGCCTATATCCGGAATGGCAAATCCCTGGGTAAGCTCATTAAAGCTGGCTTCATTATTCTTTTTATCGCGATAGATATCGGCCAGCGCGAAGTGCACCATACCATTTCGCGGATCAAGCTTTTCGGCTTGCTGCAATACTTTAAGCGCCTTATCGGCAAACCCGTTCGAGTTGTAAACTTCGCCAAGGGCCAGGTAGTAACGGATCTCTCCGGGATTAGCGGCTATCTGCTTTTCCAGTTCGGAAGTGGCCTGATCAATTTTGCCCTGCTTTAAATAGATCTTTTGACGATTGGCTAAAAGATCATCGCTCGGGCCGTTCAATTTTTCTATCTCATCATATACCTTAAGGGCATCATCGTACCTTTTCAGGATGGTAAAAGCATTGGCCTTGTCAAAATAATACGCTGATTTATCCGGGTTAAGCCTGATCAACTGGTTAAAAACATTTTCAAGCTTATCAATGGTATTGGTTTTTTCATAACTATCGGCCAATGCCGCCCAATACCATTCGTTATCCTTATTTATTGCTACAGCCTGCTCTAAAAGAGGCTCAGAAGCTGCAAAATCACTTTGCTGCCTCTTAAGGTTTGCCAGTTCATATAAGGAAGCATCATTTGCGGGGTCGGCCTGTAAAACGCGCTCAAACATTTCGGTAGCAAGCTTATAGTTCTCAACCGTTTTTTCGCGCAGGGCCGAAAAGAATAGCTGCTTAACCATGGCGCTGTCCTGGTAGCTCATTACTTTACCTGCCGATGCAAGGGCTTTATTATCGCCGCCCTTTTTGCGCTGAGCATTGGAGAAGAGAGGCAAGCATAAAGAAGCAAGAAACAAGACAGAAAACACAAGCTGCATCTTATCCTTATTTCTTTTTAAATATTTTGTTTCGCTGCAGATTTTCACCTTCTTGCTTCTTGACTCTTGTGGTCTTATTTCTATTCAGACTCTAATAGTCTTGTTTTTATTTCTTTCTTGTCTCTTGACTCTAATAGTCTTGATTCTGTACTTTCTTGTGTCTTGACTCTTGTCGTCTTATCTCTATTACTCTTGTCTCCTGACTCTAAAAGTCCTGACTCTAATTACTTCCCTGTGTGCCCGTAGCCGCCTTCGCCCCTTTGGGTTTCGTTCAGTACTTCTACCTGCTCCCAATTAACACGTTCGTGTTTGGCAACTACCATCTGGGCTATCCTGTCGCCGGTATTGATTTCAAAATCCTCTGTCGAGAAATTGATGAGCAATACTTTGATCTCTCCGCGATAATCAGCATCAATGGTACCCGGCGAGTTAACAATGCCAATACCATGTTTAAATGCCAGGCCGCTTCTCGGGCGGATCTGCGCTTCAAAGCCTTCGGGTAATTCAATATATAAACCTGTTGGAATGAGTTTACGTTCCATTGGTTTAAGCACTACCGTAGTTTCTACATCGGCACGCAGGTCCATGCCTGCCGCATGAGCGGTTTCATAGGCCGGTAAACTATTTTTTGATTTGTTAATTATCCTGATATTCATCGCTTGTTTAATATAGCTTTTAATTGGTTACGTTCAAAATAAAATGCACACGCTGCAAATAACAGTAAAAGCCCGTTACCAACAAAAATATTGCGCTTAAATACCGTAAACGACACAAAAACAAACACTATTGAGACAATTATATACGCCAGGTTCTTTTTTAAGTTGTACGGAATGGGGTAATTTTTTTGCCCCCACAGGTACGAGAGTATCATCATTGTTGCATAAGCTGTGAGTGAAATCCAGGCCGATGCGATATAACCATAATAAGGGATAAATATTAAGTTAAGCACGATGGTAACTATTGCACCAATGCCGGAGATATACAAGCCATATTTAGTTTGATCGGTCAGTTTATACCATACTGATAAATTCATGTAGATCCCCAAACTCACATAACCAAACAAAAGTACAGGTATAACTCCAATGCCCGACCAGAACAAGGCAACCTGTGCAGGGTCTTTACCTTTAATAAAATATTTCAGGATCTCAATATTGGCCACCAAGGCTACAAATATCAAACATACCGCTATTACAAAATAATTCATGATAGTGGCATAGGTTTGTGTCGCGTTTTTATTTTTAGCATGGCTAAAGAAAAACGGCTCGGCACCAAGCCTGAAAGCGTTAACAAAGATGCTCAGGAATATAGAAATTTTAGCACATGCTGTATAAATACCCACCTGCGTGGCACTCTCACCCACCGGCAGCAATTTACCCAATAAGATCTTATCGAGGTTTTCATTAATGAGGTATGAAAAATTAGCAACAAGAACCGGCCAGCTGTAAACCAGCATCTCCAGAAACAAAGCTTTATTAAATCTTGGCCTTAGTTTCAGAAACTCGGGCAGTAACATGAGCATAGTGGCCAAACTGGCTATCAGGTTCGACATAAAAACATAACCTAACCAGCCCTTATAGTACCATGTGCCGATCCAGGCAGTGCCGGGTAAATTATGTTTGATAAAAAAAGGCAGCCCGTAAATAAAAATAAGGTTAAGGCTTACAAATATTACAATATTTAAAAACTTGATCAGTCCGTACCTGCCGGGCCGTCCGTCGGCGCGGATCTTAGCGAAGGGTATTACACAAAGCGCATCTATAATTAATATGCCAATGAAATACTTGATGTATAAAACATACTCGGCAAAGGGGGTACTGGGATCAATACGGATCCACCCGGTAATAAAGTTGGCAAAAGGAAACGTGAGTAATAAAAATAAAATCGCTATGGCAAGTATAGCGCCGAATGTATTATTGTAAACCAGTTGCTTATCATCGGGCCTTTTATTAAGATACCTGAAAAAGGTGGTTTCCATACCAAACGCAAGCAAAGCGTTGAGCATGGAGGCATAGCTGTAAAGGTTGCCAAAAATTCCGTACACCTTAACCGAATAAGCCCTTGTATAAACCGGCGTAAGAAAGAAACTTAATACCCTGCCGGCAATAGTACTTAATCCGTACACGGCAGTTTGGCCTGCAAATTTTTTAGCGGTAGACAATGATGATATTTATTTATGAGCGTCTTTTAACAACCTCAAAATTACGATAGTTTTTCAATTCGCCTTCATGGCTTTCAATGGAAGATACCTCTGCATCTTCAGGGCCTTCGTTACACCAGTCAATGAACATGTCAAGAAATGTGTCATCAGCTTCGGCTTCAATGTACACATCGCCGTTAGGCTCATTCAATACAAAACCGCGTACACCGAGCTGGTCGGCAACCGCTTTGGTTGATTTACGAAAAAAAACGCCCTGCACCTTGCCTTTAACTGTAATATTAAGATGTTTTATCATCAGTTGTATCGGGTATTAAATAAAGCTGAAAGCGAAATGCACAAAGCCTAAAGCTGATAGCCTGATTATTGATATTGTTTAACCGGATTGTATGAAACAATCAACAGGTTCTATAAAACACCGCAAAGTTAACTTTTTTCCGGCTAAGCAACCTGTTTTACTTAACAAGCGTAATTACTACAAAACGCATTACATTTTATTTTGATTGATATAACTCTAAAAATCTATTTTATGAAAAAAATTATTTTTTCTGCCCTGATCATTGCTTTTACAACCTTTTCGGCATTCGCTATTTTTGGCAACTGGAAAGTGAAAGGCGATGAAGCGCAGGTAACTTTTGAAGGCCACAGGGTAAGCGGTTCATTCAGCGGTTTAAAAGCCGATATAACATTTGATAAAGACCATCCCGAACAAGCTAAAATTTCGGCAACTATTGATGTTACAACCGCGGCAACCGGTTTCTTTATTAAAACCAGCCACGTAAAATCGGCCCTGGGCGCCGATGATTATCCAACCATCAGATTCGAATCAACCTCGGTATCAAAAAGTGGTAACGGTTACGTAGCCAGCGGCAAGCTAACCATGAAAGGCAAAACCAATCCCGAATCGATCCATTTTACGTTTGATGAAAAAGGCAGTGAGGGCGTGTTTAAAGGTGATTTTAAAGTACAGCCACCCAAATATGGTATTGACAGAAGCGGCACACCACCCGAAGTTACCATACATTTGGTTGTGCCGGTGAGCAAAGTATGATATCTGCACGAATCCTTGCATAGATTGCTTACAATTTAATCGAATTACACGAATATCTCCTTGACGCTATTCGTGTAATTCGATTTGATTCGTAAAAATCAGTACCAATTATATCAGTTTCTTCACTTTGGTTTCGGGGGTGATCTTAAACCCATCAAGGCCGCTGATCAGGTTCAGGCCCGGGGTTTTGCCTGCTTCAAGCGTGCCTTTTTCATCGTCGATACCCAGGTATTCGGCTCCATTACGGGTTCCCCATTCAACCAGGCGCGGTAAGTTTATAGAAGGGAACTTTTGCTGAATAGCACGCATCTCGCTCAGTAAGCATAATTTGCTGTTTGATGCAAGGCTATCGGTACCAATGGTAATATTAAAACCCTGGTCAACAAAAAGATCAATTTTAGGTAAACGCCCTTCAATATAAAGGTTTGCATTAGGGCAAAAACACCAATTTATCTTTCTGTCAAACCGTTTGATGAAGTAAATATCCTTCAGGTTGGTACAGGTATTATGTACCAGCAAAACCTTTTGCTTGTTAGAGAGCAGCGGGATAATAGATTGTACCGAGTTACGGGCCTGCGGTTTGAAATAGGATATATCCATACCAAAATGCTCGTACAACTCTAAAAAAGCACCAAGTTTATACCTGTAAAATTTGTTCTCATCCTCACACTCCTGGTTATGGATACTGAGCAGGTTTTCATCGTTGGCATCGCTGTGCTTTTTAATCAGCTTAAATAGCTCCTTTGATACCGAATACGGTGCATGCGGGGTTATAGAACACGAGCCGGGCTTAAATTCACTAAGCAGGACCAGCGCTTTTTCAAAAACTTCAGCAGCCTTTTCGGGCAAAAAACCAAAAGTTTCAACAAAGGTATGATAGTATAACTTGCTTTGTTTTTTCATCGCAACACTATTATTAGTGTTGGAGATATCACCAACGGCTACAATACCGTTATCATACATTTCCTGATCGGCCTTAGCTATGGCATCAAGAATCTCCTGCTGATCGGTATTGCGTAAGGATTGAACGTCTTTTATAAAATTTACCAGGCCGCCTTTGGGCTTTACTTTATCTTTTAAATGAGAAAGTTCGGTATGGCAATGCGTATTGATAAATCCCGGGCAAATAACACCGCTTACCTGCTGTATTTGCCCGCCAGGGGACTTGGTATTATCGGTAACAGCTATGATCTTCCCCTGATCATCAACAGTAACTATTCCATTTTTAATCGGATCGGCATAAACAGGAAAAACGTAATCGGCTCTAAAACTTTTCATTAAAATTTAAACTTGGTATCGTAACACATAACGTTTTTCAAAACAATCTGTCCTGCAAAATAAGTACAATTAACTTTTAGTTATTGTTTTTTATTAGCCAAAAAGAATGACTTTAAAAAAAGATAGATTTTTTTAAATTTAAGTACTTTTGCACTGTGAACAATACAAAAGATAAAATTGACATCCGTAGCCTGAGCCTGAATGCTTTACAGGAGCATTTCATCCGTATGGATGAAAAAGGCTTCAGGGCAAAACAGGTGTATGAATGGCTTTGGAAAAAATCTTGCTTTTCTTTCAACGAGATGAGCAATATTTCAAAAGAACTCCGTGCTAAACTGGATGCAAATTTTGTAATTAATAATGTAAAAATTAATTCTTCACAGATTAGTGCTGATAAAACTATAAAAAATTCTTTTATTTTACATGATAACCACTTAATTGAGGGCGTTTTAATTCCAACTCCCGGCCGCATGACGGCCTGTGTATCATCGCAGGTGGGTTGCAGCCTTACCTGTAAATTTTGCGCCACCGGTTATATGGAGCGTAAAAGGAACCTCAACCCCGATGAAATTTACGACCAGGTAGTTTTAATTGATCAGCAAGCCCGCGAAAACTACAATCAGCCTTTATCAAACATTGTTTACATGGGCATGGGCGAGCCATTGCTTAACTATGCCAACATGATGAAGTCGATAGAGCGCATCACCTCCGAGGATGGGCTTAATATGGCTGCCAAACGCATTACTGTATCAACAGCCGGCATCGCCAAAATGATCAAAAAACTGGGCGACGACCACGTAAAATTTAACCTTGCCCTTTCCCTGCACGCGGCAAACGATGAAAAGCGTAATACCATTATGCCTATCAACGAACAAAACTCGTTAAAAGCATTGGCCGAGGCATTGAAATACTACTATGCTAAAACCAAAAACCCGGTGACCTACGAGTACATTATTTTTGATGGTGTGAACGATGGTATCCAGGACGCTATGGAGCTGGCTAAATTTTGCAAACACCTGCCCTGCAAGGTCAACATCATTGAATACAATCCTATTGCTTTTGCCAGCTACATCAACGCCGGCGAGGATAAAGTTGAAGCATTTGCCGATTACCTCACCAAACAAGGTATTAACACGCACCTCCGCCGCAGCCGCGGCAAGGATATTGACGCTGCCTGCGGTCAGCTTGCCATCAAAGAAAAAGATAAGCTGGCCGAAGTTTAAAAAATCCGTATTAAATTGAGGGCATGAAATTACTGCGTGCCTACCTTTCAGATTTTGCCGCCCTGCTGTTCCCGGAGCTTTGCCCGGCCTGCCAGGCCAGTTTGGTAGCAGGTGAGCATATCATTTGCAGCGATTGCCGCTTTAATTTACCGTTCACCAATTTTCATCAGCAGCCTGCTAATATTGTAGCCCAGCAATTTTGGGGTAAAATTAATGTTGAAGCCGCCTACGCGCTTTATTATTTCCACAAAGGAGGAAAGATCCAAAACCTGATGCACCATTTTAAATACAAAGGCATGCACCAGATCGGTAATCTGCTTGGAGCCATAGCAGGGGCACAGCTGGCCGCAAATGATATTTTTAATACAGCAGATGTAATAATTCCAGTACCCTTACATAAACGCCGCCTGCACGAACGCGGTTATAATCAAAGCGCCTGCTTTGCCTATGGCCTTGCCGAAAAATTAAACGCGGTTGTTGATGAGCACAGCCTTGTACGTATGGTGGCCACCAAAACACAAACCCAACGGTCGCGCTTTGCCCGGTTTGAGAATATGCAGCATGTATTCGCGGTTAAAGATCCGGCTGCGCTTGAAGGTAAACACGTTTTATTAGTTGATGATATAGTAACCACGGGCTCAACGCTTGAAGCCTGCGGGGCTGAGTTATTAAAAGTGCCGGGGTTGAAGTTGAGTATAGCGGCTATAGCTTATGCGGTGTAGAGTAGTTTACAATCCGCCATTGCGAGAAATGAGCCTGGGCGCGACGTTGCAATCGCATGCTATACAGGGTGGTCATGCTCCCGTTCGATCGCCTCGTTGTCGTTTATAATGACGTGATCGTAAGTTATTGGCTGTTGGGTGTGCTTTTTTATTAATTTTATAATATGGGCGTTGCCTGCGGCCCGGGCTTTCCGTTGCAAGTCCTCGCCTTTCCTGCCCTCAACCCCTCTGCGCGCTCCGCGCTTTTCACTGCAATCCCTAACGCGGCCCACGCACAACATCGCTAAAATATATTTAACGTTATCACATTTTTTTTTCAGGTTCCCTGATAATTATTCACAATGACATGGATTTTTCCGACTAACCTCTAATTTCCAGTCTCTAATCACTAAACTCTACTGCTGCTGGTACCTGCTTAATTTATCGTAAAGCACCCTCGGATCAAAGGGTTTAAGAATGTAGTCATTCATTCCGGCATCGTTAATCTCGCCCATTTGGTTGCTGAGCATAGAGGCTGTAAGGGCAATGATCGGCAACTGCTGGAAATAAGTTTCTGTTTTAGCGCGGATAATGCCTGTAGCTTCCAAACCGCCCATTTCGGGCATGTGGATATCCATCAGCACTACGTTGTAGTTGCGGTTGGTTTCAACCTTTTCAATAGCTTCAATGCCGTTTTCGGCAAAATCAGCACTGGCACCCCATTTCTTTAATATCTTATTAATGAGCAGGCGGTTAATCTGGTTGTCATCAACTACTAAAACATTTATCTTAAGTCCTTCTTCCACGTTATTACTATTTCTGTTTAACTGGTAATCTCCTTTTTTAAAGCCTATGGTAAACCAAAATGTTGATCCCTGTCCCGGTACGCTATCAACATTTATGCGCGAGTCATGCAGTTCAATTAACCGCTTGCTGATAGCGAGGCCAAGGCCCGTACCTCCAAACTTACGTGTAGTATCCAGTTCGGCCTGCTTAAACTGCTCAAATATAGTACCCAGTTTATTTGCGGCAATGCCTATGCCGGTATCAATTACTGCAAACCTGATGCGCACATCTCGCTCTGACTCCTGTATCACTCTCAGATCGATGGTAACTCCACCTTTTTCGGTAAATTTAATGGCATTACCAACAAGGTTTAGTAATATCTGGATTAGCCGGGTGCGGTCGCCCAAAATTACTTTGGGTATAGCCTCATCAATGCTTTTGCTAATATATATATTTTTTTCGGCGGCTTTATACTGCATGGAGCTTGTTATGCTTTGAACAAGCTCGGTTAAATCAACCCGCTCCTTCTCCAGCTCAACATTCCCGGTTTCGATCTTGGCAAAATCAAGCACATCGTTGATAAGTGTCATCAGGTTTTCGGCCGAGAATTTCAGAATATTAAGGTTTTCCTTTTGCCCATCAAGCGGATCATCCTCCAGTAACAAATGCGACATACCAATTACGGCATTCAGCGGTGTGCGGATCTCGTGGCTCATTACCGATATGAACATATCTTTAGCGCGGCTCAACTGCACAGCTTCCTCCCTGGCATTGATCAGTTCAATTTCGGCCTTCTTTTTAGCAGTTATATCAATGATAACCTCTATATACTTATCAACCTCGCCTTTACTGTTAATGATCACCGAATTAATTACCGAGATCCACAACGGCTGCCTGTCTTTCCGGTAAACCAGCAGGTCAACCTCAAATGATTGTTTATTGCGGGATAACTCCCGTGCCTTTTGAATAATAGATACGTCTGTAAGTTCCCCTTTTAGCACATCACCAAGATGATTGTCTTTTACATCAAGCAAAGTATAACCGGTTATTTGCTCAAAAGCTTTATTTACCCATTCAACCTTACCATCGCTGTTGTTAATTACAACTCCGCTGGCTGTACTACTGGCCACTAATGAAAGCATGGTTACCTGCTCTTCAGTTTTCTTTCGCTCCGTAATATCAACCATTACGGCAATCTGCCGTTCAACACTACCTGTTTCGTTAAACAACGGGGTATTTGATAAAAATACCCAAATTGGTGTTTTATCTTTTTTATAAATTTTTATTTCAACTTCGTAACCCCGCTTTTCTTCTACGGCTTTTACTGCCGCTTTAAACACGCTGATGTCGGTATCTTCGCCAAGCAGCATAGTGCCAAACATTTTACCACGCATTTCGTCGAGCGTATAACCTGTTATATTCTCCAGGGCCTCGTTCATCCAGATCACCTCGCCAGTATTACTGCGGATCAGGATGCCGCTGGGCGATTTACGGGCCGCGAAGGACAGGATCTCCAGTTCCTGTTCTATCTTTTTACGCTGGGTTATATCAATAATAACCCTGATAAATTTATCTGTTTGCCCGGCGCTGTCGCGAATCACCGAGTTAAATACAGAGATCCATACCGGTTCACCATCTTTTTTATCAATCAGCAGGTCCACTTCGTAGGATACCTGGTTGCGGATGGCTTCATCCAACCGTTTTACAGCTTCGGCATCCAGCGGTACGCCTTTAAGTACATCGCGCAAACGCCGGTTTTCTACATCGGCCCGGCTGTAACCTGTTATCTGCTCAAAAGCTTCATTGGTCCATATCACCTCATCGGCCGCATTGCTGATCACCACACCACTGGTAACTTTACTTGCAACCAATGATAGTAATGCTACCTCATCGGCTACCTTTTTTTGATAGCTGATATCGCGCCCGCTGGCAAACCATTTATCACTTTTAAAAGTTACCGACCAGCTAATGCATTTAACATCGCCCGATGGTGTTATGATATTCGCTTCTATTTCAAAATGGCGTTGCTGCCTGCTCAAGCCTTTTTTCAGTACCGACAGCAATGTAGCCTGCTCTTCTTCAGGAAAAAAACTCCAGATGGGCTTGCCTTTAACCTCAGCAGCTAAATAACCCAAAATCGGTTTAGCAGAGCGGTTGATTTGCTCAATATTAAAATCCCTGTCCATGATACAATGGATATCGGGCGAACTGTCAAAAAGATCGTGAAACTCCTGGTGGCTTTTCAAATTTTTCTCCAATTCAAGCTTCTGTTTCCGGAGTAGCAGGTGCGACATGACCTCATCAGCCAGCGTGCGGAGCGCGTCACGCTGTTCGGCTGTGAGCTTACGCGGCTTTGTATCGATCACGCATAATGAACCGAGCCTGTGGCCATCCGGATCAATCAATGGCGCGCCGGCATAAAAGCGTACGCCCATTTCACTGGCTATGGGGTTATCCTTGAATTCCTCATCCGCCTTAGAATCGGTTATTTCAAGAAGCGCGTCGGATTGGATAGTGCGGTTGCAAAAAGCGTCGGCGCGGGGTGTTTCCCCCACGTCGACGCCGTATGTTGATTTAAACCATTGCCTTTCGGCATCAAGCAGCGATATCAGCGCTGCCGGTACCTGGCATATATAGGAGGCTAAACGCGTAATGGCGTCGTACTCCTTTTCGGGCATGGTATCCAAAACATTGTATGATCTAAGCGCAGCTAAACGCTTATTTTCTATGTTTGATGGATCTTCCTGCCTTGGTGTCATTTTTATTCCGAATCCTTATCTCTGTACAACGGGAAGTCGTACATTAACTTGTGAACCCTTTTACGAATTTTCTTGATAGAATGTTCATTTTCAGGATCAGAAATTACAGCATCTATCAATTCAACAATATGCTCCATATGTTTTTCCTTCATTCCGCGGGTAGTGATGGCCGCAGTACCTACACGGATACCTGAAGTTACAAATGGCGATTTATCATCATATGGCACCATGTTTTTATTCACAGTGATATCGGCAGTTACCAAAGCATTTTCGGCAGCTTTGCCTGTAATATTTTTATTACGAAGATCGATCAGCATTAAGTGGTTATCGGTACCGCCGGATATGATCTGGTAGCCCAGTTTCACAAATGCTTCGGCCATAGCGTCGGCATTCTTCTTAACCTGCACAATGTATTTCATATAGTTTTCGCTCAAAGCCTCACCAAAAGCAACTGCTTTGGCGGCAATGATATGCTCCAACGGACCACCCTGCGTACCCGGGAATACGGCCATATCCAATAATGACGACATCATCCTGATTTCGCCTTTAGGGGTTTTGATACCAAATGGGTTTTCAAAATCTTTACCCATCATGATTAAACCACCACGCGGACCGCGTAAAGTTTTGTGGGTAGTGGTAGTAACAATATGGCAATGCGGCAGCGGATCTGTCAGTAAACCGCGGGCGATTAAACCTGCAGGGTGCGAGATATCGGCCAATACCAGCGCACCAACTTCATCAGCTACCTTGCGGATAAACTCATAATCCCAATCGCGTGAGTAAGCCGACGCGCCTGCAATGATCAGTTTCGGTTTTTCGCGCAGGGCTACTTCTTTTAACTGAGCATAGTCAACCAAACCAGTTTCTTTACTTACACCATAAAAATGAGGTTCATACAATTTACCCGAAAAGTTAACAGGCGAACCGTGTGTTAAGTGACCACCATGTGAAAGGTCAAAACCTAATATTTTATCGCCCGGCTGCAATACAGCAAGCATAACCGCGGCGTTTGCCTGCGCACCAGAATGTGGTTGTACGTTAACCCACTCGGCGTTAAACAATTGCTTGGCACGTTCAATAGCTATGGTTTCAATTTCGTCAACCACCTGGCAGCCGCCGTAATAGCGCTTGCCCGGTAAACCTTCGGCATATTTGTTGGTTGCAACAGAACCTGCAGCTTCCATAACCTGCCTGCTTACAAAATTCTCAGATGCTATAAGTTCAATGCCCTCTTCCTGGCGTTGCTGCTCTTCATCCAATAGCTTAAATATCAGTTTGTCTCTTTTCATTGTGTGTTTTTAACGGCGCTAAGTTACGCAATTGATATAGATTTGAGATGTGAGATATGAGATTTGAGACAAGAGTAATGTTAGATTTTACTTAGATAAGAACAAGCACAATATAATTTGCCACTCAAGGGTTTATAGCAAATAAATTATCCAAAATGAATAGATATACTTATACTATTGAAGATCAATTTAACCAATAAACAAGCATATAACTCCAATTATCGCTTTATTCACCAGGAAATCTGGATTTTATTCTTTCATCACCAGATCATGAGCAATCCCTTCGCCCATATCAAGTTGTTCTTTAGCTTTTTGAATAGCCCGCTTGATTTCCCCGGGAACATCAGTCCAAAAATCAGCCTCCGATAAACTAACCGATGGCCTCCTGTTTTTTAAAACACTTGGCTTATTCTGTCTCATATCTCAAATCTAATATCTCATATCTCTTTAGGCGAAATCCAAAAGTTATTATAACCCAATCCAATCTGGATATCTATCAGCTCCTGTTGCAACATTTCAAGCACCGCCAAAAAGTTGTATACAAAATGAACTTTGTTTTCAGATTCTTTGGCGATAGCTTTAAAATCGAGCATTTTATTGATCTTGAGCAGATCGGCAACTGCCTTCTTTTGTTTTTCAATGGTGTAGGGATACTGTACTACCGTGTGTTTCACCTCCTCGCTGCGCCTGGTGAAATTGCGGATCATCCGCTCATAAACAACCATAAGGCGGTAAAGGGTTAATTCGGATAACTCTTCGCCGGGCACGGCTACTTTCTCAACCTGTTCGAGGTCATGTTTGATATTGCCGCGCTTTTCCTGTTTAAAGCGCTCATCTTCCATCGGCCTGATCTCTTCACACACCTCTTTGAACTTTTTATACTCGATGAGTTTCCTTATCAGGTTTTCTTTGGTGTCCGGGTCATCGCCTGCTTCTTCGGTGCCATAACGCGGCAACAGCATCTTGGCCTTAATACGCATAAGCGTTGCCGCCACGAAAATAAATTCGCTGGCAATTTCCATATTGAGGCTTGACATCTGGTGCAGGTAGTTCAGAAAATCATCGGCAATTTTGGCTATCGGGATATCGTGGATATCCAGCTCATCGCGTTCAATGAAAAACAGCAGCAGGTCAAACGGGCCTTCAAACTGGGGTAACCTAATGGCAAAACTATCGTCGGTCATAAAATCCGGTCAAAAATAAACATTTCGGCCGGATTCATCACAGCAAGAATTAAGCTGCAAAACACAGGTTTTCAATCTTGAAAACCAATAATCCGCTGTTTCCGTCTGCCATCATAATATGCCTTAATGTGTCATTTTGTTTGGCATATCCTGTTTGTTAAGTAATTTAATATCTTTATATACCCAGAATTTAACAATAATTACCTTATTTTGCAGGTTAAATATCCTTACGAATGTCAATGCAGGTACCGGCCGGGAATTTATTACAAAAAATAAATTATCCATCTGATTTAAAGCTACTTAATGAAAATGAGCTTGAACAGGCATGCAAGGAGCTACGCCAGTATATTATTGACGTAGTATCAGTTAACGGCGGCCATTTTGCTGCCAGCCTGGGCGTGGTTGAACTCACCGTAGCCCTTCAATATGTGCTTAATACACCTTACGACCAGTTAGTTTGGGACGTTGGCCACCAGGCTTACGGGCATAAAATACTTACCGGCCGCCGTGATGAGTTTCATACCAACCGGATCCACGGCGGTATCAGCGGATTCCCCAAACGGTCGGAAAGTGAATACGATACTTTTGGCGTAGGCCATTCATCAACCTCTATATCTGCCGCACTGGGCATGGCTGTTGCCTCCCACTATAAAGGCGAAACAGACAGGCAGCACGTAGCCGTAATTGGCGACGGGGCCATGACCGCGGGTATGGCTTTTGAAGCACTGAACCATGCAGGCATCGAAAACTCCAACTTATTGGTGATCCTGAATGACAATAATATGTCCATCGATCCCAACGTTGGCGCATTGAAAGAATACCTGACTGATATCACCACCTCAAAGCCGTATAACCGTTTCAGGGATGACATTGCACATGTGCTTGCCAAACTATCATCAATTGGTCCGGATGCCTTTAAGATAGCCCAGAAGCTTGAAAAAAGCATTAAAGGCACCCTGCTTAAACGCAGCAACTTTTTTGAAGCGCTTAAGTTCAGGTATTTTGGCCCTATTGACGGGCATGATGTAAATCACCTGGTAAAAGTATTGAAGGACCTGAGGGATATCCCGGGCCCTAAATTGCTGCATTGCATCACGGTAAAAGGAAAAGGCTACGCACTGGCCGAAAAAGACCAGACCAAGTGGCATGCTCCCGGCTTGTTTGATAAAATTACCGGCGAGATCAAAAAAACTAAATACGATAAGCCACAACCTCCTAAATACCAGGATGTGTTTGGTCATAGTATAATTGAACTTGCCGGGCAAAACCCTAAGATCATGGGTGTTACCCCGGCTATGCCATCGGGCTGTTCATTAAACCTGATGATGAAGGCCATGCCAAACCGCGCGTTTGACGTGGGTATTGCCGAACAGCATGCGGTAACTTTCTCTGCCGGTTTAGCCACACAAGGACTTGTTCCGTTCTGCAACATTTATTCCAGCTTTATGCAGCGGGCTTATGACCAGGTGATCCATGATGTGGCCATACAAAAGCTCAATGTAGTGTTTTGCCTTGACCGCGCCGGATTTGCCGGAGCTGACGGCGCCACGCACCACGGTGCTTATGACATTGCATATATGCGCTGTATCCCTAATATGGTTGTATCAGCGCCAATGAATGAGGAAGAGCTGCGCAACCTGATGTATACTGCCCAGCAGGAGAACATGGGGCCGTTTGTAATCAGGTATCCACGCGGCAACGGTGTTATGGTTGACTGGCAGCGACCGTTCAAAGCCATCCCCGTAGGCAAAGGCCGTAAGGTTTCTGATGGGGATGATGTGGCGATCCTGTCTGTTGGCGCTATCGGCAACGAAGTAGTTAAAGCTACTACCGAACTTAATGCCGAAGGCTACAACCCGGCTCATTACGATTTGCGTTTTGTAAAGCCGCTTGATGAGGCTTTGCTGCACGACGTATTCAAAAAGTTTAATAAAATAATTACTGTTGAGGATGGCTGCATTGAAGGCGGTATGGGCAGCGCGGTGCTTGAATTTATGATTGATAACGGCTATACCAATATCCAGGTTAAACGCCTGGGTATCCCTGACAAATTTATTGAACATGGCGACCAGCCCGAACTATGGGCCGAATGCGGTTTCGACGCCCATGGCATAGCCGAACAGGTTCGCAATATGGCAGAGAAAAGGAATGTGAATACGATAGCATCGTAATGCAAAATTGTTATTACGTATAAAACATAAAAAGCGACCGATGGTCGCTTTTTATGTTTTGTTAAAATTCTTTAATCATGCAGAGCCCCAATTAATTCGCTTTATACCTCGCCAAATCATTATATATAGCACGGAATGAACTGCGGATACCAAAGGTTAACATTGATGTTTTATCATTAAACTGACTGTTCTTTTCACGGCGTACCAGGCCGCCAAGTTCAAACCTTAAGTTATACTTAGGGTTAATTAAATAGGCCACCTTTCCCTCCAGGTAAACCATATTGGTGGTTAAGCCCTGCCCGGTGTAGTTGCCATATAACCTTGCCGGGTCACGATAACCCTGAAAGGGGTCCTTACCATAGTTCAGGCCATCGATATCAAGCCCGTAATGCCCATAGTCGAGCTCTCCTGAAAAATCAAACCTTTTATATGAATAGTTAAGCAGTCCAACTACTTCGCGGAAATTGGCACCCCAGGGATGTCCTATCGGCTCGCCATTTTCAGTGTAATTGATCACCGAAGAACGCTCTGAATAGGTATATGGTTTAACATTATTTGTCTCGAGCAAATAGTTTAAGCCTTTAACATTAAACAGGTTAGCCCCTCTTACACCCAATTGAAATCCGTATTTATTACGAGAGCTCCCTTTACTTGAAAAGAAGCTTGAAGACTCAAACTCATCAAGCGAAAACTGACCATAAGCGGTGATGCCGTCAGTTAACTTATATTTAGCTGTAAATCCTATCAAAGCGTTATCGGGTGAGCCATTTGAAGCTTCAACCGGCCTTAAAAATATCACCGGGTTGATGTAAGTAAAATCAAACCCGCGTTTATGGCCCAAATCATCTTTTGCCGCCCATACCACCGCATCAAAGAAACCGAGTGATAGCCGGTTAGATACGTTCCAGTCTAAATAGTGAAATACACCAAATTTTTTCCTGTCCCCATTATCTACTTTTACCGAAAGCGGGTCGTTAAAATAAGTCCACATGGCCATATAACGCACATTGCCCAGCGTTGCCGTTAACTTGAAAAATGGGTAGGGCGATGCATAATCAGATAATAATAATGACCGGTAGCCATCGCCAACAAAGGTTTTATCGCGCCCCGCGCTGATGTTCAAAAACTTTATCGGTGTATACGAAACGTTAGCCGTGATATATGACCAGCGGTATTCATTGCCGTAAATACCGGCGTATGCCTGCCCGGGTGCTATGCCAACCTGGTTAACGTAGGTCTGTAAATAATTAGGTAATACCGCGCGGTTTTCATAACCAGCCACATTATATGAAAAGTTTTTTCCGAAGGTGCCGCCCAACTGGATCCCAAGCGTACCAAAATTGGTGTTCTTTTTGCCGGAGAAATCACGGCTCAGATTAAAATCGGGCAACAGATCGGCATAGAACGTGGAGTTGCTATTTTTAACATCAATCTGATGCTCATTAAAAAAACGCCCTTTAAGATCGTTTAAGTTCATCAATGAATCATAGTGAACTTTCAAAAGTGAGTCATCAACCATAAATGGTTTTAATGAACTATGTACCCTTGTTTTGGTGGAATAAACATCCTCATTTAGTTTCTGGTAAAACTGGTAGTTATAAGGTTGATATATTGACTGGGCCTTCGCAAACCCGCTTATCAAAAGCAGTAAGATAATGCTTGTAAATATTCTCTTCATATAATGGTTTATATGGTTTTATACTTGGTTATTCAAAATAATTAGGCGTACTAAACCCGCCTTTTTTCAGATATTCATCTTTTTTTACCAGTTGCAGATCTGCCAGTACCATATCCGTCACCAATGCCTGCAGGTCATATTTGGGTTTCCAGCCGAGCTTGTTATAAGCTTTGGCAGCATCTCCAATTAGCAGATCAACCTCTGTCGGCCTGAAATACCTGGGGTCAACTTTTACAACAGTTTGCCCAAACCTCAAAGCCTCCAGGTTCAATCCAAGCGCTATGGCTCTTTCCTCATCAATATCAATGATCACCCCACGCTCGTTTTCATCCTTTCCGCTAAACTCAATCTCAATGCCCAGTTCCATGAAAGCCATCCTTATAAAGTCGCGCACGGTAGTGGTTACCCCGGTTGCAATTACAAAGTCTTCGGCGGTTTCCTGCTGCAGCATCAGCCACATCGCTTCTATATAATCTTTTGCATGCCCCCAATCGCGCTGTGCCGAAAGGTTACCTACATACAAACAGTTTTGCATGCCCAGGGCTATTTTTGATGCTGCCCGGGTAATTTTCCGGGTAACAAAAGTTTCGCCTCTTATTGGGCTTTCATGGTTAAACAAAATCCCGTTGCAGGCATACATACCATAGGCTTCGCGATAATTAACTACAATCCAGTAGCCATATAGTTTTGCCACCGCGTAAGGAGAGCGTGGATAAAAGGGCGTGGTTTCACTTTGGGGCACAGCCTGTACCAAGCCATACAGCTCGGATGTGGAAGCCTGGTAGATGCGTGTTTTTTTGGTGAGGTCGAGAAGCCTTACTGCTTCAAGAATACGGAGTACACCAACACCATCAGCATTGGCGGTATATTCGGGGGTTTCAAAGCTCACTTTTACATGGCTTTGTGCTGCAAGGTTATAAATTTCATCGGGCTGAACTTCCTGGATAAGCCTGATCAGGTTTGTTGAATCGGTGAGGTCGCCATAATGCAGGCTGAATTTGGCGCCTGACTCGTGCGGGTCATGGTATAAATGATCTATCCTGTCGGTATTTAATAAGGATGAGCGGCGTTTAACCCCATGTACCTCATAGCCCTTCTTCAGCAAAAACTCTGCTAAATAAGCGCCATCCTGACCCGTTATTCCTGTTATTAAAGCCTTTTTCATTAATTATGACCGTAGATATTTTAGGTAGTACAATAATATCCAATTTTATTGTAATTACTCCTATGACGCTCAATATATAGGTTTATGCAAGGCGTTATACTACAATTTAATGAAAAAAATATCCGGCTTAAAAAGTTTTAAAAAAGATTAAATTCCGGCAACGGTATCTTCCAGCTCCCGGTACCAATCTGCTCCGTATTTACGGATAAGCGGGTCTTTCAAAAATTCGTGAACGCGTACTTTCAGTTCGTCCCCAAATGAACATGCAGGGCTGCAGATATTCCAACGGTCATAGTTCAAAACATCAAACTCTGGATAAGATGTTATGCGGATAGGATACAAATGGCACGATATGGGTTTTTTCCAATTAACGGCACCTTCTTCATACGCCTTTTCAATACCGCATTTAGTAATGCCGTTTTCCCATATTACATAGGCGCATTCTTTGTTGGTATCAACACAGGGCGTAGTATAATCGCCCTCAAAATCGGTTACGTAAACCCCCTCCTTTTCAATGGTTTTGATACCTTTCGCGGTAAGATAAGGTTTTACTTTGGGATAGATCTCTTTCAGGATGTCAAGTTCATCGGCATTAAGTGGTGCGCCCGAATCTCCTTCGAGGCAGCAGGCACCTTTGCATTTATTTAAATTACATACAAAATTCTCTTTTACTACATCCTCGTGCAGTAATACATTGCCAACCTCAATCATTATCTTTTAAAATCAATCTTTTATAGGGTTCAAAGGATATTTAAGTCCTGTAGCCGATTTCAGGTCCATTGTTACGCTGCCTATCAGCACCTCAACGTGGGCCTTTACCGGGATCCTGTTCTTATCGTTGGTAACCCAAAGGTACAACTTGCTGTTTTTCCGGAAAATCCGCCCCGGAATAATTGCCGGGCTAAATTTAAGACAATTAAATTTACCAAGCGAACACTCAACCGTTTCTGTGCCAACATAGGTTATCTGCATACTGTGAAACCCGTCTTCCAAAAAGTATTGCAGATCAAAGGTATCGCCCTGGTGCAGCTTTGAAACATCAATGGCCCGGGCAAAATAATAGGCTGATACAAAATCAAAGGATTCGCCCTTATACCCGAATGTTCCTTTATTTGCCGTTACCTTCTTGTCTTTCTGATCGAACGTCACATTGTCGGTATGCCTGTACTTGCCTTCGCGCCTGTTTTCGGTATAAAAATAAGGCATCAGCGTTGTTTGGTCAACGTACGATTCGTAACGGTTACGCACTTTATAAAACAGGTCAAAAGAGCCGGCTGTTTTGCCTTCGGCAACAAGATGAAATGTCGGGCGGTCATTATATTTCTTATCGCTGGCTTCTACTTTTATTGTAGCTTCGGCAGCAGTAAAAAAACCATATTTCATCTTGTAGTCCAATTGTTCACCAGCTTTAAAGATCGACTCGTTGATCTTTTTCAATTCCTGGGCAAATGCGCCCGGGCAACAGGCTATAAAAAGCAGTACAGTAAAAAAATATTTATTTATCAGCAGTTTCTTCATTGGTTAATAGCCCTTTTAGCAGGGCTTGTGATATGACAACTGCTATTATAAATGGTTTAAACTTGTTTTTATTGCGTACTGCCACTTAAATACTTAGTCCTTACGCTTATAGATGGGAACTGTTGAACACGGTTCACCAAACATGAGGCTTTTAACCACAGCACTTAGTTTTTTAGTCAACTCAACATAAGCAGATACCGGCACTTCGGTATCACCGCAGCCTTTAAGTACAATGCGCTGCCCGCGGTATTGTTCAAAATCCGCTTTGGCTATTTCCTTTTCAAAAAGTACGGTCTCCAATACCTCTTTATCACCAAAAACAATTTCGCGGGCGTAAGGGGCCATCCGGTTGGCCAGCAGCATATATGCCCAGGCAGGTACAATAGCATCGGCAGTGCAGGTGATACCTACATTTTTGCCCTCATATTGCGCCCAGTCATGTTCCTTTATAAAGTCCCTGAAATCTTTTTCGCGAAGGATCAGGCCATGGAACAGGTTATTTTTAATATCATAAATAACGCGATCGCCGGCAGGATAAAAAGAAGCCGGGTCTAAGGTAACAAGGCCGCTCTGAGCCACCTTGTTTATTATGTTTTCCTGGATATCCATATCTTTTATATGAAAGCTAAAAGCTGAAGGCATAAAGCCTAAAGCCACTTAGCTTGATTATCAATATTTTTATAAACAGCTGAAAGCAGAACGCACAAAGTTTAAAGCTAATACTACTTAACTGCTCTATATAAAAGCCTAACAGACCGTATATAAACAAAAATCCGGGAACGGCTTAACGCTGATCCCGGATGCAAATTTACCTTAAATTTTGTTTAGAAGAATTTAGCCCTGTTATCTTTTACAATTGCATTATCTTTTAATGCATCCAGCACCTGGCCTTGTGAACGTTGTAAAAGCGCCTGGTTAATTTGTTCTTTTTGTTTGATAGCGTTGGTAAGTGCCGGCGGGTTAGTGAAACCATTAACCAGGTATACATAAACACCTTGTGCACCATCAACAGGTTTTGAAATTTTGTTGATTGCCGAACCAAAGATTGAACCGATAACTTTATACTCTGCCGATTGACCCGGGATAATAGGATTGGCAAACACAATGTTTTCAACCGGAACTACCTTGCTGCCTACTTTTTGGGCAACCTGGTCAATTGAAGTACCACCGCTAAGGGCTGCGTCAAATTTCTCTTTCAATTGTTTACCTTTAACCTCATTACGTACCATTGGCTCAATTTGCTTTTTAACAGCCTCAAGAGATAATGTACCTTTAGGTTTAATTTCGGTAAGGCGGCTTACTATATACTGGTCGCCTACGGTAAATACTTTATCGGTAATATCGCCTTTTTCGGCTTTGTAAGCCCATCTAACCACGTCACGTGCGTTATCCAGGCCGGGAAGACCAGAAGCTATCGCAGTAACATCTTCGGCAGTACGGGGCTTCAAGCCTTCTTTTTTAGCTTCTGCCTCAAAATTATCAGGTGTTAATGAGGCTAAGAATGCCTGGGCTTTGCTGTAAGCTACCGTTTGAGTTTTGCTGCTTGCAGTTAACGGTTTATCAACTACACCAACTTTAACCAGTTTAACAGAACCTTTCTGATCTTCAACCTGGATAACGTGGTAGCCAAATTGTGATTTCACAACAAGGATATCGCCTTTATTTGCTTTATAAGCAGCATTGTAATATTCAGGAACTAAATTGCCCTGACCGCCCATTGAGCCATTGGCGTCAAATGAAGGAATTTCACCGCCTTTTACCGCGCTGCCTTTATCGGCAGAGAATGTAGTTGCCAACTCGGCAAATGATTTACCGCCCTGGATTAATTTCTTAATTGAATCGGCTTTAGCTTTAGCTTTTTCTTCACCGCCCGCCGACGCAAGGTCGATCAGGATATGCCTGGTTTTAACCGAATCGAAAGTGGTTTTGGTATCAACCAGCTTAGCTACTTTATAGCTGCCGTTTTCAAGGTAAGGGCCATAAACAAATCCCTTGGCCGCGCTAAACATGGTAGTATCCAGTTTTGGGTCAAGGCTGCCTTTACGCTGATAAGCTAAAGGGGCTTTTGTTTCGGCATTGATCTGTACAAAAAGCGAATCGTTAGGAGTAGTTTTGAATTCATTCGCTAATTTCTCTGCCTGTTGTTTAACTGCCGCCGAATCTTCTTTTGAAGGAGCCGCGTTAAAACTAACGTATTCAAAATTCCTTAACTCCTGCGGAGTTTTAAATGAAGCTTTGTGTGCATCATAATATGCGCTGTAATCAGCATCAGTTAAAGTAACTTTAGCGTCAGGGATTGAAGCATAATCAAGCGATACATATTTAAAATTGGCCAGCTTATTTTTTGCTTCGTAATCATCTGTAGCTTCAAGCGAGTTTACATACAGGCCGTTGGTAACCAAAGTCATGTATTTAGTAGCTTTTTTAGCTTCTATAAGGTCGATCACGAAATCACTCCAGGCTTTTTTCTGAGCAGGGTCGGCTTTGCCTGATTGCAGGTAGGCTTTGAACTGATCATACCTGCTGCGATCGAACTGACCGGTTTGCTGATCGGCAAACTGGCGGGCTATCTGCGGGTCGGGATTGTTATCACCGATCATTACGTTCATTTCATCATCACCAACTGTAAGGCCAAGTTTTTCGATTTCTTTGCCTATCAGCAACTGGCTTAAATACTGGTTCCAGGTAGTTTCCTGCAGATAGCTTGCTATTTGCGGAGAGATACTTTGTCCCTGTTGTTTAAACTGTGCTGAGTTTTGCTCCAGCTTTTCGTTGAATTTGTCATAGGGCACTTTTTCGCCATTAACAATGGCAAGCTCGTTACTATCGTCCCTGAAAAAGGAACCGCCCGATCTTACAACTTCGCTCACAATAAATGCAAGCAGCGCGAAACCAATAAAGAATGCGAGAATCTTCCCCATCCTTTCGCGCAAAAAACCCATTATACCCATATTACATTTATAATTATTCTATTCTTTTTAAGAGGGCGCAAGATACAATTTTTAACAAAATTCTATAACACAAAATTTTCGTTAAAAAAAGTCATTATTGTGTCGCTTTTTCATCTACGTGAAACAGCCCGGTGCTGCTTTTAAAAGTAGGGTTTAAAAGCTTATCATCACTTTCAAAGGTATTGCCGTTCATGACATTACCGCCGCTAAGTGTGGCCTGAACAGGTTTATTAGAGTAAACCCGCTTGGTTACCTGGTCCCAAAATAACTCGTTTGATTTAAAGGTTTCGCCTTTGGCGTTGGTTGCAACTACGTTACCATGAAATTCGATCAGTTTTTCCTGCTCGCGCTGGATACCTGTGTCGGCAATTATATCACCGGCAAACTGGCCTGTGCCGCGGTCATAGTAATCTATCTTTACACCTTTAGGCATAATTTTATAAGGCTTCTTGATTTGGTATTCGATCATCAGCGGGGCAGTAAGATGGATCTCAACCTTGGTCGAATCACTCATGATCAGATCAAGCCCGGTGGTGCGCTGGGCTACCGTATCAACCTCATTAGCTGAAATTTCCCTAACCTTTTTCAGGTCATTTTCGCATGAAGAGATGAAAGCCGCCAATGGCAACAGTAACAGGCATAAAGCCGGTATGTTAACTGCAGGGCGGCTCATGACAACAAATTAGTCGAATTTATACTTGGTAAACCACTTATCGTTAAGGGTAAAGCCGAGGTGAATGTTAACGTAGTTTTCTTTAACCAAACCGTTAACCAACGAACCGCGCTGACCTATCTCTGCCGCGATATTGATTTTGTAGTAACTGCCGTTATTTGAGCGTAAAGGCAGGCCCACACCTACAGTACCGGCATACCGTTTAATTGTAGTACCGTTAATGTGCATATAGGTTTGATCATATATGGCACCTATGCGGTAGTCAACAGTGGCAAGGTAGTTTCTGATGGTTGCTATGTTTGGGGTATATGAACCACCGATATTAAATGTTTTGCTATCCTGTAAGCCCTGGTTTACGCCAGCAATTGATAAGTCGGACCATTTACCCATGGAGTAATCGGCACCCACCAAAAATTTACCATCGCTTTGAAAAGAGATCCCGAACCTGTTGATCTGCGGTAATTTTAATTTTGATTTAGGCCCGGTTGTGCTAACCACGCTATCGGCAGCTACGTTCTGGTTGCCGTTTGCGTCATTAAAATACTGGCTGACAATAAAGCTGCTTTGCGTATGCAGTTTTGAACCCGCCGATGCCGAATAGCCAAATACAAGGTGCTTGGTTTCAGAAAAATCAAATGAATACTGCAAGCCGTAATCATAGTTTATACCGCCTATGGCATTGCTCGATTCAATTTTTGAGTTGATGGCACCTGCCAGGCCGGGAATTTCGGTAGTAGCGATATCTTTAATATTACCAAATATATACGATACGTTTGCCCCTAATAACAAGTGCTTACCGATGCCAAAACCATATCCAAAATATGCTTTTGATAAGCTGCCATCACCGCTGTAGGTATAGTTTGTAACGTTGGTATCCGCAGGTGAACCTGAAGTACCTAATTTATTTACCGTTTTTTTATAATTATAGCCGCGCTCGCTGTATGGCAATAAACCAAAGCTCAGTGCCGAACGTTTTGAGGTAGGGATAGCGAATGCGATGTGGTTAAGCCTGAAATTGCTGTTTTTTTGGCTTGCCGAACCGGTTTGCGACAGGTTTAAAAAGTTTGCATATAAGCCAACATCAATAGTTGTAAGATTAATGGCACCGTATGAAGCCGGATTTATTACGTTGATATTGTTAAAAAGGCTTATCCTGTTTGTAGCTACAGCTATACCGCCCATACCTATGTTTTGGCCCATCAGTTGAGGATCAATATCACCAATACCGTAACGTGAATATGGAGAGCTTGAAGTTGCCGTTGATTGCGCATGTGCTGAAAAAGCGGCAACAGCCAATAAAAGTGTTATAAAAAACCGGGTATATTTAATCATTATGCTTTTGTATAGCTGCGTTTAATCCTTTTAAAACCAAATATGGTTCAATTTTTATGTAGCGGGCAAAGATGCTATTTTTCAATAGAGTATCAAAAAAAATGCTGTCGCCCCCGCTTAGTATAATGTTCAGTTGCCCATCGCCGGTTTTATAACTTTCAATAAAACCGGTAAGCTCATATTTTATTCCGTTTTGCACTCCCGAACGGATGGCTGTGGTTGTATTGTTTCCGTATGGCGTATCAAAACCGGCATCGGGTTCAATAAGCGGCAAACCTGCCGTATAATTGTTCAAAGCCTTATAACGCATATTTAAGCCCGGCGATATGCTGCCGCCAAAATAATTTCCCGCGGTGTCAACACCATCATAAGTAATGGCCGTGCCCCCGGTTATTACCAGGCTATTTTGTCCCGGGAACATATGATATGCACCAATAACAGCTGCCAGCCTGTCGGGCCCAAGGGTTTCAGGGGTTAAATAATGGTTATTTATTCCGCTTGTCATTAATGTATTAAAATGCGTCAGCGAAATTTTTTGCCCCAGCCCGGCCTGCCATGCTTCTGCATTTTTTTTTACCGATGATATGATTGCCTTAACAGGATGGTATTTGTTAAGCAAAGCATCCAGTACCGGCATATCAATGGTTTCATATTGGCTAACCTCAAGTATTTCGTCCAGTTTAAAAACCGCGATTTTGATGAGTGTATTACCAATATCGATAACCAGGCTGGTCATCAGGCCCTAACTATTGATAATATTGATTCAAAAATAGCTAAACCATCTTCATTGGCTAACAAGCCGTCGGCAGCACGCTCCGGGTGCGGCATTAAGCCAAATACATTCCTGCCTAAGTTTGTAACACCTGCAATGTTTTCCAATGACCCGTTAGGGTTCGCGTCGGCAGTGATATTACCGGCCTCATCGCAATACCTGAACATTACCTGGTCGTTATCGTTAAGGGCTTTGATCACATCTGCATCAGCAAAATAATTGCCTTCACCATGTGCAATCGGGATCCTTAGGGGTTGCTGCGGATCAAGCTGAGCGGTAAGTAATGATTGTGTTGTTTGCGGTTTTAAGTAAATGTTGCGGCAAATAAATTTGCGGTTGGTGTTGTGCAATAAAGCACCTGGCAACAAACCGGCCTCGGTCAATATCTGGAAGCCATTGCAAATACCCATTACATAACCACCTTTGGCAGCAAACTGGATAACCTCCTGCATAATTGGCGAAAAACGGGAAATAGCGCCCGAACGCAGGTAATCGCCAAATGAAAAACCACCGGGTAAAACAACAAAGTCAACACCCTGCAGGTCATGATCTTTATGCCATAACCTTACCACTTGCTGACCCATCACTTTCTCTAATACATATATGATATCCTCATCACAATTAGAACCGGGAAATATAACTACTCCAAACTTCATCAGAATTATTTTTTAAATTGGGGTTGAACCTAAATAGCTTATTATATAGTTTCAGGCTACAAAACTAACATAACCGCCGAAATAAGGACGAATGTAAAAGTTAAAATTTGTTAAACTGAAAGTAAATGATGCTGATAAACAACAACAAATACAGTATTTCATAAAACCAGCGCTTGGTCGCATACAAAAAATAATAGGCAAAAAACACCGTTACCGGCACTGCGCAAAGCAAAAAATGGCTCAGGCGAAATTCCGAATTGAGATAAAATGAAAGTGCTGTGATCAGAAAAATAAAAAACAACAGCTGAAATGTTTTACGGATCTGCACGTAGCTTTTAAAGAAATTTTGCTGCAGCTTAAAAAAACAAAGCACTAATATTACAATTACCGGCACCAACAGCAGGTAGTTGTAAGAATTTATGCTGATATGATCGGGAAATTTTTTGCCTAAGGGCGACCAGATATGGCTAAACCGGGGCAGCATATCATTCATAAAATAAATAACCGCAAGAAAAAAGAACACGGTTACATAACCTAATATCGAAATAACCCACTCGCGCCAGTTAAACGGCCTGAATATCATAAGCGCTATCCATATAATCAGGAACAAATAAATAAACGGGAAATAAACAAGCGACCCCACCGCTACAATCAAACCCAGGTCATAAGTTGTTGATTTAACGTCCTCCCCCTTATACAGGTTGAATAATTTAAACAACATCCAGATGAGCAAGAAATTACATAAAAGCGGGGCACTTAAAGTTAAAAAGGGCGTAAACAAGCCCGAAAGAGTGATATACATCAGCGCCGGCAAAAAGGTTGGCTTGCCTAATAAATTATGATGATTAATTAACGAATTAAGCAATAAAGCCTGGATAAATACAAGCCCGCCGGCCAGTATCACATTAAGCAACGGCGAAAACGCGTATTCATATTTTACGGGTACCAGCAGCCGTGCAAAGGGTTCTACAAAAATAAACTCAACCTTTTCGGGAACCTGCACCATGAAACCAATCCGGAGCACGAACAGCAAAATAGCCAGCCATATAACATTAAGGGGATTATAGTTCCTGAAAAGATTGATCATCATGTGCGGCCGTGTTTGCGGTTGCAAAATTAGCAGAAAAACCGCTTAAGTTGCAATGCTTTACTACCTTGTATACTGCTTTACCAGTTTATCAACAATAGCGGCGGTTTCATCCGGAAAATCAACTACAATCTTTTTACTGTCGTTTATCCAGTGGTTTAAATGTCCGTTAAACTTATCATTTATTTCGCTCACCACCGGAACCCCCAACCTGGAGGCCGAAAGCGCGTTACACTGCTGTTCGTATTGCCCTTTCATGGGTATCATCATTACCTTTTTCTGTAAAAACAGGGCTTCGGCCGGCCCTTCAAAACCGCCCCCGGTAAGCAAACCTGTACAGCTTGCCAGGCTCTTATTAAAAGCTTCATTATTTACGGGGAAGATCTCCACGTTTCCTGATTTGTAGGCCTGCTTTTGCCGTTTTGAAAACACCTGCCATTTAACCTCTTTTTCGGCACTTAAATATTTCAGCAGGGTTTTGTCATCATAAGCCGGCAGGTAAACTGTATAATGGCCCAGGTCGGAGGTTTCCATCTGCCTGATCTCACTGCGGATTACCGGCGTATTGATAAAAGTGTCATAACGCTCAAAATGGAAGCCGACATGATAGGTAGTAGGCGAATAGTTTTTTAAAAGCCATTGCGCAAAAGGGTCTTTTTTTTCGGGGCGCGGTGTTTTAGGTGATACAAACGAACATTGATGACTTAAAGATACCGACGGTACACCCCGCAATTTACAAGCCCAGGCGCTTACAGGTTCAAAATCATTGATGATGAGGTCATATTGTTTCAGGGGAAGGCTCCGCAGATCCCGCTGAAACTGGCGCAGGTTCATGATTTTCCAGGTAGCCCAGTTATCCACCCCGCCATTGGTACCAAATACAAAACTTACGCCATGAAAGCGATATTTCAGGGGTTGTGATAATGATACTTCGGCTTCGGTGCCGCTTACCAGCAAATCAACCTCGCCGTATTGTTGCAGCAGGGGCACAATTTCCCTTGCCCGGCTTATATGCCCGTTACCTGTTCCCTGTATACCAAACAGTATCTTCATTAAAATAAATTGTTTTCAAATAGGATGATGATTGTGCGGCGCAGATACAACGGATACACTGATTTATCCGCACCAATATTCAGGGGCTTAATTTAATAAAGAAAAATGTTTTCGGTAAGTAATTTAATCGTGTTCGTGCTTAAAGCGCTCCAACAAGTTTTTAACATCGAGCATAGCGTTCAGATCTTCCGAATCGGTTTTGTCATCTTCATCAGCATCTGTATTGAAATCATCCGGCTTGTATTTAAACACTTCCCATTTGCCGTTGTGATATTCAAGAGCGCTTAAACTTTCCACCCAATCGCCCGAGTTGAGGTAAAGCACCGAGCCTGTATTTTGAGTGGAGGTAATTTCCCTGATTTCGGCATGGTGAATGTGACCGCAGATCACGTAGCCGTATTGTTTATCCACGGCCAGATCGGCCGCGGTTTGCTCAAATTGGTTAATGAATTTTACCGCCTCTTTAAAACTGGCTTTCACCTTTTGCGAAAAGCTCATTTTTTGCCTGCCAATAGCGGTAAGGAACCAGTTTACAAAACTGTTGATCAAAATCAATGTGTCATAACCAACAGCCCCGAGTTTAGCCAGCCATTTGGAGTGCTGCATGGTAACGTCAAACACATCGCCATGAAAGATCCAGGCTTTTTTGCCATCGATATTTAACACGAGCTTATCAAGCAGCTGAAAAGTGCCCATGTTAAAATCGGTAAACTTGCGCAGCATTTCGTCATGGTTGCCGGTTAAATAATAAACCGGGATGCCATCGGTAACAAACTTCAGGATGCGGCGCACCACTTTCATGTGCGCTTCGGGCCAGTATGATTTACTAAATTGCCAAATATCAATAATATCGCCGTTAAGGATAAGGATTTTGGGCTTGATGCTTTTTAAATATTTAAGCAATTCTTTTGCGTGACAGCCGTAAGTACCAAGGTGCACATCAGATATTACTACAATATCAACTTCGCGTTTTGCCATTAAATTAAGGGGGCTATTTTACAGGCCGGCAAGATATGCCGGAAAACAACATTTTCATTAATAAAGCAACGATTACTCGTCGTCCTCATCTTCGTTAACAGTCAATTCATATGGACTTGCATAGAAGCAGCCGACCAGGATCAGCAACCCTATAACTACCAAATAAGCATACTCAAAATTCATCACAAAGATTTTTACAAATGTCTGAAATTTAACATTATCCTACTGTTAAGACTACATTAAATATAAAAGGTTACTTTGCTGTATTAAATTTATTTTTGATCCTGTTAAGTTGTTTCAAGTGGTGCTGCAAATGAATGCGGATAAATTTAAACCATTGCCTGGCATTAAGCATTCCCATACGCGGGTGCTTGTATCTGTTAGCCGGCGATGATTGAGCAATGAGTGGCATAGTCGTTTCAATCCGTTTGCGGCATTTGATGATCAGGTTTTTGGCATCTTCCTTACTGATCTTATTGGCAGCCATTTTATCGCTTACCGCATTGGGCACCGTTGTTTTAACCGGCGGAAATTTACCTAACAACAGCAAGATCCGGCCTTCCCAATTAATGCCTTTTTTTGTTGGCTCGCAATTGCCGTGGGTGCAACGTTCAAGCGCGATTGATGACCCCAGCGTAGCCTGCATAATATGGCTGTAAACCTCGGCAAACGACCAGCCGCCATCCTCCGGGGTGACATCAAACAACTCATCGGGGATAACATCCAGTTGTTTGCGGTATTCATCAAGGGCCGCATCAATAGCTTTACGTTCTTTGGCGATGCTCATAAAAGTAAAGTTAACTCTTTTAAATGAGCAATCTGCACCGGCACATCCTGAGGTTTTTCCGCATTAAAAGGATTAAAATAAATAGCATCCATCCCAAAACCAAGCGCCCCGCGGATATCAGCTTCAATGCTGTCACCAATCATCACACTTTCTTCTTTTGATGCCCCGGCCAGGTCAAGCGCATGCTGAAATATGGCCCTGTCGGGCTTGTTCACACCTACATCTTCGGAGATGATGATATGCTGAAAGTATTTTGCCAGATCGGTCCCCGCGATTTTTATCCGCGTTGAATCTTTAAACCCATTTGAGATCAGGTGCAGGGTATATTTTGATTGCAGATATTGCAATGTTTCGTGCGCATGCGGAAACAGGTTGGTTTTGGTAGGGCAAAGTTTTACATAAGCATCCTCAAAATCAAGCGGCATCAGGTCGGGATGCAAACCAAGATCAGTAAAAGTTGATTTGAAGCGGGCCTCCCGCAGTTCATCTTTAGTGATCTCACCAATATGATACTGTGCCCAAAGACGGTGATTGTTACGGGTATAAGTTTCGATGAACAATTCGGCAGATTGCAGGCCAATTTCGCCAAGCTGGTGAATAACATATAACTCATGCAGGGCCTCTTCGGCATTTTTATCGAAATCCCAGATGGTATGGTCGAGATCAAAGAAGATGTGTTTATACTTTATATCGGATTTCATTTTTATTTCGGATTTCGGATGTTCGATTTCGGAATTTTTTTATTCCTTGATTTAAAAATCGAAAATTCAAAATTAAAAAATCTTAATTACTAAATCCGAAATCGGACATCCGAAATCCCAAATCAAATCACGCTTTTTCCCCAAATGCCAGGTCCCCCGCATCACCTAAACCCGGTACGATATATGATTTGCTGGTCATCTCGTCGTCAACAGCGCAGAGCCAGAGTTTGGCTTTTGGGAGATTGGCCTTAACATGCGCCACACCTTCGGTGCTGGCAATTACAGAGGCAATGTGCAGATCCTTTATTTTATACTGCGCCATTAACTCCTTACAAACCGTTACAATACTTTGCCCGGTAGCCAGCATGGTATCGCACAAAATAAAGATCTTATCGTCCAGGTTAGGGGTTGAGATATGATCAACCTGGATCAAAAAGCTACCGTTGCGTTTCACCTTGCGATAAGCTGTGATAAATGCAGAAGGTGACCGGTCAAAAAACTGCATAAAACCCTGGTGAAAAGGGAGCCCTGCCCGCAATATAATACCCAGCACCGGTTCATCGGCCGGCATGTTAACGCTGGCTGTACCCAAGGGGGTTTGAATTTCTTTGGTTTCGTAATGTAATGATTTGCTCAACTCATAAGCCAGTATGGCTCCTAACCTTTCCTGGTTCTGCCTGAAACGTGCCTTATCCTGCTGAATAACGGCATCCCGTAATTCGGCAAGGAACTGGTTGGCAATGGTATTGGTTTTATTGAGGATAAAAATCATGCTTAAATTTAAGCGTTTTTGAGCAATAGTATCACTATTTGTTTATTAAATGTCATACCGCACCATGGGAAGGATAATAAATTTTGAATATATGTAGTTAACTACGTAGATTTGTACATAAATATTAAAGTTATGGATACTACACCTGTTATCAGCTCACTCAACAATACTTATTGCCAGCAGATCATTGATATCATTTTACCAATTCAGCAAATTGAATTTAACGTGCCTATCACGCTTGAAGCCCAGCCCGACCTGCTTGATATTGAAACCAATTACCACCAAACCGGCGGAGATTTTTGGGGAGCGATATATAACGAACAACTTGTTGGCACCATTGCCCTTATTGCTTTTGATAACAATGCGGCGGCCATACGCAAAATGTTTGTGCTTAAAGAATACCGGGGAAAAGAGCTGGGCATCGCGCAGTTACTACTTAATAATCTTATTGATTATTGTAAACGCAACAACATTACCGACATTTATTTAGGCACAGTTGAGATGCTGAAAGCCGCTCATCGCTTTTATGAAAAAAATGGCTTTACACGCCTTGCCAAACAGGATTTGCCCGAATCATTCCCGCTTATGGCTGCAGATACCATTTTTTATCAGTTACATTTGAACAATTAACAGCGGTATAATGAATGTTATTGACGAATCGGGAATTTTAGCAATTTCAACAAGGTTGCAGCGCCTGGCCGAGCAGCTGCGCAAAGATGGTGTGCTCGTGTACAAAGCCAGTAATATTGATTTTGAACCCAAATGGTTCCCTGTTATTTACACTTTACACTTTAAGCCGCTTTTAAGCGTAGTGGAAATCGCCGCTGAAATTGGCTACACCCACCCTTCAACCATCAGTCTGTTAAAGGAATTGGAAAAAGAGAAATTGATCCGATCAAAAAAGGACAAGGCCGATGAAAGGAAGCGTCTTATCATGTTAACAACAAAAGGCCAGGAACTTATTGAACGGATGAAACCCGTTTGGGAAATTATGAAAGCGGCCGCCGCGGAAATTGCCGATACCCAAAACAACCTGATGAAGGCTATTATTGAAGCTGAAGAGAAAATAAAGCAACAGAGTTTTTTGGACAGGGCATTGCGTTTAAAGGCTGAAATGTGAGTTATTGTAACTAAAAACCATGTCATTTCCTTTGTTTAAATCCGGGGGCCTCTGAAGGTAAATGACAAAAGAGGGCCTGTCAGTCTGAGCCTGTCGAAGACTCGCGCGCAGAGGCCTACCCACCATGCTTCGACGGGCTCAGCATGCAATGTCATTAAGTTAAGAGATTGACAAGCTGCACCAGAGGTGCAAAAGGTTTGTAGAAACCATTTTGAATAGATTTTTGGTGTGCCAGCGGTACACAACTCCGGTGTTCCGTACCTCTGGCACGGTTGTTATCGGTATAATATTTTGCTACAAACCTGTTCCCCCTCTGGGGGATTTTCCTTAACTTAATGACATTGCTCAGCATGACACCCGTTTTAAGTTGTCATGGGTAGCGATAGCGCGGTAATCTCGTAGCTATGCTTAGCGGCTTTGCATATCGCACAGGCCTAACCACGAGATTGCCACGTCGCACCAGATGCTCTTTATCCACGCTGCTCCTTATAATGACATGGCTTTTAAGTTGGCTTTAACTTATGCTTGGCGTAATTTATTCCCCCCCGGCATAACAATGTTGACATACGGTTGTCATTACCATGTACTTATTTTGATTTACAAACCCTGTTTCTGGATTATTTGTATTTTTACATAACAACATGGATTTTCAATTAACATCTCAATATAAACCAACCGGCGACCAACCTGAAGCTATAAGGCAGCTGGTTGAAGGTATCAATAACGGCGACCCCTATCAAACCCTTTTGGGGGTTACCGGATCGGGCAAAACCTTTACAGTTGCCAATATTATAGCACAAACACAAAAACCTACGCTGATTCTGAGCCACAACAAAACATTAGCGGCACAGCTTTATGGCGAGTTTAAGCAGTTTTTTCCCGAAAACGCGGTGAACTACTTTGTGTCGTACTACGACTATTATCAGCCGGAGGCATTTATTCCTACAACAAATACTTACATTGAAAAGGACCTGCAGATAAACGAGGAAATAGAAAAACTTCGTTTACGCACTACCTCGGCATTAATGTCGGGCAGGCGCGATGTGATCGTAGTGTCGTCAATATCCTGCATTTACGGTATGGGCAACCCCGATGATTTTGCCGACTCGGTTTTCAAATTTGCCGTAGGTACGCGCATCAGCAGGAATGCTTTTTTACACCGGCTTGTAGAGATTCTATACGCCCGCACCACTGCCGATTTTAAACGCGGTACATTTAGGGTTAAGGGTGATACAGTGGATATTTTTCCGGCTTACCTGGATTATGCCTACCGCATCTCCTTTTTTGGCGACGATATTGAAGAGTTAAGCGCTTTTGATATTGGCACAGGCAAAACCATCGAAAAGATGACGCACATGGTGGTTTATCCCGCCAACCTGTATGTTGCCCCCCGCGAACGTTTTTTACAATCTATATGGGCGATACAGGAAGAGTTGGAAACCCGCAAAAAACAGTTTATTGATGACGGTCGGTTCCTGGAAGCCAAACGTTTGGAGGAACGGGTTAATTATGATCTGGAAATGATCCGCGAATTGGGTTACTGTTCGGGAATAGAAAACTACTCCCGCTTTTTTGACGGACGTAAGCCCGGTGCAAGGCCGTTCTGTTTGCTTGACTATTTCCCGGAAGATTACCTGATGGTGATTGACGAAAGCCACGTAACAGTTCCGCAGATCAGGGCCATGTATGGAGGTGACCGTTCGCGCAAGATCTCGCTGGTTGATTATGGCTTCCGCCTGCCGGCAGCTTTGGATAACCGTCCGCTTAATTTCCAGGAGTTTGAAAATCTTGCTCCACAAACCGTTTATGTAAGCGCCACGCCAGGCGATTTTGAACTGGAAAAATCAGGCGGTGTGGTGGTTGAACAGGTGATCCGTCCGACAGGTCTGCTTGATCCGGTGATTGACGTTCGCCCTGTAATAAACCAGGTGGATGACCTGCTGGATGAAGTAGATAAAACCATTAAAAAGGGCGACCGCGTACTGGTAACCACCCTTACCAAACGTATGGCCGAGGAACTGGCCAAATACATGGACAGACTGGGCATTAAATGCCGCTACATCCACTCGGAGGTTAAAACCCTGCAGCGTGTGGAAATTTTACGTGGATTGCGACTTGGTGAATTTGACGTATTGATAGGTATCAACTTATTGCGCGAAGGATTGGATTTACCTGAAGTATCCTTAGTAGCCATTTTAGATGCGGATAAAGAAGGTTTCTTGCGATCAGAGCGTTCATTGATCCAAACCATAGGCCGCGCAGCACGTAATGACCGTGGCCGTGTGATCATGTATGCTGATACCATAACCGATTCGATGCAGATCACGATGGATGAAACCAACCGCCGCCGCGAAATTCAGATCGCATATAACACGCAACATGGCATTACACCGCTAACGGTTGGCAAAACGCGCGAGGAAATTATGGAGCAAACATCAGTGGTCGACTTTAAGGGCGGTGTACAGCAGGCTTATGTAGAAACTGATACCCTAACCCTTGCCGCTGATCCGATAGTTCAGTATATGACCAAAGCCGACCTGAAAAAATCAATCGACAACACCAAAAAAGATATGCTCGCCGCCGCCAAAAACATGGATTTCCTGCTGGCTGCCAAACTACGCGACGAAATGTTTGCTTTGGAAAAAATGATGGAGGAGAAGTTTTAATCTTCAAATCTTCAAATTGTCTTATTTTCAAATTAAAGAAGCTACAGGTATCTTCAAATCATAATAAAACATTTTTAACGTTATATACCTTATATTTGTAAGCTCAAAATTAACAGTATGATTCTTATTCGTTTCCTGATCATATCTATTTGTATATTATACATTATCCGCAGCCTGGTACGCTACCTGCTGCCGTTCCTGTTTGAAAGTGTTGTAAACAAAGCTCAACAGCAATATCAGCAACAACAACGTAATTATAACGAAGGCCCAAAACCTGATGGAAAAATCAGGATTGATCATGTTCCGCAACCAAAAAAAGGCAGCGTACCTGATAGCGAAGGTGAGTTTATTGACTATGAAGAAGTAAAATAAATCAATAAATATGGACAATAATCCGGTATTTAACAGGCGGCAGAACCATAACAATACACCCGAGTCTATTACGCTGATTATTACCAATGTCATCGTATTTATAGTGGCCACTCAAATTTTTGCCAATTGCACTAAGATCAGCACTTTTTACTGGGTGATCATGGGTGCGCTGGGCGTTTATAACTTTTTCAACATCCGCAAATACCGCGAAGATTACGGCAAAGTGCAGGTTATTGCTTATGTGATATCTATTATTGTGCTGATTACCATGTTTTTCCTGCTGCGCAGCCGTGCGCAAACTTGTTAAGTTATTCCTTAACAAAACTTATAATTCCTATTCTCATTGTAATTTCTATTTTTGAGGAATATAATATCCATTTCAAAAAACTTAAATGAATAACTGGTTTAAGCGTAACGGCATTCATTTTGCCATAGCTGCAATTTTTTTAGTGATCTGCTTTATCTATTTAACCCCGGCTTTCCAGGGAAAAACATTAGGTGGTAACGACGTTACAAGGGCTCAATCAACCCAAAAAGAAATCAACGATTACAAAGCTAAAGACACTACGATACTCTGGACCAACCAAATCTATGGCGGTATGCCCACCTACCAGATATGGGCACCTTATAAAGCTAACTTAACATCATGGGTTGTAACCGGTATAAACTATACTTTCCCTGCTCCGGTTGGTACAGTATTGATGTTTTTATTAGGTACTTACTTTTTATTTATCGTGTTAAAGGTTAACCCATGGCTTGCGGCGGCGGGTGCGGTGGCGTTTACTTTTTCATCGTATAATATTATCCTGCTAACTGCAGGGCATGCCAACCAGGCGTTCGCCATTGCATTTTTTGGGCCGATACTTGCCGGGATTATCCTTACCCTTCGCGGTAAATATTTATTAGGTTTTTCTGTAACAGCTTTATTTCTTGCCCTGGAGATCAGGGCTAACCACGTGCAGATGACCTACTACCTGATGCTGGCCTTATTGATCATGGTTGGTATTGAACTTTACCATGCCATTAAAAACAAAACCTTAAATGCCTTTTTAAAATCGTTGGGATATATTGCCGCCGCAGTTTTATTGAGCATAGCAGTAAACGCCTCTATTCTTTGGAGCACTGCAGACTATGGCAACGAAACCATTCGCGGTAAATCCAACCTTACCCAGCATACTACTGAGCCGAGCAATGGTTTGCCTAAAGACTATGCTTATGAGTGGAGCCAGGGCGTTGGCGAATGTATCACATTCCTGATCCCTAATGCATACGGCGGCGGCGAGCAAGGTTCCACAGACCCTGATTCGCATGTGATAAAAGCTTTAAACGCAAGTGGTGCCGATCCTAACCAGGTTACCGGTATCTCTGCCAATTACCTGCCGCTTTACTGGGGTAATAAACCGTTCACCGCTGGTCCGTTTTATTTTGGCGCAGTAATTTGCCTACTGTTTGTATGGGGTTTAATGATTGTTAAAAACCGTATTAAATGGTGGCTGCTTGGCGCAGTGGTTTTAACCATGCTGTTATCTTTCGGCAGAAACTGGCCTTATTTATCCGATCTTTTCTTCAATTATTTCCCGCTTTACAATAAGTTCCGCGCGGTTGAATCAATACTGGCAGTTGCAGGTTTTTGCTTTCCAATCCTTGCTGTACTGGCGGTTAATGAGGCCATTGTAAATGAGGACAAAGCAAACCTGTTCAAAAAATTAAAAATCGCATTTTATATTACAGGTGGTATTGTATTGACTGTGGCTGTGGTACCTTCACTGCTTTTATCTTTCAGCGTAAGTGAGCAGCAGGCTGGTGTTATTGCACAAATAAGTCAGGCGCTTAAAACTGACAGCTCAGCCCTTACCCGCGCCCTAATTGCCGACAGGGAATCAATGGCGCAGGCCGACGCTGTCCGCTCACTTATCTTCATAGCTATTGCATTTGGGATTGCCTGGGCGTTCCTTAAAAAGAAGATCAATCCAACTGTTGCATCGCTTGCTTTCCTGGCGCTGATCCTTGTTGACCTTTGGGGTATCGATAAACGCTATTTAAATCAAGATCACTTTGCACCGAGACAGGATAATGAAACACCACAGCCGCGCGAAGTTGACCAGTTTATCATGAAAGATAAAGATCCTGATTTTAGGGTATTTGACGCCACACAATCAATCAAAGGCGATGGTCTTACACCATTTTTCTACAAGTCATTGGGTGGTTACTCGGCAGCAAGGCTAAAACGCTGGGAAGAGCTTGTTGATAATCAACTAAGCAAAAGCATTAACCAGGATGTTTTGGATATGATGAACGTGAAGTACATTATTAATTCTGATCCAAAAACACAAAACGTAGGCATGCAGGTAAATCAAACAGCCTGTGGCCACGCATGGTTTGTTAAAAGTATTAAATATGCCGACAATGCAGACCAGGAAATGGTAGCCATCAGCAGCTTTACACCAAAAGATGAAGCTATTGTTGATAAACAATACAAAAGCATTATCGACGAAAAAACTTTGGGAGCAGGTGCCGGCGAAGGCAAAATTGAGCTTACCAGCTACTCGCCCGACCATATGGTTTACACAAGCGGTTCTACCGCCTCACAAATTGCGGTTTTCTCCGAAGTATATTACAACAAAGGCTGGAAAATGTATATCGACGGTGTTGAAAAACCTTATTTCCGCGCCGATTATCTTCTGCGCGCAGCTCAGATCCCAATCGGCAACCACAAAATTGAATTTATTTTCCACCCGGCATCCTATTACACCGGCGAGAATATTTCGTTGGCGGGTTCAATTTTGCTGGTGCTTGCGCTGGGTGGTGCCGCATATACCGAAAACAAAAAGAAAGCTCCTGCTGCAAAACCGGCGGATAAGAAAAAAGCATAAGCAGCTTCATATTTAAAAGAAAGCGGTGGGTTAATACTCATCGCTTTTTTTGTGGGATTTTTTGTAAATTTACGATATGAGTAATCTACTTGACAGAATTACAGTTGATCCAAACATATGCCATGGGAAAGCGTGTATCAGGCATATGCGCTGGCCGGTTGAAGTTATTATTGACCTCATAGCATCTGGTATGTCATTTGATGATATCTTAAACGACCATCCGGAATTAGAAAAGGACGACATACTCGCTTCTTTATCTTATGCTAAGATTAGTTTATCGGGTAAATCTTTAGAAGAAGTACATTAATGGACTTCCTGATTGATGTGCATCTGCCAATAGCTCTTTCTAAATATCTGGACAAACAGAACGATTGCAGTTCTTTACACGTCAATCAAATACTTCAAAAATGGAATACTACAGATGCTGAAATCTGCAAATATGCGGATGAAAAGAATCTCGTAGTGATCACCAAAGATCAGGATTTTAAAAACTCACATTTCATAAATAAGACCCTAAAAAGATCATAAGGATAATATTAGGAAATATTTCAAACAGCGAACTTCTTCAACTTATTGAAGTAAACCTGCCTCTTATTCTGCAGTTGTCAACAAAAGACTCCTTTTATTTAGAATTGGGGACAGGACACATTATCGCGTTCGATTAATCATTCGTCCTCCTGTTCTTCAACCAGTACCAACCCAAATTAAAGGCGATAACAAAATGGTTAAAAACAGTGGGGATCAAGCCATAATTTCGCTTCATGATCTCAAAACGCTCCATCAAGCTTTGGCGGTGTTTTTTCTTCGACATGCCGCCTACCAGATATTTGGCCACGTAGCAGTTAACGTTGACTATCTTCGTAGCTTTTTTTGCTGCGCGGATTATCCAGTCGATATCTGAACTCAATTGATATCGGCGATCATAAGGTTCCGTCAGCGAACGCCTGATATAGATAGCCTGGTGGCTAATGCTCATGCCATATTTAAATCCGCGCCAGGTAAACGTTTCCGGTGCTTTGTGACGGCGCTGTCCTAAACTGCTGCCGTCTTCGGCTATCATTTCTGTCTCACCATAATAAATGTCGGCATCTTCTGCAGAAGCAAAAACAGCGGCAACAGTTTCGTGATCATAAAACTCATCTCCCGAGTTCATGAAGATCACATAATCACCGGTTGCCAGGGCAAGTCCTTTATTCATGGCATCGTAAATACCCTGGTCTTTTTCGCTGATGAACGCTGCAATTTGATTTTTGTATTTGTCGATTACCTGTAAAGTACCATCGTTGGATAAACCATCAACAATAACATATTCAATATTGGTATAAGTTTGATTAACTACCGACTGAATAGTACGCTCAATATCCCTTACGTTATTATAAACAATAGTGATAACGCTTAAGCGCGGATTAAACATTGCTACCTCCTTTGCTCAGTAATTGTTTATAAACTTCGACATGCTTTTTAGCGATCACCTCCTCTGAAAAACCGTCTATTACAGTTTGCCGGGCTTGTTGGTTCAACTTATCCCTTTCAGGATGTTTAATGATCCATTCCATCCCATCAGTAAAACTTTCGGACGAGCGATAAGTAGCAAGGTAGCCATTATACTGGTGCTGCACCATATCCGGGATACCACCTGTAGTAAAAGCGATTACAGGTGTACCGCAGCTCAGACTTTCCATTACGGTGTAAGGTAAATTATCCTCAAGCGAAGGGATCAAAAAAGCATCCGCCGCGGCGTAATGCACGGCGAGTTTCTCATCGTTATTGATGGTTCCTAAAAAGCTGGTTTTGAAAGGGAAGTCGGGCAGGTTCTCTGTGCCGCGGTTTCCAAAAACCACCAATTCTATCTGATCGGTTTCTGTACCCAAACGCTGCCTGAGCAATTCCATACTTTCCAACAGGTATTGAGTGCCTTTATGCAGATCCTTACGCGACGGCATAAATCCGCTTAAAAAAATAAATTTATCCGTTGGTAAGCCTGCCTTGGTTTTCGCTTCCTTTTTGTCTATCGGTTTAAAAACATCGGTTTCCAGCGTATTTGGAATATTGCTTGCGGCTTTGCCTCGCATCAAACTACTTTTCTTTACAGAAGCTTGCATCCATAAACTTGGGGCGATAATGTTGAAGTCGAGTTGTTGATAAGCCTTATTTTTTTGCTGCCAGATGCGGTGCGAAATATCATCATCGGCAGAGTTGATTAACAGCGGGCAGTTACCGCATTGTTGCTGGTAATGATCGCAGGTATAGCGCACATGACAACCACCGGTAAAGGCATTGCTGTCGTGAAAGGTCCACACCACAGGCTTGCCCAGCTTTCTAATTTCGGCTATATGTTTGGGATCCAGAAAGCCGTGATTAATCCAATGCAGGTGAATGATATCGGCGTTTTTAACATCGGGATATTTGATTACCGAACGGCCAAACCAGGTAAAGGAAAAAGGTGTACGGCTATGGGGTTTTAGAAACCGTTTAGCCAATATCCGCTCCAGAATAATAGTTGCGGCCGTATATGATTTTTGGATAATATTACGGTTAAAAGTCTTGATATCAGGATTATTTCCAAATTTATAATGTACTATAATTTTAGAATCGATATTTTGGCTAAGTAATGCCCGGTTAAGGCGCATGCAGGCCCTGCCCGCTCCGCCATTGCCGTCATACGTATTGAGGTGCACCACTTTTAACATGGCTCAAAAATACATTTATTCATAAAACTTAAACCATATGAAGAAACTATACATCGTATTGTTTTTGGCAACATTGTGCCAAACAAACCTTAAAGCCCAAACCACAAGCTATTTTACATCTAACCCAACCCTAACACCCGATGGCAAAACCGTAATTTTCACTTACGAAGGCGATCTTTGGAAAGCCGATATCAACAGCCCAGCCGCCACGCGATTGACCGCCATGCAGGGAGAAGAAACCAGTCCGCGGGTATCGCCCGACGGGCAATGGCTGGCCTTTTCATCAAACCAGTTTGGCAATAACGATGTATACGTAATGCCGCTTGCCGGCGGCGATATCAGGCAGCTTACCTATAACGATTCCGGCGATAATGTAGATTCCTGGACCTGGGACTCCAAATCCATTTACTTTAACTCAAGCCGTTACAATGGTTTCAGTGAATACAAAGTAGCGGCTACCGGCGGAACACCGGTGCGGTTGTTCGGTCATTATTTTAATACCATTCACGGCATTGTTGAACATCCGCAAACCGGCGAGCTGTTTTTCAGCAATACTTGGGAGAGTATTTATTTCCCAACCCGTAAGCATTATAAAGGCGCTTACAATCCCGATATTCAATCATACAATCCTAAAACCAAAGCCTATAAAAAATATACCGACTGGCAGGGAAAGGATTTCTGGACCACCGTTGATCAAAAAGGCAATATCTATTTTGTATCCGACGAGGGCAACGAGGAATATAACTTGTACACCTTTATCGACGGTAAAAAAACTGCTTTAACCCAGTTCCCGACATCCATTAAACGCCCGCAGGTTAGTGCCGATGGCAGTAAGGTTGTTTTTGAAAAGGATTACCAGATTTTTGTGTACGATGTGGCATCCAAACAAACGCGGAAGTTTAGCCTAAACCTGTTCCGCAATAATGTACTGCCTAAAGACCAATCGTTTGAAACAGGCGGTAAAATTGAGGGAGCAGCTTTATCACCCGACGGCAAAAAGCTGGCTTTTGTATCCCGCGGCGAATTATTTGTAAGCGATGCCGAAGGTAAATTCGGCAAAAAACTGGAGCGCAATACCACCGAACGCATTACTGAAGTAAGCTGGATGAGCGATAACAAAACCCTCATTTTTGGTCAAACCCTGGGTGGCTATCCCAACTGGTACACTATCACAGCAGATGGTACCGGAGCCGGAAAACAGCTCACATCAGATAAAGGCAGTAACCGCCTGTTGAGCATGAATAAAGACCGTACACAGGCCATTTATCTGAGCGGCCGTAATGAACTGAAACTTTTGGATCTGAAAACACTCACATCAAAAACTATTGTTACCGATGAGTTTTGGGGATTCTACAACCCTCCTCCGCGCTTTTCGCCAAATGGCGAGTACGTGGTATACAACGCTTACCGCAATTTTGAGATGGACGTTTTTGTTTATGAGATAAAAACCGGGAAAATACTGAACCTTACCAATAGCGGTGTTACAGAATCGGCGCCATTTTGGTCGCCGGATGGTAAGTATATTTATTTTGCGTCATCCCGTACACAGCCCGAGTATCCTTACGGCTCAAAAGATGCCCACGTTTACCGGATGCCTTTGCAAAAGTATGATGATCCTTTTAAGATGGATAAGTTTACGGCCCTGTTTAAAGAGGAGAAAAAAGACGACGATAAAAACAAAAAGGATAAGGACAAAAAAGCGTCTAACAAAAAGAAACCTTTATCTGAGCAGCCAACGCCTAAACCGCCTGCCGATATTGTGATAGACACCGAAGAACCGATGAAAAGACTGGAACGCATCAGCCCGGAGTTTGGCCAGGCCCAGGGACCTTATGTGATTCAAAAAGGAGATAAAACATTGGTTTACTATGCCTCAAACCATAGCGAAGGTAAGGGGGCGCTTTACCGTACCACCCTTGAAGCTTTTGAAAACCCTAAAACTGAAAAAGTTGGCAACGGCGACTTCGGCAATTACAACATTTTTGGCAATGGCGATAAATATTTTGTGCTGGCCGGAGGCAATATCTACAACCTAAACATCGATGCTAACAAAGTGGATAAGTTAGATATCAATTACAGCTTTACCCGTAACATGGCCGGGGAATTTACGCAGATGTTTGACGAAACCTGGGCCGGTCTGGATGAAAACTATTACGACGGCAATTTCCACGGGGCCGACTGGAAAAAGGTTCATGATTCTTACAAAGCATTTGTGCCCTATATTAACAATCGCTCAGATCTTCGCCTGTTGCTAAACGATATGCTTGGCGAGCTCAATTCATCGCACCAGGGCTTTTACTCAAACGGCAGCGAGGAAAAGAAAACCCTCAGCTACCGCACCATGGAAACCGGAATTATTTTTGACAATGATTCACCATACAAAGTCAGCAGTATAGTCATCCATAGTAATGCCGATAAAGCAGGTATCGATGTAAAACCGGGTGATATCCTGAAAGCAGTGAACGGCGTCACGGTTGATGAAAAACAGGACCGTAACTATTACTTCAGCAAACCGTCGCTTGATAAGGAAATTGAGCTAACCTTTAGCCGCGGCGGCAAAGATATTAAAGTGAAGCTACACCCGGAGTCAACCGGTGACCTGTCAGGCAATCTTTACGACGACTGGATCAAATCAAATGCTAAAACAGTTGCCGAAAAAAGTAAAAACCGCATCGCTTACTCATACATGAAAAACATGGGTGATGGCGCCCTGGAAGATTTCCTGGAAGATATGGTTGATGATGCTTATAATAAAGACGCGCTCATCCTCGACCTAAGATATAACACAGGCGGTAACGTGCATGATAATGTGTTGAGGTTCTTGTCGCAAAAGCCATATTTGCAATGGGCCTACCGCGATGGCAAAAAAACACAGCAATCAAACTTCGCGCCGGCGGCCAAACCGATCATCCTGCTCATGAACGAGCAAACCTTGAGCGATGGCGAGATGACCTCACAAGGCTTTAAGCAATTAGGCTTAGGCAAAATCGTCGGCACCGAAACTTACCGCTGGATCATTTTTACAAGCGGCAAAGGCTTAGTTGACGGTTCTTTTTACCGTATCCCTGCTTGGGGCTGCTACACCCTTGATGGCAAGGACATTGAAAAAACAGGTGTAACACCGGATATTTATGTAAAAACAGATTTTGCTGACAGGATTGAAAATAAAGACCCGCAGCTGGATAGGGCTATTGAGGAGATATTGAAACAATTTAAGTAATTAGTAGCAGTTTTTAGTGGCAGTAGCAGTTATAATAGTTTTATGAATTATTGTGACTGCTGCTATCATTTCAAGACAGCAGCAATGTGGTCTTGGTGGCTCCAAACTACAAATGCTACTAAAAACTGACGCTAATCGATTCCGACTGCCACTGCCACTACAAACTGCTACTGACCAATCTCTAACCACTAACCTCCAATCACTTATTTAGAACATATCCAAATAACATTTGTATAAAGCACTAACCGCTTTCAAATGTTATTTTTTGTAAATTCGCCGCTCTAAGGCCGGATAACGGGCTTAACGTCAATTTCTTTTACTTTTCACCTAAAAATCAAATACAAATGGCTTTTGATTTAGATATGATCAAAAAGGTTTACGACCGCTACAGCACACGTGTTGATGCTGCCCGTAAAGCGACCGGTAAACCCCTAACTTTAACCGAAAAGATTTTATATGCCCACCTTAGCGAAGGCGATGCTCAAAAAGCATTTGGTCGCGGGGTAGATTATGTTGATTTTGCACCAGACCGCGTAGCTATGCAGGATGCTACCGCGCAGATGGCCCTTTTGCAGTTTATGCAAGCCGGTCGCCCGCAGGTTGCCGTTCCATCTACCGTACATTGTGATCACTTAATACAGGCAAAAATTGGCGCTGTTGAAGATTTAAATACTGCTGTTGACGTTAACCGTGAAGTTTATGACTTCCTGGCTTCAGTATCTGATAAATATGGTATTGGTTTCTGGAAAGCCGGTGCAGGTATCATTCACCAGGTAGTGTTGGAAAACTACGCTTTCCCGGGTGGTATGATGATCGGTACCGACTCACATACACCTAATGCTGGTGGTTTAGGTATGATTGCTATTGGTGTTGGTGGCGCTGATGCTTGCGACGTAATGGCCGGCTTACCATGGGAGCTTAAATTCCCTAAACTTATCGGTGTTAAATTAACCGGTAAACTTTCTGGCTGGACTTCAGCTAAAGACGTTATCCTGCGTGTTGCTGGTATCCTTACCGTAAAAGGTGGTACCGGTGCTATTGTTGAGTACTTTGGCGAAGGCGCACGTTCAATGTCAGCAACCGGTAAAGGTACTATTTGTAACATGGGTGCCGAAATCGGTGCTACTACCTCTATCTTCGGTTACGACGAAAAAGCTGCTGCTTACTTAAAAGGTACAAAACGTGCCGATATCGCTGAACTTGCTGACGCTATCGCAGAACACCTAACCGGCGACGAAGAAGTTTACGCTAATCCAGAGCAATATTTCGACCAGGTTATCGAAATCAACCTGAGCGAGCTTGAACCACATGTAAACGGTCCGTTCACTCCGGATTTGGCATGGCCTATCTCTAAATTTGCAACCGCTGTTAAAGAAAACGGTTGGCCTACTAAATTAGAAGTTGGTTTGATTGGTTCATGTACCAACTCATCATACGAGGATATTACCCGTTCTGCTTCTATCGCTAAACAGGCTATCGATAAAAAATTAAAAACTCAGGCCGAGTTTACCATTACTCCGGGTTCTGAGCAGGTACGTTACACTGTTGACCGCGACGGTTATCTTGATACTTTTGCTCAAATGGGCGGTGTGGTATTGGCTAACGCCTGCGGACCATGTATTGGCCAGTGGGCCCGTCATACTGATGATCCTACCCGTAAAAACTCTATCATCACTTCGTTTAACCGTAACTTCGCTAAACGCCAGGATGGTAACCCTAACACCCACGCTTTCGTAGCGTCTCCTGAAATTGTTACCGCTTTCGCTATCGCGGGTGACTTAACCTTTAACCCACTTACCGATACTTTAACTAACGAAGCCGGTGAGCAAGTTAAATTTGATGAGCCTCAAGGCATCGAACTACCTGTAAAAGGTTTCGCTGTTGAAGATGCAGGCTACCAGGCACCAGCCGAGGACGGCAGCAAAGTTGAAGTTATCGTTTCTCCAACTTCATCACGTTTACAATTACTTGAGCCATTTAAAGCATGGGAAGGTACCGACATTACAGGCCTGAAATTACTGATCAAAGCTAAAGGTAAATGTACTACCGACCATATTTCGATGGCTGGTCCATGGTTGAAATTCCGCGGTCACCTGGATAACATTTCAAACAACATGCTCATTGGTGCTATCAACTACTTTAACCTTACTGCCGATAGCGTTAAAAACGAATTAACCGGCGAATACGGTCCGGTTCCGGCTACTCAACGTGCTTACAAAGCAGCAGGTATCGGTTCGATAGTAGTAGGCGACGAAAACTACGGCGAAGGTTCATCACGTGAGCACGCGGCTATGGAACCACGTCACCTTGGTGTACGTGCCATATTGGTAAAATCATTTGCCCGTATCCACGAAACCAACCTTAAAAAACAAGGTATGCTTGGTATCACGTTCGCCGATCCTAACGATTACGAAAAGATCCAGGAAGATGACAACATCGATATCACCGGCTTAACTACTTTTGCCCCAGGCCAGCAGTTAACCGTGGTATTACACCATAAAGATGGTTCAACCGAATCATTCCCTGTAAACCACACTTACAATGCTCAGCAGATTGAGTGGTTTAAAGCAGGCGGTGCGTTGAATATCATCCGCAAGCAAATGGCATCTTAATTTCGGATATCGGAATTTTGATTTCGGATTTAATATTGAAGGCCTTCCCATTTTGGGGAGGCTTTTTTGTTGGGTAAAAATATAAATAAGCGTCATTGCGAGGTACGAAGCAATCCCCGATTTGCAGAGCGACTATACAAGTGCCTCTGTACGGTTCGCGATTGCTTCGTACCTCGCAATGACGCGCGATAAAGCTTTGTCCTTTCCCTGGCCGTGTCCCTGCGGCCAACTATTTACAAAAAAAAACGCCCGTGATAACACGGACGCTGGGGGTAGATGTATTTTTCAATTCTATGAACCATCAACCATGATCCATGAACTAATTTTAGAATTTATATCTCACAAACGCTTCCATAGCTTCGTATTCAGCCAAACCAAGGCGGTCATAACGTTGAGCAGTGTCGCGGGTGCGGTCTTCTGCACGTACCCAGAACTCCCTTGCATCATCACCAGGGAACACCGGAGTATCTTTTTGCGACTGGTGTTTGAAGATCGCATTTCGCTTCCTGATCACTTCCTGTGGCGACAATGGTACGGCCATTTCTATCTCATAAGTCTCAAACTCATGCCATGCACCACGGTACATCCACAACCAGCAATCTTCTACCCAGGTTTCCTTGCCTTTTAATCGTTCTAATGCCGCTAAGATGATCTTGAAGCATACCAGGTGGGTACCGTTGGGATCTGCAAAATCGCCCGCTGCAAAGATCTGCTGTGGTTTTACTTTCTGAAGCAGGTCGATGGTCAACTGGATATCTTCCTCACCTACCGAGTTCTTTTTGGTTTTACCGGTTTCGTAAAACGGCAGCGCCATAAAGTGGATATGGTCATCCTGTAAACCTGCATACCTTGCGCCTGAAATCGCTTCTGTTTTCCTGATAAAGCCTTTTACGTTCCTGATCTCCTGGGTATCGATCTCGTTCGGCTGTTTGGTTGGAAAAAAGGTACGCATATCTTCATAGGATTTTTGAAGATGAGCAGTTTCTTCGCCGATGCTCTTTGTAAAGTCGATGGCAAATTCCATGTACCTCAAAACGTCGTCATCCCATACGGCGGTATTGCCGGATGTTTGGTAGGCCACGTGTACATCATGCCCCTGGTCTACCAAACGGATAAATGTACCCCCCATCGAAATCACATCATCATCGGGGTGCGGTGAAAAGATGATACTTCTCTTTTTGGCAGGCAACGCCCTTTCCGGTCTTTGCGAATCATCCGCATCCGGTTTACCGCCCGGCCAGCCGGTAATGGTATGCTGGATCTGGTTAAAAATATCAATGTTGATATTATATACCGGGCCCTGCTCTACCGCAAGTTGGGCCATGCCGTGGTTATTATAATCTTCTTCTGTTAGTTTCAGTACCGGTTTGTTAACCTCATTCGCCAACCAGATCACGGCCTTTTTCTTTAACCGGTTATCCCATACACAATCTTTCACCAGCCATGGGGTATCAAACCGGGTTAGTTCTGACGCTGCATCTGCATCCAGTACAAACTCTACATGTTGTGACAATTGCAGGTAGGTTGCAGGTACTTCGCCTGAGATCTCTCCTTCTACGGCTTTCTTGATGATCGGCGCTTTCTTCTTGTTCCAGGCCATCAATATGATTTCCCTGGCTTTGAAGATTGTGCCAATCCCCATGGTAATGGCCTTAGTTGGCACATCAGCTTTACCACCGAAATCGCGGGCAGCGTCACGTCTGGTCAGGTCGTCAAGCGTTACCATCCTTGTGCCTGAGTTTGGTGCAGATCCCGGTTCGTTGAAGCCGATGTGACCTGTACGACCGATACCCAAGATTTGAAGGTCTAACCCGCCAAGTTCTTCTATCTGCTTTTCATAGGCTAAACAGAACGCAACAACTTCGTCTTTATCCAAAGTACCATCAGGGATGTGAACATTGGCTTTATCGATATCTATATGGCTGAACAAGTTTTCGTACATGAAGGTTACATAGCTTTGCGCTGCTGTGGGTTTCATGGGGTAATACTCATCCAGATTGAAAGTGATCACATTCTTAAAGCTTAAGCCTGCTTCTTTGTGCTGCCTTACCAGTTCGGCATATACCCCTATCGGGGTTACACCGGTGGCAAGCCCTAATACCGCTTTTTCGCCTTTAGCTTGTTTCGCGCGGATCAGATCTGCTATCCGGTTCGCTACCGCTACCGAGGCTTCCTGTTGGTTGTTGTATACGCTTACCGGTAACTTCTCGTAACGTGTCTCTTCCAATAAATTTAATCGTGCCATAATTTGTTCAGAACCTATATGTTATATGTTAATGTTTAAAAAAGTCGCTATACAAAAAACCCCCGCCAAGGGCGAGGATTTTTATCAAACCAATTAACAAAAATGTTTATCCTCACCGACATGAGGGTAAAGTAAAGTGCGTATAATAATATGCTGTGCATTATCAATACAAACTTACTAAAACAAAATTTGAATTAAAAGAACTTTTTAAATTTTTTTAATAAGTATTTTATCCGGGAAAGGATAGGATGGGGTTCATTTTGGCTAAAATTCACACATATTAGTGAAGCTTATCCTAAGTAATAGTAAGAATCCTCTTTTCTTTCGCATCGTGACTTACGAAAATCATCATTCCCCTGGCTCAATCAAAATCGGGTGTCATGCAGAGCTCGTCGAAGCATGGCGGGCAAGGCCTCTGCGCACGACCCTTCGACGGGCTCAGGGTGACAGGCCTTCTTTGATTAATTTATTTTTCCGTTAGAGTCATATAATTTAACATCCCACTTAGACCCTCCCAAAAAAGGCAAAAGAGTTCCTGATGGGCAGGAATACTCTTTTTGCTAACCAATTATAAAACATAAATCATGAGATGAGAAGAGATGCAGGGGTGGAATCGAACCATCCATTTGCTGCCGGCCAGCTCCTGCCATTTAGTTTAAAATGAACCCCGTTCGCAAACTAATCTGTTACAAATATATAAATATTCTATTAAATCTATATATTTAGTAGAATTTATTCATAAAAAATTCATCTTATTTATAAAACAAGTCTATTAAGTATTAAATATCACTGATAATCAAAATATTAACTCTAAGCTTCGTGCATTCTGCTTTAGCTTTCGTATAAAAACCCATTAATTACCGGGGCTATTATCAGCGCGGGTCAGACTTATTAGAACAGATCTTTTCGAAGGGGACCGGGTACTCTTCGCCTAATGACTTTTCATATTCAGCGCTAAACTCCTCATAAATTTTTCGGGCATGTTCAATGCCTTTGGTACGCCGCAGGGCTTTGAGTTTAAACTTAATGCCGATATCATTAAACGGATCGATATTCAGCACAATGCGCGAAATCTCCAGCGCTTTTTTATAATCAAAGGCATCGTAAGCTTTTTTTATTACCGGCAAAATAACCGGCATCAGCACCTCTTCATACTCCTGCTTAAAATCATCAAGCCAAATTTCAGGGATTTGCTGCAACAGCCCGCCACGGGCAACTAAGTCGAGGTAACTGAACGCGGAAGGTTCACCAACATTAGTTTGTTTAAGTGCTTCCCTCACCACAAAATAATCGCAATAAAAATGTTCGGTGCTGATAAAACTATAGGTATCGTTTAAAAAAGCAAGTTCCAGGCCATCTATATCCGAAAGGATGTTACGAAGGTGATTGATGGTTACACCGCGAATATTCTTAGTTTTGACTACATCCTTATCCGGCCATAGTGTAGTGGAGATTTTTTTTGATACCACACCGTTCTTTTCGCGACTGTTCAACAAAATAAGGATAAACAGCTGCTTGATCTTGGGACTAAACAGGTAAGTAATATCCCGCTTATTTTTATCATAAACAGTGAACTCGCCAAGGAGGTAAACAGCGTTGGCCTTGTTGCCTATTTCAGGTTCTATTTTTTGTTCGGCAAAACGCTCTTCGTTAACAGCAGCAGGTTCATCGTTATCCTTTTTCCGCCTTAAGAAAAATACAACAATTCCGTATAACAACACAAATGCAGACGCGCCACCCAATATCCTGTATAAAGTAAAAGATTTGCTTTTGGGTTGGTGGGCGGCCACAAATGCCTCCTGGCTCACAGGCGGCGCGGTAAGTGCGAAGATTTTTATGGTAGACCGGGATGGTGTTTCAAACTCCTGGGTAGTGCAGTAAAATACATCCTGCCCGGCATTATAAAACAGGTTATGGTCAGTTTCTATCCGTTCGGACACAACCGGGATGGTACCGCTTACTACCTGGTACGAACCATCTTTTATTGAAAATTTGTACAGACGCAAACTGGTTTTAGGCCGTTCATGCGGATAGCATAGCACATAAAAAAACTGCTTATCTTTGGATACAATGAGATTATTGGCTGGTACAAATGCTTCTTCATCCGGTTTGATCTCCCAGAGCTTTTTAATGCTATGCTTATCCAGGTTAACCCGGTACAGGTCATAATAGTGCATCCCGCCTACTACCTGGTTGCCCGACTGGTTGCCGTAGCCGCCAAAAATGTAAACATCATTGTTTTGATCAGCTGTACTTGCTGCCGAAAAAAACCGGGGGTTGATCACATCGCCAGTAAAACTTTGTTGCTGCCAGGTATCTGCGGCTTTATCATATTTAAAAAAGTTATTATAGTATTTAAAAGAGCCGTACCCGCCAAAAAGGTAAAAGTTGTTAAAGTCCTTATCGTAAAAAATATTATGATGATGCCTTTGCTCCGTTATGGTCGCCTTACCATAAAAATCCCAGCTAAGGCTGTCCAGGCTAAAAGCAGCGATACTTGGAGCAGGTTGTGGGGCCTTGAGCACTTCATACAAATAACATTCATTCTCCTTAAGGTTTACGATACTTTTGCCCAGGTGCAAAGGCACTGCCAGTTTATTTTTGAATGGTTTTGTTCCTACTGCATCCCGCCCGGCATCATAAAACATCAGGGAATCACTTTTGAAGATAAAGAACTGTTCATTTCTTTCATTAAAGTTGATCCCTGCAACCTCGTTAAAAGTATGCACGAACTTCTGTTTCCAAAAGTATGATTCGTTGATAAGCCATGCCGGGTTATCAACATGCCCCAGGTTATCTCCCTCAACCGTAAAAACATCATTGCCGGTCCATTCACTAAGCAGAAAGGTATAGGTTTTATCATCGTTGCTGACAACCAGGTTTTTAATGGCCATATTCGGCACATCCGAATAATGTTCGTTTTTGCCAAAGGTGATCTTCGCGGTTAATTTACCGTTAAAACCCAATCCTGTAGCCCGGTGCCATTTTCCGTTTACGGAAATGCCTACTTTATCACCTTTGAGATCAAGATCAACTATCACCTTAAACCATTTACGCCGTTTCAGCATAGTATCGGCAAGGGGGATGCTGAGCTTATTACTCCGGCTATCAATATTGAAGTTGAGGAACGAGCCATGATTGTAAATCGCACTCAGGCTGTAGGAGTTACCCTTATCATCGGTTAAGTTTAAAATATAGCCAAGGTGCTGATTATCCCACAATGAAAGGTCGAAACCAATGACCAGGTGATCATGAAAGGTTGGCAGATCATCCTTAAAAACCTGGTAAGAGGTGCGCTTGCTCATCAGGCTGTCATTTGAACCAAACTGCAACCCCTGCCCCCTGCTCTCAGTTGCAGACAGCAGTATAATAAAAAGCAATACAAGCTTACATGCCCTTTTTGAAAGCATTAAAACCTTACTTTTTTCCACCATTTATAATACATGTTTAAACTTGCTGATCAGGACAGCATTACAGGTTAGAATAATGTGCTAAATTATACATTTTTTTGAGTACCGCAGGTGGGGGATTTTCATCATTTCGGCTGTCTGTTTGCCGCAACCGCGGCCCTTATATCCTAATACCGCAGTGCTGATTATTCAATCGTAAAAAACTTTTTACACAAGCGCGTTAAACCCGCCGCAAGCGCATCTAAGCGCACATTTTCAACTATAAACCTACCTGTCAGGCACTTACGGTAATAAAAATAATACATTACTTACAGGCCCTGGCGTAGTCATATTAAAACATTTTGCCCGAAGCCGATATTCTTACTTGCACAAATGAGTAAATATCGACCGCTACGGGTATAATTTTAAAAACTATGCCATTGAAAATAAAACATATCATAACGTTCTTTTTATTGCTCACGGGCAGTTCATATCTTCAGGCGCAGGATAGCACGCTGGTGGGTAAATCGCTTAAGTGGGACCTGGCTAAATGTATCGACTATGCCAAAAAGAACAACATCCAGATCAATTCGTTGCGCCTGTCGCAGCAAACCAGTCAGCAGGAATATTTATTAGCCAGGGCCGCCCGCCTGCCCGATCTTTCGGCCACGGGTTCACAAACCTTTGCGCATGGTAATAATTTCAGCAACGGCGATAACGGCAGGCATTCGGGTTATAACGTATCGGGCTCATACGGGATAAGCTCAAATGTTACATTGTATAATGGCAGTTACATCAACAACAATATCCAGCAAAAAAACCTGCAGGTGCAGTCGGCCAACCTGGGCATCCTTCAACAGGAAAACGATATTGTTTTACAAATTACCCAGGCCTACCTTACCGTACTGCTGGATAAGGAAACCGTAATCTACAATACCGATCTGCTCAGCACCACCCAGGCACAGGTTAAGTTGCAGCAACAGCGCTACAATGTAGGCAGCGTGGCCCGTAAGGATCTGATCCAGCTACAGGCCCAGCAAGCTACCGACCAATACACGCTGGTAAATTCAAAAAACGCCGTACGCAATGATCTGCTTACCCTAAAGCAATTATTGGTATTGCCAACTGATTTGAGTTTCGATATTATGCAGCCCGATACGGTGATGGCTCCGATTGACAGTATTTCCTCTTTTCGCGAAGCTGAACAAACAGCCCTGCAAAACCGCCCTGAAGTTAAGAGCGGCGAGTTAGGTGTTAAGATAGCACAATACGACGTGGAGAAAGCGAAGGCTGGTTATAAACCTACACTTACCGCAGGTGCATCACTTAATACCGGGTATGCCAACGGGCAGGGAGTTTCATTCGGCAACCAGATCAATAATAACTTTTACCAGCAATTGGGGCTTACCCTGGCTATCCCAATCTTCACCAAAAGGGTGGTAAAAACCCAGGTTGAAGAAGCAAAGATCAGCGTAAAGCAATCGCAGCTTGATCTTAAAAATACGAAGGTCACCTTATCACAAACAGTTGAGCGGGCTTACATCAATGTACAAAATGCGCGCAGCCAGTTTGATGCCGCCGCCGAAGAATATAAATACAGCAAGGAAAGCTACCGTATTGCCAGCGAACAGCTTAAAGTTGGCGTAGCCAATACCGTTGATTTTCTGTTGCAGAAGAACTTGTTTGTGCAGGCACAGCAATCATTTGTGCAGGCTAAATACAATGCCCTGCTCACGTTAAAGATCTATGATTTTTACAGGGGTGTACCTATTACTTTATAATACCGGATATCATGAAAAGCAGTTATAAAAAGATACTCATTATTGCAGGCATAGTAGCAGCACTGGTGCTCATCTGGTTCCTGTTCATCAAAAAAAAGGAAGAACCTGTTGTGCTGCAAACCCAAAAGCCGGCCAAAGGCTATATAGCCCAAAGCGTAACAGCAACAGGCCGTATCGAGCCGGTTGACACCGTAACAGTAGGTACGCAGGTATCGGGCATTATCAAATACGTTTATGCCGATTTTAATTCGAAAGTTAAAAAAGGCCAGCTCATTGCCGAACTGGATAAGTCGCTTTTACAGGCCACGGTTGATCAGGCTAAGGGAACGTTACTTAACGCACAAAGCCAGCTTGTATTTGCGCAAAATAACTTCGGCAGGCAAAACCTGTTGTTCAAAACCGATGCCATCAGTAAGGCTGATTATGATACTGCCCTGAATACGCTGAATGCCGCAAAAGCTTCGGTTAAAAGTGCCGAAGCGCAGATACGTTCGGCCGAAAAGAATTTATCATATGCGGATATCTACTCACCTATTGATGGGGTAGTGCTTAACCGTAACGTAAGCGTGGGCCAAACCGTCGCGGCAAGTTTTAGCACTCCAACGCTGTTTGTGCTTGCCAAAGATATCACTAAAATGGAAGTTGAAGCCAATGTGGATGAAGCCGATATAGGCGATGTAAAAGCGGGTAACAGGGCTTCATTTACGGTTGATGCTTTTATTAACGATCAGTTTGCCGGTACGGTTGAAGATATCAGGCTGCACCCTTCTGTATCATCAAATGTAGTTACTTATACAACCATTATTAATGCACCTAACGATGATATGAAACTGAAGCCTGGCATGACCGCCAGTATCATCATTTATACCAAAGAAGTTAACAGCGCCCTGCTGATCCCGGCCAAAGCATTAAGCTTTATGCCCGATTCGACATTGATGAAGGATTATGAGATAGTAGGTAAAATAGGGCACAAGGGCAATAAGAAAAGAAGTGGCGGACAAGGCGGAAATAGTACCGCGGGGAGTACCAGTAACGGTGGAGCCAATGATAACGCAGCAGCCATACATACCGCAAAAAGCCGCAAAGATAGCAGCGGCGTAAATAAACAAACAGCTATTGTATGGGTATTAAAGGGTAAAAAAATAGTGCGTAAAAAAATCCAGACAGGCTTGAATGACAATACCCAGGTTGAGGTATTGTCAGGCTTAACTGCCGATGATGCAGTGATCACCGGTATTACCGGTGGCTCTTCAAGCTCATCAACAGTTGCTGCTAAACCAGCCGGTAGTCCGTTTATGCCGCAAAGGCCGCGTGGCGGAGGGGGAGGACGCCGGTAATGAGCAAGAAGATTTTAGATATACGTGAGCTGAAGCGCGAATTTCAGATGGGCAGTGAAACTGTACGCGCGCTTAAAGGGATTTCTTTTGATGTAGAAGCAGGCGAATTTGTAACCATTATGGGAAGCAGCGGCAGCGGTAAAACCACCCTGCTTAATATTTTAGGCTGTTTGGACAAGCCTTCTATAGGTGATTATTTTTTAGATGGCGTAGACGTAAAAAAGTTATCGCGCGATGAATTGGCCCAACTGCGCAACCGCAAAATAGGTTTCGTTTTCCAGGCTTATAACCTGCTCCCGCGTACATCGGCATTGGAAAATGTGGAGCTGCCACTTTTGTACAACAGGGAGATCAGTGTAAGCGAGCGCCGTGACAGGGCTATTCATGCATTAGAAGCAGTAAAACTGGCCGAACGTTTGGATCATACACCAAGCCAGCTTTCGGGTGGGCAACAGCAACGTGTAGCCATAGCCCGTGCCCTGGTGAACGAACCTGTAATGATCCTGGCCGATGAGGCAACGGGTAACCTGGATAGCCGCACTTCATATGAGATCATGTCATTAATGCAGGAGCTCAACTCGCAGCAGGGCAAAACCATTGTGTTTGTAACGCACGAGCCTGATATCGCTTCTTTCAGTAGCCGTACCATTCAGTTACGCGATGGCAGGATCCAGAAGGATACCCCGAATACCAATCAACGCTCGGCAAAAGAAGTGCTTGCAGGCTTACCTGTTACCGATGATTATTAAAGTTAAGCAGCCATGAATTTATTTAACCTGATAAGGATAGCTTACAAAGCATTGCAACGAAATAAACTAAGGGCCTTTTTAACGATGCTGGGTATTATTATCGGTGTAGCATCGGTAATAGCGATGGTGGCCATCGGGCAGGGATCAAAACAAAGCATCCATGACCAGTTATCAAGCATGGGCTCAAACATGATCACTGTGCTGCCGAGCAGTAACCTCAACGGCGGTGTGCGTATTGCAGGTTCAAGCTTTCAAACCCTCACTCAAAAAGATATTGTTGCCCTGCAAAAAGCACAATATATTACGGAGCTTTCGCCTTCAATAACCTCAAAAGGCCAGGCTATTAATGGCGCATTAAACTGGCCTACAACTATACAGGGTGTCAGCCCGGATTACCTCGACATTCGCAAGCTGAGCTTAAAAGACGGCATCGCCTTTACCGAACAGGATGTCCTAACATCGGCAAAGGTTTGTTTAATAGGCCAAACAGTTATTGACAACCTGTTCCCCAATGGTGAAAACCCAATAGGCAAAGTAATCCGGTTTAATAAAATCCCGTTCCAGATCATTGGCATCCTCAATCCAAAGGGACAAAACGCCTTCGGCCAGGATCAGGACGATATCCTGATAGCGCCCTATACTACCATTCAAAAGAGGATCCTGGCAACTATCTACTATCAAAATATCTATGCATCAGCAGCCAATGAACAAGTGACAGATGCGGCCGTAACCGAAATGACCCGGATCATCCGCGATTCGCACCGTTTGCGCGATAGTGAAGATAATGACTTCACCGTGCGTACCCAGGCCGAACTGATCAATACCCTAAGCTCAACCAGCGGATTACTTACCGTGCTGCTTACTGTAATTGCCGGGATCTCGCTGGTGATAGGAGGTATCGGCATCATGAATATCATGTACGTTTCGGTAACAGAACGCACGCGAGAGATCGGTCTGCGTATGTCTATCGGAGCCCGGGGGAAAGATATTATGCTTCAATTTCTGATGGAAGCCATCCTGATTAGTATCACCGGTGGCATTATTGGCGTAGTGCTGGGCATTGTATCGTCAAACCTCGTTACCCTTACTTTGTCTTGGCCGACTATCGTATCTGAATCATCGGTATTGCTATCGTTTGTGGTTTGCGCAATTACAGGAATCTTTTTTGGGTATTACCCTGCGCAGAAGGCAGCAAGGCTGGATCCTATTGAGGCGTTGAGGTATGAATAGATTTTAAAAAATATACCACACGCTCGCTAAAGGCCGGGAGATAGTTGCCACTCGGTTGAAACCGAGCGGCGGCGGGGAAGTTTATCAATTTAATTGCTGTAACAGCGTAATAAAACAAAGGCCGCTGCCACTCGCGAGGACGCGAGTGGCAGCTATTAACCGCCGTGCATATCACCTACAAACAACATTTAACACATCCATCCACTACCAAATGTTAAATTTTGGCGATGAAATGTTAAATCTACAGTATAAAATGTTAAATCGCTTGCACAACTAATTATTTAGTTATATTTTGGCTTTCATAACAGACCTTATGAAAATCACAATTATTGGACTACTGCTATTTTTCGTGGGCACAGCAAGCTTATCAGCCCAAACCAATTACAGCATCAAAGGAACGATAGCCGATACCGTTTCCAATTCTAAGTTAGCCAACGCAAGCATCAGCGTTATAACTGCTAAAGATTCTATCCTCCAAAAATTTACGCGCGTTAAGGACGATGGTACTTTTACCATTAACAATTTAAGCAAGGGCAAGTTCATTGTACTGGCCACTTACCCCGGTTATGCCGACTTTGTAGAACGTTTTACTTTAGATTCGGCACACACCACCCACAATTTCGGCCGTATCAATATGCTGCTCAAAGAAAGGCTTTTGCAGGAAGTTATTGTAAAGGGAAAAGCGGCGGCCATCAAAATTAAAGGCGATACTACCGAGTTTAACCCGGCAGCCTACAATATCCAGCCCAACTCAAAGGTTGAGGACCTGCTGAAACAGCTGCCAGGTATCGAGGTAGATAAAGACGGCAAGATCACGGCACAGGGCCAAACGGTAAAAAAAGTGTTGGTTGATGGCGAAGAGTTTTTTGGCGATGACCCTACCCTGGTTACCAAAAACCTGCGCGCCGATATGGTGGATAAGGTACAACTTTATGATAAAAAGAGCGATCAGGCTGCCTTTACGGGCATCGATGATGGCGTAAAGGATAAAACCATCAACATTAAACTTAAGGAAGATAAAAAGAACGGCTACTTTGGTAAGCTTGACGGCGGTATAGGTACCGATGGCTATTACCAGGGGCAGGCCTTGTTTAACCGCTTTAAAGGCAAACAAAAATTTTCACTTTACGGCACTCTCGGCAATACAGGCAAAACAGGTTTAGGCTGGGAGGATAATAACAAATATGGCGGCGGTGGCGGCATGGAGTTTGGCGACGATGGTGGTATTTATATCTTCGGCGGTGGTGGTGATGATCTGGATAGTTTTGACGGCAGGTACAACGGAAAGGGGAAACCCGTAGCGCGTACCGGCGGTGCGCATTATGATACCAAATGGAACAGCGATAAGGAATCGTTAAACACCAATTATAAAATAGGTTCGTTAACCGTTGATGGAACGAGCAATACCCAGCAGCAAAATAATTTCCCGGGTAATGTATCAAACACCAACAGCGATCAGAACAATCATAATTACATGTTCCGCCAAAAGGTAGATGTAAACTATCAGGTAAAACTCGATTCGATGCAGAACCTGAAGATCACTGCCGACGGGACGTTAAGGAACAGCAATACCAGGAGCAATTTCGCAACGCAAACCCGTCGTTTGGATGGCAGCCTCATCAACAGCAACGACCGTGAAAACAGCGCCGATGTTGATGGCAAGGTATTTAACGCCAATGCCTTCTACACCAAAAAGTTTAAAAAGAAAAGCCGTACGCTTTCTGTAAACTTTAAAACCGCTTTCAACGAAAGCGACTCTAAAGGTTTCCTGAGATCAAACACCCAGTTTTATGATTCGGTTGGTACCTATGTGAGCAAAGACACCATCGATCAGTACAAGGTAAATAAAACCAAAAGCACCAATATCAATACCAACGTAACCTATACCGAACCATTGGCCAAGGATTTTACCCTTGCCGTTAGCTATGCCTTATCGGTAAACAACGCTACTGCCGACAGGCGCACGTTCAACAAAGATGCAGGCAGCGGGCCTTATAATATGCTCGATAACATTTACAGCAGCGATTATAAACTGAACCAGTTGTCAAACCAGGGGGGTATGGTATTTAATGTACAAAAACAGAAATATTCGTTCAACTTCGGTACAAAAGTGGCAGGAGTAAGGTTTAAGCAGGTTGATGAATTTGGACGGCTTGCCGATCTGGTGCGTAACTTTACGAACTGGTATCCGCAGGCCTCATTCCAATACAAATTCACGAAACAATCAAGCTTAAGGTTGAACTACAACGGGAATACCACACAACCCAATATAGACCAGATCCAACCGGTACGTGTTAATACCGACCCGCTGAACATACAGGTAGGTAACGCAGGGCTTAAGCCATCGTTCACCAACAGGTATAATATCAGTTACAACTCATACAAGGTGATCAGCAACCAGTATATCTGGATCAGCGGATCATACTCAACTACCAGTAATCCTATCGTGAGCAATGTAACGCGCGATACTACTACCGGTATCAGCACATATCAATCGTCAAATCTTAAAAACAAATCAACCAGCAATTTCTGGGTTAATGCTTACTTTGACAGAAAGATCCCCGGCCTGGACATTAACGCAGGGCTTGGACTTAATGGTAATGGCAATACATACTACAACCTGTCAAACGATGTGCTTAATGAAACTAAATCATATAGTTATTCGGGCAACATCAGGCTATCTAAATACAAGGAAAAAAAGTATGATGCCTGGATCTCGGCAGGGCCTACCTATACCATTAACTCTTCATCACTTAATACTGTACTGAATAACAACGGTCGCGGGTTTAATGCTAACGGAGGGTTCAATATTTACCTGCCCGGCAAATTCCAGATCGGTTCAGATGGCAACTATACTTATAACGCGCCTACAAAATCGTTCCCGCAAGATTTTAAAAGGTTTCTGCTGAATGCTAACATATCAAGAACATTCATGAAAGATGCTTTAAAAGCTACCGTATCAGGCAATGACCTGCTAAATCAAAATACCGGCTATAACCGCACAGGATCGGCCAATGTGCTTACCCAGGAGCGTTATACCACTATCAGGAGATATTTTATGTTTTCCCTTACCTGGGATTTTAACAAAGTTGGAGGCGGTGCGCCTAAAAAATAACCTATCATGAAAAAGATTTTAACCTTAACAACCATACTGCTATTAAGCGCGAACCTTTTGCTTGCGCAGGGCAATAAGCACTTTACTTTTCACGGTACCATTGAATATGACAAAACCTCAAATGTATGGGCAATGTTGCAAAAAGCCATTAATAAAGATAACGAAATGTGGTACCAGCCGAGGTATGAACAATATAAAAAAACTAAGCCCCAGTTTAAGGTATTAAAAAGCACCTTGAAATTTGGCAACAACCAAACGCTGTTTACACCTGTTGAACCGGAAACACCAACAGCCAATTTCTGGAGTGAGCCAATGATGACTGCTCAAAACAGCACCATATTTTCTGATTTTAATACCGGAATGAGCACCAGCCAAAAAAGTGTATTTGAAGAAACCTTTTTAGTGAAAGACACCACTCGTCATATCAAATGGAAACTTACCGGCGAAACCCGTGAAATTGCCGGCTATCCATGTCGCCGGGCTAACGGCCTGATTCTTGATTCGATTTATGTAGTAGCTTTTTATACTGAAGAGATCCCTGTTTCGGGTGGTCCTGAATCATTTAATGGCTTACCAGGGATGATATTAGGCGTAGCTCTCCCGCACGAAAACGTAACCTGGTTTGCCACTAAAGTTACCGAACAGCCTATCGATGAAAAATCATTAACAGCACCTAAGAAAGGCAAAGCTGCCACTAACAAAAGTTTCATGACTGTATTGCAAAATGCCATGAAAGATTGGGGTACGGAGGGAAAAGAGTATTTGAAGGGATTTTCATTGTAGAATTTCGAAAGACTTACGAAGTTTCAGAAACTTCGTAAGTCTGATCACAGTTCGTTTATACAATCTGGGTTAAAAATTTGCCACCAGAACTTGTTTCAACTTCAAATATTTCTTCATCTATTTCTTTATCAAAAAGCCTTTGCGTCTTAGCGCCTTCGCGTGCTTAAAACTATGCATTCGCCAGCGCCCTGTCCAAATGTACATAACCGCCATCAACATAAATTAGCTGACCGGTGGTATGGCTTGATACCGGCGACAATAAAAACGCCACGGTATTGGCAATTTCCTCGGCGGTGGTCATCCGGTTACCCAGCGGAATTTTTGATTCGATCTCCTTCAGCTTGGCTTCCGGGTCGGGCAGGGTTTTGATCCAGTTGGCGTAAAGCGGTGTCCAGCATTCGGCCACTACCAGCGCGTTTACACGGATACCGTATTTCAAAAGCTCAACCGCCCATTCGCGGGTAAGCGCGTTACGGCCACCGTTTGATGCCGCGTAACCTGAAGTATGCCCCTGACCGGTATCGGCAGTTTTTGAGGTAATGTTCAGGATAGCGCCTTTTGATTTTTTTAGCTCGGGCAGGGCATGATGCGCCATCAGGTAATAATGCACCACGTTCTTATGCAGAGAGGCCATGAACCCTTCATAATCACCGCTTTCCAGGCCAACCCCATCGTTAACACCGGCGTTGTTTACCAATCCGTCGATACGGCTAAATTTGGCTATAACTTCATTCACCGCGTTTTCGCATGCTTTAGGATCAGTAAGTTCGGCTACCACCTGGTATGCCCTGTGGCCTGCAACCTCGACAGCTTCAACCGTTTTCAGGTTATCAGCCTCTCCGCGACCTATTATAACCGGGATAGCCCCTTCAGCAGCTAACACCTTCACTATGCCCTCGCCTATGCCCTTGGCGCCTCCGGTAACTATAATTACCTTATCTGTAAGTTGTAAATTCATTTTTAGTATGATAGATATATTAATGACTGCCGGCCATTACCAGCTTCTTAACTTTGTGATTATTGATGGCAAATATTAAAATGCCCAGGAAACAAAAGCCCGGTACTATATAAGCCATCTGGATGTTATGTGTAGCGTCAGATACCCTACCCATGATCACCGGGAATATAGCCCCCCCCACAATCCCCATGATCACCAATGATGAACCGAGTTTGGTTTTAGCGCCCAAGCCACGGATACTTAACGAGAAAATAGTTGGGAACATGATCGACATGAAGAACCAGGTACACATTAACGCGTAAACAGCCACTTCGCCTTTTAGCGTTACCGCCATAGCTATCAGGAAAATGTTAATAATCGCATAAGTGATGAGCAGTTTAACCGGGTTAAAATAACGCATGAGTAATGTACCAATAAACCTGCCTGCCATGAAACCCGCAGAAGCTATAGTGAGGTAAAAAGAAGCTGGTTTTTCAGCAAATCCGGCTACTTTTTCTGAATAGCGGATAAAGAAACTGCTTATACCAGCCTGTGCCCCTACATATAAAAACTCTGCAAAGATACCGGCCCTTAAACTTTTCACGTGCAACAGCTCGCCTATCCTTACACCAAGCGAACGATTGTCGTTAACTGCCTCCTCACTGGTTTCTTCAACAATTGGCGGGAAGTGCGTACGATAAATTAAGAATGCAACTACAAGCACCACTGCGCCAATTACCACAAAAGGAATTTGTACAGACGATGCTTCATGATTAAGATATTCATTCAGCTGCTCGGGCGACATTTTGCTTGATTCCGCATCTGTTAATACTTTGCCCGATAAAATATATTTACCCCCAATAAGCGGAGCTAAGGTGGCAGCCAATCCGTTAAATGATTGTGAAAAGTTGATCCTTCTTTCAGCCCCAGCCGGGTCACCTAATACCGTTATATAGGGATTAGCGGCTGTTTCCAAAAAGGCCGCTCCCGAAAATACGATGAATAACGCTGCTAAAAAGAACGAATAGTTGCGCACCGCAGCAGCAGGGAAAAACAGGAATGCTCCTGTTGAAAAAAGTATCAAACCTAAGATGATCCCGCCCTTATAGCCATATTTTTTCATGAACTGCGCGGCCGGGATAGGTAATATGAAATAAGCTATATAAGATGCTGAATCGATAAGTGATGATTGCAGGTCATTAAGCTGGCAGGCTTTTTTTAAGTGCGGAATTAAGATTGGGTTAAGATTGAGCGCGAATCCCCAGATAAAAAACAGGGAAGTGATTAATGCGACTGCTACCAGGGCGTTGTTTTTTGACATTAGTGTTTATTGGTTGATTATATATTGATCTGTTATTTAAATGCTGCTGAAATACCATCCAGTGAAATCCCCAGTGTTTTTAATGCTATTTTGTTTAATGCGGCTTTATTACCGGTAAAATGGAATACGCTATGTTTATGTGTAAGCTTTTCGCCCGGTTTCAGGAAGGCGGCGGGTGATACGCTTTCTATCTCATAAAAAGGCCCCATTTGCTTACCATCGGCCAGTGGGCCATCGTTATAAGCATTTACCGCGTCGCCGCTGTAAGGCGCAGTATCTGTTTTCCATTCCTGGTTTAGGTAGGATGCTGTGCTATCCACATCAAACATAGTTATGGTTAAAACATCGTTCTCTGCATCATAGCTACCGGCCATATTTTTTGCCCGATGAGGAGGAATACCTAATTTCCCCCTGCTTTTGCCATCGGCCTTAAACAGCAGAATGCCGTTTTTATAAGTGATCCTGTCTTTCGGGATCTCGCCAAAATAATTGGTAGTAGCTATTTTACCGGTAGCACTTTCATTATATGGCACTACGATCACCACTTTTGGCGACGGGGTAAACATATCTAAATTCCAAAGGCATGGCGCACCGGTTATTTTATCCCAGGCCTTATCACCTGTATTTATGATAGTATTCAGCGTATTGAAGCCTACTGCCTTTACCGATGTGTCGGCATCAATACCAAGTACCTGCTGTATAGCTTTTGGCTCCATGATCTCCACATCCCGCTCCAGCTTTATTGATAATTCGGCACCGGCATAATTTTGCAGATGCGTGCTTTTGCTCATCGATACCTTTTTATCCGAAGCTGAAACGAGTTCCCAGCTTTCATTATCAACAGCAGCCGGCGTATGCCAATTGGCAAACTCCATTTTGGTGCCGGGCTTAAAGAAAAGCGAGAATTGCCCGCCTTCCGGCCCAAGCCACAGGCGATCTTCGCCGCCAAAGGCATTCATATGCGGGTCGGGCTGTTTCTGATCGAAAGTTTCGTATTTGATCCAACCGAAACTTTTACCGAAAGAGCCTTCTGCTGTTGATGTAAATACCTTGCCCTGATATTTTGGAGATACCATAACCATTCCTAAGCCACCGTCACTTAAAACTATCAGACTATCGTCCCTCTTCCGCAGAAACTCCTCGTCATATTCAAAACTTCCTTTTTTTACAGGTGGTTTATACATAGTGCATGCAGCCAAACCGGCAATCAGCAAAACTAATGATGACTTTTTTAAAAGCTGCATGATACTGCTTATTTATGTTTAGGGTTTAAACCGATAACATTTACCATAGTACCGATATGGTCAATACTGATTTCCACAACATCGCCGGCTTGCAAAGTAAAACTTGGCGGGGGCACCAGGCAGGTGCCCGTCATTAAAAAGCATCCGTTAGGAAAATCACATTCACTATATAAATAGCCGGTAAGTTCGGTAAAAGAGCGTTTGATCCGCGATACGGTAGTTTCATCTTCAAAAACCAGCTTTCCATCGCGTTTGATATTCATACTGATCATCGTTTCGCCGGGAATGGGCGATGAAGTAACATATAAGCATGGCCCAAGCGCGGCGCTTTTTTCATAAACTTTAGCCTGCGGAAGGTACAAAGCATTTTCGCCCTCGATACTCCGCGAGCTCATATCATTGCCAATGGTATATCCCTGGATATTACCATCGCTATTCACAAATAGTGTAAGCTCAGGCTCCGGCACGTCCCACTCCGAGTCTTTGCGGATGTAAACCTCGCCGTTATGCCCGGATACCCGATGAGCAAGGGCTTTGAAAAAAAGCTCCGGGCGCGGCGCATCATAAACCTTATCATATAAGCTCGCGCCTGTTTCTGATTCCTCCATGCGGGCATCACGGCTACGTAAATAAGTTACGCCGGCGGCCCATACTTCCTGGGTACCAATCGGCGGTAATATTTTGCCGTTTAGATATTCATTCTCCACCTCGGCGCTTAAAGCTGTAGTATCAGCAGTGATCGATTCCAGGTAAGCGGCTAAACCATCCCTGTTGATCAGTTTGTCCCATTCATCATCAATAATATATGATGAACCGTTATGTTGCAATAGGCTGCCCTTGGCAAGTTTGTATAGTTTCATTAGTTTACTTCCAGTTCGTCTTTTGAGGGAAATTTAGGGAAAGGGCCGTGTTCGCCGGTTTGATACCAAAACACGGTTGAAGCGATATCATCCTGCAAGGGCATGTAACGGCCATCATGCCGCCAGCCTAAGGCTTGTATGGTAACTTTTAAACTTTTTTCAAAGCGAATGGGGTCAACGATATGCCAGCGGTACATGCCGAAACGTTGCGCAATATTGTAATGCCCGTCACCACGGATCACCTGTGGCAAGCCGCTATAGGGGCTGCAAAATTCGGTGTATTCGGTACCCGGCTTCTCCTTTCCATCGGCATCTTTGTGGCGGGTATCAAAATCATATGATCCGCAGAAATAGTCCTCCGTACCGGTTCCGTTTATAGTAGGGAATTTGGTATCACCATCCATAAAAAATTTGATCTCTCCTTCGCCCCACCAGCCATTTTTATTTGAGCCATAAGCGATGTAAGTACCGACGTATTGTCCTTTGCCTTTAATGCTATCCACCAAAACAAAATCTTTTTTATACGGCAGTGGGTTTACCCTGCGAAACTGCGCATGAAAATACCCGGCATCTTCAGGTACATCGGTCAGGGTATAATCAACCTGGTAATAGAGCACCATATCCGCATCGTCGATGTTTTCCATAGTGATGCGGCATTTTTTTCGGAACGGCATTGGCCAGTAGCAATTAAATGCACTGCCAGGATTAACCGCCACTGCGAGGGAACTTACCGGTGCATATTTACCCCATCCCATACAAAAGAAATCGCCCACGGGCACCTCAACTGATGGGGTGGTTTCATCGTCCCAGTAAAAACGAATAATTGAATAGCGCCAGTTACCGGTAGGGGTCATCCAAATGTGCTGAATAGCGCCCGATCCATTAATTTCGGCAACGGTAAAAGTTGTATGTTTTTTGATGACAACGCTTGGGCTTACTTTCCAGGTCTGGCCTAAGTCGCGGGATGCGTTAGCGCCTGTACCTGTTGTGGCCATACCACCTTTACCTTTTTCGCCGGTAAAATTTTCCGGACTGATAGATCTTGTTTTGGCATCAGATGTACGATAAAGGTTGCTGAGCCCAACATCAAGACCATTAAATTTTTGCTGCGCATTAACAAACGAAGCAACAATAACACACAGGCAGATCGTTAAAAAATAATTTTTCACCATAAAACTTATCTTTAAAATCATTTAACGCAGTAATTGGTAATGCGCTCCAGGTTTATTTGTTTATGCTTCAGGCCTCGGTTAAAAAGCCATTCACAATCATATTGATAATTTTTTGCTATCCATACCGCTTTATAAGCATAACATGCGCATATTTTGGCATGGCTTACCTGCGGTTGATAAAGCTACTTTAAAAATTATTAAATACTGCCCTGTACCTGTAAAAAACAGGATAGATTAATTCTCCATTCTTCGGTAAATAAGCTAAATAAACCACATTTTTGCATATGCCGCTTAATCTGATACTTAACAATCTCGAAAAACACATCCACTTAACCCGCGAAGAACAGGAAATTTTTACGGCTTATTTACAGCCTAAAAAAATAAAACGCAAACAGTTTTTGCTAACTTATGGTGAAGTGTGCAAGTATTCGGCTTTTGTAACGGCCGGTTGTTTACGGGGCTACACGGTAGATAAAAATGGTATCGAACACGTGCTCAGCTTTGCTCCTGCCGATTGGTGGATTGCCGACATGTACAGCCTCATTTCGCAGAAACCAGGCATACAGAATATCGAAGCTTTAGAAGATACCGATGTGCTGTTGCTATCAAAAGCAAACCAGGAAAAATTATATATACAGATCCCTAAGTTTGAACACTTTTTCCGGGTCCTGACCGAAAACTCACTGGTAGCCAGTCAGCAACGCCTTATTGATAGCCTGAGCCTTACTGCCGAAGAACGTTACAATAACTTTTGTAAACGCTACCCCACCTTAATTGATCATCTGCCGCAAAAACAAATAGCATCTTATATCGGTGTAACCCCCGAATTTTTTAGCCGGATGAAAAGCGAAATGGTGAGGAAAAGATAGGTGAATGGTTGATTGGGTTGATTAGAGAGTGGTTTTATACGCAATAAACAACTACTCTCCACCCACCTAATCAACTACTCTCCAATTTTCTTAACCTACATCAAGTGCCGCCAACCAACGTCCCTTTAACTTTGTATTACAATTTAAAGGAAACACACCATGGCACAGACCATTTTACATAAAGCCAACACCCGCGGACATGCAGACCACGGATGGTTACACAGCTACCAATCATTTAGTTTTGCTGGTTATTACAATCCTCAACGGATGAACTTTGGCGCGTTGAGGGTGTTGAACGATGACACCGTTGATCCGGGTATGGGTTTCGGTAAACACCCGCATGATAACATGGAGATTATCTCCATTCCGCTGGAGGGTGATCTGGAGCATAAGGACAGCATGAACAATGTAGCTGTTATCAAAAACGGAGATATCCAGGCTATGAGCGCCGGCACCGGAATTTTTCATAGCGAATACAACTTTGACCGTACCAGCGAAGTTAAGTTTCTTCAAATCTGGATTTACCCCAACAAACGGAATGTTGAACCACGTTACGATCAGATTTCATTAAATCTTGAACACCGTCATAATAAATTACAGCAGGTATTATCTCCCAATCCGGATGATGCCGGTGTATGGATCCACCAGGATGCGTGGTTTCATTTAGGCAAATTTGACAAAGGGGTTAGTACCGAATATAACCTCAAGAAAGAGGGCAACGGAGTTTATGCATTTGTTTTAAACGGAGAAGTAAATATCAACGGAGAAACATTGAACAGCCGGGATGCTTTAGGTATTTGGGACACCGACAAGTTCACTATTGAAGCAGGTACCGATGCGGAATTTTTACTGATAGATGTACCGATGAAATTTTAAGATCATGGAAAAAATTCACATATTGGTAGTTGGCCGTCACCCCGAAATATTAGCTACGGTAGTGAGATTAGTGAATAATAATCCCGACTGGAACGCAACCGGCTGCCTCAGCGATGAGGAAGCCATTGCGGCGTTCAGCACGCAGGATTTCAAAGTGGTGTTATTAGGAGGCGGCGTTGATGAGGTATCGGAATATAAATTGAATGAATATTTTTTTGCCGAAAAACCCAACATTAAAATAGTTCAGCATTTTGGTGGAGGGAGTGGGTTGTTAAGTGCCGAGATCTTTGAGGCGTTAGATAGATAGACATTTCTATTAATCCCCACCGCTACAGCCTGAAGATGAGCAGCCCGAACAACCACTGCCGCAGCCGCTGTGTCCCCCGCAACCGGAATGTCCTCCGCTGTGACAGCCACTCCCCGAATGATCTGAATGATCACCATGATGCCCGGAATGAAAATTTCCGTCGGCACCGCAACTTGCTGAATTGCAGCTCGCACCGCCTTTATCATCCCTATTCTGCCCTCTCTTTTTATAGCTAAACGCAGCAATCAGTATAAAAACTCCTAAAAAGATCAGCGCAAAGATCTCATTGTCGGATGCCTGTATAAATATCAATCCGGTTATTACTACCGTTAATGCCGTGCAGATGGTTTTACTGACTCCAGGCTTACGAATAAGCCAATACCTATCCATATTTACCCGTTGAAAGTTGATCTCAGAAAATCGCGTTTGGTTGATAGGCCATATATCAGCTGGCGGAGAACCTGCAAAGCTTTTTTCATATAATTTATGAGTACCGGTATAAAATCCATCATATTTTAAAGCTTCGTTATTGCCCCCTTTAGTCGGGTTATGATGAATTTCTTTACCAAGTGTTTCGCGGCAAAAATCTCCCCAGTACGACTTTGTAAAAGTTAAATGCAGGTGCCAGGCCTGGTCAACCGCATCAGAAGGGGTAACTCCATTTTCAGCTATGCAACAAAGGAAGATAAAACGTTTATATTCTGTGATCACCCGATTAGTATAATCTTTGCTCCAACCATTCTCACGCGCCAGCCGTTCCGAAAATTTAAAAACAGCATCCGGGTCATCTATTTGAAAATCGAGGATCTTTTGCCAAAGTACGCCTTGTTCTGCTGTAAGCATATGTTTAGGTATATAGCTTAAATTTAGCAAAATAATATCAAATGAGAAATTGGGACATCACTCTTCGATTTTGAATTCTCATTTACACTTGTAAGATAATTATCAGGGCGTTGCCTGCGGCCGGGCTATGCGCTCATACGCCTGCAGGCCTTACGCACATTGGCCGGTACCCGCTACTATCCCTAACGCGGTTTTAAGGTGAGTGGTGAACAGAGAATGGAGAATAGTTAGCTTTCTGTAAAGTGTGTACCCGCGTAAACGCATTGCTTTGCGTCTTTGCGGGACTGGCTCGGGCGGCTACTGAAAAGCCTATCAACGCAAAAAGCCTTAGTGATTAGCTAAGGCTTTTGCATTTGTAGCACTATTGAAAGTGATAAAGGGTGGCACCGACCTACTCTCCCACGTTTTACCGCAGTACCATCGGCTCTGGCGGGCTTGACTTCTCTGTTCGGAATGGGAAGAGGTAGACACCGCCGATATAGGCACCTGAATTTCTTTTGAGCTTAATGCTCAAGGCTGAAAGCTCAAAGCTTTTTTGCCAATTCTTTTATTATTTTATTTGTTTCGCATCCCCGCTTTAAGCTTTACGCCTTTAGCTTTTTGCTCAACAATGACATATTATTGAAAGAAGTGATTGAAGTTAAGAGAAAACAACAGATCATTGTTGTTTATCTGTTTTTTTCGCGGATCAGAGGTAGCGACTAATCTCTTAATCTCTAACCTCTGATCTCTGATACGAAGAAAGCTTCGGGCAATTAGTATTACTCGGCTATGATGTCACCACCTTTATACCTGTAACCTATCAACGTAGTAGTCTCCTACGACCCTCTATGGAAGTCTCATCTTGTGGCTAGTTTCGCACTTAGATGCTTTCAGCGCTTATCTATTCCCAACGTAGCTACTCTGCAGTACACCTGGCGGCATAACAGATTCACCAGAGGTTAGTCCAACCCGGTCCTCTCGTACTAAGGTCAGCCCCACTCAAACTTCCTGCGCCCACAACAGATAGGGACCGAACTGTCTCGCGACGTTCTGAACCCAGCTCGCGTGCCACTTTAATGAGCGAACAGCTCAACCCTTGGGACCTTCTCCAGCCCCAGGATGTGACGAGCCGACATCGAGGTGCCAAACCTCCCCGTCGATATGAGCTCTTGGGGGAGATCAGCCTGTTATCCCCAGCGTACCTTTTATCCTTTGAGCGATGGCCCTTCCATGCAGAACCACCGGATCACTATATCCGTCTTTCGACCCAGCTCGACTTGTCTGTCTCACTGTCAAGCAAGCTTTTGCTATTGCACTCCGCGTACGGTTACCAAGCGTACTGAGCTTACCTTTGAAAGCCTCCGTTACCTTTTTGGAGGCGACCACCCCAGTCAAACTACCCGCCAAACAATGTTCTCCACATCGTAGAGTTAGACACCAAATACAGAAAGGGTGGTATTTCAACGTTGACTAACCAACTCCTAGCGAAGCTGGATCACAGTCTCCCACCTATCCTACACATCCTGTATCCGATATCAATGTTAAGCTATAGTGAAGGTGCATGGGGTCTTTCCGTCCCGTTGCGGGTAACCGGCGTCTTCACCGATACCACAATTTCACCGAGCTCATGGCTGAGACAGCGCCCAGATCGTTACACCATTCGTGCAGGTCGGAACTTACCCGACAAGGAATTTCGCTACCTTAGGACCGTTATAGTTACGGCCGCCGTTTACTGGGGCTTCGATTCAATGCTTCGCCTTGCGACTAACATCCCCTCTTAACCTTCCAGCACCGGGCAGGTGTCAGGCCATATACGTCATCTTGCGATTTTGCATAGCCATGTGTTTTTGTTAAACAGTCGCCTGGGCCTTTTCACTGCGGCTGACATTGCTGCCAGCGCCCCTTCTCCCGAAGTTACAGGGCCATTTTGCCGAGTTCCTTAGCCATGATTCACTCGAGCACCTTAGGATTCTCTCCTCGACTACCTGTGTCGGTTTACGGTACGGGTTTTTATTACCTGAAGCTTAGCGGGTTTTCTTGGAAGTCTGATTACCTGAACTATCACCTTGTCCGAAGATTCGGTGTACTATCAGCTTTCAGCAAAGTCTGCGTACTTAACTACAAACTCTATACCTACAGCCTTTAACGAACTATTCCGTCAGTTCGCGTCAGTGTCACTACTCCGTCACCGCATCGCAGTAATAAAAAGTACTGGAATATTAACCAGTTGTCCATCGGCTACGCCTGTCGGCTTCACCTTAGGCCCCGACTAACCCTGATCCGATTAGCGTTGATCAGGAAACCTTAGTCTTTCGGTGGGCGGGTTTCTCTCCCGCCTTATCGTTACTTATGCCTACATTTGCTTTTCTATTCCCTCCACAGTCAGTTACCTTCCTGCTTCTCCGACAAATAGAATGCTCCCCTACCAGTCATATTAATATGAATCCATAGCTTCGGTATACTGCTTGATGCCCGTTTATTATCCATGCCCGATCGCTCGACTAGTGAGCTGTTACGCACTCTTTAAATGAATGGCTGCTTCCAAGCCAACATCCTAGCTGTCTGTGCAATCGGACCTCGTTAGTTCAACTTAGCAATAATTTAGGGACCTTAGCTGATGGTCTGGGTTCTTTCCCTCTCGGCCATGGACCTTAGCACCCATAGCCTCACTCCAGCGTATATTATAAAGCATTCGGAGTTTATCTGGATTTGGTAGGATTTGACTCCCCCGCACCCAATTAGTAGCTCTACCTCTTTATAACTCAACCGCCAGGCTGTTCCTAAAAACATTTCGGGGAGTACGAGCTATTTCCCAGTTTGATTAGCCTTTCACCCCTACCCACAAGTCATCCGGAAACTTTTCAACGTTTATCGGTTCGGTCCTCCAGTACCTGTTACGGCACCTTCAACCTGCCCATGGGTAGATCACAAGGTTTCGCGTCTACCTCCCCTGACTATACGCCCTTTTCAGACTCGCTTTCGCTTCGGATCCGTGTCTTAAACACTTAACCTTGCCAGGGAAGAGTAACTCGTAGGCTCATTATGCAAAAGGCACGCCGTCACAGATTACTCTGCTCCGACCGCTTGTAAGTACACGGTTTCAGGTTCTATTTCACTCCCCTGTTCGGGGTTCTTTTCACCTTTCCCTCACGGTACTGGTTCACTATCGGTCTCTCAGGAGTATTTAGCCTTACCGGATGGTGCCGGCAAATTCCCACAAGGCGTCTCCGACCTCGCGGTACTCAGGATACCACTATCCTACTATTCATTACCCGTACGCAGCTCTCATGCTCTATGGCCGGGTTTCCCACCCCGTTCCGGTTCTGTTTAGTATTCATGTTGTGGTCCTACAACCCCCATACTGCCGTAACAGTATAGGTTTGGGCTTCTTCCATTTCGCTCGCCACTACTCTGGAAATCACTTTTGTTTTCTCTTCCTCTGCTTACTTAGATGTTTCAGTTCGGCAGGTTAGCGCATTTATGCAGTTAGTCTTCAACTAACTAGGTTTCCCCATTCGGAAATCTGCGGATCAAATCATATTTGCTAATCCCCGCAGCTTATCGCAGCTTATCACGTCCTTCTTCGCCTCTGAGAGCCAAGGCATCCCCCGTGTACCCTTTCTTACTTTCTTCTACTCTTGCGCCTTTTGCGCCGCAAGGTATGTCTTTATTTTAGTTAGTTGATTCGTTCATTTGTTCACTCGTTCATTTGTCCAAGCAGTATTGCTACCAATGAACTAATTTACTAATGAACCATTGAACTGAAAAAACTTCCTATCTGTTGTTTTCTCTTGTTTTCAATTACTTCTTCCAATATGTCAAAGAACGTTAGTTTTCATCTGTAGCGTAACCTATATTATAGTTACTGTAGAATACTTGGTGGAGAATAACGGATTCGAACCGTTGACCCCCTGCGTGCAAGGCAGGTGCTCTAGCCAGCTGAGCTAATCCCCCGAAGGATGCGATCAATTAGTGATTTAGTGATTTTTTGAATTAGTGATCCTTTTCAATTCACTAACTCACTCATTCTCTAATTCGCTAATTGCCTCTTGTAGTCCCGAGCAGATTTGAACTGCTGACCCCTACATTATCAGTGTAGTGCTCTAACCAAGCTGAGCTACAGGACTATTTGTTTTTAGTTGCAGTTATCAGTTGCAGTTTGCAGGACTTTTCTGCCTACTGCTGCTGCCACTGCTTACTGCCACTTGTCCTGTGCCTACTTTCGTTTGCACATTCCACAGATGGCTTCATCTTCTGGGTTTCCTTTTGTCTTTTTGTTTGTGTTTTAAGAAATTATCATGTAGCGAACAGTTCCGAGTCACTCAGAGATACTGCTCCAGAAAGGAGGTATTCCAGCCACACCTTCCGGTACGGCTACCTTGTTACGACTTAGCCCCAGTTACCGACTTTACCCTAGGACGCTCCTTGCGGTTACGCACTTCAGGCACTTCCAGCTTCCATGGCTTGACGGGCGGTGTGTACAAGGCCCGGGAACGTATTCACCGCGTCATTGCTGATACGCGATTACTAGCGAATCCAACTTCACGGGGTCGAGTTGCAGACCCCGATCCGAACTGTGAATGGCTTTAAGAGATTGGCATCCTGTTGCCAGGTAGCTGCCCTCTGTACCATCCATTGTAGCACGTGTGTAGCCCCGGACGTAAGGGCCATGATGACTTGACGTCGTCCCCTCCTTCCTCTCTATTTGCATAGGCAGTCTGTTTAGAGTCCCCACCTTAAATGCTGGCAACTAAACATAGGGGTTGCGCTCGTTGCGGGACTTAACCCAACACCTCACGGCACGAGCTGACGACAGCCATGCAGCACCTAGTTTCGTGTTCCGAAGAACTGTGACGTCTCTGTCACATTCACTAACTTTCAAGCCCGGGTAAGGTTCCTCGCGTATCATCGAATTAAACCACATGCTCCTCCGCTTGTGCGGGCCCCCGTCAATTCCTTTGAGTTTCACCCTTGCGGGCGTACTCCCCAGGTGGAACACTTAACGCTTTCGCTTAGACGCTGACCGTATATCGCCAACATCGAGTGTTCATCGTTTAGGGCGTGGACTACCAGGGTATCTAATCCTGTTTGATCCCCACGCTTTCGTGCCTCAGCGTCAATCATACTTTAGTAAGCTGCCTTCGCAATTGGTGTTCTGTGACATATCTATGCATTTCACCGCTACTTGTCACATTCCGCCTACCTCAAGTACATTCAAGCTCTTCAGTATCAAGGGCACTGCGATAGTTGAGCTACCGTCTTTCACCCCTGACTTAAAAAGCCGCCTACGCACCCTTTAAACCCAATAAATCCGGATAACGCTTGGATCCTCCGTATTACCGCGGCTGCTGGCACGGAGTTAGCCGATCCTTATTCTCAAGGTACATTCAACTTCTTACTCGTAAGAAGGTTTATTCCCCTGCAAAAGCAGTTTACAACCCGTAGGGCCGTCTTCCTGCACGCGGCATGGCTGGTTCAGACTTCCGTCCATTGACCAATATTCCTTACTGCTGCCTCCCGTAGGAGTCTGGTCCGTGTCTCAGTACCAGTGTGGGGGGTCATCCTCTCAGATCCCCTAAACATCGTCGCCTTGGTATGCCGTTACCACACCAACTAGCTAATGTTGCGCATGCCCATCTTAGTCCTATAAATATTTGATTATCCTGCGATGCCACAGCATAATGTTATGCGGTCTTAATCTCTCTTTCGAGAGGCTATCCCCCTGACTAAGGTAGGTTACATACGTGTTACGCACCCGTGCGCCACTCTCATGAAGGGCAAGCCCCTCAATCCCGTCCGACTTGCATGTATTAGGCCTGCCGCTAGCGTTCATCCTGAGCCAGGATCAAACTCTCCATTGTAAAATGTTTTGTTTAACCACTGACCCTATTATTAATTAATAGAATCTGTATTATATATCTTTATACAGTCTCTCTTCTTTTTTGTAACTCTTCAATCTTCCTCAGCCTTAGCTTTGGTTAATCTCCCGTTACGCTACATGATTTCCATTTCTTAAAAGAACTTCCTCGCTTCATCATCCGAATCAGCTATTATGTCGTCGCAATTCGCATTGCTTAACTTGTCAGTTTGTTTCCCCGAAAATCGCTTTCGGCTCTTTTGTTTTACTCATTAACCATCGTTAACTTTCTTCCTTCTTTTATTGACTGAACTCGCTCAGCCTCAAATCTTTCGCTCTCTCAAGCACCCTTCCGTTTGGGTCTGCAAAGGTAGAAAACCTTTTCTTATTTCCAAAACTTTTTTATTTTTTATTTCTGAAAGTTTTGATAGTGCTTATCTTCCTTCTCTTTCCCTATTCAGCACCGATTCTTTTACCCCTTTGTATGAACTACCGCTCCTGTTTGAAGCGGCTGCAAAGGTGCGAATTTCATTTTGATTTAGCAAGTGAAAATTTCACTTTTTTTAATCTTTTTATTCGCTCTTAATTTTCAAAAAACAACGCCTCTTTTTCTAAAGCGGTCACAAATGTACACAGAAAACCAGCTACCAACCAAGATATATTTTCAAATAATTAAACCTATTTTACAACTACCTGTAAATTAAGGCAAAATACATCCCCAAACACCCTCATAATTAGGTAAAGGCGGGCATTTAGCTAATGTGTATATTTGAAATGTATATGAATGAGCATAATTTCCCTCCGCATTTCATCGCATCATTGAGCGCGGAAAACGGTTTCGATGAAGAAAATTTTGTAAAAGCGCACCGGTTTGAGGAGGCTCCAACCTCTGTAAGGGTTAATCCTTTTAAACCATCTGCCTTAAAAAGCACACAAAATGTACCCTGGTGTGCCAACGGGTATTATCTTGAAAGCCGCCCGTCGTTCACATTCGATCCTCTTTTTCATGCCGGCTGCTACTATGTACAGGAAGCATCATCAATGTTTATTGATCATATTTTTAAAACAAAAAACCAAAATAATGATGATGCGGTAAAAGTACTTGACCTTTGCGCAGCCCCCGGAGGTAAAAGCACCTTGCTTAATTCGGCCCTGCAACCTGCCGATTTATTAGTGGCAAACGAGATCATTAAAACACGTGTACCTATATTAACAGATAATTTGAACCGGTGGGGTACAGCCAATACCATTGTCACCAATAATGATCCTAAAGATTTCAGCAGGCTGAAAAGCTTTTTTGATATCATACTCGTTGATGCCCCCTGCTCGGGCTCGGGCATGTTCCGAAAAGATCCGGACGCGATGAACGAATGGTCGGAAGGCAATGTGAATCTTTGCCACCAACGGCAGGAACGCATACTGGCCGACATTTACCCGGCCTTAAAAGAAGAAGGGTACCTTATATATAGTACATGCTCATATTCGCACCAGGAAAACGAGGACATCCTGGACTGGCTTTGCACCGAGTTTGAACTGGAAAGTGTACGTATCCCAATTAATAAGGAATGGGGCATTGTTGAAACCCAGTCGCCGGAAAAAAAAGCCTGGGGCTACCGCTTTTACCCGGGCAAAGTAAAAGGCGAGGGCTTATTTGCCTCCTGCCTGCAAAAAAAAGAAAACAGCGGCGATCTGGCCTCCTTTAAAAACAATACCCAGCAAAAACTACCGGGTAAGGAACTTGACCAGGTTCGCTCATATATTATTAACCCCAACGACTTTTATTATTTTAAGGTAAATGACGACTGGATGGCTATTAACGGCACACATAAAGAAACTCTTAATATATTACAGCGCCATCTTTATATTAAAAAATCGGGGGTAATTATAGGTAAGCTTGCCGGTAAAGATCTGATCCCTGATCATGAACTGGCGCTAAGCCTTATAATTAATAAAGATGCAGTTTTGGAAACGCCCCTTAATAAAGATCAGGCAATCCAATACCTGCGGCGGGATAATATCGAACTATCCACAACAGATAAGGGCTGGACGCTCATGACCTTTGAAGGGCATCCGCTTGGCTGGGCTAAGCTACTACCCAACCGGATCAATAATTATTACCCTAAAGAAATAAGGATCCTCTCGGCACATCCGCCAAGAGAATGGTAGTATACTATTATATTCAGGATAATTAAGCCATTCCAGCGTTAGGGATAGTAGCGGATACCGGCCCGTGGCTAATGCCTGTGGAGTATGAGCGAATAGCCCGGCCGCAGGCAACGCCATAATAATAATAATAATAATAATAATAGATTAACCTTACAAAAAAAGCCGCAAAGTTTGGAAATATCCTCCCTTTGCGGCTTAGCGCCTTTGCGCGAGAAACAAGTTCTGTATAAAAAGGACATTGCCCCTAATACCTGATAATTTATTGAAATTTAAACCCTAAACCAATTTGCCAAACCTGGTTACGGTAATCGGGCAGGTTTTGATCAGCATATGGACGGTTTTCGCCAAGGTCGATGTTATAACGGCCACGGATCTCCACATTGCGGTTAATATCAAAGCTTACACCAACTACACCGGCTACGTAGCTATGACTGGCATCGTTATCAATATGATCGACACTGGTACCCAAAGCGCTTTCATAGGTGTTTTTGGTTGACGTTAAGAAGGTAAGCTGCGGACCAACCAAAAGGTTAAAGCCTCTTACTACCCTAAACTTAGCCAGCAAAGGCACATCAATATAATTGGTGCGCTGCGTAAAATTCCCATCCCTGTCATTTACCTCATATCCTTTTTGCGAAAACAATACTTCGGGCGCAAATGATAGCGGGTAGATAATAGGCACATCAAAGGTTAAACCTGCATGCCAACCGGCAAGTGAACTCGAACTGTAATTGCTGTTATAAGCATCAACCGTGTTTGAAACATTTAAACCTACTGCCAAACCAACCTTGGGAGTGTAAAAATCATCATAACGGCGTTGGGGCTGGGATCTTTCAACAACCCGGCGGGGAGGGCGGCGATGACGCGGTCCATAGTAATACCCCTGCGCGCTAACTGTCCCTACGGTAAAAAGGCACATTGCCAAGAAAAGTAATTTTTTCATCGTATTTGTCTGTTTTAAATAAGTGGCGGGAAAAGCCGTTAGCCCGTTAGTTTACCGGTTGCCGCCGGCTTTTCCTTATATGTATGTTAATAACGTGATAGATTAATAAAAAACACAAAGGTTTATTAGCGGTTTGATTTTTGTAATAGTTGTAACATCATTTTCATCAAAAATTCAGAATAACGCTACATTTGGCCTATGCAAGCTTCTAAAACCCGCATTTTCTACCTGCTGATTATCATCTTCACATTTTTCACCGCCGATGTTTTTGCACAAAAAGAAAGTTATATCCAGTTGTTAAGCAAACAAAACCGCTGGGTCGACTCGGTGTATCATAAAATGAGCCGCAAGCAGCGGATTGCACAATTATTATTTGTACGGGCGCATACCAATAAAGGGAAAGCCTATGAAGATTCTGTTGGGCAGGTGATTAAAGAACAGCAATTGGGGGGCGTTGTATTTTTTCAGGGCGGACCGGTGCGCCAGGCCAACCTAATCAATAAGTATCAAAAACTGGCCAAAGTACCTTTAATTATAACTATGGACGGCGAATGGGGCCTGGGTATGCGCCTGGACTCTACCATATCATATCCATACCAAATGACCCTTGGTGCCATACAGGATAATAACCTGATTTACAAAATGGGGCAACAGGTAGCTTATGATTTTAAACGCCTGGGCATGCAAATGAACCTTGGCCCAGATATGGATGTGAACAACAATCCTAACAATCCGGTTATCAATTACCGTTCTTTTGGCGATAACATGTATAACGTGGCCAAAAAAGGTATTGCTTATTTTAAAGGCATGCAGGATGCAGGCTTGCTTACTTCGGCCAAGCATTTTCCGGGGCATGGCGATACCAATGTCGATTCGCATTTTGATTTGCCGCTGCTTCCTTATAGTCGTAACCGATTAGATTCATTGGAGATGTACCCCTTCCGGGAAGCCATCAATGCGGGTATCAGCGGGGTAATGATCGCTCATATGGGGATCCCTTCCTTAGATAATACGCCAAAACTACCCTCAACCCTTTCGCGCCCTATTATTACCGGAATCCTGAAAGATTCGTTAAACTTTAAAGGCCTGGTGATATCCGATGCGATGGAAATGAAAGGGGTAACCAAATATTTCCCCAACGGCGAAGCCGATGTAAGGGCATTTATTGCCGGCAATGATATCATTGAACTATCTGAAAACTCCGACCGGGCCATCGGCCTGATCCGCAAAGCTGTGAGGCATGGCAGCGTTAGTGCTGTTGAGTTTGAAGCGCGGATCAAAAAGATCTTAGTTGCCAAATACTGGGCAGGGCTTAATCAATACAAGCCAACTGCTTTAACCAATTTAAGCCGAGACATTAACAACGATGCAGCCAAAGCACTGGTACAACAACTAAGCGATGCCGCGGTAACCCAATTGAAGAACAATAATGTAAAGCTTAATCCATTTTTAAAAACAGCCATCGTGAGTATAGGTGTAAGCTCGCCAACGCTTTTCCAGATGGAGGTTGTAAAAAGTTTCCCGAACAGCCGCATATTTATAGTTAATAAAGATGCACCGGCGATTGAAGTTGCCAATATCCTGAACTGGCTTAAACAATACCGGCAAGTAATTGTGGGCATACATGATACCCGACAGCGCCCGCAAAGCAAGCTTGACTACAGCAGCGATGTAAAACTGATGATTGCCGATCTGGCATCACGCAAAAACACGGCATTCAGTGTGTTTGCCAATGCTTATACCATAGCTGGTTTGCCGGGGCTTGAAAAAGCTGGCAGTTTATTGGTTTGCTACCAGATGTCGCCCGAGTTACAACAATCGGCAGCGAAAGTATTGAGCGGTCGTTTAAAACCTACGGGAAAATTGCCTGTGAGTGTGAATGCTTTTTTCACAACGGGGATGGGGTTGTAGGAAAGAGATTAGAGACTGGCGATTAGAGGTTAGGTGCGCCGCAGTTATAAATAATCTAACAGCCCATAACTGTTATTTAAACTGGCTTTCAGTTAATACTTTTTTACTTTTCATAACATTCAACAGGTATTGTGCCTCTGGCTCATAAAGATCTTCTCCAAAGCAGAAGTTTCGCATGCCATAGTCAAATGCTATAGTTCCCTTTTCTTTATTCCGGTAATAAAATACGAACCAGAATTTCCGGTCAGATTCTGAATCTATTTCCCTGATCCTAAACTCCCTGCATTCATTAAGATCGTAAATCTTTTCGCGGGTAAAAAGATCATTTTTTCGGTTGATGCTGAAGGTGCCCATTCCAATTTCGATGATCTCCTTGCCCCAAAACAACCAAATTATCGTTTTTACTGCCATAACTCCGCCAAGGGCCCAACCGCTTATCCATAGCAACATAAATACGTGGCCAAATTCGTTAGGGGGATTGAAAAGTTCACCAAATGCAGATGCTCCAAAATATCCCCAAAAAGTTACCCAGCAACAAATCCATATAATGGAGATATAATTTCGTTTTACAGGAATAGTAATTTTGAGATACTCGAAATTATCCTCAACTATCGCCCGCCCCTGATAAGGTTTTTCCATGGTTAATATTATAGCCTAAATATCATATTTATTATCCTGTTTGCAAATGCAGCAGCATCCTTTTTTATCTTTACTAAATATTATGCAATCTACATTCAATAAATATAACGCTAAATTTCAGGAAGCCTTAGCCGGTTTAAACCCCGAGCAATTGGCCGCAGTTAACAAAATGGATGGCCCGGTACTTGTAGTAGCCGGCCCCGGTACGGGCAAAACCCAAATCCTGGCAGCGCGGATAGGCAAAATCCTGACCGATACAGACGCTTTACCCAGCGAGATCCTGTGCTTAACGTATACCGATGCCGGCGCAGTGGCCATGCGTAAACGTCTGTTTGAATTTATTGGCCCAGATGCTTACCGGATAAATATATATACATTCCATGCTTTTTGTAATGAGATTATCCAGGAGAACCTTGAGTATTTCGGCAAGCTGAATTTGGAGTCGCTTTCCGACCTGGAATCGGCTATGCTATTCCGGGAACTGGTTGATGAGTTCCCGAACGATCACCTGCTGAAGCGTTTTACGGGCGATATTTATTACGATGTTCCCCGGCTTAAAAGCCTGTTCAGCACTATGAAGCGGGAAAACTGGAACGCCGAAATGATCGAACAGGCGGTAAATGACTATCTTGAAGATTTGCCTAACCGCGAGGAGTTTATTTATAAACGGGCTAATGCCAAAGCGGGCATCAAGATTGGTGATCCGAAACAAAAAGATATCGACGCCGCGCACGACGTGATGAAAAAACTGTTGGCTGCTGTTGGAGAGTATCAAAACTATACAGAAAAAATGAAAACGCGCGGCCGCTATGATTATGACGATATGATCATTTGGGTGCTGCGCGCTTTCCGCGATAATGAGGAAATCCTGCGCCGTTACCAGGAGCGTTACCAGTATATTCTGGTTGATGAGTTCCAGGATACCAGCGGATCGCAAAACGAATTGCTGCGCTTTTTGCTTAATTATTGGGATACCCCGAATGTTTTTGTGGTAGGCGATGATGATCAGTCGATCTTTAAATTTCAGGGAGCTAACATGAAAAACATCCTTGATTTTGCCAATGACTATGTAGACACGCTATACACCGTAGTGCTAAAACATAACTATCGCTCCAGTCAGCAGATCCTCGATATTTCAAAAGCGCTTATCGATAATAATTTTGAGCGGTTAACCAGTCAGCTTAATTTAGATAAAGCGTTAAAATCGTCGCATCCGCGTTTTAATAACCTGTTGGTCGAGCCGGTGATCCGGGAGTACGAGAACCCTGATAAAGAACTGGTTGATGTATCGCTACAGATAAAACAACTGGTTACTGACGGTGTACCTCCCGGCGAGATAGCGGTAATTTACCGCAACCACAACCAGGTTGAGGAGATGATCAAATTTCTGGATGTGCAAAAGATCCAGGTAAACACCAAACGCAAGATAGACGTGCTTACCCAACCCTTTGGCGAAAAGATCATTAATATCTTACGTTACCTTGCCATGGAGCTCGATTCGCCATACAGCGGAGATGAATTGTTGTTTGAGATCATGCATTATGATTTCTTTAACATCCCTCCTATTGAAATTGCCAAGGCAAGCGTTGCCGTGTTTAAAGAAAACTTTGGTACCCTGGCTTATAATCAGCCTAAAACTTCTATCCGCCGTTACGTAAGCGAGATGAGGCCACCCAAGCAGGCAGACCTTTTTCACCCCGATCAACAACAGGAGATGCGGTACCTCGTAAGCAATATCGATTACCTGCTCAAAGAGTCGGTTAGCGTTACGCTGCAGCAGCTTTTCCAAAGTGTGATAGCCAAAATGGGCATCCTGAAATACATAATGCAGCAGCAGGATAAGGGCAGTTACATGCAGATGCTTACCAGTTTTTTCGATTTCCTGAAAGATGAAAGCCGCAAAAGGCCCGACATCAGCCTGCCTGATTTGATCTCGACCATCGAAATGATGAAGAAACATCAGATCCGCCTGGAGCTTAACCAAAGCATCTTTTCGGAGAATGGTGTCAACTTCCTCACCGCACACGGCTCAAAAGGGCTTGAGTTTGAATATGTGTTTTTTATTGGCTGCGACAAACGTACCTGGGACAGCAAAGGCCGTAACAGCGGTTTCAGCTATCCCGATACACTCACCCGTTCCGCCGCTGATGAAATTGCACAGAAAGAGGAAGCGCGCCGCCTGTTTTATGTGGCGGTAACGCGTGCCAAGCAGCACCTTATGATCTCATACGCGGCTAAGGACAGGAAGGACAAAGACCAGGAGGCAAGCCAGTTTATAGGCGAGATATTAGCCAGCACCAATATGCAGGTACAATACCCTAAAGTGGATGCCATGGATATGATCCAGTTTCAGGCAACCCAATTCAGCGAAGCCGAAAAACCAAAGGTTGAATTACTGGATAAAAACTACATCAACCAGCTGCTGCAGAATTACACCCTATCAGTAACCCACCTGAGCAGTTACCTGGATTGCCCGCTGCGGTTTTATTTTCAATGTTTGATCAGGGTGCCATCGGGTAAAAGTCCGGCGGCTACTTTTGGGCAGGCGGTACACTGGGCACTCAACAAAACATACAGGCAGTTGAAGGATAATGACAACGAGTTTTTAAGTACGGAAAATTTCATGCGCGAGTTCAGATGGTATATGGCCCGCAATCGCGATTCATTTACTAAAGATGAATTTAAACTGCGCTCGGCGTATGGCGAAAAGATCCTGCCGCCATACTACGAGCAAAATGTACCTCACTGGAACAAAATAGCGGTAACCGAGCGCCCTATCAAAAATATTGAAGTACACGGCGTACCTATTAAAGGTAACCTGGATAAAATTGAATTTGAGGGCAAGCAGGCTACTGTTGTTGATTATAAAACGGGTAAAGTAAAAAATGCCAAAGAAAAACTGATGCGCCCAACCAATGATCTGCCCAACGGAGGAGATTACTGGCGCCAGGCAGTTTTTTACAAGATCCTTGTTGATCATGACCGCAGCAACGACTGGGAAGTTGTAAGCACTGTATTTGATTTTGTTGAACCCGTAGCCGACAACGAATATTACCGCGAAAAATTTGTGATAACACCCGATGACATGGAAACCGTAACCGGCCAGATCACCGAAACTTACGCCAGAATCATGGCGCACGATTTCAGCACAGGCTGCGGCAAAAAAGAATGCGATTGGTGTCATTTTGTAAAAAGCAATTTTAAACAGGCCGATGAGATTTTGGGGATTCTTGCGGAGGAGGAAGGAGAATAGTTTCAACGTAGAGACTTATCACATGTGTCTCCCGCCAAGCGCACCGGTATTGGTAAAGGATTAAAGAACAGCATCAAAAAAATAACGGTTCTTGGCAACGATTCACCGCTAACCTATAAAATTGTCGGCAAAATTTCATGGAGCGCGGTACCGGGCTTATTGTACATCCCAATTCCTGAACGCCAGCAGGATGAGTATATGTCGGTAATAAAAATTGAACTGAACGGCAAGCTTTACCTTTATCATGGTAAAGGGAGGTTCTTAATCAATGAGTAGCATAGTAAACGTGTATATATCAAAATACTGATAGCAAAGGATAAAACAAAAGCCTGTAATAAACCAATTACAGACTTTTGTTTTTATATTAATCAACAAAACTATTTCCTGAACAAGCTCCAATTCTTCTCTTGTTATGCGGATAAACCGTATCAGGCAAAAAAATTTTAATTTTTTTTTCCATTAAAACAGCGTCCCCAACCGCGAAGTGCCGTTGTGGACAAAGCGTATCGACACCATTGCATCTTGCTTTTAATCAATACTTTACAATAATTTTGTTTCATCAAACCAATTATCCGGCATCTTCTTAAAACAACGGTAAAACCTAATGCAGGGCAATAGCGTGCCCTGGTAGCCTTAAGCTGTTTGTTTTACAAGCTATGCCGGTGAACCCAATTGTAAACTAAAAACCAATTTATGAACAGCAAACCAAAAACCACCTTTGCAACCCTATTGGGCCTGGCCCTTTTTGTAGCGTTATTTTTTACTTATTGCACAAAAAAACAAGTCGCACCGGCGACGGCAAGCAATGATGCTACCTCACCGGCATTAAAAACCCAGGCTACCGGCTTTATCCATCCCGGCATCCTCAACACGCAGCAAACGCTTGATTATGTGAGCCAGCAAGCAAACTCAAATGATGCCAACCGGCTTGCGGCTTACCAGTTTGTACTCAACTATTGCAACAACCATAGCCCCAGCGGTGCTTATAAAGCCACAGTACAGGTTGCCGGCGGCGTTACCACACCCGATGAAATTGCTTTTAAAGGCGACGCCTTGTTAAGCTATGCCCTGGCACTGCGCTGGGCTAAAACTGGTAACGCGTCGTATGCAACTACTGTAAAACAAATACTTGATGGCTGGGCCAATAGCTTTCAAAACTTCAGTGTAACCGGCTCACAGCCTAACCAGGCTTCGCTTGAGGCTTCGTGGGCTGCGCCTACCTTCGCCGCGGCTGCCGAAATCATCAAATACTACATCCCGGCCAGCGGCGTTGGCGGCGGCTGGACTACAGCCGAAAATACCCAGTTTGTAAACTTTCTGAACAACATGAAAGATAATTACATCAATAACGTGCCCAACTTTAACAACAACTGGAACGTATCTGCCGGATATGCAAAAATGGCTATCGGTGTGTTTGAAGATAGCCAAACTGTATACCAAAACGGCATTACTGCTGTAAAAACTGTATTGCCCAATGTAATTGCATCAGACGGTTCGATGAACGGCGAGATCTGTGGATCGCACAATGATTATGTGCATTACCAGTACTCTCTTACCGGATTGAGCTATGCCGCAAACATCGCAGGCATCCAAGGGGATTTGTCTATTTACTCGGCCAGCAGCAGTCGCCTGTTAACCGGGTTTAATTACCAATACAAGCTGATGCACGGCACAGTGTCGCCGCCATGCTCACCTAACGGAAATGTAAACAACCCCATCTGGCCGGGCATTGAGGTGGCTAATCGTCATTACGGCACTACCGAAACCAGTTACATCGCCAGCAATTATGTATGCGACGGTAACGGCCTGCCTAATGGAGATATCGGTTTCCTATGCTGGACAAACTACACCCATAACAATGTGCCAACCACATTTTAATAAAGCATTCGCTTAATAAAAATTTTATCCCGGCTGCTCCGTTTATGACTGACCTCATTTAACGGAGCGGCTTTTTTTGCTTCATACAGATTGACTTCTGCATTAACGGTGAGCAGCATCCGCAAAATATATAACTGAAATTATTCCCAACATGCCGAAATTAACCCGGTCTGTTTTTGTATGGATCACTTATAATTATAAAGCTTAATCCGCTGGATCCCATATTCGCCCAACGGGATCCTTAAGTGCCTTCCCTGGTGATCTTCATCGCCATTTAAACGGCGCCCCGGCTGCCACTTTCCGTTAACAAATATGCCTTCGTCTACCTGTAAAATACCTGCACGTAATCCATCTTTTACCGGCTTAAAACTGATGACCAAACCTGTGCCGGCTACATAAAACTCATCATTAGCCAAAGCCGTTATAATACCTCCGGTTAACGGCCAGTTTGCATCCTTTGCTTTGGGCGACCAGCCCAGGGTTAAATCATGCGAAACCATGAGCATGTAATCGCCCATTTGCAGTCGTACGGTGTCCGCATCCTTACTTAACAATACACCTTCCATAGTTCCCTTGCGTTTGGCCTTGCTGATCTCGCCTGATAACTGATGAATGATATTGTACGATTGGGAAAGTGGCGCTCCTGCCGTTTTGTTATCAGTTTCGATAGAAAAAGGAGAAAAGCCCAGCGCTTTGTAATGGCCAATGGCATAAAAAGCTTTGGCATCCACTCCATCCTCAAAACGATGCTCGGGAATAAACAATGCATTATCCGGCCGGGTATAGCGATCATTCCAATATTTGAAGTTAGGATTATAGAAATCGGGCGACAGCAAGTCAATATCTGGCGCTGCTGCTTTCCATACATCAATCAAATGCGGCAAGGGGCCCGCAGACGGGTATTGTCCCGGCTTTTTACCGGGAGCGTTAAGAGCCGCGTTCACATACATCGGCAGCGGGTAAACCGCTTTGCCTGCTTTAGCTACAGCGTTGGCATATTCAGCAAAGTGCCAGGCCATAAACAGCTCGTCGGTAGCCGGGTTTTTGCCAAAAACCGATTCCCAGTTACCTGAAGTTTTACTTCTTCCGTCCTGCCATATTTTTTGCATTTCGGGTACAAGCTTGTCTTTGTGCGAATTTAACCAGGAGATTAGCTTTGTCGGGACCGGCCGATTAAAAGCTTCATCGGCCAACTTCGAATGATCGCGGGCATCGGGCAGCATGCCTATTTCGTTTTCAACCTGTACCATCAGCACTGTGTGTAACTTACTATCAGTTTCTTTAATATGCCGCATTAACACGCTAAAAGCTTTAGTATCTGCCTGCAACGCATCTTTGGAGAACGGCGTAATGATCTCTTCAGGACCTGCCATGCTGTTTGCCACACGCGGAAAACGCTTCTGATTGGTTTTAACCCAACCTGGCGCATAACAGCTCATGCTATTTTTCCAGGTACCAAACCAAAGCAGCACCAGTTTCATGTGATATTGCCGGGCGCTTTTGATCAAATCATCAACCAGTGTAAAATTAAACTTGCCCTCTTGTGGCTCCAATAGTTCCCAGTAAACCGGCGCTATCACTGTATTAAGGTGCATTTTTTGCAGTTTGGGCCAAATCGGGTCCATATAGGCCGTGCTTGAGGCGCTCGAGTTTCCAAGTTCGCCGCCTGTCATTAAGTACGGCGCCCCGTCTACCAATAGTTCGGCATTACCGCCGTAATATTGTATATGTGGTATCGCTTTTACGGTATTTTGTGCCTTAGGTTTAAAGGCTACCAAACAGCACAAAACAAATATCAATATGCGAGCCTTCATAACTCTTTTTGAATACGCGGATATAAAAAAACAATCTTATCTGTTACTTACGTGCATACGCCCATGCCAAAGCCTTGAGCATGGTAACAGGTTTACCCGATAAATGAGTAACATCATCAATAATAATATGCTTAAAAACAAGATTTTCATAATGACGGCTTTCCAATAACGTCACCAATTGTTTGTTAGGCACAACCTGTCCCGGAGTTTCCAACCCGCCCACTTCCATAAATACACTTACGGGCAAGCTTTTATGTTTGGCTGCATATTGCTTTTCAGTTTCAAATACAGCTCCGTTACCATAACCCAATGCAGGGCTGCCTATCAGGATATTTTTAAACAGCGTTGGTTTTTCAAACAAGGTGTAAGTGGCAAATAAGCCACCCATTGAATATCCGTACAGCGTACGGTTTGCAGGATCGGCCTTTAAACCGGCATCTACCGATGGGATCAATTCTTTTTCAATAAAAGCAAGGAATACCGGTGCCCCACCGCTTTCGGCCACATTGGGAAATGCAACCGGCGTGAAATCCCGGTTGCGCTTATTACCGGCAGTACCAATCAGGCCACCGTCGCCAATAGCTACCAATATGGGCTCGGGGATATGATATTCGGCCATCAATAATCCTAAATACTCCAGCGATGGTGAAAAATCGTTATCACCGTCAACCACGTACAATACCGGAAATTTCTGTTTAGCGGTATCATAGCCTGCCGGGTAATGAATATAAATATCATAATCATTACCCGCGAGTTTAGAGTGCATTTGCCGGTGTTCGGAGTTGGGGATAGTAACCGGCTTAACCTGCTGCGCAAAACCATGCGTCCCCAACAAATCAAGCAGTAGCAGTAACAGGGTTAAAGCTTTAAGGATTTTCATATCGATGAGGTTACAAAAACGGATCGATCAGCTTGATAGAACCATCGGCATTATGCTGCAGTTCGGTTACCTTCACGTTGCGCAGGTGTGTTTTGCCCGATAGTTGGGTATCGTGGTAAAATATATACCATTTGCCTTTTATTTCGATGATGGAATGGTGGGTTGTCCAGCCCTCTACCGGTTTCATAAATACGCCCTTATAAGTAAATGGCGCAAGCGGACTATCACCTATTGCATAGCAAAGCAAATGTGTATCGCCGGTTGAATAAGTGAAGTAATATTTACCATTGTATTTATGCATCCACGAACCTTCAAAAAAGCGGCGGTCATGATCTTTGGTCAATAACGGTTTACCCAGGCTATCTAAAATAACAGCATCTTTTACAGCACCGTCAAAAGTTTTCATATCTGGTTTAAGCAAAGCTACTTTACAGCTTATGGCTGGGGCATCTTCCTGTTTCGAATCTGTTTTCGATCCATCTGCCTCGTATTTACCGGAGATCCAGCGCTGAAGCTGCCCTCCCCAAATGCCGCCGAAATACATGTAGGTTTTACCATCGGTATCCGTAAACACGGCAGGGTCAATACTGTAACTTCCGGCTATTGGTTCAGGCTCGGCCCTAAACGGACCAACCGGGCTTGCAGAAGTCGCCACACCAATATGGAATACATCTTTTTTATCCTTTACCGGAAAATACAGGTAATAGGTGCCGTTTTTATAAGCAGCATCAGGCGCCCAAAGCTGCCTTCCTGCCCATGGGATATCTTTAATATCAAGTGCCACACCATTATCTGTAACCTTGCCGCCAATGCTATCCATCGACAGGATGTGATAATCCTTCATGGCAAAATGGTCGCCGTTATCATTTTCGGGAATACCCGCATCGATATCATGCGATGGATAGATATAAATTTTGCCGTTAAATACATGGGCCGATGGATCGGCTGTGTAAATGGAACTGATGAGCGGCTCGGAAAGATATTTTACTTTTTTGCCTGTATCTGTTTTTGTACTATCGCCTGCATTAGCTGTTTTTTTTGTTGATGAATCACATGCACTCAAAATGCATAAGGATGCAAAAAGTGCGGGGACTAATTTTGCTGTGGTAAATTGCTTGCTCATTGACGTTTGGTTTATGATAGTGATTAATTGGTCATGTAATTATTGCCCCCTATGCCCGGCACATAATAAAACTTCATTTTTTTATAATAATCCAGCGGGTGCTCCGGCTTGGGGTAGTTAGCCGGGACAGGCATTTTTGAAAATGTTTGGAAATATAAAACACAGGCATCGCGCCAGGTTGTAGCCTCATTTAACTGAACCTGCATCAGTTGTTTTACTTCCGTAAAACGTTCGGCATCTATCCTGCCCTGCATTTTGTCCCAGGTAAGGCCCATTTGTTTAACAGAATCGGCTCCTATATAGTAATGATGAACCAGCTCATTCCACAATGACCTGCCCGAGCGCATTTTATAGGTCCAGCTTAAATGGTGAAACCACAGCAGGTATTCATCAGGGCAGGTTTGCAGGTTTTCCCAGTGTGCCTTAACTTCAGGTGCATATTGCGAGAGTGCATCGCTACCCGTGCCTGTACGGTCAAAGCCTATCCCTGCTGAATCGGCTTTATGGTAATAAGTGGCATTCCAATCAGGACGACCGGCATTATCAACCCAGGGACCAGGGCCATAGTGCGTTGACACCCCCATAATATGGTGCAGCCCGAGCGGGGTCATATAATTAACTGTGTTTTCCCTCGATTGCAGCATGAAGTTTTTTACCTGCGATACAAAGCTTTCGTCATTAGTAAAAGTCATCTTGAGCCAGTCGCCTGCAATTAGCGCCGGGGATTGATCGGGGTTCCAGGCCATACGGCCGAAGGCATACCAGTTAGCCTGAGCAAAGGGATGACCGCACCAGTTTAAATCAGTGCCAATATTAGCCACGCCCGCCATGCCGGTTATCAGTTTTTTGTTAAAATCACCCTTGATCACCCGCGCAACGGTTGTACCTTTTCCATGCGTATATGTATCCGATTGCAGGCATTCGGCAAATAATGGAGCTTCATAAACCAGGTGCGTTGAAAAACCGAGATATTCCTGTGTTAACTGGAACTCCATCATCAGCGGGGTATTGGGCATAGCCCCAAACAGCGGGTGAAATGGCTCTCTTGGCTGAAAATCTATCGGACCATTCTTTACCTGGATGATCACATTATCCCTAAACTTTCTATCAAAAGGCTTAAACTCGTTATAGGCTTGCTTAAAACGGTCATCTGGCACTTTATTATCATAAACAAAAGCACGCCACATCACTATGCCATGATGAGGAGCTAAAGCATCGGCGAGCATATTTGCTCCATCGGCATGGGTACGGCCATAGCTTTGCGGACCGGGTTGTCCCTCCGAATTAGCCTTCACCAAAAACCCGCCGAAATCAGGAATGTAGCGATAAATTTCATCAGCCTTATCAGCCCACCATCTTTTTACTGCGGGATCAAACGGATCGGCAGTTTTTAGGCCACCCAGCTCAACCGGGCTGCTGAATTTTACAGACAGGTAGATCCTGATACCATATGTTCTGAATACATTGGCCAAAGCCTGCACTTTTAACAAATATTGGGGCGAAAGAATCAGGGCATCTGCATTTACATTGTTTACAACTGAGCCATTGATCCCTACCGAAGCATTGGCCCGCGCATAATCAATATAACGCTGATCAACCACACCTGGCAGCTTGTGCCAGTTCCAGATGGATGAGCCCGCATAGCCCCGCTCCACGGTACGGTTCAGGTTATCCCAATGATCAAGTACCCGGTACATCATCCTTGGGTGATCTGAAAGATCAAGTTTATTAATAGATTGATGGGTTTGGATTAGCTTTAAAAAATTAAAAACACCGTACATAACCCCTGCGTCGGTGTTAGCCGTTATGATGATACATTTCTTTTGATTGACAAGGGCAGTTTTGATAAGATACCCTTCGCTGCCGATGCTATCGGGGGCAGTTATCGAAAAAGCCTTTAATGATCGCGGCGTTCCAATTATGATAGTTTGCCCATTGGTTATGTTTTTAACATCTCTTGGCTTTAGGGCCAGCGTTCCCCCCAGGCCCGTCAAGAGCTCGGTCCTTGCAGCTTTAAGCTGGTCAGACTGTGGCGGAAAAATCATGTATTGCAACTGTTGCCTGTAAGTAACTGCCAGTTGCTTATTGCTCACCTTATTATATTCAAGCCATAATTTATAGCCATCGTTTGCATAAACTTTATTTATCGCCGCCATGAAAAGCAGCACCAGTAAACACATGTTCGTTAATGAATATTTGGCCATGGCATTATTAATTCCAGCTTTATAAACCTTAAGCTGATTTATAAAAAACACAATTGATCTGTTGAAAAACTCATGAATGAAATGGGTTAAGCTCCCGCCTCATTTTAGTATGGTTTATAAAGTTTTAGCTTTATGCAATCGATTGCAAGATAAAAACTTTTATGACTTTTAGCAATAGGAATTTAATTATTGATTCCTTATTTAAGCTACCTTATTTATTGCAGCTATTGCTCGTCGTACAGTATGCGTTTAATCCCCATCTCCAATCCGCGTAACTCGGCCAGGCCCTTTAACCTGCCAATTACTGAATAGCCGGGATAGGTTTCATAATTAAAGTCATCAAGTAGTTTATGCCCGTGATCAGGCCGCATGGGGATAGCCATATCACTCCGGCCTGCATTTTTACGGGCCATCTGTTCATTGATAATTGCTTTCACCACGGCATACATATCAACACTGCCTGTTAAATGATCGGCCTCATAAAAGCTGCCATCCGGCTGCCGGGCCACGTTGCGCAGGTGTAAAAAGTGGATCTTATCACCCAGGCGGCTTATAATTTCAGGAAGATCATTTTTGCCCGATGCACCTAACGAGCCGGTACAAAGCGTGATACCATTGGCAACTGAAAGATAACTATTTACAATATCAGTAAGATCATTTAAGGACGATGCTACACGGGGCAGCCCCAGGATAGGAAACGGGGGATCATCAGGATGGATACACATTTTAATGCCCAGTTTTTCGGCATATGGAATTATCGCCCGTAAAAAATAAAACAGGTTTTCCTTTAATGCTTGCGCGTCTACCTCACTGTATTTGTTAAGGTGTTCTTTAAATTCCGCAATGGTAAAAACCTCATCTGTACCGGGCAGGCCGGCCAATATTGTATTGGTTAATAGCGTTTTGTCTTCGTCATTCAGCCCATCAAGGTAATGCTTTGCAGCCGCCTGTTGATCGGTGGTAAATTCGTTAAAGGCATCCTCGCGCTTTAAAATATACAAGTCAAAAGCTGCTAAAGCCGGAGCGTTGTAAAGCAATGCTGAAGCACCGTTTGCTAATCGATAATCAAGATGCGTACGGGTCCAATCTAATACCGACATAAAATTATAACATACGGTACCGACTCCTTCTTGCGCTAAATTTCTCAGCGTTTGGATATAGTTTTCGATGTATTTGTCGCGTTCCGCACTACCAATTTTGATACTTTCATGAATATTCACACTCTCCACAACCGCCCAGTTAAAGCCCTCACTTTCAATTACCGCTTTCCGCTGCCTGATTTCTTCATGGCTCCAAATATCCCCGCAAGGTATATGATGAAGCGCGGTCACTATACCGCTTGCTCCCGTTTGTTTTATTGCACTTAAAGTTACCGGGTCGCCGGGGCCAAACCACCGGAAAGTTTGTTTTAAATCTGGTACCATATTATTTAAAATCAATTGCTATCAACGCGATAAATTTATGCAACCGATTGCATAAATTTTAAATAATCTGTAATAATTTTATACTTTTATCCCTGAACAGCTTGGCAGCGGTTATTATCGAACCGCAACATCGTTTATGTATTTTAGATTAACTATATGTCGGACAGCGAAAAAGAGATAACCATATATGACATTGCCGAAAAATTAAAGGTTTCGGCAGCTACGGTTAGCCGTGCGCTCAAAGATCACCCGCGGGTTAATAAAAATACCAAAAAGAAGATTATTAAGGCAGCCGAAGAAATGGGTTACCGCTCCAATTCGTTCGCCAGTAATTTACGCCGTAAAAACAGCAACATCATCGGCGTTATTGTGCCGCGGCTCAACAGCAGTTTCATGTCGGACGTTATTGCAGGCATCGAAAAAGTGGTGAACGACAATAACTACAATCTCATCATCAGTCAGTCGTTAGAGACGATGAAGAAAGAGATCAGTAACGCCAGGGCCATGCTGAATAACCGGGTCGACGGCCTGTTGGTTTCCTTAGCTTATGATACCACCGGCATTGGGCATTTTGAACCTTTTATCAAACGTAATATCCCGGTGCTTTTCTTTGACAGGATAGTTGAGCATGAGCAATATCCGCAAATCTATATCGATAACTTCAAAGCGGCCTACGAGGTAACTGATCACCTGCTTCAGCAAGGCTGCAAACGGATAGTACATATTACAGGCAACCAATTGCGCAATGTTTACACCGAACGCCTGCGCGGGTATAAAAAAGCACTTGAAGCACACCAAATTGCTTTTGATGAGCAATTGGTGATCATCAACGACCTGAGCGCTAAAGAAGCCGCTGCTGCTACCGAAGCGATTTTACAAATGGATCCACTCCCCGATGGCATATTTACAGTTAACGATGTAAGTGCCGTAAGCTGCATACAAGTGCTGAAAAAGGCAGGCATCAAAATCCCCGAACAAATAGCCGTGGCGGGTTTTAATAATGATCCGGCAGCCTGTGTGATTGAGCCCAATCTCACTACCGTAAATTACAAAGGATATGAAATGGGCGAGGTTGCCGCCAACATGCTTATCAATCATTTGGCAAACAGGCAGGATCTGCAACAAACGCATAGCCTCATCTTAAGATCGGAATTGATAGTACGTGAATCCTCCAGAAGAAAATAATTAAAAAAATCCATGAACTCAAAGACCAAACTTGCTATCGTAACCGGCGGTGCCTCGGGCCTTGGCCTTGCTACCACCAAAAAATTCACTGAGCAAGGCATCAAAACTATCATCATAGGTCGTGACGAGGCAAAACTTATTGCGGCAGCAACACAGCTTGGCGATCTTTGCAGTTACAGGCAATATGATCTGAGTGATACCACCGGTATACCGCAACTGATAGCAGAAATTGAAGCTGAATTTGGCGCACCTGATATTTTAGTTAATAATGCAGGCATCAACCATAAAAAAGCCTTCGCCGAAGTAACCGATGAAGAGTTCACCAGAGTGATCCAAACCAATCTTACTTCGGTATTTGCGATAAGCCGCGAGGTAGTAAAAATCATGTTGAAAGCTGGCAGTGGGAGCATAATTAACATCAGTTCGATGGCTGCACAATATGGTATTCCCTATGTTATTGCTTACTCTGCGTCTAAAACCGCCATCGAGGGCATGACAAGGGCCATGGCTACCGAACTTTCGCCACAGGGCATCAGGGTTAATTGTGTTGCACCTGGTTTTATAGCTACAGACATGTCGGCGAAGGCGCTGGATAATGATCCGGCCCGCAAGCAAAAAGTGATGGGCCGTACCCCAATGGGCAAATTAGGTGAACCTGCCGATGTAGCCGAAGCCGTTTATTATTTAGCGACAGATGCCGCCAAATACGTAACCGGGGTTGTTTTACAGGTTGATGGAGGTAATTCGATAGGGTTTTAATAGCAATAACATTCCATCAGGGACCTCTACGAGTTTAAGTTTACCCACAAAATTGCTTGTCATTTAAACAGTAAGGCGTCGTGCTTTGCCCCTCTGGGGCAAAAGATATTCTATAACTTTACGAGCTACAAACCTTTTGCACCAGAGGTGCAAAAGGTCCTTGGGCAATTAATGCATGTTTATTAAATTATAAAAATCCCCCCGGAGGGGGGAAAGGTTTGTAGGAATAACGTCACACCCCTTACCCGAACCCCGGAGGGGTTCAACTTATGCAGATTACTCAATTTGACTATTGATTTTGTGGGTAAACTTTAATCTGCGAGACACCTTGATGAGACGGAAAAAAATGACGTCAATCAAAGAGGGCCGGTCACCCTGAGCCTGTCGAAGGGTCGCGCGCAGAGGCCCTACTCACCATGCTTCGACTGGCTCAACATGACACCCATTTTAAACATGTCATGAGCAGGAACGAAGCATGGTTGACAGGCTTGATAAATCACTTCCCGCTCCCTTCATTCCCATAATGCATCAATCTATTGGCCCATGCGATAAAGTATTTTACGTTTGGAGCATCGGTATGCCCACCATCATGCTGACGCCAGGCGAGCTCGCCGTTAAGCAAACCTGTATTAACCGGCGGCATTTTTTCAGTTTTGTAATCGTTTGAAACGCCTATATCTTTTGCGCCGAGCAATTTAAATACAGAACCCGCAGCTACCGTTGCCATATAGCTTCCCTGCTGATCAAGCCATTTGGCATCGCCCTGCTCGGGGATACCATAACTTATAAACGTAAACCTTGGAGCACATAATGCAATCAGTTCATGCGCGTCTACCGGTAGGTCTTTCGCTGTTTTAGGGCCAAACGAGGCATCTGATGCGCCATATTTCATAAAGTTACCTGCCATCCAGTAATATCCTCCTCCGGTAAGGCTTTCAACCGCTTCTCCAAAGTTCCGGCGATGCAGCTTGGCCCCACCCTCACCCGACGAACCGATTAGCCCCATGGCAAACCGTTGCTCAAAGGCCAGTGTTACCAAGGCTGCTTTTCCGTACCGGGATACACCTTCAATCCCTACATGTTTGGCATCAACAGCCGGTTCTGTTTCCAGGTAATCCAATGCACACGCCGCTCCCCAGGACCAGGCCCGTAAAGCTCCCCAATCCTCCGGCTTACGTGGCTGGCCTTTGTTCACCAAACCGATGATCCCTTTGGTTAAGCCTTCGCCATTATCGGCCTGAATAGACGACGGATCTATAAGTACATACCCCCATCCATTGGCAATCAATTGCGTGGCGGTCGGCGGGTCACCTTTCATCACCGGGAAACCGCCTGGGCCAAAGGGAGATTGTTCGGCAATAGGTTTATAAGCGGGATATTGCTCAAAAATAGTTTTAAACTCGGGATGTTCTTTTACAAGCAGTTCTTTCAATGCGGCGTTGATCTTTTCTACATCAGCAGCAGGAGGCTGAGCCGGCGCCGGTAACGAGCTCCGACCAAACATCATCAATACCGGTACCGGTCCTTTGGCATTTGCAGGAATTACCAAAGTCATTTCGATATTGACGTTGATAAGTGGATAAGCCGTATTATCAACATGGCCTATAAGCTGTTTGGCAATCACCGGGTAAAAGCCAACCCGCTCTTTATCGGTTACTTTAACCGTCCAGGTTACCTTGGGTACATTAGCAGGGATGCGGCCATAAACCTCACGCTCCATATCCTCCACAATTTGGGGGCGGCGCTGTTTCCACCACATTTCGGCTGTAGTTACTTTTTTACCGTTCTTTAGCGTAAGGGCATCAGGTAAATCCGGGTAGGGGTTAGCCAGCGCCTCATCATAATTAGCATGATTAGGGGCCGATTCATCGCCGCTCGGCCCGTTACGCAAGGTTTTAATTCCTAACTGCTTCATCATATGCTGATGGTCCTGGTCAGCAGTGAAATTTACCGGGGCCGGGGTTTGCGCTTTCGCAGCAATGGCCCATGTGAGTAAGAAAAAGAAGGCAGTACTTTTCATCGTCCCTGGTTTTAAGATGATTTATGGTTATTGCACTTTCCCGGTTTGAAACGGTGATGCCGGCAAGCCTTCTTTATTATACAGATTCGCGCCATCCGGGTTATCGGCCCAGGCATACCTCACATAAAGCGGTGCAGGGATTTTATCATTCCAAACCAGCACCTTATCTCCGTTAATAACGGCTTTTGCCCAAACAAACTTTTTATCAGCCCCGGCTATTGCAAATTGTGACAACTCTTCACCATCTTCAGCAACAAGTCCGGCACCGGTGTTTTTAAAAGTGAGCTCAATTTTATTTCCCTCAATTTTAGCCGATTGATAGATCGGGCCGGATGGTACTACATCCTCATCACCATAAGCAACATACTCGGCAGCCCGTGCAAGTCGCTCTCCCACGGTTTTTTTATTGAGGGGATGGATATCGTTCCATTCACCTGCCCCGAGAGTAACCGCCATACCTGTCTTGGCGACTTCAAGGGCACTAAGCTGCCCATCTCGCAATTGGGCCCAGCTACTTTCGGCCGGCAAATATTGTACCTCGTTAAAGTTAGGAAGCTGTGCATATATAAAGGGAAGATTACCTTGTTGCCACCTGTTGCGCCAGTCGGCAATTAGAGCTTTCAGTAGCTTACCATATTCGGATGCGCGGCTGGAATTACTTTCGCCCTGGTACCAAACCATACCTTTAATAGTATAATTAATAACAGGCGCTACCATGGTATTATAAAGCCCGGTAGGTTCATTCTGGGCCGAAAATTCCGGTTTCATCTTAACCGGTTCAAACACCTGCCCTACCTTGTATTGCCAGTCGCCGCGAAGATCGATAGTATCACCGGCTATCGCCAGATAGTAACGTTTATCGGGCACAAAACCACCTTTGCCCGATGTATTGGTGATGCGTACCACAACAGTATTTTTACCCGGCTTTAATAATCCGACAGGCAATGTATAGCGTCTTGGAGGGTATTGATATGTAACGTTTCCTACCAACTTGCCATTGAAATAGGTTTGATCGGCATCCACTATCCTGCCTAAATACAACTTAGCAGTCTTGCCCTGTACCGATGCGGGCAAGTTTATTTCTTTCCTGAACCACACAACCCCATTCAGGCCTTTTACGCCCTGATCGGCCCAATAACCCGGCAGCCAGAAATGATGCCAGTTATGCGGCTGATAAGTGGTATCATACCATGGTTTTATTTCATTTAAGCCTTTATCTGTATCAAGCGGTTCCACAGGTTCCGGGTGCTTTTTCAACACGCTATCCATAAATGCCGTATTGCTGAACTCGGCAATTCTGTTATGATATGATTGAATGTTTTTTAAACCCTCGCTGCTAATCCAGGCCTCGATAGGCGTACCGCCCACACTTGAGTTGATGATACCGATGGGCACATGATATTTTTGGTATAGCTGTTTAGCGAAAAACCATGATGCGGCACCAAAACCTAAAACGGTTATAGAATCGGCCTTAACCCATTTACCAGGTAACAGATCCGAATGTTGCCTGGTTACGTCAGATTCCGTTTTAACAAAAAAATTCCTGATCTGCGGATAATTGGCTTTTGCTATTTCATCAGGATATTTTTCCTTAACCCGCTCCATAGGCAAAACCATATTCGATTGCCCCGAACAAAACCATACATCGCCAATTAAAATGTCCCGGATAGTAATACGATTATTACCGGTGATTTCCATAGTATATGGTCCCCCTGCTTTCATTGGCTGAAAGGCAATTTTCCAGGAACCGCTTTCGTCAGTAACGGTACGGTATGTTCTATGCTGAAAATTAACGGTGATTTTTTCGCCTGCATCGGCCCATCCCCAGATCTTTACTTTGGCATCGCGCTGTAATACCATGCCATCGGCAACCAGTTGCGGCAGGCGCACTATTCCATAGCACGGTAATATTAAACAAGCGAACAGCGCGACAAGTAATAGCTTCACCGACTTCATAATTCCGAAATATTATTGATGGTTTATTTGACTAAGTAACAAATAAAAAAAGATTTGTGCAATCGATTGCACAAATCTTTTTCATTTTAATTTCTGATTAGTCAGTAAACGATCATAAATGTGTTCATAGTCCTGCAACGCAGTAGCAATGAACATTTTTTTGTTTAAAATCGCATTTATCAAAACCGGCAGATGGCTAAAACAAGAAATATCAAACCAGAGCAAAAGATTTCGTTCAGAGAGCGCTTGTCGGCATTAAGCAATCTCCCGGATTTTTTCAGGCTGGTATGGCAAAGCAGTCCGGGTAAAACAACAGCAAGCTTTTTGTTACGTATTATACGTTCGGCCATGCCGGTTGCCTTGTTGTATGTAGGCAAACAGATCATCGACCAGGTGGTATTGCTCAACCGCCACGGCGGAAGCCAGCATGAATTATGGAAACTGGTTGTTATCGAGTTTTTGCTGGCTGTGGCAACCGACGGCTTAAACCGGATGATCAGCCTGATGGACAACTTGCTGGGCGACCTCTTTGCCAACTATACCTCCATGCACATCATGCGCCATGCAGCCACCCTCGACCTGGAACAGTTTGAAGATTCTGTATTTTATGATAAACTGGAGCGTGCCCGGCAGCAAACCGTTGGGCGTACCATACTTTTATCACAGGTAATGAGCCAGATCCAGGATTTTATCTCCATAGCCTTCCTGCTTACCGGCTTGTTAACTTTAAACCCCTGGCTCATTCTGCTGCTGCTCATATCAATCATCCCGTCATTTATGGGCGAAAGCTATTTTAACAGTCAGAATTACGCGCTCACCAGGAGCCAGACACCCGAACGAAGAGAGCTGGATTATGTACGCTACCTGGGCGCCAGTGATGAAACGGCTAAAGAGGTAAAGATCTTTGGTTTAGCTGACTTTATTATTAACCGCTTTAAAACATTATCAGATAAATTTTATGCCGATAACAGCAAACTGGCTGTACGGCGTTCGGCCTGGGGCACCTTCTTTTCTGTTTTAGGGAGTGTTGGCTACTATACCGCGTATGGTTTTATTATTTATCAAACTGTTACGGGTAAGTCTTCGGTAGGTACACTTACCTTCCTGGCAGGTTCATTCAGGCAGCTGAGCAGCCTGATGGAAAATTCGTTGAACCGCTTTACATCGGTTTCACAGGGCGCTATCTATCTAAATGATTTTCATGACTTTTTTGAGATCAAACCCAATATCAAAGTTGCCGCGTCTCCGTTGCCATTTCCGAACCCAATAAAACAGGGCTTTACATTTGAGGATGTTGGCTTTAAGTACAACAACACCGAATCATGGGCCAACAGGCACCTGAGTTTTACCCTGCACCCCGGCGAAAAGATTGCATTGGTAGGCGAAAACGGTGCCGGCAAAACTACGCTTGTTAAGCTACTTGCCCGTCTATATGATCCTACAGAAGGGCGCATCCTGCTGGATGGTGCAGATTTGAGAGATTATGACCTTACCGATCTCCGCTTAAACCTGGGCATTATTTTCCAGGATTATATCCGTTACCAGATGAGCTTTTCTCAGAATATTGCGGTAGGAAACATTGATGAGCAGGACAATACCGAACTGATCCGTAAAGCTGCCCGGGAAAGCCTTGCAGACGCGCTTGCGGCCAAACTTCCTCTTGGGTATGAGCAGTGGCTGGGCAGGCGGTTTAATGAGGGGGTTGAATTATCAGGCGGTGAATGGCAGAAAGTTGCATTGGCAAGGGCCTATATGAAAGATGCACAGGTGCTCATACTTGACGAACCTACTGCAGCGCTTGACGCCCGTGCTGAATACGAGGTATTTCAGCGCTTTTCATCATTAACACAGGGCAAATCGGCCGTACTCATTTCACACCGGTTTTCAACGGCGCGACTGGCTGACCGGATCATCGTATTAGAAAAAGGCAAGATCCTTGAAGCAGGCACACATCAGGAACTCATGGCCAACAATGGCCGTTACGCCGAGTTATTTAGTTTGCAGGCTGCGGGGTATCAATAAAAAGGGAGCAAATGATCATCTGCTCCCCCAATCTAAATTATTTTAATCAGTAACTATTTTTTACCGAATAGCTGGATCTGGTAGCTAAAACTTGCATCTTTTGCATAAACCCTGTACTGTTCCAGTGGTTTAGGGCCGCATCCATATGAGCCAACGCCTAAAGTTTTATGGCTGATGCATAATACAGTGCCTTTGCTTTTCGGCAAATCTATCTTGTATTCCACATCGGTCATTTCCTCATCGCTATATGGCAGCGCAGTTACCTGGAACAGCTCACCTGCTTGTTTAACAGCAATACCAGAGCCTTTAACAGTACTTACCTTAGCCCATCTTACATCCTCATGATTACCGCAATCCATCGGCTTTTCGTATGGGGTTTGCTGTTGCGCTATGCTGCTTGAGTAACGGCCAACATCAAAGCCGCTTTTTCTGTCGGCATAGTTTTCCATCGGCCCGCGGCCAAAATATTCAAATTGGTTTAAGTCCTTTTTCAGGAACAAACGAACCCCTAACCTGCCCAGCACCAGTTTCGGATCGGCATTAAAGCTTACATTATTGTCTGCTTTAATAATGCCGTTGCTGTTTATGGTATAAGTTACCTGGTGATGAACAACAAAATCGTGCTTACCGGTCCCGGTGAGGTTTACTTTGATTTCTACCTGCCCTGCGGATAGTTGGGTGCTTTTTACCGCATCTGTTTTCCAGCTGATCTCTTTAAGACCATATTTAACCCAATCGTCATAAGCCCACATATCATCCTTGCGGTGTGGTGCGCGCCATAGGTGCAACATAGGGCCGCCGTTATTTTGCAAAACGTTTTCCCCGCCTTTCTCCATTTTTGAGAAAGTTCCTTTTTCTTTATCAAACTCCAGGCTAAAACCATCGCCTTTTACTTTGATCTCATTACCGGCATCAGATAAAGATAGTTTACCTGCCGTAGGTTGTTCTTTAGCCGCCGGTACAGCAATAGGCAGTTCCAGTTGCTGAGCGGCTACTTCAAATCCTTTTTTGGCCCACATTTTATCGGCAGCGAGGTCAAATGAGATCCTCAGGAAATACTCTGCACCGGATTTAGGGGTAACCTGGTACGGAACTTTTACATCAAGCTCTTCGCCCGGTTTAATTTCCTTAAGCGGTAAATCGCCTGAAGATACGGTTGTACCATCCTCCGTCACTACCCATTTGGCAGTTAAACCGTTTAGGTTAATAAACTGGTAACGGTTTTTGATTGTCACCAGGCCATTTTTCAGATCTTTGGGATGAACGCTGATCCATTGGTAGGCATGTTTTAACTCGGGATAGTGCGGTTTCAACGAACGGTCGGAAAATACAACGCCTTTGTGAATGAAGTACTGATCGTTCGGATACTCGCCAAAACCACCGCCAAAAGCAGTGATAGGATGCTTAGGGTCACGGTTATTATAGATGCCCTGATCCTGCCATTCCCAGATAGCGCCGCCTAATAATTGCGGATATTTATCAAACAAGTCGTTATAAATATCAACAGAACCCATAGAGTTGAACATAGCGTGTGCATACTCGCACAGGTAAAATGGTTTGGTAAGGCTTTGATCGTTGGCATGTTTTTCCAGGTTCTCTACATCAGTATACATTTCGCTGTCCATATCGGCAGGATTGTTTTTGCCTATGCCAAAGCCCTGGTAATGTGTTGGACGTGTATCATCAATACCTTTTATTACTTTCAGGATAGCCCTGAAGTTTGAACCGCCGCTGCCGCATTCGTTACCTAAACTCCAGATGATAACTGAAGGGTGATTTTTAAAGTTCTCTACGTTGGCCACGTTCCTGTCAATCAACGCGGCTTTAATCCTGGGTTCTTCATTAAATTCATCCCACGCACCGTGGCTTTCCAAATTAGCTTCAGCAACAAGGTAAATTCCATACTGGTCGCACAGTTCATACCATCTCGGATCGTCAGAATAATGGCAGGTACGCACATGGTTGCAATTAGCCTGCTTAATGAGCACAATATCCCTGATCATTTGCTCTTCAGTAACGGCATGCCCATCATTCGGCCAGTTTTCATGGCGGTTTACACCTTTCAGTTTAATAGGCACGCCATTAACCAAAAATAATCGGCCTTTAATTTCTATATTTCTGAAACCGGTTCGCGATGACAGCGTTTCAACGGCATTTGCGCCATCATCAATTTTTACAACTGTGGTATAAAGCTTTGGCGTTTCGGCTGTCCATTTCTGCGGATTGTTTACATGGAAACTCGCCTCAACTGTTACCTCTTCGCCTGGTTTTAGGGCAGGAATAGCTTTTTTCACGGTAGCACCCGAAACAGGCACCGAACCATTATATAAAGCCACATCCAGCAAACGGGCCTTAACAGCTACTGTACCATAGTTTTTTATTTTGGCCGATACCAGCACATCGGCATTTTTGTATTGCTTATCAAGATTTGTTTTCACAAAATAGTCCCTGATATGCTCCTGCGGACTGCTCCAAAGGGTTACATTCCTGAATATCCCGCTTAAGCGCCACATGTCCTGATCTTCAAGGTAACTACCGGTGGTAAAGCGGTACACCTCGACAGCTAAAGTATTTTTGCCCGGTTTAACGTATTTGGTAAGGTCAAACTCGGCAGCATTACGGCTATTTACACTGTAACCAACTTTTTTACCATTTACCCAGATAAAAAAACCAGCATCAACCCCATCAAAGGTGATAAAAATGCGGCGGCTGTTCCATTCAGTAGGTATAGTAAAATCGCGGCGATAGCTGCCTACCGGGTTTCTTTCCTTATAGGCTGTATATTTCACCGGCGGGGTGCTCATCACCCTCGGAAAATCTTTCTGAAAAATATAAGTAAAGTTACTGTAATACGGGGTGCCGTAACCTTCAACCTGCCAGTTGGATGGCACTTTGATATTCTTCCAACCGGATACATCATAGCCGGGTTTATAAAAATTAACAGGACGTTTCTGCGGCCAGTCCACCCAGTTAAATTTCCAAAGTCCGTTTAGGCTGCGGCTAAAAGTTGAAGCCCGCCTGTTGCCGGCCAAAGCCTCTTTTAAAGACGCATAAGGCATCAGCGTGGCATGGCTTGCCTCCTTATTAATGCCAATGTTTTCAGGATCTTCGATCTCTTTCGGAACAGAAGCTGTATCCGACTTCGATAGCCCGTTGTCAGCCTGCTGAAAGCTAAAGCCTGTTTTATGGCTCAACACGAAAATGAAAAGCAACAAAACCCGAAAGAATTGTTTGTTAAAATGAGATTGGCGCATAGGTATATATTTGGTTGAAATGATTTGATTTTTATATCGCAGATCCGAAACAAAGAATTATAAAACTCAAATATAACAACTGTCACATATACATATGTACAAAAATGCTAAAACCTTTTATCTATTTGTATCGTATTATTTTATGACTTCTTTTGCCCGCTCAATTTAGTCACGACCAGGTTGCCAACCTTGTTCCCCTGAACGATACCGTTATCAATAGCATCCATAAAATGAATGCCTCCCCAAAATCTTGAAATAGCAGCTTCTTTGGCGGCCTGTATAAACGAGTTGAAATGCCTTGGCGGGATACCATAACTTACTTCTACATCATCGGTATATTTAAAATTATCGCCCAGGTAATGCGTGAGGATAACCGCAGCCGTTGTTGAAACCACCGAATGGCCACTGATGTACTCAGGGAATGGCGGGGTTTGCAGCAGGGGTTTCCAATGCGGATCTATATACCTACGGATGGCAGTTTCGGGCCTGATGCGATTAGTGCGATATTTATCTTCCCAGCAGCAAATAAAACCATCCAGCAGGCCTATGGCTACAGCGGTATTGATCTGCACAGTTTTGGAGAAACCGGTTTTGGCCTGCTTACAGGCAATAGCCGTTATCCCCATCCAATGTGCCCCCGGCGAGATTTTTTTAAGGCCGATGAGCATGTGACCGTCATTTTGAACGGCAAAGGGATTACAATCCCAAAAATTGGCAATATCTTTTTCTTCCTGCTTTAAAGCATTGCCACTTTTGGCGTAGCTCATCTGCAAAAACTTATAAAAAAGCGAATTCTTATCGGTTGAAAAAGGAATAGGCGCATCAGGCACAAATTGTGCGGCCGAATCAAGCGTCATGGGCCTTATCGTGTTAAAATACGGCTCAACAGGTAGCATATAAGCAGGCGGGGTAAGGTCCCAGCTGCCTGGTGTTTGCTTAAGCTTATAACGCGGATAGTTGTTTATTTTCCGGTAACCATCAGCCTTGGCATAAGCCAGGATTTGTTTACTGATTGTTTTGGCATAGCTTTTTGAACTGTCGATAACTTCGCTGCTGAAGCCGATGTTTTTGCACGAATCAATAAAGGAAGACTCGTAGCCCAGCATTAAGGTACCCGATGGCAACAGCTTGGCAGATGTTTCAAACATGGCCAGTACTGCGCTTAGCTGATAATTATAACCGGTATTTTGTTTGGGGTGTTTGATATCCGGATATTGATTCAATACACCGCGCATACTGTTGATCTGTTTGTCGTTTTCGGCAACTACCTCGTACCCTGCAAGGCAGGTATAAGCAAAAAAACGGGCTGCCAACGGTGGGTTGGTAACATCATGAATCATTACGCTGGTCATATGGCCAACAACTTTGCTCACATCCTGGTTGGTTAATTCGGGTTGCTTTTTCGGGCTGCAGCTTATCATCACAAATAAGCCACAGGCCGGTATTAGCATTAACAGTTTTTTCATTGCCTTTTTATTATTGCTTATATGCCTTTAGTTTGCCTTTATCGAGGGCAAATAGTAAAACGTTATTTAATTGAAGTACACTCCTAACATCTCCCCTGATGTTAAAGCCCGATTGCTGCTGGTTTATGTATTGGTAATTACCCTTGCCATCGCCCTTAAGCAGTACACCGTAATTAGCATCATATTTACCAAAACGGATTCGGGCCTTGTTGATGTTGCCGCAAAGCAAAAGATCATCTTTGCCATCGCGATCATAATCAAATGAAGTAATGGTAAAAACCGGCGAATACTGGGCCTGTAAGGGTAATGCCGCCAGCTTTAATTTCCCTTGTGCATTACTGATAAAGCATGCTGTAGCCAGTTCATTAGCTGTCAGTTTTTTTACATCTTTTATTTCTTCGGCAGTAAAAATCTTGTCCATTGTAGCATCGGCATAGCTTTTATAATCGGGAAACCGGCCACGCATAACACTCATTTGGTCAAGCAATTCATCACGGCTTACAAAAGGGTAACTTTTATGCTGAATGTAAAAACAAAGCATCGGGTCAACGGAGCCGTTATCATCAAAATCTTTATAAAACATTTCCGCAGGCTCGACATCGCTTGCTTTACATTGCGTATTTAAACCAACGTTTCCGGCTATAATATCAGGATGGCCGTCATGGTTGATATCGCTTACCTGTAAACAGTTCCACCAGCCGGCATATTTTTTATCAAAGTATTTTGTTGTAGCATCGGTTAGTTTGGCGCCGCTATTTTCAAAAACAGTGATCGGCATCCATTCGCCGGCCAGCACAAGGTCGGGCTTTTTATCACCGTTCATATCAACCCAGGCAGCATCGGTCACCATGCCTATATTTTTCAATGCCGGGTTATATTTTGCAGTTTCATCAGTAAAATGTCCCTTGCCATCATTGATCAAAATATAGCTTTCGGGCGCTTCGGGATACTGCCCGGGTATTACCCTGCCGCCGACAAACAAATCAGGTGAACCATCGCCGTTGATATCGGCCGCTTTTACACAGCTTTTACTGCTGATCATTTGGGGCAAAGCGTTGTTTGTCTTGTTAAAATTTCCTTTGCCATCATTGAGATAAAGCCTGTCCTGCAATAAGACATCATCCGGTTTATAATCGGCATAGCCGCCGGAGCAAACATACAGGTCGGGCTTACCATCGCCATTGGCATCAAAAAACAATGCAGCCGCATCGGTGCTATTCTTATCGGCGTCGAAGGCGGGAACAGCTTTACTTATAAATTTCCCATCTTTTTGCTGCAGGTATAAAACACCGGCCTTGCCATCATGCGCGCCGGCATAAATATCCTCGAGCCCATCGCCATTTGCATCACCTTTAGTAAGGATGGAACCCGAAAAAGATATGGAGTTAACCATTAACGGCTGCCGTTTAAAATCATTGATGGTATTATCGCTTTCCTGGGAGGCTATAGGAGCAGGTACCTCTTTAAATATCGGATTGATTTGCTTTTGCACCGGATTGGTACCCAATGCGTCCTTTTCATTTAAAACAAGCTGCTTATCGGCTTTTACTTTTTGAAGCACTTGCGACTTGCCGCTTTGCCAGATGACCCTTAATGAATCTACCTGTTTATCTTTTCCCAATCCAAAATGAAGTACTGTTGACACGGTTGACTGGTAACCACGGTTTGGCATTTGCTCCAGGTATTGCGTTTTATTGCCCGAATAGATGCTCACCTTAGCCCCAATACCCTGGGTATTGGCCCCATTGCCATTTAATTTTATCGATAAATAATGGTTGTCATTTTGTTTAGCTGCCTGGTTTTCATAAACAAAAGCAGGCTGATTGATATTGTTTACCACCAGGTCAAGGTCACCGTCATTATCCAGATCGGCATAAGCGGCGCCGTTGCTGTTTGATGGCAGCGTTATGCCCCACTGCTCGCTTGTGTTGGTGAACGTAGTATTGCCGTTATTTTTAAACAGGTAACTTTTCATTTGCGATGAGGGCATCTGGTTTACGATATCCAGGAGGTCCTGCCGCATTACGCGCCTGTCTTTAAGGTTATCACCCATAAATTTCAGGAAATCCATATTGGTGTAATCGCGGGTATATCCATTGCTTACAAACAGATCCTTCCAGCCATCATTGTCATAATCGGCAAAAAGGGGCGACCAGCTCCAGTCGGTATTGGAAACTCCGGCCAACTGCCCTATCTCGCTAAACGAGTTATTGCCGTTGTTGATCTGCAACATGTTACGCATATATTGGTAATAAAAGCCAACCCGCAGGTTCAGGTCGAAGGCTTCATAATTATCAACGCCGAATAATAGCTTCTGCCGTTTGTTATCTTCAGGAAGCATATCCAGGGTGTAGATATCGGGTTTGCCATCATTGTTAATATCGGCTACATCATTTCCCATGGAGTAGAAGGAACTATGACCAATCTGTTTTTGGAGCTCATCGGTAAAACTTCCCTTCCCGTTATTAATATATAACCTGTCGGGAATACTGTAATCATTGGATACATAAATATCCGGCCAGCCATCGCCATTAATATCGGCAATACCGGCTGCAAGGCCGTATGACAACGAGGTGTTGATAATGCCTGCGGAACCGGTAACATCAGTAAAATGATTATTGTCATTCTGCAGCAGCCTGATCCCCGATTCGTTATCTTTTTTGGCCGACATCTCTTTAACAAATGCATCATCAAGAATGCTAATCCGTGCCGGGTTGTGGTTAACTAACAACAGGTCGAGATCGCCGTCCCGGTCACAATCAAAAAAGTATGCTTGCGTACTGAATGATGGGAAATCAAGGCCGTAATCAACAGTCAGGTCTTTAAACATAGGTACTCCGGCGGCATCGTTGCCCTGGTTTATAAATAGCTGGTTAATCCGTTTCTCGGCCCTTATTTTGCCCGAATAACATATATAGATATCCAGCTTACCATCGCCGTTAACATCAGCAATGGTTACTCCTGTTTTCCAGGGACCGGGCCTGCCTGCTACACCGGCGTCAGCAGTAATATCCTTAAACTGCATATTGCCCTGGTTCAGGTACAATTTATTGTCGGTCATGTTGCCCGTAAAATAAAGATCCTGCAGGCCATCGCCGTTTAAGTCGCCAACAGCCACACCACCACCGTTATAAAAATACTCGTACATCAGCACGTTGGTGTTTAAACCCTCGGTTAAGGTATTGGCAAAATCAATATGTGTTTGCTCTTGCTGCAATAGTTTAAACAAGGGTTGTTGTGAATTGGCAGAGGGCTCATGATTGCACCCTGCGAATAACATCAGGATACATAAAGCCGGGAACATCAAAAACGATTGTTCTTTTCGCTTTTTAAGCGGGAGGGGGCACCGGAATATCTTCATTTTGGTTTATTGAGGTTACGATAACGGGCATCGCAAATTTGCTGTCAATATAACAATTATTCTTCATGGAAAATATCTTTAGAAAAATCACTTTTAAGAAACAGTACAAAGCGGTTCTGTAAGTCGAAGATTGCTTAATAGCCCCCCTTCGCAATGACGATATACTTATTTGCTGGATGGACCAATATGATATTGTTTACTGATGCTATCATAAGGAGCCATATGCCCATTGGTATTTCCCTGTTTATCAACAAAGGTTTCGCCCCAGCTAAAGGGCTCCCAAATAAAAGTGCCTTTAACTTTATTACCAGGTAATGAAAAAGCTATATCATTTACCTCGCGTTTGCGCTGCGAATATTCAACCACTATCACATCCTGTTTATAACGGGTGTTGAGGTCGGTAAGGTTGTTGCGTAAACTATCCGGTGTGCCATGCCACTCGGGATAATATGATTGGCCAATGATATCGAAATTAACTCCGCGTTTGAGCATGTTATCTACAAAGTATCTTGATTCTGCATTTTGCCCGCCGCAGGCAATATGCAGCATTACCCTGATATTGCTGCTCACACTTTTGACACTGTTAATGCCAGCCTTTAAAAAGCCAGCCAGGGTATCCAGGTTTTTGACACGGCCGTCGGGCCATAAAATGCCGTGGTTAATTTCGTTACCTACCTGCACCATATCGGGCAGCGTGCCCTGCTTTTTTAGGGCCAGCAAGGTAAGCCGGGTAAATGCCTTTATAGAATCCTGCAGTTGCTGGTTGTTGAGCTTTTTCCAGGCAGCAGGTTTGTATTGCTTACCGGGATCGGCCCAGTTATCACTGTAATGAAAATCGAGTAAGAAGCCCATTCCGGCTTTTTTAATGCGCAGAGCCATCTTTTTGGTATCTTCCAAACCACAATAGCCTTTTGCCGAGTATCCGCTATCGGCCTTAGGATTATTGAATATACGAAGCCGTACATAGTTAAAGCCATGATCTTTCAAAATGGTGAAAGGGTCCTTGTTTACGCCGTTATCATAAAACTTATGCCCCTCAGCTTCCAGCTGGGGGATAAATGAAATATCGGCGCCCATGATCTGCTTAAACTTAACCGGAACATTTTTGGCCGGCGAATATTTGTAGGCAGATAAAGCGCCGGTGCATACCAGGCTAATTGCTATTAATAGCAGTTTGTTTATTTTAATTTTCATGTATCCCGCTTTGATAATCAAAAATACATAGTATATTAATCATAGCCCTGTAAAGGTTATCGAAATTAACCTACATCAACAAAATTCACACGCACATTATTTAATTTCATATCGTAAAAGGAACTGCCATAAATGGCGCCAAATGCAATTATTATGGATTTCACAGCATATCAGCAGCTATTTTTCGATATTTTGAATAGCCCTAATCCCCTGGCTCCGTACGACAACCCGGATTATTTAAATTATACAAAGCTCAATTGGTCGCGCCAGCAGCGCTGGCTAAAGGTTGGCGTACTGAACCCGGATTTGACAAATGCCATCGAAAAGATCAGCAAACCACAATTATGGACTGTTATTACTGAGGCCTGGTGCGGCGATGCTTCGCATACCATACCATTCCTGCATCGCCTTTCGGAACTAAACCCGCTTATTAAAGTTGATTACCAGTTAAGGGATTCGCCGCCATTTTTGATCGAGAGTTACCTTACCAATGGCACCCGGTCAATACCGAAGATCATTATTGCAGATGAACACAATCAGGACCTCGGTACATGGGGGCCGCGGCCGGCCGAATGCCAGCGATTATACCTTCAAATGGTTGAAGACCATATTGAAATGGGCGAGAAGAAGATAGCATTGCAGAAATGGTATAACGAGGATAAAGGTGAAAGTTTTCAGCTGGAATTTTTGTCCATCATTAATGCAACATTATGATAACAGCAATTCCGGGACAGATGATCTGCCCGGAATCATTATTTAAAACAAAAATAGCTTAGCTCTATTTTACCTTAAGTTCTTTGCCTGCTATATCTTCCCAGCGGTAATAGTGAAAAGTTTTATCGGTACTCATTACCACAAAAATGCCATGTTTAAAGGTACCATTTAAAGGAGTAGCAGTTACATCACTGCCGTCACTTTGTCTTGCTGCTACATTAGCTATCTTCAAAAGTTTGTGTTCAAAAGGGTTTGCTTTGGTACCTTCCCTACTGAAAACCTGGAAACGGTTGGCCCCCTGGTCAGATACAAGGATATATCCGGTTGTATCTGTCAGCTTATAAATCGAGATTCCTTCATGATCGGCATTAAAGCCCGTGGTGCCGAATATAGCCAGGCCCTGGTCGCCTTTTTCAGGGTCGGCATAATACTGGCGTACCCCTACCTGTTCGTCTGAGTAGTAGATGTACCCCAGCTCATTATCAACAGCTATTGATTCAATTTCTTTTTTGCCACTGTATTTACCAAACTTACGTACCAATGTAGCTTTAACATTGCCGGTACCATCATCTTCAAGCAAATATTGCCAGATATATCCGCCTGTTTGCGGACCATTTTTGCGGCCTGCGATGGCATACATTTTTCCATCTTTTGCAGTATAGATAGAGATGCCCATCAAATCCCGGTATTCAAAGCCGGTTTCGCCAACAAAGGCGTCAATACCGCCATTGTCTACGGGTTTCATATCAGGCAATGAATAGATCCGCAGTTTGTGGGTCATGCGCTCGGTGGTAATAGCAATATCGGTGGGTTTACCGCCAAGCATCAACCCATAGGCCAGGTCAACGTTGTTTGGCCGCTTTAAGCCACGAACAACCTTATCCTTAATAATTTTACCCTGCAGGTCGAACACATAAAGTGCGCCTTCGCTGTTTTTATCCGTGCCTATGATCAGGCTTTGAGCAGGATCGGCAGGATTGATCCATATAGCCGGATCATCGGTATCGTACAATACCGGTTCCGTGATAACTACCGGTTTTATCTCGGGTGCTGTGCTGCCCGGGATGGTAAGCCCATTACTGTTGCGTATCTGGCTTTGGCCGCAAGCAGTATTACCTATGGCTACAGCAAATAATATATATGTTAATTTGCTTAATTTATTCATCGATCATTATTAAAAAAAATGATCCTGCAAGGAAAGAGTGCAGGATCATTGCCATGATTTAATTTATTTTGTTCCGAAAGCGCCGATGTAATTAGCCGGGTCAGGAGATACATAATTTATCCCGCTTACAGTAATACCCGCAGCATGATGACGGGTAAAGTTGGTTATGCCCTTATTTAAAGCCGGTGAACCGCTTTGTAAATGAAAATCCCAGTTGATATCGTAAACAGCGTTCAATACCGGGGTTGATTCAGGGTAGTTCACAAATTTAGGATCGTTATCACCTGCCTGAGTACCTCTGATTTCATTAACTCCGCCAATAATATCTTTTGATGGCTGAAACTGATTTACCGTAGTTTGATCGTAGCCGTAGTAAAAATTATTGCTGATCACGGTACGTTTATCTTCGGTTGATTTGGTGTCGCGTTTGATACCAAAACGTGTGTTTGCAAACAGGTTGTTGTAAATATCCGCATGAACGTTGTTTTCCAGCCAGATAGAACCGCCCTTTGCCGATGGCCTGCGCCAGCCGGTATTTACCATGGTGTTATTATAACAGATGATGTAAGCCTGCGGCGTACGGTCGCCCGAGTTCGATAACTTCAGTGCATTGGTGTTGGCGCTGTAAACCAGGTTAAAGCCAACGTCTGCCAAACAGCCCGATTTAAAGTTCATGGCCTCACCGCCTGTTACCCCTGTGGTATAAAAAGTATTGTTGGCAAAAATGATCTTGCCCCCCTCAATATAAGTACAATCTTCTTGGAAATTACGCACAGTTGAGTTTACTACAATCAGTTTACCATTCACATTTGAAAACCACAATGCGGGTACATTTTCGCCGGCTACAGCTTTGTAAAGGCCTTGTTTTACCGAAGTTGAAGCATCAGAAGTAGTATTACCGCCATACTCTAAAATGGTATGGTCAAGTACCAGCTCGGCGCAGGTTTTAGCGGCAAGAATCCCGCCCCACATTTTCCCAAACTTTTTGGCATCGGTACGATACGCAGCGTTTACTGTTATCCTTACCGGGTTTTCGGCGGTACCTAATGAATACAGGTTACCTTTTACTATAAATTCCGGCTTGGCAATGGTATCCATCAATACGGTTACCCCCTCTTCAATAGTAAGTGATTTACCTTCGGGAATAATAATATCACCTTTAATGATCTGTGTGCTTCCTTTTGCCCAAACGCCTGATACCTCGCCGCTTGCCGATCCGTCGCCCGAGCTTGCATCAACATCAAGGTTAGCTTTCCTGCAACTGCTAAAGGCTATGGCCGATAGCAGCACTGCCGCGAATATTTGTTTTAGTTTCATTGTAATGCCTTTTATTTATGGTTGATAAATTATTTTAAAGTTTGTATCGAACACCTATCAGGTAAGTTTGCTTATAGTAGTCACTACGGATTAAGGTTTGCCCGTTTGATACAATATTATCATCCTTAAGTGTTGAATTTTCAGGGTTTGTACCTTTCAGGAACAATTTAGCCGGAGTATTAAGCAGGTTGCCCGCTTTGATAAATACGCTCAGGTTGTTTTTGAAATGTTTTTCAGCCGATACATCCATCTGGATAAAGCCTCGCTGCCAAAGGTCGTTATTCACAAACTGCGATACAGTGTTGATACGCGGACCGGTATAAGCTCCGGCAATTTGTGCATCCCAGCCCTTCTTAGTGTCTTTATACAATAATGATAGGTTAGCGATATGCTCTGACTGACCATATAAAGGCCTGGTTTGATTTACTGAAACTTTGCGGGTATCGCCATTAGCATCAGTCATATAAGCGTCTTTAGGCGTAGTGATGCGCGAGTGCGTATAAGTATAATTTGCTTTCACACCAAACTTGCTGAAGAATTTAATGAAATCAAGCTCAAGTCCATAGTTTTTAGCTGTACCAAAGTTACCCGGCACGTAATAAGTATCCTGCCCCCGTGTGGCATCAGCCTGGAAGCTATATTCTATCGGGTTTGTGATCCTTTTGTAAAACGCGCCCGCTAACAATTGCATACTTGCGTCAGGGAACAGCTCATACCTTAAATCATAGTTATCGGCAACAGCATGTTTAAGGTCGGGGTTACCACGCTCGTTATATTCGTCACCAATTCGTCCGCCTGGGATAAGCTCATAAAAGCCCGGACGGTTAACTGATTTGAAGTAGGAAGCATGAAACTGTTGTTTATCTGTTAAAAAATATTTCAGTGTTAAGCTTGGCAATACATCGGTATATTTCTGATTTCCGGTTGGCCTTGACTCGCCCTGTGGGAAAAGCATCCTGTACCCCTGATCAGTGTGTTCTACACGTGCACCACCAACTACCTGGATGGTTTTTGTAGTAAACTTAAACATACCATATCCTGCGCCTATCTTTTCAGATGCGTCATTGGTTAAGGAGTTATTTACAGCACCACCCGGGTTGGTTACGTTAAAGTTCAGCTGGGTATAATTCGTGAAATCGGTACCATATAAGGCACCCGGATTGGTTGCAGTAAGATTGTAATTGTTATAGAAGCTGCTGCGTTCTTTATCGCGGTATAAACCACCGGCAGAGAAATCAACATGAACACCTCCAATTGGCGCAGTATAAGTAAGATCAAGGTAACCGGCTTTATCTTCATCAGTATTACGCTCCCAGCGGTGGGTAAGCGAAGTACCGTTAGTGAGATAAGTGCGCCTGTCGACAAAGTTTTCGCGCACGCCGTTTAAGCTGATGGTGGTATTATTGGGCACTTCGTTTTCGGCCGAAGAATAAACTGCCGACCACTGTACTTTAAGTTTATCATTAAATAACTTATGATCACCACGTAGCGTTCCGCTGTAAATTTGTTGCTCGGTAAAGCGGCTGCGGGTTGAATAACCTAACTGGGCATTTCCTTTATCCGGGTCGTAATCAGTTGAAAAATTGGTAGATTTTTCGTCACGGACCTGGATGTTGGTTAAGTTAACATAGGTGTTAAACAAGCTCAGTTTATTGCGGTTGTCTATCACATAATCAACTTTTGAAAATAAACCGTAACGTTTTTGCTGTTCAGAGTATTCCCTGTCGGCCCGGCTGGTAACTGCGGCGTACTCGGCTGTTGGTACTACCTTGGTGCTATAAAACACGCTGTTGCTGCCACGATAGGTGTTCTGGTAACTTCCGGCTACTAATACGCCCAGCTTATTATTAAAAAAGCGCTGGCCTAACGACAGGCTACCAACAACATTTGGCGCAGGGTGCTTAAGCGAATAATCTAATGTTCCCTTGCCAAAATCAGCCTGAGTTGCCTGATATGCCTTCCCATTTACTTCATAAGGCGACTTGTGGTTAATACCTGAATAATCGTAGCTCATAAATTTACGATCAATCAGTAACTGGCTGTAACCACCCGCCAAATTAGCGTTTATCTCAAATCGCTCCGGGGCATCTTTCATTACCATGTTAACAACGCCGCCAACAGCATCGCCTTCCAGGTTTGGAGTAAGGGTTTTATAAACTTCCAGTCGCGATAGCAGGTCTGAAGGGAAAATATCAAGCGGTACATAACGGTATTTGTTATCAGGGCTTGGTATTTTAACCCCGTTTACCAGCGTATAGTTATAGCGCTTATCCATACCGCGTAAAATAGCATATTGACCATCGCCGTTAGTATTACGCTCAACCGATACACCAGATACGCGGGAGATCACATTGGCCACTGTTAAATCGGGAGATACTTCGATAGCCCTGCCCGATACGACGTTCATTACCTGTGTGGCCTGCTGCTCAATGCGACGGGCCGTTCTTTCAGTCGAGCCATTTTTTTGTGACACCACGCTGATTTCCTGCAACTGCTTGTTTGCCTCTTCGAGATATATCTTCAGATGTGGGTTGTCATCTTTGGATATTTCAATCTGTTGGGTTGCGGTTGTGTATAAAACATAAGATACCCTAACAGTATAAGAACCCTTGAGAACATCCTTTAATTCAAACGAACCATCCAGACCGGTGGTTGTGGCGATCTTCGTTCGGTCGAGGCTCACGGTAGCCCCTACCATAGGTTCGCCGGTTTTGCGGTCATAAACATGACCTTTTAGCTTGGTTGCGTTAGCGGCGGTAACGCACAAAAGCATGAACAATAATGTTTGTAAGTATTTTTTCATTTTGCGACGATTAATGCAATTGTGATTTGCTTTTTGACGGCGCAAAGGTGTTTAAACAACTCATACTTGCATTAATAATAGCGTTACAAAAAGGAAACAGCGTTACATACAGCGTATACGCAACAGCAACACAAAAATATAATTAATTGATTTTCAATGATATAATAAAAACACAAACCGCCATTATCATTCAGTTACCGTTACATTAAGCAAATGTTAAGCCTCAAAAACACAAGTAGATCAGCGGCAATTAAACTACAGGGCTTGTATAAAAGTCGTAAGATTCTCGCCCTGGTCAATGTTGAGTTTCTTGCGTAAACGGTAACGGGCAACCCGTAAACTATCAATAGAGATGCCCAACAAACCGGCAATATCCTTCGAATCCATATTAACCTTAAGCAGCGCTATTAAACGCAGATCTGTAGAAGTAAGATCACTGCTCTGCTGCTTCAGCTTCTCAAAAAAACTTTGGTGAACCTGCTCAAAGGCAAAAGTAAACTCCTTCCAGTGCTGCTCGTGGTTAAAGCTTTGGTTTATTTGCTGGATAATTTGCTGCATCTGCCTTTTCTGATCACGCTTATCTTCTTTCACCATATCCTGCAGCGTATTACGCATACTTTCCAATAGCTGATTGTTTTTGATGAGGTTTAATGTATGGGATGACAGCTCCTGCCCTTTAAGTTCCAACTGCTGCTTAAGGCTTTCTTCTTCCAGTTGTTTATTCTTAAGCTCCAGCTCCATCAAATCGCGCTGGGCTTCAAAAATCGATCGGTTTTGCTCGGCCAGAACACGTTGGTCGCGAATTTTAAGGCGTTGCCTGCTGAAGGTTACAAAGCCAAGTATAATCAGCAGCAGGGAAATAGTAACACCTGCAATGGTGACAATCTGGTTAGTTTTGCGGATGTTGTTAAGGCGAACAATCTCATCGCTTTTTTTATCCATATCATACAGTACCTGCAAAAATGAGGTTTGCTTTAAACTTTCCCTTGAGTATACATCAAGCGAATATTTACGGCTCAATTCGAGGTAATGATAAGCGCTATCCATCCGGTTAAGCAACTGATACGACTTGCCGAGGTCACGGCAAGAGGCAGCCAGTTGGTACATGTTATCTGTTTTCAATGACAATACATAAGCTTTACGCGATTGTATGATCCCTTCTTCGTACTTATCGGTTTTCCGCAAAATATCGCCAATGTTATTGATAACCTCAATACTCGCGACTTCATTATTGTACTTATTGTAGATTTCTAATGACTTTTTAAAGCAGGAATATGATGAATCATAATTGGCCAGATCTTCATGGATACTGCCAAGGTTCTCGTATATTTTTGCCTGGCCATAATCATCCCCTATCCGCTGGTAACTGTTCAGGGCCAGCCGCTGGTAGTAAAAGGAGCTGTCATATTTGTGATGCTTCTCGTAAAGATGGCCTATCGCTCCAAATATTTCGGCCTGCCCCTTTTTGTTATTGGTTGCTTTATAAAGATTCAGTGCCTTGTTGTACAACTGAAATGACTTATCAGACTGCCTGTTGTAATAATACAGAATCCCCATTTTGCCCCAATTTTCGGCCAATAAATCCTTATTGCCTATCTGCCCAAATACCTTATCAGCATGCAAATAAAAATCAAGGGCTTGAGCATAATGCCCCTGGTTAAAACAGATCTGTCCCATCTGCTGCAGACTCAAGCCGGCGGTAAGATTATCATTATCCTGAACAGCATCGGCGTGGAGTTTTTTCAGAATGATAAGCACCGAATCGGGATGTTGCTGTGAGAGCGATTGAAGCTGTTGAAACCGGTCGGTTTTGTTTGATTGTGCCTGTACCCCTGTACCAGATATTAATACAAACAGGTAAAATGCTAATTGAATAAGCCTGGTGTAGAGTTTAATCATATCTGAAAACTAAGCGGATTGTCATTGCAAAGAAGCCGTCTTTTGGTACCTGCGCACAAAAAGACAAACAAAAAAAGCATTTCAATGTGAACTTAATGTTAACCAACTACCGTGTGTTAACTATTTTACATGCGTTCGATAGATATAGGAAGGCTTTTAATTCCCTCCTAAGGGAGGGGTGTGGTGGGATTGAGCGTTGGCAGGGAGGGTTATACGCCTTTGCGACGACCGGGTATCTCGCTGAAACCCCTCCCTACACCCTCTCAGGGGAGGGAATCGCACATCCCCATGCATCTTATTTCTTCTAATACATGAACTCTTGATGCTTTGCCTTCTTACTCGTCATCCTGAGTTTCTTTCAGTTCATCTTCTTTTTTGCCTTTACCTAAATGGATGATAGGCTTATCCTGGGTACCGGTAATGGTCATTGGAATCCCGAAGATACCGAAAGGCGGCAGTCCCAGCCTGAATTTCAGGTTCAGTTTACCATCCAAACCTACCTGGCCTTCAAACCGTGGCCTGAAACCTGCAATACGCATTTTGGTCCGCTCGATGGTCATAATGTTGTTAGCTATAGTACTTTTGATATCAACTTTTTTAACATCGCCATGGCCAATACTATCATGCCCGGTTTCTTTACCTACCGCGCTCAATAGCTTTAATCCATATACCTTAACCTGTTTTACTGAAAGAACACCACCGCCTTTTAATGATGGATAAACCGGCTTCATATCGCTGTTAAGCTTACCGGCCAATTTATAATCTAAAGATACAACGCCTTGTACATGCGCCGCCGAAGTTGCCATATCATGGAACAATTTAATCTCGCGGTAAGCACGCTGAATATCAAATTCTTTGGCATTGATGTGGTAATCAAAAAATGCCTTTTGCGGGTTGATGCTGCCATAAGTTGCATCCATAACCACCGGAGCGCCAATGAGGCTAAACCCGGTTTGTTTAAGTAGGATCTGCCCGTTGGAAATATTCATAGAGCCTTTGGCATCGCTGATATCCAAACCGTTATATTTCACCTTTTTTACATCGGCGGCAAAATTAAGATCGAGGTTTGCAGGCACCAATATCACGCCAGCTGACTTAGTCGGTTTGGCAGATGCAGGTACGCCGGCAAAGGCCATAAAATCATCAGCAACAATCAAATCGCTCTTCAAATTAAACTCACCTTTTAACGGCGAATTTGGTTGCATAGCGTAACCTATTACATTGGATAAAGCACCATCAAGCACCACTATTGATTTACCATAGTTCGCCTTAAACTGATCAAACTTCATTTTATCCTGGTTAAAGCTAAATACGCCGTTGGTGATAAAAAATGGTTTCGGGAATAGTTCCGTTGTAAGCTTGATATTCTTCACCTTCATGCTGCCGGAGTTATCCAATTTCTCGTAATGGCCCGTAGTAGCATCGCTTTGTTTGCCTTTCAGTTTAAAGTTGGTGCTTACAAAACCGTTCACATCATATCCTTTTACGGCAAACACTTTGTAAATTTTACCCAGGTCCAGGCTACCTCGAGAAGTTACGTTATAGTCAAGGTCATCAAAGTTGCGGAGATTGGCTCTCAGCAAAAATGGCTGGCCTTCAAAATTGAACGACACCGGTTTAATATTCACCTTCAATCCTTTTAACGAGCCGGTATTGTTAAAAATGTTTACACTAACCTGCACATTTTGCATGGGGTGCGGATAGTATTTGGTTTGAATATATCCGTTTTTCAGGTTGATCTCCGCGTTGGTAACCGGGAAGATGCGGCGGGCCGGAATATACCTGCCTTTACTTTGCAGGTTGGCATCAAAATCACCACGGAAATCAATGCTATCAACCGGGTAAAACTGTTTAATATCATCCAGATGAAATTTAGCACTCAACCCGGCATCAATCAATGCACCAGCTTTATTGCTTAATTTCAGATAGCCTTTGATGTAGTTGTTAAGTGCATTGATGTTAAGGTTGCGCACATCCATCGTGGCATTAGCAATATTATGATCCGGGCAAGCGGCATCCAGATCAAAACTGATATTGTTGATGGACTGCGGCAGCTTGCTGTACTTAAAATACCCGTTCCTGAATGTCGACTTGAGTTTAAATTGGGGGATACTGGTTATTACGGTATCAACTTTTTTCCTTAGCCCCGTTTCCCTGATGCCGGTGGTGTACTTACCTTCGGCCAGTAAATGCAAACCATACCTTCCTTTTACCTGGAATGGTTTAATGCCAAAAACCTTGTACCATTGCTCCAGGTCAATTTCGGTGTTCACTTTAGCATAAATGTATGGAGATTTGATTCCCTTTAATTTCAGTACCGAACCAAAGTAGTCCTTACCAATATTAAAATAAACCGAATCAATATTAACTTTTAAACTGTCGGGGTTGAGGCCAGGCAAACTGGCATCCATATTCAGGTACAGGTTTTTAACCGGCGCAGGAGTACTTTTGTTAACGATGGAACCGTCGCGCACTTTCATGCTGATACCCAGGTTGGGCATAATATTTTTTGAGGCGATGTACTTTCCGCTAAGATCAAGCTGGATGATGCCATTACCGCTGATATCCATGTTATCAACATATTTGGCGTATTCATCCGGGATCGCGGTAAAAACATCACCAAGATCATTCTGATCGCTCCTGATCTTGAAATCCATATCATAACCATCTTTCAGGAACTCAAACCGGCCTTTAAATTTAACCGGGAGCTTGTTAATAAGCAGGTCGTTTTTTTGAAATGCGAAGGCCAATGATTTGGTATTGATACTGGTAACGAGGTCGGCATTTACTTTTTTCTTGAGCACGTAGGCCTTATTGCCGTAATAAAAATCTACCGAAGCAGCATCAACATGACTATAAAGGTCAAAGATGTCTTTGCTTAAATCGCCGCTGCCTTTGTAGTTAAGTTCCCGCGCGTTGATCTGCATCGGCAATGAACGGTCGTCATAAACCAGGTGGCTTTTGTCTATCAAAATCTGTTCAATCCCTAATGATGCACTGGCGGTATCGGCTTTATTATCCTGTTTAGGGGGCGATGATTTGTAAACATTATAATTGGCTTTACCGGCACTATCAACCTGAATGTTGATCAACGCGTGATCAAGATAAATCTTGTTTACATTGATCTTGTTTTTAAAAACCGACGAAAGATCTATAGCCAACGAAATTTCCTTAGCCGAAACCAAGGTATCATTCTGAAAAGGCACGCTGCCATTCAGTACAAAATCATTCAATGTAAGTGTTAGCGACGGGAATTTTTTAAAGAATGATAAGCGCGTATCCGAAAACGAAAGCTTGCTGTTTACGCTGCCGGCGGCCCATTGTTTAATTTTCTGAGTCACTGTTTCGGGAAAAAGGTACGGTAAAAGGAACATCAACAGCAATAAACTAACAACGGTGATGGCGCTTATTTTAAGCGTTTTAACCAATATTTTTTTTAAGGGGAGCGGCATAGAAATTATTATAGCTAACGAAGCATGAAAGTAATCATAAAACCTAATTATTGGATATCAAATTATGATGATTGTAATGTTAGGAGAAAGTGACTTTGGCGTGGTACGGTGAAAACCCGACCATCAGTCGTAAATCATGTCATTGCGAGGAGCGGCATTGGGACTGAGCAAAGGCGCGACGCGGCAATCGCATACTATACAGAGCGGCCGTGCTTCGTGCGATTACTTCGTCCCCCCGCCCTAACTGGTCGAAGTTTAGCGGTAGCGTAACTTCGTCCTAAAACAAGTTAAGCTTTCAGCTTAACCCTACAAAGCGCTATTGTATTAAAACATGGTAAGGCCACGGAAGCAGAATGCTTCCATCTTTTTAGGACGAAGTTACGTTACCGCTAAACTTCGACCAGAATCTGGTAGGTGTAAAAAAGGGAACCTGACATGCAAGTTCCCTTTTCAATTAATCTCAAAATGAACGCTTACTTACCCGCCAACTTATCTCTTAAAGTTTTCATGTAATAGCCACCAATTACGCTACGCGCCTGGAAACCTACCATTTTACCATTGGTAGTTTCGTGCCAGTCACTTAACGGCACGCGTGATGAGGTTTCGGTAGCGAATTTGTAAACCGGGGCAACTAAAGCGTTGAAATCAGCTTTGTTATTAGCCATGGCCGCTGTCCACAGGATCCAATCGCTTTTGGTATAGGTCTTACGGCTATCTAACGGTAAACCAAACTCATTTTGGTGTGACACATAGTATTTAAGCTCCTTATCGTACACTTTTTGAGGGAACAACTTCAAGCCCAGCACTTTATCCCAAACCATATTATATTTCTGGCTCCAGGTATCTTTGCTGTCAAACACCAGGCCGTAATGGTCGCCGGCATTGGCTTTTTCTTCCCATTTTTTGGCCATATCTTTAGCCATCGCTTTGTACTTTTTAGCGGTTGCGGCATCACCTAACATACCTGCTAATTCGCCGTAGGCATCAATGGCTACAATAGCTTTTACTGATAAGTTGGCATTGTGTGCCAGGTGACCGGCAAAGTCATCAGTACACAATTGGCTACCCGGATCAAAACCTGATTTGGCAAGATACTCAGTCCAGATAGTTAATGTTTTCCAGTGTTTTTTGGCATAGTTGGCGTTACCTTCAACTTTTGCTAAAGCAGCGTTAAGGATGATCATGTTGCCGCTTTCTTCAACCGGCATATCTTCACCATAAGTTTGGCCGTTGGCCAATGGATAAGTACCCAAATCGTGCGATGAGTAAGGTTTGTTCCATTTGCCGCTTTCGCTGAAATAGAAGATGCCGTTCATCATGCCTTTCAACAAATCAGGATTGTAAAGCAAGTACATTGGAGCCGAAGGGTAAGTAATGTCAACCGTATTGATAGAGCCATTGCTAAAATTCTCTTTAGATAAGAATAACAATTCGCCCTCCGGGCTTTTAACTACCTGGTGTGCGGCAATACTTTGACGATAAGCCATTACGCATAGTTTAGCATATTTTTCGCCACCGGCTTTAACCGCGTCGGCCCAGATCTTAGCATCTGTTTTTACACAAGTGCCAATCACTTTAGCGTAAGCTTTGGTAGCATCACTCAGTACGCCTTCAATAGTAACACCCGGAGTATTCCTCCACCATGGCCTTAAATTGGTTTTGAAGTATTGGATAGCATAGATGTCATCATACCCAACCGAAATAAATTTAGATACCGGCGTAGCAGTCACTTTACCAAATGGTAATACTGTGCTTAACATGAATTGTTTACCAGTAACCGTAGCTTCACCTTTTTGGGCGCCCAGGAATGATGAAACAGCATCGCCTTCGGGAGTGATGTATTGTTTAGCTCCGGCGGTTGATGAAGCAACATAAACATAACCCCAGTCAATACGCAGGTTATCACCTTTTTTCTGCAATACAGGCTGTTCAACCGTGCCGGCTTTTAGCAATTTAAGCCCGTTCTGGCTGTATTTTGATACGGTAACTTCCTGTGATGGTGTATTTACAGCGAGATTACTTGATACTCCCTGATAGATCTGGACATCATGAGCTTTCCCATCGGTTGATTTCAATTGGTAAGTGATGTATGATACCGGGGTGGTAAGTAATTTCAAATCGCCCATAACCAATGGCGAAGTGAAAGTAAGTTTCAGGTTTACCTCACCTGCTTTAAAGTTGTATACGGTTTGGGTAGCTGTAACTTTAACGCTGGTTTGCACAGCCAGTTTAACGGCTTCGTCATCCTTGCTCAACACTTCTTCAGCAAGCCCGGCATCAATAAACGAGCCGCCACCGGTGTTTTTACAATGGATAGCCAAAACGTTTTCGCCTGCTTTCAAATTTGATTTTGCGCTGGCGGATAATGCAATTGTTTCAAAATCGCCATTAGCACCACCTTCGGCAGCAATCTGCTGGCCGTTCAGGTATACTTCGGCTTCATCATCATGATAAATTTTCAGCATTAAACGGCCTTTCGGTAATTCGGCAATATTGAATTTACGACGAACCCAAATGTCTTTACCCCGCCAGTCTGTGCCTTTGCTTGCTCGCTCATCGCCAAAAGGTGCAGCGCCGCTTTTCCAGCTTTGATCATTAAAGCCTGGCTTTTCCCAACCTTCTGCCGGGGCAGTTTCGGCCTGGTATTGGCCGGTGTATGATTTTTCGTCGGTAGCGGCTAAAATGGTTTTATAATTAACGGCCGATGCGCCCATAAAACGGTAGTAATTGCCATCAACCTTAATGAGGCCCAGTAACGATTGATCTTTCCCGGTCCAGTGCTTGGTGGTTGATTCATTTAACTTATCGGTGTTTGACCAGATGCTGAAATAAGTGTTGTGCGTGATCAGCGGATAAGACGGCATCTTATCTTGTGCCAGCGCTGTTTGTGCAACAAACGATGCTGCCAGTCCGGAAACAAGCAAGTACGTTTTTTTAAAAATGCGGTTCATAAACTACGTTTTACTTTTGGTTTTAATTTATTGTTGGTTTTTTTATTATTTACTCTTATTTCCCGGCTTTGGAAAAACCTGGTGCGTATTTGCCCAGATATGCCAAAGGCTATCCAGTTGGTGCACTTTTTCCGGGTATTTCGATTTCAGATCGGCAGTTTCGGTTTTATCCCGCGACAGATCGTACAAATGCCAGGTAGTATCATTACTCAGCGATACCAGCTTCCAGTTTCCTGAACGCGCATACCTCGCGCCGAAGTGCTCGTTAAACAAATCCTCATGACCCGGAGCATATTTTCCTTTAAAGCTTGGCACCAGGCTGATACCTGTAGTCGGTGGAATGTTGTGCCCCTTATATGTTTTAGGATATTTAGCCCCGGCCAGCTCAACAAAAGTGCTCATGAAATCCATCACATGGCCTACATGGTCATTAAAGCCACCTCTATTAGCAGTAATTCCTTTTGGCCAGAAGGCAATCATCGGTGTATGGATACCACCTTCATATGATTCGGCTTTCCAATATTCATACGGCGTATTGGCTACGTTTGCCCAACGCGGCCCGATTGACGAATAAGTAGTCTCCGGGCCTGGCAAAGCTTCTTTCTTTGTGGCATAAACAATTTTCCGTCCGTCGCGGGTTTCATTAGGGCGATCAAAACCCGGACCATAAGCGGCGCAGTTTTCAGCACTTGCCCCATTATCCGACAGGAAAACGATAAGCGTGTTATCCAACTGACCTGTTTCTTTCAGCGTTTTAATAATGCGGCCAATACCCTGGTCCATCCTGTCGATCATGGCGGCATGAACAGCCATGGCCATGGCATCCCACTCTTTATCAGGATTGTTTTTCCATTGCAGATCACCTTTCCAGCGATCGGACAGCCTTGTTTTTGCAGGATCGATAAGGCCAAGCTTCACCATCTTTTTGTATCTCGCTTCGCGGATTGCCTGCCAGCCCGCTTTATAAGTGTCTTTATATTTGGCAATATCCTCTGGCTTTGCCATCAGCAGCCAGTGCGGTGCATTTTCGGCAACGTACAAAAAGAACGGCTTTAACGATTTAGCGTAGCCATTGATATAAGCTACCGCTGTATCGTTAATGGCATCTGTATGATAGTAGTTTTGGGGGACGGTTTTAATGGGCTTAGTACCGCTAACCAAACTAAAAGGATCGTAAAAATCGACCACGCCCCAAATGGTTCCAAAAAATTTCTCGAACCCGCGGCTGGTTGGGTACTGGCTAATGGGCGAAAAATCGCCAAAGTCTTTATGATGATTTAACCAGGCCATCTGGTCCTGCGCGTTAGGCTGTCCGTTGGTGTTGGACACATGCCACTTTCCCGACATGGCGGTATGGTAACCTGCGGATTTCAAAACTTCGGCAAGGGTTATTGCATTTTCTGTAATATGACCGAGATAGCCGGGTTCGTCTTCGGCGTCGGTCATTTTGCCTATGCCTGCCTGCTGATTGTATAAACCGGTAAGTAAAGATGCTCTTGTTGGGCAGCAACGCGATGTGTTATAGAATTGCCTGTAGCGGATACCATTTTGAGCAAGGTAATTGATGTTGGGGGTATTAACCTCACCACCATAACAGCCCAGATCAGAAAAACCCATATCATCGGCCAGGATCACGATAATATTCGGGCGTCTCCTTGCCTGCTCAGGTTGCTTCACGACTTTAGTTTGCCACGCAACTGAAACAAGCGCTATTGCACCGGCACAAAATAAGCCGGCATATAGTTTATATTTATTCATAGGTGATCAAAATACCTGCGCCAGTTCGGTTAAATTTACGTTTTAATAAAGCAGGAAGGTTAAAAAATGACCGGGGCTTTTATGCCTGAACATATAGCACTACGGACAGTTTTACACATTCCAAATTAAAGCAATCATTTTACACAAAACGGCTCAATCATTAGTAAAATCGTATCATTTTTGTGATGAATTTTAAAATTAATCGTAAGGCATATGAGCTTGTATACATCACTCTCCGAAAGACTAAAAACCCAGCATCTTACCATAGAACAATTGGTTGCCGATATAAGCAATGATAAATTAATTACGCCACCGGTACCCGGCAAATGGAGCGCTTTAGATAACATAGCCCACCTGGCCCGGTACCAGAAAATATTTACAAAGCGCATACACCTGATTTTGAATGAAGATACAACTGTTTTTGATCGTTACACCGGAGACCTTGATCCTGAGTTTATACCTTTCAGATCAATGGGTTTAAGAGAGCTGCTGGACATGATAAATACGGACCGGATAACAATTATCGATCTGTTGTCGGGACTTAGCGATACAGAATTATCTCGCATCGGCGTACACCCTAAATATGGCAGGCTTACCATTTTAAAATGGGCAGAGTTTTTTGTATTGCATGAGGCCCATCATTTATTCACGATTTTTCAATTGGTTAATGGTGCCGAATAATTTATCCAACAAAAAAGGCAGCCCAATGAGCTGCCTGTGATTTCTATTAAAGTTTTTATTTACTGTGCCAGCTTAACCTCAACACGACGGTTAAGTACACGGCCATCTTCGGTAGTGTTATCAGCTATCGGTTTGCTTTCGCCCCAGCCTTTTACAGTAAGGTTGTCGCCATTAACACCGCTGTTTACCAGGTACAATTTTACAGAGTTTGCCCTATCTACAGATAATGACATGTTATGCTCGGCAGTACCTTCGGCAGAAGCATTGCCATTTAAAACAAATTTCGCCGACGGGTCTTTTTTCAGTTCTTTAACAATATGATCTAAAGTTTGGTACGAAGCAGTTTTTAACACCGCCGAATTAAACTCAAACTGGATATTGCTGAAATTATAATCCGGTTTCTCCGGTGCAGGAGCAGGTGCCGGCGGAGGGGTTGGCGCCGGTTTTGGTGCGGGCGGAGGTGTTGCAGCTTGTTGTGCAGGCTGAGCCGGAGGCGGCGTTTGCACAACCGCTTTTTTGGTTTTGCAGGCTTGGGTAGTGATAGCTAAAACAGCTATTGCAAGAGCTAATAAAGGTGTTTTTAGAGTTTTCATATCTAATGATTTGCGTAAACATAAAAAACGTTGGCATAATGTTTATAGTGCCTAACCATAATTTTATGGCTGAATAACGCTTTTTACATACTGATGTAGATTATTTAATCAATAGTTATGCCATTTGCCTGGAGAACCTGCAAATCCTAATGAAGAATAAATGCGCTAAGCGTTTTTTACTTCAACGTTGTCGTGAAAAAACGCCTCCACCAATCCCCTACACACCAAAAACAATTATCCACTATGCTTATCTTGCCGGCACCATTATAAACCATCGCCATGAAAAAATTATTTGCTGCAATTTTAATTGCTGTTACAACCTTAACGCAATTTGCTTTTACGCCCGTACAATCAAAACCAGATAAATCTCCTGTAGAAAAAACTGCAGAACAAACTCTCAAAAAGCAAATAATGACCGAGGCCGCCTGGGCCATGCAACAGCAGCCGGTTACAGTTACAGCGTCATCTTCACCCAGGAGTGCGGGCGGTAAACACGACTTTTTTTCGGAAGCCGACTATTTTTGGCCTGATCCTAAAAACCCCGATGGCCCTTACATCAATCGTGACGGGCTTAGCAACCCGGATAACTTTGTAGAACACCGCAAAGCCATGATCCGCTTTAGTAAGATCATCGGCGCCCTGGCATCGGCCTATAAAATAACCGGAGATGTAAAATATGTTAAACAGGCTGTAATCCACCTTAAAGCCTGGTTTATTGGTCCCGAAACGTTGATGAACCCAAGTCTTTGGTTCGCCCAGGCAGTTAAGGGACAGTTCACCGGCCGTAATTATGGCATTATCGACACCATTCACCTGATGGAAGTTGCGCAAGGCATTATCGTGATGGAAAAAGCTATGGACGCCGAAACTACAGCCGCTGTTAAAAAATGGTTTACCGATTATACCAACTGGCTCATGACCAGTAAACCCGGCATCCAGGAAAGGGATGTTAAAAACAACCACGCCACCTGCTGGGCTATGCAGGTAGCCTCCTTTGCCAAACTTTGCAAAAATGAGGTAGTACTCGATTCGATTCGCGTGCGATACAAAACGATATTGCTCCCCCGCCAAATGGGCACCGACGGCAGCTTCCCCTTAGAGATGGCTCGTACCAAACCCTATGGCTACTCTATTTTTAACCTCGATGCCATGACCATGCTATGCCAGATCCTTTCAAGCCCGCGGGATAATTTGTGGAACTTTGAAACACCGGATGGCAAATCCATCAAAAAAGGAATAAGTTATCTATATCCTTTCGTGGCAGATAAAAGTAAATGGACTTTAAAACCCGACGTAATGTATTGGGACAACTGGCCTATTGCGCAGCCTTTCCTGCTGTTTGGCGCTAATGCCTACCATGAAAAAGCATGGTTAACAACCTGGCAAAAACTGGATCATAACCCTCAGGTTGAAGAAGTTATCCGGAATTTACCCATCAGGCACCCGCTTATCTGGTTTTAAATCGGGTAAGCGATTCCCCCAGTCAACGCTTTTTCGTGCTTATAATAATATATAAACTGTGAGTTAAGCGTATCATCAAAATATTTTTTTGTCGGGAAGGCGGGTTTTCTCCGTATGCAATCACACTACAAAAGCACTACTACGCTTGTGATGGAATCGTATTGAGGTTATTATAAGGTATTTACAATAAGATGTTTATATAATTTTACCAATACAAAAACATCTATTATACCTATTAACGCGCCTTTCCTGGTATTAGTATATGATATTCATAAGTATCATGAATTTGGTTAACAGGTTTGTGTTTTATTGCCCGGCTTATTTATAAACCAAATAATACATCTAAAACCATTTAACAAATTAACTTATGAGATCGAAACTTAACTCTTACCTCCTTGGCCTGATCCTGGCTGCACTCGCCGTGCTATCATCCTGTAAAAAGGATAACATGAACCAGTTTAAAACCGGCAGCGATTCAAACAACGATAACAGCAGCAAGCCTGTTGCTGTTAACAATGCTGTACCTATCGCCTCCTTTAAAGTAATAGGTTACCTGCCCAGCTGGCAGGGCGATGTAAATGCTGTTCAATACAGCAAACTGACCCACGTTAACTACGCCTTTCTTACCCCTACCAATACCGGAGGGTTGAACCCGCTCGATAACCTTTCAAAATTCACCAGCCTGGTATCAAACGCACACAGCCATAATGTTAAAGTAATGATATCTGTAGGCGGTGGTGGTGGCGGCGATGCCTTCCATCCCATTGTAGCCAATGCCGGTTACCGTACCACTTTTGTTAATAATATGGTCAACTTTTGTAGCCAGTATAATGTTGATGGCGTGGATATCGACTGGGAGTTCCCCTCGGCAGGTACCGAAACCAATAACTTTTATTTATTACTGCAGGAACTATCAACTGCCATGCATAACAGCGGCAGGTTATGTACCATTGCATCTATCTCGGTTGGGGCTACTTACGTTACCAGCAATATGTTCTCTATCCTTGATTGGATCAACATCATGGATTATGACGACAACAACTTCCAGCATTCTACCTACCAATCGGCTGTTGATTGTTTAAGCTACTGGGCAAACCGCGGTTTACCTGCAGCCAAAACTATACTGGGGGTTCCGTTTTATGCCAGGGATAACCGGTACGATTATTCAACCAAAAACTATGTAGATGTATTAGCTATAGGCGGTAGTCCCAACTCAGATACCTTTCAAACTTTTGGCTATAACGGCATCCCAACCATTAAAAGCAAAACCACCCTTGCACTTAACCAGGCAGGGGGCATGATGATCTGGGATTTGGGCGGCGACGCTTCAGGTGCCAACTCCCTGCTTTCGGCCATGAACACTATTATTACCGGCGGAACTACCAACCCTCCGCCAGCTCCTCCAATAGGCACTGTAATATCGCTTAAAGGCTTTAATGGTAAATATGTAAGCGGCGAAAACGGTACGCAGGCTATGACCTGCACCCGCACTGTCGCCGGCGACTGGGAACATTTCACCGTTCTTGACGCAGGCAACGGCAAAATCTACCTGCGCAGCATGGGTAAATATGTTTCGTCCGAAAACGGCACACAAGCCATCACCTGTAACCGCACCACGCCAAGCGACTGGGAAAAATTTGACTGGATAGTTACCACCGACGGAAAAATAACGTTGCGCGGCAACAACGGCAAATTCATTTCCAGCGAAAACGGTACGCAGGCCATGACCTGTAACCGGACTACCGCATCGGGCTGGGAAGCATTTGGGTTGAATCAGTAAACTATTAACTGCTTATACCAAAGGCCGGGGCTATGATTTTAGTATCATAGCCCCGGCTGTTTTCAGAGGATTGGTATATTCTTTTAATGTATTTTACTTCGCAAACCTCGGCAGCAGGTTAGTCGCGGCACCCATCATTTTTATTTTGTAGCGATACCCCCCTCCAAAAGAATCCTCCTCTTTTAAGAACTCATGGTTCTTTTTACTGATCCAGTAGGTTTCGGTAAAATGGCGGCCATTGTAATCGCTTTCGTTATATAGCTTCCAGCAATCAACTTTGTTACCATCCAATGTAGTAATTAACTCGCTGCCGGTTACTTTGTATAAAACATAAAGCGGTGCAGGGATCCCGGCCTCATAAAAAGGGATAGCAAAACTTTTGCCTTCGGCAAGCGGTAACATCTCGAAGGTTTCAATGTCTAAATTCCAATTGAAGTTAGCGAAGGTAAAATCAAGCTTAAAACTCTTAGCCTCGTTATTGGCAACGGTGTCAGCACTTATCACTTTATCGGCAGCCCAGTTAAAGGCTTTTGTTTTTTTGCCGATGGTTTCTGAATGATAAATCGGCGCGAAATCAGGCGCTTTATTAATGGAATAAATGGAACGGTATGATAAACTATCGCTGCCATACCAGTGCTGGGTTATAGTAAATACCTTTTCACCGTTACGGGTTTCGAGGTTTATATCGCGCAGCCAAAGCCAAAATTTCAAGCTCCGGTTGTCTTTTGTATTTTGAAAATACACAAGGTATTGCTTTAACCCGGGCTTAAGCGCCGATGTAAGCAGGCGTTTGTCTTTTACGCGGATGGTATCAGTTTGAGCAAATACTTTAGGCGTATGCGATAGCAGCAGCAACAAGCTAAGGCTTACAGCTACTAATTTTTTGGCTAATTGTTCGGTTTTCATGATAATTTGATGGTTTGATAAGGATACATTTCTGTTAAGAATTCAAAACTGCCTTTTATCAACCATCCGATGAAACCGATTAAACCACTGCCGCGTTCTTTTTAGCCTAATACTGTATTTATTCAATAATGTACCTGCAAACCGGCTTATTGAACATTTAGGGCCATTTATTGAATAAATGCCGGCAACTATTTAAAACCGGCATCCACAAACAAAAAGCTTAGTAATTTTAAAAATGCAACTATTTAAAACCCGCCCGTCCATTACACAACTCCAGCTTTTGATATGGTTAGCGGTGTCGCTGTTGCTATTTTTTTCTTATTTGCCCATGGATGGAGCGGGACAATCGGCTGTTTATACCATTGTTAACACCACGTTTTACGCGGCCATTATATACGGTAACATCCTCTTCCTGTATCCTGTATTTTACCAAAAGGAGAAATATGTTTGGTATGTATTACTTGTCATCATTTTTTTAGTGGCAACGGGTGTGCTCCGGGGTTATTCAACGCTGCTTATTTATAATACCTTTTTTGCAAAAACACCAGAGCATATCAGTCAAAAAGCCATCATTAATTATGTTTCGGGCGGAGTGCTCATTTTCATTATGAGCCTGATCTTTCGCATAGCAATAGCTTATTTTAAGCTAAAGCAGCAAACGGAAGAGATTATGATTCAAAAAAGCCAGGCCGAACTGAACCTGCTTAAATCACAAGTACAGCCGCACTTTTTGTTCAATACGCTTAACAACATCTATTACGAGGCTTACCGTGAAGCTCCCCGTACCGCGGCATTAATTGAGCGGCTTTCGGACATTATGCGCTATTTTGTTGATGAAAGTCCCAAGGATGATGTAGCCATCGGCACCGAAGTACAGTTCATTGAAAACTACATCGCATTAGAAAAAATCAGGATCAGGCATGAGGTAGTTGTTTTTTTTGAAAAAAACTTCAATTCAGATCTCCGCATCCCGCCTATGCTGCTCATGACCTTTGTAGAGAATATTTTCAAGCACGGCATCGACAAATCGAGCGAGCAAAACCTTATTGGCATATCTTTGGTTCAGCAGGGTGATTATCTTTTTTTTAAAACCAATAACGCTATCCATACCGAAGTAGCAAGCAAACGAGCTGCCGGTTTCGGCATTGTTAATTTAACCAAAAGGCTAACCATGCTGTACGGTTCAAATTTTGACCTGAAAATTGATAAAAATAACAACACCTTTGCCGCGTTTTTAAAGATCCCGATAGCATGAATTTAAGCTGTATCATAATTGATGACGAACCTAACGCGGTTAACCTGCTGGAGATCCTGGTGCAGCAAAGTACGCAGTGGCAGCTTAAAGCCAAATGTTATAATGCGCTTGAGGCACTGGCCTTTTTAAAAACCAATAAGGTTGATTTTATTTTCCTGGATATCAACATGCCGCAATTAACGGGCATGGAGCTGGCAGGCTTGCTTCCACCGCAAACCAAAATTGTGTTTACCACTGCCTATTCTGAATACGCTGCCGAAAGCTATACCTATCAAACCATTGATTACCTGCTGAAACCAATCACACTGAAACGTTTCCTGGCAGCCATGCAAAAAATTGAAGGGTATTTTGGCAAGTCCGAACCTGTGATGCAACAAAGCCCGGTTAATGATGAGGGCTATTTCTTTATAAAATCGGGCAAGGTATTACGCAGGATCTTACTGGACGAGATCTTATACTTTGAAGGCGAAAAGGAATACGTACGGCTTGTTACCAGTCAGGAACAGTTATTAATTTACCGCAGGCTCAAGGATATTGAAGACCAGCTTTCGGCCCCCTTTGTGCGGGTGCACAACTCCTATATTGTAAATACCAAACAACTGGCAAAAATCCAGGACAACCATATTTATATCGCGGATAAACACATCCCTGTAAGCGAAAAATTTAAAGATGGTTTTATGAAGCTCATTAATAGAAGGATATTTTAGCGTAAGTAGGGCAAACAAGCCTACTGCAAGGTGGACACAGATGGCTGTTATTTTGTTAAACGTTTTTGAGATAGTTGAGTAAGAAATGATTATTGGGGGTTATTCGCTCTTTTCCCGAGGTAGCTTTACTTTTTTTATAAACTCCTTTGCCTTCTCTACCTTTTCCAAAATAAAAGGATCGTTGGCATGACTTTTAACATCATGGCTTAAAATAGCACGTCCATATCCCTTTTCTGTAATCCTTATTTTTTTTTCTATTGACATATTGCAACTCGTTAATAATAACAAATTTACTTAATCATTTACGCTTTACCAAAAAAGCCTCATAGTTAATGTTTTTTTGAAATTCATGCCAGTCTCCATCTCTAAATCCAAACACAATGAAGTCTTCTTCAATTTCGCTCCATAGCATATTAATACTGATTTGATATAATCGAGTTCTTGATTGACTGCTACCTGTCGCATAAATAAAATGATTACCATAGCGCTCAGAGAATGCAATAATTGTAGCTGCAACTGTGGCAAGAACAATATCTCTATCTTTATTATTGCTAACAATTGAATCAATAATTTTTCCGGTAACGACATCTTCGTCACCAAATGCTAAATTATATACAGTTGGATTGTTCTGAATTTTTGAATAAACAACCGCTTTCTTGATTCTTCCTTTTGGCCCCTCACTGTAAAACTCGTAGGCCCGGTAATCATTTGTAAAGTATTTATACCGCTCTAAATTCATTCAATTGTAATAACGGGTAAGCGTATTCGAATTTATAGTAAAAAACGGAATATCATAATTCTTTAGCTATTTGGTTGGCTAATTAACACCCGCTTGGCAATGATTTTGATAATACTATCCGATAACAATTTATGAAAAAGAAATGCGCAGGCATCTAAATCCGCTGCTGTCACGTTGGAGTAGACTAATTCATTATATTCAGCCGATGGGCAAAAAAATATGGTGGCAATGTTTAATCGGGATTGACATTAAAAAGCAGCTGTCATTTTCGACGAACAGAAGATGGCCGGGTGCGCAGAGTAAGGAGAAATCTTATACGCCCTGTTTATCACAAGCGCAGAAGAATTCTCCCTCTGGTCGGAAAAATTTATTTAAAAAAGGATTGGTTACGACACCGTAATCTCGCCTCTCAAATCCGTTTCCAGCCATTCTTTTACCTGCAAGGGATCATCGCTTTGGCCCAGCAGGTACATCATTTTGGTAACAGCCGATTCAAAGGTCATGTCATAGCCGTTGGCTACGCCGATATCTTTGAGGTGTTTGCTGGTTTCGTAACGGCCGAGTTCAACCGTACCTACCTTACATTGCGAAATATCAAGGATTACCTTACCGCTGTCGATAGCGCTTTTCAGCAAATCGATAAACCAACTGTCGGTTGTGGTATTACCGGCCCCGAAGGTTTCCATTACTATACCCCGCACGTCGGCGCTTAAAATGTTCTCAACCACTTTAGGGCTTATGCCCGGGTATAACTTCAATACGCCCACATCATTCACCAGGTTATTGTGTACAATTAACGAGCTTTCGTCTTCAGGCAGCCTGATATCGTTCGCACTAAAGCGTAAATGAACGCCCGATTCGGCCAATATAGGATAGTTTGGCGAGCGGAAAGCCTCAAACTTTGATGAATTATATTTAAAAGCCCTGTTACCGCGGAACAGTTTATAGTCAAAATAGATACAAACCTCGGGCACGCGGGCGCGGTCATTCTTTTTAGCTTTAGCTATTTCAATAGCTGTCATCAGGTTTTCCTTTGCATCAGTACGGATGGCGCTTATCGGCAGTTGCGAGCCTGTGAAAATAATGGGCTTGCCTAAGTTTTCTAACATAAAACTTAATGCAGATGCGGTATATGCCATCGTATCGGAGCCGTGCAAAATCACAAAACCATCATTATCATGATAGTTTGACTGGATCAAACCGGCCAGCTCGCTCCAGATTTCAGGGTTCATGTTTGATGAATCAATGATCTCATCAAACGAGTGTACTTTGATACGGCAGTTAAGCTTTTCAAGCTCGGGCACGTTATCCATTATTTGCTCAAAGTTGATAGGCTTGAGTACCTTTGTAACCGGATCACTCATCATACCTATTGTCCCTCCGGTATAGATGATCAAAATTTGGCTCATTAATTAAGTTTATGCTGTATATAAATATTAAACAATTTTAAATTCCGAATACAAGCCTGGAATTTTCGGTAGTGACCTCTGCCACTTTTTCAATGCTTGTTTGGTGAAGCTCTGCTACCTTTTGGGCTATATATACCAGGTACGAGCTTTCGTTAGGTTTACCCCTGAACGGAACAGGCGTAAGGTACGGAGAATCTGTTTCTAAAACGATATATTTAAGGTCAATTTCCGGTACTACTTTATCAAGCCCCGAGTTTTTGTAGGTAACTACCCCACCTATGCCCAGGTAAAAATTAAGGTCGATCACTTTTTGGGCTTGTTCAACGGTACCTCCAAAACAATGAAAAATACCGCGCAACTTTTCATCTGCTTCCCCCTTCAGCACTTCGTACACCTCATCAAAAGCATCGCGACAGTGTATCACAATGGCCAGATCAAGGCTTTTGGCCCAGTTGATCTGTTTTACAAACGCATCTACCTGCTCCTTTAAATGCGTTTTATCCCAATAAAGGTCAATACCTATCTCACCTATGGCATAGATCCTGTTTTGCTGATGGGCATTCATGATGGCCGAAAGTTCTTCTTCCCAATTCTCTTTTACATCACAGGGGTGTAAGCCCAGCATCGGATAGCAATATTGAGGATACTCATTCGCCAAACCATAAACCAGCGGAACAGAAGCCGCATCAACATTGGGTAAAAACAAACGGGTAATGTTATTATCGATACAACGCTGCATTAACGCCGCGCGTTTTTCAGGAATGGTTTCGTAGTATTGATGGGTGTGCGTGTCGGTTAAAACCATGCTGCAAAAATAAACCTTGAATACTTAATAACGAATTTATGGCGGTAAAGTATAAATCACTTTAACTAAAAATTACGCCTTATAAACAAAAAACCTCCCGCTTTTGGCGAGAGGTTTCTTCTATCAGTTCTTTTTAGCGGCCGGTTTCTTTGTGCCGGCTTTTTTTAGTGAAGCTTTACCAGCAGCCGGTTTCGGGGTAACCGCGGCATGTTTGCCCGGTTTTATTTTTACCAGTTCGATATCGAACACCAATGTGCTGTATCCGGGGATTTCCGATCCGTAAGGACGTTCGCCGTAGGCAAGGTTTGAAGGAATGATAAATGTTGCTTTTGAACCTTCATTTAATAAAAGCAAACCTTCGTCCCAACCCGATATTACCCTGTGCTCGCCCAAAACAACGCTTATAGGCTCATAAGGGCGGCCCGGCTGTTGTATGCCTGCCGCTTTGGCGTTAGCTTCAATGCTGGTATCAAACAGTTTTCCGTTAAGCAACTTTCCGGTATAATTTACCAGCACGGTATCGCCGTTAAGCGGCTTTCTTTTGATTGTTGGGCTGGTTATCACGTATTTTAAGCCTGAAGCTGTAGTAACAGGTTTAAGACCATGTGCCGTAATATAGCTTTCTCTGTCGGCTGTTTCAGCTTGTTTTAGTTTTTCAAGGCCCGCATTCCTTTCGGCAATGGCATCATTTAACGATTGCACCTTTTCTATCTTTAAAATAAAAGTAAGAAAGCTGCCTTTAGGTAAAAATGGCGGACGGGCTTCTTCATGACCAACAAATACCGAATCAGTTGGAATTTTAACCAGGACGCTATCTTTTGCTGCAAGCAGCGGGAATATTTCCATCAGGTCGCCTACATTTTGCGAGGCCTGCACCTGCGCTTGTACAGGATGCCCTGCCTTATAACTACTGAACAGTACTGAATCTTTATCTGTTTTTTGGATAAAGTTAAAAGTAAGCACATCGTTGACCTTAGCTTTGTTGCCCGGGTTAGCAGTATAGATCTGATAAAGCGCACCTTTAGCGGTTTTCTGCAAACCAGCCGTTTGCGCACCTGCATTTAAAGCAAGCGCAGAAAGCGCCGGCAATAAAAAAGAAAAAATATGTTTTTTCATAAGTTATAAATAAAAAAGCCTTTCCTGCTTTGAGCAGGAAAGGCCTTGTAAAATATAATAATTATTTCGTTGTCGGGGTTGGCATTTGCATTTGCGGTGCAACTGGTTTTGGTGCATTTGGATTTGGGTGGATGATATTTACCAGCTCAACTTCAAATACAAGCGGCGTATAAGGCTGCATTTGCTGGCTTCCCTGATCGCCATAACCTAATGATGATGGAATAACCAACATCGCTTTAGTCCCTTTATTAAACAATTGAAAAGCTTCGTCCCAACCTTTGATCACTTTACCTTCACCTACCGGAATACGGATTGGCTGATAAGGGTTCATCGGGTTGATCTGCATCTTTTCTTTTACAGCTACTGCTTTAACACTTGTTTCCAAAACTTTGCCAGTAACAAGCCTTAAAGTATAATTAATTACTGCTGTATCACCTACTGCTACGTTAGCACCACTGCCGGGTGTAGTAACTGCGTAATTTAAGCCTGATGCAGTTTTTACAAATTTCAGGTCTTTATGTGCATCCAGGTAACCCTGGATCTTGGCAGGCTCTTTACCTTTAAGGGCGTCGGTTTGACCTTTCATATATTGGGTAACGCGATCGCGGAAAACTTGCTCAGTAAGTGCGCCTTTAGCAACTACCTTTTCAATTTTAATAGTATAAACCAGGTATTTACCTTTAAAGCCCGGCGGGCGTTGCTGACCGCCTTTAAATACCGAATCGGCAGCTATTTTAAATGTGGCGCTATCACCTTCGCCCAACAATGCTAAGCCAGAAACAATATCACCCTTCGTCTGGGGTTTAGGCATCAGCGTTGGTATAGGCTGTCCGTTATCATAAGAGTTATTGATAATTGAATCCTTATCGGTTTTGAGGATCATGTTCAGTGTCAAAAAGTCACCTTCTTTGATTTTAGGATTGCCTTTTGAAGTGTGGATATTATAAAGCAAGCCGCCTTCGCCCTGCTTAAACCCACCGTTGCAACTTGCAAATCCAATAGCCGCAAGTGACAGAAACATCAGTTTTCTTTTCATCATTACTTTTTTACTGTATTAATAGTTTTTTATATTCAGGTAAAATTTGTTTAAATTGTTGTATAACCTGTTCAAGGCTATCCTCAGAATGGCCGCCGGCCGCATTGCGGTGACCGCCGCCATTAAAGTATTTTTTGCAAATCTCGTTGGCCGGGAACTCACCTTTTGAGCGTAACGAAAGTTTTACCCTGTCGCTACGTTCAACTATAAAAGCTGCCAAACGGATGCTTGCCATTGATAAAGCGTAATTCACCACACCTTCCGTATCACCGGTTTCAACGTCAAACCGTTCCAGGTCATGTTTGCTAACGGCAATGATAGCTGTATTAAATTCGGGCAATACCTCCAGGCAATTAGCCAGGCAATGTCCTAAAAAGCGCAACCTGTTTTCAGATGCGCTATTATACACCAGCTCATGAATGCGCCAGTTAACCGCACCGGCATCAATTAAGTCGGCTACTATGCGGTGAACTCCGGATGTAGTGTTGGGAAGCCTGAATGAAGCCGAATCGGTCATGATGCCTGTGTAAAGGCAGGTTGCCACATCCTTATTTACAAGTTCTTTGTGGTGAAGCTCGTTTACTATAAAATCATATACCAGCTGCGCAGTAGCACAGGCATTGATATCCCAGTGCCTGTAATCGTCAAAATCGGCAGGCTCCAGGTGATGATCGATCATGATCTTGTAGGCATTACTCTCGCCAACCAGCTCACCCATGTCATTGATACGGCTCAGCGCATTAAAGTCGAGGCAAAATATAAGTTTCGCTTCGGCTATCAGAGTAGCAGCTTCTTCGCGGTGCTCGGTATAAATAATAACATTCTCATTACCCGGCAGCCAGCTTAAAAAGTCAGGATAATCTGTAGGGGCAATAACCCTGGCGTGATGGCCCTGCTGTATCAAATAATTATATAAGCCCAATGACGACCCCATAGCATCACCATCAGGTTTATGATGGGTAGTGATCACTATTTTTTGAGGTTTCGTTAAAAGGTCAGTAAGCGAAGCTAAATCTAACATCAATTCTTAAAAAAGAGTTGCAAAGCTAAATAAATAAATGAAATACAAACCATCTAATTTAATTCAAAAAGCTTTATCTTACAGTTACAAAAGCCTATTTTTGCCGCAAATTTTAAATGTTATCATAAGCATCAGTAAGCTTATATTTTAAAACCAACGTAACAAAGGCATTTAATCTATTAATAACCCAAAAAAGAAACAATTATTTCAATGAAAAACAACAGAACATTTACCATGATAAAGCCTGATGCCGTTGCAGACGGGCATATCGGTGCTATTTTAGACATTATTACCAAAAACGGCTTTAAAATCGTGGCGCTTAAATACACTAAATTATCTGCCGAAAAAGCGGGTCAGTTTTATGAAGTGCACAAAGAGCGTCCTTTTTATAACGGACTGGTTGAATTTATGTCATCGGGCCCTATCGTAGCGGCTATTCTTGAAAAAGACAACGCTATAGCCGAATTCCGTAAACTGATCGGCGCTACTAACCCGGCCGATGCCGCTGAAGGTACCATCCGTAACCTGTATGCAAGATCAATTGGTGAAAATGCCGTGCATGGCTCAGACTCTGACGAGAATGCCGACATTGAAGGAAACTTCTTTTTCTCGGCTTTTGAAAGGTTTTAAGTAACCTATTTCGGGTGTAATTATATAAACCAAAAGTTACACCCGAAATTTTTACGTTTTTTTTGTAATTATGGTTACGTTTTTTGTAACTTTACAATATCCACCTAAACAATATTACATATTTTAATCAACCAATAATATCACAAAACATGAAACCATTATTCAAATACATATTTTACGTACTTATATTGGTAATGTTGGTTATTGGATCACTAATGCTTTACAGAACACACCCCGAAGCCCAGCTTGCGCTTACCATTCCCGGCCTGTTCATTCTTGCTTATTCAAAGCTTACAGATGATATCAAATTAAAGCATAACAGCTTACGCATGCTTAGAGGAAGATAATTTCCTCAACAAGCACACTTTTAGCTTCGTTATTTATCTTTTCAATTATCTGGCTGCGCATCAGCATCAATTCATTTTTTATTACTGATGATTCTATCCGCAGGAATAATTTCTTATCGCGCACAAATAACTCTTTGGTGCGATTGGCTACTGACTTGCCTACCAGGTCGGGCCAGGCAGTAATAACACCGGTTTCGTCAAAACGCCGCTTAATCTTATACACATTAAGCATTTGCTCAATAGCTTCCTTAAGTGTTTTGTCGTTGGTTTTACGCATCAATCGCTCCTCCCTTTACTTTAAATAGTTTAACAGGTACCCCTATTTTATTAAAAACGCTTTCAACCCGCTCAACCCCGGTATCGGTTATAAAAACCTGGCCAAAATCGTTGTTTGATACCATCTGCATTAATTTGGTAACCCGTCCGTCGTCAAGCTTATCAAAAACATCATCAAGCAAAAGCAAGGGTTTAAATCCTTTTTGTTGGTATAAAAATGTATATTGAGCAAGCTTAAGTGCGATTAAAAATGACTTTTGCTGCCCCTGCGACCCAAACTTTTTCATGGCCATACCATGGATATTGAATTGCAGATCATCTTTGTGAATGCCCGCCGTGGTACGCTCCAACACTCTATCCCGGTCAAAACTCTTTTTTAATAAACTATCTAAACCATCGGCAAGCAGTTGCGATTCATACACGAGGTCGACATGCTCGGCATTATCGCTCAAAAAACTGTAATGCTTATTAAATATAGTAACAAAACCCTCCATAAAGGCCCGGCGCCTTTCAAAAATGCGGTTGCCCGAAGCACTCAATTGCTCATCAATCACTTCAAACAAGCCTGCATCATATCGCCCAGTATCCGCTACCTGCTTTAAAAGCGCGTTACGGTTGGTAAGGATTTTATTATAGGCGATCAACTCATCTAAATAATGGTTATCTGTTTGCGATATTACATTATCAATAAACTTGCGGCGTTCTTCGCTCCCTTCGATTATGATACTGGTATCATTTGGTGATATCATTACCAGCGGTAACAGTCCGATATGATCGGCCAGGCGCTGATAATCTTTTTTATTGCGCTTAAACTGTTTCTTTTGATTACGCTTTACAGAACAGGCAACAGCTTCGGGCTGATTGTTTTTATTAAAGATACCGGTAATGATAAAAAAATCGGCACCCTGCTTAATCTGCTGGCTGTCTATCGGGTTAAAATAGCTTTTGCATAAGGACAGGTAATGAATAGCATCAAGCAAATTGGTTTTGCCGGCGCCATTATTACCTGTAAAAGCATTAACCCCCTCGCTGAAAACCAGTTCGGCCTCATCGTAATTTTTAAAGTTAATAACTGACAGCTGTTGCAGGTGCATGGGATGGCAAATTTAGCTATTTCCGTTCATTTGTTCACTGGTTCATTTGTTCATTAGTAGGTTAGCGGCTACTTTATCAAACCCTTTGTCGCATTTTTGACTTTAAGAAGGCTTGATATCCAACATAAAAGCACCAATGAACGAATGAACCAGTGAACCAATGAACCTCTTTAAAGATTTAATACAAAAGGTATTGCCAGTAAATTTGAAAACCGTATTTTTGCAAACTTAATTTTAGAACAACAATGTCAAAAACCCAGGCGAACACCAAAGTTGCAGCACCAGAAAACAATTTTGGTCAGAGTGGCAAATTTGTACGCGAGAACCAGAAAAGCTTACTATTTATCGTAGGGGCCATTATTGCCCTTATTGCTATCTACTTCATTTACATTAAATTATACTTAGGTCCACGTGAAGTTACTGCCGCTAACCAAATGTACAAAGCGCAGGATTTTTGGCAGCAAAAAAACTGGGACAAAGCCATTAAAGGCGATGCCGGTTTCCCTGGTTTTGAAAAGATCATCAGCGATTACAGCAATACAAAAGCTGCTAACCTTGCTTATTTTTATCTGGGCACTGCTTATTTAAATAAAGGTGACTACCGCAAAGCCATTGATAACCTAACCAACTACCGCGGCGACGACAACATGGTAGCAGCTGAAGCTTTTGGCAGCACAGGCGACGCTTATGTTGAATTAAAAGATTACGAAAAAGCAGAAACTTATTTCAGCAAAGCCGCTGATAAAGCAAAGAATAAATTTTTATCGCCGCTTTATCTTAAAAAGTTAGGTTTAACTTATGAAGCTCAAAAAAACAATAAAGAAGCTGCTGAAGCTTATAAAAGAATAAAAACCGAATATCCTGAAAGCGCTGAAGCTCAAAATATAGACGAATATATAGCCCGCGCCGAAGCGAAACAATAATTTTAATATCGGATTTGAGAATTTCGATTTCGGATTTATCTGGTTTTAAATACCTTTAAATTCGGAATCGATTTTTTTTATAGGCAGATTTTGATCGTCAATCACAAGGCTTAACAAATCCGAAATCGAACCTTCGAAATAAAAAATATCCGAAATCGAAATTCCCAAATCCGAAATCAAATGGCTACCCATCTTAAAAACCTTTCCGATTTTTCGAATACCGAAATACCATCAGCAGCACCATACCGCTTCGGTATAGTTGTGGCCGAATGGAATGCCGAAATTACCAATGCACTTTACCAGGGTGCATACCAAAGCCTGGTAAGCAATGGCGCACTGGCCGAAAACATTTTCTCATACCAGGTGCCGGGAAGTTTTGAGCTTACATCGGGAGCAGAGCTGTTATTAAAAAAAGGCAGCCTTGATGCGGTAATTTGCCTGGGCTGTGTAATCCAGGGCGAAACAAGGCATTTTGATTTTATTTGCAACGCAGTAGCAAACGGAGTAAGTAATGTTGCCATAAAATACTCAAAACCTGTTATATTTGGGGTATTAACTACTGATAATCAGCAACAGGCTATTGACAGGGCCGGCGGTAAACATGGTAATAAAGGCGATGAAGCGGCTATCACCGCCATTAAAATGGCAGCCCTTGCTGAAACATTAAACAGTTAAAATCCGTTAAAGCAATTAATTTTAGCTCAACATGAAAAAATTAGTTTACATAGCACTTTTAGCCACGGCAGTTGCAACAGCATCATCCTGTTCAAATAAATTATGCCCGGCATACGGTTCATATCCTAAAACAGGCCGTTAACAGTTAATTGTCATTTTTAAACCTGTTTAAACACACTACACAGTTTTTGTGTTATAATTACGTTATAGCATTTTAACTATTAATAATATGAACTGGATTTCGTTGGAGACGGCCGATCAGCTAATGGCGATCAAACAACAAGAAGGCTATAGCCTTATATTTAAACATAGCACGCGCTGCTCCATCAGCATGATGGCCAAAAGGCGTTTTGAGCTTGACTGGGATAATCTCCCTGAAAATATGCCCCTTTACTTTTTAGACCTGATCAAATACCGCGACCTGTCAAACCAGGTTGCACAATTATTCCAGGTACACCACGAATCGCCCCAACTGTTACTCATTAAAAATGGCGAATGCATCCTTGACCAGTCTCACAGCGGCATCTCTGTTGATGAAACTTTAGAGGTGCTGAATTAGATTTGATGACGATGGTCCATAGACCATGGTCGATGGTTTCATCCTGGCGTATAGATATTCATCTTTTTTATCAAGAATATATCATATCTTCTATAGACTATGGACCATCGTCCATGGACTAACAACTATAATAAGTTTTTAACTACATTTGTACCATGATTGAATTGCCGGTAGTTCCTGCTGTTAGCCAGCCTGTACGTAAGCCTGATTGGCTTAGGGTTAAGCTTCCTACAGGAAAAGAATATGCTCACGTACGCAGCCTTGTTGATACACATAAACTGCATACTATATGCGAAAGCGGTAACTGCCCTAATATGGGCGAGTGCTGGGGCGCCGGCACAGCCACTTTCATGATCCTTGGTAATATTTGCACCCGTTCGTGTTCGTTTTGTGCAGTTGCAACCGGCAGGCCTTTAGCTGTTGATGTTGATGAGCCCAACCGCGTAGCAACTTCTGTAAAACTAATGCAGGTAAAACATTGCGTTATTACCTCTGTCGATCGTGATGACTTGAAAGACGGTGGTTCCATCATTTGGGCCGAAACTATCAACGCCATTCGCCGTCAAAGCCCCGACACTACTTTAGAAACCCTGCTGCCCGATTTTAAAGGTAACTGGGATAACCTTGCCCGCGTTTTAGAAACCAGGCCCGAAGTAGTTTCGCATAACCTGGAAACTGTAAGGCGCCTTACCAAAGAGGTGCGGATCCAGGCAAAATATGACCGGAGTCTTGAAGCCCTGAAACACATTTCGGAAGCGGGTTTGCGTACAAAATCGGGCATTATGCTTGGCCTGGGCGAAACCGAGGAGGATGTTTTGGAAGCAATGGATGATTTGCTGGCGGCAGGGGTTCATATACTTACCCTGGGGCAATATTTACAGCCTACACGTAACCATCATCCGGTAATTGACTGGATCCATCCCGATCAATTTGCACGTTATAAGGAGTTTGGCCTTCAAAAAGGGTTCAGGTATGTTGAAAGCGGGCCGCTGGTACGCTCATCTTATCATGCAGAAAAACACTTGTTTGAAATGTAATAATTCCTTTATATCTTCATCGGGTTGAGTAAAAAACGAAAAATATCGATGTCGGAAGAAGAACTGGTGTTATCATTGCGACACCGGGAAAAAATCGCCGTCGAAGCTTTATATGATATGTATTCGGCCTCGTTATTCGGGGTAATATCACGCATTATAAATGACACCAATATAGCCGAAGATGTTTTACAGGAAACTTTTGTGAAAATCTGGCATTCCTTTTCAAGCTACAGTACTGAAAAAGGCCGTTTATTTACCTGGATGGTTAATATCGCGCGCAACCTTGCGATAGATAAGATCAGATCGAAAGATTTTAAGAATCAGAATAAAAACCAGGATATTGAAAATAACGTAACTTTCATTGACGAGCAAAGAAACACGGTTTACAAACCTGAGTTAATGGGTATTAAAAATTTAGTGCAAACACTGAAACCCGAGCAAAAGCAAATCATCGAGCTGGTGTATTTTAAAGGCTATACCCATGTGGAAGCTGCCGAACAATTGGGCATTCCGTTAGGTACCATTAAAACCCGGTTAAGAATGGCTATCCAGGAACTCAGAAAACATTTTAATTGAAGTGGAAGATTTAAAAGCATATATTGAAACAGGGATACTGGAGCTTTACGTATTGGGGGATGTTACCCATGCCGAAAAGCTACAGGTTGAAGAACTGGCTTCAAAGCACCCCGCTATTAGGGCTGAGCTTGACCAAATTGAACGCTCAATGGAACTGTATGCCGGAGAAAACGCGATTGAACCATCTGAACATTTACGCAGCCGCATATTAGGAAGCTTACTTACCAATTTTGGCGACGATAATGACTTTCCTACACAAACCCATACAGAACGGGAAAAAGTTGTGGTTACACAGCCCGATAAAGAAATCAATTTTTATAAATATGCGTTTGCGGCATGCCTTGTTTTATTGTTAGCAAGCGCGGTGGTTTTGTATAATCTTTACAACCGCCTTAATGATATCAATAGCCGGCTAAATGCCATGCAGTTGCAAAACCAGCATTTTAGCACTACGGTTAGCGCAAAGGACAATGAACTGAACCTTTTAAGGGATACCTCATTTAAATTGATCCGCCTGAAAGGAACTAAAAAATCGCCTGAGTCGGTGATGACCGTAGCCTTTAGCCCATCCAAACAAAAAGTGGTGATTGACATGGAAGGCCTTAAACTACCTGCAAATGATCAAACTCACCAATACCAGCTTTGGGCACTGGTGGACGGCAAACCTGTTGATCTGGGTGTATTTGACGCTACAGCAGATTCAAGCGGATTCAAAAATATGAAAGCAATAGCCTCGGCCGATGCCTTCGCGGTAACGCTTGAACCAAGAGGCGGTAGTGCAAGTCCAACACTATCACAAATGGTGGTAATGGGCAAATATTAAAGCCAAAAAGGCCTCCCAGGGCTCAATAATGATTAAAAGCTTACATTTTTTCGGATTTATTCCGAAATGATGTAAGCTTTTCGATTTTTATACGTTAATTACTTGTATTTTGTGTAAACCTAAACTACACTGGGTTAATAATTTAACATTTTTTTAACGAAAACCAAAACCAATTATTAGTTTTTTTGTAACTAATAGGAACGTGTAAACGTCTTATGATTAGTTGGGACATAAACGAGAAACAGTGAACCTGATAACCCTAACTCCCGGATTTGAGTATTTAGTTCTTTATAAGATCAGTTAATAGTTAATTAAAACGGCTGTATGATACTTGCAGCCGTTTTTTTTATGCCCTTAACTTTGCCATAGTAACAGGCAATTGTGCAACAAGCTTACCGGGTAAAACAACATGCATCCGGTTTGGCAATGCGAGTTCATCGCCGGCCTTACCGTGAATATAGGCACCAATGACACAGGCTTGATCTGGCGGATACTTTTGCCCAAGCAAAGCAGCTATTACACCGGTAAGTACATCGCCCATACCTCCGCTTGCCATAGCAGCATTTCCTGATGAGTTAAAATAAGCTTTGCCATTGGGTGTAGCGATGATGGTATAATCATTTTTCAGCAAGATACACAGGTTTAACTCCTTTGCCTTTTTTATAGCGGTTTGCAGCCGCTGCCACCAGTTGGTATGTTCGCCAAAAAGCCTGTCAAACTCTTTCATGTGCGGGGTTAAGATACTCCCCGCGGGTAGCCGGGTTAATAATGCTTTATTTTCTGCAAGCAGGTTCAACGCGTCGGCATCAATAACCAACGGTTGTTTATAGTTTTTGATAATTGCTTTTAATAATGTTAAAGCATCTGCGTCTTTGCCTAAACCAGGCCCCACAGCTATCGAGCTAAATTTATCCCATTCAATATCAGGCAGTTCATCACCGTTCCTGACTATGGCCATAATCTCGGGCTGATAACTGTTTAGTGCGGTTAAACCACTTTCGGGGATGCAGGCAGTTGTCAGGCCCGCCCCGGCATGTACTGCAGCTGATGAGCTTAATAACGCCGCCCCCATGGTTTTTGCCTGCCCTGCAATAATCAGCACATGACCAAATGTGCCTTTATTACTGAAACGATGACGCGGTTTTAATACGTGCCTCACATCTTTTTCTTCAACAAGCTGGTATGTTGAATTTAACGACTGGATAAACTTTTCATTAATGCCAATATTCACGGCTTCCCAGCAATTGATATAAGGTGCCGATTCCGGCAACAGGAAATTGATTTTAGGCTGCTGAAAAGTAATTACAAGGTCGGCTTTTATAGCAACGGTATCCCTGGCTACTTCCCCTTCCGAAAAAAAACCTGTGGGTACATCAACAGCAACAACTGTTCGGCCCAAATCATTAATGAACTTAACCAGCCGTTCATAATCGCCGGTGAGCGGTTTGTTCAAGCCGCTGCCAAGCAGGGCGTCAATAATTATCGGGCTGCTATTCGCCGGGATCTTTTCATCTTTGGCAAGTTCTTTTATAGATACGCAAGTTTGTTTTAGCCTTTCAAAATTGATGTTAAAATCCTCCGATGCCTTATCAGAAAACCGGGCTATTACAACGTTGAGCTTATTATAATGATGATCACATAAAATACGCGCAATGGCAAGCCCGTCGCCGCCGTTATTCCCTGTACCACAGTAAAAAGTTATCGGCTCGTTTTTATCGGGGAAACGGTTAACGAACCAACCCACAAAAGCTTTTGAGGCGCGTTCCATCAAATCAATAGAAGCAACAGGTTCATTAGCGATAGTATAAGCATCGCCTTCGCGAATTTGTTCGGCAATTAATAAAGGAAGCATATATCCTAAAGTAAGGATTTAATGGTTTTGTTTTAAGAGAAATTATTGGCAGATCAACCGAACTGCAGAACAAATAACAATATCCAAAAATCCGGCAGCGAAATTTATTTTAACAGACGGACAGGCAAGCTGTTTTACAATATTAAAGTGGCCGTTTCACGGGATTTTAGTTATTAGAATGCAGGTATTTAACGTTTTTTTTTGTTTGTTTTCATATTAGTTGCTTTTATAATTCAGACCCTGCGAAATATTTGAATAGATAAAATCAATATTTATTACCTTTGCATAGCATTTATCTATATTACATGACTATCACACAACTGGAGTATATTGTGGCTGTTGATACCTATCGCAGCTTTGTTTTGGCAGCCGAGAAATGTTTTGTTACCCAGCCAACATTAAGCATGCAGGTACAAAAACTGGAGGATACGCTTGGCGTTAAGATCTTCGACCGCAGCAAACAGCCCGTTGTGCCTACCGAAATAGGGATCGAAATAATTACCCAGGCACGTGTAATGCTGTCTGAGAGCGAAAAGATCAGGGAAATTATATCCGACAGGCAAAAGGAACTTTCGGGAGAATTACGGGTAGGCATCATCCCTACCGTTTCGCCCTATATATTACCCAAAATCATCCATGGCTTTATTGAAAAATATCCGCAGGTAAAATTGATTGTATGGGAACAAACTACCGAAGAGATCATTCAACAGCTAAAACTTGGTATGCTTGACTGCGGCATCCTTTCTACTCCGCTTCATGAAAACAACCTTACCGAGATTCCTGTATTTTATGAAAATTTTGTAGCCTACGTATCCAAAAACAGCAAACTTTCTAAAAAGAAGAATATTGTTCCGGATGATATAGATATGGAGGAGATCTGGATCCTGAACGAAGGCCATTGTATGCGTGAGCAGGTTTTGAATATTTGCCAGCGACGTAAATCAACCCGTGGCTTTCAGCATTTTGAATACAATACCGGCAGCGTTGAAACCCTAAAACGCATGGTCGACCAAAATAACGGGGCAACCATCCTCCCCGAGTTGGCCCTGTCTGAGCTTAGCGAGAAACAACTGGATAAGGTACGCTATTTTAAATCGCCCGAACCCGCCCGTGAGGTAAGCATTGTGATACAGCGTAACTTTTTAAAACGCCGTATGATTGAAGCGCTGAAAGCTGAAATACTGGAATTTGTGCCCAAGCGGATGAAAAGCAAAAAGAAAAAAGAAGTGATGGATATTTAGTTCTTTTTTATACTTTTTACTCTTTTATTTATTTATCCGAAATTGAGTGGCCTGGAAACTGTTAACGCGGTAACCGACAGCGATGATAGCATCTAAACTGTAAAATGCAGTTACATAATTCTTACCATCATTTGCAGTTGTTTCCATTTTGGAAACAACTGAAGTTTCGTCAAGTTCAGCGCTCTCAAAAATATTTCTCAGATGCTTGCTAATAGCAGGCACTTCTACTCCAAACAATCCTGCCATGCGCTTTTGAGTGAGCCAAAAAGTTTCGCCATTGAACATAACCTCCACTTTCACATTACCCGAAGGTGTGCTATAATTATAATATCGTTGTGCTTAGTGCTTTCGCTCATGATAACTACAGATTAATAAATCCATCCTTGCTAAGTTAATAAAGCCATTATAAAAACGATCATATAACTTTAACTCTCTGAATAACAGAAACAACTATCACTCTATTTAGATTTATTATAAATAATTTGCATTATAACACTTGCCTGACTATTTTTGCGCAGTTATTTATATTTAGTCTAAATAAAATGAATCGCGCCCAACCATCTTTCCCAAAAATCTTTTCTTTTTCATTTGTTGCACTACTATTACTTATCGGCACCATCCCGGCCCTTGCCCAGCAAGCCAGGGGCATCCTTAAGGGTAAAATTGTCACTATAAAAAATGGCCCGGCCGAAAACGTTTCGGCAGTACTTAAAGGCACCAGGTATGGTACCATAACTGATGAAAACGGCTTATTTGAAATTAAAGCCCCGCAGGGAGATTACACCCTTGTAGTATCCGAAGTTGGCGCAAAAGGACAGGAAAAATCAGTAACCGTAACAGCCGGGCAAACAACTGTGCTGCCTGTTATTACTGTTGATAATACTATTCATGGTTTGCAGGAGGTAAATATCAATGCTAATAAAACCAATAAATTTAAACGCTCACGCAGCGAGGACGTTGCCAAAATGCCTTTAGGCAACCTCGAAAACCCACAGGTTTATAATACCATAAGCAGCCAGCTGATGCAGGAACAATTGATATTTTCTGTTGATGACGCTATCAAAAATGCTCCTGGTATCCAAAAAATGTGGGAAGCTACCGGTCGTGGCGGCGATGGCGGCGCCTATTATAACAGCAGGGGCTTTATTGTGCAAAGTACCATACGTAACGGCATTGCAGGTATTATAACCAATGGCATTGACGCGGCTAACATCGACAGGATTGAGGTTATTAAAGGCCCCTCTGCTACTTTATTCGGGAGTTCTTTAACCTCATACGGCGGCCTGATCAACCGTGTTACTAAGAAACCTTATGATACATTTGGCGGAGAAGTAAGCTTATCTGGCGGCAATTTTGGTTTTTACCGTGGCAGCGCCGATATTAACACTCCGCTCGATAAAGATAAAAAGGTACTCTTCCGTTTAAACACCGCTTTTAATCATGACGGCAGTTTCCAAAACAACGGCTTTTCGCGCAATGTGGTTATTGACCCAAGCATTGTTTATAAGGCTTCCGACAGGTTAACCATTAGTGCCGATGCTGAATTGTCATATGGTACCAATATCGGAAAATCTATTTTCTTTTTCCCTTACGGACAAACCATCGATGCCCTGGGCTACAGTCGTGCCGATCAGCTCAAGCTCGACTACAAACAAAGCTATCATGGAGACGACCTGACTCAAACGTCACAAAACAGGAATTTTTATGGCGAAGTAAAATACAAGATCTCCAACGCATGGACAACCCGTACCAACTTGAGCCTTACCCATAGCTATTCGGACGGTTTTGGCCCTTACTACTACCTGTTGCCAGGTGACTCAATTTCCCGAAACGATCAGTCAACCCGCAAAAGTAAAGATGACATGATCGAGATTCAGCAGAACTTTAACGGCGATTTCAAAATAGGTAAATTCCGTAACCGGTTTGTAGGCGGCCTGGATTTCTTCAGGGAAAACTCGCAGCAATATTTTTTTGGCAGTACGCTCGATACTGTATCTGCAACAGGCAATCAAAACTATAGCAATTTCAACAAAGCGGCGATGGATGCCCTTTATGCTACCGGCATTTATGGTTTTACCTACCCTTCCATGTTTAAACGGAATACCTACAGCGCTTATATCTCTGATGTGTTTAATATTACGGATCAACTGATAGCATCGGCAGGTTTACGCGTAGACAGGTTTGACAACAAAGGCAACTACGACCCAACAACTAAAACCACTTCAGGGGCATACAAACAAACCGCATTTTCGCCAAAATTCGGTTTGGTTTACCAACCCGTTAAAGACCACATATCGCTGTTTGCCAATTATCAAAATAGCTTTAACAACAAAACCGGTACTACCGAAAACAACCAACCGCTTAAGCCTGAGCAAGCCAATCAAATTGAAGGTGGCGTAAAACTTGATCTCTTCGATGGTAAATTGAGCGGTACGGTAAGTTACTATGATATCAAAGTGAAAAATATCGTACGCCCTTCCACCATAAACCCTATTCTTTCGGTACAGGACGGAACCCAATACAGCAAAGGCTTTGAAGCCGAAGTAATAGCCAACCCAATAATCGGCCTTAACATCGTAGCAGGTTTTTCATATAATGATTCAAAGCTTACCAAAAGCGCCGACGCCGGTGTTGAAGGTCTTCGGCCCGCAACCGCCTCGTCGCCATACCTGGCTAATTTTTGGGTAAGCTACAAGTTTCATCAAGGTGCAGTAAAAGGTTTTGGTTTGGGTTTCGGCGGCAACTATGCCAGCGATAATAAGATCGTAAACAGCCGGACCATTGGGGTATTTACCCTGCCGGCTTACACTGTATTAGGAGCATCAGCATTTTATGATACTAATAAATACCGGTTTGGTGCTAAGCTTGACAACCTTACCAATGAAAAATACTGGATAGGTTACACCACCATTAACCCTCAAAAACTAAGAAGTTTTGCATTAAGCGCAACCTATAAATTTTAAAACAGCCATTAAATAAAAAGCAGGAGTGTATTACAGTTCCTGCTTTAAGTTAACAACCGTATCATTCCTGTTAATCCTGAATAAAATGTCCAAATCCATACACTCTTTCTGTAAACTTCCTTTTCTTTTATTATGGGCAGTTTTGCTGCTCTTCAATATAAAACCCGCGCTGGCCGAGGTAAAGCCCGGCACCATTACCGGTACCATCACAACGGCCGATGGTCAAACCGTTCCCGGTGTAACCGTAAGCCTTAAAGGTAACGGCTTATCTGCAGGGACGGTTACCGGCGAAAGCGGAAGGTTTACCTTTAACAAAGTAAAACCGGGCAGCTACACCATCAAAGTAACATTTGTGGGCCTGGCTTCTGAAGAAAAAGCAGTTGAACTGGCCGATGGACAACGTACTACCGTAAACTTTATGCTGCGCGAAAACGCCAACCAGATTGGCGAGGTCTTAATCTCGGGCAGGAAACAAAAGTATAAGATTGATGACCCCTCACCCAGCCTGAGGCTAAACGAGCCTTTACTTGAAGTGGCACAAAATATCCAGGTGGTATCTTCCGATCAGATCAAGGACCAGCAGATCTTTAACATGCTCGAAGGCGTATCGCGCAATGTGAGCGGCTTAACCATGCAGGAGCATTGGGGTAATTATGCCCGTGTAAATGCCCGCGGCGACAGGCTGGCACCATTTCGCAATGGTATGAACATTGAAGCAACCTGGGGCCCGCTAACCGAGGATATGTCATTTGTTGACAGGATTGAATTTGTAAAAGGCCCTGCCGCATTTATGCTGGCCAACGGTAACCCATCGGGCTTTTACAACGTAGTTACCAAAAAGCCTACCGGCACTACCAGCCAGGCATTTAATTTTACCGCCGGCAGCTTTAACAGCTACCGCGCCACTGCCGATTTTGACGGCGTACTTACTAAAAATGGTAAACTGCAATACCGCCTCAACCTGATGGGCCAGCTTTCAAAGTCATGGCGCCCGTATGATTTTACCAACCGCACAGCTATCGCTCCTGTATTACGCTACAAATTCAACAGCAAAAATACCCTCACTGCCGAGTATACCTACCAGTACCAGCGCATGAATGCCTTTGGTACCGCGTACCTGTTCTCCACTGATGGCTATGCAACACTACCACGCAACTTTACTAACGCGCCTTCAAATTCACCATCATCGGGCATACAAGACCAAAGCGCGTTTTTAACTTATGAGCACGCCTTTAACAGCAAGTGGAAAGTTACCGCGCAGGGTGCTTATTTTTATTATAAGCAAACGGCATACAGCTATTGGATAAACAGCATCAGCAGCAACGGCGATGTTGACCGTAACCTTGGTTTATGGGATGCCGTTAACAAAAACAAATTTGCCCAGGCTTTTTTAAACGGCGAATTTAATACAGGCAAAGTTATTCACCGCCTGTTAAGTGGGGTTGATATCGGCGACAAGTATTACATCCCGGATTATTTTCAATCAGGTTCACTTGATCCTGATCCTGCAAACCCTTTCAATATCCACAATCCAAACAACGGGCCTGTTACCTTACCTGTGTTTGACAGGTCGGTCCCGCTTAGCGAGCGCGGTAAAAACGCTGTAAATACCGAAAAATATCAATCATTTTATGTACAGGATGAGTTGGGCTTTTTTGATCAGAAATTGCGTTTAACTGTAGCCGGTCGTTACACACATGCCACTACTACCGATCCTTATGCCGGCGATACCAAAGGGCATAAATTTACGCCCCGTTTTGGGTTAAGTGTCAACGTTGATCCTACTACAACTGCTTATGCGGTATATGATCAATCTTTTGTGCCGCAAACAGGTAAAATATACAGCGGTCAAAAAGTTAAGCCTATTACAGGCAACAACATGGAGCTCGGTTTAAAACGCGACTGGTTTGATGGAAAGTGGAATACCACCTTATCTGCTTACCAGATTCTTAAAAACAACCAGTTGGTAACCGACCCCGACAAACATGATGAATCTGCCGCAAATTACGTTTTGCAATTAGGTCAAACTAAAACCAAAGGTATTGAATTTGATGCCCGCGGCGAAATCATAACCGGCCTGAGCCTGATGGTTAACTATGCTTATACCGATTCGAAGATCTCTAAAGATACCGACCCCGCAAATGTTGGCAACCCTGTTCCCGGCTTTGCAAAACATGTTACCAATGCCTGGTTAACATACCGTTTGCAGCATGGCAGCTTAAAAGGTTTGGGCTTTTCAACCGGCTATCAGTGGCAGCTTGACCGCCTGCCATGGAGCCTCGGCACCGGCACATCAGATCTGCCAAACTATTTCCGTTTAGATGCAGGCGCATCCTACCAGGCCAAGAAGATGAGTTTTGCGTTAAATGTAAATAACGTACTTAACAAATACCTTTACTCAGGTGGTCATGAGGGGTTGAGCACCGACGGCAAAACTGTTTACAGCTGGCAGGCAGAGGCACCAACAAACGTACGTTTAAGTATCGGTTACAAATTTTAGTGAATGACACCTTTTAAAAAAACACTATTGTTTATACATCGCTGGCTCGGATTTATATCCGGGCTGGTAGTATTTATAGTTAGTATTACCGGCTGTATTTTTTGCTTCCAGGACGAGATCCAGGATGCCATACACAGTTACCGTAAGGTTGAAGTACAAGAGAAACCCTACATAGCACCATCAATACTTAAGGCCGAAGCACTGAAAGGCCGCAAAGGCGCTACGGCCAGTTATATTTACTATTACGGTATCGGTCGTCCTGCGGGGGTGTTGGTAACGGACAAAAAAGAGGGCCTCCTTTTTGTATATCTGAATCCTTATACAGGTAAGATCACCCATACCGAAAGCCCCACCACAAACTTTTTTATTATTGTTGAATATATTCACCTGTACCTGTTGCTTCCAGCTAATATCGGCACTCTGGTAGTAGGCATATCGGTAATAATTTTTGTGGTGCTGATGATCACCGGCATAATACTCTGGTGGCCCAAACGTAAAAGCGACCGTAAACGCAGCTTCACTATTAAGTGGGGTGGCCGCTGGCGCCGTGTTAATTACGACTTGCATAATGTTTTGGGCTTTTACGCCACCAGCGTGGCTATCATATTGGCCATAACAGGTCTGTCAATATCATTTGACTGGATGCGTGAAGCTATTTACGCAGCCGCTAATTTGGGCAAAGCGCATCCCGAAGAAAAGGTAGTTTTCAAGTCCGATTCGTTGTTGAACGGCAAAATGGATACTACCCAGGTTATCAACAAGGCATATTTATCAGCCAAAGCCGCCTCGCCAAATGCCGAAATGTTTTTAATTTATGACGATGCTGCTAAAGCCAGTGCCATAGGCATAACCGCATATGCGCAAGCTTTACACTACTATAAAAGTGATAGCTATTCCTTCGATAAATACACCGGCAAATTATTGAACCGCACCGCGCATGAGCAAAAAAGTGCCGGCATGAAAATGAATAACATGAACTATGATATTCACGTAGGCCAAATATTAGGCCTTCCCGGTAAGATCATCGCATTCCTGGCCAGCCTTATTTGCGCAAGTTTACCCGTCACCGGCTTTATCATCTGGCTCGGCAAACGCAAAAAATCCAAATCAAAAAAGGTAAAATCGGTGGTGCATAGAAGGACGGTAAGGCAGCATTTGCCAACCGACCGTTGATTTTTTTGATACACTGATTATTCTTTCGCTTCCCGGTATAACTCCCCCTTTTAGGGGGCTGGGGGGCCAACCACCACCTCATCATCCAACGGATGCCCGGTGCAGGTCAAAATCCATCCCTGTGCAAGGTCCGCTTCAGTAAGGACATCATTTTTCACCATTTCAACTTTACCACCGGTGCATTTAACCATGCAGGTAGAGCATATTCCTCCCCGGCAGCTATAAGGTAAAGGGATATTGTTTTGCAGGGCGGCCTGCAGTATGGATTGGTTTTCGCCCACCACAATATCATGTAGCTCGCCACGGTATTTTATTTTGATGTTTTTAGGTGGAAAGTTAGTAAAGCTGCTTGTTACGGCAACTGTTTCGAGCACAAAATTTTCGCGGCGGATCTTTGCCTGATCAATCCCCATATACACCAGGTCGAACCGGATCATTCGCATAAAAGCAAACGGGCCGCAAAGGTAAAACTCAGCATTTGCCAGGTTAAAACTGGTGTATTGCTTCACCAGCTTTTCTACCTTATCGGGGTTGAGGCGGTTACCTTCGCTGCTAAGCAGGTAAATGATCGTCAACCTTTCGGGGTGTTCGGCTGCCAGTTTATCCAGCTCGTTTTTGAATAAAATGGAAGCGGCATTTTGATTACTATAAATGAGGGTTAGCCGGCTTTTACCCTCCCGGTTTAAAATATATTTTAGTTGCGAAAATATAGGGGTAATGCCGCTGCCGCCCGCAAATAAAAACAGATCCTTTTCCTGCTGATGGTCATTGATGATAAAACGACCGGCAGGGGCTAATGCTGTTAACTCATCGCCCTCCTTTATTTTGGTGAGCATAAAACGCGAGATTTCACCATTGGTAATGCGCTTGATAGTTATTGCAAGGTATGGTTCATCGGGCGATGAGCTTAACGAATACGAGCGCCTGATCTCTTCCTGCCTGTGGTTAAATATCAGTGTGATGAACTGTCCTGCGGTATAAGGGATAAGATTACCATCAATACTGCTCAAATAAAAAGTAGCAGTATCTGAGGTTTCCCATTTTATGCGTTCAACTTTTAGTTTTAAAATCTCTTCGGTCATCAATTGATGGCGTTATTGTTTATCTGCAAGCATTTTGCGGATAACGCTGTTCTTTTTGCCGTAAGTATAGTAGATAACCAAACCAATTGCAAGCCATACGACCAAACGCAACCAGGTATCGCTGGGTAGAAACGTCATCATGGCAAAACAGGTCAGGATACCCAGCACCGGCACCAATGGCACAAGGGGTGTTTTAAACGGCCGGTGAATATCAGGTTGCTGCTTCCGTAAAATAAGTACACCGCCACAAACCATAACAAATGCCAGCAGGGTACCAATGCTGGTCATTTCACCAACCACGCGTATCGGAACAAATGCGGCAAAGAGGGCTATAAAGGCGCAAAGCATAATATTCGATTTCCAGGGTGTGCGAAATTTGGGATGCACTTCTGAAAAAACCTTCGGCAGCAAACCATCTTTCGACATAGAGAAAAACACACGCGATTGGCCTAACAGGTCCACCAAAATCACCGAGGTATAACCTATTAAAATAGCCAGCACAATAGCTTTGCTCAACCACTGGTAATGCGTTTTTTCAATGGCGATGGCAACCGGTGCGCCCGAGCCTATAAATTCCTTATAATTGGCCATGCCGGTCATTACGTGTGCAAATACAATAAAGAGTACCGTACAGATCAGTAGCGAGCCGATGATCCCGACAGGCATATTGCGCTGTGGGTTTTTGGCCTCCTGCGCCGCAGTTGATACCGCATCGAAACCTATAAATACGAAAAACACTAACCCTGCGCCTCTCAATATGCCCGACCAGCCATAATCGCCCCAAACACCCGTATTTTGCGGAATATAGGGGTGATAGTTTTGCGGGTTAATAAATGACCACCCAACCGCGATAAACACCAGCACCACGCCCACTTTCAAAGTTACAATAATGGCATTAACCAATGCCGAACCCTTTGTACCCCGGATAATGATACTGGTAACCAAAATCACAATGAGCGCAGCAGGCAAATTAATGATCCCGTTAATGATATCGCCATTGGCAGCCTTAGCTGTTTCAAAAGGCGAAAGCGTAAGCTGTGGAGGCAAATACAGGTCAAACCACGACAAAAACTTAGTAAGGTATTGCGACCAGCTGATGGCCACTGTTGCTGCGCCCACGGCATATTCAAGCGCAAGGTCCCAGCCTATGATCCATGCAAAAAGCTCGCCCATGGTAGCATACGAATAGGTGTAAGCGCTCCCCGCAACAGGTATCATAGCCGAAAACTCGGCATAGCAAAGGGCAGCGAAAGCACAGCCAATAGCAGCAATTAAAAAAGAAATGGTTACCGCTGGCCCCGAATGCTGTCCCGCCGCTATACCGGTTAAGGAAAATAAACCAGCCCCTATAATGATGCCTATCCCAATTAAAATAAGGTTAACGGGCCCAAGCGAGCGTTTTAATGAATGTTCCCCCTCCTCCTTCGATTCGCGGAGCAGGGTTTCTATGGGCTTTTTGATCATGATATAAAAAAGTCCACAAAGTTAGTAGATTATTAGAGGGATTAAACGTGGGTGTATAATTGGGAGGTAAATAAATAAATTTCTTGCGCTCGTTTACAACCTACCGTGTACCCATATTAAGCACTCGTTGCAAACGAGCGCAAGAGATGAATTTTTGAGTCTGTTACCAATAAAAAAGCGGCAGGACCATCAGATCCTGCCGCTTTTGTTTATGAGCTTAAATAATATTAAGCGGTTGCTTTTGCGTAAAGCTCGGCAACGTGGTTCCAGTTGATCACATTCCAGATAGCTGCTAAGTAATCCGGACGACGGTTTTGATATTTCAGGTAGTAAGCATGCTCCCAAACATCGATACCTAAAATTGGGGTACCTTTAACTTCAGCGATGTCCATTAATGGGTTGTCCTGGTTAGGAGTTGAAGTTATAGCTAATTTTTTATCAGCAGTAACAATTAACCATGCCCAGCCAGAACCAAAACGGGTTGCACCTGCTTCAGATACTTTAGTTTTGAAATCGGCAAATGAACCGAAAGTGCTTTTGATAGCATCAGCTAAAGCGCCTGTAGGCTCGCCGCCACCGTTTGGTGATAACAAGGTCCAGAACAAAGTATGGTTGTAGTGGCCACCGCCATTGTTACGCACAGCAGCAGGGAATTTAGAGATATTTTTAATGATATCGTCGATATTGCTTTCAGCCTCAGGCTTACCTTCCAAAGCTTTGTTTAAGTTGGTAACATAAGCCTGGTGGTGTTTGCCATGGTGAATTTCCATGGTCAGTTTATCAATGTGCGGTTCCAGAGCATCGGTAGCGTAGGATAACGCCGGTAGGGTAAATGCCATAATTTTAGTTGTTTATTTTAAAGTTTACTGTTTGTTGTGACGTAACAAATATAAGCGTTGATTGAAGTTTTTGTTCTAAATAATTGTCATGTTTTCTTTAGTTCATAGTTAATGGTTCATGGATCATAGCTTATATAGCTATTTTTATTATTATGAACTATGATCCATGAACCATCAACCCTACTTCCGCTTACTTTTAAAAAAATCCTTCACCAGCTGGCTGCATTCAGCTTCGCGGATACCGCCGGTGATCACTGTTTTGGGATGGGTTATTTTTTGGTTGATGCGGCCGAACCCGAGTTTGTTATCATAGGCCCCAAAAACGATCTTACTTACCTGGAACCAGTACGAAGCCCCGGCACACATTACACAGGGTTCCATAGTAACGTACAGCGTACAGCCTTGCAGGTATTTGCCTCCAATTAAATTAGCGGCCGCAGTAAGGGCCTGCATTTCGGCATGGGCCGATACATCGTTAAGCCGTTCGGTAAGATTGTGCCCTTTTCCTATAATGCGGCCATTGTAAACCACAATTGCCCCAATCGGGATCTCATCCTCCTCCAATGCATAGCGGGCTTCTTTTAACGCTTCGCCCATAAAATATTCATCGGGCGATATAGAGGCCTCATCCTCGAAACTGATATATCTCATTTAAATAAGTTTGCTGCCGTTTGGCACAGGCTTTTCAACAGCGGTTAATACAATGTCTCCGTTCTCGTCGGCGAAACCAGTAACCAGGAACTCCGACATAAAATTGGCAATCTGCTTTTTAGGAAAGTTGACCACACCTACAATTTGCCTACCCACCAGCTCTTCTTTGGTATAATGCTTCGTGATTTGCGCGCTCGACCACCGGATGCCGAAAGCGCCAAAATCAACCTTCACTTTAAAAGCCGGCTTACGGGCCCCGGGGAAATCAATTGCCTCCAATACAGTGCCTACACGTAGTTCTACTTTTTCAAAATCATGCCAGGTGATGGTTTCCATAGGGGCAAAGGTAAAAAAATATGTCTCTCCCTCTTCTTCAAAAGCTACCCTTGCCTCAATTTTAAGTAAAGGGTTTGATATGGACATTAGTAAACAAAATCAATGCGTCATGTATCATGAACTAATGAGTTATAACAATGAAACGCGACAACTCTGCCCTTGAGGCCGGATGTAAAAGCGTTGTTCCAAACCGCTTAGCCATTGCCTCTAACTCGTCAATTAATATTCGTCCCGTCCTTCACCTCATCGCTGGCATTTTTAAGAATGATATCGTTGGCCTTCAGGTTTCCAAACACTTCGGTTGAGTCATGTCTGGATAATCCTTCCTTTATATCAATTAATGCTGCCTTGCCGTCTTTTACAGCTATTACATATTCCCTCTCGGTTGACCGGATGATGGCATTGTTGGGCACTAACAACGATTTGGCGCCCGAAAGCATCGGGATCTTTACTTCGGCATACATCCCCGGTTTTAGTATTCCATTTTGGTTTTGTACGTCTATTTCAATAGCTTCAGAACGCATACTCCCTAAAGCATTGGCCGAGCGACTGATTTTGGCTGTTTGTTCCTGCCCCGGCATAGCATTAAAAGTGAATTTTACCTGCTGCTTTAAGTCAACTTTGTCTACGAAATCTTCGGGGATGTAAACCTCTAAACGCAGCTTGCGGGTATCCTGCAAAATAAGCATAGGCAGGTCTGTACCTTTACCCGGGGCTACCAAAGCTCCCGGAGATACGTTACGCTGAATGATCATGCCATCAAAAGGAGCACGAATGTTCAGGTAATCCTGCATGGTGCGTACAGATGCCACGATCGAGCTTTCTGAACGGGCCATTGCGTCATCAGCTTTCATTTTTGCTAAAGCGTTATCCAATTCAAGCGGAGAAACTGATCCAGGTTCTTTTGCAGCCTCTTTTAAACGCTGATACTTTTCCTTACTGGCAACTGCGTTCTCTTTGGCCTGCATGTAGCGGGAATCGGCAGCCTGCAATTGCGATTCCATTTCCGGCGCTTCTAAGGTTACCAGTAATTGTCCTTTTTTTACCAAGGTACCACGGTCAACAAAAACGGTTTTTACAAACCCGTTTACTTTCGGAAACAGGTTTACCTCGTTATAGGGTTTTAACTGGCCTGGAAGGCGGGCTTCGCTTGACAGTGCTTTTTCCGACACTTTGCCGGTTTCATATCCGCTTGCTTTTTGGGTGGTTTTTTTGGTTTCTGTAAGGTCCACCGGCTTTTGATTGCCTGCACATGCGGCCATCAGGCTGATACTGCTTAGCAGTACAATATATTTTAGTTTCATAATATTAGCTATTGGAGGTTTCAAGTTGTTGAGGTTCATTAACATTTACGTCCTTCATTAAGGACGGTGAATCATAAGTGGTTTTTTGCTGTACCCAGGCAAATACTTGCGGTAGTATAAACAGGGCAGCTAATGTTGAGGCAAATAAGCCGCCTATCACTGCGCGGCCCAATGGCGCGGTTTGCTCGCCGGCTTCCCCCATCCCGGATGCCATCGGGATCATACCTGCCATCATGGCCAAACTGGTCATGAGGATTGGCCTTAACCTGATGGACGCACTGGTAATGGCTGCCCTTGCAGAGTCTTTATAATCTAGTCTCAGGGTTTCAGCATTGGTTACGATCAGGATGGCGTTTGCCACCGATACCCCTGTCGACATGATCATGCCCATGTAACTTTGCAGGTTAAGTGTTGAACCGGTAAGCAGTAATGCTGTTAGCGATCCCAATATTACTGCCGGTACGGTAGATAGTACTGTAAGGGATAATTTAAACGACTGGTAATTGGCGGCCAGCAATAAAAAGATCACCAAAATGGCAAACATCAAACCGTTCTGCAAGCTGTCGAGCGTTTCTGTCAATAAGCTCGACATACCCTTAACTTCAGCAATCAGGCCTTTAGGTGGTGCTCCGACAGATTTGATCACCTGCTGCACCGCGGCAGTAGCAGTGCCCAAATCCTTCTTGTAAATATTGGCGCTCACGGTTAAGAAGCGGCGCGGACCGGTACGGTCATATTCACCAGGAACGTAATTAACTTTAAAGCTGGCGATATCACCCAGTACAGGTGTACTTTGGCCTTTCACCAGTGGAATCTCTTTCAACTCATCCATTGTATTCATCACATACTCTGGAATTTGCACCTGTACCTGGTAGGTATAGGCCGATTTATTATCCAACCAAAGGTTTTTCTCGGTAAAACGGCTTGATGATGTACTTGCGGTAACCGAGCGGGCAACATCTTTAATATCCAGGCCTAATTGAGCAGCTTTCAACCTGTCGAGCGTTATTGCCACCACAGGAAACTTTAAAGGCTGACTGATCTGTACATCCCGCAGATAGCTGATCTTTTTAAGTCCGGCCAAAACTTTGTTCGAGTAACCTTCTATCTGCATCATATCCTTACCCGCCACCCTTATTTCGATAGGTGTAGATGCACCCTGGCTCATGATCTTTTCGGTCATGTCGATAGGTTCAAAAGTGATGCGGAGATCGGGCATGCGCGATGCTATGTTTTTACGGAGCACATCTTTAAGCTCATCCATATTGATGTGGTAATCCTCATCGAGATTAACCTGTAATACCGCTTCATGTGTACCTGTATTAAATACATAAAGGTTGCTGGTGCCATAGCTGCTTGGCACAATGCCTACGTAAGCTGATGTAATAGCTACATGATGGTTCACCGTGCTGTCAATGATTTGCAAAACCTGTTTCAGCCCGTCTTCCGTACGTTCAAGCCTTGTGCCATCCGGTTCTTTGATCCTGATCTGAAACTGGCCGTTGTTGAGCTTCGGCATCATATCTTTTCCAATGGTAACAAAGCAAACACCGGCCAACCCCAAAACAACCACGAGATAAACAGGCACTATTAATTTTTTGTTAGGCATCCAGCGTTCAATGATATGCATAAAACGGATTTTTATCCGTTCAAACAGATCATTCTTTTCGGGATGTTTCTGCTCCTGTTGCAGGTGATGATTTACCTGCCCTTCTTCGGGCCGGTCTAAAGCTTCGCCGGCATGGGCATGCAATTTCCCATGTTCATAATGCTGATAGGTTTCGGCTTTGATAAGCCAGTTTGATAAAATAGGCACCAGTGTTTGCGCTATGATGTACGATACGATCATCGTTAAGCCAATAGATAGCGACAGGGGTAAAAACATCGCCTTAGGTACACCGTTCATCATAAACGATGGCGCGAATACAGCAAGGATACACAGCAGGATGAGCAATAGGGGGAACGAGATTTCCTGGCAGGCATCATAAATAGCCTGGGCTTTGCTTTTGCCCATCTCCAGGTGCTGGTGAATATTTTCGATGGTTACTGTAGCCTGGTCAACCAAAATGCCTATGGCGAGGGCAAGCCCACTCAATGTCATGATATTGATGGTTTGGCCGAATAAGCCTAAAAGTAACACACCTAACAAAATAGATACCGGGATAGTGATCACCACGATCAAACTACTTCGCCAGTCGCGCAAAAACAACAATACCATCAGGCCGGTGAGCAATGCGCCCAGACCGCCTTCTGTCATAAGGCTCTTTACCGCGTTTATCACAAATATGGATTGATCAAACTCATACGAGATTTTAACGTCATCGGGTAAAAGGCCCTGAATTTCCGGAATCTTCTTTTTCAAAGCCTGTACCACGCTCCAGGTACTGGCATCGGCGGTTTTTACTACCGGTAAATAAACAGAGCGTTTACCATTAATCAGCGCATAATCAACCGTAACGTCGGTAGCATCGGCAACACGGGCAACATCTTTTACCAAAATGGGTACGCCGTTTTTGGTAACTACGGGGATATTGCCAAATTCATCTGTTTGGTTAATCAACGTGTTAACCGTAGTTACAAACATCGTGTTGCCTAACCTTAAATTACCCGAAGGCGACATCACATTGAACTTAGCCAACGCACTTACTACCTCATCGGGCGTCAAGCCGTAACTTCTTAATTTGTTTGGATCAACGTTTAAGGTAATGGACCTGGCGTTTGAACCAAACGGCGGCGGGGCCGATAAGCCGGGAACAGTAGCAAACATAGGCCTCACTTTAGTAGCAGCCATATCATAAATATCCTTCAGGCTGCGATTGGGGGCGGATAGTACCAATTGCCCAACGGGCAACGATGAAGCATCAAACCTTACAACCTGCGGCGGCAGCGCTCCCGGCGGGAAAAAGCTCATTACGCGGCTTACCTGCAAAGCCACCTGGGCCTGTGCTTCGGCCATGTCTGTACTCTCGTAAAAACTCAGCTTAACCATAGTTAAACCCTGGATGTTTTTACTGGTAACGCTTTTGATACCGTTCACGTACAGAAACTGGTCTTGCAAACGGGTTGAAAAGAAACCCTCCATTTGCTGCGGTGACATACCGCCATATGATTCAATAACATAAATGGTGGGGAGGTTTAATTTCGGGAAAATATCTATCGGTATTTTTATAGCACTAAGCACTGCAAAGATGAGCAGGCTCAAGGTAACCACCACCGTTGTGATGGGCCGTTTAAGTGCGGATGTGACCATTGACATAGCTAAATTATTTTAAAAGGTTTAATACAGTATTTACCTGGTTGCCGGTAACGGCCTGCTGGAACAGGGCATTTGAATAGGCATATTTAGCCTGTACATAGTCAGTTTCGGCGCGGTAAAGGATATTGAGCGCGGCGTTAAGCTCAATGATATCGGTTAGCCCATTTTTGTATAATGACAGCTTTTGCCGGTACCCATCAGAAGCTGCTTTAAGCTGATTGGGGATCTCAACCAGGCGTTCGCGGGCGGTTTGCAGCTCTACGCCCGACTGGTTGGCATTGATGGCCAGCATTTGTTTTTGCTCATCCAGCTTCCGGAGTGTATAATCTGTATTGGCGCGTTGCGTTCTTAGTTTCAGTTGCCTGCGGCGCAGATCAAACAGGTTGTAAGAAATGCCTATACCTACCAGGTAATTATTCCTGTCGAACCCCCATCCGCTGCTGAGGCTGTTAAAATGGTCGTTAGCATCAACACTTGATCCCCTGCCCCAAACGGCGCCTTCCAATAATATTTTAGGATTGTAGCTTTTTTTAACGAGCGTTTCCCGCTGCAAACTGTTTTGATATACCGATTTATAATAATTGATCAATGGATGATCGGTGGTGTCGATGACCAAAGGGTCGAGGCCGGTTGCGGTATTGATAAGATTTGTTTCGGCAGCAGTATCGGGTACTATTGTCTGATAGGGTAAGCCGCTGACAGCCGAAAGCTGTAACTGTACCTGCTTCACCTGGTTGTTCAGTTCGATATAGTTCAAACGGGCTTTTGACAGTTCGGCCTCGGCAATGCTGGTATCAACGCCTGCCCTTACCCCACTTTTGGCGAGCGACTGTACCGACCGGCGGATCTCCTGATTGCGTTTTATGTTCCGCGCCTGGATGGTGAGGAAGTTTTCCAGTTCCGTTAGGAGCAGGTAATTGCCAATGGCATAAGCCTGCAACTGATATTTGGAATCAGCAAACTGGTTTTGCTGTACCTGAATATCAGAGTTGGCTACTTTATTTTGAGCACCATAGGCACCAAAATTGTAGATCTCCCAGTCGAGCGCGGCTACCCCAACGTTGGCTGAAACGGTGGTGGTATTGCTTTCGGGCCGTACCCCCCTGGAGTTGGAAGGAATGATACCAAAGCCAAAATACGGGCCGGCAACATTGTTGTTAGTGCCATAATCTGCCTGGTAATTTAGTTTCAGGTTAGGGAGCCAGCTGCTCCTGGTTTCAGCGGCCTGCGCTTGCCTTACTGCAATAGCTGCCGAATCGGTTAGCAATGTGGGTGCGTTTCGGTTTACGCTGTTGAGCAGCGTTTTTAAGCTAACCGGCGTGTTACCTTGTTGCTGCGCATAAGTACAGGCTGTTATTAGCAGGCCTAAAAACAGGCAGCAGAACTTCTTTGAAATTCGCATATCTTGATGTACGGAATATGCTTACCGGGAAATGCCCGCACACTGATCGCTACAGATCAGTAAGTACTGCAAAAATGCCGGTAAACGATGGATAATTAATTGAAAAAATGATCGATGATGTATCTAAAGGCAGAGCGCCTTTAATCATTCAAATCAAATGCGAAAAGTGCAAAGGGAAAGATAAGAGTATCGATACCCGGGTATAATCCTGAAGTTTCGGATTAATTGCTTCGGATTTAATTTCCATAGCTGCAATGCAAAAAACAGCAGGATAAAACTGCCTACAACAGCGCTGATCAAATCGGTAACAGATTTCTTCTCCTCAAGGGTTGATTTGTCTGGTCTTTGAACGTAGCTTGATTCGCTGAAGCTGCTGTGCAGGTTCTCCATCTTTCGTTTAAAAACCGAATTGAATCCAGTTGAACGTGTACGGCCCGGTTGCGTTAAGCGGGGAAGGAAAAAAACATGACTGCTCGCGATAACCAAATAAAAGGCCATTACCGATAATATCCGCAACGATCTCAAAAATTCAGTATTTCGCTTATTCAACATATTGCTTATGCTGTACAAAAATGAAAAAAATAACCTAATTGTTTTGCAAAAGTATTGTTGCATTTATATTCTGTACACCAGGATGAGAGAGCTCCACTACTATTAAGTCGAGGCAGCCCCCGCCAGGTAATTATCCTACCCTTGATGGCGACCAAGCCTCAAACTTATTGCAGGAATGCGGTTGCATCAACCTTGACGAACTGCGGTTTTATTAACTGTAGTGTGCCATTTCGAAAGCTTATTCATCAGTTCATCAAGCTTTACAGGCTTGCTCAGGTAATCATTCATACCGGCCTGCAAACAATCCTGTTCATCGCCGGCCATAGCGTTGGCTGTTAGTGCAATGATAACAGGCTGCTTAATATCGTCTTTACGGATTACACGGGTTGCTTCAAGCCCATCCATAACAGGCATCTGCATATCCATTAAAATAAGCTCGTAATCGTTTTTGTACAGGGCCTCTATTGCTTCGAGCCCGTTTTGGGCCATACCCGGCTTATAGCCCATTTTGTTTAAAATGTGTTTAATAACGTGCTGGTTAACCTCGTTATCTTCGGCAATAAGGATATTGAAGGGATATTTATCGCTAAAGTCAACCGAAAGTTTGCTCTTAATTTGTTTATCATCGTTTTGGACCGATTTATTCCTGAGCGCCATAAAAACCTGTTTGCCCAGCACCTGTTGTTTTATCGGCTTGCTCATAACGGAGGTAAACAGCATTCGCTGATCTTTTATAAATTCTTCACCAACCGAGCTTAGCAGTATAATAGGAATGTGGCTATACCCCTCCCTGATGATGCGGGCCAGCATAACCCCATCCATTACGGGCATGTTCATGTCGGTAATAACCAGGTCAATGTCTTTGTTTCTCTGCAGGATCACTAAAGCCTCGGCGGCAGACTCCGCCGGTACCGATTTAAGGTTCCAGTTTTCAAACTGGCGGTTTAAAATAGACAGGTTGGTGTGGTTATCATCAACTATAAGTATCTTTTTGCCGCGCAGTTCCTCAAGATCAAAACTGGCAGGCTGCTGGTGGGAAATCTCGCCGGGATAGGCGTTTATGGTAAAGAAAAACCTGGTACCGGCACCGGGCTCGCTTTCAACGCCTATACTGCCGCCCATTAGCGCTACAAGCTTTTGGCAAATGGCCAAACCTAAACCGGTACCTCCGTATTTGCGTGTAGTAGATGAATCGACCTGCGAAAATGCCTTGAACAGACGGTGCAGCTTATCATGCGGAATGCCTATGCCGGTATCCCAAACATCAAATCTTAATTTCAGCAAGCCATCGGATTGTTTGTCAACACAGCTAACCTTAATGCCCACTTCACCTTTCTCCGTAAATTTTATGGCGTTGCTTACCAGGTTTATAAGCACCTGTTTAAGCCGCAGCGGATCGCCGATGATACCCGGCGATATATCTTCAGCAATTTCATAAACCAGGTCGAGCCCCATTTGTCCGCCTTTAATGGCAAACATATCCATCACATCTTCAATACACTGTCGCAGGTTAAAATCATCCTGTTCAAGATCAAGGCTGCCCGCCTCTATCTTTGAAAAATCAAGAATGTTATTGATCACATGGATGAGCGTTTCGCCGCAACTGATGATGGTTTCGTTAAACATACGCTGCTCATCATTAAGTTCAGTTTCATTCAATAAAGCCGACATCCCGATAACCCCATTCATAGGCGTACGGATTTCGTGGCTCATGGTAGCCAGGAAAATACTTTTTTCCTGATTAGCCTGATCGGCCGCGAGGCGTGCCTTTTGAAGTTCCTGGTTTGAATAGTTTAGTTCCTGGTTTGCAGCTGCCAAAACCTCCTCATTGTGTTTGCGCTCAAGCGATAACTGGGCTTCCCGCTGCAGATCGGCCATTTGCAGGGTTTGTACTATTCTAAGTTCATTATACTTGCGCAACTGGTAGGCCCAAAGCCCGCAAATGAACATGATAACCCCGGTAAGCAATACATGTATGATAAACGTTTGCAGGTCAAAGTAATTGAGTTGGGTAAAAAATATGTTGCCATAGCCAATATCCTGCAGGTAGCTGAAAACAGCATGGTGTACAATAACAACTAAAAGCAACGGCAATTGTAGCCTCCAGTTTTGGTAGGTAATAAGCAGCACGCTTGAAATAAAAGCAAAAAAGTGCATCTCAAACAAGCCGTGCATCTGGTAAATATACTGGGCCATAAAAATGCCTAATACAGCTGCCAGCACATATTGGTATAAAGAAGAATTAGGCAGGGCTATTTTAGCGGTATAGTATGCCAGCAGGCAAAGGCCGCCAACGCCAAAGGCTATAAGCCAGGTATCATAAAAAAAAGCAAGTGCTAAACCAACTACAAAATGTACAGGCAGGAAATAATCCATCAACCTGTCTGAGCGGTCTTTGATCTCGGTTTGAAAATTAATGTTTTGAGCTATGTCTGCAGTCACTATGATTGATATTTAGGGGATAATATTAATTATGACAGTCGGGCAGTCGACAGCCGTATGAGGTTAATGCAAGTTTATTAAATGTTAGGCGTGTATTGTCGTTCAGTAAACCTTTAATAGCTACTTTGGCGAAGCTTGTTTTTTCATCGGTACAGTAACGGCTTACGTTATAATTGCCGCGGTAGTACAGCTTGCTGCCTGTATCAATAAGGGCAGCCTGGGGTGTTGAGTAAACCCCGCAGGCCTCAGCAACCGATGGATCAAATATCACCGGGAGTTTCATCCCAAACTTGTCCTGGATTTCGCTTTCGGTGAAGTGTTTGCTGCTCATGATCACAATGGCAAAATTCACCTGCCTGCTATATTGCCGGGCAATAGCCTTAAACTGTTTGATATTAAATCTTGAACATGGACAATCTGGGTTGAAAAAGTGCAGGAACAGCGGTTTACTACGATCCGGGTAGTGCCTGGGATTGATGGATACTACCGTACCCTGCTTTACTGCTTTATAGTTTTTCGGTACAGGAGTAGGCAACTGGTATTGCAGCTCATTATACCAAAATAAAGCGCCAACAGCGATTAAAAGTATCACAAGCCAACCAATAACTAACGTTTTTTTCATGTACCAAAGGCTGGCATACTTCAACAGAACAACTGGGAATCAGCACAACACCACCAGTAAAAATACTGTTTTATGTGTATAAAAAACACTTTTTCAGTATTTTAAACATACAGGTTTTAAATTTAACCGTGGACTAAACCCTTTCTTAATCTTTAATTAAGCTAACGAATAGGCTATTCAGTTTATTTAATAGCCTGTTTTTTTCTTCTTTCGGTTAGGTAATGGCGTAATGGGATATCGTAACCTACCATAACCAGGTAAGCAAATGTTACCAGTACAATTAATCCGGGCATAATGATATATGCCAGGTGAACAGCATCGGGTTTATTCGTTGCATAGTAGCTACCAAACATCCACATCACAAAGTAATGCGTCATATACAAGGGATAAGAAATACTGCCCGAAAAAACACATATTTTACGTAAGCCGTTATGAAGAACAGCACCTGCCCCCAATGCTACCAGCAATGGGAAATAAATAATAACTACAAAAGGCTCAGTAAGCCAGTTCCATGATGAAAATGGCATCAGGAAAGCCAGCATTAATAAAACCGAAAGACCAATAAAACCGATCTTGTTTTTGATAATCAGGTTATAACGGTAAACCAGCAAACCCGCAGTAAAAGAATAGGCTATGCGCACACCTCCATCCCAAAAAGTGTCGCCGCTCCAGCCGCCCATTAAATTACCCGAACGACCGGCCACGCAGCAAATCGCTATCGCCGAAATTATAACAAGTATTATCAGGTAACGCCGTGTAAAACGGTAAAGCACAAGCGCATAAACAATATTGGCCACATATTCCCAAAACAATGACCACGCCGGAGCATTGAAGCTAAATAAGTTGAAATATCGCTCGGTCATAGTAGCGTTAGGGATCATTAATATCGAGCTAAGAAATAAAAGGAATATACTGCCCGCACTACGGGTTATGGGCTGGGCATTAAATGGATCAAATATAAACCCTAATAAACCCAATACCGAACCAAAAACAACAAGCGGGTGCAACCTGATCAACCTCGATTTGAAAAATTCCTTTATACCCATTTTGCCAATCCTGTCGTCATAAGCATAGCCAATTACGAAGCCTGACAGGCAAAAGAAAAAATCCACCGCCAAAAAACCGTGACCTATAAAATCCTTACTGTAATCGGAATAAGCAATCTCCATAAAATGGAAAGTAACAACTGCTATAGCAGCTACACCCCGCAGGCCGTCAAGAATTTCAAAATGCTGTTTGGTTTTAAGGATGGTGGGGTTTAGTTTTTCCATGCGCTATATCGATTTACCAGTATGTCGGTAAAGAAAGGAAAATTTAGCCGTATGTTCAAACTATGCGCTTAACAGCCAAACTGGGTGAGGTGATGGTCAATATGTTTATAAAACATATTGCTCCATTCGGTAATGGTTAAGGAGCCAAACGAATGCGACTCGCGGCCGTCAAAAGCTTTTTCGCCCAGCTGCTGTGTTTTTTGAATATAGGCTATCAACCGGGCTTTTTCGGTAATGAAATCCCTTTCGCCGGTAATAAGAAATGCAGGCGCTGTAGGGTTGTTGTGTTTATATGGAATTTCGCTCACCACCTTGTTTTTAACCAGCATTTTCAGGATCAGTTTCATGAACAAGCCGGGTTTGGGGTGCTTATCTTCATACACCATTTCGTACGTTACACAGCAGTGTGCCAACATTTGTGCTACGTTCATTTTACCCCACCCCGGTGAGGTTTGAGGCGTGAGCTTGTTGATCCGGCTGATTACATCATCAGCTACCTGTGCAGTGAAAATATTGGGTAAGGCCATGAGGGAAAGATAGGTATTTTTATACAGAGACGTATTACATGTATATGTAGTTAAACCGGAAAATCTGCGAAGCGGGCGGTGCATTAGATGCCGCCCAACACAAATTCCCGATTTGAATTCCGATCTTAAAAAAAATAAAAAATATTTTTTTCATTTTGTCCAATCTGCCAGGCACGGTTGTCATTGGGTTTTAACAACATAAATTTAAAACAAAATGGAACAGAGAATCAGCATGTGGGAAAAAGGCCAAAATGCCTTAAAACCATTATTCGGTATCAATACTTATCTTAAAAAGTCGCCCCTTGAGTTATCCCTTCGTGAGTTGGTAAATTTCAGGGTATCGCAGATCAATAAATGCGCTTATTGTCTTGACATGCACTATAAGGATGCACGTGCCAAAGGTGAAACCGAACAACGTTTATATGGCCTGAGCGCCTGGGAAGAATCACCTTATTATACCGATCGTGAAAGGGCCGCCTTCGCCTGGGCCGAAGCCGTTACCGCCTGCCATGTAACCGACGAAGTGTACAACATAGCCAAGGCGCAGTTCAGTGATGAAGAACTGATAGACCTTACGCTGTCCGTTACCACCATTAACACCTGGAACCGCATCAACCTATCGTTCCCAAATACGCCCGGCACATACCAGGTTGGCCAGTTTGCATAAACAGCTTATATTAACGCCATTAAAACATAGCCTTATGAATGAATTTTTGTTAGTAATCCACAGGGATCTGAAAAGTAAAGATGCCAGTCCCTCGCCCGGACAAATGCAGGCAGCTATAAAACCTTTCCAGGATTGGATAGGCGGCATCGCGGCCCAAAACAAACTGGTTGGTGCTCCCAAACGCTGGGATGGCGATGGCCGGACAATTAAGCAAAATACCGTGATCAATGGTCCTTATGCCGAAATTAAGGAATCGATAGGAGGGTTGTTTATAATCAGGGCCGAAGATTACGATGAGGCCGTTGAAATTGCCAAAGGCTGCCCGATATTGCAATGGGGGGCCACCGTTGAAGTACGAATGGCTGTGCCTGCCGTATAAAATAAAATGCCTTTGTACTTTTGCAAAGGCATTTTTATTTTAACCTATGCAAGCCCAAGAACTTTTACCTCACCTGTTCCGCACCGAGTACCGGAAAATTGCAGCAGTGCTTTGCCGCCTTTTTGGTATTGAACATATTGAAATTGCCGAAGATATTGTGAGCGACACCTTCCTTTCAGCCACTGAAAATTGGAGCCTGAAAGGTTTACCTGATAATCCGACGGCATGGCTTTATACCGTTGCAAAAAATAAAACCAAAAATTACCTGAAACGGGATACGATTTTTAAGCAAAAGCTTTTGCCCGAAATAAAATATACTACCGACAGCACAGGCGAAATAGAGATCGACCTGTCTGCCAAAAACATAGCTGATAGCCAGTTGGCCATGATCTTTACGGTTTGCAACCCGGTTATTTCGGCCGAGTCGCAGGTAGCGCTTGCCCTTAACCTGCTTTGCGGTTTTGGCGTACAGGAAATTACCGATGCTTTTTTAGCAAACAAGGAGGTGATATACAAGCGGATAAACCGCGCAAAGGAAAAACTGAAAGAGGCGGAGATCCAGATTCAGCAGCCAAGCCCGAGCGAGATCGGCAACCGGCTGGAAACTGTTTTAACAACCATTTACCTGCTGTTTTCTGAGGGATATTACTCAATCTCCCAAAACGTCACCCTCCGCCGTGATCTTTGTACTGAAGCTATGCGGCTTAATTACCTGCTTATTGAAAATCCGGCCACCAACACTCCTGCCGTAAATGCACTTTTTGCGCTGATGTGTTTCCACGCGTCGCGGTTTGAGGCCCGCACCAATGATCATGATGAAATGATCCTTTATGATGATCAGGATGAATCACTTTGGGACAGGGACCTGATCAACAAAGGTATCCATTACCTGAACCAGGCTTCAACCGGAACTTCAATAACTAAATATCACCTCGAAGCCGGCATTGCTTATTGGCATACCTTTAAGGAAGATGCTGCCGAAAAATGGGAAAATATATTACAGCTATACAATAGCCTCCTCATGCTGGAGTATTCGCCCATCGCCGCGCTGAACCGTACTTTCGCCCTTGCCAAAGCCAATGGAAAACCGGCAGCTATAGCCGAAGCCGAAAAACTGAACCTGAGCAATAACCACTTTTATTATTCGCTGCTGGGCAACCTGTATACCGGCATAGATAATCAAAAAGCCTTAGGGCATTACGAAACAGCTATGAACCTGGCTACTTCTGCAAATGATAAGGCAACTATGGCGGGAAATGTTGAGCGGTTAAAAAATTTGCAGGAATAGCCTCTTTACAATAGTTGAAAGGGTATTGGTTCATGCATACCGCAAAGCTGCTGGCATATTTACAACGATAGTGCATTTAAAACCAACCGGACACCGACTGAATAATTGGTGTCATTTATGAGCTTTTAAAACCGCACAATCCTTTTACAAAACAAACTTTGGTAAAATTCAATTAATCACCTATTTTTGCTGCAATCATATACATAACATCATGGGACAACATAAAGAAGAAAAAGAAAACTTTGATTACATATACTATTTGGCAGGATTAATCTCTGGCTTATTTGTAGGCGGTATTATTGAAAAAGGCTTTACCTGGATTTTTGTAGGTGGTGTTTTAGGTTTGTTAACTGCTGCTGCATATATCGCCGTGTTAGTTCGTGGCCGTAATGAAGAGGCCTGATCCTGACCTCCCTTCATTTATAAAAAATTGGAACCAGTTTTACGGCATTGTTGCCGCATGGCTGGTTTTTTTAGTTTTAGTATTCTGGCTCATTACCAAATTCTTTGAATGAGTTTAACCGACTGGATTGTTTTAGGCCTTACCATATTTTCTATAGTGCTTTATGGCATATGGAAAAGCGGCAATAATAAAAATATCGACCAGTTTTTGATGGGCAGCCGCTCATTGCCCTGGTACCATGTGGGCTTATCGGTAATGGCTACCCAGGCAAGTGCTATTACCTTTCTTTCGGCACCGGGCCAGGCTTATTCAGACGGGATGCGTTTTGTGCAGTTCTACTTCGGGCTGCCCCTGGCCATGATCGTACTTTGTATCACCTTTGTCCCCATTTTCCATCGCCTTAAGGTTTATACTGCTTACGAATTTTTGGAACAGCGTTTTGATCTGAAAACCCGTGCGCTTACATCGTTCCTCTTTCTGGTACAGCGTGGCCTTTCAACCGGCATTACCATTTATGCCCCGTCTATCATCCTCTCAACCATATTAAATATTAATACGGTTTACACTACACTGTTTATAGGCGGGCTGGTAATTGTTTATACTGTTTATGGCGGTAGTAAGGCTGTGTCATATACCCAGCTATTGCAAATGAGCATTATTTTTACGGGGATGTTTTTGGCAGGAGTACTGGTTGTTTACCTGTTGCCCGGCAATGTAAGCTTCATGAGCTCGCTCAAAATGGCCGGTAAAATGGGCCGTATGAACGTGATAGACTGGAAATTCGACCCCAATAACCGTTATACCGTTTGGAGCGGATTGATCGGGGGCTTCTTTTTACAGCTTTCCTATTTTGGTACAGATCAAAGCCAGGTTGGCCGTTATTTAACCGGCAGCTCGGTAGGGCAAAGCCGCCTCGGGCTAATCATGAATGGCCTGATCAAGATCCCGATGCAATTCCTGATCCTGCTGATAGGGGTACTGGTTTTTGCGTTTTACCAGTTTAACCGCCCGCCAATGTTTTTTAACCAGTATGAGGTTAAACAAATTCGAAAAAGCGTTTACGCTGCGGAATACGACCATCTCAATCAGCAATATGGCCAGGCTTTTGAGCAAAAAAAGATCAAGGCTAACGAGTTGATAAAAGCCATCGACAGCAAAAATGAAGACCGGATCAGTTATGCCAAAGATCAATTAAAGGTGGCCGACAGTAAGGCCCGCCTCATCAGGCAAAACGCCATTGAACTGATGAAAAAAAATAACCCCAAGGCCGATGATAACGATACCAACTACGTATTCCTTAGCTTTGTTACCCAGTATCTGCCCAAAGGTTTGATAGGATTACTGATGGCCATTATTTTTCTGGCCTCTATGGGCTCAACCGCGAGTGCTTTAAATTCATTAGCATCAACCAGTGTGGTTGATATTTACAAACGCATTGTTAATCCCAACGCCACAGATCAGAATTATTTAAATGCATCGCGCCTGGCAACGGTGTTCTGGGGCCTGGTTTGCATTGGGATGGCCCTTTACGCCAGCCGCATAGGTAATCTGTTAGAAGCCGTGAATCAATTGGGCTCTTATATTTACGGAACCATCCTTGGAGTGTTCATAGTGGCCTTCTATCTCAAAAAAATAAAAGGAACTGCGGTATTTATAGCGGCAGTTATAACGGAAGCAATTATTTGTATCCTGGGCTATTTTGATGCAATCGCTTATTTGTGGCTCAATGCTATCGGTGCTCTTTTGCTCATCGTAATCGCATGGGTTATCAGCGTAATGGTGCCTCCTAAATCAGCATCTACTCAGGAAATCTCAAATTAGCCGAATCATTTATCTGCAAATTGTTTGTTTTGCCCCTCTGGGCAATTTGTTATTCTTTATATAAATGCTACAGACCTTAAGCCCCTCTGGGGCATTTTTTAGTTTAAATGCAAATAAAAAGGCCCGTTTCTCATACGGAAACGGGCCTTTTGTATTTTAGAGCCCTCTCCTTTGGAGAGGGTTGGGTGAGGCTTTTACCGCTTAGCCTGATCCAGTGCTTCCTGGTTTAAGCGTGCATATTCTTCATCTTTATCAGCTTTGGCTAAAGCGATACCGGCTTCGGCAGCGGCAATTGCACCGGCTTTATCCCCTTTACGTAATAACAAACGCGATTCCCATAGCTTATACCACGGACCTTTAGGCTCAATTTTTTCGGCTTCGTAAACCCAGCCAAGGGCTTTATCAACATCTTTATGGTTTTCGTAGTAGTACTGTATGGCGTTGAAGTAATATGGCTTGCGGTCGCCTTTCATCAACTCGTCAATATTGGCCGTGATTTTGGCATCGTCGTCGGTTTCCATGTGGATATAGGCCGCGGTTTTGTCCCAAACCAAAACCAGGTCGGTTGATTTGGTAGTTGAATTGACAAAAGCCATAGTAAAAGTTTCGCGTTTTTCACTCACGCGGATAGGCTTGATGTTAAAACGCAGAAAATCCTGGTCTTGCTTATAGCTGTAAGCGCCCCATTGTTTTACCACTTTATTAAGGATGATGGTCCACTCGCCTTTATTGGGGATACTGAACAGGGAATAAGTACCCGCAGGCACAGGGTTACCTTCAATAACAACTTTTTCGGTAAAAGTGATAGTTGTTGCCGCGTTGGCGCCGGTGCGCCAAACTTCGCCGTAAGGGATAATGCCCCCGAATATTTTGCGGTCTTTAACATTTGGACGGGAATAAGTGATGGTTATTTTCCCTAATCCGAAATCCTGGATGATGGTTTGAGTTGAGCTGGCCTCAGGTATGCGGGGTATCTGAGCGTATGATTTTGAGCTAAAACAACAGCATGCTATCAGCATACTGAACAGGAGTACGTAGGTTTTTTTCATGATTATAGTTTTCGAATCTAAGATACCAAATGTTTTAATGCGGATATTATTGTGTATGACCTAAAAATATTTTCAAGGTTTAGAAGCCTTAATACAAATACGTAATAAATGAAGGCATCGTTGCTGTAAAGCTAAAATTGGCAGCGCTTTATTACCTTTGCACCCATGATTGACGTTATATTAAAGAAGGGTAAAGAAAAAGCCGTACTGCAAAGGCATCCCTGGGTATTTTCGGGGGCGATTGAAAAAGTAAAAGGCAAACCCGCCAATGGCGATGTAGTGCGCCTGGCGAATACGCAAGGCGAATTTATGGCCTATGGCTTTTATAACGATCAGTCGAGGGTTACTTTGCGCTTACTGGAGTGGAACAAGGATGTACAAATAAACGAAGCATGGTTTCGCGAAAAAGTAGCAACCGCAGTTAAAAGCCGTGATAACATATTGGCTAACGGTACCAATACCTGTCGTTTAATTTTTAGTGAATCGGATTATTTGCCAGGCCTTATTGTTGATAAATATGCCGGTCATTTGGCAGTGCAGGTACTTACATCGGGCATCCAGAATGTAATGCCCGTTATTATTGATGAACTAAAAAAACTGCTCAATCCCGAAAGTATTTCAGATAAAAGTGATAATGCTTCCCGTGCCCACGAAGGGTTGGCCGAAGCCGAGAATAAAGTACTTGCTGGCAGTCCGCCGCCTGAGCTGGTTGAGGTATTAGAAAACAACGTTATTTACGGTATCAATATCACCGAAGGCCAAAAATCCGGCTTTTATTGCGATCAGCGCGATAATCGCCATGTGTTGGCTGTACATACTAAAGATAAAAAGGTACTGGACTGCTTTTGTTATACCGGTGGTTTTACATTAAACAGTCTTAAAGAAGGCGCGACATCAGTAACCAGCGTGGATAGCTCAGCGCTGGCTATTGAAACTTTGGCCGAAAATATCAGGCTAAATAAACTGGATGCAACCAAACATAGAGCCATTAAATCCGACGTGAATGTGCAGTTACGCAAATTCAGAGATGAGGGCGAGAAGTTTGATGTAATCGTACTCGATCCGCCTAAATATGCGCCATCACGCTCGGCGCTCACCCGTGCATCACGTGCTTATAAAGATTTGAACCGTTTGGGTATGCTGCTGCTTAATGAGGGCGGCTTGCTGGCAACCTATTCCTGCTCGGGTGCTATGGATATGGAAACCTTTAAACAGGTAATTGCCTGGGCCGCGCTTGATGCGGGTAAACAGGTTCAGTTTATCTACCAGTTCCATCAACCCGAAGACCATCCGGTACGAGCTTCCTTCCCCGAAGGCGAGTATCTGAAAGGTTTGCTTTGCAGGGTGTTTTAGCCCCCTAACCCCCTAAAGGGGGAACGTTAGCCGAAGGCCTGTTTTGCTGCGCAAAACAGGCCTTCGGCATTTAACGCTGTCGCGGGCTTTTAAGTGCGAATAATAAACCATGTCATTGCGAGGCGCGGAACGGGAATGAGCGAGGGTGCGACGTGGCAATCGCATGCTATACAGGGCGGCCTTGCTTTCGTGCGATTGCCGCGCTATCGCTCGCAATGGCATGTTTTTTGTTCATTTCATAAACCGGTCATTATGTGCACCACAGGTTACGCTGCCGCTAAACCTGCGGCAGTTTTTAAATTACACCTTCCATTCGCTTAAAAAAGCGGTTAATTTTTGAGCGGTTAATAAAATTTTAGCCCAATTAACCCCTTTTTTAACCCCCGTTTTAATACCACCCGCTATATCATTGCTGTGCCAAATGGAAAACATGATATGTATTAAGCGGGTTTAACCATCCCTGTTTAATGTTTTTTGCTTCCCTTTTGGCAAGAGTTATAAACCCATTAACCAATTATTTATGTACGAAAATTTTACCAATTATGATGGATGCCATCGCATCCGTTATCGTGCTAAAATTAAAGGGATGCTTCAATGCTGCATAACCGCCCTTTTATTTTTAGCCATGTGTACTTCGGCTTTTGCTCAGGGCAGCAAAATAACCGGTGTAGTAAATGACGAGCATGGGCAGCCCCTGCCTGGCGTTAGCGTTAAGCTTAAAGGTACGCCCAATGGTACAACTACTAATGTTAACGGCCAGTTTAACATCAACGCCGAACCAAGCCAAACGCTGGTATTTACTTTTCTGGGGTACGTTGCACAGGAAGTAAACGTAGGCAGCCAGAAATCGATCACCATTAAGCTTCAGCCAAACGCCACCAACATGAACGAGGTGGTAGTGGTAGGTTACGGTACCCAGCGTAAAGCAACGGTGACCGGATCGGTTGCATCGGTTACCAACAGCGAGATTGTGACTACTAAAAACGAGAACGTGCTGAATATGCTTGCCGGTAAAGTGGCTGGTGTTCGTATTACTCAGAACACGTCTGAGCCGGGATCATTCAGCAATGCATTTGATATCCGTGGTTTTGGTAACCCATTGGTAGTTATTGATGGAATCCCCCGCGATAACATCAGCCGCCTTGATCCCAATGATATCGAAAGTGTTTCGGTATTGAAGGATGCATCGGCTGCTATTTACGGTGTACGTGCTGCAAACGGTGTTGTTATCGTAACTACCAAGAAAGGCAAAAAAGGTACCGTTGACCTTAACTACTCTGGTACTTATGGATGGCAGATCCCATCATACATGCCAAAACCTGTTGGCGCTGTTGATTTCATGACCCTGGTTAACGAGCAACTGCTGCATAACGTTAACGGCGGGCAAGTAAAATATACCGATGCCGACTTTGCTGCTTACAAAAACGGCTCAAAGACAAGTACGGATTGGTATAGCCCTGTTTTTGCTAATAGTGCTCCTCAGCAACAACATAACCTGAATGCAACAGGCGGCAGCGAAAATACCAGTTATTTTGTGAGTATGGGTATTACCGATCAGGACGGCTTTTTCAAAAGTGGCGACCTGAACTACAAGAAATATAACCTGCGCTCAAATCTTACTACCAAAATCAATAAAAACCTCACCATTGATGTAAATCTGAGCGGTACGCTTGAACAAAAAAATCAGCCTTACCAGGATGCCTGGTGGATCATCCGCTCGTTCTGGAGGCAGGTACCTACGCAAAGCATCTATGCCAATAATAATCCGGCATACCTGAACAATGGCCAGGTTGATGGTTCAAACCCTGTTGCTATGGCGGATGCTGACGTGAATGGGTACAAACTCATCGCCAATAAATGGTTACAATCTTCGGTAGCCGCAACCTACAATGTACCGTTTGTACCTGGTTTAAGTGCAAAGGGCTTATATAACTATGATTACTATTTTTCAAGCAACAAGATCTATCAGCGTTCATACAACCAGTATAACTATGATGCCAACAGTAATACCTATCAGGCCATAGCTAATCAAACGCCTGGTTCACTTACCCGTCAGTTTTATGAAAAGCCAAGCAGCTTAATGCAGCTTTCATTAAACTATGCCAAACAGTTTAAAGGCGGGCATAACGTTACAGCACTGGCGCTTTATGAAGAAAGCGAGCAAAAAGGGGATAACTTTAACGCGCAGCGTCAGCTTTCACTGCCTGTTGATCAGTTGTCGGCAGGTAATGCTTTAAATCAAACGGCTACGGTTGATGGTGGCTGGCCTTATGATTTTGTAACCAAATCATTTGTTGGTCGTGTAAACTATGACTATAAATCGAAATACCTCGTTGAGTTTAGCTTCCGGGACGATGCAAACTCTAAAAACTCACCGCTTAAACGTTGGGGCTTTTTCCCGGGTGCATCTGCCGGTTGGAGAATTTCACAGGAAGGTTTCTGGAAAAATGCCAAAGCGCTTTCGTTTATTGATGACCTGAAGATCCGTTTATCATATGCCAAACTGGGTGACGATGCCGGCCTTAACGCTTACCAATACCTTACCGGTTATAACTATCCTGCTACCGGCGACAATAATAGGTTGCCCCCTGGTTCGGTATTTGACGGCACTTTTGTTAATGGCGCACAAAGCCGTGGTATAGCCAACCCTTACATTTTCTGGTATGTTGCTAAAACCTATAACGCCGGTATCGACTTGCAGGCCTGGAACGGTTTGTTAGGCTTAACTGTCGATGCCTTCAGACGCGACAGGAGCGGATTGCTTGATACCCGGGCCGATAATCTCCCGGGAGTGGTAGGTGCAGGTTTACCGCAGGAAAATCTTAACAGCGACCGTGCCCAGGGTTTCGATATCGAGATAAACCATCGTTACCATATTGGCAGCTTTAACTACTTCATTAAAGGTACATTCGGCTATACCCGTACCCAATGGATCAGCAAGGTGCATTCGGCTTATGGCAACTCGCAGCTTAACTGGCATAACAATAACGACAACCGTTACAACAACATATTCTGGGGTTACGGTGCCAATGGCCAGTTCCAGAATTATCAGCAGATCCTGAACAGCCCGCAGTTTGTATCACGTAACGCGGTAGTTGGTGATTACATTTTGCAGGATTGGAACGGCGACGGCGTGATCAACGATCAGGACGTGCACCCAATAGCACAAAACGTAAGTAACAATAACTACAGCACGCCTTCAACCACATTTGGGTTAACATTGGGTGGTTCATACAAAGGTTTTGATATCAATACCGTATGGCAGGGTGCTGCAGGTATCAACGTATCATATATCGAACAGTTGAATATCCCGTTATGGGGTGGCGGCAGCGCGTTGTCTATGTTCATGGACAGGTATCACCCAACCGATCCTAAAGCCGATCCTTATGATCCGAACACCGTTTGGACTCCGGGTACTTTTGCCCTTACCGGTACAACAGCCAACACCAATTCACTGTCAAATATCCACAGTGCAGCATATGTAAGGTTGAAATCTGCTGAGATTGGCTACAGCATTCCTGCCGGAGCAGCTAAAAAGGTGGGTATTAAAGGCGCAAGGATCTTTGTAAACGGGTATAACATTTTAACCATTACAGGCCTGAAATACCTTGACCCTGAACACCCATCGGCCAATTATGGCTATTTATACCCCTTAGATAAAATTTATTCAATCGGTGTAAATGTTAAACTATAATCCATTACAGATCATGAAAAAATACACATATACGATATTGGCTTTTTTACTTTGCTGGACAACGGCATGTAAAAAGCTGGATACCCTGCCCCCAAGTATTGTTAAGGACGATGACGTTTTCGCTACCGCCGCGGGAATTCAGGCCTACATGTCAAGGCTGTACAGTGAATTACCTATTGAAGATTTCAGGTATTCGCCCGAAAGAGGTTTAAATATGTTCTGGATCATTGCACCAACAAGCGCCACAACCGGCGAGGCCCTGAGCCGTGACCAGAATGGATCAATGCAGGAAAATACAGGCCTTTCAACCTGGGGCGATTGCTACAGGGTTATCAGGGATGCCAACTATTTTGCCGAAACGCTGCCCAAATACGCAAGCAACTTCACCAACGACCAAGTAAACAACTGGTTAGGTGAGGCAAGATTTGTGCGTGCTGCTACTTACTTTGCATTGGTTAAACGTTACGGTGGTGTGCCACTTGTTGATAAAGTGCTTAACTATCCGGAGCAAAGCATCGAGGAATTAAAAATACCACGTTCATCTGAAGAAAAGATCTATGATTTTATCGGCACCGATCTGGATTATGCTTATACCAATCTACCTGAAACCAACCAGGCAGGCAGGGCCAGCAAATATGCGGCTGCCGGTTTCAAATCAAGGGCAATGCTTTATGCAGGTACGGTAGCTAAATACAACCAGATATCGTTGGTTGATGGCAGCGGTAACAGGCTTTGCGGCATCCCGGCAGCAAAAGCGGTTACTTACTTTAAAGCAGCTTATGATGCAGCGGCATTACTTGACGGTAAATACAGCTTATACAAAAAAGCGTGGGCCGCGGGCGATAAAAATGCACAATATCAAAACTATGTGAACCTGTTTTTTGATGCATCGAGCCCCGAAAACATATTTGTACGCCAATACCACTACCCTGAATCGGTGCATGGTTATGATGCCTACAATGTGCCACGCCAGTTAATGGGCGCTAATGGCTACTCGTCAGAAGTTAACCCTACGCTTGATTTTGTGGAGCTGTTTGACGGTTTTCCTAAAAATGCTGATGGTACCATCAAAACTACAACCGGTGGTAAATACGATCTGTACACCAACACTATGGATATATTTGCCAATGCCGAGCCAAGGTTAAGGGCAACCGTAGTTTTGCCGGGTGATGTAATGAAGGGTGTAAGCATTGAAATTCGCAGGGGTATTTATACAGGTTCTTCAGCTGGTGGAATCAATCCGCTGTTGCCTGCAGGTTCAACTGCTCATTATCCAACTGATAACATTGTTCAATCGGCCAACGCCAGCCAAACGCCATACAAATTGCCAAACGGTACAACCATGAACCCTGCCGGTTTAAGCGGTTATTTCACTGGCGACGGTACCTGTTCGGTTTCAGGTTTCTCTATCCGTAAATACATCGTACCGGATAAACCAACATCTGAGGTGTTGGAAAACCGTGCCGATCAAACATGGATCGAGTTACGCTATGCTGAAGTATTGCTTAACCGCGCCGAGGCGGCGATAGAGTTGAACTCATTGGGCCAGTCAGACAAGAGCTATGTACAGGATGCCTTTACGCAAATTAACGCCATCCGTGAGCGTGCCGGGGCCGACCTGTTAACCGGTACAACCGACGTAACTATCGATGTAGTACGTAAAGAACGTAAGAAGGAGCTTGGCTTTGAAAACAAACAATACTGGGATATGCGCCGCTGGAGGGTTGCCGATAAGGAGCAAAACAGCACCATTTATCGTACGCTGATGCCTTTTTATTCGGCTAATGATGGTAAGTACTTCTTTGATGCCCGTTTAGACGAGCGTAATTCAAGGTACACTTTTGATGTGCGCTGGTACTACGAGCAGATTCCACAGGGCGAGATTCAGAAAAGCCAGAATTTAATTCAAAATCCGGGTTATTAATTTTAATTGAGAGATGAAAAAACTATTTTATAGCATAGCATTAAGTGTATTGGTTGCCGCAGGCAGCTCATGCAAAAAGGTTGATAATTATGCCGCCCCCGATGTTACCTTAAAAGGTACAGTAACTGATGCCGGGAATGGCAAAAGCCTGCAAACAGAACAAGGTTCAGGCACCCGCATTAAATTATTGGAGATAAGCTGGAGCGACAACCCAACCCCGTTTTATATATCCTCATTCCAGGATGGTACTTATCAAAATACCAAACTGTTTGCAGGCAAAAATGTAATTTCGGCAGAGGGTGCTTTTGTGCCATTGGTGCAGGTTGATAATACCGGCAAAACCATTGTTGATAAAAGCCAGACCGTTGATGTTAAAAGTGTGACCACCGTAAACTTTTCGGTTGAACCATTTTTAAGAATAGAATGGGCAGGCGATCCGGTTTTAAACGCTGATGGCACCATTACCACCAGCTTTAAAGTTACCCGGGGTACTGCCGATCCTAATTTTCAGCAAAACGTGAGCGATGTGGCTGTATTTGTTAATTCAAACAACTACGTAGGCAATAATAACTACGATAACCGCTACACACCTAAGCTGAGCGGTAATGATGCAAATAACTCGGTTGGTAAAACTCTTAGTCTTACCACGCTTGGTGGCGCATTGCCGGGTAAAAGGAGCTATTTCATCCGCGTAGGTGCAAGGGTTTCCTATGGCCTTAATTACTATAATTATACCGACGTTAAAGAGGTAAAGGTTCCGTAAAAACAAATAATACCTGTGTGAGGGAGGGGCCGTGGGAGTGGTTCCTTCCAACACAGTTTTATAAAATATAACTATGAAGAATACGCTGCTTTTTTGTTGCGGACTTGCATTTGCTGCCGGGGCTTTTGCACAGGATACTAACCCGAAACCGGCATCCCTGAAAGAGAAAACGGCTTTCCAAACCAGCAGTCCCTGGAGGCCCGAAATTGATGTGCGATCAGATATTGCCATTGTTTACGGCACTAACGATCACCCTAATATGACCTTTGAGCAACGCGTTAAATCATGGCGCGACCGTGGCTATGACGTAAATTTCATGACCGGTATTGCCTGGGGCGACTACAAAGATTACTTTTTGGGTAAATGGGATGGTAAAAACCACCTTGGCGTAGGGCAGGTAACCCAAAGAGGCGATACAATTTTCCACGGGAAGGATATGCCTTATGTAGTGCCCGATGATTCGTTTATCGAATACATGAAAACTGCCGTAGTCAAACGGGTAATAGATGTGGGTATCACCAACATCTTTTTAGAAGAACCTGAGTTTTGGGCCCGCGCAGGTTATAGCGCAGGCTTTAAAAACCAATGGCAAAAATATTACGGCTTCCCATGGAAACCACAGAATGCATCTCCTGAAAATACTTACTTATCAAACAAGCTAAAATATAACCTGTACTATGAAACCATCAAACAGGTATCATCATACGCCAAGGAGTATGGCAAAAGCAAAGGGATGAACATTAAGGTGTTTATTGCTACACACTCGCTGGTAAATTATTCGTCATGGCAAATCGTTAGTCCGGAGGCAAGTCTGGCATCACTACCGGGTATTGATGGTTACATCGCCCAGGTTTGGACGGGTACCTCGCGCGAGCCTACTTATTTTAATGGCTTAGAAAAGGAGCGTGTATTTGAGAACGCGTTTTTGGAATATGGTTCGGTAGTATCCATGACAGCGCCGACAGGTCGTAAGGTGTTTTTCCTGACCGACCCGATTGAAGACCGTGTGCATGACTGGAGCGATTACAAACGCAACTATCAGGCTACTTTTACCGCCAAACTGTTGTACCCGATGGTTGCCGATTACGAGGTAATGCCATGGCCCGAAAGGATCTATACACACCCCTACCCGGTATTGGGGACTAATGAAAAAACACTGATCCCTCAGTTTTACTCCACCCAGATGCAGATCATGGTAAACGCGCTGAATGATATGCCTGTTTCAACCAACAAAGTATCTGGTGTTAACGGAATCGGTGTGCTAATGAGCAATACCCTGATGTTCCAGCGTTTCCCTACACATAACGGCTTTGAAGATCCGCAGTTCTCTAACTTCTATGGTCAAACACTGCCACTGGTAAAGCGCGGCGTTCCGGTACAAACCGTACACATGGAAAACCTGGGTTATGCGGCATCGCTTAAGGATATCAAAGTTTTGGTGATGAGCTACTCCAACATGAAACCGGTATCAGCAGAAGTTCATGAGCATTTGGCCGAATGGATTAAAAATGGCGGTGTACTGATCTACACCGGTCGCGATGATGATCCCTATCAATCGGTAATGGAATGGTGGGATACCAAAGGCAATAATTTTAAAGCGCCATCACAGCACCTGTTTAAACTGCTGGGTATAAACCCAACCGGGAATGATCAGCGTTTTGCTGTTGGTAAAGGAGCGGTTTATGTGTTGAGGCAAAACCCGAAAGAGTATGTAATGCAGGCTAATAGTGATGATAATTTCATCAAAACTGTAAAACAAGCTTATGAAAAAGATGCCGATGGCGGTAAGCTAAAATTTAAAAATAGCATGTACCTGGAGCGCGGCCCGTATGATATTATTTCGGTAATGGACGAAAACACTGACAGCAAATCATACACTGTTAAAGGCCCCGTTATCGACCTTTTTGATCCGCAGTTACCTGTGTTGGATAAAAAAATCATCAATCCTAATGAGCAGGCCTTGTTATACGTAGTTAAACGTGTTGCGGATAAGAAACAGCCAAAAGTATTGGCATCGGCCTCAAGGATTTATGATGAAGCTATAACAGAAAACAGCTACAGTTTTGTAGCCAAAAGCCCGATTAATACATTAAACAGCGCCCGGATCTTATTGCCGGCGCAACCGAAAGAAACAGTAGTTACCGATAATACAGGAAAAACCATTGCTGATGTAAAATCCTCGTGGGATAAATCATCAAAAACCCTGTACCTGGGCTTTGCCAACAGTCCCGATGGTATTAAGGTGAGCATTAAATGGTAAAAGAGTCTTTTGAGAGAGAGTTGATTTATGCTTCCGTACGTGAAATTTCACGTGCGGAAGTTTTTTTGAAAAGAGATTCCGTAATTCGCTCAAAAAATTTGTCCTTGTATTGATAACGGCTATTCGGAAGATTTTTTAATTCCCTCCCTTGGAAGGGGTGCGGTGGAAAGTGTTGTGGCGGGGAGGGGTTTGTAGGCTTTGCTAATGAATATGCATGGTGATTAACCCCTCCCTACACCCTCCCGAGGGAGGGAATCGCGCGATCCCCGTTTTAAATTTCTTTGAGTACCGATAATACTGTATTGATTTGAAAATAAAGTCCCCAAATAATAAATGAAAAAATTACTTCTCCTGGCGTTTGCCTTTTTACCGGCAGCACTTTCGGCACAAGAAAAGGTGCCGTCACCTGTCGATCTGATCAACCCGCTTATGGGCACGCAATCAAAGCCATCGCTCTCCAATGGGAATACTTACCCGGCAGTAGCACTGCCATGGGGTATGAATTTCTGGACACCGCAAACCGGTAAAATGGGCGATGGGTGGCAGTACACTTATGATGCCGATAAGATCCTCGGTTTTAAACAAACCCATCAACCATCGCCCTGGATGAATGATTATGGCATGTTCTCGGTTTTCCCGGAAACCGGTAAATTAAAGCTTGATGAAAAAGAGCGCGCCAGCTGGTTCTCGCATAAAGCCGAAACCGCAAAACCATATTACTACAGCGTTTACCTGGCCGATTATGATGTAACAACCGAAATTACACCAACAGAGCGCGCTGCAAGTTTCCAGTTCACTTTTCCTAAAAGTGATAGCTCGCACATTGTGATCGATGCTTTCGATAAAGGTTCTTATATAAAAATCATCCCTGGTGAGCAAAAAATTGTTGGTTACAGTACCAAAAACAGTGGCGCCGTACCTGCCAACTTCAAAAACTACTTTGTTATTTATGTAGATAAACCATTCGCGCTGGCCTCTGCATGGCATGACTGGAAACAAGATGCCGGTCAACTGGAATATACCGGCGATCATGCAGGAGCGGTAATCACCCTAAAAACTGCTAAAGGTGAAAAAGTTCATTTGAAAGTAGCTTCATCCTTTATCAGCATTGAGCAAGCCGAACTTAACCTGAAACGCGAGTTGGGCAACGATGATTTTGCAGCAACCTGCCAAAAAGCAAAAGATACCTGGAACAAAACCCTGAGCCGCCTTAACGTTGAAGGCGGAACTATCGACCAAACCCGCACTTTTTACAGCAGCCTTTACCGTATGCTGTTTTTCCCTAACAAAATGTATGAGGTTGATGCTAACGGACAAAATGTGCATTACAGCCCTTTCAATGGTAAAGTTGCACCGGGATACCTTTTTGCAGGTACCGGTTTCTGGGATACTTTCAGGGCACTTTATCCTTTCCTGAATTTGGTTTACCCGTCTATCAACAAAGAAATGCAGGAAGGCCTGATCAATGATTACAAAGAAGGTGGCTGGCTGCCAGAATGGTCGAGCCCGGGCTACGCTGATTGTATGATCGGTAACAACTCAGCATCGGTAGTTTCTGAAGCTTACCTGAAAGGCCTGCGCGGTTACGATATCGAAACCTTATACCAGGCGCTTAAACATGGTGCCAACAACGAAGGGCCTAATGCTACCGGCCGTCGTGGTGTACGGTATTATAACACTTTAGGCTATGTGCCATACAACGTAAAGATCAACGAAAATGCTGCCCGTACCCTCGAGTACGCTTATGACGATTTTGCTATTTACCAGTTGGGTAAGGCTTTGGGCAAACCTAAAAAGGAAATAGAGATCTACAAAAAACGCAGCCAGAACTACCGCAATATTTTTGATCCGCAAACTAAACTGATGCGCGGTAAAAACCAGGACGGTACTTTTGAAAAGCCTTTTAATCCGTTTAAATGGGGCGATGCCTTTACCGAAGGTAACAGCTGGCACTATAGCTGGGGCGTGTTCCACGATATTCAGGGTTTAATAAACCTGATGGGCGGCAAGCAGCAATTTGCAGCCAAGTTGGATTCGGTGTTTGAAATGCCGCCGGTATTTGATGATAGCTACTACGGCGGCGTGATCCACGAGATTCGCGAAATGCAGATTGCAGGTATGGGCCAATACGCGCACGGGAACCAGCCTATCCAGCACATGATCTATCTTTACAATCACGCAAATCAACCATGGAAAACTCAGTACTGGGTTCGTGAAGCAATGAACAGGCTTTACCGGGCAGCTCCTGATGGTTACTGCGGCGACGAGGATAACGGTCAAACATCTGCCTGGTACATCTTCTCGGCCATGGGTTTTTACCCGGTTACCCCGGCCAGCGACCAGTATGTTTTAGGTGCTCCGCTGTTTAAAAAAGTAACTGTTAATTTAGAGAACGGCAAAACCATCACCATTAACGCACCTAAAAACAGCGACGAAAACAGGTACGTAAATACGCTTACTGTTGATGGCAAACCATATACCAACAACTGGTTAAGCCACAAAGGTTTGTTAAACGGTGCAGTGCTTGATTTTGATATGCAGGCCACTCCGAATAAAGATCGCGGTACAAAAGATGCCGATGTGCCTTATTCAATGAGCAACGAGAAATAAACACCCCTCCCAACCCTCCCCAATAGGGAGGGCTTTTTTGTAGGGACGCATCACATGCGTCTCCCGCCATGCTGATCAATTAGCTATGATAGGAGATACGGGTGATGCGTTTCTTGTTTAATGAGAATTATACTATCCGAAAAGCTTTACTTTTATCTTTTTTGTAACTTGCCTTATCAATGAAAGGGCAAAAAACACATCATTCAGTACTACTCATATGTCTTTTGGTACTGCCTATAGTCTTTGCTTTTTCCATGCGTCCTTCAGGCAAATACAATCTTGATTTTTTTACTACCCATAACCAATTTTACCTCTGCGATTCGGCCTTTACCGGTACCACCGGTGATACTACCTTTTGGAACACCGACGCCCAAAATGCGCGCTTAGGGACTACCGAAGATATCATCGGCATAAAAATAGCCAGCTATGGCCACGTACGGGCCGAACTTAATGTGCTCAACACAGCCGACGCAGAAAAAGATTTCAGCAAATACGACCATGTTGTTGAGGGCAGTGTAAAACTAAGTTCGGGCATTATGGAAGTCCTGAATTTTCCGGATACCAAAATTATCTTAAAAGCCATTGTTACCCCGGCAAGATATCGCATACGCATTTATTCGTATGCTGTAAAAAACGTAAATCCCGATGAGGATGAAGGTACCGATCACTATAAGATTACCCTTTGGCCCGGAGAAGGTAGGGAAAGGAAAGTATTGAAAGCCTACAGGGCGGACTAATCCATTTATGCCCGCCCGAAACAAAGGTACATTAATCACGCACTATTTATCGCTGATCATTATCGGGTTGCCTCCCTTTCCGCCGCCAATAATAATCACCTTGGCATTGGGCGAAAGCGCTATTTCCTTTTGTGCTTTTATGGCTTCGTATTGCAGTTGCTTATCCGATAACCCGGTTGAAAGGATACGCTGATAATCGGCAATACCCTGCGCTTCCACCCGCTTACGTTCGGCTTCCTGGCGTTCCTTTTGCAGTACGAACTCCATCTTCTGGGCATCCTGCTCGGCATTGATCTTTGATTCGATGCTGGCGCGTACCGAGGCTGGCAGGGTAATGTTGCGCACCAGGATCTGCTGCAGTTCAAGTCCGCGTTTTTCAAAACTGGCGGTAATGTAACGGTTTATTTTATCCTGGAACTCCTGCCGCTTGGTCGAATACAGATCGACAGCAGCATAAGCAACCGCGTTATCGCGGATGGCCGTGCGCGAAACCGGGCGAACGATCTTATCCACATAGTTTTCCCCTATGTTCTGCATAATGTAAGGGGCTTTATCGGGTTTTACTTTATACAGCACGGAAAGATCAATGGTAACTTCCAATCCATCTGATGAAAGCACACGGATAGCATCATCCCCCTCCTTCTGGCCCTCGTTATTTACCGCGCTCATGGTATAGGTCTGGGTCTGGACATCAAAAGTGGTGATCTCCACTACGGGGTTTACGATATGCAAACCGCTTTCAAGTACCTGGTCCTGCACCTTACCAAACAGGGCCTGCACCCCAACCTTGCCTGGTTCAATTACCTTAAATATATTGAGCAACAGGCCAAGTACAACCATGGCTATACCTACCGCGGTTACCACGCCACTAAAGCGGCCGGCCGGTTCGGGCGAACGTTTGAGCACTATACCCACAATGAGTACAATAACTCCTAATACTGCTATAAACATGCAATGAAGTTAAGCTTTTTTTGCATGCTGCAAGCTTATTATAAAAGAATGTTTTTTAGTGGGATGGCGATTGTAAAATGCCGGGGATCGATGGTCGGCTTAGCATGATCGGCACAAGTTAGCCGGCGCTTGTTCCCTTTACACAAAACTTGCGCCATTAGATATTTTTTTTGCCGACTTAGCATAACGGCACAAGTTAGCCGGCGCTTGTTCCCTTTATACAAAACTTGCGCCATTAGAGCGCCATTAGAAGTAGAGAAGACTTACGAAGTTTTAAAAACTTCGTAAGTCTGGAGCCTAATTAATATCGGGTTACTTAGCCCCTTTGCCTTTTTTATTTTGCGGGGCTTGCTGGGTCTCTTTAACTTGTTTCAAAAGCCTCAGCTTCATGAAAATCACAACTACGCCAACAACCATGGCACCGGCCATGATCAGGTAGTTTTTTTCGGTGAACATTTTATAAGCAACAATAAAGCACAAAGCTACACCCATGGTGTAAAGCACATTGAGCACCAGTTTAAAGCCCATTATTAGTATACGTTTAATTCAGGGTCAATTTCGGCCTGCCATGCAAGGATCCCTCCTCTTAGGTTTGACAGATTGGTAAAACCCTGCTGCTCCAGCTGCATAATAGCAGCCGCGCTGCGTTTACCGCTGCGGCACATTACTACTACCGGCTTGTCTTTACTTATCTTGTCCGATTCTATCAGCACTCCGCCAAGCGGTATAAGCTGCCCGCCAAGGTTTGAAGTTTCGTATTCAAAATCTTCCCTAACATCAATCAGTTGAAAATCTTCGCCTTTATCAATTTTCTCTTTTAATTCCTGTACGGTTATCTCGTTCATGTTAAATGTAATTATAATTCAAAGGTAGTTTTTTTCTTAATCAAATATTTAGGCTTGTTATTTGTAACAATCAAAGTATATAAGCGTTTCATATATGTTTACACAATAATTACTTAATGAAAAAAGTTACCCGCTTTTTCTGGTTCTGTTCAGGAGCACATATCGATACCTTAAAAAAGTACCCAATTGAGCATAATAAGTATGTTGGTATTGGGGCTACCATATTTTTCACGGCACTGTTTGCCGCGTTATCCGGCGGTTATGCCATGTACTTTGTTTTTAATGGCGATGCCTTTGCTGTAGGTTTTGCTATACTATTTGGTTTACTGTGGGGAACGGCCATTTTTAACATGGACCGCTACATTGTATCCAGTATCAACAAAGAAGGCACAACCAACCAGCAGATCCTGCAGGCGTCGCCCCGTATTTTGCTGGCTATTATGATAGGTATCGTAATCTCGCGCCCGCTTGAACTCAAGATCTTTGATAAAGAAATTCGCCAGAAGTTGAAAACCGCTTACCTTAAAGGCCAGCGCAGCAAAATTGATACCCTTGAAAAAACCTACATGCAGAAATACGCCATGGAGCTGGGTAAAAATACCGATTTGAAAAAGGAAAAAGATTCGTTAGAGCGGGATATCAACCGCTCACGTTACCAGCTTAACCAGGAAGTTTTCGGCGATAAAACCAACCAAACATCGGGCATTACCGGTTATGGCACTTATGCAAAGCAAAAGCAGGCCATACTGGAAGAAAAGGAAGCCCGCCTTAAAACCGTTACCGATAATTTAGGGCAAATGGACCAGTACCTTGGGGCCCGGAAAGATTATGAAGGCTTAAATAGTACCCGTCTGTTTACGGAGCATCAACTGGATAGCCTGGCCAGCATAGCCGGCTTCTCGGACCGTAACTGGGCATTAGGCCAGCTCACCTACACTGAAAACGGCAAGCGCGACCTCGATACTTATCTCGCTATTTCGTTTATCGGCTACCTTTTCATTTTGTTTGAATGTTTGCCGGTATTTGTAAAACTGATGTCGCCCAAAGGGCCTTATGATACGGCTATCGCCAAAACAGCCGAAGCCAATATTCATCTGGCCGAACGGGATAAGGAACGTGATATAGCGGTTACGGATAATATTTACGACCACAACCTGGATACGGATGTCGAGCGGCGAAAAAAGATCATTACCTCACAATCTGATTATGATTTTGAGCGGCATAGTTATGAGTAAGTGTTTTTTTGTAAAGACGCTTAATTAATAAGTTAAAAGCATGGGTTTGTGCGATTCCCCTCTTGAGAGCATAGCCGTCAATTTAAGCAGCCATTTCCAAAATCCCCTCTCGAGAGGGGATTTTGGAAATCCTGTCAGCTGATAGCTTAGAGCTATATTCATAATTTGCAATTTCCAACCTAATCCCTCATCTTGCGCAACAGATCATCAACCTATGTTTGAGCAATTTTCCCATTCAAACTTCCATACTATTTGCGATAAGCTCGCCGCGGGCGATCCGGATCTGGCCCTGATCATCCAAAATCATGGTTATCCGCCTTTATGGTCACGCCCAAATAGCTTTGAAACGCTGGTTCATATTATACTGGAACAGCAGGTGTCCCTGGCTTCGGCACTATCGGCCTTAAATAAATTGCGCGAACGGGTACAGCAGATTAGCCCGGCACGGGTTTTACTGCTTACCGATGAAGAATTCAGGGCATGCTATGTAAGCCGACAAAAAACCATCTATATAAAATACCTGGCCGAAGCCATTGTAAACGGGCAGATCAACCTCGCCGAAATGGAACAAATGCCCGATGATATTATCCGTACCAAACTAACCGCCCTCAAAGGCATTGGCAACTGGACGGTTGATGTTTACCTGATGTTTGTACTGCAGCACACCGATGTTTTTCCTATCGGGGATCTGGCCGCGGTGAATGCCCTTAAACGGGTAAAAAATCTGCCAAAAGATATTACCAAAGAAGAATTGTTAACGGTGACCGAACAATGGAAACCATACCGCACGGTAGCTGCGATGATTCTGTGGCATTATTATCTGAGCCAAAGAGTACCAGCCCCACCCAAACCCTCCAGGCAAGGCGTTAAAAAATAAAGATATTCGGAGGCTTAAATGATAACACAGAATACAAGCCGGATATTTTTATCAGATCCTTCGCGTAACCCCTCTGTTTTATTAAATAATTGATATTCAAATAATTATATAAAAAAATTCGAAATTGTGTTAACCCTGTTAACCCCCTGTTGGTGCTGTCCATGGTCGGTGTTGTTACACGTGAACCTGCAAAAGCATATAAACAAAAAATGCGCTGGCTTAGCCAACGCATTAAAAATATGCTTATCAAAGGCACCCCCTTTAGGGGGCGGGGGGGGCATTAAATAGCCCATTCCTTTCCTGCTCCTGGTAATCCTGTACGGTTTCGATCGCATTATCAACCACATCGCTCAGGGCGGTAATGAATGTTCCGGGGCGGGCCAGGCTCATGGCGTGTTTAATAGCGTCAACTTCTTTAGGCACTACTTCAACCTGCTTGTTAGGATCAACTGATTCAATTCCCTCCCTGAGTAAACCAATAATATTTTCGGCGGTGCGGCCGCGCAGGTGTTTTTCCTGGCGCAGGATGATATAATCAAACATTTCGGCCGATATTTTACCCAGTTCGCGGATATCGTCATCCCTCCTGTCGCCTGTGCCGGCTATGATACCAATTTTAAGCGGCGAATCGATATGTCTTAAAAACTCCTTGATGCCGGTGTACCCATCTGGGTTGTGGGCAAAATCTATCATGAAACGGAAATCCTTAAACTCAAAAATATTCATGCGGCCAGGCGTTTGTGAGGCCGATGGAATGAACGTTTCGAGCGAGATCTTGATATCTTCGGTTTTAAATCCCCATAAAAAGGTAGCCAGTGTAGCGGCCAGCACGTTCTCGATCATGAACGGTACGGTACCACCAAACGTAAGCGGGATCAGGATAGTACGCTGTACGCGGATCTTCCAGTCGCCTTTTAAAATGGTGATAAAACCGTTTTCGCAAATGGCGGCAATACCTCCTTTTTTGCAATGCGATTTGATGATCGGGTTATTCTCATTCCGACTGAAATAAGCGATGTTGCATTCGGCCTTTTTGCCAATGCGTACGCAATACTCGTTATCGGCATTTAAAACGCCCCAGCCATCCTTCTTAACTGAGTTAAGCACTACGCTTTTCACGCGTGAAAGGTCTTCCAATGAATGAATGTCCGACAAACCCAGGTGATCTTCCTGGATGTTGGTAACTACCCCTATATCGCAAAAGCCAAAACCGAGGCCCGAGCGCAGGATCCCCCCGCGGGCTGTTTCCAATACCGCGAAATCAACCGTTGGATCTTTTAGTATGAACTCCGAGCTTACCGGGCCGGTTGTATCGCCCTTCAGCATCATATTGTTTTGTACATAGATCCCATCCGAGGTGGTGAAACCTACCCGGTGACCGTTATTTTTAACAATGTGTGCTATCAAACGGGTGGTAGTGGTTTTACCGTTAGTCCCGGTAATAGCTATGATAGGGATGCGGGCCGATTTACCGGCAGGGTAAAGCATATCAATCACATGTCCGGCTACGTTGCGGGGCAGGCCTTCGCTCGGAGCAATATGCATCCTGAAGCCCGGTGCGGCATTAACTTCCAGTATCACTCCACCTGTATCGGTAAGCGGCTCGGTAAGGTTTTGCGCCATGATGTCGATGCCGCAAATATCCAGACCAATGATTTTAGAGATGCGCTCACAAATGAAAATATTTTGCGGGTGTACATGGTCGGTAACATCAACAGAGGTGCCGCCGGTGCTCAGGTTAGCAGTTGACTTTACATAAACCACCTCATCTTTTTCCGGAACGGTTTCAAGCGTGTAGTCTTTTTTTGCCAACAGATCGAGGGTGTCACGGTCGACCGTTATCTCGGTAAGCACATTTTCATGTCCATAGCCCCTCCGTGGGTCGGTATTTTCCAGGTCTATCAATTCCTGGATATTCAGCCTGCCATCGCCGGTAACGTGGGCCGGTTTGCGGAGGGCAGCAGCCACCATTTTATTGTCAATCACCAGTACTCTGAAGTCGAAGCCGGTAACATAACGCTCCACAATTACACGGCGTGAGATTTTTGCCGCATGCTCATAGGCTTCAATAGCCTCTTCTTCAGTTTTTATGTTGATAGAAATGCCGCGGCCGTGGTTACCATCAAGCGGTTTAAAAACCAGCGGGAAGCCCACTTTGCGGATAGCATCCGGCACAGCCGATGCCGATGAAATAGTTATGCCTTTAGCAACGGGGATGGCCTGCTCCTGTAAAAGCCGTTTGGTTTCTTCCTTGTTGCTGGCTATATCAACGGCAATGCTGCTGGTTTTTTCGGTCATGGTAGCGCGGAAACGCACCTGGTTTTTGCCGTAGCCTAACTGCACCAACGATTGGTTGTTGAGCCTGATCCATGGGATATCCCTCGCGATCGCTTCTTCTACAATTGACCCGGTACTTGGCCCCAGGCGGGTATTTTCCCTGATCTCGCGCATTTGCTGAATATCGGCATCCAGGTTGTAATCCTCGCCTTTTATCAGCGCTTCGGTTATTCGCACTGCCGATTCGGCGGCAAAAACGCCAACTTTTTCTTCCAGGTAAGCGAATACTACATTGTATACGCCTTTAGTTTTAGTTTCGCGGGTGCGGCCAAAGCCGGTATCCATACCTGCAAGGGTCTGGATCTCTAAGGCAATGTGCTCAACAACGTGCCCCATCCAGGTGCCGGCAATCACCCGCTGAAAAAAGCCGCCGGGTACACCGGGCGAGCAGCGGTGGCTGTATAACGATGGCAACAGCTTTTCAAGCCGTTCGTAAAATCCATCTATTTCGTTGGAGGGGCGGTGCTCCATCTCCTGCAGATCAAGCCGCATTTGTATTAATTTTTTGCGCCTGATGCTCCAAATGTTGGGGCCGCGTAGTACCTGGATATTCTCGATCTTCATTATGTAGGATGCTATTTTTTTGTCAGTCTGATTTTCCCCTTAAAACTATAAAACATAACACGGGAATAAAATTTTTGATGGCGAAAAGCCATTATTTATTATTAGTTCCTGTGTTTGTGCATGTTTTTGTCTTAATTTGTATATAGTTGTATTAAGATATTGTGAAATAATCATGATTGTCCCGAAAGGTAAACTAATAATTATAGGTGGCGCGGTTGATATGGGGAGTAATGTTACTCTTCAAGAGCACATTTTGCAACCAGATTATATCAAATTTTTTGAACAAGGCATATTAAGGCGCATAATTAACGAATCTGCTAAGCACGAAGGCTCACAAATTGAAGTGATCACGACAGCTTCACAGATTCCGGAACTTGTTGGCCAGGAATATATGAAAGCCTTCGGCCAGCTCAATGTTACCAATGTTAACGTATTGCACATCAAAAGCCGTGAAGATGCAGGGAACAAGGCATACTTGGACAGGATCCGTAAAGCCGATGTAGTGATGTTCAGCGGCGGCGACCAGCTCAGGCTAACAGCCATTTTTGGCGGCACCGAATTTTTACAGATCCTTAAACAGCGTTACCAAAAAGAGAATTTCGTTATTGCCGGAACATCGGCAGGTGCTGCGGCAGCTTCAACACATATGATCTACCGCGGGCAAAGTAACGAAGCCCTCGTAAAAGGCGAGGTGCAGATAACCGCCGGCCTGGGTTTTATCGACTCGGTGATTGTTGACACTCACTTTGTACAGCGTGGCCGCATAGGCCGGTTAATGTATGCCGTGGCAACTAATCCCGGTATTTTAGGGATAGGTTTGGGCGAGGATACAGGTTTGCTTATTACCGAAGGTTATATGATGGAAGCTATTGGCTCGGGCCTCATCATTTTGGTTGACGGACGCAACATCGTATCAACCAATATTTATGATGTGGAGCTTGGTTCACCGATATCTATCGAAAACCTGCGGGTGCATGTCATGTCGATATTTGATAAGTACGATCTGGTGCAGCACCGTTTAATCATAAAAAAGAGCGTAAAAGTTGAAGAAGGTGTTTTTATACATGCACCGGGCAGCAATCTTTTACAATAATTTAAACTGCATAAAGTTCTTATAAATACCCTGGCCTTATTTATGCAGGTACATCTACTTTAATTTATAATTATGAAAATAATTATTCACGGCGGTTTTTTCAGCGAATCGCATACCAACCAGGAAGTAAAGCTGGCCAAACAGGAAGCCCTGAACGGCATAGTGCAGTTAGGATACAAACACCTGCAACATCACACTGCTGCCGAAACGGCCGTTTATACCGTAAGGCTGCTTGAAGATTGCGAGCTTTTTAACGCAGGTACCGGCTCACAGATCCAGAGCGATGGCAAGATCCGCCTCAGCGCCTCTCTGATGGATGGCAAAACCCAACGCTTTTCCGGCGTTATCAACATTGAAGACGTTAAAAACCCTATCTGCGTAGCCGAAAAACTGCAAGCCTATGATGATCGTGTATTGAGCGGTAAAGGAGCATGCGATTTTGCTATAGAAAACGGTCATAAATATTTTAACCCCGAAATCCCGCAGCGCCGCCACGAATACGAACAGAAACTAAGCGATTCCATCAGGCTTGGTACCGTGGGCTGCGTTGCATTGGATGTACATGGCAACCTGGCTGCCGCTACCAGCACCGGGGGCAAAGGTTTTGAAATCCCCGGCCGTGTTAGTGATTCGGCCACTACTGCAGGAAATTATGCCAACGAGTTTGCCGGCGTTTCATGTACCGGCGTAGGTGAAGATATTGTAAGCGGCTCGGTAGCTGTTAAAATTGTTACACGCGTAACCGATGGAATGTCCCTTATGGCCGCCACCGAAAAAACCCTCGATGAAATGAAACCTTACGATGGCTTTGCCGGTGTGATAGGCATTACTACTGATGGGCAGATCTATCACTCAGATACACACCCTTACATGGTTTGGGCCCTGCACGATGGCGATATTGAAGTTTTTAACTAAAACCTAAATTTATTTTTTTTCGTAGAAAGGCATAAGTTCAGCACCTGTAAAATAACGGTGGCATTTAGCCGTTTATGTACTTGCTGCTTTTTTACAGGTATTGTTTTCCCGTTAACAAATAATTACATTTGTTAAGCTGATTAATTTAAAATAAACAGTTTAAACCCAGGAAAAAGATTAAATGAGATATTTCCTACTTATTATTTTATGCGCTGTTGGGTTCGATGCATCAGCGCAATGGTATTACAAGCCTTTCAATAAGCGTACCCGGTCTCCGCAAATGGCTTATGCACAAAGCCATTCTATTAAAAGACTGCCCGCTCCTATAATGGCTAAAGTAAAGATCCGCCCGTTTACTATTGAACATACCCCATATGTACTGGCCATGATCGAGGAATCGGTTATGAAAACCGCGCAGCACAACATGCGTTTTCATGTGTACAATGCCGCCAGCTACAACTTTAGCGACCTGGCCCAAATGTATATGAAGCAAAACCGCCTGGCCGAGGCCAAATGGTTCCTGCTGCAAAGTATTTCCATATCGCGTCAGCAAAATGACGACAGGCATACCATAGCTAACCTGCTTGACCTTGCAACCGTAAAAGCTGATTACGGCGATTATGCACAGGCCAAACAGGACCTGGCCGAAGCCCGCCAACTGGCCGTTACGCGCGGTTTGACTTTTGACCTGGCTACTGTAGAGAAAAAAACGCGCTATTTACAGGACAATAAATTTAACACGCTGCACACCGAAACCCACTTTGCCGAAACCGCCGACGCTGGTACAAAAACAGTTAACAAATAATATTTTTTTGTAACAAAAACGTAAAATGGTGCTGCCTGCATACTATTAGTAAAACATAATCGTATTATTGTTATTAGTAATTAAGAGACAGCATATTGACTGTCTCTTTTTTATTTTACATTAGCAAACTAATAATAGGCACAAGTATTGATGTTTTACACCAACCCCGATTTAACTACAGTAAAAGATATGTTTAAGAAAGTATATTTGTTATTGGTGCTGGGCGCAGCCCTCGCCTGTAAAGCATCACCATCCAAACCTGTTAAAGTATCAGGTTCAAATGATTTACAGCCCGATGAACAGCAAAGCCTTGTTTGTAAGCAGGTAGCATCATTAATCTCCAACTACAACTATAAAAAAGTTCCGTTAAACGATTCCGTATCCGCAATCATTTATGACCGGTATATCAAATCACTCGACGAAAACCACAGCTATTTTTTAGCATCAGATATCAAGGATTTTGAAAAATATAAAACCGTACTTGATGATGATATTAAAGCAGGCAACCTGGCCGACGCTTTTTACATCTTCAACGTTTTTCAGAAAAGGTATATTGAACACGTAAAATATTCAATTGAGCAGATCAGTAAAAACTTCGATTTCAACAAAACCGAAACCTTTATTTATGATCGCGACAAACTACCATGGATCGCTACGCAAAGTGATATGGACGCCATGTGGACCAAGCGGGTTAAATACGATTTGCTGAACCTAAAGCTGGCCAGTTCAGATATGGCTAAAAACAAGGAAACGCTTAAAAAACGTTACGAAAACCTGTTAACCCAAAGCAACAAGCTATCAAACCAGGATGTTTTCCAGTATTTTATGGATGCCTTTACCGAGGCTATCGACCCGCACACCAACTACTTTAACCCATCAAACGCTGCTAATTTCAACATAGAAATGTCGCGCCAGGTTGAAGGGATCGGTGCTTCATTGCTGGTGGAAAATGAGTATGTAACTATTAAAACCATTGTACCTGGCGGGCCGGCAGATAAAAGCCACCAGATAAGTGTCGACGACCGCATTGTTGCCGTAGCGCAAGGTAAAACCGGCGAATTCCAAAATGTGGTGGGATGGCGCGTTGATAATGCTATCGCCATCATCCGCGGCACTAAAGGCACCACGGTAAGGCTTGAAATATTGCCTGCCGGTGCAAACGCGTCTGCAAAGCCCAAAGTAGTTGAAATGGTACGCGAAAAAATCATCCTGAAAGATCAATCAGCCAAAAAGGAGATCCGTACTTATAATAGCAATGGTAAAACAGTTAGGATAGGTGTGATATCTATCCCTGCATTTTACATTGATTTTAATGATTACAAGGCAGGCAACCCCAATTACAAAAGCACCACGCATGATGTTAAGGCGATCCTTGACTCGCTAAAGAAAGAAAATGTTGACGGCCTGGTGATCGACCTGCGTGAAAACGGCGGTGGTTCGTTGATGGAAGCCATCGAACTTACAGGCTTATTCATTAAAACGGGACCGGTGGTACAAGTGCGTGATACAAAAGACCAGGTTGAAATTGATAAAGATGAAGACCCAGATATCACCTACAGTGGCCCTATGGCGGTACTGGTTGACCGTTTCAGCGCCTCGGCATCGGAAATTTTCTCAGGTGCAATACAGGATTACGGTCGCGGGTTAATATTGGGTACCCAAACTTATGGTAAAGGCTCGGTACAAAGCGCTATCGATCTTGACAGGGTGATTGGCTCTTCGCTTCGCGACAAAATCGCGGGCGTAGTTGGCGGCGCTAAAAAAACAACCTCAACAGGCAGCCAAAGCACTTACGGGCAGCTTAACCTTACCATAGCTAAATTCTATCGTATCAGTGGTAATTCAACCCAGCACAAAGGGGTAACACCTGATATTACCTTCCCATCGGTTATTCCGTTGGATAAATATGGTGAAGATACAGAGCCATCAGCAATGCCTTTTGACATCATCGCTAAAACAGATTATACTAAAACCGGTGATTTTACCGGTGTATTGCCGCAGCTTAAAAAACTGCATGATCAGCGCATGAGCAACAGCGATAGCTACAAATATTTATTGGAAGATATTGCCGATTTCAAAAAGCACGATGCTGATGACAGCGTATCGTTAAAAGAGTCGGATTTGAAGAAACAGCGTGACGACGATGAAACAAAAACATTTGAGCGTAACAATCTGCGGCGCGTAGCCTTAGGTTTGCCGGCCCTTAAAAAAGGTCAAACCAAACCTAAAAATGAAGACCTTGACTTTGTAAAACGCGAAGCCGGCCAAATCATGACCGATTATATCAGCCTTGATAATAAATATACAAACGTATCGCAACCGGCTAACTAAGCAAATTATTAATAATATTTAGCGCCCGGTATTGAAAGATGCCGGGCGTTTTTATTTAGGCACGAATGCTTTGCACTTTGATGATAATTTTATCAAATTACGCGAATTTGCATACTTAGAACCTTACGTCGAAAATAAAATTCATGTAATTAGATTTAATTCGAGGGATTAGTGTCATATTATAAAACCCTATCGGCTAATATTCTGGCATTTTGTAAATTTGGCCTCTTATAAAAAATCGATACAACGTTGAAAAATAATATTCTTATTGTTGATGATGTGCATGCCATATTTATTCAACATGCCGAAGCCAAAGGTTACGCCTGCGATTACCGCCCCCTGATTAAGCCTGACGAAGCCATGCAAATCATAGGCGACTATGCAGGGTTGGTGATCCGATCAAAATTCAGGGTGGATAAGGCGGTGCTTGATGCCGCCGCCAATCTGCAGTTTATAGCCCGGGCCGGTGCGGGTATGGATAATATTGATGAAGATTATGCCATTCAAAAAGGAATAAAACTCATTAACGCACCCGAAGGCAACTCGGATGCCGTTGGTGAACATGCCATAGGTTTACTGCTGTCATTAATGAACAACCTCAACCGCGGCGATGCCGAAATTCGCGGGGGCAAGTGGCAGCGCGAGGCTAACCGGGGTTACGAGTTAAAAGGTAAAACAATAGGTATTATTGGCTACGGCCACATGGGCAGCAGCTTTGCCCGGAAGCTTTCGGGTTTCCAGGTAAATGTTATTGCTTACGATAAATATAAAACCGGCTTCAGTGATAAATATGCGCGTGAGGTAAGTATGGAAGAAATTGTAAAGCACAGCGATGTATTGAGCCTGCATATCCCACTAACTCCAGAAACCAACGGATTGGTTGATGATGAATACTTGTTCCACTTTAAAAAGCCTATATTTTTCTTAAACACCTCACGCGGCAAAACTGCTAAAGTAAGTGCCGTGCTGAACGCCATACGCGAAGGCAAAATTTTAGGGGCAGGGTTGGATGTATTGGAGGTTGAAAAATTCCCGGCCCTTGCCGAACAACAATGGTTTGAAGAATTAAAACAAAGCGGCAAAGTGTTGCTAAGCCCTCACGTTGCCGGCTGGACATTTGATTCATACCGGAAGATCAGCGAGGTAATGGCTGAAAAGTTGGCCGATTTGAAAGGATAGGTAGGTTATCGGGGCCGCCTATTCTTAATAATTCGACAGCGTAAGGAACGTCCCTGTGACATGGTAGAGAAATCTCCTACATCATGCTTACTTTATAATGCATAGTGTAAGAGATTTCCGTTTAGATATATTTCCGGGCCGGTTCGTAGAAATGATAACTGTATTATTTGAGATGATCGTTACGTTGTTTCCTTGTACAATACCATGCCGGCATGGTAAAACACACCATCTCTGAAATCGCCTTCGGCGGTAAAGCCTGTATCATCAAGATATTCAACGTGGTTCCCCAATACACTGTAGTAACCTGTGTAGGCATTTTGTTTGTCGCCGCGGGCCTCGGTATAACGGCCATTAGACAAAAATTCGTGACGGATAAACCCATCGCGGGTTACCCATACACCTATATAATGATAAGCATTTATTGTTGTATTGCTGTTGAAAGCGTTAGTTCTTTCCATGTTTCTAATTCGTTTTTAACGAATGTCAGCTTTTGTTCTGCCAGGCCATAAGCATCCTCACCCAAAAACAAATTAAGCGGCGGGTTAGCTTCAGTAGTTATGCTGATCATAGCCGCGGCTGCTTTTTCAGGGTCGCCGGCCTGTTGCTGGTCCATGTCGTTCTGGTGAAAGTTAATTGCATCGCGTACATTCTGATAGTCGGCTATCTGGTTTTGAGGCACTGCCAATGAACCGGTTGAAAGGAAATTAGTCCTGAAATAACCCGGCTGTACAATGGTAACCTTAATACCGAATGGCGCCACTTCTGCTGATAATGTTTCGGAGAAACCATTAACGGCAAATTTGGTGGCACAGTAAATACCGGCGCCTGCAAACGCACCTGTAAATCCACCTATCGATGACACATTTAAAATATGACCTGATTTTTGAGCACGCAAATAAGGCAACACCATGCGGATCACATTCAATGATCCAAATACGTTAACCTCAAAGTTATCACGGGCCTCGCGGTCGGTCAATTCTTCAATACCGCCCAATAAGCCGTAACCGGCGTTATTGACAATAACGTCAATTTTTCCGAAGGTTTTTACAGTAAGTTCAACGGCTTCCTGCACACTGTCTTCGTTGGTTAAGTTAACGGCGAGGGGCAAAAACTGCTCGTTTTGCATGTTAACTGCTTTGGTCAAATCGCTTAAATTGCGCGATGTAGCGGCTACTTTATAGCCTTCATTCAATAGTTTTTTTACTAAGGCAAGTCCCAGTCCTTTTGAGGCACCGGTTACAAACCATACTTTGTTGTTTTCCATATGTTGTATTTGATAGATTTTGATTTTACTTGTTACGATTTCAGTGATCGTTTATGATTTTCACCTATTTCGTCTGTTTTGATTTCACCGATTTTATGGTGGTATTATCTTTGTCAATCGCGTTTGCCCCACAGTGGCTGTACTACTACTTCGTTAACTGTAATGCTGGCTTTCTTTAACACTCTTTCCATTTATTGTTTATATAGGTAGATATAGGGTAAACGGAATAAAATTTAGAAATCAGTTGAGCAGGTTACATCCTCCCACTGCCTGATTTCATTGTGTAAAGTATCAAGCTTTGCCAAAGCGCGATTATATGCATCGCCACCTAATAAAAGGTACAATGGCGGGTTTTCTTCATAAACTGTGTTGATAATAGCAGTAGCCGCTTTTTCCGGGTCGCCGGCTTGCTTGCCGTCCATTTTGAGGTATTTGTTATGAATGGCACGTACTTCTGTATAATCATCAATTTGGTTGTCAGTAATTGAAAGCGATCCTGCAGTAAGAAAGCTGGTGCGGAAAGCGCCGGGAGCAACCACGGTTACCTTGATGCCCAATTCTTTAACATCCGCAGCAAGTACTTCCGAAATACCGATCACGGCATATTTGGCCCCTGCATAAATTGCCCAGCCGGTATTAGCTGTAATACCTGCGATAGATGAAATATTGATGATATGGCCCGAGCGCTGTTTGCGCAGGTAAGGCATTGCCGCACGGATTACGTTCAGCGTACCAAATACGTTTACATCAAATGCCATACGAGTTTCGGCATCACTAAGTTCTTCAATAGCACCACCGATGCCATAACCGGCGTTGTTGATCACTACATCGATACGGCCAAAAGCCTCATAAGTGTGTTGCAATGCAAGCGATACACTGCTATCGTTTACCAGATCGACCTGTAGGGGTAAAAAATTATTGCTTGTTGTATTAACCGCAGTGGTTAATTCCTGTAAATTTCTGGAAGTAGCGGCAACAAGCTGTCCTGCATCCAGTAGTTGTTTTACTAAGCTGAGGCCAAAACCCTTCGAAGCCCCGGTAATAAACCATACTTTGTTGTTGTCCATAAAAATTGTTTGCTTTGTTTGTTTGAGATAAAACAAAGTTACAGCAGCAACAAAGGGGGCACATTACATTAATCAAACCAAAGGTTACAAAATTCAAACATTTCGAAACGAGCTTGGCGTTTGTTGGGTTTGTTTCTTGAAAAAGTTATTAAAATGTGTAGGCTCCTCAAAGCCCAGGCAATAACCAATTTCAGAAATGTTCCAGTCTGTATGCCTTAATAATGATTTGGCTTCGCTCAGCAGCCTGTCGGCAATATGATCGGTAGTGGTTTTGCCAGTAGTTTCGCGGATTGCCCTGTTCAGATGGTTTACATGCACCGAAAGCCGTTGTGCAAAATCATTGGCCGATCGCAATGCAAACCGCTGTGAAGGGGTTTCAATAGGGAACTGCCTTTCAAGCAGCTCGGTAAATACCGATGTTATGCGTGATTTGGCATCAACATGCTTATAAACATTTTCGGATGGTTCCGTTTTAAGCGCATAATAAATTACTTCCGTAACATAATTACGGAGCAGATCATATTTAAAAGCATACTCGGTATTGATCTCGGATAGCATTTTCTGAAAAAGAGCGGTTACATAAGCGTCCTGTTCATCATTTAAGGCATAAACTGGCTTGGCATTAAGGCCAAACATCGGAAACTCGCTTAAGCCGGTTCTGAATTTCTCCAGAAAAAACTCCTCGGTAAATATGCAGAAGAAACCTGTGCGGTCATCAGACATGTGCTCAAATGTATAAGGCACCATGGCGCTGAAGAACATCAGTGTTGAGCCCGAAAGCTTGATACTTTTATCGGCGTAATGAATGATGTTATCGCCGCGCATCAGGCTGATCTTATAAAAGGTACGGCGGCTGTAGGTTACCTGCTTCGCGTTGGGGCCAATACAATCTTCAATCCTGAACACATTAAAGTGACCGATGCTTTGCTGAAGGTTACCGGGCAGCCAGTTAACCTTTCTTTGATAAAAATCTTGAAGTGTTTCTGCTTTCGACATAAAACAAAGTTACAAAAATCAAACCGATGGGTCAAAATAGGGGTAATTTAATATTTTGAGATAAACAAAAAATTCTGTAAATCGAAGACTTACAGGATTTTAGTTGTTCTTGACTTTCGTCTTAGCGGAATGAACGGACTGTACATCACACTGGAATAGCTTCATTTAGAGATATATTAAGTTGCATAACATCAATAGTACCTGATTTGATAAACACTTCTAATTAAAAGAGTTTGGAAAGAACTTATGCAACTTTTATTGTCATTTTAAAAAATCTTCTTCTATAATAGCGTTATTTAAAAATACTCCTGAATTACTCCCTGTTGATACAGCATATGGTACAGAACGAAGAGGATTGGTGCTGTCTCCACAAGCGAATATATTGTCTACTGTTGTCTTCTGAAATGCATCTACTTTGACAAGTCCCTGTTCTGTCAATTCACAACCCAATAATTCGGGGATTTTACAGTGTTGTTCAAAAGGTGGTCTTGAATAGATAACTTTTAATTGAAAAGTTGAATTGTCTGAAAAAATTATTTCTTCAACTACTCCGTCTTTGTGTTTTAATGAGGTGATTTCCTTTTCAATTATTGAAATATTGTGTCTTTTGATTTCATCGGTTTGCTCTTGTGTCAATTCCGATTTACCATTGGTAAATATCGTTAAATCCTTTGTCCAGTTATTAATAAGTCGGGACAAGTGAAATGCACCATATCCATTTGCGAAAATCCCTGTTTTTTCATTCTTTACTTCATACCCATGACAATAGGGACAATGGAGTACCGTAATTCCCCAACATTCAGAAAATCCCTTAATGTTTGGCATTGTATCTTTTAGTCCTGTTGCAAAAACTAATTTTTTAGCCGAAAATATTTTTCCTGATTGAGTTGAAATCTCAAAGCCTTTATCAGTTTTTGTTCCGCTAACGGCAAGGTCAATTAAGAATTTTACCGTGTCATATTTCAACACTTGTTGTTTTGCTTTTTCCGCAATAACGCCTGGTTTTTCTCCATCTTGCGTAATGAAGTTATGTGAATGGGGTGTTTGCCGGTTACAGGGCAAACCGCTGTCAATGATTAGAACATTTCTTAATGCTCGTCCCAAAGACATTGCTGCCGAAAGTCCTGCATAGCTTCCGCCAACTATGATTACGTCGAAATTTTTGTTATCTTTCATTTCGTTAAAATTTAAAAATGCTGTTAATGGAAAAGGCAAAGTTAAAACTGATAAAACAAGTCCCCCTTGTTTAATTAGCTCCCGTCTTGATATTTTTTCATTTCAGATTATACTTTTATTGTTCTCCGTCGCTCTCCAAATACGGCGGAATCAATTTGTACATTACAGGGGTTACTATTCGCGACAGTATAGTTGAACTGATCAGTCCGCCGATCAATACAATCGCTAATGGCGCTATAAGCGGATTGGGGTTCAGTGCAATTGGAAGCAAGCCGCAAATGGCAGTGATGGATGTCAATACCACCGGCAGGAAGCGGGTTTCGCCTGCCATCGCAATTGCTTCATCAATGCTATGGCCATCCAAGCGCAATTGGTTGGTAAAATCAACCAGCAAAAGTGAGTTTTTAACCTGTATACCTGACAGACCTATAAAACCGATGATGGATACCATTGACATTGGGTTGCCTGTCATGAGTAACAGCACCACACCGCCTAATATGCCCAGGGGAATGATCGATAACACGATAATGATCCCTTTAAACGTTTTGAATTGCAACAGCAGCACGCCGACGAAAAGGAATGTACTTAGTATGATTACCGACAGAAAGTTACCGCCCAAAGCATCGCCTTCCGATTCTGCTTCTCCCGAAAGTTTGTAATAATAGCCCGGCGGCATTTTTAATTTATTCAATTCTGGAACAACCTCCTTTAGGATATCATTGGCCAGGACGTGCTCTTTGGTTAAGGAAGTTACCTTTGCGAAGCGTGATTTGTTGAAATGATTGATCGCTGTGGGCGATGTTTCAAATGAAATGGTGGCGATCTGATCAACCAGTACCGGCGTACCCTGAACGTTATTCACATAGAGGTTTTTTAAAGCATCCAGGTTAGAAAACTTATCCCTTGGCAGTGTGATCACAACATTGCGCGAATCGCCCCGGTCATCGATATAGTCCCCAACTGTCAATCCGGCAACGGCCATCCTAATCACTTTATCCACATCGCTGGTAAGCACACCTAAGGTGCGGGCCTTCTCTTTGTCAATTTTTATTTTAACATCCGATTTGTAGGTATTCAGTTCGTTGTTGACAAAAAAAGTTCCAGGATTTTTTTTCAGGATCTCTTCAACTTTAAACGAAAGTGATCGCAAGGTATCCTGGTTTTCTCCAAATACCCTGACAACGATATTGGCTTCTATCGGCGTGCCTTGTTCAAAATCTTTCACTTCAATCCGCGCATAAGGAAAGTCTTTAAATTTCTGCCTGAGTTGTTTGATCAGATCTGTTTTCGATTTTGGACTTGCCTCTTCGTCCAGTTGAACAAATACCTGGGCAAAATCAGGCTTTACATCCTGCTGGTGTACATTGTAATAGATCTGGGGATTACCTTTACCTACATTTGAGGTATAATAAACGATCTCCTTGTGTTTCTTCAATTCACCTTCTACCAGCCTGGTCACCCGGTCGCTTTCGGGAATATCCGCTTGCAGGGGCAGTTTGATATTGATCAAAAACATTGGCTTTTCAGAAGTAGGGAAAAGCTTGAATCCGGTTAGGGTAAACAGGAAAAAGGCAAGTCCGCTTAAAGCTAATGATATCCCGATGGTGGCTTTAGGCCACTTTAAGGCAACAGGCATCACCCGGGCATAAGATACGGTCAGAAAACGTTGCAGGTGCTTTAAGAAGAAATTGCCATCGCCATGGGTATGCGTTTTGAGCATGCGGCTTCCTAAAAAAGGTACAAGCGTCAAAGCCACGATCATAGATGCCAAAACGCTGGTCATCACGGCCATTGGAAGGCTGCGAATAAATTCACCCGCTGCATCCGGCAAAAAAGCAAGTGGCAAAAATGCGATAACCAACGTGGCCGTACAGCCAACTACGGCCACACCGATCTGTTTAGTGCCTTTCAGGATAGCGTCCTTTCGTGAATGGCCTTCCCTGAGCCAGCGCTCGATGTTTTCTACTACAACAATACTGTCATCCACCAGCAGTCCCAACGCCACAACCAATCCTACAATGCTCAGTTGATTTAACGAATACCCCAATAAATTCATGGCAATGAGGCCCAGCGCCAAAGAAAGCGGTATAGAGATCATCACGATCAGGGAGGCCCTGAAGCCTAATGGTAATAATGTGATCACCACTAAAAGTATTGCCAGTCCAAAGTCGAAGCCCAGGTGCCCTAAACGCTCGGATACCATATTGGCCTGATCGAAGTTTTTGACCAAACGGATATTTTCAGGTAGTGTTTTGCCGAATTCATCCAATACCGGAAGGAACTCTCCTTGTACGCTGGCAATGTTCACGTTGTCTTTCATTGCTGCCGTAACCAGGATAGAACGGTGCCCGTTCAAACGGGTAATGTGATTTACAACGCCATCCTTATAACTCACATTGGCTACATCTTTCAGGTATATGATTTTTCCGTTAGCATTATAAATAACGGTATTGGCAACGTCATCAACATTCTTAAACTTACCGCTGGTTTTTACGTTGAAGATCTTACTGTCCAGGTTGATACTGCCACCGGGAATATCCGCGGCCTCGCTTTGCAAACTGCCGATCACCACATTGAGCGGTATTTTCAACTGGGCCAGTTTATCCAGTTGCATATCAATACGGATCTCCTGTTCGGGCATGCCGAAATATTTTACTTCTTTCAGGTTGGTGATCTTTTCTAATCGTGTTTTCAGCATATCCGCCTGATCGCGGAGTAATTTACCGGATGCGTTATCTGAAACCAAAGCAACCTGCAATACTTTTACATCAGAAGAGGCAACCTTTTCTGTTTTGATCAGATAAATATCCCTGGGCAGTTCGCTATTCTTTAAAGCGTTGATCTCGGTAGAGATCTCCTGATACTTGTTGTCTACATCCACGCCGTATTTAAACTTTGGCTGGATAACCGCAACTCCATCTTCTACTGTAGTGAGGATCTTTTCAATGTTTTCCAGTCCGTAGATTTTATTCTCGATGGGTTTTACCACCTGTTCTTCCATATCCTTGGGGCTGGTACCTGGATAAATAACGGTAATGATATACTGCGGAGGATGCGTAGTTGGATCTTCCGAGCGGGGCATGGTAAACAGCGTTAATACGCCTACTACGGCAACCAGCAAAAATATGATCAGAGTGAACTGGTAGTTCTTAACTGCGAAATTTGTGATTTTCATAACTGATAGCCTTATTTGATGATTTTAATAATGGACTGTTCGTTGAGGTACGCACTGTTGGATACCACGATCTGATCAATACCTTCGAGTTTATCTTTGAGGTATACATTGTCGTTGTCGAACTTCAGGATAGTAACCGGTATCCTTTTTACCCTGCTGGTGCCGACAGTGGTAAACACGAAGCCTTTATTGCCGTCGGCTTCCACCAGTGAGTTGTAGGGAATCACCATAACATTTTCGTCCTGGTGGGTGGCTATTTCTGCTTTGCCAAACATACCTACTGCAGGCTTTATGCCATTTAAATTCAGCTTTAACTCTACCTGGAAAGAACCAAGCTCGCGATCCGCGGCCTGCGATTTGCGAAATACCACGGCATGAAACTTTTGGCCAACGTACCCATCGAGCGTTACTTTGGCTGTTTGTCCCGATTTAATGATGGCCCATTCTCGGTCAGTTACCCCAACCTTTAGGGAATAGCTGTTGTGCTGTTCGGTAGAGTTGATGAGCAACACCGGCATCCCTTCGGCAATCACTTCGCCTTCGTTTGCTATCTTTTTGCTTACAAAGCCATCAGATGCCGCGTATATTTTGGAATAACGATCATTAAAGGCAACCGCTTCCCTTGCTTTTTGAGCAACATCCAAAGCGGTTTTGGTATTCTGCAATTGCTCTAATGTGTAAACACTGTCTTTGTAAAGGTTCATTGCACGACTGTAATCACGTTGTGCCTTTTCCACAGCCAAGCTTGATTGCGCCAAACCTGCAGATATTTCTGTAGCATTGAGGGTTGCCAGCAATTGGCCTTTTTTAAAGAACTGGCCTTCCTGTACCAGGATCCGGCTGATCACGCCGCCTATTTTAAAGGCATATTTGGCTTCGTCCTCTGTACTTACCAGACCTGTGGCCGTGATTTGGTCGGGTACGCCTAATGTTGCCACCGAGGCGATTTTAACCGGTATGATATCCGGCTCGCCTATTGGATTTTCTTCCTTGTGTTTTTCTTTACAAGAAGCGATTAAGGTAAATGCTGCTATTAAAATGCTGAATAATTGTATATTTTTCATGATATTTTATTGTTGAATAGTGAAACTGGCATTGGCGCGTTCGATGGCCGTATAGGCTATCCAGGTGTCGTAAAGAGCAATATTGGCGTTAAGCTGGGCATCTATCCACTGGTTTTGAGCGTCCAGCAGTTCGATGTAAATAGCCATTCCCTGCTTGTATAACTTCACCATATCATTGTAGTAGGTCTGGCTGGTTTTCAATTGGGATTGGGCTGCCTCATACTGCGCAATGGCGGTTTGCATACCAGCCTGCTTAACTTTAAGCTCGGTAAGCAATTGCTGCTGTACATAATCGGTTTGTGATGCCAAGGCCTCGCGATCGGCGAGTGCCTGCTTTACCCGATAATTGTTTTTTCCTGAAGAGAACAGGTTCCATTCAAGGGATACACCGAATAGATAATAGCGGCTTTGGTTATTGAACTTCCAGTCAAAAGCCTGCGAGCCAAGGTCAATAAAAGTCCCTAATTTAGGGATGATATAAGATTTCGCCATCCCAGTAAGGTTGCCATTAATGTCTTTAGCGATCTTGAGTTTAGCCAATTCCTCTCTGCCGTTAATGCTGTTTCCCAACAATTGTTCCCTGGCGGGTAGCGTGTTAATATCCTCTAAAAGGATGCTATCTGTAAGTGGGCGGTTTATCAGGAAGTTAAAATAGTAGCGTGCCGATTCGGCTGTTTTCTTCGCTCCGGTGAGTGAAGCGTTGATCCGGGATACTTCATTCTGGCTCCTGAGCACAACGGTCCGGTTTACTTTGCTGTTGTCGTACAGCTTTGTATTAATCCTTTGACCTTCTACAACCAGCCTGAGCGAGGATTCATAGATCATGGTAGCATAAACGGCTTTAGAGTAATTGTAGTAGGCCGTTTTGATTTCTTTAACCAGTTCGCGTTTATAAAGCAGTACTTCTGTTTTTTGCAGATCGACCTGCTGCGCTTTGATCCGTTTATTATAAACCAGCTCCGCGTTTAATATGGGGAGGGTTGTACGGAATTTGGCATCATAAAAATTGTCTGGATTGAGCAAAATGCGCTGGTTTTGCAGCTGAGGAAAGGCATTGCTGCCGGTCAATTTGTTTAGCGTGGAATAAACTCCGTTAAACAGGTCACCTGTCGGAAAATCGATCGTTCGTCCACCGTCGGCTTTAGTATAAGTGGTTGAAAAAGTCACATCCGGCCCAAACATGCTTTTCGCTTCCTTGAGGGCATATATATTTTGTTCGAGCACAAAGCCCTGTTGTTTTATGCTTTGATTGGAACTGAGCCCCTCGCGGATGTAATCATCCAGCTTGCTTTGGGCTTTTACTGATGGGGCGGGTAAAAAGGCTGTTGCCAACAGGACAAAACCGTATATTTTTTTGTTTTTAGTTTTCATTTTTATACATTGTTATAAATTTAAACACAGTTCAACATGTGATCAAAAAAAGGGTTATCCTTTTTCAAGCAGCGCAACGAAACACTCGTAACCCCTTTCCATTAATTCTTCATTCGTTTTGCCGACAAAATTTACCGTCCGGTCTTTACAGAAAAGCGCACAGATGCCATGCATGGCCGAAAGGATCATAAAGGTGAGATCTTCCGTATCCATGTCTTTGAACTTGCCCTTCTGCTGGCAGTCTTTTATCACAGTGGCCAGGCTATCGATAGCTTCCTGTGCGATCTTAAAGCCACTCTCTTCAGACGATTTTGCCGGTTCTTCAACGAGAAACATCAGGTTATAATAATCCTTATTTTCTTGCGCAAATTGGATAACGATGCGACCCATCGCTTTCAGGCGCTCAAAAGGATCACCCACTTTGTCCAAAACTTTGAACTGGTTGAGCAGTAGTTGAAACCCTTCTTTATGTAACTCCTGGAAAATCTCACTTTTATCTTTGAAATAAAAATAAAGCGAACCAGGGCTGTAATTGATCTCATTGGCAATACTACGCATGCTGGCTTGCTCATAGCCTTTTTCAAGGAATATCTTACGCGCACCATTTAAGATCCGTTTATGCATTTCCTGCTTCTCTTCTAATTTTCTTTCTGCTATGCTCATTTCAAGTAATTATAAAGTACAAATATAGGAGTGCCGGCCTGCCGGCCAAATCTCGCTTCAGTTTCGCCGTTTAGTTTTGCATTCCGGGACTGATTTGCCCCATGATGTTTACAGCGGCTTTGCGGTTCAATAACTTAAATCCAAATAACATAAGCCTGTTTTTCCAGCCTTGTACAACTCTTGGTTTCCTCTTCTTTTCCAAAGCTTTAACGAGCTCTTTCGCAACATCCTCAACAGAAGACATTACAAATTTTGGAAAATCGCTGATATGCCCGCCGGCGTTTGCGTGAAAGTCGGAATTTGTGGCACCCGGGTTAAAACCCATTACGAAAATATCTTTTTTCTTAAACTCGAACCACAAGGATTCTGAGAAACTGGCAACAAAGCTCTTGGTAGCTGCATAAACAGCGCCTCCTGGTAAGGAAGAATGAGCAAGCAGAGAACCTATATTTACCAAAGTATCTCCTGATTTGGCATTTTGCAAAAAGCCATAAGACAAGGTCACCAATGCATCCATATTGAGCTGCATACCGGCCAGTTGATCTGCTAAGGGAATTTCGGTGAATTTTCCGTACATACCTGCCCCTGCGTTGTTAATCAGGATATCGTATTTTTCAGTTTTTAAATGGGTTACCAATTTTTGCAGGTCGTCTTTGTTCGTCAGGTCCGCAACCAAAATGGTATGGCCGGTGCCACCCAGATCTTTTACTGCCTTATTTAATTTTTCCTCGCTACGGGCTACCAGCGTTATCCGGTAGTTTTGAGAAGCCAGGCGTCTGGCTGTTTCCAGCCCTATGCCGCCGCTTGCTCCTGTGATCAATGCTTTTTTCATGATTATTTCGATTAGTTTTTTAAACACTACAAAATTACTGAACACTGTTCAAATTTTCAAGATTAATTTTTTCTCTTACATGAAAATGATAAAGGCATATAAACATATACAGCTTCAAGACATTAAATACGGTTAGTCTGTAATCTTTCCCCGTGATTCAAGGCTCCACCCTTAGGAGTATATATTATTGAAGTTAGTCTGTCTACATAAGTTCCGCAAGGTCCCATCGGGTCCAAGAAAGCAACCCTTACTGTAATTAAGCGTGTTAAAGCAGCCTCTGCGGCCAAAAATGACCGGCTTTCTACCCAATCATTTTTCGACATCCTGAATGCCTACTGAGATGGGAAGATCATTATTGTTAGGTTTTTTAGTTGTCTACTCCTATCAACTTTTGTAAATTAGCCAAAGGCTACCTGAACAAAAAATGCTCGGATATTTACAATTCAATTCTAATGCTGCTTTGCAGGCAATAAATAAGGAATTTTTTAAAATTATTTATCTGAAAAAAAATGCAAAAGTGGTTGTTGATTTTGCAGAAATTGAGTGCAAAAGCAATACGCTTTTTTTTATCAATGGAAATCGGTTTTTTAAAATTATCGATGGAAATTCGTTTGTTGAAGGGCTTATGTTGCACTACGATGCTGATTTTTATTGCGTGAAAATTCACGACAAAGAAGTTTCTTGTGATGGTATACTTTTCAATAATGTTTTCGAAATTCCTTATATCCCTTTATCAGAGGTAGATAGCATTGTTATAGAAAATATTTTTTCCGAAGTAAAGGCTGAAATTCAAAATGGCGGTCTTGCTTCCGAGGAAATGCACAGGATATTATTGGTGAACCTCATTATAAAATCTACCCGGATTTTCACCAAAGAAAATACCGGAAAATGGGAAGAAAAATATAAGGACAACGTAAACTTTCTTAGAAATTTCAGCCAATTGGTAGAACAACATTTCTATTCCAAGGAATCAGTTTCAGATTACGCTGAATTATTAAACATTTCGCCTAAAAATTTAAATAAAAAGATAGTTGCATTGAGCAACAAACCGCCCAATCAAATCATAAAAGACAGGATTGTATTAGAAGCCAAACGTTTACTCGCTCATACCGATTTAACTTCAAAAGAAATCGCCTATAAATTAGGGTACGAAGACGACGCTTATTTTACACGGTTTTTCTCAAATCAGGTTGCATTATCACCTATACAATTTAGAAAATCTTACCAAATTTAGTTACGGGAAAAAAGTGCAATTCAAAGTGTAGAACGTCCATTTTTAAGCTTATGTTTTTGTTTGACCTTCGTGCTACAGTTTTCAAACAGTAACAGCAATTTAAAAAAATGGAAAAGATTACAATTATTTTAGTACATGGTGCCTGGAGCGACGGTGCACATTGGAAATACGTAATATCAAAACTTGTAAAGGCAGGATATAAAGTTCGAGCAGCACAAAACCCATTAACCTCATTAACTGATGATGTACAGAAAACGACCGACTTGATTAATCTACAAGAGGGAAAGGTTTTATTGGTAGGCTATTCTTACGGTGGAGCAGTAATTACTAATGCCGGGAATAATGATAAAGTAGCCGGATTGGTATATGTTGCCGCTTACGTGGACGCGTGTTGATTATTATATCCACAAAGCAAACACTTTTTTTTCTCCCCCACAATTTTTCTGCTTGATCCCGGAAATCCGCTTTGGTCAACGTATTAAACGAAAAAAGCCTCACTAAGTGAGGCTTTTCGCGGACCGGACGGGTCTCTTAGCGGAATGGACGGGACATGAACTTTGTTCATTGATCGCTCATTGTCAATATTTTACCAACTGTTATAAAAGTGACTCTCTTAAAACTCACTTTTATTTTAAGCCGTTTGATTTCAAATGACAAATACAAAAGTAAGGAATGAGGAGGTTATTACAAAGGAAATCCACCTTAAAATCCTTTAATTTAAACCTTATTTGTCGATTAACAGATAGATAACGTTCCGTTATCCTTTATGATACAAGAAATGTAAAATTAGAAACAGAGCGGAAATTGAACCATCCTTATAAGTCCTTAAATTATAATTGGTTATAAATTCTTAAAAGATTATTCAACAATCAGTGCAAAACTGTATTTGACCATTGATCGTTGTGTTGCAAACATACTTATAAGCTTAGGAAAAGAAAATTCCTGAATAAGTTATTTGTTGTCTTACACCGTAGTGACCAAAGATAGTGCCATTTGAGGATTCGTTGTAATTTTCTTGTGCCGAGTGTAGTGAATCATGAGAGATTTTAGTGTTTCGTGAAACGGTTTTCGTCTGACCAAAACATGACTTGCTTAGATGATGATTTTGTTCAATATAATGATCTAACCTTCACGCCAACACCGCCTCTGCGAAAAAAACTGTTTCCAAACCGCCTATTAGCCCGAGCTCCATCTTCTACAAAAAAGCTACAAGAACACCGCTATCTCCAAACCTTTATCAAAAACGCTTGAAGAGTTTAGCATTGCCAGGCAGTTGCCAAGCCTCTTTACAAGTGCAGAACAGCCCAAGGAAACCGTCAGCAACATGAAGGGGTACCGGATGACGGTACGACATGACGAGCGCAGGCAGCAAGCGGACTTGGAAGACATCCTGAAGCGTATTGTTAACGCGAAAAACAACGATAAGTAATTATTTCTTAAAAGGATTTAATACAGATTGGTTTTAAATTTCATGCATAGCAAACAACGCTATGTACATTTCGGCACAGAAAACAGCCTAAATGTATTACGACTAACGCATTTCAAAAGAGAAAACTTTACAATTTTATCAAAAATCTTACTAACGAAAAAAGAAAATAAATATCTTTGAACCAATTAAATACAGTTAAAATAGGATAATGCATTTATCCGCTTATATAGTTAATTAAAACCGATAATCTTATCACTAACGATTGATGCCACACTTTAAAGCAAAGAAGGTTCAGCTTGTTTTTGCGCTGTTAATTTTAAACTCCTCCTCATTATTTGCACAAACTCAGCCTTATTCTATTATTGACAATTTACACCCTGTCACACCGACGGCGTTTCAGTTTACCAAGTATACAGAAATGCCCGTGAGTGAATATACGGGTATTCCAGAAATTTCTGTTCCTCTCTACAACGTCACTGTGGATGATGTCACCTTGCCCCTCAATCTGACGTATCACGCGGCTGGAAACCGTGTGAACCAGGAGGCAAGTTGGGTTGGATTGGGCTGGGACTTACAGGTCGGAAGCATTGTCCAACAAATTAACGATCAAGATGACTACGCAAGTACTGACGTAAGTAAGAGGCGTCTACCAGATTTCTACAACAACGGCATACCGTATGAATTTCCGTTCAGATTTAGATATTGCGATTTAAATGGAACTGGAAATACTGTTTGTAATTTCGGCTGTTCCGGTCCGATTTCTATCAATGCACCCACTACCCAACATGGTTTTGTTATCTATACAGACAGTTATGCGCCATTTAAAGGTTACTACAATACTACGAGTGATTTTTTTGGAGATCACAACAGTTTAGGTATTGATTCAGAACCGGATATTTTTACCGCTTCCTTTTTTGGACACTCGATCAAGTTCATAGATGACTGGACTGCGACTGGCCATGTTCCCGTTGTTCTAAATAAAAAAGGTTATGTGATTAACAGAGTCAATGACACATGGCAAATAATTGTCCCGAATGGCGATCAATTCTTTTTCGAGGTTAAAAGTACTGTTCAAACGAAAAGCTCTTCTGAACTTCCAACGAGGGGTACGGTTTCTTATTATCCATTGCCTTCATCAAACATGTGGCTATTGACTAAAATCATTACAAGGAACAAAAAACAAATACTATTTAATTACTCACAAACCACGCCGAACAATTGTTATCCTACTTTTACACAAAAAAAGATAATCGCAGCTTTAAGCAGTACCTATTTAACAAGCAGTCAATATGAACTTGAATCTGCCTGTGTACGAGGGGTGATTAGCAACGATTTACCATCAACCGGCATTTGCAGTTCCTGGGTTGAATCTACTGAACCGACAACGACCCTAAGTTCAATAGTGTTTCCGAATGGTAACATAAGTTTTTCTACTTCTAACCGCGACGACGTCTTGGGTGGAAAAAAGCTTGACCGAATCACGGTGAACTCTGCCAGCCAAGTAATAAAGTCATTCGACTTCAATTACGATTATTTCAACTCTTCTGGTGTCGGTGGAAATGTTTATAATGGCGTGGCGATGTCCGGCTATGGAAATTGCCCATTTTTGCGCCTTAAGCTTAATTCGTTGCGAGACAACAGCGGTGCAGCTTATTTATTCAATTACAACACAACACTATTGCCAGCCAAAAACAGCTATGCCATTGATTATTGGGGCTTTTATAATGGGCAAGGCACCAACACGTCGGCAGTTCCAAATCCTACGCAATTTAACCGTGCCGATCTCGGAGATAATGGAGATAACCACTCCGCGAATGTCAATTTTTGTCAAGCAAGTATTTTGCAGCAAATTGTGTATCCGACAGGAGGAAAGCTGAATTACACTTATGAGCTGAATCAGTTTGATAATTATATTGTTCCTGATTTTACCACTAATACCAATACGGTTTCTTCCGGGTTAGGGTTAAGAATCAAATCGACTCAATTGGTTAACAAAAATAACGTACAACTAAAAAAGACTACATACTCATATGAAGGAGGTAAGGCTATGTTGCCACTTCAGTTCTTTAGGCATTATAACTACACAGTAGTTCCTCCAGGAAACCTTCCCACTTATGGACAGGCTCTGATATCACGCACTTTTTCGATGGATGAGATTAATATGAACGGTTTCTTCTCTTCGAGTCCATTGATGACCGTAAATGGGGTTGGCTATTACAAGGTGACCAAAACAGATGTTGATGGAAATAATATCGCAAAAGGCTCGACCGTTACCATTTTCTCAAATCACCCGGAAACCATATATACCGGCGTCAATTCATTTAACCAGCTCTCTGCGACTCTTCCATCGATAAAAAGCACTGTTTATGCAGACAATGGATCTGTAAATGCAATGTTTGTCTATGACAGTAACAACACGCTTTTAAAGAAAATTAGCAACTCATATACAAACATCAATTCCGCGCTTTATTATGGTGCCCGCCTCTTTGGGTACGGTCAATTAGTACGATGGTCTAGCTACTCAGGTACTGAATATCAAAATGGAAAATTGCAGTCATTAGTAGGTTATTTCCCTCTGTATGATTTCGAATCGCTTTTGTCTTCCAGTACCGAGACAGATTATTTTGGCACAGACAGCCTAAAGATTACCAGCACTAAATATTATGATAGCAATAATCTGTTAGCTACTGAACGAACTACTTCGTCAGATGGCAAGGATGACGAAACTGACTATGTACGACCATTTACTGCCAGCATTGATCTTTCCTATACTCCGCACGCCGACATAGTTGCCCTTCGAAATGCCAATAGACTCAATGAGCTGCTTGTTGTATTAAAGATGAGAATTGATCCTATCAAAGGGCCAAGATTTACCTCTCGATTGGATCGTAAATTTAAATCATTTGGCAGTCTAATCTTGCCGATCAGAGACAGCCTCGATACGCATCCCGGCCTTGGGTTACCGTCCGTTACTAAATATGATCAATACGATCTCGGCAACGGAAATATTTTGCAATTCACGGATAAGCAACAGACCAATAGTGTCATTTGGGACTATAACAAAGAATATGTTATCGGGCAGATTAAGAATTCAGATTATGCTTCTGTTGCCTACACATCATTTGAGTCAGACGGTACAGGAAGGTGGAAGTATGCCGGATTTCCACTTAAGGACATTTTAGCCCCTGCTGGTAAAAGTGTGTATAGCTTATCAACAGGCGCTGTATATCGCGACAGTTTGAGCACTTCAAAAACGTATATTGTTTCCTATTGGAGCAAGAATGGCCAACAAACGGTTAGCAACTCAACTTCAGTTACTCAAGGCTATACATATAACGGTTATACATATTACGAACACGCTGTTACTTATCCGACAGGAGGAACAGTGACAATTTCGGGAACGGGGACAATTGATGAGCTTCGCTTATATCCTACTGATTCGCAAATGAGTACGTTTGTGTATGAACCTTTACTTGGAATAACAAGCCAAACCGACGTTACCGGTAAAATCACCTATTACGAATACGATGCATCTAAGCGCCTGATGAACATCAAAGATCAAGCAGGAAATATCGTCAAACATATAGACTATCACGTTATCGCCCAGTGATACAAATTTAAACTTAACCTTATCTAAGCCATGCCATTCAAAAATAAATATATGTGGACAGCAATCGTCATGCTGTCGTTTTTCTTCGTCGTTGGAAGGAGTTATGCACAAGCTCCCGTAATCAGTTATACTCCACGCAACAGAACACTTACAGCAGGGGTATCGATCAGCTTTAGTCCAACGAATACCGGCGGAGCAACTTCGACCGGGCAAACTACGACCCTTGCCGGAACCGGTTCCGCAGGATCAACTGACGGAGTAGGAACGGCTGCAAGCTTCAATCAGCCGCTAGGCGCAACGGTTGATCCTTCTGGCAACATATATATTGCAGAGGGCGGAACTCACATAATTCGCAAAATTACACCAAATGGTACTGTAAGTCTTTTCGCGGGCAGATATTATACTGGAGATGCTGACGGACAAGGAACATCGGCTGCATTTTGGCATCCGGTAGGTCTTGCGGCTGACCAAGTGGGAAATATATATGTTGCAGATGAAGACAATAACAAGATAAAAAAAATAACCCCTTTTGGCATGGTTACCACGTTTGCTGGCAGTGGCTCACAGGGTGGCGCAAACGGCACTGGAGCTGCGGCAAGCTTTTATTATCCATGCGGGGTTGCTGTTGATGCCTCCGGGAATGTATACGTTGCAGATACATTTAACAATAAAATTCGAAAGATTACCCCGGCCGGTGTTGTAAGTGACTTAGCGGGAAGTGGATCGGCGGGGACGGCTGACGGCCAGGGGGCAGCCGCAGCGTTCAGTCAGCCTTTTAGTATCGTCGTTGACGCATCAGGAAATTTGTTTGTAACAGACCGTGTAAACGCTCGAATAAGAAAAATTACCCCATCCGGATTCGTTAGCACCCTGGCTGGTAGCACAAGTGGCTATTTAGACGGCACTGGTGCCGCTGCAAAATTTAACGCTCCGACGGGGCTTGCTATCGATAAACAGGGAAACTTGTTTGTCACCGATGAGGCCAATAATAGAATTAGAAAAATCACCGCTGCCGGTGTAGTAACTACGGTTGCCGGGACAGGAACAGCTGGTGCAAACAATGGCGCAGGAAACGTAGCAACCTTTAATCTCCCGTTTGGTCTCGCTGTTGACGGTTCTGGTTTTTTATACGTTGGTGATTTTACGACGAACCTTATTCGAAAAGTCGTTTCTTCTGCCTTTACTATTTCTCCTTCCCTATCGCCAGGGTTGGCATTCGATGGTAGCAATGGTGCGATCAGTGGCACTCCTACCGCATCCGCGCCAACCAATTATACTGTAACTGCCTACAACGCTTATGGAACAGGAGCCGCCCCGCTTTCGATCACGGTGGTCAATAACGGCGCGCCCAGTCCTAGCGCGGATATGAACTATATCGCAACGATGGTCCCCAAGCTTGCAGGTATTACTACCAACGACGCGCTATACGCCATTAGTAATGATGTGACTATGGTCGAAACAAACATAGAATACCTCGATGATTTGGGCCGTCCGATCCAAGAGGTGCAGGTTAAAGGAAGTCCGTCACAGCGCGACATCATACAGCCTATTGCTTACGATGGCTATGGGAGAGAAACGATTAAGTACTTACCATACCCGGTTAAACCGACCGCCACAAGCGACGGGCGGTATAACGCCACAGCGATTTCCGATCAGGCTTCGTTTTACGCGAATCCAAGTAGTGCAACTTGGAATGCTCCTGGTGTTGCTAGCACTAACTTCCCAACTTCTGAAACCAAAATTGAGACATCGCCTCTTGATCGTCCTTTGGAGCAGGGAGCTCCGGGTGATAATTGGCAATTGACTGGCAAATCGGGAACAACAAATGCCGGGCACACTACCAAATTTGCATATGCAACCAATAACGCATCCGGCGTTTCATCCGGTACCGGCTTTTGGGCAAAATTATATGGCGTGGATTACCCAGCTCCGGGTCAATTTAAAACAGCGTTGAAAGACCTCGGTGGATATCAACTTAACCAGTTATTTGTAACAGTTACGAAGAATGAAAACTGGTTGCCATCGCAGACAAATCAAAAATGGAACACTACTGAAGAATACCAGGACAAAGCGGGAAAAGTTGTTCTACGACGGGTTTTTAATCACAATGATAATACTAATCAAGACGAAATTTTATCTACCTACTATGTATATGACGATTATTCTAATTTAACCTACGTCTTGCCCCCAAATGCTGACCCTGATGCGGGGAACATTACTCAGGATAAATTGGATGCGTTTTGTTATCAATACAGGTACGACGGACGTAACAGAATGGTGGAAAAAAAGATTCCGGGCCAAGGTTGGCTGCTGATGCTTTATAACAAAATGGATCAATTGGTCGGATTGCAAGACTCCGTGCAAAGGATGAAAAACCCTCAAGAGTGGAATTTTGTTAAATACGATGGTTTCCAGCGAACAGTGATCTCCGGCTTCTATACCTTGCCGGGAAGCACTGTTGGTGTAGATTACCGTGCTCAACAGCAAGCTCTTGTTGACGCTCAAACAAGCGAATGGGAAACAAAATTGCCTGGCGCTGACTATACCACGCGTACTTATCCCACTATTGGTTTTTCAACCCTATCAGCGAATTACTTCGATAATTACGATATTCCTGGCAGACCAGGAATTTATACGCCTTCCAGTTATAACAAAATGACTCGAGGACTTCCGACAGGGTCAAAAGTTGCTTTGTTAACGAGTTCGCTACCGCTCTTATTAAAAACTCAGTACTACGATCAGAACTGGAATATCGGACAAAACTATGTTCAACACTTTAAAGGAGCGAATGTTACAATAAGAAATTATGACAGCTTCGATAATACTTACGATTTTTTAAGACAGCAGACCAATTCTGTACGTAATCATTATATATACGTGAGTGGGCAGACAAATGCTGTAATCAAATACAATATTGCCAAGGAATCAATTTACGATCATGTTGGCAGGCAAAAAGAAAGTTGGCAGCAGATTACGAATCAAGACGGGACATCGGCACCGGTTTCGGATACCAAAGTACAGCTCTCAAAATTAGACTATAACGAAATAGGGCAATTGCTAACAAAACATTTGCACAGCACCAATGGCACCAGTTATTTACAAGATGTTGGGTTTCAGTATAACGAACGGGGTTGGCTTTTAAAAAGCACCGCTCCATTATTTGAAGAACAATTGCAATATAACGTTGTAAATGGCATTAGTGGCATTTCGCCAACAGCGCAATATAACGGAAATATTGCGAGCCAAAGTTGGGGCACTGCGTCTGCACAAAACGTGAATAGTTATACCTATTCGTACGACAAATTAAATCGACTAATTAGTGGTACATCAACGGAAGGAAATACCGAGATCGCGGCCTATGACCGAATGGGTAATATTCGTGCGCTGAATCGGTATAATACTGGCGGAGTATTGGTTGATCAGTTAACTTATAATTATACCGTAGGAAGCTCTAATACGAACATATTACAAACCATTACCGATGGGACGCTAAACGATAGCGGTGTTAAGCACGGTACTTCAAACTATAACTACGACGGCAATGGTAATATGCTTGTAGATCAAAGCCGAATTTCCGGAACAGTGAATTTCTCATATAACAGGCTTAATTTACCGCAAAACGTTACCGGAGCGAAGACCATAACCTATACATATGATGCGTCAGGCCAAAAACTTAGAAGAGTAAGTGCAGCGACCAGTAATACAGATTACGTTGCCGGCATTCAATACGATGGTGCAACATCTGCGCTTTCGTTTATTCGAAACGACGAAGGAGAGTCGCTTCCCATTGACGCGGTATCTTATAACTATGAATATTACTTATTCGATCATTTAGGGAATATACGAGTATCCTTCGATTCTAGAACCGGCGTTGCACGAAAAGTCCAAGAAGACAATTACTATCCTTATGGACAGGAGATCAACTATAGTGTATCGGGAACTAAAAACGAGTATTTATATAACAAGAAAGAATTAGAGGAGGAGATAGGCGATTACGATTATGGTGCAAGGTTCTATGACCCACTAGTGGCAAGATGGACGTCCATTGACCCAATGTCTGAAAGTGGTCACCAATTCAGTCCCTATAGTTACGTTGAGGGCAATCCTATGGGGAATACCGACCCTAACGGGATGGAGACAGACATTGGTACCGGTTGGAGTTTAGAAAAACTTCAAGAAATATTTGGATCAAATTCGGTACAAATAGGATACTTGGAAAGCGAACAGGCAACTTCGTCGAGTAAGCCTCCGGGCACAGACAAATCACCTAATGCGCAACGAACAAGAGGATATTGGCGAACCCTGTGGGACGACATGTCAAATTACGATGATGCAACTAGCATTACGCAAAATTGGAATAGAATCATAGATAAGCCCCAAACGGCTCTTTTGTATGCGGGTGATGCTTATTATAATGCGATCCAAGTATTTACCACAGATTTTTGGGTGAACCAATATCATGGCATGGTAAATTACTTCAATGCACCTGCCGAAGTAAGGGCAAAAATAGACTCGAGGGGGCTTCACGGACAAATCGTCGGATTTGGAACCTTTGCACCAATTAGTGAGTTTGCGAGCTTTAAGAACACTCCGTTTGTGGATGTCGGCCCCACATTCAGTGAATATAAGGCTTCTCGTGGCGGCACTAAAACATTGGCTAAAATAAAAGTTGAGGAAGGTTACCAACTTATTAGCGACGAATTTCATCACGCTTTCATAACTCAACGTATGCAAAAAGCGTATAATATTCCAAACTATTTTGTTAACAATCGGTTTAATGTGATAAAGTTAAACACCGTTCAACATGCGCTCATAGATCCATATAGATATCAGTTTCTTAGAGCGAGTTTCAAGCCCCGTCTAGGACTCTTTACGGGCGAATATAATTGGTTTACAAAATTTAAATAAACATTATGTTTAACTTATTCAAATCGAAGAAGAAACGCCTCCCTGTTGAAACTTGGGAAATGGTGTTGATTAAAAATGCATTAAAGAAGCTTCCCAAAGAATTTGAGTCGTTGATTAACCAAATTGATGAAAAACTATTTCTTTATTCTTTGGTGGGTTACAGTTCAGCTTTCCCGGATTATGTTGCTTTTTCCTTTGCCCCTACGTTAATTAACAAATTTGAGAAGAAAAAAGAAGCTGATTATGAAATAACCGATATACGGGTCTTCGACAGCCACACCTCTCATTTTAAGACACTAACTATCCACGTTTCTGAAGGAGTAATCTGTGGCTACACCTTGTCTGGTCCAAAGGATGTTAAAATTGATGCTGCTAATGTCGACGTTAGTAGATATGTTAAAAAGCGAAATGACAACGTTTATTACGACAATGCAAAAAAACTCTTGGCTGCTCAAGATCTTGAGCTTGTTAGCCAAGGAAATGTGTATGAAGTTATATTGAACGGTAAATTATATTATCACATCAAAGAACTTGAAGATGGAGATTTTATAGGCGTTGATTCCGACGGAATATTATATAACGTTACTCATGATCCATTCGAGATTACACCGCTTAATAAGAGTCTAAAAGAATTTTTAGGCGCTTAGTTTGCTGTGACTATCGCCTGAAAGAAGCCGTCTCATAAGTCAATTACGAGGCGTTTTTTTTATTTAAGTCACTTTAGATAAGTTATTATGGAATCCGGACAGCGTCGGCTTACTTTCTGACTGTAGAGTTGGTTTGCAGTAATTTGGGGGGATAAAAGCCTTTTTTCTCAGGCTTTCCATTTTCTGACATTATGAGCAATGGAAAGTAAGCCGATTTCGACATCGATTTTGGACATGCCTTTCAGCAAAATGCGACTGAAGCCGTGATTATGCTTCAGGTTGGCGAATACCGGTTCTACATCGGTGGTCCGTCGTTTTCGGTATTTGATGCCTTGCTCTGTGTTCAATCTTTCTTTGGCTGACTGCTTGTGTTTTCTCAGGCGGTGGTTGATCTCAACAACTCTGTCTCCGGAAGCTTTATGACATACGCCCCGCATCGGACAGCCGTCACAGTTCCGGGCCTGGTAACGGCTGATGAATTGGATGTAGCCGGATGTGGTTATTCGCTGCCCGGTGCTGACGTGCTGCATTCGCTGGCCCATGGGGCATACCAAGTAGTTCTCCTGTTCGTTGTCGTACAGGCTGTCATTGCTGAACGCTTTGATGCCTTCTTTCTGCTCTTTATCAAAGGTGTTATACTTGATGTAGGCTTCAATACCTTTCCCGTCCAGCACCCCATAGTTCTCATCCGAGCCATAACCGGCATCGGCTACTACCGCTTTTGGCTTTTCGTTATATAAGGCTTCGTACCGTTCGATGCGGGATGGCAGGGTCTGGTAATCTATTGACGTTTGGTGAAGTGAGTAATGGAGAATGAACGCTGCTGGGTACTGATCTGCAGGTTGTAAGCCGGTTTGTGCCGCCCGTTCAGCATATGGTCTTCCTTCATCCGCATAAACGTGGCGTCCGGGTCGGTCTTGCTGTAGCTGTTACGACCGGCTAACAGCTTTTCCTGCTCATTGTATTTCCGAAGGTTCTACGGCCAGTGCTTTTAGCGTAGTTCAGCTTTTGCCTTACTTTCCCCGATACCTCCTCCTGGTCATCCAGTGCCGCGTTGATCCTTGGCGATAGTTTCCTTTACCTTCTGCGGGTTGATATCGCTGTATTCAAGCGGGACGGTATCTTTAAGCTCTTCTACTGCCACGCTTTGGGCATAACTCCATAACTTAACTCATCCAGCTGGGATTTCATCTTTTCTTTATTGGATTTGATGCTTTTGCCCTATACAAAAGTGTACTTGCTTGCTGCCGATTTGATCTTGGTCCCATCTGTAAATACGGTTTCTTTCAGCCATACGATCCCTTCCTCCTGCAACAACAATACGATCTGCGAGAATATCTACTTGAGAACGTCCAACAGCTTCTCGCTGGGGAAACGGTTGATGGTATTATGATCGAGCTTCTTCATCCCCAAAAGCCACATGAAGTGGACGTTCTGTGCCGCCTGCTCTTCCAGCTTGCGTGAGGAATAGGTGTTGGTCAGGTAACCGTAGACCAATAGCTTCAGCATCAGCCGGGGATGAAAACTCAAGGCACCGCCACCTTTGTACTTCCGGTTGATCGGTTTGACATCCACCGCATCAACCACTTGTTTAACGATACGTACCGGATGACCTGACGGTATCAACTCTTCCAGTTATACGGTAAGGACGTTAACTGGTCAGGGTCATATTCCTTAAAAACTGCTTTGCCTCCCATGTCCTTAAGTTACTAAAAATATCACGTCAAACAAAAAGGGGCTGCCCTTCCTTTTGAGACAGCCTCTTTTTGTGGTTTTCGACAACCAAATAGAATTTCCAAATTGGGAACAATTCGCATTAAGTCCAAATCCTCTTGAAATGGAACCATGTTAACATATTGGTTGGTCAGATTATTTCGGTATTATTTGTATTCTAAAACGCAATATTAAAGTATTAACTTTAGATTAAAGTCTAACTTATGCGAGAACAATATTTTAAACACCGGGCGCCATTCGATTTTAACAAGGATTCTAATGATATAGGCCGCCCATTTTTCTGGAATAAAAAAGTTGAAGATAACCACTTTCTTAACTTGCTTTACCGAAAGAGTGAACAAGAATTCGATGAACTGTATAAATACCAACTGCAATTCTTTCTATCTGAATACGATGATGCAACTGAGCAGGAGTTCTTCAGGTATGTGTGGGATGTCACACAAGATTCTATTGCACAGTTAAGGCAAAAAGACAGGTATACTTCAAGTCATGCCCAAAACTTCCGATACAAGTTTCACCTTAACCGATTTAAAGAATATCTTCAAAGCATCGATGAGTGGAACCTTGGCCGTACCCATGCTGAGATCATTGCAGAGAAGGAAGGCCAGATCAAAATACTCAAAGAACAAATGCAACGCCTGATGGATGAGCGCAGGAAGGCTGAGAAGTTGGATACCGACTACCCGATCAATATTGCCAGCGGTCATTTCCTGACTGTGGTTGACCTGTTCAAAAAGATCGAGACACTAAAGGTGGGTGATAAGGAATTGGTATTTTCACAGATGCCCATCACCTGGGCCAAACTGATCTGCCGGTACTTCCAGGAAGACGGCGAACCGATAAAATTAGAGCGCGTGCGGCGCTACTACCCGCGCGACGCAAGCAATCCGAGTGGCAGGTCATCTGCTGTCCCCTCCGAAAACCAGCATTTTAACATCGTTCCAGCAAAACGCAGGTTAAATTAAGTTCGGATTTTAGGTTTGCTTTTCTTTTGCAGGCAAAAGTTAACAATTGCCTCGAAATTATTCAGCATGCTCTTTTTCAGCACGATGCTTTGGCTGCCATTACCATAGCTTGGTTTATGGTAATGAATGATATCGCTTTGCTAACATCTTTGCTTCGTACCCGGTACCGGCGGTACAAGTATGAAGTAACGATTTAACGAAGGAGGCTATTATGCAAGCAAGTGAACTGATCACTAAAGGAGATCTGAATGAATTTAAAAGCGAACTGTTAACAGAAATCAGGAAACTGGTTCAACTGGACGGACAGGGGCAGTCAAAAAAATGGCTTAAAAGTAACGAAGTACGGAAGCTGCTGAAAATATCACCGGGCACCTTACAGAACCTGCGCATCAACGGGACATTGAGTTATACCCGTATCGGCAGCATCATGTATTACAAGCTCGATGACATCAACAAGCTACTGGAAGGGGGGCTGCAATGAGTAATCCTAAAATTGCGGCCAGTGAACTTGCCGGTTATAGTAAGCTGCTCAAACGCATGAGCATGGACGGGCGGCTGAATACTACACACATCAGCTTGTTCAGCGCATTATTTGTCCAATGGCAGCGCGCTGGCTTTAAAAGCCCGTTTCCTGTTACCAGAAAGACGCTTATGGCCTTTAGCCGGATAGCGTCGATTGCAACCTATCACAAATGTATCAAAGAACTCGATGAATATGGTTACATCAGCTATGAACCGTCTTATCATCCCAAACTTGGCAGCCAGGTTTACTGGCCTGCCGGTTGGGAAGGGAGCGAGCGGAAGTCGGGCACACCCGACTTTTCCGCTCGCCCTGCGGGGCTAACGCGGTTTTGCGTATACCTGTGGTATACTTTTCCCCCGCTTTTATGCTTCAGATACCGAAAACAGTATACCTGGAGGTATACTCAATTATTGCAATACGAAAGATCTTATGAGCAAGGATGAAAATATAAAAACGATCCGGTTCCCGGTGAAGACAGATGAAAAGCTGGTCATCATCGCTAATAAATGCGGCCTGTCAAAGCTTAACCTGTTCATGTTCATGGTAGATTATTTTTATAAGACCAAGAAAGATCCGAGGGATTTGAACGATGAGCTATTGAAAAATGCGATCAACAGGAAGACGGACAATATCGTTGCGTTTATCAGGACACAGGAGCAGGAACTTTTGATGCCCTTAAAAAAAGATTCGGAGCGTATGATCAATTCACAATTGAAGATCGTGGATTATTTTAACCAATATATCATCGCGCATAATAAGGAGCAGAAAGAAGCTCATGCAGTCCAAAGAAAAGCAATAGAAGAGATCGTGAAATATCTCCAAACTATGGACAGGCTGCAATTGGAAAAAAGAAATCTGAAAGTCCGTTTCAAAACAATCCTGGAGCATTATGTTTCCCATCGGGAGAATTTAAATGTATTTGCGAAGCAGGCAGATAAGGATGAGCTGGTACGTTTTGCCAGGGAACAGTTAGAAAACCTGTGACAGCGATCATGAAGCAGCCTGTAAATGGGTATGTTATTTAAACTTAACCAAGAAAAAAATGCACATCAATATTACAACCAGTGAAACCGGGAACAATAAAGGCAGCAGCAGCCAGTTGGTAGCCTACCTCGAAAGAGAGAACCGTATCGCCGAAGCGCAGGATAAACAATATAAGCTGGAGTATTGGTTCAACCACGAACGGAATAATAGCCAGCCCTATGAAGTAAGGTCAGGCATCGATAATAATATAGCGAAGCTTTCAAAGGACGATGCCAAGTTTTTCCTGGTGAACATCAGCCCGAGTGAAAAAGAGTTATTATACCTGAAAGAGAAGTTTGGAAAGGAGGGTGCGAAAGATTATTTAAAAGCTTACGCCAATGAGGTAATGGATGCTTATGCTAAAAACTTTAAGCGTGACCGGGTAGAAGGTAACCAGGACCTGGTTTATTATGCCAAGCTGGAAAACAAAAGGTATTACACTTATAAAGATCTGGAAGTGAGGAAAGGCATGGCCAGCCGAGGAGATGTCAAGCCGGGCGAGCAGATGCATGTACAGGTCATTGTCAGCAGGAAGGATGCCAGTAACACCATCAAGTTAAGCCCGCTGAATAATTCAAAAGGGACGAATGCTGAACATAGTAAAATCGTCGGGCAGTTTGACCGGGTAGCTTTTAAGCAGTCGGCGGAGCAGATCTTTGACCGGATGTTTAATTATGAAAGGGAGATCAAAGAATCGTTTGGATATGCGAATGCTATGAAAAATGGAAGCTACGAACAAAAGGTTGAGTTCAGGGAAAAACAGAGGGTTCAGGAGTCCGGTAACCTGTTCCAGCAAAGCCATAGCAAAGGGATCCTGGAGGTGTTGCTTGATGGTGCCGCCAAAAACTATGGTCCGCCGACAGTAGACGACGGAAAAAGGCGCAAAAAGAAAAAACGACCGGGACAGGATTATGATCGGGGACAACAGCTATCACGGTAAGTAAGGATCATGTGGCCATACGGCTGCGGCAGGCGGCTCCATTACACCACGAGCTTCGCTCCGGGTTTCATTGCGCCGCCAGCCTTGCCGCCGCGCGTGCAGGAGTGTATTCGTTCCTCATACACACCTGCCTGTCCCGCCCGCTGATTATTGGTTAGTCACAGCACCGCAGTCACAAAGTTAGCTACGCAGGAAAACAGTCAAGGCTATATAAACCGGCTATCGCCGGGCCTTGACAGTTTTCCTGCTAACAGCTCCCGTTGTTTAAGCGGTGATATGACTGGGTGTGTTTGTGATTATCTGGCCAGTCGGCTATGGTGTAGAGGTAAATCTAATTCTGAAAATGTCTGCTGTAAACGTCGATAACAGCTTTCTTAAGTTCAATAGGTAAGTCCCATTGCGTTTTCCAAATGAGTTTGGCTGTATTATTACCACCGGAATCGGATTGAATAACATCAAACAGATCAAAAATTCCTTCAATCTTATGAAGTTCAAAGTAAGGTTTAAATCGCTGATCTATTGTAGCAAATTCTTTATCGTTGATAAATGCAAATACCCTATCCTGGTAATTGTTTTCACCAGCATGCTCTTCCATTAACCCTTGTTCTTTAAGATTTCTACTTTTTCACGTTCACTTTGTAGGAGGCGTTCATAAAGCTTTTTGTTTTCTTCGATAACTTCAAGCCATTTATCTATTGGATTAAAAGTGCAATAATTTGCATGAAAAGTACCATTGCTATTACTGAAACTGTTGTCATTAAAAGTGTTGAAATATGTCACAGCGGCCTGCTCATCGAAATTTTTGATGGCCTCTTCAGGTACTTTCAACACTTTAGCTACCTGTGACAATAATTCTGGCTCCAACACCTCCTTAGATTCCAAAAGAGATATTCTCTTTTGACTCCAATCATCACCCAATTCAATAGCAAGTGCTTCCTGCTTTAATCCGAGCATTTCTCGGAAGCGTTTAACGTTTCGACCTTGATGGATATTCTTTGGTATGTCGGTAGTATTCATAAGTGAGTAGTAGAGTTCGTTCAAAATTAAACAAAATAATAAAAAAGGAAGATTTATCTAATATAGAAATAATACCGGGTTAAATATGACCTTGTTTGTATCAGATAGAAAGCCGCAGAATGGTTTAGCAATTTTCCGTTGATGATATTTGTGCTATTAGAGAAACATAATATTAACGAACGCTGAAGATTAGCTACGCGATTTCTAATGAAAATAATATAAGGTTGACAGCCAGAGAGGCCACGGCGAAAGTCGGGCCTTTTCTTTTTTAACCACTTCTTCATTAGAAGATCTTTCAACCAGGTCTGTGAAATAGATGCTGCAAATAAGGTATTCGATCATTGAGGATTCTTTAGAACTTCAAAGAATAGGTTAGCACTTTTTTCCTTTGGAGATTTGTATCGTCGGCCAATCAAGACCGGTATAAAGGAATTGAGTATGTATTGCGGTAAATATGCCCCGTGGGAACACTACCCCAAAAATCTTCGCTTTTCTGAAGTACAATATCCATTAACTGTCGTCAATCAGTTTTTTGATCTTGATTGGCCCAAAGGACATTTCGAAGACCTTAAAACCTGGCGATATTATGTGATAAATTACGAAAGCTTTAAAAATGAAAGATTTGGGCCAGGTAAATTATTTGACACCTATGAGGCTACACTCAAACTACTTGAAGCCCTCCATTTATTATATCTTGATAACGAGGATGACGACCGTTCGGTTGCAACCACTGATAAGCAAGTAAATGAAGAAAAACAGCTATGGTATTGGTTCGCGGAAAAGCTGTCACCGGAAGAATTGATGAATCCTTATATAGCAGTGAAGCGCGTTTTTAAGGAAATCAAGCCTCAACAATTCAGAGATTACCTGAATGAATGGATACACTTTGCTCTTTCCACGCATGCCGTTGAGGATAGTATGTCAATGAACGAAATTATTCTCGTTTACAAATCTGTGAAAAGACTGTACTCCGCCGCGTGGATCATCAGGCAACGCGAAAGCGATAACCCAACTTTGAAAAAAGGGCCGGTCAATGAAGCGGACATCCGTCAAGGAGGTGGGATAATGATCGTAAAAAAAACAGAAGAGGGCATCATTCGTATAGAACAAACCGTGGCGGAAAAACTGGCATTGAAAGAAGTAGCTGATGCCATACGAAAAGCAGTCCCATCCATAAAAGCCGTCATCCATATCAACAGCTTTAAGGATACTGACACCTTCATGCTTTACATTTTAATAGATGATACCGGAACGCCCATAAGCGAGGATCTTAATAAAGCAATTGAAAAAGCTGCCGAGCCGCTCATTCATATTCTTACAGTAATCCAAAGCGAATCAATTCTACGGTCGCAAAATGATGACGACAAAGCCTTTTTAAAATATGTTTTGGCCAGGGGTATTATCGTCCAGGAAAGTGAAGATCTAAAATTGAAAGAACAATTAACGGTAAATCTTAGGCAAACTGAGGACGCAGGCACACCTTACTATGAGCAAAAATTTTCAGAGTCGAAAATGCTTTATGATAAAATCGACGATGAAATAGAAAAGGAGAATTTACGTGAGGCCCTCAGGTTAATAGCCAGCTCTTTAACTGCATTACTTGAAGCGTTATTATTCTATAAAACCGGGTACAAAACAGCAAATCCCGACATTGATCGATTATCCTGGTTAACCCAACTTTTTACTAACGAAATTGAAAGACGCTTTGACCATCTGGCTAATGCAGAACCTGAATTGTATGAGTTAATAATAAGTAGCCAATCAGATTATTTGGATGCGCCGCCTAATGCGACCCTTGCTGAAGTGCTCAAACTAAAAATTGAACTGGTCAACCAGCGTATGATCGTGCGTACCTTAATGTCTGGAATAAAAGCAAATGATGCATTGAAAAAAAGTAAATGATTGCAAAATGAATACTATACAAATCAAACTTACCGATACACAGCACAAGGAATTGCAGGAGATAGCGAAAGCCTTAACCAATCAATATCAAATTAAGAAGATCATTTGTTTTGCTGCAATAAACAGATCAAGCGAGGAAGCTACTGTTTTTGATCATTCAAAAGTTGTTTCTGAAACCAATTACTATTTACTGGTAATGACTACCGATATCACCCGTATAGAGCATGCAATGCAGGATTATATCAGTAAATTATTCCCTGGTACATTCGTCGTCGCACATGGGCTTGAAACAGTGATGAACCTTGTTTACAAATACGACACTTTCTTTTTAAATGTCTGTTTAAACGGCGCACTAATTTATACTTCCGACGGCTTTACGATGATTCCTGATTTTGACGAAGCCAAAGTGGAAGATGCCATTTTAAAAGACCGAGAAGCTTTCAAAAGGATCTACAACCTTGCATTGGGCTTCTTAGAAAGTGCATGGAATTGCCTGGAAAACGACTTCGACAATAATGTTATCTTTTTACTTCATCAGGCAGTTGAGCAAGGATGCAGGGCATTGATAAGGCTGTTTACAGGATACCGGTCTGACATCCATAATATCGGCCGGTTAATTGATTTCTGCAATTGCTTTTCACCGGAACCGTCAGCGTTATTCCGGCGACATTTTGCAAAAGAGAAGCATCTGTTTAAGGTACTTTCCGCAAGCTACTCGGATGTCCGATATAAAGATAACTACCAGGTAGTTGACCATGAAGCTGATTTATTATGCACACAAGTGCAAGCCTTTCTTGATCTAATAGAAGAACTGGCAAAAAAAGAGACCGCACCGGGTACTGCTAGGACCACAGTTGAGGCATCGGCAGAGGTCGTGGATTATTCCCCGGCCCTGCCAGCTTCGCTGTGATTATCGTTTTGCCTTTCGGTGAAAGATTTTTGTCCGATGAACGAAAAAATTAAAAATGATTCAATTGGCATGCTGTTTCAGCAGGCATTGGATAAAAGCTTGCATCTGATCTGAGCAAGAATCATAAAACAATTTGCGCTATACTTTTAATCATTTCATTGAGTTTCTCGGAGAGAGCGAGCGTGAAATGTCGATCCGGGAATTAACTACTTCCCGGATTGAATAGTTCCTGCAACTTTTCGGTTCATCTACAACGGATTAAAGGAATTGACATAGGAGATTTTTTGAACACCTACATAATTGGCATTTGGAATAATTTTTTGCCCGCCTCTTACCGATATTGCCGTGTGTACATCGAACCAGTTAACATTCGTTTGTCGTAAGTTCTTGATTGATAGTATATGCTTTCGATTTTACTAAATCCGCCGGTGAGTATTGATCCTGATCAGAATTTAATTTAAATATAAGTTGGTTTGTTATGTAAGTGTGTATTGATTTTGCTTTCAATAGTTTTTTGCATAAACTAATCTGCAATACTGCCAGTTTCAGACCATTACTAATTTAAGTGCTAAGAACTTAGGGAATTTATCCAATTTTCTTATTTACGATGAGCTATCAATAGTTCAATGCCAAATGCTAATCAGACTGGCAACTGTCCATTTCGCTCTGTGTAATAGCGCCTCCTGGTCAAACGCTGGAGATAAATGTAAATGATCATTTCATGCATTCGCTGATCAGTTTCAAACATCCGGTTTACATGCATATGAAAAAGGTCGGCAATCATTCTTTCCATTAGGTGCTGTGGGGTGACCCGGACGCAGGCGTTAAAGGCATTTCTCAACTCTTTCCATCGTTTTGCCCCTGCAAGTTTTTCTATTACCAGTACTTTGGTATGTTCGCTAAAGGCGGCGAAACCGTCATTTATTTTCCTAAAAGCTGCCGGTATAATACCGAATTCAGAAGCAAAGGATTTTTCCATTTCGGCATAGAAAGCGAGTCTGGCAGCATATTCGTAACCGTTTTCCAGCAATATTGAATCCAGAAGACGAATGGACCAGTAATACCGATGTTCAGCGGATACATTTCTGGCCATCAGCCGAAGTGTGCCCGTACTGTCTCTAAAAAAAAACTTTTCAGCGAGATCGATCCGTTCCGTCCCGTAGCGCTCCACTTCTCGGAGATAAGGTTTTAGAAGAAACTCCTTAACCTGGCCGGAAAGAATAGAGGCTTCCAGTATGAGCGACAGGGCGTTCATCAGCAAGTATCCCTCTCTTGGATGCTCTAGCTTCACACGTAACCTGATATGGTGGCTGGGGCTGTTATAGCGAATAAAAAACCATTGCACGATCTTCTGTCTATTTTCAGTGATAAAACGGGCTATATGGTTAGTTAACAAAAGATTGGCAAAGATATGATGACAATATATCTCAAAATAAAGCCATTCCTGTCCAGGTAGGAAATATTTTTTTACGCCGGCCGGCTCCGGGGAATGCCCTGCAACTGTTATAGGCGCGTAAATCTGCTCCGTGTGGTAAAAGCTGTAAATGAATTCCGAATTATAAGCTTTACCCATTTTATCGCCGACGATCCCTTTGCGCAATGGTATATATTCCGTAATATATATTCCGGTTTTGTTTTTGATAACCGCGAGGAATGCTTCGAGGTCTGTATCGCTATGTGCGCGGAATGTCAGCTTTTGGTCACTGTTGCCGTAACTAAACATGCCGATACCTTGTTCATGAAGCCACTGCCTCAGCTTTTCAGTACTATTTGAAACACCTCCAGGGCGAAATATATCCGGAACCAGCCACCTGGCGGGTGAAAGGATGACCTTTTTAAATTGTACCCGAGGGTAGCGACTCAAACCGGGGAAAATAGCCCGAAGATCCAATCTGAGCGAGGACCTGATCTGCTGCTGCTGCAGGTCGGCGAGGAACCTGAACAATGACAAGTCGGAGCGGACGTAGTTATAGGCCGATGCGATCCTGGGCACAACCCGCCGGTTTAACTTTTTGGACCTCAAGATAATCTCGCCTTGGCGGACGGCAATCTGTAGGTCATCCAATTCAATATTCTTATCACCTGTCGAATAGGAAAGAATGCAAAACTCGAAAGGATAAAGTCTGCCGCGCCGGTTTACATTATCTATTTTATCTTCCGCCCTGTAAGCAACATCGAAGAAGATAACCCCAGGATTTGCTGCCTCCTCCGTCTCAGCGATGTTCCTGCCAAAAGCCTCAAATCCGCCACCAAGCAGTGAGAACCTGCCCAGCATGGCATTGGCCGTATTGCCGCCGATGTGTTCACAAACCAGCAAGTCATCAGCGAAGCTTGTCACAGCGCTCAGGGTATTTGGCAAAGCCGGTGCCTTCTGCGTTCCGGGTTGAAATGATTCTAACCGTATGCATGGCCTTTCCTGCCAGGAAGAGAGCAAGAATTGCTGAAGTTCGCCGTAGGAAATCCTGTCTGTCCCGTTCGTGTTTTGCAGCAATGCTTTAATTTCGTTTATCATAGTTTCGTGCGTATGGAAGCCGGATTCCAGGCCTCCATAGCCCGGGCCAGTCTCTGGATCCAGTGCGGCGGATAAGGGTACTTCTCTGTCTCCGAACCTTTCCAGAAATCCATCCCTGAATTTTTTGACGTCATTGTTTTCCTGTAAGGGAAGTATAGCGTTAAGAAAGCCGATGGCTTCATTAAGCTGTTGAGCCGCCTCGGCTCCCGGTTCTCCGGATATCCATTGTCGTTCCGCAATGGTGTAGGCTGTTCCCATAACCTGTGCCGGAAGCCTGTGCCGTTTGAAATAGTCCGGCCCGGTTATGTTCGGGCTATAGTCGTCGAGGATAAGCTGGATGCTGATCAGTTCCGCGATTAGCTTTTTCGCCGCTGTTTTGCCGTCGCCCTTGTGATTTTTGATAAAAGAGAGGAGTTCAGGTTTACCGCGGGGTTCCCGGACGAAAAGCAGCAGGTCATAAAGAAACGGGTTGTATGGGACGGAACTGAGTTCGAAAGTGAAGCCGTTAAAGAAAATATATTTAATCTCCGTCCCTGAAAGATAGATAGTTCGGTTAGCCTGGAACTGACTCGCGATATTGCCCGATGCCCTCAGCCCGGCTTCCCAAGTGGCATGGAAGCTCCAGTCGACGAACGTATGATAAACGGGAGGTGCAAGGATGATAGGTGTGCCGGTGCGGCTGCTACGTCCGTGCGGCACCAGTGTTAGCGAAGCGAACCGCCCGAAAGGCGTTGCCCGATACCTGGCACGGTTGAAATATTTATAAATGGTAAGCTGCTCTTTTGGCGCAAGCAGGGGAAGGTCTGTAGCCTGGCAGTCTTTGATGATAAGGTAAAATTCCGGAGAAGCTTCAGCGATCATGATTTTAAGTTCCTCCCAAACCTCCTCCAGTTGCGTGTTTTCCGGGAAGGCGGGGACCCTGCAAATGCTAAAGGAAAGGGGACGGAGACTGGTCATAATGGCAATACGCAAGGGGTCAATACCTGATGGATAAGTTTACGACAAATAACCTGTTGTTGAGCCCGTAGGAAAGCTCATGCCTGTCAGGATAATAGATAGCAAGCCTGGACGCTATATTTTTTAGTCCTTGGTGGCCTTTTTCAGGATGCAGGCTTGAAAAAGAAGGAATATTACTGCTAAAAAAAGACAAACCTTCCGCGTCAGAGCAGATTCTGATAATGGCTGGGTTATCCCCGTCCAGTAGATCGCCGTGTTTGAATATGTTTTCCGTGAGTGTAATAAGGACAATGGGTATAATCGGTATATACTCGTCCGAAATCGTGGTCTCCAGGCTGATCTGTAAGCGGTTGTTAAAGCGGAGTTGGTTCAGTTTGATAACATTCCTGATCTGTTTGATCTCTTCACCGAGAACCAGGAACTCGCTGTTTTTTTCATCCAAAGAAAATGACATGATCTCCGAGAGGGTCATAATGGCATCCTCAAATGCTTCAGGTTGTTTTTTTGCCGCGAACCTGATAAAACTCAGTGTATTGAACAGCAGGTGCGGATTGATCTGCGCGCGTAAAAAGTCCTTTTCTGTCCGCAGTAGCTCACTGTTTAGTTTCTCGACGCGGAGTTCCTCTGCGTGCACTTTGGTCTTATTGTCCAGGTAACTGATTAGAAAATAATAGCCGGTGCCGTATAACATGAAATAAATACCCCGCCATACAGTACCGGCGACGAACTTCCAGTCGAGGGGGCGTCCGCCTAGTCCGGTGAACAGGTAAACCACTTTTTCTGAAAGGGTTATCAGCAGGATATAAACGGCAAGCTCTCCCATAAGTAATAAAGGTATACGCCAAAGAGATTTCACAGAGTGGGCGAGTCCGAATGGCAATACGATAAGGGCGTGCAGGTAAAACAGGGATACATTGATCGAGTAAAAAAGGATATAAGTGGGAAGAGGTCTGAAATGACCCAGCAACACACCAGTGATCACCACTTCATAAAATATAAATATGGCCCAGCACAAAAGGTGAAGTCTCCCGTGCCTGATCTTAAACACTTGCCTATTATATAATATTTCCTGCATCTACTATAATAAAATCAAAATAATAACCCTTTAAAAATATTATTGAGCGTCAAAAAAAAACATAATGAAAGCTCAAAAAAAGAAAATTGATCTGAGGAGAAAAAAACATTTCACGTTTTCAAGAGAACAAGCCCTCGCCTCTCTCCTGACCACCCGACCGATCCTACAACTGCCACGGCCACCACCGTAACCACGACGATGCAATAACTTTAGCCGTCATTCAGTGTGCGTTTCGCGATATAGTCGCGAAACGCGTCCCTGAAAGTCTTGCCTATGGTGAAACTCATTTTATTATCGAGAAAAACGACATGTCCATCAAGATGACTGATATGATTAAGTGATATGATCACTGATTTGTTAATCCGCATGAACTGTGTCAAATGAGCAAGTTTTTCCAGGATGTCCTTTAGCCCCATATAGGTGACATACTTTTCTCCTTCCGTATGTATCACTACATAATTCAGCATACCTTCGATAAATATGATCTTTCCGGGCGCAACTTTTATAAAACTGTTTTTTGAGTTGCCCTTGATAAATAATACCTGTTCAGCTTCAGGAGCGGCCGCGGGTTTTTCCACGGTGGTAAGTTCATATATTTTTTCCATGAACAAGGCTCTGCTGACAGGTTTTACCAGGTAAGCATTCGCACTAACACCGAATGCTTCTAGGGCGAACTCACGGTGGGCAGATACAAAAACCAGGAAACGACAGTATTTTCTAAGCAATTTGGCCGAATCTATTCCGCTGATGCCTGGCAGGTTAATGTCGGAGAAGACGATGTCAACACCGCCGTTCTGCCGCAGGTAGGCTATTGCCTGGCGAGCGTCAGCGAATGTTTCCGCGATATGCAGTCCGGGTACATCACGTACCAGGTCGGCCAGTTCCGATACCGCGTGCGGTTCGTCGTCGATGATAATACAATGAAGGTCCACTCCTGCCAAATTAACATAAATATCACGAAGTATATAATATATAATAAAATAGATACTTGATATAATTTTTTTCAGTAGGAATCGCTGAGCTGAAGATATTCATATTGTTATAGTCACCATGTTTTTTTTGGTACATCAGCGCATTATGAAGTACATCTATACCTTATTCTTTTTAATGTTTTTTAAGTTTTCATACGGGCAGTTCTCCATCTCGGGGGTTGTAGCCTCCGGGCGGGGTGGTGTACTTGCGAAGTCTACTATCCGATTGTACCGTGACACTGTTTTGAAACAGGCTTTCTTATCAGATGCATCAGGGGCTTTCACTTTCGGGGCGCTGCCTGCAGGACATTATCGTATTACCGCATCCTTCACCGGGTTCCGGATGGCCGATACGACCCTTAATCTAACAAGCAATGCTAGGTTAAGGCTTCAACTCCAGGCGCAAACCACGCAGCTCGACAGTGTAAATGTGACCGCCGGAAAGAACTTTATGGAAAAAAAAGTGGACCGGATCGTTTACCATATTGACGGCCTGCCCATCTACGCGAACAAAACAGTGAGCGATGTTTTAAAGAGCATCCCCCGGCTGAATGTAACCCGGAATGCCATTGAGATCAGGGGGAGCGGACCGGCGGCCGTGATGATCGACAACCGCATGATCTACCTATCCAGCCGCGACCTGCTGGAGTACCTGAACATATACAAAGACGATATCGCCAGTGTAGAGGTGATCACCAACCCGCCCGCCAAATATGACGCTCAGGGAGCGGGCTTGATCAATATTGTTACCAAAAAGAAGAAAGGTTACGGCCTTTTTGGTTATATTGAATCGTCGGTGACCAAAAATACTTACTGGGAAAACGATGAAACCCTGAATTCAGGTTTCCGTGATAAAAACTTCAGCCTGGTTACTTCCCTGGGCGGCTCCTTTGGTTCGTATAGGGAAACCACGAACGCGACCACTACTTTCTCTACTCCCGGAAAAACCGACTGGAGCGACGATGCAGCCAACAAGAACAAATACGATAACAAACGTTTTAATGTGGTGGCCGAATGGTTGCTTAGTAGACGTTCCAAACTATATGCTTCTTATAGCCTCACCAGCCTGAACAGCAGAAGCTTTCAGGGGCATACGCTGGGGTATAAGACAGGGGGGCAACCAGACTCGACCGGATATACCTCTGGTCTGAGTACCAATAAAGGGGTTACCCATGTTGCCAACCTGGGACTAAATAGTTTTTTTGGAAAAAATAACAATAATCTCGATGCATCTTTTGACTATGTGCATAAGACAAGCCGGTTGCTGACCGCTACCTCGACCATAAACTACTTTGACGCTGACCGGGTAACGCCTACAGGAAATGTTTATGATCTTTTTAGTTCGGGTGATACCCCAAAAATGTGTTTAGTGGCAAGGCAGACCTGTCATTCCCCAAGCTTTTCAGCGGTGTGAACCTGGAAACGGGCCTGAAGTACACCAAGTTCGGTAATGATAGCCAAACCGATTATGACCAACTAATCAATGGCCGGTCCATTTATGAAGGGATAGTGACAGAAAACGGTTTTCACTACCAGGAACAGGATATCGCCGGGTATTTTTCAATGAATAAAGATTTTAAAAAATGGAGCGCGAAAGCAGGCCTTCGTTATGAAGAAACACTTACTGATGGGTATTCCGTCACTGAACGGAACAAGCGGAATTTTGGTAATTTTTTCCCGAGCGCTTTCCTGCAATATAAGATAGCTGACGGTTCTTCCGCTGATCTCTCTTACACCAGGAGAATAGTACGGCCCTCGTTGTTTGATGTTAATCCCTTTAAGTTTTACACCAGTATCTATTCGGATTATGTGGGCAATCCATTGCTCAACCCCAGCCTGCAGGATAACCTGAACCTAAATGTCATGGTCAGGAGTATCTTCCTATTCAGCATGTTTTACAATATCACGTATGCGCCCGTGGTTTCCTTCCCTTTCAATACGGACCAAAACACGATCGAGACAAGGAAGATCAATAGCGGCAAGCTCGACAGCTATGGCTTTAATTTCGATGTCAGCCTGAATCCGAAGTCCTGGTGGCAAAGTAATTTCAGCGCCAGCTTGGGTAGCTACCGATACCGTTCGGATTTTAATTATGACCTGGACGGTACTCCTGTAAATATCACCATTTCGACGAGGCAATCCGCTCAATTTCCAAAGGGTTTGTCTGCAGACTTGGGCTTTTCGGCGACTTTACCGGGAGGTGGTTACAATATCGCCAGGCAAAAAGGTTATTCGAGCCTGGACCTGGGCCTGAGCAAGACGCTGCTGCGTAACCGGCTGATTTTATCACTCTCCGCTCAGGATATCCTCAAGTCATCCACACAACGGTCAACTGTCCTAACGTCTGAGTTCCGTTCGATCAACAGCAATTATTATGATTTCAGGCAGGTTATGCTTTCCGTTCGATTCAAGTTTGGCAGGGAGCTGAAGGTTGTCCGAAAAAAAAGCGCGCCTCAGGAGCTGAACAGGCTAAAATAGTATAACCTATGCAGATAAAACGGTAAACAGAGAACACAGAAAACCTGCAGTGCATAATTGCATTGGACCAGATGGCCATCTGATCCGAGCCCTGACAGGAACCGTCATTTTATAAGAACAACAAACGATCAAGGGTTGAGTAACATCGTTAAACTTTCTCAGAGTGTTTCATTTTTTATATATCACCCATGTTAAAGCAAAAACTAACATCGCTTGTAGAAAAGAACAAACTTGGTGAAGCGGGAAGCTTTGAGGTCATCACCGACTCCAGTGCCGCCCAGCTTGTCGGAGGCGTTCTTTCCTGCCCGAGCCTGTCAACCTGCGGTACGTACAATGGTGATTGCAGTAACCTGACCGCATGCGGAACGTACAACACGCCTCCGCCGTGCTCAGCCCTGCAATCAGCCTAATCCATCGGAACGATCAAGGGTTGAGTAACATCGTTAAACTTTCTCAGAAACTAACTTATTTATTCATTTACCATGTTGAAGCAGAAAATCAAATTATTGGTAGCCCAAAACAAGCTCGGACAGCTACAGGGGTTCGAGGTGATTCATGATCAAAGCGCTGTTCAGATCATAGGCGGTGTGGTGTCATGTCCAAACCTGAGCACCTGCGTTACCTACACAGGTGATTGCCCTAGCCTTGTTAAATGCGGCTCCTTTACCGATGCAAGCTAGCACCGGGAAAACCTTCTGAATCGCCTGCGGAGTGCGTACTCTCAAAGGGTGCGTTCCGCAGGTAAATCACAATACTTAAAACTTTATTCAATTATGTTAAAGAAAAAACTTCAGAGCCTGGTTGCCAAAAATAACCTGGGCGCGCAAAACAATTTTGAGATCATCCACGATCAGAACGCCGCGCAGATCATAGGCGGTGTACTGGCCTGCCCGATGTTGAGCACCTGTGGTACTTACACCGGAGATTGCCCTAACCTGACACAGTGCGGTACGTATAGTGACAGCACTCCGGCTGCATAAAGTTAGGAACAGACAAATTAACCAAACTAACATGTGTGCAGAAAACAGCACACATGTTTTAACCAACCTGACCCATGAAATTATCTAATTATATATTGGCCACCGATGTGCTTGATGATGTCAGCCTCGATAATAAACGTATCATTTTTTCAACCCGGACAGCGACATCTATCCTGGTAGAAGAAAGTATCTACACCAATCTTAATGCCGGCAAGTTTGAGGCGATCAGTCCAGAGATGCGCAGTGTCCTGGAAGAGAAAGAGTTCATTGTTCCTGAGGAACAGGATGAGTTTGAATATATAATGGCCGTTAACTCGAAGGTAAAGGAAGAAGGGACTTTCCTGAGCATGACCATCCAGCCTTCAGCTAACTGCCAGTTGGGTTGCCATTATTGCGGGCAGACCCATTCCAAGCATTATGCCAGCGATGCGGTGATCGATAAATATTATGAACGCATTGTTTACCTTCTTTCGCAGAAATCCTATGATGGCATCGCTATTACCTGGTATGGCGGGGAGCCGCTGACCGGTTATTCGTCGATCAAAAAAACTTCAGCCCGTTTGATCAGGCTTGCCGAAGAACGTGGCATACGCTATACCGCGGATATGATTACCAATGGCCTGAGCCTAAAACCCGCATTGTTCAAGGAACTAGTTGAAGACTGCAGGGTCATGAACTACCAGATCACGCTGGATGGCACTGCGGAGTCACACGACCAGCGACGGATAACAAAGACAGGTGACGCCACATTTGATATCATTTTCAAAAACATAAAGGACGTAACCGATCTGCCAGAATTTAAAGAGAAAGGTTGTGGCATTTCGATCCGTGTCAATATCGATAAAACAAATTACCAATACGTAGAGCCCTTGATCGATTATGTCAATGAGCACCGGCTCCAAGGAAAAGTTAGCATGTATTTTGCGACCATCGTTGATTTCGGTGGAAACGACGCCGGTAAAGCGAGTCTGGGCAAAGATTTCTTCGCGGAAAAGGAAATAGAATGGCTGCTGAAATGCTACGAGTACAATATCGCGGTTAACGTGATGCCGAAAAGGACCTATTCCGTGTGCATGGCCGAAAAGCAGGATTCTGAGGTTTATGATGCTTTTGGCAATATCTATGCCTGCTGGGAATTTCCATATTCGGAAACTTACGGACAGGGTGATAGCCTGATCGGAAACCTGTTCTTTCCGCATGAAACCTATAACACCAATGCAACCCTGCGAAACTGGAACGAAATGCTGACCTCGGGCCAAACCTGGTGTAAAACTTGTAAACACCTGCCGATCTGCGGTGGTGGCTGCCCTAAATCCTGGTTCGAGGGTACCCCGGCCTGCCCGCCATTCAAGTCCAACTATAAAGACAGGCTGCTGCTTGATTATTTTATCCAGAAAAAGAAAGAAGAAAGCCGGTTAGCGGTCAGCTAAACCCGGTACGGGCAACAGTTAAATATTTAAGATTGGGGATGTATGAGATTTCCGTTTACAAAGCAACTGGACACTTTTGACTGTGGCCCTACCTGCCTTCAGATGGTGTCGGAATTTTATGGAAAAAAGATCGACCTTGATTTTCTCCGGGAGCAGTGTTATATTACCCGGGAGGGCGTGAGCCTGCTCGGGATTAGCCAGGCGGCAGAGAGGATCGGTTTCCGGACGCTGATGGTAAAGATTGGTCTTGATTCGCTGGCAGAAGATGTGCCGATGCCGGTGATCCTGCACTGGAACCAGGAGCACTTTGTTGTCTTATACAAGATCAGGAATAAAGGCCCCAAAAAAGTGGGAACTGCCGGACTGGAATTTATAATTGCAGATCCGGCACATGGCCTGACCCGTATAAAATCCGAGGATTTTCTTAAGTTTTGGCAAACTTCTGAAGGCAATAAAGGCATCGCGCTGCTGCTGGAACCGACGGCCGCGTTTTACGACCGGCACAATTATGAGTCGGTGGATAAAAGCGACCTCAGATTCTTACTGAGCTATCTGAAGCCCTTTCGAAAATCAGTCCTGCTGCTCGCATTATGCATGATGGCCTCTGTCGGCATAACCATTTGCCTGCCATATTTGACGCAGGGGCTTATCGATAAAGGGATCGTTGGTAAAAACTATGCTTTCATCGTTTTGTTCGTTTTGTCCCAGTTTATCTTGTATACAGGCGGCACAGCACTTGACGTCTTCAGGGGATGGATCCTGCTCCATATGAACGCAAAGATCAGCCTGAACATCATATCGGACTTTTTAAAAAAGCTTATGCGCCTACCGATCCGGTTTTTTGACAGCAAATCGGTTGGGGATGTTTCCCAGCGGATCAATGATCATCACAAGATCGAAACGTTCTTAACATCGGATATTATCAGTACGTTATTCTCCAGTTTGCAGATCATCGTACTTTCATCCATGTTGTTCACCTATAAATTTTCGATATGGGCAACTTTCATTTGTTTTAGCGCTTCGGCAGTGCTGTGGATGTTCCTGTTCCAGAAAAAACGGAAGCAGCTGGATTACGTGCGGTTTACACAAAGCAAAGCCACCCAAGAAAAACTTTTTGAGTTGATAGTGGGCATGCAGGAGATCAAGCTTTATAACGGAGAACAGGAAAAACGCTGGGAATGGGAGTTTCTGCAGGTGCGCCAGTATCGTTTGAATATCAAGGGGCTTAAACTGGAACAGTACCAGCAAACAGGCTTTTTCTTTCTTTCCCACATCAAGAATGTGGTGATTTCCTTCCTCTCTGCGGTCGCCGTAATGCATGGGGAACTGACTATCGGCGTGATGCTAAGCATCTCTTTCATCATCGGTCAGACAAATGGCCCCCTACAGCAACTTATCCAGTTTTTCAAATCCGCTCAGGATGCGAATTTAAGTTTTAGCAGGTTACAGGAAGTACATCATAAGGATGACGAAGAACAGGGTAGCCTGCCTGAATCGGAGCTGGGTACATTCGCCCCATTGCATGACGGAATCTATTTAAAGCGTCTGAACTTCCAATATCAGGGCCCGCGTTCCCCTTTTGTTCTGAGGGATCTTGACGTCCTGATACCAAAAGGGAAGATCACGGCGATTGTTGGAGCGAGCGGAAGCGGTAAAACAACCCTGATGAAGTTGCTGCTGGGCTTTTATCAGCCAACCGATGGTGCCGTTATGATAGGGGATCAGGAGTTAAGCGAATTGTCCCCAAAATTGTGGCGTAGTCATTGCGGGACGGTTATGCAGGACGGCTACCTATTCAATGATACGATTGCCAGGAACATCGTCGTTGATGGGTCATTTCCGGACACTGAGCGGTTTAACCGCGCGGTTTATGTCAGTAATATCGATGAATTTGTGAATCAGCTCCCGTTGGGGTATAATACGAAGATTGGCCCCAGTGGTGTTGGCCTGAGCGGAGGCCAGAAACAAAGAATCCTGATTGCCAGGGCTGTTTATAAAGACCCCGCTTATCTTTTCTTCGACGAGGCGACCAGCAGCCTGGACGCCGGCAATGAAACCGCCATCATGGACCGCCTGGACACCTTCTTTATTGGTAAGACTGTGGTCGTTATCGCCCACCGTTTGAGTACCGTGCGCCATGCCGATCAAATCATCGTACTGGAAAAGGGGATGGTCGTAGAGACTGGCAACCATGAATCCCTGACTACAAACCGGGGGGCCTATTATGACTTGGTCAAAAATCAACTGGAACTGGGGGCCTGAAAAACAGCATCACCCAGTTGAGGCTCACCTGGCCTCCGGTACCTTGATCTCTGGCAACACCACCCGTGGCTCGGGTACGGATAGGCAAGACCCACTCGGCTGACCAGCTTTATCATGGACACCTTTAACAGGCATTCTGTACTTTCCTTCACTGCGGTACACCGGCATCCGGTCATCCTGCTTTAGTACTGCTACAGGCATTTTGCTTCCAACTATAGTAGTTTCGTTATTATTATTATTATTATTATTATCATTCAGAAAATCATTCGAATTGCTTTTCGATATGTTAGCCGGGTGAAGGGTAACCTGGTTTTCTATAAAATTACGATAATCAGACAGTCCAGGCAGCTTCACCTGTTGACCCATCGCGGAAGTTGCCGCCGTTCCTGTCAATAAGATGGCAATTGTTAATTGTTTCATTAGATGTCGTTTAAAGACTCTAATATAACTATCTGAAAAGAAAAGAGGAAGAGTAAAACCGTTTAATTTCGTACAGGATAGAACAATAAGGATAAGTTCCAATGCTGTAGACTTTAATTCATTTAGATTGCGTTATGTTTTGATAGGTTAATCAGTTGTATTTTTGATTTAAACAAAGGATAGTGAATTCACCATAAATATTCTGTATATCATTGTAAGACAAATCAATAAAGGTGCAATCTTCAGGCATGTAGGTGAAAGTGATATCTGCAGAAATGCACTGGTTTGTATTTCCAAGCCAGTGCTACTTAATAAAATGAAAACACTTAAAAGTATAAACGTACTCAGTATTTTATTTAATCAGTGTCTGGCATATAACCTATTCTCTTTTTTGGTTGCTTTTCAGATTCGGAATTATCTAAGCGCTTCGATAGTTCATCTAAATAAGAGAACACAACTTCGATATTCTTATCCTGGACGTCAAGCTTTGTTCTGATACGTTCTATCTCCTGCTTCAACTCTGTATTGTCTATAAGTATTAGGCGCAAACGAATAAAAATTCGCATGATCCTGATATTTACTTGAATCGCTGATGCGCTGTTTAAAACACTTGAAAGCATACTGATGCCTAATTCAGTGAAAACCATCGGCGCATATTTAATATTATAACCTTGTTTCAAGGTGCCATTTTGGCTCCTTGAAATTAGCGCATATTCATCCGGTGTTAGTTCAAACATAAAGTCTTCACCAGGAAACCTTTCTATATTCCTCCTGACTTGTCTCTTCAATTGTTTAGTCTCTACTTGATAAAGCGCCGCCAAGTCGCTGTCCAGCATTACTTTTTGACCTCTTATGTAGTAAATCTGTTTTACTACGATCTCCTCGGATATTAATTCACTATTTACCATTGTCATCTTTAAATTATCAAAACCTTATTATGAGTTAAGAAACACGGGATAGCAGACTATCCCATATTCGATCATAGATCAACTTGCAGCTAACTTTTGTTTCAGCAGGCTCATATCTTCACTGATCTTATGATCCATCACCTTAGCATAGATCTGTGTGGTTTTGATATTGGTATGCCCCATCATCTTAGCAACGCTTTCTATCGGCACTCCATTATTCAGCGTGATGGTAGTAGCAAACGTGTGCCTGGCAATATGGAAAGTGAGTACTTTACTTATACCGGATAAATCAGCTATTTCCTTGAGATAGGCGTTCATCTTTTGATTGCTTAATACCGGCAATACCTTGTCATCGCATTGACATTGCGGGTTTTCGTGGTAGCGTTCCATAATTTCGAGTGCGGAAGGAAGCAAGGGAATCCGGGATAGCGTATCGGTTTTTTTGCGATTTGTGTAAATCCAACTTTCGCCATCAATTCCCCTTAACACTTCAGAACGTTTAAGCTTACTTACATCTACATAGGCAAGGCCGGTATAACAACTAAACAGGAAAATATCCTTCACCAATTTTAGCCGCTCCATAGGCATCTCCTTTTCCGAGAGGGCTTTCAGCTCGTCTTTTGTTAGCGCTATTCGGTTAACCTTAGAAGTCTTCGGTTTATAGTTGAGATAAGGATCGACGGTCAACCATCCGTTGCCGAGGCATATTCTTACGATCTTTCCAAAATTTTTGATGTATTTGATCGCAGAGTTATTACCGCATTTGCGGATACTTCTCAGATAGTATTCAAAATCATTTAAGAAGGAAAAGCTAATTTTGGTAACAGGCAGGTCCGTTACGTTGAATTGCCATTGCATAAAATCTTTGATATGCATCAGACAAGTTGCATAGCGCTGCAAAGTGCTTTTCTCAAATTCCTGTCCTACCAGGTTTTGCATCTTTTGATTATGATCTGCGAATACTGCTATAATTGTTCTTACCTTATCGACCTTTCCGATAAACTTGTTTCTCAAAGTTTCAGCAGTGATTAATTCATCGTGCAGGGTCATGATCCGGTGGCAATCAAAGGCCTTGGATTGTAATCCATCGAGATAATTGTTTAAGGCACGGGCATCTTCTTTCGTTCCTGCAAGTCTTCCGGCTTTATTGTTCCAGCGGGACGGATCACAGATTCTCCCGGTAGTGGCTTCTGATCGTTTACCGTCAACAGTAAACCGGAGATAAACGGGCATTGGGCCTGATTGATAATTCTTTGGCTTTTTCAAATAGAAAAGCAGATTAACGTTTGTTCTCATGGAAATGAGGATTAATAGTGAAACAAAATTAATTTTCTCATCACTTGAGCGCAAGATGTTCATTTATAGAACATGCTGCATATCAAACAGTTGTAGAATAGTTGGTGAGTCGTTGAGCCGCTTTGATTGACTCACCGAATTACGGATCAAGCAGAAAAATTGTGGGGGAGAAAAAAAGTGTTTGCTTTGTGGATATAATAATCAACACGCGTCCACTTGTCATCAACATACGAAACCCTTGTCCATTTAATCTTACCAAAAGGCCTTTTAGACTATTTTGAACTTACCGATGTCCGTTCATCAGAGAATGGAGCGTTGAACATTTATCTGGAGGAGAAGAACCTTGCTCCATCCGGTTATGATAAGTCACAGTTAGAGTCAAAAGGCTTTTTACCAGAGACAGCTATTCAGGATTTTCCTATCCGCGGCCATAAAGTAGCCTTGTGTATAAAAAGACGCAGATGGGAAGTAAAGGCGAGCGGGGAGATCATCTCAAGAGATTGGGATTTAGTAAGAAAAGGGGCGCGAATGACAACTGAATTCGGCACTTTTTTAAAAGGAATATTTGGATAATCACCCGATCAGCAGCCATTTATTAGGCCGGTTATACCAGGTAGATGGCAAGCAGCTCGGTCAGCAATACAAAGATCACCTAAGTGATTTTCATAGCTGGAGCCAAAAGGATCATGCGGAAGACTGGATGTTGTTTGCAGATAACACAGGCCCTTATCTGAGTATAGATGAAACTGCGTTAAGCAATGGGGAACTCTATACCATTGTTACCAACAAACAAGCCAAAGGGAATAAAAAAGCCATAGTGGCGATGATCAAAGGCACACAGTCTGAACAAATCATCGCTGTACTGGAGAAAATACCCTTAAGGTCAAGGAATAAAGTAAAGGAGGTAACGATGGACATGGCGGCAAACATGATCAAAGCTATACGCAGATGTTTTAGCAATGCTGTGCGGGTCGTGGATCGATTCCATGTACAAAAGCTGGCTTATGACGCTGTTCAGGAAGCAAGAATAAAATATCGCTGGGAAGCTCTTGATGCGGAAAGTAAGCTGATTGAACAGGCCCGGAAAAACAAACAATCCTATCAGCCCGAAGTGCTCAGTAATGGCGATACTTTAAAACAATTACTCGCCCGAAGCAGATACTTGCTGTTCAAGCATCGATCTAAATGGACGCTATCACAAAAGGAAAGGGCTGATCTGCTTTTTTCAAGATATCCGGAACTGCTCAAAGCTTATAATCTTGCTATCAGCTTAGGTAATATATTCACTAATTGTAAAACCAAAGTGATCGCCTTTAAAAAACTGGCTATATGGTATAATGAGGTGGAAGACTCTGGTATTAATGCTTTTAAAACCGTTGCAAGGTCCGTTCAGCAACATTATGAATCTATCTTGAACTTCTTCGATAACAGAAGTACAAACGCATCTGCAGAATCTTTCAATGCTAAAGTTAAAGCTTTCAGAGCTACTCTCAGAGGTGTAAGAGATACTTCATTCTTTCTATTCAGACTTGCTAAAATCTATGCTTAAACTTTCATCCCCCCAACTTTTCGGTCTGAGCCATTACTCACCAAGATTATGATTCCAGATGAATAATTTGGTTAGGCCTGAAAACAAAAAACCCCTCAAATGATATCATTTGAAGGGTTTTGCTCAATTTTAATATTGATTTTGCGGAATGGACGGGACTCGAACCCGCGACCCCATGCGTGACAGGCATGTATTCTAACCGGCTGAACTACCACTCCTCCGTTTGGGTGTGCAAATATACAAACCATTTTAATTTACACAAATTGTTTTTTCAAAAAAGTTGGCTTAATACAAATTCAGCAGTGTTTTTTGATTAACATACCTCCTTCCAACAATTAGTAATTCATTGGTTTTCAGATTTAAATAGCGAAAATATTAAAGGAGGCTGCTCTTTAATTTTTTTTGAAAAAAATATTCTATTGCACGTCAAAGTTAAAATATTGACTTGCGATATCGCCCTCTGCCGTAATTCCTTGTACAATTCCTATATATTTCCCTGTTTGATCAGACGTATAAAACGACAACTGATTTTTATCTTTGGCTGAAGTATTGATATCCGGCCCCCAATAAAGCAGGTTTCTGAAATCGGGCAACCGGTTTTTAGCTCCCTGTTCAGTGTCATATACCGGAGAATAGAACTCACGCTGCAATTGCAGACCTTCATAATCGAGCACTACTGCCTTTGGGTCTATTTCAACACCGCCAAGATCGCCCTTATAAGTTGTAAAGCTTAAGATTCCTTCGTAAACAGATGGTCCCCAATAATACCGGTACGGAACATCTTCCAGCTTACGAACTTTCAACGGGTCAATACCCATAACCTTATCTATGTTAAAAACAGGCACGTCGTCAAGCATCACTAAGGGGTCGCCATCTAAAAATCCATTACCATTTAATACTTTGATGTGATACCGTTTTTGCGACCTGTTAACCCAAACCTCCCTTACATACTCTCTCAATACCTCTTCCATTGTAGTAAAGCGGGTATAGTTATCCAAAAGGTAGGTTTTATAGGGGGTTGTATAAAAACCCGAACTATCAACCTGCGGCTCATAAAAGTGCTTGATCTTATTGCCTAAATAAATATTTTGAACCTGCGTGCCCAGGCTTCGTTCTTCAATGGCACTTTGCATGCCCCGGGTTAGGTTAAATTTTAATATTGGGGATTTTGCGAATTGTTCAGAAAAAGGGCTTAAAATATCAATATGATAGGTGGTATCCCGTTCTGAATTGGTTTGAACTACTATTTCGCCGGGACCATAAAGTTGTCTTGTATTAAAAATCAACCTGCCTGCAGAATCGCTTTTTGCGGCATACAGCTGTACCCGTTTTCCCGGGACACTTAAATAAGCTACTACATCTTTGGCAATACCACCGGTTTGCGTATTGGTTATTTTACCGGTAATCAGGTGCCCGTCATACTCTGGCAAAAAACTAAATGCCGCCTGTTTATTACCAAATACATTATCCCATTGAAACCTTCGCCACCCTTGTGTTAGCATGAGGTTATCAAGGGCCGTGTCGGCTTCAGCATCGGAATTTTTGAAATAGTAGCCTGGCGATTCAATATTTCCACGTAAATCTGACTTGAGCCACAGATAGCTGAATATTTCGCCGGCATCAATATTTTGTAATGAGTCAATCTTATAAACCGACATTGACAGGTTAGCAGGTTTTACGCGCCCCGAAAAATCTTTGGCAGCGATGTCCACACTTACCTTTTTACGGCGGGTATATGAAGGCTGATCAGCGGAGGCCTCGATAATGAGGTTTTGTTTGGGACGTTTAAAATAAAGCCTTTCGCACACGGGTTGTCTGGCGCTATTGAAAACTGTTAAGTGCGACACTCCTTCGCCCAATTTAGCTTTATCAAGCGTAAAAATGGCACTGCCGTTGTTAAAAGGTGCTGTCATGCCGGCTTTAACCGATTGGCCTGTATGAGCAAACAGATATAATTCGCCAGCTTCAACGCCGGCGCCTTTTACTGTGATCTCCACCCGTGTGCTACCTGCATCTTTTACAGCCATTACATAACCCCGACTTTCAACGGCAGGTAACTCTTTGGTAACAGCCGGGGTATTGCCCGATTTAATAACAGCCGTATAAACATTCCCGGCTATCGGGGTGAATAAAAAGCTGCCAATACCAAATTTCAATGGCCGGAAGCGCGCTACCGTATCGTGCTTCTGATCAACAATAAAACCTCTGCATTCACTTAAGCCTGTACCGTCTGATGCCGTAACCTTAAAAGCAACTTTACTGTTAATACCCGCAACAAGGTTCCCTCCTTCCGGGAAAAACTGAGCATCATAGTTTGATGGCAACGTCTTAGCCTCGGCTTCGGGAGATTTTAACGGATTGATAATGACTATAGCCTTTTCAAAATAATAATCAGGACTAAAATTTTTCATCCAGTTGGTATAGGCTCTTAACTTATAATTACCATTGCTTGCCGATACTGGTATATAAACAGAGCCACTCCCGAGGCCGTTTTTCATTTCTATTTTAGTTTGGATTATGGCATTTTGCTTGTTGTCCAATACATCAACATATACAACTTTGCTAAGAGCAAGCGGCTTATGATAAGTAGCATCAACGTTATATATTTTAAACCATAAAATTTCGCCGGTCATATAGGCGCTTTTGTCAGTATGTACAAAAATCTTTTCCTGTACGGTAGCCTGGCTGTATTTGGTAAAGCTCTCGGAAATTTGATTTATAGTTTGTGCTAACCCGTTTAACGATAAGAGCAGCATGCCTAAAAGCACTGGAACGACAGCAAGTTTTTTAATTTCTTTCATAGCCAAACCTTATTGATTTATTTTCATGGCATCATTCATAAACTTTTTTATCTCTCTTTCCAAAATGAGGGAGTTTGTACCCGGCCCCTGATCCTGCAATCGGTACATTCAATTGATGAATAAGTATATCCTATTACGTTCATTTTGTCGGTTATATCAGCTACGGGTATCCCGCTACCATTAATAATCATGTTTAATACGTCATTTTGCTGCGTTTTAGGGTTGGAAAAAAGTGCAGTATCAGGCGGACCGCAATCATACGGGTACGTTGCCACCCACTCGCGAGGGAGATCGGCATTATCAATAAATACCCGTTTTGATTGAACATTAGTTACACTTATATATCCAATAACAGGTTCGGCCGGATCTTTAAGGTTGTGAATATTACCCGTTAGCTGTGATGGTTGCGCATCGAATATACTCCCCAATTGCTCGGTGTTTTTCTTCATATTTTCCCAAAACTGATAAGCCTCTTTTGTTAAAGCGTACTGCTTCAGCAAAATAGAATAACGCATTTCAATTTTTTCAGATGTTGAGGCTATGGTTGTTACCGGTTGCTGGTATATTACATCTTGTGATAGCTTAGCTGATGAGCCTATAACTATGGTACTGGATTTGGCCCCCGCAAAGCAGTAATAACTGCTTTCACTGGGTGGCCGAAAAACAACTGCTTTAGCCACAGGATCAACCATATAGGCCGATTGATATTTAGCATGAAAGCGCCATGTTTCTTCATAACTCCACCTGTAATATCGGGAGCTATTGGAGGCATCGTGCGTATTTGCATAAACCTGCACGTTACCATTTTTAATATTAAACCCTATGCTATCAATTGGCTGTGTCTTTTTTACTTCAACATAGTCAGACGCATATTCTTTATTATCGTTAGTGACAATATGCACACGGTACTTTTTTGACACATCCAGGTTAAGCGCAGGTATAAAATAAGTCCCATTTCCCCGGGATGTAAGTGAATATGCTGTTCCCCCTTCGGCTTCAACAGATACCGCGCAATTATCAACTCCGTTTGTGCTTACATTGCCCGAAATCTTAACCGTTCTGCTTAATTTTATTATAGTTGAATCGCTGCCATTGTTTATCACCCCTTCAACAACCAAGTACTGATTGGGAGAGTCAACAAGTTTAGGGTTATAAGGCTTTTTACAGGCATTATATATGCCTCCCAGCAATAATAAAATCAATATATATCGTTTTCCTTTCATCGCTTTCAATTAAAACCTGATATTGTAATTAATAAATGGAATAGGTTTTGCAAATATGGACAGCTTATACCCGTTAATGACCCCGCCCTGCTCTGTAAAGAATGTTGAATACGCGTTTTGCCTGCCGGTTAAGTTATACACCCCTATTGTAAATGAGTTATGGGTTAATTGGTGCACTTTATGGTTGCCCTCTATGTTCATTGAAAAATCCGACCTGAAATAATCCGGGATGCGGTATTGGTTCCTGTCCGAATAAAATACCCGCTCGGAGCCACCATACTCATACTTGGCAATAGGCAGGGTAATAGGCCGGCCCGTGCTGTAAGTAAGATTTAAAGAAACACTGAACCTATGTGAAAACCTGTAGTTACCAATAAAATTAAAAGCATGTGGCTTATCAAAATTTGCAGGATAATAAGCCCCTCCATTAATCAAATCGCCGGCGTTAGGATCATTTTGCCTTAAAAACGTGCGCGAATAAGTATAGCTGATCCACCCATTGGCTTTCCCGGTGGCTTTTTTTACTAAAAACTCAATTCCATATGCTTTGCCTTTTGTACCTACCACATCCGTTTCAATATGATGGTTTAATACGAGGTTAGCACCGCTCTTATAGTCGAGATAATCCCTTAATCGCTTATAATAAACCTCAACCGAAGTTTCGATAGTATTTGATTTTAAATTATGATAAACACCTAATGATACCTGATCACCATATTGAGGTTTGATATTGGGATCACTCAGTTGCCAAACATCAGTGGGAGATATGGCTGTTGTGTTTGATAACAGGTGAATATACTGCCTGAGTGTGTTATAGCCGCCCTTGATCGATAGATTATCGCCCAGTTGATATCTGGCCGAAAGCCTGATTTCGGGCCCCGAATAAGTTTTAATAAACTTACCACTTGCGTAATAGGTACTATCCAACAGGTTGGCGCTTGTTTTGGGCAGGTTAGGCGCATAGTTATACACTGTTTGCGGCCCCAGAAAATTGTAGATCGAATACCTTACACCACCGCTTATCGACAGATCGTCGGTCACGTCAAACTTATCGCCGAGGTATAAGGCGCTTTCCAGGGCCTGTTGTGTGGAAACGACATCAGGAGCTACCAATGATTGGGCGCCAAGAGGCTGAAAGCTGCCCGGATGGAGCTTATAATAAATGGAACTTAACCCAAAATCCACAGTGTTTTTGCGGTTAAGGTAATAGGTAAAATCCGTTTTAAAATTACTTTGGTTGATATCAAAATTCAGCTTATAAGCATTTACCGGGTTATCGGCGCTTGAAACATCATATTGGTACTTGTCTATTCCGGCCGTAATAACACTGAATAATTTGTTATTAAAATTATGCTTCCATTTTAGGTTGATATTCCTGTTGCTGTAACTATAAGCAGTATCGCTATTAAGCCTGAATTTATCCCTGCTTACATAGCTGGTTAGATACAGGTTGTTTTTATCATCAATCTGGTGGCTTATATCCAGGTTAACATCATAAAATGAAGCCGAACTGTGCTTGTAGGCATCGGGCAGGAGTTTAAGGAGCCAGTCGGAGTAAGTGGTACGACCTCCGAATGAAAACGAGGTTTTTTCTTTAATAATTGGGCCTTCTACGTTAAGCCTGCTGGTGATTAAACCAATGCCTGCCGAGCCGGTAAATTTCTTTTTATTACCCTCACGATTGGTAACATCCAACACCGATGATAAACGCCCGCCGAACCTTTCGGGGATACTGCTTTTATATAGTTCGATATCTTTAACTATGTCGGGGTTAAATGATGAAAAGAAGCCGAAAAAATGCGAGGGGTTATAAATGGTGGCGTCATTCATCAGGATCAGGTTCTGATCGGCCGAGCCCCCGCGTACATTGAAACCCGTCGTTGCCTCTCCTACCGACTGAACTCCGGGCAGGGTAAGTACCACCCTTAATATATCGGCCTCGCCAAATACGGTGGGCACCTGTTTAATACTCTTAATATCGAGCCGGTTCACCCCCAACTGCACGTTGCGTACGTTGGCTACTTTTTCGGCGGAGATCTTTACCTCTTTAAGGCTGGTTACCTGCTCCTGCATTTCAATGATGATCTTCCCATCCGAGTAAAGGATGATCTGCCTGCGGGTATCGCGCATGCCAATGCCCCTAACGCTTAAAACCTGCCTGCCTTTGGGTAATTTGATAGTGAAATAGCCAAACTGGTCGGTAGCTACACCCGTTTTGGTATTGGTTACATAAATGCTGGCTCCTGTTACAGATTCGCCTGATTTGGCTTCCTTTACATACCCCGAAAGCGTTGCCGTACCCGTCTCAATAGTGTTGGTTTTGACTCCTATTTCGTATAGCTTATTTTCGGTTGTTGCTTCGGGTATCTTTTTATCTTTATCAAGATCAGCATTAGCCGGTGACACACTCATATTTGCTGCAGTTGCGTTGGCAGCTGTAATGCCAAAATAACCTACCGCCAGCCCGGTCTGTATTTCGCGCCCTTTAGTTAAAAACACCTGCTGCTGTTTGGTTATAGCGAAACTAAAACCAGTGTTTTTAAAAGCCTGGCTCAATATAGTTTCAATAGGTTTATTGGTTGCCTGCAGAGTTACTTTCAAACTGTCAAACTGCGTGGCGTCGTAAAAAAAATGAAAGCCTGATTTTGCTTCCAGTTCTGTTACAAACTGCTCAATAGTAGCTTGCTGAAAGTTTACGCTGATTGATTTTACCGGGCCCTGCTGGGCCTGGCACAGTTTAATTAAAATCAAAAAACAGAAACTTAGAAAGTAAATTTTTTTCATCCGGTTATTTTATTTTCCTGCCGTATACATTAATGCTATACCATTTTTTGCCCTGTTATAAATAATAAGGCACACCGCATTAATTAGTTAAATGATCATAATAAGTAGTTACATCCACTATAGCCTGTTCCTGATTTTCGCGAAAGTCGATATGATTTGCTTTTATATATTGCCGCAACTCCTTCTTTTTATCCTTCAAAATATCTAACAGTCCGCCCTTTCCGCTAAAACTGAAATAGCTATCCCCTTTTTTAACGTAATAATCTTTTGTTTCGCTAAAAAAAGATTCAACAGTGTTATTTCCGGTATTGGTTTGGATGCTCTTGGCCCTTTTTACAATGATACCGATCTTTTTCCCCTGGTATAATTGATCGTAAAAACCGGTAGCAAGGCGGGCCTGGCCTGTCGAGTCGGTAACAATGCGTATAAAATGGTGGTTAAGCAGCCAAAACTCCGGCACACGTTCGCTTAGCAATGAAATTTTTGTAAAGTGGTTATAAAGCAGTATAGCTACCAAATCTTTATTCAAATCATATAACATCGGAACATCGCGATAAACCGCTGCCCCGTATTTTACATCCCCAGGTGTAAATGTCTTATTGTCAAAAACATATGCATTACCTTTTATTATAGGATCGTAAAACTCATATTCGGGCCCGTTATACAGGTGCGATTGTTGCCCTATAGCAGTGTGATAATTAGCAATTACGAGGCCTAAACCCGTGCTATCGGTACCCGTTTGTGCAGAAACATGACCGTTTGCCATTATGCCCCAGGTGATAACTAAGGCCAGGAGTGATTTTTTTACCATTTAGGTTTTTATAAAAACGGAATTTACATGACTTTCACTTAATTACCAAACCCCTCTCCCTTAATGCGCTAAAGCAAGTGTATTAATTGTGTTACATAAAAAGGCGACTGGGGGGCTACAACGTACTATTACGAATGGTTAAAACAGATGCAACAACCATTGTTAAATAATTGCGTATTACGCAACTAAATTATCTCCCCGCTTCTGTAACAACCGCCCCCTGTCATCGTCTTATTTTTGTGTAGACAATTTTACAATATCACCTCAATAAAACATCTACCTTAGATTAAGCGTTTAATTGCCGGTTTGTCTCCGGCTCAATACCTGCAGCGCCGCGCAAAACCCAATAGGCTACACAGGTTTTACCTAAAAATAACACATACTAAAATGGCTATTAACTTACAAAAAGGGCAGAAAATTGATATCGGCCTTTCAAAAATGACAGTTGGCTTGGGCTGGAACCCAAACGAAGGCACAGGTTATGACTTCGACCTTGACGTATCGGCTATCATGATCGATGCTAACCGACTGGTACCCCAGGATGAATTTTTTGTATTCTATAATAATGTCGACTCGCCCGAGCAATCTGTACATCATACCGGCGATGACCCAACAGGCGGCAACAGCGATGGCGGCGATGATGAATCGATCACTGTTGACCTGACTAAAGTAGATGCCCGCATCCAGGAGATCCTGTTTGTGGTAACTATTCACGAAGCACAGGCACGTCGCCAGAATTTTGGACAGGTGCGTGACTCGTACATCCGCATACTTGATAATCAAACAGGCGCTGAAGTTTGTAAATACGAACTGGGCGAGGATTTTTCTATCGAAACAGCTATTGAGTTTGGCCGGCTTTATAAACGCAATGGTGCCTGGAAGTTTGAAGCATCGGGCGTAGGCTATAAAGAAGACCTGGCCTTCTTTTTAAGTAAATATTTCAAAGGACAAATAATCAAATAAGGCAATGGCTATAAATTTGGTAAAGGGTCAAACAATTGACCTGCGTAAAAATGATAAAGGCGAAAGTTTTGACTTGTCGTCGGTAACTATAGGTTTAGGCTGGGATGTTAGGAAAACCCACGGTGGCGGCTTTTTGGGCAAGCTGTTTGGCGGTGCCGAAGAAGCTGAATATGACTTGGATGCAATAGCGTTTTTGTTAGATAAAAACGGCAAAGTGGCCAATCGTGGCTATGCCAAACAAACCGCTAATGGGCGTACTATCAATATGTTCGAGGGAGATGTGATTTACTTTAACTCGATGCGCCACCCGTCGGGGCACATCTGGCTTACCGGCGATAACCGCACCGGGGCCGGCGAGGGCGATGACGAGCAAATCATCGTAAAGCTTGATTCGCTCGATCCGAAATATGACCGCATCCTTTTCCTGGTAGCCATTTATCAGGGCCGTAAAAACAATCAACACTTTGGCATGGTGGAGAATGCTTTCATCCGCGCGGTTGACAGCCATGGTAAAGAGATCGCTAAGTTCAGTCTTTCCGGCGATTCAACCTATAACGGTATGTGTTCGATGACCTTTGCGGAAGTATACCGCAAAGACGGCACCTGGAAATTCCGTGCCATCGGCGAGCCGCATAGTACTGATAGTCTTTCGGAATTGCTTCGAAACTATTAATATAAAAACATGTCATTGCGAGGGGGAACGACGAAGCAATCGCACGTAAGCATAGCCGCTCTGTATAGCAAGCGATTGCCACGCTACGCTCGCAATGACATTTTGGTTAAGTTTAATTCTACCTAAACATAAATGTACCAGCACTATTCATTTGATCTGTGGCTCACGCTGATCAAGTCAAACCCGTACTTTAAGATAGAACGCACTAAAATCTTTCACCGGGATTTTAATCCCGGCGGTAAAAGCATCGACGATGTGGCAAGGGCTTTCAGGCAGGTTGACCTCATGTGCAATGCCGTGAACGAACGTACTGGTAAAAACATTGACGCGGATGAAATGTACCTGATGGTGATCAGCACAATCAATGACAACCAGTATCCGCTTGCCGATGTTAATATCGATAAGCTGTATGCCGACATGGAAACCCTGCTGTTTTACTATCTGCCAGTGCTTTACTCACCTGTAACAATTGAGGTGCTGCAGCATCTAAAACAAAAAGGTGATTGCTCATTGAGTATTTTAAGTAATACAGGCTTTATAAAAGGACAAACGCTCCGCAAGGTAATGGTTAAATTGGGGTTGGATACGTTCTTTAACTTTCAGATCTATTCGGACGAGGAGGGGATGTCGAAACCAAACGGGGATTTATTTAAGCTGATGGTGCAAAAAGTTAAAGAGTGTAATAAACCAAAGCAGATAGACCGATCAGGTATCATACATATAGGCGATAACCCGGCGGCAGATATAGCGGGGGCTAAAGATGCAGGCCTTGATAGCCTGCTCATCAATTCAAACAACTTATCCATTTTAACCTTATTAAGTTTATGAAAGCTACCTACTCATTACATCATATAAACAGCGCAACACATTTTGGTTTCGATGCCGATGATTACAGTCGCTTTAAATTTGGCGATGGCGAGGTATCCCGCTACTTCGGCACCGATCTGGCCGATGGCTTTATCAGCGAAATCTTAACTAAACAGCCAATAGAAAAACAGATCGTAGTTATATCAAGCCCATACTCATTTATTCCGACGGCTACTTTTGCAATGAAAAACCACTTTGTGTGCAGGCTTAACCGCTGGCTGGCCCATCATGGTTACCCGGTTGTACAGGAAACGAAGGTTCATCGCACCATAACTTATAAGGAAGATTATGGCGAGCTGGACGCCGAGCAAAGGATTAATTTAATAGGTAACGATTCGTTTCATATTGATAAGGATTTTCTTAAAGACAAAACCCTGCTTTTTTTAGATGACATCAAGATCACTGGCAGTCATGAGCGTATGATCATGAAAATGGTAAATGAATACGGTTTACAGAACGATATTTACATGCTGTACTTTGCCGAACTGGTGAACAAAAACATCCACCCCAATATTGAGAATTATCTTAACTATCATCATGTTAAAAACATTTACCATTTAAATGATATCATTAAGGGCACTAATTTTTGCATCAACACCCGCATAGTAAAATATATTTTAAATTACGATCACGAAAGTTTTTGCATCTTTATACAAGATCAAGGCAGCAATTTCATAAACTTGCTGTATGATATGGCTTTGGGTAATGGGTATCATACCATTGAAGCCTATACACCTAACTTAAACTTTATTAAACAGAACCTATTAATAAACAATAATAAACTAATTCAGCATGGCAATTAACTTGCAAAAAGGCCAAAGGGAAACCATTGGTGCCCCCAAATTTACTATAGGCCTTGGTTGGGATACAAACAGCTCATCAACAGGCTCGGCCTTTGACCTGGACGCTTCGGTGTTCATCATGGGCGATAACAAGAAAATACTGGCCGACGAATTTTTCGTTTTCTATAATAACTCAAAATCTCCGGATGGCGCTGTTGAGCATACTGGCGATAACCTGACCGGTGCCGGCGATGGTGATGATGAGCAGATCATTGTCGATCTTTCAAAGATCGATCCGCGCGCTACTGAGATCTGCATTGTGGTAACCATTCATGAGGCCGAAAGCCGCCGCCAAAACTTTGGTCAGGTACGCAACTCTTTTGTCCGCATTTTTGACTCGGCTACTAACGTCGATATTTTGAAATACGAACTGGAAGAAGATTTTTCGATAGAAACCGCGGTTGAATTTGGCCGTATCTACAAAAAAGATAACAACTGGAAATTTGAAGCTGTGGGTGCCGGTATGAAGGGCGGCTTACAGGATTATTTAAACAAATACAACTAAAATTATGGCTATCAATCTTCAAAAAGGGCAGCGGATCAGCCTGGAAAAAAGTAACGGCAGCAAATTGCAAAATGTATGTGTTGGGATAAACTGGGGCGCGATAGAAAGAAAAGGCCTGTTTGGCTTTGGCACTACCAAAGAGGCCGTTGACCTTGATGCCAGCTGCATTTTATATGATGAAAGCAAACGTTTGGTTGATGTAATCTACTTCGGCAACCTGCGTTCAAAAGACCACGCTGTAAGGCACAGCGGTGATGACCTAACCGGCGATATGGCCGGCAACGACGGCCTGGACAATGAAGTGATCACCGTTGATTTTGCTACGCTGAGCCCAACCATAAGCTATGTAGCCTTTGTGTTAAACAGCTTCCGCGGTCAGGATTTTGGCACCATCCCGTTTGCCTCTATCCGTATTTATGAAGGTACGCCAACCCGTGTTAACGAAATCTTCGCTACTTATGATATTGCGCACAGCAAGGATTTTGCAGGCCATGTATCCATGGTGATGGGCGTATTTTACAAAAAGAATGGCGAGTGGAAATTTAATGCCATTGGCGAACCAACCCGCGACCGTAAATTGGAAGAAACGGTGAAAACTGTAACCGCAACTTACTTGTAAAAGTTTAATTCATTGATCTTAAGTATTAAGCCGAATGGCGCTTAAGATCAGCTAATAAAGTACTACTAAATCATTAATAATAAGATTATGGAAAGTGCACCAAACAATGATGAACTAAATCTGAATATACCACCGCTGATCACTCCAACCAATCTGGATCTTCCGGCGGCAGCCGCACCAACCGGCAATGTGCCTATGAAGGTGGATAAACAAGGTAATGTCAACCTTGACGCTATACCAAACCAGGACCTCCAAAAATATGGCGAGATGGGTAAGGATATTAATCCGGCGGATGTTAACTCGATACTGAATTATGGGGTTGAGGTGCAAAACTCCATGGAGAAATACAGCAACAACTTTCTTACTTCAGTACGCACCTATAACTCTGGCGAGGTAGGCGGGCTTATTAATGAATTACTTACCGAGCTCAATTACATTGACGTTGATGAGCTTAACCAAAACGCGTTCACCTCATTTATATCACATATCCCCTTCATGAAAAAGCTGGTGGTTGATACCAAAAAGCTTTTCCAGAAATACGATACCGTGGTTAATAACATCGATAAGATCACCAATAAGATCAAGGCAGGCCGCGTTAATTCATTAAAGGATAACAGCTCGCTGCAAACCATGTTTGACAGCAACGTTACTTATATCAAGCAAATGGAAGACCTGATCATTGCCGGGCAGCTCAAATACAATGAGCTTAACGAAAAGCTGGCTGTGATGGACGGCAACCCAACAGCTTATCAGGATTATGAAATTGCCGATCTGCGCGATTTTGTGAACCGTTTGGATAAACGCCTTGCCGACCTGAAGGTAGTTCGTTTTATCATGCTGCAGTCGCTGGCGCAGATCCGCGTGGTACAGAATAACAATACCACCATTGCCGAAAAGGCGCAATCTATTGTATCAACCACAATCCCGGTTTGGAAAAACCAGCTCACCATAGCTGTTGCCCTCAACCGTCAGAAAGAGAATGTGGAGATGCAGAAAAAGATCTCGGATACCACCAATACCATTTTACAAAAGAATGCCGAAATGCTGAAACAAAACAGTATTGATGTAGCCCGCGAAAATGAAAAAACGGTAGTATCGTTAGATACACTGAAAAAGACCACTTCATCTCTTATTGAAACCCTTACTGAGGTAAAACGGATCCACGATGAAGGCACGGCCAATCGCCGCACGTTAAATACCGAGCTTCAAAACCTGGAAACAGAACTGAAGAAAACGGTAACGAGTGTGAGTTAACCCCACCCTAACCCTCCCCTGAAGGGGAGGACTTTAAATCATAAGTGTTAACTGAAAGAGAGCATGACACCTCCACGCAGTCATGCTGAACTTGTTTCAGCACCCCATAAGAAAGGTAGTCCATTTGCTTAGCATCGAGGCTTAGCGAGTGAGGTGTTGAAACAAGTAATCAACATGACCATATTTTTAATTACGTTATAATGAACCTGTCAAAACATGGCGGACAGGCCTTTATGCGCAAGTCTTCGACAGGTTCAGACTAACTGGCCTTTTCCATCACCCAATCACAACTGGTCTCCTCCCATACCTGTTTATAACCTCGACCAAAATCAGATTAGGTACCCAGCTTAAAAAGGCAATGATGAGGTAATTGTTATGAAAGTTTACGCCATTACCCAAAACGGTAAATAGCCAGATATAAAAACGCAGAGTAACCGCGCCGAAGGCGAGGGCATAGCTCCGGTTCATCATTTTGATGTGAAATCACCTCAAAAAGTGTTCAAGTATTAAATGAGGATAGGTAAGAAATTTTCACACAAATTTTTCCAAATTAATCGAACCACACGAATTGCAAACCGACATCAAAAATTCGTGTAATTCGATTAATTGTCGTCGATTTTAAAATCAATTCGTGTAAAAATTTTCACTCCCGTTTATCACACGTTTAATCCTCTTAAAGAGGATTTTCCTGGCTAAAACTCTTAAAATTAAGACAATAAATATCACCTATAGTATATAACAAACTATATAGTTAAAATCTATAATACATAAATTATAAGTATTCGGGCGGCAGCTTTTAATTTCTATATTTGCATAAACATTAAAAGAAATATCAAAATATGTTAACGATAGGACAAAAATTCCCCGAATTTTCTAAAACAGCGGTAGTAAGCCTTGAAAAAGGTAAAGAGTTTGAAACCCTTACTTCTGAGTATTTAACCAACGATGATAACGTTTGGACTGTAATGTTCTGGTGGCCAAAAGACTTTACTTTTGTTTGCCCTACTGAAATTGCTGAATTCAACAAAAACTTTGGCGAATTCCGCGACCGCGAAACCCGTTTGATCGGTGCTTCTACAGATTCTGAATTCGTTCACGCTGCCTGGAGAAGAGATCATGACGATCTGCGCGATTTGAAATTCCCTATGCTTGCTGATACGTCAAAATCATTAGCTGAAGACCTTGGTATTTTAGAGCCAACCGAAAAAATTGCTTACCGTGCTACTTTCATCATCGACCCTCAAGGTATCATCCGCTGGGTATCAGTTAACGACCTGAGCGTTGGCCGTAATGTGAAAGAAGTATTACGCGTACTTGACGGTTTACAAACTGACGAACTTTGCCCTTGCAACTGGGAAAAAGGTCAGGAAACTTTAACTGTATAATTTAAGCAGAAAGCCGAAGGCTGAAAGCTTAAAGCGAAAGGCTCAAAGCAAAGGAAGCAAAAGCTTTCCGCTTTGGGCCTTTTCTTTAAACGCCAAGCATCATTCTAATTTCTGCTAATTAATTCAACTAACAAAAAGCTTTGGGCTTTATGCCTTTAGCATTCCGCTACAAACAACAGCTTTAGGCCTTCTGCCTTCAGCTTTAAGCTCAAAAAAATGAACGAAAGTACCGAAGTGATCCAGGAGATACTTGAAAGTATCGGATTAGATAAAAATTACCGCACAGCCAGCCTGAGCCTTTTAGAAACCGGCGAATCACGCTACCTGCGCGATCTTAAACTAAATTTTGTCAGCACCCTTACCTCAGCACATTTAAGCAATAAGGAATGCGCCCTGCTTGGTTTGGCTACTGCAGTAAACAACAATAATCTGCCGCTTACCAACTTCTTTACCAAATACGCTAAAGAAAGTGACGCTACCGATGCTGAAATTGGCGAAGCTGTTGGCTGTGCTTCATTACTGGCATCAAACAATGTGTTTTACCGTTTCAGGCATTTTACTCAAAAAGAAAAGTACACCCAGATCCCTGCCCGTATCCGCATGCAGTTAATGGTGAAACCTGTTACCGGTAAAGAGTTTTTTGAACTGGCCAGTTTAGCAGTATCAGCAATTAATGGCTGCGAGATGTGCGTGAATGCACATGAGGATTCGCTTATAAAATTAGGCACCACCGAGGAGCGTATTTTTGATGCAGTGCGTATAGCATCATTGATCACCGCTACAGGTAAAGTTATATTTTAACAAGCTTAACTTATTTTAACAATGAAAAAGGCATGAAATAATAAAATTTCATGCCTTTTTCATAAATAGTATTTTATTGCCCAATAAAATTTGCGTTTATTAATTAAAATCCAGTAAATTTATACCTTAAGATTAAACAAACCCCGGTCGCAATATTCAAATATGTTGTTTATGCGGGAGGAGTTACTTAAATTTTAATTGTTAATTTTTTTTGGGGAAAGCCGTTCCGGTAATAGTGGAACGGCTTTTATTGTTTTAGTGCGAATCCGCAACAGCTTTCAGCTTTTTGAACGGCTGCAGGTAAAGCAACGGTATCGAAAATAACATCACCAGTCCCGATATCCAATAAGCATCATCATACGTTAACAACAATGTTTGCCTGGTAACCATCCCTTCAATAGCCTGGTATGCCATATGGGTAGCGTCAATCATTGATTTGCCTTTGGCCATAAATCCCTGGGTTAGCATATGCAAACGGTCATTAAACGGATTGTTATACGGATTGATATTCACCAGCAGGTTATTGCGGTGCACGCCCTGACGTATATGAATAATGGTAGTAAGCGTAGCAATCCCGAACGAACCGCCCAACTGGCGCATCATATTGTTCAAGCCCGATCCCTGGCCCAGTTCAGGGCCCTTCAGATCGGCCATAGCCAGTGTCGTAAGCGGTACGAACAATAAAGCCATGCCCACCCCACGGATTAACAAGGGCACTAACACGTCTTTTTCGCCGGTAGCCAATGTTGAGCTGCTCAGCATATGTGTAAATACATAAAACAAAAACATCCCTGCTGTAGCCATAAACTGGGCCGGTATGCCTTTATTGAGCATCTTACCTATGAATGGCATCATCACAATGGTACACAAACCACCGGGGAACAACAGCTCACCGGTTTGCTGGGCGTTAAAGCCAAGCAGGTTTTGACAAAATACCGGGAATACGAACACCGATCCATACAAACCAAACCCGAGTATAAAGGATGTGAACATCCCCACAGCAAAACTTCGGTGCCGCAGGATGCTGAAATTTACAATCGGGTGCTCGGTACTCATCTCGCGCCAGATAAACAATATGGTGCCTAATACAGCCGATATGGTTAGTATCAGGATATACGGTTTAGCAAACCAGTCCTCGCTTTCGCCTTTTTCAAGTACCGTTTGTAAACTGCCCACGGCAATGGCCAGCAGGATAATACCCCACCAGTCAACAGGTTTGCCTTTGGCATCCTTAGGTGTTTCCCGCACAAAGGTGTAGGTACAAAACGCAGCCAGCGCTCCTACCGGGATGTTTACATAAAAGATCCATGGCCATGAGTAATTTTCAACTATCCAGCCACCAATGGTTGGGCCCACAGTTGGACCTACTACGGCTCCCAAACCAAATAGCGCGGTTGCAGTACCTATCTGCTCACGAGGCCAGGTTTCAAGTAATATGGCCTGGGCTGTCGAAATCAAACCACCGCCGGCAATACCCTGAATAATCCTGAATAATACCAGCTCATCCATACTGTGCGCGTTACCACATAAAAATGATACGATGGTAAACACTATGATAGATGCCATGAAATAATTTTTACGCCCAAAACGGCCGCCCAGCCAACCCGACATGGGCAATATGATCACGTTTGCTACCGCATACCCGGTAACTACCCAGGCCACATCCTCAAGGGTTGCGCCAAGGTTACCTTGTATGTGAGGCAACGCTACGTTAACGATAGTGGTATCAATCAGCTCCAGTAATGAAGCTGTGATCACCGTAATGGTGATGATCCACTTTTTAAAGCCAGTTTCAGCCATAATGTTATTCTTTAATTACAGATACGTTTACGCTCATACCAGGGCGTAATTTTGCAAGCTCCTCTTTGGTGCCGTTAATTTTGATTTTCACAGGCACACGCTGTACAACTTTTACGAAGTTACCGGTAGCATTATCCGGTGGCAATAGGGAGAATTTAGCACCTGTTGCAGGCGAAAAATTGTAAACCTGGCCTTCCAGCTTCATGTCTGGATAAGCGTCAACTTCAATTTCAACTTTTAAACCGTTTTTGATATTGGTAAGCTGAGTTTCTTTGTAGTTAGCGGTAATGTAAAGGCTGTTATCATTCACAATTGAAAACAAAGTTTGACCAGCCTGTACCAGCTGACCTAACTGTACATTCTTTTTAGAGGCTAAGCCACTTGCCGGAGATTTTACCAGCGTGTAGCTCAATTGCAGCTTTGCATAATCAATATCAACCTGCCTTTGCGATACACCTGTGTGGGTAACCGCTAACTGGCTGCGGGTTGTACCAATTTGCTGAACAGCAGCTTTGTACTGATCCTGCGATGCCCTGTAATTAGCTTTTGCAACATCCAAATCGGCCTTAGCCTGGTCAAATTGTTGCTGGGTTACCGACCCGTCTTTTACCAGGTTGGCGTAACGGTCGTAATCTTTCTGTACTTTTTCTAAATGGGCCAGGTTTGATGAAACCTGGGCTTTTGCACTTGCAGAGTTTGCTTCGTTAGCGAAAATTTGCGATTGATTTACATTAATGCCTGCGCTTGCGCCAACTTGTGCCGCCTGAGCCTGCTCTAATTTTACCTTATAATCGCGGTCATCAATTTTAACCAGCGGCTGACCTACGTTTACATGGGTGTTTTCTTCAAAATAAATTGAATCAACATATCCGCCAACGCGGGCAACTACAGGGCTAATATCGCCGTCAATCTGGGCGTCGTCAGTATCGATGTGCTTGCTGAAATAGATGTATTCTTTTATACCGAAAATTACGCCGCCAATAAGTACAATGCCTAATATGATGGGGATAACTTTGTTTTTCTTTTTCGGTTGTTCCGGTGTTTCTTGTTCCTTTGCCATTTTATTTAAAGGTTTGGTATTATTATTTGTTGATTTTTCCTGTTGATTTTTGTAGCGTGTAATAAGCCAGACCAGCATCGGCTTTAGCCAATTCTAAGTTGATCTGTGCCTGGTAAAGCAATGTTTCGGCATCGGCCCTGTCTGTAGCTGAAGCGATATTGCTTTTGTATTTTGACTCGAGGATCTTGTTGTTTTCACCAGCCTGATCAATAGAGGTTTGTAAAAGTTTAACCTTTTCAAGTGCCTGGGTGTAGCTTTGGTAGCTTTGGTTAACCTCGTTTTTCACACGATCTGTGGTGATACTTTTGTTAATATCAACCTGCTGGCTCTGAATCTGAGCTTCTTTTACCTTATTCTTGTTAGTCCACAACGAGCCGAAGTTCCATGACAGCGTTAAGCCGGCCGATAGCGGGGTAATAAAATTACCGCTTTTAGGTATAGGGTTGGAGCTAACATCTACGTAGTAGCCTGCAACCGAAGCGCCTAAAGTTGGCAGCTCATTAGCTTTAATGCTTTTGATATTGGTTTCGGCAACGCGGCTGCGTAATGCGAATTGCTTAAATTCAGGGCGTACAGCCATTGCTGTATCAAGGTAAGCTGCCAGCGGCGCTACCTGCCTGTCGGCCTCGTTGATCTGGTCGATATTTAGCTGTGTACCTTCGGGTAAGCCTAACAACACATTAAGGTTATAGTTAATGATACGACGGTTAGTTTCCAGGTCAACACCGTTAACTTCAATGTTTGAGCGTTGTAATTGAAAGCGCAGTACATCATTTTTGGTAACTAACCCCTGCTCAAAAAAGCGTTGAGCCTGTTTAATCTGGGCATCAACAGTAGTTAAATTTTGTGCTACTACTTTTTTACTTTGCAATACTTTGTATAAATTGTAGTATGAGCTGATGATGTCATAAGTGATCTGATCTTTATCATTCTCCACATCCAAACGGGCAACCTGTGTAAGCAGGTCGGTTGATTGGCGGGCGTACTTCAATTTGCCACCGGCAAATATGGTTTGGTTTAAAGTAAGGATCCCCAGATAGGCATCAGCGCGATTAGGCAGGTTAAAACTTTCCGAACCTAAAGCCAGCCTGTTCGCCGGAATTTCGGCGTGGTTATAACCGTAGCTTACTTTACCTGTTGGCAGGGCCTCATCTTTAGCCTGATTATATTCAGAAACAGCCTGTTCAACCTTCGAGTTTGATAGCTTTAAGGTTTTGCTGTTTTCGAGGCCAAGTTTAATAGCCTCGTCAAGTGTGATTGTCCTGTCTTGTGCATTTACAGCAAAAGGCAGGCTTAAAACTATGAGGGCGATACTGCCGCGAAAAACGGGCCGTAACACCTGCTTTAATAGCTTAAGGTGATTGGTTTTGTTATTTTGAGTTGTCATGTTCTTTTACTAAATAAGCTTTTAAAAGTCTTTTCATGTATGTTTTAACACGTGGTTTCAGTTCATTTTCCATAAACTTTTCATCACGAATATCATGTCCCAGTATTAATGATGATATCTGCGGCATGTTAACTATATAATTTTTGGTGCCGAAGAGGGTGGCAATTACGAGGGGGATATCAACATCTTTATAAAACAGGCCGTTGTTTACGCCCTCTTCCATAATCCTTTTTACCTCATAAACATTTACCATCAGTATTTCGATGATCTTATCCGTAAGATCTTCGCGTTTGTTCATGGATACTTCCCTGTTGATGAGCTTTTGAAAGCAATTGTTGGCGATAATACGCTCAACGTAATTGTCAATACATTTATCCAGTTTATCCCAGGCCGACATGCTTTCATCATTACCGATGTTTTGCAGCAGCGTGCGGAACGAATTGATTTTGCGTTGAAAAATTGCCAGGAATAGCCCTTCTTTTGATCCAAAATAGTAATTGAGCATAGCCATGTTTACACCGGCTTCGCCCGATATGGTACGGGTGGAGGCACCGTCATAACCCAAATCCGCAAACACCTTTTCGGCTACGTCGAGGATGTGGTCTTTTTTATCTATTTTATCTTTTTCCATTGTTTTAACGGCACAAAATTAATCAAACGATTGATTAAGCGTATCGCTTCGGGGCAGAAAAAGTTAATCGGTTGATTAAGATTACCATCGAATGACAGATTTGTTTGACAGCCGGTTAATAAAACTGCAAAAAATAAAAGTGTTTGTTGAAACATTTAATATGAATCATTAAAAACCTTAACAGATTGATGGTCACGGTAATCGTTTTGTTATATTGTTGATACAGGAAATACAGAATATCTATCTTTCAATATATTTGTTGCTATGAAGCGTATCCACCTCATTGCAGTATTCCTGTTTACAACTGCATTTTCAAAAGCCCAAACCAACCCGCCTACCGATCTCGGTACCATTCAGCAAAACCTTAGAAAGCTTGATGTGCTTGGCAGCGTATTGTATGTTGCGGCGCATCCCGATGATGAAAATACCCGGCTGCTGGCTTACCTGGCCCAGGAAAAGCATTATCGTACCGGCTACCTGTCGCTAACCCGCGGCGATGGTGGGCAAAACCTGATAGGCAATGAACAAAGCGAATTACTTGGTTTGATCCGTACGCAGGAATTGCTGGCTGCCCGCCGGATTGATGGCGCCGAACAATTTTTTACCCGTGCTAATGATTTCGGCTTTTCAAAAGGACCGGAAGAAACGCTTAAAATCTGGGATAAGGAAAAGGTACTGGGTGATGTAGTTTGGGTGATCCGCAAATTCAGGCCGGATGTGATCATTTGCCGCTTCCCAACAACCGGCGAGGGGGGCCATGGGCATCATACCTCTTCGGCTATATTAGCGCAGGAAGCTTTTACAGCCGCAGCCGATCCAAACCGTTATCCTGAGCAATTAAAATATGTAAAGCCATGGCAGGCCAAACGCCTTATGTGGAACACCTTCAGCTTTGGCAGCGTTAATACCACTGCTCCCGATCAATTTAAAATTGATGTAGGTGTTTATAACCCAATCTTAGGTAAAAGTTATGGCGAAATTGCTGCTGAAAGTCGCAGTAATCATAAAACCCAGGGCTTTGGCTCGGCCAAACAACGCGGCGAATCATACGAGTTTTTTAAAACTATTTTGGGCGATGCCCCTCAAAACGATTTGATGGATGGTGTTAATACTTCCTGGAAACGGGTTAAGGATGGCGATGCAATTGCGGCCCTGGCAAGCGTGATCAGCCGTAACTTTATCAGCGAAGCGCCCGAAAAATCAGTACCTGCATTGGTGCAATTACTGGCAAAAGTGGAGAAAGTACCAGACATCTACTGGCGCGAACAGAAAACTAAAGAACTAAGCAGCCTCATTGCCGCATGTGCAGGTTTATGGTTTGAGGCTTATGCTACCGAACCAACTTACTCACTGGGCGATAAGATTGGCGTACGGGCACAGGTGGTTAACCGTTTTAATTATCGCGTTAAAATAAACAACATTGATGCCAATGATAGCTCTTTGGCTTTGCAAAGCACGGAGATCCCATTTAATCAACTGCAAACGTTTGAAACTACTGCCGCTGCTTCCATGCTAACGCAGCCTTACTGGCTGGCTGCACCCCATCCAATAGGTGTTTACACGTTGCCGGATAACACGCTTGCCGGTAACCCCGAAAACCCTGACCTGCCAAAAGTTACTTTCCAATTTATTATTGAGGGTAAGCCCATCAATATCGACCGCCGAATTGTATATAAATACGTTGACCCGGTTAGGGGCGAGGTTTATCAGCCTATTGAAATAACACCGCCTGTAACCGCTAACGTTGAAGACAAGGATTATATTTTCAGTACGCAACAAGCACAAACAATACTGGTAAAGTTGAAAAGTTTTACCAAAGCAAGCGGTACCATCAGCCTGAAACCCGCTGCCGGCTGGAAAATAAATCCCGAAAAAATTGACTTCACCGATAAGGACAAAAATGAGGAATGGTCGGTAGCATTTACAGTTAGTCCAACCGATACCAAAACCAAAACAACCGATCTGGAAGCGGTGGTTAACGCCAATGGCAAACCATTTTCACTTAGTCTTCACCGGATCAGGTATGACCACGTGCCGGCCATTACTTTGTTTCCGACTGCGCAAACAAAGCTTGTTTACCTCGACCTGAAAAACAACGGCAAAAGAATAGGCTACATTGCCGGTGCCGGCGACCAAATGCCCGAAGCTTTGCGCCAGGTAGGCTACGAAGTACACATGCTAAGCGAAAACGAAGTAATGAACGGTGATCTTTCAGGCTACGACGCCATCGTAACCGGCGTACGTGCATACAATGTGAAAGAGCGACTTGCTTATCAGCAATCGAAGTTAATGGCATATGTTAAGAACGGCGGCAACCTGGTAGTGCAATACAATAACAACAATGGCATCGTGGTAAAACAGATAGGCCCATATCCGTTTACCGTAGTGAACAGGAGGGTTACTGATGAAAATGCGGAGATAACTGTCTTAGATCCGCAAAACCCGGTGCTGAATTACCCTAACAAAATAACTAATGACGATTTCAACGGATGGATCCAGGAACGCGGTTTATATTATGTAAGCAATATCGATCCGCAATATAAGCCCATTCTCCAAATGCACGATAAAGGCGAAGAACCACTTAACGGGTCACTTATAGTTGGCGATTATGGTAAGGGCAGGTTTATATACACTTCCCTGGCATTTTTCAGGGAGCTACCTGCCGGTGTGCCCGGAGCTTACAGGTTGTTCATTAACTTGCTGAGCAAGCCAAAGTAAAAGAATAAACGCGTATTGCCGGGCGAAGACATCAGGGTCCTCTATGAGAGACCCTGATGGAACGTTAAAAAATCATGATGACGTATAAAAATATTTTAGCGATAGTGCGTGGGCCGCGTTAGTGATAGTAGCGGATACCGGCCATGTGGCTAATGCCTGTGCAGTATGAGCGGATAGCACGGCCGCAGGCAACGCCCATATTTATGATATTGATCAAAAAACACATTTAAAAATCAACAACTTACAATAACGAAGACAACCGACCGGAGGGAACTCATTAATACCTATATAATTATGAATAATCCCAAACTGTACAAGCAGCCACACAGAACTGCTCTTCTAAGCGGAGATTGCTTCGTACCTCGCTATTAAGGCTATCTTTATCTTTTCCTTTATTAAACGCGACTATTCGGCAAAAAACACTTTATGTTATCAACAGGATGTCAATTTCATCATGTTAACAATTTTTTAATATAAAACTCTTTCAATTACAGTAAATTCTATTTACGTTTGAATTTTTTCTTGATGTAGCTTCAAATAATTTTTACCCTGAAGCACATGTTACGCGTCGACAGTTCCAAACCATGCCAAATTATTTATGCCATTGCCAGGCATGACTACCTGTCGTATGTTATTGAACCACACATTGTTCAGCTTAATCCCAATGGTGAATTTTCATTAACACACCAGCGTTTATTTTCCAATACAGCCAAAGAGTTTTGCGAGTTTCTGGATGATACTGATATCAGATTGATCAAATTGCTGGAGGAGATGGAGCAGGGTAACGTGATCAAAAGGTATTATAAAAAGCCAATCCGCCCGTTCGAGTTTTTCTCCAAGATCTTCAATGAGCAGATGTTCGATATGATCCGCCCCAAACTGGAGAAACGCATTGCCGAGGCCTTATCGTTACTTTGCGGCAAGCAGGTATACCAGATGAGCAAGGAAGGTTATCCCGGCGAGCGTAAGCTTCAGCTGGCTACCGAGGCGGCATCAGTGTTATTTCATTTCAGGCGCAGTGAAGAAGAGATCAGGTATTTCCCTACCATCAAATACCAGGGCATGCGCATTGAGTTCATGTTTAAAAATGCTGAGATCATTTGCAACCACCCGGCCTGGATGCTGCTTGACGATACCCTGTATTATTTTGATAAGGAGATTGAGGGTAAAAAGCTGCAGCCGTTCCTGAATAAGCGCTTCATTGCCATCCCTAAATCATCGGAACAATCATACTTTGAAAAGTTTGTTGCCCCGCTTATCGAAAAGCATAATGTTTACGCTGAGGGTTTCATCATTAATACCGAAAAGTATGATGCCTGCCCTATACTGAAACCTATTTATATTGAAGGCGGCACTTCACAGCTGCAACTTTCTTTTAAGTATGCCGGCTATGTATTTCCTTATGGCGATGGCAGGCACATTTCTGTGCGGATGGAAAAAACGGGCGATGATTACCTGTTTCACCGTATTAAACGTTCAACCACCTGGGAAAAAGGCAAAATGCACCAATTGGAGCAATTGGGGCTTAAAATAGCTTCCTCATTGTTCCAAAACCTTGAAGTTGCCGGCCACGATGAAGATGATGATCGCTCGTTCTCGGTTTTTGAATGGCTTAACCAGCATCATGGTCAGCTTATTGAACAGGGTTTTGAGCTGGAACAGCCCGAAGGGCAAAAACGCTATGTATTTGGCAGTAGTAAAATTGAGCTTGAAGTAACAGAAAATAACGACTGGTTTGATATTAACGCCATGGTGAGCTTCGGCCCCTACCGCATTCCTTTTATCCAGCTTAAAAATCATATCCTCAATCATAAAAAGGAATTTACATTACCATCGGGCGAGATAGCCGTGATTCCCGAAAAATGGTTTTCACAATACGGCAACCTGCTGCACTTTACCGAAGGCAGCAATGATTTAAAACTTCGCCGTCATCATATTGGCCTCATCACAGACCTTGCCGAAGGCGAAATGGCCAACGTCACCATGACCCGCAAGCTGCAAAAGCTTACTAATTTTGATGAGCTTGAGGATGCGCCAATGCCTGTTAATTTTGAAGGTAATTTGAGGCCGTACCAAAAAGCGGGCTATAACTGGTTTCACTTTTTAAAACAATACCACTTTGGCGGCTGCCTTGCCGATGATATGGGTTTGGGTAAAACCATCCAAACTTTATCGCTGCTGCAAAAGCACAAGGAAGATACTGAAGAGGCTGGAGGAAAAGCCACTTCGCTGGTGATCATGCCAACCTCGCTGATCTATAACTGGCTTAATGAGGCCCGCAAATTTGCCCCGCAGTTAAAGCTTATGGTACATACAGGCACCATGCGCTACCGCAGTGCCGAAGTGTTTGCCAATTACGATGTGGTGATCACCACCTATGGTATCAGCCGCATTGATATTGAAATGTTTAAGGGTTTCTTTTTTGATTACGTGATCCTGGATGAAAGCCAGAATATTAAAAATCCGTCGTCAAAATCATACCAGGCGGTTAAACAGCTCAAATCGCGCTTTAAACTGATCTTGAGCGGGACCCCGGTCGAAAATTCGGTTAACGATTTGTGGACACAAATGTCGTTCATTAACCCTGGTTTATTGGGCGCGCAACAATTTTTCCAAAACGAGTTTGTGGCTCCTATAGAAAAGAAAAAGGATGAAGATAAGGCCCGCAAACTTCAGGCTCTGATCAAGCCATTTGTGTTACGCCGCACCAAAGAGCAGGTAGCAACAGAATTGCCACCCAAAACTGAAAATCTTTTCTACTGTCAGATGACCGAAGAACAATCCTCGGTTTATGAAGAGGTAAAATCCGAATACCGGAATGAGTTGCTGAAAAGCCTGGAGGATGGCACGTTCGCTAAAACACAGATCCAGGTATTACAGGGCTTGATCAAGCTAAGGCAAATTGCTAACCACCCTATCATGATTGACAAGGATTATGAAGGCGACAGCGGTAAATTTGAAGATGTGGTGCATACCTTAGGCAACGTGCTTGATGGCGGCCACAAAGTGCTCATATTTTCGCAGTTTGTAAAACAGCTTAGCATTTACCGCGAACATTTTGAGCGGGTTGGCATTCCTTACGTTTATCTGGATGGTGCTACGCAAAACCGGGGCGATGTGGTTAAGCAATTTCAGGAGGATGAAAAAACGCGTGTGTTCCTGATCTCGATAAAAGCGGGGGGCGTAGGCCTTAATCTTACCGAAGCCGATTATGTGTTCATCCTTGATCCATGGTGGAACCCGGCTGTTGAGCAGCAGGCTATCGACCGTACGCACCGCATTGGCCAAACCAAAAACGTGTTCATCTATAAATTCATCACCAAAGATTCGGTTGAAGAAAAGATTTTGGCCCTGCAGCAACGTAAGCTCAGCCTGTCAAGAGCATTAATCACTACCGAAGAAAGCTTTATTAAATCGCTTACCGCCGAGGATATTAAAGAGATATTGGGGTAACCGCCCCCCTAAAGCAACAGGGCTTTAAAGAAAAAGCGATGAGTAATTGGGGCTCATCGCTTTTTTTAGTCATGTTAACTTGCGATCGTTTGCAACGAGCGCTTAATGTGGTTTAGCGTTTAAAACGCGAATCGGGCGATACAATCGCAAGACCATGTTAAGCACTCGTTGTAAACGAGCGCAATATACGATTTAGAGGGGGCTTATTTTAACTTACTCAACGCCGCTTTCACTCTTGGTATCAGCCCTTCAATTTCATGAAGTGGGGTGGCACCTACCGATGCACGGAACCAGTTAACCTCGTCGCCAGTGCCAAAAGCAGAGAATGGAACAAATGCAGCTCCTGCTTCTTTAATCAAATAAAAGTTTATATCTGCCGAATCTTTCAGCACTTTACCGTCCGGAGTGGTTTTGCCGCTGTAATCTATTTTCAGGGTAAGGTAGATAGCGCCCATCGGTTCAATCGAGTCTACATTTAAACCGCTGGCTTTCATCTCCTGGAAACCTTCGTGCAGGGCAGTTAAGCTTGCCTGGATCTTTCCTTTTAAATCGGCAAGGTAACTGTTTACATCAGCCCCATCGGTTAAAAATTTGGCCATAGCCATTTGCTCGGGCTTTGGCGACCAGGCACCCATATGCCCTACTATGGCTTTCATATTTTCTATAACCAATGCCGGACCAAAACCCCAGCCCACGCGTACACCTGTTGCTGCAAAGCATTTTGAACCGCCATCTACAAAAATGGCGTAGTCCTTTAATTCAGGACGAAGGGTTACCGGATCGTAATGTTTATGCTCACCAAAAGTTAACTGCGAGTAGATTTGATCGTATAATAAATACAGTGGTTTCTCACCCGCTGCACGGCTCTTGTTTTCGGCAATTACAAGGTCGCAGATCTCTTCCAGGTCCTTTTTGCTGAACATAGTACCGGTAGGATTTAAAGGCGAACACAACGCCAGCAAAGCCGCTCCTTTTAAATGCGGGCGAATATCATCTGCCGTAGGCATAAAATTATTTTCAGGAGCGGTAGGGATAATCACTGCATCGGCATTCAGCAGATCGCTGTAATGGTTATTGTTCCATGACGGTGCAGGGAAAACCACTTTTTCGCCGGGGTTAACTACCGCCAAAAATATAGAATAGATCAGCGGGCGCGAACCTCCGGAAATCAGGATTTGATTTGGCGCATAATCAAGCCCTAAGCTTCTTTTTAAAAACCCGCTTACGCTTTGGCGCAGATCAAGCATGCCATCAGCAGCCGGGTAGTTGGTTTGATTATGATTATAGGCGTCAATAATCTTTTCCTTTAGAGGAGTTGGAATAGGATAAATATTGGAATCGAAATCGCCGATGGTAAGGTTGGCGATATTCTGGCCTTGTCGTTTTAATTCGTTGATCTCGCCCGCAATCTTGATGATCTCCGAGCCATGCAAATTTTGAGCTAATAAGGAAACACTCATGGATTTATGTATTTATGAGCGGCAAAGATAGGAAGAAAGCTAAAAGCAAAAGGCCTAAAGCTGAAAGCTTTTTTGCTTCCGGCTTTAGGCCTTTTGTTAATCTTATCGCTTTCAGCTTTTAGCCTTCGGCTTTAAGCTCTCTATAAATACGCTTTACGCAATTTAATTATCCGCATCCAGTGCATGAGTTTCATTACGGGGTAAACCGGGTCTATCTCAAACCATTTGGCGCCAAAATTGGCTTTGTTGGGGTGTTTGTGGTGATTATTCTGAAACAGCTCGCCCAGCATTAAAAAATCAAATGGAGTTGTGTTTTTTGATTTATCGCCATTATCAAAGTTTTGATAACCGTATTTATGACCACACCAGTTTACGATAGCGCCATGGATTGGGCCCATTAAAAAGTGAATAGGGATCAGCAGGTACATCCACCAGGCGGTAGCGAACTCCACATAAAATAAAACATACAAAATACCGAACGAGATACGGGATACAATTGATGAACCAATTAAATCGACAAAACGCCATTCAGGAATATTACCTTTAAAACGCTCCTCCGGATCCTTCAGTTTCCTTACATGCAGGCTGTAGCTTTTAGCAGTATAAACCATCATCTGGAAAACATCTCTAAAAAAATGAGGCGAATGCGGATCCTTTTCGGTATCGCTATATGCATGGTGCTCACGGTGCATAATGGCATAGGCCCTTGGGTTTAAAAATGACGATCCCTGGCAAACATAAGTGAGCAGGTAAAACATTCCTTCGTAAAATTTATTGGTAGTGAACATTTTGTGAGATGCATACCTGTGCAGGAAGAACGTTTGAAAGAATAGCGACAGAAACCAGTGCGCTATGAAGAATATGATAATAACCATTGAATTGTAGAAAATAGACTTATTTATAATCTTTCCAAAGATACAATTTAAAGCCTTATAAAGTTTTTAATATGTGAATAATGATATCAGCGTCAATAAAAAATGCCGTTCCTGGCATAGAAACGGCATTTGTTTAAAAAAGTTGTTTTACCGGGATTATAATAATTCAAACTGTTCGGCCAATAAGCGGTACGATTCCAGCCTATCCTCAAAATTTTCAGTTATTGTAACAGCCATAATTTCATCCACCTCATAATCATTGGCAAGCCAGCTTAATTTGAGCTTTAGCTCAGTAGGCGAACCCGCAATTACCCGGTAACGGTTATAACGGATGCGCTCCTGTTCGGTTGGGGTATACTCCACATCTTTTACATCCTCATAGCTTAGCGGCACTATTGGCCCACCTTTTTCAAACTGCAGAAAGCGATGGTCCATCACGGCCTGGTGCTGCCTAACCTTTTCCTCATCTTCAGAACAAAAGATAAACACAGCCACGTTGGCTTGTGACTGTTGTAAGTCATCCGACGGTTGAAAACGTTCCTTGTACATTTTAACACTTTCGGGGCCACCGTTAGGGTTAATAAAATGAGCGAAGGAAAAACCCATGCCAAAATGTGCCGCAAACAAGCCGCTTTGCCCGCTTGAGCTTAGCAACCACATGTTAGGCACGGTTTTAATCTGCGGGATAGCCCTGATACGCGCTTGTATGGTTCCCGGTTCGTAAGTATCATGAAAGTAATTCTGCAGATCGGCCAGTTGCTCAACAAAGTCCTGCTCCCTGAACTGATTTGAAGGATTCAGCGCGGCGGCTGTAATCCTGTCGGTACCCGGCGCGCGGCCCATTCCAAGGTCAATCCGGCCGGGAAACAGCGCTTCCAGCATCCGAAAGTTTTCGGCAACTTTTAGTGTACTGTGGTTAGGCATCATAATACCACCCGAACCCATGCGCATGTTTTTAGTTTCACCTGCCAAATGGGCTAATAACACTTCGGGCGTTGAGCCTGCTATAATACCCATATTATGATGTTCTGAAATCCAAAAGCGGGTATAGCCAAGGGTATCGGTATATTTTGCCAGTTGTATGGTTTCCTGTATGGCCTGCTCGGCAGTAGCCCCTTTTCTAATCGGCGACTGGTCGAGCACGCTCAGTTTAATCTTGTTTGTGCTCATATCTATTGTGAACACAAAAATAAGCATCGGGTTGGAGGTGGGCTTTATAGCCGGGCTTTTATGGCATTGCAATTACTATTACTGCTGCATCAATTTTGCCCCTGGTAATAAATAAGCCCCGCCTGGTGAGCGGGGCTAAACATAATTAACTATTTATAATTGATTTGAAAAAATCCGTATTGATTACGAGCATCCCATTGAGTTGCCGCAGTTTAAGCATTTGTAACAGGTACCCGAACGAACCGTGGTATGCCCGCAAACGTTGCAGCTTGGCGCATCACTTTGCACACCCATACTAACATCGAAAGATAAGCCTTTTCTTTGAGCATTAATAGAATTATCTGAAGATTGCGTAGATGGCTGGTACGCATTGGTTTCATCGGCATTAAAATCCTCATCACCCATTTGCGGGTTTCCCAATATGCCGTTTTTATCGGTTATAATGTGTACAAGGTCGGTGCGGTCCTGGTATTCATAGCCCAGCATCCTGAAAATATAATCGATAATGGAGGTTGCACTTTTAATATTGGTATGCCCTACCACCATTCCCGCCGGCTCAAAACGGGTGAATGTGAATTTTTCCACGTACTCCTCCAGCGGAACACCATATTGCAGACCGATGGAAACAGCAATGGCAAAACAGTTCATCAATGAGCGGAAGGTTGCACCTTCTTTATGCATATCTACAAAAATCTCGCCCAGGGTACCATCCTCATATTCGCCGGTACGCACAAATACGGTTTGCCCGTCAATACTGGCCTTTTGTGTAAAGCCCCGGCGTTTATATGGCAGGTGCTTCTTTTGCACCACGCGCGAAAGCTGGCGCATAAAATTGGTATCCTTCGATTTTTCCATGATGGCCATGGCTGCTTCAATAACCTGCTCGGGTGTCAGATCGCTCAGTTTTACGTTGGCCGCTTCCCCTAATACTTCTTCAACCGTATCCAGCTTGTCATCGGCTTCTTCCTTAACGTCTGATTTGGTTGACAGCGGTTGAGATAGTTTACAGCCATCACGATAAAGTGCGTTGGCTTTCAGGCCCAGCTTCCACGAAAGCTCGTAGCAATCTTTGATCTCATCAACTTTGGCTTCGTTTGGCAGGTTGATGGTTTTTGAAATGGCACCCGAAAGAAATGGCTGCGCTGCTGCCATCATTTTGATGTGCCCATGGGCATGGATGTAGCGCTCTCCTTTTGCGCCGCATTTGTTGGCGCAATCAAAAATAGGATAGTGATGTTGTTTCAGGTACGGCGCTCCCTCGATGGTCATAGTACCGCAGATATACTCGTTAGCTTCTGCAATTTGTTTTTTGCTGAAACCAAGTGCGCGCAGTACATTAAAATCTGGCGCGTTATATTGCTCGGCCGTGATGCCCAGGCGTTTCAAACATTCTTCGCCCAGCGACCAGATATTGAAAGCAAAACTGATCTCAAAGGCAGATACCAGGCCTTTGTCCAGTTTTTCCAGTTCATCATCATTAAAACCTTTGGCTTTAAGCGTATCTATATTGATATGCGGAGCACCTTTTAGGGTTGCTGCACCTTTGGCATAATTAACAATGGCGGTAACCTCATGTTCCTGGTAACCTAAATTGCGCAAAGCCTCCGGTACGGCCTGGTTAATAATTTTAAAGTAACCGCCGCCCGATAGCTTTTTAAATTTCACCAGTGCAAAATCCGGCTCGATACCCGTAGTATCGCAATCCATCACCAAACCGATAGTTCCCGTTGGAGCGATAACGGTGGTTTGGGCGTTGCGGTAGCCATATTTTTCGCCCATTTCAACAGCCTTGTCCCAGGCATTGCAGGCAGCTGAAAGCAGGTAATCGGGACAATGTTTTGGGTTAATACCCGGAGGGGTAATTTCCAGTCCCTCGTAGTTTTCGGTAGAGTTATACGCAGCATAGCGATGGTTGCGCATCACCCGCATCATGTGCTCCTTATTATCATTATAACGGCTGAAAGCACCCAGCTCACGAGCCATTTCGGCTGAAGTTGCATAGGCAGTGCCGGTCATGATGGCGGTGATAGCGCCGCCAATAGCACGCGCTTCATCGCTGTCATAAGGAATGCCGTTCACCATCAGGGCCGAACCCAGGTTGGCATAACCAAGGCCAAGCGTGCGGTAATCATAGGATAATTGTGCTACTTCTTTTGATGGGAATTGAGCCATCAATACGGAGATTTCCAGTACAATGGTCCACATGCGGCAGGCATGTTCAAAACCCTTTACATCAAATACACGTGTTTGCGAATTAAAAAAATGAGCAAGGTTGATGGATGCCAGGTTACAGGCCGTATTATCCAAAAACATATACTCCGAACAGGGGTTAGAAGCGTTGATGCGCCCCCCTTCCGGGCATGTATGCCACTCATTAATAGTGCTATCAAACTGCACTCCCGGATCGGCACAGGCCCAGGCTGCAAAAGCGATATCGTCCCACAGTTTTTGCGAGGATATGGATTTAACGGTTTTGCCGCTCATCCGGCTGGTTAAATTCCAGGCCGAGCCGGTTTTAAGCGCTGTGAAAAAGCTATTGGGAATGCGTACCGAGTTATTGGAATTTTGACCGGATACCGTACGGTAGGCTTCGCCTTCATAATCAGACGAATAACCTGCGGCTATCAGGGCTGCAACTTTCTTTTCCTCTTCTACTTTCCAGTTCACAAACCCCTCAATTTCGGGGTGGTCCAGATCAAGGCAAACCATTTTGGCTGCCCTGCGGGTTGTCCCGCCCGATTTGATGGCTCCCGCCGCCCTGTCGCCAATTTTCAGGAACGACATCAGGCCCGATGAATAACCACCGCCCGATAGTTTTTCACTCTCGCCGCGGATCTTAGAAAAGTTTGTGCCTACGCCCGATCCGTATTTGAAAATGCGGGCCTCACGAACCCAAAGGTCCATAATACCGCCCTCGTTCACCAAATCGTCATCAACAGAAAGGATGAAACAGGCATGAGGCTGCGGGCGCTCATAAGCTGAAGTTGACTTGCTCAACTGTTCCGTTACCGGGTCGACATAATAATGCCCCTGTGGTTTGCCGGTAATGCCGTATGAGGTATGCAGACCGGTATTGAACCATTGCGGTGAGTTTGGAGCGGCCTGTTGCCCAACAATAGTATAAACTATTTCATCATAAAAGATCTCAGCATCTTTTGGTGAAGCAAAATAACCATATCGCATGCCCCAATCCTTCCAGCAGTTGGCCATACGGTGGGCAACTTGTTTAATGCTTTTTTCAGATCCGGTTGAGCCGTCGGGTTGAGGTACGCCTGCCTTACGGAAATATTTTTGAGCCAGGATATCAGTAGCCACCTGCGACCAGCCCGCCGGCACCTCAACATCGTTCATTTCAAATACAGCATCGCCTGAGGGGTTACGGATCACCGACGATCGCTTTTCATATTTAAACAGGTCGTAAACACTGGTACCTTCTTTGGTGAAATAGCGTTCGGCTTTGAGCCCCTTTTCCCCGCTTGCCGCGGGCGCCTTCCTGGTAATGTTTTTAGCCATAGCTTTACAGATTATGATAAAATTAACTGAGTACGTGCAACACTAAAAAGGTTCAGGGGTTTTAAATCAAATCTATTAGTATGCTAAACAGCATAATAGCCGGAGTTTTCCACATGCCTGGAATAACATGCATCCCTTGTTCTTATACAAGAGAAATTAATTGATTTTTAAATACTTGCAGTGTTGATAATTAAGAATTGATGTACTTTTTAAGAAAAAAGACATATAGTTTTAACCATGCTCAATCACTGTGTTTTAGCCTGCCGGTGCCAGTCTTGTGAGGTTGCCTGAGCACGGGTAACTTGTGCCTTCTACCAGCAAAGTTAAAGCACAAGTCTCCCACACACAGCCCCAAACTCAAGACTTGCGCTAAAAAGGAGGTTGCCTGTGTGTAAGGTTGACTCTTGCCTTCTAAAACAAAAAGCCTCCGGATTACTCCGGAGGCTGGGTTAATTGTTATATTAAGATCAGTCAACAATTACATCTCTAAAAAATGGTCGAAAGTATCGCTGCGGATACCTAACCTTAGGGTTTCAAGCGGAATGATATCCATTGGGGCGATATTACCCAAACTCACATTTGCACCTATCAATTTAATGAACCAAACTTGCTGTGCTTTTTGAGGCGCTTCCCAAATAATAGTCCCTTCAGGGATCTGGGTCAGGATCTCATCAATTAACCCCTGGCGTACTTCTCCCGAATCACGATAAATCCCTACATTTCCGCTTTCACGTGCTTCAGCAATTACTTTCCATGAGCCGGCCTCAATTTCGGCATTCATCAGTTTGATCCATTTATAAGGGGCGAAGATCTTTTGAACATCTTTTGAACCCACTTCGGATATTACCGTAACCTGTTTGGCCAGCTCGCTGATATAATTACATTTTACATCATGCTCAATAGTGATCGAACCATCGGATACTTCGCAATGTTCCAACTGGTATTTATCCAATAAACGGCGGTAATCGTCAAACTGGTTACGTACAATAAAGGCCTCAAACAGGGTGCCCCCAAAATAAACAGGGATCCCGGCCTCTCGGTAGAGCTTTAGTTTTTGCTCAAGATTAGGGGTTACATATGATGTAGCCCAACCCAGCTTTACAATGTCGGTATACGGCCCACCAACTTCAATAAAATCTTCAACCTGGCGCAAGCTAAGGCCTTTATCCATAACCATGGTTATGCCTTTATCACGGGGTTTAGTTGTACGATCAGGAAGATGATTAATAGTGTAGTTCATTGTAAGTATTTGTTATAGCCTATAACTAAAAGTTCTAACGAGGCAAAGGTCGCAACAAATATGCAGATGTGCAAATTTCAAATGTTAAATGATTTTAAAGCTCATGGTAAATTCATTGTTGGTAGTAAGTTGTTGATTGAGTTGATTAGGTGAGTGGGTTGATATACCGTCATCTTGCGGCCGCGCGTTATCTTAAAACACGAAAAGACACATATTATATGCGTCTTTTCATGTTTTACCATATTTTAAGAGATAGAACCATTCACCTAATCAACTCAATCAACCATTCTCCCTACTTAGTATACCTGTTGATAATATCCACAATCACTTTATTCTTTTGCAATTGTGGCAGGTAATCAAACAGGATGTAATGTTTTTCCGGATCGGCTGCTAAAGCATACTCCAGGTTATTAAGGGCTTCATTGTATTCGCCTTTGGCAAACAGGTAGGCCACCATACGGTAGTAAAGCTCAGCAGCTTCGGGGTTATTTTTGATAGCCTGGGCTATAATTTCAATAGCTTCATTGAGCTTTTGCTGCTCATAAAGTATCGATGAGTAATCCAGCCAGGCATCAATGTCAAGCGGATTTAGCTCAACCACCTTTTCGTAAGCCTTTTCTGCTTCATCTAAATGCCCGAGCTTATATTCGGCATCGGCAATAGCAAACCAGTAATCGGCATTGGCGATGTCAAGGTCAAGCGCCTTTTTATAAAAGTGCAGGGCCTCAAAATACCGCTCCTCAAAATCAAGGGTTACACCTATCCCAAACCAGGCATCGGCCAGCTTTGGATCCATCTTAACCGATTTTTTGTAGAAGGCACGCGCATCATCCATTTGCTCCAGCTTTTCGTAGCATTCGCCAATGGCACAATACGTATCGGCATTGGGCTGCTCATACTCAAAGGTGTGGCGGTACACTTCTATAGCTTCAGCATATTTTTCAAGGTTAACCAATGCATTGCCTTTGTTAAAATAGGCCGACGCAAAGCTGTCCTTAATTAATATGGCATAATCATATGCATCGATAGCTTTTTCAAACAAGCTCAGCTTGGTATAAGCGTTGCCTAAGTTATACCAGGCCGCATAGCTGTAGGGCTCGTTATCGATATATTGCTGATAAAACTGCACACTTTCCTGCTGGTTATCCATTACGTCGTAGCAAAAAGCCAGCTCGTAAAGGGCATCCTGGTTTTCCATATTTTGCTTAAGGCAAAGCTTAAGATAGGTTATAGCAGTATCATAATCGCCCATATTTTGATAAACGTAGGCTATGTGCAGCAGGATCTCGTCGGTCTCTTCGGCAAGGTCAAGCGCTTTTTCGTAATTTTCCAGCGCCTCGGAGTAACGCTCCAGGCTTTCATACAGGTTACCACGGATGATATAAATATCCGCGTCAGATGCTTCGAGCATAGCAGCTTGATCCAGTGCGGCAAAAGCCTCCGGAACCTTGTTGCTTACCACAAGCAGTTGGGCCTGTTTAATCAGGAAAATTGCCGCAAAAGGGTGCTGGCTCCGCGCGTACTCTGCTACCTGTAATGCCCTGGCCGGATCATTCTTTTCGATGTAGTAGTCGATAATGTTCTCAAACGCCTGGGCATCAAAAAAGTACAAGTCCTGATTTCTGATCATTTCCTCGTACCGTTCTACCGAGAATTTTGGGTCTTCGGTAAAACCAAATTCAAATTCTTCTTCCATTCAATTTTGTTTGCAGAACATCCGCTTTAGGTTGACAAATTGCCTTGTAAAGACTTATTGAGTTCAAATTACAATAAGTAAGCATCCAAAATGCAATTTAGTTTTCAACATTCAAACATTCTTAACAACTGTTCAATACAAAGCATTGATAATTAATGACAATGGATACAACAGGCAAGCGATGAGTGATTCTGAAAAATTGCCCTAAAGATTTCTACCTTTGGCAAAAGTAACAATTATGGAGCCTAATATTTCAGATATCCTAAAACGTTTACATATAAACGATATTAATGACGCCTTTAGTACAGGCAGTGCCTGGGGCAGCAGTGACGGTGCCGCAGTAAAAGATATAACATCTCCGGTCGACGGCAAAAAAATAGCATCAGTAAGGCTGGCAACGGAAGCAGATTATAACCAGGCAGTTGAGCAGGCAGTCAAGGCATTTAAAACCTGGCGTAAAACCCCGGCACCTAAACGTGGCGAAATAGTGCGCCAGATTGGTGAGGCTTTACGCGCAGCCAAGCAGGACCTGGGCACCCTGGTATCCTACGAAATGGGCAAAAGTCTGCAGGAAGGTCTGGGCGAGGTTCAGGAAATGATAGATATTGCCGATTTTGCCGCTGGCTTAAGTCGCCAGCTGTATGGTTTAACCATGCACAGCGAAAGGCCCGACCACCGCATGTATGAGCAATACCACCCGCTGGGCATAGTAGGAATTATTTCGGCATTTAACTTCCCGGTAGCGGTCTGGAGCTGGAATTCCCTGCTGGCCTGGGTTTGCGGTGATGTGTGCATCTGGAAACCATCCGAAAAAACGCCTTTAACCGCAATTGCCTGCCAGCATATAGCGCAGGAGGTTTTTAAAAAGAATAACATTGAAGAAGGTGTATCATGCCTGGTAATAGGCGAGCGTAACATTGGTGAACTGATGGCTGCCGATACCCGCGTTCCCTTGGTATCTGCTACAGGCTCAACCCGTATGGGTAAAGCGGTGAGCGCCGCGGTTGGTGCAAGGCTGGGCAAAAGTTTGTTGGAACTTGGCGGTAATAATGCCATCATCATCAGCGAAAATGCCGATCTGGATATGTCGCTCATCGGCGCGGTGTTCGGGGCGGTGGGTACTGCCGGTCAGCGTTGTACCAGTACCCGCAGGCTTATTATTCACGAAAGCGTTTACGAAGCATTTAAGCAAAAACTGATTAATGCTTATAAGCAGATCAGGATTGGAAACCCATTGAATGAACACAACCATATGGGCCCTTTGATTGACACAGATGCTGTTGCCTTGTATCTTGAGTCGATTGAAAAATGCAAGGCCGAAGGCGGCAACTTCGTGGTTGAAGGCGGCAAACTGGAAGGTGTAGGTTATGAATCGGGCTGTTATGTAAAACCATGCATTGCTGAGGTTGAAAATCACTTTAAGATAGTGCAGCACGAAACCTTTGCACCTATCCTTTACCTTATCAAATACAATACTATTGAGGAGGCTATCGATTTGCAAAATGGTGTTCCGCAAGGACTGTCATCGGCTATTATGACCAATAATTTGCGCGAGGCAGAACAATTTTTATCCTACGCAGGTTCTGATTGCGGAATTGCTAATGTTAACATCGGCACATCCGGGGCTGAAATAGGCGGCGCTTTCGGCGGTGAAAAGGAAACAGGCGGCGGCAGGGAATCAGGATCGGATGCATGGAAAGTTTATATGAGGCGGCAAACCAATACTATTAACTATTCAAAAACGCTGCCTTTAGCCCAGGGGATAAAGTTTGATTTGTAGTTTCTGAACTGACAAAATCCCCCAAAACTCTGGCTCAGACAAATTAAACATCAAATTCTGATCTAAACCTGGAGTTAAACAAAGCGCCATTGCTATTGTTATTAAAACATGACAAAGCCAGCAAACGAAAAAGATAAACCTTCGCCATCAGATACCCCGACCCACAGGCCAAATGACAATGGGCATAAAAGCAAAGTGCGCAAAGAAGATAAACAATATCACGCCGATAATCCGCATGGCGGCGATATTGCCAAAAAGCATGAAAAGGAAGAACAACCGGTTCATTCAGTGAAAAGTGTACCGAAGAAATGAGTTCTAAGTCTTGAGTCGCAAGTTTGAAGTCGCAAGTCCAAAGTCTCAAGTTTTAAATTAAGGGTTTCGCAGAGTATCGGTTTCAGAATCAGAACTTAAGACTTAGAACTTCGTACTTAAAACTCAGAACTACGACTTAACAATCCCTGCTGAATTAAACTGCAAATCATACAGCTTACGGTAGTGGCCGTTCTCAATTTTAAGCAATTCCTGGTGGGTGCCCATTTCCATGATCTCACCGTGATCAAGTACGATGATCCTGTCGGCATTTTGAATGGTGGAAAGCCTGTGGGCTATCACTATAGCTGTGCGGCCTTCCATTAATTTATTGATGGCATTCTGGATCAGGATCTCCGTTTCCGTATCAACAGATGATGTAGCTTCGTCCAAAACTAAAATTGCGGGATTATAAACCAGTGCCCTGATAAACGAGATCAGCTGCGACTGCCCGGCCGAAAGTGTTGAGCCGCGTTCCATCACATTATAATCGTAGCCACCCGGTAACCGTTCGATAAAATCATGCGCGCCAACATCTCTGGCTGCGGCTATGATCTGGTCGCGGGTTATAGTAGGATTATTGAGGCTGACATTATTGGCAATGGTATCGCTGAATAAAAAAACATCCTGTATCACAGTTGCTATCTGCGAACGCAGGTAGTTTACATCATAATCATGGATATCATGCCCATCAACCCTTACACAACCTTTGCCAATTTCATAAAAACGGTTCAGGATATTAATGGTTGATGATTTACCTGCGCCGGTTGCCCCTACCAAAGCCAATGTTTCGCCTGGCTTGATGTGGAAGCTGATATTTTTCAGCACCCAGTTTTCATCATTATAGGCAAACCATACTTTATCAAAGCTAATATCGCCCTGCAGCCTGCCTGTTGTGAGTGTGCCTTTATTTTCGGCCACCTCGTCGGTATCCAATACTTTAAAAATCCTGTCGGCACCTACCATGCCCATTTGCAGGGTATTAAATTTATCGGCCAGCTGGCGGATAGGCCTGAACAGCATATTCAGCAACACGATAAAGCTGGTGATCAACCCGGGAGTAATGCCTTTACCCGATACGGTAATAGCAGCCATTTGACTGTCAGACAGCATCCTTTTACAACCATACCAAACCAACAGGCCCATACAAATGGCAAAGAGGATTTCAACTACAGGGAAAAATATGGAATAATACCAGTTTGAGCGGATATTGGCATCGCGGTACTTTTCGTTTACGGCTTTAAATTTACGCATCTCCTGGTCTTCACGGGCAAAGATCTGGATCACGCTGATACCTGAAATATGTTCGGCCAAAAAGGTATTGAGCCTTGCCACCTGCGTGCGTACCTCCTGGAAAGATGATTTAATAGCCTCTTTAAACACATAGGTTGAAGCAAACAGGAAGGGCATCGGAATGAGCGTAATCAGGGCCAGTTTCCAGTCCTGCCAAAGCATGTAGCCAATCACGGCGATTACCAGCAGCATATCGCCCATGATAGAAATCAACCCTTCCGAAAAAATATCAGCAATAGTTTCCAGGTCAGACACGGTACGCGTAATGAGCATACCGATAGGCGTACGGTCAAAATATTTTAATCTTAAACCAGTAATGTGGTTAAAAATATCGATCCTCAAATCACGGATCACATATTGACCCAGCGCATTGGTTAAATAAGTTTGGTAGTACTGCGCAATAGTTTGAATAATCAATTGAGCTATCATTAGCTCAACCATAAAAACCAGGCCGTTATAATCGTCGTTCAAAATGTTGACATCCAGCGTACGCTGGATCAGGATAGGCTGCAGCAAAGCATTGGCAGCTATAAAAATAGTCAGGAAAGTAGCTATAACAAAGGTTTTGTTATACGGCTTAACGTAATGCATTACGCGGCCAAGCAGCTTCCAGTCGAGGGCCTTTCCGGTTACGCCCCCCCTGCCCCCTGAAGAGGGTGCCTGCTTATTAGTATTTTCTTCCTTTTTTGCCACTATTTCAAATGTAAGGTATAATTATAAATCTTAAAATTCTATTCTGCACCATTATTCCCCCTTTAGTGGGTTAGGAGGAACGGATATTTCACCTCCGTCAAGTACAAGCCGCAGGCCGGAACACTGGTGCCGGCGTTTGAGCGGTTCTTACTTTCAATAATTTCGCGAATGCTTTCGGGAGATATTTCTTCCCGGCCGATCATCATTAATGTACCCACAATGGCGCGTACCATGTTACGCAAAAACCTGTCGGCAGTGATATGGAAAACGATGCCACTGTCGGTTTTCACCCATTCGGCACTGGTAATTTTGCAGTTATTGGTTTTTACCTGGGTGTTTGATTTACTGAAACAACTAAAATCAATATAGTCCATCATGATAACTGCTGCCCGGTTCATCAGGCCGATATTGGGCACATCACGCAATTGCCAGGAAGCCCCCTGTAAAAAAGGGTCTTTACTAAAGTGAACATGATATTGATACGAGCGCGATGTGGCATCAAAACGGGCATGCGCATCGGCATGAACGGGGATAATATTTTTTATAGCGATATCAGGTGGAAGCAGGGCGTTGAGGCCCCTCACTTTATGTCCATAGTCAATAGTCGATAGACCATAGCTTGAGGATTTACTATCGACCATGGACCATGGACTATGGCCTTCAATATCGAAATGCGCGAAGAACTCTTTGGCGTGCACACCTGTATCTGTACGGCCGCAGCCGGTTGTTTCTATAGGCTGTCGTAAAATTGTGCTTAAGGCCTTGTTCAGCAACTCCTGTACACTTACGGCATTTTGTTGTATTTGCCAGCCGTGATAGGCGGTGCCGTTGTAGGCCAGTTCAATAAAATAACGCTGATTTGTGCTCACGACGGCAAAGTTAATAATCTGCCGCCTATGGCAGGCTCATAATTTGGTCATAGTATTTCAGGGAGCAATAAATCGGCTACACTCTATAAGCAAAACAATTATATTTGCCCATATAATAATTAAATACTATGCTTCAACGCATCCAAAGCATTTACCTTTTGTTCGCCAGCCTTGTGCTGTTCGCCCTTTTCTTTTTTCCGCTTGCCCACAATGTTTATATTAATGATAAGCCCTCAAGCATTATGGTTACCGGTATTTACCAGGATGTGAACGGCGTACAGCAGCATACCCAAACATTTGTGGCACTCACCGCTATAACAGCTATTGTTGCCCTTATTCCTTTGGTCATCATTTTTCTATATAAAAACCGAAAACAGCAAATAGCCTTCTGTTACAGTGCTATACTGGTACTTATCGGCTATAGTTTCTGGATGGCACAAACTGTTAAAGGCGCAGCAGGCAGCATTACGCTTGACACACGCACGATGGGCATTGGCCTGTTCCTTACTTCATTAAGTATCATACTGATCATCTTCGCGCAAAAAAGCATAAAAAAAGATGAGAAGCTGGTAAAATCGGCCGACAGGTTGAGGTAAACCCGGGTTAGTGTTAAGTCGACAGTACTAAGTCGGAAGTCATAAGTTTGGTTTTCTTTTTATCTACCTGGAGCTTATGGCTAAAACCTAAGTTACTTTTTTGTAATCCCGGTGTAAAACAGGCAATGATTTATGACTTTCATGCTCACTAAAACTCCTTGTTATCTAAAAATCGACCTTTAGAAACCGGAGAAAAAAGATAATCCTTGTTATGAAATTATTAATTAACTGGTTTTTTTTCAGTCAATTAGTAACGTATTCTCAATAATACTACTAAACTTCATTTTATCTCAGCCTACCTATTGGAATTGTAAAACATTAACGCTATCTTTGCGCCCGATTTGACGATGTTGTCAAATTCGTTATTTAAATTCATGAACAACCCATTTATTGAACTGGGAATCCGTCATGATATTGTTAATGCCATCTCTGAGTTAGGATTTGAGAATCCTACACCAATCCAGGAGCAGTCAATCCCGGTATTGTTAACAGGCAGCAACGATTTTGTCGGATTAGCCCAAACCGGGACCGGAAAAACTGCTGCCTTTGGCCTACCATTGTTGGAACTGCTTGATTTCGAAGAAAATCATCCACAGGCACTTGTTTTATGCCCAACACGCGAACTTTGTTTACAGATCGCGAACGACATTAAGAATTACGCCAAAAAAATGAACAACGTACACGTTGTTGCCGTTTATGGTGGTGCAAGCATTATGGATCAGTTACGCCAGATCAAACGCGGCGTACAGATCGTAGTAGCTACACCAGGTCGTATGCTTGATATCATTAACCGTAAGGCTATTGATTTTTCGGCTGTGAAGTATGTAGTATTGGATGAGGCTGACGAAATGCTCAATATGGGCTTTCAGGAAGACATTGATAGTATCTTATCTACCACACCCGAAGAGAAAAAAACCTGGCTATTCTCGGCCACCATGCCTGCCGAAGTTAGGCGGATCGCAAAAAAATACATGACCGATCCCTTCGAGCTTACTATGGGCGCAAAAAACACCGGCAATGCCAATATCGAGCATGAGTACTATATAGTACGTGCCCGTGACAAGTATGCCGCGTTTAAACGTATTGTTGACTTTAACCCTGATATTTTTGGTATCGTATTTTGCCGTACCAAAATTGAAACACAGGAAATTGCTGAATCACTGATCAAAGACGGCTACAATGCTGATTCATTGCATGGTGACCTTTCACAACAACAACGCGATAAAGTGATGAAACGCTACCGTGAGCGCAGCCTGCAATTATTAATTGCTACTGACGTTGCAGCACGTGGTATCGACGTTAACGATGTAACTCACGTTATTAACTATTCATTACCCGACGAGATTGAAAACTACACTCACCGTAGCGGCCGTACAGCCCGTGCAGGTAAAACCGGTGTATCAATCTCTATCGTTAACGCCAAAGAATTAGGCAAAATCCGCCAGATTGAGCGTGTTATTGGTAAAAAATTCGTGAAAGCTGAGATCCCTACAGGTTTTGATGTTTGCGAAAAACAATTGTTCTCTATCGTTCACAAGGTACATAACGTAACTGTAAACGAAGAGCAGATTGAGCAATACCTGCCGCGCATTTATGACGAGTTTAAAGATTTCACCAAGGAAGATTTCATTAAACGCTTTGCTTCAATTGAGTTTAACCGTTTCCTTGATTATTATAAAAACGCTCCCGACCTGAATGCCAGCATTGAAGAAGGCCGTAACAGGTTTGAAGATCGCGGCGAACGCGGCAACGGCGTAAGAGGTAACTACACCCGTTTATTTATAAACCTTGGTTCGGTTGACGAGTTTAACCGTGGCGATTTGTTAGGTTACATCTGTAACACTACCAAAATAAGCGGCCGTACCGTTGGTAAGATCGATGTTAAAGGTGTTTACTCATTCTTTGAAGTGCAGAACGAAGATGTTGATAAAGTGATGGCCAGCTTTAAAGAAGCCGAATATAAAGGTCGTCCGGTAAGGATCGAGATCTCAGGCGAAGGCACCAGCGAACGTCGTGAAGGCGGATACCGTGGCGGGGATCGCCGTGAAGGTGGCTACCGTGGTGGTGACCGTCGTGAAGGCGGATACCGTAGTAACGAACGCCGCGAACACAGTGGTGGCTTCCGTGATTTTTCAGGCAAGCCCCGTGAAGATCGTCCTGAGCGCAGAAGGAGATTTTAATCATCCATGATAAAAAAACCACCATGTGCAAAGCATGTGGTGGTTTTCATGAGCTTCCTTTAGTAAGAAGCATTAGTTTTAGTTTAGTTTTGTTAACAAAGCCTTTTTACCGCTGCATACGGGAACAAAGGCTTTTGTTTTATATATAAGTCCGGCTTTTTTTCATTCATAAGCGAGCTTCAACCTATCCATAAAACTTATGAGCTTTCGGCTTTGAGCATTCAGCTTTCAGCCTACATTAACGGCTAAATTCAACAATATCCGAATCAGGATAACAAAGCGTTAGCTTACTGTCGGTAAGTTCCTTAATAAAAAACTTGGTATAAGGCCTGCTCCCCTGGTATGAGGTGTAAATAGTATCATTTTTTACAAAATAATCCTCTTTGCTCGCCTGCCCGTCGTCCATAATAAAATCTTTATCCGTTATCGAAAGCTTGGTAGCACCATCTTTTGATTTCCAGTTACCTTCCAGCTTTTTATTGGCGGCCGGCGGCTGAGAACAAGCGTATATCAATAACATCCCTGCAACTGCAGCAAATATGGGAGCAAACTTTTTCATGACGGATCAGGATTTTTTAGAACGGCTTACGCCTTTGTTGAATTTAATTATTGGGTAGGTTTATCAATCAGTTCAGATTTTTTCAGATAAACCCGGTGACCTTTTTTATTCACATAAAAATAATGCGAATATTTATCAATGTAAATGGTTTCGCCATTAGGACCGGCCTTGCCGGCATATTTCTTATCAGCTACCGTAGCAGCACCTTTAGCCGCAATCTCGGATGTTTTATGGCCTATTTTTTTTGTGGTTTTGCTGATCTTACCACCGAGGGTTGAATCCTTATGCGTTTGGGCAAAGCCCGGGCTAACCATAAATGTACCGGCAGCAAACAGGGCTATTTTAAACAGATTTTTCATATTGACGGTAATTAAGTTTTTTTAATAAAATCAACTCAATTTCTCGGCCAAATTTCTCATTTCTAACACAGGTGAGCGTTTTTGATATAAAATGGCATAAACAGCTTCGCAAATAGGGATGCTCACGCCGTATTGCTTATTAACCTCGTGTAGGCAATTTACTGCATAGTACCCCTCGGCAATCATGTTCATTTCCAGTTGGGCCGATGTTACTGTATATCCCTTGCCTATCATGTTACCAAAGGTGCGGTTACGGCTAAATTGCGAATAAGCAGTGACAAGCAAGTCGCCCAGGTAAGCCGATTCTTTAATATCCCTGTCGATAGGATGTACAGCGGCGACAAAACGCTCTAATTCGCGAATAGCGTTTGATATCAGCACCGCCTGGAAATTATCTCCATAGCCCACACCGTGGCAAATACCACTGGCAATGGCGTATACATTCTTCAAAACAGCCCCGTATTCTGTACCATAAATATCGTCAGAAATGTTTGTTTTGATATACCGGGTATTGATCATTCCCGCAAACTGCGAGGCAAGTTTTGTATCTCCGGAAGCTATAGTTAAATATGACAATTTTTCGAGCGCCACTTCCTCGGCATGGCACGGACCGCTGATCACCATAAAATCATCAAACGATATATCGTATTTTTGATGGAGAAATTCGGCAATTATCAGGTTTTCATCGGGCACGATACCTTTTATAGCCGACACTATTTTTTTACCTTTCAGATCGGCAGTAGTAATATCTTTTAGCGCATCTTTCAAAAAAGCAGCCGGTACATTAAGCAATACAATATCAGCAGCCGCTATAAGCGGTTTCAGATCGGTAGATATATTCTGTTCGGGAAGTTTGATCTCAACCGAACTCAGGTAATGCGGGTTACGCGCAAATTTTTTCAAATGTTCCACAGCTTCGGCGTTACGCATCCACCAAAAAATTTCTTTTGGGGTGGGGTTGTCGATAAGCATTTTGATATTAGCCGTAGCCCAGCTTCCTCCGCCAACAACTGTGATCTTGTTTAATTTTTTATCCATCAATAAATAATAGAAATATCGCTGCCTGGTTTTAATCGGCCAAGCAAATTAATGAAATATTATGCAGATTGGCGAATGAGAGAAAAAGTGGGCCTACCACTTTTTTGAGCCTTTTTGCAATACAATAACCTGCCTCCGGGCCGATGCTTCCGTTTTTCTTTTCTAAGATAAAGAGTTTAAGATAGTTTGCATGCCCCAGGGTTTCTTTTTGTCCGGATGGTCTGTTAAAGAATCACAGGGGAGCGCAAGATGCTATTAGTTGTTAAACATCAATTCAAAAACACTTCATCCAAAAACACCCAGCCCGGCTTGCCTTTGGCGGGATGCCACGCCGGCACGCTTTTAAGCGGTTGGGCAACCAGTTTGATGCAGGATATCTTTTGTTCGGATTTTAACTTACATTCCAATGGGATCAAAGCAAATAGGTCAGACTTTTTTGGTGCCCCTGTTTTAAGTGTACTTAATAGCTTGAGATGGTTTTGATCAGAGCCTCCCCAAACCTCAACCCCGGCAGGCAAAAAGATCTGGGAACCTGTATTACGCATGACATTGAGGCCAACCGAACGCAGATCAATTGGTTTATTAAACCACATGATCACCGCCAGATCCTTTTGCGATGCAACCCATTTTCCGTTGCCAAAATTGTCGCCGCCTAAATCTTTATCGATAATTGTTTTAGCGCCATCGCCTTTGTATTTGTCGTCAGGATATTTGATAAAGCTGATACTATCAGGCGTGTAGGCACATTTATAAACATTGAATTGTACGGTATCGCTGCCAATCCATCCGGCTTTGAATGCTCTTGTCCTGATCACCGTACTTCGTGTAAATACGATGCCTGGTTTGTAAGATGCAGCCTTGATACTATCAGGCACCGAACCATCAGTAGTGTACCGAATATCCGCACCTTTTATAGGGTTGCTAAGTTGCAAAGCATAACTCTGCTTAAATATAACCGCCGTATTTTTTAACTGCGGACTGGTGAGCTTAAGCGCCTTACCATCATCCTTAAAGCCGGTTAACAGGCTAAGTTTGGGGTTTTGTTTTTGAAGCGATTGCAGGTCGGCCGGGTTCAGGCCGCTATCCCATACCGCCAGTTCATTAAGGCTTTTTATGGCGATGAGTTGTTTTACGTCGGCTGTAGTAAGTTTAACGCCTGCCAACGAAACACTTTTGAGATATTTTAAACCGGATAATTCTTTTAGCCCCTTGCCCGTAACATCGCTGAAATTGAGGTTTAGCCTGCGCAGATTTTCAAATTTGGCAATGGTTTTTAGGTCGGCATCTTTTACGGGTATTTTATTCAAATCAAGTGATACTACCTGTTTTTTAACCGGGCTTAATTCGTCAAGCACCTTAACATTGTACGTGCTTTTATTGTAGATATTAACCGCCAGTGCCGGCGACTCATTAGCTAACGGGTAAACTGCCCGGTAATTATTATTGAGCTTTTGAATATCCTTTTCATTGGCTGCCGAAAAATCGTAGTCCTCCTCTTCGCTTTCTGCTGGTTTTAGATGGGTGGCAGCTATCATCCGTAAGGAATCAGAAGCAGGCAAATCAATTACTTTTTTGCTAAAACCGGCCTTGCTTTTTATCCACAGGTAAAGCAGCATTTTTTCATCATCGGTAAGCTGGGTTTTACCGGTTGGAGGCATATGTTTCTTTTCGGTTTCGGGCAGGTGTACGCGTTGCAGTAACAGGCTCATGGCCGGATCGCCGGCTATAAATAGCTTACCATTTTTGCCGCCTTTCATGATAGCCGCCGAATCGGTAAGCATTAAGCCCCCCTTCATTTTATCAGCATTATGGCAGCTTTGGCATTTAACCTCAAATATGGGGCGGATCACATCGTTATAAACCAGGGCCTGGTCTATCGGTACCACGTTTTTGCTTTTATCCATTACCGGGCCTAAAACAAAATCATTGCCGTGGGTAAGGTTGCCGCCAAGGTGCCCGGCAACAATTAAACAGAAAACGGTTATTATAGCTCCGGCTTTAGCCAACCTTACCGTATACTTTGAGGTATGACGGATGAGATATACGCCGTATCCGGCAAAAGCAACGCTTACACCAAACCATTTATGCCATTGCAAAGTATCGCCCTCATAACCTGGCTCCCTTGAAAGGAACAAACCCATGATCACCGTTATTGATGACAGTAATGCACCCAGCAGCAGCAGGTAACTTGTAAAGGTTTGATACAGTTTTTCGTTAATAAACTCGGCCCGGTAACGGAAAAACTCCATCACCGTGGCCAGCATCAGTATCACGATAGGGAAATGCAGGATCAGCGGGTGCATGCGGCCAACAGGCTGCAGCCAGCGGGGCACAACCAGGCTATCGCCGGCTATAAGCAGCACTACAATAAAAGTATTAAGGGCAAATAATGTCCCTTCCGCAAAACCTTTGTGGCTGCTTTTCATATACGCCGGGCTGTATGTGTATTAATTAAACCCTTGTGAATTTATAAGGATATACCTTGCCCGATGCCCATTGTGCTACGTACAAATTTTCGTCGTTATCCACACAAACATCATGCGGGTTCAGGAAAATCTTTTCGGCCTGGGCCATGGGCTGCAGCACGCCATCAGTGTACACAGGCTCGGTGCCACCAAGGTTTGATATAACCTTGTTGTTTTTATCTAATATGGTAGTAAAGCCGGTATTTTCCTTGCCCAGATCGGGCGAGCGAAGTACTGCAGCATACAAATAATCTCCCTTAATCACCGGACGGCAAACGCAGGCTCCAGGTAGCTTAATTACTTCCTGCAATTTTCCATCCATGCTAAAGCGTTTAAAGCAGTTGCGGGTGCGATCTGTAACCAATAATGTTGGCGTGGCGTAACGCCTGTCTATCACTATCCCGTGCGCGTTATCCAAATGTTCGTCGCCTTCGCCCTTACCGCCGAAGAAGCCTTTTAGTTTACCATCCTTATCATAATGGGTAACATACTGTGCGCCGTAGCCATCGGCAATAAAAATGTCACCATTACTGTCGATGGTGGTTTCAGTTGGAACAAACTCTTCGGCTTTTTTGTAAACGCCGGTTTCGAGCGGCACATCAATGGTCATTAATATACGGCCATCAAGCGTGGTTTTATAAACCTGGTGTTTTACGGTATCGGTTATGAACAGTACTTCGGTACCGTTTTCATTAAACAGGGTGAGGCCATGTGCGCCGGGAAAATCGTGGCCCCAGGTACTCAGCAGCTTGCCCGATTTATTATAAATGAGCACATTGTTTTTGGTTTCGTTGGTGAGCAGCAAAATGCGGCCTTTTGAATCCTGCACCATTTCGTGGCAATCATTCACCGGGTTTTTCTGTGAATCGGCCTTGCTCCAGTTTTTATCCATGCGGTAGCGCATATTGCCATGACCATAAATTGGCCCGTCGTCTTTCGCTAACAAATCTTTGGCTATAAAAAAGCCTGCTGATAAAACTGAAGTGTGCTTGATAAATTCTCTTCTTTCCATACCGTTGATTTTTATGATTGCGTTGATTTCGCTGATTTTATTTCTTTTGATTACACCGATTGTTGGGTGATTTCACCGATTACACCGATTTTGATTCCTTCTCCATCGCGTCATTGCGAGGAACGAAGCAATCGCGATCTTTACAAAGCGGATTTGTATGGCCGCTCTACCTCTCGGGGATTGCTTCGTTCCTCGCCATGACGGGTTTAATTTTTTAGCCCTCTCCTTTGGAGAGGGTTGGGTGAGGCTCCTTACGCTATTATCCCCTTCACCACATTCCCCGCTACATCCGTCAGCCTATATCTTCTGCCCTGGCTTTTAAAAGTTAATTTTTTATGGTCGATGCCTAATTGATTTAAAATGGTGGCATGAAAATCATGTACGTGCACTGGGTCTTTTACAATATTATAACCAAACTCGTCGGTTTCGCCGTAAACTATCCCTGGTTTGATACCGCCGCCGGCCATCCAGATGCTAAAACAGCGGGGATGATGGTCGCGACCGTAATTGGCTTTTTCCAGCTTACCCTGGCTGTAATTGGTTCGCCCGAACTCACCGCCCCAGATTACCAGTGTTTCATCCAACAGGCCGCGTTGTTTCAAATCAGTAACCAGTGCTGCGGATGCCTGGTCGACATCTTTAGCTTGCCCTGCCATTTCCTGTGGCAGGTTGCTGTGCTGGTCCCAGCCCTGGTGATAGAGCTGCACAAAGCGAACGCCGTTTTCAGAAAGTTTGCGGGCCAGCAAACAGTTAGCTGCATAAGTACCGGGAATTAAGCATTCGGGCCCGTACATTTTCACAATATCATCCGATTCCTTGCTTACGTCCATAATTTCGGGTACGGCGGTTTGCATGCGGTAAGCCATTTCATATTGTTGTACCTTGGTATTTATCTCCGGGTCACCGAACTCCTTATAATTCATGTCATTGAGCTCGGCCAGTTTATCCAGCATTTTGCGGCGCTCGTGACGGTTCAATCCTTCAGGATCATTCAGGTACAGTATTGGGTCTTCGCCGCTGCTGAACTGTACGCCCTGGTGAATGGAATCTAAAAAGCCATTGCTCCACAATTTGGAGTAAACGCCCTGCCCGTTTCCCTTGCCTTTAGACAGCAATACTGTAAAGGCAGGCAGATTTTTATTCTCGCTGCCAAGACCATAACTTACCCATGAACCCATGCTTGGGCGGTTGCCCTGCTGTGCCCCTGTCTGGAAAAAAGTTAGCGCGGGGTCATGGTTAATGGCATCGGTGTTAAGCGATTTAATAATACAGATATCATCGGCAATTTTGCCTATATGTGGGAACATATCGCTGATCCAGGCGCGCGACTCTCCGTATTGTTTAAAATCATAAAATGAACCTACCAGCGGGAACGAAGCCTGTTTGGCGGTCATCCCTGTTAAGATCTGGTTGCCGCGGACAGATGCAGGTAGCTCCTGCCCCATCATTTCGCGCAGTTTGGGCTTGTAATCAAACGATTCCAACTGCGATGGCGCTCCATCCTGAAATAGGTAAATTACCCGCTTTGCCTTTGGCGCAAAATTGGGAATGCCGGGGATAAAATCAGCTTCGGCTTCATCGCCCTTGCCACTAAACAGATCGGGAATGAGCAATGAGCCCAGCGCCACGCTGCCAATGCCCAAACTGAGCCTTGATAAAAACCTGCGCCGGTTAATGTTAAGCCTGTTTTCTAAAAAATCTTTTTCCATGTGCTCAGGTTTTTGTTATTGCTTCTTCCAGATTATACATGGTATCAACCACCTTCATCATGGAGGCTAATGTTACCTCATCCAAATTGGCGGGTACCGGGTATTCGCCTACCGTTAGTAGTTTTTCGGCATCAGCCTTTTTCATGGTTTTTAGTTCATCAGCATAATATGATGTTAAAATGGCCAGTTCTTTTTGCTCCGGATGGCGGCTCAAAATCAACCGGAATGCTTTAGTGATCTTTTCTGTAGATGTGCTTTTGTCCTGCAAAAGCTTTGCAGCTAAAACCCTCGCGCTTTCTAATACTGTAGGATCGTTAAGCATAACCAAAGCCTGCAAAGGGGTATTGGTACGCAGGCGTTTTACTTCGCACTGGTCGCGGTTGCTGGCATCAAAAATGCCTAATGATGCAGGCGGAACGGTACGTTTAATTAGGGTATACATTCCCCTGCGGTACAGGTTTGGCCCGTGCACCTGTTTATAATTAGCCAAAATACCCCTGCCCGAGGTGGCATTTTCCCAAAGGCCGGGCGGCTGGTAAGGGTTAACACTCGGGCCGCCAATGGTTGGATTAAGCAGGCCGCTGCTGGCCAATACCAGATCGCGCACAAACTCGGCCGGTAAACGGCCTCTTGGGCCCCGCGCTAATAAAGTATTATCAGGGTCTTCTTTTAGTTTTTCGGGTGTGGCCGCTGCCGATTGCCGGTAAGTGGCCGACATTACCATCTGTTTTACCAGCCGTTTAATATTCCAGCCATGATCGCGGAAATCAACGGCAAGCCAGTCCAGCAGTTCTGGGTGCGATGGCAAATCGCCCTGCATGCCGAAATCTCCAGAACTTTTTACAATGCCTTTGCCGAAGAACTCCTGCCACATTTGGTTTACAAACACACGTGCGGTGAGCGGGTTATTTTTGTTGAACAGCCATTCGGCCAGGCCTAAGCGGTTTTTTGGGTAATTATTACTAAATGGTAATATGGATTTGGGCGTACCGGCCTGCACCTCATCGCCATGGGCATCGTAGTTGCCGCGTTTAAGGATGTACGTTGGCCGCACCTTGCCACTATCCGCCATGATGGATACAATGAGCTTATCGGTATCGCGCTTGTTCACAAAAGTCAGGATCTTTTTAACATCCTCATTGCTGATCTTCATCATCGGGTTTTTAGCATAGGTTTCGGGCCCGCCCACGGTTGACTGCAGTCCCACTTCCTTCACATTGTTAAAAAAGGCATAAACCTGGTAGTATTCTTTTTGCGAAAAAGGGTCGTATTTATGATCGTGACAATGAGCACATTCCAACGTGACGCCCAATAGTGCTTTGCCGAAGGTATTGGTACGGTCGGTTACATAACTAACCCGGTATTCCTCATCAATTACACCACCTTCTTCGGTTATTTTATGATTGCGGTTAAAGCCTGTTGCCAGCAACTGCTCCTTAGTGGCGTTTGGGAGTTGGTCGCCAGCTAATTGCCAGGTAATGAATTTATCATAAGACAGGTTTTCATTATAGGCGTGGATCACCCAATCGCGCCATGGCCATTGGGTGCGGTAATTATCATCCTGATAACCGTGCGAGTCGGCATAGCGGGCAACATCCAGCCAGTGCAGCGCCATTTTTTCGCCGTATTGCGGAGTTGCCATCAGCTTGTCCACTATTTTTTCGTAAGCATTGGCGCTTTTATCGGCTAAAAACTCATCCATTAAAGCAAGGGATGGCGGCAGACCGGTCAAATCGAGTGAAATGCGTTTCAGCAGGCGTTCTTTATCCGCTTCGGGATTAGGCTCCAGGCTGGCCCGCTCCATTTTTTGCAGTATGAAGTTATCAATCTCATTTTTAGGCCATGCCATGTTTTTAACCTGCGGAACCGGGTAATTTCGCGGAGCGACAAAAGCCCAGTGCTTTTCATATTTGGCGCCCTGTTTTATCCATTTGTGAATGAGTTCAACCTCATAGGGCGATAACCTCTTTAGATTGGATGACGCCGGCGGCATTTGCTCGGTGGTATCTTTGGTAGAGATTCGGCGATAAACCTCCGATTGCATAGGATCTCCGGGGACAAGTGCATGCGATGATGGGTTATCTTTTAATGCCTTATAGGCGCTCTCCGGAAGATCAAGCCTAAGGTCGGCTTCGCGATGTGACGCATCAGGGCCGTGGCATTTATAGCACTTGTCTGAAAGTATCGGCCGGATATTAAAGTTGTAGCTGATGGTATCGGGCACCTGTTCTTCGGTTATCCCGCCTGATGAATGGCAGGAATAAAGCGTGTACAGCGTGCAAATGGCTATTGTAAGCCACACATAATACAACTTCCGGTACATGGGTTTAAAATTGGTTAAACAGAGATTAAAGTTATATAATTTACAGCACAATTTGCAAATACATATTTGTACCCCAAATTGATTTAGCAGGGGCAATATAGCATGAAAAATGATATGTTCATACATTTTGTACAAATGTTTTTACATATAAGCAGAGGAGGGTATTTTTAAAGAATAAACGCGGAATAGCCGATGAGCCAAAAATTGAATCGACGGGCTAATATTTGTTTTATTTAATGTAAACGAGCAATGTTCTGATTGCTCATCTTTTCCAACTTTTTAATATCCCGGTAAACGATATATAAAGGGATGATCCCAAAAATACCGAAGCCGCAGTCAATGAACCGCCAGTAAACGGGGATACCGCGGATTGGGCCGGCAATAAAAGGCCGGCGGGAATACCATCACACAGGCGATCACGCCAAACTCAATTACCCAAATGTTTTTAACCGGGGCTTTCAGCCATTTGGACTGACAAACCTTTAGCGCAAAGACCACCCGGCCGGAGCGGATCGACGGCTGAAGGTAATTAAATAAGGAAGCCCTCCGGATTGAATTTCGGAGGGCTTTTTATTTATGAATTATTCTTACTTTTTAATCCTGCTTTTCAGCTCAGCCAATGGCATAGTAACCATACGGCCAATTGGTTTTTTACCGCGATAGGTGATCACTTTTAATGTAGTGGCATCTTTAGGCGCATCTATCGGCGCTGTGTATTTAGGATAAAATCTGTCCGGGAACGAATTGTCGAAGCTGTAATAAATGTCCAGTCCGTTTACCTCATTGGTCAGGGTGATTTTTAACGTACTATCAGGATTCAACACCGCGTCAAATGAGGGGTCATAAGCGCTTGGGGCTATCTTGGTTTCGGCTTCATCAAAGCGCGGGAAGTGCTTCTCTACCCTGCCGAAAAACCCGTCCCAGTTTTTAGTTCCTTTTGGCGACCATACGTCCTCGGCAATGGCCATGCCACGAGGCCATGTCATATATTCGGCCTGGCGAATGTTGTATACCTGCTCTGTCCATAAGTTGGCCTGGCCACCTTTAATGAGACGTGCATCCACACTGTCGGGCACCGGCTCCCAAGAGTAGGTTTTGTTTAGGCGAAGCGTGGCGTAAATCTTTGTTTCGTTCACGCGGTCGCTTTGCATGTAATCTAAATAAGCAAACGTAGTTGGGCTCATTACCACTTCATGACCAGCTTTAGCAGCGGTGATGCCTCCCTGAATACCTCGCCAGCTCATAACCGCGGCATTAGGGCCCAGACCGCCTTCAATGATCTCGTCCCAACCCATGAATTTTTTACCTTTTGATTCTACTATTTTTTCAAGCCGTTTTTCAAAATAGGCCTGTACCTCGTTCATGTCTTTCAGGTTTTCTTTGGCCATTAATGCCTTTATGGCATCGCTTTGCTCCCAGAAATTTTTGGCGCACTCATCGCCCCCTAAATGGATATAGCCAAAGGGGAACAACTGCGCAATTTCGGTAACTACCTTATCCATAAAAGTATAAACAGCTTCATTGGCCGGGCAAAGGGTATTGTCGACAATAGCGCGGTTATGCGGGCCGCTCCAATCCATGAAAGGTTCGCCCGAGTTTACTACGTATTTATCGGCGCCCGGTGTGCATGAAAGCTCGGGGTAGGCAACTATCGCAGCAAGGCTGTGGCCGGGAACGTCAATTTCGGGCAGGATGTTCACAAACCTGTCTTTGGCGTATTGTACCAACTCTTTGATATCTTCCTGGGTATAAAAACCGCCGTAGGTACGTGGCTCATCTGCTGTAGGTGGAGTAAACGTACCAAACTGGCCTACCTTTTTAACGTTGTGCGATCCTACTTCGGTTAACCTTGGCAGGCTTTTGATCTCCACGCGCCAGCCTTCATCATCGGTAAGGTGCAAATGCAGCAGGTTAAATTTGTATTTAACCATAGCATCGATGTATTGCTTAACCTCGGCCTTGGTAAAAAAATGGCGTGATACATCAAACATCAATCCTCTCCATCCAAACCTTGGATAGTCGGTAATTTCAACCGAGGGTGCGGTCCATTTTATCCCTTTGGCTACTTCTAATCCTTCAATTTCTTTAGGCAGCAGCTGGAAAAACGTTTGTACACCATAAAATAATCCCGCGGCATCATTAGCACGGATCACTACTTTTTTAGGTGTTACTGATAGTTTATAGCCTTCGGTTTTGATTACCGTATCGGCTGTTTTATTTAAGATGAGCCTGATAGGCGCTGTGTGCGCAACACTTTTTACGGTGATGAATGCACCTGTAGCGGTAGATAGTTTTCTTTTAAGATAGGCTGTTACATTTGCCACATCGGCCGAAGAACCGGCCTCTACAACCACCGTTTTGGGCAATACAAACTGGCCGGTAGTTTGGGTAACTTTTACAGGCTGCGGGATAAGCGCCAGGGCTGGTTTAGCTGCCTGGGCTACAGAAAGCAGGTGTGCCATACAGCCGCAAAGCAATAAGGATAATTTCTTCATAAAGAATTGTTATTTAATTGGATGTACGCAAATTAAACTTTTTAAATAATATTAAGAAGTATATTTTCTGAACCTTGATCTTTACGATTTAAAGGTGATCAGGATATTGTTTGAACCGTGATTTTTAGGATTTGGGGATGACCAGGATATTGTCTGAACTCGAATTTTAAGGAATTATTAGAATTTTTTGAATTTGCAAAGCATGCGGCGGTGCCCTCATGGCCGCCGGTCGATAGAACTCCTGTCCATCCTACAAATCCCCCAAAATCCCGGTTCAGACAAATTGGTGAAATCAAAAAATCCGAAATCGAACATTCGAAATCCGACATTCCGAATCACACCCTGATATAAATATTCCGTTTATCAAGCATATAAGCAACCAGCCAGCAAATCATCATAAAGCTGATGGCGAATAGCAATGATCCAATCGGGCCGGGGGCTATGGCCTGGTAAAAAGCTGTATTTATCCAATCCACGGCATTTGTGTTGCTTATCATGATCATGCTCACCGGGATCAACAATATTTCAGAGAGCACATAAATTGGCAGCGGGTTTTTACCCATGATGGTGAAAAATCGGGCCCAGTTGCCTTTGTTCCAGTTATTGATCTCCAGCGCGTAGATCAGCGCCGACAGGATCACCAAATCCAACCCGGTGGTAACCAGTACAAATGAGCTTGTCCACAGCTTTTTATTGATCGGGAAAACCATATTCCAGCATAAGGCTAAAAAGATGAACAGGCAGCCGGTTAACAGCAACTTGGTAGTGGCATCATAACCTTTGCCTTTTTGTTGAATGAATTTACCCGCATAGTATCCAACCACAACGTTAACAATTGCCGGCAATGTGCTTAATACACCTTCCGGCTCAAACGGAATACCCTCACCGTGATACAGGTGATCTACGCCGAACAAAAACTTATCAAGGTAGATACCCGCGTTGCCGGTCATGCTCAGCGGATCGGCAGGGTTGCCGTACACCAGCAGGATGATCCAGTAGATCACTAAAAACAAACCGGATAAAATAAAAACGGTTTGTTTAGAAAAGAAATGGATCATAAGCGAGGTAAAGCAATAACACAGGGCGATTCGCTGCAAAACACCCATAATTCGGGTATGTGTAATAGGTTTTAAATGAAAGCCGCCGCTCATTGAAAAGAAAGGGAACCAGTACATGAGGTATCCTATTAAAAATATAAGCAGCGTTCGCCTGAAGATTTTGCTTAACACAGCCGCGTTGCCCATTTCCTGGTAGCGTTTCATTGAAAAGCTCATGGCATTGCCTACGGCAAACAGAAAAGAAGGGAACACAAGATCGGTTGGGGTGAAGCCATGCCATGCGGCATGTTCAAGTGGCGAAAAAGGGGCTGCTCCGCTGCCCGGCGTATTTACAATGATCATGAAGCATAAAGTCATGCCACGAAATACATCCAGCGATAAAAACCGCGATGATGATTTGTCCATAAATGGGTTTAAAAATGTTTATAATCAGCTTTTCAGAAGCAGGGATGTTAAGGCAAGATAATAAACTTACCGGAAAGTATGCTTTCCGGTAAGTTGCCAGGTTATTTATAATTTCTATGCATTTTTCTGTTACTAACTGAACGCCAGTTTATTTTATTAGCTTTTGGCTTTGCGCATTTTGCTTTCAGCTTTAATTAGTGATAACCCGGGTTTTGTTTCAATTGCGGTGTGCCGCCTTTAGCGCTTAAGTCAATCTCCACCAGCGGTATCGGGAAATATTCGCTTTTACCTTTAATAAATTTACCGCCTTTTACATCACTGGTCAACGTGCTTTGATATGCTATATAAGCATTAAGCTCGGTATCGGCAATGCCCCAGCGCACAAGGTCAAAAAAGCGGTGCCCTTCCATGGCAAGTTCAATTTTACGTTCAAAATAGATGGCTTTAAGCGCAAAATCCTTGCTGGCAAATGCACCGCCGGGATAAGGGCTCACTTTGTAGTTAGCAGCAGCCTGAGTGGTAAACCCGGCCGTAGGGTCATCATCATCTTTGTATTTGTGTACAAAGCCATCGGGATTAGCTGCACGGCTACGCACCAGGTTTACATAACTTTCGGCTTTATCCAGACTACCAACCTGTGCTTCAACTTCGGCAGCCATCAACAATACATCGGCATAACGGATCACGTTGTAATTGATCCCTGAGCCTGGGGCCCATGAGGTGTTATCACCGTTTACATCCTGCTCGGCCTGGCCGTAAACATTTTTGATAGGCGAATAAGGGCCGCCGTACTGCTGATCTCGGATCCAGTCGGCTCCAGGATGTAAGCCCCAGTCAAGATAAGGGATCCCGCGGCGACCGGCAGTCCAGTCAAGGCGCGGGTCAATTGTGCCGGCATCCGGGGTATAATCGTCGGCCGATGCCAGGCCCATATCTGTTTTTATAGCGTGGCTGTTATAATCGTCAAGATATGGTAAACCCGTAGTTGAATTGGTGCGAAAATGATTTACAAGGTCAATTGATGGCTGGTAAAAACCACAGCAACTAAACGGGCTGCTATTGCCATACGGAAAGTTAAGCATATCGCCGTTATTTGCCTGCGACGGGCCGTTAGGATCGGTATTGGCAGCAGCCTGAACAGCAAAAACCGATTCGGCGCTGTTATTGGTAGCCGTTCTGAAGTTGTCGTTGAATTTAGCGTTAAGGGCATATTTTTTACCATCAGAAGTTACGCCCTGTGCAATAACCGCATCAAATACAGCCTTTGCTTCGGTATATTTATGCTCATACAAGTAAGTTTTACCTAAATATGCGCCGGCTGCCCATTTATTGGCACGGCCAACTTCGGTTTGGGTATTAGGCAGATTGTCGTAGGCGTATTTGAAATCTGCTTCAATCTTTGGCCAAATATCTGTGTTGTTAGGTTGATTAACGTCGGTTGTTGTTTCATCAAGATAAGGTACATTATTGAACATCTTTTTCAGATCGAAGTAATAGTGCGCCCTTAAAAACCGGGCCTGTGCCAGTATATTGGTTTTATTTGAGGCTGATATGGAAGTAACCTTATTGGTTATTTTAATGGTATTGTTGGTGCGTGATACCCCCTCATAATCGGCCCGCCATTTACTGTCGAAAAAGCCGTTGCTGGCATCGGCGTTGTATTTCATCATCGGTTCTATCGGTTGCTGATCGCCGGCAATACTGCCCTTTGATGCATCACCACCTACTACACCGCCGTATACCCAGTTATCCGGTGATGCTTCCCAGGCACCGCCGCCACCTACTGCGGCATCACCGCCTTGCTGACCATCAAGCACTGCATAGGCACCTACAAGTAATTCATCAGCTCCTGATTCTGTTTCCAGAAATTGTGGTTCGAGGGCGCCGTTAATAGGCTTATCAAGATATGATTTTTTACATGCGCCAAGCGACAGGGTGCTTAAAAGCGCTATGGAAATAAGTTTTTTAGCTTTCATTGTAATCCGTTTAAATATTGCTGTTATAATGAAAAATTAACTCCGAAAATGAAGGTGCGCGGGCTGGCATAGCTACCCTCGTCAATACCAAAATCTTTGGTGTTGCCGCTTAGTTCAGGATCAACACCGCTGTAACCTGTTAAAGTAAACAGGTTGGTTGCTGATACATAGATCCTTAGCTTTTGGATCCCCGCCTTTTTAAGCCCTGCAATGTTAAAAGTGTAGCCAACCTGCGCGTTACGCATACGTACATAGGTGCCGTTTTCAACAAAATATGAGTTTGGTGTAGCGCCGCTGCTGGTTGATGCGTCAAGTTCCTGGATGGGTGCCTTTGCATTTTGATGAGTTGGCGTCCATGAATCATTAAGTGCGGTATAGCTTTTTGCTGTACCAAATGAAGCATAGAAGTCTCTCCAGTATTTAACGCTGTTCCATAATTTATTGCCAAATGAGCCATAAAGAAATACACTGGCATCAAAATTTTTATAGTTTACACCCAGGTTTAAGCCGGCAGTAACTTTAGGATTTGGATTACCGATAAAAGTACGGTCGGCATCGGTAATGACACCATCACCGTTTACGTCTTTATACCTGAAACGGCCAACCTTTACATCTGATTGGTAGTAAGCATTCGGATCGCCGGTGCGGGTTTGTACAGCTTTGTCGGCTGCGTCAATTTCGGCCTGCGAATTCCAGAAGCCCATGATTTGGTAGCCATAAAACTCGCCTAAAGAATGACCTACCTGGCTGCGGGTAATCGGGTTATCAAACCTGCTTGTTGCAGAACCAGGGAAGTAATCCCTGTCATCAGATACTTTTAATACTTTATTATTATAAGTGGTTAAAGTACCTGTCGCATTAAAGCTCAGATCGCTGCTGGCCCTGAAGTTGCCGGTAACAGAAAGGTCAAGACCATCGGTTTTCATTTTACCAACGTTTTGTGCCGGGAAAGCACCGTTACCCGCAGTACCTAACTGGGTAGCGTTAAATAACAAGTCCTTAATGTCTTTGCGGTAGTAATCGGCAGTTACGGCTATTTTGCCGCCAAATAAGGTTGCATCAAAGCCAAAGTTGGAGTTAATATCTTTTTCCCAAAGCGCGTGAGGGTTGGCTGTTTGGTCCTGGTAAAAGCCCGGGGTCAGGTTAAGTGAACCATCAATAGGATAATACGACTGGCCAATATCATTGCTGAACGTAACGTAAGCGTCTTTACTGCCCATATTGATCTGGTTACCCATAATACCCCAGCCGCCTCTTAGCTTCAGGTCGGTAAGCCAGGTGATATTTTTCATAAAGTTTTCCTGCGAGATACGCCAGCCTGCGCTGAATGCCGGGAAGTAGCCATAACGTTGATCAACAGGAAATTTTGATGAGCCGTCGCGACGGATAGTGGCGTTAAACAGGTAGCGGTCGTTATAAGTATAATCTAAACGGGCAAACTCTGAAAATAACGAGTTGTTAGATTTACCGCTGTAAGTGTTTTTATTGGTAGTACCGGTAGACAGGTTTACATAATCAGGATCAAAAGTATAAAAGCCCTGGATGCTGCCGCCAACATAACGGTCGTGATCTTCAACGGCCTCGGTACCTACCACTATATTAACATTGTGTTTACCAAATACTTTTTGATAGCTAAGGGTGTTGGTCCAGTTGTAGGTATAGCTATTGTCCGAGCCTTCGCTGTAAGTATTGGTTGAAGAGTTTTCAACGTTTTCATACGTAGGGAACGAAAACGAATGGTTGTTGCTGTTGATGATATCGCCGCCAAAACTGGTACGTAAGGTAAGGCCGGGAATAATGTCGGCTTCGGCAAATACGTTACCAAGCAAACGATAGCTTGTTGACTGGTTGTTTTTTGTACGTTCCTGTATGGCAACCGGATTGTTGGCGTCGCCGAGGCCTGTACCGTAACTGCCTGCATAGTTACCTTTAATATCATAAACCGGAATGATCGGTTGCTCACGCAGGGCATGTGCAATAACGCCGTCCGGGTCGTTGGTGCTAACCTGCGAATGTGATGTTCCGTCATTTACCTGCGGCTGCCTGGTTATAGAGTAAGCCAGGTTTTCACCCACCCTGATGTGTTTAGTTACATTATAGGTGGTATTTGAGCGCAGCGTGTACCGTTTAAGATAAGTATCAATCAGTGTACCTTGCTGGTTAAAATAATTTAACGAGAATAAATAGCTGGCGTTATCAGTACTGCCGCTCAACGATATATTGTGGCTATTCATCGGGGCCGATTTAAACAACTCATGATACCAGTCGGTACCGGCTTTGTTGGCCCTTGTTATCCTGTAAAAATTACCCAGGTCTGCAGCTGATGTATAAAAAGGATTTACATAGTATTTTGATGGATCGACAGATGGGTCACCTTCTTTAGCACCTGCCGGGGTAATATAATCAGGCAGTGTAAAAGCCGAGCCTGTACCCGTTGGGTTGTACAAGGCGTCTTTAATGCTGTTATCGCCCGAATTTTTCTTAGCGGTAAGTTTCAAGTCGGCCATTTGTTGTGGCGTTATGGTATTCCAAACGTTGCCGCCTTTTGGCCTTTGCGTACCGTAGTAGGCGTCATATTGAATATTTACTTTGCCCTTACCCCGTTTGGTAGTGATGATGATAACGCCGTTTGCCGCCCTTGCACCATATATTGATGCCGAACTCGCGTCTTTTAACACCTGGAAGGTCTCAACATCATTAGGGTTCAGCGTGCTTACATCATATGTTTCCACACCGTCAACTACGTATAAAGGAGTATTATTTCCGAAAGTATTAAAACCCCTGATGTGTACCTGCGGCTCTTCCCCGGGTTGTCCTGATCCGGTAACGGTAACGCCCGATGCCTGGCCTTGCAATTGCGAGTTTACTGATGACGATGCCTGTTTGTTGAGGTCTTTAACATTAACTACCGCAACGGCGCCGGTAAGGTCTTTCTTTTTCTGCGTGGTATAACCAACCACAACAACCTCATTTAATGCTTTTGATTCTTCAAGCAGGGTTACATTAATGGTGGTTTGTCCGTTTACCGGAATAGCCTGTGTGGTAAAGCCTAAAAAGCCAAATTCAAGTGTGCCGTTACCATCGGGCAGGGTAAGGCTGTATTTACCATCAACATTGGTAACCGTACCTAAATTACTACCTCTGAGTTTTACACTTACACCCGGTAAAGGCTGCCCGTTAATGTCTTTAACCACACCTGTTACAGTTACCGTGACAACAGGTTTTGCATCGGCAGGTTTTATAATGATGATATCATCAACCACCTGGAAGGTTAAAGGCTGTTTTTGCAGCACCTTCTGCATTACGGTTTCAATAGGCGCGTCCTGCACATCCACATTTATTTTCCTGTCAACATCAACCTGATCAAGCCGGTAAAAAACAGTGTATTTACTGCTTTTTTCAATCTGCTTAAACATTTGCTTAACAGAAATATTGTTCACATTAAAGTTGTAAACATTTTGTGAATAAGCGGCAGCGTGTATTTGCATAATGCCCGTTAAGAGCAGAACGGTTACCAGCTTCATAATTTTGATCGTTTTTTGCCACGGGCCGGCGGCCAGAGCGGACTTTCTGTAAAAATTAATCATAAATTTGTTTGTTAATCAGTTAATACGATGCTTCCCCAAGCGTAGGGTATTAGCTTTGATTGCTTTAGGCCCGGGCGTGTTGGTAGCACATCCGGGTTTTTTATGTAAAAGAGAATGTTAGTTTTTGATCATAGTTTCTTTTTTGTTTTTTTAGTCGTTAATCATTATTGTTGTTTCGTGTAATGTTTACTGTGTTGCCGTTTACCGAATAATTGATAGCGGTATTAGCTTTTATAATAGCCAGCACTTTTTCGATGCTTTGGATATTTTTAAAACTGCCCGAATAGCGGATATTGCTCAGTTCGGCATCGGTCATGTTAATAGTGACGTTATATCTTCGTTCAAGCACTTTAGCTATCTCGCTAAGGGTAGCGCCATCAAATACCAGCAGGTTTTCCTTCCAGCCGTCATAACGATCAAGCTTTGCCGAGTCAATTTCTGATACCTGGATCTCGTTCAGGCTTTTGGGTTCGGGGGTTGCGTAGCTGTAATTCTCTTTTGTGGGGTGATAATAGATCCGGAGCACCTGCCGTGGCTTTACATAAATGCGGCTCATTTCATGCGCATTGTTATCTACATTTCCCTCTACAGATACCTCGCCTTTTACTACTGTGGTTTCAAAAAACGGGTCGGAGGCATAGGCCTTAAGATTAAACTTTGTACCGATATCCCTTATGGTATAGTTTTTTGTATTTACAATAAAAGGGACCTCCTTTTTACCCGGAGCGATATCAAAAAACGCTTCGCCTTCCAGGTAAACGGTACGGGTTGTTTTGCCAAAGTCGGCTGTATAGTTAAGCTTGCTGCCCGCGTTAAGCCAAACCTGTGTGCCATCGCTTAAAACAACTTTTTTTATCGAGCCGGGGGTAACAGCTATTTGCCTTACGCTTTCTGCATTTTTTGAATACCTGTTATATAAGGTAGCCGTAACCGCTGCCAGTAAAGCAATAGCCGCTGCCACTTTGCCCCAGGTGATCAGCCTTGCATAGCGCGACGGCTCCGCTGGTTCCATACCGGTCGAAAGTTTATTATAGGCATTATCTTTATTTACAACCGCTGGCTGCAGGTAAAGCATGTTATGCCAGGTTTCATACAGTTGTACAAAATACTGCTCGTTTTCGGGGTGCGCACTTATCCATTGTTTAACCTGCTCAAGCTCCTGCAAGGTAGCTTCGCCGGTTATGTATTTTACCAACAGTAGTTTTACTTCTTCGTTATCCATTTGTAATATTATCGTTAAGACAATCGAAAAAACAGATACCCTCAAAACGAAAAGAAATATTTTTCAATTTTATTCGGCGAGTAACCTGAACGTCCCCTTCATATTACGCGTAACTGTTTTTTTACAGAATGTTTGTGTTTAGCTTTTCATTATTTCCATATTAAATTTGATACAGAATGAAAAACTCTGTAACTTGTTAAAGTTTTTTAAAAAGTATTCGGATTAATTAAGGCGGGATTAATGATCCAGGAAAACAAACTACCTATAACCTCATTTACACAGGGTGACGCGAAAACGTTTGAAACCCTGTTCAGGCTATACTATACCCGCTTAACTTTGTTCTCCAATCGTTTTGTAAACGATTTAACCGTTGCCGAAGAAATTACCGCCGATGTATTCACCCACCTGTGGGAGCGCGGGCATGAGGTCAATTTTTGCTCATTAGTAAGTTCCTATCTTTTTAAAATGGTGCAAAACCGAAGCCTTAACTACCTTAAGCGCCAGAAAATAGAAAACCTTTACGTTAATTACCTCGAAAAAAACAACCTGTTTGATGAGTTGCGCAATACGCTCGAAAACGGACTGGAGGAAAAAGAACTCGCCCTGCAGATAGAAGCTGCCATAGCTACCCTTCCCGAAAAATGCCGCGAGATTTTTGTACTGAGCCGTTTCAGCGATATGAAATATCGCGAAATTGCCGTACAGCTTAATATCTCCCCTAAAACAGTAGAGCGCCAGATGAGCATCGCCCTCGAAAAATTACGCCGGGTGTTGAAGCATGTGAGTTATATGCTTTTTTAAATTGCCGGTAAGTTACTATATATAGCTGTCGAAAGGTTGGTCATCCCAGGTGTCGAAAACCGGCGAACAGTGAAGGTAAAATAACAAAAAGAGGCCTATCAAGCCTGAGCCTGTCCAAGCGTGGACGGCAGGGATATGACCGCCGTTCATCTTAAACTCGCGCCCATTTTTTAACGATGGGTTTAATCATCGGAAATTCCGTTCACAAAAAAGCCCGGGCTAAGCCGGGCGTCTGAAAATCTAATTCATCTGTACATTTGGAATCTGCACATATGCATATCAATTACTTAGTATTATCAGCGTTAAATAATTTTGACTTATCTACTTTCTGAACAGCTTGCCCATCGCTAAGCGTTTTTGAAATAGCCGAATATGGAGCTGATACAACTTCTTCGCCACCTTTAAGGCCGGATAAGATCTGGATGTAACTATCGTTCTGGATACCCGTAGTTACCTGTACCTGTTTAAGCTTACCTGCGTTTAGTACAAATACGTATTCTTTGGCTACCGGACTGATTTGTGGTTTACTCTTATCTTCATCAGCTTTAGGCGGACCGTTATTTTCTTTCTTTTCCTCGCGGGTGGTTACCGATTGGATTGGTACCGACAGCGCTTTGGCCGAATTAGTGCTGATATCAACAGTGGCTGTTAACCCCGGACGGAAAGGTGATGGATTATCGGCTGTTTTCTTTAACAGGGCGGCATATGAATCGGCGTTGATCCTCACTTTTACGGTAAAGTTTGTTACCTGGTCGGCAGATGTACCCACCACGTTTGCCGAACTGCCTATTTCAGTTACCACACCGGTAAATTTCTTGCCTAAAAATGCGTCTACTTCAATTTTTGATGAATCGCCAAGGGAGATACGGTTGATGTCGTTTTCATTCACGTCAACATTCACGTCCATTTTGCTCAGATCAGATATAGTCATGATCTCGGTACCGGCAAATTGCTGGGTACCCAAAACACGCTCACCTTTTTCAACAGATAGCTTTGAAACCACACCATCAACCGGCGAGTAAATAGTTGTTTTCGCCAGGTTATCCTGTGCTTCCTTAACCGATGCCTGTGATTGTGCCAGGCCATATTGCGAACCTACTACATTTTGTTTGGCAGCTTCAAGCGATGCTTTAGCGCCTTCATAAGCAGCTTTGGCATTTTCAAATTCCGAAACTGTCAATACCTTTTTATCATAAAGCTCTTTACTGCGCTTGTAGATACCGGCCTGGTTAGCATAGGTAGCTTCGGCTTGTTTAAGCATCTGGCTTGAATTACCTACGCTCGCCTTTTGGGTATTATATGATGCAATAGCACGGTCATAACCAGATTTTAAAATGTCGGGCCTGATCTTGCAAAGCAGCTGGCCTTTTTTAACCACGTCACCCTCTTTTATTGGCAGCTCAACCACCTCGCCCGATACCTCGGGGCTTATCTTAACCTCAACATGCGGCTTAATTTTTCCGCTGGCCGATACGGTTTCGTTTATTTCACGTGTTTCGGCCTTTTCGGTAGCTACCTGGGTTAGCGCGGGCTTACCTATCAGGCCCGTTACCTTAGCAATGATCAGCAGGACAATCAGTGCGCCAAGACCTATCAGAATATATTTAGTAGTTTTTCCCATGACGGTGAATTTGGATATTTTACGGTTAAGATTTTATTAAAGTGTTATAGGGTTGCCTAAATAATAGTCAATGACTTTGCTTCTGAAAATCACCTGGTATTGCGCCTCAATCATATCAAACTGCGATTTGTTAAGATTGGTTAGCGATGTATTATAATCAAGCGAGTTAACCAAACCTACTGTATAGCGTTGCTGGATAATATTAAACGCATCTTTATTTGCGTTATAGGTTTGCGTTGCCGATGCATAACGCTTATCGGCGGCCTGTAAATCCCATACTGCCTGGTAAATGATTTTGCTCAGGTTATTACGCGCCAGTTGCGCAGTTACTTCGGCGTTTTGGTTTTGCAGTTTTGCTTTTCTAACCGCTGTGCGAGACAAGAACCTATTGAAAATAGGGATCTGTAAGCTCACCCCTACCGATTGGTTAAAATTATCGCTCAGTTGCCTGAAGAATGGGTTGCTTTTATAGCTCACGTGATAATTAGGTGTAACAACCGGTTGCTGGGAGCCCTGAACAAAACCCAGTGTATCAAACCTGCCGGTTGGCGTAACACCAAAAGGCGTGTTCTTGGCATCAGAAAAGTATGAACCGGCAGCACCAAATAACACTACTGAGGGATAATAGTTGCCTCTTGCTATTTTAACACCCTGCGCCGCGGCTTTTTGGCGCTGTTCGGCCAATAACACATCCGGGTTTACTGCAAGAGCGGTTTTAACAACTTCCTGGGCGTTATATACGGTTTGTACATTATTTAACTTGCTGATATCCGGCCTTTCAACTTTAATGTCGGTACCGGGGTCCATCTCCATATATTGCTTTAAGGTCAATAAGGATTGCTCCAGTTGATTTTCGGCATTGGTATAGTTAAGGTCGTTGGTTGATAGCTGCGCTTTTGCCTGCGACAGATCGGCAAGAGTTTGATTACCCACGTCAAAGCTTTTCTGGGCACGGTCTAAAGCTATTTTTGATACATCAATTTGCTGCTGGGCCGCTTTTACCAAATCCTGGTTAGTTAACACCAGCAGGTAAGTTGTAACCACGTTCAGTATCAGATCGTTTTTCACCTTGGCAACATTGGTTTTATCGGCATCCAGCAAAATCTTGTTCTGAATAACTGTATTACGCAATTGCCCGCCCTGAAACAGCGTTACCTGCGAGGTAAAGTTGCCACTAACCGCCAAAATACGCTGGTTACTGAATTGGTTGGTTGAAGGGTCGATATTACGGCCAAAGTTGAATGAGCCTTGTGGGCTTACGGCTAAATTTGGCAGTTGATTATATTTCGACTGTTTAAGATCTTCGTTGGTAATGGCAGCTGTGAATTCGGCCTGTTTAATGGTGAGGTTTCGTTCAAGGGCCAGGTCTACCGCCTTTTGCAAGCCTATTACCTCCTGTGCGCGGGTATTAAAGCCGCATGCCGAAAATATAATTGTGCAAATGAACGTTGCTTTAACTGATAGTAATAATTTTAGTTTCATAAGGTTTTTCTATACAATGGTAAGCAACTGTTCATTACATTGCAGTGTTTATTTTTGTTAAATGTTGTTAATAGGGATAAAACACAAACTACCTCATCTGTATGTACCTGGTTAAAACTCCCTGGCTGCTAAAAAAGCTTTATCCCCAACTTACCTGGGATATAAAATCAACTGACCGTTGCATTTATCTCACTTTTGACGACGGCCCTATACCAATTGTTACACCGGCTGTATTAAATATTTTAAAACAATACAATGCCAAAGCCACCTTTTTTTGTATTGGCGACAATGTACGCAAACACCCCGATATTTTTGAACAGGTAAAAGCCGGTGGCCATGCCATTGGCAATCACACCTTCAATCACCTTAAAGGATGGAAAACCGACACGCAAACCTATCTTGATAATTTTTTACAGGCCGATAAATTGCTGGATACGCCGTTGTTTCGTCCTCCATACGGGCGGATAAAAAGGGCACAGATCCGGGCGCTGAGAACCATAAAGCCTCAGTTGAATATTTTTATGTGGGATGTACTCAGCGGCGATTTTGATGCGGCCCTTAAACCTGAAGATTGCCTAAAAGGAGTGCTTAAATATACCGAAGCAGGATCGATGGTAGTATTTCATGACAGCATCAAAGCTTTTGATCGATTGGAGTATGTACTGCCGCGAGCTTTGGAGGTTTGGAGTAAGGAAGGGTATAGTTTTAAGAGTTTGCAGTAAGCAGGTTGCAGTACTCGGGAAGCAGTTGGCAGTCCTCTGTTGGCGATTGTAAGTTGTTGAACATTCCCATTTATTAAATACTGCTTACTGCACAATGAAAACCGCCAACTGAAAACCGCCAACCGAAAACTGCCTACTTTTTATACATTTGCATCCATGAGCAATGAACTCACCGACAAAGCATTTTGGGCCGGCTATTGGGAATCAAAAAAAGACCTGGCTTTTAATGTGCCGGCTAATTATACTTTTCATAAGCTGCTGAAAAATATTACTGATGCCGGCAAACCGACTTCGGCTATTGAGCTTGGAGGTTTCCCGGGTTATTTTGCCATTTTTTTGAAGAAATATTTCGGGCTAAAAACTACGCTGTTCGATTTCTATGTTCATCCCAAAGTTTTGAAAGAAGTACTGAATGCCAATCAGCTTAATGATCAGGACATCGCGGTTATTGAAGGCGACCTGTTCAAATACCAACCCGAAACCGAATATGACCTGGTACTTTCATGCGGCTTAATTGAACATTTTAACGATACCAAAGGCATTATTGAAAAACACCTCTCTTTCCTTAAACCGGGAGGCACACTGTTTATTACCCTGCCTAACTTTACCGGTGTTAACGGATGGGTACAACGCAACTACGACCTTAATAACTACGAAAAACACAACATCAATAGTATGAACCCTCCATTACTGGCCAGCTATTGCAAGGAACTTGGCTTAAAAAATGTTGAGGCATATTATTACGGCAAATTTTCGGTTTGGCTGGAAGACAGGGCTAACAAGCCCGCCATTGCTAAAGCTGTCACCAAACTGGTTTGGGTAGCAGGCAAGGTTTTCACCAAAATCATCCCGGTAGAATCGAAATTGCTATCACCTTATATTGTAGTTACAGCTACTAAATAAAGTTTATCGCTTCGCTTTAAGGAAACTATATTTCGCCAGTTTATGGTATAAATATCCGCGTCTTTTCATCGCTTCCGAAAGTGTTTTATCATCAGCCGGCCCACCAGTTAACTTAGTAACCCCAATTCTTTGGGAGCCATATATACCCGTATGTCCGCTGAAAAGATAGGCTGTGAAACAGGCTACGGCAAACAACAGAGCATGTTCACCGCCGAAAAGTTCGATCCCCATAAAAGTACAAGCCAGCGGCGTGTTGGTTGCGCCTGCGAAAACGGCTATAAAACCCAAAGCAGCAAACAGGCTAACCGGCGCATCAAGTAAGCCGGATAAAGTGTTACCCAAAGTAGCGCCAATATAAAACAGCGGTGTTACCTCTCCGCCTTTAAAACCTGTACCTAAGGTTACGGTAGTGTAAATGGTTTTCCAGAGCCAGCTCCAGGTATCGGCGCCGCCGGCATGAAAAGCTGAAGGGATTGTAACAACGCCAACATGTTCGGCATCTACGCCTAAGCTTAGGTAATCGGGTTTGCCATTAACAAAAGTAAGCGCGATAATGATCAGCCCGCCAATAAAAGGGATCAGCCACGGTGTTTTTACATACCTGGTAAAAAAACTTTTGATGCCATGTACCATTTTGGCAAAAAGGTAACTGACCAACCCAAAAGCGATAGAAGCCACTATAGTTTTGATGATCATCAACAGATCGGTTGAAACGTAGCCTGAAAACCAATGCGGGATAACAGGGATAATATCAATATGATAAGGCGTATGATGAACACCCCAGGCGGCCACCGTAATATCGCCAACAATGCCCGCAATAAGGCAGGGCAGCAGCGCATTATATTGAACCCTGCCGATAGTTAATACCTCCATGGCAAATACTGCGCCTGTTAACGGCGTACCAAATACCGCACCGAAACCTGCCGCTATACCCGCGGTAAGCACTGTTTGGGTATCAGCTTCATTAAGCTTAAGCCATTTGCCTATCATTTGAGCTAAGCTGCCGCCCATTTGCACCGCCGTTCCCTCGCGCCCGGCCGAGCCGCCAAACAAATGAGTAATTATAGTAGTAATCAGCACCAATGGGGCCATACGCTTGGGGACCCCGCCACCGGGGTTATGGATTTCATCGATAATTAAATTATTCCCCTTTTCGGCCGGACCACCAAAAAGTTTATAAATAAAAAATATCGCGATACCTGCCAACGGCAGCAAATACAATAACCAGTTATGTGCAAACCGAAAATGAATAGCCCAACTCAACAACCACAGAAACAAAGCCACTGCGCTACCAATAACTACAGCTATGGGAATGATAATGACCGTCCACCGGAGGGCGTTTTTAAGAATTGCGAAATGCTGTGAAGAAAAAAGTTGGTTTTGATTTTGCATGTTGCTGATATTTATGTACCCACAAAAAATTAGCACAGGATAAAAGCCTGTGAGTTAATTGTCTGTAGGCGCCATCAGCTTTTTAGGGCGGTTAAGTAGGAAGACACCATTTCCTTTTGTGACGCTAATATAGGTTTCTTTTCGCTAAAAATAAAATACAGGTAAGTTACCTTTAAACAAAGCATAAACAGGAGGCACCTATGGAGCCAGGTATTTTCTCACTTGCGTAAGCTACAAACATGATACTCCTACGGAGTTATAAAAAGCGACACAAAACTCCGTAGGAGTACCCTGTTTATAGAAAAAAGAAGTACATGTATTGGCTCCGTAGGTGCCTCCTTCTTAAAGTTCATTAAAACAAAATAGCCTTACTTAGCACGTGTGCATGAGTAAGGCTATTCTTCCAGGTTGGCAAAACCAACCGGCTCAAGTTATTCTACTTAAGCAATGCTTAGTGTTTCCACATCCTTCAGTGCCAGAAGCATTAATTTACCCTGGTATTCCACCCAGATGTCGGCGAAACTATTCTCGTCGTACCCCATAAATTTTAATGGATGACCAATGTGCAGGTTTTTCCATTTTTTTCCGATGTACTTAAGGAGTTGTCCGCTTTTTAGTGTGTGCTTTGCCATAAGTTTTAACTTTTAGGAGTGAAAAACTAAATTAATTAACGAAACCGATAAAATTTAACTTTTAAAGAATATTTTTTGAATTGTATCAGGTTTATTACAACTGTTGGTTAAACAGCTTAGCTTTATTTTGCTCAATTACCTCAAGATAAAAGTTTTCATATTTGGGCAAAATGGTAGATAATTCAAACTCTTTGGCGTGTGCCAGTGCATTTTCTTTAAATTTAGCTAAACGTTCTTCATCCTCCAAAATAAATATTGCTTTTTCTGCCATACCTTCTACATCTCCTGGCTCTTTCAAAAAGCCTGTTACGCCATCAATATTTAATTCGGGCAAACCACCGGCATTACTGCTGATCACCGGCACTTTACAAGCCATAGCCTCAAGCGCCGCTAAACCAAAACTTTCTGATTGCGATGGCATCAGGAACAAATCGGATACTGAAAGGATCTCTTCAACAGCATCTTGTTTACCTAAAAAGCGCACATTATCGGTAACGCCCAAATCGCGGCAAAGCTGCTCGCACATGGAACGTTCGGGGCCGTCGCCCACCATCAGCAGTTTCGACGGGATCTTTTTAATCACTTTAGCAAAAATCTTCACTACGTCTTCGGTACGTTTTACTTTACGGAAGTTGGAGGTATGTACCAGGATCTTTTCGCCCGAAGGTGCAATCGCTTTCTTAAAATGATCCTTAGGTTTAAGGCTGAACCTGCTAAGGTCAATAAAGTTAGGGATCACGAGGATATCCTTCTTAATATCAAAAAACTTATAGGTATCCTCTTTAAGGTTTTGCGATACGGCTGTTACGCCATCACTTTGGTTGATGGAAAAAGTAACAACCGGTTTAAAGGTGCGGTCTTTACCAACCAAGGTAATATCGGTGCCGTGCAGCGTAGTTACTACCGGGATATAAATACCATAGGTCATTAATATTTGCTTAGCCATAAACGCGGCCGAAGCATGAGGTATAGCATAATGCACATGCAATACATCCAATTGTTCATGACGTACCACATCCACCAGCCTGCTTGCCAGGGCCAGCTCGTACGGCGGAAAATCGAACAGCGGATAATTGGAAACCGAAACTTCGTGATAAAACAGGTTTTCGGAAAAGAGATCCAACCGGGCCGGCTGGTTATAGGTCACAAAATGAACCTGGTGACCACGGTCTGCAAGGGCTTTACCAAGTTCAGTGGCAACAACCCCGCTTCCGCCAAAGGTTGGGTAACAAACAATTCCGATCTTCATTAATATGTTTTAATTGGTGCAAGTTTAACAGCAATTTACATCAAATGTGTTAAGCTTGTGTAAAATGATGGATGGATGATAATTACCGCATATTTATTTTGCGGGCATTGCCAACCATACTTCATACCGACTGTTTAAACACATATTAAACCCATAATAAACAATTGATTATCAACATGAGCAACCATATAAATTTAGCAATAAACGGGATACAACATATCGGTGTGCCGGTAACCAATATTGAAGCATCACAACAATTTTACGCCAGACTGGGCTTTAACAATGTAATGCAGGCCCCTTTTACCGATAACGGCGGTACCGGCACCTGCGTTATGATGCAGCGCGGCAATATGATCATGGAGCTTTACCAATTGCCTGAAGCTTTGCTGGCCGAGATCCGTTCAAGATCAAACGGGCACATAGATCATATAGCCTTTGATGTTGATGATATTGACCTCGCCTTTAAAACTATTAAAGATGCTGGCTTTAACGTGCTTGAACCAGAGCCCGTGTTTTTACAATTCTGGAAAAATGGCTGCAAATATTTTAATATCACCGGGCCGGATGGCGAGCGTTTGGAGTTTAACCAGGTGCTCTGATTTGGAGATTCGGATTTTCGATTTCGGATTTAGTTATACAAGTAAAACAGGTTGTCAGCAACCCACAGCACAGCAACCTGATCGGCAAGTCGCTTTGCAAATGGGATACTGAAAATAAATTATGACTATCAGTTTAGCTATTCAACCATAATTCTTTCTAAAGCTATCTAAACATAATCCACAATTTATTGTCGATATTTATACTATGCTTAAAGCACTTTGTCTCCATATCGCGTTGATCATTTTTACAGCGGGCAATTTGTTTGCCCAGCAGCCTTCGTTTAAAGGCGGACAGCAGGCGTTTAACGATTTTCTGAAGACAAAGATCATTTATCCCGAATACTCGCGGCAAAATTGTATTTCGGGAACCATCAATGTTTCGTTTATGGTTGATAAAGATGGTGTGGTACATGATGCTAAAGTACAGGATGGCCCCGGTATCGACCTTGACGATGAGGCTTTGAGGGTTATCAAACTTACATCGGGCCAGTGGGTGGTCCCGGCGGGGTATAATTTCAAAACCAATATCGTTCAACCCATCCGTTTTGACCCTGATCCCGCACGTTGCGGACCTGCCGGCATCCGCGATATGCAAAGTGCCATTGCCAGCTATAAAGCCCAGCAGGAACTGGAAAACGCCGTGACCAATTACTACAGTAACAAATACAAAGGCAAGGCTGATACCACCAAAGAGGCTATCATTATCAACCTTAAAAAACAGCTTGGCTACGATGATGATTTTATAAACGATGTACTAAGCCAGGCCGGCGAAAAATTTAAACAGGGCGACAAAGAAGGTGCCTGCGATGACTGGAATTTTATCCGCAATATCGGCAGCGATAAAGCCGACAATTTTATCAGGAAGTATTGCGCCAAGGCTCCCTAACCCCCTAAAGGGGAAAATATTGCAGCTTTTAACTTTTCAACCCTGCGCCCGTTTGAGAAGAGCTACCAAAATGGAGAGAGGTGCCCGTTTATCGGGGGGGCCACCATTAAGTGTTACAATAACTTCATGAGTTGGTTTTCATTACAAGGCGAATTGGTGAGTCTCTCGCCTTTACTTACCATGACCTATGAACCATCAACTACAAGCCATCTAATACATAAAATTCATCCCCACCGAGTAATTCCTCAACGGTGCGGCATTATAATAACGATTCCCCACCGCGTTCAGATCATTACCAAGGCTGTATTTCTGGTTCAGCAGGTTATCCGCGGCGGCAAATATTTCAAAGCGTGTTTTACGGCCAATGGTTGGCTGATAGCTAACGCGGGCCTGCAGCAGGTTATATTTTGGCGCATATACGGTGCTTGCATCGTTCAGCGGAATTTTTGAAGTGAAGGTGTGCTGAACAAATAATGCAATACTTTCAGGGAACCTGATCTGCAAACTGCTTACAAATACGTTCTTGGGTACGCCCGTCAGTCTGTTACCCGAATTATTGGCATTGGTAACTATATAATCCCTGAACCTGAAGTGGCTGTAGGTTACAGATTCATTGAATTGTAATCCGCGGATAAAACCATATCGGCCCGGCCTGATGATCCAGTAGTATAGCGAAGCTTCAGTCCCTAATTGATTAGTACCGCCGGCATTGATGTAATGCTCTGTTTCATCCGCGTTAAGGCGGCGTACTATGGCATTGTTTAAGCGATAGTAGTAAACCGATGCATCCAGCATAAAAGTTTCGTCACTGTTGCGCAGGCGGAAGCCAGTTTCGTAGTTCCAGCCGTATTGAGCCTGCAGGCTTGTGTTTACAATATTATCTGTTGGCCGTACCTCGGCAGTTGTAGGACTTGAGTAGCCACGGCTAACGCTTGCCCGCCACGCTAATGCGTTAATGATCTGGTATGACAAAGCCAATCTCGGCATTAATTGCGCGCTAAAGTTGCGGTTAGCAAAGTTGTTTTGATTAAGCGGGTACAGGTTTTTAAAATCATAACCATAATCATTCAAGCTTACCGCGGCTTCGATATGCAGGCGTTTATACACATCGGCGGCATAACGCACAAATACAAAATGCTGATTGGTATGGATGTCATCAATGGTTTGGGTGGTATCTTTTACGCCTTTTTTGTTGCCATAATTGGCAATGTGCGAGTTGGTTTGCTGCCATTCAAAACCGAGGTCAACTTTCCAGTCTAAATTGGGTTTCTTATCGCCGGTTAGTTCAAAATAAGTACGGAAACCATAGGTATTTTCACTGCGTTGCTCATAATTAGTAATGAACGGATTGGCGAACTCAACGTGGTTCCCAAACACGGCCAGCACGTTGCGGATGTGATCATTAAAATGATATTCGTTGGTTAAGCCACCCAGGTACATTTTTGTGGTGATGCCGATATGCTGCTGAATAGCCCCGGGCAAAGTTGGCGTAGGCTGGCGGGCTAATCGCGGATTGGCGGTATACTGGGCCAGGTTTAAACCTCCCGGCGTTTGATAGGCCAGATCGGAATAAATGCCCAGGGCTTTTAAGGTATTTTTGCCGCTGTAGTTCCAGTTATCGGCCAGTTGCAGGTAATTGCGGTGGGTATCGCTGTTTTGCCGGTAGCCATGATAGGTTTGGAAACTTTGGTTGATATTGAGCAGGTAATTGGTAGTTTTTAGTTGCACGGCCGCCTTTTCATGAAACAGCCCGTACGAACCACCATTTACCCCCGCCGAAATATAAGTGCTGTCGTTATACCGGTTAAGCGGACTAAGAATGACTACCCCGCCTGAATTTGCCCCAAATAAGCTGCCATCGGGGCCCTTTAATATTTCAACCTTTTGTATGGCCGCTATATCAATGGCATTTAAATAACTGTTGCCGCCGGCGTCGGTAAGCGGGATATCGTCAAAATAGATCTTTACGTCCCTCACGCCAAAAGGCGAACGTAATAAACTCCCCCTGATGGATAAACGATAACTCCCCGGCGAACGCTCCTCGGTACGTACCCCCGGAACAGTATTTAACGCGTTTACAAATGAGTTATCAGGCTGGATCCTGAGTTGAGCTGCATTAAGCACGCTTACCGATGCGGGTACGCTTATCACAGGCTGATCGCTCAGGTAACCTTTGATGATCACCGGCTTAAGTTCGGTGGTGTCTCTTTGGGGTTTGAGCTTATTTTGTGCGTGGGTTGTAGTAAAAGCAGCAAGTATAAGAGTTATTAGAATAAAGCGTTTTAGCATAGATTGACGATCAGGGATGACCCTCAAAAATAGTTGTTTATCCTTGTAAAAGGATATCGCCCGCTTGTAAATATCTTGATGCTGCTAACTTTTTCTTTCCGGACATCTAATCATCAAGCTTCAAGTATATTACATATTATTGCAGATTTATCGGAGTAGAGTGGAACAATACTGAAAAAAGCCCTTTCTCTCAAAAATTATTAATCCCAGCTATAGTTATTTTTTCTAAATTCGTTCATTCATATCCCTCATAATGAGAAAGTTATTATTTTACCTTGCTATACTTGCATTGTGCTTTTGTGTAGTATCCTCGTGCCAAAAGAATGGCGAGCCTAACGCTCCTGAGGGAGAAATTGCCGTTAGTAAATTAAAGGTAAAAATAAACGAACCCGACTCGATGTTGCTGGTTGGAGCTGATAACAAAGAGGTTATCTGGGTGGTGGCCCCTTCGGGTTTTGATACTATTCGCACTGCAAAAAATGCTGCCCGGATAAAGTTCACCAAAGCCGGAAATTATACCATCAGCGCGAAGAATAGTGATATTACTTCGAAAAGCATAGTCATAACTGTTATCGATTCTGTATATGCGCCTCCGGTGTATTTTATTCCGTTCGATAAAAGTGATCCAATCACCTTTGTACCGCAGTATGTAAAAAGCGCCAAGTCTGATTCGGCATACCTTGCATTTACAATAAGCACCCAAAAGAAATATTGCACCAACTTTGCGTTTACCTATAGCCTTTTTGCACCATTTCCTTTACATGATAAGTATTATATAAATTTCATTGGTGCTGTTATAAAGAACCTGGACAATACCGCTTACACTGGTACGGCGGTATTGACAGCTCATAATAATTATGCATCTTATCAACCCGTATTAAAGGAAGGTATTTATGGGTTTTATGCAGGCTTTGGCCAGGATATAAACACGGACTACGTGGGCAGTATGGAAGTAACCGCAACACAGATCATCTTTCATTGGGACGATTCAACAGGGATAACTATTTCACCAAAGGTGTTAGCGCGATAGGAAACATATAAGGTGCAAACCAAATCTCTATCCCGGAGATTTTCCACCTCTCTCAACTGATTGGTGCAAAAATCATTAAAGGAAAGCGGCTATAGCCGCTTTCCTTTAATGATTTAGTATTTATTAGATCTTCCCAAAGATCTCGGCAAGCTTGTTTTGCAAGTCTTCGCCTCTTAGGTTTTTACCAATGATCTTTCCGTTAGGATCTAACAAAAAGTTTTGAGGGATTCCACGTACCGCATACAGATCGGCTGCTTTACTGTCCCAAAATTTAAGGTCGGATACGTGGTTCCAGGTAAGGCCATCTTTGTGGATAGCTGTCAGCCATTTATCTTTCGCGTTCGGCCTGTCGAGCGACACACCAAGTATGGTGAAGTTTTTGCCTTTATAAGCGTTGTAAGCTTTTACCACATTAGGGTTTTCGCGGCGGCAAGGGCCACACCATGATGCCCAGAAGTCTATCAATACATATTTACCACGGAATGATGATAGGCTAACCATTTTACCGGCAGTATCAGCTTCGGCAAATTCAGGGGCGGTTGCACCTAAGGCCACGGCTTTTAATTTAGGTAAACGTTCGGCAAATTTCTTTCCTGCTTCAGTTGCTTTAATAGCAGGACTGAAGTTGTTGAACAATGGGGCAATATCTACGTAATCGGCACTGTAAGCATATGATTCAAGCGCGTTAAGGCTCACATATGAATCGGGGTTTTCCTGGATAAACTTTTTATTTACCTGCGCATCCTGGTCGTCGATCTTTTTTTCTTCGGCATTTAGTTCGGCCATTTGCTCGGGCGTGGCGGTTTTACGTTTTGCCGAAAGCGTCTCATAGGCATCATTGATCGGTTTTTCGGCCAGGTTATATTTTTCGTTATCGTTATTGGTTTTGGTGCCTTCTATTTTGGCATCAGCAATTTTATCAGTTGCGCTTACGTTGATGGTACCCGGTTCCAGGTAAATTGAACGATAATCTTCTGAGCTATGCAGGCCGGTACCTTTGGGGTTAAACAAAATATAACCGCTTACGGGTGTTGTTGTGCTTGTTTTACCGGTAAATTTGAAGGTTCCTCCGTTCAATACTGCCGAGTCGACAACCGTTTTTCCATCTTTACGATATTGCACATATACTTTCGCCGGTGCGTTGTAGTTGCCAATTTTACCTTGCACAGTATATTGGGTATCCTGGGCAAAAGCTAAAGCAGGGGCGCTTGCAATTGCTGTTAAAGCTATTTTTTTAATTGAGGTCAAGTTCATATCGCAATATAATAAAATTAGCCGGCTATAAAATAACCGGCTAACGCAATGGTGAATTTGACATAGTAATGAATATAGCCTCAAACCGGCTGTATCACCCTATTAATTATATTTTCCGAACAATTGCTCGAGCTTGGCATCAAGATCCTCGCCGCGTAAATTTTTTGCTATGATCTTTCCCTGTGGATCGATCAGGTAATTTTGGGGGATAGATGTAACCGAGTATAGGGCGGCAGCCTGGTTGTTCCAGAATTTAAGATCGGATAATTGTGTCCATTCCAATCCGTCACTTTTAATGGCAGCAAGCCACGCCGATTTGCCGTCGGGCCTATCCAGCGAAACCCCAACTACCGTAAAGTTTTTGTTTTTAAACCTTGCATAGTTACGTACCACGTTCGGGTTTTCCTGGCGGCAGGGACCGCACCATGATGCCCAAAAATCAAGTAACACATACTTGCCCCTGAACGACGATAGCTTTACAGGAGTTCCGTTAACGTCGTTTTGTATAAAATCAGGAGCTTCGGAGCCAATAGCCGTAACTTTTAAGGCGTCAAGCTGCACCTTCATCATTTTACCGGCTTCGGTATCTTTGATTTTTTGAGATAACGAATTGTATAATGGCTCAACTTCGCTAAGGTCTGGGGCCGGTCCGCTCACCGAGGTTAGTGCAAGTAAACTTAAATAACTATCGGGGTTGGCTGTAATAAAGCTTTTCAAGGTTGTTTTTTGCTCTGTTTGCAGTGCTTTATATCTTGCCTGCATGGCACTCCTGAAAGCTGCTGACTTTTGCTGTTCAGGCGTTGCTGCCTTGGCGTCGGCCATTAGTTTTTCGCCTTTTTGATTGATGGCTTTTAACTGGGCCTGGAGTTTTACATTATCTGTATTAAGTTGCGACCCAGTGATCTGCGCTTTATCGATAGAATCTTTGCTGGTGATGGTGATAGTACCTTTTTCCAGGAAAAAATCTATGTCATCGGCCGTCTTTGAAATCAGGCTGCCGTTATCGGCATATTTATAATTACCATCGATAAATTTTTCGAGGGGTAAACCCTTGTAGTTAACGGCTAATGTGGCATTAACGGGGTTAAATATCGTGCCGGTAAATGAAAATGCACCGTTAACCACATTGGCCGAATCGGTAACATTATTAGCACCCAGTTGGTACGATAAATATACTTTGGCGGGCGTGGTGACATTGCCTAATTTACCATTAATAACAAAGGTATCTGTAGCCTGTGCAAGCGCCGTTACCGGCAGCATGGCGGCCATGTAAAAAAATAATTTCTTCATTAAAATATATAAAAACTCTACGCTGCTAACGTCTGAGCAAGGGTTAAAATTGTGAATATCAGTTTAATTTTTGATATGTGCGCCACCAAAGGTCCGGTAATTCGCCCGAGGTTGCCGTTTTATAGTCGGCATAGCTGCAGGGTACCAAATGAAAACGCTCATTGGGCGAACCTGCCGAAGGATAAGGCACCTGCATCCACCAGCGGTCGGATTTTTTGCTTTTTACAAATATTACTTCCTGGTCGTCGTGGGTTAAGCTGGTTTTATAAATAAGGTATTGTGATTTAGGGTTAAGCGGAAAATCGCGCTTGCGGTTATAAAAACCGTCAATAAAATACCAGATCATTTGCGCCAGTTGCCAGGCGGTTTGCCCGTTATTGTCATAAGCCGGATTAAATTCATAAAAACCTATCGAGGTAAGTTTATCATTAAAGCCCGCGTAACGGCAGAGCTGGCAGGCTTCTTCGCCATAAAAACCATTTGGTGTGGCATTGGCATTCCCCATAGCATCGGCAGCACGGATAGCGCCGATATCGAAGCTTACCATGCTGGCATTGCGGATGGCAGGCTCGGTAACAGCAACATTGCCGCTCAGTTCGCCTAAGCGGTGTACATCAAAATAAAGTTTATCCATTACCCGCAGGCTGTCCTGGCTTACAAAATAGGTTTGGTAGCCAAGATTGCTGAAGTTGAACAGGTAATTGGGATCATGCAGGAATATTTTGTTGAGATAGGAAGCAGAAGTAGTTTCAATGCTTTCGCCGTGATTATCTTCATCCAAATCAAAATGCGAATCGATTACCACCAGGTCAACTTTCTGTTCAAGCTCCTCATAACCCAGGTACTGGGCGTAAGTAAGATCCTGTCCCCCGCCTAAAATAACGGGGATGATGTCTTTTTTGATCAGTTCGCTCACTACCGTTTTAACAGCGAAGTAGGTGTCTGTTACCTTTTCGCCGGCACGGATATTGCCCAGATCGGCAATTTTTACAGAATAGCCGCCTTCGTTTAACTGGTATAATTTTTCGCGGATGTAATCAGGGCCAAGTGAACAACCCGGATTGCCAACCGCGTTACGATCATCCATAACACCAATAATGGCAATATCAGTTTTCTCTTCCAAATCAGGAAAATCGACAGAATAATGCACAATTTTATCGCCAAGCTGGCTGGTATAATAGCCTTTTTTAGGAGCTATCTTTTTAAGATCAATCGGCGTAAAAAAATCAGCTAATGACATAAGTGTTTAATGTGCAGATTTCAGATGTGCAAATGTGCAGATTTTTTAGCCTAAAGCTTAAGGCTAAAAGCAGAAAGCTTTTCTTACCATGTTGCTTAAGTTTAAAAAAGAAAGCTTTCAGCCTTAGGCTTTCTGCTTTGAGCTAAAAAATAATCACATTTGCATTATGATCTTAATAACAGGTGCAACTGGTTTTCTTGGGGCCGAACTGGCAAAACTTTTAGTAACTACCACCGGCCGGCGAATCCGTTGCACCAAAAGGGCAAGTTCAGTTATCCCCAAGCTGCTGTTGCCATACCAGGAAAACATCGACTGGGTTGACGCCGATATGATGGATATTTTTGCATTGGCTGATGCGCTCGACGGTATTACCCAGGTTTACCATTGTGCCGCCTGGGTATCATTTAAGCAGGCAGATAAAAAGCCGATGATCAATACCAATGTTACCGGGACTGCCAATTTGGTTAACCTGTGTAATGAACATGGTATAAGGATGGTGCATGTAAGCTCGGTAGCTGCTGTTGGCGCCGCCAAACCCGGTGAGTTCATAACAGAAAACCACCACCTGGAACAGTCAACAGAAAATGATGGTTATGCTATATCCAAATTAGAAAGCGAAATGGAGGTTTGGCGCGGAATAGCCGAAGGTTTGGACGCTGTTATTGTTAACCCCTCGCTGATAATTGGCGTGAGTGCCGGTACCCAGGGCAGCGGCGCCTTATTCAACACGGTACGTAAGGGGCTCAAATTTTATACTTCGGGCACTATAGGTTTTGTTGATGTAGAAGATGTTGCCAAATGTATGGTAGGTTTAATGAACAGCGATATTACTGCCGAGCGCTACATTATCAGCGCCGAAAACCGGGACTACAAAGGTATGGTTACCGAAATAGCAAATGGTTTCGGCATCAAGCCACCCGCTATTTTTGCTAAACCCTGGATGATGGAACTGGCCTGGCGCGGGGCCGCTTTTGTTTCGGCTATAACCGGTGGTGTTCCGGCTATAGATAAAACATCGGCACAAACAGCTTCATTAACCCGCGAGTTTGATAATTCAAAAATAAAAAAAGCGATAGGCTTTGAGTTTAAGCCCATCAGTAAGACGATAGGGGAAATTTGTGAGGCGTTAAAATAATAAGAGCTTTCAATTACCTATAAATTCTACCTGTTCTATCAGCAAATTTTTTCGCACCTTTGCAGCCAAGATGGAACAGTACTTTATTATTGATTTCGATAGCACCTTTACACAGGTTGAGGCCCTTGATGAACTGGCCCGGATCTCTCTAAAAAATCGCCCCGACCGCGAAGATATCTACAAACAGATAGAAGATTTGACCAATGCCTCGATGGAAGGTAAGCTATCGTTTACCGAAAGTTTAGAGCGCAGGGTAAAATTGCTCAACGCCAATCGCGATCATTTAAAGCAACTGATCACCCATCTTAAAAAGAAAGTTTCTACCTCTTTTTCGCGAAATACTATCTTCTTTAAAAATCACCAGGACGAGGTTTTGATCGTATCCGGTGGGTTCAAAGAGTTTATTACGCCAGTAGTTACCGAGTATCATATTAAAAAAGAAAATATCTACGCCAATACTTTTGTGTTTGACGAGGAAGGCAATATTATAGGTTACGACCGCGAAAACCCGCTTTCGCAGGAAGGTGGCAAGGTAAAGCTGCTGAAAGAGCTTCAGTTACCGGGCGATATTTATGGTATCGGTGATGGTTATTCTGATTTCCAGTTAAAGGAATCGGGTATGATCAAAAAGTTTTTTGCTTTTACCGAAAACATCGAACGTAAATCAGTAGCCGAAAAGGCCGACCATATTACCCCAAGCTTTGACGAATTCCTCTATCTGAATAAACTGCCGCGCGCCATCTCCTACCCTAAAAACCGCATTAAATGTTTGGTTGTGGGTAACGTGGATGAAGATGCACTGGATCAGCTCAAAAAAGAGGGCTACAACATGCGCCACCGCGAAAGTGTTGAAGAAAAGTACCTTGAAGAAGCCGGTGTATTGTTTTGCGACGAAGAACACCAGCCAAGCGCCGAACAGGTTCAAAATGCAGGGCGGCTAAAAGTGATTGGTATTTTTGGCAAATGTAACCGCAAGCTGGCCGATGCCGCGGCCGAAAACGGGATCATCATTTTTGACGACCCAAGGCATAACCCACACAGTACCGACTTTTTACCCAAAAGGGTGATGGCTTTCATGAATGAAGGTAAAACACATACCAGTTGCAATTTTCCCGATCTGCAGCCGCCGCGTGTTAACAATGCCCACCGTTTAATTCACATCCATAAAAACGTACCGGGGATCCTGGCTAAAATTAACGATGTATTTGCCCGCCATAATATTAATATTGTAGGTGAGTTCCTGGTTACCAACCCGCAAATAGGTTATGTAATCACCGATGTTAATACCGGCTATGATACCGAAGTGTTGAACGAGTTAAAAGCGATTGAACACACTATCAAATTCAGGCTTTTGTATTAATCTTTCGCTTCAATATAAGGCACAACCAATACAGGGATCAATGATTTGTTGACCACCTGCTCAGCAACGTTGCCTAAAAAGAATTTATCGATACCGGTACGGCGATGAGTGCCTAAAACTATCAGGTCGGCATTAAACTCCTTGCCGCATTCAATAATGCCTTCGGCTGTTGAGCCGTATTGGGTAAATTGAGCTATTTCCAGTCCCTCGCCCCATTCTTTTGCCGTCTGATCCAGCAATGCGGCAGAACGTTCGGTTTGCAATGTTTCCAATTCCGTGCCCGGCAAGCTTAAATTAGGATCAAATGGCATCCCTCCCATTAAACCATCCTGGGTATCGGCGGGCACAATGATAGGTTCAACTATGTGTACCAAACCAACTTCGGCATTATAGGTATGGGCTATATCAAAAGCGTAGGCCGCAGCATAACGTGAAAATTCGCTTTCATCGATACCGATGAGTATCTTCCTGATCTTCATAATAATATTTATAAGGCTTGTACCTTAATAACAACCTAATACAGATATGTTTTAGCAGTATACTATTTTATTACCTTTGAAGTATGCATTTCTCTCCCGAAATTGAAGACCGGTTAAATCAACTGCAGGAAAAGTACGAAGCCATGGGCCAGGATATGAACTCATACCTTGATGGCTTGCTTTATGCTGATTTTTTGACCTATTGGGATTATATTCACCTGGATACCCTGCTTAGTTTACAAAACCCTAAAACGCCTTTCCCCGACGAGGAGATCTTTATCATTTATCACCAGATCACTGAATTGTATTTTAAGCTCGCCTTGCATGAGTGCAGGCAAATTGCTGAAACAAAGCCGCTAACAGCCGCGTTTTTTACAGCGCGGCTAAAAAGGATCAACAGGTATTTTGGTGCCTTAACCCACTCGTTTGAGATCATGGTTGATGGCATGGAGAAAGAGCAGTTTCTTAAATTCAGGATGTCGTTGCTGCCGGCAAGCGGTTTCCAGTCGGGCCAGTACCGCATGATCGAGATCTACGCTACGGATTTTATAAACCTCGTTGCCCAGGATAAACGTAAGGAACTGCAGCATGCAACTATTGAAGCGCAATTTGAATACCTGTACTGGAAGTTTGGCGCTACCGAACTTTCTACCGGTAAAAAGACTTTGACGCTTAAACAGTTCGAGAAAAAATATTCAAAAACATTTATTGAACTGGGCAAAGCTGCCGTTAAGCACAACTTTAATACACTGGCGAAACAATTTGAATCATCGTCAGAACTAACAATTGAATTACGCAACGAATTGCGCCAGCTGGATATCAATGTCAACGTAAACTGGCCGCTTTCACATTATAAATCGGCCGTGCGGTACCTGAACCGCGAACCGGAGGATATTAAGGCAACAGGCGGCACCAACTGGCAAAAATACCTGCCCCCGCGCTTTCAAAAAAGGATTTTTTATCCCTGGGTTTGGACTGACGAGGAGAGAGATAACTGGGGCAAAGCCTGGGTTGATGATGTACTGAGCGGTGTTTAAAAATCGCAACCCGATTGTCATAATTGGGCTGCGGATATGTGACAATCACCAATTAACAGCGTGATTTTTTGGCTTTGGATTCAAAAATAGCTAACTTGCCATTTTCTATAATTTATTAATTTTTAATGCCATGACCGAGACATTGGACATCAAGATCAGCAGGACAACTGCTTCCCGTTTGCAGCAAACGGACTTTGACAACTTACCTTTTGGAAAAACTTTTTCTGACCACATGTTTGTGGCTGATTACGCGGACGGTGAATGGAAAAATCTCTCGGTCATTCCCTACGGCGAAATTGGTCTAAGCCCTGCAATTTCAGCACTTCATTACGGACAAGCTTTTTTTGAAGGACTGAAAGCCTATAAACACGCGGATGGAAAAATCACCGTTTTCCGCCCGGACAAAAATGCTATCCGTTTCAACAAGTCGGCCGAGCGCCTTTGCATGCCTACTTTACCCGAAGAGATTTTTTTGCAAAGTATAGCTACTCTGGTTGACCTTGACCGCGATTGGGTTCCTTCAAAGCCAAACCATGCTTTGTATATCCGCCCGTTCATGTTCGCTACTGATCCGTACCTGGGAGTAACACCGTCTTCAACTTATAAATACATGGTATTGATTGGCCCCGTTGGCCCGTACTTTTCAAAACCATTGCGTGTTAAAATTGAAACGCACTATACCCGCGCTGCCGAAGGCGGTATGGGCTATGCAAAAGCTGCCGGTAACTACGGAAGCTCCATGTTGCCTGCCCGCAAAGCAACCGAAGAAGGTTTTGATCAACTGATTTGGACTGATGCCAAAGAGCACAAGTTTATTGAAGAAATGGGCGCTGCTAACGCGATGTTCCTGCTGGATGGTAAACTGATCACGGCCGAAGCAAAAGATACGATATTAGATGGTGTAACCCGCGATACCGTTATAGCCCTGGCTAAAGAGTGGGGTATAACTGTTGAAGAACGCAAGGTTTCTGTAGCCGAGATTGTGGAAGGTGCTAAAAACGGCAAACTTACCGATGCCTTTGGCGCCGGTACTGCCGCAACCATAGCCCCTGTAGCTTCAATCAGCTACGAAGGTCAGGAGTATTTCCTGAGCGATCCGAAAACACGCGAGTTTTCGAACAAAGTATTTGATACACTGGATGCCATTAAATATGGTAATGTTCCGGATACGCATAACTGGAATTACCTGGTTAGCGAATAATTATCAGTTAACATAAAACACAAAACGCCCCGGATTTTCCGGGGCGTTTTGTGTTTTTATAAATCTCTTTAGCAAATTTTGCCGCCGCTTGGGTCGAGCCGCGTGGCTATTATTCCCGCCTCTGGCCTGCGTTACCCGGCGGCCGGGAGGCCGCTTAATAGTTGCCACTCGGCTGGAGCCGAGCGGCGGCGTAAACGATGAGGTGGATTAATTTAAAAACTACACCCCGCAGCCGGTGTAATCCCTTCTCTATCCATCGTTAACGACGGTTTGCTTTTTTTGAAAGTCACTATCCAGATGCTGTCAAAATCACTGTCAGGCCATTGCAGGTCTTTTACTTTCATGCCTAATGCTTTCAGTAAAGGTTTAATTTGATTGTGTTCCCATACAATAAGGATAGTGCCTTTTTTTGAGGTAAGCTCTTTAGCTACACCGTTATCATCCTCTTCTTCAAAATTACTGTTGATGGAGAGGTTATATTTTACAGCAAACGGCGAGATGGTTTGGAACATGCGCACCCTTGCGGTTGATTTACCCTGGTGCATTGCCGGCACATAAATGTGATCGGGCAAACCGATTTTGGCTTTTAAAACTTCGGGTAGTTTAAGTGAACGGTTAAACCCGGCGCATGAAAGGTTATCACCAATATCGGGCTTTTCGGCATGGCGGATGAATACCAGTTTCAGGTTTTTACCCTGCCCAAAGGCGGCGGCTCCCCAGCCGGTTATTAATAAAATAAACAATATTCTTTTTATCATCACCGGCTAATTTAATATGGTTTATTCAACGCTTACGGTTAAGCCTTCCTGCTGAAGGATCTTACGGTAGATCTCCATTTCGGTAAAGGAGCCTTCAAGTACGGCGCACTTGCCTTCGTTATGTACTTTCCATGCTATCTTTTCGGCTTGTGGTTCGGAGTAATCCAGGTACTTCATCATGCAATGGATCACGTGGTCAAAAGTGTTAAAATCATCGTTCCAGAGTATTAAACGATGCATCTCTTTAAGTCCTGCAAGTAACTCTTCGAGGGTAAATGTTTCTTCCTGTACTTCAGTTGGCATACGTAACTACAAATTTACTCAAAAACAATAATAAAAAAGTTAAAATCGTGTTCCATGGTCTTAAAAATCATGTTACACAAAACCCCTAAAAAATTTCACATGAAAAAAGCATCCCCGGCTTTTGTTTTAGCATTAGCTGCACAATTTTTAACAGCTCTCCATTCAGCAGCCCAAAGTACTCAAAACAACTTACTGGCCCCACCTGCTAATATTAACATTGACGGCGACCTGAAAGACTGGGGCGACAGCCTTCGTTACTATAATGAAGAGAAGAAGCTGAACTACGCGCTGGCCAATGATAAAGATTACCTGTATGCCGCTATCCGCGTTAGCGACAGGCTTGATAAAATGAAAGTGTTAAATGCAGGGATTACACTGAGCATTGATCCTAAAGGGAAAAAGAAAGATAGTTTTATGCTTACTTTTCCGTTGGCAGCCCCGGATGAAAAGCCGGAGTTTGCCAGGCCGAAAGATGATAACGGTGAAATTACCCAGGCCGACCGTGACGAGCTGATGCGCGAACGGATAACCAAGCTACGATATATTAAAGTTGTTGGGTTTAAGGATATTGAGGGCGATATGATCACCACATCAAATACCTACGGTATAAAAACCGCTATAAACTATGATGTCAATGGCGATTTGGTTTATGAAGCTGCAATTCCATTAGGTTTTTTCCATGCCGGTAGTGATGCCTTTAAAAGTGAATGGGCCTTCAATTTCAAGATCAATGGCTTTCAGCGGCCGGCAGGCGCAGGTGGGAGCGAACAAGACGGTGGCGGCCTTGGCGGCAGTAGTCGCGGCGGACGAGGTGGAATGGGCGGAGGCGGCATGGGTGGTAGCCGTGGCGGAAGAGGCGGTCGCGGTGGTATGGGCCGTGGTGCAGCGGGCGGTGCAAGCGAAATGTCAAAATCCGTTGATTTTTGGGAGAAATTTTATTTGAGCAGTAAATAAGTTTGCTTGTCAACAATAAGTCCGAAAGGTTTAAACATTAGCATTGCTTAAATCTTTCGGACTTGCCGACTGTCCCTACTTCTTTCGGACTTTCTGACTGCGGACTTCCGACTTATCCCTACTTCTTTCGGACTTTCCGACTTCGGACTTCCGACTATCCCTACTTCTTTCGGACTTTCCGACTTCGGACTTCCGACTATCCCTACTTCTTTCGGACTTCCTGACTTCGGACTTCCGACTATCCCTACTTCTTTCGGACTTTCCGACTTCGGACTTCCGACTATCCCTACTTCTTTCGGACTTCCTGACTTCGGACTTCCGACTATCCCTACTTCTTTCGGACTTTCCGACTTCGGACTTCCGACTATCCCTACTTCTTTCGGACTTCCTGACTCCGGACTTCCGACTTAACACTACTCCACCTTATACCTATAAACCTGCCTTCCTAAATTACCGTCGGCATCAATACCCTCGATTATTACGCGGTAAGTTCCTTTAGCATCGGCGTTAAAAAAGCTCATTGATGTATTGCCATCCTTATCCGTTAATAAGCCCGGTGCCCAGTAAATAGTGCTGCGAAGGTCCTGCATTTGTACGTTGGTTTTAGGGTCATCATATTTAGGCGAATAAAATTCGCGCGCTTTATAATATCCTTTAGGCGCGTAAGTAACTATACCCGGTGCGTACCTGTTATAAACACTTTCGCCGCCGCGCTTGGTTGTAATAACCAAAAGACCGCCCGCTCCTCTTGATCCATAAATTGCAGTATTGCCAATGCTTCGTAAAACTTCAATAGTGGCAATGTCGTTTACATTTAAGTTATCGAGAAAATCGCTACCCACATAGGTTCCGTCAAGCACAATTTGCATGGTAGTTCCCGGGCTACGGGTTGAATAAGGCGTGCCGTTACGAAAAATCACACCGGTTAATCTGCCCTGTAAAATCTGAGATAGCATTCCACCCCCGTACATCAGGTTCTGACTGGTGAGTGTTTGGTCAGCATTACCCGGTCCGTTAAGGTTGGCCGAATTTTTAAAAGGATTTTCCCGCTTTTCGCGGATCACTACTTCTTTTAATACGATAGTGTGATTACCGACGCCGTATTTTACCTGCTCATCATAAAGCTTTTTACTGTTTAAGAGGTAAGCCGATGCACCATCATTGATGTTGATCTGGATATCGGGTGCGTTTTTATTAGGCCCAACGGGTTGCGGGGTTACATTATCAAGCGTGATATCGAGGTTTTTGCGGTCTTTAGCAGTACGTGCCTGGATCACAAATTTGATGCTATCCCTAAAAACAAGATCTTTAAAAGTAAACTTGCCATTAGCATCTGCCACGGTATCAATAATAAACGTACCGCCCGATGTTGAAAAAAGGGTAACCTTGCCGTTAGGCACAGGTTTACCGCCAAAAGTTTTGAGATGCCCTGTTACCTCTAATGATTTTTCGGGCTTGAAAACTATCGGTGTAAATTTATCAGCAAGCAGCTGTTTCCATTCAAAGCGATGGTAGCCCTGGGTAAGCATCAGTGCATCAAGGTTGGCCTTGGTTTCGTTGTTTACATTGGTAAAATAATAGTTCGGCTTTTCAATATATCCTTTCAGGTCGGAGGTAAGCAGCAGTGTTGAAAATATAGAGCTTTCATTAGCCTCATCAGCAGTAACTTTTGATTCATCAATAACCGATGCTGAAAAACTACCAACAACGGGTTTATCCTCACTGTTTTTTGCGTTGAGATTTATGGTCACTTTTTCGCGCGGTTGGTAGCTCTGCTTTTCTGTGGTGACAGCAAGCTTAAGCTGATCGGGGTTTTGAACAAAGATGAGGCGTTCATTCAGAGGCTCGCCGGTTGCCGAAAACAAGGTGAATTGTACTATACCCGATGGGAATTTATTTTTAGGTATGGCAGCCGAAAAGGATGTTGCCCCATCCTTACTTTTGCCTGCATAACAAAGCTCACCACCCGATTGCGCTATCAGCGTTAAACCCGATAATGAGGCCGTGCCGTTACCGGTGCTTTTACCGGGGACGATGGATACAAATACCTTATCGTCGCGCATGCTGTTGACACTTAATACATAGCCATTATCAACTGCTTTGGGCAAATCGAAAACACCTTCAGAGCCATCGGCATAAGTAATGTGCGCTTTATAGGTTTTACCACTTTCAGGCTCAAAGGTTATAGTACCCATGCCAAAATGACTATCGCCCAATGGCGCAACCTGGTTGTTTTGATCGTCGGCAATAAAGCCTTTAATATCAACCCCTAACCCGTCGGCGCCAACAGCTTTAAAAGCTACTTTTTCAAAAACACCATTAATTAAATTTCCGCTCTCCGGGAAAAACTGAACATCAACCTTATTTGATAACGTTTTTATAGGTACGGCTTTGGCTATAGTATGCTTTTCATCCAATTTAACCTCGGTATTGATATGGCCGGATGTTATTGAAACTGTCTGACTGGTAGTGAAGCTGACCGTGAGGTTCCCTTTATCATCAGTTATACCTTTCCCCCGGGAGATTGATTTTCCGTTTATTTCAACTTCATAGCTTACTGGTTTATTAACGTAGGCTATACCGTTGAGGTCTGTGTATGTAGTAATAGCAGTTACTTTTTGTTTGCCGTTTAAGGTGCTGTAGGCATAGGCGGTTTTGGTGAAAACCTTGTTACTGATTCCGTTTACCACAGTGATGGTTTTATTGAAGAAATAGGCCTCTCCTTCGTTTCGCATCCAGTTGGTATAAGCGCGGATGCGGTAGTTTCCTTCGGCCATGCTATCGGCCAAAGCAAAATCGCCCGCGGCCAGGCCAGCTGTTAACGGCAGTTTAAGGCTGCGTTTTACCGAATCGGTATCATCAATAAGGTCAACATTCAACGTTTCGCTATAAGCCGAAAGCTTATGCGCACTACCTATAGTAACATAGGCTTTAAACCAGATATCCTCGCCAACGGCATAATATGGTTTGTCAAAGTGCAGGTAAACTTTTTCCTGCGGATGATCGGTGCGCCATTTATCAAGCTGGGCAATGATTTTTGTTACCAGTTCATCATCGGGTTTTACAAAAGCTAAGGTAGCACCGGCAATAAAGGTGATCAGGATTCCAACCGATAGGCGTTTTAGGTTCATAGAAAGATAAATCTTGAACTACCAAGATACGCAAAAAAAGTACCAAGTCATATTAAGTCTAAAGTTCGAAGTCTTTAGTCGAAAGTTTGACTTATATTTTCTACTTAGTACTTAAGACTACCGACTTGAGACTCCCGACTTAAGACTCGTGGCTTAAACCTACCACTTATTCTTCCACATCATGCTTTCAACGGGGCGTGTAGTAGGGTTGTTGTATTTGGCGTTGGCCTTACTGTTGTACAGCGTTTCGATCTCGCCTTCAACTACAAAATAAATAAGCTGACCAATGGGCATGCCGGCATAAATGCGCACAGGCTGGGCACATGAAATTTCAAGTGTCCAGGTATTGCAGAAGCCAACATCACCTTTGCCCGCCGTTGCATGGATATCGATGCCCAAACGCCCGGTGCTTGATTTGCCCTCTAAAAATGGAACATGCCGGTGTGTTTCGGTGTACTCCATCGTTACACCCAGGTAAAGGGTATTTGGCTGAAGTACAAAGCCATCCTTCGGAATTTCAAAGCCATCTATCTCATTATGAACTTTGGCATCAAGAACCCTGTTACGGTAAGTTGCTAAATATTTACCCAAATGAACATCGTATGAGTTAGTACCCAGGTATTCGCGGTTAAATGGTTCAATAATAATATGGCCTTGTTCAATTTCTTCGAGGATGCGCTTATCAGATAGTATCATACAGGCAGGTTATTGCTGGCGCTAAATTATGAAAATTAGCCTAATCGGCGCCGGCTTTTACAAACAATATTGGCCGGCGAAATGCGTTCAGATAGGTCGGAAACAACTCCTAAACCTGATATGGTTCAGCTGATTACGAATATGTAGCTGCGCTGATATTATTTAATCTTTTTTGACATATGTTTGCAACCTATTTTGCAATTTTACTTTTATGGCGATAGCATACAGGCAGCGTATTGATGATGACACCGAGTTTGCACTCTGGCGTATCGAGGAGGAGGCTACAGACCTGTACAGCCAATTACAACTTGATCAGCAGGAAAAGGATTTTGTAGAAAGCCTGAGCAATGGCAAGCGCCACCTGCACTGGCTGGGTACCCGCGTGCTGCTGCGTAAAATGCTCCGTACCGATGAGTATATTGACTGTAAAGTTGATGAGCATGGCAAGCCTTACCTGGTAAACCTCCCTTACCATATCTCCTTAAGTCATTCGTTTGATTATGCCGCTGTGATGATCAGCAAAACATATAAGGTTGGGATTGATATTGAGCAGATTAAGCAAAAAGTTGAGCGCATTGCCAACAAGTTTATGCGTAAGGAAGAGTTGAAATTTATAAACGGGCCGCAAAAAATTGAGCAATTATATGTTTGCTGGTGTGCCAAGGAGGCTGTTTATAAATGTAATGGCCAAAAAGAGGTTTCATTTGCCGATAACATTTTTTTGGAGCCTTTTCAGTTTGAGCATCATGGCGTGGTGAATGCGCAATTGAATAAAAAAGATACCACCATTGATTATACCGTGGGCTATTTGCAATATGAAGATTATATGATAGGCTACGTAAAGGGCGAGTGATGAAAAACAAGAAAGTATTTTTTCAGGATTGGGGCCTGGTTGATTACCAGCAGGCCTGGGATAAACAGGAAACCCTTTTTAGTGAAACGGTGAAAACCAAAATAGACAACCGTAATCGTGAAACGGCTTACGAAGCAGCTGCTAAAAACGCAGGGACTACTGTAGCCGACGATACTATCGAAGCCGACGAAACCTTTAATTACCTGGTTTTTTGCGAACATCCGCACGTGTATACCCTGGGTAAAAGCGGTAAGCCCGAGCATTTATTATTAGATGAGGCAGGCTTGAAAGAAAAGCAGGCTGTTTATTACCCGATAAACCGGGGCGGTGATATTACCTATCACGGGCCGGGGCAAATTGTTTCATACCCGATCCTCGACCTTGATAATTTTTTTACCGATATTCACCTGTACCTGCGTACGCTGGAAGAAGCCGTGATCCTTACCCTCGCCGATTTTGGCTTGCAGGCCGGTCGTTATGAAGGTTATACAGGTGTTTGGTTTGATGCTGATAATGACAAAGCCCGTAAAATATGCGCCATGGGTGTACGCTGCAGCCGTTGGGTTACTATGCACGGCCTCGCACTTAATGTAAATACCAATCTCAGTTATTTTAAAAACATAGTGCCCTGCGGTATCGATGATAAGGCTGTTACTTCCATGCAGCAGGAGCTTGGGTATGAGGTTGATATTAATGAAGTTAAAAAAATCCTGAAACACCATATTTCCGTACTTTTTGGTATGGAGATATTATAATGAAGGGAATAATTTTAAGTTTATTTACAGCATTTATATTGTCAGCCTGTACGGGTAAAAATAGTCCCGCGCCGGTTGACTATAATCCTCCGTCAAAACCAATTACAGTGATACAGGATACTTTAACATACCTTGCCCTCGGCGATTCATATACCATAGGCCAGTCTGTACCCCCGGAGCAGGCATTTCCTAACCAACTGGCTAATCAGTTACAAGGCTTTAAAGTAAATGCCCCAACCATTATAGCCCGCACCGGCTGGACAACCGATCAGCTGATTTATGCCATTGATAACAGCGATATCAAAAGCAATACTTATGATTTTGTAACGCTGTTGATAGGAGTTAACGACCAATACGGCGGCTTAAGCCAGGAAAATTACCGCATTAAATTTCAGCAGGTTTTAAATACAGCCATCAAATTTGCCGGAGGAATCAGAGAACATGTATTTGTACTGTCTATTCCCGACTATGGCGTTACACCTTATGCTCATGGTAATGATGCCGTAATAGGCCCCGAAATTGACCAGTTCAATAATATTAATCGCGGAATAAGTAGTAATGCCAACGTTAATTATGTTGAGATAACGAGCATCTCCAAATTGGCCGCTAATGATCTTACCTTATTGGCTGATGATGGTTTGCATCCATCCGGTAAAATGTATGGGATGTGGGTTGATAAGCTGAAGGTGGCGGTAGGGGCTGTTTTTACTAAAAAATAAGATTTGTATTTTGTTGACAATTGTCGTAAATTTATAGACAATTTGCAAAAGGTCATGAGTGCTCCAAAGCCCTATAAATTTCTTGATGATGATGAGGTTAATTTAACCTTCATGGTAAGGGAGGGGATCTCATTCCCTTATCTCACCAAATTATCAAATCATATCCATTTTAATATAGATGACTGGGCTTCGTATCTTCATCTTTCCGAACGTACAATTCAACGCTACAAAAAGGAGAACAAAACTTTTGACCCTATTTATTCTGAAAAGATAATAATGATTGAGTTGCTTTATAAGAAAGGTATTGAGGTTTTTGGCGATGAAAATAAGTTTTATGCCTGGATGGATTATAAGAGTATCCCCCTGGGAGGAGTAAAACCTAAAGAACTTTTGGATACAGCGTTTGGTATCAACATGATCAGAGATGAATTAGGACGTATTGAACACGGCATACTTGCATGATCGTTTATAGGCTAAGTAAACAGGCTTATATTAACGACTTAAGTGGCCGGGGAGCCGAATTAAACGGCGGGCGTTGGAACAGTAAAGGAACCGCTGTAGTTTACACCTCATCATCACGAGCACTGGCTGTGCTTGAAGTTGCGGTACACACACCACTTGGGTTTATGCCTTCTGATTATTTTATGGCAACGATTGGGCTATCTGAAAATTCAGAGTTCTTAACGCTGGATATTGATCAACTCCCCGAAAAATGGAATAGTAACCCCTTGATAAAAGCAACACGGCAAATAGGGGATAACTTTGTAAAAGCCAATAAATACTTAGCACTTCAAGTGCCATCGGCCATCGTCGCAGGCGATTTTAATTATCTGCTTAATCCGCTACACCCAAATTTCAAATCAGTAAAAATTATAGCTGCTGATTTTTTCGAATTTGATTCAAGGCTGTTTAAAAAGTAAACAATCAACACTCAGGCAAACTGATAGGGATATTAATTGCCAGTCCGCCGTCACTTGTTTCCTTGTATTTTGAGTTCATATCAAGCGCTGTTTGCCACATGGTTCTCACTACGGCATCAAGGCTCACCTTTGCTTTTTCGGGGTTGCTTTGAAGCGCCAGTTGTGATGCTGTTATTGCTTTAATAGCGCCCATCGTGTTCCGTTCAATGCAGGGAACCTGTACCAGGCCGCCAATCGGGTCGCAGGTAAGGCCGAGATGGTGTTCCATGGCTATTTCCGCAGCCATGAGTACCTGCCGTTGTGTGCCGCCCATACATTCTGTCAACGCCGCCGCAGCCATGGCCGACGATACGCCAATTTCGGCCTGGCAACCACCCATAGCCGCCGATATGGTTGCGCCTTTTTTAAAGATGCTCCCGATCTCGCTGGCGGTAAATAAAAAGTTAATGATCTTTTGTTCGGTATTGCCATCGCAAAAAGCAATATAATATTGGAGCACTGCAGGGATAACGCCCGCGGCACCATTTGTTGGGGCAGTTACGACACGACCAAATGAGGCGTTCTCTTCATTAACGGCTAATGCAAAACAGCTAACCCAATCCAATGTATTTTTAAAGCTGTCGCCGGTATTTCTGATGGCTGCTACCCATTCATCATAATTGCTGTATTTATTATTGCCGATGAGTTTTGCATTTAATTTGGCGGCACGCCTTGCAACGTTTAATCCGCCGGGCAGTTGGCCGGTGGTATGACAACCTCTGTAAATGCATTCTTTTAATGCCCTGAAAATATTTAATGCGCCCGTGCGTGTTTCCTGCTCGCTGCGCCAGGCCAGTTCATTTTCGGCCACAACCTCGGAGATGCGGAGACCTGTTTTGATGCACCAGTGCAGGAGATCAGAAGCTGTATCGATTGGAAAGGGGAGGTCGACCTCTGCTTTTGATTGGCCCGAATCGCCTTCTTTTACCACAAAGCCGCCACCTATGGAATAATAGGTTTCTGATATAGCTTTACCTGTATTTAAAAAAGCCTGAAATGTTACGGCGTTTGGATGATAGGGTAAGCTTTCATTGAAAAGGAACATCAGATCATCTTCTGCATAAAAACTTACCGGCAAAACACTGCCAAGTATCAACTGATGTGAACTTTTGATGTGCTCAATTTTAGGGGTTACCTGGTCAACCTCAAAAGTAACCGGGTCGTCGCCGCTTAAGCCTAATAATATAGCTATATCCGTACCGTGCCCATGGCCGGTTTTGGCCAATGAGCCATATAATAAGATCTTAACCTGCTGCACTATTGGCAGTACCCCCTGTTGTTCAAGCGACTGCACAAACTGCTGTGCGGCGCGCCATGGACCAAGCGTATGTGAACTTGATGGGCCAATGCCTATCTTAAACATGTCAAAAACCGAAATCTGTTCTCTTTGCATCAAGTCAAAATTAATGATAAATTATAATTACATGCGCTGTAATAAATACGTTGCCCCCTATAGTTTTGATAGAAATAATTTATAATTTGCAGTGAACTTAAACAAATAAAAACCATAAACTTAAACACTAAACAAAACTATGGATTCTTACACTTCTTCTACCGACATGTCGGGTGGTGTGGTAGCGGCAATTTTTGCGGTATTATTTATTCCTTTGCTTATAATTGGGCTCATCTGCCTTATTAGCCAATGGAAAATTTACACCAAAGCCGGTAAACCAGGCTGGGCTGCGATAGTCCCTGTTTACAATTATATAGTATGGCTCGAAATTATCGGAAAACCCATGTGGTGGTTAGCTATATTACTGCTTGTGCCTTGTGTTAACTTTATTTTCCTGATTTGGATGTTGAACCTGTTGAGTAAAAGCTTCGGTAAAAGCGAAGGGTTTACTGTAGGTCTTTTCTTTTTACCTTTTATATTTTTCCCAATATTGGCATTCGGCGGCGCCCAATATTTAGGCCCTTCAGCTAAAGAAGCGCAAGCTAATTCATTTAACCCGAATGATTACCGTGATCCATTCAATAATCAGAACAATCCTCCTCCACAAAACTATTAATGTGGTTAAATAATATGATATATGCTTCCTGCAGCCGGTTAGGGTTTATCCACTGGTTGCAGGGGCATTTAATACCTTGTCCTTTTAAATATCTTACAGGCATTGATTGCCCGGGCTGCGGTTTTCAGCGATCGGTTATAGCCCTTATCCGGGGCGATCTTCAAAAAAGCTTCCTTTTATATCCTGCAGCAATTCCGCTCATACTGTTTTTTATCTACGGCATAGCCGATGTTATTTTTAAACTCGATACTGAAAAGTCGGTTATAAAGAAAACCGTATTTATGATCAACGGCAGTATTGTGCTTATCAGCTATTTTTTAAAGATGTGGCATCTTTATAATTTATAATCATGTTGCTTATTGATAAGGCTCAGACATGGCGCTTACATGGCTGTAATCTTTAATAATAGCCTGTAAAAACTGCAGGTCGTTCATATCAGGAGGTAACGTGGATATTTTCAGATGTTCTTTTAATTTGAGCGCCATATTGTAAACCACAACGGCATTATGCGTTTTCATGTAATTATGTATCACGTCGGCTATCAGCCTTACATCATTATCGTTTAGCTCAGCTACTTCTTTAAAAGTAGGTTCATAATCGTCGCCCGATGGCCTGAATGTTAAGCTGTCTATTTTGGTACGCGGATGTGTTTTTACCATAGCTGTTCCGGCAACCACATCACCTATACGCTGGCCGTTTTCAGTCACCAGGGCACAAAGCAGTGCGCCAAGGTTAAGGGTAATGCCAAAATCAACCATGCGCATCAGCCATCTTAACAGGTACTGTCCAAAGCGGGGACGGTTACCATTGAGGCTAATCACCCGTATCTTCATTATCCGCTTGCCAACGCTTTGGCCATTAAGCAGCGTTTCGCAAATCAAATCGTAAAATACAAATATCGCCGCCATGATAATTGCGCATGTTACCAGCACGCTTTCGGGCATTTTTCCGATGATCAGAAAAATAAAGATGAAATAGAAAGCAATGAAAATGGCGTAATCAATTATGCGGGCAACTATCCGTTCGCCAATACCGGCTATTTCATAGTCTATATCAATATTTTGTGTTGTGTGTACGGTTATGGTTTGCATCTTAACAAAGATAAATTTGTTAGTGTAAAATATGATTGCATATTAAAGATTTGTGAGTATTTTAACAAAAAATAAAACCTGCTTTTTAAAATGCGTGAGGCGCTGTTTATCAAACAAAATACCGAAAAATGGAAGGCCTATGAAACCAATAAGCCAACCGATCCGGATGAGCTTGCTGCCGCATTTATAGCCATTACTGATGATTTGGCATACGCCAAAACTTTCTTTCCGCAGTCAAATACAACAAAGTACCTTAACGGGCTTGCATCAACGTTTCACCAGGATATCTACAAAAATCAAAAGGAAAAAAGTAACAGGTTTGCAGCTTTCTGGCGATACGAACTGCCGCTGCTTTTTTTTCAGCATCGCAGGCAGTTATTGTATTCGCTTATCTTCTTTGCGGTTTTTACCTGTATGGGAGTGCTTTCGGCCAAATACGATAATCATTTTGTACGGCTTATCCTTGGCGATGATTATGTGAACATGACCAATGATAACATCGCGAAAGGTGATCCTTTCGGTGTATATAAAAGCAGTTCTTCGGGGCTGATGTTTTTACAGATAGCCATCAATAATGTGTATGTCGAACTGCGCTTTTTTGTGATGGGCTTATTTTTTTCTGTTGGTTCATTATACGCCAGTTTAATGAACGGCGTTATGCTTGGCTCATTTCAGTATTATTTTTTTAGCAAGGGACTGGGAATCCAATCCATACTGGTGATTTGGATCCATGGTACGCTTGAAATGTCGTCGTTTATTGTGGCCGGTGGTGCCGGTTTAGTACTTGGTAACAGTTTGTTGTTTCCCAAAACGTATACCCGGCTGCAATCATTAAAAAAAGGGGCGCTTGAGGGCTTGAAAATTACAGTAGGCCTTATTCCCATCATATTATTAGCCGCTTTTTTTGAAAGCTTTGTAACGCGCCATACCGAAATGCCTGTTTGGTTAGGTATTATTATATTAGCCTCATCATTACTGTTCATGATATGGTACGTGATACTTTATCCTGCAAAACTGAATAAAAACCTAAACTATATTAATACCGATCATTAAATGAAATATATTATTGAACTGAGGAGGATCCGTGATTTTGGCGAAATAATAAATGACACCTTCACCTTCCTGAAACAGAATTTCAAACCGCTTTTTTCGTCATTACTCGTTATCTGCGGCTTTTTTGTGCTGGTTGGTACTGTTGCCACTGCATTTTCACAATTATCTGTTTATGACAGTCTTGATCCAGGCGCTAAAGGCGACTATAACAGCACCCTCAAAGTGGGTATAAGTGCTGCAGCAAACGGTTTTGTGATGATGCTGGCACAATTTTTTATATACCTTACCACCCTGTGTTTTGTCGCAGTTTATCTTGAAAAAAAAGGAGATAAACCAACGGCACAAGACGTTTGGGGTTATTTTAAATATTACTTTTTCCGTTCGTTAGGGAGTGGTCTTTTATTATTCATCCTGCTCATTTTCGGTTTTTTATTTTGTATAATACCAGGCATATATCTTACGCCGATATTTTACCTTATTTTGCCTACCATGATCATGGAGAATGCCTCATTTGGATACTCATTCAATAAAGGCTTCCGGCTTATAAAAGATCACTGGTGGATGGTTTTTGGGATCATATTTGTTTGCTCGCTGATAGTAAGTGTAAGTAATTCAATTGCCAGTATACCTTTAATGCTTGTTGCCTCATTGCGGATCCTCGTTTCTTTTAAATATCTTTCAATAGCAGCAGTGATATTTTTCAGTATGCTTCAAAATATTTTACTACTTACTTATGCTATTCCAACCATAGCCATTGCCTTGTGTTATTTTAGCCTCCAGGAAAGAAAAGACGGAACCGGGATCTTAGAGCGTATAGAAGCATTTGGCACACATGCCGATAAAGCCGACGATCTGCCTGCCGAACAATACTAATTGAGTTATGCCTAAACCGATACTAATCCTGTTCATACTGTTATGCTTTGCCCTCGAGCCGGCTGCGGCTAAAGTTGGCGGACAGGCTATCCCCTTAAAAACAGATACCGTTGCTAAAAAAAAGCCCCCGGTTTTGCGTATGGATAGCTCGAAGGTTAACGTACGCCGTTTTAACGAAGACGCGCTTGATAAATACCGGGCCGACAAGGAATATCAGTATAACGATAAAAGTATAGGCAATGAGCTGTCGTTTTGGGATAGGTTTTGGATGTGGTTTTGGCGTACCTTATTTGGCAGCTTAAGTATAAGCCCCGGCTTTGGAACTTTTTTAAAGTACTTCTTTTTGATGCTGGCTGTAGGTGCGATCATTTTCTTCATCATGAAACTTTTGGGTATGGATATGGGCAACCTGTTACTGGGCAAGTCCCGTAAAACACCGCTGGCCTATACCGAATCGGCAGAGAATATCCACGAAATTAATTTTGATGAGGAGATTGAAAAGGCAATTTCAAATCATAACTACCGGCTGGCTGTTCGCCTGCTTTATCTGCGGAGTTTAAAACAGCTCAGTGATAACGGTCTTATCCAATGGCTGCCCGAAAAAACCAATTCAGCATATGTGTACGAATTAAACAATCCATCCGTACGGCAGTCTTTTGTGTCGTTGACCCGGCAGTTTGAATATGTATGGTATGGCGGTTTTAATATAGATGGTGCTGCTTTTGGCAATATAAACCAGTTGTTTCAAAACTTTAAAAAGCAGCTGTTATGAAGGACCTTAAGATTTACTTTATAATAGCTACAGCTTTGTTTACTGTTTACATAGTAGCAAACATGAACAAGCCCAAAGATATTAACTGGACGCCTACGTTCAGCAATACCGATAAAATCCCATATGGTACGCGGGTACTTTATGAGCGTGCCCGGGATATTTTTCCCGGAGCCGTGATCAAACCTAAACGCCAGGCCATTTACAATACTATTACCGAAGATTCCATCAAAGGATCATCATACATTATCATAGCCGGGGGGCTCAATATTACCAAGCCCGATTTTAAACAGCTTAAACAATATATTACTGCCGGTAATGACGTTTTTATCGCCGCCGGATTTTTAGGGGCCGATTTCGAAAAGGAACTTAAAATAAGCATCACTAATAAATTTGCGGTTAATGGAAATGCTCATACGTTAATGCATTTTGTAAACCCGGCCCTGTCGCCCGAGGTGAATTATTTTGTTGATAAAGGTTTAACGGCAGGCTATTACGATAAATTTGATACCGCACATGCAGTAGTTATAGGTGAAACGGACGACCATAAGGCCAACTTACTGAAGTATCCGATGGGGAAAGGCAACCTGTATTTAACGCCCAATCCGGGTATGTTCACTAACTACAGCTTGTTAAAGCCTCAGGGGGCCGAATGGACTTCTACTGCTTTATCCATGGTAAAGAAAACGCCGGAGATAGTTTGGGATGAATATTATACCCAGGGTACCGGTGAGAATGACTCGCCGATGAGGGTATTCCTTGGGAATGCGCAGTTGAAAGCGGCTTACTATCTGACGTTGTTTAGCTTGCTGATATTTGTGCTATATGAGGCAAAAAGGCGTCAGCGGATCATTCCAATTATTAAACCGCTCGAAAACTCAACTGTGGATTTCGTGAATGTAGTAGGGCAGGTATACTACGAACGAAGGGACAACATCAACATCGCCCGGAAAAAAATGCAGTATTTCTGGGCTTTTATACGCGAAACCTACCGGATAAAAGCAAACCGGCCAGGTCCCGAATTTGTAGAAGAACTGGTTAACCGTACCGGTGCAACCGAAGATCTTGCCCGTGAATTGTCCGGTGCATTTATCTTCATCAGTACTCATGACATTGTAACAGATCAGGAGCTCATCAGGCTCAACCAACTTATTGAACAATTTTATATCCAATCCAGGTAAATATGGAAAACGAATTTTTTGAACAACGTACCGATCTATCTAAGTTAAGCACTGCTGTTGAGCAAATAAAAGCCACGCTGGCAACCATCATCGTAGGTCAGCATGATTCTATCGATCTGCTTATTGCGGGGATCCTGGCCGATGGGCATATCCTGATTGAAGGTGTGCCGGGCGTTGCTAAAACACTTACCGCAAAGCTTATTGCCAAAACTATAGATGCCCGGTACTCCCGTATTCAGTTCACACCAGATCTGATGCCATCAGATATCCTGGGAACCTCTGTTTTTAACCCTAAAACAACCGAGTTTGAATTTAAACAAGGGCCCATCTTCGGTAATATTATCCTGATAGATGAGATCAACCGTGCACCGGCAAAAACACAATCGGCTTTGTTTGAGGTAATGGAAGAACGGCAGCTTACCATTGACGGGCACCGCTATAAAATGGAAGAGCCATTCACCGTTTTTGCAACACAGAACCCGGTTGAGCAGGAAGGTACCTACCGCCTGCCTGAAGCCCAGCTTGACAGGTTTTTGTTTAAGATAGAAGTGAAATATCCGACACTTGAAGAAGAAATAACTATCCTTAGTCGTCAGCATCAGCAAAAAACAACCGATCAGCTAAGCCAGGTACAACCTTTACTCGCCGCTGCCGATATTAACCAGTTGCGCAACCAGGTAAGGGCCCTGCATGTTGAAGATAAGATCTTGGAGTTTACGGCTAAAATCATCCACGAAACCCGTAACAGCAAATCCCTGCAGCTGGGTGGTTCGCCGCGTGCGTCGCTGGCTATTGTTAATGGCGCCAAAGCGCTTGCTGCAACCAGGGGGCGTGATTTTGTTACCCCCGATGATATTATTTATGTTGCCGCCCCTGTGCTGCGCCATCGTATTATGTTAACGCCTGATAAGGAGATGGAAGGCGTAACGCCCGATGAGGTGATAACCCAGATAATACAAAAAATTGAAGTGCCACGATAGTAAAGCGCGTGAAAAAACTATTCCGACTATTTTATACCAACTTGTTTTTAACTAACCGTTTATTCGGCGCGGTTGCTGCCTGCGTGGTATTGTATTTACTTTCGTTTTTCTTCCCCTGGCTGGGCATTGTGCCCGACATCGCTTTTTACTTCTTATTGGCATTATTAATTGCCGATCTGTTTATACTTTACCGTGTTGCCGATGGCGTATTTGCCAAACGCCTTGCCCCCGAACGCTTAAGCAACAGCGACGAAAACGAACTTAGTATTTATATCGAAAACCGGTATAGTTTCAGGATTAACACCGGAATTATAGATGAGATCCCCGCACAGTTTCAGAAACGTGATATTTGGTTTGCTACAACCCTTGCTCCCGGCGAACGTAAGAAGATTAATTACATACTGAGGCCAACACGCCGCGGCGAATATGAATTTGGCTTTATCCGGGTTTTTGTGCGATCGGCTATTGGTCTGGTATCTAAGCGTTACAATTTTGAGCAGGCTGAGACTTTGCCCGTTTATCCTTCGTTTTTACAAATGCGTAAGTATGAGTTGATGGCTATATCAAACCGGCTCACCGAGATAGGCATTAAGAAAATCAGGAGGATTGGCCACAGTATGGAATTTGAACAGGTAAAATCCTATGTTCCTGGCGATGATTATCGCACCATAAACTGGAAGGCCACTGCGCGGCGCGGCGACCTGATGGTTAACTCCTATACCGACGAAAAATCGCAGCACGTTTACTGCATCATTGATAAATCACGGGTTATGCGGATGCCTTTTGAAGGGCTAAGCTTGTTGGATTATGCCATTAACGCCAGCCTTGTACTATCAAATGTTGCCCTGCTTAAAGAGGACAAAGCCGGGTTAATTACTGTGGGCGAGAAAATAGGTTCGGTTGTCCCTGCTGATAAGAATTACGCACAGCTTAATAAGATAATGGAGGTTTTATACAAGGAGAAAACCCGTTACCTGGAAACCAATATGGAGGCGCTTTATATCACAACACGCAGGGTATTAAAGCAGCGCAACCTCGTCGTTTTCTTTACCAATTATGAAAGCTTACCCGCATTACAACGGCAATTGCCATTTTTACGCCGGATAGCTAAATTTCATTTGCTGTTAGTAGTTTTTTTTGAAAATACCGAGTTAAAGGCCCTGAGCGAACAACCGGCCAAAGACGTTGAAGGCATCTACATAAAAACCATTGCCGAAAAGTTTGCTTACGATAAAAAGCTGATGGTTAAAGAGCTGGCCAGCCACGGCATTCAATCGATACTAACATCCCCCCAAAATCTTACCATAAACACAGTAAACCGCTACCTGGAAATAAAGGCGAAGCAAAAGATATAGATAACCATACATCACCCGAATTGTCATTACGCAATTACCCATTGCGCTAATATTACTTATCGGGATAATTTTTAACATCAGGGAGTTTAGTCTACAGAGACAATTTAAAACTGCCGGCAAACAAAATGTACCCTATATTTACATTGCCAGCAATAGCCCAATCAAAACTTTCAACTTTTTGTTAGCAATCTTTTTTTGAATTGTAAGCCTATTCCCTCAACTTCGCAGTCCGAATTTTGATTATGAGTATTCATTATAAAATAATAGCTGCAGAGCTTTCTGTAGCTGAGAAACAGGTTACCGCTACGGTAGGCTTGCTTGATGAAGGAGCTACCGTTCCGTTCATTTCCCGTTACCGTAAAGAACTTACCGGCAGTTTGGATGAGGTACAGGTTGCCACTATTCGTGATCGTGTACAGCAACTGCGCGAGCTGGACAAACGCCGTGAGGCTATCCTGAAATCGCTTACAGATATGGGCAAACTAACGCCCGAGCTTGAAAAACAGATCAACGAAGCAGAAACGATGGTTACTTTGGAGGACCTTTATCTTCCGTACCGCCCAAAACGCAAAACCCGCGCTACTACAGCCCGTGAAAAAGGCCTGCAGCCATTGGCCGATGTTTTATTGGAACAAAAAAATATCGACCCCGAACTGATAGCTGCCGAATACATCAGCGATGAAAAAGGCGTAGCCAGCGTTGAAGAAGCTTTAGCTGGCGCAAGGGATATTATTGCCGAAACCATAGCCGAAAATGCTGAAATACGTACCAAAATCCGTGAACTGTTTGTTGAAAAAGGCACTTTCGCATCAAGAGTGGTTGAAGGCAAAGAAGAGGCAGGCATTAAGTACAAAGACTATTTTGAATGGACTGAGCCTGTTAAAACAGCGCCATCGCACCGCGTATTAGCCATGCGACGCGGCGAAAAGGAAGAGATCCTATGGCTCGACCTGAAACCTGAAGAAGATGAAGCACTGGAGATACTGGAAAATTCAGTTATCAAGGCAAACAACCCGGCTGCCGGACAAATCCGCCTGGCTATCACCGATGGCTACAAACGCCTGTTAAAACCATCGATGGAAACAGAGGTGCGCCTGCTTACCAAAAAGAAAGCCGATGAAGAAGCGATCCGCGTATTTGCAGAGAATGCCCGCCAGCTATTGCTGAGCGCGCCGCTTGGTCAAAAACGCGTAATGGCGCTTGATCCGGGTTTCCGCACAGGTTGTAAACTGGTTTGTTTGGATGAACAGGGCAAACTGCTTGAAAATACCACCGTTTACCCGCACACGGGTGCGGGTCAGGCGCGTGAAGCCGAAAAAACAGTACAGCACCTGTTCCAGAAATATAATATCGAGGCTATTGCTATAGGTAACGGCACCGCTGGCCGCGAAACAGAGGTATTTGTTCGCAACCTGAATTTACCGGGCGTGACTATTGTAATGGTTAATGAAAGCGGTGCTTCTATCTATTCGGCATCTGAAGTGGCGAGGGAAGAATTTCCGGATTATGATGTCACTGTAAGAGGGGCCGTATCTATCGGTCGCCGTTTGATGGACCCATTGGCCGAGCTGGTAAAGATCGACCCAAAATCGATTGGCGTAGGTCAGTACCAGCACGATGTTGACCAGAACAAGCTGCAAACCTCATTAGATGACACGGTAATCAGCGCCGTGAACGCCGTGGGCGTTGAGTTAAACACTGCCTCAAAACAGATCCTGGCTTATGTATCAGGCCTTGGTCCGCAACTGGCGCAGAACATTGTGGAATACCGCAACCAGAACGGCGCTTTTAAACGCCGCGAGCAACTGAAAAAAGTTCCGCGTTTGGGCGATAAGGCATTTGAACAGGCAGCAGGGTTCCTCCGCATCCACAATGCCGAAAATCCGTTGGATACCAGTGCAGTTCACCCGGAGCGTTATGGCTTGCTTGAACAAATGGCTACTGATATGAAGTGTACGGTGAAAGACCTGATGAGCAACCCAACCCTGCGCAAAAGCATTCCGCTGCAAAAATATGTTTCCGAAACCGTTGGTTTGCCAACCCTGAATGATATCATGGCCGAACTTGCCAAACCGGGCCGCGACCCGCGCGAGCAGTTTGAAGCTTTCAGCTTTACAGAAGGTGTAAATGCTATCGGCGATCTGAAAGTTGGCATGAAGCTGCCGGGCATCGTCACCAACATTACAGCCTTTGGTGCTTTTGTCGATATCGGCGTTCACCAGGATGGCCTTGTTCACCTGAGCCAGATCACCAACCGTTACATTAAAGACCCTAACGAGGTACTGAAAGTACATCAAAAGGTTGAGGTAACTGTTACCGAGGTTGATGTGAACCGCAAGCGTATTGCCCTATCCATGAAAGAGAACGACAAAAGCGAACCCAACCAGCGCAGAAACGATGATCGCCGGCCGCAGGGTAATAACAATAAGCCTAACTTTAATAAAAGGGTTGAAAAAGAACCGGAAACCGATATGGCTTTGAAGCTGGCTGCGTTGAAAGGTAAGTTTAAGTTGTAATATGCGTTCGTGCCAGCAACAACAATTCAAATGGGTGTCATGCTGAGCTTGTCGAAGCATGGTGGGTAGGCCTCTGCGCACGACCCTTCGACAGGCTCAGGGTGACAAGCCCTCTCTTTAACGTGATTCGCTCTTAAAGATTTCTCCTAAACAAAAAATCCCCAACCATCAGGCTGGGGATTTCTATTTAATATCTGATTATAGCTTACGCTACTGTTCCCTCTTTCAACTTCTCAGCATTTTCAGCAAACTGAAGCGATTCAAGGATCTCCTGTAAATCACCGTTAAGTACGCCCGGCAGGTTATAAATAGTTAAACCAATGCGGTGCTCAGTTAAACGGCCTTGTGGATAGTTATAGGTACGTACCTTGGCCGACCTGTCGCCGGTTGACACCATGGTTTTACGTTTTTTAGATGTTTCTTCCAGGTGCTTTTGCAGCTCCATTTCATACACTCTCGAACGTAGTACCTGTAAAGCCTTATCGTAGTTTTTTAATTGTGATTTCTGATCCTGGCACTGGGCAACAATACCTGTAGGGATGTGGGTTAACCTCACAGCCGAATAGGTAGTATTTACCGACTGACCACCAGGCCCTGAAGCACAGAAAAGATCTTTACGGATATCACTAACCTGAAGGTCGATATCAAACTCATCAACCTCGGGCAGTACTACTACAGAAGCTGCTGAAGTATGTACACGGCCTTGTGTTTCGGTATCAGGCACACGTTGTACACGGTGTACGCCCGATTCATATTTCAGGGTTCCGTAAGCGTCTTCGGCGTTTACGTTAAATACAATCTCTTTATAACCGCCGCTGGTGCCTTCGGTATAATCCACCAGCTCGGTACGCCAGCCACGTTTTTCGCAATAGCGCATATACATGCGGTAAAGATCGCCGGCAAAAAGGGCAGCCTCATCACCACCGGTACCACCACGAATCTCCACAATAGCATTTTTCGAATCTTCAGGATCTTTAGGGATCAGCATCAGGCGAATTTCTTCCTCCTTTACTTCCTGTTGAGCAAGCAGTTCGTCAAGTTCCATTTTGGCCATCTCACGAAACTCTTCATCTTTTTCGGTAGCCAGGATCTCTTTATTGGTTTCGATATTGCTCATAATGTTGCGGTATATATGATACTCATCAACAATTTTGGCAAGGTCTTTATATTCTTTGTTTAACTGGGCAAAACGCTTCATATCCTGCATCACTTCAGGATTGCTCAATTCACCTTCAACGTTTTTCCAGCGCTCGTATATCAGCTCTAATTTATCTAACATATTTTATAAATAATGATGCAGCTAAAACTGTTTGATATTGAACCGGCTTATGAAAGATTTGAAGTTTCGGGCGGCTTACAGGCTTACTGCAAAAAAGTGCACAAAAGTACGCATTTTACTGCATATTTTAATTCAGCGGATTGTAAGTTGTTTTATAGCCTATAGATCATGGTTCATAGTTCATAGATCGCTGCGACCTATGGTTCATAGTTCATGGACCATAGCAAAAGTCTAAACCCGATTAACTCGGACAAAGCGGTGGCCTTTAAACTACAGAACACCATGAACCATGATCTATTAACTATGAACTCTCCCCATGAACTAAACAAAATATTCCAGTTTCAATTCATTACCATCAAAAACGGCATAAGAGAAGTATGAAATCCACTCGCCAAGGTTAATATAACGGCTTTGAGGGGTTATTTGAATATCAAGCGGCATGTGGCGATGGCCAAAAACAAGGTAATCGTAAAAGTTGTTTTTTAATTCTTCGCGGCAAAAATTTACCAGCCATTCCTGCTCCCCCGGTTTTGGATTTTCTTTTTTTGCATTGGTATCCCGGCTGTGGCGGCTCCATTTATTGGCTATTCCCACGCCAAGGTTTGGGTGAATGCGGGCAAACAGCCACTGGCAAAACCGGCTCCTGAAAAAACCTTTTAAAAACTTATAAAAGTTATCCCCCGGACCAAGCCCATCGCCATGATGAATGAAAAATTTCTTTCCGCCGCGCTCAATTTTTAATTCATTGCTGATAATAGTTGCGCCCAGTTCATTTACAAAATAATCAAACATCCACATATCGTGGTTGCCTTTAAACAGGTAAAGCTTTACACCGGCATCGGCAAGTTCGGCAAGTTTGCCAAGGAAACGGATGTAGCCTTTGGGCACCACGGTTTTGTATTCAAACCAGAAGTCGAAAACATCGCCAACCAGGAATAGTTCGGCGGCATCATGCTTAATACTGTCGAGCCAGCGCACTATTTTATCTTCGCGTTGGCGGCTTGAAGCATATGTGCCTGTGCCTAAATGAACATCAGAAGCAAAATAGAGTTTGTCGCGAACCGGCATATCCGGCAAAAATACGTTTTAACAGCCAAACAGAAAAGATAAAGATTGTTACACAACAACCAGCAAACAACAGCGTACCTTAGTGGTTATTCAGCATACATTAAACATTAAAATTATGGCAATCCCCGAAAACCCAAATCTTGACGATGCGCGGGAAGATAAAGACCCCGGCAATGAATATGAGCAGAATGAAGGTCAGGATACCGGCAACGAAATAATTGATAACAGCGAACCGGATGTTGCCGGATTAAATACAGCCAGCCGCGCATCCGAATCGTCATTTACTTTAAATTTTGAGGATGGCTATGCTCCTGCTCCGGATAAAAATGACGAAGACCAGCAATCGCCAAAGCACTGATATATTAAGCAATGAAAAAATTATTACTGCCGGCTTTGATCATGGTTGTTTTTGCCGGTAAGGCATCTGCACAGTCAAAAGGCTTTACGATGACTGATTTCAAGGCCAATATAGGCAAAACAGGCACTTTGTGCGATACCGTTTACTCGTACAAAGCAGTGAGCGACACGCTTACCCTTTTGAACATGGGCGCAGTTTACCCAAGGCAAAAATATACCATAGCTGTAAAAGGCAGCACAATAAAGCTTGACCTATCTGCCATAAAAGGAAAATACGTATGTGCAACCGGCACATTTGAACTTTTTAAAGGCCAGCCCGAAATCGTAGCCGACAAACCAGAGCAAATCACGGTTAACTAACAAGCTATCAACGCCTTATAAACGAGAAAAGCAGATCGATGATCTGCTTTTCTCGTTTATAAGAGGATCCTTATTAAATCTATAGCTTTAAGCTTTATACATTCAGCTTTTGGCTTAAAAAGCTTTATACAAACCAAATACCAGCTGTCCTTCAGTAATTGGCTGCTTGGTTACCAAACGGCCCACATTAAGCGTACGACCGGTTGTGGTTACATCATATCCCGGTGATTTAACATAATTGCCTTTAAGGGACAAGCCCCAGCCGGCGCCCATATCAAACCTGATTGCCGCGCTGCCGCCATAAGCAAAGGCATAACCTTTGGCACTTTGCTGGGTTATACTGCCGCTTTGTGCATCAACGCCGGTAACAGATATGGTTAACAATGGCGATGTTTGGCTTTTGATAGCGCCTGCCGATGCCCTTACATCAAATGATAAACTGTGCCATACAAAAGTATATTGCGGGCCTACCAGCAAGTTAAAGCTGCGGTAACGTTTATCAGCAGTAACAGTTCCCTCGTCGGCTTTGAAATCGGTAGTATACCCCTGTGATAGTATCAGGTCGTCATCATATGAAAAATTGCTTTGGTCCTGGTACGAAAAAGTGTAGCCGATCCCGAAATTCCTGTACAGGTAATATGCACCGTCAAGCTGGAAGGTAACGCCCCTGTTTGCAAAGCCCGATTTATTATTACTGTAATCTGTTTTTTTGAAATCACCCAAAGGATATGAAATACCCATGCTTAACCCAACATAAGGTTTAAGTTTTACTTTGGTTTCGTCATCTTTATCGTTGGTATCCTGAGCTTTTGAAGTAAACGCCAGCAGCATTAAAAGGCCTGCTGTAAAAAAAGTAAGGGTTTGTTTCATGTTTGTTATTATGTAACTGTATTACCGTAAGTTGCCGCTGCATCCTTAACCGCAAAGCAAACGTGTAAAAAAACGCATTATTATTGATACTGTATGATAATCAGATCCCCTTTCGGGGTTAAAAATCACACCGGTTATCAACTGAAAAAAGTTAAAGGGGTTAATTTTTAATAATTTGCCCTTATTTTACAACAGTTTTTTCACGCCGCTAATATAGCCTGCCCCGGGCAATTAAACAGCAACCTGGTGTAAAATTAACAACTTTTAACCTTTTGATCCGTTATTGCCTTGCGGCAATGTAACCTGAATGGCTATCTTTAGTTGCCTGTAATTTAAACAACCATGACAAAAACGTTCTGTTTATTAGCATTAGCTGTTTTATTTTGCAGCTATACACATGCACAAATGACTATAAAAACACTTCCATATCCCAAAACAAAAAAAATTGATGTTATTGATACCTATTTTGGCACACAGGTGCCCGATCCATACCGCTGGCTGGAGAATGATCATGCCGACGATACCAAAGCCTGGGTACAGGACGAAAATAAGGTAACGTTCAACTATCTCGATCAGATCCCGTACCGGGCCGACATACACAAACGCCTGGAGTTTTTATGGAACTACGAAAAATATAGCGCCCCCTTTAAGGAAGGCAAATACATTTACTTTTATAAAAACGATGGTTTACAAAGCCAGAATGTGCTATATCGCCAATTAGGCGATAACGGCGCCCCCGAAGTTTTTCTTGACCCCAATAAATTCTCTGCCGATGGTACTACCTCGTTACAAGGCATCGAGTTTAGCAAAAACGGGGAGCTGGCAGCCTACCAGATCTCCGAGGGAGGCTCGGACTGGCGCAAGGTTATCGTTATCAATACCGAAGATAAAAGCGTTGTTGGTGATACCCTGAAAGATGTAAAATTCAGCGGACTGGCATGGCATGGTACCGATGGTTTTTATTACAGCAGCTATGATAAGCCGACAGAAGGCAGCCAGCTTTCGGGTATGACACAGTTTCATAAACTTTATTACCATAAGCTGGGCACACCTCAAAGTACCGATAGGCTGATCTTCGGCGGTGATAAACCCCCCCGCCGTTACATAGGAGCTTATCTTACCGAGGATGAACGCTTTTTGGTGATCACAGCCGCCACTTCAACAACCGGCAACGAACTTTATATCCGGGATTTAAGTAAACCCGGCAGCCAGATCATTAACGTTGTGAACAATTTTGATAACCAGCACAGCGTTTTGGATAATGTGGGGAACAAGCTTTATATTCTCACCAATATCTACTCGCCCAATTTTAAAATAGTTACTGTTGATGCCGGCGAACCGGGTATCACCCATTGGAAAAACCTGATCCCCGAAACTAAAAACGTATTAAGCGCCACCACCGGCGGAGGTAAAATTTTTGCCGAATACCTGCAGGATGCCACCTCCCTGATCAAGCAATATAATATGGATGGCAAGCTTGAACGTACTATCCAGTTGCCATCAATAGGCTCCGCGTCGGGTTTCGGCACAAAAAAAGAAGAGAAGGTTACCTATTACACTTTTACCAATTATATATACCCGCCAACTATTTTTAAGCTGGATATTGAAACCGGCGCCTCCTCCGTCTATAAAAAATCGGGGGCAAAGTTTGATCCTGAACAGTATGAATCAAAACAGGTGTTTTATACCTCAAAGGATAAAACAAAGATCCCGATGATCATCACCTATAAAAAAGGGACGGTGCTTAATGGGCAAAACCCAACGTTGTTGTACGCCTATGGAGGCTTTGGCGTTAGCTTAACCCCTGCTTTCAGCACATCAAACATCATATTGCTTGAGCATGGTGGTATTTATGCCGTACCCAACCTGCGTGGTGGTGGCGAATATGGCGAGCTCTGGCACCGCAAAGGCATCAAGCTAAAAAAACAGAATGTATTTGATGATTTTATTGCCGCGGCCGAATATCTTATCAAAAATAAATACACCTCGAAAGATTACCTCGCGGTTTCAGGCGGCTCAAACGGGGGCCTGCTTATTGGCGCTATGTTAACGCAACGTCCCGACTTGTTTAAAGTAGCTTTCCCTGCTGTAGGTGTGCTGGATATGCTCAGGTATAATAAATTTACCGCCGGGGCTGGCTGGAGTTATGATTATGGCACCGCCGAAGATTCGGAACAAATGTTCAAATACCTATATAACTACTCACCGTACCATGCCCTTAAACCGGGTATTTACCCTGCTACCATGGTTACCACGGCCGACCATGACGACCGCGTGGTACCTGCCCACTCCTTTAAATTTGCGGCACGCCTACAGGAATACCAGCAGGGTATTGCGCCAACACTCATCCGCATTGAAACCAATGCCGGCCACGGAGCAGGACAAAGTACAGCCCAGCTCATCAATGGCCAGGTTGATAAATGGGCTTTCATGTTCTGGAATATGGGGATAAAGTGGTAACGATTTTTTAATTTCAATACTCAATTTATAAATGAAAAAATACCTGTTAGCTGTTGTTCTGTTATTCGTTGCCTCGGCAATAACATTCGCGCAGCATAAAAAACCAAATTTAAACATTGTATTTATAGGCAACAGCATAACCCAGGGTGTGCAACTGGCCGATGCGGTAACTGAAGCGCCGCCGGCCACAGCAGCAGCTTATCTGCAAAAACAAAATAACCTGGACACAGTAAGTTTCAGTAACCAGGGCCATAGCGGCTACACCACGCTCGATTTTTTGCCAGGTACAGGTACTTTTGCCAAAGTTGAAGAAGCCGCCAGCGCGTTTACCAATAAGGATGCCTTACTGATATTTTCGATAAAACTGGGTACAAATGACAGTGCCATACAAGGGCCGCATGGCGCGCCCGTATCGCCCGAAGATTATCAAAAAAATTTAAAGACCATAGCTGATAAACTTTTAGCCGATTTTCCGAAAGCGGTTATCATTTTCCAGCATCCGCTATGGTATAGCCCTAACACATACAACGGCGCAAAATATTTGCAGGAAGGTTTAAACAGGCTGCAAAGTTATGTACCAATGATAGATGCGCTTGTAAAAACATATGCAACCACAAATCCCAAACAGGTTTTTGTGGGCGATACCAAAGCGTTCGCCTATTTCGAAAAAAATCATTTAACCGATCTCATCCCTGAGAACGGCAAGCAGGGCACATTTTACCTCCACCCCAATAAAAAAGGAGCCGAAGCTTTAGGTGAGTTTTGGGGCACGGCTATCAATAAAATAATAAAGCGCTATTTTAAATAAATTACTTGGCGCTTTACATCTCTTAAATGAAAGCTAAAGCACAAAGCCGAAAGAACATATTGGTTTTCAACACCATTAAGTTACTTCGTGTCAAATTAATTAATAGGCGCTATATAGTCCTGTTGGCACACCAATCACCTCAAAATCACCACATAGCCCGATAAAACAACATTGTTCATCTTTGTATTTACCACGTAATAATATGTGCCGGATGGCATCGCTTTACCCTGGTAAGTACCGTCCCAGGGCTTAGGATATCCTACCGAGTGAAATAAAGGTTGCCCGTAGCGGTTGTAAACATCAACAGTGCTGTTTTCATATGCTACAAGGCCTTTAATCTCCCAGTAATCATTTACCCCATCACCATTGGGTGTAAATGTATTGCTGATATTTATTACCGGCGAAACTTTAACCGCAACCTGGCTTTCGTTCACACAGCCATTTGATTTATCGGTGATTTTAAGTTTGTAAATTATATCCTGATCGCCGGTTACTACAGGGTTTTTAGCTGTAGCGTTGTCCAGACCGGTGGCCGGTGTCCATTCATAGGTTACGTTTTCGGTACTTACCACCGGGTTTAAAGTGATGGTATGCCCTTTTAAAACATATCTCGTATCGCCGGCTGCATCGGCCTGTACCGTTGGCGGCGGAACGAAATTGATGGTGATATCATCAGTAGGCGTATGACAATCATCAGCCTGTGTCGCGGTAAGCGTTAATTTAACGGAGCCCTTGGCAATATCAATAGGATCTGGCTGAAAGCTTGGATTTAGTACATTATCCGAAGGGATAAATCGTCCCAATCCCGATGCTGATGTCCATTTTACTGTAGTTCCGGAAAATACCTGTCCGCTCAGCGGTACTATTGGGCTCTGGATACAAACGTTATCGATACTTGGCGGTCCGGCATCTGCACCAGGGCTTGGTGCAAATGTAATTGTAACATCCCTGGATACCGGCGCACAATCATCCTTCCCGGTTGATGTAAGAGTTAAGGTAATCGATCCCGCATTCCTTTCTGCCGTTGTCGGAGTATATCGTGCTTTGAGATCATCCTGTTTGGAGAAGCCGCTGAGCGATCCCCCGGTCCAGGTCCCTGTGCCGGTAGCACTTTGTATGCTGCCATCAAGCTGTATGTACGGAACGCTAACACAAACAGTTTGCGGGCCTCCTGCGTCAACAATTGGGATGCTGTGTACTTCAACCGGCACCATATATGGTTCGCCCGGGCAGTTATTAATTATCAAAAATAAATTATAAGGACCCGCGTTAGCGGCTGTAGCTTTTGGAATAGTTACGCTTGGGCTTTGGCTTTCCGATCTGAAATTATTGGGGCCGGTCCACAAATATGTTGCACCAGCTATAGGCTGAGTTTGCAGTATGATATCATTGCCCTCGCAAACGGGACTGTTGCTATGCCCTTCTATTTTTAGAGTCTGGGGCCTTACAGTTACCGTATATTTAACTGGAGTGCCCGGACAGCCAAATGCTACAGGCGTTATGGTATAAGAAACCTGGATAGGGTTTGTTGTGGTATTAACCAGGGCTTCATTAATAGGGTTAGCGGTTTGATCGGTAACCGCGGCATTACTGATGCCGGTGACAGCCGGCCTGCTCCATAAAAACGTAGCCGTAGGTATATTGGATGTTAAAGTAAGCCCCAGCGGTGTGTTATTACACATTACAGATGACAGCGGCGGTGGATTGGTAATTACCGCTCCCGGATTAACCGTTACCTTAAGCGGATACGGCCCCCCCGGACAATCGCCCGTTTTAAAATTAAACATATAGGTAACTTCAACAGGATCATTGGTAGTATTATAAAGCACCTCTTTTATAACAGGTGCTGCCTGGCCTGTTACGGTAGCGTTGCTAATGCCAGTAACGGCCTCCCTGCTCCATGTATAGCTTGTTGCCGGGGTGTTAAATTTAACCTCGTAATTGGTGCTGGTACCATTACAAACCGGGCCGGGCGGAGCGCTTGTAACAACAGGGGTGGCATTTACCTTTACTGTGTATGTAAACACAGGCCCGGGGCAACCGTTTAAATATGGTGTTATCTTATAAGTTACATCAACAGCCGCTGCGTTTGCATCGTTATTTACCAGTGTCTCGGTAATTAAGCTGGATGTTTGCCCCGTTACCGCTGGGTTACTGATGCCGGCAACAGCGGGGCGGTCCCATGAAAAAGTGGTACCGGGCTGGTCGGCGGTGATCGCGTAATTTAGCGCGGTACCGCTGCATATCGGATCGCCTGTGGCGCTGCTTATTACCTGCGGGGCAGGTGTAACCGTTACCTCAACTTTAGTTCGCTCACTGATACAGTCGTTAACCTTAGTCTCCACATAATAAGTTCTGTTGATGGTTAACGGAGCTGTAGTAAAAGGATTGCTTTGGCTTACAGGGGTACCTCCAACGGGCACATTGTACCAGGTATAAGTACCCGTTGAGCCGTTTGCGGTGAGTATAGCGGATTGGCCTTCACAAACCGTCGCTGTGTTATTGGTGCCCACCGTTGGCGCTGCCGGAGGGGGTATCGCCTTAACTAATACAGCAGTGCGCTCGCTGGTAATACCGCCTACAGTTGTTGCAACATAATAAGTAATATCGTTTAATATGGGCGGGGTAGTAAATATAGGACCAACCTTAAGGGCTGTTCCACCGGTAGCGTCGCTATACCAGCGGTATGTTCCGCCCGGCGCTGTAGCTACGAGGTTAGTTATACTGCCTGTACAAACAGATTTACCGGAGGCCGTTGGGGCCGCGGGTACCGGATTTATAGTTATGGTAACACTGCTTGACTTTGAACCGCAAGGTCCCGCAGGATCATTAGATGTTAAAGTTAGTGTTGCAACTTTTTCTCCTGCGGCAGGGGTGTAAACAGCGTCCTTCTTTGTATCGTCGGAGAATGTCCCCGCGCCGCCAGTCCATTTTACTGATGTAGCCCCTCCTCCAAAACTTCCGGCCAGTTGTACAGGATCGCCCTGCTTTTTAACCTGGTCCGGACCCGCGTCAATGATAACCCTATTATAAATAGTTATCTGGTTGGTAGCGATACTTTCTGCACAGCCGCTGCTTGCGGCTATGGTATTGGTAACTGTGTATGTTCCGGCGTGGCTTTTGGCCAGGTCAATCTCGCCGGTGCTGGGATTTTTAAATACGATATTACCGGTTGATTCGCTGAAAACGCCGGCACTTGCCCCCGGCTGGAAAACCGGTAGCGGGTTTTTTACATCGTTACAGATGGGGGTATCATATGAAAAAGTAGCATCCGGTGTTGTTACTATGGATATGCTTTGGCTGGCCGTTCCCGGGCATGAGCCCCCATAGGTAAAGGTAATTGTATATTTACCTATAATACTTGCTGCTACATTGATCTCGCCGGTGGTGTTACTCACAAAAACAAGCCCGGGTGTTGACGAAAAAGTACCTCCGGCCGGGTTAAGAATAGCAGGCTTTACATTACTTCCCGATGTACATATCGTGCCCGAAGGATACCGGAACTGAGGGTCAATAACAGGTGTTATTGATACCGTGAAAGCAGTACGCGGACTAACACATGTGCCATTAACGGCCTCGGCATAAAAAGTTGTTTGTGCAAACAAAGGATCGGTAGTATAAGTGTTGCCGGTATGCACCGGTGTACCGCCAGTAGCACCAGTATACCATTGAATGGTTGCGCCCGAAGCCGGAACGCTTAAACTGGCAGGGTCGCCGGGGCATACCGTTGCAGTACCGTTAACCGTTGGAGCGGCAGGCAGTGGGGTAACCTGTACGGTTACCGGGGTACGCTGGCTGCTACAGCCATTAGCTATACTTTGTACATAATAAGTGGTATTTGCTGTTAGCTCGGGCGTAACATAGGTGTTGCCGGTTACTAACAGGTTACCGCCGGTGGCCTGGTCATACCATTCATAATCATCGGGCGAGCCTGTTGCCGTAAGTGTGGCCGCTGTACCGGCACATATTGCCGGAACCGGTTGCACAGCAGGCGCAGGGATCGGATCAAGTACAGTCACGGTAATTGCCGACCTGTCACTGATACATGCCCCTACCGTGGTTTGAACATAATAAGTTGTGGTGGCCGTTAAAGCAGGAGTTGTAAATGTATCGCCCGAAAATATAGAGTTACCGCCGGTGGCCGCGGTAAACCATTGAAAACTTCCGCCTTGTGTTGATGTTGCTGTTAAAGAAGCTGTCGCGCCGTTACAAATTACCGGTCCATCGGGCACAACCGGTGCATCCGGGGCAGGGTTAACTGTAACTGTTATCGGGGTACGTTCACTTGTACAACCGCCGGTAGTATGCTCAACATAATAAGTTTTATTACTTGTTAAAGCCGGGGTTTGAAAAGTATTGCCCGTGCTTACTGAGGTGCCACCGGTAGCTGTGGTGTACCAGGCATATGTGCCGGTGGGCGATGGATCGGCAGTTAAGGTAACACCGGTGCCATAACAGGTAGACGGTGATTGCGATGGCGGCGCGGCAGGTATTGGCGTTACAGATACCGGCACTGCAATACGGTTGCTTGTACAATCGCCTACTCGTGTTTGTACATAATAAGTTACCGGAGAGGTAAGCACCGGTGTTGTATAATCCGGACTTGAAATTAACGGTGTGCCTCCCGAAGGCACATCAAACCACTCCGCTACCCCCGAGGCATCAGCATGCAGCGTAATAGCCGATCCGGAACAAGTGCTGTAGCCACCTGCGGGGAGTACAGGAACCGCGGGCGGTGCATTGATCCGGGCAACTACAGGTATACCTGAGCTGGTACAACCTTTAATTACTGTAAAAAGGTAATAAGTGGTATTTGCAAATAAAGGGGGCGTTATATAGGTTGCATCGTTGCTCAATGGTGTTCCAGATCCCGAGGAATTTGAATACCATGCATAACTGTCGGCACCCGATGCTATTAACGTTGCGGGGCTACCATAACACACCGGATCTGCCTGAATACCCGGCCGGCCTGTTACATTAACAACAACCGAGCTTCGCGTACTGGTACAGCTGCCTATTGTGGTTTCTACATAAAAAATAGTACCCTGGGTAATAGGGGCTGTTACATATGGGTTACCTGTAAACAGGAAATTGCCATCGGCATCATACCACTGGTAAGTCCCTCCCGGAGCCGTTGCTGTTAATGTTGCCGAAGTATTGGGGCAAACAACCTGATTGGCAACCGTAGGTGGGTCTGGAGAAGCTACAGCAGTAATCTGAATGCTGGCAACTTTTGGCTGGCAACCCGGGGTTTTATCACTAACCGTTACAGTATACGTTCCGGCTTTGTTTACATCAATAGATGGCGTATTCTCACCGGTGTTCCAGATATAGGTAAATGGGCCTGTACCGCCCGATAGATTAGCGGTTAATGTTACATTCTTTCCCGAACATATCGTATTAGCTGTTGAGGATATAGTTACATTCAATGTACAAACTTGACTATACCCTGCTAACGAACAAATAACCAACAGGAATAGTACAAGTAACGGCTTATTAATGTTCTTCATAAGTCTCTTTATACTCAATAAATGTGGCTGCAAGCGGCTCATTTTAACAACTCCCCTTATTGAGCACAGTTTTAAGATTGGCAAACAATACTGTTATTTTATACCAACCCGGCAATGATGTGCGCCTTTATACGTAAAATACTAAAAATAGGTTTGATAAAACGTCAACAAAATGAACAATGAAACTCTGGTGAAAGTATTTATTTTATAGATTAAAAAAATACCCGGTTAGGAAATAACCGGGTATAAAAGAGGCTCAATAGTGTACCTTGTACAATTACAGGATCTGCTGGTAGTCCAATGTCATTAAGTTAAGGAAAATCCCCCAGAGGGGGAACAGGTTTGTAGCAATATATTATCTCAAAACAACCGTGCCAGAGGTACGGAACACCGGAGTTGTGTACCTCTGGCACAAAAAAAAGCTGTTTATTTGACTTCTACAAACCTTTTGCACCTCTGGTGCAACTTGTCTATCTCTTGCTTAATGACCTTAGCCGGTAATCATTGCTACCCCGGCGGCGATGTAATAGTATTTAAAGATCCGGACCGGCTTATAACAAAGCTACAAAATCACGCATTGCCTGTCCCGGATCCTGTTGTTTCATGAAAGTTTCGCCAATAAGAAAACCATTGAAACCTTCCAGTTTAAGGTGCCGGATAGTTTGAGGATCGCTGATGGCGCTTTCCGAGATCTTCATAAACTCGGCGGGGATATGTTTAGCCAATTTGTAAGAGGTTTCAACCGACACGGTAAAATCGGCCAGGTTGCGGTTGTTTACGCCAATGGCATCCAGGTTAGGGTTAATGCTGCGTTCCAATTCTTCGAGGTTATGCACCTCAAGCAATACATTAAGACCTATACTTTTGGCAAGTTTGGCCAGTGTATCAATTTCGGCAGGCGTAAGTATAGCGGCTATAAGCAGGATAATATCGGCGCCTAATGACTTGGCTTCTATCACCTGGTACTCATCTATCATAAAATCCTTGCGCAATACAGGGATGCTGTTTACCGAACGCGCTTTCACCAGATCGGCTTTGCGGCCCATGAAAAAGTTACGGTCGGTTAAAACTGAAAGTGCCGAAGCGCCGGCAGCAGCATAATCTGTTGTAACGGCGCTAACCCGTACCTTATCGTTAATAATACCTTTTGAAGGCGATTTACGCTTAAACTCGGCTATGATACCGGTACGTGCCGGATCGAGCAGAAATTCTTTGAATGAATATGTTTCACGATGAAAATGATCCGATTCTTCAAGTACGGTATACGATGTACGTTTTTTTGCCGAAGCAACTTCTCTTTTTTTATTGGCAACTATTTTGTCAAGTATCGTCATAGGATCGAAGCACTAATATTTATGTCATTGCGAGGCGCGAAGCAATTAGCCCCCTCTAAATCTCCTCCAAAAGGGGAGACTTTAAAAGTATTTAAAGCCCTCTCTTCCGGAGAGGGTTGGGTGAGGCTAATTGCTTCGTTCCTTATAATGACATAGTTGTAAGCTATTGGTTAATAAGTGTATTTTTCAATCAATTTTATAACATGTGCGTTGCCTGCGGCCCGGGCTTTTCGTTGCAAGTCCTCGCTTTTCTGCCCCCAATCCCAACCCGCGCTGTGGGCTTTTCACTGCAATCCCTAACGCGGCTACCGCGCACCGCTAAGTGTCCTGCTCCCCGCGAGGGTCCTTCTGTCCCCGCAGGGTCTCTCGCAGAGGACCCTGCGGTTCGTCACATGCATGGCCGCAGACATCAGGGTACTCTGCGAGAGACCCTGATGGGACGTTATATCAATTTTTCAAAGTTATCATTATTTCATAAAACTAAGCCTTAAGCCAGTTTTGCATCATTTCCTTACCATAATCGGTCAGGATCGATTCGGGGTGGAACTGTACACCCCTTACATCATATTGCTTATGCTTAAGTGCCATGATAGAGTCGTCCGCTTCATCAATAGCGGTAACCTGCAATGAATCGGGCAGATCATTACCACTTACCACCCATGAGTGGTAACGGCCAACTTTAAAGCTTTCGGGCAAACCGGCAAATAGTTCTTCATCGCCATCGGTCACTTTTATTGGCGTCGCGATACCATGCATAGGCTGGTTAAGATTATACAGGCTCCCGCCAAATACTTCGGCAATAGCCTGCTGACCAAGACATACCCCAAATATGCTTTTGGTGGGCGCATATTTTGCTATCACATCCAGCAGCAAGCCAGCCTCTGAAGGAATGCCCGGTCCCGGCGAAAGGATGATCTTATCAAAAGCATCTACATCCTCAATAGCAAACTGGTCGTTCCTCCAAACCTCACATTTCAGACCGAGTTCATTAACCAAATGCACCAGGTTATAGGTGAAGGAATCGTAATTATCGATTATTAGAATCCCCCCCCGCCCCCTAAAGGGGGTGCTTTCCGTGGTATTTGTATTTTCTTTCATTTTGTTTTATATATCTTCAATATTTGTCAAAATCATTATTCACTATTGTTCCCCCTTCAGGGGGATAGGGGGTTACAGCTCCTCCGCCAGTTCAAAAGCCCTTCTCAAAGCCGAAATCTTGGTATCAACCTCCCTCAGCTCACTTTCGGGGATCGAACCGGCGACTATGCCTGCGCCTGCCTGATAATGCAAGGTATTGTTCTTACTCAAAAACGAGCGGATCATAATGGCATGGTTAAAATCTCCGTTAAAACCCAGGAAACCTATAGCACCGCTGTAAAAGCTGCGTTTTATATTTTCGTTTTCATCGATGATCTCCATGGCACGATATTTTGGAGCACCACTCAGCGTGCCCGCCGGGTAAGTATCAGCTACAACTTTAAAAGCCGATACACCGGGCTTCAGCTTTCCGCTTACGTGTGATACCAAATGGATCAGGTGCGAGTAATACTGAACCTCTTTAAATGCCTTAACGGTTACATTTTCGCAGTGACGGCTCAGGTCGTTGCGGGCCAGGTCAACCAGCATTACGTGTTCTGCCGATTCTTTGGGGTCGTTCTCGAGGTTGCGGGCCAGCTCGGCATCGCGTTCATCATCACCGCTACGTTTAAATGTTCCGGCTATCGGGAATATGTTGGCCACATTATTTTTTATGGTGATCTGCGCCTCGGGCGATGAGCCAAAGATCCTGAAATCGCCAAAATCAAAATAGAAGAGGTATGGTGACGGGTTGATAGAACGCAGGGCACGGTAAACGTTAAACTCATCGCCCAGGAAAGTACGGGAGAAAGCCCTTGAAGGCACTATCTGGAAAACATCGCCCCGGTAAATGTGCTGCTTCATTTTCTCCACTATGGCAATGAACTCATCGCCGGTGAGGTTAGATTTTTCATCGCCATTGCTTTTAAAGCTATACTCGGGGAAGTTTTTGTTTTTGATGAGGTATTCCAGTTTTTCTATACCGCCATTGGTTGGTGCACCTTCGGGCTGATTATGGAATATGTAGAGTTCGTTTTTAAAATGGTCGATAGCGATGATGTACCTGTAAATATGGTACTGCATCACCGGGATCTGGCGTGTAGCATCATCGCTTTGCTTTAGTTTAATGGTTTCATAATGTTCAACAGCCTCGTGGGTAAAGTAACCAAACAAACCATTGGTGATCATTTTTAGCGGCAGCGAGTCGGTTTCAAAGCTACCGGTAAAATTGTTAAGCTGTTCAATCAAATCAAACGTACCAGCCTCATGTACTTCCTGGCTGCCATCGGGGTATTGTTTTTTGAGAATACCGTTATTGAGCACGATGCCGCTGAGCGGTTCGCAGCAAATGTAGCTGGTGCTGTTTTCGCGGCTGTGATAATCGGAGCTTTCCAGCAGCAGTGAGTTAGGGAATACATCGCGCAGGCGAAGATAAATGCTCACCGGTGTGGTGGTGTCGGCCAGCAGCTTTTTATAAGTAGTTGTAATTTTAAATGTGCTCATGTTTATTTTTCAAATATCTTAAAACAAAAAAACCCGGCGAATTGGGGTCGCCGGGTTTCCTATTTAGGTTCACAATTGATTAGGTTGTCTCTGATCAAAAAGCGCAAGCCGGCTGCCAATTTAATTGGTGCCACCAGCTGTTTTTATGTGTGTTTTTAATCATCGCGGTCACAAATTTATAAAGAAATTTGAATTGTCAAATTTTTTGTGAAATTATTTATTTGCTAAATCCTATTAGCTACGTAGAATTACTGTGGAATAAGCATAATACCTACCGAAATAAGTACAATCCCTATTAAATAGAAGATAGCAATGGCTTTATGCTTACCTTCGGGCAGTGCTGCTTTCTTTGATTTACTGTGCCCGATAGTGATCAAAACAATGGCAATAAGCATAATTACCCAATGCTCAACCGTGAAATAGCGGGTGATAGGATTTTTCATGGTATCCTTGCTAAATTGCACCATCGGACTGATAAAAAACAGGATGATGCCCAGCAAAAATTGTGTATGTACCGAGATCATGGCAAACAGGTTAAGCTTACGGTTACCCTCGCCATATGGTCTTTTACCCAACCAGCCCATAAAGGCACGTACAAGGGCCAGTAATACCAATACAATAACAATGTACCTGAAACCGGAATGGAATTCCTTAAAAAAGCTATAAAGTGTCATACATCAAAATTTGCCGTGAATATACGATATAAAGGTCATTGAAGTCATTAGGTCATAGTGTCATTTTTTGCAGACATAAACTGCCGCGGGCTTTCAGCCCGTGGTGAATCACTATGTAAGCTTTCAGCTCACATTTCTTCAGCTGAAAGCTGAAACTATGCGCAACCACGGGCTGAAAGCCTGCGGCAGTTTATTCTTATATAAACAAAAAAAGCGATGAGCCCAAACCCATCGCTTTTCAAAATCCGAAATCGAAAATCTGATATTCGAAATCAATAAATTATATCAGCAGCCTTACCGGCTCTTCTAATAATTGTTTTAATGTTTGCAGGAAGGCAGCAGCTGTAGCCCCGTCAACCACGCGGTGGTCGGCGCTCAGGGTAACCTTCATGATGTTGCCAGGTACTACCGCACCATTTTTAACAACCGGAACGGCCTGGATACCGCTTACAGCAAGGATACAAGCATTTGGTGTGTTAATGATGGCAGTAAACTCGTCAACACCAAACATACCAAGGTTTGAAATGGTGAAAGTTGAACCTTCCATTTCATTTGGCTGCAGTTTTTTAGCTTTTGCTTTGCCAGCAAACTCTTTCACTTCAACCGAAATGTGGCTTAATGATTTACCATCGGCAAATTTGATAACCGGAACCAGTAAACCTTCGTCAACAGCAACGGCAACGCCAACGTGAACATGCTCATTAGTGCGGATCTTATCACCCAGGAATGATGAGTTGATAGCAGGGTGCTGCCTTAAGGCTACAGCACAAGCTTTAACAACAAAATCATTAAATGAAATTTTAACCGGAGCAATCTCGTTCATACGGGTACGGGCAGTAATTGCCTGATCCATATCAATGCTCATGGTTACGTAGAAATGCGGAGCAGTAAACAAACTTTCGCTTAAGCGGCGGCTGATAGCTTTACGCATTTGAGTAACCGGCCTTTCGCTAAATTTCTCTTCGCCTGTAAAGGTTGGCAATACGATAGGTGCCTTTGCAGCGGGAGCGGCAGACGGAGCAGCGGCAGGCGTAGCTTCGGCAGCAGCAGCCGGTTTGGCCGACGGTGTAAATTCCTCCACATCCTTTTTAATGATGCGGCCGCCTTCGGCGCTGCCTTTTACATCATTAAGGTTGATACCTTTATCTTTAGCTATTTTACGTGCCAGCGGTGATGCTTTAACGCGGCTGTCATCAGTGTTAGAAGCTTCAGTGGCAGTAGCAGTTGCAGTTGCAGTCGCCTCCGTTTTAGTTTCAGTAGCAGGTGCAGCTTCATCGGCGGCAGGAGCCGAACCACCATCCTGTAATAACGGTGTGATATCGGTACCTTCTTTACCTACTATAGCAATGATATCATTTACTTTAGCGGCTTCACCTTCTTTAACACCTATATATAACAAGGTACCGGCCTCGTAACCCACAACTTCCATGGTAGCCTTATCGGTTGCCACATCGGCCAGTGAATCATCTGCTTTTACTTTATCGCCAACTTTAAAGTTCCATTTTTCAATGGTACCTTCGGTCATGGTGTCGCTCAATAATGGCATGCGGATAACCGTAGCCGGAATGCTTGATAAATCAACCTTAGGTGCAGCTGGTGCCGGAGTAGCGGCAGGTGCTTTGTCGGCAGCGGGTGCTGCTTCTTTAGCAGGTTCTTCGGCCGGTTTTGCAGCAGCGCCGCTGCCAGCCTGATCAAGTAAAGACTTGTAATCTTCACCTTCTTTACCTAAAATGGCAATAACAGAATCAACCGGGGCGGCAGCACCTTCCTGTATACCTATATACAGCAATGTACCATCCTGGTACGATTCAAAATCCATGGTAGCTTTATCAGTTTCAATCTCGGCCAGTACATCGCCCGATTTAACCTTGTCGCCAACTTTTTTATGCCATTTCGCCAATACCCCTTCGGTCATGGTATCGCTCATTTTAGGCATTTTTACTACTTCGGCCATATATTATTTATATGTGTTTAAATTTAGTAATTTTCTGTTGTCCGAAAGTCTGATGTCCGCAGTCTGAAAGTTTTTTGACTAATGACTTTGGGTTTAAGACTCCCGACTTAAAACTTAGTCCCTGATATAAGGGTAATCTTCCTGAACATAAACATCTGTATATAATTCAGATGCATCCGGCCATGGCGATTCTTCAGCAAACTTAACCGCTTCGTCAACAATAGCTTTGATCTTGGCGTCCATTTCATCAAACCATGCTTCTTCAGCATATTTTTCGGCAAGGATAGTTTGTTTGGTAGCCTCAAGAGGGTCTTTCGCTTTATAGCTTTCCAACTCCTCTTTAGTACGATACTTTTGCGGATCGGACATGGAGTGACCTTTATAGCGGTAAGTACGCATTTCAAGGAAGGTTGGGCCTTCGCCTGCACGCGCGCGCTGAACAGCTTCGTCCATTGCTACGTGTACCGCAGCAGGGTCCATACCATCAACAGCCGATGAAGGGATACCATAAGGCAGGCCTAATTTATAAATATCAGTCTGCGCGGTTGTACGCTCAACAGAAGTACCCATGGCATAACCATTGTTTTCGCAAACAAAAATTACAGGCAGTTTCCAAAGCGCAGCCATGTTAAAGGTTTCGGTAAGCGCGCCCTGGCGTACGGCACCATCGCCCATATAGGCAATGTTCACAAACTCGGTCCCTTTATATTTTTCGGCAAAAGCAATACCGGCACCCAGCGGTACCTGGCCGCCCACAATGCCGTGACCACCATAAAAATGTTTTTCTTTATCAAACATGTGCATAGAACCACCTTTGCCTTTTGAGCATCCGGTAGCTTTACCATACATTTCGGCCATAATGGCGTTTGGAGTTACACCTTTAGCAAGTGCATGAGCATGATCACGATATGCGGTGATCATACTGTCTTCAGGTTTAATTACAGACATGGCTCCGGCCAAAACAGCCTCCTGCCCAATATATAAGTGGCAAAAGCCCCTGATCTTTTGTTGTCCGTATAACTGTCCTGTTTTTTCTTCGAACCTGCGCATCAATAGCATCTGTTCGTACCACATCAGGTAGGTGTCCTTGTTTATTTCGATTGAACTCATGTATTAAACAACCTTTTTGGAGTAAAGCGCAAATCTAATTATATCCTGCAAAATATCGAAACCTCAAGCAAATTGTTGCAAAATTTTATTTGGTGGCTCTAAAGTGCGTTTGAAAACAACAAACCGCCTGTTTATAAGTTTGGCATAGCCCATTGGGTTAAAATAAAACTTAAAAAAGCACACCAGGAGGCAATAAATTATCGTTTTACGAAGTTTTAGAGGGGCTATTTTTCGCAAAAGACTAAAAAAAGCCTTTAAATAATTACAACCAAATTACATTAATACACGTACAAAAGCCTGTTTATTAAAAGGATGTGTAATAAAAAGCGCTTTTTTATATTTTTTGAAAAATAAGCTGCATTTATTTGCAATTTTAAAAAATATAAATAGTTTTGTAGAGCACGATAGACATAGTGTCTGATTTAATAAACAATTTGTTGTCCTAACTCAACAAACAAACTGATTAAATGAAGAAATTTGCCCTGGCTATTGCCTTACTTTTCAGCGTCGTAGCTTCACAAGCTCAAACTCAAGTTGCCCCCGGCACCAGTGATAATAACAAAGACGACCAGGAAAGTTTAGGTAAAGCATACTTTTCCCAAATTATGGGAGTTGCTTTATCTGCTACCTCAAACATGAAGCTCTTTCACTTTGTTTACGATTGGATTGGTACCCCTTACCATTTTGGCGGAAGCTCAAGAAGAGGCATTGACTGCTCAGCCTTCACCAAAGAATTGTACAGCGAAGTTTTCAACCTCGATATTAAACGTAACTCACGCGATATTTTCAGCATGGTTAACCCTGTTGGTAAAGATGAGTTAAAAGAAGGCGATTTGGTTTTCTTTAAGATCCACAGCCGCAGCATTTCGCATGTAGGTATTTACCTGGGTAATAATAAATTTGCCCATGCATCATCAAGGGGTGTTGCCATCAGCAGTCTTGACGACGCTTACTACAGCCGTTTCTTTTATAAAGGCGGCAGGTTGTTAGCCTCGTTCAAAGATGAGTTTAAAGGTTCGGCATCCACGGGTAGCAACGATATGGGCGACGACGTAGACGAAAGCAAGAACTAAACGATTTTGAAATAAATAAACTAATTGGTCCCTTCATCCCGGTGAGAGGATTTTTTTTATAATGAAATTTTTATTGCTTACAGCAGCCTGCCTGGCGCTGTTTTTACAGGCGTGTAACCATCCGCCAAATAAAAAACAAATCCTGGCCCCTGCACCTAAACCCGACACTGCCGCTACAACAACCGCAGCCGTTGTTCAGCCTGATTCATCCATATCCATTGCCGCTGTTGGTGATATGATGCTCGGAACATCGTACCCTAATAATTACACCCTCCCACCCGATAGTGCGAAAAACAGTTTTAATGCAATAGCTAACGAACTAAGAAACGCCGACGTAACCTTTGGCAATCTTGAAGGCAGCTTGCTTGACGGAGGCAGCCCTGCTCATTACAAACTGCATCAACGAAGCAAAGCCTATTTATTCAGGATGCCTACAGCCTATGCAGGCGTTTTTAAGGACGCCGGTTTTAACCTGCTAAGCCTGGCCAATAACCATATTGGCGATTTTGGCGATACCGGCCGCATGAGTACCACTCATGTGCTTGATAGCATAGGGATTAATTATGGCGGATTGCTTAGCCACCCCTCCACGGTGTTCGAACGTAACGGTGTTAAATATGGCTTTTGCGCTTTTGCCCCCAATGCCAATACCCTGCCTATTCTCGACCTAAAGAACGCAACCCGTATCATAAGCCAACTGAAACAGCAATGTGATATTCTCATTGTATCGTTTCATGGCGGTGGCGAGGGTGTAGCTTATGAACATATTCCCTTTGCAATGGAATCCTTCATCAGTGAAAAACGTGGCGATGTAAATGCTTTTGCCCATAATGCTATTGATGCCGGTGCGGATATTATATTGGGCAATGGCCCGCACGTGAACCGTGCAATGGAGGTTTATAAAAACCGGCTGATCGCTTACAGTCTCGGCAATTTTTGTACTTATAAATCAGTAAGTGTAGTGGGGGTTTGCGGTCTGGCGCCACTATTAAAAGTAAAGCTGAACAAAAAGGGGGAGTTTTTAAAAGGGCGCATCATATCCCTAAGGCAAGCGCATGATAAAGAGCTTGAACTTGATTCGCTTAACCGTGCTGCTATCCGGATCAGGGAACTTACAGAGGCCGATTTCCCGGATGCGGGATTACTGATATCCAACACGGGCGAGATTAGCCTTAATCCGTCTATTAAGAGCGAGAATTTATAAATAGATACCAAGGCAGGAATTAAACGCCGTATCTACTCACCCCGACTTCGCTACGCTCGTCACCCCTCTCTGCTGCGCAAAGAGGGGACTTTAATTTCTTCCTACCCTCTTTGCGGCACAGCCGGAGAGAGGGTGGTCCAGCGAAGCGTAGACCGGGTGAGTAAACTATGCAATTTGCAGCTAATGTGCACATCTAAGCCGCTTCATCCTTAGTATTCCGCACCAGGCTGATACCCGTTGTGAAAAATATTAATGAGATAATACCAATTACCACCATGGTGGTTACTTGCGCGCTATGGTTTATGATAGCTACCCCGGTATAAATAAGGCCAACTATACCAAGCACACTCAATATAGCTCCAAAAGTTCGTTTTAAGTTCATGACAGGTGTGTTGTTTTTTATAAGCATTTTTTAAAAAACAAATAACACACCAATAATTAATGCTACTTTTATTTTAAACATAATAAACTAAACCATGCCCGAATCATTTGGATCATTGATAACGATCATCATTTTTGTTGTTATCCTTATTACTATTTTCACCTCGTTTGTGTCTGTAAAACAGGGCACTATAGTAGTTATCACCGTATTTGGCAAATACCGCCGCATCCTAACCCCGGGGCTTAATTTTAAGATCCCATTTATCGAAAACATTTACTCCAAAATCTCTATCCAAAACCGCTCGGTTGAGCTGGAGTTCCAGGCGGTAACTTACGACCAGGCCAATGTGTATTTTAAGGCCATGCTGCTGTACTCGGTATTGGACCAGCAGGAAGAAACCATCAAAAACGTAGCTTTTAAATTTGTTGACGAGCGTAACCTGATGCAGGCGCTGATCCGTACTGTTGAAGGTTCGATCCGTGCCTTTGTAGCAACCAAACGTCAGAGCGAAGTGCTGATATTAAGGCGCGATATTGTGGAACACGTAAAGGAGCAATTGGATGTGATACTGGAAGGCTGGGGATACCACCTGCAGGATTTGCAACTGAACGATATTACTTTTGATGATGTGATCATGAAATCAATGAGCCAGGTAGTAGCATCCAACAACCTGAAAGCCGCTGCCGAGAACGAAGGTCAGGCCCTGCTCATCACTAAAACCAAAGCGGCAGAGGCCGAGGGTAACGCCATCAAAATTTCGGCACAGGCCGAGCGTGAGGCTGCTCAATTACGCGGACAAGGTATAGCGCTGTTCCGCGAGGAAGTTGCCCGCGGTATGACTGTAGCTGCCAAAGAAATGGCCGAAGCCAACATGGATACCTCGGTGATTTTGTTCACCATGTGGACAGAATCCATCAAACACTTTTCCGAAAACTCAAAAGGGAATGTTATTTTCCTGGATGGCTCAACCGATCAGATGCAACATACGTTAAAAGAAATGATGGCCTTAAACCTTTTACATACCGACAACGTCAAAAAGTAAAAGTTTGAAACCGCCAGTTTTTTAAATGAAAAGAAATATAGTGAAAGTGATAGGCCTTACGGCCATGTGTGTTTTAATGATGATCGCGCCGGCTTCGGCGCAATCATTTCACCAGCTAACTGCCAATGATTTTTGGGGAACGCCGCGGGCTAATGCCGGCGGCGTTGTAGCTTATACCAACTGCACCATCGATTACCGGTATCAGGCCCGGCGCGAAGGCAGGGGCTACCGGCTTAATTTTAACATTAGGCTCATCCTTAACAACAATAAATCATGGCTGGATAAAAGCAGGGTTAATACGCCGCAGCAGCTCAGCGAAATACTAAAACACGAGCAGGGCCATTACACCATTGCCTTTTTAGAGCAGCAGGAGTTGTTACGCATAGTAAGCAACACCCGTTTCAGCAATAATTACAACTACGAAGCCATGGCCATCTTTAACCGCATCGACGCCAAGTACAAACAGCTTAATGCCGATTATGATGAGGACACGGCTCACATGACCGACCGCAAGCAACAGCATAGCTGGGACGTGTATTTTCAGCAGAAGCTTAAGTTTTTGCCAGGGGATACGGAAAGCTGAAGATCATTTTTTAAAATCCCCTCTTGAGAGCTACGTGCGGACACATCTTTAAAAAAATGTCATTTCGACGATCCAACGGAGGGGGTCGTGCGTGAGCTGGTGAGGAGAAATCTTCTACACCCTACTTTTATAGGCATAGTTGTAGAGCCTGATGTAGAAGATTTCTCTTTCGCTCCATTGCTCAGCCTGCCGCTGCTCTATCGAAATGACACTTTTTTAAAGATGTGTACACACGATAGCTCTTAAGATGGGAATCGCACATTCCCTTGCTTTTTTTATCCTATGTTAACAGGCCTTGAATCCTATTAACCACAACAATTGCAGCAAGCCTGCAACCCGCCTATATTTGCTTTTATCACCATGACGGAGCAATCACCAAATATTCACCGTAAAATTATCCATATAGATATGGATGCATTTTACGCGTCGGTTGAGCAGCGGGATTTTCCGGAGTACCAGGGTAAACCTTTGGTGGTGGGCGGTTTGCCCGAAGGTCGGGGAGGTGTGGTGGCCACCGCCAGTTACGAGGCCCGGAAGTTTGGCATCCGGTCGGCCATGTCATCGAAAAAAGCATTACAGCTTTGCCCACATGCTTTGTTTGTAAGGCCAAGGTTTAATGTATACCGGGAGGTATCACAGCATATCCGGGAGATCTTCAGCCGTTATACCGACCTGATAGAACCGCTCTCTTTAGATGAAGCTTTCCTGGATGTAACCAACGATAAACAGGACATCGGCTCGGCCATTGAAATAGCCAAACTCATTAAACAAGCTATTAAAGATGAGCTGCGGCTCACCGCTTCGGCCGGGGTGTCTATCAATAAATTTGTAGCCAAAATAGCATCTGATATTAATAAGCCCGATGGCCTGAAGTTTATCGGGCCGTCAAGCATCGAAAACTTTATGGAGCAGCTGCCTGTCGAAAAATTCTTTGGTGTAGGCAAGGTAACCGCTCAAAAAATGAAACAGATGGGCCTGCATACCGGGGCCGACCTGAAACGACTGGAAGAAAGTGACCTTGTAAAACACTTTGGCAAGGTTGGCAAATTTTACTACCAGATAGTGCGCGGCATTGATAACAGGGAAGTCCAACCCCACCGCGAGACTAAATCCCTGGGTGCCGAAGATACTTTCGCCTATGACCTGACAACTCTTGAGGAAATGGAGGCTGAGCTTGATAAGATAGCGGTCACCGTTCATAACCGGCTGCTCAAATATGAACTCAAAGGCCGCACCATTACCCTCAAGGTAAAATACCACGATTTTAAACAGATCACCCGCAATCAATCCTTCCCCACAGCGGTAAACGATCTGGAAACGATCAGCCATACGGCCAAACAATTAATGGCTGCAACAGGTGTTGATGATGTAAAAGTGCGGCTGCTGGGCATTTCGCTTTCAAATTTTGGGGAGATAGCGGTTAAGCAACGGGACGATAAGGAGCTGGGGCCGGGGGATCAGTTGGAATTGGAGTTATAGATGTAGTTGCTACAAAAATGTCGATGGAGCAGGGGAAGGCTGAGTGTTGGTGCGAAAGAGAAATCTTACACGCCCGGCAATCGGCTATGCACAGTTTGCTAACTTGATGTATAAGATTTCTCCCGATGGTCGAAATGACATCGTTTTTGACATTCTAATTCACCATCCTCCCCGCAATATCCACCGACCGCGCAAAAGGATTAAAAAACCTGTTGGCCAGTATGGCAAATTCCCGACGGGTTACCGGGCGTTTCATATCAAAAGCAGAACTAAATTTATATTGATCTTTCCATGCTTTTTGCATGGCAATCTCTAAAGTATGCGGATCGGTTAGCGTAGTTTCGCTTATAAACGATAACAGGTTTCCTACCGTGAACAGCGGACCGGGCTTTTCTTTATTGAACCATAAAAAACCGCGGGTATAGGTTTCTTCCAGTGTTGGTTTTATTTCGGCAGTGGCTACCAATGAATCAGGCTGAAAAAGCAACCCTGCAGTATTGCCATCTGCTTTTTGCACCCCTTTTAATAGTCCGGAAGCACCTATTTGTTGTATCGCCCTGAAATACGGATCGGTTGGTTTAATATCGGCAAATGGCATGATCCAGGCTTTAAAATCCAGCAGTTCGCCCTGGATTATCCGCACATTCAGATTTTGCGTAGTAGTTTTAAAAAAGGCGCAATAGGCTGCTGTAGCACCGGCACCCTGCCCAATAGCCATTTGTACCGAGGGGTACATGGTACTGGCATTTACCAGGTGCGTTACCGACATGGCTTTTTCCGTTACCAATAAATTGCCCAGGTCTTTAAGCACAATGACCCCCAGGGGCACGCCATAGGCAGGGAAAGGTGGGTAATTAACTTTCGGAGCATTGGCATCTGTATAATGCTGGCCCGGGGAGGCATCGCCAACGGCAATAGCTGTACGGTAAAGTTTTGATTCGCGGTCGTAAGGTTTGTACACATCATCCATCATCATCCTCACCAAACCTTTTGTCGCGCGACCGGCTTCGCGCAGGTAGGGGATATATGGCAAGTGATCGGGCGTGGTAAAACCATCGTCCAATCCCAGATTTCTATAACCCAGTTCGGTTTGCAAATAGTAGATCAAACCCAAAGTATGCAAACGGGCTTTGGCATAAAAAGCCTCCCGGTTTTCGGGTTTTAAATTATCCGCGGTCACTGGGAACTGGTTTCCGCATTCGGCCCATTTGACCATGTATTTCTCATTGGGCAGCCTGCCATCATCAAGCATTTTTTTGATGTTCTTCCCTTTAAGGCAGGTGTACACCGCGGCATCATACCCCTCGGGGCGGGGAATAGTTTTATCGGCCGAAGTGCCAAAATCCTTCAAAATGGAAATCCAGCTAAGGTCCTGTAATTGTGGCGATTCATTATCAGGTGCAAGGGGCTCGGCAGTTTGTTTTTTACTCTCAAAGCCATAAATGTAGGTTTCGCCTGCTTTGGCGGCCACATCGCCGGTTTCTGTAGCGTCAATAACTACTTTGGCTTTTACGGTAGCCGTTTTCCCGTCGAGGGTGATAGTTACATCCCAACCGGTGCCATCTTTTTTAATGCCTGTAAATGGGGTGTTTAATTTTACAGTGAGGTTTTTTACCGTATCGGTTATTTTTTTGAGGATAGCGGCCCCGGTATAAGGTTCAAATCTTAGCGTAGCATTGTAAGCCGTATCATAACCCGGTGTTTTACTATAAAAATCCCGCACCCTGCGCCTGAACTCGCCCCAGATGCCTGTTGGTAAATTGCGGTTACCTTCAATTATGCACATCCCGCCGGCTGTCATGCTGCCGCCAAGCCAGGGGCCTTGTTCAACCAGCATGGTTTTTAGTTTGCTTCGTGCGCCTTGTATGGCGGCCGCTGTTCCGCTTGCGCTTCCGCCTATGACTAATATGTCGGTTTTAATGGTTTGTGCAAAGGATAGCGTACAGTTAAAAACTAAAAGTACGGCCAGTAACTTTTTTATCATTAGTTAAATTAACAATCTACAGAACGCTAAAATAGGTCAAAAGCTTGTGGTAGTATAAAATAATACCTAATTTAAATTTTTTTAACATTTATGATGACAGACGAACAAATGAAATACCCTATCGGGAAGTTTGCGCCCCCGGCTTCGTACACTGCCGAAGATATGCGCGGCTGGATTGAAGATATCGCTACCCTGCCCGGGAAACTGAGACATGCAATTGCCGGTCTTAATTACCAGGAGCTGGATACCCCATACCGCACCGGCGGCTGGACACTGCGCCAGGTGATCCACCATTTGGCCGATAGCCACATGAATTCCATTACCCGCTTTAAGCTTGCCCTTACCGAAAATAACCCAACCATAAAGCCATATGAAGAGGCCGACTGGGCACTGCTGCCCGATTATCGGCTGCCGGTTGAGCCATCATTAAAAATGCTGGAAGGCATCCATCAGCATTTTGTAGCCCTGTTTGAAAGTTTCACCGAAAACGAATGGGTACGCACATTTGTTCACCCGGCCTCGGGCGAAACGATATCGCTGAAAAAAGGACTGGCCCTGTACGCATGGCACAGCAACCATCATTTGGCACATGTAACCGAAACGGTGAAGAAGTTTGCGAAGGTTTAATTTTGAGGTGAAAGGATAAAGGTAAAAGGCGAAAGGTGTGTTTCACTGGAGTAGAGTTTTATGTTCCCTCAGGGTCTCTCGCAGATTTAAGTTAACCCATAAAACTTGTCGCTTAAACAGCAAAACGTCATGTTTTGCCCCTCTGTGGCAAAGGATATTCTATAACTTTACAAGCTACAACTCTTTTGCACCGCTGGTGCACCTGTACTTGAGCAATTAATATATGTTTATTAAATTGTAAAATCCCCCGGGAGGGAGAAAAGGTTTGTAGAAATAACGTCACAGCCCTTACCCGAACCCCGGAGGGGTTCAACTTATGAAGATTAACCAATTTGACTATTGATTTTGTGGGTAAACTTGAATCTGCGAGAGACCCTGATGGGACGTTAAAATGACGTAAATGTAAGTTATTGATTGTCGGATGTGTTTTTTAATTGATTTGTTGATATGGGCGTTGCCTGCGGCCCGGGCTGTACGCTTATACTGCACAAGGCATTAGCCATTGGCCGGTATCCGCTACTATCACTAACGCGGCCACCGCACAACATCACTAAAATATATTGTACACGTTATCACTTTTTTTCAGGATTTCACCTTGTGGTTCCTCGAAATGAGGCTTTTTTAAACATCATCCGCACATCATCCGGCCATCCTTTAATCCTAAAAATCACGGTTCAGATATTCATCCACCGCTTTCACTGCATTTTCATACCTATCCTGCCCAAGGCCTGATATTACTACGTACCGGGCGTTAAGCGCCTGAAGTTCGCGGTGCCAAACGTTCATAAAATATGCGCGCCTGGTTGGGAAATTGCGCAAGGGATCGTCCTGCCAGGGCAGATCGATATCCAGGAGTAAATAAAAATCATAGGGATGATGAGGCAGTTCGTCAAGCACTTCCTGCGGGGCGCTGCCAAACATTTCCTCACTCCAGATCTTTACTGTTAAAAAAGTGGTATCACAAATCAGGATCCCATTAGCCTGCGGCAGCAGCTTTTTTTCAAGTGCCAGTTGGCCGTGAAACATATTTACCTCGTCCTGCCAGGTACAATCGCCCTTAAGGTTTGCACAATACTCGCGCGAATACTCCGGTACAGCTATCGTATTATAATGCGCCGCCAGATATTCAGACATGGTTGACTTCCCTGTTGATTCGGGGCCTACAACTGCTATTTTGAGTATTTTGTTCATGAACTATAAAAGTAAAGTGCTGGCCGCGTGCGACTCCCCTCTTGAGAGGAGCGAAGGGGTGTGTCTCTGCTTTGACAAGCATACAGCAGCCCCCCCTGCTACTACTCGTTCCTCCGCGCTCCATCTCAAGAGGGGATTTTAAAATCCTTATCATTCGGGTGTTCCCTGCGGCAGCAAATTTGTCTGAATCAGAATTTTCAGAATTCAAGAATATCCAGAATGTGATGTGCTAATCTGAAAATTCAAACATTCTGAAAATTCTGATTCTGACGCTCTTATTCCGTCTTCTTCGGAACCCTTGTTGGTGTATCCTGGCCCGAAACTATAGTACGCGAGCTTAGGGCTATCGCGCGGATGGCCGAAGTAATATTATCTACATCCAGCGAACTAAATTCGTCGCCAACAGTGTGGTATAATTTGTCAATATCAATCTGGTCGGTTGAGATGGTGTGGGCCGGTACGCCAACTTCAGCCAGCGACGCGTTATCACTTCTGTAAAACAGGTTCTGGTCCGGGTAAGGGTCCGGGTAAAACTTAAAGGCCGTACCTTTCAGGTTCTTTTGCAGGATCTTGCCAAAATCAGATCTTTCAAACCCGGTAATAAATGCCGAATTAGTGCCGAATTTGGACGCTTTACCAATCATTTCGATGTTGAACATGGCAACTACCTTATCTGCATCTATTTGTTTAGCAAAGTACTGAGAGCCGTATTCGCCAATCTCTTCGGCAGTAAAAGCTACGAAAATAAGTGTGCGGGCGTTGTTGTTTAACTTTTTATAGTATTTAGCCAGGCTCAATACAGCGGTTGTGCCTGAGGCATCATCATCCGCGCCATTGGCAATGCTGTCTGTTACGCCGGGTTTATCAGGTTTGATAATCCCCAAGTGGTCATAGTGTCCCGAAAATACCACATATTCATTCGGCTTGGTTTTCCCGGGGAGGATACCGGCAACATTAAACAGCGGCAATTCTTCGTTTTTGATATCACAGTTAACATCAAACGATGCTGTGTTATCGAACTTACCCAATACAAATACCAAAGGCTGCTTTACTGTGCCTTTAAAGTTTGTACTGCCTGCCCCCAGGTACGACTTAACCCGGCTAAACAGCTCTTTAAATTTAGGGTCGATCAGCAAAAGTGTTTTTTTGCCGCTTTGTAAAGCCGCCCGGTACTCGGTCCTGAAATTTTTATCCGCACCAACGGTAACTACCTGTACATCTTTATCGCTTGCCCATTTAAACGAATCCGTACCGCTTGCAAACACGCTGTCGGCAGCTATAGCTTTACCATTGATGCTTACACTCAAGCTAAGGGGGGCCGATCGTACCATTGTAAAGTTTTGACGGTAACCGGTATTGCCTGCCATAGGTTTAAGACCGGCCTTTTTATATTCGCCTTCAATAAATGTAGCTGCCTTTTCAATGCCCGGCGTAAAAGTGGCCCTGCCCTGCATATCATCGGCCGACAGCGTTTTGATAATCCGGGTTACATCATCTTTACTAATGAGTGTATTAACATCCTGTGCAAAGCCATAAGCCGAAACGCTTAATAATGCCGCTGTTATTATAGAGATCTTTTTCATAATTATTTGACTTTTGATTGCAGCCAGTTGTTACGGAAAGTTTCCTGTTCTTTACTTAGTTGTTTGCCTGCCTTTTCAAAGGTTACCACTTCAAAATTGGGGTTTTCCTCAAGTGTGATAGTGGTTTCATGGGCACCGGTCCGGTTTTTATAGTTTACCATGATCTTATCGCCCGGCTTTTTATCGGCAATGGCATCACTAAACCCTTTCTGATCTTTAATATCTTTTCCATCAACTTTCAGGATCACATCACCCGCATCGATGCCTGCCTTGTAAACCGGGGTACCTATAGTCGTGCTTGAAAGTATTGGCAAACCTTCGGCATCCGCAGCACGTGCCTGCCCGGCGCGGCCACGGCCCGGAGTAACCGCCAGAGGACCAGCCCAGCCTTTGCCCGGCTGTACTTTACGCAGTACCAGGCCTGCTTTAGCTAATAGTTCTTCGTAATTGTTTTTGTCGGTTCCGTTGATGTAACGCTTAAAGAAATCGGCCGCGAACTTAGGGTTATTGGTTACTTTACCTAAATCGGTTTGCAAATCGGGAATGGTATACGGTTTCATTACTTTACCCCGGTTAAGCCAAACAGCACGCATATAATCATCAAGCGTCATGTTAAAATCGCTGCGGAGGCGAAGGTCGAGCGCCAACGCAATAGCACCGCCATAAGTGTAATAACTGGTAAAATCGTTAACGTTATTATTAGGGTCGATAGATACACCTGCATCGGCAAAGACCGAATAGCGGCTCATTTGGGCGGCCGAATATTTGGCAGCGGCAGGTGTGTTTAAGATCTGGTTTACTAAACCGGCAATGGTTTTGGTATAATCATCAACCGTTACAAAGCCGGCGCGGGCAAGTAATAACTCGCCGTAATATTGCGTAAAACCTTCGGCAAACCAAAGCTCACTGCTCATGTTGGCGTGTTCAAAGTTAAAAGGCTCCAATGATTTTGGGCGGATGCGTTTTACATTCCAGCTATGGAAGTATTCATGTGCATAAACACCCATGAGGTTGTTTTCAAATCCTTCAACCTTGGGTGCCGGAATAGTTATAGAAGTAGAGTTACGATGTTCCATACCGTCGCCTGATACAGCAGGGTTTACATCGCTCACAAAAGTGTACTCGCCAAAATCATAATTGGGCAGTTCGCCAAATACGGCTTTTTCTTCCAGCACCAGCTTCCGGATCATCTTGCCGAAGTTATCAATCACCGCCTGGCTATCGTCTGAGTGCATGGTAAGGTTTATTTTTTCTTTCTTACCATCGGTATTTACTACTTCCCAGCTACTGACGTTGTAATTGGACAGTTCGGTAGGGCTATCCATCATATATTGCAGATTGGGTGCGCTGTACACATTTGAGCCTTCATGTTTAAGTTGTGAAGCTACTTTCCAGCCGTATTTATCAATGTCGTTAAACTCAAATGTAAGGGGGCGTTTATCCTGCCCTACCACCCACATAAACGCGGCAGGCATATTCAGGTGGGCATGGCTCGGATCAATAGAAGCATAAGTACCATCGGTCCAGTTGCCAAAAAGTGTATAGCTTACTTTTACCGCGGCCGGGTGTTCTCCCACTTCATAAACATCGCCCTCAATTTGGGTTAAGGGCAGTTCCTTACCGTCAACATCGGTAGCTTTAACGTTGTAAATATTTTTACCAAACTCATGGGTTGCATAACGACCGGCAGATGAGCGGCTCATCCGTACCCTGAAAGCACCTGATGGCGCCTGCGGAATGGTCATACTTATCTCAGCCTCGTGATGGGCCGCGTTTGGAAATGATATGGAATAGTAAATAGCTTTTTGTGGTTCCTGCTGTGCCATAGCACTGCACGCAAGTACCGAGGCGGCGGTAAAGAGTAGTAATTTTTTCATCAACTTAAATTATCAGCGCTGAAATTACTATTAAATCGCGAAAAATTTATATCAATATTATTACCTGATATTGTCTAATACTATCGAAGTTTTTTGTCTCAAAACCGGGAGATCATTAATGATAACCTGCTAGATAAGATTAAAATCAACGCCAAAGTATTCGTGAACAAGAATGTGCCGCATCCCGATAATCTGTTTCCATTCTAAATCGGTGAACATTGCCTTTGTTTCGGGCGTAATGTAGTTGGCGGCCTCGCCAATAATTTCAATTTGCTTAACGCAGGCAAACCGCATCATTGAATTTGAAAGAAATGTTGTTAAGTCGGTATTTAAAGTATAAGAATGAATCTGATCAATTGCCTCTAAAATATGTAGCAATCTTTGGCTATCGCCCATCTTACCTCTCATAAATCAAAATTTTGTCTTTTTCGATAAATGGCGAAAGGTATTTAGATATGGCTTTTGACGAAATAAGGTCTACCTTTTTATGGAGCCTTTGTTGTATATCGGCTTGCATAGATACAAACCCCAAACCAATGTGCTTTGAGTAGTCAAGATCAACCAGGATGTCGATATCGCTTTCATCGTCGGCCTCATTGCGCGAATAGGAACCAAACAGATATGCCTTTATTACGGGTTGCCCCGAAAAGTAATCTTTTAGTATTTGTATGTCCTTAGTTGATAACTGCATCACTATACAAATATAACGAATCAATTGCTAAAATTACGTCCTCCAAACCTTTCGCTATTTCATTTAAAAACCGGTTTGGTGCCATTCATTCTGTTTTATTATATGTACATTTAAAGAAATTTGCCGGCTTATGATCCTCTTTTCAAAAAGAAATCTATACTACACCGATTATCAATGGACTACTTACATCCCGAATGATCCGCGTGTAAATGGCAGGCCCGATCATACTACGTTTAACAAAAACGAAGGGAATGAAATGGTATACCTGATCAATAAATTAATGGTGATTTGGGATTACCGTTTTGCCAATACCGGCAATAAAATGGAAAAACTGATCCACGATGAACTTCCTGCCGATATCACCAGCCAGGAAGGTGTGCAGAACTGGCTTAAAACAAATTTGAAGTTTTAGAAAAAAGCTAAAAGCGGAATGCTTAAAGCTTAAAGCCAATAATTTTATGATCATAGCTATCTAACAACACTATAAAAAGATAACATGAAATCAATTAAACGCTTTGAGCATTCTGCTTCAAGCCTTAAGCTCCCCTCTTATCCAAACAACAAACTAAAAACCTCTTCAATACTGCTTACTATTTTGATGTCGATATCATAGCGGGACAAATCCATGCGCTTTTTATCCTGGCCGCTGGCGGGGAGGTTATATTTGGAGATAAAGATCTGGTTAAAGCCAAGCTTCTGCGCTTCGGCAATGCGTTGCTCCACGCGGTTTACCGCCCTGATTTCGCCCGAAAGTCCCAGTTCGCCTGCAAAACAGGTTTTGAACGGGATGGGCATATCCTCGTGCGATGAGATAATGGCTGCCGCCAAACCAAGGTCAATAGCCGGGTCTTCAACCCTGATGCCGCCGGTAATATTCAGGAATACATCTTTTGCGCCCAACCTAAAACCACAGCGTTTTTCCAATACCGCCAGCAGCATGCTCATGCGTTTGGTATCAAAGCCGGTAGCAGTACGCTGAGGCATCCCATATGCCGAAGTGCTAACCAGGGCCTGGGTTTCAATCAGCATTGGCCGCATCCCTTCTAAGGTAGCCGAAATAGTGATGCCGCTCAAGGGGGCCTCCCTATGTGAGAGCAGAATCTCTGACGGATTGGATACTTCCCTCAATCCCTCGCCCATCATTTCGTAAATGCCCAGCTCAGATGACGAGCCGAAACGGTTTTTGATAGTACGCAATATGCGGTAAACATGATGCCTGTCGCCCTCAAACTGCAGCACGGTATCAACCATATGCTCCAGTATTTTAGGGCCTGCTATCATGCCGTCCTTAGTGATATGGCCTATCAGAAACACCGGTGTCGAGGTTTCCTTGGCGAAGCGTAATAGCTCGGCTGTACATTCCCTAACCTGCGATACACTGCCGGGCGTTGATTCGATATGTGCCGAATGCAGTGTTTGGATCGAGTCGATCACCACCATATCCGGTTCTAATGATTCTATCTGTTTAAATATGTTTTGGGTAGAAGTTTCTGCCAGTATATAAGCGCCTTCGCCTATGACTCCCCCTTCGGGCGAAGCTAACCTTTCGGCCCGCATTTTTATCTGCCTTTCACTTTCCTCGCCCGATACATACAAAACTTTTTGGTTTGGCATATTGAGCGCAAGCTGCAGCATCAGGGTTGATTTGCCTATGCCCGGCTCTCCGCCTATCAATACCAGTGAACCGGGCACTATCCCTCCTCCCAAAACGCGGTTAAACTCTTTATCGGGAGTTGGCACACGGTGCTCTTCGGTATAAGTGATCTCCGTTACGGCCACGGGTTTATTGGCCCGCTGCTGACTGGTTGATGCAGGCTTCCAGGCAGGTACCGCTGCATTGCCTTTTTCAATCACCTCCTCAACAAAAGTGTTCCATTGCTGGCATGACGGGCATTTACCCAGCCACTTGGGCGATTCAAAGCCACAGCTTTGACAAAAGTACGCGATCTTGGATTTGGCCATTGTTCAGATGTGCAGATTACAGATGTGCAAATATGCAGATTATTTATTTTATTACTAAATTAATTAGCAAAACACATTGGTAAATACTACTCAATTACCATTACTTCTTATCTGCATAGATCCTAAAATAGCCACACTCCTTCAGCACTTCTTTATAGTAGGCCGTTTTATTGTATTTTTCTTTTAGCTCGGCAAAATAATTGTAATACGCGCCGGTAACAAGCTGACTGGCTTTTATATCGGCAAACTTGTCGGCACCTTTAAAGTTTGGGTCATTGTAAATTTCATTCAGCGCGCATTTGCTGAGCATAAATGTACAAAGGGCGCGTTGCTCGTCAGTCGCGGCGTTTTTCCGCGCCAGTTCATAATACCTGATAGCTGTACGCATGGAGGTTAGCTTATCATCCATCCTTTCTTCTCCCTCATAATAATAGCGACCGGTAGGACCCGAAGCAACTACGTCTCCCTCATAAAACAGCCTCGCGTTACCATAATAGGTAATGTTATAATAGGCATTAGCAACAGAAAAAGCACTACGATAAATATTTTTCCCGTTTTCAATATCGGTGTCCATTGTATACAACGTTTCTAAAAAGGTTAATGGTGTAAACTTTTTCATCTTCATAGCCGCATGGTCACAATCATGACAGTCAACTAATCTGCCGGCAAAAGGGTTGCCGGCAAGCACCAAATCGTCGGGCTTCATTTTTTTAAGCCGGGCAATAGCTTCCGGTAATTTTTGCTGATAAGTGAGCGCAATAGCCTGATGATAATATAAATTGTTAAGTGTTATTGGATAATACCGCAGCATAGCTTGCTCAAATGGTGTTTTGTCGGGCTTATTTAACAGATCGATCATGTGCTGTACCCGGGCGCTATCCGCATAAAAATCCTGTGCATTGTTGTTAAAGCATACCTCCCTGATTGGGTTGCCTTGCTTTTTATAAAGCCGCGATATGGCAAGGTTACAAACCGAAATGGCATTATCAAACCGCAGGTCTTTGATCTTAATCTTACTATCGCGCAGGTTGGCAAGCCAGTTAAGGGGCTCCGTTAATTTTGCCTCTGCAGTGGCATCCATTTTTTTAAGGTTTTTGATATATAACATCAGGTCGAGCAACTTGCCCTGTGCTACAATCATTTTATCGCCGGCGGGGAACTGGCTTTTTGCTGTAGCATAAAACTTACCGGCTGCGGTGTAGTTGCTATCCAAAAAGTTAAGGTACCCCGCGGCAAGGTTCCAATAGTAAGGCTTGGCCGTATTATTTTTAAGGGCGATGCTCTCCACGAGGCGTTTGCCGTTGTCATCGGCTCTTTTTACTGAATCAGCGGGCTTGTCATTCCCTGTTCCAGCTTCCCTGATATTAATCAGACGACTTAGCAGCAGGTCCAGCTTTTCGGATTTTGGATTGATGGCCGCGATAGTTTTTATAGCCCTTGCAGCGTCATATTGTACCCCCATCATATGCCACAGGGTTATTTTCTCTTCTGGCGTTTTGGCAAGCCTGAGTGTGGCATTCCAATCACTTTCATTTTGCGGGTGGAAGCTCCAGAAACTCGGGATCTTTAATTTATACGTGTAATCATAACAAAGGCTGTACAGGTAGTTTGATAGGGCGTAGTTTTTTTGCCTGTAATAATATCCGGCTACATAGCCCATTGTACGGTAGTAAATGAGGTTTTTAGGAAAATGATCTTTGAACTGATTAAACAGTTTCACAGTTGTTGCCGACGACGAATTATCCAGGAAGTAATAATAACGAACGGCTTGAAACCATAAACGCTCCTTGATAAAAGGATCTGTTTCGGCATCGAAGGCGCCAATCAGCGTTGAAGCCAGCTTTACCGGCGAATGATTGGGCTTTACCTTATCCCACGAATAATATTTATCGTTTACCGAATAAGCCTCACTTATTTTCGCCAGCTTCAGGTAGCTATAAAAAGCCTTGAGCATTTTTGCCGATACAGTACCGGTGCTCATAACCGGGTATTTAGCGGGCAGTACTTTGAGCGCGCCGGCTGATTTACGGGAGATAGAATCAACAGCGCCGGCACTGGCTTTAATAAGCAGGTACTGCAGTGAGGCTTTGCTGAATTGACGGTTAAAATGATCGTACCATTCGTCAACAATAATATCGTTATACCAGGTATTGCTCCCATCGGTATAGCCTAAGCCATAGTAAACCTCGTTACCCGTGTAAAAGAAGGGGGAGTATTGCTTGTTGACAAAATATTCGGGAGTAAAAACGGAATATTCTTCCTCATACGAGTCGGCACAAGCCCAGATCATGCCTGCTATCGTTAGCGTACATAAACTAAAAACGAGCAGAAATTTGCGTAAGGGTTTCCTGGTTAAATTTTGAAAGGTCGATGTTGGCCAGTTCATAGTAGATGATGGTTGTATTTTTTTGTTTAGGTAGATGCTGTGTTAATTGCTGGGCGGCAGCGTTCAATGTATTGCTGTCCGTTTCTTCAAGTTTAAAAATATCATTTTGTTTGATATAAATTCCATCAAGAAAAAAGCTCGTTTTGGCCCGGTAATTTGCCTGCCCTTCAATTGGTTCAAAATGAACCTGATCGGTAAGTTGCCTTCGCCCTATTTTTCCATATACCTGGATCACCCGGCCCTCCCTGATATGAATAGCCCAGGAAAATAAAGGCAAGGCAATATCCAGCTTCAGGGGATAGCTGCCCAGGTAAGCGATATACTTATCCGCATCATCGCTATTGTATATTGAATTGGGCTGCTGCAGATCGGCGTTGAGCTTGCCCATGTTGTAAAACATCAATACCCCGCGGTCGGCAGGAGGCACACCTGTACGGTCTTTAAATTTAACCTGGTGCAGGCGGATAGTTGCTTCCAGTTGTTTTTTGTTAAGCTTTTTAAAAGCCTTAAGGAAGCTGAAGTATTTATCCCGGGTGCTTAATGACCAATCGCAATCAACCTGTATTTTGCTATAGCTGATCTTCTTTTCTGTGGCCAGTTCATTGATCAGTTTATTGCAATGTGCCGCAAGTGTAGCAACGGCAGTATCGGCAGTGTTTTCAAAAGTTTTATTGGTGATATAAATAACCGGGGTAATGTTTAGTCCGGCCGGGAGTTCGTTGAGTTGTACAACGGCATTGGGGTAAGAGCGTTGTTCTTTATCGCTCCAGCTTACATCAAAAAAACGGATGTAGGCATTGTTGCCGGTTTGCTTTAGTAAGGCTTCCTGCTGTTGGTTGAGGTTAAAGGCGGTTTTCCAGTAATAAAAGGCTGTTGTAGCATTGCCGGGTTTGCGGCAGGAAGCCACTGGAAGTAACAAGACCAATATTATAATCCACCGGAAATATTTGAACATAAGTGACACAGCAGGGCATTTTACCCGGAGTAAAGTTCGGGAATTTCAGTAGATTGGTATAAGGAAAGTTAAACTCTTAACTGGTCGAAGTTTAGCGGCAGCGTAACTTCAATCAGTATCATTAATACCTTACTTATTCAATTTCTTTTCAACTGCACTACGTTGATTGGAGCCTGCTGATTTTTTTGCCGCTTCTACCTTTTTTGCGGTTGTTCCTTCTTTGCGTGCTTCATAGTTCAATTCGTGTGGCTGCTCTGATACAGAGTTCCTTTCTACTTTTACGCCTCTTTTTGACATAGCTTTTCTTATTAGATGTAACTGATTAACAGCGGTGCATTTTAATGGTTTTAACCAGCGGATAAATAATTGTCTTTTTAAATTAATTACAACTAAATGAAATGTGGCTTGTTCAGCTATAAAGAAAAAAGCTATGAAAAACCTATTTGCACAAAAAAACAATACCGGATTATGGATCACAGCCGGCATAACAGGAGTTTTGGCAGCAGGCGCGGGGATCTGGTTTTACTTCCGTGGCAAAAAATCAGATGAAACAGCCGGCTCCCAACAGGAACACGTCCAGGATTATCTTGAAGCCAAACACCCCAAAAAGAAAAAACATAAAACCGATGTAGACGAGTTGGCAGACCTGGTACATCATCAGGCAACCTGAAAAGACTGGATGCCCCTAACTGGTCGGAGTTAAGCAGCCGGCACACCTTCGACCAGCAGGGTTGCCGGCACGAACCAAGCCGGAAGCAATACGACAACTATTATTAAGTAAATGTTTTCTATGTGAGGGAAAACGTACCGGCACTTAAACAAGTATTTACTCTTCTGATGTTAGCATTACAGCGCACAGCGCTCTTATTGTTTCAGCTAACTTGCCTTCGGCGTTTAATTGTATCAGTTCAGCTTCTCTAAAAGTACGCTTATGTGATTTCCCCTCGTGCTTCGCCTCTATAGTAATAAAGGCTTCAGCGTTTAAGCTATCAGGGCCTGATCTCGTTACCTTTAAAACTTCGAAATTTGGCTCGAAAATCTCTTTTATTTTATCAACTATCTCCATATCTCAAAAATAAATGTATTGGTTTTAAAAAACATCAGATCCAACCGGGCTATTTTTCACATTTACTTATATCTTGCTTTTAATAACCAACATTTGATTACCTCCTTTTTGAAATTCGTAATCCACTTTTTGTATATCAATATTAAAATCGCGGCCAAGCACGTCAAGTAGTTCGTCAAAAAACACTGGAGCCCCGGCATTGAGGTTTAATATTGGGAAGATCCGCAATTCGGGGCATATGCGCATGATCTCCTGTATAGCTTCTGTATGAAACTTTAACCCCAGATTATCATATAGCAATAAAAAATGAGAGCTTAGGCCCAACTCAAATGCGTTATCCGCAAAAGAGGTTTTAGCGGGCATGGCATGTTTAATATATCTTTGCCGAAAGCAGTCCTGGTCAAAATCCTGCAGAAAATGGTTCATCGCGGTCATTCTTATTTCCTGCAGTCCTTCCACATCTTTAATGTTGTTCCAAACAAATTTACCGGCGTTAGCCCTCACCTGGCCTATCACTTCTACACAGGTTTCATCAATCCGTTTTCGGATATCATCAGTCGAAAATTGATATAAAGGATCGATGGAGATAACCTGCTTACCCATTGCGTGCATCTCCGCATTAAAACTTGCCGGGCCATCACCTATACTGACGATCTTTTTGGTAACATCACCGGCGCTAAGGTTAAACATTTGCTGATATTCGGTAAACGTGCGGCCCCAGGGCACAACGTTATTTAGTTCAAAAGCCATTATTGTAATTTTGTTATAGATAAAAAAAAACGGACCTGTATAATGATACTGCCGGACGAATATTGAAAATAGGACTAATACCTGATAGTCGTTATGATACCGGCTGCACAAAGCTGTGACGCCACCAATTGAGTTTGGTTATGTGATAATTGATCATTGACAGGCAAGATATGATTAAAGACTGGCAATAGCAAGGTTTGTTATTTATTCCAAATGCTAACCAACATAAGGCTTACGTCATCTCTGCTGCCGTAAGGCTATGGCACCTGATAGGTACCCTAAAAACAATCGAGTAGGAAGTAAGGGAGTGAAATTCTCCCTTACCGTCCGCTCACACCACCGTACGTACCGGTCTGGTATACGGCGGTTTGTCAGAATATAGATAACTGGTGTTTAGTTTTCCAAAAGTATCTGTTCTCGAACCCTGTGTATCCTAAGTTATTAAAGTACAGATTGTTAAGCGTGGTTTGCAGTATGGGGCTGTGGGCTACCCGACAGTATCCCTTACTGCTATTTCCCCACTCATAAGCTTTCCTTTTCTTAACGCCCAGCTTTATTAGCCGCTTCACCCTTGCTTTTGGTAGCTTCCATTGTTTCCATTGGCATATCCGTAAACGGGTTCGTACCAGTTCATCCAACATTCGCATCTGCGATTTTGCCGTGGCTATCCAAAAATAATTTATCCAGCCCATGATGACCGTCTCCAATTCTCTTATCTTTTCGGCTATTGGGTTCGGGTGCTTCCGCTCCGTATGCCGGCGAATCTTACCTTGAATCCGTTTTACCGTCAGATTCGATAGCCGTATCTCCCATTTTCCTTTGCTGCGATAGAAAGAGAAGCCTAAAAGCGTGCTTTTCGCCGGGGCGCTGACTTTCGTCTTTGTCCTGTTCACTTTTAGCTTAAGCTCCTTTTCTACGTACCGGATAATACTGCCTTCTACCCTATGAGCTGATTTCCAGTTCTTAAGGTAGATGCTGCAATCGTCGGCGTACCTCACAAAGCTGTGCCCGCGCCGTATAAGTTCTCTGTCCAGTTCATCTAACATAATGTTGGAAAGTAGAGGGCTAAGCGGTGAACCCTGTGGGGTGCCTTCCAATCGGACGCTTGAAACCCCGCCTTCCATAATACCGCTGCGCAGATAGCTGCCGATCAACGCAAGGATGCGTTTATCTTTTACCTTTCTTGATAGCGATCCCATGAGTTTGTCGTGGTTGACACGGTCGAAGAACTTTTCCAAGTCCAACTCTACTATCCTTGTTTTACCTTCATTGAGGTACTCCTGGGCCTGCATGACCGCCTGACGGGCGTTCTTGCCTGGCCTGAAACCGTAACTTGTTTTGGAAAACTCCGGTTCGTATTGCGGACTTAGCCATTGACTGATGGCTTGTTGAAGGAGCCTGTCGATTACGGTTGGTATGCCTAACATCCGGCGACCGCCTGTGGGCTTGGGGATTTCTACTTTCCGTACCGGGCTTGGTTGATAACTGCCCTCTAAAATACTTGTTTTGAGCGGACGCCAGTGCTCGTTCAGGTAGTCGCGAAGTTCATCGGTCTGCATACCGTCAACCCCACCAGCGCCTTTATTGCTCATTACCTGTTTCAGCGCTTTGCTGATGTTCCTGTAATCAAGTATTTCTTCGAGCATACTTCTTTTAAAAAAAAACATTTGTTTCCGGCTTACAGCCGCCTTGTTCGCATGTCGCACCTCAACTCCTCCTGCACTTTACTTTCGGCTTCCGGCCTATCCTCCTGCAGGCAGTTCGCTTATGGGGTTCCGTTGTTAGCGGTGACGACACAGAGCCATCAGCGTCTTGGCCAATTCTAACATGCAGTCCTTCATCCTTTTGTGAGACCTCTCCGCTTTGCGGAGCTCGTTTCGGAACTAATATGACGTTTGCTGACTTCTGCGCTTTACGAACTCGTCGTTACGCAGACCTCCCAGGGTAAGTGTGTCCGCTTTCCGTTCATGTAGCCTCTGCATTTACGTTATAGTATCCTGTACAGTGTCGGGCTTTTGCTTCTTTTGCAGCATCACCCATACTATCCCGCCTGATATGCAGTTTCTGTTCGTAGGCTCGAACTTTTGCCGCTGGCTTCCTTCAGATTTGTGTTCACACACTTTCTCCTTGCCTTAAGCTAAGACTTCCCACTGTAATGCGTCTTCGGGACTTGCACCCTATAGATGACACACGTGCCTGGCACACAAAAAGAGCAGGTGCTCATCCAACACCTGCTCTTTTTAAAGATCTTTAATTTTGTGCCATTTTCAAACAGTTGCACTTCTGAATTTTTACAGTTTAATTTCTTCGTCTTTTGATGAGAAGAAATGGAATTCCGTGATCTGATACGATGGGTTACTTTTAACCTTTATCCATTGCCCATATTTTACAAACCACTTCATTTGGCGGTTATAGATGCCCTTTTTAATAAAGGCCTCAATATATGGGTGTACAGCCAGGGTTATACCTTTTTCGTTTTGCTCGGTAAGGATGTAATTGAAATTATTTTCAATATCGTCCATTAGCAAAATGGTTGGCCTTATCGTTCCGGTTCCGTTACACGTAGGGCAAACCTCGCTGGTAACAATGTTCATTTCGGGCCTTACCCGCTGACGGGTGATCTGCACCAGTCCAAATTTGCTTGGAGGCAAAATGGTGTGCTTGGCACGGTCGTACTGCATTTCGGCACGCAGAAAATCAAAAAGCTCTTTACGGTTTTGCGGTTTGTGCATATCGATAAAATCGATCACCACAATGCCGCCCATATCGCGCAGGCGTAACTGCCTTGCAATTTCTTTAGCTGCTTCCTTGTTTACCTGGTAAGCGTTCTCTTCCTGGTTTTCTTTGCTGGCTGTACGGTTACCGCTGTTTACGTCAATAACGTGCAGGGCTTCCGTATGCTCAATTACCAGGTAAGCACCACCGGCAAGGTTAACGGTTTTTCCAAACGCGCCTTTAATTTGCTTTTCGATCCCAAAATGGTCAAATATAGGCTCCTTGTGCTTGTGCAAGCGGACTATATTCTCCATATCGGGCGATATTTCATGAACGTATGACCGAATTTCTTCGAACATACTATTGTCATTGGTATAAATGTGCTGAAAATCGGGGTTCAAAATATCCCTTAGGATAGTTGAAGTACGCCCAATTTCGCCCAATACCTTTTTTGAAGGCTCAACAGAAGGCAGCTTGGTAATAAACTGTTCCCATTTCGAGATCAGGTCAAGCAAATCTTTCTGTAGCTCATCAACCCCTTTACCTTCGGAAACTGTACGGATGATAACGCCAAAATGTTTTGGCTTAATGCTCTCAACTACTTTACGGAGACGTGTGCGCTCAGTATTGCTTTTTATCTTTTTCGAAATAGAAATTGCTTCCGAAAAGGGTACTAAAACAACATACCGGCCCGCTATCGACAGGTCGGAACTTAAACGCGGCCCCTTAGTTGATATGGGTTCTTTGGCTATCTGTACCGGGATAAGCTGGTTTTTGGTTAATATCTCGGAGATTTTTCCTCCCTTATTGATATCGGCCTCAAGCTTAAACCCATCCAGTAGCTTTGACTGATATCCCCCGCTACGTACCTGCTTGGTTAGTTTAAGCAGGCTCTGCACCTGCGGACCAAGATCAAGATAATGCAAAAAGGCATCCTTCTCATAGCCAACGTCAACAAAGGCGGCATTTAAACTGGGCATGATCTTTTTGATGCGGCCCAGGTAAATATCGCCAACTGTATAGTTGTTGCTTACCTGTTCTTTGTGAAGCTCTACGAGTTGTTTATCCTGTAATAATGCAATAGTAGCCCCGTTGGGGGATGAATCGATAATTAATTCTTTTATCAATTGCTACTCCATTTCTTATAACGGTAAAAACCGTGTGTTAATAAGTGGGTAAAAAAACACTAATAAATAAAAAGTACCCACCCCGGTTTGGGGCAGGTAAAATCACCAATGTTTAGTCTTAAGTTTTTAGTCGAAAGTTTAAAGTCAGAAAAAAAGACTTTGTACTTAAGACTAAGTACTATCAACTTAACACAAATGCTTATTTCTTTTTATGTCTGTTTTTTCTTAAACGTTTTTTACGTTTGTGGGTAGCCATTTTGTGTCTTTTACGTTTTTTACCGCTCGGCATAATAATAATTTTTAAATGTGTGTTAGTTATTTAATTCCTTGATATATCCATCAATGCGCTGACTGAATACAGGGTCAGGCATCATTTCTTTGCATTTCTGGTAAGCATCAATAGCTTCCTTTTTCATGCCTAATTGCTTATAGCTTTCGGCTAAATAGAAAGTAGGTTCCAGTTCCTGCTTTTGCGCAAGCAGCGTTTTAAACCTGCCTACCGCTTTTTCATACTGACCCGATTTCATGGCGAACATACCTAAGTTAAGGTTAGCGTTCCAATTTTTCGGGTCTTTTTTAACAACCTCAAGCAACAGCGCTATACCCTGCATAGGGCCTGCTGCGCCATTAACGTAAGCTATGCCCAACCCGGTTTTACCTTCAAGGCTTTCGGGTTGTAATTTCAAAGCATTTTGAAATGCTTCGGCAGCATCATTCACAAACGCAGGTTGAAATAAAGTATCCTGTGTAAGTTTATATGCATCATTAAAACGGTTACCTGCATTTATCCAGTCTTGTACCTTGTTTTCTTTACGGGCTAATGCCTGGTAATAAAACGCTGCAGGTGCGGGCTGGTTAACATCATCCCAGTGCTTGGCAAGCTGCGCTTGCAAAGACGGCGCATCTGCGTCTGATGCTTTTTTTAACTGGGCTTCAAGGTCATTGATCTTAGCCGCCAATGCATCCCCAATAGCTGCTTTGGCAGGGGCCGACACCATATCAACGGTAACATTAGCTGCCGGTTTAACAGCGCCTGCTGAGGCGGCCATGGCCGGTTTGCCGTTTTTATCGTCTTTTGGTTTTACTAAACCTTTTACGGGCAACCAATACAAATAGCCCATAATAACAACTACGGCTGCACTAACGACTATTTGTTTTTTATTCATGATGGCGTATAATTATTTTTTGCTGGTTTTGTTACCTGACTTTACTTTCTCAACAAAAGTTTTGGCCGGTTTAAAGCTTGGCACAAAGTGCTCAGGGATAATGATGGCAGTATTTTTTGAAATGTTACGTGCTGTTTTCTTAGCTCTTTTTTTAACCACAAAGCTACCGAACCCTCTTACATATACGTTTTCGCCGCCAACCATTGAGCTTTTAACAACTTTGAAAAACGCCTCAACAGTTTCCTGCACGTCTACTTTCTCTATACCTGTCTTTGATGAGATTTCAGTTATAATTTCTGCCTTAGTCATATCTTATTTACTTAATTTAATTTTATAAATACTTAACTGTTTTGGGGTTGCAAAAGTATTGCTTTATCCGTTAACAGCGAAATATTTATCCGTTTTTTTTTACCAGGGCCGTAAAACCTACATTTTCGTTACAATTTTGAGTATGAGAGGCTTATAAATTACTGGTTAAACATCAATTTGCCGGTGTAAAGAAGTGTGAAAAAAAGTGTGAAAATCTATCAATCCAACTGGTAGTAAAGGGCTTGTACTTTCACAGGTTAGTTGCCAATATTTATCTCTGATTTTTAAATATCAACTCCCCGGCCTCCTGGCTTTTCTCCTGGTTCGTGACTCTTTGATTTCTTATCTCCCGATTCTTGTTTCTTGACTCTTACCTCTTGACTCTTCCCCTATCTCCAGCCTTCCGCTCCTCTTGATTCCTGATTCTTGCCTTCTTGTTTCCTGCCTTCTTGTTTCTTAATTACTTTTACAACAATGAATTTTACCGACGAAATTGTACAATGGTACTTAAACAACAAACGAAACCTGCCCTGGCGCAATACTACCGATCCTTATGTGATCTGGCTATCTGAAATCATACTGCAGCAAACCCGGGTAGAACAGGGTATGCCATATTTTTATCGCTTCCTGGAAAAATATCCTGATGTAAGCAGTTTTGCCGCAGCTCATGAAGATGAAATCCTGAAGCTGTGGCAGGGACTGGGTTACTACTCCAGGGGGCGCAACATGCTTAAAACAGCCCGGCTGGTACAGGAACTCCATAACGGACGTTTCCCGGATAGCTATAATGAACTGATAAAACTAAAAGGTATTGGCGAATACACGGCCGCCGCCATCGCTTCGTTTGCGGCTAATGAAGCCAAAGCCGTAGTAGACGGTAACGTTTATCGTGTACTGGCGCGATACCTGGGTATCTATGAGCCTATCAACTCAACCGGGGGTAAAAAAACATTTCAACAAGCCGCCGACGATTTTCTTAATAAGAAAATGCCGGGACTGCATAATCAGGCCGTGATGGAGTTTGGTGCCATGCTGTGCAAACCTAAAAATCCGGCCTGTGGTATTTGCCCTGTCCGCCTGGGTTGCGTGGCCTTTAACACCAACGCTGTTGCCGCTCTCCCGGTAAAATTAAAAACTGTAAAAGTGTGTGAGCGCTTTTTTAATTATTTCCTGGTAACCAACGGCGACACCATTTTGATGAACAAAAGGGGCGATAAAGACATCTGGGCCAATATGTTTGACTTACCTATGGTAGAAACAAGCTCACTTTTAACCCTGACAGCGCTATTGAAACAACCCGAAGTTTTAGCTGTTTTTGGTGATGATATTGAAGCTACTGAAATCTCGCCGGTGCATAAACACATCCTTACCCATCAGCGGCTTTTTGTAAGGCTGATAAAAATCAAAAACCAGCCACTCAAAACGCACGAAAACTGGGTTAAAATTAACGTTCAAAACCTGCCGGAGTTAGCTTTACCAAAAATCATTTTTATATTATTAAAAAATATTTTTAATTTGTAAAATAATTTTGCGTTAATTTATGGCATGTCTGGAATAAACAAAGTAATACTCGTTGGCCACTTAGGCAAAGACCCTGAAGTGCGGAATTTAGAAGGTGGCGTATCTGTTACGAGTTTCCCTTTAGCTACTTCCGAAACTTTTAACAAAGATGGCCGCAAGGTTGAACAAACCGAATGGCATAATATTGTAATGTGGCGGGGACTGGCAGAAGTAGCGGCCAGGTTTCTTTCAAAAGGGAAGCTGGTTTATATTGAGGGCAAACTCCGCACCCGCTCATTTGAGGATAAGGAAGGTATAAAAAAATATACTACCGAAATTGTGGCCGAAAACTTCACTATGCTTGGCCGCAAGAGTGATTTTGATACCGAGCCGTTAAAATCACCCTCAAAAAATGGGGATTCGTTTATAGATCATTTAAATGCCGAAGACTATTAAATTACCGATACTTACTAAAACATCCCAAAGAAAAAATGCCGGTAACACTTGTCACTGGCATTTTTCATATCCCGCAGAATTATAAATCGGTTATTGCTTAAAATAGTTCACACCCTGTGGCGCGGTACAATCGTCGGCCGGTCCGCATATATATGTCAACGTAAGTACATTCCCTCCGGCATTTAAAACCATAGTGTAGTTCGCCGTTACCGCAATAACGTTGCTAACCGCCGCCAGTTCGGAAACCGGACCAAAAGCATTGTTTTTATTTTGATAATCGGTTATATCATACAAGGTTAACACCGAATTCTGGATCTTATACTTTCCAACCCTTTTTGACGCTGTTCCGATAAGCTTTTTGGAAACCGAGTCGATACTGGTCACAGTACCTTCAAATGTGTGGTCGGTTTTAAAATCGTATTCATATTGTATCCACTGTTTTGAATAAGCTGCCGGAACAATCCATTTTCCCGATACGTTTAGCTCACTTGTTACCGACTCTTTATGGCAACCCCAAAACGCCGTTACTAAAACAACGGCTAACAAGCCTAACACTTTTGCAGGATTCGTAATTTGTTTCATATCAATGATTACGCTTAAAAAAAGCGTAATGATACAGCAGCATATTCTTTTTCGCCGCAAAAGCAAAAGCCCTCATATAATGAACTATATGAGGGCTTTGCATATAATATGTTTATCTTCCTCCCGGAGGGCATTTAGCTTTCAGATACTGTGTAAATAACGTGCGCAAATGCTGTGTTGTACCTTCGCCTTCCGATATCGAATGCGTACGGTTAGGGTACGACATTAGCTGAAACTGCCTGTTGTATTTCACCAGTTCGTCAATCAGCAGCTCGGCATTTTTGTAATGCACATTATCATCGCCCGTACCATGAATGTAAAGCAGGTTGCCTTTCAAATTCTTAGCATAAGTAACCGGCGAGCCTTTGATAAACACTGCACGGCCGGCATCATCGGTTGGTACGCCCATATAGCGCTCCTGGTAAATGTTATCATAAGTAAGCTGGTTGCCCACCGCTGCTACCGCGATACCTGTTTTATAAATATCTCCATACTGGAACATCAGGTTAAGGGTTGATGAACCGCCGCCGCTCCAGCCGTGTACTGCAATACGGGTTGAGTCGACAAATGGCCATTTAATGATCTCTTTGGCAGCCATAGCCTGATCACGGATATTGATGATCCCGATGTTCTTGTAAATAGCCTTGCGCCACGCGGTGCCTTTAGGGGTAGGAGCGCCACGACCTTCAACCGACATGTAAATATACCCGTCGTCGGCCATGCTGCCTTCATATAGCCTGTTACGGCCCGTACCCCAGGTATCTGTTACGGTTTGTCCGGCCGGCTCGCCATAAACGGTAAACAGCACCGGATATTTTTTATTCGGATCGAAATTGGTTGGTTTTACCATCCAGCCGTCCATTTCAATGCCATCAACAGTTTTTACTTTGAAAAACTCGGGTTTATTTTTAGCGTTTTTATCAACGGTTATTACAGTGCCGCCGATATGTTTATGAGCGGGCAAACTGATCACCTCGCTTTGCGGGCGGGTATAGCTGTTGCTGAAATTATGCAGCGCAACCTTACCATTAGGCGAAATATCATAGCTATGCGTACCCGGTTCATCAGCAGGCGAAACACGCTCGGCCGTGCCGCCGCTTAATTTTATTTTGTAAAGGTATTTCTGTGTAGCATTATCCGGCGAAGCGATGAAATATACATAACCCAAAGCTTCGTCGATCATGTCGATACCGATCACATCATAATTGCCTTTGGTGATCAGGCTTTCTTTGCCTTCGCGCGTTATTTTATACAAATGGCGCCAGCCATCCTTTTCGCTCAGCCACAAAAAGCTTTTACCTTTTTCAATCCAGCCCCAGCCTACCGGGTCGCCGCCGGCTACACGAGCTTTAACATCAATCCATGAATCATTATGCTCTTCGCGGATAACACGGGTAGTACCATTTGATACATTGCCGATAAATACGCGGCTTTCATTTTGCGCACGGTTCAGTTGTTCAAGAATAACTTCGTTTGAGTTATCGGCCCATTCCATATTAGGGATATAATGCTGCACAGCATCGCCGGGCACATTGATCCAGGTAGTTTTACCGGTAGCGGTATTCACAACGCCCACTTTACATGAGCTTGGATCTTCGCCTGCAACAGGATATTCAACCGGCACAACGTAGGGATAAACCGAATCGGTAGTGTTCAGCATCAAATAAGTTTTGATCTTGCCGGCGTCTATTTGCCAGTAGGCTATTGATTTACTATCCGGCGACCAGCGGAAACCGTCGCGGCAGCCAAACTCTTCCTCATAAGCCCAGTCAAAAGTACCGTTGATAAGCGTTTGGGTACCATCGGTAGTTAGTTGTTTTACCGAACCATCGGCCAGGTCTTCCATGTAGATATTATGCCCGCTTACGTAAGCAGCTTTACTGCCATCGGGCGAAAATTTGGCGAACATCAATGATGATGCCGGCAGATTTTTACCCAACTGCCAAAGCTTTTTGGTATTGGAATCATACACCCAGTAATCGCCGCGGGTATCATAGCGCCATACTTTTTTAGTATTGGTGTTGATGAGCACTTTTTTGTTATCATCGCTCACTGTAAACCTTTTAACACTGATAGGCGCTTTGCCGGCCGGCGTCAATTCTTCTTTGGTGATAAAAACAGCTTTCTTTGAAGTATCACGGGCATCAATCATGATAATTTGCCCGCCGGTGATACGGTAATACTGATAGCCGTCTTTTGTCCAGTTAACGGCGGCCCGTTGCGCCCGGGCCGTATTTTGCAGTAAGATTAACAATAGCGCAGTAAGGAAAAATAATCCCGAACGGTAAAATTTCATATACATTTAGTTTGAATTAATAGAGCAACGTTATTTTTATTTATTAGATAACGTCACTGTAAATTTTGCGTTAAATTAGCACAATAAAGAAATCTAAAGCCCTCTGTAATGAAAAAAATACCTCTATTGCTCGCCGCCTGCATGTTATTTTTCGCATCGGTAAACGCCCAGCGGGCCGACAGGAGCAAGTTCATTAAAGATAGTTTAGACCTCTATATCAGCAAGGCCTTAACCAACTGGCGAGTGCCCGGCATAGCTGTTTGTATTGTGAAAGACAACAAGGTTGTGCTAATGAAGGGCTATGGTATTAAAGAGCTTGGCCTCATGAACAAAGTTGATGAAAACACCCTGTTCATGATAGGCAGCAATACCAAGGCTTTCACGGCAACAGCGCTTGCCATGCTGGAAGTAAACAAAAAGCTGTCGTTAGATGACAAGGTAACCAAATACATACCGGAATTTAAACTGGAAGACAAAAACGCAAGCGACCAGGTAATAGTGCGCGACCTCCTTTGCCACCGCCTCGGCTTCCGGACCTTCCAGGGCGATTTTACTTTTTACAATACCAACCTTACCCGCCAGGAGGTGATACAACGTTTGGGCAAGCTTAAAGCCACCTATCCGTTCCGCACACGCTGGGGTTATACCAACGCGGCATTTTTAACAGCCGGCGAGATCATTCCGAAGGTTACCAACGGGCACTCATGGGAAGCTTACATAAAGGAAGCCATTTTTGCACCGCTGGGCATGGGCAATACTTTGGCCCTAAGCAAGGATTTACCAACATCCTTAAATCGCACGGTGCCGCATACTATTGTCGACGGCAGGCTTACGCCAATCCCTTATTGTCAGATAGATGGCATCGCACCTGCGGGATCTATCAGCTCATCGGTAAATGACATGAGCAAATGGGCACTTGCTTTACTGAACGACGGTAAGGTTGGGCAGCGCCAGGTGATCCCTTCCGCAGCCATCCAGGCAACACGTGTGCCGCAGGATATTGTGAGTAGTGTTCATCATATGAATGGCGAAAATAACTTTGAGCTTTATGGCTTAGGCTGGTTTATCCAGGATTACTCGGGCCACAGGCTGGTGATGCATGATGGCGGGGTTAACGGCTATTTGTCGTCAGTAACGCTTTCGCCGCAGGATAACCTGGGCATCATCATATTAACCAATACCGATCAGAACCAGTTGTTTGAGGCCCTGCGCTGGGATATTTTAGATGCTTATTTCAAACAACCCTTCCGCAATTACAGCGAAGGTTATTTAAAACAATACAAAGCCAATATCGCAACCGAACAGGCCGAAGATAAAAAGCTGAGGGATTCTGTGCTGTTAAACCCCAAACCAATGTTGCTGCCAAACAAATATATTGGCAAATACAGCAACGATTTTTACGGTAGCATGGAGGTTACCCAGGGCGAAGGCAACAACCTCGAAATGCGCTTTGAGCATCACCCTAAAATGTATGCCTTACTAAAACCACTTGGCGGCAACCGCTTTTATGTAATTTTCTCTGACCCTACACTGGGGAAAGCTGTATTTCCGTTCATGGTACAAAACGGCGAGGTTACGGGAGTACGCGTAAAAGTTGCTGATTTTGTAGAGCGGGGCGCGTATGATTTTAAGAAGAATTAGGGGGTAGGAAGTTTACATGAAGGTGAATGAACTACCCTGCACGTCATGCCGAACTTGTTTCGGCACCCCACAGGACAAGTGGCCGGTTTACTCAGCATGGTTGCTTAGCACTTGAGGTGTTGAAACAAGTTCAACATGACCGCAATTATCAAGTCATATGCATACACGAGCCCGTTCTTCGCCTCTGTATACAATTCTGTGCTATGAAGAAGATCCTTTGACCAGGAGAAAACCACTATGTGTAACTTCACCTCTCCTCACATAAAAAAGCGGGATAATTTTCCCGAAAGAAAAACTATCCCGCTGAAAAAATATCTAAACAATTAAATCTTATTGCAGCACAATCTTACGGATACGGTTGTTATAATAGTCGGCTACGTAAACATTGTTTCCGGCATCAACGGTAACACCCTGCGGCGAATTAAAAATCCCTGCAGTGCCCACACCTTCCGCAAAACCGCTTGTTCCGTTACCGGCAATTACTTTTAACACTTTATCCTTGGTGATCTCCAGGATCCTGCCATTCTGATCGGCTATGAACAGGTTCCCGCTTTTATCAAACGCAATGGCCGAAGGGGCGCCAAGGAGGGTAGTTTGTTTATTACCGCCAGCAAAAGTAGTAACAACACCCGCAGGGGTTATTTTACGAATGGCGTGATTAAGCGTTTCGGCTACATAGATATTGTTATTGGCATCAATAGCTATACCGTTAGGCTTGTTAAAAGTAGCGCTGGTTGCCGTTGCATTATCCAGGTAGCTTGCGCCCCTGCTGCCTGCAAATGTGGTAACAACACCCGCCGGGGTTATTTTGCGGATCAGGTTATTGCCCAGATCGGCCACAAAAATATTTCCGGAGCCATCAATTGCTAACCCGCGCGGACTGTTAAACGTTGCTTTTGTGCCTGTACCATCGGTATATCCGGCATCGCCGCTGCCTGCAAAAGTACTAACCACGCCGGCCGGGGTAATTTTGCGGATATTATTATTACCATAATCGGCTACATAAATATTGCCTGTTGCATCGGTAACCAAACTTTGCGGAGCATAAAACTGTGCGGTGGCTATAGGGCCGTCAACATAGCCAATGCTACCGTTGCCCGAAAGCGTAGTGACATCTCCTGCTGCAGTAACTTTGCGTATGGCACTATTAAATGAATCGGCCACATAAATATTGCCGTCGGTACCTGCGGTTACCCCCTGCGGACTGTTAAAAAGAGCAGCGCCGCCCAAACCGTCAACAAAGTCGGCCGCGGTATTACCGGCCAATGTGCTAACTGTGCCCCCTGTTGATGTTGTACCTTCGCCGGTGGTAAACTGCACCACTTTTCCGTAGCCTGTACCCGCACTATTTACAGCATACGCGCGTGCATAATAAGTTGTTTTAGGGCTTAAACCGGTAAGTTTTGTAGTATAGGCGTACAAAATTACCGTATCGGTGGTTTTCTTATCGGCAGTGGTAGGGGTTTGATTGGTGGCACTGTAACAAATACCGTAGCTGCTCAGGCTCACATCGGTCGACCCATTAAATAAACCACCGGTATAGGCTATGGTTCCACTTTCGGCAGTCACCACATCCATTGTGGTTAAATCAGGCACGGTTACGGGTGTAACGTTTCCTTTTTTACCACAGCTTGTGCCGGCCAAAGCAACGGCAAATAAAAACGCGGCAAATAAAATTGTTTTGGTAAAGCTCTTTTTCACGAGTTAGTTTAAAAGTTATATGTAGTAAGTAAGCAAAATTAACTTATCAATACGTAGCAAATTACTTTAAAGTAACATTTTAACAAATATTAACATACTTATTACTTACCAAAAGGCTCCGCCGCCCTGCAAACACAAATAAAACCTGTCAACTGCTTGCTCACGGAGGTAAAGCCATCAAAATCCGGCAACATTTTTGGTGTATACCTGTTATTAATTTACTATGAAACTCATCACGTTATTCATATCCATTTTGATAGCCAATACAGCTATTGCGCAAAAACATGTGCCGCTACCCCACGGAATGATATTTGGCGAAAAGCCCGACACGATAGCCTTAATGCCCGCCTCCAAACTGGAAGCTTTTATGGGTAAAAAAACACGGATCACTACGGCCATTGGCGGCAGGGTTATTAAAGTAACTAAAGAAAAAGGCGGCTGGTTTGAAATGGATGCGGGTAACAACCGGGTTATAACAGCCCATTTCACCAATGCAGGGGTGAGCCTCCCCAGGCAATTGGCTGGCCGTACGGTAATCATTTCGGGAATAGCAGCCAAACAATTTATTGCCGATGACCTGCAACACATGGCCGGCGATACGGTTAGCGGCAAAAAGCAGCATAAGGTAAATACCAACCCCGGCCGTAAGGTTAGCTTTGAAGTAAAAGGGTTAATGATAGATAAATAAAGCTATTCAAGCCGGGTAAATGAAAAGCTGTAAATAAGCCTCAAGCCGGCAAAAGGCGTAACCTGGGACCCTTTTTTCAAATAATCGCCATGAACATTAAGATCGAGTATTTGATGGCGCCCTGACAGCAGAATAAAACCTGCCCCGCCGGTGCCGCCGTAACCGCTATAATCAGAATCAAAGTAACCCAATGCACCGGCCGACACATAGATTAATTTATTGAAGTAATATCTGCCCGAAAGTCCTCCCACTACGTAGTATGGCTCTTCCACGCTTAGATAAGGCGTAATGCTTACTGCTTTTGTTATTTTAATTTCACCTTGTAAAAGGCCGCCGTAGCCGGCGTTTTTTTCACGGGAGGTATTAAGGCCTAATCCCAAACCAATGGCATTTTTGGACTGGGCATGAACTTTTACTCCCCCACACGCCAACAGGGCAAAAAGCAGGATAAAGGTAATTTTCAAAGCAGGATAGATTAATCGTTTAAAGTTAACGTATGTCTGTTAACCCTGACGACTACACCTACGCGTTTGTTACAATGAGCTGCCTTAATTTTTCGGAAACCTCGTTTTTGTTTACTGCAGATGCTTCGCGTTTGCATTTCATATAATGTTCGCGGGCAATTTTTTCGGCCAGGTCGCCGATGGTTTTTACATGCATCTCTTTGCCAAAACGCCCGGCCAGTTTTAAACCTATCCCGGCTATTACCATACCGGCAATACCTATGGCCAGGTAATAAAAGGCCAAAACAAAGCTAACTACCAATATCATGGAAAACAGGTTAACTATCCATTGCTTCGGCTGAAGCAAACGGATCTGGAAACCCATCTCTTCTTCAATGGCAGCCACAGCCTCAATACGGCTGTCGCGCGGAAAAAGATCAGCGAGTTTGGTTTGGGGTTTTATGATATCCTTATCATACCCCGATGATGCATTGATGGCATTACGGAGTTTGTAAAACGCCTGCTGTGTGGTACAGCCATCATTTGTTTTTTTTACTTTTTCAACAACAACGTCGCAAAGTTTACCAAAGTTTTGCACATCATTTACCGATGTATCGTTTAAACTGATGTTAAATGATTTTTCAATTTTCACTAAAACACCATCCATATCTTCAGGATCAACACTCTTCAGGTTGATTTCCTGACCATTAGCCGTATTAACTTTCAATCTATAGCAACTAAATACAACAATAGTGAACCTGCAATTAGGGTTGCAGGTTCACGTTATTAGCAATTAAACTACAAAGGCTGCAATTTAATGTTTTAATTATTTACTCAAATACATTGATTTCTCTTTGTACAGGTGCCTGAAGTATGGGTCCTGCAGGTTAGGGATAAAGCGGATAGCCTCACCTGTCGATTTCATTTCAGGGCCAAGCTCCTTGGTAACTTCAGGGAATTTATCAAATGAGAATACCGGTTCTTTGATAGCGTAGCCCCACAGTTTGCGCTCGATGGTAAAGTCGCTCAGTTTATTGGCTTCAAGCATAACCTTTGTAGCTATATTGATGTATGGCACATCATAAGCTTTGGCGATGAAAGGCACGGTACGTGAAGCACGCGGGTTAGCTTCAATCACATACACCTTATCATCCTTAACAGCGAATTGTATGTTAAGCAAACCGCGTACGTTAAGCGCTTTAGCTATCTTTTTGGTATATTCTTCTATCTGGTGGATTACATTGTCCGACAGATCGAACGGAGGCAATACAGCGAATGAATCGCCCGAGTGGATGCCGGCAGGCTCAATGTGCTCCATGATCCCTACAATATGTACATCCTCGCCATCGCTGATCGAATCAGACTCGGCCTCAGCGGCACGGTCAAGGAAATGGTCGATCAGCACACGGTTGCCCGGCAGGTTGCGCAGCAGGCTTACCACAGCTTTTTCAAGGTCTTCATCGTTAATCACAATGCTCATGCCCTGCCCGCCTAATACATAGCTTGGGCGTACAAGTACCGGGTAACCAACTTTGTGGGCAACTTCAAGCGCTTCTTCCGCACTTTCGGCTACACCATATTTAGGGTATGGGATATCAAGATCCTTCAGCAGGTCGGAGAAACGGCCGCGGTCTTCGGCAATATCCATATCATTGAATGATGTACCAATGATCCGGATGCCGTGCTCGTGCATTTTCTCAGCCATTTTAAGGGCTGTTTGGCCACCCAGCTGAACAATTACCCCATAAGGTTTTTCAAGCTCGATGATCTCGCGTACATGCTCCCAGTAAACAGGCTCAAAGTACAGCTTATCGGCCATGTTAAAGTCGGTTGATACAGTTTCAGGGTTACAGTTAACCATGATAGCTTCAAAACCGGCTTCCTTGGCTGCAAGCAGCCCGTGAACACAGCTGTAATCAAACTCTATACCCTGGCCTATGCGGTTAGGGCCCGAGCCTAATACAATGATCTTTTTCCTGTCAGATGCTACCGACTCGTTTTCGCCTTCGTAGCTCGAATAGTAGTATGGAGTTTTAGCGGGGAACTCGGCAGCGCAGGTATCAACCATTTTGTAAACGCGGTGCATGCCTAAAGCCTTACGGCGCTGGTACACATCCTCCTCGGTAACGTTACCCAAAATGTGGGCTATCTGCACGTCGGAGAAACCTTTTTGTTTCAGGGTGTACAGGAATTCTTCAGGAACGTTGTTCAATGAATAACGGCGAAGCTCTGTTTCCAGGTTAACCAATTCCTGGATCTGGTTCAGGAACCAGCGATCGATCTTGGTTACTTTACGTACCGATTCGATTGGCACACCAAGGCTCAGGGCGTCATAGATGTGGAATAGCCTGTCCCAACTTGGGTGCTCAAGACTGGCCATGATCTCTTCGAGGTTGCGGCTCTGACGACCGTCGGCACCTAAACCGGCACGACCGATCTCCAGGCTTTGGCAGGCTTTCTGTAAAGCCTCGGTAAAGCTGCGGCCAATGCCCATCACCTCACCTACCGATTTCATCTGCAGGCCAAGTTCTCTGTTAGCGCCTTTGAACTTATCAAAGTTCCAGCGAGGTATTTTAACGATCACATAATCCAAAGTAGGCTCAAAATAAGCCGAAGTGGTTTTGGTGATCTGGTTTTCAATTTCATCAAGGTTGTAACCTATGGCCAGCTTGGCAGCAATTTTAGCGATAGGGTAACCGGTAGCTTTTGATGCAAGGGCCGATGAACGTGACACACGCGGGTTAATCTCGATGGCGATGATCTCTTCATCGGCAGGGTTCACCGAAAACTGTACGTTACAACCGCCGGCAAAATTACCTATGGCGCGCATCATTTTGATGGCCTGGTTACGCATTTCCTGGTAGCAACGATCGCTCAGGGTCATGGCAGGGGCCACGGTGATCGAGTCGCCGGTGTGGATCCCCATCGGATCAAAGTTCTCGATAGAACAGATGATGATCACGTTGTCGTTGCTGTCGCGCAACAACTCTAACTCGTATTCTTTCCAGCCTAATACAGCCTGCTCAACCAATACCTCGTGGGTTGGTGAAGCTTGTAAGCCACGGTTAAGGGCAGCGTCGAAATCTTCTTTTCTGTGAACGAAACCCGCGCCTTTACCGCCCAGGGTATAGCTTGGGCGAATAACCAGCGGGAAGCCAATTTCCTGCGCGCCTTCTTTACCTTCGAGGAAAGAATTGGCGATCTTTGATTTGGCAACGCCTACGCCGATATCAACCATCAGTTGGCGGAAAGCCTCACGGTTTTCGGTTTTTTCGATGGCGGCGATGTCTACACCGATAACTTTAACGCCATATTTTTCCCATATGCCGCGTTCAGACGCTTCGATACAAAGGTTCAACGCGGTTTGACCACCCATGGTAGGCAGCACAGCGTCTATCTGCTGTTCGGTTAAAATTTTCTCAATGCTTTCGCAGGTGAGCGGCAGAAGGTAAACATGGTCGCTGATAACTTTATCCGTCATGATAGTTGCCGGATTGCTGTTAATAATAGAAACGGAGATGCCTTCTTCTTTTAACGAGAGAGCGGCTTGTGAGCCGGAATAATCAAATTCGCAAGCCTGGCCGATAATGATTGGGCCGGAGCCAATGATCAGAACGGATTTGATGGAGGTGTCTTTGGGCATAGGGCTTTTTTTAAGTCAAAAGTTCTAAGTCAAAAGTCAAAGGCATTTAAGCCTTTAAACGGTTTTTCCTATGCGCTGAAAGCCAAGAAATCCCGACTTCAGCGTCGGGGTGCAAAGATAGAGTTTTAACAAACACCATTCATGTTTTTTTTCAGATTTAATATTGTCGCAATAACACGCGGCCCTTTTTAAGTTTCGGGGCACATTTTCTTAAAACAATAGGCTTACAATTTCCGTAAAATCTCACTATATTTACTTACAGCCCGGCCTGTAATTTCCAATTGAACCTGTAATTGCGCCCTGGCGCAAATACGTTATATTTAAGGACTATGATAAAGAAGCCTGTTTTTCCGTTGCTTGCGGCTATTTTATTTTGGGGCAGCTGTGCTATGCTGCAATCAGTTGTTAAATCTACTTTTCCGTATACTGCTACTATGGTTATCCCGGCATCGGCCAAAGTTGATGAGGCGCAAACAGCAGTTAGCACGGGCAACAGCTTTGACCAGGATTTTACTAAAGATGGCAACAATGCCAGCAGGATAAGCGAGGTGCGTATCATATCAGCCAAACTGCAGTCGAGCGATCCATCAGATTATAACATCGGCAATATAGCTTCATTAAGGGTATACATGGCTAAAAATGATGGCAGCGAAGAGGTGATGGTTGCCATACGTAAAGATATCCAACCCAACGCCGGCAACAGCATCGTACTTGACATTGACAACTCACACTTTTTAGACGAACTGGTGCGGCAACCAAGCGTGCGCATCCGGATGGTTTACCGTTTGCGTAAAGCTACGGCAACTGATGCCAGCCTGAAAGTATCATTGGGAATTGGGTCGTACCCGGCTAATTAAACCGGCGACCGCACAAAAAACTTACTTAATCAGTTTGTTATCTGAATCGGGGAATATCAAAATAGGTTCGTAATTACGGGCTTCCTCTGTTTCCATATATGCATATGACATAATGATCACAATATCGCCTACCTGTGCCAGACGGGCTGTAGCTCCGTTAAGGCATACGGTGCCTGTTCCGCGCTCGCCTTTGATAACATAAGTTTCAAATCGCGCGCCGTTATTATTGTTCACTATCTGAACCTTTTCGTTGGGGATGATATTTGCAGCCTCAATCAGGTCTTCATCAATAGTGATACTGCCCACATAATTCAACTCCGCCTGCGTTACCTTAACCCGGTGAATTTTGGACTTTAATATTTCAATTATCATGGCGCAAAGTTAGGAATAAATTTAGTCGATAGTCCATAGTCGATAGTCCATAGATTGTAAAAGATTTTTCATCGGCCGGATAACCAGTCTACTGAAGCGTCCATGGACTATCGACTATGGGCTATCGACTAAGAAATCAACACATTATCAATCAATCTTGTTTTACCTACGCGTGCTGCAACAAGGGCAACAATTGTTTCGGATGCGGGGTTGGCATGATGCAGTGTTTTGCCATCGGCTATTTCAAAATACTCCAGCTCAACGCCGGGTTCGTTGCTGATCATTTGAGCTGCCTGCTGCTGCAGGGTGTCAATTTTGTTAATACCGAAGTTTTCATTAACCCAGTTAAGTGCTTTGGAGAGAATGAGCGAGTGTTCCCTGTCATACGGGGTGAGGTGAATGTTCCTTGAGCTCATGGCCAAGCCGTCGGGCTCACGTTCAATCGGGCACATCACCAGCTTAACGGGCATCTCCAGTACCTCAACCATTTTACTGATCACCATAAACTGCTGGTAATCCTTCTGCCCGAAAAAAGCGATATCGGGCTTTACAATATTGAACAGCTTATTTACCACCTGTGTAACGCCCTGGTAATGCCCCGGCCTGAATTTTCCTTCCAGCAGGCGCTCCAGATCGCCCATGTCAAAATGCCATTTTTCATTATCAGCATACATCTCGGTAACCTGCGGATTAAACAAAATATCGCAGTTAACTTCCTCAAGGCGGCGGATATCGTCAGTAATGGGTCGGGGGTATTTTTCAAGGTCCTTGGGGTCGTTAAACTGGGTGGGATTTACAAAAATGCTGCAAACAACCTGGGTGCTTTGCTGCTTTGCCAGTTCAATTAAACCCAGGTGCCCTTTATGCAATGCGCCCATGGTAGGTACAAAGCCAATTACTTTTACCGGCTTACGGTTAAAATAATCGGTTATCTCATTTTTAGTGCTGAATATTTTCAACGTAATAGGTGTTACAAAATTTGGCAAAGGTGTACAATTGATTAAAAATAACCAAAAGTAACTTGCATAATTCGTTGGCAGTTTATATAATAATAGTTATATTTGCAAACTCAAATTTTTTGACTTCTTTACATTTTAAATACTGATTTAGTGATGGGTAAATCTAAGCTTTTGTTTATAACTCATGAAATGTCCCCTTTCCTTGAACTCACAAAAATTGCTGAAATAACACGCCAACTTCCGCAGGCCATGCAGGAGAAAGGTTACGAGATCCGTATCCTTATGCCGCGTTTCGGCAATATCAATGAGCGCAGGAACAGGCTTCATGAAGTGATCAGGTTGTCAGGTATGAATATTATTATCGACGATAATGATAACCCGCTGATCATCAAAGTAGCATCTATCCCGGCGGCGCGTATGCAGGTGTATTTTTTGGATAATGAAGAATATTTTCAGCGTAAGCATGTGTTTGCAGACAAAGACGGTAAGTTTTATGCCGACAATGACGAGCGCATGATTTTCTTTTGCAAAGGCGCATTGGAAACTGTTAAAAAATTAGGTTGGGCACCGGATGTGATCCATTGCCACGGCTGGATGAGCGCGCTTGTGCCTGCTTATCTGAAAACAACCTACAAAGACGATCCTACATTTAAGCACTCAAAAATCATTTACTCTATTTATGAAAATGATTTCAAAGAGCAATTGCACAATGACTTTGCTACAAAAGCCATCATGAGCAATATGAACGAGCAGCATGTGGAGCCGTACAAAGGCGGCACCAATTCGGCGCTGTATGCCGGTGCAATCCACTACTCAGATGGTATTGTTTTAGGCAGCCCTGATATTGATGCAGATGTGTTAAATAATGTTAAAAACAGCAATAAATCGGTTTTAGACTTTGATTCTACCGCAGATTTCGAAAATTATTACAATTTTTACGACGAAATTACCAACGACGAATTGGTGGATGTTGCATAAGACTTAATATTATATATGAAATTTTTCCGATTAGACTTATTGACCCTGTTAATAAGTCTTTTTATTTTGAACAGTTGTAAACGCCAGGATGGTATTGGTTTGGGCGTCAATGATCAAAACGAGATCAATGGCAACCTGATAGTTGATACTAACATCGTTATTAACACTGTTGTTGATGATACCGCAGCTACCTCGGCTCAAACCCGGACACCGCTTGCCAACTTTACCGATCCTGTATTTGGAACAACAAAAAGTATCGTTGCTTTAGGTGTTAACCTGCCTAACGGTGCCGCTTACACAGTTCCCGCGGGTACCCTGACAATCGACTCGGCTGTACTTGTGCTAAAATATGCTGACGGTTTTTATGGCGATTCGCTGGCTTCACGCTATAAAATAAACGTGTATCAGCTTCAACAAAAGGTAGAAAGCAAAACTTATTACAGCAATAACCACTGGGATGCCGATCTGGGCACTTTGCTTGGGTCTAAGACCTTCACAGCCCGTACGCATGATAGTATCACCATAGCCCGCATCCGTACCGACACATTAGATACCGTTCAGCGCGTAGCACCTCAGTTACGTGTACCGCTTAGTAAAGCTTTTATCTATAACAACCTGTTTAATGCAAGCGGTGCTGTACTTGCATCACCAACAACTTTTCAAAGTACTATAAAAGGCCTTTACCTTTCATTAGACAAGGCACAGGCCAGCGATGCCGGCGGTATTATTCAGCTCAATCTGGCCTCATCGCAAATTGATGTTTTTTATAAGGTTGTTACCGCCTCCACCAGTACAACATCCAGTACCATTGATACGGCATCCGTAACCCTGCCGTTCTTTAACCGTGCTGCCGAAATTACGCATACTTATAGTACTACTATCCAGGCAGCCCTGAATAATACAACAACATCGCAAAATACGGTTTACCTCCAGGGGCTTGCAGGCTTAAGGGCTAAGCTTAGTTTCCCCGGCCTTGACAAGCTTGTTGACTCATCGGTAGTGTTAAACCGTGCCGAAATTGTTATCACCCCGCGCGCGGGTTCAGGTGTACCTTATGCGCCTTTACCTAAGCTTACCATGTACAAGCTGGATATAGCTAAACAACGGGCACTGATACAGGATGCATCTGCAAGTGACCCGCGTTCGCAAACAAGTTTATTTGGCGGCAATTATGACCGTACCAAAAAAGAATACCATTTCCTGGTTACAGCTTTTGTTCAGGACCTGATCCGTAAAAAAACAGTTGATTACGGCACCTACATTGCCCCGGTTGATACTACACTTATTAACACCACAACAGGTATTGACGTGGCGCCGTCAACACAAACGGCAGCCCGTACGGTGATAGTGGGGAGTGATAAGGCAACCCCGGGTTATAGCATCCGCATGAACATCATTTACACCAAGGTCCGCAAGTAAGATATCTTTCAATAAACAAAAGAATCCCCGCTTAGGGGATTTTTTTGTTTAAGACAAATACACTTCTTAAAATACTTTTTTAAGTATTTTAAAACTTCGTCTTTTTCGAAAAAAATCAAAATAATTATTGCTGATATGTGTTATATAGCTGTTTATTTTGCGGCGTTTAACATTTATACTTGATTATTTTATGTGCGGAATTGTTGGTTATATAGGATTCAGGGATGCTTACCCTATTGTTATAAAAGGGCTTCACAGGCTCGAATACCGGGGCTATGACAGTGCCGGTGTCGCCCTGCTTAATCATGACCTTAAAGTTTATAAAAAGGCCGGCAAGGTTGAGGACCTTGAAAATTTTGTGAAGGGGATTGACCTGAAGGGAACAATTGGAATGGGCCATACCCGCTGGGCCACCCACGGCGAACCGAGCGACCGTAACTCGCACCCCCACTCATCAGGCGACAGAAAACTCACCATTATCCACAACGGTATTATTGAAAACTATGGAGTGATCAAGGAAACCCTTGCAGCTAAAGGCCATGTTTTAAAAAGCGATACGGATACTGAGGTTTTAATACACCTGATTGAGGATATCCAAAAGGAAACCGGTCTTGATTTGAAAGATGCCGTACGCGTGGCTTTAAACAAAGTGATAGGCGCATACGCCATTGTGATTATGAGTGCCGATGAGCCCGATTTGCTTATTGCGGCCCGTAAAGGCAGCCCCATGGTGATTGGCGTAGGCAAAGGCGAATATTTCATAGCTTCAGACGCTACACCTATTGTGGAATATACCAAAAATGTGATCTACCTGAACGATAACGAAATTGCCTATGTACACCGTGAAAGCTTACTGGTAAAAAACATCGACAATTCGGTACAAACCCCCTACATCCAGGAGCTGGACCTAAAACTTGAAATGCTTGAAAAAGGCGGCTACGACCATTTCATGATGAAAGAGATCTATGAGCAGCCCCGTTCCATCCGCGACTGCCTGCGCGGCCGTATTTACCCCCAGCAGGGCAAAGTTCAGCTTGGTGGCATTAAGGAATACACTGAGAAGCTTAAAAACGTTGACAGGATCATTATCGTAGCCTGCGGTACCTCCTGGCATGCGGGTTTGGTAGGAGAATACCTGATTGAAGAATACGCGCGTGTGCCGGTAGAAGTTGAATATGCCTCCGAGTTCAGGTACCGCAACCCAATCATTACTGAAAAAGACCTGGTGATAGCCATTTCCCAATCGGGCGAAACAGCCGATACCATGGCCGCCATAGAACTGGCTAAGGAAAAAGGCGCTACCATTTTCGGCATTTGTAATGTGGTAGGTGCATCTATTCCGCGTTTAACACATGCGGGTGTGTATACCCATGCCGGGCCCGAAATTGGCGTAGCATCCACCAAAGCCTTCACCGCCCAGGTAAGCGTACTAACGCTGATAGCTTTTTACATAGCCCAGCAGCGGGGTAAAATCACCCAAAGCAAAATGGTTGAATATTTAACCGGCTTAAACGAGATCCCGAACCTGGTACAGGAGGCGCTGAAATCAAACGAACATATCCGGCAAATTGCAGCCCGGTTTAAAGATTCGACCAATTGCCTGTTCCTGGGCAGGGGCAGCTCATTCCCTGTAGCGCTGGAAGGCGCTTTAAAGCTCAAGGAGATCTCCTACATCCATGCCGAAGGTTATCCTGCCGCTGAGATGAAACATGGCCCTATCGCCTTAATTGATGATGAAATGCCGGTGGTGTTCATCGCCACCAAACATTCATCATACGAAAAGGTGATCAGTAACATACAGGAAGTAAAAGCCCGCAAAGGCCACGTCATTGCCATTGTTTCCGAAGGCGATACCGAAGTAAAAGGCATGGCCGATTATGTGATAGAGATCCCGCAAACCAATGAGGCATTTGTACCGTTAGTGGCAACTATCCCGCTGCAGTTACTGGCTTATCACATAGCTGTAATGCGCGGCTGTAACGTTGATCAGCCCCGTAACCTGGCCAAGTCGGTTACTGTTGAATAAGGTTTTGTTAATAATAAAATCTGATTTTTACCAGCCCCTGCCAATAACGGCAGGGGTTTTGTTATTTTTGGGCAAAAACAAATACCTGCTACCTATGAGTTTTGAAATGTTTGCCCAGGCCGAGTCCTGGATCTCCCTGATCACACTTACGCTTTTGGAGATCGTTTTAGGGATCGACAACGTGATATTTATCTCCATCCTGTCTGATAAATTGCCTGCCGCCCAGCAAAGCAAGGGCAGGCGGATTGGTTTGGGCATGGCCATGATCACCCGCATCCTGCTGTTGTTATCCATTAGCTGGGTAATGACGCTTACCGCCCCCCTGTTTAACCTGAGTTCGGTTTTGAGTATTACCAGCCCGGAATGGGTTGAAAAACTGGCTATCTCCGGCCGCGACCTGATCCTGATCATCGGCGGCCTGTTCCTGATCTATAAAAGTACTGCCGAGATCCATCATAAAATTGAGGGTGAAGAAGAAGACGGAGGAACCATAAAAAAACATTCGTTCTGGGGCACAATCATCCAGATCATGCTGCTGGATATCGTTTTCTCGCTCGACTCGGTGATCACCGCGGTAGGAATGGCCAGCCACGTGGAGATCATGATCCTGGCGGTTGTTATAGCCGTAGGCATTATGATGTGGGCATCAAACGGGGTAGCCTCATTTGTAAACAAGCACCCAACCGTAAAAATGCTGGCGCTATCATTCCTGCTGCTGATCGGCGTTTCGCTCCTGGCAGAAGCTTTTGAACAGCATATCCCTAAAGGGTATATCTATTTTGCCATGGCATTCTCTGTTTTGGTAGAGATGCTGAATTTGAAAATGAAAGCAAATAAGGGAAAGAACGTGGTGAAGAAAGGATAATAAAAAAACATCTCAATGTGAGTATTTAAAATCCGGTTACCCCTGAAGGAGAAATGACAAAGGGGTCTGTCAGTCTGAGCCCGTCGAAGACTCGCGCGCAGAGGCCTGCCCACCATGCTTCGAGAACCTCAGCATGACACCTCTTCTTTTATTATGTCATGGATAGATAACGCGTTAGCCCCCTTTAAGTCTCCCCAAAAAAGGGAGACTTAAAAAGCGGAATTTTTTAAAGTCCTCTCCTTTGGAGAGGGTTTGGGTGCGGCTAACTCGATCAATGACCCAATGACTCAAATGACGCACTATAGCGCCACTACCATCGCTTTACCTGTATATTTAACAACCTTATCAGCCTTGGCTGTTAAAGCTACATCCGAACCATGAACACCTTTAACCATCACAATATTAAACGTGCGGCTTTTCAGCTGGCCGGGGAAATGCCCCTTGGTATCTGATATGGTAAGCTTACGGGTTTTATCATTCCAGTTCAGGTTAAATGTAGCTGATTGTCCTTTCTCGTAATTGTAGTTATCGTTTTCATCTTCGTAAAACTTAAATGAAGCATCAGCGCCGGGATAGATGCGAAGCTCAATATTGCTGTTTGGTTTTTCGGTTGCGTATTCAACATCCGGGCCCATTGGTATAATTGAACCTGCTTTTACATATAACGGCAAAATCTCGATAGGTGCCGCAGCGCTAATGGTTTGGCCGCCGTCAAGCAGTTCGCCTGTCCAGAAGTTATACCATTTGCTGGCGGCAGGCAGGTAAACCTGGCGCGCCTTGGCTTTTTTATCTGCATCACTTGAAGTATATAGTTGTTCGGTTACCGGGTTAACCATAAAGGCCGGCCCGAACATATACTGGTCAGGAATGCCGTAAACCTTGCTGTCGCCGCGGTAATCAAACGCCAGCGAACGCATAATGGTATAATTATCATTAGTTACACGACCTGCCAGTGAATAAATGTATGGCATCAGGCGGTAACGGAGCTTATCAAAATTAAGCAGGATCGACCTTGTATTTTCATCCCAGTTTTTGCTGAAGATGGCTCGCTCACCTTTACCGTGGATGCGGAAAATAGGGCAAAATGTACCGAACTGGAACCAGCGGGTAAACAACTCGCGCTTATCCGGCTGCGACCAATCGGCAGGTTTCCAGTGGTAATGATAACCGCCGATGTCTGACGTCCAGTAAGGGATGCCAGAGGTACAGGCATTAATACCTTGTGGTACCTGATCTTTAAAATCATGAAAAGTACACTCAATATCGCTCGACCATAATGTAGAGGCGTTGCGCTGCTCACCGGCAAAGGACTGCCTTACCAAAAAGAAAGCACGTTTACCCGGGATATCCCTGCGCCAGCCTTCGTAAACGCCTTTTGTATGCTGTAAAGAGTAGGTATTAAAATAATCAATGCCTTTACCGATAGCAAAATTGCTTTGACGACGGGCGTCAAGTAAAGCACCATTATCCGGCTCACACTGGTCAATCCACCAGGCATCCCAGCCGTAACGTTTAATGAGGCTGTCGCGGGCCTGGTCCCAGTAAAGCTCACGGGCTTTAGGGTTATGGGCATCATAATAAGTATCAAAAGTGTGGGTAACCACGTTATCCCAGGTGATATCGGTTAAACCTCCCATTTTGTTCAGCGCGTCATAATTAGGGGTGCCTTTACCAAAAACCGGCCAGATAGAGATCATGGCGTGGATATTGGCCGCGTGCAGGGCATCAACCAGTTTTTGCGGATGCGGGTAACGTTCCGGTTTCATTACATGTGAGCCTATTGGCAATGGGTCCCAGTAGTACCAATCCTGCACAATCACGTCAACCGGGATATGGTTATTGCGGTAATTATCCTTTACGGTAAGGATCTCGTCCTCGCTCAGGTACCTGTCCTGCGACTGAAACAAGCCATAAGCCCATTTACCGAACATCGGCGCCTTACCGGTAGCGGTTCGATAAAGATCGATGATATGGTCAAAGCCCGGCCCGTAAAAAAAGAAATAATCAACCTGCTTACCGCTTTCGGATACATATTTAAATTTAGTGTTGTCCGCTTCGGCACCATAAAAATTACTGGCCGAATAGTTATCCCACATCAAGCCATAGCCTTTTGTTGACAACAGTACTGGGATAGCGCCGGTAAGATATTTAATAGCCAGGTCCTGGTTACGGCCTTTATAATTGATCGACATGGAATCTAAAGGATGGCAACCTAAACCGAACAGGGCCTCATCTTTAGGCGACGCAAATTGTGTAGTAACGTTATAAGTGCTGATCCCCGCGATGGTTGCCGGAGTAATGGATTTATTGTCGCTGTCTTCGGCAGTGATCACGTTACCCTTCAAATCGGTATAGGTGATAGCATTGGTAGCTTTATTGATCTTTACTTTCAGCTTTGCCGTAGTAATAACCACCTCGGTTTTCCCATCAGTAACCTGGTACGCTGAGTGCTGAACCCATTTATTATTTACAACCAATGATGGCTTGGTCTCAAAAGCATCAAAGATGGTATATTTTACTTCAACGATATCGTCCCTGCGGATAAGCACTTTCATCAAACCTTTGTCGAGCGTGAAAGTAACGCCATCAGCCGCCTTTTTGAAAGATTTAATAACTGCCATAGCCGGCATGGCAGACATGCCAGCCAAAAGAAAAATGAACCACGCAATCGATTGCCTAACTTTTGCGCCTTTATGAGATAACTGTTTAAACATCATGACTATCACTGATTTGGTTTATACTGAGTGTGAGATTAACACTTAATTTGACACCGTGAATATAGCGTACTTTTTTTAATTGGAGTAATTTTTTATGTCGAATTATTAGTTAGCTACTATAAGCCCCGGATATTGAAAATATCTTGAAAGTGATACAATTTACCACGCGTTTTTAAGCAAAATGGTGGTACGATATAGTTAGTGTGCCAATTTTAAAACAGGGTGCTCCGCTCACGGAATGACGTTTATAACTTGCAGTTATCAATACCAGTCTGTTAATGCCAGTTGTAAGGAGATTTTGGCAGGATTATAACCAACTGATTATCATATACAATTACCCTGCAGGGCTTAACAAGTGTTCACACCTATAAAAATGGGACCTGGGTTCCACCCGGGTCGGTGCCTGCGGCCGGGCTATTGGGCGAATAGGGATCAAGCAGAAAAATTGTGGGGGAGAAAAAAAAGTGTTTGCTTTGTGGATATAATAATCAACACGCGTCCACTTGTCATCAGCCCACGAAACCCTTGTCCATTTAATCTTACCAAAAGGCCTTTTAGACTATTTTGAACTTACCGATGTCCGTTCATCAGAGAATGGAGCGTTGAACATTTATCTGGAGGAGAAGAACCTTGCTCCATCAGGTTATGATAAGTCACAGTTAGAGTCAAAAGGCTTTTTACCAGAGACAGCTATTCAGGATTTTCCTATCCGCGGCCATAAAGTAGCCTTATGTATAAAAAGGCGCAGATGGGAAGTTAAAGCGAGTGGTGAGCTTATCACAAGAGACTGGGATTTAGTAAGAAAAGGGGCGCGAATGACAACGGAATTCGGCACTTTTTTAAAAGGAATATTTGGATAATCACCCGATCAGCAGCCATTTATTAGGCCGGTTATACCAGGTAGATGGCAAGCAGCTCGGTCAGCAATACAAAGATCACCTAAGTGATTTTCATAGCTGGAGCCAAAAGGACCATGCGGAAGACCTGATGCTGTTTGCAGATAACACAGGCCCTTATCTGAGTATAGATGAAACCGCGTTAAGCAATGGGGAACTCTATACCATTGTTACCAACAAACAAGCCAAAGGGAATAAAAAAGCCATAGTGGCGATGATCAAAGGCACACAGTCTGAACAAATCATCGCTGTACTGGAGAAAATACCCTTAAGGTCAAGGAATAAAGTAAAGGAGGTAACGATGGACATGGCGGCAAACATGATCAAAGCTATACGCAGATGTTTTAGCAATGCTGTGCGGGTCGTGGACCGATTCCATGTACAAAAGCTGGCTTATGACGCTGTTCAGGAAGCAAGAATAAAATATCGCTGGGAAGCTCTTGATGCGGAAAGTAAGCTGATTGAACAGGCCCGGAAAAACAAACAATCCTATCAGCCCGAAGTGCTCAGTAATGGCGATACTTTAAAACAATTACTCGCCGGAAGCAGATACTTGCTGTTCAAGCATCGATCTAAATGGACGCTATCACAAAAGGAAAGGGCTGATCTGCTTTTTTCAAGATATCCGGAACTGCTCAAAGCTTATAATCTTGCTATCAGCTTAGGTAATATATTCACTAATTGTAAAACCAAAGTGATCGCCTTTAAAAAACTGGCTATATGGTATAATGAGGTGGAAGACTCTGGTATTAATGCTTTTAAAACCGTTGCAAGGTCCGTTCAGCAACATTATGAATCTATCTTGAACTTCTTCGATAACAGAAGTACAAACGCATCTGCAGAATCTTTCAATGCTAAAGTTAAAGCTTTCAGAGCTACTCTCAGAGGTCTAAGAGATACTTCATTCTTTCTATTCAGACTTGCTAAAATCTATGCTTAAACTTTCATCCCCCCAACTTTTCCCCTTGATCCGCGAATAGTAGCGTGGCAGGACAGACAGGCTACTGAAAAGCCTATCAACGCAAAAAGCCTTAGTGATTAGCTAAGGCTTTTGCATTTGTAGCACTATTGAAAGTGATAAAGGGTGGCACCGACCTACTCTCCCACGTTTTACCGCAGTACCATCGGCTCTGGCGGGCTTGACTTCTCTGTTCGGAATGGGAAGAGGTAGACACCGCCGATATAGGCACCTGAATTTCTTTTGAGCTTAATGCTCAAGGCTGAAAGCTCAAAGCTTTTTTGCCAATTCTTTTATTATTTTATTTGTTTCGCATCCCCGCTTTAAGCTTTACGCCTTTAGCTTTTTGCTCAACAATGACATATTATTGAAAGAAGTGATTGAAGTTAAGAGAAAACAACAGATCATTGTTATTTATCTGTTTTTTTCGCGGATCAGAGGTAGCGACTAATCTCTTAATCTCTAACCTCTGATCTCTGATACGAAGAAAGCTTCGGGCAATTAGTATTACTCGGCTATGATGTCACCACCTTTATACCTGTAACCTATCAACGTAGTAGTCTCCTACGACCCTCTATGGAAGTCTCATCTTGTGGCTAGTTTCGCACTTAGATGCTTTCAGCGCTTATCTATTCCCAACGTAGCTACTCTGCAGTACACCTGGCGGCATAACAGATTCACCAGAGGTTAGTCCAACCCGGTCCTCTCGTACTAAGGTCAGCCCCACTCAAACTTCCTGCGCCCACAACAGATAGGGACCGAACTGTCTCGCGACGTTCTGAACCCAGCTCGCGTGCCACTTTAATGAGCGAACAGCTCAACCCTTGGGACCTTCTCCAGCCCCAGGATGTGACGAGCCGACATCGAGGTGCCAAACCTCCCCGTCGATATGAGCTCTTGGGGGAGATCAGCCTGTTATCCCCAGCGTACCTTTTATCCTTTGAGCGATGGCCCTTCCATGCAGAACCACCGGATCACTATATCCGTCTTTCGACCCAGCTCGACTTGTCTGTCTCACTGTCAAGCAAGCTTTTGCTATTGCACTCCGCGTACGGTTACCAAGCGTACTGAGCTTACCTTTGAAAGCCTCCGTTACCTTTTTGGAGGCGACCACCCCAGTCAAACTACCCGCCAAACAATGTTCTCCACATCGTAGAGTTAGACACCAAATACAGAAAGGGTGGTATTTCAACGTTGACTAACCAACTCCTAGCGAAGCTGGATCACAGTCTCCCACCTATCCTACACATCCTGTATCCGATATCAATGTTAAGCTATAGTGAAGGTGCATGGGGTCTTTCCGTCCCGTTGCGGGTAACCGGCGTCTTCACCGATACCACAATTTCACCGAGCTCATGGCTGAGACAGCGCCCAGATCGTTACACCATTCGTGCAGGTCGGAACTTACCCGACAAGGAATTTCGCTACCTTAGGACCGTTATAGTTACGGCCGCCGTTTACTGGGGCTTCGATTCAATGCTTCGCCTTGCGACTAACATCCCCTCTTAACCTTCCAGCACCGGGCAGGTGTCAGGCCATATACGTCATCTTGCGATTTTGCATAGCCATGTGTTTTTGTTAAACAGTCGCCTGGGCCTTTTCACTGCGGCTGACATTGCTGCCAGCGCCCCTTCTCCCGAAGTTACAGGGCCATTTTGCCGAGTTCCTTAGCCATGATTCACTCGAGCACCTTAGGATTCTCTCCTCGACTACCTGTGTCGGTTTACGGTACGGGTTTTTATTACCTGAAGCTTAGCGGGTTTTCTTGGAAGTCTGATTACCTGAACTATCACCTTGTCCGAAGATTCGGTGTACTATCAGCTTTCAGCAAAGTCTGCGTACTTAACTACAAACTCTATACCTACAGCCTTTAACGAACTATTCCGTCAGTTCGCGTCAGTGTCACTACTCCGTCACCGCATCGCAGTAATAAAAAGTACTGGAATATTAACCAGTTGTCCATCGGCTACGCCTGTCGGCTTCACCTTAGGCCCCGACTAACCCTGATCCGATTAGCGTTGATCAGGAAACCTTAGTCTTTCGGTGGGCGGGTTTCTCTCCCGCCTTATCGTTACTTATGCCTACATTTGCTTTTCTATTCCCTCCACAGTCAGTTACCTTCCTGCTTCTCCGACAAATAGAATGCTCCCCTACCAGTCATATTAATATGAATCCATAGCTTCGGTATACTGCTTGATGCCCGTTTATTATCCATGCCCGATCGCTCGACTAGTGAGCTGTTACGCACTCTTTAAATGAATGGCTGCTTCCAAGCCAACATCCTAGCTGTCTGTGCAATCGGACCTCGTTAGTTCAACTTAGCAATAATTTAGGGACCTTAGCTGATGGTCTGGGTTCTTTCCCTCTCGGCCATGGACCTTAGCACCCATAGCCTCACTCCAGCGTATATTATAAAGCATTCGGAGTTTATCTGGATTTGGTAGGATTTGACTCCCCCGCACCCAATTAGTAGCTCTACCTCTTTATAACTCAACCGCCAGGCTGTTCCTAAAAACATTTCGGGGAGTACGAGCTATTTCCCAGTTTGATTAGCCTTTCACCCCTACCCACAAGTCATCCGGAAACTTTTCAACGTTTATCGGTTCGGTCCTCCAGTACCTGTTACGGCACCTTCAACCTGCCCATGGGTAGATCACAAGGTTTCGCGTCTACCTCCCCTGACTATACGCCCTTTTCAGACTCGCTTTCGCTTCGGATCCGTGTCTTAAACACTTAACCTTGCCAGGGAAGAGTAACTCGTAGGCTCATTATGCAAAAGGCACGCCGTCACAGATTACTCTGCTCCGACCGCTTGTAAGTACACGGTTTCAGGTTCTATTTCACTCCCCTGTTCGGGGTTCTTTTCACCTTTCCCTCACGGTACTGGTTCACTATCGGTCTCTCAGGAGTATTTAGCCTTACCGGATGGTGCCGGCAAATTCCCACAAGGCGTCTCCGACCTCGCGGTACTCAGGATACCACTATCCTACTATTCATTACCCGTACGCAGCTCTCATGCTCTATGGCCGGGTTTCCCACCCCGTTCCGGTTCTGTTTAGTATTCATGTTGTGGTCCTACAACCCCCATACTGCCGTAACAGTATAGGTTTGGGCTTCTTCCATTTCGCTCGCCACTACTCTGGAAATCACTTTTGTTTTCTCTTCCTCTGCTTACTTAGATGTTTCAGTTCGGCAGGTTAGCGCATTTATGCAGTTAGTCTTCAACTAACTAGGTTTCCCCATTCGGAAATCTGCGGATCAAATCATATTTGCTAATCCCCGCAGCTTATCGCAGCTTATCACGTCCTTCTTCGCCTCTGAGAGCCAAGGCATCCCCCGTGTACCCTTTCTTACTTTCTTCTACTCTTGCGCCTTTTGCGCCGCAAGGTATGTCTTTATTTTAGTTAGTTGATTCGTTCATTTGTTCACTCGTTCATTTGTCCAAGCAGTATTGCTACCAATGAACTAATTTACTAATGAACCATTGAACTGAAAAAACTTCCTATCTGTTGTTTTCTCTTGTTTTCAATTACTTCTTCCAATATGTCAAAGAACGTTAGTTTTCATCTGTAGCGTAACCTATATTATAGTTACTGTAGAATACTTGGTGGAGAATAACGGATTCGAACCGTTGACCCCCTGCGTGCAAGGCAGGTGCTCTAGCCAGCTGAGCTAATCCCCCGAAGGATGCGATCAATTAGTGATTTAGTGATTTTTTGAATTAGTGATCCTTTTCAATTCACTAACTCACTCATTCTCTAATTCGCTAATTGCCTCTTGTAGTCCCGAGCAGATTTGAACTGCTGACCCCTACATTATCAGTGTAGTGCTCTAACCAAGCTGAGCTACAGGACTATTTGTTTTTAGTTGCAGTTATCAGTTGCAGTTTGCAGGACTTTTCTGCCTACTGCTGCTGCCACTGCTTACTGCCACTTGTCCTGTGCCTACTTTCGTTTGCACATTCCACAGATGGCTTCATCTTCTGGGTTTCCTTTTGTCTTTTTGTTTGTGTTTTAAGAAATTATCATGTAGCGAACAGTTCCGAGTCACTCAGAGATACTGCTCCAGAAAGGAGGTATTCCAGCCACACCTTCCGGTACGGCTACCTTGTTACGACTTAGCCCCAGTTACCGACTTTACCCTAGGACGCTCCTTGCGGTTACGCACTTCAGGCACTTCCAGCTTCCATGGCTTGACGGGCGGTGTGTACAAGGCCCGGGAACGTATTCACCGCGTCATTGCTGATACGCGATTACTAGCGAATCCAACTTCACGGGGTCGAGTTGCAGACCCCGATCCGAACTGTGAATGGCTTTAAGAGATTGGCATCCTGTTGCCAGGTAGCTGCCCTCTGTACCATCCATTGTAGCACGTGTGTAGCCCCGGACGTAAGGGCCATGATGACTTGACGTCGTCCCCTCCTTCCTCTCTATTTGCATAGGCAGTCTGTTTAGAGTCCCCACCTTAAATGCTGGCAACTAAACATAGGGGTTGCGCTCGTTGCGGGACTTAACCCAACACCTCACGGCACGAGCTGACGACAGCCATGCAGCACCTAGTTTCGTGTTCCGAAGAACTGTGACGTCTCTGTCACATTCACTAACTTTCAAGCCCGGGTAAGGTTCCTCGCGTATCATCGAATTAAACCACATGCTCCTCCGCTTGTGCGGGCCCCCGTCAATTCCTTTGAGTTTCACCCTTGCGGGCGTACTCCCCAGGTGGAACACTTAACGCTTTCGCTTAGACGCTGACCGTATATCGCCAACATCGAGTGTTCATCGTTTAGGGCGTGGACTACCAGGGTATCTAATCCTGTTTGATCCCCACGCTTTCGTGCCTCAGCGTCAATCATACTTTAGTAAGCTGCCTTCGCAATTGGTGTTCTGTGACATATCTATGCATTTCACCGCTACTTGTCACATTCCGCCTACCTCAAGTACATTCAAGCTCTTCAGTATCAAGGGCACTGCGATAGTTGAGCTACCGTCTTTCACCCCTGACTTAAAAAGCCGCCTACGCACCCTTTAAACCCAATAAATCCGGATAACGCTTGGATCCTCCGTATTACCGCGGCTGCTGGCACGGAGTTAGCCGATCCTTATTCTCAAGGTACATTCAACTTCTTACTCGTAAGAAGGTTTATTCCCCTGCAAAAGCAGTTTACAACCCGTAGGGCCGTCTTCCTGCACGCGGCATGGCTGGTTCAGACTTCCGTCCATTGACCAATATTCCTTACTGCTGCCTCCCGTAGGAGTCTGGTCCGTGTCTCAGTACCAGTGTGGGGGGTCATCCTCTCAGATCCCCTAAACATCGTCGCCTTGGTATGCCGTTACCACACCAACTAGCTAATGTTGCGCATGCCCATCTTAGTCCTATAAATATTTGATTATCCTGCGATGCCACAGCATAATGTTATGCGGTCTTAATCTCTCTTTCGAGAGGCTATCCCCCTGACTAAGGTAGGTTACATACGTGTTACGCACCCGTGCGCCACTCTCATGAAGGGCAAGCCCCTCAATCCCGTCCGACTTGCATGTATTAGGCCTGCCGCTAGCGTTCATCCTGAGCCAGGATCAAACTCTCCATTGTAAAATGTTTTGTTTAACCACTGACCCTATTATTAATTAATAGAATCTGTATTATATATCTTTATACAGTCTCTCTTCTTTTTTTGTAACTCTTCAATCTCCCTTCGCCTTAGCTTTGGTTGATCTCCCGTTACGCTACATGATTTCCATTTCTTAAAAGAACTTCCTCGCTTCCCTATCCAGTTCAGCTATTATGTTGTCGCAATTTACATCGCTTAACTTGTCAGTTTGTTTCCCCGAAAATCGCTTTCGGCTCTCTTGATTCCGATGGCCTAAAACCCTCATCCTCTTTTCTTTAGAAGCTTTTAAACTTCTCTCCCGCTTGGGGCTGCAAAGGTAGAAACCTTTTCTTTATTTCCAAAACTTTTTTTTATTTATTTTTTAAAGTTTCAGCCCCGCTTCCCTCTCGTCTTTTCCTCATTTGCGGGCTGCAAAGGTGTGGATTTTTTTTCATTCCCACAAAAAAGATTTTAATCTTTTTTTCCTTTACTTTTCTATCCTTTTAATGTACTAACCCGCTAACTCATTTCCTCGTTTGCGGGCTGCAAAGGTAGCCACTTTTATGCCCTCTCCAAATTATTTCTACCTATTTTCTCCTATCTTCCTATAACTCCCTATTCTTCAATAAGAAAAAGTTATACAAGCCTCGAAAACCAGCGTTAGGGATAGCAGCGGGTACCGGCCAACGAGCGCAAAGCCTGCAGGCGTATGAGCGAATAGCCCGGCCGAAGGCAACGCCCTCATTCAACTTGCTGTTTTGAGCACACAATTAATACTTACAAAAATCACGAGTCATCAACATCCGGGCTATAGATAACTTATCCAGTTGCAAACCTCCACTATATACTTAGGAAGACAACCGCCGGAAACTCTGCCAACGATGACTTGTCTACCTCCGGCATACTATTTCTCTAACTTTTCATTTACAATGCCTAAAACGATTTATAGAAATCTATATTTGTTAAACAACCAATTCAAAACACAACGCATCTTATATAATGGAGGAAAAACCGCTGCGGAGCCGGCAATGGTTTGGTAAAAAAGGCAAGGATGGCTTCATATACCGCGCCTGGATGAAAAACCAGGGCATCCCGGCACATCAGTTGCAGGGGAAGCCGGTGATCGGCATCTGCAATACATGGTCGGAGCTTACACCCTGCAATGCCCATTTCCGGGAATTAGCCCAATCTGTAAAAAACGGCATTTATGAAGCCGGTGGATATCCCGTTGAATTCCCGGTGATGTCATTAGGCGAAACTTTGGTTAAACCTACTGCCATGCTATACCGAAACCTGGTAAGTATGGATGTGGAAGAGAGTATCCGCGCAAATCCGCTTGATGGCGTGGTGCTGCTTTGCGGCTGTGATAAAACCACGCCTGCACTGGTAATGGGAGCCTGCAGCGTAAATATTCCAACCATAGTAGTATCGGGCGGGGCTATGTTAACAGGGAAATACCGGGGCCGGGATATCGGCACATCGGATATCTGGCGTTTTTTCGCCGATCATCAAACCGGGCAAATGAACGATGAAGACCTTTATACTGCCGAAGCCTGCATGGCCCGGAGCCAGGGACATTGTGCAGTAATGGGCACGGCATCAACCATGGCTTGCATGGTTGAATCACTGGGGCTTTCACTGGCCGAGAACGCTGCTATCCCTGCGGCCGACTCTCGTCGTAAAGTATTGGCGCACCTATCAGGCAATCGCATTGTTGATATGGTGCATGAAGATCTGAAACCTTCAGACATCCTGACCCGGCAGGCTTTTGAAAATGCCATCACCGTTAATGCGGCTATTGGCGGCTCTACCAATTTTATTATTCACCTGCTGGCCATAGCGGGCCGGATCGGGGTTGATTTAAATATGGACGATTTCAATACTTCGGCCCGTAAAATACCGCTGCTGGCCAATCTACAGCCGTCTGGTAAATATTTTATGGAGGACTTTTATTATGCAGGAGGTTTGCCGGCCTTAATGAAAGAACTTCATGAGCAATTAAACAGCGATACTATAACCGTAAGCGGGCATCCCATCTTACGCAACTATGAAAACAGCGAATGTTTTAACCGTGAGCTAATAGCATCTGTTGATAATCCCTTTAACCCGGCAGCGGGCATTACCGTACTAAAAGGTAACCTTTGCCAAAACGGGGCGGTGATCAAGCCATCGGCGGCAAGCCCCCATTTACTGCAGCATACCGGTAAGGCCGTGGTATTTGAAAATATAGAGGATTTTAACCATCGTATCAATGATCCGGAACTTGATGTGGATAAAGACAGCATGCTGGTATTAAAAAATGCAGGACCAAAAGGCTACCCCGGTATGCCCGAAGTTGGCAACATGCTTATTCCTAAAAAATTGGCGGATCAGGGTATTACCGATATGGTACGCATCTCGGACGGGCGGATGAGCGGTACCGGCTTTGGCACGGTAATACTGCATGTATCGCCCGAAGCTGCAATCGGGGGAACATTGGCTATAGTACAGGATGGCGATATAATTAAACTTGATGTACCCGCCGGTACACTGCACCTTGAGGTTAGTGATGAAGAAATTGCCGAAAGAAAATCAAAGCTGGCATTAAATAACAATATCAGCAAACGCGGATATACTTATTTATACCAAACGCATGTAGAGCAAGCACATCTGGGGGCTGATCTTGATTTTTTAAGAGGGAGCTCGGGGAGTGAGGTTTTGAGGGATTCGCATTGAGAGAGACAAAATAACAAATAAGCTTTGAGCGAGGGCTTGTCAGTCTGAGTGTTTAAATCCAGCGGCCTCTGAAGGGGAAATGACAAAAGAGGGCCTGTCAGTCTGAGCCTGTCGAAGACTCGTGCGGAGAGGCCTGCCCGCCATACTTCGACGAGCTCAGTATGACACCCGTTTGAAGTTGTCATGGGTAGCCTGTCGGAGACTCGCGCGCAGAGGCCCGCCCACCATGCTTCGACATGCTCAGCATGACAGCCAGTAATTAGTTAACCAACCATCAACCTAAAAATGATAACTGATAAATTTAACGGACAGGTAGCTGTAGTAACCGGTGCCGGGCAAGGGATAGGTTTTGAAATAGCTAAACAGCTAAGCCTTGCCGGTGCGGCTGTATTATTGAATGATTTGAGTGAGGAACTGGCTGTTCAGGCATCCGATACCATTAACGGGCTCGGCGGTAATTGTTACCAGATAGCCGGTGATGCTTCGGACATTGATTTTATACAGCAAATGGTTGATGAAGCGGTACAGCGTTATGGCAAACTTACCATTGCCGTTGCCAATGCCGGGATCACTTTGTTTGGCGATTTTTTGAATTACCCCGCCCAATCACTGCAAAGTGTAATGAATGTTAATTTGCAGGGCAGTTTCTTTTTAGCGCAAAGGGCAGCCAGGCAAATTGTTAAACAAAAAAGCGGGGGCAGTATCCTGTTCATGTCCTCGGTTACGGGGCACCAAGCCCATCAGGACCTTGCCGCTTACGGTATGACTAAAGCAGCCCTCGAAATGCTGGCCAAAAGCCTGGTGGTTGAACTATCACAACATCAAATTACCGTGAATACCGTGGCCCCCGGTGCCACCCTTACCGAGCGCACTATGGAAGATGCCGGGTATCAAAAAACCTGGGCCCGCATCACCCCCATGGGGCGTGCCGCAACTGTTGAAGATGTGGCAAACGCGGTGTTGTTTTTGGTTTCGCCAGATGCAAGGCACATTACCGGGCAAAATTTGGTAGTTGATGGCGGATGGACGGCGGTTAGTACTTCTCCCTTTTAGTGAATGGTTGATTAGGTGAGTGGTTTCATCTCTGTTAACAAAGCATTAACTGTTCCGGCCAGATTAATAAAATATCCAACCAAAAGGATTTTCGGATTAAATTTGTTGGCAAAAACCTATCACACTAAGAAATTAGATCATTTAGACGCAGCGAAAATAAAATTCACAATCCGGCAGGGAACAAACCTTGATCCCCAAAACCTGAAGGAAACTATTGTTGAGGTATTAACTAACTCAGGTTATAAAGTTATTAGGGTTACCGATTCAATGATCAAGTTTGATGATACCGGGGATAATAGATGGAGTCTCAGAGGAGAAAAAGGATTTAAAATGATGCAAGAAGGCCAGTTTGAAATTTTGACATCAGAAAAAGGGGCAACAATTCAACTGACTTATTACTTTGATGTATTTTTTGAAATTATATTGTTATCCATCTGCTTGTTAGGCGCCATTTTTGGAGCACCACCTGCACTCTTTATAGGCTCTGCTCTCTTGATTCAATTCCTGTTAAAAATTAGTATGATAAAAGGTGTTGCTAACAGTATGCTTTTAGATATCCTTTAATTAATATTGTAGCAAGAACAGACTTGCGAAGTTTTGAAAACTTCGCAAGTCTTATCACAGTTCGAGGTTATTCAGCAGATAATCAAACGTAAACTTTGGTTCATAACCAAAATATCGTTTAGCCTTATCGGTTACGTAAACCCTGTCGATACTTTTCGGAAATGTCCAGCCTTTTGATTGATAAATACTTTCTGCCTGCGGATAATGCTTTTTTATTACGTCGAGAGGATTATGTTTTAATTGTATAAGCTCATCCTTTTTAAAAGGAGAACTACTGATAATGTTAAAAATCTCGAATTCCGGGAAAGTTTGATCGAGGGCCAAACGTAATCCTTCGGCACCGTCACGTTCATCAAGGCCGCGATACAGGCGATGATTTAGTTTGAGGTTATCTGTTTCGGGCAGAAACCGGCCAACTCTGTAAACCGATGCCTGTAAACCTTCGCGGTAAAAAAAATCTTTACAAAGCTGTTCGGCCGTTTGCTTGGTGATATCGTAAATATCACGTGGTTTAATGGGCAGTTCTTCATCAACCCAAACAGCCTTTTCTTTATCTACCATTGCATCGCCATAAATAGATGTGGTGCTGGTATATAATAATTTAGATATGCCATTTGTAACGCAGGCATTGAGCAAATTGAGCGTACCATAAATATTTACGTCGATGAAAGCTTCGCGCGGATAGTTCAATTCATAATGCTTACCGTGGATAGCGGCAGTATGAATAATTGCATCGATATTTTGGGTAATAGCTAAAACAGCATCTTTATTTAAAATATCGATCAATGCATCAGTAGTTTCAGCCGGGATCAGATCTGTGCCGGTAACATCATGCCCATGAGTGCGCAAATGTTGAACCGTAACCGCCCCTAACCTGCCCGATGAACCAGTAACTAAAACCCGCATAAGTTAATGACCGGGCGCAATAGCCAATATCCGGGACCACTCGGGGTGGCGTTTCAGGTACGAAGCCACGTAAACACAAAGCGGCACCAGTTTCAGGTTATTCTGTTCGATATAGTTGAATGTTTTTTCAACAATGGCCGATGCCACGCCTTTGCCTTCCAGCTCAACCGGCACTTCGGTATGGATGAGGTAAATTTTATCGTCCTTTTTTTTGTAGTCGATAAAAGCACGGTAGCCTTCAACGGTCAATTCAAAATTGTGGATGCCCTCATTATTTACCAGGGGGATTTCTTCGTATTTCATAGTAATGTATATTACGGGGTAAACAAATGTATAAAATGTTCGCCCCGTTTAACAGAAATTACTTCTTAATTCCCCAAACCGATAACGATCCCGCTTTAACTTTAAACTCGGCCCAGCCATCGGCAGAGATCACTACCTCTTCGCCATCGTGCTTATCCAGGTAATCAACAAACACTTTGCCTGCATGCCCTGCTCCAATCTCCATCTCCTTACAACCATCCTCACTGTTTGAAATTACCACAGCGCAACCTGAATTTTCATGATTTGTATCACCTTCACGGGTCCAGCCTATACAATTTGGGTGGTCAAAATAATCTCGCTGGATTCCATAAGCCATATTTTTCCTTACATAAAGCATAGTTTCCAGTTCTTCAACAACAGGCAGTTCTATTTCATGATCTTCGCCGTCGCCGCCCTTGTCTGTATATTTTGCGCCGTACATATCGGCATAAAAAACGCATGGGTAACCGGCTTCACGCAACAGGATCAAAGCATAACCAAGCGGCTTAAACCATTGTTCAATTGGCTGCTCCAGCGATTGAAGCGGTTGGGTATCATGGTTTTCGACAAAAGAAACGGCAAGTTCGGGCCTTACCCCAACAAGTGTGTTGTTAAAAATAGTGGTAAGATCATAATCTTTTCCACCTCTTGAAGCATGATGAAAATTATCGTGCAACGGGGTATCAAAAAGCGACATCCGCCCCTCTGTGGCATCGATGTATTTCAATAGTTTAGGCAACTCATAGGACCAATACTCGCCAACGGTAAAAAATTCGTGCTTAAACTCATTGCGCATATAATCAAGCCATTCGTTGTAAAAGCCATGATCCATATGTTTAATGGCATCAAGCCTGAAGCCATTAAATTTTGCGGTTTTAAAATACCATTTGCCCCACTTTTTCAGTTCCTCCCGTACGCTTGGGTTACGGGTGTCGATGTCTGAAAGCATGAGGTAATCAAAATTGCCGTTTTCGTCGTCAAGTACATCTTCCCAGCCTTCGCCATATTGGTTCTGGATGCTGAATATGGCCGTTTCCTTTTTATAGGCATCATAATCAATACCCGAAAAGCACTGCCAGTCCCATATAAATTTGGAATATTTTCCCTTGCGGCCCGGGAAAGTGAATTTGGTATATGCACCTATTTCGTAAACCTCGCTAATAAACTCGTTCCGGTTGGCGGGGTCAACCTTGCGGGCGTTCACCTTTTCAATTTCATCAGCACCGCCCATATGGTTAAGTACCACATCAACATAAACCTTTAATTGGGCTTTTTGCGCCGCAGCTATGGCATCGAGATATTCTTGTTTGGTGCCGTATTTTGTTGCGATTGTACCTTTCTGGTCAAACTCGCCAAGATCATAAATATCGTAAACATCGTACCCGGCCGAGAGCCCTCCGCTTGCCGCTTTATAAGCCGGCGGAAGCCATACCGAATCGATCCCTTTTTTCTTCAGATTTTCTGCATCATTTTTTAACTGATTCCACAATCTGCCTCCGGCGGGGTAATACCATTCAAAAAACTGCAGCATTGTAAAATTTTCCATGCTTTTAATTAAGTAAGCTAATTATAAATGACTACTTAACTAAATATAAACAGAAAGGTTTTATCCCGGCTTAACCTCGATGTTAAATCATTATGAACCTGTTTACCGGCATGAACCTGGCGGATGTTTTGTATGGCACTATCCGGGCAATGGTTTATTACAGTCGTTTTCGTCAATAAGCACGCCGATACGGTCACTGTAATACCCCGGTTTTAACACATTTAGAGCTATTTCCGGATTAGAAATCTTATTTAAGGATCAATATCGGGTGCCTGGCATTTAAAGACAAAGCTTCGGTTATGCTGCTGTGGGTTAAATTATAAAAAAAGCTGTGTTTGCCCGGCAGGGCAATGATCAATTGTACTTGCTGTTCTGTAGCAAAATTGAGTATGCCCCGTACAATATTTTTATCCTCCGAATAGTGAAGCTTACATTCATAACAATTAACCAGTTGTTTTACCGATGCTTCAAATTCGGCCTCCCTGCCAATATGTTTTTTCTTCGGGTCGACATAAAGAAGCATCAGCTTTGGGTTAAGCCAGCTGTGTGACGTGTTAAGGCCTTTTAAAACGCCGAGCCGGGCTACGGCTTCCAAGTCACAGGGTACCAGTGCCTGCTCTATTTTCTGATAGTTACAATCAGGCGGAATAACCAACACTTTTACCGGGCTGCTTTTTGCAATTTCGATAATCTGTTCGCCAATCATACTTAACTCGTGCCCCATATCGCCGCCAACTATCATCAGGTCGGGGTGCTGATCTTCAACTACATTGTGTATAGCCCTAACGATAGGCTCAGTGCTAACTACCGTTTCTATCTCAATATTTTCGTGACAGCGGTTTTTCAGCTTTTTCATCAGCTCCTTAAGCTGAACTTCTATTTTTTGCCGCTCATTTTCAATATCATCAGCGCTTATCAGTAAAAAATCGGGCGAAGGAAGGATCTGTTCATATACCGATGTATAGTAACTTTTAAGCAGGATAATTTTCTTTACCGGCATATCACAACCCATGTCGGCTGCATATTTTATGGCGTTGGCATTGGTGTCGGAAAAATCTACGGGTATTAATATAGTTTTCATAACAAACAATTTAGGTACGTACGAGACCCGTGCGCTTAACGCTAAATTTACGATTTGTTTAACTATTTAATACAACTATTTTATAGCTAAAACGCTAATAAAACCTTCCCCCCTTTATCATAAGCGAAGGCATCTTTAAATTGTTCGGTAGGGAAAACTGCTGATGCCGCAAGCTGAAATTCGGTCCTGCCAATGGAATGTACCAAATGACTGATCATCTGTGTTTTTTCTTCGAGCGAAAGCCCTGCCACGTATCCCCTCACACCAAAACCTTTAATAACCAGGTTTTTAAAAACGACTTCGGCGTTGAGGTAGGCAGCCGGCCGTGGATTAAGCAAGCCATAAACAATCAGATGCCCTCCGGGTGATAACGAGGATATTATTTCAGTAGCCAGCTCCCCACCTACCGCGTCAAGCGCTGCTTTGATGCCTTTGCCTTTGGTAATTTTATCAATAACCTGTTTAAGTTTACCGGATTCAGGAACTATTACTTCCTCGGCTTTTAAAGCTAATAACTCTTGCTTTTGCGCCTCATCGCGTACTGTGGCTATAACACAAATACCTTTTTCGGCGGCAAGTTGTATTACTATACGCGATACTGTGGAATGGCCCGCGGTAAGCAGCAGCCAGTCGCCGCTTTTTACTTGTGCTTCTTGTATTAAACCATATGCGGTGTACGAATTGAGTAATAATTGCGCGGCTTTTGCTAACGGGAAGGTATCGGGCAATAATACTACGTCCTGCTCATCGACTACCACATATTGTGCCCACGCCCCAATTTTGCTAAAAGCTACCAGGCTTCCTTTGGGAATAAGACTGTCATGCCCGGCTTCTTCAACATAGCCGGCTCCTTCCAGTCCTGCTATTTGGGGCAGCACCGGCTGATAGCGGTATTTTCCGGCAATAAAAAGCAGGTCGGCCGGGTGTACAGGGCAGGCCTTCACCCTGATGAGCAACTGGCCGGAAGCCGGCTTAGGGTAGGCTAAATGTTTCAGTTGTATCACATCAGCGGCATTGCCTGCTTGCTCAAAAACCAATGCTTTCATAGTTGAAATACAAATTTCGGCTATGAAAGTTTTAGCAGGGTGGTTTCCAATACAGGTGATTGGGAGGCAGAGCGGAGATAATAACAACCCTGCTCTACGCAATTTAACTGATGATATCTATTAAAAGTATACCAGCCGGATATACTGCGGCTACGGTTTGGATGTGGCTCATCAGATTTTTATCTGCCAGTTGCTAACAACAATAAAGGCTTTCACCTTATTGAGAAAGCCTTTATTGTTATTGTTTATGCCCTTTTAAAACTTAATGCTCATGCTTAATGTACCACGAGTTGGATTTTGCGGCGCCAGACGGAACGACCAATATTTTTCGTTGGTCAGGTTATCCAGCTTAAAGCCTATGCGGTATTTAGGCTGATCATAAAACACAGTAGCATCAACCGTGGTATATGAGGGTATAGTGAATTTAAACGTAGCGGTATTGGTTTGGTATGAATCGCTTCCGTAGTTGCCACCCACGCCAAGACCTAAACCCTGAACTTTACCGTGGGTAATGCGATAGCTCATCCATAGGTTGGCCAACCTTGCCGGACCTGAGTTGGCAGGACGTAAACCCTGCAAGCCCGTACCCGGAGCAGCATTAGTTATTTTGCTATTGTTGTAAGCAAAGCCAGCTACAATGTTGAAACCGTTAAAAGGATTAGCAATCAATTCAGCCTCGATACCTTTGCTAAGTTGAGTACCCGCCTGAGTTGAAAAGCCGGGATGGGCAGGATCATCCATAGTAGTGTTGGTTACCGAAATATCGTAGTAACTGATAGTCGAGCTGATCTTGTGATCCCAGGCATCAACCTTTACACCGGCTTCCCACTGGTTGGCATATTGCGGTTTAAAGGGTGTGTTATCAAAACTGGTGGCGCTTACATTATTAAAACCATTCATATAATTACCAAATAATGATACCTGGTCTTTAAGTATCTGGTAAACCAAACCAAATTTGGGCGACCATGCCGTTTGGCTGAAATTGCCGGTGGTTTTGCCATCGGCGGGTGTGTAAGCGCCTTTGTTAACAAACCTGTCGATACGGATGCTGGCCATGGCGTTCAGGCGTTCGGTAATATTAAACACATCTGATACATAGGCAGCGTAAGAGCTTTGGTTGTTTTGAACATAATCGCCAGGCTTGGGAGCGGCAGCGGCCACAAGTGCCGAAACTTTATCTGCCGTAAAACTATTATAAGCTGCTCCCGGATCAAGGTAACTGATTGCCGGGGTGCTTACGGTAACATTGGTATTATTGCTTTTTTGATTATAATACTCTAAACCTGCAACAATGCGGTTACGGAACTGACCGATTTTAAAATCGCCTATAAAGTTTTGCTGTACGTTGGTGATATAGTAAGGATAATCTTCCTGGGTAACCTGCCGTTTTATCTGCTTGGAACTATCAACAAGCGTAAATGCCGTAACCATGCCCTTGGTAGTTGAAAAGGTTTTATTGAACATGGTTTGAGATTTCCAGTGATCCGAAATTTTGTAATTGATCAATGAATAAAGATCAATTTGCCTGCTCAGGTAATCAATGCTATTGTTACCGAAAGAACGTTTATAGTCGATGCCCAGATCTTTAACATTATAGGTCTTTCCTTTGATATCCGGGGCAAGCCTGTAGGCCGAAGTGGCGTTCGAGTTGCCTATTTCAGCGTCAACATCAACCGATAAACGATCATTAACGATGTAGGTTATGCTGGGAGCGACAAAAAAACCACGATTAAAACCCGCGTCCTGGAAACTATGCTCATTGTGCAATGCCGCGTTCACGCGGAACAGCACCGTATTATCCTTATTTAAAGGCATGTTAACATCAGCTGTAAGGCGATTGAGATCGAAGCTCCCTGTTTGGTAAGCAATTTCGGTACGCGGCGTTTCATTAGGTTGTTTGGTAACACGGTTAAACAAACCACCGAATGAAGCCAGGCTGCTGTTGAACAGCGTACCTGTAGGGCCTTTTATAGCTTCTATCTTTTCAATATCGGCAGGGTCGATACTATTAAAATTATACCCCGCCACGCTGTTACGGATAAAGTTGCCGGTAACAAAACCTCTTGATAGCAAGGTGGTACGCCCGTTATTATATACTAATGGCACACCTGTACCCGGGATATTTTTAAAACCATCTGCATAGCTGGTCACGATCTGCTCTTTCATCAGCTCGCTGGTAACCACACTGTATACCTGCGGGTTTTCCAGGTTTTTTAGTGGCAAACGGGCAACATCTTCAGTTTCCTTTTTTAGGAATTTGTTGTGCCTGGCACTTTTAACATAAACCTCCTGCAGGTCTTTTGCTCCTTCGGTTAAAACAAAACTTACTGTGGTGGTTTCGCCTGCACTAACAGTAACCTCTTTGGTTTGAGTTTGCAGGCCGATAAAACTTGCAACAATGGTGTATATACCAGCCGGAACATTTTTAATAGTAAAATGACCGCTTTGCCCGGCAGTAGCACCAAACTTAGTATTGGTTAAAACAATATTGACATACTCAGCAGCCTTACCATCGGCAGTTTTCACAGTACCCTTTATAGTTCCTGTGCCGGTTTGCGCAGCTGCGTTATAGTTTAAAAACAGTATCGCCAGTATAAAGCTAAAAGCTATTTTGAATATTACTTTAAGAGTTGAAGAAACATTTGTTATGGCAGGCTTGCCGGAAGCAAGAATAGGGGTAAGTGTAAAATGCATGTTTTACTAAATAAATTAATTAAAGGATCAGCGTTAATCCGGGCCACGAAGTTTTGGCAACCGCGCTAAGCCCAGGCCGGGCGCAAAGTTATATTTATTTAGATTAATTACAAATAAGGGTTTAAAATATAAAATATCAGCTAACGATAAGCCACCTATGCTATCACGAATAGGTATCTTGATGAAGCTTACAACTTACGTAGTTCATCAATCATCGCCGGGCGGCGGGCATATCTAATTTTGAGTTGCTTCACAAGGTCCATAATTTGATCCTTACCCGCCGGGATATCTGTCAGGATCATTTCTATTTTGCTGACTAATGCCGAGTACCCACTCCTTTCATTGACACGATCAGCATAGGCATCCAGCGCAGGGAGATAAATCTCTATTAATTCTGTCGGATAGTGCGGGCATAAATACTTGTGATATTGTAATATGCAGTCAAGGCCGGGTTCGTTTTTAACTAACGCAAAAAGCCGGTCAGGATAATTCTCCTCAATATAAAATGGTGCCAGGTTACTTAATAGCTCACTATTTAACGACCTCCATTTATTTTTTTTCTGATAGTTTATAGCCTCTTTGATCTTTTTTTCAATCTCTTTTTCAATTATATCGCCCCACTCATCGGCACTAAATGTATTTTTCCATTGGTTGTAGTATTGCTTATTGAACATGTTACCAAAAGCAAATTGCTTACAAAATCTCCTTATCGTTAAAATATCATTTTCAATCTCTGCAATACGTAATAACTGTTCTTCCCAATCTCTGAGGGTACCTCTCAAATTTTCCTTTTCCGCGATTTGAATACCACCAGCTATCAACATTTTTGCAGTTTCAAAATTCCGGGCACTAATCGCTTTATCCACCTGGTCCTGCCTTATTGTTTTAATATGCAGGTTTTCATTAATTAATTCCACTACCTCTTCGGCCCTGCCTGCATTTTCAAGAAAAGCGATTTTTTTTTCGAGGAAGAAATTTCGGGTATAACCACCCCCTGGCTTCCGGAGTTTGGTATCTATAAAGTCTAAAAATTCTGTGCTTTTCCCGAGATTGCCTGCAAGGATTTCAAAAGTTTCAAATAAGTTATAACCAATATCGCCATCAAAATATCGCTCGTTATGGAGTTCATCTGTAATAAATTTGAAGATAGCTTCCTTGATGTCAACGGCAGCATCTTCATCGGCAACTATATCATCTATCAGTTCAACCACATCAAAAATGATTCCGCCTATGTCTCCGCTTGAGTCATCGGCTGAAAGCGAGATCCATAACACTTCCTTCAATAAAACCGATGCGATGGAGAAAGCGTCTTTATAATTCCCTTTTTTGATAAAGCTATTGGCATCGCCAATAAATTTGTCTATTTCCCTGGCAAAACCTGTTGCCGAACGATATTCAATAAACCCATGGGGTGCGTGTTTCTTAAATAACTTTTGAATAAGCTCTGTGTATTTTTCGCCTACGTTTAACCTGTCATCTTTGTCGGCAAAAAACACTTCAAATGCGATTTTGAAATCTTTGTTTTTACCTGCAAAGTGCTTTACGAAAGTACGGTATTCATCTGCACTAATTTTTGACAGCAACGCATCAAACTGATTTTTCTTCTTTTCGTTTTCAGGAATATTGACAACTTCTTTAAATTCGTCGCGAATGGTAAAAAGTACGGCGGCAATATGCTTACAGGTATCCCCATCATAAGGGCAATCGCAGTAATAATCGCCAATCTCTTCACCTGCCAATATTGTTATCGTTACCTGATAACAATCAGAGCCTTCTACTTCGGCAGTCCAATCTCCCTCATCTTCTTCAATGCTTAAAACAGCACCATCCTTATAGTACTTTTTCCCTCTTTGGAGTATTGCTGGATTAATCCACCTTTCAAAGTTTTTTAACGTGAGCTTTTCTTCGTTATAAATTATTTGCACCTTACGATTAATTATTTTGATCCTTACCTTTATATAAGTTATAGCTTATTTTACTTTTATACCCTATTTCGAAAATTAAGATTAAGATATGGCAATAGAAATAAAACCCGAAATAATAAAAGAAATTGCAGGCTGGCTTGATACCGGCATGCTTTGTTTTTATCATAAAACCACAGGTGAGCTTGAATCTTACCCGGAAAATTTAGAATACTCTGGGATGGAAGACATGTGGACTGAAGTTACCGAAAAAATAGACGCAAACCCGGATGACTATATAGCGTTTGAGCCGATGCCCAGTTCCGAAGCGTTCAGGGTAATGGAAGACTTTGCAGGTACAATTGAAGACTCATTTACATATACCAGGTTTAGAGACGCACTTTCACACAAGGGGTCATTCAGAAATTTCAACAATTTACTGCATGAATATCCCGAACTGAGGCAGCAATGGTTTGAGTATAAAAACGAAAGCTATATTACCTACGTAAAAACCCTGATAGCGCTGGAAAATGATTTTGAGTCAGATATGTAAGAGAGCCTGGCTACTTTAATTCTCATAAGTGATCAGTACCGCCAGGTCCTCATTACCGGCAGGCTTTAATCCGTGGCTGCTGCCTGGTTTGGTAAGCACAGCATCACCGGTTTTCATAGAAATCTCTTTGCCGTTCATTGTTAATATGCCGTTGCCCGACAGGATATAGTAGATCTCCTGCTTTTTCTGAAGGTGGTACCCTATAGATGACCCGGGATGCAGGATCCTTTTACGGAAAGCAAATTTTACACTTTTATCATTACCAAAATAAGAGAAAGCTGTAGTATTGCCCCCTCCGTTATGTGAGCCGGGCTCTTCTTTTCGCAAGTCGTTTTCATGCTCCGGAATGTAGCCGCCATCCTGTGGCTTTATAAGGGTAAATGCCAATAATCCGGTTATCAACAGCATTATGCTGCTGCCTAAAATTGCTTTAATCCTGCTGCTCATGAATTTAAGGTTATACACAAATATATTAAAACGGGTTAATATGCCCTTTTAATGTTTGTAACAAACGCAGGATAGAGGGGTAAATTAAAAATGAAGATAGAGCGGAGAAAATTTATTTAACTAATTCCAGCAACCTGATCAATTCTTTGTCGCCAATATCTTCTTGTTCAGATTTATCATAAATAGATAAGAGGAATATTTCTTTGTCAGTTATTGCAACATAGGTGATGACCCTTGCTCCCCCTGATTTTCCTTTCCCTTTGGAAGCAATAGCTAATCTTATTTTATAACATTCATTGCCAAGGGCAAAGCCGTTCGTGGGTTCAGTTTTTAGTGAAGTTATTAAGTCAATCAGCTCTTTCTTTAATGAAGGATATTTTTTTACGAGGCGCTTAAATTGCTTATCGAAAGGAGCAATAGTTAAGATTTTATAACTCATTTAACAAATCTTCAACAGGACGAGTTTTAAGCTTACCCGCTTTAATTCTTTCTACATCGTTAAATGCTTCTTTTATCCTTTTAATTTCGTCAAGAATTTCTGCATCAGGTGTAGAAATAGGTGTTGCCTTAACCTTTGCATAAGATTTAATCATCTCCATAAAGCCGGCGGCCTTATCGTCTGCAATGTCAATCAACAATTTCATTTCTATTATTTTTACTACAAAAATACTATTTTAAAATTAAGAAATGAACGCTTTACGATTACTGTATTAGCGGCTCTTACACACCCGGTTTAAACCAGAACTCCGGACGATACTGCATAATTCTCTTACTATATTAGATCAATATCAAGCATACGTTTTGTGCAACTAATAAACTACTCCTCCTTCCCCGGAAAGCTTTCGCTGCCCCGCATATAGCTGCCCAAACGTTTAAGCAGGTAGGTTGCTTTTATCAGTAATGTTTTATCGGTAATAAAATCGCTGATATCTTCTGCTTTGTTCATCAGCTCCTGCTTATACACGTCCTTAAAATCGAAATAATTGAGCGCAAACTTCCATTTGCCGGTTAAAAACGAAAAAACTTCGCTGTCGTTTTCAAGCAACTGCGAATAGTTAATTACCAGGTAATCATCGGGCTGCAGCTTTTTAAGCATTTTCAATATTGCTTCATTGTAATTGATCCATACTTTTAAATAGCTTTCGGCATGGTCATGGTAAAATGCTTTCAACCTGCGTGGCCGTCTGAAATGAGTCCATACCTGGCGCTGAATATATTTGCGGGCCATATACTTTTGATCAACGGATACAAAATCGCGCCTGAGCAATGAGCTAACCACCGATTGGTAATTACGCAAAACCACCAGGTACCTGGCGCCCGGCAACAGCTTTGCATAAGTATCCAAAAAAAGGCAGGTACGCGGATCTTTCCAGGCCCATTGCTCATAAAGCTGCTGCTTAATACCAATTACGGCTTTCATCTTTTCAAGCTGGTAAAGCGGCACCTCAATATCACGGGTATCGGTTAGCCCCGATACTTCCAAACTGTTACGATCAAGGATCTCTTCATGCAGCTTCAAAAACTCCAGATCTTCAAAGTGGCCATCAACATTGCCTGTACCGCTGCCGCATAAGCGCTCGCCGATTTGCAGGCCGCAGCGGTTTAACCAGTTGGTTATAAGCGATGTACCCGAACGGTGCATCCCTGCAATAATTAACGTTTGCCGGGGCGTGAATTTAACTGTTGTATTGATCATAGCTTGGTTAATAACGGCCGGCTGGCTGTAGTTGCTTAATTTGCACCTGCGGATAGTTGTCAAGAATAAAACCTGCCAACATTTCGGTAGCTTCAATCTGCCTGGTAATATGTGTATTGATATACAGATCAGGCGACGACGGGATTTGGAAAGGGTCATTAACACCGCTTAGATTAGTTACCTTGTCCGGATGGCCTTCGGGCAATAACGCGCGCTTGTAAAGCCCTTTGGTATCCCTTTGCAACAGCGTTTTAACCGGGCAATCAATATGGATCAGCTTCACATCAGGGTAAGTCGCTATCAGTTCACGGCGGATCACGTCGTAGGGGTTTATAGCGCTGATAATAGTCACCACGCCATGCCCTGATAATTTGCCGGCAATAAAACCGAGCCTGCGGATATTTTCAAAACGGTCTTCCCTGGTGTAACCCAGGTTTGGGAACAGCTTTTGACGGTATACATCAGCATCAATAATTTCAACAGGGATATCAGCATCAGATAACCTCATTTTAACATTTTGAGCAAGGGTTGTTTTACCCGATCCGGATAACCCGCAAAGCAGAATAATCATAAGGTGGTGTGTTAAGCGTTAATAATAATTGCTGTGTAAACCGTTATTGAAAGCTTAACGCAAATATTTCGGGCGAAATTGTTATTAACACTTACTGTATCGATACATAGCGATATTGTATCGATGAACAGCAAAATGATGTAGACGGAGAGAAAACTTCAGCAATTAATTATGATTACTGCTTCTGCATGCACCAGGTTGTCATACAGCGCAGGTTTTGCACGTTGGTGGTTTTTATAGGTTCATAAAGCTGTGCGCCCAGCTCACGGGTATATTCAAGCAGGATCTCTTCATTTACCAAAAACCGTTCGGACCCGTCGGGCAGCAGGTAACGGTAATTACCCAAAGGCTGTACCAATGTTTCGATGCCGATATCAGATGCAAGCCTTGCAAAGAAATAACCTCCTGGTTTCAGTACGCGCCATAGTGAGCGTACCATATTGTCAAAATGTTCGGCATCATTAGCAAAATGCAGCACGGCACTGCAAACTACCAGGTCAAACTGCCCATCATCAAAAGGCAGGTCCTCAACAGTAGCTCGCTTAAAATTATCGGGTGAATGATCAGGGCACAGATCGGCAGATAGCCGTTTGGCCAGTTCAACAGCATGCTCGCTTTGATCAATGCCATAAACCTTGAAGCCGTTTTGCAAAAAATAAGCTATGTTTCGCCCGTTGCCGCAGCCTGCGTCAAGTATGGTGCGGCAATCATCAAAGCGTCCTTTCAATAACTGATCGAACAAATAGATATCGATATTGCCGTATAATTTCCGGAGGTTATTGCTGTTCATGGCCAATGCTGTTTTGCACCCGAAATTACTGTTTTATTGGATGCCATGAAGAAAACTTATTAACTTTAAGTATGGCTACCGATATGCATATTTTTTTTCAGTTTATGAAAAGCACCTTGTTGCCGCTGCCGGGTGTTACCCATAAAATGCACTTTGAGCATCCTGCATTTTATGTTAACGATAAGATCTTCGCCAACATACATGAAAAGGATGAGCAACTGGCCATTTACACCACCGAGCGCGAAAAATGGATAGCGCTTGATCCGCATACCTTTTTCATTACCCCGCATTATCAAAATTACAAATACATGCTGGTGAGCCTCGAAACCGTATCACCTGGCGACCTGAAGCAACTGTTAATAACAGCGTACCTTGCAAGGGCCACCAAAAAGCTGATCAGGGAATATGAAAAGATGATAGCAAATGGTTAGCCCGCTGCGCTTTAAGCTTACGGCCGTACGCCATTCAAAGCGTCGCGGTTAAGATAAACGTAAATCAACACCCCTACTACTAAAACCGCCAGTACTACAAGCCCGATCTTCCCTTTTTTCTTATCCTGGCGCATAAGCCAAACCATCGCTGCTATTAGCGGGATAACAAAAACAATGTAAAAAATATATCCTGATGCGTTCATTTTAATTAGTGAATTATTGAGTTAGTGAATTAGTGATTTAGCCTGTATATATTGTTTTGTTGAGCCAGCGCATCAGAATTTAAAATTCAATAATTCGCTAACTCACTAAATCAATAATTGCTTAAAAGGCCATCCGCGCCATCGGGGCAACGTCCTGTCCTATAAACTCGCCTTTAAGGTATTTGTGATACCCGGCTATGGCAATCATGGCGGCGTTATCAGTACAGTATTCCATTTTAGGGATAAAGCTGTTCCACCCGTTTTTTTCGGCCATGGCCTGCAGGCCTAACCTTAAACCCGTATTTGCTGATACGCCACCCGCCAAAGCTATATCTTTTATGCCGTATGCCTGCGCTGCTTTTTGCAGTTTGTTAAGCAAGATCGTAGCGATCCGTTTTTCTACAGATGCACAAATATCGGCCATGTTCTGGTTGATAAAATCAGGTTTTTGAGCTACGTTATCGCGGATAAAATACAGAATGGAGGTTTTCAGGCCGCTAAAGCTAAAATCATACCCCGGGATCTGCGGTTCGGGGAACTTGTATGCGTCGGGGTTCCCCTGGCGTGCGTACTTATCAATGAGCGGTCCGCCGGGATAAGGCAAGCCTAAAATTTTACTGGTTTTATCCATGGCTTCGCCGGCGGCGTCATCAAGGGTTTGCCCTATGATCTCCATATCAAAATAATCCTTCACCAGCACAATTTGCGTATGACCGCCCGATACGGTAAGGCAAAGGAAAGGGAACGACGGATTTTTATCGCCTATAAAATGCGCCAGGATATGGGCTTGCATATGGTTGATATCAATAAGCGGGATGCCTTTTGCTAAGGCAAAAGCTTTGGCAAATGATACCCCCACTAAAAGAGAACCTAAAAGTCCGGGACCGCGTGTAAAAGCTACCGCATCAATATCATTTTTGCTTACTTTTGCGTTTAATAATGCCTGCTGAACAGCCGGAACAATATTTTGCTGATGAACCCTTGAGGCTAACTCCGGGACCACGCCTCCATAGGCCTCGTGTATGGTTTGATTGGCAATAACATTGCTCATGATCACGCCATCAACACAAACCGAAGCTGAGGTTTCATCACATGATGATTCGATTCCTAAAATTACGGGCACGTGTTTAATTAATTATTGAGTTATTGAATTAGCGAATTAGTGATTTATCATTTAGCGGCAAACCATCTTTCTGCAAAATTGTAGAGGAATAGTAATGAATTCGCTAAATCACTAATTCACTAAATCATTAATTTATTTAAAGGTGCAAAGTTATTAAAAAAGTACTCAAAATATTCCTGGGCCTGGTATTGTTCATTTTATTGACATTGAGCATACTTTTGCTCACGTTTCAATTTAAGCCAGTACAAACCTGGGCTGCTAAAAAAGCGGCAGCTTACATTGCCGGCGAATTGAAAACCAAGGTTGGGATTAAAAGCCTTTACCTCAGGCCATTTCGTTCGGTGGTAATTGAGGGACTTTATATTTTGGATAAGAAGCAGGATACTTTACTAAGCACACCCCGATTAGCTGTTGATATTGAGGGTTTTTATCTTTTCAGAAGTATTAAACGCCGTACCATCAACTTTTCCAATATCGAACTGGATAATGGTTCCTTCTATCTCAAAAAACAAAAAGACAGTACTACCAACCTGCAATTTGTTATAGATTATTTTAATTCGGCCGATACCACCAAAAAAATCCAAAACAAACCCTGGACGCTAAATTTTGGCACTATTGCTATCAATAATTTTCATTTCAGGTATAAGAATAGCCTGCGCGATACGGTAATAGCCGGGGTCAACTTTAACGACCTGGATGTGCAGCATTTCAGCACGCTGATACAGGGTATGGATTTAAAGAACCACCTGTTTAAAGCCAATATAAAAAGTTTAAGCCTGCATGAAAAAAGCGGGTTCACCGTAAAACACTTCGCATCGGATGCTACGATTGATACTAACCAGATCATACTGAAGCACCTCGCTATCCAAACACCCCGATCAGACCTGAAGGATTATTTCAGGATGAAGTTTAAATCGTTTGATGATTTTGACGATTTTGAAAATAAGGTACACATGGATGCCAGCTTTAAATCGTCACGCATTTCGTCATCAGATATTTCCTACTTTACCAGTTCATTAGAAAAAGTGAGTTTTGATTTGGGTATTGACGGGCAAGCCAAAGGTTATGTGAACAACCTCAAAGCAAAAAAAGTGACCATTACCGGCGGGCAGGCCACTTTTGTTAAAGGCGATTTTAACCTGCATAACCTTACCGATTGGGATAACGCATTCCTGGAGCTAAAATTTGACCAGGTGGCCTCCAACAAAAAAGACCTTGATTACCTGATCAGCCATTTTTCGGGGACGCCTACAGAAAGGGCTCCGGCCATACTTTCCAAATTCGGCAACTTTAATTTTACCGGCAGGTTTACCGGCTCGCAGAATGATTTTGTTGCTTATGGTGTTTTTAAAACTGCTCTCGGTCGTTTTGATTCAGATATCAACCTTAAAATTGATAAAAATGACCGCCCAAGCTATAGCGGCAGGGTTAACGCCTATGCCTTTGACCTGGGCACCCTGCTTGATCAAAGCGATTTGGGCAGGGCCACCTTTACTTCAAACATACAGGGCAGCGGCGACGCGCTGAAAAGCCTTACTGAAAAAGTGGATGCAAAAATCGCATCCATCACTTATAATAACTACACCTATAACAGGCTTACACTTAACGGCAGTTTTATAAACAGGCTGGCCAACGCTCATATTACCATAAACGACAGGAACATAAAGCTTGACCTTAAAGGCAAGGTTAACCTTAACCCTGCTTTGCCAACTTATGATTTAACTGCCGATATCAGGGACGCTAACCTGAACAAGCTTGGTTTTACCAAAGATACTTTAACTGTAAGCACACTGCTTAAAACCCAGTTTAAAGGCGATGATCTGGCCAATTTGCAGGGCAACATCCTGTTCTCGCCGGCAAGAGTAATAGATCCGCGGAATAATTACGCGGTTGACTCACTTTACTTGTCAGCAGAAGGAATGGGCAATAACCGCACCATCGCTTTAAAATCTGACTTTGCCGATGGTAGTATCAAGGGCAAATACGATCTTGCAACCCTGCCTTCGTATTTTAAAACCATCGTTAAAAAGTATATCCCTTCCATAAAAACAACTATAGTGCTGCCTAAGCCCGAGGAGTTTGATTTTACGCTGAACCTTAAAAACCTCGATCCGCTTACAGCAATCTTCCTGCCCGATCTGAAAATCCCTGAGCAAGGAACTTTTGTTGGGCAGTTTAACTCGGAAAAGAAAACAGCTACGCTATCGGGCTATATCAAAACGCTTAAATACGGCAAAACTGTTTTCCATGATTTTATTATTGACGAAAACACTACCGACAGCTTGCTGGGGCTCAACGTATCCCTGAGACGGGTTGATTTAACCGACAGCCTTTTTATCAAGGATATCAACATTACGAACTTCCTGAAAAACGACAGCCTTAATTTTAACGTTAAGCTCTCCGACAAAAACGCTGTTAACCAACTGGACCTTTATGGCCTGGTTGAATTTGGCCGCGATACTACGGCCAAGCTTAAACTGCTGCCATCAGACATCATACTGGAAAAAGAGAAATGGAAGATCCAGGAGCAGGTACGCATCCGTTTACTGGACGGCAAAACACAGGTATCAGGCTTTGAGCTTTCAAACGGGCCGCAAAAAGTATTTATCGACGGATTTATATCTGATAACCCTGCCGATGAATTAAAGCTCTCGTTCCAGAAGTTTAACATGCGTACGTTTAACCAGCTCACGCGCACTTCGGGGGTAAACTTAAAGGGCTACCTGGATGGCGATGTTAAAATGACCTCGGTGCTCAAATCTCCGGGCATCGATTCGCATTTAACCATCGATTCACTTGCCATGAATAAAACACTGGTGGGCAATGTGAAACTGGTTACCACGCTTGGCAACGACCGTAAACAAGCGGATGTTAATATGAATATCATTAACCGCGGCCTGGAAACCATGAACATTGGCGGCACCTACTCGTTTGGCAAAGAAACTGATGACAAGCTTGATTTTGATATCAAGATGAACCAAACCGAAGCCATCATATTTGAGCCTTTCATTAACGACCTTGTTTCGGATGTAAAAGGACATGTTTCAACCGATCTGAAACTTACCGGCAAGCCCTCAAACCCGCAACTTAATGGCAGCGTTACTCTTGTTAATACCGGCCTTACCGTTAACTATTTAAAAACGGCTTATACGGTTAATAACAAGCTGGATGTTAATAACAGCATTATCAGCATTAAGGATATGGTTTTGAAGGACATTCACAACGGTACAGGAACCGCCAATGGTACCGTAAACCTCAATAACCTATCTAACCCGGATATTGATGTAACCCTTAAAGCCAATAACCTGATGGCCCTGAATACAACATTCAAAGACAATCACCTTTATTATGGCACGGCTTATGGCACAGGCACTTTCAGCTTTAATGGCCCGGTTGATAACATGAAAATTGATATTACTGCCAGCACCAATGCGGGTACTGTTTTCAATATCCCGCTCAATACCTCGTCTACCGCCAGTGATTACGATTTCATCAAATTTGTAAGCCATAGTGACACCGCAAAAGTAGTTGCCAAAGAGCGTGCTTTTAATGGTGTTACCCTAAACTTTGATTTGAGCGCCGACGAAAAAACCATTGTTAAAATAGCTACGGATTACGGCCAGCTGGAAGGTAGCGGCGTTGCCCGTAATTTAAAATTGAATATTAACAGCCTGGGCGATTTTGAGATGTACGGTGACTTTTTAATATCATCGGGCAAGTTTGAGTTTACTGCCAAAAACTTTATCAGTAAAAACTTTACGGTAAGTCAGGGCGGTACCATCAGGTGGACAGGTAACCCATCAAATGCCGAGATCAACCTTAAGGCCCTGTATGAGGTGCGTACCAGTAAGGCACCGTTATATACTGCGGCAGGCCTGCAAACTCCTACATCGGGGCAGCAAACTTTGGTACAGGCCGAACTGATCCTGACCAAGTCACTGTTACAACCTAATATTGATTTCGACTTTAACTTTCCTACCGATCCATCTGTTAAGGACGATCTGGCAACCTATCTTGCCGACGCCAATAACCGGAGCCAGCAGGCTATCAGTATTATTGTTCGACGTAACTTTACATCAAACAGCAATAACTTAACCAACCAGGTGCTGGGCACAGCCGGCGAGGCGGTGAGCGAATTTGCGTTTAACAAGCTTAACAGCCTGATTTCGCAATCAAACATTAAAAACTTCGACTTAAATATTCGCTCTTTTAATGAGGCAAGTGCTTCGCTGCGCTTTTTTGATAGCAGGCTATCATTTAACGGAAGCTTATTCAGCAACAACGGCTCAAATGATATTTTTAATAACAACAACAGCAACCTGTTTAACCAGCGGTTTAACAGCCTCACCAAAGACTTTGAGGCCTTATATAAGATACGCCGCGATGGTAACCTAACTGCAAGATATTCATACCGTGCGTTAAACAACGTAACACTAAGCAGCCTTACAGACGTGCTGGCACCACAGTATGTAAACGGGTTAGGTTTGGTATACCAACGTGATTTTGACACTTTTGGCGAGTTTATCCGGAACATATTCAGGCAGGGACGTCGCAAAAACGCACCGGTTAACCCGGCTCCTATCCCAACATCCATTACTACTCCGGCAGCCAGGCCCGATGAAGATGAGGACCAATAAAAGCTAAAGGCAGAAAGCTTAAAGCAAAAAGCTTCTTCGCAAATACATTAAAAAATAAAGGCTTAAAGCAGATGCTAAAAGCCTTTAATATGGGTTAAAATAAAAATCATGCGCGGCTTTTTGCTTTCGGCCTTCGGGTTTTAGCTTAATGATCGCGCATAATGGCATGGTCCATCTTGTCGCGTTTAGTGCGCAGGTAAGTTTCGTTATGTGGGTTTGACGCTATTTCGATAGGTACATTTTCAACAACTTCCAAACCGTAACCGATAAGGCCTGCCCGTTTTTTGGGGTTGTTGCTCATTAAACGCATTTTGGTAATACCCAGGCTGCGCAGGATCTGTGCGCCGATACCATAATCGCGCTGATCCATTTTAAAGCCCAATTTCAGGTTAGCATCCACAGTATCATAACCGTTTTCCTGCAAATGATAGGCCCTTAATTTATTGATCAGGCCAATGCCGCGACCTTCCTGGTTCATATAAACAATAGCACCCTTACCTTCCCTACTGATCATCTCCATCGCTTTATGCAACTGCGGACCGCAATCGCAACGGCATGAGCCAAAAATATCGCCGGTCATGCATGAGCTATGTACGCGGACCAAAATAGGCTCACCGGGCTCCCAGGTACCTTTTACCAGGGCAAGGTGGTTTTCGCCGGTATCAACCTGGGTGTAGGCTATCATATCAAAATCACCCCATTCGGTAGGCATTTTAACAGCCACTTCACGTTTCACCATCGACTCATGCTCCAGGCGGTAGGCGATCAGGTCTTTGATCGATACTATTTTAAGGTTAAATTCTTTGGCAATCTCCAGCAGATCGGGCAGGCGGGCCATTTCGCCGTCTTCCTTCATAATCTCGCAGATAACACCGGCTGGTTCCATTCCGGCTAAAACAGCCAGGTCAATAGCAGCTTCGGTATGCCCGGTACGACGCAGCACGCCGCCATCCTTGGCTATCAGCGGGAAAATATGCCCCGGGCGACCAAGATCTTCGGGTTTAATTGCCGGATCGATAAGCGCAAGCGTAGTTTTTGACCTGTCGCTCGCAGAGATCCCTGTAGTACAGCCATGCCCAAGCAAATCGACAGAAACCGTAAAATTAGTTTCGTGCGATGTGGTATTGTGGCTTACCATAGGCATCAGGTCAAGCTCGCGCGCCCTTTGCGCTGTAATTGGAGCACAAACCAAGCCGCGGCCATGGCGGACCATAAAATTAATTGTTTCGGGAGTGGCATTGCGGGCGGCCGTTAAAAAGTCGCCTTCGTTTTCACGATCTTCGTCATCAACTACGATAATTGTTTTACCTGCTTTGATTTCTTCAATCGCTTCCTGTATGGTGTTTAACATTCTATACTTACTTGTTGGGTAGCGCCTAAACGCTTGTTTAATCTAAATCAAATTTAACGCATATTACCATGACTTGGGTCGGCCTTGTGTAAAATGATAATGCTTTTATAATATGGCGTTTATTAAATATACCGTTAATGACCGTGGCGGGTTGCCTTGGGCTTAAACTTTGCTGCCACGCGGTTTACAAAGCGTTTATAAATTTCCATATCAAACAGGGCGGAGTCTGTAGCCGCTTTATAAGAAAGGAACAAACCGATAGGCAGCAGCGTGATAATAGAAATCCACATGCCCAGGTACTTGTTAATATCGCCGCCCTTAACCGATTTTTCGCCAATAGTGGTAATGATATAGTAAATGAGGAAAAATACCACCGAAACTACAACCGGCAAGCCCAAACCACCTTTGCGGATAATGGAGCCCAGCGGCGCACCGATTAAAAACAATACCAAACAAGCTACCGAAAGGTTATATTTTTTTTGATACTCTACGAAATACCTGCGGATGCCTTCCGAATCGCCTTTATACCTGTCGCTCCGGTTCTTGATCACATCCTTGATCGACCTTATTTCGGAAGCCGCACTGTTGAGGCTCATTTGCTGTTCGGATAAGGTAAGGCCCTGAAAGGCATCTTTTTTTGGATCAAACGCTTTATAATTTTTAACAGCCTTTGATTGCGCAGGTATTGAATAGTATTTAATGTACGGTGTAACCAGTTTATAATTTACCATCACATTGCTATCCACAGAACGCTGCGACGAATCGAGATAATGCCTCAGCTGTTTAATGTTCATCATTTGAGATGCGGACTTAAACTCGCTTTCACTGGTACGGGTAAGCTTAAATGCCGACAGATCAAACTTGGTTTCGGTTTCCTTAAACCGTTGGCGTAAAAGGCGCTGCCGGGTATTATATGTGGCATTTTCGGAAGCGGTTTCTTCGTATCGCACCCCGTCTTTTAAACGCAATACCAGGTATTTATCGCCCATGGTACGGAACATGGTGCCTTCGCGGGCCAGGATCACCGAATTATTATTATCACCATTCGGGCTTTTTTGATAGATCATGATATCATACAAACGCTGACCATCGGGATCCTTACGTTTTACCCGGATTGTATAGCCGGGAAAACTGGTACTGAACACTCCCTCGGGCAATAAATCGGCCGATTTTTGTTTCCGGGCATCATACAACAGCGAATAATATTTAAGGTTGGCCACCGGCAGCATATAATCAGAAAAAAAGAACGCCGCGATACTAAGTATGGAAATGATCACGATCATTGGATACATGGCCCGGCGCAACGAAATGCCCGCCGCTTTGATGGCAACAAGCTCGTAATTTTCGCCAAGGGAGCCATAGGTCATGATGGTAGAGAGCAGGATGGATAACGGGAGGGCCATTTGAACATTGGTGGCCGAATTATACAACATGAGCTCCAGGATGGTATACCAGGCAAAGCCCTTGCCAATAAGGTCGTCAATGTATTTAAACAAAAACAACATCAGCAACACAAACATCACGATGAAAAGCGTAACCAAAAAAGGCCTTATAAATGATTTAAGGAGTAAAAGGTGGATCTTCTTCATTAGTGCTATTTGCAATTAACAGGGGCAAAACCGGTTAGCCGCACAGTTAAAACCCATTAACGTGCAAAACCAGTTCAGCGTACAAAATTAGCTAAAATAAAGTTTTATCAGGCGCCCAATACACTTATGAGGTAATCGATAGAGTTATCCCAGATCTGCTTTCGTTCTGTAATGGCATCTTCGGTGGCAAAATCAGTAATGGCCAGGGCTACATCATTGGTAAGCTCATCCTGCATTATTTCCATTTCAAAATAATACTGGGCATCATCATCGAGCCATTTAAAACGTACGGATCTGTTTTCCTTAACTGAGCAAAGTTTGGCTTTTTGCGATTCGTCATCCCATGTAAAAGTATAAACATGGTCACGAATATTAACCTCATCGGCAAACCATTGAGACAAGCCATTAGGCTCGCTTAAGAAGCTGAACAGGATACGCGGAGATGACTTAATCTCGTACTCAATGGTAAATTTTTTCTTTTCGGACATTCGGTTTACACTTAAAAAAACAGGAACAAAAGTAAATGTGAAACATTTTTTCTAAAGAAAACGAATTTCTACTATATTTGCAAACCTTTTTAGGGACGGCTACTTGTTTTATAGCAAGGCCACTCTTTTTATTAACCACAAAAGGAGCCATAAAAATAAAAACGGCGGGGTAGCTCAGATGGTTAGAGCGTAGGATTCATAACCCTAAGGTCGGCAGTTCGATCCTGCTCCCCGCTACTTGAAGATGAAGCAGTTACAGTAAAACGTAGCTGCTTTCGTTTTTTCTGGTCATGCAGTGTTCGTGCCCCCTTAATAATGGAGTTAATGCAATGAATTTACTTGTTTGGGCGAAAACCCGAAATGCCGTGAAAAACTTGCTGAAAAACTTGCCGGACTGCTGAAACCCACCTGGTAAGCCACTTCCGCAATGGTGGCTGTGCGGCGCGCCAGGAGATCGTGTGCATGTTGTAACCGTATTTCGCGTACCAGTTCGCCAGGGACCCGGCCAGTTATTGCCTTTAATTTTCGATGCAATTGAATTCTGCTCATATCAATATCCCCAGCCAGCTGATCGGTCCCATAGCTGTTGTCATCCAGGTTATTTTCAACCGCGGCTTTTATCTTATTTAAAAAAAGCCTGCTCTATCGTCGGCATATTGGGCAACTCTATCAGCCATCTCTTGTGCATTGCGACATGTTGTTTCAAAATATTGCGCGTGCCGATCAGGGCCAGCAGTTCGCGCTTCTCAAAGGGTTTGGCAAGATAAGCATCAGCTCCTGTTTGAATACCTTTTACACGGCTATCTACGTCGGCCTTTGCTGTCAGCATGATGACCGGGATTTGGCTTGTCCGTTCGTCTTTCTTCAATATCCCGCATAACTCGTAACCATCTGTATCGGGCATCATCACATCGGTAATAATGAGTGCCGGGATTTGTTCTATACCCATTGTGATTCCTGCCTTGCCGTCCGAAGCGGTAATCACCCGGTACTGCTCCGCAAGCTGACGTTCAATAAAGTCACGGAGTTCCCGGTGATCCTCTACCAGCAAAATCAAGTCCATATCGGTCTCTGTTTTCTCGGGTTTTGCTTCTTCGCTTTCAGCGGCTGCTTTCATGGTCTTAAATTCCACTACACCCTCATGAGTGCCTACAGCTTCGTCTAAAGGCAACTGGATCACCACTTCGGTAAATGCCCCTTCCCAGCTATTTGCCGCAATACTGCCGCCCATTAGCTCAATCAATTCTTTACAAAGCGCCAAACCGATACCGCTTCCTTCTGCAGCCTGGCTGCCCGGCGAATTGACCTGGTAAAAACGACTGAAAATATAGGGAAGCTTTGATCTGGGTATCCCTTTACCTGTATCGCGAACGCGAACTACATATTGATTCCCGGGCATCCCATCGTCGTGATAAAGAAAAATCTCCACCCTGCCGATCGCCGTGAATTTTACCGCATTCCCGATAACGTTCAGCATGACCTTATCCAATTTATCCCGGTCTGCCATTACCCAAAGTTCGCGATAGTTTGACCGGAAATGCAGTGTGATGCCTTTTTGCAATGCAAGCGGCTCGAAACTTTGGACATGGCCTAATAATAATGCGTTTAAATCGAGCGGTTCGTACAACAATTCCATTAATCCCTGCTCCAGCTTACTCAGATCAAGCAACTGGTTGATGAGCCTCAGCAAGCGCTCGGCATTATTCAGGATCATCCGGTAATCCCGCAGCAATGATGGATCGGAGGTCTTGCCGGCAAGTTCCTTAACCGGATTGAGGATAAGCGTCAACGGCGTCCGGAATTCGTGCGCAATAGAACGGACATCAGGTGGTGTATTTGCGTTATTTATTTCAGGATGAAAGAACCAGTGTTTATCACGCAGTGATATTTCATTGTAGGCGCCGAAATCTTTTTGATGCAGAATTACCGTGTCTTGCGCATTGGCCGTACCGTACAAAGCCAAAAGCAAAAGCAACAAGACGAAGGTACATTTAGCTGGATGCATGTGAGATTAAGTTTGCGTAAAACTGCCGGGATTTTATAATCAAAAATATATTATATTTATTATAATATACAGATACTGAAGGGCTTTATTCATAACAGAGCGGCCTTAATATTAGTTAATGCCTTTTTCCAGCCTGGCGTTTTGACCCGCAAATATCTTCCATTCACCGTCCCGTTTTACCACTACGATCATCCGGCGAAACTCAAACGTTTGACCCGGATATCGTTCGTCGCCGGCAAGACCCGTTCGTACGTGTACAACCGCAAGGTCCTGATTCAGATAGGTAATATCTTCAACAGCCCGGGTATAGTACCGGGTGTTTTTAAAATAAGTATTATGAACCTGCTTATAATGCCTAAAAATATCATCCCGACCTTTATAGTAGGCGCCAAACCAGTTTACCCAAGTAGCATCAGAGGTGTAGTTGGCCGCCAGTTTTTCCGGGTTATGGCTATTCCATGCATCTTCATAACTTTTGATCATCTGCCGTATCGCAGCGTTGTTCGATGCAGTGTCAGGCTGCTGGGCCAGTACGCTGGTACTGCATAGCCATATCAGAAGTATCAGGCTTGTTATCTTTTTCATAGGTATTATATACAGGTGGACAAACATCCATAGCGGATACTACAAATAAAGGTGATACTTCATGATGTTACTTATGTTTATGTTACAAATCCTTTATCTTTTGTTACATACAGCTAAACCTGCCCGATTCATCCTTGCGGATGCATGTAGAAATGGCCGGCGGTTGGGATGAAGAAAAACAAAAAAATCTTTGCCGACTTCTGGCAAGTTTTTACGGCATGAATATTGAAATTAATAGCGTTATGAAATACACACACGCTATTTTAGGAGGAACCGGCCATATCGGTGCCGCGCTTTCGACCGCTTTGCTACAAAAACAACAAAAGGTGATGATCATTGGCCATGATCCGGCTAAAGCTGTCGAATGGACTGTTAAGGGGGCAGCCTATGAGGTTGCAGACATCCGGGACACAACCCGTTTAAAAGAATTGTTCGGACAGGAGGAGCGCCTGTTTGTGCTGAACCCGAATGCGGCTCCCGATAAAGATATCGACGCGGTGGAAAGGGAACAGATCGGCAGTATCCTAAACGCGCTTGAAGGGGCCGAACTGAAAAAGATCGTCGCCGCTTCTACTTATGGCGCACAGCCCGGAGATCATATTTTTGACCTCGGTGCACTGTATGAATTAGAGCAGGGCTTAGCCAAATTGGACATCCCGCTGGCTGTGATCCGCAGCGCTTATTACATGAGCAATTTTGACCAGGCAATACCAGCCGTCCGGGAAAAGGGAGAATTGACCACTTTGTTTCCGGCGGACTTTAAGCTGCCCATGGTCGCGCCGGCAGATATCGGTGCATTTGCAGCCAAATTAATGCTGGATGACCAGACCGGGCTGTTCTTCCTGGAAGGGCCTGAAACCTATTCTAATCAGGATGTGGCTGAAACATTCGGTAAGCTATTGCACAAAACGGTAAACGTGGTGACTATCCCGGAAGCTGGTTGGAAAGACTTTATGATAAAGGGCGGCTTTTCCGAAAAAGCGGCGGCATCTTTCGCTAATATGACGAGACTTACCATTAGCCAGCAATCGGAAATTCCAACCGCCCAACACGGGCCTACCACCTTGTTTCACTACCTGGAAAAGCAATTGCAGGTTAATGGTGCTTAAAATACTGTATCTCTTTTTCGTGTTTCATCGCGGCTTCTTTTGAATCGAAAGTGCCGAGATTTTTACGCTTGTGGGTTTCAGGATCAACCTTTTTGGAGTAGATCCTGTATTGCCCTGATTTTAATTTCCTGATCATTATTTATTAACATACCGCGAGCGGCAATGTTTACGCAAACAAACAATAGAACGTATTAGCCGTGATACCCCGGCAATATTGACAAATGGCCACGAGGTAAAAGTTGTGACATGGCAACAGAATACCGCAGCCTTTTTATTCTAATCGACTTAATATATTCAGTGCTGGTCAAAGAATTCAGCCATTTGTGCTAAACCAGTTTTTGAAAACATTCTCTCTGAATTTTCCAGCGTGTCTTTTGTGGCCTTAGCTCCTCTTGCAACCATTTCTTTTTCAAAATGGGCAATCGCCGCTTTGATATCAGTAAATTGATTTCCGGTTAAACATTCGGCCAGTTCAAACGAATCCTGCAATGCTACATTAGCACCTTCGCCCGCATACGGTGGCATTCGGTGTGCGGCATCTCCAATCATTGTAAGGCTCTCATCCGTTTCCCAGCTTTGATTTAAAGGGAAATAATATTGCGGACGGGGAATGAAACAAACCACGTCATTTGTAAAAAACTCATGCCATTCATCGCTCCAGCTGGCAAAATCTTTCTTAAACCATTCAAAAACTTCCTCTTTGTTATTGAAATTAATGCCGCTTTGTTCCAGCCAGTTTTCGGGCGTTTTAAAATTCACCACAAACATAATTGAACCATCGGCTTTTGTGCCATAACCTACAAATCGCCCGTCATCAAACGCCATTACTTTTCCTCCTTTTGCAAAGGAAAAAAGTTTTGGAGTGTATTTTTCAGCGTTGTAAATATTGCCTTCAATCAGCGTGATACCAGAGTAAACCGGTTCAACATCACTTAAATAAGGCCGCACTTTTGAATTGGCCCCGTCAGCCGCAATTACCAGATCGGCATAGGCGTTCGATCCGTTTTTAAAAAACAAACGCCAGCCTTTTCTTTCTCTTTCCATTGAAATGAAATGGCTGTCCCATACCACGGTATCGTGCTGCAAGGAGTTCAATAAAATATCACGCAAAGGCGCACGGTCTATTTCGGGGCGGGTTTCCGCGGTAATAGTCGCGAAATTGTGGTCATCAAATGTAATATTGAGCATCCTGTCCACAAGCAGCATTTTACTTGCTACAGGACGGTGGTATTTATAAAATTCATCCAGCAAACCGCTCCGTTTCAGCGCTTCCAGTCCTGTGCCTTCGTGCAGGTCGAGCGTGGCGCCCTGCACCCGTACATTTCTGTCTATATCCCGTTCATATACTTTTACATCTGCACCTTTAAGTTGTAAAAGTCTTGCTAAGGCCAACCCCGCCGGTCCGCCGCCTACTATGGCAACCTGTTTATTATTTAATAACATAATTTTTCATCGTTTAATTACGATGCAAAATTATTTCTGCCTGATGGCCGATAATAGTATAAATCGGTCGTTTTTGTTTTTGGATAATTCTTTTGGTACAACGCCCGAAAACTTTTTCACTTCTTTGATAAAATGGTTCTGGTCAAAAAAGTTCTCCTCCGGAAACAGCCGGCCGTCTGCAATATGCTCCAACGAGGCGCGGAAACGAAGAATATTGCAATAGGCTTTAAGTGAGATCCCGAATTGCTGATTAAAGTAGCGATTTATCTGCCGGCTGCTCCAAAACACTTTTTCGGAAAGCTCTTTAACCGTGATCCTCCCTTTCGTTAGATAAATCAGTTCAAACAATTTTCGTTTACGTTCATCTATTTCTTCCGGAATAAGTGATCTGATCTTCTGCGTTGCTTTTTCAACAAAGCAGTCAAAATCCAGCAAATCGTTTTCTGTAAACCCCCAATAGCCTTCCGGTAAAAATCTGCCACCGTTTACTATATCGGCAATGGCCTCTCCAAAAATATACTCAACGGCAAGCAATTTGAAGCTAATGCAGAATATTACACTATTGGCCGAAACTTTGGCCTGTTCAAACTGGGTTAGCCCCCCAAGCTGTGCAATACTAAAAGGCTGTGTAGCGGATTTAAAAAGCAATATATCAATAAGTCCGTCGGGTAACCCCGTTGTATCTTTATCGGCGTCCGACAGGTTACGTAAAAACCAAAAGCTATCAACAAAATCCGAAAGTGGTTTACCGGGCCTAACAATTCTGTATTCCAGGTTATTGCTCATAGCTTTTGTTAATTTACTCTATTGCACTTCAAATCAGCTGGTTACCATTAATTTACCGGCGGTTTAATTATTAAGCAGCAGGTAAACTTAAATAAAATGTGGTTCCTGTGCCCATAGTTGTTTCAAACCAAATTTTGCCGTTGGCATTTTCAATAGAGTTTTTGATGAATGCAAGGCCTAAACCCGTTCCGGAGCTTTTGGTGGTAAAGTTTGGCTCAAAGATCTTTTCACGCATCTCTTCCGGAATCCCATTACCGTTATCTTTGATGGTAAGCAGGATATTTTTGCTGGTTACCAGGTAATTGATATCTATGATGCACTTCCTATCCTGAGGGGTGGCTTCAATAGCATTTTTCAACAGGTTATTAAAACAGCGCAAGAGCTGGTCGCGGTCGGCATTGATAATGAACGAGTTTTCTGGTTGCAGATACGTAATCTGCACGTTATCCATCTGTTTAAAAATGGTAACTGCCTGGTTTAACATATCAAAAATATTGATCTGCTCAATGCGGGTATCCGGCATCTTGGCAAACGCCGAAAACTCCGACGCTATCGACGACAGGCTTTCAATCTGCTCCACAAATGACTTGCTGAAACGTTCAAATTTTTGATCAAACCTGGGATCTTTGTCCTTCCATGATTTATCAAGCAGTTGTAAGCCCAGTTTTAGCGGCGTTAGCGGGTTTTTAATTTCATGAGCCACCTGCTTGGCCATTTCGCGCCAGGCGCTTTCGCGTTCGGATTGTGCCAGCCGCTGGGCACTGTTTTCCAGGGCCGATATCATTTTGTTATACTCCTTAACCAATGCGCCGATCTCGTCATCGCGCGACCATTTGATATGTTCGTTCTTTTTACCGTAGATGGTTTTGCTGAGGCTTTGTTGTATAAAGTTTAACGGCGCGGTTATCTGTCTTGCTATAATGATGGCAAATAAGCCTATTGCTATAAAAACAATGGCGTAAACGTTTATCATCACATTAAGCAATGAGCTTATGCGCTCGCGGTAGTCGGTTTCATTACTAAAATAAGGCAACTGGATATAGGCAACCGTTTTGTTTGATGCAGTAAGTGTTACCGGGGCATAGGCCGCTTTATAGCTCAGTTCGCCAATTTTTTCGTCATTTACAAACTCGGTTTTTTGCAATTTGCTCAAAAAGATGAATGCACGGGCGTTCATCCGTTTTGCCACGAGGCCGTTTTCATAAATTTTAGGCTGAGTGGTTAGCAAGGGAACCCCATTGGTATCAAACAAAGTAAGGTCGGTTGCGTAGGTATTGGCCAGCTCATTAAAATGAACCTGGCTCTCCTCATTGAGATGCTCAACGTACTGGGTAAAAAGGCCGTTTTCAAATGCCGATGCTATACGGGTTATTTTATCCCTGATCATTTTTTCCTGCTGGGTATAGTACTGGTTACTGATGGATAAAAAAGTAATAAAGCCAACAAGTACCAGGGTAACCACTACGGCCAGTATCATCGAGATCTGGATGCGGGTTTTATACAATACCTTATCAAAATTTATCCTGAAGTTTATCTTCAGCCCGTCTTCGGCTATATTAAAGATCTTAATGCGGGCCCATGACCATTTTAAAGTGATGATAACCGCGCTGAATATCAGTATGACCACTAAAAAGAAGGTAAGCGAAGTAACCGCATAGTAAAGTGAGTTTTCTTCCCTGCTAACAACAATCAGGTTTCTTTCGCTGGGCCTGTATATCAGGTGATTGTATGTTGTAAAGCTTTCGTACCAGGCAGTGCTGTGGTTTTGAGTGGTTTTTTCGGTGTATTTTTTCAGGTCGCCTTTAAACTCCCTGTTATCGAGCGAGTAAACATAGGTACCGCGCTGGCTCAGCAATTTGTTATCGCTATAAAAGGCGTATGAATAATCTTTAAAGTCATTTTCAGGGCTTATGTTGCCGTCGATCAATAATTCGGGGAAAGCACCTGATAATTGCAGCGGTTTTGATTTAAGCTCAATTACAATAGTGCCCAATTGCTTATTACTGGTATTTACAGGCAGTATGGCAAAGTAATTCTGGTATCCAAACGATTCATTTTCGCGGTAAAAATAGTCGGACACCTTAAATGAACTATATAGCACGAGGTCTTTAAACACACTCAGCGAGTAGTTTTTATCTGCCGAGGTAGGTTCATCATTGGCATCAAATTCATGAACTTTAAACTCGTACTTTGACAGGTAGCCATCAAAATAAAGTTTTTGGAAACGGGTTTTAAGATAATCGCCGTTGTGCAGGCCGTTAGTAAAATAGCGTACTATGGCAGTATCCGTTATAATTTGATTTTCTATCCTTTTAAAAATATAATCGGCCGTAGCATCATCCGGGATCTCCAGTTTTTGCACCAGGGCTTTCCGGGTTTCGTGCTCTTTCAGATCTTCAAAATGATTAAGCTTAATGGCCGCTATCAGGGCGCAAACAAACACGATACCCAAAAATGAAGTGGCAAAAAGCTGTTCTTTATAATAAATAAAACTATATGCCCTTATCAGTACCAACAGTGCCCACAATATGTAAAACAGCGTAAATTCATGAAAATAGGTAAACACGATGGTTGCTATGATAATTCCGGACAAAAACAGGAATAACTGGTGCGTTCGGGGTACGTTAAGCTTCAGACATATAGTTAAAATGATTTCATTGAGCAGGTAAAATATCAAAAAGCTAAAGCACAGCATTAATACCCCCAATATGCTGAACCCCGTTAAGCTGAGCACATTGTTTACATCAAAATTGATTTTTGAGTTGATAACCAGGCCATGAAACAAACGCAATAATGATGTTGACGCCCCAATAAGCGTTAAAATAGCAATAACCACGATAACATAGCCGGCAGTTTTGTTTTGTACATTGGTTAAAAACCTGCGGCGCTGCCTGTACACATAGGCTACAAGCCAAAAAATGACCAGGATATTGATACAAAAATCGCCCAGCGAAGGATAAACCAGGCTTGAGCCATAAAATACCGGATTGAAAATGCTAAGCTTATAAGTAAAATCGGGCAGGTTATAATGCAGGTTAACAAACCTGAACAGCACAATGTACAAAGCAAGGAATATGATGGATAATACCACATACCCTTTTGATGCCACATAATTGCAAATATTATGCATCAGTACACAAAGCGTAATGGCGGTGAGGATCCAAAATGAAAGTTCATAGTAAACAAAATCATTATTGGCGTCATTATTTTTAAGCTTTACCGAAAACAGGTAATCATTATCGCTGCTATGAACCTCATAAACGTTGACATCTGTAAAATCGGCTATATCAATGTTATCATCATCGAGAAGATCCCTGGCAAATTTGTTTTGAAGGTATTTGTTCTGGAACGCGTAATTGATCTTAACCGGAATAAAGAAGATAACGGAAAAATTTCCCTCCGTTTTCCGGAACGTTTCATAATACCCGTTGGGCTGCTTAATAAAGGAATAGCCATCTTTAATGGTATTGGTACTATCGGGCAATACTTTTATGCCACTCCAAAAGCTTAATTTATTATTGGTTAAGGTTATAAACCAAATGTTGTTTTGGGTGGTAAAATTTTCAATAGCATTAATAGCATCCTGCTCATTATTGCGCAGGTTCATCATCTTTTTAAAACGGTCGGTACCGTTAAGCTGCTTATTTATAAACGCTTCTTTGTTATGGAGGTTGTCTTCCAGTATCCGGGCAGACTGCACAAGGCTATTTACGGGCGTATATGTTTTTTGAACAATAACGGCCGTAAGCAGCAAACTAAGCCCCAAAAGGGCAAGCAATAGGCGTATTTTTCCGGAAGTAGTCAAGATGTTGCTATACTATGGATTTTTTGTTTAATACAAGCCTATAACAAAAATAAAAGCCACATGTTGTATGTGGCTTTTAAAAATTATTGCGGTAACGCGGCGCTTGCAGTTTCAACGGTTTTATCAACCTTTTTAACAAGGCCCTGCAGTACGTTGCCCGGCCCCACTTCGGTAAATGAGGTAGCACCATCTTCAAGCATATGCATTACGGTTTGTGTCCACCTAACGGCACCGGTAAGCTGGGCTATCAGATTGTGTTTAATCAGCTCAGGGTCGGTATATGGCTTGGCATCTATATTTTGGTAGATGGGGCATACCGGGGCTTTGATCTCGGTAGCCACAATCGCGGCCTCCAGTTCAACCCTCGCGGCTTCCATTAACGGTGAATGGAACGCTCCGCCTACTTTGAGCTTTAGCGCACGTTTTGCACCGGCTTCGGTCATTTTCATACAAGCCTCGTCAATACCGGCAATGGAGCCCGATATCACCAGCTGACCCGGGCAGTTGTAATTTGCAGGCACAACAACCTCGCTTATGCGCTGGCAAATATCTTCTACGGTAAAATCATCCAGGCCTAAAATAGCGGCCATAGTTGATGGTTGTATTTCACAAGCCTTTTGCATAGCGTTGGCACGTGCTGCTACCAAACGTAAGCCATCTTCAAATGACAAAGCCCCTGCGGCTACCAGGGCCGAAAATTCACCCAATGAGTGGCCCGCAACCATTTCGGGCTTAAAATCATCACCCAAAACCGTGGCCAAAATGGTTGAATGTAAGTAAATAGCAGGCTGGGTAACGCTGGTTTGCACCAGGTCATCGGCAGTGCCTTCAAACATTACATCAGTAATGCGGAAACCCAGGATTTCGTTAGCTTTTTCAAACAGCTCACGTGCTTTTTCTGATTGATTGTACAGGTCCTTGCCCATACCCGGAAACTGGGCGCCCTGGCCCGGGAAAATATATGCTTTCATAGTTTTGGTTTATTGGTTGACTAATTAAGTGAATGGTTGATTGGGTTGATTAGGAGAGTGGTTGTTTTTTGAATGAGCTAAATTTTCACTCAGTCAACTACTCACCTAATCAACCATTCACCCAATCAACTCAGCTTAGATGAAATCAAATTCAAAAACTCGGTCCTGGTTTTTTCTTTCAGGAACTCACCCGTAAAGGCCGACGTGGTGGTTACCGAGTTTTGTTTTTGTACGCCGCGCATGCTCATGCACAGGTGACGGCATTCAATTACCACACCAACGCCTACAGGGTTCAGTGTTTGCTGAATACAATCGCGGATTTCGTTTGTTAAACGTTCCTGCACCTGCAAACGGCGGGCGAAAACATCAACCACACGCGGGATCTTACTTAAACCAACCACATGCCCGTTAGGGATGTAGGCCACGTGAGCCTTGCCAAAAAATGGCAGCATATGGTGCTCGCACATCGAATAAACTTCAATGTCTTTTACTACTACCATCTGGCTGTAATCTTCCCTGAATTTGGCCGAGTTCAGGATCTCTTCTGCATTAAGTTCGTAACCGTGGGTTAAATAAAGCATGGCTTTGGCAACGCGTTCGGGGGTTTTTAACAAACCTTCGCGCTGGGCGTCTTCGCCTATCTGCTTTAACACGTTATGATAGTTACCTTTCAAACTATCAATCCGCTCCTGGTTATAACGATCTATTTTAATATATCCGCCGAAATCGTCATCGTCGGTATCCTGGCTAAATTGTGAGTCGCTCATTTTATAAAATTAACCGCCAAAATACTCGGCAGAATTATTTTCGGTTTCGTACAGCCTCACCGAGTGCAAAAATACGCCTTCGTAAGCCTCAATAGGTCCTTTTAACTGGTTAAAGATCTCAATGCAGAGCAACTCGGTCGATGCCATTTTGCCGGCCATAAAATCAACATCTTTATTGATGTTTTTATGGTCAAGCTTTTCGATAACGTACTCGTTAATAATTATCTTCAGCTCTTTTAAATCGATAAGATAGCCTGTAGCGTGCGTGACCTCTCCCTTTACAGTTACAAACAGGTTGTAATTGTGTCCATGCCAGTTGGGGTTGGCGCATTTGCCAAACACCTCAAAGTTTTTTTCAGCGCTCCATTCCTCACGGTACATCCGGTGAGCGGCATTAAAATGTTCCTTGCGCGTTATATGTATCATCATAACAAATTGGGTGCAAATATACAAAACAAAAACAGGGTAGTTGTTTTATATTAGCCGTCAAAATAATGCAATATGCTTATACTCATTGTTGCAGCTACCAAATTTGAGGTTGAGCCCCTGGTAAACCAATTGGGCAATAAGGTTGATGTATTAATAACCGGTGCAGGCATGGTGCCAACAGCCTTTGGCCTGGCCCGGCAATTAAGCAATCATACGTACGATCTTGTTTTAAATCTCGGCATAGCAGGCAGTTTCGACCGTAATTTCCATTTAGGCGATGTGCTGGAAATAACCGAAGATACCTTTGCCGAACTTGGCGCCCAGGATGATGAAGCTTTTATCCCGATAGATACCCTTGGCTTTGGCGAAAGCGTTTTTTTGCCCACAACATCGCTTGAGCAGGTTTATCCCAACTTTTTCCTAAAAAAGGCAAAGGCTATAACCGTTAATACGGTGCACGGCCACGAGACATCCATCCAAAAAGTACAGCAACGGCTAAGCCCGCAACTGGAAAGCATGGAGGGCGCGGCCTTTTTTTACGCCTGCCGGCAGATGAACATACCGGGCCTACAGATCAGGGCAGTGTCAAATTACGTAGAAAAACGCAACCGAGAGGCCTGGAATATCGGGCTGGCCATTAAAAATCTGAATACATTTGCCATCGACCTGGTGAACCAGATCATTAACAATTAATCTGCTACCCGTATGAAACTAACCCTCGGATTTTCGCCCTGTCCTAACGATACTTTTATTTTTGATGCGCTAATCCACCATAAAATTGACACCGAAGGCCTGGAGTTTGAAGTATTTTATGATGATGTAGAAACACTTAACCAAAAAGCTTTTCGTGGCGAACTGGATATTACCAAACTGAGCTATCACGCGTTTGCTTACGTAACAGATAAGTATGTACTGCTTGACTCGGGCAGCGCGCTGGGCTTTGGGGTAGGACCATTGTTGATTTCGGATCAGGAAATTTCGATTTCGGATTTGGAAAAAGGAGAAATCCGAAATCGAAATTTCGAAATCAAAAATCCTTTGATCGGTATCCCGGGTAAATATACTACAGCCAACTTTTTATTAGGCCTTGCCTTTCCCGAAGCTGCCAACAAACAGGTACTGGTATTTTCGGATATTGAAGATGCCGTGCTTGATGGCCGGATTGATATCGGCCTTATCATTCATGAAAACCGCTTTACCTACCAGGATAAAGGCCTCAAAAAGATCATCGACCTTGGCGATTACTGGGAAAAACGCACAGGCTGTGCTATCCCCCTTGGCGGCATTGTAGCTAACCGTAATTTACCGCTGGATATTCAGCATAAAATAAACCGGGTACTGCGTAAATCCGTGGAGTTTGCTTTTGCTAACCCCAAATCAGGCTTAGAGTTTATCCGCCAACATGCCCAGGAAATGAGCGAAGAAGTGATGTACAAGCACATTGAACTTTATGTAAATCAATACTCAATTGAGCTGGGGGAAGAAGGGCGTAAAGCTATTAACCTGATGTTTGATACCGCATTGGAGAAGGGCATTATACCGGAGGTGAAGGATGGGATATATTTGACTGATTGATTAGGTACAGCAGTAAAGTATGAAGCTATAATGATAAATATTCTACTTGTTTTAATTATATTTGTGTAGCAGGGAGGATTAAATGAAGACAACAAAAATTAAAATAGAGGAACTCAAAACTCCATACATGCCACCAATACCTAAATCATATTCGGTAGAAGAGATTCTGGCCGCTGGCGGTGCTACAGCCTTCGCAAATAAAATGGGTAAAAATCCCGAGAATATCGAAACCGTTCTTGAGGCTTTGCCCGATGATGGCTTTTTAACTGATGAAGATGTCAAAGCCGCACTTGAAATTTTGAGAGAGAAAAGATGAATTTATTGTTTGATACCAACATTTTCATTTTTATATCAAGATATCCCAAACTGAAACTTTTAAGTACAGTCATCAACCCCAATAACCGAAAATTGTATGTTTCTGTTGTTACTATTGCCGAATTACGATCTATTGCACTTCAAAACAATTGGGCAAAAGAAAAATGAGACTTTATTCAACCAATAATAGATGAAAGCTATCAGGTAGAGGCCTCACAAACGCTTGTTAATTCTTATTCACAAATTGACGCCTACTCATAACGTCGCAACCTCATTTCAAGATTATCAATTTGCTACCCCTCGCAATATGGCAAAAATGATTTGTGGATAGCGGCAACCGCCGCACTGCTTGGGTTAACATTAGTAACCACCGATAAAGATTTTGACCATCTTCACCAAATTTTTATGGAGGTAAAACATATTTCACCCCAAACACTTATGCCAAAATAAAAAGGGACGCACCAAAATGTATCCCTGTTTTGTTCATGTTGATTTCAATCAGCTCTCAATACAACAAAGCGTCATACGGATACCTTTCGGTGTGTATAGCCTTCACTTCCTTATAAAGCAAGGCCCTGAACTCCTCCACATTTTCCTTTTTCGTTGCCGAGATAAATATGGCCGGCGCGTTATTCTTGGCCATCCAGCTTTGTTTAAAGTCTTCCAGGGTCAATGGCTCTTCCTGCTGCGGCACATGGTGGTCTTCGGGTTTAAAGGCATCTATTTTGTTAAATACCGTAATGATGCGTTTATCGATAGCACCGATATCTTTCAGGGTTTCGTTAACCGTACGGATCTGATCTTCAAAATTAGGGTGCGAAATATCTACTACATGGATCAGGATATCCGCCTCGCGGGTTTCATCAAGCGTTGATTTAAAGCATTCAACCAAATGGTGGGGCAGCTTACGGATAAAACCTACCGTGTCCGACATCAGGAAGGGCAGGTTCTCGATCACAACTTTCCTCACCGTAGTATCCAGTGTGGCAAACAGCTTATTCTCCGCAAACACTTCCGATTTGGCTATCATGTTCATGATAGTCGATTTACCTACGTTGGTATAACCAACCAGGGCGGTACGCACCAGTTGATGGCGGTTTTTGCGCTGGGTTTCGTTCTGCTTATCTATCTGCTTCAGTTTATCCTTTAGTAAGGAGATCTTATTCAGGATCAAACGGCGGTCGGTTTCAATTTGCGACTCACCCGGGCCGCGCATACCAATACCACCCTTCTGGCGTTCCAGGTGGGTCCAGAGGCGGGTAAGGCGGGGCAGCAGGTATTGTAGCTGAGCCAACTCAACCTGGGTTTTAGCTTGTGCTGTTTGTGCACGACTGGCGAAAATATCCAGGATGAGGTTATTCCGATCCAGGATCTTTACCTGTAGTTCGTTCTCAATATTTCGTAATTGTGAAGGCGAAAGCCCATCATCAAAAATAACTATATCAATTTCTTCTTCTTTAACGTAGGCTTTAATATCTTCCAGCTTGCCCGAGCCAACAAAGGTTGCCCTGTCCGGGCGCTGTAGTTTTTGAGTGAAATGGCTCACCGTTAACGCTCCCGCGGTGCTGGCTAAAAACTCCAGCTCTTCCAGGTGTTCCTTCTCAATCTCGTCGGTTTCATTGGGCGTTATTACGCCCACAAGTACAGCTTTTTCCTGCTTCACAGCAGTATCATAAAATTTTTGTTTCATTAATTACAGTATATCAATCCGAATGCCAGTTAAATAAATGTACGTAAATGGGGCTATGAAATAAAATTTTAATGTCAAAATAACATAAGCGGAGGTAAATTTATGACAGGAGGTTTCATTAAAAAAAATTAAATTAAAATGACTAAAAAAATTTGTTTTTAAATATTCCGGTAATTGTTATTTTTGATTCGATTAAACCTCATCACGATGAACAGGCTTTTATTACTGCTTGGAGCAGCCCTATTTGCGTTACCGGTTACCGCTCAAAAAACCGCCCTTCCCACTAAAATTTTACCCTTTGGCAAAATTGAAATCGCCGACCTTGAAATGGCCAAATGCGATTTTGAGCCCGATGCCAATGCCGAAGTCCTTTTTAACAAAGGCGATGTTTATTACGATAGTTCATTTGACATTAGCGGCGAGTATCACAAACGGATCAAGATTTTTAACGATAATGGTAAAGATGAAGCCAACATCCGTATTGAATATTACGGCGGTAACCGGCTGGAATATATTACCGATGTGCAAGCCGAAACCATTAACCTGGTTAACGGAAAGCCCGAAATAACCAAACTGGATAAAAAACTTATCTATACCCAAGCCATTGATAAGGTACGCAGCGCTATTGTTTTTTCAATGCCAAACGTTAAAGCGGGGTCGGTAATTGAATACAAGTATAAATATCATACCGCTTCGATAAGCAATTTTCCGTCGTGGGATTTTCAGCAAAAAATCCCGGTGCGGTACAGCGAGTTGGATACATCTATTCCCGATCTGCTATATTTCCGCACGGTGAACCACGTTTGGATGCCTTATTCAAAAGAAACCCATAAATCAGATGCCCGCACCATGCCCGGTACAAATCCTTTATCATATAATGATGAAAAAGATTTCAGGGTTATGGAAAACATCCCGTCGCTGCATGATGAGCCATACATGCGCTCATATACTGACAATATCATGTCGTTACAGTTTAATCTTACTTCTGTAAAATCAAGCTATGGCTTTTACAAGTCATATTCAGATACCTGGGCTAAAGTGGGCGGTCTTATTGCCGATGATGAAGATTTTGGCGGCCAGTTAAAACGTAAATTAAAAGATGAAGAGCCAATTATCACCAAAGCCAAAACATTTAAAACTGATGATGAAAAAATAGCTTATGTTTTTAACCAGGTAAAAACCCTTATGAAATGGGATGGTGTTGACCGCTGGTATACAAACGATGGTACTTACCGGGCCTGGGAAAAGAAAACGGGCAACTCGGCCGAGGTTAATATTATTTTATACCACCTGCTTAAGCAATCGGGCATTAAGGAAATCTACCCTATGATTGTGAGCACCCGTGAACACGGAAAAGTGAACCGCTTCAACACTTCGCTTTCGCAGTTTAACCGCGCAGTGGTTTACATTCCGGTGGATAGCACAAAAGAGTATATCCTTGATGCTACAAACAAATACAATTTATATAACGAAACACCCGATATGTTACTGAATTCATCGGGTTTGTATATTGATAAGCAGGCCAACACTTATGATATGCTTTATATTACAAAAGAAAGCCCGGCCAGGCAGGTGGTTATGATCAATGCCGACATTAAGGCGGACAGCAAAATGACCGGAACTGCAGATATCAGCAGCTTCAGCTATCACAAAATAAGCAGTGTTGAACGTTATAAAACCGATGGTGAAAAAAAATATATCGACTATATAAAGGCCAACGACAACAACCTTAAAATATCATCATTAAAAATGAGGGATATGGAGTCAGATACCCTGCCACTGGTACAAAATATAGCTTTTGACCTGGAGCTCACCGGTTCCGACGGAACATATATTTATTTTAACCCCAACCTTTTTACACCTATACGTACCAACCCTTTCCTGAGCGAAAAGCGCGCTACTGATATCGACTTTGGGCACCGTAACAGGTATGAGATAAACGGCACCTACAAAATTCCGGCAGGTTACAAAATTGATGCCCTGCCTAAAAGCATTCGCATGGTTATGCCCGATCAAAGCATAAGCCTTAAACGTTTTATTGCCGAACAGGACGGAATGATTGTAGTGCGATATGTTATTTCATACGAAAAGGCTTTTTACGAAAAGGAAAGTTATCCCGAGTTAAGAGAATTTTACAAACAAATGCAGGATATGCTTACCGAGCAAATAGTACTTAAAAAAGCCTGATCGATAACATGTGTACCCAATATTTTAACAGGCTGCTAATGGTTGCAGCTATACTCATTTTAGCGGCCAAAAGTTATAGCCAGGATAAGAACCTTCCGAAAGAATTTTATATAGCATCAACCATTCCCGATTCATTGAAAGAGGAAGCAAATTCGGTTGTGCGGTATTCTTCAGACGAGGTTACAGTAAAAGCAGCTGGTAAAATGACCATAAAGCATCACGCCATCATCACCGTTTTAAATGAAAAAGGTGATGCCGCTGCCCAACTTGGCCTCGGTTATGATAAAAAATTCAGCAGTGTTGATGATGTACAAATGCTGGTTTATAACGCCGGTGGAACGATGATAAAAAAATACCACAAAAGTGATTTTTATGACCACGCTGCTACTGATGGGATCTCTATTGTAACCGACGACAGGGTGCTGGTCATGGAGCATCCCATATCTGCATATCCCACTACTATTGAGGTAATTTTTGAGGAGGACATGAACAGTTACCTCGATTTGGGCGAATGGGAAATTCAACGGCCCGAGCGGGCAGTCCAAAACGCGGAGTATACCGTCCTGGTCAATCCTTCGGTAGGTTTCAGGTACATGAATAAAAATACTGCCATCAAGCCCGAAAAAACACCTGCCGGAGAGTTTGAAAAATACACCTGGCATGTAAAAAATTTAAAAGCTGTAAAGCCCGAAGACGACGCTGAATCATGGCAGGTTATGCCGCGGATCATGTTTGCAGCAAACTCATTCCAGTTTGGTGGTATTCCCGGCGATATCAGCACCTGGCAAAATTTTGGCAAATGGCTGCAGGCCCTCAATGCAGACGTATGCTCGCTTAGTCCGGAGCGGATAGCCGAGGTTAAAAAAATGACGGCCGACTTTAAAACCGACAAAGAGAAAACGAAGTTCTTATACCAATACATGCAGCAAAACATGCGTTATGTAAGTATCCAGCTCGGCATTGGAGGTTTAAAGCCATTCCCGGCTACATTTGTCGACCAGAAAAAGTATGGCGATTGCAAGGCATTATCAAACTACATGTATGCCTTATTAAAGGCAGCTGATATTCCATCGTATTATGCCATAATAAACGCAGGCTCAAACGGAGAGCCAGCTGATCCTGCATTTCCAAGCGATCCCTTTAATCACATTATTTTATGTGTACCTTTTAAAGGTGATACTACCTGGCTTGAGTGTACCAATATGCAAAAGCCATTTGGCAAGCTTGGCCCATTTACCGAAAACAGGTATGCATTGCTGGTTACCGAAGATGGAGGCAAACTGGTTAAAACTCCGCGCAGCAGAGATATTGACAACCAATTTAATAGCGAGGCGCATGTGGTACTTGACGCGGATGGCGGCGCAAAGGCAACACTTAAAATTTTAAGCACAGGCGAATATCGCGATGATTACCTGGGTATAGCCGCCTTAAAAACCGACGAGCAAAAACAGGTACTGATTAAGATGCTGAACATGAAGCAGCCATCACTTTTTGAGTTCAAGCCATCAACAGATAAAGATGGTACAAAAGAACTGGACATTGAGCTGGAGTACGATAAATTTTGCGATGTATCGGCGGGCAACAAGCAATTTTACAAACCCCGTGTTTTTGATCTGTGGAAAACAACCGTACCCATACTTGAAAAACGGAAAAGCGATTTTTTCTTTGAAATCCCCATGCTAAAAACCTGCGTTACCACTATTGATCTGCCTGCCGGCTTTGAAATTGACGCCCTGCCAACCGATCAAAGCCTTAAATTTACTTACGGTACTTATGATGTTAAGTATGTTTATGACGCAACTAAAAACCAGGTGGTAAGCACTACCAAATTCAATTTAAAAAACCACGTGATTCCGGCTGCCAAATACACCGAGATGCAGGTTTATATGGATGCTATAGCCAAAGCCCAAAATAAAAAGCTGGTGATCCGCCGTAAAGCATAAATTTGCGCCTGATGATATTCAGGCTCGACGAACGTTTAATATTTCCAAAGCCCGATCTGGCCGAACCAGACGGGCTTTTGGCTGTTGGCGGTGATCTGAGCACAGACCGTTTGTTGCTGGCCTATCAAAACGGCATTTTTCCATGGTATAGTGATGATACGCCTATCCTATGGTATTCGCCGCACGAGCGGTTTGTTTTATTTCCGGATGAGTTAAAAATATCCAAATCTATGAGGCAGGTATTACGTTCCGGCAAACAGAAGGTTACTGTTGACACCTGCTTTAACGATGTTATAACAGCCTGCTCAACCGCTCCGCGTGAAGGGCAGGACGGCACCTGGATAGTGCCCGATATGATATCCGCTTATAACCGCCTGCATTTGGAAGGCTATGCCCATTCGGTTGAAGTATGGCAGGATGACAAGCTGGTCGGCGGCCTTTACGGTGTACACGTAGGTGATGTTTTTTGTGGTGAGAGTATGTTTAGCCGCGTCAGCAACGCTTCAAAAACAGCGCTCATCTATCTGTGCAATACAGGCCCGTACAAGCTTATCGATTGCCAGGTACACACCGGTCATCTCGAATCGCTTGGAGCAAGGATGATAAGCCGGGAGCAATATATGGATGTATTGCTAAATAATTTAGTTTGATTAGTTACCTTTGAGCCATATGCAGCAGGTGGTAAATTTAAAGGAAAGGATCATTTTAGGTATCGACCCCGGCACAGCCGTTATGGGTTACGGACTGCTAAAGGAAACCGGCCCTAAAATTGAGCTGCTTGCTATGGGGGTAGTAAAAATGCCCGTTACCGACGATCATATGCTTAAGCTGCAGCGCATCTTTGAAAAAACCGTTGCCCTCATTGATAACTACCACCCCGATTGCCTGGCTATTGAAGCTCCTTTTTACGGCAAAAATATACAGGTGATGCTGAAACTCGGTCGCGCGCAGGGAATGGCCATAGCAGCGGCATTATCGCGCAATGTAGACATCACCGAATATGCTCCCCGTAAAATAAAACAATCTATAACCGGTAATGGCAATGCTACCAAAGAACAGGTAGCCGCCATGCTGCAAAGCCTGCTAAAATTTAAAGAAACCCCCGATTTTCTGGATGCTACCGATGGTTTGGCTGTAGCTGTTTGTCATTCATTTCAGCGGATCCCTACGGGTTCGGGTTCCGGAAACCAAGGCTCTAAAAAATCATATTCAGGTTGGGATACTTTTGTGAAGGATAATGCTAAGCGGATTGTGAAGTGAGACCATCTGATTTTTCCACCTTATTATTCCAAATAAAAAGCAGAAGACTTAAGAAGTTTTGAAAACTTCGTAAGTCTGAATTATAACGAACATTTGTCATGCTGAGTGTTTAAACCCGTGGACTCTGAAGGTGACAAAAGACGGCCTGTCAGTCTGAGCCTGTCGAAGACTCGCGCGCAGAGGCCTGCCCACTATGCTTCGACGGGCTCAGCATGACCCATTTTTTATTTTTGTCATGGGTAACTTGTTTCAGCACCCCACTCGCTAAGCAGCCATGCTAAGCAAAGCGACTACCTGTCCTGTGGGATGCCGAAATAAATTCGGCATGACGATGGAGCATGTTATTTCTCCTTCAGAGACCCGTATTTTAACTCCTACCCATGACGCAGTGGAGACGCGCCTTTACGGCTTCACCACACTCTTCACATACTTATCCACACGTCCATCTTTAATCACCCCTTTCCAGTTTAGGCCGAAACCAAAATCATACTTATTGCCCTGCTCGTCAACATAGCATTTCATATCGTGCGGCACATCCTCAAACTGGGCTTCAACGGCTTTCATATCAACCGGCATTTGTAACGGTAACAACGCGGATGGCTCAGCTTTACCGGTCATGATATCAAGCGAAGCCTGGCCCTGCACACCAAAATCAACAATGATGGCATTGGCATCCTTTTCAAATTCAGCAAAAACCATCGGGTTACTCATATTAACCGATACAATAACCGGTTTGCCTTTCATTTTGGCGTAAGCATCGGTAACCATAGCCAAATCGGTAACATTAATAGCAGTGCTTGATTTACCCTTGTAAGTACGGTTGGTAAACTTTTCCAGTGGATCGCCACCTGCTATACTGGTTGCGCGGGCATCGGTAGCAGTATAGGCACCGTATTGCAGGTTAACCGGTACATATCCTGTTCCGCCATTTTTGGCATCGGCACTGTTATAACCGCCGCCGCTGTTGGGGCTGGCAATAAACACCAATGCATAGTCGGCTTCATCGGGGTTATCAGTCAGTTTAAAATACTTTTTAACAGTTTCCATATTTACAGGATATTCGAATTTTTCAGGTGTCTCCATTCCTAAAAAATTCCTGCCTGCCGGCGTGAATTTTTTAGGAACATACACCGTTTTGCCGCTTTGTAAAGGCAAAATGTTAGCCTTGTTTTTCAACATCACTATCGATTTAAGCTGGGCCTGGTAACCGGCATCCATAAACTCGGGCTTACCAACAACTTGTTTGGAAACTTCAGATTCCAGGTAAGGGTTTTCGAACAACCCTGTCCTGAAAATATTGCGCAATAACCTCACTGCCGATTGCTCAAACCTTGCCCGCATAAATGCTTCGCCATGTTCTTTTATACCAATCTGGTAAGCTTCAACAACCGGGGCAACCTCATTATTACCACCAAACTGATCAACACCCGCCATCAGCACCTTGTAATGGCGTTGAGCAATGGAAAGGCCCTCCACGCCCCATGATTTGCCCGAAAGGAAGGAATCAACCGTAGTTTCATCGCCGGTAACCAGCCAATCGGTACAAACCACGCCATCATATTTGTATTTTTTGCGGAGCAGGTCGTTAATAATATAGGAGTTATAATTGTTGGCCACGTTTTCGTGGTTTTTGATATCCTGGTTGTATGAGATGGTATAATAAGGCATCACGGCCGCAGCCATGCCTGTTTTACCTTGCAGCTTAAATGCGCCCTCAGTAAAAGGGATCAAATGCTGCTTAAAATTGTTGCCCGGATAAACCGCATATTTACCATAAGCGTAGTGCGCATCCCTGCCACCCTCTCCTGCTCCACCACCGGGCCAGTGTTTAACCATAGCGTTTACGCTGTTATAACCCCAGCCATTTTTAATTTCCTTTTCGGCAGCCGAAGTCTGGAAGCCATCGATATATGCACGGGCCATATCAGCAGCTAATTGAGGGTCTTCGCCAAAAGTACCGCTCACGCGCGCCCATCGCGGATCGGTAGCGATATCTACCTGCGGTGAAAGTGCCGTTGAAATACCCAAAGCCCGATACTCCTGCGCAGCTATATGCCCAAAGTTTTTCACCACTTCAGGATCAAAGGTAGCAGCCAATCCAAGCGAACCCGGCCACATGGAAATAGCCCCTCCTGCCCCGGCATTGTATTCGGCTGTTGCCACGGTGCCATGGCGGGGATCGGAACTGTTATTGTTGGGAATGCCCAAACCCAGGCCTTCTACAAAAGCCTGCGCGTTATTATTCCATTGCGCGGCTATTTCCGGGCTTTGTACCGAGGTTACCAGCACATGCCTTACGTTGTCCTTTGCTAAAAATTGTTTTTGCTGATCGGAAAGATCAGACGCTTTGGCACCGCTTTCAGCAAAAACTTTATTGTTATAAGTACCGGCGAATGGCCCGCCCGCTGCCGCCGGGATTGGTTGATGACGGCTGTACAACATCAATCCCGCTATTTGCTCAACATTCATTTTTGAGGCGAGGTCTTTAGCGCGTTCATCCACAGGCAAGCGCCAGTCTTCATACTTATCCAGCTTGCCGTTCTTGTTCAGATCTTTAAAAGCAAAGCCATCGACGGTTAATATTTTTACGCCTGATGTAGTGGAATAGCCCAGGTTTTGTCCGCCGGTATTCGTTACAAAAGCAACATCACCAGCTTTTCTTTCAGCCCACTTATTTTGTGCTATTGCAGCCGTAGCGGGCAGCAGGGCCAGCAGGGTTATCAGTTTAATTGGTTTGGCCATGATCATTCATGATTCGGGTTAAAGAAAAAAGCCCCTGCAAAAAATATTGCAGAGGCCGGGTTGGTTTTACTTTAGTTTTAGTTCTTTTATAGTTTGTTCGGGCAGCAGTGCCTTATTTACCTTTTCAACAGTGATATCTTTGGCCAGGCTAAAAGATGCCGTTTCCTCTATTTTGCGCGATGATGAACCTATTTTCACTTTATAGTCCCCTTCATCAGCTATCCAGGCCTGCCTGTCGGTATAAAATGAAGCCAGATCAGCTGCTTTAATCGCAAACGTTAGTGTTTGAGATTGGCCCGGTGCCAGCAGTTTGGTTTTGCCAAAAGCCTTCAGTTCATCTTCCGGTTTATCCAAATCTTTTTTAGGAGCAGCGAGATATAGTTGCACCACCTCTTTACCGGCAACATCACCGGTATTTTTAACAGTAACCGAGGCAGTGATCATGTTTTTGAAAACCTTTGAGCTTAGTTTCAGATCGCTGAATTTAAAGTTGGTGTATGACAAGCCATAGCCAAACTCATAGGCCGGGCTAACTTTGGCAGCGTCATAATAACGATAACCCACGTAAATACCTTCCTCATAGATAACCTGGGTTGGTTTACCTTCGGGCGTACCGGGGAAGTTATTAGCCGATGGCACATCTTTATAGTCGGCAGGGAAAGTGGTTGCCAGTTTACCAGAGGGGTTTACTTTACCGCTCAGCACATCGGCAATGGCGTTACCTGCTTCCAGCCCAGGCTGCCATGCCAGCAAAATACCGTCAACTTTATCACGCCAGGCGGTAACATCAACCACGCCGCCAATGTTTAATACAACAATCACCTTTTTGCCTTTAGCATGAAATGCATTGGCAACACCGCTAATCAGGCCTTTTTCAGCATCGTTCAAGTAATAATCACTTTCCAGTTTACGGTCGGCGCCTTCGCCCGCGTTACGACCTATCGTGATCAGCGCTTCATCAGCACCGTTAGCTTCGTCGCCCACGATTGCGTTCACATCCATTTCGGGTATTGGGGCAGGATGATCAAAAAAGTTCTTAGGTTTTGGCTGTTTGGCCTTCATATCAGTCAGGTACGCTTTGTAATTATTTGACAGCGTTTCCTGTAATTTGAAGTTTGCGTTCGCCAGGCCCTGCATTAACGAAATGGTATAGGCTTTATTCACATCGCCGCTGCCGGTACCACCTGCAATAATATCATATGAGGTATTGCCGAAAACAGCTATCCTTTTACCTGCACCAAACGGCAGCGCGTGATCGTCATTTTTTAAAAGCACCATACCCTGCGCGGCGGCCTCGCGGGCTACAGCAGCATGACCGGCCAGATCAGGTGCATCAGAATATTTATATTTTTTAAACGTTGGCGATTGAACTATCACATTCAGGATGCGCTCAACGTTGGCATTAAGCTGCTGAGCGCTAAGCTTACCGCTTTTTACAGCGGCTACTATATCTTCTGATTGAGTTGGATTACCCGGCATCAGCAGGTCGTTGCCGGCTTTCATCTGCGCAACGGCATCTTTACCACCAAACCAATCGGTCATGACAAAACCTTTAAAACCCCACTCCTTTTTTAGGATTGTGGTAAGCAGGTCGCGCCTTTCGGATGTAAAAGTGCCGTTCAGTTTATTGTATGATGACATCACCGTCCAGGGTTGTGCTTTTTTTACCGCAATCTCAAAACCACGCAGATATATTTCGCGCATAGCACGCTCACTTACTATAGTGCTGATGGAGTTACGGTTGGTTTCCTGGTTATTGGCGGCGTAATGTTTAATAGAAGTACCTACCCCGTTTGATTCGATACCGTTAACAATGGCAGCGGTCATACTGCCGGCCACTAAGGGGTCTTCAGAATAATATTCAAAATTTCGGCCGCCGAGCGGGTTACGATGGATGTTCAAACCCGGTGCAAGTAATATATCCACACCGTATTCGCGCACTTCGTTACCGAAGGCAACACCTACTTTATTTACAAGCTGTGTATCCCAGGTTGAGGCCAGCAAGGTGGCAACCGGGAACGCCGTAGCATAATAGGTTTTTGATTTATCGCCATTGCGGATAGGCTCGATCCTTAATCCCGCCGGACCATCAGATACCGTGATAGAAGGGATGCCCAAACGTGGAATAGCATGCGTGCGACCGGCAGCTCCGGGTACTTTTTCGGGGATATTATAAGCATCCGGATCAGACGGAGGCAGTTTAAAACCACCTATATCAATAGCTTCGGGCTTTTTACCCTTTACCGGCGGCGGTACCCCAGGCATCTTAAAACCCATCCCTACAACCAGCTTCGATTTTTCTTCGAGTGTCATGGCGGCAACAATCTGTTTTACGTTTGTTGCACTTAGCTGCGGCGCGGAATTTTTGCTTTGAGCATGTGCTGCCTGGTGAATGCCACCGGCAAATAAAACGCATGCTAAAGCAACGTGTAGTTTGTAGCTCGTTCTCATTTTTTAAAATTAAATAGGTTAAAGGGCACTAATTGGCGGTACCACAAGAGTAAAAATCACACTCTTTGTGTCATTATTACACAATAGTAAAAATTAAGTTTTACAATAGCAAGTTTTATCGATGAATAGATAAAGAATACGGGTGGAGAGGAGGAAATGAGACGATGGAGCCTTTCTACCCGTCATTGTGAGCGCAGCGCGGCAATCCCCGACTTTACAGGGCGAATGTGTAAAGCGGCTCTGCTTATTGGGGATTGCTTCGTGCCCACCCATGACAACTTAAAACGGGTGTCATGCTGAGCCCGTCGAAGCATGGTGGGTAGGCCTCTGCGCGCGAGTCTTCGACAGGCTCAGACTGACAGGCCCTCTTTTTTCATTTCACCTTCAGCGTCCATGGATTTAATCACTCAACATGACAAGTTTGAGAAATCAAGCTTCCCGCAGCAGATTAGCTTCGGGTGAAAACGAGCAGAACATGTTGGGAGTGTGCAGTTGCGGGGGCATAGCAAGTTTTTGCAGAAGCATGGGACGAGTGCGAATCGGGGCAAAATAATTGCAGCCCGTGGTTCTGCTGGTTTTGCAGGGCAAAGGCAATGCGGTGGACTTAGGGGAGGGACGTGCGCAAAGAAGCCTTTCTGCTGCAAGCCTTTTTGGTTACTTTTGTAGCGACAAAAGTAACTGGCCCAGCGCGGCCAAGAGCGCTACGATATAGTTCATTACAACAATAGCCTATTACATGCCTGTGGTGGATTGCGTCGTTCCTTATAATGACATATTTGATCTGTTTTGTAATATGGGCGTTGCCTGTGGCCCGCGCTATCCGCTCATACTGCTCCAGGCCTTAGCCACGTTGGCCTGTATCCGCTACTATCGCTAACGCAAAAAAGAGAAAATTTGAACTTTAGACCTACACCAACACCTCTTCCAATACATCTGCCGATTTGATATTGCCGAAGCCCTCGATATGCATAGCGTAATATTCCAGCAGCTTTTGCACCAGGTAGCGGCGTTCATCATTGCTTAGTTTAAGCAGGTGCATATCTTCAAAGCCGGTTTGGAGTACAAGAGCAAAATTCTGAGTATGCGGGGGCGAGAGGTAGGAAATGCTTTCGGGCTTATAGCGCGTGAACTGTCCGTTTTTAATATCGAAATAATCAGCTTCACCCGCCATGTAGCGGTCGGGGTAAAAGCCAAGGTAACGGGTAAGCCGGGTTAAAAATATTAGGTGAAAGTTAGCAACACTTTCGGTTTGATGATCGAGCCATTCAATAGCGCTGAAAATAAAGTCGAACAGGTTCTCATCCGGCGATTGCTGTTTTATCGCTTTGTACAACACTTCGTTCAAAAATATGGCTATACAGCTCTTAATCACATCGTAAGGGATACTGAGCAATACCGGCGCATTCTTTAATTCGGAAATGCGCTGCACGCTGCCTGTATTTTTGTGATAAACCACCAGATCTAACAAATGAAGGGGTTGCAGCATGTTCCTGCCTATTTTAGCCTTGGGCTTTTTAGCACCATTAATGATGTACGATTGCAGGCCAAATCTCTCAGTAAAGATCTGTACGATCACACTGCTTTCGCCGTAATCAGTAGCCCTGAATATGATGCCCCGGGTTTTATGCAGCATGCCTTATCAATAAAATGATCTTCGGTAAAAAAATAACTATCCCCGTTATCAGTGCAAATAAGGCAGCCACAACAACAGCGCCGGCAGCTATATCTTTTACATGCCCCGCTTTTTCGTTATAAGTAGGCGAAACCAGGTCGGTCAATGTTTCGAGCGAAGTATTGAGTAATTCGGTGATAAGCACTACTGCAATGCAGGCCGCAAGCCAAAGCCACTCGGCAGTTGAGATCTGAAAAAGTAAGCCCAGGATTACGGCGATCGTTCCGGCCACCAAATGAAACCTGAAGTTAGGCTGGGTTTTAGCAGCATACCCCAAACCCTTAAACGCAAAACCAAAACTGCGTACCAACCTTTTCATGTTCAAAAATACAAAGTTTAGGCACAAAACCGGATAGCGCATTTACAGCGCTCCTGCCATAGGTATGGCACCAATAGCAAAGGGCATAATACAAGTGTTCAACTTTTAAAAAAACCGGTGTTCAACTTTTTCTTTTACCAAAACGCAAAACCCTGATTATCAACACTAAGTTGTTCAAATACTCAAAAACAGTCAATCCAACAAAACATAACTAACTGATTATCAAGGCCAATATTTTATAAAACAACAACAAGTGTTCAGCCCTAAAAAAATTGAACACTAAACGCCGCAAGTAGATCAGGCGATAACGTACAATCCTTTACCCGTTAACTCATTGTCACATTATCACTATCATTAATAGGCAGATAACGCATTTTTTGTAGTTTTGCGCCTCTCTCTTATATATTGTTAATAATGTTCTGGAAACATATAGCTTCTGCAATTCTTAAAAACAGGCTGATAATTTTTATTTGCGTTTTAGCGCTGAGTGCCTTTATGGGCTATGAAGCGTCGAAAGTAAAAATCACCTTCAATGGCGGCAAAGTGCTTCCGGTTACCGATTCGGCTTTTATCCGCTACGCCGAGTTTAAGAAAACCTTCGGGCAGGATGCTTCATCGATGGTTATCGGGATTAAATCACCCGATATTTTTGATAAAGATGTTTTTAATGACTGGTACCAGATTGGCGAACAGTTAAAGAAAATAAAAGGGATCAAAGCTGTGATCTCGGCTGCTAATATCTACAACCTGCAAAAGGACACCCTGCAGCATAAATTTGTACTGAAGCCTTTGGTTACCGGTCCGCTGCCAACCACCGCGGCAGTTGATAGTGTAAAACAACAACTTGCTTCCATGCCATTTTACAAAGGCTTAGTTGTAAGTGAAGATGGCCAAAGTACCTTAATGGCCATCACTTTTGACGATAAGATCATCAATACCCCTTTCCGCGTGCCTATCATTAAAAAGATCGACCAGCTTGGGCAGGCATTTGAAAAGAAACATAATATTAAAGTACACTATTCGGGTTTACCACTGATCCGCACCGTGGTTGGCGACCTGGTAGCTCACGAGTTTTCATTATTCCTGAGCCTTTCGGTAGCCATTACCGGCCTTATCCTTTTGCTTTTTTTCCGGTCGGTATTCCCGGTTATTTTCCCGGTGATGATCGTGATATTGGGTGTGATATTTAGCCTGGGCGTATTGCGGCTAATGCATTATGAAATGACCATTCTTACGGGCATCATTCCCCCGCTTATTGTGGTGATCGGCATCCCTAACTGTGTGTTCATCCTCAATAAATATTTTCATGAGTACGGCATCAGCGGTAATAAAATGGCTGCTTTGGAAGTAGCTGTTGAGCGTGCAGGCATTACCACTTTTATCGCCAATGTTACAACAGCCATAGGTTTCGGTGTATTATGCTTTACTAACAGCGAATTGCTTACCCAGTTTGGCCTGGTAGCTTCAATCGGCATCCTGGGTACTTTTGCATTGAGCCTTATTTTGGTACCTATTATTTTCAGTTTCCTGCCAGCGCCAAGGGCAAGCCAAACTGGCATTAAAGACAGCAAACTGATGGACGGCCTGCTGGCCACTTTAGATAAACTGGTGCATACTAAACGTAAAACTATTTATTTAGCTACAGCTATATTGGTTATCATCTCCATTGCTGGTATGATCAGGATTAATATCAATGGATATGTGGTTGACGATTTGCCGCAAAGCAATAATACCCTGCATGATCTTAAATTTTTTGAATCGAATTTTAAAGGGGTGCTACCCCTGGAGGTTAGTATCGATACCAAACGCAAAAACGGCGTAATGAACTTAGCTACCATCCGTAAGGTAGAGAAGCTGGAAAAACTAATTTCATCATATCCTGAGTTCAGCCGTTCAGTATCGTTGATCCAGGTGTTGAAATTCAGCACACAGGCGTTTTATGGCGGCAACCCGGAGTACTACCGATTGCCCGACGGACTGGAGCAAAACTTTATCCTCAACTATGCCGGAAACTCAGGCAAAGGTACAAGCGGCCTGCTGAAAACCTATCTCGACAGCACCCATCGCGTTACCCGGGTTACCTTTGAAATGGTTGATGCCGGCTCAAAAAAGATGAATACCGTACTGGCCGAATTACAACCCAGGATCGATTCTATTTTCAATCCGAAGAAGTTTCATGTTGAACTAACGGGTTCAAGTATCATATTTATAAAAGGCACCAACTACCTGTTGACAAACCTTTATGAAAGCCTGGCCTGGGCTATAGCGCTGATAGCTGGTGTTATGTGGATCCTCTTCCGTGGCATAAAAATGATTGCCATATCGCTGGTGCCGAACCTTGTTCCGCTTGTTATCACAGCCGGCATTATGGGTTTTTTTGGTATCCCGCTTAAGCCGTCGACTATATTGATATTCAGCATAGCCATGGGCATCTCGTCCGATCAGACCATCTATTTCATTACCCGTTACCGTCATGAATTACGTCACAGCAAAAAGAGCATCTCGCAAATAGTTTCAGATACCATCCGCGAAACCGGGGTGAGCATGATCTTTATCGCTACCGTGTTATTTTTCGGTTTCGGGATCTTTGCGGTATCAAAATTTGGAGGTACTGCGGCACTGGGGATCCTGTTATCTATAACTCTTCTTGTGGCCATGATCAGTAACCTTACTTTGCTACCTGCGTTTTTACTATCGCTTGAAGGCGGCGTTGACCGGAAGAAGATTAAGGGACCGGATATTGAGGAATAGAATCAGGAATTAATTTTTCTGCCGGTCATCCCGGTTCAGGCGAATTCTTTGTACATTTATATAATGCCGAAAGAAGAGGTTACCGATCTGCTTTTCTTTTTGAGGACCTTCCCATCCGAAGTGCGGGAGTGTGCTTTATGGCTGCGCGATTTCATATGGGATCTGTACCCGCAGGCCAATGAGCTTATTTATGATAATTACAATGCTTTGGCCGTGGGCTGGTCGCCTACCAAAAAAATGAGCCATATCTTTTGCTCATTTGCCCTGTACCGTGGGGGTAATTACAATACCCATTTCGGCTTTTACTGGGGCGCTGAACTTTCCGATCCGCACAAAATACTTATTGGCGAAGGCAAGCAGTACCGCTATTTGCTGGTGAACGATATTGAAGCTTTTCCGCAGCAGGAAATAAAAAAACTGGTTGATGAGGCCTGGCAGAATTCACTGGCAAAAGTTAAAGATGCCAAACAACTAACCCAAGGCAAAACTATTGTAAAAATGGTATCAATAAGCGCGAAAAGAAACTCAAAGCGCCTAAGAATTAGCGCCGTTAAAGTCTATAAATCATTATGAATATAAGCTATAACACTCCTGACTCCTGCATCTAAAAGTCTTGATTCTTCCCCCCGCCTGCGCTTATCCCCTAAATTCCTGCACTCATGTACTTTATCTTTTAACTGTATAATAGTTTTTGTTGTTTTGATAATAATTCGGCAACAGGCAAATTGAAACAGCAGGTAACTATATCACTTTATTGGAAATGCCAGCTTATTGGCTGGTCGGTTGCGGCGCTTTACTGGGGGTATACCGGCTACAATCAGCCGGGCTTTAACTTGTGGTTGGGCATTCTTCAATTTACTACCGATGTTGCCGTTTATATTACCATAACCCACGTTTACCGTCGCTTTGCAGTAAAGTTGGGCTGGCAAAACCTCGGATTAAACAAATTAATACCCCGGTTGGTACCCACAGTTATAGTATTGGGGTTGGTTTACCTGTTTGTAACTGTTGCAAAGGTTTACCTTTTCAGAGTGTGGTTTAAACCGGGGTTCTCGGAAGCGTTCGGTGATTTTTTTGATTTCTACCGTGATAGCATTTTTGTAGCCGGAGTACGCCTGATGTCCATCTGGCTGCTTGCCTATCACATGTACCACTATTCAAAACGCGAGATTGGCATTGCTAAGGAAAACGCCCGGCTGGCGGTTATTACCCGCGATGCACAGCTTAATAACCTTTCGGCGCAGCTTAATCCTCATTTTCTGTTCAACTCTTTAAATAACATCAAAGCTTTGGTTATTGATGATCCCAAATCGGCAAGGCGGGCAATTGACCTGCTGGCCGATCTGCTGCGGGACTCCCTTTACAGCGGCGACAAACAAATGATCTCCATAAAAGAAGAGCTGGAACTTGTTAAAGATTACCTCGAACTGGAAAAACTCCGGCTTGAAGAGCGTTTGCAGTATCACATTGAAGCGGGCGATGAGTATCATAGTATACTTATTCCCCGCTTGTGTATTCAAACGCTTGTTGAAAATGCTATTAAGCACGGCATCGGCCAGCAGAAGCAAGGGGGGCTTATCAGCATAAAACTCACTAATAACCATAGCGGTTTAACGATATGTATAACCAATCCGGGCAGCTTAAAGCCTGTTGAAGAAAGCAGCGGATTAGGCATTAAAAATTTGAGCGAACGTTTGCGATTACAGTACAAAGGCGCAGCCTATTTTATCATCAGCGAAGCTAATGACATGGTAACAGCAACTATTAAAATCCCTTTAGCATGAAAAAGGTAAGGGTTTTGATTATTGATGATGAACGTGCCGCCCGAAGTGAAATAAGGCGCCTGCTTGGCAATAACCCTGACTTTGAAATTATGGGAGAGGCTGTCAATGCCGACGATGCCCTGAAAATGATAGGCGAGCAAATGCCAGACCTCCTTTTTTTAGACATCCAGATGCCCGAAAAATCAGGCTTCGACTTACTGGAGTCATTAGAGCAGGTTCCGCCGGTGATATTTACAACGGCTTATGACCAGTATGCCGTTAAAGCTTTCGAAGTAAGTGCGCTTGATTACCTCGTAAAACCCATCCGCGATGAAAGATTTGAAAAAGCTATAGCACAGGCAAGGCAGCGGTTAAGCAAGGCAGATCCCGCCGGACAGATCTTTGTGAAAGACCGTCAGCAATACCATTTTATTCAATGGAGCTCGGTACATCTTATCGAATCGATGGATAACTATGTCCGGATCTTTTTTGGCGATAAAAACGTGTTCCTGAAAAGCTCGCTCAACCATTTAGAAGATAAATTGAACAGCAGCATATTTTTCAGGATCAACCGTGCACAGATCATTAACAGGCAATACATACAAACCATAACAACCCTGGATGGCCGCTTAAAAATAACCATTAGCACCGGCGCGCAACTGGAAGTTTCCGAACGGCAATCGGCAAAGTTCAGGCATTGGGCGGCAAATAAGTAGATCAACCATTACATATTACAACAATTAAAAATGATTAGAAAATTAATCTCTCTGCTCTTGCTATGCCTTGTTTTTGGCAAAATGGCATCGGCACAAAACAAAAAAACTACGGGAATTTATCTTCAGGATAGCGTACTGTTAAAAACCCGTAAGGGTGCATTTATAACAGTAATGATAACCCGTAAAAAAAGTGTAACCGAAAAGCTGCCAACCATTTTTCAATTCACCATATATGCCCGCCGTACCGATACATTAAAAACACAGGAAGCTGCAGATAGGGGTTATGTTGGCGTATTTGCCTATACCCGCGGCAAATGGAACAGTCCCGGTAAGCCGCTGGCTTATGAAACCGATGGCCGCGATGCATACGATGTGATTGACTGGATCAGCAAACAACCCTGGAGCGATGGCCGGGTTGGCATGTACGGAGGCAGTTATAACGGCTTTACCCAATGGGCAGCTACCAAAAAGCTTCACCCGGCGCTTAAAACCATTGTACCATCGGCCGCGGTAGCACCAGGACTTGATGTACCCATGACCAATAATGTGCAAATGAGCTTCGTTTTTTCGTGGACCTATTACACCGGTAACAATAAATTCCTGGATGAAAAAGATTACAACAGTCCGCAGTGGAACCAGCTGTACTGGAAATGGTATAATACAGGATTAGCATATCACACGCTCGACAGCCTTACTGGCAGAGGGCCCAATAACATGTTCAGGCACTGGGTAGCACACCCCACTTATGATCAATATTGGCAGGATATGATCCCTTATAAAAAAGAATTTGCAGATATCAACATACCCGTGTTAACAACTACCGGCTACTACGATGGCGGACAAATTGGCGGCATGTATTACTATCGCGAACATCTTAAATATAATTATAACGCCAATCACTATGTCATCATCGGCCCCTACGGGCATTTCGGTTCACAGGGGCATCCCGATTCGGTTTTTAACGGTTACCGCATTGATGATGCGGCGCGGATCAACATCCACCAAATTATTTACCAGTGGTTTGACTATATCTTCAAAAACAAACCCAAACCTGCTATCCTAAAGAATAAATTCAACTTTGAAGTTATGGGTAGCAACGAGTGGAAACATGTGCCTTCATTAAAGCAAATGAGTAACGATACCCTGAAATTTTACCTGGATAATTCCCGGTTATCTCCGGTTAAACCATTGAAGAAAGCTTTCACATCTCAACGTGTAGATTTTGCCAACCGAGATAGTATCAGCAGTTATTATTTTTTAAATCAGCTTATTTACGACACGCTGAATACCGGCAGCAGCCTCGTTTTTAAAAGTGATCCGCTCGAAAAGCCTTTAACTTTAAGCGGAGCTTTTTCGGGCGTTTTAAAAACCATCATCAATAAAAAAGATATGGACTACCACGTGGTGATGTTTGAAGAAATGCCAAACGGTAAATACTTTTATCTCACTTACTTTATGGGCAGGGCGAGTTATGCCGGCAACCCGGAGAAAAGGCATTTATTAAAACCGGGACAAATGGAAAACATTCCCTTTACCAACAGCTATATCACCAGCAAGCAATTTAGCAAAGGCAGCCGTATCGTGATCCTGCTCAATATCAACAAGAGCCCTTTTGAGCAAATCAACTACGGAACAGGTAAGAATGTAAGTGACGAAACTATCAGTGATGCTAAAGTGCCGCTGCAAATAAAATGGTTTAATGACAGTTATATTAATATTCCGGTGCTCAGGTGAGGAAAGACGCAAGACGCCAGGAAACAAGAGGCAGGAATATAAAATATATCGTCACATTGTAGAATCCAGACTTGCGAAGTTTTTTAAACTTCGCAAGTCTTCATATGTTAAATTTTTCAATTCACAATAATGACGATTTTGTCATGGACAAGCCTTACAGCTTCTTAATCTCAATATTCCTGTACCAAACATCTGCACCGTGGTCCTGCAGTACGATGTGACCGGTTTTAAAGGTGCCGAAATCGGGCCATTGTTTAAATTTACTACCAGCTACAAGTTTTTTCCAGTTATCATCCCATAGCGTAGTTGACAATACATGCTCACCATTGATGGTAAAATCAAGCATGCTGTTATTGCAAACTATCTCCACCTGGTTCCATTCGCCGGCCGGTTTAATTACTTCTTTTGATATCGAGATCAGGTCATACAGATCACCTGCGCGATGTTTGATGAGTTTGCCATCCTCGTTTTCTTTGTTATCAACTACCTGGCATTCGGGGCCGGTAAAATAGCTGTACTTATACTTAGTAGTATCTTCCTTAACATGGAACAGGATACCACTATTACCGCCTTTGGAAATCTTCCATTCCAGTTTAAGGTCAAAATTGCCGTATTCCTCATTGCTTACCATGTCACCGCCGTTTTTGCTTTGCCAGTCGCCTTTTTGCGATGCGTCGAGGTGCAATATGCCATCTTCCGCTTTCCAGGCCAAACCCGGTGCCGGTTTACCATAGGCATGCCAGCCATTGGTGGTTTTGCCATCAAACAAAGGTTCAAATGCCGCAGCAGTGCTATCCTTTTTTTGATTGGTATCAGCAACACTGGTGCTGTCATTATTATAGTTTTTGGGGGTGGACGAATGGCAGCCGCTTACTGCTATGGCTGTTAGTGCTATTAAGAATAACTTGTTCATTGGTGTTCTGTTTAATTAGTAAGTTTTAAAGATTTCCCTTTTTAAATTCGCCTGCGGCATATGTAGCTGCACGGGCGGTTAATGCCATATACAATATCGATGGGCTCTGGTTTCCTGTAGTGGTCATGCAGGCGCCGTCGGTAACAAATACGTTTTTACACAGATGCAACTGGTTCCACTGGTTAAGCAGCGACGTTTTAGGGTCTTTACCCATACGTACGCCACCCATTTCATGGATATCGAGACCTGGGGCCTGCTTGTTTTCATGCTTTTGGATATTAGTGCAGCCTGCCTTCTCAAACATATCAGCAGTCTGGGTTAAAAAGTCCTGGATCATGCGCTCGTCGTTATCATCATACTCAACCGAAGTGATCAGCAGCGGAATATCCCACTGGTCTTTTTTATCCGGACTTAAGCGTACATGATTGCTGGCCTTGGGTATGGTTTCGCCCTGCAGGTACATATAAGCACTCCAGCCGCCCGGTTCCGTAAGGGAATCTTTGTAAGCGCTCCCTATTTTGTCTTCAGCAGTTTCCTTTGGTCCCCGGTTGCGGTATGCGCCCATAAAAGTGGTGAAACCGCCTTTATAATCGGTTTCCTGTTTGTGCAGGTTTCGATAATTAGCCAGAATGAGCTCTGTTGGGTTTCGGCCGAAATAATAACGATCTAAAAAGCCATCCATATCGGCCGTTACCGATGCCCGGTAATTCTGGAAGGCAATGTATTTGCCTAACAAGCCATTATCATTGCCAAGCCCGTTCGGGAACCTTTCTGATTTTGAATTGAGCAGGATGAGGTTAGTATTCAATGCCGAAGCATTCATAAAAATGATCCGGGCCTTATACACAAACTCCTCTTTGGTATTGGTGTCAATAACTTTTACCCCGGTAGCTTTGCCAAGCTTTTCGTCATAAATAATTGAATGCGCTACCGAAAACGGACGTATAGTAAGGTTACCCGTTTTTTTGGCCCATGGCAGCGTTGAACTTACCGAGCTAAAATAACCACCGAAAGGACAGCCGCGCATACACAGATTACGTGCCATGCATTTAACCCGGCCCTGATCTATATGGATCTGCTCGGGCTTGGTAATGTGCGCCCAGCGGGCATGTACCAGGTGCCTGTCGGGATAGTTTTCTTTTATCTTTTTGCTGATATGTTCCTGCACCGCGTTCATATCAAAAGGAGGCAAAAACTCACCATCAGGCATAGCTTCAATGCCATCTTTGTTACCGCAAACGCCTATAAATTTCTCTACATGTGAATACCATGGCGCTACATCATCATAACCAATAGGCCACTCAATGCCGTAACCAAAACGTGCAGGGTTTTCAAACTCATACCTACTCCAGCGCTGGCAAGCTCTCCCCCACGTAAGCGACTTACCCCCAACCTGGTAACCGCGGATCCAGTCGAACGGCTTTTCCTGTATATAAGGATGATCTTTATCTTTTACAAAGAAATGGGCATCATCTTCACCATAACCTGCCGCCCTGCTAATCAGTGGATTTTCTTTCAAAAAATCCTTCGTCATTTCGCCGCGGTGCTTAAACTCCCAGGGATCCATGGTTGCTGTTGGATAATCCTTGATGTGTTGCACATCCCGGCCACGCTCAAGCACAAGGGTTTTTAAACCCTGTTCGCAAAGCTCCTTAGCCGCCCATCCACCACTAATGCCAGAGCCTATTACAATGGCATCAAAAGTAAACTGACCGGCAGTATTTTTAGGTTCGTCAGGCATAGCTACAATTGGTTATGGTTAATAAACTATTTAATTGTCAATAGGTTTTAGTTAAGCTGAAAGCGGAAGGCGGAAAGCTTAAAGCTTTAAATTTTCGGCTTTTTGCCTTAAGCTTTCAGCTCATCACACCAGTCTAACAGCTTTTATACTGCTAAGCTTCCAGTTGCGCTGCGGCGGCATCATCCATAAATATCTGCGCATTTTGCAGCGTTTTAAATATTGAGGCCGGGACATCATTAGTAACACATCCTTGCAAAGCCTCCGCAATAATAGGTGCTTTTTTATCTCCACTGGCAATAAGCACCGGCACAGCGGCTTCGGCCAAATGCCGTAAGCCAAGGGTTATGCCTTCGGTTAAAACAGTATCGGTAGTAAAGTATTTTTGTGCAACCTCTATAGTAATAGGAGCTAATGGCGAATGATGCGCATAAGAACGAAAATCGGCACCAGGCTCATTAAGGCCAATGTGACCATTAAGCCCCACGCCAACTACCATCATATCTAATCCTCCAAGTTTATCAATATGTTTATTCATGGCCTGGCATTCGGCATCCAGATCATCAGTCACAGCATTAAAAAATTTAACTTTTTTGGGTGAAATGTTAAGCGGCGTAAAAAAATGCTTTTCGAGGAAGTAAGTACAGCTGCCGTCATTAGTACGATCGAGGCCAACCCATTCATCCAGTCCCACAAAGTTGGTTTGGCTAAAATCAACCCGACCGAGGTTTGCATATTGAACCAGGTAGCTGAACATGCCGGTTGGCGAATCTCCGGATGGAAAACAGATCAGCGCATCGGGCTTTTGGTTAACCAGGGTAACTACCAAATCGGCCGCAGCTTTCGACATGGTATTATAATCAGGATATATATGTAGTTTCATTTTCTATTTATTATCGAGCCAAAGATTTACAGGTTTATCAATCTTTGCCGAAAATGGCAGCTCAATTTTTTTACCCGCTCCTGCCGATGCATAGGCAGCATAGATGAGTTCGAGCACAGCCCTGCCATCCTCGCCCGTTACAAGTGGAGTCTTATCGTTTTGTACACAATCAATAAAATGTTTTAGCTCATGCGGATAACCCTGGTTAAAAGCCTCTTCAAAAATGGTAAAGCTCCATCCCTGCGTAGTATCCGATTTTTCCATGGCATAACCATAGCCGTCGCGGCTATATGTTACCGCTGCATTGCCCATAAACAAATCGGCATAAATAACGCCGCCAAGACCATGGATTTCACACCTGTCATCCATGCCTCCGTGTTTGGCCCAGCTATTTTCGGCAACTGCGGTTACGCCGTTTTCAAACTCAACAATAATTACCGAATTATCTTCGCCTTTGGTGCGGCCTTTATGCAATACGGTGCTCATGCTGGCGTAAACACTTTTAGGTTTGGCATTATTCAGCATCCACCTAAACCAGCCTAACGCATGGCAACCCATATCCATGATCACCCCACCGCCGGAAAAATTGATATCATAAAACCAATCCGAATGCGGGCCCGAATGTTTTTCGCCCTGTTTCAGCATATAGATTTCGCCAACAGCCCCTTCCTTTACCAAATGCCTTGCCCGCTCATACTTTGGTGCGAAGCAAAGCTCTTCTGCATACATCAGTTTTACATTGTTAGCCTTGCATACGGCTATCATTTCATCAGCTTCTTCAAGGGTTACGGCCAGCGGCTTTTCGATGATAACATGCTTGCCTGCTTTGGCTGCCTTAATAGTAGCTTCGGCGTGCAGGTAATTGGGCAGACAAATATCTACCACCTCACAGCCCGACTCGGCAAGTAGTTTATCAATATCATCAAACCATTGGGCTATATGATATTTTTCGGCAAAGGTTTTGGCTTTTTCGGAGTTGCGGGCATAGCAGGCTACAACATCGGCTTCGGGGATAAAACGATGGTATGATTCCATGTGGATATCGGTAATAAAACCGGCACCCAGGATGGCTACTTTAGTTTTGTTCATAAAACGTATATATAATTAAGCGCCGATAATTGGAACAGCGCACAGGATTTACCGGGTTAAGAATACCGTTCAAGATTAATGAATAATATTTAGAAATTGAAAATTTTTAGAAGATGTATAAAGGCAACTTAGGATGATTTTATAATATACTTCGTTCCTCCTATGGATAATAAAATTGCCGTCATGTTGAACTTGTTTCAACACCTCATTTGCTCAGCCGCGTACTAATCCAAGCGCCTACCTTTCTTGTGGGGTGCTGAAACAAGTTCAGCATGACGGATGGCAGAGACGTAAATTCGCACAAAGGGCAGCAGATTCAAAAACAAGTTTAACGAAACAGAAATCTTATTCTGTATACGATTAAACTCATTTACTGCTCCAGCACGTGCTTTTTTATAAACTCAATTGTTGATTCGGGCAGGGCGTTGCCGCTGACCTGGGTAAGGCTGCCGTCGGGCTGTAACTCGAGCTCGGCATTGATATTGTTATCAATAAAAACATGCAGCTTATTTTGCTCTTTTTCAACACGGCAGGTAAGCTCACGTTCTGAGTAATTGATCAGGAATTCGTATTTCCCATCTTTAGGGGCCGGTGTGGTATCTTTTTGGTCAATCATGGCGGTAGCGTTTATGAAGATAACACACCGGATTGCATGATGTTTACTTTACAGGCAAATAAAACAGTTGTTTAAACATGTTTTAAAAAGAGGCAGAAAAAAAGAGATAGCCCGCCGGCTGTCTCTTTTAAATTTAAGTTGACTGACCTCATTATTTATCATAAAGAACTAATTGGTTAGAACGATAATAACAATTAGTCAAATATAAGCACTATAGAATTAGTAGACTAATTTTTTTGATAAAAAATGTTACTTTTTTTTCATTTTGAGTCAGTTTTTCTTAACAGATGGCGTTTTGTTAACAATACTGTCCTTTTTCTGCCCGTTTTCGGGTAGTTTTGGTGCAAAATTTCTGATTATCGTATCCTTTTTAAATTTTATCGCATTATTCTTCCCTGTATCAACTTTTAGGGTACTATCCTGCATATTTTTTGATCCGGGACCTTTCAGGCTATCCGTCTTGAGGTCTGTTCCCCGCTTAACAGTTCCGGGTTTAGCAGGAGCATTTTTTGCCGGCGACTTGGTCGGCGCCGCTTTTTTATTGTGCTTTTTAATGATATCTTCTTTTGAAGCTGGACGCTCTTTAGGCTTCCATAAAAAGCCTTTCAATATCTTATCGTCTTCCTTTACTTTATCAATAGGGATGTACCTGTTTTCGGGCTTGGTTAAAAAGTAAATATCTGTAGCCTGGTTCTTTTTAAAAATGGTACGGATCCGGCTGCTCAATGACCGTTGCATCCCCGAAACTTTGCCACTGTCGCGCTGAAAATATATAGTTTCGGCATTGCCAAACGTATACATCTGGTCAAGCTTATCATCTTTAAAATATCCCCGCATTTTTTTACCCGATACCTGGTTAAAATGCGTTGAATCATCCTTTTCAATATTTACGATAAATGCCGAGGGGAACAGTTCAATATTGTCCAGCTTTTTATGGCGCATTTGCATATACACGGTATCCCCGCTCAACTGCGAACCCTGTGTCCAGATAATAGGGTTCACATACATGCGCATGGTAGAGTCGCTGTTGCTGTAAAATACCGAATCGGATTTAGCCTGCAAGTCGGATTTAAAGATCTTGACATGGTGGTGCCCGATAAGCATCCTCACCCGTGCTGTATCCTTCAGGTTAACAGGGTATTGTTTAAAAACCGGGTCCCGCTGCATCTGCTCACGGGCTATACTATCCTGCTTTGCTTTTTTAATAGCCGCAAGCGCGTCCTTTTTTCGTTGTAATGAATCATTTACCGGTTTAGGCTTTCCAAAAAAGTCGCGGTGAAAATAGCTGGTATCTTTAGGTACCTTTATATAATATGCAGTAAGGAATTTCGACGATTTTTTATCAGCCGCCAGTTTCCGCTGTTTCAGTGTAGTATCGCGTAAAGTACGCTGGCGTTCCTGGTAAATTTTTTGATTTTTATAGGTCATGATCTGCGTTTCGATGGTATCAGCAGTCATGTATATCGAATCGCGTTTGATGTGGCTCGTGTCTTTTGAGGTCACAGTTGCTTTTACAGGTACAAGCTTTCCTGCTACTTTAGCAATTCCAGGCTTAATAGCATCAGCTACCCCGGCCAGGCTGCCTATGTTTTTTATATTCGCTTTATCCTTATTATTTTTTAATGCCGGGGCCGCCGCCTTCAACGCCGAGTCAATCAGTTTTTCGTTCCCTTTTTTGGCCTGCGTTGTCGCTTTTATCAAAGCATCGGCATTGGCATCTTTATTATTTTGTAAAGCGCCCTGTACCAGCTTAGTTGCCATATCAACATTGGCGCTATCTTTTTTTTCTATGGCAAATGGCTGTTTAATAGGGACAGTATTAGCCGGGGCTTTGCGGTTGCTATCGGGCTTTATGGCATTGGCAATTTTGGTGAGGTCGGTAACATTTTTTGCCGATGCTTTGGCATTTTTATTTCCGGCAGGCAATTGCTTAACCGTAGTGTCGGTTTTACTGGTATCCCTTTGCTCGGAGATCAATACCACATAAGCATTTTCGGTAACAACGGTTTTTTCCTCTGCCCTATAGTAAGTACCCAGATCGCCTTTAATGGTTACTTTCTGTTCACGATCTTCAAAGGTGATGTTCTTTACCGCGCGGCCGTATCCTTTTAACTTATCATAAAAAAGGCTATCCCCTTTTAATGATTTGGTTCCTTGCCTGTATGAGTTTTTTTTACCAAAATATGCCTGCTCGGTAACAGTGTTATACAAACCGTTTTCAGTATATAGGGTATCCTTGTCCTTAGTACCATAAATATTGGTTGGGCCGAAAAAATAGGCAATACGTGTACCTGTATTATACTTAAGGGTATCGTTTTTTATAAGGGCATCGGGTGTGGTTAGCACTACGTCGTACCGGAAATAAGAGTCGCGGCTGAAAGCAAAATAGTAGCCGTTTTTACTGGTAAGCACATTATCCTTATTCACCAGTTTTCCGCCGCCGGTATAGGTGCCTATGCGGCTGGCTGTGTTGTAGGTAAGATAATTAGTGGTTAGCGTAGCATCGCGGTCAACCATCTTAACATTATTGGTAAGGATGGCTGTTTTGGTATTGCCATTATAGTTCAGCTTATCCGAAAATATATTCAGCGTATCGCCCTGGTTTATGTTTACGTTACCAAAGGCGTCAAAAGCGTTTTCGTTGGGGTAAAAGTAAGCACTATCCGACCGGAGGAGGGAATAATCCTGCTTAAATACACCTTTATACACCTTGATCAGCTGCCTGCCGCTAGCCGTTTTTCCGCCGGTGCTTCGTTCAGATTGTATCAGGTTTACAATTGATTTTTTTTGAGCCATAGCTGCAGTTGCCATCGCCAAAAACAAAAAGCATAAAACGTATTTCCTCACAATGGCAAAATTAGTTTTTTGTTGGGGTTATTAAATTAATAATTTTGATGAATGCTGCCAGTTAATCAGTTTGTTAATTTTATTGAGCAAAATGCTTTGTTTACACCTGCTGCCAAAATACTGGCAGCTGTAAGCGGCGGCATCGATTCGGTTTTAATGGTACACCTGCTTAAAACCGCGGGTTATGATTTTGGCATAGCCCATTGTAACTTTCAGCTGCGCGACGATGAAGCCCTGCGCGATCAGGCTTTTTGCCGCAACCTCGCCACTACCCTCGGCGTACCTTTCCATACCATCAATTTTGATACAGAACAATATGCTGCCGAAAACAAGATCTCGATCCAAATGGCAGCCCGCGATCTGCGTTATCAATGGTTTGATACCATCAGTCAGCACTCAGATTATGAAGTTGTTGCGCTTGCTCACCACCAAAACGATACTATTGAAACAATATTGTTAAACCTTACACGCGGCACCGGTATTGCCGGTCTGCATGGCATCTTGCCTAAAAATGGCAAGCTGGTGCGCCCCCTGTTGTTTTTGACCCGTGCAGAAATACAGACCATTGTTACTACCGAAGGTTTAACTTTTGTAGAGGACAGCTCCAACGCTTCGGCAAAATATGCCCGCAATAAGATCAGGCTGGAAGTTGTGCCCAAGTTGAAAGAACTAAACCCATCGCTCGAAAAAACGTTTGAAAACAACCTGCTTCATTTCCGCGAACTGGAACAGTTGCTGGAAATCAAGCTCGACGAATTAAGGCAAACGCTGCCGCAGATCCATGATGGCGTCACATACCTGCCCATTACCAAAGTAAAAAAACTAAACCCCAAACGGCTGCTTCTTTTTAAACTGCTGGGTAAATACGGTTTTAATGAAACTACCATCGACGATCTTATTGCCTCACTTGACAAACATCCGGGCCGGGTATTTGAGTCCGGAACACATACCTTATTGCTTGACAGGGAAAATATCATTCTCAAACAAAAAACAGCGACCCACCTGTCCGAGGTTATTATCAATGCCACAGACCATGAAGCAAATTTTGGCGTTTATAAGCTTAACCTGCTGCATGATGATAGTCCGCTGATTATAAAAGATAATCCTTTGGCAGTATCCATTGATGCTGATAAGCTGGTTTATCCGCTCAGGATGCGTTGCTGGCATGAGGGCGATCATTTTTTCCCTTTGGGGATGAAGGGCAAAAAAAAATTAAGCGACTTTTTCATTAATCAAAAAGTGCCGCTGCACCAAAAGGAAGAAATCCCTGTCCTTGTAAACGGCAACGGCGAAATTATGTGGGTTGGCGGCTATCGCCCCGACGAAAGGTATAAAGTGAGTGATAACACTAAAAAAGTTACTATCTTCGAACTGTTTAAACTAACATGAGCGATAAATCCGTTTTTACTGAAAAACAATACCTTGGTCGGGAATTTATACCGCTAACCATACGCCTGGTTTTAGCCATGTTTTGTTTTGCGGCCTACTTTTTTACCGACGAACGCGAACGCAACGGCGATTTGCTGGTTGTAGTGGGCTTCTCTATCATCATTATTTCTATCATCCTGGGCTTCCTGCTGCATTTTCGCACCCGTGTTGAAAACAAAAGTGTTATGCTTGACGGGCTGTGGACAACCAAACTGGTAAAAATTGATTTGAACAGCATTGTCAAGGCTGAAAAAGGTACCTATAGCCGCTATCTTTTCAACAACCCTGTTTATAATCTGCATACCAAAGGGACCATCCGTTTTTTTACCTCAGGCAATGAAGCCATCCACCTTACCGATCGTGATGGTCTGCTTTATATCATCGGCTCCAAACACCCTAATGAATTTTTGAGGGCGATAAAGGAAGAGATGAAGAAGTAATTAACCGTATAACAATATATATTCCTGTCATTTCGACGAACAAGTGCGGGCATTGAGCGGTAGCGTGAGGAGAAATCTTATACAGCCTGCTTGCAAATTTGCGTGGCACACCTGCATAGCGTATAAGATTTCTCTTTCGCTCCGGCACTCTATCCCACCCTTGCTCTATCGAAATGACATTTTTTGATTTTTTATCATCTACTCACTCCCCATCACCTTCATCAATTCCTCAATAAATAAAATTGCGGCCCTTTTACGGTAAACACCTTTTTGCCAAAGGATGTATGATTGCCGTTTGATCTCTTTTGATTCGATGGGTATGGCGATCACTTTATTCCAGCCTATTATCGCTTTTTCGTTCAGGATAGTTGCCCAATGCCCGTTCTCAACCAAAGCCAGCAATGAATGCACATCATTCAGCTCTATTTTGATATTAGGCACTATTTTTTTGCGATTAAAAAGCTCGTTGATAAACTCGCGCGAGCTGAAACCTTTGCCCGGTAAAATAAGATCCTGCTTAGCCAGTTCTCCGAGACTTATTTTGTTAAGTTTAGCCAGGGGATTATTTTTTGAAACTACCATTACCACGCTCGAGCTAAACAGCTCCTGCATTTCCAGGTCTTCGTCATCGCTTTCGTTGTGAAACGCCAGGATCATGTCCAGCTCGGCCAGGCGAAGCTTCTTTTCCAGTTCTTCGGGGTTACCGTAGCTGATAAAGATCTTAATGCCTGGATATTTGGTGCTGAACGGGGCCAGCGCCGGTAGTAACAAGGAGGTAAAAGCATATGAAACGCCAAGGTTCAGTTCGCCCGTAGTTGCGTTCTGCAATTCGCTTATGGCTTGCCTGCTCCGTTGTACATCGTTAAGGATTTTGCGGGCATGGGTTAAGAATATATGCCCGGCTTCGGTAATGCGTACGTGCTTGCCTATCCTATCGAACAATAGCATCCCCAGTTCCTCTTCCAGTTGTTTGATTTGTTGTGATAACGTGCTTTGTGTAATAAACACAGCGGCTGCAGCCTCAGTGAAGTTCATGGTTTCGGCAGCCTTAACAAAGTACTGCAATTGACGCAATTCCATAATTAATCGTTTTTACCTATCAATTCTATTAAAACAATCTATTTTACAAATGTATTGATATGGGCGATATTTGCAGCATAAAACAATTCAACAGTCTTGCATTAAGTACTCCCCTGAATTTGCTTTTGTTATGAATTGAACAATGAATGTGTTTCGCTCTTTAAAGTACCGTAATTTTAAGCTGTTTTTTTACGGTCAGTCAATATCCCTCATTGGCACATGGATGCAAAAAACAGCAGTGAGCTGGCTGGTTTATCGCCTCACCGGCTCAGCCCTTTTATTAGGAATAGTAAGTTTTGTAAGCCTGATCCCTTCACTGATCCTGGCTCCTTACGCAGGCAGCATTGTCGACAGGCATAACCGTTACCGCATTTTAGTTATTACCCAGGTAGTATCTATGCTGCAGGCCGGCGCCTTTGCGTTCATGATCTTTTTCAAGATCTATAATATTCCCGCTATCATTGGCCTTAGCCTGTTGCAGGGTATTGTAAACGCCTTTGACGTTACCTGTCGCCAATCATTAATGGTGGATATGGTTGATGACAAGGCCGATCTGCCTAATGCCATCGCCTTAAACTCAACCATGACCAATCTGGCACGTATTGCAGGCCCGGCAATTGCAGGTATCGTATTAAGTGCTTTTGGTGAGGATGTTTGTTTCTTCGGCAACTTTTTGAGCTATATCCCTGTGCTCACCTGTTTATTTATGATGAAGCTAAACACCATAGTGCCTGTCCGTTCAGAAAAAAGCATCTGGACAGAATTGCAGGAAGGTTTCAGATACGTATCTGGCGACAGCGACCTGAGCAGCATGATCCTGATGCTTACTGCAAGCAGTTTGTTTGTGATACCATTTAATACACTGATGCCAATATTCGCCAAAGATCTTTTTAACGGCGATGCAAAAACCTTCAGCTGGTTTGAGAGCGCAGCTGGTTTAGGCTCAGTAATTAGTGCTGTATATCTGGCTAACCTGAAGAGTGATAAAAACCTTGTAAAGATCATGTCGATAGCAAGTCTTATTTTTGGTACAAGCGTGCTGATGGTGGCCTATGCAGGCAAACTACCTTTTGCTTTAATATTTATGGTATTTACCGGCGTTGGTATGATGGCGCAAACATCGGCCATCAACACCTATATCCAAACCCATGCTATCCCCGCTATGCGGGCAAGGGCCATCAGCTATTATGTGATGGCTTACCAGGGCATGATTCCGGTAGGCAGTTTGATGGCCGGTTGGTTGGCCAATGAACTTGGGCCGCGCAGGGCTGTTTGTATCGAGGGAATTATTGGGGTATTGGCCACTGCATTGTTTGTATTATATAAAAGAAGACAGGCAGCAGGTGAAGCCGTTGAAGGCAAAGCGATGTTCGTTAAGTAAATCTATTTCATCTACCTCTTTAAATAAATAAAGAAGCCCTTTCAAGTTTTGGAAGGGCTTTGTTATGATAAAAATGTCATTGCAAGGAGCAAAACGGGAATGAGCTTAGGCGCGACGTAGCAATCGCATGCTATACAGGGTGACCATGCTTCCGTGCGATTGCTTTGTATCTTATAATGACGTGATTGTAAATCATTGACTATTAAAGGTAAATTTTTGTTTTTAATTATAATGTGGGCATTGCCTCCGGCCCGGGCTATCCGCTACAAGTCCTCGCCTTGCCCACACACAAGGCCTCCGCACGCTGTGGGCTTTCCGCTACTATCCCTAACGCTGCCCTACACACCATAGCTTAAATATATCAAATCGGAGACGTCATTTAATTTTTTTTCAGGGTTTTCCTGATGGTTATTCACAATGACGCTTTTTTTGACCTCTTTATCTTTTACATCTTCAAACCAATCTCCCTCAAGCGTTCATCCAGATATTCGCCTGCGGTAATGTCGGTATATAGCTTAGGATGCTGTTCATCAATACACGAATCAAGACTGGTTAAATCCATATTCGATTTTGGGTGCAGGAAAAATGGCACCGAAAAACGGGAGAACTTCATCAGCTCGCGCGGTGGGTTTACTACGCGGTGAGTTGTCGATTTTAACTTGTTATTGGTTAACCGCTGCAGCATATCGCCAACGTTAACAACCAAATCTTCGCCATAAGCTTTTACCGGGAACCAGGCATTATCGCGGGTTAACAGTTCGAGGCCATCGGCACTGGCGCCAATTAATAAGGTGATCAGGTTGATATCCTCATGTGCACCAGCACGCACAGCATCATCTGGTACCGAGTCGGGGTCGGTTATCGGGAAATAATGCAGGGTGCGAAGTATGGAATTACCATTATGGACTTTATCATCAAAATAGTTTTCGGGCAGTTCGAGGTAAACGGCAATTGCGCGGAGTAAATGTTTACCGGCTGCTTCCAGTTTTTTGTAAACTTCGATGGTGGTTGGATTAAATTCGGGCAGCTCATTAACGGTAACATTATCCGGGTACTGTGCTTTCAGCGCCTCATCGTCGATTACAGTTTGGCCAATCTGCCAAAATTCTTTCAGGTCGGGGGTTTTAAACCCTTTTGCCGTTTCCTTGCCTTTACCGGTATACCCGCGCTGGCCTGCTAAGCCAGGGATTTCATATTGCTGTTTTACCTCATCGGACAGGGAAAACAGCGTTTTGACCTGATCGTAAAGCCTATCTATCAACTCTTTACTGAGGCCGTGATTAGTAATGGTAACAAATCCTGTTTCGTTAAAAGCTTTGCCAATATCGTTCGAAAATTGCTTGCGTTCTTCGGCACTGCCGTTTATATAGGTGTTCAGGTCCAGGCGTGGAATGTTTACTGTGCTCATAGTTATAGTTTATAAAACAGGTAGCAAAATTATTTAATTTTTAAGCGCGGAACACAAGATAGTAATAAAATTTTATCCCCATAATTACACTGACCTTGTTCGCATTAACTCTTTAAAACAATTCTTGCTTTAAACGTTTTATACTTCTGCTTGTCATACATTAAGCAACACCAACATGACAGGCTATCTTAAACATACATTATTATGAAATTTATTAATAAAATATGCGGTATTAGCTTAATAGCATTTTTAATGATGCTTGCCGCACCAAACATGAGTAAAGCCCAGGAAGGAGGCTATGTATCCGACCAGGAGTTTTACGACGAACTTGATCCATACGGTACCTGGGTTAACGACCCTCAATACGGCAACGTTTGGATCCCGGACGCCGGTGACGATTTCAGACCATACGCTACCCGGGGCCACTGGGTTGTAACCGACTATGGCAATACCTGGGTATCCGATTATGAATGGGGCTGGGCTCCGTTTCACTATGGTCGCTGGCGCTATGATGATTATTATGGATGGGAATGGATTCCGGGCCATGAATGGGCCCCGGCATGGGTAAGCTGGAGACATGGCGGCGGTTATTATGGCTGGGCGCCTTTACAGCCAGGCATCAGCATCAGCATATCTTTTGGTAATAGTTACCGTGTACCTGATAATTACTGGGTTTGTGCTCCGCAGGCTTATATTAACAGGCCCAATATTTACAACTATTATGTACCGCAAACCCGTGTGGTAAACATCATTAACCGTACAACTATTATTAACAACACTTATGTTAATAACAACCGTACTTATATAACCGGCCCAAGAGTTAATGAGATCAGGCAGGTTACCAACAACCGTAACGTGCGTGTTTACAACATCAACAACGTTAACCGGCCAAACGGCGGCGGCAGAGTAGTTAATAATACAGTAAACATTTATCGCCCTGAAGTAAGGAAAACACCCGATGCACGCCCGGCAAGAGTTGTGAACGCAGCAGCTTACAGGCAGCAAAACCCTAATAATGGCATAGCCAACAGGCGGGCGGGTAACGCTGGCATCAACCGGAACAACGCTGCCCGCTTAAGGGAAGTGGCCCGAAATGCACAGCCAGACAACAAGGTAGTACAGGTAAATCATGAAAGGCCTGCTAACCGGCCAAATTCTGCTGCTAACGCCCGCGCTAATCAACCCAATGCAAGGCCGACAGATGATAACCAGCAGGCACAGCGTCAGCAGCAGGCACAACAACGCCAGCAGCAACAGCAAGTGCAAAGGCAACAACAGCTTAATCAAAGACAAAAGGATCAAAACCAACGCCAGCAACAACAGCAGGCACAGCGTCAACAGCAACTGCAACAACGGCCTCAAAACCAACAGGAACAGCAAGTGCAAAGACAACAGCAACGCCAGCAGCAGCAAGCTCAGCGCCAGCAGCAGCAGGAACAGCAACGCCAGCAGCAACAAGCTCAGCGCCAGCAACAGCAGGAACAGCAACGTCAGCAGCAACAAGCTCAGCGCCAACAACAGCAGGAACAGCAACGTCAGCAGCAACAAGCTCAGCGCCAACAACAGCAGGAACAACAACGCCAGCGGCAACAAGCTCAACGCCAACAACAGCAGGAACAGCAACGTCAGCAGCAACAAGCTCAGCGCCAACAACAACAGGAACAGCAACGTCAGCAGCAACAAGCTCAGCGCCAGCAGCAGCAGGAACAGCAACGTCAGCAGCAACAAGCTCAGCGCCAACAACAGCAGGAACAACAACGTCAGCAGCAACAGGCCCAGCGCCAACAACAGCAGGAACAGCAACGCCAACGTCAGCAACAGCAACACCGTCCCTAAAACAATTAAATTATAACCGCTACAATAAACAGCACGTATAACGCATTATATACGTGCTGTTTTTATTACAAATCATCTGTTAAAATGAAGAAACTCCTGCATATAAGTTATTTTATCGCCTTAATTGCGCTTGTGTCCGGCTCTGCTGCAAAAGCACAGGAAACCATCAGCAAGTCGTCCGCTCAAATCAACTTTATTGAAAACTCCTGGAATGAAGCCTTAAAACAGGCAGCCCGGCAAAACAAATATATTTTTGTTGATGCTTATGCCAGTTGGTGCGGCCCTTGCAAAATGCTTAAGGCTACCACATTTAAAAACAATAAGGTAGCAGACTTTTACAATGATAATTTTGTAAACGTAGCCATCGACATGGAAAAAGGACAAGGTCCGGCCCTGGCTGCCGAATGGGGGCTGCAGGCCTACCCTACCATGATTATATTTACCAGCAAAGGCAAACCCGTATCAGGGACCGTAGGCTATATCAGGGCAAATGACCTGATTAAATTTGGCAGGCAGGCATTGAATAAATAGCTTTTTATATGAAAGCTAAAAGCAGAATACACAAAGCCTAAAGCTAAATTCAATTGCTTTATGTGAAACTAATTAATAGAGCCTATATAAAACCAAGAACCGATAGTAAATTGCTATCGGTTTTTTGTTTATGGTAACTTTATTTAGTTATATATAAGTACATGGCCTATAAAAGATCGTTCTTTTGTGCTATAATCAATTGCGGCTTAAAAGACGTCTCCAAAAATTGGGAATAATAAAAAAGGCCGAAACACTCTCGCAGTTTTTCGGCCCTACATCTACCTATGAAAACAACCCTTTGAGAAGGGTATTAATACTTATCCAAACCTGGTGCCAAATCACAAAACCGCTTTTAAACTTCTATAAGCTTTTTGAAGCTAACAGACACCCCCATGTGGAAAGCAATCCCAAAATCGGGGATTATAAACTACTGTCATTAAAATATTCTTAATTAAAAAGCAATCAGATCAGAGAGAGATTGAAATTTCCGTTAAATAAAAAAGGCCGGACAACTCTCGCAGTTATTCCGGCCCTACATCTACCTATGAAAAACAACCCTTTGAGAAGGGTATTAAACTATATTCAAACCTGATGCCAATGTTTAAAAATGGCCTTAAATGCCTAATTGGCAGCTTTTTAAAACACAAACACTCCTCAATGTGTAGAAATGACACCCAAAACCGGGAATTAATTTCCCAATGGTTAATTTTAGGCAGCCACCATTTTAATTATCAGGCAACATAACGCCGTAATAAAAAAGGCCGGACAACTCTCGCAGTTGATCCGGCCCTACATCTACCTATGAAAAACAACCCTTTTTAGTAAGGGTATTAACTTTAATTCAAACCAGGTGCCAAATGCGAAAATGCACTTTCAACATTCAGAACGCACTTTCACAGCATAGTTGAATATAAAGTGTGTAAATACTTTCCGAGGAATGGTGGTATAATTTTCCCAGAAGTTAAAATTTGCAAACTGCCAGCTAAACCACCTTGCCGGTCATCACATACTTAGGATGACATATCCAGTTACATAAACCTGTTTGGGGAGGAAACCGGCATGAAACATCGGATAATAAAAAAGGTCGAAATACTCTCGCAGTATTTCGACCCTACATCTACCTATGAAAAACAACCCTTTGAGAAGGGTAATAACATTTATTCAAACGAAATGCCAATTGATAAAAATGCGCTTATATACCTTAAAAACAGCTTTTTAATATTACTTAAATATTAAACTGTAGATTTTTTCCCCAAACGAGGGTGCAATTTCCACACCCGGGGAAACAGATTAAAAGATCAAACAATTTTTAACATTAAATATTTAATAAAGAAACCATCCCGTATAAACTTTGTTAAACCGATTATGGACTATAACGTATATTTACTGGCAACCGATCCCCAAAACCCCTGCAGGGATGTGATCCACTCCAGGGATACACGTCTCAAGGTAAAAGTTTACTGCCTTGACGAAGAACAATTTAGTCCGGATGATAACGAGATCCAGCTTTATGGTTATGCCGACCAGAAGCTTTACGCTTTTGAAACGGTTAGTGTAGCTGCCGAAGACGCGCTGGATTTGGTAGGCGCCATACAATGGTATGCCCACTATATCGAGTTTCCAGAAATGGAAATACTCCCGGAAGACCCCCGTCCACGCGCCCAATACAGGGATGTGAAGTGAATTATTAAAACACATCTTGCTAAATATCAACCCCGTACAAAAAATGTAAAATATTTTTTGAAGAATAAATATCAACCCCTATATTTGCAGTCCCAAAAGCAAGGGAGCTTAGCTCAGCTGGTTCAGAGCATCTGCCTTACAAGCAGAGGGTCACTGGTTCGAACCCAGTAGCTCCCACAAAAGCCTAACAGAAATGTTAGGCTTTTTTATACTTGCACTCTTCGCTAAATACTTCATAAAAGTATTTGCATTATATGGCAAAGTGATTTAACTTCGCCACTCGGTTTTACCAATTATAACGGTAAAATTAAAAACAAAGGGAGCTTAGCTCAGCTGGTTCAGAGCATCTGCCTTACAAGCAGAGGGTCACTGGTTCGAACCCAGTAGTTCCCACAGGAAAAGCCTAACAGAAAATGTTGGGTTTTTTTATTTTTCACCAATCTTGTTTTTTTATATAAAAGGGCTGATCCCTTGTATTTCCATAAATAAAACCATTATTTTATCCTGACAACTACTTTCCCTTTAGCCCGCCCGCTTTCAACATAAGTGATCGCTTCATGGATCGCCCCGAAGGGGAAAACTTTATCTATAACTGGTATAATAGTACCAGAATTTATGAGTGAGGTTATTTCCTTTAACTGAAGTCCGTTTGCTTTCATGAATAGAAAAGAAAAGCCGACATTAAGCCGCCTGGCTTTTTTTCTCACTCCCGCGCTTAAAAGACGCGTAATTAATTTCACAAACCACGGCGCCCCGATTTCGGCCGCGAAATCAGGATCAGGCGGACCAGAGATCGAAATAAGTTTCCCTTCGGGCTTTAACACGCGCAACGACTTTTCAAGTGTCTTTCCATCCTGACTATTCAAAACCAGGTCGTAACCATGCAAAACTTTCCCAAACTCCTCTTTCTTGTAGTCAATTACAACATCTGCACCGAGTTTTTTCACTAACTCCGTGTTGGCTGTACTTGTAGTTGTAGCCACAGTAGCACCCAGATATTTCGCCAGCTGAATGGCAATTGTACCTACACCACCTGATCCGGCCTGAATGAATACTTTCTGCCCTTTCTTCAGGTTCCCTTTTTCAATCAGCGCCTGCCAGGCGGTCAAACCCACAAGGGGAATGGATGCAGCTTCTTCCATGCTCAACTTCGCGGGCTTGAGTGCCACATCAGCTTCGTTAACAGCAATAAGTTCTGCAAATGTTCCAATCCGATGATCTGCCGGGCGTGCATAAACCTCGTCCCCTACTTTAAATTGATGCACACGCGCGCCAACTTTAGTTATAACACCAGCTACATCATGTCCTAAAACAAACGGTGTTTTATATGGCAAAATAAGTTTAAACTCGCCGCTTCTCATTTTGGAATCGAGCAGATTTATACCGGCAGCGTGCACTTCTATCAAAACTTCATCACCCTGCGGCTCAGGATCCGGCATTTGCCCAATGCGCCCGCCATCCTTGCTTTTGTATTTATCTATAATGAATGCTTTCATTTTTTTTTAATGTTTTAAATATATGATCAGACTAATTTATGATGCTAAAACCGCGTAAGTTTTCCTGGGGTTAATCAAGCCAAAAGTCATTTTTGGAAAAAACCGGTTGAGTATATAAACAGCCTTGGTATCACCTGCACGGATGGTAAACTGATCTTTTTTGAGACCTGCAATAAGGGCTTTTACAAGACCTTCTGTCGTCATTTTTTTGTCGTTCCTGCCAGCAGTCATTTCTGTTGCAACCAGAGGAGGTAAAAGTTCGAAGACTTTTACACTGCTGTTCAGGATTTGCAGGTGCTTTCTCAATGTTTTTGTATAAAATTGCAACGCTACTTTAGACGCTGAATAAGTTGCTTCCAGTAATGCAGGAACATAACTGAGTATTGACGTTGTATTGATAATTGCGCTTTCGTTCCTTGATTTCAGCATTTCTATGAACAAGTTATTAAGCCGGATCACCCCCAGGTAGTTGACATTCATTTCGTACGCAGCGTCTTCAAAATGTTGATTATTGGCCATTCCAAGGTTTGCCGGCTCAGTTAGCACTCCCGCGTTATTGTATAAAATATCTATACTACCTAATTGCTTTATCTGGTTAAAAAGCGTTTGTGCATCACCTGCATCAGATACATCACTTCTAATAGCTATAATCGAGGGGTACAGCTTCTTTGCTTCATCTAATTTTACCTGGTTCCTGCCGGTGATGATCACACTGGCGCCATTGGCTAAAAATTGTTTTGCTGCTTCCAGCCCGATACCTGATGCACCTCCTGTGATCAATACCGTTTTTCCTTTTACTTGCATGATTTTTATTTCTTTTCAATTCGATTTTAAGACGTTAACAGACGATATCATTTTTATACCTTTTAGTATATTCTAATACAAACTCAAACGATGCAGTTTCTTTGCCGCAACCTTTAATTTAACTTCCTGATATATTATTTTTCACTACTTAATTAAGGGTGCTCCCAGGCTTCATAAAATATACTAAAAAGTATATTTTCTTACAAAAGAAACTCAAAGAGCATAGCTTTCCAATTCTTCTTTCAAACTCTTAATCAAACCTTGCATTGGCTTTGCAGTGTTCATCGTTCTGCACAATACAACTGCTCCTTCTACCGCAGCTACAGCTTTAAAAGCGTATCCCACTGCGTCAAGTTTATCAGTAAATTCCCCCGTCTCAATCCCTTGCTTTAATATACTCACAAACAATTCCTGTCCCTGGCGAAGTATACCCGCTACCCTTTCTTTAATAACAGGATTATTATCATCAGCTTCAACCGCCATATTGAATATCGGGCACCCACCTTTAATATGTGTTTCAAGGGGGTCTTTATAATAGTCAAGATAAGCAAAGACTTTTGTTTTGGCTGTTTTGCCCTTGCTGATATTTATCATCAACTTTTCTGCATTATTTTGCAGCATGTAATCAACAACTTGAAAAGCCAGATCCTCCTTACCTTCAAAATGCCCGTACAAACACCCCTTGGTTAATTTAGTAGCCTCCAGCACATCGTCGATATTAGCGCCGGCTACACCTTTTTTATTAAAGATAGGGGCCGCTGTTTCCAAGATAAATTGCTTTGTTCTTTCTGCCTTTGTGAGCATCTCATATAAATTAACGCAGCAAAAATATACTAAAAAGTTTATTTTATACCCAAAAACATTAACCACCTGTAGTTTATGACCGGAAGATGATATTTACTATAAAGGTGATTTACAAAGAATTATTGGGAAGCATTGAATATATAAGCCATCTGTACCTACACCAATGTAAAAGTATTTAACTGGTAACTTCCCTAACAAATGCCGTTACAACCTCCCAATAAAAAAGGGGCTGCCTCCGGCAGCCCCTAATAAAACTCAAAAGCTTACTCTACAAATTCATCTCCGCTAATACCGGAAAATGATCTGACGGGAATTTGCCATGATAGCTATCGCTTAAAATCCCCCACCTTTTAACATCTACTTTACCGGTGGTAAAAATATGGTCTATGATTCCATTCGATTTTAAAGCTCTTCCAAACGAATTAAAAGAGGCGTTAAACTCATACGGCTGGGCCGCCTGGCTGTAGGTATCAACCAAATAGTTTGAAGTGGCCAAACGCTGATACCATGTGCTGTTATGATCGCCGTTCAGGTCGCCAGTAAAAATTGCTTTTTCGTTGCCTGCAATTTCTTTGATCTTCTTAAGGATCAATTTGCCGCTTTCTTCGCGGGCAATTTTTCCCTGGTGATCAAAGTGCGCATTAAAAAAATAGAATTTCTTTTTGCTTTCTTTATCCTGCAGGTATACCCATGAGCATATGCGGTTGCAACAGGTTGCATCCCAGCCTAAGCCCGGTTTATCCGGCGTTTCTGACAGCCAGAAATCACCTTTTTTCAAAAGCACAAAACGGCTCTTTTTAAAGAAGATGGCCGAATGTTCACCGGCATCTTTGCCATCGTCGCGTCCTAAACCATAACGCTCATATTCGGGCAATGCATTATTCAAATCATCAAGCTGATTTTTCAAGCCTTCCTGCGTACCAAAAATATCAAACTGGTGAAAGCGGACCAGCGCCGCAGCAACCGGTGCGCGGTTCACCCATAAATTACCGGTATCCCGCGGGTTGTCGAAACGTAAATTAAAAGTTCCGGCAATTACATGCTGTGCATGGCTTTGCATGCCTACCAACACAAATAACGCGGCAAATAAATACTGTTTTATTTTCATGACTGTTATATGTTATGATTATTGTTCCCAACCTGGATTTTGACCTAATTTAGGGTTCTGAAGCCTGTCGGTTTCAGGGATTGGATACAGGTAAAATTTACTATCCCACTTACGCTGAACGGTTGTTAACCAGGTAAGCTCATTATCGCTGTTAAGCCTTTGCGGGTTTAGTGTACCGCCGGTTAGGGTTTGAGCCACGCTTACATAAGTTACACCTGCAACCTGAGTTGCCGGAAGCGTAGTGTAAAAACATACATCGGGTTTACCATCTTCATTCAAATCAAGAGGTACATCCAGGGCCGGTACATAAAAGCCATTCCATGTTTGGTCCATCAGCTCACCACGTTTCCATCTTACAATGTCATTGAACCTGAAGCCCTCAAAGGCAAGCTCAATACCGCGCTCACGCCTGATCTCCAGCAAAGCAGGATCTGATATCGCCGGGAAATAATTTGTTTGCAGGTATTTATCAGCAACAACAGGCTTGATAGCAGTATTACCGGTTATACCTGCTCTGCGGCGTAAAGCACCGATGGTCAGGTTCCAGTCGGCGTCGGTAAACGTACCAAGCTCGGCCTTTGCTTCGGCGAAGTTTAGCAATACCTCAGCATAGCGCATAATGGGTATTGAGTTGGTATTACGTGACCCACCATCCATCGAGGCATCATCCTGCGTTAATTTGATTGGCTGATAACCCGTGTAGGTATATGAAAATACCGGAGGAGCAGCTTGCTGAGTAGCGCCGTTTAAGCGGGTATAATTGCCCATACGGATGGTTTGCTGCAAACGCATATCGCGGCCTTTTACCTCCTGTGCAAAAGGCATTGTTTTATAACCCGGCTTATCGGTAAACGGCGTACCATCGATATTTAAATAAGTGTTTACAAACGTGCGGATAAAGCTTAATCTATCACCATAGGTAGCACTGGTCCAGTACCAGTTGGAGTCGTTGAAAACACCCAATGCAGGATCAGAAATTGCGGCAAGGATCACTTCAGATGCCACCGGCGCCTGGCTTGTAAACAGCTGCCTGTATGCTTTATCAGTTCCGCCTGCTGTATTAAGACTAAAACCACCTTCGCTGATCACCTTTTGCGCTGCATCAACAGCCTGGGTAAGTAAGCTATTAACCGATGATTGCAAACCGTACTCATCATGATATTTCCTGAATGTGCCTTCAAATAAACAAACCCTCGATTTGAACGCATATGCAGTATATTTAGTGATAAGACTGCGTGTATTATCGGTGGTGTTAATGTGCAAGCCGGCATAGTCAAGGTCGGCAAGTATCGAGTCAACTACAAGGGTCCTTTTATCCCTACCGTTATATAAGGCAGGATCATCAACCTTCATAGTTTTGCCGTACCATGGCACATCGCCAAAACGCTTCAGCTTATCAAAATAAAACCAGGCCCTGAAAAAGCGCGCAAGGCCGATAAAATGCTGACGTTGCTCAAGCGATATCTTGGGGTTATTACAATTTTCAATAAAGTAATTAATATTACGCAGGCCTGTCCATGTCCAGCCGCTGCTTTGCCTCGGACCATAGGCACCCGGCCTTAAAAAATCCGGAACCGATGTTTTTGCCGCGTAATCAGCCATCGCATCACTGCGCACAGCATCGCCCGCGGTTGGCAGGATATCATAAAACGAATTGACATAAAGCTGCAAGCCGTTTATGCTTCCAAAAACAGCGCTGTTGGTGGCAGTGTCTTTTGGTACCTGGTCTAATTTTTTACAGCTAACTATAATCAAGCTTGCAAAAAGCATTGCTATGGCTAACTTAATGTGTGTTGCTTTTATGGGAAACATATGGAATGTTTTTAAAATTTTCGTACTGCTATTAATTAAAAGGTTGCGGTTAAGCCTAAGGTCACGCTCTTCAGTATCGGGTAGTTGTTGCCGTTACCACTATTACCATCGGTAAGTACCCTATCTGAACCGTTGATGCTTTCAGGATCGATATCTTTGGTGATCTTGTAAAGCGGCGACCAGGTTAACAGGTTCTCGCCAGAAAGGAATACGCGAAGATTGTTCAGCTTGATCTTCTGGATCAAATGCAACGGCAGGTTGTAACCTATCTGCACGTTCTTCATACGCAGGTAAGCAGCATTTTGCAGGTATTTGGTTTGCGCCTGAGTTAACTCACCCGATCCGTTTTGTGCCGAGTAGCCACGATATCTTGGGAAATAAGCATTAGGATTATCCTCCGACCATATTTTACCCAGTTGGGATTGAGGCACCTTATTGTAAGGCCTGTTATACTGTCCCCAGAAAACGCTTGCTTCTGAGCCCGGGTACCAATCGCGTTTAGCAACACCCTGGAAAAATGCAGAGAAGAAGAAATTGTTCCAGTCGGCATCAACACCAATACCGTAAGTATATCTTGGAGTGGTATTACCAATGATGCGCTTATCGCCCGGTTTGTTTACGGTTTGGTCGCCGTAATCAATTACACCGTCGCCGTTAAGATCTTTAAATTTGATATCACCCGGCAAAAGCTGACCGGTGGTAGAGGCTTTGATAAGCGTTTGCTTAGGCGAGTTGGCAATATCCTGTGCAGAGGTAAAATAACCTGCTGTTTCAAAGCCCCAGATCTCGCCTACGGTTTGACCTGCATAATAGTCGCTTAAACGTTTATCTGGGTTATTATATTTGGTAATTTTAGAAGTATAATCGGCCAGTGTTAACCTTAAACCATAGTTAAACGGTTTGGCTCCGGCATTAAATTTATCGCGCCATGCTACGGTTACCTCCCAGCCTTTTGTTTTTAGGTCGGCGTAGTTACCTTTAGGTACATCGGTACCAAAAACAGCAGGGAGTGTCATACCCACAGTAAACATGTTTGTTGTTCTTCGGATATAGGCATCTCCCGAAATGGTTAAGCGGTTTGATAACATGCCCAAATCCAAACCAAGGTTTTGCGTGTTTGAGGTTTCCCAGGTTAAACCATCCGGCAATACACCCGGCTGACTTGTTTTTTGAGGCAATACCCCATTCAGGATCCTTCCTGATTTAGAAATACCGAATTTTTCCTGGAACGCGTATGAACCAATGCTCCCGTTACCCAATGAACCGTATGAAGCCCTTACCTTTAAATTGGTGATCAGCTCTTTCGATACTTTCCAGAATGGCTCGTTTGAGATTTTCCAACCGGCAGAAACTGAAGGGAAGAAAGCATAGCGCTGATCGGCAGGAAATTTTGATGAACCATCATAACGACCATCTGCCTCAACCAGGTACCTGTCTTTAAAGGAGTAATTTAAACGGTAAAATCCGCCTACTATATCCCACTGGTCCCAGCCGCCCGAAGTGCTGATTGCCTGTCCCAATGCCAGGTTAATATCGGTAGCATCTTCAAAAATTAAACCGTTGCGTGTAACATCAAGCGTCTTTTTTGTCGACTGCTCAAAGTTGAAACCAGCTAATGCTTTGAAGTAATGGCCGCCATTCAGCTTGGGTTCAAACTCGCCGTAAGTGTTTGTAGCTATATATTGCGTGCTCTGGCTGTAAACTTCAAGATCGTTATAAGCGGTACCCACATATTCAATTACCCCCGGTTTGCGGCTGTAAGGAACAGGCACACGTTTGCGGTTTTGGCTATTATCGGTATTTTGAAAGGTAAAATCGCCTTTAACACGGAATGTGTTATCAAAAAACTGGGCTACAAAACCGGTGGTATTTCTGAATACCCTGTTATCAAAGTTGATCCCGTTTTTGCCGTAATAATAATCACCTACAGAATATGCGGCAGAATAAGTAAGCGTACCATCAGGGTTAAATAAAGGTACCATAGTATGTCCTTCGTCCTGCAGGTTTCTCCAGATACTTCCCCCTTCGCCCACATTGAGCGGGTTGTGGTATTTCATATTTGAGTAATCGGCATTGTTATAAAGGCTTAACCACGGGTAAACCTGTAATGAACCTTTAGCCCTCAGGTTGTACATCTTATAATCGTCAGAATTATAGCGGAACAAACCATCCTGTGAATAGTAACGCCCGGTGATCAGGAAGTCGGCTTTACCACTGTTGCCTGAAATAGCGAGGTTATGCTCACGTGCTTCGTTATGATCTTTGTACAGCAGCTTGTACCAATCGGTATTGCCATAGTATTCATATTCGCCGGCACTGTTAACTATTGTTGAAGGCAAAGATGGATCAAGGGAATGCTTCCTAAGCTCTTCCAAATAAGCCGGAGAAAACTTAACCGTTTTGTTGATATTCTGCGGCGTTTGTGAATAATCGTTCCAGGCGCTCCAGGCATCGTTAAACATTTTAGCGAATGTGTAGCCATCAGTAACAAACTTAGGCACAGCAGTTGGGCTTTTAACCGAGTGATTAAATGAATAAGTAACGCTGGTTTTTTCTTTCGATGGATTTTTGGTGGTGATGAGGATAACACCAAAGGCACCCCTTGCACCATATATAGAGGCAGAAGCCGCATCTTTTAGTACCGATACTGAAGCCACGTCATTAGGATTGATCCTGCTCGGATCGCCTTCAACACCATCAACCAAAACCAATGCATTTCCACCCTGACCGATTGAGGTAGTACCCCTTACATTATAAGTTGGCGACTGGATAGGTTTACCATCAAGCGGCACCAGGTTTAAATTGGGAATAACACCCTGTAAGCCCTGGGTTAAGTTAGGCAACGATCTGTTTTCAAACACTTTTGAAGTAACCTGCTCAACAGCGCCGGTCAGGTTTTGCTTTTTCTGCGTACCGTAACCAACAACCAGTACCTCGTTCAGCGTGCCTGATTGTGCTACAAGCGTTATAGGGTTAAGCTGCGTGACTTCACCCGATTTTATTTTAACTCCCGGCACGCGTTTCGACTCGAACGAAATAAAGCTTACCATCAGGGTGTAATTTCCTTCGTCGGCACTTATGGTGAACTCGCCGTTAATATCTGCCTGCACCCCTTTACTGGCTTCAAGCAACATTATGGTGGCCCCTGTTAGCGGTACACCTTTTTCGTCGATGATTTTTCCGGTTATTTTACCGGGAGCAGCCTTTGGCAAATCTTTTTTGTACAAGGTTACAGTACCAGATATCTCTTCTTTATAACCAATATCGGTGTTAGCCAAAAGTCTTTTTAATACATCAGCCAAACGCTCGTTATTAAACGTTTGATTTTTCACCTGCATATCGGCCAAACCAAGCAATTTGGGGTCGTACGCAAATTCGATATTACCGGCAGCTTCAATTTTTTTAACAGAACTTAACAGGGTTTCTTTTGAAAGGGAAACGCTAACGCGTTTCTCAAAAACCTGTCCTGTGCTGGGGGCGGCTATCAATACACCTGCGCCCGCGATAATGATGGTGTAAATCAGAAAAGTGATACGCATAGCTTTACTTAAGCAACGTAAGTTTTTTTTCATACTTTTGAGTTCTTAGTGGATTTTTAACGGAGAAACTAAGGGCATAAGCAAATAGGGCTCAATCTATTAGCTTTGCGAACTATGGCCGGATCTGCTACAGACCGGCTTTTTTTATTAATACATGGTTACATCATTGTTTTGCCTCCTGCAACTGTTTTTATGGATGGAACATATTAGCCTCATGGTTTCATCAACCGTGCGCGACTGGCTGATGATGACATTGTATTTATAGGTATCTGTTTGCTTGTTTTTACTGGTGAGTTTTACACCGTAAATATTGTTAACGGTTAAGGCCAGTTCCTGGAAGGAAGCATTGCTGAGTGCCGATCGCCCTTCAACCCAGCCTTTACTTTTTTCGCCGTTATAGACGCTCACGTGATAGATCTGCTCCGGTGTTGAATAGACAGCCCTTTGATTAGGCATCAAAACAGCCGTTTTACCCTGTTTATCGCTTACCTCAACATGGCCGGTACGCAGGGTTACCGCAACATAGTTCAATTGTTTGTAGGCTTTTACATTGAATGATGTACCCAGCACTTTAGTAGTTATGCTATTGGTGATCACCAGGAATGGATGGGCGGTGTCGTGCGTTACTTCAAAATAAGCCTCTCCTTCATCCAAATAAACGCTGCGGGTTGCTTTTTTTTCAAAACCATCCATGATCCGGAGGCTCGACATGGCATTAAGCCAAACTGTTGAGCCATCGGGCAAATCAAGTTTTTTTACCTGGCCAACACCTGTTTTAAAAATAGTATACGTTGTTTTTTGCTGTTCCTGCTGCTGCGCGATTTCCCGATGCAAAAACAGTGCGGCAGTAGCCAGTACAATGATTGCCGCGGCCGCTGCGTATCTGAAGATATTTAACCTCCGTATTTTAGTAGACGGGGTGTTTATACGTGCGCTTGCATAGTTATAGATCTCGTTTTTTAACTGCTGTTCTTTTGCGGCAGGTAACGATTCATCAATATCATCATACGATTGATACCATTCATCAACCAGTTTCTGCTCCTGCCCGGTAGCTTTATTTTTAAGGTAGCGGTCTATTAATTTTTTAAGCTCCGACGAGTCCATCCAGTTTTGTGCTTTTTATTGAGATGTTGCACAAAACCGCTTTTACTACTTCTATTTTACATCAACTTTCTGTTAACTTTGTGTAAACAGGATCACGAGGCAAATAAAGCAGTTCATATAACGATCAGGGTATTCAATTTTGAGGCGGCGCTTTAAACGTTTTAGCGCTTCGGTAATGTTATTCGATACGGTTTGCTCGGCAAGGTTGAGGTTTTCGGCTATTTCCTTTACCGAGTAGCTATCGCTCCGCAACAGGAAAGCACGCCTCATATTGGCCGGCATATCTTCCACTTCCTCACTAACAATTTTTTCAAGATCAAAGTATGAAGACAGGTTTTCTTCTTTATAGATAATATCATTCATGCGGGAAAGCGCATTTTCCATAGCGTTTTGCCTGATGCCTTCCGAACGGAAATGATTTAACACTTTCCGTTTAACAGCGCCAAATAAAAACTGATCAAGCGAGGTGTTTATCTGCAGTTCGGCTCTTTTTTGCCAAACATCAATCAACAAATTTTGCACAATGTCTTTGGCCGCCTCATCATCACCCAACCTTACCTGCGCAGCTATAAAAAGCGATTTCCAATAGCGATTGAACAAAACATCAAAAGCACTGATATTATCATCTTTAAGCATTTCCAACAGTTCATGATCAGCAGGAGGAGTGTCAAATTGTTGCATCCGCCAAAATTAAACAACCTACGTAAAGTAAAAGTTAAATAAAACATAATTGGATAAGCGCAATTGGCTGCTAAGCTTTTTTAGGGGAAAATGATTAAATTTTTTACATATTAATCGAATTAAATAAATGCTATGATTTCCCTGGATACTTAGCGTAAATAACCTCCGCCCACTAAACTTAACATAAATGTTAAGCCTTTTTTGTTCCTTTGCACCAACCCATGCAAACATTAAAACAGTTACAAAATGGAGAATTAAAAGGCGCCATATCACTTAAGCTATCCGAACAGCTTTCCTATTTTCCGGTTGAAATTTTTGATCTTGCAGATACACTGGAATATCTCGACCTTTCGTTCAATAACCTTAGCTCGTTACCTGCAGATTTTGGCCGCCTCCAAAAGCTGAAAACCTTTTTCTGTTCAGAAAACTGCTTTACGGTTTTGCCTGAAGTACTCGCCGATTGCCCCTTTTTGGATATTGCAGGATTTAAATCAAACCGGATAGCGAAGGTACCACCGGCATCGCTTAATTCAAATCTTCGCTGGCTCATCCTTACCAACAACATAATTACTGAATTACCCGCTCAAATAGGCAACTGCAGCAGGATGCAGAAACTAATGCTTGCGGGTAACCGGTTAACGGAGTTGCCGGCGTCACTTGCTAATTGCCGCAACCTGGAACTCCTCCGGATCTCGGCCAATCAATTAAATGAATTCCCTGAATGGCTCCTATCCATGCCTAAACTATCATGGCTGGCTTTTTCGGGCAACCCTTTTAGCTATAAACCAACAGTGCAATCGCTTACACCAATTGATAGCCAGGAGTTGGAGATCAGGCACCTGCTTGGCGAAGGTGCATCAGGCATCATCTCCAAAGCTGTATGGCGAAAAGCCAGTGAAACCAGCGACGTTGCCGTTAAAATTTTCAAAGGGGCAGTAACCAGCGATGGCTTGCCTGAAGATGAAATGAACGCCTGCATCACTGCGGGCAATCATAACGGGCTTGTACAATTGATAGGCCGGGTAGCCAATCATCCCGAAGACAAAAAGGGACTGGTAATGAAACTAATACCTGAAAATTTTGACAACCTGGGCCTGCCACCCAGCCTGGATAGCTGCACGCGCGATGTTTTCAAACCTGACCTGAGCCTGACTCCCGGGCAGGTATTAAAAATTGCAGGCAGCATTGCATCCGTAGCAGAGCATCTGCACTGCAAGGGGATTATGCACAGCGACCTGTATGCGCACAATATTTTGATTGATGATGAAGCAAACACACTGTTCAGCGATTTTGGGGCCGCCTGTTTTTATGATACAGCCGATACAACAATAGCCGGCAAACTTGAACGGCTTGAAGTAAGGGCTTTTGGTTATTTATTGGACGATTTGATAAGGCTATGTAATGATACAGAACATCCTGATCTCAAAAAATTATTGGTTCTGAAAGAAAGCTGCCTGAGCGAACAACTAACGAACAGACCTACATTTCAATATTTAAACGCCAAATTTTCCGGATTAAAATAACCAGGCAAAGCTGCAATACTCATCCGAAACCCCACGGCGAATTTCATTTCCCTGATGACCTGTTTTATTTTGGAAAAACAAGTTATACGCCCGCAATATTTTTAATTTTTTAGAAAAATTTAAACAAAAAACGATAGTTTTTAATAATCCGTCGATTCATTTAATCTATTCGTCGGTTTTTTTTTGATTTTAATAATTCTTATAGTAGATTTGTAGCTATTTCAATACAAGGTTACCACCTTGATTTGTGATAAGGTTTAGGTTTAAAGCCTCCAAGCAGCGAGTGCAAGGAGGCTTTTATTTTTAGCCTTATCCATAACGCATCAACTAAGGTTTTAGTGTTCAAACAAGCATAAAAAGTCTTAAGCACGAAGTTTTTAGTCATAGGTCTTGTTCACCCTGAATTAACCATTAACTATCAGAAACTTACAAGACAGTAGCATAACCGCAACGTCGAGTTGAACAATTAACAGTATATCCAATTCGACCTTGAGACTTACGACTTACAATTCAGGACTTGAGACTAAGAACTTGCGACTTACTTATTTTCCTTCACCACATCAATAAGCCAGGTCACCAAGCCGATAAAGCCGGCAATAAATAAACCAGCTCCGGCACCGCGCGCATAATCATCCCATTTTTCATTGGGGCCGCTGGGAATGGCCATCCCTGCCGAAAACAGGATTATCCCGATTAATAAAAGATAAACAGAGCGTTTTGCTTTATTTTTCATCGGCGTAAATTAAAAAAATCATTTTTAAATTCTGTATTTTTGCAACCTCTTAAAAACGAGGTGAAATTATAGATGTACAAGGAATATAAGCAGTTAAACTTATCGCAAACCGGCAAAGAGATACTGGACTTCTGGAAACAGAAAAATATTTTCGAAAAAAGCATTACCAGCCGTCCGGCAGGTAACCCTTATACTTTTTATGAAGGGCCGCCGAGCGCTAACGGTATGCCCGGTATTCACCACGTAATGGCGCGCTCAATTAAAGATATTTTTTGCCGCTACAAAACCCTTAAAGGTTACCAGGTAAAACGTAAAGGCGGCTGGGACACCCACGGTTTGCCTATTGAGCTTGCCGTTGAAAAAGCTCTGGGCATTACTAAAGATGATATTGGCAAAAAAATAAGCGTAAAAGATTATAACGACGCCTGCCGCAAGGAGGTAATGCGCTATACCGACGTTTGGAACGACCTGACCGAGAAAATGGGTTACTGGGTCGACCTGAACGATCCGTATATCACCTACAAAAATGAATACATTGAAAGCCTTTGGTGGATCCTGAAGCAGCTGCATAATAAAGATATGCTGTACAAGGGTTATACCGTACAGCCATATTCACCAAAATCGGGTACCGGTTTGAGCTCACATGAGCTTAACCAGCCGGGCACATACAAAATGGTGAAGGATACTACCATAGTAGCCCAGTTCAAGGTAAAAAAAGATTCTGATTCAGCATTTTTATTCGATGGCATAGATACCGAAGTATTTATCCTCGCCTGGACTACTACTCCTTGGACACTACCTTCAAACTGCGCCCTTGCCGTTGGCGAAGACATTACCTACGTTAAGATCAACACCTTCAATCCGTACACTTACCTGCCGGTTTGTGTGGTTTTGGCTAAAGACCTGGTTAAAAAATATTTCAAAGCCGAAGGACAGAACGCTTCGTTTGCCGATTACAAAGGCGGCGACAAGATCATCCCCTGGAAAATTGAGGCAGAAGTAAAAGGCAGTCAGTTGGTGGGCATCCACTACGAGCAGCTACTGCCTTACGTAACCAACGAGGATCTGGAGAAAAATGCATTTCGCGTTATCCCTGCCGATTTTGTTACTACCGAAGACGGTACAGGTATAGTACACACCGCGTCTGTTTTTGGCGCGGATGACTTCAGGGCCTGTAAAGAAAACAACGTACCATCGGTAATGGTGAAAGACGAAACCGGCAAAGATGTTCCGTTGGTGAACAAGCAAGGCCGTTTTGTTGATGAAGTTACCGATTATGCCGGCCGTTACGTTAAGGAAGAATATTACACCGATGCCGAGCGTACCGAAGAAGGTTTTAAACCAACCGACGTACTCATCTCTATCAAATTAAAAACCGAGAACCGCGCGTTCGATGTAAAAAAATACGAGCACAGCTACCCGCACTCATGGCGCAGCGATGAGCCGATATTATATTATCCGCTCGATAGCTGGTTTATCCGTACCACCGCGGTTAAGGATAAAATGGTGGAGCTTAACAAAACCATCAACTGGAAACCGGAATCAACCGGTACAGGCCGTTTTGGTAACTGGCTGGAAAATTTGGTTGACTGGAACCTTTCGCGTTCACGTTACTGGGGCACCCCCTTGCCTATCTGGCGGGAGGAAAACGGTGTCGAAGAAATCTGCATCGGTTCAATTGCGGAGCTTAATGCCGAGATCGCGAAATCGATCAAAGCCGGTTTTATGCCCGAAGGTTTTGTGCTGGAAGACATGCACCGTCCTTATGTTGATGATGTTGTTTTAGTGTCATCAACCGGCAATAAAATGCTGCGCGAGCCAGATCTGATTGACGTTTGGTTTGATTCGGGCGCTATGCCTTATGCACAATGGCACTTCCCGTTTGAAGGCCAGGAAGAATTTAAGAGCGCCTACCCGGCTGATTTCATCGCCGAAGGTGTTGACCAAACCCGCGGCTGGTTCTTCACCTTGCATGCAATTGCTGTAATGCTAAGCGAAGCAAGTGACGAAGTTAAGGCCATCAACGAGCAGGTAGGCAATAAAGGTATCGCCTTTAAAAACGTGGTATCAAACGGCCTGGTACTTGATAAAAACGGCAACAAAATGTCTAAACGATTAGGCAATGCCGTTGACCCGTTCGAGACCATAGAAAAATATGGTGCCGATGCTGCACGTTGGTACATGATCAGCAATGCATCGCCATGGGATAACCTTAAATTTAACGAGGAAGGTATAGATGAAGTTAGGCGTAAGTTTTTTGGTACACTGTATAACACCTATTCGTTCTTCACCCTGTACGCCAACATTGATAAGTTCACTTACAGCGAAGCCGAAATTGAGATCAGCAAACGCCCGGAGATAGACCGCTGGATTATATCGCTGTTAAACACCCTGGGCAAAGAGGTTGACGGTTATTATGCCGATTTTGAACCAACTAAAGCCGCCCGCGCTATCCAGGAGTTTGTAGATGTGCATTTCAGCAACTGGTTTATCCGTTTAAGCCGCCGCCGTTTCTGGAAATCTGATAACACAGAAGACAAGCTTTCCGCTTACCAAACATTGTATACCTGTCTCATCGCTATCAGCAAGCTGATGTCGCCCATTGCGCCGTTCTTTGCCGATAGATTATATTGCGATCTGAACGCTGTTACCGGCAAGGAAGAGTTTGAATCGGTGCATTTAGCTTACTTCCCCGAGTACAACAGCGCGCTGGTTGATGCCGAACTGGAAGAACGGATGCAACTTGCACAGGATGTTTCGTCATTAACCTTGTCACTTCGTAAAAAGGTGAATATCAACGTGCGCCAGCCATTGAGCAAAATTTTATTGCCAATACTGGATAAAAGCTTTAAATTACACGTTGAGCAGGTTAAAGACCTTATTTTGTCTGAAACCAACATTAAGGATATCGAATACATTACCGATACCGCAGGTTTCATCAAAAAGAAAATAAAGCCAAACTTTAAGGCCTTAGGCCAAAAAGTAGGTAAGGATATGAAAGTTGTAGCCGAAGCCATCACAAACTTCTCCCAGGATGACATCGCCGCGTTAGAAACTAACGGCAACATCCTGGTTCTTGATGGCAAATACGAAGTATTGGCTACCGACGTAGAGATCATAGCCGAAGATGTACCCGGATGGCAGGTAGCAAATTTGGGAAAACTAACCGTGGCTTTAGATGTTACCATAACCAACGAATTAAAACAGGAAGGTATCTCGCGCGAGTTTATCAACCGTGTGCAGAATATACGTAAGACCAAAGGATTTGAAGTAACTGACAGGATAAACGTGCAGGTAAGCAGCACCCCGGCGATCAGAGAGGCCGTGGAAAACAATCTATCCTACATTTGCGCCGAAATTTTGGCCAACAGCATTACGTTTGTGGATAACCTTACCGGGGGCGAACCTGTTACAATTGACGAACAAGAAATATTGATTGCTATTAGTAAAGTATAATGAAACAAGAACAAGAAAAAACCAGATATTCTGAAGCTGACCTGCAGGAATTTAAAGGGATTATCCTGGATAAAATGCGCATAGCCCGCGAGGAATTAAACTCATTGGCTACCTCATTGAGTTCGCCTAATGCCAACGGCACCGATGATACTGCCGGTACTTACAAAACATTAGAAGATGGTTCGGCCACGCTTGAAAAAGAGCAGATAAACCAGTTGGCCGCACGTCAGAAAAAATTTATTGAGCAGCTTGAAGCCGCGCTTGTACGTATCGAAAATAAAACTTACGGTGTTTGCCGCGAAACAGGCAAGCTGATCCCGAAAGAGCGTTTACGTGCTGTTCCGCACACAACCCTCTCTATGGAAGCTAAATTAAAGCAATAAATGAAGGCAGCTTATACCAAACCTTTTTTAACTGCTGCCTTCATCATCCTTGCCGACCAGATCATCAAGACCTGGGTTCGCGCCCACATGCAGCTCCAGGACGAAATTCGCTTCCTGGGAAGCAGGGGGATGCTGCACTATACCGAAAACAACGGTATGGCATTTGGTATGGAATGGGGCGGCGATGCGGGCAAACTGGCCTTAACGCTGTTTCGCATAGTTGCGGTTTGCGGTATAATTTACACCCTTATTTATTTAATTAAACACAAATACCACCGCGGGCTCATCATGAACGTAGCGCTGATTTTAGCCGGCGCCACGGGTAATATTATCGACTCAACGTTTTATGGTATAATGTATAAATATGCGCCCCTATTTCATGGCCGTGTGGTTGATATGTTTTACTTCCCGCTATTGCGTGGCACCTATCCATCTTGGTTCCCGTTTTGGGCAGGCGAGTCGTTCGAGTTTTTCAGGCCGGTTTTTAACCTGGCCGATGCCTCTATCTGCGTAGGCGTAATTATGATCCTCCTGTACCAAAAACGCTATTTTAAACACGAAAAACCTGAAGTTGCCAGCCCCAACAGCGAAATGGTTGAAGAATAAAATTATTATTAAAACTAATATATTAAAAGCCGCAATGAGCGGCTTTTTTGGGTTCATCGCCTGTCGCCCAGGGTTAGTCGAAGGGTTACGGAGGCCCGTCCACTATGCTTCGAGAACCTAAGCATAACATCCTTCTTCTTTACGTGCCGGCCTGTCACCCTGGGCTTGTCGAAGGGTCGCGCGCAGAGGCCTGCCCACCATGCCTCGAGAACCTCAGCATGACATCCTCTTTTTAGTTTCGTCAAAAATCCACATAAACCAACCTGCAAACCTGCTTGCTGCTCCTGTTGGCATCGGTAACAATCAATGCCCCCTTCTTAAACAGGGCTATGCCTTCCCAGTTATTTTTTACACCATCAAATGAGCGCACATATCTCCACTGCTTACTTTTACGGGTATCAAGCATCACAATTGATGCGTAGGGGTTATTGTGCAGATAGTCAGGATCAGCGCTCAACCTACTACCAAGCTCCGGTATTAGTTTACCTATAACCGCTTCAGGCTTTTTCACCCAATCGTTATTTAGATAGGCATCATAATCACCATTCCAAAAATAGTTGACACCATAAATCTTCCCATCATTGGCTGCTGCTATGTCCGTGATCCTGAAATACAGGAATGGTGTTGTAATTTGCTGAGGCGCCTTACTAAACGAAGTATCTATCAAATAGCCGCAGCCGCCTTTAGGCATGGTATTAAACTCATAATAAGCCAGCAATTTGTTTTCTTTAGGAAGATAAGTAACACTTTCAAACCCGGCATTGCTGATGGATGGATATCTTCGCAGCGAAATAAAATGCTCCGGGTCAATTATCACTTCTCCTTTAGCGGTATCTAATTTCCCCTTCAGTATAAAACAGTAAGCGTATTTATCGTCCGTTTCGATAGAAAGGAATACCGTATGATTAGCGATGCTGATAGCTTCAAAGCCTTCATAGTTTGTCTTTACAGAATCAGGCAGCAAATTCAGCCCTTTTACGCTGACGGTTTTATAGAATGATAATGCTGTGTCCTGTCCGCCAATAACCCTGTTAATACTATCTGCAAGGACACTATACAGGTTAAATGTACCATCCAATTTTGTTTCTTTATGATCGCCGTATTGCGGTTCGAGGTAAAGACGGCCGCCATAAATGGTCATACCCGAAAATTCTTCGTTCACACTGTTAATGGCTTTTGGCAGAGGAATGTTTTTATACACATGTTGTGCCCTTGCAGCCATTGCCGAAAGGACGGTTATAACCAGCATAAATAACGATCTTCTCTTTTTCATATCGCCCGGATTATGTTGATTAAAAGTAGATAATAAAGTCGAAAAAAATTTAAACCTTGCCCCCGTTTGTAAACGAGTGCTAATATGGTTTGCGGCCGCATTGCCATTAGCGTTACAAACACACCCAGGATACACGCCCGTTTGCAAACCAGCGCGAGTTAGCATTTATAAATGTAAACCCTACGCCAATCAATAAAACCCACTTTAACACGTTATATATTACCACAAGCAACTAAATAGTGTATATTGGGACTTAACAGGGCCGGATTTAACAATTATCAGCAAACATTGTGAGTGTTAAACAGATATATCCGCCGCTATATATAACGATTTAACACTTTTTAACATTTAAGCATGGATTTTAGTTGGCGAAAAATTGAGCGGGTGTTTAAGTTTGCCTACCGAAACGAAAAAAATTAATGGAAGAACAAAATAGTTACACAGGAAATGTTTCATCAGCAGCTCCGGCAGCTCCAACATCGTATTCAACCGATATCAGGGCGCTGAATGAAATGATACAAAGGGAAAGCGCGTTTATCGACCTGCTGCTTATGGAGATGGATAAAGTGATCGTTGGTCAGCGTTATATGGTTGAGCGTTTGCTGATCGGTTTACTGGCCAACGGGCATATTTTATTGGAAGGAGTACCCGGATTGGCAAAAACCTTAGCCATCAATACACTGTCAAGAGCTATTCAGGCTGATTTTAGCCGGATCCAGTTTACACCGGATCTACTCCCTGCCGACGTATTGGGTACCATGATCTACAACCAAAAGAAAGAAGAGTTCATTGTGCGCAAAGGACCAATCTTCTCCAACTTTGTTTTGGCCGATGAGATCAACCGTGCGCCTGCCAAAGTGCAAAGCGCGCTGCTTGAGGCCATGCAGGAACGCCAGGTAACTATCGGCGATACCACCTATAAACTGCCCGATCCGTTCCTGGTACTGGCAACCCAAAACCCTATTGAGCAGGAAGGCACTTATCCCCTGCCCGAGGCACAGGTTGACCGTTTTATGCTGAAAGTGGTAATCAAATATCCCAACAAGGAGGATGAGAAAAAGATCATGCGTGCCAATATTTCACCAAGCGGCATGGCAAAACCAAACGCTATCATCAAGCCGGAAGAGATCATTAAAGCCCGCCAGATTGTGCGCGAGGTTTACATGGATGAAAAGATAGAGCAATACATCATCGATATTGTTTTCGCTACCCGTTTCCCTGATCAGTTTAAGCTTGCTAAATACAAAACGTTGATCACCTTTGGTGCGTCGCCAAGGGCAAGTATCAGTTTGGCACTGGCAGCAAAGGCATATGCCTTTATTAAACGCCGTGGCTATGTGATCCCTGAGGATGTACGTGCAGTTTGTCATGATGTGTTAAGGCACCGTGTGGGCTTAAGCTACGAGGCCGAAGCAGAAAACATCACCAGTGAGGATATTATCACAGGCATCCTGAACGTGGTTGAGGTACCGTAGGCCTCACCCCGGCCCTCTCCAAAGGAGAGGGAGTTAAAAGTTAAACTAAATTAAAATAGACTTTTCAAGTCCTCTCCTTTGGAGAGGATTTAGGTGAGGCATCATTATGGCTAAAGACACCAAGGATCTGCTAAAAAAGGTAAGGAAGATAGAGATCAAAACCCGTGGCTTAAGTAACCACTTATTTTCGGGCGAGTATCACTCGGCTTTCAAGGGGCGTGGTATGGCCTTTAGCGAGGTGCGCGAATACCAGATCGGCGACGAGATCCGTACTATAGACTGGAACGTAACGGCCCGCTTCAATGCGCCATACGTAAAAGTATTTGAAGAGGAGCGCGAGCTTACCGTGATGTTATTGATGGATGTGAGCGGTTCCGAAAACTTCGGTACACAAAATCAGCAAAAACAAGATCTCGCTACCGAACTTTGCGCGGTACTGGCATTTTCGGCCATACAGAACAACGATAAAGTGGGCGTGATCTTTTTCAGCGATAAGATCGAAAAGTTTATTCCACCTAAAAAGGGCCGTAGCCATATCCTGATGATCATCCGTGAGCTGATTGCTTTCCAGCCCGAAAACAAGGGCACCAATATGGCCGAGGCGCTGAAATACTTCACAAGCGTTATCAAAAAGAAATGTACGGCGTTTGTGATCTCTGATTTTATTACGCCCGAATTTGAAAGTGAGCTCAAGATCGCCAATAAAAAACACGATATCATCGCTTTAAAACTGTACGATAAACACGAAGAAGAGTTCCCGAACCTGGGCCTCATCCCGGTTAAAGACGAAGAAAGCGGCCACATCATGTGGGTAAATACAGGTGATAAAGCCGTCCGCGACGCCTTTAAATGGGATGCAGTGAAACGCAACGCCGCCCTGCAGGATGCCTTTCGCCGTTCGGGGGTTGATTATACCACCATTGGCACACATGAATCATACGTTAAACCATTAATGACATTATTTAAAAAGCGGGAAGGCCGGCGGTAAAATATATGAACAGGTACATGAAATTCACCCTGGTTATGTTGGTATTGCTTGCAGGCTTTTACCAAACAGGCAGGGCACAAAACTTTGGGGCTAAGGCTACACTGGATAAAAAATCCATCGCAATAGGCGAACAAACACAGTTCAATTTAAGCATCCGTTTTCATGCTAAGGATAGCATCGGGTTTCCTAAACTGGCCGACAGTATAGGAAAAATCCAGCTCGTTAAATTTAAGGCCGATACTGCTTTTGACCCGGGCGATAAATCCATCAAAACCATAACCCGGCATTATACTATCACTGCTTTCGACAGTGGTATGTATGTAATCCCGTCGTACGTATTTAAATCGCCGGTAGGTGATTTACCAACGGATACATTAAACCTTGATGTAAGAACTGTTGCGGTTGATACAACTAAAGCATTTTATGATATTAAACAGCCGCTTACCATTAAATATACTTTTTGGGATTGGCTGCGTGATAACTGGAAGCTGATTGCAGGTATACTGGCAGGCTTAATTGTTGGTGGAGGTTCGATATTTTATCTGCTCAAAAAGCCTAAAAAAGAAGTTGTTGTTGAAGAGGTTAAACCCGACATTCCGCTGCATATCCAGGCACTTCAAAAGCTTGAGGAGATCAAAAGCAAACAGCTCTGGCAGCACGATCAGGTTAAGCAATATTACATTGAACTGAGCGACGTGGTGCGCGAGTACCTTGAAAAACGGTACAACATCCAAGCCCTGGAGCAAACATCCGAAGAGATTTTTGCCAGCCTACGGCACATGGACATAGCCAGTGAAGACAGGAACCTGCTAAGGCAATTGCTTGTGCTATCAGACATGGTGAAGTTTGCCAAAGAGAAACCTTCGGCAAACGAAAATGAAAAGAGCATGGAAAACGCTGTTACTTTTATTAAAGACACGCAAGCCCATGCCCGGCCAACAGATGTGAAGGGAGATGAGGCAAAATGATTTGGTTTAAAGGAATAGAATTTGCTCATCCGGGCTTTTTCTGGCTGTTCATCAGCATTCCGCTTATGGTGGGCTGGTACATCTGGAAACAAAAGCAACTACAGGGTAACCTGGCCATGCCTACCGTAAGGGGTTTCGCCATGATCACCAAAAGCATGCTGCCCCGTTTCAGGCATTTAAGCATCATATTGCGTTCGTTAGCTATGGCTGCGCTAATTGTTGCGCTCGCAAGACCGCAATCGTCGTTAAGCTGGCAAGATACCACTACCGAAGGTATCGATATCGTTATTGCATCAGATATCTCGGGCAGTATGCTTGCCGAAGATTTTAAGCCCAACAGGCTTGAGGCCGGCAAAAACATCGCCATCGATTTTATCCAGAACCGCCCTAATGACAGGATCGGCCTGGTAGTTTTCAGTGGTGAAAGCTTTACGCAATGTCCGCTCACCATCGATCACTCGGTATTGGTAAATCTTTATGCCGACATCAAAAACGGGATGATTGAAGATGGAACCGCCATTGGCATGGGTTTGGCAACAGCTGTAAACCGTTTAAAGGATAGCGAAGCCAAAAGTAAAGTAGTGATCCTGCTTACGGATGGTTCAAACAATTCGGGCTCTATCCCTCCGGTTACCGCTGCCGAAATTGCCAAACAGTTTGGTGTAAGGGTTTATACAGTTGGTATAGGTACCAACGGCTATGCCCCCTATCCTGTTCAAACGCCAATGGGTGTACAATACCAGCGCATGAAGGTTGATATTGACGAAGGTACGCTGAACAAAATTGCCACCATTACCGGCGGCAAATACTTCAGGGCTACCAACAACAGCGCATTGAAGGATATTTACGAACAGATTGACAAACTGGAAAAAGCCAAGATTGATGTTACCCAGTACCGCAAAAAAACAGAGCGCTTTTTACCGTTCGCAATTATCGCACTGGCGCTTTTATCGTTGGAATTTTTAACAAGACACACCCTGCTTAAGGGAGCTATAACATAACAGCATGCTACGTTTTGCAAATACAGAATTTTTATGGGGATTGCTTGCTATTCCGCTGCTGCTCTTTATTTTTTTGAGGGTAAACTGGTGGAAACGTAAGGCAATTGCCTCATTGGGTAATAAGGAGGTGGTGATGCAGCTGATGCCACAGGTATCCTTTTCACGCCCCTGGATCAAGTTCATCTTTTTCATTTTAGCCTATGCCCTTGTTGTTATCGGCATAGCCGATCCGCAATTGGGTTCAAAAACAGAGGAGGTAAAACGCAAAGGCGCTGATCTGATGATCCTGCTCGACGTATCAAACAGTATGCTGGCGCAAGATTTAGCGCCTAATCGCCTGGAAAACGCCAAGCGTGCATTATCCCAGCTGATTGATAAACTGCATGACGACCGTATTGGCATCGTTGTATTTGCGGGCCAGGCCTATGTACAGCTCCCGGTAACTACGGATTATGCGGCAGCTAAACTGTTCCTCAATACCATTAATACCGAAATGGTACCAACACAGGGAACAGCTATTGGCGCTGCAATTAACCTGGGGATGCAGTCGTTTGACTTTAAGAACGGTACAGGTAAATCCATGATCATTATTACCGATGGCGAAAACCATGAGGATGATGCTGTATCGGCAGCCAAAGCCGCTTTAGCCAAAAATGTTACTGTGAACGTAGTTGGTGTAGGATCTGAAGAGGGCGCGCCGGTTCCAATTTACCAGGGCGGCAAACAAGTTGGTTTTCATAATGACAGCACCGGGCATCCTGTAGTTAGCAAGCTGGATGAAACCATGGGTAAGGAGATTGCCGCAGCAGGAAGCGGTGTTTACGTGCGGGCCAACAATGCCAACAGCGGCCTTAATATTGTGATGGACCAGATTGCCAAGGTGCAACGCAAAATGACGGATACCAAACAGTTTAAGGATTTTGAAGACAGGTTCCAGTTTTTCCTGGCCATTGCCTTTGTCCTGTTACTGGCCGAGTTTTTTATCTCTATCCGCAAAAACATGCGCCTAAGCAAGATCAAATTATTTGAAGTAAAAAACACATGAAGCAATATATCATAGCCATTTTATTAGTGCTGCAGGCTTCATTTCTTTTTGCCCAGCAGGAAAGGAAATACCTGAGGCAGGGTGACGAACTCTATCAGCAAAAAAAGTATAAAGAGGCCGAAGCCGCATACCGCCAGGCCATGAGCAAAAAGGCCAAAACCCTTGAGGGCAATTTTAACCTTGGCGACGCCATGTTTAAGCAGAAAAAGTACGATGATGCAGCCGCACAGTTCAATAAGCTGGCAACTGCATCCATTGATAAAAATGTGAAAGCCGGCGCGTATCACAACATTGGTAACTCTTTTTTAACCCAAAAAAAATACCAGGAAAGTATCGACGCTTATAAAAAAGCGCTGGTTAATAACCCTAAAGATGAAGAAACCCGGTATAACCTTGCTTATGCCCAAAAAATGCTAAAAAACCAACAGGACAAGAATAAAGGCGGCGGGGGCAATAATAATAAGGACAAAAACAAGGATAAGAACAAAGATAATAAGGACAATAAGGATAAAGACAAGAACGATAAGAAAGACCAGGATAAAAACAAGCAGGACCAGGACAAGAAGGATCAGGATAAGCAAAAACAGGATCAGAAAGATCAGCAGGGGCAACAGCCAAATCAGTTGTCAAAAGATGATGCCCAGCGGATGCTTGATGCCCTTAACAATGATGAAAAGCAAACCCAGGATAAGCTTAAGAATAAAAAATTAAAAGGTGCTAAGGTGCCTATTTCAAAAGATTGGTAAATCTTTGTTGTTTTGTAGATACTAATGAAAATTAAACTTTCCATATTAACGCTGCTGTTGTGTTGCTCAAGCCTGGTTTTTGCACAGGTAAAGTTTACGGCATCGGTAAATAAAAGCACTATAGGCACGGGCGAAGTACTTGAAGTTACCTTTTCCATCAACGCCAATGCCGATCGTTTTGCGCCGCCTGCTTTTGGCGGTTTCCAGGTGGTTGGAGGTCCCAATGTATCCAATAGCATTTCTATGATTAATGGGGTTACTTCGGCAAGCATAGCATATGGGTATGATCTTGTACCAACAAAAGAAGGTGAAATAACCATTGGCCCCGCTACTATTGTAGCAGGCGGAAGGCCCTACAGTACTGCTCCGATTAAAATTAAAGTAGTAAAAGGCCAGGGCGGCCAGGCCAGTCAGCAGGCCCAGCAACAAGGCAGTAACGGCCCCGATAGCCGCAACATTCAAAAAGGGCGTGTAAGCGATATCTCCAAATCATTGTTTTTACGTGCCGAGGTAGATAAAACAACGGCCTATATGGGTCAGCAGATCATGATGAACCTGCGCCTTTACACCCGGGTTAACATCGCCAACGGCGAACCTGAAAAAATCCCCGATCTTAACGGATTTTACAGCCAGGAGATCAAAAACAACAATCCAAATGCCCAATGGCGCACCGAGATTTTAAATGGTGTACGGTACAACGTAACCGATATTAAACAAACGGTGCTATTCCCCGAGCATGAGGGTAATATCACCATTGAGCCCTCTGTCATGAACTTCATAGTGAGGCAGCAAGCTGCTTCATCATCAGGCGATCCCTTCGATGCATTTTTTGGCGGATACGAGGATGTGAAATATAAGGTTAAAAGCGCGCCTGTGGTTATCCACGTAAAACCATTGCCACTGGCAGGCAAACCCGCCGAGTTTACCGGTGCTGTGGGTAAATTTAATATCGAGGCTTCACTTGATAAAAATGATGTTAAGGCCAACGATGCCATCAATTTCCAGGTAAAGGTAAGCGGTGCAGGAAACCTGAAATTATTAAAACCGATAAGTCCAAGTTTCCCGGCTGATTTTGAAAAATACGAGCCTAAAATAACGGATACCATTACCATAAATGCCAGCGGGGCATCAGGCAACAGGAAATACACCTATCTGCTGATTCCAAGGCACCAAGGCGATTTTACTATCGATCCTGTTAAGTTTGCCTACTTTAACCCCGCAACAGGCAGGTATGTTTCATTGAGCACCCCGGCATTTCATGTTAAGGTTGCCAAAGGCACCGGCGATGGCAGTAATGTTACCGCTTTTTCAAACGCGGGCAAGCAGGATGTTAAGGTGCTGAGCAATGACATCCGCTACATAAAAACCGGCAGCGAGTTAAACGAAGTAGGCAGCGATTTTTACGGTTCAGGATTATATTATTTCCTGCTGATCTTTGGTCCGGCAAGTTTTCTTGGAGCCTTGGTTTACGGCAAATGGCGCGATAAAAACAATGCCGACGTGGTAGGCTTAAAAAGCAGGAAGGCGGGTAAAGTGGCAGCCAAACACCTTGCCAGTGCCAAACTGCAGTTAAACGATAAAAAAGCATTTTATGAAAACCTGTTTCGCGGTCTGTACGGTTATTTGAGTGATAAGCTTAATATTCCTTACGCTGATCTGAACCGTGAGAAAATAGCATCAGAGCTGAAAGCCCGTTCACTTGATGAAAGCCTCATTAATGAGATGTTGGACACCCTCGACCTTTGCGAAATGGCGCGCTATGCACCGGTATCGGGCATTACAGCGCAACAGGTGTTTGATAAGGCCCAGAACATGATCAATAACATTGAAAATAAAATATAACATGATGAAGCGCATTATATACCTACTGCTCATCATCGTTATGCCGATATATGCATTAGCTAACGATGAAGCTAATATCCTGCTAAAAAAAGGGAACGACCAATACGCCAAAGGTCAGTATAAAGAAGCTATAACCACCTATCAAAAAATTGTGGATGACGGGCACCAATCGGCATTGGTTTATTATAATTTGGGCAATGCCTACTTTAAAAATGAAGATGTGCCATCCGCGCTGCTGTATTACGAAAAGGCGCACAAACTTTCGCCGGGCGATGAGGATATCAATTTCAATATCCAATTTGCCAATCAAAAAACAACCGATAAGGTGGAGGCCGGTACCGAATTTTTCATAACCAAATGGTGGCACTCGTTTATTCTCCACTTTTCATTAACAACTTTGGCGGTGGTGACAATCCTGTTCTTTATAGCGGGATGTGCATTGCTGATCGTGTATAGGTTTACTAATTCGGTAAGCATTAAAAAATGGTCGTTTTATTCGGCTTTGGTAATCTTACTTTTCGGATTTGCGAGCATGTTTGTTGCAAGTCGCCAGGATCAATACTTTGATGCCCATCACGGCGCTATCATCTTCAGCACATCTGTTAATGTAAAAAGCGCACCAGCACCTAACGCTAAAAACCTGTTCCTGATCCATGATGGCACCAAGGTTGAAATTTTAGAAGATAATGACGGCTGGATGAAGATCAGGCTCGCCAGCGGCAACGAGGGCTGGATCAATGCTTCTGATGCTAAGGAGATATAGTTTTTTGAGGCGGTGAAAGGATAAAGGTAAAAGGCGGAAGGTTGTCTTTTTAATTCCTTTCCTTTCACTGGACGAAGTTTAGCGATAGCGTAACTTCGTCCTAAAACCGCGGAAGCATTCTGCTTCCGTTGTTTACCAATTGCAGGTATTCAGTTAAGCTGAAAGCTTAATCCATTTTGGATCCAAGTTACGCTATCGCTAAACTTGAACCAGTATATTTTCCTTTCGCTTTCAGCCTTAAGCATTCGGCTTTGAGCTGTGTTTCGCTAACAACTCCAATACATCCTCTTCCGTTCCGGTAAAAGGGCCCGATGATTCGATCTTAAAACTGGCCATAGCGGCAGCAAACTCGCCCGCTTCCTGGAAACCTTTGCCTTTGGCACGCTGATATAAATAACCGGCCATATAAGTATCGCCGCAACCTGTAGCATCAACTACTTCAACCGGTTTATACGCCGGGATCTGGTAATAAACGCCACCGGTATAAATAACAGAGCCCATGCTGCCCAGTGTTACCACTACCTCTTTAACACCCCATTCGTTCAGCACTTTGGCACCTTCGTGGATATCGGTAATACCGGTGAGTACTTCCATTTCGTGCTCGTTCACTTTCAGGATGTGGATATGTTGCAGGGCTTCTCGTTTTTCGGGCCAGTCGATAGCCACTACGTTTTTATCTTCTACTTTACGCAGGTAGCCCTGCGCGTCAAGAGAAAGTTTGCCACGTTGAGCGAGGTCTTTAATAAACTCCACCGAGATATCATCGGCCAGTAAAGGGCCCAAATGATATACACGCGACTGGATCTCATCAAGTTGTTCAATGGTAAAAGGATCGGCTTTTTGCAGCACACGTTGGGTGCGGTGATCCTGGTTAACAGAGTAGATATTTTCAAAGTAAACTGTTTCGCCGCCTGTTGTTGCATGGACCTCGATGCCTTTGCCGCGGAGTTTTTCAACCACCGGCATCTCGCTCAAAGCAAGCGAGGTAACCAGGGTGTAACTCACGTCCATATTACGGATGGCGTTTGAAAAATAAAAAGAAGTACCGCCAGCCATATGTTTCACCGCTTGCGGTGTTACCACTTTATCCAACGTAATATGCCCTACACAACAAATATCGTACATGAAAATCCCCTATTATGATTTGATAGTCAGCCCCTATTATTAAAACAAACGGCAAATGTAAGAAATAGGATTTTGTGTACAAGAAGTTATCTGTTTTGTGACAGGAAAATCACTTTAAGAATTGCTTAAAATTTATACGATGCTCAGCACATCCGCCCCAGCCATTTCAGCCAAATCATCAAAATATACCGATGCCAGACGCTCCCAGCTTAAACGACTGCTGTATTGAAGCCCTTCTTCAATAAACAGTTCTCTCAGGCTATTGCTTTTAAGCAGTAATTCAATCCGCTCAACATAGCAGCCGGCATTGTATGGCTCGCATTTAAAACCATTAATGCCCTGTTCTATAAAATCCTTTGAACCGCCGCCATCTGCAATAACACACGGCAACCCGGATGCCATGGCTTCAAGTACAACGTTGCCATAAGCTTCGGATACCGAAGGAAACAGGAACAGAGTAGATGACGCATATAAAACTGAAAGCCTTTTATGATCTACCTTACCGGTAAACACTGCTTTGGGCATTTTCGCTTCACAGGCCTTGCGCGCAACCCCATCGCCCGCAATTATGAAGTTAACTTCGGGGTCTCGATCTTGCATTATACCATAGACTTCAAACAAGGTCTCCAGGTTTTTTTCCCAAACCAGGCGGCTCGCAAACAAAATGGCGGGATTATCATTCCCCGTCAAAGAACGCAGACTTTTTTTATGCCTGGGCGAAAACAGGACGGTATCTATACCTCTTTGCCAAAGCTTCATGCGATAGGTATCAACTCCCATATCAATCAGCTCATCTTTCATAGTAATTGAAGGCACGTATACCCGGTCGCATTGGTTATAAAAAGCCTTGTGGCTTTCGGCCATCATTTGCTTAACCTTGTTAATAAGGAATGGCGTATGTTTCAGGTAATAATCGATATAAGAAATAAAATGTGTATGGTAAATGCTGATAACAGGCAAGCCACGGTGGGTAGCATATTTTAACGCGAAATTGCCTAACAGCGATGGCGTGGCAATGTGTATAACATCGGGCGAAAAATTATCTATCTCTTCTTTTAGCTCACTCATTACCAGGGCGGGAATAGCCATGGTGTAACCCGTGTTAATTGGTAATGTTAAAGCCGGAACTTTTAATGATTCAAATCCGGCTATGCTATCCGGGCCGGCACCGTAAATAAACAGAAACTCAAAAATATTCCGGTCAATCCGTTTAATGAGCTGATACATGGTGCGTATTGCACCATCGAAATCTTCAATAAGTATCTCGGCGAAAAATGCTACTCTGATCTTTTTCATCTTATTGATTGATTAGTGGTTATTACCTGGTGTTCACCTTAGCATATCTTACAGGCTCCGGCCCCGTCATCAGGAACTCTCTTAATTCGGCTAATTTATCGGTGTTGATCAGGTCTACCTCACATTCAAGCAAGGCCTTCCATACTTCTTTATTTTCGGGGGATGCCCACAGGCGCACCCTCTTTTTATAGTGATGTGCAGCGGCTACATAATCGCGAAGCAATTGTCTCTGATCTTCAGGCATCGGGCCTTTGCCGGTCCAGCTAATCAGTCGTGAATATTTGCAGCTGGCAGTTTTATAAACGGTATTTGAAAGTGTATCGGTATGCACCTGCATCAGGTCTTCATCAATAAAAGCATAGCGTTGCCTTTGTGCCTGAAGCATCTTATATGGCTTATTGCCGGTTATAACGATGGTTACACTGCCTTCTGTTATTTCGCCATTATTATAGCTCGATAACATTGGTGCGTAGCGCTTTAATACTTCTGCCAGCTTTGCATAAGTTTTTTCGGCGTCTGATTTGATATCGATCATCAGCGTAACAGGAGCAAGCGGGTACACCACCTCCCTGTTTTTGCCTTCGTAACAATTAAACAGGGGCTTTAAATAAAGCTGCTCCAAGGTGCGCTTCTTTTGAAAAGCGGGCAGCATATGTGCAACCAGCAATTCATCATCGCGCAGGTAAATGTCAGCTTCTACGTTTTGAAAACCGTTATCCAGGGCATCGTACAGGGGCCGGTTATGCCAGTAGTCATTGTGCGCGAAACCTTTAGAGAGGGGGCTGTTTTGAGCCTGGCAGGTAATGGCTCTGAAGGTAAGGATAACAAAAAACAGAAATTTCAGGTGCTTGTGGCAAAATGCTGCTTGCATCGTAATTTGTATTTGTTGCTACAAATTTACCCCTCCGATATGTACAGGCAGTTATGTCATGGTAAAGTAAAAGCACCAAATGCTTTAATTTATTGTAAATGACTTAACATTTTCATCACATTAAAATATACGAATTGACACCGTTCGATTAAGGCCGATTCACATTAAATATGCATTTTATAAAGAGGTGTTAATAAGCTATGACAATTTGCGAAGAATTGATGCAGCAAGCTTCTGCCAGTTACAGGCCGTTTCGGGAAGCGAAAACAGATCTGAGATAAGCATAAATACATCTTCTGCATTTTTGCCCTCCTGCCTTAAATATCTGATGGATGTTGAGCCCGCCGATTTGGATAGCTTTTTACCATCCGCTTCAAGCAATAGCGGATGATGATAAAATACGATATCATTAAAATCCTGCTTATACAACACAGCCGCCAACTGGATCTGAGCCAATGTTGACGCCCACAGATCTTCACCCCTCACAATCAGGTCAACGCCGTAAAACAGATCGTCAATAACAGAAGTAAGCTGATAAGCCGGGAAACCGTCTTTTTTCCTCACCACAAAATTTTCCATTTCGGCAGGTAGTTGTGTTCGGATAATTATACCGTCATAGCTTTTCACCTGCAATGCACGGGCATTATCTGTATGTAAGCGCCAGCTTGCTTCCGGAGTATTTAGGGGGATCTGCTTATCTAAACAAGTACAACGTCCTATTTCACTCATTTGCTTGCGCGAGCAGGTACAGGCAAAAACAAAACCACCTGCGGCTAACTGATCAAGGGCTTCATTATACAGATGCATCCGGTGAATTTGTGAAAACCGGGTTTCAAAATCATCGGCATCCCGCGGGCCTTCATCCCAGGGAATTTCTAAGAATCGGAGCGTATCAAAAATATCCGTTAAATATTCGCGGTTAACCCTTGCGCGGTCAAGGTCATCAATTCTTAATAAGATTTTAGCCCCGTGTTTGCGGGCCAGTGCCGCAGTAATAGCAAACGACAAGATATTACCCACATGCAAAAACCCGCTTGGCGTTGGTGCAATGCGGGTTTTATTAAAATGTGTAGGTGCGCCTGTCAATTGTTTTTAGGATTGATGAACGCGCCAAGATACAAAAGATGGAGGTGGAATGGAAAAAATTGGCTACGCCAACAAAGTCCCCCCGTCAACCACTAAATTCAATCCTGTTCCAAAACTTTGCTTCATAAGGTAAACAAATGCAAGGGCAACATCATCCGCATGGCCAACACGGCCGAGCAGCAGTGTATTTTTTGCCCAATTGTAGAGTCCTTCTTTATCTTCGGCAGGCATGCTATCCCACAGGTTGGTGTCAATTACGCCCGGTATCACAGCGTTTACACGTATAGGAGCCAATTCAACAGCCAGGGCCCTTACCAAACCTTCCATGGCACCGCAAATACTGCTGGCTATTGACCAGCCTGCAGCAGGTCTCGTTCCCGCAGTTCCGCCGGTTAAGTTTACAGAGCCGCCTTCGTTAATGAACGGGGTGCCATATTTAACAGCAGCATAAGCTCCCCAGTAACGCAGGTTGAAGAACTTACGTGCAGCCTCAATATCTGTTTGGTTGATATTATAAAGATTAAGATTTTCGGCCGCGGTATAAACGAGGTGATCGAACTTACCGGTCTGCTGAAAAAAAGATTTTATATTTTCTTCGTGCGATAGATCTACGGCGTAGCCTTCAGCGTCCTCCGGCAATTGACTTAATGCGTTATTGATCTTGCTTTGATTACCTGAAACTATCACAACTTTAGCACCTTCGGCAGCGGCAGCTTTTGCTGTCGCAAAGCCTATACCAGTACTGCCACCCAATATAATTACCCTTTTGTCATTTAATGACGATTTACTTTCAATTTGATTATTCATGATGTTTATTCTTTTTTAGACACCACAAATTTCCACCGTAAAAAACCGGTTCCACTTACCATTTGGTAAAAAGTGAATATCAAATAACTTTATTATCGAGATGCCAATAAGCAACACATTGTCCACCTTAAATACCAAACGCGTTAGGCACATTACTTACCTAAAAATCCGCCCTCTGTTAAAGCGGCAAATTTTGCTTTAAAAAGATCCATAATTGCAAACTTTGCCAACTCCGTCTGCTTAAATAAGTCGGTTTCCGCATATTTAAGCATCGCATTCATATACATATCAGCTGAATCTATTTGGTCAATTGCAGAAAAATAACGGCACATGCAGGCATAATAAACCAATGCTTCGCCCACATGAAAAACCTTGCGATGAGGATATAAATAATTAAGATCGGGCTTGCCATTAAAAACGGCTAAAACTGCTTCTGGCTCTTCGTGCACAAAAAGCATTCCCGCGTAATTAATAAGTGACGGGAAATAATCAGGAAACACATTGTACATTAAAGTTATGGTATCCTCGGCCTCATCGTATTGTTGGTTGTTAATGTAAGCTGTTTGCAGCAGGTTGTAAAATGCAGGAGTTGCCGGGTATTTTAGACGGGCGTCCTCAAACTCTTTTACCGGAACAATCTCTTTGTTGGCAATAATCGTTCTTAACCTGTAATAATCGCCCGCCTCTTCATCACTATCAAAACGATTGTTTTCCAATGCGCCTTCTGTTTCACTCAGTTCATACTTAGCGCCAATATAACGCTCTGATAATATCTGCCGGGCTTGTTCCGTCCTTATTTTAGCATCGTAGGTCTCACTTACATTTTTCAGAAGTTTCAGCATTGCTCCCAATTCGTTTCCATCATTGGGATAATCAATATCATAGTCATCATAGTCATCTTCGTCCCAGTCATCCAAATCGTCATCATCCATATCGTCAAATCCATCTCCAAGATATGTATAAGTAAAATTGCCTTCGCCCGCTGTTCGTTCAAGTGTAGCTATGATATTATTGACTTTCACAGCGTCATCATAAGGACCCGATACATAATGAGGTTTTCCATTTAATCCAAAATCAAGCTCCATCAGCTCTATCGCTTCATCATCTTCCTCTAAAATATACTGTTCTGTTTCAAATTCTTTGTGCGGCTTAAATCCGTAATCTTCGGCGTATGCTATCGCGCCAAAAATGATATTATGAGCAAGTACATAATCGCACCTTTCCCAATTGAACCTGTTTTTTAAATCTTCGTAGTCGTCCTGGTACAAATTGAATTCGTATTGAGCTCCCTTAATACCCAGGCAAAACATATCTACGAGATAAATGCCTGCTGTTATATTTCCGTTTTTATGTTGGCGAGCCACTACAACATTACACAAGCCGGAAGTCTCCCAATCATCGTTGATCAGACATTCAAACACAGGCAGCGTACGCGCCTGCGTTTTAATATACTTTTCCGGGCTTAGCTGAGTTGGCTTCATGGCAACTACTTTCCCTTTTTTCTTTTTTGACATAAGCCCCCCTTACTGTGAATGGTTTCGTTATCGCCCGCAAAATAAGTCAAATGTTACAAACACTAAAGTAGAAAGCCTCAACACATCAAAAAACAATTGCTCAACTAATGCTACATTTGAGTTATGACATTTGCAGACCGGATTATCCAATTCAATGAGCAACTAACTTATACTGGCGATCCTTTACCCCAAGGCATCCGAATCATGAACCCTTTTAAGGAACATCCGCAAACCATGCGTATTGTTGATGAATTTTACCACAAGTATTATGATGATAACCAGCAGCGACATATCATTCTGGGCATCAATCCCGGCAGGTTTGGCGGCGGTTTAACAGGCATCCCTTTTACGGATCCTAAGCGGTTAATCTCCGAATGCCAAATCAACTATGAAGGCAAAATGTCGCACGAACCATCATCGGTATTTGTTTACGAGATGATCAATGCCTTTGGCGGACCGGAAGCCTTTTATAAGCAAATCTATATCAATTCTCCCTGTCCGCTTGGCTTTACCAATATCGATACCAATGGCAAAGAAAAAAATTATAACTATTATGACAGTAAGGAACTAACCAAAGCCGTTTACCATTTCATGATCGAAAACATCCACAAGCAGATTGACCTGGGCATTAATACCGATAAATGTTTTTGCTTTGGTACCGGCAAGAATGAAACTTTCCTGCGCAAACTAAATGATGAGTACCACTTTTTTGGCGAGATCATAGCCCTGGAACATCCGCGCTTTATTATGCAATACAAAACGGCAAGCAAGCAATTTTATATTGATAAATATCTTGAAGCCTTTGCAAGTATTGCCGGATAAAATGATACTTGTTTCTTGACAAAAAGCTTATATTGTGTGCTATAACCAATTGACCTCTAAGCCATGACCCAAAGCAAGTTTTTACCATTCCTGCTCCTGTTGTTTATTTTTCCTATCATTTCAAAAGGCCAATCAACTCCCGCCAATAAGCTCATTACTCCACGCATCAGGGTAATTATCGATAACGATTTTAGCGGTGACCCGGATGGTTTGTTCGCGCTTACACATTTAGTACTTTCTCCATCGGTTGAGGTGAGAGGAGTTATAGGCTCACACCTGAATGCCAATGACGGGTTCGACAAATCTAAAACCCAGGCCGACAATGCTGCAAAAAAAGCTGCCGAGCTATTGGCTGTTTTAAAAATCAAAGATCAATTCCCGGTAATAGCAGGCTCTAACACCGCGATGGTAAACGACAGTACCCCGGTAAAAAGTAAAGCTGTCGATCTGATCATTAAAGAAGCATCCCGTACAGATACCTCACTGCCCCTTTATATCCTCTGCGGTGCCGGGCTTACCGAAATTGCGTCGGCAGTGCTAACCGAACCTAAAATTGCCGACAAACTCACACTGGTGTGGATTGGCGGCCCTGAGTACAGCGATCTTGCACTACCCCCACCCAATTACAGCAGCCCCGAGTATAACCTCAATATCGATATCAATGCGGCGAGAGCTGTGTTTAACCATTCTCAGCTAAAATTATGGCAGATTCCGAGGGATGGATATCGCCAGGCCATACTTTCCTACTCAGAATTACTGCTTAAAGTAAAGCCGCAAGGCGAAACAGGGAAATACCTGGCTGGCGCACTTGAAAACGTCATGAAGCTCATCCAGCAATATCATCTTAATTTGGGTGAAACCTATATCATAGGTGATAGTCCGCTGGTGTTGCTTACCGCGCTGCAATCATCCTTTGAAGCCGATCCATCATCAAGTGAATATGTGTTAAAGCCCTGCCCGCTTATTAACGCGCAAGGGGGATATGATTATAATGCCAAGGGCCGTAATATCCGTGTTTATCGCAGGTTAGATATCAACCTCATGTTTAATGATTTTTTTGCCAAGCTGGAGTTGGCAAAATAAACGCTGCATTTGGTATATTTTTAACCATAAACCGTTTATTTAGTATTACCAAAAGCGCTGTTTTGTAATTATTTTGCATGGTCATAAACCTTTGTTATCATGCTTAAAATAATTGGCAAAAAAACTCAGAACACGCTCCTGCTTACATCACTATTATTTGCGGGGGGGAAAACCCTTGCCCAAACTAATGATGCATCGCTACCCCGGCTTATCGAAAAAAATGGGAGGCACGCGTTTTTAGTTGATGGTAAACCATTTTTGATGCTGGGCGGACAGGCGCACAACTCAAGTGCATGGCCCGCTTTAATGCCAGGCGTATGGAAATCGGCCAAGGTAATGCACCTTAACACGCTTGAAGTACCCATTTACTGGGAACAGATAGAATCCCAGCCCGGAAAGTTTGATTTTACATTGGTAGATACACTGCTTACCCAAGCCCGGCAGCATAACGTTCATTTGGTACTATTATGGTTTGGTACCTGGAAAAACGGCAGTAACCACTACATGCCCGAATGGATGAAGCGCGATGCAGAAAAATATCCAAACATTACTGGTAAAACAGGCAAGCCCATTGACTCGCCTTCACCTCATTCAAAAGCCACTTTAGATACTGATATCAAAGCGTTTTCGGCAGTTATGCGTTACTTAAAGCAGGCAGATACGCAGCATACAGTTATCATGGTACAGGTTGAAAACGAACCCGGCTCATGGGACACCGTTCGCGACTATTCAGCTAAAGCACAAAAACTGTTTGAGGGCGGTGTGCCGACCCAACTGTTAAAACCGGCCATACTGAAAGCCCTTAATGTACCTGCAACTTCAAAAGGTTCGTGGCAACAAGTTTTTGGCGACAGGGCCGACGAATATTTCCAGGCTTGGTCAATAGCCCGCTTTATTGAACAAGTTGCAGCAGCCGGCAAAGCGGAATATCCGCTGCCGTTATACATAAACGTGGCCCTTCGTGATCCGCTTACCAATCCGATGGCAACCCATTATGAAAGTGGCGGTGCAACGGATAATGTGATTCCGATCTGGAAAGTCGCTGCCCCATCCATCGACTTGCTTGCTCCTGATATTTACCTGTCGGGTAGTGAAAGGATATTGAAAGTAATTGACTTATATACCCGTGCGGATAATACTTTATTTGTACCCGAGGCTGGTTTAATTGCTGATAATGCCAAATATTTTTATGATGTGCTGGCCCACGGTGGTATTGGCTTTTCACCTTTCGGGATTGATGATAATGGCGATAGTTCAAACGATGAACATCTGGCGGAACGCCTTGCACCGTTTGCGCAGGAATACGCAATGGCAGCTCCTATGATGAGGGAGATGGCGCAATGGGTATTTGACGACAAGATCAAAGCCGTTGTTGAACATGAAGACGGTGCGGAGCAAAGCATTAAACTTGGTGCCTGGGATGCCATTATAAAATTTGGCAGCGGCCGGGGTGGTGAACTTAAACCAAATAAAGACCATAACGGTAAAGCCATGATTGTTAGCCTTGATGAAAATAAATTTATCATGGCCGGTACAAACTGTCGCATCACTTTCCGGCCGACCGGCAGCAACGCAGGTAAGGCATGGCAATACCTTAAGGTTGAGGAAGGCTGGTATGAAAACGGTGTATTTAAATCGCTTCGGATCCTCAATGGCGATGAAACAGACTGGGGAGGCCCGGCAATTGGCGATAAGCCGAGGGTATTGCAGATCTCGTTGGTGGTGAGGTAAAATTAATTAATGTAGAGACACATAATTGCGTCTCTCGCAGGCAGGTCACGCATGCAATTTTCAATTAAATGAGGCTCTGTACCGTAGAGACGCAATTATGCGTCTCTACACGTTAAACCCCTCCTATTTCACCTCATAAACCACCGCCTCATACGGCATCAGCGTGCCATTTTTTGATGGCTTTTGATAATTGCCGATTAAAACCGTTGCATTACCCAAATTCATACCTGTTTGAGCCGGAGCTGTTTTACTTGTAAAATTCAGGAGTACCAGCAGCTTCCTGCCGTTCAACTCTCTGGTGTAGGCATAAGTACCGGGGTTTTGTGCATCGAGTAATGTATATTTTCCGTATACCAGTACCGGATTATCCTTCCTTAATTTTACTATCCGCCTGAAATAATTCAACGTGCTATTGGCATCTTTATCCTGCGCAACAGCGTTGATGCTTTTATAATTGGGATTTACCTTTATCCAGGGTGTACCCGTTGTAAAACCGGCATTGGCCGTGCTGTTCCATTGAAATGGAGTGCGCCCATTATCCCGGCTTTCAAAACCTATCCGTTTTAAATATGCCGGTAAATCGGCGCCTATGTTTTTTTTCCGCTGGTACTCATTCAATGTTTGTACATCCCGGTAATCATCAATTGTGCTGAAACCGGCATTAGTCATGCCCAGTTCATCGCCATTATAATAATAGGGTGTACCCCGCATGGTCAGCAAAAAAGTGGTCAGCATTTTTGAGGATACCGCTCTAAATTCCGGGTTATCATTGCCAAACCTGCTTACCAGCCGGGCCTGGTCATGATTAGCCAGAAATATAGATAGCCACCCCTTTGATGCAAAGGCACTATCCCATTTGGTAAATACCTGTTTTAAGTGAACTACGCTATAGCCTTCGGGTTTGGCAATATCCACACCTTCAAATGCGTAAGCCATGTTCAATTCATTTCTGTCGGCATCAACTAAATTATGGCCGTCTTCAAAAGTATTGCCTGCACCTTCGGCCACACTCATTACGTTATATTTATTGAGCACTTCTCTGTTCATTTCCTGCAGGTATCCGTGCAAATTGCCCTGTACGCCGTAATATTGGGTAAAGTTTTTTTCAAACCCTTTCGGAAAGGCCGGAAAGGTAGTATCCTTTGCAGCAAATTGAAAAGCATCCAGCCTGAAGCCGTCAATCCCCTTATCAGCCCAAAACTTCATTATGCCGTATACTTCATTCCTCAGTTTTGGATTTTCCCAGTTAAGGTCGGGCTGCTTGCGCGAAAAGTAATGCAGGTAATAGGCATTGGTAAGCGAATCATAACGCCAGGCATCATGATTTACGTCAAATAAACTGTAGCGATAAGCGGGTTTGCCCTTTTCGGCGTTCCACCAGTGATAATATTCCCGGTACGGATTGTTGCGCGAGCTCCTGCTTTGCTTAAACCATTCGTGTTCATCGCTGCTATGATTTACTACCAGGTCCATCACCAGTTTTATACCGCGGGAATGCATGCCTTTCAGCAAAGCATCAAAATCATCCATGGTTCCAAAATCCTTCATGATGTTGCGGTAATCGCTTACATCATAGCCATTATCGTCATTAGGCGAGCTGTAAATTGGGTTAAGCCAAACAACATCAACACCGAGGCTTTTGATATAATCAAGTTTGGAGATAATGCCTTTCAGGTCGCCGATGCCATCTCCATCGTTGTCCTTAAAACTTCGGGGATAAACCTGGTAAACCACGGCTTCCTTCCACCATTTACGGTCAATAGTGTCTGCTCTGCCTTGATTGTTTTGCGCAGCCCCTGAGAAGGCGACAAACATAAAAACAATGAGGGCCACAAAACGGATATAAGATATGTTCATGATCATAATTGGTTAAAATTTCAGCAGGACAGAATTGATTTTCTGCGGTTTATAACAAGAGAATATTAAGGTAGCAATATTTAAGCGGAACAAAAAATAATGCAACTAAATCCGTTGCCTTAGCGTCCTCACAAATTTAAAGTTCAAACATTATGCACATTTCGCGGTTTAGAAATGAGCTAATACCCATCACAATTACACAGTCAATAAATTGAATTTTAAATATTTATATCCGTTAGCGTGCATCACAAATCACCACATAAAATTTCTACCCTGCTTTTAAAAACAGTTTTATTCATACTATTTACAGGCATATCGGTACATGCCTTCGGCCAGGTACCTGTACCTGCCGATTCGGTAAAGGCCGATTCATTGCGCATTAAAGAAACAATAGTACAACCGGCCAAACCGACCGATACTTTATATAAACAATATGATTTTGGCGACCTGGTGCGCAACATCCTGCATCCCGGCCGACCGGCTGCGGCCCCCAATAAAAAGTCGTCGGGAATTACCATCATACCCAACGTGGCGTCCAATCCAACCATCGGGTCACAAATTGGGATCAAGGCCGTAGCCGGTAAAAAATTAGGGAATGATCCTAATACCCTGTTATCAGTAGCAGCTACTTCGGCTTCTATTACCACCAAGGGTATCATTTACTTTTATATTAACCACAACGTGTACACACCGGGTAATAAATGGAATTTTCAGGGCAGTTTGGTTGCAGCCAAAACGGTTTCGCCCGATTATGGTTTGGGAATTGGCCAGGCATCAAGCGGCAGCGAAGCCGACCAGGTGCTGGCCAACCCCGGGCGTAAAGGCAGGGCGCTGCATTCGCAATTTTATAATATCCGCGAGAAGGTATACAAAGAAATTGATAAGGGGTTATTTTTAGGTGCGGGCGCTTCTTTTGATATCAGGCGAAAAATTGAGGATACCAAATCAACAACTGATCTTACCCCATACAATATCTATAGCGACCGCCATGGATTTGCCCGCGACCATTATGCTGCTAACGGCTTGCTTTTTAACCTGCAATACACTACCCGCGATAATCAAAACCGGGCCTACAGAGGGATTTACGTCGATGCCGGCTTCCGCATTAATCAAAGCTGGATGGGAAGCTCCAAAAACGCGGTGCAGTTCACTACCGATTTCAGAAAGTATTTCAGCCTGTCGGAAACAAACCCCGAACATGTTGTTGCCTTCTGGAACTGGGGATCATATTTGATCAGTGGCAACATCCCCTACCTTGAACTACCCGGCACCGGCAAAGATCCGGGCTTCCGGAGTGGCAGGGGGTATGTAGTACAATATTTTAAGGGCACGCAATACAACTACTCGGAAGTAGAATACCGTTTCCCGATACTGCGGAATAAATTTTTAAGCGGCGTGGCATTTGCCAACCTGCAAACAACCAATGATGAGTCGGGTACCAAAATATTTCAGCAATGGCAGCCGGGTTATGGCGGCGGCTTGCGCGTATTATTTAATAAAGCAACCCGTACCAATCTTTGTCTTGACTATGCCTTTGGCCGGTATGGTTCAAAAGGGTTCTTTTTGGGTTTGAATGAAGCATTTTAAATATCAGTACCTGCGGTTGTTTGCCGGAGGCATTGATTTTAGCGATTAGTTTGTAAACTCCGCCTTTACAATCAATTTATTATTCTTAATTTTATATTACAAGCCCCTGTGAAACAACCATGTAATACAACTACATGATCATCCTAACCATATCAACCGGAAAGCATGGCCAAAAAGAAAACAGCCGATAAAGACAGCATATGGAAAAGCCTGCAATTGAAGCTGGGCGTAATTACTGTTATTTTAGGTTTACTAACTACCGGGTATAATCTGATTAAGAAAGATCCACCCCCGCCGGTTAACCCCCAATTGAAGGCCAGCCTGGAAGTTTCCTATATCAGCATGGCCAATGATATTTATGCCCTGGCAGGGGGGGATAGTGCCATACGGAAAAAGAATGCCTTTTATCTTGATTATCCCATACTCAGCAATGAAATTTCAGATAAAAACCTTCAGAAAACCGACCAGCTTTTTAACGACACGACGGCTATTGATTATGACCTGTTTATCACCTGCCTCATGATCCAGAACAAAGGCAAGGGCGATGCATCAGACATTGAGCTTGACATGAGCAAGCTCAATATTAACCAGCCGCTCACTGTTACTGAAAATCCTCAAAGCAAAAATGATTATGACAGCCAGATCAGGGCCAAGGGCACCGCTGTGAAACAAATTATAAAACTACCTTCAAGGCTTTCAACCGGGCAGGGAATTTTAATCCCGTTATTCGTGACCTACGATAAACCAAATCCTGCCAATAAAAACAGGCAATGGAAAATTGAATCAAAAACTATTTTTCTGCCGGATAATATCCGCTATACAGAACCGGCAGATACCGCCCGGAAATCATTAGCAGTACGAAAAATGCTGAGCCCGGTTCGGTTGGCCGAAGGGGTGCAGGGCCGCGGATAGTTTGACAATGATCAGATATTCATAAGAATGGAAAATAACGAAAACCCAGTACCGGCCAAACAACCTAAAAACAACCTCGCCCCTATCCTGATAGTGGCTGGCTGTATTTTGATCATTGGCAACCTGTATTTTTATGTTGCCCGGCAAAAGCGAAATACCACAAAAAGACAACAATTGGACAGCCTTACTAAGCAGTTGGACACCGCTAATGCGAAATTTGAAATTGGTTATGGCGAAATGAGCATAGCCTCATACCATAAGATGAAAGCTGCTGCCGGCCAAAAGGATCACAGCCCTTTGGTTTACCCGGTAATGAAGAACGAAATAGATGATCTTATTGCTGCCGGAAGCTATCACCCCGACTATGGAATCTCTTCCACTTACCTGGAGGAATTTACATCCTTATACAGGCAAAAAAAGCTGAAGCCAAGGGGTACGGCAGTTGCCTGCTTAATTGTTAAACAAGTTGGAAAGGGCAAAGCAGAATCTGTAAAGCTCGATATCAACCGTTTAAAGCTTGATGAAGTAAGTGAAATGTATGACCCTACCGATATCAATAAATTTACAGATCCGGAACGTACAGCTAAATCTTTCCATTCTAATTCCCTGCAAATAGATCTTGGCGCAATGGATACCGGAGGCGCATGGCTTATACCCCTTTACATAAGCGACGGCTTCTTGAGATTAACAGAAGGCGGCGATCCGCCGGGATGGTATGTTACCGCCGGGCCAATACTCATCCCGGTTAGTTTAAACTACATCAAAAAAAATAAGAGCATTCAAAAGATCCCGCTGCAAGAAGTACTTAACCGGCCAATAGAGATATTGGATTAGGAATCAGTTAAGGTAAGATATAAGCTATCTGCCATAGCCCGGTCTGCGGTTAACAAATTTTATAAATAAACAGGCCGCTCTGATCAGAAGAAAAAGCGGCCTGTTATTTTGTTACTACTGAAACCGGTTATTGCCCACTTGTAGCGCTCCAGCCATCACCCCAGCCACTGCCGCCTGCTGCTTTGCTGCCTTTCAAAAGCTTATCATATTTTACTGTTTGTTCTTTAGTTAAAACAGCTTTGATCTTTGAGATGGTAGCTTCCCGTAATGGCTTAATATCAACCATCATTTTCGTGTTATCACCTTTATCAGCAGCTTTGATCTTTTCAAACTTATCGGATGATTCCTGGTATATCACCGCAATTTTTTCGGTTTGTTTATCAGTGAGCTTTAATTGCTTTTGCAGGTCTTTTGATTTTTCAACAGGTTTGGCACCGGGCTTGGTTTGCGCATTGCCTGCTGCAGCCAATCCAATGAACATGCAGCATAGTAATAAGAGTTTTCTCATGGTTAAGATTTATTTTAATTGTTGCTGATATAAATGTAACTATTTTGGTATAAAACCAGGGCTAATATTTTCTATTACAGAAACATAATTTAATTTGTTTTGGCTGCCATTTGCATAGGCATACAACCCGGCATGTTTTTACTGCGGAAAATCAATTTTGTTAATTGGACGGTTTTGTATTGTGCATTACCCTCGGTAAGGTTTAAAAACTGATTAGGGGCAACATTTTTAAAGTGCTGCACAGCCCCACTCCCTGCCCATTTTATCTCAATTTCATCAATTACCTTTGCCTGGCCAATTCCTATCTCCTGCCGCAAAGGCGAAGACCCGAAACTCCCGCCCGAGTTAACATCTTTATAAACAGAACGTTTAACCCCATTTTCGGTAAAAGTGAGTTTAATATGGCTCCCTATGGCGGCGTTATTGGCTTTTGTACCGTTCAATTTCAGGCTGATCCAGTTGTTGTTACTTATGCCGGGGTTCATGTACAATGAGCTGGTGTATGAGTCGCCGATATAAGCCCCGCCCATTTCGGCAAAAATATCCTGATGACCGTTGTTCCGTAAATCAGCAAATGCAATACCGTGCCCTTTTTGCAAATTTCCCATACGTGATGAGGAAGTAATATCCGCAAATCTTTTCCCGCCGATGTTTCTGAAAAACTTGTTAGGCACCAGCGATTTAAAATCGGGGTTACCTGTACCAAAGTACATATCGGGATAGCCATCGTTATCAATATCTCCGAAGTTGGCACCCATACTGTAAACTACCTTATCAAGTCCGGCTTCTTTGGTTACGTTGGTAAATGTACCGTCATGATTATTTTTATACAGATAGATGTTGCCAGCCTCCGGTACAGCTTTGCCCAAAGCGGCGGCAGCGCTGTAATAACCTAAAGTACGTTCAAAATGATAGTTAGCAACCATCAAATCGGGCCAGCCATCATTATTATAATCATAAAACCAGGTAGTAAAGGTTCGTTGTTTGATCTGGTCGAGGCCCGATTGCATAGTCACATCTTCAAAATCAATCCCGGCTTCGGTTTTGCCTTTATTTTTAAGCAGGTATTTGCGTCCGTCCATGGTTGAAATAAATATGTCGGCAAAGCCGTCGTTATCATAATCGGCAGACGTCACCCCTTTTACGAAAGCTTTAATACCGCAATGGGCAGCCGTGGTTATGTTGCTGAATGTGCCATTACGGTTATTCATATATAACTGGCAGGTTGATTCATCAACATTGTACATTGATTCTGAATTTTCATTACCTACAAATACATCCAGCCAGCCATCGTTATTAAAATCGGCCCAGGTTGCAGTTTGAGTAGGGTGAAGCATAAATAAACCACTTATGGCGGTTACATCAGTAAAAGTCCCATCGCCATTGTTGCGCAATAAGGAACTTGGTTGGTTGCCGAAGCCCTTGGTGAGCCATGCGCCACGCAAAACAAAAACATCCAGTTTACCATCATTGTTGTAATCTGTTTGCTGGATATTCAGCCCCCCGGTAATCCCTTTTAAACCGGCGGTTTCCGTACGGTCGCTAAACGTACCGTCCTGGTTATTTTGAAAATAATGCATGGGATCGCTCAGGTCCCAGCCAGATGTCATGATATCAAGGTAGCCATCGTTATTAAAATCATCAACAATGACGCCGCCGGCCCGGCCGTTAATGTTAAGGCCCAGGCTCGCTGCCACGTCAACAAAGGGTTTAACCTGATATGCGGTATCCGAATCGACATTAAGGTTAGGGATCAAAACATTTTTGGGCACTTTTTGCGGATACTCCCCAAGCGTCATATAGGCTATATTGACCAACCAGCGCGATTCATAATCATCGGGGCGAAGTTTTAACAATGATTTATATACTTCAATTGCTTTTCTTGAGCCAGTTTGGATCTTGTGCACCCCATCATCTTTAATTGGGAAGATACATGATGAGCCGGTATGATTAAGCATACAATTGCTCCGTTCACCCAAACGCATGTAAGCTATGGCCTGCTCAGACAGCATCTCATCGGTCGACATAAAGTCGATATTATCCATCAGGTACTTATAAATGTTTACAGATTGCTGCTCCTGCCCGGCCTTTAACAGCAGCGAGGCCTTTGAAAATAAAACCTCCTGACTTTTGGCAAGCCGTTTAATGTTAAGCAGCGAATCGCAATAAGCCAACTTCATTTCGGGGTTAAACGGGTTTGAAATGGTGTTATTCTTTTTATTTATCTGCTTCAGCACCTGGGCCATCTCCTCATTAGATGGGTTCTGGCATGATGCCATTATGGTGAAGCCGCACAGCAGCACAAGCGCGGCGGCAATTTTTTTCTTTATCATAGGATTTTTATATACCCTCGCGGATAAAATGCCAAGGCTTTTACCTGCGATAGATGTGATATTAAATTGTTAATAGAAATTTCGGACAACATGACCAGAGACATTAAAACAAATGCCGGTCGGTAAATGAACTAAATGGAGAAAATCAGCAGGTTGCTTTGGGTGGTTGTTCAGGAATATCCTGATGAGAACTTACTAACGATTGCACAGGTTGCACAACGTTTTTCGGCAAAGGCATCACGGGGCAGTAAAATTCAAATTGTACAAATGAAAGGTTTACATTATCCTTTAAAACCATTTTGCCAAAGGGCACATGCTCTTTGGGAGAAACAGGGGCACCCTTTATTCCTTTTGCATCAAGCACATTGCTATCGGCAAAGCGGGTAGTTTTATAATTAGGAATGCACATCAGGTGAAGGGCATTCTTCGTCAATCGCATTTTTACGTAATTGTAGGTGGCGTTTCCAAATGTAATATGTCCGGATATATTTTCAAAAGTTCGCCAATCATGAATAGCAGGTAAGTTAACCGGGATAGTGACTTCGGTAAGGTCATTTACATTATACAGGCCTTTCCCAACCTGCTCATTAAAAAACCGGTCCGATTTATAAACCAGGTATTGATGCAACGCCAGCTGCCCGCCAATGTTAAGCAGGTAAATATTCAGCAATATTAAGGCAACGATCTTTTTCAAATGGGTTACAATAATCTAAAGATGAGGTTTATAAACGATATTTTCAAGCTTTATTTATATTAGTATGCAATTAAATATTATTTAACGGGATTTAAAACATATAATACCAGGCGCATAATTGACTCCCCCGGGTCTGCGCTCAGCCAGACCACCCTTTCTATGACTTCGCTGCATAGCGAGTAGGCAAAATAAAAACAGACAAAGGCTGTATCAAAAATCATGATCAGCTTTTCTTTAATTTATTCAGATACTTAAGCCATATATATAGTTGGAGTTGGATTGCCTTTTTACTAACAAAAGGGGGTTAACAGGGTTAACACAATTCAGGGTTAACATTCGCTTATATAATTGACAGTCAATAAATTATGATATTTTGTATAAAAAAATGTTAACCCCCTTTTTTATAAATATTATCAGCTAAATTTCAATTCATAGGTAACACCACACCAAGGGTGGTCAATTGGCTTTATGATACAGCCCCGGCCAGCACAGCGATGTCAGGATGAGTCAATACCGGCGTTTAATTATACCATCAATATTATGCCTTTTTCAGCAGGAAACGCTTCTTTAACCAATCTCTGACAGGCTCATCATACAATTTGAGGCAGCCGTAGGCAATAGCGATACTGACTACAAAAATTCCCAGCCCGCCAAGCAGGCCCTGTGCCATTGGGATCTTATTATTTGTTACCCAGGCTACATGAAAATATATTAAAGGATAATGCGTAATGTAAAGCGGGTACGAAATATCCCCCATAAATTTACAAATCCTGATCGAGCTTTTACTTTTTAAACTCCCGCCCGCGCCAATGGCAACAATCAGGGGGAAAAGAATGATGATGCAGAACGATTCGTACAAACCGTTCATCCATAAATGCTCGCTGCCCCCTATCCTCGGCACACACAATATAGCAATGATCAGGAGGCTGCATACAGCAAACGCGCCTTTAATATGGATGAGTTTACCTATGCGGCAAAGCAGCATCCCGGCAAAAAATGGATAAAGCAAACGGATGAAGCCAATGTTGAGCTGTGTTTTATCAACCGACCAGCCGCCAATTACATCGCCCTGCGGGCCCATTACTGTATAATGGATCAGTAAACAGGCCGATAAAAACACCAATATAGCAAGCAAAGTTTTGGAGAATTTACGGATCACCAGCGCGTACAGGATATTAGCGATATATTCAAAAAATAGCGACCAGGCCGGCCCATTTAAGGGGTGCATTTCCTGCCAGCCGCGAATATCCATAGAAGGCAGTATGGGTATCAGCGTGCAACCAACCAACATTACCACCAGCATTTTCCAAACCGGCGTATCATGAATAAGCGGAAAGGCTGTGCCGCTTTGCGAATAGAAGAACAGCGCACCAATAATTGATCCGACAATAACCATTGGCTGCAGACGAATAAGACGGCGTTTATAAAAATCCCATTGAGTCATTTTGCCCCAGCGGTCGTCATAGGCGTAGGCAACTACGAAACCCGAGAGCACAAAAAAGAAATCGACTGCCAGGTATCCGTGATTTATGATTTGCTTAAAGCGGTTACCATCAGCATAGGTTTCAAAAACATGGAAAGCCACTACAAAAAGGGATGCCACACCGCGCAATCCGTCAAGAATTTGATAATGACCTTTTGATTCAAGGTACGTAGGGTTTTTACTCATCAGCAGGAAAAAACAAGTATGATAAATTGGTTAACTCAGCTTCAATAATGCGCGATGCGAACCGGGCGCAATATCATGGCTAAATATGCTTTAATTTATCGACAAGTCGAAACCCGAAGCTGAGAAAAGGAAAAGCACTCCGGCAGCCTGAACAAGATTAGGGCGAAACGCGCTATAACCGCGGTTTAGCGGCAAGCACTATGGGAACAGTTTCCACAAGTTCAAGCGATTTAACCATATCTTTTGTGGTGCTTTTGTATTTTTTAAAATGAGCCGTTTGCAAATGGGCCTGGTATGCGGCGGCATCGGCATAAATTTCAAAAACTGTTATGTGGGTGGGGTTATTTTTTTCGGCTACTGCGTATAGGGTTAAAACGCCGGGTTCAACGCGCACAGCGGTTTCAGCATGCTCTTTAAGCGCAGCCATATAATTCTGCAATTGAGCAGAATCAATTACAAGTTTGGCTATGCGTACCACATTGTTTTTATCCTGGGCGGCGGCACTATGTGGCGAAGATATCGATAACATAAAAATTATTAAAACTGATAACAACCCGCTGCCAAAAGCTGGTATCCATGTTGTGCGGGTATGTTTTCCTGTTGGTTCTGAAATTTCATTTATAGCTTCCATGTTTTAAATTTTATAAATAACTCAACCACCATTTTCCTTTATTGGCCTGTTTGTAATCATCATAGCGCTTGCATAAAGGATATAAGGCCATTACTATTCCAATCCAAACAAGATACGCAACAGGCAATGAAAACCCATAGCCCTTCAGGTTTGTTGTAAACCAGATAGGTTGTTTCAGGAACCAGATCTTCCAGTCCTGCCCGGGCGTTAATGCTGATGCGATAATTGCTATCAGGTGGATTATATAAATATGAATAAGGTAATAAAACATAGGCACCCTGCCATATACCGAAACTACTTTTACAACAGTTCCTTTTGATTTTTCGGTAAATGACAGGAACAGAAAGGCCGCACCCAACGTTAATAACAGGTACAACAGCGATGGCGGATATTTATTTACCTTAATAAATGACAGAATGGTAAATAATGCATTTTTCTGTACGCTCCATTTTACCGGATCGCCATATAGATTGGTATAACGTAATACAATAAACAAAACAATACAAGCGGCGCCGGCTATCCATAAGTTTCTTTGTCTTTTGCTAACTTCATAGCCCGCCGCGTACCATCCGCCTAAACAATAACCTAATGACATAACCGCCATTAGGGGAACAATGGGATACCCTACCAATAAAATTTCCTTATGCCAGGTAAAAAACTGCTGTTCATGAAGCAGCGACCAGCCAAAAGCAGGCAGGGAACTACCCGGCACATGAATGCCATCTAAAAGATTATGCCCTAATATGATGACAACACTAATACCCAGGATCAATTTTTTAGGCAGATGGATCAATGCCGCCAGTATGATCATGCTTAAGCCCAGCGCCCATATAGTAATAAAGAAAAACATGGGGAAGGTAATGTTGAAGTTCCAGCCGAAGTTAACCACGAACATTTCGAGAAATATAAGCCACAATCCCCGTTTTACCAGGAATATGGATAACTCTCTTTTAGTTTTCTTTTGCCCGATGAGGTATGCCGATGTTCCGGCAAGCAGCATAAATATCGGGGCGCAAAAATGAGTGATCCACCGGGTGAAAAACAATATGCCGCTTGTTTTTGTAAGGTCAAGCGGATCATAAAAAAATGATCCGGAGTATAAATAGTCCCTCACATGATCAAGTGCCATAATAATCATGATAGTACCACGGAGAAAGTCAATAGAGGTTATCCGGTTTTTTATAATTGCGCTCATTCAGGTTTTTTATGATGAAGTTACTATTTATATAGATAGATTTTAACGAATGCGTATTTCTTGACATTGACATTAAGAGCACAATCCATTTTCCGATGCATGATGCATCTTTCCAGTTACCATTTTTATGTAACTATTTTAACTAAAATGATGTCTTGTAGTTATGAAACTACTTCAGGCATTCTTTTTGACCTTATTCACATTGTTGCTGCCCGCCGTTTCCGATGCGCAAACCGGAGGTGGTAAAATTTCGGGGATAGTTTTAGATGATGCTAAAAAACCGCTCGATGGTGCAACCGTAACCTTGCTTATCGCAAAAGATTCTACGGTTGTAAGTACACTGCTTACCCATCCGGACGGCAGTTTTGCCTTTCAAAATTTAAAAGATGATACTTACCTGGTTAAGGCAACCTATATGGGCTATAAAAATTACCGAAGCGCCCCTGTAGTTCTCAACCAGCAACAACCGGTTAATTTACCGGCATTCATTTTACCCTTAGCGGGCAAAACGTTGAATGAAGTAGCTATAACCGGTAAAAAATCTTATGTTCAGCAAAAAATCGACCGCACAATAGTTAATGTAGGCGCATTGATATCCAATACCGGCGCCAATGCTTTGGAAGTGTTGTCAAAAACGCCCGGCGTGCAAATAGATGCCGATGGCAATATTACCTTTAAGGGGAAAAGCGGGGTGCTGGTAATGATTGATGATAAACCAACTTATCTTTCGGCTGCAAACCTGGCCACGTACCTGCGTTCTTTACCATCTTCGTCTTTGGACCAGATAGAGCTGATGGATAATCCGCCGGCTAAGTATGATGCGGCAGGTAACGCGGGCGTAATCAATATCAAAACTAAGAAAAACACCACCAGGGGATTTAATGCGGTAGTGTCTGCCGATTACGCGCTGGGTTTTTATTACCGCAATAATGAAAGCATCAACCTTAATTACCGTATCGACAAAGTTAACCTGTTTGCTAACCTTGCTTATAATAAACAAAGAACCTACCGGAGGCTTGAAATTGACCGGGATTATTTTGATATGAACGGAGACCAAACCTCCTCGCTAAAAGATATTTCCTATTTCAGGCCGACAAGCAACAATACCAATATTAAAACCGGGATGGATTATTATGCATCGCCGAAAACAACCTGGGGAGTGGTATTTACTGGCACCTTATCGCACGACCATGACAGCAGCCCTGTAAACAGTTTATTATATGGCAAAAATGGCGAATTAGATTCAACCATTAATACCCTCAATACTTCCAAAAACAGCTTTAAAAGCGGCGGTGTCAACCTAAATTACACCCATAAATTTGACAGTGCCGGCAGGGCGCTCACGTTTGACCTGGATTATATCCGCGATGTATCGGGCAGTAACCAGTTGTTTGTAAATAATACCTTTTTGCCCGATGGAACTTTAACAAACTCAACCACACTGAGTGATAATTTACCTGCTACTATCAATATCTACTCTGCAAAAGCTGATTATTCCCATCCACTCAAAGACAAGGCAAAGCTGGAGGCCGGCGTTAAGAGCAGCTATGTAAATACGGATAATGCCGCCAATTACTTTAATGTAATTAATAACGTAAGCACTATTGATTATAACAACACTAACCGTTTTTTATATAAAGAGAATATAAATGCCGCTTATGTTAATTTCAATAAAAAATTAGGCCGCTTCGCATTACAAACGGGCTTGCGGTTAGAGAATACTAATGGCAACGGGCATCAGTTGGGTAATGTTCAAAGGGCCGACTCCTCTTTTGCGAATCATTATACAAACCTGTTTCCAACCGCGTATTTTTCCTATAATCTCGATACAGCAGGAAATAAAGTATTGGTTATTTCTTACGGCCGCCGGATAGGCCGGCCGAATTATGGAAGCTTAAACCCCTTTACCTTTTTTGTAGACAAGTTTACCTATTTTTCGGGCAACCCCTTCCTGAAACCACAGTTTACCGATAATTATAAACTGGCCTATAGTTTCAAAAGCCTGTTTACCGTTGCGGTTGCATACAATTATACCACCGATGTTCAAAATGAAACCATTCACAAAAATGGCAACGTATTCATCAGCACCACCGGTAACATAGGGCGACGGAAAACGCTGGATTTTTCTGTCAATACCAATCTTCAGCCGGCCAAATGGTGGTCGGTTAATTTATATGCCGAGGTATATAATAACACTTACCAGGGCATGTTTTACTCCGGCTATCTCCATCAGTCACAGAGCACATTTAGCGGCAATGGCAATAACCAGTTCACCTTATCAACAACCTGGAGTGCTGAATTAAGCGGCTTTTATGATAGCGGCGGCACTTACGGCCAGTTTGTTACGATACCCAAAGGCATGCTCAATGCCGCTATTCAGAAAAAAATATTGAATAACAAAGGTTCAATCAAATTAAATGCACGGGATATCTTTCTCTCGTTTCGCCCAAGCGGTACCATTACCAATATTGAAGGAGCACATGCAACCTTCCATAATTTTTTAGATACCCGGGTGGTAACCCTTGCCTTTAACTATAGTTTCGGCAAACTAACAAACGTGCCCCAAAAGCGTAATACCGGCGGCGCCGATAGTGAACAAAATAGGGCGCATTAATCTTGCCCGCAAATTACCAGGCGCGGCATATTCTGATCCCGTTAAAAATCATGCTTATTTGCAGACCGCTTTATTTTACCGAAGAGGTAATAAAGAATTAAAGCGAGCATGGTCCAGTAGAATGCAAACCCGATAAGAAAAAACGGGGGCGGCGTATCCGGCTCTTGCCTTAAAAAGTTAATAAAAGGTATCAGGGGCCCTATCAAAACAACTTTAACAGGTAACAAAATTGTGGAGACTACACTCCTCCAGCCTGTTTCTGATCCTGTTCCCAGGAAAGACTCGCCATTCCCGGGAAAGAGCCTCACTTCCGATAAAGCAAGAGCATTAGTGATAAATTGAAAGGCAAACGCAGAAACGAGGAAGAGAATAACAAACTTTGTTCTTGAAATTTTCATATACCAATGTTTTGTGATGGTTAATAATATAATTTGCTATACAAAGTTAAATTAAAATACTTTGCATTTCAAAGTACTTTTATAAAATATTTAATTTAGATAAACGCATTTAAAAACAGGGGGCATCACAGAAACTGGACCTGCAAGTTGTGTTGTAATTATTCCCTCAAGCTTTCGGGTTACCTGTTCGATAAATCTTCGATTTGAAAAAAGAGTATGCCTCAATTGCTTTAATCTTTTAGATCCCCTTCTACTGATCGTGTTTAGTGATGACGATATGAGGACAATACAAGTTTGAGTTTAACGATACTGTAATTTATTTTAGCTCAATGGAGTTGTTAATAGAAAAAATTAAAAGTTATGTACCCCTCTCTTTTGATGACGAAGGTATAGTGCGTACATTATTTCACAAGAAAGCTCTTAAAAAGGGCGAGCACCTGCTAAAAGCAGGCGATGTTTGCCGCTACGTTGTTTTTATAGAAACCGGGCTTGTGAGATATTATATTAACAATGATGGAGTAGAACAAACCAATTACTTTAACAAAGAAAACGAGTTTGTATGCGACTATATGAGTTTCCTGCCCCAAACTCCCTCGTACGTTAATATACAGGCACTGGAGGATACTACTATCTGGGTGATCAGTTACAAAGGTATGCAGCAATTTTATAAAGAAGTAACGGTAGGCGAAAGATTTGGCCGCCTGGCAATAGAACAGGTATTTGTAAGTGTAATCAGCCAGATAGGTTCTTTATATACCGATTCGCCCGAAACCAGGTATGCGAAGTTCTTAAGTGAGTATGCCGATATTGCACAGCGTATTCCTCAATACTATATAGCCTCCTATGTTGGTATTAAACCACAATCGCTAAGCCGTATTCGTAAACGGATCTGGGATAAGCATTAATTAACCTGGGTGAATGAATGGAAGATTTCCATTGCCCAGCTTTGTACTGTTAAAAATAACAGTACATGAAAACAATAAACAAAACACAACAATGGGGCATCCGGTCAGTATCGTTTTGGATGACCCTGTTCATCGCAGTAGGCATCATTTTCGTCGGTGCCCGCTTCATAATAAGCCCTGGAACAGGCGCTACAGGCTATGGTATTCCCATCATTAGTAAAGAGGATTTACCATTTGGAAGAATAAAAGGCATCCGCGACATTTTTTCGGGAGTGGTGCTGCTACCCCTTTTATTGTTGCGTATGCGCAGGGCAACAGCCTGGGTATTTACGTCGGCAATCACCGTTCCGGCAGCCGACTTCCTCATCGTGCTTTCAACAAATGGACCGTCGGATATTTCTCACTTAATGATCCATGGGTTAACCGCAGCCTATATGGTTATCACCAGCTTTTTATTATTTAAATCGTGATTAATTTTATGAATTCCTACACGCTTTTACAAATATGCCTCTTTATGCACCTTACCGGCCTCACGCTAATGGCGGGAACCGATATTGTTGAGTTTGTTGCGTTCAGAAGTATTTTAAAAACCTATCAAACTAATAAAGATGCCGCAGTACACCAAATTGGTATACTATCCAGATTTTCCGTTTTACTACTAATCGGCGGTATACTGTTAGTACTTTCAGGAATAGGTTTCCTGATTATTACGCATAATGCCTTCGGCAATCAGCTATGGTTTAAAATTAAGATGATATTTGTACTTGGGCTTGTACTTAACGGCATGCTAATGGGGCGAAAGAGCGGGAACCAGCTTAAACAAAGTTTGACAACAGGCAACAATGCGAAAGCCCAGCAGGTTGAAGATGCTATCCGTGCTATGATCAGGTTTCATTTTATACAGCTTTGCATCTTCTTTATTGTGGTGATAATGGCCGTTTTTAAGTTTAATTAAGTTGGAAAATTGCGCCTTCATGCAAAAACAAAAGCCTCAAATCTTTCGACTTGAGGCTTTTGTTTTTTTTCAGGTAGCGGGAACAGGACTCGAACCTATGACCTTCGGGTTATGAGCCCGACGAGCTACCAACTGCTCCATCCCGCACTGTTTTGATAGTGCAAATGTACAATAAGTTATCACATCTGTTTGTCACAAATGGGCTCATCTGGCTAACAATTGCTTAACATGCTATCACCTAACCTATTAATTTCATTGATATAAGTCAATTTCTTTCTTACTATAAGTCAATGTGTGCCGTTTGGGTATTTTGCACCTTTGTGATACCCCAACCGATGAACGGACAGGATGATAAAATTTCAAAGAAATGAAAACCGCTAAAGAATTATTGCTCAACTACCTTGAGCAGATCAATAACCCAGATACAGCTATTGAACTTTTTGCCGACGATGCAGTGTTCGAGCTTCCCTACCTTGCAAGTTTAGGGTTACCCTGGCAATGGAAAGGCCGGGAAGTAATATATAATTTCCTTAAAAACCTACCCAAAACATTCGGCAATTTCAAATTTCAAAACATCAGGATCCATATTGATACGCCCGATCAGGCCTTTGGAGAGTACGATGTGGACGCCATAGTCAATTCAACCGGCAGGTCTTATCCGCAAACTTATATGGGACGCGTAGTTGCCGAAAACGGCAAGATCAAGCTGATCCGCGAAGCGCTGGATATGGCTATAGTTGCAAAAGGGATGTTTCCGGATGGGTTGGCGCATTTAGTTTAAGCAAGCTATACCATTATAAATAATTGTCATGTTGGTGATTTTTATTAGCGCACAAATGATCGCATTGCAGATAACAACCGAACAGTAGCTAAATGAAAGCGCACAATTAATATAAACCCGCAAAGCCGTGAGGGCGCTGAGAAAAACCTTTGCGACTTAGCGCCTTTGCGAGAAGGCAATACGCTTTGACGTCGGCAGACGTAATACGCAATTACGCGTCTCTACATTCAAAAAAATTAACGGGCTTCTTCAATCGTATTCGGAGCTGTCTCTTCTTCCTCTGCTTGCGGATCTTCTTTAAACACACGGATGGTTTTAATATACCTGCGCTGGTAACGATCATTCATGGCGGTTTCGGTAACGCCATTTTCATCGCCCGATGTAGCATGGATAAACACCAATGGTTCGCCGGGTTGCGATACTACTATGCCTATGTGTCCTGCACTGCGGTAATTATGGCTGCGGGTACCGGTAAACAATATTAAATCGCCAAATCTGGCCTCCTTAATATCAATGCCCTTAACTGGTGCAAAATCCGATGAACTGCGAGGGATGGAGATGCCAAAATGAGTAAAAACATAACTAACAAAACCCGAGCAATCAAACCCTTTTTCAGGATTGCTTGAACCATAACGATACCTGATGCCTTTCAGGGTTTGGGCAAACTCAACCAGCTCATCGGCTGTGGTTTCACCTGTTTCATAATTGGCTTCAACTTCGGCATAATGATGCCTCAAGCGCGAATGGCTATGCGATTTTACCGTTCTGTTTGCCTTATGTTTTTTTGCTGCGTGAAAGACGGCAGGCTTTACCGGCTTCATAAGTGATAGACAAGCTACGATGAGGAGTTTGGAACCAATTACAAAATGCATATTGTAATGATAGGTAAAAAATTCCGCGGATAGTAATCAAATTGTAAAAAAGATAGCAGGAGCAGTTGATACTATTATTTCATTTTCTTCATCAAAAAAATCAAAATGTGTGTTAAAATAACAATTAATAAAAACATTACTTAATTTAGTATGGCCAATCAAATTGTAATACCCAGCCATGATAACCCGGAAAATAACTCATCGTTTTTTAACGCTGTTCTCCATATTAATTTGCTTTTCTATCCCCCTTTACGTACAGGCACAAACGTCGCTGCATTCATTTTCGCTCCAGCAGGTCACCCTGCTGCCAGGTGTGTTTAAGGATGCGCAATTAACAGACAAGGCATACATACTGGCTTTAGATCCTGATCGTTTACTGGCACCTTATCTTACCGAAGCAGGGATTAAACCCAAAAAGAAAAATTATGCAAACTGGGAAAATACCGGGCTGGACGGTCACATCGGCGGGCATTATTTATCCGCCTTGTCTTTTATGTACGCCTCCACCCACGATGCGGAACTAAACCGCCGGCTGGATTACATGCTGGCCGAACTTAAACGCGCCCAGGATAAAACAGGAAGCGGCTACCTTGGCGGTACGCCCGGAGGTACGGCTATGTGGAAGGATATTGCAGCAGGTAAGATTGAGGCCGATACCTTCGCCCTGAATAAAAAATGGGTGCCGCTTTATAATATCCACAAGCTTTTTGCAGGCTTACGCGATGCTTACCTGATTGCCGGCAAAACCCAGGCAAAAGAGATCCTGGTAAGGCTAACCGATTATATCTATGGGGTTTCGCTCAAATTAACTGATGAGCAGATCCAAACCATGCTCATATCAGAACAAGGCGGTCTAAACGAAGTATTTGCCGATGTATCAGTTATAACCGGCCAGGATAAATATCTCACATTAGCCCGCAGGTTTTCCCATAAAGAGATCCTTAACCCTTTAATTCAGGGGCATGACGAGCTCAACGGCCTGCATGCCAATATGCAAATCCCCAAGGCTGTAGGTTTTCAGCGCATTTCGGAAGTTGGCCGCGATGCGGACTATGGCAAAGCTGCCCAATTTTTCTGGGAAACGGTGACCAAGAACCGTTCGGTTGTGATAGGCGGCAACAGCGTAAATGAGCATTTTAACCCAACCGGCAATTTCACCAAAATGATCACAGACATTGCCGGGCCCGAAACCTGTAACTCCTACAATATGCTTAAATTAACCCGTCACCTTTTTGAAAAAGCCGGCGAAGTTAAGTATATGGATTTTTACGAACGCACGTTATACAATCACATCCTATCGAGCCAGCACCCTGTACATGGTGGTTTTGTTTACTATACCTCCATGCGTCCGCGCCATTACCGGGTTTATTCGCAGCCACAGGTTGATATGTGGTGCTGTGTAGGTTCAGGAATGGAGAACCATGGTAAATATGGCGAGCTTATTTACAGCTATCAGCAAAAAAACATTTATGTAAACCTGTTTATAGCTTCCCGCTTAAACTGGGCAGCGCAAGGATTTGTGCTTTCGCAACAAACCAAATTTCCGGATACGGAAACCACCAAACTATTGGTCGAAGCTGTAAAGCCCGGCAAATTTGACATTAATATCCGTTATCCACATTGGGTAAAGGCCGGCAAGCTGCAAATAAAGATTAACGGGGCAAATATTCCTGTAGATGCTCAACCTGGCTCTTACGTAAAACTTAACCGTACATGGAAAAAAGGCGATGCAATAGAAGTGCGTTTGCCAATGGAATTAAGTACAGAGGCATTGCCGGATAGCTCGCACTACGTAGCATTTTTGAATGGGCCTATTGTATTAGCTGCAAAAACCGATACTACCGATCTTGATAACTTAATGGCCGATGGCGACCAATTTGGCGGCTATCGCGCACGCGGCAAAATGTATCCGCTAAATGAGGCGCCTATATTGGCAAGCAACCAGGCTAATCTTCAAAACTATCTGAAACCTGTTTCCGGGAAGCCTCAAACCTTTGTTGCGCCAGAACTGATCAGTCCGGCAAAATATAAAAATCTGGAACTAATTCCTTTTTACAAATTGCATGACGCACGGTACATGATCTATTGGCATCAGGGTAGCCTGGATAATACAGGGAGTAAATAAAAGGTATGGAGATGACTCCTTAGAGGCTGTTTAAAAAAACGTCATTGCGAGTAACCATCAGGGAAGCCCTGTAAAAAAACGTGACGACATGAAAAATATATTTAGCGGATTTGCGCGTGGGCCGCGTTAGGGATTGCAGTGTAAAGCCCGGAGCGCGTAGAGGGGTTGCGGGCAGGAAAGGCGAGGACTTGCAACGGAAAGCCCGGGCCGCAGGCAACGCTCATGTTATAAAATAGATCCAATAAACATACTTAATAATCAATAATTTACGATCAAGTCATTATAAGGCACGAAGCAATCCCAAACGGCAGAGCGACTAAGCAAGTTTCCCTGTATAGTTCGCGATTGCTTCGTACCTTATAATGACGTTAGGGATATATCAGTTTTGTTAAATCGCTTTTAAACAGTTCCTTAGTTAAAAGGCCGGCATCTTTTTACTACTAATATGCCTCACTGCAGCACCAATTTTAACACGTTAGCAAGTACAGGGTTATGGTCATCGGCCCTCCAGTTGATGTACAGGTCGGTTTTAAAAGGAAGCCTGATAAACCGGATTCCCGGGCTTTCATGATACATGTATGAATCGGGCAATATGGCAATACCCAGCCCTTTCTTAACTAATGCAATAATGGTTGATCCAAATTCAGAATACAGGTAATCGTCGGGAACAATATCAAACGACCTGAACATCTGCTGAATGATATCACTGTAACTGCTTCCCTCGTCCCTTATCGGCAATATAAATTTCTGTCGGGAAAGGGTTTCTTTTGACAGATCATCTATTGCATGATAAACATGATCTTCCGGAACTACGATTGACAGATAATCACTGTAAATTTTTTCCGATTTGATTCCCTGTGTTGTATTAACATCCCTTGTAACCGAAAGATCGATCTTATAATTTCTCAAAAACTCCTGCTGATTTTCATAGCGCAGCTGCACCAATTCAACCTGTAGCTTAGGAAATGCATTGGATATGCGGGCGATCAGATCCGGCATTAACGAACCTGATATGGAATCGGGGTGGGCAATTCTTATTGTACCACTTTCACCTAAATGGATCTGCCGGGCAAACTGATGAATGAATTCAAGCTCACTTAACTCTATCTCCCACTTCTCCCGCAAAAACTTACCTGCGGGAGTTAGCTTTACATTACGTTTATTCCGCTCAAATAACAGCAGCCCCAACTCGCTCTCTAATGCTTGAATGTGCCGACTGAGGGCAGACTGCGTAATGTTCATTTTTCCGGCTGTATTCCAAAAATGAAGCTCTTTCGCTAAGGCTAAAAAGTATTTGATCTGCTGTAAATCCATTAATGCAATATATGCATTAATAGATGATAAAATAGCATTTTACTGCATTTAACATCTAAGTAAATTTGCATATGGACAACATAAAGATTGTCGGCGTAACGCCAAACGATGTAGCTCGACTTCAAGATATTAGCATACAAACCTTTTCCGAAACTTTTTCGGCGGTTAACTCGCCGGAAGACATGGCGCAATACCTCAATGAGAGCTTGTCATTAAGTAAGCTGAGCGATGAACTGAACAATAAATCATCACAGTTTTATTTTGCAGTACAGGGCGAGCAGGTAATAGGCTATCTGAAGCTGAATACAGGGCAGGCGCAAACTGATGTTAAAGCCAACGATGCTCTTGAAATTGAGCGCATTTACGTATCACAGGCATTTCTTGGAAAAAACATCGGAAAGCTCCTGTATGAAAAAGCAGTTCAGATAGCCCAACAAGCCGGTGCCAGGTACATTTGGCTTGGTGTATGGGAAAAGAATTTCAGGGCGATCAGCTTTTACAAGAAGAATGGCTTTGTGGAGTTTGACCAGCACGTGTTTATGTTAGGTACGGACAGGCAGATAGACATTATGATGAAAAAAGATTTAACAAACGATTGAGACGGATGGAGAAAAAGAACGTTTTCCTTGTATTACTGGTATTGGGCACAGCCTTTTGGGGCATATCATTTTCAATAACCAAACTGGCTATCGGTCATGCTTCCTCGCTCATCTTTTTGTTTTATCGCTTTTTGGCAGCAGCAGTGGTTTTGTCGGTCATATTCTCAAAACATTTAAGGCAGATAAACCGGGAATCTATTAAAACAGGAATAAGTTTGGCTGTACCCCTTACGCTCGGAATTTATCTTCAAACGCTGGGCATCAAACATAGCTCTGCTTCGCAATGTTCTTTTGTTGCGGGTACCTGTGTAATTATTATCCCCCTCTTAAAAGCAATTTTTTACAATACTGTTGCGCCTGCAAAAATCTGGCTGGCTGCTATTATAGCTTTGGCAGGCTTATCAGTTATTTCTATCAATGCTAATTTTTCGGTTAGTCTCGGCGATTTGTACACCATTGCCGGAGCAATTGCCTTTGCTGTTTATTTGATCAAGGTTGAAAAACTATCCAAAGTACAGCATATCGCACACACCGTTGTGCCAATGTTTGCGGCTTGTGCCATCATCACCTGCTGTTTGGCCTTAGCCGATAATACCAGTACCGGCTGGCTGCCGCAAAACAATGAATTTTGGATGGGTGTTGTTTATTGCTCGTTGTTTTCTACTGCTTACATGTACACCATTTCCAACATCTCCCAGCGTTACCTTAGTGCCGAAAGGGTTGCCATTATTTACCTTTTTGAACCGATATTTGGAGCAATTGCCGCGTGTTTTATTTTAGGCGAACACCTTACCTGGCGATTGTTTTTAGGCGGAAGCCTGATTTTTGCTGCAACACTCATTTCCGAATTGAAGTTCGACCGGAAAGCAATTATGCTTGAAGCAAACGCAATCGATTAGTCGCGTTACCGCTTGTAGTAACCTTAAAACATCACTGGAAAAGAAATAAGTTTGTGGCTTTCCGGCTTAATATTTTAATATTAACTTTTATGTATTATACTATTTAGTGGTCTGTGCGCCCATTTTTACACCTAATTTTTCATACGCGATATCGTTGGGTTCCCAAAGTTCTATTTTATTTCCTTCAAGATCCATGATATGCACAAACTTGCCATAGTCAACGGTTTCTACCGTATCTACAATCGTAACACCTTCCTTTTTAAGTTGTGCTACAAGCGCGGTTAAATTATCCACCCTGTAATTAATCATAAAGTCCTTTCCGGAAGGGTCAAAGTATTTGGTTTTCTCGTTAAAGGGACTCCATTGGGTAAAACCTTTCCTGAGGGTATCGGCACCTTGTCGCCATTCAAACACAGCGCCGTATTGGTTTGTCTGCAAACCAAGGTGTTCTTTGTACCACGCCCTTACCTTAGCCGGTTCCTTACATTTAAAAAAGATGCCGCCAATGCCGGTTACCCTTTTTAATTCAGCCGGTTGATGGGCTTGTCCTCCGGAAAGGGAAGCTTTGAAGGCGAATCCGGAGCCAAACGAGGCGATAATGAGCAGCAAGATAAAGATCGTTTTTTTCATAGCCGATTATAGTTAAGCTTGTTTACAGTTAGTTAATGAAATTTAAAGCATTTGAAAAGCAAAACAAAACCACAAATGAAAAAGCCTCAAATCTTTCAACTTGAGGCTCATTATGCGGATTGAACTCTTTAACAATATTTAAAGAATCTGCGTGTTTAGCTCTTCCCTGCCTTATTCGGCCTGCTGTTTCATTAGTTTTTTAGCCGCAACTAAAGCTAATAAGGTAATCATTGCTGCGGCTGTAAGATAGTACCCTACATAAGCAAGACCGTAACTGTGCGCCAGCGTCGTTGCCAGGTATGGTGTAAGCGATGCCCCTAAAATACCGGCCAGGGTAAAAGCCAAAGAAGCACCTGTATAACGAACAGCCGGCGGAAAGATACCTGCAAGCGCTGTACCTATCGGACCATACGTAAGCCCCATCAGAAACATTCCTATCGACAAGAAGATAGCCGTTATCACTAAACTTCCGGATGTAAACAAAGGCGCAAACACAAGCCCGAACGCTATAATGCATATTGTTGCTACAATTAACATGTTATTACGCCCATACTTATCTGCCAGCACAGCCGATAGCGGGATACCTATTCCAAATGCCAGCATTGAGATCATTTGTATAATGAGGAATGAGCTTTTAGTATAATGCAACGCTGTAGTACCCCAGCTTAGCGTAAATACCGTCATTAAATAAAATAGCAGAAAAGTAGTAACAGTTGCCAGCGTACCCAACGTAATAGCTGCAGTATGTTTTACAAAAACATCGGCAACCGGTACTTTCGAACGCTCATTATTATTAACCATCTTTGTAAACTCGGGCGTTTCGGATATTTTTAACCGCACGTAAAGACCAACCCAAACCAGCAACGCGCTTGCAAGAAACGGTATGCGCCAACCATAGGTTAGGAAATTATCTTCGCTCATGGTTTTACTGAGGATAAAGAACGTACCGCTCGATAACAGGAAACCTATAGGTGCGCCCAATTGCGGAAACATACCGTACCAGGCTTTTTTATGTGCCGGGGCATTTTCTGTAGCCAGTAATACTGCACCGCCCCATTCGCCCCCCAGCCCAAGCCCTTGTCCAAAACGAAACAAGGCAAGCAGTACCGGCGCTGCGATACCAATGGAAGCATAGCCGGGCAAAAGCCCGATGGCAACGGTTGAAGGCCCCATGGTTAATAGTGCTGCAACCAATGTGGCTTTACGCCCTTTACGATCACCAAAATGCCCGAATATTGCTGCCCCCAATGGCCTCGCAAAAAAAGCTAAGGCAAACGTTGCCAGCGATTCGAGCGTAGCCGAAGTAGGATCTGCAGATGGGAAAAATAACTTAGGAAATACCAATACCGCAGCAGTGGCATAAATATAAAAATCAAAAAACTCGATGGTTGTTCCGATGAGGCTTGCAGTAAGGATCCGGCCAACCGGATTCCCTGCAGAAGGCTGCTGATTCATAGCCTCAAACATATCAAATTTGAGTGAATGTGCAAGTAGGCAAGAAATTAAAAAGCCTCAAGTTTTTCAACTTGAGGCTTTTCATTTTTCGTAGCGGGAGCAGGACTCGAACCTACGACCTTCGGGTTATGAGCCCGACGAGCTACCAACTGCTCCATCCCGCACTGTATTTGTGCTATATATTTGAGATCCGGTCATAACCCCGGAAAGGTGCTTCCAATTATCAAAATGCAAATTTGCACTCCGTTTTAATTGGACTGCAAAGATATAATTCGTTTCTTTGCAGTCCAAATATATTTTTAATTATTTTTTTATGGCTCATCAGGCAGGTTTTGTAAGTATAATAGGTAAACCCAACGCAGGGAAATCAACCCTTATGAACGCGCTGGTGGGCGAAAAAATGTCCATCATCACCCCAAAAGCGCAAACTACCCGTCACCGTATTTTGGGCATTGTGAACGATGAAAACTACCAGATCGTGTTTTCGGACACGCCTGGTGTTATTAAGCCCCACTACGCCCTGCACGAAAGCATGATGCACCAGGTTGACGGCTCTATTGTTGATGCCGACCTTATTTTGCTGGTTACCGACATTTATGAGGAATATGACGAAGCAGACGTTCTTAAAAAATTGGAACGTTCATCAGCGCCCCTTGCTGTACTCATCAACAAAATTGACCAAAGCGATGAGGAAACCGTAAAAAAGAAAGTTGAATTTTGGAGGGAGAAATTAAACCCGAAAGCCATTTTCGCGATATCGGCATTGCACGGACATAACATCAAGGCCATTATGGATTTCGTGATCGAAAACCTGCCCGAACATGCAGCTTATTACGAAAAAGATGCACTGACTGACCGTAACGATCGCTTCTTCGCTTCAGAAATGATCCGCGAACAGGTGTTTAAACAATACAAAAAAGAAATTCCGTATAGCACCGAGGTTATTGTAACCGCCTTTATTGAGGGTGAAAAGCTTTACCGTATCAGTGCAGAAATTATTGTTGAACGCGAATCGCAAAAGAACATTATCATAGGTAAAGGCGGCGAAATGTTAAAAATTACCGGCACCTATGCCCGCCGCGCCATGGAAGACTTTTTTCAACAAAAAGTTTTCCTGGAAATGTTTGTAAAAGTGATCCCCGACTGGCGCACCAAAAAGAATTATCTTAAACAATTCGGATACGAGGGTTAAGATATGAGAATTGAGATGTGAGATTTGAGATAAAGTCTACGCTCTGTTTTTAAATCCAAGATATGAGAATTGAGACGTGAGATTTGAGATAAAAATCTTTCGCTCTGTTTGTAAAGCATTAATTTAGAGGTGCGATTTGAGTTGAGATTAATGCAAAGTCTCATATCTCAAATCTAACATCTCAAATCTAAAAAAGAATATGAGTAACATAGTAGCCATTGTGGGCAGGCCCAACGTAGGCAAATCAACATTATATAACCGTTTAACCGAAAGTCGTAAGGCTATTGTTGATGACTTTAGCGGTGTCACGCGCGACAGGCATTACGGCCTGGCCGAATGGCTTAACCACAACTTTACCGTTATTGATACCGGCGGCTATGTAGCTAATTCCGACGATGTTTTTGAAACCGCCATTCGCGAGCAGGTTGATATTGCCATTGAAGAAGCTTCGGTAATCCTTTTTGTTGTCGATGTTACTACCGGCATCACCGATCTGGACGATGAGATTGCCAACCGCCTGCGCAAAAGCAAAAAGCCTGTTTTCGTTGTGGTAAACAAACTGGACAACAACAACCAGGTTGCCGATGCTATGGTATTTTATAGTTTTGGCCTTGGCGAAATTTACAGCATATCGTCAATGACTGGCTCGGGTACAGGTGAATTGCTTGACGAAGTGGTAAAACACTTTGAAGACGAAGTACTGGAAGAAAACACCCGCCCTAAATATGCAATTGTCGGTCGCCCTAACGTGGGTAAATCATCTATCATTAACGCACTTATCGGTAAAGACCGTAACATTGTTACCCCTATTGCCGGTACCACCCGCGACTCTATCCATATCCATTATAACCAGTATGGTCATGATTTTATGCTGATAGATACCGCCGGGATGCGTAAAAAAACCAAGGTTAAAGAAAACATTGAATTTTACTCGGTAATGCGTACCATCAAAGCGCTGGAAGAAGCTGATGTAATTATCCTGATGATTGATGCGGTTGAAGGCTTTGAATCGCAGGACATCAATATCTTTCACCTGGCCGAAAAGAACAAAAAAGGCATAGTGATTGTGGTGAATAAATGGGACTTGATCGAAAAAAACAGCAAAACCATCAAGGTGTTTGAAGAGCAGATCCGCGATAAAATAGCCCCTTTTACCGATGTGCCTATCGTATTTACCTCAGTTACCGAAAAGCAAAGGGTATTGAAAGTGATTGATGTAGCCAACCAGGTTTACCAGAACCGCGCCCGCAAGATCCCTACTTCAAAACTGAACGAGGTAATGCTGCCTATTATCGAAAACTACCCGCCGCCATCCATAAAAGGTAAATACGTTAAAATAAAATACATTACTCAAATTGCCGGCACTTCGCCAATGTTCGCGTTTTTCTGCAATTTGCCGCAATACGTAAAGGAGCCTTACTACCGGTTTATCGAAAATAAGCTCCGCGAAAATTTTGATTTTTCGGGCGCCCCGGTGCAGGTTTGGTTCAGACAGAAGTAGGCCGAACCTTGATTTTTAGGATTCGAGGATTACCTTGAGATTAAAATCTGGCGATCTAAACAAAAAGAGTTGAACGAGGATATTTCAATATTGAAAGTATCTTTTTTAACTCTTTTTTTGATCATTACATCAGGAAATCCTTTAATCAAAAGAATCATGGTTCCTGTTGCGTTTTTTTGCTTTTTCCCGTAATACTACTAAACCTCAATACTTTACACTTCATGAAAAAGTTTTACTGTTTGGTATTAATAGTACTGGCTGCTTTTACTGCATGCAAAAAAGGTGAGCTATCATCTGCCGGCGGAGAAGATAATGGCTGCATCAATCGCGTTAAACGTGTTTATAGCGACAGCAATAAAGTTGAGCTGGCAGCGGCCATTACGCTCCTGCAAAAAAATAGCATCCCGGTTAACGGCCTGGTGATATATAGAGTTATTTTAAACGATAGCATAAGCAATAATGGTCCGCTTAATATCTACCAGCATGTTATAGCTTATGAAGAAAGCAAAGGTTTGCCCATCTTTAATTCGGGAATAGGCTATCATTTCAGGAACGAGGTTTTTTCAACTACCATTGGCCGGCGCTATGGCACACTTAGCCTGAATACTACAGCAACGGCTTCGCTGCCCCAAATACGTAAAATTTTTATCGATGCCTTTAAACAAGACGGCTATACCATTGATAACCATGTTAATGAATCATCATGCCTTAATGCGGAGTTCGGGTATTACAACCTGAATCAGGATACGCCGGATCATCCCAATTTTATAAAAGCATGGAAGGTAACTTTCTCAAAGTACAATGAGTATCCGGTAGCCTATATTCAAGACAGCAACAGAAAATTAATTTATTATTTCAACGGATTACTGACCCTGAATAAAACCACTAAACAAAAGATAAACTAAGGTTGTATCCCTCTGAAAATCTACAGTGCTGCTAAACTCAGCTTAGTCTTCCGGGGTAATCAACCTGTTTACTTTGTCAGTTCAAAAACACAAAATGCAACATGGTTGCATTTTGTGTTTTTGTCATTTACCTTTATCCATAATTAACCGCAATATCATATGAAGGATTTTGATGTGATCATTATCGGCGGCAGCAGCGCCGGTTTATCTGCAGGCATGGCTTTGGGCCGTGCCATGCGTAAAGTATTAATTATTGATAGTGGCATGCCCTGCAACCGCCAAACGCCACACTCACACAATTTTTTTACCCGCGATGGTCAAACCCCGCACGAGATTTTGACTATTGCCCGCGAACAAACTTTAAAATACCCAACTATCACGCTGCTCCATAGCGAGGCCACGCAATGTACGCCAATAACCAACGGCTTTGAGGTTAGTACAAGATCCGGCGAAACATTCAGCGCAAAGAAGATTATCCTTGCTGCCGGTATTAAAGACCAAATGCCCGATATTCCCGGCTTCGCCGAATGTTGGGGAATATCGATTATACATTACCCTTATTGCCATGGTTATGAATACGGGTATCAACCTACAGGCATATTTGCTAACGGTGAAATGGCTTTTGAGCTGGCCAAACTTATTTCAAACTGGACAAAAGATCTCATTCTGTTTACTAACGGAAAATCAACTTTAACCGAAGGTCAGCAATCCATTATCAGTCATAATAATATACAAATTATTGAGGGGGAAATAGCAGCGTTTGATCATCATGACGGCCAGATAACTACCATCCATTTGCAAAACGGCTCCGAAATAAAACTTAAGGCATTATATGCGAGGCTCCCATTTGTGCAGCACAGTGATATTGCATTACAATTAGGCTGCTCATTTACCGATCAGGGCCATATTGAGGTTGATGCACAGCAAAAAACAACGTTACCCGGCGTTTACGCCTGCGGTGACAGCGCTTCGGGCATTCGCTCCATAGCCAATGCGGTTAATAGCGGCACAATGGCAGGTGTTATGGCAAATTTGGAATTGATTAATGAGGTTTTCCTGCCGGGAAAGTAGCATCAATTCAATTGCAGTGCAGACTTACGAAGTTTTGAAAACTTCGTAAGTCTTTTCCACAGTCATGAAATCCTCAAATCAAGAGAATCAGGGGTTCGCTTCCTATTGCTCCAACCCCTTTTTAAAGGTTACATCATCGGTATTGATCACTTTAAAGTAGGCGTTATCACCCCATTTAAAGCGGGCCGCCTGGGCTTTCAGGATAGTTTTTATCGGCTCCCTGGAGATCTGTACTTCGTGCGAATCCATTTCTTTAATGGTTTGCGAGACATACAGTATAAATTTATCGACCTCGTCATTACTAACAGCATATTGAGTTAAAAACTCAGCTTCAGTCGGGTATTTTTTAAGCAATTGCTGCTGGCGGTCAACAACGTAAGCGGTAAATAATTGCTGCTGGCTCAGGTCCTGGATAAGCGGGGTGAATTTGCTGGTATCCGCCGGTACAAAAACATCGGGCATAATGCCTCCGCCGCTAAAAACTTTACGCCCGCTTGAAGTATGGAATGATGGGGTGCCTTTAAAGGCACTATCATTAAGATTGCTTTGTTCTGAAAAAAGTTCGCCTTTTTGCATGCGCTGGGCAAGTTCATTGCGATAACTGTCAACCCCGTTTTTGTATGATTTCTGGATAGAGCGGCCCGAAGGGGTATAGTACCTGGCCACTGTTAGATTCACTGCCGAACCATCGTCAAAAGCAAACTGCTGCTGTACCAGGCCTTTACCAAATGATCGTCGACCAACAATAGTAGCCCTGTCAAGGTCCTGCAGGGCCCCTGCTAAAATCTCACTGGCCGAGGCCGAATATTCATCAATAAGCACGGTAAGTTTCCCTTTCTGAAACATGCCCGAATCGGTGGCAAAGTAATCAGTGCGGGGCTCGTGAATACCTTTGGTATAAACTATCAGCTTTCCATCAGTTAAAAACTCATCGGCTAATGAAGTAGCAGCATTAAGGTACCCACCGCCATTGCCTCTCAGGTCGAGCAGCAATTTATTCATACCGTCAACCTTTAGCGCCGTTAAAGCCTTTCTGAAATCGAGGTCGGTAGTAGCCGAAAATTTACTGATCTTGATATAGCCGGTGTTAGCATCGGCCATATAGGCGGCATCAACGCTGCTTAGGTCAACATGTCCCCGTTTAACCGTAAGTATTTTTAAACCTTTGCTCAGCGGAGGCACAACACTCAGTTTTATTTCTGCATCCTTTTCACCCCTGAAAACGCTATTTATCCGGGTGGCCGTTAGCTTACTGCCCGAAAACTTTTTATCATCAACATTGATCACCTTACTGCCTACCAGTAAGCCCGCTTTTTCGGCCGGACCGCCGGCATAAACCTGCGTAATGATCAGCGTATCACGCAGTAACTGGTATTCGATACCGATACCGTTAAAACCTCCGTCTAACCGCTCATTAATGGATTGCGCCTGCTGCTGCGGTAAATAAAGCGAATGCGGATCAAGGTTTTGAAGCAGGTTATTTACCGACACGCCTTCAATACTATCGATATTAACGCTGTCAACATAGTTGCGGTCAACCAGTTGCAACACCTTTGCTATTTTACTATTGCTCACAAAGGAGAAGCCAAGGTTATGCGCGGCAAAATCCTTGTTAAGCACCTGGCCTATCATCACCCCTACCAGCAGCAGGATTATTGTCCGGAAAATTACACCCGCGGTCCTCTTCATAACTTATTACACACAAAGTTAATAATTGCGGGGTCAATAATTTTTACCCGCACCCTTGCATTTGATGATTTTTACCGAATTTTGTTATAAATTATTTGAAAATAGGCAATGGAAACCACTACCGAAAGGGAATCGCACTATAAAAACCTCGAAAAACAAACCGTAAGGGAAATTTTAGAAAACATTAATAACGAGGATAAAACCGTTCCCTTTGCTGTGGAAAAGGCCTTGCCACAGATAGAAGCCCTGGCAACTATCACCGCAGAAAGGATGAAAAACGGCGGACGTTTATTTTACATAGGCGCCGGTACCAGTGGCCGTTTAGGCGTGGTTGATGCTTCAGAATGCCCGCCAACGTTCGGTGTTCCATTTGATATGGTTGTTGGGCTAATAGCCGGCGGCGATGGCGCGATCCGCAAAGCGGTAGAATTTGCTGAAGACGATACTATACAGGCCTGGAAAGATCTGGAAGCTTTCGACATTAATGATAAAGACGTAGTTGTTGGCATAGCCGCTTCGGGCACTACACCGTATGTGATCGGCGGCTTGAAAACGGCTAATGAGCACAATATAGTTACCGGCTGCATTGTTTGTAACAGCGGCAGCCCGGTAGCGGCTGTGGCACAGTACCCGGTTGAAGTAGTAACGGGCCCTGAGTTTTTAACAGGCTCAACCCGCATGAAGGCCGGTACCGCGCAAAAATTAGTTTTAAATATGCTGAGCACAAGTGTCATGATCCAGCTTGGCCGCGTAAAAGGGAACAGGATGGTTGATATGCAATTGAGCAACCACAAATTGGTGAACAGGGGCACCCGCATGGTAATGGACGAAACCGGGCTGAACGAAGAAGAAGCAGCCGGGCTACTGAAACAATACGGCAGCGTACGAAGCGCTGTTGATCATTATTTAAAAAAATAAACTGAATTTGAAGATGTGTTGATTTGGAAATTTGAAGATGCTTGTATTCGATAAATTCTCAAATTCAAAAAATTCGGGTTCAGACAATTTGAAATCAAAAACATGCACGATATTGAACCATATTACCGCTGGAGAGACGATTACGTGGCATCGGAAGATGAGTTTTCGCCTTTTTATGCAACAGAATACAGCGAGTTTGAATTTGACAAGCAGGTATACAATTACCTGCTGCACCCGCAATGGGACTCATTCGGCTCCAATACCCTTTATTTAAAAGTGCTTTTTGCCGATTATGATAAAGGTTACACCATTATTGAACTGATAGGTGAATGGAATGACGCCATCAACAACGACATTATGCTGCTGAAGCGTGAGCTGCTCGACCTGATGATAGATAATGGCATCACTCATTTTATCCTGATCGGCGAAAACGTACTCAACTTTCATTCAAGCGATGATTGCTATTACGAAGAGTGGTTTCAGGACGTGGAAGACGGCTGGATAGCAGGCATCAACTTCCGCGAACACGTGATAGACGAATTTAAACACAGCAATATCGACTATTACATCAATTTTGGCGGCGAACTCGATAGCCTTGGCTGGCGTACCCTGAAACCCATACAGGTTTTCAAAAAGGTTGAAGAGCAGTTGATGAGGAGATTGAATTGAGAATCAAGATTCAAGAAGTCAAGAGCCAGGAAAGGGCCAGCAGATCGTCAGACTATTTCTTACCTCTTGACTCTAATAGTCTTACGTCTTTCTTCACAAAGCATTCACCTTTTATTTATATATTCGTACTATAATTTTTAACACAAAATGGAATTTAAAGAATCTAAATACAACTTCGATAATGTAATCGAAGTTAGGGATCAATCAGAAGTTGCTTCACGCAGGTTTATGGCCGGCGTTTTCAGCTGGATGTTCGTTGCGCTTGGCGTATCAGCAATAACAGTTTATCTGTTTTTAAATATGGGCCTGATCGGCCTGATCGTTGCACCAACCGGCGGTCTTACAGGTTTTGGCTATTTTGCGCTGTTTTCGCCACTGGCGTTTTCATTGGTAATGCAATTTGGCTATAACCGAATCTCTTATCCGGTATTGGTGCTGCTTTTCGTAGCTTATGCAACGCTTATTGGCATTAGCTTAAGTTTGATATTTCTGATCTACACATCTGCATCAATATTGGGTGTTTTCATTACCGCATCAGTAACTTTCGGTATTATGGGCATTGCCGGTTATACTACCCAGATGGATTTAACAAAGTTTGGTTCAATCATGTACATCCTGTTCATTGGGATTTTTGTAGCTTCATTAGCTAACTTCTTTATGCACAGCGAACAAATGAGTTACATCATCAGCTACATAGGCATAGCTGTATTTACTGGTTTAACTGCCTACTATATGCAAATGTTAAAACGCATTGGAGCAGGTATTGAATACGGTGATGCAAGCTCGAAAAAACTGGCCCTGATGGGTGCGCTAACATTGTACATCACACTGATCAACCTGTTTTTTATGCTCCTCCGTTTATTCGGCAGAAGAAGATAATCTCATTAAGAAATTCAATCAAAAAGCTGCCTCCGCAAGAGGCGGCTTTTTTTGTATAACAATGTGGCTTACCTATGATATTTAGCGTACGTTATACACTTGCAAATGATAACTTTATTGCGCAACTTTGCAGTGCTTATGGAGAAAGACGGAGGGATTAGACCCTGCGATGTCTTAGCAACCTGTGCTTCACAAGGTGCTACATTCTACTCAGCAGCCAAACGGCCCCTGAGACAGATAAGCGAAAGTCATAACAACACCCGACTTTTCGAGATAAGCTTTTATTTATTTGTGATTACAAAGATTGTATTGATTACACTGATTTGATTCGTCCTGACAGGCTACTTGCTCAAGAGTCGATAGATCAAACCATTCTTTAAAATCAAACTAATCGGTGAAATCATCAAATAAAAATCGGTGAAATCAAACAATGGACATTAGAAAAGAATTACAGAAACGCATCCTGGTTATTGACGGAGCAATGGGTACCATGATCCAAAGGTACCAGCTCACGGAGAAAGATTTTCGTGGCGAGCGTTTTCGCGATCATCATAGCGATCTGCAGGGCAATAACGACCTGCTAAATATTACACGCCCCGATATTATCAAAGCCATCCATGCCGAATACCTGGATGCCGGTGCGGATATCATTGAAACCAATACCTTCAGCACACAGGTAATTTCCCTTGCCGATTATCACCTGGAAGAACTGGCCTATGAACTAAGCTACGAAGGTGCACGCATTGCCCGTGAGGTAGCCGACGAATATACCCGGCGCAACCCCGAAAAGCCGCGCTTTGTTGCCGGTGCCATCGGCCCAACCAACCGTACTGCTTCCTTATCGCCAGACGTTAACGACCCCGGATATCGCGCCGTTACCTTTGATGACCTGGCCGAGGCCTACTATGACCAGGTACGCGGTTTGGTTGACGGAGGATCGCACCTGTTGTTGGTTGAAACTATCTTTGATACACTGAATGCAAAAGCAGCCCTCTTCGCCATAAAACGTTATGAGCTGGAATGTAAAGCTGCAGGTAAGGATTTTCCTGCTTTCAGGGATTCGGGCGGTATCATGATCTCAGGAACCATTACCGATGCTTCAGGCCGTACCCTTTCAGGACAAACGGTTGAAGCTTTCTGGAACTCGATAAGCCATGCCAACCTGCTTTCGGTAGGCTTAAATTGCGCTTTAGGTGCCAGGGAAATGCGCCCGCACCTTGCCGAGTTATCAGAAAAAGCGGGGGTATTTATCTCCGCCTATCCTAACGCAGGCTTACCCAACGAGTTTGGCCAGTACGACGAAACTCCGCATGAAACCGCTCACCAGGTTGACGATTTTATCAAAGCCGGCCTGGTTAATATTGTTGGTGGTTGTTGTGGCACTACCCCCGAGCACATCAAATGTATTGCCGATAAGGCTGCCAAATATCCGCCCCGCCCTATCCCTCAAATTGAGCAGGATATGCGCCTGAGTGGTCTGGAAGCGGTTACCATTAAACCCGAAAGCATTTTTGTAAACGTGGGCGAACGCACCAACATTACCGGTTCACCTAAGTTTTCTAAATTGATTTTGGCCGAGGATTACGAAGCTGCCCTATCTGTCGCCCTGCAACAGGTTGAAGGCGGCGCCCAGGTCATCGATATCAATATGGATGAGGGGATGATCGATTCGGAAGCGGTGATGGTGAAATTCCTGAACCTGGTTGCTTCCGAGCCCGATATCGCCAAACTGCCTATCATGATCGATTCATCCAAATGGACGGTGATTGAGGCTGGTTTAAAATGCGTACAGGGAAAAGGCATCGTAAACTCCATCTCTTTGAAAGAAGGGGAGGAAAAATTTAAAGAACATGCCCGTAAGATCCTAAGTTATGGCGCCGCAACTGTGGTGATGGCTTTTGATGAGACTGGGCAGGCTGATTCATACGAACGCCGGATCGAGATCTGTAAACGATCATACGATATCCTGGTGAACGAGGTTGGTTTTCCACCGCAGGATATTATTTTCGATCCTAACATCCTTACCGTAGCCACCGGTTTGGAAGAACACAACAACTACGCCGTCGACTTTATTGAAGCCACCCGCTGGATCAAACAAAACCTGCCGCATGCCAAGGTGAGCGGCGGTGTGAGTAATATTTCATTCTCATTCAGGGGTAATAATACGGTACGCGAGGCCATGCACTCGGCTTTCCTGTACCACGCCATCAAAGCGGGTATGGATATGGGGATCGTAAACGCCGGGATGCTGGAAGTTTATGAGGAAATCCCTAAAAACCTGTTGGAACTGGTGGAGGACGTACTGCTTAACCGTCGCCCGGATGCTACCGAGCGTTTGGTTGAGTTTGCCGATACCATCAAAAGTAAAGGCAAAGAAGTAGTGCGTGACGAGGAATGGCGCAAAGGCACGGTCCAGGAGCGGCTCTCCCACTCGCTGGTAAAAGGTATTGTTGAATACCTCGACGATGATGTGGAGGAAGCCCGCCAGGCCTACAATAAGCCACTTGAGGTGATTGAAGGCCCGCTGATGGATGGCATGAACATCGTGGGCGATCTGTTCGGTGCCGGTAAAATGTTTTTACCGCAGGTAGTAAAATCGGCCCGTGTAATGAAAAAGGCTGTGGCCTATCTGCTGCCTTTTATTGAGGAAGAAAAAAAGAACAACGCCAATGCCGATCAGCGTGCCAATGCCGGTAAGGTGTTAATGGCCACGGTTAAAGGCGATGTGCATGACATCGGCAAGAATATAGTAGGTGTGGTACTGGCTTGTAATAACTTTGAGGTGATCGATCTCGGGGTAATGGTTCCTGCTCAACGCATTATTGAGGAGGCTAAAAAGCAAAACGTTGATATCATAGGCTTGAGTGGATTGATCACCCCATCGTTGGATGAAATGGTGCATTTTGCCAAAGAAATGGAGCGTGAGGGATTTACCATTCCGCTCATTGTTGGCGGCGCTACAACATCACGCATTCACGCTGCTGTAAAAATCGCGCCGCAATACTCAGGCGCTGCTATCCATGTATTGGATGCATCGCGCAGCGTTACCGTGTGCAGCAACCTCATGAGTAAGGATAACCGCGATGCCTACATCCAAAGCATTAAAGACGAATACGCCAAAGCCCGCGAGGCGCATGCCAATAAAAAATCAGACAAGCGCTTTGTCACTATCGAAGAGGCCCGCGCGGGAAAATTCCAGATCAGCCTGGACGGCGATGTAGCGCCCAAACCTGCTTTTACTGGAACCAAAGTGTTTGAGAATTTCCCGCTGGAAGAGTTGCTGCCTTATATCGACTGGACGCCGTTTTTCCATACCTGGGAACTTCGCGGCAGCTATCCGAAGATCTTTGATGATAAGTTTGTAGGCGTTGAAGCTAAAAAGCTGTTTGACGACGCGCAGGTGCTGATGAAACGTATTGTTGACGAGAAGTTATTCACTGCTAAAGGTGTAATAGCCTTTTGGCCGGCCAATGCGGTTGGCGATGATATCGAATTATATACCGATGAAAGTCGTACAACCGTTTTAAATCGGATCCATACCCTTCGCCAGCAGGCCGAAAAGGTGAAGAACGATCCGTATTATGCCTTGTCAGATTTTATCGCACCAAAAGAAAGCGGTGTGCCTGATTATTTCGGCGGCTTTGCGGTAACAACCGGTTTGGGTTGTGATGAATTGGTTGCTGAGTTTGAGGCTGACCATGACGACTATAACAGCATTATGACCAAAGCCCTTGCCGACCGCCTTGCCGAAGCTTTTGCCGAAAAAATGCACGAACTGGTACGTAAAGAATACTGGGGCTATGCCAAAGGCGAACAGCTAAGCAATGCCGACCTGATCAAGGAAGAGTACCAGGGCATCCGCCCCGCACCAGGCTATCCCGCCTGCCCGGACCATACCGAAAAAACTACCCTGTTTGAATTGCTAAAAGCAGAAGATAATGCACACATGCACCTTACCGAAAGCCTGGCCATGCTGCCGGCCGCTTCAGTAAGCGGTTTCTACTTCGCACATCCGCAGGCAAGATATTTTGGCTTGGGTAAAATCAGTAAGGATCAGGTGGAGGATTACGCTATCCGTAAACAAATGCCATTGGAGGATGTGGAAAGATGGTTAGGGCCGAATATTAATTATTAGCCCCCCGGCCCGTAAAGGGGGAGTAAGGGAAGAAGCGAAAAAGCGCAGGGCTTGTGCGATTCCCCTCTTGAGAGGGGTGGAGGGGTGTGTTAACAAAGCGATAATAAACAGCGCATAACACACCCCTGCCAACACACAAATCCACCGCGCCCCCTCTCAAGAGGGGAATTAAAAAAAGTATATTATAAAACTTAAATAAAAAATCCCCCCTTTAGGGGGTTAGGGGCAAATGAAAATACCTGAACATATAGCAAACGCCAACGGCAAAACACTTTTTTCTTTTGAACTGATCCCGCCTTTAAAGGGGCAGAGCATCCAGGGCATTTATAATGCTATCGATCCGCTGATGGAGTTTAAACCTCCGTTTATTGATGTGACTACCCTGCGCGAGGATTTTATTTACAAGCAGCATCCAAGTGGTCTGCTCGAGAAACTATCGTACCGTAAGCGTCCGGGCACTATTGCCATCTGCGCGGCCATCATGAACAGGTATAAGGTTGATACCGTACCCCACCTGCTTTGCGGCGGTTTTACCAAAGACGAAACAGAGAACGCCCTTATTGAGCTTGAGTTTTTAGGCATCGAAAACGTACTGGTATTGCGCGGTGACGCCCGCCTTGGCGATTCATCATTTGTGCCTACGCCTAACGGTCACTGTTACGCCACAGATTTATTGCAACAGGTAGTAAACCTTAATAACGGTATCTACCTGCACGAAGATCATGGCAATACAGCCAAAACAAACTTCTGTATAGGCGTTGCCGGTTATCCCGAAAAGCATTTTGAAGCCCCGAACCTTAAAACCGACTTTAAATACCTGAAGCAAAAGGTAGAAATGGGTGCACAGTTCATTGTAACCCAAATGTTTTTTGATATCGGTAAATACAAGGAGTTTGTAAATGGTTGCCGGGCCAATGGCATCAATGTGCCTATTATTCCGGGCCTGAAGCCGATCACATCGTCAAAACAACTGGTTACGCTGTCAAAAACATTCCATATTGATATTCCGGAAGACCTGAGCGATGCTATCCACGCCTGCGCCACCGAAAAGGATGTAAAAGAGGTAGGTATTGAGTGGATGATCAACCAGTGTAAAGAATTGATTGCTTTTGGCGCACCGGTACTGCACTTTTATACCATGAGCAACGCCGGACCAACTAAACGAATTGCTGAGGCGATATTTTAGCCCTCTCCAATATGTCATTGAACGTAGCGTGGCAACCGCACGGAAGCACAGCCGCCCTGTATAGTGTGCGATTGCCACGTCGTACCTCCTCGCAATGACATGTTTTTTCACAGCGTTTCCCGTATAAACCTTTGCCCTTGTTGTGAATCATAAATTAAAATATTTACTTTTAATTATCAATCTAACACCTGCTTATGGATACTTTTAGTCACATCAAGGCTGTTATCAGCATTACATTGGGCCTTAGTATTACCCACCTGCTTAAAGGTGCAGCCAAACAAATTCAGCATCCCGGCCGGGATAAACCTTATTGGGTGCATAACCTATGGACGCTTTACGTATTTATATTACTGCTGCACTTTTGGTGGTGGGAGATTAGCCTGCATGAAATTAAGCACTGGCTTTTTGCCGAGTACTTTTTCATCATCATCTACATAGTAACTTATTACAGCGTTTGTGCACTGCTGTATCCTGATGATTTGAAAGACTATCAGGGCTACAAAGATTACTTTTACTCACGCCGAAAATGGATCTTCAGCATTTTGGGAGCGAGTTACCTTCTCGATATTATTGATACCGAAATAAAAGGGCCAAGCTATGTGCATCACTACAATATCGAATATCCTATCCGCAACATCAGCCATTTTATATTATGCATGATAGCCATTAAGGTAGAAAACCGCAACTTTCACGCGGCATTGGTGATCGTGTTCCTTTTGTACGAGGCTTCGTATATCCTGAGATTATTTTAACAGCTTAAATGAGAGGGCGCCGACATGCAACGGCACCCTCTTCCCCCGTTCACATGCAGGTTACTTGCAAAAGATAACCTGGTTCGTTTTTCCCCAGTCGTTACTTTCGCCGGTGGTTAATTTGCGATAGGTTGTCAGGGTTAGGCTATAGGCACATGAGGGCCATGCGCTAAAAGGAGGAGTTAAAACGTAAGGTGCAGGTGGTGAGGCCAGGTCGAATTTTTTAGCGTCTCCACGCGGAGTTGTGCCACTGGGCAGACCGCTGACCGTACCCGTAGCGTTTGACCATACACCCAGCGACCAGCTGGCAATCAGTTCATGATCAACTGTGTAATCGGCATGGGCGGTTCCGCTTATCGGAGTGCAGCCGCTGCCTCCGCCGGCAAAAAGCTCTTCCAGTTTAAGCAGGTTTACTTCATTCCAATTATTCACATAGATTTTGCCGATAAGCGATTGGGTGTTGAGGTTTGGCGAAGCGGGATTAGCCGGATCATCAGTAGTTTGAAATTGGATGTATAACATTCTGCCGTTTTTCTGATCTGCCACAGGCACAGCTAAACCAGGTGTTAAACCGGCGCTGGCATCGCCGCCGCCGATGATGGTAGTTGTGTTTAAGTAAAACAACGAGCCATAAAAGCCATTATCAAGCGCGGGTTGGTCAACCCGTACCCAGCCGTTAACATCCGGGTGCAGCACATGATCCGGGATCGGGTTAGGATAATTATCTGCCGGAACGCTATCGGGCACAGAAGCAGGTTGATTGATATCGATCACTACATCCTGAAATGCGGTGGTACCATTCCAGGTGATTTGCCGGGTGGCGACTTTTAAGGCTGTAGTTTCCATCTGGGCGGTGGTTACCGGGCTGAAGTTCACGTTATCGGTAGAAAACAAAAAGCGGTAATAAAGCGGGCTGGCCGGAGCGGTGGGCACTTTCTTGGTGGCGTAGCCCCCCAGCTTAACCGAACCAAAGAAACCGTAACCTGTGCCACCCGCTCCAAATTTGCTGATGAGGGTTTTACCGCTGCCGTCGATATCAGATGTAATGCTGAAATTCCCTACCGAAGTAAACCATGGTATATCGCTGGTAATAATGCCGCCGCCTTTAACACACAGTTTTACACAGAAACAATTGTTGGCATTATGCCGGTCGTTTTGGCGGCCGCGGGTGCGGTCTTCCGCTAACAATACAGTACCTGATGAGCTTTCAACCCGGAAATAATAATCAGGTCCGGCAGGCCATTCTACATTAAGCCATGGCAATAAGGTTTTCCTAAAATTGTCGCCAGGGTATACGATAGTGAACTTGCCGTTGTTATCGGTGTAGGCGTTGCCCAAATAGTCGTCTTGCAGCAGGTCAACATCATAGGCAAAAACCTTAACGCCGGGGATTGGCTTTTGAGTTTCACAATCGTTTACATAACCGCAAACTACCCAAATGTCCAACAAGGTAAGGATGCGGCAAAACCATTTGGAATCTATTTTATAATCAAATCTTGCGTATTGGACATTTTCCGGGCTCCTTTTATACAGGGGTTGCAGTGTAGTAATGTGGAACTGTAATAACGGTTCATTTTTAGGCAGCGGGATTTTGAATGGTACATTGCCGCAATACCAGTCCACATCAATGCTCCCGCCTTCATAGCCGGATTTAGCGCCGTCAATTTCGATGGTAAAATCACCATTTTCCTGCACATCGGCCTGGGTGATGAACAGCCGTTCCTTGGCTTTCAGCTCTTCGCCGGTTACCTGGTGAAAGGTTTGTTTGGGATCGGCTACAGCAAGCCGGGTTTCGTTTTGCAGATCGGACGGGCGATAAACTTTTACCGATGTACCCGCAACGGGCAGTTCGCAGTCTGAACATAATAAACCGCGAAGGTTCCCTTTAATAATGTAGTTCATAAGTTTTTGATTAGTATTTGTACCGGCTTACTCTTTAAACTGGATTTTCAGCATACTCCACCGCAAGCAGGCTGATATCCAGCTCATTTGCTGTGTCAAAGTTTGAGTAAAACGGCTGCGCAATCAACGTTGCCAGTACGCTATTATAGCCTGTGCTTGTACGTGATATAAAAGCGTATCATCAACATGAACCAAACGTAGAATTACGCTTAAAGGGAAATTCTGTTTAAAAAAGAAAGCGCCTTTCCGGGCGGGAAAGACGCATTGCAATCACATTTTAGGTTGTTATTGATACAGATACGTTTCAGTAAGGTGCTGCATGGCTTCCTGAAACACGAGGAATGCAGTTTCCTCATCATTTTGGTTTATTGCGTTAAGCGAAGTAGCAATATATTTATCGTACAGGCCTTTAAATATCGCCTCTTGGTTTGGTGTCTTGTCAATAGCTTCCAGCAGCGATGCAGAAATGGTGTAATATTTCTCAACTTCCACACCACTCAACTTATCGGTTAGTATTTTATCGCGGAACGCGCGCAGTGTATTTAACTGACCTTCGGCTTCTGTGCCTAACATGGTAGTTGTAATACGGGTAAGTGCGCATGGATCATTTGAAGTCGTAACAGCGGGACAACCAGCAGTGCCCGGGCAGGGCATAGCTTGCTCCACATACATTCTCATACCATCTGATGGCTGAATAATAAGCTTATAAGGTAGATTTTCTTCCATCAGGTGCCCAAAATGATAAATAAAATCATCACAAGCAGTATTCTTTAAAAATTCGGACAATCGTACCCTACCCATGAATGATCCGCGGTTAATTTGGGTATAACCCATAACCGGATCCAGCTTTTTAAAATTAAGCACATGATTAAACAACACCTGCCAAGTTCTTTCGAGCGAAATAGTTTCGCCAGTATTGGTCATAAAACCATGCTGGTTGATAATAGAGTTGGGCAAACTGGCAGTTACGGTGTAATTACAAGGGATCAGTACCAACATTCTTGATGACGGATCATTGGCATCTTCAAGGCCGTTCATAAACTTGATACCGGATATGTTTTCACCATTCAATACAGTTTCAACAGCTGTGCGGCTAAGCATTACCGATTTAACTTCTGTAGGGAATTTTTGCTGAAAATTTTCGGTTAACTCTTGATAAAAGCTTTCGCTGATGAACTCGCCTACCTGATCAGGGCTGATCTGTGTAATTAGCATTTCTTGTTTCATAAAATTTGGTTTTAGGTTTTTGTAATATTATTATCAAAAGCAATTTAATAAACAATATCCGTATTTAGATATTATATTAAAAACTTTTTTTCATCCTGAAAAACAGGATTATTTAAGCACAAAAGACCTATATAACCAGCAATTTCATGCCACGTAAGATTACAGTTTCTGATACGTAAAAATACGTATAATACGCGGGTAATAAAACGCATCTAATTTGTAATTAACTAACAACCAACAATATAAAACCAAATCAAAAACCTATCATAACCTATATGGCCGGGGCATCTCATTGAAAGAGATACTTATTAGTATTAGTTTTATACAAAAAAATCCCTACACGCTATTATTTTTATGGAAACACAAGAAAAAAGACCATCATCACCCATTACAGGAAGAGAAGGCGCACCGATTGATATCAATCTGGCCGCCGAATGGACAAAGAATCACAGGCACCGTAATCCAAAAGATATCATATCACAATTTTTCGGACAGGAAATATTAAACACCATATTAAAGCAGGATGGCTGTATGGGCATCCGTATTTATTATGCCAACGATCAAAAGCTTAATAACTGGCAAAAGTTTTGGGTTTCTGTAAGCAATTTCCTTTTATCTGTTATCGCCAATGTTAGCGGGCAGCAGCATTTTATAATCACTGGGGTAACGGCTGATGGAGAGGATCAACTTCCAGGCAATAAATCAGCAGCGGCTAAAGAGTCTGCCAAAGGTGTTCAAACCTTCGCACTTATGACAGCCGAAAATGACAATATTGTTGGTGAACAGGCCGTGCCATGTCCTGGTACTGCTGGCTGTCCGCAAAATATTTTGACTAAAGACTAATATTAATTATTCTAATCACATGCTTGTAAGCGTTTTATTAATGAATATATCGGTCATGTCCGGTCTATTCCCGTTGCTGGCAGCGGCGCATAACTACAAGCATCTTGACAGCTTAATGAAATTGTTAGCTTTGTTTTTATTGATATCAGCCTTATTTGACTGGTCGATGTGGTTGTCATATCAATTCAAGCCACATACCGGACATCCCTTAAACACTAATCCATTACTCCACGTATATGTTATCCTAACAATAGGATTCTTTGGCTTGATGTATTATAAACTGCTTTCAAAGTCTTTTCTAAAGAAGATAGTTGTATTACTCGCAGCTATAACAGTGGCAGTAGTATTATATAACGCCAAAAATTTGTTTGATTATCCATCGGTTTCAAATACAGCATCAAGTCTTTTACTAATAGTATTATCGCTTATATACTTCTATCAACTTTTAAATCCACAAACCTTTATTCATATTGAAAAACAAGGTTTATTTTGGTTTAATTCAGGCGTGCTATTTTACTCAGCAGTAAATATCTTTTTATTTATGCTTTTTAGCAAGATACCTGATAAGGATAAAGCAGATTATTATGTTATCTTTAGCATAACTAATATTATTACGAATCTAATATACTCCGTTGCATTACTTTGCAAGCCACAAAAAAAGGCATAAGCAGGTTTGCACATTATGATCATGTATAACAGCCCTATTTTAGAGATAACCCAAAATGGCCTAATCCCGGTACTCATCATCGGGACACTCGTGGTTGTTATATTGATCGGCTTTTTATTTTTCTTCGTGATTATTTACCAGCGGAGGATGCTAAAAAACCAGGCAGAGCTACGCGCCATGCATGATGCAAGGCAAACCGACCTCATGAACGCCGTTTTTGAAACTCAGGAAAGTGAACGCAGGCGCCTGGCCGAAGACCTGCATGATAGTGTTGGCCAGGTGCTTTCGGCAATCAAGCTTAACCTACACCGGCTTGATAAGAACTGCGTGAGCGAGGTAAGCCAACCCCTGCTGATAGATACCCGCAAACTGGCCGATGAGTGCATCCAGGAGATCCGGAACATTATACAAAATGTGCTGCCCCCTATACTTACCGACTATGGACTGCTGATTGCTGTTGAGGCGCTGTGCACCAAGGTGGAAAACAATACCCATATCAAAGTTAATTTCACTAAAAATTTTGCCGATAAGCGCTTCTCTAATGAAATTGAACTGGCACTGTACCGCATAGCCCAGGAGTTGTTTGGTAATGCTATCAAACACTCGGAAGCTACGGTGATAAACCTTAATATGGCCTTACAAGCCGGTTACCTCATTATGGAGTTTAAGGATAACGGCAAAGGCTTTAATATGGGCGATGTTAAGCAGGGTTTCGGTCTTAAAAATTTACAAAGCCGCGTGCAACTCATTAATGGCGAAATAAATACGTACAGCAAACCGCTTAGCGGGGCAATCAGTATCATTAAATTAAAAGTAGCATAGTTAAAATCAATAGTTTATATTTATTGATAATTTCAATCTTGTTAACAACCTATGGGGCCAATTAAATTAGGTATAGTAGACGACCATAAAATTTTCAGAAATGGTTTAAAAGCTACCCTTGAAGATTGCGGAGGTTTTGAGCTGGTACTCGAAGCTTCGAACGGCAAAGAGCTGATAGGCTTATTGACCGACAAAACCCCCGATGTTATATTGATGGATATTAAAATGCCCGAGATGGACGGCATTCAAACCGCTACCTATGTTCATCAGCACTTTAAGGACATTAAGATCCTGGCATTATCTATGTTTAATGAAGATAAATACATTGTGGATATGATGAAGGCCGGCGCATCGGGCTACCTGCTTAAAAACGCCGAACCGGAAGAGATCATCGAGGCTGTATCAACCGTTTATAACAAAGGTTTTTATTTTAATGAACATCTTTCTATAACGCTCATCAAACAGCTGGTAGGCAACGACCACGCCGATAATATCCCCAATAACAAAACCGACCTTAACGAGCGCGAAATTGAAGTGCTTAAATTGGTTTGCCAGGAATGCTCCAACCAGGAGATAGCGGATAAAATTTTCCTGAGTGTGCGCACTGTTGAAGGTTACCGCGCAAGGCTGTTTGAAAAAACCGGATCGAAAAATTTAGTAGGATTGGTTATTTACGCTATTAAGCGTGGTATTATTAGTGTAAATTAGTCGTCAGTCCTAAGTTGTAAGTCTTAAGTCATTAATTATAAGTAAGAAGTATAAGGCCTGACCGACTTCTGACTAAAGACTTCCGACTTAATACTTAATTACGCTGATAGCTTTTTATCGCCGGCCAGGTTGCGCATAAACCTTTTGCGGTAATTAAGCGGGCTCAGGTTCATTTTGGCTTTAAACATTTTATAAAAATGCGATACGTCGCCAAAGCCACTCTCATAGGAGATCTCTGAAATAGGCTTATCTGTTTGCACCAGTTGTTGTATGGCATAATTAAGGCGATACTCAATTATAGTTTCCATGAATGTTTTGCGGGTAACTTTTTTAAAGTATTTGCAAAAAGCATTCGGGGTCATATTGGCAATACCGGCCGCTTTATCTAATGATACGTGTTTTCTGAAATTTTCAACCAGGTAAGCAAATACCGGGTTAATGCGCTCACGTTCGGTATTTGAGCGCTCGCCTATGATCCGGTGCTGATCGAGCAGCACGTACTCTTCTGATGAAGCCATACGGTGCAGGATCTCAAGCAAACCTATCAGCATCCTGAAATTGCTTTTCTCTTCAACCAGGCTAAGCAGCAGTTTGTTAACCTCGGTACGCGTTTCGCCATAAAATGACACCCCGCACCCGCTTTGCTGAAAAAGTTTTTTGATGAGCTGAAGCTCAAATTTGTTAAAAAATTCCTCGCCCAAAAAAGCATCATTAAACTGGATCACCACGGCGCTTGCCTCGCGAAGCACTGTTTCATTTGGCTCAAGTTTCCAGCAATGCGGCAGGTTGGAACCAAGCAATACCAGATCGCCGGACGCAAAATCTTCCATGTGGCTGCCAACATAGCGTTTGCCGGTGCCGCTGATAATACATGTCAATTCATATTCCTCGTGAAAATGATAGGGGGCATCAAATGCCAGCTTATCAAATTTCCGTACAAGAAATGATTGTGTATTTGTAGGCTGAAGAACTTCGTACGACGCTTTTATCATTGCATATTTTAACGTAAATAAAATTCTAATTCAAATTACGGATAAAATCATCCATAAATGTACCATTCATTTCATTTTTTTTCAACTAAAGATAAGTTTACTTTGAAATATAAACCTAAAAACTATGGATACCCAGATCGCTCATTTACCGTCACTTGATAATTTTATAAAACTATCCAATCACAATATTAAGGAATTTCGTGAAAAAGGCCATACCCTTGTACACGAAGTGCTTACAAAAGATGAAATTGCAGCCTATCGCCCAGTAATTGTTGGCGCGGCCGACAGGTACAACACCGAAAAGCGCAAACTGGACGAACGGGACACTTACGGAAAAGCCTTTTTACAGATCATGAACCTTTGGCGGGTTGATGAGGATGTTAAAACGTTTGTAATGGCCAAACGCCTGGCCAAAATTGCCGCCGACCTGATGGGGGTTGAAAACGTACGCATTTATCATGACCAGGCCTTATTTAAAGAACCCGGCGGTGGCCCTACCCCATGGCACCAGGACCAGTACTACTGGCCTATCGATACCAACAACACGGTAACCCTTTGGATGCCGCTGGTTGATATTGACGTAAACATGGGCATGCTAACCTTCGCCTCGGGCTCATACGTTAACGGCGCTGTATTTAACCATGAAATTTCTGACGAATCGGAATCGGCGTTTGATGAGTATGTGAAAGAGAAAGGATTTGAGATAACCCGCGCCCAAACTATGAAGGCCGGCGACGCAACCTGGCACCGGGGCTTCACCATCCACAATGCCCCCGGCAACAACTCAAACAAAATGCGCGAGATCATGACCATCATTTATGTAGCCGATGGTGCCCGCGTTACCCCTTACAAAAACGAATGGCAAAAAAATGATCACCATAAATGGCTGATGGGTAAACCAATCGGGGATCTGATTGACTCGGAGTTGAACCCGAAGCTGCTATGAACCGCTGATGATTTTTGATTGCACTGATTACGTTGATCTCCTGAACATATTAAAGCATCAGCGAAATCAACGTAATTATTATCAATCAACGGTCACGCCGCTACCCAAACCGCGTCAATAAACCATTTTTTGGTATCAAAAAACTGGCCTACCGGCTGAAAGCCTGTGTTTATGGCTATCTGATCGGTTTGCATAAGGGTAAACTTTTGGGAGATCTCCATGTAGATGTATTCATCCTTCCTGAAATCTATTTTTTCGTTCCCGATGCTCACCTGCTGATCCTCTAAACTAATGAGGTAACTTTTGCACGCCCCGGTTTCAGGATCGTAGGTTGGATAGTGTTCAAACTTGCTTATATCAAAATTAGCATGCAGCTCGCGGTTAATGCGACGAAGCAGGTTGAGATTAAACTCGCGGGTAATACCATCTTTGTCATTATAAGCTGCAAGGATAACTCGCGGATCTTTTTTCAGGTCCATGCCAATCAGTACCATGTCTCCTTCTGACAGGTTATTTCTTAATTCGCGGCAAAAGTCAATCGCTCCGTTAAGTGGCATATTGCCAATGTTTGAACCTAAAAACAGCACCACTTTACGCCTTGGTGAAATAGCGGCGGCCTTTTTCAGCATCTCAAAATATTCGCCATTTAGTCCGGTGATCTTTAAGCCGGGCAAAGTTACGGGCAGGGTTATATTGAGATATGATATTACATTATCTGAGATATCAATAGGCAAATAAGTAAAATCAGCTTTTTTATTCAGCAGATATTTAAGCAGGTAAGAGGATTTTGTGGCATCGCCGGCACCAAGCTCTATCAGGTCAAAAGCATCGCCACCGGCAATCAACGCATCGCAGATTTCGGCAGTTTTTTCTGAAAAGATCTCCAGCTCGCAATTGGTTGGATAATATTCAGGGCAGTTCATGAGCTCCTGAAACAGCTTATCGCCATTGGCATCATAAAAATACTTTGAATTGAGGTGCTTTGGCTCCGCCTGCAACCCCGCCACAACGTCGGCATAAAACTGCCTGTTTTCGGCGCTTATGTCACAATTTACGGCTGTTGGTGTAAAGGCTTGGTTCATAGATGTGGTGGTTTTTTGTGTCAATTTACCTCGCAAGTCTTATGCCAGTAAATTGCCATCGTAAATTTGTCTGAAAAAAATTGCGATAAGTTGCACGACTATGACCCGGAGGCGTAACTTCTGACGCGCCGCGCAGCACTTTCTGATTAACCATAAACTTGCCATTGTATTCGCCTATGGCACCCGGCGCTTTGGCAAAACCCGGGTAAGGAAGGTAGGAACTTTCAGTCCATTCCCAGCGGCGCCCCCAGTTAAATTTCGAGGATGCCGCTTCCCATTCAAACTCCGTTGGCAATCTCAAGCCCTTCCACGAAGCGTAAGCATAGGCTTCAAAATAGCTGATATGTGTAACGGGATCTTTTAAATGCAGCGGCTCTAAGCCGTGATAGGTATAGTTATGCCATTCATTATCTACCAAGTGCCAATACAACGGAGCTTCAACCTTATTGGTTTTTACCCAATCCCAGCCTTCGGCATGCCAGTGCCGGAAATCATGATAACCGCCGCTGTTAATAAACTCCTGGTATTCGGCATTGGTTACCAGTTTGGGACTTATTTCATAGGCATTGAGGTATACTTTATGCCGGTTGAGTTCATTATCAAAACAAAATCCATCGCCGTTAAAGCCTATTTCATAAATGCCTTCATCCATGCTGATAAAAGCATCATCCTCCCCTTCATCAATACGAGGCGCTGTATAATTTTTATTATAGGCAGGAAACAACGGATTATGGCCCAGTATGAATTTAATATCGGTCATTAAAAGCTCCTGGTGCTGCTCTTCGTGGTTAAAACCGAGAATAAGGAGTTCTTTAACATCGTCGCTTACTTCGCCGCATAAAAAGCCCTCCATGGCCTCGTCAACATATTTACGGTAACTGTAAATTTCAATAACCGTTGGGCGGCTCAGGTTGCCGCGGTCGGTACGGATCACGCGTGTGCCTACAGTTTCGTAGTAGCTATTAAAAACGAAGTTATAATCAGGATTATATTCCTTGTAACCCATGAAGTAGGGCTTAAGGATAAACGTTTCAAAAAACCAGGTAACGTGCCCGATATGCCATTTAGGCGGACTAACGTCCACCACAGGCTGTACCACATAGTCTTCGGTTTGCAAATACGAGCAAATTTTTTCTGTACGTTGGCGTACCTCTTTGTACCGGGCTATTAAATCCATCGATGTTATTTCTTATCCAAAAACTGTTTTAAGTTTGAAATTGTTTTAATACCCAATTGCCTGGCCTGCTGCTGCCGCATCATTAAAGCGTAAGCGTTGTTAAAACCAATGGGTTTAAGCCATTTAATTTGATACCTGCTTTCAAACTGGTGTTGTACATAATTGTATGTGCTATCCCTGTTTACTGTTACCTCATTAACCGTTTTTGGCGATGCCTGTAAAATAGCCAGCAAACCCGTCCCCGTGTATTCGGGGTAAAAATCTATCTGGTTATTGGTTAGCGCGTCAAAACAAATTTTGGTGCCGCCAAGGCCTGTTTTGGTTGATACATCATGATCTGTATAACCCTTTATCAGCATGCTGTACATATTGGCCAGGATGTATTGTTCACCAAATATCTTTGAACCTATCCGCACTATGCCATCGCTCCCGCCCCGCTCGGGTCGCCATAATTTATTGGCAACCAAAAAATCCTTAGCAACACGCTCGGGGCTTTGGTGAAGATAGTCGGTACGGTAATTTAAAACCGTCATGACTGAATCATTTATTTTGCCCGAAAGCAGATTTAATGTCGGCTCAAGGTCAGGAAATTTTTTCAGGACATCATCGCGCACAATTGGCGCCGCATAGTATGGCGGAAAAATGTGCTTATCATCATCCAGTACAACCAAATCGTAAGCTTTTAGCCTGCCATCGGTTGAATAGCCACTAATTACATCCAGGTGCTTTTCAAATGCAGCCTTATACATTACAGCATCACTGATTACGATAGTATGGATCTTTAAGCCGTATTTGCTCCTAAGGCCGAGGTCGCCATCCTGGCGGCCCATAAACTCGGGCGTAAAGCCCGCGGTAAGCTTTCCTTTTGATTTGGCCGGGATGATATAGAACAGGCAGAATACTACCAGCAATACCGGAAATACATATACCACCCGTTTAAGCTTTTTAAAGCTGACCTTCTGCACCATCGACAGTAATAAATCAAAAATAACAGCAAGCAAGGCCGATGGGATTGCTCCCGCCAGGATCATATTGGTATTATTAAGTGAGATCCCACCGAAAATAAACTCGCCCAAACCACCGGCTGCAATGAGCGAAGCCAGCGTTGCCACACCTACGTTGATCACCGTAGCGGTACGGATGCCCGCAAATATTACCGGCATAGCCAGGGGCAATTCTACCTTAAACAGTATTTGCCATTTGCTCATCCCCATAGCAACAGCAGCTTCTTTAACCGACGCATCAACCCCTAAAATGCCCGTGTAGGTGTTGCGGATAATGGGTAAAAGTGCATATAGCAATAATGCAACAATGGCTGGCTTAGGGCCGATCCCCAAAAGCGGGATCATGAAACCAAGCAGGGCTATACTGGGGATAGTTTGTAATACCCCTGCAATCCCTAAAACTATGCCTGATAATTGTTTTTTACGAACGATAAGAATGCCCAGCGGCAAGCCAACCAATACAGCTATGCACAACGAAATAAAAGTAAGCCCGATATGCTGCAGTGTTTGCTCCTGCAACTTGCCGGCCTGCTGCTGCATAAACTGCCATAAAGTTTGCTGTTGCTCATTCATGGGCCTGATGGTTTTTATATTGATAAAAGGCCGTCATCAGTTGTTCAAAGCTTACAGTTTTAATCTGGTTTTGATCTTTGCTGATATTAATGGTTTCGCCGTTATTAAATTTAAAACTCTCCAGGGCTTCCCACAGGTTAATACCAGCTTCAAATGACGAAGCTTTTGCTTCTTTGTTCAACTCTGGTAACAACTCCCAAAGGTCAATCAGTTTAATCGCCTTAAATTCCAGCTGCAACCGCTGATGTTTCAGAAAATCCTTTACAAAATCATTGACAGGATTAAAAAGCAATTGAGCAGGTGTGCCCGACTGTACAATTTTTCCTTTATCCATCAGGCAGATCCTGTCACCCAGTTCAAAAGCTTCCTGCACGTCATGCGTTACCATGATGATGGTTTTGCGCTTCAGCTCATCGAGGGCTTTAAATTCGGCATGAATTTTTGAGCGGGTTACATTATCCAGCGCGCCAAAAGGCTCATCCATCAGCAACACCGGCGGATCCGACACCAATGCTCTTGCCAAACCAATGCGCTGCTGCTGGCCACCGCTCAATTCGTTAGGGTAAATGTTCAGATACGAAGCATCGAGGTGGAGTTTTTCCATTAGCTCGGCCGTGCGCTTTTCAGTTTTCTGCTTATCCCATTTTAACAGGTTAGGAACAACCGCTATATTTTGAGCAACCGTATAATGAGGAAACAAGCCGTTATTTTGCAATACGTAGCCAATTCCGCGGCGCAGGTTTTCAGGCTGCTGCTCCATGATGTTTTTATCATTCATGTAGATTATGCCGCTTGTTGGCTCAATAAGCCGGTTGATCATTTTTAGCGTGGTGGTTTTACCGCAGCCGCTGGTGCCCAACAAAATGAGGTTCTCCTGCTCCCCTACCTCGAAAGATACCCCATCAACTGCTTTAACCCCACCAAAATATTTGCTTACCTTATCAACCTTGATCATGCGCGCCGGTTTTAATCCCCAAGAGTCATGAAAAGGTTATTCAGCGATTCGGAATACAGTGGATGGGCAAAAACACAATAGCGGATCCTGTCGTAAGTAATACCGCCTTCCATGGCCATTTGCAGCACAGTCATGATTTCTCCGCCTTCGGGGCCAAGTACCGTAGCACCTAAGATCTTTTTTGTATCCGGATCAACAATGGCTTTCATAAAACCACGCGTATCGCCGGTTTCAATAGCACGCGCCACATGGGCCATGGGCAGCTTTGCTACTTTATATTTGATCCCCAGCTTTTTTGCCCCGGTTTCATCCAAACCGATCCTGCCCAGTTGCGGATCGGTAAACATACAATAAGGCACCGGACGGTCCTGGATGTTATAATCCGTTTTTTCAAAAAGGTTACGGTAAACAATGGTATAATCGTTATAGGAAATGTGTGTAAACGCCGGGCCACCCTTTGCGTCACCAAGTGCATAAACACCAGCGGCTGAGGTTTCCAGCTTGTCGTTCACCTTGATATTACCATGCTCATCCGTTTCAATCCCTGCGATGGGCAAATTCAAAGCCTCCGTTTGCGGTTTGCGGCCGATGGCCACCAATAAATGGGTGCATTTAATTTTTCGCTCCTCTCCTTTTTGAGCTATCGTCGCTGTTATTTTGCCGCCGGCTTTTTGTTTAAACTTAACAGCCTGAGCATTATTGAGGATCTCGATTTTCTCCAGTTCGAGGATCTTTTGCATCTCTTCAGAAATATCCTCATCCTCATGCGAAACTATCCGCTCTGATTTTTCTAAAATAGTAACCTTGCTGCCAAACCGCCGAAACATCTGCCCAAACTCCAGTCCGATGTAATTTCCGCCAAGCACAAGCAGATGCTCCGGTACTTCTGCCAAATCAAGTATGGTGGTTGAGTTGAGATATTTTATCTCATTCAAGCCCTCAATTTCGGGAATCAAAGGCAACGCACCCGGGTTTAAAAAGATAAGATCCGCAGTAATCGTTTGCTTTTTACCGCTGTTAAGCTTAATCTCAACCGTTTTTTCGCCGGTAAAAGTCGCCTCGCCCAACACCACATCGAGGTTCTGTGTTTTTTCGGCAGATTTTAGTCCGCCATTACGCGAGCGTAATACAATATCATCCTTACGTTTTTTTATGGCGGCAAGATCAACCGAAAACTTTTTTACCGGCACACCCAATTCATGACTTTTACCGGCCATGTAAGCCGCCTTTGCCGAAGCAACCATGGTTTTAGTAGGCGTACAGCCATCGTTAACGCAAGTACCGCCATAAAATCGTTTCTCAATTATAACGGTCTTTTTCCCGGCATTAGCCAATTTTTTGGCTAATGGAGCCCCGGCCTGACCGGCGCCTATAACAATGGCATCGTAAGTTTTCATAGTTTTATTCGGTAATTTTCACACCCTTCCAAAACGCCACATAGTTGGTAATGTTTTTTGCAGCATCTTTTGGTTCGGGATAAAACCAGGCGGCATCCTGGTTTTCTTTGCCGTCAACATCGAGGGAATAATATGATGCCAACCCCTTCCACGGGCAGGTTGTATGCACGTCGGACGGTTTAAGGTACTCGGCCTTAACACTTTCTTTAGGGAAATAATGATTATTTTCAACAACAATAGTGTCATTGCTTTCGGCAATGACCTGGTTATTCCAGATAGCTTTCATAAAAAGATGATTGATTTATGGAATAAAGATAGCTTTAACCCGGCAAAGTTTGCAAGCCCCATCTTAATTTTTTATTTTATTTAATTGATATACAATAACTTTCATCAACAATTTGGATTTTTTTTATTGTTTATTTTAATTTTATTATTTAAACTCTATCTTTGCAATCCCAAATCAAGGGAAACAATAAAAAAAGGCCCGTTCGTCTAGGGGTTAGGACAGGAGATTTTCATTCTTCAAACAGGGGTTCGATTCCCCTACGGGCTACCACAAGACACGAAACCTCAAATCGAAAGATCTGGGGTTTTTTAATACGTTATCAATCCAGCGTTTTCCGGGATTGTGTAATGCAAGTTACAGGAAACAAAATAAAAAAGGCCCGTTCGTCTAGGGGTTAGGACAGGAGATTTTCATTCTTCAAACAGGGGTTCGATTCCCCTACGGGCTACTAAAGGAAACGAACCGATTTGTTCGTTTCCTTTTTTTATGGCAGTAAAATCTGTGACCTAACTTGTTACAGCCGGATCAAATGCTGTTCGACAATTGCATAGACATTTCTATCAGCTCTTAGGCAATAAAGTCTACAACAAAGCTCTATAAGGTGTTCAGGTCGATTTCACTACATTCAACATTCACTCCAGGTTACCGTCATTTTGCTTTACTCAGTCTCAGGATGCTTTTTTGCCATCAGGTAAAGAAAATCCAAGATAATGTCAATTTCCTGGCGGTCAACTAAATACCGAATTTGGTAAAAATTGAAACAGCTAGTATGGTCGAGATTTTTCTTTCTATAAAACTCACTCATTAAATGGTTATTTTACCAACAAGTATTTTAGATAATGCTCCGGTCACCCCCAATGAGCTTCTTATGGCATTACTGAAAAAGCATGAGTTGCGGTTTTTTAAATATTCAATTAGGCAATCTACTTCACATATATTGGGATACACATGCATCTGCAATTACTCTTAAATAATTACCCAAGGCTCGTTATCCACATAAAAAACAGTTGTGTTAATAAATTTTCTCAACATATTTAGTAGTTTTTAACTTACTTTACTCAAGCACACTAAAACCATTACTCATGAACCCGACTAAACTAGCTGCATTCGATTATGCCGTTTATCAGCTTACTCGTTGGTATTCTGAACAAGTTAGGGAATGGAGACAAGGTAATGACCTTTCACGATTAAAACTTACAAAACTGCTTTTTTTTACTGTTGCTGTTACCTCATCCCCTAATGATGCTGGGTTATTAACTGTATTTGATGACTTTGCAGCTCTTCCTTACGGGCATGTAGAAAGTGATATTCAAAATCACATGAATGAATCGCAATGTTATACCATCACCAGAGATCAATTAAGTTTTAAAGAAGGGTTTAATAATTATCATGGTTCTATACAATTGGATGAAAATATTATCCATATGATCGACGATGGAATCAATCGCTTAAAAAATGAAAATCCGGACCTAATCAACTATAGCGCATTTCAACTCGTTGATTTAAGTCATAAATGGCAATCTTGGAAAACTGTATTTTCACTAGCAAAGAAAAATGGCAAATTTTCTATGAGTATTCCAGCAACTATGATAATGAACGAAACCAAGATTTTTAAATTATAAACCCCACAAATGAGCCACATTGACGCAGCGCTCACGCATATTCGTACTCAATTGCCTTCGACTTGGACTTCACAGTTTTCAAATCTCATCACCCGAGACGATGTAAACGATAAGGCATATGTGTTATCAATTGAAGTAGCAGTGGCTTCAATTTTAGACCGAGTAGCTACTCCATTTTTTGAACATCTCAACCTTTCAGTCATTTCCGGTGAGTATGTTACAGACCTAATTTGGCATAAAAACAAGTTAATCGAATTAGAGAACTATGTAAAAAATGACGTTGCAGATATAGATATTTCAGCCTACCCTGAAATGGAGGCAGTAGCGCAGGAAGAATTTAAAGCTAACTTTCTTTTTCCGGTAAACCAGACCTTAAAAAAATACAGATCTTTAATAGAATTTGTTGATCGACACCTTATCTATCAATCTAATACAAGCACACTATTCTCTGTTATTAAAAATGATTCAGAAAAGGTGAAAGACGGCAACTCTGCGGCACGTGAAAATGCAAAGGTATTCCAATTGAATGTTAGGTTATCTCAAATAGATCATAGCTTGTCGTTTCAGGAAAGTGATTTTAGAGACTTACTGTTGATAGATGATCATCTAAAAAATACAACATCGATATCCTATGTAGACATCTTGCAAAAAAAATGCGGTTTTCTTTTATACAAACTTTCTTTTAGACTGCAGGAATCGCACCAAAATTATCTTTACGCAATTAATTTCAACTACTCCACTGTACAGTTAAGCAAGGTCGCTGATTTTAACGAATTCAACGATGTAATAGAAGGGCATTACGATGATGGTCTTCCTCCTCCAAATTATATCGTAAAGCGTGATGCGGCACTCCATAAATTTGAAACTGCGGGTATATTAACCTTAAATGATTATCACATTTTGATTAAATACTTCAAAGATAACAAGCGTGATCTTGGGTCACTGGAGAATTTAAGAACCAAATACGAACAATATTATACTGGAAGAAATGGCTTTAGCTTATTTGATCAAAAAGCGTCTGATGTTACTTTCTGTTACTTAGACAATAATATATTATCTCTGGAACTTGATCAAGGCAAGTTAGAACTGGACAACTGGGAGGAAAAGCTAAAAAAGTATACAGACAGAGCGGAGCAGAGAAAAAACAAGAACTTCTTTCCTTACTACAAAATCATTAATAAATATCTCAAATCAGAGATCGAGCGCCAATTTGAATCCAACGAATCAAAATTGACAGAGATCCATAATCTTATTGCCAAGTTTGAAGAAAACTTAAAAAGGTTGATTGAAAATCTTGGTATTTGCGAGGAAACCGATTATCTGGCCTTCCAAAATAACTATGAAGGATGCAAAGTGATGATTAATAATTCCATTGCTTGCTTTGTGGCCTCATCTTTTGTTTTGCCCTTAAACTATAAAAAGCTAAGTGAAGAAATAGAGGAATATAGAATGGACCGGCTAAAATTCAACTCTATGTATGAAATAGAGAAAATGATTGATGCAGATCGTAAAGTTGTAAAGGGAGTAAAAGAAGAAATTGAACGTACAGATAAAAGAAACATCGAAATCCTTTCCATATTCTCGGCGATAGTAATGTTTGTTTCTAATGAGATACAAATCTTTTCAAAGGTTGCAAATGTTAAAGACGCTGTTGCCTTCACATTGTTTTTTGCTTTTGGACTTGGTCTATTCGTGCTGATGATATGGTTCGTTACTAGACCAGAAGGTGTTAAATTAAAGAACTTCAACTTTATTCATTGGTTTATGATCACTTTGTTCTCATTGGGTTTAAGTTCCGGTATTGGTTATTTGTATTTTTCAAAGCCTGTCATTAATAATGCTAATGAACTTCAGAAGTTACAATTTAAAATTGATTCTGTTAAAAAGGTAAAAGTGTTAGATAGTTTGTTAAAGCCGCGCCAATTGGAAACCAATTTAAGGCAAAAGAAGCACCCTCATTAGAGGCAATGACTATACTGATAATTTTTAGATGTTGCTATTAATGAGAATACTGTCTATTCTGAAAGTAATATCTTTTCAAAAATACTTGTGCGTTTTGTATAGCTCGCAAATCACCTAAAAAGTTTGACTTTTCGCCGCTCCAATAAAAAGAGGCTGTATTATAAATCGATTTCGACATTCGATGCCGAAATTAAATTTTGTAAAGACTTAAATCAGCCTCAAAATGGCATCAAAAAGGGCAATTTTCTAATCGGAGATTGCCCGTTTTGATGAGTAACTGATCGGTGCCGAAATTTATTTAGCAGCCATCTGCCAAAATTGATTTATGATACAGCCTCTTTTAACTCTTAGATTATGCAACATGCCTACCCTTGCACAGCTACATTGTCTCTCCCTTAAACCTACCCTTTATAGCTGGGATCAAACTCCACAATCCATTCAATACCATATTTATCCCTGAACATACCGGCGTATGTACCCCAGGGACTATCACCAATCGGCCCTTCAACTTCGCCGCCTGCTGACAATCCGTTAAATATTTTGTCGGCTTCTTCACGGCTTTCGGCGCCCGCGTATATTTTAGACCTGTTTTCGTTTTCACTTACCTTCCCTATAAAATCGGGAACATCATTAGCTATCAATACATTGTTTTTGCCGAGGGGTAAACCAATGTACATTATTTTGTTTTCTTCACTTTCCGCCACCTGGAATTCAGGGCCAGCTAAGTCTTTGAAGCGAATGATCCTGGTGAACTCTCCGCCAAAAACTGATTTGTAAAAATTGAATGCTTCCTGGGCGTTACCATTGAAGTTGATCCAGGGATTAATTGCTCTCATAATTTTTAGTTTTTAAATTGTTATGTTTTTTGTTTATCTCTTCGGTTATTAATATTCATTTTACCTTATGATTTTTGCGATAAGGTTGCAAACAGATCGTCCAGGTTTTTCAACATCAGCATCATTCCTTTGGTGAAACCATCGGTTAAGCGTTCCATTCGTTCCAGCGATTCATTATAAATGGAAATATTCACCGTTGTTATGCCATCTTGTTCGCTGAAATTGTAATCCCATTCTGAGCCCGGCAATTCCGGGTTTTCGTCTTTGTCGGCAAAAGAGTTATATAGTTTAAAATTGGTCTTGGGCGTAATAGAAGTATATTTCTGCAACAGCCAGCGTTCTTGCCCGTCGGGGTTTACCATGGCGTAAAATCGCCGTCCCCCAACTTCAAAATTCATGTATTTGGTTTTGGAGCGCATAGGTGCAGGCGCTGCCCACTGGTCAAGTATCTCCTGTTTGGTAAAAGCATCCCATACCAGGTCAAGCCCGGCATCAAGCTCGCGGGTTATAAATACCCTCTGCGCTGCTTTATCAACGGTAAAATCAAATAGCAAATCGTTGTTCATATTGTCTGGTTTTTAATTGTTGATAATACTTTGTCGAGCTGATTAAACTGTGTTTCCCAGCTTTGCCTGAATTGGGCCAACCAATTATCAAACTCCTGCATTTTCTTTGCATTAAAGTGATAATAAATCTCCCTGCCCGAGTGCTCTGGTTTAATGAGTTCGCATTCATGCAGTACTTTAATATGTTTGGATACTGCCTGCCGGGTCATATCAAATTTTTCGGCCATTGCATTAGGCGTTAACGCCTTAATAGCAATTAAAGTTAAAATCGCCCTGCGTGTCGGATCGGCTATGGCCTGGAATAGATCTTGTTTCATGTTAAAACGCGCAACTTAAAAGTTGCGTAAATATATATGCAACTTTTGAGTTGCGCAAATTTATTTGCGATTATCTTTTGGGTGGGAACGAAAGCTTAAAGGTTTGGATATTAGTTAAGGCAAGTAGGTTTCATCATTGAAACAAGGGGATTGATTTTACCGGGGATCGCCGAATATTGAACAACAGTTTAATATTCAAGATATTATAAACAGCTTAAAGCTCCTTCTCCTCGCTGGCAAGAGGATGCGACACAAAAGTCCGGGTGTGGGCGTACCCGTGACTTATCAAAACTAAGAAGCCACGGGCACTCTACGCTGCACCCCAGCGCTGCTACTCAAGCCAAATAGGATCTATTTCAAGCCCCTCTCGGTTACCAATCTCTCTATTTCCTTATTCCGGGCCCTATTCCTCGCCGCTATCGGAATATAAACCAATGGAAGAAAGGTCAACAATCCAAACCCATTTCTGGCAACGCTATAAACGGACACTCCGATTAAAAAACCAAAGATCACGGCATCCATAAGCTTACCAGACTTGATCTTTCTTGCTTCCTGTAATAATTCGTCGTTTGTTAATTCGGCTAATTCTTTTTGTTTCATTGATGTGATATCTGTTAACGGTTAAATTTTAGTAGTTGAAATTGCAGGCTACTATTTCGATTACAAGTTACTAAATAAAGGAAACTACCTGAGAAGTCACGAGTATTTTACTCCGCATCCCTGCGCCGCATACTCACTGCCGCACAATAAGTTCGGGATAATTCCCCTACAACCAACGAAGAGACTTTACGAAAGTGAAAAGTATAACGGTTTTAACTGGATCTTTTAGTACAGTAGCATTTGGTTGATATCGGCTTAAATATAAAGAAAACTCACCGGCGATATCTTTGTGTCGCGATCCACCCCGCAATTTGTCGTTTTCACACAGTACACAAGCCTAAAATACCTGCCATCTTTGTATTGTCAATCAAATCGAAACAATTAAACTAACATTCCATGAAAAGAGTATTCAAAGGATCTAACGTTGTCCAACCGGTATTAATAATAGCTATGCTTCTTTTTACAATATTTCAATGTAAAGGGCAACAGCTTAAGCCTGCCGCCAGTGGCTATGCACCGGTTAATGGTATCAAAGTTTATTACGAAGTTTATGGCGACGGTAAGCCTATCGTTTTGCTGCATGGCGCTTTTTATACCATTGAGTTAAACTGGGCGCAGTTAATCCCCGAACTGTCAAAAACAAGAAAGGTAATTGCCCTTGAAATGCAGGGGCACGGACATACACCATATTCGGACAGAAAATTAGACATTGCTACTCTGGCAAGTGATGTGGAAGGAGTAATGAATTACCTAAAAATTGATAGTGCTGATGTTGCAGGGTATAGCATGGGAGGCTCCATAGCTTACCAGTTAGCAGTAAAAAGCCCTAAACGGGTAAAAAAATTAGTGATCATTTCTTCTACCTACAAAACTAATGGCTGGCTGCCCGTAGTAAATGGTGGGTTTAAAGGCTTTAAGCCTGAATTTTTTGACAATACTCCTTTAAAAACTGCATATGATGCAGTAGCACCCGACAAAACAAAATGGAGAAAGTTTATAGAACAAATGATTGTTTTTGCCGGGGTACCCTTTGACGTTGGCGATGCCAATATCGCTAAAATTACTTCGCCGGTATTGCTCATCTCGGGCGATAATGATGGCCTGGACAAAGTGGAATTGATGAAAACATATCAATTACTGGGAGGTGGTATATCTGCTGATTTGGCGCCGATGCCAAAATCACATTTGGCCATTGTTCCTGCACAGGGACATGTAAGCTTAATGCAGCAGACAAAAACGATATCAGATCTTTTGAATGGCTTTTTACAATAACAAAGCCGCAATAATACAATCTAAAAACATGACCGCAGGAAAAGGAATTTTATTTACCTATAAACTACTTATAAACAAATGAGAAAGATCAGAATTTTTGAACATATCTCGCTGGATGGCGTGATAGAACATGACGGCGATTATACCTATGGCGCATGGACAACACCGTATCGCAGTCCTGCCGGAGCGGCAACCCTGCTGGAGGCATACGGGCCTAACTTCGACCTGCTGCTTGCCCGCCGCACTTACGATATATTTAGCGGCTTTTGGCCTACTGCCGGGGATTTCCCAATGGCAAATGCTATAAATGCCGCAACAAAATACATAGTAACCCACAGGCCCGACAGCCTGGAATGGGGACCGGTAAAGGGTTTGGGCGAGGATATTATAGCGTCTATTCGCGATCTCAAATCAACCGATGGCCCCGACCTGATCGTCGTTGGAAGTTCAACGCTAACTTCTGTGTTGCTTGACCAGGGACTGGCTGACGAGGTTGTGCTCATCACCTACCCGGTGTTGCTTGGCCGGGGTAAACGCTTATTGTCTGACACTATTGACGCCCGTGAACTTGCTTTTGTCGACTCGAAGAGTACGCCCACAGGTTTGCTCATCAACACTTACCGGCACGTCGGCCCGTTGAAAAAATAACTTTTCGCCCTGAAGGGAAGAATTTCCCAAACACACTACAAAGCCACTTTACAAAAGTAGAGCGGCTTTTTTAATTACTACCGGGAACACAGCACCTACCCTTACAAACTGACATTTGGTAAACCCTGCCAACCGTATTAATTGTTAATTTTGCAACAAATAAAAGTTTAAGAATGTCGATAACTACCGAAGACGAAAAAATTGGGATGCAGCAGGCCAGCGATGCTGTAGCGATTACGCTCAGGAGGATGCGGGAGTACGCAAAACCGGGTATCTCTACAAAAGAACTTGACGAATACGGCGGCGAATTGCTGGCACAGATGGGAGCAAGATCTGCGCCTTTGTTAACCTACAATTTCCCGGGACATACTTGTATAAGCGTGAATGAGGAAGCAGCGCACGGTATACCTTCGGCCGATAAGATCCTTAAAGAAGGTGACCTGGTAAATATTGATGTATCGGCAGAGCTAAATGGTTACTGGGCCGATAACGGCGGCTCCTTCGTTTTAGGGCAGGATATCCATGGCTATGGCAAACTCGTGGATACCTCGAAAGAGATCTTAAAAAAAGCGATCAAAAACATTAAAGGCGGTGTCAGGATTTCGGAGATCGGCAGGTTAATTGAAACTGAAGCCAAAAAAGCCGGCTACACGGTAATAAAAAACCTGACCGGGCACGGTGTTGGCCGCAGCTTGCACGAAGAACCGCATGAAGTTGCCAACTTCTGCGACAGGTATAACACTGCGCGCTTTAAAAAGAATTCGGTGGTAGCGATAGAGACATTCATTTCAACACGGTCGACAATTGCCGATACTCAAGCCGACGGCTGGACATTAATTGGTAATAAAGGCGGTTTTGTTGCACAGCACGAGCACACCATTATGGTAACCGGCGGTGAGGCCGTGATATTCACAGCGCAGAACGGTATTTGGGATTAATTCTTTTTGGGAATAGATCAGGCTATACCCTGAAGTATTTGTATTAGATAACTACTAAGCCGCTTTACCAAACCGAGCGGCTTTTTATTTATGCAATAACAATCTGCGGATAAATACCCCAACTATAAATTTTCGTAACACAGAGCATAGCATTTATTCAGGCCAAATGCTCTTCCAACCGGATACTACTTCGTTCCATCGATATACCATCTGCTTTAATTTATCCGTTAATCTATTATCCATTAGTATTTTATTAATTTGGAGTAGTTATTAACCTCTTTCATTTAGTTGAAGCCGTATACATTCCATATTACCCTTTATGACGCTGCGTTTTTTGGGATGCTGTTTATCGGCCTCACTTTTATCCTGCTTTTATGGTTCGCCAGAAAAACAAACCAGTCGGCAAACCGGTTTTTGGCGATGGCATTGGCAATTGCCGCTTTGTGGATAGTCCGGATCCTGGGCATCGATATCGGGCTGTCAACCTATATTCATAACTGGGGCCGGCTGCCGCTGCAGTTTTCGCTGGCATTTGGCCCGCTCATTTTCTTTTATGTCCTTAAAATAACCCGGCCGGAGTATAAATTCACCCGCAGGGACCTGCTGCATTTCAGCCCCTTGTTAGTCGAACAAAGCGCCTGGGCTTTAGAAGTGCTGGAAAGTATAAAAACAGGCCGGGCAACTTATGATACGCTGATATTTCAACGAATAAACCCTGTATTACTACTATTAGCATTTATCTCGGTCATTATTTATCTATACCGGTGCCGCAAGCTGATCGAAAACTTTTACCAGGAGCTAAAATTTAACGGAGGCGACCGGTACCGGCACGAGTTAAAATGGATAAATAACCTACTGACAGGCTTCGGATTGTTATGGCTGTTGTGGATCCCTTTTATAGCTGCCGACTATTTTTATTATGATTACCAATTGGGCATACAGGCCTATTACCCTTTGTATCTCCTGCTAATGTCCATGCTTATCTGGATGGCGGCAAGAGCATTTTTAAGACCGGAAGTTACTGCACAGGCGGATAACATGCCGGTTTTAAAACCATTACTACCAGCGGAACTGAAGCAAAAAGGCGCCTGGTTAAAGCGGGTTGTTAAAGAAAATAATTACTACCAGGATCCTGAATTGAGTTTAAGCTCCCTCGCCGAAAAGCTCGGTATGCATACCCATGAGTTATCACGGATCATCAATACTGTGCTCAAAAAAAGCTTCAATGATTTTATTAACGAATACCGGGTACAGGCAGCTGCGCGGAAAATGCAGGATCCTGCTAATGATCATATCACCCTCTTAGGGATCGCGTTTGAATCGGGATTTAATTCCCAAAGTACCTTTAGTCGTATTTTCAAGCAGGTGACCGGGAAAAGCCCGCAGGATTATAAAAATAACTTAAAAAAAGAGTACCCAACTTATAAGTTGAGAAGTGATACCCAATTTGCGCCGGTAGTTTTGAATCATGAAACCGCTCCTAAATGGTCTCGTGATAAAACAAACCGCAACTTTATGTTTAAAAATTATTTCAAAATCGCCTGGCGTAATTTAACGCGCAATAAAAGCTATGCCGCTATTAACATTACCGGCCTGGCCGTAGGTATTGCTGTTTGTATGATGATCTTTATCATTATACAGTTTCAAACAAGCTTTGATAGGTTTCACCCTAAGAAAGACCGTGCCTATCGTGTGCTAACCGAATACCATCACGCAGAAACCGGTGATATTACCTATGGTAAAGACATCCCCTTTCCGTTGCCTTTAGGATTAAAAACCGCTTTCCCCCAAATAGAACAGGTTGCCCCCATTTTTGCAAGCCAGAATGACCAGCTAATTATTCCCGACGAAAACGGGGCGACGATAAAAATGTTTAAGGAACAAAGAGGCCTGTTTTATACCAACCCTTCATTTTTTAAAATTTTTAACTTCCCGCTGCTTGCCGGTTCGTATACTTCATTAAAAGACCCAGACAATGTATTGCTTACCAAAGAGGTTGCTGAAAAGTATTTTGGCGACTGGAAATCGGCAATGGGTAAAACCATTAAATTGCAAATGGGCGGCTTTATGTTTGAGCATGGTACGGACGTATTAAAAGTGTCGGGGATCCTGGCAACCATTCCTGCAAATTCCGACTTTCAGCTCAAACTTGTTGTTAGCTTTGGGACAGGGTTTACCGGGGACTATTTAGCAAAATCTACAGATTGGAACAGAACCGTAACTGATTTTGGCTGCTATATTTTGTTACCTCAGAGCCTTTCTGCCAACAATTTTAATCAGCAACTGAGGGCTTATTCACAAAAGGTACAATCCTCTGATAACAAGGACAGCCATATTATACAATCATTAAATGCTGTTCATTATGATTCACAAACAGGCAACTACAGCAACCAAACAGCCAGTCATCAGTTGCTCAATGTATTGTGGCTAATTGCCGCGTTCATCCTGCTCATTGCCTGTGTAAACTTTATCAACCTCTCTACCGCGCAGGCTGTTAACCGGGCAAAAGAGGTTGGTGTCAGAAAGGTTTTGGGGAGCAATAAATCGCAATTGCAACTCCAGTTCATTGTCGAAACATTTTTAATCGTGGCAAGCGCTGTATTACTTGCAGTTGCTATTACCATACTTGCATTACCTTATATAAGCCGGTTGTTAGAATTGTCGCTTTCATTCAACATATTCAGCAATCCTTCAATTATTTTATTCCTTCTGACTGTGGCAGTTGTTGTAACCGCCTTGGCGGGTTTTTATCCTTCTATTGTTTTATCGCGTTTCAATCCTGTTAATGCTTTAAAAAGTAAACTTACTACAGATCCGGCAAAGGGAATTTCATTAAGAAGGGGCCTGGTGGTGTTTCAATTCATCATTGCGCAGGCATTGATCATCGGAACGCTCGTTATTGTAAAGCAAATGAACTATTTTATGGATCAGCCTTTAGGCTTCGATAAAGAAACAATTGTTAATATTCCGTTCCGGGTAGATAGTCTTCGAATGAGCAGGCTGAGTTATTTGAGAGACCAATTATTATCCATAAACGGCGTTCAGGCAGTATGTTATAGTTCGAATACCCCGATTGAAAACGGTAATGATACGTGGAGCGCAGTTAGGTTTGACCATGCAACAAAAGAAACAGGTTTCAAGGCGATTACCAAATTTGCCGACGAAGGCTATGTACCGGCCTACAAGTTAAAGTTGATAGCCGGACGAAACCTTCAGCCATCCCCCCTTACCAGGGAGTTTTTGGTAAACGAATCGCTTGTAAAAAGTTTAGGGCTTAAAAAACCAGAGGATATATTGAACAAGGAAATCAGCATATGGGATGGTGTAATAAAATGCCCGGTTGTTGGCGTGTTAAAAGATTTTAATGACAGGTCTTTCCGGCACGGCCTTGCACCATTGCTTATCGCCACAAACATCACCATGTATAACCAGGCCGGTATAAAGCTTAAAACCACGAATGTTTTTTTGACGATGCAATCTGTTAAACAAGTATTTGAAAAGACATTTCCCAATTTTGTTTATGAATACCGGTTTTTGGATGATAAAATTGCAAGTTTTTACAAACAGGAAAATCAGTTAGCCCAGTTATATAAAATTTTTGCCGCCATCGCGATACTTCTAAGCTGTTTGGGTTTGTATGGCTTAGCCTCGTTCATGGCCGTACAACGGATAAAGGAAGTTGGTATCCGTAAAGTACTTGGGGCTACTTCAGGCAGCATCGTTTATTTGTTTTCGAAAGAGTTTATCATACTCATTGCTATCGCCTTTGCCATCGCTACCCCCATTGCATGGTATTATATGCACCAGTGGCTACAAGCTTATGTTTATCGCATCAATATCAGTTGGTGGCTATTTGCGGCGGGCGGAATGGCAGCAATTGTTATTGCACTTGCAACCATAAGTTTCCAGGCAATAAAAGCGGCAAAAGCTAATCCGGTAAAGAGTTTGAGAAGTGAATAGAAATTAACCGATCTTTACAACCCAGGAAAAATAAAAAAGAATGGAAATTACAAGATTAGGTACTAAACCTTCGAGCAAAGGCCCGGCCGACTGGTTCACCGGCGCGGTACGAATTGACCCGCTATTTGATGCCAATGAGGCGCGCCGGGGCGTATCTGCTACCGTAACCTTTGAGCCGGGCGCAAGAACAGCCTGGCATACGCATCCACTGGGACAAACACTTATTATTACTTCAGGTATTGGCTGGGTACAGCGTGAAGGCGGCCTTGTTCAGGAAGTACGCCCGGGAGATGTGGTTTGGTTTGAACCTAACGAAAAACATTGGCATGGCGCCTCGGCTGTCAATGGCATGAGCCACATAGCTATACAGGAAAATCTTAATGGCAAAGTAGTTGATTGGCTGGAGCATGTAACTGATGAACAATACAACCAGGCTTAATAACGCCAATTAATATTATTTAAGTCCCAGCCTGCTCCGCAAAAGATCCCGGTAAGTGCTGCCTATCGGGATTTTTTCGCCGTTAATAATAAGTTGATGTACTTCGATCATGGTAATATGTTTGATAGCCACCACGTATGATTTATGCACCCGTAAAAAATCCGCTGCGGGCACGAGGTCAAAAATATCTCCCATGTTTTCGCGCACCAGGATCTTTCTGTCTTTCAGGTGAATGGTAATATAATTGCCGTCTTTTTCCAAGTACAGGATCTCATCTACCTTAACCTGGTAAGTTTGCGGACCGCTTTTGATAAAAACGGTGGACTCATCCTCTTTGCTTACCCCATTTCTTGAAGATAGCGCTGCCGTGGCTTTATTTATGGCTGCAAGAAAGCGCTCAAAAGTGATCGGTTTCAACAGGTAATCGAGGGCATTCAGGTCGTAGCTCTCTACTGCATAGTGACTGTAAGCGGTAGTAAAAATGACCATCGGCTTGGGCGACAAAGTTTGCACCAACTGCATTCCGCTTATATCAGGCATATTAATATCCAGAAAAATAAGGTCTACCTTTTCGCGGTTCAGGAATTCGATGGCCTTCACCGGTTCGCGAAAGGTGGCTTTCAAATCGACCAGGCTGGTTTTAAGGCAATAGCGCTCTATCACTTCAAGCGCCTTCGGCTCATCATCAATGGCAATGCAGGTTATCATTCCAGGTCAATTTCGAGTTTAACAATATATATTCCCTGTTCTTCATTGATCTGCAGGTCATGTTTGCCAGGATACAACAAATCGAGCCGCCGCTTTACATTTTCGAGCCCGATGCCGCTTTTCTCTTCCTCCATTTTTTTGATGGCGCTATATTTGGTATTGATACAGGTAAAGATCAGCTTATGATCTGAAAGAACAATGGCAATATCTATCCCGGATGTTTGCCCGATAGAAACGCCGTGCTTAAAGGCATTTTCAACAAAAGGGATAAATAGCATCGGAGCGACGACGACCGTTCCCGTCTGCGCAGGGTGATCAAATATCACTTTTACCTCATCATCCGCATAACGCAGTTTATTCAGGGTGATGCAGTCTTCCAGGTATGCTATTTCCTTGTTCAGCGGCACCCCGCCGGCATTGCTGTCATAGATCATATAACGCATCATGCCCGAAAGTTTGGAAATCCCGTCGGCAAGCTCATCATTCCCCTTTTCCTGGGCCATCGAAAACAGGTTATTGAGTGTATTAAACAGGAAATGCGGATTGATCTGCGATTTAAGGAATTTGATCTCAGTACTCAGTTGATAAGCCTCCAGCTGATTGCGTACAAGTTCAGTTCGGGCCCATTCTTTCAAAAAGAAATAGGCTATTGAAAGCCCGGCCGCGGTTAAAAAAATAAGCAGCATGGTGAGCTGCATGTGCACCCAGTTTCCTATTGCAAAAAAGGCGTTATGATTTGGTATCAGGTGATTAAGGCCATCCTTGCCTGCTGCAAAACCAGGGGGCGGAGGCCCCATGGGCAGGCTATTGTTCAATTTAGAACCAACCAAAATATAATTGGCAAGAAAGACAAGTATAAACCAGCCGGCGGCTATGCCGATGCCTGCAAATAAGCTTTTATAGCGAAGAGCCTTTTTAAAGATCCAAAATATATTGCCGTAAAACAGCAGGGCCAGAAAAGCGAGTGTAAAGCGGGAATACGGGAAAATGGTGTCTATCTCACTCCTTTCCATGATTTTTCCGTTGTGGTTTACCCTGATCTTGACCGTTGAGCTGGTTAGCGAATTCAAGGTATAGTACACCCCTATCCAGAACGCCAGGTGGATCAGTATCTCGATGATATGTTTGGCCTTGATACGGTGCATTCTTCAAAAGTATATTAAGCCCGGCTTATTGATAAATTATTGATGTTAATATAGCGATTTGCCGGCTAAACGGGCAATTTTTGAAATCCGGGCTTAAGGCCGCCGGCAATTTGTTTTCGGCAGAAGCTCAAATAACAAATATCCATTCTATGCAGAAATGAAGACGCTGTTCATACCAAAGTTTTTGGTGGCTTTAAAGGGTAAGGTACTATTGTTTAAAAATATCCAAATTATGAAAAAGCGATTTCTATTGTGCACAGTCTTTTTATCATGCACCATTATGGCCCGGGCACAAAAACCGGATACCGCACAAGTGCTGGTACACTACAAGTTTTCCCACATCAGGGATACCACCAACCAGGAGCACCCCTACACCGAGAACATGGTTTTGATTGTAGGAAAAAATGCCGGGGTTTACAAAAGTTATGACAAGCAGCTGCAGGATGCGCTATTCAAAAAAAAGGTGCAGGAACAGGTAGCCAACTCACCCGACGGACATGTAAATATCCAACGGAGATCATCGGGCTCGGGTACAGACTATTACCAGTTTCCGAATGGTAAAAAACTGGCAAGGAAAGAACCGCTGCTGTTCAATAGCTATCTCATAACAGATGCCCTGCCCGCTATAGAATGGAAAATAAACGGAGATACAGCAACGTTTGGAGGCTTGCATTGCCAAAAAGCAACAGGCCATTTCAAGGGAAGGGATTATACAGCCTGGTTCAGTCCTGATCTGCCGCTGCATATAGGTCCCTGGAAACTCAATGGGCTGCCGGGAGTAATTATGGAAGCTTATGATACCAAAAAAGAAGTCTGCTTTAAATTTGACGGGGTTGAAAAAGCGGTCATCTCTACCCAAATGGGTGATCAGCCAGCCGGCCCCGCTCCGGATAACCAGGGACGAATGGCCGTGATGATAGGCATGGACGACCAGGTTGGCGATCCCAATATCATCCAGCTCCCCACCAATGCCATTAAAACTACCGAAAAGGAGTTTTCCAAATTGCAGGAGGCCATGCGAAAAGACCCGAATGCCTTTGCTCAGTCAATGGTGGCTGCTCAGGCGGCAAGTCAGGGCAGGCCTGCCCCAAAAATCGATATCAGGATCGGACCGCAGCCGGTGATCAATAACCCGATAGAATTGCCTGAAAAGAAATGAGCCGGATTATAAAATCAGTATGGCTGCTGGTTATAGGGTTACTATTTTCGGCCCCCGGCTTTGGTCAAAGTATTAAAGGGACAGTGAAAGACAGCACCGGGAAACCGGTGCCTTATGCCACCATTAACCTCAAAAACACGGCCACTAATAACATTATAAACTATGCCATTACCGATACCAAAGGTGCCTACGTTTTGCCGCTCCCAGCCAACACATCTGTGAGCGGCCTGCAGATCGAGGTGCGTTGTATAGGCTATAAAAACCAGAGCAAGGGCATTACCGATTTGGAGGCGCCTGTTGATTTTATTCTATCTGTTTCCATCAACCAGTTACAGGCCGTAGTGATCAAAAGCAGCCGGCCGGTGTTGCGAACGAACGGCGATACCCTAAGCTATAAAGTATCTGATTTCAGCAGTGTGCAAGACAGGGTTATTGGCGATGTGATCAAAAAACTGCCGGGTATAACGGTTGCCGCAGATGGCAGGATCAGCTATAACAATAAGCCGATCTCCAACCTGTACATCGGCGGTGATAACCTGCTTGACGATAAATATAATATTGCTACCACCACCATACCGCAGGGTGCGGTAGACCAGGTTCAGGTGATCCAAAACCACCAGCCCGTTAAAGTGCTCCAAAATAAAGTAATGAGCGATGATGTGGCGCTCAACCTCAGCTTCAAAAAAGGTGCTAAATTACAGATGGTGGGACAAGAGAGCATCGGCGCGGGTTTACCGGGCAATTATGACGTGGATTTGAACGCCATGATGTTTAAGGATAAGTACAAAGCCATTAATTACCTTAAAGGCAATAACACAGGTAACGACCTGCAGCAGGACCTGGTATCGCACAATTTCGCTGATAATATGCAGCGGATCGATAACGATGTGCCGGCCACCATGTTATCGCTTGGTTCGGTGAATGACCCGGCTTTATCGCGTAACCGGTATCTGTTCAATCGCTCGGGAATCGTCAATCTCAATAATCTGGTCAATTTTAAAAAGAATGTGCAGATGAAGATCAATGCTTACTATTTGCGCGATACCCGGCGGCAGGATTACAGCCAGCACACTACCATCTTCTTACCCGGCGATACAGTGCGCTACAATGAAACGCAACGTAACCGCTTCCGCCCTGACATATTGCATACTCAGTTTACACTGAACATTAACCAGGATAAATATTACCTGAACAATGTGTTGCTGATGGATTACAACCGATCGACCAATTGCTCAGACCTGAATACAAACGGCAGCATGGTAAACCAGGTATTTAAGGATAACCCGCTGAGTCTTTCCAATGAATTTAACCTGATCAAATCCTTAAGATCAAACAACATTATCCAGGCTTACTCCTATATCAGTCATTCGACCGAGCCCGAGAGCAGGACAATTGGGCCGGACTATAACAATCCAATATTTAACAATAATGTCCCTTATGCTCAGCTGGTACAAAATGTAAATGTACCTGCGTGGTATACCAATAACTATATTTCTTTCAAAATACCGTCGAACCTCATTACCCAAAGTTTCAGAACAGGGTTCAGCGTTCAATCACAAAAGTTAAATTCAGATCTAAACGTTGTACAGACTAATAACACCATCAACCTGCAATCGGACAGCTCCATCAACCATTTAAACTGGACAAGGAAAAAACTATACGCCGAAGCAGCCTACGATCTGCCAGGTAGTATCCTCAAAGTGAACCTCACCTTACCCGTAAGCCTCCAACAGATCAATTATTCGGACAGCCTGTATGCACTACGCAAAGGTTTAACCAGGCTATATTTCAATCCGCAGCTAAAGGTAAAATATCAAACCGGAATGGAGAACTACCTGAATTTGCTTTACAGCTACCGCAACGAGGCGGGTACCATAGAAGATATGTACCAGGGCTATATCCTGAAGGATTACCGGACACTTTATGCCAATAACGCCGGCCTTACCGAACGGCAGAACCAGTTGGCCGCCCTTGGGTTTAACTACCGCAAAGCGCTAACCCTTTTGTTCGCCAGCCTGAACATTGTTTATAACCATATCGCTTCCAATAATATTGCTTCGGAAGTAATTACCAACACCCTGCGGCAGCGCGTAGTGCTGCCATATTCCAACAATACGGATTCATGGACAGTAAACGGCACCGTCAGCAAATATTCCTTTGCTTTAAAAACCACTTTTAGCGGCGGCATGCAATGGCAAAGTAATAAGTCGGTGCAGATCCAGAATAACGCGCTGCTGCCTTTCAATACCATTTCAAGAACTATAAATGCCGGTGCAGATACCAAAGTGAATGAGCAGGTAAACTTTAGCTATAAAGCTGCATTTACCCAAATACAAAGTCATTCAGCAGCGGAGGCATCAGCTTATCATATTGATCAGTTGCTTCAGCAAGCATCGGTAAACTATAACCCTATAACCAATTTGCAGTTCAAATTATCGGGCGAGCATTACTTTACCCGCCAGCAGGGCAATCCTGATCTCAAATACTTTTTTGCAGATGCTTCGGCAAAATTCAGGGTCGAAAAATGGAAGACCGACCTGGAGCTGAGTGCCGTCAACTTCCTGAACGTAAAAACTTATAACACGCTTTATTTATCGGCCAATACATTAACCGCCAGTTCGTACACACTGCCGGGAAGGATTGTACTGCTCAAGGTAATGTTTCATATTTGAGTGGCATCAGGTTTTTTCAGGCAGCCTATCCCGCCTGCTGCTCCTCTTCCGTCAGTTTCAGCAATGTGGCTTCATTTTTTATGCGGATGCTTTTGCCCGATATTTCGATGATCTCCTCATCGATAAAATCATTAATGGTGCGAAACAGTGATTCATAGGCCGCGCCTGTAAATGAGGCCAGGTCCTGCCGGGTAAGTTCAATATTGATAAAGCCCTGTTCATTTAGCCCGAATTTATTTTTAAGCGAAATAAAAGCCTGGGCTACACGGCCCTTAACGGGCATATGCGCCAGATTACGCATCCGTTTTTCGGATTCCTGCAATTCGTTGGCAAAGAAGCGCATCAGCTTTATAACAAAGTTATTGTTAACCTGCAGTGTACTTTCAAAAAAGGGCATATCGATATAGCAAACTATGCCCGCTTCAATGGCCGTGGCCGAAACCGGGTAAAACTCAGTACTGCCTAAACCAAGATGCCCAACAATATCGCCTTCGCGGGCAAAACGGAGAATAAGCTCTTTTTCCTTATCCCACTTTTTATGGACTTTTACCGTGCCCGAATAAACAAAGTAAATGCCGGTAACGGGGTCGCCTTCTTTGAAGATCTGCTGCCCTTTTTTAATAACGATATTTTGCCTGGCGGCGCTAATGGCGGGTATCCAGTCGGGCAGGCAATGTGTACATAAAAAGCAAGTCCCCAAATCGCATTTATCTTTGTTTTTCGCCATTTATTGATTTGTATTTAAGCCGGTGCTGTTATAAAAACATGCTAATTTATTAAAAGCGGCGGCCTTTTGGCTGCTCCCAGGTAGCCATATTAAAAATAACTCCCAAACTTAACAATACCGCGCCGCCAAAAACAGGCCATGGGAATGAGCGGATGCCATTAATGTAAATGGCCCAGGGATGGGAATCGAAAGGGTTAACGGTATTCAGGTTCCTGAATAATAATAATCCGGCAATGATGCATACAGCACCTAACACAGAAAGAATGAGACTGGCAATTTTCATAATTATTATTTGTGCAATAGATTTTTTAAAAAATTAAGCAAATGTTAGATAATTATATTGCATGTGCAATACAAAATCGAAAATAAAGTTTACTTATACCCCCTTTAAGTATTACCTTTGCAATAAAATAAAGCAGTCCCTTAAAAAATGAAGCGGGACTAATTAAAACATGGAAACAAAACAGAATGCTATCCCGGTTTCACCTTCACTAAATGATCTTTATAATTTTAAATCCGGCTTAAAAGGCACCAGGCAAATGAAAACAAGGCTGATCTTTATATCGGCACTTTGTATTCTTATTGCCGGTCTCATCAGCGTAATAGCCAAAGGCCTTATCTATCTTATTAATATCGTTACCAATATTTCATTTTACGGAACGCTGGATGCCGGCTTTCACAGCCCGGCCAATAACCATTTAGGCTTATGGGTAATTGTTATACCGGCTATAGGCGGCATTATAGTAGGTTTTATGGCCCTGTATGGCTCAAAGGCTATCAGGGGGCATGGCATACCTGAGGCAATGGAGCAGATCCTGGTAAATAAAAGCAAGATAAAACCTGTTATAACCTTTCTGAAACCTGTATCATCGGCCATAGCTATAGGTACCGGTGGGCCATTTGGCGCCGAGGGGCCTATTATTGCAACCGGCGGGGCACTTGGTTCAACCTTTGGCCAGTTATTCAAAATATCGCCCAACGAGCGTAAAATTATTTTGGCAGCAGGAGCAACAGCGGGTATGTCGGCCATATTTGGCACACCCATAGCAGCGGTGTTTTTAGCTATTGAGCTGTTGCTGTTCGAGTTTTCGCCCAGGGCCATATTACCGGTGGCATTAGCTTGTATCACCGGAGCAGCCGGACACCATCTATTGTTTGAAGCCGGACCTGTATTCCCGATGCCTGATGTAGATACACCTTCAAATACCGCCCTGGCTATTTATAGCATCATTGGCCTGGTCATTGGCTTTATATCATTAGGGCTTACCAAAATAGTTTATTTTATTGAAGATAGCTTTGAAAAACTGCCCATCCACTGGATGTGGTGGCCTGCAATTGGTGGCCTGGCAGTAGGACTGATAGGCTATTTTGCGCCGCACACCCTTGGTGTAGGATATGATAATATCATCACTATTCTTTCGGGCACATTATCATTGATGTTAATTGTGCGTTTGTGTTTATTCAAATTCCTTTCATGGGCAATAGCCCTGGGCAGCGGTACTTCGGGCGGTACGCTGGCTCCATTGTTAACTATTGGCGGCGCGGCTGGTGCAGCTTTTGGTGCACTGGTGCACCTGGTATTTCCTGATTCGGGTATAAGTATTCCAATAGCCGCGCTTATTGGCATGGCCGCTATGTTTGCAGGTGCTTCAAGGGCCTATTTAACCAGTATCACCTTCGCGCTGGAAGCCACTATGCAATCGCATGCATTGCTGCCGCTGCTCGGCGCTTGTACAGCATCATACCTGGTTTCGTTCTTCCTGATGGAGAATACCATCATGACCGAAAAAATCGCCCGTCGCGGTGTATACACACCTGACTCGTACGAGCCCGATTTGTTACAGGTATTGACTGTTGCCGACGTTAACAATGACGTTGGTGAAACCTTAAAAAGCAATAGTACCATAGCCGAAACCAGGGCCCGGCTTACCGGAAATAATATTGCCCAGAGTTTTTTTATAGTGACTAATAATGATGGCAGCTATGCAGGTATGGTTAGCCTGGCCGACATTTATAACCACAGTATTTCTGCTGAACTCACCATAAGTAATATAACCCGGGCAAGTAAACAGGCCGTGAAGAGCAATGATCCGCTGAAACGCGTTGTGGAGATTATGGCTGAAGAATCGGTAGAGGTGCTTCCCGTTATTGCCGCCGGAAATACCATAACCGGGCAAATCTCCTATAAAGAGATCTTAAACACCTACTATCAGTATGTTGCCGAAAACAGGAAGCAAAATACGCAGATCTCCCTTAAACGGCGTAGGCTTAAAATTGCTGCCCGTGGCCGCAGCAGGGCTAAATCTTAAAAATAAAAGGCGTTTGAATTAAAAAAGAAACCCCGCGTGATGTAAGATCAGGCGGGGTTTCTTTTTTTCTGAACGTTCCTGTCTTGTAAAAAATTAAATACGCCGAAACTGGGTTATTGCTTATTTATTCTATAGCTTTGATTTATAAAACGTTGCTACTTGTTTAGCAGCATTTTATCTTCCATTTCCGCCAATTACACCTGTTTGATTTAACGTTGCTGTTGAAAGTAATATTTAACCATTAAATCATGTTTTATGAAAAAATTTGTAATTGAAAGGGAGCTGCCCGGCGCCGGCAACCTGTCGCCCGAGGAGTTACAGGCTATTTCACAGGCATCGTGTTCGGTTGTAAATGAATTGGGAAAGCCATACCATTGGATCCAGTCGTTTGTTACGGCTGATAAGATCTATTGCATTCACATTGCCGAAAGTGAAGATGTTGTTCGCGAGCATGCCATGAAAGGAGGCTTTCCGATAACCAGCATTGCCGAAGTTAAAGCCATCATTGATCCAACAACAAGCACCGCCACAGTTTAATATCAATGCCGGCTGGTAACAAAACAGGCCCGTATTAAAACTACGGGCCTCTATTATTTTATAGTGATGCGTTTTAGTTACCCGCCGAAACCGAAGCGGTTGTTTTAAACAGCGGATCGGGTTTAAAATAATTGCCGCCTGCAAAACTGATCACATAATCAGATTTAAAATGGGTACTTTTTTTATAATAATCGGTACTGATGATCTGTGCACCTGATTTTTGCGCTGCTATAAATGAGCTCATATCATTTGCGCGGGCTTCTTCTGTATCCGAGTCGGCACGGGTACGGATAATGTACCCTTTCTTAACCAGTTTTTGAATAGCTGCCAGGTCCTTTTTAGCATCATTCATAATGTGAATGGCGGCTTCAGGTGTGCCCGGCAATGCGTCGGCAAACAATACACGGCCTTTTAACGACGGGTGACCGGCGATATAGGCGGCTCTTTTTTCGCCTTTTTCATCAAGAATAAAAATGAATTTCCCTTTGGCCGCTTTAAGCGTTGGCCAATTGTTATGCAGGACAGCAGTTTCAAGGGTTTTGTACGAGCCGCGCACATCATCCGGGGTAATTAAATATTGTTTGCCCAGATAATCTAAAATTTCTTTGTCCAGGTCGGCAAAAGTTTTTGCTGTAAATTTTTCAGGAACGGTAAAGCCTGGTTTTTTTGACGGCTCGTCTTTAGCATTCATGGTAATGTAAATGGGATTATGATCAGGATGTTCATCACTCCACTTTTTTAGCTCCTGCAGGCATAGCTTAAAAGTAGCACAGTTGCTGCGGTAGTCGATATCTTCAATATGAAAAACCTTAAAACCAGGTTCTTTCATTACGCCCCGGGTATCAAACGCCGGCTGTCCCGGCACCCAGTCCAACCCTTTGGGATGCGCGTACTTACCTCCCTTAGTATCGGCATAAACATCTATTTCCAACGCGTTTAGGCCTAAATTGAGCTGATCGGTAAGACTGATATGTTCATAATCGATCTTGCTCATACCAACTGAATCGCGCTTTTGCAGAAAACGGAATAGTTTGGGATCAATTGCCTGCTTATAGCTGTTGTGCGATCCTATTACCTGGAAATGGTTGATGGTTTGATTGTCCGGATCGCTCTTAATTACAGCTGCAGCAAGAATAATACCGGCAAATAACCCGCCTATAAGTTTCATAGTTCAATTGGTTTTAGTGTTTAATAAGTACAAAGCGCAAAGAAAAATCCTTTGCGCTTTGTAAAAAATGGTTTTATTAATAACCCGGGTTTTGTTTCAGGTTAGGGTTTGTTTTTAATTCGGTTGATGGAATTGGGTATAACCTGCGGGTTGGATCGGTGTTCATTTTCAGGTCGTCCGTTTTGCCGCCCATAACCGGTAGCGGATATTCTTTCTCAAACAAACCATAACGGATCAGGTCATTACGGCGCCATGCTTCCCATGAAAGCTCGCGTGCCCGCTCATCCAATAAGGCATCCAAATCAATTGATGTGGCAAGCTCCGCGTGGGCACGGGTACGCAGTTTGTTTACTAATGTAAGTGGCGATTGGAAGTCGCCGTTTACTGTTGTTGGAGTAGCGCCGCGTAAAATAGCTTCAGCTTTCATCAGGTAAATATCCGCCAAACGGAATACCGGTACGTCATTGCTGTTTAAACGGGTAGCCTGGATAATGTTAACATCGGGATAGTATTTAATTGAACGTACACCTTCCGATTGCGAAGTTGTCACATCATTACCCAAATCCATTGGCTTTAAACCGGTAAGTGTTAGTGTTGGAATAATGTTAATTTGCTTGGTAGCATTTGGGGCCGGGTAATAAACCGGTTGGTTGGTGAAGCCGCCATTGCCATCAGGATAATATTGCGGACCAGCCAGCCAGGTTTTGGTACGGTCATCGCCGGGAATGTTAAAGCGGTTATAGAACTCGGGCGTGGTGCTCATGGCGATACTTAAGCCAACGTTAAATCCGTATGCTTGTACCAGGTAATAAAAGAAGCCAAAACGGGTAAACTGGTTGCCGGGTATTTGCTGGTCATAAGGTACCGCAAATATGGTTTCGTTAACCCCGGGACCATTGGTTGGCAAAAATATATCCCTGTATTTAGCATCAAGGAAATAGTTGGTATTGTTTTGAACACTATCGCACATCGCTACTGTTTCCTGGTAGCGGTTTGAGTTAATATATACACCTGAGTTCAGGTACATTTTTGCAAGCAGGGCAAACACCATGCCTTTTGTCGGGCGGCCGTACTGGCCTACGTTTGTTGCTGCATTGCTGGTTTTGGCCGGCAATAAAGGCAAAACGCTTTTAAGCTCGCTTTCAATAAACTCATACACTTTAGCACGCGGCTGATTGGCCGGTTGTGTAGTTACCGGGAAATCAGTAATGATAGGTACGTTTCCATACAGATCCATCATGAAATAAAGGTATAGCGCGCGCATGGCTTTAACTTCGGCAACAGACGATGCTTTTTTTGCCGCCGTTGATGATGAGGCATTGATTACGCTGATAATACGGTTACAGGTATTGATACCGCCAAAGCCCCATTGCCAAACGCTGATAACGTTAGGGTGATCAAAAGTCCAGGTATGGTAGTGTAACTGACGATACTGGCCGCCATCGTCAAAGTTGCCATCGCGAGCGGGCAGGATAGCCTCATCGGTAGACAGGTCCTGCATGCGCCAGTATGGTACAGCATAACTTGACGACAGGTTTGAATAAATGGTACCCAGTAATGCAGTATAATCGGCATCGGTAACCGGGAAGTTTGATTTTACGTATTGTGATTCAACAGGTACATCTAATTTTGTACATGAATATGTGCTCATGATCACAGCAATAGCAGCACATATAAAAAATATCTTTTTCATCTTTTGTCTTTCTGAGGTTTTTTAGAATGATGCGGTTATACCTAAGCTGAACGTGCGTGTTTTAGGATAGAAGTCGCGGTTATCGATACCTGGGGTTAAGCCACCGATATTAACTTCGGGATCAACACCGCGGTATTTGGTGATGATAAAAATGTTGTTGCCCGATGCATAAAAACGCAGGCTTTTTATTGCCTGGATGTGTGGCTTAATGGTATAACCTAAAGTAGCGTTATCCAAACGCAGGTACGAGCCGCTTTCCAGGAAACGATCAGAGATCAGGTAGGCATTGATATCCTTAAATGATTCGCCTAAAGTAAACCTTGGGATGTTCTGCAGTTTTGAATCGGCCGGGTTGTTTAGTGCTGCCAAAGTTGCGTTCAGTATTTTGTTGCCATAAACACCACGTACCAGGAAGTTTAAGTCGAAGCCTTTATAGAAGAAACTGTTGCTCCAGCCATAAACCAATTTCGGCTGCGCATCATATTTAATAAACTGATCGGTAGTAAGCGGTTGAGTAGCCGTTGTTGATCCATCGGCTTTTTGATAGGTACTTACGCCGTTGGCGTTTTTACCTAAATAATGCCACAGGTCAAACGTACCGATAGCATAACCGGGCTGTATGATCTGACTATAATTGCCCGACTGGCCTTTACCGCCCAACTGGGCAGTTTGAATAAAGTTAAGACCGAACTGGCTGTTTGATAAGCTTTGTACAACGTTTTTGTTATGTGAAACGTTGAATGAAGTACGCCATGTAAAGGCCTGTGATTTTACAGGTACCGCGTTTATAACAACCTCGATACCGCTGTTTTTTATTTTACCTACGTTAGCAGTGTAAAACGGATAAAAATACAGTGTGGTTGATACCGGGTAAGTATAAATCAGGTCGGATGTTTTCTTGATATAGTAATCCACCGAACCGGTTAAACGATTGTTAAAAAAGCCAAAATCCAGACCGATGTTGGTGGTAGCAGTACTTTCCCATTTCAGGTCCGGGTTATCGTTACGTACCGGGCCAATAGGGTTAACAATATTCCCATTGCTCAGGAATTTACCGCCACCGGGAGGCACACCATAAATTAACCTCGCAGTAAAGGCATCAAAACCTAAGCTGTTACCAGATACACCATAACCAGCTCTTAACTTTAGGTCGCTGATAACGGGAACTGATTTCATGAACTCTTCGTTGATGATCTTCCATCCTCCGGAAATAGCCGGGAAATAACCATGGCGCTGGTTAACACCAAATGCCGATGAACCGTCTTCCCTTAGAGAAGCCTGGAATAGGTATTTATTTGAAAACTCATACTGGCCACGTGCGTAAAATGAAACGAATCTTAACGTGGAAATATAGTTAGGATTGAACACAATTTGTGAGAGCTGGGTAGGGTTTGACAGCGCCAGGTAATTATAAGTTAAAGCGTCATTCGAAAAGCCCTGTGTTTGTACGCCAAACCCATCATTGTTACGGTCTTGCTGATAAGAATAACCACCTAATAATTTCAGCGAGTGTTTCCCAAAAACACGATCATAGTTAAAATAAGCTTCAACCACGTTGCTGGTGTTGGTATAAGCACTACGTACTGCAACACCACCAGCGTTAACATATATGCCCGACTGACTGGTAGAGTAGGTGTTAACATTGTTCTGCTCCTTTTGAGTTGACCCGGATACGGTAAATTTCAAACCGTTCAGGATGTCAACAGAGGCAAAACCATTAATCAGTGTTTTGTTGTTCTCTGTTCTGGTAAAGTTGTTATTTATTAATGATAACGGGTTTAAAGGACCGCTGCCTGTACGGGTATAGTTTTCTTTATAGGTACCATCCGGGTTAAAAGGACTAACCGTTGGCAGGTAGAATAAAATACCCGATAACACCTGGCTTTGGAAGATATCGTTGTTTTTGGTAGCGCTGTTGGTAAGCGTGATACCCAATTTTAAACGATCATTAAAAAAACGTTGGTTAATGTAACCTTTATAAATGGTACGCTCCAGGCTGGTGTTTCTCAATATACCATTGTTTTTCATGTAGTTTACACTTGCACCATACTCCGAGTTGGTGCCGGCTCCGCCGTATGAAAGATTATGGTTTTGTGAATAACCGGTCCTTTCGGCCAGTTTTTGCCAATTGGTATTTGAACCATCATCATCAGCAGTGCTTAATTTAGGCACGCCATTATCGGTTAAATATTTACGCAGCTCGTCGCCGGTAAGTACATCAATGTTTTTTGACACGTTCTCAACGGCGCCATAAGCACTGTAAGTTAACCTTGTTTGACCGGCTTTGGCCCTGCGGGTAGTAACAATGATTACACCGTTGGCAGCACGTGAACCGTAAATAGCAGTCGACGATGCATCTTTCAACACATCGATACTCTCGATATCGGCAGGGGCCAAAAGATCTATAGATGCACCCGGGACACCGTCAATTACATAAAAAGGCTGCTGTGCAGCACCTTCACGCAAAGTTGAGGGCCCCCTTAAAATAGTGGCCGGCTGTTTGTTAGGGTCGCCGCTTTTGGTAATATTTAAACCGGCTACCTTACCCTGCAATAGTTCGGCAGGAGTGGTTAATACACCAGCATTAAAATCTTCGGCTTTAACCGAAGTGATAGCGCCTGTTACATCCTTGCGGCTTGCGGTACCATAACCGATAACTACAACATCTTTAAGTTGTTTGGTATCGGTAACCATAGTAACATTCACCGTGTTCTTTTCGCCAACAGTAACTTCCTTTGGTACCGAACCTAAAAAGGTAAATTTAAGTACATCGCCGGCACCGCTTGTTTTTACGGTATAGGCACCGTTAGCATTGGTTGAGGTTGATCTTCCCGAACTTTTTACGGTTACCACTACGCCGGGTAAAGGAAGATTACTTTCATCGGTAACGGTACCTTTTATGGTGCCGTCCTGCGCAAAAACCACTGACGAGGCTATAAACATCAGCAGGAAAAGACAAATCGTTTTACTTTTTTCAAAAAAGAGCCTTAAAATAAATCTGTAGTTTTTTTTCATAGTTTTAATTAATGACAAACCCTGTTTTAATAGTTGCCCCGAGTTGAGATAGGAGGGCGATAATTGGTGCAAAGCAACGGTTGTTTTATTATCAGGAAATAAATATAGGGTTAACTTATCTATTAATTAAAATCAATATTGTTTTTCTTATTTGTGCTGCTTTTGGCTGGTTTTCAGCTTTTTGCTATCGATAAACAAGCAGACTTTGTTAACCGGGGATTAACAGGATTTAAACTTTGGCGTTTTGTAAAAAGGGTGTTATGAAGCAATCCCTAAAAATTTGACCTTTTTTCAATCGATGGAAAACATCTGTTTAGAAGCTGCAACGCAATTTACCGGTAGGCCAGCGATATCATCGCATAATGTTCATTTGCCTGAACGGTGAACATGAATTTGTCATTTTCGAAGATCTTTTTACCTGCTTTCGATGTATCCCCGGGTTTATCATCTATTATTTTATCAAAATCATGGTTTTCAAGATATTCGGAAAACGAGAAATTATACGCAACTGGCCCCATTAAGCGAAGTTCATTCATCCTGATAGCGATAGCCATATTCCTTTGTTTGTTTACCCATCTGTTTTTCTCCGGATTATACGACCAGCCAGGGTTGACCTTATTAAGTTCGGCAGTGTAGGTGACAGGTTCGGCATCTATTAACCGCATCATATCGGCGGCGGTTATCTCTCTTTCTGTGGTTTTTAGTTTATTGGTGCTTTGGAAGTGAAAAACAAGTAGTAATGCAAGGGCCGCAATAATTATAAAACCAACCCACAGGTAATACCGCCGTTTATTGGAATAGGCATTCAGCGCATATTCATATAAAGACAACTCCTTTTTAATTGCAGCAAGTGCCTGCCTTGCTTCGGCCCGGGCAACACCTTCGGCCATCAGTAAAGCCTCAATTTGATAATCGGTATTGCCATCGGCTATCATCCATTTTATTTGATCAGTAATCTGTTGCTTATCCATTGGTAATGGTGATGAGACCAGGTTTAGTTTAAAACTGAAGATACATATTTTTACAAAGGCAACACAGCAGGAGATAAAAATGCAGATAACGTTTCTTGAATGGATTTCGCCCGGCAAAAAAGCACTCATTTTTTTAAAGCACAGTTTATAATTATTATTGCACCGCTTTAGCTCTTCAAAACCAAATGAAACGCATTCTTCCGGTAATTGTACTCTCGCAGTTTTTTTGTACTTCATTGTGGTTTGCGGGTAACGCCGTTATGGGCGATATTGCTAAACAGCTGCGGCTTGAACCATCGTACCTCGCCTACTTAACAAGCGCTGTTCAACTGGGCTTTATCACAGGCACCCTTGTTTTTGCCATCCTTGGTATTGCCGACAGGGTTTCGCCGGTGCGGGTGTTTTTTACCTGCGCGCTTGTTGCCGCAGTTGTCAACGCCCTGGCATGTTTACCAGGAACGAATGCCGGGATGATATTAGTGCTAAGGTATGCTACAGGTTTTTTCCTGGCAGGGATCTACCCGGTGGGCATGAAGATAGCCTCAGACCATTATCCGCAGGGATTGGGAAAAGCTCTCGGTTTTTTGGTTGGGGCATTGGTTTTAGGCACAGCGTTGCCGCACCTGCTTAAAAACCTGATGGCCACGTTGCCATGGCGCTACGTTATCTTGTCGACATCGATATTAGCCGCTTTGGGCGGATGTACGATGGTATTATTGGTGCCTGACGGCCGGGAAAGGAAGCCGGGAGTAGCGCTTAATCCGGCTGCGTTTTTACAAAGTTTTCGAAACAGGCAATTCAGGGCAGCAGCCTTTGGTTATTTTGGCCACATGTGGGAGCTTTATGCTTTTTGGGCTTTTGTCCCCATGATGCTAACCGCCTACAATAATCGGTTTTCAAATGCAGTTTTGAATGTCCCCTTATTGTCTTTTCTCATTATTGGGATGGGCGCTTTGGCCTGTGCAGCCAGCGGTATCATATCAAAATATCTGGGAGTGAAAAAAGTAGCTACCATCGCGTTGGCAATTTCTTGCACCTGTTGCCTGGTATCGCCGCTATTTTTATTTACCGGCTCGACATGGATATTGATTTCATTTTTATTGATATGGGCTATTGCAGTCATTGCCGATTCGCCGTTGTTTTCAACATTGGTTGCGCAAAATGCCGAGCAGCAATTAAGAGGTACCGCGCTAACCATTGTTAATTGCATAGGCTTTGCCATTACTATTATAAGTATTCAACTGATCGCGGCTTTACGAACGGCCGAAAACGCGCGATATATTTATATGCTAATGGCCATAGGGCCGGTTTGGGGATTAATGGCATTGATAAACGGGCGGAACACCAACAAGGGATAGAAAAAAGAAAAGCTCCGGATCATAAACCCGGAGCTTTTCTTTTTATTGCTTAATTATTAAATGCTTACCTAAATTTAATATTAACACTCCCTCCTGATGCCTCTGCTTTAACCGGAATGCCGCCGCCATTGTATTTGCCGCTAACCCGTTCTTTTTCCCATTGCCCGTTAAATTTGGCAACCGATGATGGAGAAACACCTTCACCTCGCAGGTCGAGGTCATAGCCCTGGTTTTGCGGAAGTTCGATATCAACATTGCCGGCGCTTGATTCCAGTTTAAGATATTTGCCAACTTTTAGCATTTGGGCGTACAGACCGCCGCCGCTGGTTTGTGCGCTAATACTCCCTGCCATGCGTTTAAGATCAATGCTCCCGCCGGAAGTACTGGTGATAAGCTCGCCGCTGATGTTATTACCGTTAACGCCGCCACCGCTGGTCTCGGCGTTAATGGTGCCCTTTAGGTTTTCTAAAGTTATACCACCGCCACTGGTTTCAAGCCTGATCCTGCCGTTACAGTTTTTAGCCTCAATACCGCCGCCGCTGGTTTCAAGCGAAATATCATCGCCCGAATTGGAAACATGGATGCCGCCGCCTGAGGTGTTACCGCGGATGGTACCGTAAAGCCTGTCGATAGTTAAACCGCCGCCGCTGGTGCTAAATTTTTCGTTGCCTTTTAAGTTATCAAGACCAATACCGCCGCCGCTGGTTTCCAGGTCGGTTGCGCATTGCTGCGGTACATAAATACGAAACGAGATGCTCAATGAACTTCTCCAGTTAAAAAAGTTTTGACGCTTGCTTTTGGCGATGGCCCTAACTTCATGCCCGCTAACCGATATATCGAGCGTATAATCTTTATCAAGGCGTTTTTTGATCTCTTCTTTTGAAAGCTCGCTGCCGTTGTTGCCTTTAATGTAAACTTCCACCCGCGGAGCTTGTCCGGCTTGCCCGCTAACTACAATACCACCGGCCGATGTACGTACCACGGCGCTGGTAATAGCATCGTTAGCTAATGATTTGGTAAGATATAACGAACGGCTGTCGCCATCTTGCGCTGCCGCCACCGCGGTTTGCCCGGCGAGCAGAAGAAGTAAAATATAATTTTTCATAAATGGGGTTTTAATCGTGATACAACTATGACCACACTTTACCCCTATACGTTACAGGTGTTTAAATTTTTATTATTTAAGCCGAAAGCTAAATGCGTAAAGCCAAAGGCCGAAAAATGGTTTCCAAGTATAGAGTGGCTTTAATTGGCCATACATAGTTACTTACGGCCGCCATTTAAACGACATGCTGTCGATAGCCCGCATCGTACATAAAATCCCGTTCAAATGATCATGCTCATGCTGCATCAGTTCAGATAGGGCATCCGTCATTACCCACTGCTGTTGCTGCCAGTTTTCGTCAAGGTAATTTACGGTGATGGTTTTATGCCTTTTAACTTTTACCAGCAGGTTAGGAAAGCTCATGCAATCGTCCCAAAGTTCAAAAAGTTCATCGCTGGCATCCTGTATTTCGGGGTTAATGAAAACTACAGGCTTGTCAATATTCATGTAAACGAGGCGTTTCATGATGCCCAGTTGCGGAGCTGCGATAGCCCGGCCAAAGTTGTACTTCTGCCTGATCTCCTGCATTACATGGTGCATGTCTTCAACCCAACCGCTTACCAGCGACAATTCGTTTCGTAATACCGGCGGGCAAACCTGGTAAAGGCGCTCATCGCCAAGCAGCAAAATATCGTTCAATTTTTTCATTCCATAGTAAAACGTAAATTTATTACTTCCGGAATCATGTTAATCCCTCATGAATTGCTTTAACTTTATATCAAGACCCAAATAAGCGGAAATGCGGGAAAGCCAAACATTGACTTTCTTATCCAAATAAAGTTTTTTTGTAGTTAATTTAGATCCCATGCAGCCAAAAGAAATTTTAAAAGAGCACGTAGGCAAAACCGCCTCGCTGAGTGATGAGCAGTTCGATTATTTCTTTTCGCATTTTACCTACAGAACATTTAAAAAAGGGCAAACTATAATCGGGGAAGGTGATAAAGTAGACAGTGAGTATTTTGTACTTTCGGGCTATCTGAAGTCGTTTTTTATTAACGACGATATGAAAATGTTTATCCTGCAGTTTGCCATGCCTACCTGGTGGGCTTCAGATTATAACGCGCTTTACAGCGGTGAACGTGCTACAATTAGCCTGGATTGTATTACAGATGCCGAAGTACTTTGCCTCGCCGGCCAGGACCGCGAAAAACTTTGTAATGAAATTCACGCAAGCGAGCACTTTTTTCGCTGGCGTACCAATAGGGGCTATGTAGCTGCTCAAAAAAGGCTGCTATCATTTATGAATAACAACGCCAGGCATCGTTATGAAGAGCTCCTGGCGCAGTACCCTACTTTATACAATGTGGTTCCTAAACAATTAATAGCCTCATATTTAGGCGTTTCAAGGGAAACACTGAGCCGTTTATACCATTCTTAAAATGTGACGTACATCACATAAATAAAGCGGTATTTCAATTGTGATGTAGGTCACACAGTTTCCAGGCCATTAGTCCCCAACTTTGTATTGTCATTAAAGACATAACAAAATGGAAACTCAAAAATTTGAAATCATCAGCGCAAAAAGTAACATCGACTGGGTTGGTCGTAAAGTTACAGGCGCACACAATGGTACCATCGCTATAAAACAGGGTTCTTTAACTTTTGCAGATGGACAATTAACAGGCGGTAAATTCGATATCGACACCACCTCTATTAAAATTATTGACATAACTGACCCGGCTACCAACGCCCAGTTTGCAGGCCACCTTGCTTCCGACGACTTCTTTAATTCAGAAAATTATCCCGAAGCTCAATTTGTGGTTACTGCGATCAACAAAGGCAGTAACGACGCTTATCGGATCACCGGCGACCTGACCATAAAAGGCATTACCCACGCTGTAGGTTTTGATGCACAAGTTAGCCGCGCTGCCGATACGGTAAGCGCAACCGGTAAAGTTGTGGTGGACCGTACCAAATATGGTATGAGGTTTCGTTCCGGAAACTTTTTTAAAGACCTGGGCGATACACTTATCTACAACGATTTTGACCTAAATGTAAACATAACCGCAAAAGCTGTTTAAAACAGCTTTGCTTAAAAAATAAAGCCATGCCATACGTAAAAATTGAACTGACCCGCGAAGGTGTTACCCGCGAGCAGAAACAAATCTTGATAAAGGGTGTAACCGATTTGATTACCGATACCCTTAATAAAGACCCGCATTTAACCCATGTAGTGATCAGCGAAATTGAGCTGGATGATTGGGGATATGCCGGCGAACAGACATCAGTATTAAGAGAAAGAGGCATCACTGCCAACAAGAAATAAAAAAATGAAAAAGCAAACAATAATCGTTACCGGAGCATCATCCGGTATCGGTAAAGAAATAGCCCGTTATTTTTTAGAAAAGGGCGATAACGTAGTCATCAACTCAACAACTGCCGATAAACTGGAAGCTGTTTACCACGAGCTTGGCGCAGGCGATAACCTGGCCATGGTTGCCGGAAACGTAAGTGATAAAGCAACAGGTAAAAAGCTGGCCCAAACAGCCCTTGATAAATTTGGAAGCGTAGATGTGCTGATCAACAACGCCGGTATTTTTGAAACCAGGCCGTTTCTTGAAGTTGATGAAGCCTACCTCGACCGTTTTTTAAACACCAACCTTAAAGGTACTTACTTCACCACCCAGGCCGCTATTCCGCAAATGCTTAAACAGCATGATGGTGTTGTGATCAATATAGGTACACCATTGGTTAACCATGCCCTTGGCGGGGTTCCTATTACAGCACAAATGGCATCAAAGGGCGCGATACATGCGCTTACGATACAACTGGCCGGCGAGTTTGGTAAAGATAATATCCGGGTAAATACTATTGCGCCCGGTACCATCCGTACCCCAATGCACGGTGATGCTGCTGACCAAAGCGCAGGATTACACCTGCTGAACCGCGTGGGCGAAGTTGAAGATATAGCCCAAATGGTATACGCCGTTGCCAAAAACAATTTCATCAGCGGGGCCATTATCAATGTTGATGGTGGCATGGCAGCAGGCCATAATTTAAATTGAGTGTAAAATTCTTTTAGCAACTGCATTATGCCTTGCTTAGCGGCAGGCATAATGTTTAATTTATCAATAAAAATGGAAACTAACGATCAAAACAAAGCTGCTATTGAACAGGCGCTTGAAAATTACTATTTCAAAGGGATTTATGAAGGTAATTTGGATTTGTTAAACCAGGTAATGAATGCCGGCACCCTGCTTTTTGGCGATGTAAAAGGACAGCCTTACGCCAAAACATTGGATGTTTATTTGGATGGGGTAAAAAACAGGGTAAGCCCTAAGGATTCGGACAAACCATTTAACGGAAAAATCATTTCTGTTAAAGCGGTAAATTCAATTGCCATTGCCGAAGTACAGGTAAAAATGTACGATTTTAATTATCATGAGTTTTTGTCATTCCATAAACTCGGCGGCAAGTGGCTCATTGTAAATAAAATGATCAGCGATACGAATTAATTTCGTTTCAGTGATAAATTGACCTATAGTCTTTAGTCTAAAGTCATAAGTTCTAAGTGTAGAAAAGAGAAAATCAGACTTGCGACTTCAGACTTAGTACTATCGACTTAATACTAAAATCATGTGGTATAACACAAAAGCATCGGAAATATTGGGTATTGATTACCCGATTTTACAAGGGCCTTTTGGCGGTAATTTATCGTCGGTTGAATTGGTAGCCGCGGTATCAAACGCAGGCGGACTGGGCGGTTATGGGGCTTATACCCTAAGTGCCTCCGAAATTGCAGCGATAGATAAACAGATCAAAGCGACAACCAATAAACCGTATAACATTAATATATGGGTTTCGGAAACCGATGCACCGGGTGGAACAGCTACCGACGCGCAGTATGAACACGCAACACAATTGTTTAAACCTTATTTTGATGAAGCCGGGATCCCTTTGCCGCCCAAGCCCGATCCTTTTAAATTACGGTTCGAAAACCAGTTGCAGGTGATCCTTGACCTGCGCCCAAAAGTATTCAGTTTTATGTTTGGCACATTGCCCGCCGATGTGATGGAGAAATGCCGCAGCTTAGGCATTGTTACCGTAGGCGCGGCTACCACGCTGGATGAGGCTATAGCATTGGAGGCAAGCGGGATAGACCTGATCATAGCCTCGGGCTTTGAAGCGGGCGGTCACAGGCCATCATTCCTTGCCCCTGCCGAATCATCAACCACCGGTACTTTTGTATTACTTCAATTAATTAAGGAGAAAGTAAAAGTGCCCGTTATTGCCGCCGGGGGCATTGCTAATGGCCGGGGGGTGGCCGGAGCCTTAACATTGGGTGCCGATGCCGTGCAGATAGGTACGGCGTTTTTGGCATGTGAGGAATCGGGCGCGCTTCCTATCCACAGGCAAATGCTTTTTTCGGATGCGGCAAAATATACTACCTTGTCCCGTGCATTTACAGGTAGGCTTGGCCGGGGTATTACCAGCAGGATTGCTAAAGACCTGGCCGGAAAGGAAACCGGATTTTTACCCTTTCCCCTGCAAACAACTTTTATGTCGCCATTAAGAAAAGCCGCGCTTGAGCAGCAAAAATGGGATATGATTTTGTTTTGGGGAGGGCAGATTGCGCCAATATTAAAACACACCAAAGCCGCCGCGCTGATGCAATCAATAATTGAAGACACTACTAAAATTATGAATCCATGAAAAGCGAAGTTAATGTAACCTACCTGGGCGGACCAACCGTTATTTTAGAGATCGGCGGCTTAAGGCTCATGACCGACCCTACACTTGACCCTGCCGGCGAGCAGTTCATGATCAATGATAAGCCTGCCTACCATAAAACCGAGGGCCCGGCTACTACCGATATTGGTAAGATAGATGTGGTTTTGCTGAGCCACGACCAGCACGGCGATAATCTTGACCACGCCGGCCGGGAGTTGCTTAAACAGGTTGATAAAACATTAACCACCAAAATAGGAGCCGAAAGATTAGGCGGTAATGCCCTTGGCCTGGCACCATGGGAAAGTATCGCGCTTAACGATGAAGTGGTCATAACCGGTACACCTGCAAGGCATGGCCCCGCTGGCAGCGAAAAACTTACCGGCGATGTAACGGGGTTTATTGTAACTATCGCCGGGCTCCAGATTTATATCACCGGGGATACCGTGTTTTACGATGGCGTGAAAGAGGTTGCAGAAAAATTTAAACCTCAATATGTATTCATATTTGCCGGGGCAGCCAAGCCCCGCGGTCCGTTCAATGTAACTATGGGCACCAATGATGCTATTGATACCGCCTTTGCCTTTCCCGATGCTATAATTATTCCGGTGCATTTTGAGGGCTGGTCGCATTATACCGAAACAGGCGAGATGCTGCGGCAATCGTTTAACGCGCTGGGTATTGGCGGGCAACTCAGGATTTTAGAGCCGGGCGTAAAAACGAGTTTATAAGCAATTACTGTTGGGCGTTTCTGGACTGCCCGTCATAGCTTCCTTATCCGGCAAACAGCGGATCAAAAACTATCGCCTATACCTTCGCCAAACGTGCAGCCATTTCTTATTGTTAGGATAGCGCCGGTGATTGGTCATGTTGTTAAACAAAACAGCTATCAGCAGCAGGATCACCGCTCCCGATAATACGGGGCTAAATACGTACAGGTAGCCAAGCGCCTTAATTTTTTCTGAACCGATATTGGCTATCAATGCAGTTGCTCCGCCCGGCGGGTGCAGAGTTTTGGTTATTTGCATCAATACTATAGATATAGACACCGACAAAGCCGCCGCCAGCCATATTTCATGAGGGATTAGCTTGTGCATGGTAACGCCAACCAGCGCGCAAATCACATGCCCGCCAATCAAGTTGCGGGGTTGTGCCAGCGGACTGTTAATAATACCATATATCAAAACTGATGACGCTCCGAACGAGCCTATCAGGAACAAGTTATCAGTGGCGCTAAAGTATCTGTTGTTTAATAAGCCAATTAGCGCTATGCCCGCGAACGAGCTGATAAACGTCCAGAAATGCTCCCTGAAATCAATGAGGGTTTCTTTGTAAACGATGTATTTTGCTGTACGGATGTGTTTATGGATCCTTCTTCTCATATCATTACCGTTCGTGTCCGGTAGTTTGGGGTTTTGTTAAAATTTCGGGCTCTTCAATTGGCTCTACCACCTTTTTCGCAGCACGCTCTGTAGCAAATGAAGCCACCACGCAGGTAACCAGTATCAGGATAATGGTACCATTCAAAATATTATCGTCAATAATCTGCGCCTTGTATCCCACTAAAATAATGGCGAGGGTAGCCGCGGCATGTGCACTGCTTAAACCGAAAATGAGGTTACGCTGTATGCCCGAATATTTGAATATTTTTTGGGTAGATAATGCCGCCAGCCATTTACCCAACAAGGCGCCAAGCGTTAAGCTTACTGCCACAATGGTAGCCTGCGGCCCGCGGCCCAGCACACGCAGATCAACCAGCATACCTACACTGATCAGGAAAAATGGGATAAATATGGCGTTCCCCACAAAATCGATCCTGCTCATTAAGGTTGAAGACTGCTGTACTGCTTTATTTAAGGCAAGCCCTGCCACAAAGGCCCCAATAATGGACTCAACCCCTGCCAGTTGGGATAAAAAGGCCGACACAAACACAATAAAAAGCACAAACACATATGGTAGAGTTTTACTATCACGATAGCGGTTAAAAAACCAGTTTGCCAGCGGCGGGATCAGCACAAACATGATAAACGCGAATATCGAAAGCGAGATCATCAGCTGCAGCCAAAAGCCGAAACCCAGCCCGCCTTCCTTAGCGCCCATAATTACGGGCAGCAAAATCAACACGGCGGTATCGGTCAATATGGTGCCGCCTACACTGATGGCGACGGCCTCATTTTTTGCGATCCCGTACTTACTTACTATGGGATAGGCCACCAGTGTATGCGTGGCAAACATACTGGCCGTTAAGGCCGATGTTATTAACGAATAACCCAGCACATAATAACAAACAGGAAAACCGATGAGTATGGGAATGCAGAAGGTAAAGAAGCCAAATACAAAGCTTTTGTGCTTCTTCCGCTTAAACTCGTTCAGATCAAGCTCGATGCCGGCAATGAACATAATATAGAGCAGCCCGATGGTAGAGAACAGCTCAACCGCCGAGTTTTTGGTGAGCAGGTTTAACCCATGCGGACCGATCCCTATCCCAGCCATAATAAAACCAACGATACCCGGAATTTTGAACTTGCCCATGATGATGGGTGCAAGTAAAATGATCAACAATATCAGCGAAAAAACAAGCACCGGGTTACTAAACGGCAAATTAAACTGCTGTGTTAACCGGCCCAGGATATCGGCATTATGCATGCCGCAAATTTAACACATAATCGCTTATTTTCTTCGGTCGATAAATTTAACCGGTTTGCGTACCGCTTCAGGGAATTGTAATTTCTGCATTTCGTCTGCTTTAAGATAGGTAATGTGGGGGCTTACCCTCAAGCGGGCCTGCAGGTTAGCACGGATCTTGCGGTCGCATTCATCGGTATAATTAATGGGCAGCAGGTGCAGCAACACTTCATCCATGCCTATCTCATTGGGATACACTTCGGCTACAAATTCGCGGATTTCTTCCATTCCGTTCAGCAGGTCGAACAGTGCCGGCGGGTAAAGCGTGGTGCCTTTGAATTTGATCATCTGCTTTTTGCGACCAACAATAGATGACAGCCTGATACTGGTACGGCCGCAGGCACACGGCTCATCAAAGTAATGGCAGATATCGCCGGTCTTGTAACGAAGAAGCGGCATCCCCTCCACACCAAGCGTAGTAATGGTCACCTCACCCGATTCGCCGGGAGCAACCGGGTTATTATGCTCATCCAATACCTCAACGATTAACAGTTCGGGTTGATGGTGACCTCCCCGGCCCTCGCCACATTCCGTAAAGGCGGTTTGCATTTCGGTTGAGGCGTATGTTGAATAAAGTTTAATATCCCATGCTTCAGTTATTTTTTGTCCAAGGATATTCAAGCTAAAATCAGTATTGCGGATATTCTCACCAATACAAACCGCCTTTTTAACCGACGATGCATTGATATCGATGTGATGCTCCTGTGCAAACTGGATCAGCTTTAAAATAAAAGAAGGTACCGCTACAATAGCCGTAGGTTTTAACCTCAAAATAGTTTCCCATTGTAATGACGGCACACCAGGTCCAAGCCTGATAATCCCCGCCCCTATTTTGCGGATGCCCGAATAATAGGCCATTCCGGCCATAAACTGCCTGTCGAGCGTGAGCATCAGTTGGTACAGATCGGCTGACGAGCCATCGGCACAGATAAAGGAATTATACTCGTTATAAGCAAGCCGTTCCAAATCATTTTCAGTAAGGGCAATAGTTACCGGGCTGCCTAAAGTGCCGGAGGTGGAACTGTACTCTATGATTGTCCCCTTATCCACACATAAAAAATCGTCGTTGCGTTTTTGCAGGTCTTCTTTAGTGGTGGTCGGGATCAAGCGCAGGTCATCAAGCGTTTTGACCTGGTTGATATCGATCTGATGTGCTGCGAAAAGGTCTTTATAAAAAGGCGAGTTTTGGCTGAGGTAAGCGAGCAACTCCTGCAGCTTTCGCTCCTGGTATTTTACAACCTCGTGTTGGGGTTGGTGTGCTAATGGTTCAGGGTGTTGTGTTATCACTGTTCAATAATTACCACGGCCGATGCCATTGTTTTTAAATGGGTTAATGATACGGAAATTTTTAACGGCCCGTTACGGTTAATCACTCCCGCGCTTTCGCAGATAGGTTCTAAAATGGGCTTGCCGTTTTCATCATTGCTGATCTCAATTTCGTTAAAGGCGGTACCTTTTAGCCAGCCCGTACCTAATGCTTTAAAAAAAGCCTCTTTGGCGGCAAAGCGGGCGGCATAATGCTGATACTTATTGGTCTTGCTCTCACAATAGGCTATCTCCTTTGCCGAAAAAACCAATTCACGGAAGCCCTGCTCTTTGGCGATGCTGCTTTGCACGCGCTCCACCTCTATCATATCAATACCTACACCTAAAACTGTCATGAGCTTACCTTTTTAGTACATTTTTCTACCTGCTTTTTGATATAGTTTTCCTCGTTTACGGTGGCAATTACTTTGGTTAAAGCCGTTTTGTAATACCCGAGGGCTTTTTTATAATCGTTATGTTTAAACGAATAATCGCCGGCAATCACATACGCGTGGTAAAATTGCGGATTGCTGGCCACCACGCTATCGGGGTTAATCTCTTCACCGTCAAAAGCTTTTTGTTTCAGCGTACGATAGGTTATAAAATTACGATAAGCCCGGGTGTTCAAAAACGTATCGGGCTTAATGGTAAGCGCGGTATCCATAATTTCATGATCGGCTTGCATGCCTTTCATGGCTAATATCTTTTTCAAATCGTAAGCCACAAACTCCCCCAGTTGCCATGGCGAGGTGGAAACCCAAACCAGCAGCTTCTGCGGCTCAAACACTACCGAGTGGTGTGCTATCAACTGGTTCAGCGCTTTCTCGTTGCCCATACCAATATCTTCTCCGTGCAGGCCCTGGCGGTTTCGTAATATATCAACCGTTTTTTGCACGGTGTTCTTGCCTTCGGCATTCAGCAGTTCCATTAAACGCTGGTAACGATATGGCGAGGCACTATTGCTTAGCTGCACCAGGTTTTCTTTTGAATGTACCAGTCCCTTGCTTTGAAAATGGTTAGCGCAAACAATAAAATTTTGATGCGGGTCGTATACATCCAGCGTATCCGGCGTTTTCTCGATCACTACAGCTTTGTTATCCTCGGCCGAGGCAACCAAAAATGACTCCGACACAAACATTTTACGCTTTTTGGCTATTGCGATGGCTTCATTGATGTTTTGGGCGTATTGTAAAATCTCGCGTGCAACTAAAGATACCGGCGTGGCCGAGCCTGATGGGATATTGGTTTTATCGGCATTGATGGTAACGCTCAGGCCTTTTTCATTCATGCCGGATACCGCACCCACAAATCCACCCCAGGTTATGGTCATGAATTTATGCCCTTCGGATGGGTTGAAGAACGCCACTATTTTATCGTGCGCAAAATTATCGCCAACATAAAAATCAAAATTACGTCCCACGATCATCGTACCATCGGCAGATCTGTCGTTCCAGGTGCCGAACGAGGTACAACCAACCAAGGCCATACTTTGTAAAGCGTGACCAATATCATGCGCGGCATGGTAGTTCAATATGCGCTGGTAATTGGATCCGATAAACTGGTATTTATCCGATGCCGATTTAGAAATGCCGTAGATTTCCTCCTTATATTCTTCGCTTACGTTCTTAGCCAAATCGCGGTTAAACCAGGCTATAAAATATTTCAGGAAGGACAGGTATGATTTTGAGGGGATGATCTTGTTGATCTGATCGGTAAAATAAACCTCCTGGTTTACCACCAGCTCTTTGCTCAGTTTGCCATTAATTACCCCGCGCTCAAAAGGCTTACCCTCTACATACATCTCAAACAAGCCACTCTTACTTTTCCGGAACCAGTTGTTATTGATGGTATAAAACCCCGGCGATGGCTGCTTGCGTTGTAATTTCAGGCTGCTTAGGTCGGCAGGTTTGGGAGGATAATCAATAGCTACACAATACAGGTAAATAAAGCCGATAAATAACAAGCCCACAAACACAAGGCCTGTGTACAGTAGCCTTTTTCTAAACTTTTTCCAGCTAAACTTCCTGTTACGCATTTCTTATTTTATCTATCAGATCATCATTGCCCAACAAAGCGCAACAGGTTACTATCCCGCTCATGGCTGCCCCTAAAATGCCATGTAAATTAAGGTTTTGCCCCGTGAAGTACAAATTAGGCAGTTTGGTACGCGGCGAAATAAACGTTTTCAACGGGTGTTTATAATCCTTGGCTATGCCATAAAGTGAGCCATCATCATTGCCAATATAATCGCGGTATGAGAGCGGCGTGGCGGTATAGTATGAATAGATTTGATCCCTTAAACCCGGAAATTTCAGTTCAACATCATCCAGTAAAACTTCGGCTTTTCGCTTTTTAAATTGCTCGTAAGTTTCGCCCCGGTAAGCCTCGTCAGATACCGTATTGAAAGTATTTTCCCATGGCTTCACTTCCTCATATCGCATATAAGCCAGGATGGTCATGCCATCGGCGTATTCTTTATTTTTTGATGATGGCGTCATGAACACGGCATAACCCAGCGGCCAGTTTTGCTCCGTATAATCGGCCATGTGCCATACCTGCCCATCCTTAAAGCTGTAAACATTATGGCTAAAATATTTGAATGAATCTTTTTTAAATACGATGTTGATGGTGAACGACGATACCGAATTTTCGAGGCTTTTGAGCCTGTTGCGGTACACGTTTTTAATCACGGACGAATCCGTCATCTCCAATGTTTTTACCGGGTGGATGTTGGAAATAAAGTGATCAGCATACAGCTTTTCCCCATGCTGTAGCTCAACATAAACTATCTTACCCTCCTGCTCCACCAGTTTTCTCACCGCTTTGTTACGGATGATAACGCCGCCCCTGTCGCGGATATTGCGGGCAATGAGTTTAGCAATCTGCGAACCGCCGTCAACACATTTCCAGGAGCTTTCAATATAACTGTTAAGGATTAACGCATGAACGTACAGCGGCGTTTTATCAGCCTGCCCGGCGTACAAGGAGTTATTCCCGGCCAGTACCTGCTGCAGTTTTTTATTATTGGTGATAGATGCCAGGAAAGCTTCAGTATCTACTTCCAACACATCGGCCTTTTCATAAAAATCATCCGATGAGCGCAGGTTATACAACGGGAATTTATCACAAACCTCTTTCAGTTTATCGCAATAGGCTCGTAAAGCAGGTTCCTCATCCGGGAAATAAACCAGCAATTGTTTAATGAAATTATCATAGCCCTGCGCCTGCGGATATTCAACCGGATCGTTATCAATCATGATCTTATCAAAAGCATCCAGGTTTTGCTTTTCCAGTTTCAGGCTATCGATAATATCTATATACTTAAAGATCTGATATAGATTTTGGCCCTTATCGAGCCCGCCGAGGTAATGCACCCCGGAATCAAAGATAACCTTGTCGCGTACGTAGGTTTGCAGCGAGCCGCCAAGCTGCTTGTTTTTTTCAACAACACAAACCCGGTAACCTTCACGACCGAGCATATCGGCGCAAACCAAACCGCCCATACCGCTGCCAATGATCAGTACATCAAACTTATCGTTCATTTAAACCGGCTGCCCTTCTTTTTTAAGCACAAAAATAATATTTGAAGTGTATTTCGTGTTGTCAATCTCGGCGACTGAAAGATCATTCACTGCCGCTATATCCCGCAGCATTTTCCCCGAAAGGAACGAAAGACCATTTGCTCCTGTTTTATTAAAACCAAGCAACTTGGTCGAAAAAGTTTCGGTGAGCTCCGTTCCCTTATGCCTTTCCTCCATATCCTTATTGCCATCCCTGATGATGAGCTTGCCGCTGGGATTTAAATTGGCAATACATTTTTCAATCAATTGCTTTTGCTCCCCGGGCGGCAAATAGTGCAGCATATCGGCCATGATAATGGCATCATACCGCTGCATTTCAAATTGCAGGGCATCGGCATAAACAAAATTGATATTCTCCGTTTTTCCAAAGCAATTGGCTGCCACCTCTATCTTTTCCTCATCATAATCAACCCCGGTAAACTTGCGCCCCGGCGCTGCAAAATGCAGCATGTAAGGCATAAAGCCATAACCGCAACCCAAGTCAAGCATTTTTCCCTGGTTAGGCAGCAGCTCATGAAATACCTGGTAATTTTTTTCGAGCCTTACCTTGATCCTCATGTACCATTCCAGTACAGGGCCTTTGTACAAATAATTATAAAACAGTTGTTCTTTATGATAGGCAGGCTGTTCAATTTCAGCACTTAGATTTTGGTATTCATCCTTAAAATAACGGCTGATGTTTTTGGTACGCTCCGCATAGCCTGTACCGAATGAAGCATCACCGGCAGCAATACGAGGCAGGTATTTTATAGTTATTGTGCCATTCTTCAGCAGGAAATCACCTTTGGTCATGTTGTAGCCGGTTCCGTGCAACATGATGGGCAGGATATCCATACCTAATTGCTCGGCCAAAAAGAAAGCCCCTTTATGAAAACGCTTCATTTTGCCATCAGGCGAACGGCTGCCTTCCGGGAAAATCACCATCGAGTATCCTTGTTTAACTTTTTCGGCCAGTTCTTCGATATTCTGCTCCACTCCTTCGGCCACTGGGAAGTAGCCCGCCATCCGCACCACTGCGCCAAATACCGGCGAATTCCATACCCAGTGATTGGTAAACAAGATCAGTTTAGGGTGCTGCATGATCAGTACCAGGATATCTAAAAACGATTGGTGATTGCTGATCACCACAGCAGGTTTCTCAAAACTGTCCTTGTTAACCACACGCTTACACAGGTTAGGCATAATGTACATCATCGACCAGCAAAACTTTGACAGGATAGCATGATAAACATATTTGCTCCTTGGCCCTTTAAACGGGTTGAGCTTGATAAGGAACAAGCCGATCAAGCTTGATAACAAACATCCGCTTACGAAGTAAGTGAAGGCAAAAACCGAGATTACGAAGCCACTCAAGGTCCAGGGAAATTGTTTTTTTCGCACCCGGTTTCTTATAAGGAGGTTAAACAAAAACGGGATCAGGATCTGAGCCATTACCACTACGCAAACTATGCCGATGATGGAGATCAACGCGATAGAACGCAAGGCCGGGTGTTTGGCAAAGATCAGCACCCCCAAACCCACAACCGTAGTAATGGCTGATAGAAAGATGGACGACTTGTATGACGATAAATTCTTTTTGCCCGTTTTATATTCCTGCAGCAATCCATCCATAATAAACAGGCTGTAATCATCGCCCAAACCAAATATCAGTGCCGATATAATGATGTTCACGATATTGAACTGAATGCCCAACAAGCCCATCAAGCCCAAAATCCAGATCCAGGAAATAAACATCGGAATAAAAGAAACCAACGTAAGTTCGATACGCCCGTAAGTGAGCAGCAATACCGTAAACACCAGTAATGACGACATCACCGCGATACTGGTAAAATCATTGTTGATGATACCAACAAAACGGTTTGTTAAGTATTGCTTATCGACAACGGTAACATTTGGCGAATTTTCGAACAGGTTGTACAATTTGGCTTTATCAGCTTGTGAGATCTTAACCAGTGTAATTACCCCTGCCCTGCCCGGTCGCTCGGTTATGTAATCATCCAACAAACTTTTGCGGATGCCGGCCATTTCATCCTGTCCAACCGGCTCAAAATTTTTATTGATGAGTTCCTTAAAATGGTCAAAAGCGGATGGTTTGAAACCTAAGGCAGCGCCTTCATTAACCAATACAGCCATTAACTGCTGTTTTTTTGCAGGTGTCCAGTAGTTATTCCAACGGGCAATGCGGGCTTTTTGCAGGGAATCGGAAATAATGAGCGATGATACACCGGAGTATTTTTTGACGATGTTTTTTTCTTTCAGTAATTCTATCTGTGCCGAGAGCTTTTCGTTAGTCCGGAGAGCATCATCCAATGTTTTGCCTTCGGCCAGGAAATAAACCGATTGCAGGGCGTATTTATTAATAGCGTTCAGTTTAGCTTCGGATGCTTTGAGTTTATCGGCCATGAAATTCATGCGGTTCATGTCCGTTTCAAAGCTTACGTTCCGGGCAGTATAGCTAAATACTACGGTAAGGATGACAATAGTCGAAATAATGAATTTATTATACTCTGGATTATAGGCCGATAGCTTATCAATCCACGAAAGCTGCGCTGTATGCTGATCTTGTTCTTTTTTGGAGGCGATAAAATGCGGCAGGAACACCAGCGAGCAAAACGAAGCGCCGATTAAGCTAAAGGCCGCAAACAGACCGAGATCTTTCAGCATTTCCGACTTTACAAATTCCAGGCACAAGAAACCGCCGATGGTTGTAAAACTCCCCACGGTAAGCGGCATAGCCAAATCGCGGATCACCTGCTCAATACTGCGGGTATGCCTGTAATGGTTAAACACATGCAGCGAATAGTTAACCGCAATCCCCAACACCACCGAGCCCGTACCCAAAGCTATTACCGAAATACTTCCCTTAACAAAATACACCACCGCCAGCGAAAACAATGCACCAAACAAAACCGGCACCAGGATCACCACCGGGGCCCGCTTTTTCCTGAAATAAAATCCCAGGAATACAATCAGGAAAACCACTGTAATGCCCTGCGTAAACATCGAATCCCTGCGTAATTGCAAGGCATTACCTACCGATACAGCTGTGGTACCAAAGTAACTGCAATTGATGATCTTGAAATTTTTTGCCTGCAGGCTATCAATAACCTGATCGATACCTTTAAGCATTACCGCGTTTTCGCCGGTATTATTGGGCGAGCATTTGGGGGTGATGAACAGCAGCAGGTTTTTATGATCTTTGGTCATCACGTAGCTATCGTACAGTTCAAAATTTTCGTCGTACTGCAGCTGCTGTAATTTTTTGAGGCCGAGATATGAGATGCCAACCGGGTCGCTGCTGATCATGCTTTTCAGCGCCAGTCCCGCTGGCGAGGTCAGCGTGCGCAAATCGCGGGCAAGAGTTTCTTTAACCTGATCCGAGCGGATCAACGTATCAATGTTTAGATAGTCACGCTCGGTAAGATAAATAGGCAAGTTTTTATTGATAGTGCCGAAAAGCGCCAGCACCAACCCGTCATCAACCTTTGCATTGATCTTACTTACATACCGTGGAAGTTTTTGCTGAACGGTTTCGGTAAAATTATCGGCAAAGGCGATAAGGCTATCGGGCTGCAGTTGTGTGGAATCTTTTAACGATACCATCACTATCAGCTTATCAACAAACTTGGAGTTTTGAAAAATATAGTTGAGTTTCTCTATCTTTTTATCCTTCGGCAGTATTTTGGAAATATCCTCCTCAAACCTTATCCGCGAAGCAAAAAAACCGATAAGCACAAAACTTAACGCAAACACAGTATAAAACAGTGGCTTGCGGATATTGAAATAATTATAGATGCCTACCAGGATTTTTTCCATGAATTACAGAGCGGGGACAGGCCTCCGCTTAAACAGCTTTAGTAACGCAAAAGTGAGCAATCCTGCTATAATACCTGCAAAAATTGCCAGCGAAATGCTGCCGTAAAGATATTGTTCCAAATGTCCGCCGATGGATTTAAGCGAAATTTTATCCAAAGGGATATCCACATCCTTTCCCCCCATCCAAAGGCTGCCGGTTTTGTAACTCAAAAAAATAATAACCGGGATCATGGGCGCAACGCTGATGTGGGCTGCCGTAACCACAATGGCTTTATTGAGCCTAAACAAAAAGGCCAGCGAAATAGCCACCAAAAGCTGAAAGCCCCAGATAGGCACAATCCCCATAAAAACGCCAAAAGCTACAGATTTAGCTTTTAACTGATGCGAGTGTTCAGGGTTAAAAAACAGGTTTTTGAGCATTAGCTTAGCTTTTTTTTTATCAAAAAGCGTCCTGAAAAAATCGCGGGGTTTGATGTATGCGAAAGTGATGATTACCAAAATAGTATTCAAAACGCTGATGCGTGAAAAATCCTGAAAGGGGCGAAAATGCGATACCCGTATTTCTTTCGGGGCATAATAAACCTTTACCGGAACCCAATCTATCTTGATGTTTTTCCAGGCGGCACGAACTATTACCTCAATTTCAAACTCGTATTTACGGGTGATAAATTTCGTGCTTTTTAACAGGTGAATGGGGTACAAACGGTAGCCCGATTGTGTATCAGGGCATTTGATCCCTGTCTCCACCCAAAACCAAAAGTTGGAAAACTTATGTCCAAAACTGCTTTTACCCGGCACCGACGATTGCTCCATATTACGCGAACCAATGATCAACGAATCCGGTTCCTGTTCCAGTTTTTCAATAAAAGCAGGCAGGTCGGTAGCAAAATGTTGCCCGTCCGAATCAATGGTGATAGCATGTTGATAACCTTGTTCAGTAGCAAATTCAAATGCTTTGCGTAAGGCCCAGCCCTTGCCTACATTCTGGGTATAGCTAACTAATTGTATTTGCGGGAATGATTGGATAATGGCAGGAGTACTATCGGTCGAGCCATCATTTACCACAATAATCTGATCGGTATAGGCCAACACATCGGTAATAACAGCGGCCAGCGTGCCCTGGTTATTATAGGTGGGTATAATAACGCATACCTGTAGTTGTTTAAACTTTGCCTGTAAAAGTTGTAAGTTATCCGTCATATAATCAATCGCACGTACCGGCTTCAGTCCAGGTTTTTATCAATGGGTTTTGTGGGTTTACGTTTAATGTTTTACAAAGTTATTCTTTCAGCTTAAATTAAACGTTAAATTTTTGTGTGGAAGTTATAAATCATGTCATTAAAAAAGCCACCCCTATGAGAGAAATTATGTAAATAATGCAGATCACCGAGTCGACAGAGCTTACCTTTTTGTTTTCGATCAAGTCGGTATCGCTATTCTTTTCCGGTACAACAAACTCCCGCCCCTGTATTTTTATACTGAAGTATCTTAAAAACTGAAAAAGCAACAATAGAGGCAACGTGTTAGCTAATGCAGCAAACAAATCCGCTTTATGTCCCTGCAATCCCTGGCTGTCTTTAAATGCTAAATACATAACCAGATGAACTACCCCAAAACATACCCAGATCAAATATGATGTAAAATTTCTTAACGAAACATATAACAAAATATACAGGCAAGTCTGAGTAAACACAGCGTAGCCAAAAACGGTTTCATTTTGAATTTTATTCCCGCCTTCAAAACAAAGCCATATAATATATAAAGTTATAGAAGCGTAAATTAAAAAGGTAGCTATTTCCCATCGTTTAAGGGCCTCGTAATGGATAAATGGCTTAAGTGCTTTAACTTTTTTCATTCAGCAATAAGGGCTGCAATCAAAACTATCATTTTTTTGCAATTATAAATAACAAATAGCTTTTAATAGGCTTCACAATACCTGCCGGCCGGAGGCCGTTTAATAATTGCCACTCGCCCGTTAGGCGAGCGGCGGCAATGTTGTTTTCAAATCCGAACATTTACCTTATTTTCGCCCTGATTTTGTGGAAAAGAGTAATCAAACCTTATTAAATAAAACTACTGTGCCCATACTACAGGTTGGAGGAAAAACCCTTACACTGGATGATTTTTACCAGGTAATTTTTAATAACACTGCAATTGCACCCAACGAACAGGCACTGCAAAAGGTAGAAGCCAGTTTTACTTTTCTTGGCAATTTTTCATCCAACAAGCTTATTTACGGCATCAATACAGGCTTCGGCCCGATGGCGCAATACAAGGTGAGCGATGAAAACCGCCTGCAATTGCAGTACAATCTCATCCGCAGCCATGCTTCGGGCGGCGGCGGTTTGATGCAACCCCAACTGGTGAAAGCCTTGATGCTTGCCCGGCTTAACAGCTTTATGCAGGCACACTCCGGTGTGCACCCCGAACTCGTAAACCTGCTTGCCGAACTCATCAATAAAAACGTCACCCCATGCATATTGGAACACGGCGGCGTAGGTGCCAGCGGCGACCTGGTACAGTTAGCCCACCTTGCCCTGGTTTTAATTGGCGAAGGCGAGGTGATTTACAACGAAAAAGTACAACCAACAGCTTCAGTTTTTGAACAGCTAAATATTAAACCACTGCAAATCCATATCCGTGAGGGACTGGCCATTATCAACGGTACTTCGGCCATGACCGGGATTGGATTGCTGAATATTATCCGAGCTAAAAAACTGCTGGGCTGGTCGGTAATGTTATCGGCCATGATCAACGAGGTGGTGGGTGCTTTTGATGACCATTATTCGCACGAGCTAAACAGGGTTAAACATCATACAGGTCAAAATGCTATTGCCGCGCAATTGAGGGAAATCCTGAAGGATAGCCAAATGACCCGCAGCCGCTCAGAGCATTTATACAATCCCGAAAATATTGATCAGGAAGTTTTTGAGGATAAGGTGCAGGAATACTACTCGCTTCGTTGTGTTACGCAAATTCTCGGTCCGGTGTATGATACAATTGCTCAGGCAGAAAGCGTGGTTGTAGATGAACTGAATTCCGTAAACGACAACCCAGTTATCGATCACGAAAACCATAACATCTTCCACGGTGGTAATTTCCATGGGGATTATGTTTCGCTGGAGATGGATAAACTTAAAATTGCCATTACAAGGCTTTCCATGCTATCAGAAAGGCAGCTGAATTATCTATTGAATGATAAGCTGAACCAGAAATTTCCGCCGTTTTTAAATTTAGGCGTATTGGGTTTCAATTTCGGAATGCAGGGTATGCAATTCACGGCTACCTCAACCGTTGCCGAAAACCAAACCCTTTCGTACCCCATGTACGTACACAGTATCCCAAACAATAATGATAACCAGGACATTGTAAGCATGGGCTGTAACGCGGCCTTGTTAACCAAAAAAGTGATCGATAACAGTTTCGAGGTGCTGGCTATTCAGGCCATGACCCTGCTGCAGGCTGTCGACTATCTTGATTGCGCAAACAGCCTATCCACCCAAACCAATAAAGTTTATACCGGCTTGAGGACAATATTCCCTACATTTATTGAGGATAAACCCAAATACCAGGATCTGCAACAAGTTAAAGCTTATTTTGAAATGGCCGAAATATTTCCTGCATTTATTAAACCTTTTAACACCAAAAATATCATATGAAATGTGCATTAGTAACCGGCGGCTCAAGAGGAATTGGCAGGGCCATTTGCTACAAAATGGCCGCTATGGGTTATTATGTACTGGTTAATTATAAAGGCAATATCGATGAAGCCAACAACACCCTCGCCCAGATCAGGGAAAATGGCGACGATGGCGAGCTGTTGCAATTTAATGTTGCCGACAAAAACGACATCCAGCAAAAATTAGGCGGCTGGATAGAAACCAATACCGAAAAGAACATTGAAGTTTTAATAAACAATGCCGGCGTTAAAGACGATGGCCTGATGATGTGGATGACCGACCAGCAATGGGATGGCGTAATAAACACCAGCTTAGGTGGCTTTTTCTACGTTACCCGTTTGGTTTTGAACAGCATGCTGGTAAAAAAGTACGGCCGCATTGTTAACGTGGTATCGCTTTCAGGGTTAAAAGGTTTGCCGGGACAAGTTAATTATTCGGCGGCTAAAGCGGGAGTTATTGGAGCAACTAAAGCGTTGGCGCAGGAGGTTGGCCGCAGGGGAATTACCGTAAATGCCGTAGCTCCGGGTTTTATTGCAACTGATATGACCGCCGGGCTTGATGAAAAGGAATTGAAAGCGATGGTGCCATTACGTAGGTTTGGCACTCCGGAGGAGGTTGCCCATGCTGTAGGGTTTCTGGCTTCGCCGGAAGCTGCTTATATTACAGCTGAAGTGCTTTCGATAAACGGTGGGCTGTATTCGTAAATAAAACGAAAACAAAGTAACCGCCGCCGCTCGGCTCCAGCCGAGTGGCAACTATCAAGCGGCCTCTGGCCGCCGAAGCGAAAGAAGGCCAGAGGCCTGGAAATAATCACCACTCGGCTGGAGCCGAGCGGTGGCAAATTTTGGAGAGTAATTAACTCTTAATATAAACTTAATTATAAGCTATTAAGATACAGGTATTTTAATAGCCGAAATTTGGAACATTAAACAGACGTAGCATATACAAAAACAGATTAAGTTCTATTTTTTTGTATTTTTATCACATTTTGTTGACTATGTACTATCAGTTTTTGCTCAAATATGAATAGGGTTGTGATAACAGGGATGGGTATCTATTCGTGTATTGGGAAAAATCTTGATGAAGTTAAGGAATCCCTTTATACCGGCAGGTCGGGCATTGTATATGATGCTATTCGTAAAGATTTTGGTTATCGCTCGGGCCTTACCGGTGCGGTTGAAAAGCCCAACCTTAAAGGTACGCTTGATCGCCGGGCGCGTATCATGTTGCCCGAGCAAGGCGAATATGCCTACATAGCCACCGTTGAGGCATTACAACAAGCAGGTATCGACGCCGATTACATCGCCCAAACAGATGTAGGCATTTTATACGGTAATGATAGTACGGCAAAAGCAGTTATTGAAACTACCGATATCATCCGCGAAAAAAAAGACACCATGCTCATTGGTTCTGGTGCGGTTTTCCAAACCATGAATTCCACCGTTACCATGAACCTGGCTACTATCTTTAAGCTTCGCGGGGTTAACTTTACCATCAGCGCGGCTTGCGCCAGTGGTTCGCATTCTATAGGCATGGGTTACCATCTTATCAAAAGCGGTATGCAGGACTGCATCATTTGCGGGGGCGCACAGGAACTAAGCCATTATTCAATGGGGAGTTTTGATGCGCTTTCGGCATTTTCTGTAAACGAATCAGATCCCTCCAAAGCTTCCCGCCCCTTTGATCGCGACCGCGACGGCCTGGTTCCAAGCGGCGGAGCAGCTACTGTGATTTTGGAAAGCCTGGAATCGGCCCTGAAACGAGGCGCTACTATTTTTGGCGAGATTGTTGGGTATGGTTTTTCATCAAATGGGGGGCATATTTCAAACCCAACGGTTGAAGGGCCGGTACGCTCGTTGAATATGGCATTAAAAGATGCCGGCATACAGGCTTCTGAAATTGACTATATCAATGCTCATGCCACCTCTACTCCTGCCGGTGATGCCAGCGAGGCTAAAGCCATTGATGAGGTTTTTGGCGATTATAAGCCACTGGTAAGTTCAACCAAATCCATGACCGGCCATGAGTGCTGGATGGCGGGCGCAAGCGAGATCGTTTATTCGATGCTCATGATGCAAAACTCATTTGTAGCACCAAATATTAACTTTGAAAACCCCGACGAGGATTCGGCGAAGCTCAATATCGCTGCTGAAACCGTCGAAAAAAATATAGATACATTCCTGTCAAACTCATTTGGGTTTGGCGGCACTAATTCGTCCCTGATTATTAAAAAATATAATTAAACCAGCCACTATGCAAATTGAAGAAATTATTGAAAGAATTAACAGCTTCCTGGCCGAAGAATTTGAGGTAGATGCAGATAAAATGCTCCCCACTGCAAACCTGAAAGAAACGCTCGACCTGGATAGCCTTGATTATATAGACCTTGTTGTAGTAATTGAAAGCAACTTTGGGTTCAAAGTAAAACCTGAGGATTTTACGGGTATTGTTACGTTCCAGGATTTTTACGATTATGTACTATCACGCGTACAACCTAAGGAGCTTGCATAATGCCCGCCTGGCAGGGAAAATCTAAAGGCAGTACCCTTGGCTATCGCATTTTTGTAAGCGTTTTAAAAAAAGCAGGTGTTAAGCCCGCTTATTTTATGCTGAGGCTTGTGGCGCTTTACTATTTCCTGTTTTCGTGGCAATCATCAAAAAGCACTTACTATTATTTCCATAAAAGGCTTGGGTTTAGTAAAGTCAGTTCTATTCTGAAGCTTTACCGAAATTATTACCTGTTTGGGCAAAGCATTATTGATAAAATAGTGATTATGTCGGGGATTCCCAACAAGTTCACTTTCAATTTTGACGGGATCGACAACCTACGGCAGATTGCCGCCATGAACAAGGGCGGATTACTGCTTAGCTCGCACATTGGCAGCTGGGAAATAGCAGGTGAACTGCTTGACCATATCAACACCCGCATTAACATTGTAATGTTTGATGGTGAAGACAAACAGATCAAGCAATACATGGATTCGGTAACCGGCGAGCGGAAAATAAACATCATCGTTATCAAAAACGACCTGTCGCATATATTTAAGATCAATGCAGCATTCCAGAACAACGAGCTGGTTTGCATGCATGCCGACAGGTTTATTGAAGGCAATAAAACCATAACAAGGGGGTTTTTAGGTGAGGACGCAAAATTGCCGGCAGGACCTTTTGTTATGGCCGAAAAGTTTAAAGTGCCGGTAACCTTTGTTTACGCCCTTAAGGAAAGCGCGCTGCATTACCACTTTTTTGCCAGCCCGGTAAAAGATTATTCGGGCTTGCCCAAAGGCGAAGGCATACAACAGCTGATAAACGATTTTATAATCAGCTTTGAAAACAAGGTAAAAACATACCCCGAACAGTGGTATAATTATTATAATTTTTGGCAATAGGCAATGACTATACCAACACAGGATATTTTAACGCTGATCCCCCAAAGGTGGCCCTTTGTGATGGTTGATGAACTGGTATCGTCAAACGATGACACCACGCAAACCACTTTGCTGGTACAGGCCGGAAACGTTTTGGTAAACGATGGTATTTTAAGCGAAGCCGGCCTGGTTGAAAACATTGCCCAAGCAGCCGCCGCAGGAGCCGGGTATGTTGCCCGGCAATTCGGCAAACCTGTAAAGCCGGGCTTTATAGGCGCTGTAAAAAACCTTGAAGTATTTGCCTTGCCAAAAGTTGGCGACACCATAGAAACCGAGGTAAAAATTGAGAACCGGGTATTTGATGTAAGCATCATCAAAGGAAAAATCACCTGCGAGGGCAGCACCATAGCCCAATGCGAAATGAAAATATTTATACAATCCCAACAATAATATCAACCATGAAAAAAACCGCAATTAAACTGAGTTTATTAATAGTTTTATTAACCGCCTTTTTAAAGCCCGTATCAGCCCAAACCAAAGCCGAGGTCTTTGACAAAAAAACACCCATCACCTGGCTGGGCCTGGATTTTTCGCAAATGAAATTCATTGGTTCAGAAGCTGCTTACAAAGGAGAAGTGATCAATGCTGAATTTGTTGGCAAATACATCCCGGCCTGGGCAAACTTCTTCATCATCGAACCAAAAAAATACAACCCGGCAAAAGCAGTTCATCGTGATACGGTTCATTTTGCAATGAACGTTACAGAAAAGGTAAACAACTCCCTTACCAAAAACTTTTTCGACTCAAACCCTGGCGATTTCAAAGTACTGACCGAAAAAGATATTGACGCGTTGGTTAAAAACTATGACTTTATGGGTAACAAGGGCATCGGCATGCTGCTAATTGTTGAAGGTATGGACAAAGGCCGTAAAGAGGCCGGTGCCTGGATAACTTTTGTAAACATGAACGACAAGACTGTACTATATACCGTTTTCCGTACGGGCAGCAGTTTTGGCTTTGGCTTTAAAAACTATTGGGCTCACCCATGGTACGAGATCCTGAAGGATTTTGGCAAAGATTTCGATCTGTTCAAAAACTACTAAGCCATCAGCATTTTGCAGCACTCGTTAACAAATACGATTGAGATAGAGGTCAAATTCAGCGATGTGGATATGCTGGGTGTGGTTTGGCATGGCAACTATATCCGCTATTTTGAGGATGGCCGCGAAGCTTTCGGCAGGCAATACGGACTGGGTTATATGGACGTGTATAACGCGGGCTTTATTGTACCCATAGTTAATCTGAACTGCGACTATAAACGTTTTTTACGATATGAGGACAAGGTGATCATCGAAACCATCTACACGCCAGCCCAATCGGCCAAGATCAATTTCAATTACCGGCTGCTCAAAGCAAAAACCGGCGAACTGATAGTAAAAGGCTCTTCCATGCAGGTATTTGTGCACCGCGATAATTTTGAGCTGCAGCTCACCAACCCGGATTTTTTTGTGGATTGGAAGCAAAAACAAGGATTAATATAACACAGCGCCCAGATGAAGAAGGTTTACCTTGTTGCCGATAATATTTACTCGCCCCTGGGCGCTACCACAGTGCAAAACTTTGAGCACCTCGTTAACGGCGTTACAGGTGTAAGGCAACATGATGATAAAGCCCGGTGTAACGAGCCTTTTTTCGCATCGCTATGTGAGAAAGGATATTTTCAAACCGATGAACATTTGACAAAATTCGAGCAGATGCTCATCGCTTCGTTAACCGAAACCTTGTATGGAGTTGATAAAAATATCTCCGACAAAAAAACTGTTCTGATCATTTCTACTACGAAAGGCAATATCAGCCTGCTGGAAACAGAGAAACCCGGTCCAGATTTGGAAGAGCGGATAGCCCTACATACTTCAGCCAAAAAAATAGCCAAACATTTTGGTTTCGTTAACGAGCCAATGGTAGTTTCACATGCCTGTATTTCCGGCCTTATTGCCATGATCACCGGGATGCGGCTGATCCAATCCGGGCAGTACGACCATGCGGTTGTTGCCGGAGCTGATGTGATTTCAAAATTTGTGCTTTCCGGTTTTCAATCCTTCCAGGCCGTTAGTCCGGGGTTGTGTAAGCCTTTTGATGCAGAACGTGACGGTATCAATTTAGGGGAGGGCGCGGCAACCGTTATTTTATCAGCAAAAAAACCAGAGGACGAAGTTATTGAATTGGTTTCGGGAGCTGTTAGTAATGATGCAAACCATATTTCTGGCCCATCACGCACCGGCGAAGAATTATATTACGCCATCGATAAAGCCATGAATGCTGCAGGTTTGAAGCCCGAAGATATCGACTTTATATCTGCCCATGGAACCGCAACAGTTTACAACGACGAAATGGAAGCAAAGGCTGTAACATTGGCCGGCTTGCAGGATGTTCCGCTTAATAGCCTGAAAGGGTTTTACGGGCACACTTTGGGGGCTTCGGGGTTGATAGAGGCCATCGTTTCTGCTCAATCGCTGAAGCAAAACATGATAATTCCCACAAAAGGCTTTAGCAAACAGAGCGGTGCTAACCCGGTAAATGTTTGCACCCAATTGATATCAAAACCGCTTAACAGCTGCCTCAAAATAGCCTCTGGCTTTGGGGGATGCAACGCGGCTATAATCTTAACCAAATCACAAAAGGATCTTTTATAATGAACACAGAACAGGTAGATGTATTGGTAATAGGCGCCGGTCCGGCGGGAACGGTGGCCGCTTCTATCGTACACCAGGCAGGCTTTAAGGTAAAAATTGTAGAGAAACAGCTTTTCCCGCGGTTTGTGATTGGCGAAAGCTTGCTGCCACGATGCATGGAAGCGCTAACCGAAGCCGGCTTTGTAGATGCCATAAGCGAAAAAGGCTTTCAGCAAAAAGCGGGTGCAAAGTTTGTGAAAGACGGTAAGATCTGCGACTACCAGTTTGCCGATCAGTTTACTCCCGGCTGGAACTGGACCTGGCAGGTGCCCCGTGCCGATTTCGACAAAACTTTAGCCGATACTGTTGAAAAAATGGGCGTTCCTGTTCATTACGAAACTACCGTTACTAATATTGTTTTCAACGGCCAAAACTCGGTAACTACTTTGGAGGATAAAGACGAAAATCAAGCAGAGATTTCGGCTCGTTTTATCATCGATGGCAGCGGTTATGGCAGGGTGATCCCAAAATTGTTCAACCTCGACAGGCCATCAACCCAGGTACCGCGTAAAGCCTTGTTCGTGCATACCATCGATAAAAAACGCTCTATGGCCGATGAGCCAAACCGCATTACTATTGTAGTACACCAACCGGGCGTTTGGATCTGGATCATCCCTTTTGCCAATGGTGTTACCTCACTGGGTTTTGTAGGCAATCCCGAATTTTTTAAACAATACGAGGGGACCGACGAAGAAATTTTGCGCGGGCTGATCGCATCACAACCTTATTTTGCTGAGCGTTTTGAGAATGTAGAATTTGCCTTTGCACCAAGGGTTCTCGAGTCATGGTCGGCCACAACCAGTAAATTTTATGGTGATGGCTTTGTGCTAACGGGCAATGTAACTGAATTTCTTGATCCCATATTTTCATCAGGCGTAACACTGGCTACAGTATCGAGCCAAACAGCCGCGCACCTCACGATCCGTACGCTTAAGGGCGAACAGGTGGATTGGGATAAGGAATATATGGAGTATATGATGCAGGGAGTAAACACCTTTCGCTCATACGTTACAGCATGGTATGAGGGCGTACTGGATACCATATTTTTTGCCGATAACCAGGATCCTCGCGTCAAAAGCATGATCTGCTCGGTATTGGCGGGTTACGTTTGGGATATGGATAACCCTTACGTAAAAAACCACGAAACAGCCTTGCACAAACTGGCCCGTACCATTACATTAAGAGATATGGTAGCCACTGATAACAGCTGAAAGCGGAACGCTCAAAGCTTAAAGCCTGATACATTTTATATAAATTGAACAAGCAGTATTACATATCATCTCATTGTACCATCAGCAGTAATGCTGTACGCCATGATGGCGCGTTGTTGTTTGAGGCGGAATATACTGATGTTCCCGGCTTTTTGTTATCTGCGTACCAGCTCATCGGTGCAAAATATCCCAAGTTTTATAAAATGGATAATTTGGCCAAACTGGGATGGCTTGCCGCCGAGGTTTTGTTAAGGGATTTTGATGCGGCCGGATATCAGTCAACAGACATCGGCGTGGTATTAACAAATACCAGCTCCAGCCTGGATGCTGATAAACGGTATTATGATTCGGTGCAGGACATAGCAAGCCCGGCGCTGTTTGTTTATACATTGCCCAATATCGTTATCGGGGAGATCTGTATCCGTCATCATTTTAAAGGCGAGAACGCTTTTTTTATTTTTGAGCAGTTTAATGCGGATTTTATAGCGGGCTACGTTTCCAATTTGCTGGACACCCAGCAATTGCAGGTCTGTATTTGCGGTTGGGTTGAACTGCTTGCTAATGAATATAAAGCGGTTTTGTTTTTAGTTGAGAAAGAAAAAAAAGAAGGCTCGATGCCTTTTACCATAGAAAATATTAATAAAATTTACAGCCCCCACCCAAACCCTCCCCGGAAGGGAGGGCTTTTAAAATAGAAGCGTTTTAAAGTCTCCCCTACCGGGGGAGATTTAGAGTGGGCTTAACACTTACAATATGGATAAATTAATGGCCGATCTGAAAGAGCAGATCATTGAGCAGTTAAACTTACAGGATGTGAAGCCGGAAGATATAGGCGACGATCAGGCGCTTTTTGGCGATGGCCTGGGGCTTGATTCAATAGATGCGTTGGAGCTGATCGTACTGTTACAGCAGAAATACAAGGTAAAACTTTCCAATGCTGAAGATGGCCCGAAAATCTTCCGTTCAGTACGCACCATTGCCGAATTTATTGAAAGCACTAAGACCCCGAACGCCTAAACAATGGAGCAACCTGTTTTTATAGCCGGCGTGGGGGTAATTTCGGCTATAGGTAATACCGTGGCCCAAAACCTGCTGTCGCTTGAACAGGAAAAAACAGGCATCGCCCCTATCCAATACCTGGATACCGAACACCGGGATGAGTTTCCGGTTGGCGAGGTTAAACTAAGCAATGATGAACTTGCGGAAATGTCGGGATTTAAACCGGGCATCAGTCGCACGGCTATGATGAGCTTAATTGCGGCTAAAGAAGCTTTAGCTGACACCGGACTTGCTAAACTTTCAGCTTTACGAACAGGCTTTATCTCAGCCAATACCGTTGGCGGCATGGATAAAACCGAAGATTTTTTCAGGGACTTTTTAGGCGATAACACCAAAGGCAGATTACGGAACACCTTTAACCACGAATGCGGAGCTATTACCAATTTGGTTGCCGATCAGTTGGACATAAGGCATTATGTAAGTACCATTAGTACGGCTTGTTCTTCATCGGCTAACGCCATTATATACGGGTCAAGGCTCATCAAAAACAATATGCTTGATGTTGTTATAGCCGGCGGCACCGATGCCCTCACCCGCTTTACACTGAATGGCTTTAATACGCTCATGATATTGGATCAGCAACCCTGCCAGCCTTTTGATGCCAACCGTCGCGGCCTTAATCTCGGCGAAGGGGCTGGTTATGTGTTACTGGTATCTAAGCGGGTAGCCTCATCGATTAAAAAAGAACTGTATTGTACCTTAAGCGGCTATCATAACGCCAATGATGCGTATCATCAAACAGCTTCATCGACCGAGGGTACGGGATCATTACTGGCAATGGAAGGTGCGCTTAAAAAAAGCGATTTACAACCTACCGATATCGGCTATATCAATTTGCACGGCACAGGTACGCAAAATAATGACAGTTCGGAGGGAGCAGCCATCAGCAGGCTATTTACCGGACATTCGCCAAAAATGAGTTCTACCAAAGCTTTTACGGGGCATACGCTTGGGGCAAGCGGTGGCATTGAAGCCGTATTTTCGGCTTTGGCGGTGCAGCGTGGGTTAGTATATCCTAATCTAAGGTTTGAAACGCCGATGGAAGGCCTGCCTTTTACGCCCGAAACCCGGTTTTCAAAACAACCGGATCTTAAACACGTGCTCTCAAACTCTTTCGGGTTTGGCGGTAATTGCTCATCATTAATATTTTCAAAACTATAGGTGATGTACATTAGGGCAGCAAGCAACATATCGCCTCAAAACACCTTCGGTAATCAGCCCTTTCTTTCAGAACTGGCAGAATATACCGGCGACAGGCTCACTTGTATCGAACCTGACTATAAAACCCTCATCGATCCGAAACTCCTCCGGCGCATGAGCCGCATCATTAAAATGGGCGTGGCTGCCGGCACTGCCTGTTTGCATGGAGCCGGAATCGATATACCGGATGCCATCATTACCGGAACAGCTTATGGATGTTTGGAGGATACCAATACCTTCCTGAGCAAAATGGTGCAGCAGAACGAGGAAGCGCTTGCTCCCACGGCCTTTATCCAATCCACCCATAATACCATCAGTGCGCAAATAGCCCTGCTGCTGCAATGCCATAATTATAATAACACCTTTGTAAACGGCGGGGCCTCATTTGAAAACGCCCTGCTTGATGCCATGATGCTTTTGTACGAGGGCGAAGCCTGTAACGTGCTGGTTGGCGGCATTGATGAGATCACCGTAAACGGCCACGTTATTTTGCACCGGATGGGCCTGTATCGGCGTGGGCTTACTTCAAATCTTGAGTTGCTTCAATCCTGGGGCAAAGGAACAATGGCTGGTGAAGGCGCTGCATTGTTCCTGCTATGTGATCAGTCATCAGGCAGCGACTGGGCTAAAATTGATGGGGTTTCCGGCTTTTATAAACCGCGCAACATTGCTGAAATCCAGCAACAGATCAGTAATTTCTTATCCGCCCAAAATGTTTGCGTTGATGATATTAGCCTGCTCATAACCGGCAAAAACGGCGATGTAAAAAATGACAGCATTTATCAGCAGATACAACAAGCTGTTTTTATCGAAACGCCTGCCATGGGCTACAAACACCTTTGCGGCGAATACCCAACATCGTCCGCATTTGCATTATGGCTGACGGCGAATATCCTCAAAACGGGAAGTGTTCCTGCGACCATCGGACAGGCGACAACACCTGTCAAAAAGATCCTCATCTATAATCATTACCAAATGATCCATCACTCGTTAATTCTGCTCTCGGCATGCTAAATTTCAGGAATACCAATATCGTATTTGGTTGTCTGCTGGTATTGCTGGTGGTGGCCGATCTGCTGTATGGAGTATCTTTATGGGCTTGTGTGGCTTTAGCTTTTGTGTACCTGCTCATCCTCTTTTACGGCTGTTATTACATCGGCTCCAACTTTTTTATACAAGTGATGTGTTCCGCAGAAACTGATAAAAAAATCATTACCATTACTTTTGATGACGGGCCGGATAGCGTTAATACCCCGCAAATCCTGAACATCCTGCAAAAGCATCATGTACCTGCCGCCTTCTTCTGCATAGGCAACAGGATAGCCGGTAAAGGGGCTGTTTTGAAGCAGATTCACGAGCAAGGCCATATCATCGGCAACCATAGCTTTTCCCATCATTTCTGGTTCGATCTGTTTTCATCTGCAAAAATGCTGGATGATATGAGATTGATGGATCAGGCTATGAAACAGGCGACCGGCTTAACCCCGCTCCTGTTCAGGCCGCCATACGGGGTTATTAATCCCAATCTTAAAAAAGCTGTTATCAAAGGAGGCTATGTGCCCATTGGCTGGAGTGTACGCTCGATGGATACGGTGATTAATGATCCTCAAAAACTTTTAAACAAAGTTGTGAGCCGTTTAAACCCCGGCGCGGTTTTCCTGTTTCATGATACAGGCGCCGCAATAATCTCGGTTCTACCCCTGTTTATTGAACAGGCTAAAGCACAGGGATATCAAATAGTGCGGCTGGATAAAATGCTAAATTTACAGGCTTATGCGTGAGATGATAAAAAATGATATTTCAGCTTTTAGCTCCCCTCTCGAGAGGGGGCGCGGAGGGAATGAGCGGGAGCAGGGGTGTGTTTTTGCGCTGTTTATTAACAAGTCGCATAAACACACCCCTCCACCCCTCTCAAGAGGGGAATCGCGCTGGCCCCTGCTTTTCAAATGGGTAATAATGTTAATGGTGATTGCTGGTTCGGCCATCACCGCTCAGGCCCAGCACGCAGGCTATACCCAGCTATCAGATCTCAGCAAATTCAAACAGCAATTTGCCGATGTTGCTGCAAAAATCAATAGCATTAAAAGCGATTTCACCCAGGAAAAAAGCCTGAGCATGTTATCGGAAAAGATCACATCGAAAGGCAAATTCTGGTACCGGAAACCCAATATGCTGCGGATGGAGTATACCCAGCCATTCAGCTATCTCATGATCCTGAACAAGGACAATGTGTACATTAAAGATGGACAAAAAGAAAACAAGGTATCCACCCGCTCCAACAAAGTATTTAAGCAGATCAACAAAATCGTTGTCGATTGTATACAGGGAACGGCACTCAATAGCGGCGATTTTAAATCGGCGGTATACGAAAACAAGGGCACCTATTTAGTTTCTCTATCCCCTGTCAATAAACAACTGAGTGACTTTTTCAAAACCATCGAGATCACTGTTGATAAAAAAGATTATTCGGTAAACACCATCGAAATGCTGGAAGGTACGGGCGATAGCACTACCCTGCATTTCACCAATAAAGAGATCAATGCCAATATCCCGGATGCGTTTTTTGCTATTAAGTAGCTGCCTGCTAATGCTGGCTGGCTGCTCATCGGTTTACAAAAACCTGAAGCCGACCGAAGGCAATGTACGCGAGATCAAAAAATTCGCGCCCGATTTTACCAATGTGCTTTATAAAACCGGGGTGGATGTAATTGGCGGGCATCATTTAAGCGGCCTGTTGCTGATTAAAACCCTACCCGATAAAAGCGTACGTATGGTATTCAGCAATGAGATGGGTTTTAAATTCTTTGATTTTGAATTTAAACCCGACGGCGGCTTCAAGGTGTATTATATCATAAAGCAAATGGATAAACGCCCGGTGATCATCACCCTGCAAAAAGACTTTGAACTGGTGATGATGCGTAAGCAAAACCCCGAAACAGGTTATATGCGCAAAGATGATAACTATCTGTATTATGTTTTCCCGCAGGAAAAAGGCGCCAACTATTACATCACCAATAAAACCGGAACAGAGCTAATCCGCATGGAACGCTCATCCGACAGGAAACCCGTGGTGCAGGCCATTATGCATGGCTTTCACAATGGCATTCCTGATACCATTGGCATCAGCCATAAAAACTTTAAATTTAATATCGGTCTTAAACGTTTGGAAAGATAGATGCTCAACAATACTTTTTTCAGTTTTACCACTCCCACAACTGATGGCGACTTGCTCAAAACAACCATCAGCCTTAACCCTGCGCATGATATTTTTAAAGGGCATTTCCCAGGCAATCCCATTGTGCCAGGTGTGTGCATGATGCAGATGGTCAAAGAGATTCTGGAAAATCAGCTCGGCAAAAAGTTGAGACTTGTTAAGGCTGATAATATCAAGTTTCTGTCGTTCATCAACCCTAATGAATATCCCCAGGTTGGGTTGGAGATAAAGATGAGTACCGTTGATGAGCAGGTTAAGGCAGATGCGCAACTGGTAAATGATGGTGTTGTGTTTTTGAAGTTTAAGGGGACGTTTAAATAAAAAATGTCATTGCGAGAAGCTGCTGGGGACGAGCGTTGGACGCGACGTGGCAATCTCGTAGCTATGCATAAATACATTGCAGGTTCGCTCTGCTTTCGACGAGATTGCCACGCTTCGCTCGCAATGATATAGTTTTATATTAACAGGCGAATATCAATTCTGCGCAACAGTCTTCGCACTTTTCCCTAACCTAATGGCTGCCAATAAATAGTAAAAAGCACCAAAGGCCGAATACCCTGCCAAATTTGCAATCCCCATATTAGGCGAGTGCGCCATTGCTATAAATGACACACCGGCAAGCATAGATTGCCCCCCACTTAATATCATTGGCCATTGGCCGCCAAACTCTTTACGTCTTTTTAAGCCCAATACCAATTGGATTAATCCTGTTAACAAAGCCCATCCGCCAAATACAATTAACGCGGCAGGCACTCCTTTGGTTATAGCAAAACCTACCGACAGGGTTGTAACGATGCTAATAGCAACGTTTACATATTGCGGTGTTACCGATGTTCCGTTGCCTTGATTAGCACGGATATCAAGGAATGTACCTACAACATCCCATAACGGATAGATCACAAGCAGTATGGTTGCTGCGGTAAATGAAGTTTTAGCCAATAACGATACCAATATTACCCAGGTAACTGAAAATGCTACCCTTGTAAAATAAAGCTTACGCAACTCGCGGGCTGTATTAGCCGCGGCTGAAGTTTCTATGATCAATGTTTTATTTGCTGACATGACTTTAAATTTTTATTTCGTTTTGTTTGATGAAGCAAAGTTGGGCACAAAACGAGACCGCAATTTTCACTTAGGTGAAAATTGGGAGGGGCAATTGTCAGCAGAGTTTCGTTTTTAAGGCTTTTGCTGTGATAGTCGCTTCTTGATGCGGGTAAGAGATGGGTTTTTAATGCCTAAATAAGATGAAATATGATATGCGGGAATGCGGCTTACGATATTGGGATGCTGCGTTATCATTTTCAAATAACGCTCTTCGGCTGTATTAAATAAAAACTCTTCGGTACGGGCTTGCGATTGGTTAAAGAATAATTCGGCAACCAGGCGACCGAAGCGTTGCCAGCCGGTTGGAGTGGAGTAAAGATATTGAAGATCATTATAGTTGATGGAGATGATCTCGGCATCTTCCATAGCCTGGATATAATATGCGCAAGGGTATTGATTGATAAAACTGCGGAATGATACCAGGAACTGCCTTTCCGAAAAAAAGTAGATGTTCTTTTCTTCCTGTGTTTCGGGGTGTACGTAGTAGATCCGGAACAGACCTTTGTTAATAAGCGCAAGATCGGTACATACAATGTTCTGCATGTTAAAAAAATCGCCTTTCTCAATTTTACGGGTGCGCCAATACGGCAAGCTAACCGCCACATCGTTTTCAGACATACCGGCAAAATTGCCAAGAAGTTCGTTTAATACCTGTTGCTTATCGGCCATAACTAACAAAGTGCAATAAGGTTAAATATCGGCACAAAAAATCATACTAATTTTCACCGGGGTTAAAAACAACTGATTTTATTTTCTTATTTTACAATCAAACTAAATTGAATAAAAAACAATCACTAAATCAATCAACACAATGAAGCATATAAATACATCTCCCCATGTTAGTGAGTTTGATAGAGATCACCCTGTTCCTGGCGGTTATTATATTGGCCGTTTCAGGTCCCCGGAAAAGAAAAAAGAAAGACAATAACATCAACACGGATGCCCTTCTGCGTTCCGAATACCACATTACCGAAAACGGGAAATTGGAACATGTAAGAAGTGATACATAACATCAACCCTCTTCACGGGATACCACTTTAAATAAAACAGAACCGCCGCTAAACAATTTGCGGCGGTTTTTTATTTAATTTACGGAATTATAAACCTCATCCCCGTCCCGGCTTGAAACATATCTGCAGCTTTTTATTTTTTAGTTTAATTTATAGCAGCCTGTTTGCGCAGATAAAAGTTAGCGGTAAAATTGTCGACAATTCTAAAGTTCCTGTGGCCTTTGCTGTGGTTAACCTGCAACAGCAAAATTCAGAGCAAACAAGGGTAGTGCAAACCGATTCCATCGGGCTATTTAGTTTTACTGACGTTGATAAAGGCACCTATCATTTAACTATCACCTTCACCGGCTATCAAAAAACCAAACTTAAATTAAACTTGCAACAAGATACCTCGGTATCTATTACCCTCGCTGATAATACCACACAGTTGAACGAAGTAACCGTAACAGCAGGCAAAGCCTCTGTTGAAAACAAGGGCGATAAGCTGGTTTACAATGTATCCACCAGTGCCACATCGGCAGGAGCTGATGTACTTACGGTTATTGGTCGCGTGCCGGGTATAAAAGTTGGTGATAATGACCTGAGCATTGTTGGTAAAGGCAGCGTTAAAGTTATGATGAACGAAAGATTGGTTCAACTGGCTGGAACCGATCTGCTCCGTTATCTGCGCTCATTATCTGCAAGCCAGGTAGGCAGTATTGAGGTAATTAAAAATCCGGGAGCTGCTTATGATGCTGAGGGCAACGCCGGATTGATCAACATCACGCTCAAACATAGCAAAAAACATGGCTATACCGGCAGCGTACAAATTAATGATAAGCAATGGATGCATAGCCCGGCCTCGGTTTATGGTACCAGCAATTACTGGTGGTTAAATGCCAGCGGCGATATTAACTACAATTCGGCCAAACTCTCCGCATATGCCAGTGTTAATGTTGACCATGACCACGAACTGGAGGGCTTTGAAACCGATATTTACTATCCTAAGCAAACCTGGCTGCAAACAGATACCGGCAACTATCGTTACCACAATTTAAACTTCATTGCCGGGGCCGATTATAGGTTTAGTCCAAAAGTAACTGCCGGGGTAAATTACCAGGGAGGTAAGAATACCTATGACGGATCCGACCATGTGAATAACCCCATCATTAACAACACTACCGGTGCTATCGATTCAACATTAAGAACCTATGCCACCTATCACCCGGTGGCTATCAGCAATGCGGTTAACCTGCATAGCACCATCAGCCTGGATACATCAGGTGCTAAACTGGTACTTAATGCCGACTATTTTAACTATTACCGCACCGACAGATCGGACTTTGAGAGCAACACTTACCTCGCTGACGGATCATTGAATGCAGCCAGTCGTAATCGCTACCATGATACCAATAAGCAGGACATCAACATTTATACATTCAAGGCCGATGCGCTTTTGCCAACCAAATATGCCCGCTTTGCTTTTGGCTGCAAACTGAGCTTTATCAATAATTACAGCAACGCTTTTTATTATAAAAAGGCAACCAACGATTCGCTAAAGTATGACCCGAACTTAAGCAATGAATTTACCTATACCGAAAATACCCAATCTGTTTACGGCAGCATAAACCGCGAGGATGGTAAATGGAAGTACCAGGCCGGCTTGCGGGCAGAGCACACCGAAACCAAAGGCTACTCGCACACGCTTAACCAAACTACCATTAATAATTACACAAGGTTGTTTCCATCAGCAACGGTGAGTTACCAGGCAGCTGTTAATCACAGCTTATCACTAAACTTTGGCAGGCGGGTTAACCGGCCAACTTTCTGGAATCTTAACCCATTCAAGAGCTTGTTTACAGCCTATAGCTATGGCGAAGGCAACCCCTATCTTCAACCAGAATATAATGCCAATTTTGAGCTTTCGCATACCTATAAAAACAGGCTTACTTCGGCTATATTTTTAAACGTTACCAACAATGGTTTTAACAACGTAACCATTGCCCGGCCAGATACTAATTTGGTTTATACCACGCCCCTTAATTTTATTAAAACTTACCGGGTAGGTATTTCCGAAAATTATTCGATACAATTGCTTAGCTGGCTTGATAATAATAACCAGTTCACTTTTTATCATACCGATGCAAAATCTGCATTGGCTGCAGTAAATGGGATCAATGGCTTCGGGGCGTATATTGCGACCAACAACAACCTCTATTTTAATGCCGATAAATCATTTTCAGGTGCAGTTAATTTTTGGTACCAGTTCCCGGAGGTAGATCATATAGGCAGAAGTGATGCTTACTACAAACTCGATCTTGGCATTAAAGCTTCGGTTTTAAAAAAGAAGGTTGATGTTTCATTTGTGATGAACGATATTTTCAGGAGCAGCGCGTCAGCTGTTACCACAACCGTTAACGGGGTAAGGCAAAAGTATACCAACTTCCAGATTAACAGATATACTTTGCTTGGCATCAGTTACCGTTTCGGCAACAGCCAAAATAAAACCGAAAAACAGGATACCGGTAACCAGGATGAGAAAGGCCGGATCCATTAAAAGCAAAAGGGAGCTCATGCGGACTCCCTTTAAACAATCACGAAACAAAAGCAAGGTTACATTTTGCCTGAGCTGTCTTTGCCCATTTTACCTTTACCCATTTTACTTTTTGACATTTTATCGTGGCTCATTTTGTCCGAACCCATCTTGTCTGATGCCATTTTATCATGGCTCATTTTGTCCTTGCCCATTTTATCAGTACTCATTTTGCCTGAAGCCATTTTATCGTGGTTCATTTTGTCTTTACTCATCTTGTCCTTTTTCATTTTACCGGTGTCGCTTAGCATAATAGTATTATGCACAGGATTTAATGTTTTAGCCTGTACATTAGCTGTAATGCCGGCAATAGCAAGGGTAGCGATAAGGGCGCCCGAAATAATTGATGTGATTTTCATGTTTGATTTTTTAGTTGATATTTGCCGCTTAGTCGGCTTGAAGCATGAAACCTTACAAAATATTTTGATTTTATTTAGAAAGCCATCCGGTAGGCCATCAATCAAAAAAATTGGTGAAATTCGTGCACATTCAATTTACGCATATTAAGATTATTTTATGACGATCAGCGAGGCGCAACAACTGGTAGATAACTGGATAAAAACAACCGGCATCAGGTATTTTAACGAACTTACCAATACCGCTATTTTAATGGAAGAGGTTGGCGAAGTGGCCCGGATCATGGCGAGGCAATACGGCGAGCAATCATTCAAAAAATCAGATACAGAAGTTAACCTGGCCGATGAAATGGCCGACGTTCTTTTTGTACTCATTTGCCTGGCCAATCAAACCGGCATCGACCTAACCGAAGCCCTGGAAAAGAACATGGAAAAGAAAAGCATCAGGGATGCAGAGCGGCATAAAAACAATGAAAAATTGAAGTGATTAAAATTAAATTCCACAATATTCAGTTAAACAAAATTAAATTTCGCTTGTTTTCTATTTAATATAATTTAATAAGGCAAAACTCGTTTAATCTAAAACAATTAAACAACCTTATTATGAAAACCTATTTTATACTGTCGGTAAGTTTTTTACTTGTACTGACATCCTGCGATCGTCAAAAAGAACAAAAAGCAACGATTGCCGAAGTGACGTTAGCGCCCGCTCCTCCTGCAGAAAAATCTGATATGGAAGCATTTAAGACACCGGCAGTTGTTGACGATAATCACGCTTCTGCCAATACAACAATTACCGACACCGCAAAAAAAATCATCAAGGAGGGAGACATACGTTTTGAAACCGGCAATCCGAAGGCGGCGAGGCAAAACATCGTTTCATCGCTCAAAAAATTAGGCGGTTACCTTGCCGAAGAAAATGAGACCAACAGCGGCGAAACCAATCAAAAGGAATACAGCCTCAAGATCAGAGTACCCTCTAAAAACTTTGATGCTTTTTTAAATGGCCTAACTTCCAGTGCAGATCATATCGACTCCAAAAACATTCATATAAGGGATGTAACTACACAATTCATCGACGTTAAGGCACAAATCAACAATAACAAACAGTTGGAGCAGCGTTATTTGCAGTTGGCTGCTAAAGCCACCAAAATGACCGACCTCCTGGCTGTTGAAGATAAGCTTGCCGCTATCCGTACCGAAATTGATTCGGCACAAGGGCAGTTGAACTATTTGAGCAGCCAGGTTAGTTATAGTTCGTTGGATATCAGTTTTTACACCCGGCAGGGTACCCTGGTAAACAACGGCAATGGTTTTGGCTATAAATTTAAAAACTCGCTGGGTACCGGCTGGGAAACCATGCAAAACATGTTCTTTTCAATAGTATCTCTGTGGCCTTTAATATTTGTTGCTTTAATTGCTTTCCTGTTAATCATCCGCTGGAAAAAACGGAGGAGACCAAATGTGTTAACAGAGGCATAAATAATATCCTTAAAGTTAATTTTATATTAAAATTATAAAAAGGAAAATACAAAAAGGTATTAACCGATGAAGATTTAATTAAAAGGGTAGAAACTTTATTAAATTATTTAATAAATGCTTGATAAGTAGAAATTTAACACCTAATTTTAAGCACCTAATTAATTGATCATGATCCGTGTACGGTCTAAAGTTGTACTGTTGGTTGCCCCCCATGTAGTTGGCCTTGAAGTATTGCCTAATAACAAGGTTTTTAAACATATTTCAACTGTTCCGGCTATTTTTCCATCCATACACGATATCAAACCCAACCTGCTCATACTTGATTACGACTATCTTGTTAAAGATATCGAAAAGATCCTCCGCCGTTTAAGTACAAACATTGCATACAAAAACATCAGGATCTGCTGCTATAAAAACAAATGGCACTCCAAGGTTGATCCTTTCCTGAAAACATTGGGCGTTGACCATATTTTTTATGCTGAAGATATGCAGGATGAAGTCACCAGGAAAAGCGCATTTGACGCCATTGGCAATGTTATACTGGACGGGACGTTTTTTAATTTATTAAAGCCGGTGCATTGAGTGCCCGTTTCTCTCAAATATCATTGCGGGCGCGGCGTGGCAATGACCTGTTTTTATTCTTATATCATGGCTCTTGTCATCCTGATTCTTGAGCCGCCTTGTTTCACCCTTAAATCACCACATCCCCCTCAAAAACCCTTACAGCCGGCCCTTCTAAAAAGATCTCCGTAAAAGCTCTGCCATCATAATCAAAACGGATATTAAGGTTTCCTCCTAATACTTTTATCGGGGTGGTAATATGCCCGGTTTGCTGTTTGTGCTGCGCCATGGCCAGGGCAACGGCAGTTACACCCGTTCCGCATGCAAAGGTTTCATCCTCTACCCCGCGCTCAAAGGTGCGTACAAAGTAGCCTTCCTTCATTGGTTCAACAAAATTTACGTTAATACCATTTTTACGGTAGGTAGCATTGTTGCGGATGGCACGGCCTTCCTGGTAAACGTTGCGCTGTTCAAGCCCGTCAACCAGTTTTACGTAGTGTGGCGAGCCGGTGTTGAGCACATAAGCATCGGCATCGGTATTAACTTCGTTTACATCGATCATTTGCAGGCTTACCCAATCGCCTTCGTCTGAAATTTTGGCATAATGCGGGCCATCTACCGCCAAAAATTCCGTTTCCGATTTAATAACGCCTAAAAATTTGGCAAAGGCCACAATACAGCGCCCGCCGTTGCCGCACATGCTGCTCGGCTGGCCGTCGGCATTGTAATAAATCATCTCAAAATCGTATCCGTCTTTGTTTTGCAATAGCATCAAACCATCACCACCGATACCGAAACGACGGTCGCACAGGCCCGAAATCAGCTTAGGATTATGATGATCAACGCGGTTATCGCGGTTATCAATCAAAATAAAATCATTGCCTGCGCCCTGGTATTTATAAAAATGTATCTTCACAATTATCCTGTTAATATCAGCCCCTTTAGTCTTCAACAAAACCCGTGCTAACAATTAAAATAGCCGATGTTTATGTATTTAACAAATTTTAACAAAAAACGGGATAACTAATCATTGATTATCTCGTCTATATGGTATTAAATTTGATCTGTAAAATAAGTAAACTTAATAATAAGAAAGGCAAATAATAAATGAAAAAGATTGGTTTAACACTAATAACCGCTTTTGTTGGAGGTGCGATGGCCTTAGGAGTATACAAGGTTATCGAAAACAAGTACTCTGACAACCTGAGCTTCGAAGACAAGCAAAAGGTATATTTTACAAGTAACCCGTCAACCCCGGTTTCATCAACTGGCGACCTGGATTTTACCCAGGCAGCGGCGGCAGCTACCCCGGCGGTGGTTTACATCCGCACCACCTACACTAACAAAGGCAGCGGCGGACAGGACCAACTGGAGCAAATGTTTGGCGATATGTTTGGTCAGCGGGTGCGTCCGCAAGGGCCGCAAATGGCATCAGGCTCCGGGGTTATCATTTCGCCCGATGGCTACATTGTAACCAACAACCACGTGGTTGAAAAGGCCGATAAAATTACCGTTGCCACTAATGATCACCGTACTTTCAGCGCCAAAGTTATCGGCACCGACCCAAGTACAGATCTTGCCCTCATTAAAGTTAGTGCTAACAACCTGCCAATTGTAAAATTAGGTAACAGCGACGATGCTAAAGTTGGCGAATGGGTTTTAGCTGTAGGTAACCCTTTTAACTTAACATCAACCGTTACAGCCGGTATCATCAGCGCCAAAGGCCGTAATATTGGTATCATTGGCAGCGAAAACAGTGATGACGACAACCCGTTCGGCCGTACCCGCAACCAGTCGACTCCTAAGCTGAACAAAGCTATCGAGTCGTTCATCCAAACCGATGCAGCTATTAACCCTGGCAACAGCGGCGGCGCCCTGGTAAACACCCGTGGCGAACTGATTGGTATCAACGCCGCTATCGCTTCACATACCGGCTCATACGAAGGCTATGGCTTTGCTATCCCGGTTAACCTGGCTAAAAAAGTATTGAACGATATCAAGAAATTCGGTACAGTAAAACGTGGCTTTGTAGGTGTAACTTTCACCGAGCTTAATCCCGACGTAGCCCAAAAACTCGATGTAACAACCACCAACGGTTTATACGTTAACGACCTTGTACCGGGCGGCGGTGCCGAGCAGGCAGGTTTACGCAAAGGCGATATCATTGTTAAGGTTGAAGGTCAGCCGGTTTATGAGTCATCTGATCTGCAGGAACGTGTAGGTCGTTTACAACCCGGCGATAAGATCAATGTTACTGTACTGCGCGATGGTAAAGACAAAGATTTCGCCGTAACGCTTAAAGGTGATGCCGTAGCACCATCAAACCGCATCGCGGCATCTAAATCGGCCGAAGAGCTGTTTAACAAATTGGGTGCAAGCTTCCACGCTTTAACCCCTGCCGAAAAAAACAGGCTGCATGTTAACGCGGGCGTACTGGTAACCCAGGTGCGTGAAGGTGGTTTATTTGACGCTGCCGAAATACCCGAAGGCGTTGTGATCACCAGTATTAACAAACTGCCGATTAGCAGTATCGAAGATATTGACAAGGCAATTGTAAAACCTATCCAGGGCAATATCATCATTGCCGGGATCTACCCCGATGGTTCGCACTTTAGCAGCGCATTTCCGGCTCAATAAGCTTTTTTAAGTGATTTTGCATACGGAAGCTCCAGTCTCTTTTGAGATTGGGGCTTTCTTTTTGTGGGGGTTTAAGGATCAAATGGGCCTTTTGTGGTAATTAACTTACATCGTCCGCTCTTGGCCGCGGGGGCCTTTACTTTACCTTAGATGCAAAGTAACCAAACATCAAGACAAAAAAATGCTTCCTCCCGCGGGCCATACTCCCCGGCCCGCTTTTTTGTCGGGTCAGCGCACTTTTGTTTTGGAGATTATAATAACTTTTTCCCCTAATTAAACCCAACGTCTTCATCTTATTTCTTGACTCTTACCGTCTTGCTTCTTTCCCCTTACTGTCTTGCTTATATCCCTTCCCGTCGGCAATTGAGCGGGCCACTGTTGGTCAGATACAACTAAGGCCTATTACCGGTCAACACACTTAAAACAAATTAATCCCAAAACTCCATCCAACCCAACCACTCCAATTCCTGTTATCACGGATAAAAGAATGGTGCAGGTCTCGCGCATAAGCGTAACCATCAACAGGCGCGCGCTGATCTGAATAAAGAAAATTTAACGACGGCCCTGCGAAAACGGAAAACCTGCGGCTTACTTTATATGTAAAATCAAGGTTGAATTTGTTAAGCTGATTGGTTTTTAACCATGTACCCTGATACAAATAGCTTGAACCAATTTCGGTGTTGATAGCCAAACGTTGTCCCAATCCAAACTCCCTACCGAAGCCTAATCCAAAAGAATATAGTTTGCTGTTGCCATCAACCCGCATAGCGCCCTGCCAAACGGTGTACAGTTTGCTGTTGCCGTTTTTGAAAGCGAGGTTAATGTTTTGTGTTTCGTTTGTGGAGATAGCCAGTTTATGATAACCGCTGTTAACAATATTCAGCAGCCCAATACTAAACCCTGATGAGGTATCGGCAATGTTTACCAGCGCCAATTGCACCCCGGTAAGGTGTTTGGCATAATTGAACAAGCCTGCCACTTGCAAACCACCAAATTTTTGCTGCGCGATATTGCCGATCCCGCCAAGTTGGAGCGCATCAGAATTTTTACCGGCAATATTGCCTATCGCCCCTAACTGAATGCCCCTGACTGATCCGCGGGTATGGTTGTAGAGCGTTGATAATTGCAAACCATTCATGTTTTGTTTTACGCTGTTATGGAGCAGGGCCAGCTGAATGCCCCGCACGTTACCCAGCACGTTATTGTACAAGCCGCCAAGCTGAATGCCATTTACTGAGCCGCCCACCACATTAAAGATCCCGGCTATTTGCACCGCGCCAACATCGCCTTTATCCAAATTGAAAATAATGCCCATTTCAAAGCCATCAACCCCGGCATTATAGCCGCCTACAGCATTGAGGGAAACCACATTTACTACCTGTCCGCCGAAGTTGCCGTGGGTGCTTACGCCCGGTATGGCCGAAGCCTGGAAGGGGGCTTGTGCAATTAACCCGCCGAGATTGGCCGCCTGAATCTGCTGTTTGGTGGAAAGGAACAACCTGCCCAGCGAAGTATTTTCGACACCCGAATAATCGTCACTAAGGATATACCCCAGCAGGCTGCGTTTTTTCTTCAGGGTGGTGTCGGTGCTCCTTACGTTAACATCTGCTAAAAAAGTAACCGTAGTATCCTTATAAAACTCTTTGCTTATTGTTAAGGTGATCGGCTGGCCTTCGTTGCGGACGGTCATATCAAAATGGCCTTCCTTGTCGGTCAATACCGATTGCAATTGTTCGTGCGAGTATACACTGGCATTAGGCAGGTTATGACCCGTTTGCTCGTCGGTTACGGTACCGCTGATGTTGTAGTTGTCGCCATCTGTAGCGGCCTTGTCTGTTACTATGGTGAGTTGTAAGGGCGCATATCTCAGGATAATAAAATTCTTTGTTTCACGGTACTCAAAGCGATAGCGAAGCATGTGGTCAAGCACTTCTTTAATCGTCCAGTTATCAGCATTGATGGTAACCAGACTGTCGGTTTTTACAATGTTGCTGTTGTACGAAAAGTAGAAGTTGCCTTTTTGTTCGATGGTTTTAAGCACCGTGCCCAGTCGCATTTCGGTTACATGGACGGATATGTTTTTGGAGAGGATGGAATCGGCATGAGCGGTTAAGGCCGAGAGAAGCAGCAGGCAGATGGCGTAGCTTAGGTAATGATGTAGCTTATACAACATAAATATCTAACGTGTATATTAAATTATGTCATTGCGAGTGAAGCGTGGAATCCCGCAGCAATTATTCCACCACATCATTGCCTTGACGGCTTCCAAACGGGCTGTCATGGGTAGCCCGTCGAAGTATGGCGGGCAGGCCTCTGCGCACGAGTCTTCGACAGGCTCAGACTGACAGGCCCTTTTTGTCATTTCACCTTCAGAGGCCCCGGATTTAAATCACTCAGTATGACAGCGCACCATATACAATATTTTACTTCAACACAACCCCCTTTTTCCCGCGCTCTACTTTGATCTTGAACGTTTCGGAGATCACAACCAATACCTGATCTAACGACTGATCTTTAAACACCGTAGTGATAGGCAGGTTGGCAATGGCTTTATTGCCGATAACAATGTGCGCCCCGTACACTTCGTTTAATGAACCTACCAGCTCATTTAGCGGGGTTTCATCGCAAACCAGTTCGTGGGTTGCATAGTAGTTATATAAACGTCCTTTGATGCTTTCTTTAGCCTGCAGGCCATCCTTGCCGGTAACCAACACCTTTTCGCCGGGGTTAAGGTTTACGCTTTTTTTCTTTTCGCTTACGTTAACTATGCCCGTTTCAACAATAACCTGCGTTTTGCCATTGCGGCTCTTTATATTGAATGACGTGCCAACCACCCTAACCGTTACACCGTTCACCCTAATTATAAAAGGTTTGGTTTTATCGGGCGTAACTTTAAAAAACGCTTCACCCAGCATAGTCACCGGGCGGATTTTGCCGGTAAATTTTTCTGGGTAAATAAGTGTGCTATGACTGTTCATGGTAACTACCGAACCATCGGGCAGGGTTTGCGCACGGGTTTTAGACTTGCTGTCTATCTTAACAAAAGCAATTGCCTTGTTATCATAATAATGACTTAGGGTTAGCCAGGCCACCGTGCAAACCAGCAGCAACGATGCAGCTATACCCACCCACCAGCTGGTTTTCATTTTGTGAATCTGTGCCGGTTGGGTTGGCGTTGTGACTGTATCGCTGATCCTCTTTTGCAGCCGGAGATAGGCCGCATCCTCATCCAGCGTTTTGGCAGAGGCAATTTGCCGGCTCTCATCCCAGATCAGTTTAAAATTATCATACTCCTGCCTGTTAGCCGGCGAATCCGCTATCCAGTTCTGTATAGCCTCCACCTCGGCGGGCGTAGCTTCGCCAACCAGGTGTTTCACCAGCAAATCATCATCTATGGGCATACCGGTATAGCTCATACAAACCAATTAATTAGTAACAATAAAATTATAGGTAAAAACTCGGCCAGTTTTTGGCGCATTACCCGCAGCGCCTTGCCCATCTGGTTTTCGATGGTTTTGATTGAGAGGCCCATCTGATCGGCAATTTGCTGGTATTTCAACTGCTCAAACCTGCTGAGTTGAAAAATGATACGGCACTGCTCGGGCAGTTCGCTCAGGGCTTTTTCAATGTGCTTTTGCAGTTCGGCCGAGAGCAGTTTTTTTGAGGCCGAATCATCGTTGCCAACCTGCTCCATCTCATCGGCATAATAAACACCAAAGTTGGCGCGCACCTTCTGGTGTTTTAAATAATTCAAACTTTCGTTATGTACCGAGCGGTACAGGTAAGCCTTGATACTGCCATCGGGTTTAAGCTGATCGCGTTTTTCCCAAATGCGGCAAAATACGTTTTGTACTACCTCTTCGGCCATTTCATCATCCTTTAAAAAAGTGTAGGCATAGGCATGCAGACTTTTAAAGTGATCTTTAAAAAGCCGTTCAAAAGCCTTCTGGCTTCCCTGTTTAATTAAACCAATGGCCGTGCTATCGCTGTATTCCACTTTTAAGGTGCAGATGTTAGCGCTAAAGATAGCTTGTTTGGCCGTTAAATTCATAGAGCCCAAATGTTAAAAAATCAATCAGGCCAGTTGAATCTGGATAGTATACAGCGAATGATGAATATCCACCTTGCTGCACACCCCGTTGGTATAGCTGTAAAAGTTATAGTTGCCATCGGGCAGGTCAATGCGGTACACGTGCGGGCTCACCTGCTTAACCTGCAAAAACTGCTGAAAGTTATCAGAGTATACCTGTGCCTGGTCGTTAGGCTCATGGCAGTACAGCAGCATCAGGTTGGCGGCTATTTGTTTTTGATCAACCGTTTTGCCGCATTTGCCTTCGGCGGTGGTTTGGTAGCCCGAGGCCACGGCTTTGGTTTGGCGGTTGCATTTTTCTGAACCATTGACATTTCTGCACACCTGCGAACTCATGAGCTTGCCATTGTTAAAAGTGCTCTCCTCCTGGATCTCCACCTTGATGCTGAAAATGAAGCGCATTTTTACCTCGGAGATCATTTTGAGGTACAGCTCATCGCCCTGGCGTTTTTGATACAGGTTCATGTGGCCAACCACCTTGCCGCTGTGCAGCACATTGTACTTAACCGTTTGTTCCTGCGCAAGGGCACCTACAGCAAGACACAATAATGCCACCACCATAGCCGCCCATTTTAGCGGACCGAAGATATTGAACGTTGGAAAAGTTTTATTTTGAAGAGCAGGCCGGATATATTTTTTAAATAACCAAATTATTAAAGCGGGTATCATGGGTTGTCATTTTAAAGTGATTGAATAAAGCTTTTAACGCGTTTACTTTATTACAACACTCTAAACTTTTACCCCTATGCCTTTGCATTATTTTGTTCGATTAATTAAATTACTACTATGCCTATATGAATTATATAATTTCAAATATATGTAAAAAAACGGGTGTCCCAATTTTTTGATTCCCCACAAAAAAATGAAAATAGCGCGCTGTCCTTTTTTGCGAAAATAAGCGTGTTCCATTTTTTGAGTGTGAAAACGCGAAACACATTTTTTATGAAACATACTGATAATCAAACAATTAATATTTCGACTGAAACAATGATAAAATACTGACAATCAATTACTAAAACTTTTAGGAGTGAAATATGGCCTTAATTGAGGCAGCGCCGGCAGAAGGATTTTTTTGGTAATTTTTTGATGTTTTTTAACGAAAATGGCTTTAGGCGATGTGGGTTGGTTGGGATGCTGACAATATAGCGCCACCAATTTTGTGAGGTTTAAGAGCTATTTTATACTAACCATTTTGCTGATGTCGGCAAAATGGTTAGCGGCTATTTGATATCTGCAACGGTTTGAAGAATATACATAAACGAAGCCAAATCCATTCCGTTATCAACGGCCTCATCTGTGTACTCCGCACTTTCAAATTCGTGGAAGGTATGGTCAAGTTCGTTATCCCATGAGCCGAAATGAAGGTCGGGCACTCGCCACTGATCTGCATAAAACCAGTGGTGGGATATGAGTTTCGAGCGGATTAAATCTTCCAATGCAGATAACTTAATATTTTGCGGGTTATCAAATACAGTGCTGTTGAAGTTTTTATAATTACCGCCATCGCGGTAGAGGTATTTGAACTTGATGTTGGGCACCCCGCAAGGTATACCGAATTTTGTTGTTTGTCAATCGGAGATAAGTGAACTTTTAGGGTTATCCAACAGCAAGCTTACCGCTCTCTTTCCAAATATAAGCCGGCATAGGCTCGTTCAATTGCCACTCAATGTTCATCGGTTTTGATCCGCTTGATTTTATAAAGTTAGCTTGTCCTAAAAACACGTACGACATAGTGAATCCAAACTCATCGTCGTTTTGCTCTCTCACAAAAAGCAAGATTTTCTTATCATCATCTTTATGGTTTATATAAGATAATCCTTTAAGCGATTCTGGAGATGTTGCATTTTGTGATTGCCAATGGAAAAGATATTCGTTTATGGCATAATCATCATAAAGAGTTGTTGGTGAATATTCTTTATCAGATTTTTTTAATGTTACAAAAAACGCTTCCGTATTTAATTCTTTATTTAATGCAACCCCCTCCCTGTTAGATGATGCTTTATCAAAGCTATGTAGTTGCATGGCTACTAAAATTTGGTCGCGATTATAACGACTATGTACTTGTAAAGGGAATGGGAAATCTAAAGCTATAGGTTTTTCTACAAAATCGACCCTACTTATTAGAATATCTATCACCTCTTGAAGTTCAGCAACCATGATTGGATTATTGCTAATTTGTAGCATACTTTTTTCGATAGAATCAAAGCCAGCGTCTGGCCCTGCTTTTTGCCAAACATCGTAATAGAACATTAAAAGCATTTGCTGCTGCACCGAATCCAAGCTATTGATAATAAATCTATTATCAATTAATGACTTAATAAAATGCAAGTAACTTACGGAATTACATTGCAATAGTTTTCTGGCGATAGATCCAGTTAAAACGGATTCATTAGGCTCGTCAAAGTTACTAATAGCTCCAGCCTCTGCGCATAGCCTTTTCCATCCAAGCTTTTTATTTTTATAAATTAAAGGGAGGTCAATATTCTGAATTCTAATAAAGTTTTTTAACGTTAATGGCAAGGCTATTTGCAAATGAAAGCTTCTGATTTTATTTATTAGTTGTGTTCTATTAAATCCTATTGCAGCTGTTATGTTTTTTAGAATAATTTCTTTTGCTTTCTTTTCGAGTACTATTGAACAGCCTAAAGGTAAATGAGGAAATTCATCTTCTATCTCAGTAATAATTGACGTATGCGTTTTACCAATAAGCGCTCTGAATTTGTGCTCAAAATCGTACTCCGGTCTTGAGTTTCCAACAAAGTCAAGAACGGTTAAGCAATCTTTGGTGTTGGCAAGACGCAAACCTCTACCTAATTGTTGAAGGAAAATAGTAAGACTCTCGGTTGGTCGTAAAAATAAAACGGTGTCGATTTCCGGAATATCAACCCCCTCATTAAAGATATCTCTCACAAAAAGGTAATTAATTTCTTTTCGTTTAAGCCGGGCTCGCAATTCATCCCGATTGTTGGATGTTTCAGATGTCAAATAGTCAGCCTTTAATCCCGCTAAAGTAAACTTCTCGGCCATATAGCGAGCATGATCCTGACTGACACAAAAGCCCACAGCCGTTACCTCGTTAATATCTGTTAGATATTTTTCGCAATTGGCTAAAATTTCGTTAACTCGCCTATCATCTTCAGTATAAAGCTTTGTAAGTTCATTTATCTCATATTTGCCGTTTTTCCACGATAGTCGTGACAAATCAACACTATCAGAAAGTGCAAAATATTGAAACGGAGAAAGTAGCTTTCTATTCAAGGCTTCGGGCAGCCTTATTTCTGCAGCTATTTCATCACAAAAATCCTTAAGCACATCTTCACCGTCACCTCGCTCGGGGGTTGCTGTTAAGCCTAACAAAATTTGAGGATTGAATTTTTCAAATATGGAACGATAGCTTGACGCAGGAGCATGATGTACCTCATCTATGATTATAAAATCATAAAAATCGGGCAACAGAGTTAAGTCTTGAATTTTATTATTAAGACTTTGCACAGACGCAAATACATATTCATAGTTAGTTGGCGTAATGCCATCTACCCACAAATCACCAAAATTGGAGTCTTTTAAAACATGCTGAAAAGTGTTTTGAGCTTGTTCAAGAATTTCTTTTCTGTGAGCTACAAAAAGCAAGCGCGCCCTTGGATTTGAGTTTTTAAACCGCTTATAATCAAAAGCAGAAATCACTGTCTTGCCGGTGCCTGTTGCAGCCACTAAAAGATTTTTAAATCTGTTATGAACAAATCTTTCGGCATGTAGCTTTTCTAATATTTCTTCTTGATAAGGAAATGGTTTTAAATCAAAGAAAGTTGTATTAGATTGCTTATCGTATGACTTTTGTTGTTTTAACGCTGTTTCGAGTTTGAGGGCATCTTTGCCTGGTATATAAGTCTCAAAATCTTTGTCAACCCAATAAGTCTCAAATGTTTTTTTGAACTTATCTATGATATGGCTGATTTCTTTAGAGGTTACTTTTAAGTTCCATTCCAGTCCGTTAGTAAGTGCTGATCGTGAGATGTTTGAAGAACCAATATATCCTGTGTTGAACCCCGTTTTTCTTAAAAATAAATATGCTTTAGCATGTAGGCGCTCATGATCAGAGTTATAGGATACCTTTATTTCTGTATTAGGCAATTTGGATAAGAACTCAATTGCTTTCACATCAGTAGCTCCCATATATGATGTGGTTATAATCTTTAACTTCTTGCCACCATAGGTAAATTCTTCCAATTCGTCTTTAAATATCCTGATCCCAGAATATTTTATAAAAGAGACTAACCAACAGATTTCGTCAGATGAAAGAATTTCTTTTTTTATTTCGCTTTCTAATGAAACGCCCACATTGTTACCTGTGAAAAGTTCACTCTGACTTAATCGGGTATATGGAGTAATTAGCTTTACACGCTCCTCTAATTTACTATGAGGATTATCTAACGTAGAAAATACAGCATTGAGAATTTTACCTTCATCTTCAATTAAATTACCCGTTAAACTAATATCGGGCAATGCGTTTATCAATAGGTCGATTATCTTATTTGATAATTCAATCTGTTTAAATACTTTATCATCGCCCTTGATCTCATTGAGCGCAAACTTTATAGTCTCAGATAAATAGATGCTGAGATATCTGGACGCTTCTTCTTTATCAAGTAATGTGCTTTTAACAAAAAAGGTATCGCTGCTAACGGTTTGTAATTTATTGGAAATGAGTTTTGTAATAAGCTGCTCATACAAGCCTAATTCAAGTGTCGACATTTAGGTTTCTATATAATATTTAACAATCGCCACATCCGCCTCCGCCCAATCCAAAGCTAATAATTCATCTTTAGGCAACCATTTAAAATCAAGATGCTCTTTTAACACAATCTGCCCCGAAGTAATTCTACAAACAAAGGGAATTAGCTGTATGGTAACGTTAGGATATTGGTGTGTATTGGCCGGCAAAGAGGCTACTATTTCCACATCCACATGAAGCTCTTCCTTAATCTCGCGGATGAGGCAGGCTTCGGCGGTTTCGCCGGGTTCAATTTTACCACCGGGGAACTCCCATTTTAAAGGCAGGCTCATGGCTGCGCTCCGCTGGGCAGCAAAAACAAGTCCGTCAGCATTAACAATGATAGCGCATGTTACTTTGATCACGTTTCTAAGATAAGAGTTTGGGGAAAGAAACAAGACGACAATGTGAAGAAGCAAGACAGCAAGAGTCAAGAAACAAGACAAAGAGGGAGAACACCCAAGATGGCAAAGTCGGGAAACAAGACAATCTGGGAGAAAGACACAAGAGGGCAAGAGTCAGGAAACAAGACAATAAAATGTTTAATAAAGGACAAAAGTTATTATATCTCCAAAACAAAAGCGCGCTGGCCCGACAAAAAAGCGGGCCTGGGAGTATGGCCTTGCGGGTGGAAGCATTTTTTTGTCTTGATTTTTTGGTTACTTTTTCATCAAGGAAAAAGTGACTGGCCTCCGCCCGGCCAGGAGGGCGACGATGTTTGTTAGTTACAACAAGGTTTAAACGTAATGATGTATACCAATTTACCACTCCTTTTCCACCCCACAAAACCAGAACTAAAATATGGAGTTTAGGGTGTATGCCCCAAAACAGCAAATTATATTCCTCGTTTATACCATGTATTTTATTTACCATGGCATAACTTTGGTATATCAAACGAATACATCAAACCATGAAAGCAATAATTTTAAAAGACTTTGGCGGGGTTGAAAACCTGGTACCTGCCGAAATACCTGTACCAACCATAGCTGCCGATGAAGTGCTGGTAAAACTGAAAGCCATCAGCATAAACCCTGTGGATGTTAAAACCCGCTCGGGAAAAGGCGTTGCAGGGCTTATTAAGGACGAGTCGCCGATTATTTTGGGCTGGGATATTTCGGGCGAGATCACCGAAGTGGGCGCGGATGTTACCGGCTTCAAACCCGGCGACGAGGTTTTTGCCATGATAGATTTCCCCAAAACCGGTAAAGCCTATGCCGAATATGTTAAGGCAAAAGCTAATGAACTTGCACTGAAACCAGCCGGCGTCAGTCATGAGGAGGCTGCGGCGGCTACACTTGCCGCGCTTACCGCCTGGCAGGCTTTCCACAGCAACGCGCCTGTTAACCCCGGCGACCGGGTATTGATCCACGCCGCATCCGGAGGGGTTGGTCATTACGCTGTGCAGATAGCTAAACATTTGGGCGCCTATGTTATTGCTACTTCTTCGGCTGCCAACCGCGATTTTGTGTTGGACCTTGGTGCCGATGAGCATATCGACTATCAGGCACAGCCCTTTGAAACCGCTACCAGCAATATCGATTTTGTGCTTGATACCATTGGCGGCGAATATATTGACCGCTCGCTGCAGGTGATGAAAAAAGACGGCACCATTATAAGCATCGTTTCCGGCATGAACGAAACCGTTACCCCAAAAGCCAATGCGCTGGGCATTAACGGCCACAACACCAGGGTAAAACCCAATGCCGAAAACATGGCCACCATTGCCGGTTTGCTGCAAAAAGGGATCATTAAATCGCACGTATCCAAAGTGTTTCCGTTTGAGCAAATGGCTGATGCGCATTTGCAGCTGGAAAGCGGGAGGACCGTTGGGAAAGTGGTGTTGGTGTTTTAAATAGCCTTAGTGGTATTTAACTAACATCGACCCGCTCAATCGCCGCGGGTTGGCTGTTACGTTTTTCGCGATTGTTTATTTTTTTTTGAGCTCAAGAGGGCTTCGCCGTCTGTCTTGACACAAAAGTAACCAAAAAGTCAAGTCGGCAGGAAGGCTTCTTTGCCGCACGGGCCTTTGCCCTGCAAAGCGGTCAGAACCACGGGCTGCAATATTTTGCCCCTGCTTTGCCCGCTCATAGCCTTCGCTTCTGCAAAAACTTGCTATGCCCCTGCAGCCGCACAAGGCCACCATTGTTCTGCCCGCTTTCGCCGAAGCTTACCTGCCGACGGGAGGGGGGAAAGAAGCAAGACAGTAAGGAGAAAGAAGCAAGACGGTAAGAGTCAAGAAATAAGATGAAGACGTTGGGTTTAATAAGGGGAAAAAGTTGTTATAATCTCCAAAACAAAAGTGCGTTGGGCCGACAAAAAAGCGGGCCTGGGAGTATGGCCTGCGGGGAGAAGCATTTTTTTGTCTTGATTTATTCGCAAGGTTGTTTTGCTTTGTAGGTGCTCATGAGCTCGCTCCGCTCGGTTTTTGGTTACTTTTTCATCAAGGAAAAAGTAACTGGCCCCCGCCCGGCCAAGAGGGCGACGATGTAAGTTATAAACCACTAAAGCCCTTTCCTAACCTCAACGCCCTCCCACCAATGAACAAATGAACTACTGAACAAATAAACCAATCAATCCAAATCCCCATTTCCAAAAGTATCTCCCTGATTAATATCACCGGTGTCGAAACCTTTTTTAAACCAGTACATGCGCTGGGCACTGGTACCATGGGTAAAACTATCGGGTTCTACATGGCCCTGTGCTTGTTTTTGTAATCGGTCGTCACCTATGGCGTTGGCCGCGTTCAGGGCTTCTTCAATGTCACCTTTATCAAGCACGTTTTTCATGGTTTTTTCGTAATGCGCCCAAACGCCGGCATAAAAGTCGGCCTGCAGCTCCAATTTTACAGAAAGCTTATTGTATGCGCGTTCGCTCAAACGCGACCGTGCCTGATCCATTTTTTGTGAGATCCCCAAAAGGTTTTGTACATGATGGCCAACCTCATGCGCTATTACATAGGCCTGCGCAAAATCGCCGGCGGCACCGAAACGGTTCTTCAACTCATCGTAAAAAGAAAGATCAATATATACCCGCGAATCGCCGGGGCAATAAAACGGGCCGCTTGCCGAACTGGCATTACCGCAAGCCGACTGTACATAGTCGCTAAATAGTGTTAAACGCGGCTTTTCATAAGTACGGCCCATGTCGTTAAACAGTTTTGTCCAGATATCTTCGGTATCGGCCAAAACTACGCGCACAAATTTCTTGCCTTCATCTTCGGGACCGTTATTAACGGTTTGCTCCTGCCGGGCCGGCTGGTTGGTTGCTACCTGGTTAAACAGCGCCGAAGGATCGACCCCTGTAAAAAAATAAATAGCGGCCGCTATAATACCAAGTACGCCACCGCCAATGGCTAACCTGCCGCCGCCACCGCCGCGTTCATCATCTACGTTATCGCTTTCGCGTCTGCCAAACCATTGCATATGCCCCCCGGCCCCCTAAAGGGGGGGCCCCTAAGCACAATAATAAAAAAAGGCCTCGTTTGTTTGAACGAGACCTAAAGTTTTTTACTCCCCTTTAGGGGAACCGGGGACGAGATTATTTCACAATCTCAAACACGGCCTGGATCTGGAAACTTAGTTTGATGTTTTTGAAACTGATATCCGAATCACCAACATTGCTATCTGCCGATGCTTTGAATGTCATCATATTGGCGGCATACATGCGAGGCTGCGGGAAGCTGCTGTTATCGCTTTCGGTAATATTGATAGCGCCGCCCAATTTTTCGCCAAGGGCAGCCAACAGGTAGGTTGCTTTATCGCGTGCGGCCAATAGGGCTTTTATTTTAAGGTCGCGCTTTAAATCGGCCATTTTTGAATAGTCGTAGCTTTCAATATTGGTAGCCTGAATCCCTTTAGGATCAATTTTCGACATGATTTGGTTAAACTTGTTCAGGTCGCGCACACGCAGGCCGTATTGTTTGCTGGCCAAAAAGTCGGGTGCTTTTTTCTTTTGATAGGTATTGTTCCAGGCAGATACATTGTTCACCGTAAAATCTGACGATGGAATGCCGGCGTCTTTAACGGCTTTTTCCAGCTGATCTTCCAGGTCGTTAATGGCAATGTGCTTTTTGCCGTCCATGTATTCCTGTAGTGATATGGTCACGTTTATAATATCAGGAGTAACCTCCTGCTCGGCAATGCCGGTAACTTCAATTTTACGCCTAAGGTCAACGTTTTGGGCAAATGCGCCAATGGTAGTTGCTAATAGTGCGGCAAGGATAAATAGCTTTTTCATGTGTATATTATTTGATGTTATGACTAAGGTAACGTGTATTTAGTTTAATGTGTAACAGCAAGGCTACAATTAATTGCTAAGCCACTGGTATGCTTGTAAATAAACCGGTGGGTGGTTTTGTTTGAGGGGTGAAGTTAATTCCCTCCCTGGGGAGCATAGTGTCGTCAATTATGGAATAAAAAGCGGGGGAGCGTGCGATTCCCCTCTTGAGAGGGGCGGAGGGGTGTGTCCTTGCTTTGATAAGCCGATTGCAGAAACACACCCCTGCTACCGCTCGTCCCTTCGCACCCCCTCTCAAGAGGGGATTTTCAAATCATTTGTTCAATCCCCTGCTTAAGTTGACGGCTATGCCTTCCGGGGGAGGCGCGTTGAAATGCGCGGTTGCAGGCAGGGGTTTCTGAGCTATCCGTTAATAAAAACATTCTACAGAAACCCCTTCCTACACCTTCCCCAGGGAAGGAATCGCACGCGCCCCTTCTTTTTATATCTCTTCAATACCCAAACCCTTTATCTTTTTAATAGTTATACTACAACGCACTAATTTATTTGGTTATGAGATCGATATGGAAAGGTTCGATAGGTTTTGGGCTGGTGAGCATCCCTGTTAAATTATATTCGGCAGTACAAACCAGCTCGCTTGATTTTGATATGCTGGATAGCCGTGATCATGCACGCATCCGTTTTCAGCGGGTAAACGAAAATACCCACAAGGAAGTCCCTTACGATAAAATTGTAAAAGGCTATAAGCTTGATGAAGATTACGTGATCATGGACGAACAGGACTTTGAGGATGCAGCCCCCGAAAAAAGCAAGGTGATTGAAATTGAAAGCTTTGTAGATATTGCCGATGTAAACCCCATGTTTTACGAAACATCATACTATACCGAGCCCGATACCAAAAACAACAAAGCCTATGCCCTGCTTATCCAGGCACTTACGCAATCAAAAAAAGCAGGGCTGGCCCGTTTTGTGCTGCGCAGCACCGAAAGCCTTTGTATCGTTCACCCGCTTAAAAATGTACTGGTAGTAACCCGCATCCGTTTTGGACAGGAGATCCGTGACACGGAAGACCTTAACCTGCCCGATAAAATTGAGGTAAGTAAAAAGGAACTGGATATGGGCCTCACCCTGATCAACCAGTACGCCGAAGATTTTGATGTGTCTAAATTTAAAGACGAGTATAATGATGAGCTGCTCAGGATCATCGAGGCCAAATCAAAAGGCAAACGCGCCAAAGTTAAAAAGCTTAAGCCCCGTAAAACAGGTAGCGATGATTTGTACGACCAGCTGATGGCCAGTTTAAAAAGCAAGAAAGGGGCTTAATGAAGCCGGAAGTACGGAGTTGAAAGTTTTAGGTCTGTAATTGAATTATTCCTCAAAAAGAGTCAACATGTGTTGTTTTCAGAACTCATGATTGGAAATGTTTGGAAAGCTGTTTTTTTAAGAAGATAAAATCCTTCAGACAATACGAATGAATTATCCTAATAATTAATTTTATTTTTAAAAGAATAAATTTTGGCTTTGTGTTTGTAGTGTTTATTTCACAAAAACATTAAAACATCTATCATGGCAACTACTAAAGTAAAAACACCCGAACAAACTAACGATGTGCAGGAATCGGCACTGAATGAATTATTTATTGATGAATTAAAAGACATTTACTGGGCCGAAAAACATCTTACAAAAGCACTGCCCAAAATGGCTAAAGCGGCAACATCCGATGAATTACGCTCGGCTATCGAAAACCACCTGGCCGAGACCGAACGGCAGGTGATTCGTTTGGAAGATGCATTTGCTTCTATTGGCCAAAAAGCGGTGGCTGTAAAATGTGAAGCGATGGCTGGCCTCATCAAAGAAGGTGAAGAAATTATATCAGAAACCGAAAAAGGCAGTATTACCCGTGATGCCGGTATTATTTCTGCAGCTCAAAAAATTGAGCATTACGAAATAGCGTCATACGGCACCCTCCGCACGCTGGCCGGTGTGCTGGGCTATGACCATGCGGCCGAATTGCTTGATTCAACCCTGCAGGAAGAAAAAACCTGCGACAGCCTGCTTACTCAAATTGCCGAAGCCGGTATCAACCAGGCATCAAAAGCCGAAAAAGCTTAACGTTTATTAGTTTTTTAAGAGCGGTCGTGGGGGAATTATTCCTCGCGGCCGTTTTTTATTTGAGCGTGTTGTTGCTAATCGATGAACTTAGTGCATAAGATTTTTCCTCGTTCATCGTCGAAATAACATGTCACTTTATATTAAGCAACACCAACGTTAATTACATATTAATTAAAGCATTTCCACAAACAATAAGCGGCAAACACGGTTTACCAACAAAAAACCGACGCCCTATGAAACAATTCCTCCTGGTACTATTCGCCTTTTTATTTTGCTTTTACGATGATGTTTTTGCCCAGGATAAATTAGATGGCGTTTATGCCGGATGCGAGTTTTCGCCAAGTCCGATATTTGGCGGAGGCATGAACAGAACTGACGTAGCTATATTGTTCAGACCTGATGGTACTTTCAATTCTTCGCTTAACAGTGCCGACTGGCAAACCAACGTGAGCGGGCATTACACCATAAGCAAAGGAGAAGTAACACTTAAATATACCAAAAGCTCGTCTGTTTATGGCATAACCAAATATGGAAGCCTTTCCAATTATGCACATGAACTGTTTAAACTTCAGGGGAACATTATACCTCCGGGCTATTACTCGTTCATCAGCGCTATGGGCGGTGGCGGCGCGGCCTATGGTACAACTTATGTAGGCGCTTTAAGCACACAGGGATTAAATTTTGATGGCAAGGGGCATTTTAGCAATTCGCGCTATTCGGGCTCGGTTGTAGCCGGCGAAAATGTTGGCGGTGGCAGCTCAAGCAGCCGGGACGGCAGTGGCACCTATAAAATAAACAAGGGGGTACTTACGCTTACTTATACCGATGGCCATACCGAGCTACACAGCTTTTTTTGTGATATGGGCGGTAAAACACGCATGGCTGTAGTTGATGGGCGGGTATTTTTTGTAGACAATGATGACAATACCACCGCTAACAATACCAAATCATCAACCGTGGCTAAAAAAACTTCCGAAAACTCCGCCACAAATACAAGTAATGCCACCGTGCCAAATGGAAAAACTCTGCTTTTAAAAGCCAATGCCGCCCATGGAGGCGACAAACTGAATGCATTGAAAACCGCCCGGTTAACGGGTTCCGTTTCGGGGTTAAAAGTTGTTGAGCTGATTGATATTCCCAATAACAAGGTGCGCGTTGAAATATGGAAAAACGGCAAACCGGTTTCGGTGCAACAAACCGAAGGCAGTAACGGATGGCAATGGAGCAGCGGCAACAAGTCCGATCTTCCGGCCAATAACGTTGCCGAGATAAAAACCGCCCTGTACACCGGGGTTATTGGGTTACGCAGGTCATCGCTTGATCAAATGCAGATCATCAATACACAAAAAATCCCCGATAATGATATGTATACGGTGCAATGCAGATTAAATGGCAACGAATACGTGTTTGCTATAAATAATCAGAACCAACTAATGGCTTACGGCTATAAGGTAGGCGACAAAACCCTGTTCGCGATGCTGTCAGATCTTCGGCCGGTACAGGGTATCACCATTCCGTATCGTGAGGCCACAACAAGCGGTCAGCAAAAGCTCAATATTCAATACGACAACATGGATGTAAACCCTGTTTTAGACGGGCAAAGCTGGGCGGTACCGGCCGGAAACTAAATTCTATTCAGGTAGATAATTTATTGGGCTTCAGGTACAGGTAATCATTCTTAAAATCGAGGATCATATTGAACCGTTTTAACAGACCGTTCCCCAAATAGTTAATCTCAAAACCCATCGGGTTTTTGCTGCTCAAAATAAGCGTTGGCACATTGGGAACCATGAACCCGTTAAGCCTGAACAAAGGGGCTTCCACTATTTTGATCTCATATTTTACCCCGCGCGGATCGCTGATGGTGGATGACTTGATGAGTTTAAGATCCCTGGGGAAATTATTTTTAACAGCCCATTCACTATCCAGGATCAATGACTGTTCGGATCCGGTATCCATAGAAAAATTGCCGGTGTATTTTTTGCCGCCTATTTCAAACGTACCGGTAACATATGGGAACGAATGGATAAACCCAATCTTCGAGCGTTTATAACCTTTTAAGTTTTTAGGCGTTTCATCGCGGATGATGATACGGTTGTTATCATAATCAACTTCTACCTGTTTACCCTCAAACAGGTTCCAGCCAAAGCGCCCGTCCATATCCCTTGAGGTTAGCCCGGTTGGTAATATCTCCTGGTTGCGCCAAACAACAGTGCCCATTTGTAGCTTCAGGGCTTTTTTCAATTCATTAAAGTTCGGTTTCGCCTTGCCGGCCAAAACATCAGCCTGGTTGGGCAGCAGTTTCGTTTTATTTAATATAGCATCCCGTGTTAAATGAAAATCAAATGAGCTTACATCAAAATGCAGGTTCAACGTATCGGTATCGTTCATAACGGCCTTTACCGCAATGGCATTATAAGCCGTAAGCTTAAAAGGGATCGTGTCGTTTTTGTTGAGATTGACTTGCTGTTCGTTTGGAGGCGGTATAGCGCTGGCAATTTGCGTATAACATGAATCCTTACCGTTAAGCAGGATAACGAAGTTATACCTTGTGCCGGGCTTAACCTTTACCCTTATCGAATCGATATCTGTATAAAATGTAACCCATTTAGTTTCCCGGGTTCTATCGGCAGTATAAACGTCCGGTCGTGTTTTTGGCGAAAGCGACCATGCATTTTTATCCAAAAATCCGCCGTCATTAATCGCTACTTTTTTGGAGGTGGCTTTGATTACCGGCAGTTTCGACTGGCCAAACACAAGCCCGGCAGGCAGCAGGAAGATAAGCAGCAGAAAATATTTCATCGTTTTTATGAGGTAAGGTGCCTAAAGATACACCGGGAATAAATCTTTACAAAACACAACGTTAAATGAACTGCATCTCCCCCTTAAAAAACACAAAATTTAAAACTTTTCAGTGGTCACAGTTATTATACTAATATCTATGAAAATCATTAATTAAAACAAAGTATTATGAACTCACTCCTGTATATCATTGCAGTCATCCTTATAATAGGATGGGCAATCGGCGTATTTTTTACAACGGTAGGCGGCCTGATCCACATTTTGCTGGTGATAGCTATTATCGCGCTTCTGTTAGGCGTAATCAGGCGGTCGACAGCTATATAAGGCTGCTAAAAATATAAAAACAGACAGGCTATCTCGAAAAGATAAGCTACCTGAACCTTGATTCGCTTGATTTGCAGATTGCCTGATAAAATCAGAAAGTCTTTAAATCAAATGGATCAGGGTTTTTTGTATACTTGTTTAAATCATCAGGGAGAAATCTTTAATCAGGAGAATCAAGGTTTGAAAAATATATACATTTTATTACTTATGGCAGTTGTAGCCACCATCAGCGCATGTTCGCCTAAAGTTCAACCCTTCGCTGCCACGAATAAAGTATACCACAACCAAACTGATTCATTAGTAGAGGTAATTAGCCGCGAGCAGCCGGCCATGCTGGTTGACAGCGCGGGGGGCGCCATTCCTTCTGAGTGGGTTGGCACCGTGAATTTCAACCTGCGCAAGCCCAACTATGTCATTATACATTACACTGCCCAGGATTCGGTTAAGCAAACCCTCAATACTTTTACCCTGGTAAAGCCACAGGTAAGTGCCCACTATGTGGTAAGTAAAGATGGCAAGGTTTACCACATGCTTAATGATTACCTGCGGGCCTGGCATGCCGGCATCAGCAAATGGGGTAGTATTACCGATATGAACAGCTGTTCCATCGGCATTGAGATAGACAATAACGGGCACGAGCCTTTTAATGAGGTACAGGTAAAAAGTCTGCTTGCTTTATTGGCTCAGCTCAAAAAAACCTACAACATTCCGCAGGCAAATTTTATCGGGCACCAGGATATAGCACCATTGCGCAAACCCGATCCGGGGCCATTATTTCCCTGGAAATTGTTAGCACAAAAAGGCTTTGGTCTTTGGCGCGAAGAACTGCTTGAACTTCCGCCCGATAATTTCGATTATGCTACCGCGCTTAAACTGATCGGTTATGATATCAGTAACCTCCCGGTAGCCATTGTTGCCTTTAAGCGGCACTTTGTACAAACGGATGAAACACCGGTAATGACTCAGCTGGATTTGAATATTCTTTATAACGTTTACAGGAAATATTAGCATTGACTTAACTGGATTTGTAAATACGAAATGGTATTAAGCAAAAAGGGGCTGTCAGTCTGAGCCGGTCGAAGACTCGTGCGCAGAGGCCCACCCACCATGCTTTGACTGGCTCAGCATGACACCCTATTTTAACTTATCATAGGTAAAGCATCATTTATAACAACATGCTTTTATTTAACTTTAGGGTGCCAACTCAATCTCAACATTACCGTGCAAATAGCGCCACATCCATTGCTTTCGGGTATTGTTAAGCACTATTTAATTATAGCGCATAATCAGCATGTTGCCATGAACTACCGTCTGTTTTCGGACGGCAACCCCGGAATGGTGTTTCATAGAAAAGAACCTTTACTCCAATACAACCAGCAACACACGGTTGCCAGCAAGCAACCCGGCAGTTTTGTTTACGGGCAAATAACCCGCTATAATGATATTATTTCGGCCGGTGAACTGGCTATGCTGATTGTGGTTTTGAAACCTAACGCTTTGCTACCATTACTTGGTGTAGCCGCAAATGAACTAAATGACAATACCGTATCATTAAAAGACCTCTTCGGGCAGGATGCCCTTGATTTGGAAGACCGCATTGCAAATTCCATTAACCTCGCGGCAGCAGCTACCCTTGCCGAACAATTTTTACTAAAAAAAATAGCCTCCAAAGCTAAACACGCAGGTATTACAGATCAGGCCATAAACATTATTCATGCAAACAAGGGTATTATCGGCATTAAAAACTTATTGGATGTGATGCCTGTAACCGAACGGCAGCTTGAGCGTAAGTTCAATGAGGAAGTTGGCATATCTCCTAAAAAATTCATTGATGCCGTTAAGTTTCAAACCTATCTTAAACAACTTCAAAAGCTATCTTCAATAAAAGAGCTAAGCTCATTGAGTTGTGCCTGCGGATACTATGACCAGGCGCATCTTAATAATTTTTTCCGGAAACATACAGGCCTTACTCCCCTTCAATACAAAGCCAATCATCATCTGTTGGCTATAAACTTTATGCCGCTCGTTTAAATTGCGTTTGTCGGTTTTTTACAATGCTTTTCGGTATGGCTCTGGTAGTTTTGAAAAAAGATGATCAGCGTATGGAAAACCTAACAATCGCCACTGCTCAATTTGAAAACAGAAGCGGTGATAAAGCCTATAATTTATCAGTTATTGAGCAAATGGCGGCGTCTGCCGCCGCAAAAGGAGCAAAAGCAATCGCTTTTCATGAATGTTCCATAACCGGCTACACCTTTGCCCGGAAACTTAACAAAGCACAGATGCTTGATCTGGCCGAAGAAATTCCGGAGGGACCGAGCATCGCTGCGTTAACCGAATACGCCCGACGATATGATATCGCCATACTGGCCGGTTTGTTTGAAAAAGACAAAGATGATAACTTGTTCAAGGCATATGTATGCGTTGACAAAACTGGGCTCATTGCCAAACATCGCAAACTACATCCATTTATCAATCCTCATCTTTTGCCGGGCACTGCGTATACTGTATTTGATTTATACGGATGGAAATGCGGAATCCTTATTTGTTATGATAATAATGTTATTGAAAACGTACGCGCAACCACCCTGCTTGGGGCGCAAGTTATTTTCATGCCGCACGTAACCATGTGTACACCATCAACCCGGCCCGGCGCCGGTTTTGTTGACCCGGAATTATGGAAAGACAAAGAAGCAAATGCTGTATTACTTCGCCAGGAGTTTGACGATCTTAAAGGCAGGCAATGGTTAATGAAATGGTTACCTGCCCGGGCATATGATAACGCAATTTATGCAGTATTCGCCAACCCGATAGGCATGGATGATGACCAACTGAAGAACGGCTGTTCTATGATCCTCGATCCTTACGGCGATATTATAGCCGAATGCCGATCATTAGACAATGAGCTTGTTTTGGCTGAGCTAACCGCCGATAAACTAACCAAAGCGGGTGGCTATCGTTACATCCAGGCCAGGAAGCCCGAACTATACGGGGATATTATCGGCCGTGAACATGAAAGCTTTCAAAAAGTGGTTTGGCTTTGATATTAGGCCTCAACAACTTGTGCTCATTTGTAATGAGTGCTAATGTGGTTTGTCGATTGCATCGCCAGTCGCGTTATAAACGCTAATCCATGTTAAGCACTCGTTGAAAACGAGCGCAAGGAATAAGAAATGCATAAAAAACGCCCCGGCATAGGAATTACCGGGGCGTTGTGCTTTTTACCCCCCCCTTTAGGGGTCGGGGGCTAATCAATCCACTCAAACTTAGTATAAGGCACAAGCACTTCCGGTACTTTAATACCTTTTTCAGTTTGGTTATTCTCTAACAAAGTAGCAACAATACGCGGCAAGGCCAGTGCGCTGCCGTTTAGCGTATGTGCCAACTGTGTTTTACCATCAGCATTCCGGAAACGCAGTTTAAGCCTGTTGCTCTGGAAAGTTTCAAAATTTGATACTGATGAAACTTCCAGCCAGCGTTGCTGTGCCGCGCTCCAGGTTTCCATATCATAAGTTAAAGCAGAGCCAAAGCCCATATCGCCGCCGCAAAGACGTAATACGCGATATGGTAAACCTAACTTCTGTAAAAGGCCCTGTACGTGGCTGCTCATCTGTTCCAATATCTCGTATGATTTATCCGGATGCGCAATAGTCACGATCTCCACCTTATCAAACTGGTGCAAGCGGTTCAGCCCACGTACGTGTGAACCATATGAACCGGCCTCGCGACGGAAACATGGTGTATGACCACAGTTACGCACCGGTAACTGATCTTCTTTTAATATCACCTCGCGGTACAAGTTGGTAATAGGCACTTCGGCAGTAGGGATCAGGTACAGGTTATCGATACCTACATGATACATCTGACCTTCTTTATCCGGCAATTGTGAAGTGCCAAAGCCAGAAGCTTCATTCACCATCAGCGGCACACTTACCTCGCTATAGCCTGCTTTTTCGGCTTCATCAATAAAGTAATTGATCAGTGCGCGTTGCAGCTTAGCGCCTTTGTTTTTATATACAGGGAAACCGGCGCCGGTTATTTTAACGCCGAGTTCAAAATCAATCAGGTTGTATTTAGCGGTCAGTTCCCAATGCGGTAGCGCATCGGCAGGCAGCTCAGGCTTTGTGCCGTTCTCCAACACTACCTCATTATCTTCGGGAGTTAGGCCTTTAGGTACCGAGCTATGCGGAAGATTGGGCAGCAATACCAGTTTTTGGTAAAGTTCTTCTTCGGTAATAGTAAGCAGGTCGCCGAGCTTTTTGATCTCTTCTTTCCATGCGCCGGTTTTGCCCTTAAGGCCTTCAGCTTCTTCTTTTTTACCGGCACGCATCAGCTCGCCTATTTGTTTTGCAGCTGCATTGGCCTCGGCCGAAACATTATCCATACTGGTTTGAGTGGAGCGGCGTTTGTCGTCCAGTTCAATTATTTCATCAACCAGTTGGGGCTGTTTAAAATTTTTTACAGCCAAACGTTCCAAAACCTGTTCCCGGTTATCACGGATATAACTAACTTGCAGCATTATTTTATTTTTTAGGCAAAGATATAAATAAGTCCATAGTCCATAGTCGATAGTCCATAGTAATTTACGTTAGGGGTGTAAACACCGGAACGATGAAGAGCCATGGGCCATCGACTATCAACTATCGACTCAAACAACATGAACAATCCCATAGGCAAACTGTACTTAGTCCCCACCCCGATAGGTAATTTGGAGGATATGACCTTCAGGGCTATCCGTGTGTTAAAGGAGGTGGACCTGATACTGGCCGAGGATACCCGTACCTCCGCCCCGATGTTGAAACACTTTGAGATCCATCAAAAAGTATTTGCGCATCATCAGCATAACGAGCATCAATCGAGTAACGAGATCATTAAGTTTTTACTGCAGGGGAAAAATATCGCGCTCATTTCGGATGCAGGCACACCGGCCATTTCCGATCCGGGCTTTTTCCTGGTACGGGAAGCTTTAAAGTTTAATATCGCTGTAGAATGCCTGCCAGGCGCTACGGCCTTTGTACCTGCCCTGGTAAATTCGGGGTTCCCTACGGATAAGTTCTGTTTCGAGGGATTTTTACCATTAAAAAAAGGCCGCCAAACCCGGTATAAGTTTTTGGCCGAAGAAGAGCGGACCATCATACTATATGAGTCGCCCCACCGTTTGTTAAAAACACTGGACGAGATGGCAACCTATTTTGGGGCCGACAGGCAGATCTCGGTATCCCGCGAGCTTACCAAAATGTTTGAAGAAACTGTTAGGGGCACTGTAGTTGAAGTAAAACAATACTTTGAAACGCACCCCATGAAAGGCGAGTTTGTAATGTGTGTGGCCGGAGCAACAGCTAAAACGGCAAAAGGGAAATATGAAAGGGATGAGGAAGAAGAGTAAAACTTCAACTCTCCCGCATGTCATTGCGAGGCACGAGGCAATCGCATGCTATACAGAATTGCTTTGCTTCCGTGCGATTGCCACGCTACGCTCGCAATGACATTTTACAATTTTAAATATAAGCGACAACAGCATAATTCTTGTCACTCTACATGAAAAAAAATCTACCATTAGCCATACTATCTGGCTTGCTTTTATGGATAGCCTGGCCGCCTACCCCCTATACTACATTTTTACTTTTCATTGGCTTTGTGCCCATGCTGCTGGCTGTAGAAAATATCATCAATGATGACAGACCCAAAAAAGGCAAACGGGTATTTAATGTAACTTTCATTGGCTTTTTTATCTGGAACTCATTATCTGTTTACTGGGTTTACAACGCGCTAAAGATGGTAGGCGAAGTTGTAGCTATTCCTATCACACTTATCCCCTATTCGCTGGGGCCGCTGTTAATGGCGACAGCTTTCTGGCTATACTACAGGTTGAGGCTCGTCGCCCCACGCTGGATAGCACTGATAGGTTTAATCTGTTTCTGGATCGGGTATGAATACCTGCACCAAAGCTGGGACCTTTACTTTCCGTGGATGACGCTGGGCAACGGCTTTGCCGTATCGCACCAATGGGTTCAATGGTATGAATATACCGGCGTATATGGCGGCACTATATGGATCTGGGCAGTGAACATCCTGGCATTTTTAATTTATACAAGCCTTCGCGAAGCTCAGACCAAACGCCACAGAATGGCACTGATTACGGCGATTGTATTTGTTGTAACAGCGCCTCTTGGCTATTCATTATCGGTTTATCATAACTATGTTGAAGAAGTAAACCCATCAAATATCGTTATCGCCCAGCCCAATATAGATCCGTACGAGAAAAATGGCACCATCCCCCCAGCTTTACAACTTGATATCCTGATCCAGCTTTCAAGACAGGCGGCGCAACCCAATACCGAATTTTTTATCTGGCCCGAAACAGCTATCCCCGCGCCTGTTTATATTAACGAAGAACAGATAGGCCAAAATGATTTTGTTAAGCAAGCCCAGCTTTTTTTACGCAAATACCCTAATGGCAACCTGGTTACCGGCGCCGAAACATACAGGCTATATAACAACAGGGCAACACCAACGGCAGTTCCCTCGCCATGGGGCGGCGACCAGTTTGCTGATTTTTACAGCACAGCCCTCAATATTGAAAATGGCGACAGGATTCAAACTTACCATAAATCACGGTTAGTACCCGGAGCCGAATCCCTGCCTTTTGGCGATGCGCTCTCATTCCTGAAACCTGTATTTGAACATTTAGGCGGCGCTACCGGCAACTACGCTCCCGAACAGGATGCAAAAGTACTGTATTCGCAAAGCGGTATCGGGGTAGATCCGGTTATTTGCTATGAATCGATATGGGGAGGCTATATTGCCCGTTCGGTTAAAAAGGGAGCACAGTTTATTGCCATTATTACCAACGACGGCTGGTGGGAAAATACCTCGGGCAAGGATCAGCATTTAGACTATGCCAAACTTCGCGCCATTGAAACCCGCCGCTGGGTTTGCCAATCGGCTAATACCGGTATTTCCGGGTTTATCAACCAGCGCGGCGATGTGGTTAAACATACCGAATGGTGGACTAAAACCTCGATCAAGCAAGATGTCAACCTTAACAGTGAGCTCACATTTTATGTTAAACACGGCGATTATATCCCCCAAGCCGGCAGTATATTTGCAGGCATTGGCATATTATTTTTACTGGGGATGAGATTGAGGAAGAAGCAAACCTTAACGGTTTGAAAACTCAACCCATAAATGGCTAATCAAGTACTGACAGCGTGGTTTTGATAATATCATCAAAAAAAGCCTTATCGGCGGTGGCTTTGGCTGACACCTGCATGCCCCTTACCGCATTCATAATGAACCGGGCCAGCGCAAGGGAATCCTGGGAGTTACGAATCTCACCGCTTGCCTGTCCTTTTTTTATGGCACTAAGAATCGCGTTTTCAAACTGCTGCTCATTCCGGCAAATCAGGTCCTTAACCTCAGCATCCAGCGACGCCAGTTCAATTTCGGCATTTACCATAAAACAACCTTTACGTTGCTCATCCTTTAACAAATCGCGCATGGTAAGCTCTAAAAGCTTTTTTATAGCATCTTTGGCCGACGCTGAATTATTGATAATATCACACATCTGGTTTCCACCTGCCTTTTGATAGCTATCCAAAGCTTTAATGTATAAAGCGTGTTTATCACCAAAAGTATCATACAGGCTCGAACGGCTTATACCCAAACCGTCAACCAAGTCTTGCATAGACGTGCCATTGTAGCCCTTATGCCAAAAAATGCAAACGGCCTTGCTCAATACCTCGGCTTCATCAAAATCTTTACTTCGTGCCATAACAGAAAAGCTTTACCCGTTTTGCAGGCAAAGCTATTCATTTTTAATTAATTGTTTAGTCTTATACCCCGTTTGTGCTTAACGGGCTTTACTGGCATAATTATCTTACCCCACCACTTGCAAGGATAATTTCGCCGGTTAACCAGCGTGAATCATCAGATGCCAGGAATACAGCAACAGGGGCAATATCATCCGGCTGACCGATACGGCCAAGCGGTGTAGTTTTTTCAAGCTCAGCCTGGAAATCGCTTCCTATAAAACCCGCTGTGTGTGTGCCTTCGGTTTCAACCATGCCAGGGTTAATAGCATTTACACGGATCTTTTTAGGGCCAAGCTCTTTTGATAAAACTTGTGTAATAGAATCAACCGCACCTTTAGTACCTGTATAAATAGCACTTTGCGGCGGAGTAATACGGGTTACCGTTGAGCTTATGTTAATTATGCTGCCGCCTTTATCGCCAAAGCTATTTACCGCTCCCTGGGTAGCAAGCAATAAGCCCAGTACATTGATATCAAACTGGCGGTGAAATTCTTCTTCGGTTACAACTTCTATCGGTGTAAATTGGTAAACACCTGCATTGTTCACCAAAACATCAACACCACCGAACGCCTCTTTGGTTTCGGCAAAAAGACGGTCAACGTCGGCCTTCTTTGCCACGCTGCCTTGTACGGCGATAGCTTTGCCGCCTTCGGCGGTAATTTCGGCAACCACTTTATCAGCACCATTTTTATCTGATGCATAATTTACTACTACTGCAGCACCTGCCGAAGCCAGACTTTTAGCTATACCTGCGCCAATTCCTTTTGAAGCTCCTGTTACTACTGCAACCTTGTTTTCTAATTTTTTCATTTTCTGGAAGATTAATTTAATTTTGGATCAATCGTTCCACAAATATAAACTCATTTTGGAACATTCATTCCTAAATTAATTTTTATTAGGCTGGGATGACAAATGGAGTTGGCTAATATGGCGGCGGCGCTAAAGACAGATAACCTACAAAACTGCGTTCCACGAAGAGTTAGGAATGGTGAAATATTGAATTATTTAAATCCGGGGCTGTAGAAGACGAAATGACAAAAGAGGGCCGGGTCAGTCTGGGCCTGTCGAAGACTCGCGCGCAGAGGCCTGCCCACTATGCTTCGACAAGCTCAGCATGACCCGATTCTAATTTTGTCGCGGGTATAATTCTGCCTACTCTTCTGTTGCCATTTCATTCCTCTTCAGAATAAAAGCCATCAGGTCATTTATAGGATGCTTAATGATTTTGCCGGTTTTTACACCGTGCAAGTGGCAGAGAGAGACAAGCTCTTCAGAAAATGAATAAGCTATGGAGCCCACAAAGTGGCATTTATACTTGTGGTATTCGGGGTACGATTTAATATTGGTTTCAATAAACTCCACCAGCCCATCAACCAGCATGGAGTGCCCGTATTCGGTAGTTTTTATTTCGCTTACAAACTTACTGAACGATGCCAGGTAGGTATTGGCATTAGGCTTTTGATACACATTTTTGATCACGATCTCCTTGTTCAGGTGGTAAGCCTTATCAAACTTCTGGCTGATATCATACGGCATATTACCATATAAAAAATCAGTGATCAGCTTTTTGCCAAACCAGGTGCCTGAGCCCTCATCGCCCAAAACAAAACCAAGGCCATGCTGTCCGTCGTAAATGTCTTCACCATCAAAAAAAGAGATATTACTACCGGTGCCCAGCACACAACAAATCCCTTTTTCCTGGCCACAGGTTGCATAAGCGCATCCCAGCAGGTCGCTGTCAACGCTGATGTAAGCTTTATTAAAATGTGTGCTCAGGGCGTTTGATACAATCTCATGCCTGTCGGGACTGCTGCAGCCTGCACCAAAAAAGTAAATCTCCGAAATCTCGGCAGCAAGCGCAACCATATCCGGGGCCTGTTCAAGGATGATACGGGCAATCTCTTTTTCGGTTAAAAAATACGGGTTTAGCCCGGCGGTAAGGAACGAACGGGTTTCCTGGTCTGAAACGGTCAGCAGCCAATCGGTTTTTGATGATCCGCTATCTGCAACTAAGATCATTGACAAATTTCTTCAAGCGCTTTAACAGTAAGTGGCTTATGAATAAACTGTGTAATATGCTTATTATCTTCCGAGTCCCTGATATCAGTAGGATCAAGCGATGACGATAACATATATATTTTTATCCCTTTTTTAGCGATATCCAAACCGGCAAATTCGTGCAGAAACTCAAACCCCGTCATTATTGGCATCCTGATATCTAAAAAAATAACGTCGGGGTTTACCGATCCGCTTTTTAACGACTCAATGGCCTCCATTGGCGATTGACGCACAATAATATTTTCGGCAAAGTTGCTACTTTCCAAAACCCGGCGCGTTATAAAGCTATCAATGTAGTTATCATCAATAAGCATACAGGTTTTGAAAGGGGCGGTCATGATTCAAAAATAAGTTTTTAAACTTATTATTAAAATATTTTTTATTTGATGTTAATGCTGTTTGTTATTTGTTTTAACATGATCTCGGCCTGCTTACTTTGGTATTGCGCGGCAAAGAATTTTGATTGCGCGTCAAGGTAATTGCGCTGTGCCTCCCTTACCTCAAGCGGGGTAATGTTACCTAACTTATATTTATCAAGCGTAATATCCAGGTTTTTTTTGTTAAGGTTTACATTGGCTTCTTCCAGTTTTACCAGGTCAAGGCCCGAAAGATATGCCACAAACAAGCTGTTGATCTGGCTTTCAATATCCAGTTTGGTTTGTTTGGCAGCAATGCCGGCATTGTCAATCTGGATCTTTGCATTCTTTTCGCGCCTGTTTTGGTTAAAGCCATTAAAAATGTTGATGCTTGCAGTGAGGCCGTAATTAAAGCCATGCACATTTTGCGACAAGGTAAACCCTGCCGGTGTTTTGCTGTTGGTAAAGGTATAGCCCGATGTTACCCCAACCTGCGGATACCGTGTAGCGCGCACCTGTTTAAGGTTGATCTCGGCAAGGCGCTGGTTTATTTGCGCCGATAGTATTGCCGGATTTTGCAGCTGCGCGTTGTTGAGCACATCAGCCAGCGCCAGTTTTTCATCAACTATAATAGTATCGGCTACAGAAAAATCGGTTTGCAGATCGCGGATCAGTAATTGGTTAAGCTGTATTTTAGCTGTCTTAAATTGCTGATACTGGATCACCAGGTTACCGGTATCCGTATTCAGGTTTACCTGGGCATTTAACACTTCCAATCGCGAAGCCCTTCCTACTGCAAACTTATCATTGGCAATACGTAACTGTGTGCGGGAAATGTCAATAGCTCCTTTTAATGCCTTGATCTGTTCGTTCTGACTGATCAGATTATAATAGGTATCGATAACGCCGGCCACTGTTCTTTGTATGGTATCCTGTAATTGCAGTACACCCAGTTTATCCATCTGTTTTAGCTGATCGTAATTTGCAAACATGGCAAAGCCATCAAAAATTGTCCAGTTAAGGTTTACCCCATAATTGTTATTGGAGTTTTTGGCATTACGGATATTGTTAACCGTACCATCATTACGGGTTTGCTTAGTTGTTTGGCGGCTGTTATTGTCGTTAAAGTCGCCGGTAACCACAGGCAAGATCCCTGCATTACCAAGTGTAACATTATTTGACGCTATGGTTGAGTTGTTTTGCGACAACTTAATATTGTAGTTGTTTTTCAGCGCTATTTCAACCGCATCTTTTAAAGTAAGTAAGGGCGCATCCTGCTGGGCCAACGCAATGGTTGATATCATTACAAAACAACAAACCAGGCAGGCTATTTTCTTGATCATCATATTATGTTACAGGTTTTCGATCAGTTTAGGTTCTCGTTGGTGCGGGTGACGGGCAGCTTCGGCCATTTCAGCTTCTGCAGCCAGGTCCTCAGGGTCGTGGTCATGGTCTTTACGGGTTTTAGCAGCCAGCAGCAGGTACATCATCGGAATAATATAAAGCGTTAACACCAATGAAAACAGCATCCCCCCCATAATCACAATACCTAATGAAACACGGCTTTTTGCACCGGCGCCCAGCGCAAACGCAATAGGCACAGACCCAAGCACCACGGCTAAGCTGGTCATTAATATTGGGCGTAAACGCGCCGTTGCCGCTTCAATAACTGCTTCGTATTTGGCTACGCCCTGTTCCATTCGTTGGTTTGCAAACTCCACGATTAAGATCCCGTTTTTAGTTACCAGCCCCACAAGGGTGATGATCCCGATCTCGCTGAAAATATTGAGGGTTTGATTAAACAACCACAGCGATAAAAATGCCCCCGAAATAGCCAGCGGCACAGTGAGCATCACGATAAGCGGGTCCATAAAGCTTTCAAACTGGGCTGCCAGTACCAGGTAGATCAGCAGCAAGGCAAAGCCAAAAGCAAAAAGAATGTTCGACGAACCTTCGGCATAGTCACGTGAGGGGCCGCTTAGCGCGGTACTAAAAGTATCGTCAAGTAAGCTTTTGGAGATCCTGTCCATTTCCTTGATACCATCGCCTACGGTATAACCCGGGGCAAGACCGGCCGAAAGCGTTGCCGATTTATAACGGTTAAAATGGTAGATGGCCGGAGGCGTGGCGCCCTCGGATGTCTTAACTACGTTATCCAACTGCACCAAAGTCCCTTTTGAGCTGCGTACATAAATTGATTTCAGATCAAGCGGCTGATCGCGGTTAGCGCGGTCAACCTGTGCTATTACCTGGTATTGTTTACCATTTATCAGGAAGTAGTCGAGCCGGCCGGCACTATAATATAGTTGCAGCGTTTGGGCAATATCATCAACCGAAACACCTAAGTCACGGGCGCGCGCACGGTCGGTAACCACGCGTAACTCGGGTTTAGTAAATTTCAGGTTAACATCCGTTCCCTGGAAAACCGGGCTTTTTGATACCTCGGCAAAAAACGTTGGCAGCACTTTACGGATCTTTTCAAAATCCTGGTTCTGGATAACATATTGCACCGGCAACGATGTTTTTGATCCGGAACCACCGCCGCTGATAGTTTGCTCCTGTACCACAATGGCACGGGCATCGGGCATTTTGCGTAGTTTACCATTCAGCCAGTCGGCAAGTTCCTGCTGAGTGCGCACACGTTTATCAGGAGCAACCAGCCCTACCCTTCCAAAGCCTGTATTTGAAGCACCGCCGCCGCCAAATGATGGCGAAACAATTTCAAGGTTAACATTAGCCTCCGGAATTGAATCCGCAACCAGGTTAGACACCTTATCCATATACCGGGTCATGTACTCATAAGTTGCCCCCTCCGAACCGGTAACGCTGTAACGGAGCAAACTACGATCATCAAGCGGAGCAAGCTCTGACGGAATAACATTTACCAGGATCCCGATGATAACGACAGATGCTGCCAGGATAACGAACGACACCCATTTGCGCTTCATAAACTTAATGAGCGATTCGGTATACGAGGTAGTCATGTTAATAAAAAACGGCTCCGTTTTTTCGTAAAACCTTGATTTTTTTTGGTTTTTACGGATCAGCTTTACGTTAAGCATCGGTGTTAATGAAAGGGAAACAAATGCCGATATTAACACCGCACCGGCTACCACCACCGCAAACTCGCGGAACAAACGGCCGGTGAAACCCTGTAAAAACACAATAGGTAAAAACACAGCCGCCAGCGTAACCGACGTGGATACTACCGCGAAAAAAATCTCGGCCGAACCTTCAAAAGCCGCTTTACGGATAGCCATTCCAGCCTCTACCTTTTTATAAATATTTTCCGTTACTACGATACCGTCATCCACCACCAGGCCCGTTGCCAGCACTATCCCTAAAAGGGTTAAGATATTGATAGAAAACCCGAAGATGTACATGATAAAGAAAGCACCGATCAATGATACCGGGATATCTATCAGCGGGCGGAAAGCTATCAGCCAATCGCGGAAGAAAAGGTAGATGATAATTACCACCAGTATAAAGGCCACGATCAGCGTTTCCTGCACCTCAGATATCGACTGGTTAATGAACCTTGTATTATCCAAAGCCACTTTTACCGAAATATCGGGTGGAAGGTCTTTTTTGATCTGTTCTAAACGGGTATAAAAATCCTTGGCTATCTGTACATAATTAGCCCCCGGCTGTGGTACCAGGGCCAGGCCAACCATCGGCACCCCCGATTCTTTAAATATGGTTTCCTCGTTTGCCGAGCCCAGCACAGCATAACCAATATCGCTCAGCCTGATCACCCTGCTGCTGTCGGCACGGATAATGAGGTTGTTAAAATCCTTTTCAGTTGCCAGTTTACCTAAGGCCCTGATGGTAACTTCGGTATTATTACCTTCAATTTTACCGGCAGGCAGCTCTACGTTTTCTTTAGCTAAAGCCGCACCGATGTCGGTAGCTGTAACGCCAAGTGCCGAAAGCTTGTTAGGGTCTATCCACAGGCGCATGGCATACTGGCGCTGTCCCTGTACGTTAATGGTACTTACACCGGGGATGGTTTGCAACCCTTCCAGCAGCACATTTTCCGCATAATCATCCAGCTGGTTGATGTTACGGGTGTCACTGCTCACGGTAAGGGTAATGATCTGGTCGGCGCTGGCATCGGCCTTGGTTACTACCGGCGGGGCGTTAATATCCTGCGGCAGCTGGCGCTGGGCCTGGCCCACTTTATCACGCACGTCATTTGCAGCGGTTTCCAGGTCGGCATCAAGGTCAAACTCAACGGTGATGTTGCTTTGACCAACCGAACTGGTTGACGATATGTTGCGGATGCCCGGAACACCATTAATGGATTTTTCGAGCGGCTCCGTGATCTGCGATTCAATTACATCGGCATTGGCACCGGAGTAACTGGTTGATACCGAAATAATGGGTGGGTCGACCGAAGGAAAATCCCTCACGCCCAAAAACTTATAGCCGATAATACCAAATACAACAATAACCACAGACATTACTGTTGCCAATACCGGCCGCTTAATACTTACTGAGGATAAACTCATATTGGTTTATTTAATAACTTTTAAAATTTTCAAAGGCACTTTTGGCCGCATTTGGATCAGGCCCGATACTACCACACTGTCGCCAGGCTTTAAGCCTTCAATAACCTGGATCTTTGTATCGGTTCGCAGATCTGTTTTTACCGGTTTTGACATGGCTTTACCATTGTGGTAGATCCAAACCAGGCTGCTTTTCAAATCGGGAATAACCGCCTCTGTTGGCAGCAAAATGGTTTTAGGAATTTGATCAAGCGTTAAATTGATCTTGGCAAAGCTGCCCGCGGTAAGTATTCCTTTAGGGTTAGGTGCCTTAGCGCGCACAGTAATAGTGCGTGAGCTTGCATCAATTGAAGGGTCAATGGCATATACCGTACCCACAAAACTCTCCATCGAGCTTTCTGTCTTGAACCTGATCTTACTGCCGGGGCCAAGTATAGAAAGGTACCTTTCAGGCACAGCAAAAGTTACTTTTGCCGGATCGATATTAACCAGATCGGCAATAGGCGATGATGGCGAGAGGTAACTGCCCGGGCTCACATTCCGTAAACCGATAGTCCCCGAAAAGGGCGCACGGATCTCGGTACGGGCAATCTGCGCCTTAATTACATTTGCGGCAGCTTTTAACGAATTTAATGATGTTAATGAAGTATCGTATTCCTCCTGGCTTATGGCTTCTTTTTGAAGCAACTGGCGGTTACGGCTTTCCTGTTGCTTTGCCAATGCCACCTGGTACTGGTTTTGCTGCAACGATGCTTCCAGGTCCTGGTTGTACACTTTAACCAGCAACTGGCCCTTTGTTACTTTAGTACCTTCATTAAAGTAGATCCCGGTAATATTACCTGCTGTTTGGCTTATCAGGCTTACCTTTTCATTGGCATCAATGGTGCCGGTAATATCAATAATGTTGTTTACGGCGGTATCTTTAACTATCATTACTTTAACCCCTACCGCGCCGCCGCCTTTTTTCTTATCGCCCTTGCCCGAAGCCATAGCCGCGGCCGATTTCTTTGCCCCTTCGCTAAAAAATTTATTGTAAATTAAATAGGCAACCAGCAGGGCCAGCGCCGTGTAAATAATATATTTCGTTTTCATACTTTGTTTAATCCGTGTGTGATTTAGCTTGTAGGGTTGTTTCGGGTGATACCAATGGTTTTAAATTTTTATGCATGCGGGTAAGTACGCTTTCAAATACCTGCATATCGGCTTCGGATATGCCTTCGGTAATATCCGCGTTGATGGCTTCAAATGTTTCGATGATCTGCGGAACGGCCAATTTTGCCTTATCGGTAACGCGGAGCAATTGCTGCCGCCTGTCGTTCGGGTTGTTTTCGCGGTAAACAAAGCCTTTTGCGGTAAGCAGGTTAATGATGCTTACCATGGCCGATTTATCCTTGCCCAGCAGGTTTGCCAGCGCGTTTTGGGTAAGTTGCCCGTCATGAAAGTAAATGAGCGAAAGTATATAATGGTACCGGGTAACATCCAGGTGAATGGTATGCTTTACCAGTACATTCAGATACAGTTTACCTAAGCGTATCAGCTTGCGCGAAATAGGTTCAATCAGTTCCATTTACTTAAAAATCGATGTAAAACTAATAGCATAATATCAACAATAGTTGCATGTATCAACCATTTTACAACGGTGTTTAGGGCGCTGTAAGGCCACATACATAACTGATTATATAATATTTTATAAATTGCGACCATGAAACTGACCAACCTACGCACGCTATTTTTTTTAACGCTTTTTATTATGAGTACTACCATCAGCGAGGCCGCCGCCAACGCTCAGATTACCTACAATGTTTCGTTTCCTGAAGCCCAGGCCCATTATGCTGATATTGAAATGCATATTACCGGCCTTCAGCAAAACACCCTTGAGCTCAAAATGCCGGTATGGACACCGGGCTCATACCTGGTGCGCGAGTTCGCAAAAAACATCGAATCATTAACTGCTGAAGCTAACGGCAAACCCGTTGCAGCACCCAAAATCAATAAGAATACCTGGCAAATTGTTACAAAAGGAATTTCGTCGGTAACGGTAAAATACAGGGTTTATGCTTTTGAATTTTCAGTACGCACCAGTTTTATAGATGCCTCACATGGCTTCCTTTCAACCACCGGCATCTTTGTTTACCCGGCCAATATGCAGCATTCACCCGCTGTTATCCACATCAAACCATATAAAAACTGGGATAAAGTTTCAACCAGTTTGGAAATGGTAAATAACGATCCGTTTACCCGTTTATCACCCAATTTTGATGTCCTGTTCGATTCGCCTATTGAAGTGGGCAACCAGGATGTTTTTGGCTTTGACGCATCAGGCGTTCATTATGAAATTTGCATGTATGGCGGCGGCAATTACGATAAGGAAAAATTAAAAGCCGATATCCACAAAATTGTGGACCAGGAAGCGGCCGTTTTTGGCGAAAACCCCAATAAGCGTTATGTATTCATTGTGCACAACCGCTTAAGGAACGGCGGAGGTTTGGAGCACTTAAGCTCAACTGTATTAGGGGCATCGCGCGATAGCTATGCTAATGATAAAGGCTACCAAAGCTTTTTGGGCCTGGTGGCCCATGAGCATTTCCATTTGTGGAATGTAAAGCGCCTGCGCCCTGTTGTGTTAGGCCCTTTTGATTATGACAATGAAAACTATACCACCAATTTGTGGATAGCCGAAGGTTTTACCGAGTACTACCAGGGTATCATTGTACGCCGTACGCAGCTGTTCCCGGTTCAGAATTATTTTGATGTTTTGGAGGGCGAGTTCAATGTGCTTGAAAACCTGCCCGGAAAGAATGTACAAACCCTTGCCGAATCAAGCTTTGATGCCTGGATCAAGGCTTACCGCCCTAACGAAAACTCTAACAATACCACGATATCATACTACAACAAAGGGGCAATCATTGGTATGATGCTCGATCTGGAGATCATCAACGACAGCAAAGGCAAATACTCGTTAGATGATGCCATGAAGTACATGTACACCCAGTATTATAAAATCAAAAAGCGCGGTTACACCGATGCTGAGTTTAAAGCTGCCTTTGAAAAATTTGCAGGTAAAAAACTTGATGATTTTTATGCCAGATACATCAACGGCCTAACCCCTATCGATTATAATAAATACTTAGGTTATGCCGGTTATAAAGCAGAGGATGAACTGGCCGATAAAAACGATGCTGCTTTAGGTATCACTACTACTACAACCGCAGCTAAAAAAATTATTGTTACGAGCGTGCAACGTGGTACTGCCGCTTATATCGATGGCATTAACGTAAACGACGAAATCACCGCTATTGACGGAACGCCGGTTACTGATGCTGCAACTATGATTAATGGTAAAAATCCCGGCGATAAAATTGAAGTTACTGTAACCCGCGACGGGCAAGCTATGACCTTACCGGTTACCCTGCTGAAAAGCAACCGCGTTAAATACAATATTGTTACCCTTGATAGCCCAACCGAACAGCAAATGGTTGTGAGGAGGAAGTGGTTAAGTATATAACATTGCTTTTTTATAAAGAAGGCCGGCTGAGCTGAAGTGCCCCCGAAAAGTTAGACACTATTTTGGGGGCAGTGTAAGCTGGCCTTCTTTGTTTAATGTTGGCGCCAATTAAATATTTATTAATTAAATTTGTATATGGAAACATTCATTGTACATCCTGAAAACAAAGAACAATCAGCCGCTGTCAAAGCTTTTTTAAAGGCACTCAAGATCAATTTTGAGAAGCATGAAACGGGTTTATACAATACCGAATTTGTTGAACAGGTGTTAGCGGGTGAAACAGCACGAAAAGCTGGTAAAAAAGGCGTTAGGGTAAACCTGAGCCACTCAAATATAAGCTAACTGGAGAGTGGTCAAGGCGCATAAACTCCGAACATCGTATTATCTATGATGTGGTTGATGAAACCATTAATGTTTACTCTTTACGAGGGCATTATGAATGATAACATCAATGAAACCGCGAAAAAGTTGGTCTTTTTTGTTAACCAACCCAATTGTCATCGTGAACCATGACGTAATTAAAATGGGTGTCATGCTGAGCCCGTCGAAGCATGGTGGGTGGGGCCTCTGCGCGCGTCCTTCGACAGGCTCAGGATGACAGGCCCTCTACATGTATCATTAAATCTTTAAAGTCCCACGGATTTAAACACACAGCATGACGGTGAAAGGTTAGCATTTTAGAATATCCCCGTCAACAAAAAAATCAAAATATTAAAGCATAAATTATATTTTTATAGCTTATGCCCTCTGCAACCTCATTAAAAAAAATACGCCCTATACAGCTTGTCGCTGTTATTTTTTTTACTGTATCCGGTGGCCCTTACGGCCTTGAGCCGCTATTAAGTTATGCAGGCGATCATGGCGCGCTAATCATCCTGCTCATAACCCCGTTAATGTGGGACGTCCCAGCCATATTTACCGTGCTTGAGCTTAACAGCATGATGCCTATTACCGGCGGCTATTACAAATGGGTAAAATATGCCCTCGGCACCCACTGGGGTTTTGTTGAGGGCTGGTGGACCTGGCTCTATACTTTTGTCGACCTTGCCATTTACCCGGTGCTTTTTGTGCAATACGCCGGTTTCTTTTTCCCTGAATTGCTAAATTTTCAGATTCCGGTTTGTTTAGTGATCATCTGGGCATCCGCCGGGTTAAATATTTTAGGCATTATGCCGGTGGGTAGGGTTTCGCTATTTTTAAGTGCTGCTGTACTTGCGCCTATTATATTAATGATAGCATTAGGTATTTATCACCACAGCGGACCGATGCACATCCCTGCCACTTCGTTAAAAGGGCTCAGCTTCCCGTCGTTTGGTATGGCTTTGTACACGGTAATGTGGAACTGCCTGGGCTGGGATAATGTAACCACCTATGCCGAAGAAGTTGAAAAACCCGTACGCTCATATCTTATTTCAATTTTTACAGCTTTTGCGCTGGTAATGGTGGTATACTTCTTTGCCATTTGGGTTGCCCAGCAATCGGGCATTAACCACGATACATTAACCGAAAATGGGTTTCCTGCATTAGGCGTATTGATTGGCGGGCACTGGCTTGGCATAGTAGTAGCAGCGGGCGGGATGGCCAGTACCCTCGGCATCTATACCGCTGTGTTATTATCGGTATCGCGCGTGCCGCAGGTAATGTCTGAAGATAATTTACTTCCAAAAGGTGTTAACAAACTACACTCTCGTTTTAAAACACCTTTTGTTTCCATCATCATTTGCTCCATAGTTGTGAGTTTTATGGTACTGTGGACCTTTGCCGATCTGCTCATCATTGATGTAACCGTTTACGGTGCAGGACTTTCTTTAGAGTATATCGCCCTCGTAAAACTTCGCGTCAAGGAGCCGATGAAAGAGCGGCCTTTCCGGATCCCGCTTGGCGTTACCGGCCTGTGTCTGGTTTTGCTGCTACCATTTATTGTTTACAGTGTAGCGCTTGGCGGGGCATTGAGCTCGACACCAAAAGCGCTTTCCGCGGCTATATTTGCACTGGTTGCATTATCAAGTGCGGAAGTGGCCTGGCAAATTATTAAACTAAGCAAGCCTGAGCTGAAGCAATAATAATACACGAATCAATTGGCCATCTAATACAATTAATTCCAACTTCGCAAATCGTGGTGCAGAAACAGGGCAATCGTTTTTAAAACAATTCGATCTGTTTTACAAATCTCACACTGAAAAATTTTCACACAAATGCTTTGCAAGCTGTCCACAATTAATCGAATTACACGAATCTCAAATTAATTCAATTCGTGTAACTCGATTAATACGTAAAAATTAGTGTGAAAATTTTCATTTATTGTTTTTCAATATACAACTGGTTAAAAGCTATTTCCCTGAGTGAGGAAAGAAAAATTCGTGCAATTCGATTAATTCGGAAAAATTTGTGGCGATAATTTCTTCAACGTTTCAATGATTGGATAATTGACGGGGATTTGCGTAAATTCGATCCTTTCCCGAAAACTCATATCATATGAAAATCAAACACCGATACCTGATGCTTATTGGTGGCCTTGCTATTTTTGCAGGCTGCCAGAATAATAAAAGTGTGCCGGCCGAAAAAGCTATTACCGCCGCCGAAATAAAGAAATACATTTCGGCTTTAGCCAATGATTCCATGATGGGCCGCAAACCTTTCACCGCCGGCGAAGACAAGGCGATCAAATACATTTCGGAGCAGTTTAAACTGGCCGGGCTCGAACCGGGCAACAAGGGCAGCTATTTCCAGGATGTGCCCATGGTGCAGATCACCAGTACGCCATCTCCTGTAATGGAAATAACAGGCAGTAAAACGCCGCTCAGCCTGCATGCCACTACAGATTTCGTAACCTTCAGCCGCCGCGAGGTTGATTCGGTAACGCTTAAAAACTCACCGCTGGTTTTTGCCGGGTATGGTGTTGTTGCTCCCGAATATCACTGGAATGATTATGCAGGACTTGATGTTAAAGGCAAAACGGTTGTTGTACTGGTGAACGATCCGGGATTTAAAAACGGCGATCCAACCTTTTTTAAAGGCGATACCATGACCTACTACGGCCGGTGGACTTACAAGTATGAGGAAGCCGCGCGGCAGGGTGCTGCAGGGGTGCTTATCATCCACCAAAAAGAACCTGCAAGTTATGGCTGGGAAGTGGTTTCCAACAGTAACACAGGCGCCAAGCTTTACCTGCAGCAAAAAGACAAGCATATGAACCGCTGCAAGGTTGAAGGCTGGATCACCGAAGATATGGGTAAAAAACTTTTAGCTGAAGTGGGCATAACCGGCGATTTCCGTGCATTGGCCCGCAAAAAAGATTTTAAGTCCATCCCGCTTAAGCAATCAGTTACTTTAACTATCAATAACCAATTAAAATATTCCACATCGCACAATGTGATCGGCACACTTAAAGGTAGTTCACAGCCGGGCGAATATATATTATACACCGCCCATTGGGACCACCTGGGCGTAGGTAAGCCTAACGCCAAAGGCGATAGCATTTACAATGGCGCGGTTGATAATGCCGACGGGGTTGCCGCTATTATCAGTGTGGCCAAAGCATTTAACAAGGCCAAAGAAAAGCCCAAACGCTCTATTGTATTTTTAGCTGTTACAGCCGAAGAGCAGGGTTTACTGGGTTCGGAATATTATGCTACCCATCCCATTTACCCGGTTAACAAAACAGTTGCCGACCTCAATATGGATGCCCTTGGCGATTACGGTGAAACCAAAGACATAGCTGTAACCGGCAAAGGCCAAAATGATTTGGAAGATTATGTTGACGAAATAGTAAAAGCACAAGGACTTAGCACTGTTGGCGACAGGCACCCCGGCTCTGGCAGCTACTACCGGTCGGACCATTTTAACTTCGCCAAGGTTGGTGTACCGGCCCTTGACATTAACAATGGCAGCATCAGCGCAATACATGATGGCAGCTACGGCGAAGCCAAACAAAAAGATTATGGCGACAACCGCTATCACCAACAGGCCGATAATTATACCGATACTATGGATGCCACAGGCATGGCACAGATAGCTAATATCCTTTATGAAGTTGGTACTAAGCTGGGCAACGAAACAACCTTCCCCGGCTGGAAAAACGGTTCGGAGTTTAAGGCGATAAGGGAAAAGTCGATGAAATAAAAAATGTTCATGTCATTGCGAGCGAAGCGTGGCAATCTCGTAGCCAATGCATGTCCGATCTGTATAGTTACGAGATTGCTTCGTCGTTCCTCCTACCCATGACATAATTAAAAATGGGTGTCATGCTGAGCCTGTCGAAGCATGGCGCGGTGGGCCTCTGCGCGCGTCCTTCGACAAGCTACCAGTCGAAGCATGGTGGATAGGCCTCTGCGCGCGAGTCTTCGACAGGCTCTGACTGACAGGCCCTCTTTTGTCATTTCACCTTCAGAGGCCTCCGGATTTTACCTCCTCAATGACATAACTGTTTAAAGTTCGTCCTAACAAAAAAATCCACCCCGTAACAGAAGGTGGATTTTTTTTGATATATAGTGAAACTATACCCTTAAAGGGATTTAGTTGCTCATTTTAGCTATGTTGAAGCTTTCGTAAGCCATTTGCCTGTTATAATCGTTGGCGATAGTTTTATAGTTGATCAGGTCGACAATGGTACCGATGAAACAAAAACCAGCTGTGAAAAAATAAAGGATACCCATACCGATCTGATCAGTCATGAAACGCTGTACACCTGATACACCAAGGAAACCGGCAAGCGTTGCAAACATGATATCCTGTGGGTTACGCCTTTTACTGGCATAAAATGACATAAAAGTGCGGGCCTGATCTTCTGTTAATGAGGCAGTGGCCTGTTGCAGAAATGTATATTCTTCGGGAGTGATACCGTCGAAAGACATATATGGATTTTGATAAGCGTTCATCTTAGTAAGTTTTTTAAAGTTTGTGATTGTTTTATGATATAAAGGTACAGCGCGCCCGGTAAAACGCCTAAGGGAGATAGGTTAGCGGAGATAAGTAGTCGGTGAAATGATGAGTTTTGGCGGTAAAAAGTGGCCTGGAAATCTTATCGATGATAGGAGTAGCAATAAAATGTCATTGCTGTAAGAAACCACCTGAGAAATCCCGGAAAAAACCGTGATGACGTATAAAGTATATTTTGGCGATAGTGCGCTGGGGCCGCGTTAGTGATAGGAGCGGATACCGGCCAATGTCATTAAGTTAAGAGATTGACAAGCTGCACCAGAGGTGCAAAAGGTTTGTAGAAACCATTTTGAATAGATTTTTGGTGTGCCAGCGGTACACAACTCCGGTGTTCCGTACCTCTGGCACGGTTGTTATCGGTATAATATTTTGCTACAAACCTGTTCCCCCTCTGGGGGATTTTCCTTAACTTAATGACATTGGGATACCGGCCTTGTGGCTAATGCCTGTGCAGTATGAGCGGATAGCACGCAGGCAACGCTCCAATTTATAATATCGATCAAAAACGCACCTAATTTAGGTAAGGCTCTTAAACTGATTCCTTTCCAGCAGCCTCGCTTTGGTAAGCACATAAATCCGGTTAAAGATCACGGCCACGGCAGGGATGCCAAGCCAGTGGGCACGGAACGAACTGCTGATATCGCCATGGAAAAGATAAATAATACTATGCCCAAGGCCACAGCCGGGACACCAGCCAATGCCCATTAGTTTAAGTGGGCACAGGGTAAAGTGCGATGCTTCGGTCGGCGAGGTCATCGCCAATGAAAGCATCGCCGCTATCCAGAACAACAGTTCAAAATATTTTGAAAAAAACCGCTTAATCAAGTTTGTTCGCTTTGTTGGTGAATAATAATGATACCGCGAAGGCGAGCAGTACCCCAACTATTAACGCACCAAAAATCCGTTCAGAAAAATCCTTTATGTTAGCACCCGCCGACGATACGTAGCTGATATAAAGTATTGAGCCGAAAACGGCGATGATGCCGCCTACAATTAATATTTTAAAGCTTTGAAAAAGGGCTTCCAAAAAGCCCATCTGGCCATTACACTCGTTTTTTCGATAACTCATGATACCGAAAAAAAGCCCGATAGCCGGTATAATAAATGAAAAGTATTCGACTGGGGCCACAACGTCTTTTTGCGGCATAACGCCAAGCCGTGGCATAGCAAAGATCCAGATAATACTTAGTACGCCGATGATACCCCCTGATAACACTGCATTCTTCATAATTATATAATTAAGATTGATTTATAAATCGGTATGCGCGTTTACATACATAAATTTATCATTAAAAAGTAAATAAGCCCTCATATTGTTTGCATTAATTTTTAGCCCAACGCTTTTTTATTTTGGCTTTTCTTTTTTGTTTATCTTTGCCGCGATTTGAACATCCGTGATATATTAGACAGATATAAGGCTGATGACCGGATAAAAGCGTTGGCTACCGCGCTTAACGCATCAAAAAATCCAAGGGTACAGCTACGTGGTTTGGTGGGATCAAGTGATTCGGCCATGGCGGTAGCATTGTATTTTTTGCAGCACAAACACATGGTATTTGTACTGCCCGACCGCGAAGAAGCAGGCTATTTCCAGGCCGACCTGGAAAACCTTACCGGTAAAGAAGCCCTGCTGTTCCCTTCATCATACCGCAAACCATTTGAATTTACCCAGCCCGACAGCAGCAATGTGCTTGCCCGTGCCGAGGTTTTGAACGAACTTAACCACAGCACCGAATATGGCCAGCTCATTGTAACTTATCCCGAGGCCCTGGCCGAAAAGGTGATCGATCGTTCATCGCTTGAAAAAAACACCCTCGAAATAGCTGTTGGCAATAAGCTCAGCATCGATTTTATCAACGAGTTTTTGATAGAGTATGATTTTGAGCGCGTTGATTTTGTATATGAGCCGGGGCAATTTTCCATCCGTGGCGGTATTGTTGATATCTTCTCTTTTTCGCATATGCTCCCCTACCGGGTGGAGTTTTTTGGTGATTTCATTGAGTCGATCCGTACGTTTGAAATCGAGAGCCAACTATCGGTTGAGCATGTTAAAAGCATTACCATTGTTCCCAACGTACAATCTAAATTTCTAACGGAGAATAATATCTCCCTGCTTGAATATGTTGAAGCAGGTACACAGGTGTGGATCAAAGACGTTCAGTTTACGCTGGACATTATCCAAACCGGTTATAAAAAGGCTGTAAACCTTTGGAAAGCCCTCTCTGCAGATGAAAAAGCACAAAACCCTGATTGGATAGACCCCAAATTTGGTTTTACCGACGAAAAGCTAATAGGCGATCAATTGCATGATTTCCCTGTGGTAGAGTTTGGAAAGCAGTTCTTTTACCATGACGCTACCACTATCAATTTTGATATGCGCCCGCAGCCATCGTTTAATAAGGACTTTACGCTGCTCATTCATAATTTCAAAAACAATGAGGCTGACAAGATAGAGAACTTCATCTTTACCGATTCGGCCAAACAGGTTGAGCGTTTATACGCCATTTTGGACGACCTGGACAAAACGGTAAAATTTACACCGGTAAGCATCTCCATACGCGAAGGCTTCATTGATCACGAGCAAAAGATAGCCTGCTATACCGATCACCAGATCTTTGACCGTTACTATAAATACAAAACCCGCAAGGGCTACCAACGTTCCCAAGCTATTACGCTCAAGGAGCTCCGTGACCTTAAACCAGGCGACTATGTTACCCATATCGACCACGGTATAGGCAAATATGCGGGTTTGGAAAAGGTTGATGTGAACGGCAAACAACAGGAAATGATCCGCCTGATTTATGCTGATAACGACCTGCTGTATGTGAACATTAACTCACTTAACCGCATCTCCAAATTCAGCGGTAAAGAAGGCTCTGTTCCCAAAATGAACAAGCTGGGTACCGACACCTGGGAACGTTTGAAGAAAACAACAAAAAAAAAAGTTAAGGACATAGCTCGCGACCTGATCAAGCTTTACGCCCTTCGTAAAGCCCAGCATGGCAACGCCTTTTCGCCCGATAGCTACCTGCAAACCGAGCTGGAGGCATCATTCCTGTACGAAGACACTCCCGACCAGGAAAAAGCCACTGCCGATTTCAAAAAAGATATGGAGTCGCCCCACCCTATGGACCGCCTCATTTGCGGCGACGTAGGTTTTGGGAAAACTGAAGTAGCTGTCCGTGCAGCTTTCAAAGCCGTTGCCGATAGCAAGCAGGTGGCCATTCTGGTACCAACAACCATCCTGGCGGCGCAACACTATAAAACTTTTACCGACAGGCTCAGGGGTTTTCCTGCCAACATTGATTATGTTAACCGCTTTAAATCAACCAGGCAGATCAAGGATACTCTGGAGAAGCTAAAAGAAGGGAAAGTAGATATTATCATAGGCACACATCGTTTGGTAAGCAAGGATGTGAAATTCAAAGACCTTGGCCTGATGATCATTGACGAGGAGCAGAAGTTTGGCGTATCGACCAAAGAGAAGTTGAAACAGATGCGCGCCAATGTGGATACGCTTACTTTAACGGCTACCCCAATTCCCCGTACGCTGCACTTTTCGTTAATGGGTGCACGTGACCTTTCTATCATATCAACTCCGCCGCCAAACCGCCAGCCGGTTGTTACCGAGCTGCACGTATTTAATGATAAGTTAATTAAGGAGGCTGTTGAATTTGAAATTGACCGCAGCGGGCAGGTGTTCTTTATCCACAATCGTGTTGCCGACCTGCCGCAACTGGGCGGCATGATCCGTAAGCTGGTTCCTAAAGCACGTATCGGCATCGCTCACGGCCAATTGGAAGGTGACGACCTGGAAGATGTAATGCTTAAATTCGTAAACCACGAGTATGATGTGCTGGTGGCTACAACCATTATCGAAGCCGGGTTGGATATTCCCAATGCCAATACCATCATCATCAACTACGCCCATATGTTTGGCTTGAGCGACCTGCACCAGATGCGCGGCCGTGTGGGCAGAAGTAATAAAAAAGCGTATTGTTATTTGCTAAGTCCGCCTTTGTCAACGTTAACCAGCGAGGCCCGCAAACGCCTGAGTGCCATTGAAGAGTTCAGCGACCTGGGCAGCGGCTTTAATGTGGCTATGAGGGATTTGGACATCCGCGGCAGCGGTAACCTGCTTGGCGCCGAACAAAGCGGCTTCATTGCCGAAATAGGCTTTGAAATGTACCACAAGATTCTCGACGAGGCTATACAGGAACTTAAAGACGATGAGTTTAAAGGCGTATTCCCCGAGGATAAGCCCCGCCCCTACATTTCTTTTACCCAAATTGATACCGACCTGGAGATCCTCATCCCCGATGAGTATGTAACCAATCTCTCCGAGCGATATAACCTGTATACCGAGCTTTCCAAACTGGAAAACGAGGTAGAATTACAAGCCTTTCAACAAAAACTGAACGACCGTTTTGGGCCTGTACCTGAACAGGTTAACGGGCTGCTTAATACCCTGCGGTTGCAATGGCTGGGCAAAGCAATTGGCTTTGAAAAGATCTCACTCAAGAAAAACGTTTTGCGTGGCTATTTTATCACCAACCAGCAATCAAGTTACTTTGAAACCGAGGCATTCCGTAATGTGCTCGACTTTGTGAAGAATAACCCAAGGCGCACTAATTTGAAAGAGGTTAAAAACACGCTCCGTTTGGGCATTGAGGGAATTGATAGCGTTGACGAGGCGGTGAGGATGCTGAGCGAGGTGGCGGGGATAATATAATCAACCCCTGTTGTCGTGGGGACACTACAACATACTATCTTTCTTCTCCCGCGTTGAACATATGTTTTGGATTAAACATTGCTAAAAAAAGTTGTCGTGAGGACACGACAACCGGGAGGGGAAAGGCATGGAAAATTGTACCCCGTTGCCGTGTCCCCGCGGCAACAGGTATGCAAAGGAACTTACATCACATCCATATAATGTATTAACCAATCAAACTTTTTATCCTCCTGCCCGTAAAACGAACATGATGAAAAGTAATAGTTATTTGGATCATCAGTTAAATTCCAATGTGCCTGTAATGGGTTGAGGTGAATGTAATCCAGCTTTTGCTCTAACATTTTCCGATCAAACACCCTTATGGGCAACGAGTTGGTTTGCCAAAACAGGTAGTTTCTGTTTTTAAATCCGTCTTAAACTTTACCAGTAAAGGGTTATCTGTCGCTCGCAACTCATGCAAAAACTGATGCCCCGTAAACTTCATAAAACTGGCAAATGGCTTTTCTTTGCCATTCATTTGCGATCCGGATCAAATCAAGTGGATGTGATTTGGCATGATTACAAAGCCATAAATTTCTATTTTCTTTTGCTTAACGAGATGAATCAGGCTATTTAAAACAATGTGTTTAAACTTATCGGATTGAAGCAGTGGAATCCACTTGTTGATTGTCGCGGTATAAAAATAGATCTCATCAAATTCCATTAAATAAACTTAATAAGAATTAGGGAATAATTGTATTTCAGGCATGTTGTCGTAAGGATACGACGGATATTATAAGCAGTAAAACACCGAAAACAATAAATATTCTTTTCATCGAAATACAGGCCACTTAAATATTACTGTTCAACCTATAACAATAAAGCTACCGATTTTCAAAGGTAGCTTTACTATAAAATAAGTCTCTCTGTAAATTAATAAACCGCTAAGCTGTAATTAAGCGTTTGTCCTTCTTCCAAAAACAAATTCGGCGCTTTTGCTTTATCCGAATCGTTGATAACGCCGTCGTTATTGGTATCTTTAAATTTCACTGAACCGATGGTCGCTGCAGGTGTTTGTTTAGGGCTGCTGTCAATATCGGCCTGGGTTTTAAAAATACCTATCGGAATCAGTCCGTTGTAATAGCTTTTCTGGGTTCCCTTTTCAGCAACAATGTAATACTCTCCTATATAGTCAACTACTGCAGTCGCTTTCCCTGACGCATCTGTAGTAAGTGTATATGAAGGTGCTTCCCCGGTATTGGGTTTATTTACACCATCATACAGTTTTACTGTTGCACCTGCCGATGCAGCGCCGGTTTGGCCATCAGTTATGGTAATAGCAACGGTTGAAGTACCTGGCCCTTTTTTATCACATGAAGAAAACAAAAACGATGCTGCTATGCAGCCTGATAAAAGTAAAGATGTATATTTCATAAATCCTAAAACGAAACAAGGGAGCTATTGTTTTAATCAGTTGTTAAAAAAATTACCCGTAATGTACTATGCCTCAATAGCAACTGTCACATTTCCTGTTCTGGTATGCTTATTCCTATCCTACTTTTTTATAAATATCCTTTAAATTACGCCCCAATTCTTTATAATCGAGACCATAACCTATCACAAACTCATTTTCAATTTCAAAGCCCACATACTTAAGTTCTTCGATCTTTTTTTGCAGGGAAGCAGGTTTTAATAATAACGAGCATAGCCTCAATGAGGCAGGCTCCCTTTCTTTCAATTTCTGGATTAGATAGTGAGCCGTATTGCCCGTATCAACAATATCTTCAATAATAAGTACATCGCGGCCCTTAATATCAACCGTTAAATCAATATCTTCCCGTATTTTTAGCGTACTGGAGGTGCCGCCATAGTATGATGCTAATTTGGTGAAGTTAATTTCGCAGGGAATGCTCACTTGTTTGATCAGGTCGGCTGTAAAAAGAAAGCTGCCGCTGAGTACCCCTATAAAAACGGGTACGCTATTATTATAATCTTCATTTAATTGTATGCCAATGGCTTTAACACGTTCTTCAATTTTTTCGGCAGTTAGTAGTATCTCAAATTCCAGATCGGCTATTTGTTTTGTCATTTGGTTTAGTTTGTTTTTTAAAGGCAGTATAGTTCCGCCGTTTACATTTAACCCCGGCGAAATTTGATTTTAAGCGCCTAAAATACTATTAATCACTTACAATAGCGTGAAAAATAATTGTGACATATAAGCTTATCTTTGCAGCCGAATGATTGACTATCAACTTTATACTTTGCCTAATGGTATCCGCATACTGTATAAGTACTGGCCATCGGCAATTACACATTGCTGCTTTATTGTAAACGCGGGATCGCGCGATGAAGCTCCGGGACAGGAAGGCCTTGCCCATTTTATTGAGCACCTGCTGTTTAAAGAAACCGAACGCCGTAACACCAGCCAAATCCTCAACAGGCTTGAGCTTGTTGGCGCCGATCTTAACGCTTATACCACTAAGGAATATACCTGCATCCACGCATCATTGCTTAACCAGCATCTTGACCGCACTATGGATCTTTTTGAGGATATATTATTTCATTCCACGTTCCCGGATGATGAACAGGAGAAAGAGCGCGGTGTCATTTTAGATGAAATAGCCTCCTATCTTGATCAGCCGGAAGAAGCCATACAGGATGATTTTGAAGAGCTGCTGTTTAAGGAGCACCCTATGGGGCAAAACATTTTAGGGACGCCCGAAACCGTTGGCAGGCTTAACGGGGACGACATCCGGGGGTTTATAGCGGCAAACTATAATACAACCGAAATGATCTTTGCTATACACGGCAATTATGAGTTCAGGAAACTGGTGGCCATGTCTGAAAAGTATTTCGGCCATGTGCCTTTAAATGAGCTTCAAAAAAATCGGGTAAAGCCCGTACAAAGTACGGGTAGTGTCCATATCGTTAACAAACCTATCTCACAAACGCACTGTATTATAGGCACACAGGCTTATTCATTGTCGCATGAGCATAAATGGGGCTTATTATTGCTTAACAATCTCCTGGGCGGGGTGGGCATGAGCAGCAGGCTCAACCTCGAGATCAGGGAAAAACATGGTATAGCATATACCGTCGAATCAAATTACACGCCTTTAACTGATACCGGCATCTTCTCTGTTTACTTTGGTACCGATACCGAAAAAGCGAACAAAGCTTCAAAACTCATTCATAAGGAGCTGAAAAAGCTGCGTGAACAAAAGCTGGGCACATTGCAATTGCACCAGGCCCGGCAAAAGTTTATCGGGCAAATAGCATTAGCGGAAGAAAACCGCATGAGCCTCATTATTGCCATGGCCAAAAGCATGATTGATTTTAACCGTGTTGACACACTCGAAGAGATCTTTGCAAAAATTAACCAGGTAAGTGCCGAGCAATTACTGACCATTAGCAATGAAATTTTTGATAATAACCGCTTGATCACTTTGCTATTTGAGCCTAAGCAATAATCCTTTATTTTTGCAAGATGAAGTATCCTATCATTGCCTACGGTGATCCTGTTTTAAGAAAGAAAGCAACAGCTATTGAGCCCGACGAGTATCCGCATATAAAAGAACTGGTTGAAAATATGTTTGAAACCATGTACGCGGCCCGTGGTGTTGGCCTGGCAGCGCCGCAGGTAGGCATGTCAATGCGTTTATTTGTTGTGGATGCCACCCCCTTTGATGATGACGAACCGGAACTGAAAGATTTCAAAAAAGCGTTCATCAATGCTACCATACTGGAAGAAACCGGTGAGGAATGGGGTTTTAACGAAGGCTGCCTGAGCATTCCGGATATCCGCGAGGATGTATACCGCAAGCCGGTTGTACGCATGTCATATTATGATGCAGACTGGAAACACCATGAAGAAACTTTTAAGGGCATGGCCGCACGTGTTATCCAGCATGAATATGACCATATTGAAGGCAAACTGTTTACCGATAAGCTAAGCCCGCTGCGTAAACGGCTTATCGAAAAGAAACTTAACGATATTTCAAAAGGCATGGTTGATGTTGATTATAAAATGAAGTTTCCCAACATTAAAAAAGGAAGATAATTCTTTACCCAAAGCATATGAAGAGCCGCTACACAGCGGCTTTTTCTTTTTGTATGTTTTTATAAATATTTAACTACGCCTGTAAAAATTACAATACTATACCACTGCATTAAACCAATCGGCGTAATTTCGGTCTTTGTTTTGGCATTTTTAATGCGTTATATTTACACAACCAATCATAAAAATCATAAACCAATGACTACCAGACGATCTTTTCTAAAAACTTCGGCGCTACTTTCAGCAGGCCTGTTGGCAGCTCCTAATTTGTTTGCATATGATAAAAAATATATAGGCTTACAATTATATACTGTGCGTGATGCAATGGCTGCCGACCCTGTTGCTGCATTGGCAAAGGTTGCCAAAACAGGTTTCACATCTGTTGAAGGTGCAACTTATACCGGTACCGAATTGTTTTATGGCATGCGCCCCGGCGATTTTGCAAATGTTTTAAAACAAAACGGCCTCATCATGCCAAGCGCGCATTACCGTTTAGGCGAAGAGCTGGTTAACGGCGAACAACAAAAAGGAACCATCATGAACGACTGGAAAAAAGCCGTTGATGACGCTGCCGAAGCCGGTGTGCAATACATGGTTTGCGCATATCTTTCACAATCTGAGCGCGGCAATCTTGACCATTATAAAAACGTGGCCAATATGCTTGATATAGCCGGCGAAACCTGTAAAGGCGCAGGTATCCAGCTTTGCTATCATAACCACGACTTTGAATTTATACAGGAAAACGGTAAATACCCATACGAGATCCTTTTGGAGAACACCGATAAAAACCTGGTAAAAATGGAAATGGACCTGTATTGGGTTAATAAAGCAAACCAGGATCCAATCGCCCTTATTGATAAACACCCGGGCCGTTTCCCGCTGTGGCATGTTAAGGATATGGACAAAACCCCTGAAAAGAAATTTACTGAAGTTGGAAACGGGGTTATCGACTTTAAAAAGATCTTTACCCAGGCTAAAAAATCGGGCCTCAAATATTTCTTTGTTGAGCAGGATGTTTGCCCGGGCGATCCGTTTGTGAGCATTGCACAAAGTATCAGCTATATTAAAAAGAACCTGGTGTAATATTGCTTTTACACTGATATCCTGAAGGCCTGCATTTAAAACAAATGGCAGGCCTTTTTTATTCTACAAGGGCAAATTGATTTATAACACATTTAACGGCAAAGGAAAATGAGCGCAACCATAATCAAATACCTCATAGTCATTTTGATGGCTTCGCTTCTTTTTGCCTGTGTTGCTGAAGCGCAAACCGATAAACAGCCGCTTCAGGTTACACAGCGGCATGTTACCTGCCTTTAAAGGTTGGGCGGGACCTGAAGCTCAATGATGAGCGGTTCTCTTTTTGCCCCTGTTCCTACGCTCCCTGAACCGGTTAAAGAAAATAAAAGCCAGCAAACAAAGCACACAACCGCAAATGCCATTCAGGCGCAGGCCATAATCGTTGCCCGGGTCTTTTCCGTAAATGGTTAAAAACGCAAACAATGCAATACCCAGTGTTTGGCCCAGTTTTACAAACAGGTATTTAACCGCAAAAAACATCCCCTCGCGATTCTCGCCGGTACGTTTAGCCTCGTTCTGTGCTATTTCGGCAAGTATTGCATTGGGCAAAATACCCAGCGAGGCCAGCGGAAACGATGCACTGATAACCAGCGTATAGATTTGCACCTGCGGTGTAAATGGAAGTTTGCCCAGGAAAAATATCGCTACAAAAATTAAACTCAGTAACCCGAACGAAAAAAGCACAATAGGTTTTTTGCCGATCTTTTGCGACAGGTAATTAACCAGCGGATAAAACAGCAGTGATACCAATACCATAGTAGCCATAAGCTCCCCGCCCATAGACTCGGGCAGATTTAATAACGATTTTAAAAAAAACAGTAAGCCGCTTGATATGATGCTTAATGCCATATAGTACGAAAAATCGGATATCAGGTAATATTTGAAATTCCGGTTTTGAAAGGTTTTTTGAATAGCCGGCAGCAGCGACAAATGCGAGGGGTGACCGTTTGAATACCGTTTTTCGTCAATAGCGAATACAGGTACGAGCATTACCAGCCCGGCAAATATGGCCAGCCCCCAAATGGTGTACTGTACGGAGGTATCGCGATTGGGGATACCGGCAAAGCGTTGTACCCAGTCGGCAAAGTTATTGACCATGGCCGATAGGATAATCCCTATTACAAAACCCACCTGCTGTAATGATGAAAGCTTAACCCTTTCGCTACCCGTGCGTGTAAGCTCGGGCAGCAGGGCGTTGTACGGGATAATATAGGCCGTAGCGCCCATAAAAAAACAGATGAGCGTAAAGGTAAGCCAGTAAGCGTTATGGATACTTTCGCCTTTTACCATGGGGTAAAAGGTTAATCCGCAAAATAAAGCGGCAGGTAAAACAGCCCATTGCATAAAAGGGATGCGCCGCCCACGACGGTTTTCGCTTTTATCACTTAGCGAAGCAATAAAAGGATCAAAAAAAGCATCCACCAACCGCCCGGATGCTGTGATTACCGACATGATATTGAACAGGCCAAAAAGCAGCAATTGAGGTACCAGCGTAGTAAGCCCGGCATTGTTTGGCGGCAGGTAAAAGTAAGGCAGCATCACAATGATAATATTGGTCATGATGCTCCATCCTATCATTCCGCAGGCATAAGCAAGCTGTTTGGAAAGTGGTAGTTTATTGGCCGGCATTTAATGCAATATGCAAATATTACATCAATATATAATGGCGGTTTACCATGCGGATTGAAAAACAATAAATAAAAAATTTTCACACTAATTTTTACGTATTAATCGAATTACACGAATTGAATCAATTTAAGATTCGTGTAATTCGATTAATTGTGAAGAGCTTGCAAAGCATTTGTGTAGAAATTTTCAGTATGAGATTAGTAAAACAGATGGAATTATTTTAAACGCGACTTCCCTGACCTGTTCTTTACAACCCTGCATAATAATCATAACCCTGTTCGGCCCAGTAATCCCGGGGGCGGTTATTGCTGAAAGTAATGCTGCCTATCCGTTTCAGGTTTTTGATGCCATATTTTACAGGAATAATGAGCCTTAGCGGTGCGCCATGCTTTGGAGGTAAGGGTTTTTCGTTAACCTCATAGGCCAGCAGGGTTTGCGGGTGCATAGCGCTTGGCATGTCAACGCCCACGTAATATTCCTTGTCGGGCGTTTCCATGCCAACATACTCAAACCGGGTTTCGGCATCAAGCTTAAAGTGAGCTATAAAATCGCTGAATTTTACACCGCCCCAGTGCGAAATCTGGTCCCAGCCCTCTACGCACTTAAAATCATAAATAATCTCCGTTTTAGGGAGCTTTCTTATTTCGTCAATACCGATATTCAAAACCTCACCGCTTTGTTTTTTTACCGACAATTTCCAGTTGTCTACATCAATCAAACCCTCCGAGCCTATATCACTGTTATGACGCACTACTTTGGCGGCCATTTCTTTAGGATAAGTTTTAACCCGGTTTTTATTGCTGTATAGCTGGCGAACCACCTTTTCATTGGCATTAAGCACCGCACGCAATGGCTTGTGGGCATCTCCTGTTATGCCCGGCACCTCATTGGGTGAAGTATACAACCAGCGCCAGCCGCCATATGCGGCACCTCCCAATACCAGGAAGCTGCCGAAGGAGATAAAATTGCGACGGCTGATCTTTTGCTCAACGGTAAGCTCCTTTTTGGGGCCTTTATTTTTGCTGAAAACCTTATTCAGTTTTTTCGTTAGTTTCATCGTTTTGAATTTGAATAGCGGGCAGTGGTTTTTCATCTATTACCTCAAACCCCGAGATAACCGATCTGAAGTTGTTCCAGCCGGCAAGTATTACCTGAACAACATGCACCAGGAAAAACAATACATAACCAATGGTGAGCACAAAATGCCAGATGCGGGCCAAATGGTAACCTCCGCAAATCCAGGCCAGGTAATTAAATTGCACCGGCTTATAAATAGCCAGTCCTGTTATCAGCGAGCCAAAGCCCATGACAATAATTGCTGTGTAGGCAATGCGCTGGGCTGCGTTGTATTTATTTTGAGGGGGAGCCATTTTGCGGATATGCAGGTCGTGCAAAACCACCAGCCAGGCTTCTTTAAACGAGTGCCGGTTTGGCACCAGCTCCCTCCACTGGCCCGATATTATGGTATATGTAACATACAGAAAGCCGTTCAGCGCAAAAAACCACATAAACAAAAAATGGAAAGCCATACCCTCGGCCAGCCGCCGGGGAATGTGCAGCGCATCATAAAAGCCCTGCGGAAAAAAGCGAATAAAAGTAACACCGAAGAGCGTGAAAGTGTAAGTATCATTGGCCCAGTAAATGAGTAGTCCGCTCCAGATCATGATGGTAAGGATGGGAAAGTTTACCCAATGCGTCCAGCGCATTAACAGCGGGTGTTTCTCTTTAATTATCTTCATCTAAATGCTCTTAATGCCATTCAACACAACTATTGTATGTTTTTATCTTGTTGCCCAACATCTGCTGTTATTTTGAACAGGCTTTTCGATGCTGCCAAAACAGCGCCGTTGCTTGTATTTTGCACAAAACCTATTACTTCCCATCCCCGGGCCTCAACCCCGGCAGGTAAAGCAATAGTTGCGCTGCCATTGTTTTTGTTTAAAGGCATGGTTTGCAGGTTTCGTACAATTTGAGCGTGGGCCAATGTCCGGCCGCCGTTTTCACCACGCTCAACTTTTACAACAGCTTGTTTTTGAACCAATGCCAATGATATCACACTACGTGCGTTCCCGGTATTGCCTTCAACTTTGTATTGTACCGAAGCTGTGTTATTCGCGTTAAGAGTAACACTTAAGTTTAATTGAACATTGCCGCTCCCCTGCAAGCCGCTTTTAATAGCACTGCCTAAACGCTCCTCCTGCGAGCCTACAAACTCCGTTTTACCATTAACCACAATTTGCGGTGTGTAAACCTGCGACAGGTTTAACCAACGCGCATATTCATTTTGCCGTTTGGAATAATCGGCACTGCTAAAAACGTCTTTCCAGCCCAGGCGGTTCCAGTAATCAACATGATAAGCCAAAATGTAAACCGGCTTATCCCCTATTTCTTTTTGAACTTTAGCTACCAGGTCATCGGCCGGCGGGCAGCTTGAACAGCCTTCGGAAGTGAACAGTTCTACCAAAGCAAAACCTTTACCATTAAACTTTAAATTATCGGCCTGGCTGGTTTTAGCTCCGCTTTTGCAATTTATAAATGCAACTGAAATGATTATTGCACCTATAACAAACGGCATAAACGCGAATACTTTGATCTTTCTCATTTCACTTAGATTAGATGATATACGTTTTTTACTGCTTTGTCGGGTTTATGAGGATAACCTTACAATAATTTCTTAGTTTTTGGCTGATATAAATATCGGCATAATAAGCTCAAATCAAGACATGTAGCGTAACTTAGTAATCAGCAGGAAGGCCTTGGATTAAAATAAAATAAATTTGAACTTATTTTGTAAGGATTAAGCCCCGCGCCCGACTAAACCTGTAATTGTATTAGCATTACCGCATTTCATGTTAACCGAAACTAATGTATTAAACCCCCATAAATGGGTTACCGCCTATGCCGATTACCTGTACATATACGCCATTGTACGCATCAATGATGAGGATACGGCCAAAGACCTGGTACAGGAAACTTTTTTGGCAGCCCTTGAAAAAGTGGACCGGTTTGAGGGCAAAAGCACCGAACGAACGTGGCTTACCGCTATACTTAAAAATAAGATTATTGATGTATACCGCAAAAAATCGTCTGGTTTGGCTATAGCTTCGGCTAATAAAGCAGCTCAGGAGCAGGATGATTTTTTTGAGGAAGACAATGGGCACTGGAAAGCTGAATATGCTCCTCAGCGCATCGCGGCAATGGATGATCAGGACCCATTGTTAAAAAAAGAGTTGAACGGCATCCTGCAAAAATGCCTGCAAAAATTACCTGCCCTGTGGAATGCGGTATTTACCATGAAACACATAGACGACGCGGCTACCGAAAATATTTGCACCGAACTGCATGTTAGCCAGGCCAACTTCTGGGTTATCATTCACCGGGCAAAAGTTAACCTGAGAGCTTGCCTTCAAAAAAACTGGAATTAAACCGAAATGAGCTATTTAAAAAAAATTATATATAACTGTAAAAAAGCTACTTTTCTCATCGAAAAAAAGCAGCTTAAACGGCTTAGCTTCCGAGAGGAAATGGAACTTCGCATTCACCTGGCTGGTTGCGGCGTGTGCGTATTATACAATAAACAAAGCCGCGTTATTAATGATATGGTGCAGCAGCTATTTCATAATTCGCTAAAAAACGAGCTGAAGCTTGATGATACTTTTAAAGCCGATTTGCAGGCAAGGATTGAGGAGGGATTGAGGTAATAAGATTTTTCACGAATGAGAAGAGCGAATTAAAAATTTCTACACGAATTATTTGCACATTATACACAATTATTCGAATTACACTAATTCAGGTTGTATCGCTTAAATAATTACTCTTTGCGATTCGAAAGATGGTTTACCAAAGTTTAGAACGATGCCAAGTTTAAGACCGGAAGCTTTCAGGTAGTTTAGTGTTTGTTTAAGATGCGGATCAATAATATTACCGCTGGTTTTTACTTCGAGTATGATGTTATCATAAACTACAAAATCGGCAAAAAAGTAGTGCTTTAACTCCTGTTCTTTATAGATTATTGTATAAGGTTTTTCACGCGTAAATGGAATATCAAGCCTGGTAAATTCTATTTCAAGGGCATCCTTATAAACAGCTTCAATGAATCCGTGTCCCAAAACTTTATGAACTTCATAACAAGCGCCAATTATTTTAAATGATTCCTCTTTAAATAAGATAGCCATACGTTGATAAGGTTTATTATACTTCGTTTAATCGAATGTATTGATTTTGATTTAACAATTCGTGTAATTAGTTAATTCGAATAAATTCGTGTAGAAATTTCTTTTCTATGTTATCAACAACTCTGAACCCATCCTTAATGATTATCCCTATCCTTCGTATCCATTATAATAGTTACCGGGCCATCGTTCAATAAGCTGATCTTCATATCGGCACCAAAAATGCCCGTTGCTATCTTTTTGCCAGTTAATGTTTCAAGCGTTTGAACCATTTGTTCATACATCGGGACAGCCTTATCCGGCTTAGCTGCCCTCAAAAACGACGGGCGGTTTCCCTTTTTAGTTTGGGCAAAGAGGGTAAACTGGGAAATCAACAGTATATCTCCATTAATATCGCCAAGGGCTCTGTTCATGAGGCCGTTCTCGTCGCCAAAAACACGCATGCCCGTAATTTTATTGGCCAGCCATTGCAGGTCTTCGGCGGTATCGGCATCTTCAATTCCTAATAACACCAAAAATCCGGCGGCTATTTCACCCGTTATCTTTCCGTCTACTGTGCAGCTTGCCTGGGTAACGCGTTGTAGTACAACTCTCATATTTTTTACACGAATTAATTTATGTTGGTCACAATTTAGGCGAATTTCACTAATCATCTACCTTATATAAAGTAATTCGTGCAATTCGATCAAATTCAAGTCATCATAAAAAGCATTCGTGTCAATTCGTTATCATTAGTGCAATTAGTGCTAATTCTATTCGTGTAATTAGTGCGTAATTAATTAAGTTCGCAACCGCTATTATGTATATCTAATTAATAGGATTTAAAATGAGTACAAAAAAAGGCTTCACTACCACCATATTACATGCCGACCGGCTTGGCAAACCCGAGCATGGTTCATTACATAAACCCATCCACACTTCTGTAACCTACGGGCACGAGGATGTACAGGACCTGGTTGATATTTTCCAGAATAAAAAAAGCGGTTATGCTTATTCGCGCCAGGGCAACCCTACTATTACCGCCCTGGAGCAAAAGGTAACCCAAATGGAACATGGGGTATCAAGTATCGCTTTTTCAACTGGTATGGCAGCTATTTCGGCAACGGTAATGGCCCTTATAAAAGGCACCGACCATATTGTGGCCAGCTCGTTCTTGTTTGGGAACAGCCGCAGTATTTTCCAAACATTTATTGATATGGGCATCAGCATTGATTTTGTTGATGCTACCTCGGTTGATAATGTACACGCAGCAGTAAAAACAAATACCCGCATGGTGTTTGTTGAAACCATTGCCAACCCGGCTACTCAAATTGCCGACCTTAAAAATATTGGCGATCTGTGCGAAGAAAAAGGCATTATGTACGTGGTTGATAACACCATGACCTCGCCATACCTGTTTAACCCGGTTAATGTTAAAGCCAGTTTGGTGATCAACTCGCTTACCAAATACATTGGCGGTCATGGCAACGCGCTCGGTGGCGCGGTTACGAATACCGGCTTGTTTGATTGGGCAAACTATCCAAACATTTTCCCGGGATTTAAAGCAGCTGTAAAACCAGAGAACCTGGGTATGACCCAGATCCGTAAGAAAGGATTACGTGACGCCGGCGGTACTTTATCACCCGAGGCCGCGCACACAATATCTGTCGGCGCCGAAACCCTGGCCCTGCGCCTTGACCGTGCCTGCAGCAACGCTTTGGCACTGGCTAAATACTTCGACAACCACCCGAAAGTTAAAAAGGTATTTTACCCGGGCGTTGAATCGCACCCTCAGCACGCCCTTGCCGGCGAGCTTTTTTCGCGTTATGGCGGTTTAATGAGCATCGAGCTTGATGAAAGTATCGACTGCCTGGCATTTTTAAACAAACTGAAACTGGTTGTAAAATCAAGCAACCTTGGTGATACGCGTACCCTGGCCATCCCTGTAGCGCAAACCATTTTCTTCGAGCTTGGAGCCGAACGCCGTGCTGAAATGGGCATCCCCGAAAGTATGATCCGCCTGTCGGTTGGTATTGAAGACCTCGACGATTTACTCGACGATTTCAAAACCGCTTTAGGCGAATAAATATTAGGCCTTGTGTTATCCACAAGGCCTTTTTATTGCCCCCGCCAACACCTTTCTTATTTACATTTTAAATAACTTTGATTAGCCATAGGGGCCAATAAATACTTGCCGAATAAACAGACTATTGTTGATGTGCTGGTGAAGGAAGCGGCGGAGAAGTAAGAGTATCAATAAAAATTTGTCATTTCGACCCTCGGGAGAAATCGTATGCATCACGCTGAGCAAACTATACAGAGCGGTTTACATGGCGAATAAGATTTCTCTTTCGCCCCGACACACCACCCACCTTTGCTCTATCGTATGATAAGAGTTGAGTTTTTTCCTGATTCTTGATTCTAACAGTCCTGACTCTTTCTTCCTGCCTCCTGACTCTAAAAGTCTTGATTCTCAAATCAGGCTCTTGTATCATTACCATTATAAATACTCAGGTAGCTTTCATAGCGGGACAGCGTTATCTCGCCCTCTTCCAAAGCTTCAAGCACAGCGCAGCCGGGTTCATTGATGTGGCGGCAATTGTTAAAACGGCATCGGTTCATCCGTTCACGCATTTCGGGGAAGAAATGGCTGAGCTCCTGTTTCTCTATGTCGATAACGCCCAATTCGCGGATGCCGGGGGTATCTATAATAAAACCGCCCTGCGGCAGTTCAAACATTTCGGCAAAGGTGGTGGTGTGCATGCCTTTGTCGCTCCAATCGGATACCATATGTGTACGCAGGTCCAGTTCGGGCAGCAACGCGTTGATCAGGCTTGATTTACCCACGCCCGAGTGGCCGGAAAACAAGGTAACCTTATCTTTCAACAGATCCTGCACCTGGCTGATATTTGTACCCTCAATGGCTGAAACTTCGAAACATGGGTAGCCGATATCTTCGTAAATAGCTTTATAATCAGCTAAAACCTCCAATCCTTCATCGCTAAAAAGGTCGAGTTTATTGAATACCAACCGCGCCGGGATATCGTAAGCTTCGGCAGTCACCAAAAAGCGGTCGATAAAACCGAGGGAGGTACGCGGAGAAGCCAGTGTTACTACCAAAATGGCCTGGTCAAGATTGGCGGCAATGATCTGGGCCTGCTTGCTCAGATTAATGGCCTTGCGGATAATATAGTTTTTGCGTTGTTGCAGGTTGGTGATCACGCCATCTTCCCTGTCGGGCTCCATTTCAAAATCAACCACATCGCCAACGGCAATAGGGTTGGTTGTGGTAATACCTTTAATACGAAACTTTCCCTTGATGCGGCAATCTATCTTTTGCCCATCGGGGGTTTGTACCTGGTACCAGCTTCCGGTTGATTTTGTAATTAATCCCTGCATGTTATCGAACTCCAAAAGTAGCAAATTTTTGATTTCGGATTTCGGATGTTCGATTTCGGATTTATTTAGTAGGATTAAGGGAAACGCTTAGCATTCTGTCAATTCTTTAATTCACCCAAATTCCCGTTCAGACAAAAAACATTCTGCTAATTCTCAAATTTTGAAAATTCTGATTCAGATAATAGTCGAAACACGATATTCCGTTTACAAAACTCTCAAAACACCGCTTAACTACTTGACAATTATTACGAAAATCATAATTTGTTAAATATTCCTTGCAAATCAGAAAATAATCTACTTACTTTACAGACATTATATATGACAATTTACAACACCATTTCTACAATTATTATTACCACCGGTATAAACCTCGGAGGAAGATAATCGTATGGTGTAAAACATAAAATGAAAGCCAAAAGAAAAACCTTCCTCCGCAAAGAGGAAGGTTTTTTTGTTACAGAACGATTACTAACCCATAAATGAAAGTTTTAAAATTCGGAGGTACTTCCGTTGGATCTGTAAGCAGCATCCAAACCCTGTTAAGCATCCTGAAGGATGAAGTAAAAAATGAAGAAAAGCCGGTGGTGGTATTATCTGCCATGGGCGGTGTAACCAACCTGCTTTCGGCCATGGCCGAAGATGCGGCAAACGGCAAAGAGTTTACCGCAGGCTTAGCCGAATTGGAGAAACGTCACTTTGATACGGTTAAAGCCCTTTTGGATGTGCAAAACCAAAACCCGGCGCTTACCCGTTTAAAAATTCACTTCAACCAGCTGGAAGAACTTTTACAGGGCGTGCTTACCCTTCGCGAACTTACCCCGAAAACGCGTGATCAGGTACTGGCCTTCGGCGAACGTTGCTCAACGCTGATGGTGAGCAAGGTTGCAGCCCAGCATTTTGGCGATGTGCTTTTTGTTGATGCTGCAGATGTGATCAAAACCGACAGCGCCTTCGGTAACGCTAAGGTAAATACCGAACTTACCGAAAGACTGGTACAAGGCCTGTATGCCGAAAACAAAGGCAAAACACTGATCGTTACTGGTTTCATCGCCTCAAACGACGCCGGGCAGACTACAACTTTAGGCCGCGGAGGTTCTGATTATACCGCGGCTATCTTCGGCGCGGCATTAAACGCGCAGGAAATTCAAATCTGGACAGATGTTAACGGTATGATGACCGCCGACCCGCGGATGGTGAAAAAAGCGTTCTCCTTAACCGAGCTTACTTATACCGAGGCTATGGAGCTTTCCTACTTCGGCGCCAAGGTGATCTATCCGCCAACCATGATCCCGGCTTTCCTTAAAAAGATCCCTATTGTTATCAAAAATACTTTTGAGCCGGAGTTTGAAGGTACCGTGATCCGTCATGACTGCAAGGCTTCTACCCTGCCAATCAAAGGAATCTCATCTATCAACAATATCAGTATCCTCAATTTAGAGGGCAGCGGTATGGTAGGCAAATCAGGCTTTAGCGGCCGCTTGTTCTCCTTGCTTGCCCGCGAGCAGATCAACGTGATCCTGATCACCCAGTCATCATCTGAGCATAGTATCACCTTCGCGGTACAGCCACAGGATACCGAAAGGGCTAAACAAGTTATCGAGCAGGAGTTTGAACTGGAGCTTGCCGCCAAAAAATTGGAGCACCTGGTTATTGAAAAGAATCTGGCCATCCTGGCCATTGTTGGCGAAAACATGAAACAAACCCCGGGCATGTCGGGCAAGTTGTTCCATGCACTTGGCCGTAACGGTGTAAACGTAAGGGCCATTGCTCAGGGTTCGTCAGAATATAATATCTCAGTGATCATCTCGGCCAATGATTTGTCAAAAGCATTGAACGCAGTACATGACGCCTTCTTTGTACAGCTCACCAAAACCCTGCATGCATTTTGTTTAGGTACCGGCAACATTGGTAAAACGCTTTTTAATCAGCTTAATGCCCATAGCGAATACCTGAAAGACAACAATGGTATCCAGGTTAAAATAGCGGGGATCAGCAATACCCGCAAAATGACATTCAACAGCGATGGTATCTCTTTAGACACCTGGCAGGATGTTATTCAATCGTCGCCTTACGAGGCAGATCTGCAGGGCTTTATCAACCGTATGAAGGAAATGAACCTGCCTAACTGTGTATTTATTGATAATACTGCAAGTCCTATTCCCATCGGTTTTTACGAGGAGGTTTTTAAAGCCAATATCTCGGTGATCACCTGTAATAAAATAGGTAACTCGGGCAGCTATCAGCAATACCGTATGTTTAAAGATACCGCCCGTGCGCATGGTGTCGATTTCTTTTACGAAACCAACGTTGGCGCTGGCTTGCCTATCATCAATACTCTTAAAAATCTGATGAACAGCGGCGACAGGGTGCAGCGTATCGAAGCAATACTTTCGGGCACTATATCGTTCATCTTTAATAACTTTAAGGGCGATGCTAATTTCCACGATGTGGTGAAAGAAGCGCAAGACAAAGGCTATACCGAACCAGACCCGCGTGACGACCTGAGCGGTAAGGACTTTATGCGTAAAATGCTCATCCTTGCCCGCGATGCCGGGTATGCTATGGAAGAGGCCGACGTTGAAATAGAAAGCGTACTGCCAAAAGCAAGCCTTGAAGCTAAAACCGTTGAGGATTTTTACAAAACCTTAAAAACCGAAGACGCTCATTTTGCCAAACTAAAAGATGCAGCCGAAAAAGACGGCAAAGTATTGCGTTACATTGGCAAGTTAGAGGACGGTAAAGTAACTATCACCCTGCAAATGGTTGATGAAAACCATCCTTTCTACATGCTTTCGGGCAGTGATAACATCATATCCTTCACTACCGACAGGTACCGCGAGCGCCCGCTGGTTGTAAAAGGCCCCGGTGCAGGTGCCGAAGTAACCGCCGCCGGCGTATTTGCTGATTTAATAAATGTGGGCGCTAATTAGTTTAAAAATCCCCTCTTGAGAGGGGGCGCGGCAGGAAAGCGCGTTAGCAGGGGTGTGTTATAGGAGCGATAAGTGGCATGCAGAATAACACACCCCTACACCCCTCTCAAGAGGGGAATCGCACTGACCCTCGCTTTTTTTGCTTCGGCATTAAACCAGAAAGCGACAAATAATAGTTTGATATTTTAAATAATGGAAAATACAATAAATGATTTAAAGAAGCCAACTCCGTCAGCCCCCCCTTTAGGGGGCGGGGGGGGAATTAAGGTTTTCGCCCCGGCAACTGTGGCTAACGTTGTTTGCGGTTTTGATGTGCTGGGCTTTGCGGTTGATGAACCTGGCGATGAGGTGATCATGCGAGTGACCGGCAAACCGGGCATTACCCTCAGCAAAATTACCGGAGATGATGGTCGCCTGCCGCTCGATCCGGCGAAGAATACCGTGAGTGTCAGCGTTCAGCATTATTTACAAAGTGTTGGCCGTACCGACATTGGTTTAGATATCGAACTGCACAAAAAAATGCCTATCGGCAGCGGATTGGGTTCAAGCTCGGCCAGTACAGTTGCCGGTTTGTTTGCTATCAAAACCTTATTAGGCGATGATTCCGACCCTATAGAACTGCTTCCTTTTGCTATGAAGGGCGAGGAAATGGCCTGCGGTCATGGCCATGCGGACAACGTTGCTCCTGCCCTGTTTGGTGGTTTTGTGCTGATCCGTAGTTATGAACCGCTTGATGTGGTAAGGCTGCCGCATCCTAAAAACCTGTGGTGCGCCATCGTATTCCCTGATGTGGATGTACCCACGCGTGAAGCAAGGCAAATCATTCGTAAAAACATCCAGATGAAGGATGCTGTAACCCAATGGGGCAATATTGCCGGCTTAGTAAGCGGTTTATTTATGCAGGATATCGACTTGATTGGCCGCAGTATGAAAGATGTGCTCGTTGAGCCGGTACGCTCTATGCTAATCCCTGATTTTTATAAAATGCGTGAAATGGCCATGGGACTTGGCGCGGTAAGCTTTGGTATATCAGGCTCAGGTCCTTCAGTATTTGCCTTTACCAAAGACGAAGCCACCGCACGAGCCATCACCCAAAAGCTGCAACAGCACTTAACCGGTTTAAAAATCGGATCCAATAGCTACGTGTCAACTATAAATGACGCCGGACCGAAGGTTTTGGGGTAGCCTTAAATCCTTCGCAATGACATCGATTAGATGAGCTCCAATAAACTTAAAAAATCCGAAATCGAACATCCGAATTCCGAAATCAAAAAATGAAACTCTACAGTACCAATAATACCCTATCTAAAGTATCGTTCAAAGACGCGGTTTTTAACAGTATGCCGCAGGATAAAGGCTTATACATGCCTTACAGCATCCCGCGTTTGGATGCTGATTTTATCAACAACCTTGATAAATATACACTGCCCGAAATCGCTTTTAAAGTAGCACAAAATCTGCTTGGCGACTCTATTCCGGAGGCCGATTTGAAAGCCTTGATCGATGATGCCATTAACTTCCCTGCTCCTATTGTAAAGCTGGAAGACAATGTATATGTCCTCGAGCTTTTCCACGGACCATCGCTTGCATTTAAAGATTTTGGCGCTCGTTTTATGAGCCGCGTAATGAGCTATTTCCTTGAACCCGGCGAAAAACAACTGGACGTACTGGTTGCCACAAGCGGCGATACCGGGGGTGCCGTAGCCCTTGGCTTTTTAGGCGTACCTAACACCCGTGTTACTATTCTTTACCCTAAAGGCAAGGTAAGCGGCGTGCAGGAGCAGCAGCTTACCACAAACGGCCAAAACATCCGCGCCCTTGAGGTTGACGGCACTTTTGATGACTGCCAGGCATTGGTGAAACAAGCTTTTGTTGATGAGGAATTGAATGCAAAATTCCGTCTTACATCTGCTAACTCTATCAATATTGCACGTTTGGTACCGCAAACGTTTTATTATTTCAACGCCTATGCACAACTGCTAAGGCAGGGCATTAAAAAAGTAGTATTCTCGGTACCGAGCGGCAACTTCGGCAATATAGGCGCTGGCCTGTTAGCCTGGAAAATGGGCTTACCTGTCGAAAAATTTATTGCGGCTACCAATGTTAATGATACCGTGCCTGAGTTTTTAAAAACCGGCGTTTATCAACCCAAACCATCAGTAGCTACGCTTTCAAACGCCATGGATGTAGGTAACCCAAGCAATTGGGTACGTATCGCCGACCTGTTTAAAAACGATACCGAGGCGCTTAAAGAACTGGTTGTTGGCTTTAAGTACGACGACGAGGAAACTGTAAAAGCTATCAACTGGGTATTTGATAACTATAATTATGTGGTTTGCCCACACACCGCTATCGCATGGCAGGCCCTTACTGATTATAAACAGGACCATGCTGCTATTGATACAGCCGGTGTATTCCTGTCAACCGCGCACCCTTGCAAATTCCCGGATGTTTTCAGCGATGAGGTTGCTGCTAAAATTGAAGTACCCGAGCAGGTAAAAGAACTGGAATCAAAAACCAAACTGGCAGTAGCCATCAGTAAAGATTTTGCTGATTTTAAAGGCTATCTTTTAGGGGTTAATTAATTTCAGTATTTTTAGCTGCTGGAAAACCAACAACTACCCGTTATTGCAGAAAACTGAGTAGGCCTGTCAGTCTGAGCTTGTCGAAGACTCGAGCGGAGAGGCCTACCCGCCATGCTTCTACAGGCTCAGCATGACACCCTTTTTTGGTCGTGAGAAAGCTACGCAATAACGGGCAGTTGAAATATGGCCGGCTTCAATACCGAAACATACAATGCTTAGCAAAACCTTGATATTTCCCTGCCTCCTGGCAGTTTGCCTAACCGCCTGCAGCCGTAAACAAAAGTTCGACCGTGATAAATGGGATGATGGAGATGGCCTTACGTTCGCTTATCGCCCGGGTATGGTTAATGACCTGATTGAAAGTAAGCAGCTTAATAATCTTAAATATCAACAGGTGATCCACTTACTCCACCGCCCTCAATTAAGCACTAAAGACAGCATGGTATACGACCTTGACCGAGAATACAGCAAAGGCAAATTGATTTATACCCAAACGCTTGTTGTTTTTTTGAAAGATTCGGTAGTTACCAAGGCCGAGGTTCATGAAACCCACGCAAATAAAAAATGATCAACACCATAATATTCGATCTGGGAGCCGTTTTAATTGACTGGAACCCGCATTATATGTATCGTACCCTGTTTACTGATGAACAGGAAATGATAGACTTTTTGGCTGATATCTGTACTTCCGACTGGAATGAGGAGCAGGATGCCGGCCGGTCCTTACAGGAAGGCACAGATCTGCTTGTTGCCCAATTTCCGGAACATGAGGCTAATATCCGTGCTTTTTATTCCCGCTGGATAGAAATGCTTGGCGAGCCTTTTCACGATACGGTAGAGATCTTCAAACAATTAAAAGAAAGCGGTAAATACAAAATCTACGCATTGACCAACTGGTCGGCCGAAACTTTTCCGATGGCCCGGGAGCGTTTCGATTTTTTAGGCTGGTTTGATGGCATTGTGGTATCCGGCGCCGAAAAAATGCGTAAACCCACCCTTGCCTTTTATCAAACGCTGCTTGATCGTTACCATGTAAATGCTGATGAGGCTTTATTTATTGACGATAATTACCGTAATATTTTAGCGGCAGAAAAGATGGGCATCAAATGCATCCACTTTACATCGGCCGAAGCTTTGGAGGTAGAATTGAAGGGGCTGGAAGTTTTGTAAATTATAGGGATGCAAGCGATTGGGTGGTCGCCTGCGAGGGCACAGCCTTCGGGTATAGGTACTATCCAACCGTCATTGCGAGGAACGAAGCAATCCCCAATAAGCAGGGGGCTATGCAGTTTCGCCCTGTACAGTTCGCGATTGCTTCGTTCCTTATAATGACGTGATCGTAAGTTATTGATTATTAGGTGTATCTTTTTTGATGAATTTTATAACATGGGCGTTGCCTGCGGCCCGGGCTTTCCGTTGCAAGTCCTCGCCTTTCCTGCCCGCAACCTCTCTACGCGCTCCGGGCTTTACACTGCAATCCCTAACGCGGCCCACGCGCAACACCGCTAAAATATATTTTACATGTCATTACGTTTTTTTTCAGGGCTTTCCTGATGGTTACTCGGGATGGTAAAAATGCCATTTATCCCTTCCTGCGTACATCTGTGATGAACGCACGTTTATGAACAATACGTATTTATTTCTGCGGGGTAACTATCCATGCTACAATTACTATAGCCAGTATCCCGCCTATAATCAAATAACTTAACGGGCGGGCAAAATTCAAAGTCCAGCCCGTGTACTTAATTCTTTTGGGCACAATGATCCGACTATCATCTTTGTTGTAATAAAATACGCCGTATTTATAATTATTACTATTCTCTGGAGGTTCCATCGGTATTTATCCAAATAACTCGCTACTCAAATACCTGTCGCCCCGGTCACAGCAAATAAATACAATAACGCCTTCTTCAAGCTCTTCAGCTAATCGTATTGCCGCAGATAGTGCACCGCCGCTGCTCATGCCTGCAAATACGCCTTCAACCTTAGCCATTTGTCGGGCCATTTGAGTAGCTTCTTCCTGCGAAATATCCATTACCCTGTCAACCCGTTTGGCATCAAAAATCTTGGGCAGGTATTCCTCGGGCCACCTGCGGATACCCGGGATGGAAGACCCTTCAACCGGCTGGCAGCCCACAATCTGAATATCAGGGTTTTGCTCCTTAAAATATCTTGAACAGCCCATGATGGTGCCCGTGGTACCCATCGCGCTTACAAAATGGGTGATCTTGCCTTCGGTATCCCGCCAAATTTCCGGGCCGGTAGTTTTTACATGGGCCATATAGTTATCCGGGTTAGCAAACTGGTTCAACAGAAAATACTCACCGGTAGCGGCTTTTTCTTCAGCATAATCGCGGCAAAGCTCTATCCCTTCAAGCAACGTAACTTTAGCACCAAAGGCTTCCATGGTAAGCGTACGTTCGCGGGTGGAGTTGGATGGCATCACCAGCTCTATTTCCAGATCAAACAACCTTGCAATCATAGCCAATGCAATACCGGTATTGCCGCTGGTTGCTTCAATGAGCTTAGTGCCGGGTTTAATATCGCCGCGCTCGATAGCACTCCTGATCATGTTGAGCGACGCACGGTCTTTTACGCTGCCGCCCGGATTATTGCCTTCCAGCTTGGCGAAGATCCGCACTTTTGGATTTGGGTTCAGCTTTTTAATTTCTACCATAGGCGTGTTGCCTATCAGGTCTATCAATGAAGCCATTATATATTTTTTATGGTAAATGTTCTATTTCTTGTGTCCGAACAATTTAATGCTCAATCTTTTCAGTACCCTGTGGTTAGGTGTGTGGTATACCCTTGAATTTGGCGGCAAACTCTTGGTGAGCCAAACGTTTCCTCCTACCACACTGTTGTGCCCGATGATGGTTTCGCCGCCTAAAATGGTAGCCCCCGAGTAAATCACCACATTATCCTCCACCGTCGGGTGTCGCTTGGTATTGGCCATACTTTTATCCACACTTAAAGCACCTAAAGTAACGCCCTGGTACAGCTTTACATGCTTACCTATTTTACAGCTTTCGCCAATAACAATACCGGTGCCATGATCTATATAGAAATACTCGTCTATTTTGGCAGCAGGATGAATATCTATCCCTGTTTTAGAATGCGCATATTCTGTAAGGATCCTTGGCAACAGAGGAATATCATCGATATAAAGGCTGTGCGCCACCCTGTAAAGCGAAATAGCATAAAAGCCCGGATAGGTACGGATCACTTCAAATTCGCTGCGAGCGGCAGGGTCGCCATTAAAAATGGCCTGGATGTCGGTATTCAGGACGCGGAACAACTCGGGAAGGCTTTCGAAAAATTTTTTGGCCAGCTTTGAAGTATCGCAATTGCTGCAGGCTTTAGTGGCGTGCATAATTTCGCACAGTTCGTCTTCAAGCCTAAAAAACTCATCCTTCAGTTCCTCAATCGAGGCATATTGTTGCCCGGTTTGTTCGGGATACAGCAAATGGATCACTTTTAGTGCCCATGCTGTAATTTCCTTGTTTGAAGGCACGGCCTCCAGCTTTTGCTGTTTAGCAAATATATGTTGATAAAAATCCTGACTCATGTTTTATGGTAGGGTTGTTTTGGGAAAACAACCAATAACAGTACAAGTTTATATAAAAGATTGTTGTTAATATGTAAAATGAGCCAGATAATTGATATTTGACTGTAAACATCAATGCCGAACCTATGAAAGATCAAATAATTGAAGCCGTAACGGCCTTGTTCAGCGGAGCTGATGAACGCGACTGGACCAAAGTTAAAAATGCACTTGCCGAAAATGTTGAGCTTGATTATAGCTCCATGACCGGAAACCCGGCAAGCCTTGTATCATCCAATAATATCGTAACGGCATGGCGCGGCTTTTTGCCCGGCTTCGAAAAAACCCATCATCAACTGGCCGATTTTTATGTCATGCAAAACGGATCGGTAGCGCTTGTACACTATTACGGCAAAGCCGAGCATTTTATTGGTGATGAGCTTTGGATTGTTGAAGGCACTTATGATACCGAGCTCATTGAAACCGATGGCAAATGGATCATCACCAAACATAAACTTAACCTCATTAAACAGGATGGCAATATGGATTTGCCGGCACTGGCGGCAGCGAAGGTATCTGAGCAGAGCTGAGGCAACAATAAACAATAACGTCAGGTTCGCTACTAAGCCGAAAAGGCTAAAGCAATTGAAGACTTACGAAGTTTTTTAAACTTCGTAAGTTTGGATTCTACAACAAAGCTTAACTATAACGAACCTTCTGCCATCCTATTCCGCCGGCTTAACCCAGCCTGTAAAATCACGGATATTATGATGATCAACAAGCCTGCGTAAAAGGATAAATTAAGTTGCCGGGATTCATTGAATAAAATCATTGCCAGTAAAATACTGTAAACAGGCTCCAGGTTAAAGGTTAGGTTAACCGTAAAGGCAGACATTTTCCTCAAAACCTCGGCCACCATAACATACAGCCCAACCGTGCAAAAAAGCGATAAAAGCAGCAAATAAATTACATCCAATGTGCCTGGCATTATCGTTTTTGAAGGAAAGAAGTAAAGATATAGCGGTGAGGCCAGTATCAGCGCGACAGATCCGGCCAGCATCTGATACAAGTTCATAACGGTTGAATCATACTTTTTAACCAGACGCTCGTTCAATATGGTATAAAGGGATGCCAGGAAAGATGATATTACACCGAGTATGATCCCCGTTCTGAATGAGGTATCAAAATGAAAGATCAGGCCAATACCCGCCAGCGTAAGCATACTTAATAGTAACTCGGTTATATTGAAAGGTTTTTTGTTGATAAGCGGAGACAGAAATGCAGTGAAAAAACTGGTGAGGCAATAGCAAACTACGCCTACCGAAACGTTGGAATATTTGATGCTGGCATAAAAAAACACCCAGTGAAAGGCAATTAGTAATCCAGCCCTACCCATTTCCGTTATGTTACTCCATGAGTACTTAAATTGCGGCTTTTTGAGCCACACAATAACAACCAGGAATAAAAAAGAAAATAGTGTACGGTAACAGGTGAGAAAATATTCATTTAATGAGACCAGCTTCCCAAATACGCCTGTAAAACCCGCCAGAATGACGGCTATATGTAATAGAATAAGTGTTTTTTTCATTTTTTGCTAAAATAAGATAGATCGGACAAACACAATGACTCATGCAATTGTCCGCATTGAATTAAATTGTTGGGAAAATAGTGTTGGAAAAAGCTCAAATACAGTTGCATAACAACTGGTTTTGATTAGCAAAAAAGAAAGATTGGTGGATCATTAAAAAAAGGCTCCGAGATAAGAAATGTCGGAATAAAGGATGTGAGGTTCTCCCCCGTGCCATATTTAATGTTTGTTGCTATCATTCGTTGATGAACCAAAGATAGAAAAAGTTTTGTTTTAACTAAGATTTGATATTTACGCCCGCGCAAAAAGAATGAACGCCGAACTCAAAATTGATACCGCCCACGGTAAAGGCACAGCCATCGGCCTTAAACTATTCCTTTAGCGTATACCCCATAATAGGTATAAAGAAAGCCGGGATAATTTAGGAAATTAGCATTTTATATTTACCGCAAAGCATGCTCCAGATAGTTTTATTAGAGGATAATTTACATTACCGGCGCGGGCTGGAACAGATTATTCATGATATGAGCGGCGTAACTTTAATTGGTTCTTATACCAATGCCGAAGCCGTATTAAAAAAAATTGACCAGCTTAATCCGGATATCTTTATCGTTGATATAAACCTTGAGGGCATGTCGGGCATTGAGTTTATACGGCGGGCCAAGCCTTTTGTCCCCGATGCCGAATTTTTGATGTGCACCATCAACGACGACAATACCAATATTTTTGAATCCTTAAAGAGCGGCGCTACCGGCTATATGCTCAAAGAATCTTCGGCCGATGAGATCAGAAATGCCATCACCGAAATCGCGGCCGGCGGTTCGCCCATGAGTGCCTATATCTCGCGAAGGGTCATTGCTTCATTCAATACCGACGCTGATAAACCGCCCGCCCCTGCCACCGAAAACCTCACCGAACGCGAGGTTGAAGTACTTAACCTCCTGGCGCGCGGACTCCAGTACAAAGAAATCGCCGATCGCCTTGATATCTCCACCGGAACCGTTAAAAAACACATCCGCAATACCTACATCAAACTGCAGGTTCAAAACAAAGTAGAGGCTATTAATAAATTCCGCGCAATCTGATATACCACTTTTTCAGTATTGCAGGCCTTAATGGTTAATGATAATTTAGCCTCATAAAGAAACTAAAAGGCCTTGTTAATATTAACTTCCCTGTTAGTGCCTTTTAAAGCCTAAACCTTATCACATAATTCGTTGCCTCCCGGCTTCGCATAGCACTTGTTATTCACCTTTGCACAATTCTGCCTAAAAGATCAATCCCACTTTAACAATCGAGTAGGAAGTAAGGGAGTGAAATTCTCCCTTACCGTCCGCTCACACCACCGTACGTACCGGTCTGGTATACGGCGGTTTGTCAGAATATAGATAACTGGTGTTTAGTTTTCCAAAAGTATCTGTTCTCGAACCCTGTGTATCCTAAGTTATTAAAGTACAGATTGTTAAGCGTGGTTTGCAGTATGGGGCTGTGGGCTACCCGACAGTATCCCTTACTGCTATTTCCCCACTCATAAGCTTTCCTTTTCTTAACGCCCAGCTTTATTAGCCGCTTCACCCTTGCTTTTGGTAGCTTCCATTGTTTCCATTGGCATATCCGTAAACGGGTTCGTACCAGTTCATCCAACATTCGCATCTGCGATTTTGCCGTGGCTATCCAAAAATAATTTATCCAGCCCATGATGACCGTCTCCAATTCTCTTATCTTTTCGGCTATTGGGTTCGGGTGCTTCCGCTCCGTATGCCGGCGAATCTTACCTTGAATCCGTTTTACCGTCAGATTCGATAGCCGTATCTCCCATTTTCCTTTGCTGCGATAGAAAGAGAAGCCTAAAAGCGTGCTTTTCGCCGGGGCGCTGACTTTCGTCTTTGTCCTGTTCACTTTTAGCTTAAGCTCCTTTTCTACGTACCGGATAATACTGCCTTCTACCCTATGAGCTGATTTCCAGTTCTTAAGGTAGATGCTGCAATCGTCGGCGTACCTCACAAAGCTGTGCCCGCGCCGTATAAGTTCTCTGTCCAGTTCATCTAACATAATGTTGGAAAGTAGAGGGCTAAGCGGTGAACCCTGTGGGGTGCCTTCCAATCGGACGCTTGAAACCCCGCCTTCCATAATACCGCTGCGCAGATAGCTGCCGATCAACGCAAGGATGCGTTTATCTTTTACCTTTCTTGATAGCGATCCCATGAGTTTGTCGTGGTTGACACGGTCGAAGAACTTTTCCAAGTCCAACTCTACTATCCTTGTTTTACCTTCATTGAGGTACTCCTGGGCCTGCATGACCGCCTGACGGGCGTTCTTGCCTGGCCTGAAACCGTAACTTGTTTTGGAAAACTCCGGTTCGTATTGCGGACTTAGCCATTGACTGATGGCTTGTTGAAGGAGCCTGTCGATTACGGTTGGTATGCCTAACATCCGGCGACCGCCTGTGGGCTTGGGGATTTCTACTTTCCGTACCGGGCTTGGTTGATAACTGCCCTCTAAAATACTTGTTTTGAGCGGACGCCAGTGCTCGTTCAGGTAGTCGCGAAGTTCATCGGTCTGCATACCGTCAACCCCACCAGCGCCTTTATTGCTCATTACCTGTTTCAGCGCTTTGCTGATGTTCCTGTAATCAAGTATTTCTTCGAGCATACTTCTTTTAAAAAAAAACATTTGTTTCCGGCTTACAGCCGCCTTGTTCGCATGTCGCACCTCAACTCCTCCTGCACTTTACTTTCGGCTTCCGGCCTATCCTCCTGCAGGCAGTTCGCTTATGGGGTTCCGTTGTTAGCGGTGACGACACAGAGCCATCAGCGTCTTGGCCAATTCTAACATGCAGTCCTTCATCCTTTTGTGAGACCTCTCCGCTTTGCGGAGCTCGTTTCGGAACTAATATGACGTTTGCTGACTTCTGCGCTTTACGAACTCGTCGTTACGCAGACCTCCCAGGGTAAGTGTGTCCGCTTTCCGTTCATGTAGCCTCTGCATTTACGTTATAGTATCCTGTACAGTGTCGGGCTTTTGCTTCTTTTGCAGCATCACCCATACTATCCCGCCTGATATGCAGTTTCTGTTCGTAGGCTCGAACTTTTGCCGCTGGCTTCCTTCAGATTTGTGTTCACACACTTTCTCCTTGCCTTAAGCTAAGACTTCCCACTGTAATGCGTCTTCGGGACTTGCACCCTATAGATGACACACGTGCCTGGCACACAAAAAGGGGCAAACAACCAATTGGTCATTTGCCCCTTCTTACTTTGTTCAAAACTATTTTGTGCAACCGGCACTACCGCCGGTTGCCTGTGCCTTAAAAGGCAATGTCTTAGTTTAAATACTTTGTGATATCCTCAGACAGCGGCGTGGTTTGCGACCTGAAACGGTGGATCAGCTTACCATTTTCGTCTATCAGGAATTTTTCAAAATTCCATTTGATATCGCCGGTAAAATCCGGGTTTGGAGCAGTTGTTAAATATTGGAATAAGGGATCAATATCCAAACCTAAAACACTAACCTTGCCGCTCATGGGAAACTTTACGTTAAAGTTTTCTTTGCAAAAGGTTTTAATGTCCTGGTTAGTGCCCGGCTCCTGGCCGCCAAAGTTATTGGCCGGGAAACCTACTACAACCAGTTTACCTTTGTATTGCTCAGATAATTTTTCCAGGTCGGCGTATTGTTTGGTGAAGCCGCATTTTGAAGCCGTATTTACGATCAATACTTTTTTACCTTTGTATTTAGCCAGGCTAAAATCTTTGCCATCAATAGTTTTCAGCTTAAAATCATATACTGAAGAAGGTGCGGTGGCAAATAATAAGGCGATGATGAGTGCCAGTGTTTTCATGGTTTTACAGTTGATTTTTATAATCTTATATAAAAGTAAAGCTAAAAATTTCTTTTAGCTAAGTACTCATCTTCTTTTTGTGTCATTTTTTGTTTTGTAACAACACTTTTATCAGTATAACCTAAAAGGTGCAGCGCGCCATGAATGATCACCCGATGAAGCTCATCTGTTTCACCGGTTTTAAATTTGGCTCCGTTTTCACGGATGCGGTCTATCGAAATAAAGATATCGCCAATAATATCCCCCTCAACTTCCGAATTATCAAAAGTTACTATATCAGTAAAAGTATCATGATCAAGGTATTGCTGGTTTATTTGCAACAGGTAGGCATCTGAGCAAAAAATATAATTAAGTTCTTTTAATTTAAAACCTTCGGTGATTACTGTATCCCTGATCCACTGTCTTAACTGCGCTTTTTGTTTTGGCTTAAAGGTTGTGTCTTCTTCAAAAAAATTAATCGCGGGCATCAGATCTTAAAATGAAGTTCAATTTCATTGCCCGAGGCGTTAAAAATACATTGATCGGCAAGGTGCTTAATGATAAACACACCGCGCCCGGTCAGGTTCTCGAGATTTTCGGGAGCCGTGGGGTCGGCAAGGTTATTATAGTCAAAGCCAGGGCCTTCATCGGTAACAGTCCAGATAACACGCTTGGATTCAACCTCGGCATTAACAATCACCTTTTTAGTCTCGTCCAGCCTGTTCCCATGCATAATGGCGTTAATAACCGCTTCGTTAAGACAAGTCATCATGTTGGCAAAAGTATCTTCCTCAACATGATATTTATCAGCAATTTCTTCTATCAGCTGCTCAAGCAACGTTATGCTCTCCGTTTTTGACGGTAGCTGCAACGTATATAGCTCACTGGTTTGAACATTTGCCTCTTCCATATTATTTGGCATTAAGTTGATCAAAGTAAGATTTTATTTTTTGTTTATAATACAAATTAAGTGCCGGAGATACCGTTCTGATCTGCTCCGTTTGCTTTGCTTTTTGTTGCTGGTACCCCTGCAGCGCTTTTATATATCCCGGCGGCAAATCTTTACCCGCATTGCTCTCTCGTTGCTGATCCTGATCTCGTTGCTGCTCGGCCTTTTCGGCCTCCAATAACCGGGTTTGTATTTGCTGCTGCCTTTTTAGCGCATCATCTGTAATCTTCCTGTTTACGAGATCACGTTCGGTTTGTTCCATTTCTTTCGAAATTTTATCCAAATTGCCTAATCCGCCTGTCCCGTCTTTATTTTCGTCCCTGTCAATTTGTTGCAAAGCCTGCCGTATCATCTGCTGCTGACGTGCCATTTTAGCAAACTGCTCACTCATATTACCGCTATTTCCTTGCTGGCCCTTACTCTGGTTGCCTTGTTGTTGCATCTGCTCCCTGGCCTTTTGCATATTTTGATTGAGCTGCTGCTGCATCTTTGCCAGCTGCGATATCGACTGTTGTTTGCCCTTGCCTCCCTTACCGCCTTTATTCATCATTTTTTGCATTTGCTCAAGGGCTTCGCTCAGCATCAGGGCCAGGTTATTCATGGATGTCATGGCGTATTGCTGGTTACGATTTGCCTCCAATGTACGCCTGTCGCCCAAAAACTCAAGGGCCTGGTCAATATGGTCGTTAATGCTTGCAATCTCCTTATTTACTGTCGATTGAATCTGCGGCACCCTTCTGCTGATGGCGTACAAGCTATCTTCGGCTGTTTTCAGGTTGTCTTTGATATCTTTTTGGTTTTGCGATAAAGTAACATATGATGGATCTGTAGGATTGGTGTTTTTAAGCGTTTGCATCAGTTTTTCCTGATTAAACGAACTATTAACCAAACTCTTTAACAATTCCCTAAGCTGCTGTGCATCAACAGCATTCTCTTTTGATTCGCCTTCGTCGCTATCCTTTTGCATTTTTGCGGCAAGCTCCTTCATTTGCTTTGCTGCCTGCTGCTGCGATTTTGACGCCTTTGAATTATCTTTTTTTTGCAGGTCGCCGGCACTTTGATCCATCTGCTGCTCAATATCTTTGGTTTCTTTTTCGGGGTTTTGATAGTCGGATTTACGTTCGGATTGCTCGTTGGCCTTCTGCAGTTCGTCAAAGCCTTTCTTCACATCCTGAAAATCCCGCTTCAGTTTATCCTGCTGTTGCTGCAGATTCTTCTGATCGGCACCGGGCTGTTTGGTTTGATCAGATAGTTTTTGCTGCTCATCGGCCAGCTTATTCAGCTGATCGAGATTTTGATTGAGCTTTTGCTCAAACTCCAGCTTTTTGTAAAGTTCCAGCACCCGGTCCAGCTCCTTTTTTAAGGATTTATTATCCATCTGCATTTTGGATAACTCATCACGGGTAGCATCTTTCTGTTGTTCATTTAACATTTGCTGCAGGTTTTGAAGCAACTCTTTTGTTTTTTGATCAAGTACGTTATTAAACAGGTCTTCTATCTGTTTTTGCTTAGCCCTGATCTCTTCGGTTTGCTGCTGGTTTTCCTGCCGGTTGTATAAATTCTTTTTATTATCGGCCTGGATATCTTTTACTAAATCTTCCAGGTCTTTCCGTTTTTGCATCAGGTCTTCCACCTGTTTTTTCTCATCAAACGAGAGCGTGTTTTTGTTCAGCAGGTTTTGATTTAACTTTTGCGCGTCACGTTCAACCTGCCCGGCCAGCTTAATAGCCGAAGCCATTTTTTCTTTTATGGCTTTCGAGCCGGCATTTAACTGCTGGTTAATCTCCTTGCTATCGGGGATATTTAGTGTATGCTTTGCTGTACGGGCTGTTTTATGCCCGGTCACGTCGTCGTTATCGGCGACCTCAAAAAAGTAGCTTACATGATCGCCGGGACTAATACCCATGTCCTTCAGGTTCCAGTAGTAAAAGAACCCGGCTTGTGTTTGGGACAGATCAGCATTAATCTTTTTGGTAAACTCCTTTGCTTTATTATTGCCTGAAGCCTCAATACTGTAATGAAACGTTAGCGCCGAAAAGCCATGATCGTCCTGGATCTTGCCATTAAAATAAAACGCTTTCATGCTTACCGAATCTGGCTTTTCATCAACAGTAATGGATGGCGCTTCATCGGCAACAATACTGATGCGATATGTGGCCGAGTCACTATAACTTACCTGTGTATTAACCGGTAAAAGTTTGTAAACCGAAGTTTTCAATATCCGCTCCCGGTGTTCAAACAGGTTTGGTCCATGTTGTACAGCAGGGTGGCTTTGCCCATTTATGTCAAACATCAAGGCACTGGCATTTTGGGTATGCAATTGCCAATTTACTGTTGTGCCGGCAGGAATAGTCAAATCACCGGCGTTAAGCAGTTTTTCATTTTTTTTACGGAGATAGGCCGGGTAATTCAGGTCAACATCAAAATGAAGCAAGGCCGGTTTTTGATTCACTTTAATTTCATAAACTGCCGAGCTAAACCCATTTCCCGAAAATTTAAACCGGGTGTTTTGCTGCAGGTTGCTGAACTGATAATGGAAGCGGCTAAGGCTCTCCTTATCAAGCTTAAAGGTATTTTCCCCGGTTTCAACATAAACATCGGCAGGCAATTTATCGCCTTCTAATTTAAGGTCGAGCTTTAAATCACTCCCCTGCACAACTGAAAGTGTTTTGTTCAATACAATAAACCTGAACGGAGCAGCAGGAACAAAATATTCGTTATGCCTGATCAATCTTTTAGTACTTTCGGTCAGTACCGATGGCGCCGCCAATGCAATGATGATAATTACCCCGAGCGGACCAAGTGCCCATTTTAAATATTTAGTGTTTTCTTTCAGATTGATAGCCGAAGGAAAGCTTACCGGTTTAAGCGCTTCTATCTTTTGGTTGATACTGGCCTCGATAAGCGCGCGGTGGTTTTCATCCTCTGACGCCAGCCTTTTAAGCTGCAGGGTATTGAGTAGCTTATCATGAACATCGTTAAAATGCCTGCCAATAATTTCGGCTGCTTCATCATGCGTTAACGTTTTACCTAATTTAAGCCAGGCCAATAATGATGGTAAAACCAGCCAGCAAACAAGCACTGTATTGAGCAAGATAAAAAAGTAAAAAAGGATAGTACGCAACAAGATGTTAAAATTGCCGAAATACTCGCTCAATGTGATAACCACGTAAGCCGTGAATAGGCCTGCTCCTAAAAATATCAATCCACGCAAAAAATTATTGAAATAATACTTCCGGATGAAAGTATTGATTTTGCCAAGCAAAAGTTCATAATTTTCTGTCGAGGCCATACTACAGGTGGAAAAACGTTAAATACACACGCTTTATTAAACGCAAAAGCCATGTATTATATATAATACGTGTTGGTTTAAGTTAAAAATTAAAGCAATAATAATAAAATGTTAATTGTTTATGACAATAAAAATTGATTCCCCCGCTTTATTGGGAAATACATGGTTTTAAAGAATGATGATGGGAAAAGCCTGGAGCAATCCTATTCCTGTTCTTCAACTGTTTCTTCTTCCTCAACCTCTGCGGATTCGAGCTTATGCAGCCAGATGCCGGCTATCCCGGTCATTGAATATGGAAATATAATTACTGCTATTGAAGACACCGCGGAAACTTTTTTCTCAAAAAGCAATTCAAAAAACGGGAGCATAGTAATTATCAGTATAGCTATAGTTAAAGCCTGTTTTATATAAAACGGAGCTCTCTTTTTTGATAAAGAGTATACGGCAACCCAAAATATAAAGGCAAAGGGAATAGTAATCAGCAAAACCATGTCTGCAAAAATGATGTAATCTTTTTGGATCTCTTCAATAAGACTAATTTCCGGGTTCTCGATAATAAACCATGACAGCACAAGGTGCAGCAATGGCGCTATGATCACCATCAGCAACCAAACTTTTAAGCTATATATAAATGACCTGTTCATAATTTAGCAAGCGCGCTAACAAGATACATAGCAGTCAATAAAATAACAAGGATACCCCGGTTCATAAACGGTACACAATTATCATTTAGCACAGCAATTATAACCATGATAACCCGGTAAATGCTTTTTTACATACAGATGGTGCGCTGCCATACCCGCCGATGTTAAAACAACGCTGATTTAAGGGCCACGCCATTAATTTAAAAGGGGGTACAGTAAAATATAAAACTGCTTTTTCATCCAAAAATTATATCTGCAACAGCAGAAATTTCTCTCCTAAAATAGCGCAGCAAAAATTTCGATTTTCAGCGGAAAAACGCAGGATTTGGACCACAAATAACAAGTACGATTATTTATTTTAAATTTCCACATTAAATTAACCCCGGGTTAATTGCCGCAATATAAATTAACATAAAAAAGGGTGTTTTCACGGATTGTTGAGCGTATAGTTAATTATTACCTTGCATTAATTTAGCCACGGCCCTATCATGACCATTCCGATCCAACTCGATAAATCCATATTGGACTACTTTAGTGTAGGTAGCTTTTGGCAAAATATTTTATTTTATGCCACTATATTTTGCCTTTTATATATTAACATTTTTTTAACCCGTCGAAAGAAAAGTTATAAGCTGCAGCCAGTTGGGGACTTACCTGACGAAAAAGATGAGTCTGCGCTGCCGTTGGCAGATAGCACCGGGCTCAAAACATACGCCGCTTTAAATAATGAAATAGCGACACTAAGAAACGAGCTTTCGGCACTTGGCGAAGAACTGGAGCTTTCGTACATGAAATCGGAAAGACTTAATGGCCAGTTATCGGAAATATTGGATAGTGTTGAATTAACAATGCCCTACGATCATACCCTTTGGGATTGGTCGCTGGATTTCAGCAGCAAAGAGATTACGCTTTCCGAATATGGGCTAAAGATCTTCGGGTTTCCCGAAAGCACAAAGCCAATTTTAAATGAGGCTATCGATATTATTGATCCCCGGCAACGTTCGGTGCTTATGGATGCGGTTGAAAACTCATTTAAAACCGGCGTCGATTTTTCAATAACCTGCCTTGTTCATCCATTAAACGGCAGCCGGCCAAAAGAAATAAAGGCAGCAGGCAGGGTTTATTATAACGAGTATGGAGCACCGGTAAAACTATCCGGGAAATTTTCAATTACCCATACCAAGCCACTAATGAAGAGGTGATTGTGCTTTACAGGTTCCGTTTCCAGGCGGATCTGCAAGTGTTCAATTTTTAAAAGTGTGAACACTCGCCATCTTTCCATAAAAAAATATCGCTGATTGTCAGATACTTGCGTTTTCGCTAAAATGCTTTAAAAGCCGACTTGAACAAACCGCCTTTGATAATCAATTGGTTATGAATTTTCATTTTTAAACGTTGAACACCTGGTTTTTAAAAATTGAACACTGACAAGATCGTGTCAGTTTATTTGGAGGGGATGGCCCGATGGCGAAAGAAAAAACAAGGGTGAAGTATTAGAAATTCACACCCTAATTTTACTTATTAATCAAATTGCACCAATCTTAAACATGTAGGATTTCCTACAAAAGCTGATTTCTATTTATCAGATGGATCCGAACTAAATTTATAACTTAGAAATCCATTGACTCTCAAATGAAAATTATATTAATTTCTGTAATAATAGTGGTCATAGCATTTATTTTAAAGGCTTGTATCAATACAACAGGTCAGCTTGCAAAAAACGCCACGCGTCCATCAAATGATAAGAAGCCTACCATTGCAAAAGAGAATGATAAACTAATTATTGTTAGCAATGTGCATCAGGAAGACGTTAAACGTGCATTAACGTCGTTTTGCAATATCTACAATAAAGACAGGTTCATAGCATTGCCAAGAGTTGCCACTTTGTCTTCAAATTCTTTTGCTATAACATTTCCTTATGATACAGACTTCATTACCTTCTGTTTTGCGATTAATTTTCTTAAATATCCTATTGATATCAAATGGCAATCAAAGGTGACAGCATGGGTTACAACGAAAGAAACTGACGACTGGATAACAGACAAAAGCAAAAACAAAAAGGTCATGCTCTTTCTCGCAGATGACGACAATGAATATGACAATGTTTTGATGACTACTGAAGATAACATTGGATATAAACTTGGCTTTGCTGTAGGTGAAGAAAAGCAACTGCTTTCAATGCCCAGAGAGCCATATAAAGCTCCCTCTATACAAATTAAAAATCTCGAAAGCCTACCGTTCGAAGACATCGAATAAAGAAAAGATAAAAGTTGGATAAGGAATTGTCAGAGAAAGCTATGCTTATTAAACCATTAAGAGTGTTAACAATTATTTATCAACCACACATCATTTAGTAGACACAAACAGGTCAAAAAATACTAACAAGAGATAAAAACAGCTTATAACGCTTAAAGAAAGCATTTGCATTTTGAAATATACTAACAACAATTATATTTGCAGCCCGGCCATACATTTATTTCGGGATGTAGCGTAGCCCGGTATCGCGCCAGCATGGGGTGCTGGAGGTCGTGGGTTCGAATCCCGCCATCCCGACATGAAAACAAAGATTAAAGAGCATATTTGAGAGGTGATTTTACCGATTGGATATGCTCTTTTTGTGTTTTAAAACATGAGGAATACAGAGGCTTTTCTCTCCGCTCATTGTTGTGCTCTATGCTGCCATATATTATGAATTTAATTGCCACATACCTAACAGCGAATATCGCAAAAGGTTACTTAAACAGACCTGAAAACAGGGAACTCAAACCCTCAAGGCCCCTCTAAATCCTCTTGCAGCATAGTATGACTCCGCCCCGTTGTGGTAAATAAATATGGTACCATAACGGTAATCGGCAAAAATGGCGCCGCCGAGCTTCCTGATATCGGCCGGTGTTTTGATCCAGCTTGAGGTTTTGGTATCAAACTTTCCAAGCTTTTGCAATTCGCGGTATTGGTCTTCATCTAAAAGTTCAATGCCCATATCCTTCGCCATTTCAACAGCGCTGTTTCCGGGCTTGTGTTCTTTTCTGGCTTCCAGCGCTTCATGATCGTAGCAAACACTTCTGCGGCCTTTGGGGCTTTCTGCAGCACAGTCGAAAAAAATATATTCGTCCGTATTTTTATCGTAAGCAACAACATCGGGTTCTCCGCCGGTTAATTCCATTTCATTAAGTGATTTTAGCTTTTCGGTATTGGCTTCCAGTTTGCCTTGTACCCGAGCCCATTCTATACCCGTGTGGCGGTTCATGTTTTTCTCAAAACGGGTTTTTAGTATGCCGATAAGTTCTTTCTGTTGTTCTGGTGATAGCTTCATATTTATTGCAGGTTATGGTTTATTGGTTTTCAGGTAATTCTTCAATTCCCCTTTTGAGAGGGGGCGCGTAGGACAGCGCGGTGGCTGGGGTGTGTTTATGCGATTGCCTTTTCAAAGCCCCCCCCCTACACCCCTCTAAAGAGGGGAATCGCACAGGCCTCCGCTTTTTATTCTTCAAAACGGGCTGTACTACAAATCATTCAATCCTTTACCATTAAGGATTTGCGGCATCCATTTTTCAACTCTTGCCTCGCGGGTCGAGGCTTGTTTGGGTTGGGAAAAATGAAGGAGATATGCTTTTTGCCGTCCGGGTGTTAATGCTTCAAATGCGGTTTTAAGGGCGGGTATGGTATTTAATTTTTGTTGAAACTCCTGAGCGACGGCAAAATCTTCCGTCTGCTTTAAATTTACTTTTAGTCCTGCCTTTTCCACCTCAATGGCTTCATAAATATAGGCTTTCAGGATACTTCTTTGTCCGGCTATTTCCCCGGCATTGGTAAACCTGATTTGCCGCGCAGCTTGTACGTTTTTGGTTTGCTGAATAAGGATGTTATGGGTATCACTTAATAAAGCTCCCTTGAAAAATAAAAGCGCGCAATATTCTTTAAATACATGGATCAAAACGATGTTGCTTTCCCGAAAGGTATAACAGGGACAGCCCCATTTTAATTCTTCGGTCAATCCGCAATCAAGAACAACCGATCTCAATTGCTCTACTTCTTCCTGCCACTTCCCGGCTTTATTAAAATAAAAATCAACTTTGGGGTTCATGTTGCTTATAATTGGTTATCCGAAGTTACTCTTCTTTCGGCAGGTCTGAAATACCATGATATGATTGTCAGTACCAGCAACAGCAATGCCGGAAATATTTCAGTCACCGCATTACCCGAGGCTATATGCGAAATTATTGCGCCCGACATGGCGAAGAAAAAGCCTGCGTAAGCCCATTCCTTTACTACCGGAAATTTAGGGGCAAGCACCGCTATAACGCCCAAAACTTTCCAAACACCCAATATCGTCAAAAAATAGTCCGGATAGCCCAAATGGGCCACGCTGTCCGCCCCTCCTGCCCCGGCCTTCGCTTTTAATAGCTGCACCATTCCTGTTGATATCATTCCTAAAGCAAGCCATATGGTGGCTATCCAATAAATAATTTTATTCCGTTTCATGATGCTGTATTAATCATTTTACTTAATACATCCTGTAACCTGTTGTGTGCCATGTTTATGCCATAGGCAAAAGGCAGCTTAAGCATCTGGTCCCTCAATTCGGGCGTTCGGTAAACCACATGCATATTGAGTTTGCTGGTATCGCCGGTAAGTTTTTCAAACTCCAGGAACTCGAGTTGCACATCAAACGGCGCGTTGTCCATTTCAAACGTACGGGTGATTTTTTGCCCGGGGATAAACTCATGAATTGTTCCATTGGCTTTGAAAACAACGTTACCATGCGGATCTTTTGTTTCAAATTGCCAACTGCCGTGCTTTTTATTTTCAAGCTTCAGCACTTTTGTTCCCATCCATTGCTCAACAATTTCGGGCTCCATATAGGCTTTAAAAAGCAGTTCCACCGGTAAGTCAAATACTCTTGTAATGGTTAAATCCTGTTTGCCGTTTTCAGCATCTATTTTTGTTTTTTGTTCCATGTTATTTGCCTTTATAATTTTTCATAATAGTTTCTAATTTGTTGAACCTGTCTTCCCACATCGCGCGGAACGGTTCAATGAAGTCGGCCACATCTTTCATTTTTTCTGCATTGATATGATAATAGATCTCCCTGCCGTTTTGCTCCTGTTTAAGCAGCTCGCACTCGGTAAGTATTTGAAGGTGTTTGGAAACGGTGGGCCTGGCGGTATCAAAGTTTGACGCAATTACACCAGCGGTCATTGCTTGTGTGGCAACCAGTAAAAGGATGGCCCTTCGGGTTGGGTCGGCTATGGCTTGAAATACATCTCGTCTTAAATTCATCGTGTAGCTATTTGACTACAAATATAAATGTAGCCATTTAACTACGCAAGTTTTTTGTTTATTTTTTTACGGAAATCTTTTTCGGATGGCGCTGAACATCAAGCCGGAATATCTGTCAAAAAAACATTAATTTATTTTCTGAACGTAATAAAACGGGCCGATTGCTTATTTTGTAATACATTCTTAACACGCCTTCGCTTAAAAAAGTGTAATTTTAGACCTTCTTAGCAAGGTTATACTACTGGTAACAGTAAACTATAATAATTTAATGGGTATGAATGCCATTCACAATAAAGATATTGGGACCAAACAAAAAGCGCTGGCCATTAATCTTAACCCCGAAATTTATGGCTCATTTGCCGAAATAGGTGCCGGACAGGACGTAGCAGCAAACTTTTTTAAAGCCGGGGCATCATCCGGTACCATAGCCAAAACCATGTCGGCCTATGACATGCTTTTTTCAGATGCCATTTATGGGGTACAGCAAACCCGCCGTTATGTAAGCGAACCGCGCCTGATGGCCATGCTTGGTCATGAATATGGCCTGATCATTGAGCGCCTTGGTACGCAGCGTGGTGACACTTCAACTTTTTTTGCTTTCGCGGATACCATATCGGCCCTCAATTACAACAAAACAAATGAAGGCCACGGTTGGATGGGCGTACGCTTTCAACTGGAGCCGAACGGGCAGTACAATGATGTGGTGATCCACGTTAAGCTGCTGGATAACGATAATAACCTGCAACAGCAGGCTGTGGGGATATTGGGTGTAAACCTGATGTATGCCTGCTTTTATTATAATGAGATTCCACCGGTATTCCTGCTTTCGCTGATGGATAATCTCTCGCGCGACAGGATCCAGATAGACATGATCCGCTTTGAAGGACCAAACTTTACCAAAGTTGATAACCGGCTCATGAGCCTTCATCTGGTAAAATACGGCTTTTCGGATGCGGCGCTATTTGGGCCCGACGGTAAAAACCTGCAACCATCCGAAGTTTTATACAAAAAGCACATCGTAATGGTGCGCGGCCGTTTCCGTCCGGTTATCAACGTGCATATGGATATGTTGAACACCGGTGTTAAGCAGTTTTTGCAGGAATCGGATGTTGATAAGGAAAATGTTGTTGTCGTTACCGAGCTTACCCTCCAGGCCCTTAAAGAACGTAACGCCGATATCAATGCCGATATAGACGAGAAGGACTTTCTCGACCGTGTAGATATCCTCGGCTCGCTGGGCCAAACGGTGATGATCTCTAATTTTCACGAGTATTATAAATTGGTGGCTTATCTTTCAAAGATCACCAAACTTAAAATGGGCGTGGTGCTTGGTTTCCCTAACCTGGAGTACATTTTCTCGGAAGAACATTATAAAGATTTGCCGGGTGGCATTTTGGAGTCGTTCGCTACCTTGTTTAGCCGTAAGGTAAAATTGTTTATATACCCTACCCTGCGCGATGGCGTGATCTGGAATTGCCTGCGTTTTTACCTTCCGCCACACCTGATTGATCTGTACCGCTACCTGATAGCCAACAATAAGATAGAAGACATCAGGCATTATAACGAAAATAACCTTAACGTTGAAACCGACAATGTGCTTGAGCTGATAAAACTGGGCGCCGATGGCTGGGAAGAGTTTGTGCCACCCGAGGTGGCTACGATAATCAAAGAGCGTCGCCTGTTTGGATATGCCTCCGGTTTGGAACCGGTAAAAACACTTGAAGCCCCTCCACAAGATGGTGATCGGACTGAAATTGATATAGCTTAAAAGCTAAAAGCAGAAGGCGAAAAGCCAAGAGCCGGGAGCTTGCTCTATATAAAAAGGGCTGGTGAATTATTTCACAGCCCCTTTTTTCACTTTACTCATGTATTCTGAATTACTACGGCAAAACAGAAGGTCTTTGTTCAAGTATGTACCTGATTCTTTCGCCCTGTCCAATTGTATCGGCTTTTGAAGAAAGGTCTTTACCGTTTAATTGCTCATAATTTACCACAACACTATTTCCCGACGAAGCGGTTTTAATCACTTCAACCGATTCAACATCCGAAGGGATCTTCGCGCCAAACCAATGATCGTCATCCTGTTGCTTCCAGGTTACTAATGTAAATACTTCATTAGCGCCAACTGTTTTGTTTCCGTCAATTGCCGATTTCAAAGCCAGGTCATTCCCGTAAAGTGTTGAGGCTGTACCTTTGGTCTTATTAACAAATGAGGTAATTACCTTGAGCCCATCCAGGTTATATTTCGGAGATGATGGCAGCGCGGCTTTGGTGTTGTATAATTCAACCGGTTTGTTATCGGAGCAGGCCGCAAACATTAAGCTGCATACAGCAAATAAACTATATAATGCTTTCATGGGTTTAGTGTTTAATTGGTTGGGTAAATACAAAATCCTCGGCAGCCATCGGCTTGTGGCAATTCATACATTCTGTGGTAAACATGACATTTGAACCGCCGTACGGCACCATCTTCGGGGTCTTAAACCTCGCCCAGCCCCAACCATAGGTAGATGCATATTTTTTATCGTCTTTTATCATGTACTCCACTTGTTTAAACTCGCCGGTATGGGTGGTCCCGTCCTTGTCCTGTAGTTGTGCCCAGGCCACTTTGGCAAATATGGCGCCGTTTGGCCATGGGTGGATCTTGTTTTCTTTGATCGCTTTAACGGCAATAACATTACCGAAGATTACGCGCAGGGTGTTATTATCAAAACGCTCGGTAGTACTGATGGGCTGCCAGTTTTTATAATCGGGGATGTAAGAGATGCCGTTGGCCGCTGTCGGCAATTTGCTTACTGCTGTTTTGTTTTTTTGCCAATGCTGATATTGCCTGTCGGCGGCATTGATAACCGTCGTATCGGCAGGCTTGCTGTGCACCATTGAAGCAAGATAATTCTTCAAAACAGCAAGATCGGCTGCGGATACTTTTGCGCCGGTATGAACAGCGGTATAACCCGGCAAAGGCATTGCTCCGGCTATTATCTGATTTACCGACTCCCAGAGTTTGCCTTTCTGATCGGCCGGCGCGAGCTTATTCCATTCGGAAAAATTAAGGTCGGCCCTGCCCTGTTTGATATGGGATGCCACCCCCCAGTAAATGGGAACTATTTTATCGTACCAGCGTAAATTGGTGTTGTTTGAATGGCAATCATAACAGGCACGTTGAATAATAGCCTTAACATCTGCCGGGGCTTCCAGGTCGCCCGTTACCGGCGGATTAGGAACATCCGGGCGCACAAACTGGATGCACAAAAAGCCTGCAAATAAAATCAGGATGATAAGGAACGCTTTTCGTTGATACAAGGGTTTTCTGTTGGTTTTCATAGCCATTCGGTTTGCAATGCAAAGAAAACTACAATCCTTTATAATAAATGTAACAATTAGTTGGGCGGGTGCAAATAATCGTTAAATAAGGAAAAAAGGAAGTTGAGACTACAAATAGCGTTGCTTTTGCGCTCATCCCCTTTGATATAAACAAGGACGTTTTTAATATTTGGTAAAATAGTAGTTTTGCAGCCATGAAGCTGTACATAAAAAACATGGTTTGCAGCCGCTGCAAAATAATGGTGAAAACCGAGCTGGAAAAAGCCGGGCTGCAGCCTGTTTCTGTTGAGCTTGGTGAGGTAGAGATTAAAGAAGCCCTCACCCCAATTCAACTTAAACGATTGGAAACATCGTTAAACACCCTTGGGTTTGAACTCATCGACGATCAAAAGAGCCGTATTATTGAACAGATCAAAACCCTCATCATTGAGCATGTGCACTACGCCGAAACACAATCGCCCTTAAAGCTTTCGGCGCTGCTTACTTCAAAACTTAATTATGATTATGGGTACCTGAGCAACCTGTTTTCGGCTGTTGAAGGCACAACCATCGAAAAATACTACATAGCCCAGCGTATTGAAAAAGTGAAGGAACTCCTGGTTTATAATGAACTTAGTCTTTCCGAAATCGCGTTTCAATTAAGCTATAGCAGCGTTGCCTACCTATCCAGCCAGTTTAAACAGATAACCGGGATGACACCATCTGCCTTTAAAGCCCTTCAGGGTAGTAAACGCACAAACCTGGAAGACATATAAAGCACGAATTTTTCGAATTGAAACGAATTACACGAATTTATTCCGCAATGGTTCGTGTAATCCGATCAAATTGTGGCCTGCTTTGCTGAGTGATTTAAATCCGGAGCCTCTGAAGGTTAGATGACAAAGAGCACCTGTCAGTCTGAGCCTGTCGAAGACTCGTGCGCAGAGGCCTGCCCGCCATACTTCGACGGGCTCAGTATGACACCCATTTTTTTACGTTGTCATGGGTAGCACTCGCGCTAACCTGTAAATCTTATAAATCATAACCATAATACCGTAATACCTTCCCTGCCGGCTCATGGTAATTTTGTATCAGCAAATACAAATTATCATGACACATACATATAATATCACGGGCATGACCTGCACCGGTTGCCTGGCTAAAGTGCAGGGCCTGTTACAGCAAGTTCCCAACATCGAAAAAGTTGAGATCTCTTTAGCCGAAGGTACTGCCGACATCACGATGAAAAAGCACCTGCCGACTGCCGACCTTAAACAGGCACTCGCCGCTTATCCTAAATACCAGCTTAGCGAAGCAGAGGTAAATCATCACCACTTGAGTACGACAGATGCTGCTGAAAACCGCACCTGGCTGCAAACCTACAAGCCGATCCTGCTCATTTTTGGTTATATTTTAGCAGCAGCAATAATTGCCGGAAGCCATACAGGCGGATTTAACATCACTACGGTCATGCGCGTTTTCATGAGCGGCTTTTTCCTGGTATTCTCCTTTTTTAAACTGTTGGATATCGCGGGCTTTGCCGATAGCTATGCCATGTATGATGTGGTGGCCAAACGCTGGGGCGGATGGGGCTACGTGTATGTTTTTGTTGAACTGGGTTTAGGCCTTGCCTTTGCACTTAATATTGCGCCGGTAACGGTTAACGCTGTTATGGTTGCGGTGATGAGCATAAGCCTGATTGGTGTGCTGCAAAGTGTTTTCAGCAAAAGACAGATCCGTTGTGCATGCCTTGGCGCGGTGTTTAATTTGCCCATGAGCACAGTAACCATTATTGAAGATGGACTGATGATTGTAATGGGTTTAGTGATGTTGGGAATGATGTAAGGCAGCCAGCAAATGTCATTTCAAGAGAGCGGAAGAGGGTTTCCTCTTCCTGTTCGTTGAAATGACATTTTTTTCGTACTTTAATCTAATGCAAAACACTGCACAATTCCTTCTACAAGATTGGTTTAATATTACTGGTCGCGGATTAGTTATCGCCGGACAGATTATTCGGCGAACAATTGCAGCCGGTGATTTCGTTTGCTTAAATGACGAGGTCGTCAAAATAAAAAGCGTAGAAATTGGCGACCAAAGTTCCGGCCAATTTTTTATTGGTTTGACCCTGGAAATAGAAAACCAAACCCCAATATTATCCTTACTCAAAAAATTAAAGGGAGAAAATTTCTTGATATTAACAGCGACAGCCGTCCATTAACCCGCTTACATCCTAAACCGCAAAGCAACCGAGCGTCCCAAAGCTTGCGCAAATTCGGGGTCAATTACCGGGCCTTCGCCTTTTTGTACCCATACACGGCGGGCGTCTTTTTGAAGGATTATTTTCTCACCATTTAACAGGATCTCAAGTTCGCTGGTGGTTGGGGTAATTGGCGAGGTATTAATTTGATACACGTGGTCGGTATCGTTAAAAGTTATTCTTAGTGGCAATCCCATCTTTATCTTCTCTACGGTAAACATACGTATCCCATGTTACAAAAGCAACAACAGGCGGCGGGCAATAACAAATTTCTACATTAACAGGTTAATTTACAGATCATTATTTTGCACATTTAATCAGGCCGCCAGCTGTAACTGAACCTTATGGATCAGGCTGTTCATGCCAAAAGGCTTGTGCAAAACATCATCCGGCGCCCCTTTTTGCGGTTCCTGTGCTTCGGTTTCTTCGTTTTCTGAACAAACAATTACACGAAGATTTTTAGTGGCCCGGTTCAATTTAATGAGCCGGCATAGCTCACGGCCGTCCATGCTTTTATTAACAATATCCAGGATCACCAGGTCGGGGTGGCATGCTTTTATAGTCCTGAAAATTTCATGGACATGGGTTGACGAGGCTACTTCGTAACCTTTGCCGAGCAAGATGTAGGTCATCACCTCTATCATCAGCTCGTTATCATCAATTATCAAAATTCGTTTTGCCATACACCCAGCCCTGCTTTCTATATCAATATTATGCAAACCGCATGCCACTGATTAACTTACAGTTAACTACTTGCCGTCCAGTCCGGGGGCCATTCCTGATCGAGCCCTCTTTTGTAATGATATTTTGACAATTATAGCCTTAATGTTTAAACACAATTGATCTGTTTTATTACATTTGGCCTATAGGAATAGATTTAGCGAGCGAAAATGGACAATATCAATATCAAAAAACTGGCAAAGGAACTCAATATCTCCACATCAACCATCTCGAGGGCCTTTAATGGAAACACTGATATTAATAAAGATACCAAAGAGCGGATTTTAGCCTACGCCAAACAACATAACTATTTGCCCAACCATTATGCCAGTAACCTCCGCGATAAAAAGACCAAAACCCTGGCTGTTATTGTTCCCGAAATAGCTAACGACTTTTTTTCGCAGGCTATCAATGGCATTGAAGAGGTTGCCCGTAAAAAAGGGTTCTACATTTTACTTTACCGCACCGACGACGTTTTTGAAAAGGAAGTATCGTTTGTAAATTACCTTAACAATGGTAAAGCCGATGGCATTATCATGTCGGTATCCGGCGAGGCAAGCGACCACAACTATCTGCGCCAGCTGGAAAAAAAGCATGTGCCTGTCGTTTTTTTCGACCGCGTTTATGAGGATATTGAGGCCGCCAAAGTAACTACTAACGACTATGACGCCAGCTTTGCCGCAACCGAACACCTTATTAAAACCGGGTGCAAAAAGGTTGCTTACCTGGTGGTTAACAAAAGTATTTCGATAGGTAAAGTGCGGATGCAGGGTTATATGGATGCGCTGGCTAAGCACAAGATCGTGTTTGATGATACCCTTGTTATTGATTGCAGCAACGATGAAAAGGAAAATTATAAGATTTTGAAAAAGGCCTTACAGATAATCAAGCCTGATGGTATTTTCAGTTCGGTTGAACGTTTGGCCTTTGCCACCTACTACGTTTGTAATGACCTTGGCATTTCGATACCTAACGATCTGAAAGTGATTAGCTTTTCAAGCCTCAGGGTAGCCCCGCTCCTTTCTCCTCCTCTTTCAACCATAACGCAACCCGCTTACGAAATGGGCGTAAAGGCAGCAACTTTACTGTTCGATGTGCTGGAAAACAACGGCTCCGCTCCTAAAAAGCAACATGTATTGAAATCAAAGCTGTTTATCAGGAAGTCGTCGTCGGGTTCATAGATCATGGTTCATAGTTCATAGATCATGGTTCATAGATCATAGTTAATGGCTAATGGAAAGAAGATTCGATTGGATTCATAGGTCATCATTGCTATGCATTCATGTCGATCACTAATTTACTCCACCCTTTATTTCCCGCGTTTTTTATCTCTTTTTTACGCTGCTCCATTACCTTTTTTATGCGCGAGCTGTAAGCCCAGCAGGTGCTTTGGCGGATAGAAAGAATTTCGGAAAGTTTATGTGACGAGATCTTACCCTTGGTTGAATACATCAGGAAAATCATATAAAAAGCTTTATTGATGGGGATCCGGGTATTTTGCAGTATGGTGTAAGCTATCACCGACTCTTCATAACCACATTTTGAACACCGGCGACTGTAAGGCAGGTGCCCGCTGCCATAATGTGTATTGCTGCATTTGCGGCAGGCATAACCGTGCTCCCATTTCAGGTCGGACAGGAATTTAAAACAGGTTTCCCTGTCGGGATAAATACGGCTAAACTCTTCAAAGTCAACTTCGGTGAGCATTACCCTATCGTGGGTTACTTTTTCAATATCATTATGCAGGATAATGTTGTCTTTTTCAAGGAGCACATTCATACGCGAGATCTCTTCGGCCTGTTGTTGCAGCAGCTCATTAACTGATTTAAGCTCCTCGTTTTGTTCCGCTATCATTGATGACTTTTCAACCAGCTCTCGGGTGCGCTCCTGCACCTGGGCTTCAAGGCTGCGGTTCAGGGTATCTTTCAGCTCTTCGTTTTGTTTCATCTGGGCTATAATATCCTGCTGGGCAACATCCTTTTCCTTTTTAAGGATCCGCACTTTATCCCCTATAGCAAAAGAGATGAACAGCATCTCCATAATAAAACAAATACTAAGACTGTAGTAATCAAACTCGGTAACAGGCAGCCACCAGATATTTAGTGCTATACAGCTTTTAATAACAAAGCCGGTAAGTAAAAACGTATACCCGATAACAAAGAACCGCGCCGGTTTGTATCCTTTTATCAACACATAACAGCCCGCATAAAAAGAAATGCACAGCGGCAAAAACTCGATGATCTTGTAGTTAAACCAGGCCATATTAATAGTAATGCAGGCCAGGAAATAAATGCACCTGAAAATGATCACCCACTTGATCACTTTATTTAAACGCGGGGCATTAACTTTTAAATTGAGCAGGCTTTGAGCAAAAAGGATGGCAAAAATACTGGCCGAGAACAGGGCGATACCATACGCGTAATTGTTCCAGCCGGGATAGTTTGGCCAGATGTACTGGTAAGCTATGCCATCGGCACACATTTCATAAAGGCCGATGCTGAGATTATAAATGATGTAATACAGGTATTGCACCTGGCGCATGGCTATGAACATCATGAAATTGTACAAGCCAAAAACCAGGATCATACCGTAAAAAACACCAAAGAAAAAATATTCGTCGAGCGCGTAACCAATAAAGCGGCTTACCGTACGCAATACCATGATCACATTAACCGAATGCCCCGAACGGATACGGATATAATAAACGTCATCTGGGCCCTGGTTGCTGTTGATATTAAAGCTAAAGTTTTTGTGTTTGTAAAAGCGCGCGGCAAAAGGACGACTGCTGCCAAGCGAGGTTGCCCGGTAAGCATTTTTAACGGGCGAATAAACGGTAATACTGTCGATAGTTTGATCAAAAAACTCCAGGATCCAGTTGTTGCTGGTGGCATTGGCCTTGCCAATTTTTATGCGGTACCAATAAGCCGAATTGTTGTGATGGGTAACGGGGGTTGGTTCATAGTTAACTGCGAATTTGCCTGCTAAGTAAGCGTCGCGAATATCATCGAGGCTGAGTTTTCCGGTTGTATCCTCAAAATATACTATCTGTTTATATTCAAAAATATGCTGGTTAACTTTGTCATTTATTTGAACCGTGGTTTGAGCTATGCCTGTTGAAAAGCATAAGCAAAACATTATAATACCGATAAAAAATCTCAGTAAAAGTTTAAACATAGGCTTGGGAAATGGATGTATTCCGCACCTGTAATGGTGGTTTCACTACAGGCGCGAAAGAAATGGTTGTTTGGTTAGCGTCAGGCCGGATACAATTATAATATTTTTATTTTTCTATTCCTATTAAAAGTACATTATACAGTTATTTAAAATGTTAATTTTTAGCTATTTGTTGTTAATATCCGGGCATTACCATCCATAAATAGTCACAGGCCCGTTTACTAAAGCTCCCGAAGCGGCTTTTCCATCTATTTTATATTAAAGGACTACGGCTAAAAAACAACAATAGCATTTTTTATCAGGAGTATTTTTAAAGTCCGGACGCGCGGCGTTTGACAATTTTATCCCTGTTAAAATTTGATTTATCAGATAACTTAACATGACTAATATATGAACCGCTATTGGTTATAACAAGCGTATATTTGTAGTGTTAGGGCATCAAAATATCGCTTCTTAAAAATCACGATGTGCTTCATTACCAAAACGAAAACTGTTGCCTGAAAGCTAAAAACTATAAAACCGATGCAAAGCGAACATTACAATACCGGGCTAAAAAAAAGCATATTCTTTTTATTGGCCCTGCTATTTACAGCAAGCTTAACCGTAAACGCCCAAAATATCCGGGTGGCGGCTGCTGCTAACCTGCAGCCGGTAATGGAGGTTTTACAAAAAGATTTTAAGCAAAAAACAGGAATTACCATTGATGTCATTATAGGCTCATCGGGTAAGCTGGTGGCTCAGATCAGCAACGGAGCGCCGTTTGATGTATTTTTATCGGCAGATATGACCTTTCCCGAAACGCTGTTTAAAAATGGTTTGGCAAAAGAAAAACCGGTAGTGTATGCCTCAGGCAGCCTGATCATTTGCAGTACGCAAAATATTGGTTTTGAAAACTGGGAACGCCTGCTGCTTTCGGCAAGGATAAAAAAAATCGCCATAGCAAATCCGGCTATAGCGCCTTATGGTAAAGCCGCCGAGCAATCGCTCAGGGATAAGGGGATTTTGGATGATGCCAAATCGAAGGCCGTTTATGGAGAAAGCATATCGCAGGTAAATACTTACATTACCACAGGCGTGGCCGATATCGGCTTCACTACCCAATCGCTGGTAAAGGAACTGGGAAATAAAACACCGCTGTTTTATATGGTCGTCGATCCCAAAACTTACGATCCCATACTGCAGGGTATCGTGATCCTGAAACACGGAGCGACTAATCCTGCGGCCGAAAAATTTTATAGGTACATTTTAAGCCCGGCGGCTAAAAGTATTTTTAAAGCGTATGGTTATAGGGTGCAATAATTTGTATTTTTATCGATGGACCTATCGCCCATATGGCTCACATTAAAATTAGCAGGCATCAGCACCTTGTTATTGCTGCTTATCGGGCTGCCATTTGCCTGGTGGCTTTCAAGAGGGCGGTCTTTTATCAAGATCGTTGCCGAAGCTATTATTACCATGCCTTTGGTGTTGCCGCCATCGGTACTGGGCTTTTATCTGCTGCTGGCTTTCAGCCCGCAGCATGGTTTAGGGAAATGGCTGCATGATACTTTTGATGTACAACTGGTTTTTTCTTTTCCGGGGTTGGTCCTGGCTTCGGTAATTTATAGTATGCCTTTTATGGTGGGACCTGTAAAATCTGCTCTGCAGCAATTGCCGGTTTCATTAGCCGAAGCGTCATACACATTGGGAAAAACCGAATGGCAAACTTTCAGATACGTTCTACTGCCCAATATTAAGCCGTCATTATTAACAGCCGCGGTTTTAACTTTTGCCCATACGCTGGGAGAGTTTGGCGTTGTGCTGATGATAGGCGGCAATATCCCCGGAGTTACAAGGCTGGCATCCATCGCGGTGTACGATTCGGTAGAGAAGATGGACTATGCCTCGGCCAATAATTATTCGTTGATTTTATTCTCCATTACGTTTATTTTGGTGATAGCTGTTTTTATATTCAATAAATATCAGGCGAAAGGCCCTTTAGCATGATCAGCGTAGATATTGAAATAAAACTGAAAGCCTATCATGGCGGGCAATTGCTGAAGATAAAACGGCAGTTTGTTTCCGGGAGCGTTACCAAAATTTGGGGGCCTTCGGGAGCCGGAAAAACCACATTGCTTAAAATGATAGCCGGTCTGTCATCGCCCCGAAAAGGGAAGATCATAGCGGACGGAATTACCTGGTTTGATGATGACCAACCGATCAACTTATCGCCGCAAAAAAGGCATATCGGCTTCGTATTTCAAAACTACGCCCTGTTCCCAAACATGACGGTGCAGCAACACCTGGAGTATGCCAGCAATGATACCGGCTGGATAAAGCGCCTGCTGCAATTGGGACAACTGGATAACTTTACCACTCACAAGCCCGATCACTTATCCGGCGGGCAACAACAGCGGCTGGCGATTTTGAGGGCATTGGCTACCAAACCAAAGCTGCTTTTAATGGATGAACCGTTTTCGGCACTGGATAGTAAAATGAAAACTACACTGATTGCTGAACTTAAGCTTTTACTTAAGCAATTAGGGGTTACTACTATTGTAGTAAGTCATAATTTGCAGGAGTTGGAAATGTTTGAAGGGGAAGTGATGGATTTTGATGATGAGGTTTAAATCTCTTATAAATATTTTTCGACTTGCGCTCGTTTTTAACCTACCGTGTACCCATATCTTTTAATTATTATTATGAATTAAAAGAAGATGTCATTTCGACGAACCTGTTGGGGAATGTGCGGATGTGGTAAGGAGAAATCTTATACGCCATGCAGGCCGCTATGCATGGCGTATAAGATTTCTCTTTCGCTTCTATGCTTAGGCCTGCCCAGCTCTATCGAAATGACATTTTTTTAAAGATATGGGTACACGGTAGGTTTTTAACGAGTGCTTAATGTGGTTTGGCGTTTGCAACGCCATTTCCGGCGCTTACGTTACAAACGTAAGCCCATTTTAAGCACTCATCACAGATGAGCGCAAGTTGTAGGATTAACAACCAAAATCTTAATGATTATTTACTACTACTCTTATCCCCATCAGATATCGACTTGATGAGGCTACCCCATGCCAGCGGGTTTAACAGCGGATTAGGAGTAAGGGAGTGCGAATTCAGGATGCTGGTGTGCATAGCCTGCGCATTGGCCGATTGTATTTCCTGGGCATCGCGGGGCAAAGTATTGTACAGGGCCGATAGGGTTGCCTTGCTGATATTTTTGCGGGCAATCTCCAAATCGTCGTCAGCAAGTTTTATAGCCAGGAAATCTTTTTTAAACTCATCTGTAGTGGCCCATGGAAACACGTGAAATGTAGGCAGGTTGATGATCTGCGCTTTCAGGGATACCTGGGTAGTATAACTTTCATTTGGCAGATTGGACGGGATAACCACTGTAACCGGGGCATAACCAACACAGGTGAAGCGAAGGGTATCGCGTTCATGTACTACAAATGAAAAGTATCCCTTATAATTTGATACGTTAATGATATTATGTGCCGAAGTATTGGTAATGGTTACATAAGGGATAGTGATCTTTACGCTATCGGCATTATGAGTAATACCGGTAAACTGCACAACGGGGCGGTCTTTGCTTTGTGCAAAAGCGCCCATTGAAACAAATAACAGCAGTAAACCAAATAAATATTTCATAAAACCATTAACTACTTAGCTCAACATATATTACGCTGCGCAGGCCAAAATAGTTTTTAAACTTCATCAAAAGTAAGTCATATCCCCTAATTGGACCGGGGATTTAACAAATCTTAACAACTACCTTAAATTTTCGGGAAGCACGGCATTGGGGTCATCAATGTCCGTTAGGTTTATGGCCTCAATGGCAGTAATTTCGGGCACAGCTTTTTTAATAGCCTGCTCAATACCTGCTTTAAGGGTCATGATACTCATTGGGCATGATCCGCATGAACCCAACAACTTTAATTTAACAACATTTTCAGGAGTTATCTCCTCAACAGAAACATTCCCCCCATCAGCCTCCAAATACGGACGGATAGTATCTAAAGCTGCTTCAACCTGATTTAATAAACTCATTTTTATTAATTTATAACGTTATGTAAAGTTATTAATTATTTACAATATTTTCTGCACTCAACGCTTTGGCATTTGATATGGCCACCTGCTGGGCAACACGCTCGGCCATTTTCACAAAGGCAGCGGTCATCGGGCCGTCTTCTTCAAGCACCGTTGGCTTACCGGCATCGCCCGAATCACTGATGCCTTTAATCAGCGGGATTTCGCCCAGGAACGGAACATCAAGCTGTGCCGCCAGTTTTTGTCCACCGCCTTTACCAAATATGTAATACTTGTTTTCGGGCAGTTCGGCAGGTGTAAAGTACGACATGTTTTCAACCACCCCCAGTATAGGCACATTAATAGCCGGCATCATAAACATACCAATACCTTTTTTTGCATCGGCAAGCGCTACATTTTGCGGCGTGGTAACAATTACAGCGCCTGTTACCGGGAAACTTTGCGTTACTGTAATGTGGATATCGCCCGTGCCCGGAGGCAGGTCGATCACCAGGTAATCCAGCTCGCCCCAGTCGGCATCATTGAACAGTTGTTTTACCGCGGTTGATACCATTGGCCCGCGCCATGGCACCGGCTGGTTAGGATCGGTAAAGAAACCGATAGACAGTAATTTGATCCCGTATTTTTCAATCGGCTCAATTCGGGTTTTGCCATCAACCTGGCTGGCCATTGGACGGGCGCCCTCCAGGCCAAACATAATGGGTACCGACGGGCCATAAATATCGGCATCGATCATCCCAACTTTTGCGCCCGATTTTGCCAGACCTAAAGCAAGGTTTGCCGCAACCGTTGATTTACCAACACCACCCTTGCCCGAAGCTACGGCAATGATATTTTTTACACCCGGAACCCCGGTGTTTTTTTGAGTAGTTACACGCGAGGTCATGTTGATATTGATAACGGCTTCTTTGCTTACAAAATGCAGGATAGCATTACGGCAGGCATTCTCAATCATGGCCTTAAGCGGGCAAGCCGGTGTAGTCAGGATCACCGAGAAGCTAACGTTGTTGCCATCAATATGAATATCCTGGATCATGTTAAGCGTTACCAGGTCTTTTTTCAGATCCGGCTCTTCAACATTGCCCAGTGCCTGTAAAACTTGTTCTTTAGTAATTGTCATAATATGAGGCAAATTTATGAAAACAGGTGGTTGATTAAGTTTATCAGGAAACAATTTGCAAAAACAACCGTTTGCAGGGGATAAGATTTAGTTTAGTTTTGGATAAAATTAACAAATGAAGCGCCTTAATCCTAAATATATACGCATAGCCGCATACATTCTCGTTCCCTTAATTCTTATTCTGCTTATCGGCGGATATGTTGCCTACTCAAAACGTGGAGCCCTGCTCGAAAAAGCCATCGACAAAGCTAAATTAAAAGCAAAGAGAGATTATAATTTAGATGTAAAAATAGGATCGGCAAAGTTCACAGGTCTCAGCACCGTTTCATTCTCGGATATCAGCATCGTACCAGATGGCCGCGATAGCTTATTGAACATCAAAAACTTTGTGGTAAGTGTACGGATAATGCCGCTGGTGCTTGGTGAGGTAAAACTATCAGATGTGGTATTGCAGGATGGCTTCATTAGTCTTGTTAATAAAAACGGCGTTAAGAATTTCGATTTCCTTTTCAAAAAGAAAAAGGATTCGACAGCCACCAATACCAAAACCGATTTGAGCCATCTTGCCGATAACCTGATCAACCAGCTGCTTTATAAGATCCCGGATAACTTATCGCTCCATAATTTCAGGATCAGTTTTAAGAGCGACAGTGATCAGCTTAAACTTTTAGCGCAAACAGCCCTGATCAAAGACGGGCAGCTGAGCTCAACCATAAAGGTTAATGACGGGGAAGCCACCTGGCATTTCGCCGGCAAAATGCATCCGTCGGATAAGGATATCGACGTAATGCTTTATGCAGATGGCAAAAAAGTAGAGCTGCCTATCATTGAAAAGAAATTTAACCTGAAGCTCAATTTTGATACGCTGCAAACCAAACTGACCGAGGAGGATCACAGCAGCGGTGAAACCAGGATCTCCGGCTCATGGTCGGTTAAAAACCTGCTTATTCGCCATCCGGGCATTTCGTCTACTGATATTGTATTACCTGCGGCGGCAATTGATGCAGATGTTAAAGTAGGCACTAATTATGTATCTATCGATAGTACTTCGCTCATCCATATAAAAAAATTAACCGCGCACCCATACGTTAAGTATACGCTTAACCCGGTAAAAATTTATGAGCTGAAGCTCAATACCGGCTGGCTTAATGCGGCCGATATTTTCGATTCGTTTCCTACGGGGATGTTTGACGCCCTTGACGGCATCCAGGTTGCGGGCAAGCTGAATTATCACATGAATTTTTACATGGATTCATCAAAGCCCGACGATTTGATATTTGATTCGGGCATGGATAAAGATAACTTCCGGATCCTGAAATTTGGACGCACCGATTTAACCAAGCTTAACAGCCCCTTCGTATATACACCGTATGAAAAGGGCAAACCAATGGCCCCACACCTGATAGGCCCCGAAAACCCGGAGTTTACGCCGCTGCAGCAAATTTCGCCCAATTTGAGAAACGCGGTAATGACGGCCGAAGATCCATCTTTTTACACCAATCATGGCTTCGTAATGGAGGCCATCCGTAAATCAATAGCTACCGATTTTAAAACAAAGAAATACAAACGCGGCGGCAGCGGGATCTCACAACAGCTGGTTAAAAACGCCTACCTGAGCCGGGAGAAAACCCTGTCGCGCAAAATAGAGGAGATCCTGATTGTATGGCTTATTGAAAACAACCGCATCATGACCAAAGACAGGATGCTGGAGGTTTATTTTAACATTATTGAATGGGGCCGTAATATTTACGGTATTGGTGAGGCCTCCCACTATTACTTTGGCAAGTCACCGTCTGAACTGAGTTTGGGAGAAAGTATTTACCTGGCCAGCATTGTCCCCTACCCCAAAGGCGGTTTGTACGCTTTTCAGCCTGACGGTACCTTACGACCGGGACTGCATGGCTACTTTAACCTGATTGGTAAACTGATGGCTATGAAGGGGTATACCGCCCGGGATACCAATGCTTATGGATTTTACGAAGTGCGGTTAAGGGAGAGCCTGCGCCGCCAGATTGCCCCTGTTGATACTGCTACCGCCGATAGCCTTATGAAACAGGGCGGAGCAGATGACGATGGTATTTTACCTGTTATTGAAGAGCCTGTAAAAAGGCCTAACTTTTTCCAGCGCCTTTTTGGTAAAAAAGATACCACCGAAGAAAAAGCCGAGGAAAAATTAAAACAAAAAGAACAAACGATAAAGGAACAGCTCAAAGCCCAGATAGAAGCACTGAAAGCCGAATATAAACTCAAGATTGACGCTGTAGATACCACCGGCGGCCGGACACGAAAAGAAGTACGGCAGGAAAAACGACGGCTGAAAGATGAAGAACGGGAAAAGGAAAAAGAATTGAAAGATAAGATGCCGTAGGCATTATCTTGTTCTATGCTTAGCTCCTGAAATTAGTACCGATTTCTTACTTTTGCCGTATGGGTATCACCAACTTAACGGCATTTTTGATCGCATCTTTCCTGTTCATTATTTCACCCGGCATCGATACCATTTTTATCCTGAATAAATCAATAGCACAAGGATATAAATCCGGTGTCTATGCAACATTAGGGATAACTACCGGCGTTCTGGTACACACTACCCTGGCCGCATTTGGTTTGTCGCTCCTATTATCGCAATCGGCTATGGCGTTTAGCTTTGTTAAATTTTGCGGCGCTGCATACCTGGTTTATCTCGGTATGGTTAAGCTTTTTTCAAAAGAGAGCATCGTGAAGGAAATTAGTCCGACTCAACACGCTTCCCCTAAAAAAACTTATATGTCTGCCGTGTTCACAAATGTGCTTAATCCCAAAGTAGCTATCTTTTTCCTGTCGTTTTTTCCGCAGTTCATCCAGCCGGCTTATATCAGCACCGCTACACCATTTATTTTCCTGGGAAGCATTTACGCATTTATAAGCCTGTTGTGGTTTATGGTACTCACTTTTTTTGCAGGCTCGCTTTCGTCCAGAATCCGTTCAAATCCTGCCATTAGCACCTGGCTTAATAAATTCTCGGCCATCGCTTTTATGTTGATGGGCATAAGAATAGCATTCACAAAACGATAATATCATTGTTTTAAATCTATTCCTGTCTAAATATATCTGCGCATATATAGCCTGTGGCCAAACCCTCTCCCTTTTCCTTAAAATTAATTGTGAAGTAAGCGTATCACAAAAAAAATTTCATCGCAACAGAAACGTTGCACAGGCCATTTAAACTAATTTTTGTCCTTTTTAACACTGTGACGCAAGCGTATTAAATAATACATAATACACTATAAATCAATTAATTATGAACATTTTTCTTGGTTGATCCGTTTAAATTACTGTAGATTTGTAATGCCAATTTTAAGCTACACATAGCCCTTCTTCATGGAAAACAGTATCGGTCGGGCGTATTTGCCCTGAGCAATGCTTTGATATTCTTAAGCAACAGTTAAATATTGTTACAAATATTGAATTGTTGCATAGGGGCTTATGTGATATTTTTTTGAATATCAAATCAACTAAATAAACAACTCAATGAAAATCAATTACCAATTAAAGCGGCTCGCAGTCCTCACCCTGCTCTCCGCCGCTGCTTTTTACTCCTGTAAAAAGAATGTAAACAACAACGAAGCGCCCGATCAAAAAACAAACGGCACCGTAGCGAGGGCCGCTAACGAAGTAGTGAACGCCTGGGTTACCACTGCCGATCAGTCAAAGCTTTTACAGGCACAAGCCAGTTTCAATTTCGCTGCCGATGCCGGTACCAATGCAACAACCATTACAGTGGACGAAAACCAAACCTACCAGGGAATAGACGGTTTCGGCTTTACTTTAACCGGGGGCAGTGCCGGACTACTTAACGGCCTCGGCGCCAACCAAACCAATGTGCTTAACGAGCTTTTCGGCACAGCTAACGGTCAGATCGGGATCAGCTATATTCGGATCAGCATCGGTGCTTCCGATCTTAGCTCAAGCGATTTCACCTACAACCAAACGGCCGGCGATTTTAACATGAACAACTTCAGCATCAGCGTCGAAAACCAGGACCTGCTACCGATTTTGAAAAAGATCATCGCCATAAATCCGTCTATCAAAATTATAGCCACTCCCTGGACAGCCCCTACCTGGATGAAGGTAAACACCACGGGCAATAACGGCTATACCGGCGGCAGCCTCAATACAGCAGCAGGTTATTATGACGCCTATGCCCGCTATTTTGTAAAATACCTGCAGGCCATGCAGACTCAGGGGATTACCATTGATGCCATTACCCCTCAAAATGAACCGCTTAACCCATACAATAACCCAAGTATGGTAATGCAGCCGAATGAGCAGGCCAATTTTATTAAAAACAACCTCGGCCCGCAAATCAGGGCGGCAGGCTTTCAAACCAAGATCATTGCCTATGACCACAATACCGACAGGATTGACTATCCCGAAACCGTGTTAGCTGATGGCGGCGCTAATCCCTATGTTGACGGTTCCGCTTTTCATCTGTATGCGGGCAATATCAGCGCCCTTACTGATGTACACAACGCCTATCCCAACAAAAACGTTTATTTCACCGAGCAATGGGTTGGCGCACCAAGCAATTTTGGCGGCGATTTGTCATGGCATGTTAATACACTCATTATTGGCGCTACCCGCAACTGGAGCCGCAATGTTTTAGAGTGGAACCTGGCCTCCGACCCAAACAACAATCCTCATACACCGGGTGGCTGCAGTACCTGCCTGGGAGGTATTACTGTTAGCGGTACTTCTATCACCCGTAATGTTGGTTATTACATTATCGGTCACGCATCGCGTTTTGTACGGCCGGGAGCTGTGCGGATTGCCTCTAATTTATCGGGCAGTATCCAAAACGTGGCCTTCAAAAATTCTGATGGCAGCAAGGTACTTATCGCGCTTAACAATGGCTCATCAAGCGTAAGTTTTAAAGTTAAATGGGGCGCGGAATCCTTTACTTACACTTTAGCCGCCGGCGCTGTAGCTACCTTTAAATGGACCGGCACCCAAAGTTCAGCATCAGGCCCGCCCATAGGTTCAGTCATCACCCTTAAAGGCTTTAATAACCTGTACGTAAGCAGCGAAAACGGCACGCAGGCCATGAATTGCAACCGCGCTACAGCATCAGCATGGGAACAATTTACCGTAGTTGATGCAGGTGGGGGCAAAATAGCATTGATGGCCATGAATAAATACGTATCGTCAGAAAACGGGACACAGGCCATAACCTGCAACCGCACAACTTTTGGCGACTGGGAAAAATTTGACTGGATCCCCACAAACGATGGCAAGGTTACCCTCCGGGGCAATAATGGCAAATTTATATCCAGCGAGAACGGTACACAACCCATGACCTGCACCCGTGCAACAGCATCAGGCTGGGAAGCTTTTGGTGTAAACCAATAACTACTTACGAAACCAATCAATTATTTACCAATACTATCATTATGAAACAACTTTTAAATTTTGCGAAGAGTGCCGCTACTGCATCGGCATTCATGCTTTTAATTTCGTCCTGCAGCAAGGATCTGAACAAAACCTCACCTGCCCTAAAAACAGCCGGTGAAACAACAGTATCTACAAGCACACCAAGGGCAGGCACACTGGTATGGAGCGATGAGTTTAACGGCACCAGTGTTAACACCAACAACTGGAATATTGATAACGGCAACCCCAATGTCAATAATGAAAAAGAATATTACCAGTCAGCAAACGCCACGGTGTCAGGCGGTTTCCTTACCATTACTGCCCGCAAGCAATCCGTTGGAGGCCAGCCCTATACATCGGCCAAATTGACTACAGCAGGTAAATTCCAGCCTACTTACGGTCGTATTGAGGCAAGCATTAAGCTGCCGGCAGTACAAGGTACGTGGCCGGCGTTCTGGATGCTGGGCGCAAACATCGGTACTGTAAACTGGCCGCAATGCGGCGAAATTGACATTATGGAGCAGGTAAACACCTCCAATACCATCTTGGGCACTATGCACTGGTACAACAACGGCGGCCACGTACAATATGGCGGCAGTACCACCACAACGCCAACAGGTTTCCACACCTACGCGGTTGAGTGGGATACCAACTCTATTCGCTGGTATGTGGATAATACGCTGTATGTAACCGGTAATATTGCCAATAATATCAATAATACCGGCGCATTTCATAATCCTTTCTTTATTATCCTTAATCTGGCCATCGGCGGCGATTTGCCTGGTAATACCATTAACGACGGCGCATTGCCTTGCAACATGGTGGTTGATTATGTACGGGTTTATGACCTGTCAGGTAGTAGTACAAACCCTCCAATCGGCCAAACCATTACTTTAAAAGGTTTTAATAACTTATATGTTAGCGGTGAAAACGGAACGCAAGCCATGAATTGTAACCGCGCCACTGCATCAACATGGGAGCAATTTACCGTAGTTGATGCCGGAGGCGGTAAAATTGCTTTAAGGAGCATGAGCAAATATGTAAGCAGCGAAAACGGTACGCAAGCTATTACCTGTAACCGCACTACCATAGGCGACTGGGAAAAATTTGACTGGGTGCCTACCACTGATGGTAAAATTACTTTCAGGGGCAACAACGGCAAGTTTATTTCCAGCGAAAACGGTACACAACCCATGACCTGTAACCGGGCAACAGCATCGGGCTGGGAGGCCTTTGGCGTAAACCAGTAATTTAAAATGATATATTTAGCCTGCTCTTTTTAAAAGGGCAGGCTTACTTGCTATATAAACCTGCCATGAAAAAATTTACCATCTTTTGCTTTCTGTGGTTAATAATAGGCTTGCATACATTATATGCTCAGTCGGCCGGGAGCAAATTGGAGTTTAATGTCACTGATGGCTATCAGCGTGAAAATTTTCACTGGTCGATAGCCGGCAATAGCAATGGTCAAAACCCCAATGTTTTTTCGGAGTTGAAATGGACAAAGATGGGCGGGCAAAGCATTGCCGCCTCATTACAGTGGAACGTATACCAAAAAATTTCTTTTTATGCCGATTATACTCGACAGTTTATAACCTCAGGTACGGTAAATGATGCTGATTACAGCACTGATAACCGCAGCAATAATACTTATAACGAAACTTTTGAAGCAGGTAAAGGGAATACGCAGAGCCGGGCGCTTGGTGTCGGGTACAAGCTGATTGATAATGAGCTATTTAGCTTTAGTCCTTACGCAGGATACAGCGATAACCGGCAATCCCTTTATTTATATGGTAGTGGTAACCGCTTTCCGAACTTGAACAGCAGCTACCAAACTAAATGGAAAGGCGTATTCATTAAAGCCATTGCATCTTTAAAACTTACTGAAAAGCTGAAGGCTAATGCCGATATCACCTATAACCAGGTAGGTTATAGTGCGCGGGGCAATTGGAACCTCATTACCACTTTTCAGCACCCGGTTAGCTATCGGCACCATGCTAACGGGTATGGCCTAAATATGAACGGCGCGTTGGCTTATTCAATCACAAATCACATAGCCATTCAGGCTGGTGGCGGATATCTGCATTGGCAAACCGGTAACGGTACTGATGAACTTTATCTTAACAGTGGCGAGGTGGATAAAACACAGATGAACGGGGCGTACAGAAATGGCTTTAGGGTATTTGGGGGCTTGAAGATTTCATTTTAATTATTTAAAAATCGCCTGAGTTCGGTGCTGCATTAATATAACTATCTATATTACAGTTAATTAAATGCTATATACAACTGTCTCCCCCCGGTTTATATCGCCGGCACGGCTATAGACCGCCGAAAAGGTTCCACGTGGCACATTGGTGCAATTACGGGCATAAATTAAATATTTATTTTGCTTTTTGTAAGGATGGTATTTATCATTTAAATGGCATCGGTGGTGGCGATGAATGAACTAAACAAATGACATCTGCATCACGTTACTACAATGATAATATTAACTTAATTTCCTTATTATCAATTATTTAATTATTATCCTTCTGCTTATCCGCCGCTTCCTTGGCAGCTTTCTCCTTTTGTTTCTGAGCTTCTTTGGCGGCTTTCTCTTTATCCTCCTGAATCTGCTCTTTTGCCTTGCGGATACTGTCCTGCCGCTTTTGTTCCAATTTCTTTTTCTTATTAAAGAACCCCCTCAGCAAAAAGTTATGCTGGGCCGCGGTCAAATCTTCATTAAGGGTGTTGGTAGTTTTGTGAACGGTTTTGATGGTAGTACGGGCCTGTTTAACGGTACCCTCCAGGTCGCGGGCCATTTTATCATTATTAAGCAGGCGCCCAATGCTGCCTTTCCCGCTGTTGATCTTGGCGACTATGCCGGTTAAATTTTCGGTTAATGATTCGGCGTTATCGGCCACACGGGTAAGTTTATTAATGATCCTGTCCACATCAACCGGGTTTATCGAACTTAAACGGCCGCCATCTTCAATCTCTTCGTGGCTTACAATACCACCTGGCGCTATCACCACCAGCTTATCCCCCATCAAACCATCACTGCCTATGCTAAGCTTCGAATCTTTTTTTATAAACTTTTTAACGCTTTTATTCAGTGTAAGATCAACCCTTACCGAGCTATCGGTTACGATATTGATAGATTGTACCACTCCCACATTAATACCCGCAAAGCGTACATTATTGCCCACCTGCAGGCCGCTTACATTTTTAAACCGGCCATAAACATGAAAGGTAGAATTGAACAGGCTCTTTTGGTTTCCTATTAAAAATACAGCTACCAACAGCACTGCCAATCCTAAAAAGGTGAACAGTCCTATTTTTATTTTTTGAGATGGTGTGGTTTTCATGCTGATACGTTAAAAAATGATCTGACCATTTCGTTGTCTGATTTTTCGAGCTCTTGGTACGAACCCTCGGCTATATATTTACCATCATCCATTACCAGGATCCTGTCGGCCGTAATGCGGGCACACTCCATATCGTGGGTAATAATGACTGATGATATTTCATACTTCCGTTGCAGCCGGTTAATCAGCTCACTGATCTCACGGGATGTTATAGGATCAAGCCCGGTAGTAGGCTCATCATACAACATAATTTCAGGGTTAACAATCAGTGTACGGGCCAGTCCTACCCTTTTCCGCATACCGCCCGACAGATCTGATGGCATTTTATCTATGGCATCAAGCAAACCAACTGCATCCAGCACCCCTTCAACCTTTTTATTAATTTCCTTCCGGTCTTTCAGCTTCAACACCCTGGTAAGCGGAAACTCCAGGTTATCCCTCACCGTCATAGAATCATATAAAGCCCCACCCTGAAAAAGGAAGCCTATCTTTATCCTAAGCTGTTTAAGCTCATCATCATCCATCGTGGTAACATCTTCACCAAATACTTCCAGGCTGCCGCCATCGGGCTGTAACATACCTACAACGCACTGAATAGTAACCGATTTTCCCTGGCCTGATTTCCCAAGCACCACGATATTTTCACCTTTTTTTAAGTCAAAACTGATATCTTTAAGCACCTGCTTTTTACCAAAGGATTTTTTGATCCCCTTGGCACGGATCACCACTTCTTTTTTTTGAGCTGATAGTTCCTTTTCGGCTTCAGTATGTTGGTTTGCTTCTTTCATCTCATTTATAAAATAACAAACTGGTGATCTGAACGGCTATCGCATCAATAATAAAAATCCACAACGAGGCAGTTACCACAGCCGAGTTTGCAGCTATGCCTACACTTTCAGTGCCTTTATCCGAGTGATAACCTTTATAACATCCCACAAAACCAACTGCAAACCCAAAAAGCACCGTTTTTGCAACTGCAGGCAGCAGATCCGAAAAATCAAGCGAGGCTATGCATTTATTGAAATAAAGGGAAAAACTGATGCTATCGGTGAAGTTGAGCGCCAGGAAACCGCCAAAAAGCCCAATAGCATTACCTATAACGGTTAACAACGGAATCATAAAGCTGGCGGCCAGTATGCGCGTTACCACCAAGTATTGGACCGGATTGGCGCCTGATACCTCCATAGCGTCAATCTGTTCGGTAACTTTCATACTGCCCAGCTCGGCACCAATACTTGAAGCTATTTTACCGGCACAGATGATAGCGGTAATCACGGGCCCTATTTCACGTACCAGTGATACCGAAAGAGTTTTAGGCAGCATACTTTCGGCACCAAGTTCAACCAGCGATGGCCTGAGTTGCAAAATAAGCACCAACCCCATAATAAAGGAGGTAATACCCACCAGCATCATTGACCGGTAGCCTATTTCGTAGCATTGCCTTACAAACTCCGACCATTCAAAGCCGCCGGCAAATATGTTGCGGAAAAAACGCGAGAAGAACACCACATAGTCGCCTATGCCTTCCAGCCATTTCCTCCATCCGCTTAGTTCCTGCTGTGCTTCCATCAGTGAATCTTAAATAATAGTAAACAACAACAAAGCAATGCTCAATTGTTTTTGAACTTTCAATAATATTCACTTTATGGATTCAGGTAAGTACTGATTATGACATCGGTACGTCAATGATCAGGAAACGGGATGGCTCTTGGGCTATAATTGTAAGTGAACTTGTATCATAAACGCCCAGCGCATCTTTTTTGTTTAAAACCTGGTTGTTTATTTTAGCCGCTCCATCTAACACAAACACGTAAGCGCCGTTGCCTTTGGTTTTGATATCATAATTTATTGTCTGCCCTGCCTCAAACTCGCCCATCGAAAATGTGGCATCCTGGTTTATCCAAAGTGTGTTTTCACTTCTTTCTGGAGAGATCAATGTGGTTAACTCATTCAATTTAAAACGGTCTTTAAAACTCATCTGATCGTAACGGGGCTGGATATTCCTTTCTTTAGGAAAAAGCCAGATCTGAAGTGTATTTGCCGCTTCTGTATGCGATGCATTGTATTCTGAGTGATATACACCGGTGCCGGCCGACATTACCTGCACCTCTCCCGCATTCACCACCCCGGTATTACCCATACTGTCCTTATGCTCAAATCCCCCCTTTAAAGGTATCGTTATAATTTCCATATTGTCATGAGGATGGCTGCCAAAGCCCCGGCCTGCAGCAATAATATCATCATTTAATACACGCAAAGCGCCAAAGTTCATCTTATCTGGATTATAATATGATGCAAAGCTGAATGAGAAGTTTGCTTTTAACCAGCCTATATCATTGTGTCCCCGTTCTGATTCGGGATAAAATATTGTTTTCATATTGCTTATATAATTACATGTTTAAACACACAATATTTATTCCACAATTTAATTATGCGTATTTTTGCGAAAAATCAATAAGTAATGGCAAAAAAAACTGTTATTGCAGGCTCAAGCGGACTTATTGGCAGTCATCTCCTGCAAATTTTATTGGAACAAGCCTATTATGATGAAGTATTGATCCTGGTAAGAAAAAAATTACCTGTTCAGCATCATAAATTAAAACAGCTTGTTATTGACTTTGAACAGCCCGAAACATACAAAAACGAGCTGAATGGCCACGCTTTGTTTTGCTGTTTAGGATCAACTAAAAAGAAAACGCCCGATTTGGCAGTCTATCGCAAGATAGATCATGATTATCCGTTATTACTGGCGCAACTGGCTAAGCAAAATGGAGTTGAGCAATATCACCTGGTATCGTCGATAGGTGCAGATATCAATGGGGTTAACTTCTATACCAAAACTAAAGGGGAAACTGAAGCCGATATAAGAGCTACAGGAATCCCGGCAGTACATATTTACAGGCCATCTTTTTTAGCGGGCGACCGACAAGAGAACAGGCCAATGGAAAAGTTTGTGAACGGCTTAATGAAGATTATAAATCCATTGCTTTTTGGCGGATGGAAAAAATACCAAAGCATTAAGGCATCTACTGTTGCCATGGCCATGTATCAACAATCAATAAAACAAGCGACTGATGTATTTATATACGAGTCGGATAAAATAAAACAACTATCGTGAGTACTTATCTTTCTGCCGAGAACCTTGGCCACCAATTTCATGACAACTGGTTATTTAAAAATGTAACCATAGGGATTAACCGCGGCCGTAAGGTTGCGCTTGTAGGCGTTAATGGTGCCGGCAAATCAACCTTATTAAAAATTTTAGGTGGTACTATAAAACCTACTGAAGGTAAGGTGGTACAGGCCCGTGACCTAAATATGGGTTACCTGGAGCAGGATCCAAATTTCAAAAATGCCGTTACCATCAGCGACTATATTTTTCATGCTGATGATGTGCAGCAGCAGCTCATCCGCAGGTATGAGGAACTGATGGAGAACGACCCGGAAAATACCAAGGCCATTGAAAAGGTAATGGAAGAGATGAGCGAGGTTGATGCCTGGGAGTACGAGTACAAGATCAAAACTATTTTAGGCCGGTTAGATATCCATCATCTCAATCAGCATATCACTACCCTATCGGGCGGACAAAAGAAACGCCTGGCCTTAGCCAAGCTGCTTATTGAAGACCCAGAAGTTTACATTTTAGATGAACCTACCAACCACCTGGATATTGACACGATAGAATGGCTGGAGAAATTACTCACTGAAGGCAATAAAACCATATTGATGGTTACGCACGACAGGTATTTCCTGGATAATGTGTGTAACGAGATTTTAGAGATTGACAGAGGAAAAATTCAACCTTACAATGGCAGCTACGGCTATTACCTTGAAAAGAAAGCCGAGCGTGAAGCAGCGGATGAAGCGGCATTTCAGAAAAACTCCAACCTGTTGAGGAAAGAGCTGGAATGGATGCGCCGCCAGCCCCAGGCACGTGGTACTAAGTCTAAAGCACGTATTGATGCTTATTACGACCTGGAAGAAAAAACAAAGAATGGCGGGATCCGTGACAAAGTCGAGCTGAGCGTTAAAACAGCGCGCCAGGGTAATAAGATCATGGAAATGGATCACCTGTATAAATCATTCAACGGTAACACTTATATCAATAATTTCAGTTATATATTTAAAAAAGGCGACAGGATTGGTTTGGCCGGTAAAAACGGTAGCGGAAAGTCAACCCTGTTAAATATCATTACCGGTGCCTTACAACCAGATAAAGGAACTGTAGTTAAAGGAGAAACCACAGTAATAGGCTATTTCCACCAGGCAGGCATTACTTTTAAGGAAGACGAACGCGTAATTGATATTGTAAAGAACGTAGCGGAATTTATTACCATGGCCGACGGTAAAACTATTTCAGCTTCTGCCTTGCTTACGCTGTTCCTCTTCCCTCCTGCCAAGCAATACGGTTTTATATCCAAACTAAGCGGTGGTGAAAAGAAACGCTTGCAGCTAATGAGCATCCTGATGAAGAACCCGAACTTCCTGATACTGGATGAGCCCACCAACGATCTGGATATCGATACGTTAAACGTATTGGAGGAGTTTTTGACCAATTACGGCGGTGTATTGATGATGGTATCGCACGACAGGTATTTGCTGGATAAGCTAACCGATCAGCTTTTCATCATGGAAGAAAAGGGCCATGTACGCATCTTTAATGGCAACTATTCATCATACCGTTTAGAGTTAGAAGAGGCAAAACAACAAGCTAAAAAACCTGCTCCTGCAGTGCAAACAACTGCTCCAGCGGCTAAAAAAAGCAAGTTAAGCTATAAAGAAGCCAAAGAGTTAGAAAATATTGAAGGTGAGATCAACACCATTGAGGCAAATATAAAAGATAAAAATGAACAATTAAACGCTTCAGGCATTGATCCTAAAAAGCTTGATGATCTATTAAAGCAAATAGATGTTTTAAATAAACAGCTGGACGATAAAAGCGCCCGTTGGATGGAATTAACCGAGCTAAACGAAGGATAATGAAAACATCGGATATTATAGCATCAATAGGTGTAATTATACTTTTAATAGCATTTCTGTTAAATTTAACTAAGAAACTGCCTACTGAAAGCAAGCTTTACAGCCTTTTAAATCTTATTGGAGCAGGCACATGCTGCTATGCCTCATATATAGTAAATTTCTACCCTTTTGTGGTATTAGAGGGCGTTTGGGGGCTTGTAGCCTTAATATCATTATTCCGGGTTCCACGTGGAACATCTGTTTAATTAAGGTAATTTTGCAACTAAATCTGAAACTCCAAGCAATAAGTTAAAAATAATAGAGAGGAAAATCAGCGTAAATAAATTAAAGTTCCACGTGGAACAAATCTTGAATTGAAGTACCATTAAGTCAAGATTAGACTTAAAACCTGCGACTCAAGACTTACCAAAAGTGGAACAAGGAGGATAAAATGTTTAAGAAATATAATGTAGTAGTAGTAGGTGCCGGGCATGCAGGCTGTGAAGCTGCCGCTGCCGCTGCTAACTTAGGTTCATCAGTTTTGCTGATAACCATGAATATGGGCACCATTGCACAGATGAGTTGTAACCCCGCGATGGGCGGCGTTGCCAAAGGACAAATAGTGCGGGAGATAGATGCTTTGGGTGGATATTCGGGCATTATAACTGATAAAACATCTATCCAGTTCCGGATGCTTAATCAATCAAAAGGTCCTGCCATGTGGAGCCCGCGTGCTCAAAGCGACCGTATGCGGTTTGCCGAAGAGTGGCGTTTATCATTAGAACGCACCCCTAACGTTGATTTTTGGCAGGATACTGTAACTTCGCTCCTGGTAAAAAACAATACAGTTACAGGTGTACGCACTTCTATAGGCATCGAAATTGAAGCGGATGCTGTTGTATTAACTAACGGAACCTTCCTGAATGGTGTGATCCATATAGGCGAAAAAAGATTTGGCGGAGGTCGTACAGGCGAAAAAGCTGCCACCGGTTTAACCGAGCAATTGGTTGAATTAGGCTTTGAAGCAGGCCGTATGAAAACAGGCACCCCACCCCGTGTAGATGGCCGAAGCCTTAACTACAGCCTAATGGAAGAGCAATGGGGCGACCCTGTAAGAGGAAAATTCTCTTTTACCGACGTGCCGTTTATAGAAGAACAACGTTGCTGCTGGATCACCTATACCAATACCGATGTACACGAAACTTTGAAAGAAGGCTTTGAAAGATCACCCATGTTTACCGGTCGGATCAAAGGTTTAGGTCCCCGTTATTGCCCATCAATTGAAGATAAGATCAACCGTTTTGCTGAACGCGACCGTCACCAGATTTTTGTTGAACCGGAAGGATTAAATACCGTAGAAATCTATGTAAATGGTTTCTCTACCTCCCTACCGGAGGATGTGCAATACAAAGCGCTTATCAAAATACCGGGTTTTGAGAATGCTAAAATGTTCAGGCCGGGTTATGCTATTGAATACGACTTCTTCCCTCCTACACAATTAGGCTTAACCTTAGAAACTAAACAGATCAGCAACCTTTACTTCGCCGGACAGATCAATGGCACTACCGGTTACGAAGAAGCAGCGTCACAAGGTTTCATTGCTGGGATCAACGCGCACCAAAAAATTAACGATAAACATGAATTGATCTTGAAAAGAGCAGAGTCATATATAGGTGTTTTGATAGATGACCTGGTAACTAAAGGCACCGAAGAGCCTTACCGCATGTTCACTTCAAGGGCAGAACATCGCCTGTTATTGCGCCAGGATAATGCCGATATCAGGCTCTCTCCTATGGGTCATGAATTAGGTTTGATCAGCGACGAGCGTTTAGAAAAGGTAAATCAAAAGGTAAAAAACTCTGATGATATTGTGGCGTATACCAAAAGCAAGTCCATCGATCCATCAACAGTTAACAACCTGATGGAAGAATTGGGTACGAGTCCGCTTGCGCAAAGCACCAAACTATTCAATTTGTTGAGCCGCCCACAGGTAACCTTTAATGAGCTTAAAAAAGCCGATGCTTCTTTAGCCGAGCTACTTTCGGCCTACGATAAAGAAACTATTGAGCAGGCTGAAATAAAAATCAAATATGAGAGTTATTTCATCAAGGAGATGGAGATAGTGGACCGGATGAAAAAAATGGAAGACCGTGAGATCAATCCAAATTTTGATTATCACACGTTGGTATCGCTCTCCAAAGAGGCGCGCGAAAAATTGATGAGGATAAAACCACGCACTTTGGGCCAGGCTTCAAGAATTTCGGGCGTTTCACCCTCCGATATTTCAGTTTTGATGGTTCATGTATCGAGATAAAACGTAAATATCTGATAATTAATTAATTATAAAAAGTCCTTTAAAATCAATTATTTTTAATTTTTAATAGTACTTCTCATAAAAACATAAAAATCGCTTATATCGCCTAAAAACTATGTTAAACACAAAAACGGCTATTTTTTACAAAAATTCAATACTGATTTTTATTGTTTTATTCATTTTTGGATGCGCAGCCCAACAACCTCCGCAAGGAGGGCCGCGCGACCAGACCCCGCCCAAATTGGTGAAGGCAATTCCCGGAAATAAAACCCGGAATTTTGCTGCCAAACAAATCGACCTGGAATTTGACGAATTCATCAAACTCACTAACGCTTACCAGGAAATCAGCATGAGCCCGGCCATGGAAAAGCAACCCGAGTATTCATCAAACAAAAGGAAACTAAAAATTGAGTTTAAGGACAGCCTTCAAAAAAATACTACCTACGTTATCAACTTTGGAAAGTCAATACAAGATGTAAATGAAAGTAACATCCTTAAAAATTTCACTTATGTTTTTTCGACAGGTAACCATATCGACTCCTTGAGCATCACCGGTTCGGTAACTAATACCCTCACCCAGGAAAAAGAGAAAGATGTACTGGTATTTATTTTCCCGGTGAAGCAGGACACACTCTTCGGAAAAAAGAAGCCGTCTATTTTTGCCCTCACCGATTCGTCAGGAAATTTCGCTTTGAATAATTTAAGGGAAGATGACTATCGCATCTATGCCTTAAAAGAAGCAAGTCCCGATAAAATTTTTAACCGCGATGAAGAGTTGATCGCCTTCCTGAAAAAACCCATTCATCTCCGGGCGGATACTTCTAATGTCCAGCTAAACTTATTCAAGCAAGATCCTGAAAAATTCAGGGTATCCGAAAAACGTTTTGATACTGATGGTAAGTTATTACTGGTATTTAACAAGGGGCTAACACAGCCGGCCATTAAAGTGATTTATCCTGCCAATGTGGATGATAGAAAACAGGTATCGTTTTCACGTACAAAAGATACAGCATCTGTTTATCTGCGTAATATGAACTTCGACTCGCTGCGTGTGGCCATATTTGACAAAGGCAAGCCTATAGATACCATCTATCAGCTTAAACGTAAAAATGAAAGCTTTACACGTGTTGTAACAACAAGCTATAACATGGGTAATGACAGTAAATTAAAACCCGGCGGCAATTTAGTGATCACGGCAAGCATCCCTATCGAAAACTTTGACCAATCGCAAATTACCTTAAACGAAGATTCTGTAGCTACAAGTGATTACACCATCCAAAAAGATACAGGCAACTATAAACTGCTAAATTTAAAATACCGATGGCGGGAAACCAGTAAATATGAGCTCATACTCAATGAAGGTGCATTGACGGATATTTACGGTGATAAAAACAAACGCCTGTCTAAAAAATTCCAGATCAATAAGCTGGATAATTATAGCCAGCTCACGGTAAAACTAACTGTGCCCGATACCGCCAAAGCCTATGTGGTTGAGTTATTAAGTGAAGACAAAAAATTAATTCAAAGCGACCCTATTACCAAAAATACCTCATTGGTATATAAAGGGATCCTGGCCGCTAAATACTATGTTAGGATCATTTACGACGAAAATAAAAACGGCAAATGGGATAGCGGTAATGTAAGGTTGAAGCGACAACCCGAAAATATCTGGCTAAATGAAAAGCTCATCACCCTGAGGCCAAACTGGGAAGCGGAGGAACCGGTGACTATTCCAAAAGAAAAGGTTACTCCTTAAACCAGCCCGAATACATGATATAATTTTGAGGCAGTTGCTTCAACATAGCCCTTTGCTCATCAGTAAGGGGCTTTATTTTTTTTGCGGGGACACCGGCATATAGATATCCAGATTCGCATATGGTGTTTTCCAGCACTACAGCGCCTGCAGCAATGATCACAAACTCATTTACAACCGCGTGATCCATCACAATAGCGCCCATACCTACCAACGTATGATCATACAAAGTACAGCCGTGTACAAGCGCCTTATGCCCAATAGAAACACTATTACCTATGTTGGTAGGCGCTTTTAAATAAGTAGCATGGATCACAGCACCATCCTGGATATTGGTATTATTGCCAATTTTGATGTAATGCACATCCCCCCTGATAACCGCATTAAACCAAACCGAGCAATTATCACCCATCACCACATCCCCCACTATAGTACAGTTTTCGGCAATAAAACAATCCTTACCCCAAACAGGGCTTTTATCTTTTACAGGTAGTATTACAGGCATATCTCTAATTAGTGAATTATTGATTTAGTGAATTAGTGATTTGAATAATTTTATTTATGTTTGGATATTATAAGCGAAAATAGCTCAGTCGGTAGAGCGTCAGTTTCCCAAACTGAAGGCCGCGGGTTCGAATCCCGTTTTTCGCTCAAATTTTTAAAGTCTCCCCTTCAGGGGAGATTTAGAGGGGCTAAAACACAGTATCCTTTACCTCTGCGGCATGATCAGGATAGTCAGTAGTATAATGTAATCCCCTGCTTTCCCTACGCAACATAGCCGATTTTACGACGATAAACGATACCTGTATCAGGTTGCGCAGTTCGCAAAGTTTTACGGAAAGCTTTGTTTTCTTATAGAAATCTTCAGTCTCTTCATATAATAATTTCAACCTGCGTAAGGCCCTATCCAGCCTGAAATCCGAACGAACGATACCCACATAATCATTCATCAGCTTCTGCATTTCGCGTACGTTGTGGGTAACCAGGATATCTTCGTTTGACAGCTGCACGCCCTTCTCATCCCAATCCGGGATATCATCGGGGATTACATTATTTTTAAAATTCTTAATTGCGTCCTCGTAGATCCTGTGTGCAAAAACCAACGCCTCCAATAACGAATTTGAAGCCAAACGATTAGCGCCATGCAGACCTGTTGACGAACATTCGCCGCAGGCATACAACCTTAATATAGACGACTGGCCAACATGATCAACCAAAATACCACCGCACATATAATGGCAGGCCGGCGCAACGGGGATCATATCTTTGGTCATATCAATACCAATTTCCAGGCATTTAGCATAAATATTAGGGAAATGGTTCAGGATATCTTTTTTACTGCGATGCCTTACATCTAAATAAACAAAGTCTTCACCCGATTTTTTGATCTCGGCATCAATAGCCCTTGCCGTTATATCACGGGGTGCCAAAGATTTACGCTCATCATACTCGTGCATAAATTCTTCGCCGTTAGTGCGCTTTAACACGCCGCCAAAACCGCGTACAGCCTCAGATATCAGAAAAGAAGGATATTCGCCCGGATTATACAAAGCTGTTGGATGGAATTGCATAAACTCCATATTACGTACTTTACCCTTAGCACGATAAACCATAGCAATACCATCACCGGTAGCGATGGTTGGATTTGTGGTAACCGCATAAATATGTCCGGCACCACCAGCAGCCATTACCGTAACTTTAGATAAGATCTTTTCGACGATCTTGGTTTCGGTATTAAATGCGTAAATCCCGAAACAGGTGATATCAGTACTTGATTTACCTACCAACTCGCCCAAATGGTGCTGCGTAATTAAATCAACCGCAAAATAATGTGTAAGTATCTCAATATTAGGGTTTTTATGAATTTCCTCTAAAAGTGAACGCTCTATCTCCCAGCCAGTTACATCTTTGTAATGTAACACACGAAACTCGGAGTGTCCCCCCTCTTTAGCAAGGTCATAAACACCCTCGTTTGTCTTATCGAAATTGGTTCCGTAATCAATAATCTCATTGATCCGCTCGGGTCCCTCTTTAACAACGGCTTCAACAACTTCGCGGTCGCAAAGTCCGTCTCCACTTATTAAGGTATCCTGGATATGCTTTTCAAAAGAATCTTCTTTTTTATCCACAACCACCGCAACGCCCCCCTGGGCATATTTGGTGTTGGATTCGTCTTCGTTAGATTTTGTAACTATCAGTACCTTACCGTGCTTCGCGGCTTTGAGCGCAAAACTTAATCCGGCTATCCCTGAACCCACTACAAGGAAATCAACATTTCGGGTCATATTTTAGATGAATGTGTGTAAAAGTAGTACTAATGTTAATAACAGCTGTATAACCTGTTAAGTTTATGTAAACAAAAAGTGAAAAATGGTTTACAGTGTGTATAACTCCCTTTCTCAGGTCGAATATCAATATTTTTTGAGCGACTTTTACGACGCTTTCATCATAAAGCTAACATTTTGTCAACCCTGAAAATATTAACATAAAACTTTTTCAAATAAAAATTGATTGTCATACCTATCTAAAAATCAGCGTTATTTTTGGTGGAAAAATGTGTATAAGTGTTAATAAATTGTGAAAACTAACTTTTAAAACAAAAATTACTCCGACTTTTGCACATTACCAACACCCTAATAAACAATAGTTCTTTTTAATTTAAAAATTAGTTGTTATTAATTGAATTGTGGAAATGAATACCTTCGAAGAAATAAATCTGAAAGGATACGTGGATGAAGAAATTAATCCGACGCTTGACCTTTTCGCCGAAATTGAAAAATTAAAAGAGCAAAAAAATGCGGTGATCCTGGCGCACTATTACCAGGATGGCGATATCCAGGATATTGCCGATTACATTGGCGATAGTTTGGGATTATCTCAACAAGCCGCCAAAACGGATGCCAATATCATTGTTTTTGCAGGTGTACATTTCATGGCCGAAACTGCCAAGATTCTGTCGCCAACCAAGAAGGTTTTACTGCCGGATATGAAGGCAGGTTGTTCATTAGCAGATAGTTGTCCGCCACACTTGTTTAAAAAGTTTAAGGAAAACTATCCCGATCACCTGGTGATCACTTATGTAAACTGTACGGCCGAACTGAAAGCTTTAACCGACATTGTTTGTACATCAAGCAACGCTGTGCAGATTGTAGAGAGCTTACCGAAGGATCAGAAGATCATTTTCGGACCTGATAAAAACCTTGGCGCGTACGTAGCCAAAAAAACCGGTCGCGACCTGGTATTGTGGAATGGGGCCTGTATGGTTCACGAGATATTTTCGAGAGAGAAGATCACTAAACTGAAAGAACGCCACCCGGGTGCAAAGCTGTTGGCACATCCTGAATGTGAGGACGTTATACTGGAAATGGCTGATTATGTTGGTTCAACAACCGGAATTTTAAAATATGCCGGCAGCCACCAGGACAAGGAATTTATAGTAGCGACAGAATCGGGCATTTTACACCAGATGCAAAAGGAAAACCCGGATAAAATATTTATTCCGGCACCGCCAAATAACAACTGCGCATGCAACGATTGCCCGCATATGAAGCGTAACACACTGGAAAAGTTATACCTGTGTTTAAAAAATGAAACGCCTGAGGTAACTGTACCACAGCATATCATTGAAAAAGCTGTAAAACCGATTGAGCGCATGCTTGAGATTTCGGCACAGCTGGGATTATAAGCGGGGATTTCACCGATTAAGGAGATTTCACTGATTTTTTGTTGGTGAGATTGTTCTTTGATGAAACTTATAAACCGGGTAATTGTGGAAAACCAGGAGGATTTTTATAGATTTCTTTTTTGGATAAAATGCCCCTGATGTGGTAAAAAGGCCAAAAATAAAAAAAATTTTCCCGCCAAAGGCGGATATTAGGTATGACGGTTGCGGCCCGAGAAATTGGGTTATCCACATTATTGTTAAGAAGTATAAAAGCTAAAGGGAAATTCGAGTATATATATTTGTCGTCCGTTTTTGGAGGGGAGAAATTTTTGGTGTGTATAGGCCCTAAAATTGTAAAAAAATTTTCCCGCCTTCGGCGGAAGATGTGAAACCGGGTTGCGGCCCGAAAAATAAGATCGGTGAAATCAAAGGTCATCGGTGAAATCGCAAAAACTATGTTTGAAAATCAGGATAGAACCAATTTAGAAGAACTTGGCGAGTTTGGCCTTATCGGGCACCTTACAAAAAATATTAAGCTTACCAACGAAAGCTCAAAAAAGGGCGTTGGCGATGATGCCGCCGTACTTGATTTTGCCGGCAAAAAAGTGCTGATAAGCACGGATATGCTGTTGGAAGGGATCCATTTTGATTTGGCGTACACACCGCTTAAGCATTTGGGTTACAAAGCGATACAGGTAAACTTAAGTGATATTTATGCGATGAACGGTATAGCGTCGCAGGTTACAGTGTCTATCGGCATGTCGAGCAAATTTCCGCTCGAAGCCATTGAGGAGCTTTACCAGGGGATCTATATCGCCTGCGAAAAATATAATGTGGATTTAATTGGTGGTGATACAACATCATCCAAGCAAGGTTTAGTGATCAGCGTTACCTCGATTGGCTACGCCGATGAAGCTGATATTGTATACCGCTATGGTGCCGAAGAAGGCGACCTGATCTGTGTATCAGGTGATTTAGGCGGCGCTTATACCGGCCTGCAACTGCTGGAGCGGGAAAAGCTGATCTACATGGAAAATCCTAATATTCAGCCAGATCTGGAAGGAAAAGATTACATTGTTGAGCGCCAGTTAAAGCCGGAAGCCCGCCGGGATGTGGTGGAACTGCTGAAAAGTATAGAGGTAAAACCAACCTCTATGATCGATGTATCCGACGGTTTGGCTTCCGAATTATTACACATCTGCAAGCAAAGCAACAAAGGGTGTAACCTGTACGAAGAAAAGATCCCGCTTGACCCTATGACATTTGAAACGGCCCGCGAATTTAACCTCGACCCTACTATTTGCGCTCTAAGCGGAGGTGAGGATTACGAATTATTGTTCACCGTAAAGCAGGCTGATTATGATAAGATCAAGTTTAAAATGGATATCAGCATCGTCGGTTATATCACCGAACCATCGGCCGGCTGTAACCTGATCACTAAAAGCGGTACCGTACATGAATTGAAGGCCCAGGGCTGGAACGCGTTTAAAAAATCCGAATAATGCTGCAGGATATTTTCGATAAATTTTACCTCAACAATCATCCCGATGGCAAGCCGCCCGGGGCTTTTGTGAAGGGAATTTTATTGCTTTACCTGGGCTTGCTGATCCAAACATTGAATAATTACCTGGACGGTTTCAATTTTTCGGCCATCCTGTTTGTTTTCGTAGCTGTAGGATTTTTGATCTTTGTTACCGGCGAAGGAAAGAAATGGGCAAGGATCATTCTTTCTGTTTTGATACTGCTGAATGTTTTTTTCCTGGGATCATCATTGTTATACAGTTTTGGAATTTTGCATGATAGTTCAGTTCCAAAAAAAAGTATTGAGATGCCGGTTTACCTCATCATTTTAACCCTCGCCGAGATCATTGTTGAACTATGGGGATGGGCGCTGATGTTTACCAAAGAGGCCGATTGGTGGTTTAACAGAAAAAATAGTTAATCATTTATAAGACTCTCGTAGCCACCGCTCGGCTCCAGCCGAGTGGTAACTATCTAACGGCCTCTGGCCGCCGTGAATAAGCATGGTGTATACAGGCCAGTGGCCTGGAAAAAATAGCCACTCGGCTGGAGCCGAGCGGCGGCGGAAAGACATAATTAAAAAATGTCATTGCGTGCGATAGCGTGACAATCTCGTAGCTGTGCTGTCCGGAATGCAAATCCGCCCTGTATGGCGACGAGATTGCCGCGTCGCTCCTCAACTAAAACCCTTTGCTGCTCCTCGCAATGAAATGATTTTTTAACTACTTACTCATCCCCTATATATTTTTGATCGATCTGCTTATCCGCTTTAGCGCCCAATTTTTTGATCTTTTCGGCGGTAGTAGTCAGGTTGCCCCTACCCTCTGATAGTTTATTGATAGCATTATTATAGGCCGATTGCGTTTGGTTGATATTTTTGCCAATGCTATCCATATCACTCAGAAAACCAACAAACTTATCATACATATCGCCGCTTAAACGGGCTATTTCCAATACGTTACGGTTTTGGCGTTCCTGTTTCCACATGCTGGCAATGGTGCGCAGGGTGGCTAATAATGTCGACGGACTAACGATCACAACTTTCCTGTCCCAGGCATAATTAAACAGCTCACCATCCAATTGTACGGCTATGCTGAAAGAGGATTCTATCGGTACAAAAAGCAACACAAAATCCGGCGAATTGATCTTGTATAAATCGTGATATTTTTTGGCAGACAGACCGGAAACATGTCCCCTAATGGATTCTACGTGAGCCTTGGCAAATAGTTTTCGGTCATCTTCAGTATCGGCGTTAACCAGTTTTTCGTAGGCTATCAGTGATACTTTGGAGTCGATAATGAGGTGCTTTTCATCGGGCAGATCGATGATTACGTCGGGTTGATATCTTGTGCCGTCGGGAGCTTGCATCGCAGCCTGGATGCGGTATTCCTGGTCTCTGACGAGGCCTGAGCGTTCCAGTACCCGCTCCAAAATTACCTCGCCCCAATTGCCCTGTTTTTTGTTATCTCCTTTAAGCGCTTTGGTAAGATTTTGGGCCTCGTCACTAATCTGTTTGTTGAGATCCATCAGCTGCGTGATCACCCCTTTCAGCGTGTTCCGCTCGGCCGCTTCCATGTTATAAACTTTCTCTACTTTATCTTCAAAAGCCTTCAGGTTTTCTTTTAGCGGGTTAAGGATAACATCCAAATTACTGCGATTGATATCGGTAAATTCCTTCGATTTTTCTTTGAGCAGTTTTTCGGCCACATTTTCAAATTCGCGTTGAAATTGGGTGCGGATCTGCTCTATCTCGGCCTTTTGCTCCTGCAGTTTTTCCTGCTGCGATTTATAGTAGGCCCGGGCGCTTTCTAATGATTGATTGGCCTGCGCCAACTGGGTGCGCTCGTATAAAAGCTCGTCAATAAGACGGTTCTTTTCCTCCTTTAAAAAGTTGGTAATGCTTTCTTTTTCAGTAACTAAACCGTTTGATTTCTCCTCGGCTTTGGCTAATAAAATTTTAAGCTGATCATGCTCATACCGGAGTTTGCTCAACTCATCAGCGGAGATCAGCTCAACTGCTTTTGGCCTTTTCAGGAATAAAAAAACAGCAATCAGCAGGATGATCAGGGATACAATTACTAATATAATACCGGTCATTTATTTGATAAAAATATTAGCAAAGTAAAGTATTAAAAACAACAAATGCTAATAAATTAATGCACCGGATGCACGGCAGAATCAGTATCACCATGAAGACTGGTTGTATCCGATGAATTAGTTATAGATGTGCTATCGCCGGTTGTTGACGTTTTTGCTGAATCGGCAGGGCCGCTGTGGCCTTTGGTTGCGCTGGTATCGTTTTGGCGATTATCTTTATCGGCGCTATGACATGAACTCAGGATTAGGCCTGTTACAAAAAACAAAACAAATAGTTTTTTCATAGGGGTGTTGTTTAGTGTGTTTAACAATGTCGTGTAGTGGAAGTTTCTAATATGCCTTAATGGCTATTTGCAAAATTTTTTAATGTTATCAGGTGCAAGCTTATTGCCAAGTGCCGAAGCTTTATTAAAATCGGCACAGGCGCCTGTGTTGTCGTTCAGCAAATGTTTGGCATAACCACGATTATTATAAGCGTCGTCATTTTTGGGGTCCAACAATAAAACCTGGTTGTAATCGGCAATGGCTCCTTTATAATCATTAAGGTTTCGTTTACATAGTGCACGATTGTAAAAAGCGTTTGAATACTGGGGATCGAGTTTTACTGCCATGTTATAGTCTAACATGGCATTTTTATAATCCTCAAGATCAAATTTAGCATTGCCCCGTTTTAAATAACCGTCAGCATCTTTAGGTTCTAACGTGATGTATTGTGTATAATCATCTATTGCAGCGTTAGGGTCATTCAAACCGTCCTCGGCTAACCCGCGGTTATAATAAGGGGCTGAAAATTTATTATCAATAGCAATAGCTTTGGTAGCGTCTTCTTTAGCGCCATAATAATCTTCCATATTTATTTTAGCTAAACTCCGGTTATTGTAACCATCAACATCGTCAGGTTCAAGATTGATATATACAGAATAATCAGCAATTGCGTCTTTATTAAGCCCAAGTTTTCGCCTTGCATTTCCCCTTGCGAAGTAAGCTTCTGAACGATCCGGCTCTTTTGATATTACAAGGTCAAGGTCTGCAATTGCACCTTTATAGTCTTTCGACGCATTTTTTGCGAGAGCCCTGTTGTAATAGGGATCGGTCTGTTTTGGATCAAGCGCTATCGCCCTGTTATAATCGGCAATTGCTCCTTTATAATCCTCAAGGTGTTTTTTGCAAATTCCGCGCTCAATAAAAGCATCGGGATCTTTGGAGTTTAAAAGGATTACCTGATTGTAATCAAGGAGAGCCCCTTTATAATCTTCTTTTTGCCGTTTGGACAATCCACGATTATAAAATGCATCCGCATTCCCTTTTCTTAATGTAATGGCTTTAGTATAATCAATAATTGCTTTATCATAATCTTTAAGGGCATAATAGGTACGGCCGCGATCAAAAAAGGTTTCTTCGGTTTTTACATCTATGGAAATACTTTTGTTCAGATCATTAAGCGCGTCTTTTAAATTATCAAGATTTAAATAAGCAGCGCCTCGTTTATGATAATAGTCGGCATTGTTTGGTTCTTCAGCGATAGCTTTAGTATAATATTTAATACTGCTGATATATTTTAAACTATCTGTGTTGGTTTGAGCTCCTGCCAGTAAGGGTATAAAAAGAGGAATAAAAAGCAGTTTTTTCATTTGTGTGATAAAGTAATTAAGCAGGATAAAAATAATATTTTATTTCAGAATCAGCTGGAAATAAGATGGAGCGAATTTTGTTCGCTGGTATAAATTAAGCATATTAACAAATAAAACCAATTATGAAGCAACTGATTTATGGGATATTGATAAGCTTGCTGTTTGTGTCCTGCTCAAAAAAGAGCACAGATCAACCACCGCAGCCCCACACTATAAAAGTTACGGTAAGCGGAGCAGATGCCTTTAATGTTTCATTATCCGAATATAAAACAACGGATAGCAGCCCTAAAATAGTTGATGCGAAAGCTATTACAAAAGGATCATCATACAGCTATACAGCTACATTGAATCAAAGCGACCAGGTAACCCTGGTTGTTGCATCAGACGTTAGCAATACCGTAACCTACAGAATTTATGACAATGATAAAATAGTTGTACAGGATACCGACAGGGAAGTGTTGACGCATGGCTCGGTTACCGTTACCTATAATGTCCCTTAACATAAATTATTGGGCTTTCTCTATCCTTAACCCCACATCGCTGATTTCATGAAGGGGGTTATCACGCATGTTTTGTTCTATCCGAAAACGGTAAACGCCTTTTGTGGGGAAATGATAATCTTTACGCAAAAGCACCTGGTAGCTGTACAGGTTACCTGATCCCTTGCCCAGCCATTCGCCATCGGGATTGGCCAGCTTTACTTCAAAACGCGTAGTATGCGTTTTTTTATCGGGCGAGATTTGATTAACCAATACAAATATGTTGGAATATTTATAGTTGCCCGTAACCCGTAAATTGAGATATTGATTATAGGCAACTTTTTCATCATCAACTTTAACATCAAAGTTTACGTGGTTAACGTACGACCAGTTATGATCGGCGATTTCGGTGTTGGTATCAATGATACTGTTAGGATCGATACAGGAACCGGCAAACATGGTTACCAATAACAATGCTGCCGGGTAAATGATATTTAAAGCCCGTTTCATTCAGGTTTTGCCTGTTGATTATTGTTGTTATTATTCCGGTTTGGGCGGTTTGGCCTGCGACGCCTGTTGTTATTACCGCTTCCTTCACCCTGTGGTTTTCCTTCGCCTTGTGGCCTCGGTTCACCCTGTGGTCTCGGTTCTCTCTGAGGTTTGGCTTCGCCTTGAGGCCGGCCCTCTCCCTGCGGTCTGTTTTGCTGCGGAGGTTTGTTACCCTGCGGCCTGTTGTTATTTTGCGGCTGCCGGTTTCCTTCAGGACGAGGCTGCTGGGCCGGTTTTTCCTGCGAATTACCCGATCCCTGCTGAGGCTGCTGATTAGCCGGTTTGCCCTCGGCTTGCGCCTGGCTTCCGGGTTTCTGGTTTTTATTGCGGTTTTTGTTCTTCTTTTTATTGTTGTTGCGTCGTTCGTCGAGGCGGGTAAGACTATCCTGGCCAACCACGTTTTCGTAATCGAGCGTTTTTGCCGCAGGTGTTTCAACTTCAACAATTTCACCGAGGTCTTCTGGGATCACACCATCTTTATTCTGCTGCTGAATCTCTTTAACCTTTTTTATTGGCAACGGTACCCATGATTCTTCTCCCGGGTAGCTAAACCACATTATTTTTTTAAAGATGTCGGTTTTCTGCAGGCGGGCATCCCCTTTTTGGGTTTTAAGGGTGTTTACATTATCAGGGATGTATTTTAAGGCATCCATGTAAGTATCCAGCTCGTAGTTGAGGCAGCATTTCAGCTTGCCACACTGGCCTGCCAGTTTTAGCGTATTTAACGACAGGTTTTGATAGCGGGCTGCCGAAGTAGATACCGTTTTAAAATCGGTAAGCCAGGTTGAGCAGCAAAGCTCCCGGCCGCATGAACCTATGCCGCCTAAACGGCTTGCTTCCTGCCTCATACCAATCTGCCTCATCTCGATACGGATGCGGAAAGTTTCGGCCATTTTCTTGATCAGTTCCCTGAAATCAACGCGGCCTTCGGCCGTATAATAAAATGTAGCCTTGGTTTTATCGCCCTGGTAATCCACATCGCTCAGCTTCATGCTCAGGTTAAGGTCAAGCGCCAGCTTGCGCGATTTATGCATGGTTTCCCATTCCATATCTTTGGCGGCTTTCCATTTGTCAACATCGGCAACGGTAGCTTTACGGTAGATCTTTTTTACAACATCGGCTTCTTTTACATGGCGTTTTACCATCTGCATGCGCACCAGTTCGCCGGTAAGCGAAACATGGCCAATATCATAGCCACCAGTGGTTGCTTCAACGGCCACCAGTTCGCCGGCTTCGAGGTAAATATTATCGTTGTTTAAATAAAACTCCTTGCGCGAGCCTTTAAACTTAACTTCAATAACCTGGAACGGCTTATAGTTAGTAGGCATGTCCATGTGGGCAAGCCAATCGTAAACATCTAATTTGCTGCAACCATTAGTAAGGCAACTGCCGTTACTTTTGCAGCCCGCAGGCGAACATCCGCCACCTGTTGAGCAACTTCCACATCCCATAATTAACTTGGCATATATTGATTCCCCGCAGGGACATTTTTATTTATTAGTATTTTAATAATTTGTAAAGATACATCTAAAAATAAGATTTTGGGGTTAGCGTTGCGCTCCACATGATAATGCGCCTTTTCCAGCTCATCAATAATCATTTGCGATTTGCCTATATTCAATACACCGCTCATTTTTTGAGCCGTGTCCAGTTCCTTTGCCGGTAAATGTACCAGGCTACCCGCTCCGGCAATGAGTAAACAGCACTCGCGGATGAAGCTGGTACCGTAACGCAAAAAGTTTTTTTGGTTTTCGCGCCCCATTTTGGCAAACTGCTCCACAAAAGCCATCACCTCTATGCCTTTATTGCCAAAGCAATAGCGCAGCCATTGTACAAACAGCTCGTGATAGCTTTTGTTATCCTGTTGCAGCATGGCCAGTGCTTCGGTCATGTTGCCATTGCTCAGGTAGGCAATTTCGGCAGCGGCTTCTTCGGTTTGGTGATGGGTGCTTATTAAATGTGCCTTAATTTCATCATACTCCAAAGCTGGTATTTTAACCAGCTGCGTACGCGATAATATGGTGTTCAGGATCTGATCCTGGTTTTGGGCAACTAACAAAAACAGTGTATTAGGCTGCGGTTCTTCAATAATTTTAAGCAGAGCATTCCCCTCTTTGTCGAGGTATTCGGGCAGCCAGAGGATCAGGATCTTATACTCCGATTCAAAAGGCTTAAAGCTTAGTTTTTTAATGATCTGGTGACATTCGGCAATATTGATATTGGCCTGTTTGTTTTCGGCATCCAGGTATCCGCGCCATATGTCCAGGCTTAAATATGGGTTAGCCGTTAAAGCGCCGCGCCATTGCTCAATAAAAGTAAGCGCTGTATCATCTTTATGTTTTGCAAAGAAAGGGTAAGAAAAATGCAGGTCGGGGTGCATCAGTTTCTGGTACTTCCGGCAGGAAGAGCATACCCCACATGAGTCACCGGGCTGCTTGTCTTCGCAGGATAGGTACTGCGCATAGGCAACAGCAAGCGCCAGGCTGCCCGATCCTTCGGGGCCTAAAAATAATTGCGCATGGCTTACCCGGTTCTCACTCACCGTGTTAAGCAATCGTTGCTTTGTTGCTTCCTGTCCTACTATTTCTTTAAACTGCATTTGGTGCAAAATAGTAATTTGATTTTAGATGTGAGATATGAGATGTGAGATTTGAGACAGAATGGCATAGCAGAGCGTCCTTACTTGATGGAAAGCAGGGAGTGACAACCATCATATTAAAAAAATCTCACATCTCATATCTCACATCTCATATCTTTACCAAATGAAATCTCATGTCTCACATCTCATACCTCATATCTAACATGAGAGTAATGGCATTTGATTATGGAACCAAGCGCATCGGCATTGCGGTTACCGACCCTTTGCAGATCATCGCGACGGGCCTTGATAACATCCACCCCAATAATATCATCGAGTTTTTAAAAAAATATCTGCAAACAGAACAAGTGGAGCGATTTATTGTAGGCGAACCGAAGCAGATGGATAATACCCCTTCGCAATCGGCCATTCATGTAAAAGGTTTTGTAAACCTGTTAAAGAAAACATTCCCCGAAATCCCTATCGAAATGGTTGATGAACGCTTTACCTCAAAAATGGCTTCAGCAACTATCGCTCAGAGTGGGATGAATAAAAAGAACCGGCAAAATAAGGAGCTGGTGGATACGATATCGGCGGTGATTTTACTGCAGAGTTGGATGGGGACGAGATTCTGAATGGTGTTTGAAATTATTATCCAAAACGGCTTTTGTGATGCGGATGATCATTTTCTCCATCCGGGGAAAATGGTATCAGATAAACTTAGAAGCGGTTTAAAACAAACAACCACATCATTTTGAGTTTAAAAACCCAGCGGATTTTTAAGGGGAAATGGCGTTATTGATTATTAAGTGTTTTTTTTAAATCTATTTTGTGATATGGGCGTTGCCTGCGGCCCGGGCTATCCGCTGCAAGTCCTCGCCTTTCCTGCCCGCAACCCATCCCGCGCTGTGGGCTTTACGCTACTATCCCTAACGCGGCCCCGCGCAACACCCTAAAACATAGCTTACACGTCATTACATTTTTTTTAGGATTTCCCTGATGGTTTCTCGCAGTAACTCTTTTTTATTAGTATTAAGATGAGTTTTTTTTATTGTAAGGATTTGTTAATCAGTTAGAAAAACGCATTTAAGCACCATTAAAAATAAAATTCGTAGTTTTGCAGGATGGATATTCTCCCTAATGCCTTACTGGCTTACTTAGATGACCATTGCGACCCGGAGCCGGAGGTGCTTAAAAAGCTCAACCGCGAAACGCATATCAAGGTGTTAAAACCTAACATGCTATCGGGGCATTACCAGGGCAGGCTGCTTAGTTTTTTAAGCAAAATGGTGCAGCCTAAGCGCATCCTGGAGATAGGTACCTATACAGGCTACTCGGCTATTTGCCTGGCCGAAGGTTTGGCCGACGACGGCACCCTCCACACCATCGAAGTTAACCGCGAAATGGAGGAGATCATCACTTCACATCTTAAACTAACAAATGTTGAAAACAAAATAAAGCTGCATTTTGGGCAGGCAGAGGCCATTATTGCTGATTTACAGGAAGATGTTTTTGATTTGGTGTTTATAGATGCCGATAAAAAGAATAATTATACTTACTTTCAATTAGTTTTTGACAAAGTCAGATCCGGAGGATTAATAATAATTGATAACGTTTTGTGGAAAGGAAAGGTGTACGGCACCGAAAAAGATGCCGATACTGAAGGAATCCGCAAACTAAATGACCAGATAGCTGTTGATAGCAGGATAGAAAAATTGATCCTGCCGGTACGCGACGGGCTGCTGGTTATCAGAAAAAAATAAATTATGAAGAAAATCTTACTGATTACAACACTGTTGATTTCAACATTAGCTGCTTCAGCACAGAAAAATACCTCACAATCTTACATTGAAAAGTTCAAAGATGATGCCATTAAGATCATGCACGAAACCGGGATCCCGGCAAGCATCGTTTTAGGTGTAGCCATGCATGAATCGGGCTGCGGCAACAGCACCATAGCACAAAACCTTAATAATCAGTTTGGAGTAAAAGGTTACAATACCGTAGTTTATACCAAGCACAACAAAAAAGTTCGCACCTCTTATAAAAGATACGATTCGGTTTTTGATTCGTTCCAGGACTTTGCACGTATCATGACCGAGCGCAAGCAGTTTAGCCACCTGGCCGACGCGCTTACCCATTATGATTATAAAGGATGGGCAAAAGGTATTCAGCGTGCCGGTTATGCCGGTAGCCGCAAATGGGCATCGCAGGTTTTAGGTATCATTAACAGGTATAACCTCAATGACCTGGATGAAAATCCGGCAAACCAAACGCAATTGGCCGACGCAACAACTAAACAGCAATAATTACGTTTATAAAATCTTAATTTGGCCCCTGGTTATATGCCACATAATAAGATTTAAGCCTCATGCGAAAAATTATATACCTGTTCATTGCTGTAGTCTGCTTTAGTTCATGCTCTGCCCGCAAAAAAACCACGACAGTATCAAACCGCGATGCCAAACGCAATAACAGTAATATCCAAAAGGCCAATAAGGATGCTATTGCCAATTACCGGTCGTATAATTCGTTAGAATATATTGACCGTTTTAAGTCCATCGCCATCCAGGAAATGAACCAGTATGGTATCCCGGCCAGTATCACCCTGGCGCAAGGCTTGTTTGAATCGGGCGCGGGCAATAGTGACCTGGCCAAATATGCCAACAACCACTTCGGCATAAAATGTACCAGCGATTGGACCGGCAAAAGTTATTATAAGGATGACGACAACGTGAATGATTGTTTCCGCGTTTATGATAATCCGGAAGACTCCTTCCGTGACCACTCGGCGTTTTTAAAACGTAAAAATTACGCTAAACTTTTTGAGCTGGATAAGAACGATTACGAAGGCTGGGCATATGGGTTGAAAAAGGCAGGTTATGCCACCAATCCTAAGTATCCGCAGTTGCTGATCAATATTATTGTAAAATATAACCTCGATCAGTACGACCGCCCCGAAGGCGAGATTGCTAAAATTAAACGGGAGGACCGTGTGTTATCGCAGATCAACGACAGCATTGGCAAACCCGTTCAGGATACCCTTTCCAAAACCCCGCCAGACGATAAGATCTACACCGTAAAACAAGGCGATACACTATACAACATATCCAAACGTTTTGGAATAACTGTTGATGACCTGAAAGCGTTAAACAGCATGAGTGACAATGGCATTAAAATTGGCCAGAAGCTTGTTGTCGTAAAATAGAGAGTCAAGACAACAAGAATCAAGAGTCAAGAGAATTTGAGATTAGTTATCACCGAATATTTATCTTGATTCTTGACTCCTGGTATCTTGGCTCTATCCTCCAAAGGTTAATTGTTGTTAAATTGTATGATCGCCCGCAGTACAACACGTATTTTTGCCCCCGCAATGAAATTGTGGATGCTCCTGATATGTTTTGTCCTGCCCGCGGCAACGGCTTTTGCCCAGCAAAAGACCGTTGATGGGGTTGTGTTTGATCAAGACAGCAAAGACCGCATAGCCAAAGTAAACGTTCAGAACATCACCACCGGCAAATCCATTTACAATACCTTTAAAGGCGAATTTAAAATAGAGGCCCAACCGGGCGATGTGCTTGTTTTTACAAAATCAGATCATCATCCCGATACTTTAAAGGTTCAAAACACGGAATCACTGGCCATATACATGAAACGCATGGCTATCCAGCTTAAAGAAGTTATCGTGCGTGATACCCTGCTTAACCCGCAAAAACGGCTGGCTGCAACCAAAAACGATTATACCAAAATCTTCGGCCCGCTTAATAATAAGGATCTGCTGAGCTTTGGGCCGGGTGGTGCCGGCTTAAGTATCGATGCGCTTTACAATTCATTAAGCCGCAGCGGCCGTAACGCCGCCCGCCTGCGCGAAACTATTGAAAAAGATTACCAGCAAAGTGTTATTGACTATCGTTTTAACCGAACTTATGTTGGCGCTATAACCAATTTAAAAGATCAGCAGCTTACCGATTTCATGGTGCGGTACCGCCCCGGCTATTATTTGGTGAAAACGGCAAGCGATTATGAATTTATAGCCTCCATTAAAACCAACCTCAACCGTTTTTTAAAGTATAAAAAACGACCGTATTCCCTTACGCCGCTTGTTACACCCGATGACAGCAAGAAGGAGCTTGGCCGTGAATAAGGCAGATAAACCTTAATACAAGGTTCATTTTAATATCTGGAAATTCCAATATTTTTGCCTAAAAGTCGTTTGCCAGACTAAACCCTGAAGCAACATTTTTGTTTATTGTGGGTAAAAAGGAGATTTTTGCTTTAATTTGTTTACTATGTTAAAAACAAAACCGGGATTACTAATACTCGCATTATCAGTCACGTGTGTTTTATCAGCAAAAGCACAAACAGATACCCTGAAAAAAGATAGTGTTAAAATAGACACTGCCGTACTTAATAAATACCGGATAAATTCCCGCAAAAACGCCATCCCCACCCGGGTTCGCCCCATACAGATCCAGCGCGAAATGGTACCTGTTACCATGCTCGATTACAAAGTAAACTACTGGAAAAAAGCCGTCACCTTTGGGTTAAACTTCAGCCAGTCGGCATTTAGCAGCAATTATGCGGCCGGTGGTGTAAGTGCAGTAGCATTGGGCTCCAATTTTATTTATCATACCGAATATAACAAGGCCCCATTTAGTTATGTATCAGAGCTTAACCTTACTTACGGGGTATCAAAAAACAAGGGCCAGGGCAAACGTAAAACGCAGGACCGCATTTATTTTGATAACAAAGTAGCGTCTCAACTATCAAAAAGCTGGTACTTTTTCGGGGCGTTAACTTTCGAGTCGCAATTTGATAAAGGCTTTAACTATATCGATAACGGTAACGGAACTTTTACCCAGGACTATATTTCTAATTTCATGTCGCCGGGCTATTTAACCGAATCTATCGGTTTTGAGTACAAGCCAACCGGTTGGTTCGATTTGCGTTTAGGCACTGGTACCGCAAGGCAAACTTTTGTACTGGATGATAAGATCCACATCAAGAAGCCCGATAACTACGGTGTGGATACGTTAAAGACCGTTAAAAATGACCTCGCATTCCAGGTTGTAGCGCTGTTTGATAAAGATATTGCCAAAAACATCCACCTTAATACGCGTTACGCGCTGTTTATCCCCTATGCTCAATCGCCTAAGTTCATCACACACCGTGTCGATTTGGTGTTATCGGCAAAGGTTAACAGACTTATCAGCGCAACAGTTAACGGCACTTTGCTTTACGATAAACATACCGCCTCCGCAGCCCAGGGCTATGAAGGTATTGGATTGGGAATGTTGTACCGGTTCCCGTAACTAATTCATAAAATATTATAAACAAAACAGGCTTCATTTTTATGAAGCCCGTTTTGTTTTAGTGAAGTATAAATGAGCTGCAAGTTAATGTGCCAAGTGGTTATTTAATATAGTTCAAAATCATACCTTTGTATCCTTATAAAAAAGATTAAAGTTTTTTAATATAATGTTTGAAAATCTTTCGGATAAACTCGACAGGGCGTTCAAGGTCCTGAAGGGTCAGGGAACTATTACTGAAATAAACGTGGCCGAAACCATGAAGGAGATCCGCAAGGCCCTTCTTGATGCCGACGTTAACTATAAAACCGCCAAAGCATTTACCGATGATGTGAGGCAAAAGGCGCTTGGTAATAATGTATTAACATCCATTTCGCCGGGCCAGCTGCTCACCAAGCTCATGAACGATGAGTTGACCAACCTGATGGGCGGTACTACTTCTGATTTGAGTTTTCCGGCAACGCCTACCATTATATTAATTGCAGGTTTGAATGGTGCGGGTAAAACAACCTTTACCGGTAAGCTTGCCAATTACTTAAAAACACAACGCAACAAAAAACCATTACTGGTTGCTGACGATATTTACCGCCCCGCGGCTATCGATCAGCTGGAGGTTTTAGGCCAGCAAATAGGTATCCCGGTGTATGCCAATCGCGACTCGAAAGACCCGGTTGCTATTGCCCGCGAAGGGATAGCACAGGCTAAACAGAACGGCAATAACGTGGTGATCATTGACACCGCCGGCCGTTTGGCTATTGACGAGGCCATGATGGTGGAGATTGAGCAGGTTAAAGACGCCGTTAAACCACACGAGATCCTGTTTGTGGTTGACTCTATGACCGGTCAGGATGCTGTGAATACCGCCAAAGTGTTCAACGATCGGCTGGACTTTACCGGTGTGGTATTAACCAAGTTGGATGGTGATACCCGAGGTGGCGCTGCATTATCAATCAAATCGGTTGTTAATAAGCCTATCAAATTTATTGGTACCGGCGAAAAGATGGAAGCGCTTGACGTTTTCCACCCCGATCGTATGGCATCGAGGATCCTGGGCATGGGCGACGTGGTGTCGTTGGTTGAACGCGCTCAGCAGCAGTTTGACGAGAAAGAGGCAGCCGAGCTACAAAAGAAGATCCGCAAAAATAAGTTCGACTTTAACGACTTTTACGGCCAAATCCAGCAGATCAAAAAAATGGGTAACATGAAAGATCTGATGGGCATGATACCGGGCGTGGGCAAAATGATGAAGGACGTTGAGGTTGATGATAATGCGTTTAAAGCGATAGAAGCCATTATTCAATCGATGACCCCGTTTGAAAAAGCTAACCCTGAAACCATTAATCAAAGCCGCCGTAACCGTATAGCCAAAGGTTCGGGTACCGATTTACAGGAAGTTAACCGCCTTATGAAGCAGTTTGATGATATGAAGAAAGTGATGAAGCAAATGAGCAACCCCGCAGCCATGGCCAACATGATGCGCAGGATGCCGAAGATGTAATGCTTAACATACCAGATAAAAAGAACGTCTCTTGCTAAAAGTAAGGGGCGTTTTTTTTGCCCCTGTGCTGACGAACAAAATGAACATATGTATAATTTATTATACACAATTTCACACTTTCTGGAGTCGGAAGTCATTAAAATGTCATTTACTGTGCAATGGCACTTACTTTGATTTACTACAGCGAACAGATGAGGGCTTAAGTTTACCCCTCCCTCATATATTAATAACTAAAAAACTAATCATGAAAAATTTAATTAAACCCGTTTTATTGACCGCCGCGTTATTTGCATTTAAAGTTGGTTCGGCCCAGGTTAATCTTGGAGCAACTACCGCAACTAAAATAGCTACGCGGGTAGCTACACCAACTGTGAATGCTGCATCTATAGCGCAAAAGGCGGTTAACACAACCTCAACCGTAACCAACCAGGCTGCAACACAAGCTCAGAATGTAGCAGCGCGGACAGCCGCTCAAACCCAGGCTACCACCAACCAGGCCGTAACAGGCGTTGCCGCCAGTGAGGCCGCTAATGTTAACAGCAACGTTGCCTCAACCGTAAATGCTACCGCAGGGACAACTGCTGCACAAGCCGGTGTTAGTAGCAATACCTCAGCCGCAGGTACTGTGAACGCAACCGGAGTAACAGCAACAGGCGAAAAAGCATTAACCACAAGCGAAGGTGCTGCTGCCGCTAACACTACCGAAAAAGTAAGCAGCAATGCTGCCGCTTTAAGGGCCGGCGCTACAACAACTACAGGTAAAACAGCAGTGGCCGCGGGTAATAGCGCCGATGCTGTTAGCAAAAATGTGAGTGTTACCTCGTCCGGTAACCTGAACAGCACAGGTAACGTGGCAGCGGGCTCTAAAAAGCTAAATGCCGGGTTCTCAAATAGCAGCGCTTCCAGTACTGCTGTAAAGGCGGGAAAGAAAAGCGTTACTGTTAAAACTTCGGGCAAGAGTTCAGCCAAGCTGAGCGCTGCCAAACAGTAATAGTATTTACATACATTAAATCAAAAGGCCGGTACCGGCCTTTTTGATTATCCGCACTTTTTTTATTCAACATTAGCCATGAAAAAACTTAAACTTATCCTGCTGCTGGCTTTGACCGGCCCTGCGGTTTGTGCCCAGCAAAAACCTGATACCGCGGCAAAAACAAAAGAGTTGTTTGTAAATGCGGGTTTGCAATATCTTTCAAACCTTACCTATGCCGGCCGGCGCGATGAAAGCAGTGTCCCGGTGCTTCTGCCCTCGGTTACATTAGTTAGCAAGCAGGGCTTTTTTGTAAGCGCTATCGGCTATTTTGATCTTAATGGCTCCAAATCTGGCACCGAAGGCCTTAGCGTTACACCGGGCTATGTTTTCGCGTTTGATGCAAAACGGTATTATGGAGGCAACATATCGGCCACTAAATATTTTATCACCAAGAGCAGCCCCATTATACTTTCTTCATTTAATGCCACGCTCGACGGGCAGTTGTATGCCAATCCGGATGATATTGTAAAATTTACCGCGGGCATCAGCTATAGGTTTAATAAAAATAACAGCAACGACGTTGTTAATACGGCCGAATTATCAAAAGAAATTTTTGCCCTGAAAACAGGCGCGGATAAAAAAAGCGGGCTAAAAGTTACTCCTACCGCCACGCTTTATGCCGGTACACAATCGTTCTACCAAACTTATTATACCGAATCGCAGGTTACCCGCTCTATAGAGCAGCCCCAGCAGCAAACACCTATTAATATCCTGTTTCCCAATCAGCCAAAGCAAGCTATTATAACGCAAACGGTAACGCAGCAAAACCAGCGCGAGGTAAGGCAATATAAGCTGCTTGCTTTCAGCGGATCGTTGCCTTTAACCTATACTATTAACAAGTGGCAAATCCTCTTTACGCCGTACCTCATTAAGCCATTTAACCAGGTTGATTATGTAAAAAACACCAAAATGAACGGGCTTTACTTTTTGTTCACCACAGGGGTTAATGTAACGTTTTAGCAATGTAAAAATGTGATAAACCATATAGCCGGGAAAGGCTGATAACAGCTTGTTTTTATTAGCTTTGTTGCAGTACAAAACAAACTGAACCATGGCTATGCGCAGGATATTTTTTGTTCTTTTATTGTTACCGGCCCTGTTTACCATGCCGGCATTTGCCCAGGTTCCAGGGGCGCAGATTGATGTTAAACATTATACGTTTGATATTAAACTTAATGACGCCGATAATAATATAAAGGGAAAGGCCACGGTTTCGATAAGGTTTTTGAACGGCGCCGAAGGGTTTAGCCTTGACCTCGTGAAAAAGAATGCTGCGGGCAAGGGCATGCTGGTATCGGCAGTAACCGAAAACGGGAAGCCGGTAAGGTTTACCCAGGACGATGAACAGCTAAAGATCAATACCCGTGCCTATAAAGGGAACACCCGCGATTATACGATAAGTTACAGCGGAACCCCGGCCGATGGGTTGATCATCTCGACCAACGCGTTCGGGCACCGTACTTTTTTTGGTGATAACTGGCCTAACCGGGCCCATAACTGGCTGCCCTGCGTTGATAATATTGCCGACAAAGCCACGGTTGATTTTATTGTAACCGCGCCCGATCATTACCAGGTGGTATCAAACGGCCTGCAAACCGAAGAAAAGCAACTCGACGGAAAGCTCAAACTAACCCATTGGGTTGAAGCCGTTGCGCTGCCTACCAAAGTAATGGTTATTGGTGTAGCTGAGTTTGCAGTTGACCGCCCCGGTGATGTTAATGGAATCCCGGTTTTTACCTATGTTTTTCCGGAAAGTAAAGGGGTTGGGTTTAAAAGTTATGCTGTAGCTAAAAACATTCTCCCCTACTTTATAAAAAATGTTGGCCCTTACAGCTACGAAAAATTGGCCAACGTGCAGTCGAAAACCATTTTTGGCGGCATGGAAAATGCCAGTGCCATATTCTACTTTGAAGAATCGGTTAAAAGTCCGGATATAGAAGAACTAATGGCGCATGAAATTGCCCACCAGTGGTTTGGCGATGGCGCCAGCGAGAAAAGCTTTGGCCACCTTTGGTTAAGTGAAGGCTTTGCTACCTATATGACCAATCTTTATCTCGAAAATAAATACGGGACCGATACCTTAAAAACACGCCTTATCGGCCAGCGTAAAAAAGTGCTGGATTTTGAAAAAGAGCGTTTAACGCCCGTGGTTGATACCGCTGTTAAAACAAAATTTATGCAGCTGCTTAATGCCAATAGTTACGAAAAAGGCGGTTGGGTACTGCACATGCTGCGGCGCAAACTGGGCGATGATGTTTTTTGGAAAGGGGTTAGAAACTATTATTCAAAATACCAGGGCAGCAATGCCAATACCGATGATTTGAGGCGGGTAATGGAACAAACCAGCGGCAAGGACCTGAAACAGTTTTTTATGCAATGGCTGCGCAACGCCGGGCACCCAAATTTGGCGGTTAGCTGGAAGTATAATGAAAAGGATGGTTACATTACCATAAATGTAACCCAAAACCAGACCTATGTTTACAATTTGCCGCTGGAGGTGTCTGTTGACGGGCAACTGTTAACTGTGCAGGTAAAAGAGAAATCGACAACAGCCCGTTTCCGGGTAAAAGCTAAACCGGCAGATGTTAAGGTGGACCCGAATATAAACCTGCTGGCATCGTTTGAGGAAAAGAAATAGAAGCGGTTTTAAGGGGGGATTTTGTGTCTTCTTTTCTTGTTATAGATAGTTATAAATTAAATATATTTTTTGATCGGTATGAAAAATATGGGCGTTGCCTGCGGCCCGTGCTATCCGCTCATACTGCACAGGCATTAGCCACAAGGCCGGTATCCGCTCCTATCACTAACGCAGCCCCCTGCACTATCCACAAGATAAATTTATGGCATAATAGCTAACCCAGCTACGCCGCTATCACCCTGTTGATCACCTTTTCCAGGTCTTCCAGGTCAAATGGTTTGGCTAAGTAACTTTGGGCGCCGGCATGGTTGGCCAGGATCTGGATATCGCTGTTTGCCGAAAAGTAAATTACCGGTATTTCTTTAAGTCCTTCGGTTTTTTTGAGGGTTTGCGTGGCAATGATCCCGCCCGAATCGGGGATCCAGTTATCCATCATGATCACATCTGGCAAAATGCCCGAAACCTTTTCAACAATGTTATTGCAGTCGCTAAATGTGTGCACTTCCCACCCTTGTTCCTCCAAAATATAACTGCAAATAGAAAGGATGTCCTCGTCGTCATCAAATATGACAATTTTTTTAGATGGAGTATTCATTGGATAGTTGTACGTGAATTTATAGAAATGTTTTCATAAAAACAAATGTTTTAAATTGCAAATTAAATTTGCGCAGTTAAACAAGACTTTATATCGCCCTGATTTAAATTAACCCCATGGGTAAACTACTTCTTAACCACTACAAAATTTAATTATTGACTTTGTAACCGATTAATTACTACGTTTTATTAAAAACAGTAATATTTTTACTCATCCAATTTTAACAGCCGTATTAATTCCTGTTATCCAACAAATAAACCTGTAAATCCTGTTTCATGAACATGCAAATCAAATCGATTTTATTGGGCGCCATGCTGCTTGGCCCGGCTGCTGCAATAAACGCGCAAACAAAGGCAAGCTTGTGGCTTACCCGGGCCGACAGATCGGCACTTTTTGAGCAGCAAAAGGAGCCGCTTATTTTTAAAACCGGGGAGCCCGGCGGCATCACTATTACTGTTAATGATAAGCAACATTACCAGCCGATAGACGGGTTTGGATTTGCATTAACCGGGGGCAGCGCTATGCACATCATCCGCATGAGTGCCGACAGCCGGGCCGCGCTGCTTAAAAATCTTTTTGCGGTTACAGGGAATGATATTGGTATCAGTTATTTAAGGCTGAGTATTGGTGCATCCGATCTGAATGAGAAAGTATTCTCCTATGATGATATGCCCAAAGGCCAGACAGATCCAACGTTAAAGCATTTTAACCTTGGCCCGGATAAAACCGATGTGATCCCGGTAATGAAACAGATCCTGGCAATTAATCCGGCAATCAAGGTATTGGGTTCGCCATGGTCGCCGCCGGCCTGGATGAAAACCAATAGTGATACCCGCGGCGGCAGATTAAAACCCGATTGTTACCCGGTGTATGCTAACTACCTGGTTAAATATATCCAGGCGATGAAGGCCAATGGAATTAATATTGATGCCATCACCATTCAAAATGAGCCATTACACCCTGGTAATAACCCCAGCTTGCTGATGGTTGCGCCCGACGAAGCCGACTTTATCAAAAACAATCTTGGCCCGGCGTTTAAGGCGGCAGGTATCAAAACAAAGATCATTGTTTACGATCACAACGCCGACAGGCCCGACTACCCTATTTCGATATTGAACGACCCGGCTGCCCGTAAATATGTGGATGGTTCGGGCTTTCACCTGTATGGCGGCGATATCTCGGCCCTTACCGATGTGCACAACGCCCATCCTGATAAAAACATTTACTTTACCGAGCAGATGACTGTTGAGCCCGAAAATCAAAGTACCATCAACATTGCCTGGCCGGTAAAAAGCCTGATTGTTGGCGCAACCCGCAACTGGAGCCGCAATGTACTGGAGTGGAACCTTGCCGCCGACTCTGAATATAAGCCCTATACCGACAGGGGCGGCTGCCCAATGTGCCAGGGCGCCGTTACCATTGATAAAAACCAGGTAAAGAAAAACATCGCTTATTATTCAATTGCCCACGCTTCCAAATTTGTACGTCCCGGTTCAGTACGTATTGCATCAAATAATATAGATACTTTACCTAATGTGGCTTTCAAAACCCCCGATGGCAAAAAAGTACTTATCGTGGCCAACACCGGCGATGGCGCGCAGGATTTTAACATCCAGTACCAGGGAAAAGTATTAGCTGTTAAACTTGATAAAGGTTCGGTTGGAACGTATATCTGGTAATATAAACCGGTTCAGGAAAAATTTAAATGCACAACAACATGTTAACATCGTTAATAAAAAACATAAAGGTAAGCTCAGGAATTAAAGTTTTGCTTGCCGCGGCTCCTGCATTATTTGTCTCGTTACAAGGCAATGCGCAAACAGGCTTTTTAAAAGCCGAAGGCAAAAAAATAGTTGATGAAAAGGGGCAGAATGTATTGCTGCGAGGGATGGGTTTAGGGGGATGGATGCTACAGGAAGGCTATATGCTGCACATTAACAAAGACAGCCGGCAGTATCGCATTCGCGAAAGGCTGGAAGAGCTGATGGGCCCGGCCGAAACCAGGGAGTTTTATGATACCTGGCTGGCCAACAATACGCGCAAAATTGATGTAGATTCGATGAAACGCTGGGGATTTAATTCTATTCGCCTGCCGATGCATTATAACCTTTACACCTTGCCGGTTGATAAGGAGCCCGTTGCCGGTAAAAACACCTGGCTGGATAAAGGGTTTAAAATGACCGACGATCTGCTGGCCTGGTGTAAAGCAAACCACATGTACCTGATCCTTGACCTGCATGCCGCTCCCGGCGGACAAGGCAACGACCTTAACATCTCCGACCGCGACCCGGACAAACCATCGCTTTGGGACAGCGAGGCTAATAAGCAAAAAACCATAGCCCTTTGGCGTAAACTGGCCGAGCGGTATAAAAACGAACCTTACATAGGCGCTTATGATATTATCAACGAGCCAAACTGGGGTTTTGACGATCCTCAAAATGATAAAAACGGACTGAAGGAAAAAACAAACGGTCCGCTAAGAAAACTGATGGTTGATATTACTGCTGCCATTCGCGAGGTAGATAAAAAACACATTATTATTATTGAGGGCAACGGTTGGGGCAATAACTATAACGGTATTTTACCCCAATGGGATAAAAACATGGTGCTGAGCTTTCATAAGTACTGGAATTTTAACGATCAGAAGTCTGTCGATCATATCGTAAAAACACGCGACCAGTATAATATCCCCGTATGGTTGGGCGAAACCGGCGAAAACTCAAATACCTGGCTTACTGAAGCTATCGGCTTGTTAGAAAAAAATAACATTGGCTGGTCATTATGGCCGTTAAAAAAATTGGGCATCAACAACCCGATGGAGATCCGTTCAAATCTGAACTATGATGATGTGGCGAGGTACCTGAACACCGGCAGGCATAAACCTAACGAGAGCAATACGTATAGCGGCACCCTTGAGCTGGCTACGTATGCTAAATTAGAAAATACCATTATCCATCATGATGTCATCGATGCTATTTTCAGGCAGCCGCATACAAGCGTTACCAAGCCCTTTAAAGCCAACAGAATTGGCAACGGCACCGTGATCAATGCTGTTGATTATGACCTGGGCCGCAACGGTTACGCTTATTTTGACACCGATACCGCCGACTATCATACTTCCGGTAAACCCGGTGTTGGGAACAAGGGACATGTGTACCGGAACGACGGTGTTGATATCAGCAAAGATTCTACGAAGTATGAAAGTTACTATGTAGATCATATTGAAACTAACGAATGGACACAGTACACAATACAGGTTAAAACACCGGGCATATACTCCCTAAGCCTCAAAGTGGCATCCGCCACCGATGATGCCAAGCTATCTGTTTTAGTTAATAATATAACCCAGGCAAAAGAAGTGGTAGTGCCCAACACCGGCGGGTTAAAAAAATGGCAGGTTATTGCTGTAAAAAACATTGTTTTAAAGGCCGGGAGCAACAAAATAAAGGTATTAGCTAACAACGGAGGGTACAACCTGCATTACCTGCAGTTTTGGAAAGGGAAGTAAATACAGGGGCACTACTTATTTAAACAGCCGGGGTATATATTATTTGCTCCGGCTGTTTATTTATCTAAGATGTTACAAATGATTTTTTTCCTTTACCGGCACAAATATGCAGGGTTTGCCTGCGGGCAATAGCTAATTGCACCTTCGGGTTTAACCCGTAATTTTTTAATATTATTTTCTGATAAAAAGGTATTGTAAATAACTGTTTTTATAGTTAAATTTATTATATCAATTATCAATGTCACCTAACATAGGGAGAAGTCGTTATGAAAAAACAAGCTACGATAGTTTGTCAGCCTGATAAGACTGAAACTACCCAACCACTACAGGTAAATTGCCCGCCATCTCATCAAAAAATGTATCGCGATCACACACATTGCGATCATGTGCATGGCAGGGTTAACAAATTTCCAATTGGCAGCAACCGCGGGCCATGCTTCTTTTAAGTTAACCGGCTATTTAATATAATAGTACAGTTAGCTGTATGGCTTAAAGTTTTGCAGGTAAACTGCTAAGCTGCATAACCCAATTTGCCCATGCCGGGTATCAGCCCCGGCTTCGCCGGCAAATGATTGTTTTGTATTGCACGCTATTAAACTCCAAATCAGCTGTTGTGTAGGCCAGCTTTATATTGGCCTACTGGTTAATGTATTTGTATTTTTTTCGTCCATCCTGTACTTCAATTGTTTTAATAGTACTTACCGGTATTGCTTTTTTCAGTGAAAGAATCCTTGACTGGATACCGATAACAGAATCCTGGATAACCCAGGTGCGGTCGAAGTAAAAGGTTGATCGCTTGCCATTGATGTCTGTAAAACGTATTTCAATAGATGGCCCGTTCTTTAACTTGTAAGGAGTTCCGTCTTTATCGAAACATTTAATCGAATCAATAGGATAAACACTATAGGTATGCTTATGCCCAAGGGGATCCTGGGCGGTAACCTGTCTTAAATTCACCGTCTCCAGGGTTGGCACCTGCTCCAGGAAAGTACCAACAGGCATGTAATAGGTTTTGCAGGAGCTTGAAAAGATAGTTAGTGCAGCGATAGTGGTAAGGAGTAAAGGTTTGGTTGTCATGTAGTTTATATGTTAAAAGCTTTTTAAGGCCATAATTTTTTCAGCGCTGTTTTAAGCAGTTTGTTACTGGCGCAAGTATGAAGGGCAGGCAAAGAGAGGGTGGCTACTTGGGCCTTATTGGTTTTTCTATAATTTAAGCCAGTAACGGATCGACTAATAAAATATCAACCAAGCCTGGTAAATCATAGTAATCCCGTGCGCTGCTGTATAAGTAATCTTCAGGTTTTTCTACAAATCCAGCCTCTACTGGATTGTTATGAATGTAATCTAATTTTTGATGCAATACTTTATGGTTAAACAGCATAATGGGATGATTGTCCTGTTGCCATAATTGAAACTTTAAGTTATTGCTATTTTTCGTTCCGGCGCGTTTCATCATCCATAAAAGCCATTCCTTTCGGCTTTCAATAGGATTGTTTTCAATTGTACTTCGTAATATGGCTGCGGTGTGTTTTTTCATATCACGCAATATATCCTCCAATTTATTACTGTTGCTTCCAATAATCATGTGAACATGACTGGTCATAATACACCATCCATATATTTCAAGACCCTTATGCTTTTGACAATGCCTCCAACTGTCAAGCAATACCTGTTTGTATTCATTTCTTATGAAAAGGTCTATCCAATACACAACAGAAAAGCTTACAAAGTATAATTTATCCTGATCGTGAAATTTGTATTTGGTACTCATATTTTCGAATATTTAGCACAAGTAGCCTTTTCACACTTGCCATCCCTTCATACTTGCGCCAGTGGGGGCTGATCTAATCATTCACTTCGTAATACTCATCATCTTCGTTCTCCTGATATTTTTTATAGTTTTTCATTGCAGATACAGCCGTTATAAAGTCGCGTTCTATTCTTATATCAAACTCTTCTTCTTCAAAAAACTTATTGCAATGAGGGCAGAGGTTATCTCCACTATACCCATAAACATTAACAACATTCAAATTAGCTTTGCCGATATCATTACCTCCCCAAATCAGTTTTTCACCCAGCTGATATACGAGTTGCCAGGTATCGCCAAAACGAAATTGAATAACAACCGGGCGTACCTGATCGCAGCTTCCACATTTTATTTCTGTTTTTAAAATATTAAAAGTCCCCATAAGAACGACAGTTACCCAGCCCAGCCCTCTCTATCCAAACTCCTGAAATGGATAGCCTCAGCCAAATGCTCCAGTTTAATTTCCTCACTTCCGGAAAGATCGGCAATGGTGCGGGATACTTTCAGTATGCGGTCATAAGCCCTTGCCGAGAGGCCGAGTTTTTCCATCGCTTTTTTAAGCAGGGTTTGGCCCGCCGCGTTGATTTTGCACAGGTCGCGGACCATTTGAGGGCTCATTTGCGCATTGGCATGCAGATCGGGACGGTTGCCGAAACGTTCTACCTGGATTTCCCTTGCCCTGATCACCCGTTCGCGGATGAGCTCGCTTTTTTCGGCAGCGCGGTCGGATGATAGTTCGCTGAAGTTAACCGGTGTTACTTCCACATGCAGATCTATCCTGTCCAGCAGCGGGCCTGAAATTTTGCTCAGGTATTTTTGCACCATACCCGGCGGGCAGATGCATTCTTTTTCGGGATGATTATAATATCCGCATGGACAGGGGTTCATACTTGCCACCAGCATAAAACTGCTGGGATAATCTACCGTAAATTTAGCGCGTGATATGGTTACCCGGCGCTCTTCGAGCGGCTGGCGCATTACTTCCAGCGCGCTGCGTTTAAACTCCGGCAATTCATCTAAAAATAAAACGCCGTTATGGGCCAAAGAGATCTCGCCGGGGGCAGGGTTGCTTCCCCCTCCTACTAAAGCTACATCGCTAATAGTGTGGTGAGGGCTCCTGAACGGGCGAATGGTTACCAGCGCATCGGCAGCGGCAAGTTTGCCTGCCACCGAATGGATCTTGGTGGTTTCTAACGATTCATATAAGCTCAATGGCGGCAAAATAGAGGGCAGCCTCCGGGCCAGCATGGTTTTACCTGCTCCGGGCGGACCGATCAGGATCACATTATGGCCGCCGGCCGCGGCAATCTCTAACGCGCGCTTAATGTTTTCCTGGCCTTTTACCTCGCTGAAATCACTATCGTAATTGCAAAGACTGTCGTAAAATTCTTCGCGGGTGTTTACTATTTCGGGCTTAAGCTCGGAGGTGCCATTAAAAAAGCCAACAACATCTTTAATGCTTTCAACACCGTAAACTTCAAGGTCGTTAACAATGGCTGCTTCGCGGGCGTTTTGTTTGGGGAGGATAAAACCTTTAAAGCCATCCTTCCGGGCCTGAATGGCAATAGGCAAAGCACCTTTAATAGGCTGCAGGCTCCCATCGAGTGAAAGCTCGCCCATGATGATAAATTTATCTAATAGCCCGGCGTCTATCTGGTTAGATGCTGCCATAATAGCAACGGCGATTGTAAGATCATACGCTGAGCCCTCTTTACGGATATCTGCAGGGGCCATATTAACCACAATCCGCTGGCGCGGCATGCGAAAACCATTTGTCTGTAAAGCAGTTTCTACGCGCTGCATCGATTCGCGAACCGCATTATCGGGTAGCCCAACAACAAAATAAGCTAATTTGCCGCCACTTATATTCACCTCAACTGTTATGGTAATAGCTTGTATCCCATAAACCGCGCTTCCAAAAGTTTTAACCAACACAGTGATAAAAGTTTAATTGAAGCGAAAGATATAGAATTTTGATGAAGTGATAAAGTGTCACTATATAAAACAAAAAACCCGCCGGTACCGGCGGGCCTTCTTATTATCACATTGTTTAATCTCATCGTAAAAACGTTCCGGCCTGGCAAACAACCAGCAGCATGGTGCAGGAAACAATCACACAAACCATCAGCATTATTGACCACGTATTAGGATTGTGTTTGCTAATGCGCGCAAAAGCGGCATTCACCTTTTTAAAGTAGCGGCTGTTCAGCAATACAAAATAATTAAGTACAAACGCGCCTGTGGCGCCCAGTAATATCATTAAGCCGGATACCGGACTTAACTGAAACCAGCCGGCGGTTAAAAATAACTGTGCAACACTTACTAAAATGGCCAGCAAAATGATCATCAAGAAGCTTGCTCCAAAAAGGGCGTTGGCTTTTGGCAATCCGCCGTGACCAAAGTTTTTAACATTCCACCTGTAAAACGTTACATAAATGGACTTGTAGGTTTCTGCTGCTTTCATAATGTTATGGTTTTAGGTAATTAATTCGGTACAAAATAATATTACTTGCACAATATTGGTTTAAAAACGAAACAGGCAAAATTTTATTGCGGATATGCTTGATTTTTATCGCATTTATATTCCTTTATTTGGTTTGATGTTTATATCACAAAAAAACAATGCGGAGAAAGAAATAATTTTATTCTGCATTGCCCCGGGAGAAAGAGCCGCTTTGGTAAAATCAATGTTACAATACCCAATATCCCCGCTTTTTGTAGCATATCAGGCAATATTAATGCTGCTTTCATGTTATTAGAGCACATTTATAGCATATAATGCTGCCGTGCAGGGTTATGGGTGTTGTGGTTAAGCAGGGGGAGCAGTTTTATGCTTTAAACGTTAAGCTTGATATTTGTCGAATACGCGTCTATCAAAAAAATTAACCAACATGCTAACATCTAAACCCTATAAAACCTCATGATTTAAGTTTCCTATTTACCACGGCCCTACATCACCTATAATACAATTTAATTAACCTTACCTGTCTGCACCTAAACCGGGATGAAAACCATCTTTCTTTCATTAATACTGTTATGCCTGTTTTCCGGGGCCTTTGCCCAAAAGGCCACAATAAAAGGGAAGGTCACCGATTCCCTGAATAAGCAAGCTCTTGAGTTGAGTACTGTTGCCGTTGTCGACCTGAAAGATACCTCGCTTATAGCTTATACCCTTAGTAAAAAGAACGGGGATTTTGAATTACAGCGCCTACCGGTTGATAAGCAGGTACGACTGGTTATTTCCTATGCCGGGTATCAAAACTTTATCCATAATTTTAATTTTAAAAAAGGCGATATAGTTGATCTGGGCAATGTTACCCTCAGCAGTAAGATGCTTAAGGAGGTGGTGGTACGTGCAGAGCGGGTTCCAGTCAAAGTAAAAAAAGATACCATTGAATTTGATGCTGCCGCTTTCAAAACCCGCCCCAATGCCGCCGTTGAAGAATTGCTTAAAAAGCTTCCCGGCGTACAAATAGATGGCGACGGAACCATTACCGTTAACGGGAAACAGGTAAGCAAACTGCTGATTGATGGCAAGCAGTTTTTTGGCTCGGACCCTAAGATCGCCACCAAAAACCTTGACGCGGCCATTGTTGCACAGGTTCAGGTTTATGACGACCGGGAAAACGATCCCGATCATTTGGTAAGTGAAACCCAGGTACAGAAGATCATTAACATCAAACTTAAAAAGGCCATTAAAAAAAGCGTTTTCGGCAAGGTATTCGGAGGTGTGGGTTCGCGCGACAGGTACGAGGCCGGCGGATTGTTCAATATGTTTCGGGATACTTTGCAGGTAAGCCTCATTGGGTTAAGCAATAACCTTAATCATACAGCTTTCTCTCGCGATGAGCTTAATGCCGAGGGTGGTTTTGACCGCAGCGGGGGTAACACATCCTTTAACGGCGGCCGAAACTGGGGCGGCGGCATTGAAAAAATTACGTCCGGAGGGTTTAACCTTAACCAAAACTATGGCGAAAAGCTAAAGCTTAACCTGCAATATTTTTATACACAGCGGAACAACAAAATTGAATCAGCCAATTTTCAGCAGCAGTTTCTGAAGGATACAACGCTGTTAACCCGTGCTTCAAGCAGCAGGTATGCAAACAATCATACGCACACGATAAGCGGACTTGTGGAGTGGAAGCCTGATACTATCCGCAACTTGCGCTATAATCCGTCATTAAGTTATAATTCTAATAATAGCAGCTCCTCGTCGTTGGGCAATACTTCAAATAATTTTGATATGCCAGTGAATAAATCGGTATCAGGCTCCGTGGGCGACTGGCATTCAACGCAATTTAACCAAAGCTTTTATTTTCATAAACGATCTAAGAACAAAAGCAAGGAGTCGTTCACTATCTCGCATAACCTGAGCATTAATCCTAACCACAATAACAATTTCAATAATAATGATGTAGTTAATTATCAACGCCCGGAATTATCAGATAGCTTGCATAGGTTATCTACCCGTACATCAAACAATGCTTCGGGCAATCTCGATTTTAGTTACCGATACCCGCTAACCAAAAAGCTTATTGTTGATGTCATCACATCGGGCATATATAATAAAACCAGCGACCAGGTTTTTACCTTCGACCGTAAAACAGGCGGCTTTGATTCGCTGCTCAACAATCAAAGTTCCGACCTTAAACGGGATCTGTGGACCGAGAACATTAAACCGGGGATCACTTATCAGCTCAATAAAAACACACAGATCATCGCCGGGCTTAACACCCAGTGGCAGCAGATCAATAACAATTTCGCGACCAGCAGGCTTGTTCAAAATTATTTTTTCCTGTTGCCAACAGTCCGTGTCGAAGCTTATGGAATATTCTTGAGTTATGAGCGCCGTGTTAACCAGCCGGGGGTATCAAACCTGCAGCCTATTACTATTGTTTATAGCCCGTTGTACAGCTACACAGGTAATCCAAATTTGATGCCCGGTATAAGCAATACCTATTACTTTAATTTTTTCAAATACTTTAATAACAGTCAGCTGGGTATTTACTCGTACGGCAACATTTCTTCGCAAAAAAACATGGCAATTACACAGCAAACCATTCGCTCAGACGGAGTGCAAAATAGTACCACCGTTAACCGCGACGGCAGGCCGAGCTATAATTTTTCAGTTGGTGTCTCTAAAGGGTTTAAAAAGATAAAAGACTGGCAGCTTGGCACATCAGCTAATTTTAATGGCAACTATTACCAAAACCTCAACCTGCTGAATAATATAGAAGGCTGGCAAAATACCGTTGTATACGGATTGCATGAAAATATTAGTGTTAACTGGAAAGATGTGATTGACCTGAATACCGGCTTTGGTTTTACCCAATCGAACTCTAAATATCATTATGACGATTTCAGGACCATCAGGGTAGGCTCTTACAATATAAGCAACAGCCTGGTGGTAAGGTTCCCTAAAAAAATCATCTGGGAAACCAGGCAGGATTTTAATTATAACAACCAGGTTGCGGCGGGTTTTAAAAAAGGGGTTAACGTAGTGAGTTCGTCCCTGGCCCTGCAAATGCTTAAAAAAGACCGGGGAGAACTTAAACTTTCCGTTTATGATCTCTTTAATCAAAACGTGAGCGTGTACCGTTACATTAACACCAATTCGGTTAACGATGTGCAAAACAACACACTGAAGCGATATTTCCTGGTTACTTACAGTGTTAAGTTCAATAAGTTAAGCACTAAGTAACAAAAAAAGCAGGTTGCTTTAAAGCAGCCTGCCTATGCTTTTAGAAAGATTCCCTTTTTGGGCAATGATTCTTTTATTAATACACGATGATCAGGTAACCTGTTTTATGTTTGGTTTCGTCTCCTGTTTTATAATTAAGCAGATAGAAATAAACACCTGGTAATTGGAGTTTGCCTGTTTTGTTCGAGCGTCCGTCAAATATCCGTGCATTGTTATCATAATTCCGGGCCTCGTATACCAGCGTCCCGCTCCTGTCCATAATCATCAGCTTATTATCGGGATGGGCATTGATGCCAGCAATCACCAGATGGTCGTTAATGCCATCACCATTGGGTGAGATCACCTGTTGAACCGTTACATCATCGTTAACAGGAACAATGCTTTCTGAGGAGGCGTAGCTTGTTGATAAATTATTTCCGGTGTTTACAATGCCTAACGACCCGGTTGCTCTGGTCGCTGTTATTTTGTATGTTTTAATTGTGGTGCCATCTTGCGCGGTAACCTTGGCGGTTATCACATTTGAACCCACGTTAAGGTGTACCGTAGCCGACCCTGTTCCCGGTGCTCCCGCTCCTCCATTGATGGAGATCATGCCGTTGGGTTCGGCAGTTGTAGCCATTACGTCAAGATCCGTTATAAAGTTAGCTACCGAGGCGGTGTAATTTGCCGTTGATGGGCTGAATGAAGGGCTTAACATACCCTGACTTATGCTTAATGAAGCAAGATTTGCATTGGCCGATGCTGCACGGGTAACAGCAAGGGTATAAGTTTTAGTGGTTACTCCATCCTGGGCGGTTACAATGATATTGGTGTTGCTGGTTCCTACGGGCGGATTTAGAATGATGTTACTGCCCGGGCTTATTGTACTGTGCAAATCGCTTGGTGTCGCATGCACGGCTACCGACCCTGTATTATTCGGAACAGCTATTGAATAGCTGGTAGTGGCCGTTGCAAACGCGGGTGTAAGGGAGCCTTCGCTTGTGGTTAGGCTTGCAAGGCCGGCATTTGTTGATGGCGGCATCACCGTTACCATCAGTTTATAAGTTTTGATTGTAGTACTATCGGTAGCCAGCACCTTCAGGGTAATGAGGTTTGTACCTGTTGTTACCGGTACATTTATGGAGTGGCCATAGGCTACAGCTGTTCCGTTTACGGTTACATATGCGTATTGATTATCAGCAGTTGGAGTAACGCTAACAGCGAGTGTTGCATAAGGTATGGTCGCTGTATAGTTGGTTGTGGTTTTTAAAAAAGCAGGGCTCAACGTACCCGGGCTGACTGTCAGATTACTCAGGTTTGCATTGTTGGTTACCGGCGGCCCGGCCCGGTTAATCGTAACTGTAACTGTTCGTGTCGCGCCCGATTCGGCTGTTACCAGAAGGCTGAAAGTATTGGCACCAAACGCAAGAGCATAGCTTTTGGTGTATATTTTAACCTGCTGCCCGCCTTGTATAGCAGTTGTAAAAGGAACCGATTGACCGTTTATGGTTATGCTTGCGGCATAAGACAATGGCTGAACAACTATTGTTGTTGTTGTTATGGTATAAGGAAGCGATTGTGTGTAGCTTGTGCCGGTATTGGTAAATGACGGCGAATAACTGCCGGTATACAGATCGAGGTATCCCAGGTAGTTATTGGTATCCAAAGCCCGGTTAACTGTTAGGGTATATATTTTTACTGTGGTGCCATTCTGCGCCGTTACTGAAATTGTAATGGTATTTGCTCCGGGGTTAAGCTGCAGAAACGGCGATACCTGACCTTTAGCTCCGTTGATCCGCACTACCGCGCCGGTATCTGAAGGGATGGCGGCGCTGATTTTTATTGATGTGGTTGTAGTTGGTACATCTATCGTGTATGCCGTTACCGATGGATCAAATGCTGGGTTAAGCGTTGGGATAAACGTTTTGGTGATTACCGTTAATGAGGCCAGATCGGCATTAGCTGAAGGTGCAGGGCGGGTTACATTGATCTTATAGGTTTTTACCGTGGTTCCGTTCTGTGCCGTTACTTTTACTGTGATTGTATTGATGCCTACAACCAGGCTGATATTACCCGAAGCAGTGCCTGAAGCAACCGCTGTTCCATTTACGGTTACCGTGGCATTGGCCTCACTTGTGGTTGGGGTTATTGTAGTGGCAGTCGCATTCACTGTTGAGGTATAGGTGGTAGTTGCTGACGCGAATGCAGGTGAAAGCGATCCGCCGCCAATAGCCAGGTTAGCGAGATTGGCGTTGGTTGATATCTGCCTGGTTACCACGAGGGTATAGGTACGTAATGTTACCCCGTCTTCGGCGGTTACTACCGAGGAGATCGTGTTGTCTCCCACTATCAGCGGAATCACCTGCGATTGTGTGCCTGATGCTACCGCTGTTCCGTTTACAGTGATTGTAGCCGCGGGATAATTTACCGTAGGGGTTACCTGGTAAAGCGATATCGCATTGGGTACCGTAGTTGAGTAGCTGGTTGTTGCCGGGGTGAAGACCGGGGTTAATGTGCCGTTGCTTACCGTGAAGTTAGCCAGGTTGGCGTCATGAGATAATGGCAGCCTAACCACGTTTACTTTGTAGGTTTTAACTGTGGTCCCATCCTGCGCGGTTACTTTTAACGTAATCGTTGTAGTGGCATTGGCCGTTAGCATGACCGCTCCCGATGCTGTTCCTGGTTGAACGGCTACCCCGTTTACCGTTACTGTGGCGTTGGCTTCACTAACTGTTGGTGTTACTGTTACCGATTGGGTTGTAGCGCTTACTGAATTGGTATAAACCGTTGTACCCGAAGCGAATGCCGGCGACAAGTTGCCGCTGCTTACACTAATACCCGAAAGATTGGCATTGCTGGATACCGGGCGGGTTACATTAATGGTATAAACTTGCAGCGTTGTTCCGTTCGGAGCGGTTACTACCACCTGGATAGGGTTGTTTCCCACTGTTAAGGGAACATAGGCCGATGGACTGCCCGAAGTTACCGGGTTGTTGTTTACGGAGATAACTGCACTGGCTTGGCTCGCTGTTGGCGTTACCCTAAACAGAGATACGGCATTGGCTACCGATACCGAATATGTGGCGGTACCTGGGGCAAACACAGGGCTCAATGTGCCGTTGCTGATTGTAAGTGACGAAAGGGTAGCATCTGACGGTGCGGCCCGTGTAATGAACAGCGAATAACTCTTGGTTGAAGTGCCATCAGGAGAGGTTACATTGACCAGTACCGCGTTTTGGCCAACCTTTAACGGGATAGCCGCTGATGCTGTGCCCGATATTTCCGGAGTACCGTTTACGGTTATTGTTGACCCTGCCTGTGTAGCCGATGGTGTTACCGTTAACGAGCTTACCGCATTGCCTGCCGATACCTGGTAGGAGGTAGTTCCTGTAGCAAATGCCGGGGTCATTGTGCCGCTGCTTAGCGAAAGGTTGCTTAGGCCGGCCTCTGATGAAGCCGCGCGCGTAACTGTTATTTTATAAGTTTTTATGGTACCGTCTTGCGAGGTTACCCGGGTGGTAATTAAGTTGTTGCCAACCAGCAACGGCAAACTTCCCGATTCGGCCCCGCTATTTACAGTTATGCCATTTACTGTTACGACCGCCGCCGCTGCACTGGTTGTAGGAACTAAAGTGATCGAGTTCACTTCAAAGCCGACAGAGGCTGTATAATTAGCAGTAATCGTCGAAAACGACGGGCTAAGCGTCCCGCTGCTCAGCGAAACTCCTGCGAGGTTCGCGTTTGCTGGCGTGGAGCTGGCCCTGACCACATTTACATTATAGGTTTTAGTTTTTGTGCCGTCCGGGGAGGTCACTACTATAGTGATGGCATTGCCGCCCGGGTTCAATGCAATAGCCTGCGATGAACCCGTACCCACGGCCGCTCCGTTTACTGTAATCGTTGCGCCGCTTATCGCACTTACCGGTACCAGCATCACCGAGGTTACGCTGTTGACCACAGAGGCCGAGTATGCTGTTGTGCCTTGCGCGAATGAAGGATTCAGCATGCCCGCGCTGAGGGCAAGGCCGCTTAACCCGGTACTGTCTGGCTGTATAACCGAAAGATTCACAATTGCTGTTACGCTATCAGCTATATTATGTCCGGTTACTGTGTAGTTTGCAGGGGCGCTCAGCACTGTTGGTGTTCCGCTAATAGTGCCTGTATTGTTGTTAAATGATAACCCTGCAGGTAATTGCGGAGCTATTGAATAACCACCATCAGGAGCTGTGATACCTGTAGAGGTGGCAGCCAAAGGGCTGATTGCCTTATTTAGAATATATGATTGCGGGCTCACATATTTAACCGTTGGTGGTAAAACATATTTTATATTTACGGTATAGGTTTGAGGGGCACCTCCACTTTGCGGAGTTACTACAATTGATATTGGGTTATTGCCCGGATTTAAAGCGATACTTGCCGAGGGGCAATCCGATGTCGTTGTTATGCCATTGATTTTTAATATAGACTGCGCATCGGCGGTAGTTGCTGTAATTGTAGCTGATGAGGTGCTAACGGGAGCTGAGTAGCTTGTTACCCCTGGTGAAAATACAGGACTTAACGTAGCCGAGCTTACTGACAGGCCCGAAAGCTGATTTGAAAGCACTTCAATATTGACCGTTGCCGAACCGCTTCCGGCAAGGTTGTAACCGGTCACAAGGTAATTGCTTGCTTGTTTGCTTTGTAAAGGAGTACCGCTGATAACTCCCGTAGCACTGTTAAAGCTTAATCCTGTCGGTAATTGATGATTTAAATAATATCCGCCTATCGGATTTAGTCTTAAGATAGTGTTGGCAATAGTAGAGACAAGATAAACTTTGCCTACTGTATCCGTAAATACATTTTCATAAGCGTCCAATTCATCCGATAAAAGCTGCGATGTTCCATCCGGGCGAAACATTGTTAAACCTGAAATGAAATAGAAGGCCTCCCAATTTGCTTCACCATTCATATTGTATCGATAATCGAATCTATAATCGTTCCAACTGAAAAAAATATTGTCGGAAGCATCAATAGCAAAACTATCAATATCATTGTGCTCCTGGAGCAGCTTAACAATGTTCTTCCCATCCGGGCTTATTTTAAGCAAGTAAACTCTCTGATCTTCAACATTGCTTTCCAATACATAAATATTTCCTTGGGCATTAACTACAAGATTAGTTATCAGGTTATCACCAAAGTTGGCGAAAACCATACTTCGGCCGTCAGGAGTTGTTTTGGTAATGGAGTTGTTCGATACAATGGTATAGCTATTGCCAAACGCATCCGTGTTTGAACCTTGTGTAAGTCCGTTATGCCAATTACTTTCCTTTATAAGCGTATCGGGCTTTGAATTATAAGTTGGATTGCTGGGGCCCGCACCTATAGGAACCAACGGTATAATAGTTTGATTGGTTGTATAGCTATTGGGTGTATGGTAATTAAAAGAGGGAATAGCGGGAAGCCCGACCTGCAAATTAAGGTTGGCAGACACGCTGCCATTGCTGTTATAAGCTGTAATAATATAATCCTTTGCTATTGATGTCGCTTTAGCGTCTCCGGCGATAACGCCCGTGTTGTTATTAAATGTAAGGCCCGGGGGTAGAAATTTATTGAGATAATAACCACCGGTCGGTTTAATTTCCTTTAATGTTTTGCTTGTAGCATCAACAATAAAAATATTCCCCTGCCCATCAATTGATATCCCCTCATATATATCAGAGCCCAATCCTAAATCAGGGGTTGTATTACCGGCGGAGGGGTACATTTGTATACCGCTATTTTGGGAAATGTAGATATTGTTTGTAGCATCAATAGCGATGTTGTGCCCAATAACTATTGGCATTGTAGTATAAATCTGGGCTTTTTCTTTTGTAATGAATTTGAGTAAATAAGTGACGAGTTCCGGATGATTAGTACCTACCGGATTTTCCCAAAGGTCGTCTGTATTTGGTAGTTCGTAAATATTACCTTGGTTATCAAAAGCAATACCTCGGGGTTGTGCATCTAATATCATCACTTTGGTATATGTGCCGGGCAAAAATTTGTATAGCACTTCGGCATTCGCATAAAGTGAGCCAGCGCTATCAAAAACCAAACTGGTTGCTGTTCTGTTCCCGGTACTTGTATAAATAGGTGTTGGTGCTCCACTGCCGGCTACTATCTTAACAATAATAGCCTTACCTGCATCGTTTAAAGCGCCGGCATAGATATTTCCCGAAGCGTCTATGGCAACGGATTGCGGTTTATTTAATGAAGCGATGGTAACCGGGGCTCCTCCGCCTGATGGTACCTTTTTTATTGCATTACTTCCGTAGTCTGCCACATAAATATTCCCCAATGCGTCAAGTGCAATACCTCTCGGGTCACTGAAACCTGTAGCTAATATTATAGGAGGGGCATAAGCCCTGGGCGAGACCCCGTTGCTTATCGGAGTTATAGGTGTTCCGTCATAATTTATCGGACTTACATAACTGAGTGTTGGAGCCTGTGCCCCGGCAGTTGAAAAAATGCCCGCCGACAATCCGATCGTAGCAATTAACGGAAAGGCCCAGGATTTAAAAAGGGTTTTTGCACAGTCAACTATTGAGGTGTCGTCCCTAAAAGATAGTGATAATGTTTTCATAAAAATAAGTTTAGGATATAATAAGAGGTTATCAGGTAGATGTACGGAATGTCAAAAATGCCCGCGCGCGATATTTTTCAGCGCTGAAAAACATCAACTAATATACTGAATATTAATTAAGTAGTTTCTATCGATTTAAATTATTTAAGGTTTTTTAACCATTGGTTACACTTGCTCATTAACAACGTCTTTAAATGCCAAATCTGGGTCTGTTTAACCTCCATTAACTTCGCTTTCATTTTGTAATTCAACGTTGCCGGTTTTTCTTTTATGGTGATGATGGTTAATCGAACCGGAAGTGTTAAGATCAACAGGTTAAATACTAAGTAAAAGCAGTGTAAGTAGTTAAAAACCTGTTAAAAGCAAGAGCCCCTTTTGAAACATCAAAAGGGGCTCTTGCTTTTAAGCCAGGTTTTTTGTTAGAAAGGGCCTGGACCTCCCCCACCAGGGCCTCCGCCATCGCGGTTGAACCTGCGCTGGCCGGGTTGCTGAGCCGGGGCCTTGCCTGCAAATTTTTGCAAACGAAGCGTGAATGTTAGCAGGTAGTAACGCCCAAGCCTGTTTACAGTAGATTGCGTAGTGATATTGCCATTTACAACCGATGTATAACCTGTGTTTTGGTTGAAAAGATCATATGCTGCCAAACGGATGGTGGCGCGGTGATCTTTCAAAAAGCGGCGTTCAACGTAAGTATTCAGAATGTTAGGGTTTTTAATACCAAGACTGGGGTCATAACCATAATTTACGGTGCGGGTAAAGTCATAGCTTAGGGTCCAGTCTTTCCAGAAATAATTTTTGCCGGCCAGCCCTAAATTTAACGTGCGGAAGTTTGAGCTGCCATCAATAAGCGTACTATGGATAGAGTTGGTTGTTTTATTGATGCCATAGCTGCTGCTTGCCTCTGCATCAATAACATCAACAATATTTACCCTGAATTTTAAACCGGGGGTAAAGTTGAGGTTTTTGGCTATGTTTTTTAATGGGGCAGCTGATGCGGCAACGTTATTGCTATCGATGCTATTTGAGAATGCCACGCCATTGGTGTAAGTTAAAGCGCTATTAAATTGCAGGGTAAATTTACGCTGGGCCCACGGTTTGGCGTATACCACATTGGCAGTGCCCGAATAGTAACCATCCGCATTTAAATAGTTGGTAAGATTAGTGCCCTCAAAGCTTTTTAGCGATGGATCTGCTGCTAACACGGCCTTACTAAATTTGCGGGGATAAGAAATAGTGTTTTGTACTATTTTATTTTGTGTTGCGGTAAAGTTGAAATTGGTAAAGAAAATGTCGCCGGTTTGGAAACTGAAATTGTTATATCTCAATGAAAAATTATTGGCAAGTTCCGGCTTCAGGTTAGGGTTACCCTGTACCGGGTAAAGCGCGTTTGTAAAATCAATAACCGGCTGCAGCTGGCTGAATGTAGGCTGGTTGCTCGATCCGTTATACAGAAAGTTTAAAGCTTTTCCCCTCGAAAAATTATAGCTGAAACGGGCGGTTGGGATCACGTTAAACGTGGTTACGTGCGTAGCCGAATCGTTTTTAAGATTGAGGCCGTTTAATGCCGCCGGTTGTACGCCAATACCCAAAGTAACGTTGTATTTCTTTTCAATAAAGCGGTAGTTCAGGCCAACACGGTTGGTTGTAAAATTGTATTTGTAGTTGTTGCTCAACCTGTCGTAATGGTCATATGTGTTGGCGGTACTAAGGGTATCGGTTTCCCTGTCGCTTGTGGTGTTTGAGCGGTTAAAGGCATAATTTAACTCCAGGTACCCCCGCTTGCTTAGGGGCTCAATGTAGGAGATGTTTGTACCAAAGCTGGTTACGCGGCTATCGGTATAGGTTTGCTGATTGGCAGGCGCCTGGCGGGGTGCTCCATCGGCATAATCATAAGTCGGGTTATCGAACTGCGATGTTTTTGACGTATTAGCGCTGATGTTAATGCTTAAGTTGCGGCCATGCCCGTTGAAGCGGTGGTTATACAAGGCGTTAATGCCATAGCTTGGCGTTGTGCCATCAGTATGCGACAATGAAGTATATGACGGATGTGCTATTCCATCAATAGTTGTTGATAAGGATTCGTTAGCATCAGTATTAGTGCTCAAATAGGTGAAGTTTGGTACAACTTTTAAGTAATTAATAGTATCGGGTTTCCACTCGAGGTTAAAATTAAAGCGATGGTTAATAGGGTTATCTGTTTGGTCGCTTTTTTGCGTACTTATACTTGGTGATTGAACGTTGTTGGTTTGGATAGATGAACTAATGGTGTTGGTAGTATTATCAGTATAGCTGTAACTCCCGTAAACAGATAAGCTTTTACCCCACTGATCGCGGAAGTTGGCACCGATGGCATGCGCGTTGGTGATACCGTTTGCACTGGTTGTGGAGCTGCTTGAGCCACGCAACGCGTTGCCCCTGCCGCCTCCGCCGCCGCCAAAACCACCACCTCCCCCGCCGCCCGATGTTGGGCTACCGTAAGTAAATGTATTTACGTTGGTATTGTTAATGGTACCCAATACGGCTATTTGTTGTTCATTATTGAAGTTGAAAAATTTCAGATCACCTATATAACGGTTGGCGTTGGTGACGCCGGGGTCTTTAGGTAAAAAATCCTCGCCGTCGCCGGCTGTGGCCTGGCCAAAGTAGCCATGGTTTTTATCTTTACGAATGGTGATGTTCAGGATCTTATCCGGTTCGCCGGTTTTAATGCCGGTGAGGTTGGCCTGGTCGCCGTAGTCGTCAATTACCTGGATGCTTTCAACCACATCGGCAGGCAGGTTCTTGGTTGCTGTTTTAACATCACCCCCAAAAAAATCTTTTCCGTTAACCCTTACTTTGGTCACCGATTTGCCCTGCGCGGTTACGTTGCCGTCTTTATCCACATCAACGCCGGGCAGTTTTTTTAATACATCTTCAACAGGGGCATTTTCGCGTACAGGATATGCGCTTACTTTATATTCGGTAGTATCTTCTTTTAATATTACCGGGTTAACACCTACAATGGTAACCTGGTTAAGCATATTGGTTTCGGTTTTTAAAACTATAGCGCCAAGATCAACCGGTTGGGTGCCGGCATCAAGCGAGTAATGTTTTTTAATTGCAGTAAAACCGATTGACGAAATGGTAAGTGTTAGTTTGTTGCCCTTTACCACCGGGAACGAAAATTTACCGGCTGCATCAGCGATAGCTATGGTGCTGTCGCCGCCGTTTGAAACCAGTTTAACACTGCTGCCTGGCAATGAAAGTTTGGTGGAGTCGACAATAGTTCCCTTTACCTCCCGCCCTGTTTGAGCGTAGGAACCAAAGGCAAATAAAAGAGTAAAACTTAAAATAAGAAATAGGGGTTTCATAAACGTTTTTTCGGCGTGCAATTATTGTTTTTGTGTGTATATAGACGCAATTAAACTGCAAATGTTCAACTTAAAATCTGGTAAAAGCCTAATCAATATATTATTGTTACACATCGGGCCTGTAATTGCTTATCAATCATATTATTGTTACAAATTATTATGCAAAAAAGGCCGGAATATCCGGCCTTGCGGTTGTTACAAAGATCAGTCAGTCAATTATAAGCGGCGGGATGTGCTAAATGAGCTACGTTTAGAGGTTTTGGGGTTTATTACGAATATGTGAATAATTAGTTTCAATATTTGTTGCAGCAAATACCAAATAATGCTATTGATGCGTTAATAATCCACACAGGAAATAAACTATTGTTTAAAATGAATTTATATGATAGTAACATTGTGGCATGAAATTTCGTTATACTTAAACCAAACATTGACCTATGAACAATATTAGAAATTCGCTGCATTCAAAAGTGCACAAATGGATCGATACGATCGGTTTTAGGCTGAATACATCACAAACAAACAGCAAAAGTCAGGTTACAACCAATCATTATTTTTTTGAAACCTTTAATTTTTTCGAAAAATCGAAGAAAAACAGGCCCGAGTTAACAAAGTTTTTATGCTTTGATGCTTACGGCGAAAAAATAAACGTGAAGTCGCTGCTTGATTTGCAGGTCGCCTTTTTTGAAAATATAAGCCAGCTTAAATAGGTAAATGACTTTTCATACCCTGCCGCATAGTTGTTTTAAGTCATCAGCGTTTTGTTAAAATAAATCCATAAATAAAAAATCCCACCCTACAAACAGGGCAGGATTTCAAGAAGGATTTTTAAGGGCCGTGCCAGATTAGTTTTCAACATTGGTACGTGGCCAGCAGTTCATGCTTCCTGTTTTTTCATTCAGTATATCCTGGTTAGCGGTGTTGATACCTTTAACCATCCCCCCTACAATATTTACAACCGGCCTTGTTGGATTAAGGGCTTCCTTTATCCTAAGGTGAAGGTCGGCATAATGAGCTGCTGTTATGGCATCGCCGCCTTTTGGCAGGCCGGTATCAATTTTCTTTAATTCGGCACGTACCATAGGCCTGATATCAGACAACGCGATGTTGATTGGAGTAAAGCCCCAGCTTGCCAGCTGCGCGCTTGATACACCCGGGAACGCGAAACTTGCATCTGTATTTAACAGGTTTTTCAGGTTTTCGATATAACCCCTTTGCAGGTTGCGCTGATAGCTGTCGGGCTTGGTTGTGCCGAATACGCCCGTATGCAAATCGGTTAGTAACTGCGCAACGGTATAGGCATTAGCGCCGTTTTTGGCTTCATTATCATACATCCGCGCCAGCCTTGAGGGATTTAGTTCATTGCCCAACAATGAAACCTGCATAGCCTTAATACGGTTTATCATAACGCCGTTATCAAACTTGGCCAATTCGGCTTTGTTAATTAGCCATAACGGGGTTGCGTATAATTGCTGGTTTAAAAATAAGGCGGCTTCGCGCTGGCGTTCTTTACTCACAAAATCATAAACCGCGCCTTTTTGATCATATGTTTTAAAGTTTTCGTTCATGCCGCCAATATTGGTGGTAACATGCCCCATATAACGATAGTACTGACCTAAAACCTCATTATATAATTCATTAAGATCGGCATAGTCCTCATCTTTTTTGTACGACCATTTTTCGAGGTTTGGCAAAATCCGTTTCAGGTTGGCAATGCCATAGGCGCTGGCTTTCATGGCATTATCGCCCAAATCTTCGTTTTGCAGGCGGGGGTCGATGGAGGTGCCCTGGCGGCCGAAATAGTAAACCGGGTTACCGGCGTTTTTGTTAGTCCACACGGCTAATGTTTCCTTTTCCTGCTCGGGCGTTTTATTGCCGGGGAACCAGGTATATCCCCATTTTATTGCCCAGTTATCATATTCGCCAATTTGCGGATACAGGTGCGTAACGCCATCGCCGGGTTGGGCTATGTAGTTAAAGCGGGCATAATCCATAATAGATGGTGCTGTACCATGTTTATCGGTAAAAGTTTTTGAGCGCAGTGAATCAACAGGGTAAGCGTAGCTTGAGCCAAAGTTGTGTGGCAAACCTAAAGTATGACCAACTTCATGCGATGATACAAAACGGATCAGCTCACCCATTTGATCGTCAGCAAATTGTGCATGGCGGGCTTTGGGGTTTACCGCTGCCGTTTGGATCAGGTACCAATCGCGCAATAGCTGCATCACATTATGGTACCAGCCAACATGGCTTTCCAGGATCTCGCCGCTGCGCGGATCGGCCACGTGGGGGCCGTAGGCGTTTTCTACGTCCGAAGCAAAATACCTGATCACGCTGTAGCGGGCATCCTCGGTGCTAAATTGAGGGTCTTGTTTTGCTGTTGGGGCTTCTTTAGCGGTTATGGCATTTTTAAAACCGGCGGCTTCAAACGCTTTTTGCCAGTCGTTTACGCCCTGTATTAAGTATGGCACCCACTTTTTAGGTGTAGCCGGGTCAATGTAAAATACAATTTGCTTTTTAGGTTCAACCAGTTCGCCCTTTGCATAAGCAATAGGGTCTTTAGGCTCTAATTTCCAGCGGTGGATATAAGCGGTAACCAGGGCTTTCTGCGCATTGGTGCCATAATCTGTTTGGCGCTGGCCAAAAAAGCCTACACGCGGGTCCATGATCCGTGCTTTCATTGGTATTTTGGGCAGCAAGAGCATGGAGGTGTTCAACTCAAATGTAATGGCCGCATTACTGTTATCGGTCGGGGACTCGCCGGCGCGGTAGGTTTTTAGCGTACGCGCCTCAACATTTATCGGGAAGCTTTTAATGGTGTCGATATACGAACGTGAGTTATCAACCCCCATGGTTTTATAAGCCTTTTTGATATCGTCAGACAAACCAATAGCGGCAATATCGCCGTTGTAAAAATCGGTAACATCAATTAAAACGCCGGTAGTGTCTTTATTAAAGGCTTTTACCTCAAAGGACGCCAGTATAGCATCAAGGTTTGAGTTTTTAACCGATTGGTACATATCGCTGGTGCTATCGGCACGCAACGAATAGCTGGGCACCCGGATAAACACCTGCTTATCGTGCTTTTCCCATTTCCAAACCTGGTTGTTGATTTCTTCGCCGCCGTACTGCTGGCCAAATGTTTTGAGGCCGCCCGGTGTTTTTACAAAGCGGGTAACCACCAGCATTTCGCGGTTAATTAATGAATCGGGTATTTCGTAGTAATATTTGCCATCAACCTTATAAGTATTAAAAAGGCCGCTATCAGCCTTTGTTTTAGCGGGGATAAGGTCGCTAAACTTTTTAATACCTTCCTTTTTGGGGGTTCCGGTTGTTGCTGTCGCAACGGTTCCGCCGGGCGTGGTAGTGGTTTTTAGGGTAAGGCTTTGGTTTGCAGCTTGCTTCCTGGCAGCGCAAGAGCCTGCCAAAACCGCAAGTGCCAATACTGAGCCGCGTAAATAAATACCCGGCAACGGATGTTTTTTCATTTATTAAAAATAGTTTAAACCGTAAACTTATATAAAAAACAGGGCTTTTTTAGCCGCAAAGTGTTTTATCAATAATAATTTTACAGGTATTATTAATTATATCCTGCGTTTTAATGTCAGTACAACTTTATCAACCCGTTTGTCATGGTACACCTCAAGCAGCAGGCTTCTATCGTCCTTTGATTTGAATATTTCATCAATATCCTGGAGGTTCATTCTTGAAACAGGTTTAAAATTTACCGATATGATTTCGTCGTCGCGCTCAAGGCCAATTTCATCGGCTGCCGAACCGGGTTCTACGCGGCTGATGACGATCCTGTCGAGGTGGTCGCCCGCGGCATAATACTCAAGGCCGCTCATGTCATGCTCAAACGGATCGTTATAGGTTGAGCCGGGTTTTAAATACATGGCGCTGTCCGGATAATCAAGAATAACGGTAAACCGCTTTAAGATCCCAACGCCGAGGTTTCCATCGCGCTTCACCGACAGGTTGGTTTGGTTATTGCTATCATCAGGAAATGAAGCTATTACTCTTTTCATCCTGAATTTACCCAAACTGAATTCGTCCATCCGGCTTATAAAGCCATTTATTGGTCCGTTTAGGCCGATGCCCAGGTTGGCTGAAGCAATAAATTTTTGCGGGAGGCCATAGGTTTTTATATAACGCTCAATTGATACCGGGTGGCCGGCCCCAAGGTCAACAACCAGCTTGGTTTTAATAGGTGCTATGCCTGGCATCATAACCCGCGCATGTACATAGGCCTTCCTGTCTTCGACAGACATGGGTATCTTATTCGCTTTTCTGAAAGGTTTAAGGTCTTTGGGCCTGCAAACGGTAACTACGCTGTCCTGGAAACTGATCTTTACAGCCAGGTTGTTAAAAAACTCGTAGCCCAATAAGCCATGAATAGGCATGCCTGCATAGCCCGAAAGGTTAAAAATATCTTTTTTTAATATGGCGGCTGCGACATCGTAGCTAACCAGCCCCGGTATGGCAATATCTAAGGTTGAGGTTACATAAGCTTCCGAATCTTCTCCTTCGCCAAGCCCCGGGATTTTTAATGTACGTTTGTTAGGAATACTGATAGAATCGGCTAATTTAGGATCGGTTATGATCATGAGGCCTACGCCGGTATCCAATATAAAGTTAAAGGGCCCTTTGTGGTTGATCTTAAGTTGAATGATCATCAGGTTTCGCTCCAGCTTGAACGGGATATTCACCTTTTTTTTACGTACATCAAGATCAAAGTACTGGGCCCGGGCTGTGGTTGTAAGGCAAAATGTTAACACAAATGCCAGCCACAATGCTCCCGGATGGCGTAATTTATAATATAACTTGTGTAACAAAGTGGTTATAGTTGGTATATTAAATTTACGAGATTTATTTGTTAAAAAATTATTTTATTATGCGAAAGTCAACAATTTCATTTCTGTTAATTGTTTGTGTTTTATCCCTTTGTTGTGATATTGTTTATGCCCGTTCCATAAAAAAACGGAAGGTTAAAAAGCTGTTTAAGCGTTCGCAGATTGTTAATGATCATTTTACCGGGTTTGCTCTTTATGACCTGGATGAGCATAAGATGATATATGAATTAAATGCCGATAAATATTTTACGCCTGCATCCAACACCAAGCTTTTTACTTTTTATACCTGTTTGAAAATGCTTGGCGATTCTATCCCGGCATTGCGTTATCAAACCCGCGGTGATTCGCTGATATTTTGGGGTACCGGCGATCCTTCTTTTTTACACAGCGATTTGAAAGGAATAAACGGGCTTAACTTTTTGAAGAACAGCAGTAAACACCTTTTTTATTCGCCCGGTAACTATACCGGTGAGTTTTTTGGTGCAGGATGGGGCTGGGACGATTACAATGATTATTACCAGGCCGAAATAACCGCCCTGCCAATTGAGGATAATGTGGCTCAGCTTTACGCAGATAATGACGGTAACATGCAGGTAAGGCCGCAATATCTAAAACGGTTTTTAAATGCCGATATTAATTATCGCCCGGGCCAGTTTAAAGTTAAGCGCGATTTTATCAGCAATAATTTTATGTACCCTGCCGGCGAGATACCCAAAAACTACAAACAGGAAATCCCATGGAAAACAAGCCTGCAATTGACCATGGCCCTGCTGCAGGATACGCTTAAAAAGCAGGTATCCTTATTGCAGGAACCAATGGCTGCCGATGCCCGGATTATTTATAATACCAATGCCGATTCCGTTTACCGGCGGATGCTGCAGCCGAGCGATAATTTTATTGCCGAACAATTGCTGCTGGTGTGCTCATCGGTAAAGTTTAATACCCTCAGTACCGATTCGGCGATCAATTACTCAAAAGCACATTTTTTGAATGACTTGCCCGATGTGCCGCAATGGGTTGATGGCTCGGGATTGTCGCGGTATAATTTGTTTACCCCCAGGGATCTTGTTGCCCTGCTGCTCAAAATTCAGGAGGAGGTGAAAGATGAAAGCCTGTTACATAGCATGATGCCGATAGGCGGCGTAGCAGGTACAATTAAAAGCGCCTATAAAACCGATAACGGGCAGCCTTTTGTTTGGGCAAAAACCGGGTCGTTAAGCAATAACCATAACCAAAGTGGCTACATAGTTACCCGTAAAGGCAAACGCCTGGCTTTTGCATTCATGAACAATAATTTTACCCGGTCAACCCGTGAAATAAGAGATGAGATGGTGAGGATCATGACGTACATACATGATAAGTTTTAATCCCTTTTATCGATCCCGAAATAAGTACCATAGCCGTTAACTTAAGAGGTTGCTTCAGCGTAAATGCTTCAAGATCCCCTCTCGAGAGCATAGCCGTCAATTTAAGGAGTAGTATAAAAATTTTTAAGAGCAAGAATCGGCCAACCAAACCTGACAGGGTTATTTAAACGCTTAAAAGCGGAATTATTTGACCATGGATTTCTTGATACCCTTGCTAAAAACACGGGAGTGATCAAACGTTTAAGGAAGATAAGCGGATCAGATCTTCTGGATACGCTGCTATTTGACAGCAATCAATCATTTAATGGCATGAGTATGCAGCTGATGTTAAGGCATTCACTTAATATATCAAAACAGGCTCTGCATCAAAAGTATAATGAAGGGCTGACGGAGTTTATCAAAGGGGCTCTGGAGCGACTTTTAGCGATAGAATTGCCTTGTAGAGAGATACAAGGGCTTGAGATCAACATCAAAGATTCCACACGTTTTGCCTTACCGGAGGCAATGGCGGATGTTTATCCGGGGACAAAAGGCTGCGGGATAAAAGCTGGCGCGGCCCTGCAGTTTGAGTTTGGGATCAAAAGTGGAAGTTGTGATATCAGGCTAACACCGGGCAATTGCAATGACCAGAAAGAAAGCCACCTCGATCAGCAGATGATTCGACCGGGTGTATTATACATGAGAGACCTGGGTTATAGCCATATTGCTTATATGAGCAACATTATCGAAAAGAAGGCATTCTTTGTCAATAAGTTAAGCCCCAAAACATCGATACACATTCTGCGTAATGAAGTATACCAGGAGCTGGACCTGACCGCTTTACAAAAATCAGGAAAAGCATTTGACGGTTTAGTTTATATTGGAAAAGACGAGCTACCTGTCCGGATGATTATTGAACCGGTAAGTGATGAAATAAAAAATAACCGGATAAGCCATACCGATAAATACAACAAAAAGAAAGGCCATCAGACAACAGCGCTTTTCAAGCTCAGAGCAGGCTTTAATTTCATTGTAACCAACCTGGATAGCACTTACAGTGCCGAACTGATCCGGAAACTCTATCATCTCCGCTGGCAGATCGAGTTGGTGTTCAAAGGCTGGAAATCATCGTTGAAGATCCATCAGATGCCTAAAGGAAATACCCACCGTATCACCTGTGCACTTTACAGCAAACTATTATGGGCTATGTTAAGCTGGAAGATAACAATGTCAATCGGTAAGATCGGCGAGGTAAGTATCCTCAAGGTACACAGTTTTATAGCATCAGGTATGCAGGAGCTAAGGCTGCAATTGTGGGGATTAAGCAGTAAGTGGCTGGATATGCTCGAACAGCTTCCGTTTTACAAACTGCTTAAAGAGCAGAAAAAAGGACGGCTCAAAACAGAGGAAATTGTAATAATTATTTGATAATCAATATATTAAATGCTATCTTTAGGTGTAAACAAAGAGAAAGGCAGAACCCTTTACCGATCTGCCTTTCAAAAAAATAGAAATAAAACTATGAGAGCAAAAATACATAAAGTTTGCCTTTACGGGCAAACTACGTTCTGCCCTCAATCTCAAAAAAACAAACTCTTTTTTATTGCTTTCGCTTAAATTGACGGCTATGCTCTCGAGAGGGGGCGGGTTGGAAAAGAGCGGGAGCAGGGGTGTGTTATACAAGCGATAAGTCGCGCGTAGAGTAACACACCCCTCCACCCCTCTCGAGAGGGGAATCGCACTTCCCCTCGCTTTTTAGGCGTTTTTCTCCTTAAGTTTAAGTTAACGGCTATGGAAACAAGTTAGAGATGAAAGGGGATAAAACCAGGAAGAGGTTTCGTGAAAACGAAACCTCTTCCTGGTTTATATCTATTCTTACCCTTTAGGGGCCAGTGGATTAACCTTTTACACGCTCAACGTAAGCGCCGGTAGCGGTATCAACCTTAACTTTATCGCCGATGTTGATGAATAGCGGTACACGGATCTCCGCGCCGGTTTCAACGGTGGCATTTTTCAAAGCACCGCTTGAGGTGTCACCTTTTACAGCCGGTTCGGTGTAAGTGATTTCCAACTCGGCCGAACCAGGGATAGAACCCATGATAGGCTCATCACTTTCAAAGGCAACAATTACGTTCATGCCTTCTTTCAAAAATTTAACCGCCGGGCCAAATAACGCCTTTGGTACGTTATGCTGATCGTATGTGGTGTTGTCCATTACTACTAATGAATCACCCTCGTCATACAGGTATTGATAATCATTGGTTTCAACGCGGGCTATGTCAACCTCTTCATCGGTACGGAAACGGTATTCAACCAGTTTACCTGATTTAACGTTGCGCATACGGGCCTGGTAAAACGCGCGTAAGTTGCCCGGGGTACGGTGTAAAAACTCCTCAACCTGAACTAATTCGCCGTTGAAGCGAAGTACATTTCCATTTTTAACATCTGATGCCTTAGCCATAAAATAATATTGAGGCGCAAACTTAGGAATTTGATTTGAGATTTTTAAACCTATACCATTTAAAATGCCGTTAATCTTTTAGCTATCAGCTATATCTATGATCTAACTTCTTTTGAAGACCCAAATATATAACCCAATATCGCAGTTAATATAGGTAATAACAAGTTTAATAAAATGGTTTTGCTTGTTTCAAGGACAAAGTCACGATAAGCTTTTTTCTCAGCGATAATAGTTGCTATAAGCTTTTCATCTTTGGAGGATGACAATCCTTTTAGAGCCCCTGTTGCATCAAGTTCCTTAACAAAGAAAAAAATGATCAAAAAAACTATAAACGTGAATATAATGCCAAATGCTATCTTGGCAAGGTCAAGCCCTGCCTGTTCAATTCCCGACAGGGGTTTTCCTGGCGGAGGCGGCTGCGGTGTGTCTTTAGTAACGCCGACCAAAGATACAGAAGTAATTCCGGCAACCTCCTGCACCTCTGGCGCAGCAGCTGGGGTAATTTGTTTTACACCACTTAAATCAACAGCTGGCATATTCGTTATGCTATTTTATTTTGCCGTTATTTTATCCAGAACCGGCATAGCCAACTGTTTAACATCCTCCCCCTTTTTATCAGTAGAAAGTATTACCCTGCCATTTTTTGCCTCTTCTACCGCCCAGTTCAAAATGGTTAGCGCCTCTGTTGTAATTTTTGAAGTTTTTAAGTCCCCTAAATTTTTACTTAGGTTTTTCATAAAATCATCGTCAATATTTAGTCTAATTTCCATGGCATTTAAATTTAACAATTAAATATACGGATAAATTTTGGATAAAAAAAGGAATTTTATAGGATATTTCTGGAGCTTCCAGACTTAACACCAATGCCATATCTAAACCTTATAATCCACAATACTCAATCTGTGCGTACAGAAGCCATACTCATGCTCCTGGTTGGAGCATACTATCGTAAGGCGACCGGCGGCAAATTGCTGTACAAGACTTAGATACCAATCAACGCCCTGGGTATCAAGGTTGGAGGTGGGCTCATCCAACATGAGCATGGGGGTATCGGCGCAAAAAGCAAGGGCCAGCTTAAGGCGCTGCTTCATTCCCGACGAGAAATATTTAATAAGCTTATTGGCACTTTTAGGCAGGTTAAGCAGCGCAATAACCTGCTCTTTATCTATCCCCGGCTTAAAGCTTTTAAATTTAAAATGAAAATCGATCATCTCGCTCATGGTAAACTCTTCTATCAGCTCAAGATAGGGAGCAGCAAGGCTTAAATGAGTAAAAACGGTATCTATTTCAACCGGCTTGCCTTCGTTAACAAATTCAATTTTACCTGTAGAAGGCGAAAGGCTCCCGTTTAAAACCTGCAGTAAGGTTGATTTCCCGGAGCCGTTGGGGCCAAGGATGGCATATGACTCGCCGGAAGTAAAGGTATAATCTACTCCCCTGAAAATCCAGTCGCGGTTAAAGCGGCGGCCGATGTTTTGGAGGGTGATGGTCATAGGGAGCTTATGGTTGATGGTTCATAGTTCATAGCCGAAGAACCTGATTTGTAGCTTATGGTTGATGGTTCATAGCCAAAGAACCTGATTTGTAGCTTATGGTTGATGGTTCATAGTTCATGGCCGGAGAACCTGATTTGTAGCTTATGGTTGATGCAATACAGAATCAGACAAGTGTGCGGCTATGAACAATGAACTATAACCCATCAACCGTTTAGGTATTCCCAAACCCTTTCATGATACCGCGTTGCGAGTTTTGGAGGAAGTTGATGATCTCATCGCGTTCTACACTTGGGGTAAACTCGGCCTCGATGATATCAAGCGCTTTGGTTACGTTATATTTTTTAAGGAATATGATCCGGTAGATCTCCTGGATTTCGGCTATTGTAGCGGCCGAAAATCCCCTGCGGCGCAAACCTACAGAGTTGATACCTACATATGACAGCGGCTCACGACCAGCCTTGGTAAACGGAGGAACGTCTTTACGTACCAGCGAACCGCCCGAGATCATGCTATGCGCGCCAATTTCAACAAACTGGTGCACTGCAGACGAGCCGCCGATGAAAGCGTAATCATAAACCGTAATGTGGCCTGCCAATTGCACGGCGTTGGCAACAATTACGTTATCGCCAATAACACAATCATGCGCTACGTGTACATAGGCCATCAGCAAACAGTTGCTGCCAATGGTAGTGGTATTTTTATCAAGCGCGGTACCGCGGTTAAGAGTAACACACTCACGTATAGTAGTGTTATCGCCAATAGTTACGGTGCTTTGCTCGCCTTTATATTTTAAATCCTGCGGCGGGGCGGATACTACCGCGCCGGGGAAGATCCGGCAATTTTTACCTATCCGGGCGCCATCCATAATTACGGAGTTGGAGCCTATCCAGGTACCTTCGCCAATTTCAACATCCTTGTGGATGGTAACGAATGGCTCAATTACCACGTTATCGGCAATTTTGGCCTGTGGATGGATGTATGCTAATGGCTGGATCATGCTTCAGATTCTTTTACTTTTACAATTTGAGCCATCAGTTCGGCCTCAACAACAACACGGTCGCCCACCATCCCTATACCTTTCATGGTAGCTATGCCTCGGCGGATGGGAGCAATAAGGTCGCAAATATAAATAATAGTATCGCCGGGAACTACCTTGCTTTTAAAGCGGGCGTTCTCAATTTTCAGGAACAGGGTAAGGTAGTTTTGCGGATCGGGAACCGTATTTAACACCAGGATGCCACCTGTTTGCACCATACCTTCAATTTGTAATACACCAGGGAAAATTGGCGCACCGGGGAAATGGCCTTTAAAAAACTCTTCGTTAATGGTTACATTTTTGCACCCTACAACGTGGCTTTTGGTAAGCTCCAGGATCTTATCAATCATCAGGAAAGGCTGGCGGTGAGGCAGCATGCCCATAATTTCAACCGTATCAAAAACCGGCTTGGCGTTCAGGTCGTAAGTTTTTACCTGCTTACGGCTTTTTTCCTTTTTGATGAGCGCTTTGATCTTTTTAGCAAAGGCAACGTTAGCCGCGTGGCCTGGTCTTGCGGCCATGATATGCCCTTTTAACGGCACGCCAACCAGCGCCAAATCGCCTATCATATCCAGCAGCTTGTGGCGTGCCGGCTCATTTTGATGGCGAAGTTCAATATTATTTAAAATGCCCTGCGGGGCAACATTGATATCCTTGCGGTTAAAAAGCTTGGCCAAGTGGTTAAGTTCTTCCTGGTCAACATCTTTGTCAACAACCACGATGGCATTGTTCAGGTCGCCGCCTTTAATCAGGTCATGCTTTAACAACATTTCCAGCTCATGCAAAAAGCAGAAGGTACGGCATGAAGCAATTTCTTTTTTAAACTCGCCAATGGTTGAGATACTGGCATGCTGGCTGCCCAGCACCTGCGAGTTATAGTCGACCATACAGGTAAAACGGTAATCATCCAAAGGCATGGCAACCATTTCAACCTTACGCTCAGGTTCAGAATAGTGAATATTGTATGGAATATGGTAATATTCGCGGTCGGCATCCTGTTCAACCAGCCCAATTTCGGTTATTACGTCAACAAACTGTATCGAGCTGCCATCCATAATGGGGGTTTCGGGGCCATCAAGATCAATCAGCAGGTTATCAACTTCAAGCCCAACCAAAGCGGCCAGCACGTGCTCAACAGTATTTACCGTAGCGCCGTTCTGGCTTATAGATGTTCCGCGCGAGGTATCGCTTACGTTATCAACATCGGCATCAATAATTGGCGCACCGGGAATATCAACCCTCCTGAATTTATAACCATGGTTTTCAGGAGCGGGATTAAAGGTCATTGTAACGCTTTGTCCGGTGTGCAAGCCTGTTCCTGATACCGAAACCGGCGCTTTAATAGTTCTTTGTTTAACGTTCATATTTAAATTTACAGGCTAAGGCTATTCGCTTGCCTTGCCTTTACGTAGTTCTTCAATCAATTTTTCAAGCTCATAAACCTTGCGATCAAGCTCGGGCAGCATTCGCAACTTCGCGTGGGCACGAAGGTAGTCTTTATATGGCATATTTGGAGAACCTCCCCAAGCCTTACCTTCTTCTGTGATAGAGCGATTTATACCTGTCTGGGCTGAAAACTGCGACCCATTGGCAATATTGAGGTGACCGGCAAAACCTACCTGGCCGCCAATCACAACCCTTTCGCCAATTTTAGTACTGCCCGATATGCCCGATTGCGCTGCAATCACGGTATGCGCCCCAATTTCAACATTGTGGGCTACCTGGATCAGGTTGTCAATTTTTGCTCCTTTGCGCACTATGGTCGAACCCATGGTAGCCCTGTCGATAGTGGTATTTGAACCCACTTCAACATCGTCCTCCAATATTACGTTACCAATTTGTGCAATTTTGGTGTAAGTACCGTCAGGGTTGGGTGCAAATCCGAAGCCATCGCTGCCTATCACGGCCCCCGAGTGTACTATTACATTGTTCCCGATAACGCAATCAAAGTAAACGGTGGCGCCTGCAAACAGTGTTACATTGTTGCCCAGGGTTACATTGTCGCCAATATTAACGTTGGAATAGATTTTACAATTATCGCCGATGGTTACATTTTGGCTGATGTAGGCAAACGCCCCGACATAAGCCCCCGTGCCAATCTGCGCCGTGGGATGAATAAAGCTTGGCTGTTCAATTCCTTTTTTATCCAGCCTGAAGGTGTTGTACTTATCAAGCAGGACAGTGAACGCGCTGTAAGCGTTCTCAACCCTGATCAGTGTAGCCTTTACCGGCTCCGTTAACTGCTGATCATTATTAACAATAACAATGGAGGCGTTAGTGGTATACAGAAACTGCTCATACTTAGGGTTGGCCAAAAAAGAAAGACTGCCGGCGCCGGCTTCCTCAATCTTGGCAAGCTGGCTAACAGTTGCTGAAGGATCGCCTTCCACAGTTCCGTTGAGCAGTAAACTTATATCATGAGCGGTAAATTGCATCGGGCAAATTTAAATGTTAAAATTGAAGCAACAAATTATTAATGAGTTATGAACAATGTTTAAGAAGTCGTAAGTCTTTAGTTATAAGCCAGAAGTCCAAAATCTTATTTTTCTTTTCTGACTTAAGACTTCCGACTTAGAACTTAAGACTACCCGGCAAGCAACTCCTTATTATAACACAGGATATATTTTTTCACCGTTTTGGCCAAAGCTACCAGGTTTGAGTTGTCGCTGGCGGCGGCAATATCCTTCACTTCGCCGTTCTTCATCAATATGCCAATGTTACCATCGTTTTGGTTGTAAGCGTTATTACGGATAGATGTAGTAAATACAAAGTAAGCCTCAGCGTCTTCATAACTAATACCATACTTTTCCATCGCCTTTTGGCGGAGGCTTTCAACAAAAGCTTCATCGGGGCATTCGTTGGTAATATCAACCCTGAAAAGGTTACGCTGCACCAGGTTTTTGCAAAGATGGGAAAGTACCAGGTCGGGATGATATGCCCACACTTTTACCGATGCCATAATATCGGTATCATCCAAACAGGCAAACGTTTCCAGGTGATGGTCCTCGTTCATGAAAGCATCACGGCTAATGCGGTTCTTTAAAAAATGCATCAGGGCCGGAGTAGCAAACAGGTTTTCACCCTGCGAGATCAATTCACGGCCGCGCCTGAAGATCTTGGTTAATACCTCCTCGCCTGCTATTACTGTTTTATGCAGATAAACCTGCCAGTACATGAGGCGGCGGGCTATCAAAAATTTTTCTATCGAGTAAATACCTTTTTCGTCAACAACTACATGGTCATCCTTAACATTGAGCATCTTGATGATACGCTCGGAGCTGATCACCCCTTCGGATACGCCGGTGAAGAAACTGTCGCGGTTAAGGTAATCCAGCCTGTCCATATCCAGCTGACTGGATACCAGCTGGTGCAGGAACTTACGCGGATAGGTATCATTAAAAATATTGATAGCCATGGTAAGCTTACCCTCAAACCGGGTATTAAGCTTATTCATTAGCATTGAGGAAATGTCTTCATGGGCGATACCATCAATAATAGTATTTTCCAAAGCGTGTGAAAATGGCCCGTGGCCAATATCATGCAATAATATGGCAATGGTAACCGCCTCCTCCTCTTCGGCAGAAATTTGATGGCCCTTGTTTCGGAGGGTTTCAAGCGCTGTATCCATCAGGTACATGGCACCCAAAGCGTGATGAAAACGGGTGTGCAATGCTCCGGGGTATACCAGGTGGGTCATGCCCAGCTGTTTAATATAACGCAGCCGCTGAAAGTATGGATGGGATATGAGGTCAAAGATCAGTTCGGTAGGGATACTGATAAAACCATAAACCGGGTCGTTAATTATTTTCTTTTTATTCAATGCCGCTTCTAATAATTGCAAAAATGTAAAACAAAGGTAAAATAAGCGCGTCAGGTTTGTTAAATTTTGTTAATACCTTTACTGAATAACAACAAAAGCATCTATTTGGGGTTTACAGTCTGAATCAGAATTTACAGAATTTTAGGATTCACAGAATGCGGAGACTTAGATTACGATATTTGAATTTGGGTTTAACCTTATACTGAATCATTCTGCTAATTTTCAAATTCTGAAAATTCTGATTCAGACGATTATTTAATATACATACTATGCAAGACACCACCATTTTATGGGCCGATGACGAAATTGACCTGCTAAGACCACATATACTTTTCCTGGGCGAAAAGGGCTACAAAGTAACCACCGTTACCAATGGCTATGACGCCGTTGACTCTTTTAAGAACAATTATTTCGACCTGGTTTTTCTTGACGAGAACATGCCCGGCCTTACCGGCCTGGAAACCCTGCAGCAGATCAAAAACATCAACAACGATGTACCTATTGTGCTGATCACCAAAAATGAGGAAGAGTACCTGATGGAAGATGCCATCGGTTCAAAGATAGACGACTACCTGATTAAGCCGGTACACCCCAAGCAAATTTTGCTTACTATAAAAAAACTGACCGAAAACAAACGCCTCGTTACCGAGAAAACGACCATGGCCTATCAGATGGATTTCCGCACACTGGGCATGACGCTTAACGAAAACCTGAGCCACCAGGAATGGGTTGACGTTTACAAGAAGCTGATTTACTGGGAGCTTGAGCTGGAAAAGCTGGAAGATGCTGGCATGCACGAGATCCTGACGCTGCAAAAGGCCGAAGCAAACATGCAGTTTTGCAAGTTTGTGGAGCGCAACTACCTTAACTGGATCAAAAACCCGGATTTGGCGCCAACCTCATCGCCTCAATTATTTAAAAAGAAGGTATTTCCTAAGCTGGAAGGCAAAGGTCCCTTGTTTTTTATATTGATAGATAACCTGCGGTATGATCAGTTTAAGATCATTAACCCTATTATTTCCGAATATTTCAGGCTGGAGGAAGAGGATACTTATTATAGTATCCTGCCAACGGCTACACAATATGCCCGTAACTCCATTTTTTCGGGGCTGATGCCTTTGGATATGGAACGCCGCTATCCATCTATGTGGCAAAACGATGAGGATGAAGGCGGCAAGAACTTGTACGAAGCCGAGTTTTTAGCCGATCACCTGAAACGTGTGCTGCGAAAGGATTGCAAACACTCATACCATAAGATCCTGAATATTGATGAAGGCCGGGCGCTGAACGAGTCGGTGAATAACCTCATGAATAACGAGCTTAATGTAGTGGTATACAACTTTGTGGATATGCTTTCGCACGCCCGTACAGATATGCAGATGATCCGCGAGCTGGCAAGTGATGATGCAGCTTACCGTTCACTAACCCTGTCGTGGTTTGAGCATTCGCCCTTGTATGACCTGTTGAAATACCTGGCTCAAAAACAGGTACGCGTTATCATTACTACCGATCATGGTACCATCCGCGTAAAAAATCCAAGCAAAATTGTGGGCGATAGGAATACCAACACCAACCTGCGTTATAAACAAGGTAAAAACCTGAATTATAATGCCAAGGAGGTTTTTCATATCCGCAACCCGCACGATGCCATGCTGCCAAGGCTGCACATCAGCTCAAGCTTTGTTTTTGCCAAGGAAGACAGCTATTTCGTGTACCCGAACAACTACAACCACTTTGTGAATTTCTATAACGAAACCTTCCAGCACGGCGGGATCTCGTTAGAGGAAATGATTGTGCCGGTGGTTACCTACGGGCCGAAATAGGGATAAAGGGGGCTTGTCAGTCTGAGTGTTTAAATCCAGCGGCCTCTGAAGGGGAAATGACAAAAGAGGGCCTGTCAGTCTGAGCCTGTCGAAGACTCGTGCGGAGAGGCCTGCCGCCATACTTCGACGAGCTACCCATGACATAATAATTTAAGCAGGTACAAGTTCCCTATTTAGTTCAAAGGCGAGTTTCTCTAATCGCCTTTGTTTCTGTTCCTTAATGATATTTTCATAGGCTTGCAGCCCTTTTTCCACAAAGTCGGCTCCTTTTACAATTAAACGCCAGTATTGAGCGGCCAGTTTTCTGGCCGTTGCTTTAATAGCTATTGCCGGACCTTTTCTGCTCCTTAATCTTCTTGCAAATGAACCCCAGCCGATATACTTGCTGTTCAATAATCCATGGGCCATTTGTTTGAATATTTGCCCGACGGCCGGTTTACCCTTACTTTTACTTTTGTTCTTTTTCCCTGAACGATCCTGGCCGGGAGATAAACCAAGCCAGCTTGTGAAATGTTTTTCACTTGGCCATCGGCTAAGATCCGAACCCACCTCTGTGTATAACTGTAACCAGTTGTAATCTGTAATACCCGGAAGTTTAGTTGCATCCTTACCATCAAATATTTTTAACAGATGATCTCCCAGGTTGTTGATATGAGGTTTGTTGTGACGGATCGCCTTGCGTTTTCCTTCGCTTATTCCCGGTGGCAGGTTCTTATCCCTGTTGATCCGTTGTAAAACACTATCAATCTGGCTGTCGCATTCCATTATCTGGCCTTGATAAAAACCATAAGCCTTATAGGCCTGACCTAATGCAAAAAGCCCTTGCGCTGTATAATGACCTTGCAGGGCTTTCAATAGCTCTTCCCCTTTATTCTCCCTGATCTTTTTATGGCAAAGTGAAAACAACTTATCAGGATCTCGCTCGCCTTGCAGTATCGCATCGATTAACGCCATCCCGCTTACTCCATGGACCTGGCTTAATACCTCCGGCAAACGGATATTCATTTCTATTAAGGCCTTCTGCATGTGCTGAACATGCATGGCCGCACTCCGAAGATGATCCTCACGAAGGCGCTGGTAACTACGCAATTCTTTGATATGACCTTCGGATACATAACAGCGGTTCAGCAAGCCATAACTATGCAATTGCTGTATCCACTGACAATCTTTTACATCTGTTTTCCTGCCTGGTAACTGGCGCGTCTGTCTTCCGTCAACAAGCCACACATCCAATCCCCCATCTAAAAGAATATCGTAAAGTACATACCAGTATACTCCTGTGGCTTCCATTGCCACTGTACTTACCTTATGCTCCAATAAATAGTTCTTAAGTGATACCAGATCACTGGTGAAAGTCTCAAACGAACGAACCGGCTGGCCTTCAAGACCCACAAATACCTTGCGGGCTCCAATATCTATACCTGCCGCATGAAAATGCATCTTTTCCATACTTATAACGCTTTTTAAACCGTGCCCGAAGGAGTTTAAAGAAAAGACAGGCTACCCATCGGACAAATCACCCACACAAGGGATCGTACCATACCTTCAGACTCTTGCTTCGGAACCATACTCAGCAACAGGCAATAAGCACTATAACTCGGTCGGCCACACTGCACGGTTCAGCAAATCTATGTCATTTCACCTTCAGAGGCCACGGATTTAAACACTCAGTATGACACCCGTTTGAAGTTGTCATGGGTAGCCTGTCGAAGACTCGCGCGTAGAGGCCAGCCCACCATGCTTCGACGCGCTCAGCATGACACCCATTTTAATAAAAAAAGCCATTGCCTTGTGCAATGGTTTTTTTTATTGTGTCGTTTAAAACTCCAACTCCAGCAACACCGGGCAATGATCGGAATGCTTAGCCTCCGGCAATATCGCCGCACGACGGATCTTATCTTCAAGCGGGGTGCTGGCCATGGCGTAATCAATACGCCAGCCTAAGTTTTTACCGCGGGAACCGGCGCGGAAGCTCCACCAGGTGTAATTATGCGGTTCTTTATTTACGTGGCGGAAAGTATCTATAAATCCACCCTCAATAAAGTTCTCCATCCATTCGCGTTCCTCCGGTAAAAAGCCCGATGAGTTGGCGTTTGATTTTGGATTGTGAATATCAATAGGGCGGTGACAAATGTTATAGTCGCCGCAAACCACCAGGTTAGGATGCTCCACTTTAAGCAGGGTAAGGTACTTGCCAAACTCATCTAAAAAGCGGTATTTAAAAACTTGCCGGTCATCGCCGCTTGAGCCTGATGGGAAATAAACGCTCATCACCGAAACCTCATCAAAGTCAACCCGGATGCAGCGCCCCTCACGGTCAAAATCAGGAATGCCGCAGCCGTATTCAATATGGTTGGGCAAAATTTTTGTGAAAATAGCCGTGCCACTATAGCCTTTCTTTTCGGCCGGGAACCAGTAATGCTGATAACCCATCTGGTCAACCAAACCCAAATCGGTCAATACATCGGGTGTTGCTTTAATTTCCTGTAAACAAACAACATCAGCATCAGTAGCCTGCAGCCAGGCCAGCCAACCCTTGTTTATTGCCGAACGGATACCGTTAACATTATATGTAAGTATTTTCATGTGGGATTTTGGATGTTCGATTTCGGATTTGATTTGAATTACGAAACTACAACAAAATTGCTCCATCTGCCGCGGGTTTTTAACCCGTGGTGTACCATGGTTTCAGCTTTCAGCTGAATTTGTATAAGCTGAAAGCTTACATTGTGCCAACCACGGGTTACGCTATCGCTAAACCCGCGGCAGTTTGGTTTATTTCTTCTCCGGAAAAAGAATGGCATCCAGCTGTTCACATTCTTTTTTGCTCAGCAATTCAACAGTCATAGGCACATCAGTGACAGGGCGGTCGTTAGCGGCTTTTTTAACGGCAGCAATACGATCTACCATATCAATACCTGTAACAACTTCGCCAAAAACAGTATAGTTTTGATCAAGATGAGGCGAACCGCCAACTGATTTATACCATTCTCGCTGAGATGCCGGGATTTTGCGGCCTTTAAGCCGGGTATTTTCCAGTGTATCCAGTTTGCCGTCGGTAAAGCGTTTGCCTTCCACAATATAAAACTGGCAGCCGCTTGATTCTTTTTTAGGGTTATCATCCCGTGCGGCAGCAAGTACACCGCGTTTATGAAACAGGCTGTCGCGAAATTCGGCCGGGATGGTATAGCCCACTTCGCCATTGCCCAGCTCGGCGCCGGGTGTGGCTTTTACAGGGTCTTTTGAATCCGGATCGCCGCCCTGGATCATGAAATTCTGGATCACGCGGTGAAACAGTGTGCCATTATAAAAGCCCTTTTTGGTTAACTTGATAAAGTTATCGCGGTGCAATGGCGTTTCATTATACAGGCGAATGATGCAATCGCCATATGCCGTATGGATCCGCACATATTGGTTTTTAGGCGGCCCGGCAAACGCGGTAGTAAGGGTTAATAACAGAATGCTTAGGGTAAAAAGTTTCTTCATAGACCGTTGATTTTTTTGATTTCGATGATTACGTTGATTTTTGACTGATGAAGATAGATTAATTGTTCCGAATGTTCTAATTCCCTCCCTGGGGAGGGGTGCGGCCGGCAAGTGTGATGGCAGGGAGGGGTTATACGCGATGCCAACAACAAGTATGAGAAACCCCTCCCTGCCCCCTCCCAGGGGAGGGAATCGCGCAATCCCTTGCTTAAAAGCCATTTACAAACACATTAACCCGTCACCAACCACTCACCTAATCAACCCAATAAACCACTCGCTACTCAGTCCCCTCCATCTCCTCAAAGTAATTTACAATAAGCGATTTCATCATCATTTCCTGTTCAAGCAGGGTATAGTTGGGGATTACTTTTACGCGTTTCCAGTGCGGCCAGCCATCCTGGTCAAGACCTTCGAGCTCGTAAAAGCCCATCATGCTCATTAAGCGGCAGGTTGCGATATGCATCAACTCTTCCTTTTGGCGTTTGCTAAACTTCCGCGGACCTTGCCCCAGCTCCTGTACCCCGATCAAAAAAAGCATCACCTTTATATCGGGTTTTTCATTATCAAAATCCTCAGCTATCCGCTGTTGCAGCGCATCCCATTTTTTATTGATCTCGGCAGGTGTCATATTTGGCAAAGATAGATTAGTTCATGGTTCATAGTTGATGGTTCATAGTAAAAATCTGGCAAATGGCTTTTTCCTAACAAACGCCAAAGCCATGACCTATCATTTTATGTTAGTTCATGGTTCATAGATGATAGTTCATAGTAAAATGTGCAATGTGGCCTTTTTCTATCAAACACTAAACCATGAACCATCATCTATGAACCATGAACACCACATTATTGTTACAATGTTGCATTAATATTCCCGTTTTAATACTTATTTTTGCCGTATTCCGTTAAAGGGATGTTGACTGTGAAAAAAAACCGCTTACATATTGTATTTGCGTGGCTGCTGCTTGTTTGCTTTGCGGCCGGGCAATATATGGTTTATTCGCACCAGCACGCCCTCATCAAGGGAATCACCAAACACAGCCATATGGCTGTTGGTCAGCAAACGGTTAAAGAAAAATGTTTACTGTGCGATACCATGCACCATACTGATGCTGTGGTTGTTAGCAACAGCTCATTTTTTATCCCTCTTGTAACTTCAGCTCATGCTTTTAAAGCCTGCGATTACAATTTTGTAAGCCTTGCGCTTATCCTTGCGGCCGGCCGGGCCCCTCCGGTAACTGCTTAACGTTACCCTATTCTTTCTTCAAAACATAGCCGTTGATCATAACGGTATTTATTGATTTTCTTAATCTTTCATCATGAAATTAAAGCTTATAAGCTTCATTATATTGCTGTTGGTGCAGGTTTCTGCATTTGCAGATGTTATTATTGTTAAAGGCCGGGTGGTCGACGCGCAATCAAAACAAACCTTACCGGGTGCTGTGATCACGATCCCCGAATTAAAAATATCTGCCATAACCGATCCTAATGGCGAGTTTTCCTTTAAATCATTACCCAACAGGGGCAGGTTCCTGTTTTCGGTAGAATATGTGGGTTATAAATCCCTTACCAAAATAGTTGACCTTTCGGCGGGCACTCCGCTGGTTTTTGAATTGCAGTCGAGCATTATCGAAACCCACGAGGTGGTTATTACCGGCACAGCTATCAGCGCTAATAATAAACAAAACAGTACATCAGTATCAGCTGTGGGGCGCGATGGCTTGTTAAGGCAGTCGACCAACCTTATCGATGCGCTCGCGCACCAGGTGCCGGGCATGTCGCAGATCACTACCGGCCCCTCGATTTCCAAACCGGTTATCCGTGGCTTAAGCTATAATCGTGTAGTTACTTTGAGTGACGGGGTTAAACAACAGGGCCAGCAATGGGGCGATGAACACGGTATAGAGATTGATCAATACAGCTCCGACAGAGTAGAGGTGCTTCGCGGGGCAGCTTCACTGCTATACGGATCGGACGCGCTTGGTGGTGTTATTAACCTGCTTGAACCACTTACCCCACCCGACGGGCAGATCAAAGGTGAGTTTTTAACCAACTACTCCACCAACAACGGCCTAACCGGAACTTCACTGATGCTTACTGGTAACGAAAACGGCCTGGTATGGCGTGCCCGCGGCAGCTACAAAAATGCCTACTCCTTTAAAACGCCCGATTATTATTTCCCTAACTCCGGATTTAATGAAACCGACCTGAGCGGCATGATCGGTCTTAATAAATCATGGGGCTACTCGCATATCAACCTCAGCTACTTTAAAAACAACATCGGCTTTTACGACCCGGAGCCTGATAATGGCCTCAACTTTTTGCATGACGATGGCACACCATTTACACATGATGAATACAAAAGCCGTACGCTTGAATACCCTAAGCAGGATATTCGCCATTATAAAATAAACTGGGATAACAACTTCATTACCGAAGGGGGGAACCTGAAAGTGAACCTCGGCTACCAGAAAAACCAGCGCCGCGAGCTCGACGGACCGGATCCTTCCCTGTTCTTTGATTTGAATACGTACTCGGGCGATGTAAAATATTATGTTACCGAAGCAAACGGGTGGCAGCCTGTTTTTGGCGCGAGTTCGGACATCGGCCATAGTTTAAACAAAGGCTCGGAGTTTTTGATCCCGGCTTATGATACTTATGGCGTGGGCGCTTTTGCATATATCAAAAAAACCTGGGATAAAAACACCTTTAATGCCGGTATCAGGTATGATTATCGCAAAAACGAGGGCAAAGGCCTGGTTGAGGATGGCGAAACCAAATTTACCCCTTTTACCAACAAATTTTCGAACGTAAGCGGTGCGTTGGGTTATACCCATGAGTTTAATGACAATCTGAATTTCAAGGCCAATGCCGGCTCGGCCTTCCGCGCGCCAAACCCGGCCGAACTTGGCTCCAACGGTGTACATGAAGGTACTTTCCGCTATGAAATAGGCAATCCTAACCTGGCGCCCGAAAGAAGTTACCAGGTTGACGCTACCCTGCAATACGACGACAAAATTGTAAGTGCCAGTTTAGGGATCTATGAAAACTACATCCATAACTATATTTACGCGTCGCACAAGCAGGGGGATGTGGCGCAGGCCGAAAACGAAAGCGGCAGCCTGAGCCAGTTTGATGTGTACCGCTACAACCAGGTTAATGCTAACCTGTATGGTGTTGAAGGTAACTTTACCCTGCACCCGGTAAGCTTCATCCATTTTGAAAATACTTTTGGCTACACTTATGCCCGCAATAATACGCTTGACAGGCCGCTGGCGTTCATCCCTGCCGGTACACTGAAAAACACGCTGCGTTTTGAGCCAACTATTAAAGGGTTGAAACAATCATACATTTCGGTAGGGATTGATAACTTCTTTAACCAGTACCGTTATGATTCCGCCTTTGAAACCGGCACCAAAGGCTACACGCTGTTAAATGCAGGCCTGGGCACAACGGTTAACTTTGGCAAACAACCAGTTAAACTGTATGTATCGGGTAATAACCTGGCCAACATCAAATACTATGACGCGCTTAGCCGTCTCAAACCCGGCCGGATAAGTTCGGAAGATCCGGAATTTGGTATTTATAATATGGGGCGCAATATTACCTTCGGTATTTATTTGCCATTGTCCATCAATTAATCATTAATAATGTTTCATATAAAAAGTCCTGCTGCCCGGCGGGACTTTTTTATTTTCCTGCCCCTCGCTTGGCGCACGTATTGTGAGACTGTCCGTGCAGGGATTACTTGTACCTTCCTGGTCATCGCCAGGTCAAACTCCCCTCTTAGAGGGTCGGGGGGCAAACATTTAGTTCTGTCTTCTGTATTTTTCTGTATGCGTAAAATACTTATACTTCTCCTCCTGGTATCTGCTGGCATGGCGGCAAAAGCCCAAGCCGATACGCTTTCTATTACGCTCGAAAATGTAAAATACCCGTACCCGGTTAGTTTTATGCCGATAAAAGTTGAAGGGCAGGATCTGCGCATGGCTTATATGGATGTAAAACCGGCTGCTCCAAATGGTAAAACAGTAATGCTTTTTCATGGCAAAAACTTTGGAGGCTATTATTGGACAGATGTGATCCGCGTGCTTAGTAACAAAGGTTACCGGGTGATTGTGCCCGACCAGATCGGCTTTGGCAAATCGTCGAAAGCATTTATTCATTATAGCTTTCATCAACTGGCAAGGTTTAACAAAAACCTGCTTGATAGCTTAGATGTTCAAAAGGTTACTTTAATGGGCCACTCCATGGGTGGGATGCTGGCAACCCGGTTCACGCTCATGTATCCCGGCAGGGTTGAAAAATTGCTGCTTGAAGATCCGATCGGCCTGGAAGATTATCGCACATTTGTTCCCTATGCAAGTGTCGAAGACGATTATAAAACCGAATTGAAAACCAGCTACGAGAGTGTTAAGAAGTATTATCAAACGTCGTACTTTACCACCTGGAAACCCGAATACGATTATTTGGTTGCGATTGGTGCCGGTGTAAGTAAAAGCGCCGACTTTCCCCGTTATGCCAAAGTAGCCGCGCTCACTTTTGAAATGATTTACGAGCAGCCGGTTTGTTATGAGTTCGGGCTCATTAAAGTGCCTGTGGTTTTGTTCATCGGCAAAGAGGATAAAACCATTGTAGGCAAGGCGCTGCTAAGCGAGGAGGAAAAAGCAAAACATGGACAATATAAAATATTAGGGCCCGAAACGGCTCAAAAGATCCCCGGCTGTAAGCTCATTGAGTTTGACAATTGCGGGCATATCCCGCATATTGAGGTTAAGGAGGCCTTTTTTAAATCCTTGACGGCGAATTTATAATTTAGGGATTTTGAGTATTTTTGAGCAAATGAAAGGGTGTTATGGAGGGTAGCCGCCGGGCGAGTTCCTAAAAAACCGTGATGGCGTATAAGATAGGCTTTAGCGATGATGTGCGGGGGACCGCGTTAGTGATAGGAGCGGATACCGGCCTTGTGATTAAGGCCTGTGCAGTATGAGCGGATAGCACGGGCCGCAGGCAACGCCCATATTAATATCGATCAAAAAAATATATTTAATAATCAATGATTTACGATCACGTCATTATATAAAGCAATCACACGCAAGCAAAGCGGCTCTGTATAGCATGCGGTTGCCACGCTGCTCGCAAATGACATGGTATAGAACAACATTATAACACGTGCAACTATCTGTAAATTCAACATCCCAATTACCGCAGGCTGCCGAAGCCATCCTGGCCAACTCGGCAGGGAATAAAATTTTTCTTTTTTATGGCGAAATGGGAGCTGGTAAAACAACGCTTATCAAAGCTTTATGCGAAGAACTTGGCGTAACCGAACAGGCAACCAGTCCGACGTTTTCAATTGTAAACGAATATACCGGGCGCGACAGCAGGATCTTTCATTTTGATTTCTATCGCCTTAAAAATCAAACAGAAGCATTGGATATGGGCTATGAGGAATATTTTTATAGCGATGCCTACTGTTTTATTGAGTGGCCCGAAAAAATTCCCGACCTGCTCCCCAACCGTTACACCAATATCCGGATCCGGGTTTTGGACAGCACCTCGCGCAGCATCAGCATGGAAAATTTTTAGTTTTATCATACATCGTTTTTTCTTATCTTCAACAGCCTTAAAAAAAACACATCATGAGTTCAGGGATATATAGCGGGTTTTCGGATATTGCCAAGCAAGCAATGTTGCAGCCCCAGGAGTCGTTGCTGGAGGTAAAAAGCAAAAAAAACAAGCTATACATCGGCATTCCCAAAGAGGTTTCCTTCCAGGAAAACCGCGTGCCCTTAACCCCGCTGTCGGTAGCGCTGCTGGTTAATAACGGCCACGAGGTGATGCTGGAGAGTAATGCCGGGCAGGCCGCCAATTTTTCGGATAAGGATTACAGTGAGCAGGGCGCGCAGATAGTATATGATACCAAAAAGGTTTACGAGGCCGATATCATTATCAAAATAGCCCCTCCTACCACTCATGAAATTGAGCTGATGAAACCCGGGCAGCTCCTGATCTCTACCCTGCAAATCGCTACGCTCAAGGCCGAAAGCATTCACGCGCTGATGGCCAAAAAGATCACCGCGCTAAGTTTTGAGCATTTGCGCGATGAGGGCAATACCCTTACGGTGGTGAGGGCCATGAGCGAAATTGTAGGTGCTACTTCCATACTTATAGCAGCCGAATATTTAAGCAATGTTTTTGAAGGCAAAGGCCTGATGCTGGGCGGCATAACCGGCGTTCCGCCAACCGAAATTGTGATTCTTGGTGCCGGAACCGTGGGCGAATACGCGGCACGCACCGCCATATCATTGGGTGCCGAGGTTAAGGTATTTGATCCGTCGATATACAAACTCCGCCGCCTGCAAAATAATATCGGCAACCGCGTTTTCACATCGGTGGTACAGCCTATTGTATTAGAAAAAGCCATCACCACCTGCGATGTGGCCATAGGCGCGCTCCGTGCCGAAGATGGCCGCAGCCCTTGCATTATTTCTGAAGCTACCGTTAGCCGCATGAAACGCGACTCGGTGATCATTGACGTAAGTATTGACCAGGGCGGCTGTTTTGAAACGTCCGAAGTTACCAATCACACCCACCCCGTTTTTCGCAAGTATGATGTAATTCATTATTGTGTGCCTAACATCGCATCGCGTGTAGCCCGTACCGCTACCTATGCGCTCACCAATATTTTTGCACCGATACTGCTTGATATCGGCGATATGGGCGGCATCAAAAACCTCATATGGCAAAAATCGGGGGTGCGTAACGCGGTTTATATTTACCAGGGCCAGCTTACCAATAAACACATTGGCGAGCGTTTCTCGATCCCCTGCAAAGACCTCGATTTGCTGATCGTATCGCACAGGTAAACAGCTAATATGAATTACCGGTATTTGATATTGCTGATATTTGTAGCGTGTACTTTGCGCGTTAATGCGCAGCATTATAAATATATCGACAGTGCAAAAATTTATGGTATTGCCCGCTATAAACTACAAGTTAAAGCAAATCCCGATAAACAGCTGGTTGAAATAAAGAAATATATCCCCGAAATTATCTTAGACCTGCGGTATGCTACCACGAACAATTTTATGCGCCGCCGTATGTACACAACGGCCAAAGCTTATGCAAGGCTCCCGGTTGTAAAAGCGCTTCAGCAGGTTGAAGCCGAATTAAAAATGCAGGGCCTTGGCCTAAAAATTTACGATGCCTATCGCCCCTATTCGGTTACTGTTAATTTTTATGAAATGGCCCCCGATACCAATTTTGTAGCCGACCCGCGCAAAGGCTCAAAGCATAACCGTGGTTGCGCTATTGACCTTTCCCTTATCGATATTAAAACCGGCAAAGAACTGGATATGCCAACCGGCTTTGATAGCTTTAGCCGTAAGGCCGGGGCAAACTATATGGATTTACCGCAGCAGCAAATTACAAACCGCGAATTATTAAAAACGATAATGGCCAAATATGGCTTCAGGGTGATCTCAACCGAATGGTGGCATTATGACTTTACGGGCTGGGAGAAATATGAGCTGCTGGATATTCCGGTACAGGCCCTCTAAATATTTTAAGCCCGTCCAAAACTCACAACTTTTATTTAAATCGCCCTACAAAAGGCATCAATATTGCTTAACCATTCACGAATAAGCATTAATCTACAAAAACACAGGCATGAAGTTTTTAAGCAAAGCATACTTTAAACAACTATGGAAGGTGTTGCTGGCATCGTTCACGGGCTTTTCAAAAGATAATGGCTTAAAATTAAGCGCCTCGCTGGCTTATTACACCGTTTTTTCAATTGCCCCTTTATTAATTATAGTAATATCTGTAGCCGGCCTGGTTTTTGGACAGGATGCCGCAACCGAGCGGTTGTACCCCGAAATTGTTCGTTATGTTGGCAAAACACCGGCAGCACAAATTCAGGATGCGTTAAAGCACCTTGCGCTATCCGGGAAATCGGGCATAGCAGTTGTTATTGGCGTGGTTACGCTTTTATTGGGCGCAAGCAGTATTTTTATCGAGATCCAGGATTCGCTTAATATAATCTGGAGGGTTAAAGCCAAGCCTAAAAGCGGCTGGATGCAATTGCTGAAAAACCGGTTTGTGTCCTTTTCGCTCATCATCAGCCTGGGCTTCCTGTTGCTGGCATCGCTTATTATCAACCTGGTTATAAGTGCCGTGAAGGATCAGATCCAGCATTTTTTTCCCGGTATCGATTCTTTTACGAAAGTATTTGTCCAGGTGCTAAACCTGGGCATTACCCTGGTGGTAATCACTACTTTGTTTGGCATCATATTTAAGTTTTTGCCCGATGTTAAAATCAAATGGCGCGATGTGCGCAGCGGCGCGGTATTTACAGCTATCCTGTTTATGATAGGACAGTACCTCATCAGCCTTTATATCCAATATACAGCGCAAGGGTCGGCATATGGTGCTGCGGGTTCTATTATTGTGATATTGGTTTGGATCTATTATACATCGGCCATATTGTACATCGGTGCCGAGTTTACCCAGGTATTTGCCGAGGCCAGCGGTAGCCATATCGAGCCCGCAGATTATGCCGTTCATGTTCAACAAACCGAGGTTGAACACCGCGTAAAAACCCTTCCACCTCAAAACCCCCAGCTTGAAGGGCATTTGAAAAAGGATGAGACAGGGAAAAAGGAGTAGGAAAGATTACGGTAAAAACGGGTATTATGCTGAGCATGACAACTTAAAAAAAGGGGGCATCCTGAGTGATTTAAATCCGTCGGACTCTGAAGAAAAATGACATCTGCGTCACGTCATTGCTGAGTTACGAAACAATCTCTTATAGGCAGACAAGGTGCTTAGTGGTATTGAACTTGCTTCGTCGCGCTCTTGGCCGCGCGGGGCCAGTTACTTTTGTCGCCACAAAAGTAACCAAAAAGGCTTGCAGCAGAGAGGCTTCTTTGCGCACAACCACTCCAGAACCCGTCGCGCCGGCCTTTGCCCTGCAAATCGGACAGAACCACGGGCTGCAATTATTTTGCCCTGCTTCGCACACAATGCCTCCGCTTCTGCAAAAACTTGCTATGCCCCTGCAGCCGCACCGCCCAGCATCATTCTGCTCGTTTTCACCCGAAGCTGATCTGCTGCGAAAAACCACATTTTTTATCTTGTCATGGGTAGCCCGTCGATGCATGGTGGGGTGGTCTGCGCGCGCCCCTTCGATAAACTCAGGGTGACAGGCCAATGCGGAGATAAAAACGGGTGTCATGCTGAGTAAATTAAATCCGGCGGCCTCTGAAGGTGAAATGACAAAAGAGGGACTGTCGGTCTGAGCCCGTCGAAGACTCGTGCGGAGAGGCCTGCCCGCCATACTTCGACTGGCTCAGTATGACACCCGTTTTTTAAGTTGTCATGGGTAGTTCCCGAGGCATGGTAGGCCGGGCCTCTGCGTATGCCCCTTCGATTGGCTGACATGAGATGTCGTAGAATCCAGACTTACGAAGTTTTCAAAACTTCGTAAGTCTTCCCCGGATTTGTCATTTGCACTAAACTATAAAAGGAAATGAAGATAAGATGCGTACAAATCAAATCCCGCCAATCCAAAATCCGTTTAATCCCGGTTCAGTTTTGCTACGATCTCATCCGCCGTCAATTTTTCCTGGACCCCGCTTGCCATGTCTTTAAATGTCAATAACCCCGTTTGCATTTCATCACCGCCGATAACCACCACATAAGGGATGTTTTTATTGTTAGCGTACTCCATCTGCTTTTTAATTTTTGCTCCGGCAGGATAGAGTTCGGTGTTGATATTGTTGCGACGGAGCTGCTGTAATAGAGGTAAGCTATAAAGTTCGCCTTCTTTATCGAAATTGCATATAAGCACCCGCGTGGTTTGGTTGCTGCCGGCCGGGAATAGGTTTAGCTCTTCCAGTACGTCATAGATCCTGTCAGCCCCAAAAGAGATCCCTGCGCCGGTAAGACCTTTTAAGCCAAACATGCCGGTAAGGTCGTCATAACGGCCACCGCCGCCGATGCTGCCCATATTTACTTCGTTGGTTTTCACCTCGAAGATGGCACCGGTATAGTAGTTTAAGCCGCGCGCAAGGGTAATATCCAATTCAAGCTTTGCGGTTTGAAGCGGACAGCGTTCTATATAGCCAAAAACGGTTTCTATTTCGTCGCAGCCTTTTAAACCAATCTCTGATTGGGCTAAAGCCCCGCGAAGGCTCGCCAGTTTTTCGGTGTTGTTGCCTTCAAGCAGGATAACAGGTTTTAGTTTGTCGATATCGGCATCGGTAAAACCTTTTTCGAGCAGCTCTTTAATCACGCCATCAAGGCCGATTTTGTCCAGCTTATCGATAGCTACAGTTAAATCAATGATGTTATCGGCTTTGTCTATAACCTGTGCAATGCCTGATAGTATTTTTCTATTATTGATTTTGATGCTGAAATCTTTAAGGCCAAGCTTGGTTAAAGCTTCATCATAGATCATGATAAACTCGGCTTCGTTCAGTAGTGAATCAGAACCAACTACATCGGCATCGCATTGGTAAAACTCGCGGTAGCGGCCGCGCTGCGGTCTGTCGGCGCGCCAAACCGGCTGCACCTGGAACCGCTTGAATGGAAAGGTGATCTCGTTTTGGTGTTGAACTACGTAACGGGCAAAAGGCACGGTTAGGTCGTAGCGCAGGGCTTTTTCGGAGATAGCAGACGCAACAGAATTAGAATTGCGTTCAATAAGTTTTTGTTCGTCAACCTTGGCCAGATAATCACCGCTGTTAAGTACTTTAAATATCAGCTTATCCCCTTCTTCTCCATATTTCCCCATTAAGGTCGATGAGTTTTCCATAGTTGGGGTTTCTATCTGCTGATAGCCGTATTTGCGGAAAACGGATTTAATAGTATCGAAAATATAATTGCGTTTCACCATTTCGGCGGGTGAAAAATCGCGTGTGCCTTTGGGTACGGATGGTTTAATGGATGCCATGCGGCAAATGTACAAAAAAGAGGATTATGCGGGGTTGTGCGTTTGCTTTGCATGTCTGTTACTAAGCATGCGGGCCACAAGCCGGGAGGCTTGCGGCAGCGATTAAAAAAGAAAAGCGGTTTCGCCTGCGAAACCGCTTTTCTTTTCCCCTTTTGCTAACGCCCGGCTCCAGCCGGGTGTTGACTATCAAACGGCCTCCGGCCGCCGAAGCCATGTTACGCAGGCCAGAAGCCAGGGAATAGTTGCCACCCGGCAGGAGCCGGGCAGCGGCGTAGTTTTTTTACTTATGCGTATGAAAACTCAAGCTTGTTGCAAAGCCAATAGTGACATAACCATAGCTATCTTCAAAAAACTGGTTGTAATCATCCTGTCCGCGGTAGCCTCCGCCAACCATAAGGGCGGCATCAGGCATAAACGGAAACTGGTAATAGTATTTCAGGCTTACATTTAAACGTTTCTTGAAATCAAAGGTTGAGTAATTATCGTACTTGTCGGCGATGTAAGTGAAGTCGAAGCGGATACGCTGCCAGTTTTGGTATACTTTTTTGTTCTTATCAATAGGGTCGGTATAGGCTTTGGCGAAGTTGTACATACGGCTACCATTAATGCGGATAAAGCCGTAATGATCTTTCAAGCCTTCGGATAAACCGAGGTTGAATAAACCGGCATGAACTTCTAAGCCCAGGTTATCATAGCGGTTGATGATGAGGTCTTTTTTATCAAAGCGTTTACCGCTGTAATAAGTTAAAGTATAAAAGTTGGTGGTGAACTTGCCGCTATCGCGGTTAAAGCTGCCGTCGGGATTAAGTGATGGTCCGCGTACGCCGTTGGAATGATGCGAGTAACCGAACGAAAAGAACTTTGGATTGTAAGTGTCCTCATTCACCCTGAAATACACCGTACCGCCCGGCATAAAACTTGGTGATTTTACCGGCGCGCCATGTGAGGCCAGCAGGCGGATCTTCACCCGTGGGGTAAACACAAAAAAGAAACGCGACTTCGGCGTGCTGAATAAAACGAAGTTAGGTGCCAGATCGGCAGTGAGCTGGGTTTTTATTTTGTTAAAGTAATCGTTTCCTCCTTCTGATACCCGCAGGTTTTGCTCGTAAATGTGATCAAATGCCTGGTTGATCAGCCGCTTTTTCATCAGTGCGCTGTCGGCTAATGTATCTGCCGGGGTAACGGAATGGCTATCTGCGGCCGCTTTTAAGCTATCGACAGCTATAAAAATAAACAGGGCACAAATTGCTTTTAATGCAAATACAAAATTGAAACGCGATGTTAAGCCGGACTTTTTAAAATCCGGTTTTATAAAATAAAAATTGATCAATGTAGTAAGTATTAGTTACCGATAATGTCTGGGTTGCAGATAATTATAGTTAGCCATATGTGTTAACATAGGGTTAATTATAATGGCGCAATATTACTTATTATAAGTTTTTTTGCAATCGGGCATATGTCAGCATTAAGTAAATGTATCGGCAATCGGCATCTTGTGACATTAGCCGGAAATTATGAATGTTTGTCGGCTGTTTCTGCGACTGATTGGGGGTATGTAACAGGGAAATTGTTGTAAAAAATATATGCTGGTAGAAAGCGTACGAATAAGAAATTTTTACACTAATTTTTTCAAATTAATCGAATTACACGAATTTTTCAATTGTATAAATTTGAGATTAGTGTAATTCGATTAATTGTGGTAAGTCGGCAAATAATTCGTGCGAAAATTTCTTACTGCGATTTGCAAATATTCAACCCGCGCGATTATGCAGAGTTTGTCTGCAGGCCTGCTACTCGTGACTTAGCAGACATTTTTTAAGCGCAGGCCCATTTTGCCCTTTGGGCAAAACAACACATATCAATCTGAAAATATGGTGGTGCTATTTTGTCAGTGCTTAGCATTGCTCAATCCGCTAATATGGAAAAACTTAAAAAACGGATAAAAAATCGCTGAAATATTCGCCGCCTCCTGTTCTGCATTTGAACCCCCTTTGATTATTCCTTTAAGTTTTATTTGTTGATAATCAAATGTTTAATGATGTTTCGCTCTGTTTTTTAGATGCCTGATTATCAATGTGTTTCATAAAAAAGCCGTTCCGCTGTTTCACTCTCAAAAAATGGAACAGTACTGTTTTTAAAAAAAATAACGGCCAGGGGTTTTTAAATTTTTTGTGGGGAATCAAAAAAATGGGACACCTCATTTGTTACAATCAGGTGCCTGCTCGATGTTATCCATCTACCATAAATTGTCCATTGTAACCAAGCTTTTACCTCAGTTTTCACAGGCTTATACTTTATTTTTGCGATAATCGTTTTAGCATTAAAAAAAAGCCAATATATTTAGCCCGACCTAAAAAAATGTTCACTTAATTTGCAATTAAAACGTTTTATCAAAATACGCCCTTAAACAGTTTTATACTTTTTAAGTCAGATACCTTGTACAAAGCAAAACAATGAAACCAACAGGAGCCGCCGCAACCAACCAACGCTATTTTAATGGCGGTTCTGATACTATAAAAACAACTATAATTTTATGAAAAAAATCATGCTTGGCCTGATGGCCATCCCGGCACTTTGCTTGTCGGCGTCGGCACAAACCAAGGGTTACACTCCCCTGTTCGATGGTAAAACCACCACCGGATGGCACACTTATCTTAAAAAAGACGTTACCGCCTGGAAAGTGGTTGACGGCACACTCCAGCTTGACCCCAAGGCCGAAGGCCAGGGCGATTTGGTTACCGACGGCGAATACGAAAACTATGAACTTGTTTTAGACTGGAATATCAGTAAAGAAGGAAACAGCGGCATTATTTTCGGCGTGCATGAAGATCCTCAATTTGGCGATACCTATTTAACCGGTATCGAAATGCAGGTGCTTGATAATAAAGATGCCAGCGATAACAAAAAAGCCAACCACCTTGCGGGTTCATTATATGATATGAAAGCCCCGTCAAAAGATGTAGCAAAACCTGCCGGCGAATGGAACAAAGTTAAACTGCGTAAAAAAGACGGTCAGCTTACTTTTTGGCTTAATGGAACCAAAATTGTTGATGTAAAAATTGGCAGCGAAGAGTGGGCGCAATTGTTAAATAACAGCAAGTTCAAAACCTGGAAAGGTTTTGCCGCCTATCCTAAAGGTCACATCGCATTGCAGGACCATGGCCATTTAGTTAGCTTCCGCAACATCGGCATTAAGGAGCTTTAATATTTTTGATGAACAGGGTACGGATATAGTGCCCTGTTCATATCTTTATACCATAACTTAAATTGTGTTAACATGCTCCAGGCATGTGTAATTTCTCTTCGTATAAGAAAGAAATTAACATGCTCCAGGCATGTGTAATTTCTCTTCGTATAAGAAAGAAGGATACTTTGATATAATATGAGCGATCTGCAAATTAAAAAATCATCAGCCACCTATGATGTGGTGATTGTTGGTTCGGGTGCCGGCGGGGGTATGGCCGGTTACGTTTTGGCTAACGCCGGGATAAAAGTTTTAATGCTTGAGGCCGGCGCTTATTTTGACCCCGCTAAAGATTCACAACAGTTAAAATGGCCATGGGAATCCCCGCGCCGCGGTGCCGGTACTACCCGTCCTTTCGGCGATTTTGACGCGGCCTATGGAGGCTGGCAAATTGATGGCGAGCCTTACACCACCAAAGATAAAACCGAGTTTTTCTGGTTCCGCTCACGGATGCTGGGCGGCCGTACTAATCACTGGGGCCGGATCTCATTAAGGATGGGCCCGCGTGATTTCCAGGCCAAAGACGGTCTTACCGACGATTGGCCAATCACTTATGATGATGTTAAGCCTTACTATGATAAGGTAGACCGTATGATAGGTGTTTACGGAACCAAAGAAGGTTTGGAGAATGAGCCGGATGGCATTTTCCTTCCTCCGCCAAAACCAAGACTTAATGAGCTGTACATAGTAAAAGGTGCTCAAAAAGCCGGTGTTAAAATTATTCCGGGCCGTGGTTCGGTATTAACAGAGGCTTTACCAGGCAATAAAGACCGTGGTGCATGTTTCTTCTGCGGGCAATGCGGTCGTAGCTGTAAAGTTTACGGCGATTTCTCGGCATCATCATGCCTGGTTATCCCGGCCATTAAAACGGGTAACTTAAAGGTGATTACCAACGCCATGGTACGCGAGGTGATTACCAATGCCGAAGGCCTGGCTGTCGGTGTATCATACGTTAATAAAGAAGATTTGCAGGAGTACCAGGTTAATGCGAAAACAGTTATCCTTGGCGCAAGCGCCGGCGAATCAGCCAGGATCCTGCTTAACTCAAAATCGGCCCAGCATCCGGGCGGTTTGGCTAACAGCAGCGGTGTTGTAGGGCATTATCTGCATGACTCAACCGGCTCAAGCGCAGGTGGTTTCCTTCCACAGTTGATGGACCGCAAGCGTTACAATGAAGACGGCGTTGGCAGTGTGCACATCTACTCGCCATGGTGGCTTGATAATAAAAAACTGGATTTTCCTCGCGGTTACCACATCGAATATGGTGGTGGTTTACACATGCCGTCATACGGTTTCAGCGGTGGTATCCAAAACATGAATGGTGTAGTGCCGGGCCGCGATGGTAAAATGAAAGAGGCCGGTGGTTATGGTGCATCATTAAAAGATGACTACCGTCGTTTTTATGGTACCCAGTTTGGTATGGCCGGTCGTGGTACTGCTATTGCCCGTTACGATAACTATTGCGAAATTGATCCTAACGTAGTTGATAAATACGGGATCCCGGTATTGCGTTTCCACTATAAATGGGCCCCTGATGAAATTAAACAGGCCAAACACATGCAGGAAACCTTCCAGGAAATTATGCACAATATGGGCGGTGCAATATACGGTCCGCCGCAAGGCCCTGAAACCAACTACGGTTTGGAAGCTCCGGGTAAGATCATTCATGAAGTAGGTACTATCCGTATGGGTAACGATCCTAAAAAATCGGCCTTAAATAAATGGTGCCAGGCGCATGATTGTAAAAACCTGTTTGTGGTTGACGCTGCTCCATTTGTGCAACAAGGTGATAAAAACGCGACATGGACAATCCTTGCGTTATCAATGCGCACTGCAGAATACATTATTCAGGAAAGAAAAAAATTAAACGTTTAACAAGCTAACATAACAATTTTATGAACAGACGTGACTCCCTTAAAGCCCTGGGCTTGGGTACACTTTCGGCAGGATTATTACTGGAGGCCTGTAAAACCGATACGAAAAAAGGCGCAGAAGAAACAACCACAGCAGCAGCCGGCGACGAAGTTGGTCGCCAGCCGTTTGAGGTTGAGCGGGATAAAAAACTGCATGCCGATAAATTTTTCACCGCTGCCGAAATGGCTGCCATCACTGTACTGGCCGATATCATTATCCCAAAAGATGAAAAATCGGGCAGCGCATCTGATGCCAAGGTGCCTGATTTCATCGAGTTTATTGTAAAAGATATGCCCGATCATCAAACCCCCATGCGCGGTGGTTTACGCTGGCTCGATTTGCAATGCCTTAACCGTTTTGGCAAGCCATTTACCGACTGCACTAAAGATCAGCAGATCCAGCTAATTGATATGATCGCTTACCCTAAAAAAGCCAAACCAGAAATGGCCCAGGGCGTAGCTTTCTTCAACCGCATGCGCGATCTTACTGCTTCGGGCTTTTTCACCAGCGAAATCGGGGTGAAAGATATTGGCTACGCAGGTAACCAACCCGGCAAATGGACGGGTGTACCTGATGACATCCTGAAGCATTACGGTATGGAAAATGTGAAGGCTTCGGCTTCGATGTAAGCAGCCCCACCCAAACCCTCCCCGGAGGGGGAGGGCTTAAAAAACTATTCTTGCGCTCGTTTGCAACGAGTGCTTAACCTGGGTTTGCGTTTATAACGCAAAGGCGATACAATCGCCAAACCATATTAAGCGCTCGTTACAAACGAGCACAAGTTTTACTTCAACTCCCAAGCCCCCACCCCAAACGCCGGCAAATTAACCGCCAGTTTTCCTCCCTTTGCTACCGGTTTTGCATCCCCAATAATATTAAGCGTATTTCCGTTGGCATCAATATTTGCACCGGTTTCCTTATCCGACAGGTTTATCGCCACCAGTATGGTTTGCCCAGCATCCTTCCTCATAAATGTAAAAACATGATCATTATCGTTATTGATAGTTTTGTAGCTGCCATCAATAAAAGCCGGGTTTGCTTTGCGAATGGCAATCATCCGTTTATAGTAATTCCATAATGAGTTTGGATTTTGTTTTTCTTCTTCCAGGGAGATCCCATCATTAGGCTTATCGTTATTGAACTGATCTTTCCAGGGCCCGGTTTGTTTATACCACAAGGCCATGCCTTTGCCTGTATCGCTTTTGTACCATTCAAAAGCTTCCCTGTCGGGAATTTCATTGGCATCGGTAGCGCCAAAATTTGCCGTAGTGCCGGTCATGCCCAACTCCTGCCCATAATAAATGGATGGGATGCCGCCTATCAGCAGGTTAAAAGCGCAGCCAACTTTCATTTTTGCCAAATCGCCTTTTACAGCATAGCTAAAGCGGGGCACATCATGATTTTCGATAAAAACCACCTGTTGCTTGCCGGGAGGCAGCATGGCCAGTGTTGAATCGGCATTGGCTAAAAGTAGCCTTTTATCAAACGACCGGATAGCAAAACACAGCCGTAACCCAAATACCCGGTCAACACCTCCATGTTCCAGATATTCGGTACCAAGACTAAACCAGTTGGCTTGTTCGGCAACTATTTTAATTTTAGGGTTGATGGCTTTTAGTTTGGTTAGCAAAGGGTTCCAGAAAGTATCGAATAAGTGTGGAAGGCGACCTTTGTTATCCAGGTCGTCCATCATATGATCAAGCCGGAAACCATCTACCCCGTCATCAAATTTACCATCGCCGTTGGGGTCTATCCAGTAGCTGAACAATTTTAGATTATAAGCATTTGAAGCATCGCTGTTGAGGTTTGCTGTCGTTATTTTGCGGGATACGCTGTCATAACCTGTTAGTCCGCTGAGGTTATATACTATGGTTGATGGCTTTTTGTTGTCCTTGTCATCCCATAAAATATAATCGCTGTATGGCGATTTTGGGTTTCCGAAGGCCTCCTTCCACCAGCGGGAGTCTTCAGTTACATACTGGGTTTCCATATCCATATAAAATTTCATCCCCCGGCGGTGCAGCTCTTTGATCAGTTTAAGGTAGTCGGCGAGGGAGCCATATTTCGGGTCGATCTTTTCAAAATCAATAGCAAAGTAATTATGATAAAAAACAGATTGATAAAGCGGGGTAAGCAATATAGACGTAACCCCGAGGTCCTGCAAATAATCAAGCTTTTGGCGGACGCCATTCAGGTCGCCGTGATAATCGCCATTACTATCGTAAAAACTTCGCTGAAATATATGGTAAATAATTTCGTTGTTGCCCGGCACACCCGTTTGAGCATTAACGCCGGGGGGAATTAAGCCAAACAATAAACAGCCCAGGATAAAAAGCTTATTTAGTTTCATGGTTTTTATAATTGGAGTTTAAAGTAACGCAAAGGGTTGACTATTAACAATAACTACAGGTGTGAAAAACTGGTGTATTTTATCCGGCAGCCCTTCAAAAACATTATCAAAAGCGATAAAAATCCCTTTGTGGGATAATATAGGCCACTTTTTGGACAATTTGCTAAAGTTTTAGAATCATGGCTTAACCTATTTTTGTTGCATAGGCTTGGCGTATCCGGCACTGCTGATATGGCAAGCTATGGTAATTGCTATTATTTGCATAACCAGTTTAAAGGCGTATGAAAAGCGTTTAACAAATACCCCAATTATGGCTATAATATGCAAGGCGGCTATTGCCAATGGAAAGGGTGGCTTTTCAGTCCAGGATATTGTGGTGAACGAACCGAAAGATGATGAAGTGCTGGTTAAAATAAAAGCAGCGGGACTTTGCCATACCGATCATGACTCGTTAAGCTGGGGAAAACAGCTCATTATAGGTCACGAAGGTGCCGGTATTGTGGTTTCGGTTGGAAAAAATATTAGCAGTGTACTACCCGGCGATAAGGTGATCTTAAACTGGGCCATGCATTGCGGCAAATGCTTTCAGTGCCTGGAGGGTAACCTGCATTTGTGTGAAGTAGCCTCGCCGGTTGCAGCCGGCGGTAATGGCTACACTCCGGGTCATGCAGGTCTTGAGGGCACAACATTTAATGGCGAACCAATTTTAAGATCTTTCAATATTGGCACTATTGCCGGATATACGCTGGTAAAAGAGTCGGCAGTGGTAAAAAATACTTCGGAAACCATGTCATTCCCTGCTGCAAGTATCATCAGCTGCGGGGTGATGACGGGCTACGGCTCAGTGGTAAATGCAGCCAGGCTAAAAGCAGGCTCATCAGCAGTTGTATTGGGTACCGGCGGTGTGGGTCTTAATGTGGTACAGGGTGCAAAGGTTGCCGGCGCAGAAAAGATCATCGCCGTTGATATTAATCCCCATCGCCTTGAAACGGCTGTAAAGTTTGGCGCAACCCACACCATCCTGGCTGCAAAAGATGATGCCGGCCTGCTTAAAGCCGCCGAAGAAGTAAAAAAACTTACCGGTGGCCGCGGGGCAGATTACGCTTTTGAATGCACTGCCATCCCCGAATTAGGTGCAGCCCCCTTAGCTATGGTGCGCAATGCCGGTACGGCCGTACAGGTAAGCGGAATTGAACAGGAAATCACCATTGATATGCGCCTTTTTGAATGGGATAAGATTTACATTAACCCACTTTATGGTAAGTGCCGCCCGCAAATTGATTTTCCGGATATAGCACAACATTATACCAGCGGGCACTTATTACTTGAAGAAATGATTACACGTACATATTCTATAAACGAACTTGATAAAGCTTTTGACGACATGCTGAAAGGCAGGAATGCTAAAGGGGTTATCGTGTTCGACTAAAAAAGCTCATGCCATTTAAAACAACAGAAATTTCCAATCCGCAATATGAAAGTAATCAGCTACGGTTTATAACTGTAAAAACGCCCAATTTAAAGGGCCGGGGTGATATTTGCGTATACGTTCCGGCCGGAGCCAATAAAAACGAGGTTTTACCCATTGTAATATTGCTGCATGGGGTATATGGCAGCGCCTGGAGCTGGGCCATGAGCGGGGGCGTTCATTTAAAAACCAATGAACTGATTGAAAAAGACGAATTGCCAAGAATGATATTAGCCATGCCGTCGGATGGGCTTTGGGGCGATGGCTCAGGTTATTTGCCCCATAGCGGCTTTAATTTTGAGCAGTGGATAGCCGATGATGTGCCTATGGCTGTAATGGAAAATATTCCCGGTGCAAAACAAAATTCACCGCTGTTTATCGCCGGCCTCTCTATGGGAGGATTTGGCGCTTTGAGGATCGGCGCAAAATACGGGCATAAATTTAAGGCCATTGCCGGCCTGTCGTCTATAACAAGCTTGCCGCAGATCAAACTTTTTGCCGGTGAGCCCTTAAAAACCTATGCCCAGGATATTGTAGCCGATGAAGATGTGTTTGCAACATTTAAAAAATACAGGCCACAACTGCCGCCTGTTCGGTTTGATTGCGGTACCAATGACCTGCTCATCAACTATAACCGCGATTTGCATAAAAAGCTGGATAAGGAGAAGATCCCTCATATTTATGAAGAAAACCAGGGTGGGCACGAGTGGTCATACTGGGCAAAACATATTATTTCAACGCTTAAATTTTTTGCCGGTAAGCTGTAGATAAGGCAGTTAATATAAACTAACGACTGGCTTGTAATGTGCGAATATCATTATTTTGTCAGTTTTAATTAGTCAGACATACCATTATTGCACTTAATAACGTTTATCTACTTTGTAGGTTAACGCCTGCAAATAGTGATAAGGTTTAGGTTTAAAGCCCCCAAGCAGCGAGTGCAAGGGGGCTTTTATTTTTACCGACAGGTTTTCTGCACAACAAAATTTGATATTTTCACCTATTTTAGTTTTTTGTTTGATATCATAAATGGGCGATCTGAAGAAAGAATTACATCAACTATGTATTAATTACGTGCGTAAAATTATGGAAGCCACAGAGCTTGCCATAGCCGATGCGCAAAAGGCATCAACCGATGATACCAAAAGCAGCGCGGGCGATAAATATGAAACCGGGCGCGAAATGATGCAGCAGGAAACCAACCGCAATATGACCCAGCTAAATGAAGCTAACAAGTTGCTGGTAGTACTAAACCGCGTCAGCACCACCGGGGTATCGATGCATGCCGAGTCCGGGAGTGTGATAGTTACCAATAATGGTAATTTTTACCTGGCTATAAGTGCCGGTGTTTTAACACTCAACGGCAAAACATATTTCGCGGTGTCGCCCGCATCGCCGATAGGCAATTTGCTTAGCGGTAAAAAAGCCGGGGATGAGTTTACGCTGAATGGCAAACGCTATCAGATTGAATCGGTAGTTTAGGGTTTTGCGGTTAATTTTGCTTCCGGAAAATAACTTTGATTACAGTAATATTTAAAAAATACCGGCTTGCCATTTTTTTCATATTTATTTTACAAAAACGCCATATTTTCAAAACAAAATGAATTGGCCTTTGTATTAATGGGTTGGCTGCCACCATTTATTTTCCCAAAACTGAAAAAAAAGTAAATTTTTTTAAAATAAAAGCACTCATTCACATAAACATGCAGTAATCATCAAATATCTATTACTATATTTGATGTTAACAAAACGTGGGTAATTAACAAAGCATGCCCATTAAAAACTAAATATTAATGAACATATTCGTAGGAAGCCTTCCTTTTACTTTAGGGGAAGCCGATTTAAAGCAGCTTTTCGAAGCTTATGGTGAAGTTAACTCCGTAAAAATTATTATTGACAGGGAATCAGGAAGAAGCAAAGGGTTCGGATTCATTGAAATGGCAGATGATGAGGCAGCACAACAAGCGATAAGCGGCCTAAACGGTTCTGAAGTTAAAGGAAGATCAATTGCAGTAAGCCAGGCAGAAGAGAAAAAACCAGGCGGCGACCGCAGAAGCAGTGGCGGTGGCTACGGTGGCGGTAACCGTGGCGGCGGCGGTTACGGTGGCGGCAACCGCGGTGGCGGTGGCGGCTATTCAAGAGATAACCGTGGCGGCGGCAAAAGCTGGTAAAAATATAACCTAAAGTAAAATACCGGGCTTTTAGGTCGGTATTTTACTTTAAGTATTGCATCTATAATCTACCTTCAGGAATAACAACTATTTAGGGATTTTTTGCCTACGCAAACCTCTATGCCCTATTATTACTCCGGACAGGTTCTTTTATCATTGCATTTTTTGTGGGAGCCTTACTTCAAATACAGTCCCTTGGCCAGGTTTTGAGTAGATATTGATTGATCCTTTAAGGGTTTCGATCAGATGTTTTACTAATGCCAGCCCAAAGCCAAATCCTGCTTCGCCGGTTGTTCCTGTTGTTGAACCTGCATTGCCTTTCAGTATTTTTTCGATACCTTTTTCATCTATACCAACACCACTGTCCTTCACCTGGATTTGCAGTATATGGGTATGGTCGTTCAGTTCGAGGCTCAGGTCTGCATTAACATAACCGCCGGCCGGAGTAAATTTTATGGCGTTTGAGATGAGATTCCCGGTTATTTGTAACAGTTTATTCCGGGCAAAGGGAATCCGCTCCGATTCGGATGAGGTTGTAACCGTAAGCAAAATGTTTTTATTGCGGGCTTGCGGAATAAAAAGCCGTTCAATTTTATCTTTAAATACCAGCAGGTTAAATTCCGCTCCATTGGATATGGGTTTATGATCATTTTTATCAGCACTCAGGATCTCATCTGCAAGCTCCAGTATCGACCGCCCGCTTTTATGGATCAGGTTGGTAAACTCCAGCACTTCTTCTATCTGGTTTGCCTCTCCCTGTTCGCTGATCAGCTGGGCGAGGCCGATGATCCCGCTTAAAGGTCCGCGGATATCGTGAGCTACCTTTTTTTGAATTTCGCTGGCTTCAGCAAGCTTACTTTTTAGTTTGTTAATTACTTTCAGGTCTTTTAACCTGCTTAGTATTTCATTAGCAATGATCTTTAAAAGTTCAACCTTTTCTGGTGTGAGTTCCTTAACGTTTTTATCAAGCACACATAAGGCGCCGATATTATGATCGTCGCCTACCTTTAGTGGTATGCCATAATAATATCTTAATTTGGGCCCGTCGGTTACATAAAATTTATCCCGGAAACGTTCGTCATTCCGCAAGTCTTCAACCTCAAAATACTCTCCGTCTATAATAGTATACTGACAAACCGAATCCTCACGGGGCATTTGTTCAATTTCTAAACCATGACCACTGATACTCCATTGCGTATAGGAGTCGATAAGGTTAACCAGCGAAACCTCCGTGCCGGTAACTTTGGCTGCCAGCTTGGCCAGGTCCTTAAAACTGTCTTTGTGTTCGGTATAATCAAGATCAAATTCCGAAAGGCTTAAAAGCCTTTCCATTTCATTGTCAGGGATTGGCGGAACAGGCATATTAAATATATATTGGTAATTGTTATATACGTGCTTTTACCCACATAAGATTCAGTGGATAATAAACAGGTGTGCATTAAATTTTAGGTAATTGTGTATACATTATCATAAATTTATGCCGGTTAATCACATTAGCCCCCGCAACTAAAACTATATTATCAACGTAATTGTTTTAATTGCACTTCTGCGTTAATTAACATAAAATTTGAACCCTATGAAAAAACTGCTCTTATTAACATTATTTATCGGCTTAACCACTATAACTTTTGCGCAGCGCAAAGTAGTTTGCTGCAGTAATCCATCGGCAACACAGCAGTTTGCCATGCTGGCCTCCAATACCCGGTTCAAAATGTCGCACAAAAATCCTTTGCCAATCCGCTTTCAAAGCAGTATAGGCGAGGCCATCACCTACAAAACGCCGGATGGTAAACAGGCATCAGCATTTTTCATGAAAGCCAAAAAGCCTGCTAATAATTATTTATTGGTGATACATGAATGGTGGGGCCTTAATGACTATGTAAAAAAAGAATCAGAAAAGCTATATAATGACCTGGGTAACGTCAACATTATTGACCTTGACCTATACGACGGCAAGGTAGCTACCACACGCGAAGACGCGGGCAAATTTATGCAGGCGGTAAATGACGACAGGGCCCGCGCTATAGTAAACGGAGCCATAGCTTATGCCGGCCCCAAAGCCCATATTGCTACTATTGGCTGGTGCTTTGGCGGCGGCTGGAGTTTGCAAACCAGCTTGCTTGCCGGTAAAAAGGCGGTAGCTTGTGTAATGTATTATGGCATGCCCGAGCAGGACGTAAATAAACTAAAAACCTTAAACGCCGATGTGCTGGGGAACTTCGCCAATAAAGATCAGTGGATTAACCCTAAGGTTGTAGCTAAATTTGATGCTGATATGAAAGCCGCCGGAAAAAAGGTTTACCTGCACCAGTACGATGCCGACCATGGTTTTGCAAACCCGAGCAATCCTATTTATAACAGCGATGCTACGAAGGACGCCTATGCAAATACGCTGGTGTTTTTAAAAGCAAGATTGAAGTAAACAAAATTAACCGTGTAGTGTTGTATGGGGCAAGCTTTAGCATGCCCCGTTTTTTTGTAACATTGCATAAAATTTATCTATTTGACACGCTCTGCTAAAAAGGTTGTTTCGTATCTTCTTAAGGCCGGTATATTGATAATTGCAGGGTGGTTTATTTACCGGCAGTTCAACAAAAAGAATAACGACCTAAAGCAGTTTGAACATTTCGCATCGCAAATAAGTACTACCCATGTTGTTATTGTTATGGGGCTGGTAGTTATGTTGATGTTTTTGAACTGGTTCCTGGAAGCGCTTAAATGGCGCTATGTAACCAAAACATTAATCAATATTTCTTTATGGGAAGCTGTTGAGGCTGTTTTTTGCGGCCTTACCTGGGCAGTAACCACACCAAACCGACTGGGCGAATATGGTGGACGTGTTATGTTTTTACCCCCTCGCAAGCGTATTCCGGGTATTTTTGCCATGGGTGTAGGCTCATTTAGCCAGGGTTCGGTAACCAATGTTTTGGGGGTAGTAGCCATGATCTGGTTTGTAGTCAATTTCATTCATGCCAATTTATTGCTGGCCTGGGGGGTAGTTGCTATCGGTGTTGTAATTGCAGCTATGCAGCTGATATTTTATTTTCATATTAACTGGGCGGTTACTTTGCTTGACAGGGTTCCGTTCATCAAAAAATATCACCGATTTTTTGAAGTAATGGGCCGGTATCACACCCACGAACTTATCAACATCATGGGGTTTAGCATTGCGCGGTATATCACGTTTTCAATGCAGTATTTCCTGGTTTTTCAGTTGTTGATGCCGCATATGGCTGTTGTACCCATGATGCTGATGCTGATGCTGTTTTTCGTGGTATCATCAGCTATCCCATCTCTTGATCTTTTTGATATTGGTGTACGCGGCTTTACTGCTTCGCACCTGTTTGTGTATGTGACCGATCAAAATATCGCCGTAATAGCCGGTGTATCGTCAATATGGCTTATTAATTTATTTATTCCTGCTATTTTAGGATCGTTGTTCGTTTTAAAACTCAAATTCTTTTGACCGCGCTGATTAGTATTATTTCATTATTTTCTATGGGGCTTTATGTGCTGTTGCTGATCTATCTCCGGATAGGCTGGGCAAAGGTCACCATCGCCCCGGTTATTGGCCAAACATTTAGCACCAAAGTTACCGTGCTTATTGCGGCCCGTAATGAGGAAGAAAAGATCCACCTTACCATTGAAGACATTTTAGCGCAGGATTATCCCAGGCACCTGGTGGAGATCATCATTGTTGACGATCATTCAACAGATAATACCGCGGCTATCATCAGCAGTTATGCGGCACAGGGCGTAAAGCTGTTGCAGCTTAGGCTTGGCGAAACACTTAACTCCTATAAAAAGAAAGCGATAGCCGAAGCCATTAAACTTTCAACAGGCGACTTAATGGTAGCAACGGATGCCGATTGCCGTATGGGTAATCAATGGCTGCGTACTATAGTTGGCTTTTATGAGCAGCATGACCTGGTGATGATTTCTTCGCCGGTAACTTATTTCCAGGAGCAATCGGTATTTGAGCGCATGCAAACACTTGATTTTTCATCGCTTATTGGTATGGGGGGGGCGTTTTTAGGTCATGGTTTTGCTGCCACCTGTAACGGGGCAAATTTTGCTTATCGTAAAGATGTATTTTATGAAGTAGGCGGTTTTACCGGCATCGATGACCTGGCCTCGGGCGATGATGAACTTTTATTGCACAAGGTTGGAGAACGTTATCCCGGCAGGATAGCCTTTTTAAAACGGCGCGAGGCAATTGTATATACCCACGCAAAGCCTAATTTAAAAGAGTTTATGCAGCAAAGGCGCCGCTGGGCATCAAAATCAACCAAGTATAAAAATAAAAAGATGGTGGCCTTTGCGCTCAGTATCTGGCTGTGTAATTTTATGCTATTGCTAACAGCCGTTCTGGGTGTTTTCGATAGCTGTTTCCTGAAATTGTTTCTGCTTACTATCGGAATTAAATATGCGATAGACTTGTTATACATGACACCGATCATGAACTTCTTAAAACGGCGTGAACTACTTTGGTATGTAAGTTTCGTTTTGCCGCTTAATATCCTTTATTTCGTTATTATCGGCTTTTTAGGGAAAAATAAGAAATATGCCTGGAAAGGCAGGATCGTTAAATGAGCCGAATTTAAGCTCAAAGCCCAAGGCTGAAAGCTTAAAGCTTAATGCTCAAAGCTATATCGGAAGTCAAAAGCCGGAGGCCGTTTGACTCAGCTGAAGACGATTTAAAGCTTTTAGCTTTCGGCCTTTTGCTTTTAGCTCCAAATCGCTTTGGCTATTTAAATGTAAAGAAAACCTTCGTTATTGCTAATTGCACCTATTTAAGCGATATTTAGCCAATACACATCAACTATTAACACCTTGGCCGAAATTACACCAGCAAAACGCACCTGGCGTGTTTTTAAGCGTAATAAAATTGCTGTAGCTGGGCTTGCATTTATCCTGCTCACCTTGCTTGTTGCAATATTGGGCTACCTCATCATGCCCGATGATACGCCCCTGGCCAATAATATGATCATACAGCTTAGTATAAAAAAGCCGGGTTCAACCTATATGATATTAAAGCTCCGGAAAGCGGAGACTGTTGATACTGTAAATTTGTTCAGCAGGATGCTGTATGGGCAGCCGTCGTTTTATAAAGAAGTTCCTGTTACGGGGTATCATTTCGTTAAAGATTCTATTTACGTTAACGGATATATCGGCGATGAAGATAAGCCCGAGAAAAAAGCCTACAATATTTTTGAAGTAATGACAGGGCAAAAGCCTGTTTATAAAAATGGGAAGATAGCTTTTAACTATAACGGGCAAGTAGTTGTCAGAGATGCTAATGAGGGTGTTTATCGAAGGTTTTGGGGGGCTGTTTACGAAGAAAACATCGGCTTTAAAACTTTTTGGCTTGGTACTGATGGCTATGGTAGGGATATGCTGAGCCGCCTGCTGCTGGGCACACGGATCTCGCTTGCTGTTGGTTTAATGTCGGTTATCATCAGTATGCTGCTCGGCGTAACTGTCGGTGCCGTAGCGGGTTATTTTGGAGGATGGGTTGATTCATCGTTAAGCTGGCTGATGAATATTTTATGGGCGCTTCCTGCCCTGTTGCTGGTGATCGCCATATCATTTGCGCTGGGAAAAGGCCTATGGCAAATATTTATAGCCGTTGGGCTTTCTATGTGGGTTGAGGTGGCGCGCCTGGTGCGCGGGCAGGTAATGGGCCTTAAACAGGTGGAGTACATTGAGGCCGCACGGGCATTGGGTTTTAGCAACAAGCGTATTATAGCTAAACATATTTTGCCCAACATAACCGGGCCAATACTGGTTTTGGCCTCCTCAAATTTTGCCTCGGCTATACTTTTAGAGGCCGGGCTTAGCTTTTTGGGTTTTGGCGCACAACCGCCTATGCCAACCTGGGGCGGTATGATCAAGGAGCATTATGGATATATTGTTATGGACTCAGCTTTTTTGGCTATCATTCCGGGTATGGCCATTATGCTGCTGGTTTATGCTTTTAACCTGGTTACCGTTGGCTTGCGCGATGCCTTTGATATAAAATCACAAAGTACTCGTATTTAAAAATTATTTCTTCTATTTTAGTCAGCGTACTTATATCAATATGCTGAATGTAGACGACGGTTCCGGCGAAGACGAATTGATCAGGCTTTTGCTCAAACGGCAGTCGGAGTTAAATTCTTTATTGGAAATTACGCGGGCCATAAACAAAAACACCGCTACTCCTATCCTCATTCAAATGCTGGAAGTTATCCTGCAAAACTATTTGCAGGTAGGTAAGCTGAGGTTTTTGATTGAAAAGGATGATAAATTTGCCTGTATAGCCAAGTATGGCGGCGACGTTGAATCGTCGGTAGTGCTGGCCCGTGCGTGTAAAAAGCTGAGTAAAGTTAAAGCGCCTATAGCTATTGCCGGACACCGCGACCCTCTCCTTAAAAAATACAATTACTTTATCCCGGTATATCACAAAAGCAAAGCACTTGCCTACGCCCTTATCGGCGATTTTAATACCTCGGGCGAGATGCTTAACAATGATCTTAATTTCATCCAAACGCTGATGAACGTGATCATTGTGGCGCTTGAAAATAAAAAACTTTTTCGCGAACGGCTGCAATCAGAACGTTTTCTGCGCGAGATGGAGCTTGCAGTAGAGGTGCAGAATATGCTGATCCCCATGCGTGAGCATAAAGACGACAGTGTGGAGATCGGGGCTAAGTATCTTCCGCATCAAAACATCGGCGGCGATTATTTTGATTTTATCCGCCTTAATGAGCATGAGTTTTTATGGTGTATTGCCGATGTATCGGGTAAGGGTATTTCGGCTGCTTTGCTGATGGCCAACTTCCAGGCCAGCCTGCATGCCTGGGCGGCGGTTGAGGGTGATTTGACCAATATTATTGACCGGCTAAATAAAATTGTACTCAGCAACACCAAAGGCGAACGGTTTATCACCTTGTTCCTTGCGCGATATAATCAAAAAAAGCGGCGGCTTAATTATATTAATGCAGGGCACAACCCAACTATACTTTATTCAGAAGGAGGGGCCATTCCGCTTAAACTGGGTACCACTATGATCGGTGTTTTTGAAGATCTGCCTTTTTTAAACGAGGGCGAAGTTGATGTGGAGCCCGGTAGCCTGATCTTTAACTATACAGATGGACTCATGGATTTTGAATCGCCCAGCACCAAAATATGGAACGAGGATAAATTACTTGATTTTGTGCTTGCGCATGGCGAGCTATCGCCCGATAATTTTAACCAGGCGCTGTTGGATTATTTAAGCAACGTTCATAAAAGCAAGCCTATTGATGATATTACCCTGCTTACGCTAAAAATTTTTTAAGCAAAGGATGCGTTAACCACATGTTGAAAAACTCATCATACTAATTGTTTTACTAACACGTTTACAACTCTTATTATATTTGCCGGATGTTATCAGCCAGGTACCAGTACGAATTTTTGGAAGCAGGATGCGATGAAGCGGGACGGGGATGTTTGGCCGGGCCTGTTTTTGCCGCCGCAGTTATTTTACCCCCTGATTTTGATCATCACCTGCTAAACGATTCCAAACAAGTTACCGAGGAAATAAGGTACCAGCTTCGTGCCGAGATTGAGGAAAAAGCGGTGGCTTATGCCGTGGCATCTGTTGATAACCTGGAGATAGATGAGATCAACATTCTCAACGCATCATTCCTGGCGATGCACCGGGCCATCGAAAAATTACATCTTGAACCCCAGTTTTTGATCATCGACGGCAACCGTTTTAAAAAGTACCGGAGCATTCCGCATGAATGTATTATTAAAGGTGATGGAAAATATTTCAGCATAGCGGCCGCATCTATCCTGGCTAAAACCTATCGCGACGATTATATGATGCAAATAGCAGCCGAACACCCGGAGTATGAATGGCATACCAATAAAGGCTATCCTACTACCAGGCACCGCGAAACCGTAATGAAGATTGGTTTTACGCCTTATCACCGCCGTACTTTCAGGGTAACCGATCCGCAGTTAAGTATTTTTTAATGAAGTTTTGAATACCACGTTCAGGATGGTATTTTTGTTAAAAACCAAATCCACCGTTTGAAGATCCTAATTTTAACACATCGTGTACCATTTCCGCAGAATGGCGGTTACGCTATTGTGGTTTGCAATACCATAAAAGGGTTGATTGCACTTGGACATGAAGTTGCATTGGTGGCTTTAAACGGGAAAAGATATCATGGCAGTGTACAAACAGACGAAGATGAGCTGATGCAGAAGATCAGGTACACATCGTATGACATTAACATCAATGTATCGGTACTTGATTCCATAACCAATCTGTTCAGCAAAAAATCAAATGATGTTGATCGTTATTACAATGCTGAATTTGAGAAACTCCTGCTACGCGAATTGCGCCAGACGGCATACGATGTTATCCAGTTTGAAGGCTTGTTTGTAACGCCTTACCTGGCCGCTATGCGTAAGCATACCAAAGCCCGGTTAATTTACCGGTCGCATAATATTGAACACCAGGTATGGATGAGGCTGGCACAACGAAAAACCGACCTGTTTAAGAAGTGGTACCTGCATTTGCTGGCCCGCCGGGTGAAAGACTATGAACTGCAGCAGCTTAATAAATTTGATGCCATTGCTGTATTTACCAATGAAGATAAAAAAACGCTGTTATCATACGGTGTTACCATTCCGGTTGATATTTTTCCGGTAGGTATTTCCCTGACCGATTATAAGCCGGACTATAATAAAACGGAGTTCCCAAGTTTGTTTTTTTTAGGTTCGTTAGATTGGATGCCCAACCGGGAAGGGATTGAGTGGTTTATAGAGAACTTTTATAAAGACCTTACCGAGGGCGACCTTCGCGTAAAATTTTATGTTGCCGGCCATAATATCCCCGATAGCTTTGATGAGTACGAAGCGATGGGAAAGATCTTTATACAGGGTGAGGTTGACGATGCTTCTGAGTTTGTGAATAGTAAGGCTATTATGGTAGTGCCCTTGCTTTCAAGCGGTGGCATGCGGGTTAAAATAGTAGAGGGTATGGCGATGGAAAAATGTATTATCTCTACCTCATTAGGTGCCGAAGGCATCAATTTTACCAATGGCACTAATATCCTTATTGCTAATAACCGGCAGGAGTTTTATGATGCCATTGAACGCTGTATTACCGACGAAGAATTTTGCCGTAATATTGGCCTCAACGCCCGCCGTTTAATTGAAGAACAGCACGATGTACATGTAATAGCACCGGGCCTTGTTGCTTTTTATCAAAGCCTGGACGTTGATTTACCTGAATAAGTGATTCCCTATGCCATTGTTGGTGTGACAACAATTTCTCCGCTGCTACCGCCAACTGAAAACTGCCACTGCCAACTGACCTACTGCTGTTGTTGCTGCTGCTGTTGAATGATCTCCATATATCGCTGATAGCTGTTTTTAGGAAATTCGGCTACCGCGTGCATGGCAGGCGATTCGTGGGTTTTATCCTCAAAAACAATGGTATCTGCATCGTCAACAATTACTGATACTTCCAGCTTGTGGCCGTAGGCGCCTTTATAAACACCTTTAACCGGCGAACAATCTGAAAAATTGCGCCCCACAGCCAGGCGTACGTGGGTTTCATTGGCAATACAGTTATTTGTAGGATCGATACCAAGCCAGCCGTAATCGGGCACAAACACTTCGGCCCAGGCATGGGTTGCCCCTTCGCCGCGCATAGCACTGCTATGGGTGCAGATATAGCCGCTTACATAACGGGATGGTATTTTAAGCTGGCGGAGCATCACCATTAAAATATGGGCAAAATCCTGGCAAACGCCGGCTTTAAGCTTCCATACTTCATCCAGTGTAGTTTCAACCGTAGTAACCCCTTTGATGTACTCAAAGTTTTTGTAAACCCAGCCGCAAAAACGAAGTGCTATCTGAAAGGGCGTTTCATCTTTACGCCGTTCCTGCTCAACTATTGCCTGTAGCTCGGGCAGGCCTTCAAAATATTCCTGCTTTAGAAAATCAATATAGGGTACCATGTATTGAAGCCGCTTAAGATCCTCCCATTGCTGCTCCGGAAAAATATCATTAACCGGAAGGGGGCGCTGTCGGGTAATGACAACCAGCTTTGAGTTTATAACCAGCATGTTGTGCTGGTTGCTGTAGGTGAAACTGCCAACCTCGTTGCCATAGTAATCGATATGAGTATCAACAACCGGGCTGCCTGTTATATTTAGCTCCTGTTTTACCACTTCCTGGTATTCATCTTTTATCGGGAACAGGATGATTTGGTTGGCGCTGTCGCGCACAGGGCCTTCATAGGTATATTTGGTGATATGTTGAATCTTAAATTCAGGCATTGTTTTAATTTTTTAATTTGAGGATTTGAAAATTTGAAAATGAAAAGATAGACCGGCATTTTCAAATCTTCAAATCAAAACATCTTCAAATTGTGATCATGAATTAGCAAAGTAATGTTGGTTTAATGAATTGCCTATGCCGTATAGCTCACTCCTGATCTGGGTGAGGAACAAGTGCAAGCCCTCCTGCTTGATACTTTTTACCGAACTATACTTTATGCGGCTTTGCAACCGGCCTATCTGAAACGACATTTCCCTGTAGTCATCGGCATTGCTGTCATTCTTCAATCTGTCGAAATAACGCTGAATATTATTTACCGAATAAATAACCGAGCGCGGAAAATCGTTGTTCAGCACAACCTGTTCCAAAACATTTTCGGCCTCAAAGCCTTCTCGGTATGTTTTTAAATACAGCTCGTAGCCACCCAATGAAAGCAGCAGGTGTTTCCAGTAAGTGGTATCAGTAAGCAGATCGGGGTTATCACTTATCGAGCTGAATTTAGTATCCAAAATATCAACCGACTGGATGGCCCGCTCCAGGTATTTGCCAATGTTCATAAATGCACGGCCTTCGCCGCGCTCCATAGTAATCTCCACTGTGCCGTAATAAAGCATTACTTGTTTTATCAGCACGTCCAGTACCCCTATCGGGTCTTCCCGGTGCAGGGCGCGTTCCAGCCGCGGATCTTTTACGGTGTGGTAATATTCATTCAGGCATTGCCAAAGGTCTTTGGTGATGTGCTCCTGTACACCGCGGGCGTTTTCTCGCGCCAGTGTAATGATGTTGAGTATGGAATTAGGATTGTTTTTCCCGGTAACCATATACTTTAAAACCGACCGGCTGTCGTTGTCCAGTTTTTCGGCTTCGCCGGCGTTTAGCCCGGCAAAAATCCTCATTACAGGTTCCCAGGTAAATTCCTGCACTGTATCCTGCGATGAGGCATAATTAATTTTGAGCATCCGCAGCATACCATCGCTGCGCTCAATATAGCGGCTTAACCAATAAAAACTTGCTGCAACCCTGCTTAACATATGATCTAAATTTCGGAATTCGGATGTTCAATTTCGGATTTACTTAGCTCCGCATCCTTCTTGTTTTTTATTTTGATTTAAAAGCCTTTTACCTTTCAGGCTAACACCCACGTGTCCTTACTGCCGCCACCCTGCGAACTGTTTACCACCAGTGAACCTTCTTTTAAAGCCACACGGGTTAGGCCGCCGGGGACTATTTCAATGCCATCGGGGCCGTACAGCGCGTATGGCCTTAAATCAACCCTGCGTGGCTTTAGTTCGCCCTGCATGTAACAAGGCGCCGCCGAAAGACTGATGGTTGGCTGTGCTATGAAATTACGCGGATCTTTCAGGATTTCCTTTTTATATTCATCTATTTCCTGCTCGCTTGCCGCATGTCCCATCAGCATCCCGTAACCGCCGCTGCCATTGGTTTTCTTAACCACCATTTTATTGAGGTTTTTAAATACCATTTCGCGTTCATCCGGATTGCCCAACTGGTGTGTTGGTACGTTTTTGAGTGTGGGTTCTTCGTTCAGATAATAGCGGATCATATCGGGCACATAGGCATAAACCGCCTTATCGTCGGCCACGCCGGTGCCTGTTGCATTTACTATGGCTACGTTTCCTTTGCGATAAGCACCCATAAGGCCTGCTACGCCAAGCATGCTTGCCGGGTTAAATACCAGGGGATCGAGAAATTCATCGTCCACCCGGCGGTAGATCACATCAACCTGTTGCAGCCCGGTGGTGGTTTTCATGTACACTTTATGGTTGTTCACTACCAGGTCGCGCCCTTCTACCAATTCAACCCCCATTAGCCGGGCCAAGGTGGTATGCTCAAAATAGGCCGAATTATAAATACCCGGCGTAAGTAAAACAATAGTTGGGTTATGGATCTGCCGGGGTGAAAGCGCCAGCAGGTTTTTATATAGTATTGACGGATATTCGGTAACGCTGCGCACACTGCATTGCGGCAGCAGGTCGGGAAATAGCCGCTTGGTGATCTCCCTGTTCTCGAGCATATAACTTACGCCCGATGGGGTGCGCAGGTTATCTTCGAGCACATAAAAAGTGCCATCTTCATCACGGATAAGGTCGATGCCCGAAATATGTACATAAATATCATAAGGCACCTGGAGCTGGTACATCTCGCGCAGAAAGTGCGGACACGAATAAATAATATCAATAGGTACTATGCCGTCCTTAACAATAAACTGATTATGGTATATGTCCTTCAGAAATAAATTAAGCGCGTTAAGGCGCTGCTTGATGCCACGCTCAACAAAAGCCCATTCATCGGCAGTGATGATACGGGGGATAATATCAAAAGGAAAGATCTTTTCAATGCCTTCGCCGCTGTTATAAACGGTAAAGGTGATGCCCTGGCTCATGAAAAGGCGCTTGGCAAGCTCCTCCTTTTTGTTCAGGTCGTCGGCCGATTCTTTCGAAATGTAGTCAATAACTTTACGGTAATGTTCCCGAACATTAGCGTCCAAGCCATACATTTCGTCCCAAACATTATCAATTGGGCTGTATTTGTCAAAATAAGCTGATTCTTCCATGAAAAAATTACAATAAATTAAAAATTGACAATCAGTTATCTTTCAGAATTGTAATTTATGAAGTGTTTTTGATAAAAAAGCAAATTATTTTGAAATTTTTGAATATATTTTAATCAAATTTTCAATTCATGGCGATTATCAAAAAATAATTCTTGTTTTTGTTGGGTCGTTAATATAAAACTGACGGGCTTTAGCGTATTAAACAAGGGCATGCAATTCTCCTCCCGCTTTCCTAAAATCCGAAGGGTTCATACGTCTGTATTTTTTAAAAATACGGTTCAGGTGGCTCTCATCATTAAAACCAAGTTCATTGGCAATTTCAACCATGCGCATGTTGCTGTGCAGTAAACGGTTCTCAATCAGCTTCAGTTTGTAATTGATGATATACTGCTGCATAGTTTCGCCGGTATGTTTTTTAAAATACTGGCCGAGGTAGTTTTCAGAGATTCCGGCTTTATCGGCGATGACTTTAGCTTTTAGTTTTTCGGGGAAGTAGATGTTGGCCTGGATGTATTGCAGGATATCAAGCGTTTTTTCTTCGGTATTCTCACTAACTTCATCGGGCATGCTCATAGCCACATTACGGGCGGCGATTACTATAACCGTATTGATATATTGCTGCAGGAGCGCTTTACTGTAAAGCCCTTTTTTTTCTTTTTCACTGATGATGGCCTGCATAATGGGTTTTACAACGGCCTTGTCTTCATCGGTTTTTAATATGCATCCCGGTGCCTGGCCTGCGTTTTTTAGCAGAAAATTGAGATGCTCGGTTGTTTCGCTGCTAAGGCCGCGATCTTTAATGTAAAGTGGGTTGAAGCGGATAAACAGGAACTGTGTTTCGGTTAGTATCTCAAAATAATGTGAATCATCAGGTGTAAGTAAAAACAGGTGACCGGGTTTATAGGTAAACTTGCTTTTGTTTATGCACTGCTTTCCGGTGCCGCTTATGATATAAATAAACTCGAAAAAGCTGTGTGAGTGTTCGCTGCGGGGACAGGCGCTGAGTGGTTCGCGCAAAACAACTTCAAAAGGCTGGTATAAATTATCTTTTACCATAGTGTAAATGTACAAATGTTACGAGGGATTGTACAAGGAATATGGCTGCCTCCTTGTATAATTTTGTATTGTAATTAAACAACAACACAATGGAAGCTCAAAATACAACAATGCAGGCCCTTATCGCTCCTGAAGCAAATGCGCCTTTCACAATAACCGTAGTTGACCGCCCAATTGCCTCCAAAGGCCAGGTACTGGTGCGTATTATAGCCAGCGGCGTCAGCGTATTGGATAATAAGATCCGTACCGGTAAAGGCGGGCATGCCAGGCAGCCGTTACCTGCCATTTTAGGGATGGACTTTGCCGGCATAGTTGAAGCAGTTGGTGCTGATGTAAATACTTTTAAACCTGGCGACGAAGTGTATGGTCTTGCCGGTGGTATTGGTGGGCTACAGGGTACTTACGCGCAATATGCTGCCTTTGATGCAGACCTGCTTGCCATTAAACCATCTCACTTAAGTTTCAGACAGGCGGCTTCGATGCCGCTTAATTTTATTACTGCCTGGGAAGGCCTTGTAGACAGGGCAAATGTGCGTGAGGGACAAAAAGTGTTGGTACATGGTGGTGCCGGAGGCGTTGGCCATTTAGCGGTTCAGGTAGCGAAAGCCTTTGGTGCGGATGTATATGCTACCGGCAGCGCGGCCCAGCAGCAATATATTGAAAGCATTGGCGCTACTTTTATCGATTACCGTGCCACAACGGTTGACGAATATGTGAACAATTATACTAACGGCGAAGGGTTTGACATTGTATATGATACCCTGGGCGGAGCTACTTTAGATGCATCATTTAATGCAGTACGTTATTATACCGGTCATGTGGTAAGCTGCCTGGGTTGGGGTGAGCATAAGCTGGCGCCCTTATCATTCAGGGGAGCTACATATTCCGGAGTGTTTACTTTGATGCCGATGCTCACCGGTAGAGGGCGCAAACATCATGGTGAAATTATGCAGCAGGCTACAAAACTTGCTGAGGCCGGCAAAATTGTTCCACTGGTGGATGAACGTACATTTACATTGGCTACCGCCAATCAAGCCCACGAGATCTTAGAAAATGGTAAGGCAAGTGGTAAGTTGGTGATTGACGTTGCGGAGTAAGGTGATTCGCTCTAAAATAAGTTACCTTTTCAGTTTTCAAAGTCCAGGCTTTTAAAACGGCCTGAATAACGGGCGGCTGATCAATGGCGAAAACGACCAGGGGATGGAACTTAAAATAACCAGCAGGGCAACGGTTAGCCAAATGGCCGTGGTTTTAAATTTGTCCTTATCAAGTGTTTTTCGTTTAGCTTTTGATGAGGCAATGGTGATCAGCGTAATGCCGATCAGCATCATGGTAACGTGCTCCATGCCAAAAAACCTGATCTGCCGCTCGTGTACCGCTTCTTTAAAATGGCTGATGAAATAATTGGCTATCGGGCTGATAAAATATAACCAAAGCCCAATAGTTAGCTGGATATGAGCAATGTTGGTGGTAATAACCCGTACGCGGTCATCAAATTTTGAATAGCTTTTGTCAGTAAGCCATCCGCTGTAAGCGCGATAAATGGCAAAAAGCAGGCTGGCTAAAACAAACCAGCGCGTAAGGGAGTGTAATGCTAAAATAAAAGCGTACATATATTATATGTATGACGACCGGCAAAGGAAAAGATTTTATCCGAAATAAAATTATTTTGATACCGATCCCCTTATATAAATTTCACCGGGCTTATCAGTTGGACGCCTTCCGGCAACAGGGCCTTTGCGGGTTTCAGACGTCAGCATCCATATGTTGATCGTTACATCCGGCGATCCATCTTTATTCTTTTTCCAGGTTAGGTTTATTTCGTTGATGTCCTGCGCCGAAATGAGCATACTTTCATCGTCAACAAAATAGCCGTCAACAGCAAACCTCACTTTACCGCTTACTCCAAACCTCCTTTTTATATCGTCAAAAGTATTTGTTTCAATTTTCACTCCTTTTTTAAGGGTTATCAATAAAACGCCAAACCTGCTTAGGTTAGCCAGGTTTGGAGGAACAGCCTCCCTGTCTTTCAAAACCGATAATGAAGTGATATCATTTGGATTTATATAGCCAAGACCGGCAATGATTTTGGAGTTAACAATAATTAATGGCTGCCGTTCTTTTGCACCAGGTAAATAGCGGTATAAGGAATCGGCAGGATACTTAGGCTGATAGGTTTTATACGTGTTTGTTGTGTCTTTAAAAGCAGGACTGTTATTCGGTTTAAACAAAGCTTTGCCTGTATCCGGCATTATCTGCAGCGGCGTTTGCGGCAGGGCTGCCTGGGCAAAAGCGGTAATTCCATAAAACAGACACACTAAAACAGTTAAAAGATTTTTCATGGTTGTAATTTTATGGATAAGATGCAGGCGCTGTGTAATTTCCATAAGTTAATCAAATTATTTATAACGGATTAGTGATCCACCATGTATTTCCGAATGGATCTGTTACCCCTGCGCTCCTGCCGTATGGTTGATCGGCCGGCGGCATAATGCTTTCGGCTCCGCTATCAAGGGCCTTCTGGTAAGTTTCGTCACAGTTTTCTACATATACAAACATACCTGCATTTTGCTGTTGGTAAGTATCGGTACAATCAGCAAACATGATGGTGCTGCCATTGATGTTAACCTCGGCGTGCATAATGGTATGTTCGTCGCGCATGGTTTTAAATTGTTCGGTTGCGCCAAAAACCTTTTGGGTAAACCCGATAAACTGAGCACCGTTTTTAACAATGAGGTAAGGCATAACAGCCTGGTAATTTTCGGGAATGTTTATTGTTGAGGCCATGGTAACTGGTTTTGATATTCTAAGTTACCAAATATCCAATTGATGTTTGATCATAATACAAGATCGGCCAGCGCTTCGTCGGTAAAGTTTATGGCTTCCATATATTATCAAGGTTAAGTTTGGTGACTTTACCTTGATGCTCTTGCTCAATTGATTTTTGCAGATGTTGAGCATTGGCTTCTGAAGAAAGCAAGTAAGCAGTATCATTCGCTATTTCGCTTGTTTTATAATCAACATGCAGGGCATCCAAAAAAATCCGGATAGCAGTTTCCTGATCTGCATTTGCAGGATGTATGGTTAATGTTGTCATATATCAAATATACCCCGTTTTTATTTTAACCGTCAAATCTGTCTAAAATACAACCCGATACAGCGCCTGCGAATAATGGGTCAAATCCGAAATCAAAAAAACCTAATTCCGAAATTCCCTTACAAGCCTTTAGTTATAGCCTCATAAACCACATCCTGAATCCTTGGCCTGATGTTAAGGCTCAACAGCTTACTGGCTACCGATGGGTTCACCCTGTTTGACAGGAATACATATACCAGGTTGTATTTAGGATCAACCCAGATACAGGTGCCTGTGAAACCGGTATGTCCAAAAGCCTGATCTGATGCCAGCTTTGAAGGATAATGTCTTTCGGCTATCGGATCCCAGCGGTCAAAACCCAGTCCGCGGCGGCTCACCGGCGATTGTTTGGAGGTGAACAGGTCAACAACCTCCGGTTTAAAATATTGAGCACCACCATAACTCCCCTTGTTTAAAATCATCTGGTATAATATGGCCACATCATTGGCACTGCCAAATAAACCGGCATGCCCGGCAACGCCGCCTAAAAGCGCTGCTGTTGGGTCATGTACATATCCATCCAGTAATGACATTCGGTACTCCTTATCATTTTCGGTAGGGATTATCCTGTCGGGCGTAAAGCGGTATAAGGGTAAGAAGCCTGCAGTTTGCATTCCCAGCGGGGTATAAAAATGCTGCTGTACATAAATGTTGAGCGGCACGGCAGTAATGTTTTCAACAACCTCCTGCATAAATAGCATGCTAACATCACTATATACATACTGCCCGCGCGTTTTTAACGGCGAGTTCAGCATATCGGGCAGCATTACATCTTTATAATAGTCTTTGCGCAGGTAATAATGATCAGATACCTTTGTTGGATAGGCGGCAGACGAATCGGTACTGTGATCAGTTGGCTTTACCTTTTCAAACGACTGGATATCGGGGATCAGGCCCGCCTGGTGCAACAGCACTTCGCGGATCCGGATGTCGTTCTTATTGCTTTTACGGGCAAGGGGAATATAATCGCCAAGGGTTTTCTCCAGGCTTAATTTACCCTGATCGGTAAGCTGCATGGTTTCCATGGTGGTTGCCGATACTTTGGTCATAGAAGCAAGGTCAAAAATGTCGGTCAGTTTGTCGGGTATTACATTATCATAGGTGTGATAACCGTAAGCTTTATTAAATATCACCTTACCATCTTTAGCAACCAATACCACGCAGCCGGGAGTGGCATGCTCACGGATAGCTTCCTGTGCTATCTTATCAATGCCCTGCAAATTGGCAGCATTTATACCGGCTTCTTCAGGAACGGTATATTGCAGTCTCGTTTTCTCAGTAGCAAAGCCCATCCCCATTTTATAAACGGCGCTATAGTTTTTCGCTAATTTTTGAGAGATACTTACCCCGCCGAATATAGCTTCGGCACTGTACATTGCCGATACCTGTGATACCCGTTCCGTCCAGATCACGGGGGCGGTTATAACATCAAGCTTGCCCAATAGCGAACCACTGCCAAAAGCCGCGACAATTATATTCTTGTTTTTTTGATTGGTACTGATAAAGTCAATCACATCCGGATTGCTTAAATCGGCATCATTTACCTGTACTATAATGGTATTGTAAAACTTCAGATCGGAAGTAAGATTGGCCAGCGTTTTATTACCCGAATAAGCGCCACCATCAAATAGCTGTACACTGTTATATTTATTAAGCAAGCTATCAAAAACGGCGGCGTACTGGTTATTGAAATGCACACTGGCAATTTTAAAATCCTCCAGCTTTTGCAGCGGCACCAGGTATGAGGCATTGTTAAGTAACACGGTGGAGTTGCCAACCAACCTTTCTTCGGCAATGAAGGCCTGCCCTGTTAACGGCGGATTTTGCGCGCAAGCGGTATTAAATAATGCAAACCCTAATAGTACTAAAGGAACACGGCCCCATTTATTTTTTATCATATACTTTAACTCCGTTTATATAGGTTTGGGTCACTTTGGTTGCCGGGATCTCGCTGCCTTTTACTTTCATAATATCTTTGTCCAATATCACGAAGTCGGCGTATTTACCGGGTTCAATGCTGCCTTTTTCTTTTTCTTCAAAATTGGCTTTGGCAGCCCAAAGGGTCATTCCCTTTAATGCTTCAATCCGGCTTAGGGCGTTTTCAGACTGAAAACCACCTTCCGGGAAACCTTTCAAATCCTTGCGCTCAACCGCTGCATAGAACGTATAAAGCGGATTAATGTTCTCAACCGGGAAATCGGTACCCAAAGGGATCCAACCGTTTTGCTTTAACAATTGTTTATAGGCATAAGCCGTTTTAAGCCGTTCGCGGCCCAGTCTTTTACCGGCCCAGTACATATCTGATGTCGCGTGCGTAGGCTGTACCGATGGGACAATACTGTATTGGCCAAACATATCCAGGTCTTGCGGTGATACTACCTGCGCGTGCTCGATACGCCACCTCAGGTCGTTTTTGCCTTTTAAATTAGTAGCATAAATCTTAAGCATTACCCGCACTGCCGAATCGCCAATGGCATGGGTACACATCTGGAAACCGCGGGCCGCTATTTTTGGAGCTATTTCTTCAAAATGCTTTGGGTTACTCAACAAAAAGCCGCTCCATTTGGCCGAGTCGGCATAGGGTTTTAGCAGGCAGGCCCCTCTTGAACCGAGGGCGCCATCGGCATAAACTTTAAAAGCCCTTACATTTAAACGGGGCGTTTTAATGATTCCCTTCTTAAAGAGGTAGTCATAATTCTCCTGTCGGTCGGCCAGCATCACATACAGGCGCATTTTCAGGTCGCCTTTATTTTGCAGCTCGGCAATGGTGTTTATCATGGTATAAGGCAGCCCGCAATCATCAACGGTAGTTAAGCCAGCGGCAAAACAATTTTTTTGCGCCGATAGCAGGGCTGTATCTATAATAGCGGCCGTAGGTTGCGGAATTTTACGGGTAACTATGCCTACCGCGTTATCAACCAAAATGCCGGTAAGTTTCCCGTTACTGGTTTCTATTTCGCCGCCGTTAATGGTTTGCCCCGGTTTAACACCGGCAATGTTCAGTGCGGCCTGGTTGGCTATGGCGGCGTGCCCGTCTACACGGCTAAGGATCACCGGCCTCATCGGGAACAGCGAATCCAGCTTTGCCTTATCGGGGAAATGTTTATTAGTCCAGTCGTTTTGGTCCCAGCCATTACCAATGATCCAGCCATCGGTATTACGTTCGGAATAAGCTTTTACCGAGTCAATAATTTCGGGCCAGCTATGGGTACCTACCAGGTTTACTTCCTGCAGGCCCATACCATATTCATAAAAATGGGCGTGGGCGTCAATAAAGCCCGGATAAACCGCGGCACCCTGCGCGTCAACCACTTCGCGGGCGTTGTATTTTTGTTCAAGGGAATCGGCATTGCCTACTGCAAGTATCTTTCCTCCGCTTACTACAAATGCGCTTGCTGTTGTAAAATTGCTATCTACGGTGTACACAACCGCGTTTTTTACCAGCATATCGGCATTGTATTCCTTTTGTTTGCAGGCTGCTGCCAGTAATAGCAGCGCGGGCAATAGTCTCTTCATAAAGTAATTGTATGTTTATTGTAATTGTATTAAACCACAAAAGTATATACAACTATCAAATCATAAAGTTATGCCTTCAAATATTTAATTTAGCATCGAAATAGAAATTGGAGGGAATTTTTTTTAGATGTCAGACATTATTCAGCTTTTACCGGATGCCGTTGCCAACCAGATTGCCGCAGGCGAAGTAGTGCAGCGACCGGCTTCTGCGGTAAAGGAATTGGTAGAAAACGCTATTGATGCAGGGGCCGACAAGATCCAGCTTATTATTAAAGATGCCGGTAAATCACTGATCCAGGTTATTGATAATGGCTGCGGCATGAGCCTTACCGATGCCCGCATGTGCTTTGAGCGTCATGCAACTTCAAAAATACGCAAGGCCGAAGATCTGTTTGCTATTCGTACCATGGGTTTCAGGGGCGAGGCCATGGCATCCATCGCCGCTATTGCCCAGGTAGAGCTGAAAACCCGCCGCCATGAAGATGAACTGGGCAGTTGTATAACTATTGAAGGCTCCGAAGTAATAAGCCAGGAGCCATGTGCAGCTAACGCGGGCACATCCATCTCCATAAAAAACCTGTTTTATAACACCCCTGCCCGCCGTAATTTTTTAAAGAGCAACCCGGTAGAGATGCGCCATATTATTGACGAGTTTCAACGTGTGGCCTTAGCACATCCCGAAATTTTTTTTACCCTTCACCATGATAGCCAGGAAGTTTATCATTTGCCGGGCACTACGCTTAAACAAAGGATAGTACACCTGTTTGGCAATAATTATAACCAGCGGCTGGTACCTGTTGAAGAAGATACAACTATTATTAAGTTGCGCGGTTTTGTAGGCAAACCGGAGTTTGCGCGTAAAACCCGCGGCGAGCAGTTCTTTTTTGTAAACAACCGCTTCATCCGCGATTCGTACCTTAATCATGCTGTAACAACAGCGTTTGAAGAACTATTGCCCGATGATTGTTTTCCGTTTTATGTGTTGTTCATCGATATCGACCCTTCAAAAATTGATATCAACGTACACCCTACTAAAACGGAGATCAAGTATCAGGACGAAAAGGCTATTTATGCCATAATCCGGTCGGCAGTGAAGCGGTCGTTAGGCAGATATAACATTACGCCCAGCCTGGATTTTGACCAGGAAAACAGTATCGAGCACCTGATCACCCCCAAACCGTTTGAGGAGATCATCGCCCCTACTATTTCCTTTAATCCAAACTTTAACCCATTTGCAGATAAAGCAGAAAAGCCCCGGCAGGAACATCCCTTTTTAAGGGAGAGCGGAGGTTATAAAAAAGACCCCATTCCACAAAACTGGGATACTTTGTATGAGATCAGCAAAAAGGAAACCCTTTTTCAGCACGAGATCCACGAGGAAAAAACCATAGCGGTTGATGAGCAGGATGTAAGTAAACCAAGCGAGCGGCAACTGTTCCAGATCCATAACCGGTTTATCCTGTCGCAAATAAAATCGGGCTTTATGCTCATTAACCAGCAGGCCGCGCATGAGCGTATTTTGTACGAACGCTTTTTACAGCAGCTGCAAAATCATTCGGGGGTGAGCCAGCAAAGCTTATTTCCGCAGTCGGTAACACTAAACGGTGCCGATTTTGAGTTATTGAAAGAGCTTTTGCCTGATATCCGGTCGCTGGGTTTTGACATTCGCGAATTTGGGAAAAACACTGTGGTAGTAGAGGGGATCCCGGCCGAACTGAACAACGTTGGTGAGCATGAGCTTTTAGAACATTTACTGGAAGGTTTTAAAAACAATATGGCCATCCTTAAATTAGATAAACGGGATAACCTGGCCCGGTCACTGGCCCGTAACGGCGCTATTAAATCAGGAACAAAGCTATCCCTGGAGGAAATGAACCAGCTTATCGACCAGCTTTTTGCCTGTGAATCACCTAACCAGGCATTGAATGGTAAGCCTGTAATCAGTACCTTTACTATGAACGAATTAATGGAACGATTTGAAAAATAGCCCCAGGCTAAATTATATATGAACGGATACAATCAATCGCCTTTTGCCAACCTTACACCTGTTGTTAAAAACCTGCTGATTATAAACATTATTTGTTTTATACCGGTTTTGATGTTTGATAAAGGGGTAAACGGCCCTAACCCCATTGCCGATAACTTTGGGATGTTCTATTTTAATTCGCCTAATTTCAGGGTATGGGAAATAATTACTTACATGTTTGTACATGGAGGTTTTGCACACATATTCTTTAATATGTTCGCTCTTTTTTCATTCGGCTCAATAGTTGAATACCGGATGGGATCGAAAAAATTTTTTAACTTTTATTTTATCTGCGGCATAGGAGCCATATTTTTTCAAATGCTTGTACAGGCTTACGAAGTACATGCGATAACCGGTGCTTTCACAATTGCCGATCCTGCTCTTGATCAATCTTACCTTGCTTTTGGTCAGCAGCAGGCAATAAAATTATACGGTATATACCATACGTCAATTGTGGGCGCTTCTGGTGCTATATTTGGATTATTGATTGCATTTGGAATGCTTTATCCTAATATGGAATTAATGATCATGTTTATCCCAGTGCCAATAAAAGCAAAATATATAATTCCAGTATATGTGGTATTGGAGCTATATCTGGGTTTTCAACAATTTGCAGGCGATTCAGTGGCTCATTTTGCGCATATTGGAGGAGCGATACTCGGATATATCATGGTTAAAATTTGGCGTTTACAATGACCAAACAATTTTTATTAATAACAGTAGTTATCTTTGTAATACAGCTTTTTTATGAGCACCCTTTGGCAAAATATCCACTACAAAATGCTGCGCTCCGGCAATAGGCTGAACCTGCTTATAGGCATTAATGTGATTGTTTTTCTGGCGATAAACATTTCGGCAATAGTTGAACAGTTACTAACGCATTTTGGGGGCAGTATCATTTTACTTTATGCCGATAAGTATTTAAACATGCCGGCATATCTGCCCGATTTGCTGAAGCGCTTTTGGACGCCTTTAACCTATATGTTCATGCATGCAGGTATACTTCATATCCTGTTCAACATGCTTTGGCTTTATTGGATGGGACAGATATTTGAAGAGTACCTTGGTAATAAACGTACTATAGGTTTATACTTAATGGGCGGCCTGGCCGGGGCTTTGTTATACCTGCTGGCGTTAAACCTGCTGCCTGCATTTACCAGTGCTAACGCTGCACAGACCAGTACTATAGTTGGTGCGTCGGCCAGTGTAATGGCCATTGTTGTGGCAACGGCCACCCTGTTGCCCAACTACACCATATCATTAATTTTATTTGGACCGGTAAAATTAAAATGGCTGGTATTTGTAATCCTGGTTATTGATTTTTTGGGTATAGTTGGTGCAAACGCGGGCGGCGAAATTGCACACCTGGGTGGTGCTTTAATGGGGTTTGTATATATTAAGCAATTGCAAAAAGGCCATGATTGGGTGGGCGGAATAGCCGGGCTGTTTAAACGAAAACCCAGGTTAAAAGTAGTTTCAAATAATATGGGCAAAAATGCCTCCGACTATCCGCGGCAGGAAGAGGTCGACCGCATTTTAGACAAAATATCGCAATCGGGCTACAATAGTTTAAGCAAACAGGAGCGGGAAATTTTATCGCGTGCAAGCAAACAGGAATAAATGATTAAAAAAAAGCAAAGTATTTTTAGCAGGGTATTGTTATGGATAAACCTGTTTTTCTGTTTTGCTTTATTAATAGGATATTTAGCTCCCTCGGTTGATCCGCGCAAGTATTGGTTATTCGCTTTCTTCGGCCTTGCCTACCCTCCTATACTGTTGGTTAATATAATCATGATGCTGTATTGGTTGCTGCGCAAGCGCTGGCAGTTTTTGTTTTCGCTGGTCAGTATTTTAATTGGCTGGGGAGTACTTAATAATAATATCGGGTTCAGATTTAAATCAAGTTTTTCGCTGCCCCCCGGGCTCAACGTTGTACATGTCATGACCTACAACGTGCATAACTTTAAACATTTTGGCTTCAATAACGATATATCAACCAAACATGAGATCCTGGAGATCATCAACAGCGAACAGCCGGATGTGATAGGGTTCCAGGAGTTTTATACCCGCAATAAAGGGCAGTATGAAACACGCGACTCGATCAACAAAATATTAGGCAGCAATAACTTTTACTTTGAACCTTTTAACTTTAATAGTAGAGAAGCCATTGGCATGGCTATCTTTTCGAAATTCCCTATTCTGTCAAGGGGTATGATCCGCCTTGCGGCCGACAGAACATCCGGCAACCAGTGCTTATATGCTGATATAAAAAAGGGGGATAAAATTTTTAGGTATTATAATATCCACCTGCAATCCATCAATTTTGACCCCGATGATTATAAATACATCGACAGTGTATCAAAAAAAGGAAAAACAGATATCAAATCAACCAAGCGCCTGGGGAGTAAGCTTAAAATAGCTTTTATGAAAAGGGCCGAGCAGGTTTTTAAAGTAAAGGCGCATGCTGCCCAATGCCCATATCCTTATATTATAGCCGGTGATTTTAATGATACCCCTTCGTCATTCGCTGTTAACCAAATGGCCAAAGGCTTAAACAATTCATTCCGCGAAAAAGGTTCAGGCTTAGGGCGCACATATAACGGCGACTTCCCTAATTACCAGATAGATTACATTATGAGCAGCCGGCAATTCTCAGTTTTCAACTACAAGGTGATCGAAAAAAAACTTTCAGACCATTATCCTTTACGCAGCGATCTCGTACTGAATTAACATAGGTCATTGCTCTTCGTTTGTAAAAATAAACCCGAAAGCCGGCAGGCAGTAACTTAAAATTGAAAAAATCGTAAGTTTGCGCTCATGCAACAAAATTTGTTTGTTTACAACACTTTAACCCGTAAAAAAGAGTTATTTAAGCCCATTAACGCGCCGCATGTTGGCATGTATGTTTGCGGGCCTACTGTTTATAGCGATGTTCACTTAGGCAACTGCCGTACTTATATATCTTTCGACCTTATGTTCAGGTACCTTACAGCTATTGGCTACAAGGTGCGCTACGTACGTAATGTGACCGATGCGGGCCATCTTGAAGGTGATGCAGGCGACGAGGGTGAAGACAAAATTGCAAAAAAGGCCAAGCTTGCACAGCTTGAGCCAATGGAAATAGTACAAAAATACACCGTTGGCTTCAGGGATGTGATGAGGATCCTGAACAACCTGCCCCCAAGCATTGAGCCCACAGCTACCGGCCATATCATTGAGCAGATAGAAATGGTAAAGGAAATACTTGCCAGGGGCTATGCTTACGAGGTGGATGGTACCATTTATTTTGATGTTGAAAAATATAACAAAAGCCAGGATTATGGCATATTAAGCGGCCGTAATCTCGAAGACCTTTTAAATAATACCCGTACACTTGGCGGTCAGCAGGAAAAACATGGCAAGCTTGATTTTGCCCTGTGGATAAAAGCCAAACCCGAACACCTGATGAAATGGCCTTCGCCATGGGGTGTGGGCTTTCCGGGCTGGCACCTGGAATGCTCGGCCATGAGCCAGAAATACCTGGGCAGCCACTTTGACATTCATGGCGGCGGGATTGATCTTGTGCCAACGCACCATACCAATGAAATTGCCCAAAACGTAGCTTGCTGCGGTACCAACCCGGCCAATTACTGGGTGCATACCAATATGCTTACGGTAAACGGGCAAAAAATGTCGAAATCATTAGGCAACAGCTTTTTACCGCATGAATTATTTAGCGGTGAAAACTCGATACTGAACAAAGGCTATAGCCCCATGACCGTGAGGTTTTTCATGCTGCAGGCCCATTACCGCAGTACGCTTGATTTTGGCAACGAAGCTATGGAGGCATCCGAAAAAGGGTTTAAACGCCTTATGAACGCCTTCACCCTGCTTACCGATGGATTAAAAACCTCTGCCACTACCGAAGTTGAAATAGCACCATTAATGGAGCGTTGCTATGCAGCTATGAACGATGATTTTAACAGCCCGGTTTTAATAGCCGAGCTCTTTGAAGCATCGCGCATTATCAATTCGGTATATGATGGTAAATTGAAAATTGATGCCGCTAACCTTGAGCAGTTAACCGCTCTTATGAATTTATTTGTGATTGATGTACTTGGTTTACAAAATGAGCAGGCGGCTAATGACGATCTGCCAAAAGTGTTAAACTTTATTGTCGATCTGCGCAGCGGTGCTAAGGCCAATAAGGATTATGCCACGTCAGATAAGATCCGTGATGGTTTATCACAGATAGGTTTCCAGCTAAAAGATAGTAAAGAAGGCACCACCTGGAGCAAAGCCTGATAACAGGGGGTATGGTTTTAAAGCGAGTTATAATAGCTGAATAATTTAGCTAAGGCAGCGTCGCTTTTAAAATCAACTTTGTTGGTTTTAATATACTCCTGCATTTTATCGACCTTGTCGCTCATTGCTGCAAGGATGGTTTTTTGCGACGGCCGGACCCTTGTCATTTGGTTATTGGCAAAAAGGTAATAGCTGTTGGCCATCATGAAGGTTTTGGAGGTTACCTGCGAAGCAAAGCCCGTTGATTCAAGTACCTTTTTCTTGTAATAACGGAGCAGTTTTACCCTTCCGTCTCCCACTACCTGGTAAAAAGTTTTTGAGGTTTGATCATCCACAGCCGGGAAGCCGCTGCTAAAGGTCATATCCGTTTGGTCACTTTCTTCAAGCGCAATGCCTTTTACTGAAAAACCTTTCACCGGGTCAACAAAAGCCTGCACAGATGAATCCCGGGGGCTCTTAAACAAAAGTTCATCCCCGTAAATATTATAGTTCAATATTGCATTAGCTGTTTTGCCGTTAACGAAATCAACAGTACCATTTAACCAGTTATCGGTAAGGAGGGGGCTGCCTTGTATGCCATCGTTGGTTTTAAGATAATATGGACGGCCGGTATAATCAGAAAGATATTGCGCTTTAGCTTTTATACATAGCAATAAAAGTACAAATAGGCAGTATAACTTATACTTTTTCATGAAAGCAATTTATATTGATTTAAACAAAAACAGATTAGTTGGGTTATGAAGTTAAGTGTTTTTTTATTCAACTTCATTATTAAGTAAATTTAAATATTTACGCATATTTTATATGATCAAACCCGCTCTCTGCAATTATTTGCCCATATCTTCGTTTCAGGATAAAACAAAAATAATGCAATTGTTAAATTATGTTATGCAGTTTAATGCATTTTGACTATTGCGTTTCCGACTTAAAATTTATTACTAAATTGCTCCCTAAAACCCGAATATAAATATGAAGAAAATAATATTAGCTGCTACATTTATTGGTTACAGTGCTTTTGCCCTGGCGCAGGACGCTGTTAATGTAAACAAGGTAGTTAGTGTTGAACAAGCTTTTGATAAGTTAGTTGAACGTAAAGGAATAAAAGATGGTTTCCTGGCAGTTGCCGATCCCGATGGCATCATATTTAAGCCCGATGTCGTAAAGATTGTTGATTTTTATAGTAAGATTGATAAACAGGCCGGCAAGCTTAGCTGGCAGCCCAAATTTGCCCGGATCTCGGCCAATGGCGACCTGGCGTTTACCGCGGGCCCCTATGTGTATCAAAACGGCAAAACTGATGATGATAAAGTGTTTGGCGATTATGTATCTATCTGGCGTACTAACGCCGATGGTAAATTAAAGCTACTCATCGACCTTGGTATCCAGCATCCTGAAGCTGAGGAAGAAGTCGTTACCGATTTTAAAGAACCCGATCCGGCGCACCGTTCAGGCCCAAGCAAGGATCCGTTCGGCGCCAAAAATGTTATTATTGGTACCGATAAAACATTTAATCATGGGTTAACATTATCGGCCATGGCCAGCTATAAGGAGTTTTTAAGCCCTGAGGGCCGCTATTATTTCCCCGGGTTTCCGCCAATGACCGGAACCGATGTGGTGATGAAGTTTATTAATAACGAAGCCATCAATATCACTGCCGAAACTACTGATGGTGGCCGCGCCGCGAGTAATGACCTTGCTTATACCTATGGTCACGCCCGCATTACCAAAGGCAATGTTGTAGGCAACTACAATTATGTAAGAGTTTGGGAAATTGACAAAACAAAAAAATGGAATATCCTTCTTGAGATTTTCTCACCTATTGAGAATGAATAACCATTGTCTGAATCAGAATTTGCAGAATTAAAGAATTTTCAGAATGTCATAAAAAAGGCCTTGCGATTAATTTGCAAGGCCTTTTTTATTCTGTTAATTTAAAAATTCTGTAAATTCTGATTCAGACAATCAAAACAACTGCTCAATAATATCAGCTGCTGATAAGCCTTCGGCTTCTGCATGATAGCTGCGCACTATACGGTGGCTTAAAATAGGTTTGGCTACAGCCTGCACGTCTTCAATATCGGGCGAGTATTTGCCGTTAAGTACCGCGTGGCATTTAGCCCCCAATACTAAAAACTGCGACGCCCTTGGTCCTGCGCCCCAGCTTAGCAAACGGTTAATTTGTGGTGTGGCAAACTCGCTGTTTGGGCGGGTTTTGGATACCAGCTTCACCGCGTACTCCATCACATTATCGGTAACCGGGATATTGCGCACCAGTTGCTGAAAATAGATGATTTGCTGGGCGTTTAATATTTTATTTACTTCTGCTTTATTAGAACTGGTGGTGTTCTTAACAACCAGCAGTTCTTCTTTAAATGAAGGATAGCTGAGGGCTACGTTAAACATAAACCTGTCCAGTTGAGCTTCGGGCAATGGATAAGTACCTTCCTGCTCAATAGGGTTTTGGGTAGCCAATACAAAAAAGGGCTGTGCAAGTTTGTGCGTTACGCCGGCCGCGGTAACCGCTTTTTCCTGCATGGCCTCAAGCAGGGCAGCCTGCGTTTTTGGCGGCGTACGGTTTATCTCATCGGCCAGGATAATGTTTGAAAAAACCGGACCGTGGATAAATTTAAAATTGCGGTCTTCCCCTAATATTTCAGAGCCAATGATGTCTGAAGGCATTAGGTCGGGCGTAAACTGGATCCTTTTAAAATCAAGGTCAAGCACCTGCGATACCGTTTGCACCAATAAGGTTTTTGCAAGTCCCGGGACACCCACCAATAAACAATGCCCGTTACTGAAAATAGAGATCAGCACAAATTTGATCACTTCATCCTGGCCTACTATTACTTTACCTATTTCGGCACGAATTTGCTGGTAGGCCTGTTTTAAAGCGTTTGCGGCTTCTACATCAGAGCTGTGTTGCATAAATTATTTAGATGATGATTTGGTTTTGGTTTCGGGTATTACGAGCGAGGGATTAGTATTTACCCATTTCTTCAACACATCATATGCCTGATATTCTTTATCAATTTTAATGAAAGTTTCCTTGCGGCGTTTTTCGAACCATTGAGATACAGTTCTGTTAACCTTATCATTATAGGCATATTCCTTAAGTTTAGGGAAATCCTGCTCTAAATTAGCTTTATGGGCATTTGTGGCCGATTTTAGCATCAATATTTTGTAGCTCTTTTTACCATCGGCACCGGTAAACAGGTCAGGTTTAGAAATGCTGCCGATTTTCATCGTGTCGGTAATAAGCGCCACTTTAGGATCAAGTTTATCGGTAGGGATAAATGTTGAACGGCTTTGTACGTCTTCGGCATTAAGCATCATACCTCCGTTGTATTTAGTGTCTTTATTGTCTGAGTAAAAGGCTGCGGCGCTCGAAAAATCAACGCTTACATTTTTATCTTTTACAAGCAAAGTGTAAATACTATCGGCTTTTGCTTTTGCCCTATCCAAACTGGCTTGGGTAACAATGGGTGTAATGAGAATATGCCTTACGTGAACCTGTTCACCGCGGCGTTCAATCACCTGTAAAAAGTGGAACCCAAAATCCGTTTCAAACACCGGGGAAATTTCACCAGCTTTTAACTTGAAGGCGTTTGCGGTAAATTCCTTCACAAAAGTGGTACGGTCGGCAAAACCAAGGTCGCCTCCTTCGGGCGCCGAACCCGGATCCTGCGAATAAAGCCTCGCCAATGTGCCAAAGTCTTCGCCTTTTTTAACACGCTGCCTTAACTCTTCGGCCTTAGCTTTGTAAAGGTCTTTTTCTTCTTTAGTTAACTTAGGCTGAAAAACAATCTCACCAACTTCAACTTCTTTATTAAATGAAGGCAAGCTGTCCTTAGGGATTCCATCGTAATATTTTTTAACATCCTGGGGGGTAACATTCAGTTTCTCGGTAATATGCTGCTGCATTTTTTGAGCAACCATCTGCTCCTTCAGGTCGGGCCTGATCTCATCTTTGTACTGGATAACCGAACGGCCTAAAAATGCTTCCAGTTTTTCCTGCCCGCCCGCGCGCTGCGTCATTTCGCGCATACGGCGGTCAACGTTGGCATCAACATCTTCTTCCTTTACTTCAATACTATCAATTGCGGCTTGCTGGGCAAGCAGTTTTTGGGTTAACAAAGTTTGTAAAATCCTGGCTTTAACAGATGGGTCAGGTTGGTTGCCCTGTACCAGGAAATTAGCGTATGACAGTTCAATGTCTGATAACAGTATCGGGCTGTTACCAACTACCGCTGCGATTTTATCAAGCGTTTTGCCGGGTGTGGGGGCAATAACCGAATCGGCCTTAACCAGTTTTTTTGCTGCCGTATCTGATGCTACCTGTGCCTTTGCAAATGTTATTGTTAAAATAAAACTTAGTACTAATACTCCTAACTTTCTCATGTAACGCTGTTATACTAAATAAAACGGGATAGTTAACCCGTTAAAAACTACGAATTTCGGTAAAATTTATTAATTATAACCGAACAAATATTTTCTGCAAAACCAACCGGCTATAATTGTGCTAATATGCCTATAAAGCTTGAAACCGTTTAACTACTTTTGGTTAAAATTTGTTAAAGTGAAAGTTGAGAACCCCGCCGCGTTTCGTTTTGTATTAGAGGATGAGCTTTACCTGCTCAATGCAGATAAACTGTTATATGATAAAATTACTGAATCCGAACCCGCCCCGGCAGTACCACAATCTCCTGTAACTGAAAATGCCAAACCGGCACCAGTAACCATTATCCCATCTTTAACTCCTGAACCTCAGGCTACAATAAAAACGCCGGTTGATGACTTTCAGTATCTCGGTAAAAACTTAAAGAACTTTTTGGTGCTAACATGGTATAAAAATACCGGGTTCATAATGGCCGAACATTTAACCGCCCTTGAAAACATCTTGAAACGTAAAGAACTTAGCCCCGATGACGTGGCGATATTCAATCTGGCAAATTACAGTGAAACTAAATTCAGCCAGTTGAAAACTTTTTTTAAACCAACCAAAGTACTTGTTTTGGGAGGAGACGCCCTGCCACAGGATATAAAGGTGCTTAAACCGAATAAACCGGTAACCTCAAACGGGATCACTGTGCTTTACAGTTATTCATTTGATGAAATGATGGATAATGTGGATTTTAAAAAAACCTTTTGGGAGTTGGTTAAAACATTATAAATAAAACACGCCACTAAGATATATGCAGCAATTAGTTTTTGCTACCAATAACCGCCACAAGCTTGATGAGGTTTCGGCCAAGCTCAATGGCGCCATCCAGTTACTAACCCTGAACGACATTGGTTGTTATGATGATATTGAGGAAACAGGTACAACTTTTAAAGCTAATGCTTCCATCAAAAGTCATCATGTGTATGCCGAATATAAACTTAACTGCTTTGGAGATGACAGCGGGCTGGAAATAGATGCACTGAATGGAGAACCGGGTGTTTACTCGGCCAGGTATGCGGGTGTCCATGGCAATCATGCTGCCAACATCAGTAAAGTGCTTGATAATTTGAAAGGCGAAACTAACCGTAAAGCCCGCTTTCGCACGGTAATTTCATTGATATGGAATGGCGAAGAGCATTTTTTTGAAGGCATTGCTGAAGGTAGCATCCGGCAGGGGTTAAGCGGGAGCGGTGGTTTTGGTTACGACCCCATTTTTGAGCCCGCAGGATACAACATTACCTTTGCCGAGATGAGCATGGAGGAAAAAAATGCCATCAGTCACCGGGCAAAAGCGATGGAGCAATTGATTACTTTTTTAAATGAAGCCGGTAAATAATCACTTTGGGACAATTAGCCTCAATTTAAATTTAGTACATTATAATACAGCAATTTATGGATTTTACAAGGTGCTTTTTTTATGAGCGATAAAACGTTTAACTAAATTATTCGATATTCGTAGGAAGAAACGAAACCTTACCGGTGCATGCCCCGTAAAATAGAGCTATAAGGAATAACCTATGAACATTATTAAGCAAATCGGTAAAATTTTATCGGAAAGGGATGATAACCCTAAGTTTATTAATAGCCTTAAAAAAGCTCGGGAGGCCGACCAAATTGCCGAATCAATCAGTAAAAGGCTAACTGAATTAGAAAAACGTACCCGTCAGCAGGCGATGAATTTATAATTACATACTTTGGCAGGATTTATGCTATTTATGCATAAAAATATACTGTCATGAAAAAGTTAATTCAGACCTCAATCGCAATCTTTTCACTTGTTTTGGTCATTTCGGCCTGCTCGTCAACCAAAAGCACAACTACGTCTAATGTATCGCGCGGTAAATTTGTTGGTACCTGGACCTGCAATAATGTAAGTTATGACGGCCTTGTACAAAATGCAGTACAGAGCGTATTTGATCAGGCGCCTCCCGAAGCCTTTGTTGGCAGCACGTGGAAGCTCACCAACAGCGGTAACGGTATCTACACTTTAACCAACGGAACATCGCAAACCATTTTCTGGTCGGTTTATAACGGTGGTACAACCGGTACCCAATTCCAGTTCAAAAAATTGTATGAAGGGGATAAAGCCAAAAACGTATCCGAGGGATATCGTTTGGATATTGCCAGCAACGATGGCTCAACCATGACCCTGAAATCACCCGTTACTGTAGGCAATAGCACCGGATATATTGTTTATTCGTTTACTAAAAACCCTTGATTGGAGCGGAAAGCCGAAGGCTTAAAGCTTTAAAATATCAAAGGGGTTTATCTGAAAAGATAAACCCCTTTTTTGTTGGAGCTTTCTCACAAAGCTTTATAACCGTGCCCGTTTTAAGATTGTCTGCAACAAATATCGACTTGCCATTGAGGTCGATTATGGTGCCGGGTAGTCGAGAGTAGGTTTATCGGAACTCATGCCGAATACGACGAAGCGGATGCAGGTTCAGTTTAAGCCAGACATTTTATATTACTCATCTTTATAGGTTTCTTCCCCCGGTGGGAGAGCTATAACTGTTTCTAAGCTCCACCATTAACATTGATGATACGAATATTTATGTAACAACTTTGTTAACACAATATATTGCCGATTTTAATTTATAATAAATAGGTTTGTTATTAACTGATCTTATAATTTATTGTATATGAAATTAAAACTACTCTTTTCGTGTTTAATTACGGCCGGTATTGCAGTACCGTCGTTTGCACAGGAACCTGTTGATGCAGCAATGGTTCAAAAAATAAGGGAAGAAGGCCTTAACCATTCAAAGGTAATGGAAACGGCTTTTTATCTTACAGATGTTTCGGGGCCAAGGCTTGCCAACTCTCCCGGCTTAAAGCGCGCCCAAAACTGGGCTGTTAATCAGCTTAAAACCTGGGGTATGGCCAACTCCAAATTGGATGCCTGGGGTAAATTTGGCAAAGGCTGGGAGGTTCAAAAAAACTATGCAGCTATCACAGTGCCCTACTATCATGCTATTATCGCCATCCCTAAAGCATGGACACCCGGTACAAATGGCTTGATCAAAGGCGAAGTGATGATAATCAAAGCCGATTCGGCAGCAGAGCTTGAGCAATATAAAGGTAAGCTGGCCGGCAAGATCGTGATATTTGATACCAAGGCACCAACAGAACGTACCTGGAAAGTGGATGCTGCCCGTTATACAGATGAGGAACTTACCGAAATGGCCAACGCAAAAGTTACGCCTGCCGGTCCACGCAGGAACGCCGTAGACCCTAACGCGGCCCAAATGGCCGCTTTCCGTAAGCTACGCGCTTTCAGGACTGCATTAAGCCAATTTTTGATTGATGAAAAAGCTGGCTTGGTGTTAAGCCAGGGCCGTGGCACCGATGGTACAGTATTTACCACCAACGGCGCTTCATACGCCGATACCGCAAAAGCGGTAGCACCCGAGCTTGAAACCAGCAGCGAAGATTACCAGCGCATTTTGCGCCTTATAAAAGGCGGCCAGCCGGTACAATTGGAAGCTGATATTAAAACCCAATTCATTACCGACGACCTGCAGGGCTATGATGTAGTTGCTGAAATTCCCGGAACGGACAAAAAACTGAAAGACCAGGTAGTAATGCTTGGCGGTCACCTCGATTCATGGCATGCAGCTACCGGTGCTACTGATAATGCAGCGGGCAGCGCGGTAATGCTGGAGGCCATGCGTATTTTAAAAGCGATTAACTTTAAACCCAAACGCACCATTCGCATAGCTTTATGGAGTTCGGAAGAGCAGGGCTTATTTGGTTCGCGCGGATATGTGGCCAATCATTTCGGCGATCCTAAAACGATGGAGCTTAAACCCGAACAAGCAAAGCTTTCGGCCTATTACAACCTTGATAATGGAACCGGCAAGATCCGTGGAGTGTATTTGCAGGGAGATTCGGCAGCGGCACCTATCTTTAAAGCCTGGCTTGAACCGTTTAAAGATCTTGGCGCCACCACGCTTACCATTCGTAATACCGGCGGTACGGATCATCTTTCATTTGACGCGGTTGGTATTCCGGGCTTCCAGTTTATCCAGGATGCTATTGATTACGGTTCACGTACCCATCATAGTAATCAGGACACTTACGATCGTCTTATTGAAGACGACCTGAAACAAGCCGCTACCATTGTTGCTTCATTTGTTTACCATACGGCACAACGTGCCGAAATGATCCCGCGCAAGGAGTTGCCAAAGCCACAACCGGCAAGGTAAAGCTGTTACGATATTATAAAAAAGCGATGCTCCCCGGCATCGCTTTTTTTGTTTGCGCTTTATAATGTTCGTCCTGCTTTGACTTAGTGTATTCATGGTTTAAACAGGAATGAGCCAATACGTGTGGAAAACACCTCGTTATTAGGTTATTTTCCTTAAATAGAAGGGGCTGCAGGCAGTTAATTTCCATAAACCATTTTAATAAATTAATTTTGTATGTTTAATGAGCCTATTTATAAAACCCCAAAAACCAGGGAAATCAACAGACGAAGAACTACTTAGTGATTATCGTACAAGCGGTAACCTAACAGTTTTGGGCAGCTTATATGAAAGATATATGCCCCTCGTTTATGGCGTTTGCCTTAAATATCTGAAAGATGAAGAACTGGCCAAAGACGCGGTAATGGGCATTTTTGAGGAGCTGGTTGATAAGGTTAAAATGCATGAGATTAACCAGTTCAGGAGTTGGGTGTATGTACTTGGGCGCAATTATTGCTTGATGCAGTTACGGAGCGGTAAAAAGGTGGAGTTGGTTAATTTAGATGAAGTTGTGGAATTTACCCCCTTTTTGCATCCTGATGATAATAACAGGGAGGAGGCTTTGAAAGCGTTGGAACGCTGCATAGCAGGGCTTACCGGCGGACAAAAACAAAGTATCGACCTGTTTTATTTAAAAGAGAAGTGTTATAAAGAAATTGCCGGGATAACAGGATATACTTTAAATGAGGTAAAGAGTTATATCCAGAACGGTAAGAGGAATTTGAAAATTTGCCTCGAACGGAACAGTGCATAGTAAAAAGGCAAATATACTGCAAATACAGAAGTATCTCAACGGAGAGCTTGATGCCCGTGCTATGCATAAACTGGAGATGGAGGCACTAAACGACCCTTTTTTGATGGATGCATTGGAAGGATATGAAAACGTTGGGACAAGTCAACAATTAAACCTTGCTGACCTTAGTTCAAGACTGCGGCAGCGTACCGGAGAAAATAAAGGCCGTGTAATACCGTGGACCGTTTGGCCCATAGCGGCTTCGGTTTTAATAGCATTAAGTTTGGGAGGCCTTTATCTTAACAGATCTCCTAAAGCTGAGCTGCAAGGTAATAACATTGCAGGAAACAAAAATTCGACCCCGCCCATGGCAGTTGCCGCCGATACCGTAAAGACCGGCGATACGGTTAAAAAAGCGAATACCAATACGCCCATACAGGCCCCATCAGTTGCAGTAAATAAAAAATCAAGACGGGCAAAGCAATCGGCTAATGCGCTTTATCAGCAGGAAATCTCCGCTGGCGACAATAAAACAGCTTCGAATGATGTTCCGTCTCCTGTGGGCAGCAATCCTTTAGCAGAGCCGGCAACTCCGCCCGCTGCTACTAAAGATAAAGTTGTTTTGAAAGAAGAAGGCAATTTAAGTGAGCGGATAGTAGCGGGATACACAGCTCCAATTGCCAAAAAAGATACAGTAAGCCCGGATGTGATAGCATTAAGAGCGAATACTACCGTAGCTAAATCAAAAGCCCCGCTGCAATTTAAATTACCCGGAAAGGTTGACGGCGTTACATCTTCACCAGCAACTGTTTTTGGCAGCAATAAAGCGGCGGCACAATCATTATACATTGCCGGCACTATTATTTCGAGAGATGACGGCTCGCCTTTAATTGGTGCGGCTATCAGGATCAAAGGCACCAACCGGAGCACGGTAACTGACGTTAACGGAAAATTCGCGCTAAGCTCTCCGGGGGATAAGGCTACGCTTGATGTGGTTTATATAGGTTACGAGCCGAGGCAGGTTAACGCCACACGCGGCGATAGTATTAAAGTGGCGCTTAAGCCCGATTCGAGGGCTCTTGGCGAGGTAGTTGTAACTAAAAAAGACGACGACAACGGTGAGGTAAGTGTAACTGCGGCACATCCGCAACTGGGCTGGGGCAGCCTGAAAAAATATTTACAAACCAATGCTGTACTGCCTGATGGTACTGCCGGCACGGTAACCGTAACATTTACTGTATTCCCGAGCGGCATCACAGATGAGTTTAGTATTAAAAAAGGCCTGAATGAAGCGGCTGATCAAAAAGCCATAGAGCTTATTAAAAATGGTCCCTCATGGGTTGGCAGCACTAATAATAAACCCGAGGTTGTTACCGTAAAGGTTAAATTCCAAAAGCAAAAATAATATGCCCAATAAAAAGGCTGCGTTGAATTAAGATCGACGCAGCCTTTTTGTATTTCTTTTCTCTATTTTATTGTCCGGTAGTTTTTTTCCTGTCAGCAAAAGCGAATACTTTTTGCAATAAAGGCGTTGTACGCGCGCCAAGATTTTGACGAATGTTAAGCTCTTCTTTGGCTATCTCCACAAATAAGCCGTCGATGGCCTTTTGGGTCACATAATCGCTGATATCAGGATTGAGCTTTGATACAAACGGAACCTTGTTGTAAGCCTGGGCTGCATCAGTATAGTATTTGGTAGCATTTACTTTGTTTAAGCTACCCTGGATAACAGGTTTAAACTGCAGGCTTAATTTCGCGGTAGTGGTACGTTTAAAATATTGTGTTGCCGCATCCTGGCTGCCCAATAAAATATTGGTAACATCCTGCAGGGTCATTTGCTTAATAGCATCAACAAAAATAGGTTTTGCCTGTTTTGCAGCATCTTCGGCTGCGCGGTTAAGCGAAAGGATCACATTATCACAAAGGCTGTTCAGACCAAGCCCGCGTAAGGTTTTCTCAGCCTTTTGCGCTTCGGGCGGAAAAAGGATCTTGATAGCGGCATTGCCAAAAAATCCGTTAACTGCCGATAGTTGGTCCGAGCTTTTACCGGTGCCTATTTCAAGGGCCTGTTTTAACCCGTTGCCTATTTCAAGCGACGTTGGTGTTCCCTGGTTTTGAATAGTAGCGTTAGCTACCTGGTTTAGCGTATCACAGCTGGTTAATGTAATTAAAGCTATTAGGATGGGGATAATGAGTAGTCTTGTTTTCATAGTAAGTAAAACTAACAAAATTACTGCCGGTTTGTTTATGCAAAAAAATGTAATAATGCAAATACACCGGCGGCAATCAGGGCCGAAATAGGTATGGTAATGATCCACGCCCAAACCAGGTTAATGGTTACGCCCCAGCGCACGGCCGATACACGTTTGGTTAAACCCACACCTATAATTGAGCCGGTGATAGTATGTGTTGTTGAAACCGGGATGCCGAAGCGCTCGGTAATAAATAATGTAATAGCACCAGCAGTTTCGGCGCTTACGCCTTCAAGCGGGGTTACCTTGGTTATTTTTGAGCCCATGGTTTTAACGATTTTCCAACCGCCCGACATGGTACCGGCAGCAATAGCTGAGTAGCAAGCTAACGGGATCCACTCAGGCATTACCGAGCCTGGCTTTATCACCTTTGAAGCGATAAGGCTTACATACAGGATCCCCATTACCTTTTGAGCATCGTTACCGCCGTGGGCAAAACTTAACGCCGCGGATGAAACCAGCTGCATACGCTTAAACCAGCGTTCGGCAGTGGCTGGTCTGGCAGCTTTGCATAAGTGTAATATCAATATGGTTACCACATAAGCTATAATTAAGCCAATAAAAGGGGCCAGTACGATGTAGGCAATAATTTTAAGCACATATTGCATTTCGACAGCCTGAAGGGCATTTGCTCCCATGTAAAGCGCATTAGTCATACCTGCGCCGGCAAAGCCACCTATAAGGGTATGCGACGAGCTTGAAGGGATGCCGAACCACCATGTAAACAGGTTCCAGGTGATGGCGGCTACTAAGCCTGCCAGGATCACGTGCAGGGTAACATAGTGCTCTAATACGATTTTAGATACCGTATTGGCCACCTTATGATCTTTTATAAAAAAGTAAGCTGCAAAGTTGAAAACCGCAGCCATTAACACAGCCTGAAACGGTGTTAATACTTTGGTAGATACGATGGTAGCTATAGAGTTTGCGGCATCATGAAAGCCATTGGTGTAATCAAACAACAGGGCGAGTACAACAATAACTACAAGTAGGGAAGTAACCATTTAGCTGGGGATAAGATTTACTTAAGCGTTTTTAACTAAGATTGACTCCATAACATTAGCTGCGTCTTCGCACATATCGGTAGCGGTTTCAAGGGCGGCTAATATTTCTTTGTATTTAATCAGGCGGATAGCATCCTTTTCATACAGGAACAAGTCGGCTACAGCGCGGTCAAAAACATAATCAGCCTGGTTTTCAACACTGTTTATCCTGATGCATGAATCGGCTATATTACGTACGTTCCTAAGGTCTTTCAGTTCTTTTACAGCTTTTTCCAAATCAATACTGGCCTGCAGTATCAGGTCAGATAGTTTACGGATATGCTCATTCAAATCATCTATCCTGTACAGGCTCATGCGGTTTGCCGCACCCTGGATATAATCAGCCACATCATCAATGGCTGTTGCAAGGGCGTGGATATCTTCACGATCAAAAGGTGTGATGAAATTTTTGCCAAGCTCCAGGTAAATCTGGTGAGTATATTCGTCGCCTTTGTTCTCAAGCTTGTCAATCTGTTTGTATAAATCCTCGCGGGTTGCAGGGTTGTTTGAGTTAACTGCTTCAACCAGTATGGTAGCCATGGCTACAACATTGGCCGCGGCTTGTTCAAACAGTGGGAAGAATATTTTTTTATCCTTGGGTACAAAATACTGGAATATACTGTTTAGCGACATAGTGATTTGAAATTGGTGTAAAGGTACAGTTAGTATGTTAAATTATTGTTAACTTTTTAACACGGGTAAATTCGGGAAAGGAATGGTTTGCTTAGCCCTTGCTAATGTAAAACCAAACGTTGAGCCAAGCCCTTCTGTACTGCGCACATTGATAGTTTGCTGGTGGGCTTCAATAATATGCTTTACAATAGCAAGCCCCAGCCCGGAGCCACCAATTTGCCTTGATCGGCTGCTGTCTGTACGGAAAAAACGCTCAAATAGTCTTGGTAAAAATTTCTCCTCAATACCTATGCCATCATCGGTAACTTCAACCAAAACCTGGTCATGCAGTACAAAAAGGCTTACCGAAGTGCTGCCTTCCTCTTTACCGTACTTAAACGAATTATCTATCAGGTTCACGAGCACCTGTCTTATTTTTTCCCTGTCGGCATTTACCACAATAGGCTCATCATACTTTTGCTTAAATATAAGTTTGATGTGGTACTGCTTGCCTTTGATCTCCAATGATTCAAAAACCTCTTTGATCAGGTCGTTGATTTTGAATTTGGTGTAATTAATAGGCATCTCGCCCGATTCAAGTTTGGAAATTTCATCAAGGTCTTTGATCAGGTAACTTAGCCGGTCAACATTTTTTGAAGCTTTTTCCAAAAACTGGCGGGCCATTTCCTTGTCGTCAAAATCATCATCCTGCAAGGCTTCAATGTAACCCTGGATAGCAAATAGCGGGGTTTTAAACTCGTGCGAGATATTGGATAAAAAGTCACGGCGAAATTTTTCCTGTTTGCGTAGCTCGTCTATCTCGGTCTTTTTCTGTTTGGCCCATTCCTTTACCTCCTGCTCTACATCGGCAATGGGGTTGGCGCTTACGTGTTCGCCAAGGGCATCCCTCAGGTCGCGGCCTAATTTCAGGTTATGGATCAGTTTATAAATTAACTTGATACGGGAGTAGATGTATTTTTCGATGAGGTAGTAAAAAACGAAGTAACTTACACCAAGGGCCACCGAGAAAGTAACCATTACATCGTACCATTTATGCTGAAAATAAAAGTTAACGGCCGAGAGCGTAATTGCCACGCCAAGCGAGGTTGTTAAAACCAGTACACGCAAATTCATAGCGTAAAGCTACGATTTATAGATGATTAACTCCCATCTGAAAGGCCAGCGCCATGTTAATTTAAAGTTATCAATTTGTGCTTTTTTCAATAATGCCAACAATTCGTGCCTTTTAAAACCACGCTTAACCGAAAGCGGACCATCATTTTGGGCCATGGCACTACGGGTAAAAACATGGGTTATAAACACTATGGCATGATATAAAAGCCAGTGACGGTGCAGGTCGGTAATGATAATTCCTTTTTGTGCCGAAGCTTGCATGTTTTTGATGAGCTTAATCCAGCGGTCATCATCAAAATGGTGCGTGAACAGGCTGCAAATGATCACATCCGCCGGTTTAATGAGATATGCTTCGTCAATAACATCGGCTTGGGTAAAGTTAATATTGCTATAATCCATCGCCTGTTGCCTGGCATAATTAACTGCAGCCGGAGCAGCATCAACGCCGTTTAAGTTAAGATCGATCTGTTTGCTTTCGGCCCATCTGGCAATAGCTATCAGGGTGTCCCCCCCGCCGCAGCCCCAATCACTTACCAAACAACCATTGTAAATGGGAAGCTTTTTTAAGGAGCCGATGATGCTTTTATGACCACCAAACAGGGCGTTCATCTTTCCCAAACCTTCAAGCACTGGGTTTATTTCGGCCGATGGCAGATCGAAATCATCCATGATCTCCGGGGTATCTGTACGGTAACTTAAATTGGGCATATATTATGAAAGCTAAAAGCAGAATGCACAAATCCAAAAGCTGATGATTTGATCATTAAAACTGTTCATCAATTTTGGTGAAATTTATTAACAAACTCTACAATACAATACGCTTGAACTATCCAAATGGTTGGCCGTGAGTTTTACTTATCAGGTATTGTGCTACAGAAGGCAGGTGATTGAGCGTATTTAAAGTAAGGGCCGTCATATTATCGTTGCCAAACAAACGCTGCAACTGCCTGCCAACCCAAAGCCTTTGGGCAAATTGTTTGTTCCAGCTATTGGTATAGTCCTGCTCAAGGTTGGCGCGCTTTTCCGGATTAAAACTGCCCGGCTTATAGTGTGTAATAATTTTTTCGGAAAGGATCTTGGCCGAATGGATGGCCATGGTCATGCCGTTACCGCAAAGCGGGGCTATCATCCCGGCGGTGTCTCCGCTCATCAGGATGTGGTTATCAACAGGCGCCTTTTTCTCAAAGGAGATCTCGTTGATCACCTCCGGTTTATCCAGTAAAAACCTGGCGTTACGAAAGATCTCATCGAGGTAAGGGTTCCTGCGGATCACGTTCTCTTCCAGGGCCTGTAAAGTACCATACTTTCGGAGGTCATCGCGATGGGCCATATAGCACATGCAATACCTGTCTCCATCGGTTTTGCTTACCCCGCAATAGCCGTCTTTGTAATTATTAAGCTGGATGAGATCGGTAGGGAAATCCATCTGTAAATGGAATTTTACTGCCAGGTATGGGCTGCGTTTATAAAAAAACGGTCGTTTAAGTTTTTGATCGAGATTGGAGCGTTTACCGAACGAGCCGATAGCCAACGGGGCTGTTAATGTTTCGCCGGGAGTTACCACTTCAAATTTTTCGCCAGCAAAACGAATATCCTCCACCCGTGTGCCGGTTAAAATATCAACCCCTTCGGCAAGGGCTTTTTTGTACAGGAAATTATCGAAAGTAAACCTGCTTAAACCAAAACCGCCCAAGTCAAGCTTTTGCGAAAGTTTGGTACCGGATGCTGCTGTTACCTCTAACCGGTTGATCCGGGCAACGTTTAGTTCTTCAAGGTCGATGCCCAACGACGACAAAAAAGGGATAACCTCGTTCGAGATATATTCACCGCAAACGCGGTGCATGGGATAGGTCTTTTTTTCGACAACTGTAACTTTAAGCCCGGTACGATTCAGCAATATGGCATTGAACAATCCGGCCAGGCCTCCTCCAATTACAATTACATCGCTCATATCGGCTTAGTGCATTTCAAGTATCATCCCCTCAACGGTTAAACCCGGCCCGAAAGCAAAACTCAGGATCTTCTGATCAACCAAATTACCCGCCTTCAGCATTTTATCCAGCACAAATAAAATAGTAGCCGACGACATATTGCCGTATTCCTGCAAAATCTGGTAGGCAAAGGCATTGCTTTCTTCGGGAAGTTCCAACGCTTCTTCAACCGCTTCCAAAATTGTGCGCCCGCCCGGATGAACGGCATAAGCGGTAATATCATCCATCTCAGTTTTGGCCTTTTGTAGAAAGCGTTGGGTAAGTGCTTTGATATGTTTTTTGATTTGTTTGGATACCCTGGAGGTAAGTTTCATTTCAAAACCGGTGTTGCCTACATACCAACCGATCTCATTGCGCGCCTCGGTAACAAATTCCGAATAGAAGTTTTTGAGTAAAAGGCAATTGCCACTGCCTAAACGGTTAGTCGTATTTTCGACCAAAACGGCAGCAGCCCCATCTGAAAATAGCGAATTAGCAACCCAGTTATCCAGCGTATTCACTTTTTGAAAGTGCAATGTGCAAAGCTCTACACTCACAACAAGCACTTTAGCGCCGGCATCGGCCCGGCAGATATAATCGGCCACTTTGAGGCCGTTTATGGCGCCGTAGCAGCCCATAAAGTTGATGCAGGTACGTTCAGTATCGCGGTTCAGCTGCAGCCGGTCGACAAGTTCGATATCAATCCCGGGCGCATGCATACCCGTACAGCTAATGGTTACCAGGTGTGTGATGCTGCCGGTAATATTATCTCCAAATTTTTGAAGACAGTTTTTTGCGGCATTTACAGCAATGGCGATGGCTTCCTTTTCGTAAAGCTTTAACCTTTTCTGTGTGTCAGGGAATGGTTCGAGCCCTGCTGACTGTTCAAAAAAAGTGAAATCGGCAGGATCGCGGTTGCCAAAATCGGGGATCACCGAATAGCGGTAATCAATCCCCGAATGGTCATAAATTCCTTTCAGCCGTGCGGCATTAGTTGCATCCAGCCCAAAGGCGTTCGCCATAAAATGGTAAATATCTTGCTGGGCAATTCGATTGACGGGATTTGCTATCCCGATAGCACTGATGCAACTCTCCATTAAAAATAATTAAACCGGTTTTATTTGCTGATCTCCGCCTCAACCAAAACGCTGGCCTCATTTGACAGGATCAAATTTTTGCCGCCGATGCCAAAATCTGTCCGCAATATCATGAAGCTTCCTTTCAGTTGAGCCGCGTTACCCGATTCGGTATACGTAAAAGGTATTTCAATCAACTTTGTTTTATCTCTAATAGTTACGTTAAAATTGCCCGTATAGTTGCTCCCGCCTTTACGTTTAAATGAAACAGATTTCATCGTGATTTTCGGGTATTTTGCCACATCAAAATAATCCTCACTTTTAAGGTGGTTATCCCGGCTTTCATTATCGCTGTTCACGGTATTTGAAGCAACGGACGCCTCAATATAGCTACCTGCCAAATCATTGGGTTTAAACCTGATATCGGCCTGTAAGCCGCTGAAGGTACCGGCCACGTTAAAGCCGAGGTTTTTAATCTTAAAGCTGATATCTGATTTGGTTACCGTTTGCGAGAAGCCGGCTGTTGCCGCGAAAATTAAAAGTGCTGCTATATAAATTTTCTTCTTCATGTTACATTAACGTTGTTTCCAAACATAATAATTTATGCGGTACAATTTTTTGCATTAAAGGTTGTAAGTTTATAACGTTACCCGGGCAACTTTTAGTTGCTTTTGGGAGTATTTACCAGCAAACGGCAACAATGAAATTTAAACAATTTATCCCCACCCGGTCGGCATTGGCGCATTTACGGTTTGTTTTCTCTGTTTTTTTGCTGCCGGTATACCTGTTTGCTTTTAGCCAGGCCGATACGGTAAAAACTTCAATTGCTGTTCTCGTGTTTTTCATCTGGCATTTTCTCGCTTTCCCGGCCAGTAACGGCTATAACAGTTATTTTGATAAGGATGAACATAGCATTGCTCTGTTAGCCAAACCGCCTCAAGTGGATATCAGCCTGTATTATTTTTCTATTTTGCTGGAGATAATGGCTTTTTTATTGGGCTTTATCATTAGCTGGGAATTTGCCTTTGCGGTGCTCATTTATGGTATTATGTCAAAGCTGTACAGCCATCCGGCTACCCGGTTAAAAAAATATCCAATCATCAGCTTTTTAACGGTGTTCATTTTCCAGGGATGTTTTATTTATTACACCACCTACACCGCTTTGACCGGTACAAGCCTGTTTGGTCATTGGGATTTAGGCCTGATTATTCCGGGAGCTATCAGCTCCTGCCTCATCGGGGCATCATACCCCTTAACCCAGGTGTATCAGCATGAAGAAGACGGCAGGCGGGGCGATAAAACGCTTAGTATCGTTTTAGGTTACAAAGGTTCCTTTATTTTTTCGGGCGTATTGTTTGCCGCGGGGATAGCCCTTTCTTACTGGTACTGGCACCTGGCTGGCATGATGCTTAACTTTTATTTCTTTATAGTATGCGCCGCACCGATATTTTTCTTTTTTAATTATTGGTTTTATAAAGTAGGGCAATCAACAACCAATGCTAATTTTAAAAACGCCATGCGTATGAATTTCATCAGCTCAGGTTGTATGCTAATCTATTTCGGGGTGCTGGCGGTGTTTAGTTGAGCGAGATTAAAATCAAAAGCGTCATTGCTTTATTAAGTATATTTTTGATTGATTTATGGATACGGGCGTTGCCTGCGGCCGGGCTGTACGCTCATACTGCACAGGGCATTAGCCTTAGGCCGGTATCCGCTCCCATCCCTAACGCAGCCCCATGCACCATCTTTAAAGATATATTTTAAACGTCATCATGGTTTTTTTCAGGCTCCCTGATGGTTACTCACAATGACGCTTCTTTGTTATATTTCTCCAACTACTTCTTCGCAGCCCAGGCATCCATTTTAGCTTCAAAAACAGCCATTGGCATGGCGCCGTCTTTTAATACCTGGTCATGAAATTCGGCGATATTGAATTTGCCGCCTAATTGCTTTTCATATTTGGTGCGCAGTTCGCGGATTTTGAGTGCGCCTATTTTGTAGCTCAATGCCTGGCCGGGAATAGCCATATAACGTTCAATTTCGGCAGTTGCACCTTGTTCGCTGATAGCTTCGTTATCCATCATATATTTAATAGCCTGCTCACGGGTCATTCCTTTGGTGTGGATGGCAACGTCGACAACCAAACGGATGGCACGGTGAATCTCATCGCCTAACGCGCCCATATACTGGTACGGATCGGTGTACAAGCCGAGCTCTTTCCCTAATGATTCGCAATACAGCGCCCAGCCTTCTACATAGGCTGTTTCCCCGCCATCAAAGCGGCGGAATTTTGGCAATGAAGCGTTTTCCTGGGTTAACGAAATCTGGTAATGGTGACCAGGAATTGCTTCATGAAGAAACAATGATTCCATGCCCGATGTGGTGTTAAACTTGGTGGCATCTAATATCGGCACGTAAAAAATACCGGGACGGGTACCATCTGCCGACCCCTGGTTATACTCCGCACTGGCCGATGCCGCGCGGAAGGCTTCGGTTTGCCTGATCTCGAAAGGGGTTTTGGGCACATGGTTAAACATTTTTTTCAGGTTTGGCTCCATGCGTTTATGAATGTTTTCAAAAGCATCAAGTACATCCTTCGGGGTTTTGTAAGGAGTAAACTTAGGGTCGGTTTTCATGTATTCGAAAAACGCCTTCAAATCGCCCTTAAAGCCGACACTGGTTTTGATGCTATCCATTAAGCCACGGATCCGGGCAACTTCTTTCAAACCCAATTGGTAAATTTCTTCAGGGGTTTTATCTGTGGTAGTTTGTTGTTTAACTAAATAGGTGTATTTAGCGGTGCCATCTGGCAGGGATGAAAAGCCCGAGGTTGCACGTGCGTGGGGCAGATATTGGTTTTTCAGATAATCGGCCAGTTTTTGATAGGTTGGGTTAACAATTTGAGTAATGGCTTTCTTGTAAGCCTCGGTCAGCTGTGTTTTATCCGCATCCGAAAAATCCTTCGGCATATTCTTAACCGGCCCGTAGAACAGGCTTTTTTCTACATCTTTTGATACCAGGTCCTGCATTTCGGGGATCATTTTAACAACTAACGATTTTGGCAGCACTACGCCTGTTTTGACGCCTTTGTTAAAATTGGAGATGGCGGTATCAGCCCAGATCTGGAAAGCAGATAAACGTTTCAGCCAGTCGTTATAATCTACAACCGTTTTAAAGGGCTGCGCGCCAGAGCCCGAGCCAAGCTGCCCCATGGTAATTGGCAGGGCATAAAACTGGTTAAAAGGCATGTACTCGAAATGGTATTTAAAGTTATCCAGGGCCAGTTGCACCTCGTAGGTAAATATATCGTATGATAGCTTGTCGTCTTCGTTCAGTTCAGCGCGGTCAAAGTTTTTCACTTTCGACAAGTAAACCGAGTTATAATCATGCGCCTTTTCCAGAAATTCAGCCGAACCATCGTTAGGTAGCAGGTCATTATAGCGCCTGTCCCCAATATAGGTGGCATTAAGCGGGTAGAGCTTTAAGCCGTCCTGGAAATAATCTTCAAAAACTTTGGCGAGGTCTTTATTGGCCGGGATGCCGCTGGCGGTGTCTGTTGATTTAGGTTGATTACAGGCCGCGAACGAACCTGCTATGAATAGCATGAGTAATATTTTTTTCATGAGGGTATTGTTTAAACGATAAAGCTAAGAAAAAGAAATTTAAGGGCTGCTTCGGTTGTTTGTACCCTAAGTTATGTTTACTTGATTATTTGCTCAATCGTCCACGGCTTCCTTACCATGAATGGCATCGGAGGTAATTTGCAACGAACGCAATATCAATCCTGCCATAAACTCATAAAACAGGTCCGGGTCACCACCATTACTTTGAATATCAGTGAGGTATCGATAGTAACTTTGCTTTTCGTTATCCTTAATATAAAAAGGAGGAAAGCCATAGGATATTAATATCAGGTTGGAAAGGATACGGGCGGTGCGCCCATTGCCATCATAAAAAGGATGAATGGTAAGGTAATCGATATGAAATTTAAGGGCGAGAATAACCGGGTGCTTTGCATCCTTTTGGTTTCGCTGGATCTTTTCTTTTTCGGTGTTCAACCAATTCACTAACCGGTGCATCCGTTCGGCAACTTCTGTATACGGAGCAAAATCATACCGTTCACCCTCGAAGTTGAACATATAGTTATCAACGTTTTTCCATTCGCCTATAAATCGTTGCTTTTCCGGATCTTCTTCATACATAATACCTTTATGTATTTCCCGGATTCTACTTTCAGAAACATTAAGTTCGCCTTTACCTATTTTCATGATCGTGCTGATCACCTTGTCATGATTACGGATCTCTATTACATCTTTAAGCGGTTTGTCCTGTACGTTGATAACCCCTACCATTACGGTTCGGGTTTCGCGTTTAGTAAGGCTGTTTCCTTCCATACTGTTAGAAGTGTAGTTCCACTCCAGCCGTAACTTGTAATTTATTTTGTTGAGTAGCTCTTGCGGAAGAGGGCCATGAGCATGTATGGCAGCCTGAAAGCTGTCAATTTGTTGTATTTTTTCTAAATAGCTCATGATTTCGTAATATTTCAAACTTACGAAGTTTTTAAAACTTCGTAAGTTTTGACAGGGTCCTACAGCCCCATTTCTTTCTTCAAAAATTTACCCGTGAAGCTGTTCTTCACCTTGCACAAACCTTCAGGTGTACCGGAGAACAGGATATTACCACCACCTGAGCCGCCTTCGGGGCCAAGGTCAATTACATGATCGGCCACTTTAATTACATCAAGGTTGTGTTCAATAACTAAAACAGTATTGCCTTTATCAACCAACTGGTTAAGCACACCTAACAGCACGTTAATATCTTCAAAGTGCAAACCGGTGGTAGGCTCATCCAGGATATAAAAAGTATTGCCTGTGTCTTTTTTGGATAGCTCGGTAGCCAGTTTAACACGTTGTGCCTCACCGCCCGATAATGTTGTTGAAGCTTGCCCTAAAGTGATATAGCCCAATCCTACATCGTTAAGTGTTTTTACTTTACGGTAGATGGAGGGGATGTGCTCAAAGAATGGCGTAGCATCCTCAATACTCATATCCAGCACATCACTGATGGATTTACCACGGTAGCGAACCTCCAGTGTCTCGCGGTTATATCTTCTGCCGCCGCATTCTTCGCATGGCACCTGCACGTCTGGCAAAAAGTTCATTTCAATCACTTTCATACCGGCGCCCTGGCAGGTTTCGCAACGGCCACCTTTTACGTTGAACGAGAAACGACCGGGTTTATAGCCCCTGATCCTTGATTCCGGTAGTGCCACGAACAGATTGCGGATGTCCGAAAACACCCCGGTATAGGTAGCCGGGTTTGAACGTGGCGTACGACCAATTGGTGTTTGATCTATCTCAATTACTTTATCGATATGCTCCAATCCCTCAATTTTTTCATAAGGCAGCGGTTGTTTCTTGGCCCTAAAAAAATGATGGTTCAAAATAGGATATAAAGTCTCGGTGATCAGGCTTGACTTACCGCTGCCCGATACACCGGTTATACCGATCAGTTTCCCCAAAGGGAAATCAACCGACACTTTCTTCAGGTTATGGCCGGTAGCTTTTTTCAGGCTCAGGGTTTTGCCGTTACCTTCTCTGCGTTTTTTGGGTATTGCTATTTCGCGCTCGCCATTAATGTATGATGTGGTGAGCGTATGCTTTTCCATTAATTGGGCTGGAGTACCTTCTGCAACAACCTGGCCACCATGTACACCCGCTGCCGGGCCCATGTCAATTACGTGGTCGGCCTCCAGGATCATATCCTTATCGTGCTCAACAACCAATACGGTATTACCTAAATCACGCAGGTTTTTAAGGGCGTTAATCAAACGCTCGTTATCGCGCTGGTGTAAACCGATACTTGGCTCATCCAGAATGTACATTACATTCATCAGTTGGGAGCCAATTTGCGTAGCCAGCCTGATCCGTTGCGCTTCACCGCCCGAAAGGGTTTTAGCTGTACGGTCGAGCGTTAGATAGCTCAAGCCAACATCCAGCAAAAACACAATACGTGCGCGGATCTCTTTCAGGATTTCCTTGGCTATAACATTCTGACGTTCGTTAAGACGATCTTCCAGGCCGTCAAACCAATCCTGCAAGTGGTTGATATCCATGCAGGCCAGTTCAAATATGTTTTTACCATCTACCTTAAAATGCAGCGACTCTTTTTTGAGCCTTGCACCTTCGCAAACCGGGCAGGTGCGGAGCACGCGATAGTTCTCCATATCGTCTACACCTTCATCATTGCGGCGTTCCTGCTGTTCTTCAAGCATGCGGATGATGCCTTCAAAAGTAATCTGGTAGCTTTGAACATTCCACTTGTTATATTCTACAGCGACACTCAATGTTTCAGGCGCGCCATTCAGGATCATATCCAACTGATCGCGGTTAAGCTTTTCGATAGGCGTTGAGAGCGAGAACTCATACTTTTTAGCCAGCGATTTCAATACCTGGAAGATCCAGGTTTCGCGGTATTCGCCAATAGGGGCTAAACCGCCGTTCATGATGCTCAGTTTCGGATTAGGGATCACTGAAGCTTCATCAACTTCAAAAATATAACCCAGTCCGTTACACTTTTCGCAGGCGCCATAAGGCGAGTTGAACGAAAATGTATTAGGCTGAGGCTCATCATATGAAATACCCGAAACCGGGTCCATCAGGTATTTACTATAATAGGATACATTATTATCCTTATCGGCAATACGGATAATGCCCTTGGCAATTTTCAAAGCCTGCTGAACGGAAGTATATAAACGTTTGCTGTCCTTTTCGCTTACCACCAGGCGGTCAACCACAATATCAATATCGTGGATCTTGTAACGGTCAACCTGCATTTTGGGCTCAACATCGGCGATAGCGCCATCAACCCAAACCTTTAAAAAGCCTTGTTTGCGGATGGACTCGAACAATTCGCGGTAGTGGCCTTTACGGGCTTTTACTACCGGTGCCAAAATATTAACCGGCTGCCCGTCAAATTTTTCGCTGATGGTTTTCAGGATCTGGTCTTCGCTCATGCGTTCCATCTTTTCACCAGTGGTGTACGAGTAAGCATCACCCGCACGGGCGAAGAGCAAACGCATAAAATCATAGATCTCGGTAATAGTACCTACGGTGGAGCGCGGGTTTTTGCTGGTGGTTTTTTGCTCTATAGCAATAACAGGGCTCAGGCCCGACACCTTATCAACATCCGGCCGCTCCATCCCGCCCATAAACTGGCGCGAATAGGCCGAAAATGTTTCCATATAACGGCGCTGGCCTTCGGCGTAAATGGTATCAAACGCCAGCGATGACTTGCCGCTGCCGCTCAATCCGGTAATTACCACCAGCTGATTACGCGGAAACGAAACATCTATATTTTTCAGGTTATGCACCCGGGCACCATAAACTTCAACTTCACTTTGCTCGCCCAGGTCAACAAGAGGTTTTGTACTCATACTTTATTTAAGGTTGAATTATTGAGTTAGCGAATTAGTGATTGAAATACCCCTAAAGGCTTATTTGTTAAACCGTAAAAAACGACGATTGTGATCTGGAAAGAAAAAAGAATTCACTAAATCACTAATTCAGTAAATCAATAATTAATTGTCAAATATAAGCAAAAAAGGCCGATCATCCACTGTGGATGACCGGCCTCAAAGTGCTCCGTAATGTAATCTTTTAATTAATTTACAGTATGATTACCTGCTGTTAATTAATTGCCAGCAACTGTGATGCAGGCGGGATGAGAAAGTAATTATCATACCCGTGCTCTTTTGGCTGCTCAATAACTGCTTTCATTGCAATTAGCTTGTAAACATATGAACCGGTTTCGCGGTTCAGCTTCATGCGAAAGTAGTTATCTTCTTTTTGCTTGTTAATGGCGCGCGCTAATTTGATCGAGCCATTGTTGTAAGCGGCAGCCGCCAGTGTCCAGCTGTTAAATTCATCGTATAGTTCTTTGATATACTTGCAGGCTGCAATAGTTGATTTGCGAAGGTTTTTCCGCTCATCAACTCCATGGCCCACTCTAAGTCCGTAGGTACGTGCAGTACCCGGCATAAATTGCCAAAAACCCGACGCGCCTTTTGGTGATGTGCCCGATTTTAGGCCCGACTCAACCAAAGGGATGTACTTAAAATCTTCCGGGATACCGTAAAACTTTAAAATGGGCTCGATGATCGGAAACCATAGCTCGGCTTTCCGGTGCAATACATTGCTCTGCACACTTTTAAAGTCGTGCTGCCTGAGCGATTTGTTGAGTTTACGTGTAACCCTTGCGTCATTAACTGGTAAAGCCTCATTGGCAAAGTTGTAAGCAACTGCCTTTGAGCTTTTGAGAAAAATAAAATCTGAGGTTCGGGCGCTTAAAGTTGCCGCTTTTGCAGCCTTTTCGATGATCGTTGTACCGAAAATATTAAGCTCTGAAATGAGAACCAGCACCAGTGTTACGGAGCACGTAAGTAAGTGTTTTTTAATCATTTCTTTTCCTATCATTTAACTATACATTTGGTAGAATGTGCTGCAAAGGTAGGCTATACAGATCACATAATCAAATACTTACCATTTTGCTAACTTTTTTAGAATTGGTTTTTGGTTCAAAAACGGCGTTTAAAACCGTTTAAACGCCGTTTTTGCAAGAGGATATTTTTTTGATCTTTTTAGATAAAAATTGGCAAAAAAGCGTAACTTTGACCCTCACGCTGCGAAAGCGCTAAACAAAAAATTATGGTATTTAAGAGACCAGCAGGTAGTCGCGACGACAAACCCGGAAAGTCGTCATCAAGGAGTCCAAGATCCGACGACCGACCAAAAAAATCAGCATCAACCCCAAAAGGTAAAGCTACTCCAAACGGAGAGAAAAAAATACTTTCCAGGCCGGAAAAAACATTCCAAAGCAACAGGTTCAGTGACGATAAGCCCAAAAGCAATTTTAGGGCCGGTGAATCATCTGGCGATAAAAGATCAGGAGCTAAGCCGAGGCCTTACTCTGGCAGGCCGGCAGCCGACAGCGACGACAGGCCAAAAAGAAATTTTGGCGGCAATAGCGCAGGCGAAAGGAAGTCATTTAGTGGCGGTCCGCGTAAACCTTACAGCGGCAGGCCAACAACCAGTGATAACGACAGGCCGAAAAGAAGTTTCGGCGGCGAATCACAAGGCGAAAAGAAATCTTACTCATCTCCGCGTACCCGTTCATCAGCAAGCTTTGAGGGCAAACCTAAAAGAAGCTTTGGCGGTGATGCAGGGGGCGAACGTAAATTTGCACCAAGAGGAACCGAGGGCGGTTTTAAAAAACGCGAAGGCGGCTTTAAAGAGAAATCACCATTTGGCGAAAGGCCGGCACACAGGCCGCATGACAGGGAAAACCAACAGGATGCCCCTAAAACCATGCGCAGCCGTAAAAATTCTCCTGCAAAAAAATCAGAAGACGACGGGCTGATCCGCCTGAACCGTTACATATCAAACGCTGGTATCTGTTCGCGCCGTAAGGCCGACGAACTGATTACCGCGGGCGTGGTATCTGTAAACGGCGAAGTGGTAACAGAATTAGGTACCAAAGTTGATCCGTTTAAGGATACTATTAAATATAACGGCGAAACACTGAAACGCGAGAAAATGGTTTATGTATTGTTAAATAAGCCAAAGGATTATATTACCACAACCGATGATCCGCAGGAGCGCCGTACCGTAATGCACCTGGTTGAAAAGGCAAGCCGCGAGCGTATTTACCCCGTTGGCCGTCTTGACCGTAACACCACCGGTTTGTTATTAATGACCAACGATGGTGATTTGGCCGATAAGCTATCGCACCCGCGTAACAGCATTACTAAATTATACCAGGTTGAATTAAGCAAAAGCTTAACCCAGGGCGACCTGAATAAATTAACTTTCGGTCTTGAGCTGGAAGACGGTGTAATTAAGCCCGACGCGGTATCGTACGTAGCCGGCGGTTCAAAACGTGAAGTTGGCATCCAGATCCACAGCGGCAAAAACCGTATTGTACGCCGTATGTTTGAGCACCTGGGTTACGAGGTGGTAAAACTGGACAGGGTGGTTTATGCCAACCTTACCAAAAAGGACCTTCCGCGTGGCCGCTGGCGTTACCTCGATGAAAAAGAAGTGATCCAGTTAAAACACCTGATGAAATAATAAGAGGCCCCGTTAAACAGCGGGGCATTTTTTTTGTCTATTTTGTTATCTTGCACAGCAAGATCTGTAAAGCTAAAAGCGGAAATGCATAAAGCTTAAAGCTGTATGATTGTCAGTATTTATTGCTATTTGGGAATTAATTTAATAGACCTTATATAATCAACCATGAAGAAATTTCTTTTGATCATCGCTATGCTTTCACCGGCGCTAACATTTGCACAAAATAAAAAAACAGGGCCTAAGACTTTCGACCTGGTGGTTGGTACTTATACCACAGGCAAAAGTAAAGGCATTGTGGTATACCGCTTTTATGCCGAAACCGGCAAACTGGCTTATCTCAGCGAAATTGATGGCGTAAACAATCCGTCGTATTTGACGTTAAGCGCCAATAATAAATTTATTTACGCGGTTAACGAACTGCCTAAAGGTGAGGTAAGCGCGTTTTCATTTGAGCCCAAAACGGGCAAAATGACTTTTATCAACAAGCAATCAACACTGGGTGCCGATCCATGCCACATCTCAGTTGATAAAGCACAAAAAAACCTGATCATAGCTAACTACTCAAGCGGCAACGTTGCGGTAATGCCTTTAAACAAAGATGGTTCGATAGCCAACGGGATGCAAACCGAGCATGATGGCGGGCATAGTGTAAACAAAGAACGACAGGAATCCGCCCATGCGCATATGGCTGTTTTTACACCCGACGAAAAATATGTGTTGTATAATGACCTCGGTACCGATAAAATAAATATCTACCGCTATCGCCCGTCAAAAGATCCCCGTATCGTACCGGCAACACCGGCCTTTGTAAGTGTTGCCCCCGGCGAAGGCCCGAGGCACCTGGAATTTTCGGCCGATAAAAAGACTGTTTACCTGGTAACTGAAATGGGATCGAACGTTATTGCGTTTGATTACAATAACGGCAAGCTGAAACAGAAACAATCCATTACCATGCTGCCAGATGGCTTTACCGGCCAAACTGCAGGTGCCGCTATTCATCTGTCGCCCGATGGCCGTTTTCTGTATGCTTCAAATCGTTTAGAAACCAACGAGATCAATATTTATGCGGTAAACCAGGAAACCGGCTTGCTTACTTTTGTAGCGCGCCAGTCCACCTATGGCAAAAACCCACGCGATTTTGCTATCGACCCAACTGGTAACTTCCTGATAGTAGCTAACCAGAACAGCGATAACATGTGGGTATTCAAAATAGACCAAAACACCGGCAAACTTGCCCAAACAGGTATCAGAGTTGATATCGGCAACCCGGTATGCTTAAAATTTACACCAGCTGAGTAAGCTGAAAGCCGAAGACTTAAAAGCTGAAAGCATTTTAGTCGCTTAACGCGGAGTGCCGGAAGCTCATTTACAGCAATAAAAAGAAAAGCTCAAAGCAATACCAATGCTTTGAGCTTTTCTTTTTATTTTATTTAATTACAACTTGCGTTTAACTTCTACGTTTTCGTAAGCTTCAACAATGTCGCCTACTTCAATGTTGTTAAAGTTGTTGATGTTCAAACCGCACTCGTAACCTGCGCTTACTTCTTTCACGTCATCTTTAAAGCGTTTCAGTGAAGCCAGTTCGCCGGTGTAGATCACCACGCCATCGCGGATGATGCGGATCTTGCTGTTACGGTTAATTTTACCATCCAATACCATACAACCTGCAATAGTACCAACCTTGCTGATCTTAAAGGTTTCGCGGATCTCAACGTTAGCCACGATCTTTTCTTCAAAGGTTGGTGCAAGCATACCTTCCATCGCCGCTTTGATCTCGTTGATCGCGTCGTAGATGATTGAGTACAGCCTGATATCAATCTGCTCAGCTTCGGCCAGTTTACGGGCACCGCCTGAAGGGCGTACCTGGAAGCCGATGATGATCGCGTCAGATGCTGATGCCAGCAATACGTCTGATTCGGAGATCTGACCTACCGCTTTCGAGATGATGTTCACCTGGATCTGCTCGGTAGACAGTTTCAGCAATGAATCTGACAAGGCCTCGATAGAACCATCCACGTCACCTTTAACAATGATGTTAAGCTCCTTGAAGTTACCCACTGCCAAACGACGGCCGATTTCATCAAGGGTGATGTGTTTCTGCGTACGTAAGCCCTGCTCACGTTGTAACTGTAAGCGTTTGTTAGCAATTTCACGTGCTTCAACTTCGCTCTCAAGCGCGTTGAATTTATCGCCCGCTGTTGGTGCACCCTGCATACCCAACACCTGTACAGGTGTTGATGGTCCTGCCGAATCCACACGCTGACCGCGCTCGTTGGTTAACGCTTTTACACGACCGCTGTAGCAGCCTGCCAGTATCGGGTCACCTACTTTTAAGCGGCCTGCCTGTACAAGGATGGTGGTAACAATACCACGGCCTTTATCTAAAGCTGCCTCAATAACAGTACCTACGGCACGTTTGTTAGGGTTAGCTTTCAGTTCGAGCAATTCGGCTTCAAGCAATACTTTTTCCAATAATAGGTCAACATTTAAGCCGGTTTTGGCCGAAATTTCCTGCGACTGGTATTTACCGCCCCACTCCTCAACCAAAATATTCATCGCCGATAATTGTTCCCTTACCTTATCGGCATTGGCACCCGGCTTATCAATTTTGTTGAAAGCGAAGATGATTGGCGCGCCTGCAGCCTGTGCATGGTTTATGGCCTCGCGGGTTTGCGGCATCACGCTGTCATCGGCAGCTATTACTATAATTACAATATCTGTAACCTGCGCACCCCTTGCACGCATAGCGGTAAACGCTTCGTGACCCGGTGTATCCAGGAAGGTGATCTTTCCTTTATTGTCAGGCAAAGTTACTTCATAAGCACCAATGTGCTGGGTTATACCGCCCGCTTCGCCGCCTATTACGTTGGTTTTACGTATAAAGTCGAGCAATGAGGTTTTACCGTGGTCAACGTGGCCCATGATAGTTACGATTGGTGCACGTGTCACCAGGTCGGCCGGATCATCGATCTGGTCAAGGTTGGCTTCTTCATCCTGCGGCTTCACAAATTCAACCTGGTAGCCAAATTCATCGGCCACAATTGAAAGTGTTTCGGCATCAAGCCTTTGGTTAATGGAAACGAACATGCCCAGGCTCATACAGGTAGATATGATCTGCGTTACAGATACATCCATCATGCTTGCCAGCTCATTTGCCGTTACAAACTCGGTAACCTTCAATACTTTTGATTGCAGTTCCTGTTCCATTGCCAGTTCTTCGGCACTTGCAGCAACATCATCACGTTTTTGACGACGGAATTTAGCACGCTGTGCAAACTTGCCCGACTTACCCGCACCGCTTAAGCGTGCAAGTGTAGCCTTGATCTGGTCTTGTATGTCTTTTTCTGAAGGTTCTTCCTTCGGTCCTGTATGTTGAGGCGGATTATTGCGGTTGTTCCTGAAATCCGGGCGGTTACCACCGCCATGACCTCCCTGGCCCTGGCCTGGACCGCTGTTTCCGGGTGCTCCGTGTGTACGGTTCCTGAAATCCGGGCGGTTTGGATTAATGGTACCACCACCGCCAGGCTGCTGACCTTGTTGCGGATGATTGCCACCACCGCCCTGCTGGCCATGCGGATGATTACCTCCGCCTTGCTGCGGGTTGCCCTGATTATCTTTGCGTTTACGTTTGCGTTTATGATCGGCCGCGTTATTATTTGAATTTGATGACGAAGCTACCGGGTTGCGTTTTGGCGCATTAACCGGCAACTGGATCTTACCAATAATGTTTGGCCCTGTTAAGCGCTCAGCTTTAGCACGGATCACATCCGGTTCCTGGCTTTCATCAACTGCTGGCGCTGCCGGAGTTTCTGGAGCAGCCGGAGGTGTTGCAACCGGTGCTTTTTCAGCAACAGGCGCTTTAGGCTCTTCGGCTTTAGGTGCTTCAGCAACCGGGGCTGCCGGTTTTGGCGTTTCAACCTTTGGCGGTTCAGGTACAACCGGAGCTACCGGCTGTGGCGCTTCAACTTTTGGCTCGGCAGGTGCCGGAGCCGGTGTTGGCGCAGGTGCCTGTGCAACTGGCTCGGGTTGTTTAACAACTTCAACTGGTTTTTCCGCAGGCTTCTCCGCCTGTGGCTTAGCATTCAGGTTGTTAAGGTCAATTTTTCCAACCACCTTAACACCAGGTAATACGTCATTGCGCTCATCAGAACGTGCAGGAGCTTGTGCTGCCGGAGCAGGCTCGGCCGGTTTGGGTTTTTCAACCTGCGGCTGTGCAAAGTGCCCTGTATTCTTGATCAGTATCTCTTCGTTCTCAAAATCGCGCGAACGGCGGTTCTCAACCGGCTTTTCAGGAAACTGTGCAGCAGGCTCTTCTTTCCTTATCTTTCCGATACTGATCTGCTTAGCTTCCTCCTTAATACTTTTGTCAACAGCAAATTCCTTTAACAGGGCATTGTACATGTCATTATCCAGCTTGGCCATAGGATGCTTGTCAACCTTGTATCCTTTGGTAGCTAAATAATCGACAAGGGTACCCATGCCAATGTTCAGTTCTTTTACTGCTTTAATTAATTTTATGGATTTGTCTTCTGACATTTAATATTACTTTCTCTGCTTATTTAGTGCAAAAATACGATTTTAATTTTGCTTATTCCGCTTATTCAAACTCCGCATTCAATATTGATAGCACTTCTTTTACTGTTTCTTCCTCTAAATCGGTACGTTTTACCAATTCACCAACGGTTAAGGCCAGTACTGATTTTGCTGTATCTAAACCAATACGTTTAAATTCATCAATGATCCAGCCTTCAATCTCGTCAGAAAATTCTTCAATGTCCACATCCTCGTCATGCTCATCAGCCTCACGGTAAACATCAATTTCGTAGCCTGTCAATTTTCCTGCCAGCTTAATGTTGTGCCCGCCACGACCGATAGCTAACGATACCTGGTCGGGTTTTAAATACACAGCCGCTGTTTTTTTCTCATCATCTAATTTAATAGAAGTGATTTTGGCAGGTGACAATGCACGCTGAATATATAGCTGAACGTTGTTGGTAAAGTTAATAACGTCGATATTTTCATTTTTTAACTCCCGTACTATACCGTGGATTCGTGAACCTTTCATACCTACGCAGGCACCAACCGGATCGATACGGTCGTCATATGATTCAACGGCAACTTTAGCACGCTCGCCCGGTTCGCGCACAATTTTCTTGATGGTAATTAAGCCATCAAAAATTTCCGGCACTTCAAGCTCAAACAAGCGCTGTAAAAACTCAGGCGCTGTACGTGAAATGATGATTTTGGGGTTGCTGTTCAGCATATCTACTTTTGATACAACAGCTTTAACGCTGTCGCCTTTCTTGAAGTAGTCGGCCGGGATCTGCTCCGTTTTTGGCAGTAACAGCTCGTTGCCTTCATCATCAAGAACTAAAGTTTCTTTTTTCCAAACCTGGTAAACCTCGCCTGTAACAATTTCACCTACGCGGTCTTTATATTTTTTGAAGATCTCGTCTTTCTCTAATTCCAGAATTTTTGATACCAGCGTTTGGCGGGCGGCTAAAATAGCACGGCGGCCAAAGCTTTCTAAAGTGATCTGTTCAATATAGTCATCACCAACTTCAAGGTCGGCGTCATACAGGTGTGCTTCGGCAAGTTCTATCTCCAGGTCATCATCTTCGCTAAAGCCATCTTCCATAACTTTACGTGTGCGCCAGATCTCTAAGTCACCGTTATCGGTGTTCACAATTACGTCGCAATTTTCGTCCGTACCGTACTTTTTCCTGATCATGCTCCTGAAAACGTCTTCCAGAACGCTCATCATGGTAGGGCGGTCAATGTTCTTGAAATCTTTAAATTCCTGAAAAGAATCAATTAAATTAATATTGCTCATTTTTTACTTAAATGATATTAAAACCTTTGTTTCTGTTATTTGGTCCATTGGGATAACGCTTTCTATAACCTGCGCTTTTTTCCCTTTTTCTTTTACTTTTTCTTCAATGGTGATGGCATCCTCTGTAAGGCCGGTTAATGTGCCTTCGCGTTTAGCCCCATCTTTCATTTTAATGCCCAGGTTACGGCCAACATTTTTGGCGTATTGCCTTGGCGACGACAGCGGATAGTCAATGCCCGGCGATGAAACCTCCAGATTATAAGCGGTTTCAATCACGTTTTCCTCTTCCAGATGGAAACCTACGTGCCTGCTTACCTGTACACATTCATCAATACCGATACCGTTATCGCCATCAAGCAGGATCACCAATTTACCGTTCGGGTGCATTTTAATATCCACTATAAACAGGTTTGGTTTATCTGCTATCTTCTCTTCTACCAGTTCTTTTACCCTTTTTTCAATATTCATTACCCACCGGTGTTTTTGACAGAATAATTTTGATTGATAAAATAAAAGAGGGGACTAATTGCCCCCTCTTTTATTAACGGTTGCAAATATAATCAAAAATATTAAATTTTCAAGCATATAGGTAGTTTATCGCTTAAAAATCAAATCTGTATAGTGCAAGGTGCCGGGTTTGCTGCGGCTTTTTATCAAATCGGTCAGCGTACTACCGGTACTGAAATCATAGTAACGAAAAAAATACGTTTGCTGTGTACTAAAGGCTGTATCCGGCGTAAAAATAACAACATTATCTTTAACGGTGTAACTACCCGGTTGTGCGGGCTGCAGGTTTCGCATACTGGTATCGGCGGGCATGCGGTAAACGGCCATGAGCGTTTCCCAGGCTTTGGCAGATGAATCACGGCTGATCTCGTTAATGACGGCCGGATCGAAACCGGTTATCTGCAATGCTTTTCCGTTATTAACTGTCTTAATGGTTACCGGTGTTTTGGTTGATGTTTCTGTACAACTGAATAAAAACATTAGCGGAAGTAATAAAGGAAAAAGTTTTTTCATTTGGCAAGATAGGTTATTGTAATAAAAAGCGATATATCCATTTGCTGAAGAAGCATGCATTATTATGGCTATATCAATAAGCATAGTTTGAGCCCGTAGGATACCTGTAAGGCTTGCGACAGTGGGGATGAAAATTGTCTTGCGCTCGTTGCAAACGAGCGCAAGTAGCACGACGGTTAGTCTTTTAAATTACTCTACTTCTTCAACGTCCCCTCAAATAATTTATAAAGGCGTTTATACTCATCGGCCCAGCTGCTGGGTTGTTCAAAGCCGTGGTCTTCCACAGGGTACGAGGCCAGCTCCCAGTTTTCTTTGTGCAACTCTATCAGTTTTTGAGTCAGGCGGATAATATCCTGGTAGTTTACATTCTGGTCTATCATGCCATGCAGCATAAGCAGGTTGCCTTTTAAGCCGCTGGCAAAATAAATAGGCGAACTTTTGCGATAGGCCTGTTCATCGGTAAAAGGCTCGTTAAGTATATTTGAGGTGTATTCATGGTTATAATGCGCCCAGTCGGTAACTGAACGGATGGCACCGCCTGCAGCAAAAACATCCGGTTCGGTAAACATGCCCATAAGCGTAATGAAGCCTCCATATGAACCGCCGTACAAACCGACATGTTTGGGGTTAACGCCATATTTTTCAACCAGCAATTTTACGCCATCAACCTGGTCGGTAAGGTCTTTGCCTCCCATGTGGCGATAGATCCCTGTCCGGAAATCCCGGCCGTAACCTGCGCTCGCTGTGTAGTCAATGTCCAGCACAGTATAACCATTATCGGCGAGCATGTTATTGAACATGTACTCGCGGAAGTAATAACTCCACGAATAGGTGACATTTTGCAGATACCCCGCTCCGTGTACAAATACAACTGCCGGCTTCGCAGGGTCGGTTTTTTTAGGCTGATATAAACGCGCATAAACATCGGTACCGTAACGGTTTTTAAAGGTGATGATCTCCGGGTCGCGCCATGGGTACGACAAGTATTCGGCCGAAACGGAGTTGGTTATTTTTACCGCTTTTGCACCGGGTTTATTGGCCTGGATATAAAGCTCCCAGGGACGATTTGAATAGGAATAGCGGATAGCCAGCCACTTTTCATCGGGCGAAAGTGTTACCTCGTTACCGCCTTTCATACCGGTAATTTTAACAGGGGTACCGCCGCTAACCGGGATGCTGTAAAAATGGGTAATGCCCGGATGATCGATATTGGCAGTAAAATAAAACGTCTTTTTATCCTGGCTTAACTGCAAAGTTTGTACTTCCCATTTGCCGCTTGTGAGTTGTTTTTTAGCACCGCTGGTTACATCAACCACATAAATATGCGAGTAACCGCTGGCCTCGCTCTGGTAATAAAAATGGTTATCATCAATAAAACCTGTATTCCCGGGATCATCAATGCCGGGGCCGCCAATCCATGCCTCATCCCGCTGCCGGTCAAGCAGGCTTAGTTTACCGCTTACCGGGTCTAAACGCATGATCCAGCAGTCTTTATTATCCTGTGCTGAGATAATAACCACCGCGTTGCTGCCGCTTTGGTTCCATAAAACGCCATCGATATTTACCGGCCTGTCGGCGTTTTCCTTTTGACGGGCTTTTAATTCATCGGGATAGTCTTTTAAATAGTCGGGCAGGTCTTTAATGCCGGGGATCTCTGATGTAATAACCGGGTAAACCGCTTCACGGCGCTTATCGTAAATAAAAGTCTCTGAGGTTGACGATGGACGGCCGACCTTTGAACGGTTAGGAATATCCTCTGTGAAGCCAGATGCGGTAACATAGTTAGGTACTATGGCATTTTGAACCCCGTCGGCACGTTTGGTAAGGCGATAGGTGATAAACCTGTTATCCGGACTGATCTGTACAGCGCTCATTCTTTTATCGCCATAGGCAATCTCTTTCAGCTTGTCGGGCTTAAGCAATGCTGTTTCTGTTGAATCTTTTTTATCGTCCTTTGCTTCCTTTTTGATGATCTCAAACAACTCAAGCTGCTGTTTTTTAAGCCATTGTTCCTGTTCGCCGGGTTTATCCTTACTTTTTTTATCGCTTAAAGCCCGTACAAAATTGGTTAGCTGTACCAGGCTACCGCCATTCAGATTAATGGAGAAAAGGTTATTATCTTCTTTGTAAATGATCTTTGTTTCATCACCGCTGAAAACAGGGCTGTCTTCCTGCGCTACGGTATTTGTTAGCCGGGTGGTTTTGTTGGCTTTTACATCGTATAAAAATAAATCGCCGTTTTTACTGAATACCTTTTGGCTATGCTTTTTGTTCCATTCGCCGTAACCGGCTGCCAGATCGCGCTGCTCGGGAATGCTGACTTTTTGTACCCTGTTGTCGCCGGGACTAACTGAATATAACCGGGTATTGCCCGAAGCGTCATCATCCCATTTAAAATAGATCTTTTTACTATCGTTAGCCCAACGGATATTGGACGGCGAAACCCCGATCCATTTAGGATCGCGCATGATTTTTTCGATGCTAAGGGTATCCAGCTTTTGGGCAAAGGCGCCCGTTGCCGGGATCAGGAACAATAAGCCTAACAGTTTTTTCATATCTCAATAAAGCATGCAATTTAACAGTTTGGCTAATGATTGTTATTTTTAAGCATTTTATTGTTACAAAATGGAACTGCAGGGCAACGGATTTTTATTGAGGGCGTGGCAACCGGGCGATGAAGCATCACTTCAAAAGCATGCGGATAACCCGAAAGTATCGGCTTTTTTGCGCGACAGGTTCCCGTATCCTTATACTATGAAGGATGCGCTATTTTGGGTGAACCTGGCCCAAAACCAGCAACCTTTAACCAACTTTGCCATAGTAGTTAACGGTGAAGCCTGCGGCGGCATTGGTGTTGAACTTTTTACCGACGAAAGCCGCATAACCGCCGAAATAGGCTATTGGCTTGGTGAAGAACATTGGGGAAAGGGCTTAGCAACCGAGGCTGTAAAACTGGTAACCACTTATGCTTTTGAACATTTTTCGCTATTGCGCTTAGAAGCCGGTGTGTATAATAGAAACACGGCATCCATACGGGTGCTCGAAAAAGCAGGTTATATTCAGGAGGCCGTACTACGAAGGTCAGTTATTAAAAATGGCGAGGTGATGGATAAATATATGTATGCTATTTTTAAGGATGAACAATTAAATTCACAGGATGCCTAATTTGTATATCATAGCAGGTTGTAACGGTGCCGGTAAAACCACGGCAAGCTATACAGTTTTGCCCGAATTGCTTAACTGTAATGAGTTTGTAAATGCGGATAACATCGCGGCGGGACTATCTCCGTTTAATCCGGAAAGTGTTGCATTCGAAGCCGGACGGATCATGCTGCAGCGAATTGATGAGTTGCTGAACCGGGAAGTTGACTTTGCCTTTGAAACAACGCTTTCAACCCGGAGTTATGTATCCTTGGTTAAAAGAGCCCGGCAAAAAGGATATGAAGTTACTTTATTGTTTTTTTGGTTGAGCTCTCCTGAAATGGCAATGGAACGAGTAGCTAAACGAGTGAGTAAAGGAGGCCATAATATCCCTGCCGATGTAATAGAACGGAGATATTACCGGGGAATAAGAAATTTGGTATCTTTGTATATACCTCTTTGTGATAAATGGGTTGTAATAAATAATATAAATACGGGCTCCCTGGTGGTGGCAAGAGGTTTCGGATCGTTAGAAGAAACAATAATAGAATCCGACGTTTGGAAAGTAATTTTAGATCAGGCAAATGACAACTAAAGCACAAAAAACGGGCATGGATGAGTTAGAGGCGAAAGTGCTTGAAGGCATGAAGCGGGCGAACCGTAAGCTGGTTGAAACCGCCGCAGCTAATGATGAAAGCCTCATCATCGGTGATAAAGACGGCAGTTTCAAAGCTGTACCCGCAAAAGAGCTTTTAAAAACCCTTCCTGCCAAATAACAATCACTTATAACTCTTTCCGCATTACATAATCGTTCATCCAGTATTTACCAATGGCTATATCCTCTTCATAGGCTATGGTAAACCCCATTTTTTCATAGAATGATTTGGCGTTATTGTACCTGTTGACGTTAAGTTCCAGCGTTTTCTTACCGGCATCTTTAGTTTTTTGGGCTACCTCGTTAATCAATACTTTTCCGTAGCCTTTGCCCTGGGTCTGCGGCAGGCAGTATAGCTTTTGCAGCTTATAAACCTCCGGGTTTTCCTCGCGGGGCGAATAGGCTGCAAATGCCACCGGATTGCCTTCTTCCTCCAGTAACAGGTAAGTTTGCTGATTTTCTTTAACCTGTTTGGTTATTTTCTCTGTCGAGTAAATCTCGCCAAGCATAAAGGCAATCTGTTCATGTTCAAGGATGGGACTATAGGTTACCCACCATGTTTTATCGGCAATATCACGGATAGTTTCCACATCATTTATAGTGGCTTTACGTATTGTATACATCTTCAAATTTAATTTTATGTTAATAAAGAAATGCCCGGTCAAAAGCCTTAAGTCTTAAGTTCGGAGTCGTAAGTCTGTTTTTTTGACTTCGAACTTAAGACTCAAGACTTCCGACTTCATACTAACTTCTTTCTTCCCAGATCATGCACAGGTGCAAAATGGTTTCAACCGCTTTCTGCATATCCTGAATTGATACCCACTCGTGCCTGCTGTGAAAGGCATGTTCGCCTGCAAAAATGTTAGGACAAGGCAAGCCCATAAACGAAAGCCTTGAACCATCGGTACCACCCCGGATACTGCATAACTTAGCTGTTAAGCCTGTGCGGTTAATGGCCTCCATAGCATAATCCACAATTTGCGGGTGCTGATCAAGCACACCTTTCATATTGCGGTATTGCTGGCTCACGGCAATATCAAACGTTGAGCCCGGAAATTTCTTCAATACATCAACAGCAGTTCGGCGGATAACCTCAACATGATCTGCGAGTTTATTTTCATCAAAATCCCGGATTATAAAATCGATAGAAGCGGTTTCCACATGCCCTTCCATACCTACCGGATGCACAAAGCCCTGCATTCCTTCAGTATGTTCCGGCGAAAGTTCATCAGGCAGGGCGGCAATAATTTGTCCGGCAATTTTAATGGCGCTTTCCATTTTGCCTTTTGCAAATCCCGGATGTGAGCTTACACCATTTATGGTAAGCCTTGCGCCATCGGCCGAAAAAGTTTCATTCTCCATATTACCCGCGCTTTCTCCATCCATAGTATAAGCGGCAAAGGCACCCAATTTGGCAATATCCACATGGTCAACACCATGGCCAACTTCTTCGTCGGGCGTAAACAGGATCCGGATATCACCATGTTTTATTTCGGGATGGCTGATGAGCTGGTAGCAGGCATCCATTATTTCGGCCACACCGGCTTTATTATCGGCGCCGAGCAGCGTGGTGCCGCTGGCTGTAATAACATCGTTACCCAACTGGTTCTTCAGATCGGTATGCTCGGCCATGCGGATCACCTGGGTGTTATCATCAGGCAATATTAAATCCTGGCCCTGGTAATTTTTATGTACAATTGGTTTTACATCTTTTCCGCTGCAATCGGGCGCGGTATCCATATGCGAGCAAAAGCAAATTACGGGTACCTTTTTATCAGTATTTGACGGAATAGTAGCATAAACATAACCGTACTCATCCAAATGCGCGTCGGCTATACCCATAGCCAACAGTTCATCAACCAGCAGCCGGCCAAGATCTTTTTGCTTTTCTGTTGATGGAAACGAAACCGAAGAAGGGTCTGATTGCGTATCAATGATAACATAGCGCAAGAAGCGTTCGGCTACTGTGAACTTAATGAATGAGCTAAAATTCATATAAAGCTTTTATATTAGTAGAAATTTGGGCGGTGGTTAATGCCATCTCCAGTTGTAAATATTGATTAAAATTATACATTGAAAAAATATTTTCTACTTTTTGTTTTGGCTTGCGCCACGTTTATGGCTAAAGCCCAAAGTGGTTACAACTATTATGAATGGGGCTTTGGCGGAGGTGTCAATTACGCACGCGGTTATGATGACCTTAAAAAGCAGGTTTGGCACCCGGGCGGCACGCTTAACTTAACCTATAACTACAGCCCGTATGTACCGATAGCCCTCGATTTTCATTTTGGGACCATTGAAGGCGGAGGGCTTACTCCAGCCACGGATCAATTTGGCCGTAAATCAAAAAATAATTTCCTGGCACTTGCCCTTCGTGCTGATTTGCAGATGGGAGAAATAATTGATTACGATAACAGTGGTGTTTTAAACGTACTTAAAAACTTTTATATAGGATCGGGCATCGGTGCGATAAAAAACAAAATGGCTTTTGTGCAGCGTTCAAACCCGCCGGGATATGAAAATCATGGGCCGGTTGGCGAAACAAGAGGTTTCGAGGGGAAAGATAAAAGTACTAACCTGATGATACCGCTAAGGTTTGGTTATGAATTTAAGATCTACGATGACTATGACCAGGTAGGTTACACCATAACATTAGGAATACAACATAGCTATACTTTTGGCGAAGGGCTTGACGGATACAATGACAACCCCCAGATTTTCAAAAACAACGCGGCCGACCAGTTTGTTCAATATAGCATCGGTTTTAAATATAATTTTGGCAATACGGTATCCTATACCAAGCTGGTCAGAAACTTCAGACGATGAATATAGAGGAACTGCGTGATTATTGTTTGCAAAAGCCGGGTGCAACGGAAGGCTTCCCTTTTGGTGAGGATACCCTGGTTTTTAAAATTGCCGAAAAGATCTTTCTGTTAACCGGTTTACAAACCGGCGACAGGTTCAATGTTAAATGCGATCCTGAATGGGCTGTTGAACTCCGTGAACGCTACCCCGAAGTGCAGCCCGGTTACCACATGAATAAAAAAATGTGGAACACCGTGCAAATGAACGGCGCTCTTACCCGAAAACAACTTTGCGAAATGATTGACCACTCATACAATGAAGTGGTTAAAAGCCTGCCGAAGAAAGTGCAGGCGGAGATAGCTGTATTATAAGCAAATTCATATTATACTCATGGGGCTATTCAGTTTTTTCGGTAAGAAGGATAACGGACAATTTGTATCGGAAGAAGCATTCAGTGAAAAATCGGCAATACAGCTTAACATGTTGCCGGTACTTATGGAAAAGCTCAGGGCGTTAAATGTTGACGAAGACAGGGAACTGATGCTTGAGTTTTTCTTTTACACCAATACCTATCAAAAGGCCGGAGCATTTGCGCAGGAATTATCCAATTTAAACTACCAGGTAAAATATGGCGTTTCTGAAGGGGATAAAAATCTATTCATTATTACCGGCTGGTCTGCTAAAGTAAAAATGCAAGATGCGGTTATAGCTTCATGGATTAGCCAGATGTGTAGCCTTGGTTATAAATTTGATTGTGAGTTCGACGGCTGGGGTACCACGCCCGATCAGTAATATTATTGTGTGCCGCACATCTAATTGGCATTCTTAAACTATATTTGAGCAACGTATTTACTTATGAAGATAGTTTTCGCTGCCCTTATTGCCTGTTTCGTTGCCTTATCTGCCCAAGCCCAGCTTACCCCATTTGAGCTAAGTAAGGATAAAAATTATACCGCAACCTACGCCCAGGTAATCGATTACTATCAAAAGCTTAACAAGCTGTATCCGCAGCAAATGAAGCTTATTAACTATGGTACAACCGATGTGGGCAAACCCCTGACACTGGTGGTCCTTTCAAAAGACAAGGTGTTTGATCCGGCTGTGATCAAAAAACAAAACAAAAGGGTATTGCTTATCAACAACGGCATTCACCCTGGCGAGCCGGAGGGCATTGATGCAAGCATGATGCTGGTGCGAGATCTGCTTAAAAACAACACGTTGCCAAAAGATGTGGTGATTTGCCTTATAGCGCTGTATAATATCGACGGTAATCTTAACCGCGGCCTGAGCCGTGTAAGCCAGAACGGCCCATCAGCCTACGGTTTCAGAGGTAACTATCGCAATCTTGATTTAAACCGGGATTTTATTAAGGCCGATAGCCGCAATGCATTAGCCTTTACACAGATCCTGACTACCTGGAAACCTGAAATCTTTTTAGATAATCATACCAGCGATGGTGCCGACTATCAATATGTGATGACGCTCATCGAAACCCAGAAGGAAAAGCAAAACCCCATCCTGGCCGAATATACTACTAAGACACTTACCCCAGATCTGTACGGCAAAATGAAAAAGAGCGGGTACGAGATGATCCCCTATGGTGCAGGCGAAGAAGGATTGCCTGATTCGGGCATAGTAAGTTTTTTGGAAACCCCGCGCTTTGCTACCGGTTTTGCCGCACAGCATAATATCATCAGCTATATTACCGAAACACATATGCTGAAGCCTTTTGACAAGCGTGTATATGCTACTTATGATTTTATGCAGCATCTTATTGAAATTAACCAGCGCGATGCTAAACTGATAGGCGAGTTGAAACGCAAGGCCGATGAAGAAGTAACACAGCAAAAAAACTTTGCTTTAAGCTGGGCGGTTAATAACAGTAAGGTTGATACCATCACCTTTAAAGGTTATGAAGCCGGCCATAAAACCAGTGAAGTGAGCGGACTGCCAAGATTGTATTATGACCGCAATAAACCCTATAAAAAAACCATAAGATATTACAACACTTATAAAGTTACCGCAACCGCCGATAAGCCGGTAGCTTACGTAATTCCGCAGGCATGGGGCAAGGTGATTGACCTGTTTAAGCTGAACGGAGTGCAAATGAAGCAACTGGCGCATGACACCACGCTTAACCTGCAAATGTATTATATAGCCGATCTGAAAACACCGGCCCGGCCATTTGAGGGCCATTACCTGCATACCGGCGTAAAACTAAACCCGGTGGATATGCCGGTTAAATTCTATACCGGCGATTACGTGGTGTATACTAATCAGCCAATAAACCGTTATATCGTGGAAACGCTGGAACCGCAAGGTGTCGACTCGTTTTTTGCGTGGAACTTTTTTGATTCGGTGCTGGGCGAAAAAGAGTATTTTTCGGACTATGTTTTTGAAGATATAGCCGCCGATCTGCTAAAAAAGGATCCATCGATTAGACAAAAACTGGATGATGCCAAATCAAAAGATCCGCAGTTGGCCAAAAATGCCGGGGCGCAATTATTCTTTGTTTACCGCAATTCGCCTTACTTTGAAAAAACTTTTATGCGCTACCCGGTAGGCAGGCTTTTAACAAATACTAAACTCGATCTTAAATAAATGGAAATTATACACACGGCCCCGGTGGCCAGCATCATTTTTGCAATAACAATCATTACTTCACTTTTAGCTTTTTCAAATAATAACCTTTATGGCCGCATGATGCTGCATCCTTACACCGTTTCGCGCGGAAAGGATATCCACACCATCATCACCAGCGGGCTTATTCACCGCGACTGGATGCATTTGTTTTTCAACATGCTGTCGTATTACTTTTTTGCCTTTGGGCTCGAGCCGGTACTGGGGCACGTTCAATTCGCCATACTGTATACTATAAGTTTAATATTGAGCGATATGCCAACGGTACTTAAGCATAAGGATCATTACAGCTATTATAGTTTGGGTGCGTCGGGCGCTGTAAGTGCGGTTATTTTTAGTGCTATATTATATAATCCGCTGGCCCGGATGGTGATATTGCCTATACCAATTCCTATCCCGGCAGTAATATTTGGCGTATTATATTTGGTGTATTGCCATTATGCGTCAAAATATTCGCGCGATCAGATCAACCATGACGCGCACTTTTATGGCGCACTGAGCGGCTTGATGATCACCATTCTATTTCACCATGAAATTTTGCCCGATTTTTGGCAGCAAATTACAATGGCAGTTTCAAATCTTGGCCATTAATAAAATCCCCATCGGCATTAAACAAATAGCTCATAGGTTTTTCGGGGTTCCTGATGATCTCTAACAGCAGGAACCCCCAATTTTTCCAAAAGTTTTCCAGTACCTGCCCGTAGGTTTTGTTCATCCAGTCATCAAATAGCGGCTTGCTGCTTGTGCCACGCAGGGGCAGGGCTTCTAAGGATATGGTGTCACCAATATGGAAAATATCATACTCAGGCAGGCGGTTAAACAAATAAGCCGAGTAAAAGAAGCGGGCGTTCAATTCTTCAAACTGAATGGGGTGCAATATATTATCTCCAATTTTATCCAAAGCTTCTTTATGATAACGGGCGTTGGCGCCGTTGTCCTGTAAACACAGAATGAACCCAAAGTCTTTAATCCTTAATGAAAATGTAAGCGTATTGATCTCATCGCGATAGCCAAAAACATTCTCAGCATTATCAACCTTAAATAATACCAGGCTATACGGCTTAAAACCATCAAACTCAACAGGTAGATTGAGGCTTTGCAGCATCATATGCAGGTTATTGAATTTATGGATAATGGATTGCGAAATATTAAACTCCTCGCCCTGCGAGTGCTGTAGTTTTATACCAGCCTGGATCTCGTTAAAGATTATTCCGTACAACAATTTGCCCGCCCACAGAAATAGCTTATCCTCGTCAAGTGCTTTTACAGCTTCATAGCCGGCATCAAAAGCAGCAGCAATTTCGTTTTCGAGCGGTTCAAGGTATAGCTCATTAACTTCGGCAGTGCAGGGCAGTTTCAGATCTTTATAGGTTGCCATGCTTTCGTCGAGCAACTTAAAAGGTTTATCTTCCAGTTCATAACGGCCCATGAGCCATTGCGGAAACACCTGGATCTGCTCCTCGGGCGAATTAAGGTTTTGCCCTGTAAGGAAACATTTATTGTTGCTGAAATTGAAATTAGTGAACGGTGAATAAATTTGTGCCGGCATGGCCGCAAAGATAAGCACGATTTTCATACTAAAATTTTAGCTTTGGTTTTTAACATGGAACTGACATATCAACCCTACGAGCTTCAGCTGAAGCATGCTTTTACGATAGCCAAATTTTCGCGTACCTCTACCCCGGTTATGCTGGTGCAGATCAGCCATGAGGGTAAAACCGGTTACGGTGAGGCATCAATGGTGCCTTATATGGGCGAAAGCCATCAGAGCGCTACCGAATTTTTGAGCAAGGTTGATATTGGCCGGTTTAGTTACCCTTTTGATTTTGGAGCGATCGTCAATTACCTTGATAGCATTGCTCCTGGTAATCCGGCGGTTAAAGCTGCTATTGATATTGCGCTGCATGATCTTGATGGCAAACTAAAACAACAGCCCTGCTGGCAATTATTAGAAAGCAAACCTGGGCTGATGCCGGTTACCAGTTTTACTATAGGTATTGATACGCCCGAAATGATCGTCAAAAAGGTAAAAGAGGCGGAGGGTTTTAAGGTGATTAAAGTTAAGCTTGGTCGCGATACAGATAAAGAATTGATCACAACCATTCGCTCGGTTACCGATGTGCCGCTTTATGTAGATGCTAACCAGGGCTGGACAGATCTGCAGCAGAGTTTGGATATGACCCATTGGTTGCACGAACAAGGCATACAATTGATAGAACAACCCATGCTCAAAACTGATCCCGACAGTAATGCCTGGCTTACCGAACGCAGCCCCATCCCCATTATAGGTGATGAAGCCGTTCAGCGTTTTGAAGATGTGGAGAAAGCTAAAGGTGTTTATACCGGGATCAATATTAAACTCATGAAATCGGCTGGATTGCATGAGGCTAAAAGGATGATCGACAAAGCCCGCGAGCTTGACCTGAAGATCATGATAGGCTGTATGACCGAAACAAGCTGTGCCGCTTTAGCAGGTTTAGCCATTGCCCCGCAAGCAGATTGGGTTGACCTTGACGGCCCCTTTTTAGTAAGCAATAACCCTTATGTAATGCCGGAATTTAGTGACGGAAAATACATACTAAACCACGATCCGGGCTTAGGGTTGAGATTTAGTTAAGTAGCTTTGATAACCATTCCAGGGCTTTCAGCTTTCGGCATTCTGCTTTTGGCTTTTTTTCAAACCATCCTTCCGTCCCATTCGTTATCCTGATACATCTAAATAAAAAACATTATGGACAAGTTAGAAATAAAAGGCGGATGGAACGAGTTGAAAGGCAAAATAAAACAAGCCTACGGCGACCTTACCGACGACGACCTTGCCTGGCAGGAAGGTAAAGACGATGAAACACTTGGCAGGCTCCAGAAAAAAACGGGCAAAACCCGCGATGAGCTGGTGAAGTGGATAAACAGTTTATAAAATTTGAGGAGCTCCGGGGACGGGGCTTTTTTTATTTAAATAATTTTGAAAGCTCCAGTTTAAAACCTGGAATTACTATTGAAGTTAGGTTTTCTGTTTTAAGCGCTTTCTGCTCTAAACTATAACCTTCATGAGTTAGCTTATACATATCGGCATTTTCCTGTACCGGATCTATAATGATATATTCTGCTACGCCGTATTTTTCATAAACATCCTTTTTTTGCCTTAAATCATAGTAAGCAGTAGGAGGAGAAAGGATTTCGATGATTAAATCTGGGGCTCCTTCTATCCTGTCTTTTACAAGGTCGGCAACCCTGCCTTCTTTTATATAAAGTATATCAGGCTGAAGTACATTGCCATCATCAAATTTTACATCCATTGGTGCGCTTACAAGAAATCCATTATCGTTTATACTGTCTAAAAAGTTAGACAACAACCGGATAATTTTAGCAGATAACTGTTGATGGATCGGGATAGGCGACGGCGACATAATTAAATCATAGTTGATCAACTGAAACGGCGCACCTTCCTCAAGCATCAAGTAATCCTCCACAGTGTATTTCTTTTTTTTATCAGCCGTCAGCATAAATCAAATATAACTAATTTCGCACAATGAAAAAAGCTTCTCCAACCATACTTGTTGTAAATGACGATGGCATTACCGCTCCGGGTATCAAAGCCCTGATGGATGCCATGGCCGAAATTGGCCGCGTTGTAGTAGTTGCTCCGGATAGCCCGCAATCGGGTATGGGGCATGCAATCACTATAGGCAAACCTTTGCGGCTTGACCAGGTTGACATTTACGAGGGCATTGAAATGTACCGCTGCTCAGGCACTCCGGTTGATTGCGTGAAGCTGGCAGTTAACAAGATCTTTAAAGGTAAAAAGCCAGATCTTTGCGTGTCGGGGATTAATCATGGTTTAAATAACTCTATTAATGTGTTGTATTCAGGTACTATGTCTGCTGCGGTTGAGGGAGCTATCGAAGGGATCCCATCTATAGGTTTTTCGTTAGATGACTATACATTACAGGCCGATTTTGAACCCTGTATTAAGTTTGTAAAAGGATTGGCCTTACAGGTTTTGGCCAACGGTTTGCCGCAAGCCAGTTTGTTGAACGTAAACTTCCCGAATGCTAAACACATTAAAGGCATTAAAATTTGTAGGCAGGCGGCCGCCAAATGGGCCGAAGAGTTTGATGAACGTGTTGATCCGCATAAAAGGCCTTATTACTGGCTTACCGGCGTTTTTCAGCTAAATGATGGCGGCGAGGATACCGATGTCTGGGCTTTGGAACAGGGTTATGCTTCGGTTGTGCCGGTACAGTTTGATATGACTGCACACCACGTTATCCCTTACTTAAATAACTGGAAATTCAACCTGTAATTATGCTAAACAAAAACGACGTATCCTTAGGCCTGCTCATCGGCGCTATACTGCCAGGTGTTAGCCTGTTTGTTTTTGGATTTCTGCTTAAAAATCAACTGGTTTTCATGCATAAGCCGGGCATTCCCTACTTTGTAGCTTTTGCTATCAATTTGTTTATCATCCGTTATTTTTATGGTAAAGGGGCCGATAAAACAGGAAACGGCATTGCCATGATCTCGCTTTTGTTTATGCTGGCCATATTCATTTTTAAATTGCAATCCTTATAATGAAATATTACCTGGTAGCCGGCGAAGCTTCGGGCGATTTGCACGGGGCTAATTTGATGAAAGCGCTCAAATCGCTTGACCCTGATGCTGAATTTCGCTTTTTTGGCGGCGACCTGATGCAGGCCGAGGGCGGCACACTGGTAAAGCATTATGCCGATATGGCTTTTATGGGCTTTGTTGAAGTGGTTGCCAACCTGCAAACCATTCTTAAAAATATGCGATCATGCAAGCAGGATATCTCGGCTTACCATCCCGACGTATTGATCCTGATAGATTTTCCCGGCTTTAACCTCAAAATAGCCGAATACGCCAAAGCTAACAACATGCCGGTTAACTACTATATTTCGCCCAAAGTTTGGGCCTGGAACCAGAAGCGGGTGTTAAAGATCAAACGCATTGTTGACCACCTATTTTGCATATTGCCTTTTGAGGTGGCATTTTACAAAGAGTGGGGAATGGATGTTGATTACGTAGGCAACCCTTTACTTGATGCGGTTTCGGCATTTAATCCTGACCCTCATTTCCTGCAAAAAAATAAACTTGGCGTAAAAAAAATTATAGCACTGTTACCCGGCAGTCGCAAACAGGAAATCAGCAGACTGCTGCCCGATATGATCCGGGCTTCGGCCTACTTTCCTGAATACCAGTTTGTAATTGCCGGTGCACCGGCTTTCCAGGCTGATTATTATGTACCTTATTTGAACGGAGCGGAGATCCCCGTTGTATTCAACGGCACATATGATCTGTTGAATCATGCCCATGCAGCTATTGTAGCCTCGGGCACCGCAACACTTGAAACCGCGCTGTTTAATGTGCCGCAGGTAGTGGTGTATAAAGGCGGGAAATTAACCATCGCCATAGCGCGCATGCTGGTTAAACTTAAATTTATATCGCTGGTTAACCTGATCATGGATAAAGCGGTAGTGAAGGAGTTGATCCAGGAAGAGTGTACGGCTAACAAGATAAGTGAAGAGTTAAAACTGATTGTCAATGATGCAACCTATCGCCAAAACATGCTCGATAATTACGACGGGCTTGATGTGCGCATGGGGCAACCGGGGGCATCAGCCAAAACAGCCGGGTTAATTGTTAAATATACTGAAGCAGATAGGAAATCATAGTAAATTCAGCGACTTTCTTAAAGTAAAAGACCATTATTGTTATACGCAATGACGCTGGAATATGCTATTTCGCCAGGTTGCTTTTAACGACAAGCTCAGGTTTCTATCTCTTTATCATCATTTTCTTCCGGTTTTAATTCAGATTGAATGATATCCTGTTCCAGCTTTTTTTCGTCTTTCTGGTTACGCCTGATGATCCAAACCAGCAAAATAATAACAGCAATAACTACAATTATTACTATGGGATAATTAACCTGGTCCATAATTTGTATTTATATAAGAGTATGTAATTTTACAGATAACAATACACCATACAGACAATCAGTCTTTAGTTCCTACTCGTGCAGGACAATATGACCGTAACGGATTTGTTCATCACCCGGTTAACGGTACTACGCGTAAATAGATGGTGCAATATGATGTTTAACCGCATCGGCCATTCGCCTGCCGCTTGATCCCAAATAACCGTTTCAGGCATTTCCTTTAGGTGACCAAAGTGTTAATATATTGTTATTTAATATTATACAAAGATAGCATTAAGCTTGCCCGGCTTTACAAAAAAATAGAGCCCTGTTTTTTGCAGGGCTCCACGTTTTCATAGGTGATGTTAGTACTCGATAGGTAGATGTATATATGTTGATCAAGCGGCAGACAGCGTTTGCTGTGCTGCTACCTGCTTGTTGTTGCTCAGGAACTGGGTTTTAGCCCTGTAGTTTTTCAGATCTTCCCTCAACAGTTCTAATAATTCGGCATCAAAACGTGCAAGTAATTTAGTTATTGCGGGTGTTGGTTTATATGCTTTCATAGGTAGATGTAGTGTAGGTGATTTTTTTATATTGAGTTTAAGCTGCCGGCGTTAAATAGGGCATTTTAGTTTTGATAGCTTTCAAGTCGCTCATGATGATGTTTTTAAGTGCATTATCAAAACTTGCTATTAGTTTGGTAGTTGATGTTTGTTTTTGCGTTTTCATGTTGTAGGTTTTGATGTTTTTTAATATTTTAATGTCGCTTCGTCGTTTTAGTCTTTCTTTTTTTCGTCCCCGTTTTCGGTGAGGTTATCGTGGCGGCGTTTAGCTTCTTTATATTGCCTTAATATTTGCTCCTCATCGCGTGGGTCTGAAGTTTTTGTCGGTTCCACAGGGTTTTCCCACTCTTTCTCTTCTTCAGGTTTAACCGCTTTGTCTTTTGCTTTCATAACAACTGCGTTTGATAAGTAACAATCTAAATCAATGCCAAACTTTTATCGAACGGCAAAAAACGTCATTAAAAGTTCAGATTTATTTTACGATAAAATGTAAATGGCTGTAATACAGCGGGGTTTTTTTAGAAGAAATTTTTACTTTTTTTGATCAATTCAATGCAGGCAACTATTCAAAGCAGATAAACAGGTATACGTTACCGAACATCAGTAGCAGTAGCGGACGATTTTTTGTAGTTTAACAAATGCACAATGATCACTATTACTGATAAGGCAGCTCCAATAGCACACACCCCATTCCACCCGTAGTTTTTCCAAACCAAGCTTGCGAAGAATGTGCCTAAAGCCCCGCCTATAAAATAAGACACCATGTACACTGTATTGATACGGTTGCGGGCTTCCGGGATCAATGCAAAAATAATAGACTGGTTGGAGATATGCGTTGCCTGCACACCCATATCCAAAAGGATAACCCCGATGATGAGCCCGATTATACTATGGCTCGAAAAATAGAATACAATAAAGGAGATGAGGATAAGCGAAAGTGTATAAATTGATAATTTGTATGCGTCCATTTTATCGCTCAGGCGGCCCATAAAGCCAACGGCTACCGCGCCGAAAGCGCCAACAAGGCCAAACATACCTGCTGCGGCACTGCCCTCGTTAAATTGCGGCTGTTTTAACAGGAATACCAGCGTTGTCCAAAATGCGCTGAAACCGGCAAAACATAAGGCTCCTCTGAATGCTGCCAATCTTAATTTAGGCTGGGTTTTTACTAAATGGATCAATGATTTCATCAATTTACCGTAATTGCCTTTATAATCGGGTTCAATTTCGGGCAAAAACAAAAATATCATGAACCAGATGAGCAACATTAACCCGGCAGCTATATAAAACATGCTTCGCCACCCAAAATGCTCGCCTATAAAACCGCTTAATGTGCGTGATAGCAAAATACCGATTAATAAGCCGCTCATTACAAAGCCAATCTTCTTCCCCCGTTCATGTGGCTTGGCTAAGTGGGCCGCCATTGGGATCAGCAATTGCGGAATTATGGATGATACACCCACCAAAAATCCTGCAATCATAAGTATGGTTACTGATGGTGCCATGGCGCTTGCTATTAATGATATGATCATGAGTACAAAATCTATCAAAATAAGGCGCTTACGCTTAAGCATATCAGCCAGGGGCACTATAAATAATAAGCCTGTAGCATAGCCAATTTGTGTAAAAAGCGATATCTGCTGCGCCTTTTTATCGCTCACGCCAAAAGTGTGCGCCATATCGGCCAGTAAGGGTTGGTTGTAATATATATTGGCTACCACCAAACCGGTAGCTATGGTCATGATCCATAAAGTTAATGGCGTAAGATGCGGATGTTGTTTTGCAGTATGCTTAGATGACATATTTTAAAAGGCAGTATTTTTTTGCTGCAAAAGTGTTAAAGCATCTTTAAAAAAAAGCCTTTGTAAAGTAATTTTTATCATGTAACTGCGTTTAGAACATAAATTGTTTTAGCGAACAATCGTTCTTTAAAGGGTTAAAAGCAGTATTAAGGCATGGAAAAAGGCACTTTTTTGTGTTTTTATAAGGAAAAACTGGCGATAATATTGCTTTAAACATGTTAGAGGTCTGGAAATTTAATTTTAATGCGGTTTTAAATCGTGATTTTCCTTAAAAAATCATTTAAAATTAAATTTTTGTAAACTTTGTAAATAAAATCACGTCTTTTTTAACTAAAGATGAATGAATAAATGATTATTATCAAATAATTTGAAAAAATTAGTAAATTAATAATGTTTTATTCTTATTTTTGACAATAAGATACCGGATGTCAGTGTAATTGATAAAACTTACAAAACAATTACAAAATATATTTTCCGGATATCAAAACTTAGTGTTACTTTTACACCGTATTAAAAATAACACAATACATAAAATAGTCTTCTCATAATTTAGGTTTATAATTGGTTAGTAAAGGCCCCTGCCCATCAGGGGCTTTACTTTTTTTTTAACAATTCCACTAATTCCCCTCCACTCAATTTACTGCTGATTAATAATTTATCACCAATGTGATTATTTTTATCCTTAAGTAAAATTTGAAAACATATAAAAACCTGGCTAACAAATAATTAACCAGAATTTATCGCAAAAATGCACCCCGATTTTATATCTTTATATATCACAAACTGCTTATATTCCTTTAGCCTAATTTTAACCTTATGAAAAAGCTCTTCCTGCAAAATCTAATGCTGCTTTTTTGTGGGTGTGTCTTGCAAGTAAATGCGCAAGGTACACCGCCCAAAGCGATTTTAACAGGCGACACCTGCGCCGGTAGTACGCTTACCGGTACATTTTCTTCAGGGGGGATCCTTGAACTGAAATGGTACCGTGATGCAGCCTTAATAGAAGCCCGTGGCAGATATGAGTCCATTGGGACGACTGTTGCCGGGGGCAAAAACCTAACTCAGCTTTACGACCCTAAAGGCATATACCTTTATAAGGGCTATTTGTATGTTGTACAAGGTCAAAGTGTGCAAAAATGGCTTCCCGGCGCATCTTCAGGCATTACTGTGGCCGGCGGAAATGGCAAGGGAACAGCGCTTAATCAGTTTTACTCACCTGTAGATGTTGTTATTGACGATGCCGGTTATTTATACGTATCTGACTACCTTACAAGCAGCATACGCAAATGGAAGCCAGGTGCAGCGGCAGGTACTGTAGTAGCCGGAGGCAATGGCTATGGTGCGGGAGCAAACCAGTTTAGCAATCCACAATCACTTTGCATAGATAGGTTTGGTAATATCTATGTTACCGATAGATGGAACCATCGGGTTCAAAAGTGGGCGCCCGGTGCTTCAACAGGAACAACGGTAGCGGGAGGAAATGGCAGAGGGTCTGCCGCCAACCAACTTTATGAGCCATCGGGCATTGGGATTGATTATGCTGGTAATGTATATGTATCTGATACTTATAATTACCGTGTACAAAAGTGGGCTCCGGGTGCAACAACAGGTGTAACAGTAGCTGGAGGCAATGGCCAGGGGCAAAATGCCAACCAATTGAGCGGTCCCGGTGAAATCAGTGTTGATTCGGCCGGTACAGTGTATGTTGTAGATGCCGGCAGGCGCATACAGCGCTGGGCACCTGGAGCAACTTATGGCGTAACTGTTGCCGGGGGGAATTATTACCCTGCAGGCACTCCCGATAGCAGCAAAACAAAGACTTTTTCTGGCCTTTATATTGATGCTAATAAACAAGTATACACATCCGAGCTATTTAAAGCCCGCGTAACAAAATTTAAAATCTCATCCCCATCAGGCTCAATAATACAAAACGCTTTGCCAGGGACTTATAAATTTGCAGCAACTAACTTTAGCAACTCCGTTTTTACGAGCGACCCAATCAGAGTTACTCCAATAGCGCCCTATCCTGCACTTGTAGGAGGACCTAACGACGTGGTTAAACACACCACAATAAAGTATGCGGTGAAAGACTTCCTTCCGGGGGCTACTTATACCTGGACCGTCCCTTTTGATGCCACAATAATATCAGGACAGGGAAGCCCTGTACTAACTGTAAAATGGGGGCTTAATAGTGGTAATATCGGTGTAACAGCTTCTAATTCTTGTGGCGTTTCAAAAACCAGAATAAAATATATTACTTCGGCCTGTTCAAGTGATGATGTTCCCCCTTATCCGGCATTAGTTGGCGGGCCTAATACAGTTAATAGAAGAAGTATCGTTAAATATGATGTAAAAAATCCTCCCGAAGGCACAATTTATTCATGGACAGTACCCGCTGATGTTAGTATAATTTCCGGGCAAAACACTCCTGTCCTGACCGTAACATGGGGTGATAATAGTGGGCCAATAACAGTTACCGCCATTAATGGGTGCTTTGCTTCTAAAACACGCACAAAAATCATTACCGTTGCAGATGCATTGGCACAAGCCAATAACAATGAACCGTTAGCAACCATTTATCCTAACCCAACCGTAAGCGGCGCCTCAGTTGCCTTTACCGCCGAGAAAGCAGTCTCTTATGAGCTTACTGTAACCAATATGGCTGGCAGATCGCTTTTGAAACAAAAAGGACGAGCCCAGCCGGGTAAAAACAAAGCCGATCTTAATATAAGCAATTTTAACCGTGGCATTTACCTCGTAAATATCAAATACGACGATAACAGCTCGCAGGTATTGAAACTGAATAAACAATAAGTGCTAATAGTTAATAAACAATAAAGCCCCCGGATAACAAGGTCAAGGGGCTTTGTTAGTTTAACTATTGCAAGGTAATAAGGCAGATGAGTATAAAATAAATTACAATAGAATTTCATTTTGATTCACAAAACTCTATATTTGCAACCCATCATGGGGGATTAGCTCAGCTGGCTAGAGCGCTTGCATGGCATGCAAGAGGTCATCGGTTCGACTCCGATATTCTCCACGTATTGATTGCCCGGCTTTTAGATTAATTTCTAAAAGCCTTTTTTTTGCGGGTACAACATAGGTACAACACTTTGCTTGAATTTTATTGAGATTTTCCAATCACAATCTGCGTGAAATGCGGAATTTTAAGATTTTTTTGGACAAAACGTTGTTGTGTAGCAGATAGCGTCTTGTCATTCGTGTCGTTAATAAATTAATTACAGACGCCCTTAATTGATGCTAGCGGCACAAGTACATTAATTTTCATATATCAATCACTTCTATCTGGTTTGAAAATGAATTTCACAATTCGGTAACCATTGCCGCCGCCCACGGAGATAGCGCCGGTAGCGTTTTTAACAATTTCGCAGATTTCTTCGACCGAAGTTGGACGCGCAATTTTACTAACCAAAACGGGATTCAGCCGGGTTACATCGTCAATAATACGCTCATCTGTTTTAAGGTGGGAGATCTCTTTACCTTCATCATTTTTCAAATAATCGGGCGCCGACCCGGGTACCGGGCCGTATAGGTTTGTCGTATAATCCCCTTTTTTGAAACCTAACCGCCAGAATAACCATAATGGCCCAAGCACGGGTATTAAAACAGTAAACAGCCAATAGCCTGAATAGCCCTGATCATGCAGGCGCTTAATAGAAGTAGCTATAATGATCCAGAATAATAAAGGATATAGGATAAACGTAGCACCTTCGCCAGCAAGCAATAACAAGTTGTACAACACGTAAAAAGTGCACCAGTAAAACAGGGAAGCCAGCCAAAAAGCTCCTTTTGATAAGCGGCCGTTAAAAGTAAATAGCAGATAGGTTACAGGTAGTTTTTGTTTCAGGCGCATGGATGGTCTTGGCAATACGCTAATATATCATTACTTTCAATTATAATTATAGCCGCGTATATAAATGTAACATGATACCCAGAGGTAAATTATATATCAGCTATAAGAATTTGGTTGAAGGCGCTTATTACTGCCTTACTGATCGCTTTCGCTCACCAGGGCCGGATGTTGATCAACGTACTAACGAAATGGTTTGCCTCTCGGTGAGAACTGGAATCGATCTGGTATTAAATGCTTTGAATTTTCCGCCGGGCTTCGAGATGATTGTTACTGATATCAATATCCCGGATATGTTCGCCATAATTAACTGGTACGAATTAACGCTTGTTCCCATCCCGGTTAATAAGTATACCTTAAATATGTCCCCGGCCCAGGTGGAAGCGGCAATTACACCTGCAACAAAAGCCATACTGATCACTCACCTTTTTGGCGGTATCATGGAAATTGAAGCGATAGTTGCCATAGCAAAAAAGCATAACCTCATTATATTTGAGGATTGCGCACAAGCATATGCCGGTAATTTATATAGCGGGAATCCCGCGTCAGACGTAGTGATGTTTAGCTTTGGCTTTATTAAAACCAATACGGCTATTAGCGGGGCGATGATCAAAATAAAAGACCCGGGTTTGTACGCTGAGGTTGTTGCGCAAAATGGGCACTACCATCAACAAAGCACTGCAGGCTATTTTAAAAAGCTTTTTAAAGCGCTGTTTGTAAAACTGCTCACCAATAAAGTTATTTATACCGGGTTTTATAATTTAGTAATGGCTTTGGGAAAGGACTTTGAACAGGTATTAGGTGGCTTTACAAAGGGCTTCCCCGGCAACGATATTTTTAGACAGATCCGGCATCGGCCTTCCACTCCAAATCAAAGGCTGCTCCGAAAAAAACTTGCTAACTTTGATCAAAATAGTATTACTAAAAGGATCCAATTAGCTAAAGATATTTTATCAAAGATCCCCGATAATTATAAAATTGGTTTTGACAACAAGAGGCATTCTTACTGGGTGATGCCTGTTGAAACCCATAATCCGGATGCACTGATCAAACACTTGCGTAATAACGGTTTTGATGCTTCGCAAAAAGCATCAAGCTTAATCAAGTTGAGCGAGGCGGGCGGCGTTCCCAAACCTGAAGAATTAGCATTAGACAATCTTGTTTATTTACCAGTATATCCCGCTATGAGCGCAAAAGACCGTAATAAACTAATACAACTAATAATCAATTTTTCGCACTAATCTCTTCTTATGCTGACAGGTTGTGGTGCTTTAACGTTTTCCGTAACTGGGCTTCAATTGCTTAACCATATCCCTGGCCGAAAGATATCCGTTTATTAATAAAAAATAGCCCGAACTACCCCACCCATCCAAATCCACTTTTAAAAAATATCATCAACAGCAATGAGGGTAAAATGCTTCAGCCGTGTTTAAGAGACAAATTTTAATAATCGTCTTAACAACACAAATGCTATGAAAGCAACATTCCTGATCTATCTTGTTATCTTTTTGATTTCGTTTAAATTTACTGCAGGCGCCCAGCAAAAAACGGCAACCAATGCCGATTCAGTATTTAAGCCCAAAATCGGATCATTTGATGCCGGTTACTCCTACTCGCCGTTTACCGTTAAAAATAAAAACATGAACATCAGGCAAGTGAATGCTTCGGTCAACGTACCGCTGATAAATAATTTCAGGGACGGAAAGCTTGATTTTTTACTTGCCGGCGTCAGTTACAGCGGGCTTTCCTTATCCGGAACAGGAAAATCATTCGGCGGTACCGATTTTTATTCTATTTCGGTACCCATCACTTTTCAAAAATCGTTTTCTGCAAAGTACGCGCTGCTGGTATCAGCAATCCCTACCTTATCATCCGACCTGAAAGATGTTTCGGGCGAAGACATGCTATACTCGGGCTTTGCCATGCTCAAGATCCGTAAGTCTAAAAACTTTTCCTACGCTGTGGGTGCGGGTTATTCAAGGCAGTTTTTTGGTACGATACTGCTGCCGGTTATCGGGATAGAATGGCAGATCAGCGAAAAACTAAGCCTTAGCGGCACCCTGCCCGTTTCCGAAAAATTAAAGTACCAGCTCAACGATAAAAGTATCATTGGTTTCAGCAGCGACTTTGGCATTGGCGGGGGCTCATACCGGTTGTCGAAAAAAACAGGGTCAAATTATTTACAGGTACAGCAGTATAAAAACACGCTTTTTTATAATTACCAGCTGGCTAAAAACTTTTCGGTACAAATAAGCGGAGGTTACAATTTTGTGCAGCAGCTTGACTTATACAATAAAGATCAAAAAGTTAACTGGGCACCATTTAACGACCTGAACAAACGCGTTCCCCTGGTCGAACTGAAAAAGACCGGCTTTACCGTCGAATCGGGGATCAGCTACCGGTTTTAACCCGGAGCCGGTGCAAGTATTCCTTATCAATGTATAACATCAATCAACCGCAGCAATGGAAACAACTATTAATTTAATGGTCGAGGTTTTTAAAACAAATGTTGAGGATCCGGCGCAGGCCGCAAAATTGGTGGGCCTGCTTCAAAAACGCATTACAAACAGCAGTGTAAATTTTGACCTGGAAGATTGTGATAAAGTATTGAGGATAGAGGGCCCGGAGGTTTCATTGCCATTGGTTGTGGGCATCCTTAAAGATTATGGCTACAAATGCCAGCCGCTCGAATAAACACAAAGCCCGGATTATAATCTTTGCATGCCTATTCGCTTGTCAAATAAACCCGAAGAGCTGTTAAAAAACAGATGAAACGCATCATTGAGAAAGCATCAAGGCAACCTGAAAAAAGCCGTTATGGCATGTAAAATATATTTTAGGGATATTATGTGTGGGGCCGCGTTAGGGATTGCAGTGTAAAGCCCACAGCGCGGGTTGGGATTGCGGGCGGGAAAAGCGAGGACTTGTAACGTAAAGCCCGGGCCGCAGGCAACGCCCAAATCTATAAAATCAATCGAAAAATATACTTAATAATCAATAGCTTACAATCATGCCATTATAAGGAACGAAGCAATTACCCACTCTAAAGCTCTCCCCGAAAGGAAAGACTTCAAAAGCGTTTAAAGTACTCTCCTCCGGAGAGGGTTGGGTGAGACTAATTGCTTCGTCCTCGCAATGACGGCTTTTTCAATAAGATTTTATCAAACCATTTTAAACTGCATCCAGGGCAATTATTTCAGTACAAAGCAGGAAGAAGGATGGGCCCTGTCGTTGTAAATATCGTTAAGCTGCGTTGGCCCCGAAACGGTATCAAAAACCATGATATTATTTTCGCCTGCTACAAAATGAGGCCATTGCTTATCATTAACCTGGCCCGGAGCTTTGCCTTTTATAAAGTTTATCCAGGTTTGGTGTATTTGGTTAGCCAGTTTTAGTTCTGTATCGTTAAAATTGTTTTGTTTAGGTAAAAACCAAACATAGCCTAATTCATCGGCATGGGTTGCACCGGTACCATCGCGCTTGTAATCAAAACGGTACATCCAAACGTGGCTGCCTGCCTGTGCTAATGTGTTAGCCAGCCGGTAGCTGTGCATCTGGTACATGTATTGGGTGAGTACTTTTATGGCAGCGCTATCTGCATTGCCGTTTTTAGCCTCACTTTCAAAATTCGATAAAATATAACGGTAATTATCACCAAACCAGCCATATAGCACCGTGCTGTCGAGGTGGTTGAGGCGTTTATCAAAATTCATAAACATTTTACTTTCAAACTTATTGGTACCGATCAGGAAGCGTACTTTATCATTTCTGTTTTTGAGGATATATTGATATGGATCCTGCGAAATCACCGCGCCATCTATCACCGGGCCAAAATAGTTGGTGCCCTGTGCCCCATTGCTGACTTTTGCCTGTGCTGCAATAAGTTTTTCGGCGGAGATTTTGAGGAGGTCGGCGGGTTTGCTAACTCCCAGCTCGGTCATTAGCCGCTGCCTGATGCCTTTAGCGGTAACAGAATCCCGGATGCATTGCACGGCGCCGCTTTCTAAAATCTGCTGGTTGAAATAGCCTTTGGATTGCGGTGTTGCCAACAGGGCACTGGTGAGTTTAGCGCCTGCCGATTCGCCCATGACGGTAACCTTCGAGGCATCGCCGCCCATCGCCGCAATATTTTGCCTGATCCATTTCAGCGCCATGATCAGATCGAGCAGGCCATTATTTCCGGATGATTGGTAAGCTTTGTTTACATCGCCCAAATACATAAAGCCGAAAACACCAAGGCGATAATTAATGGTAACGGTAACAACGCTGTCATCGTCGGCAAAAGCGTGGCCGTTCATCCCCATACCCGAGCCGCCTGTAAGCGAGCCGCCATGTACCCATACCAGTACCGGAAGTTTGGCATCCCTTGCTGTTGTTGGTGTATAAACGTTTAAAGATAGACAGTCTTCACTGCCTTTTAGTCCACCTGCGCCGCCGCCCTGTGATGCCGGGCTTCCAAATTTTTCGCATGAAAGCGTATCCTTCCACGAGGCCATTGGCTGTGGGGGCATAAAGCGCAAAGGGCCAACCGGTGGTTTAGCATACGGGATGCCTTTAAACACCAGGGTTGGCCCTTCTTCGATACCTTTAATCCATCCGCCTGATACCTTGGTTACAACTGTTTGGGCAGAGGTGGTAAAACCTAAAAATATGCCCAGTAAAAACGTGTAAACCGGTATCAGGCGGAGGGTATTTTTCATAAAATGGTTTGAACTTAATAAGTGGCAGCCAGCTGAAGCGCGTTATAAGCATTAACCACGCCGCCGGTTACACAAAGATCGGTAAACGGAACTTCTTTTTTTGTCTCCCCATCTTTAATCTCTACATTATGTGATATTTTCACTACCGATTTCATGATGATCTCCTTAACCTGTACAGCCGTTAATTTTGGATAATATGAACGGATGAGCGCCGCCAGGCCGGTTACAACCGGTGCCGCCATACTGGTACCATCATGCTCGGCATAGGCTGATTTTGGTGTGGTTGAATTGATGGCCACACCCGGTGCAAACACATCAACACTGGTTTTGCCATAATTGGAGAAAGATGCTTTCAGCGTTTCATCGTCTTTAGGGCCCGACGCGCCAACTTCTATCCAGGCACCGGCTATACCGCTTTTATCTTCATAAATACGGTTAGGGACGTTCAGTTCAACTTCGGTGTTGTTGTTGTCATTACCCGCGGCATGTACAAGCAACACATCCTTGCTTAACGCAAATTTTACTGCCTCGTCAACTGCTTTTTTATTGTACGAGTAACTTTTGCCAAAGCTCATGTTGATGACTTTAGCACCGTTAGCCGCAGCATAACGAATAGCGTTTGCTACATCCTTATCGCGTTCATCGCCGGTAGGCACTGTACGTACCGACATGATAGCTACATCATTGGCCACACCCATAACACCAAGGTTGTTATCCCTTATCGCTCCAATGATCCCGGCAACGTGGGTGCCATGATCAGCATCCGGGCCGGTTACGTCATTATTGCCATAAAAACGCTCATTAGCATTGTTATAGTTATCGCCCACGGTGTCCCTCGAATTGAAATTAAGGTTGAGGTGATAATCCAACTGCTCTTTAAAGTGAGTTAAGCCGCCGTTTACCTCTTTCTCCCTGAACTCGGCTACATTTTTAAACGAAGGCAGGGCGCTTACCAATACACGTTTAACATAGGCCTCGCCATTATCTTTAGGCTCAAATTTGGTGATATCATCAAGGCTTGGGTTTTGGTTGCCCAGCTTGGTCAGTACCCCATCAAGCAGGGTATTGAATTTATTGATCACCGTATAGGTTTGCTGTGCTTTGGCAACCTGCTTATCCATATCGGCTTTCATAGCGCTGTATGCTTTAAAATCGGCAAGGTCTTTCCCGGTAAGTTTAGTACTGTCAACATTGGCAAAGCGGGCGTTGTTGATCCGTACCAGCCGGGTTAGCTCCAGGTTATCATAATGTACATCTCCCTTGGCCGATCCTATAAAATCCCAGCCGTGCATGTCATCAGCATAGCCGTTTTTATCATCATCGTTTTTATTCGCGGCGGTTTCTTTCGGGTTATTCCAGATCACCTTTTTTAGGTCTTCATGATCAACATCAATACCGCCATCAATTACGGCTATCAGCACGGTAACGTGTTTTTTGCCTTTTAACAGTTCGTTGTATGCTTTTTCGGTACTGATCCCAAATACAGAATCGGTTTTAAGATCAAGGTTTTGCCAGTTAGGTTTAGTTTTTGGAGCCTCCTGCGCATAAGTGAACACAGGTAAGCAAAGCCCGGCTACCAGCACAAGCTTTTTAAGCGGAAAATTGTTTATCATTAATACTTTCAGTAATAGTTTATAAGTACAAAAACTCTAAAGTAGGTTTTTAATTGTTTAAAAAATGTGCGGGTTTGGTGATTTTAACACGTTTGCAGGGAAATTATTTTTCTGGTCACTCTACTTTTTGCTCAAAAATATGTTCAATTATAAATTTTGATTCTTCTACATATACTTTTTTCCTGATCAGTTCCCGTAAATCGTCGGTGGCACCATCCCTTATCTCATAGTTCTTTTCTTTGCAGGTTTTTATAAAACCTGTATATAATTGTTTCGCTTTGCCTGTTTCGCCTTTTGCAAGTGTGGCAAGCGCAATATTAAACATGGCGTAAGTGGCGTCATCCTGGTATTTCAGCGCCTTGTAAGAATATTTTATACAGTCATCAAACTTACCAGCGCAATAACATGACCACCCCAGGTTACCCAAGGCATTGGCATAAGTGCTGTCAATAGCTATTGCTTTTTTGGCGGCATCAATAGCTGCCAGGTAGTTACCCGATTGCGTATAGCTTAAATTGAGCCCTACGTAGGCGTATTTATAGGTCGGGTCGGCCTTTACTGCTTTCTGATGATAAGTTATGGCTGTTTCATATTGCTTTTTCTGATAGTAGCAGTCGCCTATCCTGTCGTATGGAAAAGGATATGATTTATCAATGCTGATAGCTTTTTGGAGATCTTTTATGGCATCATCCAATTTATCTGCGTAATAATAAGCGTCGCCGCGATCAACATAAAAAGTCCGTCGGTCGGGTTCCAGGTTGATGGCCTGTGTGTAAAGACTAATAGCTGTTTCGTATTCGTTTCTGTCGCAGTAAATATCGCCTTTCAGGTTATAACCATCACCATCGTCGGTGTTTTGGTTGATATGCTGATTGATAAAATAAAGGGCGCTATCAGGCATATCCATATTTCTGTAGCACCGGGTGAGGTTGTAGTAAGTCCAACTATAATTGGGCTTTAACTGTAACGTCAATCGCAGATCAGTTGCTGCTTCCTTATATTTTTCAAGGTCGATCAGACAGTCGGCCCGGTCATAATAAAGTACAAAATAGCCCGGGAAAAATTTAATGGCCTGGTTGTAATCAGCTACCGCCTTGTCAAGCTCATCAAGATTATAATAGCACTTAGCCCGCATCTGGTATGCATGGGCATACTGTGGCCATACCGCCAATATTTGATCACAATACGTTATACATTCCCGGTATTTATGCTCATCAAACAGCATTTCTGCTTTCATTGTGTTGGCCGAAATCAATTCCGGACTGTCTTTTAGCAACCGGTTCAATTCAGTGCCCACAGCCGATTTTCCTTTAAATGACGCGGTAAGTAATTTTAATCGTTTAGCAAAAACGGTATTAGGAGCATTTTTTAAAAAGCCGTCTAAAATTTTATCGGCATTTTTATCACCGGGCTGTGATGTGAATACCAGTTTAAAAAAATCTTTCCCCAGTTGTTTTTCCGCAGGCGAAAGATTGCTATTATCGGCAATATCCTTAACAAGGCTAAAAACTTCATAACCCTGATAGGGCATGATCCGCGTTACACCTTTTTGTAAGGTGATGTTTTTAATGCTTTTGGATAGTAACATCATTCCTTTATCAATGCTGTCTTGCCTGAAACAGGTGATAGCCTCTTTTAAATAGGATGCATAGTCGCTGATCTGGTAACCAGGTGCAGCTATTGGTACGGAATTTTTTTTACTGGAAGTATCCGCCGGTACTAAAGCACAGGTGGTTAAAGGGCCTAAAATAAAGAGCCAAAAAACAATTGATTTGCGGGATAAGGTCATGCCATAAAAATAGCATATCCGGTTAATATTAAAAAATGCAAATAGGTTCCCGGCTTAATCTTATTTACCCAGCTCAGCCCTTACCTTTTTTACCTCCGCCGCGGTAACCAGGCTGCTGTTATTACCAAAATTATTGCGGATATAGGTAAGTACCGCCGCGATATCAGCATCACTTAAAAAATTATGCTTGGGCATGGCGCTGTTGTAAGGCCTGTTTTTCACCTTGATAGGGCCATCGAGGCCATTAAGCAGTACCCTTATAGCGAGGTCTTTTTCCATAAACTTACCGCCGGTTACCCACTCCGATCCGCTAAGCGGCGGGATCATATTGCCATCGCCGCGGCCATTTTTTTGATGACAGTTGGCGCAATAGGTATTGTAAATTTTAGCGCCGCCTTTGAGCATGCCGGTTTGCAGATCGCTCTTTAAAACATCGGGCAATCTGAAACCCGGTAGTTTTTTACGGAGCTCCATTTTGGCAAGTTCGGCCTTGCCAAACCCGGCTTTGTTACCCGTGTAGGAAATTTTCCAGATCTTTCCTTCCTCTGTTTCGCTGATGTATAAGGAACCATCGGGCCCCGTGGCCAGCCCCATTGGCCGGTAAGCCGCGTCACTCACGCTTACTACCGTGTTTTTTCTGGTAAAGCCATCGGCAAAAATTTCCCATTGCCCAAAAGGTTTGCCGTTTTTAAAGGGTACAAAGCATACAAAAAAGCCGGCCTGCGGATAAGGCGATCTGTTGGTTGAACCATGAAAGGCAATAAAAGCCCCGTTTTTATATCTTGCCGGGAACTGATCGCCGGTATAAAAAAACAGGTCGTTGGGGGCCCAGTGCGCGGGGAATGCCATGATAGGCTGGGTGTATTTAGCGCCGTTGCCGGCTTTTATGCCATCGCCGCCATACTCCGGGTTCAGAAGTTTTTTCTTTTTAATAGGATCGTAATAATAGTATGGCCAGCCTACATCCGTGCCTTTTTTTACTTTAATAAACTCTTCGGCCGGCAGTACCGCGCTTTGCCAGGCGCTGAATATTTTAGGGAACTGCAGGCGCAGGTCGTCACGGCCATGGGCCACCACATACAGGCAATTATCGGCAGTATTCCAGTCCATAGCAACAACGCTGCGCATGCCGGTAGCATAGCGGATCCCATCAGTCTGTACCTGGTTAGGTTTGGCCTCATCAAACTGCCAGATACCCCCGTATTGTTTCAGCAGCGGGCAGCCCTTGATCCCTTTTGAACCGGGCACCCTGTTTTGCTCCTGGCAGGCGTTTGAGGGTGCTCCGAACGCCACGTACATATGTCCGGCATTATCAAAGGCCAGGGGTTTAGCATCATGTTCATGCGGGGCGGTAGCATCATGCAAAATCAATTCGAGCGGGGCATCGGGTACCAATGTTTGCGGATTTAATTTTGTTCGATAAACATTTGCCTCCGAGCTGAAGTACAGGTATCCTTTATGTACCCTCATGCCTGTGCCATAGGGGCCTTTGTCTTCATAATTGGCAAACTTTTTAATGATGTCTGCCCGGGCATCGCCGTTAGTATCACGCAGGGCAACGTTGCCGCCGATAGAATCGGGGAAGCGGAGTTTTACATAAATATCGCCATTGGTATTCACCGCGATATGACGTGCGCGGCCTTCCAGGCTATCTACCACCACAGCAGCTTTAAACTTGCCGGGCAGGAACAGGCCGCCATTGGTGGTGTCAGCAGCAGGCGGTACAGTGTTATGGCCTATATTTTTAAAACTGATAATCAACAGTGCACACAGCACCAGCATCACGCCGGTCATAGTTTTTTTGCTTTTCATTTGAGACGAACAGGTTATCTAAATGCAGGATTGGTATTAAACGGCAATGTCCTGCTATAAAAGCGATTTTGCAGGTAAATGTTTAGGAAGATTCATTTTTATTGGCTGAGAGACTAAATATTATAACATGGGCCGGATGTAAGGATATCATGTTATCCCAAAAAATCCTATCTTTTCAACAAAACAAAAGATCCATGCCCGAAACTCATCCCGAAAAAAACAAATTAGGCCTGTGGACCAGTACTTCGCTGGTGATTGGCAATATGATTGGTGCAGGCATTTTCCTGATGCCAGCGGCTATGGCTTCGTTCGGGAGTATTGGTTTGCTGGGCTGGGTGTTCTCGGCAATAGGCTCGTTCTTTTTAGCCCGGGTTTTCAGTAACCTGAGCAAGCTGTTGCCCCATGCTACCGGCGGCCCATATGCCTACACCCGCGACGGGTTGGGCGATTTCATTGGATTTTTAGTGGCCTGGGGATACTACCTTGCTGTGGCCTGTGCCAACGCTGCCATTACTATCTCGTTTGTGAGCGCCTTAAGTACCTTTTTTCCAATATTGGGAAGCAGCAGTGTTATTGCTGTGATTACCGGTTTATGTTCTATCTGGTTATTAGCTTATATCAATACGTTGGGCGTTGTTACCGGCGGCAAGCTGCAATTGGTTACCACCATTTTAAAGGTGTTACCACTGCTGCTGGTAGCTATCGGCGGTTTGTTTTTCATTAAGGCGGCAAACTTTAAACCTTTTAACGCCAGCGGCACCGGCATAGTCAGCGCCCTGCAGGCAACGGCTACCATGACCATGTTTGCTTTTATTGGTATTGAAAGCGCCACCGTACCTTCGGGCAGCGTGGCCAATCCCGAAAAAACGGTAGCCAGGGCAACTATGCTGGGACTGCTTATTACCACCTTCATTTATATACTGGGGAGTGTAAGTGTGATCGGCATTATCCCGGCGGCGCAGCTGCAAAAATCACTTACACCTTATGCCGATACCGCGGTGATCATCTACGGCAGCAGCGCCCGCTACTGGGTAAGCGCCGGTATTGCCATCGCCGCTTTCGGTTCGCTGAACGGGTGGACATTGCTACAGGGACAAGTGCCTTATGCTATTTCAAAAGATCAGCTTTTTCCGCCGATATTCAGCCGCACTAATAAAAAGGGTGTACCTTATATGGGTATTATCATCAGCAGTATTATGGTATCACTGTTCATGACCATGAATTATACCAAAGGCCTGGTAACACAATTTAAATTTCTGCTGCTGCTTTCGCTGTTGAGCGTTTTGATCCCCTATTTGTTATCGGCAGCGGCTTACCTGGTTATCCGGGTACGAAAAAGCCCAAAGGCAGGGGGCTGGGCCGGAGCTATAGCACTGGCTATGCTGGCTTTTGCCTATGCGCTTTGGGCTATTGCGGGAGCCGGGCAGGAGGCTGTTTATTACGGCTTTTTACTGCTGATGGCCGGGATCCCGTTTTATGTTTGGGCCGCATTTACCAAAAATGCGAATTAGTTTTTCTTAAATATTACAAAGCCCCTGCCTTGATCTCGTCAACTACTGCCGGATCAAGCAAAGTGCTGGTATCGCCCAGGTTCGAGGTATCGCCCTCGGCTATCTTGCGCAAAATGCGGCGCATGATCTTGCCCGAACGCGTTTTTGGCAAGCCGGTTACAAACTGGATCTTATCAGGTTTGGCTATCGGGCCAATGATACGTGATACCGTCATGATGATATCCTTGCGGGTAATGTCCTCATCGCCATGCTTATCGGGGCTCACCACATAGGCATAAACACCCTGGCCTTTAATATCGTGCGGATAACCCACCACCGCCGATTCCACCACGCTGCTATGCATGTTGATGGCATTCTCCACTTCGGCAGTGCCTATACGGTGACCGGATACGTTCAGTACGTCATCCACGCGACCGGTAATGCGGTAATAGCCATCCTGATCGCGCAGGCAGCCATCCCCGGTGAAATACATGTTTTCGTAAGTGGCGAAGTAAGTGGTGCGGCAGCGCTCATGATCGCCATAAGTAGTACGCAGCATGCCCGGCCACGGAAATTTGATACACAGGTTGCCGCTTACACCGTTGCCTTCAATCACTTTGCCGTTTTCGTCAACCAATACGGGTTGTACGCCAGGTAATGGTAAGGTGGCATACCCCGGTTTGGTTGGGGTAATGCCGGCGATAGGAGAAATCATGATACCGCCATTTTCGGTTTGCCACCAGGTGTCAACAATCGGGCAGCGGTTTTTGCCGATATTGTCATCAAACCAATGCCATGCTTCCTCATTGATAGGCTCACCTACGGAGCCCAATTTTTTAAGAGAGCTCAGGTCTTTATTATTTACGTTATCCAGCCCAAAACTCATCAGTGAGCGGATAGCTGTTGGCGCGGTATATAATATGTTTACTTTGAATTTATCTACGATCTCCCAGAAACGACCGCAATCAGGATAAGTTGGGATCCCTTCAAACATCAGCGTAGTAGCGCCCTGCGAAAGCGGGCCATATACGATATAAGAGTGACCGGTGATCCAGCCGATATCGGCAGTACAGAAATATACCTCGCCCTGGTTGTACTGGAATACGTTGGCAAAAGTATAACCTGTATAAACCATATACCCGCCGCAGGTATGTACCACACCTTTGGGTTTACCTGTTGAGCCAGATGTGTACAGGATAAAGAGCATATCTTCGGCATCCATCACTTCGGCAGGGCAGCTTGGGTTACCTTGTGTTTCCACTTTTTTGATCTCATCTTCCCACCAAACATCGCGGCCTTTGATCATGGATACCGGTGTGCGGCTGCGGGTAAGCACAATAACTTTTCTAACCGAACGACATTGTACCAAAGCATCATCAATCACAGTTTTGAGCGGCACTTCCTTATTGCCACGCTTGCCGCCATCGCAGGTGATCACGATGCTGCACTCGGCATCATTGATCCTATCGGCAATGGACTGTGCAGAAAAACCACCAAACACTACCGAATGGATAGCACCGATGCGCGCACAAGCCAAAACAGCAATAGCCAGCTCGGGGATCATGGGCATATAGATACAAACACGATCACCTTTTTTTGCACCGTTGTTTTTAAGCACGTTGGCAAACTGGCATACTTTATCATGCAACTGGCGGTACGTTAAAATGCGGTGATCCTCTTCCGGGTCGTTAGGTTCCCAGATGATAGCCGGTTTATCGCCAAGAGCTTCGAGGTGACGGTCGAGGCAGTTTTCGGTAATATTGAGTTTTGCACCCTGGAACCATTTGATTTTAGGCTCCTTAAAGTTCCAGTCCAGTACGGTGTCCCACTTTTTTTGCCATAAAAAATTATCGGCAATGCCGGCCCAAAACTGCTCGGGCTGCTCAACACTTTGCTGGTAAACTTTTTTGTACTCTTCAAATGATGTAATTTTCATCGGTTGGTTGTTTGGTTGATGAAGCTGTTCCGGGTTTAAATTGTTTGTTTTTTTGTTGCCCCGCACCAGTTTCATGCTGGTTTAAATGGTGGGCGTAATTTAATAATTTATGTGTGATGTATATATTAAAATTCTATCTTTTTAAAATTTTTTAAAAAGTAATTATTGAACGATTACAGGCTTTAGATTTTGGTATTGTTGTTGGGTTGTGCAAGGGGCGCGTTAGGGATAGAAGTGGAAAGCCCGCAGCGAACGAGGGAGAGCGTAGGGGCAAAGCGAGGACTTGCAACGGATAGCCCGGGCCGCAGGCAACGCCCAATATTATAAAACCGATTAGGAAAACATAATTAATAATTAACAACTTACAATCACATCATTATAAGGCACGAAGACAACCGACCGGAGGAAACTCATTAATACCTATAAACCAACCACCGGCCGTAATTATTTGCCCCGATTAACACCCCCGGCTTCTGCAAAAGTTGCTATGTCCTTGCAACCGAACATCTCCGGCATGTTCTGCCCGTTTTCACTGAAGCTGATCTGCTTGCCAATAATACACAACCGAATATCCTGTGATAATGTCCACAGCCGCCTAAAATTTTGTTACTTTTGCCCATATTGCTATACTAATTTATGAGCGAAGAAAGATCACTGAACTTTATAGAGGAAATTGTTGAGGAAGATTTGGCTGCCGGTAAAAACGACAACCGTGTACTTACCCGTTTCCCGCCCGAACCTAATGGTTACCTGCATATTGGTCATGCCAAGTCAATTTGCCTTAACTTTGGTTTGGCAAAAAAATACAATGGCCTTACCAACCTCCGTTTTGACGATACCAACCCCGTTAAAGAGGATGTTGAATATGTTGACAGCATTAAGGAAGATGTAAAATGGCTTGGCTTTGATTGGGCTAATGAGCTTTATGCTTCTGATTATTTCGATCAGCTGTATGCCTTTGCCGTTGAATTGATCAAAAATAACCTGGCCTATGTTGATGACAGCACAGCCGAAGAAATAGCCGCCCAGAAAGGTACACCTACCGAACCGGGTACGCCAAACCAATACCGCAGTCGCTCCGTAGAGGAAAACCTGCAGCTGTTTGCCGATATGAAGGATGGCAAATACCCCGACGGCGCGAAAGTACTGCGTGCCAAGGTTGACCTGGCATCGCCTAACATGCACCTGCGCGACCCATTGATGTACCGTATTAAACACGCTCATCACCATCGTACAGGCGATAAATGGTGTATTTACCCCATGTATGATTTTGCTCACGGGCAATCGGATGCTATTGAAGAGATCACGCACTCTATCTGTACGCTGGAGTTTGTACCTCACCGTCCGTTGTACGATTGGTTTATTGAAAAACTGAATATTTTCCCGTCAAAACAATACGAGTTTGCCCGCTTAAACCTTAACTATACGGTAATGAGCAAGCGCAAATTGCTGCAGCTGGTTAACGAAAACTATGTTGATGGCTGGGACGATCCGCGTATGCCTACTATCAGCGGTTTACGCCGCCGTGGTTATACCCCTGCTTCTATCCGTGAGTTTTGTGAGCGCATTGGCGTTGCCAAACGCGAAAACATGATAGATGTTGGCTTGCTGGAGTTCTGTATCCGCGAAGACCTGAACAAAACTGCTTGGCGCCGTATGGCTGTGCTTGATCCGGTTAAGCTGATCCTGGATAATTATCCCGAAGGCGGAACCGAAATAATGCACGGCGAAAACAACCCCGAAGTTGAAGGCGGCGATGGCGGCAGGGATATTCCATTTGGCCGTGAGTTGTGGATAGAGCGTGAGGACTTTATGGAAGTTGCGCCTAAAAAATTCTTCCGCCTGGGTATCGGGCTGATGGTTCGCCTAAAAAACGCTTATATCATTAAAGGCGAAAGCATTGTTAAAGATGCCGATGGTAACATCACCGAGATCCATTGCAGCTACCTGCCCGAATCAAAATCAGGCCATGATACCAGCGGCATTAATGTAAAAGGCACCATCCACTGGGTGAGTGTTGAACACGCCAAAACTGCCGAAGTAAGGTTATATGACCGTTTATTCCAGGTTGAAGACCCTTCAAATGAGGATGGCGACTTTAAAGATTATATCAACCCTAACAGCCTGCATGTATTGTCAACAGTATACATTGAGCCCGACCTGGTTAATGCCGAGTTGGGCAAGCCGGTTCAGTTTATGCGTAAAGGTTATTTTACTTTAGATAAAAACTCAACTGAAGATAAATTAGTGTTTAACCGTACCGTTACCTTGAAAGACGGCTGGGGTAAAAAGTAAGCTCTCGCCCCCCAGCCCCCTAAAGGGGGAGTTTGAAAATTTTAAAGCGGGTTGAGCCTTTGGCTCAACCCGCTTTTTTTAATTCCTGATCTTCGTTAGCGTTATGAAGTTTTTAATTCCCTCCCTCGGGAGGGGTGCGGCGGCGGTGTGTAGTGGCAGGGAGGGGTTAAGCACCTTGCAAAATCAACACTTATCGATGAAACCCCTCCCTACACCCTCCCAGGGGAGGGAATCGCACAATCCCCCGCTTTTATTATTACAAACGCTTGTCGTTACACCACGATGGCATAGCTTTAAGCTTTCTGCATTCCGCTTTTAGCTTCTAATTCCCTTTAAATTCAGCTTTCCGTTTTTCCATAAAGGCTGCTACGCCTTCTTTAAAATCTTTTGTGCCGAAGCATTTGCCAAACTCGGCTATTTCGGTTTCATAGCCGTTAACGCCATCGGTATAAGCGGCATTAATACTGCGGATAGCAGCAGCAAGCGCCAAGGGGGCACGGGATAGTATTTTATTCAGGATCTCTTCGGCTTTAGTTAATAGTTCTTCGGGGTTAACTACGTGGGTAACCAGGCCATATTGCAGGGCATCGGCGGCAGTAATCATATCGGCGGTTAGGATCATTTCCATCGCTTTGCCTTTGCCAACCAGTTGGGTGAGGCGCTGTGTACCCCCATAGCCGGGGATCAACCCCAAAGTTACTTCGGGCAAGCCCATTTTAGCATTGTCAGCTGCTATACGGATATGGCAGGCAATAGCCAGCTCAAGCCCTCCGCCCAAAGCAAAACCATTTACCGCTGCTATTACAGGCTTGCTGCCATTAGCTATTAAATCAAAAACTGCGGTGTGGCCAGTACGCGAAAGCTGTGCACCTCCTTCAATATTCAGCGCTGCAAACTCACTGATATCAGCCCCTGCAACAAATGCTTTTGGTCCGGCTCCGGTAATGATGATACCACCTACTTCCGGATTTTGGAAAGCGTCGGTAAAAGCGCTATGCAGTTCGGCCAGCGTATCCTTATTAAGAGCGTTCAGTTTGCTTTCGCGGTTAATGGTGATTAATTGAACGCGGCCCTTGTTTGTTATCAGCAAATTTTGAAATTCCATAGGTATTAGAAATTGCGGTGTTCATGTACCCAAGCGGTTATATATTTTACAATATCCTGCGTGCTGGTGCCAGGCGGAAAAAGCTCGCCAACACCCAGTTTTTGCAGCTCGAGCATATCTTCATGCGGAATAATACCACCGCCGGTAACCAAAACATCATCCATTTTTTTCTCTTTAATGAGATTAATGATGCGTGGAAATACCGTCATATGCGCGCCCGAAAGTATAGAAATGCCAATGGCGTCCACATCCTCCTGCAGGGCTGTATTCACCACCATTTCGGGGGTTTGGCGTAGCCCGGTATAAATAACTTCCATACCTGCATCGCGCAGCGAAGTGGCAATAATGCGCGCGCCGCGGTCATGGCCATCGAGCCCTACTTTGGCAACTAAAACACGGATTGGTCGGTTAAAGGTATTACTCATGAATAACCCATTGGTTTTTGTAAAAGTAATAAGAAAATTATGGAAGTTTATTTATGTTTCATGCAATGTAGGGAAACCTCATAATTCGATCCGTTTTACCAATTTTATATTAAAAAATTTCTACACAAATGCTTTACAAGCTCTCCACAATTAATCGAATTACACGAATATTAAATTGATTCAATTCGTGTAATTCGATTAATACGTAAAAATTAGTGTAAAATTTTTCATTTATTATTTTTCAATCCGCATGTGGTTAAAAGCGATCGCTCTGTCTCGCAAAGGCGCTAAGAAGCAATTTATTATTGTTTAATAGCTGGTGACTTCAAAAAGGCCGGACCCCTCCATAAAAGAAGAGCCCGGCAGATATAGTGATTAGGATTAGGCCAAGTTTAACGGTGCTATCTTTAAATAAAATTGCTTTAAGGTTTTTCATGTTTTGCAAATTAAAAGTACTTTGTATTTCAAAGTTTATGAATAAAAAAAATTACAGTTTTTGTTGTTTGATCAAATTTTCGAGGGCAAGGAGGTGCAATTTGAAGGCGGCCCGGCCTTTTTCTGACGCCAGGTAACGTGTATTTGGCTTGCGGCCGATGAAAGTTTTCTCTACCTGGATGTATTCTTCCTTTTCCAGCGCTTTCAGGTGCGATGCCAGGTTACCGTCGGTTAGGTCGAGCAATTCCTTAAGCGAGTTAAAGTCGTAGCTTTCATTAGCAACCAATACGCTCATGATTTGCAGGCGGATGCGGTTTTCAAAGGCTTTATCAAACTGATCTAATGATATCTTCACTTATCGTATCTAAAATGCATTACTGTACCATAAATAATGTGGAGCAGACCGAAACCCACACTCCAAAAAATTAAGCCGTAACCCGGCATTACAGCACACAGCAAACCTAATAAAATCTCCAATATCCCCAAGCTCCTAATACCCGAATATGTATAATGACTGCCTGCAACTAACGACATGCCATAAAATATCAATGTAGCAGGCGCCACAACACCATAATAACCACGATAAACAAGTATAATAGTAAATAAACCGCCGCTTACCAATGGGATTGCCATATTAATGAGCAGGCGTTTGCTGCCAGCGCTCCAAAATGGCTGACCGTTTTTTTTAGCTTTGCGTACCGATAACAAGATCCCCGTACCAATAGACAGTACAAGCACCGCAATTGCCACGATAAATAATTTTATGACCAGCAATTCTTCATTGTAAGTATGGCGCTCTCTGAGGGTAGTATACTCGCCCTGCAGCAAACTGTATCCTATGCCGGCGCCGGCGAAGGCATAGATGCCCGCCATCACACCCGAAAGGCCGCTAAGCGAAATAAACTTGGCCGAACGCTCCATCAGATCGCGGATGGAACTTAACTCTGCATGAATATCTTGTTCTTTCATCAAAAGTACTTTGTTGTTCAAAGTTATATATAAGATTTGATTTTGCAAGAGGGGGAGAGGAAAAGTTTATCGAATTATTTTATAAAGTATGGCTTCCCGTTCACCTAATTCATCTACATCATTCAAAACCCTAACTATGCCTTCCTTTTTTTCGAGGTTTGTGATATTAACTAAGTAGATATATGCTTCCCCGGGATTCGATTTAAATGTACTAAGTTCATTACTTGTGAGATATATTTCCCCTGTATTATTTACGTTCGATTTTACTTCTATAAATCTTACCTTTTTATTGAAATCACTATAAATATCAAACCCAGCGTTAGCGTTTATTTTAGAGGTATGGGTGATATAATTCAATGGTGAGCTTGCCCCAAGTTTCAATAGCCTATCTGCTTCGTAAGTAATAGCAATTTCTTCGCCTATAGCACCTATCCGTTTCTTAAAGTCTAATAAAATCTCCAATTCATCTTGAGTTATTGACCTTCTATTCTGCGCTTTTACTTTTTTTAGAAGCTTTGCTTCGATGGTTAAAAAGTTGGCATTATAGATATTATAATGTGGAAAAAAGGATTCAATCCATTGCTTGAATGCCTTTTGAATGTTTTTTGCTATTCCCTCATATGGCTCCCATTGTCTATTGACCACTTTCTCAATATGTTTTTGGGTTTTACCCCCATCAGTCTCACGCCGCTTTCCTGAAAGATAATCATCGCTTGTAATGTCCTTGAACGCACAAAATTTTGACAACCCGAATAAATGTTGTTCTCCTATAATTGCGTGGACAAAATATAAAGGTTTGTTTCCAACCATTTTTCTGTGATAAATGGGCTCCTTATTAAATTCAATTAAAGATTGAACCAATTCAGTTTCATCGCGGATAAATTTATAGGTTGTCATACACTAAATATCGGTGAAATAATATGTTAAATATGTAGGGTAGTGGTTAAATTTAATTTTCAGTATTTATTGAAAGTTTAAAATATATTGTATATTTGTTTCAGAAAACACTGAAAGTTATGAAAACGCTTAAGAACCACATGATCCTGTTTGATGCAGAATGCCCGATGTGCCGTGCTTATACCGGTGCCTTTGTAAAAACAGGGATGCTTGATCCTGATGGCCGCACCGTGTACCAGGAAGCACATGCAGGTACCTGCCCTGTTTATGACAGGCAACGGGCTGTTAATGAAATAGCCTTAATTAACCTGAAAAGCGGCGAGGTTACCTACGGCGTTAAAAGTCTGTTCAAAATAATTGCCAATACCTGGCCTGTATTTGCCCCCTTATTTGCTTTTAAACCATTCATCTGGCTCATGAGCAAGGTTTATGCCTTTATATCATACAACAGGAGGGTAATTATCCCCGCTGCTGAAACCGGCTTTGAATACCAGCCTACGTTTAAGCTGCATTATCGTTTATTGTATTTGTTGTTCACCTGGTTTTGTACCGGTTTTATCTTAACAGCCTATGCACACCTGCTTACCGGGATTGTTCCTTTAGGAAATCCTTATCGCGAATACCTGATCTGCGGCGGACAAGTCATTTTTCAGGGCGCAGCGATATGCAGTTTTGACCGCCGTAATCTGTGGACCTACCTCGGCAATATGATGACCATCTCTTTTGCGGGCAGCTTATTACTGCTGATCGGGTTGGTTGTAAATCATTTTTTTCAATTCGGTCCGCTGATTTATACCCTGTATTTTATGATTGTAGCGGGATTGATGTTCCTTGAACACATCCGCCGTACAAAATTGCTTGGGCTGGGCTGGGTGCTTACCATTACCTGGGTAACCTATCGTATCGTTTTATTATTACTTATTTTAAACCTTAACTGATCATGAAAGCTTATAAAAAAATCGTACTGGCCGGCGGCAATGGTTATCTCGGTACCGTGCTGGCCATATACTACCGCGATTTGGCAGACGAGGTGATCATCCTGGCCCGCAAACAAAAACCTGTTGATGGCAACGTACATACCGCTGTTTGGGATGGTGAAACCGAAGGGGGGTGGACGGTTCACCTTGCCGGTGCCGATATGCTGATTAACCTGTGCGGCAAAAATGTAAACTGCCGCTACACCGAAAAGAACAAGCGGGAGATCATCCGTTCAAGGGTTGTACCTACCGAACTATTAGGCAGGGTGATCCATAAGATGGAAAACCCGCCAAAGGTTTGGATCAATGTGACTTCTGCCACCATTTATCGCCACGCCGAAGACCGTCCGCAGGATGAGGATACCGGTGAGATTGGTTATGGCTTTTCTATTGATGTTTGCAACATCTGGGAAAGCGCTTTCTTTAAAACAGATACGCCCCATACCCGTAAAATTGCCCTGCGCATGGGCATTGTGTTAGGCCGAAGCGACAGTGTTTTTCCGCGGTTGCTTAACCTGGTTAGGTTTGGCCTCGGCGGCAAACAAGGCGATGGGCAGCAATACATAGCCTGGGTGCATGAGCATGATGTAGCCCGGAGCACCCAATGGCTGTTAGACCACCCCGAATTAAATGGTATATTTAACTGCACCGCGCCCGAAAGCACAAAAAACACCGATATGATGCACATCATCCGGCGGGCCTATGGCGCACCATTCGGCTTGCCCGCACCGCAGTGGCTGCTGGAAGTTGGCGCCATGGTAATCGGCACCGAAACCGAACTGATTTTAAAAAGCCGCTGGGTAATACCTAAACGCTTACTGGATAGCGGGTTTATATTTCAATACCCAAAAGCGGAGCATGCGGTGCATGATATTTTGAGTTTGAAGAGGTAGCGGGTTGCTCATGTGTCAACGCGTGATGAATTTCTTCAACACGGATGCTGTCGGGAGTCTGGGCTTTAAATAGCGAAACTTAATAAGCAGGTATTGGTAAGAATAGTTTTTACTATGAACTAAAACTACTTCAGCCCCTGATATACTTCGCTATCCAAAGTCGGAGACTTCAGCAGTGCAAACATTGCTGAAACATTTAGGGCTATGAACCATCAACTATGATCCATGAACTAAAAACTACTTCAACCAGTGATACACAATAAATGATGCGGTATAAGCCAGAGCGGTCATATAGGCAAACTGGGCAGCGGGCCAGCGCCAGTCTTTGGTTTCGCGATAAACAACGGCTACCGTACTGGCACATTGCATGGCGAAGGCGTAAAACATCATGAGGGAGAAGGCCACAGCCAGGGTGAACACCGGCTCTCCGGTTTGCGGATTTTTAGCCTCGTGCATTTTTTGCTGAACCGATTGCAGCTTATCGGCATCGCCCTCCACGCTGTAAATGGTGGCCATGGTGCCCACAAATACTTCACGGGCAGCAAAGGAGCTGATGAGGGCTATACCTATCTTCCAATCGAAGCCAAGAGGTTTAATAACGGGTTCAATAACATGCCCAAATACGCCGGCGTATGAGTTTTCCAGTTTTTCGGATGCGATAACCTTCGTCAGGCTATCCGGTGTCATGGTTTTAGTGTATTGCGGCTGGGCGTATTGTTTATCTATCTGCGCAAACCTGTCGCCGGGGCCGTATGATTTCATTACCCACAGGATCACCGAAACAGCAATGATCACTTTACCGGCCTGTAGTACGAACGTTTTTGAACGGTCATACATGGTAAAGATCACGTTTTTCCACCTTGGCATGCGGTAAACGGGCAGTTCCATAATAAAATAGCCGCGTTCGCGGGCTTTCAGGATAAACTTCATTACAAAAGCCACGATAACCGCCGAAAAGATGCTGAGCACATACATGGCAGTAAGCGCCAGGCCCTGCAGGTTAAAGATCCACCAAACATTGCGGTTGGGTACAACCAGCGCAATCAGCAGGGTATAAACCGGCAGGCGGGCTGAGCAGGCTACTAATGGAGTAACCATAATGGTGATCATCCTGTCCTTCCAGTTTTCGATGGTGCGGGTGCTCATGATAGAAGGTACCGCGCAGGCAAAACCGCCGATAAGCGGCACTACCGATTTGCCGTTAAGCCCTACCTTGCGCATCACCTTATCCATCATAAAAGTAACGCGCGACATGTAGCCTGTATCTTCTAAAATGGAGATGAGCGCGAACAGGATGGCGATCTGCGGGATAAATACCAATACCCCGCTCAGGCCGGCCAATACGCCGTCGATGATCAGGCTGCTTAGCGGACCGGCAGGCAGTATTTTAGCAGCGCCGGCCTGCAGCAAGATAAACAGGTCTTCGATGAGCGACATAGGGTAGGCCGACCATGAAAAGATAGCCTGGAATATGAACAGTAAGATGGCGAAGAAGATCACAAAGCCAAATACTTTATGGGTAAGGATCTTATCTATCTTGTTGCTTATGGTTTCGTCGTGCGCCGTTTCAGCTTTTTTTACCGTATCGTAAAGCAGGTCGTTGATGAAGTTGTAACGGGCGATGGTTTCTGTAGCCTGCGCCTTTTGCGAGTGGAAAGAATGCTCCTGCTCCAGTTGTTCAATCCGGTCGCTCTCGGCTGTTGAAAGGTAGCTCAGGGTTTCGTGCTGGTGGGCAAGCTGCAAGGCCACATAAGGATTTTCAACCTGCATCTCCCCTTTTATTTGCGCTATGATGTCCGGGGCGATGCTTTCAATATCAATAGTATCTTGTTGCAGTGGTACGCTGTTGGCAAAAGCAATGGCGCTTTTAAGCTTGTCAATGCCTGTATTTTTCCTGGCGGAGATAGGGACTACCGGAACGCCCAGTTTTTTGGCAAAAAGATCAATATTGATTTTGATGCCCGCCTTGTCCGACACATCGACCATGTTAAGCGCCACCACTACGGGGATCTTGAGGTCCGCAACCTGGGTATAAAGCAGCAGGTTGCGTTTTAAATTGGATGCGTCGAGGATCACCACAACCAGATCGGGCACCATGCCTTTTGATTTATCGGCCAGTACCGAAAATACGATGGATTCGTCTTTACTTTTGGGATAGATGCTGTAAGTACCCGGAAGGTCAATTATTTCGGCCGTGCGGCCGTCAGGCAGTTGGCAAAAGCCTGTTTTTTTATCAACAGTAACCCCCGGAAAGTTTCCGATTTTTTGATTTAACCCGGTTAATATATTAAAGAGAGTTGATTTACCGGTATTTGGATTTCCTACAAGTGCAACTCTTATATTGGTTTTCAACGCTTACAAACTACTGCAAAATGATGGTGGATGCTTCAAACCTGCGTAAGCTAAGCTGGTAGCCTGATACGCTGATGGCAATAGGATCGCCAAGAGGGGCGATGCGCGAAATGCGGACCTCTTCACCGGGTAAACAGCCCATCTCCATCAGTTTTACTGACATTTCAAGATCGGTAAATTCCTTTACAATACCAGTTTCGCCTATTTCCAGTTGTGAAAGCTTCATCATTTATAATATAAAACGTAGCAAATGTAAGCTTATTTATATTAAATCCAAATAAGATTTGCTATGATGTGCAGATTTTAAATGTGCAGGTGATTTTTGATTTGTAAATGACAATTCGAGATGCAGTTGTGAGGATTTAGATCTGCAGATTCCGGATCGGCAAAGCATATATTGGGTGCCTTCACTGACACAATTATGTCAGTGTTCAATTTTTAAAAAGGGGGTGTTCAACGTTTAATTTCTAAAAAATGCAAGTAGCTGATTATCAATGCTGATGTGTTCATGTTGGGTGCTTTGCTAATAGTTAGCAAAATTAAGTAGTTGATTATCAGTTGTGTTTTTTTGAAAATAATTGCCAGTGTTTACACTTTAAAAAATTGAACACCCGCAAATTGAATAGTAAATGTGCTTTGCTGATATAGATTTACCTGGCTAAGCCATCATTTGCACATCTGCACATCTGGAATCGGCAGATTTAATTTTCCCGAAATGCGGACAGCCGCAACCCTTATGGAAAATGCCGCATGATGAACCTGCTGTTAACAGCAGCGCGCCTAATAAAATAACCAGTTTATTTTTTTTCATTTTTTTCCAATTGCCTCAACAGTTAGCATTACACTAAAAATCCCCATACAAGCTCCAAGTACATCGCAAAAAAGATCGTTCCAGTCGCCGCTGCGCCAAGTAAAAACAGATGCCTGCAGCACTTCAATAAGCGCCCCGAAAAATACACTGGTTGCCCATATCACGAATGCCCTTGTATACGTAATCCGCCGTGGTTTTTGTTGCCTGATAACACCAAAACAAACCAGTACAATAAGGGTGAAAAACAAACCGCAGTGCGTGAGTTTATCAAAGCCCCTAAAAAACAGTGGGGATTTATCAACAGAATCAAGATGTACCGAGCAAATAATTAAAACAAATAAGGCCCACAAAATAGCGGGCCCATGATATTTTAAAAACAGCTTCATCTTATACGCCGATAACCGTTTTATAATCGCCGGCAGATAAAAGTGAGTCAGCATCGGCAGCATCAGCTACGGTGATCTTTACCATCCAGCCTTCGCCATATGGGTCGGTGTTAACCAGTTCGGGTTGGTTATTTAATGCCGGGTTAACTTCGGTTACGGTGCCGGCAACAGGCATAAACAGGTCTGATACCGTTTTTACTGCTTCAACGGTGCCAAAAACTTCGTCTTTAGCAACCTCTTTACCTAATGAAGTAATATCAACATACACAATGTCGCCCAGTTCACTTTGAGCAAATTCGGTGATGCCTACGGTAGCTACATTGCCTTCAACCTTAATCCACTCGTGGTCTTTGGTGTATTTTAATTCAGCCGGAAAATTCATGTCGTTAAATTTTGTGTGCTCAAAAATAGTAAAACTTTGGCTTTCGCAATTATTGATATGTAAATTATAAAATCATCATTTTCTATATGGCATAGTGATGATTTATCGGCGATAAATTTGCAATTAAAACTTTCTTTCAGCAGATGCCATCCAATCCTCCAGGGCCTTCCGTTGGTCTGCGTTGTTTTGCAGCCACTTTGCTCCCGCTGTTTTATCGGCGCTTAAGCCAATTAATTTAACCGCCGTTGAAAAGCTTTGAGATTGGGACAGTTTATAGAAAAAAGCTGCATAGTAATTCCAAAAGAAGGTTTGTCTGCCCGGCTTTTCACCAAGTTTGCCAACGGCCGTAAAAATGTTTTTCAACTGGGTTTCCAGCTGACCGCCAGAAACCGAAACGGCGGTGCTCAGGGTTTTATTGAGTAACAAGGTTTCCGGATCCGCTTTAGCTGCTTTCAGGTCGCCGCCTTTTAGTAAACTTTGCAGGTTGGTATAGGCTTCATCTGCACGGGGCCCTTCCGGGTCGAGCAGCAGGAAGCTGCACAGGCCCATCAATGCTGGTACCCTTTTGTTTTGGTGGAAAGTTACCAGTCCGTACAAGCGTTGGCTATTGGCATGTTTAGGATCAAGTTTAATAGCTTCAATGGCAGCCTGCTCGGCCTCGGCATATTTTTGCGCGCGGAAATACGCTATCCCCAGGTTAAAATACAGCGGCTGATAACCGGGCTTTAATTTGATCCCCTCTTTATAAGCGTCGGTGGCCTGTTGCGGCTGATGAGCGGTATCATAAATACTGCCCATTAATTCATAAGCAGGCCCGGTTAGGTCGCCGCCTGTTTTTATCACTTTGTTAAGATAAGGTACCGCTTCCGCACCCTTGCCCGATGCATTGAGGCTGAAGGCCAGCTGATAGTTGGCCTGCGCGTTATCTGGCTCGGCGGCAAGTGCCTCTTTATATTTTTCAATAGCTGCCGAATAATTTTTTTCGCTGTTAAGCTTAATGCCCTCCTTAATAATACTATTAACATCCGTATTTTGAGCATGCGCCAACCCTGTGCTAAGCACCAGAGCCATAATAAACAAGCATTTTTTCAACAAAATCATACTTAAACATACTAATTGTGCTAACTAACAGAAAATTTTAAAACTTTAATCAATACCTGCTGTATAATTTCTAATTTTCGCATTCGTTTAGTGTGAGATAAATTGATTTATGAGATTAGTGTACAAAAGCCTGGTAGTGTGTGCTGCCCCCCTGTTACTGTTAGCCTGTTCATCCAAAAATAAAAATAAAGACCAATCGCAGTCGCAGGTTGCCGCCAGGCCGCTTGATACCACGGCGTTGCTGGCCTACAATCCTAAAAATGCTGATAAAAAGATAGATGCCGTAATGCAGGAGCTGCATCGTACCCGCGGTTTTAACGGTAATGTGCTGGTGGCAAAAAAAGGAAAAATAGTTTATGAAAAAGCCATTGGCTGGGCCGACTACCTGCATCGCGACAGCCTGAAAATCGGTTCGCAATTTGAGCTGGCTTCGGTAACTAAAACTATGACATCAACCGCCATCCTCCTGCTGATGGAACGCGGCAAATTGAAGCTTGACGATGACGTTAAAAAGTTTTTTCCCGATTTTCCATACGATGGTGTAACTATTCGCTTGTTACTTACGCACCGCTCGGGTATGATGAATTATGTATATTTTATCGACGATATTTACCGGAAAAATCACCTGAACCAGCGCAAAGGGCTTACCAATGCTGAGGCTATGAAAATGATTGCCGATTATAAGCCAACGCGCTTCAACGAGCCCAATAAGCGTTTCCTGTATAACAACTCCAACTTTATGGTGCTTGGTTCCATCATTGAAAAAGTGAGCGGAATGAGCTATGCCCAGTTTATGCAGGAGAATGTGTTTAAACCGGCCAGCATGGCGCATACGCATGTTTACTCGAAGGCCGTTTATGATAAAATACCTGTTGATGTTGTGGGGCACGACCGCGGCCAGTGGCGTTATTCGGTAGTGCAAAACTTTTTGGACGGCCCTGTGGGTGATAAAGGCATTTACAGCACAGTTGGTGACCTGTTCCTGTTTGATCGGGCCTTAAGAGCAGGATTATTGCTAAAACCGGCTACACTTGATTCGGCATACGTGCCGCGTAACCCGATGGTGCACGGGCATTTCAGCTACGGTTACGGCTGGCGTACATTTACTGCACCGGGCGAGGAGGTGATTTATCATACCGGCTGGTGGCACGGGTTCAGGCATATTTATCTGCGGGATATGAAACACGACATTACCATAGTATTGCTCACCAACCTGGCCAACGGCAGTTTATTAAAGCTCGATGACCTGTTTAAAGCGGCTGGCATGCCTATTGTACGTAAAAGTGCATACAATGGCAATGGTGATACCAGTGATGATTAATGGGGTTGGAGAATGGTTTATTGGGTTGATTAGGTGAATGGTTAAATTTGCAATTAATCAACCACTCACCCTATCAACCACTCACTAAAAACTAAACAAAATGTTTGATAAATTAATGGAAGCCCAGCAAAAGGCTGGCGAAATGAAAAAACGTCTTGATGGCATCAGTGTATCGGGCTCGGCCGAGGGCGGCAAAATTGTTGTTAACGCTAACGCCAATAAAGTGATCCAATCAGTACAGATAGATCCTGATTTTTTAGCTGGTGCTGATAAAGAAGAACTGGAAGAACTGCTTGTAGTGGCTATAAATAAAGCGATTGAGCAAGCTGAAAATATTAACCAGAGCGAAATGGCAGCCATGACCCAGAGTATGTTTGGCGGCTTGGGCGGCCTGGGCAATATGTTTGGTAAATAAACCCGATTCGCTTAAGTAGGTATTTAAAGATATTTAAGCGTCATTGCGAGTAACCATCAGGGAAGCCCTGAAAAAGGCCGTGATGATATGTGAAATATATTTTAGCGATGGTGAGCGGGGGCCGCGTTAGGGATTGCAGTGTAAAGCCCACAGCGAGCGTTAGGATTGTGGGCAGGAAAAGCGAGGACTTGTAACGGAAAGCCCGGGCCGCAGGCAACGCCCATGTTATAAAACTGATCGGAAAAATACACTTAATAATCAATAACTTACAATCACGTCATTATAAGGTACGCAGACAACCGACCGAAGGGAGCTCATCAATACCTATGGAAAAACAAATTATAGTTATTAATAATCCCCGATTAGCAGAGCCGATCTGTATAGTTTGTGATTGCTTCGTACCGCGCAATGACGCTTTTCTTTCTATATCGCTTTTTACATTTTAAGGGTTTCACAGCACTATCTGTTCAAACGCCTATCTGTAACTTTTCTGCCATTAAAGCAAATCGCTGGCATAAGTGTTTACTTTTGATCAGATCATAAAATTACATTCTATGAAAACTACTTATTATGGCCAGTCGGCCCTTGAGATTGTAACTGGTGGAAAGAAACTGCTTTTCGATCCGTTTATAAGCCCTAACCCGCTGGCAAAGGATATTGACATTCACAGCTTAAAGCCCGATTATATCCTGGTATCGCACGGGCATGGCGATCATGTGGCCGATTTGCTGGAAGTTGCAAAAAGCAGTGGCGCAAAAGTAATTTGTATTGCCGAAATTGCCGGATGGCTTGGTACTAAAGGCATTGAAAATGTACATGGCATGAACATAGGGGGCGGTTTTAACTTTGAGTTTGGAAGGGTTAAAATGGTAAACGCGGTACATTCAAGCACCTTGCCTGATGGCTCACCAGGCGGTAATCCAGCCGGTTTTTTAATTTACGCCGAAAGAAAGGTTATTTATTTTGCAGGCGATACTGCCCTTACCTATGATATGAAACTACTGGCCGATGAAAATCTCGACTGGGCATTTCTGCCTATCGGCGATAATTACACTATGGGGGCAGATGATGCCATTAAAGCGTCGGCGTTCATCAATTGTAAAAACATCATCGGCATTCATTACGACTCATTCCCAGTTATCAAAATTGATAAAGATGAAGTAACCGAGAAATTTATCAAAGCTGGTTTGAATTTGAAGTTGCCGGCTATTGGTGAAACTATAGAGTTGTAAAAACACACCTAACGGTCATCCCGAACTTGTTTCGGGAACCCATAAAGCAGAGCCGCATGGCAGGTCGTAAACTCAGCATGTGGGGTGCTGAAACAAGTTCAGCATGATGATTATCAAACAGCAAAAGGCTCGATAATACCGGGCCTTTTGCTGTTTGATACCAAACCGGACTTACACTTCCGGTTTCCGACTAAAGACTTATTTCCTTTTCATCTTCATGGTGTCTTTTTTCATGGTGGTATCTTTTTTCATTTTCTTCGTTTTCTTCTTCTTGGTTGTATCAGTTTGCATAATGCCTTTTGACGGGCGAACCATTGTACCATGAGCGAAAACGCTGCTGAAGGAGATCGCTGCTAAAGCGATCATACATAGTGCCTTTTTCATAGTTGATTATGTTTTAGATGGTTAGTTCTATCTATAACAAATTAACTATGGTTTGTTTTTTTTATTTTTTAATTAAATAACTGTGCCGCTCGGTATTATAGCCCGTTTTTTTACTACAACAATACCGTCTTGTACAGTATGAGTGCCGTAATCACCATCTTCAAGCTTCTCGCCGCAGTTAATGGTTACATTATTACCGATGTAAGTATTTTTATCAATAATGGCGTTTTGGATATGGCAATTATCGCCGATGCCCATAATTGGCGAACCGCTTTCTTTACATTCGGCAATTTCCTCAAGGGTTTGATAATTGTCGCTGCCCATTACGTAACAGTTTTCGATAATGGTATTAACACCAATGCGGGTACGGATCCCTATTATAGAATGGGTGATCTGTTTGGCATTGATAATACAACCGTCGGCAACGATAGATTTTTCCATCAGCGTGCCTGATATTTTTGAGGGCGGCAACATGCGCGCACGGGTGTAGATCGGGTTTTTATCAAAAAGGTTAAACTTGGGGATATTATCGGTTAAACCCAGATTGGCCTCAAAAAATGAAGGGATAGTACCAATATCTGTCCAGTAGCCTTCGTATTGATAACTGGCTACGCGATGGCCTTCAATTGATTGCGGGATGATTTCTTTACCAAAATCGGTACGTTCGTTACCTTCAAGCAATTCATATAGCAATTTTCGATTAAAGATGTAGATACCCATTGACGCCAGGTATACACGGCCTTCAGCTTCCATTTCCGGACTAACCTCTGACGCCCAGCTTTCGAAATTGCTTTTAGGCTTTTCGATAAACGAGGTGATCATGTTGTTCTCGTCCGTTTTCAGGATTCCGAAGCCCGGAACATCGGCTGCATCAACCGGGATAGTAGCTATCGAAATTTCGGCATTGGTTTCGATATGATGGTTGATCATATCTTCAAAATCCATTTGGTACAGCTGATCGCCCGAAAGGATCAGTACATACTCAAACTCATGCACCGCCAAATGGTGTAAGCTTTGCCTTACAGCATCAGCCGTACCCTGGAACCAGGCCACGCTTGATGGTGTTTGCTCTGCCGCCAGGATGTCAACAAAAGCATCGCTAAAGCTGCTGAAATGGTACGTGTTTTTGATGTGCTTGTTTAACGAGGCCGAATTAAACTGCGTTAACACATAAATACGCGTAATACCCGAGTGCAAACAGTTTGAAATGGGAATATCCACCAAACGATATTTACCCGCAATTGGAACTGCCGGCTTTGACCGCGTTGCGGTAAGCGGTGATAAACGGCTGCCCTGGCCGCCACCGAGCACAATGGAGATTACTTTGGATGTCATAAAGTTAGTTTTAAGCTTTCGTATAGTTCAGTGTATTGTTGTGTTGAGCGAGCCCATGAAAAATCAAGTGTTATCATTTGCTTGCGGAGCTGCTGCATTTTTGCGCTATCCTGATAAAGTTGTTTTGCCCTGAAAACCGAGTGGCAAATATCCTGCACGCTGGCCTGTACAAAGCGGATCCCGTAGCCCCCCTCATCGCCGAAATCAATAACAGAATCTTTCAATCCACCAGTGGTACGTACAATTGGCATGGTGCCGTAACGTAGCGCATACAGTTGGTTAAGGCCGCAAGGTTCCACGCGTGATGGCATCAGCAGGAAATCGGCCCCGGCATAAATCAAGTGTGCCAATGACTCGTCATAGCCAATAAATACATTACAATGCTCAGGATATTTATTTTTAAGCTGAAGCAGCGCCAATTCGTTTTCCTTATCGCCGGCGCCTAATATGATAAAGTTTACTTCGCCTTCGTTTTCGAGCAGGCTGCGTTCAATAGCGGCAGGCAGCAGATCTGCGCCTTTTTCAACAACGAGGCGACCGATAAAGGTGAATAACGGTTTTTCCGGATCGAGCTCAAAGCGGTTGCAAATAGCTTCTTTATTAGCCCTTTTGCCTTTAGCCAATGTTTTAGCCGAAAATTTGGTCGGGATCATTGGGTCGGTTTGCGGGTTCCAAACCTCGGTGTCGATGCCATTCATGATGCCATAACCTTTTGCCCGCTCAATATAAAACAGGTACTCCAAGCCGTTTGAGTTGTAGGTAAGTTCCTCCAGGTAAGTAGGTGATACCGTGGTATAACGCCAGCTGCATTTAACCGCGGCGGCAAGTGGATTGATACCGCCGGCCCAGTCAAGCAAACCTGTTTTGGTCAGGTCGATTTCTGGCAATAAGGATAGCCTGTCCCAGCCGAAAGCGCCGTGGTACTGGCCGTTGTGTATGGTAAATATGGTTGGCGTATTGGCCAGCCTTGTATACAGTTTGGAATGATAAAGCAGGAATGGGACTAAACCGGCATGGTGGTCATGACAATGGATCAGATCGGGTGTTTGTTGCGAATAGCTGATCCAATCTAAAAATGCCAATTGAAAAGCCATGAACTGGTCGCGCTCATCAGGGTAACTGTAGATATTTTCCCTGTCGAGCAAGCCAGGAATTTTTACTAAATAAAGTTCAAAACCGAGTTTGTTTGTTTTCTCTTTCAATATCTCGAAGAAAAGTCGGCGATTACCGAGTAAGGTTGCAGCAGCAAACACAATTTCAAAGTCGTTTTCCTGGGTAAACTTACGATCGTAAAAAGGCATAACAACTGCAGCCTGCAAACCTGCAAGGTTCTGGTACTTAGGCAATGCGCCAACAACATCGGCAAGCCCGCCAACTTTAGCAACGGGATAGCACTCGGCACTCAAATGGTATATTTTCATTCAGGTTTTATTGGCTCAATTTAAGCAAAGATTACCAAAAGAGAAACCCGCGGCAATTAATATAGTTTTGTAAAATTTAGATTAAAAGCACTGAGATTTTATTACCGTTAAGATGCTATAGTTGTAAAAATGATAGGGAAAAGGGCAGGATTGAGAATAGCGGGAAAATAGGAATCAAAGGCTGTTGCTAATGGATTAGCCGCAATAGTATCTAAATTATGCCAATTGCGAGCGAAGCGCGGCAATCGCACGGAGACATGGCCGCTTTAACTTGCGCTCGTTTGTAACCTACCGCAAGGATCAAATTTTTAGAAGCACCCCCTTTAGGGGGCCGGGGGGCTAATGCGCCTCCAGCCAGTTTAATCCTGTTCCAATCTCCACCATAATAGGTACCTCGGTTTTGATGGCTGTTTTCATGTTGTGCATAATGATCGGTTTTACGATCTCTACCTCATGATTAGGCACGTCAAACACCAACTCGTCATGTACCTGCATGGTCATGCGGGCATCCAGCTTTTGGGCTTTGAACTCCCGGTGAATGTTGATCATGGCTATTTTGATCATATCGGCAGCCGAACCCTGTATAGGGGCGTTAATAGCATTTCGTTCAGCAAAACCGCGAACGGTTGCATTGGCCGAATTGATATCGCGCAGGTAGCGGCGGCGGCCCATCAAGGTGCACACATATCCGTTTTCGCGGGCGAAGTTCATGGTATCGCTCATGTATTGTTTAATGCCGGCAAACTGGATAAAGTATTGTTCAATAATTTCGGCAGCTTCTTTACGTGGTATGCCCAGGCTTTGCGATAAGCCAAAGGCCGACTGCCCGTAAATAATGCCGAAATTAACCGCCTTGGCGTTGCGACGCTGATCGCTGGTTACCTCGTCAAGCCCGATGCCGTAAACGTTGGCCGCTGTTGCCGTGTGGATATCGTGGTTATTGATAAAGGCTTGCATCATGTTAGGATCTTTGCTGATCTCGGCAATGATGCGCAGTTCGATCTGCGAATAATCCGCAGATACGATGGTATGATTGCTATCCCTCGGGATAAACGCCTTTCTCACTTCGCGGCCGCGCTCGGTGCGGATAGGGATATTTTGCAGGTTGGGGTTAACGCTGCTTAATCGGCCTGTTGCGGCAACAGCCTGGTTGTATGATGTATGTACTCTGCCTGTTTTAGGGTTCACCATCTGCGGCAGTGCGTCAACATAGGTCGACTTTAATTTTTGCAGCTGGCGGAAATCAAGGATATCGCGTACAATATCGCTCTTGGCAGCTAATGAAAGCAATACGTCCTCTCCGGTTTGATACTGACCTGTTTTGGTTTTTTTGGCTTTTGGGTCAAGCATCAGTTTTTCAAACAAAACCTCGCCCAGTTGTTTTGGTGATGCGATGTTGAATTTTACGCCCGCTTTTTCATAAACCGTTTTCTCGTATTGGGCAATGTCGGTTTCCAGTTGCTTGCTAAAATCGCGCAGTGTATCGTGGTCTATTTTTACGCCTTCGTACTCCATATCTGCCAGTACATAAATAAGCGGGTGCTCTATCTCGTTCACCAGTTTTTCGCCTTCAACCTCTTTTAGTTTAGGCTCAAAAACATCTTTTAGCTGCAGGGTGATGTCGGCGTCTTCGGCTGCGTATTCTTTAATTTTTTCAAAATCCACATCGCGCATATTGCCCTGATTTTTGCCTTTGGGCCCGATAAGTTCTGTTATGGAAACCGGTTTGTAGCCAAGGTAATTTTCCGACAGGATATCCATATTGTGGCGGGTATCCGGATCAAGGATGTAATGGGCCAGCATGGTATCAAACAGAGTTCCTTTCACTTCGATGTTGTACCATTTCAGCATCAGGATATCAAACTTAATGTTTTGCCCTATTTTGCCGATATTTTCATTTTCAAGCACTGCTTTAAATTCGGTAACAATGCTTTGTGCTCCCGCCTGGTCGGCAGGGACGGGTACATACCAGCCCTGTCCTGGTTTAACAGAAAACGACAGGCCTACCAGTTCGCAATGATTAGGATCGGTACCGGTGGTTTCAGTATCGAAGCAGATGGTTTGCTGCTGCGCTAATACTTTGATCAGTTCGGCGCGTTTTTCAAGGGTGTCGGCCAAATGATACTCATGCGGCGTATTGTTAATATTTTTGGCAGCGATGATCAGGTCCTCACGAATATCTTCCACATCAACCGTCATGGTGGTACGACCGGTTGCCGTTGGATTGCCAAAAAGATCGATCTGGGTTCCGGCCAGTTTCAGTTCAGTAATACTGAAATCATCACCAAATACACGCTTGCCTAAAGTACGGAACTCCAATTCGGCAAAAAGCGGCTCTAATAGTTCCTTACTTGGAGCGCATACTTCGAGGCCTTCTTCATCCAGCTCAACAGGTACATTTAGCAATATGGTAGCCAGTTTTTTCGACATCAGGCCCTGATCTTTAAACTGTTCAACGTTTTCGCGCTGCTTTCCTTTAAGCTCATGGCTATGCTCAAAGATGTTTTCCATCGAGCCATATTGTTTAATAAGGGCTTTGGCCGTTTTTTCGCCGATGCCCGGAATGCCCGGAATGCCGTCTACCGCATCGCCCCATAGCCCTAAAATATCTATCACCTGGTCAACACGCTCAATTTCCCATTTGGCCAGTATTTCTTTAACGCCCTGTATTTCCATCTCGTTACCCATGCGGGCCGGTTTGTAAATGAAAATATTATCTGATACCAGTTGGCCAAAATCCTTATCAGGCGTCATACAATAAACAGTGTAGCCCTTTTGCTCAGCTTTTTTTGCAAGCGTACCGATAATATCGTCGGCCTCGTATCCGTCGGAGGTGATAACCGGTATGTTAAAACCCAATATGATTTTTATAACATAAGGTAATGCCTTTGCCAAATCTTCGGGCATGGCTTCACGATGAGCTTTGTAGCCTTCAAAATCGGTATGTCGTTCAGTTGGTGCTTCGGTATCAAAAACCACGGCCATGTGGGTAGGGGCCTCCTTTTTCAAAACATCCAGCAGGGTGTTGGTAAACCCCATCATTGCCGAGGTGTTTAGCCCGGTTGAGGTAAACCGTGGTGTTTTACTTAAAGCAAAATGAGCCCGGTAGATAAGGGCCATGCCATCCAAAAGAAATAGTTTTTTCATCTTTTTATGATTTCACTAATTTTTATTTTCCGGGATTTCACCGATTGATTTGTGATTTCACAGATTTTAAAATGAGCGATAGTAAGTGATTTCATTATGATGCACTGATAAATTAAATGATCAATGCGGTTTTCTTGTTTCAAAAATACAATTAATGTTGACGAATAATCATCCCTTCCAATTCAAAATCAAACCGGTTAAATCCCAAACTACTTGAAACTACAAGCAGGGATATGATCATTCACCATGCCTGTGGCCTGCATAAAAGCGTAGCAAATGGTGCTGCCGAAAAATTTAAAACCGCGCTTTTTCATGTCTTTGGCTATCGCATCGGACTCGGGACTGGTTGCCGGTGTAACGTTAGAGTTGTTCATGATGGTTTTCCCTCCCGGCATAAAACTATACAGGTATTTATCAAATGAGCCAAACTCCTTTTGTATGTCTATAAACAATTTGGCATTGCTGATGGAGGTTTGTATTTTAAGACGATTTCGGATAATCCCTTCATCTTGCAGCAGGTGTTCAACATCTTCATCGGTAAAGGATGCCACTTTTTGCACATCAAAATTGGCGAAGGCTTTACGGTAAGCTTCTCTACGCCGTAAAATAGTGATCCAGCTAAGCCCGGCCTGTGCCGACTCAAGGATCATGAACTCGAAAAAAGTGTCATCGTCATGCACTTCTTTACCCCACTCCTGGTCGTGATATTTTATGTACAATTCGTCTGTTCCGGCCCAGGAGCAGCGGGTTAGGTCGTTGGTTTGATTGCTCATTATATTTGTCTTAGATAGGAATAAATGATTGAAAATTTGGTGATTTTTTGCTGATCTAACATGTCTATTATGTTTTTGATCTCAGGATAAGGAGTTTCTCCATCGGCCATGATAAAAATGCGCGATCTTCTATTATGTTTTTCAAATGTAGCTTTGCGTGATTCTTTTATCCATTCGGCTAATTCATCGAGCCTTAATCCCGGTTGATTGTAATAGCCTGTAGCGTTGTAATAACCCGAAATATATTTTTTGATTTGAGCCAATGGCGTCCCGATCACATCCGTTTCGCCAAATTTAGTTATCTCCGCAGGCGTGAAACCGGTATCGTATCTATCTCCCATTTGTTTTAGTGTTTCCTCTTGTATGTCCGCTGCATCAAACTTTAGCATTAGCTTTTGTTGTCCTACGAGTATAGTAGTTGTGTAAGTTTCCGGATCTGCAGTATTAAAACAATGGCCAATTGGCAAATTGATTAAAATAGGATAACGTATTGCGGGGCGCCCACTCAGCATAAGAAATAATAACACAACCAGCAGCAAGTTGAACATCGGAAACATGTCTACGTCAAAATGCTTTCTGCGGAATTTAGGTCTGTACATGGCGTGAAAAGGTTAAGTAAAGGATTAAACAACGGTATTACGAGGAGCGAATCCTATAATGCTAAACAGGAATTTGCTTCACTCCTTATAACGCCGCTGTTACGTACTTATTTCACTTCATTTAACTCATCCCAATACTCAACAGCCCTGCGGTAATGCGGGATAACTATCGAACCACCTACCAGGTTGGCTATCATAAAAATCTCGTTCATTTCATCATGGTTGACGCCGGCTTCGTGGCATTTGCCGAGGTGGTATTTAATACAATCGTCGCAGCGTAAAACCATGCTGGCAACCAGGCCGAGCATTTCTTTGGTTTTAACATCCAGTGCACCTTCGGCATAGCTGGTGGTATCGAGCGCAAAAAAGCGTTTAATGTTGGTATTGGCGGTTTCCATGATCCTGTCGTTCATTTTAGAGCGATAGTCGTCAAATTCTTCTACAAGTTTTCCCACTGTATGTTTGTGTTTGTTAATAAAAATTTAAGCTAATTAAGCTAAAATATTTAGCATTTAAAAGATTGGATTGCTATTTTTATGGCGTTAACCAAATTCTTTACACACTAATTATGGAAAGTTTATCACCTAACATTTTTGTAAACGATATTAATGCAACCATCAGCTTTTATGAACTGCTTGGTTTTAAAGTAGCCATGAGTGTACCCGAAACCGGACCCGATCTTGTTTGGGCCATGATGACTAACGGAAGCGTTACCATGATGTTCCAAACCTTTAGCAGCCTGGCCGATGATCTGCCTGAGATAAGCCGTACCGACGGCGGCTCATTACTGTTGTACATCAACCTGAAAAATATCCGTGCTTTTTTTGAAGAGATAAAGGATAAAGTAACCGTACTAAAAGGCCTCGAAACTACCTTTTACGGCGCTACCGAATTCTCCATAATGGATAATAACGGTTATGTGCTTACTTTTGCCGAGCATGAATAACCGAGGTTATCATAGAAATTAATAATTTAATTAAAATCGCCTTCTTTAGGGGGGATTTAGAGGGGCTTATGATCAACTTTAAACGTGCCGACCATATCCAGGTTTGCGTTCCGTTAGAACGGCTGGAAGAAGCAAGAATTTTTTATACTGACGTTGTGGGGTTACAGCAGATAGAACGGCCGGCCTTTAATTCAAAAGGCTATTGGTTTCAGATATCAGATATCCAGCTTCATTTAAGTACTGAAGATGCTTTGCCGCGCACATCGCGGCATACGGCCTTTGAGGTTACCGATATTGCAGAAGCCCGCCGGCACCTGGAAAGCCATGGCGTTGAGTTTTGGGAAGAACCTGTTCTTCCGGATCGCACGCGGTTTTCATTTATTGATCCATTTGGGAACAGGATGGAGCTGCTGCAGTTTACGGAATAGCTTTATTGTACTGCCGACGCCCGGTTCTTCTCCGCAGCTGTTAACACCAAACACAGACAGTAACGCCGGGGGTTAACAGGGTTAACAGAAATTTGAATGTGTTCGATTTGTTAGCTGATAGTCAGGCACTTAATAAAAACAGGGGTTAGCACGAAGATTTCTTTGCCGATGCCGGGCAAGGGCTGGGCGGCGGCGCATTTTGATTAAAGTGAGATATCACAGCGCCAGCTCTATCATAGGGTCCCAAAAAACTGTTTTAAAATTCTGCACCTGATCGTCAACTACTTTTACACCTTCGCTTTCCAGCATCCCGGCCATGCGGTTGCCGCCGAAATGGGCTTTGGCAGTTAACAAACCCTGGCGGTTTACTACCCTGTGTGCAGGTACCGGAGGCTTTACATTCCCGGCCGCCTGCATGGCCCAGCCTACCATCCGCGATGAGCCTTTGGTACCAAGATAGGCTGCAATAGCTCCATATGAGGTCACCCGGCCCGGCGGAATGAGCCGGGCTACCTGGTAAACTTTTTCAAAAAAATTAATATCTTCCATTAAGCGTTTTCGGTAAATGAAAACTTAAGGTAGTTAATGTTCTTGTTATCCTTTAAATATTTTTTCTCGTAGTAGGTTTTGATAGATAGCACCTCATCGGCATATGCTGAATTGTAGAGGTCTTCAGTTTTAACGTGCAGATTCAGCTTCAGCTCGTCAATTTTTTCGGCAGTGTAGGCGTGCAGTCCGTCGTTATCAGTTTTAAGGTTAACACAGCCGCCCGGTTTTAAGACGATGATATATTTATCTAAGAACCGTGGTGAAGTTAATCGCTTTTTCTCGCGGCTTAATTGCGGCTGCGGGTCGGGAAAAGTGATCCAGATCTCGTCTATTTCGCCGGGAGCAAAATAATCAAGCAGATTTTCGATCTGGATGCGTAAAAAAGCAACATTAGGCACACCGTCTTCAAGAGCAGTTTTGGCGCCGCGCCAAATGCGGTTGCCTTTGTAGTCGATACCAATGAAGTTTTTATTGGGGAACATCCGCGCGAGGTTCACGGTATATTCGCCTTTGCCACAGGCCAGTTCAAGCACAACCGGGTTCTCATTCTTAAAAAATTCAGCGGCCCACCGGCCTTTAAAGGGCTTGCCCGCATCTAATTGCAATACATTATTAAAGGTTTCAACCTCGGCAAAACGCCTTAACTTATCTTTTCCCACTTTACGTTTTTAAAATAAAGCGCAAAAATATTGAAATTATTTTAACACGAATGATTTGCGTGCCATAGAACAATTAAATCGAATTACACGAATTGGTTTAATGGATCTGTATAGCAAGTTTGAGAAATTCGAATATTAGCATTCGTGTAAAAATTATTATACGACAGCCCCGCCCACAGGCTTAACATATGGCTCAGGTTTATATGCAGCGTCATCTTTCTTTTTGGTGAACTTGGCGAAAAGCGCTTTTGCTTTGTCCCAAATACTGCTCACGGTATCCTCATTAACATAGTTTGAAGCCTTTTGTGATACCAGGCCAACCAGTGTTTTTACCAGAAAGTTGGAGTGTTTAAAAAGCGTTTTATTCAATGTAAGCGGAATCACGAACCTGGAGATGAGGTTGAGGATATCGGGATGGAAAAAACTGGTATTTTTTACACCATCGGTATCATTTGAACGCGGGAACAGCGTAAGCACAGTTGAAAATAAAGCAGACGGGCTGTTAACGCGTGCCTTCAAAGCCACCGATTGCTGTTTTTCAAGCGTTTTTAACCTGAATATTTCGGCTTGCAGATCGCTGATGTTGGTGATATGAAGATCCATGGTTTATCTTTTAAATATTTTTTGAATAAAGATGTTGATAAGCGGCCTTTCAAGGTGTCGTTTAAATATCTTGATAAACATGGCTATCAAAAAGTAAAGCACGGCAATGCATCCAAAACCCATCCAGTAGGAGTGTAAGATATCGGCAAGAAAAAAGCCTAAGGTAACACTTGCAAAAAGAAAAGCCAGTACCATGCTTATTACAGTCACCAAATCGGCAATGATGCTTGCTAATATGGAGGTACCACCTTCAATAGCTTCGTATTTTAAAAGTTTAAACCGGGTTTCGGCATACTCCTTTAACTGATCAACTATTGGGGGTACTGGTGGTTGAGTCTCTTTTTTATCTTCCATGGGTAAGGTTATATATCCCGGATGTTTTTTTATCCGCATCCGGGATTGGTGTTATACATGCTTATGCGTGCTCGAGGTCGTCCTGGTATTCTTCTTCGGCGCCTTTAATTTTCGACTTGATGTTTTCAACAACTTTGTCTTTTAAGCCAACCAGGTTGTCAATTTCGGCAGCCGCAGTATCTTTTATCGACTCTCCCAGGTTTTTTAATGATTCGGTAAGCTTGTCGCGGGTTTCATTGCCTTTATCAGGTGCAAACAAAATACCTAACGCTGCCCCTGCTGCTAAACCGGCAAGCAATGCAACAACTACTTTTGAGTTATCATTCATTGTAATATAATTAAAAGTTGAACATTTGATTAGTTACGTGTAAATATCCTGCCAAATATGTGCATTTGGCACAATTATTTTTATTTAAGTATAAATTAACTTTTATCAGCCAAATAAATTTTACCCTGTGTTCACAAAACTATTCAGGCTTGTACGGTATATTTTATACGCTGTTTATCCGTTCAAGCCTGTCGGCCGCCATGCGGTTTGTTTCATAAATTTCCATCAGCAGCAGGAAATAGGATAGCAGCACCGGGCCAAACACCAGGCCAAGAATCCCGAAAAGGGGAAGGCCTATAAAAACGCCTATTATTGAAATAATAGGGTGTGTGTTGGCAACGCGTTTGTTAATGACCATGCGCAAAAAATTATCAATATTGCCAATGAACAATAAACCATAAGCCAGTAAGGCTACTCCCTGCCAGTTGTGCCCCTGTGCAAACAATACAATGCTTGCCGGGATACATAGCGTTGGCGCCCCTACCACAGGTAAAAACGAAATAAAGATAGCGATAACCCCCCAAAAAATCGGGTCGGGGATGCCGAATATCCAAAATCCGTTGGCCAGTAATATTCCCTGTGTAAGTGCTATAATTCCCTGGCCTAAAACGTTTGAATAGGTAGAATCGCGCAGGGCATTGGCAAATTTCAATGCATGCTGCTCTCTGAATGGCGCATATTTCAATAACCCGGCCTCAAATTCACGTATTTGTGTAAACATGAAATATAGTATAATATACAATACCAGCAGGGTCAATATAGTGTTGGCCGCACTGCCCAGTATAGACGGGAAGAGGCCGGTGGCAAAAGTGCCTAATTTTTGTAAAGTCTCTTCGGCAAAATGAGGTTGATTAAGGTTAGCCCCGGCAAACGCATCAATTTTTGAAATCCATTGGTCAATAGGAAGATCTTTAAGGTTGATGCTTGAAATTTTGCCCACAACCATTATGCTTAGTGTTAAAAAAGGGATCACAATAACAATAAGCGATATAAAAATAATAAGCAGGGCTACTAAAGAGGGGTTCCATCCTCTATTTTCGGCAAGATTGATGTAAAGAGGGCGAAAAATGGTGAACAGCACTACGGCGCCAAGAATTGAGCTAAATAAGCTGCTGAGCGCATATAGTAAAAAACACCCAAGTATAATGATACTCGCCAGAATAATATTGTTGCGCTGCTTATAATTGAAGACTGACATGTAGGCTGTTGATTGATACTTGCTTAAACAAAAAAACGCCAAAAAGTTTTAGCGTTTCAAGCATTAATTGCAACGCCTTTAATTGGTATCGTTAAGCAGGGTATTGATCCGGATTGAACTTATTTCTATCGTATCCATGTAAAACAAACAATCTGATGTTGGATTGGGTATTTCATACCGTAATTGCTCAAGCGCCAGGTGAATGTTTGATAATTGATTTTTTATATCGTGCCTTAATTTACGCATGGCCTCAGCATCGTCCTTTTCTTCATGAGCCCCCATTTTACTTAAGGTTAATGGCCTTCATTTTATTATAAAGGGTTTTGCGGTCGATATTCAGGATCTCGGCAGCTTTGGTTTTGTTGAAATTAACTTCCCTTAACACCCTTATAATTGTTTCGTACTCGGCCTCGAGCGCGGCATTTTTAAGGTCGTGACGGGGTTCTTTAGCCTCGGGCGCTTCTACCGCATGCGCTGTGGTATGATGATGCTGGGTATAATGATTAGCCGTTTCATATGATAATTTATAGGTCGACATTTCAAGCGGCAAAGCTTTAAGCGTGATCTCATTGCCCTCGGCCAAAAGCGCTGCACGGCGGATCACGTTTTTAAGCTCGCGGATATTGCCCTGCCAGCGGTAATTCATAAAGCAATCCACAACCTCCTGCGAAAACGATTCCACGTTGCGCCCGAGCTCCTGGTTGGCTATTTTTAAAAAATGTTCGGCCAGTAATATAATATCATGGCCGCGCTCACGCAATGGCGGCATGTAAATGCTAAACTCGTTAAAGCGATGATAAAGATCTTCGCGGAAACGGCCTTTCTGGATCCCCTCCTGCAGGTTCTCGTTGGTGGCTATGATAATACGTACATCAAGATCTATCTCTTTGGTACTGCCTATTCTTTTGACTTTACGTTCCTGTACGGTACGAAGTAAAGCCGCCTGGATCTCGTATGAAAGGTTGCCCACTTCATCTAAAAATAAAGTACCTCCGTTAGCCATTTCAAAGTGACCTATTTTAGTATATAAAGCGCCGGTAAATGAGCCCTTTTCGTGGCCGAAAAACTCGCTTGCCGCGAGCTCCTTGGTTAAGGAGCCGCAATCCATTGCTATAAAAGGCTGGTTATGCCGCGGACTGTTGAGGTGAATGCTTTTCGCTACTGATTCTTTTCCGGTACCGCTTTCGCCTAAAATAATAACACTGTAGTTTGTTGGTGCTACCAGCTCTATCTGCCGGGCAAGCTCTTTTGACGCGCGGCTGGTGCCGGTTACAAAGTCGGCCGCAAAAACGGTTTTTTTTACGGTGTTAACTTTAGTTTTCTCAGGTAAAATAGCCGCCTGTGGCTCCTCGTCAATTTCAACCAGGGCGTGGTGAGTTTCAAGTGCCTTATTAATAGTATTTAATATTTCATCAGGATACAGCGGCTTGGTGATATAATCATAGGCCCCCATTTTAATAAGCTCAACCGCCATTTTAATATCTGAATAACCGGTGATGATGATAACCCCTGTTTTTGGATATTGAATTTTAATATTGCGGAGCATTTCGCGGCCGTCGGTATCTTCGAGCCTGAAATCACATAGTACAAGTTGATATTCACCATTTTTCAACGCTTCCATCCCCCCGGTACCGCTTGATGCCGTACTAACGTCAAACCCATTCCGCGTCAAAAACTTCGATAGCAATAACGCCACATTAACTTCATCATCAATGATGAGGATCCTTTTCATATTCAGCAATTATTGTGCGGTAAATGTAATATTACGTGTCAAAATACAAACAATGTGCTAATTTATACGATTTATTTAATTATAAAGGTTCATATCAACTAAAAAAACATAATAAAAAAGGGGAGCCCGAATGAGCTCCCCTTTTTATATCAAGGTATTTGTAGGGCCATATATTAAAAGCCGTACGCTACACGTAAACCTATAAAGTTAACTTTGCTTGCATCAACGCCGGTAGCATATTTGGTAGTTGCTTCATAGCGGATACCGGCATCAATAAAGCTGCTTGCACTTACCGGGAACTGAACACCAACTTGCGGAGCATAAACAAATGCAGTTGATTTATTAGCGCCAACGTCAGATTTGTTTAACAGGAATGCAGCACCGGCTTCGCCCTGAACATAAAAATTGCTGATAGGGAAGTATTTTAAACCTGCTTTAACCGGGATTAAATGAAAATCAGTTGCGTCAAGGCCTTGTACACCGCCGATGTCTTTTTTACCAAAGATGTTGTTGTAACCTGCGTTAACAGTAACAAATAACTGGTTTGAAAGAACCGGGATATCAGCCTGTACCGAACCGCCTAAATTCCACTTGTAGTTATCTTTGAAATCGCCAAGAGGAATGCCTGCGTCAACACCGATGCTGTAACGGATGCCGCTTTTAGTTGTAGTTGATGTTGTTGTAGTGGTAGTAGGTGTAGATGTTTGTGCTTTTGCACCAAATGCTAAGCCTGCAAATGCAAAGGCTAATGCTGAAACTTTGAATAAATTTTTCATAACTATTGTTGTGTTTTTGATATATGTTGTTTTAAACACACAGCAAATTAACAACACAAATCAGATGCGATTTTTCATCCAAAAGTCATGAATATTTAATCAATTGATTAATAGTAATTTATTTTTTGACCCTATGGGTATTTTAGTCAGGTTAGTGTAAAATGCAGTTGTAATTGCTGTTTTTTTGTCAAAATTAACCTTGGCTTAACATGTGCTTTTGGTTCGAAAAATGATGAATTCTGCGTGAAATTGGGCAAAACGGCTAAATGACCAAAAAATAATACTATAAAATTAGTTACAACATGCACCCGGTAATCATTACTGCCCGACCAAACAAAAAGGCCTAAGCAAATGCTTAAGCCCTTTTGTTGCCAAAATAATAACGAATATTATTCTTTAGTCTCCAATTCAGCAGCAGCCGGTTCATCAAGGAACCATGCTACCTCGCCGGATATGGAATCAATAAGTTGTGCCGGATAAAGCTCAATATCTTCATCATCTTCCAGGATGTGTTTTACAGCTTCGGCCTTACCGGCGCCATAAACTAAGAATGCTATTTGAGCCGCATCATTAATAAGCGGTGCGTTGAGGGTAATACGCCATACCTGTTGATCTTCCAGCCATACTTCTTTCACACCAGGCACACGGTCATGCAACACCGGTGTATAAGGGAATAATGACGCGGTGTGCGAGTTATCGCCTAAGCCTAACAGCACGAGGTCAAAGCTTGCCTCGCTATCATCAAAAAACGCCGAGATCACCTCCCAGTATTTGGCAGCGGCTTCGGCAGGGCCAAACGATGTCTCAACCGGAAAAATCTGCGCCGGACTGATCATCAATGGCTCAAACAACGCTTTTTTTGCCATCAGGTAATTGCTGTCCTTATGGTCATGCGGCACGTTACGCTCATCGCCAAAAAAGAAGAAAACTTTTTCCCAGTTCACCTGGTCGGCGTATGTTGTTGAAGCTAACAGCTCATATAGCTTTTTAGGTGAGCTGCCGCCCGAAAGCGCCACACTGAATTTGCCGTTTTTGTTAATGGCTTCGGTAGCCAGGGTAACAAAATGATCGGCCAGCCCGGTTAAAACTTCACCTTCCGTGTTATAGATATTCAGTTTCATCAGCTTTTTATTTTTTACCGTTTACAGGTAAAGTAAACCAATTATAGCCGTCGCGGGCAATTAAAGCTTCTGCAGCTTCAGGGCCCCATGAATCGGCCGAATAATTAGGGAAGTTAAGGCTCTTTTTATTTTGCCATGTGTTTAGTATCGGCATTACCAGTTCCCATGCTGCCTCAACCTGGTCACCACGCATAAACAGGGTTTGATCGCCCATCATGGTATCCAGTATCAGTGTTTCGTAAGCTTCAGGTGCCTGGTTGGTATAAGTACCTTTATAATCAAACACCATGTCAACGGCGTTTAATACCATATCAATACCGGGGCGTTTAGCCTGCACTTGCAAACGGATGCTCATCTCCGGCTGAATGCTGATGATCAACCTGTTTTGCTGCCAGCTTTCAGTAGCTTCGGCCGGGAAAATCTGGTGAGGGACATCTTTAAACTGGATGGTAATAACCGATGATGACTGGTGCATTCTTTTGCCTGTACGTAAATAGAATGGAACACCCTGCCAGCGCCAGTTGTCGATAAAGAACTTGATGGCCGCGAATGTTTCAGTATTTGATTCGGTGTTAACCTTTGGCTCCTCACGATATCCAGGTACTTCCCGGCCTTTCATCCATCCGCTGCCATACTGGCCCCTAACTGTCGAATTACGTACATCCTCGGCAGTAAATTTGCGCATTGCTTTCAGTACATCAACTTTGCGGTCACGTACCTCATCGGCGCTAAAACTGATAGGAGGCTCCATAGCCACGTGGCAAAGCAATTGCAGCAGGTGGTTCTGGATCATGTCTCGCATTGCACCTGAGCCATCATAATAATCGCCGCGTTCCTCAACGCCCAATTGCTCGGTAACTGAAATTTGTACGTGCTCAATATGGTTCCGGTTCCATAGCGGCTCCATAATGGAGTTGGCAAAACGGAAAGCCATGATATTTTGAACAGTTTCTTTACCCAGGTAATGATCGATACGATAGATCTGGCATTCATCAAAAATACTCTTTAATAACTGGTTCAGATCTTTTGCAGTTTCCAGGTCGTGCCCAAATGGTTTCTCAATGATGATCCTTACACGTTTTTTATCATCGGCCAATTTAGCTTTTGAGATGTTTGATGCAATGATGGGGAAGAAATTAGGCGCTACCGCAAGGTAAAACAACACGTTTGCCTTCGTTTTCCACTCGGCGTTGTGTTTTTCAATGCGTTTGCCAAACTCTTTGTACGTTTCAAAATCGTTAGCGTCTGATACCTGGTAATAAATATTGGCTGAGAACTCGGCCCATTTTTTATCATCGGTTTTGCCGCTGCGTGAAAACTGGTTAATATCGTTATGCAGGTTATCTCTGAATTGCTCGTCGGTTAGCTTGGTACGACCGGTACCAATAATGGAAAATTGTTTAGGCATCCATCCATCTAAAAATAGATTATATAGGGCCGGCGCAATTTTCCGGGAGTTCAAATCTCCCGTTCCACCAAAAATGATAAATATGGTAGGGTCTGATTTAGCTGTTGTGCTCATTGTTTTGTTTTAATTAATAGCGTCAATTAGTCGTTTGCCGGAGCCCATTGTGTGTGGAAGGTACCTTCTTTGCCAATCAGCTCATAAGTATGCGCGCCAAAATAATCGCGCTGAGCCTGGGTAAGGTTTGAAGGCATTCTTTCGCTGCGGAAAGCATCAAAATAGCTCAATGCCGAAGCATAGCCAGGGGCAGCAACACCGGCAGCAATAGTAGCTGATAATACTTTCCTGATGCCTGGTAAGGTACCGGCAACCAATGCCTGGATATCACTGTCAAGCAACAGGTGAGGCAATGCCTGATCTTTATTGTAAGCGTTGTAAATATCATTCAAAAATTCTGAACGTATGATACAGCCGCCTCGCCAGATCTTGGCAATTTCACCCAAATGAAGGTCATATTTATACTCTTCAGATGCTTTGGTAAGCAGGTGCATACCCTGTGCATAAGTAAGAATACTGGTAAAATAGAAAGCCTGCTCTAAAGCAACCAATAACTCCTCCTTATCGCCTTTAAGCTCGATAGGGTCGTTATAAAGTGCAGAAGCTTTTTCGCGCAGTGATTTGTATTTTGACAGGTCGCGCATGGATACTGATGTATCGATGGTTGGGATTGGGGTTACCAAATCCATAGCCACCTGCGAGGTCCATTTACCTGTACCTTTAGCTTTCGCTTCGTCTTTAATATCATCTAACAATAAATGATCGGTTCCAGGTGCTTTGTACTTGAAAATATCTTTGGTGATATCTAACAGGAATGACTGCAAACGGCCTTCGTTCCATTTGGTGAATAAATCGCCAATTTCGTCGTTACCTAACTTTAAGCCTTTTTTCAGGATCTCATAAGTTTCGGCAATTACCTGCATGATACCGTACTCGATACCATTGTGAACCATTTTAACAAAGTGACCTGATGCGCCCGGGCCAATGTAAGTAACACAAGGTTCGCCGTTAACTTTAGCAGCAATGGCTTCAAAAATAGGTTTCATTACAGCGTAAGCATCCTTATCGCCACCCGGCATCATGCTTGGGCCACGACGGGCACCCTCTTCACCGCCCGATACGCCCATACCAAAGAAATGCAGGCCTTTAGCCTCCAGTTCCTCAACACGACGGTTGGTATCAGTAAAGTGCGAGTTGCCGCCATCAATCAGGATATCGCCTTTTTCCAACAACGGGGTTAATTCTTCAATTACAGCGTCAACAATTTTGCCGGCAGGCACTAACATCATGATAGCCCTTGGTGTGGTAAGGCTTTGTATAAATTCTTTAACATCGGCAAAGCCCTTAGCGGCCCTGTCACCAGCTTCCTGGTTCAATGAATTTACTTTACCGGTATCTTTATCGTGCCCGGCAACCGCGAAGCCATGATCGGCCATATTTAGCAGCAGGCTGCGACCCATAACACCCAGGCCTATCATGCCAAAGGCGTATTTGTTTTCTGTTGCGCTCATTTTGTTTTGAGGTTTTCTTTTTTAAGAGTTTCTAAAATTTTCTTGGTGCTTTCGAGGCTGGTATGCTGAAAAGAACGGATCCCCAGTTTTTGGGCGGTATCAACAAACATCTTTCTGTCGTCAAAATACACGCATTGTTGAGGCGATACCTGGGCTATACCCATAGCTAACTGCCATATGCCGGGGTCGGGTTTGCGCATTTTTACTTCGCATGATGATACAAAGGCATCAAAACATTCGTGCAGTTTAAATTTACGTACCCGGTAGTCGTTCAGTTCCTTGCCTTCGTTGTTCACTGAAATAATACGGAAGCCACAATCTTTTTTCCAGTCTTTCAGGAATTGCAGCATAGGCAATTCAACAGAGGTAGAATAGATAAAATCCTTAAAATCTTCGCGTACAAAATCCCTCGGATGGTTAAATATTACCGTATCAAGGTATTCGTCGAGCGTGATACTGCCAATTTCATATACATTGAAAATGAAATTATGCAATGCGTTAACTTCGTCATAATCAAGGTTGAAACGTTTGGCCGCTTCTTCGCGGGCCTCATGTCCCCATCCGTTCGACAGCAGAATGCCGCCCACGTCAAAAAAAAGGATCTTCAGATCAGCAACTTCCATAGATGTAGTATTTTTAGTCGGAAGTCTTTAGTCGTAAGTTCGAAGTCAAAAAATAATTATTCCGACTCCGAACTTAAGACTTTCGACTTAAGACTTAGAACTTGATTACTTGTTTTTCTGTGTTTCGATGGCGTTCAACAACTTTTCAAATGGCTTGTTGAATTTCTCGATACCTTCGTCTTCCAGTTGCTGGGTTACAGCAGCAAGATCGATACCTAAAGAAGGTAGTTTGGCTAAGATCTCGTTAGCTTTATCTAAACCGGTTTCTAAAGTATTTGCAGCAACACCATGATCGCGGAAAGCGTCAACAGTTTCCAGAGGAACGGTATCAACTGTGTCCGGGCCAATCAGGGCTTCAACATATTTGGTATCTTTAAATGCAGGGTTTTTGCTGCCTGTACTTGCCCATAATAAACGCTGTGGCTGTGCACCTTGCTCGGCAAGTTTTTTCCACCTTTCGCTGCTGAATACCCTTTTATAAATTTCGTAGGCTTTTTTAGCTGATGCGATTGCGACCTCACCATACAGCTCTTTTTCGCCTTTTGCTTCAATGATCGGGTCCACAATAACGTCGATACGGCTCAGGAAGAAGCTGGCTACTGATGCAATGTGGTCGATTTTGTGACCTGCAGCTAAATGCTCTTCCAAACCTGCGATGTAAGCTTCGGTTACTTCTTCGTAACGCTTTAAACCAAACAGCAGGGTAACGTTGATGTTGATACCTTTTGCAATTGATTGCTGAATAGCAGCCAAACCTGGTTTAGTACCAGGGATTTTGATCATTACGTTTTCGCGGTTAACTTTTTTCCAAAGTTCTTCGGCTTGTTTAGCAGTACCTTCAGTATCTAAAGCCAGGAATGGAGAAACCTCAAGGCTCACATAACCATCAACTTTGTTTGATTCTTCGTAAACACCTTTAAACAGATCTGCAGCAGCCTGGATATCTTTAACAGCTATTTCAAAAAACAGCTTTTCGTTATCGCTTTCAGATTTAAGTGCGGCAATATCAGCATCGTAATCAGAACTGCTGCTGATAGCCTTTTCAAAAATTGCAGGGTTTGAAGTAACGCCGCGTACGCCGTCAACGTCAATTAATTGTTTAAGCTTTCCTGAAGAAATGATCTCACGGTCAATAAAATCAAGCCAGATACTCTGACCAAAACCATGTATCTGCGCTACGTTATTAGTTGCCATAATAGGGTTTGTTTTTTTGTTTGTTAATTATTTTGTTAAAAGCGCGATGAAGGTAGTAAAAATTGCTACCAAATCGGTCTATTATGTAAAGTTCTTAATAAGAATGTCAGTAATTGTAAGATTTATATCATACTTTGTTAACATTTCCGGGTTAAGTCTGCAGTTTTTAGCAGTAAATGCCGGTTTTTAGTCGTAAATTAGAATTAGCAAATCAAAAGTCTCATTTTCTTTAAGATTTCGGACTAAAGACATCGAACTTAAGGCTAAATCTAACTGTTCGAGGCCATGACAATATTCACATCAAAGCCGATAAAAAGCCCGCTCTCGATAACTCCCGTTATTGATTTAATATCTTTTTCAAAACTTTTACCGATCTCGGCAAACCTGGCATCCAATATTAGGTTGCCATTTTCTGAAATTATCGGGCCGTCTTTACCTTTTGCCGGACGGATGGCTATTTCGGTGGCCCCTAAACTTTTCAGCTCCTTTTCCACATAAGGCAATGCCTGCGGAAAAACCTCGATAGGTACCGGAAATTTGGACCCCAATTTATCAACTATCTTCGACTCATCAACTATAATATAACTTACTTCACTTGAGCTGATGAGCAACTTCTCTTTAAACATGGCCCCGCCACGTCCTTTGATCAGGCTTTTATCAGGATCAACCTCGTCGGCGCCGTCAAATAGCCAATCGGGTTTATATTCATATAAGGTTGTTACAGGCAAACCTAATTTGGCGCAGAACATAGAAAGCTCTACCGAAGTTGGGATAGCCTTTACATTTAGTTTTTCATCCTTTACCCTTTGGGCAATGGCTACCAGGGCCAGGTATGATGTTGAGCCCGAGCCAACACCTATAATATCGCCATCCTTAACTTTTGCTGCAATTTCGGCAGCTACCTTTTGTTTGCCTTCGATATTGATGATCTTATCGGCCCACTCCAGGTTATTTATCAGGTTGCTGTTCCAGTTCATTTTGGTTAGAATCAAGAAGTCAAGAACCAAGAGACAAGAAGAAAAACTTATCTTCTGACCGTTTGATTCTTACTTGTATATTTTTTAAATCAAGAGCCAGGAAAATCTTGATTCCTGACTCTTGATTTCTTGCCTCTATAAAAGAGCTTTTGCTTTTTTAACAACGTTATCAACAGTAAAGCCGAAGTGTTTGTACAGATCTTCGGCAGGGGCCGATTCACCAAAGGTGGTCATGCCCAGCATATCGCCTTCGTCGGTGATATATTTGTGCCAGCCCATTGGTGATGCCATTTCAACCGCTAAACGTTTTCTGCTTCCTTTAGGGAATACCGACTCTTTGTAAGCTTCGTCCTGTTTTTCAAACAGCTCCCATGACGGCATACTTACCACGCGGGTTGAAATGCCTTCGGCTTCCAGTTTTTCCTGCGCTTGCATAATTAGGGCTACTTCAGATCCGGTAGCTATCAGGATCAGATCAGGGCCTTTACTACCTTCTGAAAGTACATAAGCACCTTTTTCCAGGTTTTCAGCTTTACCGTATTTATCCTGATCAAGGATAGGTAAACCCTGGCGGGTGAATACCAGTACAGTTGGGCCACCTTTTTTCTCGATAGCAACACGCCATGCATGCGCGCTTTCGTTGGCATCAGCCGGACGGATCACGGTTAAGTTTGGTATCGAACGTAAAGAAGCCAATTGCTCAATAGGCTGGTGAGTAGTACCATCCTCGCCCAAACCAATACTGTCATGCGTATAAACAAAAATCGGGTTTATTTTCATGATGGCAGCCAGGCGGATTGGCGGGCGCATATATTCAGAGAACATCAGGAAGGTAGCACCGAATGGCAGCAAGCCTTTTGTTAAAGCCATACCATTTAAAGCCGAACCCATGGCATGCTCGCGGATACCAAAGTGGAAGTTGCGGCCTGCACGGTTTTCTGATGTAAATGAAAAGTATTCCTTCAGATTAGTTTCGGTTGATGGGGCAAGGTCGGCCGCGCCACCAATCAGGTTTGGCAATGCCGGCGCAATAGCGTTCAACACTTTGCCTGATGCCTGGCGGGTTGCCATTTTAGGATCTGAACCTTTAAATACCGGCAATTTATCTTTCCAGCCTGCAGGTAATTCGCCTTTAGCGGCGGCTTCATATTCGGCTGCTAATTCAGGGAATTTTGCTTTATAGTCTGCAAATAATTTGTTCCATTTTTCTTCAACTGCAGCGCCGCGTGCACCTTTTTTGTGATAGTAATCCAGCACCTCGTCAGGTACGTTGAATGATTTTTCAGGATCGAAACCGAAGAACTGTTTTACCAGTTTAATTTCTTCGGCGCCAAGCGGCGAACCATGTGAACCTGCAGTGCCCGATTTATTAGGGCTACCATAGGCAATCAGCGAGCGAACGCGGATAAATGACGGTTTCTGAGTTTCGGCTTTGGCATTGATCAAAGCCAGCTCAAGCGCATGGGTATCGTTTACGTCAGTAAGGTCCTGCACGTGCCAGCCGTATGCGCGAAAACGGGCGCTTACATCTTCGTTAAAAGCAATATCAGTGCTGCCTTCAATGGAGATGTGGTTGTCATCATATAAATAGATCAGGTTACCCAATTGCAGGTGACCTGCCAATGATGCCGCTTCTGAAGTTACACCCTCCATCAAGTCGCCATCGCTGCAGATGGTGTAAATATTGTAGTTGAACAGCTCAAAACCAGGTTTGTTGTAACGAGCAGCCAGGTGTTTTTGCGCGATAGCGAAACCTACGGCATTGGCAAAACCCTGCCCCAGCGGACCAGTAGTTACTTCAATGCCCGGAGCCAAACCATATTCGGGGTGACCGGCCGTTTTGCTATTTAGCTGACGAAACTGTTTGATGTCATCTAATGAAAGATCATAGCCCATTAAATACAAAAAGTTGTACTGTAAAATACAAGCGTGGCCCGCCGAAAGGATAAACCTGTCGCGGTTTGCCCAATCAGGGTTTTTAGGGTTGTAATTTAAAAACTTTGTCCATAAAACGTGGCCCATTGGTGCCAGCGCCATAGCTGTACCAGGGTGGCCTGAGTTTGCTTTTTGCACAGCATCGGCTGCCAATACCCTTACGGTATCAATCGCCAATTTTTCTATGTCTTGTTGGTTTTTCATTTTGTTATCAGGTATTGTAGTTAGTGTTAGTTTTTAATTTACTCGGTAGGGGTTGCAATTTTGCGCTTGGTTTTACTTTCGTCCTCACTGAGCCAAAGCCTTGCGCCGCCTTTTATACCATCGGCATTGGTAACTATTTTCATGTTTTTGTCGAGCTTAAAGGTAAGCTCGTCTGAATTGCCGCCGCCAATGTATAAAGTATCGTAATTGAATACAGTTTTCAATATTTTGAAAACCTTTTTCATGCGTTTGTTCCATTTCTCTTTGCCTTCTTTTTCTAAAGCTCTTTCACCTATATAGTTATCATAGGTAATGCCTTCTTTTATCGGGAGATGGGCCAATTCAAAATGAGGCAATAAATGACCGTCCATTAACAAAGCGGTACCAAAACCGGTACCCAGCGTTATGACCATTTCCAGGCCTTTACCTGCTACTACGCCAAGGCCCTGCATATCGGCATCGTTTACCACCTGTGTTGGTTTGCCTAATGCTTTTTCCAGTTTTTTGCTCAAATCAACATCTGCCCAGTAATCGGTACCCAGGTTAGGTGCTGTTTTAACAACACCGTTTTTTACATAGCCCGGAAAACCAACCGATATTTTATCATATGCCGGAAAATCCTTTACAAGGGTGTTGATAGCTTTGATAACATTTTCTGGGTTTGCCGGGGCGGGGGTAGCAATCTTGTCGTACTCCATTTTTAATTCCCCTTTTTTATTGAGGATAGTGGCTTTGATGTGCGAACCACCAATATCGATTGAAAGAACTCTTAACTGGGATGGTGTGTTTTTCATTTAGCGTAATTTATTTAGCTGGTTAGTTATTCTTGGTGAACCCCTTAGTTCCCAGCGCATAAATATCACATTTTAATAATATCAAATTGTTAAATAATGCGATAAAATCAATTTATCGGCCACATGCAACAAAAGTAAAGTTAGCGTTGCTTTTATTTACCAAACCAATTTTTAAAAGTATTTTACTTATGCGTGGCAAAATCAGTGCAATTAAGGTAAAATGTTAATAACATATATGGGGTTTATCAAATATCGGTGCTATTGCATTTAGATACGAGGCACCTACGGAGCCAAAAGCATTTTGTATTCAGTGCTATAAACACGATACTCCTACGGAGTTAAAAAAAATGATCTTAATACCCCATAGGGGTACCGTGTTTATAGACAGTGCTTAACCTATTTTAAGGCTCCGTAGGTGCCTCGTATATAAAGGCGATTATCATTAGTGCGCCTGTTTGTTTTTATCAAATCACCAATTTATTATTACCTGTTTTAAGCGTAAAAGTTTTCCCTTTCCACACAAAAATGCCCGACGTGCTTTGGGGAAGGGTAATATTGATGTTCCATTTTCCGTTGTTAAACAGGTATTTAGCAAGTATTTTTCCGTTAGGGTGAGGCACTTCACCACTGATATTTCTGATCAGGCCCAAATGCGGCTCAATTTTTATTTTGCTGAACCCCGGCGCGTACGTATCCACACCTAAAATGGTGCGGTAAAATTCAATGTTTGGACTTGCACCCCAGGCATGACAATCGGAGCGGTTATGGTCAAGGTCGGAGATTTCGGCCCAGGTGGTTAAGCCCATTTTGATATTATCCCGCCAGATGTTAAGCCAGTTTAAATAGTCATCGCCCAAACCACCCTTTACCATGGCCTGGTGCAGGTAATATTTAAAGTAGATAGTACATTTGGTGAGTGTGCTGTCATTCAATAGTTTTAAGCTGATATCATGCGCGTTAGCGTTGGTTACCATACCCGCCAATATTGCTATAGAATTGGTATGCTGCGAAAACAATTGCTTGTCCTCGGTATCGGCATAAAGTTTTTTGCCAGCATCCCAGTATTTACTTTGGATAGCGGTTTTCAACTGTGCTGCCTTTGCCTTATACATTGCAGCAAACGCTGGCATCCCCATTTTTACTTCCATTTCGGCTGCCTGCCGGTAGGCCCACATCAGCTGCAGGTCTAATATGGCCGATGTACCGTTAGCGCTTTTGGGCGCCTGGCCAAAATCCCAGCCCTTGTCGTTAACCCAGTCAACAAATGTCCAGTAAGGTGTGTCTTTTAAGGAGCCATCGGCCTGCTGATACTTGCTGAAAAAGTTGAGCACATCGCGCATGCCGGGCAGCTTGTCTTTAATAAATAAGCTATCGGGCCGGTACATCCAGTAATCATGCAGCATGCCGATATACCATAACGAAAAGGTGGAAATGATTTGCGGTGAGAACGAAGGGTGACGGCTCAGCGTGATCCCTTCCGCCAGGCGGGAATGATCCATCTGGTTGATGGCGTTGCGCACCAGGCGGTCATCGCCGCTATTATAAAAAGATACCAGCGCCTGGATGCGGGTATCGCCAACATATTGCAGCTGTTCGTAGTAAGGGCAATCGGTATAGGTTTCGCCGGCGCAAAGGCGGGCAGTGCGCCAGCCTATATCCAGCATTTGCTGCATTTCGGGATTTGGGGTTTCGAGTTTGGCATTCAGCTTAAAGGGATACCCTGTGAATGTTCCGTAGATATCGTCAATAATCAATGGCTCATCTTTGGTTGTTATTTTTACTTCGATATACCTGAAAGTGCGCCACGTTAAGGTAGTAAATGAATTACCGGAAGCGCCGTCAGCAATTATGCTGTCGCGCCTGCCAACAAAAATCTTTCCGTCTATATCGTTGCGGTTCCCTTTAACCGGGCCTTCCGGGCCGCTTAAACTTTTAAACAGCGATTCGGTATAAGTGATTCCAATACCGGCGTTTTTGCCCTTGCTGAAATTGAGCGTTAAATAGGCGTTGGTTAAATAAGTTTGATCGAGCAGTAAAGTAGCCGACGTATTAGCCGGGATGGCAATGGCTGTTTTAGTTGCGGGGAATGAGGATGGTACGCTGATGCCATCCACTTTTCTTAACACGGAGATTCTTTGTGGCGTCATTTCCATGGCGGGTATTGAGGATGGCACCAACATCCAGCCAAAGGCATTGGTTATTCCTTTGGGGTTCCCATTATCAATACGGATAGCGTTTTTCCAGCTATTGTCATCAAGCCCGGTCGTGCTCCAATCTTTTATAGATTGGTTTAAATCTACCCGCTCGCCCGGCCCTGCAACATAATAAGGATGCCAGCCGATACCGGTAATAGGCTGAAATGATTTATCACGGATACATTTCCAGGTTTTATTGGTATTGATGATTTCTTCATTTGGCGTATCGCCCTGCATAATGAAACCTGTTTGCAGCGAGATCTGCGCTTCGGGGCGGTAATCGCCATCGTTCCAAACTACGGCGGCTACAATATTTTTACCCGGCTGAAGATATGGTGCCAGATCAACCGTTTCATAATTCCAATAATAGGTATCTCCGCGGGCGGGGCCTAAGGAAACCAATGTTTGGTTAGCATATAATTTATAACGGTTATCTGCCGATATATGAACGACGAAAGAAGCAGGCTTAGCTGAAAGCTCAATGCTTTTCCTAAAGTAATAAACGCCATATTCTTTTAATGATTCCTGTGGAACAGTGATCCACGAGGCTTTCCACTGGTGTTTTAAAAGCGCCTGATTGATGGTTTGCGCATAGGAGGATGCTGTAATAAAAAGAAAACACAAAAAAAAGTAACGTTTAAAAGATGTCTTCATGAAATAGGGTGGTTTATAGGTGATTGGCAGTTGCCCGTACAGCTAAATTACAATTAAAGCTTTAATTTATATGCACTGACGGGCAGGGCTGATAATGGAATATTTCATAATTCCGTTATCTTTATTTTTTACAAACCTAAAACTATGGATGTATTAGCCGTCTTTTTATTAGTGGTGATCATTATTATAATGTTGAACCATAAGGGCAGTTTAAACAATAAGATCAAAGATCTCGAATTTAAAATATTTGAATTAAAGCGCCTGGTTGAACAGCTTAAGATAACCCGCATAGTTAGTGAAGACGTTAAGAAAGTGGAAGAGCCTGCGCCGGTAATCACTCCGCCTCCCGCGCCTGTTACCCCGGCAGAGCCCGTTCAAAAACCGCAACCGCCTGTTGAGGCCGAACTAAAACCTCAGCCGTCCAAACCACCGGTTATTGAAAGGCAACCCGAAGTTATTGAAGACAGCTTATCAATCATCAATCGCCCTATAAAAACCCGCGATTTTGAACCCGCGAAACCTTTTCAGCCCAAGCCATCTTTCTTTGAGCGCCATCCCGACCTGGAAAAATTCATCGGCGAAAACCTCATCAATAAAATAGGTATAGCCATCCTGGTGCTGGCCATCGGCTTCTTTGTAAAATATGCTATTGATAATGATTGGATAGGGCTGGTTGGCCGTGTAGGTATCGGAATAGCTTGCGGTGGTATTTTAATTGGTGTTGCACATGCGCTACGCAATAGTTATAAAGCCTTTAGCTCGGTGCTTGTAGGCGGCGGATTGGCCGTGTTTTATTTTACCATAACATTGGCATTTCAGCAGTTTCACCTGTTTAACCAAACTACGGCATTCATCATTTTAGTTGTGATCACCGTTTTTGCGGTGCTGCTTTCCTTATTATATGATAAGCAGGAGCTGGCCGTAATTGCATTGGTAGGTGGGTTTGCCAGTCCGTTTATGGTAAGTAACGGCAGCGCCAATTATAATGCCCTGTTTATTTACCTGCTGATATTAAATACGGGTTTGCTCATTATTGCTTATTACAAAGCATGGCGGGTGCTTAATATCGTATCGTTCGCTTTTACGGTGATCGTTTTTTCAACCGTTCTGTATACTCTTACGCCGCCTGCCTATCATTTCGGTTTTATTTATGCCAGTATTTTTTACGCGCTTTACTTTGTTATCAACATAGCGAACAACGTACGCGAGAACAAAAAATTTATCGCGTCCGATTTCAGCATTTTGCTTCTTAATACCGGGTTATATTTTGCAACCGGCCTGTACCTGCTTACCATGATGCATGACGAACAATACCGGGGTTTGTTTTGCGTGAGTTTGGCCGTGGTGAACCTGGTGCTGTCATTCATCCTGTTCCGCAACCGCAAAGTGGATACTAATATCCTGTACCTGCTTATCGGTATTACACTAACCTTTATTTCGTTAGCTGCCCCTATTCAATTGCACGGCAATAACATTACCATTTTCTGGGCATCGGAAACGGTGCTGCTTTATTGGCTATACCTGCGCTCGGGCATCAAGCTCATGCAGCTTACTTCTTTTTTACTGTGGGTAGCCATGTTGTTAAGCCTTCTTATGGACCTGTACCAAACCTACACCAGAACCGGTGAGGCATTGACCATCATAGCCAATAAAGGATTTATCACTATGCTATGCACTGCCGTAAGTTCATTCCTGCTTGCAGTGCTGGTTAAACGCGACCAATCCAAAAAAGCCGGTATCACTGCCTTTGGCGAACAGGTTTTTGGAGTTGCGGCTCTTATACTTTTATTTTTAAGCGGCTTACTTGAAATCAACCATCAATTCCTGAACCATTATCCGGATACTAACCTTAATATTTTATATGCAATGGTTTATACGCCCGTGTTTGTGTTTATTTATTATACGCTGTCGCCGAAAATACAGGTTATCAATTTTAGCAGCGATGCAAAATTTGTCATATTGCTCATCTGCTTAATTGTTTACCTGTTACTTACACCGCAATATTATTCCCTGCAGCATTTAATGCTTGAGGGACATAAACCAGCCACGAGCCATTTTATAGCGCATTGGATAGGCGCCGTATTTACAGGTTTACTATTTTACCGGGTGATCTGCCTGTGTCAGCAAAATATGAACGAAGACTTGAAAAAAGCATTTACCTGGGTACTAAGCGCCGGCGTTGTTTTGTTTTTAAGCTTTGAGGTAAGTTTAATGAGCAACCTGCTATTTTTCAGTAAAACAAATTCAATAGATAAAATAGAAACTGTATATGTAAAAACCGGCTTGCCGGTATTATGGGGACTCCTTTCCTTTGCGCTGATGTGGCTGGGCATGAGCTACAAGCTGCGGGTAATGCGTGTGGCTTCGTTAACGCTGTTCTCGCTTACTTTATTAAAATTATTTTTGTTCGATATTAAAAATATCCCGGTTTGGGGTAAAATAGCTGCTTTCTTTTGTTTGGGGGTACTATTGCTTATTGTGGCTTTTATGTACCAGCGAACAGCTAAAAAAACTATTGCCGATGATGAGGCCAAAAAAAATGAATAAGCTAACGCTTTTAACGCTGCTGCTTTGCGGGGCTATATTACCCGCATCGGCACAAAAAAATTTTAAATATAAAGCCGCGCTGCACAAGATTGACAGCACCGGCTTTTACCGTATTGGCCTACAGCCCGGTTTAGTAGCCAAGGCCAAACCCGATCTGTCGGACATTCGCATTGCAGACGCGAATGGTAATTTTGTGCCTTACATCCAGGCTGGCAGCCTGCCGCAAAAAAGCCAGCAAAGCTTTGTTGTTTTCCCGGAGATCAGCAACTCGCCAAAAACCGATACCAGCACGGTTTTTATCATAGAAAATAAAACCGGACTGGTGCTCGACCGACTCTGGGTCAGGCTGCAAAACACCGCTGTAAAACGTAAAGTAAACCTGCTGGGCAGTGATGATTTGAATCAATGGTTTGCCATCCAGGAAGATATCCCCTTGCAGGAAGCTGTACAAAACAGTGAAGGTACCTACCTGCAATCATTATCGTTTCCGGCGAGTAATTATCGCTATTTAAAAATCCAGGTAAATGATAAAAACAAGAATCCGGTTAAGTTTTTGGAGGGGGGCATTTATACTGAGTACGCATCGACAGCGCAAAGTTACACGCCTGTTGCGCCTTTAAACATCATCCGTGCCGATAGTAATAAAACCACCTTTATCGACATTAAGCTGAACGATAATTACCAGGTAAATAAGTTGCACCTCAATATCAGCGCGCCGAGGTATTATAAACGGAGTGTTACCGTTTACCAGTTTGTAAACAATGGCAGGGAGCTCTTGAGCGAAACCGAACTGTCATCAGATAAAACAACTGATCTGTTAATTGCGGCAAAGACCAACCACCTGTTAATAGAGATAAGCAACGGCGATAACCAACCGCTGAGCATCGGCGAGATCAAAGCGTTTCAATCCGACGAATATTTGATCAGCTACCTTGAAGCTAAGCAAAGCTACCGGTTCCTGGTCGGTGATCCCTCGGCTCAGGCCCCGGAATATGATCTTAAGTTTTTTGCTGATAGTATTGGAGGGAACACCCCAGTTATTAAACATGAGGCTGTTGTTAAAAATACCGGCTATGCAGTGGCAGCAAAACCTGCCAGGAAAGATTACACCATATTGATTTGGGTAGCTATTATTGTTTCGTTAGGGTTGTTGTTGTTGTTGACTTTGAAGATGACCAGGGAGGTGAAGAAAAAGGAAGAGGAAAGATAAAATTTACACACTTTAAATTTAGGATGAGATTGGGTGTAGAGGACTGTCCCATCCTGGGAGGTTGATACTTGAGAGCAAATAAGCGTCCTGAAAACGCAATTTGTCCAAAGTCAGAAAACAGAAAGGAAGCAAAGTTTTACAAACCATCGACCATGGTCTATGGACTATCAACTACAAAACCTTATCTTTGATGAGAGGTAAAAATTGGATAAAGTAAAAGTTTTAGAGAAATATCTACCGGCAGAAGCGGCCCCGCTCATTGCCCGGTGGATTGACTACTTCAAATGCGAATTTAAAATATCGCGCAACCGTAACAGTAAATTTGGCGATTACCGCTCACCGTATGGCGGCAAAGGTCACCGCATCTCGGTTAATTACGACCTTAACCCCTACGCTTTCCTGGTAACTACAGTGCACGAGTTTGCACACCTGCATACCTGGAACGAGCATAAGCAAAAGGCCAAGCCCCACGGAACGGAATGGAAAAACAATTTCAAAAAAATGATGCAGCCATTTTTTGAAAAAGAGATTTTTCCGGCCGATGTTAAAAAGGCTATTGTAAACTACCTGGATAACCCGGCGGCGTCAAGCTGCTCAGATTTGAACCTGTACCGTTCGCTGCGTAAATATGATCCCCCCAAAACATCCGAAGCAATTTTAACGGTAGAAAAGATCCCGCTTAAAGCATTATTTAAGCTAAAGGACGGCAGAGTGTTCCGCAAAGACGAAAAGCTGCGTAAACGTTTTAAATGTACCGAAGTGGCTACTAAGCGGATCTACCTGTTTAGCCCGGTAGCGGAGGTGGAGTTGATTGAAGGGGCGACGGCGGCGTAGTACTATATAACAATCGTCATTGCAGTAGGTACGAAGCAATCCCCGATTCACGTTCCATCAGGGTCTCTCGTTAGAGGACCCCGATGCCTTTGCCAAGCAGGTATGCCTTTTTTCATAAGATTATCAAGGTTGACAGTGGGAACATCAGGGTTCTCTAACGAGAGATCCTGATAGGACAGAATGACGGTTATTCCCTTACCTCTTTTTCATCTACCAACACCCAATCAATTTATTCCGTACTTTTACCGCATGGCAAAAGTTATATCATTTGTAAATAACCCTTACCAGGAAAATACTTATATTTTGTATGATGAAACCGGCGAATGCGTGATCATTGACCCGGGCATGTATACTGCACCAGAGCAAAACACTGTTGTTAGCTTTATCAAAAACAATAACCTGAAGCCTGTTATGCTGCTCAACACCCATTGCCATATCGATCATGTGCTGGGCAATAAATTTGTGTTCGACCAGTATGGCCTTAAACCCCGTTTCCACGTTGGCGAGTCGGAAGTGTTGGCGGCCGTAGTAGCTTATGCGCCATCTATGGGTTTTCTTTATGATGTATCACCAATGCCTGATGATTTTTTGACCGAAACCGGCACCATCCATTTTGGCAATACTACGCTGCATTTGATCTTTGCGCCGGGGCATTCGCCTGCTCATTTGTGTTTTTATGATAAAGAGGCTAAGATCCTGATAGGGGGCGATGTCCTGTTCAGGCAAAGCATCGGTCGTACGGATTTACCGGGGGGCAACTTTACCCAGCTGATAGATAATATCGAAACTAAGCTGTTTACCCTGCCCGATGATGTTACCGTTTACCCGGGCCACGGCCCCGAAACAACCATCGGCTACGAAAAACAAAACAATCCGTTTTTAACTTAGTTAACATCATAGTAACGTTTTACTGAGCATAAGCAAAACCTGAACGCATAATTCCCACACAATTGAACACCTCCATTTACATAGCAAAGCGTTACCTGTTTTCGGGAAAAAAAATGCATGCTATCAATATTATTTCGGGTATATCCATGTTGGGGGTACTCATTGGCAGCGCGGCATTGCTTATTATCCTTTCGGTATTCAATGGTTTTGAAAAAGTTATCCTTTCGTTATACAGCAACTTTACGCCCGAAATAAAGATAGAAGCGAAGCTTGGCAAAACCTTCAATCCCAATACACCTTATTTCGCGTCTTTGCACAAAGATGCCCACGTATTTTCCTTTACCCAGGTGCTGCAGGAAAAAGCCCTGATCAAATATGGTGACAAGCCATTTTTAGGCACCGTAATGGGCGTGAGCGATGATTTTTTGAAAAACAACCAGCTCGATAGTACCATAGCCAGCGGCTCATTCACGCTTAAAAGCGGCGATCAAAATTTTGCTGTTATTGGCGCTACCATACAGGGTAGCTTAGGTATTAATGTTCATGATGAGCTTTCGCCCATGCAGATCTATTCACCGCGGCGCGACGCGGAAAACTCGGTCAATCCTTTAAATGAATTTGTTGTACGCAGCATTAACCCATCAGGAGTGTTTGCTATACAGCAGGAATTTGATGATATAGCTGTAGCCCCCATCGGGTTTGCCCGCGACCTGCTTGACCAGCCGGTAAATGTTTCTTCACTTCAGCTTAATTTTAAGCGCGGCACCAATATCGACGCCATGCAAAAAGACATCCAGGATAAAATAGGGAATGATTTTACGGTAAAAAACCGCAAGGAACAAAACAGCGAACTTTACAAAACCCTTAATTACGAAAGCTGGGCGGTTTACATGATCCTTACCTTTGTGCTTATCATCGCAATATTTAATATCATTGGCTCGTTAACCATGCTGGTTATTGATAAGCGCAAGGACATAGCCATTTTAAGCGGGCTGGGCGCCAATAAAAATATGATCCAGGGGATTTTCTTTTTTGAGGGAATGATGATCACCGCTATTGGCTGTATTATCGGCATAACGCTGGGCATCATTTTTTGCCTGCTGCAGCAGCATTACGGATGGATAAAAATGGGGGCCAAAATGTCGGTGTTAGACTCGTATCCTATCGACCTTAAAATTAAGGATTTTGGCCTGGTACTGCTAACCGTTGGCGGCATTTCGGTAATAGCTGCCGGCATCAGCGCCCGTTTAAGTATTAAAGGATTGGATGAAATCAAACAGGATTTGTAAATTTGTTAAAATGGGTATGAGGTATATCAAAGTTTTTGTTTTGCTGCTTGTTGTTATTGCCGTTTACGCATGTAATAATGATGCCCATAAAAAAGATGGGGTTACGCTTTATAAAGGCTTGTATAGCGCAGGGCCCGAAATTAAATCATTTAAAGATTGCGACAGTGGCCAGGAGTTTTGGGCTGTTGACAGTTCGGCCCAACTGGAACTTCAGTATTCGCAGCTCAATTTCGAAAAACCCTACGAACCGGTTTACGTGGAGGTTGAAGGCATCAAATCAAAATCGGGCGATGTTGGCCGCGGGTCTGAATATGACAGTACCCTCGTTGTAAAAAAAGTAGTAAAAATAACCAAAGAGATCCCGCAGGACGTATGTAATTAACCCCCTGCCGCCATTGTTAATAAAAGCCTAAAACAATAACTTAGGCTTTTGCATTAAGCATTAAACACTCATCTGCCTTATCGGCGTAACTAACAACCCATGGAATCAAAACGTCAGCAAAAATTTGCCGGAGTAATACAGGAAGACCTTGCAGCTATTTTTCAGCGCGAAGGCATGAATTATTTGCCTAATACCCTGGTAACCATAACCAAGGTACGTGTAACGCCCGATTTGGCCATAGCCCGTATATTTTTAAGCTTTTTGGGCAATCCTAATGTGCAAACCGCTTTGCATACCATCAAATCGCACGCTTCGGAGATCAGGTACAAACTGGGCGCCCGCATCAAAGACCAGGTAAGGATCATTCCGCAGCTTGAGTTTTTTGTTGATGACACCAGCGAATACGTTGAACGCATGGACAAGATCTTTGATAAGATCAGTAAAGAGGAACGCCAGCCCGATACCGAAGAAAACTGATAACCACTGATGGACCGGCACACGCTGTTTGCTAATTACGTTAACAATCATCTCGAAGCCATTGGCAAAGTGGTTGATTTTGATGCAGATCATGACCGCCTTTACCATTTTGACCTTACCGCCGCCAATAAGGAATTGACGGCTGAGGTTATTAACAAGCCGTGGATGTTTAGCCAGTTAGTGAACCAAAAACTGCGCGAAAACAATTGCCGTTACGGCATTGGCGGGTATATGGAACACCGTACCATTTATGCCTTTAGCAGTCATTTTGACACAGATGATGAGCCCCGGCGCCTGCATTTGGGCGTCGATATCTGGAGCGACGCCGGAACGCCGGTATATGCCCCGCTTGATGGCATGGTACACAGTTACCAGGATAATAATACCATTGGCGATTACGGCCCAACCATTATTTTACAACACGACCTTGATGGCTTAACCCTTTACAGCCTGTACGGGCATTTAAGCCGTAAAAGCCTGGAAGGGCTTTCTGAAGGTATGCCTGTATCTAAAAACCGGCAAATAGCAACCTTTGGCAATGCCAATGAAAATGGCCATTGGCCGCCGCATTTACATTTCCAGCTTATGTTTGATATGGAAGGTAAACAGGGAGATTATCCCGGCGTAGCTAAGTTTTCAGAAAAAGAGATCTGGCAGAAAAATATACCTGACCCCGGGTTGATATTGAGGTTTCCGCAGGCGGTGAATGTAGGGTAGCCTCCATAGAGGTGCATAATTGCGCCTCCCTCACAATTCTTAGCTGGTGCAAGTTTTGTGTGATTGCAAATGCTGGGGTAACTTGTGCCTTCTGCTCTATGTAAACGTATAACAGGATTTAGCATTTAAACTGTAAACTTTTTTTAGGACGATACATTCGGAAAAGCACAAGTCATCCACGCTTATATCCCCCACACAATACTCATATCTTTGTTGAAGATAACGAACAGGACTAAGGGCAGCACTTTGACCGAGTCAATACTAAACACCGTTTATGGGATGTTGGGCGCAAGATAAATCTGTCTTTAGTTTCTTTTACCCAGCCAGAACAGTACTTAAGGAGATAGACATAGTTTATCATCCTGTATAAGGCTATGAGAAAAGGCCGTATAAGAGGTTCCTGTTTATATTTTACTTTTTAACAAAATCGCTTATGTTAAAGTATTCTCTTGGCATCGATATTTCTCAAAAAGATTTTCATGCCTGTCTCTCCGTTATTGATGCCAATCAACAAGTAAAAGTAAAAGCCAGCCACAAGTTTTCCAACCAGTCAACAGGGTATAAGGAATTGCTGGGGTGGATTAGTAATCACAGAAAGGAGTTAAACATTCCGCTATTTATTGTGATGGAAGCTACAGGGGTTTATTACGAGTCTTGTGCAATGTATTTGTTTAAGGCTGGATTTGAGCTTGCCGTAGTATTACCCAACAAAGCGAAAAAGTACATGCAGGCCCTGGGGCTTAAAACTAAGAATGACAAGATAGATGCCATCGGCCTTGCCCGTATGGGTGCCGAGCAATGCCTGGAATTATGGCAGCCTATGGATGATTTTTTTTATACGCTGCGCGCACTTACCCGCCATCATCAAAGTCTTCAGGAAGTGAAAACTAATATAAGCAATCAGTTGCATGCGGATGAACACAGCATTTACAGCAATAAAAAGGTAACAAAACAACTCAAAAAACTGATCTCGACTATAGAAAAAGAGATGTTGGAAATGAAACAGGAAATAGATAAGCAGGTTTTCAGTGATCCGGAAATTGCCAAGAAAGTAAAACATATAACCGATATAAAAGGGCTTGGTAATATAACCGTAGCAACAATCCTTGCAGAAACCAATGGCTTTACTTTATTCAGGTCTATTAGCCAATTGGTGAGTTTCTCTGGTTATGATGTGGTAGAAAATCAGTCAGGCAAGCGCACTGGTAAAACCAGAATCTCTAAAAAGGGTAACAGTCATATTCGGCGGGTATTACACTTACCTGCGTTTAACATGATCCGTTATGATGTTGGCAATTTCAGGAGTTTCTTTGATCGTATTCTTAAGCGGCATGGTCAGAAAATGAAAGCGTATGTTGCAGTCCAAAAGAAATTATTGGTACTTATTTATACATTATGGAAGAAAAATGAAGCTTTCAAAATTGATAAAGCTTCGACACAAAATATATCTGGAGAAAAGGAGACGGAGCCTTCTTTCGCTTAGCCCAGCGGGCTAAAATAAGTAGCCCGGCAAAAGCCAGGCTACACAAGATAGTCATCCGTCGACTGATCGCCGTATGCCTTCTTTCGCAAAGGCAAAGTTAAATGAAATATTATCGAAATAAACTTGTTTTTAATGACAGTACCTTGCGCCAGAAAAGGCGCTAAAAAGGGCCGACGACGGGATAACTTTTGCTTCCTGCTGTTATTTCTCCGTTAATACCGTAAACTTAAAATCAAGCGGTTCAAACAAGCGGATAAGCTCATCAATAAAAGTTTGCCCCCATTTTACATACATGAGGCCGAAGTTTTCAGAACGCTCCTGCAAACTGTCTTTCGGGAAGAGCTCGGCTTTAACGGCGGTGAGTTGCTCCAACCGCACACTATAATTCCTCTTTTCGGCACGGATCAGTTTCTTTTCAAGGCTATCCATGGCCTTTTTAAGGCGGGCCTGTACAGCCGCAGCTGATGGTGAAAGCGTAGGGTCGATCTTGTATGCGCGGAGTTTTATTTTCTCAAAAAGGTTTTCCATTTCGCGCCATTCTTCGGCGATGCTCAGGTTATGGCCGCTGTGCTTTTTGATCCAATAGGTTTGCAGGGCATCGCTTTGTTTAAACAGGTCTATAGCGTCAAGGTTCATACGTTCAACCTTGGCGGCCTGTTCTTTTTTGATCACCAAAGCCGAGTTGCGAAGGATGAGGATAGGGAAATCAATTTTATAATGATCAAAATTGGATTTCAACTCGAGCCAGTAAACTACCTCTGCCCCACCACCGATGTAGGCGATGTTTGGTAAAATACATTCCTGGTACAGCGGGCGCATCACCACATTAGGGCTAAAGCGTTCGGGATATTCGGCGATCTCCTTTTTCAGCTCAGCTTCAGTAAACCCGATTTCCGTATTGAGCACATGATAGCTGTCATTCTCGAAAACTATCCGCTCGCGAAGCTGGTCTTTCAGGTAAAAGAAATTGATCTCGCGCGGGTTAACCTGGATGTGTACACCAAGTTCATGCAGCTTTTGGTTGGTTTCGGTAATGTTTTTAAAACTGTGCTGACCGATGATGTCCTGCTCCATAACAGGCGCGAACTGTTTTTTAAACTCATGGTCATCGGCATCGATGATAACTAAACCATATTGTCCGAAAAGTGAATTAACAAGATATCTTGTAGCATCGGCAAGTTTATCAAATTTGGTATAGGCAGTTTCAACAATTTCGGCAAGGTCAGTAGCGTGACCTTCCATGCCTAAAACGCCTTTGTATTGGTTAAGTGCCTGGCGCATGCTCACCGGGTCGATACGACCTGTGGCTCCCGAAGCCTCATACCACCAGTGTACTTTTTTACCGCCAATGTTGGTATAGTTGATCTCGGCAAAGTCGTGGTCTTCGCTGGCCATCCAGTAAACAGGCACAAAATTTTTATCGGGATGGGCGGTTTTCAATTGCCGCGCCAGTTTGATAGCAGTTGCAATTTTATAAAGGAAATATAAAGGCCCGGCGAAGATATTCAACTGGTGGCCGGTTGTAATGGTATAGGTATTATCCTGTTTTAACAGCTCCAGGTTTTGGGCTGTAAGGGCAGTTGAATAAGTACATAATTTACCTGGCTCTTTGCCTAAACACTCGTACTGCTTAGTTAAAACACGTACCAGCACTTCGCGATCAGCAACTACCTTTTTGTTTTTCAAAAACCCGGCAAAACCGGCCATATCCGGGCGGTAACCATAAAAAGGCCGTAGTTCGGGTTTATTGTCGATGTATTCGGCAACTGTGCTTGAAAAAAAACCGGTGTCTTTATAACTTATACAGGATGCGTCCATTTTTCATTTCGGATTTGGGATGTTCGATTTCGGATTAGGCCTAAAACAAAACATCAGCAAATAAAATTAAATGCTGATGTCGAAATTAGATTATAAATCGCAAATCGCTTTACAGCCGACTGCAAATTAACATTATTTTACAATTTGTCCATAAAGGTCAAAGTCTTCGGCGCTGTCTATCTTTACGTTAACAAAGCTGCCAACGGTAGCATAATCAATGCTGGCATCAATCAAAACTTCGTTATCAACCTCGGGCGAATCAAATTCTGTACGGCCAACAAAATAGCCACCATCCTTTTTGTCAATCAGCACTTTATAAGTATTGCCAATCTTCTCCTGGTTCTTATCGAACGAGATGCCCTGCTGAATTTCCATAATGGCATCGGCACGCTCCTGTTTTACTTCTTCAGGTACATCATCAACCAAAGTATGGGCGTGGGTTTTTTCCTCGTGCGAATAGGTGAAACAGCCCAAACGGTCGAACTTGGTATCCTCAACCCATTGTGCCATCTCTTCAAAATCCTGCTGGGTTTCGCCCGGGTAACCCGTGATTAACGTAGTACGCATAGCAATGCCCGGTAGGCGGTCGCGGATCTCGTTCACAATATCAATGGTTTTTTGCTTGGTGATGCCCCGGCGCATTGATTTCAGCATGTTATCGGTGATGTGCTGCAAAGGCATATCCATGTATTTGCAAATATTTTCACGCTCGTTCATCACATCCAGGATCTCCATCGGGAAGCCTGATGGGTAAGCGTATTGCAGCCTGATCCATTCAATACCATTTACGTCAGATAAGCGACGAAGTAATTCATCAAGGTTACGTTTGCCATAAAGATCAAGACCATAATAAGTCAGATCCTGTGCAATCAGGATGAGTTCTTTTGTTCCGTTTTTAGCCAATTTCTTAGCATCCTCAACCAGTTGCTCAATAGGTGAGCTCAGGTGTTTACCCCTCATCAAAGGGATAGCGCAAAACGAGCACGGGCGGTTACAGCCCTCAGCAATTTTAAAATAAGCAAAGTGGGAAGGCGTGGTTAATAAACGCTCGCCAATCAACTCGTGTTTATAGTTTGCGCCTACAGTAGCTAATAAATTTTGCAGGTCGTTGGTACCAAAGTAGGCATCAACATTGGTAATCTCGGCTTCGAGTTCGGGCTTATAGCGTTCGCTCAGGCAGCCGGTAACAATCACCTTGCCTACTTTGCCCTGCTCTTTAAGTTCGCTGTATTGCAGAATAGTATCTATCGACTCCTGCTTGGCATTATCAATAAAGCCACAGGTATTAATTACTATAATATCATTTTTGCCTACCTTCTCGGCCTCATGCACCACATCAAACTGGTTGCCCTTCAACTGGCCCATCAATATCTCCGAATCGTAAATATTTTTTGAGCAACCTAACGTAACCACGTTAACACGAGGTTTAGTTTGCTTAGCCGCGGGGCGTGAAATTTCCTTTGTCTTCATTACTTTTAATTGATTTCAGTGATTTTTTTGATTTCACTGATTTCGTTTATACAGACAGTCTTTTTACTGAACAACTTACATTACCAAAGTTAATCAATAAGCCTGTTTTTATTTTACTTGCTTTTAAATAAGATAAGAGTTGTTTTTGGAAAATTACAGGCATGAAAGGCCCTGTTACAGCTTTTATTTCAAGAATGACTTTTCCCTCAATAAAAAAATCGCATCTAAATTCCCCAACACACTTTTCCTTAAAATATAATTCGAATTTCTTTTCTGTTTCGAAAGCTAAACTTTCCAATTGTAACTGATGTTGTAAGGCTTTTGAGTATACTTTTTCAATAAAGCCCGGCCCTAAATGTTTGTGAACCTCAAAACAACATCCTATTATTTTTTCGGTTAACGAGTCGTTTTCATAAGCCATAAATAACCTGTGAAATCAAAAAAATCACTGAAATCATTTAAAAAAATTAAGCTTTAAACAACGAATCAACAAACGCTTGTCTGTCAAATAACTGCAAGTGATCCATACCTTCGCCAACACCTATATATTTAACCGGAATCTTAAACTGATCTGATATTCCTATAACCACACCACCTTTAGCTGTACCATCCAATTTGGTTAGCGCCAGCGCGTTTACATTGGTAGCTTCGGTAAACTGCTTACATTGCTCAATGGCGTTTTGCCCGGTTGAGGCGTCCAGTACCAGCAGTATCTCATGCGGAGCACCGGGGATCACCTTTTGCATCACGTTCTTGATCTTGGTTAGCTCGTTCATCAGGCCAACTTTGTTATGCAAACGGCCGGCAGTATCTATAATAGCCACATCATCGCCATTGGCCACAGCCGAGCGAAGGGTATCATAAGCAACCGAAGCCGGATCGGATCCCATGGCCTGGGCAACAACTTTTACCCCAACACGTTCGCCCCAAAGTTTAATCTGGTCAACCGCGGCTGCGCGAAAGGTATCGGCAGCACCTAAAACAACCTGGTTGCCAGCCTGCTTTAGTTTATGGGCCAGCTTGCCTATAGTAGTGGTTTTACCTACGCCGTTAACGCCAACCACCATAATTACGTATGGCTTATGATCGCCATATTCAAAATTGCGGAAGTCGTTACTGTTGTTTTCGGCAAGCAGTTGCTGAATTTCATCTTTTAACAGGGCGTTCAGCTCGTTGGTGCTTACGTATTTATCGCGGGCAACACGTGCCTGGATCCTGTCAATGATCTTGAGCGTGGTGCTTACGCCAACGTCGGATGTAACCAGGATCTCTTCCAGCTCATCCAACACATCATCATCAACGGTTGATTTACCGGCGATGGCTTTGGTAATCTTTGAAAAAAAGTTATCCTTGGTTTTTTCCAAACCGGTATCAAGCGCCTGCTGTTCCTGCTGCGTGTTTTCCTTTTTCTTAAAAAAATCAAATAATCCCATGGTGATCAGAATTCTCAGAATTATAGAATTTTCTGAATTTAAATATGTTTTCAGAAATATCAGATATTAATTCAAACAGCATTCTGTCAATTTATTAATTCTGTAAATTCTGATTCAGATAACATTCAACAAAAAAAGCCCTCTCGTTAAAACAAGACGGCTTCAATATTTTAATCAAAGAGTGATTATATAGTTTTACCTGCAATTGCATCCTTAACTAAATCGTTAGGGACAATTTGCTCTTTGAATGAATAAGCACCAGTTTTAGGTGATTTATTCATGGTGATCACTTTTGAATATTCTTTGCCTTTACCTGCTACTTTCAGCGTTGCAACTACTTTCTTTGCCATGTTGTTTAATTATTGATTTAGTGAATTATTGAGTTGGCCATATCAAATTAAAACTTAATGAGCCAATCAATTCGGTCAACTAATTATTTAATCTCTTTGTGAACGGTTACTTTCCTCAAAACAGGGTTGAATTTTTTCAACTCTAATCTTTCAGTTGTATTTTTTTTGTTCTTAGTGGTGATATAGCGAGACATGCCTGGCATACCGCTTGTTTTGTGTTCGGTGCACTCTAAAATCACCTGAACCCTGTTGCCTTTTTTTGCCATTTTCTTTTTATGTTGTACGTGTCACCTCACGGCTTACGTAATTTTTCAATTTTATTATACTGCTAAACTTGAAAGCCAACTACTAAATGTAGCCTTTTTTAACAAATTTATTGATGCAGGCGGTAATACCGTTTTTGCTGATAGTTTTTACAGCAGAAGTAGATACCTTTAAGGTAATCCATTTATCTTCTTCAGGAATATAAAACTTTTTTAGTTTCAAGTTAGGATGAAACCTGCGTTTTGTTTTAACGTTTGAGTTTGAAACGTTGTTACCTACGATAGATCCTTTTCCTGTTAGATCACAAATTCTTGACATGACAAATATTTTTAATTATCAACCCTTTATCCAAAAAGAGTTTGCAAATATCAGACTTTTAAATCAAATATTCAACAGTGATTTGAAAAATTTTCAAAAAAGATTTGCAGCAGTGCCAGGCGCTTATCTATTTAGCTAATAACAGGTTATTCTTACCTGTGCTTACTGTTGTTTGAACTCGAATTGATGGAATTTGATCAATTAACAGAATGCTAAGCAAATTCGATGAATTCTTTTAATTTCATAAATTCGAGTTCAGACAAAATCGGCGAGTAATTGACCGGGTTTTTGAAAATCAATTACTTACGAATTAAGTAACAACTTTGCCACTTCCTCACCTACCAAGCTCCCCATCGCAACGCCCATGCCATTGCATCTCACGGCGCAAAAAATATTAGGCTGCACTTGTTTTACTATCGGGCTGATCTCCTGCCCGAAACCCATGATGCCGCTCCACCAATAATCAATCTCTACATTTTGGCCGGGGAGGACCATCTCGTTCAGATAGTTTATCAATTGCTGTTTAACTTCATCGGTATGGCCAAAATTCCAGGTTTCTTCAGCTTTATAATTGAGGTTACGGCCGCCGCCGAACAATACCCGTCCATCAATATTGCGGAAGTAGTAATAACCCTGGTTAAAATGATAGGTACCTTTAAGTTTTAACCCGGGAACACGCTTGGTAACCATTACTTGTCCGCGGCCGGGCACTACATCAAGCTGAGGATATAGCTGGCTTGCAAAAGCATTGGTAGCCAGGATCACTTTGCCCGCTTTAAAAATACCTTGCGAGGTACTTAGCCTGATGTGCTGATCTTCCTGCCCGATAACGGAAATACTGCAATTATTAAGTACCAATACGCCGAGTTGGTATGCTTTATATAAAAGAGCACGCATCATTTTGCCGGTATGGATCTGTCCTTCAAAAGGGTTGTATATGATATGCTTCACTTTATTGAAGCCAAAACCTGCAATTTTTTCATCGGCTACTGAATAAATGTCAGCATGGCCTATAGCATGTTGTAATAATTTGTTAAGGTGGTTTATTTGATCAATGCACTCACGTGCGCGGTTTTCCTCATGATCCATAAACAGTTCATGTCCGCCATATTGATAATAATCGATATTAGCGTCACCCAAATTTTCCCTTAAACGTTGCAGTCCTTTCCACTTGTAAGCTACCAAGCGCATGGCCTCCGTTTCTGATGAATGATTTATTGCTTCAATTTGCTCCGAAACTGTACCAAAACAGGCAAAACCAGCGTTTTTAGTACTGGCGCCTGAGGGTAAGAAGCCGCGTTCCAACACTAAAACTTTTAAGGTTGATTGCTGTTTTTTTAACTGAAGGGCTGCACTAAGGCCAACAAGTCCGCTGCCAATAATGATAACATCGGCGTTATCGGTAAAGGCTGTACGCTCCCAGTATGAGAATGATGGCTCCAACATGTTCAAAAATAGCTATTCGGGAAGCAAAAACTTTGAGGTGACCTAATGCTTTTAAACTTTTTGCTTAAAGCGGAATAGTTTTTGAACAGGCGCTGTAACGTTTGTAAGGTTTCAACCTACTTAGTTTTAACTTATATTTATCAATATCATATGAATCACATATCATTAATTATGGGATACATCGCGCCAAACTCGGCCTGGTTCCTGATGATTATTGTTGCCCTGGTAAGCTTTATTGTACAATGGCGGTTCAGGAGTAAATTTAAGCAGTATTCGGAAATTGGTTTAATGTCCGGTCTATCGGGCCAGGAAGTGGCCGTGAAGATGCTGCGTGCCCACGGCATATTTGATGTACAGGTTATTTGTGTAGAGGGGCAGCTTACTGATCATTATAATCCCGAAACAAAAACAGTGAACCTGAGTACCGATGTTTTTTACAGCCGCAGCATTGCCGCTGCCGCTGTCGCCGCACATGAATGCGGCCACGCCGTACAACACGCCGAAGCTTACGGCTGGTTAAGTTTCAGATCGGCTATGGTGCCCGTTATCAACGTGGCATCAACTATTACCCAGTGGACTTTGTTCATCGGCATTATGCTGTTATTCTTTTCAGGCAGCCCTTATGTTTTGGCAGTTGGTGTTGTCGCGCTTGCACTGGTTACATTTTTTAGCTTTATAACCCTGCCGGTTGAGTTTGATGCAAGTCGCCGGGCGCTGGCGTGGTTGGATAACAATTATGCTGTGGTACAAACCGGACAAGAACATGAAATGGCGAAAGATGCCCTTTGGTGGGCTGCCATGACCTATGTAGTTGCCGCGTTGAGCGCTTTGGCTACGCTGGTTTATTATGCTTCGTTTTTGTTTAACAGGAGGAATTAAGCTTCAAGAGGCGAGAAGTCAAGAGCCAGGAGGCAAGAAATCAAAAGTTAAAGAAGGAAGAACGAAATTAAGACGCAAAAAAAGCCCTAATCGACAATTCGGTTAGGGCTTTCTCTTTTTAAGTTTTCTTTTCTTGTTTCTTGAATCTTGACTTCCTGCCTCTACTTCATGATCCGTTCATTTAACAGGCCGAAACTTAATGTAATGTTCATGTTACACGGGTAGGTTTGGGTAAAATCATATATCATGAAAAAAATAGCAAGTGTATTTATGGTGCTTTTGATAGTGTCAGCAGCATCCGTTAAAACCTATGCACAAATCAGTATAGGTGTTTCTGTAAATATAGCGCCGCCCGTATTGCCAACCTATACCCAACCGCCCTGCCCTGTTGACGGGTATTTGTGGACACCCGGTTATTGGGCTTATGATCAGGACGGCGGATATTACTGGGTTCCGGGTGTGTGGGTGAGCCCGCCCAGGGTTGGTTATTTATGGACCCCAGGCTACTGGGGATTTGACGGAACGGTTTATGTTTTCCATGAAGGTTATTGGGGGAGACATATCGGGTTTTACGGAGGGGTTAATTATGGCTATGGTTACGCGGGCAGCGGCTATGTTGGCGGGCGCTGGGCCGGTAACTCATTTCAGTACAATACTGCCGTAGTTAATGTTAATAAAACAATTGTACATAACACCTACATCAATAATACCGTGATCAATAATCATGTCACTGTTAACAACAACAGCTTTAACGGACCGGGAGGTGTAACTGCTAAGCCGGGGCCACAGGAACGCGCAGCCGAAAAGGAAAGTCATATACAACCTACCTCTGATCAGGTTACCCACCGGCAGGTTGCGGTAAAAGACCCAAGCCAATTTGCAAAAAATAATAACGGGCATCCGGCAACCGCTGCGATGAACAAGGTCAACGGAAGCCGTTTTACCCCTGAAGGAAGCAGGGCGCAGCCATCATCAAGAGCAAATATCGGGGATGCCCAGGCACACAACGGTGCATCTCCTTCATCTGCTGATAATTCTGTTAAGGGCCACTTTCCCACCAGAAGGGCAAACGTCGCGGCAGTAAATAATGGTGGTAGTACAAGACCCGCTGCGCAGCATAGTAACAGAGCTCCCCGCAGGCAAGCTTCGGCTCCGCGCGAAGAAAGACCGCACAGGGAAAGGCAGCGATGAAGCCCAATCTTAATCTATATAACGAAAAGCCCTAACGGAATCACTCAGTTAGGGCCTTTTTATTTTCAAAATCTTGTTTCTTGAATCCCGTGGTCTTGACTCTCAATTCAACCTGTACGGCGCTATCAAATAAAACTCCGGAATTTGTACATTGAAATTTGCATTATCCAGCATGCGGATCATGTGGTATTCGCCTTTCATATTGCCCATGTCGGTTTTAAGGTTACAGCCTGATACGTATTCATGGGTATGGCCCGGCTCAATAACAGGCTGGAGGCCTACAACGCCTTCGCCTTCTACTTCGCGCTTCGCTCCGTTTGAATCAAATATATACCAGTGACGGCTCATCAACCTGATGGCGTAGTTGGTCATGTTTTCGATGCTTACCTTGTAGGCAAACATAAAATGATCGTTTGCCGGGTTTGAATACTCCGGCTGATATATGGTTTCGATGGAAACCTTAACACCCTCAGTTATAGTGGTAACCATGTGACAAGTATCGTTTATTTCAAATATATGGAAAGGGAGCAAATATTAAGCCATTTCGATGGCATATTTTTCTTCGATCTCGGCCAGGATCTGGTTAACTGATTCAAGATCAGCGGCGGTAACCAGGCGCATCCTGAACTCTTTAAAATGATCGATACCCTTAAAATAGTTAGAATAGTGCCTGCGCATCTCAAAAATGCCTGTTTTTGGCCCTTTCCACTCTATTGATTTGTGCAGATGGGCGCTGCAGGCCGCGATGCGCTCGGTAATTGTCGGCTTATCCAGGTATTCGCCGGTTTTAAAATAATGTTTTACTTCACGAAAAATCCATGGATAACCGATAGCCGCACGACCGATCATCATGCCGTCAACCTCATATTCCATCCGCCATGCGGCGGCCTTTTCGGGCGAATCGATGTCGCCATTGCCGAAAATGGGGATTTTTATCCGCGGATTTTTTTTGATATCCCTGATCAACGACCAATCGGCTTCGCCTTTGTACATCTGCGAGCGGGTACGGCCGTGTATGGTAAGTGCTTTGATCCCCACATCCTGCAGGCGTTCGGCAACCTCATAAACATTTTTAGTATTATCGTCCCAACCAAGGCGGGTTTTTACGGTTACCGGTAAATGTGTGGCCTCAACAACCGCTTTGGTCATGGCAACCATTTTATCAATATCCTGTAAAAGGCTTGCACCGGCACCACGACAGGCCACCTGCTTTACAGGGCAGCCATAGTTAATATCCATCAGGTCGGGACCAGCCAGCGTAGCTATTTCGGTAGCTTCGCGCATGTGGTCAATATCACTGCCGAAGATCTGGATGCCGATAGGCCGCTCGTATTCAAAAATATCCAGCTTTTGCCTGCTTTTTGCCGCATCGCGGATCAGGCCCTCGCTTGATATGAACTCTGTATACATCATATCCGCACCGTTTTGCTTACACACATAACGGAAGGGCGGATCACTCACATCCTCCATCGGCGCCAGCAAGAGCGGGAACTCCCCTAAATCAATATTTCCTATTTGTACAGACATCCTTATCTTTAGCCTGCAAAAATACGAATTTTACATCGAATGATAAAAGCCTCATACCAAAGCCCTCAGCCACAGGGAAGTCAAATAACACCGTTTTTACAATTTATAATACTAATTGCGCTAACTATAGGAATGCTAATTGTGTGCGGCTTAGTAGCTGCCGGAATTATTGGGGTGATATTTGGGTCACAAACACTTACCGATACTTTTACTTTTAATACACGGAACCCGCATGTTGGCGCTGCTTTATGGACACTGCAAATCATCAGCACTACGCTGCCTTTGTATCTTGCCCCTGTAATTTTTGCGCGCTTTATAGTAAAGGAGCCTGTAGATTATTTGAAGGTTACCCCCAAATTTCCGCCGGTGCTGTTACTGCTCATTTTGTCGATCATGATCTGCTCATCCCCGGTTATGGAAGTGCTGGTAAATTTTAACCAGAAACTGGCTCTGCCTGCACCATTAAAAAGCCTGGAAGATGCGTTACGTGCCATGGAGGCACAAGCCCAGAAGGCTACGGAAGCGATGCTGCAAATGAAGACTGTATCAGACATGCTTTTTGCAGTTTTAGTGGTTGGGTTATTAACTGCCATTGCCGAAGAGTTTTTATTCAGGGGATGTTTGCAAACCATCATGATCCGGTGGACACGAAATCCGCATGCGGCTATCTGGATTACCGCAATCCTTTTCAGTGCTTTCCATATGGAGTTTTTTACCTTTTTACCGCGTGTGGCGCTGGGCGTTTTTTTTGGCTATTTTGTAATGTGGAGCGGCAGCATCTGGACAAGCGTTTGGGCACATTTTTTAAACAATGCTACCCAGGTGGTGGTCCTGTACCTGTATTCGCAAAAACGCATCACCCTTGATCCTAACGATCAGCACGTATTTAATTATCAGAGCTATGCGTTAAGCGTGATAATTATTTTAATTTTGCTTTTTATGTACAGAAATACTGCTAAAGGAAAAAGCCCGCTGTTGAGTTAAATGGAAAAAAACTGGGTCAAAATTTTTACTTCAACTAATTTTTACCAATCAGAAATTGTTAAGCAAATGCTTACCGGGAATCATATTGATACCGTTTTGCTGAATAAACAGGATTCATCGCACCGCAACTTTGGCGAAATAGAAGTTTATATTCACCAGGAGGATTTTAGTAAGGCTATTGAGATCATGATCCTCAATCAAATTAATATATGAAACAACGTGCCATCACTGGCTTATTTTTTATTATCGTAATGATTGGGTCCAATTTACTGGGCCCTTATGTATTTAGTGTTTTTTACCTGTTATTGAGCCTGTTTTGCCTGCTGGAGTTTTACAAGCTGGTTAAACAGGGCGGTATGCAGCCCGAGCGTTTTACCGGTGCCCTTGCCGGCGTAATCATGTTCTTCTTTTTTGCGGCCAACTGCTATTTTCCGGCGTATAAATACATTATACTGCTGCCCATACTGCTTAGCTTTATTCCGATAGGCGAGTTATACAAAAAATCGACAGCGCCATTTACTAATATAGGTTTCACTTATTTGGGTTTGCTGATGGCTGTTGTGCCGTTCATGTTTTTCCATGCCATGGCTTTTACGCGGGGCGATGGGGTATTCAACTTTCACGTGCCGCTTGGCTTTTTAATTATGCTGTGGAGCAATGATACCGGGGCTTATCTGGTGGGCAGCAAATTTGGCCGTAACAAGTTATTCGAAAGGCATTCGCCCAAAAAATCATGGGAAGGCTTTATCGGCGGCATCCTGATCTGCGCTTTTGCGGCATATATTTTGAGCCGTTTTTATGTGGAGTATAACTGTTTTGATTGGATCATCATGTCACTTATCATCTCAAACTTTGGTACCATGGGCGATCTGGTTGAATCCATGTTCAAGCGCAGCCTTAACGTAAAAGACTCAGGAGGCATATTGCCGGGCCATGGCGGCCTGCTCGACAGGTTTGACGGCTTGCTAATGGCCGCGCCAATTGTATATGCATACCTGTACTTAATTTCAAATTAGTAGTTTTGTATTAAAACCTATAAATAAATGACCATACATAAAGAAGGCTATACCTCACTCGCTATTACTATCCTGTTCATTTTTGTTTTAAATGCACTGATCCAGTTTTACATGCCAACTGCGCATACCCTAAAATGGATAGTTTACATTTTTTCGGGTGCCTTATTTTTGATCATCCTGCAATTTTTCCGCAGCCCGTTCTTCGATATTGAAACCGCTGAAAATACTATTCTGTGCCCTGCCGATGGTAAGGTTGTAGTGATTGAAGAAACTGAAGAAACCGAGTTTTTAAAAGATAAACGTATTCAATTATCGGTTTTCATGTCGCCGGTTAATGTGCATGTTAACCGTAACCCTATTGCGGGCGTAGTAAGCTACTTTAAATATCATAAAGGTAAATACCTGGTGGCCTGGCATCCTAAGTCATCAACAGAGAATGAGCGTACTACCATAGCCATTGAAAACAGCAAAGGGGTAACTGTATTGTTCAGGCAGATAGCCGGTGCATTGGCGCGCCGCATAGTTTGGTATGTTAAACAAGGGGATATTGTTGAGCAGGGCCAGCAGTTCGGGTTTATTAAGTTTGGCTCGAGAGTGGATGTTTTTCTGCCGCTGGGCACTAAGATCCTGGTAAATATTGGCGATGTAGTAAAAGGCGGTCGTACCATTTTAGCCGAGCTGGTTGACGCGGAGCCTTTAAAAGAAGCTGCGAAACCCGATGCCATTGTTGTTCCTGAGCCACCTGCGGCACCGGTAGATCCGGCTGTTTTAGTAGAAGAAACGCCAACCATGAATAGCATTACGCCGGCTCCTTCGCTGGTGGTTGATCATCCTGAGGCCGTAGAAGGCCAGGCTACGGAAGAGGATACTGCAGAGAAAGCCACTAAGAAAAAATCATCTGCACCAAAACGCAAAAAAGCTGGCGATGATGCGGCTAAAGAAGCGGACAGCGAATAATTAGCGTACGTTATATAAGAAAGGCAGATGGGGTAAACTCTCATCTGCCTTTTTTAATGCCGGTAAGTTCATGTATTAACTTATTCACTATTAAATATAACTATTGTCATTTCGACGAACGGGGGGAGGGAAATAGTGATCACTGTCGCGGGTTTAGCGATAGCGTAACCCGTGATTCGGCATGATTGAAGCTTTCAGCTTCAATGGCATCTTAAGCTGAAAGCTTAAGCCATGGTATACCGCGGGTTACAAACCCGCGGTAGTTTACTTTGATAGCTTGCCTTTGCCTTCGTATTTGAAAATCAATAGATTAAGAGGATGGTTTTTCAAAAACCATCACATAGCAAAAGGCCTTACCGAAATTACTTCAGAAAGGCCTTTTATATTCTATAAACCGCTAAGCGGCTGGGTAAATTAAACGCGTTTTGATTTGATACGAGCTGCTTTACCAGTAAGGGCACGCAGGTAGTACAATTTAGAACGACGAACTTTACCAACACTGTTAACTTCGATTTTGTCGATGTTTGGAGAGTTAACAGGGAAGATACGCTCAACGCCAATGCCATTTGATACTTTACGCACAGTAAAAGTTTCGCTTACACCAACGCTGTTACGCTGAATAACAACACCTTGGTAAACCTGAACGCGTTCTTTATTTCCTTCTCTGATTTTATAGTGAACACTTACAGTATCACCAGCTTTGAAGGATGGAAGCTGCTTTTTTTCTACTGATTGCTCTTCAACAAATTTTACTAAATCCATGATTTTAAGCTCTTAATGCGATTTTTAGCCCGTAAAAATCGGATTGCAAGTATAGGGATTATTTTCAATAAATGAAAGCCAAATTTAAAAATTTCCACATTTAGTTTTTTTATTAACAACAGTTTGTGGTTTGTTCAAGTATTAACTGAATTTTTAATCAGTATTTCAAATATTGAAAGTTACAAAACACATATATAGTTGGAATATTTAAGTAAAATTTTACCTTGACTATTTATTTGACTTTTCATGCATCAATCAATTTATCCGGTTACCAAAGCCACAAAGATTGCCAAATGGTTGTTTTTTATTAACTTCATTCCCTCCCTTTTAGCCGGTGTTGTTGCAATACTTACATTTACTGCCCTTGTTTTAAGCCATTTTAAAAGCATTTACGATTGGGTTCTTATCGCTTTGTTATTGTTTGGACTGATGGCTCAGTATATTTACTATCAGCAGATGACCAATACGGATCATGTCACTAATCCATCGGGGTGGAAATACTCGATTGTCATCAACATATTTTTTATAATAGGGCATTTGGCAAACTTTATTAGCAATCCTTCATTGGTAATACTGATGGTTGTTTACCCTGCCCTTTTTCTTGCTATTAGCATCAAGGGATTAAAATTAATAAGGCATTCCGAGGTTTCACCTATTTCGTAATGCCGTAAACCCAGTTTTTTATTTTTTGATAACTTCCGGCACCGGCTTCTTCTCTGTAAAGAAAGCGATAAGCGTATACAACAACCCGATTAAAAGCAGGTTGAAGACAAAATTAATGAGCGTATCACTAACCGAATGCGAGCGTTTATCGATATCAATAAACGTAAAAACAGCATAAGTAAGTGCGATGATTAGTATGATCCAGCCAACAATGGATACAGGCAGGTAGATGATCCCTTTACGGGTAAACCAGTTTAATTTCATGATGATTAATTTTTGATGGATATGTTTTCTGTCATGGCGAAATTGATGAACGCGAACACAATGGCAAGGCTGATAAGGATCAATACGATGTTCCACAGTTTTAACCTGATGCTGATATTGAGCTCTTTTACTTTGCGCCTGTCGGGATCGATTTGCTTAACCTGCACATGAATAATGGAAAGCAGGTTGATAACTATGCAAACGATGGGCAGGATAAACAATACCAGCGGACCGATATAATCGATATAGGGCACTTTCTCCAACTGTACAATTGTGCTGAACATGGCACTGAACCAGTTTGCATTTAGGTGGAACTGATAGTATATAAATACACATATCAAAAAATAACAGGGTACTATCACCAGCCATACACCCAGGGCCGCCGAACGCCCGGCGTTCATGATGGCCATTTTCACCATGTCCTGGTGTTGAGATGGATTTACATCGGGTACTTTTAGATTTTCCATTTGCTTTAAAAATTCGTCTTGATCTTTCATGTTAATTACCCTTATAATGCATTAATTGGTTTTGGTTGCAGTGGTTAAAGCATGTTTCTTAATTTCTCCAGCCCGCGCGAAAGCAACGATTTTACCGTGCCTTCATTTTTATCCAGGATCTCGCTGATCTCGGTATTTGTTTTCTGTTCAAAATATCTTAAGGAAATAACCTCCTGGTATTTAATATCAAGCTTACGCAGGTTTTGACGGATCTGGTTGTAATCATTGTAAGCTTTCAGCTCCTGCTCCATTATCTCGCGCTCGTTGCCGGCATGGTCATGCAGCAGCTTTTCCATCTGCGGGTTTTCCAGCAGTTGCTGTAATGATTCCGGCTTGTATTTACTGCTGCGGTAATATTGATTAAGTTCATTGGTGGCAATGCGGTAAAGCCATGGCGACAGGCCTATCCCCCTCCATTTAAATGAACCTATCTTCAAAAAAGCTTTTAGGAAAGTTTCGGCTGCGATATCCCTTGCCAGGTCATAATCCCCACAGCGACGCATAATGTAGCCGAATACCGGTTTATACCAACGATCGAACACCTGCCCGAAAGCAGCCGGGTTAGTTCGGCATTGTTCAATAAGCTGGGCTTCGGTGTGGTTAGGGTTCATAACTGCAACGCCACTATAATGCAGTAAGCATTATTTGGTTGCAATCTAATTTAAGGAAAAGAACATTGTTAATATAACCGCTATGTTTTAACAAAGCGTTGAATTTTGAATAATTATATCCGGACATAGGCTATAAATTGGTATCATTGATATATGCCATATCATATGCGTTTTAATGTAAAGCAAAGCCCCTATTTCCTGTTTTCACCGTTCCTTGTTTATTACGTTTATCGTGTATTAAAATTTAAATATCCCGTATTATATGGTGATGAGCCCAGGTACGTTGGTTTTGCATCCAACTTAATTCATGGTTTTTACTCGCCCCCCGCGCCTGATATCAATTTATGGAGTGGTCCGGGTTATCCTGTTGTACTCATGCCTTGCGCCGCGTTGCATTTGCCAATTATTTGGTATCCTTTATTAAACGCGCTTTTCTTTTACCTGTCGGTAGTGTTTTTTTATCAGGCCCTGCGTTATGTGGTTAAGGAGAAACTGGCGATGCTATTTGCTATTATATGGGCATTTTATATTAATCTTTACCCGTTTTTACCCGCTATTTATACTGAGGTTTTTACTTCATTTTTAATAGTAAGTATTGTATACAGCATCACCTTGTATTATGTGAAACGTAAAACAAGGTACCTTGTACTTTCAGGTTTTCTGATTGGTTTCCTGGCCTTAACCAAAATCATTTTCGGTTATGTAATATTGCTTTGTTTGATTATCTGTTTGCTGTTAAGTATCATAAAGGCGATAAGAATATCTTGTATTAATGCGGTATATATCTTCGCTATAGCCTTGCTTACCACGGTGCCCTATCTTTCCTATACCCAACACCTTACCGGAAAGATTTTTTACTGGGGAAATTCCGGAGGGATGAGTTTGTACTGGATGAGTTCGCCTTATGATTTGGAATATGGCGACTGGAAGGCTCCCTATCTGTCTAACTCAATACTCCCGATGCCGTTTAAATCAACCGAAGGCGATTCGCTGCTGCAAGCAAATCATGCCAAAGAGATATCTTTTATTATGGCGCATCAAGGTGTTGAGCAGGATGAACTTTTTAAAAAAGCGGCAATCAGGAATATTAAATCCGCACCTAAAAAATTTGTAAAAAATTACTTCTACAACATCTCGCGAATGCTTTTTGATTTTCCTTATTCATATACCTATCAGGTTACTCAAACAATAAACAACATTATTACAGGGTCTTTGCTTTTGTGGGCTTCCGTTACATGTTTAGTGATAAGTGTAATTAACCGGAAGAAGATCATCTATCCGGTTAAGCTAACCATGCTGCTTTTTACGGTTTATTTTTTGCTTAGCGGCCTTGCAAGTGCTTACGTGAGGCAATTGGATGTTGTAGTGCCGATACTGCTTTTTTGGATAGCCTGTACTATTGATAAACTTCCAAAAATGAGCCTTAAGTTTAAAGAAACGGCTGCTTAATCTTTATCCAAAAGATCCGGCCGTCGTGCTTTTGTACGCTCTAACGCCTGCTCGTGGCGCCATTTTTCTATTTCGGGTGTGTTGCCTCCTAAAAGGATCTCGGGGACCTTGTGCCCGTTCCAGTCGGCCGGGCGGGTATAAACAGGGGCATCCAGCAGGTCGTCCTGGAACGAATCAGACAGCGCGGATGTTTCATCGCTTAATACGCCGGGGATGAGCCTCACTACGGCATCAACCAGTACGGCTGCGGGCAGTTCGCCGCCCGAAAGTACATAATCGCCTATCGAGATCTCGCGGGTAACGTAAATGTCGCGGATCCGCTGATCGATACCTTTGTAATGACCGCAAAGGATAATGATATTTTTTTTGATGGAAAGCTGGTTAGCGATAGCCTGATTGAGGGTTTCGCCATCGGGCGACATGAAGATGATCTCGTCATAATCACGCTCTGATTTTAATTTCTCAATACAAGCCGCAAACGGAGGGATGGTCATCACCATGCCGCTGCCGCCTCCGTAAGGGTAATCATCCACGCTTTTTTGCTTATTAGTGGCATAGTCCCGCAGGTTATGAACAACAATTTCAGAAATTCCCTTTTTCTGTGCACGCTGTAGAATAGAATGTGCAAAAGGACTTTCAAGCAAACCGGGTAAAACAGAGACGATATCGAAACGCATACTTTCTTCAGACTCAGGATAAAAGAATCAGGATGCAAGATTACTGAAAAATGTGCTGTCCCCGAAATTGTCTTGATTCCTGAGTCTTGCAATCTTGTTTCTGTGAGCTATCCTCTATGCTGATAGATCCCCCATAAATTCCCGGCGGGATCCGTGAAATGCGCGGTGATCTCCGGAAAATCTTTACCTATCGGTTGGGTTACGATACCGCCATTCGCTTCTACCAGATTGAGCGTTGCTTCTGCATCATCAACCATAACAGAGATCAGCAAGCCTGCCTTACCCATCGGTTCACGGCCGGTTACCCACATGCCGCTTACTTCGCCCACACCGTCGTCAAACGAGGCAAAGCCATGATTGTCGGTGCGAATATGCCAGCCGAAAACTGCCTGAAAAAACTTTGAGGATATGCTGATATCAGTAGCTGGAATCTCTATATAGCATATTTTACCGTTGCCGTAGGTGGGTTGCTTTGCCATGGGGCTATTGGGTTAAAGTTTTATGACGTTTGTTATGCTAAGGGTGAAATGACAAAAGAGGGCCTGTCAGTCTGAGCCTGTCGAAGACTCGCGCGGAGAGGCCTGCCCGCCATACTTCGACAGGCTCAGTATGACACCCATTTTAAGTTGTCATGGGTATGCACGAAGCATCTTCTTAGCCCTGTATAGCCGCTAAGCCCGGCGAAGAAGGTCCTTCACTACGTTCAGGACAAATATACCTTGAATCAAATTACCTTCTCAATCATCCACCGATGCCCGAAAGGGTCAATAAAGTCACCCTGGCGGTAACCATAGTCCCAGTCCGTTACTTCAGAAGCTATCTTTGCACCGGCTTGTTTCGCAGCTTCCATCACCGCATGTACGTCATCAACAAAAAGACCGATGGTAACACTGGTAGCCTTTGCGGTATCGGGGCAAAGTACAGCCGTTCGTTCGGTTTCTTCGTGCAGGTGGAAGATGGTACCATCTATCGATAGTTCGGATACATGGATGCTGCCGTCATCATTACTGAAACGCCTGAGTTCAACTGCACCTAATGCTTTAATGTAAAAGCTGATATCGGTTATACCATGCGGAATGGCTAACTGCGGCGCAAAAGTTGGTTTTGTTGCCATGGTTATATTGGTTTGATTAATCCTCGTCGTCTAACGAAAAAATATCCTCAACAGGTTTGCCAAATACGCGGGCTATTTTTAGGGCCAGCACGGTAGATGGCACGTACCTGTTGCTTTCGATGGTATTGATGGTTTGCCGCGACACCCCGATAAGCTCTGCAAGCTCGGCCTGGGTTATGTTTTTAATGGCCCGCTCAACCCTGATGTTATTTCTCATGCCTGCCCCTCTTCCTTATTGATGAGGCGGTTGATCTGGAAAATTTTCCACCTGAAACGCACAATGAAAAACACAAGCGGTACCAATAAATTTAAAAACAAAATATGTTCGGTGTCTTTACTTAATATTAAACTCACCACCAAAAGTATATAATTTACATAAATGGCCCACTGCAATGAATCAAGCCTGAGTTTAAAAATCTGTTCGTCTTCTATCCGTTCTTTGGCAAATGCAATAAAAAATAATCCTATGGCCATGAGCAGTGTAGTAGTCATGAAAAAGATGTGATGACTGTTAAACAGGTCGTCGCTTACCGGTTCGCCATGCATGCGGAACCCCATTTCTTTTTTAAAGATCACTATGGGGATATGGATCAGGAAAAGTGCAAGCCCCAAATACCTGAACCAGTGGGGAAATAGAAAACGTGATTTCATAATTGTAAAGTTTGGCTTACCAAAAGTAAAATAAACTTTACAAATATCAAGTATTTTTGACAAATATTTTTTAAAATTCCGTTAAATGAAAAATGCCCATGAGGGGACACGGGCATGGGGAGATCTTATTTCTTTAATCTAAAAGTCTTTACTCTCAAACTTAGCTTTCCAGGTAAATATCCAGCAAGCCTTCGGGCAGGTGGATGTAAATCTCACCGCCTTCAACATCAATTCCTTTAATGATCTCCAAGTTAAGCGGGAAAAGTACTTCCTTATTTTTGTACTGAACTGTGGCTATCAATTGCTGCGGATATTCCTGCACCGATAATATTTCGCCCAGTTCACCGTGGGTTTCATCTATAGCGATAAAGCCTTCCACGTCATTCAGGGTAAATTCGCTCTTTTTCTTTTTAGGTTTTAGCTTACCTGGCAGGTAGATATCCCGCTTTACCAGGGTGGATGCTTTTTCGATGGTGTTCACATCTTCCAGGTTAAGGTAAGCGTTGTTTTTTTGCAGGTATTTAATGGATGATACAAAATAAGGGATCATTTTCCCTGCAATATCAATAAACACCACATTAAATTTAATGGCTTCAATGCCATCAAAATCAACATAGATCTGTAATTCGCCTTTTAAGCCTTTGGTTTTTAGTACGCTGCCTATCCTGAAATGCTCTTCGGTTTTCATTTAAAAATATAATTAAACAATAATGGCGAAGCTGTTTGCCTCGCCATTATTCGGATTTAAGAAATCAAACGTATAGATTCAAGATAAAATGTTTTTCCTGCGTTCTGTACGCTCTCTTCAAAATTATTCTGCGCTTTCAGCTTCAGCTTCTGGTGCTGCATCTTCTGCAGGAGCTTCTTCTTCGGCAGCAGGAGCGTTTTTAGCGGCAATAGCAGCAGCTTTTTCTTCGCTCTTTTTAGCTTCAGCAGCTAAAGCGGCTTTGCGGGCTTCGTCTTTAGCAACATTAAGGCTGGTTTTTTTGCCGGTGATTTTGCCTTCTTTCTGGTCAAGCCATTCAGCAAATTTGGTTTCAAGTTGCTCTTCGGTTAAAGCACCTTTTTTAACACCGCCTTGTAAGTGTTTTTTGTACAGCACACCTTTGTATGAAAGGATAGCACGACAAGTATCGGTAGGTTGGGCACCGTTGTTAACCCAATCTAAAGTTTTGTCGAAATTGATGTCAATAGTTGCTGGGTTGGTGTTTGGGTTGTATGAACCTAAACGCTCAATGAAGCGTCCATCACGTGGAGCGCGTGAGTCTGCTACTACGATATAATAAAAAGGTTTGCCTTTTTTACCGTGTCTTTGTAGTCTGATCTTAGTTGCCATTGTAAATTTTTATGTATTCAACATTATCCCCGGAGTTCTTTCTGCGGGGATGCAAAGGTATTAATTTTTATTATAATTAAAAATGGTTGATAATTAATTATTTATAGTTGAGATGAGTGGTTGATTAGGTTGGCTGGTGAATAGCTGTTTTTGTAGGACATGATTTGATTTATTTAGCTGTTTTTTAAAACTTAACATGGCAATAATTTAAAAAAATCGGAACTTACCCGTCATGAGCATCAACAGAAAAATACGGATAGCTATTGATATGGATGAAGTTATTGCCGATACCATTGGCAAATTCATCAGCATGTATAAAGAAAGGCATGGTGAAGAAATAAGCCTGGGCAATATGGAAGGTAAGGAGTTTAGGGAGATCCTGCCGCCGCACTTGAGCGAAACCTTACGGGTTTATATTAATGAACGGGGTTTTTTCAGGGATATCCCGGTAATGCCGGATGCACAGGAAGTAGTGAAAGCCCTGCACGAAAAGTACGATGTGTACATAGCATCGGCCGCCATGGAGTTCAAGTACTCGCTGGAGGATAAGCAGGAATGGCTGGAAGAACATTTTCCATTTATTTCGTGGACAAACATTATTTTTTGCGGGCACAAGATTCTGGACGTGGATATCATGATCGATGACCGGATCAAAAACTTCGCCACGTTTAATGGCCGAAAAATCCTTTATACCTCACCGCATAACATGCTGCTTACCGACTATGAGCGGGTAAACGCCTGGAAGGAAGTTGCAACGAAATTATTGTAGTTGTTTGTTTATCATATAAATAGCCATATCTTTAAGTATTCACAGCTTGTTTATATGTTTAACCCCAACCCGGCTGCAACCGGAAATTGTACAATTGTTTTTGATATCGATGAACAGAAATACCTGTTTGTAAGTGAAAGCTTTTACAATCTTTTTGAAGTAAGCGCTGATCACCTTCGTCAAAATGTTGATTTTTTGATTGGGTTGGTAAAACCTGAAACTTTTGCCGGTGTAAAGCAACTTACTGAAGGGCTTGCTATGAACGAGTCAATCCAAATGACTTATTACCTGGAGGCCCGCCAAAAGCAGCTGACCGAAAAACGGACGCTTGCCACTGATGGCCTTACCGGCCATAAAATCATCTTAAGTAATATAACCTCTGCCCTCGATGGTGTTCGTACTCCGATCCCGTTCAGTAAGCCGGGGATGAACGAACAGTTCCTCAACTCGCTTATTGATTCGCAAACCAATTTCCTGGTAAGGATAGATATCAATGGTAGATTTAGCTTTGCTAACCGCCGGTTTTTTAAAACCTTTGGTTATGATGAGGGCGATATAATAGGTCATCATTTTTCAAAAACAACTATTCCGCAGCATGCACGGCTGTGCGAAGAAGTCTTTATGAACTGCATTAATAATCCCGGCAAGATCAACAGGCTTGTTCATAAAAAAAACGCTAAGGATGGCAGTCTTTATGATACCGAATGGGAATTTGTATCTATGACCGATGATAGCGGAGCCGTTGTAGAAATACAGGGCATAGGAAGGGACATTACCCTGCAAATGCAAATGCGCGAAGAAGCTTTGCAAATAAAAGACACCCTTGAAGCATTGATCAATAATACCCGGGACCATATCTGGGCAATTGACACTGAGCTGCGATATATGTATATGAACCAGGCCTATGTTGAACAGATAACCCATTTAACAGGTGTAAGGCCATATGAAGGGCAATACTCTTATAAGCATGAGGGATTTAGCAGCCAAATTATTGATGAGTGGACCGTTTATTATAACCGTGCTTTAAACGGCGAGCGCTATTCTATTGTCAGCGAAAGTATCGACCCGATAAATGGGCAGCGTTTATACTTCGAAGTTAGTTTTAACCCCATTTATACCACTGCCGGCGATGTTATAGGTGCAGGGTGTTTTGGCCATAATATCACCGATAGGCTCAAAATACAAAAGGAGCTTATAGGCCAAAATCAACGCTTAAAAAACATAGCTTCTTTAAGCTCACATGAACTACGCCGGCCGGTTGCAAGCATGCTGGGGCTTATCAGCTTAATGGACCATGAAGATTTCTTTAACCCCGAAAATAAGGAGATCATAGCGCACCTGTTTACCGTGAGTGCCGAAATTGACACCGCGATAAGGCTTGTTGTTGACAGCACCATTGCCAAATAAAACAGCCCCGGCTTGATTAAGGCGGGGCTGTTTTTATTATCGTTTTAGTTTAAATTACATAGAGAGCATTTCAACCAGTTTGATCATGTTTGGATCAATACCCTGGTGATGTTTAATAGCATGCTCAAACGGCGTATAAGCAATTTCACCATTGATGAGGCCTATCATTTCGTTGCGGTGCCCGTCTCTCAAAGCTTCAACTGCGGCAGCGCCAACACGGCTTGCCAATACCCTGTCCATACAGCTTGGTGCACCGCCGCGTTGTATGTGACCTAAAATAGAGATCCGGGTATCATAATTAGGGAACTTTTCCTGCACTAACCTGCCCACTTCAAACGCGCCCCCCGCATCTTCACCTTCGGCAACAATTACTATACGCGATGTTTTATCTTTACGGCCAAATTCAAGGCGGTTTAACAAACCTTCGAGCCCGGTTTTGCTTTCGGGGATCAGGATGGCCTCGGCACCGGTAGCAATACCTGTACGTAAAGCGATAAGGCCCGAGTCGCGGCCCATTACTTCAACAATAAATAAACGGTCGTGCGATTCTGCAGTATCCCTGATCTTGTCAACAGCGTCAACAACGGTGTTAATGGCTGTATCGTAACCAATGGTAAAATCGGTACCTACAAGGTCATTGTCAATTGTACCTGGTAAGCCAACCACCGGAATATCATACTCGCTGCCAAAAACTTTAGCGCCGGTAAAAGTACCATCGCCGCCAATGGCTACCAATGCGTCAACTTTATTTTTTACCAGGTGCTCATATGCTGCCTTACGACCTTCGGGTGTTCTGAACTCATCACACCTTGCAGTTTTAAGGATTGTGCCACCACGCTGGATGATGTTTGAAACGGATTTACGGTTCATGGTAAAAAAATCACCTTTGCCCATGCCGTCGTAACCACGGCGGATCCCCGTGACTTCAATTCCGTAATACATGGCGGCACGTACCACCGCCCTTATGGCAGCATTCATTCCCGGTGCATCGCCACCTGAAGTAAAAACGCCGATATTTTTGATCTGAGTCATTTTTTTGTTTTGATTATGAACGGGCTAACCTATTCATAACTAATTAGGGTTGTAAATATTGTTCATTATTCAAACACCGCGCCTAACCAATAAAACGCGGAATTTGAATTTTGCGCGAATTTACACTTATTTTTTTAACCCGATCTCTATTTTTTGTAAGCAGCTATGCCACTGTCTAAAAATTTAAGGTAGCTGGCTATGTCATAATTTGCAGGCGATGTAGGGATCTCGGCGCCCGACGCATCTTTAAGCAAGTTGCCATCACTATCAAGCATAACATATAACGGCTGCGAATTGGAGTTGAAGCGCTGTGCTTCCAGGTTGCTCCATTTACCGCCAAGCGTTGTAATCTTTTTACCACTGTAATCCGATACAAACTGTTCGGCAGCAGGTAATTCGGCTTTGTCGTCAACAACCAGCTGCAGCAATATAAAATCATTTTTCAAGCGGCTAAACACTTGCGGGTCCGACCATACATTGGCTTCCATTTTTCGGCAGTTTACACAGTTAAAGCCTGTAAAGTCAATCAATATCGGTTTATGCAGGGCTTTTGAAACCTGTAGCGCCTGGTCATAATCATACCAGGCATCCAGCCCCTTAGTTTTAATACGGGTGTAGTTTGCAGCATACTTGCGTTCGCCAATGCTTGCAGGTATAGCGGCCGACGGGTTTGCTGAAGCTGAACCCGAACCCGAGCCATCCGGAATGCTTGACAAGTTGAAATCCTGTGTAGCCTCGGGAGGTAAAAAGGCGCTTATCGATTTCAAAGGCGCCCCCCACAATCCCGGGATCATGTAAATAACAAAAGCAAACACAATAATGGCCAGGAAGGTACGGGGTATAGTGAGGAACTTTACATCACTATCATGCGAGAATTTGATTTTGCCAATCAGGTAAAGCCCGATCATCAGGCCAATGGCTATCCATAATGATAAAAATATCTCGCGGTCAAACCAGTTCCAATGGTAGGCCAGGTCAACATTTGATAAAAATTTCAACGCAAATGCCAACTCAAGGAATCCCAATACAACTTTAACGCTGTTAAGCCATCCGCCTGATTTTGGAAGTGTTTTAAGTGCCGAAGGGAATAAGGCAAATATGGTAAATGGCAAAGCCAATGCTAATGAAAAGCCAAACATACCCATTGCCGGGCCGAGCCTGTCGCCTTTTGAAGCCGCATCAACAAGCAGTGTACCTATGATAGGGCCTGTGCAGGAGAACGAAACAACAACCAGCGTTGCTGCCATGAAAAATATACCGGCAAGACCACCTTTATCCGAATTTGCATCCAGTTTATTGGCCAGCGAACTTGGTAGTGTGATTTCAAACGCGCCCAAAAAGGAAATGCCAAATACAATGAGCAGCAAAAAGAAGAAAATATTAAATATGCCGTTCGTTGCCAGTTCATTAAGTGCATCCGAGCCAAAAATAATAGAGATCAGTAAGCCTAACGTAACGTAAATTACGATAATTGATATGCCGTAGATAAGCGACTGCATGACAGCCTTGCTTTTGCTGCCGCTTTTTTTGGTGAAAAAGCTTACGGTTAAGGGCAGTAAAGGATAAATACATGGCAAAATTACCGCGGTGAAACCGCCAAGTAATCCCTCAATAAAGATTTGCCAAAGTGATTTTGGCTTTTCTGCTGTTTTTGATGCGGCAACGGGTGTCTTTGATACTTTAGTGGCTTCTGCCTTTTTTACGGAATCAGCTTGCTTTTTCCTGATGGCTATGCTGTCGGCAGCGGTGGGGATATTTGTAAATGTAACATCAGCAGCGGATACCGAAGTATCGGCCGCTTTTTTTTGCACAGCATGAGCCGGATTTGCACCGGCTATATTAAGGACAATCAGGGTAATTAATGTGATAAGCCCGGCGCGCAGGTAAGCACCTTTATTTAATAACTTCATGACTACTGTTAAGGTGTGCTGAATTATTTACCTAAAGGGATGGTGAAATCAACATCTTCGGGAGGCAGGCATTTCATATCGTTACAGGTCATATAGGTAAGTTTCCCTGTAACTGCTGTGGCTTTGGGCGATTTTAAACTTATTTTTTGGCTAAAAACAACTTCCTTTTCAAAGTAGCTAACATTCATGCTGAATGCTTTTTCATACTTGGTTACAGGGGTAGGCTCGGTAGTTTTACCAACAGCAGCATATAATTTTGATGGGGTAAAGTCAAATGAAGTTTTGATGGGGCCGCCATCTTTTACGGTTTGTGAGTAAATGTGCCAGCCGCTTTGTATTGTTGCTTTTAAAAATACTACTGCTTCTTTGTCATTTACCTTTTTTGCCGCGTATGACCACCTCACCGGCGATTCGATCTGAGCGTAAGCGCCAACGCTGATGATAAGCGCGGTTACCAATACCAATAGTTTCTTCATTTGTGCTTTACTTTATTATTTATTTAAAAATTTCAATTCTTTAAGGTTAAACTCTAATTGCTGTCCGTTAGTATCTTCAATAACCAGCAAGCCATTAGGCAGTACATTTTTTACACTACCGTCGAAAACCCTGTTGTTTGACTCAAAGCGTTTGACCTCGTTTAACCAGTACAGCCGGTTTAAGTAAGTATCTCTTACAAAATCAATTTGACCGGCCTTTAGTTTCAGGTAGTACACTTCAATGTGTTTGCAAATTTCAGATAATAACCGTGTTAAATCATAATCCTTTTGTAAGATTTGTTTGACAGAGGTGGCATTTGAGGCGCCGGGCGGAAAATTTTCCTGGTTTATATTTAAACCAATGCCAATAACCGAGTCTTTGAGCAGCCCGCTCTGTATAGTATTTTCAATGAGTATCCCGCCAAGTTTCCTGTCGGCATAATAAATATCATTAGGCCATTTTATTTTTAGCCTATCGCCTAAAATGAGTTGCAAGGCATCATGCACACCTAAACTTACCGCGCGGTTAAGGTCAAACTGGGCATCAACGGGTAAAAAATGGGGTTTTAATAAAAGGCTGAAAGTAAGGTTTTTTCCGGGTTCGCTATGCCAGGTATTTTGCTGCTGGCCCCGGCCGGCGTACTGCTCTTCTGCCATAATGACCGTACCTTCGGGTACTGGCTTGGAATTTGACAGTAGATTTTTAAGAAAACTATTTGTTGAGTCAACTTGTTTAATTGTTACTAAATTTTGACCAACAAATAATCCTGAAAATATGTTATTTTGCAAAGTGTAATAATTTTATACTCAAAAACGTTCAAAACTAATTCTTTTTGATGGTAAAAAACAAAGTGTTAAGTGAATCTGCCTATATTTCAGAGCTGGCAATACATGGTATCCAGGAAAAAAAAGGCAACGATATTATCAGGTTAGACCTTCGTAATATATTCAGTTCAGTAGCAGATTATTTCGTGATCTGTCATGCTGATTCGTCGACACAGGTAAAAGCTATAGCAAATAGCATTGAGGATGAAATTTTCAAAGCCACCCAAGCCGAGCCCTGGCGCAAAGAGGGAATTGAGCATGGCGAGTGGATACTGCTTGATTATGTGGATGTTGTGATCCACGTGTTCAGGACCGATAAACGTGAGTTTTATGGAGTGGAAGATTTGTGGGGCGATGCAGATATTAAATATTATAAAAGTGCATAAACATCCGTCACAAAAAGGCTCAACGCATAGTCTTACTGTTACCGCGTAAAATTTAAATTATAGATTGTAAGTTTGAGCTCGTAAAAAGAAATGAAAGATATTAAAGATTCTAAATCAGAAAATCCAAGACCTATCCGTAAAATTGTGAACAAGAAGCCCTCACCAAAACCGCCCAAATTCAATATCATGTGGCTATATGGTATTGTTATTTTGGCCTTTTTATTGATTCCGGCCTTGTTAAACGGCGGATCGGGCAAACCGGTTACTTTCCAGGAATTTGAGGCAAACATGCTTCGTACAAATGATGTTCAAAAAATTGTAGCTTATAAAAGCGGCGACCTGGTAATGGCCGATGTTTATATTAAGCAGCAAAGTTTGTCAAAACCATATTTTGTTAATAACACCTCTAAAGAAAAAAACTTTTTTAATACAAGTACCAGCAGCGGTCCGCAGTTTACTTTTACAGATGCATCATATGAGAGCCTGAAAAAGTCAATTGCCGATGCTCAAAAAGATGTACCTGATGATCAAAAAGTATCATTGCAATTTGAACAGGGACATGAAAGCCTGTTATCAAACTGGCTGGTACAAGGCGTTATCATGGTGATATTATTTGCCGGTGTATGGATCTTTATTATGCGCCGCATGAGCGGTGGTTCGGGCGGCGGCCCGGGCGGCCAGATCTTTAACATCGGTAAGTCAAAAGCTACCCTGTTTGATAAAGAGGCCCAGGTAACCGTTACATTTAATGACGTTGCCGGTTTGGAAGAAGCCAAACAGGAAGTAATGGAGATTGTGGATTTCCTTAAAAATCCTAAGAAATATACTAATCTGGGTGGTAAAATTCCTAAAGGAGCGCTGTTGGTAGGTTCGCCGGGTACCGGTAAAACCTTGTTAGCCAAAGCTGTTGCTGGCGAAGCGCAAGTACCTTTCTTCTCACTTTCGGGCTCTGACTTTGTGGAGATGTTTGTTGGTGTGGGTGCTTCACGGGTACGTGACTTGTTCCGCCAGGCAAAAGATAAAGCGCCATGTATCATCTTTATCGATGAGATCGATGCTATCGGTCGTGCCCGTGGTAAAAACAATATCGTAGGCGGTAATGATGAGCGCGAAAACACCCTGAACCAATTACTGGTTGAGATGGATGGTTTCGGTACCGATTCGGGTATTATCATCCTGGCTGCTACTAACCGCCCTGATGTACTGGATTCAGCTTTATTGCGTCCGGGACGTTTCGACAGGCAGGTGTCTATCGATAAACCGGATTTGATTGGTCGTGAGCAGATTTTCAAAGTTCACCTGAAACCTATCAAATTATCTGATGGTGTTGATGCCAAAAAATTATCGGCCCAAACCCCTGGTTTTGCCGGTGCCGAAATAGCCAACGTTTGTAATGAGGCTGCGCTGATTGCCGCCCGTAAAAACAAAGAGTCGGTTGATATGACCGATTTCCAGGATGCCATTGACCGTGTTATCGGTGGTTTAGAGAAGAAAAACAAGATCATCTCCCCGGAAGAAAAACGCATTGTTGCTTACCACGAAGCGGGCCACGCTATTGCTGGCTGGTTCCTGGAACATGCCGATCCATTGGTTAAAGTATCAATTGTCCCTCGTGGTGTTGCTGCCTTAGGTTATGCGCAATATCTGCCAAAAGAGCAGTTTTTGTATACTACCGAGCAATTGCTTGACGAAATGAGCGTATCAATGGGGGGCCGTGTTGCCGAAGATATCGTTTTCGGTAAAATTTCTACCGGTGCACTGAGCGATTTGGAGCGTATCACCAAACTTGCTTATGCCATGACCAAGATTTATGGCATGAACGATAGCGTTGGTAACGTATCATTCTATGATCCGCAGGGCGAGTACCAGTTTAACAAACCATACTCAGATACTACGGCCGAAATGATTGACGCTGAAGTACGAAAGCTGGTCGATGTGGTTTATCAAAAAACCAAAGACTTGCTGAATGCTAAACGTGATGGCCTTGAAAAGATAGCTCAGAAGTTACTTGAAAAAGAAGTGTTGTTCCAAAGTGATCTGGAAGAGATCCTGGGTAAGCGTCCGTTTGACGAACGTACAACTTATGATAAGTTTGTAAACGGCGAAGCCGCGTTAAATCCGGATGTGGATAACAATGCTATTCCCGACTCGCTGACTAATCCTGAACTTTCAAGAATAGAGAGCGAAGATCCGAAACTTTAATTTTTAAATTATAACACAAAGCCACCGGCAAAGCTGGTGGCTTTGCTTTTTTAGTTATGAGGGATATCACTACATCAAAAGAAAAACTGCTTAAAAAAATCAGGAAAGCACTTTTGGAGAAAAGGGATAATCCATACCCTCAACTGGAAGACCAGCCCCTTTATCCTGCAACGGATGAAATGCCCGAGGTAGTCTTCGCCGAACAGTTTACCAACGTAGCAGGCCAGTTTGTTTTTTGTGAGGATGAGCTGCAATTTATTGAAAACCTGCTTACCCTTGCCGAAGAACGTAAATGGCACAAAATTTACTGCTGGGAACCTAAGTTGCAGGAGATCCTGAACCAGTTTGAATACCCGCACTACGAAACTGATAAAGATTTTGAACAAGCCGAAGTTGGGTTTACCCTTTGCGAGGCTTTGATTGCCCGTAACGGCAGTATTTTGCTTTCAAACGGTAACATGGCCGGCCGCAGGTTAAGCATCTATCCATCGGTGCATATTGTGCTGGCTTACACTTCGCAAATGGTTATGGACTTGAAAGATGGTTTTAAACTCATCAAAACCAAATATGGCAACCAACTGCCATCCATGATCAGCACGGTAACCGGCCCAAGCCGTACCGCTGACATTGAGAAAACACTGGTATTAGGCGCCCATGGCCCTAAAGAGCTTTTTGTTTTTATGCTGGAAGGCTGACCGCTGATTTTTTTGATTACGATGATTTCGCTGATTTTTTCTGAAGTGCGATTTTTCGATTAGAGATTGATCTGATTTTTGCACCATCTGATTGCTGTTCCTTTCGCCTTTAACCTTTATCCTTTCACCTCTCTCCTCTCAAAACAGCTCTTCCAAACCACATTCCTCCAATACTATTCGTTCACTTTGATTTAGCTTGTTGTATTCCCATTTAACGAGGCGGATGTGGCCATCTGAGATTTCGATGCCTGTGATATCGCCATCATCGTAACAACAGCAGCCGCTGTTGAAATAGCTTGGATCGCATGCGCTAAAATCGGGAGCCACATCACCCTTCACTTGCCGGTTAAAGATCTGTTTATTTAGTTCATCGGCCAGGTTATCGTCTCCGGCTTTCCTTGCTTTCGCGATATCGTTATACAGTTTTTCGAGGTGGGTTAATGACCTGAATACCGGCTGATGTGTGTGCCCGGTTATCAGCAGCGTGTTTTTTTGCCTCTGGCTCCATTCATACATAATGCGGTTATGATCTGTTTTGAGCAGGTCATTATTTGCCGGGGTATTTATATTTACCTTCAGATATGCCTGGAAAGGTGCCCAGACATTGGATACAAACCATTTACTGAACCAGTTGCCGTCGCTTTGCAAATCGCCCTGGTGGCCATGCGTCATGAATATATTTAGTGGTTTATCATTAACTGTTGTTTGCAATACCGCTCCTTCATAGATCTTAATTACTTCATCATAAATTTGCTTTAATCCAACTGCCGCTAAAGGGTCATTGTCCCAAAACAGATCATGGTTGCCAAATATTTTCATGAATTCTTTACGTTGTATGAACCGTTTCTCGCTTTCAAATGTGACTTTGTTATGCTTTTTTATGGTGATGAACAGGTTTTCCCAAAGTTCCTCACTATCGCCAAGATTGATGTAGAAAAATTGCTGATCGTGGTAATAATCAAGTGCTGTAAGATAGTTTTTTTCGGCAAGGGCGAAGATATCCATATCGTCCCGCGCTCCCTTGTGTTGATCAGAAAAGATAATAAATTTACCTTTTTCTGCATCGAAAGGTATTAAAAGGCCTTTTTTACCCGACCCGGTTAGCAGGCTTTTGTATAACCGGTTCAGTGATCTGTTAACCCGTTTTTTATCTGGTCGTGACGAGAGCCTGTCGGCCAACCGGGCAACCGGCTTAGTTAACAGTTTTTGTAAAAACTTGCGCATAACTTTTTAACGTATGATATAGTGTATTGTGTTGTAAGTTGACAGTTACTTTTACCGTGTTTAAACGGGATATAATACAGTGAAATAACGGATAGGTTGTTTTATTATAATTAGTTAGATTAGGCCTGATTTAAAGACACCCTAAATTATATGGAACCTATTGACTTAAAAACAGCCAGGGAAATGGTAGCCCGCTACAAGCAAACCCGAAAAGCGGTTATTGACAAACATCATGAAGTTAATGATACGGAATCGACATGGCTCCCGATAGACAAACTGAAGGAATTTATTAATAATCTGCCGTCGGAAGCTACTGGAGTTAGGATACATTTTGGAGTGCATGATGCGGATCATAAAGATGCACCGCATCAAACATCGGTTGCCATAGTTGGTACAGTGGCAGGGAAAGGTGTGGATCAGCATATAGATGCTATACAGAGTGATGATGTGGCAAGCCTGGCGATAAGTGGGTTAGCTGCTTTAAAATCAAGCAAGGATTGCCCCCCAACGTGCCAATCCTGATAAATTTGTAGGCTGCATGAATGCTATTATATATTATTTTAGCATTCATGCTTGATTCCCTTTATTATGTAATGTTTGTGGCGGCTTTTATATGCTGTATATTCACATATAAGTCGCTTGACAAAAATTTTAAATGGTTTTTACCCTTTTTAGCTTTTGGGGTATTTTATAATTATCCGGCTATTTTTCAACTGCTTATTATTAACCATACCAACGCTTGGTGTAATAACTTCAATGACATACTGGAGTTTATTTGTTATACAATGTTCATCATGTCATTTGATGATCGGGCAAAACGAAAAAAACATGTATATATAGCAGCGGGTGTTATTATTGGGTTAACGCTTATTGATATATTTTTCATTCAGGGTTTTTGGCATAGAGCAACCATCGCGATAGTTATACAGAATATATTTGGCCTTTGGCTTGTTTGTGATTATTACTATAGATTATTGAATGATGATAATGACGAATACATAGAATTAATATCACACCCCCCGTTTTTGGCGATAACGGGGATTTTTTTCTATTATTTGGCAATGACATTTTATTACTCTTGTTTTAGCTTCATGGTGTATAAAAACAATTATCATTTTTATCTGATAGCAATAACATTGTTAGATCTTAACTCATTAATGCTATACGGCCTATTTTCATTTTCCTTTATATGCTTTTTCAGGAAGAACAATTTATCCTCATAATAATAGCGGGTACTGCTTTATTGCTTCTGTTAGGGGTGTTCATGGTTAGCTTTATGCTCATGTACCAAAAAAAACAGAATAAAAACCTGCTTGAACGCGAAAATTTGAAAGCTTCATTTAAACAGGAAATGCTTAAAACGCAGATAGAGATCCAGGAGCAAACACTAAACGATATAAGCCGCGAGATCCATGATAATATTACCCAGGTGTTATCATTTGTGAAATTGAACCTGGGCCTGCTTAACAATAGCCTTGATGATGAAAAAAAAGCCCGTGTAAATGAGAACCGCGAACTGGTTTCGCAAACCATTAATGATTTGAGGCACCTTTCAAAAAGCATGAGCTTTGAGCATATCAGCTCACAGGGGCTTATAAAAACCCTCGAAACCGAAACCGAACGTTTAACCCGCAGCGGTATCATCAATGTTATTTTTGCCGTTGAAGGTGATGTATATAGTTTAGGCGAGCAGCGCGAACTGGTGATATTCCGGATCTTCCAGGAAGCGATAAATAATACTTTGAAATACGCTAAGGCAGCTAACCTTAAAATCGGTTTGTATTATACTGCACAAATGTTTAATTTGCTCATCGAAGATGATGGTGCTGGTTTCAATACCGAAAAGGTTGATAATAAGGGCGGTTCGGGATTGCGGAACATTGAAAACAGGGCAGCTTTAGTAGGCGCGGACGTAATTATTGCCAGCTCGCCTGGTAAGGGTTGCCAGATAAAATTGTCGTTCAATCCCCTGGTACAACAAATTTATGCTAAAGGAACCCATTCAAATAGCCTTAGTTGATGATCATAAACTCTTCAGGAGCGGTATGGCTGCTCTTGTCACCAATTTTAAAAGATACAATATACTATTTGAGGCCGCAAACGGGCAGGAACTAATTGATACCATAAGCAAGGGCATAGTTCCTGATATCATATTGCTGGATATCAGCATGCCTGTTATGGATGGCGTTGAAGCCGCGCAAGTGCTCAGGGCTAAATATCCCGGTGTCAGGGTCATTATATTATCCATGTTTGAAGATGCCGAGAAGGTGCTGCTCATGGTAAAAATGGGTGTTAAAGGCTATCTGCTCAAAGATTCGGAGCCTCATGAAGTTGAAGACGCCCTTTTGAAAGTTGCGCAGGGAGAGCTTTATTACCCCGAGTTTGTAACCCGTCATCTGATCACCAATTTTAACAATAAATTAGAGAATATTAAGCTCAACCCGCGCGAAATCGAATTCCTGCGCCTTACCGGCACCGAGCTTACTTATAAGGAAATTGCCGAAACCATGAACATCAGCGTACGCACCGTTGATAGCTATCGCGACCAGCTTTTTGAAAAACTCCAGATCAAAAGCCGCGTAGGACTGGTTTTATACAGCATAAAAAATAAACTGATTGAATTGTAATTTGCTAAATTTATTAGCAAATTTGTTCGATGTCACATGAGGAAAATCCGGATTTTTTTAAGGGACGGGGGGCGCAGGTAAATACCCACAATAAGTTTCTGAAAAACAAGTATGTACTTGATCATATCGAGGGCATTGATGAGCCTTTGCTTGAAAATACCAACACACAGCTTTTTGAAGAAACGCCAAAGAAAATAGTAAGCGAATCAAATAGCCCCGATTTAAGCCATATGTATTCCATAAACCCCTACCAGGGTTGCGAACATGGCTGCATTTACTGTTATGCCCGTAACACCCATGAGTATTACGGTTTTAGCGCCGGGCTTGACTTTGAACGAAAGATCATTATTAAACCCAATGCCCCCCAGCTGCTTGAGCAATATTTCAACAAAAAAAATTACAAGCCGGTTTGCATCATGCTCTCCGGCAATACCGATTGTTATCAGCCTATTGAACGTAAGCTTGGGATAACGCAAAAACTGCTGGAAGTTTTTTGGAAGTATAAGAACCCGGTAAGTATCATCACCAAAAACAATGTTATACTGCGGGATATCGATTTGCTTACAGATATGGCCAGGCTGAACCTGGTGCATGTAAATATATCCATTACCTCCCTTAACGAGCAGCTGAGGCAAAAGCTGGAACCACGTACGGTAACTGCAACAGGCCGTTTGGCTGTGGTTCAAAAGCTTTCGGAAAAGGGCATCCCGGTAAGGGTAATGGCGGCACCGATCATCCCCGGGTTAAACAGTAATGAGGTGCCTAATATCATCAAAGCCGCGGCTGACAGAGGCGCTTTAGCCGCCGGTTTTACCATGGTGAGGCTCAACGGTAGTATAGCTGAAATTTTCAGCGACTGGATCTACAAGGCTTTTCCCGATCGCGCCGATAAGGTACTGAACATGATCCGCTCGACGCATGACGGCAAGCTGAATGACAGCGATTACGGTCGCCGGATGAGTGGTGAGGGTAAGGTAGCCGAATCTATTCACCAGATGTTCAGGATGGCTTGTAAACGCTTTATGGCCGACAGGCAGATGCCGGAATATGACTATAGCTTATTTGTGCCAAGGAAAGGGAAACAGACAAGTATGTTTTGAGGGGGAGTGGTTTATGCTTAAATTGGATTTTTGAATTTAAAGATAACGAGATGGTATTGACATTAAAAAACGGAGCATCCAAAAAGGAGATTAAAGCTATTGAAAAAAGATTTTTAAGAATGCTTCGGTTGCTGGTTTTAATGCAAGGAAGTACAAAGGGGTAGTTGCTTTAAATGAAGACGCGATGGTTATTCAAGACAAATTCAGAAATGAATGGAATTGAGAATTTAACTAACGTTAACATTTCTATGTAGCCACCTTTCAACCATAACCCCTATCCCTACTCCAATAACATAACATAACAAATCGCTCCATAAAAAGCCCTCGCCTAAAACGAGCCTGCCAAACCAGGTATGCCTCAGGTCATTTATCCAGGGCGCTTTGTAAAGCTGGCTAAACTCTATCGCGAAGCAAAACGCCAATGCTGCTACAACAGTAAACATAAGGGGCTTGCTAATAAACAGGAACCGCATGATAAAGTAAACCATGGCAGCCCATAAAATATCGCCTATAAATAAAGGGATAAATTTAAAGTGACGGGATAGCAAGCCGAAGATAATGGTTGCTATTGTTAATATAAAGTAGGTTATCCTGGTTTTAGGCATAGAATAAATATCGGCTAAATAAATGCAATAAAAAAGGCACCCATTGGGTGCCTTTGATATATTTAACTTTATAAATGGTTGCTTATGCTTCTTCAGCTTCCAAAGCCATTTGCTCGTCAACAAGGATCCGTCCGCAATGCTCGCAAACGATGATCTTTTTACGCTGGCGAATGTCTGACTGGCGCTGAGGCGGGATCTGGTTAAAGCAACCAGAGCATGAATCACGCTGAATGGTAACTACTGCAAGGCCGTTTTTAGCGTTTTGACGTAAACGGGTATAAGCAGTTAGCAAACGCTCTTCGATGTTTTGAGTAGCTTTTGCAGCCTGGGCGTTCAATTCGGTTTCTTCTTTTTCAGTTTCGGCAGTAATAGTGCCTAATTCTTCTTTCTTGGCGTCAAGGTCGGCCTGGCGGGCTTCCAGATCGGCCAATGCTTTTTCGTAAACCTGGGTTTTGTTGGTGATTTCGAAACCATACTCACGGATCTTCTTTTCACTCACCTGTATATCTAAGCCCTGGATCTCAATTTCTTTTGAGATAGCATCATATTCGCGGTTGTTTTTAACCTCGTTAAGCTGGCCTTCGTATTTTTTGATGTTTGCCTGAGCTTCTTTGATCAGGTTTTTACGGGTAACTATGTCATCTTCCACATCGTCAAGTTCACCTTTGATCTTTTGGATGCGGGTTTCAAGGCCTGCAACGTCGTCCTCAAGGTCGGCAACTTCCATTGGCAATTCGCCCCTTACCTGGCGGATCCTGTCAATCTTGGTGTGGATAGTTTGTAGCTCGTATAAAGCTTTAAGCTTTTGTTCTACGGTTTGTTCCATTAAATAAAATATTTGACGGGGTTTGTATTTACTTCTGTTAAACGGACGGCAAAGATAGGGAATTTTTTTCTAATTATTTCATACAATAATTGCTGCGTAAATTGTTCACTCTCAAAGTGTCCGATATCCGCGATAACTATCTTTCCTTCGGCATCAAAAAACTCATGATACTTGTAATCGGCCGTAATAAAAACGTCGGCTCCTGCGGCTATGGCATGCTTCAGCAAAAAGCCTCCCGAGCCGCCGCAAACAGCTACTTTTTTAACGTGCTTGCCTAATAATTTAGTATGGCGGATCACATGTGTGCGCATCTTATCCTTTACATGAAACAGGAAACTTTCCTCATTAAGCGGCATTTCCAACTCGCCTATCATGCCCGAACCAACCTGTTGGTGCTGGTTGGTTAAATTGTAAAGGTCATAAGCAACTTCTTCATACGGATGGGCCAGGATCAAAGCCATCAGGATCTTGCTCTCCAAATTAGCCGGATATACCGTTTCAATGCGGATCTCATCTTCCTTGTGGCGTTTGCCAACTTCGCCCACATAAGGGTTAGCGGCATCATTGCCTTTAAATGTCCCTGTTCCCTCTGCATTAAAACTAACCTCGCTGTAATTACCAATATTGCCTGCACCTGCTGCAAACAAAGCATCGCGTACGGTGTCGGCATGGTTTAGCGGAACGTAGGTAACCAGTTTTTTGATCAGGCTATGTTTGGGCAGCAGTATGCGGCTGTTTTTTAAACCTAAAGTTTCGCAGATGCGGGCATTAACACCGGTCATGATGCTATCCAAATTGGTGTGAATAGCGTATATAGCAATGCCTTTACGTATGGCTTTTTCAACCACCCGCTCCACATAGGTTTTGCCGTTGAATTTTTTTAATCCTTTAAAAACTATGGGATGGTGCGATATGATGACCTGGCAGCCGGTAGCGATGGCTTCATCAACCACGGCTTCAGTACAGTCAAGCGAAACCAAGGCCTGGCTCACCTCCTGATCCGGACTGCCGACGATCAGGCCCGAATTATCATAATCTTCCTGATAGTTGAGCGGTGCGAGGCTTTCAAGGTATGCGGTTAAGGCGGATAATTTCATATATACTGTTAAGCTAATCTATTAAATAAATCGTTCTTAAAGTAAAAGAAAAAAATAAAACAGTAAATTTGATATATGGGAATTTTAATTGCACATCCTGAAAATAAAGAAAAGTCAGATGCTTTAAAAGCTTTCATGAAGGCTTTAAAGATTCAATTCGAGGAAGAGAAATCCACATATGATCCGGAATTTGAAAAAAAGATAAAGCGTAGCAAAGATGATTTTGAAGCCGGGAGATATAAGGCGATCAAAACTGACGATTTATGGAAGTAGTTTATTCTGAAGAATCTCAGAAGGATATTCAATTTTGGAAGCGATCAGGAAATAAACCAATTCAAAATAAAATACAGCAACTAATTAACGCCATCGGTCAGGACCCGTTTAATGGTATTGGTAAACCGGAAATGCTTAAACATAATCTTACAGGATTATGGTCACGGCGCATAAACCAGGAACATCGGATAGTTTATGAAGTGTTAGAAGAGGAGGACTGTATAAAAATCCATTCAATGAAAGACCATTATTAGCCAAAGCCTTAGCTGCTCATTTTAGCCATCTGGTAGCTTTCATAAGCCATGTTTTTATTATACTCCAAAGTTATCGACTTATTGTTGATCAGATCTACAATAGTACCGATTCCACAAAAACCTCCCGTTAGCAGGTAAAGGATCCCCATACCAATCTGCCCTAAAACAAAACGCTGTATTCCGGCAACACAAACAAAGCCAAGTAAGGTAAACAACAAAATATCCTGCGAGTTTTTACGCTTGTTGCTGTAAACCATATAAAAGTATTTTTTTTGATTTTCGTTCAGATCGGGCGTTGCGTGCTGTAAAAAGCTCAGCTCCTCGGGCGAAAAACCTGCAAATGTATTATACGGATCCTGGTATGTGGTCATATTGGGTAAAGGCTTTATAATATTAATAAGTCAAATTTAAATATTTACCGCATTAAAACTATAGGTTAAAAAATGATTTAAAATTTCTTTTCCGATATGTAGGGGTAAACTCATGATTGGTTGTAATACCAGTATGAAAGTTTTAGTAACCGGGGCAACAGGTTTTATTGGCAGGCAGCTCACCTTGTCGCTGGCTATGCAAGGTTATGATGTTAAAGCCTTATGCCGCAATACCGGTCACCCGTATTTAATAAAGCATAAAAATATTGAACCGGTTACCGGCAATATCCTGTACCGGCAGAGCCTGGGCAGGGCCATACGGGGCTGCGAACAGGTTTATCATACCGCCGCCATTGCCAAAATGTGGTGCCGCAACCCCGACGATTACCACGAAACCAATGTTGTTGGTACCCGTAACGTGCTGGAAGTTGCGGCAAGTGCCGGCGTACAAAAAATAGTTTATACCTCTACCTGCGGTGTATGGGGCCCAACTGTTAAACACCCCATGAACGAGAACGATCCGCGGATTGCGGGCTTCCCTATTGCTTATGAGCGTACCAAATACCTGGCCGAGCTTGAGGTACAAAATTTTGCAAAGCAGGGGATGCACATCGTTACGGTAAATCCGTCACGCGTGTATGGCGAAGGCCCTGTTACAGAGAGTAACACAGTAGGTAAAATGGTATCGGCCTATTTATGCGGCAAATGGCGCTTTATACCCGGCAATGGCCAACAGGTAGCCAATTATGCTTTTTTAACCGACGTGGTTGATGGACATTTGGCGGCTATGAATAATGGAACCAGCGGCGAACGTTATATTTTAGGCGGAGAGGATATCAGCTTTAACGATTTTTTTAATACGATACATGAGGTATCCGGTAAACAACATCGCCTCATTCATCTGCCGTTAAAGGCTATTGAATTTTACAGCCATTTTGAAAAGCTTAAATCACAGCTTACCGGGCTGCGCCCTTTCTTTTTACCTGAGTTTGCCGAACGTTTAAAATACGATCAAAAATACAGCAGCAATAAGGCCATAACCCAATTGGGTTACCGGATAACACCTTTTACCGAAGGGATGCACAAAACAATTAACTATCTTAAACAAGCCTGAACATGACCAACCAAACTGCCATTATAACCGGGGCCAGCGAAGGTTTAGGCAAATCATTTGCCATTGAACTGGCATCGCGCCGCATAAACCTGGTACTGGTTTCATTGCCGGCTTCAGGTCTGCCCGAACTGGCATCTTTTATCCGTAAAAACTTTGAGGTTAAAGTAAATTATCTTGAAATTGATTTAACCCTTGCCGAAAGTTACCCGGCTATTTTTAATTACCTTAGTGATGAGCAAATTACCGCTCACCTGCTCATCAATAATGCAGGTTTAGGTAACTGGTCGTGGTTTGAAGATCTGAACATTGGGTTTTATAAAAAGCAAATTGAACTGAACGTGATTACACCTGTACTGCTTACACGCTTGTTCCTGGCCCAGGCCGATGTCTCAGCTACCTCTTATATATTGAATGTAGGGAGCTTAGGCGGCTTGTTTGTAGTGCCTAAAAAGCAGGTTTACGGGGCTACCAAATCATTTATCAGGTATTTTACCAAATGTTTGCAGCTGGAACTTCATGGCTCAAATGTGAAGATCAGCCTGCTTAGCCCCGGAGGCATCAACACCAAACCCGAGTTGCTGGTAATGAATAATAAGCTTAGAGGTATATCAAAGGCAACCATTATGGAGCCCGGGCACGTAGCACGTATAGCAGTGGATGGCTTGCTGAAAGGAAAAAAAGAGATCATCCCCGGTATGATAAACCGGATGCTTGTTTTATTAAACAGTTTGCTGCCTGCCGGTGTTAAAGACATCATTATAAGGCAGCGCCTGTCCACCATTATTAAAAGCTGACAGCATGATCATTTCAATACTTACCTACCGGCATATTAAAAACCTGTGCAGCTTTTTTAAGCGTACGCGCAATAGCTTTAAGCTTATTAATAACGAGCGGATCGTTATCCTTTCGGGCAGCATGCGCGGATTGGTATTGTATTTTGACAGGGATGCTTGCGAGGTTAAGACCGGCGACAGGGATTATATCAGCATTGATATTACCCGCGATTTCTCAGTCGAGATGCTGATGCGGATCCTGGTGAACCATAATATCATAACTCCGGTTTTGGAAGGTTGAAAAGGTGAAAGCAAATCCGCATCATCCCCGTAACATAAATGAACACCCGCTGTCCGTATCCGCACGATAGTATATTGCGAAGTTTTGTAAATCACTGATAGTTAGAGATTTATAATATTGGCATCATTTTGATTAGGTGTTGCCTGATAAAGCCGATATTATTATGCTGAAAAACTATATCAAAACCGCCTGGCGGAACCTTGTCCGCAATAAATTTTATTCGGTGATCAATATTGCCGGGTTAACTGCGGGCCTCGCCATTGGGATCCTGATCCTGCTTTGGGTTCAGGACGAATTTAGCTTTGATAGCTTTCATAAAAACGCATCTAATATTTACCGGGTAGAGCTTTTTGGTGGCACAGGGGCCAGCAAGCAGATCTGGCAAACTACAGTGGCACCGATGGGGCCGCTGGCTAAACAGGAACTGCCCGCTGTACAAAACCAGGTGCGCATAACTAATAACTGGTTTTTCTCCTTATTTAAATACCAGGATAAAATTTTTAACGAGCAGGCGGTAGGCTTTGCTGATCCCTCCCTGTTTAGTGTGTTTGATTTTCCGCTTATTGAAGGTAACAAGGCAAAGCCTTTTACCAGCGATAATTCGGTAGTGATTACAAAAAGAACAGCAAAAAAATATTTCGGTAATGAAGATGCTTTAGGAAAAGTTATTGTGGCCGATAATAAAGAGAATTTTACCGTATCGGGCGTTATTGATGATTTCCCGCTTAACTCAAGCATTAATTATGATATGATCATGCCTATGAGCTATCATATCAAATATATGTTTACCAACAATAAGGTTGATCTGAACCATGATTTCAGCAATTACGCTTATGAAACCTATTTGTTGTTGAAACCGGGTACTTCTTTAAAAAAGCTATCGGCCGATTTGAATAAAGTCCACCTGAAACGGAAGCCCGAAGATACCGATGCCGATTACCTCTTGCTGCCCGCAACTAAAATGCATCTTTATAATGCAGATGGTACCGACCGGGGGATTAGTACCGTACATATTTTTATTATTATCGCCTTAGTTATATTAGTGATTGCCTGCATCAACTATGTTAACCTTTCAACTGCGCGGGCCATGCTGCGCGCCAAGGAGATCAGCATGCGAAAGATCATCGGCGCGGCAAAAACACAATTGTTTATGCAGTTTGTGGTAGAAACGGCTTTGCTGTTTATCCTTTCGTCGGTTTTAGCGGTGTTGGTAATTTATAACATAATTCCTGTATTTAATGAAATTGCGGGTAAACAACTGGTATTTAATCTTTCCAACTATCATATCTGGTTTGTTATTGCGGGTACCATCACTGCTACACTTTTATTGTCCAGTATTTATCCGGCATTGCTGTTATCATCTTTTGAACCTTTAAAAGCACTTAAGGGTAAAATATCCAATGGCATTGGCGATGTGGTTTTCCGTAAAATCCTGGTAGTGGTACAGTTTACCTTTTCGGTAGTATTGATTATCAGTACCATTGTGATCACCAGCCAGCTTAATTACATCCGGTCTAAAAATTTAGGCTATGATAAAAGTCATGTGTTTGCTTTTTGGATGCGCGATATGAAAGATCATTATGATGCTGTTAAAGCCGAACTTTTGAAACAACCGGGGGTTGAAGCCGTAACGCGTTCAAGCGGCAATATTGTTAATAATGGTGGTATTTCCGGCGATAACGATTGGGATGGTAAAGCCGCCGGTCAAACGTTTATTGTACATCCCCAGGGAATTGATAAAGATTTTATTTCTTTTTTCAAGATAAAAATGGCTACAGGTCGCGGTTTTGATGGCTCGGTGAGTGATTCGGCTCATTATATCCTGAATGAGGCTGCAATTAAGGAGTTAGGTATGAAAGACCCGATAGGCAAACGTTTCAGGTTGCGTAAAACTGAAGGAACTATCATAGGTGTGGTAAAGGATTTTCACTTTGCAAGTATGCGTGAAAAAATTGGGCCGATGGTGTTTTTCTACGCCCCGGATACGTATGCTTCACTGTATATTAAAACAACCGGCGATGGTGCGCCAAAAGCCATAGCAGCTGCCGAAAAAGAGTTTAAACAATACAATGGGCAGTTTCCGTTTGGTTACACTTTCCTGGATGAAATATTCAACAAGCTTTACCAGGGCGAACAGCGGGAAGGTACATTGTTTAACTATTTTGCGGGGATAGCTATTTTAATCTCCTGCCTTGGCCTGCTTGGTTTGGCAGCTTACACCGCTCAGGTACGTACCCGCGAAATTGGTGTGCGGAAAGTTTTGGGTGCTACCGTAACAAATGTTGTTGCCCTCTTAGCAAAAGATTTTATTAAGCTGGTGCTTATTGCTATCGTTGTGGCTTTCCCGATTGCCTGGCTGGCTATGAGCCACTGGCTTGATGCATTTGCTTACCGAGTTGTCATAAGCTGGACAGCCTTTGTATTAGCTGCTGTGATTGCTGTATTGATCGCTTTTATCACTATCAGTTTTCAATCGGTTAAGGCCGCGTTGGCTAATCCGGTTGATAGTTTGCGGAGGGAATAATAGTTGGTTCAAATTGGTAGAGACTCGTCACATGCGTTTCCCGAATAGAAACCAGACTTACGAAGTTTTCAAAACTTCGTAAGTCTTCAGTAATGATTGATATGGAAATGTAGAGACGCATTATATGCGTCTTCCGAATGCAGGACCTGCAAATTGATTGCTTACCCGTTCTCATGGGAAACGCATATAATGCGTCTTTACTTTGAAAACTTAAAACAATTCCACCAACCGCTCTAAAGCCATTCCTCTTGATCCTTTGATCAGGATAGTTGAATTGGTAATAGGCTGTGCTTTCAAAGCAGCAATGGCATCTTCGGCAGTTTCATAAAACTTGTCCATGGTCCATGGTCCATGGTCCACGGACTGCGAAGCACCTAAAAAATCCTTTCCGATAAAGATCCGTTCATCAACAGGAGTATCCATAGCCTTTTTAATAACGGACGCATGTTCAACGGCTGCTTCCGGGCCCATTTCAAACATATCGCCCAAAATAAGCACTTTCCTTTTTGCTTCAATTTTGCCCACGTTTTCAATGGCGACAAACATGCTGCTTGGGTTGGCATTGTAATAATCGCAAATGAGGGTATTGGTAGCTGTTTGCACAATTTGCGAGCGGTTGTTTTTTGGCTGATAACCCTCGATACCGGCGTTAATCTCATTTGCAGATAAACCGAGATAGGTGCCGATGCATATCGCCACTAAAATATTAGGCAGGTTATAAGTACCCGTTAGCTGGGTTTTTACTTTATAGCTGTCGCCGGTTTTATTGTTGGTCCACTCCAAAGTGAGCAACGGAGAATTTTCCAACAGTTCACCACTAATAAGATTATCAATAGCATCGGTTCCGTAATACTCCACGTGAGGTAAACGACGGGCAGCAGCCATCTCCATTAAAACAGTATCATCGCTGTTTACAAAAACAACGCCACCTGCATTACTTGCTCCCCCCTCAGGGGGCAGGGGGGCAAAATAATCATACAATTCTCCTTTACCCTTCTTCACTCCTTCAACTCCGCCAAAACCTTCCAGATGCGCTTTACCTACATTGGTAATTAAGCCATGCGATGGTTGGGCAATACTGCAAAGCAGCTCGATCTCTTTTTGGTGATTGGCGCCCATTTCAATAACGGCCACTTCATGAGTGGCGTCAATGGTTAAAATGGTAAGCGGAACTCCTATATGGTTATTTAAATTGCCCTGGGTGGCCTGGGTTTTAAAATACTGCGATAATACGGCGTTGATCAGTTCTTTGGTAGTGGTTTTGCCGTTGGTACCGGTAAGTCCGATAACCGGGATGTCAAGCTGGCGGCGATGATGACGAGCTAAATCCTGCAAGGTTGTTAAAACATCCTCAACCAATAAATACTGTTCGCCCAGTTGGTATTCGGCATTGTCAATTACCGCGTAAGCTGCGCCGGCCTCCACTGCTTTTTGTGCAAAAGTGTTTGCGTCAAATTTATCGCCTTTGAGTGCGAAGAACAGACTGCCGGGCACAATCTTCCGGGTGTCGGTGCTAATTACGGGGTGTTTGACGTATATATCGTATAGTTGAATTGTTGTGATCATGCGTATTATAATGGCAAACGTAAATTAAAAGTACAATATCTTGCGCTCGTTTGTAACGATTGCTTAACGTGGGTTTGGCGATTGCATCGCCGGATTTGCGTTTTAAACTTTATCTTGCGCTCGTTTGCAACGAGTGCTTAACTTGGCTCGGCGATTGTATCGCCAGGCTTGCGTTTTAAACGCAAGCCCATTTTAAGCGCTCGTTGCAAACGAGCGCAAGGTTATTCTTTCAAACTTAACAAAAATTATTCCTACCTCTTCATCCAGTCTATCACAGCCCTGATTTCGCCGTAGCTGTAATCCTCTCCTAAAACCTCTTTCAATGGTGACAGTTTTTCTGCTCCGTAACTTTCAACAGCATCAGCAATAACAGCTATCTTTTTCTGCGGAACAATTTCGGTAATATCCAGATCGCCGTTTTGTACATAATAACTCAGGTGTGTTTCTATGGTAGCTGTGGTGAACCCGCGCTTGGCCGCTATTTCGGCAATGGTTTTCCCGGAGCGATATAGGTCAAACGTTTCGGCTTTAGTATCACTGCTTCGCGAAGAAGAGCTGGTTTGCCCCGGCGATTTCGCCTTCCGCTCCCGTTTAGGCGATTTATGTTTTATTTTTGAGCCGAGGCCCTTTTCGACACAATAAGCTTTCACCGGCTGCAGCAATTCCCGGCCGTAACGTGCCAGTTTTACATCGCCAAAGCCCGAGATCAGGCGCAGTTCATCAAGGCTTTGCGGCAGGTAAGTTGCCATTTCCAGTAAAGTAGCATCGGATACGATGACATAAGCCGGTACATTTTCACTCTCGGCAATGCCCCGCCTGACTTCCCTTAACCGGTTGAATAACGGAATCTCATAAGGCAGACTTTCTTCATGATGAACTTCTTCTACCTTTTCTATCTCGATAAACTCAACTTTTTGGCCGCCTTTTAATACAGCTGCGCTTTGTGAGGTAAGTTTTAATACCGGGTATTCATCGCCGGCGGTTTGCAGATAGCCCATGGTAACCAGTTCGCGGATGTGGTGCTGCCAGTCGGCCTTGCTGATATCCGCGCCGATACCGTAGGTTTTTAACTGCTTATGTTCCTCGCGGATCTTGTCGCTTTTTGACCCTCTTAAAAAATCAATCACATAGTTGGCTCCAAAGCGCTCATTTAACCGGGCTACGGCTGATAAAGCTTTTTGGGCGATCAATGTGCCGTCAAAACGTTTATACTCGGTAAGGCAAACATCGCATGAGCCGCATTTGGCCGGAAATTCTTCATCAAAATATTTCATCAGGTATTGCCGGCGACAGGAGAGCAGCTGGCAATATTTAACCATATCATTGAGCTTATTAAGCATGATGCGGCTTTGCTGCTCATTGCCTTCTACTTTGGCAAAAGCCTGCAATTTCATTGCATCGCCGGGCGAGTAAAGCAACAATGCTTCCGATGGAAGCCCGTCACGTCCTGCCCTGCCGGTTTCCTGGTAGTAGCCCTCAATGTTTTTTGGCAGATCAACATGTACCACATAGCGCACGTTTGATTTATTGATGCCCATACCAAAGGCGATGGTAGCGACAATGATTTTGATATCATCGCGCAAAAATGCTTCCTGGTTACGGGCTTTTATTTCGTTGCTTAATCCGGCGTGGTAGGCCTCTGCAGCAAAGCCTTCATCCTTTAAATCCTCGGCCAAAGCCTCGGTAGATTTGCGGGATAGGCAATAAATAATCCCCGACTCATCCTTATGTTCATTTAAAAAGGCGATGAGCTGTTTAAAGCTGTTCTTTTTAGGCGCTACGCGGTAAGTAATATTTGCCCTGTTAAATGAGGATACAAATATTGCCGGCTTATGAAGGTTGAGCTTTTCAAGGATATCTTTTTGCGTAAGCTTATCGGCTGTAGCCGTAAGTGCAATAACCGGCACCGACGGAAACTCTTCCTTAAGCCCGGCAAGCATTAAATACTCAGGCCTGAAATCATGTCCCCAAGAGGAGATACAATGTGCCTCGTCAATAGCTATCTGGGCTACTTTCAGCGTCTTTAAAAAAGGAATGAGTTTGTTCTCCTTATTTTCTTTGCTTTCGGCACTGAACAAACGTTCGGGGGCAAGGTAAAGTAGTTTGATCTCATTGTTTCGGAGCCGGTTTACCAGCACCCTCGTTTCCTCGGGATTTAACGACGAATTGAGGAAGGCCGCAGGGATGCCGTTAACGTTCAGGCTATCTACCTGGTCTTTCATCAGCGCAATAAGCGGCGATATTACAATGGTTAAGCCGTTGAGCAGCACAGCAGGCAACTGGTAGCACAATGATTTGCCGCCGCCGGTAGGCATCAGCGCCATTACATCCTGTCCCTTGAGTATATTTTGAATGATAGCCTCCTGCTCATGCCTGAAGGCACTATAACCAAAGTATTTTTGAAGGGCCTGGATAGGTGTCATGTTTGTTGATTGCAGATATGCAAATGTGCAGATTTCAGATTATAAATGTGCGGATTTCAAATGTGCAAATTTTAAATGTGTAGATTTTTTCTATCTTAAACTAACTGTAATTGTATTTTATCATTTGCATATCTGCACATCTGAAATTTGCACATCCGCTGAATTCGCACATCTAACAATTTGCCAATATTTTTCTGCATATTAGCTTATCTCTTTTCTCCTATTATATCTATTATTTATTTATGATAAAAAAACATTTACTCCTTTTTGTATTTATAAGTTTTTTTTGCTCGGCCTTTGCGCAAAAGATCCAATCGCCGCAGGAGTTCCTGGGTTATAAACTGGGTGAGCATTTTACCCCTCATTATCGTATCGCCGAATATTTTAGGTACGTTGCGTCGGTTTCAAAAAATGTAAAGCTACAGCAGTTTGGTACTACCAACGAGGGCCGGCCTTTACTTGCGATGTTCATCGCTTCTGATGAAAATATTGGCAGGCTGGAAGAGGTCCGCCATAATAACCTTAAACTGGCCGGGATTGAAAGCGGTAGTGGCAGCACTGCTATGCCTGTTGTTACCTGGCTAAGCTACAATGTGCACGGCAACGAGCCGGCCTCAAGCGAAGCCGCTATGTGGACTTTGTTTGACCTCGTTGATCCGGAGAATGGTACAACCAAGGCCTGGCTTAAAAATATGGTGGTTGTTATCGATCCATGTTTAAACCCCGACGGGCGCGACCGTTACGTTAATTTTTATAACTCTGTAGTTGGCGCTGCGCCTGATACCAACCCAACATCGCGCGAACACGTTGAGCCATGGCCCGGAGGCAGGGTAAACCATTTTTACTTTGACCTTAACCGCGACTGGGCATGGCAGCAGCAAAAAGAAACCCAGGCGCGCGTAGGTTTGTATAATCAATGGCTGCCGCAGGTACATGTTGATTACCATGAGCAGGGATATAATGCTCCGTATTATTTTGCCCCTGCCGCCGAGCCATACCATAAAGATATTACCCCATGGCAGCGCCAGTTCCAGATCACCATTGGTAAAAATAACGCCAAGTATTTTGATCAGAACGGCTGGATGTATTTTACCAAATATGAGTTTGACCTGTTGTACCCATCATACGGCGATACCTATCCTTTATATAATGGCTCTATTGGCATGACCTATGAGCAGGGGGGCATTAGTGCCGGTTTGGCTGTAGTTACCCGCAGTGGCGATACCCTTACCCTGGTACAGCGTGTAGCCCACCACCATTCAACAAGTTTGAGTACGCTGGAGATCGCTTCGCTTAATACCCAAAAGCTTTCGGATGAATATAAAAAGTTTTTTGACAACAGCCGGGCCAATCCCCCGGGCGAATACAAAACCTATGTTATTAAAAACGATAACAACAATAAAATTAACGCGCTGGCAAAAATGCTCGGCCGCAATGGTATTCAGTTTGGTTTTGGTTTAGCTAATAAGGCGGTTACCGGGTTTAACTATATTACCCAAAAAACAGAACAGTATAATGTTGGCGCTAATGACCTTGTGGTTAATGCCTATCAACCAAAAGCGGTATTGCTGCATGTATTATTGGAGCCTAAAACCTTTATCCCGGACTCTAATACTTATGATATTACAGCATGGTCGCTTCCATACGCTTATGGTTTAAAGGCCTATGGGTTAAAAGAATCATTTAAGCCTGCCAGCACCGAGTGGAGTGTGGCCGAACCTAAGCCTCTGGTAAATACACATGCTTACGCTTATGTATCGGCATGGCAATCGGTTAATGATGTGAAGTTTTTGGCTGCTTTGCTAAAAAAGAAGATTAAAGTGCGTTATGCCGAGAAACCTTTTGAAGCAGGGGGAAAACAATTTACAGCAGGTTCGTTAATTGTTACCCGTGCAGGCAACGATCTTGCTGATTTTGACCAGGTGGTTACTCAAACCGCTGCATCACTTAATCAGGAGATCATCCCTATTTCAACAGGCTTTGTTGATAAAGGATCGGATATCGGTTCGGATGCGGTAAGGTATATCCATCAGCCTAAAATAGCATTGATTGCCGGCGATGGCGTTAACTCGGAGGCAATGGGCGAGGTTTGGCATTTGTTTGAAGCGCAGATTGGATATCCGGTTACTTTAATAAGGTATCAGGATTTAGGCCGTACTAAATTGGGTGAGTTTGATGTTGTGATTTGTCCCGATGGTCGTTATGAGGATTTCCCTTCAGAGAAATTACAAAACTGGATCCGCGACGGAGGTAAGCTAATAGCGGTGGATAATGCCGTATCATTACTGGTTGATAAAAAAGGGTTTCTTATTAAAAGGAAGGAAGAAAAAAAGGAAGACAAGGATAAAGAAAAGGAAAAAGATAAAGCAGTTAAGCTGTACGGAGATCGTGACCGCCTGGCCCTTAGCGAATCCATCCCGGGAGCAATTTATAAGCTGAACCTTGATAATACCCATCCGCTTGGTTTTGGCCTGCCTGATTATTACTATTCGTTAAAGCTGAATGACGATATCTACGATCTTTTTTCGGGCGATGACGGCTGGAATGTGGGCACCATAAAAAAGGATGGCTATGTATCGGGCTTCGTTGGTGCAGAATCAAAAAAGAAGATCAACAACGGCTTGCTGCTTGGCGTACAGCCGATGGGCCGCGGTTCGGTTGTTTATATGGTTGATGACCCGCTGTTCCGTAGTTTCTGGGAAAATGGCAAGCTTTTGTTTAGTAACGCTGTGTTTATGGTGGGGCAGTAGTTCAGTTTGCAGTAGTTCAGTTTGCAGTAGTTCAGTTTGCAGTTTGCAGTAGTTCAGTTTGCAGTTTGCAGTTTGCAGTTTGCAGTTATCACCGGGTAGTTTGCAGTTTGCAGTTTGCAGTTTGCAGTTTGCAGTTTGCAGTTTGCAGTTTGCAGTTTGCAGTTTGCAGTTTGCAGTTTGCAGTTTTTGAATTAGCTGATTAAGTTACGATAATTGTTGAAAAGAAAAGCGCCGGATGATAAGCCCGGCGCTTTTCTTTGTGTGCCAGGCACGTGTGTCATCTATAGGGTGCAAGTCCCGAAGACGCATTACAGTGGGAAGTCTTAGCTTAAGGCAAGGAGAAAGTGTGTGAACACAAATCTGAAGGAAGCCAGCGGCAAAAGTTCGAGCCTACGAACAGAAACTGCATATCAGGCGGGATAGTATGGGTGATGCTGCAAAAGAAGCAAAAGCCCGACACTGTACAGGATACTATAACGTAAATGCAGAGGCTACATGAACGGAAAGCGGACACACTTACCCTGGGAGGTCTGCGTAACGACGAGTTCGTAAAGCGCAGAAGTCAGCAAACGTCATATTAGTTCCGAAACGAGCTCCGCAAAGCGGAGAGGTCTCACAAAAGGATGAAGGACTGCATGTTAGAATTGGCCAAGACGCTGATGGCTCTGTGTCGTCACCGCTAACAACGGAACCCCATAAGCGAACTGCCTGCAGGAGGATAGGCCGGAAGCCGAAAGTAAAGTGCAGGAGGAGTTGAGGTGCGACATGCGAACAAGGCGGCTGTAAGCCGGAAACAAATGTTTTTTTTTAAAAGAAGTATGCTCGAAGAAATACTTGATTACAGGAACATCAGCAAAGCGCTGAAACAGGTAATGAGCAATAAAGGCGCTGGTGGGGTTGACGGTATGCAGACCGATGAACTTCGCGACTACCTGAACGAGCACTGGCGTCCGCTCAAAACAAGTATTTTAGAGGGCAGTTATCAACCAAGCCCGGTACGGAAAGTAGAAATCCCCAAGCCCACAGGCGGTCGCCGGATGTTAGGCATACCAACCGTAATCGACAGGCTCCTTCAACAAGCCATCAGTCAATGGCTAAGTCCGCAATACGAACCGGAGTTTTCCAAAACAAGTTACGGTTTCAGGCCAGGCAAGAACGCCCGTCAGGCGGTCATGCAGGCCCAGGAGTACCTCAATGAAGGTAAAACAAGGATAGTAGAGTTGGACTTGGAAAAGTTCTTCGACCGTGTCAACCACGACAAACTCATGGGATCGCTATCAAGAAAGGTAAAAGATAAACGCATCCTTGCGTTGATCGGCAGCTATCTGCGCAGCGGTATTATGGAAGGCGGGGTTTCAAGCGTCCGATTGGAAGGCACCCCACAGGGTTCACCGCTTAGCCCTCTACTTTCCAACATTATGTTAGATGAACTGGACAGAGAACTTATACGGCGCGGGCACAGCTTTGTGAGGTACGCCGACGATTGCAGCATCTACCTTAAGAACTGGAAATCAGCTCATAGGGTAGAAGGCAGTATTATCCGGTACGTAGAAAAGGAGCTTAAGCTAAAAGTGAACAGGACAAAGACGAAAGTCAGCGCCCCGGCGAAAAGCACGCTTTTAGGCTTCTCTTTCTATCGCAGCAAAGGAAAATGGGAGATACGGCTATCGAATCTGACGGTAAAACGGATTCAAGGTAAGATTCGCCGGCATACGGAGCGGAAGCACCCGAACCCAATAGCCGAAAAGATAAGAGAATTGGAGACGGTCATCATGGGCTGGATAAATTATTTTTGGATAGCCACGGCAAAATCGCAGATGCGAATGTTGGATGAACTGGTACGAACCCGTTTACGGATATGCCAATGGAAACAATGGAAGCTACCAAAAGCAAGGGTGAAGCGGCTAATAAAGCTGGGCGTTAAGAAAAGGAAAGCTTATGAGTGGGGAAATAGCAGTAAGGGATACTGTCGGGTAGCCCACAGCCCCATACTGCAAACCACGCTTAACAATCTGTACTTTAATAACTTAGGATACACAGGGTTCGAGAACAGATACTTTTGGAAAACTAAACACCAGTTATCTATATTCTGACAAACCGCCGTATACCAGACCGGTACGTACGGTGGTGTGAGCGGACGGTAAGGGAGAATTTCACTCCCTTACTTCCTACTCGATTGGTGAATGAGCAACTGTAAACTACCCGGTGATAACTACAAACTGCCCACTGGCAACTGCCAACTAATTAGCTCCCTTCACCCTTCCTTTTTCGTCGTCGGCGCCGCTGCGGTGCTGACGCATTTTGATAGCGCTGTTACCGAAGTTATAGGTAAAGGTAAGGCGCATTACACGGGTATCATTCTTTTGTTTGATAACAAAGTTATTGTTTACCACCTGGCTGCTTAAATCATTACGACGGATGTTGAAGATATCATCGCATGAAGCTTTGATGTTGAATCTCTTTTCCATGAACGATTTGCTAACCCCCATATCTACCGAGTAGCGTGGCCTGATCTTGTAAATACCGTAGGTTAATGATGATTGGTAATCGCCGGTTACTTCAAAACGGTAGCCTGAAAACTTGAATGTTTGCGTGGTACGGCCCTGGAAAGCCCATTGCCCATCGTTAAACTTTTGACCGGCAAGGGTATCCGACTTAAAGCCCAGGTAAAACGCGGTTGCATTAACATTGCCTTCCCACCATTTGGTAATAGTGAATGGTGTATTGATGTTGACATTGTAACCGGTTTGGGTTTGCAGGTTTTGATGTGTTTCAAATGAGCGCTTGCCTTCGGTTAGTATCAGCTCGGTAATAGCATCGGTAGTATGGCTGTAACCAAAGCTTACATTGATAGTTTTATTATAAGTATAGTTAAGCTCAAAGTTTTGAGTGTATTGCGGGTTCAGGAACGCGTTACCCTGCGAATAGGTGTATGGGTCAAGATAATAGATAAAAGGGTTCAGGTCATCATAGCCGGGGCGATCGATACGGCGGCTGTATGAAAAGCTTACTTCGTTTTTATCATTAATGGTTTGGTTAATGAATACGCTCGGGAACAGGTTTAAATAGCTCCTCTTAACAGGCGTACTTCCAATCAGGTTACCTGTAGACCGGGTTTGTTCGGCACGTAAGCCTAATTGTACCGAGAATTTTTTGAATTGCTTATTCAGGTTCAAATAGCCGGCGTTGATTTTTTCGGTGTAAATAAAGCGGTTGGTACGTGTAGTATCATTAATATAAGCACCGTTGCTGAAGATCTGCGCTTGCAGATCGTTGTCGGTTTTAACGCTGCTGAATTTTACCCCGGCTTCCAGTTTGATGGTTTTGGTAAGCGGTTTGGTATAATCGGCTTTACCGGTATAGATGCTTATGGTTGACGGGGTTTGGTTACGCAGCATTTGTGGCGCATGCTGTACACTGCCATCCGGTAAAAAGTAATCGGTATTGTACATAGCATTTGAGTTATTCTTGAACTTCGAATAATCCAAATCAATGCTCAGCTCCTGGCCGCTGGTATCAAGCTTAAGCCTGTCGTTAAGGTTAAGGGCAAAGTTTTTATAGGTTTGCCTGATATCCGAAGTAGTGCGCAACGATGAATCTGGCACACCAAATTGCTTGCCGATAATTGTGCGGTTATCATTCAAATCTTTTTCGCTGTTTGAATAGCCACTTACCACAAAGCCGATTGTGTGTTTGGAGGTTAGGTCATAATCGGCACCTAAACGGTAGTTGTTATAATGGTTGATGCTTGGCAGGCTTGATTTCTGGTTGAAATAAGTTTTATTGCCAAGCGAATCGGTAATGATACGGTCAATGCCGATATCGTGACCGCGTTTGTTATCACCCCTGCTTAGTGAGGTAAATACGTTAAGATTGCCTTGTTTGTGGTTAAGGTTTAGGCTGCTGTTATCGCGCCAGTATTTGCTTTTGGCACCGCCTACAGTAATACTGCCGTTTGTGCCCGATTGTGTATTCTTTTTCAATTTAATATTGATGATCCCCGAATTGCCGGCCGCATCATATTTAGCCGATGGGTTGGTAATGATCTCGATAGATTTAATGGTGTTGCCATCAGTTGAACGCAGTAAAGTAGCCAGCTGCGCTGCTGTAAGATAGGTTAGCTTGTCATTGATCATGACAGTTACACCCTGTTTGCCTTTCAGGCTGATGTTATCGTCCTTATCAACGGTAACGCCCGGTGCACGTTCTAAAATTTCCATGGCTGTGTTGCCGGCCGCAAGTACACTGTTTTCAACGTTCATTACCGTACGGTCAATTTTACGTTCAATGAGGGGTTTGGTAGCAGTAATAGTTACTCCCTTTAATTCGGTACTGCCTGTGTGCAGGTTCAAAGCCGGAGCTGTAACCTGCGATGCATTTGCAGGCACACTAAAACTTTTGCTTACAGCTTTTTGATAACCAACAACTGATGCTTTAATGATATAATTACCCGCTTTTATGTTGGTAAAAACATAAACACCGGCATCGTTGCTTAACGCGCCTTTAACTACTGTTGAATCGGATGCGCGCAAAAGGCTTACTGTTGCGTAATCAAGCGGTTTGCCCTGGTCATTGACTAAGGCTCCCGATACCTTGGCGGCAGGTGCGGCCTGCTGGGCAAAGGATACACTACAGCTGATAGCAACAAGCAGGAGTGTATAACATATGTTGTGTATGGTAATTTTCATTTTTAGTGTTGTTTATTAAAATAAAGGCAATACAATGCCGGTAAAGAATTGCTTCTTTTTTGAAATTTGTAAATAAGCTTTTTTTAGTTTCCGGTGTGTTTTCCGGCGTTTGGTGTTTTAGTAGTTATGAGATATAGGCAATTGTTTTCATCGTGTTCATGTTTTTGATTTAAATTTTTGGCAAAACAATCCCACCTGGCTTTTAGGGCCATTTTTTGATTTTATTAAATTTATGTTGCCGGATTTTCCGGAAATGGTAATTGTGTTGCTTTTTACATTAAGATGCAAAAACAGGGGTGTTGGTTACAGATTATTTTCACTTTTTAATGGAGGCATTAAATTTTTTGCCATATCCTTAATAATCCGGAAGGTAATTGGCATTTCATTTTGGAGGGGAATGTTTGATTTAAGGTTGGTTACCCTGCTGTTTAAAAGCTGGTTACCGCTTGTTTGAAGAAGGAAATAGAAGGGTATAATAAGCCCGCTAAAAATTAGCAGGCTTATATATTTAAAAAGTGTTTTCACAGGGAGATGGTTTATTGTGCTTTTGCTGTATCTGCAGGACTTGCCGGTAAAGTATCCTGTTCCTGTTTGAGCGCTTTTAAGCTATCGGCCTTGAATTTGGCTGCCTTTATCGGGTCAACTTTGCATTCCAGCCCATTCGCGGTCATGATATAGGTGGCTGTGGTAATGCCATCACCCTCGCTTTTGCACTCATATATATTAAAGTTGATGTTGCGGTCGAGCTTTTGATCAATAATGATCTTAGCGTTAAGCGGTAGTTTTAGGGTTAAATGTAATTCCTGCCCGCGCCATAAAAAGCCTTTAGGCATTTCCAGGTGGCGATCGAAATTCAAAACAGAATCTTTTTGCTCAAAACGATAGGAAGCGCTGCGGGCGTTGATCAAGGCTTCTTCAAGATTGCTGCCGCGGGCACTGAAAGTCTCGACCAGTACAGGTTGTGGTACATCGCTTTTTTCAATATCGATGGTAACGTTCCGGTTTGGCATATCATCGCCGTTAAAGTCATCATCTAAAATGATCATGCCTTTAAAGCGCTCGTTTATTTTAAGGCGGGTACTGTCCTCGTTGCTTAGATACTTGGTATCATTCAGCTGCAGGTAATAGGTATTATTAGCCGTAGGTTTTAGTTTAACTGTTTGCGTAAACTTACCACCCTCACGAAAGCTGGCGGCCGTTTTTACGCCATAGTATGAAACCGCACCCAATGAGGCTAACCAGATACATAATAAAGTGGTACCTATCGAGCGGTTAAATGAAGCTTTTTTAAACAGGAAGCCTATTGTTGATAAAATGATAGCTAATAAAGGTATTGATAAAACTAAAAAACCGCTCGCCATAAAAATACCGTTGGCCTGGTGATTGGTTATATTGAACGGAAACAGGTTATAGATACCCATATTGCCTGCCGCAAACAAGGCTACAAGCGATACGATAAGCGCTATGGTCATGCCAAGGCAGGTTAATAAAACAGCTGCGGCCAATAGCTTGCCAAGTAAACTGCCGGTGCCTCTTAAAAAGGCGCCAAGATGTTCAAAGATATCGCTGATCAGATCGCGAACCTGGTAAATGAACGGTTTGGCTTCATGTTTAAAGTTTTGAAGATTTTCACGCACGGTGCTCAATTCTTCTTCAAAGTTCTTTTTAAAGCCTTTTAAGTCCTGCTTTTCGCCTTTCATGGCCATACGGTCGGCACGGGTAATGGCTTTAGGGACAACCATCCATAGTATTGTATATATAACAAGGCCCATGGCAGCAAAAGGCACCAGGATAACAAAGGCCAGCCTTACCCATGCAGGGTTAATATCAAAATAATTGGCAATACCGGCGCATACACCACTAATGAGGTGATCATCCGGATCGCGGAAAAGCCTGCGGCGCTCGGTGTTGTACTCAAATGGATTGCCGCCTGCAGCTTTGGTATCGGTTTCAGCAGTTTCAAAATCCTGTACGCTGCCCATCTGCTCCGTAACTTCCTTAACATCTGCTTCCACAATAACTTGCTTGGCATCGCGGGCCAGGATTTCGTTAAACATTTCGGCAATGCGGTTTTCAATGTCGGTTGTGATCTCCAGGCTATCGGCCGAAGTAGAAAAATGACGCTTTACATCCGTCATATAATTCTTCAGCACTTCGTAGGCATCTTCTTCAATGTGAAAAACCATGCCGTTTATATTTATGATAATTGTTTTGTTCATGATTATAGTGAGTTTGTAGGTTTTTCTATTTTCTGTCCCCGATAGCTGTTTGAACAGCAAATACCAGTTCCTGCCAGGTTTTATCTAATTGTTCAAGTACCGCGCGGCCTTCGTCCGAGAGCACATAGTACTTTCGGGGCGGCCCGGAAATTGACTCTACCCAGTTATAGGTGAGCAGTCCGTTATTTTTTAAACGGGTTAAAAGAGGATACAGAGTACCCTCAACTACAAGCAGTTGGGCTTTCTTAAGTTCAGCAATTATGTCTGATGCATATGTTTCGCCCTTAGCTATGATGGAGAGGATGCAATACTCCAGTATGCCTTTCCTCATTTGGGTTTGGGTGTTTTCGACGATCATAATACAAAGATATATGTTTTAGATTGTATTATGCAATACATAGTACTATAATTATTATTCTTTTAGCTGAAACTTGGCTTTTTGAAAAAAAAATGACGTTTTAAAAGAAATTACTTGACTTTTTGATAACGTAACATTACTTTTATGATTAATTAACTATTAACTGATCTTATTATTAACGAAATGAAAAAACTTCTACTCGTAAGTTTGTGCTTACTTGTGTTGTCTATGACGCAAGTATTCGCGCAAAACCGTACAGTTACTGGTACGGTTACGGCCAAAGACGACGGCCTACCCATTCCGGGAGTAACAGTAAAGGTAAAGGGTACAACAATCGGTACCCAAACCAACGCAGCCGGTAAATTTTCTCTCAGCGTACCGGCAAATTCAACGCTAACATTTTCCTTCATTGGATATGTATCCATTGACAGGGCGGTAGGCTCCGCCGGAACAATTAACATTGTCCTTGAATCTTCAAACAGACAGTTGGGGGAGGTTGTAGTAACAGGTGCTTTAGGTATTAAGAAAGCAGCAAGGGAAACAGGTTATTCATCAACCAAGATTGGCGGTAAAGACCTTACGCAATCAAACGTTGTTAACGTTGCGAACGGTTTGACCGCTAAGGTTGCCGGTTTAGCTGTGTCAACTATTGATAACAGTATTGACCCGCAGGTTAGAATTACACTTCGTGGTAACCGTTCAGCTTTGGGTAACAACACCGCGCTGGTCGTAGTTGACGGGGTGCCGATCCCTGGTGGTTCGTTATCGTCGGTTAACCCTAATGACATTGCTGATATTAACATCCTGAAAGGCGCAGGCGCAGCCGCACTTTACGGTTCGGAAGCTGCAAACGGTGCATTGATCATCACCACTAAACGAGGTACCAGCGATTCAAAACCCACTGTTACTTACAGCAACTCGTTTCAGGCTCAGCAAGTAGCTTACTTCCCTAAATTCCAAAATCAATATGGTATTTATGGCGGTGAAGGCCCTCCGTACGTTGACCCTATTACCGGTTTTTCATTGTATACCCCGTACGAAAACCAGCAGTATGGTCCGATTTATGATGGGCATATGGTTCAGGTTGGTTACCCGGCAGGCGGCCCTAATGGTCCCGTTCTGATGGTCCCTTACTCTGCACAGAAAAAGAATCCTATCGAGGCGTTCTTTAACACAGGTTTTATCGAGCAAAACAATATCTCTTTTGCTCAAGGCGATGCGAAAAACTCATTTTATTTATCTGCTCAAAATGCATATAGCAAAGGTGTGGTACCTGGCGATAAAAACAATCGTACATCAGTGAGCGTTCGGGGAGCAAAAACCTACGGCAAATTTAAAGCCGATTTCTCTGCTGAGTACACTCGTACAGATATTAGCACCTATGGAACAGGTTACAACGGTTCATTACTGTTTACCAACCTGATCCAGTGGCCGTCATTCTTAAACATTAAAGATTTTAAAGATTCAAACAACGGCACATTCTCTAATCCAAGTGATTTTTATGATGCTTATGCTATCAATCCTTACTGGATCACTGATAACTCAAGGATCAACAAACAAAGAGATGTATTCTTGTCCAACTTAAGATTATCTTACCAGGTCACAAATTGGATGGACGTGAGCTATACTGTTTCACATAATTTTGGTATCGATCAGGAAAAATACACTCGCCGCCAGGTAAACTTTACACCCTATAGCATAAGTGATCCGCTTGGTGCAGGTAGTGTACAAAGTACATTCCAAACAGGTGTTGCCCCCGGTATTGTGAGCGATTATTATCAATACGGCGACGGTACATCGAACTTTGGTGATGCTGATGGTTTTGCCCGTTTGCAAGGTGATGCTGCTATCAATTTGCACAAAACTTTTTTCAAAGATTTTAAAACAAGCTTATTATTAGCTAACACTATCCGTCAGCAATACCGTAAGGGTATGAGTACAGGAAGTAACAACCTGTTGATTAAAGATTTTTATAACATTAACACAATTGGCGGTGTTGTAAATGCTTCGGAGGCCGAAACTAAAATTCGCCAGGTTGCTTACTTCGGTGCTTTAAATATTGGCTACAAGGATTTCTTGTTTTTAGAAGGTACCTTAAGGAACGAAAGGGATTCTCGTTTGAATGCTAAAAACCGTTCATTCTACTATCCGTCGGGTAAAATTTCATTTATTCCTACTGATGCTTTCGACTTCCTGAAAAACAATAAAGTATTGAGTTATGCAAAAGTTTACGGATCAGTAAGCCGCGTGGGTAATATCTCGATCGGTGCTTACAGGCTGCAAAATACTTACGGCGTAACTTCTGGTTTCCCTTACGGTTCATTAGGTGCATTAACTGCAAGCACCATCAACTACAGTCCGAACCTGAAACCAGAATCGATCAATGAGATCGAGATTGGTACAGAGCTTTCGTTCTTTGATGGCCGTATCTCTGCAAAAGCTACTTATTACAAACAAAACAGTAAAAACCAAACTTTACAGATCAATACCTCGTCGGCAACAGGTTATTCGGCTGCTTTGATCAACGCAGGTGAGATTCAGTCAACCGGTACGGAGTTTGAGTTGATAGGAGACATCTTAACCAAATCAAAAAATAAAGTTGGTTTAAGGGTTGGCGGTAACTTGTCAATAAACGATTCAAAAGTGTTGTCATTATTGCCAGGTATTAATTCTTTACAAATTGGTAACAGCGTTTATGCCCAGGTTGGTCAGCCTTTCCCAATCTACAAAGGAACCGACCTTGTTCGTGACCCTCAGGGAAGGGTAGTTGTTAGCGGTACAACAGGTTTGCCTTCAGTTGATCCTACTCAGAAAAACTTTGGACGTACAACGCCTAAATACATATTAGGTGTTAATACACAAGTTAGCTATGACATCGTAACTTTATCAGGTGTAGGTGAGTTCCGCGGCGGGTATATCATCTATAACGGAGTGGGTTCAACTTTGAACTTCGGTGGTTCGTCATCAATATCTGCTGCTGCAGGCCGTTCACGTTTTGTATATCCAAATTCGGTTATCCAAACCTCACCAGGTGTGTATACGCCTAACACTAATATCACTGTGCCTGATGGTAACTACGGTTTCTGGCAAAGTTCGGCTTATAACACAGCCAATGGACCGAGGGTATCAAGTGCCGCATTCTGGAAGATTCGCGAGATCGCTTTAGCATTTGATCTTACCAAATTTATCCGTACTACAGGATTTATAAAAGGCTTATCCTTTGCACTAACAGGTCGTAATCTTGCTTTGTGGACACCGAAAAGCAATACATGGGGAGATCCTGAGTTTAGTAATTCTGTTGGTAACGATGCTGGTACTAACAGTGCGTCGCAAACGCCGGCAACCCGTGTTTACGGTGCTGACCTTCACGTAACATTTTAATTAGCTTAAAAGATAAAGAAATGAAAAGATATATATATATAATGGCAGGTCTGCTTACGGTCGGTATCTCCGGTTGTAAAAAGGACTTCTTAGACCTTGCAGTAAATCCGAATACCCCTTCGGTTACAACACCTCAATTCACCGTTGCGGGGGCTTTGAAAGTAGCGTCGGATATAGTTAATATAAATTATCCCCATTATGGGGTATGGGCAGGGCAGCTATCGCCAAGTGGTAACTATGTACCGAGCCCTACCTTACAGCAGTACCAGTTTACTACTGATAACTTCCAGGTATTTCAGCCGCTTTACTCAAACCTTACAAATTTTAATAATCTCGAAACTATATCAGCTGATGCTTCTTTGGCTAAGTTTAAAGCTATTGCAAAGATTATGAAAGCGTATGATTTTGAGCAATTGGTTGATAACTATAACAATGTTCCCTATACTGATGCTTTTAAAGCTTCAACATCTTTTTTTCCGAAGTATGACAAGGGTGTCGATATCTATGCTGACTTGATTAAACAATTAGATGCAGCAGTTGCCCTTATTGACGGTAATGCTTCCGCAATAAGTCCTGATGTTTCTGATATTGTATTTAAAGGAGATATGGCCAAATGGAAGAGATTTGCCCTTACTCTTAAACTTCGCTTAGCTATCCGCAGCAAAACGAAAGTGACTTTACCCGCAGCCGGAGATTCATATATGGGCACCATACAAGCAGTTACTCAGCCAGGCTATGCAAATAGTGATGCAGTTGGTGGTCAGCAAAGCCCATTCTGGAGAAGTTTTGGTTTTGATCAAAATGGCAATCCAACGGGAAACAATGCTTATTATCGTGCTAATGCTTTTGAAGTTAGCCTTCTTAAAAATACTAATGACCCACGTTTGAGTAAATTTTATGCACCTATAACCGGCGGGTCGGTAGTAGGTATCATATTTGGCGATGATGCCGCAATTCCAAATGCTGGAACAAGCGCCATCGGAACAGGATTACTTAAGTCAGCTACCCAGGATGGTGTTTTAATGTCTGCGGCTGAAGCATATTTCCTGCAAGCTGAAGGGGTTCAGAACGGCTATATAACAGGTGATGCTCAGGATCTTTATCAAAAAGGTATTGCGGCTTCGTTTGTGGCAGTGGGCTTATCATCTGCGGATGCCGCTACTTATTATGGTCAGGCAAAAAACAATGTTAGCTGGGCTGCAAGTACAAATAAAGAAGAGGCGATAATTACCCAAAAATGGATTTCATTAACAGGGTATGGTAGCCTTGAATCTTACAATGAACTTAGAAGAACTGGTTTCCCTTCAGGTGTTCCAAGATCTATTGATTCAAAAGCCATAGGTACTGGTTTGCCTACCAGGATTTTTTATCCAACATCCGAGTATCAGCAGAACGCCGACAACGTTGGTAAAGAAGGTACTATTAACCCATTCGGCTCAAAAATATTTTGGGCTAAATAATTAATAAGAGATCAATATGAAAAAGAAAATATATACAAAGCTAACGGGAATAATCCTGTTAGCGGGCGCAACTTTACTAAGTTCATGCTTGAAAGATAGCAGGTTTGAGGATTTTGGTGCTTCAAAGCCTATTGTTGAAATTCCCCTTAGTGGATTATCAAATTTCAGTAAGGATGCAATTACTGATGCCGGTGATACGATTGTTAAGCAATTTGCGGTTAATCTTGCTTCACCTTCAACATTGTCAACTGATTTAAATGTGACCTTAGCTGTAGATCAGTCTATAATTAATTCATATTATGCCCAGTCGGATAAATCGGTTACTTATCTTCAGATGCCTGCTGGCTCTTATGTTTTTACTGATACGAAAGTTACTATATCAAAAGGCACCCGCACAAAGGTTGTATCGGTAACTTTTTATAAAAACAAACTTGATCCGTCAAAAAGTTATATGCTTCCGATAAAGATTGCAGATGGAGGTGGACAGACAATCAGTGGTAACTTCAGCATAAAATACTACCATTTTATTGGTAATGATTTCGCAGGGACCTATAAACATCAGTTTACGAGAACCCCTCCAGCTGGTAACTTTACCTATGCCGACGGAGAAACATCAATTTTTCTTCCGGATTCACCAACTCAGTTTGAGGTTGCAGGTGGATATTATACTGGCGATATCCGTTATGTGGTTAACTTCACTAAAACAGGTACAGGTGCAAGTGCTACTTATTCGCATTTCGAATTATCTATAAACCCAGATGATGTTACAAGGATTGGAGATGCAGGTATTACTGTTACTGCAGCTCCCCAAATTGTTGGGTATGTAGAAAAAGAGTATACGTTTGCAGAAGCACTAAGTTTATTTGATACAAATGGTATCGTTTATAGTGTTCTTGGAGGTTCGGGTGCAAGAACCAATCTTGACCAATACAAGAAATAATATTATATTCTTAATCCGAATAATAAAAAGGGGGTTGTCTCGAAAAGGTTTGAGGCAACCCCCTTTTCTTTTATTTATTCGAGTAGATGATTCCTTTGTATAAATGATTTCACACAGAGCAACTAACAAAACCTCGAACGAAGTAGACTCAAAGTAAATTTGCTCTTTATAGCCTGGAATATCAATAAATGAAGGGGTAATACAAAATATGCAATAAAATCACCAGTAAGCCGGTAGGCTAATTTACCTTCAATGGCATTACCTCAAGCAATAATTATGATGAGTATAAGATGAGCCTGCGTATTATGTTGTGAAAGCAGGAGGCCAGCTGCAAAAGGTAGAATTGAAAAACAAGGCGATTAAAGCCGCATTTCCCACGGATGCGGATAAGGTAAAGAAATTCTTCTCGGATAATGTAGGAGATGTTGATGAAAATTACCTGAAAGCACTTGGGGATTATTTGAATTAATAACCCTAAATAAAACAAAGATCAGTCATGACCAATCTTTGTTTTATTTAGGGTTATTGTTGAATATATAAGCTCTTAGCTAACGTCAATAGTGTTTCCTGCGAAGGAGAAAGTAGTGCCATCATTTCTTGCTATTGTCACGTTAACAAGGTTTATCTGTGAATTGCTTGTTGTTGTATAAGTGCCCGTTACCGATTTCACATTGGGGCTACCTGAAGTTACATAACCAGAGGATCCATAAACTTCGTATATCACTGATGGATTGTTCGGATCATAAATGCCTCCTAACAGCTTACCTGCAGATGCTGGAGGCAGCGGTGCTGGTGTAGGATAATCAATTGACGCAAAAGCGAAATGAGAGCCTGTAGTAATCCTGATTAGCTTTCCCGATACCTGAACAAAGTGAGGGTCTGGATTGCCATCACTATATGTAGTTTTGATGTAACTTGATGCCTGTGGTATTGCTGAGCTGGGTGTATGTGATTGAATATATGAATCCAGGGCATTAATATAGGTAGTTACATCGCTGTTAAATAGTTGCCTTGCAGTAAACGTTGCGGTTGCAACACCTACAATAAAAAAGTCTTGACCGCCTGCGGTTGAGGTCGAAATTTGATTTAGGTCACCTACAGTGTATCCTCCTCCTGTGCAGGGGACACCATTTATCAGGTTGGGATATTGATCATGATTCCAGGTAGGGGTGGCCTGCATTTTAATGCTTACGCCACCCCAGTTTCCAATATAGGTATCAAAATTTTCTCCTGGTTGGCGGGCTAATAGTGTTAACTCACTATAGGTTCCAGGGTTAGTTGCGGCAACCCTTAATTTGTCTTTACTTCCGACCGAAGTTTGATTAACCTGTTTAAAAGAATCCTTCTGGCATGAGCTAAACCCTGCCATTAACAGCAGCATGCTCCATAATAGTTGTTTTTTCATATTGATTTGTGATATATTTTTTATAAATATATGATATCAATATGTTTCGCAACAATAGGTGTTTTAACGGTATTTGATAAATATTTAATTGATAGTAATGGAAATGGTTGCTCTAATGTTAAATTGATGCGATTATTTTTTATCAACACTATATTTCCCCGGGCCTATAAATATTAAGCCGGCAAACATAACAGCATCTTCAATGGCATGAGCGGCATCGCCCAGGCCACCGCCTGTACGTAGATGCGTTAACGCTGCAACTACAAGGGTTATAAAAATTAAGATACAAACCGGTCTGAATGCGAGCCCTATAATGAGCAGGAAACCGCCAAAGCATTCTGTAACTGCTGCAAGTAATCCCCAAACTACCGGCCAGAAATGGATTCCTACATATTTCATTGATTCGCCAATATCTTTCCAGTTTTGAGTACCGCCCATCAGTTTGGGGTAGCCATGATAGATAAACATAATACCAAGTCCGATGCGGATGATCAGTAACCCCAAGTTTTTGTAATTGCCTAAATTGCCTAAAAGTGCCATTTAAAGATATTTTGTTGATGTGAGGGCTTAAGGTAATAAAAATGTTGGAAGGTATTACAATAAGACTAATTCCTCCTTTGGGCGAGCGCTGGAATAACGATGGGGCGTCAATCCTCACACCACTGCTAAACGTAGTTCCCCCCGCCGACTTCTATGCGAGACCACGCGATTATGCGCTTTTTCTTATTTAAGTTGATGGCCACCCAGCTCCAGTTTGCCGACGATTTAGGTAACCCTATATGTTTATTAAATAATTGATATTCAGTAATTTGTGTTCGTATAATCGAAATTGTGTTAACCCTGTTAACCCCCCTGCAGCCCTAAGTTAACGGCTCTGTCATCTCAAGAAAAGAACCACGCTTGCTTACCTTTTTTATTGGGGCTTATAGCCGGTACTCCCCAATCTACCATATTCAAACTATTGTGCTTATATTACTATCTCCAAACAACCCATATGAAAGCATGCCTTATTTTATCCTTATGTATTTTTTCGTTGCAGACATTGGCGCAAAAAAACGCGCTGCGTCAGCAGGTAAATGCTAAGGCCGATGCTCTGCAGGAGCAGGTAATAACCTGGCGCCGCGATTTTCATGAACATCCGGAACTGGGCAATCATGAGGTGCGCACCTCGGCTATTATTGCTAAACATTTACAATCATTAGGTATTGAGGTAACAACCGGCATCGCTACTACGGGTGTAGTAGGGATCTTGAAAGGCGGGCATCCGGGTCCGGTTGTGGCTCTGAGGGCAGACATGGACGGTTTGCCGGTTATTGAGCGTACACCTCTGCCATTTGCGTCTAAAGTTAAAACTACTTATAACGGACAGGAGGTTGGCGTGATGCATGCCTGCGGACACGATTCGCACATGGCCATATTGATGGGTGTTGCGCAGGTGCTTTCGTCAATGAAAGCAGATTTGCACGGAACCGTAAAATTTATTTTTCAACCTGCCGAAGAGGGCGTTGAACCCGGGCAAAAAGGCGGGGCCGAGGAAATGGTAAAAGAAGGCGTACTGGAAAACCCCAAAGTGGATGTGGTTTTTGGGCTGCACATTAATTCGCAAACCGAGGTTGGCAAAATAACCTATCGTCCTGGTGGTACTATGGCCGGGGTTAATGATATGCAGATCATCGTAAAAGGACGGTCGGCCCACGGAGCTTATCCATGGTCGAGCGTTGATCCGATTGTAACATCAGCACAGATCATCAATAACCTGCAAACTATAGTAAGCCGCAATATCAATGTAACCGAAAACCCGGCGGTGGTAACTATAGGTGCTATAAAAGGCGGTAACCGCTCAAACATCATCCCCGAATCGGTTGAAATGCTGGGTACCCTCCGCTCCTTCACCCCTGCTGATGAAAAAATGCTGGTTACCAGGGTAACCGAAATTGCCACCAAAACAGCCGAAGCGCAGGGAGCAACAGCTACGGTGAAAATACCCTACAGCAACCACTATCCTGTAACTTATAACGACCCTGGGCTCACTCAAAAAATGCTGCCAAGCCTGCAGCAAACTGCCGGCGCTGCTAATGTACTATTACGCCCGCCGGTAACCGGTGCCGAAGATTTTAGCTTTTACCAGGAAAAGGTACCGGGCTTGTTCATGTTTTTGGGCGGTATGCCAAAGGGAGGCGATCCGTTGAAAGCACCATCACACCATACGCCCGATTTTTATATTGATGAAAGCGGCTTTAGTTTAGGTGTAAAAGCCTTGTGTAATATGACCATTGATTACATGAACAACAAGAAATAATATTCAGCACCCGATAACTCTTTTTAATTGCAGCTGAAACAATAGCGATCAAAAAGTATTTTTACAGCGGCTTATTCGTATATTGAACGGCCTTAATAGCATAGTGTGAAATTGTTAAGATCATGAAAAAGCATTTACTACCCCTTTTATGCCTGTGCATGTTTATGAGCAGTTTGCCTGGTATTGCAGCTTCGGCAAAAATGATGCTGCCTGCCGATACGGTAGCTAAATTAAAGCCCGAGGTGCGCCAGGTTGTTGAAACAGTAATAAAAGCTTCCGGCACTTTCAGTATCGAAGCGGTATCTGATCTTTACGCTCCTAATGCCGTAGTGGCCGATGAACAGCCTCCCTTTTCGTGGAACGGGCAACTGGCCGGTGTGCAATGGATAAATTCGGTACAAAAAGCGGTTAAGGATTTTAAGATCAGAGATTTTAAGGTTGATTTGCAGCGCATTAAAACTTTTCAGCAAACCGACGAAATAGTTTACCTCATAGCTCCTGTTGAATATACCGGCCTTGTAAATGGCGAGCATTTTGAAGAACAGGGGGCTTTTTCATTCGTATTAAGGATAGTGAGCGGTAAATGGCTCATTAAAAGCCAGGCCTGGGTACCGCGCAACGGCATGTAAAACACCTGTCTGTATTATAAACACTGCTACTTTTGCAATCTGAATTTAAAATTAAGGTTGACAAAATTTCCGCTTCAGCAAAGACGCGGGTTTTATTTATAACTTAGCTTTCATGAACGCTATCCTGCATATATTAAATGGCGATGCCGCGTTAGATGGTTTTGATCAAACCGGGCTCGACGGCGATGTTATGGTTTGGCGCGAAGTGTTTTCTGAAGGCCCTTTACAGGAAAATATCCTTTCAGGAAGTTTCTGGAGCGCGCGCCGCGATTGGATTGGGAGAACATTCGATGCCCCGGCAGATGAATATCAGCATAAAGTAATAGATGAACTGGGCAAATTAAACAGCCGGTATACCGAGATTAACCTGTGGTTTGAATTTGATTTGCATTGCCAGGTAAACCTGCTGGGCGTATTGGAAATGCTTTCGCTGAAAACCGATATGTCGGCCCCGGCCATTTACCTCATTTGCCTGGCCGATTGTGTTCAGTTTGATAATAAGAAAGGCCTGGGCGAATTAACCGGCGAACAATTTGAAGAATTGTATGATGCCCGCGAGCGCCTGAATGAATGGGAACTCGGCCTGGCCGCCGATGCCTGGAGGCTATACGTTAATAATGACCTCGCCGGGTTAGAAAAATGGCTTAATGAAAATACCTTTTGGGGCGGCCTTCCGCTGCTTAAGCCTGCACTAAAGGCACACCTTAAACGGATGCAAACCAATGCGGATGGGTTGAGCTATATCGAACAAAAACTACTGGATATTTATAATAACGGCGCTAACACCAAAACGGCCATTTACCACGCGTTTTGGAAAAATGAAAGCATTTTTGGCATGGGCGATAGTGAGATCGATATCTACCTGGATAAACTGAAAGAAAAAGGGTTGATAGAAATTTCAAATTAAAAAATGTCATTTGAGTGAGCGAAAAGGACTTGAGCATTAGGGCGAAGGAGAAATCTTAAGCGCCCTGCTTAACGCATTGCATAGTTGCAAAGCACTACGCATAAGATTGCTCACCCATTCCTCGTTTCGAATTGACAATTTGATCTCTTACGGAACCGTAACTGCTATCGTTGGCGACCTTTCACTCTCATTCTTCATCCTATCTAACGCTGTAACTACATAAAAATAAGTTTTACCCTTAATAACAGTATTGTCATCATATCCCAGCGTGGGATCATATTTGATTTTGAGAATGTTTTTAGGATTGTCGATGTCTATCTTTTCACCGTCGTTAAAGCGGTAGATCACATAACCGTAAACCGGCTCTTCGTCTTTAGCTAAAGTTGGAGCAAGCCACCTTACTGCTACACTTCTACCTACGGCTTTGGCCGTAACCTGTTGAGGGGCGTTAGGCGGTATCGAATCGCGCCATAGCATTACCGGCGGCAGTGCAGGGTATTGGTAATAATTGTCGCGGAGCGAGTCGGTAAAGCCAAGCGGGTTGCTGGTGAGCGAATTGGAACTAAAGTAAACACTGCCTTGCACCCTTGGGTTGTTGCGAATAAGTTCTATTTGCTGAGGTAGCTGAGCCGGGTTTCTGAAAGCTTGAACTTTGCGCTCGTTGATGCGATAAGCTGCCTGACCTACATATAAATGCCTGCCATAAGTATTGTCGCTCCACCAGTCGAGCAGCTTTTGAAAATCGGCGGCACGATTGCCTATCTGCCAGTAAAGCTGCGGGTTAATATAATCTATCCAGCCTTCTTTTACCCATTTGCGGGTATCGGCATAATTTTCATAATATGATGAGCCGCCATTGGTTTCGGAACCTTCCTCATTTTGTACTTTATTAGCCCAGATGCCAAAAGGGCTTACACCAAATTTCATGTTGGGATCATGCGCATGCACACTATCGGCAATCATATGTATCAGCAAATCGACGTTGTGGCGGCGCCAGTCTTTAATATTATCATAGCCCTCGCCGTATTTTTTAAATGTTTCCTCGTCGTTTATTTTTTGACCTGCAATTGGATAGGGATAAAAATAATCGTCCATGTGTACGCCGTCTATGTCGTAATTATCTACAACATCCAGTATTACCTGTACAATATAATCGCGCACTTCGGGCAGCCCGGGGTTAAAAGTTTTAATACCGCCGTAGGTAAAGAACCATTCAGGCTTTATTTTGGTAATATGCTGTGGACTAAGCGCTGCAAAGTTGCCATCAAAAGTGGCACGGTAAGGGTTAAACCAGGCGTGCAGCTCCATGCCGCGTTTATGTGCTTCGGTGATGGCAAACTCAAGCGGGTCATAGTTGGGGCTGGGGGCCTGGCCCTGTTTACCGGTTAAATATTTCGACCAGGGCTCACGGCTTTTGGCATAAAATGCATCGGCAGCGGGCCGCACCTGCAGCATAACCGCATTGATCCCGGTTTCCTGGTGCGAGTTTAGTATATCGATAAGCTCTTGTTTCTGCTTTTCTGACGGGGATTTAGAGTTGGTTGGCCAGTCGATGTTAACCACGGTGGCTATCCATACCCCCCTGAATTCGCGTTTAGGCTGCATTTTTACATCAACCGGTGCCGGTACAAGATCGGCCGGCTGCGCATTAACTGTTAAACTTGTAAACAGGATTATAATCAGGAGTATGAACCGTTGGTATATATGCATCAAATAGAATTAAATTGAAAGTTGCAAAGATATAAACTCATAACGTAGCAGGTTTATTATGAAGTATAAAAATTGAAGCCTTATTGTGTTTTAAACATTTTGTAGTTATTTTAGCCCAACGCCTAAAACAATTGATGTAATAATTTTTTAAAAAATCATATTTTTAGTGTTTTAACGTTCAATATGTTAACCATTAAGGATAAACGCATCTGTATATACTTGCAGGAAAGCGCTTTACATCAATTAACAGTTGATATTTCGTTAAAAACTAAACACTATGGCTAAGCTTTTGTTATACCACTTGCTTAACTATGCTAAAACTTAACATTTAATTGCTATGGAAAACCAATCTGGGCAACAACAACCTAAGAAAAACTCAAACGTCATTTATTTTCTTATTGTAGTAGTGCTTGCTTTATTGGGTACCGATGTGTATCTGTACCTGCAAAAAAACAACTCCGATAAAAAAATAGTTTATCAGCATGATGAGCAAACAAGGCTGCAAACCGAGCTCGACAGTCTTGAATCGCAGGTTGAACAGGTCACTGCAGGCAAAGCCAAGATGACCGCGGCACTAACCGCCAAAAACGATTCGTTAAAATCTACCATTAAAGTTTTGAGGGCTAAACTGGCCAAAGGTAAACTTACCGCACAAGAACTTGCCAAAGTACAGGAGGATGTAAAACAACTCCGTTATTTTGTAACCAAGTATACTGCCGACATTGATGAGCTCAAAAAACAGAACACATCGCTCACCACCGAAAGGGATACTTTAAAAACCAATTTGGCAACGGTTGCCAAAAAGGTGGATACGCTATCCAAACAAAATGAGGATCTTGGTGCTAAGGTGAAAGTAGCCCAGGCACTCAAGCTGGCAACATCAGATGTGGTGGCCTATAAAATAAAAGGCAGCGGAAAAGAGGTTGATGTAACCCGTGCAAACCCAGCCAAAAAACTGAAGATCAACTTCACTGTGGCCAGCAATACTCTGGCTACAAAAGCTATGCATGATATTTATGTACGCGTCATTGATCCAACCGGAAACCTGATTACAGCACCTGATTCAGGAACTTTCAGCGCCGATGGCCAGGACCTGCAATACACCTACAAAACATCCATTGATTTTAAGGATGATGGCACACAATACACCATCGACTGGATAAACCCAACCCTGCCATTCCAGAAAGGCACTTATACCATTATGCTTTATGCTGATGGCGGTACTATGGGCAAAACAGGCATTACACTTAAATAATCATCGGCACTAATTTTTCGAATTAGGTCGAATTTCAGGAATTACAAGAAGAGGCCCGGTTTGCGTAGCAAACCGGGCCTCTTCTTGTAATTGATATTCCAAAAGAAACGTTATTATAATAGTGATCATTACATTTTCATCAGCGCCGGGCTTATTCTTAAATAAACTTCAAACCCAACAGGCGTGCTACCATAAAGCGGCTTTAACGCCGATGGTGAAACATTGAGCGTAGCCTGTACACCGCCGGTAACATTGGTGTTTTTGAAGCTGCTTAAAATATGGTTTGCGCCCAGGGTTAAAGCATTGATATTAAAGTTGAGGTTAAGCGGGTAGGCATCGTGCATGTCCAGTTCTTCGGCGTCTTTTTGCACAAATTCATATCGGCCATAAACAGCGGTTTTATTGAGCTGTAAAGTATTCTCCAATAAAACGGACGGCTGCGTTTTATGATTGTCCGAATAATGGTTTTGTCCGTAAACCAGTGTAGTTGCTACATAGCTGTTTTTGCTTAACATTTTGGTATGGATGGCTGATGCAGTGAACCTGTTGACGTTTTGCCCCGGCTCAGTTTCTTCCGCGCTGTGGATCCATCCGTCTGATACCTGCAGGGCCCACTCTTTGGATGGATTATAGGATAAACGGGCCGAGTATGAGTCAAACCGCATTTTATCAAAATCATAGCGGTGCTCATCCGGCTCACGGCCGGTAAATATGGATCCTTCCAGCTTTACATTTTTGATACGGAAGCCCAATGTTGCGACACCAAAAGTGATATGTGTAGCATCCTGATAATGATGACCAAGCGGCGCATCGGGGTCATTGATGGCCGAAAGGCGGTGCATAAACACTGGCGGACCTAAAGCCGGCTCTCCCGGGTAACCGAAGGAGAGATAGAGATCAGCATCCTTAGCCACGCGCTGGGTATAAGCTACGCTCAACTCAGCAAAAAGATCATGCGGGTGCTGTTTGTCGACCAATTTTTGTCCTTTGTATGATTCGCCGGTTTGATAGAGTAGCGGGTAACCGCCATTGCCCACCAAAAAAGGATCGAACGAGAACATGGTATTAATGGAGAACAGCCCATTATTGCCTACTTTTCGCTGGGTCATGAACATAAGCCAGTTGGGTACATCAATCCTGTTACTGCCACCTCTCTTGCCCGAATTAAACAGGTCCTGGTTGTTATACCGCGCAAAAAAGCTACCATGTACCATGCTCATCCATTTTTTACCATGGATCATGTAGGCATACAGTGGCGTTTCATCAGGCACCCATGAAGTACCCGAACCATCGCGGTTCATGGGTAGATCACGCGAGAACTGGCTGGTCATATCATATGGTGCATAGGCGTATCCTTTTTCATATTGCCCATATCCATACCATCCATAACCATAGGTTTGGTGCTGTTCATGCGCATATTCTTTTTTGTGGTATCGCTCATCTTCATATCGTGATGGTGCTGGGCGGATGCGCCCACGGCAGCCAGGCTTAGGGCAACGAACACAATATATGCTTTCATAGTAGTGTAGGGTTAAAGATTAAAAAAGTTGTACTCCAGTCTGATGAGGTACATATTTTTAGTATTCCGTTGCATATCATTATAGATAGGTGTACGGTACGAGAAATCCAGCCGGCAGGTACTGTTAAAGATCAGTTGCAAAGCGGGTGCAACATCCAAATAACTTTCGCTATGCCCTGGGTTGGTTTTGCCCAGCAGTTCACAATACAAGTTTAAATTTACCTGCTTGTAGTCGCGATAATTACGTGGTAAAAGCAAATAGCCGCCAGATAAGGTATAAGCCGCGGCATTACGTACGCTATTGGTTGAAATTTCATAGTTCCCGCTGTTATTAAATGCCCGCAAATAGCTTGCCGAACCCGAAAGCGCCAGTTTATGCAGTAACTGAGTGAAAACCACCCCGCCCTGTGCTCCGCTGTTATCCCCTTCCAAAGTGATTTCACGGTTGATTACGGGATTGTTGATGCTTGATAGTTTTGCAAAAAATGCCCCCCTGAAATGCTTTTGAACGGTATCGATAGATAAAAAACGGTATTTAGCATACACACTTCCGCCTTCAAAATGTTGATTATTGCTGTAATAATCGGACATGTAAACCGAGCCGTGTACCATAAGGTGGCGATTAACGCCATACATGGCTTCAATAGTGCTACGGTTTTTATATGTTGGAGTAAAATACCCTTGATTTTCAACACGAATGCCCAATGAGCCGGTTGCCATATTGCTGGCCGGCTCTGTATTTACATACAACTCTTGTGCAAATAATGGGCAAGCCATTGTCAAAAGGCAAACAGCCAATATGATCTTCTTCATAAAAAATGATGTTAAATGAAGAACTTATATTGCTAAATGATAAACGCGACCACTTGCAGGGGCTGTGTCGGTAACCTGGCCAAGGTATTTCTTTGATACCGATTTGGGTGCGAAACCATTGTCAACCACGGTAAAGCTCACATCGCCGGTGAATGATTTATCGGCAGCGTTAAGCAGGCGGTAAGTATCGCCCCCGTAGTTAAATGCATTTTCAGCAACTTTGGTATTGGCAAAATTATAAGTGGCTTTTAAACTGTTAACCGAAAATCCAGAACCCTGAACCTTTTTGCTGATCTGCTCGAAATTTACCGGAACGTCATTTTTAAAGGTAATGAGGTAAGTGTTACGGATCAGATCAGTTTTGATTTCGCCAATAAAGGGCAGGGTGCGTAATGCTTTTTCGGTTGATTTGGCGCATAGTGCGCAGGTAAGGCCGCTAACCTGGAGTTCGGCTTTGGTAAATTGAGCTTTAGCTGCTGTTACAGAAAGCGCGAATATGATGATGAATATTTTTAAAGTTTTCATGTTGATCGTGTAATTAATTGTTAGAGAATAAACTGCTGATAAGGTTTACCGGGTTTAACAATTAACAGATCAAATGCGGAAAATACAGTTGCGGATAAATGTGGCGATACCCTGAACTGATGGATCGGGCGGGCCGCGGTCATAAAATTTGTCGGAAGAAGAAGATGGCAAGGCCGGAAATAGGCTATCGAACGACCAGCTTGGCAGTTCAAAGCCAAACATCTTTGCTAAAAAGGAAGTTGATTCGCCCTGGTGAGCGTCTTTTACTTTTACTTCAACCTGTTTATCCTTGCAGCATTTCATTTTGCCGCCTTTTTGGTCCATTTTGCAGTTAACAGCCGGGGCATCAATTTTTACAGATGCTACATAGTCGCCGCAAACATGGAAATTAAGAGCAAAGCCCAATACTGTAACCGTGTACAGCATAGTGAGTAATATCGCTCCTGATCTTTTTACCATACTGCAAAAGTAGGTGATTAACTTGTTGATTACAAAATGTTTTTATCAGTTGGGATAACACATTGTTTAACAAATGTGCAAATAGTGATTTTGGCATATACCAAAAAGCCCCGGCTTTGCGCCGGGGACTTCTTCTTTAAACTATTAACTGATCTTATTATTACGCGGTGTTACTGGGCAGCCTGTTTTGCCTGCTCCTTCATTTTTTCGTTTGCCACAATGGTGATCTCAACCCTGCGGTTTTGTGCGCGGCCATCGGCAGTTGTATTATCGGCAATTGGTTCGCTTTCGCCTTTGCCGGTCACTGTCATACGTGACGACGCTACATTGCCCGCAGCTAAGTATGATTTTACAGCATCGGCCCTTTTTACCGAAAGGGTTTGATTGTAACTGTCAGACCCTGTATTGTCAGTATGGCCAATGATAGTGATATTAGTTTCCGGATTTTTTTGTAACGAAGCTGCAAGGTTTTGCAGGTTAGTTTGCGCGGCAGGTTTCAAATCTGATTTATCGGTATCAAACAAAATACCTGAATCAAATTTAACCAAAATACCTTCACCTTCGCGGGTTACTGTGGCGCCCGGCACTGTTTGTTTAATTTCGGCAGCCTGCCTGTCCATGTTACGGCCGATAAAAGCACCTGCGGTACCACCTACAGCACCACCTATAATAGCACCTAAAGCGGTATTACCGGCAGCTTTACCAATAAACGCACCTACTGTACCACCGGCACCTGCGCCAATGGCAGCACCTTTTTGTGTTTTTGTAAGCGAATTACATCCTGAGCCTAATATGCCTGCTGTAGCTAATGCTATACCAAGGGTGGCTACTTTTAATTTAAGCGTTCTCATCGTACTTGTATAATTATGTTATACCGTACTTTTACAAAGCAGATGCCAAAAAAAGCTGATGGCAGTATTATGGACTGCTTCCTTAAAAAGAATATCCTCCATCAATCACAGCAACATTTTTTTAATGATAAGTAAAGTTAATTTCAATGAAGTAAAGAATGTGTGGGTATTGATTTTTGCAACACTGCCCGATTTTTAGTACAAAGCAGCAGTAAAACTTTTGCTACAGTACAATTTGGCATGCCTTTTTGCAGTTTTAGGAAATTACTATCAACGTAGCCGGGAAAATAAGTTTAAAGGTGCTTCCTTTATCTTTTTCAGAAATTACATTGATTTCAATATCGTGAAAGGCTGCTATTGATTTTACAATAGGCAGGCCCAGTCCAAAGCTATCTTGTTGTAATGACTGTCTGAATTTTTTAAAGCGGTTAAAGATCAGCGGGATGGCGTCTTCATCTATACCGATGCCGGTATCAGCTATACTGATCATATATTTATCATTTACGGCAATGCCTGTTACCTTAATACTGCCACTCTCATGATTGTATTTAATGGCATTGTTAATAAGGTTAAAAAACAGGTTAAAGAGTAAAAATTTATTGATGTTGACAAAATGCCAGTTGTCAGGTATCGACATTTCGTAGCTGATGTTTTTATCCTGCAGGCGAATGGAGATCTCATCATAAACCTCCTGTAATAGTTCGGATACCGATACCTTGTCTTCTTTTAAAAACTGTTCGTTTTCTATCTGGGAAATGAGCAGCAGCGTTTTCGTAATGCTCTTCAACCGGTTCAGGATCTTTTGCATTTCCAATAACCTGCCTTTAAGCTCATCGTTGATATCCTCCTCCTCAAACATATTCTCGATTTTTGACTGAAGAATAGAGATCGGTGTCATAAGCTCATGCGATGCGTTGGAAATAAACTCCCGCTCTTTATGAAATTTATCCGCAATGGTTTCAATCATGTTATGGATACTGATATCCAGGTGCTGAAAATCAGATGTGGTAGTACGTACCTGCCGGTAGGTATGAAAATTAGGGAATTTTTGCCCTACAAGCTTGGTTTTAATAATAAGCCGTAAAGGCTTAAGTACATAGGTTGAATATACCTGGTCGGCCAGTACGGTCAGCAAAATCATTCCCAGCAATACCTGGAAGGCTATATTTTGCAGCGGGACACTGGTTTCATCCAAAGTATCTACACTTTTGCCAATTTCCAGCAGGTAATTTTTGTTCTTAACCTTAAAGGTATGGCTTAATATGCGATACTCTAAAGTGTCTCCCTCACTAAAAAGGCGCTTACCCCTTTTTATAGTATCCAGAAAATAATCGGGATCAACCTCATCCAGGCTGATATATTCCTCTTTAAGCGGGAGGTAGCTGCCGTAGCCTTCGCCGTTTTCGATGTAGGTTTCAATGCCCTTGCTTTTTACAATTTGCAGCAGCTTGTTTTTTTGTTTGATAAGCTTGCTGTCGACATAATTACGGCTGATATTTTTGATCAATACAGGAACAAGCAATACAAACAGTATCACAATAACCAACTTGGAGATGGCGTTAAAAAGTGTAAGTTTTGTTCCTAATTTCAAATACTCAGGCGTTGATCTTTATTTTATAGCCCAAACCGCGTACCGTTTCCAGCCAGTCGGGCGGGGCAAAGGCATTTAATTTTTTACGGATATTTTTAATATGCGCGTCAATATAATTGCTGTCGTAATCATTGTTCACCACGCTGCCCCAGATATGCTCGCTCAGCTGCATGCGGGTAAGCGTACGGTTTTTATGTAAAATTAAATAGGCTATGAGGTCAAATTCTTTTTTGGTAATGGTATTAACAACGCTGTTGTAGTAGGATATAGTACGTGCGGTAAGGTCGATCAGGAAGCCGCCCAGTTCAACAATGTTATTTTTAACCCCAAACTTACGTCTGATGATGGCTTGCATACGGCTTTGCAGCTCAAGCAACGAAAAAGGTTTAGGCAGATAATCGTCGGCGCCAAGGTCGAGGCCTTTGATCCGGTCGTTGATCTCTGCACGGGCGGTGAGTATGATACATGCCGCCTCCGAATTAGTCTTTTTTGATTCCCTGAGCAGGTCAAGGCCGTCATAATCGGGCAGGCCCAGGTCTATCAATATAAAATCATACAGATTTGTGGCAATTTTTTCGGATGCCGAAGTGCCGTCAAAACAAACCTCGCAGATATAGTTATAGTTTGAAAGAAAAATTTCCAGTTCGTGGGCAAGTGCTGTTTCGTCTTCTATTATTAAAACATTCATGTATTATGACTAATAAAAAACGTAGTAAAAAGTTAAATTATAAAATGACTCGCGCCGGTTAAGCAATACTCCTTCTACGTTAACTGGGATAGAATATTTGTACGAAAATTCAAACGTATAATGCGGCCGGTTATAAGCCACCGGGATTTTGAAGCTGTAATTAAGCATGTTGAACCGGCGGTTACGGCTCGCATAACGCGGGTCATATTGTATAGAAATATTGGCGGCCTCGTCCCTGAAATGATGATCAAGTGAATAGCGCTGAACAAAATTCTGCGTGCCCAGGATAAAATTAAAGGAAGGGTTAAAGGAAAGAAAATCCTGGTCGTCAAAAATGCTCCAGCTGCTTTCCCAGTATTTTGAATTACTTACTGTTAAAAAAATATCGTTCGATTTGCCGAAAAGATAATCAAGCACGGCGCTTGTTTTCAGGTAATGCCAATCGTATGAGTTTTTAAAATTGATATCATTTGAGGACGCCGACTTGATAACCTGCGCTGCATCCCTGGCAAAAAAGAACCGGGTATAACTTGCAGAGCCGGAAAAAGCCTTTGAAAATTTATAAAAATACCCTCCGCCCAAATCAACCTCATCGACAGGGGCATAACCCAAAACCTTAAAAGCCGAGCCATATAAAAAGATACCCGACTTGGTATTATAAATCAGATCGGCAGTAACAAAAGGATATTTTACCGGGCCGGTACGACCAAAAAACAGCACGTCGCTGCCATAACTTACCCCGGCCGAAATTGACCGTTTACGAATAATGGTGTCAGAATCGGCTACTAAGGGATGCTTACCGGCAAAAAGGCGCAAATCAGTACCTGCACCAAATGCGGTACTGCTTGCAGCTATAAAAAAAAGTAAGCAAAAGTATTTCATCAATATGGTAAATTGTTTAACCTGTTTAACTGCCATTTCTCCTCGGTATTTCGGGCGGGCGTTCCATGCCTTCGGGCCGGCGCTGCCTTTTTGGTTTGGGCTTAGGCGGTACAGCATCGTCATCAACGGTAGCCGGTTTAGCCTGCCGCTTTGCTTTGGCTATTTCTTTGATTTTTTTCTTTTCATCCTCCAGTTGCTTCTTGGTTTTGGTAGTAGTATCAGCCGCTAATGAAGTATACGACAACACACCCGGATTTTTGTTACCGGCATGAGTAAATGCATCAATGTTTTTTGTAAGGGCATTGGCAAATGATATACGTGTTGCAAATATCAATAACAGGACAATATACGCAAACCACTTTATCATTGAGGAGAAGAAAAGGTAAAAATAAGGCTCAAATAAAGGTCAATTTAAATGTTTACACCAAAATGAGAAAGGTACAACAAATAACAATTCATTTGCAGGAGCACTTGTAAAAATGCCGATGCAAATGAATTATAACAGATCACAATTATGATGGAAGGTTTATGAGTGTACTTTAATGTTTGAAAGTCAGAGAACGATGTCTTTTGACGGATAAACCCGGTTTTGGTCATCAATAATAACGCAGGCAACCTGGTTAAGCTGATTGATCATGTATAAGCCGGCATTAACACCTATGGTGAGTATTGGCGTGGCCAAGGCGTCGGCAAATTCGGCGGTAGGGCTAAGGATGCTCACGCTTGTAATACCGCTAACCGGAAAACCTTTTTTAGGGTTAAATACGTTGGTGAATTTTTTATTGCTAATGCTTGCATATTTTTCGGCATTAACCGACGTAGCAAAAGCAAGGTTACTGATTTCCAAATCAGCAAAGGGTTGGCTTAGCTGGCTAATGTCGGCATCGGCAACAGTCCAGGGCTGCAGGTTTGGCTGTAAGCCCCATGCAAGCAGGTCACCGCCAAAATTGATCACGCCGCTGCTTACGCCGTTCATTTGCAACACAAATTTAGCCCTGTCGGCAGCGTAGCCTTTGCCGTTTGCGCCAAAACCTATGCGCATCCCTTTTTCTTTCAGAAAAACAGTTTGTTTTACAGCATCAAGCACTATGTTTTTGTAGCTGGCCAGCGGAAGCGTACGTTTGGCGGTTTTTACCGAAGCGTTTTCGGCAGGGGTTTCGTTAAACGCGTTGTCTGCCAGGTAAGTAATATCAAAAGCGCCGTAAGTAAGTTCTGATATTTGCAGTGCCCTGTTAATGAGCCTGAATGTTTCACCATCGGCTTTAACCGGGGCAACACCGGCATTACGGTTTATGTGGTTGATGCTGCTGTCATCGCTAAAAGCCGAAAGCAGTTTTTCAACCCTGTTAATTTCATCAATGGCAATGTCAATTTGCTCATCGGCCAGCAGGGGGTTATTGCCCACTACACTAATCTCAAATTTATCGCCCATTAAACGTATGTTGCGTTTGTAGACTGTTAAATTATCGGTTAAAGTTTTTATAGCCAGCATAATAATAATCTTTTAAGTATCTAAAAATGAACACACAATGCACCGTAAATTACCTTACGCGAGTTTGATCAATTACGCTACATCACTCCTTTACAAAAACTAAAGTAGCGGCGCTTTATGAAATTGAGATGAAAAAGGCTTTTTAATTAATATAATTAACTGATTTTGACATTTTTTAACACTTAAATGATAAAAAGAGTTAAAGCGGACAGAAGCGCTAACTGAAGAGGGCAGTGTTGAAGCAACATCGAAATAAAATATCTTTTTTCCTCTGCTTTTATAAATCTTCAGCAGGATATGGTGTTGAAGATCTTGAAAGTAATATAGTCCATATAAAACCTGATTATGTCCATTTATCAGCTTGTTTTATTATCGATAATTACGGACCAATTATCAATCAAAGAAAAGTTTATGAGAAAGAATCAAATCCTTTCAGCAATAGCTGTGGCACTGGCTTGCGCTATTTTGTCCTGTCGTAAAAATGCTGTGCCTCCTGCACAGCAGCGAGTGAATCAGCCAGTTATAAATTCCGTTCAAAGCGGGGGAAGCATAACTGTAGGAATAGGAAGCCCTCTCCAGAAGATTGACCTTATAGGGGCGGGTTGCTACTTTTATAGCGGGCATCTGGTAAACGGGATAACTAATTTTACTGATGCAAGCAACTGGCTTTGGCACGACCTTAATGTAAACGTTTTTAAAATTGTACTTAGAGCTGATGGAGTGGAGGATGTGAATGATAACACAGACCCGAATAACACAGATTTTTCTAAATTTAATTTTACCGGCAATTCTAACCTTGTTGATCAGATAACAGCGTTAAAGAAAGCGCAGCTTATAAATCCGGGAATCAAAGTCTGGGCTATTGTATTATCTCCGCCTAAATATCTGAAGACTAACAATAGCGTTAATAATGGAGGAACGCTTAATGCCAGTGTAACAAATGCTTATAGCGAATTCGGCGAATTTTTGTATGCTCATATTAAAAATCTAAAAGACAATGGAATAACTGTTAATTATTTGAGCTTAATGAATGAACCCGATTACCCGTCTTCGGGTATAGCATATGAATCGGCGGAGTTTACCACAGCTCAAGCCCAAAGTGTATATACAAGCACTGCCGGATGGCTTAAAACTAAATTACAGTCATTGAGTATCGCTGTACCTGTTTTTGCATCTCCGGATTGTATTGATGTAACCCATACCGGATCATATGTTTCGGGGCTTAACGCTTCGGGGAACGTAAACCTTTTCACTACTCATCAATATTTCAATAGTTCTGCTGCTAATTTTTCAGCAGCCTCTTCATCAGCGGGTGCAAAGGGCCTGTATATGACGGAGTGGCACGCGGGCTTTGGTATGGGAACCACACCGGATGAATTAACGGCCGCCCTTGACCTGGTTAATAAATTTCACGATGCTTTTAGGGGCGGAGCCAGGGGCTGGCTGTATTTTGAATGGGGTAATCCTGAAACTAATTTTGGCGGACTGCTGTATACTCCCTGGGGGGCACCGGCGGTACGAAAGAAAAACTACTACGTTTTTCAACAATATACGGCTAACCTGCTTAACGAAAATTATATTCCTACAACATTAGCCGGTATTACGAACTTTGGAGCGGATAACGTAAGCGCTTTTACAACCTCAAACAAGGCCGATATTAATGTAGTTAACTGGAATACCGATCCCCAAAACAGGGTTAGGCTGTACTTTGGCGGCAATATAAGTACAATAAGGATTTACAGGACCAGTGCAACAGAAAATAACGTGGCGGTTTGGAGCCAGGATAATGTGAATCAAAATTATTATGATGTTGATTATGCCGGAAAATCTTTCACTACAGTAAGGGTGACATGGTAATCGGGGCATGAATCTTCCCTTTTCACGTTCTATAGTCCGTTTTTTGGTAATTCAATTTAAGGTTTTCATAAACAAACGCCTATAGCCCGGTAAAAACCAGGCTATAGGCGTTTCAATAATTTGAGTAAAAATTTATTCCAGCGTTATTTGCCTCCTGATACTTTCTTCAAGCGAAATGAAGGTTTCGGTACGTTGAATCCCTCTTACGCCCTGGATCTGCTCGTTCAAAACTTCACGCAGGTGAGTGGTATCATGACATACAATTTTAGCAAAAATGCTCCATTCGCCGGTAGTGTAATGCAGCTCGACAATTTCTTTAATTGTTTTTAACTGCTTTACAGCTTCATTATACTGTGATCCTTTTTCGAGGTAAATACCCAGGAATGCAGTGATGTCATATCCTAACTTTTGCGGATCTACCTCAAGGCTGGCCCCTTTTATTACACCCATCTCCTCTAACTTTTTCATCCGCACGTGTATGGTTCCGCCAGAAACAATCAACTCTTTAGCTATCTCGGTGTATGGAGTGGTAGCATTTTTCATTAATATTGATAAAATCTGGATGTCAAGATTATCAATTTCTAAATTTTGAGCTTTTCTGTGGGACATAAATTTGAATATCTATATTGAAATACAAGTTTAATTAAAATTCGATTAAAAATAAAATATTTTTGTTGAAATATTTGCAAGAAATAGATAGTCCTATTAAATTTGTATCAAGCAAAAGGGAAATGCTTAATGTTCTTTAAAGTAAAAACAATGTTGGGTGGTGAAATTTTTGGCAGACACACCTCCTTGTCCCGGTGGCGGAGATCATGGAAAACCCGAAGCGGGCTAACCACTCTGTGAAGGTTCGAATCCTTCCCCAACAGCAAGTTTAAGTACAAAGTCAGAAGTTTTAAGTCAAAAGACTTAGAACTTCTGACTAACGACTTCAGACTTACAACACTGTAGGATGGTGAAATTTTTGGCAGACACACCTCCTTGTCGCGGTGGCGGAGAAATTGGGAAACTTTTAGCAATAAAAATAACCACTCCGTGAAGGTTCGACTCCTTCTCCTACAGCTCTTCTCATAATTTAGGTTTATAATTGGTTAGTAAAGGCCCCTGCCCATCAGGGGCTTTGCTGTTTTTATAGGTTTTTTAAACCGCATTCTCCAAAATATTAACATCATCCGGGTGTCTTCACAGGCAACCTGCCAAAAAAAAGCAGGAAAAGAAATAAACTTTCTGGATATGTTGGGCGCAGTAAAAAACCGTCAAAATTACAGTAAAAAATAATGTGTCATTTTTACACATTGGGTATTGTTTCGTAAAGATTTAGTTATAAATTTGGTAGGCAGCAATTTATTGCAATCGATTGTGGTATATTGCTGCTGTAAGTCCTGAAACCGATCCGAACACCAATTAACCCAATCTGCAATTAAGTCGATATGAAAAAAATCGTCCTGATGGTTCTTGTGGCATTCAGCTGCATTTACTTATCCTGTAACAAAACACGCCCCAATAAACCGCGCGTGCTTATCTTTTCAAAAACCATGGGCTTTCACCATGCATCCATCGATGCAGGTATAGCCGCTATCAAAAAGCTTGGCGCCGAAAATGGCTTTGAGGTAGACACTACAAAAAACTCGGCCATGTTTAACGAGGACACCCTCAAAAAGTATTCAACCGTTATTTTCTTAAGCACTACTGCCGATGTACTTGACTACAGGCAGGAAGCAGCCTTTGAACGTTATATCCAGGCGGGAGGCGGTTATGTAGGCATTCACGCCGCCGCTGATACCGAATATGACTGGGGGTGGTATGGTCGCCTGGTTGGCGCCTGGTTTTATGACCACCCGGGTATCCACGATAAAAACCCGAATGTACAGCCCGGCACTTATAATATAGTTGATGCCAACAACGATGCAACTAAAGATTTGCCTAAAGTATGGAAACGTACCGATGAGTTTTACAGTTTCCGCAAGCCATTGGCCGGGGATGTGCATGTGCTCATCACCCTTGACGAAAACAGCTACAAAGGCGGTAAACGTATGGGCAACCACCCCGCCACCTGGTATCATGATTTCGACGGCGGTCGTGCGTTTTATACAGCCATGGGCCATACCGACGAAAGTTATAAAGAAGCAGGCTACCTGAAAATGCTGCTTGCCGGTATTAAATATGCCATAGGCGAAAATAAAGAATTGGATTACAGCAAGGCTAAAACCCAATTGCCACCCGATGAAGATCGCTTTAAAAAAACACAATTATCAACCGGCGAGTTTTTTGAACCTACCGAAATGACCGTGTTGCCGAACCTGGATATTATGGTGATCCAGCGCCGCGGCGAGATCATGCTGTACAAGCACGATACCCAGAAGGTAAAACAGGTTGGTTTTTTTGATGTGTATTGGAAAGCCCATGTGCCCAACGTGAATGCTGAAGAAGGAATGCTTGGCCTGGCTAAAGACCCAAACTTTGAAAAAAACAATTGGATCTATATTTATTACAGCCCGGCTGATAGCTCGGTGAATCGCCTTTCGAGGTTTACTTTTAAAAATGATACGCTGGATAAAAAGACTGAGAAGGTTATTTTGGAAGTAAAAGCACAGCGCGATATCTGCTGTCATACAGGCGGTTCAATTGCCTTTGGTCCTGGCCCCGATAGAATGCTGTTTTTATCGGCAGGTGACAATTCGACCCCGTTTGATGAAAAGGGGCAGAAATATGTAACCAGCGGTTATGCCCCGGTGGATGACAGGCCCGGCCACTTACAGTTTGATGCACGCCGCTCGGCAGGTAATACCAACGATTTGCGGGGTAAGATCATGCGGATTAAAGTTAATGACGATGGTACTTATGATATCCCCGAAGGTAACCTGTTCCCGAAAGGAACGCCAAAAACCCGCCCCGAAATTTATGTAATGGGCGACAGGAACCCATACCGCATCTCGGTAGATCAGAAGAACGGCTACCTGTACTGGGGCGAAGTTGGCCCTGATGCTCATAATGACAGCCTTGACAACCGTGGCCCCATGGGTTACGACGAGGTTAACCAGGCAAAAAAAGCGGGCAACTTTGGCTGGCCGTATTTTGTGGGCGATAACAAGCCATACCATATTTATGATTATGCTACAGGCAAATCGGGGCCGACATTTGATCCTAAACACCCGGTTAATAATTCGCGTAATAACACCGGCTTAACCGATCTGCCGCCGGCACAGTCAGCGTTTATCTGGTATCCTTATGGCCCATCGGCTGATTTTCCGCAGGTTGGCGCAGGCGGCAGGAACGCTATGGCCGGCCCGGTTTATTATACAGACATGTTCCCGGAAGATACCCGCCTGCCTGATTATTATAATGGCAAGTTTTTGGCATACGACTGGATGCGCGGCTGGATAAAAGCCATCACGCTAACTCCTGAAGGCGATTTTGATAAAATGGAGCCATTCTTCCCCAAACTGAAAGTAAACTCCATGATTGACATGGAGGTTGGCCCCGATGGCAGGCTTTACGGCCTGGAATATGGCAGCGGCTGGTTCTCGCATAACCCCGATGCAGGCCTGTTCCGCATTGACTATATCTCCGGAAACCGCCCGCCCGAAATTTCATCGTTCAAGGCTGATAAAACTTCAGGTGTGCTGCCGTTTACAGTTAAGCTCGCAGTTAAAGCTCAGGATCCTGAAAAAGACAATGTTTCTTATACATGGAACCTGGGTAATGGTGTGACCAAAGAAAGTACAACGCCAACATTAAGCTATACTTACACTACTGCAGGCGATTATAAAATTATCGTTGAAGCAAAAGACGACAAAGGCATATCGAGCAAAAGTGCACCTGTTAGCATATATGCCGGCAATGAACAGCCAACGGTTACCATCGCTATTACAGGCGGCAACAAGTCATTTTACCTGCCTGGTGTGCCGTTCAAATATGCGGTTAACGTAACCGATGGGCCCGACACCAAAGCGGTAGATCCAAAACGCATTTACGTTGGGCTTGATTATATCGAAGGCTTCGACAAAGCGCAATCGGCTGCGCAGCATGAGCAGGGCGAGCCCGAAAACCGCGGCAAAACCCTCATGCTTACTATGGATTGCAAAAGCTGCCACAAAGAAGATGGCAAATCCATAGGCCCATCATTTGTTCAGGTTGCGGCCAGGTACAAAAAAGACCCTAACGCCATGGCTAAGCTTACCCAAAAGGTAATTAAAGGAGGGGCCGGCGTTTGGGGTGAAACAGCCATGTCTGCCCATCCAAACATTAAGCAGGGCGACGTTGATCAGATCATTAACTGGGTACTTTCGCTCGATAACAGCAGTCAAAAGCCATCGTTAGCGGCATCGGGCACTATCTTGCCTGCTCCGCCCGAAAAACAACAAGCGGCAGCGCTGGTATTATCGGCTAAATACACCGATGATGGCGGGAATGACATTAAGAAATTAACCGGAAGCAGCATAGTATCATTAAACAGCAGTACCTACCTGTTTAAAGGCACTGAGAAATTCAACGGGTTTACAGCCTTTAAATACAACGGTATTAATCTGATGATCTATCCGCCAACCGAAGGCTGGTTTGAGCTGGACAACATCGATCTTACCGGTGTACGTTCCATTAACCTTACCAATTTCTGGCAGGCACCGCCAAGCGCGCCGCTTAATTTTGAAGTAAGACTTGATTCGGAAACAGGTACACTTGCAGGCAAAGGCAGTATGCCGGTGCCGGGCAAAGATGCAAAAGGTGGCGCCGTTCATGTAACGCTTACGCCGGTAACGGATGGCAAAATGCACAAGCTGTTCTTTATTTATAAACCGGCAGGTAAAGCCGCTATGACAGCCGGTGTAACATCGGTAGTATTTAGTGCGAAGTAACCCGGCCTCCTCTAAATCTCCCCCAGAAGGGGAGACTTCAAAAAAGCAAAGCCCTCTCCTTTGGAGAGGGTTGGGTGAGGCTTATAATAAAATGGCCAGGCAGGTTAACCCGTCTGGCCATTTTACATTCCCAAAGTTCGTGTCCTCACGACCTTTATTCAAGCTTAAAAAATCTTAAAGCCCACACTCAGTGCCCAAAGATTCTGACGTTTGGCAAAGCTATCGCTAACTTTGGTTAAACCGCCTTCGTAACGCAAATCGGCAGTGATTGAGCCGATATCAACACCGGCACCGGCCTGGAAACCAATATTGCTTTTGTTAAAATCATTGAATGCATTACCTACGTTATTACTTACGCTGGTGCTTTGATCAAGCGTGTAAGTATAAATAGGCCCTGCCATAATGCGGAAGTTCAGGTCTTTTTGGCCAAATGACTTACCAATCAATAACGGCACATTGAGGTTAGTGAACCTTACTTTGCCGCTAAAAGCGGTGTTATTATCATTCGATTCAAATTTACCACCGGTGCCGCTCAGGTAAAGCTCTGGCTGTAAGTAAACGCCGTTGCCTACGCGGGCAAATAAACCGGCCTGGTAGCCAGTCAGGTTTTTGTCGTTAAAATTATCGGAGCCAATTTTTGAAAAATTGACACCACCCTTTACGCCTAAAGAAAATTGTGCTTTTGCACTGATGCTTACAGCTATCAGTAATACTGCACTTAATAGATACTTTTTCATACTTTTCGATGTTAAATGTAAAGCCGTAAACGCACATCATCCTTTAAAATTGTATACAGCCCTACGCTATTAATTTACTTTGGTTATAACCCGGCCCATATTTGAGCCGTATTAGGTATTATCAATACACGAGCCAAACAATTAACAGCAGCAACTTGGTATTTTTTATATTTTTGCTGAAAATAAATTGAACATGGCTGAAATCAGTATTACAAACAAGGATTGGGAACGCGTAAAAATTAAGATTCAACGTAAATACAACCACCTTACAGACGAGCAGTTGAAATACAGCGAAGGACAGGAAGAAAGCTTGATTACCAAACTGATGGACCTGGTGAACCGTGATCGTAAATATGTGGTTTTCACCCTGAAAAAGGCCCTGGTTAATATTGATACCAACCGACTGTAAAATAGACACTGCGGTTATACAAACTGGATAGCTTTTTTGTATTTTTATTTTTTTCGAGGATAAATGATGAAACAGGGTTTAGTGTTCAAAAAAGAATACAAAAGAGCAGGCTTATTTGCAGGTATTGCATTGCTGGCCGCGGGTATAGTGGGTTTTAATGACGACCTGTTCCAGATTTCGAAGAACCTTGATGTTTTTGCCTCTGTTTATAAAGAGGTTAATATCAATTATGTTGATGATATCAATTCGGCTAAGCTGGTCAAAACAGGTGTTGATGCCATGCTCGAGGGCCTTGATCCTTATACCGAGTTTGTGCCCGAATCGGAAATTGAAGACTATAAGCTGCATTACGTAAGTACCCAGTATGGCGGCATTGGTGCGAGTATTTTTTTGCGTAACGGTAAAGTATTTGTATCGGAAGTGTTTGCGGGCTTCCCGGCCCAAAAAGGAGATGTACACCCCGGGGATCAGCTCCTGAAGATAAACGATGTTGACCTTAACGGTAAAAATAATGATCAGGTGAGCCAGCTGCTTAAAGGCTCAAAGGGTGCTGCCATAAAACTGTTCATCAAACGCGATAATACACCTCAGCCATTTGAAAAGAACCTGGTCCGTGACGAGATTAAACAGCCTAATGTATCGTACTTTGGCATGGTTGATGGCAACATGGGATACATTAAACTGGATAAGTTCCTCGAAAATTCGGCTGCCGAAGTTACCAATGCGCTCATCGAGTTAAAAAAGAAAAATCCCAACGGCATCATCCTTGATCTTCGCTCAAATGGCGGCGGCATACTACAGGAAGCCGTAAAAATAGTGAATCTTTTTGTGCAGAAAGATGTGGAGATCGTATCGCAAAAAGGGAAGATAAAGGAAAAGAACTTTACTTATAGTACCATCAGCGCGCCGCTTGAACCTGATTTGCCTTTGGTTGTATTGGTTAACAGCCATTCCGCATCGGCAAGTGAAATTGTTGCCGGCGCCCTGCAGGACCTCGACCGCGCGGTGATCATCGGGCAGCGCAGTTACGGCAAAGGCCTGGTACAGCAAACGTTCAATTTACCATATAACAGCCTGGTAAAAATTACCATCGCCAAATACTATGTGCCTTCGGGCCGTTGTATCCAGGAACTGGATTATACCCACCGTAAGGATGACGGCAGCGTGGTAAAGGTAGCTGATTCGCTGATCCATGAATTTAAAACAAAAAACGGTCGTTCTGTTTATGACGGCAGCGGCATTTACCCGGACCTGTTTATCAAACAGGAAAAATTTGCTAACGTTACCCAGGCATTGGTGGGCAAACTGCTGATATTTGATTATGCCACCGTTTACCGCGATAAGCACGCTAAAATTGCCGACGCCCGTTCGTTTACGCTATCTGATGGCGAATACAATGACTTTATAAAATACCTGGCCGATAAAAACTATAGCTATACCACCACATCCGAAAAATTATTAACCACCTTAAAAGTTGAAGCCACTAAGGATAAACAGTTCAACGATATCCAGGCTGAGTATGAAGGGTTGAAAACCAAACTTATCGCCAGCAAAAAGAACGACCTTGTTCAACATAAAGACGAAATAAAACAAGTACTTGAAAACGAAATAGCGTCACGCTATTACTATGAAAAAGGCCGTTACGAAACCAACTTTAAATACGATAAGGAACTTGCACAGAGCGTAAAAACCATGCAGGATAAAGCCCAGCTGGCATCAATACTAAAAGGCGAAGGCAGCTATAAAGTTATCGGAAAACCTGTACTGGCCATGGCAGCTAAAAAAGCAGCCGATAAAGATGACGACGACGAATAGTTTTGATTATCAGTCGATTTTTTTTAACTAAAGCATTGTAACCAATTAGTTACCCGTTGCAACATGTAACGGGTTAAACTTTTATGCACGGTTATTGTCATACCTACAAATAAAACAATAACACAACATGAAAAAGATAATTTTAACAGTTGCTATTTTATTAAGCAGCTTAACTGTAAAAATAGCCGGCGCCCAAATAAGCTTAAATATTAATATCGGTAGCCAACCTGCCTGGGGCCCGGTAGGTTATGACCACGTAGATTATTATTACCTGCCCGATATTGATTCTTATTACGATATCAATGCCCACCAGTATGTTTATTTTGACAATAATGTTTGGGTTCATGGGGCCATGTTGCCGCCACGTTTTGGTAACTATGATGTATATCGCAGCTACAAGGTAGTAGTTAACGAGCGCACCCCTTGGGTTAGGAACGATGTTTACAAACGTAAATATGCTTCATACAAAGGCCGTCATGATCAGGTTGTAATTCGTGATAGCCACGATGAAAAATATCGTAACCATTGGGTTGAACGTAAAACCGTGCGCAGGGTTGACGTAAAACACAAATCAAACGGTAATAAACGCGGACATGATGGTCATGACAAACACGGCAATGGGCACCGCGATTAAGTTTTTGTATTGTTATAATTTTGATTGTTTTTATGAAGGACTGTCCTCTAAAAAGGACGGTTCTTTTTCTTTAAATCCCCGCTGTATCTTCAAGGCAGGCATAGCCGGCCTTCGGCACAAAAGTTGCCCCGTTATGTCACATTCCGGTTAACTTTAATAGTTTACCTGCATAGGTTAGCTATAAACGGACATTATATTCGTTACTTAGTTAACCGATTTATTGTTAAACGATTTAAATCAAATTACACTATGAAATACCGAATATCCATTTTGGCCCTGCTTGTAACAGCAGTATTAGGCCAAAGCTGCGTAAGCAGCAAAAAGTACAAAGAGCTGGATGCTAATTACACCCAATTGCAAAACAGCACCAAAGACCTGAGCATAAAATACCAAACCAGCGAACAGGCCCTTGCAGTAGCACGTAGCCGTAACAAAAGCCTTGAAGAGCAAATTGAGTTACAAAAAACAAATGTAGCCGCTTTGCAGGATGCCTTGAACAAATGTTTAAATTCAAGCAGCCAGGGCAATGTGAACATATCAAAGCTGGTTGATGAGATCAACGCTTCAAACCGCTACATACAGCAGCTGGTTAACGCTAAAAACAAAAGCGATTCGCTTAATATGGTGTTAACTAACAACCTTACCCGCTCATTAACTCCGCAGGAAACCCAGGATGTTGATGTAAAGGTGTTAAAAGGAGTGGTTTACATTTCATTATCTGATAACATGCTGTATAAATCGGGCAGTTATGAAATATCTGATAAGGCAGGTGCTACTTTAAGCAAGATAGCCAAGATCATTATGGACTATAGCAATTATGACGTGCTGATAGAAGGTAACACAGATAATGTCCCTATTTCGCAGAAAAATATCCGTAACAACTGGGATTTAAGTGCTTTACGTGCCTCATCAGTGGTGCAGGCCCTGCAAACCACTTACCAGGTTGATCCTAAACGTTTAACTGCCGGTGGCCGCGGTGAGTATAATCCTATCGCGGATAACTCAACCCCGACAGGTAAAGCGCAAAACAGGCGTACTCAAATTATCATAACACCAAAATTGGATCAGTTTATGGATCTGATAGGCAAAGCGCCAGCCGATCAGCCTGCGCCGCCTAAACAATAATTTTTAGTTTGACTATCAATATTTCAAGCCACCCGGTTAGGGTGGCTTTTTTTATGCGGTTATTTTCGTATGTTTTAGCAGACAGTATGGCAAGGGCTAAAACAGGGTGCCGGAAGGACCGGAAAGCTTTTATTTGTCATATAATTATTAACCAAATGATAACAAAATGCAGTTTTTTTAATTGAAAATATTGCTCATTTAATTAAGACGGAAAATAGCTAACGCTTGCTGTATTAGAATTAATTGAGCTTACTTCAACATACTATGGCTGCCATTACAATGGCATTTGTTTTGAATAAATGGAGCAACAGATATTAAGACAGGTTAAACCATGGGCTTTAACCATAGTCATATAAATATAACTTATTACACGCGTTATGAAAAAGATGATTTTATCGGCAGTTATTTTGTTAAGCTGCTTCACTGCAAAAATAGCTTCTGCACAGGTTAGTATTGGTTTAGGGATCAACATAGGCAGCCAGCCTGATTGGGGCCCTGTAGGATATGATTATGTAAATTACTATTACATGCCTGATATTGATGCTTACTACGATGTGCCAACCCATAATTATGTTTACTATGAAAACAACGTATGGGTACACCGCAGGTATTTACCTGTAAGGTATCGTAACTACAATGTTTACAGTGGCTACAAGGTGGTAATAAATGATCGTAACCCATGGATGCGTAACGCATACTACAGGAACCATTATTCTGGCTATCGCGGCCGTCACGACCAGGTGATTATCCGTAACAGCCGTGATGTAAGATATGCCAATCACTGGCGCGGTGGCGACCGCGGATGGCACGGCGGTAACCCAAACAGAGGCGGATGGCACGGTGGCGGTGATCATGGTCATGGTGGCGGTCACGGTGGTGGCGGCGGACATGGTCATGGCGGTGGTCACGGACATCACTAATAAACATTATTATATAGCAAATAGGCTTCCTGAAAAGGAGGCTTATTTTGTTTCCAGGGTATATCTATAAGTTAATTGGGGCCCGGTTTAAGGCATATTTACTTTCCAACCTTCAAATGGTTTGACCGTAGCACAAATGGGACTACCGTCTTTTGCTGTCCCCGAAAAGCTCGTTATAAGGAATGCCGCCGAATGATGACTAAGCTGGGTTATCATGTCCCAGGTTACTCCGGAAAGTGGAACTTTAACTCTGCGGCTCCAGCCTCCCACCTGCCCCGCATATTCACCAACGTCAATATACATGAACTGACTTGCGGGCTTCCCCTGTACATACGGCCCTGAAAATCGAGGTTCGTTAATCTTCTGCGGATCGCTTTTTAATTGGATCGTGAGATTAAATTGCATATCCAGCTCATCAGATCGTTGTGTTTGAATCGTTTCATATCTGTTTCCGCTACCCTTTTGAATTCCGAAATCTACCCCCACCGGGGGATTTTGCAGAATAATACAAAGTTGAATATCCATATACAATTATAATTAAAACCAATCTTCAAAAGTTTTATCCGGGGTATTTTCTTTTAAGCTGGGGTGCTACCTAACGTTCAGCATGTAATAAGCGTTTTACTTTTGCTTATGTTTGTATTTATCAAATTGATTACTGATGTATACGCTTTCGGAAGAAAACTATTTAAAAGCTATTTATCGCCTTGCATTACAAGGAAAGGATTTTAAAATCACGCCCACCGCCATTGCCGAATCATTGAGCAATAACCCAGCCTCGGTGGTAGATATGATCCGAAAGCTTACCGAAAAGCAATTGATAGAATATGATAAAAAAAATGGCGTAAGGTTAACCCAGCAGGGCTTAAAGGATGCTACATTAATTGTACGCCGGCATCGCCTTTGGGAAGTTTTTTTACTGGAGAAATTAGGCTATCACTGGGATGAGATCCATGACATTGCCGAAGAACTGGAACACATTAACGATGCCACCCTTGCCGACAGGCTGGACAAATTCCTGGGCTTTCCTGAATATGACCCGCATGGCGACCCTATACCTAAGGCGAATGGTAAAGTGCCCAAATCCTATTCCGTAAGCCTTTCTGAGCTTAAACCTGGTGCCCAAAGCCATGTTGCCGCCGTGCGTGACACCAGCAGTTCATTTTTGCAATACCTTCAACGGCTGAACATAGGTATAGGAACAAAAATTCAGTTGATTGAAAAAATTCCGTACGACAGTTCGCTGGTGATAAAAATTGAAAACCGCGGGGACACCACGGTTTCGCAAAAGTTTGGCGAGAATATATTAGTAGATTAAGCTTAAAGCAGAAAGCCGAAGGCTTAAAGCTTTGGAGAAAAAGAGCAGAATGTTTAAAGCTGCCTGTAAGTTAAAAAGCTTTTAGCTTTCTGCCTTCGGCTTTCAGCTCAAACTAAGGTTTCCCCGTTACTCTTGATGATTCGGCAAGTTCACCGTCAACGTCTACATCAAAGTAGAGGCGGTAGATCTCCCATTCATTTTTGGGTTTGTAAAACATAAACGTCATGCGGGCCGGTTGGCCTTCGTGTTTAAGCAGATAGCTGTACAGTACCAGGCTGTTTGAAGCCTTGCGTTGCATGATCAGATCCTTGCCGAGATATTTGCCTATTACACTTCGCATGGAATCTATTTTGACAATAATCCCGGTAAGCCGGGTTGAATCCATTTGCTTGTTGCTTTTAAAAATATCAATCACTGCGCGGGCTGTGCCTTGCTTGTCGTATTCTTTAAAAAACTTATCAATGAAGGTTTGTACCCCGGTTACCGGAGCCGCGGCCGGAGTTGCCGCCTGGGTTTGTGCCGAGGCAACATTGCCAGTGAATACCAGCGCCGATACAATAAAAAATAAGGGTTTAAATGCTTTAAAGTAGGTGTATCGCATGTTCAAAAATGTTAATTTTTAAAAGTAGGCATTTTTGTAAAAATATTTTTGGCGGCAGCGTAAAATTTTAGTCAGGTAATACAATAGCGGCCTTTTCAAATTCAAGAAAATAATAATCCTGCTTTAGTTTTTTATCAAGCGCGGCTTTGTCATCTTTGAAGGATGGAGCGCCGGATTCAAAATGCCATTGCCCGAGATATGTGAGTGTATTTTTATCAATCTTAAACACAATGCGGTGCAGGTCTTCCCGTTTGATGATGCCGCTATCCACTTTGTTTTTAAGGTTGATCTCAAAATCAATACCTCTAAAAACGGGCCTTATATTATTCTCGATTCCGTACCATTTGCTTTTTGAATAGTAAAAGTTTACTATTTCATATGTGCCCGGCTTTATAAAAAAGCAAAATGGGTTCTCTTTTCTTGATCTGAGTGGGGGCTTTACTTCAAATGAAAACACCTCGTTTGTTTCCAAATTTCTGACCCTGATCGTTTGCTGATAGCCTGTTTGCCAAAAGGTAAGGCGTTGGATAAAACTCCCGTAAATAATGGCTTGATTTTCTTTTAAAATAGTTCCGGGATCCACATACTCCAATGGGATTATTTTTGTTTTTTGCCCGTATCCAAACAGGCCTGCTAATAAAAAAATACAAGCAAAAAGGTACTTCATAATGATAAGGAACTTTAAATTTAGGTTGGGGGGGATGAAAAATAAAGAGCCCGGTATTCTCATATCGGGCTCTTACATATTTTATATTAAAACGATTACTTGGTAACGTACATTACTTCTTTAACTGCTTTGATCACCCTTTCAGGGTTTGGCAGGTATTCCTGGATCAAAGTAGGAGCGTAAGGAAGCGGAACATCGCCACCCATGATACGTAAGATAGGAGCATCAAGGTAATCGAAAGCGTCTTTTTGTACTTTAAATGCAACTTCAGTAGCAATTGAACCTAACGGCCAGCTTTCTTCAATAATTACCAGGCGGTTTGTTTTCTTTACCGATTCAATAACTGTAGCATAATCGATAGGGCGTACAGTACGCAGGTCGATCACTTCAGCGTGGATACCTTCTTTTTCAAGTTCGGCAGCGGCTGCAACAACCACTTTCATGATCTTGCCAAAGCCAACTAAAGTAACATCGTTGCCTTCTTTAACAACTTTTGCTTTACCCAGCGGGATATAGTAAGTTTCTTCAGGAACCTCGCCTTTATCGCCATACATTAATTCCGACTCCATGAAAATAACCGGATCCGGATCAAGAATAGCTGATTTTAACAAACCTTTAGCATCGTAAGGGTTAGATGGTACAACCACTTTTAGGCCAGGGCAGTTAGCATACCAGTTTTCAAAGCACTGGCTGTGCTGTGAGCTAAGCATACCTGCATTACCGGTAGGTCCGCGGAAAACAATTGGCACCGAGAACTGGCCGCCGCTCATTGACATCATTTTGGCAGCGCCATTGATGATCTGGTCGATAGCTACGAGTGAAAAGTTGAAAGTCATGAACTCGATGATGGGGCGTAAGCCGTTCATTGCCGAGCCGATGCCGATACCGGCAAAACCCAATTCAGAGATGGGCGTATCTATAACACGCTTTGCACCAAATTCGTCCAGCATTCCCTGGCTTACCTTGTACGCGCCGTTATATTCTGCAACCTCTTCACCCATCAGGTATATATTCTCGTCGCTGCGCATTTCTTCGACCATGGCCTCTCTTAGCGCTTCTCTGAATTGTATTTCTCTCATTATAGTAAAATGATGTTTTTTTGCGAACGCAAATATAAACACTAATGTGTTAAATGCAATTAACCGTGGTATTGGTTTGATTTTTAATACATATATTTTACATTTTCATCATCCTGCAGGAGTGCAAAATCCAAAGCGGAACTTGAAAAAACATAAATAAGTAATACATTAGTACCTAAACCTTATTATGCAGATGAAATTCCCGTCGATAAAAAACCTGGTGCAAAGCGCGGCAAATACCATCAAACGCTATCCTTTTGAAACATTCTTTGCTTTTGCCGGCACCATAGCTGCTACCGCGAAGATTGAGCTTGATAATCTTAATCGTGTAAGTGAAAACTGGTGTATGCGCGCTATCATGATAGCCAACCTCGGCTTTTTGCTTAGCCTCTCGGCTACCCTATATACCCAAAGTAAAAACTGGCAGAGCGGAAAAAAGATTCTCGTAAAAATAGCTGCAACAGTGATCGCTATTGCGCTGATCTTTATGATCAATCCACCCGAACGACAGGCGGATTATACGCGGTTCTTCCTGCTTAGCTTGGCATTTCACTTAATGGTAGCCTTTGCGGCCTTTACCGGCAAAGGGCAAATACAAGGGTTTTGGCAATTTAATAAAACACTCTTTTTGCGCATTTTAGCAAGTATGCTATACGGCGTAGTGTTATTTGCCGGCCTGGCTGCTGCAATCGGGGCCACAAACTTCTTGTTTAATTTTAAATTTGAATCGGATACCTACCAGGTTTTGTGGGTATGGATCACGGGGATGTTCACTACACTTTTCTTTTTAGCAGGAGTACCAATAGATACAGCAGTACTTAATGAAGATGAAAGCTACCCCAAAGGCCTAAAGATCTTCACCCAATATGTACTCATCCCGCTATCAACAGTATATGTACTCATTTTACTGGCTTATGAAATCAAAATTCTCATTGAATGGAAGCTCCCTAAAGGCCTTGTATCAAACCTGATATTAGGTTATGCCGTATTTGGCATATTATCGCTCCTGTTGGTATACCCCATCCGCGAGCAAAACGAAAATAAATGGCTTAAAACCTATACCCGTAGTTTCTACTTTTTGCTCATTCCTTTACAGATATTGCTATTTGTGGCCGTTGGTACAAGAGTATTTAGTTATGGCGTTACAGAGTTTAGGTATTTTTTGATAGCACTCGCTTTGTGGCTGCTGTTCATTTCGCTTTATTTTTTATTATTTAAAAAGCAGAATATTAAAATCATTCCAATCTCACTCTGTATACTAACCCTGCTTAGTATTTATGGGCCACAAAGTGCATTTACCATGAGTATGTATTCGCAAAGGGGTATGGTGATTAGCTTTTTTAAAAAGCATAATGGATTTAAAGATGGAAAGCTGATACTTGTTGATAGCACAAAAATCAACATGAAGGAAGGAAGCCTCGGCGCAAGCAGGCTCAGCTATTTCATTTATCATTACGACCTAAAGGGCTTGCAACCCTATTTTAAAAGAGATTTAAACATAGTTGCTGATTCATTAGCAAAACAAAAGGGGGAGTACAACAACCTGCTTGTTGACAGGGAGGGGTTAAGGACTTTAAAATATCAATGGGCAAAAAAACAATTGGGACTAGGCCGTTTCAGTGATTATTATTATCCCTTTGCCGAGACAACAACCGATTTTTCAGAGAGCGAAAGCTATATGTTTAGTCAAAAAGAGAATATCACGGTTGTTAAAGGATATGATATTGAACTTGCAAGCAACCTGGGGGCAGATACCGTGATTAATAACTATAATGGCATCACTATAAAGCAAGTTCATTTTGCCGAAACACACAGGTGCAGCTTAATGCTTAATAACGATATAGTTAAATTTGATCCCATTGAGATTGTGAATAAAATGATGACCGATACTACTACCCTCGAAAAATATCGTAGCAAAAAGAATAAAGATAACCTTTATATGCCAAAAGGCTATGAGCTGCCAGCAAATCTGATGCAGGTAACCAGACAAACGCCCGGTTATACTGTAGTATTTCAATTCAGCAGTATTTACTTTGATCGTTCAAAAAAAGGAAACCCAGATATAAAAAACTTTAGTGGAACATATCTCATCAAAATAAAGTAAACAGTCAGCTTATATCTTAATCCTGATATTGATTTTATCCAATAACCCCGTGAGCCATACCATTACAAAAGCAAATACAATGCATTTTATGAGGCCCCCAGTACCCTGGCTCAGGTATTCGGGGTAGCCAATCCTGCTCATTTCATATATTGGATAAAATAGGAAGGGCACTATGTAACAGGTAAAGGTGTTGGTGCCCGCGGGTTCTATCACCTTAAACCAGTTGTATTTATTTTTAACATCAACCAGGAAAATAAAGAAGGCATACACCACCAGGCTTATCCCGGTACAAATGAGCACCCATGAAGGGGTGTCGCGTTCTTTGGAAATGCCCCCGCTAAAATAGCGTACTATAAAGCCCAGGTTAAACAGGATGATAGCGATCAGGATCATGGCCACCCAAAGCATCTTCATTTCGTTATTGGCCTTGAGGCGCATATACAATACCGAAATAAATACCCCCGCCATGGTGAACGACTGCATGGCGCCGTTGCCGGCTATCCAGATATAGCCCTGCAGCTTGTCGATAAAATCAAGGAAGCCGAAATGCACATCCAGGTTAAAGAATATGAAGAACATCCAGGCCGCCAGCTGCACCCACAAATGCCCGTCGGAATAGTAATAGATAAGTGCGCAAAGCATGTATGACCAGCCTATCAGGCCTAAAATGCCCCACCAGGTAAAGTGAAGCCAGGTATGCCCGGGGTCGCTGGTACGATATAGCAACGCCATGCCGGCAAGTAACAATATGCCGAAGCCCTGCAACATATAGCGTTTAGTGGGTGATGTATCTTTACTGTAATCTAAAAAAATAAAGAAGAAGCTGAATGTAACCAGACTTTCCCAAACGGGTTTGGGTAACAAGGTTGTTGCTTCGTTGTAGGTTTCCATATTGGCATGGAAAAAACCTATAAAAATGAGCGCGAACGAGCGGCTCACTATCCGCGATAGTAGTTTGAAATTGTCGCCCTGCTTTAACCTGTTTTGAAAAGCAAAGGGAATTGAAAGCCCGACTATAAATAAAAACGCAGGAAAAATAGTATCGGCCAAACCCAGCGCATCAACATTTGAGCCCGCGTGTTTAAGCCATGTCGGGGTATTCGGAATGCCATCCAGGTCATTCACAAATATCATGAGGAACATTGTTACAGCGCGGAATGCATCTATTGAACGTATGCGGCTAAGAAAATTATTCATTCAGTGATGTAAATGCAACAAGCAGCGTAAATGTTTTAATTTAACGGTAATTAAATTGAAACATTACTATTACACGGCTTTTTTAATCTCTGTCGCGGCTTAGCTTGCTGAATAAAAGTGGATTTTCATTAAGTTCGAGCCCTTCCCTGCGGTTCTTTACAATGTGGATAGCTGTAAACAGCGCTTCGCGGAAGGAGACCTCCGAAGCCTGGTTTTTTCCTGCTATATCATACGCAGTTCCATGATCGGGCGAAGTGCGCACAAAGTTTAACCCGGCTGTAAAATTAACACCCGTTTCAAAGGCTATTTGTTTAAAAGGGATCAGGCCCTGGTCGTGATACATGGCCAGTACGGCATCAAACTGCAAGTAAGTGCCATTGGCAAAGAAACCATCGGCCGAGTACGGGCCAAATGCCAGGATATTGTTTGAGCGGGCTTCTTCAATAGCGGGTATAATGATATCTTTTTCTTCGCTGCCGATGAGGCCGTTATCGCCGGCATGCGGATTAAGCCCTAACACGGCAATTTTTGGCTTGCGCACCCAGAAATCATTTTGCAAGCTGTGGTTCATCAGTTTCAGTTTAGCCAATATTTTTTCGGCGGTAATGCTTTCGGCAATTTTTGATACAGGGATATGACCCGTAACCACGCCTACACGTAAAGTATCGCTTACTAAAAACATCAGCGATTCGGCAGCGCCATCATATTGCTGTAAATATTCTGTATGACCAGGAAAGTGGAATTTGTCGTTCTGGATGTTATCCTTATTGATAGGAGCGGTAACCAAGGCATCTATATAACCTTCTTTCAGGTCATATACAGCGCGCTCCAATGATTTGAAGGCATACTTGCCGCCCGCTTCCGTAACCTGCCCTATATCAATCTTTACATCCTCTTCCCAACAGTTGATCATGTTGGGTTTGCGGAAATGAGTTTGTGAAGGGTCATTGATCACCAAAAAATTAAGCTCATTAACCTGGGTTGCACGGCGGTGGAACGACGCCACCTTGGTATGCCCGTAAACAATAGGCGTACAATAATCATAAATCTTACTATCGGCCAAAGTTTTAATAATTATCTCTAAACCGATGCCGTTTACATCGCCAATGCTGATCCCAATTTTTAATTTATCGCTCATTATTTTTTTATGATTTCACCGAGTTTTATGATTTCACCGATTTTTTTAAGCGGTGATTTCAATATTTTAACAGTGATGATTATTAATGGTTTATAAAGCTAAACGACCTTTTGCCTTTTGCCTTTCGCCTTTAACCTTCAACTTAGGCAAACCTTTTACCTTTAACCTATCTTTACACCTGCAAATAAAAGATTTTAAGCTTATAGTTCCTGATAAAAGCACAAATATGATTTAATTTGCTCAAATATTTGATTAATAATGACATTGGTAAGGGCAAAAAAACATTTAGGGCAACATTTTCTTACTGATAAAAACATAGCAGCAAAGATAGTGGACAGCCTGAAACCCGAAGGGCGTTTCGGCCATGTGCTTGAGGTGGGGCCGGGCATGGGTGTATTGTCTGATTTCCTGCTGCAAAAAAGCGAGTACGAAACATCACTCATTGATATTGATACCGAATCGTACGATTTTCTGAAAAAAAAATACCCGCAATTAGGTGCCCGCCTTATCAATGCCGATTTTCTGGAGCTTGATTTTAAAAGCATTTTTCCCGAAAACTTTGCCATTATCGGTAATTTCCCCTATAACATCTCATCGCAAATACTTTTTAAGGTGCTTGACAACCGCCAGCAGGTGGTTGAAGTAGTGGGCATGTTCCAGAAAGAGGTTGCTGAACGATGTGCCGCCAAACCAGGCAGCAAGGAATATGGTATACTCAGCGTGTTTTTACAAGCCTACTATAAAGTGGAATACCTGTTTACGGTGAAGGCCGGTGTATTTAATCCTCCGCCCAAGGTGCTTTCGGCAGTGATCAGGCTTACACGAAACGATAAGCAAACACTTGATTGCGACGAGAAACTATTTTGGCAGATAGTAAAAGCGGGTTTTAATCAGCGCCGCAAAACCCTGCGCAACGCCATATCATCACTCATCAACAAAGAAAAATTGACTGATGAGCCTGTCCTCGATCTGCGTGCGGAAAGATTGAGTGTGGAGGATTTTGTTAAACTTACTAACGCGGTTTCAGCGAGCAGATAGGTAATTAAGGTTTTGCGCTCTCTAAATCTCCCCCGAAAAGGGAAGACTCACAATGACGCCTCTATATTTTTAACCTGCTACTAAAACCTGCAACTGCTACTAAAAAAATCAATGTTTATTTCCAAACCCAAACTCCCTGTATGAATTTGGTACGTCATCGGTATTGCTGAAGGCAAAGGTGAAAGTAGTGCTCCAGTTTTCATAATCGGCTTTTTTATCCTGCGATGGTTCAACATGGGTTGAACTAACCATATATACCCCCTCCCGGCTCAGTTTAAAAAATACCAGGCCATTGCTGTCACTCAATAATTTTTGCGGAACGATAGTGCCATTCAAAGTACGTACATATTGCATCACCACAGCATCCTTCATAGGTTTACCTTTAAAAAGCACCTGAGCGGTAACATCATCGCCATAGCTTGATTTATAGGGGTTTTGCTGTATTACAATTTCATACTCCTCACCCAGTGGTTTATCAAAGTCCTTACCGTTGGCTTTATCAACAGAAATAAGGGTTTTGCTTGACTGGTGATACTTTTCAACAAAGTATTGCTGGCTGCTGGCCCGGGCTTCTTCGGCCATTTTATCGAGGCCTTCGCTTTCAAGCGCCCTGATAAATTTATTCCTTTCCGATTCCGTTTCATCATCCCTTACCAGCTCAAAAAGTGCAAGCCCGGAGTTTTGCAGCTCATAAGTAAGCAGGCTGCTATCCGCAGCGTTACTGACTTTTGAAAGATCCGTTTTTTTCGAGCCTTCGTACAGCATAAATTTAGTTGCCTTTGCTGTGGCAAACTTAAATTCATTTTCGGGTTTAAACTCGTTGCCGCTCAACAAGTGCAGGTTAAGCTTATCGCCTTTGTGAACGTAAAAATTATGTGGCAATAAGAAAAAATCCTGCGAACTGGCTGCAAAGCCGATCATGAGCAGTAGTATAATGATGAAAATAGAGGTGCGCTTCATAGTTTTTGGATAGTATCACCAAACATACAAAGTTTTAAAAACTTCAGTAGTTTTACGTTATGATTTTTGACAGGAAAAACCTCGATAATGATACTTTGCTGGCATTTTATAAAAAATTGCTGTTTCCGCGCATGGTTGAAGAGAAGATGCTGATCCTGCTGAGGCAGGGCCGCATTGGCAAATGGTTTTCGGGTATTGGCCAGGAAGCCATAGCGGTTGGCAGCGCCCTGGCTATGAACGCCGACGAATATATTTTGCCTATGCATCGTAACCTCGGTGTTTTTACATCGAGAAATATCCCCCTGTCGCGGTTAATGGCGCAATGGCAGGGCAAACCTTCGGGCTTTACTAAAGGGCGCGACCGCTCCTTCCACTTCGGCACCCAGGAGTATAAGATCATTGGTATGATCTCCCATCTCGGTCCGCAGCTTGCCCTGGCCGATGGCATTGCCTTAGCGGATATATTATCGGGTAAAAAAAGATCAACACTTGTTTTTACCGGCGAGGGTGCTACCAGTGAAGGGGACTTTCACGAAGCACTTAACATAGCCTCTGTTTGGAAACTGCCGGTAATATTTCTGATCGAAAATAATGGCTATGCGCTTTCAACCCCAACCAACGAACAATATAATTGCCGCGAACTGGTTGATAAAGCTGTAGGCTACGGTATTGAAGGCCGCCGTATTGACGGCAATAACCTGCTTGAAGTTTATAACACCATAACCTCACTTAATAAAGCTATTCGTGAAAATCCGCGCCCTGTTTTGCTGGAATGTATGACCTTCAGGATGCGTGGCCATGAGGAAGCATCAGGCACCAAATATGTTCCCACTAATTTATTTGAGTGGTGGGCAGGAAAGGACCCGGTTACAAACTTTGAAAAGTACCTGATTACCGAAGGGGTTTTGTTTAAAGACATGATCTCTGTTATCCGTAAGGAGTTCGCCGCCCTTATTGAAACCGAAATTGAAAAGGCTTATGCCGAAACAGATATTATACCGGATGTGGCCACCGAAGCGCGGGATATGTACAAGCCTTACAGCTTTCCTGCCGTACAGCCAAAATCATCGCCGGTTACCAATAAGCGCTATATAGATGCCATTAGCGACGGGCTTAAACAAGCTATGCGCAAACACCCCAACCTGGTGATCATGGGACAGGACATTGCCGAATACGGCGGCGCATTTAAAATTACCCAGGGCTTTGTCGAGGAGTTTGGCAAAGCACGTGTGCGTAATACCCCCATTTGTGAATCAGGAATTGTTGGTGCAGGCATGGGGCTTGCCCTTAACGGCTACAAAGCCGTTGTTGAAATGCAGTTTGCAGATTTTGTTACTTGCGGCTTTAACCAGGTTATTAACAACCTGGCCAAAACGCATTATCGCTGGGGGCAGGGGGTTGATGTAGTAATACGGATGCCCGCGGGTGCAGGTACCGGCGCCGGCCCGTTCCATTCGCAAAGCAATGAAGCCTGGTTTACCAAAACCCCCGGCTTAAAAGTGGTTTACCCGGCTTTCCCGGCAGATGCCAAAGCCCTGCTGCTTACCGCTATTGACGATCCTAACCCGGTAATTTATTTTGAACACAAATACCTGTACCGCAGTATCAGCGCCGATGTGCCTGATAATGATGTAATGATAGAGATAGGCAAGGCTAATGTGATTAAGCAAGGCGAAAAAGCCAGTATTATCACATTTGGCCTTGGTGTACACTGGGCATTGGAGTATACAGACAAACATCCCGATCAATCCATAGAGATCATCGACCTGCGCAGTTTGCAGCCTTGGGACCAGGAAGCGGTTGAGGCCAGTGTAAAAAAAACGGGCCGGGTGCTGATTTTGCATGAAGATACGCTCACCAACGGTTTCGGCGCCGAAATTGCCGCCCATTTGGCCGAACATTGCTTTAAATATCTTGACGCCCCCATAATGCGCTGCGGTAGCCTCGATACGGCCATCCCCATGAACAAAGCTTTGGAAGACCAGTTTTTGGCCAAGGCACGATTGGAGGAAAGCATGGAACGCCTGTTAGCTTATTAGGCAGGGCCCTCGAGCTATGCTTTTAGAAGAAGCATAGCTATGGTTAATATTTTAAGCGTTTAAATTATTTTTCAATAAAAAAAGATTGTTCTGCGGGCACTGCCGTTTGCAGTTTAGGCTCATGGCTATTACCATATTGCCAGGCCACCACGGTAACTTTTACCGGGAAGCGGCTGTGCGGCGGAATAGCCGCAATATTTAATGTATTGCCTGATAATTCGACAGGGCCTTCTAATACATAAAAGCCTACAGGTGACTGTGCATCTGAGCTGGCGTGCAATTTGATTCCTTTTGCATGTGGCTTTTGGTTGGGGACCGGCAAAAATGTAATATGCTGTTCCTTTCCTGTTGCATTGTGTGGCGGCACAATCATCAGCGATTGCTGTACAGCAGGTTTATATTCAGCATCGCCCGGATGGGTAGCAGCAAACCATAATTCATAGCTATGCGGATTTTCCCAATAACCTGCTTGCGGATTTAACCTGAAGGTTGAATCATTTAACTTGATAACCGGCCCTGTAATCCGGTTGATAGTTATAGGAATATTCCCGGCAGCATGCCCTATAGCGGAGCCAGCCGGCATGCCAGCCCAAACAGGTAAGCGGGGGCTGCCTCCGGGCACCGTATCATAAAATGCGGCATGGAGTTTAAAAATGATCCCATCAGCGTCAGGTTCAAATTTCAGATTTACCTGCTGATGCGTATTACGCTGTTCAACCATTTGGCCATGCTGTACATAACCTATTAACTGTGGTTTTTGATTGCGATGTTTTGCCTGGTAGGTTATTGTTACCTGAGCCGTTTCTTCATCAAAATACCAAAAGGCTTTTGAAACATCGCCCTTATACCTGCCCACCGGTGCAGCATCCGCGGCGGGCAATTCATTATAGTGCCATTTATCAACCAACCAGCCGGTTTTTGTCGGATCGATATCAATCAATTTCGGAACAGTACCAGGCGGAACACTTTTTGGCAAGCGGTACTGCATGGCTTTTTTAATGTAGAAGGCCAGGTAGCCGATCTTTTCCCGCATGGCAGCAAAATGTCCCTGGGCTGGGTTGGATAGCATACTCAACGGCAGCAGCGGATGTTCCTGTCTTTCTTTTAATCCCTCATCGCTCCAGGTGTTGGCAGCTTCGTATTCGCCCATTGTTTCAAGGCAGGGAATATAATCCAGGTTTTGATCCTTACTCCAGATATCCGGAATGTAAGCATTTGTTGCATAAGGCAATTGCCCACTTACCGAGATGCAAGCCAGCGTGCGCGGGGGGGGGCCATACCCCGAAATTGTAGGGCGCGCTCGCAGCTGCTGAATGCCCAATGGGGATCACCGGTATTGTTTTCAATTCGCTGTAACCTGAAATATCAGCGAGCTTATTAATCAACGCGTTAAACTGATCGCCGGCGCCTAATCAATATTATTGCGTTTTTTTCATGTCAGATAGGATTATCCCCAGATAAGACAAATAAATTCAAGATTTATAATCATATAAAAAGCAATTAGCAGCAATACCAAGGAGGTTCGGATCTTCTTAAGAGATGGTATGTTACAGAGAGGTGAGAGTAGGTTACAGGAGTTAAAAAAGTGTGGTTTTGGCATGCGCGAACATGTGCCAATTGAACCGGACGCTTCTAACCGGCCATTGGCAGTCGCCAAGGTTGAATTTTGCCCAGGGTAGGTGTAGCGTTGTTAACTGCCCGACTTTTATTTTTTCTCAATAGGTAAAGTAATCGGAAACAGCACCATCCCTGCTTCCTGAATAAAAATAATTTAATAAGGACTTACGCAGCATTCGAAATATACTTCACCAGGCTTCTTTTGGCCACCGGCAGCAGCGTTTGCTCAAGCGGGAAAGTGATATCACTGTGAACATAGTAAACCGCAGGATTGGGCATAAACTTGTTACGATTAATGAGATGCAGTTTAATGCTTTCGGGGGTATTGGTGATGCTTTGCTCGTAGGCATCAATAAAAGCTACGTTAATGCCGCGGTATTTATCATCCTTGCCTTCAAAAATAGTGATCTGGTACTCGTAGATCCGGTTGGTTCGTTCCTTGCCGTTCTGTAACGAAAAATAACCGTGATAAGGCAGTAAAGGGATGATGCCTACCGGATCAATATTCACATGGCTTTCTACAAAATCATAAATATCCCTGCCGGTTTTTATAGCCGGGTCCATTTTGCCTAAGGCATAAGTAATGATCTGTTCTATTTCCTGCATGCTTTGATCATCCATAATGATCTTTTGATAAGTAAGCTTTACGGCATCGATATCAGCCTGTGTTAAGCGTTGCGGAAAAGCCTGCTGTAACAGCGATTTATTCTTTTTAAAATCGATGAGGTTGTTGTAATGGAATATCAGATCGGCCAGGTTGGGATATAACCGGCTGTTATCAAAGTGGCTGTTAATTTCCTGAAGGTAACTTAGCAGGATATATTTTTTGTATTCAAAATCAATATGACCTTCAATAAACCAGTTTGCGCCTAATTGCCTCATTTTTCCGCCTCCTTTTGATAGCTTAAATTAAACAAAAAACACCAACTTTGCAATATGCCCTATGGAACCCTTTATTTAATTCCCGTACCGCTGGCCGATGACGCCGCTGCAAAATCATTTACGCCATACCTTACTGATACCATAAACAGTATCAAGGAGTACATCGTCGAGAATGAAAAAACCGCCCGTCGCTTTTTAAAAGAGGCCGGCTTGAAAACCCCGCAAAGCGAGCTGATAATCCATGATTATGGCAAGCATAACCGCGACATGAGCAAGGCTGATTTTTTTAAAGGCCTGCAGGCAGGTAATGATGTTGGGCTGATGAGTGAAGCCGGCTGTCCCGGTGTCGCTGATCCCGGTGCCGGGATTGTGGATAAAGCCCATCGCATGGGTATTAAGGTTGTGCCTTTGGTTGGGCCAAGCTCCATTTTGCTGGCGCTGATGGCTTCAGGCTTCAGCGGCCAAAGTTTTGCATTTTACGGCTACCTGCCTATTGATAAAGTGCTTCGTGCTAAAAAGATCAAAGAGTTGGAAAATACAGCTGTTAAGCTTGATCAAACTCAGCTATTTATCGAAACGCCTTTCCGCAATAACCCCATGCTGGAGGAGATCCTGAAAACAGGCAATCCCAAAACCAAGCTTTGCATAGCCTGCGACCTGACCGCCGCAACCGAGTTTGTGCAAACCAAAACCATTGCCGAATGGCAAAAGAAAGTGCCTGATCTGCACAAGCGCCCAACCATCTTTTTACTCTATCACAGCAATAAATGACCATAAGCCAGCAGCATGCCCCGGTTGTAATAGTAGGCGCGGGCCCATCGGGTTTGATGATGGCCGCCCAACTTTTACGCTATGGTGTGCAGCCGGTAATTATTGACAGCAAGCGGGGACCAACCACACATTCAAAGGCACTTGCCGTTCAGGCACGGTCTATGGAGATTTACCGGCAGATGGGCGTTATTGATAAAGTGCTCAATGATGGTAAACGGGGAGGGGGTGTACAGTTTAACCAGGACGGTGAAGAGGTTGCCGGTCTTTCACTTGCCAATGTTGGTGAAACGCAAACCGCTTTTCCATTTATCCAGATGTATCCGCAGAGCAAAAACGAACGGTTATTACTGGATTTTATTACCCTCAACTGCTGCCCGGTATACTGGAACACATCACTACTGTCACTAAGTCAGAATTCGGATAAGGTAACACTCAGGCTGCAAAGCGGCGAGGAGAAACAAACCATTACCTGCGATTGGCTGGTTGCCGCAGATGGTGCCCATAGCACTGTGCGCAAGCGACTGAATGTTCCTTTTAATGGGGATACCTACCAGCATCAATTTTATTTGGCCGATATAAAAATAGAGGCTGACTTTGGCGATAAAGTTAACCTGTTCCTTTCAAAAAAAGGTTTCGCAGGCTTTTTTCCTATGCCTGATGAGCGAAGCTATCGTGTGGTTGGTAATCTGCCCGATGTGTTTGATAAAAAGGACGAGCTTCAAATTGAAGAGGTGTTACCGCATTTGCGGGATGTAACCCAACAACAGCTTATTGTTGAACATACCAACTGGTTCACTATCTACCGCCTGCATCACCGCATGGCCGATAAATTCAGAGAGCAGCGCTGCTTTTTAATTGGCGATGCCGCGCATATCCACTCGCCGGTTGGCGGGCAGGGGATGAATACCGGCTTGCAGGATGCCTATAACCTGGCCTGGAAACTGGCAGGTGTGGTTAATAACCAGCTTAAGGTATCGGTGTTAGATAGCTACGCGCAGGAAAGGATGCCTGTTGCAAAAGAATTGCTCAATACTACCGACCGCATTTTTAAAATGATCCTGTCGCGCAATTGGTTCATTAACTTACTAAAGAAATATTTGCTGCCTGTTGTTTTAAAATGGGCATGGGGGAAACCCAACCTTCGCGAAGCTTTTTTTAAACGGGTATCGCAAACCGGCATATCCTATCGCGACAGCACCATAAACCTTAACTTAAGCCCTGCCAGCCAGATCAAAGCAGGCGACAGGCTGCCTTATCTCAAAGTATTCGACGAAAAACGGGAGGTGGAAACCGATCTGCATGAATGGTGCAGTAAACCGGGTTTTACGCTCATCTGTTTAGGCAAGCTCAAAGAACTGGACCTGTTTACTATCGCCAAATGGATCACCCAAAACTACGGCGCCAATCTCAACTTTTTTTACCTGCCGCCATCAGTAAAAAATCAACATATTTTCGACGCCTTCGACATCAAAGCAAACCAAAAGAAGGCGCTTATCATCCGCCCGGATATGCATATCGGTTTTTTAAATGACGTAGTGGATATTGATATGATGGATAATCATTTGCTGAATGTGGTGGGGGTGAAGCCGATCATAGTACATGGTTCATAGATCATGGTTGCCTGCGAATTGTTCCTGCCTGCGTATTTTCGCGATGAACTATGAACCATCAACCATGAACTAACGAACCACCATCACCCAGCCGCTCATTACATTCCCATTCTTTAAATCTATCACATAATAATATGTTCCTGACGGGATACCCTGGCCGTTAGATCTGCCATCCCAGGCTTCAGGATAGCCTGTGCTTTTAAACACCAGTCCGCCGTAGCGGTTAAATACCTGCGTTGTCGAGGTTGGGTAAGTATTCAGCGCTTCTATCGCCCAGGTATCATTAACCCCGTCACCGTTGGGTGTAAAAGTATTGGGGATAACTACTTTTTTATAAACACGCACAAATACCTGGTCGGTTGCTTCATCGCCGCAGCCTGAGTTTGATACCACATGCAGGGTGTAGGTGATATCTTCCATTGGCGAAGCAGTAGGCGTAAGTTCAAGGCTACTGCTCAGGTTATCGGTCGGGGTCCAGTAATAGCTTACGTTGGTTCCTTTGGTACTGGCGTTAAGTGTGGTCGACTGACCCTGGGTAATGTACCTGTCGGGCCCGGCATTGGCCACAGGCTTTTTTATAACATCTACCTGTACTGTGGCTGTTGAGGTACACGTGCCGTTGCTTACTGTTACGGTATAAAGTGTATTGTCCGTTGGGCTGGCAACCGGGTTAGCGATGTTAGCATCCGAAAGGCCCGTTGCCGGCAACCATGAGTAAGTTGAGCCGCCGCTGGCATTTAACGTAACCGAATTGCCCTCGCAAATTGGCTCAACCGCATCAACAGCCGCAACAGGTTGGGCATTTACTACAACCGTCACTGGTACCACAACCTCGCAGTTAGAGGATGATTTAACCGTAACATGATACGTTCCTGCAGCAGCAGCGGTCACATTATTGATTGTTGGGTTTTGAATGGCTGATGTAAAGCCATTTGGCCCTGTCCATTGATAACTCACCCCGGTTGATGCACTTAACGTCAATGTTGTACCCGCGCAAACCGGTGTATTGGCTGTTGCCGTTGATTGAGGTGGTGCGCCAACCGTAAGTGTAAGCACATTTGATGCCGACCGGCAAAGTGCCGAATTGATGTTACCTGCCTGCGCCGTTACTGCCCGGTAGTAATAAGTACCAGCCACTGATGGCGATGTTATCTGGTAACTTGAACTGGTGCTGTTTGCTCCGGTAAGATCCGTCCAGGCACCATTCCCGTTTTTGTATTGCCATAAAACGGTATAGCCACTGGGGATGGTCGTACTGAGTGTATAGGTTTGCGGAACATCCGAACAGGCCGATGCTGTGATGGTTGAGCTTGAATTGTTGAAACTGGCCTCTATAACCGGGCCATAAGGTCTGAAAACAATATCATCAATGGCAAGGTCATTGGCAGGGGCACCGCCGGCGCTGTTGTTGATCATCTTGATCACCACATCGCCAACGCCTGCCGGCAGCGTAAAATTAAACGACTCCTGTACCCATTGATAATTGCTGCTGGTGCGGGCAATGGTGCCGGTATTAAAGCTTTGAATAATTGTTCCGTCGGTTTTTTCGATAGCGAAAGTGATATTTGGCGGGCTGATATCATTGCTTCTTAACAAATTCACCACCCAGGCCGAAAACTGGTAGGTGGTATTGGAACACAAACCGGTAATGGTGCGCTTATAAAAATAATCGGTTTTGGATACGCTGGCATTTACCACCATCATATAGCCGCCTGTATTGCCTGTATGGTCTGTGGCCGACCACCAGACATTGCCTGCACCCGCGGTAGTATTTTCAATGGTATAAGAGCCGTCGCTGGGGAAATTGGCACTGCTATACGTGTAACTGGTTGAGCCCGAATCGGCAGGCAAGGCACCCGAATGTGTTGAACTGCCCGAGCCAAAGGTGATGCTCACCACAGGGTCGCCAAGGCTTTGCGCATTTGTTTTTCGAACTGATAAAATGAGAAAAAAGCTGATTAGGGGGAGTAACTTTTTTGCTTCCAACGGAATACTGTTTTTAAAAAAGCGCCTGCATGTACTACTAACACACAGACGCTACTATCGCAACTATTATGAAAAGGGGTACTAATAAACCATTTATGGGGTTATAATTGGTTTATGACATAAATATGCGGGCAAAGCCGGTTTTCATCAATAATGTATCGATGAATAGCCGCTTTGTATTGGTGAATAAAAAAAGGATTAAAAAAGAGTTTAAAACGCCTGTAAATAACCAGGCATTTAGTACCTGATCCGTTTGGATAGCCGTAAACAGGGCAGCTCCACCAGGCGATAAAACAGGTAAGCAAAACTGATACTAACAGCAATACCTGTTAAAAATTCAAACGCCCTGAATCCAACTGTTTTTGGCAGGTGCATACCGATAAAAGCTACAAGACTGCTCCCAACAACATCATGGGTAAGGTATAGCGAAAAAGAGATTTTGGAAAAAAATGCAATAGCAGGGTGGCGCTTTAAAGGCAGTATTATAAGGACAAGTGCAAGAAGGCCGGTGACCATCGGAAGCCACCCTGCACTATAAAAACCAAAAGCGCTTACAGCTGCGCCATATATCGAAATTTCAGCCACCCCTTTTTTACCTGTTAGGTACAGGTAATATAATATCCCAAGAGCAAAAAACGGAAAAACGCTTAATAGGGTTGATCCGGGTACGGGTATAAATAAAGGCAGTAAGCAAATCAGGGGCAGGGAGATGACGCCCCACTTTTTTATAATAATCGGAAAGAAAATGCCGATGAACAGGTAATATTGAAACTCAATTCCCAGCGTCCAGTAAACCGGGTTCAAATACGGGCGACCAATAAAATTGTTGATATAAGCTAAGTGGGTTAATATGTTACTGATATCAGGCCGATAATTTGCATTTAATAAATACCCGGCTAAAATGGTTAATAATATGGAGGCTATGTAAGGAGGCTCAATGCGTGTTATTCTTTTTAAAATATATTTGGGGAACAAGGCCCAGCTATAATTTTCAGGAATAGCCCAGCAAATTATAAAGCCGGACAACAGGAAAAACATCTGCACACCCAGCCAGCCATAGCGCAAGCCTGGCAATGATTTGCCGCCAAGGTGAAACAAAGTTACCGCCAATGAAGCTATAGCCCTGATATAATCAACCTGCTGGATATGTTGTTTGGTCGTACTATCTGCTAATGTCATTTATGTAAAAGCTAAAAGGCGGAACGCACAAAACTTAAAGCAATTGATTAATTGTTATTGATAAGCCGATCATGAGAATTGCGTTCATTTTACTTCTGTTTCGACCAGTTGCGTGCAAAATCATTATAGCTTTCGCTTACCGGCAGCTCAACATTTGTAAGCCGCACCTTACGGTTTTGGATAGACCGGATCTTGTTGACAGGTACGATATAGCTGCGGTGAATGCGCTGAAATTTGGCGGAAGGCAATTTCTCCAATACCTTTTTCATGGGTATCAGCGTAAGGATGGTTTTATCATTAGTGATATGGATCTTGATATAATCCTCCATACTTTCAATGTATTCAATAGTGTCCAGGTCTATTTTAACCATGCGGTATTCGGAGTATACATACAGGCTTTCATCGGTTTCGGCATCGGCAGGCTTGTTTTTATATTTATAATAATCAACAGCTTTTTCAACGGCTTTGGTAAAGCGCTTAATATCTATCGGTTTTAAAATATAATCAAGCGCTTCCAGTTCAAAACCCTCATACGCAAATTTTTTATAGGCGGTAGTAAATATTACCATGGGTTTTGCCTGCAACGAGCGCACAAGGTCAATGCCGGTAACATCGGGCATGTTGATATCAACAAAAAGAAGATCTATTGGGGTGCTTTTTAAAAATTCGGCACCGGTTATAGCATCTTCAAAAGTATTAACCATTTGTAGTGCCGGGAAGCGTGATACATATTCGCTTATAAGCCTTAAGGCCAGCGGTTCATCATCAATGGCTATACATTTAAGCACCATAATTTAAGTTTGTAAAGTAAGTTGAACAATATACTCATTATTCAGACTGCTTATATTTAACAAATGCCTGCCGGGATATAAATGTTTCAGGCGCTGTTTGGTGTTGTTTATGCCTATGCCGGTACGCTGGTAATCACTTTTCTGCACACCAAAGATCCGGTTTTTGCAGTAAAATGAAATAATGCGCTCATGAATATTGATCCTGATATCTATAGCCGCAGGTTCGCGCTTGCTTACGCCATATTTAAAAACATTTTCAATAAAAGTCATCATTACGAGAGGGGCGATTTTTTTTTCGTCGATTTCTCCCCCTACTTCAAAATTTACTATTGTGTTTTTACCGATGCGAAGGCGCTGCAGTTCGATATAATCGCTGATGCAATCAATTTCGCTTTGTAGCGGCACGAAATCTTCGGTAACATCATCAGTAACATAGCGCATAATGTTCGAGAGCTTCATGATGCTATCAGCCGCATTATCATCTTTTATCGAAGCAAGCATGTAAATATTATTGAGTGTATTGAACAGGAAATGCGGGTTGATCTGCGCTTTCAGGAATGACAGCTCGGCGCTGGTTTTATCGGCTTCGGCACGGGCAGCACGCTGTTCGGTAAGCTGCCATTGCTGCACCGTTTTTGTGGCTGTGCTTAACGCCATGATCATCAGGAAAATAAACAGGCTGGTGCTATCCAGGGATTTCATAGGCCTGGTGCGGGGGCCGAAACCATTTCTTCGCTCCAATGAGTCTGGATGAAAATATGGCGGGTTGTCAAATCGGTGTGGCGTATCGGAGCCCTTATCGCCTAAGCGGGGCCGGTCAAATATCGGCGGGCCGGGCACCGTCATCCCGTTGTGCATTCTCCGGCCTTCGGTGCTGCGCAGCAAGTTGTCGAACGGGTGAAGCACATAAATGCATGCTAATAAAGCAATACAAATGATGCTATAGATCGCATATCGCTTTTTTAAAAAGAAATGAGGAATAAACAGGTAGGCATTGCTATAAAAAAGGGCGATATAAGTGATACAAAATACCCAGTAAGCCGGTTTTTGCAAAAAAGAAGTAATAGTGTTGTTGTACTGGCCCCGGGTATTTAAAAAAACCAGCGGAAAGGCCATGAACAGCAACCAGCCGGCAATATGTATAACAACCGAAAATACTTTAAAACGCGACATGATGTAAATGTAAGCAGGAAATCATAAGTCTTAGGTTAAAAGTCTATAGTTCTAAGTCACAAGTTAATAAGCATACAGGTCACACTTCAGACTTTCGACTTAGAACTTACCCATGAATAGTTTCACTCTTACCATAGTTCTGAATTACCTGGGCTTCATACTCCAGGAATTGTTTCCAGCGGGCTTCAACATCAATTTCTTCAGCGTATTTTTTGGCCAGCCGAATAAACATGGAGTAGTGGGTTGCTTCGCTTACCATTAGTTCGTGGTAAAAGGTGGCCAACTGTTCGTCATTAATATTTTCAGACAGTACTTTAAAGCGTTCACAGCTCCTGGCTTCTATCATAGCCGAAAATAGCAGCCTGTCAATCAGCTGGGCTTCGCGGCCACCGCCTGTGATGATAAATTTTCTGAGCTCGTTCACATAGTTATCCTTCCGCTCGCGGCCGAGGATATAACCGCGTTCCAATATAATATCATGTACGCGTTTAAAATGATCCATTTCTTCCTGCACCAGCAGGGCCATTTCCTGTACCAATTCGCTCAGGTTGGGATTTTGAACAATAAGCGTAATGGCATTGCTGGCTGCCTTTTGTTCACAAAAAGCATGGTCGGTCAAAATTTCTTCAATATTGCTCTCTACCACGTTTTTAACCCAAAGCGGATCGGTAGGCAACTGCAGTTTTAAGATGGTTTTCTCACTCACAATACAAAGATAGTTTTTTGGAGCTGAAAGGTTAAAGGCGAAAGTTAAAAGGTATTTTTACGGTGGAGATTAAAAAATGAAGACCATCTTTGTGGGACAGTCTTCGTTGGTAGCATTTGGCCCGGCATGAATACCGGTTTCCGTGTTCAGCACATAGTAAACACCTTATGTATGTTTTGTTGCGGTGATTTCAGCATGTGCCGTCAGATAATTTTTGATATTGCCATCTTATTCAAAACAACTTGCTGCAAATCGTGCGATTTATCTTTAAAACATGCAGACAATAACAGTAAAGTTTTCTATAGCATTAGTTAAATCAACTAAAACTAAGCAGATCAATTGTAAATACCAAAACCGAATTTGCGGGGATGCTTCCGGCTGCACTGTTGCCGTAGCCTTCTCTTGAAGGGATCACTAAAATAATTCGACCGCCAGTTTTTACATACGGCAGGCCCGATTGCCAGCCTTTGATAAGCCCCTGCAGGCTTTGGTTAATGGTGCCCGAGTCAAACGTAGTTCCATCCAATAGTTTGCCGGTATAGGTTACTTTAACGGTCGATTTAATGGTTGGATTTGCACCTGTTCCCTGGGTTACTATCTTGTAATAAACACCAGAGCCATCAGCTGTAGCATGAAAAGCAGTATCAGTACCAATATAAGCTTTGATAGCGGCATCATCCGTGGCTGCCTGTTTTGAAGCATCGAATTTGTCTTTTGAGCACGAGGAGAGGATCACCAATGGGGCGAATACGAATAATAGAAATTTCTTCATTAGTTAATAGTTCTGTTTCTGTTTGGATTAATTTGACGCGCAAAAGCTACAGAACGCTACAATAATTGAACTTATTTTGGGAAGATTAGTTAAATTCTGTTAAATCGACAGTGAACACCAATACCGAATTTTCGGGGATGCGGCCTACGCCATTGGCACCATAGGCAAGGCCCGAGGGTACAATGAGCAATACGGTGCCGCCCGCTTTTACTAACGGGATGCCTATTTGCCAGCCTTTAATCAAACGGTCTAATGAGCTTGAAAAACCGCTCGCTTTATCAACTACCATATCATTTAACAGCGCTGCGGTATAATTTACAGTGACCAACGAATTTTCGTTAGGGTTCCTCCCCTTGCCTTCGGATAAAACCTGGTAATAAATACCGGAAGGGTGTTTCTGCACTTTGATCTGGGGGTTGGCCTTCAGGTAAACGTGGATCAGCGAATCATCTGTTTTGGCTTGTTTAGCCCGGTTTAATTTCGCTGAGTTATCACATGATATCATCAGTGTAATAATAACCGCGCTTAGCAATAAAATGTATTTTTTCATGATGGAGGTCCAAATAAAAGCCCCCTTTGCAATAAAGGAGGCTCAATTTATGTTTTGGGTTGATTAAACCGTTGTTTTTATTTTTAGCTCGGTCATTTGTGCTTCGGCAATGGTTGATGGTGAATCGATCATCACATCGCGGCCCGAATTATTTTTAGGAAATGCGATCACATCGCGAATTGAATCCAAACCTGCAAATATCGATGCCAAGCGATCGAAACCAAATGCGATACCACCATGCGGAGGTGCTCCATATTCAAAAGCATCCATCAAAAAGCCAAACTGTTTTTGTGCTTCCTCCGGCGAGAAACCAAGGTGCTTGAACATCAATGATTGCAAGCCGCGGTCGTGGATCCGGATAGAGCCACCACCAATTTCGGTACCGTTGATCACCAAATCATAAGCATTGGCACGTACAGCTCCCGGTTCGGTATCCAACAGGGCAATGTCTTCGGGTTTTGGCGAGGTGAACGGATGGTGCATAGCATGATAACGGCCACTTTCTTCGTCCCACTCCAGCAACGGGAAGTCAACAACCCATAGCGGCGCAAAAGTATTTTTATCGCGCAGGCTTAAACGGGTACCCATTTCTAAACGTAGTTCGTTCAGTTGTTTACGCACTTTATCAGCGCCACCGGCCAGGATCAGCATTAAATCGCCTTTTTCGGCATTGAAAGCAGCAGCCCAGTTGGTTAACTCGTCTTCACTATAAAATTTATCAACCGATGACTTCAGGGTGCCATCCTCATTGTAGCGGCAATAGATCATGCCGGTTACACCAATTTGCGGGCGTTTTAACCACTCGGTAAGCTCATCAACCTGTTTACGGGTATAACCTGCGCAACCTTTGGCGTTGATGCCAACAACCAGTTCTGCATTGTCAAAAATGCTAAATCCTTTGCCTTTAACAATATCATTCAGCTCAACAAACTCCATCCCAAAACGCAGGTCGGGTTTGTCTGATCCGTATAAACGCATAGCATCTGAATACAACATGCGCGGCAGTTCAACCAAATCAATACCTTTTACAGTTTTGAACAGGTGACGGGTAAGGCCTTCAAAAATATTGAGGATATCTTCCTGGCTTACAAACGAAAGCTCACAATCAATCTGCGTAAATTCAGGCTGGCGATCGGCACGTAAATCTTCGTCCCTGAAACATTTTACTATCTGGAAATAACGGTCAAAACCGCTCACCATCAATAACTGTTTAAAAGTTTGGGGCGATTGCGGGAGGGCGTAAAATTCACCTGCGTTCATGCGGCTTGGCACCACAAAGTCACGCGCGCCTTCTGGGGTCGATTTGATCAGTACCGGGGTTTCTACCTCGATAAAATCAAGCTTATCTAAATATTTACGCACTTCCTGCGCCATCTTATGACGAAGCACCAGGTTGTTGCGGATAGGGTTACGGCGAAGATCGAGGTAGCGATATTTGGCACGCAGTTCCTCGCCGCCATCGGTTTCGTCCTCAATCAGGAAGGGCGGCAGCTTGGCCGCATTAAGCACTTCAATATTAGTAACAGCGATTTCAATTTCGCCGGTTGGGATTTTGGTATTCTTGCTGGCACGTTCAATTACATCACCGGTAACTTTGATCACAAACTCACGACCAAGCCCGCGGCTTTTTTCGCGCAGGGTAGCATCTGTATCTGTGTTAAATATCAATTGGGTTAAACCATAACGGTCGCGCACATCGATAAAAGTGGTACCGCCCAAATCGCGCGATTTTTGTACCCAACCGCATAAAGTAACGGTTTGGCCTAAATGGCTGATATTTAATTCGCCGCAGGTATGAGTTCTAAGCATAGCAATGTTTTATAAAAGTCTGCAAAAGTAGGGTTTTAGTTGGAAGTCTGGAAGTCCGAAAGTTGGAAAGTCCGAAAGTAACAGTATTCTTTCTGCATAATCTATAGGATTACTGGCTTTTGAGTGCAGATATTCAGCTTTCGGACTTCCTGACCATTGACTTTCGGACTTAAATCCTATCTTTGCCTCATATAATTCTCAAGGGGTGCCTTGCTTTGGTTGCAAAACAAACTGCAGATTGTTTTACCAAACTGAAAGACGGGCTGAGATCATACCCAGGGAGTAAGTCAATAAGTACTAAGTTTTAAGCCTTAAGTCAAAGCGACTTTGGACTAACGACTTCCGGCTCACGACTTCCCCCCACACCTGATCCGGATAATGCCGGCGGAGGGATAAAGGTAAATAAGTTAAGTGTACTGCCGCGTTACCCTGGCGCGCAGATGGTTTAACTCAATTTTTGTTTTACAACATTTTGAAAAATTTATTTGTGGCTGTTATGGCCCTATTGTTGCCTGTTATGGCATCGGCCCAGCTTTCCATTTCAGGAAAAGTGACCAATCAATTCGGCGAAGCGCTGCCTGGCGCAACTGTTACTATTTTAAACCCACAGCAAAGCACTGTTACTGATGCTACAGGTAAGTATAGTTTTAACGATCTGAAAAAAGGCAATTATACCGTAAAAGCCAGTTATATTGGCTATCAGTCTTTAGTAAAAAACGCTGTTCTTAACACAAACTTAGCGCTTAACTTTTCTTTAGGATCCGGTACGCTCAATGCGGATGAGGTTACTATAACCGCCACCCGTGCAGGCAAAAACTCACCAACGGCTTTTACTAACCTCGGCAAAAAAGATCTCGAAAAAAACAACTTCGGCCAAGACCTGCCTTACCTGCTTAACCAAACGCCATCAGTGGTAATCAACTCGGATGCAGGTACGGGTATAGGTTATACAGGGATCCGGATCCGCGGGTCAGACGCATCGCGTATTAATGTAACCGTTAATGGTATTCCTTTAAATGACGCGGAAAGCCAGGGCGCATATTTTGTCGATCTGCCCGACTTTGCATCATCTATCAACACCCTGCAAATCCAGCGTGGTGTGGGTACCTCAACCAATGGAGCAGGTGCCTTTGGCGGTAGTATCAACGTACAAACCGCTACTCGCAGGGATACCGCTTATGCTCAGCTCGATAACTCGGCAGGTTCATATGGTTCATTAAAAAATACCGTAAGCGTAGGTACCGGTCTGCTTGGCGGCAGGTTCAGTATCGACGGCAGGTTATCGCGCATCCGGTCTGATGGGTATATCGCCCGAGCGTCATCCCGGTTAAAATCCTTTTTTGTAAGCGGGGCTTATTATGGTGATAACAGTACTTTAAGATTAAACGTGTTCTCGGGCCATGAGCGTACCTACCAGGCCTGGAACGGCGTAGCCGATTATGTAATAGGCGATGATAACCGCCCGGATAGCCGCACTTATAACGAACTGGGCGATATGGGTAACGGCGCGTTTTATAAAGACCAGGTTGACGATTACTTGCAAAACCATTACCAGTTGCTATACGATAAAAAGTTTTCGGATAAACTGTCGTTCAGCGGGGCCCTGCATTACACTCATGGCGAGGGTTACTACGAAGAGTACAGGAAAGGTGATGCTGTAAGTAATTATGGTTTATCACCTGTTATTTATGGCACCGATACCATTTCAACCACTAATCTTGTTCGCAGGCTGTGGCTTAATAATGATTTTTATGGTGTTACTTATGCTTTAAAATATCAGCCTACTACCAAACTGAACTTCAATCTTGGCGGCGCCTATAACGAATATAAAGGTGCGCATTATGGTAATATTATTTCTGCCGAAGAAAGCATAGGCGTTGGTCCTAACTATCAATACTATCGGGATGATGCCAAAAAGAAGGACTTTAATATTTTTGGCCGCGCCGAATGGCATGTAGACAAATTTTTGTTGTATGCCGATATGCAATACCGCCACATTAATTATTCGTTCTTCGGTATCGACAAAAACCTGAATAATGCCCAGCAAACAGCGCAGTTAAACTTCTTTAACCCTAAAGCAGGTGTTACTTACCAGTTTAATGAGCACAGTAATGTGTATGCCTCCTTTGCGGTGGGCAACCACGAACCCAACCGCGATGATTATGTTGATTCGCCTCCGCAAAACCGGCCAAAATCCGAAAACCTGAAAGATTTTGAGGCTGGCTACCGCTTCAGCTCACCTGTTTTTAGTGGAGAGTTGAATGGTTTCTACATGCTATATAAAAATCAGTTGGTATTAACTGGCTCATTGAATGACGTAGGCAGTCCGGTGCGTACCAATGTAAAGGACAGCTACCGCGCAGGTTTGGAATTCAGCGGAAAAGTGAAAATCACTGATCAGTTAAACTGGAGCGCTACCGCAACCCTCAGCACTAACAAGATTAAAAACTATCACCAGTTTTTCTCTAATTATGACGACGGCTCGCTGGTTGAAGAAACATTTGCCAAAACTGATATTGCCTACTCGCCGTCATTCACGGGTTCAAGCGTAATCAGTTATAGCCCTGTTAAAGGCGGGGAAATTGCTTTCATCAGCAAATATGTAGGTAAGCAATACTTAGATAATACCATGAACCGTAATCCCCAAGGTTTTGGGATAGCACCTGATAATGGAGCTAACCCTTACGCTGCCAATCGCCTGCTGAACAGCTTTTTTGTGAACGATGTGAGGTTGCGGTATAGCTTTAGCGTTCGCTCGGTTAAAAACATAACTGTTGGCCTGCAGGTTAATAATATCTTCAGCGAGAAGTATGAAAACAATGGTGCTACCTACCCGGATATTGAGGGCGGACACGTAATTAATTACAACTATTACTTCCCGCAGGCGCCGCGAAACTTTATGGCTTCGCTGAGTCTGGGATTTTAAATGAGCACTAATTTATATCGACACTAATTTTTACGAATTGGATCGAATTTCACGAATTTGAAAATTAGGATATGCAACACTGGCTCGACCTGTTTATTGAACAAATAAAGGAAACTACCTGGCTGCAATGGCTTGCCGTTGCGTTGGGTGTTACCGAGGTGCTGCTGGCCCGCGTAAATAACATATGGTTGTACCCGGCAGGAATACTGGGTACGGCCATATCCATATTTCTGCTGATGGAAGTTCATTTGTATGCCGAATCGGTGTTGAACGGCTATTACATTGTAATGAGCGTTTATGGTTGGATCTACTGGGTAAAGAAACGGAACGAGCCGCCGGTAAAAATTACCTACTCCACCAAAAATGAATGGATAATAAGTTTGGCGATCAGCATTGTGGGATGGGTAGTGTTTTACTACATGATCAAAAACCTGCCGGCCAAATATTTCACCCCATCTAACGTACCTGGTTGGGACGCTTTGGTATCTTCGACCGCCTGGGCAGGTATGTGGTTGCTGGCACGCCGTAAAATGGAGAATTGGATTTTTTTGAACATTTCCAATTTTTTCGCGGTGCCGCTTCTGTTTTACAAAAAGCTGCCTATGTTTGCCATGCTTACCATCTTCTTGTTTATTATAGCGATATGGGGATATTTTGAGTGGAAGAGACAGGTAGAGGCAGAGCGGTTGGTGGTTGAAGATTAGAGGTTAGGAAAAATGTTCAATGGCCAGGTTGTACCAGGTGTTCAATTTTAAAAAGTGTAAACACCCGGCGTTTTTTGAAAAATAAACATGATTGATAGTCAGTGCTTTACGAATTGGTTAAAATTCAATTTTAATCAAATTGAACGCCTTGGTGCTGGTAATCAGTACTTTGTGTTTTTAAGGAGCCGAAACATTGAACACCCGTTTTTCAAAAATTGAACACTGACAAAATACTGTCAGTATCTTTTGTTATCACTGATGGTAAATTGAGTATTATCTGTTACGCTTTAAGCTTTTTGCTTTCAGCTTTAAGCTAAATAAAAATGCATCCATCACAAAATTTAAAACCCGAATGGGTTGATATCATACGGAAAGCAGCTCCTGCAGCTGAGCAGGCCGGCAAGTTGCAGTCCGATCAGCTGTCGCTTATTTATGAGCAGGGCTGGTTTAAATTTTTAGTGCCGAAAGCTTATTCCGGGTTGCAATTGGCGTTGCCGCAAATGGTACGGCTGGAAGAAAGTTTGGCCTGGGCCAATGGCAGTTTGGGTTGGGTGGTAACTTTATGCAGCGGCGCGGGCTGGTTTGGCGGATTCCTGGATCCGGCTTTAGCTGCAGAGATCATGACCGATCCTCAATTGTGCCTGGCAGGTAGTGGTGCATCAACGGGTACGGCTACCATCAGCGGTGACGGCTATATCATTAATGGCACCTGGAAATATGCCAGCGGTGCGCATCATGCAACCCACATCACCGCAAATTGCATTATTAAAAACGGCGATGAAACTGTTTTGAATGATGATGGCGAGCCACTGATATTACCTTTTATTTTTGATAAAAAAGATGTGCATGTTTTCCCCGCCTGGAAATATGTTGGTATGATGGCCACCGGGAGTGACGCTTATGAAGTAAAAGACCTTTATGTTGATAAAAACCGCTGTTTTAAGATCGATCCGCAATATACGGTTGTAAATGAACCTTTGTACCGTTACCCGTTTTTGCAATTGGCAGAGGCTACACTTGCCGCCAATCTTTCGGGCCTCGCAATTCATTTTCTTGACCTGTGCGGACCGGCGTTTGATGAACGGATGAAAAACCCGCGTTTAACCGACCCTCAAAAAGGATACATCCAACAATTACTGGCCGATCAAATCATTTTACTCAATGAAGTCCGTGCAGAATTTTACGAGGCTGTTGATAACTCGTGGAACAACTTTGAATCAGCCGATAATAATGGCTTACATGAAGTAAGTTTAATGAGCCGGAAGCTGGCCAAAGTTTCGCGCGAAAGTGTGGATAGGCTTTATACCTACTGTGGTTTATCTGCCGCCAACCCGGATACGGAAATTAACCAGGTATGGCGTGACCTTCATACCGCAGGGCAGCACTCCTTGCTTACGTTTGAGTCGTAAAATTATTAAAGGTGCGTTAAGGATGGGAGCGGATACCGGCCAATGTCATTAAGTTAAGAGATTGACAAGCTGCACCAGAGGTGCAAAAGGTTTGTAGAAACCATTTTGAATAGATTTTTGGTGTGCCAGCGGTACACAACTCCGGTGTTCCGTACCTCTGGCACGGTTGTTATTGGTATAATATTTTGCTACAAACCTGTTCCCCCTCTGGGGGATTTTCCTTAACTTAATGACATTGGGATACCGGCCAATGGTTAATGCCTTGTGCAGTATAAGCGTACAGCCCGGGCCGCAAGCAACGCCCATATTTATAGGTTAATTTTTAAATATGATTAATAATCAATGACTTGTGAGTGCTATCATTAGGAGCGAAACAATGACAATTCTTGATTATGCTGTTTTATTAAACTATTTTGTCAGGTATTTTTCAGGCGATCTGCTTATCTAAACCCATCTCAACTTAAAACTGTCAAAAAAATTATCCTCTATTTAAAAAAAATTTTTCACATACGTGCAACGTTGCAAAATGCCTTGCGTCTATTAACCTGAAGCCGGTCACGAATTTGGAAGCAATATATATTGATAAACATTACAACCTGGTAATTGAGTGTAAGCAGGGAAGCAAAAAAGCCTGTTATGAGCTTTACCGTTTGTATTCGAAAGCTATGCTGAACGTGGCCTTTCGGATAGTGGGCGATATTGCTGAAGCAGAAGATGTGCTGCAGGAAGCTTTTGTGGATGCCTTTGCCAAGCTGAAGGATTTTAGGCAGGATACCACATTTGGCCTCTGGCTTAAGCAGATTGTTGTGAACCGGTCGATCAACCTGCTGCGCAAACGCAAGCTGGAACTGGTTGAACTGGAAGATGGACATCTTGAAAATATTGCCGATGACGAGAGCTGGGACGATGAAGACCTGCAGTACCAGGTTGCCAGGGTAAAAGAAGGTATGAACCAGTTGCCCGATGGCTATCGCGTGGTGATATCATTATATCTGCTTGAAGGATATGACCACGAAGAAATAGGACAAATATTGAACATATCAGAAAACACATCAAGAACCCAGTTTTTGAGAGCTAAAAGAAAGTTAATTGAAATTTTAAACAGGAAAGGAACAGTATCATGAGCAAGCGATTTGAAGATTTCATGCACGACAATAACGAAGAATTTAACGAAATAGAACCATCGGCAGATCTGTGGGGTAAAATTGAGGCGCAGCTCAATTTTTTGGACCAGGAGCAGGAGCAACCAAAAAAGCGCGAAGCAAAGACTTTTTCGCTGGGCTTCGTGCTAAAAGTGGCCGCATCGGTGATCATCATAATGGGCATGGGTTTCGGCATATATATACAAAGCCAAAAAGGCGCAAAAGGCGTTGACCTTGCCGCTATTAACCCCGAGTATGCACAACAGCAGGTGCGCTATGCATCGCTTGTTGAAACCAAGCTTACCGAACTTAAGTCAGCATCTAAAAATGATCCTCAGCTATACAAGGAGTTCAGCGCCGAGATAGCCAAGATGGATTCCACCTATAAAAAACTAAACAGTGATTTAGCCACCAGCCCTAACCAGGAACGTGTTTTACGTGCAATGATCCGGAACCTGCAAATACAAACCGAGGTGCTAACTCAGCAATTAAATGTAATTGAACAGTTTAACCAGATGAAAAAGGAACAAAACAATGAAACCAAAAATATTTAGTCCGGCCCTGCTTACGCTTATTGTCCTGGTAACCATAAGTACAGCAAACTTTGCACAGGTAAGCCCTGCGGCACCGCCTGCGCCGGTAAAACCTCAATTACCGCCCACGCCGCCGCCTGCTGCCGGGTTGACCGTCGAGAATTGGACTTCGGTAACCGACAGCAAAGAGTATCAGCAAAAAATGAAGGAGCTGAACGCCAAAATGCGCGAACTGCAAAAGGAAATGACCAACCTGCGCGTGCAGCAACAAAAGCAATTGCATCTTAAAATGCAAAATATGCTGAAGCTGAACAAACAGCTTGCTTTTAAGTTCAAGGACAGCATGAAGTTCAAAAGCTTCGACTCTTTGAAGTTTAACATGAAGTTTAAAGGGTTTGACAGCTTGAAGTTTGCCGATAAATTTGAGATGCTTAGCCCTAATATTAACTTCGGTTTTAAAAACTTTGATCAGAACTTTAGCTACAGTTATGATGGTGATGAGCACTATGAAAAGCAGGTACAAAACGGTGATATAGTTGAGAAAACAAAAAGCTATAGCAAAAGCTATAATGTTGATGGTAACGATGTGATTAACATTGATAACAAATTTGGCAAGATCACGGTAATTACCTGGGCTAAAAGCGAGGTTAAGGTTGATGTACAGATCAAGGTTGGGGCCAATGATGAGGATAAAGCTCAGAAACTGCTTGATAACGTAACTATCAGGGATAGCAAAGATGGCTCGGGTGTATCGTTCAAAACTTACATTAATCAAAACGATGATGATAACGGCAGCTGGGGCAACCTGTTCGGTAAGAAAAACTCCGTGCGTAAAATGGAGATCAATTATACCGTTTACATGCCCGCCAAAAATCCCCTTACTATCACCAACAAATATGGCAGTACCGAGTTGCCCGACCTGAGCGGTAAGCTTAATATCAATAACTCATATGGCAGCCTTAACGCCAAATCTTTAAGCAACCCAGCTTGCCAGATCAGGGTTAAATATGGCAGTGCAACCATCGGCACCCTTACCGGCAGCGATTTGGATGTAGCCTATGGCAGCCTTAACCTTGGCGATTGTGATAAACTCAATGCTGATGTAAGCTATGGCTCGGCGAAAATTGGCCGTATTACCACATCAGGTAATATCAACGTTAAATTCAGCGGGGCGTTAAAGATTGGCGAGATTGATAAAAATGTGAAAAACCTTTCGGTTAATTCGTCCTACTCAAGCGTAAAACTGGGAGTGAGCGACGGCCAGAATGCCGATTTTGATATCACAGTGCACTACGGTAGTTTTAACTATGGCGGCCATGATGTTAACATCACCAGCAAAACCCCTGCCGATGGCGAACGTGGTTTTAGTCCTACCAAAACTTACAAGGGCCATTTAGGCAAAGGGGGCAGTGACAGAACCATTACCATCAGCACCAGCTATGGCAGCGTGAGCTTTGATTAAAAATATGTTAAATGTAAAATAAAAAACGGCGTATCGTAACTGTGCGCCGTTTTTTATTGAATAGCCCGTTGTTGCAAATCTCCCGTATCGCTCATAGCTTTGGAGTAAACATCTTACCCATGCACCAGGATAATGAAAAGCAGATCTTCAATACTCTTTATGATCAATACAAGCACCTGGGCTTGCCGCTTGAGCTGATAAAACATACTGATTTTACGGTTTTTAACCTGAAGGATATCAATCAGCCAATGCCGTTTAAATCGCCGTTGAGCAGGCTTAACTTTTTTGTCTTTGCCTTCATTAAAGATGGGAGTGGTGATTATACTATTGATGAGCAAAATCATAAACTGCAGCCCCGTGCTATTTACTTTACCAATCCGGGCCATTTTCGTTCGTTTAATTGGGAGCGTATTGGCGATGTATACCTGTTTACACTTAGCGAATCGTTTTTGAAAGAAAACGTACACGCCAATATTTTTGATGAGTTTCCTTTTCTCCTGGCCGAAACGTTTCCGGCCCGCGTACTTACTCCCGAAGTTTTTGAGGAGTTTGATATTTTATACCACCAAATCCTGAAAGAGTACAATTCAGATAGCCCATATCGTTACCGGATCATCGGTAACCTGTTTGTGGTGGTGCTGCTAAAATTCAAAGAATATTTCTGGAAGGATTATAACCCGATATATGAAGGTAACCGGAGCTCGGAAATTGTAAAAAACTTTAAACGCCTGCTTGAAAAACATTACCGCGACCTGAGCAGCGGCGTAGCCGAGCAGGCTTTCAGGGTGCAGGACTATGCCGACGCGCAAAGTCTTCATCCCAATTACCTGAGTAATGTTATCAAAATAAAAACCGGCAAAACCATCAGCAACTGGATTACCGAAAAAACTATAACTGAGGCCAAGGCCCTCTTGCAGAACTCAAAACTCTCTATTAAAGAAATTGCTTATCGTCTCGGCTTTTCTGAAGCTACCCATTTCAGTAATTATTTTAAAAAGCATACGGATATGTCGCCGGTGTTGTTCAGGAAGGGGCATGCGGGGATATAGCTAATATCGCCGGGAATCCCTGTTTTTATAATCTCATCAGAACAGGTTGTTTTTGTGGAGACGCATAATTGCGTCTTCCATATGCAATTTAATGTAAAGGTCTCAGTCCTGCTGAGTAAATTAAATCCGGAGCGGATTCTGAAGGTGAAATGACATCTCCACCATCGGTCATGCTGAACTTGTTTCAGCTAAGTATACTTCATGCGGCTTATCCTGTGGGTTCCCGAAACAAGTTCGGGATGACGCCATTTTTTAAAGTTGTCATGGGTAGACGCAATTATGCGTCTCTACATTCATGATTAATCTGCTCATCACCCAATCTTAGATATTCGTATGTAATGCTTTGATATGTGTATCATTCAGGTGCCTCAACCTTGCCACCTTTGTATCGTCAATCAACGACAACAAAACATAAATAAAATAACAAAGGAAACCATGAACACATTAGCATCAAAAGTAGTATTAGTAACCGGCGCCTCAAGAGGCATCGGTGCAGCAGTAGCACACAAATTAGCAGCTGAAGGCGCTAAAGTAATTATCAACTACGCAGGCGGTAAAAAAGCTGCCGACCAAACAGCAACCTCTATCAAACAACAAGGCGGCGACGCCATTGCCCTGCAGGCCGACGTAAGCAAAGCCGATGAAGTAGCAGCCATGTTTGACGCAGCGATAGCTCATTACGGCAAAATTGATGTACTGGTAAACAACGCCGGCATCATGATCACCAAATTAATAAAAGACACTACCGACGAGGATTTTACCCGCCAGTTTGATATCAACGTTCGCGGAACATTTAACACCATGCGCGAAGCCGCAACCAAACTGGCTAACGGTGGCAGTATCATCAATTTTTCATCAACCACTACCCGCGTTATGATGCCAACTTACGCTACCTATGTAGCCACCAAAGGCGCGGTGGAGCAATTAACCCGCGTATTTGCCAAAGAAGTGGGCGCAAGGGGCATCAATGTAAACACAGTATCTCCCGGTCCAACAAATACCGAACTGTTTACCAAAGGCAAACCACAGGAACTGATCGATCGCCTGGCATCATTATCTGCTTTTAACCGCATCGGCGAACCTGAGGACATTGCCAAAATAGTAACCTTCCTGGCAAGCGACGACGCCAAATGGATCTCTGCGCAAAATATCGGTGCAAATGGTGCAATGGCTTAAGCCCCCTAACCCCCTGAAGGGGGAATGATAGATGCAAGAAAGTGAGAGCCAGGAAGCAAGAAGCCGAGAGGTAAGAAATCGAGAATCAAGAGGCAAGAAATAAGACAATAATCACAGAATCATTAATCAAGCATCGGTGAAATCAAATCCCATCGGTGAAATCAAAAAAAATAATCATGAACTCATTAAGTAATAAAGTAGCAGTAATAACCGGCTCGGCCCGTGGTTTAGGTAAAGCAATTGCAGAACGTTATGCAGCATTAGGTGCCGATATCGTGATCAACTATTCGCGCGATAAAGCATCGGCGGATGAAGTGGTCAGCAACATCAAAGCGATGGGTGCAAATGTAATAGCTGTACAGGCCGATGTAAGTAAAGTGGCTGATATTGAAAGGCTTTTTAAAGAAGCTAAAGAAGCGTTTGGTAAAATAGATATCGTAGTAGCTAACGCCGGTATCGAACTGGTGGAAACCCCGGTAACTGGTTTTACCGAAGAACAGTTCGACCGTGTGTTTGGCATTAATACAAAAGGCACTTATTTTACTATGCAGCAGGCAGCCAAAAATGTTGAGGATAACGGCCGCATTATTTACATAGCCTCAAGCACCACCTCGTTCCCTGTACCCGGAATGGCTGTGTATGGCGGCAGCAAAACTACGCCAAGGTATTTGGTTGATATCCTTTCGAAAGAAATTGGTCACCGTGGTGTAACAGTTAACTCTATCATACCATTCGCTGTTGATCATTCAGGTATCTTTGCCGAAGCTGATAGTTACCCCGCGTTAAGAAAACAATTGCTTGACAGTTGTCCGATGGGCCGCCTGGCCGAAGTTGAAGATGTGGCCAATGTGGCCGAGTTTTTCGCCAGCGATCTTTCATCATTCGTAAATGGTCAGCACTTGCTGGTAAACGGCGGCGCGACAAATTAATGATGAGTTTAGTAACATAGGATAGCGGCTTATAGTCATAGCTATATGCTGCTACCTGCATTTAAAATTAAAAAAGTAGCATTATTTGATTATACATCTACCATGTCATGAAAACGCTTAATCATTATATCATATACGGCACATTAATTACTTCTGCTGTTAACGCACAAGCTGCAAAAACACGTGCTGCAACTATCCAAAACATCAATACCATGAATACCGAAAAGTTAAGTAACCAGGTAGTGAAACAAGCCATTGAAGCCCTGCAAAGCGGGGATAAACAAGCCTGGTTTGCTTTGTTCACCAGCGATGCCCAGCTTTTTGATGATGGTAATAAAATAAATTTCAAAAGCTTTTTTGAAAAGGCTTTAGGCCATGAACGTTTTATCAGTATCGATAAAATTGAGCAAAACGGCCTGCACCTCTACGGCAAATTTCACAGCGGCCAGTGGGGCGATTTCAAAACCTATTTTAAGTTTACGGTTGATGTCGATGGTAAGATCAGTAAGCTGGAAATAGGACAGGCTGGTATTGAAGTCTGAATCGACTTATTCTCTACACCAACGTCATTATAAGGTACGAAGCAATCCCCATTTAGCAGGTCCGCCCTGTACAGTTTGGGATTGCTTCGTACCTTATAATGACGTGATCGTAAGTTGTTGATTATTAAGTATGTTTTTTTGATCAATTTTATAACATGGGCGTTGCCTGCGGCCCGGGCTTTCCGTTGCAAGTCCTCGCCTTTCCTGCCCGCAACCCTTCTGCGCGCTCCGGGCTTTACACTGCAATCCCTAACGCGGCCCACGCGCAACACCGCTAAAATATATTTTACATGTCATTACTTTTTTTTTCGGGGCTTCCCTGATGGTTACTCGCAATGACGTTTTTATGGCAATTTTGATATCTCTTTCCCTGATATTTGTATCATGCAACAGCAACTTATAGCCAGGTTACAGCAGTTAAAACCTATCCCGGTTGATGATCAGGAGCTCATACTAAAAGCCTTTGAGCCAATGAAATTTAAAGAAGGGGATACGCTTTTGCAGCTGGGGCATGTAGCAAGACAGCTCTTTTTTATTACCAACGGCATACTGCGTATTATGGCGCGAAATGAAAAGGGGAATGAGGTTACTTATTTCTTTTTAAAGGACAATCAGTTTTGCACCATTCTGTACAGCTTTAATAACAACCTGATGGCTGATGAAAGTATCCAGGCGGCCTGCGATACGGAACTGTTGGCTATCAGCAAAAACAACCTGCTGGCTTTATATGAAAAGCTCCCTTATCTCAAAGAAATGATCGATCAGATTTCGCAGCACACGCTTATGGAGAAGATAAAAACGCGGAATACCTATCTTGGTTACGACTCCTCGGAAAGGTACCGGTTGTTTTTAGAGCGCCAGCCTGAAGTGGCCATGAAAGTGTCACTGACCGATATTGCGTCTTACCTGGGTGTAACGCCTCAATCATTGAGCCGGATCCGCAAAAATATTCGGTAGTTAGGTTTTTTGTCGTCTGTTTAGATGACTTAGAAGAGAGAAATTGACATCAATAAAATCTATATAAAACAAAAACAAAATAGCTATTATGAATACAGTTAAAACAGGATGGATAGGATTAGGTAAAATGGGCGTTCCAATGTCGCAGCAATTGATTAAAGCCGGATATCCGCTCAGTGTTTATAACCGAAGCAAGGATAAGGAAGAGGCGTTTAAGGCACAGGGCATTGGTATAGCCGCTTCGCCCGCCTTATTGTTGAATGCTGCTGATGTTGTTTTTATCATGGTATCAGACGATAAGGCCATTAATGATATTTTTCATGGTGATGAAGGTTTACTTGCCGCAAAAGTAAGCGGCAAAATAATCATTAACATGAGCACAGTTTCCCCTGCTATCAGTAAGGAGATGGCATCGGCCTGTAAAGAACAGGGCAACCATTATTTAGATGCTCCGGTATCAGGCAGTGTCAAACAAGCGGAAGATGCTGCGCTTGTTATCATGGCAGGAGGCGAGGCGGGTGCATTTGAGCAGGCTAAACCTATCCTCGAAAAAATGGGTAAACTGGTTATGCTGGTTGGTGGTACCGGTGCAGGTAACGCGGCTAAGCTGGCCATTAATACTTTGCTTGGTATTGTTGCACAGGGCCTTGCCGAAACAGTGGCATTGGCACAACAAAATGGCATTGAAGCCGAAGCACTCACTACGCTGATCAGTAACAGTGCCCTGGGCAGCCCGTTCATCAAAATAAAAGGCGATGCCATTGTTAACAATAACTACCAGGCTGCTTTCGCCTTAAAACATATTGCTAAAGATTTGCGCCTGGCTAAAGACCTCGGTTTGGCTACCCCACTTGGCGAAACTGCTTATCAAACCTACCAGGCCGCCGAAAAAGCTTTTGGCGAAGAAGATATTATTGCGGTGATGAAGCAGGTGGGAAAGAGTGATAAAAAAAAACCATAGATATAAATAAAAGATGATGTCATTTCGATGAAGCAAGGGGGATTTGTGGGGTCGCGCTGAAGAGAAATCTTATACACCACGTTAGATTAATTGTGTTTTGCATAAGGTTTTTTGTTTGGGGTGTCTTGCCCTCGCTGTTTGATGCAAATGAGTGGCAATTGATATTAGTCGATTACACTTTGATTTAAAAATTCCCAGCCCGGATTAGTTGACTCAATTAAGGCAATTTTCTTTTCTCGGCGCCATTTTTTGATCTCCTTTTCCCGGGCTATGGCGTGTTCAATGTGGGTGAAGTGTTCGTAGTAAACTAAATGGTAACAGTAGTATTTGCCCGCAAAAGATTTATTAGTTCCTTTATTTTCGAGATGTTGTAAAATCCTTACGCTTATATCATTGGTGACTCCGATGTACAACACAGTTTTGCCTGGGTTAGTAGTGATATAGACGTAATAATTATGATTCCACATTTCTAAAGGTAGGTATTTTGTAACAGGAAGATTGTCATTTCCATAGAGGTATAGTGGGATTTATAAGATAGTTTAGCGGATTTGCAGGGTGTATAAGATTTCTCTTTCGCGCGGCGCTCATATCCCTCCATGCTCTATCGAAATGACAATTTTTTTATTTGTTTAAACTCCCTACTCCAAAACTATCTTCTGATGCTGATAGGGGATCTCAACATGATGAAAACCATGCGCCTTTATTTTCCCGGCAAAATGCTGCTGCACATCGTACTCGCCGTGAACAAGAAATACGGTTTTTACCAATGCGGGGTCCTGGCAAGAGATGAAATGGAGCAGGTCGTCATAATCGCCGTGGGCGCTCATTGATTTAATGGAGCGGACCTCGGCTTTTACCTCATACATTTCACCAAAAATATGTACCTCATGATCGCCTTTTAATAACCGGCCGCCCAATGAATTTGGCTCAGCATACCCGACCATTAAAATAGTGTTCTTTTGATTATTGATATTGTTTTTAATGTGGTGCTTTACCCGTCCGGCCTCGGCCATGCCCGATGAGGAAATGATGACGCAGGGCCGCGGATCGTTATTCAGCGCCTTTGATTCCTCGACACTTTCAATAAAGCGCAAACCCTTAAACCCAAAAGGATTGGCATCGGTTTTCAAAACTTCCTGCACATTTTTATTATAAACCTCGGTGTGGTTCATCAATACTTCGGTTGCTTTTTCCGATAGCGGGCTATCTACATAATAAGGAACATCCGGCAGGATGCCTTTCAGTTCCAGGCCGTTTAAGGCGTACAGTAATTCCTGCGTACGGCCAACGCTGAATGCCGGTATAATCACCTTGCCATTTTTTACTTCGCAGGTTTGTTTAATGATCTCCAGCAGTGACTCTTCAATTGGCCCCAGCTCTTTATGCAGCGAATCGCCATAGGTTGATTCCAGTAAAATATAATCAGCCTGCTCAAATGTTTGCGGGTTTTTCAACAGCAGATCGTCATAACGGCCAACATCGCCGCTAAAAGTAATGTGGGTATCCCTGCCGTTTTCTGTAGCGGTAATATGCACTGCCGCGCTGCCCAGAATATGCCCGGCATCGGTAAAGTTGAATTTTACGGCAGGGGTAATTTCAAACTCTTCGCCATATTCAACAATTTTGAACAGGCGAAGGGCCTCCATTACATCCTCTTCGGTATATAAAGGACTAAGCAACGGCAAGCCTTTGCGGATGCGGTGTTTGTTACTATACTCGGTATCCTGTACCTGGATCTTCGCCGAATCGAGCAACAGGATGCGTGTAAGGTCCATCGTTGCCGGTGTGCAATAAATGTTCCCCTCAAACCCTTCGGCAACCAGCCGCGGAATTAAACCGCAATGGTCAATATGCGCGTGCGAAAGGATCATGTGCGTTACGCCTTTGGGATTAAAGCCAAAATGTTCGTTCATTTCTTCAGTTTGCTCGCCCAGTCCCTGGAACATGCCGCAGTCTAATAATATGCTGGTACCGTCGTTTAAGCGGAGTAAATGCTTGCTGCCGGTTACGTTACGGGCAGCACCATGGAAGGTTATGTTCATGTATAATTAGATGTGATCAACTTAACGAAGATGGTGATTTAATGTTTAATAAATTAATAACTAAAAATTTAGTTGCAAATTTAAAATACATCGCTTACCTTTATTTTACCAATAAGCACATTAATACACGAGGTATTAATATTTAAAGTACACACATGGAAATTAAAGAGTTAACCCGCGCCGAAGAACAGATTATGCAAGTACTTTGGCAATTGAAAAAAGGGTATGTTAAAGACGTTATCGACCAGTTGCCCGAGCCCAAGCCCGCCTACAATACAGTGTCGACAATTATCCGCATCCTGGAAACCAAAGGTTTTGTTGGCCATACCGCGTTTGGCAAAAGTCATGAATATCACCCGGTGATTAGCAAAGAGCAATACCAGAACTTTGCTGCCGATAAATTGCTGAGCGGCTACTTTGACAACTCTGTTAACCGCATGTTTTCATTTTTTGTAAAAAAGGAAAAGATTGACTTGAAAGAGGCCGATGAGATCATGAAACTGATTGAAAAACTAAAAGAAAAATAGTTATGAACTGGTGGCAATATTTATTACTGGTAAACATATACCTGGTGCTGTTTTACGGGTTTTATGTACTGTTGCTTCGTAAAGAAACCTTTTTTCAGCTTAACAGGCTTTACCTGGTAAGTGCCGCCCTGTTATCATTTATGATACCGGTTATACAGGCTAACTGGGTGCAAAACCTGTTCATTACCCAACAGGTAAAATATACCCTGTACAGCAGTCCGGTGCTGGTTTATAATTTTAAACCGATAGAAGAATCGCCTGTTAGCATCGGGGAGGTACTGCTGATCTTATATCTTGCAGGAATTGTCTTTTTATCGGGCAAATTGATCTGGCAGCTGTTTAAATTAAAGAAGGTGATCAGCCAGCCGGTATCTGCCGTGTCATATTCCTTTTTCAAAAAAGTAAAGCTAAATGCCGATGGGGAGGAGAATGCGGCTATAGCAACACATGAGGATGTGCATGCCAGGCAATGGCATTCGGCCGATGTGCTGCTTATTGAACTGGTGATGATTGTTAACTGGTTTAACCCGGTAGTATATTTTTATCGCAGGGCAATAAAGCATATCCACGAGTTTATTGCCGACAGGCATGCTGTTGAAGCCGGAACCGATAAGGCTGATTATGCCATGCTGCTTTTAAGCCAAACATTCCATACGCCAACGAATGACCTGGTTAATTCGTTTTTTAATAAAAGCCTGCTGAAAGAGCGCATCATCATGCTGCAAAAAAGCAACTCGCACCGTATGGCACTCATTAAATATGGGCTTTCGGCGCCGCTGTTTATTTTGATGATGATCCTCTCCTCGGCAACCATTAATAACAGTGATACCATTACGGTGATAAACACCAGGGCCGATAAAGTATTTTCAACTCCGGCCAGTAAAGTAACCGAAATAACTATTGACGGGCCGGCTCAAACAGAAGAACGGCCGGTTGCAGATCGCGATACTACGCCGGTTTATACCTCGGTTGAGCGTGTGCCCGAGTTTCCGGGCGGGCTGGAAGCTTTTGGCAAATTTCTGTCAACTAATATCAAATATCCGGCCGCAGCCCGCGAGCAAAAGATCCAGGGCAGGGTGATCATCACTTTTGTTGTTGAAAGGGACGGCTCGCTTTCAAACCAAAGAGTGGTAAGGGGCATTACCGGCGATCTTGACAATGAGGCCTTGAGGGTGATGAAATTATCGCCGCAGTGGAAGCCTGGGATGCAGGGCAACCGCACAGTGAGGGTGCAGTATTCGGTACCGATTAATTTTGCTCTCGCAGCAGATGAAGTTAAAGTTGATAAACCGGTAACTTCCGCGCCGGCCCTCAAGGGCCAGGTAGTATCCGGTCCTGTATTTACATCGGTTGAGCAGGTGCCCGAATTCCCGGGAGGTATAGAGGCATTTGGCAAGTTTTTGGCAACAAACATCAGGTATCCTAAAGTGGCCCGTGATAATAATGTTCAGGGCCGGGTGATCATAACTTTTGTTGTTGAGGAAGATGGATCGCTATCAAATATGAAGGTGCTGAGGGGTATAGGCTCAGGTTGCGATGAAGAAGCAGTACGGGTGCTTAGCATATCGCCGGCATGGAAACCGGGCATACAAAACGGAAAAAAGGTGAAAGTGCAATATTCCGTTCCGGTAAGTTTTGCGCTGGCCGATAGTAAACCGGCAAAACCCGGCGAAAATAAAACCGGGGTTGTTGTAAACCCAACCAACGATAACCAGGTAATTTATACAGGCAAGGTGGTTGTGGATACCACAAAGTCTCATATACTCCTTAGAGATCGGTATAATGGTAATTTAGCACCTTTAGTTATTATCGATGGGGTAGCCCAGGCTCAGGGAACACCTTTAAATAGGATCAATCCGAATGATATTGAACAAATAAATGTGTTAAAAGATAAAAACGCTGTTGCTATTTATGGGGATAGGGCTGCAAATGGTGTTATATTGATTACTACAAAAACAGCTGCGAAAAAGAAGACGGCCGAAGGCGTTCCTGTAAAAGTTGCTAATTAATTTAATATTTGTTTAAGCTACAGCTTTTTATTTATGGAGAGTGAGGCAGCAACAGCGGGAAGTATTTTTAACAATCGGCAAAAAACATGTATTTTTGCCGGATATGACTCGCAATAGCCGGCTAAATCCTACTCTTTTTTCAACGCGATATGTACATTTAACAAAGCTGCGTAATGCAACTTTAAAAGTAATGCAGGATTTAACTGCCGCTGATAAAAACCTTACCCTTATTGATTTTGGTTGCGGAGATATGCCCTATAAATCGGTTATTGAGCCAATGGTTGGCAAATATATAGGGGTCGATCTGGATATTAACCCCCTGGCCGATTATCATATTGATTACGACAGCAAAACTACGTTGCCCGATAATTTTTGCGATATTATTCTTTCCAACCAGGTATTGGAACATGTTGACTCGCCCCATAGCTATCTTTCAGAAGCATTGCGAATTTTAAAGCCGGGGGGCAGTATTATATGCACTACGCATGGCTATTGGTATTATCACCCCACGCCGTATGATTATTGGCGATGGACAAGCGCCGGTTTGCGTAAAACCATTGAAGCCGAAGGCTTTAAAATAACTTCATTTCACGGTATCATGGGCCTTGCAGCAAGCGGAATCCAGCTTTTTCAGGATGCCATATTGCTAAAACTGCCCAGGCTTTTGGCTCCGCCATTCGCGTTTGTGATGCAGGGTCTTATCCGCTTGTTCGATAAGATCCACTCGCAGCCGCAGCGCGACCGTGATGCCTCGCTTTATGTGGTTATCGCACAAAAAAATGTGGACACGGTGTAATGGAGCAATTTAACCTTTGTATCATAAAGCCTAATAAAGATGCTTTTTCTGAAACTTTTATTCAGGAACATATTAACCGTTTGCCAGGCGATAAAAAAGTCCTTTATGGGGGCGCGTTCCCAGTTTATGATCACATGGGTAAATACCTTATCCGTACCAAACTTGGTTTGATATGCTATCTTTTACAAAAACGCCTGTTAAAAAAACAAAATATCGGCATCCGTAACCGGGCGCTTGTAAGGTATTTAAAGCAGGAAAAAATAGACGTGGTTTTTGCCGAATACGGTATGGTCGGCGCTATGGTTACCGAAGCATGCCGTATTGCCGGAATACCGCTGGTAATTCATTTTCATGGCGCCGATGCTCATCACAAACAAACGGTCGAAACATATTATAACTTGTACCAAAAGGCATTTCAATATGCCAGCGCTATTATAGCCGTATCAGGCGATATGGTGGAGGCCCTAAAAAGTTTAGGAGCCCCGGCCGGTAAGATCCATCTTGCATCCTGCGGTGTTGATACCATGCTTTTCCCGCAGCTTGATATTTCAGGCACCGGTAAAAATTTCCTTTCGGTAGGGCGTTTTGTCGAAAAAAAATCACCATCATCTATCGTCAAAGCATTTCGCATAGTGAGCGAAAAACAGCCGGATGCTAAATTAACTATGGTGGGAGACGGGCCGTTGTTTGAAGAAACAGAAAGTTTTGTAAAGCGGTTGGGACTGGAAGATAAAATATCCCTCAAAGGCGTTTTAAAAACAGATCAGATCAGGGAACTGATAGGCCAGTCGCGCTGTTTTGTACAGCATTCTGTTACCGCTGACAATGGTGATAAAGAAGGCACACCGGTTACCATACTGGAAGCCGGTTCATCAGGTCTGGCTATTGTGAGTACACAACATGCAGGCATCAAAGAAGCCGTAATTAATGGCGAAACCGGTTACCTGGTGCCCGAACATGATATTGAAAGCATGGCCGCATATATGAATAAAATTGCGGAAGATATTCAGTTAGCGTCTGAACTTGGCGCCAGGGAAGCGGCATACATCCGCAAAAATTATGATATCCATGATAGGATAAATACGTTAACGAACATACTTAAGCAAGCAATAAAAAAAAATTAACATGTTAAAGAAACTGATGCATTCGGTTATTAAAAATTTAGGCTATGACCTGGTTAAGCCAGATCCACGCCTTGTTGTTGATGGCCTGCCTGCCGATTTTGATAAAGCAACGCTCGATACTTATCACAAGGTAAAGCCTTATACAATGACCACGCCCGAACGTATTGCATCATTATGCAATGCGGTAAACTACCTGGTAAAAAACAACATTCAGGGCGACTTTGTTGAATGCGGCGTATGGCGCGGAGGCAGCACCATGGCGGCTATTGATACATTGATTAAAGCAGGTGATACCAAAAGAGATATTTATTTGTACGATACTTTTGAAGGTATGTCTGAACCTACCGAGCTTGACAAGGTTTTTACCGGCACAGGTGCAGATGAACTGATGAATAGCAGCCAAAAGGAAGATCCAACGTCGGTATGGTGTTATTCGGCCCTGGAAGAAGTGCAGGCCAATGTTGGCACGCTGAAATATCCAAAGCAATTGGTTCACTACGTAAAAGGCAAGGTTGAGGATAGTATCCCCCAAACCCTGCCGGGTAAAATTGCCCTGCTAAGGCTTGATACAGATTGGTACGAGTCAACTAAACATGAACTGGAACATTTGTATCCGTTATTAGTACCCGGAGGTATCATCATCATTGACGATTACGGCCATTGGGAAGGTGCACGTAAAGCTGTTGACGAATATATTGAAAGCAATAAATTACCGTTGCTGTTAAACAGGATAGATTATACCGGCCGGATAGGCGTTAAGTACTAATTACCCCCCCCAAATGGGAATCGTTAAAAAACAGGTTTATAAAAATACGATGGTGTCATACGCTGGTATGGTGATAGCGTATATAAACACCATTCTGCTGTTCCCTTTTTTTATAACCAATGAGCAGTATGGGCTTTATAACCTGCTCATTAATATGTCGGTACTGTACTCGCTGGTTGCGTCTTTTGGGATACCCGGGGTTATAGCTAAATATTTCCCCTTTTATCGCACGGCCGACCGTAAACACAATGGCTTTATCCACTGGACAGCCGGATTGTCGCTGCTGGGTTTTGTGGTATTAACCGGTTTGTTCGTTTTATTACGACCGGTTATCCTGCCTGCGTATATTAAAAATTCGCCGTTATTTGTAAAGTATTATTACTACCTCATTCCACTGGCTTTTTTTACCGTGGTTTTTAATTACCTGGAGGTAACCGGCAGGATAATTTATAAAACTATTTTTTCCAGTTTTTTACGTGATGTGCTGGTTAGGCTCATAACAACGGTTTTATTGGTAATGATGGCGCTTAAATGGCTGAATTTTGATGGCTTTATTGTGTTATACATAGCGTCATGGGGGGTAATATCAGCCTTATTAATGATTAGCTTATTTATATCGGGTGAGTTTTCGCACAGGTTAGATGATCTGAAATTTAGTAGTATAAAGAAGAGCGAGGCCCTGAATTATGGGTTGTTTACTTTTATATCTGTTGCCATTTATGTGTTTTTGCAAAAGGTTGATGTGGTTATGCTGAGCTCCATGGCCGGTGATGCCATTCAGGGGGTTTACAGTTGGTATTTCAATATTGCAGTAGTGATCAGCGTTCCTGCCCAGGCCCTCAGCCGCACTACCTATCAAATTGTAGCCGATTCATGGAAATCAAAAGACATGCAGAATATTGCCGGCGTGTACCGCAAAACATCCATCATACAAATGGTAATTGGCTGCCTGCTTTTTGTCGGGATCATCATCAATAAAAATAATTTGCTTGGTATTGTGCATGACCCCGAAAAGAGTGCTCAATTTAATGTAATCATAATTATTGGCCTTGGCTTTTTGGTTGATATAACCGGCGGACTGAACACTTACATTGTAACCACTTCGCACAAATATAAACTGGTAACTTTATTTATCCTTTTTGCCAGTGTTTTTAGTATCGGGCTCAATTACCTGCTCATACCCCACTATAAGGGCATGGGGGCGGCAATAGCCTATCTTGTTACCATGATATTGCTGAATTTCTGTACCTGGTTTTATATTAAATACAGGTTTAAAATGCAGCCTTTTGACCACAAGCACCTTTTAATCATACTCATCTCGGTGGCCAGTTTTTTTGCAGGAAAATACTTTTGGCTAATGCCGAACCTGTACCTGGACATTGCGGTGAGGAGCAGTATAACTGCACTGGTATACATTATAATTACCTATTACTGCCATATCTCGGACGATCTTAATGAAAAAATAGATTCCATATTAAGGAAGGTAAAGGTGCTTTGGAATAAATAACAGACTTTCAGTTGGTTAATCTGCTATTGTAAATAGAATTTTTATTGCTATAATTGGGCAATAATTAATGCTGTTGAAACCTAATGCCTAATCCTGTCACAAAATTATTTCTCCTGCTTCTTTTTGGCGTTTTTTTCACTCCGTTTGCCGGTTTGGGACAGATATCGAAACCACAATGGGTTGATGATATTGGTGGCTCTGATGCTAATTCCATTCCATCGGCTGTAAAAATTGATAAGCAAAATAATGTTTATGTAACCGGTCTTTTCAGTGGTACTGTTGATTTTGATCCAACCCCGACAGGTGTTTATAATCTTTCAACTGCAGGAGGCATTAATGATTTTGATATATATGTAGCTAAATATACTCCGGCAGGTAAGCTTATCTGGGCTAAGAGCATGGGGGGCGGAGGTATCGACCAGGTTAACTCCATGACCATTGATAATAATGGCAACCCTACAATAAGCGGACAATATGACTCAAACTTTATGGATGCCGATCCGGGGAACGGGGTTTTTACGCTTACGAATAATGGTGATAAGGATGAATTCATTATTCAGCTTACTACCAATGGTGCATTTTCCTGGGCCAAATCTATAGGAGGAGGGGCCACCGATTACGGAGGGAAAATAGTTGCGGATAGTCAGGGGAATGTTGTTGGTGTATCCCAGTTTCAGGGTTCGGTAACCGTAGGAGGGCAAACCTACAGTGCACCGGGAGGATTCTCGGGTATGGCGGTAAAGTTTAGTCCAACAGGAAACCCGGTGTGGGTATTAAATCTGGCAGATGCAGTTAATAGCGAAGCTCATAATTGCGCCATTGATGCAAATGATAATGTAATTGTATCCGGTGTTTTTTCAAGCACGGTTAATTTTAATCCTTTAGGCACCCCTTATAATATTAATGCTAATGGTGCTTCTACTTTTATTGCCAAGTACAATAAAAATGGCATCTTGATATGGGTTAAAACAATTGCAGGCAGCGTAACCAGCAACAACACCAATCTTTGTGTAAACTCAAAAAATGAGATCTATATTGATGGGCCTTTTTCATCACCTCTTATATTTAATACGGGGATAAGCCTTTCTCCTCAAGGCCAGCGGGATATATTTCTTGCAAAGTTCAGCGCGGCAGGCGATCTGCTGGCTGCAAATGATGTTGGGGGCACCTATGCCCATATCTACAATTATGGTATCGTAGCCAGTAAGAATGATGACATCTATTTGTCCGGATATTTTGATGGGACAATTGATTTTGATCCTTCCTCGACTTCAGTTGCTCCTGTTTCTTATCATGGGAATCAAGATCTGTTCCTGGCAAAATATGATTCGGATTTAAATTATAAATGGGCCTTTAGTGCAGGCAGTCCTAATTGCAGTAATACATTAGGACGTAACGTTGAAATAGACAATAACAACGATGTATTATTGGTTGGTTCGTTTTGTTCTACTGTTGATTTTGATGCCACAACCTGCAGCGACCTTATGCTTACCGCGAAAAGTACCGCCAGGGATAGTTTTGTAGGAAAGTATGTTCAGAGCACGGCAACAGCAAATTTAAAAATAACGGCTTTTTCCATTCCCGGTCAAAGTATTCCGGCTGTTATTGATCAGTCAAAACTACTCATTACAGTTACAGTACCCGCTGGTACTGATGTAAAAGCGTTAAAACCTAATATAACTGTTCCGGGTGGGGTAACATTAAGTCCGGCATCGGCAGTTGCAGAAAATTTTACGGATCCTGTAAGCTATAAACTCACCGGCAACAATTGCAACTCACTTAATTACACAGTGAAAGTTGTTTTTGCGACCAATACTGTTAACACGAAATCAATCTGCTCCGGTGCTGCTACGGTTTTGGTCGGAAATGTAGTGGCTCCGGTGCCTGGTAGTTATGTGTGGCAGATAAATAATAACAATAGCTGGGTAAATGCTCCTGGTACAATAAATAATAAAGACTATGCCACGTCGGCGTTAACAAATAATACTGCTTTAAATATAGTATACAGTTTGCGCAGGCAAACTAATACCGGCGGAACAATAGCTTATGATTCATACTACGATGTAACCGTGCAGCCGGCAGCAGCCATATCCAACAATGTTGTCACTGCTCCTGCAGTTGCCACCTTTTGTTCATCGGCAGATGCAGCTGTTATTACAGGCAGCACGCCAGCCGGTGGCAATGGCACCTATACTTACCAATGGCAAAAATCAGCAGATAATACAACCTTTACTGACATAACGGGTGCAACTGCAAAAAATTACGATCCGCCTGCTACTAATATTACGACCTATTATCGCCGTATAGTTACCTCGGGTACTTGTACCTTACCGGTAACGGGTACTGCCGTTATTATAAAGGTTGAGCCTGTACTGGCAGCTAACAGCATCACGGCTCCAGCTGTTAATCTATTTTGTTCGGCCACTGATGCCGCGATTATCACCGGCAGTACACCAACAGGAGGGGATGGCATATACACCTATCAGTGGCAAAGCTCTGCGGATAACATAACCTTTACAGCTATTAACGGAGCAACTGCAAAAGATTACGATCCGCCGCTTGTAAGTGTAACAACTTATTTTCGCCGGTTAGTTGTTTCGGGAGTTTGTACCGCGCCATTAGCAAGTAATATTACCAGTATTCAAATCCAGGGTACAACACCTGTAATTAACAACCTGATCACGGCCCCGGCAGCTGTAACATTTTGCGTAAGCGGCGATCCGGCGGTTATAGCCGGTAATGTACCATCGGGAGGAACCGGGGCATTTACTTACCAGTGGCAGTCATCTGCAAATAATATAACTTTTATCGATATAGCCGGCGCAACAGGACAAAGTTATGATCCGGGGCCCGTTAATACTGATACTTATTACCGCCGTATTGCATCATCAGGTAGCTGTGTTCTGCCTGTGGTAAGTAATGTTGCCGGGGTAAAAATGCTGCCTGCCATTGCCGGTAATACAATTGCCGCCCCTGCCATAACCACGTTTTGTGCCAATGGCGATCCTGCACCCATAACAGGAAGTGTTCCGACGGGAGGCGATGGTACTTATTCCTATCAATGGCAAAAGTCAACCGATAATATATCGTTTACAGATATATCCGGGGCAGTGGGAAAAAATTATGACCCCGGCGTCATAACAGCAACAACTTATTACAGGCGTTTGGTTACCTCGGGTTCGTGTATTATGCCACTTGCAGGCAATACAGTAATAGTAACGGTCGAAACAGCAATAGCAGGCAATAATATAACAGCACCTGCGGTAACTTCATTTTGTATCACCGGTGATGCATCAACTATAACCGGAAGAAACCCAACGGGTGGTAACGGGGTATTCAAATACCAATGGCAAATTTCCACCGATAATACCGTTTTTAAGGATATTCAGGGGGCAACGCTGAGAGATTATGACCCGGCGCCTGTCAATGTCAATACTTATTATCGCCGTAAAGCGTTGTCAGGCAGCTGTATTACACCGTCGATTAGTAATGTGGTGCGTATTATTATCCTGGCTGTTCCGGCTACTCCTGTGTTTGCGGGTACTCCGCCTGTAATTTGTCCGGGTGCTTCGGCAACTATAGTTATCAGTGCCCCGCAGACCGGGATTATCTATAACTGGTATAGTTCTTCAGCAAAAGATAACCTGCTATTTAGCGGTACATCATTTCCTACGGGGACACTAAACACAGCAACAAGCTATTATGTTGAGGCATCTAATGGCATCTGCAGCAGTGCCCTCGCTCCAATACAGGTAAGCATGGCGCCAATACCAACTGCCCCGGCATTGGTTGAAAACCCCGTTAGGGTTTGTGCAGGTTTAACAGCCACGCTTAAGATCCAGAACCCGCAGACAGGCTTTACCTATAACTGGTATAGCAACGCTACCACCGGAGTGCTTCTATATACCGGGATTAGTTTTACCACGCCTGTACTCACAGGTGGGGCTACCTATTATGCCGAAGCCGTAAATGCAGCTGGCTGCGCATCCGGCACCCGGACTGCTGTTAATGTCAATACCATCGCATTGCCGCAAATAGCCGTTAACAATACAGCCATTTGTCCCGGTACTACGGCAACGTTGACAGTATCAAGCAGTGACGGTGATAATACTATATTATGGTATACAAGCGCTTCGGCCATAACACCTGTTTATACGGGGAACTCCTTTACTACACCAAGTCTGAACTCATCAACCAGTTATTATGTAGGGGCTGTAAATGCCGGTAATTGTGGTACAATTGTACGCACAAAGGTTGATGTTACCATGTTAAAGCAATTGGACGCTCCTGTTGTGAGCGTGGATGCTACCACCAATTCAAGTATTGCTTTTAAATGGAATGCTGTAGAGGGTGCTACCGGTTACCAGGTAAGCATTGATAACGGGCAAACTTATAGCCAGCCAAGCTCAGGTTCCAATGGCTTAAGTCATACCGTTAGCGGGCTGCAATTTAATGAACAGGTTACTATACTGGTGCAGGCGCTCGGCGCCTCATCATGCCAGCTAAGTGGCAGTTCAACTGCTGTAACAGGCACGGCCATTAGTCCAAATGGAAGTCAGATTTATGTGGCAAACACTTTTACGCCTAATGGCGATGGCAATAATGATATAGTTTATGTGCATGGTGAAGGTATAAAAAGTATTGCATTTTATGTTTACGACCAATGGGGCGAACTTATTTTTACTTCTGCAGATATGGGTAAAGGATGGGACGGATATTATAAAGGCACCCGGGAGCCTGTAGGTGTGTATGTATATTACGTAAAGGCGGTAACAAATAGTGGACTGCAATTGAATAAAAAAGGAACAATTACGCTGTTACGATGAAGAAACGGATCCTCTTAGTTACAATATTACTCCAGCTTGCGTTTGCCGGGTTACTGAAAGCGCAGGTTGATCCGCATTTTTCGCAGTATTATGCTTACCCTTTATGGCTTAATCCCGCGCTTACCGGGGCTTTTGACGGCGAGACGCGCTTAACGGGTAATTTTAAAGATCAATGGGCAAGTGTCGGTAATGGCTACAGGACTGTAGGGGTATCTGCAGATTTTAAACCTAACGATAAAGTTGGCCTCGGGTTAAATATTATAAACCAGGCAGCAGGTGCAGCAGGATACAATTACTTTGCCGCTTATGGTTCATTTGGTTATGGTATAATTATATCCGACGATGAAACGCAGCATCTGAACTTTGGGGTACAGGCTGGAGTTATAAACCGGAGTTTTGATCCAAATAAAATTCAGCTGGATAATCAATATAACCCCGGAATGGGCGGCTTTGATCCAACTCTTCCCGGTTTTGAAAATTTTGTTAACTCTGGGGCGACAGTGTTTGATGCCGGCGCGGGTATATTTTATTACAATAGCGATCAATTCACTGCTGCTAATCCTTTTTTAGGGTTAAGTCTTGCCCATTTAACTAATGCAAAAGATCCGTTTGCTACCGAAGGGATTAACAGCCGTTTATCGGTAAGGCTTAATATTCATGGCGGGGTGCGAATAAAGGCATCTGACTTTTTTGATGTTACACCGCATTTTATTTATATAAAGCAACAGAAAAATCAAATTCGGGCAGGCGGCGTATATTCCGAACTTAAGTTTTCCGATAACAACGCGCTTATTCTTGGGGCTATGCTACGGTTGCAGGATGCAGCGGCGGCCAATGTGGGCTATCGTTTTAATAATATGACAATTGGGGCAAGCTATGATTTTAATACTTCGGCATTGCGTACCGCCACTGCAGGGCAGGGAGGATTTGAGTTATCCATAAGTTATATTTTTTCACGTCGCCCGCCTAACCCGGCACAGGTTTGCCCACACATTTAAAAGGTTGAAATTTGTAATAGCTTCAATTGCAGTAAAGTATAGTTTAAAATTTTTTGATAATGTGAACATTATAATTAATTGTATCGTAGAAGAGATTAAGATACCGTTGTAATGTAACGTTATTGATAAACCTGGATTAACAATAAAATAATTAATAACATAACTGATTGGGTTAACTCAACGCTGACTGGCGTTGAAATCGTTTGGTTAGTGATTAAAATATTTTGAAAGTTTAGTAATATGAAAGATAATTATTATCATTATCCGTTAATTTAAGCTATGCACCCTAAACCTGCACCTTTATATAAAATAATATTATGGGCAATATTTTGCCTGGCTTTTCTCCCGTTGGCCGGTTTTAGCCGGGCATTTGAAATTCCCATGCCCGTTAACACAGAGCTGCGATCTGTTGAACCACGGTTTACTCCGTACCATATTACGGTTGCTCCCCTGCAGGCAATTACCATTTGCTCCGCCGCTGCGGCTGTACTCAACGGAGATGTAAAAACTCCGGTACCTGACAGTTATCTATGGCAAATAAATAACAACGGGAACTGGGTAAATGCACCGTCGGCAAATACTCAAAAAGATTATATCACATCTTCGTTAACAAATACATCTGCTTCAAGTATTGTATACAGCCTGCGCCGAAGGATCTCTACCGGTGGTGTAGTGGATTTTGATTCTTATTATGATGTGACTGTAAGGCCGATAGCAGCGGTAAATAACAATACGATAATAGCGCCAACCGTTACCCAATTTTGCTCAACAGGCAATCCAACAGCTATTACAGGTAGTGTACCCGGAGGGGGCGATGGTACATTTTCATATCAATGGCAATCATCCGCGGATAACGCAACATTTAATGATATTCCGGGTGCTGTATCAAAAAACTATGACCCGCCGGTGCTAAACAATGATACTTATTATCGCCGTATGGTTTCTTCCGGTGCATGTACAACTCCGGCGCTTAGCAATGCTGTGCTCCTTAAGGTTTCAACACCTCCACCTCCTCCATCGCCTACGGCATCGGTAATAACTATTTGCCAGGGAACCCAGGCTACGTTGACGGTTGGCTCACCACAGGCCGGATTTACATATAACTGGTATGATTCGCCGGCTAAAACCACCGTGCTCGCTACGGGAACTTCATATACTACGCCTGTTTTAAGTGCTGGCAAAAGTTATTATGTCGAAGCATCAAACGGCACTTGCGGCAGCCAGTTAGCAACCATACAGGTAAAGGTTACCCAGGCGCCTGCTGTGCCTCAGTTTTCTCAAACAACGGTTACAGCCTGTATGGGCTCAACAGTGACCCTTAGCGTGCAAAATCCGCAAAGCGGCGTTATTTATAATTGGTATAGTACTGCAACTGATGCCAATATTTTGCATACCGGCAGCACCTGGGTATTGCAAAATGTAACGTCAGCAGTAACTTATTATGTAGAGGGACTTAGTTCAACAGGTTGTAGTTCTACATCACGCGGAAAGATAAGTTTAACTGTTAAGCCCGTGATAGCGGTAACCAATAACCAGATCACAGCCCCCACAGTTACTGATTTTTGTGTAACCGGTAACCCCTCGGCAATTACGGGCAGCACGCCTGCCGGTGGTGACGGTACTTTTTCATACCAATGGCAGTCATCTGCCGATAATGTAACCTTTGCTAATATTGCCGGGGCTACATCAAAAAACTATGACCCGCCGGTATTAAGTAAGGGCACTTACTACCGCCGTATAGTATCATCAGGTACCTGTACAACCCCCATGGTGAGTAACGTGATCAGTGTTCAGGTTTTAACACCTCCGCCTGCACCGTCGCCCGTAGCATCGGGCCTAACCATTTGCCAGGGAACCGCAGCTACGTTAACGATTAGTTCGCCGCAGGCCGGGTTAACTTACAACTGGTATGATTCGCCTGCTAAAACTACAATACTTGCCACGGGTACTACCTACAAAACACCTGTTTTAAACGCAGGCAAAAGTTTTTATGTTGAGGCATCTAACAGCGCCTGCAGCAGTCCTTTAACAACAATACAGGTAACCGTTTCGCCATTACCGGCGGTGCCGCAATTTACGCAAAGCACTGTTAGTGTTTGCTCCGGCTCCACAACAACAATTACCATACAAAACGCGCAAAGCGGTGTTGTTTATAACTGGTACGGCAGCGCAACCGATGCTAATATTTTACATACCGGAACCAGTTATACAATCAGCAACGTAACAGCGGCAACAACCTATTATATACAGGGTGTTAACGCTGCAGGATGCGGTTCCTCGGCCCGGGGGGCGGTTAGCGTAGCTATCATTCCGTTGCCGGTGGTTACAATAAGCAGTTCGGGAACATCTGTTTGCCCCGGCACCAGTGCTACATTAACCGCTTCAGCATCAGGCGGGGCAGTTATTTCATGGTATGATGCGCCGACGGGCGGAAACCTGCTTGCCCAGGGCAATACATATGTTACAGCTAACTTAACATCGGCAAAAAATTATTATCTGGAAGCAACCAACAGCACCGGGTGCAACAGCAGCGGAAGAGTGACGGTGCAGGTACAGATGACCAAGCCGCTTGAAGCGCCTGTGGTAACGGTTGGTGAAGTTACCTCATCAAGCGTAGCTTTTGAGTGGAGCGCGGTAAGCGGAGCTACCAGTTACCTGGTAAGTACCAACAACGGTTTAACCTATACCGCGCCAAGTTCGGGCAGTAGCGGTTTAACGCATAAAGTGAGCGGCCTTGGTCTAAACGAGTCTGTAACCATTACAGTTAAGGCTTTAGGAGCGTTATCATGTACGCTTAGCGAAGCTTCGGCCGCGGTTACTGCCGCCACCATCGATAATAACAATATAATATATGTAGCCAACAACTTTACCCCCAACGGCGACGGAAATAACGACATCATTTATGCACATGGAAAAAATATAAAAACACTTTCCTTTAATGTGTATGATCAATGGGGACAATTGGTTTTTACATCAACCGATGTTAACAAAGGATGGGATGGTTATTATAAAGGCTCATTGATGCCCGTGGGTGTATACGTATACTATTTAAAAGCTGCAATGAATAACGGGGCGCAATTGAATAAAAAAGGAACAATTACGCTATTAAGATGAAGAAACTAATACTCATTATTACAATAGCGCTGCAGTTTGCAGTTGCAGGAACGGTGAAGGCGCAGGTTGATCCGCATTTTTCACAATATTACGCTTACCCACTTTGGCTCAACCCGGCGCTTACAGGCGTTTTTGACGGGGATACACGCTTATCTGCCAACTACCGTGACCAGTGGGCAAACATCAGCAATGGCTACCGCACAGCGGGGGTATCGGCCGATTTCAAGCCAACCGATAAGGTGGGCATAGGCTTTAATATCCTTGATCAAAAAGCAGGCACTGCCGGGTATAATTATTTTACAGCTTATGGTTCATTTGGTTATGGCATAACCCTGTCAGGCGATGGTAATCAGCGGCTGCATTTTGGTTTGCAGGCGGGTGTTATCAGCCGCAGCTTTGATCCGGGTAAACTCCAGTCTGATAACCAGTACGATCCGAACAGCGGCTTCGACCCTAACTTGCCCAATTTCGAAAATTTTGGTTATTCGTCAAAAACGGTATTTGATGCAGGCGCCGGTATCTATTATTACAATGCCGATCCGATGAATAAAGCCAATTTGTTTGGCGGGCTTAGCATTAACCATATCAATGATGTAACAGATCCTTTTGCCGCTGGCGGTATCGCCAGTAAATTGCCCATGCGGTTTACTGCACATGGCGGTGTGCGTATAAAAGCGTCTGATTTTTTTGACCTGATCCCAAACGCAGTTTACGTTAAACAAGGCAAAGGTGAGATTAAAGCGTTCGGATTATATTCTGAACTTAAGTTTGCCGATGATAACGGCCTGGTACTCGGTGGTATGGTCCGGGTGCAGGATGCTGCAATTGCCAACGTTGGTTACCATATACGCAGGATGATGATTGGTGCCAGTTATGATTTTAATACTTCAGGGCTTCGCGCGGTTACATCTGGCCGCGGCGGTTTTGAACTATCAATAAGCTATATATTTAGTCGCTACACTGATTCTCCGGCCCCAATTTGCCCAAGGATATAATATGAAAAAACTATTACCTTATTTCTTACTATTGTTTTTTCCGTTGGTTTCATTTGGACAGGCGAAAAACTACAGGGCACTGGCCGACACTGCCTTTAACAGGCATGAGTACTATACTGCCGCGTATTATTACAAGCATATTGCCGATGGTACAACCGATGAACCAAAAAGCAGTGTGCCGCGTTCATCAGCTGTAAAAAAAATCAGTTCAAAAAAGGCTGAGACTAATCAATACATCATTTATCGCCTGGCCGAATCATACCGCCTGTATAAAGACTATACTGATGCTACCATATGGTATGCCCAATTGGCTAAGGAAGCACCAACTGCCCAATATCCGTTAGTACCGCTTTGGTACGGCATCTGCCTGCAGGCAAACGGAAAGTATAATGAAGCTTTGGTCCAGTTAAAGCAGTTTGCAGGCAACGCTCCCGATCCGCAGTATGCCGCTCTCGCTAAAAAAGAAATAATCTCGTGCGAATATGCCTTGAAGCAATTGGAACACCCACGCGCCGTTGATGTATCAGCTTTGGTGTTTTTAAATAAAGACCAGGGCGACTACGCCCTTACCGTTAACCTGGGCAGGTATTGGTTTACCTCATCACGCCTGGTTGATAAGGATAAGCTTTATACCAACAGGGTTTACAGTTCGGCCATCCTTGACTCAACTAAAGCGCTTGCCACAAACTTTAACGCGTTTGATAAAGAAGGACAAATTGAATACGCTACACCTGCGCTTGATGGTACCGGCACCAGGATGTACCTTACCCGCTGGTATAAAAAGAACGGGAAAACAGTATCTGCCATTTATTTTAGTCAACTGGTAAGCAGCATATGGCAGCAGCCGGTAAGGCTCAATAATACTGTTAATGCCGAAGGCTATAATTCCAAGCACCCTTTTGTTAGCGCTGATGGCCGGCGATTGTTTTTCTCATCCGACAGGCCCGGCGGTGAAGGCGGCGACGACATTTGGGAAAGTAACCTTGATGATGCCGGGCAGCCGAAAACTGTAAGTAACCTGGGCGATGCGGTAAATACAGCATATGACGAACAATCGCCATATTATGACAAGGCAGATAAAGTGTTGTTTTTTAGCTCGAATGGTTTTACCGGTATGGGCGGCTTTGATGTTTACCGCAGCGAAGGAGATTTTGGCCATTGGTCGGCCCCGGTTAATTTAGGTTACCCGGTTAACTCATCTAAAGACGACTTGTACTATAGCCTTGATCCAACCAATCCAAATAAATTTTACCTGAGTTCGGCACGCGGTTCTGACTGCTGCTTAAGCCTGTTTACCGGGCAGTATAAGTTTTTATATATCAGTGGCCGTGTAATTGATTGCCGCACTAACGGTGGTATGGCAGGAGCAAGGGTAATTCTTAAAGATCCCGACGTGAAAATGGGTTTGGCTGTTAAGGTAACCGATGCCAAAGGCGATTATGTTTTCCAGGTAAAGGAAAAACTGCCAAGGTATAAACTGGAGATTTCGCAAAAGGGGTACTTTACCAAAGTTATTCCTGCACCGATAGTAAAGCCGGGTATTGATACGCTCATTAACCCCGAAATTTGCCTGCAGAATTATAAGATCAATGTTCAGATAACTATCGAGAATATTTATTTTGATTTTGGTAACGCCCATCTCCGGTCCGAATCATTTGATACGCTGGATAAACTGGTGGCCATCATGAACGATAACCCTAAAATTAAGATCGAGCTTGGCTCGCATACTGACGGAATAGGCACCGACGCGGCGAACATGAAATTATCGCAGGCCCGTGCGGAGGCTTGTGTTGATTACCTGTTACTGCAAGGCATTAAGTCTGCCCGTATTACAGCCCGCGGCTATGGCAAAAGAATGCCCGTTGCCCCAAACAAACTACCAAATGGCAAAGATAACCCTGAGGGCAGGCAACTTAACCGCCGTACCACATTTACGGTAAAATCGGCAGAATAAAAACAAATTATTTTATTTGTTTGCAATCGGAAGGTTATGGTATAATTTTGCCTTGCAAATTAAATGCCCGCTTAATGCAAGGTGTTTAAATTGCAATACCTGATCTGCTGAAATTATACCATGCAAAATCTTGCCCCGATAGCTCTTTTTGTTTATAACCGGCCCGACCATACCCGCCGTACCATCAGTTATTTGCAGCAAAATTTACTGGCCGATGAGTCGCGCCTGTATATTTTTTGCGATTCAGCCAAAACTGATGCCGATAAGCCAAAGGTTGAACAGGTGAGGCAACTGGTAAAAGATGTAAGCGGTTTTAAATCGGTAAAAATTATTTTGCGTAATCATAATCTCGGTCTGGCCGAATCCATCATCAGCGGGGTAACACAGTTGGTGTATGAATATGGCAAAGTGATTGTTTTTGAAGACGATCTGTTATCTTCCCCCTATACCTTGCAGTATTTCAATGACGCATTAACAAAATATGCAAACCAGGAACAGGTAATGCATATCGGTGCCTATATGTACAATCTGCATGACAAAAAACTGCCCGAAACATTCTTTTATCGTGCAGCCACCAGCTGGGGCTGGGCAACCTGGGCCCGCGCCTGGAAAAACTTTGAACCCGATGTTGATAAGCTGATTGATCAGTTTGATACGCTGAAAATAGCCCGGTTTTCGATAGAAGGTAAAATGAATTTTTGGAAGCAGATAGAGCAGTTTAAGGCCGGTAAAAATAATTCCTGGGCCATTCGCTGGTATGCCTCTATCTTTTTGAAGAACGGGTTGACGCTGAACCCTTCACAGTCGCTTATTCAAAATATAGGCCATGATGGTACTGGCGTGCACTCCAATAAAGAGGATATGTACCATGTGCAAATGGCACGCAAACAGGTAACGCAATTTCCCGACATCATAGAGGAGAATGAAGAGGCTTATAAAGCGATAAAAAATTTCCTGGCAAACAGAAAAGGTACCTTGTTGCAGCGGATCAGAAGGTTCATGAAGCAGCAGATGGGGCGATAAGCTATTTGGAGCGTTTACAGCGCAAGTGTATAGATGCATGTGATGCCTCGCTGCGTGGGAATAATCAATTTGAACTCCCCGCTTAAACCGGGAAGCAGAATTTCCCCATCAACACTGCCGGGTTAACGCCGATCCTGATCGGCTCACCGCATAAGGCTTCATTAGCTAATAAAGCAAATAATATAGCTTCTTTGGCGTCGGGGTTAATCCCAAGTAAACTGCTATCTTCTATTGTCGCTTGGGGCAATAGTTTTTTTAATTCCCCAATAACAAATGGATTTCGCGCCCCGCCGCCGCTGGTAAAAATTTTAATATGGTCCCCTGCTATATTTTCCTTAACAAAACCGGCTATGGATGCCGCGGTGAAGGCGCTTAGGGTACAAATAAGGTCTTCACCACTAACTTGCCCGGTACCTGACCGTTGCTGTGCTTCAGCAACTATGGCAAGATTGAACAGTTCTGGTCCGGTGGTTTTGGGGGCATTTTCTTTAAAAAACGGATGGGAGAGGAGCGCCGTTAATAGATCTTTATTTACCCGCCCCTTGTAAGCGATGACCGAATCCTCATCAAAAGGCTTATCAAAATATTTTCGGCAGGCAGCATCTATGAGTGTATTGCCGGGGCCAATATCTGTGCAGAGCACGCGGTTAAAATCACCGTCGCCGGGAAGCCAGGTTAAATTAGCAATGCCTCCTATGTTTAACAGCACCCGGTTTTGGCCGGTTTTATTGCTCAATAATACATCACCATATAAAGCCAGCGGAGCGCCTTCTCCTCCGGCAGCAATATGCTTTTGCCTGAAATCGCTGATGGTTAATATGCCGGTTTTTACGGCGATATGATCGCCGTCGCCAATTTGCAGAGTAGCGTTACCGTAGTTTTTATGCTGATGTAAACGCTGGGGGGCATGGTAAATAGTTTGACCATGACTGGCGATAAAATCAACCTCTTGCGGGTCGACTTTCCATTGAGCAAGTGCCTGCAATATCAGTTCGGCGTGATAGCTGCCGATATAAGCGTTAAGTAAAGTTACCTTTTCAAGATCTGCATTGCGCCGGGCAAACACCTGTTGAACTTCCTGCTTAAAACTATCCGGATAAGGGATTGTGATAAATTGCATCAGCTCAAAATGAGTGCTTAAACCATTGCCGGTAAATTTGCACAGGGCAATGTCAAGCCCGTCCAATGAGGTGCCGGACATTAGGCCGATACCCGTTTTTGATGGTTTTTGAGCGATGCTAAACAGGTGTTGCAGGTTATGGTTCAATGGTATCATGGGCTTAAATTACTATTTGTACGGCAACCCGCAAAAGTTGGGGTAAATGCATTTAATATTTTAGTGACGATGATTTGTTGTTAATATAGCAACGAATTAAGATAATGATATTGGCAAACTATCAGTATCAAATGATACTTGTTTTATGGCCTGATGCCGGTTAAACGGGCCAGGTTTCATCAGCACTTGCTTTTGTCAATAACAGGGGTAAACGTTTGGACGTGTTAATTGCTCGAAAATATCAGTTTAGTGTAACCCATGGCAGTGTTTAAACTATTGATTATTAATGTTTTGTATTTTAAAGATTTGAAATGTGTTAACCCGTGTTAACCCCATTTAGATTGGTTAACACCATCGCAAAAGTTAAAATAATAACGGCGCTATGTAAATATCTGATATATTTGTTTTGAACAACTAACCTCATTTTCATTTCCTAAGATTCATGGCACGATTAAATTTATTGGAAGAGACACGTTACGAGAAGTTACCGGTAAGCGTATACAACAACCAACAGGAAGCCTCGGTAGCGGTAGCGAACCGGATAGCAGATCTGATCCGCGCGAAACAAGCCAAAGGCGAAAAAGCGGTATTGGGGCTTGCCACCGGTGTAACCCCGATAGGGGTATATGCCGAACTGGTAAGGCAGCACAAAGAAGCAGGCTTGAGCTTTAAGAATGTGATCACTTTCAACTTGGATGAGTACTACCCAATGAAACCCACAGCAGCACAAAGCTATGTAACCTTCATGTACGAAAACCTGTTCAGCCATATTGATATAGATAAAGCCAATGTGCACATCCCGGATGGTACACTGGATAAAGAAGCCGTAGCAGGCTACTGCCTGGCTTACGAAAAGCAGATAGAAGAACTTGGCGGCTTAGACCTTCAGATCCTGGGTATCGGTCGTACAGGTCACATCGGCTTCAACGAGCCGGGTTCTGCACCAAACTCAGGAACCAGGATGGTAACGCTTGACGACCTGACGAGGAGTGATGCTTCAAGGGATTTTGGTGGTAAGGCGAATGTGCCAACCAAAGCCATTACCATGGGGATCGGTACCATCTTCAAAGCCAGGGAAATCATCTTGATGGCCTGGAACAAGAAGAAAGCACCGATCATCAAAAAAGCGGTGGAAGGCGAGATCTCGGGCGAAGTACCTGCAACCTACCTGCAATTGTCACAACATGTAGAGTTTGTACTGGATGCAGATGCAGCGTCAGAACTGACCAGGTTTGATACTCCATGGCTGGTAAAAGATTGCGTGTGGGATAATCAGCTAAAAAAGAAAGCGGTGATCTGGCTTGCCAATGAGGTTAACAAACCGGTACTGAAACTAACCGAAGAAGATTACAATAACCACGGCATGGCACAACTTGCGGTAGAGCAAGGCCCTGTGTATAATATCAATATTGATATTTTTAACCAAATTCAGCATACCATCACCGGCTGGCCGGGTGGTAAACCGGATGCGGATGATTCTCAAAGACCGGAAAGGGCACTGCCTGCTAAAAAACGCTCAATCATTTTCTCACCTCACCCTGATGATGACGTGATCTCGATGGGCGGTACATTTATCCGTTTGGTAGACCAGGGACATGACGTACACGTGGCTTACCAAACATCAGGCAATACCGCCGTTTGGGATGATGATGTGCTAAGGTACATGGAATTTGCGATCGACTTTACAAAAAGCATTGGCGAAGACACAGCTCATCTTCAAAAATCATATGAAGATATGCGTGCCTTCTTCCCAACCAAACAACCAAACGAGATCGACACCCAGGAGATCAGGAATGTAAAAGGCTTTATCAGGAAAACCGAGGCTATCTCTGGTGCAAGGTATGCAGGCTTAGAGGATGATCATATCCACTTTATGGCATTGCCGTTTTACGAAACCGGTAAAACCAAAAAGAACTCGGTAGGTGAGGAAGATATTCAATTGACTATCGACCTGCTTCAAAAAGTAAAACCACAGCAGATCTTTGCTGCCGGTGATTTTGCCGATCCTAATGGTACGCACTTAGTATGCTTCAAAATCATCTTAGCTGCACTGGAAAGATTAAAAGGTAAAGAAGCCTGGGTAGAAGATTGCTGGCTGTGGATGTATCGTGGAGCATGGCATGAGTTTGAGACTTATGAGATAGAGATGGCAGTACCATTGTCGCCACAGGAGGTGATCCGCAAGCGTAACGCCATCTTCAAGCACCAGTCGCAAAAGGACAGGCCTGTGTTTCCGGGCGATGATGCAAGGGAGTTCTGGGTAAGGGCAGAAGACCGCACCCGCGACACCGCCCAGCGCTACGACCGCCTTGGTCTTGCTGAATATGAGGCTATGGAGGCGTTTAAACGATATATGTTTTAAGGATTTGGATTGAACCCTATTGTCTGTGGAAGCGGACAATGGGGTTAATAATTGGAGGCCTTGTGCGATTCCCTCCCTTGGGAGGGTGTAGGGAGGGGTTTCATCGATTAGCCTTGTTTTTGACAGGGTGTATAAACCCCTCCCTGCCAATGCACATTCCAAACGCACCCCTCCCTTGGGAGGGAATTTCTTTAATGTAACCTATGACCTCAACCATAACCGAAAAACCAAAACGCCTTCTTTCCCTTGATGTATTCCGGGGTATTACCATCGCCATGATGATCCTCGTCAATGACCCTGGCGACTGGGGGCATATCTATGCACCGCTTGAACATTCTAAATGGAACGGTTGTACACCTACCGACCTGGTTTTTCCTTTCTTTTTGTTTATGGTTGGCGTATCGGTTATATATGCCATGGAAAGTAAAAAGGCTGCGGTATCGCACAGTAAACTCATCCTGAAGGCGCTGCGCCGTACCATGATCTTGCTGCTGATCCCCTGGATAACTCAACTGACCTTGCACCCCGATACAGGGCTGGCTCATTTACGTTTGCCGGGTGTGTTGCCGCGCATAGCCCTGGTGTATTTCATCAGCACAGTACTTTATCTCAAGACATCACAAAAAACGCGCGACTGGATTTTTGCCATCGCACTTATCGGTTATTTTATCATCATGACCTTTATCCCTGTACCGGGTGTAGGCTATGCCAATCTTGAGCCTGAAACCAATATGGGGGCATGGATAGACAGGCTGGTATTTACGCCCGATCACCTCTGGCGCGAATCGCATACCTGGGATCCGGAAGGTTTGCTGGGAACTATTCCCGCCGTTGCCACAGCCCTGTTTGGTATTAGGGTGGGCAGCTGGCTAAAACGTAGAGACCGCGATGACAATATCAAAACTAACTGGATGTTTGTTTACGGAATAATCGCGGTTATAGCAGGCTTGTTTTGGGACTTGTTTTTCCCCATTAATAAAGCCTTGTGGACAAGCTCCTTTGTGCTTTATACCGGCGGCCTGGCAACCATTGGGCTGGCTTTATGCTACTGGCTTATTGACATACAAGGGTACAAACGCTTTACTTATCCCTTTGTGGTATTTGGTACCAATGCTATAACAGCTTATGTATTGTCGGGCTTTATTCCGCATTATATGGGGATGATCAAAATAAACGGCTCGTCTATTTATCAAACTTTTTTTGCGCCTTATCTTTCACCTGTAAATGCTTCATTGATAAGTGCTATATTTACGGTGCTCATTTTATGGGTAGTGATGTGGGTGTTCTACATCAAAAAGATCTTTATCAAAATTTAATATGAACCTAAAACTTAAACTTATCGCATTAACAGGAATCATCCTGTTTTCTTTTTCAAGCTTAAAAGCGCAAACAACCACTCAAACTATTACCCAATCACATTTAAAGGCCGCTGAGCAATTGTTAATTTCTATTGGTATAGATAAACAGTTTGGCGGAATGATGGATAATATCATTAACTCCACAAGTAGTCAAATGCCTGCAGAGCAGCGTGCCAAATTCATTGATGTGATGAAAACCTTTATGAGCAAATATTTTACCTGGGATTTGCTTAAAGATAAGATGGCAGCTATTTATGCTGAAGAATTTACTGAAGATGAACTTAATCAGATTTCTGTGTTTTATAGCTCACCGATAGGGCAAAAAGTAAGCTCAAAATTGCCTGCGTTAATGCAAAGGGGGATGATGGTTGGCCAGAATGCCGTTGCAGAACATAAAGATGAACTAACGCAAATGATGCAGGATGCTTTTGGTTCTTCTAACCAGGCTCCGGCTAAAAAGCCGGCCTCAAAATCAGCTACAAAACATTAATTTTCATAACAATACTTTGTAACTAAGATTTTCGTTTTGCATCTTAGTACCCTGACTATTTAAACTTTATAATGAACCTGAACAAATACGTTCCGCTGGCCCTATTGGCTTTAACACTTTCGGGCGGAAGTGCTTTCGCACAAGTAAAAAAGAAACCTGTTCCGTCGCCTAAAAATAAACCGGGCACCCAGGCCATTGCTGCCAAGAGCGATATATTACCGGTTGACAAGGATGTGATCATTGGTAAATTACCCAACGGCTTAACTTATTATATCCGTGCCAATGTTGAGCCTAAAAGCAGGGCCGAACTTTACCTGGTTAATAAAGCCGGTTCGGTTTTGGAAAATGACGATCAGCAGGGCCTGGCCCATTTTACCGAGCACATGGCTTTTAACGGCACACGCGATTTTCCAAAAAACCAGATGGTTGACTACCTGCAAAAAGCAGGCGTGAAATTTGGCGCCGATTTAAACGCATACACCTCGTTTAACGAAACCGTGTATCAATTACCTCTGCCAACCGATACCGTCAGCGTGTTTGAAAAAGGCTTTAATATACTGGCCAACTGGGCCGGGTATGTAAGTTTTGATCCTGCCGAAATTGATAAAGAACGAGGCGTTGTTTTGGAAGAAGAGCGCCTTCGTGGCAAAAATGCCCAGGAACGTTTACAACAACAAACATTGCCCGTACTGCTTAACAACTCAAGGTATGCACTCCGCTTGCCGATAGGAAAGGAAGATATCCTGAAAAACTTTAAGCCGGAAACCATCAAAGCTTTTTACCAGGATTGGTATCGCCCCGATTTGCAGGCTGTTGTTGCCGTGGGCGATTTTGACCCAAAACGTGTTGAGGCACTCATTAAACAAAACTTTTCACAGCTTAAAAACCCGGCCGCCGAAAAGCCGAGGACAAAATATTCCGTACCTGCAACACCGGGTACCGCGGTAAAGATTGTAACTGACCCCGAGTATCCATACACTGTAGCGCAGATCATAGTAAAACATCCCGGCACAGTTACTAAAACTACCGGCGATTACATGCAGCAGGTAAGGGTGCAGTTATTTAACCAGATGCTTAATTCGCGCATAAACGAGTTGCTGCAAAAACCTAATCCGCCGTTTTTATATGGCCGTACCAGCTATGGTAATTTTATTGGCGACCAGGATGCTTATACTTCACTGGTTGTCGCCAAACCCGGCGAACTTGAAAAAGCGGTTAAAGCCGTAGTGGCTGAATCTGAACGCGCCCGCAAATTTGGTTTTACCCTTACCGAACTGGAACGTGCTAAGCAGGATGCACTGGTTGGTATTGGGAATGCTTACCGGGAGAGGGATAAAACCCCTTCGGCAAATTTTGTACGTGAATACCAGGCTAACTTTTTAACCGGCGAGGCTATCCCCGGCATCAGCTATGAATACAATTTTTATATAGGCAATATCTATAAAGTAAGCCTGGCCGATATGAATGCTATGGCCGGTAAATTTATCAGCGATCAAAACCGTGTGGTGGTAGTACAGGCCCCGGATAAAGAAAAAGCTAATTTGCCCGACGAGAAAACCTTGCTGAACTGGATTGCCACAGGCGGGCAAAATGTAACTGCCTATATTGATAATGTATCAAGTGACCCGCTGCTGGCCAAAGTTCCTGAAGGTACTAAAGTTGCTAAAGAAGAAACGGATGAAGCCCTTGGAACAACCACGCTTACTTTAGGCAATGGTTTAAAGGTGATCTTAAAACCTACTGAATATCGTAATGATCAGATCCTGATAAACGGTTACGCTTTTGGCGGTACATCACTGGCAAGTGACGATGAATTTACGTCGGCAAACCTGGCTTCATCTATTATCAGCGGTAGCGGTATAGCGCAGTTTAACCAGGGCATGCTTGATAAAAAGTTGGCCGGCAAAAACCTGAGTATTTCGCCGTATATCAGTGAGTTTGCGCAGGGCATTTCGGGAAATACTTCGCCCGCCGATTTTGAAACAGCCCTTCAGCTGATTTACCTGTACTTCACCCAGCCCCGTAAAGACAAAGACATCTGGGATGCCAACATCGATCAAACCAGGTCGGTATTGAGTACCCGCGGGCTTGATCCCGGAAGTGTTTACCAGGATACGGTATCGGCTGTATTAAGTAACTATAATTTCCGTGGTATGGTAACTACCTTACCAAGGTTAAATGCGGCAACACTTGATAAAGCTTACGATTTTTACAAAAAACGCTTTGCCGACGCCAGTGGTTTTACCTTTACCCTGGTGGGTAATTTTAACGTGGAAACAATTAAGCCATACCTGGAACATTACCTTGGCGGTTTGCCCTCAACCAACAGCAAGGAAACTTATAAAAACATGAATATTGAGCCGCCTGCAGGTTTGATCACCAAAACGGTGAATAAAGGGGTAGGTGATAAAAGCACGGTACAATTGGTTTTTAGCGGCGATTATGATTACAATGAAGCTAACAATATACAGGTAGATGCGCTGGAAGAAGTACTGAACATTAAACTGATTGAACGGTTACGTGAGCAGGAAAGCGGTGTATATGCTCCCGGAGTGAGGGCCGGCTACCATAAAATTCCGGGAGGCCGTTACACTTTTACCATATCTTTTGGTTGCGCACCCGAAAATGTGGATAAGCTGATCAACGCTACCATGGAGGAGATAGCCAAAATTAAACAGAACGGCGCCTTACCGGCAGATATCCAGAAATTTGTTGCCGAAGAAGCCCGTTCAACCCAGCAGCAGCTTAAACAAAATGTTTTCTGGGCGGGATATCTTGCCTCAACATCGCAAAACGGTGAAAACCCGGACCAGATCCTGGGGCATGTAAGCAGCCTTGAACAAATAACCCCTCAAAGCACTAAAGATGCCGCCAATAAGTACCTGAGCGGTAAAAATTTGATTAAACTGATATTGATGCCCGAAAAGAAATAAGGATAGTCGATATCATAATAAAGAAGGTCTTTCCGTTTCGGAAAGGCCTTCTTTATTATATAAAACGGGTCATGCTGAGTGATTAAATTCGTGGACTCTGAAGATTAGATGACAAAGAGGGCCTGTCAGTCTGAGCCCGTCGAAGACTCGTGTGCAGAGGCCTGCCCGCCATACTTCTAGGGCCTACCCATGACATGTTTAAAGCAAGTTCTTCGTCAGCAGGTAAGCTTCGGACGAAAACGGGCAGAACAATGGTGGCTCTGAGCGAAGGAAAGGGCATAGCAAGTTTTTGCAGAAGCATTGGGCACGCGGGGCGAAGCGGGGCAAAATAATTGCAGCCCGTGGTTCTGGCCGTTTTGCAGGGCAAAGGCCGGGCGATGGGCATTGGGTTGCCTGAGCGAAAAGAAGCCTCCCTGCTGACTTGATTTTTTGGTTACTTTTTTATCAAGAAAAAAGTAACTGGCCCCGCGCGGCCAAGAGCGCGACGATGTAAGTTCTTAGAATAAAGATTTTTACCTGCCTGTCGGAGATTGCTTCGTGCCTTATAATGACGTGATCGTAAGTTGTTGATTATTAAGTGTATTTTTTCGATCAGTTTTATAACATGGGCGTTGCCTGCGGCCCGGGCTTTCCGTTGCAAGTCCTCGCTTTTCCTGCCCGCAACCCCTCTACGCGCTCCGGGCTTTACACTGCAATCCCTAACGCGGCCCACGCGCAACACCGCTAAAATATATTTTACATGTCATTACGTTTTTTTCAGGGCTTCCCTGATGGTTACTCGACGTGGTTGAGATGTCATTTCCCCTTCAGAATCCAACGGATTTTAATCACTCAGTATGACGCTATTTTTTAAGTTGTCATGGGTAACTTGTTTCATCACCCCGCGAGAAAGGTAGTCGATTTGCTTAGCAAGGGTGCTTAGCGCGTGAGGGGTTGAAATAAGTTCCGTGACAATAGCGTATTAAGCATGTTTAGATATTGTAGTATCATTGGCTTTATGTACTACCACACCAACGCAACGGCCGCTGCTATCTATTTCAAAAGAAATCCCTTTACCCGGATCGGTGTAAATCTGCACCTTGCTGCCATTGTTGGTATAGGTAGAGGTTGGCTTTAATGCATAATATTTTTGAACATCCTGTTTGGTTGAACCTACCCCTACGCCCTCGCCGGTTTTAAACCGCGGCGATGTTATGAGGATCTTTTGTATGTGACTTATTGATTCATCCTTACCGCCCATGTTGCGGTGCGAAAAAACAGCGGTACGGTAACGGGTAATATCATGTTTGGCAAACCAGACCATCAATGAACTGCCCATGGCCGCGTCGGAGCTATCAGGCTTGCCCAATTGCTTTATCACATTTTGAACATCATCATTTAAAATAATATGTCCAATGCCTTTACCGGGAGTTATCAGCCAGTCTGATTCGGGGACATTGACGGTGCCGGTATCCGATGCGATAGTATGATGAATGGTGGTGTCGTTTTTATCCGGGAGATGCTGCCCCTCGGTATCTTCAGGTACTTTATTGGTATCGGCTAAAGTTGTTTCTTTTTTTGAGTTATTGCCACAGGCTAAAAGGCATATGGCGATCGAAATGATTATTAAGCTATTTCTGATCATAAGAGTATAACCAATTTAATAGTTATTTTGTTGGCATGTTTGGTTCACCTATAACCAAACAACAAAAATTTTGTTAACAGGATAATGACAAGCAAAGGCCAACAGGTTATACAGCAATGGTACACGGAAAAAAGCTGGGAGCAGTTCCCTTTCCAGGCTGAAATGATGGAGGCATACCTTGGCGGTTATTCAGGCTTGTTGAATGCTCCCACAGGTAGTGGTAAAACTTTTGCCTTGTTCCTGCCTTTTCTGGCAGGGTTCATCAACACACATCCCGATACCTATAAAACAAAACAAAATAACGGTTTGCTGATGCTTTGGATAACCCCTTTAAGGGCGCTTACCAACGATATCCGCAAAGCCATGCAGGAAGCCTGCGATGAGATTGGTTTACCATGGCGTATAGCCACCCGAACCGGGGATACCCCCGCTGCCGAAAAACAGGCCCTCAAAAAAAAGCTGCCCGAAGTGCTGCTCACCACGCCGGAAAGCTTGCACCTCATGCTGGCCCAAAAGGAATATCCTAAACTGTTCAGTCAGCTGCAGGTGGTTGTGATTGATGAATGGCACGAGTTATTGGGTACGAAGAGGGGAGTGCAGGTGGAGCTGGGTTTGTCCAGATTAAAGCACCTCACCCCAACCCTCTCCAAAGGAGAGGGAGCCGAAAAGTTAGATACTAAAGTAAAAGAAAAATATCCCGGCTATCATACAACCGATGCTTTGAGCTGGCAGGCAAATATTGATAATGCAAAGTTTATGCGTCATCAACCTACCGAAGCGGAAAATATTTTGTGGCAATTATTGAGAGGTAAAAGGACGGGATATAAATTCAGGCGGCAACATCTTGTGTTGAATTATATACCAGATTTTATCTGCCTTGAGAAGAAATTGATTGTTGAGGTTGATGGAGGATATCATAACAGCATAGAACAACAACATTTAGACGAAGAAAGGACAGCATATTTAAATTCACAGGGATATACCGTGCTGAGATATACTAATGATGAAGTGTTGCAAAATCCTGAAAAGGTAATTGATTCCATTAAGCAATATTTAGAAAAAAGCTCCCTCCCCCTCGGGGAGGGTTGGGGTGGGGTGAAAATCTGGGGCATCTCCGCAACTATTGGCAATCTTGAACAGGCCGCCGAAGTTTTATTAGGGAATGATTTTCCGTCGGAACAGGTTAAAATGGTGCGCGCTAACCTGGAGAAGAAGCTGGATATCCGGTCTATTATTCCACAGAATATTGAGAATTACTCCTGGGCTGGGCATATCGGTTTAAAGCTGCTGCCCGAGGTGATGGAAATAGTTGCCAAAAGTAAAACCACACTGATATTTACCAATACCCGCTCTCAATCGGAGATCTGGTACCATGCCATTTTGGATAATTACCCGGAATATGCAGGCATCATGGCTATGCACCATGGCTCATTGGATAACGAGCTGCGCAACTGGGTAGAAGCCGCCCTGCATGCCGAAGCGCTAAAACTGGTGGTATGTACTTCAAGTTTAGACCTGGGGGTTGATTTTCGCCCTGTAGATACCGTTGTACAGGTTGGCAGTCCCAAAGGTGTTGCCCGTTTTATGCAACGCGCAGGGCGAAGCGGGCACCATCCGGGAGCGACATCTCTGGCTTATTTTGTACCCACGCACTCGCTCGAGTTATTGGAGGGCGCGGCGCTGAAGGAAGCTATTAAGGATAAGATTTTTGAAAGCCGCGATCCGATGCTGCTCACCATGGATGTGCTGATCCAGTACATGGTGACACTGGCCGTGTCTGATGGTTTTTACGCCGACGAACTGTTTGAGGAGGTTAAAACCACCTATGCCTTTGCTGATCTGAGCAGGAACGAATTTGGTCAGCTACTTGATTTTATCACCAGCGGCGGCAAAACGCTTGCCCAGTATGATGAATTTTTAAAAGTTGAGGTTGAAAACGGATTGTATAAAGTAAATAGCCGCAGAGTAGCAATGCGCCACCGGCTGAGTATTGGCACCATTACCAGTGAATTAAGCATCCGCGTAAAATGGCTCAGCGGTGGTAGTTTGGGTACTATTGAAGAGTCCTTTGTATCGAAGTTAAAACCCGGGAATACCTTTTGGTTTGCGGGTCGTAGTTTGGAGTTTGTGCGCGTGAAGGAAATGACGGCCTACGTTAAAAAATCCAACTCCACCAAAGGCATCATCCCGAGTTGGAACGGGGGGCGGATGCCGCTGTCATCACAATTGGCGGCTGTGTTCAGGCTTAAACTGGATGAGGTGGCGCATGGCATCGAAAAAGATGTGGAAGTTAAAGCTTTGAAACCGCTTTTTGATTTGCAGCAGCAATTATCGCACCTGCCGCAAAGCCACGAGTTTTTGATCGAGTCGTTTAAATCAAGAGAAGGGCACCACTTGTTGTTTTATCCTTTTGAAGGGCGATTGGTGCACGAAGGCATGGCATCGCTGCTGGCTTATCGCATCAGTAAAATAAGACCTGCCAGTTTTTCCATTGCCATGAATGATTATGGCTTTGAATTGCTCACCGACGAAGACATCCCTATTGAGGAAGCATTGGAGGATACCGGCTTTTTTTCGATAGATAACCTGATAGATGATATTCAGCACAGTTTAAATGCCAATGAAATGGCCCGCCGCCGTTTCAGGGATATAGCACATATCGGTGGCTTGGTATTTACCGGCTATCCGGGTCAGCAGGTTAAGAATAAACATTTGCAGGCATCAACTTCATTGCTGTTTGAAGTCTTCAGCGAGTATGAGCCGGATAACTTACTGGTACGCCAGGCCTATAATGAGGCTTTGGCCTTTCAATTAGAAGAGTTCAGGCTAAGGGCTGCTTTGCAACGGATCCAAACACAAAATATCATTTTGAAAGTGATTGAGCGACCAACACCTTTTGCCTTTCCGATCATGGTTGACAGCCTCGGCCGGGAAAGACTAACTACTGAGACCATGGAAGAGCGCATAGCCAAAATGGCCCGCAGCTACGGCGCCGAAGGTGTTCCCGAACCTGCAGAGCGGAAAAGCAGAAAGCCGGGAATTACAAGGAAGAAAGGGTTTTAAATAATGAAAAGCAAAAGCAGGCCAGCTGTATGCAAAGCAAACCGGTGGCCCCTCTTTTTTCTATCTTTTTACCCTATCAAAATCTCCCGTTCCACGCGTATCTCCTTTAAAAAATATTCATCGTGCGATACAACGATGAGCGTTCCCTGGTAATCGTTAATAGCTGCTGTTAAAATTTCGATGTTTTGGATATCGAGGTTATTGGTGGGCTCATCCAGGATGATCATATCCGGTGCCTGGTTGCTGATGGTTAACGAACAGATCATCAGCCGCATTTTTTCGCCACCGCTCAGGGCGCTGCACGGTTTATCCCAATACTCCTTAGTAAACAAAAACCTGTTGAGGCGAATTTTGATGTCATGTTCCTGCAATATGCCCGAATTATATTCTTCCGCCTGTTCATAAACACTGAGCTTGTTATTGATGAGTGAATAATCCTGGTCGATATAAATGGCTTTAACCGCCGCGCGTTCAATTGTGCCCGATTGTGGTTCCAGTGAGCCCAGCAGCATTTTTATCAGCGTTGTTTTGCCCGAGCCGTTTGCTCCTTTGATCACCAGCCTTTCGCCGCTGGCGATTTGAAAACTTAACGGCGACTTCCAGAGCTGCTGATCCCCGTATCCAAAGTCGAGGTCCTTAGCACTAATCAGTACCTTCCCTTTATGAAGTGCCGAATTGTCAAAGCCCATCTTCATTTTATCAATATCCGGCAACCATGTGCGTAGCTGGCTTAGTTCCTGTGCGATAGCATCAGTTTTTTCGGCATGGACACCCTTCATCTTCGAGGTGCTTTTTTCGGCGCTGTTTTTAAGCGTTTTCATCATGATAGTGGGCACACCGGCTTTTTCCTGTTTCTTTTTACCGCGGGCATCCAGCTTTTGCTGCCGTTCAATCGATTCCCTTTCTGTGTCCTTAGCCTTGCGGAGCGCTTTCTCCCTGCTTCTTACATCCTGGTTCAGGGCATCGCTCTCCATCATTTTTTGTTCGGCATAAAAATCGTAATCTCCGCCGTAAACGGTTATGCCCCGCTTGCTAAGTTCGCAAACCGTATTAAGTAAGTTGAGTAAGGTACGGTCGTGACTAACCACCACCAGCGTATTATTGGTTGATTGGATATAATTATACAACAGTTCCCTGCTTGAATTATCCAAATGGTTGCTCGGCTCATCCAGCAAAACTATTTCGGGGCGATGAATGGCGATGCCTGCTAAAAATACTTTCGTTTTTTGCCCGCCGCTAAGTGTTCCCATTTTTTGCGACAGGTCAATATCCCTAAGTTGCCAATGGATAAACGCTTCCTGGCAGCGCTCCTCAATAGCCCAGTCGTCATTGAGCAGGGTCATATTTTCGTCGGTAACATTGCCTTCAAGGATCTGCTTTAAGGCGTTTAGTTTATTGGCTATTTGCAGGGCTTCGGCAATGCTAAACTCGTTGTACTGTCCAAAAATCTGGGGCACATAATATGGCTTAGAAGTAGTTTTTACTACGCCGCTTGCGGGTTGTAAGTTTCCGGCTAATATTTTAAGCAGGGTTGATTTCCCCGTGCCGTTGTTGCCTATGAGGGCTATTTTATCATTTTTATTGACTACGAGATCTATACCGGCAAATAAAAGATCACGGTTAGGGTGTATATAAGTGATATCGTGCAGAATAAGCATAATTTCTTTCTTTAAGCGTGAATAATTACAGCGTACGTTGTGGTAACGGCGCTGTTTATTTGTCCTGAAAGAAATTATTTATCACATAGAGGGATTGGTTGTTTACCGGGGCAAAAATAATAAAAATGGTTGAAATGTAATGAAAGCGATATTCATTCCTCTTTATACCATAATACTTTTAAAATAAAAAAGCCTTCAAACTTCAGTTCAAAGGCTTAGTTCTATATCAATCCTCCGACAAAATTATTTGCCGATCTTCAGCACCTTAAAATCTTCAAACGTTACATCAAAGCTTTGTTTGCCGGGTGCCGCCGCAACCATTCCTATCATCGCTTTTACATTGGGCGGGAAGTAAGCCAGGCGGAGCATATCATATTTTTCACCATCGAACGAATATTTGATCTCTACGAAATCACCTTTCCGCAGCAATTTCAGCCAAACAGATTTGGGGCTGTCATGCCTCGGCACTACCGACCAGTCTGAAACTTCGCGGGTAACCACGGCGCTTACGTTTTGCACGCCGTCAACATATTCAATTCCGGTTTTTATCCAGTTTTTGTTATCTATCCTTACCATTAACCCGGCCTGGTGAAACAGCTCTTTGTAGGCCCCGGTAATTTTTACGCTGGCTTCAAAATCGCCTTCCTGTTCGGTAAAATAAAATGGACCGTTATCCCTGATAAAGCCATAATGTGTTACCCGCCAGTAGTCGGTTGCGGGGTCAACGGTCATGTGCAGCGTACTGCCTTCTATCAATGATTTTTGGGGTTTACTGTACCACTGCATACTGTTTAAGTTTTGTGCGAAACCAAATTTGCTGAGCAGGGCAAATAAGGTTAAAAAGGTTAGTTTTTTCATGAAGGTAAATTTATGACAATAAAGAATGAAGATAGTTTTAGGCTATAAATTTTTGTTTGGCCGGCCTTATCACACCACGCCTCATAAGGGCCAAAGAAGGCGTGATATTTATTAATTGTTAAAATATACTTAACTTAGTATTAAACAACATAAGCAAAATGTATGTCGAAGAACAAACTGCCACTTTATGCTATAGTTGAATTACTGATGCGCGTTACCGGCATTAATCCCCAAATTGGGAATTATAAAAACCATGCGGAACGCGGTGACCAGGTAGTTGTTAAAACAAGTAACGGCACTATTCAACTTTCAAGAGCCCTTGTTTTATCCCAGTTTCATAGGCCCGAAGACATTGAGAAACGCGATTTGGAATCCCTGGCTTCAAGGTTTAGAAGGAAGCTGAGCAGAGCAAACAGCTGAAAAGAAAAATCAGCCCCAAATCAAAGCAATATCCACATGGAATGTTTGTAATCTTTCGCAAACCCTGAATAATTGTTTGACTGTGGGCGAACCGTCAATTTTTCGGAACAGCAGGCCATATAGCTAAAAATTCAAGAGATTTGTTTCTTAAAAGATTTGCTTATGAACCTCGGATTAGATCAAAAGGTAGCTGTTGTATTGGCGGCAAGTAAAGGATTAGGGAAAGCCTCGGCAATGGCTTTATCAGCAGAAGGCGCGAAAGTCATCATCGGTTCCCGGAACGCGGCAGAACTTAACGAGGCCGCAGAAGACATTAGCTCAAAAACGGGCAATGAAGTGTCCTGCTTCCCGGTAGACGTCAGCGATAGCGGGCAATTGACTTCGTTTATAAATCGGGCGGGCAGCGTATATGGGCGGATAGATATATTGGTTAATAATGCCGGCGGGCCACCGTTCGGGAAGTTTGAGAGCTTTGACGACACACAATGGCAGCAGGCCTATGAACAAAACATGCTCAGTTTTGTCCGGACATCCCGGTTGGTATTACCGTTCATGAAAACGGCAGGCAGCGGCCGTATTATCAATATCGTTAGTGGTTCGGTCAAGTCCGTATTGACCAACTCGGTACTGTCTACCGCAATGCGTATGGGCGTAGTTGGTATGGCAAAAATGCTCGCTGACGAATTGGGCGTTTATGGAATTACCGTTAATAATATCGCGCCGGGCCTTATTCTGACAGATCGGATCAGGCACACATTGCCCCGGGACGTGGACCCCGAAGAGGCAATTAAGGAAAAAGCCAAAAGTATTCCGCTCAAACGCATTGGCAAGCCGGAAGAGTTTGCAGCCCTGGTAGCATTCCTTTCGTCTGCCCAGGCAGCATACATCAGCGGGACAACCATTCAGGTAGACGGAGGCGCCAGCCGTGCTATTTTTTAAAGGGTGTTCAGAGATCAAGCAGATAAGCCCCGCAAGTAAAACCTAATTAAACTTTTGTTCTTACATAAATATCCCCAAACCCTGTACTTATGAAATCGTTACTCGCAATGAAGCTTTTCATCCCGGCGGGTAACAGCCATTTTTCCATACCCCACTGCATGCTTTCATTTGAACTGTAGTTGCATTCGATATTGGGGTTGTATTTAAGGATCTGGTCAATGCATTGAATGGCTCGTTCCGTTTGTTCGGGCACGGTATATTCAAAGCTAATCATTTTTACAGGTCGGGTTAACCCTTTCAACACTTCCAGCTCATAGCCTTCAACATCAATTTTTATAAATGACGGAAGGCCAAATGTTTCAATCAGTTTATCAGCTGTCGTTATTTCCAGGTTTATAGGTTCGTCCCAGGTGTAGCCATCAAACCGGCCATCCTTAACAGAATCTATCCATTCTTCTGAAAATGATGACAATACGGATGTACTTGAAACATAAAATTTTTTTACCGTTTCCACAGCACCAAGACCTTTACCCACAACGGCGATCCTTTTACCAAACTTTTGTTTAAGATATTTGTAACAGTTTTCTTGCGGCTCCACAGCGACAACCTTTGCCCCTATGGCCAGCAGGGGTAAAACCCTGTTACCCATATTTGCACCAACATCAAAGCAGATATCACCGCTTTTTATAAACATTGAATAAAACCTGCTCCTGAACTCCGCTTCGTCGCTTGCAACCTTATCGGCCTCTCTTTGTATCCTGGATGGAAATATTTTTCTAAGCTGTAAGCGAATATCTGCACCTAACAATTTTTTTATCAATTCTCTCATTAATATGTTGGGTTTAAATACTGATTGCAATTTAAAGCTTTTTCTCCAATGACTTAATGAGAACTCAAGCGGCGAAACTTCCTGTTTTCCTCCAATAGCAATATTAACGCAACCTATTTGTATGCAATTGCCGCGCTTGATGGCCCGGTTAATGGAATAATTGAAGTTGATTTAAACCCGGCAATATTTGCCCACCTGTTAAAGTCGGCAAATGTGTAATCAAATCCCGTACCTGTTTCAATAAGCATATTCAAACTCATCATCATTCCAAAAACATTTTGCTTTCGCTCATCATCTATTATGTTTTCGATAGCTACAAATGCTCCGTTGGCGGGGAGCGCGTCATAAGCTTTTTTCATTAATGATATTTTATTTTCCTCATCCCAATCATGCAGGATATTTCCCATTACAACAACATCTGCATTGGGTATGGGCATAGTGAAGAAGTCGCCGCTTGCTGTTTTTACCTGGTCGGATAGCCCGAATTGCCGGATAGTAGTGTTTGTAACGGGCTCAACCGGCGGCAGGTCAAAACTGGTGCAATGCATATGGGCATTATGTCTGGCAACCATCAATGAAAGCAGCCCTGCCGAACCGCCTACATCAATCAGCGTTTTATATTTGGTAAAATCAAATTTTTGAGCAAAGGCCATAAAGTTCCCCATTTGAATGCCACTCATTGCGTTAATAAACTCTTTCAATTTTTCAGGATCTGAATATATTAAATCAAAAAAGTCATCGCTCTTTTTTATTTCGTTTTGCGGAAGCCCGGTAAGCAGCCCTTCGCCCAGGCTACCCCAAAACGTATATAAGCGATTGTTCATCATTTCGAGGATGCCTCCAATATATGATGGCTTATTTTTATCTAAAAATGTATCTGTGTCCGGCGTATTTGAATAAATAGCGGAATCCAAAATGCCTTGACGCTTTAAAAAGCCTAACACGGTTAAAGCGTCTAAAAAATCATAAACATTCCTGTCGGTGCATTTAAACCCTAAAATGTTTTTGATATCGTTGGCTTTCATGGTTTTCCTTTCGGCAAGCCTGGTGAACAATTGAAAACTTACGGCGGTTAAAAGGATTTTTGAGGGCCAAAAGCCGGTGCCAATTTTCATAATGTTTTCGGGTGATGGCTGGTTAGGTTGCTGTTCCATTTTTTTTCTATTAAATATCGGTTAATAAATTGGTTTGCGCCTTCCGGCAAATTCTACCCGGGCGGGCGAAATTAATTATCTAAAATACAGGTATTTAATTTAAGAAGAAAGAGGGATTGATAATTGTAAAGAATGTATTTATTCGTTAACCCTTTAAAGGGCTTCTTTCTTATGGCAGCTTCAGCGTCTTAATTGTTCTATTTTTTTATTCAAAGCCTGTTTTACTGTTTTGGCACCGGTTAGTTGAGCCGCCTGACCGTAATGCTCAATCGCTTTATCAACATCTATCGTTTCATACAAATAGCCCAATAATTTGTGATAGTGATCGCTATCAATCAGTTTTAGTTTCTCTGTCTCCCGTATAGCTTTTTCATGTCCGTAAACCCTGGCAATGGCAAATGCCCTGTTCAATGCGGTTACAGGTGAGTATTCTATTAAAATAAGCTGATTATAAAGTTGCAAAATATGTTGCCACTTATCGCGATCTGCATGTTTGGTATGCCAATAGGCGATACCCGCTTCGAGGTGATATTTTGAGGCTTGATTACCCTGACAGGATTGTACAAAATAGTAATTACCTTTTTCAATGAGATCTTTATTCCACAGCTTTTGATCCTGTTCGTCATAAAGAATAATTTCGCCACTATTGTTGGTACGTGCTTCAAGCCGCGAGCTTTGGTAACACATCAGGGCCAGGAGCGCTTTGGTTTGTGTTGTATCGGTTAACGGGTTTGCTGTCAGGATAAGTGTTAGCCTTATGGCTTCTGCACAGAGTTCATTCCTGATCAGCTGATCATTTGTTTTTGAAAAATAACCTTCATTAAATAACAGATACAATGTTTTAAGTACGTTATCTAAGCGAAACTTAATATTGGATTCGGTTAATACCCCGATCTGGAAATGGCTGTTGCGAAGGCTGGTTTTGGCCCGGTGCAAGCGTTTTTTTATAGTCTCTGTCCTGGTCAAAAAAGCATTGGCGATTTCTTCTATGGTAAAACCGCAAAGGATCCGGAGCGCCAGGCAGATCTGGCTCCCGGTAGAATTACCCGGGTCACAAACTGCAAAGATCATGGCCAACTGGCTGTCTCCAATAGGCTCACTCCCGAATTCAACATCTGGTTCCGGTTCCGCCGTGTTCTGTTTAATGTTGGCTGCAATTTTCGTATCAAAAAGCGTAGCACGTTTAAAATGATCTTTCGCCTTGTTTTGAGCAACAGTATAAAGCCAGGCTACAGGGTTTTCAGGAACACCGGCGATGGTCCAGCTTTCAGACGCTTTAAGGAACGTTTCGCCGATGACATCTTCTGACATTTCAATATGCTTCAATCCAAAATGGCGGCACAACACAGCAATCATCTTAAGGTATTCCTGCCTGTAAAGCTCAGTCAATAAAGTATTATTGTTCAATCGCGTGGCCTCCAATATCGCTAACGTTTTAAAACTTCCCTGATTTCAACGTTTCCTCCAAGCTTGAAGATCGGACTATCTTTAACCAATTCAATCGCTTCATCAATTGTTTCTGCCCTTATAATAACATAGCCTACTATAAACTCCTTAATTTCGGTATATGGCCCATCGGTCACTACGCCACCAGCCCGTATAGTTGCCGCACTTCCCGAAAACGGTAATAGAGAATTGCCATGGTCTACCAGCTTATTTTGAGCGGCAATACCAGCCAGCCAGTTCAGTCGTTCCTGTATCTGTTCGGGTGTCGGCTTAAAGTCCTCAACATCTTTCATCCTGAAAATCAGCATAAACTCTTTCATATCTGTAACTAAAGGTTTTGTATAATGCTTTCGTAGTCGACTCTGAAATTTGGCTCGGCAGTACCCTCAACTCTGTAGGTGCAAACGTCGGTAATTCCGGCATAGGCACTAAATACTGCTTTTATATATGATTCGATAAACTCATACTCCCTGGGCCAATATGCCAGTCTTCCGCCGGATGCTATAGCCAAATATACCTTTTTGCCGGTTAGGCAGCCTGTTTTTGTGCCATCCGCATTAAACTTGTAGCTGACACCCACGCGTACCAACTGATCGAGCCAGGCTTTTAAAAGAGAAGAGATCCCCAGGTTATGCATAGGCGTACTTATGACAATGATTTCAGCCTCGTTCATCTCGTTGAAAATAGCGTTGGCGTAGCTAAGCAATCTTTCCCCTCTCTCGTCAATCATCTCCGGAAATTTATAGAACTCCCAGATCAATGCCTCATCCAAAAACGGCGGAGGTACTTTGGCTAAATCCCTTTCTACCACCTTGTCGATTTCACCTTTATCGATGAGCTTATTAATGATTGCTGTGCTGAGGCACCGGCTGTACGACAACGCTCCGCGCGTACTTGAAATAATGTGTAATGCACTTTTCATAGTTTATTGTTTGTGCTAATGACGATCGGCTTTGGCAAATGGGGACATGGCATGACAATTTCTTGCGAAGAACGAATTGTGTAATAAGGCGGGCTTCTATTGCCTAAAATTATATCAGTATTTGTTGGAGTACCGCTCCGGATGAAGGAGTACTGCCGATTTGAGCAGGGCTTCCGGCAAAAGATGATAAAGCATTGCTGCAAACTGCTATGAGCCTGTTCGTCGACACAATCACCTCATTCATCGTCACATTGACACAAAAAATACGCGGATTTGTTCCCTCATTAAACAAACTTTTTAAATTATGAAAAAGCTATTTTTATTTACCGCAGCCCTAAGCCTTATGCTCTTTTCCTGTAAAAAGGATAGTACCAATAATGGGGGTACCGCCCACGTGACCGTAAAGATGACCGATGCACCCGGCGCTTTTGATGCCGTAATCCTGAATATCAAAAGTGTGATCATTGTAACCGACAAGGGCGAACAAACGCTCAATGTGGATGGAGGCGCGGTTGATATCCTGCGGTTCCGTTCGGGCCGTGATACTGTGCTGGCCGACCAGGATATCCCCGCAGGGACCATCCAGCAGGTGCGCCTGGTGTTGAACGACAGCGGTAACCGTGTGATTGTAGCCGGAGTATCATATGACCTGACCACGCCAAGCGGCCAGACCTCCGGCGTGAAGCTGAACGTTCATGATAAGCTTACCGCCGGTATTGCCTATACTATGCGTTTGGACTTTGACGCCGCGCAATCCGTTGTACTTACCGGTAACGGCAAGTACATCCTCAAACCAGTGATCCGCGCAATTGCCACTGCCGCTTCGGGTGCGCTGACCGGTGTGGTTAGCCCGGCAGCATCTTCACCGAAGGTATATGCTATTACGGGTGCCGACACCATTGGCTCAACTACAGATGCCAGCGGTAAATATTATTTCCCCGGCCTGGCAGCGGGCAGTTACCAGGTGAAATTTGTTCCGGTTAGCCCCTATGCAATCAAAACATTAACCAACATTTCGGTAACAAACGGCACCGTCACCGATATGGGAACAGTGAACATTACCCAGTAATCCTGGTTTATTATTAAAAGGAAACAGCGGAGATTCAGCGGATGGTTAGATGATCTCCGCACCATTAACCTATATCTTGTAAAAAGCCTTTGATCTGAAGATTTAAGGCTTTTTACTGATAATTAGGCCTCAATGAGGATATTTTCTAAGCAATATTTCCTAAATTGAGCTATTCGCTATTTATTTTTTGATATAGATGGACTGCAAATCTTCAACATTGGTATAGTCAAACGCGGTCCAATAGTGTCTCTTCATACTTCCTGCCATAATTCTATGTCTTTCGCTTATCTTTGCGCGCAATTCAATATTAGCATACAGTGATCAATGTCAACAACATTTCCGTTTCATTTGGCGGAACCACCTTATTTAGCGACGTAACCTTCTCTATCAACGAGAACGATAAGATAGCCCTGATGGGTAAGAATGGCGCAGGCAAGTCGACCATCCTCAAGATCATCGCCGGTGCGGCCAAACCTACTACCGGCAATGTAACCGGACCAAAGGACGCGGTAATAGCGTATTTGCCGCAACATTTGCTTACCCAGGATAACGTTACCGTTTTTGAGGAAACGATGAAAGCTTTTGACGAGGCTAATCAGATGCAGAAAGAACTGGACGAAGTGAATGAGCAGCTGAACATTCGTACCGATTACGACAGTGACGACTACATGAAGCTGATTGAACGGGTATCGGAACTGAGCGAAAAAGTTTATTCGCAGGAGGAAGTGAATTATGATGCAGAGGTGGAAAAGGTGCTGAAGGGTTTAGGTTTTGAGCGTAAAGACTTTACCCGCCAAACTTCCGAATTTTCGGGCGGTTGGCGCATGCGGATCGAACTGGCCAAAATTCTGTTGAAGAAACCGGATTTGATATTACTGGATGAGCCTACCAACCACATGGATATTGAAAGTATACAATGGCTGGAAGACTTCCTGGTAAACTCGGCAAAGGCGGTGATGGTTATCTCCCACGACCGCACTTTTGTTGATAACATCACCAACCGTACCATCGAGGTTACCATGGGCAGGATCTACGATTATAAAGCTAAATACACCCATTATCTCCAGTTGCGTGCCGACCGCCGGGTACATCAATTAAAAGCATACGAAGAACAACAGCGTTTTATAGCCGATAACCAGGAATTTATTGACCGGTTCAGAGGCACGTACTCCAAAACTTTGCAGGTACAGTCGCGCGTAAAAATGCTCGAAAAGCTCGAGGTTATCGAGATCGATGAAGTGGATACTTCGGCATTGCGATTGAAATTTCCACCATCGCCGCGTTCCGGCCAGTACCCGGTAATGGTTGAAGACCTGACAAAAACCTATGGTGACCATGTAGTGTTCCAAAAGGCAGCCATGGTGATTGAGCGGGGCGAAAAAGTGGCTTTTGTTGGTAAAAACGGTGAAGGCAAATCGACCATGATTAAAGCTATTATGGGCGAGATTGATTTTGAAGGAAGTTTAAAAGTAGGTCACAATGCCAGGATCGGGTACTTTGCCCAAAACCAGGCGGCTTTATTAGATGAAAATCTAACGGTATTTGAAACCATTGATCAGATCCCTTTGAGTGATGGCACGGTAAAGATTAAAGATCTTTTGGGTGCATTTATGTTCAGCGGCGATGATACCACCAAAAAGGTTAAAGTACTTTCGGGTGGAGAAAAGACCCGTTTGGCCATGATCAAACTGTTGCTTGAGCCCGTAAACGTGCTGATCCTGGATGAGCCAACCAACCACCTGGATATGAAGACCAAGGATATCATTAAAGATGCCCTAAAAGATTTTGACGGAACGCTAATCCTCGTATCCCATGACCGTGATTTCCTGGACGGGTTGGTGAAAAAAGTATTCGAATTTGGTAATAAACGCGTCCGTGAACATTTTGAAGATATCAAAGGGTTTTTGGCTTATAAAAAGATGGATAGCTTGAAGCAGATTGAGCAGGGGTAAAGCCTGCATAATTAATTATCTTTTAAGGACTCTATGTGACTGGAATTATAAATTTGTAAAGGACGATCAAATTCCTTGTCCCAATTCGTCTGTTTAGCTCCTAAGCTGTTATAATGGAAAATTTTACGCTTATTGCCTTGCATAGTTAGTAAGACGGACACCCAAGTTATATGGTGTCCCTGCGTTTGCACCATCAAAAGTTGCCAATAGAGTTTATTTGGCAAGTTGAATCGTATGGTAAATTTGGTCACTTTAGTAATATTCCCTACAACTAAGCTGCTGCCATATATTTTCACTGTATCCAGCCTATTGATCTTAGGTATCGTTAACTCTCCGGCGTTCTTACTCGTACATGCTGAATCTAATACTAATTGCCCTTTGAAATACGTGTTCGGACAGTTAAGATCTCTTGAATAATTATTAAAATAGACGCCAACATTTGGAATGGATATATCTGATAGATTAGCAATATTAAATTCTCCTGATCCGGTACCATCGGGTATAATTATGGCCTCGCAATAACCGTCACCACCGGTAAGATTGTCGTTTAAAGTTTTGGTAGCATTAGCTACTGTAGTAATTAATTTCTTACTCGAAGAGTTAACGCTTTTTTGAATACCAACACTTAAAGTCAATTGCTTATCCAGCTTTTGAAGACTTGTTTTTTGCCCGAATAAAATTTTATTATTTCCCTTTATTAGGCTTCGAGATGTATCGATAGCAATGTTGAGCGAATCAATTATTGCGGTAGCTGTATCTAAAGTCCGATTTTGAAGTTGTACATACCTGCTATTCCACACGCTGGCACTATCCGCATTTCGCTTTGATTCTTGGTAGGCAGCACTTCCTGTACAAAAACTCAGTACCGCGCCAACAATCGCAATTCCTAAAACAGCTAAATCTGCTTTGCTTCGTTCTTTGGTATATGAAAACCACGCAGTAATTAACACTAAGAAGGTGGTTAGTATAAGCGAAAAATAAAACTGGAAAGGCGTCATTGTATTAATCTATTTTTCAGAATCGTAATCAATAGTTCGAAAATCGTCGGTTTTAAACACTCGAGTAAACTTTGTCTTTGCATCGTAGACAAATAAATAGTTAGCTGTCCTACCAGCGTAAATTAATCTATTATCAAGCGTAATTTTCCTATTTTCTTTGGTGAGTATTACTTGGTGCAGATGCCCGTCAGTTTTTTGCAGCAATTCGTAACTGGCCCAGCTGTCGAAAACGCCAAACCAAATAGATATCGCCAATATGGCTAATAAAGGATTCATTTTAAAATAGTCGTTTCCCTCATTTTTTGCTCGTAATCCCACCAAGACATACACTATCACCCCTATGATTAACCACCAGTGTTTTAAAAAAAAATTGTAACTCATTATGATTGAAAGGGTAGGTACATTTTTATATCCCCAGTAAATTAAAATCCCGTAAAACAAATAAAATAGCCAAGGAAAAGTGAGCCGCTCCCATTGTTTAAGTGTCTGTGATTCTTGTATTTCCGAGGCAACTCGCATAGTGCCATAATTTAATATCCACCATATAACCGTAGGCTCAAGCATTATTATTTCGCCGGCTTCACAGTACTGAAAAATTGGAACATGTAAAAAAAGTACGTAATAAATGTAATTGCGAGTTAATGAGAAAATAATAGCCAAAGCTATCACCGCCGCTGTAAGATCCGCAATATCTTTAAGTTCAAGTTTATATCTGCTGCCTTTACTTTCCTGATTATTCATATTTGATAAAGTTTAGACTATAAAATTAACCTTTCCTGGCCTTTATTAAAACACCGCAGCGCCCTCTTTCGGGGCCATGTTTGAAGCGATATAAAACTGGTTTAATAACGGGAAAGGCGGCTTAAGTTTTTATTGTCGTTTAGCATCATGTTACTATCTCCGATTTGAGCCGTGACACTGGTGGAAAATGATCCATTTAATTTATGGTCATTGTTTATCACCGAACTACTTCAAAGATCCAATAACGTCAAAAGCCTTCAGACTTCTGTCTAAAGGCTTTTGACTTAAAGCGTGGTCCCGACGAGAATCGAACTCATATCTAGAGTTTAGGAAACTCCTATTCTATCCGTTGAACTACGGGACCGTTTAAAAATCAGCCTCAAAAAAGACCGATCTTTTATTTAGTTTGCAAAGGTGCAATTTTTCATTGAAAAATCACACCCTAAAATTCAAAATTTAAAAACTGCTCATTTGCGCATCTTCGCACCTGAAGTCTGCACATTTAACGAATTACTGCGCCATTGTGGAAATCTTCAGTAGGGGCAACAAAGCTTAGCTTGCCTTCGCTGTTTTCGGCCATCAGGATCATGCCCTGTGATACAATGCCTTTGATCTCCCTCGGCTCCAGGTTTACCAGGATGCTCACTTTTTGACCGATGATGTTCTCCGGCTCATAATATTCGGCAATACCCGATACTACGGTGCGCTCGTCGATACCGGTATCAATGGTTAGTTTCAGCAGCTTTTTGGTTTTGGCAACCTTTTCGGCAGCTAAAATGGTACCGGTGCGAATATCCATGGTGGCAAAGGTTTCGTAAGTAACGTTTTCCTTTGCGGGCAGCACATCGGCCGATTTTGGTGGAGCTACTACCTTTTTATCTGCAAGTTTTTTAAGCTGGGCTTCTATCACATCGTCCTCTACCTTTTCAAACAACAGCGCAGCCGGGTTCAACTGGTGACCGTTGTTGAAATACATTTCCTGCTCATAAGCAATTGGCTCATTTGGCAGGTTAAGCATGGTAATGATCTTCTTAGCTGTAGCCGGTAAAAACGCCTGCGCAGCAGTAGCCAGATGACCAATCAGCACCAAACAGTTATGCAGCGCTTCTTTAGCAGCGGCAGGGTCTGTTTTAATGGTTTTCCATGGTTCTTTTTCGGTCAGGTAGCGGTTACCTAAGCGGGCCATATCCATTACGGCCTGTAAAGCCTGGCGGTAGCGGTAAGCTTCGAGGTTTTTCTCTATCTCGTCATAATATTCGCCGATGCCGGTACTCAGGCTGTCGTCGGTAAATGCTATTTTGTCAGTATCAGCCTCAATTTTACCATCGTAAAATTTGTGCATCAATATCATTACGCGGTTCACAAAGTTACCTAATATGGCTACCAGCTCATTATTTACCCGGGCCTGGTAATCTTTCCAGGTAAACTCGCTGTCGCTGGTTTCGGGTAGGATGGAGGTTAGCACGTAACGTAACTCGTCCTGTTTGCCCGGAAATTCTTCCAGGTATTCATGCAGCCAAACTGCGTGGTTACGTGAGGTAGAAAGTTTATCGCCTTCTAAATTCAGAAACTCGTTGGCCGGCACGTTTTGCGGCAAAATATATTCGCCGTGCGCATGCAGTATCGATGGAAAAATAATACAATGGAATACGATATTATCCTTACCGATAAAATGCAATAAGCAAGCGTCATCCTGCTCATCGGCCTGCTTTTTCCAGTATAATTTCCAGTCTTTTTTGTTGTCGATGGCCCATTGTTTGGTAGCCGAAATATAGCCAATAGGCGCATCCATCCATACGTAAAGCTTTTTGCCTTTGGCTTCGGCTAATGGAACGTCAATGCCCCAGTCAAGGTCACGGGTCATGGAACGCGGTTGCAGGCCCGATTTTAGCCATGATTTGCACTGGCCAAAAACGTTTACTTTCCAGCTGCCTTCTTTGGCGTCAATCCACTGCTCCAACCATGGCTGGTATTTATCCAAAGGCAGGTACCAGTGTTTGGTTGATTTAAGCACCGGGGTTTTACCACTCAGGGTCGAGATTGGGTTGATGAGGTCGGTAGGGCTAAGGGAAGTACCGCAGCGCTCGCACTGGTCGCCGTAGGCGTTTTCATTGCCGCAGTTAGGGCAGGTGCCGATGATGTAACGGTCGGCCAAAAATTGTTGGTAGTCCTCGTCAAAATACTGGTCGGAGAATTTCTCAACAAACTCGTCCTTTTCGTACAAGTTCAGGAAAAACTCCTGGCTTAGTTCGTGATGAATGGGCGATGAGGTACGGTGATAAATATCAAAAGCTATCCCGAACTCTTCAAAACTCTCCTTTATCTGTTTGTGATATTTGTCGATGATAGCTTGCGGAGTAGTATCCTCTTTTTTGGCTTTGATGGTAATGGCTGCGCCATGCTCATCCGAGCCGCATATATACACTACATCCTTTTTTTTTAGCCTTAAATACCGCACAAAAATATCTGCCGGCAGGTAAGCGCCCGCCAGGTGACCAATATGTAAGGGGCCGTTGGCATAAGGCAGGGCCGATGTAATGGTGAATCGTTTATATTTGTTGAGTTGTGACATTAAATATCGCCTTGGTAAATAGTGTGCAAAGATAATTCATTTAGGTCGAAAAAATACCTGAACCATGATGCTCATGATTTAAGGATTTCCTGATTTTATCTTTAATTATCAAGGCAATCGTTCAATCTTTAAAAATCATGGTTCAAACTCAACCCTCATACCTCAAAAAAGGCGATAAAATAGCCATCACCTGCCCTGCAAAAAAACTACCTAAGCCTATGACCGACGCCGTGGAATTGCTACAAAGCTGGGGACTGGAAGTTGTTTTGGGAGATACTGTAGAAGCTTCATTTCATCAGTTTGCCGGTGATGACGATTTTAGGGCTGCCGATATGCAGCGTTTTATTGATGACAACAGTATCAAAGCCATCATTGCTGCCCGGGGAGGCTACGGAACAGTCAGGATGATTGACAAGGTTGATTTCAGTCGCTTTGCACAAAATCCAAAATGGCTTATTGGCTTTAGCGATATAACCCTGTTACATACTCACCTGTTCACTAATTATGGTGCCCAAACTATTCACGGGCAAATGCCGGTTAATATCCCTGATGCATCCAAACATTCGATCGATACTTTACGAAGAGCCTTATTTGGCGAAGAATTGAGTTATGAATTTACAACACATGGTACCAATAAGTCCGGCGAAGCCACCGGCGTTATTGTTGGCGGTAATTTATCCCTGTTGGTAGCAGCAGCAGGTTCGGTGTCCGACCTGGATTATAACAATAAGGTTCTCTTTATTGAAGATGTCGGCGAATATCTTTACTCGGTAGATAGAATGCTGCGCATGTTGGACAGGGCGGGTAAACTAAAAAAACTTGCAGGTTTGGTGGTAGGTGGTTTTACGGATATTAAAGATAATGATATCCCTTTCGGTCAAACCGTTTCGCAAATAGTGATGGACATAGTTAAAGGATACGACTACCCGGTATGTTTCGATTTCCCGGCCGGGCATATTCCGGATAATAATAGTTTGGTGTTGGGGCGAGAGGTAGGGCTGCAGGTGGATGAAAAGCAGGCGCGGTTGTGGTTTAAATAGCCCATAACGTGATTTCAAAAAAGATGTCATTTCGACGAACAGAGGGTTGGATGTGTAAGGGGTGAGGAGAAATCTTATACGCCATGCATAGCGGCCTGCATGGCGTATAAGATTTCTCTTTCGCCCCGCCGCTCAAGTCTGCCCTTGCTCTATCGAAATGACATTTTTTTTGTTTTTGGGGATGCTCCCCCTTTAGGACCCCCGGGGGCAAACCAATTTGCTTATCAGTAGTTTATATATCATGGCTAAAAAACCGCTGCTTGAATTTACAGATAGAGGGATTTACTGCGCGCAGGGCAAATTTTATATCGATCCATGGAAGCCGGTTGATGATGCTGTAATAACCCATGCCCATGCTGATCATGCTTATTGGGGGCATAAACATTACCTTGCCCATCATCTTTCGCGCGAGGTTTTATTGTACCGACTTGGCGAAATCAACCTGCAAACGGTTGAGTATGGTGAAATAATACACAAGAATGGTGTTACTGTGTCTCTCTTCCCGGCAGGTCATGTAATAGGTTCAGCGCAGATCCGGGTTGAATACAAAGGCGAGGTTTGGGTAGTATCCGGCGATTACAAGGTAGAAGATGATGGGATCTCTACTCCGTTTGAGCCGGTTAAATGCCATCACTTTATTTCAGAGTGTACTTTTGGGATGCCGGTTTACCAATGGAAGCCGCAGGTACAAATTTTTAACGAAATCAATAGCTGGTGGCGTAATAACCTTGATAACGGACTGGCCACCGTATTGGTGGGTTATTCTTTAGGAAAAGCACAACGAATATTGCAAAACCTCGAACTGTTTAATGGCAAGGTTTATACTCATGGTGTTATCGAAAATACCAACGAAGCCCTGCGCCGTAATGATGTATTGTTAAACCCAACCGAGCGGATAACCGCCGAAAGTTCAAAAGAAGAGGTACGCAAGGGCATTATTATAGCGCCACCCTCATCGGTAGGTACGCCCTGGATGCGGAAGTTTCAGCCTTATAGTTTTGGTTATTGCTCCGGTTGGATGGCGATCCGCGGGGCTAAACGCCGTCGTGCCGCCGACAGGGGTTTTGTTCTGTCCGATCATGCTGATTGGGACGGTTTGATTAGTGCTATCGACGCTACTGGCTGTGAATGCGTTTATCTAACCCATGGATACACAGCCACTTTTTCGAGATATCTAAATGAGATTGGTTTTAATGCCCGTGAGGTACATACATTGTATGGAGGAGAAGAAGACCCCTCCAACCTCCCCGAAGGGGAGGCTCCAAGCGCCGGAGAACCAGAAAAGGAAGTCCTCTCCTTTGGAGAGGATTTAGGTGAGGCTGGAGGGGCGTCATGAAAGCCTTCGCCCAGCTCTTTCTTTCGCTTGACGAAACCAACAAAACCAACGAAAAGGTTAAAGTATTAAAAGACTATTTTAATACAGTGCCCGATACCGATAAAATGCACATGCTTGCTTTGTTTACCGGTCGCCGGCCAAAGCGGCAGATCAATTCAACGCTTGTACGAAACTGGGCCATCGAGGCATCACACATCCCTGCCTGGCTGTTTGAGGAAAGCTATCATGTAGTGGGAGATTTGGCAGAAACTATGGCGCTGCTTATGCCTCAAAGTGACGCAAGCAGCAGCAAAACGCTTACCGAATGGATAGCCGAGATCAATGCCCTTAACGATAAAACCGAAGAGCAAAAAAAAGAATGGCTGATGGATTCATGGGCCATGCTGGATAGCCAGGAGCGCTTTGTTTTTAACAAACTGCTTACCGGCAGTTTCAGGGTTGGGGTATCGCAAAATCTGGTAATCAAGGCGCTGGCGGATATTTCCGGACTCGAACCCGCAGTACTTACCCATCGCATTATGGGGAGCTGGCTGCCCGAAACTTACCAGTTTTCGCAATTGATGGCGGAGCAGGATGCCGAAGCTAATATCTCCCGGCCTTATCCTTTCTTCCTGGCCTATCCTATCCAGGAAACGTCCGAAAAACAAAAAACTCCCGCTGAAGTAGGGATCGCCCTCGGTGATGCATCCGATTGGCAGGCTGAGTGGAAGTGGGATGGGATCCGTGCGCAAATGATAAAGCGTAATGGGGAAATATTTATCTGGAGCCGTGGCGAAGATCTGGCTACTGAAAAGTTTCCTGAGCTGCATCTCTTTTTAAATGCCCTTCCCGATGGTACGGTGATTGACGGCGAGATCCTCAGTTTCCAAAATGGCTTGCCTATGCCGTTTAACGTGCTGCAAACGCGTATCGGCAGAAAAAACCTCAGCAAAAAAATTCTGGAAGAAAGCCCGGTAGCCGTTATTGCTTATGATTGCCTGGAACATAAAGGCGAAGATATCCGCTATAAATCCCAAACTGAAAGACGGGAAATTTTGGAACAGTTACAAACAGAGACACGATATTCCGAAGTGTTCCGTATTTCATCGCTGATTCAGTTTGAAAGCTGGGAGCAGCTTGGAAGTATCAGGGAACAGTCGCGCGCTATGATAGCCGAGGGGATCATGCTGAAACGCAAAAGCGCGGCCTACCAGGTAGGCCGCCGCCGGGGGGATTGGTGGAAATGGAAGATCGATCCGCTATCGGTGGATGCTGTGATGATCTATGCCCAAAAAGGTCATGGCCGCCGGGCCGACCTGTATACAGATTATACTTTTGCCGTTTGGGATGGCGACAAGCTGGTGCCTTTTGCCAAGGCTTATTCGGGCCTTACCGACGCGGAGATCAACAAGGTTGATTATTTTATAAAACGCAATACCATCGAAAAATTTGGTCCCGTGCGTACCGTAAAGCCCGAGTTAGTGTTTGAAATAGGTTTTGAGGGCATCAATAAATCCACCCGTCATAAATCGGGCATAGCATTGCGTTTCCCGCGGATATTGAGGTGGCGGCATGATAAACCCAAAGAAGAGGCTGATACACTGGAAAGCTTAAAGGCATTACTGGGCGAATAAACACTATAATTTAATACCTTTGCGGCTTCAATATTAAAAAAACCTAACTATCAATAAACCAATATGATTGTAATCAGCAGTTTTCAGGAGTTTGAACAGCAGGTTGGCAACGACCTTGGCGTATCATCATGGCACACCATTACGCAGGAGCAGATCAACAAATTTGCCGATGCAACGCTCGATCATCAATGGATCCATACCGACCCGGAGAGGGCAAAAACTGAAAGTCCGTTTAAGTCAACCATTGCACATGGCTACCTTACACTTTCACTTATCCCTCACCTATGGAAAGAGATCGTAAAGATCGAAAACCTGAAAATGGAAATTAATTACGGTATCGAAAACCTTCGTTTTGCACAACCGGTGCTGGTTGATAATGAAGTACGATTAAAGGTAAAGCTGACCAGCTTGCTTAACCTTCGTGGCACAACGAAATCCACCATGGCCATCGAACTTGAAATAAAAGACCAGCGCAAACCGGCTTTCACCGGCGAAGTTGTGTTTTTATATCATTTTATTGGGTAAGCCCACACTTATTAATCGCCCGTCATTGCTGTAAGGTACGAAGTAATGATGGGCGATTTAGATTTACGGAGTTACCTGTACAAGCTCTTGCTCTCAATAAATTTCAATACCTGATCTGGTACAAAAAACTGCACGTTCTTTTTTTCGGCTATTGATTTGCGGATAAACGTTGCCGAAAGTTCCATAAGCGGCGTCATGGTGATGGTAACCGAAGGATGATCGGCCAGTTCGGCATTTTCATACCCAGGGCGCGGATACACGTAAATGCGATAATCGCGCAGGATAAGCTTATAGTTTTTCCACTTATGCAGCGAGCCAAGATTATCTGAACCCATGATGAGGGCAAATTCATGCTCGGGATATTTCTCCTTTAAATGGGCAAGGGTATCAATGGTATACGATGGCTGGGGCAACTTCAGCTCAACATCGCTCACACTAATATTGGTTGCATTATCAGTAGCCAGGCGGGCCATCTCCAATCTGTCATAAGTATTGATCAGATCGCCATATTTTTTTAACGGATTCTGGGGCGATACCACCAGCCACACCTTATCAAGCGTGGTATGGTTTGCCATATAATTGGCAATAATCAAATGCCCTATATGTATAGGATTAAATGAACCAAACAGTAAGCCTATCTTCATGTTGTGCCCCTTACCCCTAAAGGGGAAATTAAAAATTTTGTAGATTAAATGCTCCCGGTGTACAAAATGAGTTTTTTGCACTCCCCCTTTAGGGGGCCGGGGGGCTAATAAAGTTACTCACCAATTCCTCTGCCTCTGCGCAAGCCGTTTCAAGATCGTAATTTTTGAGTATAATATCAAATTGCGGAGCGTATTTAAGCTCTTTTTCTGCTTTGGCAAAGCGTTCTTTCAGTTTTTCTTCGCTATCGGTGCCACGGCCGGTCAACCTTTCAATTAAAACCTCAAGCGATGGCGGTTGTACAAATATGGCCAAAGCCTGGGGGCCGTATTTACGCTTAAGGTGCAGGCCACCCTCAACGTCAATATCAAATATTACCGTTTTGCCTTTTGCCCAGATGCGCTCAATTTCGGTACGGAGCGTACCATAAAAAGTACCGGTATAAACCTCTTCAAATTCAACAAACTGTTTTTTGGCAATGCGGTGCAAAAATTCCTCTTTGCTTATAAAATAATAGTCCTGCTCATGCACTTCATCGCCCCGGCGCTCACGCGTGGTGGCCGAAATGGAAAATTCAAGCTCAGGGATCTTCCCCAGCAAATGGTGTACTATAGTGGTTTTACCAGCGCCCGATGGAGCCGAAAATATAATGAGTTTACCGTTTTGGCTCATAGTTTATAGTTCATGGTTCATAGCTGGTTATAGTAATGGCGTTAATCCATGAACTATGAACCATCATCTATGGACTTTACAATACGTTTAACAGTTGTTCTTTAATTTTTTCAAGCTCTTCTTTCATACCAACTACCAGTTTCTGAATGTTGGCATCATTGGCTTTTGAGCCTAATGTATTGATCTCGCGGCCAATCTCCTGCGAAATGAAGCCCAGTTTTTTACCGTTCGCATCGGCATTTTTAAGGGTTTCAATAAAATACTCGCAATGGGCTTTGAGCCTTACCTTTTCTTCGGTTATATCAAGCTTATCAATATAGTAGATCAACTCCTGTTCAAACCGGTTTTGATCTATAGCTTCGCGGCTTGCGGCTTCGGCTAAGAATGTATTAAGGCGCTCCCTAATCAAAGGAACACGTTTTGGATCTTCCAGTTCAACAAGCTCAAGGTTTTTTAATATGGTATTGATACGACCTTTGATTTCCTGTTCAATAACATTACCTTCCTGAGCCCTGAAGTCCTGGAAAGCGGCCATCGCCTGCTGAAAAGTTTTTTCAACGGCTTTCCACTCATCTTCGGATATGGTATCTTCTTCGTATTTAACAACTTCGGGTAAGCCCAATGCCAGCTGAAGCAGGTTGCCGGTTGGCTCGCCGAGCTCTTCGCTTACTGATTTTAGCTGGTTGTAATAATGTTTGAGCAGATCTTTATCAATGCCTGCCGCTTTTACTGATTGACTTACCTGCTCGGTGTTAATAGATAAGTTAACTTTACCGCGCTCGATGAGTTTACTGCAGTCATTACGCAGCTGAAACTCTTTTTCGGCAAAAATCTTCGGTAAACGAAGCGATAATTCTAAAAATTTGCTGTTCAGGGATTTAACCTCTACGGTGTATTTTGTACTGCCCGAATCAAAACTGGCAATTCCATACCCTGTCATGGATTTTATCATGCGCAAAGATAGCATTTTAGTTGGAGGTTAGAGATTGGAGATTAGAGGTTAGGCTATGTCGGATTTCGAATGTTCGATTTCGGATTTGAAATAAATTCAGTATCGAGAATTGAGAGGATTCATCGCTCAAAAAAGGAAAGGACTAACCTCCAATCTCTAACCACTAACCACCAAAGCGCAGCCCTTTAACACTTTTTCACATTTCAAATAAAATACAGTTCCTATATTTACGTTCAATTATCACTGATGCGCAACTATTTATACCTGCTTGTAACAGGCTTTCTATGCCTCATTACCGTTCATGTTTCGGCCCAGGAGTTTACGGTAAAGGGTGTTATCTCAAAAAAGGTGACCAATGAGCGTGTAGGACAGGTTTTTGTTAAAGACCTGAATACCAAAACATTGATACTTAGTGATGATGTTGGCTGGTTTAGCATAAAGACACGTGTTGGCGATACCCTGCTTTTTTCCCGCGATGATTATACCCCTCAAAAAGTAGTGGTGCTGAACAATAGCGACATGCCCGTTTACATGCAGCCCATTATAAAACTTGACGAGGTAAAGGTTGTTGGCCAAACCAAAAGACAGGAGATAAACCAGGTATTGAGCGATTATAAGAAACAGGGGACTTATTATAATGGCAAGCCTCCCGCGTTATCTTTTTTGAGTAACCCCGTAACCGGTCTTTACGAGCTTTTAGGAACAACTCCCAATCGCGCACGCCGCTTTGCTCAAAATGCCCAAAGCGAATTGGAGCAGGCCGAAATTCACAAACATTACAACATCCCATTTGTGAAGCAGTATACAGGCCTCACTACGGATAGTCTTGCCCGTAAGTTCATGAATTATTATACGCCTACCTATAAGGATATCAAAGCCTGGACAGATTATGACCTGATTAAGCATACTATACGGGCATATGAATATTACAAAAACAGCAGTGATAAAGAAAAGCTCGAAAAGCTAAACAGCCCAACATTCATCGTGCCCGATTCAACTGTTAAATTGGGTGAAGGGCCGGTAGAACTTAAAAAGGAAAAGAAACTGCCCCTTTAAATCGTTAAAATACTTTGAATCAGATGCCCAGGGCTTCGCATGCTTTTTCGGCGGCAAGTTTTTCGGCGTTCTTTTTACTGAATTCTTTGCCCGATCCCATTACCTCGCCGTCAACGCTGGCCTGTACGGTGAAAAGCTTGGTACTTTCACCATCCTGGTTGGTTACCAGTTCAAAAATAATGTCGCGGCCATGGCGCTGGCACCATTCAATAAGCTTGCTTTTGAAGTTAGTTTCCGTTTGCTCAAGCGTATGAATATCAATATGAGGTTTTATGATATGATTGATCAGGAAATTTTTGGTAAAGTCATAGCCTTTATCCAGATAAACTGCGCCAACCAGGGCTTCAAATGCATCGCCAAGCAATGACCCCTGCCTGCTCGAGTTAAGCATACGGTTGTCATACTCAATCAATTTATCAAAGCCAAGTTTTTTTCCGAGTGCATTAAGGTTTACCCGGCTTACTATTTTTGAGCGTAATTCGGTCAAAAAGCCCTCATCTTCATAAGGGTATAATTTAAAAAGTACTTCAGCAACAACACTGCCCAGTACGGCATCGCCCAAAAACTCCAGGCGTTCGTTACTGTTTTTCACCCCCTTCTTGATGTTTTGGGCTACCGATTTATGACGGAAAGCCATGCGGTATAAAGACAAATTGCCCGGCACAAAACCGAGCAAATTCTTTAAAATTTTAACATACTTTCTGTTGGGTGATATATAAAGCTTGTAGAACCGACTTATAGGCATCAAACCACAATTAATCTTCGTACTTTTTAAATATTACAGAAGCATTGTGTCCGCCAAAACCAAATCCATTGCTTTGCACTATATTAATATCGCGTTTTTGAGCGGTATTGAAAGTGAAATTGATCTTAGGATCAAAAGCCGGATCATCCGTAAAGTGATTAATGGTTGGAGGGATGATACCATGTTTTAATGCCAGTATCGACGCAATAGCTTCAACCGCGCCGGCAGCACCAAGTAAATGGCCTGTCATTGATTTGGTTGAGCTAATATTGATACGGTAAATATCATCACCAAACACATCCTGTATTGCTTTAATTTCCTGCGGATCACCGATTGGGGTTGATGTGCCGTGAACGTTCACATAATCAATATCGGCAGGGCTAAGGTTGGCATCTTCGAGAGCAGCGCGCATTACAAACGCGGCACCTAAGCCATCGGGATGAGGTGCTGTCATGTGATAGGCATCGGCGCTCATGCCGCCACCCACCATTTCGGCGTATATTTTAGCGCCGCGGGCTTTTGCATGCTCTAACTCCTCTAAAATGATAGTACCTGCTCCTTCACCGGCCACAAAACCATCCCTGTCCAGATCAAACGGACGTGATGCCGTTGCCGGATCATCGTTTCGGGTTGATAATGCGTGCATGGCGTTAAAACCACCTATGCCGGCTTCGTTGATAATGGCTTCAGAACCACCGCTGATGAACATGTTAGCTTTGCCCAAACGGATATAATTAAATGAATCTATCAGGGAATTATTTGATGAAGCACATGCCGAAACAGTAGTGAAGTTGGGGCCGCGCAAACCATATTTAATAGATATATGGCCGGGGGCTATATCAGCAATCATTTTAGGGATGAAGAACGGGTTAAAACGCGGAGAGCCATCACCTTTGGCAAAGGCTGTCACCTCGTCGAGGAAAGTTTTTAACCCCCCAATACCCGAGCCCCAGATAACGCCAATACGGCTGGTATCCAGTTTTGAAAAATCTAATCCTGCGTCTTTTACGGCTTCTTCGGTTGAAAATAAGGCGTATTGTACAAAAGGATCCAATTTGCGGGCGTCTTTACGGCCCAAAAAACCATCCGCGTCAAAGTCTTTTACTTCGCAAGCGAACTTAGTTTTGAATTTTTCGGTATCAAAACTTTTAATCAAGGCAGCGCCACTTACTCCATTGATCAGTCCGTTCCAATAGTCTGAAACAGTGTTACCAATAGGAGTAAGTGCTCCAAGCCCGGTTACTACAACTCTTTTAAACTCCATTTAATCCAGTTAAGGAGTTTTATTTAACGTTTTTTTCAAGGTAAGCAACTGCCTGGCCAACAGTACCAATAGTTTCAGCCTGATCGTCAGGAATAGCCACGTTAAATTCTTTTTCAAACTCCATGATTAATTCCACGGTGTCTAACGAGTCGGCACCAAGATCATTGGTGAAACTCGCTTCTGGCGTAACTTCACTTTCGTCAACACCCAGTTTTTCTACGATAATAGCTTTTACTCTTGAAGCGATATCAGACATAGTCTTTATAGTTTAATGATTAATAAAAATTCAGTGCAAAGAAAAATAAATTCTGTCAATAAACAAATCTAAAACTTTTACAATATAAATCTCTAAACAAAATTTTATTGAAACGGTTTGTATTAGTAATTTTGACGGCGTAAAAGTAATGATTTTGAACAGGAAATTTTTAAAGTTTGAGATCGATTTTGATTTTGTGCTCATTGCAGTAACAAGCTCACTTAAAGATTACCGGGTTTGTTTTCTTATAAACAAGTACTTGAATTTTAATTTCGTAAAAACCGATGACCTGGAAGTAGATATTTACCCCGGGGCCGAGCCTGTTTTGTTTTCATTATACCGCTACAGTTGGGAAACCACCGAAACAGACTTCTTCTTTATAGGCAATAAAGGCTCAGATGGCTACCTGGTGCCTGAAATAAAAAGTGCCGACTATTTTTTAATGATCCGCAACTATATAGATGATAATGAGCTTGATATGATCATTTCATCGCTTAATAAAATACCAGAAATAGTTGCAGCTGTAAAGATTGACCCAAAAAAAATAAAATCACGGGAAAATCTTTTATTTTAGCGCCGAATTTAAAAAGATGTTGGTTTTACAATCATTAAATACCCTCCAGTTTTAACCCGAATAATATGGAACTATACTATAATCGTACAAAAATTGTTGCCACCATGGGGCCGGCATCAGCTAAAAAGGATGTTTTATTAGCGATGATCAAGGCAGGTGTCAACGTTTGCCGTCTTAATTTTTCGCACGGTAAGCCTGAAGATCATAAGGTAGTGATCGATCTTATCCGTGAAATTAACGAGCAATACAAAACCAACGTAGGTATCCTGGCCGATTTACAGGGCCCAAAGATCCGCATCGGGCTGGTAAAGGACGGCGGTATTCATTTAGTTAACGGAACGCACATTAAAATTACCACTCACGAATGCATTGGTAACGATGAGCAGATTTATATTACTTATGATACCTTCCCGCAGGATGTACAGGCAAACGAAATAATTTTGCTTGATGACGGTAAGCTGCAGTTAAGGGTTATTGAAACCAACAAAATTGATACAGTTATATGTGAGGTTGTTCACGGTGGTATTTTAACATCACGCAAGGGTGTTAACCTGCCTAACACCAAAGTGTCTATCCCAAGCTTAACCGAAGAAGACCTGATTAACCTTGAATTTGCCCTTAAACAGGATGTTGAATGGATCGGTCTTTCTTTTGTTCGCACAGGCGAGGATATTATTGACCTGAAACGTATTATAGCCCGCAACGGTTCGGCGGCTAAGGTGATTGCCAAAGTTGAAAAGCCGGAAGCTATTGAAAATATTGATGCCATTATTGCTGCTACAGATGGTGTAATGGTTGCCCGTGGTGACCTTGGTGTTGAAATGCCGCTTGAAGAAGTGCCATTGCTGCAAAAAATGATTGCCCGTAAATGCCGCGCTGCTTCAAAACCGGTTATCGTAGCTACCCAGATGCTGGAATCAATGATCACCACACCACGCCCAACCCGTGCCGAAGTGAACGACGTTGCCAACTCTGTACTTGACGGTGCCGATGCGGTGATGTTAAGCGGCGAAACATCAGTTGGTGAGTTCCCGGTTATTGTTATTGAAACTATGGCCAAAATTGTACGCAATGTTGAAGAATTAGGCTATCCGTTTAACGCTCCGAAGCAAGCAACAGTTAAAGACCCTTCTTCTCCGGATTTCCTGATCAATGCACTTTGCGAATCTGCCGTACATATTGCTGAGCAAAGCAATGCGGTAGGTATCGTTTCCATGACAACTTCAGGTTATACTGCATTTGAAATATCAAGCCACAGGCCTAAAGCCAGCACCTATATATTTACATCAAACAAGCAGCTATTGAATGCGCTTAGCCTTGTTTGGGGAGTGAGGGCGTATTATTATGATCAGTTGGAAAGCACTGATCAAACCATTGCCGATGTTAATGACACTCTTAAAGCCGAAGGCCTGATTAAAACAGGCGACGTAGTTGTTAACACCGCGTCTACCCCCATAATTAAACAGGGTAAAACTAATACGCTTAAATTAAGCGTTGTGGAATAAGGTTATTTAAAATCTTACTTTTAATGAAGAAGGCTCGCCGGGATAACTGGCGGGCTTTTTTGTTGGCGGGATATTTTAATCAAAATCATATATTCAAAAGGTAATTTATAAATCGCTATGTCTTTACCTTACAATCAGGCACTAAAAACTATTCTTGAACGCAGGCTTCATGAAAATTTGTTAGATGGATATTATGGAGGCGTTTTTAATCAGGATGGAGATAAGCTTTATGCACTAACCTGGGTAAAGCTCTCGTCTGTTGACTATGAAAATTATGAGTGGCATCATGAACAGCTAAACGGCTATTCATCAAGTTATCACGATTATGAAAAAACTAAGAAAATGGTGGATTTAAACTCATGGCAAAGCAAACCTCTTCGTGAATGTATTGATGAAGGCATTTACAAATATTTTTCAATATCATTTATCGGGATATGCTTTGAAGGCGAATGGTTTATCATGCCAAGTCTTGCCTTTTATGGAGATCAGTTGACCGAGCCTGAATTGAAAATGTATAAAGAGAGAGGTATTACTACAGGTGATATTTGGCAAAACGCCCTGTTTTATCCTGAAAAAGTGTATCAATTAGCAGGATACGAAAAAGCAGAGCTATTACCAACATCTATTGAGTTCAAAGACCAGCCATGGATGGTATCAATAATTAAACAGCAAAAGAAGGAACGCGTAAACATGGCCTATGTTCGGTATATTAATGAAGAGTTTTTAGAACCCTTTTTTAGTAAGTTAAAAATATCGGATCCTGAAAATTATCGGGAAGCCGTGCAGCTCAGGTACGGTTACTCAATGATTTTCCCTCAGCATAAAAAATACACATTATTTTGTGCTCATATCAAAAACAGCCAGGATAAGTGGCGGTTACAATATTTTTTATTTGAGAACCAATCCCGGAGGTTTTATAAATGGATTTATTTTAGCAATCCGGCAGAATGTGATTTTTCATTTGCTTACGGCGATCTGATCATTGACAACCTGAAGCAAATTTCCAGTTGGGATCAGGAAGGCTACCTTGATTCATCGTGCACCATGGATAACGAAATATTCTGGAGTGAATATGTTTTTAAGTTAACCGCTGATAACATCTATTTATATCTTGAGGAAATATCAATTATTTAATCCCTTCATAAAAAACAATGCCGGCTACCCGAAAGTAAACCGGCAAAGCACAATTAAAATCAGGCATAATTCAGGTTTAAGTTGAAAGGCTGATTTCTCTTGCTATCCTAAAAAATAAAAGGTAGATGCTTCTTCAAAATGAAATTTATCCGCGTTTATAAAACCTGTTTGAGCACCTGCTGCAGCGGTAGCGTTTTACCCGAAGCCGCGGAAGCAACAGTTTAACAATAGCGGCTCTTTTTATCCGGTCGCAAAATTTGTTTTTGCATCTCGGGCATATTGCATCAGGTGCTTTGCCGATAGTTGGTATTCTATCGGTTGGGTTGTTAAGGGTACGGAGATTATCCTCATTAAAAGTCACAGTCATTATATTAGGGGATGATTGTATCTCACAAAGCTGCCTAAAAGCGATATAATAAAACTGCCATTTAGCTTTATAAAACCGCCATTTGGGGCAAAAGTCATCTCCTGGAGATAAAAGATCCCCTAAAACTAAAAAGACAATTAAAAGATAATCAACCGTAAGGTTTAAAGCAACTCATTAACGTCGCGGCCATAATGCTCCTTAAACAATTTACCGAAGTACGCCGGGGTATCAAACCCCGCGGCATATGATACTTCGGCAATTGTGCGGTACCTGCCGCTTTCGATAGCTTCGCGTGCTATTTGCAATTTAATGGCGCGGATGTATTTATTAGGCGTAAGTCCGGTAATTGATTTTATGCGGCGAAACAATTGCCGCTCACTGATCGCCAGTTCATAGCTCAGGGCGGCAAGGGTAAGATCGGTTTTGCCGAATCCGGACTTTTCACGCAGCGGAGAATTTTTAGTACAGGTTCTATAGCGGGCCGGGATTGACTTTGAGCCCGTGCAGCACAACTGCATAAAATGATCACACAAAAAGGGATGATCCTTCGGAAAAGATGAATAGGGTAAATTGTAATAGGGGGGCATGATATTGAGGCCCAAATTACAATTTTATCGGCGCCCGGAATTACCTTACTTTGAAATAAATTTCCTTATAAACAATCTTTATCCAAAGTGTTTTTCAGCTTATCCGTTTTAAATCAATAGTTAAAATTGCCTGTTTGGTCGTTAATATTACACCATTAAAGCTATGCCAGCTTATGCTATAATTGATTACTTTAGCGGCTGATATCGTTATAAAATTGACCATGAAACACTACGGACTAATTGGTTTTCCGCTTTCTCATTCATTTTCAAAAAAGTTTTTTACCGAAAAATTCAAAACCGAAGGTATTACAGATGCAAGGTATGATCTTTATCCTATTGAGCATATCAAGGACCTGCAGAACCTGCTTGATGAACATCCGGATATTTGCGGTCTTAATGTAACCATTCCTCATAAAATAAACGTGCTGCCTTTTTTAGATTGGATAGAGCATGACGCCCGTACAGCCGGCGCCGTAAACTGTATCAGGGTGACTGCCGAAAGCCCGATTGAAGCCGCATTTTCGGGCGAGATAGGGGTTAAAGACCATGATTTCAGACTGGAAGGCTATAATACCGATATTTATGGGTTTGAGGAATCATTAAAGCCTTTAATTGGCGATGGCAATGATGACGCCCTGGTTTTGGGCGATGGAGGTGCCGCAAAAGCAGTAAAATGTGTACTGGAAAATTTAGGTATCACCTATAAAGTTGTTACCCGCAAGCCAACACACCATGCGGATAATATTTTGTTTAAAGATCTGCAGCCACACCATATCTTACAGCACAAACTTATCATCAATACAACTCCTTTGGGTACCCATCCTAATATTGATGAATGCCCGCCTATACCTTATGATTTTATTGGCGAAAATCATATTTTGTACGACCTGATCTATAATCCTGAAGAAACCCTGTTTTTAAAACATGGCCGCGAGCGCGGCGCGGTCACTAAAAATGGCTATGAAATGCTGGTTTTACAGGCCGAAAAATCGTGGGAGATCTGGAACTCAAAGGAGAAACATCCATGAAGTATGTAAGTTTACTGGCAGCGGCGCTATTGCTTTTGGCGGCATGCAGCGGCAATCATGATTACGCGCCTAAGCCCCGCGGCTACTATCGCATAGCGTTCCCAAAAAAAGAATACCAGGATTATGCTCCCGGTTGTCCGTATGCTTTTACATATCCCAAATATGCTATTATTGAACCGGATAAAAAGCGGGATGCCAAACCTTGCTGGATAAACATGCAGTTCCCGCGGTTTAATGCCACGCTGCATTTAAGCTATCAGCCCATCACCTCAAAAAAAGAGTTTAACCAACTGGTGGAGGATGCCCGCACCTTCGCCTTTAAACATACCGTAAAAGCCACATCCATTGACGAAGGCATCATCCATTATGCCGATAAGAAAGTTTATGGCATTTATTATACAATAGACGGCAATGCCGCTTCATCGGCGCAGTTTTTCCTTACAGATAGTGTGCATAATTATATACGGGGAGCGCTATATTTTAACACTGAACCCCGGCTCGACTCCATACAACCTGTGCTTAGTTTTATAAAGCAGGACATGGCGGTGATGATTAAAAGTTTTAAGTGGAAGTAGAAGCCAAAAGCCAGACAACAAGATAATAGAAGCAAGACTTTAAGAGCTGGATATTTTAACCATGCAAAATTGCTATATAGGTATTGAAATAGGCGGAACCAAACTGCAAATAGTTTTGGCCGATGATAGCTTTATTATCAACAGGACGTTTCGTTTTGCGGTAGACAGAGCGTTGGGCGCCGCAGGGATCAGGGGGCACATTGCCCAAACCATTACCAATATTTCAAAAGAGTATATCATTAAAGGGATAAGCATCGGTTTTGGCGGACCGGTTGACCGGGGGACGGGCAGTATTGCTAAGTCGCACCAGTTAAGCGGGTGGGACGCATTTAACATTTCGGGCTGGTTGAAGCAGGAGGTTAATGTACCGGTTATTTTGGAGAATGATGCTAATGTAGCTGCCCTTGGCGAGGCATTAAAAGGGGCCGGGCGTAATTATGAACATGTATTTTATGTAACTCTTGGCAGTGGAGCAGGCGCCGGAATGGTCATTAACGGCCAAATTTATCACGGGGCAAAACCCGGGGAAGCGGAGATAGGGCACATACGCCTTAACCGCGAAGGCCTTACGCTTGAAGATAGCTGCTCGGGCTGGGCGGTTGATAAAAAGATCCGTACAGTAATCGCTCAAAAGCCCGATGGTAAACTGGCCCAACTTTGTGCGGGTGTAAATGGGGGAGAAGCTAAAATATTACTGACCGCTTCGGAACAGGGAGATGCAGGTGCGCTGAAAATATTGAATGATACCGCTGCCGACCTGGGCTTCGGCTTATCACATGCTGTACATCTTTTTCACCCTGATATTATAGTGTTGGGCGGAGGCTTATCTTTATTGGGTGAGCCCTTGCGCATTCGGGTACAAGAGGCCATGCAAGCTAATACCATGACCCTGTTTTTACCTGGCCCAGAGGTTGTAATAGCCGAATTAGGCGAACTGGCAGTACCCGTTGGGGCAATTGAAAACCTGAGGAGGCATATAGGTTAATTCAATTTCCCTTCCGGATAGTTTCTCGCAATTTCAGAAAATCATTCCACCTGAATAGGCCTGTCTCTATAGTAACCATCCCGACCAGGATGAAAATAGGGTTTAGCTATCCCCTAAAACTTATTGTTCTGTTTCCGCCAAATTTACAAACACGCAGATGGATCTGTTGTTAATAATACAGCGGCGTAATACTGCTATTAATTAATAAACAATGAAACTCATCAAATTCAATAAAATAGGTACTGATATCCGGTTGCATACCGAAAGCCTTGCTCATATGGGGTTTAGGAAAATATTTGAAGGCATCGATCAGCTTAAAATAAAAAACGGCGTTGATAAACTCGGCCTTGAAGGTTTTATTAACCAGTGCGCTTGTCTTGCAGCAGGTTCGGGGGCTATGGCGGGCAGCGGGGGTATGTTTACTCTCGTAGCAGGGATTCCATTTGATTTCATCAATTTGATCACCCAGCAGTTTAGGGCTATTATGGGCATTATGTATTATTACCGGGGCACGTATGATAATGGGTTCGACGATTTCATGTCGTTAGTGGCAACATCAGTAAGGGTGGAAGCCGGCGTGGCTATCACCAAATCCATGATGGAAGGCATTGCCGAAAGGATGCTGATGATATTAGGCACCCGCACTGCCGAACGCCTGGTTCCGGTTGTAGGCGCGGTTATTGGCGGCACGGCAAATTACCTGTTTATTAAACGCATGGCCGAACAGGTGAAACGGATGCAAAAGGATTTTGTGGTTATTGAAGTAGGGTAGGACACCTAAGCGCAAAGCAGGCATATGCCTTTAACTTTAGGCTTTCAAAACTACAATGCTATCAGGTAATTCCAGATTGAACTAAGGGTTGATAATATACCTGAGTTGAATGAGTCCGCTTGAAAATTGCTCGGCACCAAGCAGTACCAGGTTAATGCGTTCTTTTATATTTGTAAAAAGTGGTTTTCCACTACCTAAAATTACCGGGTGTACTGACAGTAATAATTCAGAGATTAGATTTTTTTTGATAAACGCTTCAACAAGTTCTGCCCCGCCAAACAACCAGATATCGCGTCCCTCCTGGCTCCTGATTTCTTCGATCCTGTTTTTAAAATCAGCAGATCTCAGTATTTCAACATTATCAGCTTGCGGGTCATGAAGTGTATCCGAAAACACATACATTTTCATGGCAGCAAACATTTTTGGATCGGTACGCATGATCAGCTCATAACTTTTGCGCCCGATGAAGATGGCATCACAGGCTTTAAAAAAGTCGGTAAGGCCATAATCCTGGTCGTCAAAGCACCAGTCGTACTCACCATTAGGCCCCTCAATATAACTATCGAGACTAACAGCGACGTTTAAGATTATTTTACGCATAGCACTATTCTTCGGGTGTGTTGTTCATTTCCTGCCATTGCTTGCTAAATGATTTATCAGCCACGCGCGGCATTTCGCGTAAATGGCCCCAGGTACGTTTAAAGAATGTTTTAAGCAGGAAGTTTTTCATGCCGCCGCCAAAAAAATCGGTAAGCTTGCGTTTAAGCATTCCCTTTTTCCAGATGGCCCAGCCCCAGCGTTCTTTATTGGTAACCAGGTTTTCGTTAACCGCATCGCGGCGGTTAAGGAGCAACATTTTATGGATGTCGATCTTAACCGGGCAAACCTCGGTACATTTACCACACAGGCTTGAAGCATAGCTCAGGTGTTTAAAATTTTCCATCCCCTGGGTATGCGGGGTAATAATAGAGCCTATCGGGCCACTGTAAGTGGTGGCATAAGTGTGGCCTCCAATGTTTTTATAAATGGGGCAACCGTTAAGGCAGGCTCCGCAACGGATGCAGTAAAGGCCTTGCCGCTGGTCTTTTTTTGCCAGCAGATTGGTGCGGCCATTATCCAACAGCACTACGTACATTTCCTCAGGCCCGTCGGTTTCATCCGGTCGGCGCGGACCGCTTAATATGGTATTATAAACAGTAAGATTTTGCCCGGTGCCATGAGTAGACAGCATCGGCCAAAACAAGTCCAGATCAGTAATGGAAGGGATGATCTTCTCGATCCCCACAATGGCAATATGGATTTTAGGGAATGTAGTACAAAGGCGCGCGTTGCCTTCATTTTCGCTGATGGCGATGCTGCCGGTATCAGCTAACAGGAAATTGGCACCGGTGATACCTACATCGGCCTGTACATATTTTTCGCGGAGCAGCTCGCGGGCTTTCAGGGTAATTTGTTCGGGCGTTGCATCAATGGGGGTGCCAAATTTTTCGTGGAAAAGCTTCGCGATATCTTCCTTGCTGAGGTGCATAGCCGGGGTAACAATATGGTATGGCTTTTGGCCTAACAGCTGCACTATATATTCACCTAAATCGGTTTCAAGCGATTCGATTTGATTGCTCTCTAAAAACTCGTTCAGATGAATTTCTTCGGTAACCATCGATTTGGATTTCACCACGGTTTTGGCGTTGGCCTTTTTGATGATGTTCAGGATTTCACGCTGGGCCTCTTCTACATCATTAGCCCAGATCACCTTGCCGCCGCGTTTCTGAAAATTGGCCTCAAACTCCGGGAGGAACTTATCCAGGTTTTCCATCACCTTCCATTTAAGCACATGGCCTTTCTTTTTGGCATTATCTAAATTGATAATGCGCGAAAGGCCCCGCGATACCGCCGTATTGTACCGGTCAATATTGAAGTTGATGATGCGACGGTGATCGGCATCAAAAGCCTTCTCTTCCGATTTTACCAAAAATTCTTCAGCGGTTGCTCCCATATATGCGAAAGTAGGATTTTTGTTTTATTTTTTGGGTGAGTGGTTGATTAAGTTGATTATGTGAGTGGTTGTTTTTTTCTGGTGAGTGGTTGATTGGGTTGATTAGGTGAGTGGTTGTTTTTGAACAGATAATATGTTAGAAAGTTCTAAATTTGGTGAGTGGTTGTTTTTGGGCAGATAATATTTGAAATTTTCCTAAAACAAAAGAGGCGCATCACATGCGCCTCTACAAAAATATTCTTAAACGGGTTAGCTAACTACTCACTTAATTAACCCCATCAACCACCCACTATTTCCCTCCGGCAGCAGCTGCATCCACTACAGGGCGTTTATCGCGGTTGGCAAGCTCCCATCCGGTGTAAAATACCAGTTGAGCGCGTTTGGCCAGCAGCGGGAAATTGATCTTGCTTACTTCGTCGCCGGGCTGGTGGTAATCAGCGTGTACACCGTTGAAGTAGAAGATGATTGGTACGCCATGTTTTGCAAAATTATAATGATCGCTGCGGTAGTAAAACCTGTTTGGATCATTTGGGTCATCATACTTATAATCAAGTTTTAGTTTTGTATAAGTATTGTTTGCATTCTCTCCAATTTCATGCAGTTCTTTGCTTAGCATGGCCGACCCGATGGGGTACACATAATTTGCGGAATCGGGTTTGCCGATGTATTCTTCGCCAACGCGGCCAATCATATCAATGTTTAAATCGGTAATGGTATTAGCCAGCGGGAATACAGGATGGTCTGAATAATACTCAGACCCTAATAAACCTTTCTCTTCGCCAACGTTACCTAAAAACAGGATGCTACGGCGCGGACCATGGCCGTCTTTTTTAGCTTTAGCGAAAGCGCGGGCAATTTCCAGGACGCCGGTAGTACCCGAGCCATCATCGTCGGCGCCGTTGTTTACTTTATCTTTAGCCTTTTCGTCGGGGTTTAAACCGATGTGATCATAATGGGCCGAAAATACCAACACTTCATCTTTCAGATCAGTACCTGGCATATAGCCTAACACATCAACCGCTTTTACATCATTTTTTGTAGTAGCGTAGTTTATAACCACGTTGTTTTTAATGTCTGTTGCAGGAGTAGCAGATGTTGCTGAGGCAGATTTAAGATCGGCATAAGTTTTGCCGGTTGGTTTTACCAGTTCATCAGCTAATGCGGCAGTGATGTTAAACACAGGGGCATTGGTGTTTGCCGGTTTAGCTGCGTCATCTTTAATAGTTAGCCGCGGACTTGTTACGCTTTTTCCAAAGCGGGCCAGTGCGGCTGCAATACCGGGGTTAGCAGCTAATATAATAGCCGGATTTTTGCTTTGTAAGTTTTTTACAACCTTCATACGGGCATTGCTCATGCGATAGCTGGTATTTGGTGTAGCTCCTGCTTCGGGCTTATCTTCGTTGATCCAAAGTACAATTTTACCCGCCAGAGCAGTGCTGCCTATTTCGGCATCGGTACCGTAGCCAACAAAAACGATATCACTTACAGATGTACTTTTATCAGGAAACGCGCCACCTAAGTAAAAATCGGTACCATACTCAAATGATTTACCATTAACGGTGAATGCTGTTACTTTTAACGCATTTTCGGTAAGAGGAACATCAAAAAAGTACGATCCGTTAACAGGAGCCTGAAGTCCTAATTTTTTAAACTCGGCGGCTATATAGTTAGCCGCTTTTTCGGCACCTGGTTTACCCGTTTCGCGGCCTTCAAAGGCATCCGAAGCCAGGATGCTCAGGTGCTTTTTCGCATCTTCAGCAGTTATCAGCCCGGCATATTTCATTGCCGTGGCATTCTGCTGGGCACAGGCCGTCGTTGCCGAAGCCAGCGCAATGAGCAATAGTGGTAATTTATTCATTCTTTTAGTTAATAGTTCGTTGTTAGTTGATGGATCATGGTTAATAGATCATAGCCATCAGTCGGAACAAAACCAACTAATCTCTGATCTCTAACCTCCAATCTTCGGCTTAAGCACAGGCTATCTTTTCCACACGGTTAGCATGCCTGCCGCCTTCAAATTCAGTATTTAAAAAAGTAGTTACTATGGCCTTCGCTTCTTCGGGGGTAACAAAGCGGGCAGGTACGCAAACTATGTTAGCGTTGTTATGGCTGCGGGCCAGTACTGCTATTTCTTCTTTCCAGCAAATGGCTGCGCGGATGCCCTGGTGTTTGTTGGCAGTTATGGCAACGCCATTGGCTGCACCGCAAATCAGGATCCCAAGGTCGCATTCACCGCTTTCAACGGCATTCGCTACAGGATGTGCAAAATCAGGATAATCAACCGATTCGGATGAATAGGTGCCGAAATCTTTTACTTCGACAGAAGACAGTGCCTCTGTTAAAATTTGTTTGTAATCATACCCGGCGTGGTCCGAACCGATAGCTATTTTTAATCCTTGCTTCATTTATCAAAAGTATAACGTTTTATCACTTTTTAAAGGTAAGTAATTTGTTATAAACCGGCCAATTTGTAATGCTCAAAAAAAGGAACTACTTACCCGGAAAATATGCGAGTCTCGCTTTTTTGTTGTTTTCGTTCAATAAAAAAGCATGCTGCCGGTTTAAAGAAGGCAATTATGCTTTATCAAACTCCTGTTCTTTTTTGATCTTCCGTTTTTCAACAAGACCGGCTACAATTATACTAACCTCGTACAACACAAACAGCGGGATACTAACTACGGTCATGGTAAGCATATCAGGGGTGGGGGTAACCACGGCGGCTATGACCAGGATCACCACTATAGCATAACGGCGGGTTTCCTTCATGAACTTAGGTGTCATGACACCCAGGTTGGCCAATATGTACACGATGATAGGCAATTGGAAAACCACGCCTGTAGCCAGGGTAAGGGTAGCTACTGACGAGATATAAGAATCGATATCAAACAGGTTTTGGATAACCGAACTCACTGTATAACTCGACAGGAAATTAATAGACATCGGTGTGATCACGAAGTAACCAAAAGTGATACCTAAAAAGAAAAGCACACAGGCATAAAACACAAAGCCGGTTGCGGCTTTACGCTCGGCGTCATGCAGGGCCGGCTTAATAAACCGCCAGATTTCCCATATCAGGTATGGGACGCCCAGTGTGATGCCGATAATTAATGCTGAGTTGATTTGCAGGGTAAACTGGCCCGCCATTTCGGTATTAATAAGTTTGATGTTTACTTTGTCAATGCAAAAACCATCACGGTGCAGCGCAGCGCCGATTTTGCAAAGCATCCGGTAAGTCCAGAAGGTTGACTTACTTGGACCCATGATAATGGTATCAAAGATCCAGTCGTAGTAGTAAAAAACAACAGCGGTAAATATTACAATTGCTACCGAAGCTCTTACGAGGTGCCATCTCAGGGCTTCGAGGTGATCAAAGAACGACATTTCTGCCTCTAACGTTTTCCCTTTATCCTTTATGGCCTTGATGATCTTGTTCTCGCTCATTGTAATATATACCGCTGTATCAACGCTATAGTGCTAAATACGTTTTATAGTATGAAGATAGTTTGAATTTATTTTTATAATTCAAATGTATCCATAAACTTGGTGGTAAAGTTACCAGCGCGGAAGTTAGGATCCTTCAATAATTTTAAATGGAATGGAATTGTAGTTTTCACGCCTTCTATCACAAACTCGCTCAATGCACGCTCCATGGTGCTCAAAGCTTCATCGCGGGTTTGGGCCACGCAAATAACTTTAGCAATCATTGAATCGTAGTTTGGCGGGATAACATAGCCTGTATATACATGTGTATCAATACGTACGCCATGACCACCCGGAGAGTGGAAATTGGTTATTTTACCCGGCGACGGACGGAAACCATTAAACGGATCTTCGGCATTGATGCGGCATTCAATGGCATGCATTGTTGGCTCGTAATTTTTACCTGAGATAGGGATTCCTGCAGCTACCTTAATTTGCTCTTTGATCAGGTCGAAGTTGATCACCTCTTCGGTAACCGGGTGTTCTACCTGGATGCGGGTATTCATCTCCATAAAGTAGAAGTTGCGGTCTTTATCAACCAAAAACTCTACAGTGCCGGCACCTTCATATTTAACAGCTTTGGCGCCTTTAATAGCTGCCTCACCCATTTTTTTACGGAGTTTTTCGGTCATGAAAGGGGAAGGTGATTCCTCAACCAGTTTCTGGTGACGGCGCTGGATAGAGCAGTCACGTTCAGAAAGATGGCATACTTTGCCAAACTGATCGCCCACAACCTGAATTTCGATATGGCGCGGGTCCTGAACATATTTTTCAAGGTATAAGCCATCGTTGCCAAAGGCTGCACCTGATTCGGCACGGGCCGAGTCCCAGGCATTCTCAAACTCTTCGTCTTTCCAAACAATGCGCATCCCGCGGCCGCCACCACCTGCAGTAGCTTTCAATATAACAGGATAACCTATTTTATTGGCGATAGCAATACCCGATTTTACATCGGCAAGCAACCCATCAGAACCGGGAACAATAGGCACACCGGCCTTTTTCATGGTATCCTTAGCCGAAGCTTTATCACCCATCTGGTTGATCTGCTCGGCAGTAGCACCGATAAATTTGATACCATACTCAGCACAAATGGCAGAGAACTTAGCATTTTCAGACAGGAAACCGTAACCCGGATGGATCGCATCGGCATTGGTTAGTTCGGCAGCCGAAATGATATTAGGAATATTTAAATAAGAATCGCGGCTTGGCGGCGGACCGATACAAACGGCCTCGTCGGCAAAGCGAACATGCAGACTGTCGCGATCTGCAGTTGAATATACAGCTACCGTTTTAATACCCATTTCCTTACAGGTACGGATAATACGAAGGGCGATTTCGCCACGGTTAGCTATTAATATTTTTTTAAACATAAGTATATGTTAGTTAATGGTTGATTGAGTTAAGTGGTTGATTAGGTTATCAAACACTTAATAAGCTTAAACAATGAAAGGTTGATTTTAAAGCAGTAAAACCACTCACCTAATCAACCATTCACCTAATCAACTTAACAATTAAACTGGTTCTACTAAAAACAGGGGTTGATCGTACTCAACAGGTGAGGCGTTGTCAACAAGGATTTTTACCACACGGCCCGAAACTTCTGATTCAATTTCATTGAACAGTTTCATAGCTTCAATGATACATACTACAGAACCTGGCTTGATTTCATCGCCAACGTTAACAAACATAGGCTTATCAGGGCTTGATGAGCGGTAAAAAGTACCGATCATAGGCGATTTAACGGTAATGTATTTCGATGTATCCGGAGCGGCCGGTGCAGCAGGCTCAACAGGCGCAGGAGCCGGTGCAGTTGGTAATGCCTGTGTAACAGGTTGCGTAACTGCCGGAATAGTGGCATGAACCACTGTAGGTTGCACCTCGTTGGTTTTTATGGTGATCTTAAAATCTTTTTGCTCGATTGATACTTCGTTCACGCCCGATTTGGAAACAAAGCGAATAAGGTCCTGAATTTGTTTAATATCCATGTTGAAGGATTAATTGGTTTTGGACAAAGTTTATATCTAAGTTATAGTCAAATGTGCAGATATGCAAATGTGCAGATATGCAGATTATTATGTTGATTAATTAGTGAACGGATACTATAAATAGCCTGTTATTTACATTGTTCATAAGCAGATAACAGGTGCTTCTTAAGGATGTTTTAATTTTTTGATATGTGAAATATGCTTTTCAATAAGAATTTGCACATCCGCACATCTGAAATCTGCCATCCGAAATCAATAAGCCCATTTTAAATAAACTGAACCCCAGGTAAAGCCACCGCCAAAGGCTGCTAAAATGAGGTTATCCCCTTTTTTAAACTTGCTTTCCCATTCCCACAGGCAAAGCGGGATGGTGCCGTTGGTAGTATTGCCATAGCGCTCGATGTTAACGATCACTTTATCTGAGCTGATACCTGTACGGTTTGCCGTAGCATCAATAATACGCTTGTTGGCCTGGTGTGGTACCAGCCAGGCAATATCATCACCGGTAAGGTGGTTACGTTCCATTACCTCGTGCGCTACATCGGCCATATTGGTTACTGCAAATTTAAACACGGCCTGGCCTTCCTGATAGGCGTAGTGCTCTTTAGCATCAACTGTTTCATGGCTTGCCGGTTTCAATGAGCCGCCGGCTTTCAGGTTTAAGTACTGACTGCCCGAACCATCGCTTTTTAAAATAGAATCGATAACGCCGTTGCCTTCTTCATTTGGTTCAAGCAATACCGCGCCGCAGCCGTCACCAAAAATGATGCAGGTAGCACGGTCCTGGTAGTTAATAATGGCCGACATTTTATCGCCGCCAACAACCAGCACCTTTTTATGTTTGCCGCTTTCAATAAATTGAGCGCCTGTGGTTAAACCGTATACGAAGCCTGAACAGGCTGCCTGCAAATCAAATCCCCATGCGTTTTTAGCACCAATTTTATGCGCTAAAAGGTTTGCTGTAGCCGGGAAGATCATATCGGGGGTAGTAGTACAAAAGATGATAAGATCGATCTCCTCGGCACCGATGCCGCGTTTTCTGAGCAGCTCGGTAACGGCAGGGACCGCCATATCAGATGTAGCAAGGCCTTCGCCTTTTAATATGCGCCGCTCTTTGATACCGGTACGGCTGGTTATCCATTCGTCATTTGTATCAACCATCGTTTCCAGTTCCTGGTTGGTTAATACATAGTCGGGAACGTAACCATGTACTGCGGTAATAGCGGCATGAACTTTACTCATCTTTATAAAATTACTGGAATGCTTGTTTTATTTTATCAACGAGGTTACTCTCCACCATGTTCCTTGATAAAAGGACCATGTTTTTTATCGCCTCGGGGCTCGAGATGCCGTGACCAACAACAACGGGGGCATTTACACCCAATATGGGGCTACCACCGTATTGTTCATAATTAAATCTGTCAAAAAACTCGTCCTTTAGCTGTTTCTTCCGCGTTATAACATAGAACGATTCGGCAAGCTTTAATATTACATTGCCGGTAAAACCGTCGCATACATAAACGTCGGCGCTTTCACTGAAAAGATCGCGTCCTTCAACATTACCTACAAAGTTAAACAACGATGTAGCTTTCATTAATGGGTAGGTGGCCTGGCTAAGGATATTACCTTTTTCTTCTTCTTCGCCGATGTTCATGAGGGCAACACGCGGGTTGCTGATATCGTAAACTGCCTGTGCAAATAAACTGCCGAGTACACCGAACTGAACAAGCACATCAGGCTTACAATCAGCATTGGCACCTACATCCAACAAAATACCCAAACCGCCTTTAAGTTTGGGTACAATAGTAGTCATTGCCGGGCGTACAACACCCGGAATAGTTTTTACGCTGAACATGGCACCAACAAGCATGGCGCCGGTATTGCCAGCTGATGAGAATGCCTGGATTTCGCCGCTTTTTAACAGCTGGAAACCAACTGATATGCTCGAATCAGGCTTCTGAACAATAGCTTTGGTAGGGTGCTCACCCATGCCAATAACTTCGGTTGTATGTACAAACTCGAAGTTATCAGGGCTTACACCATTTTCCTGAAGAATACTTACTGTAACTTCCTTATCGCCAATAAGTACCAGTTTCTGGTCGGCAGATAAAGTTTTATACGCTTCGATAGCTCCTAAAACAGCTGCTTTGGGAGCGTAATCACCGCCCATAATATCTAAGCCAATCTTCATTTTCAGAAAATTAAACTTATGCTACTGCTGCTTTCTCAATAAGAACTTTACCGTTGTAGTAAACATTACCATCAACAGTATATGCCCTGTGCGGCAAATGCACAGCGCCTGTAGTTTGGCAGGTAGTTAAAGTTGGAGCTTCCGCTTTGTAATGCGTTCTGCGTTTATCTCTCCTTGATTTCGAAAATTTCCGCTTTGGATGTGGCATAATATCCTAATATTAATTATTTATTCATTTTCCTGAGCGCATCCCACCGTGGGTCTGTTTGCTCACTTTGTTCACCATTTGCCGAAAAACTATTTAATTTTTCAAGCGTTTCTTTATCGCAATAAGGGGTTTCACCCTCGTTGTCGCAAACCGATATAAACGGCACTGCAACGTTAATGTATTCGTAAATCAGCCCGGCTACATCAATCTCATGATCGTTTTTGCCAAGGGTGATGATCTCCTCGTCTTCATCTATCAATTCATCGCTGAACTTAGCTATCTGCTGTTCAGTAATATCAACCTGCTGGGGCAGTTGCGATAAACACCTGTCGCAGGTAGTATCAATTGTGCCGTCTATTTTAAAATTCAGGATCAGCATTGTTTCCTGCTTATCCAGTTCAACCTCACAGTGCAGGGTTGCTTTTTTAACGAGCGAATATTCAAACTCATCAAAAAAGTCATCCTGTATGTCATACTCAAACTGGTGTTTCCCAAGTTTAAGCCCCGTAAAGGGAATCGAATATTTTTTAAGCGATTTCAATGAGCAACAATTAGCCCGCAAATGTAGAGAAAAATACCATAACTGGAAAGTGTTTTTTTATTTTGCCCCTTTGGGAAGGTTAAAGGTAAAAGGATAAAGGTAAAAGGTTGGGATACAGTGATTTTTACGCAACGCAAAAATCACTGTTCTATCTTTATGGAATTAGTTTGATAAAACCTCGCCCTTCATTTTTGAGGCAATTTGCAGCGCTTTGTATGCATTGACTATACCTCCGGTTTTGGATAGCGTTGTAAAATCAACCTTTTCGGTTTTGCTGCCGGGCTTTAATACCATGGTGCCCCTTAGCGGTGTAGCCGAGCTTAAAATAGCCTCTTTTACCTGCTTAGCACTCAGGGTTGGATAGTACTCCAATATCAAAGCCGCTATGCCTGCCGTTATTGGCGATGAAAAGCTGGTGCCATCTTCGGTATCAATTTCAGCATCGGTAGTAATGGAGGTAACTTTTACCCCCGGCGCAAAGATATCCACGCTTTTTTTACCATAATTTGAAAAATCACCGGCAAGGTTTTGCCCCATCCTGGGCCCCGACGCACCAACGCTGATCACGTTATCAGCATCGCTCGATGAGCCATCTAAAAAAGTATCATTTGGGAATTCGGGCTGAGCATCCATATCCTGGTTATCATTGCCGGCAGCCATCACTAATAAAACATTCTTTGAGGCAGCATATTTGAAAGCGGCATCTACCCATTCCTTATGCGGCGAGATCTTTTTCCCGAAGCTCATGTTAACCACCCTGGCGCCGTTATCAACCGCGTAGCGTATAGCATTGGCTACATCTTTATCATATTCATCGCCATTGGGGATGGCCTTAATGATCATCAGTTTTACATTATCGGCCACGCCATTGATACCATAATTGTTGTTACGCACCGCGCCAATGAGCCCGGCCACACCGGTGCCATGTGCCGCATCCGCAAATTTTACCAGGTTATTGCCATATGGTTTGCCATCCATAGTATCAGGGTCGTCGCCCACAATGCGCTTACGTGAAGTAAGATCCGGCGATACGTCGTTATTGAGTTTTGCAAGATATTCGCTCAGGTCTTTAATGATCTTGGCATTGGTAGAACCCACTCCCTCCTGCGAAAACACCGATTCCCAAACATATTTGCTTTGGCTTAGGGTGTCATTAGTGGCTTTAACCTTAACAAGATCGGCCTGGGTAAAAGTGCCGTTGGCCGGTAAATTAAGACCGCGCTTAATATACCCGCTGGTAACCATCAATGCGTTCATTACCGGCGAAAGCTGGCCGATTTCGGTATTGGCCTTGTTTACTGTTGAATCATAAACCGTTTTAACACGCAGCCAGTAAGCATATTCTTTTTTATTGGTAGCGGCCGAATCTGTAACCGAGGCATATTTACCTTTTAATTTATTGTACTCTCGTACCTCTTCCGTAGTTTCGGTAAAGTCGGCTTTACCACCCGGGCCGCCCAAAAAGTTCCATCCGTGTATATCGTCAACGTAACCGTTATGGTCGTCATCAATGCCGTTTCCCGGGATTTCCTTTTTATTTACCCATAACACCGTTTTTAGGTCCGTTTGCAGGGTGTCGGCACCGCTGTCAATAGTTGCGACGAGAACAGGCTTGCTTTTTTTACCTTGTACAAACATGTACGCTTGCTTTAAACTGATGCCATAAAAGCCGCTCTCCTTTAAATCAAGCAGGTGCCAGGCTTTTGGCGGGGCGGGTTCAGCCGCAGGTATTTGCTGTGCCGACGCCGGTAAATTAACTAATAATGCTGCTGCTAAAGAGGTTGCGCTTACGTACTTACAAAATTTAAACATGAACTTGTTTTATAATGTCTTATTTTAAAGACTCAATGAATCGTTTTTAATTTTTATTTAATTATTGCTTTTACGTGTTATCTAACATTAATGTTAGTCATCATTTTTGGCGTTGCCTTCGGCCGGGCTATCCGCTCATACGCCTGCAGGCGTTACGCTCAATGCCGGTATCCCAATGTCATTAAGTTAAGGAAAATCCCCCAGAGGGGGAACAGGTTTGTAGCAAAATATTATACCGATAACAACCGTGCCAGAGGTACGGAACACCGGAGTTGTGTACCGCTGGCACACCAAAAATCTATTCAAAATGGTTTCTACAAACCTTTTGCACCTCTGGTGCAGCTTGTCAATCTCTTAACTTAATGACATTGGCCGGTATCCGCTCCTAACGCTGTCTGAGCTCGAATTCTATAGAATTCAAGGAATTTATCGAATGCAAAGCAATTCATTAATTCATTTAATTCAGTTAAGACGTTGAAAAAAATCAACGCAATCAGCGAAATCAAAAAAATTAACGGTGGGTTGTTAATAAATGTTAAATCTGTTAAGCTAAAGCGTTATTAAACGATATTTATAAGCAATAAACTTTTACCTTTAGGGTGGGTTTCTTATTTTCGCAGAAATATGATATTAACTTGAGGGGGGATAGTGGTCTCAAATCTCACGTCTGATATCTAACATCTAACAAAAGTAAATGGAAGAATTTGAAGCAAGCGCATCCTCTAAAAAGACAAAAACCATCTACATTTCAACTGTATTTGGTATTGCCATGGTGCTGTTAATGGTAGGGCTGCTGGGTTTAATACTGGTGTACGCTAAAAATATTTCGAGCTATGTTAAAGAAAATATCGTGCTTAATATTTTTGTTGATGATGCCGCCCACGAAAGCGACGTATTGCAACTTCAAAAACAGTTGGATGGCAACGTAATGGTAAAACAAACCCAATACGTAAGTAAAGAGCTTGCCGCCCGCAACCTGCAAAAAGACCTTGGCGAAGACTTTGTAAAGTTTTTAGGTTATAACCCGCTATCGCAGTCAGTTGATGTTTACCTGAAAGCGGAGTATGCCAACAACAAGGATATTGAAAAGTTTAAAGCCGAATTGCTGAAAAACCCATTGATAAAAGAGGTTAAATACCAGCAATCGCTGGTTGATCAAATGAACCAGAATGTAACTACCATCAGTTTGATCATCCTTACCTTTGCCGGTATCTTTGTGGTGCTTTCGGTAGCGCTGATTAACAATACCATCAGGCTGGCCATTTATTCGCAGCGTTTCCTGATCAAATCGATGCAGTTGGTTGGAGCTACAAAAGGGTTTATCCGCAAGCCTTTTTTATTATACGGAATCTGGCATGGGTTATTAGGCGGTTTAATCGCGATTATCCTGTTGATAGGTACGCTGTATGTAGCTTATGATAATGTACCCGACCTGGTGTTTTTACAAAACTATACCGAGTTTGGCATCGTGTTTTTAGTTGTTGTTGGCCTGGGTATTTTTATATCAGGCTTCAGTACCTTTTTAGCGGTTAACAAGTTTTTACGTTTAAAGATATACGATCTGTACAGATAGAGGTTAAAGGCGAAAGGGTAAAGCTGAAAGGCTTGATCTGGACTTTCAATCACTAATTCACTAAATCAATAATTCACTCATTAAAAAGATATATGGCACAAAAATTTAAACCAGCCGGCCCTGTAAAAACAACTGCTGCAACATCGCCGGCAGCCACCGGTGCTGCAAAAGCCACCACGCCTGCACAACCGGTACAATTTATATTTGATAAAAGTAATTACCGTATGCTGATCATCAGCGTGGCGGTTGTGGCCTTCGGTTTTGTGCTGATGTCGGGCACAACTGATATTTACAGCACCACTAAAATTGTCATTGCTCCAATAGTAGTTTTGGGCGGCTTTGCCTTGGGTTTCTTCGCTATTCTTAAAAAGCCTTCGGCTAATTAATCCATTACCTAACTCATTTTTACAGCAGGTGTGCTTAAAATAAAGCATACCTGCTGTAATACCCTCTACCTCAACCCCCTGACCCCCTAATGAATCTCATCCATGTTATTATCCTTGCAATTATTGAAGGGATAACTGAATTTTTGCCTGTATCATCAACCGGGCACATGATCATTGCCTCATCAGTAATGGGCATAGCTGCCGATCCTTTTGTTAAGCTTTTTACTATTGCCATACAGCTGGGCGCCATCTTATCGGTAGTGTTCCTGTACTGGAGAAGGTTCCTGCAATCGGTTAATTTTTATTTAAAGCTGTTTATCGCTTTTATACCTGCGGCAATATTTGGCGTATTGTTTAGCAAAAAGATAGATGCTTTATTGGAAAGCGCGCTTACCGTGGGTATTACCCTGTTTGTTGGCGGCATTATTTTATTGTTTGTTGATAAATGGTTCAACAAGCCGGTGATTAAAGAAGAAAAGGATATCAGCAATTTAACGGCACTTAAAATAGGCTTTTTTCAGTGTTTAGCTATGATCCCGGGTACATCACGTTCGGCTGCTACTATTGTTGGTGGTATGGCACAAAAGCTAAGCCGCACCGCAGCTGCCGAGTTTTCATTCTTCCTGGCGGTGCCTACAATGTTTGCGGCAACTGCAAAAAAACTATATGATTTCCATAAAGAAGGGCACGTATTTACCGGCGAAGAAATTAAGTTACTGGCCATAGGTAATATCATTGCTTTTATTGTTGCCATGCTGGCTATTAAAACATTCATTACTTTTCTTGAGCGCCGTGGCTTCCAGATTTTCGGCTGGTACCGTATCGTGGTTGGAGCTGTTATTATAGGATTAATTTTGAGCGGGCACCAATTACAAACGATTTAAGCATTTAAGTATATCACATTAATTTTGCCGCGCCGGAATCATTCTCATATCAAAAGAGATTGATCCGGCGCAGTAATTTATAGCTTGTCAGGCAATAGGGCCGAAAATCGTACCTTTGCGAAAAATCGGATAAATTGATCCGGTGTAAATAAAAGATTTGAAGAACACGTATACAAAAATAGAGGAATTTGCTGAGGGTCAGCTCCTGCTGGTTAATAAACCGTATCAATGGACAAGCTTTGATGTGGTTGGCAAACTCCGCAATTCATTTAAGCCGCTTAAGCTGAAGGTTGGCCATGCGGGCACGCTCGATCCATTGGCTACCGGCCTGTTGATCATCTGCACCGGTAAAATGACCAAGCAGATCGATACTTTCCAGGCCGAAGAAAAGGAATATACCGGGACCATGGTATTGGGTGCAACTACACCCTCGTACGATATGGAAACAGAACCAGATAAAAGTTTCGACATCAGCCAACTCACCGAAGAAATGCTTCGTAACAATTGCGAACAGTTCATTGGCGATATCCGGCAATATCCGCCGGCACACTCTGCCATAAAAGTTGATGGCGAGCGTTTATATGAAAAGGCGCGCCGGGGCGAGGATGTGGAACTGAAGCTGCGTAATGTCACTATAACCGAATTTGAACTAACCCGTATTGATTTGCCCGAGGTTGATTTCAGGGTGGTGTGCAGTAAGGGCACTTATATCCGTTCGCTCGTGAATGATTTTGGCGCGGCTTTAGGCAACGGGGCCTATCTTTCAAAACTAAGGCGTACACGCAGCGGTAACTTCAGCATTGAAGACGCATGGGAAGTAATGGAACTGGTAAATACGGTGAGGGAATTAAAAGTATCAGATGTACATACAGCGCGGTAAAGGAAATTTACAAAGCTCAAACACTCCGGTTATTAATCCCATCGACTAAAAATTAACTTTGTGTTTTACTCATATAATGAGGGTTTACAATAATATTGACGAATTTACAGCGGTAAACAATGCAGTAGTCACCATCGGTACATTTGATGGGGTACACATAGGCCACCGTAAAATTATATCAGGAATTAAGGAACTGGCCGAAAGCACAGGAGGCGAAACGGTGATCCTTACTTTTTTTCCGCACCCGCGCATGATCCTGCACCCGGAGGATGAGAGCATAAAACTGATAACCACCATTGCCGAAAAGGCCGAACTAATGGAACGCCTCGGGGTTGACCATCTCATTATAACCCCTTTTTCAAGGGATTTTTCCAATCAATCTGCCGAGAGCTATATCCGCGATGTGCTGGTTAATAAAATTGGTACAAAAAAAATAGTAATCGGCTATGACCACCGCTTCGGTAAAGACAGGCAGGGCGGCTTTGAAGACCTGCAGCGCCTTAGCCCTGTGTATGGCTTTGATGTGGTAGAAATTCCCGAACAGGACATCAACGAGGTAGCCATCAGCTCAACCCGCATTCGTAACGCCCTGTTAAGCGGCGATATTCACTTGGCTAATGCCTTTTTAGGCTATCCTTTCTTTATTACGGGAAAGGTTGTCCGCGGCGATCAGATCGGTCGCCAGCTTGGTTATCCGACAGCCAATATCGTGGTTGAAGAAAAATATAAGCTTATTCCATGCGATGGCATTTTTGCGGTAACAGTAATTATAGCCGATCAGAAGTATAAGGGGATGGCCTACATCGGCAGCCGCCCTACGGTTAATGGTCTTACACGCAACATCGAGGTAAATATCTTTGATTTTAACGAAGAGATCTATAATCAAGCTATCCGTATGGAGTTTCACCATTACATCCGTGGCGATGTCAAATTTTCATCCCTCGAAGAGTTAAAAGTGCAGCTTGCCCGGGATAAAGTAGATGTTTTAAACCTTGATTTCTGAACCCTGATGTGCTTGATTTGAGGATTACCTTGAATTTGGTATCGATCGATATCGGGCAACCCTTAAATCAAGAAAATCAAGGTTTTAATGCTTGAAAAACGACAGATAAACCTGTTTCACAATATGATACATCGCGAAAGCGAAAAATAAAATAGCTATGCTGGTATTGATAAGCCTGGTACTTAGCGCAAATCGTTGCTGTATATACCTGGCAAATTTGGCGTAGATAAACAGGCACAAAAAAGCGCCTGCTGCCGAGCCCATGCTAAAAATAACGAGGGCTACCCGGCCGTCGAGGATCCATTCATGCGTAATAAGGTAGGTGCCGGTCACCATCCAGAAGGGTACCTGCATAGGGTTTAAAAAGCCTAATAAAATACCATATTTGATACTGGCATGCTCTGAATAATTGGCTTTAGGAGGCTTATTACGATGAATCCAGGTGATGTATCCCATAACGCCGAACAACACTACCATTATCCAGTCGATAACTGTATTGAGTTGCAACTGCCCTGAAAGCCAGCGGGCAGCATGCATAATGAAATAGGTAAAGAAAAATTCAACAGCCGAAAAAGCGGTTATAAAGCGTATAGCCTCTTTTATTCCACGGTTTATGGTAATCTGTACTAAAGTTAGGTTTATGTTGCCAGGGGGAATATAGCCTATAAAGTTGGCTATGATCCCGATGAAGAATGTTAAAAATATCATCGCAGCAAAGATAGGTTGTTAATTGGAGTTGGCAAACTTCAGATTTGCGGATGTGCAGATTTTAAATTTGCAGATGAAAGCTGCAATAATTCCACCACTCTAATTCCTCAATTTGCATATCTGCACATTTAAAATTTGCACATCTATAATTCTTACATTTGCAAACTTTAACTTGTTAACATGCCAACAAAAAAAATAGTTTCGTTACTACCGGCCGCTACCGAAATAATTTGTGCTTTAGGACTTGAAGAGAATTTAGCGGGCCGTTCGCACGAATGCGATTTTCCGGCATCTGTTAAAGAATTACCCATATGTACCGAAGCTAATTTTCCGGATGGTTTGAGCAGTGGCGATATTGATGTAAAAGTGAAAGAGATCCTGGCCGATGCGCTATCGGTTTATAGCGTAAAGCGCGAACAAATTAAAACCCTTGCGCCGGATGTGGTAGTAACCCAGGCCCAGTGCGAGGTTTGTGCGGTATCATTAAAAGATGTTGAAGAAGCGCTTGAAAACTACCTGGATAAACAAGCTCAAATTATATCACTGCAACCCAATAGCCTCGATGATATTTTTAATGACATTGCCAACGTTGCCAACGGGCTAAATGCACAGCAAGCCGGTGCCGAATTAATCGAGAGTTTGCAGGAGCGCGTTGATATCATCAAGCACAAACTGAAGTTTATCGACAGTAAACCTACGGTTGCCTGCATTGAGTGGCTTGAACCTTTAATGATTTCCGGCAACTGGGTTCCTGGCCTGGTAGAAATAGCAGGCGGAACGCCCGTTTTGGCACAGGAAGGTAAGCACTCGCCTTATATTGAGTGGGATGAGATCCTACAGCAGGACCCGGAAATTATTGTGGTGATGCCTTGCGGGTTCAGCATTGAACGTACCATGCGGGAGATCAACCTCCTTCTGGACCACCCGGGTTTTGCATCCCTCAAAGCGGTAAAAAACGACAGGTTTTATATTGCCGATGGCAACCAATATTTCAATCGTCCCGGCCCGAGGATTGTAGATTCTATTGAGATCCTGGCTGAAATTATCCGCCCTAAACAATTTATATTCGGATATGAGGGTGAGGGGTGGATTAAGTTTTCGTTGTAAAATACTGCCGCAGGTTTAGCGATAGCGTAACCTGTGGTGAACCATTACTGAAGCTTCCAGCTTAAGTAAAATAAGTGGAGCTGGAAGCTTCAATCATGCCAATCACGGGGTACGCTACGCTAAACCCGCGACAGATAAATGCTTGTTTAAGATTTAGTACTTTAGACTAAAGACTTCTTAAAATTACTTATTAAAATAATTTAAAAAGTAATATATTTACCTGTCTGCTATCTCCCAGGCACAGGGTCAATTATGAACAAAATTTTTACGCTGGTGGTTATCGCCGCGGTTTTTGTATGCAGCGGTTTTAAAATTAATGATGATAAAAAACCGAACGTAACCAACCTGCACCTCACCTGGCAGGTAATGGATAATAACTATCAAAATAAAAACCAAGCCCTCACCGCACTGGTGATTGCCAATAAAAGTCATGAGGTTTTGCCTGCAGGGGGATGGAAGATCTACTTTAATTCCGGGCGTGGTTTTACCAAAACGGCCGTTAGCAATAACGCCCTGATTGAACAGGTTAACGGCGACTTATACAGCATAACCCCCACATCCGGCTTCAAAGACCTGAAACCCGGCGAAACTTCCCGCATTGAATTTGTGTGCGATGACCCTGTGGTAAACATAACCGATGCGCCTGAAGGGCCATACCTGGTTTGGGATAACGCCCCTGAAAAAGGCTATTCTTTCGGCTCATATGATATTACCCCATATAAACCAACTTACCAGGGCTTAATAACCCCCGAAATTGTTTATGACAGGAATAAAACAGTTACCGATATTCCTGCTGATCAATTGGTAAAAGTTTTCCCTACACCGGTTAGTTATAGCCCGGGCAGCGGCAGTTTTTCGTTCGCTGCTGGTGTTCAGGTTTCGTCGGCCGATACGCGGTTCAGCAAAGAAGCAGCGGTTCTAAGTAATTATATTGCCGGCATCTTCGGAAAAAAGGAAACAGGAAAACCGGGTAAAGTTATTTCATTTGAATACAAAGCCGGTTTGGGCAATGAAGCTTACGAGCTAAGTGTAAAACCAGCTGCCGTGGTTATCCGCGCATCTGCAAATGCCGGCATCTATTATGGCATCCAGTCATTCAAAAGCTTGATCCCGGCGGGCGCTTTAGCTAAAACACCGTCTTCGGTACAAATTCCCTGTGTGGAAGTTGCCGATGCGCCCCGTTTTGGATACCGTGCCGTAATGCTGGATGTAGCCCGTAACTTTCAATCAAAACAACAGGTGTTGAAACTGCTGGAAGCGATGAGCCTGTACAAGCTTAATGTATTGCACCTGCATTTAACAGATGACGAGGGCTGGAGAATAGAGATCCCATCGCTGCCGGAGCTTACTTCTGTTGGCTCAAAGAGGGGCCATACACTTGATAGCAAACACCACCTGCCACCGTCGCACGGCTCTGGTCCGGAAGTTAACAATCCTTTCGGCAGCGGTTATTATACTAAGGCCGATTATATCGAGATCCTGAAATATGCCAACGACCGCCATATTACCGTAGTACCTGAAATTGAAACACCAGGGCACGCCCGCGGAGCTATTAAAGCAATGAATGCACGGTATGACCGACTGATGGCCGAAGGTAAAAAGGCCGAAGCTGAAAAATATTTGCTGTATGATCCCAATGATAAATCTGAGTATCGCTCGGTACAGTACTGGAACGATAATGTGATCGATGTATCGCTCCCTTCAACCTATAACTTTGTGGAGACTGTGGTTAATGACCTCATCAGTACTTATAAAGAAGCAGGCGCGCCGTTATCAACCATTCATTTCGGTGGTGATGAAGTACCTGCCAATGTATGGGAAAAATCACCGGCTTATGCGGCGCTTAAAGCTGCACATCCCGAAATACAAAGCACCAATGATCTTTGGTATTATTTCTACGGTCGTGTTAATGAGATCTTAAAAGCAAAAGGTATCCGCCTTTCGGGTTGGGAAGAAATGGCGCTTCGTAAAACAACCCTCGACGGTCAGCCGGCTTACGTACCCAATCCGGATTTTACCAAAGAACACTTACAGGTTGATGTTTGGAACAACGTATTAGGCGGAGGGCAGGAAGATCTGGCCTACCGTTTGGCTAATGGTGGTTACAAGGTGGTGTTAACCTGCGTTACCAACCTGTATTTTGATATGGCCAATTACAAATCATTTGACGAGCCTGGTTATTACTGGGGCGCGTTTTTAGGCATTGATAAATTTTTCTCGTTTATCCCCTATGATTATTTTAAAAATGCCGACGTTGATAAGCAAGGCAACCCGATAAACAGGAACATTTTCATAGGCAAACAACGCCTTACTGATTATGGTAAAAGCAATATCGTGGGCTTGCAGGGCGCGCTGTGGGCCGAAACAGTGAAAGGCCCGGAAAGAATGGATTACATGATATTTCCGAAGCTGCTTGGCCTGGCCGAACGTGCCTGGGCGCACGACCCGGCATGGGCCACCGAAAAAGACCCTGTAAAAAGTAAAGAGGCATACCAGGCGGCCTGGTCAAATTTCCTGAATGTGTTAGGTAAACGTGAACTGCCCCGCCTGTCTTATTATAACGGTGGCTATGATTACCGTGTGCCTAAGCCAGGGATCAGCCTGCAGGATGGTAAATATTTTAGTAATGTAGAGTTTCCAGGGTTGACTATACGGTATACAACCAATGGTAAAGATCCTGATGTTGGGAGTAAGGTTTATACAGGCCCGGTTAATTACAATGGTGGCGTTATAAAATTCCGCGCTTTTGATCCGAAAGGGCGGGGAAGTAATGTGGCTGAGGGAGGAAGTAATAATCTGAATCCGTAGTTTCAGTTTGCAGTTTTGGGTTTGCAGTTTGCAAGTCAGAAAAAGGTCGCCGCCACTCGGCTCCAGCCCATAGCCGTTAACTTAAGGAGAAAAACGCCTAAAAAGCGAGGGGAAGTGCGATTCCCCTCTTGAGAGGGGTGGAGGGGTGTATCACTCTACGTGCGACTTATCGCTTGTATAACACACCCCTGCTCCCGCTCTTTTCCAACGCGCCCCCTCTCGAGAGGGGAGTTTGATGCGTTTACGCTGAATTAACTTCTTAAGTTAACGGCTATGGGCAGGGGCCGGGCGTTTGCGAAGATGTGTAACCCCTGTTTTTTATATGTAGTTTATTATTAGATATTTATATTTAAATATTCGGAATTGTGTTAACCCTGTTAACCCCACCACCGCCGCCTGGCTCCAGCCGAGCGGCGGCGGTTTTTCTATTTCAATTCCGGAAATTTAGCTGCTTCAAAAATACTTTTCTCAGTTGCTGCCTTTTCAACATCCTGCCATTTACGCGGCGCATCTATGGACAGGATAGTACCGCTGTCTTTACCTATTTGCACGTCATCTTCAATACGTACCCCTATGTTCCACCATTTTTTATCACAGGGGCTGCCGGCAGGGATATAAATGCCCGGCTCAACGGTAATCACCCAATTCTCTTCCAAATTACCGCGACCGCCTTTGTCATGCACATCGAGCCCTAAATGGTGCGAGCAGCCATGCGGATAATATTTACGTACTTCTGAAGCGTCCTTAATAATACCAAGCTTAATTAATCCGGCGGATAATACTTCTACCGATTTTTGTTCAAGGCTTGCATAAGGAACTCCCGCTTTACACAATTTAAAAATCTCTTCCTGCGCATCGTATACCAATTGGTAAATAGCTTTTTGCTCCTCGGTAAATTTGCCATTAGCCGGTACGGTACGGGTAACATCGGCAGAATATCCGTGGTATTCCGCGCCAACATCCATCAGCAGCAACTGGTTATTGATTTTTGTGGCCGAGTTTTCTTCATAATGCAGGATACAGCCATTTGCGCCTGCGCCTACAATCGGCGGATAGCCTTCGTCTTCGGCACCATATCTTTTGTGTACATAGGTCATGATCCCTTCAACCTCGCGCTCACTCATGGCCGGTTTAACCGACTTCATTACCTCCAAATGCGCGAGGCTTGAAATCTCCACAGCCTTTTTTAATACCGCCAGCTCTTCCGGTGTTTTTACGCCACGAAGCCTGCCGGTAAATTCAGCAAAGCCGGTATTGTCTCCATAAGCTGCTGCAATTTTTGCCTTAACATCTGCAAGTGTAACAGAATCAGGTTTGGCTACTAATTGCTGAATAATGGGGTTATTTTTATGGTCCTCATCTCCAAATTTATCTTTAAAATAAGCCATGAAGCGGCCAATGTTTTGAGGAGTGGCCATTCTTGCTATCATATTAAGATCACCAATAACCTGCCTGCTGGTTTCCGCTATGCCCGCTTTAGTTTTAAATGATGCAACAAGTTTTTTTAACTCCCCGGTCGATCCATCTCCGGTAACATCCTCGGGGAGCACGTCATAATACACATTGGCAAACTTTTTAAAATCAACGGGGAATTTCGCGAAATCCTCGCTGTTGTAAGCCCGCTTAAAACCAAGCTGCGATTTAGCGCCCTCAACGCCTAAACGCCTGCCTGTCCATTGCTCACGACCGGCATCCCGGTGACGTACAAATAGCACCTCGTTATAGCTGCTGTCGCCCACAGCCTGCATCTCTTTAAATACCAACAACACCGAGTTGGGCTCTTTATATCCCGAAAAATAATACAGGTCGGGATTAGGATGGTATACATAGTTAACATCATTTGAAAACACCTGCTCAGGGTACGAGAAGATCACCGCTACCGAATTGGCGGGCATCAGGTTGCGGAGCGCCTGGCGTCTTCCGGCATGAAACTCTTTGCTTAAATAATCGGTGGGCAGGTTTTCGGCGGTTTGTCCGAAACAGCGGTTGCTGCCAGTAAGGGCAAGTAAAATTACTAATGCCCGAAAAATTGATCGCGTCATAATGATAAAGGAATAATGTCAGTCAAAAAAACGGCTTAAGATACTAAATATCAGGGATTATCATGCTCACCCTTTTAGGGGAAATACACGATGGCAAATGAAAAGATTTCAGATGTGCAAATTAGCAAGGACAATATCAACGCTGAAACCACAATGGCGGAGGAAACTTACGAAGTTTTTGAAACTTCGTAAGTTTTGCCAACGATCATATGCATTGCAAACTCCCTCTTAGGGGGGTAGGGGCTATTTAATCTTCCTTGCCGTTACACCTTCATTGGTGATTTTTACCGGCAGGATCCTGCCATCCTTGTCAAAGTACATCTTATCGATGCAGGTAACGCGGTGGTTGCCATCAGTTTCGGTTAAGGGGCGGCGGTGGTAAACAATATACCATTCGTCCTTACCCGGCACCTGGATCACCGAATGGTGGCCTGCTCCTGTAGCAATATTCGGGTCCTGTTTTAATATTGTCCCGATACGGTTAAAAGGACCAAACGGCGAATCGCCGATGGCATAAGCTACGCGGTAATCCGGGCCGGTCCAGCCGCCTTCGCTCCACATAAAATAATATTTGCCTTTGCGTTTAAACATCACCGGGCCTTCAACATAATCTTTGGGGGTGATCAGTTTATAGGTTTCTCCGTCTTTAAACGGCTCGATACCTGTAAAGTCGTTTTTTAGCTTTACGATATTACATTGGCCCCAGCCGCCGTAGATCATATAATACTGACCATCGTCATCTTTAAAAACAAACTGATCTATAGGTTGGGCTTTGTTGATGATCTGCCCGATAAGCGGTTTGCCCAAAAGGTCTTTGAACGGGCCTTCAGGTTTATCGCCAACGGCAACACCTATACCGCCAACTTCGTTGTTGTTCTGAATATCGTTAGCGCCAAAAAAGATATAGTATTTACCGTCTTTTTCGGTTACAGCGGGGGCCCACATGGCACGTTTAGCCCACTTTACAGCGGCAGTATCGATAATGCGGGGATGCTTAGTCCAGTTAACCAGATCGGGAGATGAAAAGGCATCCATAAATACCTGGTCGTTATATTTAGCCGAATAGGTAGGATAAACCCAGTATTGTTTATTGAAGATCTTAGCTTCCGGATCGGCATACCAGCCTTGAACAATTGGATTGCCGGATGTTTTTTTCTCCTGCGCTAAAGCGTTGTTATCAGATGTGGAAAGTGCCACACCTAATGCTGCCAGTAAAACCAGTTTTTTAGGAATGATCATTGGGAAAGAGATTTTTGGTCTAAGATATTAAAATAGATAAAACGTTTTAGTAATGAGACACGAATTTATTCGATTTAATTAAATCTAAACCAGAATGATATTCCTGAAAACTCTTTTAGTTACCGGTATTCTGCTGTTTCGGCTTCTTTCTTCCCCAGCGGCGATTAGGTTTCTTTTTAGCATCACCTTGTGCCGGTTCGGGCTTCAGGGGTTGTATCGTGGCCAGTTCATCCGGCAGCGCCATAAGCTTGATAGGCTTTTCAATCAGTTTTTCAATGTTTTTAAGCTTGCGCTCGTCGCGGTGGTTAACAAAAGTGATAGCGGTACCGGTGGTGGCTGCGCGGGCCGTACGACCGATACGGTGGATATAATCTTCCGGATCGCCGGGAACATCGTAGTTAATCACCAGGTCGATACCCTCTACGTCGATACCGCGCGAAAGGGCGTCGGTACCGATGATAACCGGTAATTGCTTGTTTTTGAACTTAAGCAGGATCTCTTCACGCTCCTTCTGTTCCAGATCGGAATGGAACGACATGGCGTTGATCTTGATGGCTTTAAGCTCTTTGTATAATGCTTTAACAATTTCTTTGCGCGAAGCGAAGATGATGATGCTTGTAAATGCCGAATCTTTAAGGATATGCTGTACCAGCGGCGTTTTTTGCTGATCATGCACCCGGTAAACCTGCTGATCGATCCCTACAGCCGGTTGCGAAATAGCGATATTGATCTGCTCCGGATCTTTCAAAATAGCCTTGGCCAATGAACGGATGCGCCCCGGCATGGTGGCCGAAAATAACAGCGTTTGCCTCTCCTTAGGCAGATAACTGATGATCTTCATGATATCATCCGAAAAACCCATGTCCAGCATCCGGTCGGCCTCATCAAGTACCAAATGGGTAAGGTGGTTAAGCTTCAGTACGCCTGATGTAAGGTGGGCTATCAGTCTGCCTGGCGTAGCTACAATAATATTTACATTATTTTGAATGCCTCGGCGCTGTTGTTCGTAAACAATGCCGTCGCCGCCGCCAAAAACAGCAATAGAGCTGATGCCGGTAAAATAGGCAAGGCCTTCAACCTGCTGATCTATTTGTTGGGCAAGCTCGCGGGTTGGGGCAAGTATGAGGGCACTGGTATGGTGTTTATTTGTTTTGCTGATGCTGTTTAAAACAGGCAGCAGGTAAGCGCCGGTTTTACCGGTACCGGTTTGAGCGCAGGCAATCAGGTCGCGCCCTTCCATAATGGCCGGGATGGCCATAGATTGTATGGGTGTTGGGTTTACGAAGCCCATGCTTTCTACACCTTCAAATAATTGCTCGTTAAAATTAAAATCCTGGAAAGTCACTATATCTTATAAGTAAATTATGCAAGGTATAAAAATTTAACGGTAAATGAGGGTTTTAGCATAATTGAGCTATTGTTAAAGGGTCAAAATAAATCTGGTCACCCTTTAATGACACTCAACTTACCTGTACAATCAATTCAAAAATATATTTTTGAAAACCTATGAATATTATCACTCAAACACCACGCTTGCTGATCCGTGAATTTACAGCCGAAGATGAAGAACTTTCTGCCCTTATAGACGCCGATGACCGCCTTACCCAATATGTAAAGAAACGTACTCCTCAGGAGAGTAAACAGGTTTTCAAAGATACGCTGAAGGAATACCAAAATGGATCGGGACTGGGGAGATGGGGGATTTTCAATATTGCCGATAATGATTTTATTGGCGTTTGCGCCCTCAAGCCAAGTGATTATGACAAGAGCCGCATTGAACTGGGCTACCGCCTGCACCTTAAATACTGGGGCCACGGTATAGCTACCGAACTGGCCGAAGCACTGATCAGTTATGGTTTAAAGAATATAGGGCTAAAAGAGATTTGCGCCGTTACCCATCCTCAAAATGCGGCATCACAAAGGGTGCTGATTAAAGCTGGCTTTGTATGGGAAGGGATTGTGTTTTGGTATGGGGAAGATGTGCCGTTTTTTAGGATAGGTAAATAACCTTTTGTCATGTTGAACGGAGTGAAACATCTTTTCCGCCCGGCAAAATCGCGATGCATTGTGAAGAAGATCTTTCGTGCCTACCCTTGACAACTTAAAAGGGGTGTTATACTGAGCTCGTCGAAGTATGGCGGGCAGGCCTCTCCGCACGAGTCTTCGACAGGCTCAGAGGACCTCTCTTGTTATTTCCCTTTCAGAGCCTACGGCTTTAAATCACTCAGGATGACAAAATCAGATTTACCTCAAATCCTTTATAATATCCCTACACCCGTTTTCGATCAGCTCAAAAACAAGTTCAAACTGGTTATCGTCATAATATGGATCGGGGACAACCTTATCACCTAACAGAAGCTTTACTTTAGCAGCCTGTTCTTCGTTGCGGGCCATGTCAAGCACATCGCTCAGGTTATTGCGGTCCATCACAAAAATATGGTCGAACTCGTCAAAGTCTGTGCGCTTAAACTGGCGGCAAATCTGTTTGCTGATATCAATGCCATGGTTCCGTGCTGCGCGGATTGAACGTCTGTCGGGCGCTTCGCCAACATGCCATCTCCCGGTACCCGCCGAATCAACATCCCAGCCGAGTCCATTTTCATCTGCCAGGTGCTGCATAACCCCCTCTGCCAGGGGCGAACGGCAGATATTGCCAAGGCATACCATTAGTATTTTCATTGTTTAGTTGATTGGGTGAGTGGTTGGATTAGGTGAGTGGTTTCTCATGTTGAAAATCGACCGGTATGCAACCGCTCACCTAATCAACCCAATAAACCACTCACTCAAAAATTATCCAAATATCTGGTTCAGCAAACCGGCCAAACGTACGCCGGCTTTAACCATTTGCTGATTAAGGGTAGCTATATGATTAAAGTTGTATTTGTAACCAAGTTTATCACCGGTTTTAGTTTCGGCGTATAGCTTATCAGCCATCTGGTTGCTTTCGTATATCCACTGGCTCATTGGCGCTTTTTGTAATTCGGTGCGCTGAGCGGCTGTTGTGTGGTTTATCATCGCGGTATACTCGGTGTAGCTTAATTGCTGAAGGTCAATCAGCTCGCTGTCCCAAACCGAGTGCAGGTTGCTGTCTTTACCAAACCATTGTACCTTTACATCGTTACCTCCCTTATCACTCAGGTGACCGGTGTGCAGCGGCTGGTGCACATCCTCAACAATATGGATCAGCATGCGCAGGTAAAGCAGCTTGTTGGTTTTGGTAGTAGTTTTCTTTTTAAGTTCGGCCACCAGGAAATTCATCTTGGTATAGGCATCGGTAATCGTGTCGGCCTTTAAATAAGCCTGCAGGTCCGGATAGCTGTAAGCTTTTTCCAGGTTGATAAAATGCCAGTTATACAGGTAATTGTAAGTTGGGTCTGATTTAATAAAATCGGCCCAGTTGCTGGTGATGGCTATCGACTCATTACCCAAAATAGCTTGAATAGCTTTGCGGGCTTTTGGTGTTAGGTAGCTATCGGCTATCTGCCCGCAAATGCGGTGACCATTAGTGCCCCAGGCCATGCTTTGCAGTGGGATATAAAATATCGCCACCAGCAATAAAAGTTTTTTTAAGGTTTGTGTTTTCATTACAATGGTTTTGGAATGCAGCTCGTTCTTTTTATTAAATGTGCGTTAATAGGTATTACGTTGGATGTGCTTATAAACCTGATCAGCGAATCGCCTTGCTTATGAACCTTAAAATATTCTTCATAATCGCCAAACCTGAAACAGCCCTGTTCATTTTTATACGAGCCATCGGCATTACAAAACTGCCCTTTGATATGCAGGGTGTCCTGCCTTTGCGAATAAGTTCCCCGGATATACTCATCCCAGTGGCCTTTGCTCATACAGGTATCAGCTCCGTAGTTAACCTTGCTAACGGTACTGATCTTCAAAAGAAATGAATCACAGCTGAATTTAATATCATATAGCGAATAGGTTACCAGGCTTTTTTGCGCAGGTATTGAGTCCTGTTTCCACTCTCCCTGTAAATAGCCCTCACCGGGTGTTTGCTTATCCGGGTTCATGGTACAAGAGCTGAAAGCTGAAAGCAGAAGGCTGAAAGCTATGAGGCGAAAGACTTTTTTTAAGCTAAAAGCTAAAAGCGGAAAGCCCAAAGCGAAAGGCTTAAAGCAGAAAGATAAAAAGCGAAAGCTATAGCGTTTTTGCATAAGCGAAAAATAAAAAAGCCCCTCTCCATCCGGAGAGGGGTTTGGGGTGAGGCTTATTTCAAATTGCCTATCATATTTTCGGGGCGAACCCACTCGTCAAACTGTTCGTTGGTTAGTAAGCCTAAACCAATAGCAGCTTCGCGCAGTGAACTGCCGTTTTTAAGTGCTGTTTTAGCAATTTTTGCCGCGTTTTCGTAGCCGATGTGCGGGTTAAGCGCAGTTACCAGCATTAACGAGTTTTCAAGGTGTTTTTTGATGCCATCATAATTAGGCTCAATGCCTACAGCGCAATGATCATTGAACGACACGCAGGCATCACCAATTAACCTTGCCGATTGCAGGAAGTTTGCCGCCATAACCGGTTTAAATACATTCAGCTCGTAATGGCCGTTTGAACCACCGATTGAGATAGCCACATCATTACCCATAACCTGTGCAGCTACCATGGTAACAGCTTCGTTTTGGGTTGGGTTAACTTTACCCGGCATAATAGATGAACCCGGCTCATTATCCGGAATGTGAATCTCCCCAATGCCCGAACGCGGACCGGAAGCCAGCATCCTGATATCATTAGCAATCTTCATTAATGAAACCGCGATCTGTTTCAAAGCGCCATGACTTTCTACAATGGCATCGTGAGCGGCAAGGGCTTCAAATTTATTTTCGGCTGTGATGAATGGCAAGCCGGTAAACTGAGCAATGTACTCAGCAACTTTTACATCATAACCTTTAGGTGTGTTAATGCCTGTACCTACAGCGGTACCGCCAAGGGCAAGTTCTGAAAGGTGATCAAGCGTATTGCGCAATGCTTTTAAGCCGTGGTTCAATTGCGATACATAGCCTGAAAACTCCTGGCCTAAAGTAAGCGGGGTAGCATCCATTAAATGGGTACGACCGATTTTTACTACTGATTTGAAAGCTTCAACCTTAGCCTGCAAGGTATCGCGCAGTTTCTCGATGCCCGGGATAGTTACATCAATCAGGATCTTGTATGCCGCGATGTGCATAGCTGTTGGGTAAGTATCGTTTGATGATTGTGATTTATTCACGTCATCATTAGGGTGAATAAAGGTTTTGCCTTCGCCCAGTTTATTGCCTTGTAATACGTGTGCACGGTTAGCAACAACCTCGTTCACGTTCATGTTTGATTGCGTGCCCGAGCCTGTTTGCCAGATCACCAGCGGAAACTCCGAAGCAAGTTTGCCTGCCAGGATCTCATCGCACACCTGTGCAATCAGGTCGCGTTTTTCGGCCGGTAAAACACCTAAATCGGTATTGGTAAAAGCGGCAGCCTTTTTCAGGTACGCGAAAGCGTCGATAATTTCCTTTGGCATTGATGCTTCCGGACCAATTTTAAAATTGTTGCGTGAGCGTTCGGTTTGTGCTCCCCAGTATTTGTCGGCAGGTACCTGTACCTCGCCCATGGTATCGTGTTCGGTTCTGAAACTCATGGTATTAAATTTTGCAGGGGCAAAGTTATGTTTTTATATGATGCGGGGGAATGCAGGGTGTAAACTTTTTGATAGGATAAATATATAAAGCCAAGCACAGGGAAACTGCTTTTAACCACATACGAATTGAAAAACAATAAATGAAAATTTTTCACACTAATTTTTACGTATTAATCGAATTACACGAATTGAATCAATTTAAGATTCGTGTAATTCGATTAATTGTGGAGCGCTTGCAAAGCATTTGTGTTGAAATTTTTCAGCATGAGATTAGTAATAAAGAGCGAATTATTTTAAATGCTCTTTCCCTGTAGCCAAGCACAGGGAAAGAGCATTGCGATTTTTACTATGCCGGTTTAAAAATTGACATAAAAATCCTAACAATCCCAAAATCCTAAAAATCATGGTTCAGATATGGGCGATGCCTCCGGCCTGGCTTTCCGCTCATACGCCTGCAGGCATTATGCTCGTGGGCCGGTATCCGCTTCAATCCCTAACGCAAATTGGGGTTCAATTGAGCAGTTCTATTTATTAAATCATGGCTACCACTTCACATCCTCAATTTTCACAACCTTGTAATCAAAGCCCAACCTTTTAGCGTTCTGTTCAACAGTTTGATCAAAACCGGCTTGCTTACGGCGTTCATTTACACCTGCCGCGTCTTTTATCGGCCAAACATAATAGCCAACTTTTTGACCGTTGCGCAATGGCTTAGATGTAGCCTGCGAACCGTAGATTTGCTCTTTACCTTCATACATCAGCTGCCTGTCGAGCATCATGGCGTACAACCTGAAAGGCAGTTCTTTGTTTTCGGCAGCGGTTTTCATGAGGGGCATGTACTGATTTATTTTAGGTGAGTGCTGGATCACGTACCAGGCTGCCTCATTGGTTGGTTCGCCAACAAGCGATTTGCCGGGATAGCCGTATTTTGCAAATACACCTTCAATAAAAAGGAGGTTAGTTGAATCGGCCTGGCTTTGGAGTTTCCAATAATAACCGATAGCTGCTTCAGGTTTCACCGGTAATGTTTTTAACAACGAATCTTTTTTATTGGGATCCATTAAGTAGGTTAATGTCTCCCGATATTTCTGATCAAGAACCAGCACACTATCAAGCTGCCTCTTCAAAACAGGGTTAAGCTTTTGCTGCGCAGATGCAGTGGCTGATGATAAAAGCAACAAAGCGATGATCAGGTTTTTCATGGTAAATAAGGTTTAAGCAAATAAACGCAAAAGTCTGTATCACAAGTATAAGCTATCCGCCTTTTCAAACAATTTTTTATTGCATTCGGTGGCACCTAACGAATAATTGAATCGCGAAAGTGCATACAGCAGCGGCAATTTGGCCGGCGCTATTTCGTTTTGCTGCAGATCAGTGAGCCAGTCGGCTCCGTCAAACTCCGTACGATATTTTTTTTCGAGACGTTCATAGATCCTGTAGGCATCGTCATGATCAAGCCACTCGGGCTTGATATACAAGCCGGTTAAGTCGCCCATTTTTTTGCGCTCTTCTGCTTCTGCAGTATCGGCGCTGCCAAATACAAAATAAAAATACAACCACAAGGCCAGGCCAATGGCCCCGATTAACAAAGCGGTTGAATCCCTTTCGCTAAAAAAGAAGATGAAAGCAATAAAGGCTATGATCACCGAAAGCATGCGCGCATAGCCGGCAATGATGCTTTGATGGTTGAGCGGAATATTAAACCCGTTGCGGCTTCGCCAGGCCGACCGGGTTACCAGCATGGAGCTGGTTGGGAACAACGGAATGCCAATAACCACAAATTTGGTCTCTATCCACTGCCCGTTAACCTCATGCACTTTGCCCAAAAACAATGATCCTATTAACATATCAGGTATAATTTAGTCGCGTTATTATAAACCACAACTTATAAAAGTGCTTTTAAACAAATGTTAAATATTTATTAAAAACTAAATATTAATAAATAGCACCCCCATCACTTTCTGGTTTTTATTTTACAAATAAGAAAATCAAACTTAATTAACTAAAAAATGTTAACTGTAAAAACAAATACATAAACACTACTATGAAAAAGTTAAGTTTAATTGCAATGATGGCCCTGGCGGCATTATCATTCCAGGCCTGTAATGGCGGAGCAAAAAGCGGCAGCGGCGACAGCACAGCAGCTGCAACAACTGACACTGCCGACAGTGCCAACAAAGTAAAAGACACAACTACCACCGGTGCTACAGGCATTGCCGTTACCGCCGATGATGCAAAATTTGCAACTGAAGCGGCCAATGCCGGCTTAGCCGAAGTTGCTGTTGGCCAGTTGGCCAGCGAAAAGGCAACCAATGCCAAAGTAAAAGATTTTGCTAAAATGATGGTTACTGACCACAGCAAAGCAAACGACGAACTAATGGCCATAGCCAAAACTAAAAACATTACCCTGCCATCGGCACCTGATGATGAGCATCAGAAAATGAAAGCCGACCTGGCAGCCAAATCAGGCGCTGATTTTGACAAGGACTACGTTGATGCCATGGTTAAAGGCCATAAAAAAGTTGAATCACTGTTTGAAGATGCTTCAAAAAATTGCAAAGATGCCGACCTTAAAGCCTTTGCAGCTAAAACATTACCTGTTATCCAACACCATTTAGCCGAAATTGAAGCTATTCAAAAAGGCATGAAGTAATCAGCTATTGATTAATTCAAGACAGAAAAAGGGAGATGTAACAATCTCCCTTTTTCTGTTTAATTCCCTTGTACAGGTGTGGCTAAAACGATACTTTTAACACAGCAAAATCTATTTTAATATGTCGAAACCAATAGTAACCGGCCTCATGGCCTATGGAATGTCGGGCAGGATTTTTCATGCCCCGTTTTTAACTACCAATCCGGGCTTTACTTTTAAGGCCCTGGTTGAGCGCCATGAAAAAAAAGCCGGCAAAAAATACCCGGATGTGATGAGTTATGATAGCATCGACCAACTGCTTAACGACGATGAAATAGAGCTCATCATCGTTAATACCCCTAACAACACCCACTTTGATTATGCTGTACAAGCTCTAAATGCCGGTAAACATGTACTGATTGAGAAGCCCGCAGCTGTAACCTCAAGCGAGGTGAAAGCGCTGTATGATCTGGGTAAAAAGCTTGATTTGAAAGTGATGATCTATCAAAACCGCCGGTATGACAGCGGTTTCCTTTCGGTAAAGGAGGTGATTGAAAGCGGCAGGTTAGGTGAGTTGATCGAGGTTCATTTCAGGCTGGACAGGTACCGCATGGCCATCGGTGCAAAACAATTCAAGGAAACGGCGGGCGTTCCGGGCGGCGGCCTTACCTATGACCTTGGCGCCCATTTGGTTGATAATGCCATCAGTATTTTCGGCAGGCCGTTGAGCTATGAAAAAACCACCGCTGTATTCAGGCCAAACTCGCAGGTTGATGATTATTTCAATATCCACCTTAAATATCCTAATCAGCTTAATGTATACCTAACCTCGGGGTTGCTCATTGCCGAGCATACTTACGGCTTTGTGGTGCATGGCACATTAGGCAGCTTTGTTAAAATGCGTACCGATGTACAGGAAGCGCAGCTTGATGCCGATATGATGCCAACCGATGAAGGTTTTGGCATCGAGCCCGAAGGCAGCGACGGTAAACTGGTGCTTATGGGTGCCGACGGGCAAAAGACCGTGGAGTGGATAAAGTCACCCAAAGGTAATTATAATGGCATATTTGATGCCGTGTATCATACCGTGCGCGAAAATGCGTTATTCCCGGTAACTGAAGAACACATCGCCTGGCAAATTGAATTGCTTGAAAGCTAAAAATGTTGTAACTATGCTTATTAAATGCTAATTAATATAATGAAGAAACTGTATTTACTGCTTTGTCTGATTATTGCCGCCGGGTGCAGCCAGGCACAAACACCGCCTGCTAATTCCGGCTTGCCGCCATATCACATCCTCACTACAGACAGTGTTTACGTTACTCCTGCCAACCTGAAAAAGAACAAACCGGTAATGGTGATCTATTTTTCGCCCGATTGCAGCCATTGCCAGCACCTGATGTATGATCTGAAACCTGAGCTGCCCAAATTAAAAAATGTGCAGATAGTGATGATCACCTTTATGCCGATGCTTAAAGGGATCCAAACTTTCCAGCGCGATTTTGATCTGGCTAAATACCATAACATTACTATCGGCACCGAAGGCTACACCTACCTGGTACAGAAATTTTATAGTGTACAAACAACTCCATACATCGCCATTTATGATAAGTATGGCAAATTATTTCAAACTTATCCCAAAGTACCTAAGATCCCGGTGTTGATGGAAACCATTAAAAAAGTATAAAGTATTTTCACTTTAAAATAAAGCCGGTTAAACCACATTAAGTTTAACTGGCTTTATGTTTTCAATATTCGTCCCATCAGGGTCTCTCACAGAGGATCCTGATGTATACGCCATGCAAGTTCGTTGTTCTAACTCTTGAACGCCGCAACCCTCAGGGCCCTCTGCGAGAGACGCTGAGGGGGACATCAAATCAATAGTCAAATTGGGGTGATTTTCATAAGTTGAACCCCTCCGGGGCTCAGGTAAGGGGTGTGACGTTATTTCTACAAACCTTTTCCCCTCCCGGGGGATTTTACAATTTAATAAACATATATTAATTGCTGATGGATAGGTGCACCAGAGGTGCAAAAGGGTTGTAGCTCGTAAAGTGATAGAATATCCTTTGCCCCGGAGGTCCAAAACACAACGCCTTGCTGTTTAAGCGGCAAGTTTTGTGGGTAAACTTAAATCTGCGAGAGACCCTGAGGGAACACAAATCAGTGTAATCGGTGAAATCAAAAATCAATCGGTGTAATCCCCAAAAAATCAAAACCAATCAACGGTACCGATTACGCTTCATAATAGTTACCTTTGCGGCCAATATTTAAGTTGACAATGAAGAATACCGCATTAACCGATATCCACGTAAAAACCGGTGCCAAAATGGTTCCATTTGCCGGTTACAATATGCCCGTTCAATACACCGGTATTAACGCCGAACACGAAACCGTGCGCAAGGCTGTTGGTGTTTTTGACGTAAGCCACATGGGCGAATTCATTTTAAAAGGAGAGAACGCGCTTGACCTGATTCAGCGGGTAACCAGTAACGATGCCTCAAAATTATACGATGGCAAAGTGCAGTACTCATGCCTGCCCAATGAAAATGGTGGTATTGTTGACGATCTGCTGGTTTACCGTATCGACGAGAAAACCTACATGCTGGTGGTTAATGCCTCAAACATTGAAAAAGACTGGGATTGGATCTCAAAATATAATACCAATGGTGTTGATATGAAAAACATATCTGATCGTACGTCACTATTGGCTATCCAGGGCCCTAAAGCTGCCGAAGCCTTGCAAAGCCTAACTGAGGTTGACCTGGTATCGATGGAATACTACACCTTTAAAAAAGGAACTTTTGCGGGTGTTGATAATGTGCTAATATCAGCTACAGGCTATACAGGTGCGGGCGGTTTTGAGATCTATTTTGAAAACCAATATGCGGAGCAGATCTGGAACGCCATTTTCAAAGCCGGCGAACCATTCGGTATTAAGCCAATTGGTTTAGGCGCACGTGATACCTTACGTTTGGAGATGGGTTTCTGCCTTTACGGTAACGACATTGATGATAACACCTCACCGCTTGAAGCCGGTTTAGGTTGGGTAACCAAATTCAATAAAGAATTTACCAACGCCGAAGCCCTGCAAGCCCAAAAACAAGCTGGTGTGAGCCGCAAGCTGGTAGGTTTTGAAATGATAGACCGCGGCATCCCCCGTCATGATTATGTTATTGTTGATGCGGATGGCAATACTATAGGTAAAGTAACCTCGGGCACTCAATCGCCATCCTTGCAAAAAGCTATTGGTATGGGCTATGTAGATACCGCTTTCGCCAAAGAAGGTACCGAGATCTATATCAGCATCAGGGACAATAAAATTAAGGCGCAGATTGTAAAACCACCGTTTTATAAATAGGGCCCCTAACCCCTGAATGGAGGAACGCTTTCAAACTCCCCTCTCGAGAGGGGGCGCGGAGGAAAGAGCGGTTGCAGGGGTGTGTTGTACATCGTTTATTGGTGCATATTAACACACCCCTGCACCCCTCTGAAGAGGGGAATCGCGCAGCCCCAGCTTTTTATCTCTTTGTTATAATTCATTAATTTAAATTAAAAAATGTCTGAAAATACAACTATACAAACTCCCCCTTCAGGGGGCCGGGGGGCACACGTTTGCCTAACCCCTGCATTACTGCCGCTTTTTAATGTGGAAGACTACATTGTAGTGGTTATTGATATTTTCAGGGCAACATCATCTATTTGTTATGGTATTGAAAACGGTGCTGAGGCTATTATACCGGTATCACAAGTTGAGGAATGTGCCGCGTATAGAGAGAAAGGGCTGGATTACCTTCTTGCGGCCGAGCGCGACGGATCGGTAGTGGAAGGGTTTGATTTTGGCAACTCGCCATTTTCTTACACTAAAGAAAAAGTAGCCGGTAAAACAATAGTGTTAACCACTACTAACGGCACACATGCGCTGCATTTATCGCGCAGCGCAAGAAAAATTGTTATCGGTTCGTTCCTGAACCTTACTGCCTTAAGCAACTGGCTTGATAGGCAATACGAAAATGTGCTGCTGGTGTGCGCCGGCTGGAAAAACAATTTCAATTTGGAGGATACCCTGTTTGCCGGCGCCTTAATTGAGCAGTTAAAAGATAAAGGATTTGCACTGGACGATGCCGCGATAGCTGCCAATGATCTTTTCCAGGTTGGCAAAAACGATATCAACGGGTATCTCAAGAAAACATCTCACGGCGAACGCCTGAAAAAATTAGGCATCGAAAAAGATATCGAGTTTTGCTTACAGGTTGATTTGACAGCCGCCATTCCTGTTTTGGAAGGGGAGAAGCTGGTGAAGTTGGTGGTATAAAAGCGTCATCAGAGGTATACGACATCGAGCGGAGGGTTGTCAGTCTGAGCATGTCGAAGACTCGCGCGTAAAGGCCCTACCCACCATGCTTCGAGGACCTCAGCATGACGACCTTTTTATTACGTCATTGCACGAAGCAATCCCCGATTAGCAGGGCCACCCTGTACAGTTTGGGATTGCTTCGTTCTTTATAATGACGTTATCGTAAGTTATTGATTATTAAGTATGATTTTTGATGAATTTTATAACATGGGCGTTGCCTGCGGCCCGGGCTTTCCGTTGCAAGTCCTCGCCTTCCCGGCCCGCAACCCCTCTACGCGCTCCGGGCTTTACACTGCAATCCTAACGCGGCCCACACGCAACTCCGCTAAAATATATTCTTCATGTCATCACGTTTTTTTTTCAAGGCTTCCCTGATGGTTACTCGACATAAATTCTTAATGCTCCCGACCCGAAAGAGCCGGCGTAAGTAAGCTCCCCCTTTAGGGGGCGGGGGGGGCAAACTCCACAAGCGCCTTTTCTATCCTGCTGATCGTTTCTTCTTTACCAAGCAGGGCAACAATATCAAATACGTGCGGACCAAACTTACCACCTACCAGCATAATTCGGAATGGCAGCATCACATCACCCACTTTCAGGCCTTTTTCTTCGGCAAGGGCTTTGAACTTAGCTTCAAGGCCATGTGCTTCAATAGCTGCTTCGTTAGTTAGCAAAGCAATGAACGCGTGATAAAACGCTGTTTTGGCATCAGTCCATTTAGGTTTTACCGCGTTAAGGTCATACTCCTTAGGTTGCTCAAAAAAGAAACCTGCCTGCTGGTAAAAATCAGGAAGTAATACAACGCGATCTTTGATTAAAGTGATAACCTTAGTCAGGTATTCATTAGCGCTAACAGTAACACCACTATCAGCAAATACTTTTATAACATCTGACTTCAGACTTTCGACTTCAGACTTCTTAATCCACTCGGCATTGAACCATTTGGCTTTTTCAAAATCAAACTTGGCGCCCGATTTATTGACACGTTCTATCGAGAATTTTTCGATCAGCTCGTCAAGCGTAAAAATCTCCTGCTCGGTACCGTCGTTCCAGCCCAAAGTTGCCAGCAGGTTCAGGAAAGCTTCCGGTAAAAAACCTAATTCACGGAAACCAGGCGTCAACTCGCCTGTTTTTGCATCAAACCAGTTCATGGCATACACCGGGAAACCCAGTCGGGCGCCGTCGCGTTTGCTCAGCTTGCCATGGCCATCCGGTTTCAAAATCAGCGGCAGGTGTGCCCATTGGGGCATCTCAGCCTTCCAGCCCAGGTATTCCCAAAGCAGCAAATGTACCGGGGCCGAAGGCAGCCACTCTTCGCCGCGAAAAGCATGCGTGATCTTCATCAGGTAATCATCAACCACAACGGCCAGATGGTAAGTAGGCATGCCATCGGCTTTTAATAACACTTTATCATCAACCAGGCCGGTTTCAAAGCTCACATATCCGCGAATCATATCATTGAAACTTACGTTTTCACCCTCCGGCATTTTAATGCGGATCACATGCGGCGTACCTGCATCAAGCAAAGCATCAACCTCGTGCTGAGGCAATGAAAGCGAGTTTCTTAAGGTATGGCGATAGGCCAGGCCGTACTGAAAATTGGGGATCTCCTTCCGGTTTTTGTCCAGCTCTTCGGCGGTATCAAAGGCATAATAAGCATGCCCTTCCATAACCAGGCGTTCGGCATATTCGCGGTAAAGTGGTTTACGCTCGCTTTGGCGATATGGCGCGTAAGGGCCGCCGGCAACCGGGCTTTCGTCGGCCTGAAGACCGCACCATTTAAGGCAGTCTAAAATATATTCTTCGGCACCTTCCACGTAGCGGGTTTGGTCGGTATCTTCAATTCGTAAAACAAAATCGCCTCCATGCTTTTTGGCGAATAAATAGTTGAACAACACGGTGCGTACGCCACCAAGGTGTAAACCACCTGTAGGACTCGGCGCAAAACGGACTCTTACTTTTTTATCGGTCATGATGGTGGCAAAGATAAGAGGGAAAGTCCATAGTCCATAGTCCATAGTCGATAGTTCATAGTATTATTTAAGGGTGGCTATGGTTATTAGTCGATGGTCGATAGTCCATGGTGATACTTGAAACATACCATGGACTATCGACTATGGGCTATGGACAATCTCTCCCCAACAAAAATTATATTTTACAAAGCAATTTTACGTTATTTGGGCTGTGCCCAGCATGAATCCATATCAACAGAAAAAACGTTGGAAATATTTACTCCTTGCCTTTGCAGTAGTAATTGCCAGCGGTTCATTATTTTACACCAGTTACCTGGTACGTAACATTTCAAAATCTGAGCGTACCCGCGCGCAGGTTTGGGCAATGAGTATGAGGCAGTTACTAAACTCAGACGATGACGACTTTTTTAACTATGTATATGCCGTACGTGACAGTTTAACGGTGCCTGCAATTATTACCGATGAAAAGGGCGATATCATTTTGCAGCGCGGACTGGATACCACCAAAACATTCATTAAGCTTGAAGCTGAAAATAATAAAAAGAAGAAATACGACCCCACCTATTTTAAGGAAGAACTGCAATACATGAAAGGCCAGCATGCGCCCATAAAGTTTAAAGTTTTGGACGAGGATAATTATGTTTACTATAAAGATTCGGCGCTGCTTACACAGCTGCGTTTATTCCCTTATGTGCAGCTCACGGTAATTGCTATATTTTTATTGATGGCGTATACAGCCTTCAGTTCATCACGTAAATCAGAGCAGGACCAGGTTTGGGTTGGTTTGGCCAAAGAAACTGCTCATCAGTTGGGTACGCCTATATCATCGCTTATTGCATGGATTGAGCTGATGAAGGAGAAATTTAATGCCGAAGACGATGTGTTGGTGGCCGAAATGGAGAATGACGTAAAGCGCCTTGAAATTGTGGCCGATCGTTTTTCAAAGATTGGCTCCAAACCGGTATTGGACGAGCACGGAGTTTATGCCGTGGTGAAAGATTTTGTTGATTACTTCAAGGTACGTGTTAGCAAAAACATCAGTTTTGAAATGACAGGTAATCCTCACCTTAGGGCCGGGCTTAATATCCCCCTGTTTGACTGGGTATTGGAAAATTTGCTGAAGAATGCCGTTAATGCCATTGAGGGTAAGGGAAGCATTAAGGTTGAGATTAGCGGCAATAAAGTTAAAAACCAGATTTTTATTGATGTCACAGATACCGGCAAAGGCATCTCCCGTTCTAAATTTGATACCGTTTTCCAACCCGGGTATACCACCCGTAAACGCGGCTGGGGATTGGGCTTGTCGCTCACCAAACGTATAATAGAGAATTACCATAATGGGCAGATCTTTGTGAAAGATTCGGAAATAGGTAAAGGAACAACCTTCAGGATAGTATTAAAAAACACGCGCAATGATAACAAAACCAAAACCAGGTGATTATTCGCCATTTGCAGCGGGATATGTGGGCCTTGTTGGCGACAATGATGTAATTAACATGCTTGAACAGCAAATGGACAGCAGTTACCAGCTATTCAGTAATTTAACCGACGAGCAGGGACTGTATACCTATGCACCCGGTAAATGGACGGTTAAGCAGGCATTGGGCCATATGATAGATACCGAACGTACCTTTGCCTATCGTGCCCTCGTGTTTTCGCGCAATCATATCGAATTACCGGGTTTTGATCAGGATATTTATGTTAACAATACCGATTTCAACCGTCAGAATATAAAAGACCTTGCCGAAGAGTTCCGTGCATTGCGCCAGGCAAACCTCTATATGATTAAAGCATTCAGCGATGAGCAGTTAAATCGTAACGGCATTGCCAGCAACCATTTGTTTACTGTTGCAGCATTTGTATTTATGCTGGCCGGGCATGAGCGCCATCACTTAATTTTATTTAAAGAGCGGTACGGGATAGGGTAGATATCACATTATATAGCACGTAGTAGCAAGTGGCAAGATCCTTCTTTTCAGGGAGAAAGACGGCAAGACGGTTAAAGATAAAGGCTTACGAAGTTTAAAGAACTTCGTAAGCCTGAGTTCCGCGATTTGCGGGGGTAGAAGAAAAACCGTAGCTATTTTCTTATTTTTCTTTGTACAATTCTTCTTTATCCAGCACTTCTCTTTTTTCGATTCGGTATGATAAAAACAAGCCGGCCCCTCCAAAAATAGCGATCAATGAAACGTATAAAAAGAAAACATCATCATCAAAACTATTGAATATGCCACGGTTTAAAACATAGGCTAAAAATAAACCTATACCTGAGCCAATGAGCAGCAAGCCCCATTTTAAATTTTGGTAAGGAGCCGACTGTGGTTTATAACTCCTCGGATCCATGTTTCGTTCTATCATTGCTAATTTCTCCCGTTTGTTTAAGTAAACGATGCCGAAGATCATCGCGAATAAGCTGAGGGGGATTATTATTCCGGCTAATACGCCTAATTGTCCAGGTCCCATAATATTTGTTTTTTTAATTAAGTAATACTGTTTTTTCTCTCTGTAAATACGCCATTGTGGTGTATTTGTAAACTATGACCACACGTTTTTTAAACAGGTTACACCCAATTTTTAATTTTTATTCATTAATTTTTATTTCGCTTTATCATTGCATATTTTAATTACTTTTATATCAGGAATAAAAACAAAACCCGAACGTTATCACAATGAAAAAAACACTCTTTTTCTCGCTTTTAGCGATACTAATCTCATTTAAAACATTTAGTCAGAATACATTTCCCGCAACCGGAAACGTCGGTATTGGAACTACATCACCTGTACGGCCTTTACATATAGCAGGTAACGGCATACGTATAAGTTCCAATTCCACCTCCACTTCTTATACCGATATTCTTGATGTAACCAATCAATTCGTACTTAATAAAGCTTCGTTAAGCGGTAATACCATGGTAGACATTAATCCCGTTCCATCTGATACTATTAGTAATGCTTATATCCGTTTCTTCCGGGGAAGCAAAACTACGGGTGGGGTATATCTTCAACTATGCTCGGGAAATGGCACCTATACAATTAATACAAACCTTTCGGGCAATGGTGCCAACAGCTATATCAATGCTTTAGCCGGGAATTTAGGTATAGGAACCACCTCTCCACATAATAAACTTGATGTAAATGGCACTATACATTCCAAATCAGTTTTAGTTGACCTTAACGGTTGGCCCGACTTTGTCTTCGAAAAAGAATACAAAATTCAGTCGTTGAGCTCCCTGGAAAAATACATTGAACAAAACCATCATTTGCCGGGGATACAGTCTGCTAAAGAAATTACGGAGAAAGGATTAGATTTGGGAGAAACCAACAAAATACTTACCCAAAAAATAGAAGAGTTAACGCTTTATTTAATAGAGAGCGAAAAAAGGCAAAAAAACCTTGAAGCTACTGTGAAACAATTACAGAAACGTGTAAATACATTGAAGGTGATCAAAAAGAACGGATCACGTAAATAACATCCTGACTGCTGACCAACAGGGGCATAATATTTTCTGCCCCTGTTGGTCACTTCAATTTGCCTTCGCCAAATTTAAAGTATCCGCAATTTATTAACTTTGCCTTAATGATAAGTGCGGCTACTCCTTTTAACCTGCTGGGGCAGGATCTTTTATTACTACCACAAAAAGCTGTTTACTGGTATCAGCAAAAGACCCTGATAATTGCCGATGTGCATTTGGGCAAGGTTGGACATTTCCGCAAGGCGGGCATAGCAATACCACGGGATATGGAGCAAAGCGACCTGGCCGTACTCTCCGATCTGATCTATGAGTATAAACCGGAAAAGTTAATTTTTTTGGGCGATCTGTTCCATAGCGATATGAATAACGATTGGGATTGGTTTATCCTTTGGCGCAGCCAGTTCCCCGCGTTGCAGATCATGCTGGTCCGCGGCAATCATGATATCATTGCAGATAAGCATTATCATAACCTGAATATCGAGCTGCACGACGAATTGTTGATCGGCCCTTTCCTCATGATGCACCATCCGCTTGCCAATAACCAGGAAGAAAAAGCGGGTTACGTTTTTTGCGGGCATATCCACCCCGGGGTAAATTTAAGCGGCCGGGCACGTCAAAGCATTACATTGCCGTGCTTTGCCTTTGGCAATAAACAGGGCATTTTACCATCCTTCGGAAAATTTACCGGGCGGGTAGCTATCCGGAGCCTTCAAAACGACAGGATCTTTGCCGTTTTGAAAGATAAAGTTGTGGCTATAGCCTGATTTTCATCTCCAAAATGCACTAAATTCATCAATTTCCCTGTCATCGTATTGTATTTGGATGTTGAATACCAGGACATTATTTTAGATTGATTCTAAATAGCTTTTTGGTCTCCAATAAGCCAAAACCTCTTCTATGTTTTGTTATTTAATAAATACTTTTGCCTAATAAATCCAATTCATAATGAGCGAATTCAAACAAACCTTAAACTCGTCGCTGGGCAAAAAGCTGATCATGGCTTTAACAGGCTTGTTTCTGTGTACCTTTTTAATTGTGCACGTAGGCGGCAACCTGTTGTTGTTTAACAACGATAACGGTTTCAGTTTTAACGTGTATGCCAACTTCCTTACGCATTTTCCGCCTATTGAAGTTATAGCATACCTGTTGTACCTTTCCATTTTAGTGCATGCACTATACGGTTTGATCCTGACTGTCAAGAACCGTAAAGCCCGCCCTGTACGCTATGCGGTAGCGGCAAAATCTGATGCCTCATGGTCATCAAAAAACATGGGCCTGCTTGGTTCAGTCCTGTTCCTGTTCATCGTTATCCACATGGGCGATTTCTGGTTCCGTTACCACAACGACAAAACCATGGGCTTTAAAGAGTACCGTACCGATCTGGCAACCGGCGAAACAAAGGTTAGCGATTACACACCGGCCAATGCCGAATTCAGCCACTCGGTATCAACCGAAAACAATGTGGAAGTTGTAAGGGTAAAAGACCTGCACGCGCGTGTTGCTTACAGTTTCAGCAACATTATCTACGTTATATTTTACGTAATAGCCATGGGCGCTGTAGCATTTCACTTGTTACATGGTTTCCAGAGCGCGTTCCGTACGCTGGGCTGGGTACACCGTAAATATACACCGGTAGTTTACTTTATTGGTACATGGCTGTTTGCAGTTATCATTCCGCTGCTTTTTGCCGCCATGCCGGTTTATTATTACTATTTATCAACCCAGGGAGCTCACTAAGTTAGCTGGCCCAAAGCCACAAACATAAATACAAAGAAGAGATGACATTAGATGCTAAAATTCCTCAAGGCCCATTAGCCGAAAAATGGAGCAAGCATAAATTTGATCTGAAGCTGGTTAACCCCGCCAACAAGCGTAAATACGATATCATCATTGTAGGTACCGGTTTGGCAGGCGCTTCGGCAGCTGCCACTTTAGGCGAGCTGGGTTACAACGTTAAGGCATTTTGTTTCCAGGACAGCCCCCGCCGTGCACACTCTATTGCTGCACAGGGTGGTATCAATGCCGCTAAAAACTATCAGAATGACGGTGACAGCGTTTTCCGTTTATTTTACGATACCATTAAAGGTGGTGACTACCGCGCCCGCGAAGCCAACGTTCACCGTTTGGCCGAGGTTTCGGTAAACATCATTGACCAGTGCGTTGCACAAGGTGTACCTTTCGCCCGCGAATACGGCGGCTTGTTAGACAACCGTTCATTCGGTGGTTCGCAGGTATCGCGTACATTTTACGCGAGGGGCCAGACAGGACAACAGCTTTTATTAGGTGCCTACTCTGCCCTTAACCGCCAGATCCATGCCGGTAAAGTGAAAATGTACACCCGTCACGAAATGCTTGACGTGGTAACTATCGATGGCCATGCCAAAGGTATTGTTACCCGTAACATGCTCACCGGCGCTATCGATACCCATGCAGGTCATGCGGTGTTATTGTGTACAGGTGGTTACAGCAACGTATTCTACCTGTCAACAAACGCAATCGGCTCAAATGTAACGGCAGCCTGGAGGGCACACAAACGAGGTGCTTTCTTTGGTAACCCTTGTTATACTCAAATTCACCCAACCTGTATCCCGGTAACCGGTGATCACCAGTCTAAGTTAACACTGATGTCTGAGTCGCTGCGTAACGATGGTAGGGTATGGGCTCCAAAAACTGTTGAAATTGCCGAGCAACTGCGCAAAGGCACATTGAAGGCGGACCAGGTTAAAGAAGATGACCGTGATTACTTCCTGGAGCGTAAATATCCCGCTTTCGGTAACCTTGTTCCCCGCGACGTGGCATCACGTAACGCCAAAGAAATGGTTGAAGAGGGCAGAGGCGTAGGTGGTTCCGGTTTTGCAGTATTCCTTGACTTTGCCGATGCTATCAAACGTTTAGGCGAAGAAACCGTTAAAGCTAAATACGGTAACCTGTTTGATATGTACATCCAGATCACGGATGAAAACCCATACAAACAACCAATGCGTATTTACCCTGCGGTACACTATACCATGGGTGGCCTTTGGGTTGATTATAACCTGAGCACTACCATTCCTGGTTTATATGCTTTGGGCGAGTGTAACTTCTCAGACCACGGTGCTAACCGCCTTGGTGCATCTGCACTGATGCAGGGTTTATCAGATGGTTACTTCGTGATCCCTTATACCCTTGGCGATTACCTGGCTAAAATTGGCCCTAAAAAGGTTGATACCAGCCACCCGGCGTTTGAAAAAACCAAACAGGACGTCATTGCTCACGTAAACAAATTATTGTCGTTAAAAGGAACTAAAACCACTAACGAATACCACCGCGAACTTGGCCACATTATGTGGGAGTATTGCGGCATGGCCCGTACAGATGAAGGTTTGAGAAAAGCCAAAGGTTTGATCCAGGCATTGAAAGCCGATTTCTGGAAAAACGCGATAGTAACCGGCGAAAATGAGGAAGTAAACGCTTCGTTAGAAAGAGCTGGTCGTGTAGCCGACTTTATTGAGCTTGGCGAGCTGATGATCGACGACGCTTTAATGCGTAAAGAATCATGCGGTGGCCACTTCAGGGTTGAATCACAAACACCAGATGGTGAAGCGCTTCGCGATGACGAAAACTTCGCGTTTGTAGCTGCCTGGGAGTTTAAAGGTGAAAATCAGCCTGAAGAATTGCATAAGGAACAGCTGACATTTGAAGCAGTTCATTTATCACAACGTAATTACGCATAGTTAGTGAATGGTTGATTAGGTGAGTAGTTGATTAGGTTTCCTATCCAACAAAAACCACTCTCTTAATCAACCATTCTCCCAATCAACAAAAACAACGATAACTCAAATCTAAAACAAAGATGAGTAACGGAAATATGAACCTGACGCTTAAAGTATGGCGTCAAAAAAATGCTCAAACCCCGGGTAAATTCGTAAGCTATAAAGCTGAGAATATTTCTCCCGACATGTCGTTCCTTGAAATGCTCGACGTGGTTAACGAAAGCCTGATCCACAAAGGCGATGAGCCAATCAACTTTGACCACGACTGCCGCGAAGGTATTTGCGGGATGTGTTCATTATATATCAACGGTCACCCGCACGGCCCAAAACGCGGTATCACTACCTGCCAGCTGCACATGCGTACCTTCCACGATGGTGAAACCATCACTATCGAACCATGGCGCGCTCAAGCATTCCCAATTGTTAAAGATTTAGCGGTTGACCGCTCTGCTTTCGACAGGATCCAGCAAGCCGGTGGCTATGTTTCGGTAAATACCGGCGGTGTACCTGATGGTAACGCTATCCCAATCCCTAAGGTTATTGCTGATGAAGCTTTTAACTCGGCTACCTGTATTGGTTGCGGAGCCTGCGTTGCTGCCTGTAAAAATGCCTCGGCTATGTTGTTCGTATCGGCTAAGATCACTCAGTTGGGCTTGTTACCTCAAGGTCAGCCGGAGCGTTACCGTCGTGTGCAATCAATGGTTGCCCAGATGGACGAAGAAGGTTTTGGCAGCTGTACCAACACCGGTGCCTGCGAAGCCGAGTGCCCTAAGGAAATTAAATTGACTAACATTGCCCGCATGAACAACGACTATTTTAGCGCGAAACTGTTCAGGGAAGAAGAAGTACATGAGCAAGGTCATTAATTGATCTTTCTGTTAGGATATAGTAAACGGCCCGGCTTGTCCGGGCCGTTTTATGTTTTACTCAGAAGTTTTTAAAACGGGTTAAAATAAAGTAGGACAATAAAAACGCTCTTGGGTTTTTGGGGAACAAGCACGCAGATTTGTTTGATCCGGCTCAAGACTTAGAACTCGGGACTTTTCGGCTTATTCTTCTCCCACCAGCTTAAATACCATCCCATCCATGTCTTCAGAGATCCTGATCTGGCAAGCCAGTCTGCTTGCAGGTGGAGCATAGGGCAGCGTATCCAATACGTCGAGCTCGGTATCCGTAGCAGTAAAATATTCCTCGGGACCTTCTATCACCTGTACGTGACAGGTGGCACAAAGCGCCATACCACCGCAGGTGGCCAGTATATCGTACTCAGATGCCTTCAGTACTTCCATCAGGCTCAGGTTTATGCCTTCCGGAATTTCAACGGGCCTGCTGCCTCCGTCGCGGTCAATTATGGTTAAATTTATCATAGCTAAAAAGCGCTTACACCGTAAACGGTGGTGTATTTAAAACTCAGTTTTTGCTCGGGGTAAACATATTTGAAAGCACTTTGGGCCATTAAGGCACTTTCATGAAAACCGCATAAGATCAGCTTAAGCTTACCGGGATAAATATTGATATCGCCAATGGCATAAATGCGTTCAATATTGGTGCTGTAATCAACTGTATTTACCGCGATGGCCGATCTGTCGATATTCAACCCCCAGTCGGCAATAGGGCCAAGTTTGGGGCTAAGGCCAAATAACGGAATGAGGTGATCAGCTTCAATATGGCTTACCTGTTGGTCCCGGTCAAGGAGGGTAATCTCCTGCAAACTATCATTGCCGGTTAAAGCAACTACATTTGATTTAAGGATCAGGTCGATCTTGCCTTCCCTGGCCAGTTCAAATACCTTTTCGGCACTATCAGGTGCTCCGCGAAAAGTATCGCCCCGGTGAACAAGGGTAACCCGTTCGGCTACATTGCTCAGGAAAATAGCCCAGTCCAGGGCAGAATCGCCGCCACCTGCAAGCACTACTTTTTTATCACGGAAATGTTCGGGATTTTTCACCATATAGGCTACACCTTTTCCCTCAAAATCTGTAAGTCGGTCAATTTCCGGTTTGCGGGGTTCAAAACAGCCAAGGCCGCCGGCAATTACTACCACCTGACAATGAACGGTTGTGCCGTCGTTGGTTATGATATTATAAGATCCGTCATCATTGCGTTGCAGGTTTTCTACCCGCTCGCCCAAACTAAAGGTGGGGTGAAACGGGGCTATCTGCAGCATCAAATTATCCACCAGTTGCTGTGCGGTAACATCAGGATAGCCGGGAATATCATAAATAGGTTTATGCGGATAGATTTCAGAAAGCTGGCCGCCAACCTGTGGCAGCACATCAATAAGGTGGCAGCGCATTTTTAGCAGCCCGGCTTCAAAAACAGCAAATAAACCAACAGGTCCCGCGCCTATAATGCAGATATCGGTAGTAATTTTTTCCATGTATGATCGCCTTTGATTCAGCAATCAAATTTGCCGCTAAACTAACTGGCGATCAAATGATATAAAGTAATACAGGATTACTTTAAGTTATAATTGGCAAGGCAAAAACGTTTGAAAAGCTCAATCAATTTACTGTGTTTGCCATGCAATTGAATGAACTGAAAAGTGCGGAAGATCTCTAATCCTTTAACATCAATAATGGTTAGCTCGTTGTATTTTAACTCGCTTACTACCGATTGGATGGAGAGAAATGTTGCTGTTTCTGAGTATAAAAGGTATTGTTTTATGGCGATACTGCTCTCCAGTTGAATCTCGATGTTCAGGTCTTTAGGGTTGATTTGCACGGCGGCCAGGGCATTGAAGATAACATCCAGCGTACCGGATCCGGCTTCCCTTAAAACCAGCGGGATGGCGGGCAATTGTTTGGGGGTGATCTCGGTCTTTTTGGATAACTTATTGTTAGCACTGGTCACCAATACAATTTCATCTTTAATAAAATCGGTATAGGATAATTGCGGCGAATGGGCAGCTCCTTCTACAATGGCAATATCTATTTTTTCGGCTAATACCAGCTGCGAGATCTGATCGGTATTGGCCTGGATAAAGTTGAAAGTAACCTTGGGATATGTTTTTTTGAACATGGCCAGCAACTTGGGCAAAATAGTTTGCGCCACGGTGGTGCTGGCCCCTATGTGCAGTGTACCGGCTTCCAGGTTGTTAAGCTGTGCCAGTTCAGTTTCCAGGTCGGTATAGGTTTGGAAAATCTTTTCGGCATATTTTTCAAGGATCTTGCCGGCGGTGGTAAGGGAAATATTATTGCCGTTTCGTTTAAACAGCTGTACACTGAGTTGTTGCTCCAGTTCCTTGATATGTTTGGTGACCGCCGGCTGGGTAATAAACAGTTCGGATGCAGCTTTGGTAAAGCTTAACCGCTGTGCTACCGTATAAAAAACCTTCAGCCTGAAATCAAATATCATTGAGCCAATTTAGGAATAAATAGTTTATCCGGCATGTCATTGTTGTGAGTAAGTATCAGGGCAACCTGAAAAAAATAGTTATGACATAAGGAATTTATTTTAAGGATGTTGTGCGAGGGCAGCGTTAGGGATTGCAGTGAAAAGCCCATAGCGCGTGTTGGGATTGTGGGAAGGAAAAGCGAGGACTTGTAACGGAAAGCCCGGGCCGCAGGCAACGCCCAAGCCTATAAAACAGATCAAAAAATACACTTAATAATCAATAACTTACAAATCAGGTCATTACGCAACATGGCAATCGCATACTATACAGGGCGGCTATGCCTCCGTGCGATTGCCAGGCTGCTTAATGACATAATTAAAAAATGGGGTCATGCTGAGCCTGTCGAAGCATAGCGGGGTGGGGCTCTGCGCGCGTCCTTCGACAGGCTACCCATGACAACTTCAAACGGGTGTCATACTGAGCTCGTCGAAGTATGGCGGGTAGGCCTCTCCGCACGAGTCTTCGACAGGCTCAGACTGACAGGCCCTCTTTTGTCATTTCCCCTTCAGAGGCCGCTGGATTTAAACACTCAGGATGACAACTTAAAACGGGTGTCATACTGAGCAATGTCATTAAGTTAAGAGAATGTCATTAAGTTAAGAGATTGACAAGCTGCACCAGAGGTGCAAAAGGTTTGTAGAAACCATTTTGAATAGATTTTTGGTGTGCCAGCGGTACACAACTCCGGTGTTCCGTACCTCTGGCACGGTTGTTATTGGTATAATATTTTGCTACAAACCTGTTCCCCCTCTGGGGGATTTTCCTTAACTTAATGACATTGCATGCTGAGCCCGTCGAAGTATGGCGGGCGGGCCTCTCCTCACGAGTCTTCGACGGGCTCAGACTGACAATCCCGCCTTTGTCATTTCACCTTCAGAGGCCCCGGATTTAAACACTCAGGATGACAAGCCCTCCACACCTATTGTCATTTCACCTTCAGAGGCCTCCGGATTTTACCTACTCGCGGACGAAATAAAGTTACACCGATGTGCTTATTTAATTTGTAGCCAATTGCGGGCTGGCATTCTTACGTTTCAGGATCAAAGCTGCTATCAGCGCAATCACCAGGCCAACGGGCAATATCTCCATATAAGTAAGCACGATTACGCCGAGGGGGCTTTTGTACATATTAACATAACCGGCCATGCTTGCTTCCTGTTGCTTAAGTTCGGCAGCCGTAGCACCATGGGCTTTGGCTTCCCTTAAAACATGGGCGACGTATTTGGTCATAAAATCGGGGTAAAAGTTATAGAACTCTATTAACCACACAATCACATAAACTGTTGAGGTGATCAACACAATGTAAAGGCCGATCATAAAAGCTTTGCCGAAACTAATTATGCCTTCGTTGTATTTGTCACGGTAATTTTTGATGGCTACAAATATCAGCGAAAACGCCAGCAACATGGAGCCATAGCCCACCCACATGTTGCCCTGAAAGTTGGGGTTGTTATAGCAAAGGGCTCCCGAAATTCCCCCGGTAGCGGCGATGATGAGGCCGGAGATTGATCCAAAAACAAATACATTCTTTTTCATATCGTTTATATTTTGATAGAACAAATTTGGCTTGTCAGAAACTTTTCCGGCTCATACTTTAGGGTGATTTTTAAAAATATGCTGCCATTAGTACTAAAGTATGAAGCGGGTTAAGGAATAATGCTGAGCCGCTTCCCCATTTCTACGGCCTGAGTGCGGCGTTTAACTTCCATTTTTTCAAACACCTTTGCCGAATGTGTTTTGATGGTATTCAACGATACAAATAAGCGCTCTGAAATTTCCTGGTTACTTAACCCTTCGGCCATTAATTGCAAAACATCAAGCTCGCGTTTGCTGAGGCCAAGCTTTTCCACTTCTGTCTGGTTAATGATAAATTCAGGTCCGTTATTTACATAAACCTGTTTTTCTACAACAACTGTTTTGGGTTTGGTAAGTTTAAGCGCCAGCCAAATTCCTAATACGGTAAAAAATATTGCCATTGCACCCATGTAAATTTCATAGGCATTATCAACAATGATCAGTTTAAGTTCAAGCCATTTCAGCAAAAACAACAGCAGAGCGAGTGCTACCGCGTATAGTATGGTATGTTTGTTTTTTGCCAATAAATTTGAAGCCATGTTATGATCACCGATTTATCTTAAAATTAGGATTATTTAAGATAAAGCAGAAAAGCACACAAAACAAAAAAGCGGAAAAACATCCCGCTTTTAAATTTATGATCTGTCAAGGTAATCCCTTAATCCTGAAAGCCCTGGTTTCGTTTATTCATCAGCTTTAGCGGCGTCTTTCCTGGCTTTTTTATCAGCTTTTAATTTTGCATAGGCTTTTTGTTGTTCGGGGGTGAAAATCTTGTTTAAGCCGGTGGCCGTGCGTTGTTTGATCTTTTGATCGGCCAGGTGGCTGGTTTTTTTATCCTGTTTCAATTTTTTCAGGCTATCGATACTTGTTGCCTGGGCAAGCAGGATAACGTTCACTTTTTTTGCCTGATCGGCAGTAAGTTTTAAGTTTTTTTGCAGGTGCTCGGTTTTATTGGCCGCTTTTTGAGCAGGTGTTTTTTCAATCTTTTTTTGTGCGTAGGCTGCGAAGTTTAGTCCGCAGGCAAGGGCCAGCAGCATCAGTAGTTTTTTCATATTTTTTTATTTTTTGCAGATAATTAATTTATTGACAATATAGATGAGTTTTAGTTTAAATGGATATACATATAAGTTTCTTTGACAATTAAATTAAACCAAAGGGCTTTTTTATGGTCATACTGGTGCAAAAGTTAAATTTTTAATTTAATAACCCGGATACTATGAAAAAGGCTGTTAAGTACTGGTGTGGCTTTGTTGTGTTGTTGTGTTTGTTTACCGTATTTACTGCCTTTTTGCCGGGCTATCCTATTGCAAATTTAAAATTTCCTTATAAACAGGCGGGTTTAACACCCGAACAGGCCGCGGCTCATTTACTGAGCCGTTTTACTTATGGGGCAACCCCGGGCGAAGTAGAAGAAGTATCCAAAATCGGCCCTGAAAAGTGGTTTGCCCAACAGCTGGACACCCAACTCCCGGATGATTCCCTTAATCAACGCTTAAATAAATACGATGCCTTAAAACTGAGCAATACAGAAGTTGTTGCCCAATACCCCAAAGGCGCGCAGGTTTTGCGAATGGCTGTAAGGGATGGTATAGTTAACAAAGATTCGGTAAAAACAGATCGCAAAGCTTATCGCGATCAGCTACAAAACTACATGCAGCAAAATGGACTAAAGCCCGAGCAGGAGCTGTTACGCCAATTCATCAACCAAAAAATATTAAGAGCTGCTTACAGCAATAATCAATTACAGGAAGTAATGACCAGCTTCTGGTTCAATCATTTCAATGTATCTATAGTGAAAAATGACTGTTCGCAATATATCCCCGCTTATGAGCGCGATGTGATCCGTCCGAACGCGTTAGGGAAGTTTAGTGATCTGTTATTGGCCACTGCCAAATCGCCGGCCATGCTATATTACCTGGATAATTTTAGCAGTTCGGGGAATAAGGACAATATGGAGCAAGGTAACAGGCCGATCCGCCGCCGGCTGATGCAGCAAATGCAGGGTGCGGATACAGGTCGTTTTGCCAATATGCCCAAACTAAACAAAGCAAAAAAAGCACAGGGGCTTAATGAAAATTACGCCCGCGAGGTGATGGAACTGCATACCCTTGGCGTTGACGGCGGCTATACCCAGCAGGATGTTACCCAGGCGGCTAAAGTGCTTACCGGCTGGTCGGTTTATCCGATGGGTACTTACGGACAAGCAGGCCAAAAACTCATGAACCGTATTGGGGATGAAAAACTGCAAAGCCGCGGTTTTGTACATGAGGGCGATTTTCTGTTTAACCCTAACAAACATGATAATGGCGAAAAGACGGTATTAGGCCATCATTTTGCAGCCGGAGGCGGGTACGAGGAGGGCGTGCAACTGCTTAATATGCTGGCACATCAACAAGCTACGGCAAGGTTTATAGCAAAGAAAATAGCTGTGCGCTTTGTGAGCGATAACCCGCCGCAAAGCCTTATTGATAAAATGGCCCGCACCTTTATGAATAAAGATGGTGATATTAAACAGGTATTGATCACCATGGTTAATGCGCCTGAATTTTGGAGCGCCGCAGCCGTAAGGGAAAAAACAAAATCACCCTTTGAGCTGGCCATCGGCTCGGTGCGTTCATTGCATGCCGATATTACCCAGCCTTACCAATTATTTAACTGGATCAATAAAATGGGCGAAAAAATGTACTATTACCAGGCCCCTACCGGCTTCCCCGATAAAGGCCAATACTGGATCAATACCGGCGCGCTGCTTAACCGTATGAACTTCGGTTTGGCGCTGGCATCGGGCCGGATCCCGGGTGTAAAGGTTGATCTTGCAGCACTCAATAATCATCACGAGCCCGAAAGCGCCCAGGCCGCACTTGTCACCTATAGTAAAATCATTATGCCGGGCCGTAAGCTTGATGAAACTATTAAACGGCTTACACCTATGCTTAACGATCCCAAACTTATGGAAAAGGTTGGCGAAGCCAGTGCCAAAACTCCTGCAGCAACCGCGGTGCCGGTGGCTGCCAGTGATGAGATGATGGATCAGCAGGCGGGTTTAAAAGGCAAACGAAAGAATAATTTTATAGCGATGCAAAGCACCTCCGGCAATAATTCTATGCTGGCGCAGGTGGTTGGCGTTATCATTGGTTCACCCGAATATCAAAGGCGTTAATTGCAGGAGGATTTAAAAATGGTATCAAGAAGAGGCTTTTTAAAATCGGGCGGACTGGCCCTTTTAGGTGTAGGGTTACTGGGCGGTATACCCGGTTTTTTAGCTGAGGCAGCCGCGAGCGAAAAAATCTTATCGCCCTATAAAAAGAAAAAAGCGTTGGTATGTATCTTTCAGCGGGGGGCTATGGATGGCCTGATGGCTGTTACCCCCTTTACCGACGATTATTTGAAAGCTGCCCGGCCAAACCTCTTCATGTCGGCTGCCAAAAGTGGTACAGGGAATCCGCTGATAGACCTGGACGGGCGTTTTGGTTTGCACCCTGCCATGAAGGCCTTTGAACCCATGTTTCGCGAAAAACGTTTGGGCATTGTTCACGGCATCGGTTCGCCCAATAATACCCGTTCGCATTTTGATGCGCAGGATTATATGGAATCGGGTACTCCATTTAATAAAGGCACCTCAAGCGGCTGGCTTAACCGGGCTGTGGGTTTGCTTGGGCATGATGCGCTTACACCATTTACGGCCGTGAGTATGACATCGGCCATGCCACGTTCTTTTTATGGCGACAACCCCTCGGTAGCCATCAGCAATTTGCAGGATTTTGCCATTCAAATGCGGGGCAATCCTGCCGGAGCCAATATCGCGGCCAAAAGTTTTGAAGACCTGTATGATCAAACCGCATCGGGCTTACTGAAACAAACCGGAAAGGAAAGTTTTGAGGCTATGAAAATGCTGCAGAAAACCGATGTTAAAAATTATACACCTGCCAATGGCGCTGTTTACCCCAGCTCGGCATTGGGCAATTCGCTGAAACAAATAGCCCAGCTCATTAAAATGGATGTGGGGCTGGAAGTTGCCTTTGCCGAATCAAACGGTTGGGATACCCACTTTAACCAGGGAACCGAAAACGGCATCTTCGCCCGTAATGTTGCCGACCTAAGCAACAGCATAATGGCCCTGTGGACCGACCTGGGCACCTGCCAGGACGATGTTACCATAATGACCATGACCGAGTTTGGCCGTACCGTACGTCAAAACGGGACTGGTGGTACCGATCATGGCCGTGCCTCATGTAACTTTGTTTTAGGTAATGATGTAAGCGGCGGGTTAGTGTATGGCGATGTAAAGCCGCTCGCCGTTGAAAACCTTGAAGATGGCCGCGACCTTGCGGTAACTACCGACTTTAGAAGTGTGTTCAGCTCAGTAGCTGATAAGCATCTTGCGATAAATAATGATCATATACTGTTTCCCGATTGGAAAGGGGATAGGGTGAATGTAATGAAGGGATAAAAGCATACAGCCGCGGTTTTGGCGATAGCGTAACCCGCGATTGGTATCCCCGAAGTTCCCAACGTCAGCTCTTTAACTTGCCCAAGTTGGGCGATAACGTAAATCGGTCTAAAACCGGGCAAAGCATTTTGCCTGCGAAAGCAACAACTTTTAGCCATAAAAAATGGTGGCGCTGTTTTGTCAGTATTTTTTTTCCAAAACCTTTCAGGTTTATTTTTGCTCAAAAAACATCAAAAAACCGGTAGCATAAAAGCCTTCGAAAAAGCACTGTTGAAACATTAACTGTATATTCTTTAAAGTTTTAATCATTGATTGTCAGCTATTTGACTATGTTTCACTAAAAGTGTTAAAGCATTGATTATCAGTGATAATAGTGTTTTAATGCGTTTCGTGTTTCACTCTTAAAATTTGGAACATGATGTTGTTTCTGAAAAAAGGGCCTGGGTGTTTTTCCAATTTTTTATGGGGAATTAAAATTTTGGGACACCACATTTGTTACAATTAATTGGCATGGAGACAAGATGCTGTGCTAAGCGGTAATATTACAACAAGGCCTGAAATAGGATTCTGCAACTGTACCTGCCTGCAACGTGCGTTAATCAGCCGTAAATGTAAGATTCAATGAAACGGCTATCTCATCGGTAACAACTGTGTTTTTTACGGCCGAAAAGAAATCCCATGCTTCCTGTTTGGGCTGCATATCGATTTTCCATTTAAGGCGGTCGATAGTTGTATTTGCCTTAGCGCTGATGATATCGTTCTTTTTAATGACAGTTGCCATAAATTCGATGGGGTTGCTGATCCCTTTTATGGTAAGGTTGCCGGTCACTTTAAAATTGGTTGATTGGCCAACGCGTGTAATTTCTTTAACAACCATGGTTGCTTCCGGGTATCGGTCTGTTGCAAAAAAGCCTTCTTTTTTCAACTCTTCATCTACCTTTTTATTCCCGGCCGCATCGGCATGATCAGTACTGCGCATGGTGTTCATATTCAGGCTAAAGGCACCGTTTTTAGGTTCGCCGGCAGCCGTATACTCCAGGCTGCCCGATTTAAAAAGCAGATAGCCGTAATGGCCACCCATGGTTTTGCGTGTATCCCATAAAACTTTACTTTTTTTAATATCTAAATGGTAGGTTTGCTGTGCAGCGGCCGGGAGCAGGGCCATGGATAGCAACAGGATAATTGCGTATTTTTTTAACATAGCATAATTGATTTATTTGGCAAACCTACTCAGCTTCAGCGCGTTTGTTATTGCTGATATTGTAAATAAAATTGTAAACTTTGTAAATTAAATCTCCAGGAATATGGCCGGTTCCAAACTACCAATGAATAAGACAACCAAACGCTTGCTGGGGCTTGGTTCCCTGCTGCTCATGACCCTTTTATGTGTGGCTTTCAGCTTTACCGGTAAGGATGACTTTGATATGGCCCGGCAGGAAATTCTGCTCCGGAAAATTGGACATGAGGTGCTATTATATTCGGGTGATAGTACGTCGAGGGTGATGCCGGTACAAAAGATTTCCGAAAATGAGTACCAGTTACGATTTGAGAATGAATTTTCTTTTCAGCCCGATTCGCTTGTGAAAGCAATTAGCAGTGCGCTGGCAAAGGACAACCTGGCTAACGACTATATCGTGAATGTTCTAAATTGTGAAGGGAACAGTGTGATATTTGGCTATGCTATCTTCAAAAATAAAAAAGACAACATAATGCCCTGCTCGGGGCGGAAACAGCCTAAAAGCTGTTACGTGATCAACCTCAAATTTAAAAGCCGGGGATTGAATATACCGCAAAAAGACTATTTGATTGGCGGGATACCCTTATTGGCATTTATCGGGCTTGTAATTTCAATGTCGGGTAAAGGCCGGAAAAATACAGTTATAAACAGCCCCGCCCCGGAGCATGGTTTTAAAATGGGTAATATTATATTTAACCCGGCCAGGCGGCAGCTGCAAAGTGCCGGAATGATAACCGAACTTACTTTAAAGGAAAGTAAACTGCTGCTCATCTTTGCCCGGTCGCCAAATGTGATTATTGAAAGGAGCAGGCTTCAAAAAGAGATTTGGGAAGACGAGGGAGTAATTGTTGGCCGGAGCCTTGACATGTTCATATCAAAACTGCGCAAAAAACTGGAGCATGATCCGGCTATTAAACTGGTGAATATACACGGCAAGGGATATAAGCTGGAAATTAACGGGTAAATACAAGCTTCGCTGCATCTCTGCACAGATAATCCAACTGTCTAATACTATAACGTGGTTTTTATAAATGATTTTTAGCGACGATAAACGTTGTCAAGTTTTTCGTCAAAAAAATAGCCGATTTATCGCATCCAGGTAAATTTCGATACGATTTTGAAAGGCTCTTCCTTAATTCACTATTTTTGGATGCCGGCCAGCTTTACCTACGGATAAATAAACATCCAAAGAAAAGCCTAAAGGTGTTACATTGATAATCATTTGCTAAAAACGCCCTGCATCTTCAGCGCTTTATTAATCACCATAATTGAAAAACAAAATGAGTAAAATTACAGTAAAAGACGGAACCGAAATTTATTACAAGGACTGGGGAACCGGGCAACCGTTAGTTTTCCATCACGGCTGGCCTCTATCTGCCGATGACTGGGATGCCCAGATGTTCTTTTTTCTTGAACAAGGTTATAGGGTGATAGCCCATGACCGCCGCGGCCATGGACGTTCAAGCCAAACCGCCACAGGTAATGAAATGGATACCTATGCAGCTGACGTTGCCGAGCTTGTTGAGGCGCTTGACCTGAAGGGTGCAATCCACATCGGTCACTCTACGGGTGGTGGAGAGGTTATCCACTATGCTGCAAAATATGGAAAAGGACGTATCGCCAAAGCTGTGCTGATCAGCGCGGTTCCTCCGGTTATGGTTCAAAGCGAGAGCAATCCGGATGGTGTTCCGATTGCAGTATTTGACGGGATCCGCGAAAGCACGGCAACACAAAGGAACCAATTTTACCAGGATCTGACTATTCCGTTTTACGGCTACAATCGTGAAGGCGCTAAAGTTTCACAAGGCATCAGGGACAACTGGTGGCGCCAGGGTATGATGGGCGGTATAAAAGCACATTACGATTGTGTTAAAGCTTTTTCGGAAACAGATTTTACAGAGGACCTTAAAAGTGTAGATATTCCCGTACTTGTTTTACACGGGGAAGATGACCAGATAGTTCCGTTTGCAAACTCGGCGCTAAAATCTATAAAGCACCTGAAAAATGGTAAATTGATCTCTTATCCGGGTTTCCCGCATGGTATGCCTACTACCGAGGCTGCAACCATCAACAAAGATCTTTTAGCTTTTATTAAAGAATAATATAGATAGTTATTTTATCAAATAACTATTACTAACTCGACTGCCCGGAAAAGGCAGTCGAGTTTATCTAATGTTTTTTAGTAAATTATATTAAAGAATAGTTTAAACACCATATGCAAGTTATTCCACCGGTTCCATTTTTAATTTATCCTGTGTTTTAACTTTAACTATCTCAAGTATCGTTGTATCCTCTACAGCGTTTGTGTCATCATTATGCTCGTGAAAATCAGCCATTTTTCTGACCCTGATCATATCACCGGCCCCCCGGCTAATTTTTTCCAGATATTCTTCTTCCGACCGGCAGTAATAATGATTTATTTGAATCTTATCTACACTCACATCTGAAAACGCACCTACCACCGGCTCAAAGTTTTCATTTACCGCAAACTTTTCGTCCTTGTAAAAAAAATAATGGGGGTTATCACATTTGTCGGCAAACTTTGGCTGAATGATACATTTAGTATGCCGGTTTTTTGGGAAATTTGTTTCCGATCGTAATACAAAGCTCTCCAATTGTGGTTTATTAGTTCGTTTTTTATGGCCGCTTGAACCAAATATAAGCCAGTTAACATTTAGGCCGCCATATTCTTTATAATCTTCAAGAAACCCGGACAGATTGTATGGATATGTTTTGGGAACAATAAATTCATCCATATCAACAAATGCCATCCATTGGGTGGATTCACCAAACCTTTTAACACAGTCGGTATAAGCATTCATCTGTTGCCCCTGCCCTTTTATTTTTCTAACAGTTACATAGGAGCTTAACTTCAGTTTCTTCAACGTCTCTTTAACGGAAATTTTACTCTCGTTATCGTAGAGATAAAAATGTTCTACTCCAATTAATAAGTAATAATTTATCCATTCTTCAAGGTAAGCATTTTCGTCTTTTATGATGGCGCAAATAGTGAGCTTGTAGTTCTGCTTTGATTTTGTAAAATATTTTAGGGCATGCATAGATATACAGATTAGTTTGTGAATAAGGTTTAATTACCGGTTAACTTGTTGTGCAAGGGCTTATCAGGTATTTATTGTATCGCCGGGCAAATCTTTTTGCAAAATTCATTTTTGACAAGTCTTTACCTTAGTTCGCAAACGAAGACAAATCGTCATAATTGGCAAACATGATTTGGAATAGCAGAAACCAATACTTTTTACCTTGTTTAATAACGCGTGATATAGTTTTTCAATATAATTTTTGTCGGCACACATCAGGCTATGATATCCCTCCATATTACCGGATAATAAAATATTAGTATTTATTAATTACGATAAAATTTTCGTTAACGCTACATGCTTTTTGAGGTAATTCACCCTTTATGTCAATTTTCCCGTTGCCTTTAAAATTTGGGCGGTAATGTCATTATTGATGATCTGATATTAATTGTTTCCCGGCGACTATTTAAACTGCAAAACCTTGTTTTTGAAGCAAGAAACTATAATACTGATTAAAGAAAATGAAAGCTGTTTGTAACACAATTATGTTATTGGGTATAAATTCCAAAGATATAAAAACATATATACAATTGTAAAGGCTTCTTCCCCGTCCTTCTGTGATAATACAAAAAATCTGGTTATCTGCCGGTTATGCCTGTTTTAGTGCGGCCGCAAAAAGGCATCAATATTGCTTGAAGTTTTCTTCAGAAATATATCGTATAAGTTAACTCCGATGGGTTAAATATGTTAAAAAGTGAATGCATTGTAATTATTCGTTAAAAGTTTACGTTAATACAAAGTAATGAACAAAAGTTTACTACCTATGACAGACACCCCTCTTGTTTCTATTGTACTGTGCACATACAACGGAGAGAAGTACCTGCGTCAGCAATTGGACACGTTGATTACACAAACTTATGAAAACGTTGAAATTATAGCAGTTGATGACTGCTCTTCAGACAGCACATATCGTATTCTGCAGCAATATGCAGCCTTGCATCCCCGGATTCATGTTTATAAAAATGACCATAACATTGGATTCGCTAAAAACTTTGAAATAGCTTTTGGCTATTCAAAAGGCGAACTCATTGCTTTTTGTGATCAGGATGATTTATGGCACCCTGAAAAGATCGAATTACAGGTAAATGCAATAGGTGATAACCAGCTTATTTATCATGATTCGGAGTTTATTGATGAACATGGCAAACGTTTTTGTTATTATAACTCGGAAGTTGTTAATGAAAGCGGGAGTAATTACAACTACAAAATGTCGGATGTTTATAATTTTTATAAAGGCAACGATCCGGAAGTTTTCCTGCTGCAAAATTGTGTTTCCGGCCATGCAATTATGGCGCGACGTGATTTGCTGAAGCACGCCCTGCCTTTTAATAAAGAGTTTTATCACGATTGGTGGCTCAGTTACGTTGCTGTAAATATTGGTACTATAGATTTTATACCAAAGTGCCTGGTTAAGTATCGTCGCCATGCAGAAAGTAGCACCGTAAAGGATAGAAAGGCGGAAACTAAAGGTCAAAAGCTAAAACAGGATATCAAATGGATAGCTTATTGTTTAAAATTTAAGTCAAACAAGAACCCTAAATTTGTAAAAAGGCTGCATGATCTTTATAGCGGCTATACCAGCCATTTTTTGTCGCTGCGTTTATGGTGGCTTCTTAAACAAAATGCCCATAAACTATATTACTTAAGCAAGCGCAGTGAAATATCACAACAACGCGACGTAAACCGGTTTATCTGGGGTGTGAGGTCTCGCGATTTTTGGTATACGCATATCAAAAAGAAGCCGGAAAAAGTATTCAACATTTGAGTTTCATGCTTTGGTGGTAGCCCGCTTGGTATTGAAATGTTTATTATTTTTGGATGATGCATCCGGAATTTGAATCATATCTGAGAAGGAGCGACCTGTCTGAAGAGGCGGTCCGCCGGGTCAGTGACCTGGCGGTGGAAAGAAAGTTGCGCCGTAACGAGCTCCTTTTTAGCGCAGGCGAAATTTGCCGGCACAAGGTATTTGTTGTGAGCGGGTTACTGCACACGTTTAATATTTCGGCTGGGGGCAATCAGCATATCCTGCAATTTGCACCGGAAAACAGCTGGACGCTTGATGTTGAAAGTTATGACCGGCAGGTGCCCTCACAAGTGAGCATAGGAGCAGTAGAACCCAGCACGATACTCTGCTGGCAAAAAAAAGATTTCGATATGTTACTGGCAGAGGTGCCGCAACTGAAAAAATTCGCCGAAGGCCTTATTGCCCGTAATATCCATTACAGCCGAAAGCGGATCCTGATTTCATTAAGCGCAACGCCCGAAGAAAAATATGAGGATTTTGTGCATACTTTCCCCGACTATCTGGCTCGTTTGCCCCTGCGCATGATTGCCGCTTATCTTGGCATCTCCATAAAAACCCTTACCCGCATCCGCCATGCGCAACTTCAGCGCTAATTGAAATTATGGTCAGCTGACCATCTTTAGCATGATTTTATTGGAGAATTTTGTATCAAATAAAATCATTGACTTATGCGTGTATTTGTAACCGGAGCCTCAGGGTTTGTAGGCTCAGCAATAGTAAAAGAACTTTTAGGGGCGGGCCATAGGGTACTTGGTCTTGTCCGTTCAGATAAAGGCGCTGAACAATTAGCATCAACTGGTGCTGAAGTATACTCTGGCGACATCAACGACCTGAAACTTATTCAACAAGGCGCTGCCGCTTGCGATGCTGTAATCCATACGGCCTTTAATCATGATTTTTCACAGTTTAAGGCCAATTGTGAGGCCGACCGAAAGGTGATCGAAGCCCTGGGCAATGCATTGGCCGGAACAAACAAACCTTTAGTTATTACCTCCGGAGTAGGGCTTTTGAATTATGGCCGGCTGGTTACCGAAGATGATGAACCGCCTGCAGCATCAGATGTTATTCCGCGCGTAGCTTCAGAAGAGGCCGCTGCGGCTGCGGCCGCAAAAGGTGTAAAAGCTTATACGGTGCGCCTGCCGCCGAGTGTGCATGGTGAGGGCGACCATGGTTTTGTACCGATGATCATTAACATGGCCCGGGAAAAAGGAGAATCGGCCTATATAGCTGAAGGGAGCAATCGCTGGCCTGCCGTTCACCGTTCAGATGCCGCGGTTCTATATCGCCTGATCATAGAAAAGCAACCTGAGCTTCGTGTGTTTCACGCGGTAGCCGAAGAAGGTATCGCCTTTCGCGAAATTGCCGAAGCAATTGGTCAGGGTTTGCATTTGCCTGTACTGAGCAAAACAGGTGATGAAGCGGCGGCACATTTTGGCTGGTTTTTGCATTTTGCGTCATTGGGTTGCCCTTCATCCAGCGAAAAAACACGTGCGGCCTTAAATTGGCAGCCTAAAGCTACCGGGTTAATTGAAGATATGGGAGCCGCTGGTTATTTCCGGCAATAACATTGACCAAAACTTTTAGTTTACTCAAAGAACAGAAGCCGTCGTATATTTTTGCGATGGCTTTTGTTCTTTGGTCATTGGGGGGGGATGAGTATTAAAAAAACCAAGCCTAAGTAACCAAACCACGGATAACTTCATAATAAGCATCACTCACCGGCAATTCAATACCTGTTAATTGCACTTTACGATTCTGTAAGGATCTTATTTTACCTACCGAAACAATATAACTGCGGTGAATGCGCTGAAATTTTGCAGAAGGCAGCTTTTTCAATACCTCTTTTAATGGCATCAGCGTAAGTACAGGCTTGCCGTTGGTTAAATGAATCCGGATATAATTTTCCATGCTTTCAATATACCCGATGGTGTTCAAATCAATTTTTATAACCCGGTATTCCGATTGCACATACAGGTTTTCGTCTGTATCTTTCGGTTTTTCGTTTGCCCGGTTCTTATATTGATAAAACAAAAGCGCTTTTTCCACCGCCCTGGTAAAACGTTCAAATTCTATTGGTTTTTCAACAAAATCTATTGCCTCTAACTCAAATCCTTCATAGGCATAGTTCCGGTAGGAAGTAGTAAAAATGATCATGGGTTTTACCGTCAGCGACCTTGCCAGGTCAATGCCGGTGATATCAGGCATATTGATATCCAAAAAAACCAGGTCGACCGCTGTGCTTTTCAAGAATTCGGCCGCTGAAATCGCGTCTTCAAATGTTCTGATGAGTTGCAGGGTTGCAAACCGCGATACATATTCACCAATAAGCCTTAACGCTAAAGGCTCATCATCAATGGCTATACATTTTAATATCATGCTTAAGTTTGTAAGGTTAACTGAACAATATACTCCTGGTTATCACTGCTGATATTTAATATATGCTTGCCGTTATACAAATGCTCTAAACGGTGGCGCGTGTTTTTGATCCCTATGCCGGTGCCGGTTTGTTCGCTGTTATTTGAACTGAAAATCCAATTCTTACAATAAAAAAACAGGGTTGTTTCGCGGATAGCCAGTTTGATTGTGATCGTTGATCTTTCATGTTTGCTAACACCGTATTTGAAAATATTTTCAATAAAGGTCATTAACAACAGGGGGGCTATTTGCTTTCCGTCAATATCGCCATCTACCTCAAAATCAACAATGGTAAGGCTGCCTGTGCGTAAACGCTGCAATTCAATATAACTGGTAATACAATCAATTTCGCGCTGCAGCGGGGCAAAGTTTTCGGTTATATCTTCCGTAACATAGCGCATAATTTTTGAAAGCCTCATTACGCTGTCGGCCGCATGATCATCCTTCGTTAAAACAAGCGTATAAATATTGTTCATCGTATTGAATAGAAAATGGGGGTTGATCTGCGCTTTCAAAAAGGAGAGCTCGGCAGTTGCTTTATCTGCTTCAGCCCGGGCAGCCCTTTGCTCGGTAAGCAGCCATTTCCGGATGACCTTAGTAGCTCCGCTAAAGGCAAGAAGTGTAAAAAATATAAAGAAACTGGTAATATCCAGCGGCTGTTTAAATGGCGACCTGCTTAAAGGCCTGTCCTGATAGGATGGCAAACCGGAGCCTTGCCCCGGTGCTTTGCCCGGCTGACTTTCACTGCCGGGCTGAATGAAGGATGTATATCTTGCCGGCTGGCCGCCGGTACTCTCTTTTTCATGGATATGAAGCAACCGGTCAAATGGGCGGATACAAAATACCCCAAACAATAAAATAAATGCAACAAGGCTATAGGAAACGTATTTTTTATTGAGCAGCAGCCACTGAACAAAAAAAGTGTTGCTGTAAAAAACGATCATAAAAGTAAGTCCGAACAACCAGTAGTCGGTGTTGTGCAAAAGGATCATGATATCGCCAAACCCGCTGCCGCTATGCAAAAAGATCAGCGGGATGGCCATAAGCGTTATCCAGCCGGTTAAATGCAGGGTGATCGAGATCGTTTTAATTCGAGACATGCAGTAAAGTAACACAATCGGCTTTTACAGAAGAATAAACAATCGGCGACCGGGCTAAATGTATAGATGAAATACCCATACAATTAACTTAAAGGAGCCCACATGAAATAAACGTCAGAAAAAAGGCCTTGATTTGAAACATGGTGATCCGTTCATCATTAAAAAAAGGCCGTTCATCTATGGACACCGTCTTAAATTAAAGTTTGCCATTACGTTTACACGGGGAAAAATACCCGCACGTTTATTCTTAATCAGCAGAATATTCGCCAGGTAATTGATAGCATGAAACTTAAAATATTTGTCTTAAGCATATCAATATTATTGAGTAACGCAAGGCTGTATGCGCAGCAAAAAACTATCTCGGGAACGGTTATTGACAGCGCCACCCGCATGCCGGTTAATGGTGTTACCGTTGTTTTAAATCCGGTAAACCAAACAGCTATTACCAGCGAAACCGGATACTTTTCTTACAGGAACGTGGGGCCGGCGGCACTGTCCCTTACAATTACCGCCGTGGGCTACCAAAAAAAAGTTATTCCACTTACCGGGTATGGCCTTAAGCCCCTGATATGCCTGAGCCCAAAACAGACCTTATTAACCGATGTGGTGATCACTGCTAATAACCCGAACCCTTATAAAGCCATCAGCGAAACAGATATAAAATTACGCGGGGTTTCTAATTCGCAGGAAGTGCTGCGCATAGTTCCGGGCCTGTTTATTGGCCAGCACCAGGGCGGCGGTAAGGCGGAGCAGATTTTTTTGAGGGGATTTGACAATGATCATGGTACCGACATCAATATGAGCGTTGATGGTATGCCGATCAATATGGTATCGCAGGCGCATGGACAGGGTTATGCAGATAGTCATTTTATCATCCCCGAAACGATTGAAAGCACCAATTATCAAAAAGGCATGTATAATGCAGAAAAAGGCGACCTCGCCGTGACCGGATTTGTGAACTTTAACACAGCCAACGCGATCAGTGCTAACCAAATCAAAATAGAAGGCGGACAGTTTAATACATACCGGGTATTTGGCATGGTCAACCTGCTCGGCGAAAAAGCTAAAGTCAATAACCAGTCCTGGTATGCCGCTTCAGAATACCGCTACAGCGATAGTTATTTTGATAACCCTCAACACTTTAAGCGTTTCAATTTTTTCACCAAATATCATGGCAGGTTAAACGCTGATAATTGGCTAACGGTTAGCACTTCTGCTTTATCGAGTGCATGGAAAGCATCAGGCCAGATTCCGGAAAGCGCGGTAAACGAAGATGTCGTTGGTTTTTATGGTGCGCTTGATCCCAATGAAGGAGGTACAACATCGCGCATCAATGTAAATGCACAGCTTTTAACCGGGCTTTCAAATCATGACATCCTCGAAAATCAATTTTATTATTCGCGGTATAAATTTGATCTGCATACCAATTTTACGTTTTACCTGGCAGATACAGTTCATGGTGATGAGATCCGTCAACGGGAATCGCGCAATTTGTACGGCTATAACGGCAGTTACCTTCATGAAGCCTACATAGGCAGCACCAGGCTGACAACGGAAGCAGGGATCAATATCCGGCTGGATATAACCAAAGGTTCCGAACTGTCTCATACGGTCAATAACTTTACGGTTATCGATCCAATTAAATTGGGTGACATTACCGAATTGAATGCAGGGGCTTATCTGAATGAAATGTTCCGGTTCAGCTCAAAGTTTTCCATGAATGCCGGTTTAAGGTTCGATCAGTTTTATTACCGGTATAATAATAAACTGGCTACCGACAGCACACTTAACGGTATCGGTATTTATACCGCCAATAATAATGCAGTGAGCCCCAAATTGAATTTTTATTACCAGGTTAATGACAAAACCCAGCTTTATTTATTAACCGGGAAAGGTTTTCACTCCAATGATACACGGGTGGTTGTAGCTCAGGGAGGGTTGCAAACTTTGCCCGCAGCATACGGTGCCGATTTGGGCACAGTATTTAAACCTGCCAAAAACCTGTTATTTAACGCTGCCTTATGGTACAGTTACCTGCAAAAAGAATATGTATATGGTGGTGATGGCGGTTCGGTAGAGTTTAGTGGCCGTACCCGCCGCATTGGTTTTGACCTGTCCGGACGTTACCAGCCACTCAAATCCTTGTATTTTGATGCGGATGTAAATTACGCACACGGGCGCTCGCTGGATGACCCGGCAGGGGCAAACTATATTCCTTTAGCACCTGTTTGGAGCAGCACGGGTGGCATAACTTATATTTTTAAATACGGCTTTAACGGAAGCCTGCGCTACCGGTATCTTGGCGACCGCGCAGCAAATGCCGATTACAGCCTGATTGCCAGGGGCTATTTCATTAATGACCTGGTATTGAATTATACCCGGCCCAAATATGAAATTGGCTTAACCATAAATAATCTGTTCAATGTAAAGTGGAAGGAAACTCAATTTGAAACAGTTACCCGGTTAAAAAACCAGGCGCCTGTTGATGGAATAGCTTTTACAGCAGGAACAAAGTTCGCAGCTCTGGTACATCTCAGTTATTTCTTTAAATAATTCCTATTCGGGGAAGCTTTAGATGGAATTTTTGTTATGGGTTTGAGGAAGGGATTGCCTTTAAAAAAATAAAAGCCTCCCAACCTTGCGTCGGGAGACTTTCAACCTAAACCTTATCACAATTAAACCGGTAAGTTTACCAGTTCGTGAATCTTATTACAATCCCTGTGCCAAAAATTGAAACTTTTTAAATTTTTATTTAATGTATCCTTGTTGATACATTAACAATAGGTTAAAGGGGAGTTCCCTTTACAAAATGTGTGCAATTAAGTGTCAAAAAGACACCATGGTTTTTATTGGCATACAGAAAACTGAACACTTTATGCCTCTTTTGCAGCTTTTTTTCTACGCAGATAACTGTCAGTTAAAAATAGCGCCAAAATTACATCAAACACGAAAAAACTTTTCATGAAAGCGCTATTGAAAATGGTGTTGGCCGCGGGCAATTTAAAATCTGCAGGTAGTTTAATGTTTACAACACTGAACGGATTTCCTGAAATTTGTACATTTGAAAGGGTGATTGCCAGCAGGGCCAATATACTTAGCACAAAAAAGGCCGCAATACCGAGTATAATCTTTTTATTTATAGTTGATTTTAGAGGTGCCAGTGCCTGATCTGCCCTGATAGCTTCCATTACATTATAGGTAAAGGCCATTGATGGTTCATCAAGTTCCAGGTTTGCAAATTCCTGGTTTAGCACAAGCAACTCGGTGTACTTTTGTTTGTACAGTTCGTCTTCCTCAATAAGCCGGGCAATGGCTTCCTGCTCAGCCGGTGTGCAGGTACCATCAATATAGCTCCAAAGTTTTTCTTCGATGGTGTTCATATCAGTTCTTTTACCTCGTGTTTTAAATTGCGCTCCAGCTTTTCTTTCAAACGCTGGCGTGCCCTAAATAGTTTAACCTTAACGGTATTTGTTTCAATACCCATTGTTTGGGCAATTTCTTCTAACGATTGCTCCCCTTTATAAAACAGGGTAATAATAGTGGCATCATCGGGCAGTAATTGCTCAATTGCCTGGTTCAGGTAATATGACCGCGATTTATTTTCTGCGTTGTTGGTATCATATGCCGATTCATGGCTCTCAACCTGCACAAATGTACCTTCATCATCAATCGAATCGGTATCCACCCGTTTCTTTCTTAAAAATGTCATAGCTGTAGTATAAACTATACTATATAGCCATGTACTAAATTTCGACTGCCCCTGGAACGAAGCCAGCGAGCGGTAAGCTTTCACAAAACAATCCTGCGCAATCTCCTCAGCATCTTCCCGGCCCTTTGCAAAACGCATGGCCAGTGTAAAAACAAAACGTTGGTGCCGTTTAACCAAGTCAGCGTACGCGAACCGGTTACCAGCCAGGGTTTGCTCAATAAGTTCGATATCTGAAAGCTTGCTCTGCATTATATAACCGCTGTGACCACACTTTTACAGACCAGGTTACACCTTTATGTAAATATAATTTATTTTGATGGTAATAGATATGGTATTAGGTGATTGCGCGTGGGGCGCGTTAGAGATTGCAGTGTAAAGCCCGCAGCGCGTATAAGGGTTGCGGGTAGGAAAGGCGAGGACTTGCAACGAAAAGCCTGGGCCGGAGGCAACGCCATTGTCTGAATCAGAATTTACAGAATTTGATAATTGACCGAATGCTAAACCAATAAAACAATCCTTAGTTTATTTAGCTCAGGTATGATATTAAAAGAAATCCGAATTCGAAAATCCCAACTCGGAAATCAATCATTGCGTTGCCTGCGGCCGGGCTTTACGCTCATACGCCTGCTGGCATTACGCTCCCGGCCGGTATCCGCTTCAATCCCTAACGCACATTTTGGTGCAATTTAGATTCTGTTGTTTAAACTCAATAATCCAAATATGCTCCCTTTTATTCGTAACATACGCCCCAGTATTCAATCTCATAATTTTGTATTTTTACATTTATAAAAGGGATATTGTACGTTGATGGATGAAAACAGGCTAAATATTTTAAATAGCTCAAACAGGATGCTCAGCAAGCTTCAGCTGCTGTCGGTATTTTTTGAAGATGAACTCATTTATAAGATCTACCTGCGTACCCAGGTTATCCATAAGCTTTTTGAAACCAATCCCGAAATCGATATCAACAAGCTGGAACTTTTTCATGTGCAATTTACCACCAGTCTGGTCGACCTGCTCCGCAAGATCAAAAAGAACAACGAGAACAATGTAAGCCTTGTGCTCGACGAGATCCAGCTTACCCGGGAGATGATTGATAAGATAGACGACAATATACTCACCGAGCAGGATTTCAAAATTGACAGGCAAAGGCAGGCGCTGAAAGTGAACCTTTCATTACGGAAGCTTTACCAGGTACTTTCAGACAACTCGGCTGATTATCCCTTCTCCAAAAACATCAATGCCTTCAGCCTGCGCTATGGTTCCGATTTTTTTTATAGCATAACTCCCGAACTGTATAATGAACTTGTGCAGCATAACTATAATGATACCTATCATAATAACTACGCTACTATTCAGCGTAAGCTGATGGGGGTATTGTTAAAACGCGAGTTCCGTACAGAGTTTTACTGTGGGTTAAAAGCCGGTAACCTGATACTGGAAGTGTATAAATTTATGGATGAAGACAGGCACTTTTTATTTTCGCCTGCCAATAATTTATTCCTATTTTGCGATGTTACAAAGCTTTCGGGCATCGAGCATAATAACAATCTGTCAAAAAGGGAAAAACTGATGCATGAGCTGCAGGACAAAATTGATAAGCTGCAAAGCGATGTAGTGACCATGAAAGCTTACATGCCGCCCGAAATAAAAAGCCTGTTAGCCGAAAACTATAAAAAGATAGCCGACATCAACTTTTTACAAAGCCTGAGCGATGTGGATGTGCAGGCCAATATTTTAAAAGCAATGCTTAATACCGATATTATATAATTTATGGAGTTTTTACATTACCTGCTTGGCCCCGACCTTAAGGCCGGCCTATTGATTGTCCTAAACCTGATTGTTATTGAGAGCCTGCTCTCCGTTGATAATGCCGCCGTACTGGCAACCATGGTACTTGACCTGCCCCCGCATCAGCGGAAAAAAGCATTACGTTATGGTATTATAGGGGCATATGTTTTACGGGGTGTTTGTTTGTTTTTAGCGGCATGGCTGGTATCTGTTTGGTGGCTGAAACCACTTGGAGGCCTTTATCTGATATACCTGAGTTTCAATTATTTTAAAGGCAAACTAAAAAAGGCCGACAGCGATACTCAAGAAGAAACGGTTGATAAAAACAAAAACTGGCTTTACCGTTCAACCGTTGGTTTGATAGGTAATTTGTGGGCAACCATAGCTTTAGTGGAGCTGATGGACCTTGCCTTCTCCATTGATAACGTTTTTGCAGCTGTTGCATTTACCGACCATAAGATGTTAATTTATATTGGCGTGTTTATCGGGATCCTGGCTATGCGATTTGTTGCCCAGGCTTTTGTAAGACTGATGGAAAAATTCACTTTCCTGGAAACTGTAGCTTTTATCGTGATTGGCGTACTGGGGATTAAACTGGCCTCATCGTTATTCGTACACCTTTATCCGGAAGCGGGATTTTCAAAATTGATGGAAGGAGAAAGCGCTGATATTTTCACTTCGGTGTTTACTGTAGCCTTATTTATCATTCCGGTATTAACGTCACTGCTGTTCAACTTTCCTAAAAGGCATACCATTGAACCCAAAGTAGCTGAAGCTGCAGAGGATGTGCTGGATAAACAGTAGGTCAGTTGGTAGTGGCAGTTAGCAATAGCAGCAGTAAAAAGCGCAGAGCTCGTGCGATTCCCTCTCTTGGGAGGGTGTAGGGGGGGCCTGAACATTGTATGACTTTACAAAGCGGATAACCCCTCCCTGCCACAACACCGCCAGCCGCACCCCTCCCTTGGGAGGGAATGAAAACATTAATGACTTGATATATAAACTAAATGTTCTTAAATAAAACAATAGCTTCCATTTTCGGCATTGGTTTTTTAAAAGGCGGGGGTACCTACGCCGCTATAGTTACCTGCGGTTTTATCTGGCTGTTGTGGCAGAGTCCGGCATTGCAAAACCCATGGTACCTGCTGGCTATTACCATATTTGTTACCGCGCTTGGCGTATTTGTAGGAAATAAGGTTGAATCCGACTGGGGCGAAGACAGCTCGCGTGTGGTAATTGATGAGGTTGCCGGAATGCTTATAGCTATGCTTTTTATCCCGCCTAATTTTTACTTCCTTTTAGCGGGACTGGTATTGTTTCGTTTTTTTGATATTGTGAAACCGCTTGGCGTACGCAAAATGGAAGATCTTGGCGGCGGTTTGGGTGTAATGATGGATGATGTGCTGGCTGGTGTTTATTCCAATATCCTGCTTTGGATAGGATATTTTGTGTGGGTGAAGTTTGGAGCACATTAATAAAAAGCGCGGGTTTGTGCGGTTTCCTCTTCCGGGTTTAAATTAACTCATAAAATCAAATATGTTGTATAGCTTACTTTGGTTAAGCCCCCCTTGAGGCTTATATCACACAAATAACTCTTTCAAAATAAAATTAACCCTCAGATCAGTTAATCAGCAGCTTATACCCCCGTCCGTGTACGTTGATGATCTCCACGTTAGGGTCGTCTTTCAGATACTTACGGATCTTACTCAAAAATACATCCATACTCCGGCCGTTAAAGTAATTATCATCATGCCAGATGTTCAACAGGGCTTCTTCGCGGGTAAGCACTTCGTTTTTATGCACACACAGCAGGCGCAGTAATTCAGCCTCCTTGGTGGATAGTTTTTGCTGGTTGTCTGCTGTCATGATCATCTGGGTTGTATAATCAAACGTATATTTCCCAATTTTAAAGGAGGTTTGTTTCTCCTCTTCCTTTTTGCCAATATTATCCGTACGCTTTAACAGCGCATTTATACGAAGCAGTAATTCCTCAATGCGGAAAGGCTTGGTGATATAATCATCTCCACCCAAATTAAAGGCCTGGGTTTTATCTTCAATCATGCCTTTGGCCGTCGCAAAAATAATAGGTACCTGGGCATTGATTTTACGGATATCCTTACCAAGTGTAAAGCCGTCCTTTTTTGGCATCATCACATCCAGTATCAGCAGATCATATGTTTGTTTGGTAAAGGCGCGTAGGCCTTCTTCGCCATCCTTACATAAAACCACATCAAACTTACCTTTCAATTGCAGGTAGTCCTGCAGTAACAGGCCCAAATTGGCATCATCCTCAACCAGTAGTATTTTCTTCATATATTTTCCAAGTTCGGAAGATTTTTTAGTCCGGAAGTCCGAGGTCGGAAAGTCCGTAAGTTGTTTTTATATTGAGACAGTGTCTGAGTTTATCTTTCGGACTTCCCGACCTCGGACTTCCGACTTAAGAGTTACGCCACTGCAAACTTCAGCTCAAACTCCGAGCCCTTCTCTTTTTCTGATTTCACGCTTATGGTGCCGTTCAGGCGTTTTACTATGGTATTAACATAGCTTAAGCCCAGGCCAAAACCTTTAACGTTGTGCACGTTGCCCGTAGGGATGCGATAAAACTGTTCAAATATCTTTGATTGCTGGTCGCGGCTCATGCCTATACCCTTATCAGCTACTTTAATAACAATCTGCCCGTTTTTAACAAAAGTACTTATAGTTATATCAGGCGCTTCGTTGCTGTATTTAATGGCGTTATCAACCAGGTTGTATAATACGTTTGAAAAATGCAGTTCATCGGCAATGATATAGGCTTTTTCGGCATCAAGGTGCAGTGTGGTTTTAGCATTGCATTTTTGCAGTTTGAGCGCCATACTGTCAAGCACTATGGTAACCATCTCATTTACATCAACCGGTTTTTTATCCAGTTTAAAATCGTTACGCTCAATGCGGGCAATGTTTAATACGCGCTCGATATGACTGCCTAAACGGGCATTTTCTTCAAAAATGATGTTAGCTAAACGGGCTACCCGGCTTTTATCTTCGGCAATTTCATTATCCCGTAAAGCTTCACTGGCAATCATGATGGTTGACACCGGGGTTTTAAACTCGTGGGTCATGTTATTGATGAAATCGATCTTCATTTCCGAGATCTTTTTCTGCCTCAATATTGAAAATATAGTATAACCGAAGCAAAGGATCAGCACCATGGTAAGGCCGCCGGTTGTAGCCATAGTAGCAGTCATATTGCTTAAGATCAGCGAGTTTTTTTGCGGGAACGAAAGCCTGATCTTCCCGGGGTCATTGATCACCTCTTTGGTGAAAATAGGGGTTTGATAAGTATTTGCCGCCACAAATACGGGCAGCTTTTCGCCCTGGTTGTCGCTTGCATTTGAAAATATCAGCGAGTCGCTGTTGGCGGTTGTAACTTCGTAGCTGAAAGGCAGAAAAATGCCTTTATTATGAAGCTCAAAACGCAGTAACGAGTCTATCCAGAAAGGGTTGATCCGTTTGTTCAACGGTTCGCCCGATTTACGGTATTCTTCGGCCAGGTTTTCGATAACAGTTGGCTTATTGCTCAAACTGTTAGCCTTTTCAAGCGAATCGGTCTCCAGCATTTTTTTTATCTGTTGAACTTGCCGCTCCTTTTGCTTACGGGTTTGTTCCTGTACCCACAACGGATTGATGCGCGGTACTGAGATCATTTGTTTGCCAAACTGAGGATCGACGTAGACATACCTCAGGGTATCATACTTATGAAGTTTTTTAGGATGACCTACCCTGCGGGTAATACGGGTATGCACTATCTCGGGCGTAAGTTGCTCATGTACTACACCAAACTCGTCTGTATATTCCTCAACACGTACTTTAAAATCAACCGTACCTTCTGTTTGTAGTAAGCCGTTAAGCTCATCATCCATTTTTTTACGCTGGATCATGCGTTGTAAGCTGTCACGGAGTAAAGCAATCCGCTTTTCGCGGGCAGTAGAATGCTTTTTTTCTTTAGGTAACCCTGTTACTTTTATGGTGCTGATACCCGTTTCTTCATTATCGGTACTGATGGCTGCTTGCTGGGTTTTGGTTTTCAAAAAGTTATTTGCATCCTGACGGGTAACTTTATCTACTACGTTGTTCATAGCCTCCCTCACCTGGCGGTCGAACGAATCGGACTGCATCTGGTATGATTGCCTTAGAAAATAAAATTGCATAGCCATTACGCCCAGCAGCGCAAAGCTCATTAAGCCAATAATTAAACCTATGCTCCTTTTCTTCATTTATTAACAAACAAAATTATCCTAAATCCGCACACAAAAATTGCATTTAACAAAATTTAACAAATGTAATTAATATTAAAGCGTTGTTTTCTACGGCATTATTACGTTAATCTTGAAGCCTTTTTAAAAAGAGTAGCAAATATTAGTTGTACAATTAAAAAATCAATCGTAATATTGCGATTGATATGGGCCTTACAAAAACAGAAATATTCACAGATGAGCAAAACGCATTGGCAACGATGCTGAAAGCGTTGGCGCACCCTGCCCGCATTGCCATCCTGCAATATTTGATCAAAACGAATGCGTGTATCTGCGGTGATCTTGTGGATGAACTTGGTTTGGCACAACCAACAATTTCACAGCATTTAAAAGAGCTGAAAAATGCCGGGTTAATACAGGGCACCATTGAGGGCGTAAGCGTATGTTATTGTATCGAACCAAAAGCCTGGGAAAAACTGGAAAATCAGTTGGGCCTGTTTATGCAGTCGTACGGTAAAGCCAAAACCTGCTGTTAAAAAAATTTGAATAAATCAATCGTAATATTACAATAAAACAAGTAAAGGAGAACGAAACCATGAACAAAGCAGATAGCCTGAACTGGAGCCAGTTCACAGAAGAACTGGTAAAGAACCCCGATCTGAATTTGCAGTTCCAGTATGCGGAAAAAAAATGGGTAGATGCCTCTTACCACATCACCGAGATCAAACAAGCCCCGATTGTTTCTGTTGATTGCGGCGGTGTTATGAATAGCTGGACAGAAATTATCGTACAGCTTTGGGAGCCTGAAAACGAGCAACAGGAAAGATCGATGAAAGTAAGCAAGGCCTTATCTATTGTGGCCATTGTCGAAAAATCACTTCCGCTTAACCCGCTTGGAACGGTTAAAATCGAATTTGGAAATTCGGAATTTGACACACGCCAAATGTTCCCTGGTGAATTTATCATCGATGGCGGAAACCTGATCGTTGACCTGCGCCCGGATGCTGTTCAATGCAAAGCCATCACAAGAGGGGGGAGCTGCGGCACAAATGATAAAGGCGAAGAATGTTGCACCCCTGCACCAGCAAAACAAAAAGTTGAATTAAAAAACCTTGCTGTTGCTGTTGCATGCTGTGCACCAGGTTCAGGTTGCTGCTAAAACCAAACGATTTCTATAACTTGTCACTTTAAAACCACAATGATGCAAATACGACCGATGACCGCCAGAGATTGGGAAAGCGTTATGTATATCTACCAGGAAGGGATTGCAACAGGCAATGCCACGTTTGAAACGAGCGCACCAGATGGCCCTGCATGGGATAAAGCACACATGGAAAAACACCGTTTTGTCGCGGAAATTGATGGCAAAATTGCCGGATGGGTTGCGTTAACGCCTGTTTCAAGCCGTTGCGTTTATGCGGGTGTTGCCGAGGTAAGTGTTTATGTCGGTACAGCCTATCAGGGGCGAAAAGTCGGGTCGGCTTTGCTCGAAAAACTGATCAGTGATACCGAAGCGGAAAATATCTGGACGCTACAGGCCGGTATTTTTCCTGAAAACACTGCAAGCGTTGCTTTACATGAAAAGCACGGGTTTCGGCAGATCGGTTACCGCGAAAAAGTCGGCAAAATGAACGGTACCTGGCGTGACGTATTACTATTGGAAAGAAGAAGTAAAATTACAGGGATCAACTAAAGGAGAGAACATGAAGAACATTTTAGTACTATGCACGGGTAATAGCTGCCGTAGCCAGTTGGCCGAAGGTTATTTACGGTTTTATGCCGGAGGGAAAGCAAATATCTACAGCGCCGGGATCGAAACACACGGCGTTAATCCCAAAGCCATACAAGTAATGGCCGAAGACCATATTGATATTTCAAAACACACGTCAAACCATGTGGATGAGTATTCGGCCATTCCGTTTGATATGGTGATCACTGTTTGTGATAACGCCAATGAGGCCTGTCCGTTTTTCCCGGGCAATGTGAAGCGCTTCCATCAAAACTTTCCCGATCCTGCAAAAGCGACAGGTACACCGGATGAGATCATGGATAAATTCCGCGAGGTAAGAGATATGATAAAAATCTTTTCAGCGAACTTTGTGAAAGAAAATTTAGCATGAGGTTAAAGGATCTGAAAAATAAACAGGCGAGAGCTTTTTTATTTCACTAATCAATCGTAATATTGCAATATGGGAGTGACAAAAACAGCAAATTTTACGGATGCACAAAATGAGCTGGCAATAATGTTAAAAGCATTGGCGCACCCTGCCCGTATTGCAATTATTGAACACCTGGTCAAGGCCAATGAATGTATCGGAAGTGATCTGGTCGATCTGCTTGGGCTCGCGCAACCTACCATTTCCCAACATTTGAGAGAATTGAAAGACGTGGGGATCATAAAAGGAAAAATAGAAGGCACCAGTATGTGTTACTGTATCAACAATCAAACCTGGTCAAAATACAGAACGTTACTTGCCAGGTTTTTTGTGGAGGTAAATTGTGATGATAGCTGTTGCTGAGCTTTTTTTGCGAATATCAATCGCAATATTGCTTTAATGTAATAATTCATTAAATAAGATCTGTTTTAATATGTACTTCACATTAAAACATTAACTATACAGTAAATCACATGTCAGCAAACAACTGCGCCCCGGTGGCCGAACGTAAAAAATTAGGTTTCCTTGATCGTTACCTAACCCTCTGGATTTTCCTTGCTATGGCAATTGGCGTAGGGATTGGCTATTTCATCCCTTCAACTTCCGGGTTCATCAATTCCTTTTCAAGCGGAACAACTAATATCCCCCTGGCTATTGGCCTGATCCTGATGATGTACCCGCCGCTTGCCAAAGTTAAATACGAGAATATGGGGCAGGTTTTTAAGGACACCAAAGTACTAAGTGCTTCCCTGGTGCTTAACTGGATAGTTGGCCCGATACTGATGTTTATGTTGGCAATCACTTTACTGCGTGACCATCCGGCTTACATGGTCGGTTTGATACTGATTGGCCTTGCCCGTTGCATCGCGATGGTGGTGGTGTGGAATGAACTGGCCGAGGGCAATCGCGAATATGCCGCCGGGCTGATCGCTTTGAACAGCATCTTCCAGGTTTTGTTGTACAGCGTTTATGCTTACCTGTTCGTTACGGTATTGCCGCCATTATTTGGCTTGCGGGGACTGGCCGTCAATATTACTATTGGCGAAATTGCAAAAAGCGTTGGTATCTATTTAGGGATACCGTTTGCCGCCGGTGTTATCAGCCGTTATTCCTTAATCAAAATAAAGAGCGAAGAATGGTTTCAAACCAAATATGTGCCGTTCATTTCCCCCATAACGCTGATCGCCTTACTATTCACTATTGTGGTGATGTTCAGTCTCAAAGGCAACCTGATCGTTCAAATTCCTCTGGACGTTGTCCGGGTCGCAATACCGCTGGTGATCTACTTCGCTATCATGTTTGTGATCGCCTTTTTCCTCGGTAAATCGTTTGGTGCCGATTATTCAAGAAGTACGTCGATAGCGTTTACTGCCACCGGTAACAATTTCGAGTTGGCGATCGCCGTAGCAATCGGCGTATTCGGCATTAATTCCGGTGAAGCGTTTGCCGGGGTTATCGGACCACTGGTAGAAGTGCCTGCGCTGATCGCGTTGGTAAACCTTGCTTTTTACTTCCGCAAAAAATATTACACTTCTAAAACTTTAACTGCTGTAGAATAATGAAAATAGCTTTATTCTCTGATATCCATGCCAATCTTCCGGCTTTGGAAGCCTTTTTTACCGATGTGGCAACCCGGAATACCGATGCCATTTATTGCCTGGGTGATCTTGTTGGCTATAACATTTGGCCTAACGAGGTGATCGATGAAATCCGTAAACGCGGCATCCCTACCATAGCTGGTAATTATGACTTTGGGATTGGCCGTCACAGCGATGATTGCGGCTGCGCCTATAAGACTGACGAGGAAAAGGCTTTAGGCAAAGTATCCATCGCTTATACCAACGAGGTTGTAAAAGACGAACAACGGGCTTATTTGCGTACCCTGCCCGCTCATATCCGTTTGGAGTTTCAGTTAAATAACGACCATCTTAATGTGCTGTTGGTTCATGGTAGCCCCCGCAAGGTGAACGAGTATCTGTTTGAAGACCGCGACGAGAAAAGCCTGATCCGTATTATGGAGCAAGCGGATGCGGATATCATGTGCTTTGGGCATACGCATCAGCCTTATCACCGGATCCTGCCATCGGTAATAACCGAAGATCCCCATTACCGCCATGCAATCAATATCGGTTCGGTCGGCAAACCAAAGGATAAAGACCCACGCGGCGGCTATGTACTGTTGCTTATCAATGAAAACAGCTCGATCAAAGATAAAGACAGCGTACAGGTTGAGTTTATCCGTTTTGACTACGATATCGAAAAAGCGGCCAAAGCGGTTGAAGACAGCCCGCTCCCGAATGAATATGCAGATATGTTACGCAAAGGGTAATCGATGAAAATAGCTTTATTCTCTGATATCCATGCCAATCTTCCGGCGTTGGAAGCCATGCTTAAAGATTTGGATATACGTTCCGTCGATGCTGTTTATTGCCTTGGTGATCTCGTTGGCTACAATGTTTGGCCGAACGAGGTGATTGCTGAAATCCGCAAGTGCAATATTGCAACGCTTGCAGGCAACCACGATCTTAAGATTAAAAAACTGATAACAAACGGGCAAAGTTTAAGCGAGCCAGGTAAAAACTACGCCTATCATTTAATCGATGCTGATGGCAGGAAGTATCTTGCCTCACTTCCCGCTCATATCCGGCTGGAATTTAAATTAAATGACGATGCGTTAAACATCGTACTGGCTCATGGCAGCACCCGAAGTGTTGACGAATACGTTTTAGAAGATACGGATGAAAGTTACGTGTTAGAAATGATGAGTGAAGTAAATGCTGACATTTTATGTGTCGGCCATTCGCACAAGCCTTATCATCGTATACTCAAAACCAATGATAACAACAACTACAGGCACGTTATCAATTTGGGTTCTGTCGGCAAGCCGAAAGATGGCAACCCTGATGGCTGTTATGTGATTTTAACGCTTAGCGAAATAAGTTCTGCTTCTGATCCAAACAGCATTCAGGTTGAATTTATACGTGTTGCTTATGATGTTGAAAAGGCTGCGCAAGCAGTTGAACAAAGCCTGCTACCTGATGAATTTGCAGACCGGCTAAGAAAAGCTTATTAAGTTTAATGTTTAAAGCAAAAGTTTATAAACAACAAAAGGCCCTTCATCAGGACCTTTTGAAATATCTTGCTTATTCTTTTCTGTTTAGAATGGCAGATCGTCATCATCGGCCGATGAGCTGATATCAGCTGAAGGAGCTGCATATTGCGGTGCGGCAGGCGCGTTGTTAGCAGCAGCCAGCGGCGTAACCCTCCATAACTGCAATGAGTTAAAATAGCTTTTTTTGCCGGTTTTATCTGTCCATGGGCGACCTTTAAGATTAAAAGAAACCTCTACATCATCCCCAACCTTTACGTTATCCAGTAAATTGCAACGATCCTGTATAGCTTCAAACTTTAAATATTCAGGGTATTGAGGGTTCTCAATATATTCAAGTATAAGTTCGCGTTTTTTAAGTGAATCGGTTACTTGCTGAGTGGCCGACACTTCATGTACCTTACCTTTAACTTCCATAATTAGTCTTCAAATAATTTAAAATGTAAAGTTAATAGTTAAGAAATTAAAATAGGGGCTTTTTAATTCTTAATTTTACCGAATTAATATGCAAGTTTTCCACACCGAAAGTAAAATCATAATTACATGTAACAAAAGGCTTTCAACCTACCTGCAACGGGAAGTTGAAGCTTTAGGCTATGAGCCGGTTCGTGTTTTCCCCACAGGGGTCGAACTAAAAGGTACCGTTACAGATACCATTCCGCTTAATTTAAACCTGCGCTGTGCAAGCCAGATCCTGTATTCGTTAAAAACTTTTACCGCCCGCGACCCGAAAGAACTTTATGATGGGTTGGTAACCATTGAATGGGAAAAGCTGATTGATTTTACCGGGTATTTCTCGGTATCATCAAATGTAAATAACGAGCACATCCTTACGCCGCTGTTTGCCAACGTAAAGGTAAAGGATGCCATTGCCGACAGGATCAAATCTATCAAAGGCATCAGGCCGGATTCGGGCCCGGAGGTTAATAAAACCCTGGTACATCTTTACTGGCAGGATGACCGCGCTGAAATTTTCCTGGATACATCGGGCGAAACACTGGCCAAGCACAGTTACCGTAAAATACCGGGTAAAGCACCAATGCTCGAAGCTTTGGCAGCATCAACCATTATGGCTACTAAATGGGATCTGAAAAGCACGTTCATTAACCCTATGTGCGGTTCGGGCACCCTGGCAATTGAAGCAGCATTGCTGGCTACTGACAAATCTCCGGGCTTGTTCAGGATGAATTATGGTTTTATGCACATATTGGGTTACGATGAAACCGTGTTTTTTGCCGAACGCCGCAATTTAAAAGATAAAGCAAAAAAAGAAACCGGCTTTAAGATCATTGCCACCGATATCTCTGAAGACGCGGTTGACATCGCCCGCAAAAATGCCAGAACGGCCGGTGTAGAACATTTGATCGATTTTGCCGTTTGTGATTTTGAAGATACCGGGGTTCCGGCAGAAACTGGTGTAGTAATGTTTAACCCCGAATACGGTGAGCGTTTGGGCGTACATACTAAGCTCGAGATCACCTATAAGCGTATAGGCGATTTTCTGAAAAAGAAATGCCTTGGGTATAATGGTTATGTTTTTACGGGCAATCCTGACCTGGCCAAAAAAATAGGCTTGAAGGCAGCCCGTAAAATTGAATTTTATAATGGTAAGCTTGATTGCCGCCTGTTTGAGTATGAATTATACCAGGGCAGCAAACGCGAACCGAAAGAGGAAAATTAAATGAAAAAGATCTTGTTATTTATAACACTTATTTTATCATCAGTACTGGTTAAGGCACAAGCACAATTGGCATTTCCGTTTCAGGGCGGCAGCCCTATCATGAACCGCTTTTTTAAAGACAGCCTTGTTGTATCACCCGAAATCATTAAAAAGAAAGCAAGCGGAACAGCGGTGTTTAAGTTTACCGCTGATGAAAAAGGCGTGATCAAAAAAATAATTGTTTACTATGCGGATGATGCCATACTGGTATTACCCATCATTGAGGCGCTAAAAAAGTCAAACCATAAATGGATCATCCCCGATCACGAAAAACTGCATGATTTTATTTTACCGTTTTCCATTAACTTTAATGCCCCGGCAAATACAAGCAATGCTACTATAAAGGCGGCATTTGATTATTATAGCAAACGCAAGCCAATCATATCTTATAACCAGGTACCGCTTGAAACGGCTACTTTATTGCCCACAGTAATTGTTAGTTACAATTTAGGCGAGTAGTTTTTTTTAAATAAAAAGGAATTTGAAAGCGACAGACTTTGCGGTCTGTCGCTTTTTTTGTCTTTATTATTAATTAATATGGTTGTTAAAACCTATGTATTTATACTTGCTGTTACAAGGGGGTGTTAATTTTTAATTAAAAAAGTATAAAATATCAGCCTTTCAATTGGTTAGCCATTAAAAAAATTAAAAATTTTGAAATCCATAACCCCATTATTTTCGTTATTTATAAACGAATTAATATGTAAATGGATGAAAGATGCGCTAAATTTCAAAATCAAGGCCATTGCTGCCAACATAAGGCATACAAGGGAAGGACTGAATTACACCCAGGAGTACCTTGCCGCCAAGCTGGGTATATCGCAAAACGCGTATAGCAAAATTGAGTTAGGCTATACAAAAATAACCGTCGAAAGGCTTTTTCAGATCGCCGCTATTTTGGAGATTGAAGTTGCCGAACTCATCGATACAGAAAAAATAGCTGCTGCTTAACGTTTTATACACAACCCGGTTGTTCTGTCTTTTGCTTAGTATCTTTGCAAAAGATGGAACATAATAAACTCATTGAAGCCACTGCAAATTTTGTGCGCAATACGCTCAGGGACGCCGAAGGTGGTCACGACTGGTGGCATATTCACCGCGTTTGGACAAACGCGAAACTCATCAACCAAACAGAAAAAACCGATCAGCTGGTAGTTGAACTTGCTGCCCTGCTGCATGACATTGCCGACAGTAAGTTTCATAACGGCGATGAAGAGATTGGTCCGCGTACTGCTGGCAACTACCTGCAAAGCATGAATGTTGATACCGGTGTTACTGAGCATGTGCAGCAGATCATCAGGCATATGTCGTTCAAGGCCAGCTTTGATAAAAAGTCCTTTCATTCGCCCGAACTGGCTGTAGTACAGGATGCCGACAGGCTGGATGCCATTGGAGCCATCGGCATTGCCCGCGCCTTTACCTATGGAGGTTTTAAAGGCCGCGAATTGTACAATCCAGAGATCCTGCCCAACCTTAACATGACCAGGGAAGAATATAAAAACACTACCGCCCCAACTATTAATCACTTTTACGAAAAGCTATTATTACTTAAGGATAAAATGAATACTCCCGCCGGTAAAGCAATTGCCGAACAAAGGCATACATTTATGGAGGATTATTTAAAACAGTTTTTTGACGAATGTGGTTCAAGTTAACGTGAAAGCTTACTTTTGCGCCAAAATTGACAGCCCATGAAAAAACTTATACTTACTATAATACCCGTATTAATTACCGCCGTTGCTTTGGGGCAGGATACAGTTAAACGTCAGCGGTTCAACTTCCATTTCCAGCAAACGGTAATTACCCAATACAAACCATCGTTTCATGCCGATTATAACGGCGATAACAGTTTACTTACCAAAGAAGAAACACAAAGCTCAATTACCACTACGCTTTTTGGCGGTGCAAGGCTCTGGAAGGGCGCCGAAGCCTATTTTAACCCCGAACTTTCGGGTGGATCAGGCCTGAGCAAAACGCTTGGTGCGGCAGGTTTCCCTAATGGCGAAACTTTTCGCGTAGGCGGCGCGGAGCCGAAGATCTATATCGCTCGCTTATATTTTACCCAAAACTTTGAATGGGGCAAGGATAAAGACACCATAAGCGATGATGCCAACCAGTTAGCCGGTTTAAAAAGCAAGCGTTACTTTTCGGTTACCGTAGGTAAATTTGGTATGGCCGATTTTTATGACGGCAATGAATTTAGCCATGATCCGCGTACGCAGTTCATGAACTGGAGCTTAATGGATAACGGCGCATGGGATTATCCCGCCAATACCCGCGGGTATGTTATGGGGATCCATACCGAATTAGGGCAACCTAACTGGACCTTGCGTTTTGCCTTTACCATGTCAACCACTACCGCCAACGGAGCTATCTGGGATCAGAAAATTGGTAAGGCAAACACCCAGACCTTAGAATACGAAAAACGCTATACACTTAACGGCCAAAAAGGTACCTTCAGGGTCTTAGGTTTCCGTAACAATGGCAAAATGGGGGATTATCGCCTGGCGCTTGCGCAAAGTCCCGTTGCCCCCAATGTTGATACCACACAAGCTTATGGCAGGCACAAATATGGTTTCGGCATCAGCGCCGACCAGTATCTGACCAAAGATTTTGGGGTGTTTGCCAAAGTGAGTTATAATGATGGTAGGACCCAAACATGGTATTTTACCGAGATTGACCGTTCATTGAGTTTTGGCGGCGTACTTAAAGGAAGTTCATGGAACCGCGGCGATGACGAACTGGGCCTTGCTTTTGTAGCCAACGGCATCTCAAACGCCCATCGTGATTATCTTGCAGCCGGCGGCTACGGTTTCATCATAGGCGATGGCAAGCTTAATTACGGCACCGAATTTATTGCCGAACTTGATTATAAAATAAACGCATATCAAAAAAAGTTCTGGCTTACACCCGGTTACCAGTTTTTGCTAAACCCGGCCTATAATAAGGACAGGGGTCCGGTAAATGTCTTTTCGTTAAGGGCACATGTAGAGTTTTAAACATAAAAAGGCCTCGTCACATATATTATGATGAGGCCTTTTTGTTTATATATAAGCTAAAAGCAGCATGAGCAAAACTTATAGCTAATAGCTTGATTAGTGTTATCCCAATTGTTAACCGATTGCCTGTCTGATCTTCTCGGCGGTGGCGTTAAATTGTTCGGGGGTGAATTTTTGTTTGGGGAGCGAAAAGTTAATACTGCTCATATCATTCATTGGTATAAGATGGATATGCGCATGAGGCACATCAAGGCCCATAACAGCTACACCAACCCGGGGGCAGGGAACGGCCTTTTTTAAACCGAGAGCTACCTTTTTGGCAAATAGCTGTAAGCCCGCATAAGTATTATCGTCCAAATCAAAAAGATAATCAACCTCCTTCTTTGGGATCACCAGCAGGTGACCTTCCGTAAGCGGAAAAATATCCAAAAAAGCCAGAAATTCATCGTTCTCGGCCACTTTATAAGCGGGGATCTCGCCTGCAACTATTTTTGAAAAGATGGTCATTATTGGTGAGTGGTTTATTATAGATAGTGAATGGTTGATTACGTTGATTTGGTGAGTAGTTGATTTTGTTAGATAATTAGATTGGGTGACCATTTCTTTAATTTCTTAACCGTTCACCTAATCAACCACTCACCTAAATTAATTACCTGCTTATTTCCAGGATCTCGAATTCAATTTTACCTGCAGGGACGGTGATCTCGGTTTTTTCACCAACCTTTTTGCCAAGCAGGCCTTTAGCTATCGGCGACGCTACCGAGATTTTACCGGTTTTAAGATCGGCTTCACTCTCTGATACCAGCTGATAACTCATGGTAGCTCCGTTTTTCAGGTTCTTGATCTTTACTATCGACAATGCAAGCACCTTCGATACATCAAGTTTTGATTCATCAAGCAGGCGCGCATTGGCCAGTGTTTCCTGCATCTGGGCTATTTTGGCCTCATGTAAGCCCTGCGCTTCTTTAGCCGCATCGTATTCGGCATTTTCCGACAGATCGCCTTTGTCACGTGCCTCAGCAATAGCTTTTGATATATCGGCACGGCCGGTTGTTTTTAATCTCTGTAGTTCTTCTTTTAATTTCTCTAAACCATCTTTGGTATAGTATGATACCTCTGCCATAACGCAAAAATTAATTAATATTATTACTGTTAATCAACCAAAAAAAACCGCCCTTCCCTGTTTTAAGAAAGGACGCAATGCTTATAAAAGCAAACAAGACTATGTAAGCCCTCTGCTTACATAGTCTTGCGTTTTGGTAATTAACGAAGATAAGTGATTTAAGTTTTATTATCCAAATTTTTAAGAGGGGAATTTTTTTGTTACATTATTACACAATGCCTTGTTATTCATTGGTAAAGTTGGAGCTAAGTATACACAAACAGGATTATCGGAATAATATGGTCAATTATACAGTTTCCGCGTATCCTCATTGCAATCAAACCTGATCTCATTTTTTATTCGCTCACTTAGCACATTATTGTTCTTTAATATTTCAACAACATGTTTCCGGCACATACCGCAGTTGTGTTTATCATAAAGTGCCTCCAATGGCTCCCGGCATTCCGGAGTTTTATTGGCATAATAGATATTAGTAATGTCAATTATCAAACCCTCTAATTCAATGCCTTTATTGCTGTTTGCTATGAGGGCAGTCAACAGTTTATGATCTCCCTTTTTATAATTTTCTTTTAAAAGCTCAACAAATAATGTTGGATGTTTACCAATAGCAATTTGTTTTAAAGCAAACTCCCTGATGCTTTTATTTTTAAAAAGGCCAAGCGCTTGAATAGCGAATGTCACAACTCTTCTGTTCCTTGCCGGATGTTTACAAGCCAAATCAAAAAGAAATTCTTTCTCAAGAGGAAATGGATGCTTTGTAAAAATTTTAAGTAATTTTTCCCGGTTACTTTTCTTTCGTTCAATTATTAGTTGCTGACCGATTGATTTAAGTTCGGTGCTTTTTAGTTTCCTATTGTAAAACCAAAGTTGGCTTTGTCTCAACAGCGTTTCCTCAACTATATTTTTATAAACGGGTTCCGGTGGTTTTACCTTTGTGGCACGCTGTGCCATGTTTTCCCTCACCGAATCGATGTAGATCTTTATAAAGCGATTTTGTTTGGCACTGATACCCAGTTGCGCCCAGGTGTCGGTTTCCGGGTTTTCTTTTTGAAATTGATTAATGAGGTCCTCGTCCTGCCAGTCTTCCGGATCTGCTTCAAGGCGTTTGCCAAATTCTTCGGCAATAAATTTCAAGCCTTCAATACCATCAAGTTGTATAATGTCTGAGGTACCGGCCCAATCCGATCGCCAAATAGGATTGTGAACAAAGGCATCGTAAATAGTTTTCCGGGCTTCGGCATCATCTTGTCGGGCAAACATTTTAGCCAGGCTGAAAAGCTGTGTCAGTGTCCAGGTATCTTTCTGAGGTTTTAGCAGGGCTTTTAATACTGCTTTCTTTATTTTGTCTTTTTTCCCCGAAAGGCCGATAAGTTCAAAAAGATATACCCCTCTGCTGCCTTCGCATTGTCCGTCGTACGAGAAGTTTTTGACGCAGGCTTTGATGATCTCTCCCGAAAAATCAATACCGGGATAGCGTTGCAGTAGTAAATACGCTTCGCCGGTTCCCCGTCGTATGGCGCTTTTAAATTTTTGTTTGATAAGGTGGGTTTCTTTCATTAAAATATAGGTAGCAATTTAATTAATCTGGAGTTTCGTATCCTTTTGTTTTATGGTATCCGCTAACATTTCAAGCCTGGCTGTCTCATCAGTTTCTTAAGCGGGGTGTTTAAGACTTCCCTACCTAAATGTATCTGGCAGCGTTTATTATCCCGGGGTTTTACCTATGCATTACTTTCCGTTGGCCTTCTTCACCATAAAATCCAAAGCGGTTTTATCCGGCAAAGGTTTTGCGCCCGGCTTCTCACCCAATATCATTATTTTATTATAACTTGTTGTATAAGCCGGCCATGCAGGTACGCCTTTCCCGTTCGGGTTACCGGTTTTAACAAAATTAGCCCAGTAAGTGCTCATGGTATTGGCCAGTTGCTGATCGACAGGTTCCCATGGCCGGTTCAGGAATTTGAGGTTGTCATAGGCATAAGCAACCTCGCCGGTATGGAAAGCGCCGTATTTAACAAAATCGGCAGTGGCTGGCAGGCGGCGGGTAAAACGGTAAACATAAATTTTAGATTTCCCTTTTTCATTTTGCACATTGGCCCAGGTATAATTCTGCATCCCGAAGATCTGATCACGGTTTATCCGTGTTTGGGAGGTCGCGGCTTCCTGGTCTGAACCCGCCGGATATAGTTTTAAAAATGCATCAGCATCGGCACCATATTGGCTTTTTATCATCTTTTTATACTCTTCAGCAGTTTTTGGCGGACCTACAAAAGCGTCGTCTTCGTTCCAGCCGGTAAGTACAGGCACATCGTTTTGTTTATGCTCATTAAAAATATCAGCGATGGTTGCGGGTAAAACATAGCCATCAATAACCGGGCGGCTTTGGCCTTTGCCAAGCAGTTCGGCAGCGGGTTTGCTCCTTAGTTCGGCAATGGTGCTTGCACCCAAGGCAGTCGTTATTTTTACACCGGCTGCCTCTGCTTCCCGCAACCCGCCTGATCCTTGCTTACTAATAAAACTGGCCCCGCTTTCGGCAATTGCGCCACTAAACAGCCCTTTACCTAATGGCGATGCCACCAAACAATTTACACTCATGGAACCTGCCGACTGCCCCGCTATGGTAACCTTATCCGGATCTCCACCAAAAGCCGCTATATTCTGTTTTACCCATTTTAATGCAGCCAGCTGATCCATTAAGCCATAATTTCCTGATGCATTATGCGGCGACTCCCTGGTTAATTCGGGATGCGCGAAGAAACCAAAAATCCCGACGCGGTAATTAATAACCACAAATATGATCCCCTTTTTAGCCATCGCCTCGCCATCATAAATGGGTACGCCTGCTCCGCCGCTTACAAAACCACCGCCGTAAATATAAACCAGTACGGGGCGTTTTTCTGACAACGTTTTAGCGGCAGTCCATACGTTCAGGTACAGACAATCTTCGCTGATGGGCTCATAGGGGATCAGGAACTCGCGGGTGTAAACACCAAAGGGGTCTGGTTTACTCTGCATTGGGCTGGCCGCAAATTCGGTACATTTTTTAACGCCCTCCCAGGGCTTTACCGGTTGCGGTTCCTTCCAGCGTAAATCACCAACCGGTGGCGCTGCAAAGGGAATACCTTTATAAATACGCACATCGCCCGCCTGGTTGGTTAAGCCTGATACTTTACCTGCGTCAGTAGCAACAACATCAAGATTTTTATTTTGAGCGATGACAGAACAGCACAGCAGCAAAAGCGGCAATAAAAGGATGCGTTTCATTGATTATAGGTTTAATGATTGGTTTGCTAAACTTACAAAGTTTTGGGCATTTTGTAAACATAGCCCCACCCAAACCCTCCCCGGAAGGGAGGGCTTTAAAGTCTCCCCTTCCGGGGGAGATTTAGAGGGGGCTTCTGTAACAATCCCCTATAATTAACAAAAGCATCACATTGCATTTTAAATGCTTTGCTGATATTTGGCGAAATCAAAAATCTTTTTTCGCGATGAAGTTTAAACATCTGCTGCTTATTTCCCTTTCCTTCGCTACCGTTTCGGTATCGGCCCAAAAAAAGAAAACTACAACGGCTGCCCCGGCATCTGCATCAATTCCACGCCCAAAACTGGTTGTGGGTTTGGTGGTTGACCAAATGCGCTGGGATTACCTGTACCGCTATTATGACCGTTACCAAACCGGTGGTTTTAAGCGCATGCTTAATGAAGGCTTCACCTGCGAAAATACCAATATTGACTATATCCCAACGGTAACAGCTGCCGGCCATACCTGTATCTATACCGGATCCATCCCCGCCATACATGGCATAGTGGGTAACGATTTCATTATCCAGGCTACGGGTAAATCCATGTATTGCACCGACGACAGCACGGTGGTAGCCGTTGGCAGCACTTCAAAAGCAGGGCAAATGTCGCCCCGCAACTTGCTGGTTAGCACGGTTACTGATGAATTGAGGCTGGCTACCAACTTTCGCTCAAAAGTTATCGGGATAGCATTGAAAGACCGTGGCGGCATCCTTCCCGCGGGCCATTCGGCCAACGCTGCTTACTGGTTTGATGATGCCAGCGGTAACTGGATCACCAGTACTTATTATATGAATGACCTGCCTGCCTGGGTTAAAACTTTCAACGGCCAAAAAATTGCCGAAAAATACCTGAAGCAAGATTGGAACCCGCTATACCCTGTTGATACTTACATACAAAGCGCACCTGATAACAGCGACCGTTATGAAGGTAAATTTGCAGGCGCCGCTACACCTACTTTACCGGTTAAAACTTCCGAGCTTTATAAAGGCCGTATCGGTATGATCCGCTCAACACCTTTCGGTAACACCATGACGCTTGATTTGGCTAAAGCGGCTATTGAAGGCGAAAAACTGGGTAAAAACACAGTAACCGACTTTTTAGCGGTGAGCCTTTCATCAACAGATTATGTTGGTCATCAGTTTGGCCCTAACTCGGTTGAGGTTGAAGATACTTATTTAAGGCTTGACCAGGACCTGGCCGCGTTTTTTAATTATTTAGATGCAACTGTAGGTAAAGGCAATTATTCGGTTTTCCTGAGTGCCGACCATGGCGCTGCCCACAACCCTAACTTCTTGAAAGACCATAACATCCCGGCAGGTGTTTGGGATGAGGGAAAAGCTGCAAAAGAAATGAACACGATGATCAGCGATAAATACAAAGTGGATAACCTGATCATCAGTATGGATAATTACCAGGTTAATTTTAATAACGCGGCCCTTGCAAAAGCAGGCGTTAGCGAAGAGCCTATAAAGTTAGATTGCATCGCATACCTGAAGAAACAACCAGGCATTGCCTATGCAATCGACCTGCAAAAAATACAGGAAGCCAACGTTCCTGATGAGCTTCGCAGTATGATCATCAATGGTTATAATGCCGAGCATAGCGGTGCTATCCAGATCATTCTGAAACCAGCATGGTATACCGGTCATGGCACAAACGATCGCGGGCCAACCGGTACTACACACGGTACCTGGAACCCTTATGATTCACATATCCCATTGGTATTTATGGGCTGGGGCATTAAGCATGGTAGTTTGACCCGCCAAACACATATGACAGATATTTCGGCTACTTTAGCATCGCTACTGCATATCCAGGCCCCTGATGGTTGTGTGGGTAAAACTATCAGCGAAGCACTGAAAAACTAAGTTTAGTAGTCTGAAGTTAGGAAAGTCCGAAAGTTTACAACACAAAACTTTTGGGCTTTTCGGTTTAATAATTAAAAACTTTCCGACTTTCGGACATCACCGACTTTCGGACTTAATAAAATGAAAAAATACATTTCTAAATTTCATTATCTTACAGATGACCTGCCTGGTTTTAGCCATGTACAACAGGTGCAGATGGCTTGCGGCGCGGGTGCAAACTGGGTACAATACCGTTGCTTTACCAAACCCGAAGATGAGCTGATTGATGAGATAAACGAGATAGCCGAAATTTGTGACGACTGGGGTGCGACCCTGGTCATCGCTAATCATTACGATTTGATTGACCGCGTTGACGCGCAGGGTGTGCATATAGATGATAGTGATGCTGATCTGGCCAGTATCCGCAAGATTATCGGCCCGGATAAAACTCTTGGGGTATCAGCGGCAGGTGCTGATGAATTATTGAAATTACAAAGTACCGGAGTGGTTGATTATTATGTTTACGGGCCATTTGCATCCATTAATACAGAGGATCCTGTTGGGCATCACCCGCTTGGTTTTAACGGATATCGCCAACTGGATAAACTGGGCATCAGTATACCGGTGATAGCAGCAGGTGGCATCCAACCGGATGATGTGGAACCCTTGCTTCAAACGGGAATCGATGGTATTGCGATATCATCAGCCATGAACCTTGGTGCTGATCCTGCTGAAAGGGTTAAGGAGTTTTATAGGAAAATGTATTAAATTCCCCGATGCATATCTTATATAAAGAGGATACTGACTATCTCAATAAATTGTTAAATCTACCTGCAGGCGACGATGAACAGGATTGGGATATTGAATTGGCTGATCCGGCAAGATTAAGCGAGTTTTTGGCTACATATAAGGCATATGATTTTAAATTATCCACAAGAAAAGCTTTTTTAGCTTTAATAATCGCCTCCTATGATATTTTGCTGCGATACGACTCCGATGATGACGATTTTTATTGGACATCTATAAAAAGAATAATGGATCCGAAAAAAAGCGAACATCTTGCATTGTTAGAATATTGGGCATTAGATGCTGTTGATGAAAATGATGTTTTTCCTGTTACACCGCGAATAAGGGCTTATTTAAATCAACAATAAATGTTAGAATTTTTACTAATTCAGAAATGTGCCCCTCTTGTAATGTTCTACCGTCATAAAACTTTGATTTGGTTTCAGCAATCAATAAAAACCCCATCTTTATATTTTCATTTAATATTCATCTGTTCCATCTACATTAGCAATGTCATCACATCATATAGTTCGCGAAAAACAGGAGCCTGCTTTACTGGTTTTAAGCATGGATACTTTTGATGAGGAAATGCTGGGGCAGTTGCTGGAGTGGAGCCCGACCGTGATCTGCACCGCCAACACCGCCGAAAAGCTGGATGCATCAGGGATTAAAATCGACTGGATAATAAGTGATGGTGATTCGGGTGATTTGCAGTCGGACGTGAAGGTGATGCCTTCGGGAGGCGACAATGCGGCAGGCGCAGCTTTAAAATACCTGGTAACGCATAATTACCCGGCGGTCAATGTAATTACCGATGTGCTGGACCTGAAAGATTTTTTGTTTTATGCTGATAAAATAAACCTGGTGATTTTTAGGGAGCGGCAAAAGATCTACCCGGTTAATTCGGGCTTCAGTAAGTGGAAACCCGCGGGTGAGTTCATTGAAGTACTTTCGCATCCGTCGGGCTTACAAATAAGCGGGCTTGAAGCCACAAGCACTAATAGGTATAAAACCACCCACGATGGTTTTTTTACCCTGCAGTTTGAGCAACCTTTTTTGTTTATTGCCGAGGATATAGCGTAGCGAAAACAATAACCGGTACGTATAGCTGGTATTGGTTCGCTTTTTGAGTGAAAAATAATTAAAAACGCGTTAAACCGTTTAAACATTTAATAGTCTATATATTTATATCAGCAAAAAATACCATGCTGATCTGTTAAAAAATCTTTCATCATGAAAAGGACATATAAAAATCTATTAACAATTGCATTGGGGGGCTTATTGAGCTTATCCCTGGCATTCAATGCTGATGCACAACGTGGCGGCGGTTCTCGTGGCGGCGGTGGCGGAGGAGGCGGTGGTTCAAGACCGTCAGGCGGTGGTGGCGGAGGCGGTAGTTTTTCCCGTCCTTCCGGTGGTAGTTTTTCCCGCCCCTCAACTTCATTTAATGGTAGCACACGCGGCGCTATCGCGGCTCCGCAACGGAGCTATGGAACCGACTCCCGCAGCAGTGTGGGTACTTCTCAACAACGCAGTTATGGCGGTCGTGATTACGCAGTAAGGCCCAATGGCACATCTGTAGCACCCCAGCGCAGTTATGGCAGCACCGGCCGTACCGTATATAACGGTAGCCGCAGTTATACTACTGTAGACAGGCGCGCTTATAATGGCGGTCGCGGTACTTATTACAGAGGTGGTTCATATGCATACGGTGGTCGCAGGGTTTATCCCGGTACTTACCATTACGGTGGCCGCGGCGGTTATTTTGGCAACCACTACTATTATCCATACCGTAACTACTACAATTCCTTCTATTATCCGCGTTTAGGTTTTAGCATAGGTTTCTTGCCATATGGTTACTATCCTTTCTGGTGGGGCGATTACCAATATTTTTATAGCGATGGTTTGTACTATCGTCAATACAATGACCAGTATACCGTTGTTGAGCCACCAATAGGGGCCGAGATTAAAACCTTGCCTTCAGGTGCTGAGTCAATCATGATCAATGGCGAACAGTACTACGAGTTAAATGGTGTTTACTACCAGCCATACACCAAAGATGACGGCTCAACTGTTTACGTTATTGCAGGTAAAGATGGCCAGTTAACTACTGATCAGGGCAACGGCGATGGCAGCAGTGTTGATCAGGGCCCGCAAATTGGTGACATTGTAACTCAATTGCCACCGGATTGCCGCAAGATCAAGATCAATGGTGAAAAGCTGTTTGTATCTCCTGATGGTTACTACTACCAGGAAACTCAGGACGACGGCAATAAAGCTTACAAAATTGTAGGCACTCCATCTGATGATCCTGAAAATAACGACAGCGATCAAAACCCTAACCAACAGTAATTAATAAAAATTCAATATATATTTATAAAGGCTGCTTCCGTAATGGAGGCAGCCTTTTTTGTTTGTATAATATAGCATTTCAAATTAATGCAAACCTTTTTTAACTGCAACAGGTAGTATATTAAGTAAAACTTAAAATTTACCATTATGCAAAATCATGATCATCGCGCTATAATTCAAAAATTATTGGATTGCGCTTTAGCCTGCGAACACTGTGCTACCTCATGCCTGCACGAAGAAGATGTTAAAATGATGACCGGCTGCATTAGTCTTGACCGGGACTGCGCTGACATATGTGTCCAGGGAGCCCGCCTATTGCAAAGAGATTCAGTTATTGCTCACCAATACCTGGTTTTATGCGAGGAGATCTGCCGTCTTTGCGCTGCGGAGTGCGGTAAACATCAGCACGATCATTGCCAGGAATGTGCCAAAGCCTGTATCGATTGTGCTGAGGCCTGCCACGCACATCATGAACCTATTACGCAGGATTGAGGTATGTTGAGTGATTAAATGCGATGGCCTTTGAAGGAGTGATGACAAAAAGAAGGCCTGTCGGTCATACCGTCGAAGGATAACATGTTGTAGACCCAGACTTACGAAGTTTCAAAGACTTTGTAAGTCTTCAACCGTTTGTTATTTCCCCTTCATAGCGCACCGACTCCAAAATTCAGAAGTACAGGTCTTCCTGAATAATTACCGCCCCTTCGTTTGAATAAACCAATCTTATAAATTACTAATTTTTTTAGGATTTAGCGTTTTCTTTTCTGAATTTTACTTTTATGAATAACCTCCCGCCATTAGCTGAACGTATGCGCCCCAAATCGCTTGATGATTATGTTGGGCAAAAACATCTTGTTGGGCCGGGAGCGGTGCTGCGCAAAGCTATTGAGTCGGGTTCATTGCCGTCGATGATATTTTGGGGACCACCGGGAGTAGGTAAAACTACATTGGCTTATATTATTTCACAATCATTATTCCGCCCTTTTTTTGCTTTGAGTGCTATTAACTCGGGCGTAAAAGACGTAAGGGAGGTGATAGAAAAAGCATCGTTGTTAAAGAAACAAGGCGAGGTACTGCCGATATTATTTATCGATGAGATCCACCGTTTTTCCAAATCGCAGCAGGATTCATTATTGGGGGCTGTAGAGCGGGGCATTGTTACGTTAATAGGCGCAACGACTGAAAACCCATCTTTCGAAGTGATCTCGGCTTTGCTGTCGCGTTGCCAGGTGTATATTTTACAGCCGCTATCCGAAACCGATCTGATCGACCTGCTGAACAAGGCTATGAAGGAAGACGTAATCTTAAAGGATAAAAGCATCACCATAAAAGATTACGAAGCTTTGCTGCGCCTTTCGGGAGGGGATGCCCGTAAGCTGCTCAATATTTTTGAGCTGTTGATAAATGCTTTTGACACGCCGGAGATAATAATAACCGATGAGGTTGTATTGGAACATGTACAACAAAACATGGCGTTGTACGATAAAACCGGTGAGCAGCATTACGATATCATTTCGGCTTTTATCAAATCCATGCGGGGCTCTGATCCCAACGGTGCAGTTTACTGGCTGGCGAGGATGATCGTAGGCGGTGAAGACCCTTTGTTTATTGCCCGCCGTATGCTGATCCTTGCATCCGAAGATATTGGCAACGCTAACCCCAATGCCTTGCTGCTTGCACAAAGTTGTTTTGAGGCGGTTAATAAGATTGGTATGCCTGAATCGCAACTGATATTATCGCAGACGGCTATTTACCTGGCAACATCGCCCAAAAGTAATTCGGCTACAACAGCTATTGGTGCGGCTATAGCATTGGTGCGCCAAACCGGCGATTTACCGGTGCCGCTGCACTTACGTAACGCACCAACCAAATTCATGAAAAACATAGGCTACGGCAAGGATTACAAATACGCCCATAGCTACGAAGGTAATTTTACCGACCTTGATTTTCTGCCGGATGCTATCCGCGGAACAAAAATTTACGACCCCGGTAACAATGCGCGTGAAAACGAATCAAAAGAAAAGTTAAGAAAACTTTGGGGCGATAGGTATAAATACTAACTTAAGCATTGCTTTATAGAGGCTGTTAATTAATATCATATAACGAATTGACCAATATTAATTAATTTATAACTTTAGGCTTTGCGCACCGTATCTGTAGCTTTTATATAGAACATTTATAGCTTTGGACTTTGTGCATTCTGCTTTTAGCTTTATAAAACCTATACCTTAACCTTTAACTGTCTATACGTATGATCACTACCTTTCTCGGGCACGAACTTAAAGCTTTCTGGCGGTCAAAAAACACAGGTAAAAGTATTGCTATCCGTGTGGTGATGGGCTTACTTATCCTTTATCTTTTTGGATGTATTTTGCTTGCCGGTTTGTTTTTGAATGAAATTTTGGGCCAGGTTTTTCCGCATGATGACATAGTGGTTTCTTTTTGCGGTATCATCCTGCTTTATTTTTTGTTTGACCTAATGATGCGCATGCAATTGCAGGAGCTGCCAACGTTAAGGGTGCAGCCATATCTTCATTTACCTATAAAAAGGAATACGGTGGTCGGCTATCTGGCCTTTACGGCCATGCTCTCGGTTTTTAACCTGTGGCCCATTATACTTTTTGTACCTTTTATTCTAAAAGTAATCCTTACCGATTCGGGTGCTTTGTCTGCGCTGGCTTTTATATTGGCTATTATCGGTTTCATGCTTTTCAATAACTACATGGCCTTGTTTATTAAACGCAAAGCCAATCTTAACGGTTGGGTTTTCCTGGTGTTCGCAGCGGCGCTCATCCTTATTATTACCGGCGATTTCAGATTTCACCTGTATTCGGTACGTAATATTTCCTATCAATATTTTGGCCATTTGCTCAATAAACCGGTGTTGGTATTGCTGCCTGTTGTGCTTGCTGCAACCATGTATTACATCAATTTTGCCTACTTAAAGCAAAACCTGTACCTCGAAGAGCTGAGTTCACGCAAGGCATCGGCTTATAAAAGCAGTACGGAGTTTCCGTTGTTAAACAGGTTTGGTAAAGTTGGCGACCTTGTCGCAAACGAGCTGAAGCTGATCTTCCGTAATAAGCGGCCACGATCGGCATTGGTTATGGGGTTGTTCTTTATGTTTTACGGGCTCATATTTTATACCAACAGCCATTACGGACAAACCTGGTACATTTTTGTGGGCATGTTCATGACTGGTATTTTTATTATCAGTTATGGGCAGTTCATGTATAGCTGGCAGGGCGCTCATTTTGATGGCCTGTTAGTGAGCAAAATTAATTTCCGCGATTTTTTAAAGGCAAAATACCTGCTGTTTACCATGGTATCAACCGTGGCTTTTATATTGACTACGCCTTATGCTTATTTTGGCTGGCGCATTGTTTTGGTACATTTTGTAATGTACCTGTGGAATATCGGCATCAACACAACCATTGTACTGTTTTTTGCTAACCGCAATGCCAAACGGATAGATCTGTCAAAAGGCGCGTCGTTTAATTGGGAAGGGGTGGGGGCAACGCAAATGCTTATTTCGTTTCCCTTGATGATCACACCGTATATTATTTATCTTCCGTTCTCACTGTTCAAACACGCGGACATCGGCCTGGCCATGCTGGCTGTTACAGGGATCATATTCATTTTAACCCGCGATTTTTGGGTTAAAAAACTGGAGGAGGATTTTATACAGAAACGTTATACCGTTGCCGAAGGCTTCAGAAACAAATAACCATGATTGAAGTAAGAAATTTAAAAAAAGTTTATAACGGGATTACCGTTGTAGATGTACCCGCCCTGCAAATTAACAAAGGCGAAAGCGTTGGCCTTGTAGGTAATAACGGCGCAGGCAAAACTACGTTGTTCCGGATGGTGCTCGACCTTATTCGCGCCGAAAGTGGCGAAATCCTTTCAAACGGAGAAACTGTAGCCGGTCATGAGAAGTGGAAAGATTACACCGCTGCTTATCTTGATGAAGGTTTCCTGATAGACTACCTTACACCCGAAGAATATTTTTATTTTATAGGAGGGCTGCATGGTCATAACCGCACATATGTTGACGAGGTGTTAGTTAGCCTGACCGATTTTTTTAATGGCGAGATCCTGAAGAAAGGGAAGTACATCCGCGACCTGTCAAAAGGTAACCAATGCAAAGTTGGTGTAGCGGCCTGCCTGTTGCAGGAACCTCAATTGCTCATGCTGGACGAGCCCTTTGCCAATATCGACCCAAGCACCCAGTTCAGGCTTAAAAACCTGCTGAAAGATCTGAACAGGAATAAGGGTGTAACTACCATAGTATCCAGCCATGATCTTAACCACATCACTGATGTGTGCGACCGGATCCTGCTGATGGAAAAAGGCGTGATCATTAAAGATATTGCAACCAGCTCATCAACGTTAAATGAGTTGGAAGCGTATTTTGGCGTTGAGGTCGCTCCTCCCGCTCCTTAAAGGAAGGGCCTGCCTTCAAGCCCTCCTTTTTAAGCATAAACAAAAAACGCATTGCCGACAGCAATGCGTTTTTTGTTTAAAATCTTCTTTTGAAAAGCGCGCGTGCATATAAGCACTCCCTTTAGGGAGCGGGTGGGGCCTGGATTAGATCATCCGTCAGCTTCTCAAACTCGTTGATAAACTCGGTATAGTGGTCACCTGTTCCCGGGCCGTTGAAACCAGTATGGATCTTTTGCACGTCGCCGTTTTTGTCAATAATAATGGTAGTGGGGAAACCAACCACTTTTGATAACATAGGCAGGCTTTGGGCGGTTTGTTTTTTATCGCTGGTATAGCCGGTCACCAACAGCGGGTAAGGTACTTTAAACCTGTCTTTTACCTGCTGCAGCGCTTTTTTTGATTTTTCAAAATCTGTGGTGCGTTCATAAGCCAAACCTATCACCTCAACTCCTTTGTTGTGGTATTTTTTATAATAGTTAACCATATAAGCCGTTTCGTCCATGCAGTTTGGGCACCATGAACCCAATATCTGCACAATTACCACTTTGTTCCTGAACCTGGCATCATCAAGCGAAACAGTTTTGCCATCAAGGTCCTTAAAGCTGAAAGCTATTTTTTTATACCCCGGTTTCAATGAAGTGAGTGAATATGCATCGGGCAGTTGGGCGTTTTCATCCTTTACAGCGGTCCAGGATTGAACTGCCGAATAGCCGGCGTAAAATTTACCATCGGTAATGGTTTTATCATCACCGATAGTAGCGGTAAAGGTATAGGCATGGCCTCCGTCGAAGGTTGATAAGTAGAGTTTATTGCCATTCATCGTTCCTTCTAAAAAACGATAGTCGCCCGTGGTAGTTAAGAATGTACCGGTAAGTTTGGTGCCATCCTGTTTAAACTCGCCAACGGTGGTATCGCGGCCCTCGCCTTCGCCAAACACCGCCGACCAGCGGCCTGTGATATTAAATGCCGGGTTTTCAGTATTCTTAAAAAAGCGCCATGAAGTATTAGGCCGGCCGCTGAACGGAACAAGGAGATCATTATCCGCCAGGTGCCTTACCCAGTTGCCGTTAAGGCTATCTCCATTAAGTTTCAGCTTAAATTCCGAATTGAACAGCGGCATATGGATAAAAACGGAATCGCCTTTGGTAGCAACATCCGTTACTTTGAAATGCTCGGCACCGTTAATGATAGCTAATTGTTGTTTACCACCGCTATTGTTGACCTCGAAATTAAAAGGGATTTCGGTGCCTGATTTAGTTTTAAGCGCACCGCGCCACACACCGGTTTTTAGTTTGGTTTGAGCCAAGCCGGTTTGCAGAAATAGTAATCCGCAAATACCGGCTATAATATTTTTGAAAGTCATACTTAAATATATAGTCTACTTAATCTATATACTTTCAAAGGTATAAAAACAGCGCCGTTATTTCAACAATCCGCGCGAAATGACAATTCTTTGAATTTCAGATGTTCCTTCGTAAATCTGGGTTATTTTTGCATCCCGCATCAGGCGTTCAACGTGATATTCTTTCACATAACCGTACCCGCCATGAATTTGCACCGCTTCGGTGGTGGTGCGCATAGCTACTTCAGATGCATACAGTTTTGCCATTGATGATGCCTGGGCATAGGGTTTTCCATGATCTTTAAACCATGCCGCTTTAAGGCACATCAACCGTGCTGCCTCAATTTCAGTAGCCATATCGGCCAGCTTAAATTGGATAGCCTGATGGTCGGCAAGCGATTTACCAAAAGTTTTGCGGTCCTTAGCGTATTGCACTGCAAGTTCGTAAGCACCTGAAGCAATACCTAAAGCCTGCGAAGCAATACCTATACGACCACCATCCAGTACGTTCATGGCAAACTTAAACCCAAAGCCGTCTTCGCCAATGCGGTTCTCTTTAGGCACTTTAACATCGGCAAACATCAGCGAGTGGGTATCCGAGCCGCGGATGCCCATCTTGTTCTCTTTAGGGCCAACAGTAAAGCCCGGCATTCCTTTTTCAACAATAAAAGCATTGATACCATGGTGCTTTTTTTCGGCGTTGGTTTGTGCAATTACAATATAGGTAGATGCGCTGCCTCCGCTGGTGATCCAGTTCTTAGTACCATTAAGCAGGTAATGATCGCCCATATCAATGGCTGTAGTGCTTTGTGACGTAGCATCAGAGCCGGCTTCCGGCTCCGAAAGGCAGAAAGCGCCGATGCATTCGCCTTTGGCCAGCGGTACCAGATATTTTTGCTTCTGTTCTTCGCTCCCATATTTCTCCAATCCATAGCATACCAGCGAATTATTCACAGAAACAATTACTGACGTGGATGCGTCAATTTTTGAAAGTTCTTCCATCACCAGCACATATGATATGGCATCCATGCCAGCGCCGCCATATTGCGGAGATACCATCATGCCCAGGAAACCCAGTTCACCAAGTTTCTTAACCTGTGCGGCAGGGAATTTTTGCTGTTCGTCGCGTTCAATAACACCTGGCTTCAATTCGGTTTGCGCAAAATTGCGCGCAGCCTGGCGAATCATTTTTTGTTCTTCGGTCAGTTCAAAATACATGGGTATAATTAAAAGCATAAATATATAAAAATTACTATGCATGCATAGTAATTTTTATAAACAAAAAAAGAGAGCTTTTTTTGAAGCTCCCTTTCCCCTAATTAATTTAAACTATTGATTAAACCCAAAACAAAGAACAAAAAATCTCAACTTGGGCGTCTGAGAATTCAATTTAATTTTTCACAGGTAGATGTTACTAAATCTTTTATTTTTTCACAGATGATACAGGGCGAATAGCTATATACAAATCCTTTGCCATAATTATAAAATTGTGGCATTAATATTTCATGTTTAAACGTTAGTCGCCCATTTTTATAAAAGAATAATATCTGTATATAAAATGTAATGGTGTTATTTTATATTTAGCTTGCACAAAAAATACAAAGTATCATATTAGCCGATCCAGTCATGCTTTTAACTGATTTTGAATACCTTAACGACACTAATAGCGCATTTAAACGCAAAGTTGCCTTGCAGATTAAAACCTTACGCAAACAAAATCAGGTTACGCAGGAGAAGTTTTTTAACGAAACGCACATAAATATTGCCCGGCTCGAATCAGGTATTATTGATATCAGGTTGGAAACACTTCGTAAAATTTGTTATTATTTTAACGTTTCCTTAGCAGGTTTTTTCCAGGAGATATAATAAATTATCATATTTTAAAAAATAAGCTGTCCTAAATTCTATTTTACCATACAGTTGTTGTATTTTAATTCATACACACACCTAAAAAATGAACAGAAAAACCCAATCCTTATCCATAGTTGCCGCCGCGCTTGGCATCTTGCTTAGCGCCTGTAGCCAAACCGACAAAACAAAAGCTTACGAAGCCGGCGACCCAGTGATCCATAATATGGATACCACCGTAAAACCGGGCGATGACTTCTTTAAATATGCCAACGGAACCTGGCTTCGCAAAAATCCTATTCCGGCGGCGTACGCTGCCTGGGGCATCGGCAATGTTGTGCAGGAAGAGTTGCGCGACAAGATGAAAAAGATCAACGAGGATGCGCTTGAAGCTAATGCCCCGAAGGGCAGCAACACCCAAAAAATAGGCGATTTTTATTTCAGCGGGATGGATACCGTTAACATCGAAAAACAGGGGCTTGCACCACTGAAAGATGAACTGGATAAAATTGACCGGATAACGGATATCAAAAGCCTGGTTGAGGAGTTCGCACACTTACAAAGGATTGGCGTTACACAGCCTATCGGCGCTTATGTTGGGCAGGATGCTAAGAACAGTGCAAAGATGGCTTTGGGTTTATACCAATCGGGCATTGGTATGCCTAACCGCGATTACTACTTTAATAAAGATGCGCATAGCGTAGCTATCCGTACCGACTATCAAAATAATTACCTGCCCGCCATATTTAAACTGGCAGGTCTGCCTGCCGATAGGGCAACTGCGGCCGCTAAGAAAACTTATTCGCTGGAAACTTTCCTGGCTGATAGCAGCCGTAAACTGGAAGACCTGCGCGACCCATACCATAACTATAACAAAATGACGCTTGCCGCCCTTAGCAAGCTGGCGCCGGACATTGATTGGAAACCCACTTTTGAAAAGATGGACTACAAAAATTCCGATACCGTAATTGTTGGCCAGCCGGAGTATTACAGGGCGCTGAACAAGGCACTAAAAGTTTATTCGATAGATGACTGGAAAAATTACTTGCGCAAGAGCCTGGTCACTGCTTTTGGGCCATACCTGAGCAACCCGTTTGATCAGGAAGTGTTTCGGTTTTATGACAAGGTGATTTATGGCAGTACAGCCCAACTTCCCCGCTGGAAAAGGGTGCTGGACACAGAAAACGGCCTGATGGGTGAGGTATTGGGACAGATTTTTGTAAAAGAATATTTCCCCGCAAAAACAAAGGATCGTTACGTAAAACTGGTTGAAGAAATGCGCACCAGCTTTAAAGAGCATATTGAAAAGCTGGATTGGATGAGCCCCGAAACCAAGGAGAAAGCTTACTACAAATTGTCAAAAGTTGTCCCTAAAGTTGGTTATCCGGATAAATGGAAGGATTTTTCAACACTGGAAATTAACCGGGGCCCTTACGCCCTCAACGTATTGCGGGCAAACGAATGGTGGCATAATTTCAATGCAGCTAAATTAGGCAAACCTGTCGACCGTACTGAATGGGACATCACGCCTCAAACCTATAATGCTTACTATAACCCGTCAAACAACGAGATTGTATTGCCTGCCGGCATTTTTACCATTCCCGGTTACAAGGATGAAAATATTGATGATGCCGTCATTTACGGCTATGCTGCCGCCTCAACCATTGGCCACGAAATGACCCACGGTTTTGACGACCAGGGCCGCCAGTTTGATGCTGCCGGAAACCTTAAAGCCTGGTGGAAACCGCAGGATTCGGTAAAATTTAGTCAACGTGCCAAAATGCTTATCGACCAGTTTAATGGTTACAGCATTTATGGTTTGCATGTAAATGGCAAAGCTACTCAAGGTGAGAACATTGCCGACCTCGGCGGCATTGTAATAGGTCTTGACGCGTTCAAAAAAACACAGCAATATAAAGAGGGTAAACTCATTAACGGGTTAACACCCTTACAGCGCTATTTTTTAGGATACTCATTAGGCTGGCTTACGCAGGACAGGAAAGAATCACTTTCGAGTCAGATCCTAACCAATGAACATGCGCCCGGTTTTATGCGTGTTAACGGGCCGTTTACCGATGTGCCTGAATTTTACGAAGCTTTTCATATTAAGAAAGGTGATAAGATGTGGATAGATCCGGATAAACGAGTGAAGATATGGTAGGGTAGCGCGGTAACAATTTGGTTGGCCGTTACATGGCCAAAGTTTTATGGTGTTAAAACAGACACGAAGCAAATCCAACCCATACAGGGCGACTGTAAATCGGGATTGCTTCGTGTCTTATAGTTGTAGTTGTATAAGTGTAAGTTGTTAATTGTCATTCGTAATATGTATTGTAGCCCCTTTTTCAGGATAGTCCTGGGGGCTACTCCTCATGACGTCCTAACGGTTCCCTACAATATAAACTTCGTGCTTAGGAAATTGGAATCATTGTCGTTCACAATTTCGTTGATGATGTTTTTGTTGGTTTCGGTCATTTTAGTGGTAACTAATGAGCGGATTGAGAACGACCTTAATGCATCATGTACCGAAAGTGTACCCTCGGCACTGTCCTTGCGCCCGGTGAACGGAAATACATCCGGACCGCGCTGGCACTGACTGTTAATGTTTACGCGGCTTACTAAATTCACAAAGGGGTCGATCAGTGACGAAATTTCCCTGGCATCATTACTGAAAATACTCACCTGCATACCATGTGGCGAATCTATCTGGTAAGCGATAGGCTCCTCAATATCTTCAAACGGAATTACTGGGATCACCGGTCCAAATTGCTCTTCGCGGTACAGTTTCATGTTTTCATTAACCGGGTAAACTATGGCCGGGAAAAAGAACGAAGCCGATGTTTCACCTCCGTTTTCGTTAATCACTTTTGCGCCGTTGGCTAAGGCGTCATTTACAATATCGGTCAGGTAAGCCGGTTTATGAGGTTCGGGGAGCGGGGTAAGTTTTACGTCCTTTTCCCAGGGCAGTCCGAATTTAAGTTTGGCAACGGCTTCGCTTAATAGTTTTAAAAACTCATCGGCAACGGCTTTATGTACAAATATTACTTTAATAGCGGTACAACGCTGGCCGTTAAATGACAGCGAACCTAAAATACACTCGCTCACAGCCTGCTGCAGGTCGGCATGTTTGGTAACTATGGCTGCGTTCTTGGCATCCAGACTTAAAACAGCTCTTAAGCGATTAATTTTAGGGTGACGCTTTTTCAAATCATTTGCTACTTTGCTTGAGCCGATGAAAGCCAGCACATTCACCTTGCCCGATGACATCAGCCCGGGTGTTACCACTGCGCCCCTGCCATAAATGGTGTTCACCACTCCTTTAGGGAATGATTCCTGGAAGGCTTTTAGCAATGGGTAATGTAGTAGTGTACCGTGTTTAGGCGGTTTAAATAAAATAGTGTTCCCCATGATCAGCGCGGGGATCAGCGTAGTGAAAGTTTCGTTTAACGGGTAATTAAACGGCCCCATGCAAAGCACTACCCCCAGGGGCGAACGACGGATCTGGGCCACCAGCCCCTCGGCCATTTCAAAGCGTGACGACTGGCGGTCGATATCTTTTAACGCGTCGATGGTGGCATTGATGTATTCAATAGTACGGTCAAATTCTTTAGCCGAATCAGCATATGATTTGCCTATTTCCCACATCAGCAGTTTTACCACCAGCGTACGTTGTTCGCTCATTTTGTAAATAAAGCGCTCCATACATTTAATACGGTCGGCAATGCTCATGGTAGGCCATTCGCCGCGGCCATTGTCATAGGCTTCAAGGGCGGCATCCAGGGCTTCAAAAGCTTCTTTTTCGGTGCAAACCGGGTAGGTACCTATGAGCTTCCGGGTAAAAGTACCGTCCTCTGCCCAAAAACCGACAGGTGAGTAAACTTCACTTACTTCGCCGTTCCACGGTTTCATTTCGCCACCGCTCAGGTATTCGCGCTGGTGTACTTCTTCAATCTGGAATTCGGGGGGAATATTATTTTCATCAATAAAAATTGAACTGAGCTGGGTTTTAAAACTCATATTTTTTCAAGGGTTTGATTTCCCTAAGATAAAAAAAGCCTGCTTTAACAAGCAAGCTTTATGTGTTATAATGTTTATTGATTTTTAATAGCCGAAGGCATTATCGATGGTTCCGCTTTACCTTCTGAAAGAATTGTCTTTTGAAGCCTTTTCTTTATTTGTTCGATGCACTCTTGTCTTTGACTCCCGGTTTCCTGCTTCTTATCAAAATCCTGGTTTAGGGAAATTAACGCCACCCGCGGCCAGCTCTTTAAGCATTTGTTCCTGCAGGTTTATTTTAGCGTTGAGGAAATCGGCAGGATCAACCCAAACATTAATGGTAAACCTTACACAATCGTTATCCAGGCTGATAACGCCCACCCGTGCGGCCGGATCGTGAAGGATATCTTTATTGGTATTTACTACACCGGTCATGATGGCCTTCGCCTTTTCTATATCATTGTTATAGCCTACCCGCAATTCAAAATCAAGACGGCGACGGCCCTCGCGCGTTATGTTTACAATGACCTCGTTAAATAGTTTGCCGTTAGGGATAATGACAGTTTTGTTATCGGCAGTAATAAGCACAGTATAAAACATCTGTATAGATACCACCCTGCCATCCTGGCCCTGGGCTACAATACTGTCATCAAGCTCAAAAGGTTTTAACAACAGGATAAGTATACCACCCGCAAAGTTTTGAAAGGTGCCCGACAGCGCCAAACCGGCTGCTACCGAAAATGCGCCGATAATGGTGGTGAAAATGCTCATTTCCAGCCCTATGATGTTCATTACCCAAATAATGAGTAAAACATATAAAGCTGTAATGGTTAGGCTTAAGAAAAATGGCTGTAGTGATGAATGAATGCCACGCTTCATCATACGCATGCGCAGCCTTGCACGCAAAAACTTAATAAACCATAACCCAATAAAAAATATGATTAGTCCACCTACATAATTAGGGCCGCGGTTAATAAGCCAATGGTGGAACTCAGTGTAAAATTCGTCCAGTTTCATAACTGGGCGCAAAGTTAATAATTATCTATTAACTGTACAGGGAAACGAAGAGCTCGGGGCCCTTAAACAACACCCACTCAACCAGGGTGCTTTGTATTTGTTTTGTTTTTTGAGATAGACGTTTCATGACCTGCATTATTCAAATCCTGTGCCTGATTAGTGCTGTATCAGATTTGTTATGCAAAACTACGTATTACTACACCCTGGGGTTTTGAAATTTTAATCAAATGATTAATTAATGACTGTTGCTTTACCTTTCTATGACTATAACAGGCTCTTTTAAAGCACAAAACCCTGTATGCAAAAGCATACAGGGTTTTGAAGGTATATAAGTTTCTGTACACCCCCTTCAGGGGGCTTGGGGGCTCTTACATCATGCCGCCCATGCCGCCGCCCATTGGTGGAGCGCCTGCTTTTTCATCTTCAGGATCGTCAGCTAATACTACTTCAGTAGTTAACAACATGGAAGCGATTGAAGCAGCGTTTTCTAAAGCTACACGACTTACTTTAGTTGGGTCGATAACACCTGCAGCAATCAGGTTTTCGTATTTATCAGTACGTGCATTGTAACCAAAGTCGGCAGTGCCTTCTTTAACTTTTTGCACGATGATAGAACCTTCGATACCAGCATTTTCGCAGATCTGACGTAAAGGCTCTTCGATAGCGCGACGGATGATCTGGATACCAGTGTTCTCGTCTTCGTTATCACCTTTAAGATCAGCTAAAGCAGCAACCGCGCGGATAAAGGCAACACCACCACCTGCTACAATACCTTCTTCAACAGCGGCACGTGTAGCGTGTAAAGCGTCGTCAACACGGTCTTTTTTCTCTTTCATTTCAACTTCGGTAGCAGCACCTACGTAAAGTACAGCAACACCGCCAGATAATTTGGCTAAGCGCTCTTGTAATTTTTCGCGGTCGTAATCAGAAGTTGTTGATTCGATCTGAGATTTGATCTGGCTTACGCGGCCTTTGATCTCTTCTGCAGAACCAGAACCATTGATGATGGTAGTGTTATCTTTGTCGATAACGATTTTTTCGGCAGTACCTAAGTAGCTAAGGTCAGCGTTTTCTAATTTGTAACCTCTTTCTTCAGAGATCAAAGTACCACCGGTAAGGATAGCGATATCCTCTAACATAGCTTTACGACGGTCACCAAAGCCAGGAGCTTTAACAGCAGCAACTTTCAGTGAACCACGGATCTTGTTAACTACCAAAGTAGCTAAAGCTTCGCCGTCAAGATCTTCGGCAATGATCAATAATGGTTTGCCGGTTTGTACTTGTTTTTCAAGGATAGGAAGCAATTCTTTCATTGAAGAGATCTTCTTGTCGTAGATCAGGATGAAAGGATTTTCTAATTCGGCTTCCATTTTATCAGCGTTAGTTACGAAGTAAGGAGAAAGGTAACCACGGTCAAACTGCATACCTTCTACAGTTTTAACTTCGGTTTCAGTACCTTTTGCTTCTTCAACAGTGATCACACCGTCTTTGCCAACTTTTTCCATTGCTTCAGCAATTAACGAACCGATAACCTCGTCGTTATTTGCAGAGATAGCAGCAACTTGCTTGATTTTGTTATTGTCTTCACCAACAGTTTGTGACTGCGATTTCAGGTTTTCAACAACCGAAGCAACAGCTTTGTCGATACCGCGTTTCAAATCCATTGGGTTTGCACCGGCAGCCACGTTTTTAATACCTGCGGTTACGATAGCCTGAGCCAAAACGGTAGCAGTAGTAGTACCATCACCTGCAATATCGGCAGTTTTTGAAGCTACTTCTTTTACCATTTGTGCGCCCATGTTTTCAAGAGCGTCTTTTAATTCAATTTCTTTAGCAACAGTAACACCGTCTTTAGTGATAGCCGGTGAGCCGAATTTTTTATCGATAATTACGTTACGGCCTTTAGGACCTAAGGTTACTTTTACTGCGTTAGCAAGGATATCAACACCGCGTTTCAGGGCGTCGCGTGCTTCAACATTGTATTTAACTTGTTTTGCCATGTTTTTAATTATTGAATTATTGATTTAGTGAATTTGCGATTTTGAATTCACCATCAATAATTATTTTTTGATTGTTTTGTCTGTTTTGAACTAACGAGTTTGAAAAGGAATAAATCACTAATTCAATAACTCACTAATCCACTAATTGATTAAAGAACCGCGTAGATGTCTGATTCACGCATAATTAAGTACTCTTTACCTTCATAGGTAATCTCGGTACCGGCATATTTGCCATATAAAACCTGGTCACCAACTTGTACGGTTAAAGGCTCATCAACTTTTCCCTGTCCAACAGCAACGATGGTTCCACGTTGAGGTTTTTCTTTGGCAGTATCAGGAATGAAGATACCTGAAGCGGTTTTCTCTTCGGCTGCTGCAGCTTCCACTACAACCCTATCGCCGATCGGTTTAATGTTTAATGACATAGTTATAACTGTTTATTTTATTTAAGTTTTTCAGCCCGATACGCAACATCAATTATGCCAAGCGGGTATTATGGCAAGTATTGACAGGCTAAACTGTTTTAATGTCAGCAAAAGGTTATTTGCGTTTTGTGGCTTAACAATTTTTTAACCCAATGGTGTCAGGTTGTCAGTATGACTTAGGGATGACGGTAGAAATCTGGAGTGATGTAAAATACTGTGTCAATGAAAAACAGAACGCCATTATTTGAAAGCACATTTTCATCATGCAAGTCCTCAAAAATTAACCCTACATCATTATTGTAATAATCATTATTACGTTTGTTCAAAAAACCGTTGTATCTCAAAAAGTCTTTTACAGCGTTAAGATCAGTTGGTTCTGAATTTAAAATAAACTCCTGCATGACAACAGCATGTAGCGCGCCATCAATTTCTTTAAATCCAAGAAAAGTATAAGCAGTGGCTGGAAAGAAATAATTGTGGATGAGCAAGCTATTGAAATAATCCAACCACGTTTCGTAAAAGATTCCTGCATTAGTTTTTATTACATGCTCATCGTCAAATTGATAGACTTTTTGCTCAGCACCTTCACTTATAAAATCAGTTTTATGAATTGCCGGCTCGTAAAAGAGATTCTCTTTTTTTGCAAAATTTATGAGTGCTGTTGTTTCTTCACTTTTGAGATGCTGCTGTTTCTCAAGTTTGAAGCTTGTTTTTTCATTTGCTCTAAGGAAACTTTGGGTTTTTTTGAGTTGATTTCCTCGGCCAACCGGTTCATCTCCGAGAATGATATGTTGTAATTCATCTTTAACGTTTTTCATTCATAATGAATGTTCAAAAATACTGTTTATTAATCAATTAAAAAATAAACGCCAAAGCGATACTGTGCCTGTTTTAAATAAAGCGGGTACAACTTACGCCGTTTTCCTCACAGCTGATAACTTCTTCACTTCATCCTTAGCCTTTGCAAACCATACTTTATTGCTTTTTCGCTCAACCGGACTTAACTGCGGCTGCTCATTGAGCATATCCGTAAAAATCTGCCAGGCATCTTCATCGCGGCCGGCACGGGTAAGGAATAAACCATATTCATAACGTGGCTCAAAATAAGAGTAACGACCCTTCATCAATTTAAACTCATTTTCGGCCTGCTCTTCCTGGTAAGTAAACTCAAGCGATTTGGCATACAGGATGTGCGCTTTTGAGCGGGCAAATTGTGGTAGCTTATAAAGCTTTTTAGCAATCGGGATAACCTCATTGTACTGGCCTTTTTCAAAATAAGCTACAATGAGCTGCGCCATTACGTGCTCGTTTTCGACAAAGGCACCGGTGAGACTGTTTTGATATATTTCGAGTGCTTTATCGGTAAGCCCGGCGTCCAGATAGGCATCTGCCAGTTTAACACGGTTGGCAAAAGTATCGGTAAACCTTACTTCATCTTCAAGGCGTTTAATTTTGGCCCCGGGGTTTATTACCGCCTCAACATTTATTTTAGGCGCACGGATGCCGCGATTGGAAAGTATTTCGCTGTAGATATAATACAGACTGCCAAACACGGGTATGATCAAAAGTATCCAAAGCCACTTTTGCTGGGTACCACGCCGTAAGCTATGTATAATACAAAAGCCTTCTAATATTAATATAAGATAGTAATAACTGCCGCCACCGAAGAACATGCCCTTTTATGATATAAGATTTAGTAATACCCAAAAATAGCGAAAATACAACTGCAAACAAGGGTGTTTATAGCTGTAAAATGATTTTTTTGCTAATTGTTTGAGTATTGGATAAACGGGATTAATCGGCAGGTAAATAAAAAGGCCACCGGCTATTGTTACCGGTGGCTTTGCGTTAAAATAGCCCTAATTGTCCCTGATCGTCCATGTCGATATCATCGGGGTTAGTGATCTCAAAATCGATCTTTTTAGGTGGCTTTGGCGACTCTTCAGATTGGTCGGCTGGTGTTGCCGGCCCGGCTTCCTGAGAAACTACGGGCTCATCTTCATTTGTATCTGTTGATGCAGGAGTATCCTCTTCGTTGGTGTCGGTTTCGGCAGTTTTAGTTGCCTGGTTAATGCCATCACTTATCAGCTCAACTGATTTTACCGGATGTTGTGAAAGGCGGTTGCCCATGGCTTTCATTCCTTTTACATCAATAACATCTGCTAAATTCAGTTCGAGGGTTTCAGGTGTTTGATCTTTGCCTTTCAAGTGCGTCATGCTGATTACCGGCGCGGTGTGACCGATCAATACCATTTTTGATCCGGCTTCTTCACTGATCAGGCTTACCTGCTTACCAACTGCTATGTTTTCAAAAGAGAAACGCTTAACAAGATAGTTTTTGGATTTACCCTCGATGTGCACTATCGAGAATACCGCCTGCGGCTCATACTTTTCGATAAGGATCATCTTATCATCAAAGTGGTTGTTAAGATCAAAGCTGCTTAATTCATAAACGCCATTGCTGAGCACGGTGAGAATGCGGTCGTCACCATCAAATTCGCCCAGGTATTTGCCGCGGCCATCTGCGTTCAGGCGCTTCAGGATATCATCATACCAGATCTTACGTCCGGCCAGCGTTGACACACCCTTGCTTTTCAGTATGATTTTTTTAACCGGGTATTTGGTAATGATATTACCCATCGAACCGCGGCCTTTGATAGCTATAGATGCGAAATCTTCATCAAACTGTAGTTTTTTAAGTTTGGAATGAGGTTTAAGCTGTACGTTCACCACCTCGGCTTCGCCGTTAGGGTTAGCGGTAAAGTATAATACTTTTGAGCCTTTGGTGCCTTTGGTAAGGTCATATTCCTTATCACGGGTTACCCCAACTACCGAGAAACGTTTGATATAACTGATACCGCTTTCGCCATCTTTATATATCATATTATAAACGGTGCGTTCGTCATTCTTTTTAAATACGGCAACGTGGATGATGTCCTTACCCACAAAAACCTTGTCCTGCACTTTGGTGATCATGCATCGCCCATCACCTCTGAAGACAATGATCTCGTCAATGTCTGAGCAATCGCCGACGTATTCAACCGAATCATCTTTTTTCAGGCCAGATCCAATAAAGCCGTCGGCCCTGTTAACATATAGCTTGATATTAGCCAATGCTACCTGTGCAGCTTCAACCTTATCAAAGGTGCGCAGTTCGGTTTTGCGCTCCCTGTCCTTACTATATTTATCCTTCAGTTTTTCGAACCAGGCAATAGTATATTCGGTAAGATGTTTCAGGTGATGTTTTACCTGTTTTATTTCATTTTCGAGCGCCTTCATCTGCTCATCCGCTTTTTTAACATCAAAGCGGGTGATGCTGCTCATAGGTTTATCTATCAGCTTTTTATAATCCTCGGGTAGGATGGTGCGGTAAAACTGCGGAAAGAACGGCTCAAACAAGCGGTTCAACACTTCCAGCACCACTTCAAAATTACCGGAGTTTTCGTAGTCCGGGTTTTTATACATCCCCTCCTGGATAAAGATCTTGAGTAAGGAGCTAAAGAAGATCTTTTCCATCAAATCTTTCAGCCTGATCTCCAGCTCCTGTTTGAGCAGATCTTTGGTAAAGAACGTGCTTTCGGTAAGCATGTCGTTCACACTCATGAAGCGCGGTTTATCATCCTGTATCACGCAGGTATTTGGTGATATAGATACCTCGCAATCGGTAAAAGCATAAAGGGCATCGATAGTTACATCGGGAGATATGCCTGGTGCCAGATGAATGATGATCTCAACATCCTTAGCGGTATTATCCTCAATTTTTTTGATCTTGATCTTACCCTTGTCATTGGCCGAGATCACACTATCTATCAGGCTGCCGGTAGTGGTGGTAAAAGGTATTTCGGTAATAGCGAGTGTTTTTTTATCGCGCTCGATAATTTTTGCCCTTACCCGTACTTTGCCACCACGCTGCCCTTCATTGTATAAAGAAGTATCGGCCATGCCCCCCGTCGGAAAATCAGGCATGAGGTTAGGACGCTCACCTTTCAACACAGCGATAGACGCGTCGATCAATTCTATAAAATTATGTGGCAATATTTTGGTAGCCAAACCTACCGCAATACCTTCGGCTCCCTGTGCAAGCAGCAAGGGGAACTTTACCGGCAGGGTAATAGGCTCCTTGTTACGGCCATCATAGCTGGCCTGCCAAACGGTGGTATCCGGATTAAAAACAACATCGAGCGCAAATTTTGATAAACGGGCTTCAATATAACGCGGTGCCGCCGCCGAGTCGCCGGTTACCGGGTCGCCCCAGTTTCCCTGGCAATCAATCAGCAGGTTTTTTTGACCAATCTGCACCATGGCATCACCAATAGAAGCGTCACCATGGGGGTGATATTTCATGGTGTTACCGATAACATTGGCGGCTTTGTTAAAACGCCCGTCGTCCATTTCCTTCAACGAATGCAGGATGCGGCGTTGTACGGGTTTTAAACCATCGTTGATATGCGGAACGGCCCGGTCGAGAATTACATAGGATGCATAATCAAGAAACCAATTTTCATATAACCCATCGAGTGAGGTAACGGTGTGTAGTTTTTCTTCATTAGGGTTTGGTGTATCGTTTTGATGCAGATCTTCACTCATTATTCAATAAAAACTTTTGGATTGGTAAAGATACGGATTATGTGTTGATGTGCAGATGAAGTGAACCACATTTTAATGTGTTGTTTATGTTGATTTATAACAAAATTGTTACGTTTGGATAGACTTGCAACAATTACTAATCACATGCGTAAAAATTGTTAATGCCACAAATAATTAATTGATATTGTCGTTAAAGAGCAGCGGTATTTGAATACGGGAGGGTGTTGATTAATTAATTTGTTTATATATTTACCTATGGTGCTTTAACCAGGTTTTTTTCCTGGCTGCCCCTTAAATGAAAACTATTTTGAAGTTAAACCGGCCCTTATTGCTTATGGCTTTATCATTGCTATGCTTTACAAAAAGCATGGCCCAGATAAAAGCCCGGCCTTTATATGCTCAAAATAACAGGAAGCATACCGGTGTAAATACTAAGCCAGGTTATTCAAAATCGAAGCCCGTTACAGACCAGTTTAAGGAATTTTCCAGGCTTTTGGCCCAGGCCAATGTAATTTACACCCCACCCAGGGGTTTTAAAGAGATTCCGGCCCCTAATGATGAAGATTTTTCATTTGACTACGCATTGCAACTACCGGGGCAGGATTTTGAAGTCTGGTTCCAGGTAAAATCTCAGAAACAAAACTATACCAGCTATGAACAGGGGCAGTATGATATTGACCGCGAAACCGAAAACCCCGACTCGATATATATAAATATGAGCAGGGCGCACGCCATTGCTTTTTCCGGAGAGCGGGATAACTTTATGCGGAGCATACCGGTTAACGTTTTAAACAGGTATAAAGCTGATGCAGGTAAGTCATACCTGTTAAACCTGCTCGATTTGCCTGCTACCAAGCATTATAAATACGCGCTGCTTATCGCATTGCAGCGTAACCATACCGGTACCATTATGGCCGTTTGTTTTACCAATGATAAAGGCCCCGAGTTTTTTAAAAATGTGGATAGGGCAAGTAATTGTTTGAAGTTTAAGCCGTAGAGACCTTGGCGATGTAATAATCGAAGTTCACCTTTTGAGAGGGGGCGCGATGGAAGCGAGCGATAGCAGGGGTGTGTTTCTGCGGTAGACTTGTTGAAGCAAAACACACCCCTCCGCCCCTCTCAAGAGGGGAATCGCACATCCCTCCCTTTTTCTCCCCAATGTTAATAAGTTGATATCTGCTTCCCGGTAATTCAGACGGGAAGTTTTATTTTTGCAGTTAGGCGTATTTTACGCTGTTTAATTTTCTACTTTATATACATGGCAGAACCAGTTAATTATAGTGAAGATAGTATCCGCTCCCTCGATTGGAAGGAGCACATCCGTTTACGTCCCGGTATGTATATTGGTAAACTGGGCGATGGCTCTGCTTATGACGATGGTGTATACGTATTGCTCAAGGAGATCATAGATAACTCGATAGATGAGTTTGTAATGGGATCAGGCCGTACCATTGAGGTGAACATGAGCGACCATAAGGTATCGGTACGTGATTATGGCCGCGGTATCCCTTTGGGTAAAGTGATCGACTGTGTATCCAAAATAAATACAGGCGGCAAATACGATAGCAAGGCATTTCAAAAATCGGTAGGTTTAAATGGGGTGGGTACCAAAGCGGTTAACGCGCTTTCCAACTCATTTACAGTACAGTCATACCGCGACGGCCGCACCAAACTGGCCGAATTTGCCAAAGGTGAGCTCATTCGTGATGAGAGTGAAAAAGATACCACCCAGCGTAATGGTACCGCTATCAATTTTATACCCGATGATACCATTTTCAGGCATTACAGGTTTATCCCGGAGTTTGTAGAAAGTATGATCTGGAACTATGTGTTCCTCAACGCGGGCCTTACCATCAACTTTAACAATCAAAAGTATTTTTCGGAGCGTGGCCTTTATGACCTGCTCACCCGCAATACCGATGCTGAAACTTTACGGTACCCAATTATCCACCTTAAAGGCGAAGACATTGAGATAGCCATGACCCACGGCCAGCAATACGGCGAAGAATACTACTCATTTGTTAACGGTCAAAATACTACCCAGGGCGGTACGCATCAGGCGGCGTTTCGCGAAGCTGTGGTAAAAACGGTGCGCGAGTTTTATAAAAAAGAGTTTGATGCATCGGATATCAGGGCTTCAATTGTTGCCGCCATTGCCATAAAGGTGCAGGAGCCGGTGTTTGAATCGCAAACCAAAACTAAGCTGGGTTCACAAAATATTGGTCCGGAAGGCCCGTCTGTGCGCGGTTTTATTAATGATTTTGTTAAGAAAGAGCTTGATAATTATCTGCATAAAAACACAGAAGCTGCTGATGGCTTGCTAAAAAGGATCCTGCAATCAGAACGGGAGCGTAAGGATATTGCCGGTATTAAAAAACTGGCCAACGAGCGTGCAAAAAAAGCATCATTGCATAACCGTAAACTGCGCGATTGCAAAGTGCATTTTGACGATACGCACGAACGTAAACAGGATACAACGTTGTTCATTACCGAAGGTGACTCGGCCAGTGGTTCTATCACTAAATCGCGCGATGTGATGACCCAGGCTGTGTTCAGCTTAAAAGGTAAACCCCTTAACTGCTTTGGCCTAACCAAAAAGGTAGTTTACGAAAACGAAGAATTTAACCTGCTGCAACACGCCCTGAACATTGAAGATGGTCTTGATGCTTTACGGTATAACAACATTGTAATAGCTACCGATGCCGATGTGGACGGGATGCACATCCGCCTGTTGCTGATGACCTTCTTTTTGCAGTTTTTCCCCGACCTGGTGAAGGCCGGTCATGTTTCCATATTGCAAACACCGTTATTCCGCGTACGAAATAAAAAGGAAACCATTTATTGTTACAGCGATGAGGAACGCCGTAACGCAATAGCTAAATTGGGTAATAAACCCGAGATCACCCGCTTTAAAGGTTTAGGTGAGATCTCGCCTGAAGAATTTGGTTTGTTTATTGGTAAAGACATGCGGCTTGACCCGGTAATATTAAGAGATGCCAACGTTAAGGCACTTCTTGAATATTTTATGGGCAAAAACACCCCAGCCCGTCAAATGCATATCGTTAATAACCTGCGGGTTGAAAAGGATGATGAAACCATTAACCCGACGATAGCTGAAAAAGCTGAGACTGAAGAAGAATTGCCGGTGGCAGTATAAATTAAGAACCTTGATTTGCCTGATTGGAGGATTTCCCTGAAATGCGTTGCATAAGGAAAGACTTTAATCAGGCAGTTTTTATCACGGGAATCAAATAATCCTAAAAATCAGGGTTCTTATTGAAAAATTTCCTTATCTTGTTTCCCCCGATTTTTTAACAAGGGTTGATAATATATGATAAGTCACGAAATTAAAATAGCCTTTGACGAATATGAGTCACTGGCCGATCTCCATAAAGCCGACAGGCAGCTGTGCCTTGAAGCACAGAAAGCGTTAAAAAATTCCCATTCTCCATATTCCAAATTCCGTGTTGGCGCGGCACTTCGTTTGCAAAGCGGTAGAGTTATTTATGGCAGTAACCAGGAAAATGTTGCCTATCCATCAGGTTTATGTGCCGAACGTGTAGCATTGTTTAACTGGGGAGCCAACCATCCCGACGATCCTATTGAGGCTATGGCGGTAACCGCGCATTCAGATGATTTTCCAATAGTAAAGCCAATTACCTCTTGCGGATCATGTTTACAGGTTTTAGCTGAATGCGAAAAGCAGCAAAATCAATCAATAAAAATTATATTGCATGCCGAAGATGGACCGGTTTGGATCATCAAAGGCATTGAAAACCAATTGCCGTTTTTATTTTTTGAAGAACGCATAGCTACCCCATAATGAAACTGAAGTTTTTTTTACTCTTCATCGGTATTGCATTCAGCGCCGGTGTATCGGCGCAACAGGGCTTCCCGTTTGATAATGAGATCAGGGCATTTAAACACCAGGATAGCCTGAGCTTTCCAAAAGCAGGTGGTATTTTGTTTATCGGCAGTTCGTCTATCCGCATGTGGACTGATCTGGAGCAACGTTACGCTGGCAAGCCGATCATCAGGAGAGGGGTAGGCGGTTGTGAATTATGGCAGGTAGCAGACTATTACACGCCATATATCCTGTTTCCTTATAAGCCACGCAAAATTTTTATTTATGCCGGCGAAAACGACATTTCGGCCGGTAAGTCGGCACAGACTGTGGTAGCTTCGTTTGCAAAGCTTTGGGAGCTGATCCATCAAAAATTACCAGATACCGAGGTCTATTTTATGTCGATTAAACCGAGCCCGGTGCGCGCTAAATATTATGATGTGGTTTACGCCGCGAATGAGCTGGTGAAAAGCTATCTGAAGGGTAAACCTAAAAGTTATTATGTTGACCTCGTTCCGGCTATTTACAAACCGGGTACAACAGTCCCGGATTCAAGTTTGTTTAATAACGATTACCTGCACCTCAACAGCAAAGGTTATGACAAATGGCAAAAAGTGCTTGACCCGCTGGTGAAATAAATAAAAAAGGCCCCGCACCAACGGGGCCTTTACCTACTTACATATTAAACACTAAACTAAAACTTGCTTATTTAAAAACGCTGTACACGTTTGTGATTTTCCAGCCGCTGCCGGTGTTGGTAACGGTTACATAATTGCTGCGGGTAAAGTCGCTGTATTTCATATCAACTTTTACTACCGCAAGGTCATTGTTGCTTTCAACAATTGAGGTGCTGGTAACGCAATCCTGCTCGGTATTTTTGTTGGCTTTTAATAAGTCAACTACTTCGGTTTTGCTAAAACTTAATACTTTGGTACCACGCAGCATGCTGAATTTTGCCGACTGATCTACCACTTCGCTAAAACCTTGTATTTTACCACGGGTCATGGCATCTATATAAGTGTTGATAGCGTAGTTTTTGGTTAAATTGTCACCTTCTATTTTATCTGTTGCTTTTGCAGCAGTGCCTATAACTAATAAGGCTAAGCCAAGCATGATTGATTTTAAAGTTTTCATATTGTTGCTTTTTAGGTTCTTAATTTTTAAATTGTTTTTATACTCATAAGACATCGGTACCATGCATTACGTTACAGCCGATGCAACTAAATATGACGATTTAACAAACATTTAACATTTTCGCATATTTTTTAGGCATAATGGTAACAATATGCCGTTAAATAATACTTATGGTTGATTTTAATACTATTATATTACAGTTTGCCGAACAGGGTGAAAAAACAGGGTGGACATACATTGAAATCCCGGCCGATGTGGCACAGGATATGAAACCCGGGAATAAAAAATCATTTCGTGTAAAGGGTAGGCTTGATGAGTTTGAGGTGCGCGGTATGGCCCTGATGCCTATGGGCGAAGGAAATTTTATCATGGCTTTGCGAAAAGAGATCTGTAAAGCCATCCACAAACATCGCGGCGCTATGCTCCGGGTGCGCCTTGAACCCGATGATGATTTTAAATACATTATTCCCGATGATCTGTTGGAGTGCTTTGAATATGAACCTGAGGGTGGCGAGTTCTTCAACAGCCTTGCCGAAAGCCACCGGGGATATTTTATTAAATGGATAGAAAGTGCCAAAACTGAAGTCACCCGCGCTAACCGAATAGCCAGCACTGTTAATGCCATGGTGCGCCGGATGGATTATGGGCAAATGCTGCGCGCCCAAAAAAAAGCAAGGGAGTAAATGTGTAATGTATCAACAGTAATAAATTGGGCGATTAACGATTATTAATGGAAATCTCTTCATTTAAACTTAACGGTCGTATTTGGATAGAAATAGGCGAGGAAAAAGTACTTGGTCATGGTCGCGTTGAGTTACTTGAGCGGATCCATGCGTCGGGCTCCATCAGGCAGGCCGCGTTACAAATGAAAATGTCATACAAGCAGGCCTGGGATTTAGTTAACCACATGAACGATGGTTTTAAGCAGCCATTGGTAATTTCAAAAAGGGGAGGAAAAGGCGGCGGGGTGGCCTTGCTTACACCATTTGGGCAAGAGATTATATCTCAGTTTAAAGATCTGCAGCAAAAATTCTTTCAATTTTTAGAGGAAAACAGCAAAAAGTAAAAGTTTTTGCTGTTTTATCATCAATGAATCGAAGATCAACATTGATAGCGGATTGATTTATCGAATCTATTCCGCATTTTTGCGTTATACTTTTTAAAACATAACGATAGTTATTATATGAAAAAACAATTACCCGTTTTAGCTCTGTTTTTTATTGTTTTAGTAATGTTTGGCCGTGACAAGGCTGCTGCTCAATCAGCAGATACGAGCAAGCGTGTTTTTAACCTTGGACAGGTAAATATCGTTGGCCTAAAAGATAGCGTAAGGTCAAGTAAGCTCAATATCCACACCCTTAATTTGTATAACCGGTATGATGTTTCTCATGCGCTCAACCTGTTGCCTGGTGTTATCCTTACCGCGGTAGGGCCGAGGAATGAATTGGCTATTAACGTTCGCGGTTTTGATATCAGGCAGGTACCCGTTTACCTGGATGGTGTGCCGCTTTATGTGCCTTACGATGGCTATGTTGACCTTGCGCGGTATAATACCTTTAATTTATCAGAAATCATTGTATCCAAGGGATATTCATCTGTGCTGTTTGGCCCCAATGCCGAAGGCGGTGCTATCAACCTTATCAGCCGTAAACCCGCTAAGCCATTTGAATTGAATGCCGTTGCCGGTTACCTGAGCGGTGGTTACAGGCTTAATACCAATATTGGCGGTACTTTTGGTAAATTCTATTACCAGGTTTCAGCCTCGCAATTAAAACGTGACTATTTCCCGCTTTCTTCAAAGTTTACGCCTGTTAAAAATGAAGGCGGCGGTCATCGCGATAACTCATACAGCAATGACGTTGACCTGAGCGGTAAAATTGGTTTCACCCCAACAGCATCACAAGAATACGCCGTTGGTTATACTTATCATCATGGTACAAAAGGTACGCCTGTTTATGCAGGAGATGATACCCAAAACTCTTTGTTTAAAAACCCGCGCTATTGGAAATGGCCAAACTGGGATACCCGCGGCCTGTACTTGTTGAGCAATAATAAACTTAACAGCACTAACGTGATCAAAACCCGTTGGTATTATGATCGGTTTAAAAACGAGATTGATAGCTACGATAATGCATCATACAATACTATCACCAAGCCTTATGCCTTCAGAAGTATTTATGATGATTATACTTTAGGCGGCAACGTAACCTTTGAAAATACCGATCTGAAAAATAACAACTTCAGTGTAGCGGCTCATTTTAAACAGGATGTGCACCGTGAACACAATATTGGTGAGCCAACCCGCCGCGATGCCGACAACAACTTTTACATTGGCGCCGAGGATACCTATCATATAACACCGGCCTTGAAAGTAAACGCTGGCGTAGCTTATAACGACAGGCGCAGCACTCAGGCCCAGCAATACACTAATAGTACTATCAGCGATTTACCTGCCAACAGCAACGGAGCCTGGAATGTTCAGGGCTTAATTCAATATGATATTGATAATGCCAATTCGTTAAGTTTTTCGGTAGCGCGCAAAACAAGGTTCGCTACTATTAAAGACCGTTATTCTTACAAATTTGGCACAGCTATCCCTAACCCTGATCTGAAAGCCGAAGACGCATTGAATTATGATTTAAGCTATCATTCGCTTATTGGTGGTAAACTATCGATACAGGCATCGGGTTTTTACAGCAAAATTAATAACAGCATCCAGACTGTAAATAACGTAGCCGTTGACCCGGTAACCAAAGCAAACCAATCTCAGGTGCAAAATGTGGGCCGTGCCGAGTATTACGGTGCCGAGTTTGCGGTTGGTTATCCAATTATTCCGCAATTGAAGGTTGACGCTAACTATACTTTAATAGTACGTAATAACCTTTCAGCCCCGAAAATTCATTTTACTGATGTACCTAAAAATAAAATATTTGCATCCTTGCAGTATTCGCCGCTTGCCAAATTGTATTTCCTGGCATCTGAAGAGTACAACTCAAAAAAGTACAGCACCAGCTACGGTACAATATCAGGTGCATTTTATTTAACCAATGTAAAAGCGCACATTACATTGGTTAAGGGCTTTGCTATTGAAGGTGGTGTAAATAACCTTTTCGACAGGAATTATACCCTGGTTGAAGGTTATCCCGAAATGGGCCGGAATTACTTTGCTAACCTGATTTTTAACTACTAATTTTAAGATAGGTTTTGTAGAAGTATTAGATAACAATAAGTGTTTGTCATTCTGAATAGAAGAAATCGAGATAAGTGAAGGTGGAACGACATTAGGTGTTGAGGGGCTGTCATGCTGAGTGTTTAAATCCGTGGCCTCTGAAGGTGAAATGACATAGATTTGCTGAACCGTGCAGTGTGGCCGACCGAGTTATAGTGCTTATTGCCTGTTGCTGAGTATGGTTCCGAAGCAAGAGTCTGAAGGTATGGTACGATCCCTTGTGTGGGTGATTTGTCCGATGGGTAGCCTGTCTTTTCTTTAAACTCCTTCGGGCACGGTTTAAAAAGCGTTATAAGTATGGAAAAGATGCATTTTCATGCGGCAGGTATAGATATTGGAGCCCGCAAGGTATTTGTGGGTCTTGAAGGCCAGCCGGTTCGTTCGTTTGAGACTTTCACCAGTGATCTGGTATCACTTAAGAACTATTTATTGGAGCATAAGGTAAGTACAGTGGCAATGGAAGCCACAGGAGTATACTGGTATGTACTTTACGATATTCTTTTAGATGGGGGATTGGATGTGTGGCTTGTTGACGGAAGACAGACGCGCCAGTTACCAGGCAGGAAAACAGATGTAAAAGATTGTCAGTGGATACAGCAATTGCATAGTTATGGCTTGCTGAACCGCTGTTATGTATCCGAAGGTCATATCAAAGAATTGCGTAGTTACCAGCGCCTTCGTGAGGATCATCTTCGGAGTGCGGCCATGCATGTTCAGCACATGCAGAAGGCCTTAATAGAAATGAATATCCGTTTGCCGGAGGTATTAAGCCAGGTCCATGGAGTAAGCGGGATGGCGTTAATCGATGCGATACTGCAAGGCGAGCGAGATCCTGATAAGTTGTTTTCACTTTGCCATAAAAAGATCAGGGAGAATAAAGGGGAAGAGCTATTGAAAGCCCTGCAAGGTCATTATACAGCGCAAGGGCTTTTTGCATTAGGTCAGGCCTATAAGGCTTATGGTTTTTATCAAGGCCAGATAATGGAATGCGACAGCCAGATTGATAGTGTTTTACAACGGATCAACAGGGATAAGAACCTGCCACCGGGAATAAGCGAAGGAAAACGCAAGGCGATCCGTCACAACAAACCTCATATCAACAACCTGGGAGATCATCTGTTAAAAATATTTGATGGTAAGGATGCAACTAAACTTCCGGGTATTACAGATTACAACTGGTTACAGTTATACACAGAGGTGGGTTCGGATCTTAGCCGATGGCCAAGTGAAAAACATTTCACAAGCTGGCTTGGTTTATCTCCCGGCCAGGATCGTTCAGGGAAAAAGAACAAAAGTAAAAGTAAGGGTAAACCGGCCGTCGGGCAAATATTCAAACAAATGGCCCATGGATTATTGAACAGCAAGTATATCGGCTGGGGTTCATTTGCAAGAAGATTAAGGAGCAGAAAAGGTCCGGCAATAGCTATTAAAGCAACGGCCAGAAAACTGGCCGCTCAATACTGGCGTTTAATTGTAAAAGGAGCCGACTTTGTGGAAAAAGGGCTGCAAGCCTATGAAAATATCATTAAGGAACAGAAACAAAGGCGATTAGAGAAACTCGCCTTTGAACTAAATAGGGAACTTGTACCTGCTTAAATTATTATGTCATGGGTAGCCTGCCGAAGGATGGGCCTCTGCACACGAGTCTTCGACAGGCTCAGACTGACAAGCCCTCTTTGTCATCTAACCTTCAGAGTCCATGGATTTAATCACTCAGCATGACAGTCTTTTTTAACCGTAGAACCCAGACTTACAGTTTTCAAAACTCCGTGAGTCTTCGTAAAGTAGTCTTCAACCCAACATCGTCAGAAGAATAGCGTGAGAAAAAGTCATATACAGTATAAACGATTACCTTTCCCGGGCACGGGTAAGGTCTGGTTTGTACCGTGTCTTTTACTTGTTGTAACGGCCTTAACCGCTTATATCGGTACAGAACCGGTTGGGCCCATAGGCGATTATGTATTTAATTACCCGGCCAATTTTGGCAACAGGATCAATGTACCTGCCAATAATCCCACTACCCGGCAGGGTGTTTATTTAGGTCGATTACTTTTTTACGAGCCTAAACTATCTGCAACCAATACTATATCATGTGGTAGTTGTCACCAGCAGGCAAAGGCATTTACCGATGGCAGGGCTTTAAGTATTGGTGTCAACAATGGGTTGGCAACGCGCAATTCCATGTCATTGGCTAACTTGCTATGGGCACGTAAATTCTTTTGGGACGGGCGGGCTGCAAGTCTTGAAAAGCAGGTCGCTTTCCCACTAACCAATCCGCATGAAATGGGACAGGCTGTGGAAGTATCGGTCCAAAAACTGAACAGCACTAAACTATATCCCGGCCTGTTTAAAATTGTTTATGGCGATAGCACAATAACCGGTGAGCGCATAGCGAAAGCGATAGCCCAATTTGAACGTACGCTGATTTCCGCCAATTCCCATTATGATCAATACCTGCGCAATGCATATAAACCCACTGATGATGAACTAAAAGGAATGGAACTCTTTAACCGTGGCCCAGACCCGAAAAAGGGAATCCGCGGAGCAAATTGTACCCATTGCCATGGCGGCCCTAAAACCTATCTTGAACTTTTTCATAACAACGGACTTGACAGCATTTCAAAAGACGAAGGCATGGCGGCATTCACTGGTTTGGTTACCGACAGGGGGCGTTTTAAAGTGCCAACCCTTCGCAATATTGCCTTAACCGCGCCATATATGCACGATGGCCGTTTTAAAACGCTCAACGAAGTTGTTGACCACTACAGCGAACATATTAAACAATCTGTATCACTAAGTGCTTTTTTGCAGGGCGAATCAAACGAAGTGGGTGGGAAGTCGTTAAAGTTATTGCCAAAAGAAAAAAAACAACTGATAGCTTTTTTGAATATGCTTACCGATTCTACCTTTATAAGGGATAAGCGCTTTGCCGATCCACATCAATTAACAAAAAATTAAACATCACGTCCATGAAAAAATATACCCTTATACTGCTGCTATTGATAGCCGGTTTAACAACCCAGGCCCAAACAAAAGAAGCCGTAGTAAAAGTAACCGGAGAGGTAACAAACCCGCTTACCATTGGCAATGCCGATCTGCAGCAATACAAGCAAACAACAGTTACCCGTAAAGACCGCGACGGAAAAGACCACACCTACTCAGGTGTGATAGTATCAGAGATCCTGGCAAAAGCCGGTGTTACCTTAGGTCCGGATTTGCGCGGTGAAAACCTGGCCAAATACCTGTTGGTAGAAGCCAGTGACGGCTACCAGGTGCTTTTTGCCCTTGCCGAACTGGACAAAGGTTTTACCGACCGCGCTATTATCCTTGCTGATAAAGTTGATGGCCAACCCTTAGTCCCGGCTGATGGGCCATTTCGCATCATTGTTCAGGATGAAAAGAAACCTGCGCGTTGTATAAAGCAGGTTACTGGGATGAAGGTGATGTTTGCGAAGTAAGCTGCAATTTAATCCTACTCCACTTCTTCCATCAGGGTATTAAACATCACAAACTTTTCGTTAAATTTTTCCTGGTGGGTAGCCTGAAATTTGTGCAGGTGGTTCATGTAAAACTGCTGAAAATGCTCAATGCTATCAGCATTGTATTGAATACAGTAGGTAACCCCTTCGTTTGGCGAATCAATAACAGTCAGGATGCGGTACGAACTGAAATGCCCGGTAGCCATGATAGCCGGGATATGGATGGTTTTGATATAACTAAGCCATTCGTCATGAATGGTTTCGTCAATTATTATGGTATCGTTGTATACAATCATGTTGTAAAATTAGTTATTTAAGTTGATTGGGTGAATGGTTGATTTAGTGAGTAGTTGATTACGTGATTGGTTGGCACACTCAGAACAGCAGCAATTTAGACAACTACTCACCACTTAACCTAATCAACCACTCACCATATTTAAGACGCATCCGGTTTATCGCCCCTTAATATTCTGAAACGTTTTCGGGCTTCGTTGATCCAGAGGCTGCCGGGATAATCGGTTATGATTTTCTGGTAGTAGTTCCTGGCAGTGGTTTTATCGTTTAGCCTGTTTTCATAAATATCGCCTAACATAAATACGGCATCGTCGGCCCACAGGTCGGCGGGATGTTCTTCAAGTATTTTTTTCAGCAGGGGTACCGCGCCGGCATAATCCTTCTGCTGGATCAGGATGCGCGATTTCGACATCATGATATCATCCTCTAAAGCATTATTCGGGAACTTTTTACCAATGCTGTCCAATATCATTACTGCCCTTTCGGGCCTTTGGGCAAAGATCTGCAGATCGGCCCGGGCGTACATTTTAAGCGCTGCCCCACTGCTATCGGCAGCAAGGTTATCCTGTATCAGCAACAACAGGTTAAGCGCATCATTTGCTATTAATTGAGATGTGGCAACCTTCAGCACATCCAACTGGCCCTTTGCCCAGGTAAAATCGCCGGTGTAGTAGGCCATTTTCGCATTTCTGAATAAAGCATCCTGCCCGATGGCTGTAGCCGGGAAATCTTTCTCAACCTGGCTGTAAAGCAGGGTGGCTTCCCAGGGTTGGTTGTTAAGCAGGTAAATATCGCCTAAATCAAGCTTACAATCGGCTAACAGGTTTGGCCTGATATCATTTAGCCTGGTAGCTTCTTCCAGCAGTTTTTGGGCGTCCTTAAGTTTGTGAAGCTTAAAGGCTTGCAGATTGGCCAGCTTTTGCATGGCAAAGGCGGTACTGCTGTTACGGCCAAATTCGGTGAGCAGGTCGTTATAATCCTTTTCAAGTCCAAGCAAATCTTCGGGCAGGTATTTGCCCGATGTTACTTTCAGGTTCTTAGTGTTGATTAATTCAATCTTTGAGGGGATGTATAAGGACGTTGTTTTCCCTTTGCTGATAATATATTCATAGCCGCGGATGGCTTCGTCATAAGCTTCATTGGCAATGAAGGTACGGCAAAGGTCATAGATGCTGTTACCATCGTCATTTTGCCGGCGACTTAAGGCAAGTGCCTGGTTAAGGGCCAGATCAAATTCTTTTTGCTGCAGGTATTGCCAGGTAAGCAGATCAGCATAAATGGTTTGCTGCGGATCTTTCTGAATGCGCCTCAGCAAAGCTGTTTTAAGCATATCATAATCGGCGCTACCCTCGTATACATTTGAAAAAGCGTTTTCGGCCTGGTTTATAAAATTGGGGTTTTGGGGTAAAAAGTTCAGGTATTCGTCGGTGAGGGATATTTTGTCGCGCTTAAAACGGTAAAGGTTAATAAGCTCATAAGTAAACATGTTATCATTTTTAAGCAGTTTCCGTCCCTGCTGAAAAATTTTGATCGCATAATCAGTATTAGCGCTTTGGTAAAACTGGGATGCCAGGGCAGCTATTTCACCCTGGTCGGCCGGGAGGCTTTTGATCAGGTCGTCATAAATAGCGTCGGCTTTGGCCATATTGCCTTCCTGTGTGTAAATGTTACCCAGCATTATAGCATACTGGTGGTCATCAGGATGGCGGCGGATCAGTTTTTTGGTGATGCTTTCGGCTTCATCAAATTTCTTAAGATTGAGCAGTGTATTTACGTATACACTGTAATAGTTCTCGTTGTTTTGCTTGTATAGCTTTTGATAAATTTCGAGCGCTTTTTGCGGTTCGCCGTTAGCATTGTATTGCTTGGCCAGCAACAGTTCATTGTCCTGTGCAAGCAGCCTGCTGCTAAAGCAAAAAGCAAGAATAATAACAATATATAAAACCCTCATCTGTTCAAAAATAATCAATTAATAGGATTGCTTAAGCCGGTTTGCCATATTATTTATATAACGGTATATAAGGGTAAAATTGTAGTGACATCTTGATAACATCGAACTTATTTATCTAATTTGAGTACGTGAATAAAATAGGATACTTGTAGCTATGTTGAGCCGGGCCAGATTTTTTCTTATTGTGAGTTGCATCATCGCTTTCTTTTCCTGCAACAGGAGCAAGGTAAGGCAAATACCTATTATTGACTTTTTTAAAACACCCGAAAGGAGCTTTTACCGAATTTCGCCCGATGGTAAATATGTTTCATACCTTAAGCCATTTAAAGATAAGCAAAACATATTTATACAGTCATTAGCCGATGGCAAGGAACGGATGGTTACTCAATTTGAGGACTATTCAATCAGAGGTGATTATTTCTGGACATACAATAACCAGCTTGTTTTTTCGCAGGATCTTATCGCTACCGATTCGGTTAAAATGTATGCCTTTGACGTGGCTGCCAATAAAAGCCGCACTATATTATCGCTTGGTAATGTAAGGATAGGGTTGGTTAACCGCAACCGTCAGCAACCCGATATCATCACCATTAAAACCAATGAACGCGATCCGGGTAATTTTGATATTTATCGCCTTAATGTAAAAACCGGCGAAATGAAGACTTATCTGCTTAACCCGGGTAATATTACCGAATGGTTTGCTGATGCCGATGGCAGGATCAGGCTGGAAAAGGCATCAGACGGGGTTAATGAAACCATTTTATTCCGGGAGGATGAGGATAAGCCTTTTAAACCTGTTATCGAAAACAATTTTAAAAATACGGTGAGGCCAATAGCTTTTACCGGGGACAAAAATTATTTCTACGCGCTTTCGAACGTTAACCGCGATAAAATGGCCCTTGTTGAGATCAATGCCGAAAATGGAAAGGAAGAACGGACAATTTTTAGTTGCAGTAAGGCCGATATTACCAGCTTTGAATATTCAAGGAACAGGCGGCGTATTGAGTTTACCGGCTGGGATGAGGCTACCCCCCGTAAACATTTTCTTGTACCTGATGTTGAGCAAATGTACCAAACCATTAAGCAACAGCTTAAAGGCAATGAGATCAGAGTGGTTGACCGTGATAGTTCCGAGAATAAATTTATTCTCAATACCTATACCGACCGTAACCCCGGCTCATATTATCTTTTTGAAAAAAGCAGCGGCAAGTTAACTAAGCTAAGCGAGATCAACTCAAGCCTTGTACCGGCAGAGCTATGCGCCATGAAGCCTATATCATACCAGGCACGCGATGGTTTGCTGATCAATGGCTATTTAACGCTGCCCCATGGCAATAAAAATGAAAATTACCCGGTAGTAGTGATGCCTCACGATGGTCCCTGGGGGCGTGATACCTGGGGATATGATGACCAGGTACAGTTTTTGGCCAATCGTGGTTATGCGGTTTTTCAGGTTAATTACCGGGGATCAACAGGATATGGCAAAGCATTCAGAAGTGCGGGATATAAACAGGTAGGAGGCAAGATCCAGGATGATATTACCGATGGCGTTCGCTGGCTCATCCAAACCAAAATTGCCAACCCTAAAAAGATTGCCATATTTGGTGGTCGTTTTGGCGGGTTTTCGGCACTTTATGGAGTATCGTTCCACCCCGAACTGTATAACTGTGCTGTTGTACAATACGGGCTCATCAACTTTTTTACCTATATCAAAGATGCACCGCCATTTTTTAAGCCATATTTAAAAATGACTTACGAAATTGTTGGCAACCCCGAAACTGACGCAGACCAGTTGAGGGCGATATCGCCGGTTTTTCATACCGATAAAATTAAGGTTCCTTTAATTATATTCCAGGGTGCCAAAGATCAGCGGGCCAATATCAGTGAGCTTAACCAGTTTGTGCGTGAGTTGCGTAAACGGAACGTAGATGTAAAATACTTTTTAAAACCCAACGAACGGGCATATTTCAGGAATGAGCACAACCGCATGGAAATGTATGCCGAAATAGAGAAGTTTTTGGATAAGAATATGCGGGTTAAACCATAAGCCGACATGGCAGTACAGAAAAACGCTTACCGGCAAAATTTTACACTGATCACCATATTCCTGGTATTCATATCCATAACTTTTGTGGTTGCTTTGTTTATATCTTACAACCTTACTGCCAAGTATGTTGAAAATGAGTTTTCCTCAAAAAAGGTAGAGGTACTGGAACAAACCATTAAGCCTTATTATGAGTTTTTTCAGAATAAGATTCCTGAAATAACCTCTTACCAGGGTTTTCTTGATTCGGCATCGGCAGGTAAATATGCAGCCTCTGTTTTTCATGATTATAATTTTGTGCGCCGGGTTATTTTTTATGATGCCCTCATTGGCGGCAAAACTACGATGACCGTGCGCAAAAATAATTTGAACATAGCTGCTAAGGCGGTTTATCAGTATTGGCACGTTAATGACAAGGTGTACGGGGCCGAGCAGCGGAGAACAGTCAATGAAGATGATTTCAGAGAGATGGCTATTAAATTAAGTAATTATATAGCCTTTTCAGATACATCACGTGTATCAAGCCAGGATGAACTTTTTAAAGCTTTTTGGGATGTGAAACCCGACAAGATAAGTTATACCAATGTTCTAAGGCGCGAGGATGTTCGTATTTATCGTGACATGCAAATGCTGGGTAACAGCAAAGGTGCTTCATACAAGCAAAACATGATGACCTTTTACCTCGACCCGTACCTGATCAAGGTGAAAAATACGCATCCCGAGCTGTACGAAAATGTATCCATTCAACCAGTAGTATATGATCCTATTGACAGTGAGGGCGATAAGCTGATAACCGAGGTGTCATTGCCGGTTGCTTTTTCTGATTATAAGCTGTTCTTTAGTTCGGCACAGGGCTATTTAACTGCCGAAATTAACCGCCGCTTTATGCCCATCGGAGCTATTGTATTGTTAATGACCCTGTTTTTAATGCTGATAGGCTGGCTTATTTACCGTAACCTGAACGTGAATATGAAACTGTTCAAGCTTCAGTATGATTTTATTAACAACTTTACCCATGAGTTTAAAACACCCGTAAGCGTAATTAAAATAGCCGGCTCAAATTTGCGCGGCGATGGTGAGCTTACCGAAAGGCAACGCCGCCATTACGGCAAGATACTGGATGAAGAAGCTGATAAGCTGAATGAGTTGATGAACAAACTGCTTTCATTTACACAGATTGAAAATAAATCCATTACGCTAAAAGAGGAAGAAATTGATATAGAGAGCTTTATTGGCCGGTATATTGATACCTTTAAAATAAAGTATGCTGATTTTAATATTAAATTTAAAATCAACAGGGTTGAAACTTTTTATACCGATCCGGTATTATTAGGGAGTGTTTTTCAAAATCTTATTGAAAATGCATACAAGTATTCGCACCCTCAGCAAAAGGAGTTGTTCATCAATATTTCACAGGAAAAGCGCAATATTGTGTTTTCGTTTGCTGACAAGGGGATAGGGATACCAAAAAATGAACTGAATAACGTTTTTAAGAAGTTTTACAGGATAGAGAACCAATACAATCAAAACGGGAGCGTTGGCCTGGGTTTGGCATTTTGTAAAGAACTGGTTAATTTTATGAACGGCGAAATAACCGTTTACAGTAAGGTTAATGAAGGTTCGGAATTTATAGTTACGCTTCCATACGAAAATTAAGATATGAACAAAGAAATTAAAATTGCGCTGGTTGAAGATGACGAGAACCTGCGTTTCCTGGTTTCAGAGCGTTTGCAATCAGAGGGTTACAAGGTACTGGAAGCCGGTAATGGTAATGAGGCCGAAACCATGATATTGGCCGAGCAGCCTGATATTGTACTGTTAGACTGGATGCTGCCCGGCAAACCGGGCTCGGAAGTTTGCGGCAATATTCGCGAAAAAGGGTTCGATAAACTCATCATTATGATGACCGCCAAAGCCCAGGATGTTGACAAGATAGAAGCCTACAACTTTGGTGTGTCTGACTATATCACCAAACCCTATAACATGGACGTATTGGTGGCACTGATTGAAAACAAAATCAAGTTCTCACTTAACAGCGAAAAGCCTGAATCATACCGGTTTGCCAACATGGAGCACCTGCCTAACACGCACCTGCTTATCCGCGATGGAAGAAAGATAGAGCTGACCATTCTCGAAAACAGGATCCTGCTTTATTTCCTCAAGAACAAAAACAAGGTTATCAACCGCGAGGAGCTGATGATGGAGGTTTGGGGTTATAACGCCGATGTAAATACCCGCACCCTGGATATGCACATCGTTCGCTTGCGTAAAAAGATTGAAACCAATGCTGATTCGCCGCAGTACTTACAAACAGTAAGGGGGATTGGGTATAAGTTTGTTTATAATCAATAGTTTTCAGTTTTGAGTAGGCGGTTTGCAGTTTTGTTGAGCCTCTTAAATAGCCGTCGTTGAGGTACGAAGCAGTCCTAAGCTATACAGAAGGGCAGGCTTCGTACTTTAGTTGGAAGGTTAATTTATTAATACAATGATCCTCTTAAAATCAGCTAATGTTGCAACAATAGTTTTTCCATGAATAGGGATTTCAAGCAAAAGCTTATCTCCTGTAACGAAGTAATCAGCATTCGAGATTTGACACAACGCAAAAAGGTAATCATCTTTAGGATCACTGACTACGTTTTCTATATTGGCCAATTCGAAATCTTTAGTAACTAATTTATAAAATTGTAAAAATTGACTTGTATAGCTTTGAGAGAAGTATTTCCTGAATTTTGGGCGCAGCAATACGTTAGTTAACTCTTCCTGAAGATTTTTACAGGTTGCTATCGTTATTTTATTTTTTTGAAGAGAGGAGATAAAATCTAATTGTTGGTTTAGCGCAAGCGAGATCCAGATATTGCAATCAAGAACAACAATCATTTGGATTTGGCTCTAACTGCACGTACTTCTTCTGTAATTTCATCCATAGAAGGTTTTTTACCAGGCTTTACCATATTATTTAGTTCTGCAGCAAGTTTAAAACTGTCAGTTTCAATTATTGCCCCCAATTCTTTAAGTAAAGACTTAATCAATTTTGATTTTTTTTCGGGAATCTGTATCATCAATCTTTCCATACTCAAATATAACCAATTAAGTCTGGTGTAGATAATACTCTAAATATTCTGTTTTATTTAGTATATGCTCTCCCCACAATAAAATCCCCAAAAAAGGTTTTATCCCCAATCACATTGTATCCCGCAGCATTAAAATGTTTTTCGATAGCTGGCAGCTTACTTGCTTCTATCCCGCAAAGTAACCTGAAAAAAACAAACATACTTTTGAGCAACACGTTTTGCCACCAGCGGCCGGTAAGCTGAAAATCGGCATTGAGCCAGAGGCCACCGGGTTTGAGCAGGTTGTGTAAATGACTGAAAACACTATCTACTGTTTCACCCAAAAAATTATCGAAAAGGAAAGGCGTGATAACTACGTCAAAGCCGGCAGGAAGCTTTACGTTTTCAACTGCATCATTAATAAAGGTCACCTCGTTTTGCCCGGTTTGTCTTTTTTGCGAGAGCGCAATCATATTGGCCGAAATTTCAACGTAAGTGACGTTTAAACCTGCCGGATGTATTTTGGCAAGCTCTTCCAGGATCCAGCCTGTTCCGCCGCCGGCGATGAGGATTTTACTTTTTGGTGGAATAAAGCCTAATAAATAAACCTGCGCGTTTATCAAAGCTTTGCCGTAAACTATTCTTGAAAGCCGGTCATAAAACCATGCCGAGTTATTATAATTGGCAGCCATGGTTTAGTGAAGAAAATATTTAACAGCGTTAAATACTACTACAATTACATACTGTAAAATCAGTACGCCATCCATATAAAAAAAGTAATAATACTCGTTTTTTTCCCAGGCCGATCTGAAGATGAGCCAGCCGGTAAGGAACATAGTAAGTGTGAGTGCAAAGAAATCAAGGCTAAAGCCATTTTGCCTGAACAGGAACATGAGTACAATGTAGCCGGTGAGCAATACCTGGCAAAACAGATAAGCATTTTTTTCGCCCCAAACTACCGGGATGGTCTTAAGGCCTACTTTACGGTCGTCGAAAAGATCCCTGATATCGAAAGGTATTGTAAGCGCACCTATAAACAAAAAGCGTTTAGCTATGAGTATTGTAGTATCGCGCATGCTGATATCGGTTAGGTGATTATGCATTGATTCCAATACAGGGAACAGTACACAGCTCATTGTCCATACCAGGGTTATTAAAAACGGTTTTAAACCGGGGATATTTCTTAAACCAAATTTATGATCGCCTACACTGAATAATGGTAAACCATAACCAAATGATAAAACGCTCAGAAATATGAGCAGGATCTTTGATTCGGTGGTGATAATAAAGAACAGCGGGATCAGGGACAGCAGCGAAACTATAGTAAAGGTCACCATCAGCCTATAGTGTGCAAAAAACCATCGCACCCTTTTGTAAGGCGACCGTTGTGGTTTAGTTGGACGGGTGATGAGGATACAAAAATTATAGATACCCAGGGTTGAAGTAAATAACAAGCCCAATACAGGGAACACAGGTTTTGATCCTATTAAGTGAAAGGTTAACAACGCCTGTGCTACAGCACAAAGCGACATGAAAATATTACTGAAGAGCAGAAAATCTAATACAGACTGTAGTAATTTCTTCATCGGTAAAAGGATAGCAGCTTCTGCCTGGATCTTTTAGGAAACTGGTAATGAGGGATCGCGGCCTGCTTTTAATGTAAATATCGTAATCTCCGGCAATATTCCAACCCTGCCGGTTAAACCAACAAAACCAAAGCCTACATTTACATATAATTGTTGTTTGTTTTCCCGGTAATGACCAGCCCATTCATTATAAACATATTTTATAGGGCTATATTGAAAATGCGGGGTACGTACGCCAAATTGCATGCCATGGGTATGCCCGGCAAACATGGCATCAATTTGTGGGTATTTAGGTAATACCTCGGCCCGCCAATGCGATGGATCATGCGAGAGCAGGAGCTTTACCGGCAGTTCATCGGTGTTTTTTATGGCCAGGTCCATACGCCCATATTTGGGGAAGCGGCTGTATTCACTCCAGTTTTCGATACCTAAGATCCCTATTTCTTCTCCGTTGATTTTTAGACGACGGTTTTCGTTCCTGAGCAGGTTCCAGCCCATATTTTTATGGGTGCTTATCAGGTCATCATGATTTTTCTTTTTATCCGCCGGGGAGTTCCAGTCGCCATAGTCGCCATAATCATGGTTACCCAGGGTTGAAAAAACACCAAGGGGGGCTTTTACTTTAGTGAAAATATCCTGGTAGCTGGTCATTTCCGATGCTTCATCGTTAACCAGATCGCCGGTAAAAAATATCAGGTCAGGTTTTTCTTTCAGCAGCATTTCAACACCACCGAGCACCGCCTTTTTATTATAAAAGCTGCCTGAATGAATATCTGAGATCTGCCCGATCCTTAAGCCATCAAAGGCCTTTGGCAGATTAGGCAGATACATAGTTTGATAGCGTACATGATAATCATATGAACCTTTGGGCATAGCCCTTGTAATAGCAGCCAGGGGAACGGTTGCGGCAAGCAAGCCTGCTTTTAAAAGAAACTCGGAACGGGGAATGGTATCAATATTAGTAGCGGTTGAAATGATAGGAGCAGTTGGGATAGGAATTGAGGTAGCAGTTGTTTTCCTTTTCGGTGCAATTTTTCGCCTGATATCATCGGCAAAAATGAATGGTATAAAAGTAAATTTACAGATGAACAGGATAAATGTTACCAGCAAACAGGCTGCGCGTACACCCGTACCTGCTATGGTAATATAACCGGCAGTTAAAAGCGCGGCCACACATAAGGCCGAAAGGCTCCAATAAAAAATGGCGAATGCTTTTGATTGAAGCAATCGCCATTTTTGAAATGCGCCGCGGATACCGTATAAAACATACCGGTCGGCCAGCAGCTCAATTATGATCCAGAACAATATACTTAGCGCTTTAAAGATCATATAACGCAATATATTTTAGTACCGGTCGTCGTCAATATCAAGGTCGTCGTCATCGGGCTGCAAGTTAAATAAACTGTTAAACATATCCGAAAACGCGAAACCATTATCCAGGAAACCTTTGTTCAATTGTGAAAATTCCGACAGGCCGTGAAGTACAAATTCCATCAGCAGCAATTGCTGGCTTTCACCCAAATGCGGGTGGATCTTTTTTACAAGGTCCTTCAATCCCACAACTTCTTCCAGGGCTTTTTTGTATTCCTGCATGGGCATATCATCAACCAAAGCTACATTGTTGCCATCGCCAAACCAGTTAATGATAGCTGCATACGGGTTAGGGGCTTTGGCTTTCTTGGCCTTTTCCGGGTCAGGGAAAAACGATAGCAGTAAACTTTTGATGGCTTTACCTATCAGGATATTGGCCACTTTGCCCGGCCCTTCCAGTTCGCCTTCGTAAACCAGCTCAATTTTACCGGTAATGGCGGGGATCACACCTAAAAAGTCTGTGATACGTACAAATGTTGTTTTTTCGTGGTTGATGATCATCCTGCGCTCTGCATTACTGATCAGGTTTTCATAGGCCGAAATGGTTAAACGCGCCGATACACCCGATTTTTTGTCGATATATTCAGAGTTACGGGCTTCAAAAGCAATTTGTTCTACCAGGTTCTTAACTAAACCATCAGCTTCAATAGCGATACGCTGATCATCGGTAAGAGATGCTTCCTGTTGCGTGATCTTACGTGAAATTTCAACCGAACGCGGATAATGTGTAAGGATCTGGCTTTCTATACGGTCTTTAAGCGGTGTTACTATCGAACCACGGTTAGTATAATCTTCAGGATTCGCGGTGAACACAAACTGGATATCCAATGGTAAGCGCAGTTTAAAACCACGGATCTGGATATCTTTTTCCTGAAGGATATTGAATAGTGACACCTGGATGCGAGCCTGCAGGTCGGGTAACTCATTGATCACGAAAATGCCACGGTGTGCACGTGGGATCAAGCCGAAGTGGATCACACGCTCGTCAGAATAGGTTAATTTTAAGGTGGCAGCTTTGATTGGATCAACATCACCAATTAAATCGGCTACGGTAACGTCAGGGGTAGCCAGCTTTTCGGTATAACGCTCAGAGCGGTGGATCCAGCCGATGGGGGTATCGTCGCCTTTTTGTGTGATGATGTTATGACCATACCAGGAGATGGGGTTATAAGGGTCATCAAATAACTCTGATCCTTCAATATATGGAATATACTCGTCAAGCAGGTTAACCAGCAAACGGGCTATGCGGGTTTTTGCCTGGCCGCGTAAGCCTAACAGTAAAATGTTGTGACGTGACAGGATAGCAGTTTGCAGATCAGGGATAACAGTATCTTCAAAACCGATGATGCCCTCAAAACCGCCTTCGCGCTTTTTAAGCTGATCGATAAGGTTAACACGTAATTCATCTTTAACCGAACGGCTTTTATAGCCTGTTTGCTTTAACTGGCCGAGGGTTTTTATATCTAATAATTTACTCATGTTTTCAATTAGGGAATTTGACAATTTGATAATTTGAAAATGGACATATCAAAACATCTTCAAATTATCAAATTGACTAATTTTCAAATAATAATTTACCTCACAGTCCTTCTTCTGTTCCTGATATAATCCTCAAAAATGTACTCACCAAGGCCATTCAGGGAACTGTAAAAGGCTTTGCCTCCGTTTGTTTCTGTGAATTTACGAACAAACTGCTGCAAATAAGGGTCTTTAGCTATCATAAATGTGGTAATAGGTATTTTTAGTCTCTTACACTGGGCAGCCATGTTGAGGGTTTTGTTAACCACTTTCCTGTCCAAACCAATGCTGTTTTTATAATACCTGGTGCCTTCCTTTAAGCAGGTTGGTTTGCCATCTGTAATCATGAAAATTTGCTTATTGTGCGTTTTACGGCGGCGGAGCAGATCGGTAGCCAGCTCTAAACCTGCATAAGTATTGGTATGATAAGGGCCAACCTGCAAGTAAGGCAAATCCTGCAGGGTTATTGGCCATGCATCGTTCCCAAACACAACAATATCCAGCGTGTCCTTAGGATATTTGGTGCGGATCAGTTCGGCAAGCGCCATAGCTACTTTCTTGGCCGGAGTTATCCTGTCTTCACCATAAAGGATCATGGAGTGCGAAATGTCGATCATGAGTACAGTTGAAGTAAGGGTTTTGTAGTCCATTTCCTCTACTTCAAGGTCGCGCTCGGTCATCATGAAATCGCCTATGCCGTGGTTAACCTGGGCGTTGTGTATAGACTGGGTCATATCTATCTGGTCCAGGCTGTCACCAAATTCAAACTCGCGGCGTTCGGCATTTTTTTCATCGCCCTGGCCTGATTGCGGCGAGCGGTGGTTACCTTTCCCAGATTTTTTTAGCTTGCCAAAGATCTCTTCCAGGGCAGATTGCCTGATGCTTTGCTCTGTTTTTGCCGTAATCCGGAACTCGCCATTCTCATTATTTTCGTCAAGATAACCCTTTTGCTTTAGTTCATCGATGAAATCGCCCATGCCATAATCATCGTTGGTAAGGTTATATTGTTTATCGAGTTCGTTAAGCCAGGCTAAAGCTTCGCCTGCATCGCCCGATGTATAGTTGAGCAACTCAAGAAATAATTTTAACAATTCGTCAAATCCGCCTTTAGGGATTTGGTTGGGCTTAAATTTGGAAAATCCAAAACCGCGCATATTTTGTCCTTTCTGTACATAAAGGAACGGAATATTTTTAGGAAAAGTTTCGCTGCGGAAGTGATAAAATAAATTGTTAGTTAAGTATGACAATTAGATTTTGGATTTCGGATATCCGATTTCGGATTTATTTAATAGCAGCAATAGCCTGTTTAGCCAAATCCGAAATCCCAATTCCCAAATCCGAAATTAAATATACGCCAAACTATTCAGTAGCTCAGGCGGATATACCGGGTTGGCGCCTCGCTGGCTGGCTACGTATGACCCAACGGAGCAGGCTTTATCTACCACTTGCTGCATAGGTTTTCCTGAAAGGAGGCCGGATACAAATGTTGCCAGGAAGGCATCGCCGGCGCCTACCGTGTCAGCAACTTTTACCGGGCAGCCAGGACTGTCATAAAATTCATGGTCGTGCCATACCAGTGCACCATGCTCGCCGCGGGTTACGCAAATGGTTTGGCTATGATATTTGGAACGGAACTCGCCAATTTGATCGCGCAGGGAAGCATTGCTGCCACCAATGAGCAGGTTGGCTTCTTCCTCGTTCATTTTCACCACGTCGGCCCGGGCCACCAATGTTTCAATAGTTGACAGGGTATAATGCGGCGGGCGAAGATTTACATCAAATATTTTTAGCGCCGGGGTTTCATCGAGCAGGTTTAACAATGTTTCGCGGGTAGTAGCGGTACGGCAAGCCAAACTGCCAAACACAATGGCCCTGGCTGCCTGGGCCGCTTTGGTAAGCATGACTGACGGTTCAATGTTGTCCCATGAAACGGGTTGGGGAATAATATAAGTGGCGGTATTGTTTTCATCAAGCTGTACGGTAACCTCACAGGTTGGAAATTCGTCGTCTTGTTGAATCAGGTCCGAATACAGGTCATTGCTTTTTAAAAAGCCTATCAGTGCATCGCCCGAATTATCCATACCCACTGAGCTCGCAAACGCTGTTTTTACACCTTGCTGTACCAGATGCCGGGCCACGTTCATGGGTGCGCCACCGGCCTTTTTTCCGTCGCCAAAAGCATCCCATAAAACTTCGCCGAAGCTCAATACCTGATTTCTCATAGTTGATTTGTTTTTTTACTGCCGATGAAAACCAAATATACTGTATTAAGTTGAATTTTATTTTGCGTTTGATCCATGATTTTAGTCATTGTTCGGATTAATGATTTACTTTGCCGATATAACACCGGGCAATCTGTTAATCGGGCAAATCGTGGTTCAGAAAATTGTATACCTTTATTATATGAAAAGAATACTACTGGGTTTTGTGTTTATGCTTGCTGCCACATGGTGCTTTGGGCAGAACAGGCAAGCCATCCTGAAGGTAATGCATACACAGGAAGAAGCCTGGAACCGTGGCGATATTGAAGGATTTATGACAACTTACTGGAAATCTGATTCGCTGGTTTTTGTAGGGAAAACAGCCCCCACCTATGGTTGGCAAACAACGCTTGAGCATTATAAGCAAACATATCCTGATAAGGCTGCCATGGGGCAGCTTGCTTTCAACATTATACAAATAAAGGTACTTGATAAAGCTAACGCCTTTGTTTTAGGCGGATGGAAATTAACCCGTGAAAAAGACACGCCTGGCGGCTATTTTACACTATGGTTCAGGAAAATTAAGGGCGAGTGGAAGATAGTTTGTGATCACACTTCGTGAGGAGATTAGTGGTTAGAGATAAGAGGTTACAAAAAATTAAGTGTTAATTTAATATTGCTGGATGAAAAGAGGTTTGATAATTGGGAAGTTTTTGCCGTTGCATATAGGCCACATGACTTTAATTGGTTATGCACTTGATCACTGTGATGAACTTATGATTGTTATCGGTGCCAGCGATGATGAACCTATTCCCGGGGATGTGCGGTTGCGCTGGCTTGAAAAAACTTATGCTGATAATGACAAGGTTAAACCTGTATTGTTAAGTTATGATGAGGCTATGCTTCCAGGAGCCGATTCGATAGAAAACATGTCGAGGCTTTGGGCCAGCTATCTTAAAAAGAACTTACCGCACATTGATGTAATATTTGCCTCAGAGCCTTATGGTGCTTATATGGGGCGGTTTTTAGATTGTGAAAGTGTTATTTATGAGGAGCCATGCAAAGTTGTACCGGTGCAGGCCGCAAGAATAAGGGAGGAGCCTAATTTGTACCTGCACCTTTTACCCGATGCGGTTAAGGAATACTACAAAAATCAGGTTGAATAATTGGGCCTGTCTTTATTGATCTTTGGAAACCCAGGCTTTCTTGAATTCGGAAGGGTTTTTACCAACTATTTTGTTGAAAAGTTTATTGAAGTAGGATAGGCTTTCAAAACCTACGGCATAGCAGGTTTCAGTTACATTTTTATCCTGCATCAGCAGGTTTTTGGCTATGTCAACCCGGTATTGGTTTACAAAATCGGTAAAAGTCATTTTGGTTTGTTTTTTGAAATAGCGGCAAAAAGCTGCTGTAGTAAAATTAACTTTAGCCGCCACCACATTTACATCGGGCTTAAGGTTGTAATTATTGCCAATATATTCATAAACGGCTCCCATCCTGATCTTGTCTTTTAAAAAGAACTGCAGGTTTAGCCCGTCATTATTTAAAATAATGAACTCGTTTGAACCGGCCAGGATATTAAAGATTTCCATCAATCCCATTAATTGTTGAAATGAGCTCATTGCCGGAAGAAGTTTTAGTTTCTGTACTGCTAAAGTCCTCGTTTCGCCATAAAAAGCAATACCGTTAGCTGCCCGTTTGAAAAGCTGCTCGATGGTCGAAAATTCGGGCGTGATGCCTATAGCCGTCCCCATAAAATCTTCTTTTAGCTGCACCACTATCTGGTGATATTCACTCCGGAGACGATAATCAAAGTTGAGATGGGGGAGGTTACTGCCAATAAGTACAAGATCGTGCTGGGTATAACCAGAGATATGCGATCCAACATGCCTGATCCCGGCATCGGCCTCAACATACACCAATTCATATTCGGGATGATAATGCCACAAAAAAGTATTCCTGAGTCGTGGCGAAAACAGCTTGAACGATTTGCCCGGTTCAAAGTCAACCTTCTCTAACTGGATCTTATCCATGCTGCATTGAATATTATGCTTTAGTAAAGATAATTAAATGGTCAATGCAGAACAAATTTTGGTCATTGTACAGAATAAGTCACCTTCACTGTCGACCTAAATTTGAATTATAAATCAAAGCAAATTATGAAGACCGAAAATGCAACCATGACCATGGCACCCGCAAATGCCCATAAAGAGATCCCCGGTAATCCATCAACTGCAAAATCGAGCCAAATGGGCTTGAATAAACGAGCTAACAATGAACCGTTAAAAGTATTAAATGAGGCCGACTGGAAATTTTGGATTGAGAATGGCTACGTGATCATAAAAAATGCCGTACCTAAAGAGCAAGTTCAAAAACTTGCCGATTACTTGTGGCAATATGAGGGTAAAGACGCAAATGACATGGAAACCTGGTATAAACGGCCCAATGCCCAAATGCAAATGAGCGAGTTGAACAATACCGGCATGGTTGAAATTTATAATCAGCAATTTATGTGGGATAACCGCCAGTATCCTAAAGTTCATGCGGCTTTTGCTGATATCTGGGGTACGGAAAAGCTATGGGTAACTATCGACAGGGCAAATCTTAATTTTCCGCTACGACCCGGTTTTGAATATAAAGGCTTCATTCATTGGGATTACGATCCCGAAACCAAGCCTCAGAATGTACAGGGTGTACTGGCCCTTGCCGATCAGACGGATGAAAACATGGGCGGCTTTCAATGCATCCCCGAGTTATATCGAATTTATGATACCTGGAAATTAACCCAGCCTGATGATCGTGATCATTACAAACCCGATACCACCGGATTTGAAACGGTAAAAGTGAAACTGGAAGCCGGTGATCTGCTGATATTTAATAGTTTGCAACCACATGGTATCCGCCCGAATACCAGTGTAGATAAAGTGCGTATAGCTCAATATATATCGATGGTGCCCGCACAGGAAGACAATGAAGAATTAAGGCAGTGGCGCATCAACAGCTGGCAAAGCCGTGAAGCTATGCAAGGCTACGCCTTCCCCGGTGATCCGTTGGAACGAGAAAAGCAAAATCCAGTAGCTGAGCTTAGCGAGTTGGGTAAAAAGCTATTGGGATTGGAGCGCTGGTAATATCCAACCCCGATGCTCATGTCTCCACTCGCATTTGCAAGCAAAGCGGCTGGCCGGGAGGACACGGCCTTGGGGTATAAATAAAAATAGCGATGGATTTTATCCGTCGCTATTTAATATCATGACTAAAAACGTAAGACTTTCGACTTTAAAAAGGTTTCCCCGCAGCCAGCTCCCTATTAGCCCATTTAACGGCCAGTCCTTCGCGGTATTTAGCATACTTGCCTTTGAACATCATTTTTAAAGCACTGTCAACACCACCTTTAACGGCCAGGTTATACAGGCTTGCCGCTTTACGGCTTATGCTGGCATCCCATGCGCGAAGGCTCAGGGAGTATGAACCATCAACATATTTCATCCAGTGCCAGTAGCCGGTTGGCATAAACAGGGTATCGCCATGTTCCAGGAACACCTCAATGCCTTCCACGCCGTCAAGTGCCGGGAATTTTTTGACATCAGGATTTAGTACATCATAATCCTCCAGTGCATAGGTAGCATTGGGGATACAGTACAGGCGGCGTTTCCACTTGTTTTCAAACAGGATCACATGTTTACGCCCTCCAAAATGGGTATGGAAAATATGCGGAAGATCAATATCGTAATGTAAAAAAGTAACCGAGTTTGAACCGCCGAAAAACATGGCGGGCATGCTTTCCAAAAAGCCACCCATCAGGTCTTTAGGTAATACGATATCATCCAAAAGCTGCGGCGCTTGCTTAAATATGTTAAAGAAAAATATCCTTAACTCGGTTGGTTTACTGCGGATGAGGTCGATATATTCGTCAAAAGGCATTTCAGTTGCCGACGAATTGATGGGCTTTGACGGATCGGCCTTTGAATTATCATATAATGGCACTACTTTATTGCCAACAACCTGCTTTAAATATTCGGGTGTCCATTTTTCGCGGGCAGGCCAGCTTTTGGTAAGCCCTTTAATAACCAGCGGGCGACGGGGGTCTAAATAATTCTTCTTAAAGTCTTCGGGAGAAATATTTTCAACCGTATCGATCGGGTTAAGAATGAAGCACATAATAGTTTATTACTTTAGGGGGATTACGCTTATTTTAAAATAAAGTTACAATATTGTTTCTTACTCGTTTAAAAGCATTCAAAATAACGAAATAAACCCCAAAGTAGTATAAATATATCTTAATATTATGGCTTGCCTGCTACAAGGGCATTGTTAGCGCGTTTGATAGCCAGGTTCTCCTTCCAGTCCATATAACCCTTTTTAAAGCGTGCTTTCATTAGGTTGTCAAACTTGCGTTGTACAGTTAAGTTATACAAACTTTTGGCTTTAATGGCCCATGATTTATCCCAGGCGCGTAACGATATCGAAAATGAACCGGCGAGGTATTTCATCCAGTGCCAGTAACCGGTTGGCATAAACAGGGTATCGCCATGCTCTAAAATGGCTTCTTGTCCTTCAATGCCGTCAAGTGCCGGAAATTTGGTGAAATCGGGGTTTTCAATATCATAATCTTCTAAAGCATAGGTAGCAAAGGGGATGCAGTACAGACGTTCGGTCCATTTCTGATCGAACAGCATTACATGTTTGCGGCCATTAAAATGTGTATGGAAAATGTGCGCAAGGTCGATGTCGTAATGTAAAAATGTTACAGAACCGGCACCGCCGAAAAACATATTGGGGTATTTATCCAGGAAACCACCCATTAAATCAGATGGCGAACGATAATCCTCCAGTAGTTTGGGTGCATGTTTAATTGGGTCGAACAGGAAAATCCTTAAATCGGTAGGCTGTTTTTGGATAAGATCGATATAATCGCCAAACTTCATTTCGGTTGCAGATGCATTAATAGCTTTGGAAGAATCGGCCTTTGAACTGTTATAAAGCGGAACGGTTTTATCTCCAACTACCTCTTTCAGGTATTCAAAAGTCCATTTTTGCAGGGCGGGCCAGCTTTCGGTAGCTTTGCGGATAATAAGCGGTTTACGCGGATTTAAGTAATTGTTAACAAAATCCTCTTTGCTTATATTGTCTACACTATCAATAGGTGTAAGCGTTATACTCATTTTCACAAATTAATTAACGAGCAAAATTAATTCTTTGTAAATAATATGTAAACGATTTGTGCCGATTTTGAAATTGTGCTGACAGTTGTATTTTAGTTGCAGTAGCAATACGGAGCTGCAGTGGCAGTAGGAAGTTGCAGGTGCAGTTTCATGGAGTGTAATCAAAAAAGTATATTTTGCCTATCTTCCTCTAATCAGTGTACCGCTTGTACAACTGCCACTGCCGGCTGCTTCTGCCATTACAAACTGCAACTGGCTTAATTAGGTTTCAAAACCGAATTAACTACCTGGATAACGCCGTTGCTTTGGGCAACATCGGCTATGGTGATGAATGATTTGCCACCTTTTTCGTCAATAAGGTAAAGTTTTGCCCCCTGCGACATCACAGTAAGCGTACCACCGCTCAATGTGTTAAGCTCCAGCTTGCCTTTACCCTCTTTTACTTTGGTTAACAGGTCGGCCGAGGTTAATTTGCCGGGCACCACATGATAAGTAAGCAGTTTAATAAGATTAGCCTTGCTTGCGGGTTTCATCAGGTTGTCAACAGTGCCGGCAGGAAGCTGGGCAAAAGCTTCATTAGTAGGTGCAAAAACGGTATACGGACCGGCTGCTGATAGGGTAGGTGCCAACCCGGCAGATTTAATAGCGTTTACGAGCGTAGTATGGTCTTTTGAGCCGGATGTGTTTTGTACGATATTTTTAGCAGGCGACATGACGGTACCGCCCACAGTTTTTTGGGCGAAAGCTTTTGGGGCTATGGTAATAGCTATAAACGATAGAGCGATAATGAGTACTTTTTTCATAATTGCAGGTATATAAAACAATACGATTTGATAAATATAAACAGTTTTTAAAATCAATTTGCTTTGTAACAAAGTACTGACTTTAAAAAACCTCAAAGGTTTAGAAAAATAATCCGGCGGCAATATGATCGGCATACAGTTTACCTGTTGCGCTAAGATAAATAACATTATCTTTTTGTATGATCCATTCCCTGTCGAAATATTCGGCGGCAGCTTTGAGTATTTCGTCTGATGCACCTTTGGCTATCTGGTTGAGCTTAACCAGTTCAAGGCCCCAGATTGTGCGTAATGAGGTCATGATATATTCATTCAGGCGGTTCTTTTCGGTTAGCTCCTCGGTTTCGGCCTGTAGTTTTCCGGTTTCAAGCGCCTGCATATATTTCGCGTTGTTAGCGATGTTCCATTGGCGGGTCTCTCCATTGTAAGAATGGGCCGAAGGGCCGATTCCCAAATAGTTTACCCCTTTCCAGTAATTTGAATTATGACGGGAGTATTGGCCAGGCTTGCAAAAGTTGGAGATTTCGTAATGTTCAAACCCATGTGCCTGCATGGCATCCATCAATACCATAAACTGTTCGGCACTTTGATGTTCGTTCATGGGGGGCTGCTTCTTTTTGTTGATGAAGGCCGCCAGCGCAGTTTGCGGTTCAACTGTCATGGAATAGGTAGATACGTGCGGAACGTTAAGCTCAAATACCTTGTCCAGGTTTTGCTTCCATTTGGTATCACTGAGCATGGGATAACCGTAAATGAGGTCGACCGTAATGTTTTCAAAACCGGCGTCCTGGGCGCGTTTTACCGATGATTCGGCTTCCTGCCCCCGATGTACGCGGTTCATCCAAACCAAATCCTCATCAAAAAACGACTGGATCCCTATGCTGAAGCGGTTAACCGGTGTTTGCCTAAGGGCTTTGAGTTTGTCCGGTTTCAGATCATCGGGGTTAGCCTCCAGGGTTATTTCGGCAGTGGACGATACCGTGTGGAGTTCGGTTACCGTGTTGATGATCCTGCTGATTTGATCACCATCCAAAACAGAGGGGGTGCCGCCACCGAAGTAAATGGTTTCGATGGTTTCACCGCTGAGGTAACCTTTTTGCAGTTTGATCTCACTGATCAAGGCATGCAGCATTTCATCTTTGTACTTTAACGATGTGCTAAAATGGAAATCGCAATAATGGCAAGCTTGCTTGCAAAAAGGGATATGTATGTAAATGCCTGCCATGCGGCAAAGGTAACGCAATTATATTTTTTGAATAAAATAGAAACTTTCGGAAAAGTCGCTTTGAAGCAGTCGGTTTTATTATAAGGTTGGTGGAGAGAAAATCCTATACGAAATGTTTTAGTAGGCCGAAATTAATATAGTTACATCAAATTAAACGTTTTTTGTATCTAAGTATTCGTATAATTCAATCTGCATTTTGTTTTTTTTAAAAAGATTTTACAGTTGTAGCACCCCACGTCGTATCTGCCGAGGCATTATAGCCCGGATTCGAGTTTGTTGTTCCTCCAAATAGCGTGCCTGTAAGAATCGTTTTTTGATTTGTGGTTAGTTTTATATTAGTAATAACTTTTGAAGCTATTAGGTTTTTACTTTTATCATACGCGCTGATGGTTAACGTAAATGGCGAAATGGTATTTATAGTTAAAAAGTCTATCATGAAATTTGGTTTGCCTACTGAAGTATCAGCTACAGCATAATCATATGATCGTTTGTTAAGAAGCGGATCGGTGGCGGTATCGGTTTGCATGGTAATTAAATTGTAGCGCCAGTAGCTTTTTGAAAATGCTAAGGTTATATGATCAAGGTTTGTAGGGAGTTTATCTTGAATAATCACTTTCAGATCGGCAACTATCCTGTTTAACTGAAAATTAACTGTAATATCTGAATTGCCAACCGTAAATGTTTGTTGGCCTGCAAAGCAATCAGACCATGGTAACCCGCCATAAAGACCATAATATGCACCATTATCTTCGACAGTTAAATTACTTTTGCCTGCTATACCTTTTACGTAAACAGAAGAACCCGAAGAAAACTTATTGGTTATGATCATTGATGAAAATGTCTTTTTACCAAAATGAAACTCTTTTCCGGCAAAATTTACATATAACGTATCAATATAATTTTTTAATAATCCGGGATCAGAAATAACAGCGTCGGTTTTAATGCGGCTGTTGTTTGAGCTTATAAGCTGTTGCGAAAAATCGGCGCTGGTAATATTTATTTTTACCGTATGTAAAGTACCTGTTGCCGGTTGCGCCGGTTTATCTTTACTACAGCCTCCAATAAATAATATGATAGCTGACAACAGAAGGAAAGTATAATTTTTCATGAGATTTTTAATGTTGATTAAAATGGTATTGTGGTACTTCCGTCCCAGTCAGGATTAATTGATATTGTAATATTGCCATTTTGAGAGGTCGAATAATTATTGAATACCTGCCCACTTAACAAGGTAGTTTCATTTCTCACAAAAGTTACATCATCTACACTCACCCCCGCATACTTATTCATGCTATTGGCGGCAGTTTCAACACGAATGCTTACCGATCCTGGGCGATATGCAAACACCAATGCCGAGGTAACAGTAACATTTGCATGTCCAATTTGGGCGGGCGTAAACGAAATTCGAGTAGCTGAACCATTGCCGTAAAAAAGAGAATCTTTTGCAAGGGAATAATAATATGCATATGCACTAACGCTTATAAGAACCCCTGTCACATCGGATGGAATAGTATCCGAAAACCTAATTTGTAGTTTTGATGCAACTCGTTTAAGTGTTACAGATTGTGTTACGCTTGTGTCGGTTACCGTAATATTTAACTTTTTATAAAAAAAATCATCATGATACATTGGGTTTTGAATATTTGCAGTAGAGAGTTTAGCAAATGAGGCTGGGATAACTGTGGTTGGCATCAAATCAAATTGTCCGGCTTCGAAAATTATGGTATAACTACCTGCTTTAAGATAATCGGCAATAAGACCAAAATTGGTTACCGAATCACGCTGTTGGACAATTCGGTGTACCAGGTCGCCGTTACTGTCATATACAAGATAATTCAGGTATTTGAAATACGAAGTTAGCAGGGTCGCGTCATTTAGTTGTAGCTTACTATTTGTTTTTATTCCCGCTTCAGCGTTACCGATGGCAAAATTGATCTTATATTCCTTGCCGGTATTGTTACCCGTGTTATTGTCCACTGGTTTTTTCTGTGCGTCCTTCTTACACGAAAAACAGAGTATCGCGAGAAAGGTGACAGGGAAAAGGTATCTCATATAGGAAGTTTTCTTATAAAGATACAGAATTAAATATAAATATCTCCTAAAAAAATTACATCATAGGAAGTTACGAAAAGATAAAGCAATTGTTGTTTATAACTGAAAGATTAAGATGTTTGTAGCAATAACAGCGTAACCTGTTTGCAATTGAATTTTTAAAGTAGTAGAGGCTTAGCTCTCAAAGATCGATCTTGAAAACTTTTTTTACCGGCATTCGTGTTTAAATAAAAAATATTAATTGATAAAATTCTGGTTCAGATAATTACCCTACTTTTGCAAAAAATAATAAGCCCTTTTTAAGCTTTGAGGATCTGTTTGGTTATTTGGTGTTGCCTGCTGTTTTTATTGAATTGTACTGCTGCTTTTGCGCAACAGGATTCAATAGTGGCTGATACGCCTTTAAAATCACCAACACGCGCTTTTCGTCCCGGCAATTCGGTGCTTGATTCGGTGGCTTATGCCATGCAAAACAGAGATAAATTTATTGCAGACTCTATTGCTATGCGTTACCTCAGGGTGCCCGATGCGGCCATGCGTGCCGAATATGCCGATAGCGTTTTTGCCCGCGAATTATATCATGGCTACGGCTTTCTTGATCTTCATTCCAGGTCAAAGAGCAGGGTCATGGAGGGGCATAACCGCCCTTCGCGTGACCCCTGGGTTATTGTGCTCATTATTGCTATGCTGTTGTATACAGCTATCCTTAACCTTGCCCTGGGCAAAGATGTCAGCAATGTATTTGCCTCTTTTTACAGCAAACGCGTACTTTCGATAGCTGGTAAAGAAGAGAGCCCGGTTAGTTCGTGGGCTTTCCTGGGCTTGTTTTTGTTATTTTGTGCTACGTTCGGTTTGTTTTTATATCAATTGGCTGCGTACAAAGGCGTTTATTATAAAATAGCGGGGAGCGGCCTGTTTACTTTTCTTACCGTAGTCATTATTGCATTATTTTCGCTCAAGTTTTTAATACTCAAGTTTTTAGGATTTGTGTTTGATATTAATAAGCTGGTGAGCGAATACCTTAATATTCTGCATCTTACCTATTTTAATATCGCGTTTGTTTTTTTGCCCGTGGTTATTTGTTTCAGCTTGCTTGGTGCACAATACATTCCTGTACTACTTACAGTTACGCTCATTATCATCATCATAATTTTTATATGGCAATACATCAGGAGCAGCGTAAATATAATTTCTACCTTTCGATTTCATAAGTTTTATTTATTTACGTATCTTTGTGCCCTCGAAATTTGCCCTGTTTTGATTTTAATAAAGGCATTGAATATTAAAATTTAGGTTATTAAAAGCACTGAATTGGAAGATAGAAAGAAAAAGGTTAAAAGCATACTGGTTACTTTGCCTAAGCCCGAAAATGATAAAAATCCTTATGCCGAGCTGGCTAAAAAGCTTAACCTGAAAATTGATTTCAGATCATTTATTCATGTTGAGGGTGTGCCCGCAAAGGATTTCAGAAAAGAGAAGATTAACTTAGCTGATTTTAGCGCTGTGATCTTTACCAGTCGTAATTCTGCCGATCATTTTTTTCGCATATGCGAGGAGATGCGCTTTGAGGTGCCTGTTGAAATGAAATACTTTTGCCTTTCAGAAACCATAGCGCTTTACCTTCAAAAGTACATTCAGTACCGTAAACGTAAGATCTTTTTTGGCAAGCAAACCGCTGCTGACCTGGCAGAGGTTTTGAAAAAGCATTCGTCGGAAAAATTCCTTTACCCATGCTCGGATGTCGCTGCCGAAGAAACGCAGCGTTTTTTGCTGGAGAACGGTTATAACTTTACCCCAGCGGTGCTTTTCCGCACGGTTTGCAGCGATCTTTCTGACCTCGCCGATGTGTTTTACGATGTTATAGCATTTTTTAGCCCGTCAAGTATACAATCGCTGTATAAAAACTTTCCCGATTTTAAGCAAAACAATACACGCATCGCCGCTTTTGGGGCGACTACTCATAAGGCAGTGCTTGAGGCTGGCTTAATTTTGGATATACCAGCTCCAACCCCCGGCGCGCCATCAATGACAATGGCTATTGAGCAGTATGTTAAGCTTGTAAACAAATAAATTGGAAATTTATTTAACCAGGCTGCAACTTTTTACCATATTTACCCGTATAACCGCTAACTAATTGTCATGTTAACAATTGGTTAGCGGTTTGTTAATTATATAGCGTTTTGTATGGCATTGAGAAGATAAGTACACAGTTTATCGGTTCAAGAAGCCAAATTATCGTTTTTTATAGCTTACATTGCGTAAAATGTAATATATTCGGACGTTGCATTGTGTTATAGTTATATAACTGATTTTGATTGTAAAATGAAGCAGATCTACTTTTTAATAATTGTTTTAGCAGGTGGTATATTAAGTGGTTGTGGCCGCGGAGGCGGTGACCGGGGGGAAGTGGTAGGGGTTCCTGCAAGATCATTCAGGGCCGAAGTGCCTTACGGAATGGTTTATATTCCGGGTGGCAGTTTCCTTATGGGGCAAACTGATCAGGACGTAACCTTTGCCCAGATAGCCCAAACTAAACAGGTTACTGTTTCTCCATTTTTTATGGATCAAACCGAAACCAGCAACAGTCAGTACAAAATGTTTGTGAACTGGGTCCGCGATTCGATAGCCATTACCAATTATATCAACGATAATAAGTATTTCATTCAGCCCAAAGGTGGCGCCGGTAATAACAATGGCGGTAAAAAATTCATCAACTGGGAGTTTGTAAAGAAAAACCCTATCTGGAGCAGCAAAGGCAACCAGGCAAACAATACTCAAAAATTGCAGGGTATGTACTACCAGGGCGATGACCGTGTGTTTGACCGTAATGAGGTTGACGTTCGCTTACTTAAATATAACTACGCTTTGTTTACCCTGCGTGATGCTGCAGATCATCATAACGATAAAACAAAACATCGTTCCGATTTCATTGTTCGTGACACCGTGGCGGTATACCCGGATACGCTTGTTTGGTTAAGCGATTTTTCATATGCTGCCAACGAGCCTATGGTTGAAAGTTATTTTTCACATCCCGCATTCCGTAATTACCCTGTTGTAGGGGTAACCTGGAGGCAGGCCAGAGCTTACAGTGTATGGCGCACGCGCTATAATGATGCTTATAAAGATAAGCGCCGTTTACCGCACCGTGCACCTTACAGTTTGCCTACGGAAGCCGAGTTTGAGTACGCGGCACGTGGCGGCAGGATAGGTACCGATTATCCATGGGGAGGGCCTTACATCAAAAATGCAAAAGGTTGTTTACTGGCTAACTTTAAGCCGGGGCGTGGTAATTATACCGATGACGGCGGCGCGTATACTGTGCCGGTACGTTCATACTTCCCTAATGATTATGGTTTATACAATATGGCAGGTAATGTAGCCGAGTGGACATTATCCGCCTTTGACGAATCAGCGTCAACATTTGTACACGACCTTGCACCAACATTCAATTACGAAGCTAAGTCTACCGACCCCGAAATATTGAAACGTAAAGTTGTACGCGGGGGCTCATGGAAAGATATCGGATATTTTCTTCAAAACTCAACCCGGACCTACGAATATCAGGACACCGCTAAATCATATATCGGTTTCCGCTGCGTCACCAAATATTTAGGGCGCGACATTACAGATAAACGCTAATCAAGAGTTAGTTAAACGCAAGCAAATCAAATTAAAAAATAAAAGTTTACTTCTGAATTATTATGGCTGGAAAGAAAAAACCTTACGGAATAGGCAACATCGTATCATGGGGTGCTACTGTGGTGATTATAGGGTTAATGTTTAAGATTTTGCATTGGCCCGGTGCCACTTACTGGATAGCAGGGGGACTTATAACTGAGGCTATACTGTTTTTTATATTAGGATTTCAGAGAGAAGATAAAGAAATTAACTGGGCACGTGTGTATCCTGAATTAAATGAAGACTTTCAGGGAGAACTTCCAAAAGCAACTGTAAGGAGCGTCGGTAATACAGGCCCTTCAACAACTGCTGCGCTGGATAAAATGATGGAAGATGCAAAAATTGGCCCGGAGCTGGTACGCAGCCTTGGTGATGGTTTACGTACATTTGGTGATAAGGTAGCCGCTATATCACGTGTTACCGATGCGGGGGAAGCTACTATAGCTTTTACAAGCAAAGTTAAAGATGCAACCGCAAGCTATGAAAAACTAAGTGTTTCTTTTGAAAAGGCATCGGCTAATTTAACAGAAATGGCTAACTCAAATGTTGATTCAAAAGCTTACCATGACCAGGTTACCCAATTAGCTAAAAACCTGTCGGCACTTAACGCGGTTTACGAGCTGGAATTACAGGATTCAAGCGCGCACTTAAAATCAATGAATAAATTTTACCAGAACCTTTCGCTTACCATGAACAACTTCAATGAATCAATGGATGATTCAAAACAGTTTAAGGAAGAGGTAGGTCGTTTGGCTAAAAACCTGGCATCATTAAACGCCATTTATGGCAACATGCTTACAGCTATGAACCAGCCGCGTGTTTAATATAATTAATTAATTGATTACCAGAAAAGATTTATAATAGATGGCCGGAGGTAAGGAAACCCCAAGACAGCGAATGATAGGTATACTATACCTGGTACTATTGGGCCTCATTGCCCTTAACGTACCGGATAGCCTGTTGGACGCGTTTAAGAATATTACAAATAGTTTGGATGCATCAACCAGGAATGTTAATACTGGTTTGCAAAACACATACAGCGCTTTTGAGGCTACAAAATTGAAGGAACAACCTGAAAGGGCTAAACCTATTTATGATAAAGCTAAACAGGCAAGTGCTATTGCTGCAGAACTAAATACCTACATTGAACAGCTAAAAGCGAAGCTGATTCAGGAAGGCGGCGGGATTAACCCGGAAATTGATGACGTTGATGCCCGGGATAACCTGGATATATCGCCCCGTATCATGATCAATCAAAAAAATGGGGAGAAACTGAAAGCTAAAATTGATGAAACCCGCCAAAGGTTAATGGTAGCTTTGGGTAAAGACAGCGCAGGCGTGCAGTTTTCACTAAATACCATAGCGCCTAAACCGCATGGGGATGTTAGAAAATCATGGCAGGAAGCTAACTTTGGTGATGGCATACCTTTAGGCGCGGCCCTCACTACTTTAGCCAAAATTGAAGCTGACAGCAAAAACGCTGAAAACGAAGTAGTTAAGAAATTATTGGGTAAAATTGATCAAGCCCAGGTTACGCTCGATAAGTTTAGCGCAGTAGTGGTAGCTCCGAGCAGCTATGTGATAGCCGGACAGCCATATACTGCCCAGATCTTTTTAACCGCTTACGATTCAAAATCAAATCCAGATATTACTGTTAATGGCAGCAGGGTATCTGTTACAGATGGTAAGGGGAATTATACCATTACCGCGAGCGGAGAAGGAAAACATACCGTAGAAGGTTTTATCACGGTTAAAAACAATACAACCGGTAAAAATGATTCTTATCCTTTTAAGCAGGAATATACAGTTGCAAGACCTTCGGCAGTTATTTCTCCTGATAAAATGAACGTACTTTATATCGGTGTACCGAATCCTATTTCGGTATCCGCGCCCGGCGTAGCAGCCAGCGACTTAAACGTGCATTTTAGCGGTGCCGGTTCTCTTAGTGGTTCGGGGGGGCATTACACAGCTATTGTAAACAGCATAGGCAAAGCTACAATTTCTGTTAGTGGTGCAAAAGGAGCGGTATTGGGCTCAACACAGTTCCGTATCAAAAGGATCCCTGACCCTAAGCCACAGTTTGCAGGTAAAAGCGGAGGTAACACCAGTTCGGCTAATATCAGGGCACAGGACAGGCTTTTTGCCCAGTTGGATAACTTTGACTTTGATGCTAAATTTAACGTAACGCACTTTACTATGCTGGTTGTAAAACCGCGCCAGGATGCCATTATTTTATCAGGCTCGGGCGGTGAATTAACCGGCGCGATGCGTAGTGCTTTGAATACGGTTACACCAGGAACTACTGTTATATTTAAGGATATCGTTGCGGTAGGCCCTGACCATTCACCGAGGTCACTTGACCCGATTGTATTATCCGCAAATTAAACGCGTATGAAAAAGAGAATTTTAGTTGTTATCCTGTGCCTGGCTTGTGTAAGCGCTTATGCGCAAAAAAAGCGTACCAAGAGGCCGCCGGCAAAAAAGACAACCACCGCCAGGCAAACAACTCAGAAACCTGTACAGGTTCAGCCGGATAATGTTACCAGCCAGCAGCCCCTTGATACTGCAAGTAAAATTGCTGCGAAACCTTTTGACAGACCGCTTGACGGCTATTACAAAAAGAACAATATTTTAAACGCCAAGGTTACGCCGTATCCTAACTTGCGTGAAAATGATGTAGCATTTGCCAAACGCGTTTGGCGCGAAATTGATGTACGCGAAAAGATGAACCAGTACCTGGCTTCACCCAAAGGCCGTTTAATTGATGTATTGCTTGACGCCATAGCCAAAGGCGAGCTTACAGCATATGACCCAACTCCGGGAAAAAAGGATGATCCCAATGGCGATGGTTTTACTACTCCTTTAACAGGTGCACAGGCCCGTGGCCGTTTAGCATCTGACAGCAGCGTGGTTGAAAAGCGCGATAAGGATAATAACGTTATATCATCTACGCTTGTTGCAGGTGAGTTTAATCCTGATAGCGTACTTAAATTCCGCATTAAGGAAGATTGGATCTTCGATAAACAGCGCTCCGTATTTGAGCCCCGGATTATAGGTATTGCTCCCCTGGTTAAACCTAAAGGTACAGGTACACTTGACATTGATTTTCAGCCTGCTTTTTGGATTTATTTTCCTGAAGCACGTGCGGTACTTGCAACTAAAGAGGTGGTTAGCCGTAACAGCGATGCCACGGGCTTAAGTTTTGACGATGTATTTATAAAACGCATCTTTACCAGTTATATCGTAAAAGAAAGCAACGACAAAGACGAGCGTATAAAAGATTACGCCCAGGGTATTGATAAGCTTTACGAATCAGAAAGGGTTAAGAAGTCCCTTCTTGACTGGGAGCTTAACCTTTGGCAGTACTAATACATTAAGATTAAACAAGATTTAAGACAGGCGATGAATTTTTCATCGCCTGTTTTGTTAAGACCCGTTTTCTCGTAAAAACGGCTAAGATTTTTCGTCGCGCCTTCTGCCGTGCTTATTGGCCGGTAAACATTTGATAGGATAGTTATTGTTTATCCCCTTTTCATATGCGATTTTCACCCCAGGCCTGACCAATCGCTTACTCCTTTCTACCAACTCCCCCAAAATTCCGACCAACGCCTGAAATAGGGATAAATAAGGCGTTTTTCGGGTTTGCCGAGTGCTTTTGAGATTTTGTCTATATATATCTACAGCTGGTATAACACTTTTTAGTGATCAAAATATATGTTGTTCATTTGATCATTGAAAACAACAACACAACATATTTAAAACATTAAAACCTTACGATCATGAAAACCTCAATAAAATTATCAGCCTTATTTGTATTATTAACTGCAGGTGTATTTGCTACCACATTAGCCAAAGCCGACGAAGGCAAAGCCGATGTTACCCCTAAAGCCAAAGAAGTTGTAAGCTTTAAGGCCCTTGACCACGACCGTGGTTTGAAAGTGAACTTTGCAAAAACTGAAAATGGAAAGTCAGTAGTAAAAGTTTACAATAAAGACAATGAGCTTTTATTGAAAGACATTGTGCCAAGCAAAACCGATGTAAGCAAAGGTTATGTGTTAACCGGTTTGGAAGATGGTGAATACACTATGGAGATCACTACCGACAAGCAGGTAGTTAAAAAATCAATTCATGTTTATCAGGATGGCGATCAAAAATCATTTTACATCGCTCAGTAATAAAAATCACAACATCAATATATAAAGAAGGCCTGGTTGATTGAACCAGGCCTTTGTTATTTTAGGCGTAGTAATCTGGGAGCTATCCTTGCTTAATTTCTGCTCCTGTATTAAAATACGTCAATATGGCTTTGGCCTGTTTAAGATTTACTACTTCGAGCAGCATTTCCTCGTTAGCTTCGCGAATCTTCTTTACCGATTTAAAGTATTTAAGCAGCTTTTCGGCTGTGGTTTTGCCTATGCCCTCTATCAGCTCAAGTTCTGTTACCAATGTGCCCTTATCGCGCTTTTTACGGTGGAAAGTGATCCCAAATCGGTGTGCCTCATCGCGCAGGTGCTGGATCACTTTAAGGGTTTCCGATTTTTTGTCGAGATACATGGGGTACTGATCGTTGGGATAATAAAGCTCCTCCAGGCGTTTGGCAATGCCTATCACGGTTACCTTTTTATCTATACCCAATAACTTAAGGCTATGCATGGCCGATGATAACTGGCCCTTACCTCCATCAATCACGATCAGCTGTGGTAATTCTGTTCCTTCATCCAGCATGCGGCGGTAACGGCGGTGTACAGCTTCTTCCATAGTGGCAAAGTCGTTAGGGCCTTCAACGGTTTTTACGTTAAAATGCCGGTAATCTTTTTTGGAGGGCTTTCCATCCTTGAACACTACAATGGCCGATACCGGGTATTTGCCCTGGAAGTTAGAGTTATCGAAACATTCAATATGGCGTGGCAGCTGGTTCATGCGCAGATCTTTCATCATTTGCGTGAGCAACCGTTCGGTGCGGATCTCGGGGTTCAGTTTCTCGTACTGGTCAATCTTTTCCTTCTTAAAGAACTGTACATTCTTTTGCGAAAGGTCAAGTAATTTGCGTTTTTCGCCCAGTTTTGGCACCGTGAATTTGATGTTTGGATGGTCCTCAAGATCGATATCAAACGGTACGATGATTTCCTTGCTGTCGCTGTTATAACGGCTCCTGAACTCGGATATGGCCAGTGTAAGCAACTCTTCGTCACTTTCATCCAGTCGCTTTTTTAGTTCGATGGTTTGTGTTTGGATGATGGTACCATTCATCACCTTCAGGAAGTTTACGAATGCCAGTTTTTCCTCTGACGCAATGCTGAACACATCCACATCAGTAATAGATGAATTAACTACAGTGGATTTGCTCTGGTAATTTTCAAGCAGTTCGAATTTGCGTTTAAGCCGGTGCGCCAGCTCAAAATTCATTTCCATGGCAGCGGTTTCCATCTCATTTTTTAAACGGCGAAGAACTGCACCGATCTTCCCGTTCAGAATATCCTTGATCTCTTCGATGCTGTTATCGTAGTCCTCTTCTGTTTGATAGTTTTGGCAAGGCCCTTTACAGTTGCCCAACTGGTATTCCAAGCAAACCTTAAACTTACCTTTATCAATGTTTTCGCGGGTGAGCTGCAGGTTGCAGGTGCGCAAGGGATAAGTTTCCTTAATAAGCCCTAAAATGTTATGCATCATGCTTATCGATGCATAAGGGCCAAGGTATTTGGATCCATCTTTTATAATACGGCGGGTCCAGAAAATACGCGGGTAATTTTCGTTTTTAATGATAATCCATGGATAGGTTTTATCATCCTTAAGCATTACGTTGTAGCGGGGCTGATGCTTCTTGATCATGCTGTTTTCCAGCAGCCAGGCATCAACCTCGGTGTCAACAATAGTAAAAGTTATAGCACGGATCTTGGATACCAACACCCGTGTTTTAGCATTGATATGAATATCCTGGTTAAAGTACGAGCCAACACGATTGCGCAAGTCTTTAGCCTTGCCAATATATATCAGTTCCTGCTCACTATCCCAGTATTGGTAAACCCCGGGTTTGTGAGGGATGTTTTTTAAAGCAGCCCTGTAATCAAATTGGTTCATTAGTTCACTGGTTCATTAGTTCATTGGTCTGTCTGGTGATTGCATTCAGCTCTACCAATAGAACTCAGTTTATTCTTTATTACTCTGCCTTCTCATTACCGTCCCGCTTGCCAATGAATTTAAGGTAAGCATTTAACTTGAGATGAATGACCTGTAGCTTTTCAAACAGATCGTCGAATTGTTCCTCAGTTATCAGGTTTCTTTTCTTTGATTTCTGAAGCCAGCCTTTGGTTTCCAAAATTGAGCCTCTACTAAAATAACAGAAATTGCGGTTTTCTTTATAGTGGTACCTGCCGTAACCCTCCGCTATATTCGCACTGATTGAATCAGCAGAGCGCACTATTTGTTTTCCAACGGTGTCTTTAGTGAAATAGTCCCATTCGCTTACAATAAACCAAATCTCATCACTGAAACTATCAGCCAATCTATAAACTTCTAAGTCTTCGAGAGTGTGATGACTCATGCTATTAAACTATTTACCAATGAACTAATGAACAAGTGAACGAATGAACCATTAAAACCCTAATTTCTTATCTACCTCAGTAGTTCCCTGTTGCTGCTGGTTATAGGCTCCGCAATCCAATATGATGCTAACTCCATTTGCAGGTGCATCAAAATCAACGTTCTTTTTGATGCCTAAAGCCGCATTGGCATATACCTTTTTCATGTACATGGCAAATATAGGCAGGGCACTATTGGCACCTTCGCCCAGGCGGGTGCTTTGGAAGGCAATGTCACGATCTTCGCAACCTGTCCATAAGCCGGTAACCAACTGTGGGGTTATACCTATAAACCAACCGTCGGAGTTATTTTGGGTTGTACCGGTTTTACCACCTATTGGGTTTCGTAAACCATATTTATAGGTTAACCTTGAACCGGTACCATCTTCAATAACTCCTTTAAGCATATAGGTCATTACATACGCCGTTTGCGGGTTCATGGCTTGCACTACGCGCGGAGTATGGGTGTACAATACGTTGCCGTTTTTATCTTCAATGCGTAAAATATAAGTAGGCTCTGTCCAAAGGCCGTGGTTGGCAAAAGCGGAGTAAGCGGCCGTCATCTCAAAAACCGAGGCATCAAACGTACCTAAGCATATAGAAGGATAAGGCGGAACATTGGTTGTGATGCCCATCTTCTTGATTAGTTCAACGACTGGCTCTGGCTTAACCTCGCCCATAACGTGGGCCGTAACCCAGTTTTGTGAGTGTGCTAATGCCTGCCTTAAAGTAATAAAGCCCGGCAAAGTTTCGGACGGCGAAGAGCGCGGGCACCATGGCGCGCCATAACCACGAATGGTGTCTGGCACATTATTAATCTTCATGCATGGCGAGTAACCGTTATCAATAGCTACGGCATAAGTAAATGGTTTGGCCGTTGAGCCCACCTGGCGGGTGCCGTTCTTTACCTGGTCATATTTAAAGTGCTCAAAATTGGTGCCGCCAACCCATGCTTTAACATACCCGGTTGTTGGGTCCATGCTCATGAGGGCGTTACGCAAAAGCATTTTACAGTAGATAATACTGTCAATTGGCCTCATCATGGTATCGATATTGCCGTGCCAGGTAAAAAGGTTAAGCATGGTTTTGGTCTTGAAGTTTTCTTCAATCTCCTCGTCAGATTTTTCCTGTTGTTTCAGTTGTTTGTACCTGTCAGATTTTTGCATGCCCTGATCAAGCAAAAATTTGAAGTTGTGGATGCTTTTATAAAGGTTACGGCCGCGCCAGTGATCATTGAACTGGGCCTGCAGGTCTTTCATATAATCACGCTGCGCATCCTCCGCATATTGCTGCATGGTAGCATCAATGGTGGTATATATTTTTAAGCCGTCGCGGTCAAGATCATAAGGGGTGCCATCCGGGCGGTTAATATTCTGTTCTTTAAAAATCTTTTGAAGTTCTTTCTTCAATACCGAACGGAAGTATGGCGCCAGTCCGTCAAAATGATTGTTCTGGTGAAAATCAAGACCAAGTGGCTTGCGTTTATATTCTTCAACCTGGCCTTCGCTCAGGTAATTTTGCTCGGCCATACGGTTTAGCACCAGGTTGCGCCTTTTAAGTGCGTTATCCGGGTGGCGGATAGGCGAATAAATGCCGGGGCCGTTAACCATGCCTATTAACAGGGCAGCCTGATCGGGTGTTAGTTTATCTGGCGTAGTGTTAAAATAAGTGCGCGCGGCCGATTTGATACCATAAGTGTTATAAGCACCAAAGTCGACTGTGTTAAGGTACATGGTTAGGATCTCTTCTTTGGTGTAATGGCGTTCAAGCTTAACAGCTGTAACCCACTCCTGCAGTTTTTGAATGATCCGCTTAAATGGATTGGCAGATCGCTCTGAAAAAAGGTTAAGTGCCAGCTGTTGTGTTATGGTACTGCCACCCTGTTTTTGCCCGATGAGCAAATGCGCAAAAATAGTAAAGCTTCGGCCAAAATCAATGCCTGAGTGGTCATAAAAGCGTTTATCCTCGGTGGCAACCAACGCGTTAATTACATTTGGTGACAATTCGCGGTAAGTAACGTTTGAGCGGTTTTGGATATAATAAGTCCCCAATACCTGTTTGTCGGATGAGATGATCTCCGTAGCCTGGTTGCTCTTGGGGTTTTCCAGGTCGCGGAACGAAGGCAGCTGACCAAACACATCAAAAATAGTGAGTGTTATCATCATAACTACAAAAGCGAAAAGGCCAAGCACAATTCGCCATATGTACCAGTTGTATCTTCTTATATCTGCAGGCTGGAGTTGATTTTTCGAGTTAAACCTTGTGTTAGTGGTTCTCATTTTCTAATAAAATTTCTGATAGTAGTCAAAATAACTATCCAATATACTTTGGGTTGCTAATTTATCCAGATTTTCTTTGGTAATGATAAAAATGCTGTATTTATCCTTTGGAACCTTCATAATATCGGGTAGCAGAGGTACAATGGTACGTGCATAATCTTTAGCATCGGCAAGGCTGTAAAAACGGCCAACGTATATCAGCTGGTTATTTTCGCCAACGCTTTTAACGTGGTGGATCACTTCGCTGCGGGTGTATCGTGTACGGTTAAACTGCCCTACTCCAAAACGTGTAGAAGCCAGATTAGTTGTACCACTGGATACATTTATCACAAAGTAATAGTTGCTGCTGTCGCGCTTGCTGAATATGTAGTTTACCGCAGTTGTATTGTTAATGGCGGCCGGGTGAACCGTAGCCACAGTATCTTTTTGTTTGGGTGCCGGCTGCGTGGCTATATCCCTTGAAGTATCCGGCATTTGATGCTGCGGTAAAGGGATCTGGCCTGCGGCAAGTTGTTTTGGTTGTTGAATTGCAGCCTGCTGAATTTGTGGTGCCGATGTTTTAGCCCCGGCTATTATACGCGTGTCCCGTTCGGGCAGGCGCTCCTGGGGAGTTACATTTTGTGCCGATGGCGTATATGGCGGACGGTATTCTGTTTGTTTTTGATATGCCACCGGTGGGGTAAAAGGGATCTCGTTAGGATCATCATTAAATAATACCACCGGACGCGCGGCTATTTCGGCCTTGTTTGAATCGATATAGGCCAGGTGTTGGTTTACAAGTGGAGCGATGAGTTTATCCTGCGGATATTTTGCGGCGATTAACTGCAGATCGGCTTGGAATGGCGGCAACTTTTCCATATGCCCGGCAGCGATGGCTTTCAGGTAGTATAACTGCGCTGCATACCGGTTGTCAGGATATTTGTTAAGCAAATCATTTGCTTTCTCAATCACTTTTGCGTATTGCTTTTGAGCATACTGATCGTACACTTCGTTATAAAAGCCGTTAAATTCAGCATCTACATCGGCCAGCTTGCGGGCATAATCCGGATCGAGAATTACTTTAGCAAATACACTTTCCGGATACTCTTTAAGCAACCTGTTTTTGTAATCATTTGACTTTACAGCGTCTATATCGACATAAAGCCTGTACAGGTTATAATAAACTGAAGGCTTATCGTTGCTTTGAGGGAAACGTGTAAGCAGGGTTTCGTAAGTGGCAATAGCTTCCTTTTTATCTTCCAATACATCGCGATAAAAATTAGCCATTTCAAAATAAGCGTTGTAGATCTTGAAATTGGATTGCTGCAAAAGGGCAGGAGTAAGGGGCAGGTTTTTAACAAGATCCTGCCTAAAGGTACCTGCCGATACATGGGTAGTATTATAAGCTGCGCTACCAACAGGGGCATCCGGATCATTAACCTGTGAACCGCCAATGCCGGCATTGGCGGTTGGTATACCTGTATTTGAACGCCTGCTGCGGCGCCAGTTATCCTCCAGCTTACGGTTGCCCCATAAACGCTTAAAGTCGTTATAGCCCTGGCTTACGGCGCTGTTGTTGTAAAAGTAAAATGTACTACCGCTGTTTTTATTGGAGGAAGGTGAATTACTGTTCCTGTCGAAGGTATTTGGCATAGTGCCGTTATTGACATTGGCAGCGGCACCGGTGGCTTCTAAAGCGGCCTGTTGCTGCTGACGTGTTTTGCGGGCTACCATTTCATCTATACGGGCATCGCGGGTTTTATCATCCAAAGCGGCAAGCATTTGCAGGGTATCCTCGCGTGAGATGGTTTCAAGCAGGCGGGTAAGGATCTGCAGGTTATCAGCCTTTTTGCGGATGATCTGATAACCGGGATAATTTGTCGACAGGTTATTGAGCGTACTGTCATAATAAAGCCTGGCATTCACGTAATCGGCCTTGTTTTTAAAGTCGATGTCGGCAATACGTAAATACGAAAGGCCTTTTTGGTTTTGATTTTTGGTGCTTACCCGCACCGATTTCTTGTAACTTTTCAGGGCGTTGTCGATTTCGCCGGCTTTAAACTGCTGTTCACCAATCTGGTAATAGATCTGGTCGTAAAAATCAGTATTGTCTTCATTCTTAAGCAGGGCACGTAATAGGTCGATCTTACTGGCCTTAACACCGTTTTGATTGTCGCGGATGCGGATCCGGTTAAGGTTGGCATTAAATGCCATTTCAAAACTGGCGTTGCTTTTAACTATGCGGGTATAGCTTTCATAGGCATTGGCCGGCTTGAGGTTAAGCTCCTGTAATTGGCCCAGGATAAAGATCCAGCGGAGTTTGAGATTGCTGACATAACTGTATTTAATGGCCAGTTTAGCCATCTCTTCGGCTTCGGCATAGTTTTGGGTTAAGATATCATATTGCAGCTTGGTGGCGTAAACATCGGCAGTAACATTTTTTTTAGGGTTGATATCCTGTATGGCCGAATCAATTACCAGTTTAGCTAAAGGTAACTGGTTAAGGTACATAAGCCCGCGGGCTTTCCATACCAAAGCCTCCTGTTTTAAATTAGCTTGCTTGCCGAATGAACGGGTTACATAATTACAATACTCAACAGCATCAAAATAATTAGCCTCCAGGTAACGGGATTTGCCCAGTACCAGGTAAGCGTCACCCAAATAATGGCTTTGTTCCTTAATACTGATGATCTTGTTGGCTTTTACAATAGCTTCTTCCAGGTCCTTATCAGGCGTACCTGTTTGTGCGGTAGTATCAGGATAAACATTTAAAATTTCGCTGTAGGCATCAGGAAAAGATGCGGCATAGCTTTCCTGCTTGAGCCGTAAAATTTCATTCGCATTAAATAGTATGTTGTAATGGGCGGTCAGGTTTTGCATGGTGCGGTTAAAGCCGCTTTGTTTTTCAAGCGAACAACCGGCCGCTATCAATGTAACTGCAAACAGAAAAAAAATGCTGGTGTTTGGTTTATAGGATGATGATAATCGCCTCAATGCAATACGGTAGTTTAAAAAGCCTTGCTAAAATACTAAAGATTATGCAATAGGTTTAATAAATTTGCGCATGGCCGAAAATGAAGAAAATAACGAAGATGAGGTAGGCAAGCCTTTAAGCGCCTATGCTAAATACAGCAGCATCGGTTTTCAGATGGTGGTTATCATCGGCATTTTTACATTTGCCGGTTATAAAATTGATGAAGCCGGCAAGCATGATGTAAAATGGGCTACCGCCATACTCGCCCTTATCGGGGTATTCATTGCTTTGTTTATCGTTATCAGATCTGTTAAAAATTGAAACTGCACACTGTTATTTTATCGTTCCTGCTGTTTGCAGTTATCATAGCTGTGCCGCCATTGCTGTTAAGCAAATCAACCCATGGCGCCTGGCTCGATCCTCATTTCTGGATGATGTTTGCTTTTATAACCGGGCTCACATTTATCACCATTGTTTCCATATTGATGGTAACCAAAATCAACAAGGAAATATATGCTCAAACCTTCCTCGGGGCAACCATGATCAAGCTTTTGATCTGCATGTTTTTTTGCCTGTTTTTTTTACTTAAAATCAAAGTAAATGGGGTGATATTTGTTGCGAATTTTTTTTACGTATATTTCTTTAACCTCGCCTTTGAAATTTACGGTTTGTTACGTACCTTGCGCAACCAAAAATTAAAGTAAAAATCTCTCTGCTAATGGATTTTAGCCATATTTTGAACTCAAAAAAAATTACCTTAAGCATCATTTTAGGCGTTTTTTCGCTGTTTGTAACGTTAAATGCTAACGCTGTACAAGAAAAAAATGAGTCATCAACAACTGTTGAAAGTAAAGAAAAGGAAAAATTTGACCCTAATGAAGCCATCCTTGAACACATTGCCGATTCGCACTATTTTCATATAGGTGGTAAGGTTGCTATTGGTTTGCCTGTTATACTTTATACAGATGGCGGACTGGAAGTATTTTCGGCTTCTGAATTTGAGCATGGTGAAAAAGCCCACCAGGGTAAATACCACAATTATGCTTTAGTTAAAGACAAAATTAAAGTTGTTGGCGCCGATGGTACAACCGTTGATGAAACCGCTAAGATTTTTGATCTGTCAATTACCCGCAACGTGTTTTCCATGTGGATGTCGGTAATATTGCTGATCATCATATTTGTTAGCGTAGCAGGCTCGTACAAAAAGCGCGCAGGTAAAGCGCCTAAAGGTTTGCAATCATTATTGGAGCCGCTTATCCTGTTTATCCGTGACGAAGTAGCATTGCCGAACATCGGTTACAAATACGCGCGCTTTATGCCGCTGCTGTTAACCATGTTCTTCTTTATCCTGATCAATAACCTGATTGGTATGGTGCCGTTTTTTCCCGGAGGTTCAAACCTTACCGGTAATATTGCCGTAACCATGGTGCTTGCTGTTATTACCCTTATCGTGGTTAATTTTAATGGTAACAAATACTATTGGAAACACATTTTTGCACCTGACGTTCCGTTTTGGCTTTACCCTATCATGTGGATAGTTGAGCTTGCCGGTATCATTTCAAAGCCTTTCGCGTTAATGGTGCGTTTGTTTGCAAACATCATGGCAGGCCACGTTATCGTATTGGCATTGATCTCTTTGATTTTTATATTCCAGACACTTTGGGTATCTCCGGTATCAATAGCTTTCGCTTTGTTTATCGATGTGCTTGAGTTGCTGGTAGCTTTCCTGCAAGCATTCATCTTTACAATGCTTACCGCGTTGTTTATTGGCAGCGCTGTTGAGGAGCATCATCATTAATAATTTGTAATTAATAATAACACTATATTCATTTAAATTTAAAAACAATGGTTGGAAGTATTGCTGCATTAGGTGCAGGTTTAGCAGTTATCGGTGCTGGTATTGGTATCGGTCAAATCGGTGGTAAAGCGATGGAAGGTATCTCTCGTCAGCCGGAAGCTGCTTCAAAAATTCAGACTGCCATGATCATCGCTGCTGCACTTGTTGAAGGTGTTGCTCTTTTCGGTGTGATCGTTGCGCTTTTGGGTAACAAATAATTTTACCCGAAAAAAATAAAAACCGGGTGGTGTAACGGTTGGTTACACACCGGTTTTTACTTGAATGAATAATGTTAATTAGAACTATAGTCACAACAATAATATAAAAGATGGATTTAGTAATGCCTGATTGGGGTTTGGTTGTATGGACATCCGTAACCTTTTTATTCTTACTTATTTTACTGAGGGCATTTGCCTGGAAACCGATCATGGCCGCCATTGGCGATCGTGAGCGTTCAATTGAAGATGCGTTATTGAAAGCAGAAGCTGCCAAAGAGGAAATGAGCCGTTTAACCAATGAAAACGAATCATTGATTAAACAAGCCCGGGCCGAACGTGACCTGATCCTGTCTGAAGCCCGCAAAGCTAAAGAGCAAATCGTATCTGATGCTAAAGAAGCTGCACATAAAGAAGGTGCACGTATGATTGAGCTTGCCCGTGTTGAAATCAACAACCAAAAAGCTATTGCTTTGGCTGATGTTAAAAACCAGGTAGCTACTTTATCTTTAGAGATTGCTGAGAAGATCCTTCGCAAGCAATTTGAAGATCAGCAGCAACAAGACGAATTGGTTAGCCAATTATTGAAAGAAGTGAAGTTATAAGAATTCGGATTTGGGATTTCGGATTTATTCCGGTATCCGCTAACCAGTTTAAATTCCGAAATTGAATATAAAAATTCCGAAATCGAAAATTCGAAATCCGAAATTAGAAAGAAATGTCAGAAATAACAGTAGCATCGAGATACGCCAAATCACTTATCGATCTTGCGCAGGAACAAAACATTGTTGATGCGGTGAAGGCAGATATGGATCTTTTTTTACATACTTTAAAAGGAAGTTCTGAACTGGCCGCTGTTTTGGCTAACCCTATTATTTCACAAGCTAAAAAGATCAATGTTCTTGAAGCTGTGTTTGGTGATAAGGTAAATAAAGCCAGCATTATGTTTTTTAAGCTGATGATAAATAAAGGTCGTGGCGAGGTTTTGTATTTTACTGCCCAGGAATATATCAACCTTTTCAATATTAAAAGGAATATTACCAAGGCTAAAGTTACATCAGCTACAGCATTATCTGATGCCAATAAAAAGACGCTGGTAGATGAATTGCAAAAAGCTATTGGTGGCACTGTAGTGCTATATACTAAGATTGATCCGTCATTGATTGGCGGATTTGTGCTTAACGTAGGCGACAGGCAGGTTGATACCAGCATTGCTGCAAGCCTTAAGAAAATGAAAAAAGAATTTGCTGCAAAGGCATAATTAATAAGTATTAAAAGTAAAACTCTAAATAAATTTTAAACAATGGTAGAGGTAAGACCAGACGAAGTATCAGCAATTTTGCGTCAGCAGTTGGCCGGCTTCAAGTCAGAATCTGAATTAGAAGAAGTGGGTACTGTACTCCAGGTGGGTGACGGTATCGCACGCGTTTATGGATTAACTAAAGTACAGTCGGGTGAGTTGGTTGAGTTTGGCACAGGATTGCAAGGCATCGTACTTAACCTTGAAGAAGATAACGTGGGTGTGGTATTGTTAGGTAAATCTGACGATATTAAAGAAGGTGATACCGTTAAACGTACCAACAGGATTGCATCAATCAACGTAGGCGAAGGTATGCTTGGCCGTGTTGTTGATACCTTGGGTGCACCTATCGATGGTAAAGGGCCAATTACAGGTCAAACTTACGAGATGCCGCTTGAGCGTAAAGCTCCGGGTGTAATCTACCGTCAGCCGGTAACCGAGCCATTACAAACCGGTATCAAAGCTATCGACGCGATGATCCCTATCGGTCGTGGCCAGCGTGAGTTGGTTATCGGTGACCGTCAAACAGGTAAAACTGCGGTTTGTATCGATACCATCATCAATCAAAAAGAATTTTATGATGCAGGTAAACCTGTAATCTGTATATATGTAGCTTGCGGACAAAAAGCATCAACTGTTGCTAACATCGTTCGTACGCTTGAAGAGAATGGCGCTATGCCTTACTCTATCGTAGTTGCTGCTAACGCTTCAGACTCTGCTACCATGCAGTTCTTTGCTCCGTTTGCAGGTGCAGCTATCGGCGAGTACTTCCGTGATACAGGCCGTCCGGCTTTGATCATCTATGATGACTTGTCAAAACAAGCTGTTGCTTACCGTGAGGTTTCCTTGTTGTTACGTCGTCCACCGGGCCGTGAGGCTTACCCGGGTGACGTATTTTACCTGCACAGCCGTTTATTAGAGCGTGCCGCTAAAATCAACTCAAATGATTCTATCGCGCAGCAAATGAACGACCTTCCTGAGTCTATCAAAGGCATCGTTAAAGGTGGTGGTTCATTAACAGCACTTCCAATCATTGAAACACAAGCTGGTGACGTATCTGCATACATCCCAACCAACGTAATCTCGATCACTGACGGTCAGATCTTCCTGGAGTCTAACTTGTTCAACGCGGGTGTTCGTCCGGCTATCAACGTAGGTATCTCTGTATCACGTGTAGGTGGTAACGCGCAGATCAAATCAATGAAGAAAGTTGCCGGTACTTTGAAACTTGACCAGGCTCAGTTCCGTGAGCTTGAGGCTTTCTCAAAATTTGGTTCTGACCTTGACGCTTCAACCAAAAACGTGTTGGATAAAGGTATCCGTAACGTAGAGATCCTGAAACAAGGTCAATACTCACCGGTAACTGTAGAGAAACAGGTTGCTATCATTTACTTAGGTACTAAAAACTTAATGCGTAACGTGCCGGTAAATAAAGTAAGGGAATTCGAAACCGAATTTACCGATCAGTTAGAAGTTCGTCACCCTGAAGTTTTAGCTGCCCTTAAAGCAGGTAAATTTGACGACCAGCTTACCGGCGTACTGGAAACAGTAGCTAAAGAGCTGTCAGCAAGGTATTAATTTTAGATATGAGATGTTAGATGTGAGATTTGAGACTTTTCTCTTTCCCGCATCTGACATCATTATAAATTAGATAAACAGATTGAAAGTGCAGATGTGAGGCTATCTCAAATCTCATATCTCAAATCTCACATCTCAATAAAGAATGGCTAATTTAAAAGAAGTAAGAAACAGGATCAAGTCTGTATCATCAACCCAGCAGATCACCAAGGCTATGAAAATGGTTTCGGCTGCTAAGTTGAAACGTGCTACCAACGCTATTATTCAGCTGCGCCCTTACGCAAGTAAGTTGAAGGACCTGCTGGCTAACTTATCTGCAAGTTTGGAGGATAACACTTCTCCATACCTTCAGGAGCGTGAGCCGGTACGTGTATTGGTAGTTGTGGTATCATCAAACCGTGGTTTGGCCGGCGCTTTCAATACTAACGTTATTAAAACTGCCAATAATCTTATTGCCGAAAAATATCCTAAGCAACTTGCTGCCGGTAACGTATCTATCGTTGCCATCGGTAAAAAAGCCCAGGAGTTTTATCAAAGGCGTAAGTATAACGTAATTGGTAATAACAATGACCTGTACTCGGACCTTAACTTCGAAAACGCTTCAAAAATTACCGAAGCTATTATGCAGGGCTTTGTTAACGGCGATTATGACCGTGTGGAGCTGGTGTATAACCACTTCCGTAACGCGGCTGTACAATACCTGATCACTGAACAGTTATTGCCAGTGCCAAAAGCCGAAAAGAAAGAGGAAGTAAAAGCAGCTAATGTTGATTATATCCTTGAGCCATCACAACAGGAAATTGTTGAGCAACTGATCCCTAAAAATATCAAGATTCAACTTTACCGCGCTGTATTGGATTCAAACGCATCTGAACATGGTGCCCGTATGACAGCGATGGATAAAGCAACCGAAAATGCAGGTGAGCTTTTGAAATCATTGAAACTTTCATACAACCAGGCCCGTCAGGCAGCCATCACTACCGAGCTTACCGAGATCGTGAGCGGTGCTGCAGCCCTTTCAGGCGGTAACTAAGTTTAAGAGTACTTTTATATAGAAAAGGCTTTCCGGAAGGAGAGCCTTTTTGGGTTTTGATATTTTAGAGTTAAATTTGAAACTGGTCGAAGTTTAGCGATAGCGTAACTTCGTCCTAAAATGAAGCAAGCATTCTGCTTGCGAAACCCAATACCTAAATTTATATTCGTATCGATGGGCCGTAAATACGTTTTTCACGAACACGATCAACTTTATTTTGTAAGCTTTGCTACGGTAAATTGGATCGATGTTTTTGTACGGCGAATTTATTGCGATATTGTAGTAGACAGCCTTAAATATTGCATCGAAAATAAAGGCTTGGAGTTGTATGCGTGGTGTATCATGTCCAGCCACGTGCACCTGATCATAAGCACAGAAAAAGGCAACCTGTCAAATATAATGCGCGACCTAAAAAGGCACACTTCTAAAGCTATTTTAAAAGCGGTTGCCGAAAATCCGCAAGAGAGTAGACGCGAATGGTTATTATGGATGTTTGAAAGAGCTGGAATACATAATGCCAATAATGAACATTATCAATTTTGGCAACAAAATAATCATCCTATTGAATTATCTACTCAGCAAATGATAACGCAGCGATTAGATTATGTGCATAATAATCCGGTTGAATCCGGTGCGGTTGATTATCCTCCAAATTATTTGTATAGTAGTGCGAAAGATTATTATTTGGATGAAGAGGGAGTACTGCCTGTTATAAAGTTAAGCTGAAAGCTTAACACATTTTAGGTCGAAGTTACGCTATCGCTAAACTTCGACCAGTACTGAATTGCTGTTAGGCCTGGCAAACATTTGGGTATTTATAGTGCTGCCGGCAGTTTTATAGGTGCTCTACCGCTATTATAAGCGTAAACACCCAACCTGGTTCGCCGGCGGCATAAAATCATAAAAACTTTATAGCTTTTTCGGTAAACATTTCTATTTTTGCGCAAACATTAAAAATCGGTACCATGGAATCAATGGAAAATGCTAACGCAGAAGGTCACTACAAATTATTAACTGTAGCTATAATTATCGGTATGGTAGGTGTTTACCTGCGTTTTGCCGGCGATGCCAATTCAGGCTTCATGTATACTTCTATCTCGAATGTTATCATGATCATTGGTATCCTGATTGCTTTAAAATGCGTTTTCTCAATCATGAAGTAATCCCGCAACAGGGAAATTGATATTAAAAAAGCGCCTTCATTTTGAAAGCGCTTTTTTTGTGCCTTTTATTTGGGGTGATATCCCGATTCGTTCAGGAGCTTTTGGGCATCTTTATCGGCCATCAGCTGGGGTAGCGTTACGTCAGGGTGCTTGTCCATATATTTCCTTACTATCTGCCAGCCCGTCCACACAGCAAGTTTCGGCGCCGAATCATTCTTCTCGCCAAGGCCGGGGGTAAAAGGGGCTTCGGTGAGGTACTTTTGAATTTTCTGATAATCGGTTTCGTATAGCAGGTTTTGTTCTAAAAAGTACCCCCAGATCTTGCCTTCAAATTCATTGCACCATTTTAATTGCTCGGTAGTATACCGGATCTTGGTACTATCGGCCACATCAGGTAGTACCCTGTCCATAAAGTACATGATCTTGCCGTTATAGATCATTTTATTAAGCAGGGCTTTATCATTGTCATCTTCCGGGAACATGTCCTCTCGTGCCATGCCTTCAACCACGCGGGGCGTAATGTTATCAGGTGTAAACCATTTGGAAAGATAATGCGGAAAAGCATTGGTAAGCGAAGGATAAAAACGCGAATCCGTACCCAGAAACAAATCTATCCCGACGCCGAAGTAGCCATCACCAATGGTAGTTTGTGCCTGGAAACCAGAAATATAAGCATATACCCGCGGGAGAGGTTTTTGGGGGTAATAATATTTAATGTATTTAAAAGCTTCGGTAAGGCTGGCGTTCTGCCGGTCCATATTAGGGAAGGCGGCATCGGCGTCGTGCTTGAGGTCGTTATAGGCTTTGCCCGCAAACACCTCGCGGAGGGCTTTAAAATAGGTGGTATCCTTAGTACTACCAACCTGTAAAATGCGTTCGATAAAATCAGGGTAAAAACTGCCGTATTGTTTTTGCAGGTAGGAAGCTTGCAAGGTCATCGGTTTATTGTGCATTGCATCAAAATCATGATCAAACCGCTCAATTTTTACATTAACGTTGATATTGCTTACATCAATTTTTTTGTTGCGGGTACAGCTGCTTAATATCAGGCCGATGGAAAAAATTAAGTAAATTTGCTTTGCTATATACCGGGTAGGGTTCATCTTTATCCTTTAAGGCAAAAGTAAATTTATTTGCATTAATGTTGCTACTATTGTTAAGTCAATAGTCGGTAGTCCTAAATCGAAAGTCTTATTTTTTGACTTTATACTAAAGACTTGCGACTTAAGACTAAAATATACATATACTATGAAAATCGCGTTAGCCCAGCTCAACTATCACGTAGGTAATTTTGAATCGAACACCAATAAAATCATCGATCATATCATCAAGGCAAAAAATAATGGCGCCGACCTGGTTGTATTTGCCGAACTATGTGTTTGCGGCTATCCCTCACGCGATTTTTTAGAGTTTGATGAATTTATAGGCTTATGCGATGAAGCGGCCAAAAAGATAGCCGAAGTATGTGTAGGTATTGCCTGTATCATAGGCTTGCCAACCCCTAACCATAAACCCGAGGGTAAAGACCTGAGCAACTCGGCCTATTTTATTGAGAACGGCGAAGTGAAGGCATTAGTAAACAAAGCCTTGCTGCCTAATTACGATGTATTTGATGAGTATCGTTATTTTGAACCTTCAACAGAATTTAATTGTATTGAGTTTAAAGGTAAGCGGATAGCACTAACCATTTGCGAGGATCTGTGGAATACCATCGAAAACCCGCTGTACATTACCCGGCCAATGGATACCCTCATTCATCAAAATCCGCACCTGATGATCAATATAGCAGCATCACCTTTTGCTTATAACCACGATGAAGAGCGTATCGAGATCCTGAGTGATAATGCCAGTCGTTATAAACTGCCGTTGTTGTATGTTAACCATGTTGGCGCTCAAACCGAATTGATATTTGATGGCGGTTCGTTGGTGTTTGATAATACAGGTAAGCTAATTGATGAGATGCCGTATTTTGAGGAAAGCATGGCTTATTATACATTAAATGAAGATAACACGCTAAGCTTTGATCATCCGGCAACGATAAAAACTGAGCGGCCGGGTGATATCGAGCAGATCTATCAAGCTGTTATCCTTGGCATCCGTGATTATTTTTATAAATCGGGCTTTAAGCAGGCAATTTTAGGTTTGTCGGGCGGTATTGATTCGGCAGTAGTGTGCGCTTTGGCTGCAGAGGCGCTGGGGCCGCAAAATGTGATGGCTGTATTACTGCCTTCACGGTTTTCAACAGATCATTCATTAAAAGATGCGCAGGATTTGGTTGATAACCTTGGTTGCAAACACGAAATAGTGCCCATTAAAAGCATTACAGAGGCCTTTGAAACAGCGTTAAATCCGCAGTTTGATGGCTTGCCTTTTAATATCGCGGAGGAAAATATCCAATCGCGCAGCAGGGCTGTTTTATTAATGGCGATGTGCAATAAGTTCGGGTATATTTTGCTGAACACCAGTAACAAAAGCGAAGCCGCTGTAGGCTATGGCACTTTATATGGCGATATGTGCGGCGGTATTTCTGTTATTGGCGATGTTTACAAAACCCAGGTTTTTGAGCTTGCGCGATATATTAATCGCAATAAGGAGATCATACCGATCAACTCCATCGTTAAACCGCCATCGGCTGAGTTAAGGCCCGATCAAAAAGATACCGATTCGCTGCCCGAATACGATGTGCTCGACAAGATCCTGGCCGAGTATATCGAAAACCGATGCTCATCGGCCGAGATTATCAGGATGGGATATGACGAGGCAACCGTTCGCCGGGTTATCAAGCTCACTAATTCGGCCGAGCATAAGCGTTATCAAACACCGCCTATTTTAAGGGTATCGCCAAAAGCATTTGGTATGGGCCGGAGGATGCCTATTGTAGGTAAATACTTGTCGTAACAGATAAAATTTCACTCTTTAATTGTCAAGTTTACGAATATTGTAAAGCATGGTTCGTTTTGTTTTAGTTAAGGTTGATTTTTCTTAAAATTGCCTATCTTTCAAACCAATGATCAAACTTTACACAATTATTTCTTTTTGCCTTTTGCTGTTATTTGCTGCAGGCGATGCTATGGCCCAACAGCCTTTGATCAGCGAAAAGAACAGGCTTCAGCTTAACGATATTTCGCAGCAATCGTTCACCAATTATAAGGCGTCGCATGACAGGGCGCTCTCTTTAGCTACAACACATGGATGGACATTATCCCGCCGTACAAAAAACGGCAACCTGGTCACCCTGCAAGGGGTTAACAAATTGGGTTTCCCGATATACCTTATAACACACAACAATACAACAGCGGCTGCTACCACCGGTACAAATACGTTGCAGCCCGGTGGTTCATTAGGTTTGAACTTATCAGGATCGTCAGATTTTTTGACCAATAAGCTGGCCATTTGGGATGGCGGAGCGGTTTACAAAGCTCATCAGGAATTTGCCGGTAAAACCATCACCCTAAAAACTACCGAACCGGTCAATGACCATTCATCGCACGTAGCCGGTACCATGATAGCCAAAGGCATTTACGCGCCGGCCAAAGGCATGTCATTTGGAGCAACAACCCTTCAGTCATATGATTTTAATAATGATGAAGCCACCATGAGTGCCGCTGCTGCCAATCTTCTACTTTCCAATCACTCATACGGGGTAGTAACGGGTTGGGATTATAATGATTCGGCCGGCCGCTGGGAGTGGAATGGTTTACCTGGCGACACGGTAGATTACAACTTTGGTTTCTACGACTCAAAAACAGCCAACTGGGATAAGATAGCTTATACCGCCCCATATTACCTCATTGTTGAATCGGCAGGTAACGAGCGTACAAGTAATGGCCCAGCAGTGGGTGAAACCTACTACGGCTACAAAAGCAAAACCGATCAAACTTTCGTGAACAAAGGCGCCCGCCCTGCCGGCATCAGCAATAATGATAGCTATGATATTATAAGCACCAGCGGCAACGCCAAAAACATACTTACCGTAGGCGCAGTTTACCCGCTATTGTACGGTCCTAAAAACCGGAGCGATGTAGCCATAGCGCCGTTCAGCAGCTGGGGGCCAACAGATGATGGCCGCATTAAGCCGGATATTGTAGGGGATGGTGTTAACGTACTTTCGGTAGGGGTTGATAATACTACTTCATATGCTACTTTATCAGGCACCTCAATGGCTGCCCCTAATGTTACAGGTTCGCTTTATTTGCTGCAGGAATACTATGCCAAACAAAATGGAGGAACATTTATGCGGTCGGCCACATTGAAAGGATTGGTTTGCCATACGGCCTTCGATGCCGGCAATGTGGGGCCTGATTATATTTATGGCTGGGGATTGCTTAACATGGCCGAAGCTGCACAAGCCATAACCAACAATGGCGGTAAAAGCATAGTAAGCGAAAAAACACTTACACAAGGACAAACACAAACCTATAACGTAATAGCATCCGGTAACCGCTTACTGGCAGCAACCATATCATGGACAGATCCACAAGGTACGGCAACTACCGAAGGCGTGATCAACAGCCGGACTCCCAAATTGGTGAATGACCTCGATATCAGGGTAAGTGACGGCACAACAACTTTTACTCCCTGGGTACTTGACCCCAATAAGCCTGGATTTGCTGCAACTAACGGAGATAACATCAGGGATAACATTGAACAGGTATATATCCCTAATTCGGTTCCCGGCAGGGCTTATACTATTACGGTATCACATAAAGGAAGCTTATCATCCGGGTCGCAGGCATACTCGCTTATTGTTACCGGGGTTGGGGGAACTGCTTACTGTGCTTCGGCTCCGCTCTCAAATGCCGACTCAAAAGTTGATAATTTAAAACTCGCTAATATTGATAATACCCCGGCCGCAGGCTGCACAAGCTATTCGGACTATACCAACCTTACCGTACGGCTTGAGCAGGCTAAAACGTACCCCTTGAGCATCACCCTTGGCACTTGCGGCAACAATTTTAGTAAAGCTGCAAAAGTGTTTATAGACTGGAATGCTAACGGTGTGTTTGAAGATAATGAGCTGGCAGCAACAACCGGTATCGTTAACGGAACCGGTACTTATAATACCAACATTACCGTGCCGGGAACAGTAATTGCCGGGGCTTATAGCCTGATGCGGGTTGTGCTTACAGAAACCGGCGATGCATCAACCATTAAAGCATGCGGCAGCTATGCCAAAGGCGAAACCCAGGATTACCGGGTGCAATTTCTGCAAACCAGTATTGACGCTGGCGTTATTTCAATTGTTAGCCCGGGCAGCAGTGGTTCGTGCTCGGCGAGCACACCTGTTACAGTGAGGCTTAAAAATTTTGGCAACGCGGCTATAAACAATATCCCGGTAACGGTTACTATTACCAATGCCAATAATGTTACAACTACTTACAATGAGATCTATAAGGCATCATTGCCCGCATTGGCCGAGGATAACTTTACCTTCAGCCAGGAGTTTAATGCGGTTGCAGGGGCATCCTACACTATTACCGCTACCAGCAAACTTACCGGCGATCCGGTTAGCAGCAATAATTCGGTTACAGCCAATATCGTCATTAATTCGCCGGCAACTATTGGCGATCTGAGTGCTTATTATTGTTCCACTACCAATCAATACGAATTATTTGGCACTGGCGACGGTACTGTACTATGGTATCAGAATGCAACTGATGAACTGCCGATAGCCACCGGCAGTGAAGCGTTAACAACCCTGGCGCCGGTTAATAATACTTACTATGCAGGCGTTAATGATTTTACCGGAACAATTGGTCCGGCTACTAAAAGCGTGTTTACGGCTGGTGGTTATAATCAGTTTACCCCTTATGTAACTGTAAACACTAAGGTGCCGGTATTAATTAAAAGCGCACGCCTTTACATTGGTAATTCGGGGAAAATAACATTTAATGTATCCAATGCTAACGGGCAAATTGTATCGTCGGTTACCATAAACGCTGTTGCAACCCGTACAACCCCTCTGGCAGGCGCACAGCCCGATGATCCTAACGATCAGGGACAGGTGTATGATTTAAACCTGTCGTTACCAGGTGCCGGCAATTACCAGATCTCGGTTGATTTTGCTGATCAGGCTACAATATATCGTAATAACGGAGGGGTAACAGGTTACCCGTTTAAGATTGGTAATATATTTAGCATTACCGGTAACAGCGCTACTGCAACCAATGGCGATACAACCGCCTATAAAGGTTACTACTATTATTTTTATGATATGAAGGTGCAAAGCCTGGGCTGCGCATCGGCCGTACGTAAGGCGGTAACGTTGAGCAAGCCGCTTATTACCCAAACCAATAACACACTTAACTCAAACTTTACCGATGGCAACCAGTGGCTGTTAAATGGCAATGTAATAAGCGGGGCTACCGCTGCAACTTATAACCCTGTACAAAGTGGAAAATACCAGGTGCAGGTTACCCTGGCCAATGGCTGTGTGGCGCAATCAGATAATTATGTTTACGCACGCGAAGGCAGGGCCGGGAATAAAAATGAAATTGGGTTGAGCGTGTTCCCGGTACCGGTAAGTACCGATTTAAACGTGGTATTTGCGGCTAAAGAAGCCACCACCATGAAATTATCCCTCATTAATGCTTTAGGTGAAGCCGTTTACCAGGGCGGGCAGCAAAACATTGATCAGGGTAATTACAGCACTATTTTGAATGTTAGCAGGCAAACGCCGGGAGTATATGTGCTTAGGGTATTACTTGGACAGAAGGTCTATTCGCAAAAAGTTATCATCACCCGTTAGGCAGGTGATGATAATCTCTTTTATTTTTTAGAAGGTATACTTCAATCCCAGTCCGGGTGCGATATCAAAAAATGGCCCTCTTGCCAGTTCAAGTCGCGGATTAAGGTCAAGGCTGATAGCAATTGGCGCATTAGGGATAACATATTCCAAACCGATAACAGCATCGGCACCTATCAGGATGTGTTTGCCGTTGTAGTATTCGTCGTCGCCGCCAAAACGTTTGTAATAGCCATTGCCTACCGAACCGAGGTGACCACCAAAGCCATAATAAAAGCTCAGTTTATCAACATTAAAAGCTTGCTGGTTTAATTCATACAAGCCGGTTAATACCACGCCATGATCGCGGATGCCCAGGATGCCTTCAAGCGCGGTGCCTTTATCCATAAAATATTTAACAGAGGGGCCAACTTCGTATGCGCCAAATTTTAAACCTACTGCTGTTTTATAGTCTTGAGCCTGTGAGTTTTTGCTGATCAATAAAAAGGATACGGAAAATAATAAAAGGTACGTTAATTTTTTCATGCAGATGAATTTAATGATTGACAATAATGTAGCTGTAACAAAAAAGTGACCAGCTTGTTTAGCTCGATTTTAAGCTTTCTTATTTCATGCAAATAAACGCCGGAATTGCCTTTTTATGGTATCCGCGTATAAAAAACATTGTGCTTTGATTGGTATTGAATTGGTTTTCAATAGAAAAGAATGGTTCCGGATTGTTAAATTAAGTACCCAAATAAGCTATTTTAGTGAAAATTAAATTGCTGTAATGACTATAAACCGCCTTAAAATAAATAATCTGAAATGCCAGGTCCTGTTTTTATCCGTAATATTTTTTGTTTTACCGGGATGTGCACCAAGGCAGCTCGGGGTCAATAACAGCGGTCAGTACCGTAACGGAATGGTAGTTTGCGCATATCCGGATGCCGCACAGGTGGGGCTTGATATATTGAAGAGAGGAGGTAATGCAGTTGATGCCGCCGTAGCGGTGCAATTTGCTTTGGCAGTCACTTTGCCCGAAGCCGGGAACATAGGTGGCGGCGGTTTCATGGTTTACCGTGCCGGTAACGGTAAAACAAGCACACTTGATTTTAGGGAAAAAGGCCCGGGTGCAGCTAATGTTAATATGTATCTTGATTCGGCAGGTAATGTAATCCCCAATATGAGTTTGTATACCCACAAAGCATTGGGCGTGCCGGGATCAGTTGATGGAATGATTGAGGCTCATCATAAATACGGCAAACTGAAATGGGCCGATTTGATTGAACCGGCCATTAAACTTGCCCGCAATGGTTTTAAAATAACCAAACATTTGGCCAGCGATCTTAACCGTACCGCTCAACAATTTAAAAAGCTAAACCCGGGTAAAAATTATTTGATAAAGGACGGGGAATGGAAAGAGGGTGATCTACTGGTACAGGAAGACCTGGCCAAAACATTTGAACAGATCCGTGATAAAGGCCGTGACGGTTTTTATGACGGGCCTGTTGCGGATTTGATTGTTGATGAAATGAAACTGGGGAATGGCCTTATCACGAAAGCTGATCTCAAAAACTATCATGCTGTTTGGCGTGATGCAATCGTTGGTAAATACAAGGATTACAAGATCATTACCATGCCGCCGCCTTCAAGCGGGGGGATTGCTTTATTGCAATTGCTGAAGTCAGTTGAGCCTTATCCGCTGAAAAGATGGGGCTACAATCAGGATTCTACCATCAGGCTTATCGTGGAGGCCGAGCGCCGGGTATACGCAGACCGTTCCAAATACCTTGGCGATCCGGACTTTTATAAAGTGCCGGTTGATAGCCTGCTCCAGCCGGCTTATATCACATCGCGCATGAAAAGCTTTAGCTGGGATGCTGCTACGCCAAGTGCCAGTATCCAACCAGGCTCATTTGTTGGTTATGAAAGCGACCAGACCACGCATTATTCCATTGTGGACAGGGAAGGCAACGCGGTATCCGTTACTACCACGTTGAATGATAGCTTTGGCTCAAAGATCTTTGTAGGCGGGGCGGGCTTTTTGCTGAATAATGAAATGGATGATTTTAGCTCCAAGCCTGGTGTGCCAAACATGTACGGGCTGGTTGGTGGCAAGGCTAACAGCATTCAGCCTGGCAAGCGGATGTTATCATCCATGACGCCCACTATTGTTGAAAAGGACGGCAAGCTGTTCATGGTAGTAGGAACCCCCGGCGGCTCAACTATTATTACCTCTGTTTTCCAAACCATACTCAATGTAATTGAATTTAATCAGAACATGCAGCAGGCTGTTGCTTCAAAGCGTTTCCACAGCCAGTGGCTTCCCGACGAAGTAACTATTGAGAAGGACGGTGTTGACAGTACTACAGTTGGCAAGCTACAAAGCAAAGGATATAAGATTGTAACCACCAAATCCATTGGCCGCGTTGATGCTATCCTCAAAACTAAATGGGGCTATTACGAAGGCGGGGCCGACCCGAGAGGGGATGATACCAAGATGGGTTGGTAGGTTAGTTCACTGGTTCATTAGTTCATTGGTGTTTGGTGAGGATGCGCCTGCATAATTTTCAGCTGTACAGTACCAATGAACCAGTGAACAAATGAACAAAGCCCTTGCGTAATCAATAAGCATTTCTTACGTTTGGTATGCATGCATAATAATGTAAAACACCAGGAAACTATCGACTATTTTATAAAGATAGTGTGGCAAACCATGGCTAACCGTTACAACCAGTTGGTGACGGAGTTTGGCTTTACACAGTCAATAGGTTACCTGCTCATTAATATCGACGAAAAGGAAGGTACTACCGTATCGCAGGCTGCTGCCTTGCTGGGGCTTAAATCAACCAGCTTGTCGCGCATGCTTAGTCAACTGGAAACCACCGGGTTGATATATCGTGAAAGCAACGAGGGCGATAAGCGTTCGGTTAAAATTTACCTTACTGCGTTAGGTAAAGAAAAACGACACCAGGCCCGTGTAATAGTACGCCAGTTCAATAATTACCTCGATGCTAACATCAGCGAAGCCGATAAACAACACCTCATCGAAACGCTTAAAAAGCTGAACAAGCTTACCGTTAACTATAAACCCTGATTGGTCATTTTGCTTCGCGTCATTGCGCTGCGCTGTCATTGGGTCATTATGTTGCGCGTTATTATGCTACGCTGTCATTTTGCTTTGCAGTCATCGAGGCATTTACTTCGTGTCATTAATCATTATGCTTGGAGTCGTTAAGTTATCGACAGTATGCCAGGCAATCACTTAATGACCAAATGATAAAATGACCGCGCAGCGCCCACACTTTTACTTAAAATCGAGCGTTTTACCTTCGAAATATCCCTTATCGGGTGTTTTAAACGGTGCCTGCTTTTTATTAATTGTTAAAAAGTGTTAAGCTGCCGTTTTTCTATTTTAAAAGAATAAATTTGCCTTTTGAATTGATGAACAGGATACTGTTAGTTTTACTGCTGTTAAGCACCATTGTTTTTGGATGTGTTAAATCATCTGTTGACCCTGCTGTACAATACCGGGCACAGGCCGCTATTGATGATAAGATCATAAGCGACTACCTTGCTGCCAATACATCGATAAAGGCGAAGCGGGTGGATACAACAGGTGTTTATTACATAGTAAACGATGGAGAAGGAGGAACAGGTAATGTGCTTTACACCAGTTCGACACAGGTTACAGTTGGTTATACCGGCAAAATACTAACATCGGGTGTTGTATTTGCCCAAACGGATCAGTTTCATCCTACCTATATATTGGGGGGGGTAATAAAAGGCTGGCAGTTGGGTATCCCGCAGATCAAACCGGGAGGTAAGGTACGGTTGCTGATCCCATCGCGTTATGCTTATGGGCCATATGCGCAGGATTCGATACATTTGCCGGCAAATTCAGTGCTTGATTTTCAAATTCAGCTGTATAACGTAACCAATTAATAAAGCCAGATAAAAGGACAATATAGGCCGGCCGGCAATAGCTTTAGGCGGTTAAAAAGACAAATTATAATAAATGAAACAAACTATTTTTACGCTCTTAGTACTTATCTCTATAGGCCTTATATCATGCCGGAAAGACAGGAACGATCCGGACATTAAGCAATATGACGACACCCAGATCAAGAATTATATAGCGGCAAACAGCATCACTGGTATGTTACGAGATACTACCGACGGTGATACAACCGGCATATACTACAAGATTCTTTCACAAGGCCGTGGTACACCGATGGATTACTCAGATCAGATCTCATTTGTATTTACCGTTCGCACGCTCGATGGTAAGTTTGTATCTGTTGACTCGCTTAATACAAACCATTTTTACGGTTACCTGGGACATGTTAGCAACTCACTGCCCAAAGGTTTACAGACAGCTATCCACAACCTGATAAAATATAAAGGTACGGCTGCAAGGGTGATCATCCCATCTCATTTGGCTTATGGCGTTAACGGTTACGGATCGGGCAGCTCAAGCAATGCAAATACCCATATCGGAGGTAACCAAAGTTTGGACTATTATATTAATGTGGTTTCAAACCAGGAGCTGTATGATGACGCTATTATTAAAAATTATATCAAAACCAAAGGGCTTACCGGATTTACCAAAACGGCCGATGGTGTATACTACAAAGTAGGAACACCTGGTACTGGAACAGACGAAATAACTAATGATTCATACATCACCACGGCTTATACTGGTAAATTTTTGAATGATAATATATTCGATACCCAAACTTCTTATTCCCAAACCGTTGGTAGTCTGGCAACGGGAGTTGGTAAGGCATTGAATGGCCAAACAGCCGGCGTTGTTATATCAATGATAATACCATCAAGGTTTGGTTACGGTACTGCAGGCAGTAGTACCGCGATTGGCCCCAACGTTGTGCTTTACTTTGATTTTACAATAGCTACAGTTAGTAACTAATATTACTTGGTTAGCACTTTTTTAAACGGCTATGCACCTTTCGTGTTTGGGCGGCATGATCAACAATGGATTTTGAGTGTTTGCTGAAATTACCATATCATAGAATTTACTTTGTGTTATTACTACTTATCATAACTGTCCACTTAAACAAGCTGAGGAACAGTTGATTATAACTTAGTTCTTTGACATTTTTGTAATCTATTCTTTTAAGTAGTTCTTTACAGGAGTTTTATCCAGTAACGATATGCCAATTACCTGTAACATTTCGTAGGTTGAACGGCCTGTTTTCAGGTCTTCTGCAACGATTGCCACCAGACAATAGGCGATAATTGCACAGTAGAGTTGAATGCGAACCGCATTTTCAGAGGTACCCCAAAAGGATTTGATCTTAAGATGCTGTTTTATCCATTTAAAGAACAATTCTATTTGCCAGCGATTTTTATAAAGAAGCGCTACCTGAGCCGCTGTTACTTCCATATTATTGGTCAGGAAAACGAACGTTCTTTCGCTTTCCTTATCATAATACTTTACCCTTCGCAGTTTTTCCGGGTAATCTTTGGCAGTATAAAAGCCAGTCAACCTACCTGTCTGATCGCATAGCACTCCGATGGATTTGTCAACTTTGGCAGAATATAGCCTGCGATATTTCAGGCTTGATTTAGCCCATATCACAAAGTAAGCCTTTCTTTGAGTAATGGTATATAACCTGGAAAAGTCAACATAGCCACGGTCAAAAATATAATAAGCACCTTCTTCATAGGTAATGTGATCCATAGCATTCACATCGTTTACCGAAGCTGAAGTGATGTGTATAAAGGCTGGTATTTGGGTGGTAATGTCAAAAAGGGTATGAATTTTATGCCACCTTTGGCTTTACGAAACTTTGCCCACCAAATACACTCAGGCAGAGATCTATGGTAGATGAATCAAACGCATATATCTTGCCTTTTACCTCAAAATCTTCATTAGCGCCTTTACTTCGGGCGATGCTGATCAAGTGATAAGCATACTCCTCGAATATCTTGCTGTTCCGAGTTTCGTTGGTTTTGGCAAGGTTGCTTCGGGTTACGCTTTTTCCAAGACCTAAATGATATGATTTTTTACTATGGGCTTCCAATGTAATGATTAGATCGCGCAAGCTATCCCGGTTAGTAAGCTGACCAGACAGCATACATAACAACTGGTTCCAACACGAAAAGTGTCTCACATACTTATCTCCCTCATACTTCTTCACGATCCCATCAAATACACGCTGTGGAAGAAATTCTAATAATTGTGAGAAAACATATTTGCCTTGATTCATACCATGCCGGTTGACCGACTAACTTAATCAATTCAAATCGTCACGCTATTAATGAGCACTTAACAATAGACTATCAATAACTTCAAAGAACTATTTTTATTTTTTAATGGACACTAATGACTATTTATTAATATTAAATAATAATAAAATATGATGAACTTTTTTTTTGCTTAAAAAAGCATGAAAAAGATTTATTTAGTTCTCTTATTTGCCTTGATATCAGGACTGTCCAACACTGTAAAGGCCCAAACAATGGTAACTATTTACCAGTATTATAATGCAACACATCACAAGCACTTTTATACTAACAACCTAAACGAGCTTGGCCCTAATGGTAGTGGAGGGTTTGTTTATCAAGGTTCTATCGGACAGTTAAGTTCCAATTTTAATAATACTGCGGTTTATAGGTTTGTTAATCCATCCACAGGGGCACATTATTATACTACCCATGGTAATACTTATCCTGCTGGATTCCAACTGGAAGGTGTATTGGGCTATTATCAAGGATCGCCAGCCTATCCAACCATTCCTGTATACGAATTTTATAGCTCGACTAACTCAGACTATTATTACTCACAAAGCCAGACTGATCTCAGTGGGTATATATTGAACGGTATATCGTTTTATGTATATTAAGGTTGAGATATTATTTATTTAGCCAGCGCTTTTTTAAACGCTGCTAAACAACGGTCGCGGGCTTTGCTGTGATCAACAATGGGTTTTGGATATTTGCTGAAGTCGGCATATTCCGGAACCCATTTTTTTATGTATTTAAGTTCCGGGTCAAACTTTTTGGTTTGGGCATCGGGGTTAAAGATCCTGAAGTACGGCGCCGCATCGGTACCTGAACCTGCAGCCCATTGCCAGCCGCCTACATTGCTTGCCATTTCATAATCCAACAGTTTACGGGCAAAATAGCGTTCTCCCCATCGCCAGTCAATCAGCAGGTCTTTGCTTAAAAAGCTGGCTACTATCATACGCACGCGATTGTGCATAAAGCCGGTTGTATTCAGTTCGCGCATCCCTGCATCAATGATTGGGAAACCGGTTTCGCCTTTGCACCAGGCATCAAACTGTTTTTCATCGTTTATCCAATGGATGCGGTCATATTCCGGCCTGAAAGCATGGTCCATCGTATGAGGGAAATGATGTAATATCATCATATAAAATTCGCGCCAGATGAGCTCATTAAGCCAGGTTTTATCATCATGACTGTAGGCCGTAGCTGCCAACTCCCGGATGCTTACGGTACCAAAGCGTAAATGCATGCCAATATGTGAGGTGCCTTTAATGGCCGGGAAATCGCGCTGCTCTTTATAATCTTTAATTACACCTTCATAACTTTTGTCGGGCAAGGGCATACCGCTTTTTTTAAAGCCCATTTCTTTTAACGATGGGATAGGAAATGCTTCGGTTTGATAAAGATTTTTAAGATATTTTTTTGTTGGATAGGCCTTTAAATAAAATGGCTTTAGAATACTGTACCATTTACGCTGATATGGAGTGTAAACGGTGTAAGGCTTGCCATCGTCTTTTATAACTTCATCCTTTTCAAAAATTACCTGGTCTTTATAGGTTTTAAGGGGGATGCCACGTTCTTCAAGCTTTGCGTGTACCTCATCATCGCGTTTAGTGGCGTAAGGCTCGTAGTCATGGTTGGTATAAACCCCGGCAATATTATATGTTTTGATGAGCTTGTCCCAGGCATCTGCGGCTTTGTGGTGCAATACCATCAGGCTGCTGCCGTGTTTATGCAGTTCGGCACTTAAGCTTGCTATGGTTTGATGAATGAACGTAACACGTGCGTCGTCTTTGTCTTCAAGTTTTTCTAATATTTCTTTATCGAAAATAAAAACGGGCAAAACCGGGTTCCCGCTTTTGAGGGCATGATAAAATCCCGCATTATCATCAAGCCGCAAATCGCGGCGGAACCAGAATAAAGTTACCGGTATTTTATGACCCATATATCGCGCTTAAAGCAGCCTCCAGGTTAGTAAATTTAAATTTGAACCCGGCGTCCTCAATTTTTTGTGCCGATACTTTGGTGCTTCCTAACACAATACTGCTCATCTCGCCCAATAAAAGTTTGAGCACAAAGCCCGGCACATTTGGCGCCCACAATGGTTTATGTAATTGTTTGGCAACGGCCTGGGTTAATTGCTTATTGGTGACAGGATTTGGTGCAACCATATTGTAAACGCCGCTAAGATCCTTGTTTTCGATCCCTAATAGATACATATCTACCACGTCCTGCCAGTGGATCCAGGGTACCCATTGTTTACCGCTGCCAATGGGCGAGCCAATATATAGTTTTATAGGTTTTGCAAGGGTTGGTAATGCACCGCCATCTTTATCCAGTACTACACCAGTACGGAATTTCAAAATTCGAACCCCAAACTTTTCCCCCTCATCAACAGCTGCTTCCCATAAAACGCAACATTGGGATATAAAATCCCTGGCCGGAGCGCTTGTTTCATACATCAGTTCATCCCCACGGTCGCTGTAATAACCAATGCCTGATGCGGAGATAACTGAAGTAACCTGATGCTGTTTGCGTTTTAGCAGATCATACACCAGATCAATTGATTTTACGCGACTATCGATCAGGTCTTTTTTACGGGCATCGGTCCAGTGCTTGTCAGCAATGCCCGAGCCGGCCAGATGCACGATGGTATCAACCCCGTCGATACAATGCTCATCAATGATGCCTTTGTTGATATCCCATACAAATGTCTTTACCTGCGGATTGTTACCGGCTTTTCTGCTTAAATGACTTACGGTATAACCCTTAGCCAATAATGCTTTGGTGAGATGCGTGCCCAGTAATCCTGATCCTCCGGTTAATAGTATACTTTTGCCCATAATTTGTCGATAGTGTTTTTGCCTGATACGCTATTGCTATGGACTATGGTCTATCGACTATGGTCCCGGCTTTTTCTTTATAATTAACAATCTCCCTTGCCATGCCCTTAAATATAAACAGGTGAAAGGGCCACATGGCATACCAGTAAAGGCGGCCCCACAGGCCGTTGGGCCTAAAGGTAGCTACCTGACTTAAACTTTGCTTACCATGGCGTTCAATTATTTTAAATTCAAGCCATGCTTCGCCCGGCAATTTCATTTCAGCGTACAGGAGGAGGCGTTTGTTTTCGCGGTCGGCCAGCAAAACCCGCCAAAAATCAATTACATCACCAGGGCTTATATCAATATTGCTTGTGCGCCCCCGGCGCGAGCCAACACCACCAAAGATCTTATCCAGGAAACCGCGGATGTTCCAAATCCAGTCCCAATAATACCAGCCGCGGTTGCCGCCTATAGAAAGCACATTGGTAAACACTTCGTTGGCCGGGCGTTCAAAATGCATTTTTACTTTGTATTCCTGCGTGCCGTTTTGAGGTACCTTGATCTGGTCCATAAAACAGGGATTAAGGTAACCCTGGTTAAAAGCATCTTTCCAGCTGGAAACGATGGAGTTTTGCTCAATTTTAACAAAGGCAAGCTCAAGACATTCTTTATAAGTAAGGCATTTACGTGGCACAACCTCATCAATATTATGATCATGCATAATGGTTTCGTTCTTCATGCTGTTTACAAGGCTTTGAGCAAGTGTAAAGCTTGTAGAAGTAACAAAATACAGCCAATACGATGATATTTTAGGAGACAGGAAGGGTATGGTTATAATATACCTTTTCAGCTTACGTACCTCAGCATAAGTAAGCATCATCTGCCTGAAAGAAAGGATATCCGGCCCGCCTATATCAAAGGCCCGGTTGTAAGATTTTTCATTTAGCATTACACCTTCCAGGTAACCAAGTACATCGCGGATGCCAATGGGTTGGGATTTGGTATTGACCCAACGAGGAACGGTCATCACAGGAAGCTTTTCGGTAAGGTCACGAATGATCTCGAACGAGGCACTACCCGAACCGATGATAATAGCCGCCCGCAAAACGGTTAAGGCTGCTTTGCCTTCTTTCAGTACATCCTCCACATGCCGTCGTGATTCCAGGTGGCGCGAAAGATTTTCGTCGTTGGTAATCCCGCTTAAAAATATGGTTTGTTTGCACCTGGTTTTATCAAGTGCCTTTACAAAGTTATGGGCCGAAAGAGCCTCGAGCGCGGCAAAATCCTGTGTTTGCGCCATGGAATGCACCAGGTAATAAGCTGCATCGAGATCTTCAGGAAATGCTTCGATATTTGACTCTTTAAGCAGATCGCCGGTAATGAGGGTGACTTTACCGCTAAAATCGCTATGCTCATGAAAACGACGTTTATCACGTATCAGGCAAACTACGTCGTGACCGTTCTCCAGTAAAACCGGGATAAGCCGTGTACCTATATAGCCGTTAGCACCAGCAAGCAAAACCTTCATGCATAGTGAAACAACAAAAAAGGCAGGCGGTTTTAAGCTAAACGCCTGCCTTCATAATAAATTAATAAATAGCTATATCCTATATGTTTACACTATCTGTAACCACTACTTTGCTGCACAGTGGCTTAGCGTATTCTTCGGCAAATATCACATGGGTAGGGTCAACCTGGTAAGCCTCCTGAGCTTCGGGCGAATCAAATAAGATCAATAGTGATAAATCATATGAACGGTCGATCACATCGCGGTTGGTATCGGCCGGTATGCCGATATGTATATCGCGGATGTGCGGAATAAGAAGGAGGATGTTAAGCCCTTCGATAAGTTTATCTTTATCGGCTTTGTTTTTAAGCCAGAAATGTACGTGGTGGACGAAGGTGTTTTTTAGTATTGGCATGTGTTTGTATAGTTGTTAAGTTTTCGTTTCTGAATTTTTGAGAACCTATTTTAATTTGGATTACTTCACCTAAATCCCCTGCAAGGAGAGGCCTTTAAGACGAATAATTTACTCCCTCTCCTTTGGAGAGGGGCGGGGTGAGGTTTTAATATTCCAACACCACATGCGGTTTAAAAGTATCCGTTTTAACTTTAGCCTTTAACTCATGTAAAATATTATAAAGCCCAAAATTGGTGCGGTTTACATAAATAAAATGTTTAACGCCGCGGGCCTGTTTAAACTCGGGCATTTTAGATATACGCTCGCCAAAACCATACAACTGATCAAAAAACGTAGTTTGGCCAAAATCGAATGTATCGGTAATATATGGCTGCGCGAACAGGCTAATCATCTCTTTATACTGGGTATAATAAAATTCGATCTGCGCCGGGGTATCTCCTTTATGGATCATATCCAGCTGGCGGAATGCCTTGATGGTTTCCTCCTTGTTATCCAGTAAATTGGTTGATGTAAGGGAAAAGAAGGGATAATAAAAATCCTCGGGCATTTCCTTAATGCAGCCAAAGTCAATGACCCCAAGTTTACCTGCTGGTGTGATCATAAAATTGCCGGGATGCGGGTCGGCATGCACGGCCCGGAGCTCATGTTGTTGAAAGTTGTAAAAATCCCACAAAGCCTGACCTATCTGGTTGCGAAGATCCTGCGATGGATTGGTGGCCAAAAACTCTTTCAGGTGTTTGCCTTCCAGCCAGTCCATGGTGATAATTCGCTTACTGCTTAGCTCGGGGTAATAATTAGGGAATACCACATTTTCAAGATTGGCACAGGCTTTAGAAAACTCAACAGAACGGCGTACTTCCAATTCGTAATCAGTTTCCTCGAGCAGGCGTTCTTCAACCTCTTTCATGTAAACATCCAGTTCCTTCTCGCTCATGCCCAGCATCCTGAAGGCAAAAGGCTTAACAAGTTTCAAGTCAGACGAGATAGAATCGCCTACACCAGGGTACTGGATCTTAACTGCAAGCTTTTTGCCATTTAGCTCCGCCTGGTGAACCTGGCCTATCGAAGCTGCATTGGTTGAGCGGATATTGAATTTATCAAAAATCTGATCGGGGTTTTTACCAAAATACTTCCTGAATGTTTGCACAATAAGTGGTCCCGAAAGCGGCGGCGCATTGTATTGCGATTGAGTAAACTTATCAACATAAGCTTGCGGCAGCAGGTTTTTATCCATGCTGAGCATTTGCGCTACCTTGAGCGCGCTACCTTTAAGCTCACTTAATGATTGATAGATATCAGCGGCATTATCCTCGTTCAACTCCGATTTATCCAGATCAGGGTTGAATAGCTTTTTGGAGTAATGCTTAATATAATTGCCGCCAATTTTAATGCCTGTTTTTACAAATTTGGCCGACCGCTGTACTTTGGTAGTGGGTATGCTATTTTGTTCGGGAGCCCCCTCTAAATCTCCCCCGGAAGGGGAGACTTTCTCTTTATCTTCCATATTATTTTAAAATCCCATCTTATCCTTTATCCCACCATTTTGCACCAAAAACTTACCATATTCAAAAAGGTTATCGATAGGTGAGCGTTGAAAAAGATCAAAAGTTACATTAATGCCTTTTTCGATGGCCTCATCGGTTTTCTCAAAGCCTGCCGAGTTATCGTTGATCCAGAAGTTAAGTACGAAGACAAACTGGATCCATAACGCGTCTTTATACTTTTTGGAGAAGTATTTACGATCGCTTAGTTCGGTGCTTTCAATTCCTTCCTTCAAAATCTCATCTGCAAAGCCCTCAAAAAGGTCTTTCAGCAGACTGAATACCCTGGGCGTAGTAAAACCTTTGGGCTGCTTTTTAATGCTGTAAACCGCGAAGCTGCGGCTGCTTTTCAACAACTCAAAAAAACCGTAAAAAAATGATAAAGCTTTTTCACGTGCTGTATAGCCTTCCCAAACTTCCTGTGCACGGATCTCGGCCAGTGTTTTGGTGGCAAAACCAGCCCAAATGCCCTGCTCAACCGCCTCAAACGAACCGTAGAACTGGTAAAATTCGGCTTCGCTCATTTCATTTTGCTTAGCGAAGATATAAACCGACTTAGGCTGTTCGCCTTCGGTTAATACATAATCGATATACGCGGTCTGGATGCTTTCGATAGTTGCCATGTTGATTGGGATTTAAGCCTCACCTAAATCCTCTCCAAGGGAGAGGACTTTTGAATTGATATGTTAAAATTTAAAAGTCTCAATTAATCATATAAACTCCCTCTCCAAAGGAGAGGGCCGGGGGTGAGGCTATAAAAACTGCTCCACCACCTGTTGCAGTTGTCTGGCCTGCACTACACCGCTTTGGCGCCATTTGCTTTGCCCTTTTTGAAAAATCATAAGCGTTGGTACGCTTTGTATGCGGTAAGCACTGGCTGCTGCAGGGTTTTTGTCGATATCTATTTTGATGATCTTTACTTTATCACCTAACGCTGTTTTAACATCGTGCAGTATAGGTGGCATCATTTTACAAGGCCCACACCACTCGGCCGAAAAATCGACCAGCACCGGTGTTTCTGATGCTATTATTTCCTGGAAATTTGCCATAAGTATTTTGTTAGTTGTTCATGGTTCATGGATGATGGTTCATAGTTTTCAGGTTGTTGCTACTGAAGTCTGTTAATTACTACTAATCATTGCTATGAACTATGATCCATGAACTATACGCTACTTCAAATTTAACCATTAACCCGCGTAAAAGTTTAGTGTATTAATGATGAACCCTCATCTATGAGTTATATTTACTTTATGCAAACAAAACTAAGCACTTACCTATTCCTGGTACTCTTTGCGCTCCCTTTTGCGGGTGTGGCCCAGGACGCTGTTATACCGCTGTGGCCAAAAGGAGCACCGGGCTTTGAAAGCCGCCGCAACGAGCCAGAGCAGGCTAAGGACTATTGGGTTAAAAATATCCATAATCCATCACTTACTGTTTTTGTGCCGCCGAAGGATAAAGCTAATGGCGCCGCGGTGGTGATATGCCCGGGCGGTGGCCATCGTTTGCTGGTATACACTGCCGAAGGCGTTGATCCTGCAAAATATCTTAATACTTTGGGTGTTACCGTTTTTGTACTGAAATATCGTTTGGGCAGGGATACACTATCGCCATACAAAATTGATGTACATGCCAAACAGGATGGCTACCGCGCTATGCGGCTCGTACGCAGCAAAGCGGCAGAATATGGGGTGGATACAACCCGTATCGGGATGATGGGCTTTTCGGCCGGGGGCGAAGTGGTTGATATGGTGGCGTATGGCGAGGGCAAAGGTGATTCGAAAGCGCCCGACCCGATAGACAGGCTAAACGCCCGCCCGTCGTTTTTGATCCAGATTTATCCGGGACCGCTTTATATCCCTGATAAATTGCCCTATAATGCCCCACCGGCGTTTTTATTGGCAGCTAATGATGATGTTTGCTGTTCGCCACCGGTAATAAAACTTTTGCAGCGTTACCGCGAAGCAAAGATACCGGTTGAGGTACATATTTATACCCAGGGCGATCATGGCTTTAATATGGGTTACCGCTCAAAGCTGCAAAGTATTAGTACCTGGCCGCAGCGTATGGCCGACTGGCTAAGCGACAATAATTATTTGCATCCCGCCGTGGCAAAAAGGATGAAACTTCATTAAGCGTTCAACAGAAAGGAATAAAAAAGAGAGGCATATGCATGACTTAACAGCATAGCCTCTTCTTTTAACAATAGCCCTTATTGTACCCCTACGTTCGGGACTAATGTATCTTGTAACAGCTTTCGGTAAAAGCTGTGCGTTTTGACGCGGCATAAACTACGCGGTTGTGCAGCTGATAACCACTGATGATGCTTTTCATCATCCGCTCCAGGATTACGCCGGTTTGGTTGTCAATTACATATACCCCGTTGGTATTGCTGTTGGTATAGCCGCCGGTAATGGCGCTTTCAAAAATCACCGTCGTTGTTTTGTCAGTAAGTTTATCTACCCAAAAAGTGTTTTTAGTTTTTTGCCCGTTCACAATTGTTGAGTCGGCCCAGGTATAGCCGGGTTTAAGTGATTGGGTTATCACAAAATCGGCCAGCAGCCCAAGAGTTGTGCCTTTTACAATTTGCTCCTGCTGTAAACCGGTAAAGGCTGTCAGTGTATCATTTGTAAATTGAAGCGCCGGATCGGTAACATCAGTTACGATTCCATTTTTATTGATGCTTACCGAAGCAACTTTACCGGCAATGTTGTTAAGAGCTTTTGCTATTACCGAGCTGTCATTAGCGGGCTTGTCTGAACTATACTCCAGTTTTTTACCCATGGCATCAACCGTATCGGCAATGTGTTTGGTGGTAACTGCAAGGTTAAACCCCTGGCCGGTGGCGTCAATAACATCATACACTTTGGTAGTTGATGAAAAGCTGTTGATGTTAAACTTTTGATCGCCGCGCTGCAGTACGGTGTTTGAACTTAAAAAGGAGGTGCGCTGAAACTGATCGCCTTTTTTAAAGGCAAATGTACGGTGAGCCGTTTGCGCGCTGCTTAAAGCTGATATGCCGGTAAGCAGTACTGCTAAAATGGTCTTAAGCTTTGATATTTGCGGTTTCATGTAATTTTTAATTTAAATGAGAACAAGTTTTTTAATCCACGGCAGTTAAATTTAACTGCCGTGGATTGGTCCTGATTAATGCAACGGTTTTAAACCCGGTATTGGCGGCACTGGCGGAATCGGTGGCACTGGCGGAATCGGCGGTACCGGCGGTATTGGTGGCACTGGCGGAATCGGCGGTACCGGCGGTATTGGTGGTACCGGCGGAATCGGCGGCACTGGCGGAATCGGCGGTACTGGTGGAATCGGCGGCACCGGCGGTATTGGCGGCACCGGTGGAATCGGCGGTACCGGCGTTATTGGCGGCACCGGCGGAATTGGTGGTACCGGTGGAATGGGCGGCACTGGCGGAATTGGTGGTACCGGTGGAATGGGTGGTACCGGCGGGATCGGTGGCACCGGTGGAATCGGCGGTACCGGCGGGATTGGGGGCGGTACATTCCAATCCGATTGATTGTTTCTGCTCTGTGCAGAGGCCCGATTGGTACTTATGGCCAAAGTTGCGGACGCGACTAATGCTGCTATGATTATCTTTTTCATAGATTTTATATATTTTAATGAATAATTAATTTTTTTACTGGGAAAGAATTATCGTCGGTTTAGGGAGAGCGGGTAACCGATAGAGAATACCATATTGGCCTTATCATTGGTATACCGTGTAAGGTTTGCAACCCCCACCGCTAAACTTAAAGGCACGGGGAATGGCCTGACGCCTGCCGAAATACCGAGGTTCATACCGGTCCATTCGGCATTTACGTTTACGTGCTGAATAAGCTCGTAGGATATGCTGCCAAACACAGCGGTGCCATGTTTTCCTTTGCCTGCAGCAATATCTTTCGGGCTTTTTTCATAAAACCTGCCGCTCCCGATGCCAATTGTATAACTAAGCCTGGAACAGCCTGGCGTTAATGATTTAATAGTTTGCACAGCGTGGCTTACAGCCATATAAAAGGTTGAGCCAGACGCATCTGATTGTCTTACATCCGCAAACATTTGCAATGCGCCGGCCGAGATACTTGTTCCTGCAAATAATTTGCGGCTTATAATAAAGTTCCCGGAAAAATTCCTGAGCCTGTGCACATCAGTCATATTTAAACTGGCGGCAAAGTTTATTGCTTTTACTGGGTTGCCAACACAGGCGCCTACCGAGGCAATCAAATCGGCTTTGTTATCACGATATACTTCGGGATAAGTGGCGCCAAGGCCACCAAAAAGGTAAGTGCCGTATCCGCCAAAACCCGATGGTATTAAAATGCCGCCGGGGGCATCGCTGGGGTATAGCTCACTTTGCGCTTGTGTGGTTTGCAGGTTTGTTTGAGGCATAGGCGCCAGGAAATCATCTATTTTTTGCGTAAGTTCTTTTTCGAACTGGTTTTGACTGAAAGCGGCTTGTGCACTTAAACATAGTGCAGTAACAACACAGCCAATAAGTATCCGCATATTGGTTTTGAAAATCATGTTAGTAAACAGGTTAGGTAATGGTATTAATAATTGTAGTAAACAGATCAGCACTATCCGGCAATGATCTAATGTAGGTAATTTGCCTGCAAAAAAACAACGGACAATCTTTTGTTTTCAGATAAAATAACCCGTTGAACAGGGGGGAGGATGACTGTCATAATAAAATTTAACGTGCTGCTGTTTGCAGGCGTTACACCAGAGGTACATAATTGTGGCTTTTTCATTGTGATTTGATTGTTTTTATATCACAAGTTTACGGAGCCCCGGAAGGGTACACAATACAAAGTAGTTTGTATTTTGAATATATAAGAAAAGAAAGTGTATAAAATGCAAATCCCCTTCAATACATACGCAAAGAAGGGGACAGTGTCGTAAAAATTATAATTGCAGTTCTATTTCTTCTCATCCAACACAACCCACCTGTTCACGGTATTATTCAATCCTTCTATAACAACTTTATAAAATTTGGAAGGCATATTTTTAACATCAACCAGCACATGCTCATTAGTAACCGGCACAGTAGCTAACAGCTTATAATCATCGGCCTTACCTTCTTTAAAAGTGTTATCGGCTGCTAACCAAACCTTAACACTGCCTTTAGGGTCAAGCGCTTTCCATGTGATATCCAATGAGCCCTGCACATAATTGGCAGCAGGTTCTGCCACTGATAGCGGACCGATAAGCGAGATGCCATCCATCTCACGTTGTTGTGCTTCGGGTACTTTTACATTTAAAAAACTATTGATGGAAGGCGTTATATCAACAATACCCGGGGTATAGAATTTAGCATAGTTATTAAGCGGGCGGTAGCTGGTAACCATCCAGGTTGAGCGCTGGCGGGTGCTTTGACCGCCATGGTTTTTACCGGTTGCTTCGTCGCGGCCATGATCTGTTGTGATAAAAATCAGCCAGTCTTCTTTAAAATGTTGCTTCCGGTATTGTATTGCTGCCCAGATTTTGCCTGCCTGGGCATCCATTTTTTCAATAGCATCATAATATTGCGGGCTATCGCCGTATTTATGCCCCATATCATCGGTATATTCCAGGTATACCCATGAAAGGTCGGGAGCTTTATCTTTAATACAATCTGCTGCCGCTGCTGCTACCTGCTCATCTATCAGGCGCATATAGTTCCCGGCTTTATCATGCGGAAATTTAACGGTATCCAGTTCATAACCATCATAAACATAATCGGGATGGATATTACCTGCTTCAGGGAGTTTATCGCCAATCAGCTTGGTGCGGTTATCTGTCCAGCTGCTAAATACGGCTGTTTTTTTATTGGGATAAGCGTTTTTAAACATCCTGAATATATTCCAGTAATTATAGTTGGGCGCCTTAATATCGTTGCCCCAAACGTTGTGTTTGTTAACCCAGGTAGCAGTAAGTAAACTGTTATAACCATTTGCCGATATGGTTGGCGTTTGCGAATAACCGCCTTTTTCGCCGCCAACATGCGCACGGAGGTAGGTACCCTGCTTGGCTATCAGTTTCAGGTTAGGGGTATTCAATTTTTCAATAACATCTGCGGGGATGCCATCAGCAATGATAAAGACTGCTTTGCGGGTTTGGGCGGCGGTATTCAGCCTCGCCAATATCAGGAAGACAAAAGCTGCGGTTTTAAGTAGATTTCGCATCGGTACAAGTGAGTGTTTTTTTGAAGGACTAAATTACGGTGTTTTAAAAGTACAGGAGTTAAAAAATTGTTATGCTTTTTGGGCCGTTAAATTTTTAACGAGCTGTAGCGTAAATGATTTACAGGCCGTAATGTAATTATAAACCTATCAGCCATGACGCGCAAACTAACCTTACTTTGTTTTGGAATTTTAGCCATAACCGCCTGTAAAAAGGGAGGTATCAGCCCTGTTAATAAAGATCCGGGTAAAGACCTGGTGCTTTCCGCAACCGAACAGCAACAGATTGGACCCGGTAATGCTTTTACCTTAAAGCTTTTCAGCGCTAATGTAAATAGCCTTGACGCGGATAAAAACCTCATCATTTCGCCATTAAGCGTAAGCTTTGCCATAGGGATGACCAGTAACGGCGCCAGCGGGCAAACCCTTACAGATATCCGCAAAACCATGGAGTTTAGCAGTTTTACCGAAGATCAGGTTAATAGTTACTATCATAATCTCATTACAAACCTCCCCGATCTCGATCCAAATACTACACTTAAAATAGCCAATTCCATTTGGTATGCTAATAATTTTACGGTGCTGCCGGCATTCCTGAAAACCAATACCGATTTTTATAATGCCGAAGTAAAAACCCTCGATTTTAGCAATGAATCAGCATCCCTAACTACTATTAATGGTTGGGTAAGCCAGCAAACTAATAGCAAGATTCCAAAGATCCTTGATAAAATTTCGGATGGGGCCCGGATGTACCTCATCAATGCCATTTATTTTAAAAGCATATGGAAAACCCGTTTTGATGCGAAAGAAACCTTTAAGGCGCCATTTCGCTTGTCAAATGGCGGCACTGTACAAGCTGATTTTATGACCAATAGCCATGCCGACTTTAAAAGCGCGTATTATAATGGTACAAACGTGGTTGAACTGCCTTATAGTAACAGTAAATACAGCATGATATTGATGATGCCCGATGAAGATATAAAAAGCTTTGCGCAGGGCCTTGATTCAAATAAATGGAATTTACTGATGGGTAAACTCACCGCCGGTAAATCGGACATTACCATGCCCAGGTTTAAATTTAGCTATGATATTACGCTGAATGATATTTTAAAATCATTAGGGATGAGCATTGCCTTTAGCGATATGGCTGATTTTAGTCGCATTAACGCGGGTGGCGGCCTTACTATATCCGAGGTAAAACACAAAGCATATATTGATGTGAATGAAGACGGTACCGAAGCCGCGGCGGTAACATCTGTTGGGATAGTGACCACGGCAGCCCCACCAACTCACGTTTTTAATAAACCTTTCATTTTTGCGATACGTGAAATGAAAACCGGGCTGATACTATTTGAAGGGATCGTGAGAAACCCGGCGCTGAGTGAATAAAGTGTGCTGGGGGTATATGTTACAAGCTTTCACAAATAGTAATGGAACTTTCAATTGTAAAACACTTAGATTTACGATTGACTTAAGACCTGCTATTCAAAACATCGGCAGTGGTAAATTCTTCAGTGTGAAGTGGTTGTTTGTGATTGGAGATTAGGGTTAGTTTTTTAACACTTAGTATTTTACCTTCGAACTCTGGTTAAGACCGTCAATAATATCAGTTATCTCTTTATTGAGCGAATCAATAGTGCTTTGTGAAACTGGCTGCTTCCCTTCAATCTGCTTATAATAAAGGTTATAGCTTTTAATCCGCAATTCGCAGTATTGTTTTAATGTGGCATCCCGTTCTTTGTAAACATCAGGAAGCGGGAGCGAGTCGACAGCATTGAGAAGACTGATGTTCTCCTGCCAATAATATAATCCACGGTCTTTAAGCTCAGAGAGTAAAAGCTCTTTGGTGGTATCTTTAGGCATACTCATTACTTCTAAGGCCATTGATTCTTTTATGGCGAAATCTTTCATTTTAGTTTCGTAAATGCCAACTACATTAGGAATCATGCGGTAAACCACTATACTGCCACCTAATGTAACAACAGCAATAAGCATGGTAACTATTAGTTCTGTCCCTTTTTTATCCGGCTGGATAATGCTTGGATAATACAGATAGCCAATTGCAAACCCGCTAAGTAAGCCACCTACATGTGCCGCATTATCAATACCTGATTTAGTGCCATACAACAGGTTAAATCCTACAAATAACGCTATGCTTATCAAAAGCTGCTTGCGTACAGATTTATCAATTACATTGGTAGTGAGCAGAGACAGGAACACCCCGTACATACCAAATATAGCACCTGAAGCGCCTGCACTAACACTAAAGCCGTTATATGATATGCTTGTAAGGCTCGCCACCAATCCTGTAAGGAGATACGCTGAAGCAAATTTCAGCTTACCGAGCACCGGCTCAAGCAAAACGCCTATATATATTAGGGCATACATATTCAGTGCAATATGGAAAATTCCAATATGAAGAAAGATATTGCTAATCAATCGCCACCATTGGTTGTTCAGGGTCATTGGTCCGTAGTCGGCACCCCAGCTTAACAGATCTTTTACAGAGGGTTCAAAAAAGGATATTCCGCATATCACCATAATAACGAATATGGCTACATTGATATAAATGATCAAAGGAGTTATAACATAACCTTTTTGAGGAATAAAAAAGCCAAGGAATTTTAAAAGGTTTTGTTTAGTTGATGGCAGAGGAGCATTCAGAAGATCATCTGCTGCCGATTCAAATATAGGAGCAAGTTCGGTCAGTTTTTCTTCCACCTGATCATCTGTTACTGATGTTTGGAACTGGCCGAGCGTTTCAATAAAAGTATCTACATTTTCTTGATTTAATTTGGCCCAGTCATTGAGTTTTCCATCTGCATTTTTACTGATTACCAATGCGGTATCCTCCTTAATAATAAGGCGAAACTCCTGAATTGGGGTTAGAAAGCCTCCATCCACCATCGCTATGAAACCGTTTTTTCCGGTATAAATGATATTCCATTGAAGATGCCGGGCGGTTTCAATTGCTATAGCGAGATAGCGTTTTTGATCCAGGCCATCGAGAGTGGTTTCTTTGTGAAAAGAAGGAGTAAAGCTGAATGCCATAAAGTTTAGGACGTTTTATTGTTAAAGATGGCGATAAATTTGTTGTCTCTCCAAAAAAACAACACATACACAGTAAATTACTGACCTGTTTTGGTTTTGTATGTTAAGATAGACATAATTAAACAGGGTTTGGGTCATCGAATTTTTTGCGCAATCATTTATAAAACGAACTCAAATATATTAGTCTTCATCACTAATCTCTCCCAAGCTACCTTACCGGCTTCGGAAACACCGGTAAACTTTCATGTCCATCTGCATCAACCGACTGTACCGCGAAGAAATAATTATCCTTTGAATAATTCAACGTGGCCGAAGTATCTGTAACGTAGAATTTCTTTTCCCAATAGGGGCTGATGGTTTCACGCATCAGTATATAATAGCCTGCAGGCTTTTTACCGGTAGCGGGAGCTTCCCATTTCAGTTTGGTTTTATTGGTGAGATCGCTTGTCATGACGCCTACATTTTGCGGCTCGGCAGGGGCCGAAGCAAGATTGGCCAATACTGCAAGGTTCATGCGGGCTACTTTTTGCACATAACTAAAATCAACAAAATCGGGCAGGTCGCCGTATTCAACACCGTTTTCGGTGCGAATGTTCTGGTGCTGGCGGTTAAAGTTTTCATTCATTTCGGTAAACCTTACTGCCGTAAAACCCTGCTCTAAAAATGGCAGGTGATCACCGCCACGCAGGTAACGGTCGCGCCTATAAATAAGCTTCACATCCAGTTGATCGACATAGCGCTCTCCAATTTCTTTAGTGTAACGCGCCAGTTGTCTCGAGGGACTATCATTTTCCCCTCCTAATGATTTCAAAGCTGCCACTTGTTTGTCGGTAGCTGCGGTAGGTACGCCATCGCTGAAAACACGCACGCTGCGGTTATCTTTCAGATCGGTTTCCATGCCGTAAGTATTGCCGACGATATCATTATTCAGCATGGCATCTACATTCCAGTTTTCGGCTTTAGCCCGTTTGGCAACATTGGCCGAGCCGTACAAACCCTGCTCTTCACCAACCACAGTCATAAAAATGATAGTAGCCGGAAAAGACCGTTTAGCCATCACCCTGGCCAGTTCCATAGAAAGGGCAGTACCCGAAGCATCATCATTGGCGCCGGGTTCAACACCATTGGCATCCATCACGTCATTGATGCGTGAATCATAATGTCCCGATACCAGGTACACCCGTGTATCATTAGCATCTGTTCCTTTCAGTGTGGCCAGTACGTTTTTGAGTTTGATGGGTTTATCAATCCGCGTGCCCTTTGGCTGTGTGAATGTGTCAAATTGAACCGTCATCCTTCCGTTTGATTCCGAAGCATATTTCTCCATCTCGGCCTTGATCCAGTTTCGTGCGGCGCCGCTGCCGGTGGTTTTGCTGGTGGTATCACTCAGCGTGTGCCTGCTTTTAAAGCTAACCAGTTTGCGGATGGTAGTTTCAATGTTTTTGGCTGATACTTCATTAACCATTTGCTTAATGCCAGCGTCCTGTTTTACGATGGTTTGTGCCGTGGCGGGCAGGGTTAGGATGAGGAGGATGAATGGGAGGAGGTGTTTCATATGATGAATGTCTGAAACCCGAATTTATGGAATTAATGAATTTGCAGAATGAAACATATTGTAATAATCACGTGATGCGATTCAGTTAATTCGCGAGTTTAAATTTGCAGGTTCAAGGTAGTAACATTGATCACAGGATGTTTTTAGTGTAACCCTGTCTCTTTTATAAGCATCTGATTGTCAGATTGATATTGAGAAATATTCGAATTTGTGTTAACCCTGTTAACCCCTGTCGTTTCTTTTTGTGGCCAGTGTGATCACACTGCCAAAGGCAAAACGAGAGGATGTGTTTCATATGGTATGGTAGTAATTTTTTTAATGTAGGAGGCTATATCATAAATCATGGTACAGCCTTTTTCTTTTGATAGAAAGTTAAGAATTATTTGCCAACCCTGGCTTGCAAATGTTGTGGATATCTTGCTCCAACTATTTCGATGTCTTTAAGGGCTGATTCTACTTTTTGCAGATCTTCAGTGGTAAGCTGGACATTTACAGCAGCTACGTTCTCTTGTAAACGGTGAAGCTTAGTAGTCCCGGGTATCGGTGCGATCCACGGTTTTTGGGCGAGAAGCCAGGCAAGCGCAATCTGGGCAGGTGTAGCGTTTTTCTCGGTTGCTATGCTTCTTACCAAGTCTACCAGTGCCTGGTTGGCTTTCCTGTTTTCTTCTGAAAAACGGGGAACGATGTTTCTAAAATCGCCTTTATCAAATTGAGTAGTTTCGTTGATCGCCCCGGTTAGAAATCCCTTACCCAGCGGACTGAATGGCACAAACCCGATACCCAACTCTTCAAGCAGTGGAATGACTTCCTTTTCCGGCTCCCGGTAGAATAACGAATATTCGCTTTGTAGGGCAGCTACCGGTTGTACCGCATGTGCTTTGCGGATGCTTTCTATACCAGCTTCTGATAACCCCCAATGCCTGATTTTACCTTCTTTAATGAGTTCCTGAATAGTCCCTGCCACATCTTCCATTGGCACATCTGGATCTACCCGATGTTGGTAAAACAGGTCTATATAATCAGTATTCAAATATCTCAGCGAGTTTTCGGCCACCTGCCTGATCCTTTCAGGACGGCTATCAAGGCCTTTGGTCGCATCACCACCGGTAAAACCAAATTTGGTGGCGATTACTATTTTATCCCTGAATGGAGCAACTGCCTTACCAAGCAAAGTTTCATTGCCACCCTGACTGTATGCTTCGGCGGTATCAAAAAAGGTTACACCTAAATCATAAGCCTTTCGGATCAGTTCAACCGCTTCTTTTTCATTTGTTGCCGGGCCATAGCCAAAGGTCAGTCCCATACAACCCAATCCTAAAGCCGACACCTCTAAGCCGTTTTTTCCTAATATTCTCTTTTCCATAATTTTATTTAATTTAAGTATTCCAACTGGACAGGTACAAAGGTCAGGGGTATTTTCCATGAAGCGCTTATACCAATCATGGTATTACCTACCAATTTTACCGATAGGCGGTACTTCATATTTTTAAAGTGCATGATGTCGTTAACTTTGCAGTAACAAACGAGAAAAAAATGGAAGAGTTAGTAAGATTTGAAACGGTTAAGGCTTATAATGATTTCAATAACAATGAAACGCTTCACCCATTGGTGAGTGTGATCGACTTCTCAAAGGCCAACCCACGTCAGAAGTATAAAATGTATTTCGGTTTGTACGTAGTGATCCTGAAAGATGTGAATTGTGGAGACCTGCAATATGGCCGTGCTACCTACGATTATCAGGAAGGCACTTTGGTGTTTTTTGCTCCCGGCCAGGTAGCGGGTGTGCGGAGTAACGAGCTGTTCCAGCCGCAAGGGTATGCATTGGCATTCCACCCAGACTTTATTAAAGGCACTACACTCGGACGCCAGATCCACGAATATGGCTTTTTTAGCTATAACATGAGCGAAGCGTTGCACATGTCCCAGCGCGAACGTCAAATCGTATTAGATAGCTTCAATAAGATACAGTATGAACTGGAGCATGCTATTGATAAACATAGTCGCAAACTGGTGGTTAGCACGATAGAATTGTTTTTGAATTATTGCGTACGCTTTTATGACCGGCAGTTCATTACCCGCGAAGATGTACATAAAGGCATTCTTGAAAAGTTTGAAACCCTGTTAAACGGTTATTTTGGTTCGGAAAAACCGCAAGAAATCGGATTGCCAACGGTCGCCTATTGCGCTGACGAACTAAACTTGTCTGCAAATTACTTTGGGGAGTTGATCAAAAAAGAGACCGGCAAATCGGCGCATGAATATATTCAGGCTAAAGTAATTGACCTTGGAAAAGAGAAAATATTTGACCCTAACAAATCCGTAAGTGAGGTAGCTTACGAACTTGGATTTAAATATCCGCAACATTTTACAAGGCTTTTTAAAAAACAGGTGGGTAACACGCCTAATGACTATAGAAATGTAAACTAACAAGCATGTAAAATCCCTTATGGATTTTAGAAATATTTATCGGTAAACTTCGGTAGTACTGATAAAAAAGCGGAGAGGGGGATTTGTTTTAACCCTAATTTTCTGCGCTTATTCGATATCTTGAATGGTTTTCAATTTCGTACTCACCGAATTACTCACCACTTTTTATTTATAAGTATATAGCTGCAAATGCTATATTCAAATGTACAAAAAAGGGAAAAAACAATTCTTTTTTATTCATGAAAACGTTCGTTCGATTTCTATGATTTAAGGCCCTCCAGCCAGACGTACATCCTTAAATCAGTAAATTGTCTTTTAAAAAACCATTAAAGTCCCTAAAACCCGTTGGAATGCAATAATAGATCTTAAGCCTATTCTATACTTTGAAGTAAATTTCTCGAGAAGCTTCTTTGGCAGAGTTTTATTATAGAGCTCAGTAAATTGGATGTTCCGGAGCCATTGATCACAGCGTTCCGAAAAAAGGTCAGTGCATTCGGTTACACTTTGACCATGCTAATTCCTAATTTTAATATCTCGGTGTAACACTAATTTTTAAGGGAAATTACTTATAAAAAATACTGGTCATAACTTATAAAAGATATAAGAGTATTATTTAGTTGAAATTAAATGCTGAATAATTTACCATTTGTAAATTATAATAAAACATGTATTTTTATCATGTATGAAAAAATTATAATTCATAATTCAAAATACTTTTTGCACACAACCTATTTAACCTAATCCCTAATCACATTAATATGAAACCATCTCAAAGCAATTCTAATCTATAAACCATCTCCATTCCTGATTTTAACTTATTCGCTCGCGTTAGTGAATTGGAAAAAACAAAATCGAAATAAATCGTCCTAAAAATAAAAATGAAAAAAAACTTATTATCACTCGCAATAATGCTTTTGGGCTGCCATTTTTCTTACGCCCAGTGGACTACAGTTGGCACTGTAACAACCACTATCAACACTGTTGGCATTGGTACAACCACCCCTGCTTACCCATTTCATTTATACAATACTACAGCCCGAAGTACAAATAGTGGAGGCTCTGTTGATTTCGGCCTCGATTCGTACAACAATAACCTGGTGGGCTCACGCTTGTATTTCGGGCGCTCCCGCGGCACTTTAGCTACTCCTTTGGTAGTACAAGACGGAGATTACCTTAGCCTTCTTGATTTTTATGGTCATGATGGCACTACGGCGCAACGTGCAGGACAGCTTATTTTTAAGGTTGACGGAACCCCTGCAAGCGGCGTTGTTCCTGGGGCATTCCTGTTTACAACTGTAGGCTCGGATGGCGTCAATGCCGAGCGGATGCGGATCAGTTCGGGTGGTAATGTAGGTATCGCTGCTCCAACCCCTATTTCTACTTTCCAGGTTAATAGCGGCCCTTACAAGTTTTCTGCAGGGCCCTGCCCCGGCGGCGATTTGCATTATGGAACGGCTTATATCGGCTTTAACGCTGCGCGTATAGGGCGCGGCAACTCTGCAAACTGGACTATTGAAGGAGACGGTAGCCATAATGGTGGCGGTGTAATTTACTCCGATGTTTCCGGGAATGTATATGTAGCCCCTGTACCTTCAGCCGGCACCGCTACCCGTACGCTGACCGATCTTGACATCAAGAATAACATCACTTTTCGCGTTGACGCCAATGGGACAACCTACGCCAAAGCAATAACCGTAACAACTACCGGCTGGCCCGACTATGTTTTCAAAGCACCCTATCAATTACCATCTTTATCAGAAGTTAAAACTTACATCGACCAGAATCAGCATTTGCCCGAAATACCTTCAGAACAGGAAATCGCCAAAGAAGGGCAGAACCTTGGTGAGATGAACAAATTGCTGCTTAAAAAAGTGGAAGAACTGACTTTGTACTTAATAGAACAAAATAAACGGATAGAAAAACTTGAATCACAAATAAATAAATCTCATGAATAAATAGACGTTTTAAAGTAGTGTTATTTTTGTTGGGCTTAATTACACTACCCGGCTTAGTGCATGCGCAATACTCATATGAGCATGTTGGAGGCACCGGCAGGGTATCTTTATTAGTTGGCAGTCTTCCGCCGGATAACGATTCTAATGCTGCCAAATTGCAAATAGATGTTTTTGGCGGCGGTTGGGGCTCAAATAATACGGGCGTAACTCCTACTATGTAGGTAAACGAGGCGGCATAATTATTCACCAGATAACCAATGGTAATGCTATGATTTAAAAGATCATTTGGGAAACACAAGAGTAACACTCACCCCCGATCCGGCAGACCTTACACAGCAAACAGCAAAGCTACTTCAGCAAAACAAGTTCCTGATATACTTGACAGGAGAATTGTTCCCGCAGTTCCTTTCCGATCGCAGCCAGAAATCATAATCTGTGATGAATTGATGATCGACCTTGCGCAGGCTGATATCAGTTAAATCATAACGCTACTTCAGAAAACGTTGGGTATGGCTCAACAATATCTTATATCGGCTCAATGTACCCTTTGTCGCTTCTTTGCCTACCAGCTTCTTGAACCGCTTGTTGTGTTCTTCAAATACTTCAATCAGCATTTTGGGGCTTTCTTCCTTACCCATAAAACGGTTTTTCAGGCTTTCAGCTGTGATACTTTCCTGCGCTTTTATCATCGCACCATGTGCGTCGTCAACCTGTGCCCTCAGGGTATCAAGATAGTTGTTGAAGGTTTTAACATGTTCTTTAGTTCCCTTCATCCGGCCGGCGGAAGGCATCCATTGCGATGGTTCGCACTCGCGACCCGATGTCAGCTCTGACCGCTTGCCGTTCACGGTGATACGCATGTACACAGGCACGGGACCTGTTTGATAGTTTCTTGATCTCTTCAAATAAAAGAGCACACTGAAAATTGTCTTCATAATGACTCACTGAATGGTTAAACAAATATCGGTTTGCGGCCATTTTCTGACAAGATGTTCAATTTTTGAACTGGTTGCAAATCAGTGTTTTAACTATGTTTTGGTGAGTCAATCAAATGATTGACCTGACTCACCGAATTACTCACCGGATATATGTGAAATGGTGAGTAAATTAGCTTGTTGGTTAAAAATCAAAAGCCTGATTTCGTGCGAAAAATAGGCTTTTAGTCAATTTTGGTATGAAAATCAGCGGAGAGGGAGGGAAACGGACTATAGGCTTTTTTAAGCTTTTTAGGCCTATTTTGGCTGTTTTTTATTTGCGGTGCCACAAAATTGCCACAAAATATTAAGCCTAATAAATTTCCCTGAAATATCTTCAAAAGCTTCCTGCACGGAAGCCGACTTAATTTAAAGAACGATATAATTCGTAATGATTATTTATACAAAAATAGTGAAAAGTTTACTGTCACTTACTTGGTGCTCTTCTAATTTGCATTAATTATTTTATGTTGTGAACGTAAAACTCGCCATTCACCTACTGCAATTTCTGATTCAAACTCTGTAAAAATAGTTTTTGGGTTTTCATTTACTCTAAAGAATTGTATCAACTCATGAAGGTGTTGGTTATTAACAGATGTACCTTTGTTTATAAATGTTGCCATATCTGTGACTGGAATGTCTATTTCATTAGTTATTGGTACTGGCATAGGCTTATGCGTAATCAATAAACCATCGATAGTAAAACCCTCGATATTTAATGTTCCAATATTGTTTACTTTGCTAAGTATTTCAACGTAATTTTTTATTTGTGTCATACCTTTTTTTAACTCATTCATTTTATAATTGACCTCAGACGCGGTGATTAGCCCTATAAAATGTTTATAGTCTATTACGCAAGCACATTTACGGACAGTGTCAATAATAATAAGGTCAGGATGTACCTGCTTGCCTTCATACTTAATCACCTTCTCCAGATAGGAAGTCCAGTTGCTGAAATCTGTTACTGAAGAATATAATTTATTAAGGTTAAACTTTTCAATGCGATTGATTAACTTATCATATATTTTCTTTTTTGATCCTTTATTTAGGGCTCCTAAAATCATTCTTGATGGTTCTAGCTGAGAGAATAGGTTGGGCAAAACATAGTATGTGCCCGATGAAGAAAGGACAAACGGCTGAATGGTGACGCTGGTATGGAAATTATTGGGATTAAAAGTCAAGTCCAATATTATAGCCCTAGTCACATCTGTTGATAGCCCGGTAATAGTTGATGCCAACTTTTCAAATTTCGGGGGACTTAGATATAAGGGATTTGAGCCAAAAGAAAGATTTTGCCCTTTTTTTGCGTCAAGGACTGCCTCTATCCAGCGGATAAAATGAAAATTTAGAAAAAATAACGCATAAAATTGACGAAGTTCTTTTAGGCTATACCCACCAAGTTCGGTCGTTTCCTGTAGCTCAGGGAGTAATACTTCGCTCATTTTTGCATATAGCAAAGGATAAGATTTTGAATGTCTTCCTTTACTCCAGTCAATGTGATTGGCAATAGGAGGTTGCGAAAAATCTATATCTTTTATCCATTCTTCAAATTCGTTATCCATTTGCTCATGGGGATAACTTAAATAAACTACTTGCATCCGTTCAGCATACAATAGCTGTTTATCGTAGATGCTATAATAATCATAGTCTTTTGGATTGAGAAACGTGATGCTCTTGTTTTTTTCATCAAAAATGGCCGATTTGATTCCTCTAGACCAAGTAACAAATTCCTGCGCGATCATATGGTAGCCCGTACCCCATCCTAAAAAATCGGCAGCCATTTCCTGTAACTGCCGGGGAGATTCATCAGTAATATCCTGAAGAACCGGTTGCTTTTGTTTCCGCATCCACCTGATACAATGGCCAATTCCATGGATCATGTTATTTAAGTAAACAGATACATTATGGGCGTCATAGCCATTTGCTATTAGGTTATCTCTATGCCTTTCGGTATCTCCATAGACTTGCAACAAGTAAGGTATGACGATAGCTTCAGAATATCGAAAGAATGCGTAGTTAACATGAGCTTCATCCAATACTTCTAATTCGAACGTTCTTATTTTCTCATAATCCTCCATGTATTAAGAAATAGAGTCCTTAACATTTTTTAAATTTAATAGTACGCTTTCCAAGTTGTCTATGATTTCGCTTATCAGTACATCCGGTTCTGGTAAATTGTCTAAATCAATAGATTTAGTATCTCTTAACCAAGAAATGTCAAGATTTACTTTATCTCTCGCCAGGATTTCTGCATGAGTAAATCTCCTCCAACGTCCTTCTTGATTATTATTTCCCCAAGTTTCTTTTCTTTTGGTTTGTTTATAACACTCAACAAATGGTAGAAGACTTTCAAAGCTCAATGGATTTTTCTTTGGGGTGTGATGAACATTTGTCCTGTAATCGTAGAACCAAATTTCATCCCGATTAGGTTCTTTAGTCGGTTTTACCTTATCAAAAAACAAAACATTAGCATTTACACCTTGAGCATAAAATATACCCGTTGGTAATCTCAGAATTGTATGCAAATGAACTTCTTCTATCAGTTTTCTCCGAATTATCTCGCCAGCGCCACCCTCAAAAAGCACATTATCTGGTAAAACGACTGCTGCTCTACCTTCTTCGCTTAGCATACTTATTATATGCTGTAGAAAAGCGAGCTGTTTATTACTAGTTGTGATCCAGAAATCCTCCCTCAGAAAATAGCCCTCTTTTTCTGCCAATTTCACATCATTTGTCGGAATATCACTGCTGCTTTTTCCAAAAGGAGGATTTGCTAAAACTATTTTCACCTTCTTTTCAACCTTAGATTTTAAACTGTCAGTAACTTGGATATCAGGAGTCTTTTTTAAATCGCCTACACCATGTAAATAAAGGTTCATCAAACAAAGGCGTGCTGTAGCTTTTTCAATTTCCCAACCATGAAAAGCATCAAACTTTATAAAGTCATGTTCATCCTGAGTTAGCTCTTGCCTATTCAGAAAGTCTAGAGCTCCTAAAAAAAAGCCCCCTGTACCACAAGATGGGTCTGCAATCGTTTCTAAAGGCTGAGGTTGAACACATTCAATTATTGCCTGTATTACAGAACGTGGTGTAAAATATTGTCCTGCACCACTGTTTTCAGCATTCTTTTGTAATAAAGATTCATAAATCTCACCTTTGATATCATATCCAGTCGAAGTCCAGTTTTCTTCATCAATCAAATTTATAAGCTTATGTAGTTTTGCAGAATCATGAATCTTATTTTGTGCACCTGAAAAAATTTTCTTTAGCATTCCGCCTGTTTCAGCCAAAGTCTTTAGAATTTTTTCATATTGATCTAACAATTCTCCTCCCTTGTAAACTACAAGATTATGCCAATCACAAATGGCTGGTAGACTATATTTGCTTGTATTTTCGTCCGCCATTTTCAAGAAAAGTAAATAGGTCAATTGTTCTAAGTAATCATTGTATCCCAAACCATCATCTCGCAACGTGTCACAAAACGACCATATTTTTTGAACTAAGTTGTTTGTTGTCATAATGTCCGTACTAAATTTTTTAACCAAGAATATCCATCAAGTTCAGAGTAAACCATCAAACAAGCTTTTGCTGTACTTGTGTATGACTTTCTTTCAGAATCTACTAATTTTATTAATTCTTCAAAACACTTCCTCACCATCGCTTTTTTTACTGCCGGTAGTGAATTATCTATGTTTCTTTTTGCATCTTTAATTTGGGACACGCAGTCATCCCAAACAATTTTCCTTGCTGTATTGAGTTGATCCAAGTCCAAATGATAATAAAATATAGACTGCTTAACTCTATCAATTTCATCATTTTCTGTAGTCGCTGGAATAGGTATTCCCTTGTCGAAAGTAAGTAATGAAACATCTACGGGGTTTGTTGGATCTAAGAGTATAGGCTCTTCACAGCTTAGATTTTCCTCGTCGTTAGCCACTCTTCCTAACACTAAGTCAAGCGGGAAATAATCCCCTTTGCCTTTTACATCCTCACAGTCACCAAGGCGATCTCTCCTAAGTTTGTTTGCCAAGGCACCAGCTAATCTATAATTATCCCAATCATATGCCTTCCACCAATAACCGGTTTCCTTATGAACTAATGACTTACTTTTTGTATTGTTATAATCGATTTTCTGTTTTGCCTTATTCTTTGGTCGAAAATGATCTACTTCAAAATCACCGTTTCCTATTGGCGCTTCAGAGTACCAACACTTATTGTGAGAAAGAGCTAACATATCTGCCTGGAATAGGTTCCAATCTGGATGACCAGTAATATAAGTTTTTCTATCGGCTATGCTTAGGTTAGCCATATTATTCAAATGATTTTGCCTAATAGCATCCCACCCAATATCTATTGCTGTCTGCTCTAGGTTACTGTTGTCAATATACCTCATGCCTTTTTCTCTTCTTTTGAGATTTCATCAAGAACTTCTCGAGCAATCTTGTCCAATTCCTCTTCTTCCTCCTTGGTATACTTGCGATTAACAAATGCATCACTTTCACTGGTCAATTGTAGGAATTTATTATATCTGCTATCTGCAGTATCATCATCAAATCCTATCCGATCAAAATATTTTTTCAGACGTTCAAATTCCAAACGATCATCTTCGGCAAGTTCTCCATTACTTATTTTTGCTTGCAAATATCGTTTCTGGTTTAGAAGGTCCTCTAGTTTCTTGCTAATAAGAGACGGTATCCCAAATAATTCACTTGTTAAAATTTTAGATACGCTCATCTCTCTCGGACTAATAAATGGATTAAATGCTTCTGTCTTACCTTGATCATTCTTTTTAAATATTTGAACTTGGTTTTTTTTGAGATTTCCAATTACCAAAGGATCATGTGAGCAAAATATGATTTGAGTACTTGCTTGTCGTTTTACTACTGTATCTAAATAATCCAGATATTTCCATTTCCACATAGGATTTAAATGTGTGTCGGGCTCATCCAACAAAACGAGAGATTCTTCGTCCTTTGTGAATTTTAACAATCCTAATACGGTTAAAAGTTGTTTTTCCCCCTCACTTAGCTCACTCATTGCCAATTCGCCGCTGACACTTTCTTTTCCAACTGTTATTTTAACATCATGAAGTAAATCTGAAATATGAATACTTTCTAAAGCATTAAATAACTCAATCTTATTTCCGTATCGAGTATCAACTAACTTTTTAAAGTCTGCTAAATCTTTAATAAAAAGGTATTTTCTATTTTGTGTTTCTGCCTTTTTATAACTGACATTAATTCTTGCCTTTTCTTCTATAGGAGCAAACGAAAATTCATATAAATCATCAAGCAATTTTCTTACTAAGCCATCAGCTCCCCAGAATAAATCGTCTTTCATTTTTGCTTGTGCCCAAGCCGGTTCCTTAAGCATAAAAAGTGCTGAACCAAAGTCAGTAATTTTTAGCTCTTCCCTTAAAAATTGTAGAGTTTCATCAGATTGATCAGGAAACAAGTAAAAGGCAATTAATGCGAAGTTTGCATGTATATTTTGTGCCAAAAATATTCTTCGTATAGTGCTAAATTGCTCACTTCTTAATTATCTGGTCATAATATAATTTTTGGTGAGGTATATACAAGTCATTTAACCTATCGCTGATTCCCGAATAATAAATAAAAATGTGTCTGGGTAAATAATGATCGACATTTTTGGTGAATTTTGTTGTCTCAGATTCGTTATTTATTCTAAATAAATACTTCCCCTTTTCGTAGGTTATATCAATGATGTTACCACGACACTCATATTTAATTGAATAATCAAAAGCTGGTATTTGCTTTTTGTTGAAGTTATATGTGAGATCTAAATCTCTAAAAATAATAACTAAGGCTTCCATGAAGTTTGATTTTCCAGTAGCATTTAAGCCCAACAAAACCGTTTCCATTGCCTTTTCGTCAATATTTATCTTAAAATCATTAAGATTTTTAAATGTAGTTTTGATATGTACTTTATCGATTCTCATACCTTTTTGTTATCATGATTAAGTGAAAGAAATCCTTTCTTATTTTCTAAAATAAGATGTTGGACTTTTTTTAATTCAGCATAAAACTTTTCAATGTTATCTGAATACATGCTTTGTTCCCAAACTTCTTTGGCAGCTAATGGCAACTTCGAAGATTCTAGCACTTCGATAATACCTTTATTTACTTTATTCATTTTTTTCTTTTTTGGCCGCTGTTTTCTACTTTCCTTAAGGTTAGTATAGTATTTTTCCTTTTCAAGGTATATTGCTTCTATTAATTCTTTTACAGGTTTCTCATTTAGGTATGGAGGAATCAGATTGCCGCTAAAAGCCTTTAGTAAAATACTTTGTTTAAGGAATAAAATATTCTGTATGGCAAGTCGAATGTTTTTTATTGTGAAATCATAGATGCTAAGATGTGAATCAATGGTTTCCACAATCTTTAACTGATCTTCAATTGGACAAATCGGGATCGGAAGTTCTGATAAAATAGAGATGTTTATTGAAGCAAGATTAGTAGTCTGCTTTCCATTTTCATAAAAATATTTTTTGGCTGCTTTAGTTCGAGAATAGTAAGATATAAACGTTGGGTCAAAATCGCTTGACGTTACACGAGCTCGAAAAATGTGATTTTGATGAATACAGTTTTTAATTTCTTCACGCCAAACAGTCCCCCGACCTAGCTTATCCCTATCACCTCCCTCTGTATATAATACGTCTCCATAAAGCAAGCGATATTTTTCTTTGTCTGAAGGAACAACTTTAATAGTTTTTACATCTGTTAGATCAAGATAACCGTCTTGCACATTTGCGACCCTTAAGTACGGTACTTCTACAGTCTCTTTTCCGGCAAGATTCTTTCCCTTCGTTACTCCGCCACTTATAGCACAAATTTCTTTTAACCTAACAAACCCCTTATCTATATTATTAAAAGACCAATGTAGTAATGCGTGTTGATAGATATTCAGTTGAGCCTGTATTTCGTTTAACCGAAAAAGGCCATTGTCTAATTCACTAAAAAGTTCTTCGATTTTTTCTACAATGTGCGCCTGCTCCTTTAGTGGCGGCAAGGGTACCCTAAGTTTGCCCAATATTTCAGAATTTACATGGGGGATACCCGTACCCTTCGTGTTTTTCTGAATAAAATCATTTTTTAAAAGCAAATAATAATACAAGTAGCTGCTTTCGACAATAAATGGAGTGATTTTCATTATTGTTGAACCAAGAGCACCTTCTTGACCTTTAAATGTCAAACCACTTCTTGCCCCATCCCAAACCATGGCCAATGACTTCTTATCAATCATTGTTGACTCTTCAGGATAACTAAACTGCCGGATTACGCTTTTCTCAAATCCTTCGATATCTAAATAAGGAACCGCCCCTTCAATTGCCTGTTTAAACAAGCTTGGCTTTTTCCCTTTGGAAAGTACGACAATATCCCCGAAATTGACCTCCGCCCAACTTTTTGGTAATTGATATGTATTCGATTCTTTGTTCATTTTATATTTTTTCCAGTAGTTCTTTTTTTACAAATTCGTAAGCGTAATTAATGTCATAAGATAAACCTGGTTTTAATAGACCCTCCATATCTGCCAAAAAATCTTTATCTAATATTTTCTTTTCCATGTTTTCAAGAAATTCTTTCTGTGTTACACTGTTATCCTCTTCCTTCATATAAAAGTTCCATGCTTCAATAATTACATTCGGGTCAACATTACCCTTAGTTATCGCAAGCCACATATCAAACAGATCCCTTCCTTTTCGTCTCTGATAGAGAGCACGCATTTTGGTACCTAATAACTCAGCTAACTGATATGATGATATCAAAACTTCTCCTGTGTACCAATCAGACTCCATAGCATATTTTACATCCTGTATGCCAAAAATAGTATGGTGCTCACGGCAATTAACTTCAACTTTTAATCTTAACGGAATTCCTCCTTCTGATTCAAAGCGATATATCAATGTGTTATTATGTTGTTTTTGTTTACGTATTGGTTTATCACCCAAAAAAGATAATACCTCACGAAGCTTATCCATAATTGGTCCGAATGGCTCAGCAGTGATTTGCACTAAATCTATATCTTCAGAATACCTTGCGGCAGGCGACAGATACAATTTGTGTAAAGCCGTTCCGCCTCTAAACGCCAACCTCTCTTTTAAATACTGATTACTAAAGATTGACATTAAAGCCCGCTCAATTACCAGATCTTGTTCTACCTGAAAATCCTCCTGCCAAGGAGCTTTTTTACGCCATGCGGTTATATATGCCTGAGGAATCATAAATCAGTTTCTATTTCTATATTCTGAACAACTTTCCAATCATTACCAGTTATCATCTCAGGCTTTTCTTTTTGTGGTCTTAATAATACAGGGAAATAATTCACTGTTTTTAAATAATCTTTTATTGGCTCGCTTAAATCTGGCATATTTAAAATCTCTTCAAGCAGAAAGCCTAAACGTTGAACCGCAGTAATAGGAGAATACCGTTTAACGAGATCAAGCATTTTCTCGGCATCAATGCTTTCACAGAGTTCTTCCAAAACTGTTGCAACTCTATTAAGACCGCCTGCCTGTTCAAAATAATTCACCAGATCCAATGCGGTTAACTCCGGTGATGATACGTTTATATACCCTGTATCAACCTTTTTTTGAACTATATCGCCTTTGAACCATTCCTTCTTTATATAGAAATTTATCTTCAGGTTATCATTATTGATATTCCTTAAACTTGGTTTCATTGTGATTACAGAAAAAGATTGGGGTTGCTGGTGGGCGGCTCCATAATAAGATGCTGCATTTAACAGACCTATGTAATAATCTTTCCCTAAAAATTTCATCAGTTCTGCAATAAATAAGGATGGAGGAAGAATGCCTTTATTACGATATTCTGGCGTAATGACTACATAAAATTCATTTCTTATTAAAGCAATTTCTTTCTTCTTTTTAAGTCGCTGTAGCGCTTTCTTAATTGCCTCATCGGACTGTTCAAATTTATTTCGTACTTCCGGCAATGAGAAAGCATACCTTCCATTAGAACGTAGTTCATTAATAAAGTCCTCTAAATAACCATATTGTCCAGCCATCTAAGTTTTTGTTTGATATAAGGGATGTTTTTTATCCCTTATTGCAGATGTAAACTTATTTAATGTTTTAATTGAAAACAAGTTTTTGCTAAAAAAATTAGACAAAATCAGTAAAGAAGGGATTTGTGGCACATTTTCCAAACCCAAAAGTGCCATTATTCTGCCACAAAAAATTTGAGCGCTTTTGAAAGATTTGTGAATGGCTATAAACGAAAATGCCTTTAGATACATCATAAATAGGTATTTAAAGGCATTTTAGGGATGAAAAAAGGTTTAATCTCTAATTTGATGGATTCGAACCCTCGAACCTCAAAATGAATTTAATTGTAGCTGATTATCAATTAGTTATATGATTTAATAAGACATAAAAAAACCGAACTTTTGGGTTCGGTTTTATTTCGCGGAGAGGGAGGGATTCGAACCCTCGATACCCTTTTGGAGTATACACACTTTCCAGGCGTGCTCTTTCGACCACTCAGACACCTCTCCGTGTAAATGTGGATTGCAAAGGTAAAATTTTTGCCCTTACTATCAATAAAAAAGCGAAGCCCGTTTTAACCGGCTCCGCTTTCACAAAAACTTAACTCTACTTATAAAAATTGCACTCGCACAGGTATGACAATTATGGTGTGCTTTGGTTTAATTTGAGTAAAAAATATTAGGCTGCAATGCAGATACATAATTTTAGCTTATGTTTGCTCCGCACTGTCACATGGCGGTGGTTAACATAAAATACTGTTTTGGTTGCAATGCTGAGCATCAACGACATTAAAAAACCTATTGCTGCTGATATTGATGCGTTTGAGGAGAAATTCAGGAACTCAATGAAGAGCTCCGTTCCGCTGCTTGACCGCATCACGCATTATATTGTAAAGCGTAAAGGCAAGCAGATCCGCCCTATGTTCGTGTTCTTTTCGGCCAGTATTTGCGGTGGCATCAATGAGGCTACGCATCGCGGGGCGGCGCTGGTTGAGCTGTTGCATACAGCATCACTTGTGCACGATGATGTGGTTGATAACTCCTACCAGCGCCGCGGCTTTTTCTCTATCAACGCTTTATGGAAAAATAAGATAGCTGTTTTGGTGGGCGACTACCTGCTGTCAAAAGGTTTGCTGCTTTCTATCGATAATAACGACTTCCAATTATTGCGCATCGTATCCGACGCTGTTAAGCAAATGAGCGAGGGTGAACTGATGCAAATTGAAAAGGTACGCCGCATGGATATTGGCGAACCTGTTTATTATGAGGTGATCAGGCAGAAAACCGCTTCGCTTATTGCATCCTGCTGTGCCTGCGGTGCTGCGTCGGCAGGGGCCAGTGACAAGGTGATTGAAAAAATGCGCCTCTTTGGCGAGAAAATAGGCATCGCCTTCCAGATCAAGGATGATATGTTTGATTTCGGCACTGATGATGTGGGTAAGCCGTTAGGTATCGATATCAAAGAAAAAAAAGTCACCCTGCCGCTTATTTACGCCCTGGCCAATTGCAGCAGTTCAGAAAAAAAGAGGGTGATCAACCTGGTGAAGAACCATAATGAAGACCCTAAAAAGATTGCCGAGATCATCAAATTTGTGAAGGATACCGGGGGCTTACAATACGCCGAAACCCAGATGAAAAAGTACCAGGAGGAGGCTTTCGAAATCCTGAACACTTTTCCCGACAGTGATTCGCACCGCGGGCTGGAGCAACTGGTTAGGTTTACTACCGAACGGGACAAATAATCAATTTTATTGCTGCGTATAAATAACTGGTTTTTTAAAGATGCACTCCCTATCTTTATCACAACCGGTTTTTACACTTATGACAGCTACAATCCCTACATTGTTTGAATGGGCGGGTGGTACACCTGCTTTTGAACAGCTTTTCAACAAGTTTTATGATAAGGTTTTGGCCGATGAGCTGCTGGAACCCGTATTTAAGCATATGTCGCCCGAACACCGGGTGCATGTGGCGCATTTTGTGAGCGAAGTATTCGGTGGCCCTAAAACTTACAGCGAAACTGAAGGCAGCCATTATGCCATGATCAATAAACATTTGCAAAAGCATTTAACCGAAGCGCACCGCAAGCGCTGGATTGAACTGTTGCTGCAAACTGCCGATGAACTTTCACTGCCCGATGATCCGGAATTTCGCTCAGCTTTTATGGCCTACCTGGAGTGGGGTACGCGGATAGCAGTGCTGAACTCCCAAACAGATACTACTACGGAAAGTCCGGATACGCCTATGCCAAAATGGGGTTGGGGCGTACCGGGCGGACCATACATCCCCTTAAATAATAACACGGGTATGTAAAATGACCGGTGTACCAGGTCGGCATATCATAATTACTACTCTTTGGGCGTTTATGTTCGGGTAAACTTATTAACTTCGTAAATGCAGTCCATACAATCCCTCTTCCCCAAAATAGGTTTTTTTTCTATCCTTGATGTATTGCTGGTGGCGCTGATCATTTACCAGTTGTATAATCTTATCAGGGGAACCATTGCAGCTAATATTTTCATTGGTTTCGCAGTGATCTTTGCCCTCAATTTTGTGGTGAAGGCTTTGGATATGAAACTGCTTACCATTATCCTGGGCAAATTTGTTGATGTGGGGATCATTGCCATTATCGTCGTATTTCAGCAGGAGGTAAGGCGGTTTTTATTACTGGTGGGTAAAAACGCTTCGCTACAACGCAATAAAGCCTGGTGGCAATATTTCTTCGGAAAGTCGGAAGTGGAGAAAAATAATTATGCCCGGATCAAGCCTATTATTGATGCCTGCAAAAGCCTGAAGCAAACCCGCACCGGGGCGCTCATTGTTTTCGCCAAGTATTATGACGAACAGTTTTATCAAAACAGTTGCGAGGTGGTGGAGGCCAAAATTTCAAAACGATTATTGGAAAGTATTTTTCAGAAAACCAGTCCGCTACATGATGGTGCGGTGGTGATTTCGGAGAATAAGATTAAATCGGCAAGTTGTATTTTGCCGCTTACCGAAAAAACTGATCTGCCGGCGCAGTTCGGCCTGCGCCACAGGGCAGGTATTGGTGTTACAGAGGCAAATGAGGCCACGGCGATCATTGTATCTGAAGAAACCGGTGAGATCTCATATGCCAAACAAGGCCGGATTAAAATGAATATCAGTTTTGCGGAATTAGAGAAAGTTTTGAATAAGGATTTTTAAGATAATGATTGTTGACTGGCGCAGTCTTGTGTGCAGGATAGTGCAGGGCTGACATGTGACGTCGCGATTAATGTCTCCCCCCCAAAAGATCTACGGAGTAACCTTATCTTTTTTAACTCCTACAGTATCCGGATTAACAATATCTATCCTTTTAATGAGCATATGATATTTCATTCCCGGCTGGTCTGTTTTAACAATAGGCATATTATCTCGTGAATAGGTTTTAACAACCGGCATCCGGCTATACACGGTTACATTATCAACAAGTTCACGGGTATTTAACAATGTGCTGCTATCATTTAAAAATCCATTTTTCGGAAGTACCGGGATTAGTTTAGACAAGTTGCTGTCAGGCTTTAATGGCTTCAGGTTAAAAAGTTTATCGACAGAGTTATTATTATCCGGGGTTTTATTAAGACTTTGTGCTTTAAGCTGGCCGGCGCAGGCTATTAGCATAATAAAAAATACGGCTTTTTTCATGGCGATAATATTTTATACTAATATACCTATCATTCAATAATATTAAAATGTTAAATAATGTTATAAAATGTTAAATGCTTTTGAATTGTACTCAAATACCAAAGCCGTAAAATGATAGATTTTATTACTTTTGTTGAAAATTTAAAAACCGATGAGCGAACTCATTAAAAAACAAGTGAACGATGCAAAGGCCCTGATGGAAAAGGCCATTGACCATGCAGATAGCGAATTAAATAAAATACGTGCAGGTAAGGCAAGCCCTTCATTACTTGACGATATCAGGGTTGATTACTATGGTACCCCAACGCCATTAAGCCAGATAGGCAGTGTTAACACTCCTGATGCCCGTACCATTGTTGTTCAGCCCTGGGAAAAATCATTGTTAAACCCTATCGAAAAAGCTATTAAAGAAGCTAACTTAGGTGTTAACCCTCAAAACGACGGTATTATTATCCGTATCAATGTACCGCCGCTTACTGAAGAGCGCCGTCGTGATTTGGTTAAAAAAGCTAAAGCCGAGGCTGAGACCGGTAAGGTGGCTGTTCGTAACATCCGTAAAGATGCCAACGAAAAGATTAAAAAATTAAAATCTGAAGGTGTTTCTGAAGACGAAATAAAAACAGGCGAAGCTGAAGTTCAAAAACTTACTGATGCTTACATTGCTAAAGTTGATCAGCTTTCAGAAGCTAAAGAAAAAGATATCATGACGGTTTAATATTAACCTTATGTCAAATTAAAAGGGAATGAGCTACTTAGCCATTCCCTTTTTTTATGTTTGCTGTTGAAACATGAATGTATTAATCTCTTACTTAAAAAAACACCGCTGGATAGTTGTATTTGCACTTTTCCTGGCGGCAATGAATATAGGCTTCTCCCTGCTCGACCCATGGATAACCGGGCGTATTGTTGACCGTGTTATTGAACAACGCAGTAAGCTACAATATGACGCATACCTTAACCAGGTGCTGATGCTGGTTGGCGCTGCTATTGGTGTTGCCATGGTATCGCGTATAGCTAAAAACTTCCAGGATTATTTTACCAATATCATTACCCAAAAGGTAGGTGCTGAGATGTATGCCGATGGTTTAAAGCACTCGCTTGAGCTGCCCTACCAGGTATTTGAAGACCAGCGGAGCGGCGAAACTTTAGGCATATTGCAAAAGGTGCGTTTAGATTGCGAAAAATTTATTACCTCCTTTATCGGGATACTTTTTGTGTCGCTCATCGGAATGGTATTTGTTATCGTTTACTCGGTGAGCGTGAGCTATAAGGTTACCCTGGTATATTTCGCCGCGATACCCATCATCACTTTTGTGAGTATGGCCATGAGCCGGAGAATTAAAAAAATCCAAAAGACGATCGTAGCCGAAACAACGGCGCTTGCTGGTTCAACAACCGAGTCGTTAAGGAATATAGAGCTTGTAAAAAGCTTGGGTTTGGCAAAACAGGAAATAGCAAGGTTGAATAATACTACCTACAAAATTCTCGACCTGGAACTGAAAAAAGTGAAGTATGTACGCAGCATGAGCTTTGTACAGGGTACTACCGTAAACTTTGTGCGCAGTGTGATGGTTGTAGTACTGTTAATGCTTATCTTCAAAGAGACTATCTCTCCGGGTCAATATTTCAGCTTTTTATTCTATTCGTTCTTTTTATTTAACCCATTGCAGGAGTTAGGCAATGTAATCCTTTCCTGGCGTGAGGCTGAAGTTTCCCTTGGTAACTTTAACCGGATATTGAGTATTCCTATTGATAAAAAGCCCGAAAAACCTGTATTGCTTGAAAAAGTGAATATCTTAACATTTAATGACGTTAGCTTCAAACACTTAACCGCAAATCGTAACGCGCTTAACCATATCAGCTTTGAAACCAATTCGGGCGAAACGATCGCTTTTGTTGGCCCTTCGGGTTCGGGTAAAACTACGCTCGTTAAATTATTGGTAGGTTTATATCAGCCCTTGCAAGGAGATATTTTATACAACGGCACATTAAGTAAAGAAATCGACCTTGATCAACTGCGCGAAAAAATAGGCTTCGTAACCCAGGATACGCAACTGTTTTCGGGTACCATCCGCGAGAACCTGCAGTTTGTACGCCCGGATGCTACCGATGAGGAATGTATGGACGTGCTGCAGCGTGCTGCATGCCAAAGCCTGCTGGCCCGTGCCGATAAAGGTTTAAGTACCGTAATTGGCGAAGGTGGTGTAAAAGTATCAGGCGGCGAAAAACAGCGCTTGTCAATAGCCCGTGCTTTATTACGCCAGCCGGATATCCTGGTATTTGATGAAGCCACTTCATCGTTGGATTCCATTACAGAGGAAGAGATCACCGAAACTATCCGTAACGTATCTGAAAAAGAAAATCATATCACCATCCTTATAGCTCACCGCTTATCAACCATTATGCATGCTGATAGCATTTACGTATTGGAGAAAGGCCGTATTATCGAATCGGGTAAGCATGCCGATCTCATTTCCCAAAAAGGTTTATACTATGCTATGTGGAGACAACAGATAGGAGAGAAGGATACGGTAGATGCGTTGGATTAAAAGACTCACCTGCCGTCTTCACGCAGGCCAAGCCAATGTTTGCCTGATATGATGAAATACTTAGCGGGTGAGGTGCTGAAACAAGTTACCCAAAAATGGGTGTCATACTGAGCCCGTCGAAGTATGACGGGCAGGCCTCTGCGCACGAGTCTTCGACAGCCTCAAACTGACAAGCCCTCTTTGTCATCTAACCTTCAGGGGCCGCAGATTTATACACTCAGCGCGACCTTTTTTATAAACAAACGAAGCCGATCTTGAAAACATCGGCTTCGTTTGTTTTACCCCCAATCTGTCATGCCGAATTTATTTCGGCACCCTACAGGAAGGCTCAACTATTGCTTAGCTTGCTTAGATATTTTTATTTTCAATCATCCTGAAAAACTCATCGCGATAGGTATCGCCTACAGGGATGATCTTGTCGCCTATCTGGATGCGGCTCCGTTCAATACTGTCTATTTTGTTGAGGGCTACGATGTATGATTTATGTACACGTACAAAATGTTTCTCGGGCAGCGCATCCTCCATCTTTTTCATGCCCTGCAGGGTAATAATGCGCTCGGCAGAGGTAAAAATGCTGATGTAATCTTTCAACCCCTCAATAAACAATATATCATGCAGGTATACCTTCTGAATCTTATGTTCGGTTTTTACAAAGATAAAATCGGTTGAAAAATCATCCTGCTGCACGGGTTCGGCCTGCATCACTACCTGTGGTTTGGCTGTAACCGGCTGGATAATACTTTGTGCTTTTTGTACCGATTTAAAAAAACGATCAAATGCGATAGGCTTTAACAGGTAATCAACCACATCGAGCTCATAACCTTCAAGCGCGTACTGCGGATAGGCTGTAGTTAAAATAACCTTGGCTTTGCCATTGGCGATCTTCAAAAACTGGATGCCGGTAAGCTCGGGCATCTGAACATCTAAAAATACAAGGTCGGCTTCGGCCGCCTGTACCATGGTAAGCGCCTCGATGGGGTTGGTTGTAGCTTTAACCAATTGCAAAAAAGGCATCTTGGAAATATAGTCTTCCAAAATATGCAGCGCCAAAGGCTCATCGTCAACTACCAAACATCTGATCATAGCGTAAAAATAATGTAATAATGGTTATCTTAAATTTTTTAATGTGCTGTTTTGTTATAACGGCGTCAATTCAACCGATTTATACCAGATTTCGGCTCCCTCCGATTGTAGCAGGATGCGGCCATGCGATAATGAGGCTATTCCCCAGTTTACCAAATGCCCGTTAACATAATGTTCAATCTGGTTGCCGTTGCAAATAATTTCGATGGTGTTCCACTCGTCGCGCGGATTTTCAAAATTGGCGGTTCGGTAAACACGCTGCTGGTCCCACTCAATGGCCGATTTGTTTGGCGTAACCACATTAGTATGTTGCACGCACCAGATATCGCCGCAATCACCCTCCTGGATCTGGCATTCTATTGATCGGGGCCAAACGATGTCTTTATCAGTTTCGCCAAAATGATATAAAATACCCGCGTCGCGTACCCCCTTTTCGCGCGGGTGATATTGTTTGCTCCCCCATTTAAACACCACTTTCAGGTAGTAATTGTCGTACGATTTTTGGGTGGCCATATAGCCAAAGTATTTACCCATTACATGCACCATGCCGTTTTCAATGGCAAAGTTATTGTGTACATCGTTATCCTTACCGAGTGTATCCAGGTAGGTATACCAACCCTTTTTATCCTTGCCGTTTAACAGCTTTTGAACACCACGTTCCCTGATCCAGATATTGCGGAATGATACCGGAAACTCATGCTCTTGCAGCAACAAGGGTAAGGCGAAGGCGTGTTTTTGATATTTGGGCTGACCAACATGTGCCACTGTTCCTTTTATAGCTACATGGTTTTGTACCAGTATGCCATTGTGTAATACGGTAATGTAGGCCGGTGTTTTAACAGAACTATCGATATTAAAGCGTGGGGCGGTATAAATGATATCATACTTTTGCCACTGGCCCGGTTTAAGCGAGGCATTTACCTGCGGCACATACTGTTTGTAAACAGAACCGGCTTGCCCGTTTGAGTAGGTGCGGTTTTTATAACTGTCGAGGATCTGCAGCTCGTAGCGGCTTTGCATAATTACGCCGCTGTTGCCGCGCTCCTGGCCGTTGCCTTTAACAACGGCTGGTGTGCGCCATTCAATATGCAGCTGGCAATCGGCAAAGTTTTGTTTGGTAATGATGGAGCCGCTGCCCGGTTTAACAGTTACAATACCATCCTTTACTATCCAGCCCGGTTTGTTACCTTTCTGATCTGTCCATTTGTCCAAATTTTTGCCGTCAAACAAAATAATAGCATCAGATGGCGGTTTGTTGCCGGTGCCCGGTAAAACTACTTCAGGCTCAGGGTCCCAAACTTCGGTTGCTTTAGGATTGGTTTGTGCAGATGCAGTAATGGCCGATGCTGCAAGAAACAGGGCTGGGAGCAATTTTTTCAAACAGGTCATGGTTATAATAGGTTATAACTATAAATCTATTGATAATTCGCAGGTATAAGTATATTCTTCGTCCCTTATTTTTAAAGAGTACCTGTTCGGGTAAAGCAGGTTGAGCCGGCGCTGTACATTTATCAAACCAATTCCACCTACAGCATCACGGTTATTGTTATGTTTTTTGTTTTGGATGTAGAAATGCAGTTTACCATCCGCTACGTTAATAAGTAGCTTTATAGGCGAATTGATATCATTTGCAACGCCATGCTTAAAAGCGTTTTCGATAAAAGCGATCAGTAGCAAAGGTTCTATTTTTTGATCAGTGATATTGCCATCTACCTTAAAATCAATAAATGCTTTGCTGCCAAAGCGGATCTTTTGCAGGTCGATATAGTTTTGCAGGTACTGGAGCTCTTTACTCAGGTCAACCTTGTTTTCGTTACATTCATATAACATGTAACGCATAATTTCCGACAGCTTTAAGATAGCTTCGGGCGTGGTTTCCGAACGCTGATAGGCCAGTGAGTAAATGCTATTTAAGGAATTGAACAGGAAATGCGGGTTGATCTGCGATTTCAGAAAAGCCAGTTCAGCAACAAGGCGCTGATTTTCCAGGTCGCGCTGAATGCGTTCGTTCAGGAACCAGTCTGTACTGAACTTAAGTGCTGTGCTTAGGAAAACAAATATAAGACTGGTAAAAATACTGCTGTAAAAATAAGTAGCAAAACTGGTTACATGACCTTTTTGATGTACTAATACAATGTCTTTGAATATTAACCCTACTCCATATTTACCTATGCCATATATTATTATGCTGACCAGTACAGCTGTGGCATATTCCCAGTACCGTTTTTTATTAAGGAAATTGGGTATATAAACCAGGTAGTTAAGGTAAAAGAGGCTGATGTTGATAGCGGGATAAAGCAAAAAGATCACCAGCAACTCTTTGGTACTGAGCTGCGCATCGTTTAGCCTTGCCAAAAAAACAAAAAAGGATATAATGCCCGTCCAAAAAAACAGGTGCCAAAAAATTATCCAGGCAGTTTTTATGCCTGTTCTGGATTTCGGTAATGGTAATGAAGCCTCCATTCGCTGTTTTAAACCCCCTTCTTTATTAATGGTGTGGCATCTAATTTAATATTTTGATGTTAATATCGTCCTGTTATTTATATATAGCTACCCTTTTTTTCGATGAACTGGCTTTTATTATCGATGAACCGGTTAAAAGTGGTAGAAGTGCGTTCATCTATAAACAAAGTGTGTTGGTCTAAATGATTTTAGCAGGTTATTTTTTTAATATTCCTTTGTTGTATAAAATCACCACTCACAATGAAAACGCTTATCAAAAATTCAAATCCTTTTATCATGTTATTGATCCCGGTAATGTTTGCCCTTATTTTGGGTGTAAGCTACCAGTTCGAGCAAAAAAAGGAAACAGCAATAATTGGCCGCACAGCAGTACATGCTACCTCATTGTTTCACAAAGGTTTTGTAATGGTTAAAACTGTTTGCTCAATAGCAAAAAACAATAACATATGGTAATTACTACCGAAGGCCTTTCCTTCACCTTTGGTAAGCAGCAGGTGGTTAAATCACTGGCGCTGCAAGTTCCGGAAGGAAGTATATATGGTTTTCTCGGTCCCAACGGTGCCGGGAAAACCACTACTATCAAACTCCTGCTTAACCTGCTAAAACCCGATGCAGGTAACATCCACATTTTTGAGCAGGATATCAAAACAAACCGCATCAGCATACTTTCGCAAATAGGTTCGCTTATTGAGCAGCCTGCTTTATACCAGCATTTAACCGGGAGGGAAAATTTATTGAACAGGGCCTTATTATTGCAGGTGCCTGCTCAGCGCGTTGAAGACATGCTTGACCTGGTACAGCTAACCGCCGCTGCCAATAAAAAGGCCGGGCAATATTCATTAGGGATGAAGCAACGCCTTGGTATTGCGCTGGCCCTGCTGGCCGACCCTAAATTGTTGATTTTAGATGAGCCTACCAACGGCCTCGATCCAAACGGTATTATCGAGATCCGCGAGCTGTTGAAAAAGCTTGTGGCCAAACATGGTAAAACTGTTTTTATATCGAGCCACCTGCTGGCCGAAATTGAACGGATAGCCACACATGTAGGCATTATTAATAATGGCGCAATGCTTTTTCAGGGCAGTGTTGCCGACCTGCAGGCCATCAGCAAACCACTGGTGCGTGTTGATGCCGAAAATACCGTTGATGCCGCCAACCTGTTAACCCGCAATCATATTAACGTTACCGAAGTAACCGACGAATATTTACTGGTACCCTACATCTCCAAACATCAAATGGGCGACATCAACGCCCTGCTCAATAAAAACGGGCAAACAGTTTACAGCATCAGTAAACAGCAAAAAGATCTGGAAAAACTATTTTTAGATATCACCCAAAGCGCCTAAGCCATGAAAGGATTTATACTGTCATTCCGTTCGGAGTTTTACAAGAGCCGTAAAACGCTTGGTTTTTGGGCTTCCATTATATTGCCTTTGCTTATATGTATTTTGCTGTTTGTGGGGTTTTATACCAAAAGTGAAAAGTTAGTGTCAATGCCGCCGATGATGCTTTGGCTACAGTTTGCTGGCGCCATTTTGGGTATCATGGGCTCGTTGGTATTACCCATGTATAGCATATTTATAGCATACTCCGTAAATAGTATCGAACACCGGGCCGATACCTGGAAAACCTTGTTTAACTTGCCAATTCCCCGCTGGTCGGTTTATGCGGCTAAGTTTTTTTATGCGGCTTTCCTTGTATTTGTTTGTCTTTCATTATTTGTGCTGTTCACTATCGGTTTTGGCAATTTACTAAGCATAGTAAAACCAGAGTTACGGTTCGACGATTTCCACATGGAAAAAGAGCTGGCACAGATCTATTTTAAATTGTTTTTATCATCGTTAGGGATCCTCTCCATCCAGTTTTTACTCAGTTTATTTTGGGCCGATTTTTTAAAGCCGATGGGCATAGGTTTTGTGTGTACCATAGCAGGGGTTATCCTGGCTTCAAAAGGCTGGGAGTATAGCTACCTGTTTCCCTATGCGCATCCCATGGCTGCTATAAGCAGCATGTTAAAGAACAATCACGGCGATCCTTCTAACCGGTTACAAATAGATATTTTTACTAAAGATGTATTTGTAAGTATGGCTATTGCCCTGGTAGTCTTTATTCTTGGATATTTTATTGTGCAGCGTAAGAGTGTGAAGTAGTTGTTAGTGATTAGAGGTTGGAGATTAGTTTTTAGTCTGCTTGTTGTTTTAGGACAATGCGCCTTCTTTGCCAGTTTAATTGCTTCAACATACTCATGATACCAGTTTTAAATATTCGGTGTTGTTTTTAAGCATGGTAATGCCTTCTTTATAAGTCATATAATTAATTTTTTTACATTGTTTATTAAGTTTGCTTACGCGATAAAGGAGCTTCCAATGCCTGATGATCTCGTACCAGGCGAAGAATATAGAATGCTTGGGATCATAAATATGGGTTGGTTCGCTGCCGGCTCCGTTCAGTTCTATAATGGATAGATTTTCGCCGCGGCTTAGCTCAGTCCATGTGTTATACATTACATCCAGCCGGCCAAAATAAAACCCGGGGATCTGTCGGCATATGCCATCTATCGCCTTCGTCAATTCATCGGTAATGAGGTGACTAAGGTCAATGAATTTAGCACCCCTGGCATGGTTACCATAAGGTACCAGCGTTTTTGATTCGCCAATAGGTAAAACCTGTTTCAGTTTATCGCCATAGGTGTCTATCAATACCGGCAATTGCAGCAGGTAGCGGGGCTCTTTGATAATGAGCTCCATCATGGTATGTTTGGCATCGCCGGTTAGGGCTAAAAATTCTTTGCCAACTATACCGGTTGTCTGGCCTTTGGCTTCACCAGGTAAGCGGTAATAAAATATGCCTACTTCGCTTTTGTACTTAATATATTCCTGCACCAGGAAATCAACCCTGATCTGCTGGGTATATGCCAGCAATTCTACTTCGTTATGTATCAGTTTAACCTGTACGCCTCTGCCACCAACGTCCGGTTTGGCGATTAAAGGATAATCGAAATTTTTATACTTTATGACCGATTTGATCTGCCCAAAATCTGTTCCTGTTTTAAAAAGGATGGTTTTTGGATAATATTGTTGAGGGATGAGTTTATAGATACTGGCTTTGCTTTCCAATGTAAAACCACCATTTTCAATCAGTGGATTAGCCGTGCTGAAAAAGAAAAACGAGCGCGCTTTAAAACTCAACCAAAACCAATAGAACATGATAGGTGCGTAAAACATATTGAGCGACCAGTATTCCCAGTTGAAAAGCCTGATCAGAAATCTTCTTAAACCAAAAAAAGGGGGCAATGCAACAGGCCTATTGCTATTAGCTTCTATAGCAAGATCATGCACATACTCATTGCCATCCTTCAAATCATGATAGGTCATAGTGATGTTTTGAGAGCTTACGTTAATATTGGTAACGCTTACAGTTTTCATTTTACCACCGCGGTTTATTACCAATGCATCGTTATCATCACCTTCGCCGGCATGGTGGTGAAAATACAGGATATCTTCCACCTTATCCGGATTGGCTGATTTATGCCAGTTATTAAACCAATTGATGCGTTTGGTGGCTGCCACCTCATCATACAAAGTGGCCGATGACCAGATATGTGCGTCCTTGCCATCCAGCAATTTGACATGTTTTCGCTCGCCATCCCAGCGGCACTCATATAAACTGCCTTGTGCATAAAGCACTAAAGTGAAGGGCTCAACAGCTATAAGATCAATGTCCTGATAAAAAAGGAAAGGGTTCTGTGCATTGATAATATCCATTAGTACCAGTCCACGGCTGGTTTTATAGGGCGGTATGGCTTTGTGTTTTACAAAGGCGCCGTTTAACAGCACAACAATATCGCCATTGTTTTTTGCGGCTATCCAGCTGCCATTACGGTCGGCATCTTTAGGATATAGCAGCGTGTAATTACCATTTTGGTACGTACGCGGTGCAACGGCCTTGCCCCGGTTAATATTTTCGTCGCGGTTGGAGGTAAGCTGGAACCCGCTTTTTGTGGGAACATAGGTTACTGTGCACATGCCTTACGGTACTTAAGTGTTGACGCGGCAACGCCAAATTCATCAGGAATAACTACATTGGATATAGCGTTTACGCCAATACGGATCAGGGCCATATGATGAACGGTATGTTCCAGGTTATAAACCAGCTCGCGGTAATAATTTGAAAATACCTGTGCCGAATGTGCTTCGCATTCGCCGTATCCGGCTTGTAGCATTAATTCTTTATCGGGCTTTTGAATGTTCGCCCCTACCTGGAGAATGGTTGTGATGGCAAAATCTTTATCGGCCTCAATGGCTTTATTGCGGACGCGTTTATCGTAATCAACCATGCCGGTTTCGTAACCTTTATTCAGTTCAATAAAAAACTCAAGAACATGACGGGTGTGCTGGCCGATACTTGATTGCGACAGCAGTTTTACCGGTTGGGTGTATTGTAAAGGACTTAATTCGTCAATTACATATTGTAGTTGCTCCAACAGATTGGAGATAGGTTCTTTCAATTGCATAATGCTAATTATTAGCAGTGGTTTTTGATTTTATTAATGAAGAAAAGGGATAAGGTTTAAAACCTCTTTCCTGAAAATGTAAAGCAGTATGGCTGATGTTGTAAACACAATAGTTGCCAGTATAAAAAGCTGACCGCCATCGCCCTGTACCACGATCCCCAGTTTAGTAAGATGAAAAAATATGGCACCAGCCATTAACCCTACGGCTATCAAAGCGCCTATGCCGGTAGTGCGGGGGATAATGATCAGTGTGGCGGCTGCCAGTTCCATACTGCCAATGCCAATCCTGCCCCAGGGCTCCATACCCAACTTGGTAAATATGTAAACCGATTCGGGGGCGGCAGTGAATTTGAAGAACAAGGTTTGCAGCATGATGATAGCTGCTACAAGGCGCAGGGCCCAAACCAGTATATTAAATTGTGTGTAAGTCATGATATTGAATGGCGTGTTTTCTGAAATTTATGCTTGTAGAGGTGTTTCCAGGTTTTGGCCCACTTTGATAGCGGCCATAACAATACCCCTGGCTACCTCTGCTTTGCTTTTAAGCGGGTATGCCTGGAACAGGAAATCGCGGTTTATGATGGTGATCTTGTTGGTATCGTAGCCAAACGCAGCGCCTCCGTCCTTTACAGAATTGAGTACTATCAAATCGAGATTTTTACTGTAGAGTTTTTTGAGGGCGTTTTGTTCTTCGTCGTTAGTTTCAAGAGCGAAGCCGACTGATACCTGATCATTACGCTTGATCTTACCGAACTCAAAGGCGATGTCGACATTTTTAACCATTTGCAGGCTAAACTCCTGGGCCGACTTTTTCATTTTTTGAGCATGTACTTGTGCCGGCTTGTAATCGGCTACGGCAGCAGCGAAAATTGTGATTTGAGCTGCAGGGAAATATTGTTGACAGGCCGCATACATTTCGTCAGCCGAGTTAACATAGATAACTCTGAGGCTGCTGTGAGATAAACTGATGTTTACCGGCCCCGAAACTAAAATCACCTCAAAGCCCTGATTTAAAAAAGCCCCGGCAATGGCATAACCCATTTTGCCCGACGAATGGTTGCTGATGAAACGTACCGGATCAATAGCCTCACGGGTAGGGCCGGCGGTGATTAGTACTATAGGTTTGCTGGTGCTTGTCATTTTTGTTTATTGGTATTGTACTTGTTTTTTTAAAGCATAGGCTTGTGCGATTCCCCTCTCATTCCTCCACGCCCCCTCTCAAGAGGGGATTTTTATATAGTGGATTACTTTTGCCCCTTTACCTCAGGCCACTTCTCGTCAGCCGTTTTAATGAGGTTTGCCTGGTCTTTGGTCCACAGTTCTTTCACCTTATCGTTGTAGTTGAAATAAAGCTTGTCGTTCAGTACTGTCCAGGTATCAGTTTGGGTTGGGGCCTTGTGACCCTGTGAGGTGCCATAAGCGCAGTAGCCGCCGTACTGTGGGGCATACTTTTCAGGGTCGGCTTTAAACGCTTCGAGGTTTTCATTGCCGGAGAAAAACCAGGTAGCTTCTTTCCATTTATATTGAAATTTCTCTGAGCCTTTTACCGGTTTCGATTCTTTGAAAAACGCAACCGGGTCATAACCTTTAATAGCCTTGCCACCCGGGGCAAATATTTCTGATTGCTGGGCATAGGCCTGAACTGCGGTAACAAATGCGAGTGCCGCGATAATTAATAAACGTTTCATTTTTATGGTTTTAGATTGGTCTTATAATGGATTATTGAAGGCAGATCAATGAACGATCTTAGCCCAGTTGGCGTCGGCTTTGGCTTTCAGGTTAGTCTCGTCCTTGTTCCATGATTTTTTTGTATTATTAAAAAACTTGTTATAAAACACATACAGCTTGCCATCAACAAGCTTGAAGGTTCCCGGATCTATCTCCACCTTTTGGCCGGTAGCGCCCATGGCGTAAGCACACCAGCCGCCGTATTGTGGCTCATACTTGGCGGGATTAGCTTTAAAAAGGGCCCTGTCCTGAGTGGAAGCGAAGTAATAAGTAACGCCATCGTTTGCAAGGGAGATTTCTTTTTTGCCCTCTACGGCTTTTTGCTGGGTGAAGTAGGCAACTGGGTCATAGCCTTCGAGAGCCAGGCCGGTTTTATCTAAATTGAAGTGCTTTTTACGAACGTTTGTCTGGCTTTGTGCCGAAGCTATGCTTACAGTAAATACAGTAGCTAACAATAAATTGAATAATTTTTTCATGATTGTGTTAAACTTGATGTTTGATTTTTCCTCCTTTGTCGGGGCGGGCCATCAAACCTTACAGTGAATCAGAAAAATATTTAAACGGGGGAGCGAAGGGATTTATAAGGGAAGTGAAATAGGTTTAATTTTTGTTTATCGGTCGTTTTTTGCTGACCTGGGCTGATGTTAATTCTGAAGTTTATCTATTTTGCTTTGAATAAGGACGTTATCAGCAGGCGTTTTTATCAGCGTTAGTGCTTTCTCAAAGTTTAGTTTTGCCTGTTCATTGTCAATGCCGGTGTATAATTCGCCAAGCAGGGTATAGTAAAACTGGTTTCCGGTGAGTTTCAATTTTTCAGCCTCAATAATGGCTTCTTCGGGGCTGTTGGCTTTGGCAAGCGCAAAGGTGCGGTTGAGTGCCGCTATAGGGGAGTATGCTATTTGCAGCAGGCGATTATAAAGCTGCAATATGTTTTCCCATTTTTGTTTGGAATCGGTTTTTTGAGTATGCCAGTAGGCTATGCTGGCTTCAATATGGTATTTTGATAATTGAGTACCGGTAGTGGCAAGGTTTAAATAAAAGGCACCTTTGGCTACCAGGTCATAGTTCCAGAGGTTGGTGTCCTGATCTTCATATAAAATTAGTCCGCCGTTTTGATCTGTGCGGGCTTCAAACCTCGAGGCATGAAAATACATGAGCGAAAGCAATGCATTTACCGGCGGTTTGTTGGTGCCTTCGTTTTCAATAAGCATGTGGCAAAGGCGCATGGCCTCAAAGCAAAGATCTTTACGCAAAACCTGGTTATCACTAACTGAATAATAACCCTCGCTAAACAACAGATAAATAGTAGTGAGCACGTTTTCGAGCCGGTTATCAATTTCAGCCGGACCAGGCATTTCGATTTCTATTTTTTCATTGCGGATCTTTTCCTTAGCCCTGAACAGGCGTTTGTTAATGGTTTCTTTATTGGTCAGGAAAGCTTCAGCCACTTCATCAATTCCGAAACCGCAAAGGATCCGTAACGAAAGCCCGATCTGTGCCTCGGGCGGGATGGCAGGATGGCAAATTGCAAACATCATTTGCAGCTGGCTGTCGCTGATGTTTTGGAGTGAAAGGTCGATTTCCGGTTCATAGGTCTCCCCGGTTTGTATTTCCGGGGATACTTTGTTTTCAAAAATGCTATTACGTTGCAAATGATTTTTCGCCTTGTTTTTGGCTACGCTACACAGCCAGGCGGTTGGATTAGGCGGAATGCCTTTATAACTCCAGGCCTGGGCTGCGGTAAGGAAGGTGTCGCTGGCGATGTCCTCGGCAGTTTCCATCTGATTAAACCCAAAGCGGCGGCACAGTACCGATACTATTTTGCGGTACTCGGTGCGGAATAGATGGGGAATGATTTCGGGGTTTTGCATGGGGCAAATGGAAAAATGTCATTGCGAGCGATAGCACGGCAATCTCGTAGCTGTGCTTCGCCGCTTTGCATATCTCGCAGGCATAACTACGGGATTGCCACGTCGCGCCGGATACTCTTTTGCCCGAGCTGCTCCTCACAATGACATGATTTATAAAATTATCCTTAATGCACCCCATCATTTTTGGCAACCTTCCGTACTTCAACGGTATTGCCATCGCCCTGTAAAACAGGGCAGCCTTTGGCAAACTCCACAGCTTCCTCAACCGATTCGGCTTTTACAGTGATGAAACCGCCTATCGTTTCTTTGATCTCGCCGAAAGGGCCATTGGTGACTACGCCGCCGTGACCTACAATTTTGGCATCGGCAAAGGGCAAGCCAGTGCCACTCACAAATTTGTTTTGAGCAGCTATGCCGCCAATCCAGTCCATAGTTTGTTTCATCCAGATTTGGATCTGTTCGGGAGAAGCCACTTTGGTGCCGTCCTCGTGCCTGAAAATTAAAACGAATTCGTCCATCTTTTTAAATTTTAAAGGTTAATAAATATATGAATTACACCTCTATATCAAATAGGAATGGCTGAATAGGACACGGCGGGTAATATTTATTTTGAATTTGAGATGTTCAATTTCGGAATTTTTCTGAACCGGGTAATTTTTTGAATTACGGAATTCATACAATTAAGATGAAAAATTCAATAATGTCTTTCCATCGATTTAATCAGGAAGGCTGTTTTAAGAACGGAAGCGGATACCTGCCATATGGTTAAGGCCTGTGCAGTATGAACGCACAGCCTGGACCGCAGGCAATGCCATGAGTTAGAAAAGCGGCTCTTGCCTATTATCCCAAAAGAAGAGAATATCGATCTGATCTTTCTTTATTTGGTAAAATACAGAACAATTTTTATGAATAAAGCCCTTTCTTATTTGAGCTGAGTTTTTTATCCCTTGAAATATGAGTGGTGATATACTAATTATATCAATTACTTTAAGAGTTCGCTTTTCAAAGTCTTTGACTACTTTAGAACCCCATTGTTCTTGTAATTGCGATTTTATAGCATCAAATGATTCAAGTGCACTTGAAGAAAAAACTATATTATAGCTCATTCAGATATCGTGAGCCGTTTTTTAAATTCTTCCAAACTTATACTGCGTCCAGCCTCAATATCTGCCTGCCCTTTAGCAATACCTTCGATTACATGAGGTGGTAATGTTTCTTCTTCTTTTTTTTCGAAAGGAATATTTAGCGCCTCAAAAAATGCCTTCATAACTTTTTCCTGGGCTTTTGAGGGGTATACAACGTATGCTTCCATATTTAAAGTTATCGCAAAATATCGTCAAAACCAAAAAAGACCATTTGCGTAAGCAGATGGTCTTTTTTATTTTTTGATCCCACACCTTTCAGTGGGCCGGTCGTCTATCAAACTTTGATCTCAACCTCAACACCGCTTGGCAATTCAAGCTTCATCAGGGCATCTACAGTTTTTGAGTTAGAGCTGTAAATGTCTAATAAGCGTTTGTATGAGCAAAGTTGGAATTGCTCACGTGCTTTTTTGTTTACGTGTGGTGAACGTAATACGGTGAAGATTTTCTTTTCGGTTGGTAACGGAAGTGGTCCGCTAACTACAGCGCCTGTTGGCTTTACTGTTTTTACGATTTTCTCGGCAGATTTGTCTACCAGGTTGTAATCGTAAGATTTCAATTTGATCCTGATTCTTTGGCTCATTGTTAATTAATTTTTGTGATTTCACCGATTAAAGTGATTTCACTGATTTGATTTTGAACTACCCTAAGAGCTATTTATTAGAGTAATTACTGAATTATTGATTTATTGAATTACTGAATTAGTTATTAGTGCTTTGGAATTCACTAAATCACTAATTCAATAATTCAAAATTGATTATTAGTCGATAGCAACTTGTTTGCGGCCTTTTGATTTGGCAACAACTTCGTCCTGTACGTTACGAGGTGCATCAGCGTAGTGGTCAAACTCCATAGTTGAAGTTGCACGGCCCGAAGTGATAGTACGTAATTGAGTTACGTAACCAAACATTTCAGAAAGTGGTACCATAGCTTTGATTACCTGTGCACCGTTACGGGTGTCCATACCTTGCAACTGGCCACGACGACGGTTCATGTCACCGATAACATCACCCATGTTTTCTTCAGGGGTTAAGATCTCGATTTTCATGATTGGCTCAAGCAATACCGGTTTACATTTTGGCAATGCTTCGCGGTAAGCAGAACGGGCAGCGATCTCAAATGATAACGCGTCCGAATCGACTGCGTGGAATGAACCATCAATCAAACGAACTTTTAAGCTTGTAAGCGGGTAACCTGCAAGTACACCATTGTCCATAGCGGCTTTGAAGCCTTTTTCAACAGATGGGATAAACTCACGTGGGATTGAACCACCAACAATCTCGTTAACAAACTGCAAGCCTTCTTTGTTATCGTCGGCTGGAGAGATAACAACCTGAATATCCGCGAATTTACCACGACCACCAGTTTGTTTCTTGTAAGTTTCACGGTGTTGGATAGTACCGGTGATAGCTTCTTTGTAAGCTACCTGAGGAGCACCCTGGTTAACTTCCACTTTAAACTCGCGTTTTAAACGGTCCATCAAAATATCCAGGTGTAACTCACCCATACCAGAGATAACTGTTTGACCAGTATCCTGATCTGTTTGTACGCGGAAAGTTGGATCCTCTTCTGCCAGTTTACCTAAAGCGATACCTAATTTATCAACGTCGGCCTGAGTTTTAGGCTCAATTGCCAAACCGATAACCGGCTCAGGGAATACCATCGACTCAAGAACCAACTGATGTTTCTCATCGCAAAGGGTATCACCTGTTTTGATATCTTTAAAGCCTACTACCGCAGCAATATCACCTGCACCCACGTTAGGGATAGGGTTTTGCTTGTTAGCATGCATCTGGAAGATACGGCTGATACGTTCTTTGCTTTCTGAACGCATGTTGTACACGTATGAACCTGCATCAAGGTTACCAGAGTAAACACGGATGAAGCACAAACGACCTACAAACGGGTCGGTAGCAATTTTAAATGCTAATGCTGCAAATGGTTCTTTTACATCTGGTTTAACCAAAATTTCGGCACCGGTGTCAGGGTTAGTACCAACAACACCTTTTGAATCAAGAGGTGAAGGCATTAACTCCATTACATAGTCGAGCATGGTTTGTACACCTTTGTTTTTGAAAGATGAACCGCAAGTCATCGGGACGATTTTACCGGCCAAAGTAGCCTGACGTAAAGCGTCTAAAACTTCGCGCTCAGTGATGGTTGTAGGATCTTCAAAGAATTTCTCCATTAAAGAGTCATCAAACTCAGCAACCGCTTCCAATAATTTCTCTCTCCACTCAGTAGCTTCGTCGAGCATATCGGCAGGGATAGGCACTTCGGTAAAGGTCATACCTTTATCATGCTCATTCCAAACAATACCACGGAAGTTGATCAAATCAACCACACCTTTAAACTGGTCTTCAGCACCGATAGGTAACTGCAATGGGATAGCAACGCTGCCCAACATTTCTTTAACCTGTTTTACCACGTTTAAGAAATCGGCACCAGAACGGTCCATTTTGTTAACGAAACCAATGCGCGGAACGTTGTAGTTGTTAGCCAAACGCCAGTTAGTTTCTGACTGAGGCTCAACACCGTCAACCGCGCTGAATAAGAACACCAAACCATCAAGTACACGTAATGAACGGTTTACCTCTACGGTAAAGTCCACGTGACCCGGGGTATCAATAATGTTCATGTGATAGTTATGGTTACGGTATTTCCAGTTTACGGTTGTTGCAGCCGAAGTGATGGTGATACCACGCTCCTGCTCCTGGGCCATCCAGTCCATAGTAGCGGCACCTTCGTGTACCTCACCAATTTTGTGGCTTACACCAGCATAGTAAAGGATACGCTCGGTAGTGGTAGTTTTACCAGCATCAATGTGAGCGGCAATACCAATGTTTCTTGTATATTTTAGATCTCTTGACATGTCAATTATTGAATTATCGAATTAGTGAATTAGTGATTGAATAAAAACGTCTGGGCTTAGGCCTATTGTATCTTCAATTGTTAATTCAATCCTTTTATTTATTTTTTATGGGATGAATTGCCGAAATAATGAATTATTGATTAGTAAAATGTTACCAAATCAATAATTCACTAATTCAGTCATTCACTAATTAAAATCTGAAGTGTGAAAACGCTTTGTTAGCCTCAGCCATTTTGTGCGTATCTTCTTTCTTCTTAACAGCGGCACCTTCGCCTTTAGCTGCTGATATGATCTCGCCGGCTAATTTCTCCATCATGGTTTTTTCACCACGACGACGTGCATAGCTGATTAACCATTTCATACCTAAAGCTATTTTACGCTCAGGACGAACCTCTGTAGGTACCTGGAAGTTAGCACCACCTACACGGCGGCTTTTTACTTCAACAGCGGGCATTACATTGTTCAAAGCTTTTTTCCAGGTTTCTAAGCCGTTTTCGCTTGTTTTTTTCTCAACAATTTCAACAGCGTTGTAAAAAATAGAGTATGCGGTTGATTTTTTACCATCATACATCATGTTGTTTACAAACCTTGTTACCAAAGTATCATTGAACTTTGGATCAGGAAGGATAATTCTCTTTTTTGGTTTTGACTTTCTCATTGCTTTCTATCCTCCTTAATTATTTCTTTTTACCTTTTGTTGGCGCTGCTGCTACCTGACCTGGTTTAGGACGTTTGGTACCATATTTTGAACGGCGTTGGTTACGGCCAGCTACACCTGATGTATCCAGTGCACCACGGATGATGTGGTAACGTACACCTGGTAAGTCTTTAACACGACCACCACGGATCAAAACGATAGAGTGCTCCTGTAAGTTGTGACCTTCACCAGGGATATAAGCGTTTACTTCTTTACCGTTGGTTAAGCGCACACGGGCAACTTTACGCATTGCTGAGTTTGGTTTTTTAGGGGTAGTGGTGTACACACGGGTGCACACGCCTCTTCGCTGTGGACAGCTGTCCAACGCTGGTGACTTACTCTTGTCAACCAGAGCTACTCTACCTTTTCTAACTAATTGCTGAATAGTAGGCATTTCTTGCTTTTTTGTCTAATTATTTTATCCCGCATTTCGGGACTGCAAAAGTACGAACATTATTTTTGATTTTCAAGTAGTTGTGTGAAAGTTTTTTTAGGGGGAAGTCTGAATCAGAATTTACAGAATTTGAGAATCAACAGAATGAAAGTTCAACGGATAACGAGTAAATTCTGATTCGGACAAGAAAAAATCCTGAGAATCCATTAATCCTAAAAATCACGGTTCAGACAAAATCAGCGAAATCAACGTAATCATCCTTTAATCAACGGTATAAAAAAAGGGCCGGTCACCGATGTGACCTGGTTTAGGAAACAGCGGGCCGGCCCGTAATACTTTATATAATGGTTTAATCAGGGAGCTTATTCTTTTACCTTATTCCAGGTATCGCGGTTAAAAGCCAATACCTTGGTAGGGTTGCCGCTCGCATCTTTAGTGAATTTTAAAGGAAAGCCAAACGCCTGATTTAAAAATAACACTTCAGACAATGGTTTAAAATTAATTTCCTTGCCATCCCATGATTGTTTGAGCGTTAATCCGTTGGGTATCGCGGTTATAGTCAGAAAAAGATCAGTCCTCTCATCCGACTGATATTTGCCTGCCAAAACTTTTATTTGTTCGGGTTTCAGTTGTACTTCTTTAGGTGGGGTATAGCTGTTTATCTTTGCCCATATTTGCCTGCCACCTAAGGTGATCTGGTTTATTTCACCGGCGTCATTTTTTGAAAATACAATAGGGATTTTTTCATCACCATCATCATCTAAAAATTCAAATTCAAGATCTGATTTGCGGGTTAGAGTTAGCTTTTGATCTCCGCCAAGCTGTTGGGCAATTAGTTTATCACCATCTGCTGTTATTTTATATACTCTATACTCGTTATCCTTTTGCTGATAAATGCCTTCAAAAGCTTTGAGCTGGGTATCGGCAATAATTATTGTTGGCGACTTTGCAATTTTTGCGATAACCGGTGCAATGCCTGAGCCCGTCAAAGCAAATGCAGCTATAAATGCAAACCTGCATATATAGCCCGTGATAATTTTAATGCTGGTCATTTTGATAGGTTTATAACGTTGAACCAAATCTACGAAAAATGATTTGGGAAAATCAAATTTTACAGAATTAAATTTTGATGATATTTATTTTTACTGTTTTAAATTCTGATTTTTATCTATTTTTCATTTAAAACCATAATAAAATTCTGTGCCGAATAAATCAGATGGGCATAAAAAGAGCGCCGGTAAAACCAGCGCCCTCTTTCATCACTCACTAAACTACTTATGGAAAACTTAAATTAACAATTCTTAATAACCGCGGTCGTGATAATGACCGTGATCGTCACCGTTATGGTAACCATTATTATAGCCGTTGCGGTACCTGTGATGGTGACCATAATCTTCACGAACAACGCAACCTGAGGTTACGGATACTACTGCTGATATTAATAGTGCCAAAGCAACAAATTTCCTTTTCATGGTGTAAAATCTTTAATCATCATCTATATTGAAGATGTACACATATATGACTGATAGAAATGGAAAAGGATTAATTGGGGGATTAATTTGGAGAGAAGAGAACTATTTGTTGTCAATGATGCTGGTTATAATCATCAAACCAACCCCATACTTTCCCGATACTCTTGCTGAATGATAAGCAAACAATTAGCACACAAACACCCGTCATACAGTTCGCTTACATATTGCACCTCGTTAATAGTGAGCTGCACGGTACTGCACTGGCACTTGGTGAATGAATTGGCTTTACATTCAAAAGCTGTTTGGCAGCGTTCGCAACGGATGATTTCGTGTTTGGGCATTTTGTTTGGTCGATGGTTAATAGTCCATAGTCCATGGAAAAAGTTTACTAAGTTACCTAACCGCGGGATAGCTTGTAAAATATGAATGTCATTAAAATAAAAAGTCCATGAACCATAGCTTTTTGGCTATGGTCCATGGACTATCGTCTATCGACTAAAAAAAACTTACGCCGAGCAAGTCACGCAGCCTTCTTCCATTGAGCAGGTTGGACCTGCCGGAATTTCGTCGGCAACGGCGTCAACAACGGCCGGGATAACCGGATCCATGTTTTTACCGCCCTGGTTTTCAACTGTAAATTTAACCGCTTGCGATGCAGCTTGTGTACGCAGGTAATACATACCTGTTTTCAAGCCTTTTTTCCATGCGTAGAAGTGCATTGAAGTTAGCTTCGAAGCATTTGGCGAGTTGATGAACAGGTTCAGTGATTGTGACTGGCAAATGTATGCACCCCTGTCGGCAGCCATATCAATGATGCTGCGCATCTTGATCTCCCAAACAGTTTTGTACAATGCTTTGATATCAGCAGGAATCTCAGGAATTTCCTGGATTGAACCGTTTGCGCTGATGATCTTATCTTTCATGCTGGTGCTCCACAAACCAAGGTTTACTAAGTCACGCAGCAAATATTTGTTTACTACAATGAATTCACCGCTCAATACACGGCGGGTGTAAATGTTTGAAGTATAGGGTTCAAAGCATTCGTTGTTACCTAAAATCTGTGATGTTGAAGCAGTTGGCATCGGTGCAACTAATAATGAGTTGCGTACGCCGTGGTTCATTACATCTAAACGCAGGTTTTCCCAATCCCACCTGCCGCTTTCTGGTTTTACACCCCACAGATCGAACTGGAATTTACCTTGTGACAATGGTGAGCCTTTGAATGTTTCATAAGCGCCATCTTTTATAGCCATATCTTTTGAAGCTGTCATTGCTGCAAAGTAGATGGTTTCGAAGATCTCGATGTTTAGTTTTTTAGCTTCATCACTTTCAAACGGCATACGCAGTTGAATGAAAGTATCAGCCAAGCCCTGTACACCTAAACCGATAGGACGGTGACGTAGGTTTGAGTATTCAGCTTCTTTAACCGGGTAGTAGTTGCCATCAATGATCCTGTTAAGGTTGATAGTTGCCTGGTAAGTTACTTCGTACAGTTTATCATGATCAAAAGCACCATTGTTGATGTAACGTGGTAATGCTAATGAAGCCAGGTTACAAACAGCTACCTCGTTTGCATCGGTATACTCGATGATCTCGGTACAAAGGTTTGAGCTTTTAATGGTACCCAGGTTTTGCTGGTTTGATTTACCGTTGGCAGCATCTTTATATAATAAGTATGGCGTACCGGTTTCAACCTGTGCATCAAGCACTGCAAACCAAAGTTCCTGTGCTTTTACTGTACGACGCTGACGGCCTTCTTTTTCGTATTTAACGTACAGCTCTTCAAATTCTTTGCCCCAGCAATCGGCTAAGCCCGGTGCTTCGTGCGGGCAAAATAAGCTCCAGTCTTCATTGGCTTCAACGCGCTGCATGAACAGGTCAGATACCCAAAGGGCGTAGAATAAGTCGCGGGCGCGCATTTCTTCTTTACCGTGGTTTTTACGCAGATCCAAAAATTCAAAGATATCAGCATGCCATGGCTCTAAGTAAACAGCAAAAGCGCCTTTACGTTTACCACCGCCCTGATCAACATAACGTGCAGTATCATTAAATACACGCAACATTGGAATGATACCATTGCTTGTACCGTTGGTGCCGCTGATGTATGAACCTGTAGCCCTTACATTGTGGATGCTTAAACCAATACCACCTGCACTTTGTGAAATTTTGGCAGTTTGTTTCAATGTATCATAGATACCTTCAATGCTGTCATCTTTCATGGTTAACAGGAAACATGATGACATTTGTGGTTTCGGCGTACCTGCATTAAATAAGGTAGGCGTAGCATGCGTAAACCAGCGCTCGCTCATTAAATGGTAAGTTTTGATAGCGCTTTCAATATCGTGTTTGTGGATACCCACCGATACACGCATGAATAAATGTTGAGGGCGTTCGGCAATTTTGCCGTCTATCTTTAGCAGGTATGATTTTTCGAGGGTTTTAAAACCGAAGTAATCAAAACCAAAATCGCGGTCATAAATGATGGTACTGTCAAGCAGCTCGGCATTTTCTTTAATTACCTCATAAACATCATCAGCGATAAGCGAGGCATCTTTACCTGTTTTCTTGTCAACATACTCATGCAGGAGGCGCATGGTTTCAGAAAACGATTTGATGGTGTTTTTGTGCAGGTTTGATACCGCGATACGTGAAGCTAACAAAGCATAATCAGGATGCTTGGTGGTTAATGAAGCGGCGGTTTCGGCAGCCAGGTTATCCAGCTCGGAGGTGGTTACGCCATCAAATAAACCTTCAATTACCTTTTTAGCCACATCAATGGGGTCAACTAATTGAAACCCATAGCACAGTTTTTCAATACGTGCGGTGATCTTGTCAAATTTTACGGATTCTCTTCTTCCGTCTCTTTTTACTACAAACATTTTGCCCCTCCTTTTGCCCCGTTAAAAGCGAAGCTTTTTTAGTTAATATTATTGTGATTTGATTATTTTCTGAACCTTGATTCTGAACCCTGATTTTCCTGATTTGATGATTTCCTGATGTAATGATCAGACCTAATCTCTGATCTCCAACCTCTAATCTCTTAAATCAACCTCTAATCTCTAAAACTAAAAATCATCATCAAGCGAAAAGCTTTTGCTTTCGGCCGATGCGTTCAGTACGCCACTTTTTTGATAATCGCCTACACGCTTTTCAAAAAAGTTGGTTTTGCCCTGTAACGAGATCATTTCCATGAAATCGAACGGATTGGTTGCGTTATAGAATTTATCGTAACCCAGTTCGCTCAGCCACCTGTCGGCCACAAACTCAATGTACTGGCTCATCAGTTTGGCATTCATCCCTATCAGATTAACAGGTAATGCCTCGGTTATGAATTCTTTTTCTATCTCTACCGCGTCGGTAATGATTTTGGTAACCTGTTCCTGCGGTAGTTTGTTTTCAAGCATGCCATATAATAAGCAGGCAAATTCACAGTGCGAGCCTTCATCGCGCGAGATCAGCTCATTGCTGAAAGTTAACCCCGGCATCAGGCCGCGTTTTTTAAGCCAGAATATGGAGCAAAAGCTGCCTGAAAAGAAGATCCCTTCAACCGCCGCGAATGCAACCAAACGCTCGGCAAAGTTGCCATTGTTGATCCATTTCAATGCCCACTCAGCTTTCTTACCAACACATGGTACGGTTTCAATAGCATGGAAAAGGCGATCTTTCTCGGCGGGATCTTTTACGTAGGTGTCTATCAGCAGGGCATAGGTTTCAGAGTGGATGTTTTCCATCATGATCTGGAAACCATAAAAGCAGCGTGCCTCGGGCAATTGTACTTCGCTCATGAAGTTTACCGCCAGGTTCTCGTTCACGATACCATCGCTTGCGGCAAAAAAAGCGAGTACATGCGAGATAAAATGTTTCTCGCCCGAATTAAGACTTTCCCAATGTTTGATATCGTCTGATAGGTCGATTTCCTCGGCAGTCCAGAAGCTGGCTTCCGCTTTTTTATACATCTCCCAAATTGCGGGATACTTGATGGGAAGGATAACAAACCGGTCCTTGTTTTCCCGTAGTAATAATTCGTTTTCCAAACTCATTGGTGTCTACTTTATTAGTTTCTTTCTTCAATCAGGTATTCAGACACGAAAGCAAGCCCTACTTTTCAATAAAGCTTTAAATTTTGATGCCTTCGGATTTATTCCTTAGCAACTGTATTGTGTAACTTTCTGACAGCCAGTTATTTAATTAGAAGTTGACGAGTGCGTCCGGCTGCCGGCTGAATGCCTTTTTATTACCTTGCTGAGCAAAGTTAATGTTTGAGTTGTGTAGTTGTGAATGATAGTTTTTCACAAACCCCCGAGTTATCCACACTTTATCGGCACTTGTTATATTGATGAAAAATTAATGGACTTGAAAACAGCTGATTAAAAATTTGATTGAAATTTACAGGCCTTTATACTTGCGGATTACGATAATTTAACATTATAAATTACTTGACTTAACACCGACAATTATTGCCAATAATGAAATGCTTTTGCTTGCAGCAGGTATCAATATTTAAATGCGAAATTAAAAGGTCTCTGCAGGTCGGTATGTGGAAAACAATTACGCCCGTTAATCATGAACCAACGGGCGTATTCCTGAAAGTTTTACGAATTATTTTGCTTCCTCAACCGGAACAAATTTCATCGATACTGAATTTACACAATGGCGGGTGTTTTTAGCGGTCATGTACTCGCCCTCAAACACGTGGCCCAGGTGAGCGCCGCAATTTGCACACAGGATCTCTACCCTGCGGCCATCAGCGTCTACTTCGCGGCGAACAGCTCCTTCAATCTCATCGTCAAAACTCGGCCAGCCGCAAAACGACTCAAACTTATCTTCCGATCGATACAGCGGCGCATCACAGCGTTTGCAAACGTATAAACCTTGCGCCTTATTGTTCAGTAACGAGCCGGTGAACGGCCTTTCGGTACCTTTGTATAATATTACCCTTTCTTCTTCGGGCGTTAATTGATTGTACTCCATATTTTTTTGTTGGGATTACACAGATTTTTGATGATCTCAGCGATTGGGAAACTCCATCCGGTGTTTTGACCTATCATAAAGATACGACAATTTAGACCGATATAGTGTTTTGCAGGCTGATGTTTACACTGGTTTGACGGGATTTTAGATGTGCAGATGTGCAGATTTCGGATGTGCAGATTGCTGAAAACATGTAGCTACAAGGGGCAACTGAAAGCCTGCGGCAGAGGTTTAATATCCCGCATCCAGTTTTTTTAACAGATCGAGCCCTTTATCCCATTCGCCATAACCTGCTGATACATTGATATGGCCTGCATCACCCATACTAACTATCTCACTTCCCCAACTTTTTGCAAATAACAGGGCTCGTTCCGGGCTTACGTAGAAATCATTGTTACTAACCACCGTTATTGATTTGAATAGCAGTTTGCCTGATGGCATCGGCGTAAAGCCACTTGTGCCGGTTGGATAGCTATCCGCTTCGGTATCGCTCGGTGCAACCAGTAATGCACCCTTTATTGCAATGTTATATTGTTTTGCCCACGAGGCTATGGCAGCACAAGCCAGGCTATGACCAACTAAGATTACGTTTTCCGGATCATAGCGGTTTACATAATCATTTATAGTTTTTATCCAATCGCTGCAAACCGGGGTTTCCCAATCCTGTTGTTCAATACGGGTAAAATTGAACTGCTTTTCCCAAATACTTTGCCAGTGTTGTGAACCTGAATTGCCCAATCCCGGGTGTATAAGAATATCAGCGTTGAAAACCATAGTTTCGGTAAGATGTTAAATAACCTAATAAATGAAAGCTCAATATAGGGATTTTAACCCTCGGTCATGAGTTTGAACTACCTTCAGCCACCTGTTTAATCACTTTATTCCTCTTTACCAACAATTGTGTCATGTAGCTTGAGAGGAACAGAAAGTTTACCGCTTCTCCCAATATTCCACCCGGCGATTCGAACGTGAAAATATCCCGCATCATGGTTTGGTTAAGGATAGGATAAAAATAATGCTCATGCGTAAAGTTTTTGAAAGCACCCTCAACCTGGATATCGGTAAAGTAATTTGGATATTCCATTTCGGTGATCTTTGAGGTAAGGTTTTGCCATATGCCGAAATGCTTTGCCCGCCAGGTAACAGTTTCGCCGAGTTCAATCAAGCCGGTTGTACGCCCGGCAATAGCTCGTTCGCCAGTATGTTTTGTTGACTCTACATGTACATCAATGTTACGGGCAATGTCAAACACTTTTTCAACAGGCGCATTAATATGGGTAGCAAGCAGAATTTGTGATGGCATTTTTTGTTGGGATTACATTGATTGATTTATGATTACAACGATTTTTTGATTACAAAGGGTAAGCTGATTTTCTTATTTTGATTTGGTAAAAGGCTATAACCAAATCAAAATAATCAATCTAATCTTGAAATCGGTGTAATCATTCTAAAAATCGGTGTAATCCCAATAAAAAATTAAAACTCCGCGTTCTTAGGGAACCTTGGGAAAGGGATCACATCGCGGATGTTGCCCATGCCGGTAACAAACAGCACCAAACGCTCAAAGCCTAAACCAAAGCCGGCATGCGGACAAGAGCCGAAACGGCGGGTATCCAAATACCACCAAAGTTCCTCTGTAGGGATGCCCATTTCGTTCATGCGTTGTTCTAACTTATCTAAACGCTCCTCGCGCTGTGAGCCGCCAACGATTTCGCCAATACCGGGGAACAGGATGTCCATGGCGCGTACGGTTTTGCCGTCGTCGTTCTGTCGCATGTAAAACGCTTTGATCTCTTTCGGGTAATCGGTCAGGATCACCGGTTTTTTGAAATGCTTTTCAACCAGGTAACGCTCATGTTCACTTTGCAGGTCGGTTCCCCAGCCTTCAACAGGGTAAACAAACTTTTTCTTTTTGTTTGGTGTCGATTCTTTCAGAATGTCAATCGCCTCGGTATAGGTTAGGCGCTCGAAATCGTTATTTAAGCAAAACTGCAGTTTTTCCAGCAGCGTCATTTCTGAGCGTTCATTTTGCGGTTTGGTTTTTTCCTCTTCAGTTAGCCGCTGGGTTAAAAATTCAATATCATCGGCATTTTTATCCAAAGTGTACTTGATCACGTATTTCAGCATGTCCTCGGCAAGGTCCATGTTATCAACCAGATCGTTAAACGCTACTTCCGGCTCAATCATCCAAAACTCGGCCAGGTGACGTGTAGTGTTTGAATTTTCGGCACGGAAAGTTGGGCCGAATGTATAAATATCACTCAGGGCCATAGCACCAAGCTCACCTTCCAGCTGGCCGGATACAGTTAAGTTAGTAGCGCGACCAAAAAAGTCCTGTTTAAAGTCAATCTCGCCTGTTTCGGTTTTCGGAATGTTATCCAAATCGAAGTTGGTAACGTGGAATGTTTCGCCAGCACCTTCGGCATCTGAAGCGGTAATTACGGGTGTATGCAGGTAAACGAAGCCCCTCTCCTGGAAAAACAGGTGTACAGCAAATGCCAGACTGTTACGTACCCTGAAAATAGCGCCGAATGTACTGGTACGGAAACGCAGGTGAGCATTCTCCCGCAAAAATTCAAGGCTATGCTTTTTAGGCTGGATAGGATATTTTTCGGGATCGCTGTCGCCTAAAATTTCAATCTCGGTCGCTACAACTTCAACTGTTTGGCCTTTACCTAAAGATGCGATCAGTTTACCTTGAACACTAAGTGCCGCGCCAACGGTGATGCGCTTAAGCAAAGCTGGGTCGGTATTTTCAAAGTCGACAACTACCTGGATATTATTATTAGTTGAGCCATCATTCAAAGCAATAAAACGATTTGAACGGAATGCACGCACCCATCCTTTAACTGTTACATCAATTTCGGTTTGCTGGCTTTGCAGCAATGCTTTGATCTTGGTTCGCTGACTCATAAATTGTAATTCTGTATAAACTTGTATAAAAGTGTATAATTTTTAGAGTCGCAAAAATACAATTAATTATGAAAGCGTACTTTGAAACATGAGCTAAAAAACATCAGCCGGTTAATAGGGAAAGATAGGAGAAAGGGTGGAAGTGGAAAATGGAAGCCGTGATTAAAAGGGCCGGGAACCTAAAGTGTTCCCGGCCATCTCTTTTTTCAAACCTACTTGCCTGATACCATAATAATGGTGTCTTGGCGGTTTACGCTCGGTGCCGACTGGCCGTTAATCATAATAATTGTGTCTTTGGTTTTATTCAATGACTGGTTAAGGATACTTTTTTTAGTACTCACACCATCTTGTTTTGGTGCTACGCCAGTTTTTTGGCAACCCACAAGTAATATGAATGATACTGAGGCGATTAGTAAAAGAACTTTTTTCATAAAACAAATTTACAACTAATACGAATGATAATTAGCCTTAGTTACAATTAATGTAAAAGTTAATATTTGAGTTTAGCTTTAAACTTGCCCTCGCTAAAAGTAACCTTGTCCGGGTGGCTTTCGATTTGGCTATCAATTACTTTCAGAAACCTGAGCTCAAAATATCCCTGCAGTATTTTATCGGCCTGGTTGTATGAAATTATAGTTACCGAACTAAGATGGCTTGGGTCGGGTTTGTATCCGGCTAACAGCGAGCCGTTTTTTGTAATGCGGTAATAGTTTTCGTTTGCTTTGAGGGTATAATACCCAACGCCATCAAACACGATTTTAAAACCCACCTGCTCTTCTTCGCCTTCAATGGTACTTTTTGCTGATACGGTAATGGTATCACCCATTATATTTGAACCGGAAGGGTTAGCCTCCCATTTGATGCTGTTTTTTTGCGCAAGCATAAAATCAGGTATCACCGGAAAATTACAGCAGTCTTTTTTTTTGCAGGCTGAAAAAAGCAGGGCCACGGCTATTGCTAACATAAACCGGTGATATTTCATTGCTTTACTGATGACAGGTTAATAAATTGTACAGGAAATATAAAGATATTTAAAAGTAAGGCATATTATACAGGCTTTCAGTAAGTTTGCCGCTCATATAATTCTACCGTGCTATGAATCCCAAAGTGAGCCTTGTTATTGGCATTTTGTGTATTTCCTTTTCGCCGATATTTGTAAAGCTTGCCGGGGTATCGCCAATAGGATCGGCATTTTACAGGGTGTTTATAGCCTGGGTTTGCCTTGCCCCATTTTGTGTATTTAGGCAAAAACTTAAGATAGATAAAAAGCAATTGCTTATTTCTATAGCCGCGGGTATGGTTTTCGCGCTTGATATTGCAGTATGGAATATTTCGCTCTTAAAGATCAGCGCCACCGTATCAACCCTTATTGCCAACCTTGCCCCGGTTTGGGTGGGCCTGATGAGCTTCCTGTTTTTAAGAAAGCGATCGGGTCTGTTATTCTGGATAGGCACGCTCATTGCCATCGCCGGTATGGTTGTTTTGGTAGGTTATGAACACATTTTGCACATGGAACTTAATGCCGGCATACTGCTGGCTATACTCGCCAGTTTTTTTTATGCTACCTATATCATGATCACCAAAAATATTATGGCCGGTATTGATGTGTTTAGTTTTATGTTTTACAGTATGCTGAGCGCCAGTATTTTTTTGCTGGTGATCAATGGATCTACGCATAACGATATTGTTCATCTTTCATTAAAAGTATGGCTTTGCTTTATAGGTATGGGGCTTGTTTGCCAGTTGGCAGGCTGGCTTACCATCAATTACTCGTTACGTTATCTGGAACCAACCAGGGTTTCCATTGCTTTATTAAGCCAAACGGTTTTTGCCGGGCTGCTTGCCGCGTTTTTACTTCATGAGCGTTTGGGTTTTAACGAGATTGTTGGCAGCATAATTGTATTGGCCGGGATAGCGGTAACATTTTTGAAACCCCGAAATCAAAAAGCTGATGCCTTGGTTTAAAAGAGTTTAAGCGTAATCCAAATGAACCTATACCATACCATGATTTTAATATCATGGGTCCGCTTTGGTTGCGACGATCGAAGTACGATTGTATAGTTTTATCAGCTTTCCAATAATTTAGCCATACTTAATGTTAACCCCTGCTTTTGTTAAGTGGTTGATTTTGAGCTTTGTATCTTGTTGTTATTGAATTTCTGTTAACCCTGTTAACCCTTCATCGCGGTAATGAAAGGGGCATATATTTCAGGATTTTACTTAAAGTATTAAACAGTAAACTTGCCTCTCGAGGAGATTGAATTTTAAACCGCTCGTTATCAAACAAAACCGTATTTTAACGTTTTCGAATTACGGGCAACGATCTATCTTCCCTACATTTGCATTTTACTGATGATCCAAAAATCCACTATCGACCGTATTATGGAAGCCACCGACATTGTGGAGGTGATAGGGGAATTTGTGCAGTTAAAAAAACGCGGGGCTAACTATGTAGGCCTTTCGCCTTTCGCGAATGAGCGTACCCCTTCGTTCACGGTATCCCCGGCAAAAGGTATTTTTAAAGATTTCTCAACAGGAAAGGGCGGTTCGGCTGTTACGTTTTTAATGGAGCTGGAAAAGTTCAGCTATCCCGAAGCATTAAAATGGCTTGCAAAAAAATACGGCATTGAGGTTGAAGAAACCGTTGAAGCTCCCGAAAACAGGGAAGAGGAACTGCGCCGGGAAAGCCTCATGATCGTATCGGCATTTGCCGCTAAGTTTTTTCATGAAACCATGCTTGATACGGAAGAAGGTCAAAGCATAGGCCTCAGCTATTTTAAGGAGCGCGGCTTTACGGCTGAAACCATAAAAAAGTTTGAGCTGGGCTATTCGCCCGATCAATGGGAAGCTTTTACCGGCGCCGCCATCAGAAATGGTTATAAAGAGCAGTTTCTGGTTGAAAGCGGTTTGTCGGTAAAACGGGACAACGGCGCTTTGTATGACAGGTACCGCGGCCGGGTGATGTTCCCAATCCACAGTTTTACCGGGAGGGTAATTGGTTTTGGCGGCCGTACATTAAAAAAAGATAAGAACGTAGCCAAGTATGTTAACTCGCCCGAGTCTGAGATCTACCATAAATCAAATGTACTTTACGGGCTTTACTTTGCTAAAAAGGCTATTCGTGAGCAGGATAACTGTTACCTGGTAGAAGGTTATGCCGATGTACTTTCGGTACACCAGGCAGGGGTTGAAAACGTGGTGGCTTCATCAGGTACATCGCTTACTACCGAGCAGATTAAGCTCATTGCCCGTTTTACCAAAAACATCACCATATTATATGATGGCGACGCGGCCGGGATCAAAGCCTCATTGCGTGGTTTGGATATGATCCTGGAGGAAGGTCTTAATGTAAAAGTAGTGCTGTTTCCGGATGGGCATGATCCTGATTCATTTGTACAATCGAAAGGGTCAAGCGCTTTTAAAAAGCACATCGAGGAAAATAAGAAGGACTTTATCCTGTATAAAACCCAAATCCTGCTCAAAGAAGTTGGAAACGACCCGATAAGAAAAGCCGACGTAATCCGCGAGGTGGTTGAAAGTATCGCAAAAATTCCTGATAGCATTAAGGCATCGGTATTTATAAAAGAGTGTAGCGGTTTATTACAGATAGACGAGCGTGCCCTTTTATCCGAGCTTAATAAAATGCGCACGGCTAAAGCTAAAAAGGACGAGCAGCAGCGACAGCAGCAAAATAACAGGTTTGCGGAAATGCCCGATGAACCTCATTTTTTTGATGAGCCTGTTGAGCCCGAAAAGCTTGCTGCTAAAGAGGAAACCTCGCAGGAAAAAGAAATAGTACGCCTGCTGTTGCTTTACGGCAATAAGATCATTGACTGGGACGGAAATTCAAATACATATATAGGCCCGTTCATTATTGCCGAATTAAGCGACGTAACGTTTGATAATCCCATTTGTAAATCGATAGTTGACATTTACAGAAGCGATGTGGAAAATGGTAATCTTCCGGATGATGCTGCATTTATTCATCATGCCGATAAGGCTATCGTTAACCTTACCGTAGATATATTGGCGACTAAGTACAGTTTGAGCGAAAACTGGTACGAGATGCATAAAATTAAGGTTAACGAGGAGCAAGAAAATATGAGAGCGACCATATTGGGGGGCATATTCCACCTGAAGCTTCATAAAGTTAAAAAGATATTAGATGAAGTTGTATCTGAGCTAAAAACTGCGCAAAGTGCCGAAGATCAGGATAACCTGCAAATAAAATATCTCCGCATGAAAAAGGTGGAGAAATCAATCTCGGATTTTTTAGGCACTGTAATCACCCGGTAATGGCCCAACACCTCGAACTTGGTCGTACCGGCGAAACATTAGCCAAAGCCCATCTCGAAAATGCAGGCTACGAGATCATTGATGAAAACTGGACTTATGGAAAAGCCGAGATCGATCTTATTGCTTATAAAGACAAGGTTATTATATTTACCGAAGTAAAAACCCGTACGGGCAACAGCTTTGGCGAACCGGAAGATTTTGTTGACAATCGTAAGCAGAAATTATTGGTTGAAGCTGCTGATGAATACATTTACCACATGAACCACCAGGGCGAAGTGCGGTTTGATATCATCGCCATATTGTTTGACCGCAGTGGAAATTATATACTAAACCATATAGAAGATGCGTTTTGGCCTTCGGCCACATAACACTTATGAATAACAAAGTAAAACTATTTTTTGCCGCCTTTGCCTTAACGGCTTTGGGGTACTACGGCTGTAAACACAAACCTGATAGCTCGGCTACAGACTATACCATAACGCCAGATGCCGGCGCAAACTACAAAGCCGGCGACAAGATCGACATCAAAGTGGGCTATCCCTCGGGCAGTAAAGTCGATTCGGTAGTTTACCTGCTCGATTCGGCAAAGATCGCTTCCAGCAAAGATACTGCAGGCATCAGCCTTAAAACTGATACCATTGGCTTAGGCATCAGGATGATCACGGCTAAAGTTTACGAAGGCGGTAAAAGTAATGAGGTATCAACCAATATCCTGTTATTAGCAGCAAAAGCCCCTGCCAGGTACACTTATAAAGTTGAAAAAGTTTTCCCTCATGATACCGCTGCCTATACTGAAGGTTTGCAGTATGTTGACGGCGTTTTATACGAAAGCACCGGCGACTATAAACATTCATCCATCCGCAAGGTTGATTTGAATACCGGGAAAATTTTGAATCAAACTAAACTTGATGAGAAATATTTTGGCGAAGGCCTCTCGGTTATTGGTGATAAGGTAGTACAGCTTACCTGGAAGGAAAAGGTAGGGTTTGTGTACGATAAAAATACATTGAAGTTGCTTAACAACTTCACCAACAACGTTGGCCCCGAAGGTTGGGGGATGTGCTATGACGGGACAAAATTATACATGGATGACAGCACCAACCGGATCTGGTTCCTTGACAAGAATGATTATCACCAGATAGGCCACATTGATGTATGTGACGATAAACAACAGATAGATTCGATCAACGAATTGGAATACATCAACGGTAAGATCTATGCTAATGTATATCAAACTGATAGTATATTGGTGATCAATCCTAAAACCGGAGCTGTTGAGCAGGTGATTGATATGAAAGAGATTTATCCGGTAGCAAGCCGTCCGCAGGACAGGGATTGGAATAACAACGTACTAAACGGAATTGCCTGGGATGCCAAAGGTCAGCGCCTGTTTGTAACCGGCAAAAAATGGCCGCATCTGTACCAGGTTAAGTTTGTGCCGGTTCCGTAGCCGCGCCCCCTGCCCCCCCTGAAAGCGGAACCATAGTTTGAAGAATATTTTTATAATGCGAAATGCCCGGAAAATCCGGGCATTCCGCATTATAGTAGTATACTGCCGCGAGTTTAGCGGTAGCGTAACTCGTGGCTGATGGGATGTAAGCTGAAAGCTGAAGTCATGCTCAACCACGGGCTAAAAGCCCGCGGCAGCCAAAATCTTCGTCAGAAAGTTTATACATATACAGAGTAATAAAGTTGCATCTTTAACGAATAATTACTCTTTGATTTCGCAACTAAATAATATCTTTAGTCAATTAATTTATTCCTAACCTAATCATTTAAACATGTTTCAGAATGTATTTTCCTTTGAAGGCCGGATCCGCAGGACAGAATACGGGATTAGTGCTATTATCTATTTTATTTGTTATTTAATAATTATTGGCATTACAGAGGCCAGTGAGGGAACGGGAAAGATGATATTTATAGCATTTATTCCACTCCTTTGGTTTTTTTGGTCGCAAGGTGCAAAACGTTGTCACGATTTAGGCAACACCGGCTGGTACCAGATTATTCCTTTTTATTTTTTATGGCTTTTATTTAAAGAGGGGGACTTGGGTGAAAATGAATATGGCGATAACCCTAAAGGTTTAGGGCCTTCATTTGATCCGGCCGATTATCAAAGTCCCTTTCCGCCGCCACAAAGTCAATCAACAGAAAGTTATTCGGAAACAAAAGAATAAATTATTTAATAAAAAACTACGTGAGTTTAGCGTTGACGTAACTCGTGGGGAACATAGGACTTCCATCAGCTGAAAGCTGAAACGATATTAAACCACAGGCTGAAAGCCTGCGGCAGCGTACAAACAACAAACGCCCGGAAAATCCGGGCGCTTTGTCGTTTAAATATAAAACTCCCCCTTTAGGAGGCCGGGGGGCATTACCTCCAGGCTTTATATTGATTGATCAGGCCATTGGTTGATGAATCATGGCTGCTGATCTCTGCATTATCTTTCAGCTCAGGAAGGATTTTGCCGGCAAGTTGTTTACCAAGCTCAACACCCCACTGGTCAAAGCTGTATATATTCCAGATAATACCTTGTGTGAAGATCTTGTGCTCATACGCAGCTATCAGCGCACCTAAGGTGTATGGGGTGATCTTTTTAATCAGGAATGAGTTTGTTGGGCGATTGCCTTCAAACACTTTAAACGGAGCGATTTTAGCAATCTCTTCTTCAGATTTTCCTGCGGCTTTAAGTTCTTCAATAACCACCTCTTCAGTTTTACCGTTCATTAAAGCTTCGGTTTGGGCAAAGAAGTTTGAAAGCAGCATGTTGTGGTGCTCGCCAAGCGGATTGTGTGATTGTGCCGGAGCAATGAAATCGGCAGGGATCAGTTTAGTGCCCTGGTGAATCAATTGATAAAAAGCGTGTTGGCCATTTGTTCCTGGCTCGCCCCAAATGATAGGACCGGTAGAGTAGTCAACATCTTTACCATTGCGGTCAACATGTTTACCGTTACTTTCCATATCCCCCTGCTGGAAATAGGCAGAGAAACGGTGCAGGTATTGGTCGTAAGGTAAAATAACATTGGTTTCGGCCTCAAAGAAGTTGTTATACCAGATACCAATCAAGCCCATAATAACCGGGATGTTTTGGTCAAACTCGGCAGATTTGAAATGGTTGTCAGTCGCGTGAGCACCCGCAAGCAAATCGGCAAAGTTTTCAAAGCCAATGCTCAGGGCAATTGACAACCCGATAGCGCTCCATAAAGAGTAACGACCACCTACCCAATCCCAAAACTCAAACATATTTTTGGTATCGATACCAAATTTTTCAACGGCTGCTGCATTGGTTGAAAGGGCAGCGAAGTGTTTAGCTACATCGGCCTCGGTAGCACCACTGGCCAGGAACCAGTCGCGCGCGCTGTGGGCGTTGCCCATTGTTTCCTGAGTAGTGAAAGTTTTTGAAGCTACCAGGAACAGCGTAGTTTCTGGATCAACTGCTTTCAGGGTTTCAACTATATGTGTGCCATCCACGTTACTTACAAAGTGGAGGTTCAAATGGTTTTTATATGCTTTTAATGCTTCGGTAACCATTACCGGACCCAAATCAGAGCCACCTATGCCGATATTCACTACGTCAGTAATAGCTTTGCCGGTATAACCTTTCCACTCGCCGGAGATAATGGCTTCGCTGAAGGATTTCATCTGGTCAAGCACTTTATTTACATCAGGCATAACATCTTTACCATCAACGTAAATAGGGGTATTGCTGCGGTTACGCAATGCGATGTGTAACACCGGCCGACCTTCCGTAACATTGATTTTCTCGCCCGAATACATGGCGTCTATCGCCTCTTTTAGTGAACACTCCTTGGCCAGCTGTATCAATAAAGCAATGGTTTCATCATCGATACGGTTCTTCGAATAATCGAGCAGGATATCCTCAAACTGGATCGAGAATTTATTAAAGCGCTGGTCATCAGCATCAAACATTTCCTTCAGGCTTTTTGATACAATATCGATGTAATGATCTGTAAGATATTTGTAAGCCTGGGTTGTTGTAAAATCAGTAGTTGGCAGCATAATTGTGTTGTTTTTCAACAAAAGTAAAAAGTTAATTGAAAGGTAACTGTTAAATAAAATAATAGTCTGGCATAGTGTTAATTAAACACGGCCGGCATAGTGTTTACTTTACACCAAAAAATTATGAGAATTACAAAGAAATTACAAATATATTTTGAAGTTTAAAATTTTTATTTAATATATTTGTATCGATGGTAATCAAATAAGGAATTTATCATCAATTTGTAAATTTACTTTAAAAGCACGTATTACTATGTTTGAAAAACTGTTTTTGCTTGTAAAAGATAACGCCGGGATGGCTGTTATCAACAACCCGGTGATCCCTGCTAAATATCATGAGGCAGTGATCAATGAAGCTTCAAGTTCAATCATTGAAGTGTTAAAAGGCCAGCTTGAAAGCGGCAAGGTGAAGGAACTTATAAAGTACTTCCAGTTTTCGGGTAGTTACAACAATTCATTAGTATCGAGCATAACCAACCGCTTTGCCAATAAGCTTAACACTTTTTACAGTATTGATCCGGAGCATGCTTTAGCTGCTGCAAAGGCTTTGATTCCAACAGTAATGAATGAGCTGATCAAGGAAACAAAAAGCGGCGAAGCCAAAGAATTTGCTTTGGGTACCATGCTAACTAAACTGAACGGTAACCGTACCGATCTGAACCCGCTTGTGAACAACCTGATGGTTGCCTAACATACCATTACATCTGCCTAATGAACGGGCCTGCCGATTGTCAAACAATTTGCAGGCCTTTTTATTTATAGCAATTTTTCAAATTATATATATTTGCCGCATGACTAAAGAACAAGTTCAGGATTTAAGGGATAGAGTAACTTCCCTGAGGAGGCATCTTTGACATTGATAAGAAGCTGGAACTACTACAAGAGGAACAGGAAATAACTATTGGTCCGCATTTTTGGGATCATCCCAAAGAGGCCGAAAAGGTACTGGCATCTATTAAAGTTAAAAAAGTATGGACGGATGCTTTTCAGAAGGTAGTATCGGTTGTTGATGACGCTGGTGTGCTTTTTGAATTTTACCAGGGCGGCGACGCTACCGAGGCTGAAATGCAGGAGCAATATAATGCAGCTATAAAAGCCGTAGAAGAGCTTGAGTTTAAAAACATGCTTTCGGCCGAGGAAGATCAACTAAATGCGGTGCTTCAGATCACGGCGGGTGCCGGTGGCACCGAAAGCTGCGACTGGGCTGGTATGCTCATGCGTATGTACATTATGTGGGGCGAAAAGAACGGCTATAAAGTAACCGAGCAAGATTACCAGGAAGGCGATGTGGCCGGCGTAAAAACCGTTACCCTGCAGTTGGAAGGCGAGTTTGCTTATGGTTACCTAAAAGGCGAAAATGGTGTACACCGCCTGGTGCGTGTATCTCCGTTTGATGCCAACGCCAAGCGTCACACTTCGTTTGCTTCGGTGTATGTTTATCCATTGGTTGATGATACCATTGAAATAGAAGTAAACCCGGCAGATATTGAGTTTGAAACCTTCCGCTCGGGCGGTGCCGGTGGTCAGAACGTGAACAAGGTAGAAACTGCCGTGCGTTTATACCATAAACCATCGGGCATTATCATCAAAAACCAGGAGTCGCGCTCGCAATTGCAGAATAAGGATAATGCTATCCGCTTGCTGAAATCACAGTTATACGAAATTGAGATGCGCAAACGTATGGAGTTGACCAATGCTATTGAAGGCAACAAAAAGAAAATAGAGTGGGGTTCACAGATCCGTAACTATGTTTTGCACCCGTACAAACTGGTTAAAGACCTGCGTACCGACCACGAAACTTCAAACGCAGCAGCAGTGCTTGACGGTGACCTGAACGATTTCCTGAAAGCCTACCTGATGGAATTTGGCGGACCAAAGACGTAATTAGAATAGGTAGCTGTCATGCTGAGCCCGTCGAAGCATGGTGGGCAGGCCTCTCCGCGCGAGTCTTCGACAAGCTCAGACTGACAGCGCTTTCCTTATAGTTTAAAAAACGGAGTATCATTTCTGATGCTCCGTTTTCGTTTTCGGGAGATTAATTGTATTTTGGACACATCCAATTTTTACATTTAATAAATATGAGATCCATCTTATCTGCCTTAGTTTTGACAGCTATAACATTTGCTTCCGTTGCACAGGAAAAACCGATGCCGCTTTATCCCAAAGGAGTTCCCAACTCAAAAAAGGCCCCGGCAGCCTACGTTGAAAAAACAGACAACAGGAGCTGGATCACTTTGGTAACAGAGCCAACATTAACGCCCTATCTGCCAGAAAAAGGTAAGGCCAATGGTGCCGCAATTGTTGTTTGCCCGGGTGGCGGATATTCCGGGCTGGCTTCGGATCATGAAGGAAAGGCCGTAGCACAGGCTTTTGCCAATATTGGTGTTACTGCGTTTTTGCTAAAATATCGCTTGCCAAGTGATGATATTATGGTTGATAAATCTATCGGACCATTGCAGGATGCACAAATGGCCATATATACCGTACGCAAAAATGCTGCCGAGTGGAATATTAACCCTTCAAAGATAGGAATTATTGGTTTCTCGGCCGGCGGTCACCTGGTTTCAACTGAAGGTACGCATTTTGATAAGCCGGTTATAGAGGATAAAGAAAACATCAGCGTACGTCCTGATTTTATGATGCTGATCTACCCTGTAATTTCTTTTGGCGAATATGCCCACGTTGGTTCAAGAGAGAACCTGATAGGTAAAAATCCTTCGCCCGAGCAATTGGATCTTTACTCAAACGAAAAGCAAGTAACGGCCAATACGCCGCCTACATTTTTGGTACATGCTGAAGATGATACGGTAGTGCCTGTGCAAAACAGTCTGTTGTTTTATGATGCGCTGTTGAAAAACAAAGTAAAGGCCGAAATGCATCTTTTCCAGGAAGGCGGTCATGGTTTCGGGATGAACAACTGGAAAAATAAAGGCAAATGGTTTGAATGGGGTGCCGCGTGGCTGGAGGAGAATGGATTTTTGAGCGGGAAATAATTGTGAACGCCTAATTTCTTCTTCTGTAAAACAGTAGGCTAATTTTATTGTTGAGGTAAACAGTCTTTTTTTGAAAGCTTGAAGTTCGACCTTAATGATGATTTTATGTTGAAAAGAATACTGTTAGCAGGGGTGTTTGTTGCCGGTGCCTGCTTTAATGTTATCGCCCAATCAATCAAATATAAAAGCGTATCTAATCAGGACCTTACATATGTTTTAAATAATCTGCAAAAACGTTATGTATATACTGATCACAAAACGCTGAATATTGCCGTGTACCTTGTAGCCGATCAGCAGGGTGACGTTGATGCCCCTGCAGATTGTAAAACGCCCGGCTCTATTTATATAGCGGTGTCAGAAGTTAAGCCTCAGCCTCAACAGTATGTTTATAAACTGAACCCAGTTTGTGATCCCAAGTTTGTTAATTGGATCAAATCAAAAAAAATGTATAAGATAGCATTCAGCTACGGGGCGTCGGCTAAAAGGAAAACAGCTACTATTGGAATTACGTTGAAGAAGCTGGTGGTGGAGTAAATTTGTTGGCGACAATACAAAAATGCTTAACAGTTTCTTAAATTACATGATAGAACCAAAAATCCGTAGCTGAAAAACCACTTTTGCTTATAATATAAGATACAACACTATTTACTTCCGGGGCTTCGTCTAAAACGAGTTCCTCGGTATCCAAATCTGTAACCATAATGTACTCGATATAAGCTTGCCCCTTTAAAGCTATTTGTACATCATCCGACTGATCTGTGGTGATAAAAATCAATGGATATCTTCTCCATATATATCCAATGATTTTGCTTGACAGTGATATTGAAGCTACTTTTTCATCATCATCTTCGCAATATGATACTTCATATCCTTTGCTGCCCAAATGTTCGAGGCAGTAAAAGAACTCATATATGCTCCAAAGAACATCATCTTTGCTTATGGCTTTCTTAATGATGTTTGTTATGTTTTGCATTATGTCGAACACGTGAATTTAACTAATATCCATTATCCCAACAATTTTATCTACGTCAAAAGTGAAAATTGAATGCCCTTTCAGATTTAACTCATCACCTTTCTTTAATCCATTTGGCAGGTCGGCGGCTAAAATTGCGTTATAGTCAATAGCTATTTCGGTTTTGTTGCCGGTGTGTTTAAATGACCGGATAATTTGCTCGCGGCGTTCAAAAAGCTCAGTTGCCTGTTCGGCCTGGCTCCTGAATGCTGCTATGCCATCAAGCTCCATATCCACATCACCGTTTGATATGTTTTGAAATTTAACGGATGGTGCGAGGTTTTTAAGCATGTCTTCAACATCAAAGTTGTTATAGGCCTTTACATAATTGGTGATGATAAGTTCGCGTTGCTGCATAAGCTAAAGATAATGATTATGCCAGCGTATAAACGATCTGTAAGGGATTATTTAATCATTCCCAAATTCGGCACATAAGCGCCGCCTACAGGCAGCAAAAATCCATTTACTGTTACTTGATGGCGTTCTATTTTATCAATTTTATTTACAGCGACAATAAACGACCGATGGATCCTGATAAACTTCTCAGCCGGCAGTAGCGCCTCAACTTCAGTGATGGTCATACGGGTAAGCACTTTGCTGTCCTTTAATATAAAATTTACATAATTACCTGTAGCTTCTAAATGGTAAATGTCATCGAAGTTAACGCGCACCTGCTCATAGCCGGTTTTCAGGAATATGTAATCCTTAACCTCGGCAGTGTTCCTAAAACTGTAAAGTTCATAAGCTTTGTTGCAGGCTTTTATGAACCGGGTAAGCGCGAAGGGTTTCAATAAATAGTCTACCGCGTCCAGTTCAAAGCTGGTAACAGCGTGTTCGGTGTAGGCGGTGGTAAATATTACCAGCGGTTTTTTATTGAGACAGGTTAACAGATCGATGCCCGAAATATCGGGCATCTTAATATCCAGGAACAACAGGTCCACAGGTTCGCGCTGCAGATAGTCCATTGCTTTAAAGGCATCGGTAAACTCGGCCTTGAGGTCAACAAAAGGCACTTTTGCAGCATGCGAGCGGATCACATCAAGTGCTATAGGTTCGTCATCAATGGCTATGGCAGTAATCAAAGCTTATTGCAATTGTATGGTTAAATGTATGAAAAAATCTTTCGCACTTTCGCGGATCACCAATTCGTGTTTGTTAGGGTATAAAAGTGCCAGTCGCTGTTTAACGTTCTCGAGGCCGATGCCATTGTTGTATTTTTCGGTGTCGTTAACTACTTTGGGGTGGATGCTGTTATGCACATCAAAGTAAAGTGTATTTTCCCTGGTTTGCAGGCTGATGTTGATGTGTGACGGTTCGCGCAGGCTGATGCCGTGTTTAAATGCGTTCTCAATAAAAGGGATCAGCAACATTGGGGCTATCTGCAGGGCATTAACATTCTCTTCAATTTGCAGCGCGATGCTGATGTCCGGCGAGGTTTGAGTGCGCAATTTTTGCAGGGCGATATAGTTATTAAGATAATCGATCTCGCGAACCAGTAAGATCTTTTCCTGCATGTTTTCCTGCAGCATAAAACGCATCATATCGCCGAGGCGCTGAATACCTTCTGCTGTACGTTCGGAGTTTTCCTGTAAGGCGGTTCCGTAAAGGGTATTAAGCGCGTTAAAAAGGAAGTGCGGATTGATTTGTGAGCGAAGGAAATCCAGATCGGCCGTAGAACGGCCAAGGGCAGTTCTTAGGTAAGTGATCTCCTGGTTACCCGCCAGTTTGCGTTTGTAAACTATCCAGGCAAATGGGGCCGTAATCAGGATTTGTATCCCACAGTTAAAGCCAAAAATAATGAATACGGGATCCTTTTGGTCGAAAATAAGTGCGGTTATAAAACCTATCGGAATTCCGATAATGATCATAATACCGGCAACTTTAAGCAGGTAATTAAAAATACCGTGGTTTTTGGCAAGTGTTTGAGGTATTAAACTATAAAATGATAGGGCATAAATACCAATGGCTGTTGGACCTATAATTACGCAAGTAGTGATCAGCTCTATTGGGCCGTCAACAAGTGCCATTAAAAACACAATGATCATCAAAACAACGATAGCAATGATGCAATCATGAGTAAGCACCCGGTATTTTGCCTGGATCTTGTCGACATTCCCTAACAGGAAACTTGCCGAATATTTGATCATGCTGTAAAAAGTAAGCATCATCATTACCCATAGCGCATACAATACATTTGTTTTGAAAACGATGTTGTACACATAATCGGCTGATCTGTGGTAAAAGAGGTATCCTTTTAACCAGGTATCGGTAATGCCGAACAATCCCCAGAGGACGATAAGCAATGCTAACCCTAAAATGATATTCCACACTACCTGCTTTTTCCCGGCAAGTGCAGGAATGATCACAAAGTTCCAAAGTAAAAAAGCTCCGTAATAGCCGGTATACCTAAACACCTGCGGAAAGAAATAGTATTTAGAGTAGGAGTAATGCAGGTGATAGTTATTAAACATATACCTGTATGGGGTCCATATTTCGTTGTCGGCACTGTTGGCTACTTTAGCTAATAGCAGCATAACGGCAAAAGCGTAAATGGTGCTTGCGGCCCAAAATTCAATTTTGCCAAGGTTAAGGTTTTTTTTCAGGAGATCGTTCATCGTATTTTGAATTATGCCCGCAAGGTATAATGCACAATACTACTGAATAAATGAATGGGATGAAACCGGGATTTGGTGTGATGGGTTTGGTTTTTAGCGGCAGTCGTTTTTAGTAGCAGTAGCAGTTTTTAGTAGCAGTTGTTTTTTAAGATGGGTTTGGTCTAAATTACTGCTGCCGCAACTGCCACTGGTTTTACAGCAACTGCTATTTAAAGCTGGCAACTGCTACACCCCCGGATTATCCATTATTTCCAACAGCTCATTCAACTCCCTTACCTTCTCGGCCGAGCCAAGATTTTCATAGGCACTGATGAGGTTACGGATAACACGTTTGATGATATCGGTATTGGAGCAGGGCTCGTAAAATTGCTTATCAAACTTAAGGTTAAGCTGTTTCAGGAACATATCCACATCGCGCCTGCCGAACAGGAAACCTTTATTAAAGGCGTTGATATAAAACAGGATCCCGCTTTCAAACTCGCTTTGCATACTCTCGTCAAGATAGGCGAGGATAAAATGCTGGGGAAGGTTTACGCCGTAAACAGGGATATCCAGCTTTTGTGCGATGATAGAATAGATAATCGCCAATGAGATCTGGTTGCCTTTTTTAGTTTCCAATACCTGGCTCAGATAGCTGTTTTGTGGATCGAGGTGATTGGCTGTATTACCGCTGAAGCCGTAGATATTGTAAAATACATGGTTAATGAGTTTGACTTGCTCTTTTGGACTGGCCTCGTTCATCATCTGGATCCAGATATCTCGTTTAATAGCTTCTATCTGGTTAATTACCTTTTGCTCATCGAGGTCGGGATATTGATAACGGTTAATGATCAGGATGCCTTGCAGCAGATCAAACGCACCGCTTTGGTTCCAGAGTTTTAAATCGTTTTTAAGATTGCTGAACTGAATTTCATGAACCAGGTTGGCAATACGTTCCTGTAGGATAGGGTCAAAAGCCTGCTCAAACGCCGATTCAAGATACATTATAGCCTCGGCACCATATGAAAACAATTTGTTATACACATGTTCATAAATCTCGCTGTCCGGATCATCCAGCAGGCGGATCAATGAATTTACTTCAGTTGGATTTATCATACGCTGTAATGCTAAAATACTAAACCTTTTCTATTTTTACAGCGATGTATAATATAAGGTATGGGCTTAATTACCTGCGGCACCGTTTTAGGGCTAACAACAGGCACGGCATACACTCTCCATTTGTTTACAAGCTGATTGATATGGTTATTTACGATTATCGCGACCAAAAAGTATACCGCGGAATTGAAGAGGTCTTTCATAAACAACATTCTGACAAGCACATGATAAAAAGCATGCCGCTTAAAGTTTACAAACTGATTTACCGTCTCGTAGTTTATTTTAAGCCCACAACTGTTTTTTTTGCTGATCATGAGGATTGTATTACACCATCAATAGTTGGCAATGCTATTCCAACTGCTGAGATCATAGATGTAAAATATCCTGCCCAAGCCCGACAGGCTGACATGATTTTTGTGGACACTGCCAGGCATGATGCAACAGAATGCCTGGAAAAAGTAATGCCCAATATTGACCATGATACTGTACTGATCTTTTCAGGGATCCATCGTACACAAAATATAAAACAGGCTTGGGAGCGGGTAAAGATTGATAATCGGGTAAGGGTAACCATTGATCTTTTCTATATCGGCCTGGTGTTTTTTAAGCCGGGAATGAGTAAGGAAGATTTTAAGGTGAGGTATTAACCGTTGGTTAGTTCATGGTTAATAGATCATAGTTCATGGCCGAAGTGTGGTTGTATTAAACCACTCAATCCATTTACGATAATTTGCTATGAACCATCAACTATGAACTTAAAGATCAAAACGACTGCCCCAATCCAATATAAAAACCGGTTAATCTTTTCTCGTCAGGGATTTTCTGGCCTACACCATAGTCAATACGTACAGCAAGTCCTTTTTCAACATCAAAAAAGTAACGGAGGCCACCGCCGTAGTTGGGTTTTAGTTCGGATGTGCTGAAACTGCTTTTGAAAACTTCGCCGCTGCCAATAAAGCCTGCAAAACCTATGCGGTCATTTAACCGATAGCGCAATTCGGCCTGGCCGGCCAACATATTTCTGTCGCGGAAACGGCCATTGTAATAGCCGCGCATCAGCTCATCACTACCTAAACCGGGCAGCAGATAAAACGGTGATGTACTACCCGTAAGACTCTGTTCCTGTACATCGAGGCCGAGAACCCATTTAGGTGCCAGCAAAAAAAACTGGGAGTATTCGATATTAAAGAAGCCGCCTTTATAATCATTATTGCTGAACATGCCGTGTATAGCCTGAAAATAGGCGTTTACAATGAGCCCTTTGGTGGTGTAAGTATTATTATTTCTGTTATCGAATGTAATGGTTGGGCCTATGTAGGCACTTGGGCCGCCGCGGCGGTATTCAACGCGAGGATCGGTATAAAATATACCTGTCTTATCATCGTCTCTGAATTTGTAATCCCAGGCGCCGCCTGTTATCCCGGCGTACAGGTTATTGGAGATCTTTTTTTCGGCAGTAAAATTCACCTTGAACCGTTTTTGACCAATCCTGTCGGAGTTAGCCTTTAATGTATTGTTACCGATGCCGTAAAAGTCAAAAGGGAAATTGATATAACCGATTCCGGCAGTTAGGTGATAGTTGTTTCCGGGCGTCCAGTAACTGGTAGTAAGACTTAAACGGCTCTGACCTTTTGTGGTAACAGAAGCATAGCCAAAAACATTGGATACCCGGGTATTGAGTTTTGAAGTATCGGTATAAAAAGAAAGAAGGCCCGCGCCGCCAACTTCAAGGCCGGTTTCGGGGGCAGAGCTTAATACAGGCAAAATAACAAAACTGCTTTTGCGTGTGGTATCTTTATCGAAATACATTCGCTTTACAATGCGGGAGATTTGTGAAAAGGCACTGGTTGAAAGAGCGCAGACCAGTATTAAGGTAACAAGTTTCTTCATAGATGTTTGCCGTGGCTAATATAACCCATTTTGTTTTATAAGGTTCTGCGAACGGACGTTTTTAAAATTATGATGACAATACGCCGAGGGGGTAGGGGACAGGATGATAATTTTAGGCATGAAATGGTTATAAAAAGATAAAGTTTCATTTAAAATTCAATTTAACTAAAATGTCTACTTTTGCGGCTGAAATTTTATTGAAATATTATGAGCACTACAAGAGGACCTATTTCGCAGTTTATTGAAAGAAATTATCTGCACTTTAACGCCGCGGCATTAATGGATGCAGCTAAAGGCTATGAAACACACCTTGAAGAAGGCGGTAAAATGATGGTAACCTTGGCCGGTGCCATGAGTACAGCCGAGCTGGGTATTTCACTGGCCGAGATGATCCGCCAGGATAAAATTGCTATTATATCATGTACCGGCGCTAACCTTGAAGAGGATATCATGAACCTTGTGGCGCACTCACACTACAAAAGGGTGCCTAACTACCGCGACCTGAGCCCCCAGGAAGAGTGGGATTTGCTCGAAAACCACTATAACCGTGTTACCGATACCTGCATCCCGGAAGAAGAAGCTTTCCGCCGTTTGCAAAAACATATCCACAAAATATGGAAAGATGCTGATGACAGCGGTGAACGCTATTTTCCGCATGAGTACATGTACAAAATATTATTAAGCGGCGAGTTGGAGCAATACTATGAGATAGATCCTAAAAACTCATGGATGCTGGCTGCTGCCGAAAAGAACCTGCCAATTGTGGTGCCGGGATGGGAAGACTCAACCATGGGTAACATCTTTGCTTCATACGTAATTAAAGGCGAGCTTAAAGCTTCAACCATGAAAAGCGGTATCGAATACATGGCATGGCTGGCCGACTGGTATACTAAAAATTCATCGGGGAAAGGCATCGGCTTTTTCCAGATAGGTGGCGGTATAGCAGGCGACTTCCCTATTTGCGTTGTACCTATGCTTTACCAGGATATGGAGATGCATGATGTGCCTTTCTGGAGCTATTTCTGCCAGATCTCCGATTCAACTACTTCGTATGGTTCGTACTCCGGTGCAGTTCCAAACGAAAAAATAACCTGGGGCAAACTGGACATTCACACACCTAAGTTTATTGTAGAGAGCGATGCTACGATTGTTGCACCGCTTATTTTTGCCTGGTTATTAAAACAATAGATAAAATTTTATAATTAAAGTTGGATAATAATTATTCCCCAAAAATGTCAAATGACATTAATATGCATTTAGCAGCGTTTAAACGCAGTTTTTTGTCTATTTAGAACGATTATAAATTATAGGTTGGTGTCATTTATGTGTCACCGATAGTGTATAAAATTATACTTTTGTGCCTGTAAATATCCGATGAAACATACATCTTACAACAGTTTCAATCATTAATATAAAAATTATTTAGCATAAATACACTGTATGAGAAGTTTCTCATTGATTCTTAAACAATTCTCAAGGTCGGTTTTACTGATTGCCGGGTTTGCTTTTTGGAGTTTATCAACTGCGTACGCGCAAACTGACGCTGCTAAAGGCGAGGCCATTTTCAAATCAAAATGTACTACCTGTCACAAAATCGACACCCGTTTAATTGGTCCGGCGTTAGGCCCTCAACTTACTCAGGAAACTGATGATAAATATCTTATCCAGTGGATCCAGAATAACCAGGCGCTGATTGCTGCTAAAAACCCTAAGGCGCTCAAAATTTATAATGAGTATAACCAGTCGGGTATGACCGTATTCGCTGACCTTAGCGATGCTGATGTAGGTAATATCATAACCTACGTTCGTACTACCTGGAAAACTATGCAAAGTCAACCTGCTCCCGGTGGTAACGTTGCAGCCGGTGCTGCAAAAGTTGAAAGCGGCCCAAGTGATATGGTTGTTTACGGTTTGATTGGTATCATCGTTATCGCCTTCATTGTTATCCTGGTATTGAACAGGGTTGTAGGTTCTTTAGAGCGTATCCTGCTTAAAAACAAAGACCTTATTATTGAGGACGAAGTTGTTACTCCGGAAGGTGCTGTAGCAGTTGATGCTAAAAAGGAATTCATCGCCAAGATCCTTAAAAACAAAAAACTGGTATTCTTTATATTGGTTGCCGGTACTGTGGCGATGTGCAGCTGGGGTTGGGTTACTTTATGGAACACCAACGTTCACCAGGGTTACCAGCCGGTGCAGCCTATTAAATACTCGCACGAGTTACACGCCGGTATTATGAAAATTGATTGCCAGTATTGTCACACAGGTGCATACAAGTCAAAAAATGCTTCTATCCCTTCATTAAACGTGTGTATGAACTGCCATAAGGTTGTTAAAACCGAATCGGAAGAGATTCACAAGATTTATGACGCTTTGGGTTACGATCCAAAAACACAGAAGTATGACAGTACCGCGGCTAAACCAATTCAGTGGGTGCGTATCCACAACCTGCCCGACTTAGCCTACTTTAACCATTCACAACACGTAAAAGTTGGTGGTATTAAATGTCAGCAATGCCACGGCCCGGTACAGGAAATGAAAGAGGTTTACCAATACTCTCCGCTTACCATGAAATGGTGTATCCAGTGCCACAAACGTACCGAAGTTAACGGTAAAGGCAATGCTTACTATGACAGCATCCTGGCTGCACACGATAAGATCAAGAAAGGTGAGAAAGTTACAGCCGCCGTATTGGGTGGCATCGAGTGCGGTAAGTGTCACTATTAATAAAAAGAATTTAGCATTACAGTTTATACAGCTTAAATGGACAGCAATAAAAAATACTGGAAAGGTTTAGAAGAACTAAACAGAACACCAGAATTTGTTGAGAAAAATAAGAACGAATTTGCAGAGCCAATTCCTATCGAGGAAGTGCTTAGCGGATCTGGTTTATCAGCTAAAACTCCACGTCGTGACTTTTTAAAGGCACTTGGCTTTGGTGTTGGCGCAGTTACATTGGCAGCTTGTCAGAAAGTGCCGGTGCATAAATCAATTCCGTACCTGATCAAACCTGAAGAGGTTACCCCGGGTGTGGCTAACTATTACTCTTCAAGCTATGAAGGTCAGGCTATTTTGGTTAAAACCCGCGAAGGTCGCCCTATTAAAGTTGAAGGTAACCCTAATGACGTGTTTTCAAAAGGCGGTTTAAGTGCTCAGGCTCAAGCTTCGGTACTTGATCTGTATGATGTTAACCGTTTAAAAGATCCTAAATTAAAAGGTAGCGAAGCCGGTTGGGCAGAGGTTGACGCTTATGTAATGAAAGAGCTTGCAGCTGTTGCTGCAGCAGGTAAAGGTATCCGTTTGGTTACTTCAACTGTATACAGCCCTTCAACATTAGCAGTTATTGCCGAGTTTATCGCTAAATACCCTACTACAAAACATATCAATTATGATGCGGTTTCATACACCGGTATCATTCAGGCAAATCAAAACAGTTTTGGTAAAGCAGTATTGCCTCACTATAACTTTGATAAAGCCGATGTAATTGTAAGCTTTGGGGCTGATTTCTTAGGTACCTGGATCTCTGGCGAAGAATTTACCCGCCAGTACGTATCTAACCGTAACAGCAAATCGCTGGCAAACAAAAAAATGTCTCGTCACATTCAGTTTGAAACTGGTATGAGCATGACCGGTACTAATGCCGATGCCCGTATCACTACCAAACCATCTGAAATTGGCGTTGCATTAATAAACCTTTACAACGCAATCTCTGGTACTACTTTACCAGGTTCAAAAGCAACCGGCAGCAAAAAAGTTGATACTGCTATTCAGTTAGCCGCTAAGGAATTAGTTGCTGCTAAAGGTAAAGCGTTGGTTGTTTCAGGTTCAAACGATGTTGCTACACAAGTACTGGTTAACGCCATCAACTCATTGTTAGGTAGCTACGGTACTACTATCGATTTAGATAACCCATCAAAACAATACGCCGGTAACGACGCTGCATTTGTTGAGTTTGTAAACGAAGTAAAACGTGGTGATGTTGGTGCTGTATTCTTCCTGAATGCTAACCCGGCTTACGATTACTATAAAAATGATGAATTTAAAGCGGCGTTGAAAAACGTTCGTTTAAATGTATCATTTGCCGATCATGAGGATGAAACAGCTTTATTAGCTACTGTTAATGCTCCAAATCACCATTATTTGGAGACATGGGGTGATGCTAACGCTGTTGAAGGTTACTACACTGTAGTTCAGCCTACAATTAACCCGGTTTACAACACCCGCCAGGCAGAGCATAGCTTACTGGTTTGGATGGAAAACCCAATAAAAGATTACTACACTTACGTACGCAAAACCTGGGATTCAGGTTTGTTGGCAAAAGGTGGCTTATCTGGCCAAAAAGGTTGGGAAACCCTTTTACAAACAGGTATGGTGATAGCTGCTCCGGTAGCAGCAAGCGCTTACAGCTTTAGCCTTGACCTTGCCGGCGTAACGCAAAAAATATTAACCCAGAGCAAAGCTGTTGCTGCAGATGGCGACAAATTTGAATTGCAGCTTTATGTTAGCCAGGCTATAGGTGACGGTAAACGTGGTAATAACCCATGGTTACAGGAACTTCCTGACCCGGTTTCGAAAGTTACCTGGGACAACTTCGCTGCCATGTCAATTTCTGATATGAAGAAATTGAAACTGGAAGAAGGCGATGTGATCAAAATTGATGCTAATGGTTACTCTGTTGAGTTGCCGGTATTAGCTCAGCCAGGTCAAACACAAGGTACTTTGTCAGTTGCTGTTGGCTATGGTCGTACAAATGCTGGCCCGGTTGGTAATAACGTTGGTAAAAACGCCTTCCCATTCTTTAGCTTAAGCAATGGTACTTTCCAAACAGCTGCTGTAGCGTCATTCAAATCGGCCGGTTACAAATCGCCGCTTGCACAAACACAAACCCACCACTCATATGAGGGCAGGAGCGTTATCCGCGAGGCAACTTTTGTTGAATACAAAAAGAACCCGGCAGCAGGTAGCGGTAACGAGCATGGCCGTAAAGATTACAATGGTGAATCTCTTTGGGACAACCATGATCGTCCTGTTTACGACTGGGTAATGGCTATCGACCTTAACGCTTGTACCGGTTGCGGTGCCTGCGTGGTTGCATGTTCTGCAGAAAATAACATTCCGGTTGTAGGTAAAGATGAGGTTTCACGTCGTCGTGAAATGCACTGGATCCGTATCGACCGTTACTATAGCTACAATGACCACGGCAACAGCGAAGAAGCAGTTACCAAAGAAAAGGAAATTGATAAGCTTGAAAACTTCGACAATGTATCAGTTGTACACCAGCCAATGCTTTGCCAGCACTGTGACCACGCACCTTGCGAGACAGTGTGCCCGGTATTAGCTACCGTTCACTCGTCTGAAGGTTTAAACCACATGGCTTACAACCGTTGCGTAGGTACACGTTATTGCGCTAACAACTGTCCGTTCAAAGTACGTCGCTTTAACTGGTTCAACTACTGGAACGACGCACGTTTTGATAACTACCTGCAAGGTGAACATACACAATTAGTACTTAACCCAGACGTAGTTACACGTTTCCGTGGTGTTATGGAAAAATGTTCAATGTGTATCCAACGTATCCAGGCTGGTAAACTGAAAGCTAAAATTGAAAAACGCCCGCTTAAAGATGGCGAAATCAAAATGGCTTGTCAGCAAACATGTTCTGCCAACGCTATCGTGTTCGGTAACAGAAATGATCCTAACTCTGAAGTTTCAAAAGCACTTGCAAGCGAAAGAACTTACTACGTGCTTGAAGAACTTAACGTACAGCCAGGTATTGGTTACCAGACAAAAGTTAGAAATATAATAGAAACTGAAGCTCAGGCATAAATTTTTATATACAGAGATTAAGATATATGGCATCTCATAGTGAATCAATAATAAGGGAACCGTTAATTACGGGTAAGGACATCACGTATAAAAAAATTACGGATGATGTATTACGCCCTGTAGAAAATATGCCGGGTAAAGCCTGGTGGATCGGCTTTAGTGTAGCCTCGCTTGGCGCCTCGCTTTGGGTTTTCGCTATCAGCTGGACCTTCTGGTTCGGTTTGGGCGAATGGGGCCTGAACAAAACAGTAGGATGGGCATGGGACATTACCGGTTTCGTATGGTGGGTAGGTATCGGTCACGCCGGTACGCTTATCTCGGCGGTATTGTTGCTGTTCCGTCAAAACTGGCGTAACTCCATCAACCGCTCGGCCGAGGCGATGACGATTTTCGCCGTAATTTGTGCGGCTACTTATATCGCCGCTCACATGGGCCGTCCATGGATGGCTGTTTATTCATTACCGTTGCCAAATCAATACGGCTCGTTATGGGTAAACTGGAACTCACCGCTTATCTGGGACGTATTTGCGATATCAACATACTTCTCGGTTTCATTGGTATTCTGGTATACAGGTTTATTACCCGATATCGCTACCATCCGTGACCGTGCAGAAGGCATCCGCCGCCGTATCTATTCGATACTGTCATTCGGCTGGACAGGTTCAGTAAAAACCTGGCAGCGTTTTGAAACAGTGTCATTGATCCTGGCAGGTGTTTCAACCCCACTGGTACTTTCGGTACACACCATCGTATCAATGGACTTTGCAACTTCATTGGAACCAGGATGGCACACCACCATCTTCCCTCCATACTTCGTTGCCGGTGCGATCTTCTCGGGTTTCGCCATGGTACAAACCCTGTTGCTTATTGCACGTAAGGTTTTAGGCTTGGAAAACTACATCACCATGTTCCACATCGAATCAATGAACAAGATCATCATGTTAACAGGTTCGATAGTAGGTGTGGCTTACTTAACAGAGTTGTTCATCGCTTTCTACTCACAAAACGAGTATGAGCAATATGCTTTCGCAAACCGTATCGCCGGTCCGTACTGGTGGGCTTACTGGAGCATGATGACCTGTAACGTAATCACTCCGCAGTTGTTCTGGTTCAAAAAGATCCGTACCAACATTCCGCTGTCATGGGTATTATCAATTGTGGTTAACATCGGTATGTGGTTTGAGCGTTTCGTAATTATCGTTACCTCATTGCACCGCGACTTTATACCATCAAGCTGGGCTATGTTCTATCCAACCTGGGTTGACGTGAGCGTGTTCATCGGTTCAATTGGTGTATTCTTTACCATGTTCCTGTTGTTCATCAGGGTATTACCTTCAGTGGCTATGGCCGAGGTGAAATTACTGCTGAAAAGCTCAAGCGAGCAGGCTAAGAAGAAACTTATGGACGAAGGCCATGTTGTACCTGCCGAAGCAGAGTTTTACATCGCTTCGCTGGAGAAATTTGATAGTGTTGAACAGTCTGAATACTTAAAAGCATAATACTAATGAGTAGCACTAAATATATATTAGGCGTTTTTGATGATCCCGATGAAATGATGCACGGGATTGATAAGCTGCAAAAGAACAGCGTTCCTATTTATGACGTTTATACGCCTATGCCTATTCACGGCATTGAGGCTAAATTAAATATCAAGGATTCGCGTTTAGGTTATGCGGCATTTATGTTCGGTTGTTTGGGCGGTACTATTATGTTCAGCATGGTTTACTATATGCTGGTTCATGACTGGCCTATCAACATCGGTGGAAAAAACTTTTTTGCTATCCCGGATTTTATCCCGGTTACATTTGAGTGGACTGTATTGTGGACTTCGTTCGGTATGACATTTACTTTCTTCTTCGCAAGTCACCTGTTCCCGGGTCGTGCCCCAAGGGTAATGGACCTGCGTGCAACTGATGATAAATTTGTAATTGCAATTAATGCTAAAGGAAACATTCCTCACGACGATATAACTAATTTACTAAAAGAAGCGGGCGCTACAGAAGTTAAGCATAACGATAGAAAATATGTTAGCTATGAATAAAATTAAAATATTAGGAACAATAGTTACTATTATCGCAGCTTCGATAGTATTTACATCGTGCAAGGATAAAAGAAGCACCGGTTGGGAGTATGCACCTAATATGTACGAGCATTTGGCATACGATCCGGATCAAAAAAATAATAATTTTAAAGATGGTAAAACCGCTCAGTTGCCGCCTGCGGGAACTATACCGGTTGGCTTTACCAAATTTGATTATCCAAATACCAAAGAAGGTTATGAATTAGCCAGTGTCGAGGTTAAAACGGTACTGGCCCAAACCCAGGCTAATTACGCCGAAGGTAAGATTTTGTTTGAGCACTTCTGCTCACCTTGCCACGGTGTCGATGGTCAGGGCGATGGCTTAGTGGTACAGCATGGTTATCCGGCCCCTCCATCATATTCAAAAGGCCAGTCATCGCGCGGTGGCAACATGAAAGACCTTACAGACGGTAAAATTTATCATACCATCACTTACGGTGTAAATGCAATGGGGTCATACGCTTCTCAGCTTGCTCCCGAAGAACGCTGGAAAGTGATCATGTATGTTCACCATTTACAAACCTTATAAGAAAAAGATATTAATGAAGACTCATAATAATTTTGACGGGCAATATGAATTTGTCGGCAAAGCCAAAACATGGAGCTTGATATGCATCGTGATTGGTTTGGTTGCCATACTGGGTGGCTTTGCGCTTGGCTATACTGAGCGTACATTTGCCAACCTGTTGCTAATGACCTATTACTTTGCTGCGGTTTGTATGTGCGGTATTTTCTTTTGCGCTGTACAGTATGCTGCACAAGCAGGTTGGTCTGCTTCAATGATCAGGATTCCTCAGGCTTTCGGCAAGGTTTTGCCAATTGCTGCAATTACACTAATTGTAGTAGTGATCGCCGGGTTTTCATTAACTCATACAATTACCAGCGAAGAAGGCAAGCAGGTTGTTGCCCCTTATTTATATAAAATTTGGGCGGCTGTTGGTGTCACTGATCCTCATAGCGAAAATTACAATGCTGTTATAGCAGGTAAAGCTGGATATATGAACAAAGTTGGATTTGTAATCCGTTTGATTTGTTTCCTGGGTTCATATTGCATATTTGGTCGTTTATTGGCTAAATATTCTGAGGCAGAGGACGAAGTTGGTGGCATGTTCTACTATAAAAAGAGCTTCAACATGTCATGCTTGTTCCTGGTGATTTTTGGCTTTACAACGCCAATATATGCTTTTGATACTATCATGTCATTAGAGGCCGAGTGGTTTTCTACCATGTTTGGCTGGTATAATTTTGCTGCCATGTGGGTAGCTGGGTTGTCAGTTATCACACTTACATTAATCAGGTTAAAACGTATTGGTTACTTTGAATGGGTTTCAGAAGATCATATGCATAGCTTAACCAAGTTTATCTTCGGTTTCTCTATCTTCTGGACCTACGTTTGGTTTGCTCAGTTCCTTTTAATTTATTATGCTAACATACCTGAAGAAACAGTATACTTCTTTAAAAGGTGGGAACCTGAATTTAAGCCATGGTTCTGGATTAACATTGTTGTTAACTTCCTTGCTCCTTTATTGGTATTCATGTCTCGTGATTCTAAACGTGTTTACCGTACAGTTGAAATTATGTGTATCATCCTGATTGTTGGTCACTGGCTTGATTATTTTATGATGATTATGCCTGGTACCGTTGGTCCAACTTCATCATGGTTAACTGAAATAGGCCCTATTGAAGTAGGTGTATTTTTAGGCTTTGGAGGTTTATTTACCTTCACTGCAATGACAGCTTTAACCAAGTTCAAATCGTTGGTTCCTAAAAAACACCCGTTCTTACAGGAAAGCCTTCATCATCACATATAATAATTATTACATTTGCACCAAAATACAGAATACCAAACAGCTTACTAAAATGGGATTCAGAAAACTAATAAATTCTAAAAAACTACTATCGTTCTTCGCTGCGTTTATGCTTCTGGGCACAAACCTGCTGATGGCGCAAACTGCGGCCGCCGGTGCGGCCCAGGAAGAAGCCCCTAAGGTTGACTGGACCGGGGTGGCGTATTATGTTGCTATATTTTTCCTTATTTGCTTGGGCGTTGCTATTGTTGGCAAGATCCTTAAGATCTACGATCTTACCTTGAAAATGCAGGGTAAAAAAGGCATCAAATGGAACAGCATAATGGCGGTGATTTGCATCATTTTCCTTGTTGTTGGTCTTTATGGCGCTTACTGGTCATTTACCGAACAAGGTAGCATGACTTTACCTGAAGCTGCTTCAGCCCATGGGGTTAAAATAGATGAGATGTTTACCGTCACTACTGTTTTAACAATGATAGTGTTTTTTATTACCCAGATTTTGCTATTTGGATTCCTGTTTCAATACCGTCATTCTGATAAACGCCGTGCACACTTCCTGCCACACAATAATACCATCGAAAAAGTTTGGACAATTGCCCCTGCTATTGTGTTGACTATCCTCGTTGTGTTTGGTTTCTTTACTTGGCAGAAGATCATGAATAGTGAAAATCTTAAGGATGATATCAATATCGATGTAACCGGTCATCAGTTTGCCTGGGAATTACGGTACCCTGGTAAAGATGGTATATTAGGCCCTAAAGATTTTCGTTTGGTTACAGGTGCAAACAATTTGGGTGTTAACTTCAAAAAGAAAAGCAGTTTTGATGATTTAAAGGTAGATACTATGTACTTACCGGTTAATAAATCAATCAGGTTAAATATCCTTGCACAGGATGTGATCCATAGCGTTTATATGCCGCACTTCAGGGTTCAGTTGAATGCGGTACCTGGTTTACCAACCTTCTTTAAATTTACCCCGACTATTACTACCGCAGAGATGCGCACAAAATTAGACGACCCTAAATTTGAATATACCCTTTATTGTAACAAAATATGTGGTGGAAGCCACTACAACATGCAAAAAGTTGTACGTGTTGTTTCTGAAGCCGAATATCAGTCATGGCTGTCAAGGCAAAAGCCTTACCTTAATGATGCTTTAAGAAAAGAGCTTCATTTCGCGGCAGCAAACAATGAGCAAAGCGGTGCTTCAACAAATAGGTTAGCGTTAAATAATTAATAAAGATAAGAAATAGAGATATGTCAACATTAGCAGTTCACGACCACGCAGGAACCCACCACGACGAACACGGTCACGAACACCACCATGACCAATCATTCCTGTCTAAATATGTATTTAGCATGGACCACAAGATGATTGCCAAGCAATTCCTGATTACAGGTATTACTATGGCGGTTATCGCAATGATTTTGTCAATCCTGTTTAGGATCCAACTTGCTTACCCTGATAAAACATTCCCGCTGTTAACAACTTTGTTAGGTCGTTTTGCACCTAACGGACGTATTAGCCCCGATTTTTACCTTGCTTTGGTTACCATACACGGTACCATCATGGTATTCTTTGTACTAACTGCCGGGTTGAGCGGTACTTTTGCCAACTTATTAATTCCCTTGCAGGTAGGTGCACGTGATATGGCTTCTCCATTCATGAACATGCTTTCATACTGGTTCTTCTTCTTGGCCAGCGTTATCATGTTGTCATCTTTCTTTGTACAAAAAGGCCCTGCCAGCGGTGGCTGGACAATCTATCCCCCGTTATCAGCATTGCCAAAAGCAATGCCGGGTTCAGGTGAGGGTATGACCCTTTGGCTGATCAGTATGGTATTGTTTGTTGCGTCATCATTAATGGGCGGTATCAACTACGTGAGTACCGTATTAAACATGCGTACAAAAGGGATGGACCTTTGGAAAATGCCTTTAACTATCTGGGCTTTATTTCTTACCGCTATATTAGGTATCCTTGCTTTCCCGGTTTTAGTTGCCGGTGTAGTATTGTTGATATTTGATCGCAGCGTTGGTACAAGTTTCTATTTATCTGACATCGTATTAAACGGCGTACAGCAACCATTTGAAGGTGGTAGCCCGATCCTGTTCCAGCACTTGTTCTGGTTCCTTGGTCACCCGGAGGTATATATCGTGATCATGCCTGCGATGGGTATCTCATCTGAGGTAATGTCGGTAAATTCACGGAAACCGATCTTCGGTTACCATGCGATGGTTTATTCTCTGATCGGTATCACTGTATTATCGTTCATTGTATGGGGCCACCACATGTTTGTTACCGGGATGAACCCGTTCCTTGGCGGTGTGTTCATGATCACTACATTGATCATTGCGGTGCCATCGGCGGTAAAAACATTTAACTGGTTAGCGACGCTATGGCGCGGTAATATCAGGTTTACACCTGCTATGTTGTTCGCCATCGGCATGGTATCATTCTTTATCTCTGGTGGCTTAACAGGTATCTTCCTGGGTAACGCTGCTTTGGATATCAACTTACACGACACTTACTTTGTTGTTGCCCACTTCCACTTAGTAATGGGTTCTGCAGCTATATTTGGTATGCTTGCTGGTGTTTACCACTGGTTCCCTAAAATGTTCGGCCGTATGATGGACGAGAAATTAGGTTACCTGCACTTCTGGTTAACGTTTATCTGCGCTTACCTGGTATTTTTCCCTATGCACTTTATGGGTCTTGACGGTGTACCGCGAAGGTACTATGCGTTCACGGAATTTGCTTCAATGCAAAAATGGTTAACGATCAACACATTTGTAACCTGGGCTGCTATTATCGCTGCACTTACACAATTCGGTTTCCTTTATAACTTCTTTGTGTCAATATTTAAAGGACAAAAGGCGACTCAAAACCCATGGGAGTCAAATACACTGGAGTGGACTACCCCTGTTGAGCACCTGCATGGCAACTGGCCGGGCGAAATCCCAACTGTTTATCGTTGGCCATATGATTACAGCAAACCGGGAGCCGAAGAGGATTACATCCCTCAAACTGTTCCTTACTCGCAAACAATGAGCTCAAACCTTCCTCATGATTTTGAAGATAATCCTGCAGGTTTGGAAGAACTTAATAAGTTTACAAGTACACTGAAAGCAAACGAACAAGTAAAATAAATTAATACTTATCTGATCTTTTAGGGTACCGGTTAAGTCTTAAGTTGGAAGTTTTGAGTCCTAAGTTAAGCAGCTTTGAACTTAAAACTTGGAACTTCCGACTTAATAAGGTACCCTAAATTTTTAGAACTATTTAGATGAGCACAGCCGCAAAAAATAGGTTTCAAAAGATCAATATTACAACCATTGTTCTGCTCTTTGTTTTGATTCTTGCCGGTGGTGTTGTACGTAGCTCAGGTTCAGGCATGGGATGCCCCGACTGGCCAAAGTGTTTCGGAAGGTATATTCCGCCTACCGATGTGAACGATCTTCCGAAGGATTATAAACAGAAATACGTAGCCAAGCGGGTTGAAAAGAACCAGCGTTTTGCAAAAACGCTTGATGTATTTGGATACAGTGATCTGGCTAAGCGCATCCGTGAAGACCGGTCTATTCTTGTGCCTGAGGAGTTTAATGCAGGCAAAACATGGACTGAGTATATAAACCGCCTTATCGGTGCTTTATCGGGTCTTTTCTTGCTGCTTTCGGTGATATTCTCTTTCAGCTATTGGAAAACAGATAAAAGAATAGCTATTCTGAGTATTTTCAACCTGGTGCTTGTAGGTTTCCAGGCCTGGTTAGGCTCAATTGTAGTTTCAACTAATTTAATAGCCTGGATAGTTACTGTACATATGCTTTTGGCACTGGCCATTTTAGCAATTTGTATTTACACCTATCATGTGGCGAGAATCTCAGGAAAGAACACATCAGGCTCATCGCCTTTGGTTTACATTATAACGCTTGCTGCGTTATTTATAAGCATCCTGCAAATAGCCTTTGGTACAGAAGTGCGTGAGAAGATAGATGCGGTTGCTAATCATTTTCAGGGCGGTTACCGTAAAGATTGGATCACCAATGCCGGCGAGATATTTCAACATCACAGAGACCTGGCGGTTTTGGTGCTGGTGCTGAACGTAGCCTTATTTGTTTTGATCCGCAGAGGATTTAACAGGCATTCCATCCAGCAACAGCTGATGAGTTTTACATTTTTAATGATCACGTTACAGATAGTTACCGGGATCTTGTTATCATATCTCGCTTTACCGCCGGTTGCCCAGGCAGCACATATCGTATTGGCGAGTTTAATATTTGGAGCGCAATTTTATCTGCTTTTGAATTTATTTAAAGGTGTTAAGGGTAGGGAGGTAAGCAGGTGAAATGGGCTGATTTTTCGAAACTGATTAAAACGAGACTTACCTCTTTGGTAGTGTTTTCGGCGTCAATATCATTTTTAATAGGGAGCCGTGCCAATGGCCATATTGTTTGGATTGATTGGGTAAAGCTTATTATAGGTGGTTTCCTGGTTACATCGGCAGCTAATGCTTTTAACGAGATCATCGAAAAAGATCTTGATAAGCTAATGAAGCGTACAATGGACAGGCCAATCCCTTCAGGCAAAATGACTACCGGGCAGGCATTGGTATTGGGTTTGGGCATGGGTATGGCAGGTACTTATTTGTTAGGCAGCTTAAACCTGTTAACCGGCTTACTATCTGTATTTTCAATTTTATTGTATGCATTTGCATATACGCCTTTAAAACGCAAGTCGGGAATTGCGGCAGTTTTTGTTGGTGCTATCCCCGGAGCATTGCCGCCGCTTATTGGGTATGTAGCTGCACAAGTGCACGGGAGGATCGATGAAATAGCTTTGATCCTGTTCTCTATCCAGTTTATCTGGCAGTTTGTTCATTTCTGGGCTATTGCATGGGTTTTGGATGATGATTACAAGCTGGCAGGTTTTCGCTTGCTGCCCTCAGGCAAAAGAGATTTAACAAGTGCGGTAATTACATTTATATTTGCCATTGTTTTGGTCCCCGTAAGTTTATTGCCAACCTTTTATGGTTACGGTGGTTACTGGGTAGGCGGTGTATCACTGATATGCAGCCTGATATTTTTATACCAGTCATTTATGCTGCTGCGTACAAGGCAAATACCCGAAGCGCGTAAATTAATGTTCGGCTCGTTTTTTTACTTGCCGGTAGTTCAGATAATGTTTTTAGTAGATTTTATAGTTAAGTGAGATGATGGCAAGGATGGAACAAGATAACGACAGGCTGAACCTTGGTGCCAAAAAGTTTAATATGTGGATTTTCATATTCACGTCGTTTATGCTTTTTGCGGCTTTTACCAGTGGCTTTATCGTTTATTCGGGCGGTAGCGGTCATGGCTTAAACGTGATTATGCCGCAATCGTTTTTGTATAGTACTATTGTTATAGTATTAAGCAGCGGCACGTTGTTTTTAGCGTCGCGGGCTGCTAAGGCATTGCAGTTTGACAAACAGAAGCTGTATTTATGGATCACATTAGGTTTAGGACTGGCATTTTTTGTCCTGCAGATCTACGCTTGCTATGTGTTGACCTACAAAATGCAGATCTATTTTGTTGATCCTAATGCTTCGCGCTCGTTTGTTTACGTTTTTGTCGGCGCGCATTTAATACACATTTTTGCCGCCTTGTTATTGCTAATAAATACACTTATAGGTACATACCGTAATATCCCTCAGGTAAGGAATATGTTTAAGATGGAACTAACTTCCATTTTCTGGCATTTTCTCGATATTATATGGATTTATCTCTATGTTTTTTTACTTTTGAATCATAATTAATACACCCATAGATTAGTACAGATGAGTACAACAGTTTCACAAATTGACGAAGTAAAAACTTCGCCCTGGTCGGGAGGAAGATCCCCGTTCAACGTGGAGTACGGAAAAATAATGATGTGGTTTTTCCTCCTTTCGGATGCGTTTACCTTTTCATCATTATTGATAGCTTACGGTTCATTGCGTTTCAGCGCAAGCGTATGGCCAGGTGCGGATAAAGTTTTTCAATCAGTACCCGGATTAGTTGATAGCGGTGCACCGCTTGTATTTGTGGGTTTAATGACCTTCATCCTCATTGCGAGTTCTGTTACTATGGTATTGGCTGTAGAGGCGGGCCATCGTAATGCTAAAAAAGAAGTAGTAGGCTGGATGATAGCTACAGTGATAGGCGGTTTCATGTTCCTTGGTTGCCAGGCTTTGGAATGGGGGCATTTGCACCATGAGGGCTTCTGGTGGGGAAGTGTTCCGCCTGCCGAAGAACTTAAAAAGTTATTTACCGGCGGTACCGAAGCTGTGCAGCATATGACTTCGCAGGAGTTTGCTAACCTCTTCTTTACCATCACAGGTTTCCACGGTTTCCACGTATTTACAGGTGTTATTATCAACATTATTATTACAGTAAACGTGTTAATGGGCACATACGAAAAACGCGGCAGTTATTTAATGGTTGAAAAGGTTGGTTTGTACTGGCACTTTGTAGACCTTGTTTGGGTATTCGTATTTACATTCTTTTACTTAGTTTAAAAATATTTATCATATGTCAGCAGAATCGCACGAAATTCATCACGATGGTGATCATGAAACCATGAGCAGAAAGCGGATATGGCAGGTTGCAGGTATCTTAACTGTTATTACCTGTATTGAATTCTTTATCGCGCTTGTATGTGTGCCTAAAGGAATTCTTCCGATACAGTATGCCAACCCTGTATATATCGTTTTAACCTTGCTTAAAGCATTTTATATAGTTGCATATTTCATGCACTTGAAGTTTGAGAAAATGGGTCTCATATTGTCAATAGCAATTCCGGTAATATTTATAATCGGTTTAATCCTGGTACTTACAAACGAAAGCCACCACTGGGTTGACCTGAGGTAATGAACAAGGCTTCTATATTAAAAAAGATCCTGATCCTGGTACTCATATTAGCGGTACCGGGATTTTTATATTATTTACTTACCGCTAAAGGTAAAAACAGGTATAAACCGCTTGCAGTTTTCGGGCCCAAGGTGGTTGCAAAAACAGGGCATAAGTTTCACGGTAAATACATTCCAGATACCATTTATCATACCATTCCTGATTTTAATCTCACCGATCAGGAAGGAAAACCGGTTACGCTGACCACACTGAAAGGAAAGATCTTTGTAATTAACTTCTTTTATAAAAACTGTCCTACCGTTTGCCAAACCATCAATAAAAACATGAGTTGGTTGGTGGGTACTTATTATAAAAACAAGATGGTTTATTTTTTAACCATCAGCATAGATCCTGAACGCGATACTCCCGGGGTACTTAATAAATACCTGCAAACTTTTAAGCCCGAATCAAACCGCTGGCTGATGTGCAGTGGCGATACCTCATCTGTTTACAGCTTTGCCCGCAACGGTCTTTTTGTTAATGCTGCAAAAGCCGGTAACGATTTTATTTACAGTGATGATTTTGTGCTGATTGATCAGGAGCATCGTATCAGAGGATATTATAAGGCTGCTGTAACCCCCGAGGTTAACCGCCTTAACGACGAGATTAAAGTGCTGATAGCTGAAGAGCTGCGTAAAGTTGATAAACCCCTATATTAATTAACTATGAGCGATAAATTTATAATCCGCTTTGTTGCGGGTGTTACCATATTTGTAATTGCCGTTGTTGTGTTGCTAAACAGGCACCTTATTCCCGGTCCGGCAGTTGCTCCCGCGTTTACCCCATATTTGCCGATGCTAAACGCGGTACTTAACGGCACCTGTACTGTGTTGCTGCTTTTGTCGCTGTATCAAATTAAACAAGGTAATATAACCTTACATAAACGCCTTAACATTGTTACCTTCTGTTTGTCATCGTTGTTCCTGGTATCCTATATCCTGTTCCATTATTTGATGCGTAATGAGATCAAGTATGGTGATATTAACGGCGACGGAGAATTATCGGAAGCAGAACGGGCTTTGGCAGGTTGGTTGCGAACAGTATACCTGGTCATCTTGTGGCCCCATATTATACTTGCGGCAGCGGTTTTACCGTTGATATTACTAAGCTTTTATCGTGGCCTGCAAATGCAGGTTGAAAAGCACCGCAAGCTGGTACGCTGGGCATTCCCGATATGGTTGTATGTTACGGCAAGTGGCGTGGTGGTTTACTTAATGATTCGTCCGTTTTATCATTTTTAATTTATAATTAGTTAAATTTGTACCTATGAAACAAGGTTTTAAAGTTGTCCTTTTTGTAATGGTTCTCGGCTTTATGCTGATTGCCCGCCAACCTGTAAAAGCCCAGTGTGCGCAGTGTGCCGCTACGGTTGAAACCAATGCTCAAAGCGGTAGTTCAAAAACAAGAGGTTTAAATAACGGCATCCTGTTTTTATTGGGCGCTCCTTATTTTGCGGTTGCATTAGGTGGTTACATCTGGTATAAAAAATACCGCCGTAAAGATGTAAAGCTTGACATGCGTCCCGAAAAACTTAATCTGAATTAATAGACAATTGCGGTTATAAGTGGCCGCTTTTGTAACCTTATAAGATACTTATCGTGTCTCAAACACCAAAGTCATGGGCTATGCTTAAATGTAAATGTCCGCGCTGCAGGCGCGGCGATATGTTTAAGGGTAGCCCTTACAGTTTCTCCAATAAAATAAATCTTAACTGCCCGCATTGTAATCTTTTTTTTGAGATCGAACCCGGTTACTTTTACGCGGCCATGTATGTGAGTTATGCTCTGAATGTTGGCGAGGCCCTGGGAATAGCGTGGCTTACTTACCTGGTTACCCATAACCAGGAATCGCCCTGGTTATATCTTGGTACTATAATTTTAGGGTGTTTTTTCCTTGCTCCTGTAAATTTCAGATATTCGCGTGTGTTTTTGTTGTATTGGTTATCACCCAAAATACATTACCAAAGCTATTTAGATACCGATGATATACCAGGAAACTATTGACTTTTTAAAAGATCTCGCCGAAAATAATAACCGTGAATGGTTTGCCGCCAATAAGGATCGTTACGATAAGGCCCGTGAAAACGTAATTGATTTTACATCGAAAGTGCTTGACGGTGTACGCAAAATTGAGGCAGGGATGGACGAGAACCTTGATGCCAAAAAATGCGTGATGCGCATTTACCGCGACATCCGTTTTAGTAAAAATAAAGCACCTTATAAAAATAACTTTGGGGTAAGTTTCCCAACCTCCGGCTTAAAAGGCGGCGGTGTTGAATATTACCTGCACATCCAACCGGGTAATTCATTTATCGGTGGCGGATACTGGATGCCGGAGGCGCCACGTCTGAAAGCCATTCGCCAGGAAATAGATTATAACGCTGCCGATCTGAAAAGAATCATCGACCAAAAGGAGTTTGTTAAGCTATTTGGTGATTTCAGAAAGCAGGAGCAGCTTAAATCGGGACCGAAGGGATACGAACCCGATAATGAAAATATCGACCTGCTAAAGCTTAAAAGCTTTGTAGCCTGGCATAAGCTGGAAGATAAAGAGCTAACGACCCCTGGTGCGGAAAAGCTGGTTGCTGATGTATGCAGCATGATCCATCCGCTTAATGTATTTTTGAAGAACGCCTTGGCTTAACACAATTTATAACCCTCAATATACAATGAAAATTAGATATACATTTTTAACCGTTGCTGTATGTTTAACAATGTACTCGTGCAAGGTAATGTCTCCAAAAGCATACAAAAGCCTTGTTGCCGAACGCGACTCATTAGCTAACCGTACAACAAACCTTGAAGGTCAGCTTGCACAGCTGCAGGCTGATACAGCCCGCCTTCACCGTCAGCTTGCCGACCTGCGCAATAACAACAATGTGCTGAACAGTAACCTGGACGCAACATCCTCAAAAGCAAACGAATTAGCTGCACAAACCAGTAAACTGGCAGCCGATCTGAAAAAACGCGAAGCTCGGTTAAAGGAAGTGGAGGATATTTTGAAGAAACGTGATGAGGCTACTAACGCCCTGAAAGATAAATTGCAGAAGGCATTATTAGGCTTTCAGCAAAGCGGCTTAACAGTTGATATCAGAAATGGCAAGGTTTATGTGTCATTAACCGACAAACTATTATTCCCATCGGGCAGTATTATTATTGATGATAAAGGAAAGGCCGCATTAAAGCAACTTGCCGCAGTGTTGAATAAGGAACCGGATATTAATATGGCAGTTGAAGGGCATACGGATGATAAGAAAGTAAAGAACCTTGGCCAGATTAAGGACAATTGGGATTTGAGCGTTTTACGTGCTACCTCGGTAACCCGTTACCTGACCGAAACAGAAAATGTTGACCCGCACAGGCTTACCGCAACTGGTAAGAGCGAGTTTCAACCTATAGACGCAAATGCTACAGATGAAGCCCGTGCAAAGAACAGACGAATAGAGATCGTGCTTACTCCTAAGCTCGATGAGTTATATAACCTGATCACTAAGTAACAAGAAGCTCCCGGATAACCACCGGGAGTTTTTTGTTGATGGCATTTCTTCTTTTTATTATAGAGGTTCAAATTAAATTTGTAATTATATAAGTACTTATATAAATTGCATCATGAATTTATATCAAAGCTTAGGGTATCTGGTTTTAGGCAGTCGTTTGAGAAGGCTAAGCGAAGCTTTTTTATCTGAAGTTAATCGGGCCTATCAAACTGCGGATATCGATTTTGATGCCAGCTGGTTTCCTGTATTTTATTTGCTGTCAAAAAATGATGCTTTATCTATCAAAGAGTTAAGTGAACAGATAGAGGTATCACACCCGGCTGCCAGTCAGCTGATCACTAACCTTAAAAAGCGGGGACTTGTAAGTACGGATCCCTGTAGCGACGATGGCAGACGGCAACTGGTTACACTTACTGCGGAAGGACGTGAGTTGCTAAAGCAGGTTATACCTGTTTGGGATGCTATCAGCCTGTCGATGGTTGAACTCGTTGCTAAAGACGAAACTACAAAACAATTACTGCCGGCCATAAGCGCACTTGAAAATACTTTCAGGCAAACCAAGCTGGCCGATAATATCGTTGAAAAACTGAATACCAATTTAAAAGCCGCCGGCAATGACTGATATATTTAATTACGGCACCGACCATCTTACAATAGGTATTTGTCTTGATATAGCAGCAGGCAAAACCCAAGGCATCATTAACAAAGAAGCCGCCGATTTGGTCCAAGCCTCATGGCGTGAGGTGGAAAAGATTGTGCATAGCCATCACCCGGTTTATGGGATTAATACCGGTTTCGGCCCGCTGTGTGATACCCGGATCTCGGAAGAAGATGCCAGTTTGCTGCAAAGTAACATCCTCAAAAGCCATAGTGTAGGTGTGGGGAAACCTATCCCGCAGGAAATTGCCAAACTCATGATGATTACCAAGGTACAGGCTTTGGCGCAGGGTTATTCGGGCATTGCGCTTACTACGCTCGAGCGAATCATCTGGCATATTGACAATGATATCATCCCGGTAGTTCCGGAAAAAGGCTCGGTTGGCGCTTCGGGTGATCTGGCGCCTTTATCGCACCTGTTTTTACCATTAATTGGTTTGGGAGAGGTGTTTGAAAATGGCGAAAGGGTGCCCGCTGGAAAGCTTTTAAATAAGCACAGTTTGCAGCCTTTATTGCTTGGCCCTAAAGAAGGGCTTGCCCTCATCAACGGCACACAGTTTATCCTCGCTTTTGCAGTTAAAGCTGTGCAGCGCCTGGATGATGCCTTGAACCGGGCCGACCTGATTGGTGCCATGTCATTAGAGGGATTGATGGGCTCTATCCGTCCTTTTGATGAGCGGCTACACCAAATCAGACCATTTAAAGGCACGAGGATGGTAGCACACCGTTTGTTTACCTTGCTTGATGGGTCAGAAATCAATTCGTCGCACGTAAATTGCGATAGGGTACAGGACCCATATTCGTTGCGTTGTATGCCTCAGGTACATGGCGCATCGCGTAATGCATGGCTGCACCTGAAAGAGCTTACTGAAATTGAGCTCAATTCGGTTACAGATAATCCGGTTATTTTTAATGCCGATGATACCATTAGCGGTGGTAATTTTCATGGGCAGCCACTGGCTTTGCCGCTTGATTATGCAACCACAGCAGCGGCAGAAATTGGTAACATTGCCGACAGGCGCTGCTACCTGATGAGCGAAGGCCGTTACGGTTTGCCCAAACTGCTTACGCATGATGCCGGGCTTAATTCGGGCCTGATGATCCCGCAGTATACCACTGCCGCCCTCGTTACCGAAAATAAAACCCTGTGTTTCCCGGCCAGTGCCGATAGTGTGCCAACCTCACTTGGGCAGGAAGACCATGTGTCTATGGGCTCCATTAGCGGGCGCAAACTGCACCAGGTGATAGATAATATTGAATACATCCAGGCTATTGAGTTGCTTTACGCTGCACAGGCTATGGATTTCCGCAGGCCGTTAAAATCAACCCCGGTTATTGAAGCTTGCCATCAGTTGGTAAGGCAACATGTTGATTTTATACAGGATGACCGCGTTTTTGCTGTTGATATTAACAGCCTGCACAAACTGATTACGGATGGCTCCCTGCTGAAAACTGCAGATGAAGCTGCTATTGCTCACCAAATAGATTTAAGTCATGACGAGTTCGGAATTTATTAAAACCTACGCTAATCACCCGGTGTATAAAGCGCCGCGTGGTATGCAGCTTCATGCCAAAAGCTGGCAAACCGAGGCTCCGCTCAGGATGTTGCTTAATAACCTTGATGGCCAGGTAGCCGAAAACCCGGATGAGTTGGTAGTTTACGGAGGTATCGGCCAGGCTGCCCGTAACCCGGAGGCGCTCCGCAAAATTATTGAGTTGCTACTGGAGTTGGACGAATATCACTCGCTGCTGATCCAGTCGGGCAAACCGGTAGGGATTATTCGCAGTCACCCCGAAGCGCCGAGGGTCTTAATTGCCAACAGTAACCTGGTACCTGCCTGGGCCAACTGGGAGCATTTTAATGAGCTGCGCGAAAAAGGATTGATGATGTACGGGCAGATGACCGCCGGAAGCTGGATCTACATCGGTACGCAGGGTATTTTACAGGGTACCTATGAAACTTTTGTGGAATGCGGCAATCAGCATTTTAATGGCGACCTGACAGGGAAGCTCATTGTAAGTGCCGGTTTAGGGGGAATGGGCGGCGCTCAACCCTTGGCTGCAACCATGGCCGGTGCCGTGTTTTTAGGTGCTGATGTGGATGCGTCCCGGATTCAAAAACGTGTTGATACAAAATATATCGACCGGATGACGGATTCGTATGATGAAGCCATCTCCTGGATAAAAGAAGCTATCGCCAAAAAGGAAATACTTTCGGTAGGATTAGTGGGCGATGCCGGTGATTTGCTCGAAAAGCTATTGAAAGATAACCTCATTCCTGATATGCTTACGGATCAAACTTCGGCACATGATCCACTGAATGGCTATATTCCTAATGATCTCTCATTAAATGAAGCTGCTGCCTTAAGAAAGGACGATGCTGTGGAATATAAACGGCGTTCGCTGAAAAGCATGGCAAGGCATGTAGGATTGATGCTGGATCTGCAAAAAAGAGGGGCAATTACTTTTGACTATGGCAACAACCTACGCGAGTTTGCCCGACAGGGAGGTGAAGCAGATGCTTTTAATTTTCCGGGTTTTACGCCGGCATATATCCGTCCCCTGTTTTGCGAAGGGAAAGGACCTTTCAGGTGGGTAGCACTATCCGGCGATCCGGAAGATATTTATACTACCGATCAGGCGCTGATCGAGGCTTTTCCAGATAATAAACCACTAATTACCTGGCTTAAAAAAGCAAGAGGGAAAATTGCTTTTCAAGGATTGCCTGCCCGCATTTGCTGGCTGGGCATGGGCGAGCGTGAAAAAGCCGGGCTGATATTTAATGAACTGGTAGCATCAGGCAAAGTAAAGGGCCCGATAGTGATCGGTCGTGATCATTTGGATTGCGGCTCTGTGGCATCACCCAATCGTGAAACCGAAGCAATGTTAGACGGCTCGGATGCAGTATCCGACTGGCCGCTGCTCAATCTGATGGCCAATGCATCAGGTGGTGCAACCTGGATCTCGTTCCACCACGGCGGCGGGGTAGGCATGGGCTATTCCCAGCACGCCGGCATGGTAGTATTGGCCGACGGCAGCCATCGCGCAGCAACCTGCTTGAAACGGGTATTGTACAATGATCCGGCTATGGGTATCTTCAGGCATACTGATGCTGGATATGATAAAGCTGCAGAATGGGCAGATAAGTTTGGGTTGAAAGTGTGGTAAAGCATAATATGTACAAAGGTCATTTCCGAGTAATTAAAATCCGCGGCCTCTGAATGAAAGGTAACATATGCCTACCGTCATGCCGAATTTATTTCGGCATCCCATAGGAAAGGTGGCCACTTTGCTTAGCATGGCCGCTTAACGAGTGGGGGGCTGAAACAAGTTCAGCATGACCTTGATTTTTATTATGTCATGGGTAGATACGAAGCACCCCGATCTAAGATAGAACGATGAGAAAATTAATAGGTCCGTTTACTCAAATACTGCCTTTAACAGGCTTATCGCTTAAAGGTGCCCTGAAAGATGAGCAATTGCACATAATTGCCAATGGTGGCGTGCTGATCGAAGATGGATTGATATTGGCTGTTGATGATTTTGAAAAGCTCCGGAAAAACTATCCATCGGCACAAATAGAAGAAATTACCGGCGATCATGTTTTACTGCCAGGTTTTGTGGACTGCCATACGCATATTTGTTTTGCAGGTAGCAGGGCGAAGGATTATGCCATGCGTAACGCCGGTAAAAGTTACCTGGAAATTGCGGCATTGGGCGGTGGGATCTGGGATTCTGTTACTCAAACCCGTGCTGCTACTGAAACTGAATTAAGCAATTTACTGGCAAAGCGGATTGCCCGTCATTTAACAGAAGGCGTAACCACTATTGAAGTAAAGAGCGGTTACGGATTGTCAGTAACTGAAGAACTCAAGCAGCTAAAGGCTATTCATCAGGCTGCAAACAAAACCCATGCTCATATTGTACCAACCTGCCTTGCCGCGCACATTAAACCGAAAGATTTTGATGGTACTGAAAGTGAATATCTGAAGTATCTGTTAAATGATTTATTGCCGAAGATAAAGCAACAGGATTTGGCAAGCAGGGTGGACATTTTTATTGAGCAAAGTGCTTTTAATACCAGCGATGCGCTGTTTTACTTAAGCAGGGCCAAGCAAATGGGCTTCGAGGTTACTGTTCATGCCGATCAATTTACAACCGGAGGTAGCGAGGTTGCTGTTAAAGCCAGAGCTGCTTCGGCCGATCATCTGGAGGCAAGCGGAGATTATGAGATAAAATTATTGGCCAATTCAGATACCGTTGCTGTAACTTTGCCCGGCGCCTCGTTAGGCTTGGGAATGGGATATGCCCCTGCCCGGCATTTGCTTGACGCGGGAGCTTGCTTGGCTATTGCCAGCGACTGGAATCCCGGCTCGGCCCCAATGGGTGATCTGCTAATGCAGGCATCGGTAATGGCGGCAGTTGAGAAATTAAATACTGCTGAAGTTTTTGCAGGTTTAACCTATCGCGCAGCACAGGCTTTAAAATTAAATGACCGCGGCGTATTAACCAAAGGTAAGCTTGCCGATATGCAGGCCTATCCATGTAACGATTACCGCGAAATATTATATCATCAGGGAAAACTAAAACCGGTCCGCGTTTGGACGGCAGAAAATAACGATTAAGCAGGTTTTGCAATTTGCTTAGCTACCAATGAACCATTGAACTAATGACCAATGACCAAATTAATAGAATGCGTACCCAATTTTAGCGAAGGTGTTAACCTCGATATCATTAAACAAATAACAGATGCGGTTGAGTCTGTTGAAGGAGTAAGGTTGCTTAATGTTGATCCGGGAAAGGCTACTAACCGGACTGTGGTAACTTTTGTAGGCGAACCGGAGAAAGTGATTGAAGCCGCTTATCGCGCCATAAAAAAAGCCGGCGAGTTAATTGATATGAGCAGGCAAAAAGGCGAACACCCAAGGATGGGCGCAACAGATGTTTGTCCGCTGATCCCGATCAGTAATATCACCATGGAGGAAACTGCTGAATATGCAACGCAGCTTGCCAAACGCGTTGGAGAGGAGTTACAGATCCCGGTTTATTTATACGAGGCTGCACAGCCCAACAAAAGCCGGAGTAACCTATCGGTGATCCGTGCAGGCGAGTATGAAGGTTTTTTCAAGAAGATAAAACAACCGGAATGGGCACCCGATTTCGGTCCGGCGGAGAATGACGTTAAACGCGGGGCAACGGTAATTGGGGCAAGAGATTTTCTGGTGGCTTATAACGTTAACCTGAATACTACCTCTGTCCGCAGGGCAAATTCTATTGCTTTTGATGTGCGTGAGGCTGGCCGTACCCTGCGCGAGGGAGATCCGATTAACGGTAAAATAGTATACGACGAACATGGTAAAGCTAAGACCATTCCGGGTTCATTAAAGGCGGTAAAAGCTATCGGCTGGTATATTGAGGAATATGGTGTTGCGCAAATTTCGATGAATTTGACCAATATTAACATTACTCCGGTACACAAGGCGTTTGATGAAGTGTGTGACAAAGCTGCTACACGCGGTATCAGGGTAACCGGTAGCGAGCTCGTGGGCTTGATCCCCTTGAAGGCGATGCTTGATGCAGGCAGATATTTTTTAGAGAAGCAGCAACGCTCTATAGGAGTAAGCGAAAAAGAATTGATCAGGATTGCTATCAAATCAATGGGACTGGATGAACTTTCGCCGTTTAAGCCTGAGGAACGGATTATTGAATATTTACTGAAAGATAAAGCCGACAGCAAGCTCATTAATATGAGCCTTACCGACCTGGCCGATGAAACTGCCAGCGAGAGCCCGGCACCGGGTGGTGGTTCGATATCAGCAGCTGTTGGTGCTTTAGGAGCTTCGCTGGCTACCATGGTGGCTAATCTTAGTTCACATAAAAAGGGTTGGGACAGCCGTTGGCAGGAATTTAGCGACTGGGCGCAAAAAGGTCAGCAATTTAAAAATGAACTGTTAGCATTGGTTGATCAGGACACAACAGCCTTTAACCAGATCATGCAGGCGTTCGCATTGCCAAAGTCAAATGATGAGGAAAAGGCAGCCCGTGATAAAGCCATTCAGGATGCCACCCGCTATGCTATTGAAATTCCCTTTAAAGTAATGGAGGCCGCTTTGGACAGCATGGAGGTAATTAAAGCAATGACATTGAACGGTAACCCCAATTCCATAACCGATGCCGGTGTGGCCGCCCTTTGTGCCCGTACAGCGGTATTAGGCGCATTCATGAATGTAAAGATCAACGCTTCGGGTTATAAAGATAAGAGCTATGTAGTTGACGTTATTTACCGTGGCAATGAAATTGAACGGAAAGCGATTGCGCTTGAAGCGGAGATTATTGAATTGGTGAATGAGAAAATAGGGTTGGAGTAGTCGAAGCTGCTTCCAAAACGTCATTTTAAGACAGACTTACGAAGTTTTTAAAACCTCGTAAGTCTTATAGAGAACTTAATGGTAGGTTTGAGATTTAGTGTATCACACCAAATACTCAAACAAGGTCTGGTCTTTATTCAGTTCGATAACATTAAAACGGTGCGCGTGCATCCGTTGTAACAAGGCCGGATAATCTTCAGCATTTTTTAGCTCGATACCTACCAGTGCCGGGCCGTTTTCTTTCTCATTCTTTTTAATGAATTCGAAACGGGTAATATCATCACCGGGGCCTAATACACTGTTCACAAACAGTTTCAATGCTCCCGGACGTTGCGGGAACCTTACAATGAAGTAATGTTTCAGGCCTTCGTACAGCAGTGATTTTTCTTTGATCTCCTGCATGCGGGCAATATCATTATTACCACCGCTGATGATACAAACTACCTTTTTGCCCTTGATCTGCTCTTTACAGGCATCAAGCGCAGCTACAGATAACGCGCCGGCAGGTTCAACCACTATAGCATCCTCATTGTAAAGTTTGAGTATGGTGGTGCAGATTTTGCCTTCGGGCACCAATAACATATCATTCAGGATCTCTTTACAAATGTTGTACGTTAATGCACCAACGCGTTTAACTGCGGCACCGTCAACAAAACGGTCTATCTCATCTAAAGTGATGGGTTTGCCGTGATTGATAGCACCCAGCATTGATGGGGCTCCTTCAGGCTCAACTCCTATCAGGTGGATATCAGGTTTGTTGTTTTTGAGATACGTACCTGTGCCTGATGCAAAGCCGCCACCACCGATGGGCATGATAGCTACTTCAATGCCGGGCAGGTCCTGCAGTATTTCAACGCCTACGGTTCCCTGGCCTTCAATAACGCGATAGTCATCAAAAGGAGGAATGAAGGTCATTTTGTTTTTTTCTGTATAGATCAGTGCTTCGGCCAGGCAATCGTCAAACGTATCGCCGGTGAGCACTATTTCTATATTACCGTTGCCAAACATGGCGGTTTGTTTAACCTTTTGTTTGGGGGTAATTTCGGGCATAAAAATTACACCTTTGATATTCTTTTTATTGCACGAAAAGGCTACGCCCTGGGCATGGTTACCAGCGCTGGCGCAAACCACGCCGCGGCTCAACTCATCGTCATTTAACTGACTGATCATGTTGTATGCACCGCGCAACTTATAGGAGCGAACAACCTGCAGGTCTTCGCGTTTTAAATAAACCTCACACTCGTATTTGGCCGAAAGTCCGGCGTTATATTCCAGCGGAGTACGTTTCACAACGTCCTTTATCCGCTGGTATGCCGCTTCAAAATCAAGCTGGCTTTTTGTATCAGTTTCCATTGTTAGTTTTTTACCAGTCGGTGGGCCATTAGGCCTTGCAAATCCTGGTCATTGATGTCAAGCTTGCTATCGGCAAGCGTTAAAAAGTTATTGTAAACAAAAGCAAGTTCTTCCTTATCCAGCGTATATCCTAAACGCTCCAGATGGAATTTCAGAGCATGCCTGCCGCTACGCGCGGTTAGCACTATTGTGGCGCTCGGAAAGCCTACATCTTCAGGACGAATGATCTCATAGTTTTCACGCATCTTCAGGAAGCCGTCCTGGTGAATACCAGAACTGTGTGCAAAGGCATTTGCACCTACAATAGCTTTATTAGGCTGTACCGGCATCCGCATTTGCGTACGGATCATCTGGCTCAATTCATAGAACTTTTTAGAGTCGATTTGAGTATGCAAGCCTAAAGTATGGTGTGTTTTGAGGATCATCACCACTTCTTCGATAGAGGTATTACCTGCACGCTCGCCGATACCGTTAATGGTACCTTCAATTTGGCGGGCACCATTTTGTAAACCGGCTATTGAGTTGGCAGTAGCCAGGCCAAGATCATTATGGCAATGCACCGAGATGATAGCCTTATCAATATTTTTAACGTTTTCTTTCAGGAATTTGATTTTGCTACCATACTGATCGGGCAGGCAATAACCGTTAGTATCCGGGATGTTCACTACGGTAGCGCCTGCAGCAATAACAGCCTCAACCATTTGCGCCAGGTAAACTACATCAGCCCTGCCTGCATCTTCAGCATAAAACTCAATATCCTCGACAGATTTTTTGGCGTATTTAACAGCTTCAACGGCACGCTCCAGAATTTCTTCGCGGGTGCTGTTGAATTTATGCTTGATGTGCATATCAGACGAACCGATACCCGTATGGATACGCGGGCGTTTGGCATATTGCAGAGATGCTACAGCAGCGTCAATATCGCCTTTGTTGGCACGGGTAAGTGCGCAAACGGTAGGTTCTTTAACGGCTTTTGAAATTTCAACAACGCTTTGGAAGTCGCCCGGACTTGAAACCGGGAAACCTGCTTCAATAATATCCACGCCCAGTAGTTCCAGTTCCTTAGCTATCTCAATCTTTTCGGGGGTTGTTAACTGGCAACCCGGTACCTGCTCGCCATCGCGGAGCGTGGTATCAAAAACATAAACGCGGTTGGGATCGTGTAACATATCGTTTTATTTGGATTTGAGATGTCAGATATGAGATTCATACCCTTCATCAGTGTTTTAATTAGATTTGAGATGTTAGATATGAGATTTGAGACCCTTATCTTATCCATCTTTTATTTATATTTTTATTTCACTTGAGATTTACAATCTGTTAGAGGAAACTAAAATTTAAGTTAAGCAAAAAGTCTCATATCTAAGTCCTACTTTTTAATGGCAATAAATCTTAACCTTTTATAATCGGCATACCATTGGCCGTTTTCGTTATAAAAAGGTTCAAGCTTTTTAGTGATCTCGGCCAGGATTTGTTCTTTCTCATCCTCGGGAATGCCTTCTAAAAACTGAGCACCAAACATGGTTATCCATTTGGCTACACCTTGGTCGCCATCCTGAAGCGGGGTTTTGCGGTCATAGTGAATAACGTAAGCAACCCTAAAACCATGTTCTTCCAATTTGGTAGCATATTCCCCAACTGAAGGGAAATACCATACTTTGGTATCAGCTTTTTCATTGTAACCATGGTTATGCAGCACCAGTTTGGTAGCCTCAATCAAACGCTCAACATTACCTTTACCACCCATTTCAGCAACAAACCTGCCGCCCTGTTTAAGGCTGTTGGCTATGCTGTGAATAGCACCATTGGCATCAAGTACCCAATGTAGTGCTGCATTTGAAAACACAGCATCATACTTTTCTGTAGTGTGAAAATCAGCAGCGTTCTCTACCGCGAAGTCTACATCAGGATAAAGCTGTTTAGCTTGGGCTATCATTTCGGGCGAGTAATCGGTACCTTTTACAATAGCGCCTTTATCCTGAATTTGTTTAGTTAAATGGCCTGTACCACAACCCAGGTCAAGGATGCGCTCACCGGGTTTCACATCCAGCAACTCAAGCACATCCTCTCCATATTTAAATACAAAGGCATGCTTTTGGTCGTACAAATCAGCGTTCCATTTCATTGTTTTATATGATTACACCGATGTTTTTTGATTACACCGATTTTTGTTTATGCCGAGATTATAGGGGTGAATGGTGATTCTACCAATACATTGCCTAATCTCTAACCTCCGGTCTCTAATCTCTGTCTATAAATATTCCAGCACTTTTTGGCCCATTGCCGTAGTGCCTAAAATTTTGGCTTTGTCGGTATTGGCATCAGCAATATCACCGGTGCGGTAACCATCTTTCAGCGCTTTATCAATAGCGTCTGTTATCTTTTTAGCTTCTTCTTTAAGGCCGAAGCTTATTTCAAGCATCAGGGCTACAGATAGGATAGAGGCCATCGGATTTGCTTTATCCTGACCTGCAATATCATGTGCCGAACCGTGGATAGGCTCAAAAAATCCTGTGCCATCACCTACCGAAGCTGAAGCCAGCATACCCATTGAACCTGCAATTTGTGATGCTTCGTCGGTAAGGATATCGCCGAACAGGTTGGCAGTTAATACCACATCAAACTTCTTAGGGTTTTTAACCAGCTGCATGGCCGCATTGTCAATAAACATGTGTTCGGTTTCAACGTCAGGGTATTGTTTGGCAATTTCCTGCACTACCTCGCGCCATAAGCGTGAAGCTTCCAACACGTTTGCCTTATCAACAGAGCATAATCTTTTACCGCGTACACGGGCTGCCTCGTAAGCTTTGATAGCAATACGCTCAACTTCGTAACGTGAATAGATCATCAGGTCGGAAGCGGTATTGCGGTCTTCGCTGCGTTTTTTCTCGCCGAAGTAAACGTCGCCGGTCAGTTCGCGGAAGAAAAGGATATCGGTACCTTTCAGGATCTCAGGCTTAAGGCTTGATGCATCCAAAAGCTCATCAAACAGCATAATAGGGCGCAGGTTGGCATATAAACCAAGCTCTTTACGGATCTTTAATAATCCTTGCTCCGGACGCACTTTAGCCGACGGATCATTGTCATATTTGATGTGACCTATAGCGCCAAACAGGATAGCGTCGCTTGCTTTAGCTTTAGCCAGTGTTTCATCGGGCAGCGGATTACCGGTTGCCTCGATACCCGCGTGGCCCATCAGGGCTTCATCGAAAGTAAATTCGTGGCCAAAATCCTGACCGATTTTTTCTAAAACTGCTTTACCCCAGGTAGTAACCTCAGGGCCTATCCCGTCGCCGGGTATTACTAATATGTGTTTTTTAATTCCCATAACCCTAATCTCTGCCTGTGGCAGCGGTTTTTTGTTTTTATAGATGTTTTATTTATTCGGGTTTTACGCCGCGAACTTCTTTTAGTTTCATCACCATTTGCTCGGCCTCGTTTTCTACCCATTCGGTATACTCGTCAATGGCCTGCAAGCGCGATTCATCATCAATGTAGCCTTCCTCAACCATTTGCTTTGATTGAGCTACCTTTGCCCAGATGCCTGCTTTGCCTTCAAAGTTATATTCGCCTTTGTGGTAAACCTCATCTGCGTTAAATACTTCAATGTTGGTAAAACCTGCTTCCTGCAAATATTCAGGCAGATCTTCGGCAATATGATTGTTCATACCTGCATCGCCCCGCCACCTTAAAAAAGTAGCATAAAAGCGCTGCATACTTGCCGGTGGCTGCGGCTGCCATTGCAAAGCCTCGTGGTTATAATCCAAAATGGATACTGTACCACCGGGTTTTAACAACGAATACATTTTTATTAAAGCCTCAACCGGGTTGTTTAACCATTGCAGCACACGTGCCGAAACAATAAGATCATACTTTTCCTCCGGCTCAAAGCTGAACAGATCGGTATAAATGAGCCCCATATTTTGAACCGAAGCATAAGTTTCCTTACCGCTCTGGACAAAATATTCGGTATTATCAATGCCTGTAACATGACCAGTTTCGCCAACCAATGCAGCAATATCTTTAGAGATAGCGCCTGTGCCACAACCCACATCCAGCACCTTCAGGCCGGGCCTGAGCAATGGGGCAAGGGTTGAATAATCATTCGCTAAACTCCGTTCGTCGAATAACTTGGCAGTACCTTTACCTTCTCTCTGGATATGTTTTTGTTGGTTCATTAGTTCATTAGTTTGGTCCATAGTCGATGGTCCATAGTCCATAGTGTTTTATCCATGGCCTATGGACTATCAACCATCAACTATTTTGCTTCCTCAAACTCCTCAATTTTGCCTTTTTGGCTCAAGATGTAGTCGATATCATCGTAGCTATTAATTAAACAGGCTTTTTTGTAAGGGTTGATCTCGAAGCTTTCTTTTTCGCCTGTTGATGAGATGGTGATGGTCTGGCTTTCCAGGTCAATCTCAACCTCGGCTTTATGATCGGCATAAACTGCGTCGAAGATCTTTTTCAGAAAATCATCGCTCACCTGTACCGGCAGTAGGCCGTTGTTAAGTGCGTTTCCTTTAAAGATATCGGCAAAAAAGCTGCTCACAACTGCGTCGAAGCCATAATCAGATATAGCCCATGCAGCGTGCTCGCGACTACTGCCGCAGCCAAAGTTTTTGCCTGCAACCAACACTTTACCACTAAAGTTTGGATCGTTAAGCACAAAATCAGCTTTGGGGGTATCATTGCCCTCATACCGCCAATCGCGAAATAAGTTATTGCCAAAACCATCGCGGGTGGTAGCCTTCAAAAACCTTGCAGGGATGATCTGATCCGTATCGATGTTTTCGATAGGCAAAGGCACTACTGTGGTTTGAATGTGTTTAAATATTTTAGTCATCTGAATCAGAATTTACAGAATTTTAGAATTTACAGAATGCTTGTGTTATTTGCAAAATGCTAATCTTAAACTCAGTTTCTATGTTATTCAATTTAGTTTAATGTTATATTTTGGATTGAAGATCAATTTATATTGGAGACTTTGGCTACCAAAGTTTATCAGCAAACCTATCGGGAAATCATAAGCAACGGTATAGTTTTTTGCTTGTGCTAAGTGCACATCTTCCAAATTAATGATCGCTTTTAATTCAACCGATAGCTTTCCCTCAACTACAAAATCGGCTCTTCTTGTTCCAACTTCAATCCCTTCATAAAATATCGTATGTTCTAACTCTCTTGCAAAGCTTATTCCTGCTTTTTCAAATTCGATAGCTAAACAACGTTGATAAATTACTTCCTGAAATCCGTTGCCCAATGTATTATGAACGCGCATCGCACAACCAATAATTTTGTACGTGAGCGTATCTTTTTCCATCTGGTTAATCAGAGTTTACAGCTATGCTTTTTTAAATTCTGTTAATTCTCCAATTCTGCAAATTCTGATTCAGACAGCATCGACCTGATATCCGTAACCACACCCGTAATTGCACTCGCAGCCGCTGTTAACGGACTGGCAAGGAAAGTACGGCTGTTTGGCCCTTGTCTTCCTTCAAAGTTGCGGTTTGAGGTTGATACGCAATATTTACCCGCAGGTATCTTGTCCTCATTCATGCCAAGGCATGCACTGCAACCAGGTTCTCTTAAAGGGAAACCGGCTTCGTTAAATATTTTATCGAGGCCTTCGGCTATGGCTTGCTGTTGTACTTGTTTTGAGCCGGGAACTACCCATACGGTAACATTATCGGCTTTGTGTTTACCTTTTACAAACTCTGCAACCTGACGCAGGTCTTCAATGCGCGAGTTGGTGCAGCTGCCGATGAACACGTAATCAATTGGTTTACCCAATAGCGTTTCGTCATCGTGCAGGCCCATGTAATCAAGGGCTTTTTTATATGACCCCTGTTCTTTGGCTTCAAATGAAGCAGTTTCAGGAACATGTTGTGTAACACCGATGCCCATACCCGGATTTGTTCCGTAAGTGATCATCGGCTCAATATCTTCAGCTTTAAAGGATAATACCTCATCAAAAGATGCGTCAGCATCAGAGTATAAAGTTTTCCAGTAAGCAACTGCTTTGTCCCACTCTTCGCCTTTAGGGGCAAATTCGCGGTCTTTTACGTAATTGATAGTGGTTTCGTCGGGAGCAATAAGTCCGCAACGGGCGCCCATTTCAATACTCATGTTACAGATGGTCATACGGCCTTCCATGCTCAATGAGCGAATGGTATCGCCTGCATACTCAACAGCATAACCGGTACCGCCGGCAGCCGAGATCTGCGCAATGATGTAAAGAATAATATCTTTTGCACCAACGCCTTTTTGCAATTTGCCGTTTACTTCAATTTTCATGCGTTTTGGGCGCGACTGAAGTAAACATTGGGTAGCCAACACCTGCTCAACCTGAGATGTACCTATGCCAAAGGCAATAGCACCAAAAGCGCCGTGGGTTGAAGTATGGCTGTCACCGCAAACATAAGTACCACCCGGACGGGTGATGCCCAGCTCGGGGCCTATAACGTGAACGATACCCTGGTACGGGTGGCCTAAGCCATATAGCTCAACTCCAAACTCTTTACAGTTTTTGGTGAGCATATCTACCTGGTAGCGTGAAAGTTCTTCTTTAATGGGTAAGTGCTGATCAATGGTTGGAACGTTGTGATCGGCAGTGGCCACAGTTTGTTTTGGCCTGAAAACAGGCAAGCCCCTCTGACGCAAGCCATCAAATGCCTGCGGACTGGTTACCTCGTGAATGAAATGTGTATCAATATACAAAATATCCGGGAACCCCTCGCTGCTGCTGACGACGTGCGCATCCCAGATCTTATCAAATAATGTTTGTCCCATTTTTATTTAGTTTTAAGTGGCAGTAGCAGTTGCAGTATGGTTTGCTGTTTGCCCTTAGTTTTAAGTGGCAGTAGCAGCGGCACTTGCAGTGTTTTTACTGCTACTTTAAACTGCTACTACCACTAATATTGTTGAAGTAGACAGTAACAATCACAGCGGCTTTACTGCCACTAAAAACTGCTACTGCCACTAATACTACGCTTCTACAACCTGGTTTTCAGGGCGTAAGCTGCGTACGGTTTTGCCTGCTTGCCATAATTCGCTTTCGCGTAATTCTTTCAATTCGGCATCCAGTTTTTCGCGGTAATCTGGCTGGCTGTTTGAATCGATAGAACGTTGTGATTCTTTACCAGAAGCAACGCTTTCGTAAAGCTCTTCAAATACCGGTTTAGTAGCGTCACGGAATTTTTTCCACCAGTCAAGCGCGCCGCGTTGAGCAGTAGTTGAGCAGTTAGCATACATCCAGTCCATGCCGTTTTCTGCAACAAGTGGCATTAATGATTGGGTAAGCTCTTCAACAGTTTCGTTGAATGCTTCAGATGGAGAGTGACCTTTGCTACGCAATACATCGTACTGAGCAGCAAAGATACCTTGAACGCAACCCATCAAAGTACCACGCTCGCCGGTTAAATCGCTGTATACTTCTTTTTTGAAGTTAGTTTCGAATAAGTAACCGCTACCTACAGCGATACCTAAAGCGATAACACGATCAAAAGCTTTACCGGTAGCATCCTGGAAGATAGCGTAGCTTGAGTTTAAGCCACGGCCTTGCAGGAACATACGGCGTAATGAAGTACCTGAACCTTTGGGAGCAACCAGGAACACGTCAACATCAGCAGGAGGTACGATACCTGTTTGCTCGTTGAAAGTGATACCAAAGCCGTGAGAAAAATACAATGCTTTGCCTGGAGTTAAGTGTTTTTTAACAGTTGGCCATACTGCGATTTGGGCTGCATCGCTCAATAAGTAGCAAATTACAGTTCCCCTTTCCAGGGCTTCTTCAATTTCAAAAAGTGTTTCGCCCGGTACAAAGCCATCGCTGATAGCTTTATCCCAAGTTTTAGTGCCTTTACGCTGACCAACAATTACGTTGATACCATTGTCTTTTTGGTTCAGGGCCTGGCCCGGACCTTGTACACCGTAGCCAATTACCGCTACTACTTCATCTTTTAATACTTCCTGAGCTTTTGATAAAGGGAACTCTTCGCGGGTTACTACGTTTTCTTCAGTGCCGCCGAAATTTAGTTTTGCCATTGTTTTTTGATTTTTGTGATTTCACCGATTAGTGGTGATCTCACCGATTTTATTTGTATTGAGTAATTTATTTTCTTTTGTGATTACACTGATTGTTGGGTGATTACACCGATTTTGACCGTTGACGGGTTTTGATGACGTTGATTAAGACTTACGGCTATGAACCATGATCTATCAACTATGAACCAACTCAACTAATCTCTATTCTCCAATCACTAACCTCTCCGCCTTCGGCTGGATTACATCGTAAACACCTTCTCGCCCTGGTTAAGGTATTCATTTTCAATTACCTCTTCACCTGGTTCAAGCCTTTCAAATTCGCGCAGTTTGCTGTTAAAGCCTTCGCTATCTTTAATGATAGCAACGCGGGCGCTTCGTACAAACTCAATCAGGCCGTAAGGTTGTAGTATGTTGATCAGGTTATCTGTTTCTTCACGGTGACCGGTGGTTTCAAACACGGTATAGTCCTTACGGATCACTACCGCGCGGGCACCGTTTTCGCGCAATAAACGCTCAACGCTAACCTTCTCTGCAATTACATCGGTTGATACCTTATATAACGCTAATTCCTGCCAAATCACATCTTCGTTAGTATGATAGTATGCCTTTAATACCTCAACCTGTTTTTCAATCTGGCGGGTAAGTTTACGCACTACCTCTTCATATTCGTTAATTACGATATTGAAGCGGTGAATACTGTCAATCTCCGATGGAGAAGTGTTCAGGCTATCGATATTGATTTTACGGCGTGTAAATATAATAGCAATCCTGCTTAATAAGCCAATTTGGTTTTCGGTATATATGGTGATGTTAAATTCCTGTTTTTTTTCTGCTTCGCTCATGATTCAAATTTTTTAAGTCCACTCCAAAGGAGAGGATTTAGGTGAGGCGTTTTATTTTAACCTGATTTCGCTTACACTGCATCCCTGTGGTACCATCGGGAACACGTTGTTCTCTTTGGTAACCATTACTTCTAAAAGGAATGATCCCGGAGTGTTCAGCATTTCATTTAATGCTGCATTTAAATCGGCGCGGTCATCAACCAGTTTGCCGGGGATACGGTATGCCGCAGCTAATGCTACAAAATCCGGGCTTTGAATATCAACAAATGAGTAACGGCGAGAATTGAACAGCTCCTGCCATTGCCTTACCATGCCCAGGAAGCGGTTATTAAGGATAATGATCTTTACGTCAACACCGCTTTGCATAATGGTACCCAGTTCCTGGCAGGTCATCTGGAAGCCGCCATCGCCAATAATAGCTACCACAGTGCGGTTTGGTGCACCAAATTTAGCGCCTATAGCAGCCGGAAGTGCAAAGCCCATGGTACCTAAACCGCCGCTGGTTACGTTGCTGCGGGTGTTATTGAACTGCGCGTAACGGCAGGCTACCATCTGGTGCTGGCCTACATCTGTAACAATAACAGCTTCGCCTTTGGTGATCTCGTTAAGCTGTTTGATCACCTCGCCCATGGTCATTTCAGGGGTGGTTGGGTTAAGCTCGTTATGGATAACGGCCTCAACTTCCTGGCGGGTATAATCGTTAAATTTAGCCAGCCATTCAGGATACTCTTTCTTTTCGATGGCTTTGGTCAACAATGGAAGGGTTTCCTTGCAATCGCCCCAAACCGGTACGGTTGATTTTACGTTCTTGTCGATCTCAGCAGGATCAATATCCAGGTGAATAACTTTGGCCTGTTTAGCATATTTATCCAGGCGGCCGGTTACACGGTCGTCAAAACGCATACCTATGGCGATCAAAACATCGCACTCGTTGGTTAACACGTTAGGACCGTAGTTGCCGTGCATGCCCAACATACCTACGTTCAACGGGTGATCTGAAGGGATTGCGCCTGCGCCAAGTACTGTCCATGCTGCAGGGATGCCACTTTTTTCAACAAAGGCTTTAAATTCCTGCTCGGCGCTGCCCAAAATAACACCCTGACCAAACAGGATGAAAGGTTTTTGAGCGCTATTGATCAATTCGGCAGCCTGCTCAATATATTGCGGACGAACAATCGGTTTCGGCCTGTAGCTGCGGATATGATCACAGGGTTTGTAGCCTGCAAAATCAAACAATTGAATTTGCGCATTTTTGGTAATGTCGATCAATACCGGACCTGGCCTGCCGCTGCGGGCAATGTAAAATGCCTTGGCAATAACCTCCGGAATTTCGGTAGCATCGGTTATTTGATAGTTCCATTTGGTAACCGGGGTAGTAATATTGATCACATCAGTTTCCTGGAAAGCATCGGTACCTAAAAGGTGCGCGAATACCTGACCTGTGATACAAACCAATGGGGTACTATCAATCTGGGCATCGGCCAAGCCTGTTACCAGGTTGGTAGCGCCGGGGCCGCTGGTGGCAAATACCACACCCACTTTGCCCGATGTGCGTGCATAGCCCTGGCCTGCGTGAATGCCGCCTTGTTCGTGACGCACCAGTATGTGGTTCAGTTTATCATTGTAATCAAACAAAGCATCGTAAATGGGCATGATGGCGCCGCCCGGGTAACCAAAAATGGTATCGGTACCTTCGGCTATCAATGCTTCCAATAATGCTACCGATCCAGAAACGTTTACGGTTTCGGTAGCGGCTGGCGCGGTTAAGGTTTCTTGTGCAGTTTCCATACCTGTGTTTTTTATATTTATAGCACTTTTTTGTGGTGCTAAACTGATTTATTCTATCTGTCTCTAATTTGCTAAAATGAACGGGCTTAGTTTGTGTTCACTTTATTCATTCATGGCTTTTTTAACGAGCCATTTTGTTCATTAATTATTCGTCGGTAACGCAGCCTTCGGCAGCGGTAGTTACGTTTTTAGCGTAACGGTATAACACACCCTTGGTAACCTTCAGCGCCGGTTTTTGCCATGCGGCACGGCGTGCGGCTATTTCTTCTTGCGGCAGCGAAACGTTTATAGTATTGGCAACAGCATCAATATTAATGATATCATCGTCTTTTACCATCGCTATAAACCCGCCATCGTAAGCCTCGGGTGTGATGTGACCGACGACGAAGCCATGCGTACCGCCGCTAAAGCGTCCATCTGTAATTAATGCAACTGAACTACCCAAACCGGCACCGAATATGGCTGAGGTTGGTTTTAGCATCTCCGGCATGCCTGGCGCGCCTTTAGGGCCTACATTGCGGATCACCACAACATCACCTTTTTTAACACGGCCGCTCTGGATCCCTGCAATCAGTTCAAACTCGCCATCGAACACACGGGCTGGACCGGTGAAACGCTCGCCTTCTTTACCGGTGATCTTGGCAACACTGCCGCCTTCGGCAAGGTTTCCGTACAAAATTTGCAGGTGACCGGTAGCCTTAATAGGGTTTTCAACAGGTTTGATGATCTTTTGATTTTCAAACTCCAGCGCAGGTACATCCGCAAGGTTTTCGGCTATGGTTTTACCGGTAACTGTAAGGCAATCGCCATGCAGCCAGCCCTGCTCCAGGCAGTATTTCATTACAGCCGGAACACCGCCAATGTTATGCAGGTCTTCCATCATGTATTTACCGCTTGGTTTCATATCGGCCAGCACTGGGATCCGGTTACTTACCGCCTGGAAATCATCCTGGGTTAATTTAACGTTAACGCTTTTTGCCATTGCAATCAGGTGTAATACCGCGTTGGTTGAGCCGCCCAATACCATGATCACAACAATGGCATTTTCAAATGCCTCGCGGGTCATGATGTCTGATGGTTTAATATCTTTTTCTAACAATACCTTGATGGCTTTACCGGCTGCAAGGCATTCGGCTTTTTTATCTTCACTCAATGCGGGGTTTGACGACGAATATGGCAAACTCATACCCAACGCCTCAATAGCGGCAGCCATAGTATTAGCTGTATAAATACCACCGCAGGCACCGGCGCTTGGGCAGGCATTTTTAATAACACCCATGAAATCAACATCATCTATCTGGCCGGCAATCTTTTTGCCCAAAGCCTCAAATGCTGATACTATGTTCAAATCTTCACCTTTCCAGTGGCCAGGTTTAATAGTACCACCGTAAACCATGATAGAAGGGCGGTTTAAACGGCCCATTGCCATGATAGAGCCCGGCATGTTTTTATCACAGCCTGGCAGGGTGATCAGGCCATCATAATACTGGGCACCGGTTACAGCTTCAATTGAATCGGCAATGATATCGCGGCTTACCAATGAATAACGCATACCTTCGGTACCGTTGCTCATGCCATCGCTTACGCCAATAGTGTGGAATATCAGGCCCACCATATCTTCGTTCCAGATACCCTGTTTAACCAGCTTTGCCAGATCGTTCAAGTGCATGTTACAAGTATTGCCATCGTAACCCATGCTGGCCACGCCGACCTGTGCTTTACGCATATCGTCGTCGGTTAAGCCAATCCCGTAAAGCATGGCCTGCGCGGCAGGCTGCGTTGGGTCTTGGGTAAATGTTTTGCTATACTTGTTCAATTCTATAGCGTTGGTGGTATCTGATGATGAACTCATTTTATTAGATATGTAGACAGTTTTAGTATTTAATTTTGTTGATGATACTGGTTTACTTGGTATCGAAAATCAATATATGTAAGGTAGCCATCGCAGAAGGCAATAGCAATAGTTGCTACTGATTTTTTGAAATAAGTATTTTATTTTAATGTTTTTTATTTTATAAAATTTAATTCGTTTAAATTTTAAAATAAAGATATAAAATTTTTAATGAAATATACCAAAGTTCAAAACGGTATTCGGTATGTTTTTTATGCATGCATAGTAAGTCGTCAATTTTCTGCCTGAAATGGGCGGAAGGTCGATTATGATTGAAAATAGAGGTTCATTTATAAAGGTGTGTACACGATTAAGAGCGGATGCTTAAACCTATGTCTGTAATCAAAATCACCCCACAAAAAAACGCCCGGATAATGATACCCGGGCGCTTTATGTAAAGTTATAAGTAGCGCCTATTTGTGCTGAATACCTTCAGCCAAAACAGTTACTTTATTGTTTAACGCTTCAACAACACCGCCTTTAATAAAAAACACTTCTTCTTTAGCTGCACCACCGCGTACGGTAAGTTTGCCATCCTGAAGGGTGGAAATAATAGGGGCGTGGTTGTTCAGTATTTCAAATAATCCCAAAGCACCAGGTAAGGTTACCGAGGAGGCCTCGCCTTCGTAAACTTTTTTATCGGGAGTAAGGATTTCTAATGTCATTTTTGTTGAGATGTGAGATATGAGATATGAGACGTGAGACTTTGCTTGTCTTGATCTATATCTTATATCTCTTGTTCTTATATTTAAAGATGAGATATAAGATTTAAGATCACAATCTCAAATCTCATATCTCAAATCTCATATCTAAGCGTTAGCTTCAGCCAACAGCTTTTTGCCTTTTTCGATAGCATCATCAATGCTGCCAACTAAGTTGAAAGCTGCTTCAGGGTACTCATCAACTTCACCATCCATGATCATGTTGAAACCTTTGATGGTATCTTTGATGTCAACCAGTACACCTTTTAAGCCGGTGAACTGCTCGGCAACGTGGAACGGCTGTGACAAGAAACGCTGAACACGACGTGCGCGTGATACAACTAACTTATCTTCTTCAGAAAGCTCGTCCATACCAAGGATGGCAATGATATCCTGAAGCTCTTTGTAACGTTGTAAAGTTTCTTTAACACGTTGAGCTGTATTGTAGTGCTCATCACCTAAAACAGCTGGGCTAAGGATACGTGAGGTTGAATCCAATGGATCCACTGCAGGGTAAATACCAAGCTCGGCAATTTTACGTGAAAGTACAGTGGTAGCATCTAAGTGGGCGAAGGTTGTAGCCGGCGCCGGGTCAGTCAAGTCATCCGCAGGTACGTAAACGGCCTGTACTGAAGTGATTGAACCACGTTTGGTTGAAGTAATACGCTCCTGCATGGTACCCATCTCAGTTGCAAGCGTTGGCTGGTAACCTACTGCTGATGGCATACGGCCTAATAGTGCTGATACTTCTGAACCTGCCTGGGTAAAGCGGAAGATGTTGTCGATAAAGAAAAGGATATCACGACCTTTACCATCTTCATCACCGTCACGGAAATACTCGGCAATAGTTAAGCCTGAAAGGGCCACACGTGCACGTGCACCCGGCGGCTCGTTCATTTGACCGAACACGAATGTTGCTTTTGAATCTTTCATGGCTTCGGTATCTACTTTAGATAGGTCCCAACCGCCTTCTTCCATTGAATGCATGAAAGCGTCGCCATATTTTATAATGCCTGATTCAAGCATCTCACGTAAAAGGTCATTACCTTCACGTGTACGCTCACCAACACCTGCAAATACAGATAAACCTGCATAAGCTTTCGCGATGTTGTTGATCAGTTCCTGGATCAATACTGTTTTACCTACACCGGCACCACCAAACAAACCAATTTTACCACCTTTTGCATAAGGCTCTAAAAGGTCAATAACTTTAATACCTGTAAAAAGCACTTCAGTTTCGGTAGATAGGTCTTCAAACCTTGGAGGGGTTGCGTGAATAGGACGACCATTTGATTTGTCAAGATCAGCGATACCGTCGATAGCATCACCTACCACGTTAAATACACGGCCTTTGATGTTATCGCCTACCGGCATTTTGATAGCAGCTTCGGTATCCAATACCTTCATTCCGCGTAACAAGCCGTCGGTCGAGTCCATCGCGATAGCACGTACACGGTCTTCGCCTAAGTGCTGCTGAACCTCTAAAATAACTTTTTGGCCATTGTCTTTAGTGATCTCTAATGCGTCATAAATTTTAGGAAGATGAGCGTCATCAGCGAAACTTACGTCGACTACCGGACCAATGATCCTTGAAATTTTTCCAATGTTTGGCATATATAACCTGGTGTTTTTTAAAAAATGCTTTTACTGAACAGCAACATACATCATTTGTAACAGGAATGTATAAGATGCTATTTCAGAGGCGCAAAGTTAAGATTTCTATCCAATTATTTAAATAGTGTACTAAGTTTTTTAAAGGATAATTTCAACATTGTTAATTGTTTGCCTTTATTGCACGAAAGTCAATACAATTTTGCCTGTATGAGTACTACTTTCCATAAGCTTATGAGCTTCGGCTGCCTCGCAGGCATCAAAAGTTTTGTACACTATGGGCCTGATTTTTCCCGATAATAACAATGGCCATATTTTTTGTTCAAGGTTTTGGGCGATGGCTACTTTGAAAGCTGTTTCCCTGTTGCGTAACATTGATCCGGTAATGATCAATCTTTTTGCCATCACTTTGCCCAGGTCAAGTTGTGCTTCACGCCCGTTTATCGCGTTGATCATCACCAACCTTCCTTCAATCGACAATGAGTCGATATTGCCCGGCATGTAATCGCCGCCTATCATATCCAATATCACATTAACACCAGCGCCATTGGTGAGTGCTTTGATCTCTTCTTTAAAATCAGCGGTTTTATAGTTGATGGCTTTATTAGCTCCAAGCTGCTCACAAAAGCTGCATTTATCATCGGAGCCGGCCGTTACATAAGCGGTACTGCCCAAAGCTTTGGCCATTTGAATAGCTGCAACGCCAATGCCGCTTGAGCCACCGTGTACCAATAGCGATTCGCCCGGTTTAAGGGTACCTCGGTCAAACACATTACTCCAAACGGTGAAAAATGTTTCGGGCAGGGAAGCAGCTTCAGGGAAACTTAAATTGGCAGGAACAGGCAGGCACTGGCCTTCGGGCGCTTTACAATATACGGCATAACCACCGCCTGTAACGAGTGCGCAAACTTTGTCGCCCGGTTTCCAACGGGTAACCGCTTCGCCAACTTCGGCAATGGTACCGGCCACTTCAAGTCCGGGGATATCCGCAGGAGCAGTGTCAGGCGGGGGATAATTGCCTTTACGTTGAAAAACATCGGGCCGGTTAATGCCCGCCGCCATTACTTTTATCAATACTTCGTTATGAGTGATAACAGGCCTTGGTCTTTCCATAAGCTGTAAAACTTCCGGGCCGCCAGGGTGGGTAATCACTATTGCTTTCATAGATTAAATATCAGTATTATTAACCGTTATAAAGATTTGAATGTTTGTTAATAGTAAATGGCACCAGTAATTTTCAGGGAATTATATACTGTCTATATATTATTTATAAGTGTTCTTTCGGCTTTAGGGTTTGCGCTTTCTGCTTGTAGTTTTTATATAAATTGACATTAGAATTATCGGCAAAATTAGAAAATGAGATTTAAATACGATTTATTTGCAATATAAAACAAGTAAATACTTATGTCATTACAGATCGGCCAGCCGGCTCCTCAATTCATTTTAATTTCATCAGATTTAAAAAGCGTGTCATTGGCCGATTTTAAAGGCCGTAAAGTAGTTATCCACTTTTTCCCTTTAGCGTTTACAGGCGTTTGTACCACGCAGCTTTGCACCATGCGCGATAGCTTTGGATACTATGATGGTTTAAACGCTACTATATTGGGCATTTCTGTTGATTCGCCTTTTACTTTAGCTAAGTTTAAAGAAGAGAATAATTACCAGTTCGACCTCCTTTCTGATTTTAATAAAGAAGTATCAACAGCTTACGGCGCTATTTATGATCAGTTTGTGATGGGCTTAAAAGGTGTATCAAAACGCGCGGCCTTTGTAATTGACGAAGAGCAGAATATCATTTATGCGGAGGTGCTTGAAGATGCCGGTCAACTGCCAAATTTTGAGGCTATTACCGAAATTGTAAAATAATTTGAATAAAAGTTTGCAGCGAAAGTTTAAAAATCTATCTTTGCATTCCATTTCGGAAAGCACTCGTAGCTCAATTGGATAGAGCATCTGACTACGGATCAGAAGGTTAGGGGTTCGACTCCCTTCGAGTGCACAACAAAGCACTGCAGCCCGGGATTTTTCCACCGCTGGTGCAAATTAACTGTAAGCCTTTCTGTTGTATTACCGAAAGGCTTTTAATTTATCAAGAGCATGCTAAATCTGGTTTTGTTTGGCCCTCCCGGAGCCGGGAAAGGTACTCAGTCGAAAAAACTTATTGAGAAATACGATTTGATCCATCTTTCAACCGGAGATTTGTTGCGTGGTGAAATTGCGCAGGGTACAGCCCTCGGTTTGGAAGCTAAAAAGCTAATGGATGATGGTAAACTGGTTCCTGACGAAGTAGTTATTGGCATGATCAGTAATAAGCTTGATGCCAACAAGGGAGCCAAAGGTTTTATTTTCGATGGTTTTCCACGCACAGTTGCACAAGCCGAAGCTTTGGATCAGTTACTTGAATCAAAACAATCGGCTATTTCGGGCATGATCGCTCTTGAAGTTGGCGATGATGAGCTGGAGCGCCGTTTGTTAGAGCGCGGCAAAGAATCTGGAAGACCGGATGATGCCAACCCCGAAGTGATCCGCAAACGCATCAAAGAATACAATGATAAAACTGCCCCGGTAGCAGGTTTTTATCAGCAGCAAGATAAGTTTACAAGCATTAACGGTGTGGGCTCGGTTGATGAGATTTTCGACGCGATCGTCGGTGTAAACGAATCATATAACTAATAGTCCGTCCGAAGTCTTTAGTCCGGAAGTAAGTAAAGTCCGCAGGTTAGGAAGATTAAAATTCTTAACTTTCGGACTTTACTTACTTTTGGACTTTTCGTCTAAATAAAAAATTATGTCGCAGGGTTCTAATTTTGTTGATTATGTGAAGATCTGTTGCCGCTCAGGCCACGGAGGTGCTGGTTCTGCCCATTTGCATCGTGATATATTAACTTCAAAAGGCGGTCCCGACGGCGGCGACGGCGGCAGGGGAGGCCATGTTATTGTAAAAGGTAACGCCCAACTGTGGACCATGCTACACCTTAAATACCGTAAACATGTAATTGCTGGTGACGGCGATTCGGGCGGCAGCTCATTGCGTACGGGTAAAACCGGTCGCGACGAAATATTGGAAGTGCCCCTTGGTACAACCGTGAAAAATGCTGAAACAGGTGAAGTACTTTTTGAAATAACCAAAGATGGTGAAACCAAGATTCTTACTCCCGGTGGCCGCGGCGGTTTGGGTAACTGGCATTTTAAAACATCAACCCAACAAACCCCACGCTTTGCCCAACCCGGCGAAGATGGCCGTGAGGACTGGAATATCCTCGAACTAAAAGTGCTGGCTGATGTTGGTTTGGTAGGTTTCCCTAACGCAGGTAAATCCACCCTGCTTTCGGTGGTATCGGCTGCCAAGCCCGAAATTGCCGATTACGCTTTTACCACACTGGTGCCTAATTTAGGTATCGTATCATACCGTGGCGGCCGTTCATTTGTAATGGCCGATATTCCGGGCATTATAGAAGGCGCATCACAGGGCAAAGGTTTAGGATTTAGGTTTTTGAGGCATATTGAGCGCAATTCAGTATTGCTGTTTATGGTACCTGCTGATACATCGCGCAGTATAAAAGAAGAATACAGCATCCTGCTGCATGAACTGGAAGAATACAATCCGGAACTGATGCACAAGCCTCGTGTGTTGGCCATAACCAAAACCGACATGCTCGACGATGAGCTGCAGGCTGAAATGAAAAAGGAGATCCCCGATGGGATCTCCTCTATATTTATATCATCTGTGGCCCAGAAAAATATCGATCAGCTAAAAGACTTGCTCTGGAAAGAGATCAACGCCAGCGTTATTTAGCCTCCCACAAAATGTAGTCATTACTCAACATCGTCATTTTAAAGCCGGTATAGCCAGGAAAGCATTTGCGCATGATAGTTGATTTTGGACCGATGTAATCGGCGGGCAAAACTATGTACAGCGGGCCGGCGTGCCCATTATATACGTAGTCATCATAATCGATAGCCACTTCAGCGCCAATGGTTTCAACGGTTATAGTGCGGTTGCGTTCAATTTCCAGGCTCAGATCAGGGCTGTTAAATACAAAAATGGCGTTGGTGTTTTGCTTATCCAGGTTGCGGATATAGTTTAACGATGGCTGATCGATAAATAACTGTGCTATCCCCGAATATCCCCTTGCGCCGATATTTTTATTTTGAAAGTAGCTTGGCACAAAGTATTTGTAGCTCGAGTAAGCTATTACAAAGCATATAAAATAAAACAGGTATTTATAACCAGGTTGCAATCTGCTTATCAGGTAAATGATGCCGGGCGCGGCGATAAGCCCGATGAGCCTCAAATGCCTTGCTTCATACGAAATATTGGCCTGTCTCAAAAATGATTGTCCGAAAAATAACACCGATACCACGTAAAAAACCACCAGTAGCAGCGCATAATTTTTGTGAGGCACCTTTTTTACAGTAAACCAGATCAGTAAAATACTTAATACAGCACAGATCAGCACAATTATCACCCCCCAAAAGTAAGTAAACATAGGAGGGTCATCATGGAATAAAAGGCCGTTTGTAAGGTCATCTATCGAAAAAGCGGTTAATATTGGCGAAGCCAAAGGAAAGCCAAAAGTTTCCCAAACCAGCTTCATACTTCCGGTTATCGATGAGGGGTTAGCACCTTTTGAAAGATAAAAATGATAGATCATAAATAAGGATAATACCGCAGGGACTCCTATCCATATGCCATTTTTTATCCAGCCAATGATGTCCTTTGTTCCTATAGAAAACCTAAGCCATAAAAAACAGCAAGTGGCGGCATACATCCATAAAAATGACGATTTGCAAATGAAGCCTAATATTCCACCTATAAAGAGAAATACAGCCAGTTTCCAGTTAGTTTTTTCAATGGCTATGCATCCGTATAAAAACCAGCCGGTGTATCCAAAAAGTAGTACTTCGCCCCCGTTATAGAATACATAGGGCGTAAAAAAGGATAACTGAATTACAATGAACAGCACGCTTAAAGTCGAGATCATTGGCGTAAAGCCAGCTTTTTTAAAGAAGTAATAAAACCCGAAAATGCCCGATAACGAAAACAGCAAAGTTACTATTGAAGAAGCGCGACCAGTGTTGACACCGAAGATAAGCTTAAAAAAATAAGGCACCAGGTATTGCCCCGGCGACCACCACGCTAAAAATTCGGACGTATTTTTGCTGATATCATTCTGATCTGGCTTTACGCTGATGTTAAACGCCGAGCCCAATTCCATTGAGCGCATTACCTGGAAGCCCTTGCTGGGGTCGGGGTAAATGGCGGCTGGGGCTATGATCAGCATAATGCCCATGATTAAAACAATCCCGCTGATAACCAATAAAATGATTTGGTGGGTTTGTAGTTTCTGTTTCAGCATATAATTATTTAAAGCAGATGATGTTTAAGTTTTAACTGATTTCCCGTTCCCTGATCTTTACCGCCGGGTTGCCTTGGTAGATGCTGTACGCTTCCATGTTTTTTGTAGCGATAGAACCGCTGGCCAATACCGCGTGCGACGCGACCGTTACGCCCGGATTTACCATAGCCCTGGCACAGATCCACACGCCGTCTTTCAAAATTATGCCTTTGGTTATCAAATCAAAGGATGTTTTTTTGTAATTGTGGCTGCCCGTTAACAGCACAGCCCCCTGCGACAGGCAAACATGTGCGCCGATATAGATGAGCACTAAACTATCTATCCATACATTCTCACCTATCCAGCTTTCATCGCCGATATGCAGGTTCCATGGATATTTGATGTTTACGCAAGGCTTAATAGTTACATTTTTACCGATCCTGGCACCAAATAACCTCAGTAAAAATACTTTGAATACGCTTGAGGGTATAATGCTTGTTTTAAAGAATATGGCATTACAGTAATACCACAAAATGCGTTTTAAAACATTGCCACCCGGATGATAAGGATAATTATTATAAGTTGAAAGGTCAGTTTTGAACATCAGGGCCGGTAAGCTTATCATTACGTTTAATCCAAATATACAGGCTAAATGCTATAATAATGTAAAGAAGTATATTAAAAATGGTATGGTGATCAACTATCCGGTTTGCCTTTTTCGACCAGAAGATGGCCAGCAAAACAAAACGCATTACATTTAAAAATTCGATAACTAAAATGCCTGAAATGAGGAATACCAATTTTGACCGCCACGGAGATGGATAGGCCAGCACAAAGGCCGAAAAGAAGCTGATCAACCCTAAGCCGAGACAACTGTATACAATAGCCAGTGTCCCTTTACCTGCAACCAGTAACTCGAAATTATTATCAATAGCAGCGTAACCAAGCCACTTCAGGATCATGACACTACAATCCAATAAAACCTGTCTCAAACCCGCAATATAATTCAGGTGTTCGGCTAAAAAGGCGTTATAATTTCCGCCGGGGCTGGTGATGCCAAAAAAGAGAATATTAAAGCTGTAAAATACAGCAAACAACAATATAAACAGCAACATGAACCGTATTGCCGGGTTATTTAAAAAAACAGGCTGTTTCATTATTTTTTGCTCTCCTTTCGTAACTCATAAATTTTAGCATCAATCAAAAACCTGAACCAAAAACCCTGTAAAAAATGGAATACCAGCCCGGTTTTTCCATCTAAAAACCCCAATTTTATAAAGTATCTTATAGTAAAGTAAATTACAGGCCTTACAAATAAAGGAAACGCCTCGTATCGTTTTTTCATATATCGGCGGCGCTCCATCGGGTTACCAAATAACCGTGGACGTACCAGCTTGCCGTTATCATCAACAACCGGGGCATTTTGCTGTTCAACAAGGTATTGAGCCTCCAGTGTTGCCCAATGATTATGCCGGGCAATGAAACTGGTAAGCGAATCGGTTATTACGTCAATAATATCAGTTTTAAGTACCTGTGTTTTACCGGTAACTTTAAAATGCTGATCATAAAATTTTTCTTCGCAATGCCCGAAGCCGCGCCTGAACAGGTTGGCGTGGTATGTTGGATAGTGGCCGCCATGTTTGATCCATTTGCCCATAAATAGGGTACGCCTGCTGATGAGGAAACCGTTGGTTACCGAATCTACGGGATTGTTGAAAATATTATTCAATTGTGCTGCAAGCTCAGGTGTTACCCTGTGATCGGCATCAAGATTAAGAATCCAGGTGCCGGTTAAAGGAAGATTGTCCAGTGCCCAGTTACGCTGGGTTGCATAATTTTCAAACGGATGGCTGAAGACGTTTTGCGTGTACCTTTGGCAAATAGCCAGTGTGGTATCCGTTGAACCTGAATCAACAATATAGATATTGGCTTTTAGCGCCGCCGCGCTTTGCAGGCAGTCGCCAATGTTCTTTTCCTCGTTAAAAGTTAAAATAATAATATCAAGGCTCTCGCTCACTTGAGTTTGGCTTTAATGATCATGCTCATCCAAAAATAGGGGAACCTGCCGCAGCCCCTGAATGCTGTTACCTCAAATCCATGTTCGTTGAGGATTTGTGTCAGCGTTTTAACCGACCAAAATTTGATATGCCCGCCCTGCCATAAAGGGCTGATATGCGTGTCCCATTTATTTAAAATACTCAAAAACAGGTTTTTTAAATAACCATGATAAGGCGTTGAGATGATGAGCTCACCTTTTGATTCGCTTAAAACATCCCGGCAAAGGCGTATAAACGTGTAGGGGTCGTACAAGTGCTCAATAACCTCAGTTGATATAATGGTATTAAACTGCGTATCTCTTAATGGCTCCGGTAACCCTTCAACCGAAAGGTCGTGAACAAAAAACCTGCCGGGATTTATTTTATCGGCAATGGCAATGCCTGGTTTGGATGCATCGATACCGTAAGCGTTAAATCCCCCGGCCAATAAATAATTTACCAGGTAACCATTACCGCAGCCAAGGTCGAGGATACTACTGTTGGTATCCTTATTTAATAATGACATAAGCGGTTTCTGGAGTTCCTTGAATACATGGCAGGGGCTTGCGTCGGGATAATCGTAATCTTTATAAGCGCTCATGCGGTGGTTATTTGCGGATTTATTTTTTTATATTTTTTCATTAAGGTAGCTCTTTCGAAATCATATTGATCAGTTGCGTAATTCAAACCTCTTTTAAAATTTTAGAACTTAACAATACCTTATGAATGAGCAGCATACTGATATAGCTCCAGAAGATAGTATTGAACAAGAACTCAAAACTGATGCCGCGCCACATGATCTGAAACAGGCCCGAAAATATAAGTGCTGTGCCTAATATATATCCCCCAAAAAGTTTTTCGGCTTTAACGGCTATTAGCTGTGCGAGGGCGCCGTAAGCGAAAAGGAAAATAAAGATACCCCAATCACCTCCTGAAAGATACGCATCAACGATGTAGGCGGGTTTGGCTGATACAGTAGAGTTTCGGTTAACCACCCCGGCATCATAAACGCGCTGCATGATCATGGCTTCGGTAATTGGTTTGGAGGGCCAGAAGATCCGCGGCACCAAAGCAATAGCCGATTGTTTAACAAGGTCCAATCCATAAAAATCCACATTTTTAGGGGTCGACTGTACAAAGCGGGTGAACATATCGATCTCGCTTAGGCGGTATACCAAAAAATCCCAGTTAGTTTCATCAACATCGCTGTTATCACTATTTAATGCTGCGTCAAGGGCCAGTTGTGAGGCTTCGTCGCTATCGGCATCTCCATTCCACGCATTGGCCCGGAAAATATGGTTATATGTTGGTAAAACCGTAAATAATAAAACAATGATAGGGACAAAAGTGATGGTTACTAATTTTTTATAGGTAGGATATAGGAAGATGCCTAAAACCAGTACGCTGATAATAATAGGTTCTTTAAACCCCGATGTAAGCGCCTGGTAAAAGTTAAAGGCATATAATAACAGGCAGATGAGCGTATTGGCCCCTTTTTTTAGTGGTATGGCAAAGGCCAGTGCCAATGTACCTGCAATAAAGCTCAATGAGCTAAACTGGTAATAAAATTGGGAAAGGCCTGGTATCTTAAGAAATAACAGCGAAAGCGGAAAACTGATAATTGCCGACATCATGAGCAGATTTGCCAGCCTTTCGGTTTCGATATAGTATTTTTTAGTTACGGGATAGTTCATGAAAATAAGTATACCCATCACAAATGAAGCATGCCCAAGGCAGTAATAACGCTGGCATTGGGCAATTAAGCCCAGGGCATCTTTATCATTTAACGTATGAACAAACACGTGCTTGAAATTTTCATAGCCGAGGGTATTCATAAAATAAAAGATGGATGTGCTGCACATGTACCCCGCAAAAATTATCTGGATGATAAATAAGGGCCTCATCAACTGTTCGGCCATGGGGCGGTCGTTGGGGATTGGACGTACCCAGCCGGTAAGTGTTATGATGAATATAAAAAATGAGCCACCCCATGCAATAAAATAGGATAACACACTATCACTTTTACATGCCAGTGCCAGCAGCCATGGTATAAACAACACAATATATCGTTCTATCGATTTGCTGTTTTGCATTTACTAACTAATGTTGTGTTATTTATAAATTGGCCTTAGTTTTTTGTCAGTTCTCAATAAATGAAGAAAGAAACTTCACTCATGATTTCCGACGTGGTACTATTGACTTAACACTAATTGTTCAATCGCCTCAACCTGTTTGCCAAAGCTCCACTCCTCAATTATTTGTTTGGAATGTTGCCCCATTGTAAATAAAGCGGTTTTATTATACAGTAGCAATGTTTTTAATTTGCTTTTAAGATCGGCGTTATCACCGGCATTAAAGACTAACCCGTTTTTTTGGTTTTTTACCAGATCGGTACCGGCGCCAACCTTGTTTGATATCAATATAGCTTTGCCGCAGGCCATGGCTTCGTTTACGGCCAGTCCCCAGGTTTCACCGGTACCTTTTGATGGGAGGCAAAAAATGTCACAAGCCTGGTATACTACAGGCATGTAAAGCTGATTTTGAAAGCCAATAAAGTGAACATTTTTATGTCGATTAGCCTTGTTTTTTAGTTCTGTTTCTAAAATGCCGTTTCCTGCGAACAGCAGATGGGTGCCCGGCTGTGTTATGTCAATAAATGCTTCAAGCAGCGCCAGCGGGTTTTTCTTATGCTCAAACTTGCCTGCAAAAAGCAGGAGTTTTTCATCATCAGATACGCCTAACTGTTTTCGCAGGGTAAGGGCTTCATTGGTCCTGTCTTCGGCAAAGCGATCATTATCTACAGCATGCGGTGCAAAAAACAACTGTGTTTCTTTTAAACCGCATTTTTTAAAATAAGCCATGTTGTTTGATCCGGCATATAGCGCATAATCAATATGACGGTAAATCCGCTTTAAAAACAGGCTTCGCAATACAGATTTGATACCACCTGTATCATCAAGTAACGTTGAATCGCCCCGGAAAATAACAGGTACCCTGCCTTTAAAATATTTGAGGATTTTGAGATGGCTTTTGTAAAACCAGCCGTACACCATAATGACATCGGGCTGCCAGCTATTTATTTGACTGATAAGATCAGGATTATCAATCCCTTTTGAATGGTGCGAGCCAGGATCGGCCGAAATGTTTTTTACCCACTCATAAGGATAACCCTCAAGGAGCGGAAGGTTCCAAGTGATAGTTTTACCAAAGCCTGGATCAAATTTTTGCGTGCCGCCTTCGCCCCAGGTATAAAATACCATAACGTTTATTTTTTGCCGTTCATACAGCAGCTTAAATACCGGTGCATAGTACTGTATGGGATGAGTAATAACTATGGCTAAATTTTTCATTCAGATGGTCTCGCCCATTACATTAACACTTTTTGCGTTTTGAAGGCGGTGGTTTATCATTTCAATGTCTCTGCAGTAGATAGTATTGTATGCGCCGAAGGTATCCAACCCGGTTAAAACGCGTTTGAAAGGATCATAGGCAACGGCCTTAAAACCTTTTGACAGTAACAACTTGTGAATATCCTGATCGCTAAAACCGTACCGGCCGCCGCTACCGTTAAGTTCGATAATAATGGCCTTTAGCAAGGGCGAATCAAGGGTAGATCCCATTCCTTTAAGCACTTCGGTCTCAAAACCTTCCACATCTATCTTGATAAGAGCGGGTTTGTATGTTTCCGATAATGAATCAATAGTGATTATAGGTAGGATAACAGTGTTTTTGCCTTTCTCATCTTTAGTAATAACATGGTTTCCGGTATCTTCATCGACCGAAAATCTGATCTCGCCCGCTGTTGCGCCGGCGCCGGCATTAATGAGCTTTACTTTGTCCTGCAAATAATTAAGCCCGATATTGCTATTTAAAATATCAAAAGTTGCTTTAACAGGTTCAAGTGTAACACTATTAGCTTTGGCTATGCCGGAAGCCAACAGCGTATATGAACCTACATTCGCGCCAATGTCAAAAAAGACATCGTCCGGCCTTAAAAAATGAAGCAGAAAGGCCATGTCATCAAATTCATGTAAACCCGTGTATATATTACCGGTAATACCGCTCAGCCCCTTTGCTGCATAAAATTTAACATCACCAACAAAAGGTTTTATAATGAACTTTGATCTTGAAAACCTTGACTGTACCTGCCACCAGGCAAACCGCCATAAGGCTTTTGCCGGATGTTTTTTTCCCAAAGGATGCTTTAAAATAAAGCCGACAGTTCGTTTAATGGCGTTCATAAATAATTTTATCAAATAAACGGCACTGCGCCAGTGTCATTTCACGTGCCGAATATTTTTTGATGGCTTCAGCATGATAATCAACGGCTTGGAAATTACCCTTGATTAATTGCTCAAAAAACATAAATAGGTTTTCAGAGGTAACGTCATCATAGTTATAAACATGTTCTGCACCGTACTGCCGCATGATAGGTATAGCAGAACTCGCAACATTAAATATGGCCAAAACAGGCTTTTTTGTGAGCAGGTATGGGAATATTTTTGATGCTGTGTATTTAGGATCATCTGACCCGGGTATAAAAAGCGCGTCAGCCTGCTGCAATGTAAACAAGGTTTTATAGTAGCTGATGCGGTCGGTAATTTCAACAATATGTTCTTCCATGTCATATTGTTTTGCCAGGGGAAGTATAGTAAAGACCCCTTGCCCTGCAGGGGCATAACTGGTACCGATGAAGTAGAGTTTGATTTTGTCAAACTGCTCTTTATTTGTATTCAATCCGGTTCTTAAGGCGTCAAACACCGGACTGATGGCCTTGTGAAGGTCCTTCCCCCCGCGACCGATATATACCACATTGATAAAGCCGTCATCAAGCAAACCTGCAAAAAACTTTTGGTTAGCTTTAGCTATTTGCAGGTCGGGTTCAAATGCTCCGAAGGTTATGGTAGCGGCCGGAACCTTTTGGATTACCGGATAACGTAATTTAAGCTCATCAAGGTAGCCGGCAGATACACTGATCAGCCCGGACGCGTTTTTTATGGCAATGGGCTCCAGGTATTTATTTAAACGGTAAGCGAACCAATATTTTGGCGGCCGATCGCTTTTAGGTTTGTTGATATAATAATCGGAATGCCAGGGATCCTGCATGTCAATGACGTAGGGAATACCGAATCGCTTTTTCCAGTAAGCACCCAACGTACAAACCGGAAACTGTGTGGTTGAGAAATAAATAAGATCAAATTTGTTGTCCTTCAGCAGGCGGTTAACCGTTTTGCGGTAATACCATAACGAGCGGATGGCAATACTGCCCAACCCAACTTTTGAAGTGAGTGCCTTGCTGAGCGCTTTCACTTTGTGAACTTTAATGTCCGGGGGGAGACTTTGCAGCAACAATTCGTCTTTTGCTATGTCGGTATACTGGTCATCAATAGTCACCACTTCGGCTTCCCAGCCGCAGGCTGCAAAATAAGGGAGGCTCATCCTCACACGCTGCATATCCGCGGCATTTACCGGCGGGAAGTATGGCGAAATAATGAGGAGCTTTTTATTCAATTGTTATACTTTTTGAACAAGGTTTAAAAAGGTACGGCTTTCGGTTTCCCAGTTTAATGCTGTTTGGCCAAGCTGGTAGTTTTGTAAACGGGTTTGGTATAAAACATTCGGGTTTTGGAGGTAAAAGCTGATACAGTCCGTTAGTGATTGCAGGTTGCTTTTTTGGTACAGTTTTCCGGTATCCGGATATTGCTCCATAAATAATGTTTGCGCCTGTGTATCGCTCACAATCATAGCCAGACCGCATTGTATGTAGGTAAAGATCTTATTGGTAAGGCAGATGTCCCTGTTTAAAGGAATGCCTGTTTCGGTGGCTATGCCAATATCAAACCGGCTCGCGAAATCGAAAATCTCGCCTGCACCAATAGGCTCATGAAACCAAAGCTGATCATCATTTAATTTAAGTTCTTTGGCAAGGCTCAACAACGCAGATCTGTAAATTTCATTGCTACTACCTAACAAGTGTAACCTAACATGGCCATTGGTAGCAGCCATAGCTTTAATTACATTTTCCAATCCTCGTTCGGGACCTACCGTTTGCGAAAACCAAAACAGTTTTAATGGCTCATTGACTTTATAATTTTGGATGATGGGCAGCGCTGTCTTAGGAAACACATTGTTTATCACAACAGGCTTTAAATAGTGGTATTCGCGTTGATAACATTCAGCAATGAGCGGGCTGGCAGCAGTAAAATAATCAACATGGGGAAAGTATTTTTCCTCAATGTATTTATTGAGCTTGTAACCCTCATTATGAGTTGATGCAAACTGTCCCGAATGCAAATCTTCCGCATCGTAACCAATTTTCACGTTGTAATGTTTTGCTGCCTGTATGGCTGCGGGTAAGGCGCCGAGGTTATGGGCGATATAAAGATCTGTTTTTATTTTTTTAGCTATAGACAATGCTTCGGTATGTGTGCGGCTGATAGCGTTCTCAGGTATATCGAAATGCCGGGTATATTTAAATAGCAGCGTACTTAACTTTTGGCGAACGCGGGTTTTAAGGTAGGTTGCTTTTTGTGTCACCGGATCGCCACCGCAATAAATGTACATACCGGGATATTTGGATGTCAAAGCTTCATCGGTTTTTTGGGCCCATTGCTGGTAAAAACAGCAGATCACTTTAACACTATAACCAAGCTTGTGCAAAGTTTCGGCTTCCTTCACGAGGCGAGGGTTAGTAGTTGGCTGGCCGGTAGTTATAAAAGTAACGTTCTTCAATTTTTGCCCTGTGCCCGTTGGTATAATTCTTCGTATTGTTTGGCCAGTACACCGGCACTGAATTTTTGTTCGGCTACCCGCCGGCAGCTGGCCCGGTTGATTGAGTCAATACTGTTAATGGCCGTTATCATGTCGACTTCCGTGCCGCATACAAAGCCATTTGACCCGTTAGTGACTATCTCCGGTATTGCGCCGCGATTAAAACCGATAACGGGTGTACCGCAGGCCAGTGCTTCGGCCATTACAATACCAAAGGGCTCATCCCAGGTTACCGGCATCAGCAAAGCTTTTGAGTTACGAAGCAAGTCATTTTTCTGACGGTTATTGACCGGGCCTATGTACTTGATCTGCTCGCCATCAATATGGGGTTTTACCTGTTCACTAAAATATTGCTGGTGTATTGGCTCATTGGGTACATTCCCTGCTATCACCAGTTTTTGATTTGTTTTTTTTGCAGTGTGTATGGCAATAGCTGTCCCTTTTTCATGCTGGATCCGGCCTAAAAAAGCGAGGGGCGCATCATCGGGAACACCTGCATTAAAATTGTAGTCGTTTATATCAACCCCGTTATAAATAGTGGTTACATCAGCAAATGCATTGATTTGATTGGCTATGTAATTGCTGCAAGCCGTAAATTTCAATGTGTTTTTATGAGCGATATTTACCGCCTTTTTAACCTGTGATATGGTAGGCGGCAGCTGATAAGACACAATCTTGGGAATACGGCTTAACATTAGCAACGCAATATTGCTCATACGACCGAAGGTATGTACAATATCAAAATGCTGAAAAGCAATCTTTGATGTAAGCCGGTTAATTTTCACCAGATCTTTTACCCCATAATGAGCCGATTCACGGTAACCAATGAGTTTACAGCCTGGCTGCGAATGTTCATTGGCATACAGGGTAATATCGTGGCCTTTTTTTTTAAGCTCCTGGATCAGCATAAAAACAACGCGTTCGATACCGCCGTATTGCTCGGGGGGCACAGGGATTAGCGGATTTACTATAATGGCTATTTTCAATTTGCTGGGTACACCGGCGTAACGGTAAGCTTAGGTGCCAAAAATGGTCTTCTTTATTTTTTTTAGTGATGACGGAATAGCGTGGTCGTTCAAGGCCCTTTGTTGTCCGTTGATCCTAAGTTTATCCCTTTTTTCTTTATTGCTGAGCAACTCTGTACCTTTTTGTACCAGTTCATCAACCGTGTGGTAAACGTTAATTTCGTTATCGGTATCATAAAGCTGGTCAATGCCTTCGCAATATTCGGTAAGGTAACAAGCGCCAAGCATGGGTGCTTCTATATCACGCAACCGGGAATAGGTTAGCGGTTGCGTGTGTGTACGTTTAAACGTTGGTACCCGATTAATACCTAAAGTAACCATACTACTTTGAGTGATGTTGATGTACTCATCAAAATCCGGGCTCGGGAATATATGATCGTCGGCAACCGGGATTACAGGAAATTTGGTCAGTTGCTGAAGTCCCTTAATTGCTAAGCCGGAAAAGCCCTGCTGTTTTACGAAGTTAACCTGGTTAATAAGTTTTTGATAAGCAGAACCAGGAACAAATACCGGAGCTGCACTTTGTGCTAACCATCCGGCTCCGCGAACGCTTATCGGCAGACCTTTTTGAATGGCCTGGCCTAACAGGTTTTCCCGCAGGATGTCTTTTGAACCGATAAACGATACTCCCGGTATTTCATGAAGCAGGGTCCGATACCTTAATTGGGGTTCAACCCACATCGGCATCGGTAAGTTGATATGCTTGACCCTCGCCTTCCTGTACATAGATAAAGCCTCATGCTCAGGTACCCAGATCAAATCAAAGATCCTGAACTTTGCGGGTACTGCTTTAAATTCCCGTACGCTATCGCAATAAAAATTAACACAGGGGATGCCCATTTTCCTGATCTGTTCTATTGCCTCTGCAAGTATTTGTTTGGGATACAGGTAGCTTAAAAAAATGTCTATATTTTGCCGGTTGGCTTTGATATAATTGATTGTTGCCTGCCAGCTCCGTTCCTGCCAGTTTTGCAAAGCAACTGAACCTTCCTCATAAACCAGTCCTTCGGCCCAGTCAACCTCCGGCGCTTCAATATAGCTCATCCCTGCCTCAACAATACCGTTTTTAATATAATGCTGCCAAAAACGATATGAAGGTACAGGATGTGGTCTGCTTACTTTATCCTGTAAAAATGAAAGCAGTATGCGCATGGATAAACTATCTGCCAAATAAAACTTTAAATTTTTGTGTTAATTTCCAACCGATAAGCCGGTTTAGCATTTTTGTGTAACCGCCTGCCGGATATTTAGCTTTTGAACCGCCTAACTCATCAATACATTGTTGGGCTTTGTTTATAATATCGGGATAATGAGGATAATACGCATAAACAAAGTTTTGCAGGCAATCGGCAACAGCGGCTCTTACTCTTGGGCTATTTTCATGCTGAAGCATATATCTTGTACCTTCATAAATAGAGGTAAAAGCCGACTCAATTGCCCGCCTGGAAGTTAACGCAGACAACGAATTGCTTATACCACTCCGGTAGTACAACACCGCGTTTTGAGCAAAGCGAATCTCACTTGCTTGTAACAACACGCGTGTAATAAATTCAAAATCATTTACAAGGCTCAACCGCTCGTCCCATAAACCCGATTTTTCAAGCAAGGGCCTTGGGATTAGCCATAAGGCGCATTGCATCATGGCTTGTTTGCCATCCATGGACGATACCAGCCAGTCAATGGGTTTACAATCCTCCCTGATGAGATCTTCATTTACTTTAAAGGAGCTAATGTCATCGTTATAAAAACGACCCCAGGCTGCTGAGGCTACTACATCATCGTTATCTCCAATCCGTTTAACCTGTTCTGCAATATAACCGGGCGAGATAACATCATCGGCATCCATAAACTTGATAAACCTGCCTTTTGAAAGACTGAAGGCTTTATTTGCAGCCGTGCACTGCCCGCCGTTTTCCTGGTGGTAAATGCCGATGCGGGGATCTGTAAGTTGCTTGAGTATAATGGATGTATCATCTGTAGAACCATCGTTAACAATAATGAGCTCCCAATTGGTGTAGGTTTGCCCGGCTATGGACCGAACGGCTTCGGCAATATATTTGCCCGCGTTATATGCCGGCATGCAAACAGAAACTAAAGGATTCGTTTTTTCCACTCTGAAGTAAAATAAGGCAGTTTGGCCTTAAAAATATAATGACGGACGATATCAGGCTTGTCAGGGTTGGGCTTGTCGTCGTAAAAGATGCGGTATAATTTTTCATCAAGTGCCAGGGCGGTTTGATGATACAACACATAACTCATGAGTGTTTGTTCAACTTGTGCCGGACCTGCATTGGGATAATGCAACAGCAACAGTTTGGCTTTTTCTTCAAGATCGGCATAGTCAATTTTATCATTATCATAAGCAACAATGCCGCCGTTTACTTTTTTTATACAGTTAATGCCATATTTATCACGCAGCACATCCTCGCTGTCTACAAAATAGGAGTCTGCCAGTTGCTCTTTCATGTAAACCGCCGTTTTGTGCTGATAAGCCTCTATGATTTGGACTGGTTTGCCGAAAAAAATCATATCGCTATCCATGTGGATTGTCCATGAAGGCGAAGTATGAATATCAATCAACCGGCGAAAAAACGGATGCCAGTTACGCAAATGCCGTAACGTTGGAAATGTATGTTGTGGTAAAACAAGGTCGAGATGTTGTAATACCCGTTGCTCGGATATGGCCTCAACACCCGGCAGTACTTTATTTATAAAACTGATATGCTCATCGGTAAGCGTCCCGTCCGAATATAGTCTGATGCCCAATTGGCCATTTAGGTATCGGGCCAGAGTATAAGCACAAAAAATAGTTTGATGCCAATATTTTTCCCCTGTGAGGAAACTTACTTTCAGTATTTTACCTGTTGATAATTTAACAGGCGGTAACTTTAAGGCGGCTTTTTTCATTTGCTGCTCACCCCGCTGCATGTTCAGCCAGCCCATCGGTCCGAAATGACTGATATGATACCTTACCGAAAAGGTTGGTTTAAAAAAATACTTGTATGCTATTTTACCTAATGACACGGGCTATAAAAAATGTTTCCAGGCTTGTTTAAAATAACCTTCTTTTGAAAGGTCTACATAGTGATGAAGAATGCCTGTTTTGTTTTTTATCTGATCCGGGCCAGGATTAACTATATAATCTCCGGCTTTTAAAACAGCAGCATCAGTGTCGCCTATTATCATGGCCGATAACGCCTGCTCTAAATAGTAAGAAGTTCCTTCCTGCTCCTCCAGTGTTTTAACCCAGTTTTCCAGCTTGTCCCAGTCAATAGCTTCGCTTTTTAAACCGATAGCCCCCACATTAAGCAACGGTTTTACTGGTGCACCGGTCAGTTGATCCATCAATTGCCGCGAATATCCATAAGCTTCTGTACAATCAATCATGTGCAGAGGTTGTTGCGGGGCATAAAGCCAGGTAATTATTTCCCTGGGTTCATGCCAAAAAAGCATGTCCGAATCCAGTACCAGTTTCCAGTCATCGCCTGGAATGGTGTGCACATCGGTTAGTTTTTTAATGTGAGGATATACTGCTCTTTTTTTATGCAGGTACGGATAACGTGCTTCGGGCAACGTGTTTTGCAGGTTTTCACTGATTTGCGCCACTGTAATTACCCGTGCGCCGGGCAGCTGTTTTGCTACCCTTTCCATCAGTGCAGCATTAAAGCTGCCGTCATCAACCAATGTGAATTTAAATTGCGCAGCAGATGACTTAATTAATGATTGGATGCAGTAAAGCGTTTGGTACAGGTAGTTTTTACCTGTTAAAAAGTAAATCGGCAACCCATTGGTATGTGAAATTACCGGCGGCAGCTCAACAGAGCGCTGTTCCATCTCTCTGCAGCCATTCATCATGCTGCGATAATTGAGATAACCACCAAAACGCCTGAACTTCTGGAGTTGTGAACGTGGGTTACGGTATAAAAAATTAATCGCCTGTTGTAACAAGGAAAGCTATAAATTAAACAACGAGTCGCGCCAGAATAAATGTCGGACGTTTGCGGTATAATGCCGGCCCACAATGCCATTTTTTTTCATAGGCCTAATCTGTTTGCTATCCTGGTGATCGTTTTTTATAATCTCTGTTGTCCGGGGTATTCCAATTGATGAACTTGCTATATGAGCAAAAATAGTTTGTTCGGTAAAATAATGTACATAGTTACTTACATGAAACAATAATTCCTCCAGCCGAAAGTCTTCGTAAATTCTGGGCTCATAAATAATTAATAAGCCCGAATTGAAGGTATAAGTATCATAGAGGTTATTACCGTAGAAATTCAGAACGCGGTCATCATAAGTTGAGTTTCCCCCCTGGCTTCCGCCGCAAACAAACCCGCCATGTTCGGGGAATATATTTGTTAAAATCCTCGTAAAAAAGTATGTCACTGTCTATCCATATTACAGGTTGGACTTCGGCCTGATGAAGTATCACGGCCAATTTTTTGCCAAGCACATGGCTCTCGGCATAATTTAAAAGATTGATCCTGTTTTTGTCCTGATGATATACCGCGCTTTGCTGCCAGTGGTTAACAATAAGCTCACCCGGCCAAAACCTGAATTTACTTTTGATTTCTTCCGGAGATAACGATCCGTTTAGGAATCTCTTCCCAATATTTTGCAATAGAATAAGCGGACAGGCGCGTCATATCTATGATACTTTTGCCGGTCATCATAAGTACAGTATAAGCCGCTGATGCTTTGGGCTGCCCTACAGCAAGGGGCTTATATTCAAGCAAGCTCCTGTAAAGTAATGGTAAGCGATAAGCCAGTGAGTTGCTTATTTTATTGATCATTTATACTTGTTTTTATAAGCCCGTCATACATACCGCAGGCGCCCTGCCATTTTATATATGCCGCAGCGTTTTTCCAGGCTTTATAGGTAACCCAGGCTTTAGCTTTTCGCAATGAAGCTCCCGATTTTGTGATTTGTTGCCATGGGTTTATACCGTGGCTTTGCAGTAGCTGCACCCACGATTTATTGGTATTGTTAAGCAAACGTGCAAGGTAACCTGCTTGCATGCGTTGAGCAGGAATAATATGTTGTAGTATAAGCTGAGGGAAATAACCAACCTGCCAGCCGCTTTTAAGGATCTCGAGCACAATATCGTTATCGCCGCCGGAGCTTAAGGAGTTGGCAGTCCTGTCGCTGAGGTTATTTTTGCCCTGTGTTATTTTTTCCATATAGGATGATAGCGCTTCGCGTTTTATAACCATCCCTGCACCTATGGGCGCAGCAGTTGGATATTCATTATTCCATGCGGATGTGACAGGGGTATCGCCAAGGTCGCGCAGGGCCAGGCTTCCGTAAAACTCACACAGCCATTCGGGCGGGTCAGTTTCAAACAGTGGGATTGATTTACCACCTATAGCGCCCATTTGGGGATTTTGGCCAAATATGTTGAGGGCTTTTTCAAGATAGCCGCTTTCAATCATATTATCATCATCAACCATTACTATGATATTGCCCGTTGATTCATTGAAGCCCTTAAGTCGGGCATAAGTTAACCCTTGCTTTGTTTCATCTGCAATTTGGGCCGCAGGATGCCAGCTTAAGTTAAGTTGCTGCCGGAAATTGTTGGATGAATTATTGTCGACGATGATTAACTCCCATCGATTGGCAGGCAGTGATTGGCTTTTTAAGGCCGAAAGCGTTTGCCGTAATCTTGTCGTATCCGGATTATAAGTAGGGATGATGACGCTTAACTCAGTCATTATATAAGATATCGGCAGGCAAAGGTTTGTCAATTAAAGCCAACTGTTCTATTACAGCCGCCTCAACTGTGCCGGGCAAAATCATTTGCATGCACTTTTTATCGTAATGGCAGGTATTATGTAACCAGCATGGTGAGCATTCAACCGCAGAATATATGTTTTTAAAACTGATATACCCTGATTGGCCAGGTCTTTCACGCCCACCATATATGATTACCGACCGGCAGTCGACTGAGCGTGCCAGATGCATCATAAACCCTACGTGTGATACTAAAAGGGCGGCATTACTTAATATTGCTGCTGTTTGCCGGATAGTAGTTTTCCCGCGCAGATCGATAACGTTTTTCAGCGGTGCATCTGTTTGAGAGCCTAACTGGATGAATTTGTGGGTTTGGCAAAGCAAATCAACAACCTGTTGGTATTTTTTAACGTCCCATTCTTTATTACCCATTGGGAACAATGCTGCTGAGCCGGATGTTGTTATTACGATATGGTTTTTTGCCCATTGCGCGGCTTTCAGTTCATTAGCAGTTAAAATTAAAACGGGCTTAAGATCTATTTTACCTTTAAGCTGTAAATCATCGGCCATTTTTAAAATGATATGCTTTTCGGGTATTTCGTCGCCGTCGGTTTCGGGATGATAAACTGTGTATTTTGGAAAAACAGTTTTTACGTTGAAGGCTTTAAGAAGCATACCCGATAATAATGTCCCAAAAGGTAAAATAAGTTTGATATTCGGATTATGCTCAAAGAGTTGTTGTTGGTTACTTTTTATCCAGATATTTTTATGCCTGCGCCCGTAGAGTTCCCGACTTAATACAGTGAGCAGCAGGTTATCGCCCAGTGATTCGCCAAAAGCAATGATATAGGATGGTATACCGTATTTATAAAAGTAAAGCAGTGTTGATTTTATAGTTTTGATTCGGTTTTTCAAAATATTGCTTTGAGGCTTCCAAATATCATCTCACTTTTTCAGGCTCCAGTACATCATTCTTAAAAAAGTTTTAAACCTGAATGGGATGCTGAGTCCGTTTAAACCGGTTATGTAGTATAAAATGTTGAACCACGCAAACGTTATGCTTTGTTTTTCCTTCGCCAGCCACAGGCAGCAGTAAATTGATTGCTGCAAACATGTAGCTTTATCATTGATATAGCCGAGGGCTGTATGTGTTGACAGAAACTTATAATGATAACCGAAAAAACGATAATCATAAGTTGATGAGCTTAAACCAGCCTCGCCAAAGAACGCTATATCCAGATCGATGTATCGGGTTTTAAATACTGGGTTACAAAATACTTTCAACGTTAAATGGTAGTCTGCAGCCACCTTAAACTTTATGTTGTATTTACCGGTGTAATTAAATATCCCGCGTTTATAAAAAATGCCCTGGTGATGAATGCCGCGTGATAATACTTTATTAATAGTATCATCCGCATATTTTGTATTTGATGTAGTACCTGTTACATTACCATATACAAGATCGGCAGGTTCATTTTGGATGGCCTGATAAACCTGATCCAACACTGTGGAGCTGTTGAAAGTATCATCGCCACCCATAAAGTAAAGCCATTGACCGCTCGCCATATCAATTCCTTTGTTCATGGCATCATAAACGCCCCTGTCGGGTTCAGAAATGAACTGGATATTAACCTTATCTGTTTTTTTTAAATTGTTGACGATATATTGTGTATTATCATTTGAGCCGCCATCAACCAAAACCAGCTCGTAGTTTTTGAAAAATTGGCCGGTGATGCTATCAAGAGCTTGCTGTAAAGTGCTTTCACAGTTATACAGCGGCATAATAAGGGAAAAGAATGGCTTCAATTAAGGTTTGCTGTTAACACCTTGTTGGCTTCATTTACCCAGGTATCCAAGCCTTGCGGGTTCCAGTGCGAATCGCTACGGTAGAATAGATTGCGCTTGTCGGCTTTGAAAGCTTTATATAATGGTATTATAGGAAGATCAGTTTTTTGTTCAACTCTTTCCAACAAGTGATTGTAGGGCATTCGTTTATCATCATAAACAGATACCGCATTAGGGATCACTGAAAGAAAAACTTTTTTAAAGCCAATAGCCCGATAATAATCACGTGCAATATCCAGGTTGCGGACTATAGAATCTAACGCATGCTCATTCTTATATCTGAAGGCCGATTGCATATTATTGGTGTCGATGGTGACATAAAAAAGTAGCCTCTTTTTATCAGAGCTTATTACCACCCCATTTGCTATACGATCAAAAAGCTTATAATTTAATGATGCTTTTGCCTCTTTAAAAGGAGTTGTCAGTTTATTATCAAAAAGAATGAGCTCGAGGTTACGGCTTAAGTCCTTATTAAAGATGATCTTGTTCAGGCGCTCAAAAAGTGATGTGGGAGGTGGTTGACCTGGTGCCGGGGCAGGCGTATTGCTGAAGTTTACACCGCTTTTGATATCGTTATTTGTCCAGCGAATTTCATCGGTTTTGTCGATATCATAGTCGTTAAGATTACGTTCTGCAAACTCCATCATTAGGTAGTTTTGTTTAGTACTATCCAGTTTAATTGGGCCGAAAGAGAACCGGCGATCGAGGAAAATCACGTTATCAAATGCATCAAAAGCACCGGAAAGTATCTTATCAGCCAAAAAGCTGTCTCCTATTATGTATAATACTCTATTGGTGTTTTGCCTGCCGGGTTTGTAACCATATTGTTTAAAAGGTTCGAGTTTAAATTTGTACTGGGACAGATAGCAAACACCATACAAATCGCCGTAGCGCCACCTGTCTGAATGTACTAATGCGGCTTTGTACAGGGCGCTTTCCTGTATCATTTGTGGATTCAGGTGATCAAAATATTTTTCAAACTTTATTTTATTAATGAATGACTGGTTCATGGCGCTACCCAGCAATACAAGACTAATAAACAAAATGAACAGACCGGTAATCTTACGCTTCAAAACTGGAAATAAATAAACTGTGCTTCATTAAAGATTCCTAAGAAGTAGCAGGCAAGCGCTAACCCGCTTATAAGCAATAACTTGCTGGTGTTTGAATAATCTTTTGCTTTTCGCAGATAACTTTCACCCAGTAGCAGTGCAATGATGATGAAAGCACAGTACCAAACCTCATGTACCGGCATCAGGTTGCTGGCCGAATAGGCAAAGCTGCTGCCACTGAGTATTTTAGTTAGGATATAAAAAGCATCGGTTACGGTACCTGCCCTGAAGAATACCCAGGCGAGGCAAACCAGGTTAAAAGTGAAAAGCCATTTCAAGAAGGTAAAGCCTTTGATGCCGATATCGTACTTGTTGAACAATTGGTAAGCAACCAGCAGCAAACCATGAATCAGGCCCCAAACAAGATATTTCCAGTTGGCGCCATGCCACAGGCCGCTTATCATAAATACAATAAGCAGGTTGATGCAGGTTACCCGGAAATTAATCTTGCTGCCCCCCAGCGGGATATACAAATAATCACGAAACCAGGAGGAAAGGGAGATATGCCAGCGTTTCCAGAAATCAGAAACATTGGAGGCAAGATAGGGAAAGTTAAAATTCTGCATCAGCTCGATACCCAAAACGAGGGCTGTGCCAATGGCTATATCCGAATAGCCGCTAAAGTCGCAATAGATTTGGAAGGCAAAAAAATAGGTAGCCACAAGCAGGTCAAGTGCCGAATGACCATGCGGGTTGTTAAAAACCGGGTCGACGTAAAGGCCCAGCCTATCGGCAATCACCACTTTTTTAAACAGGCCCATCGTCATAAAAAATAAACCAGTTATCAAGTTACTGCTTCGGAAATTGTTGCCCCGATGTAACTGGGGCAAAATATGCTGGGGCCGTTCAATTGGGCCTGCTACCATTTGCGGGTAAAACATTACATACAAGGCATAAAGGCCAAAGTGACGCTCGGCGGGCTGATTGCTCCGGTAAACCTCAATGGTATAACTCATAGCCTGGAACGTATGGAACGATAAGCCAATTGGCAATATAAAATCAAGCAATGGTAATTGCGGGCCATGGAATGTGTCAGATAGCAAATTCAGGTTTCCGGCCAAAAAGTTGAAATATTTATAAAAGGCCAATACACCGATATTGGTGACTAGGCTTAAAATGAGGTAAAAACTGCGGGTTTTGCCTGTGGCTTTTTCTATCAGGATGCCGGCACAATAATCAACAATAATGGTGAAAAGAATGATGAGGATGTATACCGGCTTAAAGTACATGTAAAAGTAGCTGCTTGCGGCTAAAAGCCACATCCATCTTAATTTATGCGGCAGCAGGTAATATGTAATGGTTACAATTACAAAAAATACAAGGAACAACAGGGAGTTAAAAAGCATTTAAAAAAGCAGATATATAATTTAGTTCACAATAATTTTGACGTCAGCACCTGATTTAGCTTGCATTATTAAGAATTGATATTGCCTTATTACGGATAATTATAGGATCGACATTGTTTATATTCAGGTTGGAGTTGCGCTTGTATAAATCGTTCAATAACGCATAATTATCTTTATTGTTAAACTCTTCAGAAGGAAAAAACGTGTATATATTGTTTGCTATGCTTAAGGGATAGGGAACAAAACGACCGAAATGGTTGCCGTTGGATATACAAATTGCGGTAGTTTGTGTACCCGCAGCAATATGTATAGCACTGGTATCATTTGAAATTAGTAAATCTGCATTGTTAATCAGTTCAATTAGTCCAAGAAGGTTAGTTTTACCGGTTTTATCTTCAATTTTATCTTTGTTTTTTGATTGTGATATTATTTCCGTGGCCAGGCATGAATCTGCAGATGAGCCCGCAATTGTAACGGTAACTTTAAATGTTGAATTTGTCATTATGGAATCAATCGCCGTTGCAAATAAATTTGTTCCCCATCTTCTATACCCCTGGCCCGCACCTGGAAATATTACCAGTTGCAGAGCCCTTTTTTCGGTTGGCTTACTTTTGGTTGGCAAATTTAAGGAGGTATCAATTCTTTGACCTGTAAGGGTTTCGGTAAATTTGTGATTTCTTAAGTATTCAAAATAATCAGTTCCGGGAACATCTACAATACTGTCATAAAATTTATAAGAGCGTTTTAATTCTTCTAATGATTCCATATTAGTATAATCGCCGCTGCTGCAAATCTTTTGTTTGGCTCCAAGTTGGGATATAAACTCGTCAGTGTGAAAAACTCTTGAATGAACCGGATTGATTAAAATATCAAATGCCTTTTTTTTAATGGCAAACGACAACCTTATTTTTTCATTTATATTATAAATTATTGACGGCGTTATCCAGATAAATTCATCAATAACATCTTTATCATATGCCTCGGCTATATCTTTAAATCCTATATTCCCAAGGAGCGTCAGTTTATAGCCTTTAAATTTTGGTGCGTGTTTGATACATCTTATATAGTTTCTGAAAAGAATGTAATCGCCAATAGCATCAAGTCTTACAATTAAAATCCGGTTACTTTTAAAAGGAAGAGACGTTTGGTTAAAGAAATGGAATAAGATCCTCAGGATCTTGTTTGTACTTCTTTTTAGTAACATCATGAGTAATATCCCAATACCTTATATAATCTGGTCCTGATCCTGTTAAAAAAAACAATTTTCTTCCATTCATAAACAGTGCCGTGAGCATCTGCTCCCCATATTTTCTGATGATCGGCCTCCCATTGCGCCTTCATTTTTGGCGAATGAGTTTTGGCCTGGTCATGCACGTTGGCAACGGAAAGTGGCTCTTTGATTAATGCCCTGCTGTGTCCTTTTACCAGCCTGAGCCATAATTCAAAATCAAGGGAGCAATGAAGCTCCTCCCAAACGGGTTCATGAATGGCGGCGCTCCAAAAAGTGGAGGGCTGCACAAGGCTCGGAATCTTGATAAAATAATCAATAAAAGGCAATACCCGCGTTGTGGTTGTTTTGCCGGACACAACATTGTAGTCGTTCCCGTAACCGTATATAAAATCTGCATTGGTGCTCATGAATTTATTTAACACCTTATGGAAAACGCCTTTAAGATAGTAATCATCACTATTGATCCAGGCGTGGTACCGGCCCGATGAAAGACTGAACCCCTGATTAATGGCATTGCTTTGGCCATTATCTTTTTCGCTTTGATAATAGCTAAGCCATGGGGCGTATTTTTCAATAATTTGTTTGGATTGATCGGTACTGCCGCCATCGATGATGATGTACTCCAGGTTGGGATAGTTTTGCAGAAGCACAGCCCTGATGGTTTGCTCCAGAAAACCGGCCTGGTTATAGGAGGGCGTTACGATGGTTAGCTTAGGCCAGTTTATTTTATGATCAAAAACAGCCGGGTCAACCTGCTCGTCCCAGGGCCAGCCGGTTTTGCCAGCCGGAGGTGGGGGTAACTTGTGCAATAGTCCGTTTTCGGTACCGGTTACTATGGGCAGGGGCAATTGCACGCCTTTATTGATAAAGTTTGAACGGTATGACTGAAGATCGGGAAGGTTCATGTTTTTTGTTCAGTCAATGATCTGCAGAAATGTTCGGCCAAATTTTTCAACGCTTTCATGATAAGTGTTATTTTCAAAGAGCAGGGGAGGGGTTTGATGTTCATTGAACTGCTGAAGCAGTTGCGCTAACTGATTAACATTATGTGGATCAAAAAAGTGGGCCGAGCTGTTAACCAACTGCTCCCTGTGGATCTCAATATCTGAAACCAGTAAAAATTTATTCATTAGCTTAGCATCCTCCACAACAGTGCTCCAGCCTTCAAACAATGATGGCTGTATAATGGCAATGGCATTATTCATCAATTGAAGCTGATCACGCCGGTCGATAAAACCGAGGAACTTAACGTTGTTGCCGATGTTATTGTCTTCAACAAACGCCTTCATCTCTATAAAATAATGTGGGTTTCGGTAGTCGTTGGTATTACCGGTAAAAGCTACGGTAATTTCAACGCCTTTCGCCTTTAGTTCTTTAACTGCTTTTAGAACTGCCAGCTGGTTTTTATGTTTCCAGAACTGGTTAGGGCAGATAAAATAATGTGCAGGCAACTGATATTTTTCAAGCAGTAATTTGATGTTGATATTCTGGTACGGAGGATGCGCTACCGCGAAAGGCAGAACGCTTACCTTAACCGTATGCTGAGGGAAAATGGATTTGAAATGTCCGAGCGCAGTATTGCTGCTCACAATTAAATGCCCCGTCGAGGCCTGAATTTCCTGCTGGTTTTGCAGGCGCGCGGCAATATCATTTTTACTGAAAAACTCTGGGGCAAAATGTTCCTGGAAATCAGCTACCCAATATATTTTCTTTTTAGCAGCCGATTGTTGCTCACTTTTATAATAAGGAAAAACAGCATCAAGGGCTTTAATTTTCTGGCTAAACAGACGAACTTTAAACAGCCGGTTTGTTATCTTGTTTAGTAATTGGAAACCTTTGCTTGCTTCGCCCGAACCAAGCTGAAAGCTGATATAAGGATAGTTGAATTTTTGCTGCGCCGTCCAAAAACTTTCGTAACTATCGGTAAGCAAAACAATATGCGGCTTTTCCTCATCATTAAGGGCGTTTAACGCATTTATCAGATTTTCGATATAGTAAGTGCCGCCGATCCAGTTTTCGTTGTAGATGTAGCTTAGTCCTATTCTTTTCCTTTTAGCCATTTACAATAGGTATTAATACCGTCCTCAAAATTTACTTTTTGTTGGTAACCCAGGCTAATTAGCCGGCTATTATCGGCTTGCCAGTATAACGGATCGCCAATGCGGTTGGTGCCTGTAAATGACAAACCGCCGCTAAAGCCTATATATCTCAAAAAAGTTTCGGCTGCTGTTGTTATAGTGATGGTATTATTATTAGCGATGTTTGTAATGCTGAACCCTGGCCTATCGGCATTGATGAACAGGTTCATGGCATTTACAATATCGGTAACATGAATAAATTCGCGTGTTTCGTTACCGGTACCGAACAATGTGATATTTGTTTGAGTCTGCGATTTTTTGTAAAGGTCCCAAAACAGCTGCTTTTTCAAACCGGCTCCATATGCCGAAAACACACGGAAGATATGAACATTTAAGCTAAAATGATCATGATATAGCTGGCAGAGTTCTTCGGCTTGTTTTTTATGTACACCATAGGGTGAAAGCGGGTTAAGCGTATGGGACTCTGTAATAGGTAGTATTTGCGGATTACCGTAAACTGCCGCGCTCGACAGTTGGATTAGCCTGCAATTGGCATTACCTTCTTTTATTGCATTGAGGATGCTCACGAGGAGATGAACGTTTAGCAGGTAATCGCGCTCAGGGCTATTGAATGATTCGGGCACTGATGCAGCCCCTGCACAGTTAATACACCAATTGAACTGTTGCTCATGAAATACCTTTTTAAAATCGGCGTTGGTGGCATCAATTAAAAAGTAGTTGGGATCGTCATATTCTACCATCACATCGGCGCCATAAACTTCATAACCTGGCTGAATTTTAAAATAGCTGTAACAGGCCGAGCCGATAAATCCTTTGGAGCCTATGACAAGTATTTTCATTGCTGTGGTAATGTTTTTATAAAACATGCCGGGTTACCGGCAACCATGGTAAACGGTTCAACATCTTTAGTAACTACTGCTCCTGCTGCTACGATAGCGCCTTTCCCAATGGTAACGCCTTTTAAAATTACAGCGTTCAGGCTGATCCAGGCGTAGTCATCAATTATTATCGGTGCAGTGTGTACATTTCCTTTATCGGCCCAGTGCCCGTTGTGTACCAGGTCCATCCATCGTTTGGCCCTTTCAATGGCTTCAAGCTCATGCGCATTTGTGTCTATAATATTTACATTATGTGAGATTTGCACAAAATTACCAATGGTTATACTTTCGCCCGACCAGATCCTGGTATGATCGCCAATGTAGCAGTTTTCGCCAATTACAATTTTGCCGCCGTACTTAAATATATTGAGCATCCCCCGGATATGGGTTCCTTTGCCAATTACTATTCTCGATTTGTCGAGCGAGTTCGAAACCACCGCCTCCGGATAAAAAGTGGCCCCGAGATCGGTAATGCTTAACTGAATGTTGCGTTTTGCCTGTTTTTCATTAAGCAGGTAAATTAAATGGACAAGGTTTACTTTTTCAAAAAGGCCAAGCAATAACCGTTTTATGAATTGTTTCATTATGCTATCTTAAAAAATTTAAGCGCCCTGCGTATAACAGAACTTTTGTATTTTTTGTTAAGCCGGGCATAAACCTGTTTTAAATAAGCGACATCCAGAAGCATTTTTTTAGGATGTTTTAGCGGGAATGTCATTGTGCCCAATGGTAGATAGGTAATAGCATCATCTGCCGAATGAGTATGTGTCCCATTTCCATAGCCTATATTCTTTACAAGATTTACGCAAGGATTAACGGCCATGCCACCGTTGATCAGAATGCTATAGAACCATTGAATATCCCAGGTATTTAATGATTTGTTAAAGGATGATTCAAACATACCGTAATAACTATTGTACCAGTCGGTAGTACCAAGCTGCGCTTCAACTCTATCTTTTGTTTGCTGCTTGGGCCAGTCTTTCATTTCTATATCATAAAGGTTCCAGGCACGTTTCCAGGTTGCCCAACCCCAGATACCGCCATGCCCCCAATGATATGATTGGGCATCTTTTTTCCAGCCATCGGTTAGTAAATTTGAACCGGATATTGACATTACCTTATCATCAAAACGGTACTTTGTCAACAGTTCTTCGCAAAAGGGAAAAAATGTTCTATCGGGCAGGCAGTCGTCTTCTAAAATGACTCCTTCGTTAACATTTTCAAAAAACCAGTTGATGGCTTCGCTAACTGCCGATTTGCAGCCGAGGTTTTTATCCCTTAATAATGTTTTAACTTCACAATCCCAGTTTATGCGCTCAATTAACGAACGTGTTTTGGCGCACAGGTCGATATCATCGGGTTTATCAGGCCTTGGTCCGTCAGCAGCTATATAAAGGTATTTAGGTTTAATTTCAGCTATAGCTTCAAAAACCATTTCTGTAAAAGCCGGGCGGTTAAATATTAAAAAAAGTATCGGTACGGAATATCCCATAAGCTTAATAGCTTGTGAAAGCCTGGGCTGTTTTTACAATTTTTAATAATTGTTTTATATGCTGGTACTGATTTTTTATCAGTTGCCTGTTAGTTAACAGCGATTTGAGCTGGCCAGATTTTTGGTAGTATGAGATTTTTTGTTCGACGCTTACAGGCCGGAATCTGATAACCTTTTGATAAAACAAGTTAACCGTTAACTTGATTAAGGATTTTGCTGCGGAAAGCAGATCGTGATTTATGATCTGTTTGATAGGCCGTTTATTATCATTAACCAGTGCAAAATAGCCATTGAGCAAAACGCTGCTGTAATTTAACCAAAATGCAACCTTTAATATATAGTTGATATTTTGCCTTTGATGGGGAACAAAGTGTTTAAACTTTAGGTTATCATCGGCGATGATCTTATAGCCCATCAAATAATTCATCAGGCAAATCTCAACATCCTCGCCCGAAAGCAGTTTTTTACCTATCCGGCCGGTTGTTACCTGCCTCCAATTGGCGTTCTTCAGTTCAAGCAGGATGCTTTTCCGGTAAACAGCCCCGGCACCGTAAACCCAATGGCTACCGACTGCCCAAGTTTGGGGACCCCAAACGGTAGTAAATTTCAGCAGGCTTTCGGAAAGTAGGGCCGGTTGTTCAGCTTCTATTAATCCACATCCCCCCAATACACCTATTTGGCTATCACAGTTCATGATTTTAAAGGCACGCTCAATATAATTGTCGAAAAGCCAATTGTCATCATCGCAAAAAAGAAGGTATTCATATCGAGCGTGATTTAAACCCATATCCCGCGCATGACTTAGCCCTGCAATGGGTTGACTCAAAACACTGAACGGAACATTGGTTAAATTGTGTTTTCCCCATTCGGCCCTGGCTGTGTCCGCTGTGCCATCTGTTGATGCATTGTCAACAATTATAACTTCCCAGTTAATATATGCCGGTACCTTTTGTAAGGCCAGGTGTTTAACAGTTTCGGGCAGCCGTTTGCTACCATTGTAACAGCAAACAATAATTGATACCCCGCTATTCAATTTACTCTTCGTAACTTTTGGTAGTTGGTTAATTCACCTGGCAGCATCATATCCAATAGTTTTTGTGCCGAAGGAAGATCGAGGGTAAATCCGTTTATCACTTGCTGATTGCAAAATATTATTTCCTCGTCAAGCTTAATCTGATTGGCTCTGATAGCTTTTATCAATGCGATCAGTTCGTCAGTTGTCCGGCAATGGGTAATCAAGTTTAAGGGCTCATTTTCCAATGTTTTATCAACATTGTAAAGAATGGTTTTGAATCCATTTTTAATTCCTTCCAACCCCGAGTATCCGGTAAATTGGCCAATCGTGAAATTTATAAAATATCCGTTTTTTATTTCGTCAGGTAATTCCTGCAATGGGATTGAAGTTTTAGTAAAGGAGATATTTGATGAAACTCCCAATTTACCGGCCAAATCAAGTATATTTTGATAAACCTGGTTGCTGTAAATTGCGCCTATGAAAAGCATATGTACATCAGTAATACCATCATTTTTTAGTAGGTGAAGTATTTCAACCAGGTTAGGAAAAGAGTTTTTGTCGTCCGCAATCCGTGAAACTACATTTAAGTTAATCATTTAAAAAAAGCTTAAATAATATTTTTTTGCATTTTACCGGGGTGTTTTTTTCGTAGTTGCTGAACTCGGTTTCCTGGTATGGATTGATATATACTATGGTATCATTAGCATTATCAAAATAACTTTCAGGAAAATTATAGGCTCCCTGGATGGCATTGGTAATGTGCCAAAAAAACCTGTGATTGTGAATGATCGTATCTTTTACGCGATAAATATTATATAATCCGATTACATGAATACTGTCATATATGGAGTTAGCTAAAAATTTCAATTTGAATGACCAGTACAGCGACCTGCACATTCTTAAAGGTGATCTGAAGTTTTTGACGCCCGTAAGCCTGGTTCTTACGACTTTAATTTTTTTTTGCTTAAGTATATCGTCATAGTATTCTTTTTGGTAGTTCTCCAAAATCAATACAGTAGGCTCAATATTATTTTTTTGCGCGAAAGTTGCCAGTTCGTAAACAAGCTTTTCTGCGCCACCGATAACCAGCTGGCCATTTACAATTAAAATTTTACGCATAAAACTTGTTAATAGTTTTAGTTACGTATTCAATTTCCTCATCGCTCATGCCCGGATTCAGCGGAAGGCTCAGGCAGGTTTCTGCCAATTCCTCAGCTATCGGGAAGTCACCTTTTTGGTAGCCGAGATGCCCGTATGCTTTTTGCAAATGCGCCGGTACAGGGTAGTGGATTCCTGTGCCTATTCCGTTGTTGTTCAAATGTTTTTCCAGTGCATCGCGCCTCTCAGTACGGATCACATATAAATGGTATACATGTTTTGCTCCCGGTGCAGTTACCGGTAATATAAGTTTGCTGGTGCCTGCAAGCTGTTGGCTGTACGTGGCTGCTATCTTTCTTCTTTCATCTATCCATCCGCTAAGATATTTTAGTTTAACCGAAAGAAAAGCAGCCTGCAATTCATCCAACCTTGAGTTTATGCCGATAACCTCGTTGTAGTATTTTTTTTCGGAGCCATAATTACGCAGCAGGCTTGCTTTTTGTGCCAGGCCGGCATCGTTGGTAGTTAAAGCTCCTGCATCGCCATACGCGCCCAGGTTTTTTGTTGGATAAAAGCTGGTAGCGTTAACGTGGCCGAAGCTGCCGGTAAGCTTGTTGTTGTATATGCTCCCCTGCGCCTGTGCGTTATCTTCTATCACAAAAAGATTATGCTTATGGGCTATCTGCATAATAGCATCCATTTGGCAGGCCTGTCCGTAAAGGTGTACGGGTATGATAGCTTTTGTTTTTGGGGTGATGGCTGCTTCAATCAAACGCGGGTCTAAATTATAAGTATCCTTATTTGGTTCAACCGGTACAATGGTAGCCCTTACCTGCGATATGGCGAGCCAGGTAGCTATAAAGGTATTTGAAGGGACGATCACTTCATTGCCTTCACCAACTTCAAGCACCCGTAGCGCAATACACAGGGCATCAAGCCCATTGCCTACGCCAATGCAGTGTTGTACTTTATTGAAGGCAGCGTAAGCATTTTCAAAATCGCCGACTTCTTTACCAAGTATGTACCATTTATTTTGAAAAACACGATCAAATGCTGCACGGATCTCTGCTTCAACTAAATTATTCTGACTGCTAAATGATAAAAAAGGAATATTCATTGGTTTAGCTCTAAGCCTTAGACGTTCTGCTTTTAGCTTTTATATAAATGCTATTACGGTTCCGGCCCATGAATAACCTACGCCAAAGCCGGCCAAAAGCCATTTTGCCTGCGGACCGGTCTGTTTTTCTTTCATGGCCTCATAAAGTGCAATAGGCACCGATGATGATACCGTGTTACCCACATCGGCCATATAGATATAAAAATTTTCGGGGGCTATATCCATTTTTTTACGCAGGTGCTCCAGCATGTACCGGTTGGCCTGGTGCAGGATAAATTGCCCGATATCGGCTTTGCTTACCCCGTTTTTTTTAAGGATTTCAGTTATTAACACGGGGACCTCCGTCGATGTAAAAGCAAATATCTCAGGCCCGTCCATATGTAAATTGCCTGGCGATTGCTCGTTACCATAGCCATCATGTATGGTATCTGCACTTTTTTCGGGATGCCGGATAGCACCCTGCTTTACGATTAGATTTTCGGCGCCCTTGCCATCGGTACCCAACTCAAAGTGGCCTATGGCGGCAAAGCCATTGGTACTGATGAGGGTAGCGGCTGCGGCATCTCCAAAGATGGTGCGGTTGCCTTTGTCTTTAGGATGTATAAATTTTGAGTAAGTTTCGGATGTAAGCAACAGGATATTAGTAGCTATGCCGGCTGCTATCAGGCCCTTGGCTAAAGCGAGTCCGTACACATAGCCCGAACACCCCAGGTTAAAATCAAGCGCGCCTGCCTTAACCGGGATCCCCAGCTTATCCTGAATAATGCAAGCTGTTGTAGGCAAAAAATAATCAGGGCTTTGGGTGCAGTAAAGTATAAAGTTAATATCTGCCGGGCTGATATTATGTTCAGCAAAAAGCTTTTGTGCTGCGGCGATAGCCATGTCTGATGCAAATTCATTATCGGCGGCAATGTGCCGGGTGTCGACACCTATTTTGTTGGCTATCTTTTCAATTCCCCATTCGGGAAATAGAACCGATAGCTCGGCGTTGGTAAGTTTATTTGGGGGCAGATAGTACGAAATTGCTTTGATGTAAGCGATCATGTTATTGAACAGAAAAACCTCCGTCTAACACCAATGAAATGCCGGTAACCCACTTGCTGGCATCTGATAAAAGGTAAACAATAGCATTGGCGACATCGCTGGTTTCGCCATAACCGAGGGGGTATTTTTTTGCATCTTCCTCAATTTGTTCAGCAGTGAATGTGGTTGAGTTTTCCCACATTTCTGTACGTACCATGCCAGGCGAAACGTTGTTCACCCTTATTTTTTGCGGGGCCAGCTCAAGCGTTAGTACTTTTTGAATAGCATTGATTGCGCCTTTTGACGCGCTGTACATAGCGTTACCCTTTGCGCCTATAAAATTACCGCCAATTGAAGACACGAATACAATGGAGCACCCTTTGTTCAACTTTTTGAGTTTGATAAGCTTGCTGAGTAGCAGGACAGGTGCAGAAAAATTTGCCTGCATGATACTATTGAGTTCGACGGCGTTTATAAATTTAAACGGAAGCGTTTTGGTTATTCCTGAGGATAATACTACGCCATCTAATCCTGAAACTGATTGTACCAGGGTATCAATGTCCTGTTCGCTGGTTAAATCGGCGGTTTGCATCGCATGCCCTTCGCCTTCAAGCTCATGAAGCGTTGCCGTGAGCCTTTCGGCATCGCGACCGCTTATATGGAGTTTTGCCCCCATGCCGGCCGATGTAAGCGCAGTTTTTTTGCCGATACCGGATGAAGAGCCGGTAATAAGAATGTTTTTTCCGGTTAATGAAAAGGGATTATTCATAGATGATCAGGTCGGGGATCACAAGGTTTTTAGTTTGGCAAACCATACTTCCCCAGGATAATCCTACACCAAAGCCACAGGCAATGATTGCATTTTCGCCGTTTTTCAAGGTTTCGGATGTTTCGGTTATCATGGTAATAGGGATACTGGCGCTGCTGGTGTTACCGAAATTTTTTAACGAGTAAGGTACCTTACTTTCGGGTAACTGGAGTTTTTTCCTGATGCGCTCGTTCATCATCAGGTTTGCCTGGTGAAAATAAAAATAGTCGACCTTATCTTTATCGATGTTAAATTTTGACAGCAACAGGTTCACACTTTCGGGAGCTTTAGAAATCCCGAACGAAAAAACGTCCATACCATCAAGTGATAGCTGCAGATTGTTGCGAACAATACCATCATTTACCTGATGTGGCTCAAGCGAAACCAGACTAAACCTGTTACGGTACCCGCCATCGGGTATAATGATGGAGTTGAAACCACTTCCATCGCTTTGTAAAATGAATTTCAGGCCTTCATCTCCCTCGTTGTACTGAAGAGCAGTGGCAGTTCCCGAATCGCCAAAAAGCGGATAGGTGCTTTTATCACCCTTTGAACATGATATGGATGAAGTATCGCCAACCAACAACAGCGCTTTTTTGATCATGCCGCTTTGCATATAACCGGCAAGCGTACTTAGCCCGTAAATATACCCGGAGCATCCCAAAGAAATATCAAGCGTGAAACAATGCGGTGAAAGGCCAAGCCTATCCTGTAAAATGGCTGATGTAGCAGGTAAAATATAATCGGCAGATTGTGTTACAAATACCAATCCTTCAATTTCGTTTTTATTCCAGTTTAATTCAGCAATGAGTTTCTCTGCAGCAGTATAACATAAATCAGATGTGCAGGTACCGGTATCAACTATATGCCGGCGTTCAATACCGGTAGTTTTGATAAGTTTTTCAAGATCCGGCGCCGGGATATTCTGTATATCAGCGTTTTCTTCAATTACAGAAGGCACGCAGGCAGCAAGGCCTTTTATCACAACATTTTTAATATGCAGAAAAGCCATTATTGAGCAGTTACCCTTGAAGCTACAATATCGTAAATATCTTGTATAGTTGATGATTTGCGGATATCGTCGCCGGTTAGCCTTACATCGTAACTGTCATCAACAAGGGCTATTACGGATAGCGCTGTCATTGAGCTCCATTCGTCGTTTTCTTTAAATTGGGTATCTGCAGCAAAATTGTCTGTAGGTATTTCATCGAATTGTTCGGCAAATTGACTGACAAATTGTTGAATATTCATGGTGTTATATTTCTGGTTCAATTATATTAATTAAGTACTTGTATTTTTTTTCATAAGCTTTTCTGTCCATCATCAAATATAGACTATTTTCATCCTCGTTTATTTGGGTGGCAAACATTTTATGAAAGCGTACTACCTTTTTATTGTCTTTGCGCACATCAAAAAGGCATTGTTCAAAACCCAGTTCATCCAGTGCAAATGATGAGATAAAAAGGTCTGATTTGATGGCAGTCAAGATATCACCGCCGGGCTTTATAAGCCAGCTGCCGCTATTGTAAGTTTTGTCCTTAAAGTCATATAAACGTACAACACCAAGCGGTTCGTGGCTGGTACTTTCAAATAAAAAGTAATACTCTTCGCCCCGGGCCTCACGTTCCTTGTATCCGCGGATCCATAAGCGTTGTTGCTCAGGGTCGTTATCTGTTGGCGATAAGTGCCTGGATAGTTTAGGATCGGTTCGCAGGCTTAAAATAAATTCGGCATCGCTTTCTTCAACCAATCTGAATATCAAGTCAAATTTATAAAAAGGGAACTGCACTTATAATGATTTGTAATTTTTGAATCGGTTATAATCTCTTAAATAATCATCTTCAGTGTATAACATGGAAGCAAGTACAAGGCAAATAGCGCCCGACGAAAAATTTGAAATATCGCGCCAGATGCCAGGCTTAATATGCAATCCCATGTATGGACGGTTCAACTGCACTGTTTTTTTGTTGATACCATCATCAATAGTAATGTCAAAGCTGCCGCTGGCCGCCACTATAAATTGTTCAAGTTGTTTATGTCCGTGTGCCGCGCGTGATTCGCCGCCCGGAATATCATATAAATAATATACCCGTTTAACAGCAAACGGAATATGAATATTGTTTTCGACAGGGGTGATGTTGCCTGCGCGATTGTGGATGCGCTGCAAGTGGATAATGTTACAGTCAAAAACGGTCGACGATTTACCTTCCATGTTTGCTGCTTATAAATTGATCAAAATCCCTGATATATTCATTTTCTTTATACTTATCATCGGCCAGGATCAGGGCCAGCGAATTGGTAGAGAAATTCTCGATCTCGCGCCACATCATTTTGGGTACATATAGCCCATAATACGAACGGTTAAGGCTAAATCGCATTTCCTTTTCGCCATCATGAAGTACAACATCGAAGCTGCCGCTAATAGCAACTATAAATTCCTGCAGATTTAAATAAGCGTGGCCGCCCCGCCGTTCGCCGCCAGGTACGTCATAGATCCAGTAGGTACGCTCAATTCTAAAGGGAATATGATTGTTTTCTTCAATAAAAGAAAGGTTCCCCCTGTCATCTAAAAACTTGGGCAATTGTATGATGTGCGGAGCTTCCATATGCTATTATGCCTGGTAACTAACAGTAAAATCAAGTTTAGGGTGAATTACACCCGGAGCTAAAGAGCTGTTACTTCCCTTGCTCTCATTTTCAACCTCAAACCCGATAAAATCATCGGCGCCGAATAACAGGTAACGTTGATTTTCACCAAAAATTAACTTAAATGAATAATTGCCGGCATTTAACAGGTTTGGCGGGATAGTACACCTAACGGTATATAATCCGGTTTTTGAATTGTTATTGGTTGATATAAGTACGCCGTTATGAAACACCGGGATTTCATCGCTGTTTTTTAATTCAAATGTAGCATCGAGGTTAATATCTGCTTTTTGATTAAAAAAGATCATCTCAAAGCTAACACCAGTCGAAATGGAGATGCTGTCGCCGGTAAGCGGGCGGATGATAAATTTAAGTATCCTAATATTTTCATTCCCCGGTGCCGAGCTCAGATCGCCATGATGCTCAAAAGTTGACCGGGTATTGTTATTGGTTTGATAAAAGCTAACAGCTTCGAGCTGTTTGTTTTCATATATCAGCTGCCCGTTCGCAAGAACAATGCCCCGGTTACATAATGTTTTAACGGCAGCCATGTTGTGGCTTACAAATAAAACAGTACGCCCTTCGCTCTTGCTCACCTGCCCCATTTTGCCGAGGCATTTTTTCTGAAATTCGGCATCGCCAACTGCCAGTACTTCATCTACTATCAAAATTTCGCTTTCAAGGTGCGCGGCCACTGCAAAGGCCAAACGAACATACATCCCTGAAGAATAACGTTTAACCGGAGTATCAATATACCTTTCAACCCCCGAAAAGTTCACGATCTCATCAAACTTCTGTTTAATCTCGGCTTTACGCATCCCCAGGATGGCGCCGTTGAGATAAATGTTTTCCCGGCCACTCAGTTCCGGGTGAAAACCTGTGCCCACTTCAAGTAAACTGGCTATCCTGCCCCTTAGCTTTACCGAACCCGTAGTAGGGGAGGTAACGCGGCTTAATATTTTAAGCAGGGTACTTTTACCTGCTCCGTTGCGGCCTATAATGCCAACGGCATCGCCCTGTTCAACTTCAAAATTAATATCGTTCAAGCTCCATACTACATCACTTTCACCCTTGATAGTACGGTCGTTTACTTCACCTATTTTCAAAAAAGGATCTTCCTTACCCCGCAGACGTGCCCAAAAACGCTCCAGGTCGCGGGAGATAGTGCCTGTGCCAAAATCGCCTAACTGATAGGCTTTTGACAGGTTTTCAACTTTTATTGCCTTGCTCATTATACGGTATCAACAAAAGTTTTTTCAACCTTATTAAATATCACTATGCCTGCCATTAGTATTAAAACAGTGCTAACGATGCTGTAAGCTAACAGCTCCCAGCTAAAGCTACCCTTGCCCAGGCAGCCATACCTGAACGTTTCAATTACGGCCGTAATGGGATTAAACTTGATAAGCCAGCTGTATTTGGGATATTTGGCCTGCGCTACCGATAAAGGGTATATAACCGTTGTTGCGTACATTAAAAGTGGTACGCCAAAGGCTACTATAAAAGCGATGTCCCTATATTTTGTGGTAACTGCCGATATGATCATACCCAGGCCCAAACCCAGCGATGCTATCATAATAATAAGCAGCGGCAGCAGCAGGGCTGCTATATTGGGAACGATCTGTTCTCCCTTTAAAACAAAAATAATGTACAAGATAATGAAAAGTAAAACCTGAACCGCAAAACGGATCAGGTTTGACAGCACAATGCTTAAGGGCATAATAAGCCTTGGAAAATATACCTTGCCCAGTATACCGGCATTATCTTTAAAAACAGTTGAGGTTTTGTTCAGACAGTCGGCAAAGTAATTCCAGATGATGGTACCGGCCAGGTAAAAGAGTGGTTTGGGCAAGCCATCAACGGGGATACCGGCCAAATTGCCAAATATCAGGGTATAAAACAGGATGGTAATAACAGGCTGAACAAAAAACCACACCGGCCCTAAAATTGTTTGTTTATAAAAAGAAACGAAATCGCGCCGAACAAGTAATATGAGCAGGTCTCGGTAGTGCCATACTTCTCTGAGTTTAAGGTCAAACAGGCTGCTTTTGGCATTTATTTCAATGTCCCAGTTTTTCGGGAGTATCTCACTCATTTATTAACTGCTCAAGCTTGGTCATATAATCGTGTTCGTTAAAATGGCTGATGCACTTTTCCTGTAAATTTTTGCGGGTATCAGCGGCTATGTGTTTTTGTAAGTGCCCGGTTATAGCGTTATTAAGTTCAGTGAGATTATCAGGGTCGATTGCTTCTCCCAGTTCTCCGTTGCGGATTGCATCAATGCTGCCATCGACATCGCCACAAATAACCGGTAAGCCACATGCAAGAGCTTCAATAAATACAATGCCGAACCCTTCTTTTTTGCTTGGTAAAACGAACAGGTCGGCCAGTAGAAAATGATCGGTAAGTTCGGCTTCGTCAATAAAGCCGGTTAAAATTACCTGCTCACTTACATCATGCACTGCAATTAGTTTTTTTATGCGGATATATTCCTGGCGGTCATATTTACCCGAAAGCATATATTTTATTTGCGGGAATTTTGACTTCAGGCTGCCCAATACGCTGATTACCTGGTCATACCCTTTGTATTGCTCGGTAGATGCCAGGCGGGTTAACGAAAACAGGATAAGATCATTATCGTGTAAACCGTAGCGCTGTAACAGGCTTTGTGGTTTTGTGAAGGTATTGGGTAACCGCATAAAAGGGTCAATAGCATTATTCAGTACAATGCATTTTCCGGCATCCAGGTTATGCCGGCCTATCATTTGTTGTTTGGTGTAATTGCTTACACAAATCACGCTATCGCAGCGCTTAAGCATTATGCGTTTAAAAAACGAAAGCGGTCGCCAAACCTCAATGCCATGTGCTACAAGCCATAACCGGCATTTAGGATTAATCAGTTTAATTAACAGGCCAATGATGGCCAGGTTAATATGGCTTAATATAGCAACATGAGGCTTTGTGGAATGACCGATGGTTTCTAAAACAAAACCCGCCCGGTTTACGCCAAACCCTTTGAAATTTGTGGAAGGTAAATATTGCGCCATCAGGTCATCCTGCTTATCATAAGCCGACCAAAGCTCAAAATTCCAATTGTTTTTTAAGGCAGCACGATGCAAGGAATGGCCAAGTGTGCGTGTCATTTTCTGGATGCCGCCGGTAGCGCTAAATGTTTGTAAAGTAAAAAGAATTACATTTTTAGCCATCATTTTGAACCTGGTATAAGGCAAAAGCTTTTGACCAATGAACGCCGTCGTTTTTAAACTGTTTTATAACATTTTGTGCCGCTTTTCCTTTGTAATTATCAGTATCGCTAATTAGGTGGTGCTCCTTCATCCATTTTTGTAAGGGGAATGTGAAACCCATTTTAGGCCTGTTCCAAATTTCAGGCGGAATAAGGTTGTCGAAACTTTCAATAAGAAGTTTTTTCGGCTGGTGTTTATTAAATCTGATGCCTGGTGTAATATTCCGGGCTGCATGGTTAAAATCTTCATCCAGAAACGGGACCCTGACTTCGAGTCCATGGTTCATGCTCATTACGTCGGTATCCCTGAGCAATTGGTTTTGCATGTAGAAATGCGTTTCAAACCATTCTGCATGCTCGTTATTATAACCATGTGGTGCGGGCGACAAGGCTGCGCCGAACAATACATCATTAATATGATCTATGCTTGTATCCAGTAAAGCAGAAACATCAGCTAATGAAAACAATCCGCGTAAAGCCAGGTAATCAGCTATCGGGTGGTTAACAGCAAGGAATGTCAACCTCTTATAATGATCAGGCAAAAAATGACCAGACATTTTTAACATCCATGGTGGTAGTTTACGCAGATAGCCAAGATATTTTATGCGGTTAAATGAGGGATAACCTCCAAAAAGTTCATCGGCGCCAACACCTGATAATACGGCTTTCAAACCATCGTCATGAGCATATTTGCTTATAAACCAGCTGTTAATGCCATCGGTGGTGGGCATGTCCATAGCGCTTATGATTTGCGAAAAAAACGCTTCAAAATCTGATTTTTTTACCAGGTGTGAAAAGTTTTGGCCATTTATTTTATTGTTGATGACGGTTTGATAGTTGCGTTCGTCATAACTTTTTTCATCAAAAAATATTGAAATTGTCTTAAGCTCCTCTTTTTTTTGCTGATTGGCCAGGAGTGTGAGCAGGCTTGAATCAATCCCACCGCTTAAAAATACACCTATCGGCGCATCGGCAATTAATTGCCTTTTCACACCCAAACTAAGTGCATTATGGATTAACCGATGGGCTTCGTTTTTATCAGTTACTATACCTTGCAAACCATCAATGTGATATTTGCTTAAAGTATAACCTGCACTCCTGTGGTTCCAGCATAAAAAATGTCCTTTGGGCAGGCTGAATACATTTTTTAATGTGGTATAGGGTTCAGGAATATGGCCAAATGCCAATAGTCTTACCGGCCAATCCGGGTCTTTTTCGATATTTAGTCCCGATTGCTTAAATGCCCGTACTTCAGATGCAAAATAAAGCTCGTTGTTTACAGCCGAATAATATAGCGGTTTTATGCCGGTGGTATCACGTACAAGATAAGTAAGGGCTTTGCCAACATCATACAAAGCAAAAGCAAACATCCCCCTGAACCTTGCAAAGGCCGCAGTGCCCCAGTTAAGGTAGGCCTGGAGGATAACTTCGGTGTCAGTGCCTGACTTAAATTGTACTCCTGATCTTAGCAATTCCTGTTTTAAGTCAGGGTAGTTGTAAATTTCGCCATTGAAAGTGATCCATGCATTTTGGCCCACATCTGCCATGGGCTGGTGCCCGTTGCTGCTGAGGTCAATAATTGATAGCCTGCGGTGGCCGAAAACAAGGCGGGCTTTTTCATCTTCAAATATGCCCTCATCATCCGGGCCGCCGTGCTGTAACGCACTGCACATTAATTTTACGCTGTTCCTGATCTCGTTTTGGGATATTTTTTCAGAAACGATTCCTGCTATACGGCACATGGTTCATTAAATTTCATAGCTTCGCCCCGTAAGTTACATTGATGTTTTGTAACTAATTAATTATTAATTACTTGTGTTGCAGGGCACAAGCTGTCTATTTATTGAATTTTCGGCGCAAATAATGAAATATTATCTATTGTCCAAAACAATTCCTTTTATTTTAAAACCGCTCAATGAGCGATGCAGCAACATTAACGATAATGGAGTAACCAATGCTTTCCAGGCGTAATATCAGTTGTTTTTGCGATCTGCGTGATACAACTTCACCAGTTATGCCCTTTAGGGCACCCGCTCTGATGATAATCTTCTCGCCCGGCTGCAGATCTTCCTCTGTTACCTCCAGTTCATATGGGCTTGCCATGAGTAATTTAAGTTCATGGATCTGCCTATCAGGCATAACAGCAGGCTTGCCCGAAAAATAAAGGAACCGCGCAATGCCTTTGGTCATTAAAACTTCGGCCTGCTCTTGTTCGGCAATATTTACAAACAGGTATGATTTTAAAAATGGTTCCTCAACCCATTTCCTGCGGTCGCTCCATTGTTTAAGCTGACGGTGCAGGGGCAGGTAAACATTAATGCCTTTGCTCATTAATGCTTCATACGCCTTTTTTTCGGCTCGTGGGTTGGTGTAAACCGGGTACCATTTGTTTACTGCCATATTGATTTTAGTAACAATCTTTTTAAATGAACACGCTTATTTAAACCATCGTTTTAAATTCCACCATTTTTTCTTTTCATCATCAAGATAATAGCCCGAACCTTCGTAGCCGCTGTAGTCTGAATAATAGTAATAGCGTGTACCTGCATTTTCGCCGGTAAATTTGGTAGTGTAATATCTTGAATGCAGCAAATCTTCTTCGAACGCATTTAAAATTATCACGGTATTATCCAGGTGATATTCCTGTGCTATGCGCTGTGGCACCGTTGCGGCATAATATTTTGATTTGCCCGACCGGATCACAAAAACATTGATATCACTTACCCTGATAAGCGGTATAGCATCTGATACCAGTCCAATCGGAGCGGTATCAATCATCACTATATCATACATCGTTTTAAGTGTTTCAATTAAAACGTTCATCCTTTTGCTGTGTAATAGCTCTGATGGATTAGGCGGTACGGGGCCCGACACTATAAAATCAAGATTTTCCTGTTCAGAGTGATGAATGATATCATCAATTTCAGTTTGGTGGGCAAGGTAATTGGTCAAGCCAATATCATTGGCCACATGAAAAGTTTTATGTAGCCTGGAACGCCGTAAATCGGCCCCTATTAATATTACCTTTTTATCAATAAGTGAAAGCGTACTTGATAAATTTACAGCAACAAATGATTTGCCTTCGCCGGCTACTTCCGAGGTTATGCAAATAACTTTGCTTGCTTTTTCTGACGAAAGGAAACTAAGGTTAGTACGTACAGAACGGACCGATTCGGCAAAAATTGATTTGGGTTTGCTGATAGCAAGGATCTGTTCGCTGCTTTCGTCAAGGGCATAAGGAAATTTTCGGATAACGCCCAGGATAGGTATGCTGGTAAGGCTTTCAATGGTTTCCTTATCATAAATATAGGGGTTTAATATCCTGATGAGAATGATAAGCCCCAGGCCTATAGCCAGCCCTAATATAGTAGCAGTACGGTGGATATTATGTTCATTGGGCGAAACCGGATTAAAGTTTGGCTGAGCCAGCTCAATAATGGTTGCGCCTGGCAAAATCCCGGCACGGCTGATCTGCGCTTCCAGTTTTTTTTCGGACAGAAAAGAGTACACCTTATCATTAATATCAAAATCACGCTGCAGGCTTACCATATCACGCTGGGCGGCAGGCAATGCCGCTATAGTTGAGTTAACCTGGCCAAGTTGATTATCAAGATATTGAATGTTTTTTTCAATGCCGGCCCGGATCTGTTTTATATTGTTTAAAGCAGTGGTTTTAATTTGGATAATGCTTTGGTTAATGTTTTGAATAGGCTGCGAATCGGCATTATAGGTAGTTAATAAACTTGCCCGTTCTGTAATCAGGTTGTCCAGGCGGCTTACCATAACTTCTAACGATGGCAGATTAGCGCTGCCTACATTAAAGTTTAAGGTTACATTGTTTTTTTCCCTGGCTATTTCGCTGCTAAGCTGGTCGAGCGCTATTAATTGTATTTTTAATAACGATTTGTTTGATTCAAGCTCGGTTGCCTTGGTTACAGAAGTAGTTGATGCAGATGTGACGTCGAGGATCTTTGATTTTTTCCTGTATTTTTCTATCGAGTTTTCAGAGCCTTTTACTTCAGCCGACAGGTAATCCAGCTGACTGTCAATAAAATCAATCATTTGTGAAGCTGACTGCGCCTTTTGGTTCCGGTCAAAAATCACATAATTGTTCATGATCGCATTAAGTACATCTGCTGCAAACTGCGGATTGGAATCTGTTTGCTGAATGGCAATTATATTTGAGTTTTTTGCTGTTTCGCCAGCATATAAATTACCCTGTACCCGGCCGATAAAATCTTCCGGGATATTGAACTTAAATAAATAAATTGTTTTGGACGGAATTAACCCCGGGTATTTAATTCGGAAACTGGTATTGCCAATGGTTACAATATCTCCGTATTTGTAGTTGTTTTGAATCTCCTTACCGTTTATGCTATAGGTAAGATTGAAGGTTTGAGCACTGACTGGCTTAAAAGTTATCAGGCTATGGAAAAAATTAAGGCTATCAAACTTTACCAGGGTAATATCAAGAGGCTTTTGAGGATAGGTTTCGGAGGTACGCACCCTGCCCGAGATATAAAAGCTGATACGATAGTCGAGGTCTTTTATTGCCGTTAGAATAAGGGTACGGCTGGTTAACACCGAAGTTATACTTTGAATTTTTGACGGGCCGCGCTCGGGCGTGGTCATTACACTGATAATGTCAGAAATCTCTGATTTTTTTTCTTCTACCTTAAGCGTCCCCCCGGTGGCATATGTTTTAGGTGTATACCATAAATAAGTGTACGAGATAGCTGATGTAATAACGACGGATGCCAATATCCAGTACCAGCGGCTGAGTAGTATTTTGCCGATCTTAAAATAGTCAATTTCCTGGTTGGGCAGCTTTCTTTGTACTTTTTCTAACTCTTCCATTTACCGATGAGAAAGCGTAAAAATAATTAAGGCGGTATTAAGCAGCAGTAAAACCGGCTGTGTTATTACTGAAAGGTTTTGCAATTTATCATTGCGTACGGCGCGCTTGTTTTGTGCAATATAAATAACATCTCCGCTTTGAAGTATAGCACGGGGATTATTTATTGATTGGATATCCCGAAGGTTAATTTCAGTAACCTGCGGGTTTTTTTGATCGCCTCTTATTATTTTTACATTTGCTTCATTAGCCTTATCTGTCAGGCCTCCTGCTTCTCCAATCATTTCAACCAAAGTGGTCCTGTCTTTTGTTAACGTATAATTTCCCTGCCCTTTTATTTCGCCAAGTATGGTAACCTTGAGGTTAACTATCTTTAGTTCAATGATAGGGTCTTTCAGCAGGTTTGTACGATAAAGCTCCTCAATTTGTTTTGCTGCTTCTGGCCTGGTAAGGCCTGCAACTTTTACATGGCCGATAACCGGGAGCGCAACAGTGCCGTCGTCTTCAACCTGAAAAGTTTGCCCGGTAGTGCCGCCTCCCCCGCTGCCTCCTGCATTGGTAGCAGGCGTTTCATCAACTATATATTTTATGCTTTGCAGGTTCCTGATCTGCAGTATATCCTGTGCTTTAATGCGGTACGGGCCTGCTGCGGCATCGCTTCCTTTTGATGCGGTATCGGTAACAGTATACTTTTGTTCAAAAAGATATTGATATTGTTTGCTTGAGCAGGAGGTTAACAAAAAAAGTATCCCAGTAATTAGGCAGATAGATGTATAATTGCGCATGTTAAGCTATAAAGTTCCAAGTTATATTTAATATAATTAGGCTTCAAAGTCAAAATTACATAATTTCGGGGTATTAATACGTTGTATTTTTCCCAAAGTTGCAAGGTTGAAGATCTCGGTTATCACTGTCGTTTACAATGCCCAGGATACTATTAAAAGATGTATCGAATCTGTTATCGGTCAGAATTACAACAACATTGAGTATATTATAATTGATGGCGGCTCAACAGATAATTCCCTGCAAGTAATTGATCAACATAAATCGCACATCAAAGTTTTGATATCTGAGCCTGACCAGGGCATTTATGATGCAATTAATAAGGGGATCCGTTTAGCAACAGGCGAAATAGTTGGTACGCTTAATGCCGATGATTTTTTTGCAGATCAGGAAGTTTTATCAGCAGTGGCACAGGCTTTTTCAAACAGTGATACAGAGATCGTTTACGGAAACCTTGATTATATAAATTCTGCAGGGAAAATTACCCGTAAATGGAAAAGTCACGCTTGTGGAAAAAATTCCTTTAACCGTGGTTTTATGCCCCCGCACCCTACCTTCTATTGTAAACGCTATTTGTTTGAGAAACATGGCTTTTACAGCCTTGAATATGGTTCTGCAGGCGATTATGAATTAATGGCGAGGTTTCTGCATAACTGGCAGATAAGGAGCTTTTATCTTAACAAAGTCTTGGTTAAAATGCAGGTAGGGGGTATCAGCAACAGCAATTTAATGAACAGGTTTAAGGCGTGGTCATTTGATTTGAAAGCAATGCGCGAAAACAATGTGTTTTTACCTGTTTTTGCAGTTGTGCTGAAACCCATTAGGAAAATTTCACAATTTCTTTAATCTTTAGTTAACCTTTTATGTTTCCTGTCGTATAAGTATTTATAAATGAATAAGCCGGTCACTAACACATTTATAGCATATGCTTGAATTTCTACGCTCTTATCATTTTGTTTACAATTTGCTGATAGTTGCATTTTCAATTCTTGTAACATTATTATGTATCCCTTCAATTTTACATGTTGCACGTGCACGTCATTTATATGATGATGTTGGCCATTTCAGGAAACAGCATGACCACGGCATTCCCCGTTTAGGCGGGGTGGCTATTTTTGTAAGCTTCACTATTACAGTTCTGCTGTTTATTGATAAGTCGTTGCCCATTAGTTACCTGCTTACCGCATGTATAATTTTGTTTGCAATGGGGTTAAAGGATGATCTTTCGGGGGTTAATTCAAGCACTAAGTTCATGATCCAGTTTGTGGTTGCTGCCATACTTGTTATCCCCGGAGATATCCGGATCAGCAGCATGTACGGGGTTTTTAATATTACGGCCTTGCCATATATACCCAGCATAATATTGTCAATACTGGTTATTATGCTCATCATCAATTCTTTTAACCTTATTGATGGTATAGACGGCCTGGCTGCAACTACGGGTATTATTGCCAACAGCACTTTTGCAGCACTTTTTATTTATATGAACAAGTATGAGCTTGCGGCAATTTCGCTTGCTATGGTTGGGGCGGTGGCTGGTTTTTTGCGTTTTAACATAACCCCCGCTAAAATATTTATGGGCGATACCGGAGCCCTGCTTATTGGCCTGGTATCTGCAGTAATGGCTATTAGATTTATTGAGTTAAGTAAGGTTTCGACTGTTAAATTACCTTTTATATATACAGCTCCGGCTTTAATTGTAGCAGTACTTATAGGCCCTGTTTTTGATACACTCAGGGTTTTCACTATCCGGCTCTTAAACAAAAAATCCCCTTTTGATGCAGACCGCAATCACATTCACCATCGCATGTTAAAAATGGGCTTAACACATCTGCAAACTACCCTTGTTTTAGCATGCCTAAACCTTGTTTCGATAGTAATGGTGCTGGTGTTAAGTAACTTAAATAACTCCTGGCTTATTGTTCTTATATTTTTATTGTCGATATCCTTCAACGGGATGGTCACTTATTTTATCCGTTCAAAAAAAGATGAAGCCTTGGTAGTCCGGAATTTTAGCGACTAATAAACAATTGTAACCTGCAAGTAGTAATACCGGAAGTAAACAAATTAACCATCCATCTTCATTAACTTTGATGCTTTATTTATCAGCATACAATGAAGATAGCTATAAATGGGTTTGGCCGCATTGGCCGCATATTTTTAAGAAATATTTTATTGCACCCCGAAATACAGGTGGTTGCTATAAATGACCTTACCGACACGCAAACCCTCGCGCATTTATTTAAGTATGATTCTGTTCACCGGGGTTTTAAGGGTACGGTGAGTTTTGATGATAACAGTCTTGTTATTAACGGTAACCACATACAGGTATTTGCCGGGCGCGACCCTCTTAAACTGCCCTGGAAAGCACTGGATATTGATATCGTAATAGAATCTACAGGTAAATTCACTTCCAGGGGGAGTGCTGAGGCTCATTTAACCGCCGGAGCACGGCAGGTTATCATATCTGCACCATCAACCGATAAAAATGTACCAACTGTAGTGCTTGGCGTAAACGACGGGGAGATTGACCTGCAATCCCCTGTGCTGTCAAACGCATCATGTACAACTAATAATGTTGCCGCAATGGTAAAAATATTAGATGAAAACTGGGGTATCATTGATGGTTACATTACTACCGTTCACTCCATGACCGGGGATCAAAGTCTGCATGACGCACCTCATAAAGATCTTAGACGGGCAAGGGCCGCATCGGCTTCTATTATACCCACCACTACGGGTGCTGCTAAAGCAATAACAGCTATATTCCCCCATTTGGACGGCCGTTTGGGCGGAGCAGGAATTCGTGTACCGGTACTTAACGGCTCATTAACTGATTTTACCTGCAGCCTCAAAAAGCAGCCAACCATAGCTCAAATTAATAAAGCATTTAAACAAGCTGCAAACGGGCCAATGATAAATGTATTGGAATATACGGAAGATCCTATTGTATCAACCGACATATTGGATAACTCCCACAGCTGTATTTTTGACGCCCAACTAACGTCAATAGTGGGCGGCCTTGTAAAAGTTGTTGGCTGGTATGATAATGAAATGGGATACAGCAGCCGGCTGGCCGATTTGGTGGTACAAATAGCCGAAATTAAAAAACAGCCTGCCTAAACAATAGCATAAGTTATTTTCTGTATAATTTGAGTGGCTCCCAGGATACCCGAAATAGCTCGTTGCCACTGTAATTTTAGTGGAATTAAAATTTTCGGTCCTATGAATTTTTCCAATTTTGCAGCATGATCAGGTTTATAAAAGTAGATGAGCTGCTGCATGTACGTAACGAGGTACTGCGCGAAGGAAGGCTCACCCTTGATGAATGCCGTTTCCCGTCAGATAATAATGACGGTAATTTCCACCTTGGTTATTTTGTTGATGATGAATTGGCTTGTATCGCTTCATTTCACCCGCAAAGTTATCGGGAATTTAAGGGTACCGGGTACCAGCTCCGGGGCATGGCCACCATCGAAAAATATAGAGGGCAGGGCTTCGGCAATCAGTTGGTTAACTTTGCTTTGGTATACCTGCGAAGGCAAAAGGCGGATTATCTGTGGTGCAATGCCCGTAAAAAAGCAGTTCGCTTTTACAGTAGTCTCGGTTTCGAGATCGTTTCGCCCGAATTTGAGGTGCCGGGCATTGGTCCTCATCATGTAATGTATGTTAAAATAAGATGAAATTTTGGCCGATTAAAACAGCTTTTTTCGTTTTTCGTTAAGTATTTTGAATTAAAATGCTCAATTTGCGCCGTTCATTACAAATGACCCTTTAATAGATATGAAAACAGTAGATCAAATTAGTTTTGCAGGTAAAAAAGCCCTCATCAGGGTTGATTTTAACGTGCCTCTTGACGAGAATTACAATATTACCGACGATAACCGTATGACGGCAGCTTTGCCAACCATAAAAAAAATATTGAAAGATGGCGGCAAAGTTATCCTGATGTCGCACCTTGGCAGACCGAAAGATGGTCCTACAGAAAAATATTCATTAAAACATATCGTATCTCATTTGTCTGATCTGTTGGGTCAGCAAGTTCAGTTTGCTGATGATTGCATTGGTGAGCAAGCTGTTGAAAAAGCAAAAGCGCTTGGTAACGGCGAGGTTTTATTATTAGAGAACCTGCGTTTTTATAAAGAAGAAGAAAAAGGTGATGTTGCCTTTGCAGAAAAGCTTTCGAAATTAGGTGATGTTTATGTGAACGATGCTTTTGGTACCGCTCACCGCGCACACGCTTCAACCGCTATCATTGCCCAGTTTTTCCCTGAAGCTAAATTTTTTGGTTACCTGATGGCAGCCGAATTGAATAATGCTGAAAAGATCCTGAACAACGCTCCTAAGCCTTTTACTGCTATCATGGGCGGTTCAAAGGTTTCTGATAAAATTGAGCTTATCGAAAAATTACTTGAAAAAGTTGATAACCTGATCATCGGCGGCGGTATGGCTTATACCTTTGCTAAAGCAGATGGTGGTAACATTGGTACCTCACTGGTTGAGATGGATAAACTTGATCTGGCAATCAGCCTAAGGCAAAAAGCAAAAGACAAAGGCGTAAACCTGTTATTGCCTTTAGATAATATCATTGCCGATGCATTTTCAAATGATGCTAACACGGATATTGCTAAAACAGGCGAAATAAAAGACAACTGGATGGGCCTTGATATTGGCCCTGAAACTGTTGCTTTATTCAACAAGGTAGTTGAAGAATCAAAAACCATTTTATGGAACGGCCCCATGGGTGTATTTGAAATGGAGAAATTTTTAGGCGGTACTAAAGCAATTGCCGAAGCTGTAGCTAAAGCAACAGAAAACGGTGCCTTCTCGCTGATTGGTGGTGGTGACTCTGCTGCTGCTGTAGCCAAATTCGGCATGACTGATGAGGTAAGCTACGTGTCAACCGGTGGTGGTGCATTGCTTGAATACATGGAAGGTAAAGAATTGCCAGGCGTAAAAGCAATCAACGACTAATAAGAACTAAAACAAACAAAAAAAGGCTCCGGTGACGGAGCTTTTTTTGTTTAAAGCCGTTGCCGATCAATTTATCCCTGATAATTATCTTAACTTCAAATTGAGTTTTGCATTGTTGTTTAAGCCAATTATGAAATATGATCAACATTAATTCGGGAGGAGAGGCTCAACACACGTTTGACGCCATAGTGATTGGATCGGGTATTAGCGGCGGATGGGCTGCCAAAGAACTATGCGAAAAAGGACTGAAAACATTGGTGCTGGAACGTGGCCGGAATGTTACTCATTTAAAAGATTATCCAACCGCTACTAAAAATCCCTGGGATTTCCCCCATCGGGGGCACTTACCCAATACCATAAAAAGCGAAAATCCGATAGCCGAAAAGTGTTACGCTTTTAGCGAGGCTACGACTCATTTTTTTGTTAAAGATAAAGAGCATCCATATGTTCAGGAAAAACCATTCGACTGGATTCGTGGGTACCAGGTGGGCGGTAAATCATTGCTATGGGCCAGGCAAACCCAGCGCTGGAGCAGGTTTGATTTTGAGGGCCCGGCAAGAGATGGCTTTGCTACAGCATGGCCTATAAGTTACAACGATATTGCACCATGGTATAGTCATGTAGAGTTATTTGCCGGCATTGCCGGTAACAAGGATGGATTGGAAACGCTGCCGGATGGCGAGTTTTTACCGCCATGGGAAATGAATGTGGTTGAAAAGCAGATTCAAAAAAGAATCATGGATGCATACAAAGACAGGCATGTTGTTATTGGCAGGTGCGCACATTTAACTAAACCGCAACCAATTCATTTACAACAGGGCCGGGGGCAATGCCAGGCCAGGAGTTTATGTGAGCGCGGTTGCCCGTTTGGTGGTTATTTTAGCTCTAATTCTTCAACCTTGCCATGGGCTGCTAAAACGGGGAATCTTACCCTCCGGCCCGATGCCGTAGTACATTCAATTATTTACGATGAAAAAAAGAGAAAGGCGACAGGTGTCAGGGTAATAGATACACATACCAAATCAGTCACAGAATATTATGCCCGCATCATTTTTGTAAATGCTGCTACGTTAAACTCTAACCTTATTTTACTCAATTCAAAATCAGGCAGGTTTCCAAACGGTTTAGGGAACGATAACGATTTGCTTGGCAGGTATATCGCATTTCATAATTACCGCGGATCGTTAACGGCAACCATTGATGGTTACCTGGATACCTATTACTATGGCCGGAGGCCGGCTGCGGTTATGATGCCAAATTTTAGAAACGTTTATAAACAGGAAACCGACTTTTTAAGAGGGTATATGACGTTTTATAGCGCTACAAGGAGCAGTTGGGGGCATGCTGTTGACGGCGATCAGATTGGGGCCAACTATAAAGACAATATCTCCGAGCCAGGCAACTGGAATGTATACATGATGATGCAGGGTGAAACCATTCCCAAGGCTAAAAATAGGGTGAACCTGAGTAAAGACCAAACAGATGAATGGGGTATACCATTACTATCCGTTTCGGTAGACTATGATGATAACGATGTGAAATCAATGAACGATTTTTTGCAGCAGGGTGCCGAGATGCTTGATAAGGCCGGCTGCAAAAATATAGCCCCTAACGATAGCAAGCAGGCGCCTGGTTTAGATATCCACGAGGTGGGAGGAGTAAGGATAGGAACCGATCCTAAAAACTCATTGTTAAATAAATGGAACCAATTGCATGCATGCCCCAATGTATTTGTAACCGATGGGGCTTGTATGACATCAACCGGTACTCAAAACCCGTCGCTAACTTTTATGGCCCTAACTGCGAGGGCTGCAAACTATGCGGCAGATGAATTGCGGAAAAACAACATATGATTTTTGTCTTCGATTGGTTTCGAAAAAGATAATTTAAAGGAAAAACTTATGGGTGGATTAAGTTTGCTTGACCTTCAAAAAGGTTGGATGATTAATAAATAATACTTTCGCAGATATTGAAATTAGTTAATTTACATATCCGGAGTTTTGAAGAGGGGGATCGCGAAAAACTCCGGGAGCTTTATTTGCTATGCCGGATCCAGACTTTTTACTGGATGGATAGCTCCTTGTTTACATTGAGTGATTTTGATGCTCACACACGTGATGAAGATATATGGGTAGCCGAATGTGATGATCAGATAGCAGGATTTATGGCTGTTTGGCCTCCCGATGCTTTTATTCATCATTTATATATTGATACGGTATATAGAGGAAAAGGTATCGGTAAAGCGCTGCTTGCTTTGGCACTTCAAACTTACCCAGCTCCACTTAGTTTAAAATGTCTTGTTAAAAATGAGGCAGCAGTTCAATTTTATCGTGCCTTAAATTGGGAAGTGAGAGACAATGGTGCTGATAGCCTTGGGGATTATTTTTTAATGCAGCGAAACATATAAAAAAAACGAGGCTGTATCACATAATCGTGATACAGCCTCGTTTTTTTAACTTATTCGAATACTTAAACAATATATAGTCTGAGGTTGACTCTATTGACAAAAAGGGGGTTAACAGGGTTAACACAATTTAGGGTTAATATTTATTTATGTAGTTCATTATCAAATAATTGTGTGCTTTTTATGCAAAAATATGTTAACCCCCTTTTTGTATAAATATTATCGGCTAAATTTCAATTCATAGGTAACACAACACCAACACCAAGGATGGTCAATTTGATTTATAACACAGTTCCGTTTATTTTATTGAATCTTAACCGAAGTTACCACGTCATTGGCATTAGGTGATAATGTAGTAAAATTAGCTGTGTTCGATGTCCGTATCCAGGATGTGCCTGTAGAGTTATTGTTTGCGTACATGGTGACTGTCCAACCCGTTGGGATTTTTACCGATGAAGCCCAGTTATCCACGAAGCCGTAGGCCTGCAATTGGGCAAGGGTATAGGTGCCTTTAGGGATGGCGCTGGTAACTGTGCCCCCGTAATTGATATCCTGGTAAAAAGTTACCCCTGTAGCACTTGTACCCGTATAAACTGTAGGCTTACCGTATAGTGCGTTGGATACGCTCGAAAGATAGGTGTGCACATCTGTATTCGGTAAGTTATAGGACAGGTAGATGCCGTAATTGTTATTTACTGTTTGAGTAGCCAGCGACGCCGCGGTTGATGAACTGGTGCTTTGAATATCAATAGCGGCCGGGCCAAGGTTGGCGGCGGTGAGTCCCGGAACGTTCGGCACAGAATAAGTGCCATAAATAGCGTTCCAGCTATAGTTAACTTTTGAGCCTACCGTTACTCCATTATAGCTCAGCCGTGATGCTGCCGGGCCATAAAAGTAAAACGAAATTATTTTGCCTGGCATCAGGTTACGCAGGGCAGTAACGAGGTAAACAAATGAACTGTCATTTGGCTGGCCGGTACCATTGGTACCATAATCAGCATATTCATCATCAAAATCGATCCCGTCCAGCCCATAGGTAGTAACCGCGTTGCTCAGCAACTGGGCAAAATCGTTGGCTGCGGCCTGGCTTGGGAAATTGCTGATGCCGGCGCCCTGGTGATTGCCTAAAATTGATAGCAGTACTTTAATGCCTTTAGCCTGTAAGCTTTGGATATAGGTAGCTTTATTATTGAGCACATTGGTTACCTGCGGATTAAAATAGAGTTCGGCTTTTTGGGTTGTGGTGTTGTAGTTGATGTTTGCTGCAAATATGATACCGATATCAAAAAGCTGCTCGCCGGTTGAGAGCGTGTAATTACCCACATTGCGGATATCATTGCTGTTAACCTCTACATAGCAAACAGTCTTTGGTCCGGCTACACCAATGGCGTCGGTATGCAGTTTTGATGATGAAGCGCTTGGATCAGCAGGTGCCGGCGCGTGGTCTTTGTTACAGGCTGCGGTAATCAGTAAAGCACCCCCCAACAAGGTGGTAAGGGATTTGGTTAATAATTGATTAAAGTTTGTTCTCATAATTGGTGTGTTTGTTAAATTGTTTATAAAAGATAAATTGTTTTAGCATACGGTTGCGTAAAGCAGGCCCAGGTCATAGCCAGGGGATAATCACTATCTCTTAAAAAAACTGTTTAAATATTTTAGGTTTCCGGGCGCTTTAGGTCCTCGCTCCGATATTATTTTGGTTCAAGGTAATAGACCATTAAACGTGTATAATTGCCTACAGGTTTTAATTATTATTTTATAAAAATATTATTATGGTTAATAAAGGTATTTATTACACTTAATTTTAACTATAACAAAAACCCCTGTTCTGTAACAAAAACAATGCTTTGATTAAATCGCAGCATCGTTAGTTGCCCATTTTATTTTATTGGTTACATTTGATTGACTGACAAAAATTTTATGAAGAAAAATTTACTTTTCGTTCTCTGCCTTTTGCTTTCGGCATCAGGCCTTTATGCGCAACCCAAAGCGCCCGATGCTGATTACATTAAAGCCAATTACCAGAAATATGAATACCAGATCCCGATGAGGGATGGTAAAAAGCTGTTTACCTCGGTATATGTACCTAAGGACCAGTCAAAAAAATATCCTTTCATGATGGACAGGACCCCATATAGCGTGGCGCCCTATGGTACGGAACTGTATAAAGGCAGCCTTGGGCCATCATCATTATTCGCTCACGACGGTTACATCTTTGTTTACCAGGATGTACGTGGCCGTTGGATGAGTGAAGGTATTTATGAAGAAATGACCCCCGAAAAGGAAGATCATAAAACCAATAAAGATGTTGATGAGGGTACCGATACCTATGATACAATTGATTGGCTGCTGAAAAATATCCCCAATAACAATGGCAAGGTTGGGGTATGGGGTATTTCGTATCCGGGCTTTTATACTACTACAGCTTTGTTAAGCCGTCACCCGGCATTGGTAGCTGCATCGCCGCAGGCGCCAATTGCCGACTTGTATCGCGATGACGCATTTCATAACGGTGCCTTTATGCTGGTAGCAAACTTTGGTTTTTATCCGGGCTTTACCAACAGGCAGGATGATAAACCAACTCAGCGCCGCGGCGGAAGGTTTGATGCAGGTACGGAGGATGGGTATGACTTTTTCCTGAAAATGGGCTCAGTTAAAAATTCAAACACTAAATATTATAAAGATACTATCCGCTTGTGGAACGAAATGCTTGATCACCCTAACTATGATCAGCATTGGAAAGATCGTAATGTACTTTATCATCTTCATGATATAAAAACAGCGGTACTGGTAACCGGAGGCTGGTATGACGCCGAAGATCTGTATGGCGCTATCAATACCTATAAAACGCTGGTAAAAGAAAACCCTAAAACCCCGATTTATTTTACCATGGGGCCGTGGGTACATGGCGGCTGGGCGCGCGGTGATGGCGATCACCTGGGTGATGTTGGTTTCGGTGGCCCTACCGGCCCGTTCTATCGTGAAAAAATTGAGTTCGCTTTCTTTAGTCACTATTTAAAAGGTACTGCTGATTTCGACCTGAAGCCGGTATCTACCTTCGAAACCGGTGTTAACGAGTGGAAAACTTATAACACATGGCCGCCAAAAGAATCGGCAGAAAAAAATCTGTACCTGCTGCCGGGCGGTAAATTGTCATTTACTGCTCCAACAGGCGTAGCCGATAGCCATGACGAATTTATATCCGACCCTAACAAACCGGTGCCTTTCATTAATAGCATTGATATGGATATGAAGCGCGAGTACATGACCGCTGATCAGCGTTTTGCATCGCAGCGCCCGGATGTGCTTACTTATGAAACTGATATTTTAGATAAAGATGTAACTATTGCCGGTAATATCTGGGCCAATCTTAAAGTATCAACCACAGGTACCGATGCCGACTGGGTGGTTAAGGTAATAGATGTCTATCCTGACTCTACCAAAAACACCAAATGGGCGGGTAAAGACGTATACCTGAGCGGTTATCAGCAAATGGTACGCAGCGAGGCTATGCGAGGTAAATTTCGTAATGGTTTTGATAAGCCAGAACCTTTTGTGCCTGGTAAAGTAACCCCTGTTAATTTTGAACTGCAGGATGTGCTGCACACCTTCAAAAAAGGGCACCGCATGATGGTGCAGGTTCAAAGCACCTGGTTCCCGCTTATCGACAGGAACACCCAGCAGTTCCAGGATATTATGAAGGCTAAGGATACAGACTTTAAAAAAGCAACTCATAAAGTTTATACCTCAAAAGCTAACCCAAGTTATTTGAAAGTTAGGGTTATTGAATAACGTATTTTATTGTAAACGTAACAGCATCAAGTGATTAAAGTAGGCTGTTACGTTTTATAGAGGATTAACGTACTGGTTATTAATTAACCCCCATAGCCATGCGCAAATGCGTTTTTCTTTTCCTGTTAGCTGTAACTTTTTTGGGTTGTAAAAAACATAACCAGCAAAAGGGATGTTTGGCCCAGGCCTGCACTCTTGAGTTTGCTTCAATAACTGTGCGCTTTGTTACCACGGAAGGGCTGCCTACGCCAGGGAAAAATGTAACTGTCATCAATTTACGAACTCATCAGGCTATAATTGCCAAAGGTAATGGCGCAGTTGTGCCATCTGCCGGGCCTAATTTATTTACTATTGCTACAGATAATAATAAAAGTGAGTTTTCAACTGAGGGCGACGATGTAGAACTTACTGCAACTGATGTTATTACCAATATTACCAAAACCACCACGTTTAAAATTTCAGGTGGGTGTAATTGCCACATCGCCAAAATATCCGGCCCGGATAAAATAACATTTAATTAATAAAATTTTTTTTGAACAGAGGACTGCACAATAATAAAGGTGCGGTCTTTTTGTATTTGATGTTATTTAAACTAATTATAAATAAAACTTGCAAAAAGAAAGTCTTTTTATACTTTTGCGCTTAATTAGACTTAATCTAAATAGAATGGCAAGCAACCTTTACTCTTCTCTGCGTACAATCACTTTTTTAATTTTATTCTTGTTTTCAAATACCCTGATACTGAAAGCTGATGACGAAGGCAATAACGGCAAAATTACCGGTGTTGTTAAAACCAGCGATGATCAACCGGCCGTTTTTGTTAACGTGGCCATTAAAGGCTTAAACAAAAGCACTGTCACAACCGATAACGGATCATTCACTTTTAATAATATTAAGCCCGGTACTTACACCCTGATTGCTAAGTACATTGGTACAAAGACAGAAGAGCAAACTGTAAATGTGTTTGCAAATAAAACAACTACAGTATCTTTTAAACTTTATGAAAGCTCGGCCGAGTTAAATGAAGTTGTGGTTTCTTCTACAAAAACAATTAACCGTAAAAAATTAAATATTGGCAAAATGAACATATCGCCAATAGACCTGCCACAAAGCGTTACCGTAATAGGCCGGGATGTGCTTGATCAGCAACAATCATTGCGTTTAAGTGATGTCATCAAAAATGTGAACGGTGTTTACCTTTATAGCGGTCGCGGCAATACCCAGGAAACGTTTGGTGCCCGCGGTTATAATTTTGGAAGCAACAATATTTTTAAAAATGGTTTCCGGGTTAACTCGGGCGTTGTGCCGGAGATTAGTTCACTGGAACGTGTTGAGGTATTAAAAGGTAGCGCCGCTTTGTTATACGGAAACGTGGCACCCGGCGGCATCCTGAATATGGTAACCAAAAAACCTTTATTTGTACAGGGCGGCAAAGTGTCAATGACTTATGGCAGCTATGATCTTTACCGTCCTTCGTTTGATGTTTACGGCCCTATATCTTCCAAATTAGCTTACCGCGTAAATGGTACCTATGAAAATGCCAAAAGCTTCCGCGATAATGTAAAATCAGAAAAAGAATACATCAACCCTTCATTCTTATACAAAATAAATGATAAAACAACTTTGATTGTGGAGGGCGATTATCTTAACTACGATTTTACCCCCGATTTCGGAACCGGGCAAATCAATAACGTTATCGCCAAAGTTCCGCGCAACAGGTATTTGGGCGCGTTATGGTCAACAGGTAATACCAAGCAAACTACTGCAACAGCAACCATTAACCACCAGCTCAATAGCCTCTGGCAGTTAAGCGGTGGCTTTTCATACCAACATTTTAACCGCCAGTATCAAACAACCGAGCGTGTATTACCTGATGCCAATGGCGATTGGGGCCGTACCCTAAACAGGGCCGAAACACTTGAAGATTATTATACAGGTCAGTTTAATATTACCGGTCAGTTTAACACAGGTTCTATAAAGCATAATATATTGGCCGGTGTTGATGCCGATTGGTACCGCAATAATGCTTACACCTATGTTGCTACGGTAAATAAGGTATCAAGCTATCTTGATCAAAATAATACCCCGCAAAATGCTGTTTATGATAAGATCAATATTTTTGACCTTGATAAATACACCCTCCGTACCGATAAGCCGCAGATGAACCCGTTTTATAGCATTTTAACACCTACTAACCGTTTTGGTGCCTATGCTAACGACCTTATTAGCTTATCCGAAAAAGTTAAGGTGCTTGCCGGCATCCGTTGGTCATATCAATATATATCACCAACATCAGTTAGCAACTATAATACACTTGCTACTGCTACCCCGGCAGCCGGTAAAGAAGATAAGGCATTTTCACCGCGTGTAGGCATCGTTTACAAGCCAATAGCTAATACAGCCCTGTTCGCAAGCTACTCCAATTCTTTTGTAACAAATACAGGTACCGACATTAATAACAATCCGCTTGATCCCTCAATGATTGATCAATACGAAGTTGGTGTTAAAAATGATTTCCTGAACGGCAACCTGTCTGTAAATGTAACAGCATACCGCATTAAAAATAATAACCTGGCCCAAACTGCACCATTCCAGGCTGATGGTGCTACGCCAAATATCAACACCAACATCAAAGTACTGAGCGGTGAAACAAAGAGCGATGGCTTGGAGGTTGATATTGCCGGCCACCCGGTAAAAGGCCTGGATGTATTGGCAGGCTACAGCTACACCAATGCCAAATACACCAAAACAGGAACTGCAGTTGGCAGCAATATAGCCGGGCAGCCATTATTGAACACACCAAAGCATACAGCTAACACCAGCGTGTTTTATACGTTTTACAATGGCGATTTGAAAGGGTTTAAAGTAGGCGCATCTGTTTACTACCTGGGCAACCGCGTTGCTGGTAACGCTAATACAGTAGGTCAAACCCAAACAATATCAAGGTTAGTTAATGTACCTGGCTTTACCACGGTTGATGCTTCGGTAGGTTATACTTATAAAAAGATCTCTATTATTGGTAAGATCTCTAATATTGGCAACGTGCTTAATTATAATGTGCACGAAAATTATAGCATTAACCCTATACCGCCAAGGCAGTTCTTAACCTCATTGAGTTATAAATTTTAATAACAAAACTAACCGGGCATGGCAACATGCCCGGTTTTTATGCTTATAGCAATCGATGAAAGCATTTTTCCGCACCATACACCTTTATTTAAGCCTTGCGGCCGGGGTGGTTATTTTCTGTTCATGTTTAACAGGTACGATGCTGGTTTTTGAAAAAGAAATTCAGCAGGCACTTCATCCGCAGCGGTATTTTATAAAAGCGCAGGATAAAAGGTTGCCGCTGGCTGTTTTAACGGAAGGTGTGTTAAAACAGGTGCCTAAATCAAAACTGGCGACAGTTATGGTTTATGATGATCCGGAACGTTCGGTTGAAGTGGGACTTATAGTGCCCGAAAAAAAAGGTAAGAAACCAGCGGATGCGCCTAAAACAGAAAAGCATGCCGGAGTTCATGGAAAAAAAGATGCGAAGCCAAAAGATGTCGAGCGATCAAACCTTACTGCTTTTGTAAATCCCTATACCGGGCAAATAGTTGATCAGTTTAACCGCAGGCAAACGTTCCTGTATTCGGTAGAAATGTTTCACCGCTATTTGTTAGGCGGAAAGAATAGTGTAGGCGATTGGGTGATCAGTATTTCGACTTTGTTTTTCCTGGGGATACTGATTACAGGTGTAATACTTTGGTGGCCTAAAACCAAGGCCATTATGAAGCAGCGACTTAAGATAAAATGGGACGGCAGCGGCAAGCGCCTCACACATGATCTGCATATTGTCACCGGTTTTTATACCTCTATATTTTTGATCATTATTTGTGCTTCGGGCCTGGTAATGACTTTTAAGTGGGCAAATAATACCTTGTTTTTTCTTACCAACTCAAAGGTGGTTGCCAAAGAAGATATCAAAGCCCCGCTTTCGGTTTACCAGCCGGGCGTTGCCGCCATCTCGCCGGATGCGGCTGTTAGTGCCTTAGGCAACAAAATAACCGGTGCCGAAAATTACACTATCCGTTACCCGCGCGATACGGCAGCTGTGTATACTTTTAATGTGCTCAAAAAAGGTTCTGTTGAACTGGCTACCGATACTTATTATATAGATCAGTACACTGGCAAACTTGCCGGATCGGCTTTATATGCTGATAAAAGCCTTGGTCAGCGTATCAGAGGGGTAATTAAACCCATTCATACAGGTTCCATTTATGGCTGGCCTACCCAGGTTTTGGCTTTTTTGATTACGTTGGTGTCGCTTATTTTTCCGGTAACTGGTGTAATGATGTGGCTTAACCGTACTGGTAAAAAGAAGGATAAAGCCGTGCGCAGCAGAGGGAAAGCGGTTGTTCCGGCAGAAGCTGTCTAAAATGAAAAAGATTATCTTTTCTCATCAGGGCCTCTCGTAAAGAACCCCTGATGAGACTTTTAAAGGTTCCCTGATCATAATCCAGTAAGGGCAGCCTGTAACCGGTTCGCTTACTTCCTTTGCTATTTTATACCCCATTCGTTCATAAAACCTGATGTTTCGCGGGGTGAACGTTTCAAGATAGGTTGATATCCCGTTTTTATCTGTTTCGTTAAGTATTTCCATCAACAGATTAGCCCCCAATCCCTGTCCCTGGCTACTTGGTTTGATCCCGGCTATCGACAAATACCAGGCATCGTGCAGTATCGGGTCAAGTTGTTCGGTCATGAAAGAAAGTATGGTTGAATAAGCTTTTAATGCCGGTTCGCCCATATGTGTTTTTATAAAATCTTTCTTTAACAGGCTCTTTTCATTATCTGTAGCCGGGTTTAAGGGCTGGCTCCATATGGTGGCACCGTAAGCAGGATCACCGGCAATAGTTAACCGGCCGTACTTTTCTCCTTCTTTCATCGAGTAATCCATATACTTCATCAGTATTTCCCGTTTTTCGGGCTCGCCACCGAGGATCTCCCGTAACAATTCTATGTAAAAAGGGTCAGGGATGAGAGCTTCATATAACGCAAAAGCCAGGTCTTTATATTTATAGGTGTACATGTTTTTGTTAAGTTCAAAGGCTTAATATACAAAATATTAGTCCCCTGCTATTAGTTAAGCAATTGTAGTTTATCAAAGCGATGATTCGGTAATAAATGGTTTTTTCTCCCACTTTTTCATGATTCAAAATTTATAGCTATGAGTCGGTTCAAACAAATTGTGAATTTCTAAAATTTTCCTTTTACGCTGAAATCAGCGTTTATATACGCTGTAGTCAATTTTTTGACCGTTTATGTGGTTCAAACAAATTGTGAATTTTTACCATTTGAGAAATGTTAACAAAATAAATTGCGGTTTTTTGTTTGTAATTAACTGGTTATTAAGTTTTTGTCTTGTTTTATTGTGGGGTGCTATTTTATAAATTACTTATTAGTTTTCTATGTTAACCTTTAAATTTAATCGCTAATTGCTTTTTGTCATTTGTAAAAGGCCACCAGTAACGTTGGTGGCCTTGGCTTTGCTTTTACTGAATGAACACGTAGAACATCGCTGTAACCGTTGCACTATTAGGCCTAATGATTTTACATTTGATATAATGATGACCCAAGTAGGCAGCATTCAATTCGCAGGTCGTGCTATTTTTGAAGTTACTTCCATAATCAGGTTCCAAGTTGTTCACGGCTTTGGCTTCAGCGCCTTGATTGATGACCTTCCACTCGATGGTTTCGTAATCTCGCCTGCAATAGGTTGAATTCCTAAATCTCAAGATGAATCGGATTTGTTTCCCCTTGTCGATAGAACGAGAATTCTGGTAATAGGTTTCCGGCCCCTGTGTGCTATCAAAGACTTCGCAGTATAGTCGGTAATCTGGCTCAATAATTTCCAGGCTACCATCCCCAGCACGGTTCACAAAATCATAGGTAGGCAGGTATTTTCGCCATAAGAATTCATATTGCGGATAAGAAATATCGCGGATAATATAACGATCAATCTCTTTTTGTCCGTCGCTTGTCTTATAAACGTAATCGTAATAAGTATTTGGTATGTCCAGTTCTTTAACCACATTTCCACCAATAACAATGGCGTTGGATGAAGCTTTTTGCTGAAGCTTAGCCGCCAGGTCAGTATGAAGACTGGTGGTGGTCAGTTCCGCGCAACCAGGTACACCGTAGTGTGACCATAATACTTCCTGATCAGGGCCATAATCTATTCCAATCCGGATCTTGATCGGCTCAAGTCCATGCTTCCTGAAGATCGCGCTCAGATTTTTTTCAACGAACTGGCAAAGTACAGCAGCGGCGTTTAAGGCATTGATTACTGAGTCGTTTTTGTAGTGTCCACGGCGGGCGAACTGTACAAAAACGGCATCACCTTGTAGTCTATGGATATGCCCGCCAAAAAAATTAGCGACATGTATACATAGTGTGAGTAGAGAATCTTTGATGAGCCGTACGCGCTCCAGCGGGTATTTCAGCCTTAACCTGGATGAGCCCTTGATATCAACGAACATAGATGTACAATGGTGGTACTCCATTTCATTGTGACCAATATGGGCGAAATCAGGGTGGCTGCCAATGACGATCTGCTCGAAGGAACTCCTGTTAGTGCCAAATAATTTCTGTAACCCATTACGGTCAAAATTCAGCAAGGCTTTATCTCCGTTAAGTTGCAGGCTTTCATTCTGCTCGGCAAAGAGTTTGACCGACGCATTACCTTTTAATATATCGTTCCTGACAGACCTAATATTATCGGCACCATTAAAATGGTTATACGTATCTCCGGTTAGCAATTTGTCGATATCCTGGGTGTAATTTTCAAATAATCTCATTTGCTGAAAAGTATTAAGGCCAAAATACCAAGTACCAAAGTCAGTTGAATAAATATGAGCACTGTTGCCCAAGACAGATAATTATATTTTTTGCGCAGGCCCTTAGCCAGTTGAAAAGCTTGCTTTGAGACATCATCATTAAAGGCTTGCTCATCTACAGCATTAAGTGCCTCCTGGTATTTAGTGACATTATCAAACATGCTTACAGAACCAAAATAGATCAGCGAATGGTAACGATCGATTGAGGAGTTTCCGGATTTGAGGAACGGAAAGATCGCGAACAATACAATGACCAGGCTGCCTACACCTAAAATAAAAACGCACAGTACCGCCAATTTATAAGCGGTTAACCAGTCTGTTTCTACGAAAGTGATCAGCGTTTTATAATTCGATAAAAGTCCACCGCAGAGGAAACTGTTAAAGGCGAGAAGGAAGGCGCCTTTGGTATTGGCGCCTCCTATATACGTATCGTACCGTTGTACAATAAATTTGATTTGATCTATTGTTGCTCCCATTGTTATTTTTTACTTAAAATAATATCCGAAATGATATACCGTAATTTATCTTTCAGGTCGTAATCGATTTCCAGTTGCTCGGCCTTATCACACATGGCAAGTAGTTTTGCGAAAGCCGAAATCTCGTTGTCAATTTTTGTCTTGAAGATATCCCGCAGTGCCATAATATCCCGGAAAGCACTCCGGCGATTAGTTAGCTTATATTCAATGCGTGCCCTCAATTCATCCGGGGTCTTGATGGCCTTAACGGCCAAAAGGTCCTTAATAAAGTCTTCGGTGTCATTAAGGATCGTATCCAATTCAGTCAGGTTTTCCAGTGTTTTTTTAGGGCTGGTGCGATGCGAAATAATCAGTTTGCTATTGTTCGCTTCTTCATTACTGTTGAACAAGTAAACGCCGCCGTGTAATCTACCTCCAACACGGATGATTTTACTGTAGTTTAGTGACCCTTGCCCTAAATCGTTTGTGGTGACGATAATTGCAGAGGAGGCCTTACCGAATGCTCCTGCATCTTTCAGGCGCTTATCGGTAATGATCAGCTCCAATTTAGATTCAGAGCTTGCCGCGCTGCTGATGGCATATTGATTCCCCTCATTTCTTTTCATGTCGCGATGCAAAGCGAGCATGGTTACCACGAAAGTAAAATCAACCCCATATTCATAATAACGATCAACCGAAGTGATGCCGCGTAAGAACAACTGATCGCTGTTGGCCACCAGCCGGTAACTACGATAACGGTTATAGCGTTTATCTGCTTCGGCCAGTTCTTTAAAATAGTCCAGATTGTATTGCGCCAACTCACTCAAGCCTGTTTTGAAAAGACGGTTCGCATATTTGGCCATATCATAGGTGTCGAAGTAGGTATTTTTCGCATCATAAATGGCATAGCAGTTCAGGTCGCTCTTGATCTCATCAATTTCGGCATATTCCTCAAAATTGAAAATGAGCGGAAGCGGATTGGCCAGTTCTTCCACCGGATCTTTACTTTGCCGAATATTGATATGTTTACTTTGGGCACTAACGGAAAATCGCTGAAAATGTTGGTTAATATATTGAATACGCTTAAATATTGTATCGATATGGTCAACCTGAATATATTCACCTGCGATTTCATCTGTTTTGAATGTTGCTGCTACCTCTGCTTGGTAGGGGTGCTCACGCAACAAACTCATCAGCAGGCTCACCTTAAGCCTGCCGCTACTGTGGTCATCATTTAGGATGACTGGTTTTTGTATAAAACGATCTGTCATTGTCTTTATTCCTTTAATGTTTCTATTGATGTGGACTATCCTGTGATAGCTGTACAGGGCAGGCGAAGGACAATGACAGGTAACGTCGTTTTTATTTGCTTAAAAGGTAATATTTTATACCTTTGAGCGTTCAAAAAACAAGAGGGCGTGAAAAACCTCGTTCGTTCGCTGTGATTTACCTTGCGCGTATGGACTATAACTTAAAGCTCAGGAGGCTGAATTCCTGGGCTTTTTTTGTAGCGCATACCTTTATTTCTGTTTGGTATCCTTATTTGCTACGTCATATGCTTTCCTCCTTCAATCTTTCAAAAAAATTAACTAATCTTTGTATGGTAAAGTAAGGGTTTCGTATGTGAATAGGTGTTTCCTCGTCTTGTCGATGATTAACGAGTTCCGCACGCTCCATAGCCAATGCCAGCTGTTCTCTCAAGTGCTTGTAATGATTTAGCCTGGTCTTGTGGTACTCAGGCCATAATTTGGTCAGATGTTTTAGTGCTTCTTCACCTGTTTGAAATGACCTGCCACAATGTTCAAAATGTAAAATGAACCAGTGCTCAATAGCTATAGCGGAATAGGCGAATTCAAACCGGTCGCGCGTAATCTGCCTGAACGTCCCTTCCAAATCCTGACATTGGGCCTTATCAAAAAAGAGCCAGACCATATCATAAGGGTTTCTTTCCTTTATTGCAGCTTTCAGCTGTCGGTGTGCTTCTGCAACCAACTGTTTCAGGTCATTTTTGGTCGAATAAAAGACTTCCACGGAAATAGACTGCTGCAAAGAACGCGGCAGCTCCGATCGGAGAGTTTTGGCGTAAAGGTATTCGGTTACTCCTTCGCACAAAATCAATATTCTTTTATTAACCTTCCACTTCATCCGATTGCATTTCAATTAAAAAATCCGCATCATTAATGATTGGCGTAGCTCCAAACCTGCCTGAAGCGTACCATTTATCTAAAGGGGTACCCAAACGTACACCGTCTATATCGGAGCACCGATACAACGAGGTGGCTCCATATTCATTCTTCTGGGTGAACCATACCTGGTCTCTTCTAAACCGGTCGTTTGAAAGCTGCGTGATATCATGAGTTGCAAATATCAGCTGAGCATTATTCTTATTAATAACAGGATTATGAAAAAGCTGGATCAAAAAGCCCGTGATGTTGGGGTGGAGATTTTTTTCAAACTCATCAATAATCAATACACGACCATTCGTTAAAGCATCTAATATAATACCGCCTATAGCAAACAGACTTTGCGTTCCCGCCGATTCTTGTCTAATATCGAATGAAGCAAAACCAGCCTTTTCTGTCTTGTCAAAGACAAGATGCTGTGTTTTGATATCATATTTATAATCTTCTTGAAACTGTTTTTTGACTTCATCCGGCATGTGTCCCGGAAACTTGTAATTGTTCCAGTCCACTTCTTCCACCGACACTGAACTAATGCCGGTATCAAGCGCACAAATCATTGCATTAAAGCGGTTCGTGAAAGCTTTTTCTTTATCCTCAGCCAGGCGTTTGGCGTAAAGCACCGTAAGATTATGTTCGTGATATGATTCCATTATAGGATATACCCTGAGTTTGGCGGTAAAGAACCGAATAGCCATCAAAAGCACTTCATCGGCATTGTTTTCAGCAGCCTTTGATAATAATAATTGATTGGAAGACAAAAGCTTCTCCAGGGTCTTTTTAGGTCCTTTAAAGTAGTCCCCAAATTTGATTTCTTTTTTCGTACCGCGAGAATATAGCAAGCTTTTTGAACTGCCTGGATAATAATATAGTTCTTCCTGAACTATTTGGTTTTCATCGATCACAACCATGTAATCATACTGCCACTTATTAATGAAACTAATTTCAAAAGTAGTCGGCATTTCAGCATAATTCTTTTCCAAGCGATGCGGCTCATACGGAGCAATGTCTTCATCAGCCTTAAAACTGGCCGATTCTTTTACAAGATATTTTAATGCATTAAATGCGGTCAGAAAACCCGATTTGCCAGATGCATTAGGCCCGTAAATTACAGCAGACCTTAAAAGTTGTTTTTTTCCGGTGCTTTTGAAATAATTCGACACCAAACCTTTTGCCGCTGTTTTAAGCGTATTGATTTCTATCCGCTCACGGATAGATCTAAAATTGGTTACTGCGAATGATAATAACATAGAAACATTTTTCTTCAAATCTAAGCATTGAAATTGAATAATTTAACGATAACTTGATAAAAAATGATTATTTAATGCAGATTAACTTGTTTTATCGGATAGAATATCAAATGGTATGTATTTTCAGCAAATCAGCTATAAATTGATTTGTAATAAATCACATCAATGACCAATCGCCTTTCTATGAAAGACTTTGATCCGAATGCTATTTATATTTTTGAGGGATTGCTACTTTTGAGAGTATTATATTCTGACAACTCAATGTCTATCATTTGTCTTAGTTCAATAGCATAAATATCTACTGCTTTCCTTTTTGATTCCCAATCATTATATCGATAAGATCTTTTTAGTCTTCCTATTTCTCTAAATCGTTTGAAAAATTGTTTTTCCTTCTCGATATTGTGTTTAGCTTCCGGCCGCTTTGATTCTTTATAATAAAGTCTAAAATAAACACCTGATAAACCATTGAAAACACTCTCGAAGGTTTCGTCAATAGCAAATATTTCTATTCCCAGCGGGTCATATATCGGGTTGTCTTTTTTTATTCCTTCCATAAAACCTATTTGTTAATTAACTGAGGAGTATTGGTGACTTGTTTTAGATATCTATAAAAGGTAGCCCGGCCAATATTCAACTCGGTCAAAATTTCATCAACTGTTTTTTCTCCAGAATTATATAAGAGGGTTGCTGTCTTAGCTTTTGCTAACTTCTCTTTGGACAAGCCTTTGGGCCTACCGCCAATTTTCCCTCTTGCCCTGGCAGCTGCCAAGCCGGCCTTTGTTCTTTGCCTAATAATATCTCTTTCAAATTCTGCGATAGATGCAAATAAGTTAAAAGTAAAACGTCCGGTAGGGGTACTGGTGTCGATGCTGTCATTTAAACTTATGAAGTTCACATCCAGTTTTTGAAACTCACCTACTAAATCAATTAGATCACGAAGCGATCTTCCTAAGCGGTCAAGCTTCCAAACCATTACTTTATCACCAGGGCGTAGTATACTGATCATTTTCTGTAGCTCAGGCCTCTGGATATTTTTACCAGAAATGTGTTCTTTGAAAATTTTATTACAACCTGCTTTCAAAAGATCGTCAATTTGTAAATCCAAATTTTGTTCTTGGGTGCTTACCCTGGCGTATCCGATGATCATAATTACTAATAAAGTATCATTAACTCAATCAAATATAAATAAAATGAGATTTATTTATGGTACGTTTTTTTGAGAATATGTCGCCTCGGGTTTTATATATGATAAAACTGAAAATTTAAAAGAAGAAATTTTTGAATAAGTGTCGCGTAAAAACGGACGTATTATGATACATAGAAAATTAACTAATTGATACCTTTTGTAACTAATATTCTTATTGTCCGTTTATATTTCCAGTTTACATACCGAAACATTACTTTTATCGCCAACCTGATTCTTATTAATGAACCAAAACCCTGAACAAATAGCCCGTGATAACATAGACAAGCAATTACTGCTTTGCGGTTGGGTGGTACAGGGTAAAAAGCAAATTAATTTAAGTGCAGGTAATGGTGTTGCTATAAGGGAGTATCAAACTGAAACCGGCCCTGCTGATTACATATTATTTGTTGATAAAAAACCTGTTGGTGTAATTGAAGCAAAACGGGAGGATGAAGGATTGAAGCTTACCGTAGTAGAAGAGCAATCAGCTGAATATGCTACCTCGAAGCTAAAGTATCTTAATAATGATTCCTTGCCATTTGTTTACGAAAGTACCGGTGAGTTAACACGTTTTACAGACTATCGCGATCCCAAACCTCGTTCCAGGCCATTATTTACTTTTCATAGGCCAGAAACTTTCCAACAATGGTTAAAGGAAGAAAAAACGCTTCGAGCCAGGTTGCATGATACTCCTGTATTAGAAACTGATGGTTTACGTGATTGCCAGATCACGGCAATTACCAACATTGAAAAATCTTTTCGCGATAACCGACCAAAAGCATTGATACAGATGGCTACAGGATCGGGTAAGACATTTACTGCCATTTCATTTATTTATAGACTGTTAACGTTTGCAAAAGCCAAACGCATCTTGTTTTTAGTTGATACGAAGAATTTAGGTGAACAGGCCGAACAAGAATTTAAACGTTATCAACCACAGGATGATAATCGTTTGTTTCCAGAGTTATATGCCGTAACCCGTTTGAACAGTTCCTTTATTCCAGGCGATAGTCAGGTATATATTAGCACCATACAGCGATTGTATTCTATTTTAAAAGGGACTGAATTAGATGAACGGGAGGAAGAAGAAAATCCAAACGAGAAAAAATCAATAGTTAAGGAACCATTACCAGTTATATACAATCAGAGAACCCCAATGGAGTTTTTTGACTTTATTGTAATTGACGAATGCCATCGCAGTATATATAATCTTTGGAAACAAGTGTTAGATTATTTCGATGCGTTTCAAGTCGGGTTAACCGCTACACCTGATAACCGCACCTTTGGATACTTTAACCAAAATTTAGTGTGTGATTATGGCTATCAAAAAGCGGTAGAAGATGGTGTGCTCGTTCCTTACAATGTTTTTGAGGTTGTTACAAAGATAACGCAGCAAGGCTCAAAGATTGAATTGGGCGAATATATCGGTAGACGTGAAAAACTCACTCGCAAGCAATTTTGGAACACATTAGACGAAGAAGTAGAATACAACGGCAGGCAGTTAGATGATAAAGTGGTTAACCCTAACCAACTGCGCATGATTATTAAAGCAGTTAAAGATCAATTACCTGTCATGTTTCCTGATCGTCTCATTCCGGCCACTGAATCTTCATCCGAAAGCTTTGAAGTACCTAAGATGCTAATATTTGCCAAAAGCGATAGCCACGCAGATGATATAATAAATATAGTACGTGAGGAGTTTGCCGAAGAGAACAAGTTTTGCAAAAAGATCACCTACCGTAGTGAAGAAGACCCCAAAAGTATATTACAACAGTTCCGCAATAGCTACTACCCGCGTGTAGCCGTTACCGTTGATATGATTGCAACTGGGACCGATATACGTCCGCTTGAAGTTTTATTGTTTATGCGGGATGTAAAGAGCAGGAGCTACTATGAGCAAATGAAAGGCCGGGGCACCCGCACTTGCAGCCTTGAGGAATTAAAAGCCACAGGTACGCCTGGCGCAAAATTCACGAAGGATCATTTTGTTATTATAGATGCTATTGGTGTAGAAAAGAGCCAGAAGACAGATAGCCGCCCGTTGGAGAAAAAACCGGGACTATCTTTAAAGGAAGTGATTGAAAGCGTACACATGGGTAATACCGATGAAGATATGCTCACAACTCTCGCTAATAGATTGATCCGTTTGGATAAGTTGATTAACGAAAAAGAGAAAATGACCTTTGCCGAAAAAGCACAGGGCCAAACCATTAATCATGTAGTTAAGCAGCTATTAAATGCGTATGATCCTGATACATTGGAAGGTATTCGAATAAATATTAACCAGAGGATGCCTGGAGCTGCCCCAATTGAAAAGGAAGCGGTATTTAAAGAACGGCACGAAAAACTAATTGAACGGGCTACCCAGGTATTTAACAGTTTTGAATTACGTAATTATGTGGTTGATATACGTAAGCAGTATGACCAGGTAATAGACCATGTTAATTCTGACGAATTGTTAAACATAGGCTGGGTTAAAGACAATGTTGTGATAGCCGAAGGGTTGGTGCAAGACTTTAGAACATGGATTGAAGATAATAAATCAGAAATAACCGCACTACAATTATTTTATGGACAACCATACCAAAGGCGTGAGTTAACTTATAAGATGATTAAAGACCTGGTTGAAACCATCAAGATAAGTAAACCACTATTGGCACCGTTAAATATCTGGCGTGCGTATGCCCAGTTAGAAAAGGTAAACGACCAGCCCAAAAACGAATTAATAGCCTTAGTTTCGCTGATCCGCAAAATTAGCGGGGTTGATGAGAGTTTAACCGCGTATGACAAAACGGTCGATTTAAACTTTCAGCAATGGGTATTTACCAAACAGGCTGGTACATTGAAGTTTAACGAAGAACAAATGAAGTGGTTGCGTATGATTAAAGATTATATTGCCTCAAGCTTCCATGTGGAGCAGGATGATTTTGAACTTGATCCATTTAATAAACAAGGTGGGTTAGGTAAAATGTGGCAGTTGTTTGGTGATAGCACCGGCGATATTATAAATGAATTGAACGAAGTTTTGGCGGCTTAAGATGATTGACGAAAAAGAATTGCCGAAAGATTGGGAAATTGTTGCATTGGGAGACATCGTGGAAAAAATGACCAATGGTGCTTCTGTTCAGCAGTTTGAGGAAAAAAATGGTTACCCAATATCCAGGATTGAAACTATATGGAATCAAACGATAGATTTAGACCGAGTAAAATATATCAAAGAAAATGATCCTGCATTTGTAGAAAAATATGCGATTCGGGAAAATGATATTTTATTTAGTCATATTAATAGCGACCCCCATTTGGGTAAAACTGCTATTTTTAAATTAAAGAATTTCACTTTAATCCACGGTATAAATCTTCTTTTAATTAGAGCGTCACAAAAAGTGTATGCTGACTATCTCAATTATCAGCTAATTTATTTGAGACGAACAGGGATATTTGCGCGAATTGCACAAAAATCTGTAAATCAATCCTCTATAAACCAAGCTAAATTAAAGAAACTTGAAATTATTCTTCCACCATTAAACGAACAGTATCGGATAGTAGAAAAAATAGAAGAATTATTTAGCGAACTGGATAAGGGAATTGAAAATTTAAAAGCTGCACAGAAACAACTTAAAGTTTATAGGCAGGCTGTTTTGAAATGGGCTTTTGAAGGTAAGTTGACAGATGGTAATGTAAAAGACGGGGAACTGCCGGAAGGATGGCAGTTAAAACGAATTGCCGATATGGCAGATGTTAATCCAAAGATACCCAATAAAGGATCGATACCTGATTCAATGGATGTTCAATTTCTACCAATGAAATTAGTAGAAGAGGTAAGTGGCAAAATAAATTTGACTGAGTTGAGGCTATATGGCGAAGTGAAAAAAGGATATACGCCTTTTATAAATGACGATGTAATTTTTGCAAAAGTCACGCCCTGTATGGAAAATGGTAAGATAGCCGTAGTAGATAAATTAAGAAATGGTATTGGATTTGGTTCGTCAGAATTTCATGTTATTCGCTCTAAAGGAGAGGTAAAAAGTCAATATCTCTTTAATTTTCTTGTTCAAGAAAGATTTAGGAGCGAAGCGGAGAATTCAATGACGGGTGCAGTTGGACTGAGGCGTGTTCCTAAACAATTTATCGAAAATTATTTACTCCCAGTACCGCCTGATAATGTGCAGGACTTGGTTATCCAAGAAATCGAAAGCCGCCTAAGTGTCTGCGATAAAATAGAAGAAACTATAACTAATAGTCTGCAACAATCCGAGGCATTAAGACAAAGCATTTTGAAAAAAGCTTTTGAAGGTAAATTGGTAAAGGCTGAAATTAAATCGCTATATAAACCCAAAAACACCTATTTCTATCAAATGCAGTTGTTAGGTATAGTTGCGGCCGCGTCAAAAGAAAAGGGTATTAACCATGGAGAAATGACCATTGCAAAGTATGCTTATCTATTAGATAAAGTCTATCAGATACCTACTTATTACGATTATAAACGATGGCATTTAGGGCCCTACCCGCCTGAGATAAAAAAAGCCATTAACAATGCTAAGTTTTTCACAAAAAAAAACAATGCGATTGAAGTTAAAGACATAGATACTTTAACTAAATATACTTATCCTTATAGCGATAAATTAAAGGATGCTGTTGATGACCTATCAGATATTTTTGCAAGATATACAGGTAATGAAAGACCGCATCAAATTGAGTTATTAGCAACTGTGTGTAAAGTAATAGAAGATATACAATCTACTGATTTGAAGACTATCAGAGCATCAATGACTGAATGGAAGATCGATTTGGCGACTACTCGCTTTAAAAATAAGGCAGAAAAATTTAGTGAGGAAGAAACCGAAAAATGTTTGAAACTGATTAATAATAAAGGCTGGCATTTAAAGCTCTTAAGAAATGAATAAGTTTATTTGGGCTACCATTTTAGCACCTTTGTTAATAGCAATAATCTATGGTGCAATTTCTCTTACATCTATCCCCACAAATAATTACACTATTTTAATAGCTTCAGCAGGAGTAACAGCAACTTTATATTTAGGATTAGTGAAATATTGGATCGATTCAGACGGAATGTTTAAGTCACTGTTTATTGAATTCAATTTACGGTTTGATAAACTTAATGAAGAATTGAACAATGTAGCTGAAGGGAAGCCCCTTACAGGTGAGAAGACGTCTGAGCAAATTATTCAAGATTATTTAAATTTATGTGCCGAAGAGTATTATTGGTTTAAGAAAGGCAGAATACCGAAAGCCGTGTGGATTTCCTGGTCTGCCGGAATTAATGATTATATAGTTTTGCCGCCAATTCGAACCTTTTTCAAGAATCAATTGCCTTATAAAGACTCTTACTATGGCTTTTTAAACTTTGTAGAAGATAAGCTATAGGGAATAATGCTACAATTCGGTGTTACGATCCAAAAACTAAACCTAATATATATCATGGAATTAAAACAGTTACCACATTTTTTTAATAATAAGGTGTACACTATCCCAGATTATCAACGGGGTTATAGTTGGGCACCAAAGCATGTTAACGATCTTTTGACTGATATTTCAAATGCTATTTTACTTGATAAGCCCCATTATGTAGGTACAATATCCCTACACCCACAAAAAGATAAGGTAAAAGTCGGTGTAAATAACTTCATAAATTATCATGTTGTCGATGGACAGCAGAGATTTACTACGCTAATATTAATTCTGTCATATATTTTAGGTCAATTATCTAATAGGGAAGAGACGAAAGAGGATGCTGAAGAAAAGGTAAAAAGTTATCTTAGAAATAGAGATAGTTATATTTTTAGATACGAAATTGACAAAGTGAGTGACGATTATTTCAGATCAGTAATTCTTGAATTGGAAAGAAAAACAACACTTGATGAAAACCTTTATACCAGGAACCTTTTAAATGCCAAAAATACAGTCAGAGATTTTTTTAAAAGCAATAACTCTACAGAGACTTTATTAATTTATTTAAATGCAATTGAAGAAAAGTTGGTTTTTAACGAATTTCTTTTATCAGATGGAACAGAAATTGGGGTCGTTTTTGAAACTATGAATAATAGAGGAATCGACCTGACCAACCTGGAAATTGTAAAAAACCGACTATTGTATCTAATTTCAAAAGTTCCTAATACAGATGACACAGAATCAGAGCTGTTAGAGTTGAGTGCACTTATTAATAAAAAATGGAGTCATATTTTAAAAAATCTAACATTGCCAAATAAGGTATTAGATGAAAATACTTTTTTAAGCAATCACTGGATAATATATAAGGGTTGGACTAAAGACAACACTACAAGAAAGGATATTTTAGAGCGCCACTTTACCATAAATGAGATGATTAAGCATCCTGATAAAATGGCAAAAGAAATAAGAAAATACATAACGTCCCTTTCGGAAAGCTCCCTCGCTTGGCGACATTTGAACTATCCTGAAGAAAGTGGTGCTTTTTCCCAGATTAAAGATATAGAAATACGGAACGATGTTTCATACACATTGGGTAAATTGAATCGTCTAAGCAATAGCACAGTTAGACCTTTAATCTTGGCTTTTTACCCTTTGTTGGAGCATAATCCTGCTTATGTTTTACAATTGATCAAACTTGCCGAAATATTTTCATTTAGGCTTTTTTCAATGAATAAAAAGCGGTCCGATACTGGGAAAAACGATATTTATCGTCAGTGCCACAATTTCCATATAAACGTTACGAATGAAAAATATCAAAAGTATGCCTTATTCTTTTTGGCTTGGTACATTGAAATACATGGCGATTGGAAACGATTTGAATTAGAGAAAGATGATTTGTTTAATTCTCATAGAAAGCTCGGATTTTATAGTTGGTCGGGGCTTTCTTACTTCCTATATGAATATGAAGAAAGTTTAAGAAAGGGACAGTCCTTGAAGGTGGAGTACAATTTCGCCAATCAAACCACTAAGAGTATTGAACATGTCTTGCCCCAAACACCCACCAAACCTTATTGGGTAAATGTATTGAAAGGTCTTTCATCAGTAGAAAAGAAGCAATTAACACATTGCTTGGGTAACTTGCTTTTAATATCTTCTGAAAAAAACAATCAATTAAAGAACAGTGAGTACCCGTTAAAAAAGGAACATTATAAAGTTGGATCTTACAGTGAAAATAATTTAGCTAAGCACAATATTGATTGGAGTAAAGATGAAATCAATAAACGAAATGATACATTGTTAAAATTTATTAAGAAACGCTGGCGCTTCGACGACAATTTTTGGAAATTATATCCTAATCCTTTTAATGAAGATGGTATTACAGATGAAACAGAAGAAGATTTAGAAATATTAGCGGAAGACGGATTAATTGATTAATCTATATCAGGTCGAATTACATTTAAACAGATGGAACCGAAATGTTTAAATACCATTAAATAACATACTATAAACTAATGACATCATCGGCAATAATATCCAAAGTTTGGTCTTTCTGTAACACATTACGTGATGACGGAATGAGTTATCAGGATTATTTGGAACAGTTAACCTTTTTACTATTCTTAAAAATGGCTGATGAGTATAGTAAGCCGCCTTATAAACGGCCACTACCTATACCTAAAGAGTATCAGTGGGATAGCTTAACGTCAAAACGAGGGGCAGAACTTGAACTACATTATTCTATTTTATTACGTGAGTTAGGGCAACTAAAAGGTGTATTAGGGCAAATATTCACCAAGAGCCAGAACAAGATACAAGATCCAGCAAAACTGTTTAAGCTCATAGACATGATCCATCGCGAAAATTGGGTGATGATGGACACTGATGTTAAAGGTGATATATATGAAGGATTGCTGGAGAAGAACGCTGAAGACACTAAAAGTGGTGCCGGGCAGTACTTTACACCTCGCGCATTAATAAGCGCGATGGTGGCGTGTATTCGCCCCGAACCAAATAAAACCATTGCCGATCCAGCGTGTGGCACTGGAGGATTTTTTTTAGCGGCATACGACTTTATTGCCAATGAAAAAAACTATAAGCTCGATAAAGAACAGAAGCAGTTTCTTAAGTATAGTACCTTTTACGGGAACGAGATTGTAGCAGGGACCCGGCGCATGGCTCTCATGAACTTGTTTTTACACAACATTGGTGATATTGATAGCGATAATAACATTTCACCAGCGGATGCCTTGATAGCGCAGAGTAGTATTACTTACGACTATGTTTTGGCTAATCCGCCATTCGGAAAAAAGAGCAGTCAAACATTTACTAATGAAGAAGGTGAACAGGAGAAAGAGGACTTAACTTATAACCGTCAGGATTTCTTTGCTACCACCAGTAACAAACAGCTAAATTTTGTTCAACATATACGTACTATGCTCAAAACAACCGGGATGGCAGCGGTAGTGTTGCCTGATAACGTTTTGTTTGAAGGTGGTGCAGGTGAATTAGTGCGCAAGAAGATATTAGAAACTACAGATTTACATACTATCCTGCGTTTGCCTACAGGTATATTTTACGCAAATGGAGTAAAGGCAAATGTGGTTTTCTTTGATGCCAAACCATCCGCAAAAGATCCGTGGACAAAAGAGATATGGTATTATGACTATCGTACTAATGTACACCATACGCTTAAAAAGAACCCGCTTAAGCTTGATGATTTACAAGATTTTATAAATTGCTATCAACCGGGCAATCGACACACTCGGAAAGAAACATTTAATGCCGAAACCAATCCCGAAGGACGTTGGAGAAAATTTGGCTACGACGAGATTGTAAGCAGGGATAAAACAAGTTTAGATATAACATGGCTTAAAGATAAATCTTTAGCCGATCTGGATAACTTACCCGACCCTGATGTATTGGCCAATGATATTCTGGAAAATCTTGAAGCAGGGTTAGAAAATTTCAGATCAATTATAAAACAATTGCAGTAGAAAAAGGCTATTATAACATCATCTATCCATAAACCGCTAATTTATTTCAAAATGTCTAAAGCCTTTATTTCATATAGTCATATTGATGAAAGAATACTTGAACGCTTACATGTGCACATGGCTGTACTAAAACGGGCTGGCAAGATTGTTTCATGGTTTGACAAAGAAATTTTAGCTGGTGGTAATCTTGATGCGAGTATCAGCAGCGCATTAAGTAATTCAGATATATTTTTAGCGATTGTAAGTCCTGATTACCTGAACTCTCAGTATTGCTATGAAAAGGAGTTTCAAGAGGCATTAAAAATGCAGGATCGTGGTGAAATAATAATCGTTCCCATTATTGCACAACCGTGCGATTGGAAATCTTCTCCATTTGGAAAGATGAAGGCGGCACCCAAAGATGGTAAGCCTATAAGTGAATGGACTAATGAAAATGTCGCATACCTAAACGTTATTGATGAATTGAGGCGATTAATAGATGCTAAACAATTCCCAGGCAAATCTTTGAATGTTACCAAAGTGCCTGTTCAAGTACCTTCAAAAAATTATAAAGTAAAACGTGATTTTACCGAAGTTGACCGGTTGAATTTTAAAGATGAATCATTTGAGACAATAAGGAAGTACTTTAAAGATTCATTAGAAGAAATAAACGGAGTTGAGCAAATTCAAGCTCGTTTTGTTGACGATGACAAAAAATCGTTTACTTGCCTTATATCAAACCGGGCGAAAGCAGATAGTAAAGGCTATATAACTGTTTTGACTTCAGCCAGTAGTGCTTTTGGCAGATCAGACCTTTCATATTCGTTAGCTGAAAAACCGGCCTCTAATGTCATTCAGTTAGATAAACTTTTTAGCATCGAACAAAGTGACTATGAACTTTTTTGGTCATTCAGAAGTATGTATGGTTCCCAAACAAATGAAGTCTTAAGTGCAAAAAAAATAGCAGAAAAACTATGGATGGAATTTATTGAACAAGTAGGAATTAGTTATTAAAATCGGCCCGTTCTACTTAAGGCAAGCCCTGAATTCTTTAATCCCTAATAATTTAAACCATAACTCAGCCTGCAATACCAAAAGCCAAGTACTATTCAAGTTAAGATTTGATTCTATGAGGATCAATTGAAAATTCTTGTCATCTTTACTGTTTAGCATTTTTATTTTATGATGGTACCTTTTGTGATCAATGTCATCAGGATAAGTATAAAGATCACAATGTAAATAAAAAAAAGAATCACTTAATAAATGAAGGATGTAAAACCGTTCATTAATTATTAAGTGTACAAACTCTTTTTCTTCAGGTTTCTGAAAGGAACTCCTTAAGCTCATTGCAGCTGATAAAATTGATTAGTTACCAATTACCAACCCGCAAAAAAAGTTATGGCGCGGGTTATTACCTATCCGGATTAGAGGTACTGGTATACCTAACAAACGAATAAGCAAGCCCACGCCAAAGCGTGAGCGTTGCGCTTATCCTCTCGTTTGTTTCAAAAATTACCAGTTTTCTAATCCGAGACTCTATGCGAACGCAAAGCATTCAAATATTTTTATATAGCTACCGCCATATTGGATATGAAGGTAGTAAAAAAAATGGAGATCATCCTATTTGGTTTACTCCCATCTATATCGAACTGATCATTTTGATTTCCTTTTGTTGTACATAATTGCTTAAAACTTCCAGCACTGCTTTTTTATCTTGTATCGGTAATCGCTGTAGACGCTCCACTACATTCTCTATTTCTTCCGTCGGATCGGCAATGTCAAACATGTCACCTGCAAGGTCTTCATATCTTACGGCAAGTGCTTTGCTTAGCTTTTTGATAATGGTTATCGTAGGTTTAGTGATGTTCTTTTCGTATCGTGTAATTTGCACATTGGACATATCTAATGATGCTGCTAACTGCATCTGAGTCAGGCCATTTTTAAGCCTTAGTTTTTTAAGACGCTCTCCGAAATTTTCTTCCGGATCCCTTGAAATTTCATCAAATTTCATGTGTTGTAATTTTATGTAAAGTTCTTATCTTGCTAATTACAATATATACATAAGTATCTGATTGTCAAATATATAAAAAAATATATTTAAATATACAACAAAGTGTATCTCATGTGTGAGAGTCACCGAAATGTATTATTATGCCCGGTAAGAATTTCGTTACAAATTTAAAAACAACGGTATTATGAATGACAAAAAAAACATTAAAAATCCAGGAATTCTTATTTGCGCTGGCATTTTTTATATCAAGGTTAGTGATCTTCATTCCTTCTTCTCCCTTCCCCAAAACGTAGTTAAATCGGTTGTTACTGAAGGATTAACTGACCGATTAGTATTTATCGATCAACAACATTGGGTAAATTATGATCACCTTCCTTTACATATAAGGGAAATGCGCAGTTTTCCAACCAAGACAGACTTATATAATTTTTACAGGCAGAACGGTGGAAAGGCCGCATTTCAGGAATATGTAATAAGTATGATCAAGGAGGAGTTAGTAACAATCGCAGATCAATCGCATATACACTCGCTTCTTTTTGTTAAGAGAACAAACGGAACCGGAAATTTCCCAACGTTAAAAGCCTGTCGAACTTACTCTTTATTTGTGAAATTAAAGGAGCATACTATGCTGTCGATGACAATTAAGTTCCTACTTTATCTGGCAATAGCTGATGAAGAGTTTTTGTTTGTGACCCGTTCGCAAAGTGCGTTTCATAGCAAATTTTATAAATTTTTAAAAATCGGAATTGATACGTTTATTCATAAAAACTGTCTGAATGATAACGCACGAAAAGCTAACAAGAAAGATAGGGATTTTTTATTGGCCTGCTATGAAAATGGCCAGAACTTAAGCTTTAACGAGATCGTAAGAAGGTTAAATGCGAAAAAGATAGCCAGGGGGGAAGAACAACTGTTATCCAGATCAACTGTGAGACGTTTATTGTTGAATGACCCTCTTTACGGCGTTGCCACACTCGCTCGCGAAGGTTCTGAGGGTATTGCAAAAACAATTGCTCATGCCGATAGGCAGCCCGCTCGCTTTGCCGGCGATCTCTACCAGATTGACGGTACCAGATTTAATGTGTTGTATCAAGATGACTCAGGAAAAGTAAGCTTTTTGTGTATGGTGGTTGCCCTTGATGTGTACTCTAAAAAAGTGGTTGGCTATTCACTGAGTGCAACCGAATCATTTGCCAATTACATGGCAAGTATAAGGATGAGCGTTAAAAATACAAAATTCCTTCCTGCAGATATATTAACTGATAATTTTTCATCGAGTAATAATGTCAAGTATAAAGAATACGTGCAAACGCTCATGTCATTGGGCACATCAGTTTCTAAACACAAACCTGGAAACCCTCAGGCTAAAGGTAGCGTAGAAAACTGGTTCCACATTTTTGGTGATATGTATCTGAAAAGTGTAAAGGGGTATTTAGGCGATGGGATTAAATGCCGGAAAAAGGGTGGAAAGCCAAATAGTGATATGATTGCCGAAGCACGGAAGAGGAAGAATATCCGAACCGAAGCGGAGCTCGCTGCTGTTTTTTCAGAGGCCATTATCAAATATAATTCTACTTATGTATTTAAAAAATCAACGCCTAACACCCTGTTTGCTGAGTGCTTTGCGCAGAATGTGATTCCTTTGGACGATGATCTTTTACCTGTTGTAATGCAAGAAAGGGGTACGCGGACGATCCAGTTCAATTGTATTGATATATTTAAAGAGGGCATTAAATATCAATATATGATCTACGACAAAAGCTTTTTCTTTAAGTACTTAAGAAAAAAGGTAGTCATCCATTACGAAAAGTATAACCACGATGAAATTCTTGTGTATGAAATGGGTGGGTTGCAAATTATTTTACGACTGAAACTGCATAAAAAAATCGTGGAGGCAGCCGTCAACCGGAGCCCCCAGGATAACATAGAATTGTATGAGTATGCGGAAAGACAGAAAAAATGGGAATGGGATCTCACTGAAGAGGTTAAGGCCTTTAAAAAACTAATAAACCATGTCCCTATAGAGGCAGCCCATTACAAGATTGATGCAAAAGAAGTAATTGAAACTGCTGAAGATGCACTGATACAAAAAGAGATCGATGCATTAAACGTCAGCAGACCCAAACAACGTCCGAAAAAAGAAATAGCTGTTTCTCGCCACAAAACGGTGAAGGTAAAATCAATATCCAAGAGGGCATCAAAATTGATGATGGAAGTGAGAGAATCCTCGGAAGAGCTTGTGATTTCCTTTAATGATATGTTCAGGGTTGAAGGGTCCATTAAACTTTTGGATTAATATGAAATACAATTTTGACCCGAATGATTTTGATATGGAAAAGATTATCAAGATCAAAGATGAACTGCATTTAGAAACTTCAACTTTTTTGACTATAACAAATGCCTGCGAAGATGCTTTGGCTTATTCAAGCATGATCGGTATATTGGGGGATACCGGTAATGGCAAAACCAATGCATTAAAATATTTTAGTCGTAACCGTTCAAACGTCTATTATGTAAGGGGGCTTAAAAGTATGACAGCTAAAAGTTTCTTTCTCCATATTATGGAAGTGCTGGGAATCCGAAACCGATACACGGATGCCAATCTTTACAATTTGATCAGGAGTATCGGCTATTATCTTAATTCCTTTGAATCTAACGTGCTTCTCGTTTTAGATGAAGCAGGACGTTTGAGCGATAGCATACTGATGCATTGCCACGATCTGCGCAACGAAACAAACGAAAACGTAGGAATTATTTTTGCTTCCCCTCATTATTTAAAGCTTTCTCTTGAAAAACTGATTAAAGCAAACGTTAGGGGGATACCAGAACTTTATGGACGGTTTGAACTTTGGATCGAGGTTGAAGCCCCCCTGGTTGATGAGCAGGCACAGTATTGCATCCATCGCGGCATAAAAAATCGGGCGTTAATAGAGGCTCTTGTATTTGAAAATCAAAGTTTCAGGAGCTTGGTTAGCAAGGTTAGGAACTTTGGGAAAAAAGCGATCAGATATAAAAAACGAAGTCAGGATGTCCCGGAAGGATAGATACTTTCAATCGTATTTTATAACTGATTTTTGTATAAAGCCCGCATCTTTTCTTACTGCGAAATTCTCACGTTCGCTTCACCAGTAAAGCGCTTTCACGGCATAAATTCTCCTTCGTTTTCCTCTGTCCGATTTATTCCATGTCACTTGACAGGCTCGCTACACTATTGAGATTGGTTGCTTAACAAAAGAATGGTGCCGTTTTCGGGTGTATTTTTAACTAACTAATTGTCAGGTATATAGTTGTATCAATTTGTTTGGTTAACATGACTCATTTTGTTTGAACCGACTCAGCTAAGGTGCATTGTAACTGCTTGTTTATTAGCGGTTTTTGTCGGGGTGAGAATTTCAAAAAATCTTCAAAAAACATAAAACAGACCCGGCTAAAAATTGTTGAAAACTTTTAGTGGGGGAAAGTGGTAGAAAGTGGTAAAAGTATTTACTTTTACGTTACAAAATTGCCCAAGTCATACAATGTCGTTTTTAACCGGTGAATTTGAGTGTAAGCTTGATCCTAAATTTAGGATGATGATACCGGCTGGCCTTAAAAAAAAGCTTCCTGAACTGGAATCTGAAGGCTTGGTGATCAATCGCGGGTTTGAAAAATACCTTGTCATATACACTAAAAAGGAATGGGATAAACGACTTGAAGAACTGAGCAAACTTAATGAATACGAAGAGGATAATATAGCCTTTATACGATATTTTACCCGTGGCGCCACCGAGCTTATGCCTGATGCTGCCGGCAGGGTATTATTACCAAAGTTCCTCTTGGAATATGCGGGTATCAAAGGCGATGTGGTGTTGGCTTGCCAGTTAAATAAAATTGAGGTTTGGGATGCTGAAGCTCACCGTAAGCTGATGGATGATGAGCCGAAAAGCTTTGGTGCATTGGCAAAAAAGGTGATGGGTAATAAAAGTAAGGAGCAGGAATGAGTGAGTACCATGTACCGGTAATGCTGAAGGAATGTATTGATGGGCTGAATATTGATCCGGATGGTACTTATGTGGATGTGACTTTTGGCGGTGGAGGGCATTCGCGCGAGATTTTGAAGCATCTGGGACCTAAAGGAAGGCTAATCGCTTTTGATCAGGATGCTGATGCGCAACGGAATATAATTGATGATGAGCGTTTTGTCTTTGTAGATCAGAATTTCAGGTATCTCAAAAACTTTTGCCGTTTACACGGAGCTATTCCTGTAAATGGCATCCTGGCCGATTTGGGTGTGTCATCGCACCAGTTTGATGAGGCCGACAGGGGGTTTTCCATCCGGTTTGATGCCGAGTTGGATATGCGTATGAACCAGTTGGGCGAGCTAACTGCGAAGGATGTGGTAAATAATTATTCTGTTGCTGATTTGCACCGGATTTTTGGCATTTACGGAGAAATTCAAAATGCCAAATCACTGGCCGAAACTATTGTGACCGCAAGGTTAAATACATCGATAGTGACTATCGCTGATTTGAAAAATGTGATCAACGCACGCATCCCGAAAGGAAAAGAAAATAAATACCTGGCACAAGTGTTCCAGGCATTAAGAATAGAGGTTAACCAGGAGCTGGAAGCATTAAAAGAGTTTTTAATGCAGTCGGCAGAAGTTTTGGGTGTTGGCGGCAGGCTGGTGGTCATGTCATACCACTCGCTTGAAGACAGGCTGGTAAAAAACTTCATTGCCAAAGGTAAATTCAGCGGCGAGGTGGAGAAGGATCTTTATGGAAATGATAATAAACCGCTTGATGCTGTAAGCCGCGGGGCTATAACAGCATCTGCAGATGAGATAACTAAAAATAACAGGGCACGGAGCGCTAAATTAAGAATAGCTGTAAAAAAATGACCAATCGTTTACGTACAGAAATTCAGGAGGAAGAAGAAGTTGAAGAAGTAATTGAGGAAAGGCCTGCAAGGGAATTGCCTGATAACTTTTTTACGCAGCTTTTTACCAAAGGCTTTCTCACTACTGAGAGAGCTACCAGTGCTTTGCCCTTTGTTTTGTTTTTGGCTTTTTTGGGTATGGTGTACATTGGTAATATGCACTATGCCGAAAAATCGGTACGTGAAATTGATGCGCTTACCAAAGAGGTTAAGGAGTTGGGCTGGGATTATAAATCGACCAAGGCCGATATGGCATATAAAAGTACGCTTACCGAAGTGGCTAAACGTGCGGATACATTGGGCCTGAGTCAATCGGTTGACCCGCCGGGAAAAATAACAGTGAAGGAGGTTGAAGATGGGAATTAGGACTAACATACTGGCCAGGGTTTATTTAGCCTTCGGGCTTGTTTTGCTTTTGGCTATTGCCGTTGTGGTTCAGCTTTGCCGGCTGCAGTTTGTACAGGGCGATAAGTGGAAGGCTATGGCTTCTGATCTTTCGGCACAATACCAAACTGTTGAGGCTGCAAGGGGTAATATTTTTTCCGTTGACGGAAGTTTGTTAGCTACTTCAGTACCAGAATATGAGCTGCACATGGATATGCTGGCAAGCGGTATTGCCTCGGATACAGCGTTCAATAATAATATTGACCTGTTAGCTGCGAAGCTATCAGGTATGTTTGGTGACAGATCGGCAAGGGAATATTCGCGCGTATTTCGTGAGGCCCGCAAGGATAGCTCACGCTATTTGCTGATCAGGCGTAAAGTATCATACCAGGACCTGAAAAAAATTCGCCAGTTCCCGGTATTTAACATGGGTAAATACAAAGGCGGGCTGATCGTTATTCAAAAAAATAAACGGATCCTGCCGTTCCAGTCGCTGGCTGCCCGTACTATCGGTTATAAAAATGAAAACGTAAAGAACCCGGTTGGTTTGGAAGGTGCTTATTCATCATATATTAATGGTGAAAGCGGCAGGCGCTTAATGCAAAGAATCCCGGGCGGTATTTGGATGCCGGTTGACGATGATGATGAAATAGCGCCTAAAGATGGTGCTGATATTATCTCAACCATCAATGTAAACTTTCAGGATGTGGCGCAGGATGCATTGAAAAAACAACTGGTTAAAAGCGCGGCCGATCATGGTTGTGTGGTACTGATGGAAGTATCAACCGGCGAGATCAGGGCGATTGCCAATTACACCCGTACTAAAGATGGTGATTACAGGGAGCAGATGAACTATGCTATCAGTAACGCTATCGATCCGGGATCGACCTTTAAGCTGGCATCGTATATGACCATGCTCGATCAGCATAAGATTGATACCAGTACCATAATTAATGCCGAAGGCGGCAGATATAAATTTCCGAAGGGGCCAACCATTACTGATACCGAGCACGATAATTATGAAATGTCGGTTAAGCGTGCCTTTGAAGAATCATCAAACGTGGCTGCGGCAAAATTGGTTGATAAATTTTACCATAATAACCCATGGCAGTATATCAATAAATTGTACAGCTATCATTTGAATGAAAAGCTTCAGTTACAGATTCCCGGCGAAGGCAGGCCGGTAATTAAAAATCCATCAAACCGCAGCTGGAACAAAAATTACAGTTTGCCTGAGATGGCTTATGGTTATGAAATGAACATTACGCCGCTGCAAATGCTGGCTTACTATAATTCGGTGGCTAATAATGGTAAAATGATAGCTCCGCTGCTGGTTCGTGAGATCAGAAGGTTGGGTAACCCTATCGAGCAGTTCCAGGCCAGGGTGATCAATGAGCAGGTATGTTCGGAAGCTACGCTGGGTAAAGTACGTGGTATGCTTGAAGGCGTTGTACTTAATGGTACAGGCAAAAATGTTATTAAAAATAAGCTTTACAGCGTAGCCGGTAAAACAGGTACGGCGCAGGTAGCAAACGGTACCAAGGGTTATAAGGATAAAAAATACCAGGCCTCATTTTGCGGTTATTTCCCGGCCGACCGTCCTAAATATTCGATGATCGTGGTGATTAATAACCCGACGCAAGGCGATTATTTAGCGGCCAAGGTAGCCGGTCCGGTATTCAGAGAAGTGGCAGACAGGGTTTATGCTAACGACTTGGATATTAACCAAAGCTCACAGGCACGTTATGTAGGTAATACTGTTATGCCGCAGGTAAAACAGGGCAATATGAAAGCCCTGAAAAAAGTTTATTCAAAACTGGGCGTTAAACCTTTGTATGCATCGGCCAATAGTACGGTTGATACCAGCAACGGGATCCCGTTTGAGGAAGTAAAATATAAAAATGGTACCGTGCCATCGGTAACAGGCATGGGACTTAGCGATGCATTATATGTAATGGGTAACGCCGGTTATAAAGTAACTGTACGCGGAAGCGGTATAGTTACCAACCAGTCAGTTACCGGAGGGAGTGCTATACCAAAGGGGTCACGAATTTTAATAGAACTGCAATGAGGTATTTAAGCGATGTAATTGATGGACTGGCCTTCACTGAATTGCAGGGAAGCGCTGATGTGGAGATAACGGCAATTGCTTTTGATTCGAGAAAGGTGATTCCCGGGGCGATGTTTGTTGCTGTAAAGGGAACTCTTGTAGACGGGCATGATTATATTGACCAGGCCATTAAAAAGGGTGCCGTAGCAGTAATTTGTGAAGATCTTCCGGCGCACACAACCGGCGAAGTTGATTTCCTGATGGTTGCCGATTCGGCTGTAGCCTTAGGTATTGTAGCCGCCAATTTTTATGATAACCCATCGGCGAAGTTAAAGTTGGTAGGTGTAACAGGTACTAATGGCAAAACAACTATTGCTACGCTGCTTTACCAATTATTCCGCGATTTGGGTTATAAATGTGGTCTGCTGTCAACCGTCGAAAATCAGATCAACGGCAAAGTGATCCCATCAACCCATACCACACCCGATCCCGTGGAGCTGAACAGCCTGCTTGCCGAAATGGTGGATAGCGGTTGCGATTACTGCTTTATGGAGGTGAGTTCTCACGCCATTTCACAAAGGCGTATTGAGCGACTGATGTTTGCGGGAGGAGTATTTACCAATTTAACGCATGATCATTTAGATTATCATAAAACTTTTCTGAGGTATTTGAATGCTAAGAAGGAATTTTTTGACGGCTTATCTAAAGATGCTTTCGCACTAACCAACAGTGATGATAAGAATGGTAATGTGATGTTGCAGAACACCTCAGCGCATAAAAAAAGCTATGGCCTTAAAACCATGGCCGATTATAAAGCTCGCATCCTGGAAAACCAGTTTAGCGGTTTGCTGCTGCAAATTGACGGCGAGGAAGTGTGGTTTAAAATGGTGGGTACATTCAACGCCTATAACCTGTTGGGAGTGTATGCTACCGCGATGCTGTTGGAGCAGGATAAAGCGAAGGTACTTACCAGCTTAAGCAAACTGACTGGTGCCGAAGGCCGCTTTGAATACATAACTGCCGCTAACAAGGTGGTAGGTATTGTTGATTATGCTCATACCCCTGATGCTGTACAAAACGTATTGAGTACCATTCATGATATCCGCAAGGGTAATGAAAAGGTGATCACTGTAATTGGCTGCGGTGGTGACAGGGATAAAACCAAGCGCCCCGTCATGGCCAAAACCGCATGTGAGTGGAGTGATAAAGTGATCCTGACATCGGATAACCCGCGTACCGAAGATCCGGCGCAGATCATCAAAGAGATGGAAGAGGGTGTTGATCCGGCATTTAAAAGACATACAGTAAGCATCATCGACAGGCATGAGGCTATTAAAACAGCCTGTATGCTGGCTAACCCAGGTGATATTATCCTGGTAGCAGGTAAAGGGCACGAAAAATACCAGGAAATAAATGGGGTGAAAAACCACTTCGATGATATGGAAGAACTGGAAAGGCAATTCCAGGACTTGGTATAACCATCAACTAATTGATAGAGAATAAAAGGAATTAAAAACGCAAATCTGCAGGATCTAAGATGAGCAAATCAATCATCTGCACATCTGAAATCTGCACATCTGCAAATTGAAGAAGCAATGTTGTATTACCTGTTTAACTATTTAAGCAAAAATTACAGTATCCCCGGGGTAGGTGTATTTCAATACATCACCTTCAGGATGGCAATGGCTGTAATCACATCATTGCTGATCACTACGGTTTATGGCAGGCGGTTAATTGATTACCTGCGCTTTAAACAAGTAGGCGAAACCGTGAGGAATTTGGGTTTAGAAGGCCAGATGCAAAAATCGGGTACCCCGACTATGGGTGGTATTATCATTTTGCTGGGCATCTTAATACCAACATTATTGTTTGCCAAGCTGGAGAATATATATGTGATCCTGATGATCATTACGACCGTTTGGCTGGGTGCTATCGGTTTTCTGGATGATTACATTAAAGTATTTAAAAAGAACAAGGAGGGTTTAGCGGGCAGGTTTAAGATCATTGGTCAGGTTGGCTTGTCGCTTATCGTTGGCTGGACAATGTATTTCAATAGCAATATTATCATCCGTCAGGAAGTGGTTTTGCCTGTGAAAGACGATGCCCCGGTTGAGTTTCATATGAAACGCAATGTTCCGGTTTATACTCAGGATGTGCACTCCACCAAAACAACCATGCCATTCTACAAAAACAACGAGTTTGATTATGCCAAGGTGTTGAAGTTTTTAGGGAAAGGTTACGAACAATATGCATTGGTTGTGTTCCTGTTTTTCGTGATTCTCATTATTACGTTCATATCTAACGGGGCCAATATTACGGATGGTATTGACGGCCTGGCGACGGGTACCTCGGCTATCATCGGCATTACACTGGCTATCCTGGCCTATGTATCGGGTAATACGGTTATTGCCGATTACCTGAACATCATGTATATCCCCAATTCGGGCGAACTGGTAATTTTTGCCGGTGCTTTTGTGGGAGCGTGCGTAGGCTTTTTGTGGTACAACTCATACCCGGCACAAGTGTTTATGGGCGATACCGGCAGTTTGGCCATAGGCGGTATCATAGCGGTGTTCGCTATCATGATCCGCAAGGAGCTGATGCTGCCATTATTATGCGGTATTTTCCTGATAGAGAATTTTTCGGTGATCGTACAGGTATCATGGTTTAAGTACACCAAAAAGAAATTTGGCGAAGGCAGGCGGGTGTTTTTGATGGCGCCGCTTCACCACCACTACCAGAAAAAGGGTTTCCATGAAGCAAAGATCGTTACCCGCTTCTGGATCATTTGTATCATACTGGCCATAGTGACGGTGATAACGTTGAAGCTACGTTAGGAAGAGAAGCAAGAAATCAAGAGTCGGGAGACAAGAAGCTAATAGATGCAGGATTTCAAGATTAAAGAGACAAGAAAGAAAAAGAAATCGGTGAAATCAAAAACATCGGTGAAATCAAGAATAAATGAACCACAACAATAACAAAAACGCTAATCAAAAGCACCCCCTTCAGGGACCGGGGGGGGCTCGCCTTGTGGTGCTGGGCGCCGGCGAAAGTGGTGTTGGGGCGGCATACCTTGCCCAACAGCAGGGCTTTGATGTTTTTGTGTCGGATTTTGGTGGCATTGCCGATAGCTATAAAAAACAACTTGAAGATTGGAAAATTCCTTTTGAGGAGAAACAACATACTGAAGAACTGATTTTAAATGCTGTTGAAGTGATCAAAAGTCCCGGGATTCCGGATAAGGCGCCGATCATCAAAAAACTTCATGGAAAAGGCATATCTGTGATATCTGAAATTGAGTTTGCCGGGAGGTATACTGACGCAAAGATTATAGGGATCACAGGTTCAAATGGTAAAACCACTACCACCAGCTTAACCTACCACATTTTAAAAGATGCGGGGATGAATGTTGGTTTGGCGGGTAATATAGGTAAAAGCTTTGCTTACCAGGTAGCTACCGAAAGGTTCGACTGGTATGTGCTGGAGTTAAGCAGCTTTATGCTGGATGATATGTTCAAATTTAAAGTTAACATAGCTGTATTGTTAAACATTACGCCTGATCATTTAGACAGGTATGATTATAAACTGGAAAACTACGCGGCATCCAAATTCAGGATAACGCAGAACCAAACGGCGGCCGATTATTTTATTTATTGCGCCGATGATCCTGAAACCCTTAAAGGCATGAGGGAACGAACGTTCGGGGCGCAATTGCTGCCATTTTCCATACAGCAAAAAATTGAACCGGGCGCATACCTCGATGAAAACGACAATATTGTCATAAACACAAAACAAGAACATTTTACAATGTCAATTCAAGAACTGGCCCTGCAAGGCAAACACAACATTTACAACTCCATGGCATCGGGTATTGTAGCAAAGGTGTTGGAGCTGCGCAACGAAACGATGAGGGAGAGCATGGGCAGCTTTAAAAGTATTGAACACCGGCTGGAGTTTGTTGCCAATATCTCCGGCATTCGCTTTATTAATGATTCAAAGGCTACCAACGTTAATTCAACCTGGTACGCTTTAGAAAGCATGACCAGCGATGTAGTGTTGATTTTAGGCGGAGTTGATAAAGGAAATGATTACAGTATGCTTAATGACCTGGTTAGGCAAAAAGTAAAAGCCATTGTGTGTTTAGGCAAGGATAACAAACGGATCCATGATGCTTTTGAAGATGATGTTGACCTTATTGTAAATACAGCATCGGCCCAGGAAGCGGCCCAGGTGGCCTACCATCTGGCAACCAAAGGTGATACAGTATTACTATCCCCGGCCTGTGCCAGCTTCGACCTGTTCAAAAATTACGAAGACCGCGGCAGGCAGTTTAAGGAGGCAGTGAAGGAACTTTAGAGATTTGAAGATGTGTTAATTTGAAAATTTGAAGATTGATCCGGCAAATAAATCGGTGAAATCAAAATAAATCGGTGAAATCACAAAAAAATGCATAGGATATTAAACAATACAAAAGGAGATCGCTGGATATGGCTCATTGTCATTTTGCTTTCTGTTATATCCTTGTTGGCGGTATATAGTTCGGTTGGTACGCTGGCATTTAAGCAGGGCAAGGGAGCGGAGATCATTTTGATGAAGCATGTGTTTATGATGATTGGAGGTATCGCCATTATGTACTTTTCGCACAAGCTTGATTACCGCTATTACGCGGGGATCTCAAAATTGCTGATGATTGTTACTGTACCCTTGTTATTATATACTTTGTTTTTTGGCGCGCACATCAACGGTGCAAGCAGGTGGATCCCCATACCCGGAACAGGCTTAAGCTTTCAAACTTCAGATTTAGCCAAACTTGCGCTTATTACTTACCTGGCGCGTTCATTATCGCGCAAGCAGGAAAATATAAAAGATGTTAAGCAATCGTTTATACCAATCATGGGTGCGGTGTGCCTGGTATTTGCACTTATTGGCCCGGCCAACTTATCAACGGGGCTAATGTTGTTTGGGGTAAGTATCCTATTGCTCATTATAGGCCGTATCAGTATCAAACAAATTGCGGTAGTGTGCCTGGCAGGCGCGGTATTACTTGCAGGTATGTTAACCTTCGGCGGCAGGAAAGGGACGCATGCATCAAGGGTAAAAGTTTTCCTTCATCCCGAACTGGCAGATAAAGATCAGCTTTTTCAGGCCAATCACGCAAAAATAGCCATAGCATCGGGCGGGGTATTTGGTAAAGGCCCGGGCAACAGTACCGAAAAAAATTATTTGCCCGAGGCGTTTTCAGATGAGATCTATGCCATCATTATTGAAGAGTACGGTTTGGTGGGAGGAGTGGCATTGGTGGGTATTTACCTGTTCTTGCTGTACCGGTGTATTAAAATAGTAACTAAAGCACCAAAGGCATTTGGGGCGTTGCTGGCTTGCGGTTTAAGCTTCAGTTTGGCCATACAGGCATTTGCAAATATGGCGGTAGCTGTAGGGTTAGGTCCGGTAACGGGCGTGCCGCTGCCCTTTGTGAGTATGGGTGGTACATCAATATTGTTTACCAGTGTGGCCTTTGGTATTATACTCTCAGTAAGCAAGGATATAGAAGAACCTAAAAAGAAGAAAGAGAAGGAAACAGATAACAGCGGGCCTAATAAAATTATTGTAGGGGAGATCAGTGTGGCGTAGACGCCCCCTAACCCCTAAAGGGGGAATGATTGACCGGGTTATATAAAAGTTAACAAGAAGTGACAGATAAAAGCAAAGATATGAAAGGCGCAACTCAAAAGCACACCCTTCAGGGGGCGGGGGGGGCGTCGCCGCGTATCATCATAAGCGGTGGCGGAACAGGGGGGCATATCTTCCCGGCTATCTCTATTGCCAATGCTTTAAAAAATATTGATCCCAATATCGAGATCCTGTTTGTAGGTGCCAACGGGCGTATGGAAATGGAAAAAGTTCCGGCGGCAGGTTATAAGATCATCGGATTGGATATCCAGGGCATCCAGCGCGGCTCTATCGTTAAAAACCTGATGTTCCCCGTCAAACTTGCCAATAGCGTACGCAAAGCCATTAAGATCATTAAAGATTTTAAGCCCGATGCTGCTGTAGGTGTTGGCGGATATGCTTCGGGGCCGTTGTTGTACGCGGCATCGTTAAAGAATATTCCATACCTAATACAGGAGCAAAACTCGTATGCTGGTATTACCAATAAATGGCTGGGTAAACATGCCAAAAAGATCTGTGTTGCTTTTGACGGGATGGAGAAATTTTTCCCTGCCGGTAAAATCATCAAAACCGGCAACCCAATCCGCAAGGATGCGGTAAACATTGCCGGCAAACACATGCAGGCTTTGGAGCTGTATCATCTTTCGGCCTTTAAAAAAACGATACTGATAACCGGGGGAAGTCTTGGGGCGCGTACACTGAACAACAGCATCATGAACGGCATTGATAAACTGCTGGCTGCCGATGTACAGGTGATATGGCAAACAGGTAAGTTTTATTATAAAAGCATTATCGAAAAGCTGGGCGAAAATTATCACCCCGATCTGCAGATCAGGGAATTTTTAACCCGGATGGACCTGGCTTATGCCGCTGCTGATATCATTATATCAAGGGCTGGGGCCGGTACCATTGCCGAACTGTGTGCCATTAAAAAGCCGGTTATCCTGGTGCCTTCGCCTAATGTAGCCGAAGATCATCAAACTAAGAACGCTTTGGCCCTGGTACACGAAAACGCGGCTGTTTTTGTGGCCGACCGTGATGCCGAAGCAAAACTGGTTGACAGGGCGCTTGAATTATTAGATGACCGCGACCTGCAAAAGAAACTGAGCAATAATATTGGTAAAATGGCCATGCCAAATGCCGATGACGTTATAGCAAAGGAACTTATCCAAATAATAAGTAACAATTAGAATGATGGTCCTCCTCTTCCAAAGAGAGGAGGACCTTTTTTAAACAAATTAAAAATGGAACTGCACGACATAAAAAGAGTTTATCTCATAGGCATAGGCGGCATCGGTATGAGTGGCCTGGCACGCTATTTCCATCATTTGGGTTGTATTGTTTGCGGATATGATAAAACGTCGACGGATTTAACAAACCAGTTGCACAACGAGGGGATCCAGGTTGTTTTTGAAGACCATGCGGATTATATCCCCATGAGTTTCCAGAAACGCTGCAGCGATACGCTGATTATTTATACGCCTGCTGTACCAAAGGATTCGCATATATTAAACTATTTTAAAAATCAGGGCTTTGAGTTGTTCAAACGTTCGCAGGTTTTAGGCTTGATCAGCAAAAGCTCATACACCATAGCTGTGGCAGGTACGCATGGCAAAACCACCACATCAACCATGGTGGCGCATTTGCTTAAGGCTTCGGGCAATGATTGCTCGGCATTTTTGGGTGGTATTTCGTCAAACTATCAAACCAATGTACTGTACGGTAAAAATAATGTAATGGTAGTTGAGGCCGATGAATATGACCGTTCATTCCTTACGCTGTATCCTGATGTGGCCATCATCACATCAATGGACGCCGATCACCTGGATATTTATGGCGATCATGCACATCTGACGGAGTCGTTTAAGCTTTTTGCTTCGCAGATAAAACCGGGCGGCACACTGGTGCACAAAAAAGGCTTGCCCCTGGATAGAGGTTATACCTACGCATTTGAAGACGAAACCGCCGATGCGCATGCTTCAAACGTGAGGATAATTGATGGTGATTTTTACTTTGATTATAACAGCGCAGCTGTAAATATTGCAGATATAAAAATGGGCATAGCAGGTACCCACAATGTAGAAAATGCTGTTGCCGCTATTGAAGCAGTGTTGAAACTGGATATTGCCCCAGCTGATATCAAGGAAGCACTGTCATCATTTAAAGGTGTTAAACGCCGGTTTGAATACATAGTTAAAACACCGGAGTATATCTATATTGATGATTATGCGCATCACCCCGAAGAGCTGAGGGCATGTATTTCATCAATTAGAAGGCTATATCCGAAGAAAAAGTTAACGGCCATTTTTCAGCCGCATTTATTTACCCGTACCCGCGACTTTGCCGATGGCTTTGCCGAAGTGTTGGATATGGTAGATGAGTTGATATTGCTGGAAATTTATCCGGCTCGCGAATTGCCGATTGAAGGCGTTAATTCGCAGATGCTGCTTAACCGCATGCAACTGCAAAATAAAAGGATCCTGAGTAAAGAGGCCGCGGTAGCCGCAGTAGCTGCCGAAAAGCCCGGGTTATTATTAACGGTGGGCGCCGGCGATATTGACACGCTGGTGCAACCCTTAAAACAAGTATTAAGCAATGAATAAAAAACTCATTTGGAAGCGCCTGCTGATAGGTTGTGCCTGGGTTATAAGCCTGGGTGGCCTTGTGGTGCTCATGAGTTTTATTGAAACAAAAAAAGCGGGCGTAAAGTGCACTTCGGTAAATGTAAGCATCCCCGGCGGGCAATATTTTATTGATAAGCAGGAGGTTGATCACATTATTGAAGTTACCAGTCACTCGTTGGTAGGCAGGCTTATCGGAAACATTAATATCCAGGAGTTGGAGGATAAGCTGAAAGCTAACCCATTTATTGAGTTTGCCAAAGTTTATACCGAGATGGACGGTGTGCTGAGGGTTGAAGTAAGCCAGCGCCAGCCGATATTGCGGATCATGAACCATTATGATATGGATTTTTATGTAGATCAAAATGGCTTAAAGATTCCGCTGTCATCAAACTTTACTGCAAGGGTATTGGTAGCTAATGGTTTTATTGAAGAGCTGTTTACCAACCGTGTTGATTCCTTGCATACGCGCCTGGCAAAGGACCTGTTTAAAACTGCGGATTATATCCGTAAGGATTCGCTTTGGGACGCACAGATAGCACAGATGTACGTGAACAGTGAGCGCGAGATAGAGCTGATCCCGAGGGTGGGTAACCAAAGGATCCTGATCGGCAATGCGGATTCGCTTAATGTAAAGCTGAATAACCTGCAGGCTTTTTATAAGCAGGTGCTGCCAAAGGTAGGCTGGGACACCTATAAAATGATCAATGTAAAATATACTAACCAGGTTATCGGTATAAAAAATGAAAATATAAAAGCTGATTCGGCAAAAGCAGCTAAAGTTGCCAAGCAGGATTCGCTTAAAACGAAAAGGGACTCATCTCAAATTAAATTGTAATATGGACAAAAGCTCAACTCAGGAAAAAAGTTCGCCAATTGTAGTAGGATTGGATATCGGAACTACCAAGATCTGTGCCATCGTTGGGCGCAGGAGCAGGAACGGGAAGATTGAGGTTTTAGGAATTGGCAAAGCCGAATCTGCCGGTGTAACGCGCGGGGTGGTTTCAAATATAGATAAAACAGTACAGGGCATCCACCAGGCGGTGGAGGTGGCGGGCTCGCAATCAAATGTAGAAATCAGGGTAGTGAACGTGGGAATTGCAGGTCAGCATATCAAAAGCTTGCAGCACCGCGGTTTGATAACCCGTCGCGATCTGCAATCAGAAATCGGTCGTAAGGATATTGATAAGCTGATTGAGGATATGTATAACCTGGTGATGCCTCCGGGCGAGGAGATCATTCATGTATTGCCACAGGAGTTTACTGTGGATAATGAACCGGGCATTAAAGATCCGATAGGTATGGCAGGTGTTAGGCTTGAGGCTAACTTCCATATCATATCTGGCCAGGTAACGGCTATCAAAAACATTGTAAAATGTGTTAACAAGGCCAGCCTGGAAAGCCAGGAACTGATCCTTGAGCCGCTGGCTTCTTCCGAGTCTGTTTTGAGCGAAGAGGAAAAAGAAGCCGGTGTAGTATTGGTTGATATTGGTGGTGGTACTACCGATGTGGCCATCTTCCACGAAGGTATCATTCGTCATACAGCAGTTATTCCGTTCGGCGGTAACAGCGTAACTGAGGATATCCGCGAAGGCTGTTCGGTAATGCGCAACATTGCCGAGCAACTGAAAGTAAGGTTTGGATCAGCTTTGGCCGATGAGAACAAAGAGAACGAGATTGTATGTGTGCCGGGTTTGCGCGGCCGTGAGCCGAAAGAAATTTCGGTAAAAAACCTGGCTTACGTGATCCAGGCCCGTATGGAAGAAATAGTAGAGCATGTTTATTACGAGATAAAATCATCAGGCTACGAGAAAAAGCTGATAGCAGGGATCGTAATAACAGGTGGTGGTGCGCAGCTGAAACACTTACGCCAGTTGGTGGAGTTTGTTACCGGTTTGGATTGCCGTGTCGGTTACCCTACGGAGCATCTGGCCAAAAATGAAGTGCTGCCCAAAAACACGTACGAAGAATTGCAGAGCCCAACTTTTGCTACCGGTATCGGTTTGCTCATCAAAGGGATCCAGAAGATGGAATACATGAATGAAGCAATCCCTGCCGAAGTAAAAGCTAAGCCCAAATACGATGCTAAAACAAAAGAAGGGGGCTTGTTAGACAGGCTGCTGAAAAAAAGCATCACATTTATTAAGGATGACATTAAGGATGAGGACTTTCTGAAATAATAATTATTCACAAGAGCTAAACTTATTCACATTGCTCACAAATGTGGATAAACCTTGTTGAAAAAGTGTTATTATTACGATGGTAAAATCTAATGTTGGGTTGATTTACATATAGCTGAAAACGAAGATTATGCATTTTGAAATGTTAAAAGAAAAATCGTCAATCATCAAGGTAATTGGTGTTGGCGGTGGTGGTGGTAACGCGGTAAACCATATGTACAGGCAAGGAATTACCGGTGTTGATTTTATAATCTGCAACACGGATGCCCAGGCATTGGAGCTGAGCCCTATACCTAACAAGGTGCAGTTGGGTGCCAGTTTAACCGAGGGCATGGGTGCAGGCTCAATACCCGAAGTTGGTAAAAATTCGGCTATTGAAAATATCGACGATATTAAACAGATGTTGGGCGTTAATACCAAAATGCTGTTCATTACAGCTGGTATGGGCGGCGGCACAGGTACAGGCGCAAGCCCTATCATTGCCAAAGCAGCGCGTGAAATGGATATATTAACGGTCGGTATCATAACCACACCTTTCTCTTTTGAAGGTAAACGCCGTAAAATGCAGGCCGATGCAGGTTTGGAAGAGCTGCGTAAGTATGTCGATTCATTTCTTGTGATCTCGAATGACAGGTTACGCCAGATTTTTGGCAATCTTACCATGAGCTCCGCATTTGCACAGGCTGATAATATATTGACCACGGCGGCTAAAGGGATTGCTGAGATCATCACCTTACCGGGTTATATCAACGTCGACTTTAAAGATGTGCGCACGGTGATGAAGGATAGCGGTGTATCAATCATGGGTAGCTTTAGTGCCGATGGTGAAAACCGTGCCCTTAAAGCTGTAGAAGGTGCATTGGCATCGCCATTGTTGAAAGATAATGAAATTGAAGGTGCACGATATATCTTGCTGAATATCAGCTCGGGCCTTAAAGAAGTTACCATGGATGAGATCAGTGTAATTACTGATTACATCCAGGAAGAAGCCGGTTTAGCTGCCGACCTGATCTGGGGTAACTGTATCGACGAAAACCTGGGTGAGCAATTATCGGTAACCATTATTGCTACCGGTTTCCAAACTAAGGACGAACGCGAAAAGGAAAACAGCAACAAGAAAATAGTTTCGATGCTGGTTCCTGAAGAGCCTCAGCAGGCAAAGCCGGTTAACGAATTTATTAAACCGGTTAAGGTTGATGCTCCTGCCGAGCCTTATGCTAAAGCTCCTAAAGAGGATGCTAAACAAGCTGGGTTGTTTGATATGTTTGCGGGCAGTCGGCAGGAAGAACCCGCTGTAGTTAGGCATAGCCTGATGCACGAGGAAGAGCCTGAAGCTGATAACGAGGCGGATACTGCGGGGTTCACTTTTAAAATGAGTGAGCCTGTAAGCTACGAGCAGCCGGTAAGGGAACAGCCACGCGTGCCCGAACCTGAGCCGGAGCCAATTCCCGCACCGCAGCCTGTTGTTGGTGCTGATGATAACAAAACCAACGAGTCAATTGAGGAGCAGCTGAAAAAATCACGTGAGCGGATCATGAGGCTGAAAGACCTGAGCATGAAACTGCGTACAGGCAATATCCAGGAACTGGAAAATGTCCCTGCCTACAAACGTAAAGAGATAGCGTTGCAGGATACCCCTGCATCTGACGAAAGCCAGATCTCCCGTTTTTCCCTGATGCAGGATAGCGAAGGTAACGTGGAGATCAGGAATAACAACTCGTATTTGTACGGAAACGCGGATTAAGAAGAGATGCAAGACTTTTAGAGTCAAGAATCAAGAGAAATAAAAACCACAATAATTGAATGGGAGATCAACAAAAGAATTATATCTGAGCGTTGATCTCCCTTTTTGTTATTATAGTAAAAAAATGTCATTTCGATAGAGCAGGGCGGGGCAGAGGACGTTGGGGCGAAAGAGAAATCTTGTACGCTATGCGATAGTGCGTTGTATGTAGTAATTGCAGAGCGTACAAGATTTCTCCTCACCCGATCACACAGGCCATCACTCTGTTCGTCGAAATGACAGCAGTTTTATATTTAGGGAAAGAATATCTCTTCTCTTGATTCTTGCTTCTTTCCTCCAAGTTATAACCTATTCTAAAAAGTTATAGCTATTGTTTAAAGGTGTTTTAACGGCTATATTTGCATTTAAATTTATAAAAACAATTCATTTTGGATTTATTTGATAAAATAACAAAAAGCTTGGGTGGGCCGATAGGTCAGCATCAAAAGTGGTCGCATGGTTATTTTTCTTTTCCTAAGCTGGAAGGTGAGATAGGCCCGCACATGGAGTTTAAGGGTAAGGAGCATTTGGTTTGGAGCTTGAATAATTACCTTGGCTTGGCTAATCATCCCGAAGTAAGACAGGCCGATGCGCAAGCCGCGGCCGATTACGGCATGGCTTACCCAATGGGAGCAAGGATGATGTCGGGAAACTCAATCCATCACGAAGAGCTGGAGAACAACCTGGCTGCCTTTGTTGGCAAGCAGTCGGCCTTTTTGCTAAATTACGGTTACCAGGGAATGGTATCGATAATTGATGCGCTGGTTGACAGGAATGACGTTATTGTATACGATGCCGAATCGCACGCCTGTATTATTGATGGCGTACGCTTACATATGGGTAAACGCTTTGTTTACCAGCATAACGATATCGAAAGCTGCGAAAAACAGCTTGAACGCGCAACCCGTTTAACAGAACAAACCGGCGGCGGGATCCTGTTAATTACCGAAGGGGTCTTTGGCATGTCAGGCGCTCAAGGCAAGCTTAAACAGGTTGCTGACCTTAAAAAGAAATTCAACTTCCGCTTATTGGTTGATGATGCGCATGGTTTTGGTACCATGGGTAAAACCGGTGCCGGTACGCATGAAGAGCAGGATTGTATGGATGAAGTAGATGTGTACTTTGCTACTTTTGCTAAATCAATGGCCGGTATTGGTGCCTTTGTTGCTGCCGATCAGGATATTATTCATTACCTGCGTTACAATATGCGTTCGCAAACTTTTGCCAAGGCATTGCCTATGCCAATGGTATTAGGTTTGAAAAAGCGTTTTGAAATGCTGAAATCGCAGCCCGAGCTTCGTGAAAAATTGTGGCAGATTGCAAATGCTCTGCAGCAAGGTTTACGGGAACGCGGTTTTGACCTCGGCGTATCAAACACTATGGTTACCCCGGTATTTCTAAAGGGCGATCTTTTTGAAGCCACTGCCCTAACCCGTGATTTGCGCGAGAACTACGGTATCTTTTGTTCGATAGTAGTGTACCCGGTTATCCCTAAAGGCTTAATTGTATTAAGGCTGATCCCAACAGCAGCTCATAGTTTGGAGGATGTACAACGTACCCTTGATGCGTACAGCGCTATCGGCGAAAAATTGAAAGCCGGTTATTACAAAGAGAATAAGCTGGAAATTGCTTAATAGCATATCCGTTTTATAATATTTTTATAATATTGGAAGCCTCAAAGAAATTTGGGGCTTTTTATTTTTACACGAATGCTTTGCAGGTGTAATACAATTTAATCGAATTACACGAATTTAAAAAAGATAGATAAGTCATAAACATTCTTTTGAAATTTTAAGAGATTAATGTCGAATAATTGACAAAATATAATTCGTGTAATTCGATTTAATTCGAAAAATTAGTGAAAGTATTTCTTCAAAAACCTTGATAAAACGTTTTCTAAATTATTTTAGCAAGCTTTTTTGTTTAACTGAAATGCTTTTCTATTTTTACAGCTACCATTACAAAACCATATGTTAAGCAGACGACATTTTATAAAAATTAACGGCGTTGCAGCCGCCGGTATCGGTTTGGGTTTAACTCCTGCATTTGCTTCGGCAATGACCCCGGCTTTTGAAAGTCAGCGCCCGAAACCGGCCGACCGTAAGTTCACCAGCAAGGCTGTTGAAGCCATCATAAAAAAAGTTAAGGCTGATATTAAAGATCCTGAAGTTGCCTGGCTATTTGAAAACTGCTACCCCAATACTTTAGATACTACGGTAAATTATTCTGAAAAAGATGGCAAGCCTGATACCTTCGTAATTACGGGCGATATCAACGCTATGTGGATGCGCGATTCGTCTGCACAGGTTTGGCCATACCTGCCGCTCATTAAAAATGATCCGGCGCTTAAGAAATTAATCCAGGGTGTATTGAGCCGCCAGGCTAAGTGCGTGATCATTGACCCATATGCAAATGCCTTTAACGAGGGCCCAACCGGCAGCGAATGGGATAGCGACCGCACCAATATGAAGCCCGAACTGCACGAGCGTAAGTGGGAGATCGACTCTCTTTGTTATCCTGTAAGATTGGCTTACAACTATTGGAAGATTAGCGGCGACAGCAGCTTTTTTGACGATAACTGGCAAAAAGCCGGCAAGATCATCCTTGCTACTTTCAAGGAACAGCAACGTAAGGATGGCAGAGGCCCATACTTCTTCCAGCGTAAAACTGAAACACAAAGTGATACCGCGCCTAACAAAGGTTATGGTAACCCCGTTAAACCGGTTGGTTTGATCTGCTCTATTTTCCGCCCATCGGATGATGCTACCATTTATCCATTTCTGATCCCCTCAAACTACTTCGCGGTAGCAAGCTTAAACCAAATGGCCGAAATGTACAGTACCATCGGTCATGATAATGCTACCGCTGATGCTTGTAAGGCTTTAGCAACAGAGGTTCAGGCAGCGCTTAAGCAATACGCTGTAGGTAATCATCCGCAATTTGGCCAGGTTATTCCGTTTGAGGTTGATGGGTATGGAAACCAGCTTTTCATGGATGATTCGAACGTTCCAAGTCTGTTGGCCCTGCCTTATCTTGATTCTGTAAAAGTTGATGACCCGCTGTACCAAAGCACCCGCAAATTTGTACTGAGCGATAGCAATCCCTACTATTTCAAAGGTACCGCTGCCGAAGGTATTGGTGGCCCGCACGTAGGTATTGGCTACATTTGGCCAATGGCAATCATTATGCGCGGCATTACATCAACCGATAAAGCAGAGATTGTACAGTGTATTAAATGGCTGAAAAGTACCCACGCGGGCACAGGTTTCATGCATGAATCCTTTAATAAGGACGATGCCAAGGACTTTACCCGTAAATGGTTTGCCTGGGCTAACACTTTATTTGGCGAATTGATACTAAAAGTGCATGAACACTATCCTGACATACTGCAGCAGACTTTTTAAACCCGCTAAATATATTAATACTTAATAGTATTTAAATACTGTGTTTAGATTGTATAGCTTGCTGTAAATATTATTTATAGTAAACTATGTTATGTATTTTAATTATTAATCAAACTTATTTTAAAGTATAAGTTTGATTTGAACTTTTTAATGGAAAATAAGCAAAAGCTAATAAAGTAAAAATGGTAAAAATGTGGAAAAAAACCACTGTCAAGGCCGTATTTTTTAGCTTTAAAAGTTTTTAATTAAAGAAAAACATTTTAGCTTAGCTTAATTAAAACAATAAACCTCAAAATTTAAAAGGAGTAATTAAATGAAAAAATTTACTGAAGTAAAAGAGCTTGTAGCATCTTTAGAGGCCGACGCCGATAAATTCTACAATAAAGGAAACAGCGCTGCCGGTACACGTGTACGTAAAGGCATGCAGGATCTTAAAAACCTGGCACAGGCAATCCGCCTTGAAGTTCAGGAGGCTAAGAATAAAGAGGCTTAGTAAGATTTTTATCATCTTATTCCAATAAAAAACCCGGTTCATGGACCGGGTTTTTTATTGTTAAAACTTGTGAGATTTATGTTGCAGAGACGCATAATTGCGTCTCCCATCATGTCATGTCTGGCAGTTCGTATGGTTGCCGTTCTGTCCGAGACCCAATATGCGTCTCTCGAAAGACATTTACGCCTTCACCGCTACAGGAACCAGCTTTTTAAGCTCTTCGGCAATAGCTCCAGCAGTTTTTTCGCTTACCTGTACTAACGGTAGCCTCACAGTATCGCCGCAGATGCCTAATTGTTTCAGTGCGGTTTTTACTCCGGCAGGACTGCCTTCGGTAAACATTAAACGGGTAAACTCAATCAGGTCAAAATGCGCGGCATGTGCTGCTTTGTAATCGCCGTTTAGCAAAAGCCTAACCATGTCAGATAATTGACGCGGCAAAGCATTACCAATAACCGATATTGCACCAACTCCGCCTAAGGCCATCATGGGCAAAGTAACCGGATCATCGCCCGATATAAACAGGAAATCCTCGGGCTTGTTGCGCATTAACTGGTTAAACAGGTCGAAATTGCCCGATGCTTCTTTGATACCGATTATGTTTTTAAACTCCTTTGCCAGGCGTACAGTTGTGTCGGCGCTGATGGTACTGCCTGTACGGCTTGGTACGTTATACAGAATTATAGGCAGTTTAGTATTTTGTGCTATAGCCCTGTAGTGCTGATAAATGCCCTCCTGAGTAGGTTTGTTATAATGCGGACTTGCTGAAAGTATAGCATCATAGCCTTCTATATCAAATGATTTTATTTGCTCAACAACTTCATGAGTATTATTACCGCCAATACCTGCTACCAGGCCAACGCGCTTATTTACCACTTCGGCTGTGAAAGTCCAAACCTGCTTTCGTTCAGCCTCGCTCAATGTGGCACTTTCGCCGGTTGTACCTAACGATACAAGGTATTCCACCCCGCCATCAATCAAATGTTCAATCAGGTTTCTCAACCCGTTGTAGTCAATTTGACCATCCGCATGAAAAGGGGTTACCATAGCTACCCCTGTTCCGTAAAATATATTCATGATTAAAATTAAAAGGATGCTAATATAGTGATTACTGATTGGAGATTAAGAGTTTATTAGAGGTTTATTTTTTGAAAAAGTGCCTTGGTTGCGTTTAAAGTTGGATTTTGGGTGGGGAGTTGTCTGAACTCGAATTTATGGAATTTAAGAGTTAACAGAATGCCGGGCAGATTCAATAAATTTTAATAATTCGTTTAAGTTTTGAATATTTCAAATCCGAAATCGAACATCTCAATTTCGAAATCAATAATGGCGTTGCCTGCGGCCCAGGCTTTCCGCTCATACTGCACGGGCCTTAGCCACACGGCCGGTATCTGCTGCAATCCTTAACGCGTTGTCTGAATCAAAATTTACAGGATTTAAGAATTAACCGAATGGAAAATCCTAAAATCTTTAAATCTATTTAATCAAGGTTCCATTAAATTATCCCAAACAACGATCCTCCCTTTTCGCCCAGCTTATCAACTGTTTTTTCTACCTCCGGCACCCGCTCCAACACGGGGGCATGATGTGGTTTTATCCGGGCATCAATAATCAGCGGACCTTTACAACCCCAGTGCTTGTGCTCAGTAAAGCTGCCAAGTCCGTAAATATCGTGCGATGGATTACTGCGGGTAAAGGTTACCCAGACGAAATTGTTAATGGTTTGGGCGGCGAAACCGGCATCATCACAAAGTACCATTAAAGGCAAGCCGGTAGGGTCTTCATCCTGCAGGCTGTATTCTATAATGCTGATTATATTATCGATGTCCTTGTGATTTACATGTTTGGGCACTTCAACCATGAGCACACCGGGTATAGCCATTTTATAAGCGCTAATTGGGCGGGGAAGACTAAACCAATCGGGCAGCTCAGCCCACAGTTCACGTTTGATTTCGCCGGCAATCGTAATGGCTACTTTGCTACCCGAGTTTAGGCCTTCGCCGCTATAGTCAAGTGTATCGATAGTGGTGTTGGTGTGAAAATGCAGGTCGCGGGTAAGGTCTATCCTTTGCAGGACGTGCTTCATGAAGCCGCCCACATTATTCACATTAAGTTTAGGGTCATCCTCCTGCGCCGCAATAAACAGGTATTTTGCGAGGCTCAATTGTCCTTTACCCAGTATATGATTGGCAATAGTAACTATCTCCTGTGGCTTGCGCTCTTTAAGATAAGGGGTATAGCGCTCGCTGCCAATGGCAAAAAGCAGGGGATGTACACCTGCCGCGTCAACTGCGTTAACGGCATGCAGGCCGGGAATTTCTTTGGGAATAGCCGAGCCTGTAATTTCATGTATCAGTGCCCCAAAGCTGGTATCCTCCTGCGGCGGGCGGCCAACCACGGTGAACGACCATACAGCATCTTTACGGTGATAAACGTTATGTACTTTCATCAGCGGGAAAGGATGTACCAAACTGTAATAGCCCAAATGATCGCCAAAGGGGCCTTCAGGTTTATTTTCGTGCGGCATAACTGTGCCGGTTATCACAAAATCAGCATCAGTCGAAATGCAGAAACCTTCAGCATCATAAAAATAGCGGAAACGGCGGTTGCCTAACGCGCCGGCGAAAGTCATTTCTGATAAGCCTTCGGGCAGGGGCATTACCGCAGCCACAGGGTGCGCCGGTGGACCGCCCACAAAGATGCTCACCTTTAAGGGCTGTCCTTTGGCATTGGCTTTGGTTTGATGCACACCAATACCCCGGTGGATCTGGTAGTGCAAACCGATCTCGTTGTTTTGGATATAGTCATTACCGGCAAGTTGGATGCGGTACATGCCCAGGTTGGCGTTCATAATGCCCGGTTGATCGGCATCCTCAGTATATACCTGGGGCATGGTAACAAACGGGCCGCCATCCATAGGCCAGTTTACAATTTGCGGGATATCACTGATGTTGCATTTGCCAAATTTAACAGGTGCGCCTGCACCGCTTTTCATAGGCAATGCCGAGAGCGCCGTTAAGCCAACACCTGCATATTTAAAAGGGTTTTTGATGGCTTTTATTGGATCATTTTTTATATCGACCAGAACCTTGATCTTTTCGAGCGTGTCCCTGAATATGAATTTCGACCTGTCGAGCGTACCAAACAGATTGGATACCGCTGGAAAACGGCTTCCTTTTACATTTTCAAATAATATGGCCGGGCCTTCGTTTTCAAATACACGCAGGTGTATGGCCGCCATTTGCAGGTAAGGATCAACCTGTTCCTTAACGCGTATTAAGTGGCCGTTTTTTTCGAGATCGGCAATGCAGGCTTGTAAACTTGAGTAACCCATGCGGCGAAATTAAGAAATTAGTTCATTGGGTCATTCATTTCATTGAGTCATTGACATTTCAGGTAGGTTTCATACTCAATTAACATAGGGAACGTTCAATCACCTAATGATAAAATCCTTACTTTAGCCGGTAAATATCAATTACCCTATGTCGGTAACAGTACTAACGCTTATTATACTTGTTGGGTCGTATTTGGCGGGTTTGCTGGGCTCGTTAACCGGGTTGGGCGGAGGGGTTGTTATTATTCCGCTGCTTACTATTTTACTTGGGGTGGATATTCAGTACGCCATCGGGGCTTCTCTGATCTCGGTTATTGCCACATCATCAGGTTCGGCAGCAGCTTATGTTAAAGAAGGGATCACCAATATCAGGCTGGGGATGTTCCTGGAGATTGCCACAACGGCCGGTGCTATGGTTGGTGCATTGATAGCCATTTATATTCCCACAAATTTTATAGCTGTTTTATTTGGTGTCATCCTGATCTTATCAGCGGTAATGTCATTAAAAAAGAAGGCAGAACATATTCATCAGCAAAAAAGTGAATTGGCCGAAAAACTAAAACTGAACGGCAGTTTCCCCGGCCCTGCAGGCGAGATTACTTATTCGGTAAGAAATGTAGGCGGTGGATTTTTCATGATGCTTTTTGCAGGCGTAATATCAGGATTGCTGGGCATAGGTTCGGGAGCGCTGAAGGTTTTGGCGATGGATGGCATTATGCGCATCCCTTTTAAGGTATCAACTACTACCAGTAATTTTATGATAGGGGTTACCGCAGCAGCAAGCGCGGTAGTTTATTTGCAACGGGGGTACATTGATCCGGGCCTTTCCATGCCGGTAGCCATAGGGGTTTTATTAGGTGCCTTAAGCGGATCAAAGATATTGGTACATACTTCATCGTCGGGATGGCTACGTGTAGTTTTTGCCGTGGTGGTTACCTTTTTGGCATCGCAAATGATATATAAAGGAATCACTGGTAATATATAGTCATTGGGGCATTGCGTCATTAAGTCATTTTTGTATGGCGTTGAAATGGAATGACTGTTCGATATGATAAGAAAAATGACATAATGACCTAATGACCAAAGGAAATGACTAAAAAGTTTAGAGATACCGATATGCAGGCCGTAATAGGCTGGATACTGCGCGCTGGGGTGCTGGTATCAATGAGTGTTATTTTTATTGGTGGGGTTATTTACCTGTACAGGCACGGGCAAACCCATGTTAATTACAGCAAGTTTGTTGGTGTGCCCGATTTTGTGAGTAATCCTGGTGGCATTATACACGGTATTTTTACTTTACGCGGCCGGGCAATTATACAGGCAGGGATAATTTTGCTGATAGCTACGCCGGTTATCAGGGTATTATTTTCGGCCATTGGCTTTGTTATGGAAAAAGATTACTTGTACACAGCCATCACTGTACTTGTGTTGCTTATTATTTTAACCAGTATGATAAGCGGTCACGCAGGCTGATATTTTAAAAACTTTTTTGTATTTAATATAGTATATATAATAAATGCAACGACGTACAGTACAATCATCGGCTTTAAGCAGCGTTGGCTATGATCCTGACGCCCGCATCCTTGAACTTGAATTTCGGGAAAATGGCGGTGTGTGGCAATACTTCGGTTTTCCTTTATCTGCTTATAACAAGTTTATTAACTCCGAATCGCTTGGGCATTTTTTTGTCACACGTATAAAAGGCAAATATCCTGAGTTAAAGGTTAGGTATGCACATTATTAATTTCCGGTGCGGCGGCGCTCGTCATCATTACCCGTATTGCGTTTATTAGCCGATTTAATGGTGCTTTTGCCAAAACGATAGGTGAAATTGAGCCTTACAATGCGCGTATCGCGTTTGTTTACCTCCGAAAGATCAATGTTTTGATAGCTGGCATGGTTGCGCCCCCTGTCGGTATTAAATACATCGTTCAGTGCTAATTTAATAGTAGCCCGCTTATCTAATATTTGCTTGCTGATACCCGCATTTACCGAATAGCTTGCTTTTAATTCATTGATACCATAAATAGTTGGGGTTTCATACCTGCCCGATATTTCGCCAAGTAATGTACTGGCGATGGTGAAGTTTTGTGTGCTGCCAAAAATAATATCCTGCTTGCCCCTGTCAAAATCCCCGTTTTGCGCGTAAGCTTTGTAGCGTACATAAATAGCATCAAGATTAAAACTGGCCGACCACCACCTGGTAAATTGTACAGGCGCGTAAAATGAAGCCCCGTAAACAAAGATCTGCCCGAAGTTTTTCCGGATAGTTATGTTAACCTTAGTCGAATCGTTTTGCTGATATACCGGAAAATCATAAGCATTATTAGTAACTGTATAATAAAGTTCGGTTGAAAAGGTTTGATTATAGGTATGGGTGATCTGTATAGTATTGGTATATTCCGGCTTTAATTGAGGGTTGCCTGCACGATAATCGTACAGATCGGTATAATACAAAAATGGGTTAATATCTTCATAAAGCGGCCTGTGAATACCTCGGTTATAACCAATACCGATGATGTTTTTTTTATCGGCCTCATAACTTATTTGTGCCTGCGGAAAAAGGTTAAAATAATTATTGGTATTTATTGCCGGTACCCGCTCATTTAATCCCCATGATTTACCGGTTGCATGAGTGTTTTCGGCACGTATACCTGCCGTGATATCCAATTTGCCTATTTTATTTATGTAATTGATATACCCGGCGCTCACCGCTTCGGTATAAAGAAACCTGTTGCTGAACCTGGCGTCGGCCTTATATAGGTTGTTTACTTTGGGACCGAAAATGAGGTTATTGTTGCTGCTGGCATTGTTATATTTAATACCGGCCTCCAATCGTGAGGTTTTATTTAAGGGGTTAATAAAATCAACTTTTGATGTCCAGATGTGGATATCCGATGGTGAAAGGTTTTCCAACTCAAGGTCATCGCGGTAAGTATTGCCCGCCGGGGTAAAAAAGCTATTGGTAATAAACTCATTCGAGTGGCGGGTGTAGGTTGAATAGTTACCATCTACCGAGATACTGCGGCCGCTTTTATCCAATACCGCGTTATAATTGATATTGTAGTTTAAATAGCTGCTGCCTCTGTCAAGGGTTGAACGGGCCCTGATTATCGAATCGAGCCGGTGTTGATTGCTGATGTACAGGTTGTTGTGCTTTATAAAATCATCACTCCTGACAATGCCGCTTACCAAAAAGCCTATAGTTTGCTTGGGGGTGATGGTATAATCGGCCCCTATTTTAAAGTTGTAATTAGTGGTTTTTTGGATATTGTTATAATCAACATCGTAATTGCTCAGGGTTTCGTTATAAGTAATATTACGGTTGGTTGTAATAGTGCGTGTGCCTTTATTATTGTCGTAAGTATAATTTCCAAAAATATTGAGCTTGCTGGTGCGGTTATTGAAAACAATGCCTGCTGTACTTTTGTAATATTTTCCATAGCCTGCCATAGAGGTAACCGTACCGTTGGTACCCAGGTTTTTACCCTTTTTTAAAATGATGTTGATGATACCTCCGCCCGAGGCGTCATATTTGGCCGAGGGGCTGCTGATCATTTCAACCTGGTCGATAGTGCTGCTTTGCATACTGCGGAGCAAGCTGGTAAGATCATCGCCGGTAAGGTTGGTAGGTTTGCCGTCGATGGTTATTAATGCTGCTTGTCTGCCGTTAATACTTAAAGTTTCGTTGCTGTTAACCCTTACCCCGGGTGATTGCCTTAGGATATCAAAGGCCGAATTTCCCTCAGCCAGGATGCTGTTTTGTACACTTAATACAATTTTGCCGGGCTTTACTTCTATGTAAGGCTTCCGGCCAACTACTTTAACTTCCTGCAGTTGGTTGTCTGAAAGTTTTAAAACAATATCATTGGCAGTTATTATTTGACCTGCGTTAACTTTATATGGCCCGGTATAAACTTTTACGTATCCTATTTTACTGATGAGTATTAAATAGCTGTCGGGATGCAGCCCGGTAAATTCAAACTGTCCATTTTTATTTACCAGGTTTGATTTTAATATAGATGAGTCGGCAGCGGAAAGGAGAATGGCTGTAGCTGCATCGGCGGGCTGATTATTTTCTGTTAAAACTTTACCCTGTATTATTGAAGATTTTGTTTGGGCGAACGAAATACAATACCCTCCCGCCAGGAATGCAAAAAATAAGCCTGCTATTAAAACCCTCATTAATCAGTAATGTAGAAATTTGCTATAGTTTAAAAGATTATAAAAATGTACCGCAATATAATACAATATATATAAAATTATATGTATTGTATTGGTATTTTAATTATATAATATAAAAGAATGTTGCAACATTAGTATGGATTATGCCTGGTAAAAGGTTTTATATTACTGCCGTCAAATATTGTTTACAAAAAATCATGCAATGGTATAAATAAACAAAACAACCTGATTTTTTCTTTATTTTCGGCCTCAATACATCATCGCACTGTATATTGACCATTATAACATGAAAAAACTTTGTCTGTTTATATTAGTTGCCTGTTTTGCAGGGAATTTATTTGCACAAACACCTCCGGCCAATTATGCTACGGCCTTAAATAAATTTAAACAGCTATACAATAACAATCAGCCGGATAGCATATACAGCATGTTTGGACCAGAAATGAAGAAGGCACTTACACAAGCCGATTTTAAGAGTACAACTGTGCAGTTAAAAACACAATTGGGCTCATTGCTACAGGCGGATTTTGAAAGCTACGAAACCCCGATAGCGCATTATAAAGCTACATTTCAGAAAAGTGTTTTTTTATTAAACCTGTCGCTAAATGCCGATAATAAATTTACGGGCCTGTCATTAACACCGTACAAAGCGCCGGCTACAACTGCTGCGCCAAGTACGGCGGCGGCTACAAGCATAGTTACCGATCCTTCTTTGGTTGAGTCACCTGTAACGGTTAAAACTTTGCTGGGCTCAATATCGGGAACGCTGGCTATGCCGAAGGACGCTAACGGTAAAGTGCCATTGGTATTGATCATCGCCGGCTCTGGCCCCACAGACAGGGACGGTAACAGTCCGAAACTGGGGCTTCATGCCAATGTTTATAAAATGATCGCTAATGAGCTGGGTAAAAAAGGAATAGCATCACTTCGTTACGATAAACGCCTGGTTGGGCAAAGCACAACTTCCATTAAAGAAAACGAGATCAGGTTTGAAGATTATGTGGAGGATGCTGCCGCGCTGCTCAACATGTTTACTGCCGACGAACGTTTTTCGAGGGTAATTATACTTGGTCACAGTGAAGGTTCATTGGTGGGGATGATGGCTGCTTTTGATGAGCCTATAAAAGGCTTTATATCAGTGGCCGGGGCCGGCGACTCGGCCGATAAAATCCTTACTGAGCAAATGAAATCGCAACCCGCGTTTATATCAGATGGTTTTAATCGCATGCTTGACAGCCTGAAGCGGGGTAAAACAACCGATAATATCGACCCTGCACTGTACTTTATTGCCAGGCCAAGTATCCAGAAATACCTGATGTCATGGTTCAGGTATAACCCACAGCGCGAGATCAGGAAGGTAAAAGCGCCAATATTGATTATCCAGGGAACAACTGATTTACAGGTAACTGTTGGTGATGCCGAAAAGCTGAAAAAGGCAAAGTCAGATGCCATACTTGATATTATCCCCAACATGAACCATGTGCTGAAAGAAGCCCCGGCAGATAAGGAAAAGAACAAGGCAACTTATAATGAGCCTGATTTACCATTGAAACCAGAGTTTGTTGCAGCGATAACTAATTTTGTTTTAAAGACTACGAAGTAAAATATCGAAAATCATGTGATTGCGAGTGATAAGCCCCCTCTAAATCTCCCCCAAAAGGGGAGACTTTTAAAAAGCTTTTGAAGCCCTCTCCTTTGGAGAGGATGGGGTGAGGCTATTTACCAGGCACCCAACAACCTCCTGATCACAACGATCTCGGCTACATGATATGCATTATGATCTGCCGCCTGTAAGGCTTCGCGAAGAATGGTTTGCCCATCGCCATGCGGAATTTTTTTATAAATATCCCCGCTTTTCACCATTTCTATTAGCTCTTCCAAATCACTGTCAATCTGTTCAAGGCTATTATCCCAGGCTGCATCATCTTTTGGAGCAAGTTCTTTTGGCCAGTAATCATCGGGCCAGTTTGGTGATTCGTGACTGCCGTCTTTGCTAAATTCAAGCATATCCCACTGGGCTATCCGGATATGTTCAACCAGTTGCCATATGGTATAAGGAAGCTTATCAACTTTAACCCCACGAAGATTGGGAGGTAAACCATCGAGCGCTTTTTTCAGATCTGCATGTGCGTTGCCGCCTTGCAGCAAATGCACAATTTCATTTACTAAAACTTTATGTTCATTATTCATAGGTAATCCAAATTATAACGACTAATTCTCGCACCCCCCTTTAGGGAGCCGGGGGGCTTAAAGTAACAAATTCGTCGCCGGTTTGATTTATTTGGCTTAAAAGTTTTAAGTTTATGCTTCATTGTAAAACTCATCAGTTGTGGTCAGAAACATATTCCTAAAATTAGCACTCGCCGTTGTTTTATTCATGGTTGCCTTTATCGGCTGTAAAAAAGATGGGGGCAGCGGCACCGGCCCATTGTTAGGGAAGGATGATGAAGCTTTTATTAAATACGAGAACACGTTTCTGGATAACTTCTGGAAGTTGAACCCCGATTGGGCAACTTCGGCAGGGTATCATAAATACGACAGCCTGATGGTGCTTCCAAACGAGCAAAGCCGCGATAAACTGGTAACCTTTGCTAAATACCAGGTTGATTCATTGAGCCGCTTTGAGGTAAACACCTTGTCTGAAGCCAATAAGATAGATTACAAGATCCTGCAAAACCAGCTTGAATACCTGCAATGGCAGGTGCGCCAGTTAAAACAATATGAATGGGACCCATCGTCATATAACGTTATCGGCACCTTCGCTTACATCCTGAACGAGCACTATGAGCCTTTGCCTAAACGTCTGCGTCATTTTTATCAGCGTATGTCGTTTATTCCGCAGTATTACAAAGACGCCCAAAAACAGATTAAAAACCCGGTAGCTGAACTTACCAGTTTGGCTATTGAGCAAAATCTGGGTGGGCTTGATGTAATAGGAAAAGACTTTGCCGATTCGCTTAAGAAAACCAATATCCCCAAAGCTGAGCAAAAGTTAATGACCGACAGGGCTGCGCAGAGCGTTGTTGCCATTAAAGCCTATGCCGATTGGCTTAAAGCACTTAAAAATGATCACCCAAGAAGTTTCAGGCTGGGTAAGGATTTATATGAGGATAAGTTTAAATACGAAATTGTAGCTACCAACACTGCCGAGAAAATCTACAATGCTGCCGTTGAACGTAAGAAATACATTCACCGCGAAATGAGCAAGATCAGTAAACAGCTTTGGTCGAAATACTTTGGTAAACAAGCTGCACCTGCTGATAGCCTGCTCATGATAAGCCAGCTGATAGATACTCTGTCATCAAAACATGTAAAGCCTGAAGATTTTCAATCGTCAATTGAGCAAATCATACCAAAGCTTAATGCCTTTGTTAAAGCTAAAGATCTTGTAACGCTTGATCCGTCAAAACCGTTGATCATTCGTAAAGAGCCCGGTTATATGGCAGGTGTGGCAGGTGCGTCCATGAGTGGTCCTGGCCCGTATGACAAAAATGGTAATTCATACTATAACGTAGGCAGCCTGGCCGGCTGGAGTAAGGAAAAAGCCGAAAGCTACCTGCGCGAGTACAACAATTATATTTTACAGATCCTGAGCATTCACGAAGCTGTGCCGGGGCATTATGTACAGGGTGTATACTCCAATAAAGCCCCAAGTATCATCAAAGCTGTATTTGGCAATGGTGCCATGGCCGAAGGCTGGGCGGTATATACCGAGCAAATGATGCTGGAGAACAGCTTTGGCAATAACGAGCCCGAAATGATGCTGATGTGGTATAAATGGAACCTGCGTTCGGTATGTAACACCATTTTGGATTATAGTGTTCATAGCGGCAGTATGACCAAAGATGAAGCTATTAAGTTATTAACCCGCGAAGCTTTCCAGCAGCAGGCCGAAGCTGATGGCAAATGGAAGCGCGTTAGCGTAACCAGCGTTCAGCTTACCAGTTATTATACCGGCTATAAAGAAATCATAGATTTGAGGGATGCCTATAAACAAAAAATGGGTGATAAATATAAACTGAAAGAGTTTAACGAAAAGTTCTTGAGTTACGGCAGTGCACCGGTTAAATTTATCAGGGAAGCCATGCTTGCTAAAACCAGCGGAAATTAATTGATAGTCCACAGGTATAAACTCATGGACTATGAACCATGGGTTTATCTCCCATGAACTATCAAATTCTTTTTTATTAACAGCTTACGCGTAATGATTTTTTATCTGGTGCTCAAGCTGGGCCATGACGTTTTTCTTTAGCTTGCCCTTATAGCAGGTACAGCCGTCCTTATCCAGGTTAAGTTCGGCAATTGTCTTACCCTGGTAAATCACGCGGAAATTTCCTGCTTCGTTGGGTAAAATTGCCAAAATACGTTCATCTTCTCCCGAAAAATTGATCAGCACATGAAACTGGTGCTGTGGTATAAATGCTATCTGCTGTAACATAAAAACCTCTCTTTCCGCTAAATTAGGTGTGTAAAAAAATTAAAGAGCCGAGCGCAGTATAAAGTTAACGAATTTGTTTTTAATTAATTGTTAGGAATTTTGAGTTTTTTGTAAAAGATATTATAATATATTTAGCGCTTACATATTAACAATCATGAAGAAAATTTTGGTGACCGGTTTACTGGCTATAGGAGCGATAACCGGTTATGCGCAGAAGGTAAAACCGGCTTTAAAACTAATTAAAGGCAATAGTTATTACTTATCTACCACAGCACACTCTGTTGTGAAGCAAACTATAAACGGGCAGGTTAATAATATCGATATGACGATTGATGGCAAAATGTCATTCAAAGTATTAAATGCTAATGATTCTCTTTATTATATGGAGGTTAACTATACCAAAGTGGGTATGAAAATGCAGCTGCCAACCGGTAATGTAACTTTTGATTCTGATACTAAAGACACGACAAATATTATGGCCAGGATCATGTCGGGCATAACAAATAAACCATTTACGGCAACGCTAACCAAAAGTGGCCGGATCAGGTCGATAGAGAATGCCGAGAATATGATCACATCTATGATAGATGGCTTTAAGGAAGTACCGGCCGAAAAAAAAGAGCAGTTGAAAACGCAGTTAACCCAATCGTTTGGTTCAGGGGCGCTTAAAAGCAACCTGGAAATGGTTATGTCGGTGTTGCCCGAAACGGCTGTGGTAAAAAATGATAAATGGACAATTAAAAATAACCTGGAGGGAGCTATGAGCGCGGCGGTCATATCTGTTTATCAACTGGTTGATATCACCCCGCAGAGCTATCTGATACACGGAAATGCCACACTTGAAACAGATAATACTGCCGGTTATAAAACCGTCAGTAATATGCCCATGAAATACAATATGAAAGGCACTATGGTAGCTGATGTTGTTGTTGACAAGGCTACCGGCTGGATCTCCAGTTCAAAATTAAAGCAAAACATTGACGGTACCGTCGAAATAAAAGATAATCCGCAGGTTCCGGGCGGTTTAACATTCCCTATGAGTGTTACCAGCGAAACATCAAGTACCGACCATTAATTAAAGCAGATAATAATAAAAAAACCTGCCGTAACCGGCAGGTTTTTTTGTTGTATAAACAGTTGGTATTACAACATCCACAAGCCTTCAAAATAAAGCTTATACCGTGTTGGCTGAAACTCGCCATATGCAAACACAGCAATAGAGTTCCCCTTTTTAGCATAATATAGCCTAAGCCTTTCGCTGCCCTTGTATAAATTAAGAAAGTCGGCATTAAAGCCCCCTGTTTTTACAATGGTCTTAAAGTCGTCGGGTGTAATTACCTTATGTAGATCTTCAAAATTATTATTGGCAAAATCACCGAACTTTATGTCACCGGCAGGCAGTTTAAATGTTTTATGCATGACCTCGGCTTCGTCTCCATCAAACAACAATGATTTTGTTACTTCATATTTTGTGATCATATTTTAATAGTATGTTTTTATTGTTTTACTTCTTCAATGTAACCGCCTGCTTTCAGGTCGTTAACAGTGGCTGGTACTTCATACTGAATACCCAAGCCCGGTTTGCCAAACCATGGAATAATTTTACCCTCCCTAACTTTGGCTATCGGCTTCAGGATCTTGTAAATTTTGTATGGCTTGCTAAGGGTATTATCCGGCAAAGCACGCATGGGGAAAGGTACGCCTTTTGGCGATACAAAAGTGCCCTTATCCTGGAAAGTACCGGTAGTATCGGTATAGCCTCCGTAACGGTCAATAAGCACGCCTTTTTTAAGGGTGATTATAACCAGGTTTACCGCCCCACGGTTTGGAGGCCAGCCGCCGTTAAGGTTGTTGGCGGTAAAGAATTTTTCGAGCGCGCCCCATTTCTCGGTTTTCCATAGCAGCCAGGCTGAATCGGCAAGGGCTTTTTTACTGCTGGTGTCGGCAAAGTCGGTTACTGAACTTTTAAAGTCATCGTAAGTAATTCCCCGTACCGGTAGTTTGTGATGGTTTGCAGCAGGGTTGTGGGCATGCTTTAATGGTTTTGTTTGCGCTGTTGCCAAAAAAGGCATTAGCAATACTGATAGGATCAGGATTTTTAGTGTTTTCATTCGATGTAGTCTTTGTTTGATAAATCTACTATGTACCCCGCGTTTATGAAAGAGATTTATCATATTTATTTTATTGGTATTATATGCAATATCATATGCTAATCATTGTTATTACCGGCCACAAAAAACGTTATTACCAAAAGCTGGTATTTACCGGGGTAAAAAGGATGAAATAAACTAAATTATTACCTTCGTACCTATGTCATCAGCTGAAGCAAAAAAACAAATAGAGGCATTAACAGCCCAACTTAAACAGCACAATTACAATTACTATGTGCTGGCCATGCCAACCATTTCTGATTTTGATTTTGATAAAAAACTGGAGTTGCTTAATAAACTCGAAAAAGAACATCCGGAGTTTGCTGACCCTGATTCGCCAACACAAAAGGTAGGCGGTGATATAACCAAGGAATTTGTAACCGTTAGGCACCGCTGGCCGATGTTATCGTTGGGCAATACCTATAATGAACAGGAACTATTTGATTTTGATCAGAGGATCCGTAAAGCCATTGGTGATAACTTTGAGTACGTATGTGAGCTTAAGTTTGATGGTTTGAGCATGAGCCTCACTTATGAAAACGGCAAACTGGTACGGGCCGTTACCCGCGGTGATGGTGTACAGGGTGACGAGGTTACCACCAATATTAAAACCATTCATACCATACCTAAGCGCCTGCATGGCGAAGGCTATCCCGGCTATTTTGACATCCGCGGTGAAGTGTTCATGCACCGGAAAGCTTTTGACAGGTTGAATAATGAACGTATCGAAAGCGGGGAGGTTCCTTATGCTAATCCACGCAACTTTGCCTCGGGCACAGTAAAAATGCAGGATTCGGCCGAAGTAGCCAAACGCCCGCTTGATTGCTTCCTGTACTTTTTGTACACCGAAAAAACAGTATTTAAAACCCATTGGGAAAGCCTGCAGGCTGTTAAAACCTGGGGGTTTCATACCAATGAGCATAGTGAGCTTTGCGGGGATATTAATTGCGTTTTGGAATTTATTAATAAATGGGATAAGGAACGTTTTAACCTGAGCTATGATATTGACGGCATTGTTATTAAAGTAAATAATTACTCGCAGCAGCAGGAGCTTGGCTTCACTGCCAAATCGCCGCGCTGGGCCATATCTTACAAGTTTAAGGCCGAAAGGGTAGAGACTGAACTTCTTGAAGTGACTTACCAGGTAGGCCGTACCGGCGCTGTAACCCCGGTGGCCAATTTAAAGCCTGTACTGCTTGCAGGTACTACGGTAAAACGCGCTACGCTGCATAACGCTAATGAGATCATCCGGCTTGATCTGCATGAGGGTGATACCGTTTTTGTTGAAAAGGGCGGTGAAATCATCCCAAAGATTATTAGTGTAAACCCTGAAAAACGTAAGCCCGATGCCGTGCCTGTTGTTTACCGGGTTACTTGCCCCGCCTGCGGTACTCCGCTTGAGCGTAAGGAAGGCGAGGCTGCATTTTATTGCCCTAATGATGAAGGCTGTCCGCCGCAGATTGTTGGGAAAATGCAGCATTTCATTGGCCGTAAGGCTATGAATATTGATGGGTTGGGTGATGAAACTATCGAAACCTTATACAGCAAAGGCTTTATAAGTCACATTAGTGATATCTATGAGCTGCATACCTATGCTGCCGAATTGAAACAGTTAGGCCGCTTTGGCGAAAAATCGATCAATAATATGCTTGATGGTATTGAGGCATCCAAAAAAATGCCTTTCGAAAAAGTGCTGTTTGGTTTGGGCATCCGTTATGTAGGCGAAACAGTTGCCCGCAAGCTGGCTTTCCATTTTAAATCGATAGATAGATTAATGGAAGCTTCGGTTGAAGAATTGACAGCTGCCGAAGAGATAGGCGAACGGATAGCCCAAAGTATAACCGAATATTTTGCAGGTGAAATCCACCGGCAGGAAATACAAAAACTAAGGGAACAGGGCCTCCAGTTTATTGCCGAAGAAAAAGAAGTTGTACTGGCCAGTGAAAAGCTTGCGGGGATGAACTTTATTATATCGGGAACATTTGGCAACTTTTCGCGTGATGAGTTGAAAGATATCATTGAACAAAACGGTGGCAAGATACTGAGCAGTATATCGGCTAAACTTAATTACCTGGTCGCGGGTGAAAATATGGGCCCTGCCAAGTTAGAAAAAGCTAATAAACTTAATATACCTATTATCAGCGATGACGATTTACTTGCACTGATAAAATAAGCACTCCTGTATTGTTTATTTTTATTCATGGTGAGGAATTTTTATTTTTTAACTCAGAAATTACGTTATTTGTACTACCGAAAGGGCCCCATAATTAATTAAACGTACTAATATTCGAGTAATTTACTATGGAAAAATTTATACCTATACAAGAAAATATCTTTTGTGAACCCTGTAAGGAATGCGGCGAAAGGCCGGTTATAGAGGAGGTTAAAGGTAAATTTATTGTGAGGTGTCCTAAAAGCAAATCGCATTATCAAACAAAGCCTGGCCTGGTTGATATTAAGGATTGGAACATCAAAAATAAGCCACACCCGCCTCTTGGCAGTAAAGATACATCAAAGAAAAGGGCATCCTAACCGGGTGTCTTTTCACATTATTTAACAATTTGGCGCTGTAACAATCAATTAATAAGTTTCATCTTAGCATAAACATCTGCTTAATGAAGCCAGCCTTAGTTGCGTTATTTTTAATATTAAATTTTTCTTCATATGCCCAGCAATTCAGCATTAGCGGTAAAATAACCAACCAGGAAGGTAAGCCCGTCCCCTTTGCATCTGTTTTTATAAAAAATACTACTATAGGAGTATCTGCCAACAGCGAAGGAACCTACTTGCTGCGTTTAAATGGCGGCATACGGGAAATTCAATACAAAGCAGTTGGCTATGCCCAGCAAAGCAAAGTTGTTAACCTTGCGGCTAACCAGGTTATCAATATCAGCCTGCAAACAGAAACTTACCAGCTTAAGGATGTTACCGTGCATGCAGGGGCTGAAGATCCAGCTTATGCGATTATGCGTAAGGCCATTAAAAAACGCAAAACCTATCTTAACGAAGTTAAAGCCTATACCTGCGATATCTACATCAAAGGCTTACAAAAACTATTGGCCGCTCCAAAAACTTTCATGGGTTTTGATGTGCAGAAAGCTACCAGTGAAGCCGGGCTTGATTCAAACCGCCGCGGGATAGTTTACCTTTCTGAGTCGGAATCAAAATATAGCTTTATAAGGCCCGATAAGGTGCATGAGGAACAGGTGTCATCAAAAGTGTCGGGCCGTAATCGGGCGTTCAGCTTTAACCGGGCATCGGATATGGCGGTTAATTTTTACCAGAACTATGAAACCTGGCGGGGCTTGAGCAACCGCCCGCTGGCATCACCGGTAGCTGATAACGCTATGTTTTATTATAACTACAGGTACATAGGTACTTCGGTTGAGAATGGCGAAACTATTAACAAGATCCAGGTGATACCTAAACGGGCACATGACCCATGTTTTGAGGGGTATATTTATATTTTGGATGATAGCTGGCGCATTTACGGGCTGCAGCTTTACATCACCAAAAAGGCTAATATCAATTTTGTTGATACATTGAAAGTTAACCAGCAGTTCTTCCCGGTGAACGAAAAAGTGTGGATGACATCATCCGTTAAGTTTGAATTTACAGGAGGCTTATTCGGATTTAAAATAGGCGGTTACTTTATTTCGATCTATAAAAACTACAACCTCGACCCTGCATTAAACAAAGCCGATTTTAACGAAGTGCTCCGGATCGCCAAAGGCATCAGCAAAGATTCTGCTTATTGGAACCAGGCCCGGCCTATTCCGCTTACCGGCGAAGAGGTTACCGACTACACCAACAAGGATAAATTAGCTAAAAAACGTGAGTCGAAAGAGTACCTCGACTCGCTTGATAAGGCCAACAATAAATTTAAACCGGTAAACCTGCTTTTCACCGGCGTCAATACCCGCAATCGATACAAAAAAGAATATTTTCATTACGATCCAATCATCGGCTCCCTGCTTTATAACACGGTTGAAGGTGTGGCTTTTGATTACGGTGCATCATACAGCAAACTTATCGATACGGTTAACAACCGCTATTTTATGCTGAATGGCAAAGTGCGGTATGGCTTCTCCAACCATTTGTTCAATGCTTCGGCAGGTGCGGCTTTCCCGGTAATGCAACGGTTTACGCTGGGTTTAAGCGGTGGTTCGGAGGTAGCTGACCTGAATAACCAGGCTCCCATGTCGACCTTTGTGAATACTGTTCATAGTCTGCTTTCGCAACAAAACTTTAAAAAACTATATCAAAAACAGTTTGCTTTGGCTTCACTTTCGGGCAGGGTGACCGGCGGTTTGCGTGGTAGCGCATCGGTTGAGTGGGCTAACCGTAAATCGTTGTTAAACACGGCCTCATTCAGTGTTTTTGATCCCCATGCCCACCAGTTTACGTCCAATAACCCGTTGGATCCTGATCATAACACATTGTTGTTCTCCCAAAATCAGTCGTTCACCGTAAACTTGCAGGTCAGTTATGATTTTAGTGACAAATATGAAACTTATCCTTCGGGCAGGCGTTATCTGCCATCCAAATATCCAACCATCAGTTTAAACTATACTAAAGGTGTCAGTAAGGTGTCAGGGTCGGATGTTAATTATGATAAGATCAGCGCCGATATTTCTAAATCGGATATAAGCATGGGCTTTTATGGCAGCAGCTCATTCTTTATAGGCGCAGGTAAGTTCCTGAATGCCAAAAGCGTTTACTTTCCCGATTATTTCCACTTTGCAGGTAACGAGGTACTTTCATACAAGCCGAGGTTAAACCGCTTCCTGCTTTTGGATTATTACGATTTCAGCACGCCTGATAAATATCTTGAAGGGCATTTCGAACACAACTTTTCCGGTTTCATCACCAATAAGATCCCGCTGATCCGCAAGTTTAAACTGCAGGAGATCGTCGATGTAAATTACCTGTACACTCCCACCCTTAAAAACTATACCGAACTGGGTTTCGGATTGCAATATCTTAATATCCGTTTGATGTATGGCGTATCATACAATGGAGGTACTGAGGCAAAATCGGCAATAAGGCTTGGGATAAGCTTGTAATACGCTAATTATTAATTGCACTTAATATGGTGTAGATATTAGTAATACTGTATATTTGGCTCAAACTATTGTGCCTGAACATATCATTAACTTAAACCTTTTACTAAAAAGAGCTGCATTGCTGTTTAGTGTTATACTTTTAACTTTTGTTAAAGGGTATGGACAGCAGTTTTATGCCGCTACCCAAGAGGGAATTTTACAACAGGTAACCATTACACCTAATGGGCCGGTTTCAAAAAATGTTAACGGTTGCGGGTCGGGTTATTTTTCGATTGCGCTTTGGGGGAATAAGATCTATTATACCCAAATTTTTGGTGGTTTGAGTGTAGCTGATATAACCGGAGGTAATACACCCCAGGTAATTAATTGTCAGTATTTGGGGCCAGTGCCCTCCATAAATTCTATGACAGCTGATAAAAATGGGATTCTGTACATGGCCAGTGGGAACTCGCTGTACAAACTCGATCCTAAAAATCCTGTGCTTGTTAATCTGGGAATTATGCCCTACGGGGCTTCGGGCGATCTTGTGTTCTATAACGATAAGCTATATATGGCAAGCTATAATGGCATTGTCAAAGTCTCCCTTGATGATCTGTCTCAAAGTAAATTAGTTATACCTATTACAAACCGGGTTATATATGGTTTAACATCGGTAGCTTCCAGGGGGGCTGTAACGGTATATGCTATCGACGAACAAGGCGGGAGGTCGGAGCTTATAGAGCTCGACCTGAACAATATGCTGATAAAAGGTACGGCCGGTTCGCTGCCTTATTCTGTTTATGATGCCGGCAGTACTGTTGAATCAGGTGAAATACCGGTAATTAAGCTTCAAAGCATTAATGTGACCCGGGAGTGCAATGTGGTGAACAAAGGGCGGACCGAAATTATTTGCGCCCCGCACGGAAATCCATATACCTACAAGCTTAATACCGGAGAAAGTAATACAACGGGCATTTTTTTCAACTTGCCTCCCGGTAATTACCAGGTTACTATTACATCAAATGGTGGTGAAGAACCTAAAAAAGCTCCATTCACTGTTCCTGATTTTTCACAACAAGACCCTGTTGTTACTTTCAATAAAACGGATCCGGTTTGTGATATCGCGGGTTCGATTAAATTGGAAACAAACGCCGATAAAGCGTTATACCGGGTAAAATATAACAATGCGGTTTACCCCATTGACCATGTTTTCGCAGATTTAGTCCCGGGTGTTTATCACTTTTCAATTATAACACCAAATGGCTGTTTGCTTTACGAAAAAGATTGTACCCTTGTACAGGAGGTATGCCCGCCAATTGTTGTAAATGACATTGTCATCAAACCTGAATGCGATTTTTACGGCGAAACAAGTGTCACCGTGCTCACAGCAGATCATCCGGATAATTATACATATAGCGTAAACGGTATAAGCAACACTACCGGCGTTTTTAACAGGATGCTACCGGGTACCTATCAATTAGTAATCACTTCATCTGGCGGATCCCAGGTTGAAAAACAAATTACCATACCCGATTTTACTTTGACCAAGCCCTATGTATCATATACCACTAAAAACGCGATTTGTACATTAGCAGGGCAGGTAAAGTTTAACACCTATGTAGAAGGGGTAGCTATCGGCGCTATTAAGCATGGTAGCCAAAGTTATACACCCGATGAAACAATAAGAGGCCTCAGCGCCGGTACCAACCACTTTGTCCTGCTGGATAAGCAGGGTTGCATCATTACGGAATTGGATATTATGATAACGCAGGATTCATGTGAGCCGGTTACCTTTTTTAATACTTTTACACCCAACGGCGATGGCGTAAACGACTTATTCAGGCCTAATCAAAGCAGTAATCCCATAGCGTATAAGCTCACGGTTTTTAACCGCCTGGGCCAGCGGCTATTTGAGTCGGAAAGTATATATGATGGTTGGAATGGCAATTATAACGGGAAACCTGTGCCTACAGGTGTTTACTACTGGTTGTGTAACTATACCATGGGCGATGGACAGGTTGAGGTTCAAAAAGGGCATGTAACCTTGTTAAGGTAGCTTAAATGTGTTTGTTTACAATAGGCGAGCTAAATGACCGGCTTAGTCTGTTTTTCCATGATCAGTGTTGCTGCAAATGGATATTATAACCGGCGCAAAAAAATCAGCGAAATCAACGTCATCAAATTCAAACCAACGGTTTAACTTTGCCACATGATCAAGAATATCTTCGCTTGCTTAATAATCATACTTGTAGCTTTTGGCTGCACTAAAAAAAATGTGCCGCATTACACCATATCAAGGGTTACCAAATCAGATACAGCCACCCAGTTAACCGTTAAAATAGATGGCCGGCTTAAATGGGCCGAACTGCTAAGCATCACCTCGCAAATTAAAGCCGACAGCGCTAAGCTGAGCAACCTGCAGCTTAACTTTTTGCTTCCCGGTCATAATGATAAAAGTACTGGTGCTAATACCTTTTATGCTGTAGCCCGCTATCCTCAAGGAGATAAAGTTACTATGCAGGATACCACTAAAGATGCTGATGGCAATACCGTTAGGCTAAACATACTTGGCCTGTCGCCCGAAAAAGCAAAATACCTGCTTGATTTAAACCCTGCCGATCTCGACGGGAAAAATATCATAGGCAGGTTTATTGACGATAATAACCATACTGTTATCGTTCCGTTTACTGATATGGCAGGGGGTAAAAAAGAAACTTATATTATTGAGCTTGATACCACGGGTACAGTAGTATCCCGTACCATTCCCCTCATGGATAACCGCGATGGCATTGAAAAACTCCATGTCAGTCAGGCCGGCGATTATATTACTATAAAAGACAGTGTGCTTACCCAATATGCTGCTCATGACATGGGTTTGCCTTATAATAGTATTAAAGCCGGTATTTAATTGCTGCTTTGTAAATATGCCAAAATCACCACAGGCTTAATTTCGTCTTGAAAAATCAGGGATAAGCTGTTAAATCATTCACTTGTTTAAGATTATACCGATATATTTATAGTGTTAAAAATATTGTAAATATATGAACCGAAATTTTATCAAAATTTTTGCATTAGGCGTGGCCGCGGTTTTTAGCGCCGGCATTGCTAATGCCCAGGTGAGGTTGCCGGAAGGCTACTTCCTTAAAACATTGCCAAACGGCCTGGATGTGCTGGTGATTGAAAACAGCAAAGTACCTTTAACTACCATTGAAATAGCTGTAAAAAACGGTGCTTACACGGAGGGGCCGGAGTTTAGCGGTTTGTCGCACCTTTTTGAGCATATGTTTTTTAAAGCCAATAAAGATTATCCAACCCAGGAGAAGTTTTTAAAACGTACGCAGGAGCTTGGCGCCATCTGGAACGGTACCACCAATACTGAGCGCGTAAATTACTACTTCACTTTTGACAGGGACAGTCTTAAAGCAGGTTTAAAGTTCATGAACGCGGCTATCCGTTTCCCAATTTACCGCGAGGAGGATATGAAAAAGGAACGCCCGGTGGTTGACGGTGAATTTCAGCGAGCCGAAAGCGATCCTGGTTTCCAGCTTTGGTATGGTATGCAGCAAAAGCTTTGGGGCGACCTCATCACCCGCAAAAATCCTATTGGTGTCCACGAAGTGATCAATACGGCTACGCCCGAAAAAATGATGATCATTAAGGATAAATATTATTTTCCTAACAATAGCTTGCTGACTATTTGCGGCGATGTTAAGCATGATAACGCTTTTGCCCTTGCCGAAAGCATTTTTGGCGACTGGGCCAACAGCGGTTTCGATCCTCAAACCAAATTCCCTATCCCAGCATTTAAGCCTTTAGCTAAACCTGAGTACTTTGTTAAGGAAACAACCATTGCCCAAACACCTTATATGGAGTTTACCTGGCAAGGGCCTTCATATCCAACGGATTCAGCTTCAACTGTTGCTGCCGATGTGTTTTCGACCATTGTAGGCTTAAACTCATCAAAATTGCAGCAGGCATTGGTTGATAAAGGTTTGGCCAGCGGTGTTTACGTAAATTATACTACCAGCCGTTATGTGGGCCCTATCGATATTTTCGTGGTGCCTAACCCTAACAAGCTTAAAGAATGCTATACCGAGTTAATGAACCAGGTAAGCATGTGGAATAAGGACGACTATTTTACCGACGAACAAATGGCCACTGCTAAAGCTATCCTGCACCGGAACGATATTCATGCCAAGGAAAAGCCTTCGTCGCTACCAAGTCAGATCAGCTACCAATGGTGCAGCACCTCGTTTAATTTTTATACCGACCTGGATGCCAACTATCAGAAAGTTACCCGTGCCGATATTAAAAAGTACCTGGATACTTACGTAATTGGCAAGCCATATGCTGCCGGTATAATCATAGCGCCCGAGTTAAATAAAACAGTAAACGCGGCTTCATTTTTTGCAGCTAAGTAATTTAAAACTACCTCATCATGATGAAAAAATATATAATTGCCCTGCTGGTAGCAGCGGCTATAGGGAATACAGCTAAGGCGCAAAAACAGGCCTATGAAACCACGGTAGATGGCGTAAAGGTTATTGTACAGCCAAGCGGCAACGATATTGTGGAAGTGCAAACCATCATAAAAGGCGGTGTGCAAAACTATCCGGCTACCAAAGCGGGTATCGAGTCGCTGGCAATGAGCGCCCTTACCGAATGTGGTACTTTAAAGCATGATAAAAATAGCTTTAAAGACGAACTGGATAAAGTAAGCGCCACCGTTTACGGCAGCAGCAACAAAAACTATTCGGTAATACGGATGAATTGTATTAAAGGCGACTTTGATATTGTTTGGCCGTTGTATGTTGAGGCAATAACCCAGCCCAAATTTGATGAAAAGGAATTTGCCCGCATTAAGCAGGATGCTATCAATAACATTAAACAGGAAGATTCACAGCCCGATAATGCCATTGATAAATATGCCGATAAAGTAGCTTTTGCCGGGACCAACTACGCTAAAGACCCGAGTGGAACCGTAGCTATTGTTACAGCCTTAACCCCTGCCGAAACAAAAGCTTATTATCAGTCCATACTGACCAAATCTCGCATGGTAATTGTTGTGGTTGCGGATCTTGACCAGGCTGCTATTGAAGCTAAAGTAAAGGGTATGCTGAGCGGTATTAAACAAGGCCCGGCTTTCGCGTTTAAAAAATCGACTTTCAGAGCCGACAAAAACAGCATAAATGTTGAAAAACGTGATTTGGCTACCAATTATGTGGAAGGTATCGCCAGTGGTCCTGCCGCCGGTACGCCCGATTTTAACGCTTTTAATGTAGCCATGCGCATCTTCTCTAACATGCACTTTTTAGAGGTTCGTACCAATAACGGTTTGTCATATGCCCCACAGGCCTGGTTTAGCGCGGGTCAAACCTCAACTGCCAAGTTCTCTGTTTCAACAACCGAGCCTGATAAATACATAGCTGTGTTTGATAAGCTGGTTGATAAAATTAAACGCGAAGGTTTTAAACCCGAAGATGTAGCCGATATGAAGGTTACTTACCTTACCGGTTTCTACTATAAAAACGAAACCAACAGCGCCCAGGCATCATCAATAGCAGCAAATGAAGTATTGCATGATAACTGGAAACGTTCATTAACCCTGGTTGATGATGTAAAGAAACTCACTCCCGATGATGTGAGCAACGCATTCCGTAAGTATATCAACAATATTGTATGGGTATACCAGGGCGATCCTAAAAAAGTAAACCAATTGCTGTACATTAACGGTACACTGCATAATGGAGATAATCCGGTGATGCACTAAATCTTTAGTCATTTGCTGCGCGTCATTTTGAAATGGTCATTTGCTGCGCGTCATTGGATCGTTTTTAATGAATAATAAAAAAGGAGCAGAAATATACTTCCTGCTCCTTTCTTAATTCAATTCGCCAAAATGATCAATGACTTAATGATGCATAGCAAAATGACTCAATGACCGCGCAGCGAAATGACTGCGCAGCGAATGACTACTTCTCCGGCAGCACCGCTTTTTTCCTGGTTTTAGTCCAGTCCGCCCCTTTCGGCCTGGTGGGTACGGTGTCGCCCAGGAGCTTGCCCCAGGGTTTGAGGGTGTCAATCCTGTCGAAGATGATTTTGAGGACTGCTACAAATGGAATGGAAAGGAACATGCCCGATAAGCCCCAAAGTAAATTGCCTAACAACACAACCACAATGGAGATAAGCGCGTTGATCTGCACTTTTGATGATACAATGCGCGGTACCAGGATATTATTATCAATAAACTGGATAACAAGATAAGCTATGATCACTCCTAACTGCGTTGTGTAACCATCTTTGGTAACCGTTGCCATCAGCACGGGAAGGGAGATGGCTATAATACCACCCAGGTAAGGTAGCAGGTTAAGGATAGCGCCTATTACCCCTATCAGGATGCCATACTTAACACCCAGTAATATCAGGGCCAGCGAATTCATGACTGCAACTATCACCATCTCAATCAATAAACCCTGGATATAGCTTTGGATGGCCGATTTGGTTTCTTTCAAAACATCGGCAACCTGTTTGGAGTTTTCTTCAGAAAATACTTCGTAAATAAAATTCAGGAGCAGGGTTTTGTAAAACAATACCAGGAAAACATATACGGGTACCACAAATATCAACCCAAACGTGCTTAACACATTGCCGAGTGTGCGGCCTACCAGCGCCTGGCTGTTATCCATAGCGTCTTTGATAAGCTTATCCTGCTTTTGAACAGAGTAGTTAAAAGTGGTAGCTACCCAGTCTTTAAAAGTGATGAACATTTCACCAAACTTCTTTTTAAGCGTGGGCAGCGAATCTCCAAACTGGATGATCTGGGTAGAAAGAAAATAGAACAACCCTGCCAGTAAAACAGCGCCAAGCAGCATAGCCAGGCATATAGCCAAAATTTTGGGCACTTTATGTTCCTGCAGCCAGTTGCTAACAGGGTTAAGCAAAATGGCAATAAAAGCCGCAAAGGCAAGCGGGATCATCACATCTGCCAGTTGGGCAAACACATAAACCAATAATATCAATCCAAAAAGTATAACAGTACTTTTAAGGTAAAAGGGGTATTCTTTAACAGCAGGCATAGACGCAGGATTTTTACACTGAAAGGAACAAGATAAGCAATTGTTTGCTTCGCCGGTAATTAGCCCGGGGGATGCTGATCAGGTTGGTATAGTGTCCGTCCGTTCCCAGATAAGGATAGTTACGGACAAGTAGGGGTACAGGGCGATATCGCGAAGATCCTTCGCTATGTATAAAAAGGGTTTCATTGGTAGCTTGTCGAAGCATGGCGGGTAGGGCCTCTGCGCGCGAGTCTTCGACAGGCTACCAATGACATAATAAATAAAGAATGTTCCCGTCAGCAGGTAAGCTTCGGGTGAAAGCGGGCAGAACAATGGTGGCCTTGAGCGCAGGAAGGGGCATAGCAAGTTTTTGCAGAAGCGAGGGAAAAAACGGGCGAAGCGGGGCAAAATAATTGCAGCCCGTGGTTCTGCCCGTTTTGCAGGGCAAAGGCCCGCGCGACGGGCTGTGGAGTGGGTGAGCGTAAAGAAGCCTCCCTGCTGACTTGATTTTTTGGGTACTTTTGTATCAAGACAAAAGTACCTGGCCTCGCGCGGCCAAGAGCGCGACGATGCAAGTTCAATACCACTAAGCACCTTGTCTGCCTATAAGAGATTGATTCGTACCTCAGCAATGACGTGGAGGAGATGTCATTGCTCCTTCAGAATTCAACGGATTTAAATTACTCAGACTGACATATCTATTTTTTGTCATCTTAAACAAAAACAAAAAACGTCATTGCGAGGTGCGAAGCAATCCCAAACTATACAGGGCGGACCTGCTAATCGGGGATTGCTTCGTACCTCGCAATGACGCTTGGTGTAGCAATTGCGTAACCTCTTAATTAACTTAACACATTCCGCCAGCTAACCAAATCTCCGATGATCTTATCCAACTGATCGGCAGGAACGCGTTCCTGGGCCATGCTGTCGCGGTGGCGGATGGTTACCGTGTTATCTTCTAATGTCTGGTGATCTACCGTGATGCAGAAAGGTGTACCAATAGCATCCTGGCGGCGGTAGCGTTTACCGATAGCATCTTTTTCTTCGTACTGGATATTGAAGTCAAGCTTCAGTTTATCCATGATTTCGCGAGCTTTTTCGGGCAAACCGTCTTTTTTGGTAAGCGGGAAAATAGCGGCTTTAACCGGTGCCAGGCAAGGGTGCAGGCGTAATACGGTGCGGCTGTCTTGCTTGTCTTCGGTGCTCAGGTCTTCCTCTTCGTAAGCGTTGATCATGGTAAGCAGGAACATCCTGTCTAAACCAATAGAAGTTTCAATTACATAAGGCACATAATTACCATACGGCTTTCCTGTTTCAGGATCAACTTCAGGGTCAAAATATTGAAGCTTTTTACCGGAGAATTTTTCGTGCTGACTCAAATCGAAATTGGTACGGCTGTGGATACCTTCAACCTCTTTAAAGCCAAACGGAAATTCAAACTCAATATCATAAGCAGCATCGGCGTAGTGGGCCAGTTTGGTGTGCTCATGGTAACGGTATTTGGCAGCGTCGGTACCCAAAGCAAGGTGCCACTTCAAACGGGCTTCCTTCCACTGGTCGAACCATTCTTTTTGCGTGCCGGGGCGAACAAAAAACTGCATCTCCATTTGTTCAAACTCGCGCATGCGGATAATAAACTGGCGGGCAATCACCTCGTTACGGAAAGCTTTACCTATTTGCGCTATACCGAAAGGGATTTTCATCCTGCCCGATTTTTGCACGTTAAGGTAGTTTACAAATATCCCCTGAGCAGTTTCGGGACGCAGGTAAATAGTATCGGCATCATCAGCCACAGCGCCCATCTGGGTGCTGAACATCAGGTTAAACTGGCGTACATCTGTCCAATCCGGTTTTTCTTTACTGAGTGGATCTATGATATTAAATTCCTCAATTAGCTCTTTTAATTCAACTAAATTTTCGTTTACAAGGGCAATATCCATTCTCCATTGTAAGAATAAAGCATCTTTAAAATAAGAATAATTTGAGGACGATAGATTAGAAAGCTCTATATCAATAAAATTAGGATCTATTAAAGCTTGATAGGATTCAACACCATCTAAATTTGTATACTCTTCCCATTTCTCCTTAAATCGCAAAGAGTATTCAAATGGTTCTTCAAGCAATTTTGCAATCTTATCTTCTATTAATTGATCGGCACGATAACGTTTTTTAGTTACTTTATTGTCGATCATCGGGTCGCTGAAGCCATCAACGTGACCGCTTGCTTTCCAGATCTTCGGGTGCATAAATATGGCCGAATCAATGCCCACAATGTTATCGTTCATTTGCACCATGGCTTTCCACCAGTAGGTTTTGATGTTGTTTTTAAGTTCGGCACCATTTTGGCCGTAATCATAAACTGCACTTAAGCCATCATAAATCTCGCTGGAAGGGAAAACAAAGCCATATTCTTTGGCGTGCGATATAACATTTTTAAAAAGTTCGTCGGTTGATTTGCTCATAATAGCTGCAAAGATAATTTTTGATTTCGGAATTGGGAATTTCGATTTCGGATTTAGTTTTATTTGGGAATGGTGGGTGTGTCACAAGTCAGCCTGCGTATAGTCCAGGACACCGGAAAAATCAAAACCACGTCATTGCGAGGTACGAAGCAATCCCCTGCTTACAGAGGGGCTAAGCAAATCTCCTATACAGTTCGCGATTGCTTCGTGCCTCGCAACGGAGTAGTGGTGAATTGCCCTGTACAGTTCGCGATTGCTTCGTGCCTTGCAATGGCGTAGTGGTGAATTGCCCTGTAGAGTTCGCGATTGCTTCGTACCTACCCATGACATAATTAAAAAATGGGTGTCATGCTGAGCCTGTCGAAGCATAGCGGGGTGGGCTTCTGCGCGCGTCCTTCGACAAGCTCAGGATGACAGCCCATCCACACCTATTGTCATCTCACCTTAAAAGGCCTTCGGATTTTACGTCCTCGCAATGACGTAGTGGTGAATTGCCCTGTAAAGTTCGCGATTGCTTCGTACCTTATAATGACGTGATTGTAAGTTATTGATTATTAAGTATATTTTTCTTGGTGGATTTTATAACATGGGCGTTGCCTGCGGCCCGGGCTTTCCGTTGCAAGTCCTCGCCTTTCCCGCCCGCAACCCCTTTGCACGCTCCGGGCTTTACACTGCAATCCCTAACGCGGCCCACGCGCAACACCGTTAAAATATATTTTACATGTCATTACATTTTTTTTCAGGGCTTCCCTGATGGATACTCGCAATGACGTGGTGGAGACAGGCGTGGCGGAGGCGTAGTAGGTATAAAAGCGGTCGTTGCTCTTATAGCCCAATGCTTTCGCCGTTAGAGGTAAAGAGCCTGTCCGTCCGTCGGGAGGTGTCCGTTGCTTATATCGGGGAGCGGACATCCTTAACACGATATAGTATTTAAGCCAATGTCATGTCCGGCATTTTTTTAGGAGTTGGACACACCCAGACGGACGGACAGGCCATTTTACAGATGTATATTCTTGAAATATAAAGAAATTTCTGTATATTTGTATTGCCGGTTGTTATGACCAATAATAAGGGCTGTCCGCCTTTTGTCCATCAGTGTCTTACTCCTCCCTGCGGACGGACATACAAATCCATTACGGCTTAACTAATCATATTCTATAGAATGGCTGCATCCGCTTCCTTTCCAGGCTATATATAATATAGCTAATGGAGGGGTATTTTTTAAAAAAGCGGTTTTTTAAAACTGGCAGTAAAAGATCTTATCTCAAACTATATCCACCCCAGTCTTATTTCGCAATGTGATCTTTACTATACAAAAGAGTATGGTAAACCGGATTCCTTTTGCAGTTCATCCTCAATAATACACTTGAGGCTTCGTTATTTTTCGCAAGGTATTGCATCAATTTCCCTCGTATTTAGTCAACCATTTCCCATAATTTGTAAACCATTTACAATAATTGCCAATTGTTATAAACTATCGGCTGTTTTGCATTATTATTGCAGTAAGCCTACGATACCGATCACAAATGGAACAAATTGTAAAGATCCTTTCTGCAAAATATGTCACCCACAATGTGAGGCAGTTCAGGCTTGAAAAACCTGCCGGTTATAGCTTTATACCAGGGCAGGCTACAGAGTTATCAATCAACAAGGAGGGTTGGCGTGATGAAACGCGTCCTTTCACCTTTACCTGCCTTAATGATGATGACTATCTTGAGTTTACAATAAAAACCTATACCGATCATGATGGGGTTACCAACCAGCTAAGCAAGGTTAACGAAGGCGATGAGCTTATCATTCGCGATGTTTGGGGAGCTATTGAATATAAAGGTGCCGGTTACTTTATTGCAGGAGGTGCAGGTATTACGCCATTTTTAGCCATACTGAGGCAATTAAATAAGGATGGTGCAATAGGCGACAATAAGCTTTTCTTTTCCAATAAAACTGATAAGGATATCATTTTGAGGGATGAACTAAAAAGCATCCTTGGTGTAAACGCGCATTTTACTATTACCGGCCAAAAGGACAGTATGTATGATCAACGGCGCATAGATGCCAAGTTTCTGAAAGCTGAAATTAAAGATTTCTCAAAACATTTTTATATATGTGGCCCTGATGCTATGGTTGCTGAGCTTAGCGACATATTGGGGCAACTCGGAGCCGATAGTGACTCGGTGGTATTTGAAAGGTAGTTTATGCGGAGACGCATCACGTGCGGTCTTCTATGCTTTGTCTTGCATGTTATCCCTGCATATTACAGACACATGTGGTGCGCCTCTGCAAAACACCTTTTTATTAAACAGTATTTATAAAGTTATGCGGCTGTCTGCCCCTTTGGACGGTACCTGGACAAAAGCGGACAAGCCTTGTCAAAATGTTATACGTTTTAAACTTACTACAAGTTGTGCCATTAGCAAAAAGGTGATGTTCATATGAATTTTGAAGAGTACAGGCACCCGTCGCTACCTGTCCTCCAAACCGGCGCGCACTGACGTCTCACCTCTCAAATCTCATATCTAATTCCCTAAATCTCATATCTAAAGCATATTTTTACAGCCATGAGTATCAGTGTTGAGGCATTAACAAAAGTTTACGGCGTGCAAAAGGCTGTTGATGGCATTAGCTTTACTGCCCAGCCCGGCGTACTGGGCTTTTTAGGGCCTAACGGTGCAGGTAAATCAACTACCATGAAAATCCTTACCGGCTTTATCCCGCAAACATCGGGTACGGCGTCGGTATGTGGTTTTGATGTGGCTAAACAACCTCTTGAGGTTAAACGCCGCATAGGTTACTTGCCCGAAAGTAACCCGCTGTATACGGATATGTATGTGAAGGAATCGCTGGGTTTTGTTGCGGGCATTCATAAAATTTATGAGCCTGCCAAACGCATTGCCGATATTATTGAACAAACAGGCCTTGGCCCCGAACAGCATAAAAAAATAGGGCAGCTCTCAAAAGGCTACCGTCAAAGGGTAGGCCTGGCACAGGCTATGCTGCATGACCCGGAGGTGCTGATATTGGATGAGCCAACTTCCGGCCTCGACCCTAACCAGCTGATAGGCATTCGCCAGTTAATCCTCGACCTGGGTAAAACCAAAACTATTGTACTTTCAACCCACATTATGCAGGAAGTAGAGGCTGTGTGCAGTCAGGTGATTATCATTAATAAAGGAACTATCGTAGCCAATGATACCCTGCAACAACTCCGGAAAAACAACGGCGGCAAATCGCTCGAGGAGGTGTTTATCAGCCTAACCAATAATTAAATATACCTGTTAACCAATATCTTTTGCCCGGTCCTGAACTTTTTTGCGGAGGGTATTAAAAAACATGCTCCTTTCTTTTTCGCCTACCAAGCTTATGTGGGTTGATTTACTGATGATGTTTTGAAGATTTTTAAAAGTGTACTCACAAAATCCGGCGTCTTGCGTAGCCATAAAGTTTAGCCCGTTATGGTTCAGGTAGGCTATCCGCCGGTCGTCACCCTTTACAAAAATGGAGTTATCGCCAATAAGGCATTCATTAATATAAATTTGATAAGGTGCGCCCTCAGCTGCCGACTGTTGGTTATAAATAAATTTCCGTCCCCTTTCGGCCTGCATTTCTACGTGGTTTAGTAGCTCTTCCAGTTGGGCATACACTTTATGCAGGATTTCTTTGCCGGCGAAAATGTTGGTATGCCTGTAAAATTCAATCTGCCTGATGGTAACATGGATACTTTCTTCGGTCCATATTTCGGTAGATGGTATTTGTACGTATTGCCGGATAACGTTTTGTGCTTGTTGTAGAATTTGAGGGTCGTTTTCTTGGCCGGTAAATTGCTGTTTGGCCAAATCAGGGTACCCGATAAGCGTACGTTTCCAGAAAAAAAATTTAAAAGCACTCAGCTCCGGGAACTGCATGAAATGAAACAGCGGCACATCCTTATTAAAAAAATAGATCTGCGCATTTTTTAATGTTTTGAATAAACCCAGGCTATTTACCAGGTCCTGCATGTAATCATTAAAGGTGAAGTTTGTACTGTCCACCTTGTTACCGGCAAAAATTACGGTGTTGTTTTGCATCCGGAGCAACTGATCAATAGAGATCTTGTATTTATTGCTAAGGATTTGAATTTCATCGAGGCTTATTGGTTTTTCACCGCGGATGCGCCTGTAAGCACTATCGTTGCTGATGTTCAGCAACTCGGCTATTTCATCTACAAAAGAAAGGTGAGGTGGCAGCTTCACCTTTATTTGGTTAAAAAGCAGCAACTGGGCAGGGGTATTATCCATAATGCAGGAATTAACAAGTGGTTTTGTTTTAGCAGTTATTAGTTACCCTCCCGCTCATTATCGGCAAAAAATGCAATAACCGGTGCTAACACATAATAAATGTAGTTAAAAATGCAATTGTTTCCAAATAGTTGTATTACAGTTAATTAATTGTTACCTGATGTGGTTTGCGATGCTGATTTTCTCATTTTAAAACGGCTGGTAGTGGCAGTAGCTTTATTCAATAATTGATAATTATTAACCTTAAAATCAAAGTATTATGAAAAAGTTATTCTTATCACTGTCGTTTGTTGGAGCAGCTTTCGGCAGCTTTGCACAATCTCTAAACGGACCGGGCAAATTCAGTATTGGTGCTGAAGCGACTATCCCAACAGGCGATGCGCATCAGTTTTTTAATTATGGCATAGGCGGCTCGCTTAAATATGAGTACCCGCTTTCAAAAACGGTTTTTATCACCGTATCGGCCGGCTATGAATCGTTGCATGCTAAAAGCGGCCTTCAGGAGCCTGATGCTAAATCATCATTTGGTTTTATCCCGGTAAAAGCGGGGATTAAGCCTTATTTGGATGGAGGTTTCTTTTTTGAAGGACAGTTAGGCACTGTATTTTCAACCGAGAAAGGCGGCGGTAATTCTTTCCTCTATTCGCCCGGCTTGGGCTACACCTTTAACGGAGGCCTGGAAATAGGTGTGCGTTATGAGGCGTGGTCAAACGGTGGAACAATAGGGCAGGTGGGCGCCCGCCTGGCATACCGGTTTTGATTTAGTAAATAAAGGCCTTACCCGGGCCTTTGTTATTTCACATTAACACTAAAAGACAATCATCATGAAAACTATAACCAAAATTTTTGCTGCTTTTGCCGGTTTGATATTTTTAAGCAGCTGTAGCAAACTGATTTACTCGCATGAGGAGGTTATGCAAAGTTATCACACCAAAAATGATGTTATACGGCAGTTTGGGCAGCCCGACGAAATTATGATTGTAAATGACACTACAAGGTGGCTTTACAATTGCGGCGAACCTTCGGTTTTTAACGACACCAAAACAAAGGTGAAGGTAAATGGCGTATTTAATGCAGGCAGCGGCTTTAATACCATCCCGGTGAACGTAAAGCAATTTTCGCGATATAACAAATATGTGCAATTTGCATTTAACCATGACGGCAAGGTTTTAAACTGGGATTCATCGGGTTTGAATTTTGCCGAAAGAAAAGCTAAACCTTTAGCTACAATAGGAGTAGTGGCGACGGTTGTTACTGCCATTGCAATTGTTATTGTTGGATCTGATCCCTGGAACATGAAGACACCTTAAATCAGGTTGAGTTGAAATGTACCATCCGTAAATTCAAATGCTTATCACTTGAGCTATTTAGCAGGAGTGTCAACGCTCCTGCTTGTATATGGTAAGCGCGAGGACACTTACCTCAATTGGGGTTCAAGCGAAAGGCGTCTAAACCTGCGGGAGAAATAAATCCGAAATCGAAATTCCGAAATCCGATATCAAACTGCTTCTTTGCTTTGGTGCAATATTGTCGTAATTTCGGCGCTTAACACTATACCATAATAACGTGCTAAGCATCCTTAAAAAAGAAATAGTATCCTACCTGAGTTCGCTGGTGGCTTATGTAATCATAGGTGTATTTTTACTGGTGCTGGGCTTGTTTTTGTGGGTGTTCCCTGATTCAAGTATCCTGGAGTACGGTTACGCCGGGCTCGAAAGCCTGTTCACCACCGCGCCTTACCTGTTCATGTTCCTGATCCCGGCAATTACCATGCGCTCCCTTGCCGAAGAACGTAAAGAGGGAACCTTTGAATTATTGTTCACCCGCCCATTAAGGGATTGGGAGATAGTACTGGGCAAATACTTTGCCTGTTTACTCATTGTGCTTTTTGCATTGCTGCCCACGCTGGTTTATTATTATTCGGTAAGTTCATTGGGCATGCCGCAAGGCAATATCGATACCGGGGCTGTTATCGGTTCATACATCGGGTTATTTTTATTGGGCAGTGTTTTTGTAGGGATAGGCATGTTTGCATCATCTATCACCAAAAATCAGATCATCGCCTTTACCATAGCTGTTTTCCTGTGTTTCTTTTTTTACAGCGGCTTTGATTCACTAAGCCAACTGTTGTCATTGCAAGATCTTGGTCTGCAAAATTTAGGGATTACCCAGCATTATGAATCGGTAAGCCGCGGTGTTCTGGATACCCGGGATCTGGCATACTTTATCATTACTGCCGGTATTTTTATCTGGCTTACGCTATTTGTATTGGCAAGGCAGCGCCAAAGGGGTATGGGCGGCATCATCACGATCAGCCTTTTGGGTGTTTTGTTTTTCCTGGGGATCTTATCTGCCTTAACATTTACCCGTTTTGATTTTACTGCCGAAAAGCGTTATACCATATCGCCCATTAGCAGGCAGATCATCGATAAGCTGCCGAAAAAGGTAAAAGTGGTAGTTTATTTACAGGGCGATAACCTACCGGGGGGCTTTAAACGCTTACAGAGCGCTACCCGCGATATGCTGAGCGATTTGCAAGCCTACAGCCATGGTAAGATCCAGTTTGAGTTTCGTGACCCGCTAAAGGGCCTGAATAACGATCAGCAGAATGAGGTGATCCAGAATATGGCCGCCGAAGGTGTTGAACCAACCAACCTGAGTGTTAAAACCGATAACGGGGTAACGCAAAAGCTCATCTTTCCGTCGGCACTGGTATCGGCAGATGGTAAGGATATCCCGGTAAAGCTATTGTTAAGCCGTATTGGTCTCTCGCCCGATGAGGTACTGAATAACTCTATCCAAAATCTGGAGTATGCTTTTTCATCGGCTATAAAGAAAGCTGTTAGCGGAGGACGACCGCAAATAGGTTTTACCGAAGGGCACCATGAACTAACCGACCTGCAACTAAACGATGCCATGAAAACCCTTGCCGATGGCTTCCAGGTAGGCCGGGTTGATCTGAATGCTATCTCCTTTGCCGATCTGCAAAAAATCAAGCTACTGGTGGTTGCCAAACCCGATCAAAAATTCAGCGAGATAGAGAAATTTAAACTCGACCAATATATCATGCACGGAGGCCGGGTACTATGGACGATAGACCAGGTAAGCGCCGAACTCGATAGTCTTCGCGGGCATGGCGGCGAGCAGCTGGCATTCCCCAAACAGCTTAACCTGGACGATCAGCTTTTCCGTTATGGGATCCGTATCAATTACGACCTGATTGCTGATATGAACTGCTCGCAAATTCCCATCAGTACCGGCAATGTCGGCGGACAGGCGCAGATTCAGATGCTGCCATGGCTGTATTACCCGGTATTTATTCCGCTAAGCAAACACCCGGTGGTGAAAAATTTGGATGGTATCAGCAGCGAGTTTGCAAGCACTATTGATATCCTCGATATCAAAAATGTAAACAAAACGGTGTTGCTAACTTCATCGCTCTATAATAAAAAGCTAACAGCCCCACATATATTATCATTGCAGGCTTTGGAGCAGGAACCAAATCCAAAAGATTTTCAAAGCACACCTAAAATAACCGGGGTACTGCTGGAAGGCAGTTTTGTGAGCGACTGGCAAAACCGCCCGCTGCCCGAGGGCCTTAAAGAACAGGTTGCTATACAGCAGCAAAGTGTGCCCACTAAAATGATAGTGATAAGTGACGGCGATATTTTCAAAAACCAGGTAGGCAGCGATGGCTCGCCTTATCCCTTAGGATACGATCATTATACACACCAAACCTACGGCAATAAAAACCTGCTGCTTAACATAGCCGATTACATGACCGACGATTCGGGACTGATGGCCCTGCGTACCAAAGAGATCAAGATCCGCCTGCTTGCCCGGGCGCGTATTCGCAGCGAAAAAATGTACTGGCAGTTGGTTAATACCATTGCACCGCTGGTTTTAGTGTTAATATGTGCTATTTTTCAACATTATTTACGCAGGCAAAAGTATGCCCGTTAAATTTTCTATTTTTGATAGATTAATTACAACCATATGAGATTTATTGTTTCTACCTCAACATTACTCAAACAACTGCAGGCGGTAAGCGGTGCGTTAAGCAGCAGTACTGTACTGCCGATACTGGAAAACTTTTTGTTCGAGATAAAGGATGGGAACTTGACCATTTCTGCTACCGACCTGCAAACCAGCATGACTACCTCTTTACCGGTTGAGGCTAAAGAGAACGGCAGGATTGCTATCCCGTCGCGTATATTGTTAGAGACCCTGAAATCATTACCTGAGCAGCCCGTTGCTTTTTCGGTTGATGATAAAACCTTCGCTATTGAAATCAACGCAGGCGATGGTAAATACAAACTAAGCGGCGAAAACGGCGAGGATTTTCCGAAAATCCCTGTTGTTGAAAACGCTTCATCAGTAAACCTGCCTGCTTCAGTTTTAGCCGAAGCTATCAACAAAACCATTTTTGCGGTAAGTAATGACGAGCTTCGCCCGGCTATGACGGGCGTTTACTGCCAGCTAACAACATCGGCCCTTACTTTTGTTGCTACCGATGCGCATAAATTGGTTCGTTACCGTCGTAAAGATGCAAAGGCTGCAAGCACCACATCATTCATCCTGCCTAAAAAAGCGTTAACCCTGCTTAAATCATCATTACCAAGCGATGATGTAAATGTATCTGTTGAGTATAACTCCACCAGTGCTTTCTTCAAGTTTGGCAATATTAACCTGGTATGTCGTCTAATTGACGAGCGTTACCCTGATTACGAGGCGGTTATCCCTCAAAATAATCCTAATAAATTAAATATCGACAGGCTCACCTTCCTGGGTTCGTTAAACCGTGTTGCCATCTACGCTAACAAAACTACCCACCAGGTAAGGCTTAAAATAAATGGCAGCGAGTTAAATATCTCTTCAGAAGATATCGACTTTGCTAACGAGGCCCACGAGCGTTTAAGCTGCCAATATGAAGGCGAGGATATGGAAATTGGCTTCAATGCAAGATTTTTAATAGAAATGTTGAAGAATTTAAGCTGCGAAGAAGTATCTTTGGAAATGTCGACTCCAAACCGTGCAGGTTTATTGTTGCCGCAGGGAGGAGATGAGAATGAAGACGTGCTGATGCTGGTTATGCCGGTGATGCTCAATAGCTATGCTTAAGTGTAAACTTAAATTATAAATCCAAAACTAAGTCCGGTAACATAAACCGGACTTTTTTTGTTCAACCCCCGATACCAAAAATTACAGTAAGCAGTTATAGCTTATAATTGTATATGAATATTAAGGTTAAAGCTTTATTGATTATTATAGCCATAACGGGCTACCTTACGTCCTGCAAAAAAAATAATGATAAGCCCGATGCGGTGGATTCGTCAACGTCATCGCTAAACGTTATTAATGCCACTTTTAATAATATTAATATTTATGTTAATGGTACAAGGATAAACAATACAACCACTTTTTATCCGGGGGGCACGCTTGGCTATATTTCGGTAAAGGCGGGTACGCAAAATTATTCGGTTAAGTTAGATGGGCCTAATAACCCTGATCCGTTGTTCAGTCTGCCCTTAACTTTGAGTAAAGATTCGGTATATTCATTTTTTGTAGCAGGTAATACGGCCGACCAGGTTTTCAAAACTACAGATGTATTGGTTGCTGATACCGGCAGTGCCCCGAAGGCAAAGATCAGGTTTGTTAATGCATCCCCAGATGCAGGTAACATAAGTGTACATTTTGAAGGTATAACAGCTGCGTTAGATACGGAGCAAGTAAAAGATCTTGGTTTCAAAACCACCTCGGCTTTTATGTTGGTAGCGCCCGGAGAGCATAATATGGCTTTGCATTCGGCTGCATTTCCAACTACTGTTGTCAGGGATACAGTGCTGCTAACAGGAGGCAAAGTATATACCTACTATGGTTATGGTAATAAAAGCGCAGGCCTGGCAACCGGCCTGTTCATCAATCAATAATTACATTAATGGCTAATAAAAATAAAAGCAAGGTACTGGTTTCGTTTTTTATAGCTGTGCTATGCGGCCTTTTCATCTGTGCTGTTTCTTCATGCGGTAAGGGGGGCAATGCGTCATCGGTAGGCCTTAATACCCAGTTCCAAATCGTTAATTTAAGTCCGGATATCCAGCCGGTATACCTTTATCAGCATTTTATCAGGTATAATACCACTACCTATACTTATCCAAACAGTTCGGGATATTTTTACCTTTCAACACTTGAACCGCCGTTACAGTTACGTACAGCTACCGCGGCGCCGGTTATTTTGCTGCAATTTGATACTACGCTTAAAGCCAACAGGAAATACACGATGTTTATAACCGGCTTCAGAAAGGATAGTTCGTTTGTCAGTTCATTTATTCTATCTGATAGTACCGGTTTGCCAACCATTGGGAAAGGAAAAGTGAGGTTTGTGCATACTTCACCTAATACATCAGCACTGGATCTGCGGGCTAATGACACCCTTGTTGTTAAAGGTACTACCTTTAATAAGGTATCTAAATACGTTGAACTTACTGCCGGTAATTATAACTTTACCATTACCACCACCCGAACACCTACAACAATTGAAACAACCCTGCAAAATGTAACAATACAGGATGGTCGCGCCTACACCATTTATACCAAAGGTATTGTTGGCAGCGCCGACTCATTGGCCTTTGGCGCGGGGGTACTTACTAATAATCTGCTCAGTAAGACACTTCAGTAGCTGCGTTTTGTTTAATATTTATATTTTTGGGCAAAATTTTAGCCTGTGGAAGTAATAAAAAGTATTATCGACTTTGTACTGCATATTGATAAGCACCTTGTGCAAATAACCAGTACTTACCAGGGATGGACCTATCTGATCCTTTTCCTGATCATTTTTGCCGAAACAGGTTTAGTTATCTTTCCTATTCTCCCCGGCGATTCACTGCTTTTTGCTGCAGGCGCCCTTATAGCCGGTGGTAATTCGGGCTTGGATATCTGGGTATTAGGTCTCATTTTAATTGCCGCTGCTTTTATTGGTAATACAGTAAATTATTTTGTTGGCAATTACCTCGGCGTTAAAGTATTTAAAGAAGAAAATAAGATCCTGAAACTGGAATACTACCTTAAAACTCGGGCTTTTTTTGATAAACATGGTGGTAAGGCCGTTATCTTCAGCAGGTTTATGCCTATCATCCGTACCATAGCACCTTTTGTGGCAGGAGTGGGTAAGATGCCTTTTTTACGTTACAGTCTTTATAACATTATTGGTGGGTCATCATGGATCGTTGTGTTCCTGTTTGCTGGCTACAAATTAGGGCAGGTAGAGATTATCGCCAAAAACTTCTCGTTGGTAGGGGTGATCATTATACTGGTATCGATATTGCCGCCGATTGTTGCGGCTATAAAAGGCCGTACTGTTAAAAATCCCGCTTAGGCATAAAACTATCTTTGATGTTTTTAATTGATGGCATCAAGGATCATAGTTCCCATCAGTTTTTCGCCTTTATAGGTTTCAGATTTAACGAAGCGGCCAAGTTTTGGGCTGTACCATTCCGTTACATGGAAGTTGAAAGGGATCCCTATACCCATCATTTTCATCTTGGTGGTGGCATCATAGCTTATTTTTAAACAATCAAAACTGCCCGCATTGGTGCTTATAGTTTCGGCTTGTTCAACCTTACGGTTTTTAATGTCCATTTGCAGGTTGGCCATTTGTGCGCCGCCACTCCCCATATCAATAGTTACCGAGCCATCATCTAAAGTTTGCCCGGCTTTCATATCAGTAGGATAAGTGAGGTATTTGGCTTCGCCGCTTACCTGCATATTGCCTTTCATATTAGCAGCCGGTACAAACGATTTCATATCTACCTTTATGGTATTACCGGTACATATCATTTCAGAATCGCCGTTGCCTATGGGTTTTCCATTTTTATCATTTATTTCGGCATGCACAGTAACGGTTGTTGCATCTTTTTTAGTGGTGGTATAAACGGCGGTCATCTGTTGTTTGCCTTTGGCATCCTGGCTTACGTAGGTGAGTTTTTTGCCATTAATATTGTTTACAAACTGGTTGCAATTTTGCGCGATAGCCGTTTTACAGCAAAGTATCATTAATAGGAAAAGTAATTTCTTCATAGCATATAATTTACTGTGGATGATTAATACTAAGTTGCAGAAAATGCAATGCGGAAACAATGTTGCTACTACCCGTTTTAGTTTCGGGTTTTACGTATTAGTGATTAATTACCAGTACTTTGCCCGCCCGATACATGGTTTCCTCTTGCCAAAGCTGGGTCTTTTGCTTGTTGCTTAACGGCTGCGCGATTAATTTATTCAGGTCTGGCTGTCCGGCATCAACCCAGGCCGAATACCAGAAACTGCCTACGGAAAGTATAGATGCCCGCATTTGCCTTGCCACCATACCCTTCAGCATTTTGTGATAAACCAGGCTATAGGTAGCAGAGTAATCATTGATCTGCTTTTTTCCGTGCTGAACCAGTTCGTATTTTTTTTCCTGCGGGTAGGTTTTGTTCAGGATGCGCTCAAAACGTAAAACTGTATCAACGCTTTTGTAAGTAGCCCTGCATATACCGAATGCTTCATTCAACGGGTTTTCAATGTATCGGGCTTTGCCGACATAGTAATTATAATGATCGGCAAATAACTCGGGCAGGCGGCTTTCCCAAAGGGAATGGATGCCGGTTTGCCCTGTAAGCTGGCCGTTGTAGTTTTGAGTTAGGTGCAGCGGTACGTGCGCATCGGCAATATAATGCCCTAAATAGGCAGATGCATTGAGGATGGCCGTTGTATCATGGGCTTTGAAAGCTCGTACCAGCCTGTAATACTGGTACTGAATGGTCCATGGAACAGTGCCATATTTAATGATGGTATCTTTTGAGTACTTGGCAACCGCATCCTTCCATTTTTTAGGCATAGCTTCAAAGGGCTTTTTACCATAACGGTCGGCATCAAAGAAATGGCGTGGCGCTTCGGATGAGTCAACATAGCGGCGTTTGTCGGCGCTGACGGCATGTTCGGTTATATAATCGATATTGCACCTGTAAAAATCCGCCATGGCATTAGGTAGCGTGAAAACTGCCAACCTGTTAATACGGTAATGCGCAAAGAATCCCCATGATGAGCATAACATGATTAAACAAATTCCTGTTATGCTTAAAATGATACGGCGGTTCATAGGGGTAAAGATGGGTCTAAGTTTTGAAGATTGAAATAATACTTTAATATTTTTTGTACATTTGATTGTACATTAAGAAGTACAAATATGAAAGTACTAACAATTTCTTCTTTACGAAGTAAAATGAAATCTTATTTTGATGTGGTTAGTAATAATCAGGATGTTATTGTTGTACCAAGGAATAATAACGACGAGGATGCAGTTGTAATTATGTCTATAAAAGAGTATAACTCATTAACTGAAACCGGGCACTTGCTATCAACCGCCGCTAATTCCAGGCGACTCGAAGAATCAATAGATCAATTGAAATCAGGAAAGACCATCACCTATGATTTTGATTCCGGTAAATAAATTATGATTACTGAGTTTACACAGCATGGCTGGAACGATTTTGAGTACTGGTTGGAGAATGACCTCGAGGTTGTTGAAAAAATCAGGGAGCTAATTAAGTCAATTAAGCAGACTCCGTTTAAGGGTTTAGGAAAACCCGAACCATTAAGACATAGTTTAAAGGGGTATTGGTCAAGAAGGATAACGGGTGAACACAGGCTTGTTTACCAGGTATCGGGCACAAAAGGTGATGATCAGAGGTGCTCAATCGTACAATGCCGGTTTCATTATGGTGAATAATGATGATGCTTACAAAATTATACTTCCCCCTCAGCTGGCCAATTATCTTTAGTTGTCACTATAATTTACCTGAATAAACTTTCGTGTCGTAATTAATAACGATAACGCCATCTTGCTGAAACTTATCAAAAAGCACCTGCAAGTCGTCGATCATTGGTTGGTAGCCTATATCTTCCCGCGCAGGCATATACGATGACGAAAGCAGCCTGCCTTTCAATCCTTCAAAATCAAATACCTGCTTATTGGCAAACACTTCGAGGTGAACTGGGGCAGAGTTAAAGAACGCAGCTATATGTTCAGTATCGATGTTGCGGTGATCAACCTTTACATAATCACGGGCATGTTTTACGATGAGTTTATCGTATTCCTGTTCAAAGGCCGAGGTTGTTTTTCTTTCATTCCAGATGAGGGCAACAATGCCATCCGGTTTCAGGATCCTTTTAAATTCAGCACAGGTTTTTACGGCATCAAACCAATGAAAAGCCTGTCCGGCTATAATAGCATTAATGCTATTACTCTCGATGCCGGTATTTTCTGCAGTGCCGTTTCGGGGGATAAAACCGTTATATGAACCGAGTAACTCGATAGCTTTTTCGCGCATCTCCAAATTTGGTTCAACAGCAATCGCCCGGTAACCCTTTTTTAGGAACAGTTCGGTAGAGATCCCTGTACCGGCACCAATATCAGCAATAAGCTTATCCTGTGTTAAGCCGTAAGCGTCATGTAAAAACTTAACAATTTCGTCGGGGTAGCCGGGACGGTATTTTACATAATCTTCAACCCGGTTGCTGAACCTGGTGGTGCTGCTGGTAATCATAAATGCAATAGTTTTAATTAATAGTAACGCTGCAAAAATCATTGTGTTGTATAAACACTTCGTGAATGCAGGGTTAACAGGTTGTTAATTTGAAGAGCCTGCAAGCCCTAAGGGTTCAGGTAATCAATCACATTATCAATCTAATCATCCTAAAATATAAATCAAAAAACCACTTGCATATTAAATTTAATCGCTCTATATTTGCAGTCCTTAAAATAAGTAGAAAAGAATAACAAGCTATACGAGATGGCAAATCATAAATCATCATTAAAAAGAATCAGGGCAAATGCTGCGAAGCGTCTGCGCAACAGGTACCAGGCTAAAACAACCAGGAACGCTATTAAGAAATTAAGAAACACTACTACCAAAGCTGATGCTTCTGCACTGTTGGGTAAAGTGATTTCAATGCTTGACCGTTTAGCTAAAAAGAACGTTATTCACAAAAACAAAGCTTCGAACAATAAATCAAAGCTTACTAAATTTGTTAACGGCTTAAGCTAATCTTAGCTATTAAAATATACCAAAGGGGATAGTGTACCAACGCTGTCCCTTTTTTTGTTTGGCGCTTTTTCATACTTTAATGCCGTGGAAAACTATGAAAGCAAGATCAGTATTAAATCATGGGCTGAGGAAGACCGCCCGCGTGAAAAACTTAGCGGACAAGGGCGCCGCGCCCTTACCGACGCCGAGCTGATCGCCATTCTTATCGGCTCGGGCAGTCGCACCGAAACCGCGGTTGAACTAAGCAAGCGCATCCTGCGCCATTATGATAACGACCTGAATAAGCTTGGCAAGGCTTCCATAGTCGAACTGTCCAGGTTTAAAGGGATAGGGGAAGCCAAAGCTATATCTATTATTGCAGCGCTGGAGATCGGTCGCCGTCGTAATGAATTTGAATCGGGCGCCATTGAAGTGATCACGTCAAGCAGGGATGGTTACAATATCATGCGCCGCCATTTGATGGACCTGAACCACGAGGAGTTCTGGATCATACTATTAGGCCGTTCCAACAAAGTATTGGGAAAGGAGCTGATCAGTAAGGGAGGTTTGTCGGCTACGGTGTGCGACCCTAAGATCATTTTTTACTCGGCCCTGCAATACCAGGCCAGCGGGCTCATACTGGTGCATAACCACCCATCGGGTAACCTGAAACCCAGCAACGAGGATATCCAGCTCACAAAAAAAATAAGCGCCGCCGGCAGGATGCTGGACATGGGTGTGTTTGATCATTTAATTATTACCGATGCCGGCTACTTAAGTTTGGCCGATGAAGGGTTGATGTGAGATTGATTTTGGATTTCGGATGTTCGATTTCGGATTTTCTTTTAAAGGAATTGTTTAAGTAAATTCTAAATCCAAATAAATCCGAAATCCCAAATCCGACATCCGAAATCTTTATATCTTTGCCGATTATCATTTCGGACTAATGAAAATATCTTATAACTGGCTTAAAGAATTTATTGATACTGATAAAACGCCCCAGGAAATTTCTATCATTCTTACCGGTACCGGTTTGGAAGTTGAAAGCCTGGAAAAGGTACAGGCTGTTCCAGGCGGACTGGAAGGCCTGGTGATTGGTTATGTAAAGGAATGTGCTGATCATGCCAATTCTGATCACCTGCATGTTACCAAAGTTGATGTTGGCGGTGCGGAAGATCTGCAGATTGTTTGCGGAGCCGCTAACGTTGCTGCGGGGCAAAAAGTGGTAGTTGCCGTGGTAGGTACTACAGTTTACCCAACCGGCGGAGAGCCTTTTGCTATCAAAAAATCAAAGATCAGGGGCGAAGAATCTCATGGAATGATCTGTGCTGAGGATGAGATAGGTTTAGGAACCAGCCACGCTGGTATTATGGTATTGCCGGAGGATGCTCCTGTAGGTACTCCTGCTAAAGAATACTTTAAGCTGAACGACGATTACATGTACGAGATAGGCTTAACCCCTAACCGTGCCGATGCGGCTTCGCATTTGGGTACGGCAAGGGATATTGCCGCTTTCCTGAAAATTGGTATCAATAAGCCCGATGTAAGTACATTTAAAGTTGATGATACAAGCCGTACTATTAAGGTTATTGTAGAGAATGAGCAGGCCTCGCCGCGTTATTCGGGCTTAACCATTAGCGGTGTTGATGTTAAGGAATCGCCACAATGGCTAAAGGAGCGTTTGGCTGTTATTGGCGTGCGTGCTATCAATAACATTGTGGACGTTACCAACTATGTACTGCATGAGCTTGGTCAGCCCTTACATGCTTTTGATGCCGATGAAATAACCGGTGATAAAGTACTGGTGAAAAACTATGCTGAAGGCACTATATTTAAAACTTTGGATGATGTTGACAGGAAACTATCTGCCGACGACCTGATGATAGGTAATGCTGAAGAGCCTATGTGTATAGCAGGCGTATTCGGCGGTGCAAAATCAGGTGTTAAGGAATCAACCAAAAATATTTTCCTGGAGAGCGCTTACTTCAACCCGGTATCTGTTCGTAAAACTTCAAAAAGGCATGGTTTAAAAACCGATGCTTCATTCAGGTTTGAGCGTGGTACCGATCCAGACATGACCGTTTTTGCATTGAAACGTGCTGCATTGTTGATTCAGCAGGTGGCAGGTGGTGAGATATCGTCAGAAATCTCCGATCATTACCCAGCACCGGTTGCTCCCTTTGCTGTGGAAATCACTTACAATACCATTGATAAGCTGATTGGTAAAAAGATTGGCCATGATGAGATCAAAGGTATTATCACGGCGCTTGATATCAAGATAGTGAATGAAACTGCGGATTCATTATCGTTACAAGTGCCTCCATACCGCGTGGATGTAACCCGCGATGTGGATGTGGTTGAAGAGATCCTGAGGATCTATGGTTATAACAACATCGAGATCCCTACACAGATCAGGGCATCCCTAAATAACTCTACCCGCCCGGAGAAAGATACTGTTCAAAACCAGTTATCTGATTTGCTGAGCGCGAATGGTTTTAACGAGATCCTGGCTAATTCACTCACTAAATCTGCTTATTCAGATAACCTGGATACTGCTGTTAAGATCCTGAACCCACTGAGCAGCGATCTGGATGTAATGCGTCAAACCCTCCTGTATTCTGGTTTGGAAGCTGTCGCTTATAACCAAAACCGCCGTAGCTCGGATTTGAAATTTTACGAGTTTGGAAAGGTGTACAGTGTTAAAGATGATAAGTACATTGAAACCCAGCGTTTCAGTATTTTCATCACCGGTGCTAATACTGCCGAGCAATGGAACCAGAAATCAAAACCGGTATCATTCTATAATATCAAGGCTGTGGTTGATGGTGTTTTGCAGCGCCTGAACATCAGTAACTTTACAGTTGAGGATGCAACGTGTAAAAAAATGTCGTTTGGCATTCAATACATGTTGAATGGTAAGCAATTGGTGAAATTTGGGTCGGTAGCTGCAGCTTCTTTAAAAAAGGCGGATGTTGACAAAGAGGTATTTTATGCTGATTTTAATTTCGACCTTGTGCTGGCAGCTATCCGTAAAAATAAGATCGTTTACCAGGAGGTTTCAAAATTTCCGGCAGTAAGACGCGATCTTTCTATGTTAATAGACCAAAGCGTATCATTCGGTCAGTTAAAGCAAATTGCACTGCGCACCGAGCGTAAATTGCTGAAGGAAGTTGATGTGTTTGATGTTTACCAGGGCGATAAGCTGCCTGCGGGTAAAAAGTCATATGCTTTAAGCTTTATCATCCAGGATCTGGAAAAAACGTTAACAGATAAGGCAATTGATTCTATTATGCAGAAATTAATTTATAATTTAGGAAAAGAAGCCGGAGCGGAGATCAGAAAATAAGGAGTGAATTAGTGAATGACTGAATTAGTGAGTTAATCAGTAGGTTTGTAATTACCGATTACTTAATAATTGAAAATAATTCGCTAAATCACTAATTCAATAAGTCACTAATTAAAAACATGGCCTCATTAGCAGAGCAGTTAAATAAAATTGTAGATAAAACCGAGCGCCTGATTGAACTGTGCGCTGCTTTGCAGGAGGAAAATGACCTTTTAAAACTGGAAAGTGAGGCGCTTACAGTAGCGCTTAACGCCAGTAAGGCCAAAACAAAAGAACTGGAAGAAAAATTAAAAGTTGTTAAAGTTGCCAAGTCTTTTTCTGAAACAAATGAAAAAAGTGTTGACATTAAGCAAAAAATTAACGACTTTGTGCAGGAAATAGATAAGTGTATTGTATTATTGAAAAAATAGTACAAAAAGTGAAAAGCTCAAATGGGAGAAATCTCAATAAAAATAAATATTGCTGACCGTGTTTACCCCTTAAAGGTTAACATGGAGGAAGAAGAAATAATACGCAGGGCGGCTAAGCTGATCAACGACCGGATAAAAGAATATCAGGAAAATTATGCGGTTAGGGATAAGCAGGATTTACTTTCAATGTGTGTGCTGCATTACGCAACATCATCATTGAAGGCAGAAAAGAAAGTTACCGTTGAGGATACAGAGGTGACTGAAAAAGTTTATCATTTAGATCATTTGTTGACCGAATTTTTTTCGAAGTAATAAACGTTCTTTACATAAATATACAAGAGCACATTAAGATTTAACCGCAGTTAAATTTTAGGTTTCACTATTAAAAACTTAACGCTTCAATATTAAGCGGATCAAGAGGCATGCGTTAGTTGCGATTAACGTTAACCAACCCATGGTCCCCAATATCCGGAATGAGGTTTTAAATACATGATACTTAAAAATTAGTTGCGGTTTTTTTATTTACATACATATATAACACCACCAAACCTAAAATGGACATATTACTATACGTCATCATCGGCCTGCTGGCAGGCGCCATCATTGGCGTGCTCATAGGTCGCTTCTTATTATTAAAGCTTTTTAAAGACCAGGAAACATCGGCTCAGAATAAAGTGAAAAAGATCTTAAAAGACGCTGAAAATAATGCCGAGATCCTGAAGAAAAACAAATTGCTTGAAGCCAAGGAAAAGTTTTTGCAGATGAAAGCTGAACATGAGCAGGAAGTAAACAATAAAAACAATGCTGTTAACCAGCGCGAAAATAGCGTGAAGCAAAAAGAGCAATCATTAAATCAGCGCCTGGAAAATGTTAACCGCAAGGAGAGCGAACTTGATAACACCCGCAAAAATCTTGAAAAACAAACTGAAATAGTTGTTAAAAAGCAAGATGAGGTAGAGCACCTTAAAAACCAGCACATTCAACAGTTGGAAACCATTGCCGGCCTATCAGCCGATGATGCTAAAAACCAACTGGTTGATACCCTGCGCGAGGAAGCCCGTACCAAAGCTATGATCCAGATCAAAGATATTGTTGACGAGGCCAAGCTTACCGCTACCAAAGAGGCAAAGAAAATCGTGATCCAAACTATCCAGCGTACTGCTACCGAAAGTGCGATTGAGAATACAGTGTCTATTTTCAATATTGAAAATGACGAAATCAAGGGCCGTATCATTGGCCGTGAGGGGCGCAATATTCGTGCACTGGAAGCCGCAACAGGTATCGAAATCATTGTTGATGATACCCCCGAGGCTATCATCCTTTCGGGTTTTGATCCGGTAAGGCGCGAGATAGCCCGTTTGGCAATGCACCGTTTGGTTACCGACGGTCGTATCCACCCGGCACGTATTGAAGAGGTAGTTGCCAAAACCAAAAAGCAGATAGAAGAAGAAATTGTTGAGATAGGTGAGCGTACTGTAATTGATTTAGGTATTCATGGTTTACACCCCGAACTGATCAGGATGGTTGGCCGTATGCGTTACCGTTCATCTTACGGGCAAAACCTGTTGCAGCACTCGCGTGAGGTCGCCAATTTCTGCGCAACCATGGCTGCCGAGCTTGGCTTGAATGTTAAAATGGCTAAACGTGCAGGCTTACTGCATGATATTGGTAAAGTACCTGATGACAACCCTGAACTGCCACACGCTATTTTGGGTATGCAACTGGCCGAAAAATATAAGGAACACCCTGAAGTTTGTAACGCCATTGGTGCTCACCACGACGAAATTGAGATGACCTCAATGTTATCTCCGATAATCCAGGCTTGTGATGCTATATCAGGCGCACGTCCGGGTGCACGCCGCGAGGTTGTTGAAAGCTACATTAAACGTTTGAAAGAATTGGAAGAACTGGCATTGTCATATCCGGGCGTTGAAAAAACATTCGCTATACAGGCCGGCCGTGAGTTACGCGTTGTGGTAGAAAGCGAAAAGATCAGCGACGCGCAATCAGAAGTTTTGGCTGCTGATATTTCAAACCGGATCCAGACAGAAATGACTTATCCTGGTCAAATTAAAGTTACGGTCATCAGGGAAACCCGTTCGGTAGCATTTGCCAAGTAATTATTATAAAATTAAACGAAACCCTTTCGGCACAAAACCGAAGGGGTTTTTTATTTTTACAGCGTGGCAGCAAAAGCAAATACCAAACAGAAGGCAGCAGTTAAAGCTACTGCAAATATTGATGAACGCCTTGTTGATCGTTATTTCAGGGAATATGAAGAAGCTCACCAGGATAGGGTTAAAAAGATCATACACTGTATCTGTATCCCAACTTTGGCGTTTAGTCTCTTTGGATTGATCTGGGCTATTCCTTTTCCTCATTTAGGATTTTTAGGAGCCTACAATGGCTATTTTAATTGGGCTTCCTTTGTTATAGCTATTGCCATCTACTTCTATTTAAAGCTGTCGCCAATTATATCTTACTTCATCTTATTTATTTTATTGGGGTTTAGTTATGGTATAATGGAGCTTGTAGCATGGCAGCAAGCGGGAGGAATGCCAATGTATCTCATTTGTGTGATAATTTTTGTTCCGTCGCTCGCTGTTTTGAGGGTTGGGGAAAGAAGGGAAAGGAAAAATCCTAAAACTTATATGGATATCAAATCATTAGTTATAGCGCCTGCTTACTTACTGAATCAATTGCTTAATAAGTTGAGAATCAAAAATTGATTTTAATTATTTGCGTATTAAGTATTTGTTAAAATGCTCATTCCTATTGCTCTTTAAATGCTATATAACAAGGACATTTTTTAGCTGTAGCGAACATCATTATGTAATTTATCCCCGATAGTGGATAAATAAAAACTTAATATTTCGGCGCATTAGATTTTTTATTTTATTGATAATCAACATTTTTTGATTGGCTTTCGGGCGTCTGTGTCAGGTAAAAAAGAAATCATTAAGTAGTTGTTAATATAATAATCTGATGTTAATGTAGAATTAACATTGGTAGGGCAATTTTGTGCAATAAAAATTCACAAATGAAAAAGCTCTACTTTATTATTTTAACACTAATAATTATTGGGGTTGGAAGCGTTGCAAACGCTCAGATCACCACCTCGGTACTTACCGGTAAAGTTACAGATCAAAAAGGTACCACTCTTCCGGGGGTAACCATTACTGTACTTAATACCAGCACAGGTACCAGGTACGGTGCGCAAACCAACGGCGACGGCCGTTTCTCGGTTAACAACATTAACCCGGGCGGCCCTTACACGGTAACCGCTACTTTTATCGGTTATAAAAAAGACGAAAAAAGCGATCTTACCCTTCAGTTAGGGAATGCTACTTTAAACTTTGTATTGCAGGATGAAACTACAACCCTGCAGGAAGTTAAAGTGAAAGCATCTGCTGGTCCGGCTAAAACAGGTGCAAGTACCCGCATTGGTCAAAACCAAATCCGTACTGCTCCCTCAATTAACCGCAGCTTGCAGGATTTAACCAGGAATACCCCTCAAAGTAACAATAACTCATTCCAGGGTACCAACTACCGTTACAATAACGTAACGCTTGACGGTGCTATCAATAACGACGCGATCGGTTTCAGCCCATCATTAGGCGGTCAGAACAATGCATCAGGCCAGGTAGGCAGCAGTACCCGTACAAGCCCTATTTCTCTTGACGCTATCCAGGATATCCAAGTTTATGTTGCCCCTTATGATATCAAAATCGGTAACGTATTAGGTGGTAGTATCAATGCTGTAACCCGTAGCGGTACAAATGATTTTAGCGGTGCAGTTTATGGTTACGGCCGTGGCTCGTTCATGGTAGGACCAAACAACGCCAAAGCTGCTTTAGGTGGCGACGGATCAAAACTGAACGATTTTCATGATTACCAGGCCGGTATCCGTTTAGGTTTCCCTATTATTAAAAACAAATTATTCTTCTTCACTAACGAAGAAATTGCCCGCAGGCAGGATCCTGTTATCCGCGGTTTAGATCACAACGGCGCTTCTAATATACTAAGTCAGGCCGATGGTGATAAATTAGTTACTGCTTTTAAAACATTTACAGGCGGTTTGGATCCGGGTACTTATAACAATACTACCATATTCTCTAACTCAAACAAGTTCTTTAACCGTTTGGATTGGAATATTGATGATCACAACCAGTTAACTATCCGTAACAATACTATTAGCTCAAAAGCTACTAACTTAGAGCGCGATCAGCAAAACTTCCGTTTCAGCGGTATTGATTATACTTCACATAACAACTCAACTTCAACCGTTGCCGAGTTAAAATCAAGATTTAACGGTAACCTGAGCAATAGCCTGGTTCTTGGCTATTCAGCCGTTCACGATTACCGTGATCCTAACTCAAATCCGGCATTACCACAAATCGAAATTACTGGCCGTTCTCCTGGTACTACTATCTTTATGGGTACTGACCGCGAGGCTGCTATTTTTGATATGCACCAAAAAACCGCTGAGTTTACTGATAATTTAACTTGGGTTAAAGGTAAGCATACCTTCACTTTCGGTACACACAACGAATTTTATAACATTACTTATAATTTTGTTAATGCGTGGAACGGTCGTATTGCTTATAATAGCATTGAGGATTTTGTTAATAATTTGCCTGCACGTGTACGTACTAACTTTAATTACACGAATAACACACGTGATTATATCTTAGCAAATCCATCAGCCAAGTTTAAAGTTAACCTGTTTAGCTTATATGGTCAGGATGAGATTCAGTTAAGTGATAATTTCAAATTAACCGTTGCTTTACGTGCTGATTATGCAAATGTGCCAAACAAACAACCATTGAGTGATAAAACAACTAACGCTCCGGTTGATCCAAATTACGGTACCACTTTTACTTATACCAAACCTAAAGATATTAAACAAAATTACCTTGGTAACATTGAGTGGAACCCGCGTGTATCATTTAACTATGATGCAAATGGCGATCAAAGCGTTATTTTACGCGGTGGTAGCGGCTTCTTTACCGGTCGTGTTCCGTTTGCATGGTTTGGTTATGCATTTTATAATAACGGCGCTACTTATGGTGCTTATGATAAAAAATCATCTGCCGGTCCATTTACAGCAGGTACCAATCCGATACAAGCACCTTCAAATGGTGGCTTAAACTTTGTTAATCAGCAAGGTGGTGTTAATACCAGCGCTTCTGGTGCTACTCAGGTGGATATGATCGACAACAACTTCAAAATGCCACAGGTTTGGAGAAGTAGCTTAGCAGTTGATTATACTACTGATAACCAGTGGAAATTTACAGCTGAAGGTATTTATACTAAGGTTATTCATGACTTGAAGTTCCAACAGGTAAATACCAAGGATAGTGTAACTTATTATCCTTATGATACCCAACACCTGCAGCCTATATTTATTAATAAAGGGATCAACTCAAAATATACCAACGCCTATTTATTATCAAATACCAGCGAAGGGTACCGTTACAGTGCAACAGTACAGGTAGCTAAGTTTACTCAATTTGATCCGCAGAATGCATTAAACTTTTCAGTTGCCTATACCTACGGTCACTCTAAAGATGTTACCAATGGTATCCGTAACTCAATGGAGTCGAACTGGCAATTGAACCAGGCTTTGAATCCTAACAATCCGGGTTTAGCCAATTCAAACTTTGATATCCGTCATCGTATCGTATCAAACGTGAACTTTAAACATGATTGGGATGCCGGGCACAACTATACAGCTAACTTCACTTTCTTCTTTAGCGCGCAAAGCGGTAACCCATATACCTGGGATACCTATCCAAACGCTATCGACGGAACAGGTCAGCAATTAAGCTTGGCTTACATTCCAACCAGAGATGAGGCAGCTAAGATGATTGTTGATCAGGTGAAAAATGGTGTGGTAGTACAAACTGCTGCACAACAGTTAGCTGCGTTTAATGCGTATGTTGATGCCGACAAATATTTAAGTTCACGTCGTGGTCAGTTTACTGAACGTAATGCTGCTTTTACACCTTGGAATAATCAATTAGACTTCCGCTTTACTCAAGACTTTAAATTTGGTAATGGTAAACACAAACAGATGATCACATTTACTTATGATATCATCAATCTTACCAATTTATTGAACAAGAGCTGGGGTCAATATTACTTTTCAGCAAACACATTCAACTCCTCAGCAAGTGTTGGTTTAACACCAGTAAGCAAACTGCCTGGAGCGTCCGGCGGCCCTGCTTTTGTTAAAGATGGTAACGTTGCATCTTATCCAACATACAACTTCAGCAACCCAGGTATACCATATTCTGTTGATTTGTTCGCTTCACGCTGGCAAATGCAGTTTGGTGTACGCTACAGCTGGTAATTGTAAAACAAAATACAGTTGAGATTAAACAAAACAGAAGCGCCCCCGATGTCATTGGGGGCGCTTCTGTTTTAATGGAAATTATTAGAAAAAAAGCGAAGCATATCATAATGCCCCGCTTTTTCTTTATAACTTTTAAAATTACGGCTACAGGTTTTTACCCAGTTTATCCAGTATATCCTGCGGTACCTTTTCAAGATCGAGCACCAGGAAACCATCCAGGCAATCGGCAAATTTAGGATCGATATTGAAGCTGATGATCTTAGCGTTAAGGGCAATGTACTGACGAAGCAGTACGGGAACTTTCATATTGCGGGTTTCCACCTCTGATATCAGGTTATCGAGTCCTTTAAAGCTGTCTTCACCGGCCATAAGCAGGTCGGTATCAATTTTGGCAAAATCAACCTTGAATTTTTTGCGCGGTTTAACATACTGCGCCATTTCATGGTCAAAGTGGTTGCGGTTAATATAATCGACAATAAGTGATTTGGAAAATTTTGAAAAGGAATTACTGATACTTACCGGGCCTATCAGGTAACGGTACCGCGGGTTATCTATCAGAAATTTCAGGATGCCTTTCCATAACAGGAATAGCGGTAAAGGTTTAGTTTGATATTCTTTGCGGATCCATGAGCGGCCCAGTTCGAGGCTGCGGCGTAACACCGGTATAAACTGCGTTTTAAGTTTAAACAGCTCATTTACGTAAAAGCCTTTTTTGCCTACGCTGTAAAATATCTCATCTCCCAAACCAATGCGGTAAGCACCTACAATTCGCTTAGCTTCAAAATCCCAGATGAACAGGTGATGATAGTAAATATCATACTCATCGAGGTCGATTGCTTTGTTGGTACCTTCGCCAACCTCGCGGAAAGTAATCTCGCGCAGTCTGCCTATTTCCCGTATCACATTGGGAATGGTTGACGTCGGAACGATGAACACCTCGTAGTTTTTCTCAGTCCAAACTTTGTAAGTTTCCCGTAGCGGCTCAATTTCTTTTTCAAGGATGGCGCTATCTATTTCAGGAGAAACCTCTTCGGCTTCGCGTTTGATCTTAAACAGGTTTCGTGGGCTGAAGATCTTTTTTTCCTCTTCCAGGCCGGTACCTAAAGCATAGGTACGTGCGCGCAAAAAGTTAAGGAGCTTGGTAGTGTTGGTATACTCCGGAATCTCTGTTACGTTAATGGGTTTACCTATCCGTAGTTTAATGGTATGCCCGTGTTTATTAAACAGCTCTGACGGTAGTTTGGCTGTGCGCAGGGTAGGGTGCAACAAGCTGAGCAGGTTAAACAACAAGCCGTTGTTACCATGAAAATAAATAGGAACCACCGGTACTTTTGCCTTAGCTATGATTTTGCCCACAACGGGGTGCCACATACGGTCGGTTACCTGTTTTTGCTCCACCTTAAAGGTTGATACCTCGCCGGCGGGGAAAATTCCTATGGGGGTGCCTTGGTTTAACAGCTCAAGGGTGTTTTTTAGGCCGCTTATGCTCGACGAATGTTCAACATTTTCAAAAGGGTTTACGGCTATGAAATAGTCGGCAAGGTTGGGGATTTTTTTAAGCAGGAAGTTGGCCATCAGCTTTGAATCGGGGCGGGCCATGCACAGGACCTTTAATAACACCATACCCTCAATACCTCCGTAAGGGTGATTGGCAATGGCTATAAATGCTCCGTCTTTAGGTATGTTACGGAGCTCACGCTCATCAAACTCAACATCAATACCGCAACCTTTTAATATGGCATCAACAAACTCAGGGCCCTGCTTGGGCTGTGCCTGGGCAAACAGGTCGTTAACCTGGTTTATTTTCATTAGCTCCATCAATAAAGCGGCCAGGCCCGGCATTTTCAACTTATCCAGTTTGGTGGCTTTGGCAAACTCTTCGGTGGTTATAACTTTCATTGTTTTTAATAGCAGTATGTTTTAACAAATAAATATCCTAAATTTTTATTTAATTTAACGCCTGGAACATATTATAAATGAGGCCGCAAATTAAAAACTACCTGTCTGTCACTAAAAAAGAGTGGAACGGGATGGTAGTGTTGATTATTTTAATTGCAATGGTTTTGCTGGCCCCTTATATGTTTCAGGCAAACCGCAAAGATAATATAATAAATTTTAAGGCTTTTGATAAAGCGATAACCGATTCCGATAAAACGGGCGATCTTACGGCAAGGGATGAAGTTTCTGCCGGTAATCGCAATGCCCTGCCTGCTACACTCTTTAAATTTAATCCCAATAACTTACCCCTTGCGGGTTGGGTAAAACTTGGCCTCACTGAACATCAGGCACAGGTAATTAAGCATTATGAAGAAAAAGGCGGACGTTTTTTCACCAAAGGCGATGTGCAAAAAATGTACAGCATCAGCCCGGCGGAGTATAAGCTTCTTGAGCCCTATATTATCTTGCCCGATGGCCCTGCTTATTACATAAATAAAGCCAAACCTGGCGAAGTAATAGAGATCAACACGGCAGATTCGGCGAGGCTTACCATGATCAGGGGAATAGGCCCCGCATTTGCCAGGCGCATTGTCCATTACCGGGAGCGGGTAGGCGGTTTTTACAATAAAGAACAGTTGAAGGAGGTTTATGGCATTGATAAGGAAAAGTACGGCCAGATTGAAGCCCGTATTGCGGTTGATGGCAAACATATCATTAAGGTGAATATTAACACAGCTACCTTTAATGAACTTAAGCGCTTCCCCTATCTGAGCTACAAACAAATGGATGCCATTGTAGCTTACCGCGATGAGCACGGTACCTACAATGACCTGGCCGATCTGAAAAATATTGCCATACTTAATGACGGAATTTTGCGTAAAATTGGACCTTATTTAGTTTTCAAATGATAGCCCAGCAAATTAAAGCAGCCATAAGGGATATTCCCGATTTTCCGAAACCGGGAATTGTTTTTAAAGATATTACGCCCATACTGAAAGACCCCGGATTATGCGAAAGCATCATCGATGCTTTTGTTGAACAATTGCAGGGAACCCGGATTGACGCGGTGGCCGGTATCGAAAGCAGGGGCTTCCTGTTTGGGCTTACGCTGGCAACCAGATTAGGTGTGCCGTTTGTACCCGTGCGTAAAGCGGGTAAGCTGCCTTTCACTATAAAACAAAAAGCTTATAAGCTGGAGTACGGCACCGCCACCATTGAGCTGCATACCGATGCCTTTGAACCCGGTCAGCATATATTACTTCATGACGATTTGCTGGCTACCGGCGGTACAGTAACTGCGGCCAGTGAGCTTATCAGGGAAATGGGAGGTATAGTTGCCGGTTTTTCCTTTGTCGTGGGACTTGGTTTTTTGAATGGTAAAGAAAGGATTATGCCTATTTGCGATAAGCTGATAGTGCTGGCGGATTATTAAGCCGTACCAAAATGGGGCATCCATTTTGTTGATTTTTTTGTTTGCCGGAGGCATGGACAATGCTTGCCCTGCTTGTGGTTTGGTTGGTAATTGCGGGCCTGTGCGTTGGCCGCGTTAGGGATGGCAGTGTAAAGCCCGCAGTGTGCGAAGGCTTTTGCAATGGGAAAAGCGAGGACTTGGAACGTACAGCCCGGGCGGCAGGCAACGCCCATGTTATAAAATTGATCGAAAAAACACGCTTAATAATCAGCAACTTACAATTATAAATTAATAAGCCAAACTAAAAGGCTTGCCCTCGTAAGTAGGGGATTACCTTGTTGTTCCCTTATGACTTCTTCTTTATTTGTTTTTAAACTAACACTAAGGGTTATTTCTGCAAGGTTTGATATTTATTGCCATTAGCAGGGTCGAGCTTTAGAAACAGGTTCATGGCGGTTAACCGTTCCTGATTATCGGCCTTGCTGTAAATGGAAACCAGTTCATCACTTTTTGCTGTATAAAATATAAGCGGAAGCATCGCGCCCACACGTTGCCGGTCTATTTGCTGTAGTAAAGGTAGCAGAGCATCAATAGCTTTGCGGCCTTTGCTCACATTGTCCGACATGATATCAAGCCCGTTGCGGTGATAATCGTACAAAAAGCTGCGTAACGGGTTATATAGTTTATTATTCAGGTTTTCGGATAACCAGTAGCGGTTTACATTGCCATCAAAAGCTTTCCAGCCACCATATGATGATGTTTGCGCATTGGTTACGATGGTCTGTGCTGCTAAAAAATATGGCGTGCCTCCAAATTTTGAAAACGTGTCATAATCAAGGCCGATAATAATGTTGGCATAAAAAGCCATGATCGAACTTAAATTTCCCTGAAAATTTTGATCGGTATAGTCAATCGTCTGGCCCTCGGTATAACTAAAGCTGATATCTTTATCATTAAGATTTAACAGGGTAGAGGTATAGGATGTGCCATAAACCGGCCGGGACGATTGTACCTGCAGCTCGCCGGTAAAATTACTGCTGCCATCCCAGTTGGTTATGTTCAGCACAAAATTGCAATCTATTCTCTCCTGTGGCAAAATCGGATCGGCACTCCATTTGCGGCCGTTCAGGAAATCCTTCATGGCAGTTTCCAGCGTTTGAAAAACGCGCTTATTCGCAACCTGTATCTTGGGCGATAACACTTGTATACGTGCATTCAGGTCCTGGGCCACAACCCGGCAGCAAAGAAACATCAGCAAAGTATAAAGCAGCAGTTTTTTCATCCGTTTATTAGTTGGGCAACTTTATTGCAAATATCGCGGGCCACTGCTTCCTTGCTTTTCAGGTCGAAAGTAGTTTTCTTAAGCTTACGGTCAATAATGGTTATCTTATTGGTATCGCCTGCAAAACCGGCACCCGCGTCATTAAGCGAATTTAGTACAATAAAGTCAAGATTTTTCTTTTGTAGTTTGGTTGTCGCGTTCATTTCCTCGTCGTTGGTTTCTAAAGCAAAACCAACCAATATTTGTCCTTCGCGTTTAGCCTCGCCAAGGGTTTTTAATATATCAGTGGTTTTCTTCAGTTCGATGCTGAGATCGTCGTCTTTTTTCTTGATCTTTTGAGTAGCAACATCAGCCGGGGTATAATCGGCAACTGCAGCACTCATGATACAAGCCTTTGCATCGCCATAAGCGGTTAAGCAAGCCCCTAACATTTGTGCCGCCGAAATAACATTAACCCGTTTTATATTTTGTTGCTTGCTGATCTGTGCAGTAGGCCCGGTCACTAAAGTAACATCGGCTCCCATCAAAGCCAGTTCATCCGCGATAGCAAACCCCATTTTGCCCGACGAATGATTGCCGATAAACCGTACCGGATCTATAGCTTCATAGGTTGGCCCGGCAGTTACCAGTATTTTATGACCGGCTAAAAGGAGTTTTTTTTTTGATTTTGCTTCCAGGAAGGTAACGATGTCTTCAGGTTCGGCCATCCGGCCTTCACCATACAGGCCGCTGGCCAGTTCACCGTTACCAGGCGGAATCATAATGTTACCAAATGATTGCAGCCTGCTCACGTTTTGGCGGGTAGCCGGGTGCAGCCACATATCCAGGTCCATAGCCGGAGCAAAATAAACCGGGCATTTTGCTGAAAGATATACCGCGCTAAGCAGGTTATCGCAAAGGCCGTTAGCCATTTTAGCAAGGGTGTTGGCCGTGGCGGGGGCAATAACCATCATATCGGCCCAAAGCCCAAGTTCAACATGATTATTCCATTCGCCGGTATCAGCCTTACAATAATCAACCAGCGCCGGGTTTTTTGAAAGCGTTGAGAGTGTAAGCGGCGTAATAAAATTGGTGGCATCGGCAGTCATCACCACTTTAACGTTAGCGCCTGCTTTAACCAGCAGCCTAACCAGCAGTGCCGATTTGTAGGCTGCAATACTGCCGCAAACTCCTAAAACAATGTTTTTCATATGCCCCCTAACCCCCTAAAGGGGGAATAATTATGTTATAAAAATTAAAAGTAACAAAAAACTCCCATACGGGAGTTTTTTGTTATAGCATGAAAAGACCCTGTACTCGCCCCTTTTTGTGGGCTGGGGGACGTCGTTTAAACTTCTTTAGTTGGGTTACGGTAGTATACTTTACCATCTAAAAATTCCTGAACGGCAACTAATGACGGTTTAGGCAATTTTTCGTAGTATTTTGAAATTTCAATTTGCTCACGGTTTTCAAATACTTCTTCCAGGTTATCATTTGATGATGCAAATTCAGAAAGTTTCTGGTGAAGCTCTTCTTTAATGTTGTTCGAGATCTGGTTTGCCCTTTTTGACATAATCACAAGCGACTCATAGATGTTCTCTGTTTTGGTATCCAGCTCGCGTAAATCGCGGGTTACAGTGCTGCTGGCTGCTGCTGGTTTATTACTGTTGTTAGCTGTCATATCTTAATTTAAACTCTTTAATATATCTTAATTAATATGGTATTTTTTGCGGCTGATTTTTTTCAGATGGCGATGTTGTTGTTACAGTATCTTTCTTTAAAAGTTTCTTTGCGGTTTTTTCATTGCTCATTGCTTCGGCAATTAAACGCTGCGCCTGTTTTATGCCCTGCTGGCTGTCTTTTACATATGCCTGAGTTTCGTGCAGGTATTTGCTGTTCGGATATTTTTCGGCAAATTGATCGGCATAAGCTATAGCCTGGTTAAAACGGTCTTCCTGTTTGGTTTCAAAGCTATGATAAGCATACTGATATTGCGCTTTAACAATAAGGTATTCCATTTCTTCGCCGTATTTGGTATCAGGATAATCGCGCAACGCATTGTTAAACGCAATCACTGCCGATTGATAATCGCTGATTGTTAAATAAAGTTTGGCGTTGGCATAAGCTTTGGTTTCCAGTTTATCGCGCAGGTTCTGGATCAGCTTGCTGGCTTCGGCTACACGATCGCTTTTTGGATAAAGGTTAATGAACAACTGCAAAGCGTCGATAGCTTTTAACGTATTATCCTGGTCAAGCGAATATATCGGCGAATCAAGGTAGTAGCAATAAGCAGAGAAAAAGCGGCATTCCTCAGCCCTTGGGCTCGAAGGGTAGGTATCGGCAAATGTTTTAAAGTGATATCTTGCCGATGTATAGTCTTTTTGTTTGTAATACGTAAACGCGTAGTAATAAAAGAGGTCTTCTGCACCTTCGCGACCACGGTAACGCTCAACCAGTACCTCAAATAAACCTAAAGCTTTGTTATAGTCCTTTTTATTATAGTATTTAATAGCTTCCTGGTATTTTTTAGCGTAATCGTTACTGGCTTTTAACTTTTCGTATTTGCTTTTACAACTGCCAAGCGTAATAATTACGATAGCTAAAACACTGGCTAATAACGTTAGTTGCTTTTTAAACATTCTGCAAAGATAGTTAATAATATAAATCAATCAATTTTTATTTAGCCGCTAATATATAACGAGGCATTGGCTCGGCACCTACGTGTATAGTGTATTTAACATCTTTTAACTATTGCGGGTTTAGCTGTGATAGACTTGGTTAAACTAATACGATTAAAATGGTTATTTCTTATATAAAGGAAGTCGGTTTTTGAAAGTTTCATTAAGCGGAAAGCTATATGGTCTGGGCGATGGTAATGATGTATTCGGTAGATTGATTGCGAATGCCTAATGTTTCAATAATGTTAAATGCCAACACCTGGCCATATACAAAACAAAGGTTTTGACTTGTAAATCTCTTTAGGTAATTTAATAATGACATTGGATGATGATAGGTTCAACTTTAGTAAATAACGGAAATGAAAAGTATATAAATTAAAGAATTGGCCGGCTACACCAGCGGTGCAAAAGGTTTGTAGAAAATAAAATGGATCAAATTTATAGTGTGCCAGAGGTACGCCACTCGGCGTTAGGTGAGCTATTGGTGATTCTCCGTTTGTATATTATATAATAGAGGTTGCAAATATTAAACTCGATGTTGATGGTTTCCCGGGTTTTTCTAAATGTTAACTGCCTATTGAAAGCTGCCAACTGAGATTATGGGCGTTGCCTTCGGCCGGGCTATTCGCTCATACGCCTGCAGGCATTACGCTCGTTGGCCGGTACCCGCTGCTATCCCTAACGCGGGTTTTGAGTAGTTTTTGAAACTTTTTCCTGTTGAAGCATAGCGTGTTAAGATGACCTTGAGGAAAATGGGTAAAAATAATTTGGAGAAGGCGTAAAAGCGTGTACCTTTGCAGCCCGCAAACGAGGAAATGAGTTGAGCGGGGTTAGTACATTAAAAGGATAGAAAAGTAAAGGAAAAAAGATTAAAAATCTTTTTGTGGGAATGAAAAAAAATCCACACCTTTGCAGCCCGCAAATGAGGAAAAGAGGAGAGTGAAGCGGGTCTGAAACTTTCAGAAATAAAAAATAAAAAAGTTTTGGAAATAAGAAAAGGTTTTCTACCTTTGCAGACCCAAACGGAAGGGTGCTTGAGAGAGCGAAAGATTTGAGGCTGAGCGAGTTCAGTCAATAAAAGAAGGAAGAAAGTTAACGATGGTTAATGAGTAAAACAAAAGAGCCGAAAGCGATTTTCGGGGAAACAAACTGACAAGTTAAGCAATGCGAATTGCGACGACATAATAGCTGATTCGGATGATGAAGCGAGGAAGTTCTTTTAAGAAATGGAAATCATGTAGCGTAACGGGAGATTAACCAAAGCTAAGGCTGAGGAAGATTGAAGAGTTACAAAAAAGAAGAGAGACTGTATAAAGATATATAATACAGATTCTATTAATTAATAATAGGGTCAGTGGTTAAACAAAACATTTTACAATGGAGAGTTTGATCCTGGCTCAGGATGAACGCTAGCGGCAGGCCTAATACATGCAAGTCGGACGGGATTGAGGGGCTTGCCCTTCATGAGAGTGGCGCACGGGTGCGTAACACGTATGTAACCTACCTTAGTCAGGGGGATAGCCTCTCGAAAGAGAGATTAAGACCGCATAACATTATGCTGTGGCATCGCAGGATAATCAAATATTTATAGGACTAAGATGGGCATGCGCAACATTAGCTAGTTGGTGTGGTAACGGCATACCAAGGCGACGATGTTTAGGGGATCTGAGAGGATGACCCCCCACACTGGTACTGAGACACGGACCAGACTCCTACGGGAGGCAGCAGTAAGGAATATTGGTCAATGGACGGAAGTCTGAACCAGCCATGCCGCGTGCAGGAAGACGGCCCTACGGGTTGTAAACTGCTTTTGCAGGGGAATAAACCTTCTTACGAGTAAGAAGTTGAATGTACCTTGAGAATAAGGATCGGCTAACTCCGTGCCAGCAGCCGCGGTAATACGGAGGATCCAAGCGTTATCCGGATTTATTGGGTTTAAAGGGTGCGTAGGCGGCTTTTTAAGTCAGGGGTGAAAGACGGTAGCTCAACTATCGCAGTGCCCTTGATACTGAAGAGCTTGAATGTACTTGAGGTAGGCGGAATGTGACAAGTAGCGGTGAAATGCATAGATATGTCACAGAACACCAATTGCGAAGGCAGCTTACTAAAGTATGATTGACGCTGAGGCACGAAAGCGTGGGGATCAAACAGGATTAGATACCCTGGTAGTCCACGCCCTAAACGATGAACACTCGATGTTGGCGATATACGGTCAGCGTCTAAGCGAAAGCGTTAAGTGTTCCACCTGGGGAGTACGCCCGCAAGGGTGAAACTCAAAGGAATTGACGGGGGCCCGCACAAGCGGAGGAGCATGTGGTTTAATTCGATGATACGCGAGGAACCTTACCCGGGCTTGAAAGTTAGTGAATGTGACAGAGACGTCACAGTTCTTCGGAACACGAAACTAGGTGCTGCATGGCTGTCGTCAGCTCGTGCCGTGAGGTGTTGGGTTAAGTCCCGCAACGAGCGCAACCCCTATGTTTAGTTGCCAGCATTTAAGGTGGGGACTCTAAACAGACTGCCTATGCAAATAGAGAGGAAGGAGGGGACGACGTCAAGTCATCATGGCCCTTACGTCCGGGGCTACACACGTGCTACAATGGATGGTACAGAGGGCAGCTACCTGGCAACAGGATGCCAATCTCTTAAAGCCATTCACAGTTCGGATCGGGGTCTGCAACTCGACCCCGTGAAGTTGGATTCGCTAGTAATCGCGTATCAGCAATGACGCGGTGAATACGTTCCCGGGCCTTGTACACACCGCCCGTCAAGCCATGGAAGCTGGAAGTGCCTGAAGTGCGTAACCGCAAGGAGCGTCCTAGGGTAAAGTCGGTAACTGGGGCTAAGTCGTAACAAGGTAGCCGTACCGGAAGGTGTGGCTGGAATACCTCCTTTCTGGAGCAGTATCTCTGAGTGACTCGGAACTGTTCGCTACATGATAATTTCTTAAAACACAAACAAAAAGACAAAAGGAAACCCAGAAGATGAAGCCATCTGTGGAATGTGCAAACGAAAGTAGGCACAGGACAAGTGGCAGTAAGCAGTGGCAGCAGCAGTAGGCAGAAAAGTCCTGCAAACTGCAACTGATAACTGCAACTAAAAACAAATAGTCCTGTAGCTCAGCTTGGTTAGAGCACTACACTGATAATGTAGGGGTCAGCAGTTCAAATCTGCTCGGGACTACAAGAGGCAATTAGCGAATTAGAGAATGAGTGAGTTAGTGAATTGAAAAGGATCACTAATTCAAAAAATCACTAAATCACTAATTGATCGCATCCTTCGGGGGATTAGCTCAGCTGGCTAGAGCACCTGCCTTGCACGCAGGGGGTCAACGGTTCGAATCCGTTATTCTCCACCAAGTATTCTACAGTAACTATAATATAGGTTACGCTACAGATGAAAACTAACGTTCTTTGACATATTGGAAGAAGTAATTGAAAACAAGAGAAAACAACAGATAGGAAGTTTTTTCAGTTCAATGGTTCATTAGTAAATTAGTTCATTGGTAGCAATACTGCTTGGACAAATGAACGAGTGAACAAATGAACGAATCAACTAACTAAAATAAAGACATACCTTGCGGCGCAAAAGGCGCAAGAGTAGAAGAAAGTAAGAAAGGGTACACGGGGGATGCCTTGGCTCTCAGAGGCGAAGAAGGACGTGATAAGCTGCGATAAGCTGCGGGGATTAGCAAATATGATTTGATCCGCAGATTTCCGAATGGGGAAACCTAGTTAGTTGAAGACTAACTGCATAAATGCGCTAACCTGCCGAACTGAAACATCTAAGTAAGCAGAGGAAGAGAAAACAAAAGTGATTTCCAGAGTAGTGGCGAGCGAAATGGAAGAAGCCCAAACCTATACTGTTACGGCAGTATGGGGGTTGTAGGACCACAACATGAATACTAAACAGAACCGGAACGGGGTGGGAAACCCGGCCATAGAGCATGAGAGCTGCGTACGGGTAATGAATAGTAGGATAGTGGTATCCTGAGTACCGCGAGGTCGGAGACGCCTTGTGGGAATTTGCCGGCACCATCCGGTAAGGCTAAATACTCCTGAGAGACCGATAGTGAACCAGTACCGTGAGGGAAAGGTGAAAAGAACCCCGAACAGGGGAGTGAAATAGAACCTGAAACCGTGTACTTACAAGCGGTCGGAGCAGAGTAATCTGTGACGGCGTGCCTTTTGCATAATGAGCCTACGAGTTACTCTTCCCTGGCAAGGTTAAGTGTTTAAGACACGGATCCGAAGCGAAAGCGAGTCTGAAAAGGGCGTATAGTCAGGGGAGGTAGACGCGAAACCTTGTGATCTACCCATGGGCAGGTTGAAGGTGCCGTAACAGGTACTGGAGGACCGAACCGATAAACGTTGAAAAGTTTCCGGATGACTTGTGGGTAGGGGTGAAAGGCTAATCAAACTGGGAAATAGCTCGTACTCCCCGAAATGTTTTTAGGAACAGCCTGGCGGTTGAGTTATAAAGAGGTAGAGCTACTAATTGGGTGCGGGGGAGTCAAATCCTACCAAATCCAGATAAACTCCGAATGCTTTATAATATACGCTGGAGTGAGGCTATGGGTGCTAAGGTCCATGGCCGAGAGGGAAAGAACCCAGACCATCAGCTAAGGTCCCTAAATTATTGCTAAGTTGAACTAACGAGGTCCGATTGCACAGACAGCTAGGATGTTGGCTTGGAAGCAGCCATTCATTTAAAGAGTGCGTAACAGCTCACTAGTCGAGCGATCGGGCATGGATAATAAACGGGCATCAAGCAGTATACCGAAGCTATGGATTCATATTAATATGACTGGTAGGGGAGCATTCTATTTGTCGGAGAAGCAGGAAGGTAACTGACTGTGGAGGGAATAGAAAAGCAAATGTAGGCATAAGTAACGATAAGGCGGGAGAGAAACCCGCCCACCGAAAGACTAAGGTTTCCTGATCAACGCTAATCGGATCAGGGTTAGTCGGGGCCTAAGGTGAAGCCGACAGGCGTAGCCGATGGACAACTGGTTAATATTCCAGTACTTTTTATTACTGCGATGCGGTGACGGAGTAGTGACACTGACGCGAACTGACGGAATAGTTCGTTAAAGGCTGTAGGTATAGAGTTTGTAGTTAAGTACGCAGACTTTGCTGAAAGCTGATAGTACACCGAATCTTCGGACAAGGTGATAGTTCAGGTAATCAGACTTCCAAGAAAACCCGCTAAGCTTCAGGTAATAAAAACCCGTACCGTAAACCGACACAGGTAGTCGAGGAGAGAATCCTAAGGTGCTCGAGTGAATCATGGCTAAGGAACTCGGCAAAATGGCCCTGTAACTTCGGGAGAAGGGGCGCTGGCAGCAATGTCAGCCGCAGTGAAAAGGCCCAGGCGACTGTTTAACAAAAACACATGGCTATGCAAAATCGCAAGATGACGTATATGGCCTGACACCTGCCCGGTGCTGGAAGGTTAAGAGGGGATGTTAGTCGCAAGGCGAAGCATTGAATCGAAGCCCCAGTAAACGGCGGCCGTAACTATAACGGTCCTAAGGTAGCGAAATTCCTTGTCGGGTAAGTTCCGACCTGCACGAATGGTGTAACGATCTGGGCGCTGTCTCAGCCATGAGCTCGGTGAAATTGTGGTATCGGTGAAGACGCCGGTTACCCGCAACGGGACGGAAAGACCCCATGCACCTTCACTATAGCTTAACATTGATATCGGATACAGGATGTGTAGGATAGGTGGGAGACTGTGATCCAGCTTCGCTAGGAGTTGGTTAGTCAACGTTGAAATACCACCCTTTCTGTATTTGGTGTCTAACTCTACGATGTGGAGAACATTGTTTGGCGGGTAGTTTGACTGGGGTGGTCGCCTCCAAAAAGGTAACGGAGGCTTTCAAAGGTAAGCTCAGTACGCTTGGTAACCGTACGCGGAGTGCAATAGCAAAAGCTTGCTTGACAGTGAGACAGACAAGTCGAGCTGGGTCGAAAGACGGATATAGTGATCCGGTGGTTCTGCATGGAAGGGCCATCGCTCAAAGGATAAAAGGTACGCTGGGGATAACAGGCTGATCTCCCCCAAGAGCTCATATCGACGGGGAGGTTTGGCACCTCGATGTCGGCTCGTCACATCCTGGGGCTGGAGAAGGTCCCAAGGGTTGAGCTGTTCGCTCATTAAAGTGGCACGCGAGCTGGGTTCAGAACGTCGCGAGACAGTTCGGTCCCTATCTGTTGTGGGCGCAGGAAGTTTGAGTGGGGCTGACCTTAGTACGAGAGGACCGGGTTGGACTAACCTCTGGTGAATCTGTTATGCCGCCAGGTGTACTGCAGAGTAGCTACGTTGGGAATAGATAAGCGCTGAAAGCATCTAAGTGCGAAACTAGCCACAAGATGAGACTTCCATAGAGGGTCGTAGGAGACTACTACGTTGATAGGTTACAGGTATAAAGGTGGTGACATCATAGCCGAGTAATACTAATTGCCCGAAGCTTTCTTCGTATCAGAGATCAGAGGTTAGAGATTAAGAGATTAGTCGCTACCTCTGATCCGCGAAAAAAACAGATAAACAACAATGATCTGTTGTTTTCTCTTAACTTCAATCACTTCTTTCAATAATATGTCATTGTTGAGCAAAAAGCTAAAGGCGTAAAGCTTAAAGCGGGGATGCGAAACAAATAAAATAATAAAAGAATTGGCAAAAAAGCTTTGAGCTTTCAGCCTTGAGCATTAAGCTCAAAAGAAATTCAGGTGCCTATATCGGCGGTGTCTACCTCTTCCCATTCCGAACAGAGAAGTCAAGCCCGCCAGAGCCGATGGTACTGCGGTAAAACGTGGGAGAGTAGGTCGGTGCCACCCTTTATCACTTTCAATAGTGCTACAAATGCAAAAGCCTTAGCTAATAACTAAGGCTTTTTGCGTTGATAGGCTTTTCAGTATCCTGTTATATTCTCCATAGCGTACTTCGGCGGTAACAAAAAATACGCGTTAACACACATACTTTTTATTGTGGTAATAATAACTTACAATCATTTTTTTATGTTTGCGCTTCCAAAAATAGCCCCATGGAATTTGAAAAATTAGCAGCCCAAATTAAATTAGAAATAGCAAAACTGGATACCACGCCCGAGCTTGATAAAATCAACAGGGCTTTTGACGAGAAGATCCGCAAGGTGGAGGAAGCCCGTCGTGAAAAGCTGGCTACCGTGCCCGACAATGCCGTAGAACGCAAAAAACTCATTGCCGCCCTTGAAGCTCTTGGAGAAAAGGGCTCAGACCGAAAAGTTGGGGGGATGAAAGTTTAAGCATAGATTTTAGCAAGTCTGAATAGAAAGAATGAAGTATCTCTTACACCTCTGAGAGTAGCTCTGAAAGCTTTAACTTTAGCATTGAAAGATTCTGCAGATGCGTTTGTACTTCTGTTATCGAAGAAGTTCAAGATAGATTCATAATGTTGCTGAACGGACCTTGCAACGGTTTTAAAAGCATTAATACCAGAGTCTTCCACCTCATTATACCATATAGCCAGTTTTTTAAAGGCGATCACTTTGGTTTTACAATTAGTGAATATATTACCTAAGCTGATAGCAAGATTATAAGCTTTGAGCAGTTCCGGATATCTTGAAAAAAGCAGATCAGCCCTTTCCTTTTGTGATAGCGTCCATTTAGATCGATGCTTGAACAGCAAGTATCTGCTTCGGGCGAGTAATTGTTTTAAAGTATCGCCATTACTGAGCACTTCGGGCTGATAGGATTGTTTGTTTTTCCGGGCCTGTTCAATCAGCTTACTTTCCGCATCAAGAGCTTCCCAGCGATATTTTATTCTTGCTTCCTGAACAGCGTCATAAGCCAGCTTTTGTACATGGAATCGATCCACGACCCGCACAGCATTGCTAAAACATCTGCGTATAGCTTTGATCATGTTTGCCGCCATGTCCATCGTTACCTCCTTTACTTTATTCCTTGACCTTAAGGGTATTTTCTCCAGTACAGCGATGATTTGTTCAGACTGTGTGCCTTTGATCATCGCCACTATGGCTTTTTTATTCCCTTTGGCTTGTTTGTTGGTAACAATGGTATAGAGTTCCCCATTGCTTAACGCAGTTTCATCTATACTCAGATAAGGGCCTGTGTTATCTGCAAACAACATCCAGTCTTCCGCATGATCCTTTTGGCTCCAGCTATGAAAATCACTTAGGTGATCTTTGTATTGCTGACCGAGCTGCTTGCCATCTACCTGGTATAACCGGCCTAATAAATGGCTGCTGATCGGGTGATTATCCAAATATTCCTTTTAAAAAAGTGCCGAATTCAGTTGTCATTCGCGCCCCTTTTCTTACTAAATCCCAATCTCTTGAGATGATCTCCCCGCTCGCCTTTACTTCCCATCTGCGTCTTTTTATACACAAGGCTACTTTATGGCCGCGGATAGGAAAATCCTGAATAGCTGTCTCTGGTAAAAAGCCTTTTGACTCTAACTGTGACTTATCATAACCGGATGGAGCAAGGTTCTTCTCCTCCAGATAAATGTTCAACGCTCCATTCTCTGATGAACGGACATCGGTAAGTTCAAAATAGTCTAAAAGGCCTTTTGGTAAGATTAAATGGACAAGGGTTTCGTATGCTGATGACAAGTGGACGCGTGTTGATTATTATATCCACAAAGCAAACACTTTTTTTTCTCCCCCACAATTTTTCTGCTTGATCCGAGAAAAGTATGTTGAACCTGCTAAGAAGAAGAGCAGGGAATAAGGGATTGGTTTTGTAGAAGAATTTGAAAGGTCTGCCAGGGTTTGGCGGGCCTTTTTTGTTTGTTGGGGTGTCTGGTTGTGTGGGGGGAATGATGGTTTCGGAGCATTGGCGCTTACCTGTATTGTACTGTTCAATTTTTTAAAGTGTAAACACCTGGTGTTTTGTTGTAAAATTGAACGGCTGATAATCAGTGTTTTATAAATTGATAAATTTGTTCAAAATCGGGATTTGAACAACTTGTATTTGATAATCAACGGGTTATGTAAATTGGTTTTTGAACGTTGAACACCCGGTTTTTAAAAATTGAACACTGACAAAGTGCTGTCACCATTGGGGGGCTTTTTAGTGGGTAAATTTGAGTGCCTTTCATGATTGCCGGCAGGTTGGCGGCAAATAACGATAGATGTTTCGGGCTTTTGAGCTGCCGGACAGGGGCGCTACAAATTATGGACCATACTGCAGAAAAACCCCTGGTTATTCAAATGATTCAAAATGAGGTGCGGGGAGCGGCGGCTAAGCTTGGGCGAAAGGGGGAGGTTATGATCTCCGACCCGGATGCGGTGGTTGAGCTGTTTGATATTTACCCGGCTAATGAGTGGATGGCCATGGAAACTGAACACGAAACGCCGCAAATGCTGTTTGGCAACTTCTGGCTGGAGGGTGAGCTGTGTATCCTGTTTGCCGATACCAATATGGGCAAAAGCCTGTTGGCCGTGCAGCTGGCCGACAGCATTACCCGGGGCGAACCCATTGCCCCCTTCACGCTTGGGGCCGAAGCCTCGCCGGTGTTGTATATTGATTTTGAACTTACCGGCAAGCAGTTTGAACAACGCTATACCGACGGCCAAAACCGTTACCAGTTTGCCACCGAGTTTTACCGCGGCGAATACAACCAGTTTAACCGTGCAAGCTCGCATTATCAAAAACTGGACAGGTATGTGATTGAAGCTTTAACGCGTGGCATTAAGCGTACCGACGCCCGGGTGCTCATCATTGATAATATTACCTGCCTGCGCAACGGAACCGAGAGCGCCGGGGCTGCCCTGTTGCTGATGAAGGAACTGAAAAAGCTTAAAACCCGCCATGGCGTGAGTATCCTGGTATTGGCCCATACGCCTAAGCGTAACCCGCGGCTGCCGCTGAGCCGCAATGATTTGCAGGGGAGTAAAATGCTCATCAATTTTTGCGACAGTGCCTTTGCCATGGGCGAAAGCCACTCCATACCCGGCCAGCGGTATTTAAAGCAGATTAAGCAGCGCAGCACTGCCGAAACTTATGGTGCCGACAATATATGCCTTGCCCAACTGGAACGGCACAACGGTTTTTTAAAGTTTGTTTTTACGGGTAATGACTGCGAGAAAAACCACCTGCGCGATGCCTCCAGGCAAGAACGCGAACGCATGCACCGGGAGGCTAAAAAACTAAGCGATGAAGGTTTGAGCCAGCGGCAGGTGGCAGAGCGGCTTGGCATGAGTGTGGGAAGTGTGAATAGGATGCTTAGGCCCTACTAAATCTCCTCCGGTAGGAAGACTTTGAAGCACAGATTGAAAAGTCATGAGTACGCCACGCTTTTGTCGGCGCGGCATACTCGCGCCGGATGGAGATGATGTAGACTTTGCATGCGGGGCACACGTTTCATCAGCGGGAGAGAATAATTTAAAAATAAATTTTGAATTGTCGGAATTTCTTACAATAATTGTATTATATATCCGACGTTATGGTAAAAATAGATATTCAAGTCATTGAAGATACTATTCTTCAGGAAATAGAAAAACATAGAGACTTACCCAGTGTAGCCACTGATGCAAAGATTGATAAAGATAGCAGACCTGGCATGATCGGGTTTAGCAGTAATGTTTTAGTTACCATAACAGGATATTTGGAAGATATTTTAGAAGTTGAAATTCCACCCAGCTGCTATATCTTCCTGGATAGTGATGGAATTAGAGAGTTAAATATTAGAGAAGCGGCAGAAAAGCTGCAAAAAATAGCGAAACCATGGAAAACAACTTAATATCTGAAAGGGAAAAAATTGCAAACAGAATCAAAGACGCCAGGACTATATCTGGATTGTCACAAGCGCAAGCTGCCACTAAATTAAATATTCCGCGTCCATCAATTTCAGAAATAGAATCAGGTAAAAGGAAAGTCACGGCTGAGGAAATAATACAATTTGCTAATTTATACAAAGTAGATAAATCTTGGCTTTTACTTGAAGAAGAGGATAAGGATCTTAAAATGAATGAGCACGTATTGTTTGCTGCAAGGGAATTAAATAAGCTTAAACCCGAAGATCGTGATAAGGTCATCGAGATTATAAAAATGCTACCAAAAAATAACCGGATTTGATATGAGAGTTCTACAAATGCAAGCTATAAAGAAGGCTGGACAGATTCGGTCAAAACTAAAATTGAATATGTTTGAGCCGATCAATATTTTCGATGCGTGTGATAAATTAGGAGTTACGGTACGTTTTGTTCCCGTAAGTATGGAGGGAATGTATGTTGTAGGTGAAGATGCTTTAAATCCAGACATTTTAATTTCAAGTTTAAGGCCATTCGCCAGGCGTGTCTATACATGTGGGCACGAACTTGGGCATCACGTGTTTGGACATGGTACACGCATCGACGGACTTACGGAAGAGGGGGCGAGTAAAGCTATTTATGATGATGATGAATACCTCGTCGATACTTTTGCTGGAGCTTTGCTAATGCCTATTGTCGGGATTGAGTCTGCATTTGTAAAACGGGGTTGGAATATTCGTAATGCGTCGCCAATACAATATTATACGATCTCTTCAATTTTTGGCACAGGCTACAGTACACTTATTACTCATTGCAGGGTAAATGGCCTTATAAATGAATTGAAAGCTACGGGGCTACTTAATCAATCGCCAGGAAAGCTTTTGCAACAACTAATTGGGCCTACTTCGGCAAAGCCGCACTTTAAAATTATTGACGAAAACGCCGAAGCTTCTGTCGTAGATATAGAGGTAGGGAGCTATATTTTTTTACCTGAAAATACAATCATAGAAGGCAACCATTTAAATAAATTAAAAAAAGTTGAGGTTGGCGATGTTTTTATTGCAGAAAAACCAGGGATAATACGCGCAATAGCAGGTACTAAAGGTTTTTTCATAAGAATACAAAACGTGGGCTATAATGGCTTGGCCGAGTATCGTCATTTAGAAGATTAGTTAATCGAATATGAGCAGTAATCCATTAGTAATAGAAGATAATAATTTATCAAATGCTTGGCATAAGATATTAAAATTGTTAGTTGAAAGCAGACATGGCGAAATTAGTCCATTGGTTTTGACTTTGACAGCGTTCGATGAATCGGAAGAAATTAAGTCAGCACTTCAAGTAAATCTTAAAGAAAAAAACGAAAGCTCTGATCGAAAAAAACGGATGCCAAATATACAAACGGTATCGGAAACAATTTTCCCACAATCGCTGTACGAGTTAGCGGGCTACGACAGAATTAAACTTTATGCAATCTATAAAAAGAATCTTCCTAAAATTAAGAAGCTCGATTCATCGAACAGGAACGGGACGTATTTTTCGCGTCTAATAGCATTCGGAGAGGGGGACAAATCCAAAAATCAATTGGAAATTATTATAAAAGCTCTAATTGAAGAAAAATCGCCACGTAGATCAAAATTACAGGCGGCAATTTTTGATCCTTTTATTGATCATACCAATAGCGCAATGCAGGGGTTTCCTTGTCTTCAGCATGTGACTTTTGTTAAGACTAAAGACGGCGGCTTAATATTAAATAGCTTCTATGCCATACAGTTTTTTTATAAACGAGCCTATGGAAACTGGTTGGGACTGATTAACCTTGGGAAATTTGTTGCTAAAGAATCTGGCCTACGATTTGAACGATTTAATTGCTTTATAGGTGCAGAGGCATTGGAAAGCCAAAATATAAGCAAAACTGACGCAAGAAAATTGTTGGAAAGGTTGGATGGAATGGTTTCAGGATAAATCTAACTTTGTCGACTTTAAAACTCACAACACATTTACGAGAAATTATTTTGAGAAAACTGGAATCTAATATTATTAAATCGAATTTAGTTATTTATACTCCTTTGTCACCAGCGATAACAACGGAAGTTTACGATAGCTATTGGAAGTTTGCAACACTGAGACAAGAGGCTTTTTTTAACCGTGTCGAAGAACGCGCTTATCCATGGTCTGCTGATCCTATTTTGAATCAATACAAATTTACTAATGCATATCGTGCCGCAGATCGCGTGAGCCAATATTTGATAAAAAATGTAATCTACAACAAAGACCTGCCCGACTCGCCAAAGGAGGTTTTGTTTAGGATTTTGCTATTTAAATTATTTAATAAAATCGACACTTGGGAATTACTTACAAAACATTTTGGGCCTCTAACATTCGAAGATTACAATTTTCAACACTTCGACCGTGCGCTGAATGCGGTTATTACTGGCGGCCAAAGAATATATTCCGCAGCTTATATAATGCCTTCAGGGCAATCTTATTTTGGCTTTGAAAGAAAACATAGTAATCATCTTAAGCTCATTGAATTGATAATGAACAATGAAACAGAAGATAGATTAATGGGTGTTAAAACGATGCAAAAAGCTTTTGAAATTCTAAAGGGGTTTCCCGGCTTTGGTGATTTTCTGGCGTATCAACTACTGATTGATATCAACTATTCACCAATACTGGACTTTTCAGAATCAGAGTTTGTCGTTCCGGGCCCAGGAGCCAAAGGCGGCATAAGCAAATGTTTCGAAAACACAGCGGGTCTTAGTCACGTCGAAATTATTAAATTCGTAACGGATCGGCAGGAGAGTGAATTTGAGCGACTTGGTTTATCGTTTAAAAACCTATGGGGACGCCCTCTTCAGCTTATAGATTGTCAAAATCTATTTTGTGAAGTTGATAAATATGCGAGAGTCAGACATCCGAATATAAAAGGTGATAGCGATAGGGTCAAAATCAAGCAAATGTTTAAACCAAATAATTCAAAAATCAATTTTTGGTTTCCGCCAAAATGGGACATTAATAAGAATATTGTTGGGTTGCAAGATGTTGGTAAATTGAAACCAATATTGTAATTAAAAAAAACGCAAATGCTTAGATTTGATAAGGCTCAAAGTTTTTGCATAAATAAAAGAAAATCAAAAATTAATATAATTCGATATAATGTCATTTATTGGTAACGACAATCTTCATATATTATTAGGTAATGGCTCCGAAGTCATTAATCCCTTTGATGCCAAACGGATTAAAAATGGAGCCTATGAATTATCACTCGGTGGGGAAGTATTTCTGACTGATTCAGAAAAAAGATCAGTAAAACATTTATTGGATAATGAGATGATTGAAATTAGGCCAGGTCAGTTTGCGTTGTTATTGACTAAAGAGTACGTAAAAATACCTAATGATAAGATTGCTTTTATCTCAATAAAAGCTGGTATTAAATTTGAAGGATTGATTAATGTATCCGGATTCCATGTTGATCCCGGGTTTGAGGGGAATTTATTGTTTTCAGTATATAATGCGGGGCCTTCAAATATTAGGCTCAGCAACGGAACACCGTATTTTCCGATATGGTTTGCCGAAATAAATCAAGAGCATCAAGAATATAAGGGGTCCCACGAAAAGCAAACAAGAATTCCTGATATTCCTGTGAAAGCTTTGAGCCAAGGAGAATTAGCGTCTCCTAATGTATTAAGTAAAAGAATAGAGGATAATAAACACATGAAAACCAAAATTGAATGGGTTTTCTTGGCGATTTTCACAGGTATTGTCGCGCTTTTAATTAAGGTTTGGACAGATTCTAATAAATTAAAAGATGCAATAGAGTACGGATATCGAAAAAAGGCAACAGAAATGGTCGCCGATTCGGCCTTGAAAGCTATGAAAGACAGTGTTGCAAAGCTAAATAAGAAAGTCGATAACATAACATTCTCCATAAAGATGAAAAAATGAGAACACAAAACAATAAGCGAAACATTATCACAATTGGCTTTGATTCTAATTTTAATGAGTCGGAGCAATTGCCAAAAAAGTTTACTATAAACTTTGATTCTTTGTTTGTAAATCAAGTTTGGAAAACCAAAGTCACAATGGATGGCGTACAACTTGGCGATATAGTAAACGATAATTCAAAAACCAGCGACTATTATCGCTTTCACGACATATTTCATTATTCATTTGCTGCAATTTTGGGGTGGTCTCCTTGTACAAGGGCCATGATGAAGAAAAAAAGGAAAAGTGACTATTGGATTGATGAGGTTGAAGATGGGGCTCGTGCTACCATTACAGAAGAAGCCTTGTCGATGATAATTTTTAATGAAGCTAAACGAAGGAATTACTTTGATGGGGTAACTAACGTATCCAAAACAACGCTTAGGATCATTAAAGAAATGACCGAAGACTTTGAAGTTAACGTAAGAACTGCAAAAGAATGGGAAAAAGCTATTCTTAAAGCCTATGATGTTTTTCGGTTATTAATGGCTAATGGAGGTGGAAGGGTGGAATTTGACGCCCTTAATAAAGCTATAACTTATACGATGTTATCCGATAGTAATACGAGTCATAATAACCCAAATTAACATGATTGTAGGTATTGGCTGCGACGTTGTAGATCACTTAATGACCCGTAAATTAAATTGGTCTACTAACTTTCGTGTTCAAAAACGCATATTTTCAGTTAAAGAAATAGATCTTTCCCTTTCCCATGACCATAAAACAGACAGGTTTTTCTCAGGACGTTTTGCCGTAAAAGAAGCAGTTCTGAAATGCCTCGGCACTGGAATGCGTGATGGTATCGCACTAACTGACATCCAAGTTTTGCAGACAGTTACTGGGCAGCCTTTCATTGAAATTGAGGGAGAGATAAAAAGAATTTCAGAGCAAATGGGCATTGTAAATTGGCATGTTAGCATTAGCCATACCGACAATTCAACTTGTGCATTCGTTGTCGCAGAAAAGTAACGAGCTCGGTTGTTAACAGTTGTTTATCTGCACAATCTCCAAAAAAATATTTGATTCAGAATTCCCTTGCTATCGCAAGTAAATTCGAGGCATAAGATGCTTGCCACAATGCTTAACAATAAATAAACACTTAACATCCTGTCCACACCATGTCCCAAATATACCCTTCCCCAAAACGGACGGACAAAACATTTTTTATCCTCTCTTTTTCGGGCCCCCGCTCCCCCGCCCGCGTTAGGGATTGCAGCGGAAAACCCACAGCCTTGCGTAGGCCTTCGCGCAGGGGCCAAGGCGAGGATTTGCAGCGTAAAGCCCGGGCCGCAGGCAACGCCATTATTTTGATTTCGGAATTGGGTTTTTCGATTTCGGATTTAAGGCATTGAGAAACGGCTGTTATGCTGAGTGTTTAAATCCGGGGCGTCTGAAGGTGAAATGACAAATCCACCACGTCATTGCTATAAGGAGTGAAGCAATCCCCGACAGGCTGGTAACGGGGTTTATTAGTATTTGACTTGCATCGTCGCGCTCCTGGCCGCGCGGGGCCAGTTACGTTTTTCGCTGTTGTTCATTTTTTAAGGTGCTCAAGAAGGCTCCGCCGTTTGTCTTGCCACAAAAGTAACCAAAAAGGCTTGCAGCAGAGAGGCTTCTTTGCGCACAACCTGGCCTCATAGCCATCGGCGCGGCCTTCACCCTGCAAAACGAACAGAACCACGGGCTGCAATTATTTTGCCCCGATTCGCACGCAATGCCTCCGCTTCTGCAAAAACTTGCTATGCCCCTGCAGCCGCACCGCTCAGCATCGTTCTGCTCGTTTTCACCCGAAGCTGATCTGCTGCGAAAAACCACATTTTTTATCTTGTCATGGGTAGCTCGTCGAAGTATGGTGAGGCAGGCCTCTGCGCGCGACCCTTCGACAGGCTCATGGTGACAGGCCTTTGCACTCAGGTTGACAACATTAAAACAGGTGTCATGCTGAGGTTCTCGAAGCATGGTGGGTGAGGCCTCTGCGCGCGACACTTCGACAAGCTCGGGGTGACAGTCCTTTGCACTACCCATGACATAATAATTTAAGCAGGTACAAGTTCCCTATTTAGTTCAAAGGCGAGTTTCTCTAATCGCCTTTGTTTCTGTTCCTTAATGATATTTTCATAGGCTTGCAGCCCTTTTTCCACAAAGTCGGCTCCTTTTACAATTAAACGCCAGTATTGAGCGGCCAGTTTTCTGGCCGTTGCTTTAATAGCTATTGCCGGACCTTTTCTGCTCCTTAATCTTCTTGCAAATGAACCCCAGCCGATATACTTGCTGTTCAATAATCCATGGGCCATTTGTTTGAATATTTGCCCGACGGCCGGTTTACCCTTACTTTTACTTTTGTTCTTTTTCCCTGAACGATCCTGGCCGGGAGATAAACCAAGCCAGCTTGTGAAATGTTTTTCACTTGGCCATCGGCTAAGATCCGAACCCACCTCTGTGTATAACTGTAACCAGTTGTAATCTGTAATACCCGGAAGTTTAGTTGCATCCTTACCATCAAATATTTTTAACAGATGATCTCCCAGGTTGTTGATATGAGGTTTGTTGTGACGGATCGCCTTGCGTTTTCCTTCGCTTATTCCCGGTGGCAGGTTCTTATCCCTGTTGATCCGTTGTAAAACACTATCAATCTGGCTGTCGCATTCCATTATCTGGCCTTGATAAAAACCATAAGCCTTATAGGCCTGACCTAATGCAAAAAGCCCTTGCGCTGTATAATGACCTTGCAGGGCTTTCAATAGCTCTTCCCCTTTATTCTCCCTGATCTTTTTATGGCAAAGTGAAAACAACTTATCAGGATCTCGCTCGCCTTGCAGTATCGCATCGATTAACGCCATCCCGCTTACTCCATGGACCTGGCTTAATACCTCCGGCAAACGGATATTCATTTCTATTAAGGCCTTCTGCATGTGCTGAACATGCATGGCCGCACTCCGAAGATGATCCTCACGAAGGCGCTGGTAACTACGCAATTCTTTGATATGACCTTCGGATACATAACAGCGGTTCAGCAAGCCATAACTATGCAATTGCTGTATCCACTGACAATCTTTTACATCTGTTTTCCTGCCTGGTAACTGGCGCGTCTGTCTTCCGTCAACAAGCCACACATCCAATCCCCCATCTAAAAGAATATCGTAAAGTACATACCAGTATACTCCTGTGGCTTCCATTGCCACTGTACTTACCTTATGCTCCAATAAATAGTTCTTAAGTGATACCAGATCACTGGTGAAAGTCTCAAACGAACGAACCGGCTGGCCTTCAAGACCCACAAATACCTTGCGGGCTCCAATATCTATACCTGCCGCATGAAAATGCATCTTTTCCATACTTATAACGCTTTTTAAACCGTGCCCGAAGGAGTTTAAAGAAAAGACAGGCTACCCATCGGACAAATCACCCACACAAGGGATCGTACCATACCTTCAGACTCTTGCTTCGGAACCATACTCAGCAACAGGCAATAAGCACTATAACTCGGTCGGCCACACTGCACGGTTCAGCAAATCTATGTCATTTCACCTTCAGAGGCCACGGATTTAAACACTCAGGTTGACAACATTAAAACAGGTGTCATGCTGAGGTTCTCGAAGCATGGTGGGTTAGGCCTCTGCGCGCGACCCTTCGACAGGCTCAGGCTGACAGGCCTTTGCACTCAGGTTGACAACATTAAAACGGGTGTCACGCTGAGGTTCTCGAAGCATGGTGGTGAGGCCTCTGCGCGCGACCCTTCGACAAGCTCAGGCTGACAGGCCTTTGCACTCAGGTTGACAACATTAAAACGGGTGTCATGCTGAGGTTCTCGAAGCATGGTGGGTTAGGCCTCTGCGCGCGACCCTTCGACAAGCTCATGGTGACAGGCCTTTGCACTCAGGTTGACAACATTAAAACGGTTGTCATGCTGAGGTTCTCGAAGCATGGTGGGTTAGGCCTCTGCACGCGCCCCTTCGACAGGCTCAGGCTGACAGGCCTTTGCACTCAGGTTGACAACATTAAAACGGGTGTCATGCTGAGGTTCTCGAAGCATGGTGGGTTAGGCCTCTGCGCGCGACCCTTCGACAAGCTCAGGGTGACAGGCCTTTGCACTCAGGTTGACAACATTAAAACGGGTGTCATGCTGAGGTTCTCGAAGCATGGTGGGTTAGGCCTCTGCACGCGACCCTTCGACAAGCTCAGGGTGATAGGCCTTTGCACTCAGGTTGACAACATTAAAACGGGTGTCATGCTGAGGTTCTCGAAGCATGGTGGGTGAGGCCTCTTCGCGCGCCCCTTCGACAAGCTCAGGGTGACAGGCCTTTGCACTCAGGTTGACAACATTAAAACGGGTGTCATGCTGAGGTTCTCGAAGCATGGTGAGGCAGGCCTCTTCGCGCGACCCTTCGACAAGCTCATGGTGACAGGCCGCTATCACTGCAACTGCCGCTGCTACTGCCACTAAAAACTAACTGCAAATGCCCACCAAAAACTGCCCACTGATTATTGCAACGTTACTACCTTGTACAAAATCCATCCTTCGGTTTCGTAGGCGCGTTTATAGTTTACACCGCTGTTGAGGCGGCGGATTTCGGGGATGTACCGGTCGCTGAGCTGGGTGTAGCCGGTGAAGGGGTTTTTGGGGGTGGCTATCAGGATATAGTCGTCGTACTTGTATGGGGTTTCAATGGCCGACAGGAACGAGTTGAGCTGGTAGGGCAGGGTTAGTTTTTTGATATTGTTGGTAAAGGCCACAATGGGGTATGATACGGCATCGTCCATGAGGATGTGCGTACCGTCGGGCAGGCTATTGATATAGGCTGCTATTTCTTTGCTTTCGTTTTGATCGGTATTAGGTTCCAGCCGGCTAAGGGTGGTGATGAAGCGGCGCTCGTCGGTAATGAGCGAGTTGGTTAAAAAGGTGTAGCCGGTATATAGCTGCAGTACCATTACCAAGGCCAGACCCAGTTTAACGGCCAGCTTATTTTTGATGGTATGTACCTTAAATATGATACACAGCAGCGCCACAAATAAAAATATGAGGTAGTACTGGTAGGTGAGGAACAGCTTATCGTACTTAATGTGCAAAAACTCCACAAAGGCAAACAGGGTGAGTACGGTTAGCACGTGATAAGTGCTTTCGCGCAGCAGGTACAGGCCAAACAGTATCAGCGGACAAAAATAAATCACCCTTAATGATACCAGGATGCTGAGTTCGGGCAGCTGGTAGTTTACGGCGGTGGCGGCGGTGTCGTAATTCAGCTTGTCGACCAGTACGTTCCAGGTGGCCAGGGGGCTTTCCATAAAGTAGTTATAGTCGCTGGCGTGGGTTTGGTTAAGCAGCTTGTAGCAAACAAGGGATACCACGGGCAGGATAAACAGGATCACGTAAATGGCAAAAGTTTTATTGATAAGCTTACGTCTTAACGACGGACTGTTAAAGCTCATGAACAGCCTGAAAATGGATTCCTTTTCGCCCAGGTTAAGGCTGGCCAGCGTGATGGACAGCACCAGCGGAATAAAGAACAGGGTAAGCCAGATGAAGCGGTAATCGCAAAAAATGAGCATCACCAAACACATACTGGCTATGGATACGTGGAAGGTGGTGTTTGAGCGGTAAAACTTAAGCAGGTTAAGGAAAAACAGGTATACGAAGATCACTACCAGGTAAATGGCCTTGCCCGAGCAGGCCATGTAAATGATACCGGGATGCAGCAAAAATAGCAGGGCCACCATGATGAGGTAAAAATCATCCTTCACCCTGATAACAAACGAGCGCGAAATAAGATAAAAGAAGCCCGCCGTACCCAGCGCCGATGCGATGACCGGGGCGAGGTAACTGTTTACCCACGAAAATATAAGCGAGGAGTAAAAGGGCAGCAGCGGGGCGGTTAAGCCCATTACCTTAAGGCGGTTGCCCAGCCCCTCAAACACGATCTTTGTTTTTTCGACATAAAAAAGGCTTTCCTGGTTATAATAGCCTAAGTGGTTAAGGTATACGCCGATAACCAGGTACCAGGCGGCCAGCACCAGGGTAAATATAAACAGGTATGTACTTTTGGCAATTTTCATTTAATAACGTTTGTGGGGTTATTAACCTTACTTAAACCGTGGTTGGTTTTTTCCCAGTAAAACGGATTGGTGATAAGCTGGTACAGGCCCATATAGGCTGCTACCGAGTGCATGAGCCAGTAAACCGGGTTGGCTATGGCAAACAAAATGAGCTCGAAATAGCGGCGTTTAAATACGGCCATCATGTTGATATAGATCATGAGGATATTACCCACCATGAGGTTAAATATCGACATGAACAGCACCCAGTCCGGAAACAAATTGCGGATGGTTGAAAAATCAAATATGAGGTAACAGATAAAGATGATGAGCAGCACCGGGTAAATTAAAAAGGTGGCTGATGTGGCGCCGATGAAAAAGTTAAAACCCAGGAAACCGCGAAAGCCTATTTTACGGATGAGGGCCGGCGGGTTGCGCATGTGCACCAGGTAGGTTTGCATGTAGCCCTTGATCCAGCGCGAGCGCTGGCGGATCCAGTTCCAGAAGTTATTATTGGCTTCCTCGTACGTGGTGGAGTTTACTATGGCCACCTTATAGCCTTTGGCATAGGCGCGTACGCCAAGGTCGGCATCCTCGGTTACGTTAAAGGGGTCCCAGGCGCCAAGCTCAATCAGCGCGTCCATTTTAAAGTGGTTGCTGGTGCCGCCAAGCGGGATGGGGATATCCAGCGTATCCAAACCGGGCAGCATATAATCAAACCAGTACGAATACTCGAGGGTGAACATCCGGGTAAGGAAGTTTTCGTTGCGGTTAAAGTAGTTTAAGGCGCTTTGGATGCAGATATAGTTTTCGGGCAGCTTATGAAACAGGGCCACCACTTTTTTAAGCTGATCGGTATCGGGGATATCCTCGGCATCATAAATGGTGAGGTACTGGCCCCTCGAAAAATGCAGGCCGTAGTTGCAGGCCTTCGGTTTGGTTTTGGGCATGTGGAAAGGCACCACAATAACTTCAAACACAGAGGGGAAATCGAGGTTTTTTACGGCGTTTAATGTTTTATCATCATCTTCTTCAATAAGCAGTTTGATATCCAGCTGCTGGCGCGGATAGTCGAGGCTTTGCAGGTTCCAGATGAGTTTTTTGATCAGCTTATCTTCCTTGTAAACGGGCAGCAGGATGGTGTATACCGGAAGTTCATCGTTTACGATAGTGCGCAAATCATCTTTGGTGACGGCCTGGTGCAGCTCAAACCGGGAGCCTACCAGCGCCAAAAACAATTTGAAGATAATGGCGATGAGGAAAAACGAGCTGATGATTAAGTTAATGGTGATGGATACATTTTTAAAGTTGAGGAAAAGGCCGATGGCGGTAATGCCCCACAAGGCAAAAATGAAAACAAGCTGTGATGTGGTGAACGTTGTTGAGGCCGAGCTTTTAGGGTCGCGCTTAAGGAGTTCAAAAACGGATGCCTTCACATATTTTTGCCCGGTAAGCTTGTGGCTTAGCCAGGTGATCTCCAGGTCGGATGCTACGATGACTTCGGGTTCCATGTCATAGGTAAACCTTACAAAATCAAGGAAGAGTTCATTGCCGGGGTCGGCCATAACGGTAACCACCTTATTGTTTTCGATGCGGAGGGGAAGGCCCAACTGGTCGTTGGCAAATTTAAGGTCAACCTGGTCGAGGATTTTCTGGTCGAAGGCTTCCTGGCGGATTTCGGCAAAGTGGTAGCCCGCGTTGCCTAAGGCGCGTTCATAGTTTTTGCGGGAAACATAGCCGAAGTTAAGGGCTATTTTGAGGTATGACATACCCGATCTTTCCGAAAAAGCATGGATCTTTTCCTGGTCGGCCGGCGAAATAAATCCGTGGGCAACCAAAATTTCAGGAACAGAAATACTCAATGTATCCATATTAGGTGTTTTATAACCTCACCCCCCGCCCTCTCCAAAGGAGAGGGAGCTCTTTTTTTTTAAAAGCCTTCTCCTTTGGAGAGGGAGCCGGTTTGTTACTGTATTTATGATGATGCCTTAGCGTCATTTTCTTAAAACCCTCTCCTTTGGAGAGGGCAGGGTGAGGTATTAATCGTTAAACAGATCCTGCGATTTTTGAACTTTTGACCGCACATACAGGAACGAAAGCAGGATCAGGATCAGGATGCCTAACAATATATACAGGTTATAGCTGTCCCAGAAACGGGTAAGGCCGCTCTTGGTATCGATGTACTCCAGGTTTTCGCTGGATTTGTTGATGTTGAACAGGTATTTGTTGGAGTTAACATCCGAGATACAAACATTGCTCGACAGGGTTGAAAGCTGCTCGGTAATGGATTTGGATACCGCCAGGAAAGCTTCAGAAACATGCGTGCCGGTAGCGGTAAGCACCAGGGTAGCATTGTTGCTTACGCCGTAAAATATTTGCGCCAGGCCGTTTGATACCGTATCCGAAAGCGAGTAAACCGGGCTATTATTATCGGTGTTGTACAGCCTGAAGTTCCTGTCGAACTTGATTGGTGCATCGCGAAACTCCTTAAGTACTTTATCATCTTTTGATAGCAGGGCTATGATATTGTATTGCTTCAGATCAGTTTGCTTCAAATCTTTCGAGTAAACAAACTCGGGGAAGTTATTGGCGTTGATGTTATTGTTAAGCTCATAAATGATCTCGCCCATAGCACCGGCGGCATATTTGGCGTATTCCTCGCTTACTACAATTTTGGTAGTGCCGTTGTTAAAGGCCTCGGGATACTGGTAAAAGCTCAGGTCGCTGGTGATGAAGGGGTTTTTTGATTCGAGGTATGATTTGTCAACGTCAACTTCGGCAAAAAAGTTGGTGAAGCTGTTGCGGCAGTTGCCATTGGTAGGGTAAAACCTAAATTCGGCCTCCAGTGTGTTGTATTTATGGTGCTGGTAACGGTTAATGGTGATAGAGCTGTTCAGCTTGCCCGATGCATCCAGTTTTTCGCTGCTGATAAGTAAGCCGTTAAGGTATATGTTGAAGAAACCGCGGTCGCCGGGGGCAAGGCCGCTGTAATTGGCAACAAAACGGATCTCCACTTCTTTAGGGGTGAAGCTGAAATCACTGTTTTTAAAGCTGTAAGCGCTTTTTAACGAGCCAATGCCCGACAGGAAGTCGCTCACGCCGCCAATTTGCTTTAAGGATAGCTTTGAACGGTTTTCGTCGATAGTTTTAAAGAAGGTGTTCTCGGCCTTGTTGATCAGCAGGTAATCGCCATAGGTTGAGTTAAGGATATTCATGTTGCCCAGGGCGGTTATGGCCTTTTCATAGCCGGTATCATCGCCGCCGGTAACAAACAGCACCTCTTTGGGCGATTGCTCCTGCGTTACGGTTTTAACCGGCACAAACCGGCCTTTTACATCAACCATGTGCACAATGGTATCAGTGAGCAGGCTTACTGATTTATGCAGGTAGAATAAACCCTGCGTATTTTGCGGGGTAACTTTTACCAATGCGCGCGCATCGGCCGGTAATTTATCAATGGCGCCTACCCTGATGTAGTTACGAACGCTGTCGGGCAGTTTGCTTTCTTCGTAAACGGCAATCTCACGTGTTTGGGTCTTTTTTAACCTTGAATAGGCCCAGGCTACGGCCTTAAGGTCGTGCAGGCTTGGGTTTGACGGGTAAACGATAGCTTTTTTGGAGTCAAAGCAGTTGCTGATATTTACGTTATCAAAAAAGTTTTTATTGCTTTTAACCAGCGACAGGTAGGAGTAGTTTTTGATCCTTAACCACATCGCCGGGTTATCCAGGTCTTTACACTGGTCATCGGTAATGGTGAGCAGGGTTTTGATCTGGATCTTGAGGAATTTATCGGGGCTCAGGTCGGCGCGGCTCAGGTTAAGGGTGATCTTCTGGATAGAATCGGGGCCCAGGTGGCTGCTGTATGCCGGTTTGTTATTAATAACCAGGTTAATGTACGAATGCGATTTTATCAATGCCTGCGACGGTTCAAAAAATAAAACCAGTTTACTGCCATTCATTTCAATCAAAGGGGTGACCTTGAAGTAAAATGAAATAGCGCCGCTCATGCCGTATACCACCTCATCGTCATGGCCGTAGGCTTTAAAGGATGCAATGCTGTTGCCCTGAGCCTGCGAAGCCGTGTTGAATAATAGGATAAAGGCTAATAAGGTAAAAAACTTATTCATTGATATCAATATTAATTTATTACGTAAAATTCTACTCTGAAATAATTACCGTTGTCATTACTGCGGTAGCTGAGCTCGCCGCCCATTTCTTGGGTCATCAGCTTGGCAATTGATAAGCCCAAACCCAGGCGGCTTTCCGTAACGCCGTGAGTATCGTTAAGGGTTTTAAGCTTGTTGAACATCATGTCCAGCTCCTGTTGGCCTATGGCTATACCTTCGTCAATGATCTCGAAAACAAAACGCTGGCGCTGCAGGCTGGTTACTACCTTAATGCTGTTATTGGTTTGCGAAAATTTGATGGCGTTTGATAGCAGGTTTTGAAACACCTGGCCGGCAAATACTTTGTCGAGCCGCACGTTGAGGGGCAGCTTCAGGATATTATCAACCAGGTGGATGTTTTTCATGAGGGCAGTTTCGTACAGGCCTTTAAAAACATGCATCACTTCAACGTTGATATCAAAGATCTCCATGTTGAATTTCATATCCGGCGATTCGATCTCCTTAACATCCATCAGCTTGTTGAGCATATACTGCATCTTATCGGCCGATTCGGCGATGTAGCCCACAAATTCTTTCTGGTCGGTGCTCAGCCTGAAATCTTCCTCCCTGATCATGTTGTTGCTCATTATAATAGAGCCAATGAGGTTTTTAAGGTCGTGTCCGGCAATATTGATAAAGCTGTTCTTCTGGCTGTCGAGCTTGCGGAGCTGCTCATACTGATGATCGATGAGGTTATTTTTTTCGTTGATATCCTTGTTTTGCTGTTTAAGCTGCTCGTTTGATTTTTCGATCATGATCTGCGCGCGTACTTCACGCTGAATCACCTTATAACGCGCCCCGGGTATTAAGCAGGAGATGCCCGAGATGATAAAAAAGATCTGCCCGCCGTTGCTTAAAACGAGGTCGAGGTTGTATTCGCTTAGCAGGTTAAAGAAAATGGCCAGTAACAATAGCGCCATTAAGGTTTGGATAATGGAGTTTAAAGGCTCCCAAAAAACCTGCAGGTTAAAAAACAGCAGGGTGGTAGCAAACAGCATAAAGTAAATGGTCAGGAACTGAATGTTTACCAGGTTGCATAATATAGCTGCCGTTACCGAAAGCATAAAGAAACTGATATGCAATAATATGCGGTAACTAAATTGTTTATGCTGAAAATAACTGAACAGGCCGTATATAATAAGGATAGTGATAATGCGGATAATAAAAAACTGCAGCCAGTAGTTTGTAGCGTAAATAAAATCAACAATACTAAAAAGAGGGTACAGAAATATAATTGTCCAGATTATATTATTGGTTTGATACCATGCTTTTTTGGAGGTCTCTCTAATTAATTCTTCGTTGGTAATTTGAACAAACATTATTTGTTATCTTGAATTGTAATTAAAAATTAAGGCCGCTGTTTAAATTACCTCCGTTAAATATTGATAGACAAAAATATTCGTTATACGATAATTTAAACAGGTTTGTTGTTACTGTTGCCAACAGTAATAATTGCCGTTGCAAAAAGCCGTCCAATTCCCCGGCAAGCTCGGGAAGTTGCTTTTAAACCGGGCCAAGGTTTAAGCAAGGGTATCAGTATTTTATGGTCTGAGCAAATCCGGAACGACGGCTCACCGCCCCAAACACCATTAAAAAAATCCAATTTTATGTTGCTCAAAAGCTGGGCTTCAAAAGTATCAGGCTGCCTGTGGCTTTTACTTCTTTTGGCCCTAAAGCAACGGCGCGGCTATTTACCTGTATCGATAAAGTTGCTAAGCGATGCAATACTTATGGATTGAGCCTGGTGATAGATTATCATTATGGCAGATTGGGCGACAATAATTATCTCACAGAAACACCGCAAACAATTGATTTGTGGCTGAAATTAACTAAAAGGTATAAAACGCAGGTGATAACAATCTGTTTTTCGAGATCTATAATAAGCCGCCCCATATTAACCCCAAAGTGTGGAAAGTTGCGGCGTATAATATTGTTACGGATATCCGTAAAATTGATAAACACGTACCATCATTGTAGGTGCGTCAAATTATAACAGCATCTATGAGCTAAGCAGGTTGGTAAGGCTGACCGATGACTATATCATCTGCACTTTTCACTTTTACGAGCCTTTCTTTTTTATTCACCAGGGCGCAAGCCGGGTGGGCGATCAGGTTGCAACCACCGGGGTATCATTTCCATACAATGCGGAAAATTTTCCTGCACTTAACCCAAAGGCAAAAACACCCCCGGCGAAAGTAATTACCCTATGTGCTCCCGCGATGGCACCGAACAATCCCTAAATGATAACTGCCACTGCGGGTATATCAAGGCTGTACGCGAGGCTTTAAAAGAGCTTGATATTCCTGGCATGCTTTGGGATTATAACAGTAGTTTTTCACTGTTTAACTGCAGGTTGGTTGTGGGAAATTTATCCTTGCGTATGAAAGACGCAATTAACGCCGTACGGTGAAATTTTAAACATTAATGTTACAATTTTATTACCTTTGCTCACTAATATACAGTTATGAGATTTTTTGAAGAAAAGCGCAGAGAAGTAATGGTGCATATCGAAAAGTTCATGTTAGAAAAGATACATGAATACCTGAAACCGATTGATACCATCTGGCAGCCGTCTGATTTTTTGCCTGATTCTTCAAGAGACTCGTTCTTTACCGAGATTAAGGAATTGCAGGAAAGCGCTGCAGGCCTTTCATATGATCTGATTGCTGTTTTAATTGGCGATACTATTACCGAAGAGGCTTTGCCTACTTACGAATCATGGCTTACCATGGTTGAAGGCGTATCTGACAATGAAGAAGGCGGCTGGATGAAATGGACCCGCCACTGGACCGGTGAGGAAAACCGCCATGGCGATTTGCTTAACAAATACTTGTACCTGTCTGGGCGTGTGGATATGCGCATGATGGAGATCTCCACCCAATACCTCATCTCTGATGGTTTTGACATTGGTACCGGTCATGATCCTTATCGTAACTTTATATATACCTCTTTCCAGGAGCTGGCAACCAATGTATCGCACCGTCGTGTAGCATCGCAGGCTAAAAAATACGGCGATCCGCTGCTTTCAAAAATGTGTGGTGTTATCGCATCCGACGAAGCCCGCCATGCTAAAGCTTACAAGTACTTTATCGAAAAAATATTTGAGGTAGATCCAAGCGAAGCCATGATAGCTTTTGAGGATATGATGCGTAAAAAGATTGTAATGCCTGCCCACTTCCTGCGCGAGGTTGGTTTAAAAGTAGGTCAAACTTTTGGTCATTTTACCGATGCTGCACAGCGTTTGGGCATTTACACCGCTATCGACTATGTTGATATCCTGAAAGAGCTGCTTACCGACTGGCATATCGAAAGCATAACAGGTTTGGACGAAGCCGGCGAAAAAGCCCGCGATTACGTGGTAAACCTTCCGGCCCGCTTACTGCGCGTAGCCGAGCGCATGAAAAACCCAATGCTGGAGTATAAGTTTACCTGGATTAACGGTTGATTTTAGCTTAAAGCGGAAAGCCGAAGGCTTAAAGCTTTGCTTTGCAATCGGGTTTAGTAAGCTTCTTTCCTATAGCTTTCTGCTTTAAGCCTTAGGCTTTCAGCTATTTTTCCCCTATCCGATAAAGCACAAGTCACCCATTACACATTTCTCCGCTCAAGACTTGCGCTAAAGGAGGATTTTTAAGCTTAAAGCTAAAGGCCGAAGGCTTAAAGCTTTCCTTGCAACCGGGTTTTAGGTTAGTGCTTCTTTTTCAGAGCTTTTTGCTTTTAGCTCTTTCCTATAGCTTTCTGCTTTAAGCCTTCGGCTTTCAGCTTATTAATGGCTTTTAGCTATCCCGTTCTATCTTATACCCCGGCTTTTTATATCCATCGGCAACATAGTTTTCGGGGATCTGGATGTGGCTTCCATCGCGCACAGCTGTAAAGTGCGGCGACATGATCTCCATGCCTGCTTCATTAAATTTATCCTGTATGTTTTGATACAATGCCGAATAGATCATGGCCATTTTGCCGGGCTGATCGGTATACGCGTTTATCTGGTAACTCACATTAAAATCATTCAAAGCGGTTTGCAGTACAAACGGTTTTGGATGGGCAAGAATCCCCTCTGTTGCTTCGGCCGCACTAATGAGCAGGTTATGGATACTTTCCCAGGGGGCATCGTAGCCAATAGTAACACTGGTATTCAGTATCAAACCCAACGTTTTTGACGATGACGTATAGTTAACCGTAGCACCGCTTAAAATGGTAGCGTTGGGCACGGTTACGTCTTCGTTTTTAATAGTGCGCACACGGGTAACCAGCAGGTTTTTTTCAATTACATCGCCCATAATTTCGCCAACTTTTATGCGGTCGCCAATTTTAAAGGGGCGCATATAGGTAAGTACAATGCCCGATACCATATTGGCAATAGCCGACGAGGAGCCTAACGAAAACAGTACGCCTATAAACACAGTAACCCCCTGGAACACTTTAGACTGCGACCCCGGCAAATATGGAAATATCACCACAAACATAAACGCGTACATCAGTACCCGGATGATATTGTAAGTTGGGATAGCCCATTCCGGATAAAAGCCCTTTAAAGCGATGGCCCCGTTTGCTATTTCGGTAGCTATAAATTTTACCAGTTTTACAATGTAGCGGGTAACCAAATAAATAACCGTTATGGTAAGCAGGTTGGGTATAAAGTGAACAATGGCCAGCAGGATACTTTTCAAGGGGTTAACCACAAAGCCGATCAACTGTGTAGCAATAGGCTGCGACGAAGGAAAGATATAAAACAATACGGGCAAAGCCAGGTAAACCAGCAGCAGGATAACGAGTAGCCGGCCAATATTTACAAGTCCGCTGATAAAAGGAAGCAGGCGTGAGGCATAAGCCACGGGCGCCCCTTTGGCTGACAGCTTTTCAACCCGGCGTTCCCAACCCAGTATAATCTTTAATTTTATCCACCTGAAGCCCTTGTTAACGATCCAGATCAGTAAAATCAGTAAAATAACAACCGCCACGGCTTCGAGCACGTTGGTGATTAATTGTTTGGGGCTGTTGCTTTCAAAAACATTGCCCAGTTTGTTTTTTAGTATGGATAAGTAGCTTGCTGCCAGCTGCGGCCGGTTCAGTTCGGAGTAAGAGGCATCGGTATTGTTAACGCCCATGATCATCTGGCCGTTGTAGGTTATTATCGATATGGACGTATCGTTTTTAAGCGTTAACGAATCCGGGTTAAAATCTAACCGGCTCATCAGGGCCTTAATGCGTTGGGTAACAATCCCGGCGCGCTCTTTAGGATCAAACAATCCCTGCGGGGCATAAAATTTAAACAGGGTATCCCGGTTAATGATCACCGGTTCGCCGTTTTTTTCAGCGAGTTTTTGTGCCTGTGTGGTAAATGCAGCAAACAGAAAAAGGATGAGCAGGCTATAAATTTTAGGCATAGGGATGTTTTTCTGTTAAAGCTAAAAAATAAATAATGAGATTATAATTTCGTGCCTGAAATTCCAAAATGATTTGCCGCTTTGAGATAGTTTTTTTATATGGATTTTTTAATTAAATGTTTTGTAGTGTTACTTATAGTCTTTGGCTTATAGTCTACATTCTGGCATCTTTACAACAATGGAAATTAAGTCGAAAGTCGGGAATCGCATAAAAGATATTCGTGAAAGAAACGGTAAATCGCAGAAAGATTTAGCATATACGGCAGACTTAGACAGAAGCTATATCGCAAGTGTTGAAAACGGTCAGCGAAATATTTCTATAGTTAATTTAGAAAAGATAGCCATAGCACTTAAGGTCAGCTTAAGTGAATTATTTCAGGGAATATGAAAATAAAAATACCCAATGCTCAAGTGCAAGAATTACTTTCCGGCAAGAAATATAATTACCTGAAATATGCCACTCAAATTATGAACCTGGCAAATCAAAATGCACAAGGTACAAGAGCGAAAGTAGTGGGACAAATGAGTGATCTCATCCAACAATTTGAAGGTACTTCACTTGCTGATTGGGAAAAATGGTATCTTGAAAGTTACCCGAAAGCTATTGATGACGCTTCTGATAAAGTATGGGAAATGGTGAAAGCGTTCCAGGAAAACATTCAAAAGATTGACAGAGATACAGTAAAACAATGGATTGAAGAGCTTGTAATCGTTAAAACATTTGCGGGGCTGAAATTTCAGCAGGCAATTTTAAAAACTGTTGCAACGAAATATAACAAAGAATATAGGCTGGCTACTCCTGAAGAAGAAAGCAAAGGAATTGATGGAGTGATTGGCGATATACCGGTTAGCATTAAGCCAACTACTTACAAAACTAAGCTTGGATTAAATGAGGTAATTGATGTACCTATCATTTTTTACGATAAAAAGAAAAGTGAAATTGTAATTGAGTTTGATTTGCCAGGACTCGATATTTAAACACATAATTCCTCAATATATGCCAATTACCTTTACGCAGCAACAAAGGCAAGCTTTGCTTAACACTTTGGGAATAGGGAAGCTCGCAGCGATTACCGCTCCTGTATTAGAACAAACATTAGGGTATACACCCACTAAAAATCAAACAAAACTTAGGAAACTAATAAAAGAATGTATCGAGCATGATGGAGATTTGATTGGATCAACAACAGGTCGGCCACCAGGTTTTTTTATAATAAGTACAACTGCTGAGATTGATGAATATCTTGACAGCCTTGAAGGGCGAATAAGAAGTGATAATACTAGGAGAAGTGCTTTGATAACTCAATGGAATGCGACCAATCCACCAACGACGAGGTTACCATTGACAATTATCTAAAATATAAGTTCATCAATTCGGTGATGAGATTAATATGCATTAAATATCATGAACGAGTTTATTTTACCAATAGAAATCGCTAAATTCAGATCAACCAACCAAACCTGGAATGACCTGATGTTAAATGACCCCTGGTCTGTTGGTTATGTAACCAGTCTGATTGTTATTGAAGAATTTGTAACTAAGGAGGATTGGGAATTATTTTACTATACAAGTGGTGAAAAAAGAAACCATCAAATCCAACATTTGAATGATGAGCAGCGGGTGTTAGTGAATGATGAACAACTTGTCTTAAAAAATGGAGCGAGTATTCGGAAATTATCCTGGGATTTAAAGAACTTAAACTTTCAGTTTGGTAGAACCGAAGAGCAATTGTATAGAAAGGGTGAGTTGTTACACGGAGTCGTAAAAAATAATGGTTATGACTTAACTATAGAAGATTGCTTTCAGTGTGTGCGCTTTCGAGTAATTTGTGAAACCTGGAATGGAGTGGTTGTAAGAGAAGTAAATACCATTGCGACATTAAAAGGTCTATTACCACAAGCAGACTTCCGAAAAGTTGAAGGTGAATTTGATCATAAATATGCAGTCGATTACGAAGTGTTTAAAAATGATCATTTAATTTACGGACTCCAGATCAAACCCGAATCTTATACACGGAATGCCCCTTATATCAATAAAGCCCGCTTTGCAAATCAACAAAAAAATCAACAATACAAAGCAAAATATGGAGTTCCCGTTTATGATATAATTGCTGGTAGCAGTGGAAATATTATTAATCAAGAAATTCTTAAAAATTTATAAGCTCCTGATTGGAAATGCTACGTCTTTTGAATGAAAGGTGTTCATTTTTAGATGTTTCTGTATAGGATGCTTCAAATCCTTCTTTAGTTTTCTTAACATCCCTCAAGTAGGATACCTTTATTCCGGTTTCCTGTGAAGTCATTACAGGTAGATTAAGGTGAGGATTAAAATGTTTAATTTCGTTTTTCTTCGCGTCATTACTGCGATTATGTAGAAAGATTTTATGTTGCTCAACGCGGTTCTGTATATATCTGTTCAATTGTGCAGGAGCAGCATTATTTACATTTTCGTCTACGATTTGTACAAAAGAAGAATCAATCTCAATGCCTATGCTATTTCTTTCGGATGTTATAGCAGCCAAAGTAGTAGTTCCTGTTCCTAAGAACGGATCTAACACGATATCGCCCTTAACGGAATACATATTAATTAACCGATAAGGTAATTCAAAAGGGTAGGCGGCACTTCTGTTTCTTGATTCCTGATTTTCGATTTTTTGTTTTGTGCCTTTCAAGTCCCAAAGATCGGAAAACCAAATATTTCTTTCCTCCCAAAAAAAGGCACTTTCACGCCTCAATGCTTTCTCTTCTTCTGTCTTAAACACTCGTTTCCCTCCTTTACGAAAGATTAAGATCCATTCATGTTCTAATGTAACATACGCGCCAGCAGGCAGCATTCCTGAGCCCATAAATTTATTAGGAGCATTAGTCTGCTTTCGCCAGATGATGTTGGGCATATTGGTGAATCCGAGTTTAACAAATGTAGATACAATACGTGAATGATTATTATATAGAGAAAAATGTTCGTTGATCGTCCTTGTGGCATCCCCAATGTTTATACAAGCAAATCCACCAGGGGCAAGTACTCTCTCCACCTGCGCCCAAATTTTGTCTAATTCCCGATGCATAAGTTCAAAACTCAAGCTACCATTTCCAACGGCTTGTGCATTCACTATAGTTGGATTTTGATTAGCCATGATCTCGTCCCACATTTCGATCATAGGATAAGGAGGTGAAGTAACTACTAAATTCACCGTATGGTCATCAATACTTTCCAACCGTTTGTCTGCGGCCCCAACTAAAATCTCATGCTTGGTTGTAGAAAAAATCATGCTGTAAAAGTACTAAAAGTTACTTAAAGTCAACAAGTGACGTGTCTAAATTTTACGGAATGTTAAGAAAAGACAGTGTTGTTTTTAGATTTGCCTATTAGCATAAGTATAGTGAATTTATTTGATCAACTTTATTACAAGCTCTGACTAATTTTATTGCCTTTCTGCGAAAACTAAATGTGTGCCCTATGGTCAAGAGCATGACTATTTAATACCAATATATCCTATCACTCATGAAGTTGATTGATGAAATATGCAAAAGGATAGCTATGTGCCAAACTTACAGTTTGGTCAACCCTCCTGTACCAGATCCGTACCCAAATTACCGGCAATTTTGCTGAACAGATCATTCAGGATCGATTCGACGGTGAGCGAGTTTACATCATCAACATAATGTTCATTCCGGGTAATCCAAAGTTCGTTACCGTTAATCGCGATGCTGAACAGTGCGCCTTCATAAACAGCAGGCAACGAAATTTCAACCGCCCCGCCTTTGCGCTCAACGGTGAAATTTAATTCGCTTTTTCGTTGCTCCTGAAACAGCGGGTTAAGTTTTTCGTGCAGTAACTGGTATAACTGGTTGATGTCGGTATTGGTATGGAGGGTGATGATTTTCATAATTTGGTATATTAGCGATGTATTAAATAGTACAAAGTTGAAGGAGGGATTGTTTGGAAAGTATTTTTCCGGATGGTTTTATAAATTCTTAAAACCAACCATGTTATTGCCAACAGGGTTGTGCGGGGGAGCGTTAGGGATTGCAGTGTAAAGCCCGCAGCGCGTATAGGGATTGTGGACCGGAAAAGCGAGGACTTGCAACGGAAAGCCCGGGCCGCAGGCAACGCACATGTTATAAAAAAGATTAAAAATACACACTTAATATCAATGACTACAATCACGTCATTATAAGCGATAGCGCGGGAACCGCGTAGCTATGCTCAGCCACCTTGCAAATTGTACATGTATGGCTGCAAGATTGCCACGCTTCGCCAATAACATATTTTAAAAACGTTACACAAAACATCACCATATATGAACTACAAATTATTAGGCCGCTCGGGCCTTAAAGTTTCTGAATTATGCCTGGGCACTATGGGCTTCGGTACCGAAGGCGGCTGGGGCGCCGAAAAAGATGCCAGCTTTGCCATTATGGATGCCTTTGCCAATGCAGGCGGCAATTTTATTGATACCGCCAATGTGTACAAACTGGGTACCAGCGAGAAGATCATTGGCGAATACCTGGGTAATCATGACCGCGATTATTTTGTGCTGGCTACCAAGTACACGCTGAAAGATAATATTACCAATCCTAATGCATCGGGCAATAACCGCAAAAACATGATGCGTAGCGTGGAAGAAAGCCTTAAACGCCTCAAAACTGATTTTATTGATGTGCTGTACCTGCACATCTGGGATAATATTACCCCGATTGATGAGGTTCTGCGCGGGTTGGACGACCTGATAAAACAGGGCAAAGTAACCTATGCCGCTATCAGTGATACGCCCGCGTGGGTGGTATCAAAAGGAAATACCCTTGCCGAGCTGATGGGCTGGAGCCAGTTTATTGCCTTGCAGGTTGAGTACAGCCTGCTGGCCCGCACCGCCGAGCGTGAACTGATCCCGATGGCGAAACATTATGGCATGACAGTTACCCCCTGGGCCCCGCTGGCTGGTGGTGCTTTAACCGGTAAATACCTGCGCGGCGAACAGGGACGTGTAAAACCGGAAAGTAACCGCCGTAACGACAGGGCTAAAACCATTACTGAAGCCGTTGTAGCCATCGCCGCTGAACTCGGGGTATCCGAAAGCCATGTTGCACTGCAATGGATGATGGACAGGGATTTTAGCTGTATACCTATAGTTGGTGCAACCAAAATTGACCAGCTAAACGATAACCTCAAAGCAATAGATACGAAATTGACCCCTGATCATTTTAAAAAACTGAATGAAGCAAGCGCGATTGAATTAGGTTTCCCCGGCGATTTTTTCAATGAGGATGCCGTGAAAATGAACAGTTTCGGTGGGTTTTATGATAGGGTTGAAAAAAGGTAGCCTTCATTTCATTTATATGTTTTTTGATGTAAATTTAGGCGGGAGCAATAAGAAAGAGCCCGCCTAAACTTTATGAAAAAATTCCTCATTCTGCTATTTATCTTATCGGTAGCTTTTACAAGATCGCATGCCCAGGAGTTGGTTCCCGATGCTCAATTCTCAACACTCATCGGCTTTTTAAATGAGGAGAACTGGCCTGAGGCAGCCAAACTATCCGAAGCTATTTTAAAGAAAATCCCCGGAAACAAGCAGGACGATGATGCACCGGCTGTTATCAGGTACATGCACATTATATCCGAGGCCGGTTTAATGTACATGGGTAAATTAACCAAAGCTGAGGCATTGAAAAATGTTTCGGGTTATATCGGCCATACTATTTTTTCCCCATCCCGATTTACTTCGCTGAAATATGGGCTTAACCGCATTGTATGTTCTGATAATAAAACGGATACACTCGCCTCATCCTGCACCAACAGGAAGGGGACAGATTTATATACTTCTGAAAGTATAGTGCCCGCCCATCCCGTTACTATAGATGAGTTTAAAAGTTATGATGGTAAATTATTCAGGATAGGCGGGGTGTTAAAATCAATATCGGTAGCCGGGAATATGATGCCGCATTTTAATATAGTAATAGATAAGGCCATATTAGAACCCGGTGATAAGCAGTAAAACCGGTATAAATTGTTTTTTGGGCGTTAAGATTTATTTTTCTTAACGATCATGCGTATTCCAAAAAACACCCCAAAGCCACATCCCACAAGGTTTAATAATAAAGCAACTCCATTGGTAAAACTGTCACTTGCAAGTGCAAGAAATAAAAAGCCCCAAATGATAGAGACGATAATTAAAATACTGCCAAATATTCTTTTCATTAAAATTGCGCTATAAACCTACCTAAAACCGCTTCAAATAATTTTTGCTAATCAGCTCGCCATACATGATCCCGCTATGCTGGTCCATAGCAAACCAGGGTGAATCATATTTTAGCACCTGGATATTTTGGGCCGGCATAAAACTCTGTGCTAACAAAAATTGCTTTTGATGATCCGCATTTTCTACAACATCGAGCACAATAAAACAATGTCCGGGCGAGCCTCCGCGGATAAATACATCGCCTGGTTTTACATCATTGGGATTGGCCACAGTTTTTAATTCTTTTTGCAGGGACAGGGTGCCCGCATAACTGAATACCAAATTCATGTAATTTAAGAATGTTTTGTATGAATAATCAGGTTTGGCTTTCAATACCCAACGATCATTTTGATAACGATATCCTTTGGCATAGTGCTCATAGTCGCATTTAAAACCGCTGGTAAAGTTAAAAGAAATTTCGTTGTATTTTTTTTGCTGATAAAGGTATTCGCCGCGTAAGCGCATCACCGCGTCAGCGCATTGTTGCAGGCCCTGGTTGCCCACGCTCATGTCAATAACCGCAGCGGTGTAAACATCGGTGCGGGCAATATCGCCTTTGTAAGTTTTGGTTGGTGTGCCCGCCGGCTTTAAAGGTAAAGCCTGCAGCCATGCCCCGAAACTGCCGGGCGAAGCTGTTATACGCTGATAGCCTTCCGGTACCGCGAATCTTTTAATCACGTTATCCGGAGGAGTAATATTAATATTCAAAAGCAAGAGCAGGCAGGTGGTCAGGATTTTCATAACGTTTTGGCTTTTTTTAGCTGTTCATAAGGGTTATAAGGTACAGGGATGCCATCTACCAGTTTAAACGCCGAAAAATGCAGGTGCGTAGGCGAACGTTTTTTATAAGCGTTATAACCCGTGCGCCCTACTTCGGCTATTTTTTTGCCCTGCGTAACGTAGTCGCCCGGTTTTACAAAAACCTGGTTATTGTGCGCATAGTAGGTGAAAATATGGGTTGCCGGATGATAGACCCATATGAACTTGCCTCCCCGCATATTGCTGTTGGGTTCCCATTGATTGGTGCAGGCAATAACCCAGCCGTCGTCAACAGCAACTACATCAACAGGTTTTTGAGTATGGTCGTCAATGCAATCCTGGTTACGGTCGTTGATGAAAATATCGTGTGCAGGATGGGCGCCATGCTTGTTGCCGTCAAGGTAACGGTATCCTTTATCAAAATAACCATTACCATGTGTACCGCCAATGGCGCTGCTTTTATAGCGTTTTAAGGGGAATACCCATTGTGTTTTTGGAATGATCCGCTCAGCACGGATCATTTCCAGGATGTTAATTCGTTTTAATAGGGTTTCAAATTGCTTTTGAGCTTCCGGTTTTTTGACACCACCCTTTAAAACCAGGTTATTAAAATCATTGAATTTGGTAAACGCTGAAGTATCGGCCTGAGCTAAAGCCCCGGTGCTTATCAACAGAAAAGAAAAAAACAGGACAAGTTTTTGCATAAGGTTTGTGGTCAGTAAGTAGTTTCAAGATTTCAAACACGTCATTGCGAGGAACGAAGCAATCCCCGATTAGCAGATCCGCTCTGTATAGTTCACGATTATTAATATCTATAATTTGTTTTTTTATAGGTATTAATGAGCTCCCTTCGCTCGGTTGTCTTCGTGTCTTATAATGACGTGATTGTAAGTTATTGATTATTAAGTATATTTTTTTGATGAATTTTATAACATGGGCGTTGCCTGCGGCCCGGGCTTTCCGTTGCAAGTCCTCGCCTTTCCTGCCCGCAATCCCACTACGCGCTCCGGGCTTTACACTGCAATCCAAACGCGGCCCACGCGCAACACCGCTAAAATATATTTTACATGTCGTTACGTTTTTTTCAGGGCTTCCCTGATGGTTACTCGCAATGACGATTCTTAATTTTATGCTTTTGATATTAACTAATAAGTCGCCAAAATATTATCCTATCCTGATATCATATTTGGCAAGCAATCCAGGCAACCCATGAAGCGAAAACTTTGCTTTTTTGATGACGTTATCATCCGGGTCGATGATGAAGTTATAAGATGTGCTCAGGTCGGCGTTTTTAAGGATGGTACGACTGAAGAAAGCGTTTTTAAGGTTACAGTTAATGAATTTACAATCGCCCAGGTCGGCCTCGGTCAAGTCGGTTTCCATCATGGAACAATCAGTGTAGGTAGCTTTCTTGTTCTTCTTTTTATAAAACACGGCATTGTCTAAAATGCAATCTTCAAAATGCGCCTCAAATAAAAAATCACTGGCCTTACCAAAATTTACGCCGCTTAATTTACAATGTTTAAAGCGGATGTTCTGCAGGCCGGTATTGCCTAATTCGGCAAGGAGCATGTTGCAGGTATCAAACAGGCAATCAACAAAAGTAATGCCCGCGAGGTGAGCATGAGCAAGGTCACAGCTGATGAATTTGCAGTTTTCGTAAGTGGTGCCGTTGAGCTGGCCGGCGGTTATTTTGGTAAAAGTTTGGTCTTCGTAGAGTAGGGATTGCATGGGGGCAAATTTATGTTTTAAATGCGTGTTGGTTGTTTGCCCCTCCTATAATTATCAAAAGTTTGGTTGAATTATCTTGACGGGGCAAGTCTGCAAGTACAAACGTAGAGGAATAGCGGTTATAAATGTGCAAAACCCCAGAGTTGCGTACCTCCGGCACGCTTAAATCTTACTTATATTATGCTACAAACCTTTGCACCTCTGGTGCAACTTATAAGTATCATAACTTAATAGCGTGACCCAGAAATACAACAGGTTTATAGAAAAAATGTATGTTTGAGTTTAGAGTTTCGGCGGCTTACCAATTAACATATTAAAAAAGCATGGGAAATACATACACCCAATTATATATTCATTTTGTATTTGCGGTAAAATATCGCGCGTCGCTAATTGACGAAACATGGGCAGAAAGATTGCGGCAATACATAACTTCTATTGTTCAGAAACAAGAACATAAAATGATCGCTATCAACAATATGCCTGATCATCTGCATTTATTTATTGGATTGAATCCTAATCAAGCTATTTCTAACTTGATAAGAATCGTCAAAAGTGATTCTTCTGAATGGATCAACAAAGAAAATTTAACACGTGGTAAATTTCAATGGCAGGAGGGCTATGGTGCTTTTAGTCATAGTCGGTCGCAGGTGAATAAAGTAGTGAATTATATTACCAATCAACAAGAGCATCATAAAAAGAAAACCTTTTTAGAGGAGTACCAGCAGATATTAAAGGATTTCAATATTGAGTTTGATGAGCGATACATTTTCAAATTGCCCGAATAGAACGCTTTATAAGTGGAGCTCCTATGGAGCTCTGAAATATACTTATCAATATTATTCTACAAACCTGCTGTCCCTATGGGACAGATCTTCCAGTTTGCTTTTAAAGCTAATGAACGGAATGAACCTAATGCTTGCAAGGTTTCCAATGATAATGTCAAATAAGCTAAAACCTTGATTAGTTGCGCCGTAGGTGCAAAAGGTTTGTAGAATAATATGAATGGGAAATGAACCTAATGCTTGCAAGGTTTCCAATGATAATGTCAAATAAGCTAAAACCTTGATTAGTTGCGCCGTAGGTGCAAAAGGTTTGTAGAATAATATGAATGGGAAATAAACCTAATGCTTGCAAGGTTTCCAATGATAATGTTAAATAAGCTAAAACCTTGATTAGTTGCGCCGTAGGTGCAAAAGGTTTGTAGAATAATATGAATGGGAAATAAACCTAATGCTTGCGAGGTTCCCAATGATAATGTTAAATAAGCTAAAATCTTGATTAGTTGCGCCGTAGGTGCAAAAGGTTTGTAGAATAATGTGAATTAATTTTAGTGTGCCGTAGGTACGCAACTCCCGCTTTTCTCATCGGTGACACAACGCATCAATTCATTTTATGTAATACTATCCCCATCACTGGCGCAGCTATTGTTTTAACTGACCTGCATCAAAATAATACGCTATGAAAAGCATTAAAGATAAAATTAGCTGTTCTGTTATTGGGATTAACGCTTAATGCTGCTGTTCCCGTATCAGCGCAATCCTAATGCTTACAACAGTTCCAATGGTAATTCCAATAAGTTATTATCCTGATTAGTTGCGCCGTAGGTGCAAAAGGTTTGTAGAACAATGTGAATTTAATTTTAGCGTGCCGTAGGTACGCAACTCCCGCTTTTCTCATCGGTGACACAGCGCATCAATTCATTTTATGTAATACTATCCCCATCACTGGCACAGCTATTGTTTTAACTAACCTGCATCAAAACTATACGCCATGAAAACATTAAAAATAAAACTGGCTATGATATTATTGGGATTAACCTTAGGCGTTACTGTTCCTGTATCGGCGCAATCATCCAAAGATACTTCATCATCAACTACTAAGGCTAATGGCGCCGGTGCCGGGAACGGGTCAAGCCAGGGAGCGCCCGGTGCGGCAACGGTATCCGGTACCGGGACAGGTACTTTGCAGGACAGTGACAAAGCCAGCGTACCCAGTGGCGATGCCGGTGTAAAGCAAAGTACCGACCAGAAAGCGGTAAATCCATCCCAAACAACAGGTTATTGGATTTTGGGCGTGTTTAGTTTTATCGGCCTTATAGCGCTCATCCTTCTGCGGAGAACCAGGAAGGCTAATCATAATTAATTAACCTCAATGACCTTAACGCCCCATGGCTCCAGTTTTAAATCGCTGTTTTTGCTGACATTGTCGCCTGATAACAACTCTTTGCCATTATTATAAGGATAAGTCAGACTGGTTTCTTTTGCCGAATAATTAAAATAATAATGAACCGTTTTGCCGCCCTGGTTTACACCTTGTTTGGTAATAACAGGCCAGGCTATCTGCTGATCGGCACCCCAGAGCCCAACCTTTTTAACGGCATCGGCCAATAATTTGTCGGTAACGGCGCTGGTGGTTAAGCTGCCTATGTATGTTGCCAGGCCCTTGCCGTAGGTGTTTTCGGTAATAGCCGCGTATTTGCCCCAAACCGGATGATCGTAATAGGCTAACACTTTAGCGGTAGTAGGGGTAATGAGCTCCATCCAGGTATTCAGCTTTTTGTCTTCAGGTTTCAGGTTCCAGTCATCGGCTTTTAATGATACATTGCTGGGTTCGGTGAACTGGCTGTAGTAAATTCCGCAGGCTTCTTCAATAATTCCCGGCTGATGGGTAGTGCGTACTTTCACATTTTCGTCGGCGAAACCGCTTTTGAAAGTATAAATGATATGACCGCCGTTTTTAACGTAAGTGTTTAAGCGCTTTAACAAACTATCCGGTGCGGCGTATAGCAGGGGAACTATCAGCAGTTTATAATCTTCAATATTTTTACTTGTCGGATCAACAAAATCACAGCCTACGTTCATATGGTACAGGCCATCGTAAAACTGGCGTAATACATCATTATAGCCGGTACGTACGCCCCAGCCAAAGCCAAAAGCTTTAAAGCCGGTAAGTGCTTCGTTACTGAACAGGATAGCTACATCGTTTTTCTTTTTCAGGTTGATGAGTTTGGCGCTTAGTCTGTCGAAATCCTTCCCTATAGTTTTGGCCTCGTCATAAACCGGGTTCGGTTCAAAATCATGGCTTAACAAACCCTTCCAGTATGTTTCGGCCGAATTATGAATGGAGTGCCATGGCCAGTAGCTCACCATGTTGGCCCCGGATGCCAAATGACTAAATGCCTGTAACCTCAACTGACCGGGATACGGTACCCATTGCGGAAAGCCTTGTGCTTCAGTTTCGATAGTAAGGTAATTTTTGCCGCCTTTCATTGATCGGGCCACATCGCCTCCAAAAGAGATCTCCACGCCGGTAAGTTTGTCCTGGCTCGGGTGGTAAATATCTATGCCTGCAATGTCTAAAGCTTTTGCTGCTGCAAAGTGATCAACATCGGGCTGAATGCCGAACGAATAGCCGTGCCATTCCAGGTCGAAGTTTTGGGTGATGAACTGATCGGGGCGTTTGTATTCGCGTACTATGGCTGCTTGCCATGTTAAGTAGTCTGTAACCAGCTGCCGCTGAAATTTGGCAAACTCCGATGAAAGACTGCCATTAATAGTATTAACCATCGACGGAAAATCGTCCCAGTTATTGATCCGGTTGCTCCAGTAGTCGAGCCCGAAAATGTGGTTAATGTTATCAAGTGTTTTATACTTAGCCTTCATGTAGTTAACAAACAGGGCCTGCACGTTTGGCCCCGCCGTACCGTACGATTTGGTTTCGTTATCTACCTGGTAGCCTATCACCGCCTTGTTATCCTTCACGTGCTCCATTATTTTACGGATAACACGCTCGGCATAAAAACGGTAATCTTTATTGGTGATATCCATATTTTGCCGCGGCCCGTATTGGTTTTGGCCCGATGGGGTGATAGCTAAGATCTCGGGATGTTTTTTTACCATCCAGGTAGGTACGGCGTAAGTGGGTGTACCTATGATAACATGGATCCCCGCTTTTTGCATGGCATTAAGAACCCTGTCGATATGGGTAAAATCAAAAACACCATCCTGTGGTTCTTCCGTGCTCCAGGTCGATTCGGCAATGCGCACCACGTTAATGCCGCAGGCTTTCATCATTTGTACGTCCTTATCCAGCCTTTCATAAGGCATGTACTCGTCATAATAAGCTACGCCGTAAAGCAGCTTATCCATTTTAGGATATTGCGCGAAAGCAGATGCAATAAAAAGTAATTGCATGACGAAGAGCAGCAGGGATTTCTTGTTCATAAAAGCGATATTTAGGATAACTGGCTTGTGCTGATGAAAGTACGAATTAATTGTGTTTTTAACACACAATAATAAAATATTTTACGATGTGAAACAGATGTAGTAGTACACAAAACTTTTATTGCTATTTAAAAACTGATATTAGCCCCCTGTTGTAATACCATTATAGCCTGTTATTTTGCTTATGAAAATAGTAACCCGCAACCTGTTGATCCTGGTATTTTGTTGTGCCATATTCAATGTAAGCGCGCAACAAAAGCGCCTCACTTATTGCAATCCGCTTAACCTTGATTATGGTTATACACCCTTCGAAACTTTTGCAAGCTGGGGCAAACACCGCGCTACTGCCGACCCGACCATGACTTTATTTAAAGGTAAGTATTACCTTTTTTCGACAAATCAGTTTGGTTATTGGTGGAGCGATGACATGCTGAACTGGAATTTTGTGTACCGCAAATTTGTTCGCCCATATAATGAAGTAAAGGGCGACGAGCTTTGCGCTCCCGCTACGTTGGTTTTGGGCGATACCCTATTGGTGATCGGCTCTACCTATAATAAAGATTTTACCCTGTGGATGAGCACCAATCCCACACATGACGATTGGAAAGCCGCCAAAGATTATTTTAAAGTAGGCGCCTGGGACCCGGGTATGTTCGCCGATGACGACGGCAGGGTTTACATTTACCATGGCTCCAGCAATACCCTGCCACTTTACGGGCAGGAGATTGACAGGCATACCTTCGAGCCCATCGGCCCAAAAAAAGAAATGGTAAAACTTAACCCCGAAGAGCATGGCTGGGAGCGTTTTGGCGAACATAATGATAATGTATTTCTGCTACCCTTTATTGAAGGTTCATGGATGAATAAGTATAAAGGCAAGTATTACCTGCAATTCGGCGCGCCGGGTACCGAACAAAGCGGCTACGGAGATGGCGTTTTTGTGGGAGATCATCCGCTGGGGCCGTTCACTTATCAAAAGCATAACCCTTTCTCATACAAGCCAGGCGGCTTTGCCAAAGGTGCAGGGCACGGTGCTACCTGGGCCGATAAGTATGGCAACTACTGGCATATCAGCACCATGGGCATCTCGGTTAAGAATAATTTTGAGCGCCGTATTGGTTTCTGGCCGGCCGGTTTTGATAAGGATGGAGTGCTGTACAGTAATACCGCTTATGGCGATTATCCGCACTATTTATCCAGCGGCCCCGAAGACCACCTGAAAAGTAATTTTACCGGCTGGATGATCCTTAATTATAATAAACCTGTCGAAGTTTCATCAACCCTCGGTGCTTATGCAGCCAACAACGCGGTTGATGAGGATATTAAAACTTACTGGAGCGCCAAAACAGCCAATAAAGGCGAATGGCTAAAAACTGATCTCGGCGGGGTCAGCACCGTAAATGCCATCCAGATAAACTATGCCGATCAGGATGCAGAATTCCTCGGTAAATCACTTGGCGTTTATCACCAGTATATTATCTATTCATCGCTCAACGGTAAAACCTGGCAACTCCTTATCGACAAAAGCAAAAACCGTAAAGATGTGCCGCACGATTATATCGAGCTGAAAAACCCGGTCAAAGCGCGTTACATAAAAATGGTTAACCTGCACATGCCTACAGGCAAATTTGCAATATCTGGCTTAAGGGTGTTTGGTAGAGGTGCAGGTGCAAAACCCGATACTGTTCAAAACCTGATTATACTGCGTGGCGACAGCGAACGCCGCAACGCCTGGCTTAAATGGAAACCAAACGATAATGCCACCGGCTACACCGTGTACTTCGGCATAGCGCCCGATAAGTTGTACAACAGCATGATGGTTTACGGCAAAAACGAATACTATTTTAATGGGATGGATAAAAGCCTGCCATACTATTTTCAAATAGAGGCGTTTAATGAAAACGGAATTTCGGCAAGGACGAAGGTTGTGAAGGTGGAATAGTAAAAATCAGTATTGATTGGTTAAATTGTTTCACGCAAAGTCGCTAAGGCGCAATTGAAAACACAATTAACCTTAGTGTCTTTGGGATCCACCACGGAAGCCCCGGAAAAAATAGTGATAGTGTGTATAATATATTTTAGGGATGTTGTGTGTGGGGTGCGTTAGGGATTGCAGTGTAAAGCCCACAGCGTGTATAGGGATTGCGGGCAGGAAAAGCGAGGACTTGTAACGGAAAGCCCGGGCCGCAGGCAACGCCCATATTTATAAAACAAATCGAAAATATGCCTAATAACCAATGATTTACAATCACGTCATCAGAAAGATATAATCTTTGATTTTGGTTGAAATTTGAGTTATATTTAATAATGAAGTCGATACAAAGACAAAAAATTAAACGCGATAAATTTTCAAGGGAGGATATCTTGAGATCGATGATTGCCTCTTTTAAAATAGAAGGTATTCAAATTCCATATGAAAAAGCCCTGGCTATCTTAAAAAAGATAGATCCATGTTTAAAAAAGTAAGAATTAAATCAACGCATGCTAAAAACCATCATCCCCCTCCTCATAACCCTGACGCTAAACATCACTGCCAAAGCCCAGCAGGCCGACAGCACCCTGAAAAAATCTCCCATAAAAACATTAAGCGATAAACAGTTTACCCAGCTAATTACAGGTGAGTACCTGTTTGATGATATTGAACAGGTTGCAAGGCTAAACCATTACCCCATGCCCGATGGCGCGCTGAAGTTTAAAAAAGAACTAAGCTTGAGCCCTGTGCAGGTTACCAAAATCACCGCCATTGCTGCCGAACTGCACCGCAAAAGGGTGGAGATGGGCAATTTTATAGTTACCAACGAGACTACGCTTGATAAACTGATGAGAAAGGGAACGGATAATGGCAGCATTATTTTTTACGCCAACCGCTCGGGTTTGTATTACGGAGAGCTCAGGAACGCTATTTTGCAGGCCTGTTTAAGCACCGGCAGCGCATTGGCCCCGCAGCAAATCACGAAGTTGGAAACACTCACTGCTCATAATTGAAAATATCCCGTTTGATTTGCTTAATTTAGCGCCTCCAAATAAAGTGTATGAAGATTACGTTTGATTTTGAAAAACCATTGGCTGAATTACAGCAGCAAATTGAAAAGGTAAAGCAGGTTGAAGACAAGAATAAACTTGATATGTCTGCAACTATAGCCGAACTGGAAGGAAAGCTGGAAGAAGCCAAAAAAGATATATATAACAACCTTACAGGCTGGCAAAAAGTACAAATTTCGCGTCACCCGGAAAGGCCTTATACCTTGCAGTACATCGAGCTGATGTGCGATGATTTCATCGAGCTGCATGGCGACCGTACTGTTGGCGATGACAAAGCTATTATTGGTGGTTTTGGTACGCTGAATGGTCAAACGGTAATGTTTATCGGCCACCAGAAAGGCCGTAACACCAAGGAGCGCCAGTACCGTAACTTCGGTATGGCTAATCCTGAGGGCTATCGTAAAGCCTTGAGGCTGATGAAAATGGCCGAAAAATTCAATAAGCCAATTGTTACTTTGATTGATACTCCCGGAGCTTATCCGGGTTTAGAGGCCGAAGAGCGCGGACAAGGTGAAGCCATTGCCCGTAATCTGCTCGAGATGGCAGTGCTGAAAGTGCCGGTGATCTGCGTTATTATTGGCGAAGGCGCATCGGGCGGTGCGTTGGGTATTGGTATTGGCGACAGGGTACTGATGCTGGATAACTCATGGTATTCAGTGATCTCTCCCGAAAACTGCTCAACCATTCTTTGGAAAACCTGGGAAAATAAAGAGCGTGCCGCTGAAGTACTTAAATTAACCTCGACAGAAATGTTTAAGAACAGGCTGATTGACGGGGTGATCAAAGAGCCACTTGGTGGTGCCCATCAAGACCCGGTTGCTATGGCCGGTATCCTAAAAAAACAATTATTAAAAGACCTGAAAACCCTTAAAGAGCGCAATATCGATGAGCTTGTAACAGAGCGTATTGATAAATTCTGCTCGATGGGTGTGGTTAATGAATAGAAAGTATCGCGATGCAATCGCTGAACCATATTAAGCGCTCGTTGCAAACGAGCGCAAGAACTAAATAAAAAGACCCTTGCGCTCGTTTATAACGAGTGCTTAACGTGGGTTTACGTTTGTAACGTAAATCCATGTTAAGCTTTCACGGAGATAAAGCCCCTTTCCAATAAAGTTATTTCTAACAAACCCGGCTCTCCGGCATAATTAATCGCCGAGCTATATATGTAATGTTCAGGATAGCTTACTATTTCAGCCCGTACAGGGTTATCATGAATATAATCCAATTTTTGAAAAAGTATGTCTTCCCGGTCACACTCGATGGAATGATAGCCATCCTGCCAAACTTTATAATTTTGTATCCGATCATCAAACCTGGCATTATACTTAAAACGATACAACATCCAATCCCTGCGGCTTTCGTTTTCTGCTTCTATCAGTTTGATAATTTGTTTGTTGGTGTGTTTTTTAAAATCGCGCACAATATCGGGTAGTCTTACTGGGCTTCTTGCGGATACCAGCAAATGGAGGTGGTTTGTCATCAGGCAAAAAGCATATATCTCCAAACCTTTGTTTTTTTGACAGTAAATAAGGGAATCAATAATTAGTTGTTTGTAAGATGGCCTGATAAATACATCAACCCAATCGACTATAGTAAAAGTAATGAAATGTATTTCTTCATGGTTTCTAACTCTGTATTGATGCGACATCCTGGATATAGGTTTAGGCTAAATTAATAATCGTGCGTTACAAACGCAAAACCATGTTAAGCGCTCGTTGCAAACGAGCGCAAGCGTATATTAAATTTGCCCATCCATAAAATCATTCCTTATGAAGACTGAAAAATCAGAAAGCCCATTTGGTAAATTGGGCAATCCTGCTCAGCGCGCGTTGGCTAATGCGGGTATAACATCATTGCTTGAATTATCAAAACTTACCGAGAAAGAGTTTTTGCAGTTGCACGGTGTCGGCAAAAGTTCGGTGCCGATAGTGAAGGAGAAAATGAAAGAAGAAGGTTTAGGGTTTAAAGAATAAAAAAGTGAACCCCTGTGCCTTCCCGCACAGGGGTGTAAAGCTTACAGTATATAATACACATTTGCTTTAGCGGCGGCGGCTTGCACCGGCGCCTTTTCACTCTCATGTTTATCGTTAAGCATCTGCTTTAAGTCGCGTTCAATGGCTTGCGATATGGCAGTTGTCGGAGTGTCTGTTGGTTTGTTTTCAAATGGGTCCTGCAGGTGGATGGCCATTTTTTCTACCAGTAAAAATGCTGCCGCTATAGCTATGATCAGCGGTACTTCAAACATACCGAAGAATTCGATGAGGCCAAATGGCAGCAATATGATAAACAGGTACAGGCAAAAGTGGATGTACAAACTGTAGGTAACCGGGAATACCGTGTTCTTGATCCGTTCACATTTGCCCATAGCATCGCACAGGCGGTTAAGTGTGCCATCTATCTGCACTTGCTGGTAATCATTAAGCCAGCCGTTTTTATAAGCCAGTTTTAGATCAAGCCCGTGCAGTTTTAGCAAGCTGTTGGGCATGTTTGTAAAACGATGAGTGAATTTCACCTCTTCGTCAACCAACAGGTGAGTGTTTTTGGCATATGGATCTTGCTTGCGTAATGATTGACTTAAGCCATAGCACCATGCTATCTGCCTGTAAACAAACCGTTTTTTGAAACCTTCTATTTCTTCACATACAGCGTTATCGCCATCTAAAAAAGTGATCAACTCGCGCACCAGCGATCTTGAATCGTTCACTATGGCTCCCCAAATGCTCCGGGCTTCCCACCAGCGGTCATAAGCCTGGTTTGAACGAAATGCCAGTAACAAGGATATGATGGTAGCCAATATGGCCGGCACGGCAATTGGGATTGAAATGCGGTACTCAGGCAAAAAACGATGGAATAAGGCTATAGCTACAGCATACACGGCAACCAGTAACAATTCGTTCTTTATTTTGCCCACCACATATTTTACCGGGATATTTTCTTTTAGTAACATAGATAGTTGTTTTAAATGATTTTAGTAAATATTAAATCTCCAGCAGCTCATGTTCGGCTTCGGCATTAACTATGGTTAAAGACTGCTTTACTTCAGCTTTAAGGGTAATTATTTTATACCCGCTCCGTTGCATCAGTATGGTAGGGTCAAAACTGTTGGGTGTTAACCTTGCATAGTTGTGATTTTCGGGCATGGCAATCAGGTCAGTCTCTTTTTCTTCGAGATAGTTTTTAAATACAGCTATCGTGTTGCCATAAAAAAAGTCGGGGATGATGTTTTCTATCTGGTCTGTATAGTCGTTCTTCAGCATAGTACAACCGGCGTAAAATTCATCGCTGATGAGCTGGTATTCCCTGCTTCTGCGGGATAATAATAGCAGATCGGATATAGAGTCGGACAGTTGAAGGAAATGAACGAGCGATATGTTGAGCTTTTGATTCGGATAGCGCTCTGCTAAAACAGGTATAATGTTTAATGATGATAAGGTGAAATCAGACGGGATGATAATGTTTAATGTTTTCATGATGATACCTTTTTTTGTGTTTACTACTGTTTGTTGATACAATAGTCGGTACCAGGCATTAAAGCGGTTTAAGAAAGAAATTAGAATGTGATTAGAATTTTTAAAGAATAAAGAAAATGTGTGGATTGGGTGGGGGCCAGGGGCCTGTCATCCTGAGCTTGTCGAAGGATGCGCGCAGAGGCCCTGCCCACCATGCTTCGACAGGCTCAGCATGACACCTTTTTTAACTTTATCATCTTAGGAGCGAGAGCCTGTCATCCTGAGCCTGTCGAAGGACGCGCGTAGAGGCCCCGCCCACCATGCTTCGACAAGCTCAGCATGACACCCTTTTCTTCGCTTGATATGGCAAAAGTAGAA